>OY282375.1 GCA_958295825.1 uncultured Candidatus Entotheonella sp. | reverse complement strand
ACCGTATCGTCAGTGACTTCCTGACCGCCGTAGAATCCGGCCAATGGCAGGCCCGCAATCCGGCCTCGCTGAGTTCCTCGGCCATTCTGCCCGTTCAGCAAGACTGAGGACACCGTATGTCCAGCCCCAATGCCAAAGGCCTGCTCGGCGCTGTCGAACATCCGCCGCACCATACCAGCGCCGCGGAACCGGACGCCGCCGCCCTGCTTTTCGACGCCCAGGAGCCGCCGCCCTTTCCCGAAATGAACATCTTTCCCCTGGAATGGCGGGTCGAAACGCCCATGCTGCAACAGATTTACGACCAGGCCCGCGCCCCCGGCTGGTCGCCCCACACCCTGCCCTGGGACACCCTCAAAGCCGACGATTTCTCCCTGGACGAACGCTATGCCATGGCGTACTGGTTCACCCTGCTGTCGGTGTTCGACGGCTCCGGCCCGGCGGTGTTCTCGCGTGCCTTCATCCACACCTGGGAGACGCATGAGGAAGACCCGGTACGCAAGTGCTTCTTCTCGATCGTGCGGGATGAGGTAAACCACGAAGAAGTCTGCCAGCGCGTCATCCAGGTCCTGACGCCCGACGGACCGCTCGGCTACGAGCCCGAAACGCCCCTCGGCCGCCTCGCCCGCAACAACGTCAAGTGGTATTACCACAACGGCTGCCGCTACTGGAGCGGCTTCAAGAGCGGTATCACGAAGTTCCAACTGCCGATTTTGTTCGCGTCGTTCCTGATGGGGGAGGTGGCGGCGGCGACGCTGTTCCACAGCATGTACCAGCGCACCACGATGCCAGCGCTCAAAGAGGCGTTCAAGATGATCGGCAAGGACGAGGCGCGCCACATGGCCATCTGCCTGGCCGTACTGCGCAACGTGCTGCCACGCCTGACGGAGGAGCAGCGTGACGTCATCACCCGGCAGATTCGCGCCGGCTTCGTCTTTCTGTCGGGGATTCTGTATGTGCCGCCCGCGGACTTCTGGGAGTTGGGTCCGACCTTCCGGCCGGCACACCGCATGCTGGAAGAGGCGGCCCGTGCCGCCGGGTTGGGCATCCTGACGGAGGACGAGCGGGCCGAGAACTGGCGCGCCGCGGTGCTGCGGCTGAAGGGCATTCTGGAGCCGCACGGGGTGGAATTTCCGGCTTTACCGGAGGTCGATATCGATGGCAAGACCATGGCGATTGACCCGGAGGACATTATCCCGGTGTTTTAATCAGTCTGATTCTGATAATGCAGGAGGTATCGGCTATGAAGCGAGACAGCACTTTGTGCTTGCCAGAGGGACTCCCTGCTCGATTTGCAAATCCCGAAACCGGATTCACTTTGTTTTACGGAATTCCCTACATTAAGGTCTTGACGTAAACACGACACAGTTTCAGAGACAGAAAGGAGGTTCATCCCATGTCTGCTGAGACGATGGAAGTCCGCTTACAACCTACTAAGGAAGTTCCCACCTATTTGCCCAGACTTGGGGAGCTACCCCTTGCCTTGCGCGGGCTCTTATATTCAGCAGGCAGCCCGACACAGCGGGTTACCAGAGAATGTTTGCAGGACGGGTCGGATAGACCGTTTGCCAGGGGACGACGTATAGGAGGTTATTCGTCGAGGGGTAAGGGAACCTCTTCGTTCATTCTTGGGGAAGGCCCGCCTTAAGGAACGCAGAAAAGCATCCCATCTCGAAGCGGCGCGCATCAGAGCGACTACGCCAGCAATATGTTCCCTGAGCCTGGGATGACCCAATTCGGGCGTGAACCATTGATGACGCCTGTGCCTTCGCTGGCCGGGCGCGAGGGTAGGGTTAATCCTACCGCGGTCTATCTTAGGGCTTCCACGACTGGCTCCAATTCCTAGAAAGATGCCGGATTGAGTTAGAACACGTGTCTCATCTTCCAGCACATAACACGGTATCTTGATGCTACCGATAACGAGTGGGTGATCTGGTGCCCCTGCGATGACCTTCAGAGGTCCGTCACTCATATCGTCACCCCCAATGCGCGGTTGATGGTCTTGTCGAACATCGTCCAGGCCGGCGCCCGCAGCACGTGTCGCATGTTGTACCGGAAGCAGAACTCGTCAACGTACTTCTGTAAGTGCCGGCCGCTGACGCTGTGGAACTGGCCAAACATGTCGCGCTTCAGGACGGCCCAGAACGACTCGATGTTGTTCGTGTGGACGTCGCCCTCAACATACCATTCCTTTCGAGCGCGCCGATAACCGGAGCCTTCTTGGTGCTGTGGTCGGGCTTCGGCTTGTCCTCCGGGTTGTCGTACTTCTTCCCTTTGCGCGGCTTGCCGCCGACATACGTTTCCTCCATCTCGACGATTCCGCTCAGCATGCGCTGCTGGTCAACCTGGTTCATGGCCTTACGAATCTGCATGGCGATGCGCCAAGCGGTGTTCTTGTTTACTTGGAGGTCGCGAGACAACTGAAGGGCCGACAGTTCCTTCTTGGCATTCAGCATGAGCGTGACGGCTAGGAACCACTTCTGAAGGGGCACGTGGGTGTGGTGGAAGATCGTGCCAACTGTGACGCTGAAGGCAGTCCGACAGTTGTAACAGCGGTGGCGATGCTGCATCCGAGCCGTGTTGTCGGACTTGCAGTAAGGGCAGGTGGGCTTGTCGCCCCATCTTGTCTTTTCGAGGTGGGCGATACAGTCTTTCTGGGTGGGAACCTTCTCGAATACCTGGGTGATGTTCACGGCTCATTCCTTCTCTGAAACATTGGTAATGCAGAGAATCGTAAGCCGTTAGTCGGTTTACGTCAAGACCTTAATATAGGAAATTTCGCAACTGGTTGACACCGTGCTTCACGGCGGCGTGGCTGAAGGGCAGGTCGTGGTACGCGGCGGCGTCATCGTGGTACCCCTTGGCATCGGGTGCGGCATTATCTGTCACAAAGCCCTGGAGCGTGGCCTTGTCGGCGCTCGCTACCCCAGCAGCCTGCACCTTGCCGGTTTCCTGATTCCGCACCCCAGCGACCGCGGTCTTGCCGACGGCGCCGCGCTCTGCCTTCAACTTCTTTTTGGCGTGCTTGTTGGCTTCTTTACCGCCGACGCAGGTTTCATCTACCTCGATGGGGCCGCTGAACAAATCGCCGTCGCTGGCGAGTGCAAAGCGCAGCCGATGGGCCAAGTGCCAGGCCGACTTTTGGGTGATGCCCAGGTCGCGGTGCAGCTTCATTGAAGATACGCTTTTGAGCGACGTGGCCATCAAGAAGATGGCAATGCCCCATTTGTCCAAGCCCAGCCTGGACGATTCCATGACGGTTTTGGTGCGAACGCTGAAGCGTTTGGCACACGTCGCCTCTTTGCAGGGGTACGGCATGGTCTTGTGCTTTGATTCCTTGATGTTGAGCGAGCCGCAATACGGGCAGGCGATGCCGTAGGGCCAGCGCTGTTCGACGAACCATTGCTGGGCGGTTTCGCGGTCTGCAAACAGCTTGACGGCATCGGCAAGGGTGATGCCGATTCTGAAGCTTTTGCCCGGTGCCTTTTTCGATTTGTTGCGTTCCATTGACAATCCCTTTTCTCTTGTGAGATTCATTAGCTCACAAGAGCATAGGTATACAATTCCCAAATTTAACTAGGGATGTATCTGGAAATGCTGTATAGTCGGCTAGTTTACCTTTGAGAACACTACCCTTGCAGGGGAGTTCCCTTCATGAGTTTGCTTTCCATTGATCCCCCGGCCAATCAAATCCAGCATGACATCGAGACTCGAACGGGGGATATCCGAGGCTTGCACGTCGTGCTTTTGAAGCCTTCCAAGTATGACGACGACGGCTACGTGCTGCGTCACTGGCGGGGCGTTCTGCCTAGCAACACGATGGCGTGCCTGTATGGCCTCACGGAAGATGTCAAGCGCCGCCAAGCACTGAGAAAAGACTTGGCTATCAACATTGAACTTCTGGATGAGGCCGTCCATAAAATCAACGTCGCCAAGATCGTTCGCCGCAGCCAGCGTCCCGGTTGGAAAACCGTCATCTGCCTGGCTGGCGTGCAGACCAATCAATACCCTCGGGCGGTCGATCTAGCGCGCGAACTCCGCGCCGCCGGCCTAACGGTTATCATCGGCGGTTTTCACGTCAGCGGCACCCTGGCCTTGTTTCACAGCCCGACGCCCGACATCCAGGAAATCCTGGACCTCGGCGTCACCGTCGTCAGCGGTGAGGTGGAGGAACACTGGGAAAACCTGCTGCGAGACGTGTTACTCGATCAATTGAAACCGATTTACAACTACCTGGACCCCACCCCCGACCTGGACGCCCCGCCGATTCCAATGACCCACAAGAAATATCTGAACCGCTTCGCCTACAAGCAATTCGGCACCATCGACTGCGGTCGCGGCTGTCCCTTCAGTTGCAGCTTCTGCTCGATCATCAATGTCCAGGGCCGCAAGATGCGCATGCGCAACCCGGAGTCGATTGCCCAGGCCATCAAGGAAAACTACGAGCAGTCGCAGATTTCTTTTTACTTCTTCACCGACGACAACTTCGCGCGCAACAAGAAGTGGCGCGAGATTTTCGAGGCCATCATCCGGCTGCGGGAAACGGACGGCATCACCATCGCGTTCATCATGCAGGTGGACGTGTTGTCCTACAAAATCAAGGATTTCATTTCCCTGGCACGGCAGGCGGGCTGCACGCAGGTGTTCATCGGCATGGAAAGCATCAACGATGACAACCTGGAGGCGGCGGACAAGAACCAGAACGACTCCTCCGACTACTGCAATCTGATCGACGCTTGGCATGCCGCCGAGATCACCACCCACGTCGGGTTTATCATCGGCTTTCCCTTTGACACGTATGAATCAATAAAGAAAGACGTCAAGCGCCTTCAGGAAGAAATCCAAGTCGACCAGGCGTCGTTCTTCATGCTCACCCCTATTCCCGGCTCGATGGATCACCTGAACGCCGTGAAAGAGGGCGTGCCTATTGATTCGGACCTCAACCTGTACGATTCGTTCCACCCCACCATGGACCACCCGAACATGACGCGCGCCGAATGGTTCCAGGCGTATCGCGACGCTTGGCAGTCGTTTTACAGCTTCGAGAACATGAAGGCCATCCTGACACGCGCTACCCCGCGCATGTACTGGAATGCCTTCAAGAATCTGGTGTGGTACAAGAATGCCGCCATTCTGGAAGGCAACCACCCCATGATGACCGGCTTCTTCCGGCTCAAGGGCCGCACGGCGCGGCGACCGGACATGGCCATCGACAGCCGCTGGCAGTACTGGCGCTGGCGCGTTCCCGAGGTGCTGGGCTATCTGAAGGCCACGGTGCATTTCTTGTTGGAGTTGGAGGAGTTGTGGCTGCAGACCCGCAAGCGTAGCGAGCGCGAGCAGCGCATATTGGACGCCCTGGCGCAGATTCGCGGCGGTGTGCTCAGTAACGTACGCATCGCCGACCTGCAGCGCGCCTATGCGCACGCAAAGCTGCAGGTGCCGTCGCGGCTGCGGCTCGTCCTTAGTGAATACAACATCCTGTCGATCCGCCGCATCACGACCCGCGAGGAATTGCGGCAGTTCTGGCAGCACACCAAGGAGCAACTGCGCACCGGGCGGCTCACCAGAATCCGCCTGCACATGATGGTGCGCAACATGTGGCGCGAGTTGAAGCTGCACACCAGCTTTGCGATCAGCTTTTCTTTCAACCTGATGCCATCGCGACCGCCGCAAAACACGATGGTAGTGGAATAGGGACGCCGCCCCGCGAACACGTTCGCGGGGCGTTTTTCATGGAGAGCAGACGCCGTGGCAGAGTTTCAACTGCATCACATTCATCATGAAGCCGCCGACGTCGACGCCGCGGTGGCGTTCTACGAAAAGAACTTTCAGGCCGAGTTGGAGGAGCGCACCGTCCGCAACGGCGAGCAGTGGGCGCGGGTGCGGCTTGGCGGCACGCTACTCAACATCAGCGACCGCGCCACCACGCAAGTCGGTCTGGAGCGCTATCAGGGCATTGATCACTTCGCGCTTCACGCCAGCGACTTTGCCGGTACGGTCGCCGCATTAAAGGCCAACGGCGTTCACTTCTTCACCGAGCCCATGTCGCCCCGACCGGGCGTCGAAATCGCCTTCATCTCCGGGCCGGACAATATCAAGATCGAACTCATGCACCTCAGTTGAGGTCATGCGGAGGGTCGCACAATGGAAATGAACAGCGCCCATCAAGCCAGAAACGGAAATCCCTGGCCACGCCGCCGCCTGCTGCAAGCGGGTTGCGCGAGCGTGCTGGGATTGACCTTTCGCAGCCCGTTGGCCAACGCCATGTACCACATCGCCCCCCCTGCCGAACCCGACGCTGCTCCCATGGCACCGACGCCGGAATGCCGCGACGGGGACGAGCCGACCCCACGTCAGGGCGCCGGGCCGTTCTACACGCCGGATTCCCCGCAACGCGCCAACCTGGTCGAACCCGGCCTGTCGGGAACCCCCTTGGTACTCGTCGGACACGTGCTGCAAACCTCGTGTCAGTCTCTCGCCGGCGTCCTGCTGGATTTCTGGCAAGCCGACGACGAGGGCCATTACGATAACCAAGGCTACACCCTGCGCGGCCACCAGTTCACCGACGCCAACGGCCAGTACCGCCTGGAGACGATCGTGCCCGGCCTCTATCCTGGCCGCACCCGCCACATCCACGTGCGGGTGCAGGCGCCCCACACCCGCGCCATCACCACGCAGCTTTACTTCCCCGATGTATCCCAGAACGAGCGCGATTTCATATACGACCCGCTGCTGCTGGTCCATCTCCTAGAATCGCCGTCTCAGGAGATGAAGGCGCAGTTCGATTTCGTTCTCCGCGTTTGATCCCTGCCAAAAGTTTGGCGCCGATGCCTTGAAACTCACCGGCCAGCCGCTTAAAGATACTGCCGAACGCAACCTGTGCGAAGGAGGCTCATCGTGGTAAACCGGTTCGCTGAACTCCTGGACGCATTCCGTCAAGTGCCAACACATCCCAAGCGCCTGCCGACCTTCGTGGATATATCAGAAAAAAAACCTGGTTCATGACATTAAACGTATCACACCCGACACACTCTATATCGCGATTGACACAGTCCCATTTAACGGCTGGGAGAATCAGATTTTCCTACGAAAATTCGATACTCGCGGAAACCGAGAAACGTTGAGGGATCTGTTGCGGCAGCTAACAATTGAGTTTGAGATAAACGAAGGTGGGCGCTTTGTCCACCGGATTCCCTTTCCACAGGCGGCGGATTTGGATCAGGTTGCTAAGGTCGTCCAAGATATTGTGAACAAGCTCTCCACATCCTGACTATATGGAATATCCGCAATAGAAGTGGTTTCATAACTTAGCTTGCGCTCAGGCCTCCTTTCGGCATGTAATCAATCACTGAAAGGAGTCTGATTATGAACCGATATCAGAGTGAATTAAGTGATGAGCAGGGGGAAAAATGGCTCCCTTCCTGCCCAAACCCTAAGCCTCGCCTTGGGGTGGACCCAAAACCAATCGCCTCTGTTTCGAGGGTATCTTGTGGGGCCCTCGCGGCGGCGTGCGCTGCAAAGACCTGCCCGCGTCCTATCTCCTCGCCCAGCACCTGTTAGCGCCGTCTGCGCATCTGAGAAGAACAACAGGTCTGGCTGACGGCATGGTGCGCCTTTCTGGCACAACTTGATCGCCCGGAAGGAATCTCTTGAGCATCCTGCACCAGATGTCTCCTCTGTTCCATAAAATTGCCGGCAGGTAGCAATACTCGAGTAAAGGAACAGCGACCCTAAGTCGCAGCTTCCAGAGGTGTCAAGATTGGGTGCTGCCGGCTACAACGGAATTCGGATAAGGAGTCTCCCATGTTCATTACCCTTCTCGTCGTCACCTTGCTCATCGCGCTGGCCACCAGCCTGCTGGTGATCCGGCTGTTCGACAGGCTGATTCGCAAGATTCTGGATCGCGTGGTGTCGTCCGAGTTGAGCGCGGCGTGGAACCGATATCTCAGCTTCGCGGTGGTGGTAGTCGGGGTGTCCGGCGGCGTGCGCATCTGGAGCCTGGAGAAATACATCACGGCGCGCACGGACGACGGCGAACCCATCGTGTTGAACGCCGACCGCTGGATACTCGAGGTGTACGGCACGCTCATCGGCACGCTGCAGAGCCTCGCCTGGATTCTGCTGGTGTTCTTCATCTTTGCCCTCATCGCCTACGTCATCATGCGGGGCTTCGAGTTGCGGCACCAAGGCCGGCCGCCGGAGGACGAGCGGGCGAATTGACAGGGGGAAAGGGAACACTATACTACCCGCAACGCCACTCCGAGGTCATTACCGGCCCCCATCGTTCCACCCATTGAGCGGAGGCTATCCATGCTCGATTACGAACCCAACATCGTCTTGTCCAATGCGGAATTCAACGAGGTGGGCAAGCGGCCCATCCGCCACGACGGGGCAGAAAAGGTCACCGGCCAGGCGCGCTACGGGGCCGACATCCGGTTGCCGGGCATGCTGCACGGCAGGGTGCTGCGCAGCCCGCACGGCCACGCGCGCATCAAGTCGATCGATACCCGGCACGCGGAGGAATTGCCGGGCGTGCATGCGGTGGTGACCTCCGGCGATCTGGCGCAACCCTCCAGCCGCGTGGTCGATCTTGCCGAGGGTGTGCTGCACAACATGCGGTTCCTGAGCAACAACATCCTGGCCGCCGACAAGGCGTTGTACAAAGGGCACGCCATCGCCGCGGTGGCCGCCACCAGCCCGCACGTCGCCGAGCAGGCGCTGGACCTCATCGAGGTGGAATACGAAGAACTGCCAGCGGTGCTCAGCGCCGAGGAGGCGATGAAGCCCGGCGCGCCGCTGTTGCACGAGCGCCTCGCCACCATGTCCAATCCCAATCTGCGGCCCGGCGGTACCCTGGATGACGACGACCCCACCGACGGCTCGAACCTGGCCAATCGTTTCGAGTTTCGACTCGGCGACGTGGAGCAGGGCTTCCGCGAGGCCGACGTGATTATCAAGCACGAAACAGCGACGGCAGCCATCCACCAGGGCTACATCGAGCCGCACGCCGCCACCGCGCGGTGGAACAGCGACGGCACCCTGACGCTGTGGTCCAGCAGCCAGGGGCACTTCAACGTGCGCGACCAGACGGCGCGTCTGATGGACGTGCCGGTGTCGAAGGTGAAGGCCATCCCGATGGAGATCGGCGGCGGTTTCGGCGCCAAAACGCTGGTGTACCTGGAGCCAGTGGCAGCGGCGCTGGCCCGCAAGGCAGGGCATCCGGTGAAAGTGATGATGTCGCGCACCGAGGTTTTCGAGGGCACCGGCCCAACCTCCGGGACGCAGATTCAGGTGAAGCTGGGCGCTACCAAGGACGGCCGGTTCGTCGCCGCCGAAGCGCACTTGACATACGAGGCGGGCGCCTTTCCGGGATCGCCCGTATCGCCCGCCTGCCAGTGCATGATGTCCCCCTACGATATTCCGAACGCCTGGATCGAGGGCTTCGACGTGGTGGTGAACAAGCCCAAGTCGGCGGCCTACCGGGCGCCCGGCGTTCCCGCCGCGGCCTACGCCATGGAAACCGCCATCGACCTGCTGTGCGAAAAACTGGGCGTGGACCCGTTGGAGTTTCGCCTGCGCAACAGCGCCAAGGAGGGCACGCGGGCGCCGACTGGGCCGGTGTGGCCGCGCGTCGGGTTTGCCGAAACCGTGCAGGCGGCCAAGGACCACCCACATTACGCCGCGCCGCTCGAAGGCCCCTATCGCGGCCGGGGCGTGGCCAGCGGCTTCTGGCGCAACAACACCGGGCCAGCCAGCGCCACCGCAATCATCCACAACGACGGCACCGTGAAACTGATCGAGGGCTCGCCCGACATCGGCGGCACACGCACCTCGGTGTCGCAGCAGTTCGCCGAGGTGCTGGGCATTCCGGTCACGGACGTCAACCCGTCCGTCGGCGATACGGATTCGGTCGGCTTCACCTCGGTTACCGGTGGCAGCGGCGTGACCTTCAAGACGGGCTGGGCGGCCTACGAAGTGGCTCAGGATATCAAGCGCAAGATGATCGAGCGCGCCGCCCGTATCTGGGACTGCGAGGTGGGCGAAGTGGAATACGAAAACGGCGTCCTGCAACACGCCAAGGACCCCGAGCAGCGCCTTACCTTTAAACAGCTGGCGGCGCGCCAGAACCCCACCGGCGGCCCGATCACGGCTAGCGCGGGCGTCAACCCCGGCGGCGCCGGCCCGTCCCTAGGCACCCACGTCGTGGACGTCGAGGTGGACCCGGAAACCGGCAAGGTGACCATCCTGCGCTACACCGCCGTGCAGGACGCCGGCAAGGCGATTCACCCCAGCTACGTCGAGGGGCAGATTCAGGGCGGCGTGGTGCAGGGCATCGGCTGGGCTCTCAACGAGGAGTATTTCTTCAATGATAAAGGCCACATGCTGAATTCCAGTTTCTTGGACTACCGCATGCCGACCAGCCTGGACCTGCCGATGATCGACACGGTGATCGTCGAGGTCGCCAACCCGACGCATCCCTACGGGGTGCGCGGCGTTGGCGAAACGCCGATCATCCCGCCGCTGGCGGCGGTCGCCAATGCCATCTATCACGCCATCGGCGTGCGCATCAATCAACTCCCCATGTCGCCGGGCCGCATCCTGGAGACGCTGTGGGACGAGCAATCCCGCAACGGAGGCTAGGCGGCGTGCCGGAAGTGTGGCTACCTCCCAGAATGCAGCGCCTGACCGGCGGGACGCAGCGCGTGACGGCGTCGGGCCGCAACGTGCGGCAGCTGGTGGATAGCTTGGAGCGCGCGTATCCGGGGCTCAAGGCCGAGTTGTATGACGCCGAGGAAGACATCCTGATGCCCGGCATTGCCGTCATCGTCGATGGCGAAACCAGTCAACTCGGCTTGCTGGAGCGCGTCGGCGAGCACAGCGAGGTGCATTTTCTGCCGGCTTTGGGCGGTGGCGTGTAGCCGTTGGGTGCGCCGCTCTGCGAAGGTAATTCTTGCCAGGCGCATCGACGCGCCTGGTATTTTTTGGGAATTTCCTAGGGCCTGTTGACATTCATATAGTCCATCGTCTGTAATTGAGGGGAATTCAACCCCCGACCCAGATCAGCCAAGGGGATGTGGACACGTGGCGCGAAGAATCCTCAGCGACTCGCAATGGGCACGCGTGGCGCCCCTATTACCTGGAAAGAACGGCGACCCCGGACGCTCCGCAAGAGACAATCGGGAGTTCCTCGAAGCCGTCCTGTGGATGGCTCGCACCGGAGCTCCATGGCGCGATTTACCCAGCGAGTTCGGGCTGTGGAACTCGCTGTTCCAACGTTTCCGGAGGCGGGCGCACAAAGGCGTCTTCGAGCGAGTCTTCAAGGAATTATCAGCCGCCGCCGACTTCGAGTACGTGCTGATCGACGGCGCCATCGTACGGCTCCATCAACACGGCGCCGGGGCTCAAGGGGGACCCGCAGCCAAGCCGTCGGTCGCTCGCGGGGTGGCCCAAGCACGAAGATCAGCGTGAGGGTCGACGCCCTGGGCAATTTGGTGAAATTCGTCCTGCTGCCGGGCCAGCGCCACGACCTGATCGGCGTTCCTTCTTTGCTTGATGGCGTCGCGTTCGAGGCGTTGATTGCAGAGCGAGCCTACGACAGCAACGCCTTGCGCGCCGAGTTGAAAGAGCGGGGTGCGACGGCGGTGATTCCCCCCAAGTCGAATCGCGTTGATGAGATCGACTACGACGTGGAGATGTACAAGTGGCGTCATCTGGTGGAGAATTTCTTTTGTAAACTCAAACACTTCCGTCGTCTTGCGATGCGTTTTGAGAAGGTGGACGTCAGTTACGCCGCGATGATTCATGCGGTGAGTTCTCGCTTGGCGCTTGCCTAAATGTCAACAGGCCCTAGAAGCAGTTTCATAACTTAATTTACCATGAGGCCTCCTTTTGGTATGCAATCAATGGCTCAAAGGAGGCCTGATATGAACCGCCATAAGAGTGAACTAAGCGATGAGCAGTGGGAAAAAATCGCTCCCTTCCTGCCCAAACCCCAAGCCTCGCCTTGGGGTGGACCCAAACCAATCCCCAATCGCCCTTGCTTCGAGGGCATCTTGTGGGTCCTTCGCAGCGGCGCCCGCTGGAAAGACCTGCCAGCGTCCTATCCTTCTCCCGTAAGCGTTCAGGGGGTTGCCCTGCCCTTGTCTGTTGCATGACCGCCTTATCATCGGCTAGGGTCACTCGTTCCGCATTCTCCTATTGGCCCTGTTTTCAGGAAATCCCGAATGGCGCCGTCGATACCGCCTGAGCCGCTGTCGCAAACCGATTGGCAGCAAACACCACCGGTCGTACAAGCCCATCTCCTCACCCTGCATCAGCGTCTGGCCCAACTCCAACAGCAAATCGAGCAACTCCAACAGCGCTCGCAACGCACCTCCAAGACCTCCGACAAACCACCCTCGTCGGATTCACCCTTCCACAGACCCACGGACCCTACGGACAAGCCCACGGGCAAACGGGGCGCACGAAAGGGACACCCGGGTTCAGGTCCCAAGTTGCTCCGTCCCACCGAGCGGCGGGCCATCTATCCCGAACCTTGTCCTTGCGGCCAAGGCGTATCCGGCCACGTGGCGCCGTATCACACCCATCAAGTCACGGAGTTGCCACCTGTCGAGATGGCCGTCACGCACTGGGTCTTGCACCAGGGTAGGTGTACGGGCTGCGGCAAGCTGCTCAGAGCCCGCCTCCCCAAGGCGCAGCAAAGCGGCTATGGCCCGCGCCTGACGGCCTTGATTGGCGAACTCAGCGCCATGCAGCGAATCTCCCGGCGTGGCGTGCAGGACTTCTGTCGTTCCGTCCTGGGAGTACCCATCAGCCTGGGTGCGATTCAGCGTCTCATCGACCGCACCTCCCTGGCCATCGCGCCACACGATGAGGCGATTGCCACCTTGGCCCGCCAGGCGCGGGTGGGCTATGTGGATGAGACGCCTTGGTACTGTCGCCATGCCTTGCAGTGGCTCTGGAGCATGGTCACGGATACCGTCACCCTGTACCGTATTCATGCCAAGCGTTCGCAGGAAGCCTTCGGGTCTTTGATAAAGGATTGGCGCGGCATCCTGGTCAGCGACGGCTACGGGGTGTATCAAGGCTGGGGCAACCGTCGTCAGACCTGTCTGGCGCACCTCGTGCGTCGTGCTCGGGAGTTGTCGCAGCGCCGTCAAGCCGCCCTTGCTGATTGCGGCAAGGTGGCCTTGAAGGAACTTCAGCGATTGTGTCAGATGGCTCATGCGCCGCCAAGCGGTGGTCAGTGGCAAGCTTGGTATGCCCGTTTGTGCCGTTTCGTGCGGCGTTATGAGTTGCGCCCTGATGATTCGGGTCGCCTGGTGAGGCACTTACGGCGCGAGATGGGTTCGCTATGGGTGTTTCTCAATGAGTCGGGAGTTGAGCCGACCAACAACCGGGCGGAGCGCGCCTTACGCTTTGGTGTGTTGTGGCGTCAGGGTTCTTTGGGTACGGCGAGCGCCAAAGGCAACGCCTGGGTGCAGCGGAGTCTGTCGCTGCGTCAGACGTGTCGGCAACTGGAGCAATCGAGCTTCTCGGTGTTGGTCGACGCCCTTGAGGCGTTCATGCACGACCGTCCGCCTGACCTCTCCTGGCTACGATGACCCCACTCATTGCTCCACTCGCCGAACGCTTACGACAAGGGCAGGGCAACCCCCTGAACGCTTACCTTCTCCCAGCACCTGTTGGCGTCGTCTGTGCCTCTGGGAGGAACAAGAGGTGTGGCTTAAGGCATGGCGCGCCTTTCTGGCGCAACTTGACCGCCAAGGACAGCTTGATTGGGCCGAAACCTTTGCCGACGGCAGCTTTGCCCCGGCCAAAAAAGGGGGCCTTGCGTCGGCCCTACCAAGAAGGGCAAAGGTACGAAGTGGATGGTGGTGGCAGACGGCCAAGGTGTTCCTCTGGGAAACCTCCTGGAATCGGCGTCCGCAGCGGAAGTGACCTTGATCGAGCGGGCCTTGACACAGGTGTCGGTGCCGCGTCGTGGCCGCGGTCGGCCTCGCCAAAAGCCCGCGCGTCTCATTGATGACAAGGCGGCGGACGCAGACGCCCTTCGCCAGCGTCTTCGGTCTCGGGGCATTGATTTGATTTGCCCGCATCGCAGAAACCGTAAACGAGCCTCCTTGCAGGATGGTCGCAAGCTGCGCCGTTACAAACGTCGTTGGAAAGTTGAGCGAACGATTTCCTGGGTGGGCAATTTTCGTCGCTTGGTGGTGCGCTGGGATCGATATATTGAGGTCTACCGCGGTTTCTTTCATATCGCGTGCATGCTGATAACGCTGAATAAGCTTCTCAATGGCTTCTAACTCATTTGCTTGTGACTATCATCAGGTAGTTATGAAACAGCCTCTAGGAAATTCCGATTACGATTCGTGTAAACATGTCTTGGATCATCCGGCTTTATAGCCAGTTCGGTTATGTTTCATGCCATCTAACGCTGCGGTTCAGCGACAGGCCATGCAGCAGGCTAACCGCTGTAACCGGTTGTTAGCTGTTGTCACTTTCTTGCGCTGACGTCAAACTCGTAAAGCTCCTTCTTCGAGTTTCGCTTTCGAATTCGGGTGATGCGTGTTTCCCTAAATCCTGCCTCTGTAAGCATATCGGCAAAGAGCCGCTCGACTGGAATGACTGTGTCATAGAACCGTGAATTTCCAATGATGTAGTGAACAGTCCCGTTCATGGTCATGACGTTCGCTATGTCTCTAATGTGGCACCACATGTCTTCGAAGTACTTCGCGATGTAATTTGACAACAGAGCACCGCTCTTCTTATCGGCTTCTCGAATCCTGGATAGGACCGTATCGAAGTAGGCTGGATAAAATCCCGCCGATGATCGTTGCCACTTCGTAAGCCTGCTCGTTGCGATGCCCCAAGTGCCGCCGATGGCGCACCAATCCAGGTTGCCGGCCTCCCGTCCGTTGTTCAGGTAACCGAGCCAGTACATGTACGGTCTCAACTCTCGAATGTAAGACATCCGATTAGGATAGGGCGGCGACGTTATGAGCAAATCGTATTCGCCGGAAACTGCGCTCGATACGAAGCGGGAGTCACCGGCGACCACGCTGGCGATGCCGCTGGGGTTGTCGGCAGCAGAAGAGAAAACCTTCTGTCCCTCGGCACGTGCGATATACGCAAGATCTGACTCTAGCCCAAACAATGCCGGCTGCCGTTCTTTTGAAGCGGATGCCTCCATTTTGTCCTTGAAAGACATTGACTGATGGTTGAACGCAGCGTTGGAGAAGTTAATCACAAGACGACAGAAAACGACTAGTAGCAAGTCTCGAATCGTGCAGTTGTGGGGAGTTATGTCATCTAAAGCCGCCTTGAACTTGCATAGGAAGTCCAGTTCTTCCAAGTTCCACCACCTCTGGACGTTGTGCATCAAAGGTGGGGCTGCAGATTTGCCCGATTTGTGGCTCGCCTGAGAGACTAGGCCGGCGAGTGCATCACTGGCGCTACGAATGCAAGCAGGAGAATACGTGGCGAGCTTGACGTTTCCGAACCAGGTAAGGAAAGGATTGATCTCTACTCCAGTGGCGGTGTCACCGGCGTAGGTGGCGCAAAGAGGTGTTGTGGCAGTCCCGGAAAAGGGATCAAGAACTCGAATCCCTTGGTCTGAAGCAGCCAGGATTTCGGAGACAAGTTTCACTGAGTATGCAGGCGTGAGACGAAGCCAACCGTGCCTCCCATAGTGGCGGTTGACCTTGAAGGTTAGATCGGCGTTTTGCCGGGCCGATTCGGGAGCGTGTGTCTTACTCATGATGGCGTCAGGAGCGCCGTGAGCACGGCCTCGACCTCCTTCTTTAGAGCGGAACTATTGCGCTGGAAAAAACCGGCGATGTCGTATCCAACCACATCTTTGCAAAAGCGATAGAATGACTCATCAGAGGAAACATTGTCCGCCAACCCCGTGAGGAGTACCCATCTTTCGTTACGGTAACGCTGCGCAATATCCTCATCTATCTGAAGTGAGAGGAGTCCCGCGCAAGGAAGGAGCCCCTTCGTGTAAGCCATCGCCGCATTGACAATGTCCGCATTTTGTCGCTTGGAGTCCTTACTCTTATAACCCTGCCGGATCTCGAAGACGATACCTTGAAGGGTCTCGGTAACGGCAGAATCAACATCAATCCGGCTTGCGGCATTCCGCATCCAGGACCGGACGCGACGTCTTCGTTCGGTAGTAGATACGCTGGAACTCGTCAAGTTCGTACCCGGCCTTCGCACCCCGGCCGAGTTTCGGCTTGTACTTGGCGCAGACCTGGATATAGCCCGTGAGAATGGCCAAGTAGCTCTCGTCGGTCGATCCGCTCATCCAACGCCTCGTTTCGTTATTCTCATTCAGCTAACGGCGCGATGGCCACCCGATTTCCGCGTCAGTCCCCGCGCTTCATACTCACGCCGCCGACAGCGTTTCAAAATACTTGACGAACGCCCGCATGCCGCCGCTGGCCTGGCCCCAGTCGAAATTTTCGTTGGGGGCGTGGTAGCCGTGCTCGGGGAGGCTGAGGCCCAGGAAGACGACGGGGACCTGCAGCAACTGGTCGAGAGTGACGACGGCACCGATGGAGCCGCCTTCGCGGATGAAGCTGGGGGACATGCCGAAGCCGAATTCCACCGCTTGGCGCACGGCGTCGCCGTAGAAGCCGCTGAACTCGCCGAGGTAGGGAACCAGGGCGCCGCCGGGGGTGATGGTGACGTCGGGGTTGAGGCGGCCGACGAAATCGCGCGTCAATTCCAGAATGCGGTCGGGGTTCTGGTTGGGCACCAGTCGCATGCTGATCTTGGCTTCCGCCTCATGGGGCACGATGGTCTTGATACCCGGCCCTTGGTAGCCGCCGCTGATGCCGTGCACCTCAAAGGTCGGCTCGCTCCAGATGGCTTGCACAATCTGCCGCACGTCGTCGCTGCGCAGGTCGTGCAGGCCGTGGGCCAGCCGGAAGCCATCCAGATCAAAGCCGCTGCCCAGGAAGTGGGTCAGTTCGTCGCTGCTGAGACGCTGCACGTCCTCGTAAAACCCGGGGATGCTGACTCGTCCGGTTCGCGCCTCGTAGCAGCAGGCGATCAGCTCGGCCAGCTCGCCGATGGGGTTGCGCGCGGCGCCGCCGGTGAGGCCGGAGTGGCTGTCCTTGCTACCGGTTTCCAGGCGCCATTGCATGGTCAGCATGCCGCGCAGGCCGTAGGGCACCGCGGGCTTGTCCGGCGACAGCCAGATGGTGTCGGACACCAGCACGGACTGGCAGGTCAAGACTTCCCGCTTCTGCTGCACGAAATGCTCGAAATTCGGGCTGCCGATCTCTTCTTCCAACTCCCAGATGAACTGGAAATTCAACGGCAATCCCTGTTGCGACGCAAAGCGGGCCGCCATCAGCGCGGTGAGCGCCGGGCCCTTGTCGTCCGTGGTGCCGCGGCCCAGGTAGCGGTCGCCTTGGCGCTGGAACACGAACGGCTCGTTCTCCCACTGCGGCTCATTGGCGGGCTGCACGTCCATGTGGTTGTAGATGGCCACCGTCGGGTAGTCCGGGTTGGCGGTGATGTTGCCAAAGACAACGGGATTGCCCGGCGTTTCGACGATTTCAGCCTCAGCCCCACACGCCCGCAGAATCTCGACCGCCCGCTCCGCCCCGCGCCGGATATCGTCAGCGTGCGCCGGGTCCATGCTCACCGTGGGAATCTCCACCAGATCGCGCAACCAACTCTCAAATTCCTCGCGCACGGCGGGAATGGCGCGATCCAGATCAGCATAGAGCTGCGGGGGCGTGGGCATGCGAATCTCCTTTTGCAGGGGTGTGTTTGCGGGCGCCGCGGCGGGTTGTCCCAGGACGTGCGGCGACTATAGCACGGGCCATCCGAGTGACGCTATAATGGCCGCCGCCGCAGGGAGTGATGTAGCCGTAACCGGGATGCGTGGCGACGGCATTGTGGCGTACCCTGGAAGCGAACGGCATCGGAGCCCCAGGTCGACCGCGGCGAAGCGCCGCCATCGATATTCGTCTGAGTCCAAAGCGAGCGAAAAAGGAAGGCACGGCATGAGCGTACAAACGGAAGCAAACCGGCCGTGGTCTTTACGTGGTTAAGGATCTGGCAACGCTGATCATGGCCGTGGTGATCATCCTGGGCAGCTTCGCGGGAGTCGTCCAATGGGTCGTGTCTTCCGCGGTGGCGCCGCTTCGCGTCGAACTCCAGGCGATGGACGGTCGCCTTGACCATATCGAGAACACTCTGGCGGCGCTGCCCGAAATCCGCGAACGGTTGACAGAGGTAGAAACATTACTTTCAAAACGTACCAGGGAATGACGACATGACGGAGGAGGCATGGGAACTGTGCGTAAACTGCTATGCTGACCGATCAGCAAGAACGGTGGACCAAGGCACGGATTGCAGCGGGTGACTTCACCAACGCCAGCAATCACATCCGAGAGTTGATTCGCCGTAATCAGGAAGATGACGTCAAGTTGCAAGCACTCAGAACCGCGACCCAGAAAGGCTGGGCAGTGGCGTGAGCGACAAAACCGTTCCGCAGATCATGGAGGAAGTCGAAGCCCGGCTTCGTGCCAATGGCCGTTTATAGACTGTCAAGGGTGGGTAGTGACCCCTCGGCGTGATCTTCTTGGCTCTTATCCTGTTCGCTACGAATCGTTGATGCGACACGTCAGTGCTAACAATCTCTGATCAAAACTGACCGGCAAGCGGCCAGACCTATATTCGCTGGAGTCCGGCCACTCGCCCACGCTGACTATGGAGACCATTGTGGCAAACAAAATCGTCTTTTCGCCCCCGTTCCCGCCCTCGATCATGAATGTTGCTTGCGCTATGGCGCCGGCCGATTTCGAGTTTCAAGTCATCGCCCAGGACGACCCAGACTTTGCGCAGGCCATTCAGGACGCCGACTACTTCATGGGCTTTCCACGCGAGCACATGGGGCAGGCGTTTTACGACATGGCGCCGAATCTGAAGCTCGTGCAGCTCATCAGCGCCGGCTACGACCGCCTCGACGTCGAGGCCGCCCGCCAGTCGCGCGTGCCGGTGTCCAACAACGGCGGCTCCAACTCGGTGGCCGTCGCCGAGCACACCCTGATGCTCATCCTCGCCGTATACAAACAGGTCGTCCGCGACCACAACAACGTCGTCAACGGCAAGTGGCGGGTGGGGGATTTCGCCGACCTGCGCATCTACGAGCTGGCTGGCAAGACGCTCGGCATCGTCGGCTTGGGCACCATTGGCAAGAAGGTGGTGCGCCGCGCCCAGGCTTTCGACATGCGGGTGCAATACTATGACGCCATCCGCCTGAGCGAGGACCAGGAAGACGCTCTTGGCGTGCGCTTCGTGCTCTTCCCCGAACTGCTGCGCACTTCGGACGTGGTCAGCCTGCACATGCCGCTGAACGAGCAGACCCGCAACATGATGGGCGCCCGCGAATTCGCCACCATGAAGAACGACGCCATCTTCATCAATACCTGCCGCGGCCCTGTGGTGGACGAGGAGGCGCTGCACCACGCCCTGACCGGCGGCCAGATTGCCGCCGCCGGTCTCGACGTGATGGTCGAAGAGCCGCCGCCAGCCGATCATCCGCTGTTCGCCCTGGACAACGTCACCTTCACGCCGCACACCGCTGGCCCGACGCTGGAAAACTGGACCAAGGCGTTCCGCAACGGCTTCGACAACATCCAGCGGGTCGCCGCCGGACGGCAGCCCATGTGGGTCATCCCGGAACTGCGCGAGCCGGTTTTGTAGCCGGTAGCCGCCCGTCGGCGGCCGGCATTGGCCGGGCCACTACCCAAGCCCAATGGCCTATTCGGCTTTGTACAAAATGCAGACTTTGCGCAAAAGGTCGGGAATCTGCACAAAATTTAGTCGCGACTCACGCCATTGGTGGGCAGGAGCCGTGTTGCTGGATGAGCTGGCGACGGGTTGCACGAAAGGCCTCTTAACTCATGGGACTTTTTGTGCAAAGCCGGCCTATGTTATGGTAGGTGGATTCGGTTTCAACCGTCCGCGCAAGGTGTCGGCGATGCCTTTAGGGGCCATGATGAGATGCGCCAAACTCAGAAGGGGTAGGGATCAGCTATGAGTACGACAAGCTTACTGTCACCCGTCAAGTCATTGACCGCGGCGTACAACCGCGAGCGTTTTGATGATGTCGGCTTCATGACCTGTATGACCCTGGTGATGATGGGTAACTACGCCCAGACGGGGCATTTTGGCGGTCCGCTGGCCTACACGCCGTACAACGTCGCGCTGCACCTTGCCGGGCCGGACCTGGGCGGCCTGCGGTACGATTACCGCCGCCCCAAGCACCCATTCTGCGACAAGTTCATGCTCGCCGGCGGGCATAACATCCCCACCTCCTACGCCTTGTGGATGATCATGGGCGAGGCGCTCAGCCGCAAGCACGCCGCCACCGACGACGCCCGCTACCGCGTGGACCCGAACGACGCCATCCTGCCCATCGACGCCCTCGGCTTTCGGCGCGGCGCCGGCGCCCTGGCAACCCTCCTGAAGGACAACGACCTCGACGACCACCCGCTCTTCGCACAAGCCGGGCTGCGCGGCATTCGCGCCTTGGCCGGACACTCCGAGACGACCGACATGACCAACGACGTGAACGGCGGTCCGTCCGGCATCGGCATCGCCACCGCTGCTGGCAAGGCAGCCTTTTGGAACTTCATCGGCGCGCCGGACAGCCTGAAAATCTTGAGCATCGAAGGCGAGTTCGCCATGACCGAGGGACACGCCCAGGAGCTTAAAACCCAGGCGGTGGCCCTGCAGGTCGGCAAGCGCCTGCGTGTCCTGCTATCGCTGAACAACGCCGGCATCGACGACACCCTGATCGGCGGCGTCATCGACGCCAAGTTCGACCGCTACGAAATCGAGGATCAGTGGACGTCATACGGCTGGAACGTCTTCGCGCTCGACGACGGCAATGACTACGACCAGATTCTCGCTGCCCTGAAGACCATGGAGGATTGGGACGCCAGCGACCGCCGACCGATGATCGTGCTCGGCAGAACGGTGAAGGGTTACTGGCCGGCGGCGGTGCAGGGCAAGATTCCCGGCTACGGCGATCAACTGGTCAGTTACGCCAGCCACCCCTACGCCATGAAGATGAACAGCGAGTACTTCGTCGCCCTCGCCGAGACCTTCGAGAAGTACTACGGCGTCGAGTTCCAGGGCATCCACGACGGCGCGGTGAGCGACACGCGCGAGCGACTGATCCAGTTCAAGACCAATATCGACGTGGTGATGTCGGTGCTGGACCGCAACGGCCTGGGCGATTGGCTCGCCGACCGCTTGGTGGATATTGGCGACACGGTGCGTGACGATACCCCGACGCGTATCGACACGAAACACGACCCCTTTCTCGATGACCGCCTGCAAGTCCGCAACCTGCCGATCGAGCCGCAGACCGTCACGGTGCACAACCCGCTGTCCAAGGCCGACAAGGAAGTGGGCATCCAGCTTTTCCGCGAGGCGGGCGAGGTGGCCGGCACGCGGCGGGGGATTTCGGAAATCATCAAGTGGGTCAATTACGTGACCGACAATCGCTTCATCACCCTCGCCGCCGACCTGTCGGAATCCATCAACGTCGAGCACGGCAGCCTGTGGGGCCATTATCACGCCGACGACAACCCCTTGGGCACCCGCTTCAAGGCGCCGATCCAGGAAGCCGGCAACGCCTCGTCGGCGATCGGGCTGGTGAGCCAGAGCGCGAGTCTGAACCCGCAACAATTCGCCGGTCTTTGGGCGCTGAGCGGCACCTACGGCGCCTTCACGCCGCTCATGTACCTGCCGGCCCGGGTATGGAGCCAGCAGAGCCAGGACAGCCGCTTCCGCATGGGAGTGCTGCACATTCTGGCCGGCCATTCCGGGCCGGAGACGGCGGCCGACGCGCGCACCCACTTCGGCATTTTCGCGCCGCAGGTGTGGAAGCTGTTCCCGCGCGGCCAGGCTATTCATCTCAGCTTCTGGGATTACAACGACGTGGCGCCGGGCTATTTCGCCGCGGCGGAAATCGCCGCCCGCGACCCGAAAGTCGGCGTCATCATTCTTGAAGTGGCGCGCCCCGATTTTCCCGTCGCCGACCGCAGCCACTTTGCCGACACCGACCTCAAGGCGGCGTCTAAGGGCCTGTACGTCATCCGTGACTTCGCGCCGGGTCGGCCGCGGCACGGCTATGTCGTAGCACAGGGGTCCAACTCCACCGTCAACCTCGTCAAGGTGATGCCGCGCCTGGAAGAGGCGGGCGTCAACGTCAAGATCATCGCGGCGGTGAGTGAGGACCTGTTCGACCGTCAGCCGGACGCCTATCGCCGATCGGTGCTGCCGCCCGAAGCGCGTTACGACCTTATGATGGTGAGCACCGGCACCCGTCGCATGTGGGCCATCCGCGACGTCGGCCCGCTGACCGATGCGTATTCGCTGACATCCGATTGGGACAACCAATGGCTGACCGGCGGCACCGAGGCCGACGTTATCGCTGAGGCACACCTGGATTCGGAGTCCATTTTCGCCAGTATCCAGCGTTTTGCCGCCGAGCGCGAGCAGCGTCTGAGCAGCCAGCGGGAGTTGCTGGCGGCGCTTGATTGAGTTTCGATCTCGACCCCCTGTGTTTCCTCGCTCCCTCTCACCCCAACCCTCTCCTGCCAGGGGAGAGGGGGGCTGACACATATTCCGTGATTGGGGCAATTCCTCCCTCTGTGGGGAAGGCTCGGGAGTGGGGGAAGCGAGCGCAACGAGACCCTATCCAGCTGAATCCCCCGAGAACGCACATGGACGCCTTCACCCTCGTTTCCGACTTTGAACCGGCCGGTGACCAGCCGCAGGCCATCGATGAACTGGCTCGGGGCATCGATCAGGGCGTTACCCACCAAACGCTGCTCGGAGTCACGGGATCGGGCAAGACCTACACCATGGCCTCGGTGGTGGCCGAGGTGCAAAAGCCCACCCTGGTGCTGGCCCCGAACAAAACGCTGGCCGCGCAGCTTTACGGGGAGTTCGCCCGCCTGTTCCCGCACAACGCCGTCGAATACTTCGTCAGCTATTACGATTACTACCAGCCCGAGGCGTACGTGCCGCGCACCGACACGTATATCGAAAAAGACGCCGCCATCAACGAGCACATCGACAAGATGCGCCACGCCACCACCCGCTCGCTTCTGGAGCGGCGAGACGTGATCGTCGTGGCCAGCGTGTCGTGCATCTACGGCATCGGCTCCCCGTCCGACTACGCCGGCATGCTGGTGCTGTTCCAGAACGAGATGGAGGTGTCGCGCGATGACATCCTGCGTCGCCTAGTGGAGATTCAGTACGCTCGCAACGACATCGATTTCCATCGCGGCACCTTCCGGGTACGCGGCGACGTGGTGGACATCTTCCCGGCACATGAAGAGGAGCGGGCGCTGCGCGTCGAATTCTTCGGCGACGTCATCGAGAGCATGACGGAGTTCGACCCGCTGACCGGCGAGGCGCTGCGGCCCGTCAGCAAAATCGCCCTGTACCCCAGCAGCCACTACGTGACCAACCGCGACAACCTGCTGCGCGCCTTGGGCGACATCGGCGCCGAGCTTGAAGATCGGCTGCGTGAGCTGCGGCGTTCGGAAAAGCTGCTGGAGGCGCAGCGGTTGGAGCAGCGCACCCGGTTCGATCTTGAAATCCTGCGCGAAACGGGCATCTGCTCGGGCATCGAGAACTACTCCCGCCACCTCGACGGGCGTCAGGAAGGCGAGCCGCCAGCAACGTTGTTCGATTATTTCCCCGACGACTTTCTCCTATTCATCGACGAAAGCCATATCGCCGTGCCGCAGATCGGCGGCATGTACCACGGCGACCGTTCGCGCAAGCAGACCCTGGTCGAGCACGGCTTTCGACTGCCCTCGGCGCTGGACAACCGACCGCTGAACTTCGACGAATTCCGCAGCCGCACGAACCAGGTCGTCTACGTCTCGGCGACCCCGGCGGACTACGAGTTGCGCACGAGCGGTGGCGTGGTGGTGGAGCAGATCATTCGCCCCACCGGCCTGATGGACCCGGAGGTGTTGGTGCGCCCGGCCACCGGACAAGTGGATGACCTGCTGGACGCCGTGCGTGAGCGCGTGACACGTCAGGAGCGCGTGCTGGTCACCACGCTGACTAAGCGCATGGCCGAGGAGCTGACCGATTACTACCGGGCGCTGGGCGTCAAGGTGTGCTACCTGCACTCGGATATTCACACCCTGCAGCGCACGGAGATCATCCGCGAACTGCGCCTCGGCACCCACGACGTGCTGGTGGGGGTCAATCTGCTGCGCGAGGGGCTGGACCTGCCGGAGGTATCGCTGGTGGCCATTCTCGACGCCGACAAGGAGGGCTTCTTGCGTTCGGAGCGTTCCCTGATTCAGACCATTGGCCGGGCAGCGCGGCACCTCAACGGCCAAGTGCTCATGTACGCCGACACGATGACCGGCTCGTTGCAGCGCGCCATCGCCGAGACCAACCGGCGCCGGGAGATGCAGGACGCCTACAATCAGTTGCACGACATCACGCCGGTCAGCGTCGCGCGGGCGGTGGAAGACACCTTGGTGGCGGCGTACGAGGCGGATTACGTCACGGTGCCCATCGCGGCTGAGGCGCCGGTGTCGTACGACGTCAAGCCGGAGGCCATCCCACGCCGGATCAATAAGCTCCGCAAGGAGATGAAGGCGGCTGCCGAGCGTTACGAATTCGAGCGCGCCGCCGAATTGCGTGATCAGATCTTCGCCCTGCAGGAACAGGAACTGGAGTTGAGAAGCAGTGGATAGTGACTAGGGCCTGTTGACATTAACAAGAGCAACCCTACGGTCGTATGAGTCGCCGGCTTGGCACGGGTGTCAATGGGGATGCCAGAAATCAGCACCCTACTGGTCTTGGAGGGTGGTTGTAAATCGCGATGCCTCTCCGGGAGCGCGGGCATCTTGCCCACAGGGCTCCGCTTAGCGGGCTGGAAGCCCGCACTCCCAAGTTTTGGTTTCCCCAAACGTCAGTCGCTGGTTTTAAGGGTTGACTCACCACTGGCCACTAACCGCTATTCCCGGAGACGACCCGTGCCGGATGTCCGCGCTCAGATTGAACGCTTCCCGCGCGCGCCGGGCGTGTATCTGATGAAGAACGCCGATGGCAAAGTGGTCTACGTCGGTAAGGCCAAGAACCTGCGCAGCCGGGTGCGGCAGTACTACTCACAGGCCGGCGACCCGCGCTTTCACATCCGCCTCGGCCTGCCCTCGGTGGTCGATATCGACTTTCTGGTTACCAACACCGAAAAAGAGGCCCTCATCCTCGAAAACACCCTCATCAAGAAACACAAGCCACGCTTCAACATCAACCTGCGCGACGACAAGAACTACGTCCACCTGCGGCTCGACCCACGGCAGACGTATCCGCGCCTGACGGTGGTGCGGCGCGCCGGCACCGACAAGGCGCTGTATTTCGGGCCGTACGCCTCCAGCCAGGCGGTGCGCGAGACGCTACGCGGCCTGTACCGCGTGTTTCCCATCCGCTCGTGCACCGACGCGGTGTTCAACAGCCGCACGCGCCCGTGTCTGTACTACGAAATCGGCCAATGCGTGGCGCCGTGCGTGGAAGGCTTCACCACCGCGGAGACGTACCGCGAGCTGGTGGGGCAGGTGGTGCTGCATTTACAGGGCAAGAGCGACGAGCTGGTCAAGACGCTGAAGGCCGAAATCGGCAAGGCGTCCGAGGAATTACGCTTTGAAGAGGCAGGGCGGTTGTACCGGCGCTTGCAGGCGGTGGAAGAGACGATGGGCAAGCAGCGCATGAATTTGTTGAAGCAGCGCGACCAGGACATTTTCGGCTACCACCGCGCCGGCGATACGGTGCAGATCCAGACGCTCAACGTGAGAAGCGGGCAACTCGTCGGCGGTCGCGCCTACACGTTCACGCGCCAGCTGGTGCCGGAGACCGAGGTGCTAAGCTCGTTCATCAATCAGTACTACACGACCAACCCGCACATTCCACGTGAGGTGCTGCTGCCGTGCGACCTGGAGGACGCCGACTCGCTGGCGGAACTGCTCAGCGAGCAAAAGGGCCGACAGGTGTCTGTGCGCGTGCCGCAAAAGGGGGACAAGCAGCATCTGGTGCGGCTGGCTATGACCAACGCCCGGCTGTCGTACGAGAAGGAGCAGGACGCCGAGGAGCAACAGCAGAGAGCCTTGGAGGACCTGCAAAAGCGATTTCGCCTGCAAGTTCTGCCGCGCCGCATCGAGTGTTTCGATATTTCCAACATCAGCGGCACGCAGTCGGTGGGGTCGATGGTGTGCTTCCAGGACGGGCAGCCGGCAAAGCAGCGCTATCGGCGCTATCGCATCCGCACCCTGGAAGGGCCGAACGACTACGGCATGATGCTGGAGGTGCTGGGGCGGCGCTATCGGCGAGCGCTGGCAGAGGACGATTTGCCGGACCTGCTCATGGTGGACGGCGGCAAGGGACAACTGAGCATGGCTGTGCGCATTTTGGAGGAATTGGGGCTGAGCGAACTGGACGTGGTCGGCATTGCCAAGAGCCGTCTGAAGGTGGACGAGGGGAGCGGCGACAGGTGGCACAGCGATGAGAAGTTTTACCGTCCGGGCCGCAAGAACGCGGTCATCTTTCCGAACCACGCGCCAGCCCTGTTCTTGTTGCAGCGCGTTCGAGATGAGGCCCACCGCTTTGCCGTGACCTATCACAAGAAGTTGCGCAGCAAGCAGCGGCTGCATTCGCACCTGGAAGAGATTGCGGGGATAGGTGAGAAGCGGAAGGTGCAGCTTTTGCGGCATTTCGGGAGTCTGAAACAGGTGCGCGAAGCCTCTCTAAACGACCTGCAAGCCGTGCCCGGCGTGCCGCAGCGGGTGGCGGCGGCGGTGTATGAGGCGTTGCACGACGGGGCAGAGTAGGTAGGATTAGCGTAGCGTAATCCGACGTTCCAACAACAGCGGGTTACGATTCACGATACGCCCGCCACGCCCACGCGGCGAACGTCGTGATAGCGAGCGCTTGGCCGAGTGCCAGCATCCACCCAGCGGTAGGTCGTGGGAACCCACTCGCTCAGCAGGGCGCCGTGGTCCGGCAGCCGCGGCAGCACGTCGAGCGTAAATGAGGCGATGATGATGAGACACGCCGCCATCTGGGCTGTCCAGACGCGCATCGCCGCCGGGATAGTACAGCCGCCGCAGGTACACGACGATCATGGTTTCGACGTGCGCCATCACAATGGCAAACGCCAACACGGTGAGAACCGCCGGCCACATTGCCAGTTATCCTTCCTTCATTGAGGTCCGCCATGCCGCGACGCCGACAACCGCGCCCGACGCCTGAGCTGACGCCCGTTGAGCCAATCGAAGGCACTCTGGAGATTACCCGCCTGGCGCACGGCGGACAAGGGGTTGGACATCTCGACGGGCTCGCCGTGTTCGTGCCGCGCACCCTGCCGGGCGACGTGGTTGACGCTCGCTTTACCGAACGGAGAAAGCGCCACGCCTTTGCGGAATTGCTGACGCTGCGGGAGGCGTCGCCGCTGCGGGTGCCGGCGCCGTGTCCCCTGTACGAACGCTGCGGCGGCTGCCACCTGCAACACCTCGGGTACAACGATCAACTGGCCAACAAGGCCCAACAGGTGCACGACTGCCTGACACGCATCGGCAAGCTGCCTGACGTGCCGGTTTTGCCGACGCTGGCGAGTCCGCAACCGTTTGGGTACCGCAACAAGGCCCTTTACCATTTCGACGCGGACAGCAACGCCCTCGGGCTGATCGAACGCGGCAAATCCGCCGTGCTCGACGTGCCACAGTGCCGCATCGGCGACACGCGCATTGACGCGGTGATGGCCCGCGTGCGCAGCTTGGCGGGGCGGGAGCCGGCGCTGCGGCGGGTCTTGCATCAAGTGCAGGTTCAGGTGGGGCAGCGCACCGGCGAGGCATTGGTCACAGTCATCGTACGGGAGGAACTGCCGGCGCCCGTGCAGCGCCAACTCTGGGAAAGCCTGCGCGACCTGGCTACCGGCCTGCTGATGCACCGCAAGGCGACAACGGCGCCGGCCGTGTTCGACGGCATCACAACCCACCTTGCCGGCAGCGCCGTCATCCACGAACGCATTGGCGACCTGCGGTTTCATATCGAACCGGAAGCCTTTTTTCAGGTCAACAGCGCACAGGCCGAACGGTTATACGGCTTGGTGCGCACCGCCGCGCGACTGCAGCCTGATGACGTCGTCCTCGACCTCTACAGCGGCGGCGGCTCCATCGCGTTGACCCTGGCGCCGCACTGTGCGGTGGTGCATGCCGTGGAGAGCAACCGCCAAGCGACGCTTCTCGCCGCCCGGCAGGCGGCTGCGCTTGGCATCGCCAACTGCGAATTTCGCACCGGAAAGGTGGAGCGCATTCTGTATCGTTACCTGGCGCAGGGCATCCGCCCCCAAGTCGCCGTGCTCGATCCCCCGCGCGCCGGCTGCCGCCCGCAGACCCTCGAGGCCCTCGCTAAGATGCGCGTTCCGCGGCTCGCCTACGTCTCGTGCAGCCCCCCGACCCTCGCCCGCGACCTGCGCTTGCTGACCGACCTCGGCTACCGTACCGAGAGCGTGCAGCCGCTGGACATGTTTCCGCAGACCTACCACGTTGAATGCTTGGCCACCCTCAGCCACACGGCGCCACCCGGCCCGAACGAGGCGTGACGCTGTGCTACAATCCCGCCGCGCCATAGCGCCTCCGTTACGGCGCCAGAACATGCCTACAACCTCATAAGGAATGCCGCAATGCGCGTATCACGGGAAGCCTTCCTGGCCCCTTGGCAGGCCGCCGACTATACCGGATTGAAGCTTGAGGCGATCTACGAAATGCTCGAATCGGGAGAGATTGCCGGGGAGCAGACAGACGGACGCTGGCGTATCCGCAAGTCGGTGCTGGATGCTTGGCTGGACGCCGAGGTCGAGTCGGAAGAGTTGGAGCGATTGACTACCAAGATGAGTCGCCTGACGGAAGAGCAGGCCAAACAGGTCCTGGAACAGGCCCAAAGCTAGCGGCCGGGAAGGAAGCCATCCATGTTGCTGTCTGAACGCCGTGAACGTTATCGGCGGATACTAGCGGGGGACGCATGCGTCTATCCGGCGTCGGTATTCGATCCCATGTCGGCCCGCATGGCCGAATCACTCGGCTACGAGGTGGGCATGTTGGCGGGTTCCGTCGCCTCGGCCACGGTGCTGGGAGCGCCGGACCTCGTGGTGCTCACCCTGACCGAGTTCGCCGAGCAAATCCGCCGTATCACGCGCGCCGGTTCACTCAGCTTGATGGTCGACGCCGACCACGGCTACGGCAACGCCTTGAATGTCATGCGCACGGTCGAGGAGTTGGAAACGGCCGGCGTCGCCGCCCTGACCATCGAGGACACCCTGCTACCGACCGCGTTTGGCGGCGAGGGGGAGGGACTGATCAGCATCCCCGAGATGCTTGGCAAACTGCGGGCGGCAGTGGCGGCGCGCCAAGACCCGTCGTTGGTCATTATCGGCCGCACCAGCGCGCTGCGCCACGGCGGCATTGACGAAGCCGGCCGCCGCTTGCAAGCCTACCAAGACATTGGCGTTGACGCCTTTTTCATCGTCGGCGCCCGCGAACGCGCCGACATCGAGGCTATTCACGCCGTCACGACCCTGCCGCTGATGCTGGGCGGCAGCCCGGCCGCGCTCTGGTCCGACCTGCCTTTCCTGAACGCCCACCGCGTGCGCATCGCCCTGCAAGGCCACGCGCCCTTCTACGCCGCTGCGCAAGCCGTGTACGATGTGCTCGAGCATCTCAAGGCCGGCGGCACTCCCGCCGATCTCAAAACCCCGGTTGCCACGGGCGACGTGCTGGCGACGGCGCTGCGACAGGACGCCTATACCGCTTGGCAGAATGCGTATTTACGTCAGGGAAAGGCCGGATAGGGAGCCGTTCCGGGGTGGAGAACCTTTGCAGGAGAGACATCGTGGCCGAAGAGCGTTACGTGAGAGCAGAACTGTTTGGCGAGTTCGTGAAGCGGATGGACGAGCGTTTTGCTCATGCCAACGAGCTTGCCGAAGCGCTATGACAGCATCAATCAGCGGTTCGACGAAGCCGAAAAGGCTCGAGAACAGAACCATGACCACGTCAACCAGCGCTTCGACGACATGAAGGAGAGCGTTAACCAGCGTTTCGACGAGATGAACAGGCGCATCAACCTGCTGATCGTGATTTCCAGCCTGCTTGTGCTTGCTTTTGTGGGTTTGGCTGTGGCGTTGCTGCAGATGGCCTTTGGCAAGTCGTAGGGCGGTGAGCGATAGGCGGCTCGTAAAGTATTCGAGCCACTTTCAGAAACCTGTAGGTGGGATTTTCTGTTCCGTGTCATGCACGCGGCAAGCACTGTGGGGCTGATTGGGTGGACCTTGGGACCGCTTTCTGATTCTGTTGGGTTGCCCAACAACCGAATCAGGAAGAACGACCCCAACGGCCTTACGCGAGCTACTATCGCGTTACGGGTCTTGCTTTCAAGCGCTGCGGTTCCCGCAGCTTAATGATTCATCGTGCGGTCTCAATACAACCACTCCGAGACCAAACTGACGGAGTTTTGCAAGTGGCTCAGTGGACACAGATAGCAAAGTGCCACTTTATGTCAAGACGCTTACCGTCGGATTCAACCAAGCGTTTCTTGATGAATTTCCAGCAGGTGAAGCAGAGTCACTTTGATGTGCTCGTGTGGATTGCAGTGTGGCGTGACGTTATTCGATACTGATATCTGTCTTCACTATTCCAAAGGCCAGAACCGTTAAAGCATCGGCGAGGGACAGCTTCACATGGTGAAACCCAACAAGCTCGAAGAAGCGATCCGTACAGCATATGATCGGCAAGTCAGGGCAATAGGCGCATCGTAGGAGCTTGGGGAATCAGAACAAAGAGGGGGTTGTCGCTGGACGCCCAAAATGCTCTAAAAAAACCGCGATAGCCGAAGCTGCACATAATCGTCCCGACGCACGCTGTAGAGCAGGGCTGTCGATGGCACGAAAAAGGCCATGGCTTCCAACTCGATGGTCCAGCGGTCGCCGAGGCGGCGGCTGGCCTCGATGGTGACGAGCGCCGCGCCGGTTTGGTCGTCGACGATGGCACCGGCGAGAACGCTGGTGCTGCCGACGTCGTTGAAGACCAGGCGGCCGCCGACGAACATGTCGTTTTCAAACGGCGTGCCGGGGGCCGTGGCGCTGCGGCCGTCGTAGAGATATTCAGCCACCACGCCGAGATCGAGTGCCGTGTCGAACAGGCTGAAGAAGCTGTACTCAAACCCGGCGACGACGGCGCTGAAGGGTTCGCCGTGGCCCCAGCGGGTGATGGCTTCGAGCTTCCAGAGCCATGCCTCGACCGTCCATTGCAGTTCGAGGCTGGCTTGGTCAATCTGGTCGTAGACAGGGATCAAGCGGCGGGGCTTGCCGTCGTCGCCAATGTCCAAGGTCAGACGCGGCTCCCGGCTGGTGCCTCTGAAATACCCGACGGCGACGTCCCAGTCGCCCAACGCGTGGGTCCAACGGGCCGCGACATCGGGATGCCATTCCTTCATTGAGGACTCGAACTGCGCGTTGTCCGTATCCACCACCACCTCCGCGCGCAGCCGTCCCCTGACACCAGGGAAGGTGCGCTGGCGGAAATAGGGCAGGGCGAAGAACGTCAGCGTGCCCCAGTCCGGCGCGAAAGCCAGCCGCAGCATGGGTTGCCCCAGCTTGTCCTCGCCGTCCAGGGCCTCCACGCGGTCCGTCTGGTTAATCACGTCCACCAGATGCCGCGCTTCCGTCACGCCCCAGAACACCTTGCCGACGCCGACCAGCAGGTCCCAGGTCGGGGCGGCGTGCAGCCAGTTGAACTCACGCAGGTCGACGTGCCGACGCCGGTCGTCGCTGAAGTCCAGGCGCGCCATCGGCGCCACGGTCAGGCGGTCGGTGCCGTTTCGCCAGTCGTAGGAGAACTCGGGCTGCAGCAGGAAGGAAGCCAGCACCTGATGGGCGTCTTGTCCCGGCAAGACCGGCTGGTGCGCAAAGCCTTGGACGTCCAGCGCCACGAAGCCCGACAAGGACGGCTGGGCCGCCGCCACCGCCGCCATGACCAGAACAAGCCAGGCGGCGGCAAGCCATCGTTGCCCCATACGGGTCACCGCGACCGTTTCAGGGCATTGCGAGTGAAGTCCGCCGCGGTGAGCCCGACGCGGAATTGGAGGTCGGTGTAGCTGAGTCGAGTGCTCTTGCCGGTCTGATGGTTGTGCATGTCCAGAACCAGAGCGCGCCAGTACTGGTCGAGGTATTGCCGATAGTCGGAGAACGTCAGGGTCTTCAGGAGGGCGTTCTTACGGTCGTAGAAATCGACCTTCCAGAAGCGATACTCGTCGTGGTCGATCCAGGTGAGCTGCCGGGTGTAGCCGGAATGCCTGTACACTGGCAACCGTTCAACCACGAAGCACTGCAGCCCCTCGCCGCAGGGCTCGTCGCGCAGATAGCGGTGTGTGTACTTGGCCACTTCCTGCGACGCCAGGTCTTCGTAGGCGAACTCGCTGCCGAGGAACGGCCCGGACTTGTTCGCCGAGGAGATGCGCTTGACGCGCTTGAGGGCCGGCAGGTACAGCCACTGGTCGTCCTGTTCGTTGATGTGGGTGTAGGTGAGCAGGGCGGTGCCGCGCACGTCGGGCGGACTCTCGATGATGCTCAGAATTTTGTCGCCGTCGCCTGCCTCGGACACCTCCAGGGTGTTGATGCGCAGCTCGCGGGTGCTCGTTTGCCCACTGGCGTTTTTCAGGACCATCTGCAACACGGCCGCTGAATCGCCAAAACCAAGGTCTCGCCGGTCCGCCTCCAGAGAAATTTCTAAACCCTTCTGCTCCGCCGGGGTCTGCGCCGCGGCGGCCAACGGCAGAAGGGCCATGAGCACCAAGCACGTCCAGCGCGGCAGGCGTCCCCTCTGACGCCAGTTGGTGGGTTGCGTTGGATTAGCGTTGCGTTCAGACATTGGACGTATCCTCCACTGTGGCCAATTGGGAACGGCTTTTGATGTCAACGGTCATGAGAAGAGCCGGCAGAGCCGTCAGATCGGCAAGCAGGGCAAAGGCGATGGTCATGGCCGTCATCCTGCCCATGCTGCCGTTCAGGTCGAACGACGACAGCGACAGGATCGAAAATCCGATCACCAGGATGATCGAGGTGACGATCAACGCCCGACCCACCGAGGAGAAGGCGTAGCGCACGGCGTCCTCGGCGCTCAGGCCCTGCTCGCGGCGGGCGCGCAGGTACTTGCTCAGAAAGTGCACGGTGTCGTCCACCACGATGCCCAGAGTCATGGTGACGACGATCGACAGGCCCAGATTCACCTGCCCCACGAAAATGCCCCAGACGCCGAACGCCAGCACCGCCGGCGCGAGGTTGGGCAGCAGGCTGATGATGCCGATCCTGAGGCTGCGCAGCGCCACCATGAGCACCCCGGAAATGAGAATCAGGGCCAGCGTCGTGCCGCCCAGCATGCTGTCGATGTTGCGCTTGGAAATGTGCGAAAACATGATGGCGCCACTCGCCGCGTGCCCGAACATCGCTTCCGGGGCGTTGGCGCGTAGCCAGTCCTCGGCGCGCACCGCCAAGTCGCGGATTTCGCGCGCCGAGACGTTGCCGAGCGTGGCGGTCAGGCGGGTCGCCGATTTGTCGAGGTTGATCTGATTGTTCAGGTCCAGGCCGTAGGGCAGGGACAACTCGTACAGCAGGAGGTATTGGGCGCCGAGCTGGCGGTTGTCGGGCAGGCGATACCATTCCTGGTCGTCGCCGTGCATGCTCTTGTTGAGGCGCCTCATCGTGTCGCTGAGCACGCTGACGTGCGTCACCTCGGGCTGCGCGCGGTACCAGTCGGCGAACTCTTCAAGCTTGATCAGGTAAGCCGGGTCGCTGATGCCGTTGGCCGAGTCGCTGCCGACGGAATGCTCGCTCTGGTACATGCCGCCGAGGTTCTGCATGGCGAAATCGGTGTGCGTGCGGAAGGCGACGCGCTCGTCGAAATAGTTGACGAAGCGGTCGTTGAGCTCGTTGAGGGGGATGCACAGCGCCAGCCCCAACAAGACGGGAATGGAGCCGTACAACAGCATCCGGCGGCGGCTGACGACGGCCTCGGCAAGCCATTCAACGCTGAACTTGCCGCTGCTCGCGCGCTGCTTGACGCGCACCGGCAACACGCTCATCACCGCGGGCAGGAACAGCACCGACAGGACGAAAGCAATGCCCACCCCGGTGGCCGTCATGTTGCCCAGGTGGCGAAACGGCGGCGCGTCGCTGAAGTTCATGCTGAGAAAGCCGATGGCGGTGGTCAGGCTGGTCAGAAAAACCGGCTGCATGTTGATCCGCAGGCTCTCGACGATGGCCTCGCGCTTCTCCCGCCCCTGACGCATTTCGTGCAGCATGGTGACCAGCAGGTGAATGCTGTCCGCCACCGCCAGGGTCATGATCATGGTAGCGGCCTGCGCCGAGGGGGGCGTCAGGCCCGTACCCATCCAGCCGGCCAGGCCCATCGCCGAGGCGGCGGAAAATCCAACGATGAGCAAGGCGCCAAGGGTGCTGGTCAGCGAGCGCAGCAACCCGAACATGATCACGAACATGGCCAGATACATGAGCGGCACCAGCGTCTGCATGTCCTTGAGGCCCGCTTCGGAGAAGGCATTGTTGAGCATGGAGAGGCCAGTGAGATAGACGGCGATGTCGGGATACGCGGCGCGGATTTCATCGGCCAGTCGCCGGGCGTGGGCGCTCACCTCCGGCACCTCGGTGATGCTTTGTTCGGCAAAGTGCAGCGTGACGTTGATGCCGGTGACGTGTGCGGATGGCGACATGAGGCGGTTGACCAGCAGGGGCTCGCGCAGGGCCGTCGCCCTGGCCGCCTGCAACACCTCGGGCGGCTGTGTCGCGGCGTCGGACACCAGGTCGGCCACGAACAGGTCGTCGCCTTCAGCGCGGGTGTGCTGGAAATTGGTCACCGAGTCGACGCGTATGGCAAAGGGGATTTGCCACGCCTTTTCCGTCAACTGCTCCACCGCGGCGAGCACCGGGGCGGTAAAAACTTCGCCGCCGGCCGGCGCCAGGACGAACAGGACGTTGTCGTTTTTGCCATAAACATTTTGCAGGTCATCAAAGGCTTTGAGCTGCGGGTTGTCCTCACTGAAGAAAACTCGGTAATCGGTGTCAAACCACAGGAAGCGCCCGCCGCTAGCGGCGGCCACCACCAGCAGCACGGTGACCGGCAACACCAGCCAACGCCAGCGAATCACCCACCAGCCATAGGTTCGTACCGCGCTGTCGAAGGCGCCGTTTGTCGGCATGGCGTGAGCCTCCGGTGAGATTGAAGAATTATGAATAGGTTGTCAGTTCGGCAGGGGATGATACACGATAACCTGGTGCCGTACCATCGCCTGCCCAACGGTGAAGGGGAGTCCAAAACGTGTGGGGCATTCAGACAGCACATAGGTGAATGCCCTCCCAGCGCAGGCTCACCTGTAGGATGTCACGCAACCCAGACAGCATCGCGCAGGGGTTAGCACCCGCACGAGTCCGCGACTCTCCCACACTTTTCCAGGCCCCGGAAAGGTTGCCCGAGAAGGGACTTCCGCCTCGCCCGGTGAGAGGGAAAGGCGGAACCCAGAGACTTCTCTAGCGCACCTGCAGGACCTCCTTGTCCTCCCCATCTCTTGTGTCCACGGCCCCCGTGTCCACGCGAGAGAAATTTCATGAGGTAGGGTTTGGCCTTTTTCACCTGCTCAGGCGTCAGGATGTCACGGACGTCGATCACCGCGGCCGTCCAGAGCTGAACCAGTTGCTAGGCGGATTGGCTGATCTGTTCAGTTTTTTGGATACGCATCATAAGTTATGGGCTTTATAATTCATGCACCACTTGGTACATTTACCAGGAGGAGGTGACGCCATGAATCTGATCAGCATTCTCAACAAGTGCCCCGATCAGGCAGCCTGTATCCGACACCTTGAAGCTGTTCGTTGGGGTGACAATCCGACCTGCCCCCCCACTGCAAGAGCACGAACATTGCCCGCAAAGCCGACTCTGAACGCGTCGGCCGCTGGAACTGCCACGCTTGCAAGTCCAGCTTCAACGTGCTGTCTGGCACCATCATGCAAAAGACCAAGATTCCCTTGCAAACGTGGTTCCTGGCAATCGGCCTGATTGTAAACGCCAAGAAAAGCCTGTCCAGCTGCCAGCTTGCGCGTGACCTTCAGGTCTCGCAGCCTGCCGCGTGGTACATGCAGCAGCGCATCCGCGTTTGCCATGGTGGCGAGCGAACGCGAATTGCTCCAGGGGGGCTTTGCACAAAAAGTCGATTTTGCACAAGACAATGGTACGGTTAGATCAAGACGGGCGAATCTGGTATCCAATGCTAAAGAATGGCACACATGACACTTCACGGCGGCCTCGATTCAAAAGGTATCTGGACGAAATGAGAGGTGGCGTCATGGGCAACGTGTGGTCTGACATCCCCCCAATAAACAGCCAAGCCAGAGAGCGCGTGGGTTATAACACCCAAAAGCCGGTTGCCTTGCTGGAGCGCATCATCAAGGCGAGCAGCAACGAGGGGGACGTTGTGTTTGATCCCTTCTGTGGCTGCGCCACCACGCTTGAAGCAGCCCACAATCTCAATCGGAAATGGACCGGCGTTGACATCGCTATCCATGCCGTCAAGCGTATAGCAGCGATCCGGCTACGTGACCGGCTTGGCTTGAAAGAGGGGACCGACTTCACCATCGAAGGCATCCCGCACACGCTGGAAGGCGCCCGCGACCTGTGGCAGCGAGCCCCCTATCATTTTCAGAAATGGGCGGTTGAACAGATTGACGGCTTCGTGACAACTTGGCGCACAGGCGACGGTGGGATTGACGGACGCTTGTACTTCGCTCTACCAAACACACCGACCCTGCAAAGCATGGCGATTGAAGTGAAAGGTGTGCAGGAGGTATCAATCCGTGACCTGCGTGCTTGAAAACGACGACGCCCTGCTGGCTGGGTTGGTCATCATGGAAAAACTGGGCGACCGTAAGGAGCAAAACTTCCGGCGCTTCATGGCCGAGGCAGGTGATATGGACGTGTTGTGCCTAAAGTACCCGCGCATGCAGATGCGATCGGTGCCGGAAATTTTGGACGGCAAAGGGTTTGACACGCCTGGAACTGAAGAACGTATGCGCACAGCGGTCGTAACGAGTGGCGATGCGGCGCCAATCCTTGAGCCGCCAAACAGGCGTTCGATGAGGTTACGGCTCTTGTACAACTCGGTGTCGTAGATGATGGGCTCTTTGCGCTTGGCGCGGCCCGGAATGCAGGACTTGACGCCACGTTCGGCAAGGGCCTTGCGCAACCTGTCGCTGTCATAACCCTTGTCGGCTATCAGGACATCGGCTTCCGGTAGGGCGTCAAGTACCGTATCAGCCCCGCGGTAGTCGCTGACCTGCCCCGTCGTCAATAGCAGCACGACGGGTTTGCCATCGCCGTCACAGACGGCGTGGAGCTTCGAGTTCAGCCCACCCCGGGTGCGTCCGATCTGGCGTGGAAAAGCCCCCCCCTTGAGCAGGCTGGCGGCGGTGCTTTCTGAGGCCAGGGCTTGGAAGATGCGGTCGAAGACCGCGGCCCTGCTCCAGCGCGCGAAGCGGTTGTAGAGTGTCTTGTGGGGTCCGTAACAGGCGGGCGCGCCGCGCCACCTCAGCCCATAGCGGATGACGTGGATGATGCCGCTGATAACCTTCCGGTCATCGACGCGCGGGACGCCGCGCCCCTTGTTGGGTAACAGGGGTTTGAGGCGGTCAAACAGGTCGTCGGACAGCCAGAAGTGGTGCTCGGACATGATCGCTCTCCTTGTGGCGTCAGCGTGTTGACTCTCATCACAGGCCCCATGATACCCTTTTATAGGTCCTGAGCCTAGGAAATTCCGAAGTTCAATAACCGCAGCGAGCGCATCTTGAACGTTCGCCAATGCTTCGGATATGGAGTTCCCTTACCGTGACCAATTCTGGCAGCACAGGAGAGGTCACCGTATCCGCCCTCGGCTTGGATCAGGATTAAGAGGTACTTTGTAGTCCATATGAATGCCTCGCCCATCCATTACGTGTCATCTCAGGTTGCGCTCGACCAACTGGTCTGCAGGATTTCTGAACTCAATTGCTCTTTTCTACGCGAATCTTCGGCGTCGGACACATGCAGTTTCTCCGCCCGGCATGCGTGCCTGGATTCGCAGCGACGGCTCCATCGGGGTCAGTAAATCGACGCTGCACATCGTCTTGAGGGGCTCCGAACCGCCGTGTATACTGCCGCTCCGAAGACCCAAGGGCCACAACCCACGCGGGGCACCTGCCGTGCCTCATCGCCTCAGGAGAGCATTATGCGACCAGTACGCCCGGCATTCATCGCAGCCCAAGCGGTTACGCCGTTCATCGGCAAGGGCAGTCCCAACTTTATCGCCAAGGGGCACCCGGATTACGGCGTCAAGGAGAATCCGACGCTTGAGGACCACATTGTCACGGTCATCCGCCAGTTGTTGGGCGACAATGCCATCGACCCGAGCCTCATCCAGCGTGGCTACATCGGCAATTTTGCCGGCGAGCTGTTTTCCAATCAGGGCTTCCTCGGCGCCATGCTGGCGCGGGCGGACGAACGACTGGCGGGCGTCGGCTGCGCGCGGGTCGAGGCGGCATGCGCTTCCGGCGGCGTCGGCATCGTGGGCGCCATCGAGGCCATCCAGGCCGGCCTGGACGTCGTGCTGGTCGTCGGCGCCGAAGTGCAGACAACGGTGCGGGCCCGCGAGGGCGCCGATTACTTGGCGCGCGCCGCGCACTACGCCAGTGAGCGCTCCATCGACGATTTCACCTTTCCCGCCCTGCTCGCCCGCCGTGCCAAGGCGTACAAGGAAACCTACGGCCTCACCGACCGCGATCTGGCGCATTTTTCCGTCAAGGCGTACGCCAACGCCAACCGCAACCCCCTAGCCCACATGCACACCGTCAAGATGACCCTCGAACAGGCCGCCACGACCAGCGACTCCAACCCGAACATCCTGCAGAACCCGGAGTTGCACGAGCACCTCAAGGTCAGCGATTGCTCGCAGGTGAGCGACGGCGCCGCGGCGCTGATCATCGTCAGCGAAACGGGCCTAGAGCGGCTGGGCCGGGCGCGGCGGGACTGTGTGCAACTGAAGTCGTACGGTTTCTGCACCAACCCGCTGGGGCAGGTGAACGATCTGCTGCGCCTCGACACCGCCGCCGAAGCCGCCGCCGAGGCCATGCAGGACGGCGGCATCACGCCGCAGGACGTACAGATGGCCGAGGTCCACGACTGTTTCACGATCGCCGAGTTGATGATGTACGAGGCCATCGGGTTCGCCGAGCCCGGCAAGGGCATCGACCTGCTGCGCTCCGGCGATACCTCCCTGGAAGGCAGCGTGCCGGTCAACCCCGGCGGTGGCCTGGTAGGGTTCGGCCACCCGGTCGGCGCCACTGGTGTCAAGCAGGCAGCCGAGGTTTACCGTCAGATGAAGGGCCTGTGCGGCGACTATCAGATTCAGAAGGACATCCACACCGGCCTGACCGCCAACATGGGTGGCGACGACCGCACGGTCGTCTCGCTGATGCTGGAAAACGTCGCGTAATTCCAATCCTGCCACCTGTTCCACAAGGGGTGCGGCGCTCGCCGTACCCCTTCTTTACGAAGCGGCAGCCAACGCCTGAAAGGCCGCCAACTGTTCGGGCCGCCCGATCACCGCGGCCAAATCCTCGCTGGCAAATCGAAAATCGATGTCTGGGTTAGCATGCAGTTCGCCCGCGCGCATGACGCCGACGACCGTGGCGCCCGTTTGGCTGCGAATCTCCATCTCCCGCAGTGTTCGTCCGATGAGCGGGCTGTCCGGCTGCAGGGCGACCCACGTCAAGTCTAACAGGCGCGGGGTGCGGCGCAGCTGGGCGATGACACGGGAGTCGGTGGGCGGCTGGTACAGCGGGGCGTAGTGTTCCTTGTGAATGGCGTCCGTAAAGTTCTGGATTTCAATAGCCGGCAGGTCCAGGTGGACCAGCGCCTGGCGAGTGATCTCCAGCCCGGCTTCAAACTCCGGCTGCACGACCTCGTACACGCCGCGGTCGTACAGCAAGTCCATGTGTTCCAGCCCCTCGGCCCTGGCCACGATGTGCAGCCCCGGCTTCAACTGGCGAACCTGATCCACGATGCCCTGCGCCGTGACGATGGCGGGCGTCGTGATCAGGAGCAGTCGGGCATCGACAATGCCGGCGGCTTCCAGCACGACCCCTTGACTAGCGTCGCCGGAAATGATCGGCCAGCCGGCGGCCTTGGCCTGCTCCACGCGCCGGGCATCGAGCTCGATGAGCACGAACCCCACCTCGAAGCGCCGCAGCACCTGTGCTACACACTGGCCCACCCGCCCGCCGCCTGCAATTACCACGTGGTCCCGCAAGCCCCGCTCGGGCAGGTTGACGGACTGCAGTGCCTCAAACCGGAACCACCGCCTGCGCAGGGCGTACAGCGGCGCCGTGAAGCCTGACAGAACGGGCGTCAGGACGATCGTCGCGATGGCGGTGGTCAGCACCAACGCGTACAACTCGGCGCCGATCGCCCCCGCCTTGAGGCCCACTCGAGCCAGCACGAACGAAAACTCGCCGACCTGAAACAGGGTCAGGGCAACAGCCAGGGGAACGACGTTCCGATACCCGAAAAAGCGAGGCAAGGTACCAAATACCAGCATCTTGCCCATCATGATGAGGGGCACCAGGAGCCCCACCTCCCGCAGGTGGGCGAACAGGAACGCCGGGTCGAAGAGCATGCCGACGGAGGCGAAGAACAGCAGCCCGAAGAGGTCGCGCAGGGGGAGGATGTCGCTGAGGGCTTGATGGCCGTAGTCCGATTCGCTCAGCACCATCCCCGCCACGAAGGCGCCCAAGGCGAAGGACAGCCCGACCAGGTGCGTGGCATAGCCGATCCCCAAGCCGATGGCGGTGATGGACAGCAGGAAGAGCTCGCGCGAATTCCAACTGGCGATGTACACCATCAGGCGGGGCAGTAGGCGGATGCCGACGCCGATCGTCAGCCCCAGGAAGAGGGCCGCCTTTAGCGCCGCGAGCCCGAGCAGGGCCAGGCCGGTCTGCGGGTCGTGCAACTGTGGCAGGATGATCATCAGCGGCACCACCGCGAGGTCCTGCACGATCAGCACGCCGACCATCACCCGGCTGGACAGCGTGCCCATCCTGCCCTGGCTCATCAGGGTTCTCAGCACCACCATGGTGCTCGACAACGAGATCAGGGCGCCGAACCAAAGCGCCGGCCGCCATTCCCAACCCAGCCAGGTTCCGAGCGCAAAACCATACGCGATGGTGATGACGATCTGGATGGGCGTGCCGACCAGGGCAATGCCGCGCACCGGACGCAAATCCCGGAATGAGAATTCCAGTCCAAGGGCGAACAACAGGAGCGCTACGCCGATTTCGGCCAGCAACTCGATCTCGTGCATGTCGGAGACCGCCGCAAAGCCATACGGCCCGACGACCACGCCGGCGAGGATGTAGCCCAGCACCAGCGGCTGCTTGACCCGCTGCGCCGCCAGCCCGCCCAGCAAGGCGGTGACGACGATGATGACGATGTCCGCTGCTATCCCCAAGCGCCGTCTCCTTTCGTGCCGTGGCTGGCCCTGATGTAATTGGTTGGCCTCGGTGCCTTAGCTCGCTTTGTAAGAATTTGGTCAAGTTAATGCGTGTAACAGACCCATTGCATCAAAGGATATAGTTGGGTATCAGATGGGATTCAAGCTCTGACGCCATGAAAGGTTCATCCATATGCGAACACCACGCTTGGCTCGCCGAGGCGCAATTGGACCGACTCAAACCCCTTTTCCCAACAAGGTCCGGGGCGTCCCGCGCCTCTAATGACCGAAAAGTCATCAGCGGCATCATCCACGCCATCCGAAACGGGCTGAGGTGGCTTTGCACAAAAGCCAGCTTGCTGAAAAAGGGGGGCTTTCGCGCTGCATCGGACGCACCCGGGGCGGGCTGAACTCGAAGCTCCACGCCGTCTGCGACGGCGATGGCAAGCCCGTCGTGCTGCGGTTGACGGCGGGGCAGGTCAGCGACTACCGCAGGGCTGATACGGTACTTGACGCCCTACCGAAAGCCGCTGTCCTGATAGCCGACAAGGGTTATGACAGCGACAGGTTGCGCGAGGCCCTTGCCGAACGTGGCATCAAGTCCTGCATTCCGGGCCGCGCCAAGCGCAAAGAGCCCATCGTCTACGGCACCGAGTTGTACAAGAGCCGTAACCTCATCGAACGCCTGTTTGGCAGGCTGAAGGATTGGTGCCGCATCGCCACTCGTTACGACCGCTGTGCGCATACGTTCTTCAGTGCCATCTGCATAGCTGCCACGGTTAGTTTCTGGTTATGAGTCCTGAACCTAATCTTTCCTTTTACAGTGCATCCATCAGCAGTGAGCTTGTGGGGTTATGCAACGGGCTCACTGTTGTTTTGTCTTGTGCACCTCCCGTGTGCACTCCCTGCGCAAGCTTCCCCGTTGACGGAAGCACTGCAGGTTGCGGCTCGTCTTGATCTGACCCACCATCCCACTTGTCTCAAGCTGTTGCATCATGAGAGGCGCCTGCCCCAAAGCGTTGTCTTAACCGACGACTTCTTCCTGTCGCCTGATGGCAGAAGCGATCCGCAAGCCGAATTGCGCGCCACGCTTGAGGCATATTTCCTCCCTTGGCTGCAAGACACCGATGCACATCCTCGGTGCCGATTTCCGGCTCGGTACTATTGGCTTTCCCGTCAACTATCCCTGCCGGGCTACTTGCTGAACGAACCTCACTGTCAGCACTTGTCAAACTGGGCGCTTCTTGACCGCGTTAAATCCGTCAGCCTGCTTCTTGTCAGCGGTTATCTGGGTAACCCCGCCTCCACGTTCGGACACGCGCTGCTCAAGCTCAATACCGATTCAGCTGACGATGATTACGGCCTGTTCGATCTCACCCTCAATTACGGCGCCTTGATTCCCGAGAACGAAAACGCACTCCGCTATGTTGTACGGGGACTCCTCGGCGGCTATGAGGCCGGCTTCTCCGACCGGTATTTCTACACCCAGGACATCGTCTATTCTCACACGGAGTTTCGGGATATATGGGACTATAGACTCGCCCTGTCGGACCATCAACGCACTCTGCTGATTCTGCATATCTGGGAAATCATCGGCAGGAAATTCGTCTACTATTTCCTTACCAGAAACTGCGCGCTTCGCTTGGCAGAATTGGTGGACCTCGCGGTAGACGACCTGATCATTGAACGAGCGCGATTGTGGTACCTGCCCGTTCAATTGTTTCATCGGCTAAACGCAATCGACGCGGCGAGGCAACGCTCAGGGAAGGGCAATCTCGTGGCGGCCGTCCGGTTCATTCCTTCCAGCAAGCGTACGCTGATGCACTGGATGCAACTACTGACAAAGCAGGAAGTCAGGGCAATGAATGCCATTCTTCGAGACGGGCCGTCCTCTCTCGACACCCGCTTGAAGGGGCTCAGTAACGAGCGCAAGATCGTTGTCTTGGACAGTCTGCTTGCCTTTCACAAATACCGACTCATGTCCCGCAAGACAACGGACGAATCGGCACTCCAGCACCTCAAAAGAGAGGCATTGCTGACCCGCTTGCAATTGCCGACGCAGCCGAGGCTCACTCCCGACATATCGGTCCTGCCTTCCCCCGCTGACGGATCACACCCTATGGCGCTGGGAGTCAGCGCGGCCGTCGGCACTGCAGATGAGGCTCCCTTTCTCCGCCTGACGTGGTCGCCTTTCAATTGGAACGCGTGGGCCGCAGCATGGAAGGTGGCGAACTGGTGCTCTTGGACGTTGCAGTGGGACTCCTCGAAGACCGACGCCGGATTTTTCTCGATCAACTGGACCTCATTCGTATTTCCAGCCTTAACACGTTACCCGTTCGACTCGTCGGCGAAAATCCGTTGTCCTGGCAGTTGCACGTCGGCATTGTTCGGGGCGAGACCGAGGGAAAGCCTGTCTACGATAGCACGGCGAGCTTTGGCGTCGGTTACGCCAAATCGTGGCATCCAGCGATTGTCGGATATGCCATGGCAGACTTGGCAATTCACGCGCTGTCCCCCCATGCGCGATTGCGCCCGCACCTAGGCCTGACCGCGCATTGGGCAGGTCTTCGTGCATGGGCTTACGTGGGCGCCGAGTCGGCCGGCTACCGTGGCCAATTCCAGGCCGCGTGGGGAGGAAAATTGGAGGTTCCACTGACAACACACATCGCCTTGCACGCCGAATTGAGCAGCGAACGGGCGACTCGCGTGGTTCTTAGTCTGAGTCTAAACTGGTAAACTATCCTCCTCAAGATGGACCGACTGTCATAATTCCCGCATTTTGCATTGTGCTAAAACCGCTTTTGACCCTCACCAAGCAAGTCCGCGTTCAACCTGCAGCACGACAAAAATGTAAAAATTCCAGCCCACCTGAATACCTTGCTTCCAGTCGGTCAGCGACCGACTTTTTGTGCAAAGCCGGCTGAGGTGATGCGGACGCCCCCGCCTGCTACGGTCCTCCCAAGACCTTCTGCAACCGCTTCGTACGTTGGAGCAAGGCCCGGGTCTTAACCATATCTTTCAGACCTTGGCTTCCGAAAGCGCCGCCGCCAGCCTGCTCATAAAGGGGACTTTTCGTGCGACATCGGACGCAGCCGAGGCGCACTCAACTCGAAACGTCACGCGGTCTGCAACGGCATAGCCTGTTGTCATGGTGTTGACTGCGGGTCAGGTCAGCGACTATCGCGGGGCGGACATGGCGCAGCCCGCATTGCCGGAGGCCGACGTGCTGATTGCCGGCGAGGGTTATGACAGCAAGCGGTTGCGTCAGGCGCTTGCCAAGCGCAACATGGCGTCGTGTATTCCAAGGTTGCGCCAGGCGCAAAGAGCCCATCATCTACGACACCGAGTTGTACAAGACGCCATCTCATCGAGCGCCTGTTCGGCAGACTCAAAGATTGGCGCCGCATCGCCCTACAGCGCCATCTGTCTTGCCGCCACGGTTATCTTCTGATTATGAGTCCTGAGCCTAACATGGCGGGCTTTCGTCATTCACCGAGCGAGACGAAAGCCCTTGCCATGTTACACAGGAATTCTGGCACAAACCAAAAACACAGGAATGCTGGCAAAACTGCCAGATATCCTGTGGTTCCACAACTGTGGTTCTGCAAGGTGATTGCCGACCCGTTCCATATACTGAATAATATCCGTTGTCGCAAGCATCGGGACATTGGGATTGCGCCCCGTCCGCAAGCGCAGGAGGCGTATGGGAGAGACCGTAAAGGACATGTTCGCCGCCATCGCCGGGCGATACGACCGGCTCAACAGCGTGTTGAGCCTGGGGCTGCATCATTACTGGCGGCGCCGGACGGTGACGGCGAGCGGCTTGCGGCGCAGCGCGACCATCCTGGACCTGTGCAGCGGCACCGCAGACCTCGCGCTGGCCTTTGCCGGGCGGGATGGGCGGGTCGTTGCCACCGACTTTTGCGACGCCATGCTGGCACGGGGCCGGTGCAAGGCCGCCCGACACCGGGCGCCCATCGCCTTTGCCCTTGCCGACGCGCAGCGCCTGCCCTTCCGCGACGCTTCCTTCGATGCGGTGAGCGTCGCTTTCGGCCTGCGCAACGTCGGGTGTCTGGCCACGGCCCTGGGGGAGATGTACCGCGTGCTGCGTCCCGGCGGGGTGGCCGTGGTGCTGGAATTCGGTCAGCCGCAGGGCGCCGTTTTCGGGCCCCTGTATCGCTTCTATTCACGCTATCTGCTGCCACGCCTTGGCGGCTGGCTGTCGGGGCACTCGGAAGCCTATGCTTATCTGCCCCGCACGGCGGCGGTCTTTCCCGCCGGCGTCCGCTTCATGCAGGCCATGCGGGAGCAGAATTTCACCGATATTCAGGCCCGACCTCTTACGGGCGGCGTGGTGTATATCTACCGCGCCGTCCGACCGGACAGAGGCGATTGATCACCGTCAACACACACATGAACATGAGGTAGGACATGCCAGGATTCGAAGATATCATCTACACAAAAGAAGATGGCGTAGCCACCGTGAGCATGAACCGCCCATGGGTTCTTAACGCATTCCGCCCGCGCACGATCGACGAAATGCTGGAGGCGTTTCACGACGCTTGGTACGACGACGGCATCGGCGTGGTGGTGCTGACCGGCGAGGAGGGCAATTTCTGCACCGGCGGCGACCAGAAAATCCGCGGCCAGGGCGGCTATAACGACGAGTCGGGAACGCCGCGCCTGCAAGTCCGCAACCTGCACCGCACGATCCGCGAAATTCCCAAGCCGGTCATCGCCAAGGTGGACGGCTATGCAATCGGCGGCGGGCACGTCCTGCACGTCATTTGCGACCTTACCATCGCCTCGGACCGCGCCATTTTCGGCCAGACGGGGCCGAAGGTGGGCAGTTTCGACGCGGGTTTCGGCGCCATGTACCTGGCGCGCATCGTGGGCGAGAAGAAGGCCCGCGAAATCTGGTACCTGTGCGACCAATACAGCGCCGAGGAGGCGCGGGACATGGGATTGGTCAACAAGGTCGTGCCGCGCGAACAGTTGGATGGAGAGACGGCTCTCTGGTGCCGCAAAATTCTGGCGAAGAGCCCGACGGCGATCCGCTTCATGAAGGCCGGCTTCAACGCCGACACCGACCACGGCTATGGCTTGCAAGCCCTAGCACACGGCGCCACCAGCCTCTTCTACACGAGCGACGAGGCCACCGAGGGACGCGCGTCGTTCCTCGAAAAACGCCAACCGGATTTTGCAAAATATCGTCGAACCCCTTGGTAGGCAGCAGGGAACACGTATGCGGGAATCGATGTATGTTTGGTTTCAAGCTATCCGGCCCTTCACCCTCAGCGCCGCGGTGGTTCCGGTGCTGGTCGGCAGCCTATTGGCCGCCCAGTCCGGTATTTTCCACCCTTTTCTATTCATCCTGGTGCTGATCGGATCGGTTCTCGTGCAGTGCGGCACCAACCTCACCGACGAATACGCCGACCACGACGCCGACACCGCCCAACATAAGGTGCAAGCGCCGTACAAGGTGATCGCCCGTGGCCTGCTGACGCCCGCCGCCGTTCTGCGGGGCGCGCTGACCTGCTTCGGCCTCGCGGCGCTGATTGGCGTGTATCTCGTGACCCAAACCGGCTGGCCGCTGGCCGTCGTGTGTCTGGCCAGCGTCGGCGTTGCCTACTGCTACAGCGCCGGCCCCCTTCCCTTGGGCAACGTCGCCTTGGGAGAACCCTTGGTCTTCGTCTTCATGGGGCCGGTCATGGTTCTCGGCAGTTTTTACGTCCAGACCCAAACCCTGGCTTGGCCTGCCGTCTGGCTGTCCCTGCCGGTCGCCTGTCTGGTGACCGCTATTCTCATCGCCAACAACCTCCGCGACGCCAACGAAGACCGCCTCAGCGGCAAGACGACCCTCGTGCATCTGTGGGGCCGGCAGCCTGTTGCCCTGCTTTATTGCGCCCTGCTCCTGATCGCCTTCGCCAGCATCGCCGTGCTGGTATTCACCCGACTCGGCTCCTGGCCCTGGCTCGCCCCACTTCTTATCCTACCCCAAGCCGTTGCCGTTGCTCGCGGGGTCTGGCGGAGCACGGAACGCCCCGACCTGCACCAGACTCTGCGCGGCACCGCCCAACTCCACTTGCGTTTCGGCCTCCTCCTGTCCGCTGCGCTGGTCCTCAGCTCATTCCTGCCATAGGGCAGATTATTCGGGAAAGTCGTGGGTCCAATAGGGCCATTCGCGTTCCTGACTTTTGGTGCCTTGTTTCAGCTCCTCGATGTCGAGTTCGAGCGCGTCGAATCGGCGGATGATTTCCTGCTGATCGGCGTCGGCGGAAGAGTCATAACGGTCGCTGAGGTAACACTGTTTCCAAGCGGCGGAGAAACAACCGATAAACGTCCAGTAACCCGGCGGACAGCCGAGGAGGCGCCAGAAGCGCCCCTGGAAATGGCAGGCGATAGGGGCGAGAGGTTGGCACAATTCGCACAGGGCGTACTCACCGGTGGCGACGTCTTCTTGCAAGGTGTGGGTGAAGATGTGAACGGTTCCTCGTCGGCAGATCCAGCAATATTCTCGACGGCGGCGCGCTTCCACGTATCGGATCCTTTCTCAGTCGGCGTTCATGTCATGTCCAATCCCACCCTCTATCCGGCTCGCCGATGGCAGCGGAAAGTTCGGGCGGTCGGGACCGTAATGAGTCGAAAGATAGCCAAGCATCCGGTCGAGGGTGGGACCTGCAATTGGGGCCATCCCGTGCTCATCCACCATAAGCTCAATGACCTCCTCCCAACCTTGCCGGTTCAGGCCCTGCTGGGCAACAAGGCGTTCGGAATGACAGGCGATGCAATAGGCATAGGTCTCTACCGCACCGTCACCCGCCACGAGGACACCGAGGTGAGGCGGTTCCGAATGGCTTGCCGTCACGGTTCCCGCTTCTTCCGAATCCTCGCCGGCCGCCACGCTGACCGCAACGACGAGAGCGGTAAACGTGGCGGCAATAACACGCCCAATCGTCCCGGCTAGGGGTGAGTGCCGTTGCGTCTTCATCAACCCACCATGCCGGCTCACGAAACCCGAAGGGCGACCCGGTGCATCGTGTTGTTGAGGTACCCTTTGGGATTCCAGTCGATGGCGTGAGGCTGCGTCATCCCGGCGCTGTCGATCGCCCGCGCCCAGATTTCGTAGTATCCGGCTGCGGGCAGCATCACGTTGGCGCGGAAGTTCTGCCAGGCGCCATCGTTTGCGGGGGCATCCAACGCCGCCGGCATCCAGGTCGCGCCGAAGTCATAGGAGACGTCGACCGCGGTGACCGTCCGGTCTCCCGACCAGGCATGACCGCGCACTTCAACGGCGCGCCCCGCCGCCGCCCCGTTCGCGGGATGGGTAATCAGCGATTTGACAGGCATCCGTTCGATGATGACGAAATTTTCTTTGTCGACCTTCTCGCCCGGCTCGATCTTGCGGCGCGGCACGCGATACGAGGCGCCGGTCATCTTGGCGCCATCGTGCACGACATCGCGGAGGTAGATGCGCCGCAGCCACTTTTGCGAGCACGACCCCGGCCAGCCGGGAACGACGAGGCGCAGCGGCGCCCCGTTCATCGGATGAATCGGGCCGCCATTTTGGCCGAAGGCGATGAGCACGTTGTCCGTCATCGCCTTGGCAATCGGTACGCCGCGTGAGATGGGAAGCTTGTCCGGCTGCCCGGATAGATGCGCGTCAGCACCGACGTGGGCGGTGTAGACGACGTTGGGCTGCACGCCGGCCGCCCCCAGCACGTCCTTGAGTCGTACCCCCGTCCACTCCGAACAGGCCACCGCGCCGTAGGTCCACTGATTGCCCCTTGCCGGCGGCTCGAAAAAGGCCCGTCCGTTGCCCCCGCATTCGATCGCCAGGGCCATGGTGATGACTTCGAACCTCGACCGAAGATCAGCAATCGACAAGGTCATGGGGCGGTCAACGAGCCCGTCGACGGTAAGTGTCCAGGTGTTCGAGTCCATTTCCGATGGCGGGATGCCGTTGTTGCGAATGAAATGGCGAGGGGTCGGGGTGATGGGATCATCCAGCAGATGCGGCGGGGTTTCGGCGTTGAGCGGCCGGTCGTTCAGCAGCGTCAATCCGTCCTTCCCGACCAGCACCGCCGCATCGGCGTATACAGCCGGAATGAGGCCGGCCGGCATGTTGCGGTGGAACGGGACCGCTGCGCCCACCATCGCCGCCATGGCGGTAAGCCCGGCGCCCCGCAGAAAGCCGCGTCGGTCGGCGTACGACTTGCGTCCGAAAAAGGCGTAGTCCGCCGCAACGGGATCGGCAGCGAAGAACGTGTGGAGGTCCTGAGCTTCCGAGGGCGAGAATTTGTCCATTGACATGATGTTCTTTTCCCCTTTTGAAGGACAAAGTTTCCATTCACCTTTCGTGGCGAAGTGAATCTGTGCATTGTGCCTTTTGGAGATAGTCAATTGTCACCTTCTCTGCATTTGGCCTGTACAAGTGGCAAGCAAACTGCCACCAGGACCGCGGCATTGTAGCGTCGTGGTCCAAGCAACCAGATCAGCAGAAAGCGCCGTCGCATCGGTCTCTTCGTTACAATCCACAAGATCAAAAGTGGTGTCTTCTTCGTCGTGTATTCGATCGTCCGAGATGGTCCCCGCAGCCTGGGCCCCTGAATCCAGCCACACCAGCGAGCGTATTGCCAGTTTGTGTGACGTGCGCACTTGAGGCCTCTATTTCCCGTTCCACTGGTTTTCCGTTAAGTGACTTTCGCACCTCTCGTTAGTTCGTAACCACCCGGCGCTGCACGCCGAGCGTAATCGTCATACCGTCAATCCGGTGCTCCTCGCTGTACGCTTCTGCCGGAGGCGCGCCGGCAACGAGGTCGATGCTGAGGGTTTCAGCCTTGACGTAATCGCCCCAGGTAAGCAGGGCGTCGGCCAGTGGCCCGTCGCCGAGGCTATAGGTAACGATGCGGTCGGCGATGTTGAATCCGGCGTCGCGGCGCATGACCTGGAGACGGCGAACGATCTCGCGAGCCAGCCCCTCGGTGCGCAGCTCCGGGGTGATGTCGGTTTCCACGGCAACGGTGACGCCGCGGTCGGTGGCGATTGCCAGACCGGCGGCGGGGTGGGTGCGGATAAGCACCTCATCGGGGGTAAGCTCGAAGGTCTCGCCGTCGATGCTCAGCGCCACGGCATTGCCGGACTGTACTTGCTGCACCACCGCGCCCGCGTCGGCATGGGTCAGCGCGGCGCGCACACGGCCCAGGGCGGCTCCCAGCCGCGGACCGAGCAGCTTGTTGTTGGGAAGCACCTCGTAGCTCAGCAACTGCGCCTCCTGCTCAACGAATTGCAGCGACTTGACGTTCAACTCCTCGCACACAATCGCCGTGTGCGTCTCACTCCACGCCGCCTCGCCCTCGTGCACATAAGCCAGCGCCGCCGATAAGGGCTGGCGCACCTTGATATTGGCACTGCCTCGGGATCCCAGCCCCAAGCTGGTGATCTGCCGGGCCAAGGCCATCTGGTCCAGCAGCGTGGCGTCCACGACGGCCATGTCCACCTCCGGCCAATCGCAGTGATGCACGCTGTCGTAAGCCGCCGGTTGCATGGCGCGCACCAGGTTCTGGTACATCACCTCGGTGACGAACGGCGTCAGCGGGGCGAGAAGCTTGATCAGCTTCACCAGCACGTGGTAGAGCGTGGCGTAGGCCGTATGCTTGTCCGTATCGTGCGTGCTTTTCCAATAGCGCCGGCGGCTGCGGCGGATGTACCAGTTGCTCAGGTCGTCCAGAAACGCCGCGATGGCGAGGGTGGCGGCGTGCGTGTCGGAGTCCTGCAGGCTTGTCGTGCAGCGCTCCGTGACCTGGTTGAGGCGCGCCACAATCCACGTGTCCAGGACGTTGTCGCTGTGCGGCGTCGGCCCCTCGGGGCGTCCGGGCTCGAACTCTTCCCGGTCAGGCTCCCAGCCGTCGAGATTCGCGTAGGTGACGAAGAAGCTGTACATGTTCCACAGCGGGATGAGGAACTGCCGGCGCACCTCATCGGCCCGCTGGTAGCCGAACGGCAGGTTGTTTTCCGGTTTGTGCGCGCAGTATAGCCAGCGCATGACGTCGACGCCCATACGGTCGGCGGCCTCGTTGAACTCGATGGCGTTGCCCCAGCTCTTGTGCATCGCCCGTCCGTCTTCGGCGATCAGCGTGGCGTAGCCGAAGCACTCCTTGAACGGCGGGCTGTTCTCCAGCACCGTGCCCATGGCCAGCAGGCTGTAAAACCAGTTGCGGAACTGGCCGGGAAACGACTCGCTGATCCAGTGCGCCGGGTACCAATCGCGCCACGCCTCGCGCTCGGTTCGGTATCCCAGGGTGCTGAAGCTGACGATACCGGCATCCAGCCACGGGTTCGCCACGTCGGTGATGCGCTGCATCTGGCCGCCGCACGTTGAACAGGCGATCTTGACGGCATCGATGTAGGGCCGGTGGGGCGTATGCCCTTCGAAGTCCTCCCAACCCGCCACCGCCCGCGCCGCGAGCTCCCGGTCGTCGCCAATCACCTCGTAATGGCCGCAGGCGTCGCATTCCCAGAATGGCAACGCCAGGCCCCAGTAGCGTTTCTTGCTGATCATCCAGTCGTGCATGTTGCGCAGCCAGTCGAGCTCGCGGTCCAGGCCGAAGGCGGGTATCCAGCGGATCTGCTTCGTCATCTCCATCATGGCGTGGCGCAATTCGTCCATGCTGATGAACCACTCGTCCACCAGGCGAAACACCAACTCGGTGGCGCAACGCCAGCAGGTCGGGTAACGGTGCGTGTACGGCTCGACGTGGTACAAGCACCCCGAGTCGATGAGTGTCTGCCGGATGCCGTCCAGAAGCGCCGAGACGTGCTGACCGCTGAAGTCGCCGAAACCGGCCAGGACGTATCCTTCCTCATCGAGGGGGGCCAGAATCGGCAGATTGTGCTCCTTGCCCAGCCGGAAGTCCTCGGCGCCGCAGCCGGGGGCGACGTGCACGATGCCGGTGCCCTCGGTCTCGCTCACCTCGTCCCACAACACGACGCGGTGCGCCTCGGCAGCGCATACCGACACGTCTTGCGCGAGGTCCCGCAGGGCGCCGTTTCCACCGGGCCGGCGGGCCGCCTCCAGGTGATCAAAGGGGCCGTCATACGTCCAGCCTTCGAGTACCGAGCCCGGCATCTCGCCCAGAACCTCGTACGCCCCGCGCAGCATGTGCAGGGTGCCCTTGGACAGATACAACACCTCGTCGCCCTGCCTGACTTTGACGTACGTAAGCTCGGGGCCGACTGCCGCGACCACGTTGCTGGGCAGCGTCCAGGGCGTCGTGGTCCACACCAGCAGGGACTCGCCCTGCCGCCCGCGCAGCGGCAGGCGCAGGGTGATGGACGTGTGGGTGAGCTCCTGATACCCGTCGGTGACGATCTCGTGCTGGCTGATGCCGGTAGCGCAGCGCGAGCACCACGGCATAACGTCGGCACCGCAGTATAACCAGCCGCGCTGCCAGCACTGCTTGAGGAAGGTCCAGATCATGTAGTTGTTCTCGTTCGAGAACGTGAAGTAACTGCCGCCGAGGTCCGGCATGCCCAGGCGCCCGACCAACTGCTCCACGGTGTCCGTCACCTCGCCCCGAGGGCCTTGAACGGTCATGCGTTGCAAGGGGCTTTCCATCAATGCAGTGGCCAACTCGCGTAAATGATCCGGATCGTTCCAGTCCATCCAATAACCCAGCCGGGTCGATTGTTCCGTCTGCACGGCGGCAAACCGCAACACCCGCTCCTTGCATTTGCGCACGAAGGCATCCAGGCCGTAGGTTTCGATGTCGCGTTTAGACCGGAAGCCCAGTTCCTTCTCCACCTCCACCTCGACCCATAACCCCTGGCAATCGAAGCCGTTCTGGTAGCGCAGTTCCCGGCCGCGCATGGTCCAGAAACGGTTGAACACGTCCTTGTACGTCCGCCCCCAACCGTGGTGCACGCCGAGCGGGTTGTTGGCCGTCACCGGCCCGTCCAGAAAGGACCATTTCGGCTGCCCGGCGTGCAGGGTGCGCAGGGTTTGGAAGGCGTCGGTATCCTTCCACAACTGCAGCACCTCGTGTTCCTGCTTGGCGTAGTCATCAACTCTGGCGGGGACATCCTGAAAAGGCATGGATCATCTTCTCCTGGGGTGGGCATTCAACACGCTGCGCTCGCATTCTCAAGGGCGGCATTCTACGATAGGTAAAATGGTTGGAACAAGGCGATGAGGGCGGCCCGCAGGGCGCCATCACACAAAGGGAGCGGAACGATGCAGGCAACCATCGGCGCATGCAAATTGGAACTGGTCATCGGCGACATTACCCGTCAGGCGGCCGATGCCATCGTCAACGCAGCCAACAGTCGGCTCGCCGGAGGTGGGGGTGTGGACGGCGCCATCCACCGTGGCGGCGGACCCAGCATTATGGAAGAGACACGGCGACACTACCCGCAAGGCTGTCCGACGGGCGACGCGGTCGCCACCGGAGCCGGCAAGTTGCCGGCACGATGCGTCATTCATGCCGTAGGACCGATCTGGAAGGGTGGGCAAAATCAGGAGGAATCCTTGCTGGCAAGCGCGTACTGGCGCAGTCTCGAAGTCGCCAGCGCACAGCCATGCGCCAGTATTGCCTTCCCATCGCTATCAACCGGCGCCTATGCCTACCCATTGCAACAAGCCGCCCGCATCGCATTGCACACCGTGGCCACCTATCTGCGGCTGCATGGCCAGCCGCAGTTGGTGCGATTCGTCCTCTTCGACGAGCGAGCATACGAGGCGTATGCGGACGCACTTACCCCCATCCTGAGCGAAAATCATTGCCGATAGCCGCATAGTGTGCTATCTTTATAAGACACCTGTATACACCTTCACCCACTTTACGAAGACAGCGGTCGCCTGTCATGCAGGATGATAAAACGCTGCTAAATTAAGGAGTTGCAAGGGATGCACGGACAATCCCTGTCATCGTTTCCCACACCCGCCACCGTCAGGCTCGACTCTATCGAAGCTACCCCGACACCGAATCCTCAGCCAGAAGCCAGTAGTGTTGGACACGCCCAGTACAACTGCGTCCACTACAGTACCTGTCTGGGCACTGCTGCCGATCAAGGCTGGATGGGGTTGAGTTGCACGAGCTGTACGGCCTACCGTTCGGTACCCAGCGAGGCGGTCCCTTACGATGCCTGCGCGCAACTGCTTGGCGCCGTCCTGCGTACCGCTCAACACGACCTGGAGCATAGCCTGGACGACAGCTTCTGGGAAGCTGCCACCTTTGTCTTCCACCAACAGGATTTCGCGGTCCTGTGCGGGCTCCTCGACATTGATCCCGATGCAGCCCGGCAGGCGCAATGGACCCGTCTGACGACGATGCAACAGGAAGCCATCGCCGAACGTTGGCCGCACGCCACGCGCGCCCTTCACTAAAACCTGCGACGATACAAAGCCCTGCGCGTGCGGTACGAGCGCCGCCTCAGCAGGGCTTTTTTCTTTTCTTCAAGCAAGCAAGAAAAACTGGGCCGCGAACAGGTACATGACCAAGCCGATGATATCAATGGCGGTGGTGAGAAACGGCCCGCTCGCTACGGCCGGATCGATGCCGATACGGGCGAAAGCCAGTGGTAGCAGACCGCCCAGCACGGCGGCGACCGTCATCGAGGCGCAGATCGCCGAGCCCACCACCAGCCCCAGCATCGGGGTGCCCTGCCAGACGAACGCTACCGCCCCCAGCAACACACCATAAATCACTCCCAACGATAACCCGACGCGGCCTTCCCGCAACAACGCGTGGAGAAACCTGCTCGGATCGACAGAGCCGGTGGCCAAGCCGCGGACGGCCACAGCCAGCGATTGCGTGGCCGCATTGCCGCCCATGCCGATGATTACGGGGAAAAACACTGCCAGCACGACCAGGCTTTGCAGGGTGACTTCGTAGGCGTTGATGACGTACGAGGCGAGCAGGCCGCCGAGCCAGCTCACGAACAACCACGGCAGACGGTGTCGAATGGTGCGTCGGGAAGAGCTGTCGAGCATCTCGTCCGGGTGAACACCGGCGAGGCGCAGGATGTCCTCCGTCGCCTCTTCGCCAATGACGTCGATGATGTCATCAACCGTTACGATGCCCATCATGCGGCCTTGACCGTCGACGACCGGCAGGGCAAGGAAATCGAACCGGGTGATCAGGCGCGCGATGTCCTCCTGCGGCTCGTCCAGGCTAACGCGAATCACCTCGGTTTCCATGAGGCCGCGCAGCCGGCTCTCCGGGTCAGCCATCACCAGTTGTCGCAGCGACACGACGCCGGCCAAGCGGTGCTCGCTATCCACCACGTAGACGTAAAACACCGTTTCGGCCTGCCCTGCCCGCCGGAGTTGCTGCAGGGCCTCGGAGATCGTGCACGTGTCCTCCAGCGAAAAGTAGTGCGTGGTCATGAGGCCACCGGCCGTGCGCGGATCATACGACAGCAACCGGTCGATCTGTGCGGCCAACGCTTCGGGCAGCTGATGCAGCATTTCCGCCAAGCGTTCCGGGGGCATCTCGCCGAGGATGTCGGTGGCGTCGTCCGGCGGCAAGAGCTTGACCATGGTCACAAGGCGAGCGGTAGAGAGATGCGGCACCAGAGCGGCGCGCGTCTCCGCGTCGAGGTAGGTGAACATGGTGGTGGCAAGGGCCATATCGGGCAGGCGCTCCAGCAATTTGCTCTGCTCGCTGAGCGTCATGTTATGGAGAATTTCAGCGCACTCGCTGCCGTGCAGCTTGGCGAGCAATCGCACCAGATTGGAATATGCCTCACGGCGCAGCAGGCGGCGGGTCGCCTCCACCGGCAGGGCGCGATGGGGTACCACTTCCCGCGGCTGGACCGTTGGGGTTTCGTCCATGAAATTGGCTCCGGAACGTGCGCGACAGCTCAAATAAAGGTCGGAAGATGACGGCAACTGATTGTAGCACACTTGTTCCTGAGCGGAACCCGCGGCTATAATGGTACCAATACGCCCAGAACGATGGCGCAGCGCGAGCCTTGGCAGTAGGAGCTCGTTTGATACCCTTGCATAAGGGCCTCCATGGACGTCTTGTTTCGCACTTGGGCGATCCTGGCGCTTGTCGGGTTGAATGCCTTCTTCGTAGCGGCGGAATTCGCCCTCGTCGGAGCCCGCACTACTCGCCTGCAAACCCTGGCCGAGGCCGGGGACGGCAAGGCACGCGGCGCCCTGAAAGCCCTGCGGCACCTCGACGATTACATTTCCGCCACCCAGCTAGGCATTACCCTCGCCTCTTTGTCGTTGGGCTGGATCGGCGAGGCGATCCTCTCCACCCTGCTCCTGCACGCCTTTCATGCCCTGCCCTCCCCTTTCGCCAATTTGGCGTCGCACGCGGTGGCGGGGACGGCGGCCTTCGCCTGCATCACCTTTCTGCACATCGTCCTGGGCGAACTCGTCCCCAAATCCCTGGCCCTGCTCCATCCGGAGCAAATCAGCCGCTGGGTCGCGCGCCCGTTGACACTGTTCATGTACGCCTTCTGGCCGGCGATCTGGCTCCTGAACCAGAGCGCCACCGTCTTCTTGCGACTTTTCTCCGTGCGCCCGCCAAGCCATGTGGAACGCGTGCACGCGCCCGAAGAGCTGCTGCTGTTGCTTTCGGAAAGCCGCCAGCACGGCTTGGTGGAGGAGTCGGACGCCCGTATGATCGCCAGCGTTTTTGACATGTCGCACACCAGCGTGCGGCAGGCCATGACGCCGCGAACCGACATCTGGGCCGTGGCACGCTCCTGGCCGCTGGAAAAGGTGATCGAGGTCGTGCGCCGTAGCGGCAACTCGCGGCTGCCGGTCTACAACGACACGCTCGACCACATCGTTGGAATTGTACTCGCCAAGGACCTCCTGGCCTTCCCCAACGACGACGGGCCTTTCAGTCTCGACGCCGTCATGCGCAAACCGTTCTTCATCCCCCCCACGGCGCGCGTGGACGAACTGATGCGCGCCCTGCAACAGCGCAACGCGCACATGGCCATTGTCGTCGACGAATATGGCGGAACCCTGGGGCTGATTACCCTTGAAGACCTTATCGAGGAGATAGTCGGGGAGATATTTGACGAGCACGACGACGCCAGCGAGAACATGCAGTCGACGCCGGAGGGGCACCTCAGCGTGCCGGGCGACCTGGCCATCGAGAAGCTCAACGAACGCTACCATCTAGACCTGCCCGACGACGATTACGTCACCGTCGCCGGCCTGGTTCTAGCGGTCCTGGAGCACATCCCCACGGCGGGCGAATACGTGCGTGTCGACGGTGTCACCTTCCACGTCACCGCCATGGATCACCTGCGCATCGAACGCCTCGAAATCACCCTTCCCGAACCGCACGGTGAGATGACCCCCAGCGCTCCCGACACGTCCGACTGAGGCCGTCCGTCACGCTTCCATGGCTTCGCCGGGTACCAACAAGCCGAATCGATTGAGCCACGGCGCTTCGAGCACCCCGTGCAGATGGTCGTCCGAGGTCTCAGCCATGGTGTCGTGGGTGGCGATTCGGAACAACGGTGTGCCCGTCTTCACCCCCTGGCCGTTTTCGACCCGTATCTCCATCACCACGCCATCCACCGGACTGGGCAGATCGGTGAACATCTTCATCGCTTCCAGCAGGGCCAGCGTCTGACCCACCTTGACTTCCGCGCCGACTTCCACGAACGGCGGCGCGCCGGGCTCCGGGTAGTGGTAAATCGTGGCTTCCATGGGAGCGAGCAATTCGCCGTGGCGCAGCACGGCAGGCCGCAGGCTACGGCTGAGGAGGCGCATCAGGTGATCAACGGTGCCCGCGTCTCGCAGGTAGGCCGGACGGGACAGGGAAAGATCGGCGTTGTACGTCAGGCAGTCGTGGATCTGCGTGCGCTCAAGGGTTTCGATGAGGCCGGTAATAGCCGGCGCTTCAGCGGTCAACCAGCCAAGCAATTCCTGGAGCAGGTCGGTTGCTTCCTGATCGGAGAGATTCGAAGGCGGCGCGGCGAGCTGTTCGAGCAGCGACGCGTAGACCGACTCGTCCCGCAGACGCCCGGTGGCAGCAGCACGCGTGAGGGCTCTCAGCCGCTTGTCGGAACGCCTAACAGCCTCCCATAGCGCGTCCATGGCCCGTTGCAGGGCGAGGCCGCGCTGGCGTTCCTCCTCGAATAGCGGCACGTCCAGCTCGACGGCAAGTTGCCAGAGCACCTCCAGGGTCGTCAGCGGACGCTTGTGAAGTTGCGTCAAACGCTTCAGATAGAACGCCAGCAAGCGGCTGGGATGGGCGAAGCCGGCTTCCAGCGTGGCGCCCAACAGCCGGGCGACGAGGGCTGGATGGTGCGGTGTTGGACGGCGCGGGTAGCGGGGAACGTGCGCCAGTACGTTGGGCTTTTGCACCTCGACGACGGCCGTGAAAGCCATCCACAGGAGGCTGGTATCGGTGCGGAAGGCGGTCTCGGCAGGCAAGGCGCGCATCAGGGTCACGAGTCCGAGAATGGGTTGGAGATTGGTCTGCAATTCGTCGTCCCCGCGCACCTTCAGGCCATCCTGCAGGACGCTGACAAGACGATCTAGCGTCTCGTGACGGTCGGCCCCGTGAACAATGATCAGGGCGAAATTGGCGTCGTAACTGGGAACGACCCACGGCTGCCGGCGCGCCTGCAAGCCGCCGGCGTCGATGCGGACGTGAGCGCCGAGCTCGGGCGGCAGGTCGCAGCGCAAGGCGTGAACGATACCGCCGAGCACCGGATTGAGGTCCTCGTGCCAGGCGTTGAGGCGCACCTCAATGGCGTCGCCGACGCAGGTGATGTCGCGCTGATCGAATGCCAGCTGCTCCCCCGCTGCCACGCGCTGCTGCATCTCAACGAGGCTGATTGGCTCACCGCCTACGCGCGCGATGCCCTCGGTGACGGCGTGCTCAACTTGGATGCGCGGGTTGACTTCGAGAAAGTACGGCTCGCCTTGCTCATCCACCAGAAACTCGACGGTCGCCGCGCCTCGCAAATGCACCGCTTGGCCCAGGCGTTGAGCATCATGGCAGATGCGCTCCAAGGTCTTCCGCCGCCGGCACAGACTGTCGATGCGAGCGCCGTCGGCTTTGGGATCAAGGCGCTGTATTTCCTGTGTGATGGCCTGCGGGTGCAGAGCCATTTCGACGAACTTCTGGTAGCCGTGATTCTGCACCGAGCAGTCGCGGGCCGCGAAGTGAACGACGGTCTCGCCGTCGCCGAAGATCTGCACCTCCCAGTGCAGAGGCCGTGGGATGTTGAGCTCGATCAGCACGCCCTTGCGCGCGTCGGCCTCTGACGGCGAAACACTCATTTCCGACCATACCTTGGCCAGTGCCTCGCGGATGCCGTCGGCCGCCTGTGGGCCGTCCAGTTCCTCGGCGGTGAGCACCCGCTGGCCCTTACCACCGCCGCCACCCGGATGCTTGAGACGAATGGGGTAACCGGGATACCGCGCCGTCATGGCGAGCGTGCGGCGCACCGTCTCCGCGGCGATGGACGCTTGGTCCGCAGAACGCGCAAAGGCGACCAGTGCATCGTCGCCGGGGATGGTGGGAATATCCAGACGCCGGGCCAGCGCGATGGCCGCGTCTTTGTCGCCGACGGCGCGCAGGGTGGTCGCCGTCGGGCCGATGAACCGCAGCCCGGCCGCCTCGACACGCGCGGCAAAGTCGGCGCGCTCTGCCAAAAAGCCATAGCCTGGATAGATGGCGTCAATGCCGTGCTGCGCGGCGATGTGCAGGATGGTCTCAACGTCGTCGTATTCCTCTACGTAATGGATGTGGTCGGCTGGCAGATCGGCGATCCACGGCGCAGTGCGGCGCTTGTCGGCAATCCATTCCTTGGACGACACCACCACGTGGGGTAGCAGCCAGCCCCGCTGGCGATATACCTCCAGCGTCTCAAAGGCGATGGGCCCGCGGCAGATCAGCAGCGTGCGCATCGTCTCAACCGGTATGGTAGGGCGCAAGTGCTCCAGGGACGAAGACATCAGGTGCCGGTTTCCGGGGAAGGAAGGTGTGAGTCAAGCTGCGCAATGACGATTCCAAAAAAGAATGCCCCCATACAATCCAGTGGGGGCATCGAGGACGTTACGACATTGCAGTCATAACAACAGACCATTTCTCGTGTAATAGAGAAGCCTACCACACCATGTGGCAGCGGGAAAGACACCTGATACACTACCCAGCGTCACGACTGGTTACGTGGGATGTTGACAAATACAGATTCTTCATGGTGTGATGGTCCTTTCCCGGCTCTCATCGCCGGCATGTATACGAGTGTATCGGAGTTGCTTTTCACGTTATGAACACCGAACAAGTTAGCGCACGTACCCCCCCCCCGAACAACCTATGTAAATTCAATAGGTTAGACAGATTAGCCTCAAATCGTGATCGGGGCCCCGCTCTCCTGTCGGTCGTCCCCTACCGGCGGGCGGCCCGGGCGGTGGTCACCGCGGTTCTGGCCGGGCTGGTGCTCGCTCTGACCGCGATGTCGCAGGCCCAGCGCCCCTCCGAGACGGTCCTGCGAACCCATCTGTATGCGCTGGAGACCGAAACCTACTCGCTCGAGCCGTTCGCCGGGTCGGGCGGCGCGATTGAGGTCCTGGGCGGCGACTTGCTCATCGCCACGCCGCGAGGCCGACTCGCCCTCATGACCCCGGACGGCGCGTATCGGTATCTCGACGGCCAGGTTCCGATGGGCGGGCCGGGCATCGAAATCCCCTCAAACCATGCCCGGGTGGCGGACATTCTGCTGAAGGAGCATGTGCCCGGGCGCTTCGAGCTGTTCGTCTCCCACCACTACTTCACCGGGGAGTGTTTCCTGTTCCGGGTGTCATCCACGACGCTGCTTCGAGACGGGCGGGAGGTGGAGTTGTCTGACGCTTGGAGGACGGTTTTCGACGCGCGGCCCTGTTTCCAACCGGGATTCTCCGGGCATGAAGCCGGGGGGCGCCTGTTGACGGATGACCCGGACCACCCCAAGACGGTCATGATCGACAGCACCCATCTCAAAGCGGCCGGGGGGCGCCTGTTGACGGATGACCCGGACCACCTCCTGGTCTTGGTGGGGCATCACGGAGTGGGCGATGATGAACTTCTGGATGACGAAGGCAGTCTGGGCAAACTCCTTCGCATCGAGATCCGGACCGGGCGCGCCGAAACGCTGACGCGCGGGCACCGCAATCCGCAAGGGCTGGCGCGCGACGCGGCGGGCGACCTGTGGGCCACCGAACACGGGCCGCGCGGCGGCGACGAACTCAACCTGATCGAACCCGGCCGGCACTACGGCTATCCGCAGGTCAGCTACGGTCTCCCGTATTTGGACTGGTCCAATCGGGAGTACGGAAGGGAGGGTCGGCACGATGGCTTCACGCGGCCCGTTTTCGCCTGGGTACCGTCGCCGGGAATCTCCGCTCTGGTCGTGAACGACCGCCGGGCGTTTTCCTTGTGGGACGACGATCTGCTGATCGCCTCGCTGAGCGGAACGTCTTACATCGAAGGCATCCCCGGCGGCCACTCGATCTTCCGGGTGCGCCGCCGCGGCCGGGTCATCCAGTATGTCGAGAGGATCCTGGTCGGCAGCGGGTCGATCCGCGACCTGACCTTCCTGCCGGACGGCCGTCTGGCCCTCCTGCTCGATTCGGGCCGGGTCAAACTGTTGCGCCACATCGACGAGGGGCGCGCCGCCAATTAGATCTGCGCTCCTCGCGTCTTGTTCTCTCAGCGCTGCGCCGGGTGCCACTCCCTGAGCGAGAAAACCCATCGCGCCGGGCCCCATCTCGTGGGCGCGGTCGGCAGGCGCGCCGGCGCAGTGGAGGGCTTCGCCGGGTTCTCGGACGCCCTGCGGTCCCTGGACCGGACCTGGACGCCCCGTGACATGGAGCGCTACCTCGTGGACCCGCAGGGGTTCGCTCCCGGAACCGTCATGCCCGGCCCGGCGGTCACCGCGGAGGAGGCCCGACAGAGTGGGGCTCATCGGCGGCGGCCCCGACGCCATCGAGGGTCTCCGCATCGGCGCCAAAGCGCGGGCGGACGGGCGCGGGGACCGGGGCCTCGCCCGCCGGATGTCAGGGATCAAGCCCGGATTGAAATACGCTGCGCAACTCCGTACGCGGGCCGCGAACGGCAAGGTGGCATACAGTGAGCGTCGTCGCGGTCCCGGACCGCGACGGCGGCTTCGTGCTGCGCTGGGACGCGCCGGCGCCGGAGGTATGCGCCACCCACGAGTTCCGGCTGCGGGCGGACGGGAAAACGGAGTGGCGGCCATGGCGCCGGTTTATTCCCTTGGTCCTGTCGAGTAGGCCCCGCTTGGGCGCGGGGGCCAAGCGGCAGGGGAATCTTCAGCCCGGCAGGTGAGAAATTAGACCCTGAAACACGTCAGGGCCTGTTGACATTCACGCGCTCGGCACAAAGAGGGTGTTTGTGAGTAATCCCGCCCTTGTTCTGGCCGGTTTCAGAAGTCGTCTTGCGGCCTCATCGCCACGCTTCCCATGCCTGGGAGCGCGGGCTTCCAGCCCGCCAAGCGGAACCATACGGGCAAGATGCCCGCGCTCTCGGAGAGGCATCGCCATTTACAACCACCCTCCAAGACCCGTAGGGTGGCTGATTTCTGGCATCCCCATTGACGCCCGCGCCAAGCCGGCGACTCCTACGACCGTAGGGTTGCTCTTGTGAATGTCAACAGGCCCTTAACCAACAAGGCCGACGGATAAAGTTCCACAAATCTTCTACCACTGATGAGATGGAAGACTTCGAAATCGACCGTCCGTTGATTCATGCCTTCAACGTCCGCACCCCGGCTTTGCTGAAACAGCCGCGTACCCGGCAACTACGGTCTTACCTCAGCGCCCCAGCGCGAAGAACGCCTCGTTGGGGCGCATGTTCGTCAGGTGGGCCAGCCGGTTGGACATGGCAAAGAGCGCCGTAATGGCGCCGACGTCCCAGATATCCTCGTCGGAAAATCCTTCCCCGCGTAAGGTCTGCACGTCCGCCTCCTCAATCTCTTCGGGTTGGCGCGCCATCTTCAGGGCGAAATCCAGCATCGCCCGCTGCCGTACCGTAACGTCCGCGTGGCGGTAGTTCACGGCGAGTTGATCGGCCAGGATGGGATTCTTTGCGTAGATGCGCAGCACGGCGCCATGCGCCACCACGCAGTACGGACAGCCATTGGCGGCACTGGTGGCCACCACGATCATTTCGCGTTCGGCCTTGGACAGACCGCTGTCGCGCAGCATGAGGGCATCGTAGTAGGCGAAAAAGGCGCGAAATTCGTCGGGCCGGTGGGCCAGAACCAGGAAAACGTTGGGGATGAAGCCGGTTTTGGTCTGCACCTCGACGATGCGTTCTTGCAGGTCGGCGGGCAGGTCTTCAAGGGCCGTCACCGGGTAGCGGCTGATCGGCTTCTCGACGGCGGCGGGTTGCTGCTTGCGTTTTGGCGTTGTACGGCTGGCCATGATCCGTCCTTCGTGTGTGCGGGGTCGTCAGGGGTTGCGGAGGATGCGTTTGTCCCCCGTGCGCAGGGTAATGCGCTGACCGTCGAAATGTTCCAGTAGCGGGATGGCGTACTTGCGGGATATTTCCAGCATGTCCCGAAACTCGCCGGCGGTAATTTCCCGGTGCGTTTCGAGGTGGGCGCGCAGGCGCTGCTCGATTTGGTCCAGCGCCTCCTTGTGGTAGAACACGTCGCCCTTCAAGCGCACCAGCCGATTCTGGTCCACCAGCACTTGCAACAGGGCGCGCGCGTCAGCGGGTTTGGAACTCTGCGCCGCCAGGGCTTCCTCGACGCTCGGTGGCTGGAAAGCGGCTTCCTGAAAGGTGTGTTCCAGGGCATCGACCAGTGCCTGCCGCTCGGGCGACAGCGTAACCGCATGGCTGGCCAGCTTCACCTTGTCGCGGCTGACGTCGAGTTCGCCGGCGGCGGTCAGGTCACGCAGGATGGCGCTGAACACCTTGTCCGCCATGCGTGGAAACTTGCTGCGCAGTTCCTCGGTGAACATGGCCGGCTTGAGCGGGTTGTGGTGGTGAAAGGCCTCCACCAGCCCTCGCATCTCGGCGCAGGCTTGGTTGTAACGTTCACGGTGCAGCAGCCACGGCGAGTTGTCGTCGATCACCACGCCGATGCCCTGCTCGGTGATCTCGGCGATAACCTGGCGCAGGGCGTCGTCTTCCAGCGGGGTGCGTTGCACGAGTTCCGGCCATTGCAGACCGGCGTACGCGGCGTTGAACAGGTGCACGGTCAGCGCCTCGGCGTCGCTGCCGTCGCGCAGCACGTTGAGTTGGTCGAGAACCTGCGGGCGATGGCGCCGGTGCCGCACGGGCACGGCGTCCAGAATGACGCCGCCGCCGATCGTTTGGATGGGGGAATAACTGCGAATCACGTAGCGGTCCCGCGCTGCGGCGACCGTCGGCTGTTCCAGGTGCAGTTGCGCGCACACCTCCTCGCCGGGCCGCATCTCGTCGCGATCGAGCAGCATGACCCGCCCCATGATCTCGCTGGTGCCGACGTGGAACCGCACGCGGGCGCGGTGCTTCAGGGCGCGCGGCGCGTCGTCCAGAAGTTTCAACGTCACGTCCAGCATGTAGGTGGCAGGAAAGCGCCCCGGCGTCGCCAGCACGTCGCCGCGCTGCAGGTCGTCCAGTTCGACGCCCTGCAGATTGACAGCCGTCCGTTGTCCGGCGACCGCCTCGCTGACCGTCTGGCCGTGCGCCTGTAGGCCGCGCACCCGCGCCAGTTCGCGCTTCGGCAACACCTCCAGGCGATCCTCAAGCCGCACGCTGCCGGAAAACAGGGTGCCCGTCACGACGGCGCCGAAACCGCGCATGGTGAACACACGGTCGATGGGCAGGCGAACCGGGCCGCCGGACGCGCGCGGACTGAGCGATTGGCAGGCGTTGCGCAGCGTTTGCAGGAGTACCTCCAGCCCCTCGCCGGTGCGTGAGGATAGCGGTACGATCGGCTTGCCTTCGAGAAACGTGCCGCGCAGGAATTCGGCGGTGTCGTCGCGTACCAGCTCCAACCACTCCGCCTCCACCATGTCCGTCTTGGTGAGCGCCACCAGACCCTCCTGTACCCGCAACAACTCGCAGATGGCCAAGTGCTCGCGCGTCTGCGGCATGACGCCCTCGTCGGCGGCGATGACCAACAGCACGAGATCAATGCCGCCAACCCCCGCCAGCATGTTTTTGACGAACCGCTCGTGGCCCGGCACGTCGACGATGCCCAACTTCACCTCGTCCGTCAGGTTGAGGAAGGCGAAACCGAGGTCGATGGTGATCCCGCGTTCCTTCTCCTCCTTGAGGCGGTCGGTGTCGATGTCGGTAAGGGCTTTGATGAGGCTGGTCTTGCCGTGGTCGATGTGGCCGGCGGTGCCCAGGACGATTTGTTTCATGGGGTTGGTACCAGTTCGTGCAGGGCGGCGGCGAGTTCGGGAATCTCACGGTCCGCAACGGTGCGCAGGTCCAGCAGCAGTTGATCCCGCGCGATGCGCCCGATGACCGCCGGTCTGCGGCGCCGAAGGCGTCGTTCGAGACTGCTGACCGAGCAGAAATCCGGCTGCAGCGCCAGCAGCTTGGTGGGCAGCACGGCCAGCGGCAGGGCGCCACCGCCCACGGCTGAGGCGCCGGCGATCACTTGGGGCCGGTAGGCGGCGGCGCTGCCGGCCGGCAACAGCCGCCGCAGCCGCCGAATACGCCGCGCGACGTCGCGCGGCGACAGGCCGAGCATCGCCAGGGTGGGAATGTGCCGGCGAGCGGTTTCCGGATCGGCGTACAGCTTCAGCGTGGCTTCCAGCGCCGCCACCGTGAACTTGTCCACCCGTACGGCGCGGTGCATGGGATGGCGCCGCAATTGATCGACGTAGGCGGCCTTGCCCACCACGATGCCGGCCTGCGGGCCGCCCAGTAGCTTGTCACCGCTGAACGTCACCACGTCGACGCCGCTGGCGACCACCTCGTTGACCGTTGGCTCGTCATGCAGGCCGTATGGCTGCAGATCGACCAGCGTGCCGCTGCCCAGGTCCTCCATGACCGGCAGGCCGTGCTCGCGGCTCAGCGCCACCAATTCGTTCCGGGGGACCTCGGTGGTAAAGCCGACGATGCGGTAATTGCTGGTGTGCACCCGCAGCAGCAGCGCGGTGTCCGTCGAGATGCCGGCGACGTAATCCCGCAGGTGGGTTTTGTTGGTGCTACCGACCTCGCGCAAGACGGCGCCGCTGCTGCGCATGATGTCGGGGATGCGGAATGAGCCGCCGATTTCGATGAGCTGGCCGCGCGATACGATCACCTCCCTACCCTTGGCCAGCGCCTGCAGGGCCAGGTACACCGCCGCGGCATTGTTGTTGACCACCAGGGCCGCCTCGGCACCGGTGAGGGAGCGCAGGAGCCCTTCAAGGTGCCCGTAGCGGGTGCCGCGCTTGCCGCGTTCGACGTCGTATTCGAGATTGCTGTACGCGGCGGCCACCGTCTGCATATTGGCCACCGCTGCGTCGGCCAGCAGCGATCGCCCGAGGTTGGTGTGCACGATGACCCCGGTGGCGTTGATAAGGCACTGCAATTCGCGGCCTTGCGCGGCGCGCAGGATGGCTTCTACCTGCGACAGCACGGCGGCCGAGCCGACGGGCAGGGCGGCCAAAGCGGCCTTTTCGGTGGTCTGCAAAATGCTGCGTCGGGTGGCTTCCAGCGCCTGGCGGACGGCATCCGTCACGGTTTGCCGCGACAATCGGGCCTGCCAGTGTTGCGCTTGCGGGGTGCGCAGGAGTTCATCGACCGCCGGCAATCGACGCAGATAGGGACGGTGCACGTTGTCCCTGGGTTCGGAAGACATGGTCGAATCCTGTAAGCGCGTGTCGGTGCGGGAAGCGAAGGCGGGCATTGTAGCGTTTAACAGGGCGGAACTCCAGCCATCCGAACGAGGGGCCGATGGTCTGAAAACTCGCCTGCAACCACGTTTCAGTGGGGAAATTCGCGTTGACGCATTCTTGAGTGATTCATACAATCGGTTATGGGTGTTTCCTGCACCAACCGCTGCCCAAACACCCGACCCCACCGAAAAGAGGGACTTTCTCTCATGTCCAGAGCGTCGCCAGCTTCTACTCGATTGCAGAAGGTCATTGCACAGGCCGGCTTGGCCTCGCGCCGGAAGGCCGAGGAGATGATCGCGCAGGGGCGTGTGCGCGTCAACGGCCGCTTGGTGACTGCGCTCGGCACGTCGGTTGATGCCAACGACGTCGTCGTGGTGGACGGCCGCCGACTGCGCCCGCGGGCGCCGATGCGCTACCTGATTCTGCACAAGCCGTCTGGGTGCGTCACCACCACCAAGGACGAAAAGGGCCGCCCTACCGTGTTCGACCTGATGAAGCGCCAGCCGGTGCGCCTGTTTCCGGTCGGCCGTCTGGACTTCAATACCGAAGGGTTATTGCTGCTGACCAACGACGGCCCGCTGGCGAATCGGCTGCTGCACCCACGTTACGGCACGCCGCGCGTCTACCTGGTGCGTGTCAACGGCACGGTAGCCGAAAGGGACCTCGAAACCATGCGGCGCGGCGTCGACCTGCCCGACGGCAGGACCTTGCCCGCGCAGGTGCACGTGGTGCGGCGTTTTGAGAAGACCTGCTGGTTGCGGATGACTCTGCGCGAGGGGAAAAATCGGCAGGTCCACCGCATGCTGGAACGTTGCGGCGGCTACGGTATTCGCAGGTTGCAACGCGTCGGTCTGGGCCCCCTGACCCTCGCCGGTCTCGCCCCAGGCGAGTTTCGCTTTCTCGAATCGTTTGAAGTGGGCAGGTTGTACCAAGTCTGCGGCCTCGACAAGGCAACATCATAAACGCCGGGGCGGGGGAACACGGATGCGCAAGACGATGATCGGCCTGATCCTGCTGCTGTTGTCGGCATCGCCGAACGGCTTTGCCGCCCCCGCGTGGACCTATCAGGTCGAGGGCGTTGGGGCCATCGTGTTGGAGGACCAGGCGGCGGCGCGGCAGCAAGCGGTTCGTGCGGCGTTGCGCGCGGCACTGGAAGAGGCCGTCATGAGCGTGCTCGACACCGATGCGGTGGTGGCCAATATCCATTTGTTGAACGAGCGTTTATACGCCGAGCCGTGGCCGTATATCTCCAGCTACCGCGTGCTGTGGGAATACCCCGACGTCCCGGGCAAGGTCTACCGCGTCCGCCTGGAGGCAGAAGTTGCCTTGCCAAGGGTGCAGCAGACGCTGGCGGCGTTGGGTTCGTCGGTTGCTACGGCTGATCCGGGACGGCTGCCGGGAGGCGACGCCGGACGGTTGGCTATCCTGATTACGGAGCGTCACCTCGGCCAGGCAACGTCGACGTGGTGGGCCGCGCGCGGCGTCGTTACCCGAACGCTACGCTCGCAGTTGGCGGAACTCGGTGTGCGCATCGGCGAACTGGAGCCCGGTTTGCAGTGGGACGGCACCGAGGATGCGGCCTTACAAGCGGCGCGCAAGGCTGAGATCGCCATGCTGCTGGTCGGGCATGCCGGGGTTCAGCAGACCTACAATGCGGTATCCGGCTCTGCCGTGCACGCCATTTTGCAGCTGCGTGTCCTGGATACCCCTACGGGCGGCGTGCTGGTGCAGGAGCGAGGGGAGGCAAATGTGGATGATACCCATTCCGGGCAGGCCAGCGCTCTTGCCCTCGAGGAGGCAGCCCGCACGGTCGTGCCCCGGCTGATGCCGTTCTTAAGCGCTGCCCTGCAACCTGCCTCGACGGACTCGGTGACGACGCCCTAAACCCTGGGACACAGGCGCTACCTATGCAAAGCATGACCGGCTACGGCCGCAGTGACGTGCACGATGACAGACTGGCCCTGACCATCGAAGCCAAGTCGGTCAACCACCGCTATCTCGACATCGCCTGGTACTACCCTCGCATCTACGCACCCCTCGAAGCGCGGATGAAACAACTCGTCAGTCAGCATTTTGCGCGCGGCCGTATTGACATCCGCATCACCCTGGGCGAGAACGGCCATGCTTTCCACACCGTGACGCCGGATTACGCCTTGGCCCAGCAATACCACGAGGCGCTGCGGGAGTTGCAGTACCGCCTGGGGGTGCCGGGCGCCGTCGACATGAGCCTGCTGATGGGCTTGCGCGATGTGCTTAGGCTCAGTGAGAACGCGCCGGCGGACGTGGAAGCCGACTGGCCGCTCATCGCCGCGGGGCTGGCGGCGGCACTTGAGGCGCTCAAGGCCATGCGGCTCCAGGAAGGCGCCTTTCTGTGCGGGGATCTGGGCGCGCGCGTGCAGGCGGTGGTGCAGCAGGTGGCGCTCATCCGACAGCGCCTGCCGCAGATGGTGACGGACTACCAGCAACGTCTGGAACAGCGGGTCAAGGAATGGTTTGAACACGTCGACCTGGACGCCGCACGACTGGCGCAGGAAGCCGTCCTGTTTGCGGAGCGCACCGACATCACCGAGGAGCTGACGCGCTTGGAGGCGCACTTGCAGGCGATGCAGGCGCTGTTGGCCTCCGGCGAGGCGGTGGGCCGCAAGGTCGATTTCCTGGTGCAGGAAATGCGCCGCGAGATCGAAACGATCGCCGCCAAGGCCAACGACCTGACGATTTCGCATTGCGTGGTGGAGATCAAAAGCGAGTTGGAGCGCTGCCGCGAGCAGATCCAGAACATCGAATAGCCGATGCGGGGTCGGGCCCAGCGCCGGCTGCCCGTCACGGGACACCAGATGAGCCGCAAGGGAATCCTGTTCGTGATATCGGCGCCCTCCGGCGGCGGCAAGACATCGCTTTGCGAGGCGCTGTGCGCCGACATGGACGACGTGGTGCGGTCCGTCTCTTGCACCACGCGCGCGCCGCGGGCGCAGGAACAGGACGGCTTTGACTATCACTTCATCAGCGCACAACAATTTGCCGAGCGTGTGGTCGCCGGGGATTTCCTGGAGTGGGCCTGCGTGCACCGGCACCGCTACGGCACGCTGCGGCAGCCAATCGACGAGGTCACGTCCGCCGGCAAGGACGTTCTGCTGGTCATCGACGTGCAGGGCGCCGAACAGTTGCGCGCTGCCAGCGTCGACGCGGTACACGTCTTCGTGCTGCCTCCCTCGTGGCAGGCGTTGGAAGAGCGGTTGGCGGGGCGCGGGTCCGGCGCCAAAACAGCACGCTCAAGGCTGGCGGTCGCCCGGCAGGAAAGCGCCCAATACACGGCGTATGATTACGTGCTGATCAACGACTGCTTTGCCGAAGCGCTTGCGGCGCTGAAGGCCATCGTCCTCGCGGAGCGCCACCGTGTTCGGCGCGCTAATCCGACGCCGATTCTGCAACTCCTGAACGGCGGTACGTAAGGCGGGAGCTTCAACCATGCTGCAGGCGAAAACCATCATACTCGGCGTTGGCGGCGGACCGTTGACGTCGGCGGCTATCGAGGTGTTGCGCGCCCTGCAACGCGCCGGCGCCGGCGTGCGGGTCGTGCTCAGCGCCGAGACCGAAGCCTTTGTGCCGGCCCTGACCTTCCGCAGCCTCGCTGCTGGCGACGTGCTCATGCCCGACGACCTGTACGGCCGCATGGGCGCGCAGGACTTCCATTCCCTGCGCGGCTTAGTACGAAATGCCGACGGCTTGGTGGTGGTGCCCGCAACCCCGGCGCTGATCGCCAAGGCAGCGGCCAGCTGGGCCGATGAGGCCCTCGTGCGGGCGATGCTGCTGCACAACGGGCCGACGGTGTTCGCCTGTGCCGTGCGTGCCGCCGAGTATCAGCACCCGCTGGTTCAGCAGAACGTACAGCGCTTGCGCGACGCCGGGGTGACCCTGTGCGACGCCGGGGTGCCGGAAACGGATGACTCTGCGGACGAGCTGGGCTGGCGCATGGCTTCCGCAACCGTGGTCGAGGCCGTAGCCGCTTCGCTGCGGCAGACGACGGTTCTGAGCGGCAAGACGGTGATCGTCACCGCCGGCCCCACGCAAGAGCCGATCGATCCGGTACGCCACATCTCCAATGCTTCTTCCGGCAAGACCGGCTTCGCCATCGCCGAAGCGGCCCGGCAACGTGGTGCCGAAGTGGTGCTCATTACCGGCCCCACGCACTTGCAGACCCCGGTTGGCGTCACCTGCGTCCCGGTACGCACGGCGGTGCAGATGCGCGACGCGGTACGGGAGCATTTCGCAGCCGCCGACGTGGTCATCAAATCGGCGGCCGTGTCGGATTTCCGGCCCGCGACCGTTATCGCCGATAAGGTCAAGAAGGAGGACGCGACCCTGAGCATCGCGCTCGAACGCAACCCCGACATACTGGCCGAACTGGGCGCCCTAAAAGGCAGGCGCGTGCTGGTTGGCTTCGCCGCCGAAACACGCGATCTGCTGGCCAATGCGAAGCAAAAGGTGAGCAAAAAGGACCTGGACCTGATCGTGGCTAATGACGTCAGCGACCCCGCCATGGGTTTCGCCAGCGACCACAATCGTGTGCACCTGATCGACGCTGCTGGTCGCATCGAGCCCTTGCCGGTGATGAGCAAGCGGGCCTTGGCGGAGGCCATCCTTGATCGCGTCCAGGCGGTACTGACGCAGCGTCAGGGAGACGGGGCATGAATCCGGCTGGTGCCGCCGCGGCCGCGGTGCGGGACTACGTGCGCTATTTGCAGCGCCTCGGTATTACGGAATTGCCGCTGGTGCTGCCATCGGCGCGCGGTGCCGTGGTGGGCCCGAACGTCTCAAGCCCTGTATCATCCTCAGCCAACACCGCCGCGCGGCTGGCGGAACTCGCGGCGTCCGTTAAGGATTGCCAAGCCTGCCGCCTGCACGAAGGTCGCCGGCAGGTGGTATTCGGTGCCGGCAACCCCGCGGCTGACTTGGTGTTCGTCGGCGAGGCGCCAGGACGCGATGAAGACATCCAGGGCGAGCCGTTCGTCGGCGCGGCCGGTCAGCTTCTCACCCGCATCATTCAGGCCATCGGCCTGACCCGCCAGGACGTCTACATTCTCAACGTCATCAAGTGCCGCCCGCCACAAAACCGCAACCCGCTGCCCGACGAGGTGGCGGCGTGCCGGCCGATCATCGATGAGCAGTTGGCTTGCTTGAAGCCGCGCGTCATCTGCGCCCTCGGCACGTTTGCGGCGCAGGCGCTGCTGCGTACCGATGAACGCATCTCGCGCCTGCGTGGGCGTTTCCACCCAATGGGCGACATTCTGGTACGGCCCACCTTTCACCCGGCCTACCTGCTGCGCAACCCGCAGGACAAGCGCAAGGTGTGGGAGGACATGCAGGACATTCAGCGTGAATTGGGCTTGCCAGGTCAAAGAGGGCAAGGGAGATGAGTGAGAGACCGCAGAATCGCCGGCCGAGCCACGGCAGGTCACGGAATCCAAACGCGAACGCCAGAGCGCGACCACCGAGACGGCCAAGACGGTCGGCACAGTCCCGGCGCCGCCGTCGCATCCTGCGTCGCGTGTTCATCGGCTTCGCCGTTTTGATGTTGTTGGGTATTGCTGGAGCGGGCACGGCGGGTTACGTTGCGTATCGGGAGCTGGCGGCCGATTTGCCCGACGTGGCGGCGCTCGCAGATTATCAGCCCAGCTTGGTTACCGAGGTGTACGACCGCCACGAACAACTGATCGCCGAGTTCTTCGTCGAAAAGCGCCGCCTGGTGCATCTCACCGAAATCCCCATCTACGTGCGGCACGCGACGATCGCCGCCGAAGACAGTCGTTTCTACTCGCACGGTGGCGTGGATTACATCGGCATCGGGCGCGCCGTCTGGGTGAATCTGCGCGCCGGCGCCACCCGCGAGGGCGCCAGCACGATCACCCAGCAGGTGGCGCGCAATCTCTTCCTTACCCGCGAACGCACGCTCAGGCGCAAAATTCGCGAGGCCATCCTGGCTCGCCGCATCGAGCAACGGTACGACAAGGACCGTATCCTGCAACTCTACCTGAACCAGATTTTCTACGGCCACAACACCTACGGCATCGAGGCGGCGGCGCAGCTCTACTGCGGTAAATCCGTGGCCGACCTCAGCCTCGCCGATGGCGCCATGATCGCTGGTCTGCCGCCGGCCCCGAACACGTATTCACCGCTGAGAAACCCACAGCGCAGCCTGCGGCGGCGGGCGCACGTCCTGCGGCGCATGGCAGACGAGGGTTATCTGGATACCGAAGCGGCGGCAGCGGCGGAGCAAGAACCGCTGTGCTCTCCCGGCGAGCGTCCGCACGTCACCCACCGCGTTAACAAGGCGCCGTATTTCATTGAGCACGTGCGTCAGCATCTGGAAGACGAATATGGCCCAACGGCGCTGTACCGCAGCGGCTTCACGGTGCACACGACGCTGGATCTACGGCTGCAACAGGTGGCGCAACGGGCCATCCAGGATGGCCTGTTGACGGTGGACAAGCGCATCCGCCGCGGCGCTTGGAAGCGGCCCTCTCGCAGCGTGGCGCTCACCTCGGACTCAGCCCGCAACATCGCGCTGATCGAGAGGATCACCATGACGCACGGCGCCTCTCCGAAGGTGCATGATGGGGACTTGCTGACCGGCGTGGTGCTGGAAGTGCAGGCGGACAGCGCCACCGTGGCCGTCCGCAAGTCGCGCGGTGTGGTCAAGACGGAGGGCGTCGAATGGATCAGATCGGTAGCCGGTAAGCCGGGCAAATTCGACGGCGACATGGCGCAGTTGCTGCGGCGTGGCGACGTCGTACGGGTGCGGGTCACGCAGGCCGACCCGGAGGGGGCATCGCACGAGTTGGCGCTGGAGCAGGACCCGGAGGTACAGGGGGCGCTGCTGGCGCTAGAAGCCAGCAGCAACCACGTGTTGGCGATGGTCGGCGGCTACGACTTTGACCGCAGCCAGTTCAATCGCGCACTGCAGGCCGTACGGCAGCCGGGCTCGGCGTTCAAGCCGGTTATTTACGCTGCGGCTATCGAAGCCGGCATGAATCCGACCTCACAGGTCTCGGACAACCCGATCGAGCGCCAAGTCCCCGGGGCAGCCACTTGGCGACCTGAAAACTATGATAAAAAATTCCTCGGTCCGATCTCGTTGCGCTTGGCACTCACCAAGTCGCGTAATCTGGCGACCATCGACGCGCTGGAGAAAATCGGCGTGGATGCCGTCTGTGCCTATGCCCACCGGCTCGGCGCGCGCCGCGAGTTTCCGTGCGTGCTGTCCCTGGCTCTGGGGTCCGCAGACATGACGCTGCTCGACATCACCACCCTCTATGGGGTGTTTGCCAACCAAGGGATTCATACCGAGCCGGTGTTCATTACCCGCATCATTGATCGCTATGGAACGGTTAAAGAAGAACACATGCTGGCGGCGCAGCGCGTCATGAGCCCGGAGGTGGCCTACACCGTCACCAACATGCTGGAGAGCGTCGTGCAGCACGGCACCGGGCGTCGGGTGCGTGCCCTGCAGCGCCCGGCGGCGGGCAAGACGGGCACCACGAACAATTTCCATGACGCTTGGTTCATCGGCTATACACCCGAGATCGTTGCCGGCGTATGGGTGGGATTCGACAATCATGCTTCGCTGGGCAAACGCGAAAGCGGCGGCCGGGTGGCGGCGCCGGTCTGGCTGGCGTTCATGCAGGAGGCGTTGCAGGGACAGCCGGTGACGGATTTCCCGATCCCGCCGGGCATCCGCTTCGTTCGCCAGGCCGTGCAGGAAGAAACGGACGCCATCACGCGCACACCGGAGGGCAACCCGTACTTCGAAGTGTTCATCGCCCCCGCGCATGCCACGTCAACCGCCTCTTTGATCAACGGCGCGTTGATCACCGTTTCCCCGCCCCCCGCCGGCGATGCCGAACCACCGTCCCGCCGGATGCTCAATCAACTGGATCGCCGGCGTCGGGGTACTGAAACGCCGGCGCGTTGATCTGGATGATCTTGCCCTCTCGAATGCTCAGCACGTAAAGCACTTTTTTCGCATCCCCATCGGCGTCCATCGTCGTAACGCCGGAGACGCCGGGGAAGGCGCGTATCTGCGCCAGGCCGTCGCGCAGTTCGGGGCGCGTTCGCACCCCGGCGCGCAGCACCTGAGCGCACATCATCAGGGTGTCGTAGGCCTGCGCCGCCAGCAGATCGGGAACGACGCCGTAGCGGTCGCGAAAACCATTCACGAACGCCGCCACGTGCGGCACCGGCGAATCCGCGTAGAAGCCGTCCACGAACACCGCCCCATCGACCACCCACGCCGGGACGTCGGTGATCCCTGGATCGTTCCAGCCGTCGGTTCCCAACAACTGGACCCCAGCCTCGGCATCATAGGCCAGATCCGGGGCGAGGCGCGCGATGTTGTCGGCGTAGTCCGGCACCAGCAGCGCATCGTACGGCTCGGCGCGGATACGCTGCACCGCACGGCTGACGTCTTGCGCGTCGGGCGAGTAGGCCACTTTCACGACCACACGGCCGTTGTGGTTGGCGAGCGCGGTGCTGAAGTGGTTGGCGAGCGCGGTACCGTAGGCATCGTCCGGGTGCAGGATGGCGAAACGCCTGCGGGCCAGCTGTTGGGTGGCGTATGAGGCCAGCAGGCGACCTTGCACGGCGTCGGTCAGGCTGTTGCGAAAGGCGTAGGGGCTAAGTTGGGGGAATTGGCTGTCGCGTGCAAATGGCGAGATGAGCGGCACGCCCAGCTTGTCGGCGAGGGGTGCCAGCTCTTCGGCGGTTTGGCTGAGCAGCGGACCGATGACGCCAATGACGCGCGCCTCCTCGACCAAGGCGTGCAGCGCGCTGCGAGCCGTCTCGGTGCTGGCGCCGGTGTCGCGAATGACCAGCGACAGGTCGAGATCGGCATGGCGTTGTTGAAGCACGTCGAGGGCGAGTTGCACGCTCTGCAAGGCCGACCTGCCGACTTGGCCGGTGGGGCCGGACAGCGGCAGCAAAACGCCGAGCTTGGTGGGATCAGTGAGAAGCATGACTTCGAGCGCTTGCAAACGTTCCAACGTTGCGTCGGCATCAGCATGGTCTGGAAAGGCGTCGGCCAAGCGGCGCAGGGCGTCGATTTCGGCTTGCACGTTGCGGGCGGCGCGATGACTTTGCGCTAATTGGGCCATAAGCAGATCGCCAGGATAGGCGGTGGAAAAGCGATCTGCCAAGGCGTCGAGTTGTGGAACGTCGAGGTGGTCGCGGACGATCTCGTCGAGCAGGCTGTGGGCTTTTTCGGCCAAACCGGGGTCGTCGGCAGATGCGGCCATGGCTAGCTCGGTGATGGCTTCCCTATACGCCTGCAAGGCAAGCGATGCGGCGCCGAGGTGGTAGTGGGCGCGTGTCTGCTGCGCTGGGGTGGGGGAGGCGTCAAGGGCGTCCTGCAGGGCCACCCAACTGCCGGTGTAGTCCTGCTGTTCGTACCGCAATCGGCCCAAGCCCAGATACGCCTCCGCCCGAAGCTCGGAATCCGGGAAGTTGCCAATCAGGTCCGTGTAGGCCGCGATGGCGTCATCCAGACGACCCAACTCGGCGGCCAATTGCCCGACGGCCAGCCGCGCGTCGTCCCCCAGCGGGCTGTCGGGGAACTGCTCGATGAAGTCGGCGAACGCCTGCAGCGCCTCGGCGTTGCGTTGGGCCCGACGCAAAACTTCGGCGGTTCCGAACGCCTCTTCGGCGCTCGGTTCGGTGCCGGTCTGCGGCAGTTCGGGTTCATCTGTGCGCGTCGCCGACGGCGTTGAGCACCCGCCGAGGAACAACAACGTCAGCACCAGGCAAACGGTGGCCATCATCCATAGGGTGCACCGAGTGAAACGAGGGGTTTTCATTGCGCGACTCCGGGGATAAGGGGTATGGCCGGATGGCGGCGATGCGCCAGGCGGGGGCGACCCGCGGGGCCTACTCGATTACTTCGAGGATCTGGCGTTTTTCTTTCTGGGCTCTGGCGGCGTTCAGGATGGTTCGTATGGCGGTGATGGTGCGGCCTTGCTTGCCGATGACTTTGCCGATGTCGTCGGGGGCGACGCGCAATTCAATGACCACCGCGTGCTCGCCCTCGATGGCTCTGACCTGGACTTCCTCGGGCTTCTCAACAATGGTCTTGGCGATCTGTTCGATAAGTTCCTTCATCGGTTTCCCCTCAACGAAGGTTCAACTGCCGGACATCTGACGGGGACGCCGGCGGAGGCAACTCGGCCGGGTCATCACACGACGCCTGTCGAAAGCGGGGAAGTGCTGACTATCACGCCAAAAAAGTGCGTCATGGTAGTGTCAAACGATACGTCGCGCAAGGCGGGGTGGACGGAATGCGTTACTGGGGGTGCTCCAGGTCGGCTTCGGGCGGGTCTGTGAGCCTCTGATAATCGTCCTGATAACGGATGATGTCATCCTCGCCGAAATAGCTGCCGAGCTGGACTTCAACGAACTGCAGGTCGCTGTCATGGGGGTTGATCATGCGGTGTCTGCAGCCTTTGGCGACGAAGATGTAGTCGCCAGTCTTGACGTCGCGGGTGACGCCGTCGAGGATCACTTGCCCGGCGCCGCGCACGACGATCCAGTGCTCCTCGCGGTGCGCGTGTGATTGGTAGGACAGGCGTGCGTGCGGGGCCACGGTGATGACCTTGGCCTTGAAGTGACCCGGCGCGGCCAGCACTTCGTAGCGGCCCCACGGGCGCGTGTCGAAGCGGCGCTCGTGCTGCGTGGCAGCGGGCAGGCCCTGCTGCCGGACGTCCTCCACGACCTCCCGCACCCGGTGGCTCTGACCCTTGCGGGTCACCAACAGGGCGTCGTCGGTATCGACGATGATGAGGTCGTCCACGCCGGCCAAGCCGTACACCTTCGAGTCTTGCGGGTGCACGTAGTTGTTGTCGGCGTCAGTCGTGAACACACGCCCACCGGGGTCGCCGCCGTTCGACAGGGCGCTCACTTCTTCCCAGGAACCCACGTCGCTCCAGCCGACGTCGCAGGAAATGCACAGCAGGGAATCCAGGTGCTCCAAGATGCCGTGATCGAAACTGAGCGGTTCGATCTGCTCGTAAATGGCCGCGAGGTTTGAGCAAGCTGCGTCAATGGTTTCGATGCGTCGCCACAAGTTGGGCAGCAACGATTGGAAGCGCCCGACCATCGTGTCGACACGGAACAGGAAGATGCCGGCGTTCCATAAGCAGTTACCGGTGGCGAGCAACTGGCGCGCCGTGGCCTCGTCCGGCTTTTCGACAAACCGCCTCGCGGTCAGAACGCGGGGGGCTTCCTGCTCCGGGACGGCGCCTGCAGTCTCGATGTACCCGAACGTCACCGCCGGACGCGTCGGGGTCATGCCGAGGGTGACCACCTCGCCCTTGGCGGCGTACTCGGCGCCCAATTCGACCGCCTGCCGCATCCTCTCATCGTCGTGAACCAGATGATCTGCCGGAAAGATGCCCACCACGTCGCGGCTCCTGCCCCGCAGGGTAAACAGGCGGCACACCAACGCGATGGCCGGTGCCGTGTTGCGGCCGAACGGCTCGCAAATCACCCGCGCGTCCGCCAGGCCGACCTGCCCGCACGCCTCGCGCGTGCGCGCCTGAAGCGCCCGCACAGTCACCGTCCACGGATCGCCCAGGGGCAGTAGCCGTTTGAGCGTCTTCAGGTACAGGGGCTCGTCGAACAGGTCGCAGAACGGTTTTGGCCACGATGCCCGCGACACCGGCCACAGTCGCGTCCCGTTTCCCCCCGACAACACAACAGGTATCATGGCCTCGCCTCCTCGCCAAGCGCCCCGCAGGCTATCACAATCGCCCGCTAGCCAGCGAGAGGATTATTCGATGCCCCGCTGGCGTGGTCTGGTATAAACTGAGGGCAGTAACAGCAGCCACAGGTGTTTTCCCCGTCCGAAGGATACTTGTCGAATGCCAATCAATCGAAGCATTGTCGACCAAGCAAGCTTCAATCCGCTGGCGTCACTCCCCTATGAGCTTCGCATCCGGGATTTCGAGTCCGCTATGCAAGACGTTTACGACTTTGTGGAGGACTCCAGGCGTAATCCACGCGGCGAACTCGGCACGCTGGACCGGCACGGAATCAAGAATTTGCGGCAGAACTGGCTGTACATGATTTAGGCTGGGCCTTGCTGTCAAATCTCGATTTCCGTCAGCGGTTGAATGGCCTTGGCTGCCATGTCGAAATACACGGGGTCGCTTTCGACGCCCAGCGATGCGTATCCCACCGCCTCCGCCGCTGCCAGAGTGGAACCCGCACCCGCGAACGGGTCAACGATGATACCTTCGCCGAGAGGAAGGACGCCTCGGACGAGCTGCCGCAAGAACGCCTGCGGCTTCAGGCTCGGATGGGGAGCGATAAGCTTCTCGCGCTTTCGCGTCGGGGCGGACTGAATCACGTCCCCGAATGGCAAACCCGCCGAGGGTCTGCGAAAGCCACCCGCCCTCCACGTTCGCAGATTATCCTGTGCCCTGCCTTCAATCGGTTTGCGGAACAGAATCCAGGGCTCCCACATCGACCTCGGGAGCACGCTCACCCCGGCAAATTCCCGGTGCGCTGCCTTCGGACGGTCACCGCCGCGCATGGTCATCACGAGTCTGACAATGGCGCCCCGCCTTTCAAGTCCCGCGTCCGACAAGGCCGCTGAGACGATGTCGGACAGCATCGGATTGGAAGCCACGACCACATTGGCCCCCGGCACGAGTTTGGGCGCCAGAAGCCGCGCCCAGATGAAGAAAAACTCCTGCAGGGAACCCTTTTGGGAGCCGGTCAAGGTCGTAAAGCGCGGCAGTGGCGAACGCGTGTGCCCGTCAAATGACGGGGGTATGCGCCAAACGCCTCCCTTGCCGCTGCGGAGTTTTGCTTGCTCCTTTGCCATGTATTCCTGCAGGCCATAAGGGGGGTCGGTTACGATTGCGTGAATCGAGTTGTCTGCTTGGTCAGGTAGCCAATCGAGAGCGTTGGCGTGAAACAGGGTTGCCCTGCCGAACGTGAACGGCTTTCTCTGGGCCGCAACCTCGAACAGGGGGCGTTGCAATTCGGCGTCGTCATCACCGCCGAGCCTGTACACGCCTCGGCTCTCCCTGACGAAGGTGCTGGGCGTGTTCAGGCTAAGATACGAGCGGATTGACGACTCGGGAATGGGCCCGTTGACGCTCGCGACCCGTTCCGCGACCTGCTTGGCCGACAAACCGTCGGACGCAAGTTTCATTACCTGGATGATTGCATCGCGTACTCGACCCGGCGCTTGTCTGTTGCTGGCCTGTTTCATAATGACACTATAGACGTCCAGACGTCAAAATGTCAAACGCACGTACACGAAGGAGGAGTTGCCCTAATGCCCCCTGCACTGCCCATCCTGACCGTCGTAGCCGGACTCATCCAGCGTCACGGCGCCTTGCTGATTTGCCAGCGGCGACGGGGTGCGGCGTTCGCGTTGCAGTGGGAGTTTCCGGGCGGCAAGCTGGAGGCCGGCGAGAGCAGTGAGGCGGCCCTGCGCCGGGAGTTGCAGGAGGAATTGGGCATCGTGGCCAACGTCGGTGCAGAACTGTATCGCACGCAGCACGATTATCCGGGGATCTATCGCGTGAAGCTCGTCTTTCACCGCATTACCCGCTTCAGCGGCGAACTGCGCAACCACGCCTTTGAGCAGATTCGCTGGGCTGCTCCGGATCAATTGCCGGCATTCGACTTTCTGGCGGGCGACGCCGAGCTCATCGACTTGCTGAACCGGGGCGAGATTTCCGTGCCGCCTACCTGCGGATGAGCAACACCAAGTGGCATGTCGGAATACGCTTGCGCTAGGGCCTATTGACATTCATATAGTCCATTAGTCCATCGTCTGTAATTGAGGGGATTCAACCCCCGATCCAGACCAGCCAAGGGGAGGTGGACACATGGCGCGATTTACCCGGCGAGTTCGGGCTGTGGAACTCGCTGTTCCAACGTTTCCGGAGGTGGGCGCACAAGGGCGTCTTCAAGCGAGTTTTCAAGGAACGGAATTACAAGTTACAGGCTTAATAGCACGCCCTGCCCTGTGCCGCGCGCAACCATGCCCGGCACGTCGAATCCCTTGCCATTCAGAATGTCTTCAACCGTCCGTAGCTGCATACGGGGGTATGGCCGCGCAAACGTGGACTGGGTATCCCCTGCCTCAGCCATGAAGCGATGGAAGTTACGTTCCTTCGTTACGCCCAATGGCTCCAGGATAATCAGGCCGACCCTCAGCGCCGCGTCGTTCTCCAACACGCCTCGCAGGGCGCGTCGCGTGGCAATACCGACATTCTTGCCGCCCTTCACCTCCATCGCCATGCTTTGCAGGTCGTCCACGTTCGGCATAGCGACGTACAAGCGTCCGTCGATGCCGCCGTCTGCCGGGCGCCGCGTTGTCACGAAGCCGTCCACGGTTTCGACAGCCCATTTCTGGAAGTGGTAGGGATCACGCTTCCACAGGTCGCGGGCGCCTTCCAGGGTGCGCGGCACGCCGTCAACTTCAAAGTCCTTGCCCGCCACCAATCGCAGGCGGTCTTGCAGGCGCACCTTCGCCACGCGCTTGACGGCGTGAATGGCGATGTCGATACCGACCCAGCGCCGCCCCAGTCTGTGGGCAGCCTCCAGCGTGGTGGCGCAACCGCAGAACGGGTCGAATACCACGTCGCCTTCATTGCTGCTCGCCTTGATGATGCGCTCAAGCAGCGCCAAGGGCTTTTGCGTCGCGTAGCCCATGCGTTCACGGGCGCGGCCAGACGAGTTGTCAATATCGTTCCACAAATTCGTTGCAGGTCGCCCGCCAGAGAGATAGGTCTTGCGATCAGGGCGCCCCGTGCCAGACCCTACAAGTCGCCCCTCTCTGTCCAACGCCCGCAACTTGGCGGGCTTCATACGCCACCCCCATCTTGGGACATATCCCTTGTATTCATACACAAGGTTCGGCCTTTCTCCCATTGATGCCGTGCGTATGATTTCGTGAAGTCTGTATCTGCCCTTCTCGTCTTCAGGTCTGTAAAAGTCGGACACCTATTTCTCATCATGAGGCACATACACCGGATTCCACGTCCTAGCAGATGTCTTGGAATAGGACAGGATGATGTCTCTCACCTGCCCAAAGCCTTTGGAATCGTTATGAGAACTTGTGCGTCGCGTTGTATTCCTGATTCGAGTTGAAGGGCGGGTCCAGGTAAATCAGGTCCACGCTGCCCAGGTTCACGTGATCTCGCATGATCGTGAGGCAGTCGCCGTAGTAGAGCCGGTTCACGCGAAGCATCCACGGATGAAGCCGCCGAACGGATCGACATTCTTGCGTTCGTTGTACTTCCAGCAGGCTTCGGCGACGTACAGCAGGGTATACGGTACGCCGTAGTGGTGATGCGAGCCGTACCAGGCGCGCTTGAGCAAAGACCAGAAGCCCTCAATCGTGTTGGTGTGAACCGAGCCTTCGGCATAGGCCGTGCTGTGGTTGATAACGGCGTGCTGCATGAAGTTCTTGACGCCGCCATAGCCCTTCCATTCGTCCGTCATCAGCAGCGAGCCGGCGGGTTCCACGTTGTCCTTGATGAACTTGAGCAGGGTCTTGCCGCGGACCTTGGCGGCAGTGCGGGCCGTTACGCGGCCGCCGCGTTCGACGGCGCCGACGATCAGCGCTTGGCCGTGCCGCGTCCTTTCTTGGCGGGCTTGTCGTCTTCGCGCCGATTGCCGTTACGCGGCTTGCCGCCCAGATAGGTTTCGTCGGCTTCGATGATGCCTTGGAGCAGGTGACGCTCGCGGTTCACCATCGCAACCCGAATGCGGGTTTGCATGTACCCTACGGTTTGTTGCCTCACGTCCAGATCACGGGCAAGCTGGCAGCTCGACAGGCTTTTCTTGGCGTTCGCCATCAAGCCGATTGCCAGGAACCACTTTTGCAAAGGGACTTTGGTCTTTTGCATGATCGTGCCGGACAGGACGTTGAAGCTGGACTTGCAAGCGTGGCAATTCCAACGGCCCACCTTGTCCAGTTCGTTCTTGCGGGCCACCTTGTCGCTCCTGCAATGCGGGCAGGTCGGATTATCCCCCCAACGGACGGTTTCAAGGTGTTCAAGGCAGGATTCTTGCGTCGGATACTTGCTGAAAATACTGATCAGGTTCATGGCGTCACCTCCTAAAGAGAAGGGACTACCCTATGTCTGAATTGTCAAGCCTGTAACTTGTAATTGCGATTGTTTTATATCCTGTAGCGGGCCGGACAGAGTAGAGATCAAACTGTTGGCGCAATCCTTCAGGTGGCGCGCGAGACCGTCGGAGTTAGACGGTGCGGGCGGAAAAAACGCTCTCAAGCCCTGGTCGAAGGATTGCTGGTGCATTCCGCCACAGGGTGAACGCGGACATGCTGGCGGTCTACCAGCGTCCCTGCGGGGCAGACGAGGTGCTGGTGTGCATGGACGAGACAGCCGGGCGAGGGGCAGCGCATCGCGCTTGGAGATTCACTGCCCGCCCAAGCATGGTATGGTTGAACATGGCGGAGATTGAGATTGGCGTCCTGGTCAGCCAGTGCCTGAGCATCGCATCCTGGACCGTGACTTCCTGCGCAACGAGGTCAAAGCGTGGCACAGGATTGCCGCAATCGTGAAGCGGTGGCGGCAGACTGGCTTCACCACCGACGATGCGCGTCTTAAGCTGAAGCCGCCGTACCCGTCAATTCAAAGTGGGTAGGGTACTAGGCCCAACTGTAGTATTGAACTGTCACTGCTATGAGAAGAAGGACCTACAAGAGCAAATTACGGGGGAAAAGATTTCGGCAGCGACCTACTCTCCCACACAGTGACCCATGCAGTACCATCGGCGCTGAAGGACTTTACTTCCGTGTTCGGGATGGGAACGGGTGTTGCCCCTTCGCTATAACTGCCGAAAATTTAGAAAAATATCAACCTAGGGCCTGTTGACATTCATAACAGCCCCTTGGCTGTAATAGGGAGAATTCAACGAATACGACGTGGAGTATGCAACTGGTGGAACATTTCTTTTGTAACCTGCAAGCAGTTTCGTCGTCTTACGATGCGTTTTGAGAGGACAGACGTGGGCGACGCCGCGATGATTCATGTGGTGAGTTCTCACTTGGCACTTGCCTAAATGTCAACAGACCTAAATACAGCTACTCTCAACAATGACATGATACGTCAAGCCAGTGTAAAACTAAGGGTCAAGCCACACGACCAATTAGTACTGCTCGACTTCATACGTTACCGCACTTCCATCTGCAGCCTATCAACGTCGTCGTCTTCGACGGGTCTGTGGGGACAATTCCCGGGAGCGCTAATCTTGAGGCCGGCTTCCCACTTAGATGCATTCAGCGGTTATCCAATCCGTACATAGCTACCCAGCGATGCAGCTGGCGCCACAACTGGAACACTAGAGGTACGTCCATCCCGGTCCTCTCGTACTAGGGACAGAACCTCTCAACACTCCAACACCCACGGAAGATAAGGACCGAACTGTCTCACGACGTTCTAAACCCAGCTCGCGTACCGCTTTAATGGGCGAACAGCCCAACCCTTGGGACCAGCTTCAGCCCCAGGATGCGATGAGCCGACATCGAGGTGCCAAACCCCGCCGTCGATGTGAACTCTTGGGCGGGATCAGCCTGTTATCCCCGGCGTACCTTTTATCCGTTTAGCGATGGCCTTACCACAAAGAACCACCGGATCACTAAGCCCGACTTTCGTCCCTGCTCGAGGTGTCCCTCTCGCAGTCAAGCGCCCTTCTGCCTTTACACTCGTCGGCGGATTTCCATACCGCCTGAGGGCACCTTTGGGCGCCTCCGTTACGTTCTAGGAGGCGACCGCCCCAGTCAAACTACCCGCCTGACAGGGTTCCAGGCCCGGATAACGAACCATGGTTAGGACGTCAGACACTCAAGGGTGGTATTTCAAGGACAGCTCCACAAAAGCTGGCGCTCTTGCTTCTACGCTTCCCACCTATCCTACACATAACTGCCCAACGACCACTGTCAGGGTATAGTAAAGGTGCACGGGGTCTTTCCGTCTTTCCGCGGGAACACAGCATCTTCACTGTGACTACAATTTCACTGAGGCCCTCGTTGAGACAGGAGCCTGATCGTTACGCCATTCATGCAGGTCGGAACTTACCCGACAAGGAATTTCGCTACCTTAGGACCGTTATAGTTACGGCCGCCGTTTACCGGGGCTTCGATTCAAAGCTTTTCCCCAAAGGGATAACTTCTCCTCTTAACCTTCCGGCACCGGGCAGGCGTCAGTCCCTATACATCGTCTTACGACTTTGCAGAGACCTGTGTTTTTAGTAAACAGTCGCCAGGCCCTGGTCTGTGCCACCCCTTCCCGCTCCATCCGCCTGGGACTTCACGGTAATAAGGTACTCCTTCTCCCGAAGTTACGGAGTCAACTTGCCGAGTTCCTTAACGAGGGTTACCTCAACGCCTTAGGATTCTCTCCTCACCCACCTGTGTTGGTTTCGGGTACGGCTTCCTTGCCCACTCGCTAGAGGTTTTTCTTGGCAGCATGGGATCATTCACTTTGTGACCGAAAGGTCTCGTCATCACTTCTCAGAGTTATGGACAGGGGGATTTGCCTCCCCATCCCTCCTACAAGCTTGCACCGGCACTTCCAACCGCCGGCTGAACTACCCTTCTGCGTCCCCCCATTACTCAAATGCGAGCAAAGAAGTACTGGAATATTAACCAGTTGTCCATCACCTACGCCTTTCGGCCTCGGTTTAGGAGCCGACTAACCCTGGGAGGATAACCTTGCCCAGGAACCCTTGGGTTTTCGGCGAAGGGGATTCACACCCCTTTTTTCGTTACTCATGCCAACATGCTCACTTCTCAATAGTCCACTACGCCTCACGGTATAGCTTCGCCCCATTGAGAACGCTCCCCTACCACGTTTCCAAAGAAACGTTCACCGTTTCGGCACGCTACTTAAGTCCCGGGAATTTTCGGCGCCATCCCACTCGACCAGTGAGCTGTTACGCTTTCTTTAAAGGATGGCTGCTTCTAAGCCAACCTCCTGGCTGTCTGGGCAATCTGACCACCTTTTCCACTAAGCAGCGATTTTGGGGCCTTAACGGGCGATCTGGGTTGTTTCCCTCTCGACCACAGAGCTTATCCCCTGTAGTCTGACTCCTGCATCAGTCGTTACCGGCATTCGGAGTTTGACTGGATTTGGTAACCTGGTGGGGCCCCTACTCCAACCAGTGCTCTACCGCCGGGACGCTACAATGCAAGGCTCTACCTAAATAGATTTCGGGGAGAACCAGCTATCTCCAGGTTTGCTTGGCCTTTCACCCCTATCCACAACTCATCCGCCAAGTTTTCAATCTTAGTCGGTTCGGGCTTCCACGATCTGTTAGGATCGCTTTACCCTGGTCATGGATAGCTCACCTGGCTTCGGGTCAACACCAACGCACTAAACGCCCTATTCAGACTCGCTTTCGCTACGGCTCCGCCTCACGGCTTAACCTTGCGCGTTAGCATCACTCGTTGGCTCATTATGCAAAAGGCACGCGGTCACCCGCTTGGAAGAATTATCTCCCAAACTCGGGCTCCCACTGCTTGTAAGCATACGGTTTCAGGTTCTATTTCACTCACCTAACAGGTGTCCTTTTCACCTTTCCCTCACGGTACTTGTGCACTATCGGTCATGTGGGAGTATTTAGTCTTGGGAGGTGGACCTCCCAGCTTCCCGCAGGGTTCCTCGTGTCCCGCGGTACTTGGGAACGCAATCCAGAGTATGTTGAGCATTTAAACTACAGGACTTTCACCTTCTAAGGTACCGTTTTCCAACGATTTCGCCTATGCCAAACATTTCCTCCGGTGATCCTGCCGAATCACCCAATCACGCCCCGCAACACCGTACAACCAACGCCGGCAGGCTTCCAATTGCACGGTTTCGACTGTTCCCTTTTCGCTCACCGCTACTCCGGGAATCGCTTTTGCTTTCTCTTCCTGAGGGTACTAAGATGGTTCAGTTTCCCTCGTTCGCCATCACGCCCTATGAATTCAGGCAGTGATTGCCAGGGTATGACCCCTAGCGGGTTGCCCCATTCGGAAATCCCCGAATCAAAGTGTGCTTACCACTCCTCGAGGCTTTTCGCAGTTAGCCACGTCCTTCTTCGCCTCCACATGCCAAGGCATCCACCGTATGCCGTAACTTGCTTGACCCTTGTCTAACATATTACAAACAGACTTGTGTCGTATCATGTCATTGTCAAAGAACATAAAAACCGTACGAGATTCGCATTCGAGAGCAACAAACTTCTAGCCTTCGCTCCCTGCATACGCAGAGGAGCTAAGACTCCTTAGAAAGGAGGTGATCCAGCCACAGGTTCCCCTACGGCTACCTTGTTACGACTTCACCCCAATTACCACGCATACCTTCGGCACTTTCCCCCTCTTACGAGGTTGGTACAGCGACTTCTGGTACACACAGCTTTCGTGGTGTGACGGGCGGTGTGTACAAGGCCCGGGAACGTATTCACCGGAGCGTGCTGATCTCCGATTACTAGCGATTCCAGCTTCAGACTGGCGAGTTGCAGCCAGCCATCCGAACTGAGACCAAGTTTTTGAGATTGGCATCTCTTCGCAGAGTAGCGACCCATTGTCTTGGCCATTGTAGCACGTGTGTAGCCCTGGACATAAAGGCCATGAGGACTTGACGTCATCCCCACCTTCCTCCTCGTTCACCGAGGCAGTCCCCTTAGAGTGCCCGGCATAACCCGATGGCAACAAAGGGCGAGGGTTGCGCTCGTTGCGGGACTTAACCCAACATCTCACGACACGAGCTGACGACAGCCATGCAGCACCTGTGTACAGGCTCCGAAGAGAAGGCAACTTTCATTGCCGATCCTGTTCATGTCAAATCCAGGTAAGGTTCTTCGCGTTGCGTCGAATTAAACCACATGCTCCACCGCTTGTGCGGGCCCCCGTCAATTCCTTTGAGTTTCAGCCTTGCGACCGTACTCCCCAGGCGGGGCACTTACTGCGTTAGCGCCGGCACCGACGGGGTCAATACCGCCAGCACCTAGTGCCCATCGTTTACGGCGTGGACTACCAGGGTATCTAATCCTGTTTGCTACCCACGCTTTCGCGCCTCAGTGTCAGGACTGGTCCAGCTGGACGCCTTCGCCACGAGTGTTCTCCCCTATCTCTACGCATTTCACCGCTACACAGGGAATTCCTCCAGCCCCTCCCAGCCTCAAGTCTTACAGTTTCCGCCGACCAAACACAGTTGAGCCGTGCACTTTCACGACGGACACATAAGACCACCTACGCGCCCTTTACGCCCAATGATTCCGAACAACGCTAGCCCCTTCCGTATTACCGCGGCTGCTGGCACGGAATTAGCCGGGGCTTCCTTTGGGGGTACCGTCAGAACTCGAGGCTATGTTCTAGCCTCAGGATCTTCTTTCCCCCTGACAGGAGTTTACAACCCGAAAGCCTTCGTCCTCCACGCGGCGTTACTGCGTCAGGCTTTCGCCCATTGCGCAAAATTCCCCACTGCTGCCTCCCGTAGGAGTCTGGCCCGTGTCTCAGTGCCAGTGTGGCTGATCATCCTCTCAGACCAGCTACCCATCGTCGTCTTGGTGAGCCGTTACCTCACCAACAAACTAATGGGACGCAAGCTCATCCTAAACCGCAAGCTTGTATCAGAGGCCTGCTTTCCCCTCGCGACTTATACCTCGAGGACCCTATCCAGCCTTAGCCCCCCTTTCGGAGAGTTATTCCAGAGTCTAGGGTAGATTACTTACGTGTTACACACCCGTCCGCTACTTTACTCAGGAGCCAAAGCTCCCTTTCTCGTCCAACTTGCATGTGTTAAGTACGCCGCCAGCGTTTGTTCTGAGCCAGGATCAAACTCTCCGTATTGAAACAGGCATATGATCCAAATTGAAGCCCTCAGATAGGACTTCTGGACCATACCTAATTATGAACCTTTTACTCACAAACGCGAATCATCGTACGATTTTCAAAGAACATCCTTCATCTCGAAGGTAGGGATAAAGATACTGCCTTCCTTTAGCTTTGTCAACATGTCAACGCCTGCCATGAAAAAATTCTTGCACATGAAGGATGTCGGTTCCCCTGTTTCGGTATTTCCCCTGTGTTTCGGTCTGTTTATCATGCTCAAGTCGCTGGGCGACCTGGGGCGCTGTTAACTCGCTGTCTCACCGCCTCAAACAACAAAATGGAGGCCGTCTGCGCAACGTTCAAGGAATCCAATTGGCCTGCCATCGGGATACACACGCGGGTTTCATCGCGCCACACGGATGTCAGCCCGTCCTGCTCGGCTCCTAACACCAATGCGCTTGGGAGTCGCAGATCAATCTCATAATACGAACGAGGCGCCAGCGGCGCAGCCGCAATGATCTGGACCGCGCCATGGTGTAACCACAGCAAAGCGCCCTCGGCGGTTGCCACCGCAACGGGTACCGCAAAACACGCCCCTTGGCTGGCGCGAATGACATTGGGATTCCAGAGATCGGTGCGGCCGTCGCAAAGCACGAGGGCCGTGGCGCCCGCAGCGTCAGCAGACCGTAATATGGCGCCCAGATTGCCGGGCTTTTCTAGTCTCTCAACTACAAGATATAAGGGTTTGTTGGTTGTGGGAAGGTCGGCAAGGGTGGCGTACGGACAGGGAGCTACGCCGAGCAGCCCATCTGGGTGCTCGGCGTAGCTTATTTTTCTGAATACCGCAGGGGTTACCGGCTGTAAATTTCCACCAGCGTCTTGCACATTCCGGAGGAGGTCGGCCTGTTTATCAGTCGCGGCTTGCGAGAAATAGACCGCCGAAACGGGAAAGTCATTGCGGAGAGCTACGCGTAGCGCGCGGGCACCGTCGATGAGTAGCATCCCCTGCTTTGCGCGCTCTCTGTGCTGACGCAACTTAACCAAGTTCTTAATGGTAGGATTGCTTAAGCTTGTAATCGGAGCTTTCATCAGTATGTGCCACTGCGCCATCGCACCCAAGCCCCGCTGGGGTAATCCGTGAAGGCTAGAGGTGGTTTCATAACTAGCGGACAAATCAAATCAATGCTCCAAGCCCGCAGACGCTTGCGAAGGGCGTCGGCCGCCTTGTCATCAGTGAGACGGTCGGGCTTTTGTTTGGGCCGACCCCGGCGCGGCGCCGATACCCGCGCCAGCGTCCGCTCGATCAGGTTCACGTCCGCTGCGGACGCCGATTCCAGGAAGTTCCCCAAAGGAACCCCTTGGCCGCCAACCTCCACTTCGTACCCTTGCCCTTCTTGACGGCGCCGGCGCAAGGCCCCCTTTTTCGGCCGGGGCAAAGCTGCCGTCAGCCAGCCCTCTTGCTCCTCCCAAGTGCGCAGACGGCGCCAACGGGTGCTGGGCGAGGAGATAGGAGGCGGGCAGGCTTTGCAGTGCACGCCACTGCGAAGGACCCACAAGATACCCTCGAAACAGGGGCGATTGGGGATTGGTGTGACCCCAAGGCGAAGCTTGGGGATCGGGGAGGAAGGGAACGATTTTTTCCCCTGCTCATCGCTTCATTCACTCTGATTGCAAGCTAAGTTATGAAACTGCTTCTACCACACTGTGGGATCAGCATTTCCATGCTGCACAGTTGACCTCGGTCTAAACCTACTACGTCGGCTAACGTGTTCTCCAAAACCAACGGTGTAATGCCTGGAGTGTGGGTGCTCAGCACGACGGCTAGCGGTAAGTCGCTGAGCACATGTCGACATAAGTCGAGTATCGGCGCCGACTTCTTCGTCATCCTCTGGTGCATCCGAATCCGGCACGACATACAGGTCTCGCGGACAACCGCAGCCTTATCACCGGCACGCAGCTTCTTCAGAAGTCTTCCCCGTTCGACCTCGTGTTGCCTGATCGGGCCGCGTCTCGTTTGTGGCAACTGGCTTTGGGTCGCCGACATGCACTTGCCCTATAGGGCTTAGCTGATTGTGGTGTCGACTCGTCCGGGTCATCAGGCCCCGGAGGTGTATAAGCGCAGGTTGCAGATAGGCGTGCTCTTCGAGGCGCTCAAATCCAGAGGGTTCAACCTGGAAGTGATGCGCTTGCGAGAGGCCAAGCGTCTGGAGACGTGAGAGGGTGTGTTGGCGATCGTGTTTTGCTAGGCTTGGTACGTGGAGCTTGGCGTCACGCGATCAAACCGATTGCGCTCAAGACGCAGCAGAGGCCCGCGAAGAGCCTGTTTCACTACTGGATTCGACGGCATTCGCCAAGCCGTCCTGAATGCGACAGACCAAGGGCAGTAGCTTGAGCGGCTGCTGAACCTACTCCAGAAAGGTACTCACTTCGCCCAAAGCACTTCTCCAGCCACTCTAACCCATATAATTTTTCGTGTACAGTGATTGCTGGTGATGGTGCGGATTTCAAACTGATACACTACCAAGTCGAACGACCTTGAAAACGCCTCTCGCGTGGAGGATGCTCGGCGACCCGCGCCATTGGGCGGACGGGAGGCAGGATGAACCGGGTTCCCGGGCGGGGCAGGGTTGAAGACAGGGGGCGGGATGACCGAGATGGCGCTAATACGGACTATCCTCATACCAAAGGGCGGTTAGCTCAGATGGAAATTATCCCATACGTCGCGCTGCGGCATTCCCTTGGTTGGTCTATCAACTACCAGTTTCCTGGTCTTTGTCTCTGAATCGAGAATCCGGGTTTGTCCCTTGAAGCTTCAGATAACTTTCGCTTGCTGGCTCATAATCGACGTTGAACGTGTTCTTTTTGCCCTTGGCGTAGAACAAGATGGTGTCGTGCATCGTTTGGAAGTTTCGGCTTTTTGAAGGCCAACGCCGGTAGGACCACACGATTTCATTCCTGAAACTCTCGTGGCCAAAGATGGCGTCCATCATCACCTTGATGCAGTGACTGGCGGTGGGGTCGCAATGCAAATAGATTGAGCCTGCTGGCTTCAAGATGGGTTTCATGAACAACAGGCGTTCCACCATGTAAGACAGATACGCCAACAGCTTTTCATTCATGCCACGCAGGGCATTCATCCAGATACGCCAGAACTCAGCCACTTTGTCATCAATACCGCTTTCACGTATGAGTACCGGCATGGTGGCTCGGTTTCTTCATTCAGCGTCCACAGGTCGCAAAAGGCATCAACCTGATCCGGCAACGGACGCCCGGTTCATCCTTGTATAGGGTATTGCAGGAGCGGTTTGAACTGAAAGGAGGTCCAAGTTAGATCAGGTCTACACTGCCGAGCCCTCATGTATTCCCGCATCACCGTCAAGCAGTCGCCGTAGTAGAGCTTGTTCATGCGAAGCACCCTCGGCTGAAGGTGCTGAAGGGGACCGACGTTCTTGCGCTCGTTGTACGTCCAGCAGGCTTCCGCGATGTACAACAGGGTGCAGGGGATGCCGTAGGGGTGATGCGAGCCGTACCAGGCGCGTTTCAGCAGAGACCAGAAGCCTTCAATCGTGTTGGTGTGAACCGAGCCGTCAACGCAGGCTGTGTTATGTTCACAACCGCGTGCGACATGAAGTTCTTGACGCCCCCATAGCCCTTTCCATGCGTCCGTCATCGGCAACGAGCCGGCAGGCTCCACGGTGTCTTGATGAACTTCAACAGGGCTTTGCCGCTCGCGCTGGCGGCTGTCTTCGCCACCACGCGGCCGCTGCGTTCCACAGCGCCGACGATCAACCGCTTGGCAGTGCCGTGCCCCTTGGGGCGGGCTTGTCGTCTTCGCGCCGGTTGCCTTTGCGCGGCTTGCCGCCCAAGCAGGTTTCGTCGGCTTTGATGATGCCTTGCAGCAGGTGACGCTCGCGGTTCACCATCTCAACACGAATGCGGGTTTGCATGTACCAGGCCGTTTTCTGGTTCAAATCCAAGTCACGGGCAAGCTGGCAACTGGACAGGCTTTTCTTGGCGTTGACGATCAGGCTGATCGCCAGGAACCACTTTTGCAGGGAACCTGGGTCTTGTGCATGAGGACGCCGGACAGGATGTTGAAGCTGGACTTGCAAGCGTGGCAATTCCAACGGCCCGCCTTGTCCCGTTCATTCTGCGCGCCACGTTGTTGCTCTTGCAAGACGGGCAGGCAGGGTTATCGCCCCAACGGACGGTTTCGAGATGGTCAAGGCAGGATTCTTGCGTCGGGTATTTGGTGAAAATGCGGGGCTACCAGGCATACGGCGGACTTTGACCGGGAAGCGCCGGCTATTGGCCGCCGGTTCCTGCGGGCCAACGGGCACGATGCCAACGTCTTTTCCGAGATAGACGAGCGCAACAGGACCGGGTTTCTCGATGGATTCTTCGACGTTATCGCGCCCAACCAAGTCATCGAGCACGTCGCGGACATCGACGCCTTCGCGGCGGAATGCGCCCGCTTGACCAAAGACCGCGGCTGGGGAATCCACAGCGGGCCCGGCGCCTATAGTCTGGTTGAGAGACATACGCTCGAGCCTTTCTGCCGGCAATTTTCAGTTCTACCCCACCACCGCGAAAATTGGGCGTGGCTGCGATCTTAAACTGGCTGCTGCCGCTGTTCTACCAGACCGACCTGCTGATGGTAAGGCGCGGATGATTTCGTACCCGCGTATGTTTTCAGAGAGGGCCCTTAGCGGTTCTTCCGCTCAAGGGAAGAAGCGCGAATCCGCTGTCTGTCATTCTGAGCGAAGCGAAGAATCCCGGCTTGGGCGGTACCCTTCGCTTCGCTCAGGGTGACAAAGGGGCATTTCGCAATTTTCTCCCCGCGCGGGCGGCTGGCCAAACGGCCATGACCCAAGGGTAAACGCATGTTACAGCTTATTCCGTTCCTCTGTGAGGAGACTCGAGTTCGCACGAGTTCGCATCGGTCCCCTGCATCGCCTTTTCCTTCTGGGCGCTGGCCGTCCTGGTCCACACAAAGCTGCAAGGCGGTGTGATAGAGCCGCTCGTCCTTGGCACGATGCTCATGTGTTGCCTGCTCCTGCTGGGTTTCGTGAGCCTCCGCTGGTGGAAGTCTCTTGGAACGCCGGGACGGTATAGGAATCCGCTCCCCGACCGTCCAGGCCCCACTACAAGTAGATAATCGTACGCAGGTTTGGACCGCCTTCCCAAGGCGTTGGCGGATTGCGGCGTCACCAGATTGCCGTCTGATAGCCTCCGCCACCTCGGGCGATGGCCGCCCGCATGTCATTGCGGCCGCCGGGCCGTGGAGGCGGCTACTGGCTTCATCCCATAGCAACCACGGCAATAGTGCGGAATGTCATCGCCGGCAATCCGCCGGCGCAGTTCCCGGTATTTGTCGTTGTTCCAAATATCGGCGAATGGTTCATCGAACACGTTGCCCATTTTGACGACGCTGGAATCCGCTATGCGACAGCAGGGGACGACGTCGCCGTTCGCCGCAATGTAGGAACTCTGCCAAGGCCAGGGGCACCGGTTCGCCTTGGAATACCATTGACCATGCTCGACGCTGAGCGGCATCCCGACCTCGGCCGCGACTTCTCTCGACTCCCGGATAGACTGGTCCACCCGGAAATCTTCCCGGGAAACGTCTATCGGCTGAATTGACCCCTCCATCTCCTCTTTTCCCCAGTCGCTGAGCCGAGTTGTTACCGTCAGCCTGTCCACACCGAGGCGTTTCGCCAACCGCACCAAGTCTGGAAGTTCGTGGGCGTTCCGGAGCGTAATGACCGACCGCAGTTCGATACCGGGCCAGACGCGGCGGCCGCGGCGGCGGACCATGTCGGCGACATTATCGACCACTTTCTGAAAGTTGCCGTTGACCCGGATTGTCTCGAACGTCTCCGCCGTCGCGCCGTCCATGCTGATGATAATCGTCGTTCCCCGCAGGGAACGAAGCCCTTGAGCGATATTCTCGGTATAAACCGAACCATTGGTGAGGATGGAGACACTACACCCCCCCATCTCTTCCTCTTCCAGCATCTCGATCAGATGCCGGTTCAGCAGCGGTTCTCCTCATGCCCTGGGAGCTTGATCTGACGAAGCATCGGCAACTGTCGGAGAATCAAGATGAAGCGCTCGGTGGTCAACCGGGTCGTCTTCCGCGTCCAATGCGTCACCTGGCAATGGTCGCAGGCAAAATTGCACGTATCAATGGGCTCGACGTCGACGCTGGGTGGGCAGGAAAGGAGTCCTTTTCAGCCCGAGACGCTTGGCTACCCGCCCGCCGACGGTGTGATAGACCTTTCGAGGGCTGCCCATTCCTACCCGGCGCCATAGCCGCAAGAGACTTCGGAGGCCATTGTTCATTTCCAAGCGAACTCCATAACTTGATATTTGCCCCCGCCTGCCGTCACGCCGCGGTTGGGTCTCTTTGCCTCTGAACGAGGAATGCCGCTGTGGCGCAGGCCGAGCCGATAATGAAATTGTAAGCCCCCATGGTGAGTAAATGGTGAAACGGCAGGCCGTACAAGCCCATCACGATAACCCATCCGACGACTGAATCCCTGCCCAGAGACTTCGGCACCGTCCAAAGCAATCGCATCAGGAAGAACAGAGCGAGCAAGTACAAGGCCAATGGAATCATGCCCGCTTCGCCAGCCAGCATCAGGTACACGTTGTGGACTCCAGTCGGTGTCCCCTGGTTTCCAATAGGGGCGCCCTCCATATATTGAGGTCTACCGCGGCTTCTTTCATATCGCGTGCATGCTGATAACGCTGAATAAGCTTCTCAATGGCTTCTAACTCATTTGCTTGTGACTATCATCAGGTAGTTATGAAACAGCCTCTAAGGACGAGCGGTTCGATCACATCGCCTTGCAGCTTTACGTGGACCAGGACGGCCAGCGCCCAGAAGGAAAAGGCGATGCAGGAACCCGACGAGAACTCGAGTCTCCTCCAGAAAAGGAACGGAACAAGCTGCAACATGCGTTTACCCTTGGGTCATGGCCGTTTGGCCAGCCGCCCGCGCGGGGTCTGTTTCCGGCACAGGCTGCGCAGTTCGGAGGCCACGCGGTCGTACCAGTCGGCGTTCCGAAACTGGTCCCCTCGCCGTCTTGCTCCCTCGCAAAGCTGCCGATACAACTCGGGCTCGTCCAGCAACCGCTTGACCGCGGACTCGACCTCTGCAGCGGAACGGGGTTCCACCAGCAGCCCGCTCTCTTCGTGCTCGACCAGCTCGGCAACGCCGCCCATCCTGGCGGCGACGACGGGCAGGCCACACTGGAAGGCTTCGAGGATAGCGCCGGGGTAGCCCTCGCTCCTGTAGTAGCTGGGATACACCAGTAGGTCGTGTTCACTGAGGACCCGTGGTATTTCCGCCGGGTCCAGGATGCCGCCGTAGGTCGCCCGGGGATGGTCCTCGAACAAGGAGAAATCCGTGTCGGACATGCCGGGGCCGAAGACGTTCAGATGACAATTCTCCGGCAGGCGGCGGCACGCGTCGAGGGCTTCAGCCAGCCCCTTGTCCATGTGCAAACGAGCAACAAAAATCAGCTTTTCCACCCGGTCGCGCCCAGTCCGGGCGGGCGCCTTTATGCCTCTCGTAGTCGGGAACCACTTGAAGTTGTCCCGGGTGTCGAAGCTGCGGTGCAGGTACTGCGTCTCCACGTACATCCGCGAAGAGCGCATATAGGTCCGGTCGGCCAGCCAGCGCGCCAACGCGCCATATCCCAGGTACTCCAACATCATGTCGCCCCCGCTGATACGCAGCGCCAGGGGCCGGCGCGCGATCTTGCAGACGGCCCACAGGAACGACGCCAGGCTCAGCAACGACGAGGGCCCGATGATGAGGAGCACGAGGTCGGAGCGCCATAGCTTCCTAGCGGCTCCCCAGGCGACTCTCAGGAACCTCGTCAGACGATTGGCCCTGATTTTCCAGGCGGGCAGATTGGTCACGCCCCCCGACGTATCGATGACGTCCACATCGAAGTCACGCGCCCTCAATTCCCGCACCAGCTCGTCGGCCATCACTTTGCTGCCCCCGACCACGTTGGTATCGGACGCCCCGGTCTTCTGTATCGGAGCGATGAGCAGAATGCTGGACGCTCGGCTCTCTTGCCCGGTCAACATGATTCATGCTCTTTCTCTGAGGTACATTACGGACGGAAAGGACTTCACGGTAATCGCCCGAGAGGAGAAGTTTTCTGCCAGGAGATGATCGTTTTGCCGGGATACTGACATGCTGCTACGCTCCTTCGGGTCGCCTGCCGTCACGTCGCAGTTGAGTCCCTTTGCCTCTGAACGAGGAACGCCCCCGTGGCGCAGGCTAGGCCGATAACGAAATTGTAGGCTCCCATGGTGAGTAAATGGTGAGCCGCCAGGCCGTACAGGGCCATCACGACAACCCATCCGACGACTGAATCCCTGCCCAGGGACTTCGGCACCGTCCAAAGCAATCGCATCAGGAAGAACAGAGCCAGCAAGTACAAGGCCAATGGAATCATGCCCGCTTCGCCAACCAGCATCAGGTACAGGTTGTGGACTCCAGACGGTTTCCCCTGGTTTCCGATAGGGGCGCCCTCCATATAGTGGAGCTGATACAAGCCGTGACCTGCGCTGGGCGATTCCAGGACCTTGTTGAAGCCCATCCCCCACAAGAGCATTCGTCCTGATAGAGATCTCCCACTGCTGGAGTTGGGATCGTCTTTGCCTCTGAAAGCCATCGCGGTCGCTGCGGGTGCTGCCAGTATCGGGCCTATGGCCTCCGTTTGAACCCGGTGCGTCCTGCCGTTCTTCTCGAAGGACCCGTAGGCGCGCAAGAACTTGCCCCCGTCTTCGTCCGCCGGGGTGTAGTTGGGTGAGAGCGCGCCTTCGATGTTGGTCCAAGTGGCATCGTCGTGCGTATCGGCATCGCCGCGCCGGGCGTCGGCCCGCTGCCATCGCCAGGAATTTGCCGGGTGGTCGTCAGCCCGGTGGGGCTTGTTGTTAACCAGGTAAACGGTGATCGTGTCTCCCACCCGCTTCGCTTCGTACGGGTCATCAATCCAGGCTTGGTGGGTATTCACGACCGGCGCCCCGGGAATGAGCCAAACCAGGACGCCGGCCATGCACAGAACAGCCAGGCCGGTATGCAAGAGGTCTTGCCTCAGGCGGCGGACGTTCAGCAGCAGGAACAGAATCAGCATCCCGCCCAGGACAATAATCGCTGTAAAGGAAAACGAGGCGAGCCCCGCGGCGCATCCCAGGACCAGGGCCAGACACGCAAGGGGGCGTTGCCGGCCGTTGGATTGAAATGCCAACGCCAGCACTTCCGTCATGCAGGCGATGAAGCCCGCGTCGTTGGGGTCGGTAAACGTGCCAGTCATGCGATAGGGATGCCGGTACTCCGGCAGCACACCCATATCGCGCAGCAACGGCGATGCCAGAACAACGGCGCAGCTTGCCACCAGAATCACGAGCGTCCACTTCAACAGCGTCTCGGCCCCGATTCGCTCCAGCAGCCCGCGGCCGCCCAGTATGGCAGCCAAGGTGACGAGGAAGAAGAAGGCTTGGCGCAGCACGTCTTTGGTCAACAATTCGGCGTCGGTGGCGAGCGAAACGCCGGAGGAAATGAAGAGGTAGGACGCTATCGAGGCGAGGAGGAACCATCCCGGCGTTCCAAGAGACTTCCACCAGCGGAGGTTCACGAAACCCAGCAGGAGCAGGCAACACAGGAGCATCGCCCCAAGGACGAGCGGCTCTACCACGCCGCCTTGCAGCTTTATGTGGACCAGGACGGCCAGCGCCCAGAAGGAAACGGCGATGCAGGCGACCGATGCGAACTCGAGTCTCCTCCAGAGTAACGGAACAAGCTGCAACATGCGTTTACCTTTGAGTCATAGCCGTTGGACCCGCCGCCCGCGCGGGGAGAAAATGGCGAAATTCCCCTTTGCCACCCTGCTTCTCTGTCACCCTGAGCGAAGAGAAGAGTCTCGCCGCTCAAGCTGGGATTCTTCGCTTTGCTCAGAATGACAGACGGCGGATTCGCGCTTCTTCCCTTGAGCAGAATAACCGATAAGGACCCGTCCTGAAAACATATGTGGGTACGAAATCATCCGCGCTTTACCATCAGCAGGTCGGTGTCCGGTAGAACAGCAGCAGGTTTAAGACCGCAGACACGCCCATTTATAGCGCGGGGGTAGAACCGAGAATTGCCGGCGGAACCCGCAGACGCCACGGCCAGCGATAGAAAATCCGCCGGTCCAGAATTTGCCGGTCCGGGCGGGCGCCTCTATTTCTCTCGTACCCGGGAACCACTTGAAGTTGTCCCCGGTTGTCGAAGCTGCGGCGCAGATACTGCGTCTACGTACACCTGCGAAGAGCGCATATAGGTCTAGTCGAGCCAGCCAGCGCACGAACGCGCCTGATATTCGAACGGTCCGGCATCTCGAAGGCCAGCCCGTAATGTCGCCACAGGTACGGCAGGCAGACGGCTATCATGACGCCATACCCGGCGGCAGAGGTGGTCGAGGATGGTCTGCAAGGTTACCCGCCGCCGAGCGCGGCGCGGCATGCCCGCCAGAAGGAGACCGCGTCGCCGGGTCGTGGCAGCCAGATTGAGAGCCAGCGCATTCGAGTCGTGCTTGCGAACGCCACCGCGAGAAGGACGAGTCGGCAAATCATTCCCAAGGTCAGCCCCCAAGCCGCGGCTGAGACGCCGGCCACCGGATAGAGCACGGGAATCGCAATCAGATTCGCCGCCAGTCCCAGGGAGGCAGCCCAGGAACAGATGCCCGGTCGGTCGATACCCTTGAAATAGGTTCCGAGTATGCCGGCGCAGGCATAGGCGAGCACGCCCGGGGCGATGATCCACAGTAGCGGGACCGCTGGCAGGAAGGCCTTGGAGAAGAGTATCCGAACCAGCGGCGTACTGATCGCGAGCACGGCGAGAATTGCGGCCGCGGTGCCGCACGACACGACACGCAGGCAGAGTGTCGTCAATTCCGGGCGGCCGCTACCCGCGATACGGGGCAGCAGCGCGTTGCCGACCGCGTCGGAGATCATTCGCAGTCGGAACATGAGCGCGCTCGCCGTTGCGAACAGGCCGATTTCCGCTTGGCTCGCGAACAGCCCGAGAATGAGAACGCCTGTGCTCATCTCCAGTACGCCACCTATGCCCGCGGGATGGAATCGCAGACCGTAGCCGACGATTCGCGCCGAGACAGCGCGGAACGGATGGGTCAGAACCAGCCCGTGGCGCCGCCGCAGGTACCACGCACACAAGACGACGGTGCAAGCATGCGCGCCAACGGCCGCCGCGACGGCGCCGTCCACCCCAAGCCGCCCGGCCCAGAGGAGGAGCAGCAGAACGAGGATGTTCACGGCGACGTGCACCAAGGCGAACACCGCGAGATATCCGAAGCGCCGGAGCCCGGCGAGTTGATACTCCATGGCGCCCGAGAACGCCATGACAGGTACCAGAGCAAGCGCCAAGTAGAACGAGCGCGTCTCTGCCTTGTGAAAGAAGGCGACATCGCTGTGGACGAACGGGGCCGTCAATGCAACCACCAACGCTCCTGCGACTAGGCAGATCGCCAAGGCAGTGCCGACGGCTTCCGAAACGGTCGCCTGCTTTGTCATGACGAAGTATTGCGCGCCCTGTTGCGCCCCGGGTGCGAAGAGCACACTGAGAACACCAGCGAACACGACGCACAGGGCAAAGCTGCCGCGTCCTTCCGGCAACAGGGTGTAAGCCAGGAGGCTCTGGATCGCGAGGCCGAAGATGACCATGCCAACTTGGGTTGCGAACACGATGGCTGCATCCTGTCCGCCGGTCGTGGGCGGACCGCCTGGCCTGTCCGGCTTTTCCGGGGTCATGGCTTTCGACAGCTCTAACGTCGTGCCAGCTCTTCGAAACAGCGCAACATAGGAGAACGTCCGCAAGCGTGTGCTCCTCCAGGCGGCCCAGCTCAACCACGGCTGTTATCAGGACAGCCAATGTCACTTCAATGCCTGGATAAGGACACCGCTGGTGGTCAGATCAGTTTGGGAAATAGGCCGGAATCGCGGTGCGACCTGCTTCTCGTCGATCTTCGTCGGCAGTGGAAACCGTTGCTCAACGACGACGTTAAAACCGGCCAACTGCATGAACCGCAGGTGTTGCGACACAGGGAGGCGGTTGATTGATGGATGCGATCGCCTGCCGCGGATCAGCCGCCAAGTGAGAGCAGAATAAGTCCAATGCCCATTCCAGTCCTGGGCCTGGGCGGTGTTGTGGCAGCGAAAATCGACTGTGTGCGACATGAGACCGCCTGGCTTGAGCCATTGATACATCCCGTCGTAGCAATGGCCCAAATCATCGACGTGTTCGAGCACCGCCTGGGAAAAGATCATATCTATCGAGCTGGATTCGATCACCTCAACGTCATGCCACGGCACCTTGTAATGGGCGCACGAATCGTCCGCGCCAGCCGAGACGACTGACTTCCGTAGGCGGGCGATCCTATTTATTTCGAGCGCACGGTTGAGCCGCTCGGCTGTCAGCACTTGGTCGGGAAACTGGTAAGAGGCGAGATTCGGCTTGACCTCAGGAAACTCGTCTTCGCCGGGGATTGGCTCTCGGCTGCGGAACAGATCGACTAACTGGTCAAATATCGCCAAGTTTCTCTCGGTGCCTCCGTACTCGACAACATCTAAGGCGCAATAGCTTTCTGCCCCTGAAATGAGCGCCGCAAGGCCGGTGCCTATCGAACTACCCGGGCCTAGCTCTGCAACCACCCGCGGGTCGGTTTGCAGGCCGTTCTCATGTGCCGTGACCAAATGGCGCAGCCAAACTGAATAGCAGTACCTGGCCGAATGCGTGCCCGTTTCAGACATTGGTTTTGCAAACACCGCATAGAGTCCTGGGATAAATGTCAAGATTCCTTTGATCAACATTTTGAAATTGGCTTGCACTTTTTCAGATTCCTCCTGATCGCGAGTCCGAAGATGACCGTGCCAACTCGGGTTGCGAACACGATGGCTGCATCCTGTCCGCCGGTCGCGGGCGGACCGCCTGGCCTGCCCGGCCCGGTGACATGGCTGCGGCAGATCTAGCGGCGCGCCAGCTCTTCGAACAGCGCGACATAGGCGTCGGCGGCCTTCTCGACTGAAAAGTCGGCGGCGCGTGCCCGAAGTGCTTCTTCCGTCGGCCTCTCGCCGCGCAGCGTCGCGACCAGCGCCAGCGCCAGCGCCGGCGCGTCACCCACCGGCGGCAGGTCGCCCCATTCCCCGAGGATCTCGCGCGGACCGCAAGGCGTGTCGGTGCTGACTACCGGCGTGCCGCAGGCTAGCGCCTCGAGAATCACCGTCGGCAGACCCTCCGAGCGCGAGGAGAGCGCGAGCAGCCCCGCGCGTCTCATGTAGCGGTACGGGTTCTCGTCGAAGTCCACGAAGCCGAGGTCGCCCGCCACGCCAAGGCCCCGAGCCAGGGACTTGAGTCTTGCCCGGTAGGGTGCCGAGAGCTTGCCGAGGATGACCAGCCGTGAGTCCGCCTCGCGCCTCGCCAGCCCGAACGCCTCCACCAGGGTGGGGTAGTCCTTCGAGGGCGCTTCGCGCCCGACGCTCAGGACCACCGGCGGTGCGCCGTCCGCGAACCAGGGGTGCGTGACTTCCTCCTGCGCCAGCCTTCGTATCCTGCCGGCGGGCACGCCATTGTAGATGGTGCGCACACGCTCGGCGTCCACCCCCAACGATCGCACGGCCTCACCCACGCCCCTGGACACCGCCACCACCGTGTCGGCCAGCGGATAGAGCGTCCGGGAAGCGGCCAGCCATTCCGGCGCATAGTAGTCCGCGGGGACGTTGTGCACCGTGACCACCACCGGAACGGCCCGGTCCGTCAACTGCGCGGCGCAGACCGCGGCGGCGTCGACGCCCGGCAGCGCCGACACCAACACATGAGGACGCGCCTCACGCACGTACGTCGCAATCATGGTGGCATACGCATAGACACGGAGACGCCTTCGAACCGGCAGGTCGAGACCCTTCCGGCCAAGCGCCAGCCAACTCCGTGCGACCCCGAAGGGATTGACGGTCGTCGCTTCCACGTGGACTCCCGATCGCCGCAGCGCCTGTAGGAGCTTCCCGTCGGTGCCGGGAATCCGCGCCCGACGGACATGCATCCCGCTAGGGACTGCGGCCCGGTAGTCTCCCGCCAACCGGGGAATCACCAAGTCCGCCCGGTGCCCGCGCGCGATGAGCGCTGCCGCCAGGTCGAGCATGACGCGCTCCGCCCCGCCGCCGTCCAGTCCGGTCAGCAGGAAGCCGACATGGAGCTTGTCCGAACTCACGGCGCGTGCGCCTTCAGTAGCTTCTCGAACAGTTCGAGATAGGCGTCGGTGGCCTTCTCCTCGGAGAAGTCGGCGGCGCGTGCCCGTAGTGCCTCCTCCGTTGGCCTCTCGCCCCGCAGCGTCGCGACCAGCGCCCGCGCCAGCGCCGGCGCGTCGCCCACTGGCGGCAGGTCGCCCCACTCCCCGAGGATTTCGCGCGGACCGTAGGGCGCGTCGGTGCTGACCACCGGCGTGCCGCACGCCAGCGCCTCGAGAATCACCGTCGGCAGACCCTCCCAGCGCGAGGAGAGCGCGAGCAGCCCCGCCCGTTGCATGTAGCGGTACGGATTCTCGTCGAAGTCCACGAAGCCGAGGTCTCCTTCCACGCCGTGGCCCCGCGCCAGAGACCGCAGCCTTGCCCGATAGGGCGCTGAGAGCTTGCCGAGGATGACCAGCCGTGAGTCCACCTCGCGGCGCGCCAGCCCGAACGCCTCCACCAGGGTGGGGTAGTCCTTCATTGGTGCCTCGCGCCCGACGCTCAGGATCACCGGCGGCTCGCCGTCCGTGAACCAGGGGTGCGTGACTTCCGCCTGCGCCAGTCTTCGTATGCTGCCGGCGGGAATGGGGATGTAGATGGTGCGCACGCGATCGGCGTCCAGCCCCAACGAGCGCCGCACGGACTCGGCCACGCCTCTGGACACCGCCACCACCGCGTCGGCCAGCGGGTAGAGCGTCCGGGACGCGGCCAGCCATTCCGGCGTATAGCCGGCGGCGACGTTGGTGTGCACTGTGACCACTACCGGAACGGCCCGGTCCGTCAACTCCGCGGCGCAGACCGCGATGGCGTTTGGGCCCGGCAGCGCCGACACCAGCACATGGGGGCGTACTTCGCGAGCGTACCGCGCCAGAAAATGGGCGTAGGGATAGATGGAGCGCATGCCGCTGCCGCGCAGCACCGGTATCCCGGGATACCTGCGCGCGAGAACCAGCCAGGTCCGCGCGGCCCAGACAGGGTTGACTGTCATCGCCTCCACGTCGACTCCCGCCCGCTGCACCGCCCGCAGGAACTTCCTGTCGGTGCCGGGAAGCCGCGCTCGATAGACGCGCGTCCCGAGAGGGATCGCGGTCCGGTAGTCTCCCGCCAACCGGGGAATCACCAGGTCCGCCCGGTGCCCGCGCGCGACGAGCGCCGCCGCCAGGTTGAGCACGACGCGCTCCGCCCCGCCGCCGTCCAGTCCGGTCAGCAGGAAGCCGACATGGAGCTTGTCCGAACTCACGGCGCGTGCGCCTTCAGTAGCTTCTCGAACAGCGCGAGGTAGGCGTCGGCGGCCTTCTTGGGCGAAAAGTCGGCGGCGCGTGCCCGTAGTGCCTCCTCCGTTGGCCTCTCGCCCCGCAGCGTCGCGACCAGCGCCCGCGCCAGCGCCGGCGCGTCGCCCACTGGCGGCAGGTCGCCCCAGCCCCCGAGGATCTCGCGCGGACCGTAGGGCGCGTCGGTGCTGACCACCGGCGTGCCGCACGCCAGCGCCTCGATGATCACCGCCGGCAGACCCTCCCAGCGCGAGGAGAGCGCGAGCAGCCCCGCGCGTCTCATGTAGCGGTACGGGTTCTCGTCGAAGTCCACGAAGCCGATGTCTCCTTCCACGCCATGGCCCCGCGCCAGAGACCGCAGCCTTGCCCGGTAGGGCGCCGAGAGCTTGCCGAGGATGACCAGCCGTGAGTCCACATCGCGGCGCGCCAGCCCGAACGCCTCCACCAGGGTGGGATGGTCCTTCTGCGCCGCCTCGCGCCCGACGCTCAGGACTACCGGCGGCTCGCCGTCCGCGAACCAGGGGTGCGTGACTTCCGCCTGCGCCAGTCTTCGTATGCTGTCGGCGGGAATGGGGATGTAGATGGTGCGAATGCGCTCGGCATCCACCCCCAACGAGCGCCGCACGGACTCGCCTACGCCCCTGGACACCGCCACCACCGCGTCGGCCAGCGGATAGAGCGTCCGGGACGCGGCCAGCCATTCCGGTGTATAGTCGGCGGCGACGTTGTTCCACACCGTGACCACCACCGGAACGGCCCGGTCCGTCAACTCCGCGGCGCAGACCGCGATGGCGTTTGGGCCCGGCAGCGCCGATACCAGCACATGGGGGCGTACTTCGCGAGCGTACCGCGCCAGAAAATGGGCGTAGGGATAGATGGAGCGCATGCCGCTGCCGCGCAGCACCGGTATCCCGGGATACCTGCGCGCGAGAACCAGCCAAGTCCACGCGGCCCCGACGAGGTCGATGGTCATCGCTTCCATCTGGACTCCCCTTCGCTGCACCGCCCGCAGGAACTTCCTGTCGGTGCCGGGAAGCCGCGCTCGATAGACGCGCGTCCCGAGAGGGATCGCGGTCCGGTAGTCTCCCGCCAACCGGGGAATCACCAGGTCCGCCCGGTGCCCGCGCGCGACGAGCGCCGCCGCCAGGTTGAGCACGACGCGCTCCGCCCCGCCGCCGTCCAGTCCGGTCAGCAGGAAGCCGACATGGAGCTTGTCCGAACTCACGGCGCGTGCGCCTTCAGTAGCTTCTCGAACAGCGCGAGGTAGGCGTCGGCGGCCTTCTTGGGCGAAAAGTCGGCGGCGCGTGCCCGTAGTGCCTCCTCCGTTGGCCTCTCGCCCCGCAGCGTCGCGACCAGCGCCCGCGCCAGCGCCGGCGCGTCGCCCACTGGCGGCAGGTCGCCCCAGCCCCCGAGGATCTCGCGCGGACCGTAGGGCGCGTCGGTGCTGACCACCGGCGTGCCGCACGCCAGCGCCTCGATGATCACCGCCGGCAGACCCTCCCAGCGCGAGGAGAGCGCGAGCAGCCCCGCGCGTCTCATGTAGCGGTACGGGTTCTCGTCGAAGTCCACGAAGCCGATGTCTCCTTCCACGCCATGGCCCCGCGCCAGAGACCGCAGCCTTGCCCGGTAGGGCGCCGAGAGCTTGCCGAGGATGACCAGCCGTGAGTCCACATCGCGGCGCGCCAGCCCGAACGCCTCCACCAGGGTGGGATGGTCCTTCTGCGCCGCCTCGCGCCCGACGCTCAGGACTACCGGCGGCTCGCCGTCCGCGAACCAGGGGTGCGTGACTTCCGCCTGCGCCAGTCTTCGTACGCTGTCGGCGGGAATGGGGATGTAGATGGTGCGAATGCGCTCGGCATCCATCCCCAACGAGCGCCGCACGGACTCGCCTACGCCCTTGGACACCGCCACCACCGCGTCGGCCAGCGGATAGAGCGTCCGGGACGCGGCCAGCCATTCCCGCTCATAGTGCGCGGCGACGTTGACGTGCACCGTGACCACCACCGGAACGGCCCGGTCCGTCAACTCCGCGGCGCAGACCGCGGCAGCGTCGGCGCTCGGCAGCGCCGAGACCAGCACCTGAGGACGCGCATTGCGGAGGTAACGGTTTAGAATGTGGACGGAAGCATAAAGCGAGCGCTTGCGCCGGACCCGTACGCCAGGGTGCTTGCGGCCAAGAACCAGCCCGATCCATGCGACCGTGAACGGGTTCACGCCCAGCGCCGTCACTGCTGCGCCCGACCGTTGGACTTCCCGCAGGAACGTCCTGTCCGTGTGCGGAAGCCGCCCCCGATACAATCGCACTCCACGGGGAATTGCGGCACGGTAGTCTCCCGCGAAGCAGGGGATCACCAAGTCCGCCCGGTGGCCGCGCTCGATGAGCCACTGCGCCAGGTGCAAAGTGTGACGCTCTGCCCCGCCCCCGCTCAGGCTAGGCAGCACGAACCCGATGTGGAGCCTGCCGTCGGCCACCGGTCATGCCTCCGTGACGTGTCGGTCACCGTCGTTGAGCGCCGCCCCTGTCGCGACGCTCAACCCGGCGAGAAACATGAACACGCCGGTGCTGAGCAAATGCTCGAAGCTCATGCAATACAAGGCGATGACGATGATCCAGGCTACGGTCGCGTCCCGGGCAAGCGACTTGGGCGCGGCCCACTGCGCGCGCAGCAGCAGGACAGTGGCGGACACGAACAGCAGCAGAGGGACGATGCCCGCCTCGCCCAGCAAGGTCAGGTACAGATTGTGGGAGCCCAGCGGCCTGCCCTGATGTCCGATGGGGGCGCCGTCCAGGTATACCAACGTCCCAAGGCCGTGACCGAAGATGGGCGCCTCCATGGCCTTCTCGAAACCCAGTCTCCAAAGCAGCAATCTGTCCATCACCAGGGCAGCGCGGCCGTCGTCGATATCGTGGCTGCGCAGACGGTGCAGTTCCCACGGCACGTAGCCGTTGAAGTCGTTACCGGCGACGGCCAGGGAGGAGAGACGCTCGATCCCGGCCAATTCGGGCGGGATGGAACCGGTGAGACGGTTGTCGGCCAGCCACAGTTGGCTGAGATTCGACAGATTGGCGAGTGCGGGCGGGATGGGGCCGGTCAGGCGATTACCGTCGAGCGACAGCATGACCAGACGGTTCAGGTTCCCCAGTTGCGGTGGAATGGCGCCGGTGAGTCGGTTGTGGTCGAGCCGCAGGACATAGAGACGCTTCAGTTCGCTCAGTTGCGGTGGAATCCGTCCGGTGAGGTTCATGTCCCGCAAGTCCAGGGTGATGACGCGACCCTCTGCCCCGACGGTGACGCCCTGCCAGGACGCGATGGGCCGATCATAGCTCCAGTTCAGCACCGCGTCGCCGGCCAGGATGTCGCGCATCTGCATCAGACGTACGCCATCTTCGAATAGGCCCGGTTTGGTCCAGGGCGATGTCTCGCAGAGCAGATCGGCGGACTCCAGATCGTTGTGTCGTGTCCGCGCCGCACGCGACGCGGCCGGGATGCAGTGGGAGAATGCGTTGCCGCCCAGACGGAGGACCACAAGACGAGCCAACCAGTCAAGTTCCGTCGGGATGTTTCCGTGCAGACGATTGTTCTCGAACCGCAGCTCTTCCAGACGCTGCAGGCTGCCGATCTGCGGATCGACGTTGCCCGTCAGGACGTTGTTTTCCAACGCGAGCACGCGCAGGTTGGTCAAGGTGGTGAATTGCCGCGTAAGACCGCTGAGTTCGTTGTTCCCGAGACGCAGCGAAACGAGTCCCTGCAACGCACCCAGCTCCTCTGGGATCGCGCCGGCCAGCGCGTTGTTCTCCAGTACCAGCGTCCGCAGCCCGGACAGGGCGCCCAGTTCCGGCGGGATGGATCCCGCAAGCCGGTTGTCGCCGAGACGCAGAACGGCAAGGCCGTCCAGAGCCGATAGCTGCGCGGGAATCCGCCCGTTCAGTCCCATGTGCGACAGATCCAGAGCAACAACGCGCGGCCCTTCGACGGCCCCGACATCGCTGGCGGGGCCGACGGTGACGCCCCGCCAATGGCCGATGGGGACCGCGTCGCTCCAGTTCAGTTCGACGTCGCCGGCCAGCACGTCCCGTGCGTCCAACAACGTGGCGCAGTCGCCATGCAGGCGCGATGTGATTGCGAACGATGGTTGGCAGAGCAAGTTCCGGTCGGAAAACCCACCGCGGCCACGATCCTGTGCCGGCAGTTCGCCAACCGCGTCGTCACCATCCAGGCGCAACACGACCAGCTTGGGTAGCGCGGCCACCGAGGGAGGTGCGGGGCCGATCAGACGGTTCCCGTGCAGCCACAGGTCGGTGAGCCTCGACAGCTTGCCCAGTTCCGGCGGTACGGAACCGGCCAAGAGGTTGCCATTCAATGCCAGCATGCGCAGATCGACGAGGTTGCCGAGCTCGGGCGGGATGCCGCCGGCAAGCCGGTTGCGACCCAGGCGCAAGGAGACGAGGCCTGCAAGCTGCCCCAATTCCGCGGGAATGCGTCCGTTCAACCCCATTTGCGTCAGGTCCAGCGCCGTCACGCGGCCACGCGAACGATCCGCGGCGACGCCCAGCCAGTCATCGACGGGCACCTCCTCGCGCCAGTTGAGCGGCGCATCTCCCGCGAGGGCGTCCCTCACCCTCAGCAACAGGGTGCAATCGGCGAGCAGGCCCGGATCGATTTTCCTCGGCCGGCAGAAAACCGGCGTGTCGAGGTCATGGTCGACAATCTTGTGGAGCGCCGGCGGAAAGGGCCGATTCAGGTCGTTGCCAGCGAGGCGCAGGAAAAAGAGATTGTCCAGTCCTTCCAGTTCTGGAGGTACAGGGCCGGTGAGCCGGTTGTGGCTCAGGTTCAGAGCGACGAGGCCGCCCAGTTCTCCCAACTCTGCGGACAGGCGCCCGTTCAGCCCCGCGCGCGGCAATTCCAGGGCAGTCACACGCTTCGGCGAGCCGCCGACGGTGACGCCCTGCCAGAACTCGATGGGGATGTCCTCGCTCCAGTTGAGCGGCGCATCGCCGGAGAGAATGTCCCTGCTCGCCAGCAGAAGGGCGCAGTCGGCTTGCAGATCGGAAGCGATGTCGGAGGACGGTCGACAGAACAGGCGCCTGACCACATCCGGACGATCCCGGTTCGTGCGGCGGTCCGCTGCCTCTGCCGTTTCTGCGTCGCCGAGCGGCCGACGACGGCGCAGATCGTCGAGAACAATGTCGTTGTTGGCGCTCCCGAAGAGACGCCGCGAGTAGGGGCGGTCCAGGTCGTTGTTGGAGAGGCGCAGGAGGGTTAGCTTCTCCAGCCCTTCGAGTTCCGCCGGTACGGAGCCGCTCAGGCGGTTGTTCTTCAGCCGCAACTCCCTGAGATGTGGCAGTTTCCCCAGTTCCGGCGGAATCGGGCCGCTCAAGGCGTTGAAGGAGAGCACTAGGTACTCCAGGTTGGTCAACTCCCCCAGTTCGGGAGGCACCGGACCGGTGAGCCGGTTGCGTTTCAGATCAAGCGACACGAGTTGGCTCAATCGTCCCAGTTCCGGCGGGATACGCCCGTTCAGACCTAACCCTGACAGTTCAAGCTTCGTCACGCGTGCCAGCGAGCCGCCGACGGTGACGCCCTGCCAGAACTCGATGGGTAGGTTCTCGCTCCAGTTGAGCGGCGCATCGCCGGAGAGAATGTCCCTGCTCGCCAGCAGAAGGGCGCAGTCGGCTTGCAGATCGGAAGCGATGTCGGAGGACGGTCGACAGAACAGGCGCCTGACCACATCCGGACGATCCCGGTTCGTGCGGCGGTCCGCTGCCTCTGCCGTTTCTGCGTCGCCGAGCGGCCGACGACGGCGCAGATCGTCGAGAACAACGTCGTTGTTGGCGCTCCCGAAGAGATGCCGCGAGTAGGGGCGGTCCAGGTCGTTGTTGGAGAGGCGCAGGAGGGTTAGCTTCTCCAGCCCTTCGAGTTCCGCCGGTACGGAGCCGCTCAGGCGGTTGTTCTTCAGCCGCAACTCCCTGAGATGTGGCAGTTTCCCCAGTTCCGGCGGAATCGGGCCGCTCAAGGCGTTGAAGGAGAGCACTAGGTACTCCAGGTTGGTCAACTCCCCCAGTTCGGGAGGCACCGGACCGGTGAGCCGGTTGCGTTTCAGATCAAGCGACACGAGTTGGCTCAATCGTCCCAGTTCCGGCGGGATACGCCCGTTCAGACCTAACCCTGACAGTTCAAGCTTCGTCACGCGTGCCAGCGAGCCGCCGACGGTGACGCCCTGCCAGAACTCGATGGGTAGGTTCTCGCTCCAGTTGAGCGGCGCGTCGCCGGAGAGAATGTCCCTCGTCGCCAGCAGAAGTGCGCAATCGGCGCGCAAACCAAGATTGTCGGCAGGAACGGCGGGGCAGGGCGCTTCCCCGCCGGCGACCGAACGCAGTTCGGGGGGGAGGGAATCGGACAGGTGGTTGCCGCTCAGCCAGAGTTCCTTCAAGCTCGGCAGCTCCGCCAGTTCCGGTGGGATGGGGCCGGTCAGGACGTTGTCGGCAAGCCCGAGTATTTCCAGGTCGGTCAGTTTCCCCAGCTCGGGCGGAATGGTGCCGGTCAACAGGTTGCCGTCAAGCACCAGACGCCGCAAGCCGGCGAGATGCCCCAACACCGAGGGAATGCGCCCATTCAGTCTCATTCTGGGCAGCTCCAGCGCAATGACACGACCTTCCGGACCGCCCACGGTCACGCCCTGCCATTCGTTGATTGGCAAGGCTACGCTCCAGTTGAGTTCGGCCCTGCCAGCCAGCGTGTCTTTCATCGTCAATAGCCGCACGCAGTCGTCGAACAACTCGGGGCTGCTTCGCGGCGGTGGCTGACAAACAGCTAAAGTGTTTTCTGGGATCTCGAACAGCTTCGGCGGAACGGGGCTGGTCAGGACGTCGTAATCTAGACGCAAATTGCGCAAACCGACGAGGCGCCCCAACTCGGGCGGAATGGGACCGGTGAGACGATTGTGGGACAGATTCACCTCGACGAGGCCATCCAGGCTGCCGAGCTCCGGGGGAATGCGTCCGTTCAGCCCTTTCCCACTCAGGAGGAGCTTGACCACACGTTTCGGCGAAGGGCCCACGAACACCCCTTCCCATTCGCTGATCGGCAAGGCTATGCTCCAGTTGAGTTCGGCCTCGCCAGCCAGCGTGTCTTTCATCGCCAACAGCCGCGTGCAGTCGTCGAACAACGTCGGACTGGGAGGCGATGGCGGTGTGCAGAACTCGAGATAATCGAGATCGTGTGCGGGGATCGCGAGCACTGCCGGCGAAACAGGGCCGGTCAAGCGGTTCTTTCTCAGCCACAAGGACTCGAGCTGGCTGAGTTGTCCCAGTTCTGCGGGGATGGCGCCGGTCAGGACGTTGTAGTCCAGACTCAACTTGCGCAAACCGACGAGGCGCCCCAACTCGGGCGGAATGGGACCGGTGAGACGATTGTGGGACAGATTCACCTCGACGAGGCCATCCAGGCTGCCGAGCTCCGGGGGAATGCGTCCATTCAGCCCTTTCCCACTCAGGAGGAGCTTGACCACACGTTTCGGCGAAGGGCTCAGGGACGCCCCTTCCCATTCGTTGATCGGCAAGGCTGCGCTCCAGTTGAGTTCGGCCTCGCCAGCCAGCGTGTCTTTCATCGCCAACAGCCGCGTGCAGTCGTCGAACAACGTCGGACTGGGAGGCGATGGCGGTGTGCAGAACTCGAGATAATCGAGATCGTGTTCGGGGGTCGCGAGCACTGCCGGCGAAACAGGGCCGGTCAAGCGGTTCTTTCTCAGCCACAAGGACTCGAGCTGGCTGAGTTGTCCCAGTTCTGCGGGGATGGCGCCGGTCAGGACGTTGTAGTCCAGACTCAAATTGCGCAAACCGACGAGGCGCCCCAACTCGGGCGGAATGGGACCGGTGAGACGATTGTGGGACAGATTCACCTCGACGAGGCCATCCAGGCTGCCGAGCTCCGGGGGAATGCGTCCGTTCAGCCCTTTCCCACTCAGGAGGAGCTTGACCACACGTTCCTGGGGACTGCCCACGCGCACGCCTTGCCACAAGCTGACGGGGATCGCCGGGTGCCAGTTGAGCGACACGTCGCCGGCCAGCGTATTCTTCACAGCCAACAGCACCGTGCAGTCGTCGAACAGCGCCGGGGTCGTTGGCGGCAGCGGCTGGCAGCTCCTCACCAGACCGGGGCCGGCGGCGGCGAGTTCGGGAGGAATGGCGTCGAAATCGTTGCCCACGAGACGCAGGACGGACAGGTCGAGCTCTCCGAGGACGGCCGGGACAGGGCCGGTCAGGCGGCTGTGCTTCAGCCACAGCCCGTCGAGGTTCTCGAGCTTCGCCAGGGCCGGCGGGATGCCCCCCGCCAAATCGTTGTGGCTCAGGTTCAGATGCTCGAGGCTCGACAGATTGCCCAACTCGGGCGGAATGGGGCCGGTGAGCCGATTCCAGCTCAGGGACAGCGAAACGAGGCGATCCAGGCGGCCGAGATCCGGAGGGATGCGGCCGTTCAATCCCAGTCCCGCCAGATCCAGCCCGGTGACGCGTCCCTCCGGGCCATCCACCGTCACGCCCTGCCAGCGGTTGACGGGCACGGCCCTGTGCCAGTTCAAGGCCATGTCCCCGGCCAGGATGTCGCTCATCGCCAGCAGGACGGCGCAGTCCGCGCCGGGATCGCCGGTCGGCGAAGGGTCGCAGAACAGACTCCCCTCATGCACAACGTCGGCAGTGGACCGCAACATCCACCACTGGGAAAAGCCTCCGGAGAAGCCCACGATGGCGGCGAATGCCGCCATCGTGGTCAATCCCGTGGCGGCCCAGGCAAGGATGAAGGTCCTCGGTTTGCTGCGGACGTTGATCAACAGGAACACGACCGCCAGCGCGCCGAGTACGACGAGCGCCGTTCGGGACGCCGTGGCCAAGCTTGCGGCGAGGCCGGCGGCCAGGCCCAGCCAGCCGAGAGCGCGCCCCCCGCCGTTGGTCAGCAAGCCCGCGGCCAACGCCACCGTCATGCAGACGGCCAAGCTGGCGTCGTTGGGATCAAGGAAAAAGCCGGTCAGGCGAAACGGAATTCTGTAGGGCGGCAGGATGCCGAGATCGCGCAGGACCGGCGAAGCGAGAATGACGGCGCAGTTCACAATCAGCACCAAGAGCACGCCTCGCAACAACCGCTCGGCTCCAGTTCGTTCCAGCACCGCGCGACCGCCGACCGCGGCGGCCGCGAGCACGCCGAGATGGAGGACGGAATACTTCAAGAGCCCGGCCGTATCCGGTTCCCGGATTGCTTCCATCCCCAGCACCGAGGCGCCGATTGCCAGATAGGACGCCACTGCGGCAAACAGCAACATGCCGGGCGTTCCGCCGAGTGTCCTTCGGATGGGGGCGAGTGAACCGGACTTCCGCCAGGCCATCACGCACCGGGCTCCAACCAGGCTCAACAAGAGGGCGCAGCAGGCCATGGTAGCCCGTGTCGTGAGGCCCTCGACCTTTGGCATCCCCCCAAGATGCACGTACCTCAGGTTGGTCAGAGCGATGACCGCCAATGTCCAGAACGCGACTGCGATCAGCGTGGTCCGCAGCGACTCGGTTCGACGCAGCAGCCAGGCCGGATGTCGGAACAGTGAACCGGACGCTGGACTTCGAGCCATGCTGCGTTTGCTAATGGGTTCAGAGTTCACCTATGGACACCTAAAAAATATCTCGTGGATAGACTCAGGACTTATAAAAGGCTTATCCTTGAGCATGCAGGATTCAAGACTCTGACTCCATCAGGAGGTTCCTCATGCCCGAACACGACTTCTGGCTATCCGACGCTCAGTTTGCCCGCCTTCAACCCCTGCTGCCGGGCAAGGTGCGTGGCGTCCACGGGTCGATGACCGAAAGGTCATCAGCGGCATCATCCCACGTCATCCGATACGGGCTGAGATGGCGCGACGCGCCCGCCGGCTACGGTCCGCACAAGACCCTCTACAACCGCTTCGTGCGCTGGAGCAAGGCCGGGGTGTTCGACCGTATCTTCCAAGCCCTGGCTGCTGAACGTACCGCCACCGGAACCCTCATGATCGACAGCACGCATCGGGGGGCCACCGCAGCCAGCCTGCTCAAATGACCGACGTTTGGCCGGCTTATTGGCCCGGGCATCGGGGGTCTCACCGCGCTTAATCGGCTCGTTTTCGTCACGGCTGTTGCGTTGGACGGGCACCGTCCCACAATTGAAGCATTGATGATCTGGCCGCCCTTTGCCTGAAAGCCCTGGCTTTTCAGGTAGCCGTCAAAATCCTCAAACAAGGCATCGATGAGACCAGCCTGTGATAACTGCTCGCGGTAGAGCCACACGGTTTTGGCGTCCGGCACCTCGTCTTCGAGTGCCAGCCCCAAGAAACGCACGAAGGACAGGCGGTCACGCATCTGATATTCGAGTTGGTCATCCGACAGATTGTAGAAAGCGCACAGACAGAAGGATGACTTTGAACTTGATGATGGAGTCCCAGAGTTTGCACCCCTGCGTTGATCTTCACCAAGGGATCCTACTTGGCATCCAGAGCGGCGTAGCGATTCTCACCATCAAAACAGCCCGTCTGAGCCCTGTTCAACTCCTCCAGCCTTGTTGGTAAACGTGTTTCAGGATTCTGAACCAAGTGGAGGATGGGTATTATTAGAGATGCCCTTATCAATACTTCACTCATCGGACAGTTTTACAGCAAGGTAATCGCACGACTCCTCTAATTCTATAACTCGTGTTGCCCAACGCAACCGAAAAACGGTTACAAGAACCCCGTCACCATCGGCCGCAAGCACAAACTGATACGGCGCTACCGGGTGACGGACGCGGCGGTGCACGACAGCTAGGGCCTTGAGGAGTTGCTGGCGTTGGACAGCACGGCAAGCGGAGTATGGGCGGACAGCATCTAGAACATATTCGGATCATATTGTTTTATATCCTGCATGGGTGAAGTAGTTAGCGCATTCCTCAGGTGAAAACGCCTCCAGGGCCGTGGCGATGGCCGACTCCAGGCCGTCAACGATGCGTGTGTAGCCTTGCTAAGCAACGCCTTGAGCTTCGCATACGCTTGCTCAATCGGATTGAAATCCGGTGAGTACGGCGGCAGGTACAACAGCGTGGCTCCCGACTCGCCGAGCGCTTCGCGGACCCCTTGAACTTTGTGAGCCGCAAGGTTATCCAGCACAACGATGGCGCCGTCGATGCCCATGGGCGCCGTGAGACCATCCAGACGCAAGCCGCACACCAGCGGTGGTGGTCTTCCAATGACCGTGTGGAACGGACGCCCGGCAACGCTTGCCAGGCGACGAACGGCCCCGCCGCCTGGCCATGTTGGTAGTTGCTCCGATCTCATCGATAAAGACGAGCTTGGTCGCCTCAAGGTGGGGCTGCATGGCAGTTCAGGCTTGTCGCCTTGCGGCTATGTCATCACGCTCCTGCTCACGGGCGTGCGCCGTCTTTTTTTCAACGTGATGCCGTGGCGTCGGAAGAACTCGTGCAGGGTACTGATGGCGAAGGTCTCACCCCGCTCGCTGCGCAGGCGTTGTTGGAGTTCGGCGAGGGTGACGTCGGGCGTCTGGTGTACGGCAGCCCTGAGAAAGTCGGCTTGTGCTTCGATGCGCCTGGAGCGTCGGTCGCCGCCACAGGGTTTTGCCTGGGTGCGTCTGGTGCTGAGGTAGGCCTGCGTCTTTCGACGGCTCGGATGACGCGCAGTCGGAGGTCTTGGGACAGGTAAGCTGCCATGGTTGGAGGTCTCCTGTGGGAAAGCGGTAGGAAAGACGATTCAAGCTAACCAAGATACCATGATAGTACAACTAGAACCGAAATTGCTTTAACGAGAACGACGCCCGCTACTTCGGTACCGGCGCTTTTAACCGAAAGGTGATGGACTTCGGAAGCTTGGGTTCGCATGGTTCGAAGGACGTGGGAGCCGAAGTGGACATGATGGTGAGCTACCGCGTCGACAATCACTGGTCGCTGGCAGCGGCTACGCCTACATGTGCGGCGGCGACGTGTTCGAAGGCAAAGACACCCGCTTGGCATTCGGTCAGGTGGTGTTCAAATATTAGGAAGTGGAAGAGAGAACGCAGGAATTCCCTCCCTCGTCGAGGGAAGATCAGCCCTTTCCCTTCCCAGGGGATGAGCCAGACTTCGAGCGCGCGCATCAGCATTTCGATGGCGAAGCCGATGAGGATGATCCCGATGACCACCACGTCAGTCTGCAGGAAGTTCTTGGCGATCCTCATCGAGCCGACGTCTTGGACGGCAAGCCTGTTGTCATGGTGTTGACCGCGGGTCAGATCAGCGACTATCGCGGGACGGACATGGCGCTGCCCGCATTGCCGGAGGCCGACGCGCTGATTGCCGACAAGGGTTATGAGTTCTGAGCCTAGGCCATCGGTCGTTGGCGCGGCGGGCTGAGTACCCAAAATCGCCGCCTGCGTGAAGAACTTGCGGAGCGGGAGGCGGAAGCCGTGATTCCACCCCGGCGCAATCGCGTGGAGGTGATTGCGTGCGACTTCGACACGTATCGCTGGGCGCCATCTGGCGGAGCATTTCTTTTGTCACCTCAAGCGGTTCCGTCGTCTTGCGATGCGTTATGGACAAGAGCGATGTCAGTTACATGGCGATGACTCATGGGGTGAGTTCTCGCTTGGCACTCGCCTAAATATCAACAGGCCCTAGTGCGTTCCCCACAGTGTACCTCCATCTTTGACGCGGTATTATCCGTGCCCAGGTCAAACAGGCTTGGGATTCGCTTACGTGCTTGCATGAGGACTTCCGCATGTCTGAAAAACCGTTGTCAACACAATCGGCACATTCTAACGGCGCCACCAAACGGGCCGTCAACCGCGAACAGATGAACGCATGGATCGAACAGTTGGTGACCCGCCGCAGCGTGTTGGCCGGTGCCACGACCCTCAGCTTGGCGGGCCTCGCGGGGCTTGTCCTCGGCGCCTGCGACGGTGAAGGCGACGTCACCACAATGCCTGACGGAACCACCCAACCATTGATGCCGGAGTTCAACTTCGAGGTCGTGTCGCTGAACATGGATGACAAGGTTACCCTGCCGCCGGGTCACAGTGCTCAAGTTCTGTACGCTTATGGGGATCCGTTCAAGTCAGACCTCGCCGAGTATTCCAATATGGGCACCGAACCGGCATGGCAGTGGGATTATCGCGCCGGCGACAACCATGACGGCATGCGCTTCTTTGGCCTGAAAGAAATTGCCGACGATGACTATGAACTGGATCCCAACGCCAGCGACCTGGGCATCTTGTGCGTGAACCACGAGAAGATCACACAGGCATTGATGCACGATCCAGAAGGGAGGCGGTCAGGCGATCGCAACGATGTCGACGAAGTGCGCAAAGAGCAGCGCGCCCACGGCGTTTCCTGTGTCGTTATCCAGCGCGACGAGGCCACCGGCCAGTTCACGATAGTCAAAGACTCGAAGTACAACCGCCGCATCACCGCCTATACGGAGATGCACCTGCACGGCCCGGCAGCCGGGAGTGACTTGTTGAAGACCAAATACAGCCAGAACGGACTCGCAGGTCGCGGCACGTTGTATAACTGCGCCAACGGCTATACGCCGTGGGGCACGTATCTCACCTGCGAAGAGAATTACGACTTTTACTTCCGCGACGACCGCACGGTCGAAGATGGGTCCAAAAGAGACCCGGAGGAGATTGGCTATGCCAACTACCTGGCCGGCATCGGTGTTCGCTTTCCCGATGGGCGCTACGGATGGGCAACCCTGGCCGGTCACATGGACGAGAGCGATGATGAATTCAGCCGCTTCAACATCACCCCGATGGCGGGCAAATCAGCCGTGGAGGACTACCGCAACGAGGGCAACCAGTTCGGCTACATCGTGGAAATCGATCCGCTGGACCCGCAGGCCGCGCCCCGGAAGCGAACGGCACTCGGTCGCTTCTCCCATGAAGGCGCATGGCCTGCCGAAGTGGGCGACGGCAAACCGGTCGTGTTTTACATGGGCGACGATGACCAACTGCAGTTCATTTACAAGTTCGTCTCGGCCAAGGCGTACGCCGCCAACAACCCGGGATCGTCGCCCCTGGATATCGGGGACACTTACATGGACGATGGCACCCTGTACGTAGCCCGCTTTGACGCAGACCCCATGACCGGACGCCAGACCGGCGTCTGGATTCCGCTGCGGCCGGACAATCCCGACCTGAAAGCCGCCAGCGAAGACATGCAGAGCCCGTTTTACGGGTTGTTCGGGGGCCTGGCGTCCATCCTGGTGCACACCCGCGCGGCGGCGTTTGTCGTGGGCGCGACCCCTATGGACCGTCCTGAGTGGGGGGCGGTAAACCCCAGAAACGGTGAGGTTTACTTCACGCTGACCAACAACTCGGACCGCCGCGGCTTCGACGATGCCGACCTGGACGCCCGCACCGACGGCGACCAAGGTACACGAGACGAAGTCACGGAATTCCTGGCGAACCGCGAATTCGGTGAGGTACCTTCCAATCCGCGGGGTCCGAATTCCCACGGCCACATCATTCGATTCCGGGAAAATGATAACGACCCGACTTCGACGGGTTTTGTGTGGGACATCTTCGTGTTCGGATCCGATGCGGGAGGCCCCACCAATTTCTCCGCTTTGACCGCCGGCAACGAATTTACTGACTGCGATGGCTTGTGGTTCGACTCGGCCGGTTTGTTGTGGATCCAAACGGACGACGACATCAGTCAGCCAGACGGCAACCACAACCAGATGCTGGCGGCGACTCCCGGTGCGGTGGGGGACGGCGGCCTCGACGCCGGCAACGTGGACGAGAGCCTGCGGCGTTTTCTGGTCGGGCCCATCGGCTGCGAAATCACCGGCATCGACATGACGCCGGACCGCCGCTCGATGTTCGTCAACATCCAGCACCCGGATGAGCGCAGTTCGGGCGGCCATTGGCCGGCTGATAATCGCGACGCCACCAGGGCTGCCGCAGCGGGCCGCGCCCGCTCTGCCACCATCGTAATCACCCGCGACGACGGCGGCCCGCTAGGCACCGCCTGAATCGACGCGGATTGGGACAAGGCGTGCCCGGCGTCCTGTCCCGTCGCGCAGCTTGCGGTAGTGAACCCCGCCAAACATGTTTCCTTACCTGCATGCCCCGACTTGTATAGAATAGACGCTGCTGGCTGTATCAGTGACACCAGATATGCAGGTCGAATTAACGCGTCGTAATCCGACATTCCACCGCGCTGCCGTTGGCTTATATCTTCGGCCAATCTCAACTATGTGAAGCCGCTTCAGGGAGGAACCATGCCCTACGCAGACATCCGCGGCGTCAGACTCCACTACGAAGATATTGGGGAAGGTCTGCCATTGCTCCTGTTACCCGGTGCGCTCGGAACCGGGCGATCGGATTTCGCACCGCAATTGGACGCGCTCCCGCAGCACGGGTTACGCGTCGTCGCACCCGACCCGCGCGGCTATGGAAAATCGCGTCCGCCCGAGCGCGAGTTCCCGGCTGACTTTTATCAGCAGGACGTGCATGATTCTGCAGCGTTGATGGATTCTCTGGGCTACTCGACCTACGCGGTCGGCGGATGGAGCGATGGGGCGGTTGCGAGCCTGCTCCTGACCTTGGCCTACCCGCAACGGGTGACCCGGATGGCTATCTGGGGCGGCAATGCGTACGTCACCCAGGAGGACATCGACGCCTATGAGACGACGCGCTGCGTGGCGCATTGGGCGCCGCGTGCGGCAGCGCCGATGCAGGCGATGTATGGCGATGACTTCCAGACCCTATGGACGCGCTGGTGTGACGCGCAGCAGAAACTCCTGAAAGTGGGCGGGGATTTGTGTCGGGGTCGCTTGGCGGAAATCAGGTGCCCCACCTTTCTGCTGCATGGCGGCAAAGATCCCTTGGTGCCGCTGTTTCACGCACAATTCTTGCAGCAGGGGATCGCAGGATCGCGTCTGCACGTGTTTCCGGACGGGAGACACGGCATTCATCTCTACTATGCAGAGGCATTCAACGAGCTGCTGGTCGAATTTCTACTGTCGTAATGTCTGCATTGTCATCAGACAAAAATGTGAAGGGGCCAGAAGATCATGAAACATCCGTGTCTGGCAATGTTGGGTGTGCTCGCCTTAATCGTGACCCTCGTGGGCTGTGATTCGGAACAGGCACAACCGGTCAAAATCGGTTTTATTGTTGCGGGCGAGCGCCCGACCTATCTGCGTTCCGCCCAGTTGGCTGTGGATGAAATCAACGAGCGCGGGGGGCTGTTCGGCACGCCCGTCGAATTGGTGAGTCTCGTTAACACAGAGGCATTGCTTCCTCTGTCGGTCCAGACCGCCGAGGACATGATTCTCAAAGACCGCGTCGTCGCGCTCATCGGGCCCAATCGGTCTACGCACGCTGTTGAGGTAGGTTCACTTGCGCAACGGTATGACGTGCCGATGGTAACCACTTCCGCAAGCAATCCCCGCGTCACGAACGCCGGCGATTTCGTCTTCATGGCATCCGTCACGGACACGTTTCAAGGCCGCGTCATGGCGCAGTTCGCGAGTGCAGACCTCAGCGTGCGCACTGTTGCCCTGCTGACGCTGAGCGACGACGTCTACACGGAGGGAATATCCGAATTCTTCGCAGCGAATTTCAGCAGGCTTGGCGGGCGCGTGGTTGCGAATGTGTTCTACGACGATGGGACCACGGATTTCACCGGGCAACTGCGCGACATTGCGGCTCTGCAGCCCGACGCGCTCTTCATATCCGGTTTCATTCGGGAGATCGGCGCAATTACCCGGCAGGCAAGGGCTATTCCGTTGCGGAATTCGGCGGGCGAGGAGACGCTGTTCCTCGGAACGGATACCTGGGATAGCGATATCCTCCTGGCCAACGAAGATGCCGAACTGGAAGGGAGCTTTTTCACGACCCACTTTTCACTCGACACGGATGAACCGACAGCGCGAGCGTTTATTGAGTCTTACCAAGCCGCGTACGGGGCGTTGCCGAGCGGGGGAGACGCCGTGAACTACGACGCGGTCAGGTTGCTTTATGAAGCCATCGAACGGGCGGGCGGTCTTGACCCCGAGGGGATTCGGGAGCAGTTGCAAGCTACCGAAAACTATGTCGGCGCCACCCGCATCGCGAATTATGATGCAAATCGACACCCGGCCAAAAGCTCCGTCATTCTCACCATCGAGAACGGCGAAAAGGAGTTCTTCAAACAGATTGATCCTCCGATGAGGGGTCACGTCGTCATTAACGATGAGGGAACGGATGCGGGGGATCGGTGGGGTGCCGATGCGTATGAACTGGATGCCGCTACGATAACAGACGATATGCTTACGATCACTGCGTCGTATGGCGGCGGATGCAGAACCCACCAATTCATCCTCGTCACCTCCGCCGAATTTATGGAATCGAACCCTGTTCAACTCAGCGTTTCGATTGCCCACAATGCCAACGACGATCTATGCAGGCGACGGGTAACCGAAGACTATGACTTCGACCTCACCCCGGTCAAAATGATGTATCAGGATAGCTACGGAGAGCATACGGGCACCATTATTCTGCGCCTTGACAATGCTCCGGAGCCCGGTCTTGTTTACATGTTTGCGCCATAAGTACGCCCGCAGCGTGTTGGGCGTTGCACGCTCCAGAAGTGTGTTACTGACGATCCTGTTGATCCCAGCCCTCTCCTGCCTGTCGGCTGTCAAGAGCTGTTCAGACCCGCACGTACGACCCCGGCACCGCCATGCCGGCGCAGGCCTCGGGATGCAGCATCTCGGTGAGGATTTCCGCGCTTTCCACGATGCGTGGACCGGGGCGATTGTAATAGGCATTGCCGTCCGCCACGTACACCCGGTTCGCTTGCACCGCCGGCAACGCCTGCCACTGGGGATGCGCCGTCAGCAGCGGCAGGTCTGCCTGCGACTGCGGGATTTTGAACCCGCACGGCGTGATCACGATCACCTCCGGTTGGTAGGCGACCAAGGCATCCCAGGTGATGGGCGGCGTATGCGCGCCCACCTCGACGAGGCCGTACTCGCCGCCCGCCAGGTCCACCAGTTCGGGAATCCAGTTGCCTGCGGCCATCAGAGGATCGAGCCATTCCAGGCAGGCAACGCGTGGCCGCGGCAGGTGCCGCGTCTTATCTTTTAGGTTCCCGAGGCGTTCTTCCAGACCTCGGATCAGGGTGTCGGCGATTTCCTGCTGACCGGTGGCCGCGGCGACGTTGCGGATATCCCGCCAGATGTCACTGAGCTTCTCCGGGTTGAGCGACACGACCTTGACGTCCGGTGTCAAAAAGCACTGCACCGCGTCTTCGACGTCGGGCAGGGAAACAGCGCACACCTCGCACTGGTCCTGTGTGACGATGACCTCCGGCTTCAGATCTTGCAACGCGTCGGTATTCAGACGGTAGACGCTCAGCCCCTCCTGCACGATCTCCTGCACCCGCGCATCGATATCGCCGCTGGTGCCGCGAGGGTCCAGCTTCGGCTCGGTCAAGACAGGCAGGCCCACCACGTCAGTGGGGTAATCGCATTCGTGCGAGACGCCCACCAAGCGCTCCTGCAAACCCAGCGCGCAGACGATTTCCGTGCTGCTCGGCAGCAGGGAAGCGATGCGGTCCACCATAAACTTCCCCTTCCGTTAAGTTGAATTCCATCGGCGTCGGTCGTTCCTCAACCGGTCGCCGTCTGATGGCACCACGCCGGATGTGCGGCGATCAATTGCATGGCCGTGCGCAGCAGCGTCTTGCCAGGTTCGACCCGTGGCCAAGGCGAGGCGCCGGAGGGATGCGGCAGCGGGATGGCGTCGAAGGTGTGATCCGCGTAGGTGCAGCGGGTCTGCTGGCCGACATGGGCTTCCATATTGCTATAGATCATGAACTGGGCAATGGCGAGCTTGCCAACGGGAATCACCAGCGCGGGTTTGAGGAGGGTCATTTCGGCTTGCAGCCAGCGCGAACAGTTGGCGATCTCCCCGGGGTTGGGAACGCGGTCGCCGCCGCGCGGCTTTTTGCCGGGAAAGCACCGGCACACGGCGGTCATGTAGATGCGCGAGCGGAACGCGGCTTCGTCAATGCCACAGACCTCCTCGAACCATTTGAACATCGCTCTGCCGGCCGTCCAGGCAAACGGCCGCTGCAATGCCGGTTCTTTGTCGCCGGGCGCCTGGCCGACCAGCATCACTTGGCTGATCACCGCCGCACCGGTGACGGGAGAGGACGCCATGGCGGGACACAGGCGGCAGGCCCGCAGGGCGGCGACGTGTTGCTCAAGGCGCCGCAGCATGTGGGATCAATTCCCGTAAATCGCGTGCGGCAACCAAGTGACAATCCACGGGAACTGCACGCACAGATAAAGCCCGACGGCTTGCAGGGTCAGGAAGATGAGCGACGCCTTGAAGATAGTCGCCATGGTGATTTCGGGCGGGCTGACGCCGCGCAGGTAGAACAGGGCGTAGCCGAACGGCGGGCTGAGGAAGGACATCTGCATGTTCACCAGATACAGCACCCCGAACCACAGGATCTCGTCCCTGCCGTCCACTCCTGGGCCGCCCAGAATTCCGTCGAAGGCCATGGATTCGATGATCGGCACGAAGATGGGCACCGTGAGCAGCAGGATGCCTACCCAGTCCAGGAACATGCCGAGGAATATCAGCATGACCATCATGAGGAGCAGGATGCCGTAGGGATTCAGCCCGGTGCCCAGGATGCCGTCGGTGATGAATTCCCGCCCGCCCTGCAAGATGAAGAAGCCGACGAAAATGGAGGCGCCGAACATGATCCACAGCACCATGGCCGAGGCCCGCGCCGTGGTGATGGACGCCTCGCGCAGCGCCTGCAGGCTGAAGCGCTTGTGCATGGCGGCGACGATCATGGCGCCGAACGAGCCGATGCCGGCTGCCTCGACCGGCGTGGCGATGCCACCGAACAGCAGACCCAGGACGAGGAACACCAAAATGATAGGGGCGATCAGATTCAGCAGCAGGCGCAGCTTCTCTCGCAGGTTGACGCGCTCTTCCTTGGGCAGCGCCGGACCGAGGCTCGGGTTGATCCACGAACGCAGGACGATGTAGCCAATGTACAGACTGGACAGCATGAGGCCCGGCACCACCGATCCCAGGTAGAGCTGGCCTACCGATTGCTGCGCCACCACGGCGTAGAGAATCGCCAGGATGGACGGCGGGATGAGGATGCCGAGGGTGCCGCCGGCCATGATGGAGCCGAGGGCGATCTTGTGATCGTAATTGCGCCGCAGCATCGCCGGCAGCGCGATGATGCCCATGGTCACCACCGCGGCGCCGATCACCCCTACCATGGCCGCCAGAATGGTGGATGCCACGATGGTGGCCGCCGCCAGACCGCCGCGCAGGCCGCCCATCCACTTGTAGACGACGTCGAACATTTCCTCGATCAGCCCGGCGCGTTCGAGCATCGAGGCCATGAAGATGAAGAGCGGGATGGCCGCCAAGTCGGGGTTGGCCATCAGGGGATAGATGCGTACGGGGATGATGTTGATCATGGTCGGGCCGCCGACCAGATAAATGAAGACGACGCCCAACCCGCCGACCACGAACGCCATCGGCAGGCCCATCATCAGCAGCAGGGCCAGGGAACCGAACATGAAGAACGTCAGATGGCTGATGCTGACGTCGGCCAGCACCTCGGCGAAGGTGAACAAGAAGCGTTCATCGCCGTACGGGTCGTAAAACAGTGAATTGATGAGCTCGACACAGGTGATAAACGCGAGGGCGAGGGTCGCAATCACCGTGAGGCCGGCCCACAGGCGGCCCCACGTGCCGCGCCCGCGGGAAGCTGTGGCGGTTGGCGTATTCATGGGCGCCCGGCCTCTTCCACACGGCGGAACAATTGCAGGTCCTTCAGCAGCTTCGACAGGCCGGCCAGGACGAGCAGCACGGCGCCCAGGACCATCGCACCTTTGACGGGATACAACTGCACGCGCCACGTCTCCTCGGTTACCTCGAACATGCCGACGGCGTCCATGAAGAAGCGCCAGGAACTGCCCAGCAGAGCCAGCGCGCAGATGAAAAAGAAGATGGAGGTGAATACGTCCGTACCCGCTCGGCCGCGCTTGGGCAGCTTGACGTAGAGCACGTCCACCCGCACGTGGTCGCCGTGCAGGAGGGCAAAGCCGCCGGCCAGCAGGTACTGCATGCCGAACATCAGGTACGATGCCTGGTGGACCCAGATGGTCGGAGCGTTGAAGATGTACCGCGACACCACCTCGAAAAAGTAAGCGCATACCGCGTTCACCGTCCACAAGGCCACGAACACGCCGGATTGCTCGCTCAGCCAATCCAGCACGCGGGTCAGGCGGTTGCCCGGCGCCATACCCTCTTCCTGAGGAGTCTCCGCCTCACCGCCGCGGCGCCGCGTCACTAGCATGAACAGCGGCGGCATGACGATCAGCCAGACCCAGTAAAACCAGTGCGGCAGGACGAAATTTGCTGATTCCGACATAACTGCTCCTGACTACAGCAGTTCGATATTGATCAGCACGACACGAGACCGCCGTATCGTCATTCCGGGCCTGACCCGGAATCCAGCGACCTCGAATCGTTCTACAGGCTGAGGCCCGCGACGTCGTCTGGCGACACGTAACCCATGTACGGATTCAGCATGTAGTCGAGCTGCAGCTTGAAGACCCGCTTGGCGTCGTCGTTCAGGGCCGCCCACTTGTACCACACCGGAATGGCGGCTTGGCGGAATCGCTTCACGTCCTCGGCTGAAAGCCGCGACACCGTGGTTCCCGCTTCCAGGAATTGCGCCATGGCCTTCAGGTCGGCCTCCTGGATGGTGACAAAATGGTGCACCGAGTAGGTCTGTACCTGCTCCTCGACGAAGCGTTGCAGCTTCTCCGGCAGGCGCTTCCAGGCGCCCATGTTGACGGTGAGGTCCATCAGGTCGACGGGCTGGTACAGGGAGGTTTGCCCCGGCGGGCCCATGCAGATGATGTAATTCGTCACTTCAGCGAAGCCGAGGTCCCAGTTGATGGCGGGACCGACGTAATCGGCGGCGTCGATGGTGCCCTTTTCCAGCGCCGGATAGATGTCCGAGCCGGGCATGCTGGTGGTGCTGACGCCGAACTTCTCGAACACCTCCGCCACCATGCCGCCGGGCAGACGGACCTTCATGCCCTGCAACTGCTCCAGGCTGTCCACCGGCTGCTTGGAATGGATGATGTTGGCATCGTGCTGAATGGGGCCGACGTAGAACAGGCCGAATCTCTGGTAAATCTCGCGCGTCATTTCCAGTAGGCCGAGGCCGTAGAACAGGGTGTCCCACTGCGACGCTTGATCGGGACCCGCCGGGTATGACGACAGGAACACAGAGGCGGGAATTTTGCCTGACCAGTACAGCGTGAAGGGGTTCATGCCCTGCAGCACGCCGGTGCGCACGGCGTCGAACAGGGCATTGTTGTCCGCCGCCACCGCCTTGGCGGGAAACGGCCGCATTTCCAACTCGCCGTCCGACTTCTCCTGAAAGCTCTTGGCCCATTCCTCGAACAGCCGGTAGCCGGTGGTGCCGGCGTCCCAGGTTGATTGCACCTTCCATACGTGGCTGCGGGCCGCCTCGGCGTTGCGAACGTGGGGCGCGGCGAGCACCGCGGCGCCGCCCGCAGCGGCAACGGTGCGCAAAAACGCGCGCCGATTGCTGGCCTTGGACGCGCCGCCGTTGGTGTCTGGTTTCATGACCTCGCTCGTCCTTCCCATTGTCTCTACTGCCATGCCGTTGTCTCCTCTTCTGTTTTCAGCGCCGCCAAGCGTGCATCCTTATCCGCCCGTTAAATAGCAGGCGCCCTACCATGCCCATGAGCAGCAGCAGGAACGCCAAGACTACGCCATCCATCCATTGCAGCTTGTCCAAGCACCCATCCAGTCTCGCGATGTCCGCCTTCGTTGCCAAGCGTTCGGTATCAGCATGCACGAAGGCTTGAACAATGGCGTCCACTTGCGCGTTATCCAGGCCCGTCTTGAGTGCCAGCGTATCAATCAACGGCATGCCGTCCGCCTGTCTGTGCGCGCTCGCCCTGCCAGGGTCCCCTGTTTGCCAGCGTTTCCCTGTCCCGGTCTCACAACCGCTGCAACCCCCTTCGCGGTTGCCATACCTGCGAAAAATGCCATTGTAGCATACCGAATCGTCCCCCTTTTCCTGCATTGACGGTATAAACGGCGCTGTGATAGTCTGGCGTTTATTCTCGTTAAGGAGCCTGCAAGTCCTACGCTCTCCCACGTCATACTGCACGACGAACCATTCACTTCCTACAGAATCCGTAGTGAGACGGATGCGGCGAGTTGCGGGGGGATTTCCGTGCAAAGCTTACTATCGAAGGAGATAAGCACTTGCAAACATTTGATTATGTCGCAGCGCAGACGGTAGACGAAGCTGTCTCCCTGCTGGCCAGCAAAGGCGACCAGGCGCGCGTGTTGGCCGGAGGCACCGACCTCATCGTGCAGCTTCGTGAAGGACGGCGGCAACTCGAAACGGTCGTCGACGTCAAGAAGATTCCCGAAGCGAACGTCTTGTCCTACGATGCCCAAAACGGCCTCCACCTCGGGGCCGCCGTAGCCTGCCACCGGATTTACAATGATCCTGTCATCTCAAAGACTTATCCTGGGCTGATGGATGCCTTTACCCTGATCGGCGGCATCCAGATTCAAGGCCGGGCTTCCGTAGGCGGCAACCTGTGCAACTCGTCGCCTGCCGCCGACTCCACCCCGACGTTGATCGCACATCGCACGATGTGCGTGATTGCCGGTCCGAACGGGCAGCGCGTGGTTCCCGTCGAGCAGTTCTGCACGGCACCCGGACGCAACGTTCTGGAAAACGGCGAGTTCCTGCTGTCTCTACGCGTTCCGGCGCCGCCCAATAACTTCGGCGCTCATTACCTGCGCTTCATCCCCCGCAACGAGATGGACATCGCGGTGGTCGGCGTCGGTTCGTCCCTGATGCTGGGCGACGACAAGTCCACGGTGACGGACGCGCGAATCGCCTTGGGCGCTGTGGCGCCGACGCCCCTGGTGGCGGTGGAAGCCGCGGCGGCCCTGGTAGGCAAGCCCATTTCCGACGACACCATCGCTGCCGCAGCGAGCGCCGCGGCAAGCATTGCGCGCCCGATCGACGACATGCGCGGGACGGTACAGCAACGGATTCACCTGACTGGCGTGCTGACGCGGCGAACGCTGCAAGGGGCGTTGTCCAGAGCGAGAGGGGAGAGTTAAGGAATGGCGACACGGATACACGTACAAACGACCCTGAACGGTGAGGCGGCGGAGTTTCTTTGCGATTCGCGCCAGAGCCTGTTGGAAGTGCTGCGTGACGACTTGGGCTTTACAGGCACCAAGGAAGGTTGCAGCAATGGTAATTGCGGCGCCTGCAGCCTGCAGATCGACGGCGTGCTCGTTGACTCCTGCCTGGTACTGGCGGCCGAGGTGGACGGCAAGTCGGTAAATACGATCGAAGGGCTCGCCAGCCCCGCCCAGTTGCACCCGCTGCAGCAGAAGTTCCTGGAGCACGCCGCCCTGCAATGCGGCATCTGCACGCCCGGATTCATCATGGCGGCCAAGGCGCTGCTTGAAAAGAATCCCAAGCCGACCGAGCACGAGGTGCGCTACTGGCTGGCCGGCAACCTGTGCCGCTGCACGGGCTACGACAAGATCGTGCGCGCGGTTCTGGACGCAGCCGAAAGCATGGAGGCCAGCGCCTGATGGCAGAAGCGACGGCATATCAAGTGATTGGAACGCGCCCGGTGCGCCCCGACGGCGCCGACAAGGTGACGGGCCGGGCGATTTACGGCGCCGACGTGCGCATGCCCGGTATGCTGCACGGTAAGGTGCTGCGCAGCCCCCACGCCCACGCCCGCATCAAGTCGATCGACACCAGCAAGGCCGAAGCGCTGCCCGGCGTCAAGGCCGTGGTGACGCACAAGGACCTGCCCGAAGCGCCCGACAAGATCGCCAATCTCGGCGAGGGCGCGGTCAATCTGAAATTCCTCAGCAACAACGTGCTGGCCCAGGAAAAAGCCTTATACAGGGGACACGCCATCGCCGCGGTGGCAGCCATCAACGTGCACGTCGCCGAAGAGGCGGTGAACCTGATCGAGGTTGAATACGAGGTCCTGCCCCCGGTGCTGACGACGCCCGAGGCGATGCAGGAAGGCGCGCCGATGCTGCATGCCGGCATGACGACCACGTCACTCGGCGAAAAGACGGACCGTGAGAGCAACGTCGCCAGCCATTACCGCTTCACCCTGGGCGACGTGGCGGAGGGGTTCAAGCAGGCCGACTTGGTCATCGAGCGCGAGTTCGATACGGCCACCGTGCACCAAGGCTACATCGAGCCCCACAACGCCACCGCCATGTGGAACGAAGAGGGGCACGTCACCATCTGGACGAGCACGCAGGGCGCCTTCGTGGTGCAGAAACAGTCGTCCGAGGTCCTGGGCATTCCGGTGTCGCAGGTGTCCGTCATCCCGGCGGAGATCGGCGGCGGCTTCGGCGGCAAGATTCCCGTCTACCTCGAACCGGTGGCGGCGCTGCTGTCCCGCAAGACGGGCCACCCGGTCAAGCTGGTGATGAGCCGCATCGAGGAGTTCGAAAGCACCGGCCCGACGCCGGGTTCGCGCCTCAAGGTCAAAATGGGCGCCACCAGGGACGGCCGCGTGGTGGCTGCCGAGGCGTCGCTTGCGTTCGAGGCGGGCGCCTTTCCGGGCTCGCCGGTGGGACCGGGCGGCATGTGCATCTTCGCACCCTACAGCTTCCCGAACATGCAGGTGGACGGCTATGACGTGGTGGTGAACAAGCCGAAAACCACCGCCTATCGTGCCCCCGGGGCGACCAATGCGGCGTTTGCCTCGGAAACGATCATGGACGAGTTCGCCGAGCAACTGGGGATCGACCCGCTGCAATTGCGCGTGATGAACGGCGCCAAGGAGGGCGACCGGCGCGTGGACGGTCCGACGCACCCGCAAATCGGCTTCCTGGAGACGGTGCACGCGGCGCTCGAGCACGAGCACTACAATACGCCGCTCGAAGGCCCGAACCGCGGCCGCGGCGTGGCTTCCGGTTTCTGGTTCAACGTCGGCTTGCAGTCCAGCGTGGTCATCAACGTGAACTCCGACGGTACGGTCAGCCTGGTCGAAGGCTCCACCGACATCGGCGGCACGCGCGCTTCCATCGCCATGCAGGCGGCTGAGGTGCTCGGCATTCCGTACGAGAGCGTTCGGCCCACGGTCGCTGGAACGGACGGCGTCGGCTACACGGACGTCACTGGCGGCAGCCGCACGACGTTTGCCACCGGTTACGCGGCGTACGAGGCGGCGAACGACGTCGTCCGGCAGATGAAGGAGCGCCTCGCCGAGCGTTGGAGCAACGAACAGGAGGAGGGCGCCGATGCGCTGAGCGCTGAGGACGTCACCTATTCGGGCGGCGTGTTCGGCTGCAGCAAGGGCGCCGACAAGGCGGTGAGCTTTCAGGAGATGGCGGAGCTGATGCCGCGCACCGGCGGGCCGATTTCCGGCCGCGCCACCGTGCAACCGCGCGGCGTCGGCGGCGCTTTTGCCACCCATATCGTCGACGTCGAGGTCGATCCGGACACCGGCAAGGTCTCCATTCTGCGCTACACCGCGGTGCAAGACGTTGGCAAGGCCATCCATCCGAGCTACGTGGAAGGCCAGATCCAGGGCGGCGTCACGCAAGGCATCGGCTGGGCGTTAAATGAGACGTACATGTACCGCGAAGACGGCAACATGAGCAACGCCAGTTTCCTCGACTACCGCATGCCCACCTGCCTGGATTTGCCGATGATCGACGCGGTGCTGGTCGAGGTGCCGAATCCCGGCCATCCCTTTGGGGTGCGCGGCGTCGGTGAGGTGCCCATCGTACCGCCGCCAGCAGCCGTGGCCAACGCCATCTACCGCGCCACCGGAAAGCGCATGACCGACCTGCCGATGTCGCCCGGTTATGTGCTCGACAAGATGCGGGCCTGAGTCACGGCCCGCAAGATTCTCTCGCCAGTTTTGTCAAGGTCTCGACGCCTGCCTGTTTCTTGACAGTCAGGCGTTTGACTTTGGCTTCCAAAGGCGGGACGGCAAAATGGTGGGGTTGAGCATTTTCAAATTTTCCTGAGAGGCGGGATGGCGGTTGGCGAGCGGTACGGTTCGGGTCGGATACGAGGCTCGTGATGGAGTGCGTGGAGCAGGTAAAAAACATTGAGACTCGTGATGATTTTGTCGTGTTCATGCGGAATCTGTTGCGAGATTGGCGCCAACATCCCGAGCAATGGGAAAACGCAAGTCTTGAGGCATACCTAGAGGCAATTGCAGCCTGGGTACAGGACATGGACGGCTATTACTGCAACCGCGGCGAGCCATTCCCAAAGCACCTGACCTGGAAGAATGTGGGGGAAATCCTGCTTGCCGCGCGAATCTACGAATAGCTTTTAACCTCACGGCCAAAAGAAGGAATGCAAAAAATGGCAAGGCGCCTATCAATACAGAGGAGGAAACCAACGATGTTATACGGAACAATGGCCCCTCAACTGTTCAGCCAGATCAGCAACCGCATCCAGCAACAGATAAAAGCAGAGGATCAATAAGCATGAGAAGAAGAACCAAGCGACTGCTTGTTCTGATTTCAGGATTGACATTGCTGTCAGCCACCGTAGAGAGTTCATACTCTGAACAAGGCTGTCGTGGTTGTGACGTTCGTACCGCGGAGACAATCAATAGAGATGCAAATAGGGAAACGCCAAGTCAACCGCCCGAGAAAATCAGCCAACTAGATCAAATAGTGAAGAAATACGAACGCGAGAAAGAAAAACATGACTTGATCAAGAATGCGCAGTTGTTATTTGGATTGACGGTAGACGAGGTGGTTTCAGAGATAGGAAATGTTTTTCCACCTTTATCGGGAGTGCCATCCATCTTCGTGTCAGGCGGCGAAATCCTTGCCAGATTCACAGCCGCCAAAGTGCTATTACATTTCAGCGAAGAAATGGACAAATCATCACGTGCGACACTTGCTGACCGTTTGGCACGATATCGACAAGAACATAATGGTAATTTTCAAGGTCTCCTTGATGCTTATCATAAAGGAGAAATTCCCCATGAAGGCGCTTTTAGACTTCTTTTTGGTGAGCATCCGGTTTACGACACCGGGTTGGACGACGTCCGGCCAGAAGATCAACACGTCGTCAACAAATTCCTGATTCGAGCTCTGGCTGATAGCGTCGGGCAAGGCATGGATGGCATAAACAACCTACTCCGCCAACACGACGCTGCTATCGCCGCGAACCGGGTGGATATCGACAAAAATCGGCGCAACCTGACCAAATTGTCGCAAGCATTCAACCGCTATATCGACGAGGCCGACAAACGTTTCAGCCGCCTGGAATCCAATCAGCGTAAGCTCCACGAAGCCATCACTGAGAATCGAGATGATATTAAGTCCGTCCAGGTGATTCTGTTCAACACACTTACCCCTGAACAGCAACGACAGGCCCTTGAAGGCGGATTCTTTCGCGACATGCCGGATGCGCATAGAGAAGCGTTAGAGCGGGAAATCCAGGATGCTGCAAATCAACAAGAGATTCTCGAAGCTCTTGAGGACGTGATTTGGATATCTAGAGGAATCGGGGAATTGGTCCATATTGCCCAGAATTTGGGGGTTGATGAGGAGATCATAGAACCTGCTATGGTCGCCGTCGAAGTTGGCATCTCGGTAGCCGTTGCTATTGCGTCATTCGAAACGGGACAGATTCCTCAAGGCATTGCCGCAACGCTTCATGGCATCGCTGCGCTAACGAGATTATTTGCAGGGGATAAACCGGATGCGGTGCCGGATGCGGTGATAGAAAATCAGAAGAGACTTATGGAGATGCTCAGGGCGGTGATGGGGGGGCTTGAACACATTGATCAAAAGCTGGATCAGTTATTCGACAATCAACGAAGAGTGATGGCCAATCAACGGAAGATCTATGATCTCATGGTAGAGATAGGCAAAGACATTCAGGCCAAACACGAAGACTTGGCAGACCGCATTTATTCATTGAATGCCGACGTATTGGTCAATAGAGCGCTCATACGGGAGCGAGTCGAGGAAAGGGTCCGAGTCTGTGACGGAATGCGAAGAGACTACGCGAACGAAAGCGTCTACAACGAGATTCAAGGCAACCTGGAAGGTTTTTTGAAATACGAACTTTTTCCTGATTACCAGGGCATACAAAGCATCGTCCAGGCGAGTAATCCGATTAACAATGGGTGTTACGAGCAGTTGTTCGGGATATTCCCGGATAATAACGATTCTCTTCACAGTTATTTTGAACTTGAAACATATAAACGAGAGCCTTCCGACATCACGCCGGATCATCGTATAAACGTAGAAAAAATTGGTAATTTCTTGGGACTGATATACAACCCTTCCGTTCAACTCGTTGACCATTATTATACGGTTGATCTTGATCTTTCCAGGCAACAGCTTTTGAGCGTCTTATCTCTGCCGGTGACGGGTTTGCAGGCGCTCGACCGGAAGCACGACCGAGCCAAGCACCTCCCTCCCTCCGAATCGTACCCGTTTGAAGCCCTCAAATTTGAAGACCTCGAAGACGCCCTATCACCCGATGCCGTCCTCAAGGCCGTGTGGTTGATGCTGGATATCTACCCCCTCTACCATTTTGTCGATAATGAAGGTTCCCTTCTCCCTATAGATACGTTAAAGGAGCTTGCCCATGACGGTGCGTTGCCCAATACGCCTGGCAAAAAATGGCTTGAACAGGCAAAAGATGTCGTTGAGGTTGCCATTACACAACAAGCCTTGTTAGCTGGTGACATGCTATTGCCGGTGATTTATGAAAAACTGCATAGGGCATCTTCGACGAGGGATCAGGAACAGCTCCAATCCATCCGGCTTCTGCTTCGGAAGAATCCGTTACTGGCGCGTAATTTCATGCTCTATCTGGTTCATAGGCAGTTGAAAGAGAAGCTCTCTATCCTCGCATATGATACAGCTATTATGGAAGGGAGTCTTACAGATCATCAAAAGAGGGATATGCTGAAGGTCTTAAGGATACTTTATAGACACGGTGGAGGGCCTCATCTTTCTACGCCCGCTTCGGATTGGTCTCTGATTGATGAATGGCTGGCAGAACAGATACGGCCCATACAACAACAGATACAGTCGGTACGGCAATCGCTGAATGAGCTGGACCGGACAGATATTGGGCTGCGGTCAGAACGGTCGAATGATCTGTACGCTCCTGATGGAATTAGAGCGTATTTAGTCGATGACCAATTCTATCAACGATTGGAAGACCTGAAAAAGACATGGTATGAAACAGGCCCGCGTGACCTCTCTGGAATTTACAATGTTGACTTGTCCAGGGTCGTATCTAACGTTCTTATGACCCATAAAGATAACAACATTCTCAGGACGTTCTTGATCAATCAATGGCTTCAGGAACGGTATCGCCATGTCCATCAGGTTACCGGCAGAGAGGTGCAGTCCGAACTTCTATCGTTTCGGATTGAACTTGAGAGCAATTATCCCTTCAAGGATGAACGGCCGACACTAGAGCCAGAATCTGAGGCGTGCCAGCCTCCCGAAGGATCACTTGCGCCTCCACACCGGCCGCATGCCCAATTTCATCTCACCAAACCGATTTGGCTGAATCCCGTTTACCAGTTCCCGCCTGCTCCCTCATTCATCTGCGACGAAGAACACCACTACCCCCATTGCGCCTCTTGCTTTCTGCTTTATTCAGGAGAAATCGACAACCGTATGGTCGGCATGCTGGGAAGTACGTATGCGGATGGTGACAATTTGCGGACCAGATGGCGAAGAAGGCTGTTAACGAGTGCGGTTACGCTGCAAGGCGACGTACACAAACGGCTGCTCGATCAACTCGACGCGTGGCTGAGCGAAGAGGAGTCAATGGAAGGTGTCCGCATGGCCATGTCGCATGATGGCGCCGGCGTGTGGGTAAGCGAACCGGAACCGGGAGCGGGCAGGCGGTTCGAACGCTATACCGAATTCATGTCGCATGGTGAAATGAATGCGCGGGTCAAAGCCCTCACCGACGAGGGTCTGCGGCAAGAAGACACGGGTCTCCTGCAAATTGATGCGTGGCTGAAAGAGCAATATCGCTTGGCTCTCGCAAACAATGACGAATATACCCTGCGCCTGATACTCGACGAATCCGTGCGTTATGCGGAACTGGTCAGACATGCCTTCGAGCAAGATGGCAACAGGGTTGAAAAGTGGGCGATCAAGTGGGGAGACGATCTTTATCTGCCGCTGCCAGAAGCCGATGACCTCATTGAAGGCAAACTCCTTCATACCCGGGAGATGTCAAAGCTGATCGAACTCAGGAGCTACGTCATCGAGGAAATCATTGGCCGTAGATTTGTCGGTAATGAGGATGGCCTGTTAGACGACGGCGAGCACCAATTGTTCAATGACCTTTTGTTCTTGCGCCGCTGAATCGTCGCAGGAGCCATTGCCATGAAAGGAGAGCACGATGCGATTCCGCGCAATTACCCTGAGCAGCCTTTTGGTTCTTAGCTTCATCTGGACGAACTCGGCGTTCGGTCAAACGACAGAGGACGAAATTGCGTCCATGAGGGGCGAAATTGCAGCTATGAGGATGACAATGGAACGCATCCTGGCTGGAAGAAGAGCGGTTGACAGGCTGCTTGCCGACGCGATCATTCTGACGGATCAGGACTGTGCCGTTTTGGGAGCGGATTGGAGGCGTTATGAGGGGATGAGTGGGCGGTTTCCCCTTGCTGCCGGTGCGACTCAGGATGCTCGTAGGGAGGAGAGGACATTCACCATTGGCGACAGAGGCGGCGCGTACTTGCATCCGCTAAGTCGGGACGAGATGGCTAGGCATGAGCATCAAATCATAGAGTACGAGGCAAATAATAGAACTCGGAGGGGAATGAGACTCTTTATAGCAGACAACGTCGATTGGGTCACCCACCATGGCCAAGCGGAAAGCGTTATGACTGTTTATCGGAATCCTGATCAGTACAACACTGATCGGAGATTGCTTGCCAAGGCCGACGGGCCGGCTAGAAGCCGACCTCATAACAACATGCCACCTTATCTGGTCCTGAACTTTTGCCACAAAGGGGGAAGCCGCGACTGACAGTTTGGCATTTCCTCGGTTCATACCCTTCCCGGTGGGCTGGGGGAAGGGTATGAGCGCAGCGAAAACACGGCGTAGAGGTTCTCACGTAGAAAGGCGAATCATGTCCAACCGATACCCCCCTCCAGCACCATGGACCCGGCGCGGCCTGCTGGGAACCTCGGCGGCAGCCGCTGCAGGTGCCTATGGTCTTTCCCTCGGCCTGGGCGAGGCGCAAACGCCCGGTTCGTTCGATGGCTCCGCGTTCAAGCTGCAGGCCCCCGAACCCAACCCCAAGCGCGGCGGCGTGCTGCGCTACGGCGTTCTGAACGCACCGGCGCATTTCGACGTGCATCAGTCCGGCACCGTGTCCAACATGGGCACGCAGGGCTGCATGTACGACAACCTCATCCGCCGCAATCCGCTCGACAGCGGGCAGACGATCATCCCGGACCTGGCGCACAGCTGGGAGATTTCCCCCGACGGCAAGACTTACACCTTCTTCCTGCGCAAGGGCGTCACCTTCCACGACGGCGCCGACTTTACGGCCGAGGACGTGAAGGCGACCTACCAGCGCATCATCCAGCCGCCGCGCGGTTTCAGCAGCCCGCGCACGCCGTTGTTCGCCACCATGAGCGAAATCAACGTCCGCGATTCCCACACCATCGAGTTCAAACTGAGCGAGCCGCGCCCGCAGAGCTTCATGCTCGGGGCGTTCGCCAGCGGCTGGAACATCATCGTGCGCAAGAAGACGCTGGAGGACAATAACTACAGTCTGCGGCAAATCCCGGATTATCCCGGCACCGGCCCGTTCCGGTCCGTCAACCGCATCGACAAAGAGGTGTGGGTGATGGAGCGCAACCCGGATTACTGGAACGAGGGCCTGCCCTATCTCGACGGCATCGAGTTTTACCACCTGCCGCCGTTCTCGCCCCAGTTGGGCGCCGCGCTGCTGGCCGGCAACCTCGACTACGCGCGCCTGCTCGATCCGGTGAGCCTCAAGACCGTGCAGGACACCCCGGGAATGTCCGGCGCCGACTATTACCAGAGCGTCATCCAGGCGATCTGGGTGAACAACGAGCGCGAGGCGTTCCGGGATCCCAGGGTGCGGCGTGCCATTCACCTGGTGCTGGATCGCGCGGTGCTGGTGGACGTGGTCAGGGACGTGGCGCCGATGCTGGTGGGCGGCTTCATCTACCCGTTCTCGGATTTCGCCACGCCGCCGGACAAGTTGGCCGAGCGCCCGGGTTACCAGTCCGACCCCACCGCCGCCATCCGCGAAGCGCGTGAGCTCATGGCGGCCGCCGGTTACGCCGACGGCATCAAGGACGTGGATTTCATGATCCGCGAGGCGGCCGCCTTCAAGCTCTGGTCGGTGGCCGTGCAGGCCATGCTGCGAGAAATCCTGAACATCCAGACCAACCTGCGCACGGTGCAGGTGTCGGTGTGGTTCGACGAGGCTTTGGCGGGGAAATTCGACTTCACCATCAGCGCCATCGTGTCGACGCTGATCGATCCCTCGGATTACTTCAACGCCTGGTACGGCAAGGACGGTCCGCAGAATTATTCCAGGTGGTTCAACTCCAAGTTCCAGGACTTGGTACTGCCGATCGACCGCGAGCTCGACGACGCCAAGCGCAAGGACCTGGTGCGTCAGGCGGAGGCCGTGATGGAGCAAGATCCGCCGCTCATCCCGGTGGCGTGGGAGAAGATCAACGACGGCTGGTACGATTACGTGAAGGGGCACAACCCGTACAACTACTTCGGCATCTACGACGTGGTGCGCTTCGATACCTTCTGGATGGACAAGTGAAAAAGCAGTGGACAGTAAAGGCATAGGTTTGCCAGCCGCTAACCACTGACCATCGGCCACCATCTGAGGCCATTCCCTTGTACGAATACATTCTGCGGCGCCTCGGCTTCGGCCTGATGACGATGCTCGGCGTGTCGATCATCGTCTTCGTGCTCATGCGTGTCCTCCCCGGCGACCCGCTCGTGGCCATCTTCGGCATGGAGGGCTTCACCAAGCTGACCGCCGAGGACCGCGCGCACTATATGGCCGAGCTCGGCCTCAGCGATCCGCTGGTCGTGCAGTATCTCAAGTGGATGGGCGACGTCGTCACCGGCGAGCTCGGCAGGTCGTTTTTTCGCGACGAGAGCGTCGCCGACATGATCGTGCGCCGTGGCCCGTTGAGTGTCGAAATCGGCGTGCTGTCGGTGGTGATCTCGTGGCTCCTGGGGCTGCCGGTGGGCATCATCAGCGCCCTGCGCCCCAACACGGTGGCGGATACGGGCGCGCGCATCATGTCGATCCTCTTCCTGGCCGTCCCGGGCTTCTGGCTTGGCATCCTCATCGTTCTCGCCCTGCTGTTCCAGTTCGGCTACAAGGCGCCGCTTACCGGGGTGCCGCTCTGGGTGGACCCGTGGGCCAACCTGCAGATCGTCATCGGGCCGGCGCTGGTGCTGGGGGTTGGCCAAGCCGCCTACATTGCCCGTATGGCGCGGTCTTCGTTACTAGAAGTCATTCGGGAAGACTACGTCCGAACGGCCCGCGCCAAGGGAGTCATCGAGCGTCTGGTGGTAAACCGCCACGCCTTGCCCAATGCCCTGCTGCCCGTCATTACCCTGTCCGGCGTCCTGATGGGGATCGTGCTGGGCGGGTCGATCCCGATCGAACAGGCGTTCGGCGTTCCCGGCCTCGGCCGCGCCATGATTACCGCGGTGATCGAGCGCGACGTCATGGTGATGCAGAATCTCGTGTTCCTTTACTCGTTCGTCTTCGTGCTGGTGAACGTCCTGGTGGACGTCACGTACGCTTGGTTCGATCCGAGGATTCACTACCAGTAAAGGCAGTGACCAGTGGATCGTGGCAAGTGGCTGGTCAGACCCTTACTCGTGCTGTCCACTGATTACTAACCCCTATCCACATGACGGATATGCAAGCGTATAGTCCAAGCCCTCCGGCCTCGTCCGTCCCGGATGACAATACCGTCCTGTCGCGTCAAGCGCGGGTTTGGCGCGGTCTGCGCAACTTCGTGCGGCGCAATCCCCTGTCCGCCTTCTGGGGCGTGGTGGCGACGGCGATTCTCATCATGGCGATTGTGGCGCCATTGATCGCCCCGCACGACCCGCTGAAGGCCAACTTCCGACGCATGTCGAAACCGCCCGACGCGCAGAACTACTTCGGTACCGATCAGATCGGCCGCGACAATCTGAGTCGGGTAATCTACGGTAGCCGCTCCTCGCTGGTGGTAGCCATTGCCGCGGTGCTGCTGGGCACTACAACTGGCTCGCTGTGGGGTTTGGCCAGCGGCTACATCGGCGGCCGCTTCGACATTTTCAGCCAGCGCGTCATCGAGGTCTTGCAATCGTTCCCGGACCTCATTCTGGCCATGGCCATCTCGATGGCCCTCGGCACCGGCACCTGGACGGTCATCGTCGCCATTGCCATCACCCGCATCCCCTTCGGCGGCCGGGTGGTACGCGCCGTGGCGCTGTCGCTGAAGGAGATTGCCTATGTCGAAGCCGCCCGCGGCATCGGCGCCTCGACGCTGCGTATCATGGCGCTGCACATCCTGCCCCAGTGCGTCGCTTCGTACCTGATTCTTGCCACCACCCACTTGGGTGTCGCCATCGTCATCGAGTCGGCCCTCGGCTTTCTCGGCGTCGGCATCCCGCCCCCAACCCCCACCTGGGGCAACCTGCTGGCCGACTCCCTGAACTCCGGTCTCATTCCTCCTTGGTGGCTGGTGTTCTTCCCCGGCTTGGCCATCACCATCACCGTGCTTGCCTTCAACCTCTTCGGCGACGGCATCCGCGACACCCTCGACCCACGCCTGCGCGGCACGCGGTGAGGGGTGGGACCGTCCGTTGGCGTGTTGGCGCGGTAACCTTGCAAATTTAACTTGCGGTGTGTGGGCGGACAGCACTTGGCGGTCGAAAGGCATTGAAGCGACGGTGAAGGCCAAGGGTTTGACGAGTCGGATTCATCGCAAAGGCTATCGCAACCATCCGTTGCGTGATTGGGAGAAAACGGGCAACCAGAGTCGTTCCCAGTTTCGGGCACGGTGGAACACGTCTTCGGGGCGCAGCGAAACGACCTGGGCGGGACGTTGGTTCGGCAGCATCGGGTTGGCTGGTAAGGGCGAGGCGCGGACAGGTCTCAAGCCCCTTGCCTGCAACATGCGTCGCCTGGTTCACTGGCAACGCCTGGCGGCGGTGGATTCACACTAAAGGGGGGCAGTGGGGCGTGCCGGATACCCTCTTTGAAAGCGTCACGGCCCCTGTCGGGACGCGCTACCACCACGCAAACCGCTGTTTATTCTCTGTCGCCATGACGCGACAGGTCCGTCCATTACGCATCGTGTTGTTTTTGGAAGGACCGCGGTGCGACTGCGGCGCGTAAAGCCCTGGTGAGCAAGCGGGTTGTTTGGGAAGTTTCGCCTGTTGAGAGGGTACCGCCATCGCTGGACGGGAACCGAGGCCTTTCATCGGGACGGCAAGCAGCCATTGGGGCTTGGGACTTGTCGGGTGCCGGTGGGCATGGTGCTGGCCACCCCTGATGCTGAGCGGCCTGTCGGATTGGTTGCTGGGCGCTATGCTCGGTTTTTCGGCCGGCACGTTCATCCCCACGTGGCCACCAGCGACCTGTTGCCGGTCATCCAGAGACGGCATCGCGAGTAAGGCCCTGTTCTTGGGGATCGTCGTTCTGGGGGTGGGTGTTCATGGCGGGATTCGGCATGCTCGCACACCCGCATTAGACGGCGGCGCGTGATGAATTCTGAATTTGATAGTTTCGGTATCGTTTAGCTGATAATACTGATGATAGGGTTACGGGGCATTGTGCTGAGCCTCGTGCAGGTGGCGCGGGGTCGCCACCTCGGTTCAGAGAGCTGGAGGAGACCGTCATGGAAGCAGCATTTATCACGCTACTGGCCTTGTCAGGCGGCATTTTCGTCGTCGGAATGATCGGCGGCTACATCCCGCTCTACAGGGAATGGAGCATTGACAAGCTGTCGTTAATGGTCGCCTTCGGCGGTGGCACGCTGTTCGCCGCGGCGCTGTTCCTGATGCTGCCGGAAGGCTGGGAGCACATTGAGGAGGGCATGCCGTGGGCCGACGTGGAGGCCGGCTTCGTGGTGGCGGTGGCGATTACGGTCGGTTTTCTGCTCATGTATATGCTCGAAAACCTTGTCCTGCCGCATTTCGCCCTGTCGCACCTCGGCCACGCGCACGAGACGGTAACCGAAACGGCGCGCCGGGTGGGCGGCCTGAGCGTCTTCATCGCCCTCGGCGTGCACACCCTGATTGACGGCATCGCGCTCGGCGTAGCGGTGACGGGGGGCGAGGATTTCGCCTTGGGCGGCTTGGTATTCGTGGCCATCATTTCCCACCACATGCCCGCTTCGTTCTCGCTGACCTCGGCGCTGAAGGCCAATCAGTACCCGAACCACACGTCGCTCTTGTATCTCATTATCCTGAACGCCATGGTGCCGGTGGGCGCGGTGCTGGCCGCCCTGGTGCTGAGCGGTCTGTCCGATTGGTTGCTGGGCGCCATGCTCGGTTTTTCGGCCGGCACGTTCATCTACACGGCGACCAGCGACCTGTTGCCGGTCATCCAGAGACGGTATCGCGGCAAGGCCCTGTTCTTCGGGACCGTCGTGCTGGGGGTGGTGTTCATGGTGGGATTCGGCATGCTCGCGCACCCGCATTAGACGGCGGCGCGTGATGAATTCTGAATTTGATATTGCGGTATCGTCTAGCTGATGATAGGGTTGTGGGGCATTGTGCTGAGCCTCGTGCAGGTGGCGCGGGGTCGCCACCTCGGTTCAGAGCTGGAGGAGACCGTCATGGAAGCAGCATTTATCACGCTACTGGTCTTGTCAGGCGGCATTTTCGTCGTCGGAATGATCGGCGGCTACATCCCGCTCTACAGGGAATGGAGCATTGACAAGCTGTCGTTAATGGTCGCCTTCGGCGGTGGCACGCTGTTCGCCGCGGCGCTGTTCCTGATGCTGCCGGAAGGCTGGGAGCACGTTGAGGAGGGCATGCCGTGGGCCGACGTGGAGGCCGGCTTCGTGGTGGCGGTGGCGATTACGGTCGGTTTTCTGCTCATGTACTTGCTTGAGAACCTTGCGTTGCCGCATCTCGGCCACGACCATGAAGAACACCTCGGCCATAGCGAGACGGCGCACGCTGCCGAGTCGCCGAGCGAGCGTGCCGTGCATCAGGTGGGCGGCCTGAGCGCTTTCGTCGCGTTGTCCATGCACACCCTTATCGACGGCGTCGCGCTGGGCACGGCGGTGGCGGGCGGTGACGACATCGCCTTTGGCGGTCTGGTATTCCTGGCCATCATCTTCCACAAGATGCCCGCCGCGTTCTCGCTGACCTCGGCGCTGAAGGCCGATCACTATCCGAACCGCACGGCCCTTGCCTACCTCGCCATTTTCAACGCCATGGTGCCGGTGGGCGCGGTGCTGGCCTTCCTGGTGCTTTTCGGCCTGCCGGTGTGGCTGTTGGGTGCCATGCTGTGCTTTTCGGCCGGTACGTTCATCCACGTGGCCACCAGCGACCTGCTGCCGGTCATTCACAGGGCATATAGCGGCAAGGTATTGCTCAGCGCCGTGGTCATTCTGGGGGTCTTGTTCATGGCGGCGTTCGGCTGGATAGGCGTCGGCTGAGCGTGCTATGATAACTGCCTTTCGGGCCTGCCGCCCGGAATCCCACAAGGGCGTGGGAGGGCCACTCGCAACATTCCACCAGGAGGGATTGAGGGATGAAGCAAGAAGAAACGCTGCAACGTCAAGATGACAACCCCATGTCGCGGCGGACGTTTGTGCAGGCCGCTGCTTCGCTGGCCGCCATTACGGCGATGGCATCGGACGCCTTCGCCCGTAATTTCAGCCCGGGCGCGGCTCCGGTGCGCTATCCCGAGCCCGACGTCGTTCCTCTCGATAAACGCTTCAAGTACAAACTCGGCAACACCCCCATCATGCGCCTGTACACTGGCACGCTGTGGGCCGAAGGACCGGCCTGGAACGGGGTTGGACGCTACCTGCTGTGGAGCGATATTCCCAACAACGAGCAGCTGCGCTGGATCGAGGAAGACGGCCACGTGTCCCGGCAGTTCCGTTATCCCTCTGGCAACAGCAACGGCAACACCTTCGATTACCAGGGGCGGCAGATCGCCTGTGAGCACGGCAACCGCCGCGTGGTGCGCTACGAGTACGACGGCACCATCACCGTGCTGGCCGATTCGTTCGGCGGCAAGCCGTTTAATGCGCCGAACGACGCCGTGGTGCATCCCAACGACGGCGGCGTCTGGTTCACCGACCCCGGCTACGGCAGTCTGATGAACTACGAGGGCAACAAGGCGGATACGGGCTCGGTGCAACCCTACCAGAAGGAAGCCATTTACCGCATCGACGCCCAGACGGGTAACATCACCAAGGTGACGGACGAAATCTACAAGCCCAACGGCCTGTGTTTCTCGCACGATTACACCAAGCTGTACGCCGCCGACACCGGCGCCTCGCACTATCCGGGCGCGCCGCAGGACATCAAGGTGTGGGATATCGTCGACGGCGCCAGCCTGAAGAACACGCGGCAGTTCACGAGCATGGAGTTCGACGGCAAGGCCGGTTTTGCCGACGGTATCCGGGCTGACGAAGACGGCAACATCTGGGCCAGCGCCGGCTGGGTTGGCGATGGGTACGACGGGGTGCACGTCTTCGCACCGAACGGCGACCGCATCGGCCACATCCGCCTGCCCGAAATCTGCTCCAACGTGTGTTTCGGCGGCACCAAGCGCAACCGCCTGTTCATGACCGGCAGCCAGTCGCTGTACGCCGTCTACGTTGAAACGAAGGGCGCCCACATCTCCTGACCCACCCGCCTGATGGATTCCGGCCGGGGCCGCTCCCCGCGTTCCGGCCGGAGATTCAGTTTCGCTTCCCCTACGAACCGAGAGACGGCGAAGGGGTTAGGTGTGGGCCGTCACACGCTTTCGTATGTCCTGAATGGGCATTCGGCGATTTCACCGGAGATGACGATTCGGCTGGAGAAGGCGGGATGGTCCAGCGCCGGGTTCCGGCTGCGACGGCACACCGCTTATGATCTGTCTACTTGACGAAGAAGTTGACGCCAGCAGCATGGACTGAAGGAGAATAAATTACAGCAGTGACCGCGCCAGAATTCGGCCAATTTTTTACCTTTGACTTCTCCATCCAGAAAGGCCTTCACACTTTATCCCTACGCGCGGCAGGAAGTTCCCAGTGCCCCCAATACGGATTCATTTAGCAAGGTCGGAATGACAACTCATGTTGCCCCAGCCACCTCTGTTTGGATGGTCGTGAGTAGAGTGGAACCACCTGAATCCAGATGAGGAGGCCGCCGTCCCAATCCAAGGCTACAATAGCCCATCGTTCACGAGCATCATTTGGAGTCTTGTGGACCCTAACATACGGCCCCCTGTCACTAGAGTCTGTTGACATTCACATGATTACCAAGCACGGGTCGACTCGCTTTACGCCGTGTACGTTGAAACGAAAGGTGCCCATATTTCCTAACCCACCCGCCTGATTGGCTCCGGCTGGGGCCGCTCCCTCTGCCAAGGGGAGGCGGACCGTCTCCGGCCACGCTCCCTGTATGAAGACGGGTTTCTACTTGTATGGAAGCCTGCCAGGTCGCCGGGTTACCTGCGTGCAAATACCGGAACGTCGGCAAATCACAGATATGCCGAATTCATGATGGAACGAAGTCCATGTAAAAGAAGGATCAATGTGATCAAGCAACAGTTTTCCGATCTCGGCTTGGCCGAGACCCTGCAACGGGCGCTGATTGAGCGCAATCACAAGACCCCGACGCCGATTCAGGCGCGGGGCATCCCGGAGGTTCTGGCTGGGCGGGACGTTCTCGCCATCGCCCAGACCGGCACGGGCAAAACGGCGGCCTTTGCGCTGCCGATCCTACACCAACTAGCTGGCGTGAAAACCGGCGGCCGGGGCCGCGCGCCGCGCGCCCTCGTGTTGGCGCCGACGCGGGAACTGGTGATCCAGCTCGCCGGCGAGTTCCGCGCCTACGGTGTTCATCTACGGCTGCAGCTGGCGGTCATCTTTGGCGGTGTCGGCCAGGGACCCCAGGTTGATACGTTGGCGCGCGGTGTCGACATCCTCGTCGCTACGCCCGGGCGCCTGCTGGACCTGATGGGACAGCGTCGCGTGAACCTCGGCCGGGTCGGGCATTTCGTCCTTGACGAGGCGGACCGCATGCTCGACATGGGCTTTGTGCCCGACGTGCGCCGCATCCTCGCGGCCCTGCCAACGGTACGGCAGTCGCTGATGTTCTCCGCCACCATGCCGCCCGAGGTGGCGCGTCTGACGAGCGACTTCCTGCGCGACCCCGTCCGGGTCGGGGTGACGCCACAGGCGACGCCGGTCGAGCGCATACGGCAGAGCGTCTTTCACGTCCCCACCGCAGGCAAGCGACGCCTGCTGACCGAAATTTTGGATGACCCAGCGCTCTCCCGCGTGCTGGTCTTCGCTCGCACCAAGCATGGCGCCGATCGGCTGGCGACTCAGCTAGAACAGAGCGGCGTTGCTGCCGAGGCGATCCACGGCAACAAGTCCCAGGGCGGCCGGCAGCAGGCCCTCGAACGATTCCGCCGAGGCGAGGCGCGTGTCCTGGTGGCAACCGATATCGCGGCGCGCGGCATCGACGTGGACGATATCAGCCACGTCATCAATTACGAGTTGCCGGACACGCCGGAAAGCTATGTCCATCGCATCGGCCGCACCGCGCGGGCCGGCGCCGACGGCATCGCCTATTCGTTCTGCGATGCAGGCGAGCAGAACAGTCTCGGCCAGATCGAACGCCTGATCCGGCAGGAACTGACCGTGATCGGGAACGGACCCGCCCCGGCGCCACGACCGGCGCAAAGGCCTGCGCGACGGTATGGCAATGGCCCCAGGCACCGCCGGCTGGGCCGCGTCAAGCCTCGGCCGGTATTGGCCTGAGGTCCGGAAGTTCGCTGGCCAATGTGAAACAGGGTTACCCCGTCAATCCCTCCCCCCTGAGGGAGGGGTTGGGGAGGGGGCAGGACGCCCTCTGCCCCCGGTATCGATCATCCTGCACCCATACATGCCAGCAGTTCCCCAACGCTGGTCGCCACCTCGTAGCGAGCCGGCGCCTCCCCTACGTTGAGAGCGCTGAAGTGCGCCTTGCCGCACGCAATCTTGGCGTTTTCGGCCCCACGAAGGTCGTCGGCGATTAGGCTGCCCTTGGTTTCGACCACCAAGTACAGCCGCTCGCCCTCGTCGGAATCGATCAGGACAGCCCAGTCTGGGTTGTAACTACCGAGCGGCGTCGGCACCCGGAACCATCCCGGAAGCTTGGCGTACACTTTGACGGCGGTGTTCTTCTCAAGCTGTTCTCCAAAATCGGCCTCGATACCGGATTCGTAGATGACCTGCTCGTAGACCGACTTTTTTGTGTCGAGCATGTTCTTGAGATAACCGGTCAGTTCTTCCTGCTCGAAAAACTCTTGTGCGTAGTAGGACTCGTCTCCGATACGCTGGTACTTTATGCCGTTCACCAGGACTTGCTGCTTGCAACGGCTGATTGCCTGTGCGGCAAGCTCAATGAACTGCTGCGGGTTGCGCTTGAAATCACCGAGGCGCCCGCTCTCGCGAAGAATGCGCTGGATGCTGCGCCGCGTGAGTTGGGTGCGGTCTTGAAGTTCGGTGAGCACATCGGGCAACTCCATATCGGCCTCGTCCAGCACCACGGTCGCCGCCCCGCTTGTCTCAGTCGCCTCCACACCGGCCTGACCGATGGCAAGGTCGGCCTTGCGCCACTGCAATCGGGTTCTGGGAATCGGCGGTGCGTTCCGAAGTGCTTGGGTGCATTGGGCAAGCAAGTCCTCGTTATCGAACGCTACGCGGTAGGTGGTCTTGTACTTGATGCGGTCCCAGAGCGCCTTGAACTCAGGGCTGTGCAGAATCGCCTGACGCGGCTGTACGATGCGGCGTTCGTCGGCGTCCTTGATCTCCAGGCGTCCGGCGAGCTTGCGCAATACCTTGACGACCTCCGCATGCTGTGCCGTGAACGCCGTGGGTAGGTCAAGCGTTTCGTCCCTGAGCGCCCGTCGGAGCGAATCCTGCACCCGCCCCGTCGCGTCGATGTAGCCGGCTGCCTTCAGGTGTGCGTAGATATCCGTTGACGCTTCAAAGCCAAGAGATGTTGTCTGTCCGTCTGCGCCAACAACTGGGATGGTTGCAAATTGGTGCGCCTGCACGATGCCGAAGCGAATGCCCGTGTCGGCTTCGATCTCCTGCTGGAGGTTTTCGGCGAACGCTTCGTAGCTTTCCATCGCTATCACCGTGAGCGTATTGACGTCAAAGCCGCGCAGGCGTTCACCCTGCTGGTTGACGCAGAGGCGCAGGCCGCGCCCGATGGTCTGACGCCGTTCCTGCTCGGTCCGAATATCGCGGAGCGTACAAATCTGAAAGACGTTGGGGTTGTCCCAGCCCTCACGCAGGGCCGAATGGGAGAAGATGAACTTGAGCGGTGTCTCAAGGCTCAGGAGTTTTTCTTTCTCCCTCATAATCAGGTTGTAGGCGCGTTCGGCGTTGTCGCGGTTGATCTGGTTGTTCTCCGCGGTGTCCGTCCAGTCGCCCCTTTTGTCGATGGAAAAATAGCCGTTGTGGACTTCCTCCGCGGCGGTGCTGATGTCCACCCCTTCGAAGAGCATCTGGTAATCGGGATGGCGGGAGAGACGCCGGTACTCCTCCTCGAATATCTGAGCGTAGTCTCCCTTGACGGGATTCCCTTCCTCATACCGACGGTATCGGTCCACAGCATCAATGAAAAAGAGACTGAGCACCTTGATACCCTGTGGGTGCAGGCGCTTTTCCTTATTGAAATGCTCCCGGATGGTGCGGCGGATCATTTCGCGTTGGACGGCGAGCTGATCCACGTCGCCCCAGGCCTCTCCTGTTCGGAGGAAGTACTCACCGCCGGGTACGCGCAGTTCGACAAACTTGTTTCCCCGTTCAACGCGGATCTCGCCAACGCGGCAATCACGATAGACGGCGCGACCGGTGATTTGTTCGAGGTCGTCGCCATCCTGAACGGTCTTTTCCCGGCGTCGCACCCCTCCGGCGCCTTCAACGTCAACCTCGACCTTGGCGCTGATGACGCCGCGCCGGTTGCTGGTTGACACCAAACGAACGTAGGGCTTGTTGTGGGCGCCCTCGACGGTCGCCGACGCCACCTCGATTTGCTTCACCAACTTGCGTTCGTACGCATCGACGGCGTCTAGCCGATAGACCCTGTGGTGCTGGTTCGCGTGCGTCGCCGAGTAGCGTAGCGTGCAGAGCGGATTCATGGCCTCCAGAGCTTCTTTGCCGCGCCCCTGCAGGCCACCATCCACGCTTTGCGGCTCGTCGACGACCAGAATGGGCCACGTAGCCCGGATCAGGTCGATAGGTTTTTCACCGCCGGTCTTCTCACTGTCCTTGTAGAGGTTGTTGACGGCCTTTTTGTTGATGGCGCCGACTGTCACCACCATGATCTGGAGTTGCGGACTGGTAGCGAAGTTTCTCACTTGGCCGAGCTTGGCGGAGTCATAGAGGAAGTACTCCGAAGGGGTGCCTGAATAGAGGGATCGGAAATGCTCCTCGGTCATCTGGAGCGACTTGTAGGCGCCTTCCTTGATGGCGACGGACGGCACGACGATCACGAATTTGGTGAAGCCGTAGCGTTTGTTCAGTTCAAAAATGGTGCGCAGGTACACGTAGGTCTTGCCGGTTCCGGTCTCCATCTCCACGGTGAAGTCGCCGGAATCCAGAGCATCGGAGGGAGGTAAGCCGTTGCGGATCTGGATATCCTTCAGGTTTTCGAGGATTCGCTCATCGAGCAGGGACAACTGGTTGCCGATGCCGAGGTCGTTGTCGGCAAAGGCGAGCGGCCTTTGGGAATCCCCGGAATTTCGCGTGACGGTGAACTCGGTACGGCACACTTCCTGGCCGCGGAACAGGTCGCAGACGGCTTCGATGGCCTGGATCTGGAAGTCGAGGTTGGGTTCGAAGTGGAGTTTCATTTGCCAATCTCTGTCTGCAGACTATCTGAAAGCTTGCCGAGGTCGATACGATTTCGCTCAACCGCCGCCACAAGCAAGTCCGTGACCTGGCGTTTCGTCAGTCGGAGACACCGCTTATTTTCGATTGCGCGAACAACATGATGGGCGATGTTTCCAAGACGCACGTAATCAAGTTTGTACACATCAACGTGTCGCTTGACCAAATCCGTAACGGGCGTACGTCCATCAGTAGACCTCAATGTCTGGCCGTCGGCCCGTAGTTCGTTATCGACTAGAGCATTTCCGTATCTAATGGAATTATCGAGGGACCAATTCGCAAAGCACAGCAATTTCGTGGTTTCGGATGCAAGTCAATCTGCTCCGAAAGTGCTCTAGCCAAACAACATCAAGCCTAGCGACACGATCGCGCGCCGCGGCTATCGCCAATGCCGCCTCTTCAACATCGCTGTTCGTCGCCGTGTGACACTGCCAAAAGGACAGCGCGTTTCCTTGTGTCTTTAAGTCAGCAGTCACAGCATCGGCCGAAATCTCCCCCGCCGATAATTCCTCTCTGGTCTTCCACTTGGCGCGCGTGATCTTCCGAGCCAGGAACATCGCTTACTCTCCAAGGTCTTTAATGACATTCCAAATGTAGTCTTGCAGCCAAGGCTCCGACTCGGAATGCGACTTGAGGACGTTCTGCATGTCCGGGCCACCCCACCATTCCGCCGCTTGTACCGCGGCGTCTCTCATCTCCACATCGTCCATAGCCAACCCATCGCGCACAATTCCGATACGCCACGAGGCCGTTCCAGGAAGAGTCTGGCGTCCCAGACAACGCAGCACCTCGGCGGAAAAACCTGGTTGGTCAGCATCTGAAGCAAGCGTTCTCAGCCACTCAAGAACTTGCTGGCCGTTCTCCGATCGCAAAGCTTGCTCCATGATCTGTTCGGCTGGGTGGTACATCCCGTCTTCAAGATGCCCTGCTTCTTCAAAGGACGCCCACAATCTGGCCGCAAGCCTCTCTTGTTCTCGGCTCTTGACAGATGCGCGTCCCACGGCTGTCGATTCGAAGCCGGATACATAGGTATCAAGATGGTCATCGCCGACTTTTACAAAATCCCCGTCCACTGGGCTCTCATCGTCGTCGCTGCCCTCCTGCTCCTTTCCGTCCTTGCCTCCCTCATCTATGGGCATTGGTATGAGCATTGGAAACATCGAGACAAATGCCGCATCGGTCCAAACCATGGACGGCGACCTGGAGTACTCCAGTATTGGCTTGTTTAAGGATGCCACCTCCTGGTTTAGCGCAAGCGACTGACTTCCGTGTGACGGTCGTGACGGGGGGCCGCCGCGCCTCGCTGAAGGGTATATCCCATGAGGCCTCAAGACATGAATTGATGCCGTGGACTGAGGCGGCGCATGTGTTTCAATCTGCATCGAAAAAGTTCCTTGCTCGATCCGTAATGATCGCCTCGAATGCGTCTCTTTCGCGGTTACGTAAGTCATGAGCCAGCCCCAACGCATCCTCTATGGACACCGCGACATTGGTTTCCCTTGTAACGTCCAGGTCGAGAATGAAACCGAAGTTGCCTTCCGGTTCCGGCACCGTACCCTGGGACAGGACAAGACGTACACCGTCTAGATAGGAGAACTCAGTACGGCTGAAATACCCATTCACCATCTGGGGCAACCCGGTCACTGTTGGTGAGACGCAACGCAAATAGTCTTCGAGCAGCACCGATTTAGACGGAAACACGAGCTTATTGATGTATCGGACGCCGATCCTGTTGACACCTTCCGGCTGAGTTACCTCCCAATATGCGTTGAGCGCTTCTTTGATCCGAAGATAAAACTCATCCCAACCGCTGCGTTGAGGAGTGCTGACATCGTGATAAGGACGCAACAGGTGAACGCTCAGCACGTCAGGCCCCACGCCCACGACTCGCTTTTCGTTCTCGGTAACTAGCTGAACCCTGTCAAACGCCTCTTTGTGCTGCAACTCGGAAGGTATTCCCTCTTTCACCTCCAGTCCGATCTCAACAACCTTCTGTTGCCTGGGCTTTCCTGGATAGGCGTCTCCCAGCCTGACGTGCAGACGGCCGGGAATGGTGAGGTCCCAGTCCTGACCTGGTTTGAAGCGGAACTCACAAAGCGCCTCTTCTATGGGCGGATTTTTGTAACGGCGACGTTGGTTCACGAGTCCTCCCTCCGAGTGCTTTATCTTACAAACTCCGCAAGTTTCCCAACCCGTGTTGCTCCAATATGGCCGTGAGGTTTGTCTTGGCTACGTCGTCCTCAAAGGCGTTGTCGCGGAAGAGGACCGTGGCATTACCGGCGGGCGCGAGCTCTTTGTTCCACGCAACGATACCCAAGGCCAGGGGTTCAACTTCTGCCCGCGTGATGCTCTCGGCCAGACAGGTAAGCAAGATTCCTGCCCCAATAGAGCGCACTGACTTGCCGGCGATGGTCCGCGTCTCGATGGGTACGCACAGGTCGAGGCCGAGCTTCAGGAGAAGCTCATAGAGAATATCTTCTTCGCTCCGACCCGGTTTGATGTGGTCAACGCTGTCCAGTAACGTTCCTTCCAGGTCATCGCGGTCCGGCTCCCAGACGCGAATGTTGGAGGTATCGAGCTTGAAGACACGGAAGCCGAGGTCGCCGGCGAACAGCGGATTATCTTGCTCTATCTTCTTTGCGGCGCGGCGGAGGCGTTCCTTGGCGAGTTCGGCGATGTTGTGTGGCTTGCCGAGCTTGTCGCAGAAATCAGCGGCGGCTTTCTGATCTTTATTTTGTGGATTTACCGGCTCTGGAAGCTGAACAAGAATGTAGCGGCGGTTGCCATTATCCATAGCGTTGCGGTCCATTACCGCGTGGGCGGTTGATCCTGACCCCGCAAAAAAGTCGAGAGTTATCCAGGCATGGTCATCCGGTTCTGTGACCATTTCGACAAACTTGTTGAGGACGGTCTCATCTTTGGGAAAATCGAAGATGTTGGAACCCATGAGGCGGGTGAGGCGTTCTGAGGCAGAGCGAGCCGGTTGGTAGAACACGCTTGGGGGTATCACCTTATCTGTTTCGTGGAGATATCTTTTCACCATGACACTTGTATCACTGACAAAGGAGATGCGGCCTTGAGCGACCAAGCGGTTGAATCCCTCCTGATCAAATCCCCAGCCTCGATTTGGCCGGAGCGGAATAATGTCACCCGTACAAGGGTTTCGGAGGTCGAAATGCCTCCCTCCGGGAGCGGTTGGATCGTCCTCTTTATACGCACCGTTCACATCAATGTTGCGAAAGCGCCGCTGACCAAAGGACGGGGTCGCCTTCATCGCTCGAAACCAACCGGCAAGCTCGTCGGAAGCCGTCGCATAGTCATCGCCGTGCTTGGCTTTCAGGCGCTCGACCTCTTTGAGGACAGGTTCAATCCCTTCCTTCTTGATACTCCAATCATGCTGGATCTGTTCACGATTTCGTCCATAGATAAGGACATATTCGTGACAAATACCAATTTGGCGGGCATCGTTTTTGTTGGCTCCCTCCCAGATGATCTCGGCAACGAAGTTCTCGGAGCCAAACATTTCGTCACACATCAGCCGGCCATGTGCGACTTCGGTGTCGTCAACACTTATCAATATGACGCCATCTGGCCGCAAGAGATTCCTCGCCAGCTTCAACCGCGGATACATCATGTTCAGCCAGTCGGTGTGAAACCGCCCCGAGGCTTCGGTATTGGATGAGAGCTTGCGGTTGTCGCCGTCAATCTGGCCGGTGAGTTTCAGGTAGTTCTGAATGCTGTCGCGGTAGTTGTCCGGGTAAATGAAGTCCTTGCCCGTATTGTACGGCGGGTCAATGTAGATGAGCTTCACTTTTCCCGCATAGCTCTTCTGCAAGAGTTTGAGCACTTCGAGGTTGTCGCCTTCGATCATCAGGTTCTGGGTCGTGTCCCAGTCAAGGCTTTCCTCCGGGCACGGACGTAAGGTGCCGGTGGAAGGGGTCAGCGCGAGTTGACGCGCCTGGCGCTTGCCGTGCCAGTCGAGACCGTACTTCTCCCCGCGTTCATCCACTTCATCGCCGAGCAGCTGCTTGAGCACGTCGAAGTCGATCTTCCCCTCGCTGAACGCCTCGGGAAACAGAGCCTTCAGCCGTTCGACGTTCTGTGCGACGACGTCCGCCGAGCGGGCTTCGGGGTCGCTGGCGATGATCTTTTTCACACGGTCTCCTCCGAGGGGTTGCGAATACGGGCTCGGTGCAACCCTACCAGCCTGTGTTTCTCGAACGGTTACACCAAGCTGTACGCCGCCGACACCGGCGCCTCGCACTATCCGGGCGCGCCGCAGAACATCAAGGCGTGGGATATCGTCGACGGCACCAGCCTGAAGAACACGCGGCAGTTCACGAGCATGGAGTTCGACGGCAAGGCCGATTTTGCCGACGGTATCCGGGCTGATGAAGACGGCAACATCTGGGCCAGCGCCGGCTAGGTTGGCGATGGGTACGACGGGGTGCGCGTCTTCGCACCGAACGGCGACCGCATCGGCCACATCCGCCTGCCCTCTAATCCGGTGCGTCGATCATCCCCTGTCGATGTCCACGAGCAGGTGTTGACGCCGGAGCATTTCCGCGTCTGATTGCATCAGGAAGTTATCGGCCGGCCCATACGCCCCCCTCCCCTGGGAGGGAGAGGGGTTGGGGTGAGGGAGAGTTAAAGGCCCCGGATTGCAAGCCGCCTTGATCCGAAAATTCTCCAGTCGCTACTTCGTAGCGAGCCGGCACCTCCCCACGGCCCAGTCCGGGTTGTAACGTCCTAGGGACATCGGCGCCGCTCCGATACAGAATCACCTCGTATATTTGTACATCGGAAATTTTGACTCACGCGTGGGATCAACGGCGTTGGTATCCCGCCTGCGGTCATCACTGCACCTCTTTCCGCACGGAAGTCATGTCCCCGAAAGGGTCGGGGTTTTGCAGGCGGCGGTGGGCATCCTGGTCTCCCTTCAGATGCCAGTCGAACCACGTCCGTGCATACCAGTCGCGAACCACATGGGGCAGGTACACTTCGGCGCCGTCTACGGTGGCCCAGCCCAACTGGGTATAGCGCTCCCCAGGCGCTCCCGGCGGGCCAAAGGCGTGCTCGCCTGTGGGCTTGCGGGTGCGCTCCGGGGTCTGGCCGAAGGCCAACTCACCGCGCTGGAATTTCGGCCAGGGGAAGAGCCGCGCAAAGTCCTCGGCCAGGGTGAAGTGGTCGGTGTCACGCACAATCACCAGCAGACGGTCAGGGGTGGTGGCGCGGCGCCAAGCGCTCAGTGCTACCGGCTGCGGATTTTCCATGCGATCAGGCGCAGCGCGTTCCGGGGCCAGGGGGAATGCCTCGGCAGGGTCGCCTCCAGCCAAGGCCACCAGCGACTGAAAGAGGCCGATGAACACCTGTTGCACGAAGGCGTCCTCGTCGCCGATCAGCAGCAGCAGGGGCTTGCGGCTGCCCACCGGCAGGCCGTCCCGTTCGCCGGCGCCAAACATCTCCTCGGGCGTCCAGGTGAAGGGCGGGGCGTTGTTGAGTCCCAGAGCGGCGCTGATGCCGGGCAGGTGGTTGACCGCCAGCTGCGCCGTCATGGAGCCGAGCGAATGTCCGGCGATGCCCACGCGTTCACCGTCGATGCGCCCGTTGAGCAGACCGCACAGATAACGGTCGGCGGTAGGACGGGCGGCGCTGGTCGCACCCATGGCGGCGAGGGAGGTCCGGCAGATGGCCTCGTCCGCGCCGAGCAAGCGCACGGTGTGCAGCACCAGCCCCACGTCGGACACCCGCTGACGAAACAGGTTGCGCATCATGGTGGTGGCTCGCGCCACGCCGCCGGGGACGATCTTCAACGTGGCCGGATTGAAGTCCGCCGGCGGTGCGAACCCCAGGCTTTCCAGCCCGAACAGCAGGCGGTAGAAGTAGGGAACGACTTTGACGTCACCCAGGAGCAACTCGTAAGCCTGTTGCAGCTCCTCGGCTGACGTCTGTTTTGCGAAGCGGGAATCCTCGTCGTGAAACACGAGCGGCAGACCGCCGTCGGAAACGAACGTGGGCGCCACCACCACGTAGCCGTGGGAGGCGAGAAACTCGCCCAAAGAACCCCACATGCCGTGGTTGCCGGCCAGCCCGTGGGCGAGGAGGATCAGTGGGAACTTCCCCTCGGCGGGCCGCGCGTCCTGCCACGCGTTCTGCGGCGCATTGAGAATTTGCTGGCCAATTTCACCGAAGGTCCCCTGCTGGGTCGCGCCGTCCGCCTCAGCCAGGACGCCGTCACCTTGCAGGTGGATGAACTGCGGCAGCACCACTTGGGCCGCGGCGCCGATCTGCGGCGCCATATCCCCTGCCTGAAAGAAGAAGTCGTAGTAATTCGCGCGCCGCCCGCTCGCCGCCGGGAAGGGAGAGCGTGGCCCGGCGAGCCGCCCCTGAGAGGTGTCCGGCGCCGCCGGATACCACAACTGAAACACCACCGTGCGGGGCTGCCCGGCGGCCTCCACGCGGCGCAACAGGGCGCGGTACGCGGGACGGGCATAGGCGCTGTTCCAGGGGTCGAAGCGTTGCCGATTGTCCACGGCGAAGCCGGTGGCCACGCCCACGGCATAGTCGCCGTAGGCGGCGCTCGTCGGCAATTGTTGCAACTGGGCCGCGACCGATCCCTGGGTAATCATGAACAAAATTAAAAACGCCACCGCATAGACAGGCGCGCCCACAGATTTTCCGCTATTACACATGACACGTGCTCCTCCTGGTGACGCGGGCGGTGCGATCCGCAGCGCCCGTTCGACTCGTTTTGTCGCTTCTGCGCACTGCTCAACTACCTCCCAGCCTCAGGGACCTGGTGAGTCTCCGAGTTTACTGACACGCCCCGACGCGGTTCGCCCGCCCCTGCCCTGTGTCCGGGCGCCGGACTTTGCTACCATGCGTCAGCCTGCCGCTCGTCGTTTTCCTGCAGGATACATGCAGGACGCCGCCTGTCGTTGCCTGCCATGTGTACCACGGCGCGATTACAACGGTCAATGTGAGGCATGGTTGTCGCATGTCACAGATGCTGAAATCCAGCGCCGCCATGGCGGCCGCAACGGTTGCCAGCCGGGTGCTGGGTTTGCTCCGGGAGATGGTCTACGCGCATTTCCTGGGCGCCGGGCCAGTCAAAGGCGCCTTCGACCTCGCCTTCATGATGCCCAATCTCTTCCGCCGTCTGCTTGGTGAAGGGGCGCTGAGCGCGGCCTTCCTGCCCCTCCTGAAGGAAAAGGAGGTAGCGGCGGGCGACGCGGCCATGTGGCGGATGGCCAACGCGGTGATTTCCGGCTTCCTGGTCACCGCGCTAGTGGTGATTGCTGGGGTCCTGTTCGGCGTCAGCGGCTATTTAGCGTGGGCCAATCCGCAGGGCGACGTGCGGCTCATGCTGCAACTGCTCGTCGTCATGTTTCCGTACATGGGCTGGGTGTGCCTGGCGGCGATTTTCATGGGCATGCTCAACGTGCGGGGCTTTTTCTTCATCCCCGCCCTGGGCGCTGCGCTGCTGAACGTGGTGATGATTACCGCGGTGCTGGTATTCGCCAGGCGCATGGCGGGCGGCCTGGAGCGTCAGATTTTCGCCTTGGCCTACGGCGTTCTGGTCGCTGGCGTTGCGCAGGCCGCCTACCAGCTCCCGACCCTGTACCGCACGGGCTTCCGCTTCCGCTGGGTGACGCCGTGGCGCCACGAGTCGGTGCGAACGGTGGCGCGCAAAATGATTCCGGGCACCGTGGGGGTGGCGGCGTTCCAGCTCAACATGCTGGTGACGCAGGGCGTCGCGTTTCTGATCAATCCTGAAATCATCGCCTCGTTCAATTACGCCGTGCGTTTGATGGAATTTCCGCAGGGCGTGGTCGGCGTGTCTCTGTTCACCTTCCTGCTGCCGACCCTGGCGGGCCTGGCGGCGGAAAAGCGATTTGACGACTTCAAAGCCACCCTGACGCAGGGGCTGGGCTATCTTGTTTACATCAACGCCTTCGCCGCCGCCATGGCCTTCGTGCTGGCCGTGCCAATCGTGCGCCTCATCCTGGAGCGCGGCGCCTTCGATCCTCTGGCGACGCAACGCACGGCCCTACCACTGGCCTGCCTCGCCCCCGGCCTGATCGCCTTTTCGTGCGTGGGCAGCCTGACGCGCGCCTTCTATGCCCTCGGCGAGGTCAAGGTGCCCGTACGCCTCAGCATTCTTTGCCTGGGCCTCAACCTGGTGTTCACCCTGATCCTCATTGTTCCCTTTGAACAAGCTGGTTTGGCGACCGCCAACACCCTCAGCGCCGTGTGCCAGGTGGCGCTGCTGGTGCGCGCTTTGCGTCGCCACGTGAACGGCCTCGATCTGCGTCGCCTGCGGCGTGAAAGCGGTTGGATCGCTCTGGCCGTCGCCATCTCCGGCGCGGTGGCCTGGGGCGTTCTGACGTGGTGGGAATGGCAGTTTGGCGCCGGTTTCGTCGGCACCCGCCTCGGCGCGGTGTTCGTGCCCATGCTGGTTGCGGGCCTGGCGTATGGGGGTGTCACTTGGTGCATGCCCTTGGCGCCGGCGCGGGATATTGCCGGCATCTTGAGGGAAAAGCTCGTGCGGCGGCAGTGAGCCAAAACACCATCGCTTGGCAGGCAGGATTTGGTGCTATGATTACGGGCTTTATGAAACATCGCCGAACCCGCCGCGGGCCGCCTTGCCGCGGCATGACCAGAGGAGGCAAAAGCATGCTTGGCAATTTCTCGGTGCTCTATGCTGGGCACGTCTTGGAGGGAGAGAACATCGGCTTCAACGGCACGCCGCACGACGACCGCACGTGGGACAACGAGCGGCTGGCGCTGTCGTTCGACATCGCTAAGGACCTGGCTTCGCGCATGGAAGACCTGGGTTACGACACGCTGTGGATGGCCGAGCACCACTTCCAGCGCGAGGGGTACGAAACGATCCCGAATCTGATGATGCTGAGCGTGTGGCTGTCGCAGTTCACCCAGCGCCTGAAGTTCGGCTGCGGCTTCAACATCCTGCCGATGTGGCACCCCATCCGGCTGGCCGAGGATTTTGCCATGGCGGACATCCTGACGGGCGGCCGGGTGATCTTCGGGGTGGGACGGGGCTACCACACCCGCGAGGTGGAATGCTTCGGCGCCCCGATGCTCGACGCCGACGCCAACCGCGAGCTGTTCGAGGAACAATTCGAGATCGTCCTGAAGGCGTTCAACGAGAAGTCGTTTTCGCACCGCGGCAAGCACTACACCCTGCCGCCCGAGGTGCCGTACCGCGGCTACCAACTGCAGGACATTACCTTGGTGCCGCGTCCCTTCAATCTGCCCGTCGAGGTGTGGCAGCCGATGGTCAGCGGCTCCGAGCGCGGCCTCAACTTCATGGCCAAGCACGGCGTCAAGGGGGTGATTCTGGGAACGGCGGCCGAGTATATCGAGGGCTGGATGCAGCGTTTTCAGGACGTCAACGCTCGCCACGGGCGGGATTTAGCGCTGGGTGAAAATCTGGCGCTGGGTCTGTGGTGCTACCTCGATTCGAGCGCCGAGAGCGCCAAGCGGACGCTGGAGCCGATCTTCGAGGAGCACGTCAAGTTCGCCGCGCCGCTCGGCATGCTGCGCTACAACGAGAAGCAGATGAAGGCCACCGGCCCGGCCGGCGTGGCCACGCACATCGCGGCCGGCAGTAACTTCGAGGAGGTCATCAACAACCGCGCCTGGTTCGCGGGCACGCCGCAGGACATGGTCGCCTACCTGCAAGAACTGCAAGAGCGTTATCCCGGCCTGGAGCACATCCTCATCGGCTTTCCCATGGGCCTGTCGAACGCCCAATTCCAGGACCAGCTCGCCTGCTTCGCCGAGGCGGTCATGCCGGCCTTCAAGTCGGCGACCGTTTCGGTCTGATCCCTGACCGCCCGGCGGCGCGGCCTCCAACGGCCTGCTGCCGGGCGGCGTCTGTCTTGCGCTAGGGATTGACTATGCCAACGCATCAGGAAATGGAAGAATACGTAGCGGCGCTGAGCCGGGCCGAAAAAGCCCAACTGCTTCAGTGGGTGGTCCAGGACCTGGGGGACTCCTTTCCTGGGGTCGAAAGCCGTCCAGAGGTGTGTGGCGGCGAAGCTTGCGTGGTTCGCACCCGCATTCCGGTGTGGCTTTTGGTGCAAGCGCGGCGGCTGGGGACGAGCGACATTGACATTTTGCGCAGCTACCCCACCCTGCGAGTGGAAGATCTGGCGAATGCCTGGGCCTATGCCCGCTCGCATGCTGAGGAAATTGACCAACAGATTCGACGCAACGAGGCGGCTTGATGGCGGATTGCTACGCCGATGAGAATTTCCCGCTGCCCGTTGTCGAGGCCTTGCGAGAGTTGGGCCACAAGGTGTTGACCACTTACGAAAGCGGCAAGGCCGGTCAAGCCATATCGGATGAAGACATTTTGGCATTCGCCATCGGCGAGTCGCGGATCATGCTCACCCTCAATCGCCGTCATTTCATCCGTCTGCATCAGGCGACGCCCGACCACAGCGGCATGGTTGTCTGCACCTACGACCCGGACTTCGAGGCACTCGCCGGCCGCATCCATAGCGAATTGCAAGCGTACTCGGACTGGACTGGCCGATTGGTACGAATCAACCGGCCAGCATAGACGCGCTGAACAGACCGTGCCGCCAAGCGGCGGCAGGGCCTTCAACGGTCTGCTGCCGGGCGGCATATACCTTCCCTCGCGGAAGCACACGAATTCTGCCACCAAGTCGACCAACCGTCAGGCCTCCGCATGCACCAATGAGCGCACGCCTCGCCTCCGGGTCTTTAGAGACCATGACTTCCATAGAGTTCCTCAATGAGCGACAGCGTCCTTCGAAACATTGCATGAGCTTCTCCAGCCGTCGCTGATCTTCGTACGTGCACCACTTCACGCAGGCGGCCATAAAGAATCTCCAATTTCTCATTGAGCGAACCGATTGAGACCTTATCACGCAGTTCTTTCCAGCGGTACTTCTCAAGAAGAATGACTTTTTCATCTGGATCCGGAAGTAGTCCACGTCGTACGCAGATGTCGCGAATGCTCGCCCCAATTGACATTCGGCACAGTGCAAAGACCGCGTCATATTGCTGGAAGGCGTAGCAGTTCTTCAGCATCACATTCGATCAACGCTTGAGACACCTGCCGGTCAAGTTCTACCAATCTTAATGCGTCAGCTTGTAACGCCATCATTACCCCCGCTCTGCAGGATGATCTCGAACCGATACACCTATTGGACGGTCTCGAGTCGGAACGACGAACCGCGTTGACCAACTGAGAAAAGGTATTGGGGCCTTGCCCCGGCTTGCGGATGGGGCTCGCGACGAACAAAGAACCTCCGATTCCGTTAACTGGGTCGAAAATAACCATGTTCTCAAGCCTTCCTTCGGTGGTTAACTCAGCCAAGATCAACATCTCAAGGCAACCGCTAGTCGCATCACTATTGCCACGACTCGAAAGCTACCAGCCCAGAAACCACGCCTACGCTCCTGGGCCACGGTTTCCAGTGCGACGTACCGGGCTAGTGCCGTTAGGCCAGGGCGTGGCCACGGTTAGTCTGGCCGGCCATTCAGAGCCATCCCAACCGTCACGCGCCGTCCGCTTCCAGGATGGCGTGCAGCAACACGTCGCAGCCGGCGGCGGCGTGTTCCGGCGTCGCGTCCTCAATCTCGTTGTGGCTGATGCCGTCCTTGCAGGGGATGAAGATCATCGCCGCCGGGCATACCTTGGCTACGTACTTGGCGTCGTGACCGGCGCCGCTGATCACGTCCATGTGCGGCAAGTCCAGGTTTTGGGCGGCGCGGCGGACGGCGACGACGCTACCGGCGTCAAACGGCGTCGGCGGCGCGTACCAGATTTCATCGAGCGCGGCGGTCAGCCCCATGGCCGTTTCCACCTCCGCCGCGGCTTCCCGCAGGGCATCCGCCATGGCTGCCAGGGCCGCATCGTCGGGATGCCGCAGATCAACCGTAAAATCCACCCGTCCCGGAATGACGTTGCGCGAGTTGGGATGCACCCGCAGATCGCCGACCGTGCCGACGCCATGTGGCGCCTGCGCCAGGGCGGCCTGCTGTACGGCGGTGACGATCTGAGCGGCGCCGCACAGCGCGTCGCGCCGCCGCGGCATGGGGGTGGTGCCAGCGTGCGATTCCATCCCTGCGATCGTACAGTCGAACCAGCGTTGCCCCTGCAACCCCTGCACCACGCCGATGACGCACTCGTGCGCTTCCAGCAGCGGCCCCTGCTCAATGTGCGCCTCGAAAAAGGCGTGCACCGGCTGGCCGCCGCAAGGCCGCGTGCCGGCGTAGCCGATGCGGTCCAGCTCCTGGGCCACGGTGACGCCGTCGTGGTCGGCCCGCGTCAGGCCGTATTCGAGGCTGAACTCGCCGCCAAACACGCCCGAGGCCAGCATGGCGGGGGCGAAGCGGCAACCCTCCTCGTTCGTCCACGCCACTACCTCCACGGGGCGTCGCGTGGTGTGGTTGGCGTCGTTAAGGGTGCGGATGACCTCGAGGCCGGCGAGCACGCCGTAGGCGCCGTCGAACTTGCCGCCGGTAGGCTGGGTATCGAGGTGGCTGCCGGTCATCACGGGCGCCAGGGTCGGAGCGGAACCGGCGCGGCGCGCAAAGATGTTGCCCATTTGGTCGATCTCGACCGTGCAGCCGGCCTCCCGTGCCCAGCGCACGAACAAGTTGCGGCCCTCGCGGTCTACGTCGCTCAGGGCCACGCGGCAGACACCACCGCGCGGCGTTTCGCCGATACGCGCCAGGGTCATCAGCGATTCCCACAAACGCGCACCGTTAATCCTCAGGTCAGCCATTTTGCTTCCTTTCGCAAGCACGGGATTCCCCCGTGTCAACCCAAACCGTGTATTGCCGAATACGCGGGTGTCATGCTACGCCGTTGACGTTTTCAAGTCCACGATACGCCGGCCTGCTACGGGGTCAGGGTGATCTCGAAGAGCTTAGGCCACCATTTTCCGGTGACGAAGAGGCGGTCGGTGCGGGCGTCGTAGGCGATGCCGTTGAGCACGTCGACGGGTTGGCGTTGGTCGCTGGGTTGCAAGAGGCCGGTGAGATCGATCCAGCCGGTGACGTGCCCCGTGCGGGGATCGATGCGGGCGATGCGGTCGGTCTGCCAGACGTTGGCCAGGATTTCGCCGCCAACGTATTCCAATTCGTTCAGGCGAATCACTGGGCCGCGGTGATCGCGGACGGTCAGGCGGGCCGTTTCGGCAAACGTGTCGGGGTGCAGGAAGTACAGGGTGGCGGTACCATCGCTCATGATGAGGCGCTGGCCGTCGTGCGTCAGGCCCCAGCCTTCGGTGCGGTAGGTGAACTCCCGTAGAAGGTCGAAGCCGGCTTTGTCGTAGACGAAGGCGCGGCCGGCTTGCCAAGTGAGCTGGATAATGCGGTTGCCGAAGACGGTGATGCCCTCGCCGAACAGCGCGGACGGCAAGTCGTGGTGTTGCAGAATCGTCCCGCTGTTCAAATCCACCCGGCGCAGCGAGGATTGACCGTGTTGCCCCGTGCTCTCGTAAAGCGTTCCCTGATCGTCGAAGGCCAAGCCCTGGGTGAATGCCTCACGGTCATGCGGGTAGGTGCGCACCACGGCATAGCCATAGACGGGCGCTTGCGGCGGCAGGTCGGATGCATCATTGCCAGTCGGGGAATCCGAACAGGCGAGCAAACTCAGGCAGGCGCACAGGATCAGCAGGCAAACCAGCCGCCTGCCCCTGCCGCCCGTTGGTCGGTCGGCAGGCGGCCCCATGCTTTGGGCCACGCCTCAGCCCTGCAGCTTGGCCGCGCAATCGGCGATGCGTTCGAGCGCCTTCCTCAGGTTGTCGAGTGAATTGGCGTACGAAAAGCGCATATAGCCAGCGCCGTTGGGGCCGAAGTCATCCCCCGCCAGGGCCGCCACGCCGCCCTCCTGCAGCAGATAATCCGCCACTTCCTTGGACGTGCGGCCGAGCCCGGTGATGTTCGGAAAGGCGTAGAAGGCGCCGCCCGGCACCGCGCAGCTTATCCCGTCAATGGCGTTCAACCCGGCCACGAACAGGTCGCGGCGGCGTCGGAACTCCGACATCATCTCGCCCACGGCGTCCTGCGGCCCCTGCAGGGCGGCCAACCCGGCGCGCTGCGTGAACGACGCGGTACAGGAATTGCAGTTGGTCATCAGGCGCGTTACGTGATCCGCCAGTGACTCGGGCATGACGCCGTAGCCGAGCCGCCAGCCCGTCATGGCGTAGGTTTTCGAGAAGCCGTCCAGGATGATCGTCAGGTCCGCCATGCCGTCGTAGGCGGTGATGCTGTGGAACGTGCCCTCATACAGCATTTGGGAGTAAATCTCGTCGGACAGCACCGGGATGCCGTGCTGCAGGGCGACGGCGGCGATGGCGCGCAGGTCGGCTTCCGGCAGCATGCCGCCGGTGGGGTTGTGCGGGGAGTTGAGGATGATCAGCCGAGTGCGGGACGACACCAAGCTCTTCAGTTCGTCCACGTCGAGGCTGAAGCCGCGCGCCTCGCGCAGTGGCACGGGCACCGGCGTGGCGCCGACGAAGCGGATGACCGACTCGTAGATCGGGAAGCCGGGGTCGGGGTAGATGACTTCGTCGCCGGCCTGCGCCAGGGCCATAATGACGAAAAACATGATCGGCTTGGCGCCGGGCGTCACCACCACCTGCGGCATGCGTACGTCGATGCCGCGGCTGCGGGCCACGTCGGCGGCAATCGCCTCGCGGAGCTCGGGCAGGCCGGCGGACGGCCCGTAGTGCGTATAGCCCTCGTCGAGGGCCTGCTTACCCGCCGCGATGACGTGCGGCGGGGTGTCGAAATCGGGCTCGCCGATCTCCAGGTGCACCACGTCGCGGCCTTGCGCTTCCAGAGCACGGGCCTTCACCAGCACCTCGAACGCCGTTTCCGTGCCCAAGCGGGACATACGCTCCGCCACTTGCATACTTACTTCCTCCAGGTCGTTGGGATGGCGCCTCGCGCATCTTGGCGCACGCTCGGCACGGCGCCACGTCAAAGCGCTATGTTGTACCAAAGTCGGGGGCGGAATGGAAGCACGCCGCCGTCTGTACATGGCTGCGGGCTGCCGCTATACTTGGCGGGTTCAACTACCCCCCGCAAACGCCAAGACCCCTCGCCCGTTCCGCGCATCCGAGTATCATCCGGCGCCGGGCGAGCCTTGACACTAAGGAGAGATGCATGGCTGATGACAGACTCGCACTCCTGGCGCACCTGTTGCGGCGCGCCGGATTCGGCGCCACACGCGTCGAGCTGGAGGCGTATGACGGCATGGACTACGCCGCCGTGGTGGAAATGCTGTTGCACCCGGAGCAGACGCCCGGCGTTGAGGAAGACGTGGTGTGCCGCTACTACTCCATGGCTTCCGTCATGGACGATTCCCCAGTGCTGTGGCAGGGGCGTTGGCTCTATCGCATGATTAACACGAAACGCCCGCTGCAGGAAAAAATGGCCCTCTTCTGGCACGGCATCTTCGCCACCGGCTGGCACAAGAGCGAGCATACCCCCAGCGTGGCGCTGCAGATCGATACCTTCCGTCAAAATTGCCTGTCCGACATGGAAACCATCCTGCTCGACTTGTCCCGCGACCCCGCCATGCTCGACTGGCTGGACAACACTCAGAATCATAAAGACACTCCGAACGAGAACTACGGGCGCGAAATCCTTGAGCTGTTTTCCATGGGCGTCGGCAACTACACCGAGCAGGACATCAAAAACGCGGCGCGCGCCTTCACCGGCTGGACCGCCTCGCAGCCCATTCCGCTGTACCCGAACGGCTGCAACCCGTCGTCGTTCGTCTTCCGCGAGGACGACCACGACGACAGCGTCAAGACCTTCCTGGGCGAAACCGGGAACTTCAACGGCGACGACATCGTGCGCATCATCGTCAAGCAACCCGCTACGGCGCGCTTCATTTCTCGCCACCTGTACAACTTCTTCGTGGCTGACGAGCCGCAGGTGCCGGCGTGGAACAACGTGCCGCCCCGGGATCCGCAGTGCGTCGAGGCGCTGGAGCAGGCGTACTTCGATTCTGATGGCAATCTCCGCGCCATGCTGCGCGTGTTGTTCAACTCGGAGGCGTTCAAGGCGGCGCGTTTTCGCAAGATGAAGAGCCCCGTGGAGTTGGTGGTCAGCGCCGTGAAACTCGCCGGCACGCACAGCTTCCCCGAACCCGGCCTGCTGAATCTGGCGGTGGCGACGTCGGCCATGGGCCAGGCGCTGATGAATCCGCCGACCGTAGAAGGCTGGCACACCGGCAAGGAATGGATCGACGGCGGCACCCTGAACGAGCGGGTCAATTTCGCCGTGAACGAGTTGAACGACGTCAACCGGCCGGGCGTGCAGCGGGTCGTCGAGCGCCTCAGTGCCATGGGCGGCACCTTGTCGCCCGAGGCGTGCGTGGACGGCTGCCTGGACTTGGTCGGGCCGATGAGCGTGGCCGAGCCGACCCGTCAGGCGCTGATCGACGCAACCGCGGCTGGTGGTGACGTGGCCCTGGATACGGACGACGCACGCCAGGCGAGCGCCGGGCGGGTTGCCCGCCTGTTGCAGCTCATCGTGGCGACGCGCGAATTTCAGTTTGCATAAGGAGAACCGAAGCATGGCAGAAAACGGTAAAGCGCCCGTGTTGGTGATCGTGCAGTTGTCGGGCGGCAATGATTTCATGAATACCATCGTTCCCTTCACCAACGGCAACTACTACGACGCCCGCCCGACGCTCAGCGTGCCGCAGGAGCAGGTTCTGCCGTTGAACGACACCCTCGGTTTTCACCCCAACGCCGAAGCGCTGAAGGATCTGTACGACGAGGGCGTGGTGGCCGTCGTGCAGGGCATCGGCTACCCGGATTCCAACCGCTCGCACTTTCGCGGCATGGATATCTGGCATACCTGCGAGCCGGATCGGCTGGTGCTCGAAGGCTGGCTCGGCAAGGTGCTGCGGGAACTCGATCCGAACAAGGAAAACGTGCTGACGGGCGTCAGCTTCGGACGCGGCCTGCCGCGCGCCATGGCGGCTGCCGGGGTGCCGGTGACGTCGGTTGCCGACCTCGACACCTACGGCCTCCTGGGCGGCATCGGCGAGGCGACGGAGCGCCAGGCGGCGCTGCAAAGCTTCCAGACCATGTACGCGCCCGGCACGGACGGCGGCGGCGTGATGGACTACCTGGCGCAGACCGGCCTCGACGTGCTGACCGGCGCCGACATCATCAAGCGGGCGCCGGCGATGTACGAGTCCACAGTGCAATACGCCGATAACCCGATCGCCAAAAGCCTGCGGGACGTCGCCCGCGTGCACACCACCGGCCTGGGCACGCGCATCTTCTACACCCAGCACGGCGGCTACGACACCCACGCCACGCAGGCGGCGGTGCACCCGCGGTTGCTGAGCGAGCTCACCGGCGCGCTGCACGATTTCATGCAGGACCTGCGCGAGCACGACGCCTCGGAAGAGGTGGCGATTCTGGTGTTCACCGAGTTCGGCCGGCGCATCAAGGACAACGCCAGCGGCACCGATCACGGCTCCGGCGGCGGCGCCTTCATCATCGGCGACCGGGTGGCGGGCGGCCTGTACGCCGAATATCCGTCGCTGGACCCGGCGGACTGGCTCTACGGCGAAGACATGCGCCACACCATCGACTTCCGCGGCATCTACGCCACCATGCTGGAGCAGTGGATGGGCATGGACGCGACTGATTTCGTCGGCGGCACCTTCGAGCAGTTGCAACCGTTCAAAAGCAACAGTCAGTAGACCGAGAAGGAGTCGATAATGCCGAGAGCATACGCATTACTTCGTGCCGGGTTCCCCTACGTCAAGAGCCTCGGCATGCGCCGCGTTACCTCAAATCCGGTCGACCTGGCGATTGGCCGTGAGGGACGGCTGTACGTCCTGTGCCGCGGCTCGCTAACCGTTGATATCCGTCGTCTCACCTGGGACGACGAGGACCTCGACGTCATCAGCGGTCCGGGCAACGCCGATGGCAAGCTGCTGTGGCCGGCCAACATTCTGCTAGACGGTGACGACACACTGTACGTCTCCGACGAGGGACGCCACTGTATCTCCATGTTCAGCACCGCCGGCGACTACCTGGGCAAGTGGGGCGAGCACGGCTCCGGCGCCGGGCAGTTTGACCGCCCGTCGGGCATGGCCTTCGACCCGGAAGGCAACCTGTACGTGGTCGATACGTTGAACCATCGCATCCAGCAGTACACCAAGGACGGCGGCTTTCGCCAGCAGTGGGGCAGTTTCGGCAGCGGCGCGGGCGAGTTCAACATGCCGTGGGGCATCACGGTGGATGACGAGGGTGCGGTGTACGTCGTCGACTGGCGCAACAACCGGGTGCAGAAGTTCGACGCCGACGGCGGGTTCATCGCCATGTTCGGCTCACCGGGCGACGGCGACGGGCAGTTCAACCGGCCCACCGGTATTGCCGTCGATGGGCACGGCGACATTTACGTGGCTGATTGGGGCAACAACCGCGTGCAGCTGTTCGACGCCGACGGCAGGTACGTCGAGAAGTTCCACGGCGACGCCACGCTGTCGAAGATGGGCCGCGCCTACGTCCTGGCCAACCCCAAGCCCCTACGCCAGCGTGAGATGGCCAACCTTGAGCCGCAGAAACGCTTCCGCGGCCCCGCCTCCGTGCGGCTTGATGACGAGGGGCGCATGTACGTCGCGGATTGCGGACCGCACCGCATCCAGGTGTACCAGAAGGACGCCGTGGAGTTGACCCCGGATCAGATCATTCCTCCCCAGAACGCCCCGTCGTTCTCCGTCGCTTAAGGCCAGAGGGCGGGTGCTCAGCCCCGCCCCTACGGCTGTCATTCTCCGACCCGCCACGCCGCCACCAGCGCCACGAACGCCGCGAAAAACAGGAATCCTCGCAGCGGGAACAGGTACGTGTATGGCCGCTGGCTGCGCACGCCCTGCTCACGAATGATGTCCTGCAGCGCCGCCGCCAGTTCGCCGCGTTCGGCGAAGGTGTGGTAGGCGCCGCCGGTCTTGTCGGCGATGAAACGCAGGGTTTCCGTGTTGAGGGCGGTGGTGACGGGCTGCTTCTGGTCGTCGAGGAGATAGCCGACCGGTGACTCGTCGTCCGGGATGTAGGCCGGGGTGGCGGAGCCGATGCCGATGGCGAAGACGGGAACCGGGCTGCCGTTGCGCTCGTTGACCGCCTTGCGCAGGTCGTCGTTGATCGGCTCGTCGCCGTCACTGATGAGGATGATCGAGGTGACCGGCGGCCGCCCGGCACCGTTGTCGGCGTGCAGTTGCATGAAGGCGTCGGCCAGATTGAAGCCTTCCTGCAGGGCCAGGGCGAGGTCAGTGCCCTGTTTGTAGAAGAAATCGCGCTGCAAGTGGCGCACCTTGGCGACCAGCTCGCCGTGGTCGTCGCTGAAGCCACTGGTGATCGGGATGGCGTACTCGGAGAACGGCACGAAGCTGACTTTGACCCCCGGTGGCAGGTTGGACAGGAAGCCGAGGATGTTCTGGCGGGTTTCGACGAAGCGGCTGGGGGCGTTGAGTTCGTCGGGGTCGCGCGGCGCCTCCATGCTGCGGGAGAAATCCATCATGACCACCAGGGCCACGTTTTCCCAGAAGGGCTCCCACGCCGTGCGCTGCAACAAGGGCGAGGCGAACCCGACCACGCTGCAGGCGAAGCCGAGCAGGAACAGCGCGGTGCTGAGGTGGTGACGCGCGGCGGCGGGCGGCACGCTCTGCGCCCGCGTGTAGGGCAGTGGGCTCCAGGCCTCGCGAAAAGCCGTCTTCTGCCGCCACAGCCTCCCGAACAGATACGCCAGCCCCGGCACCGCCAGCAAGCCGGTCAGAACCCACGGATATTCCCACTGCATGTCAGTGCGTGCCGCCCTCGCCGCCGGAATCGGCGCTGCCCTTGCCGCTGCGGGAGCCACTGGGATCGCGCTCGTTTTCGCGCAGGGCCGTAGGGCTCTGGTTGAGGAGGAACTCGCGCATGCTGCTCTCGGAACGCGACAGCGCCTGCGAGTCAGTCGAGCGCAGGATTTCGCCGAGCGGCGCCACGTCCGGCTCGAACTCGGTGTCGCGGAAGAACTGTGCCAGGCGCCGACGCTCATCCGCTTCCACGTCCGGGCGGCGTTCAAAACGCGTCAACGCCTCCAGCAGCAGCACAAGGCTTCGCTCCTCGGCGGACGACACCCGCACCGCGTCGGTGTACAGGGCGTCGAGGGCTTCCTGGAGCAGCTTGACGGCACGCATCAGGCCCTGCTTCAAGCCCGCCTGATCGCGTTGTTCTTCGCCCAGAAAACCCTGTACCAGAAAGAGCTGCGTCATAGCCCGGGCGCCGTTGGCGCGGGCGGTAAACAGACGGTACGGGTCCTGGGTGAGCCCCTGCACGTCCTTGTATTGCGCCACCGCGGCGCTGAACTGCTGTTTCACGTCGTCCAGGCGCGGCGCTTCGGGCGCGGCGCCGTTGCGCGAGCCTCCCGAATTGGCCGCGCGCGCCTGGGCGTACAGGCCCAGCAGGCGCTCGCCCTCGCGATACGTCATCTCGGCAAGGCGCAACCGGATGTCGGCGCGCTGGCTCAAACCCAGGCACGACAAGGCGTTCAGCAACGGGCCCTGCGGAATGCCCCAGAACGTCTTTTCATATTGCGCCTCGGCGACCTGCAAAGCGGACAACGCCGCGGCGGTATCGCCCGTCTCGGCCAAGGCAGCGGCCCGTTCCAGAACGTCGCCGTGCCGCGCCGCAACGGTTCCCACCAGACACAACAGGGCACCCAATACTATGATACCTATGCCGCTCAGTAGCCATGCAACTTTGTGTTTCATAAACTCCCTGGTCTTTCTTCGATAGATGCCACGATAGCCTTCAACAAGGTTCTAGGATTAGATCAATCTCGCAGTTTGCTCGCTTTGGCGCGCCGCCTCTGCTGTATGGCTTGACTTGTTGTCTTGGTTCCAGCGGTCGGGAAACCTCCCTAATACGTTTCTCTGGAAAACTGACTGTAAGTGCGTCCAGTGTGTTTCTGTAGGTCGCCTCCCGTTGGTCGGTCCGAACGTAAATTATCGCGTCGTCCCGAAGTAATTTCCGGCTCTGTTGGAAAACCCGCTCCACTAATCGGCGATGCTGCTGTGAATTGCTGAATCTGCCGCCGTAATTTTTGCCAATACTGTTTGTCGGTTGCTCTGGACATCCCAACATCCACAACCTCAGCCATTGGTCGGCATAATAGTTGGTGACGTTGTGATATGGTGGTGAGGTGATGAGCAGTTTGGCCTTGGCCCGCTTCCCTCGGCACACCTCCCTGGCAAAGGTAGGCAGTTTACGCGTGCTGTCGGCCAAAAAGACTCTACTCCCATTGGTATCTGGCACGCCGTGGGCATAGCGCCAGGAAATCCGCTTTGAGATGAACTCCACGGGGTCTATATCTGGGGGTGTCAATTCCTTTTCGCGCCACCATCGGACGCAGTAACTGGGAGACATCGCGGTACTTTCACGCATCTGGTTTGACAGCGAACGATTTCGCTTGCCGTGTAGCGAAGCTACGATCAGTGCCATAAGGGTCCGGTCCGTGTTGCTCTGTCTCCAGTTCAGGTTTTGACGTGCGGCCAGTAGGAATTGGAGAACCCCTCCTGAGAAACAATAATGAAAGAACTCTGGGAGTTCTTTCGATTCTTGGCGGTACCGTTTAGCATCTTCGGCTATGTACTCCAGCTGCCTTACCACTTCACCTTGGACCCCTGGCTTGAGTTTCGCGTTGGAATAGACAAAACCCAAGGGATTGATTTCTATGCCTATGGCGGGTCGGTTCCGTATGGAGGCACTGAATATCGCGCTGCCGCGACCGGCAAAAGGATCTAGTACGCCATCTCCGGGACTTGTGTAGTCTCGAATTACTTTATCCGCAAATGCTGTTGGAAACATAGCGTAGTAAGGACCCATACCGGCCCATCGGCTTTCTGGCGTGCCATAATGACCCGGGGTCTTCGTGGTAATCATGAGTGAGGAAGCAGTTCGGAAAGGATTCGTGTCCCGACTTTAATCGGGATGGCTGCATGGGCATGTGCTCTGACGAGCGGTGCGAAGCTATCTTGGTAAAGATAAGACGACAATTCATCCATCAACTCCAGGGCATTCCCCAGTCGTGGAAAAGCCTCTGGCTGACAATTACTGAGATCTTGGCTAGCATCGTTGATCATAGGTGTGGTGATGACAGAGTGCTGACCAGTAGCATTTTTATACAGGAGTTTTCGGCTGTAGTAGGTATCTTTCCCGTAGTCTTTAGTTTTGGCGGCTTTGGCGATGATATAGTGATGGATGTATTGAGTGTCTGGGGCGAGCACGGTTTTGTTCGGGATTGGGGGCTCCGAGTCGTTCTCGCCGGGTTGGTCAAGTTCCCTCAAATGTTCTAGGAATTCGCCGCCTTTCTCAATCCCAAATAGGAGCAATCCGAGATGGCCATTTTGTCGGAATTTGTCATGGATGCGCACAACTTCCGCCTGCAGGTATGGTTTGAGCCAAGCGGGCATACCATAGATGGCCAGGGGTCCGTCAATGATGAACGCGGTGTGGTCGATGAACTCCTGGGTGCCGTGCTGGTCGAAGTAACGGAGGATGTTCATTAGGACGAGTTGTTCTGTTACTTGCCGGACGAGCGTATAGACCTGTCCATTGTGTCCGTTTTCCTCAAACCGTTCCTGCAGGCGTAAGCTATCGGTTGGGTAGACAGGCTCTCGCTCCTCGCATGGACAGATGGTGGGCTGGCTAGGGTCTGGACTAACCTTCCGTTCGCAATCCTCGACTGGACACATGATCTCGTAGTCGTCTTTGCGTGTGGACGTAATGGTGATCATGGTGTCCAGCAGGGTTTCGTGGTTCTGTTCCAGCCTGCCTTGCAAGATTTCCCATATGGTGCGTCGGAAAAATCGTATTGGTGAATCGTCTTGCCGGCCTTTCTCGGTGACATTACGTCCTGGGATGACGGCATCTACCGCGGAACATCGCTCAAGGTCCCGCATCTCCTTTGGCGATAGGAATGTTCTGTGACCTGGATTCCGGACTTTCTCGATATCCAAAACAATAGCCGCAATTCTCAGTAGGGCTGCTTCAGCGCCCGGGTAGCCATTTTTGACTCGGCTGGAGATGTGCGAGCCGTCGATGGCAATCACTCGTGTGATGTTAGGCATGAGACCCCGCGGTCCTACGGTCGCGGGTAAGGCATGTTGTTCTGTAGCGTCTTGGATGTTGATCATGCCCTGGAAGCGGCGGACGCTTTCGCTCTGGGTGAACTCCGGCAATGATTCGCCGCTGGCGAATTCTCCTTGGTATGGCAAGTCCCTCCTCCTTGTCAGATCAAGTGACCGATGGTGTTGCTATCTGGGTTGGTCGACGGAGCCTCGAACAGCGCCATCTGAACCGGCATGGTGTAGGGGCTGGAGTTAGTTCTCAAGCGTGTGAAACCCTGTTCGTTGGTTTTGAGAATGCTTGATGTAAAGTCGGCGAAGTCGTAATAGCGGTCCAACACGCGGGTTTCGTTCTCACTGTTGAGGTATGTGATGAACCAGTTTTCCGTGTTGGCCAGGATGTTCGTCTGAACCGACGACGGTTCCTGGGTAGAATAGACCAGACCGATTCTGAATTTGGCTCCTTCCTTGGCGGTCCGCACCCAGATATTGTTAGTGTCGGTTTCCTTGCCTTTGGGCAGATGGTTGTGGGCTTCCTCAATGTATATGATCACAGGGTCGGGTGGTCGTATAGAGCCGTCGGGGGCAATGGTTGGGTGGACGAACGCTTCCTGTTGCCGATGGAAAATCCGCCACATGATGCGGTCAGCGGCCTCGCGATTCATTTCAGGGTCGCCGAAAGCTTGATCCATGATAACGAGTTTACCCAAACGGAGGTCCTCTATCATTAGTTCAACGTAGTCGTGATTCTGGCTGGCGTCGTGCCATGGGCGAAGGCCTTGTATCGCGGTGAGTCCTCTACTGTACCGCAAAATTTACAGCAATCCTCGCAAGCGGTCATCGTCCCAGTTGCGGCCTTGGTGTTCCTGTTGATATTGTTGATTGAAGTCATTGTATGAATCGTGCTGGAGGTAGGTGCGGAGGCCGTCCACGAAGGCAGAGGCTTGGTCCCAATTCAGTGGCTGTTGTCTCTGTATGGCTTGTGCTTGGTTTTTAATCGGGTGATCAGAGTTGGCCATTGCTTTGAGGAGGTCTTGATTGAACAATCCCTTCACGTCGGGTTTGAGACGAGGCAAGGGGAACCCGGCCCGATGGAGGATGGCGCGATAAACGAAAAGGGCTCGCCGGTAGCGTGTGCCCTCGCCACGTTCATGGACATTCTCTGGCGCTTCAATTGCCGTTTGGACGAACGCCTGGATGTAACCACTGTTCTCTTCCGCGAGTCGTTCGTTGATTTGCCGTTTGCCCATGTAAAGAGTTGCTAGGGCGTCGTCCCAATCCGATTTGCTTGCTCCCTGTGGCGGAAGTAATACGCTTCCGTAGAAGTTTATTTTCATCAGGCGAAACTGCGGATCGTTTGGACGGTCCGACAGACTGTAGATAGCCACATCATCCTTGAGATCCGGTCGGAGATTGCACAGGTTGCGGATCGACCCTTGGTCTTGAGCGTTTTCGTTGGCGTATTCACCATCTGGATCGATGATCAATTGACTGACTCGTATCGGGTCGTCTTGGATTCTCAATCGAAACACGGCGTTAGCGATAGTCTTTACTGTATTGGACTTTCCAGTGCGAGTCATCCCGAATAAGGCCGTGCGCTTGGCGATAATGTCCTCAGTGGTCATCTGAATATCGACGGCTTCCGGCGCTTGCGGGCTATACTTGGCGGCGCTGTAGCGCAGCTTGCCGACGGTGATCCGGGTGTGAGGTTCTTGCCGGTTTCGAGTGTAGTTGACGATGAAGTCCAAAGCGTCGCCAGCCGGCTTGTAAACCTTCATTCCTTCGGCCGCGTAGAAATTGTCAATGTCGCCCCCGAATGTCATTGACCAGATGCCGAGAGGGTCGACCTGAGGGGTGAAGGTCCCAATAAGTCGGCATTGGACACCCGCGAAGCGCATCTGATTCAAGGTGAATTGATCGGTTATGTTGTTTTGGTGGTAGTTATAGGGGGCTTCGGTGGATCTTTTTGCTGCTTCCAGAGTCAGCCGGCGCACTTCGTCGTCCGATGGAAGCTTGGCCGTTCCTATGACTCGTAGGAGCAGGAAGCTGGGCTCGGATACGGGGTCTGGCGTTGCGTCGGGTAAGCAGCTAGTGGCCAGCAGCAAGCAGCCGTAGGGGACACCGTTGACCCTTGCTTTGAGTGCGTCATGGATGAGGATGTCGGCTGTGTCGTAGTCGAGGCGGAACATGTCGCCGACGTTGCGTGCGACCATGTCGCCCATCAACTTTTTGATCCATTGCTCGCTGGACCGACGGTTTTGCTGGTATTGGGCGGTGGCCAGTACGGTGTTGCCTTGGTTGGGGTTTCCATTGCTTTGGGCCTGGACGGTAGTCGCCACTATAGCCTCCTTTTGCATAGCGCATAACATAACCTGATTACGGAGAGATCAAGTAATGCCAGCCTCACCAGTCGCTTGATGCGTAACTGGCGTCGGGCTTATGTCTTTTGGCCTGTTAAATTGTCCTATGGAAGCAAAGTTCAGTACTTAGGACGATTCCCTCCTTCCACTCCTTTTGGACTCGGCTGAGGAAACGTATTCTTCCCCACAATTCAAACAGATCTGCGCTGGGACACTCTTAACTACGACGATTGTCTGATCACACTACTAGACGAGCGTCGTAAACCCCTGACTTACTGGCCACCGTCTAATCCGTCACCTCCACCTGCTCATTCTCGGTCTGGTCCTCGGGGGCAGGGGGCCAGATGAGGGAGGCGAGGACGGAAAGGAGCAGGAGGGCAGCGACGACGATGAGAGCCCAGTGGACGGGGATTTTGTAAAAGTCGGCGATGACCATCTTGATACCAATGAAGACGAGGACGAAGGAGAGGCCGTATTTGAGGTAACGGAAGAAGCCCATGACGCCGGCGAGGGCGAAATAAAGGGCGCGCAGGCCGAGGATGGCGAAGATGTTGGAGGTGTAGACGATGAACGGGTCGGTCGTGACGGCGAAAATGGCCGGAATGGAGTCGAGGGCGAAGACCACGTCGGTGGCTTCCACGACCAACACCACGATGAACAGCGGCGTGGCAAACAGTCGCCCGTCGAGCCGTACGAAGAACCTCGATTCGTGATAGGACGTGGTAACCGGGAAGAAGCGGGTGAACAGCCGCACCAACGGGTTCTTATCCGGTTGAATTTCCTCGTCGCCCTGCATCGCCATACGCACCCCGGTGATGACCAGAAAGCCGCCGAAGACGTAGAGAATCCAATGGAAGTGATGGATCAGCGTGACGCCCACGGCGATCATGGTGGCGCGCATGACCAAGGCGCCCAGGATGCCCCAGAAAAGCACCTTGTGCTGGTAGAGGCGGGGCACGCCGAAGTACGTGAAGATCAGCAGGAAGACGAACAGGTTATCGACGCTGAGGGACTTTTCGAGCAGGTAGCCGGTAAAAAACATCAGCGCCGCCTCCGGCCCTTCGAAGACGTACAGACCGGCGTTGAATACCAAGGCTAACGCGATCCACAGCGCGCTCCACAGCAACGCCTCCCGGACCCCGACGACGTGCTGGCGGCGATGGAATACGCCCAAGTCCAGCGCCAGCATGGCCAAAACGAAGATGTTGAACGCCACCCACACCAGTATGTCTATGTCCTGTGACATCAATCGCCCTCTTGTCTACCGAAACCTTGCCTTCGTGTTGTTTGAATGAATCTACACTATACGCATAGCCGAAAGGTTCTACAACCGCGCATGGGACGGGCCGAATGATACCGCCGCGCCTGGACGCTATGGGGTCGGGTTGCTAGGATGCCGTGCAGCCTTGGCCTGCTGTCGCCGTTGCCTTCACATGAATGAGGAAACGAACCGCCCCATGTCGAAATCCGATCTGCCGCTGCGCTCCGGCGATATGCTGAATGCCATGATGGCGTCGCTCGGCTCGTCCCGTATCCGCACGGATGACGCGTCGCTGGCCTTGCTGGCGCGCGATGCCATGCACCCGTCGAGACTGCCGGCCGGCAGCGAGTCGGCGCGGCCCCTGTGTGTCGTGAGCCCCTGCAACACGACGGAGGTGCAGGAAGTTGTCCGGTTGGCCAATGCACACCAAGTGCCGGTGATTCCGCTGGGCGGCGGCAGCGGCTTGATGGGCGGCGCGGCGTCGGTGACGCCAGGGGTGGTGCTCGATTTGTGCCGGCTGACGGAGGTACGCATCCGCCCGGCGGACCGCATGGTGGAGGCCGGCGCTGGGGCAACGATTGCGGCGTTGAACGCAGCGGCCGAGCCGCACGACCTGATGTGCGGGCACGATCCGTGGACGGTTTCGGTGGCCACGGTAGGCGGCACGATTGCCACCAGCAGCCTGGGCTACCTCGGCGGCAAGTACGGCGCCATGGGCGATCAGGTCCTGGGGCTGGAAGCGGTCCTGCCGACCGGCGAGGTCATCACCACTCGGGCGGTGGAGAAAGCCTCCACCGGTCCGGGCCTGCACCGCCTGCTCATCGGCGCCGAGGGCTGTTTCGGGGTGGTCACGCGCGCCACCCTGCGGCTGTTCCCCACCCCGCAGGTGCGGCTGCTGGAGGGCTGGGAGTTCGACGATTTTGCCGCCGGCTTTGAGGCTATCAATGCCCTGTTGCAGGCGGGGATTCGGCCCGGACTGCTGGAATACGGCGACGACGATCCGAGTACCGGTCACAATCCCCCAACGGCTTTGTACGTCAGTTACGAAGGACCGGCGGCCGTCGCCTATGCCGAGGCGCAGACGGGGCGAGAGGTTTGCCTGCAAAGCGGCGGCCAGATGCTCGAGCCGTCCGAGGTGCGGTATTTTTGGGATCAGCGGCACGCCAGCGGGGATGCGTATGCCAGGGCGCGCCGAGCCGGGGAGCGCCACGGCCGGCCGGAGATCGACTATGTGCACGTCGCGCTGCCGCCGAGCGCGGTGCTGGCATACCGGCGCGAAAGTTTGAAATTGCTGGCAGCGCGGGGTTTTCACGTTCACCAGACCGGGCTGTGGACGCATGCCGGGCTGTTTTCGCTGGTTTACTCCGGCGGCGGCGTGGCGGCCATGGCTGAGGCGCACGCGCAGTTGCTGGAACTGGCGCAGGATGCCGAGGGCGCGATGGAGTATTGCCACGGGGTGGGATTGCGCTTGGCGCCGCTCATGCGCCGCGAGCACGGCGAGGGGTTGTCGGTCCTGCGACGCATAAAGAGGGATCTGGATCCGAACGGCATTATGAATCCGGGGAAACTGGGGTTGTGAGTGGGGCAGGTTCCCAACGTTGCTTCACCGGGTGCAAACCGCTATGCTTGACAACATCCCTCACACTGAATTTCCAGCTTCTCATCACAACAACACCGACAACGAGGCGCGATCATGAACAGATTGGCCTTGACCCGCACGCCCGACCTCCGGACGCCTTACCTGCTCGCCGGTTTCGGCGGCTGGGCCAACGGCGGCGAGGTGTCCACCGAGGTAGTGGAATTCCTGCAATCCAATTTGGCAACGAAGCCCTTGGGCGAGATTGTTTCCGATGGCCTCTACATCTACGCTTCGCCCACCTTGGCCAGCCGTCCCGCGACGGTCATCCACCAGGGATTGATCGAGTCCATGCGCTTTCCGTCTAATACGCTGTACAGCTGGCAGTGCCCGCAGGACGGTGAACACGATCTCATCCTGCTGGAGGGCGTGGAGCCCGATCTGCGCTGGCAGGAATACGTGGCAGCCGTCCTCGCCTGCGCGGAGCGCTTTCAGGTACAGCGGGTCTACACCATCGGCGGCTATCTCGACCACGCGCCCCATACCCGCACGCCACGCATCGCCGCGGTGGTTACCGACGCCGCCCTACGCCCGGAACTTATGGCGTACGACGTGAAACTCACCGATTATGAGGGGCCGACCGGCATCCAATCTTACCTGCTGGCCGCCTGCCAGGAGCGCGGCATCGAAGGCGTCAGCCTGTGGGGTGGTACGCCAACTTATATCGAAGGCAGCTATCCGCACGTCGCCCAGGCTATGCTGCACTTGCTGCGCCGCATGTGGCGCCTGTCCGTCGATTTGCAACCGATCGAGGAGCACGCGGCCGAACTCGACGGCGCCTTGCATGCACAGATGGACAACCACCCCGACCTGGCGGACTACGTGAAGCGCCTCGAGCAGGCCTACGACACGGCTCAGAACGAGCAGCCGGAAGTGGACACGGACGTCATCGTGGACGAAATTCAGCAATTTTTGCGCCAGAGTCGCCGGGGCCCTGGCGGCGGGAGTGCCGTGTAGCCGCGTGTCCATTCCGAACGATCCCACCGCCTTATTGCGCGACTTACAGATCATTGCCGCGCGAGAAACGCGCCCGCAGCCGTTTGTCGATGTCGGCTCGCTGCCTTGGCACGAGTCCGACTTCAGCCGCCACTTCCTTCGCACTGCCACCCGATCAAGCCGCTACACGCAACGGGAGGTCGCTTTCCTGGCACGTAACGGCCTGCTGACCCCTGGTCACCGTATTCTTGATCTTGCCTGCGGCGGCGGCCGGCACAGCATTGCCATGGCGAAACGCGGCGCCGTCGTGACGGGTATCGACTTGGGTCCTGCCGCCATCGACGCCGCTCGCCGTCGAGCCAAACGCGCCGGGGTGCACGTCGAATGGCTGCACGGCGACTTGCGGCACCTGCCCTTCGAAAACGTCTTCCATGTCGTCACCTTCATCTTCGGGTGTTTCACGGAAATGCCACGCCAAGACGCGGAGGCCGTGTTGCAGCGCATCAGCCGCAGCCTGCGCCCCGGCGGCGCGCTACTGCTCGACGTCTACGCCCCGGTATTCTTTGCCGATCTGGATGGCATGCAGGAATGGTGGGTTGGCGGGGATTTCATTGCCGGGCGTTTCCCCCAGCTCGTGCTGAGCGAGTACTTTTATTACGCCCGCAACAAGACCTACGCACGGCGAGACTTCATCTGCGAGGCCGAAACCGGCGTCGTGCACGCCTTCGGGCTGAGTGGCCAAGCCTATTCGCTCGCCGAGCTCAAACGCATGCTCGCCGCCGCCGGTCTCACCCTCACCGCGGCTTACGGCGATTGGAAGGGCGCGCCGGCGCGGCGCGGCAGCCGGCTCTACGTGCTACTGGCAAGCAAGGTCGAGAACAAATAGGCCCGGAGCAATCGCTTTTGGAGCTTTTCACTTCCCGCTTCGGTTCCCAATTCACCTTGTGGCCTACTGTACCTAATGGGTGTTTCCACGTTCTACCGGGACGACGCAGAGCAGGAAGTTGAAGCTCTGAAGCAATTTGCCTTTCTCAGCAATCTTCTCCCGGGGTAGATTGAATGGAAAATGTCTATGTCACGCAGACCAAGGCGATCTTGCAGAATGGGCGCCATACTTTCTTTGTGCCTCCAATGGGCACCAGCCTTCGTCTGAACATATCCCACTTCATCGGGTGTGAGACAAGCCCAAATTCCTCGCTTGTTGATGCGTCGGCCCCAGCGGCGTCGAAGGTCTGCGCCAGCAGGGCCAGCAAACAGCGGCTGCCCTTGAGAGCGGACCAACGAGCACGGTTGAGCATCTGATGATAGAGACTGAACGCCGGGGGTATCGCCTTGCTCCGTATGCCGCAGGGCGGCCGTCACGGTGCGTCGTCCGCGGGCCAACGGGGTTCCGATGATCAGGCGTTGGACTTTCCGCCAGGCAAGACGACGGAACCACTTGAGGTGACAAAAGAAATGCTCCAACCACATGACGCCACTTGTACATCTCCACGTCGAAGGCAATCTCTCCGATATGATTCGACCTGGGGAAATCACCGCAGTCACACCCCGCTCTGGCAACTCGTCGCGCAAGGCGTTGCGATCGTAAGTCCGGTCGGCAATCAACGCCTCGAACTCGACGCCATCAAGCAAGGAACGCCGCCCAATCAGGGCGCTGACCCGCCACAAGCATAATCCACCAGATTGCCAAGCGCGTCGACCCTCACGCTGAGCTTCGTACTTGGACCGCCGCGCGAGCGACCGATAGCCTGGCTTTGGCTCCCCCTTTTGCCCCGGCGCCGTGTTGATGGAGCCGTACGATCGTACCGTCAAGGAGCACGGACCCGAAGTCGGCATCGGCCGACAAAATCTTGAAAACACGCTCGAAAACGTCCTTCTATGCTCAGCGTCGGAAGCGCTGGAACACCGAGTTCCACAGCCCGAACTCGTCTGGCAAGTCACGCCATGGCGCCCCGGTTCGGGCCATCCACAGAAGGGCTTCAAGGACCCGATAGTCTCTTTCGGACCGTCCGGGGTCGCCGCCCTTTCCGGGTAGTAGCGGCGCCCCGCGCGCCCATTGCGAGTCGCTGAGGATTCTTCATACCATGCGTCCACCGCCACTTGGCTGCTATGGATTGGGGTTGAATTCCCCCCAATTACAACCGATGGGCTAGAGGGATGTTAACAGGCCCTAGCCACGAGGTATTTTTCGAGATGCCCGTATGAAGGATCGGCTAGTGGAGGCCACAGTAGGCTTCCGCATCCGATCGGGCTGCGGTACAAGGAAATTGAAGATGTCGAACAGACATACAGGAGCCAACCAAGAAGTAGCCGCACTCAGTGTTTCCCGATAACCTCCATCCCCCCCATAAACGGCTGCAAAACCTCCGGAATCGCCACACTGCCATCGGCGCGCTGGTGAACTTCCAGCAGCGGGATGAGGATGCGCGGCGAAGCGACCACCGTGTTGTTCAGGGTGTGGACGAAGCGCAGCGCGCCGTCCTGGGTACGGTAGCGCAGGTTCAGGCGACGCGCCTGGAAATCGTGAAACTTCGATGCCGAATGCGTTTCGCTGTATGCCTGCCGCCCCGGCATCCAGGTTTCGATGTCGTACTTCTTGACCTGCGGCACCCCCAGGTCGCCGCCGCACACGAGCACCACCCGGTACGGCAGGCCCAGCGCTTGCAGGATTTCCTCGGCGTTGGCCAGAATGTGCTCGTGCTCCCGTGCCGACACCGCCGGGTCGTTGGCGCACAGCACCACCTGTTCCACCTTCTGGAACTGGTGGATGCGAAACAGCCCCCGCGTGTCCTTGCCGTAAGTTCCGGCCTCGCGGCGGTAGCAGACCGACACCCCCACCGAGTAGCTCGGCAGGTCGCCCGCCGTGAGAATTTCGTTGGCGCGGTACGCGGTGAGCGGCACCTCAGCGGTGCCGATGAGGTTCACGCTGTCCTCCGGCAGGCGGTACGTCTGCTCCTGGCCGACGGGAAAATACGCCGTGCCCACCATCGACTCGTCCTTCACCAGATGGGGCACCAGGAAAGGCGTGAAACCCTTGCGCACCATGTGGTGTAGGGCGAACTGCAAAACCGCCTGTTCGAGGAGCGCGCCGGCATTCTTCAGGAAATAGGTGCGAGCCCCGGCCAGCTTGACGGCCCTGGGAATGTCGATGATATCCAGCCGCTCGCCAAGCTCGACGTGATCGAGCGGCGTGAAGTCGAAATGCGGCGGTTCGCCCCAGGTCTTGATGACGACGTTGTCAGCGTCCGTCTCGCCCTCGGGCACCTCGTCGGCAGGCACGTTCGGAACCCGCAGCATCAACGCCTCGTAAGCCGCCTCCACGTCCCACAGCGGCCCCTCCAGGCCCTTGCTCTCGGCCGCCACCTCCTTCATCGCAGCAATCGCCGCCTGCTTGGACTCCCCTTGCAGCGTGGCAATCTCCTTGGACATCTTGTTGCGCTGCGCCTTCAGGTCCTCGACCCGGCCCAGCAGGCGCCGCCGCTGCTCGTCTACCTCCAGCAACTGCCGGATGTCGACGTCGATGCGCTTTTTGCGCGCCCCGGCCTGAACGGTGTCAGGCTGCTCACGGATGAATCGGATGTCCAGCATGTCGTTGTCCCCAGGATCAGAATTCGTCTCATGAATACATTTTGACTTGACGAGGATGATAGGCGGCAAGTCAGAAAGTCAGTAATCGATCAGTCGAAGATACGGCCTTCGAAAAAGTCGTCCAACAGCAGTTGAAACCGATCGGCAAGGTCATCACGGCGTTGGCCGGGGTCCAATTGCCCGGCACCGTTCAAGATTTCCCAGACGGTGATCGCGGCCAAGCCAATCCCCTCGTCGGCAATCCTATTGAGAAACCCGGCAACGCTCGGCTCCGGGTTCGGCCGCATCATCTCGGAGACGACGTTCGTGTCGAGGAGTCAAGTCGTGGGAGCGGTCACGTCCGGCTCTCGTCAGAGAGCATTACCGGCCTGTATCCATAGCGCCGGGCCAGCGGCAGTTCGACTCCGTGTTCCGGTCCGAAATACCGTCTGAATGCCTGGGAGGGGAGTTCGCGGCGTTCCGATTTCTCGCGTTTTTCGCGGATCAGACGGCGGACGAACTCCTCCATCGAAATATCGTGATGGCGCGCTTCGCGCTCGACCCAGAACTTGTCGCCCGGATCGATATTGCGGACGGTAATGACCGAGTGCACCAAGGCACCTCCTTCTCTGCTTCCATCCATCGGGCTCTTTCAACCCAAGCAAGATAGTGCTAGCAAAAAATGCTGTCAATAAACCTGGACGACGGAACCGCCGGCCCCCGATTACACGTGCGTCTCGACAACGGCGCCAAGCAGGGCGCCATGCCGCTCACGAATGGGTTGATACACCGTTTCAAGAAACTCATCCACCTGCTGCGCTGCCCGGCCCGTGTAGGCATGCGGCGCCGGGGCGTCGGGTATCTGCGCCCGCAGCGCGTCGAAAGCCGGGTCGTCGCGCAGGCGTTCGAGCAAGTCGTTCTGGCCGCCGTCGACGCGCATGTGGCGCCACGTTTCCATGGCGTGCTGACGGATCTTCTCGTGCAAAATCTGGCGGTCGCCAGCGGCCTTGACGACACCCTCCATCAGGAGGTTCTCGGTGACCAGAAAGGGCAGGTGCTCGGCCACCCGGCGGGCCATCACGGCCGGATACACCACGAGACCCGAGGCGACTTCCTGGTACAACACCAGAATGGCGTCCGCGGCCAGGAAGGCTTCCGGGATGCTCAGGCGCTTGTTGGCGGAATCGTCAATCGTGCGCTCGAACCACTGCCCGGCGGCGGTGAGCGCCGGGTTGAGGCTGTTGCAGATGACGTGCCGTGACAGCGCCGCGATGCGCTCGCTGCGCGTCGGGTTGCGCTTGTACGCCATGGTCGATGAGCCGACCTGTGAGCTGCCGAAGGGTTCCTCCATCTCGCCGAGGCTCTGCGACAACCGCACGTCGTTGCTGAACTTGTGCGCCGATTGCGCCACCGCCGCCAGAACGCCCAGCACCCGGCTGTCGTATTTGCGCGGGTAGGTCTGACCGGTCACCGGCAGGGTGCGCTCAAACCCCATCTTCTCTGCCACACGCTGGTCGATCGCCTTCACCTTGTCGGCGTCATCGTTGCACAGACGCATGAAGCTGGCCTGCGTGCCCGTCGCGCCCTTGGCACCGCGAAAGTGCAGCGTCGCCAGCACGTGCTCCAGGTCCTCGAGGTCAAACGTCAAGTCCTGCAGCCACAACACGGCGCGGCGGCCCACGGTGGTCAATTGGGCAGGTTGGAAATGCGTGTACCCCAGCGTCACCACCTCCCGGTGCGTGGCGGCAAACCGCGCCAGGGCGTCCATAACGTTGACCAGGCGGGTACGGATCAGCTCCAGCGCAGCGCGCATCTGGATGAGATCGGTGTTGTCGCCCACGAAGGCGCTGGTGGCGCCCAGGTGGATGATGCCACGCGCCTGCGGACACTGCGCGCCGTAGGCATGGATGTGCGCCATGACGTCGTGCCGCAGAATTTTTTCCTGCGCCTCGGCCATCTCGAAGTTGATGTCCTCGACGTGCGCCCGCAACTCATCGATCTGCGCCTGGCTGACGTTCAGCCCCACCTCGGCCTCGGCCTCGGCGAGCGCCACCCACAGGCGGCGCCAAGTCTGAAACTTGTATTGCGGCGAGAAGAGGTGGCTCATGTCCTGGCTGGCATAGCGGTCTACCAAGGGATTCACGTAACCCTGATAATCAGAGGTGGGACGTGTCACAGACTTCATCCTTATATTGCAGATCATCATTTACGACCAGAGGGTTGCGGAGCGTCACAGATGGGTACGGGCAAAGGCGATGGCGTTGCGGAAGATCGCCACCCCCTGCCCCTCTTCCGGCAGCGATTCGCGCGTCCAGCGGGGGTGGTGGGTGCGGTGTGTATAGGCTTCCGGATGCGGCATGAGGCCGAACACCCGGCCGCTCGGGTCGCACACCGCGGCCACGTCGTCGACCGAGCCGTTGGGATTCCAGGGATAGGGTGCCGCGTCGCCGTCTGGTCCGATGTAGCGGGCGGCAATCTGGTGATTCGCCCGCAAGGCGCACAAAACGTCGTCATCCCGCGTCAGAAACTTGCCCTCGCCATGGCGTACCGGCAGGTAGAGGCGGTCGATGCCTTGCACAAAGGGAGAGGGGCAAGCGGGATCGATTTGCAGGTACACCCAACGGTCCTCGAACTTCCCCGAATCGTTGATGGTCAGGGTGGCTTCCTGGTCCCACTTCTCACCCTTTGCAGCAGGCAGAACACCAAGGCGGATAAGGACTTGAAACCCGTTGCAGATGCCGAGCAGCAGCTTACCATCCGCCAAAAACCTGCTCAAGGGCCGCTCCAGCCGGTAGCGCAGCCGAGTGGCGAGGACGATGCCGGCGGCGATGTCGTCGCCAAAGGCAAAGCCACCGGGAATGACCATGATGTGGAAGCCGTCGAGTTGGTCGGGTTGCGCGACGAGGTCGTTCAGATGCACGCAAACCGCCTCACCGCCGACCGTCGGCAGGCTGAAAGCATGCGCCGTCTCGCGCTCGCAATTGATGCCGCAACCGGACAGAACCAACACGCGGGGTTTCATGAGAATCCCTCATGAGCTTCGCAAGGTCACATCAAGAACAATAAAAAAAGCGGAATTACAAGTTACAGGCTTAATAGCACGCCCTGCCCTGTGCCGCGCGCAACCATGCCCGGCACGTCGAATCCCTTGCCATTCAGAATGTCTTCAACCGTCCGTAGCTGCATACGGGGGTATGGCCGCGCAAACGTGGACTGGGTATCCCCTGCCTCAGCCATGAAGCGATGGAAGTTACGTTCCTTCGTTACGCCCAATGGATCCAGGATAATCAGGCCGACCCTCAGCGCCGCGCCGTTCTCCAACACGCCTCGCAGGGCGCGTAGCGTGGCAATACCGACACGGACCTGACCCCGGAGTCGCTGGATTCCGGGTCAAGCCCGGAATGACGGTTCGGGAGAATTGGACAGGTCATTTTCATAGGAGTCCCGAAAGGCAGTAGTGCGCTACGTCAGATGACAAGCATGCAGATCAACTGTCAGATGGCGGAAGTTGTCGAACGTCATATCGCTCAACGGCAGGTCATACGCGGTGCAAACGGCTTCGAGGATATCGCCGTAACTGCCGCGCAGGCGGGCGGCGAAATCGAGGCCCAAGGCGGCCGTGATGCTGCGAATCTGCTTGCGCGTCGCCTCGATCTCCATGAAATTGCCCACCGGCAACTCGTCCAGAACGATCTCGGCACCCTCATAGGTGAACGTCTCGCGGTATTTCTCGTAGCGCATCGCCGCCGCGAACCCGAGCCTTTCGATGATGGACTGTGCCTGTACGAAATCGCTCACCTCCATCTCGAACTCCTGCCGCACTTTGAAATCGGCATCCTCGTGCGGCAACGGTTCCTTGTAGGTCAGCACGTTGCGTCGGTCGCGCCGCAGGCGTAGCAGCCGCCCGCCTTGCCGCAGCCGACCCTCGGCGGTGTCGTACGTGATATTGTTTTCATACGTGCGGGGAGTTTTGAGGACCGCCCCCAAATCAACGATGCGCCAGCGCATGGCCGCCAAATCGTCAAGGACAAACTTGACCTCGATTTCTTCGTTCTGCGTATTCAAGCTCACTAGGGGGCACCTCGAAAAATACCTCGTGGATCACTGTACACGACAAAAATGATTAGGCTCAGGACCTATAAAAGGGTATCATGGGGCCTGTGATGAGAGTCAACACGCTGACGCCACAAGGAGAGCGATCATGCCCGAGCACCTCTTCTGGCTGTCCGCCGACCAGGTTGACCGACTCAAACCCCTGTTACCAACAAGGGACGCGGTGTCCCGCGCGGCGATGACCGAAAGGTCATCAGCGGCATCATCCACGTCAGCCGCTATGGGCTGAGGTGGCGCGACGCGCCGCCTGTTACGGATCCCACAAGACACTCTACAACCGCTTCGTGCAGCTGGAGCAGGGCCGCGATCTTCGACCGCATCTTCCAAGCCCTGGCCTCAGAAAGCACCGCCACCAAGACGGTCATGATCGACAGCACCCATCGGGGGGCGCATCGCACCGCAGCCAGCCTGCTCCAAGGGAGGGCTTTTCCACGCCAGATCGGACGCACCCGGGGTGGGCTGAACTCGAAGCTCCACGCCGTCTGCGACGGCGATGGCAAGCCCGTCGTACTGCTGTTGACGGCGGGCCAGGTCAGCGACTACTGCGGGGCTGATACGGTACTTGAGGCCCTACCGGAAGCCGATGTCCTGATAGCCGACAAGGATTATGACAGCGACAGGTTGCGCGAGGCCCTTGCCAAGCGAGGCATCAAGTCCTGCATTCCGGGCCGCGCCAAGCGCAAAGAGCCCATCATCTACGACACCGAGTTGTACAAGAGCCGCAACCTCATCGAGCGCCTGTTTGGCCGGCTCAAGGATTGGCGCCGCATCGCCACCCGGTACGACCGCTGTGCGCATACGTTCTTCAGTGCCATCCGCGTGGCTGCCACGGTTAGTTTCTGGTTATGAGTCCTGAGCCTAGTCGCGAGCAAAAACAAGATATCCCTGAAAATGCTTGGGTCACGCTTCCCGCATAAATGCTTCTAAATAGATTTTCTTGAGATTCCGACCCGCTCTATCCAAAGCAGGCTCTCACACACTTCAACCCCGCAGCGCGAACATTTCCCCAGCACAGCCAGGAGCTCTCGCGCGGCCTTGTCGCTGATTTTGCCCAGGCGACGGATCAAGCGCGTCATCCCCGTGTTCGCGCATTTGGCGGAAGGCGTCATCCCAACCGCTCCGGGGCCGTCCCGTCCTGGCCGGACGAATAACCAAATGGTCGCGCCGGAATTCCAGTTCGACTTGGTCGTCGAGGCGGCACTGTTCCAAGAACGCTTTGGGGATACGGATACCACGCGAATCACCAATTTGACGTGCCTGTAATCTGATTACGAGAATGGATACGCCATGTCAACCGATTCTACCACCGAACCCACCCTCCGCGTCATGGCGCTGCACGCCCTGGCGTATTGCGAACGTCTGTTCTATCTGGAAGAGGTCGAAGAGATCCGTATCGCCGATGCGGCCGTGTACGCCGGGCGCCGGTTGCATGAAGAATTGACGGCGGATGAGGGCGAGCACGTCAGCTTGGTGCTGGAAAGCGAAACACTCGGCATTCGGGGCAAAGTGGATTGCCTGCGCCGCCGGGATGGCCGGCTGATTCCCTACGAACACAAACGCGGTCGTTCGGCAAAAGGCAACAACGGCCCGCAGGCGTGGCCGAGCGACCGGCTCCAGGTCTGCGCTTATGCGCTGCTTGTGGAAGAGCACGCCGGCACGCCGATTGAAGAAGCGCGAGTTCGCTATCACGCCAATAACACGACGGTTCGCGTTCCCGTGGACGCAGAAGCGCGTCACGACGTCCGCAAAGCCGTTGCCCGTGCCCGGACGCTCAGCCAGTCGGTCGAACGCCCGCCGGTGGCCGAGAATGACCGGCTGTGTCTGCGCTGCTCCCTGGCGCCAGTGTGCTTGCCCGAAGAAGAACGCTTGGCAAGAGACGAGGGCTGGGAGCCTGTCCGGCTCTTTCCGCAAGACCGTGAACGGCAGACCATCCACGTCACGACACATGGAGCGCGGGTCGGCAAATCCGGCGAAACGCTCACGGTTACCAGCCCCGATGGTCAGAAGCAGGCATTTCCGATTCGAGAGGTCGGTGAAATTGTCATCCACGGCTACGCGCAAATCAGTACCCAGGCGATCCATCTCTGTGCTGCCCAGGAAGTCGGGGTGCACTGGTTCACGGGTGGCGGACGCTATGTAAGCGGGCTTGTCGCTGGCGCAAGTCCGGTACAACGGCGCGTCCGTCAGTTCGAGGCACTGTGCGACCCCGGCATAGTCTTTCGCCTGGCCCGACGGTTGGCGACGGCCCGGATGTCCGGTCAACTCGGGTTTCTGCTGCGGGCGTCACGGGGCAAAGATCGCAAGGCTTCGGGTATCGACGTGGCTATACAAGGGCTTCGGAACGCGCTTCGGATTGCCGGTCACGTAGAAGGGATTGACGTCTTGCGCGGCCATGAGGGAGAGGCCGGGCGGCACTATTTCTCGGGTTTCCCCGGTTTGCTGCGAGACGATTTGGACGACCGGCTGCGTTTCAACGGCAGAAACCGCCGTCCGTCTCGGGACCGAATCAATGCGCTGCTGAACTTCGGCTATGCCCTTCTCTACCGGGACGTGTTGCAGGCCATCATCGCTGTCGGACTTGAACCCGCTTTTGGCTTCTTTCACCGCCCGCGTTCGGCTGCCCATCCCCTCGTTCTGGATTTGATGGAACTGTTTCGGGTGCCGCTGTGGGACATGCCGTTGGTTGCGTCGATCAATCGCCTGCAGTGGGACGCGGAAGCGGATTTTACGCAGGCGGGCAAGCAGGTCTGGCTCAGTGACGCGGGACGCAAAAAAGCCATTGCGGTCTATGAACGCCGGAAAGAAGACCGCTGGAAACATCCCGTGACGGGCTATTCGCTATCGTATGCGCGATTGATCGAACTGGAGTCCCGTTTGCTGGAGAAAGAATGGGCTGGGGAACCCGGCTTGTTTGCCCGCATGCGTCTGCGTTGAGAGGGTAGGCTATGGCGGAAGGGCGGTCTTGGTATCTGGTCTGTTACGATATTCGTGACGCCAAACGCTGGCGTCGTTGTTTCCGACTCTTGAAGGGCTATGGCGAAAGTTTGCAGTATTCGGTGTTCCGTTGCCGTCTGACCAGGCGACAGCTTGAACGGCTGCGTTGGGAGTTGGAGAAGGAGCTGACGCCTGAAGACAGCCTGATGATTGCGGGACTTTGCAGCACGTGTACGTCAAAGCTGATTACCCGCAACACCAAGGTCGAATGGGTCGAGGCCGAACCCCGCTTTCGTGTGGTGTAGATTTTCGGGAAGCTATGAAATTCATGCACCTCCGCATGTCTGGCATGATGATGCGAGAAACCGGCGTAGCTGCTACTTGGAGAGAGGATGAGGGAGAAAAGAACGGGCGTTTTGAGCCGAGGTCCAATCATGGGAAAGGGGTACTTGTATGGGGACAGATAAAGCAGAGAAAAACAGCTATTTAGAGAATGGCGGCGATTACCTATCAGATGCCGTAAGGCGTTGCGCACACTTGAAGCAGGACAGGTTTGCAAATCTCAAACGGATGCCCTGCCGGCCTGCCCATCTACTTGAACGTTTTGCAACCAGTTGCCGCCGCTCCCGGCCAGGAGCGCGGCCGGGTGTGACGACATGATGACCTTCCCTCTAGAATTTCGGCGCGCTCTGCAACGCGCCAAGCTCCTTTATATGACTACCTTTGGCGCCAATGGAAAATCCGGCACCGTACCAGTCCTGTTCTTGTTCGATGACGACGCTATCTATTTCTGCAGCCAGCGGGACACCTTGAAGGTGCGCCGCATCCGCCAGACCGGGCGGGTGACGGTGCGAGCCGGCAAACCGGACGGCCCCAGCTTGCCGTGCAGCGCGCAACTCCTTGAGAATGTGCCCGAACTGCAAGCACGCCTCCTGCGCACCTACCGCCGGCGTTATTGGCTGCGTTGGCTGATTCTGGGGCCACGGCTGCGTAAAGCCTTTGCCAACGGCACCGAGATCCTCATCCGGCTCGTGCCTGACGTGTAGAGCTGCGCTTTCCATCCGGTTTCTTTGCGGCCACGTCGGGCGGTGGGGAGGGCGGGCCGGGGCCCGCCCCTGACTGCGGAAGGAGAAACGGAAGAAGTATGTAGGGTTGAGGAGACGTGGGCAGGCGGGGTGACGGCGTATGCCCGGCAGCGCCGTCCTAGCCGCCGCGAAACACCGGCGGCCGTTTCTCCAGAAAGGCACGGCGGCCTTCCTGGAAGTCGTCGCTCTGCATGCACGCGTCACGCAGGCGTTTGAGAGTTTCGGCGTGCTGCGAAAAATCCTGAAACCGCAGCACGTGCGCCAAGGATGTTTTAGTGTTTTTCACTGACAATGGAGCGTTGCGCACGATCTGTTGCGCTATGTCGCCCGTACGTTGTTCGAGTTCCGCTGCCGGGACGACATGATTGACCAAGCCCATTTGGTGAGCACGCTGGGCGTCGAAGTGGCAGGCGGTGTAGAAGATTTCGCAGGTGTTGGCGACGCCGATCAGGTTGACGAAGCGCAGCAGGCCCTCACCGGAATAGAGGGCGCCCAGGCGCGCCGGCGGCATGCAGAAGGTGCCGGTGTCAGCGGTGAGGCGGATGTCGCAGGTGGCGGCCAACTCCAACCCACCGCCCATGCAGAAGCCGTGAATCATGGCGATGACCGGGGCGTGGAACGTGCGGACCTGCTCCAGCATGCGTTGGAACAGTCCGACGCCGTTGCTGTCGGGAAACGGTTCGTCGCCCTCGCGCGCCGGCAAGTGGCCGATATCGTAGCCGGCGGAGAACGCCTCCGTGCCCTGACCGCGCAAAATGAGCACGCGGACGCCCAGATTCTCCCTCAGCCGCCGCAACTGTGCTGACAAGTCGGCCAGCAGAGTCGGCGACATGGCGTTCCGTTTTGCTGGCCGGTTCAGCGTGAGGGTGGCGACGTGCTCATGTTCGTCGCACAGAATCAGGTCAGACACGGTACGTCCTTCCCTAAATTTCTACCCGTTCAGACTCCTCGGCACGCTACGGCGCGTCGTCTTCCAGCGTGCTGAACAATACTTCCTGCCGCCCCGCCGAAATGGCGTCCTGCACTTCGTCTCCAGTGAGGGGGATGAGCCGCAACTGGCTGTCTGGTTGGGCGTTCAGAAGTTGAATGGCTTCGTTGTTCTGCATGATCTTGATCACGTTACGCTGGCCCTTGCGATTTTCCAGCACCAGAAAATCACCCTGCGATAGTGGGTTAGGTCCCATGTTGCGCAGCCTGCTGAGGACATCTCGTAGTGACTGTCCCCGGAGGTATTTTCGTAACTGCGCCAAGCGACCGATCTCCTTGACGTCTTCCACGGAAAACCGTACCGGAGTGCGCCGCCGTCCAGAGTAGGCATGCGGCTGAATCAGCCCCGTCTCCACCCAGTACATAAGCGTACGATAGGGGATGCCGATCTGGGTAGCGACCGTTCGGCTGTCGTAGTATTCCACGACGGGAATTCCTTTTAATGCAAATTGCATTAAATCTTGAGAAGCAAAATACGTGACGGATATTGCAACGTCAACATGCAAATTGCAATAAATTGAAATTTTTGCTGCGTTTCCCTGTAACTGTATGAAAAACAGGAAGAAGGTTTTGTCGGCCGATGCCGACTTCGAGTACGCGCTCATTGACGGCACCATCGTGCGGCTTTACTAACACGGTGCCGGGGCAAAAGGGGACCCACAGCCAAGCCATCGGTCGGTCGCGAGGTGGCCCAAGCACGAAGATCAGCGTGAGGAGCGACGCGCTTGGCAACTTGGTGGATTTTGTACTGCTTCCGGCGTCAGGGCCATGATTTGATTGGCGTTGCTCCCTTGCTTGACGGTGTCGAGTGCGAGGCACTGATTGCCGATAAAGCCTACGACAGCAACGAATTGCGGGCCGAGTTGCAAGGGCGCGGCGTTGTCGTGGTCTCTAGGTCACCTCGAAAAATACCTCGTGGCCAGACTCAGGACTCATAACCAGAAGATAACCGTGGCGGCAAGACAGATGGCGCTGTAGAAGGTGTGCGCGCAGCGATCATAGAGGAGCGACGTCGTCACCGTTTATTCTCTGTCGCCATGACGCGGCGTCACTCACGCCGGCTTTATCCGCCAGTGAGTCATTTTCAAGGCGCCCGGAAGACATCTACCCTGTCATCCATCCGCTCCAGCGGCGCCTGTGCCCGCCTAACTCGCCGTTCAGGATCTACGTACCTTCAAGCACTTCGGCAAGCGTCTCGCAGGTGCGCAGCAGCGCGCCGCGGTTGGAACCGAGAGCCCAGAGAGCGCGTTGACCCATGGCAGCGGCTTCAGCGGAGTTCGCAAGCAGGTGCGCCGTATGCGTGTACAGATCGTTCTCATCGTGCACCTGGATGGCACCGTCGGCGTTGCGCAACAGGTCCGCCAGTTCCGGGAAGTGGTGCATGTGCGGACCGAACAGCAGGGGCTTGGCGAACATGACCGGTTCCAGGATATTGTGCCCACCGATGGGCGCCAGGCTGCCGCCGACGAAGGCCAAGGTGCACAGCTTGTAGAAAGCGACAAGTTCGCCCAGGGTGTCGAGGATGACCACGTCAGGCCGCGCACTGGACTTGTCAGGATATCGGGACCGTCGGATGGCTGATAAATTGCAAGCCTGAACGCGTCGCGCAACGGTTTCGACCCGTTCGAGATGGCGCGGCGCCAAAACCAGGCAGAGGTCGGAATGCTGAGCGCGCAAACGCTGGTATACCGATAGCAGGGTCGTCTCCTCGCCTTCGTGCGTGCTGCCGGCGACCAGCACCTGTCTGGCTGCCAGAAGGGGCGCCATGGGATGCGGCGGTGTGGGTTGCTCAGCCTGATTCAGTGCCCGGTCGATGTTGGTGTTTCCCACCATTTGGACCTTGTGCGCGGGCACGCCAAGGCGCTGAAACCGCTGAGCGCTGCTGTCGGACTGCGCCAGAATTAGCGATACATTGGCCAGCACGCGGCGTATGAATGGCCGCACCCGAGCGTATCTCCGAAACGAGCGCGGCGAAAGACGTCCGTTCACCAACACAACGGGCACGCGCAACCGCCCGAACTCTCGAAACAGGTTCGGCCATAGTTCCGTCTCCTGCACGATCAGGGCGCTGGGACGCAAACGCCGCGCCATCTTGCCAACGATCCACGGCAAATCAAACGGCAGCAGGAACACCCGCGCAGCCTGCGGAACCACTTTCTGCGCCAGCGCCTTACCGGCAGGGGTAAACGTGGAGAGCACTACGGGCCGTGACGGAAAACGGTCGTGCAAGGCGGCAATGATCGGCTGTAACCCCTGCACCTCGCCCACGGATGCCGCGTGGAACCAGAGGCACCCCTCCGGCTCTCCATGCGGAAAGGAAACGCCACCAAAGCGTTCAGACAGGTCCAGCAGATAGGTCGCGCCGCGCAGGCAGCGCCACAGAAGATACGGCAGCGAGGCAATGCCGGCACCGATGAGGATAAGGGTATAGAGGACGGACATTCAGGATATGAAGTAGTTGTCGGCCGTTTCCGTGATACGCCGAAGGCTGGTCTCGACCTCCCGGCGCTTGGCCTCCAGGGCGACGGCGGAGGCGTCGGCCGGCACGTAGATCGGTTCGCCGTAAACCACCACGATGCGACTGAAGGGCAGAGGCAGCAGAAAGGCGTCCCAGCTTGCCAGCACCCGTTTCCATTGGGCGCCGAAGGTCATCGGCAAAATGGGAGCGCCGGTTCGTTTGGCCACCAGGACCAAGCCGGGCTGCACTTGGTAACGCGGGCCGCGCGGTCCGTCCGGGGTGAAGCCGGCGTGGTTGCCGCTTCGCACCTTGTTGACGACGGCCAGGAGCCCACGGGCGCCGCCTCGGGTTGTGGAACCGCGAGTCGTCGGCAGGCCGAAGCGCGACAACAGTTGCGTTACCAATTCGCCGTCGCGGCTGTGGCTGACGAGAATCGTCACCCGCGCTCCGAGGTACTCGTACAGTTTCAGGAAATACAGCATGCGCCCATGCCAGAAGGCCAACAAGATCGGCGTCCGGGCGCCCTGCACCCGCTGCTCGCCCTGCCGCTGAACGTACTCGGGGCGCAGCGTGACAAAGAGCCCACGCAACAACCAACTGAGGAGCTGCACAACGGCACGCCTCGTCACGGGGGACGAACTCAGCAGCACCCCAAGCGATCTCATTCGGGCACCCGAACATCCGTGTGTCGGTCACGCGCCTGACGCAGGACCACGCCGACGCTGGCAGCCGCTCGTTGGCTGCTGCCGCCTTCGCCCATCGTTGCACGCAGCGCCGTCAGTTCTCCTCTGATGCGCCGGGCTTCGATAGGATCCCGCAGGACGCTCAAGGCCGCGGCGGCCATGGCGCGCGGGGATACCGCTTCCTGTAGCAATTCGGGAACGATTTGGTGCCCGGCGACAATGTTGATGAGCCCGACGTAAGGGACCCGCAGAAGCCGCTTGGCCAGCCACGCGGTGAGGCGGTTGACACGATAGACGATCACCATGGGGGCGCCAATGAGTCCCGCTTCCAGAGTCGCCGTGCCGGAAGCAACGAGTGCGAAATCGGCCGCGCATAACGCCGTCAGGCTCTGCTGGCTGACCACCGTAAGCGCGCCGGGAAACCCGGATACGATCTGCTGCACCGTCTCCGCCACGGTCGGCGCCACTGGCAGAACACCCTGCACCTCGGGCAGATCGCGTCGGATCAGGCTCAACGCCGCGAGCATGGGTTGCAACAAAAGCTTCACTTCCCGACGGCGGCTGCCGGGGAGCAGGGCGACGAGGGGCCGTTGCGTGTCCAATCCCAGCGTCTGGGCGGCTTGGATGCGGTCCGGCAGGCCGGGCAGGCAATCGAGGAGCGGGTGCCCGACATATTCGGCATCGACGCCGGCAGCGGCGTAGAACGGCACTTCGAACGGAAACAGCGTCAGCATCTTGTCCACGCGGCGCGCTACTTTGTGAACGCGGTTCTGACGCCAAGCCCAAATCTGCGGGCTAACGTAGTAGACGACCTGCAAACCCGCCTGTTTGGCCCAGCTGGCAAAGGGCAGATTAAAACCCGGCGCGTCGATCAACACCACCACACGGGCGCCGCGCTTACGAGCGGCTTGCAAAAGGCGGCGCGCCATCAACAGGCCCGAGGGAACCTTGGCGAGCACTTCGACGAGACCCACCACGTTCAGCGTCTCGACGTCGAACAGCGTTTCCACGCCGGCTACGCGCATGTGCTCGCCGCCCACTCCAAAGATCGACAGGTCCGGGAAGTCCTCTCGCAAGACGCGGACCATTGCCGCGCCGTGCTGATCGCCCGAAGTTTCACCCGCGATGATGAGAAGCGGTGCATCCTGCGCGTGACTGTCCATAACGCTCTCCCGCCGCATTATCGCAGCAACGCTGGCGTGAGCCCGACCAACGCCAAGCGCTTGGCGTTGGCCGTCGCAATCAATTCCGGGAGGTGCAGCATAACGGTCGTTCCCGCCTCCACTGCCAACACGCCGGCCCGGCCTTCTACCACCGCCACCAGGGTGTGCGGCCCGACAACGGGCACGTCGAAGCGCATGTCCTGCTGCCGTCTGTTGACCTTCACCACCACGGCGCCGCGTCCATACGCACAGCCACGCCGGATGGTGGCATCCGTGCCCTCCAGCGCCTCCACCGCGAGAATCGTACGGCGGCGAACCACAACCGTTTGCCCGATATCCATCGAGGCGAGTTGCTTGGCCTGCGCAAAGCCGTAGCCAATATCCTCCCAGGCCCGGCTGTCTGGCCGGTGCCTGCCAAACACGCCCTCCGGGGTCAGCAAATGCCCCAGCAGGCGCGTCTGCTCGACCACCTGCAGGCCCTCCCTGGCAAATTCATCCGCTACGGCATCCATCAGGGTGACATCCCGGTAATCCGGCAACTGACCGAGGCGGCGCAGGGCTCGCAGGTCCAGACGCGGCGTCTGGAAGAAGAAACGCTTCTCCACCTTGCCAACCATGACGACCTGGCGCACGTTGCAGTGCTGTAAGGTACGGATGATTTTGCTGAGTTGACCGGGACCGTGCTGGCACAGAATGGGGCAATATGGTGCCAAATCGGCGGCAATTTGCGGCGAAAGCGCGATGGTGGGCAAGGGGCGGTCGTCGCATCTGGCTTGACGCGCGATGAGGAGCGGGATGTCACCGGCACCGGCAATCATGCCGAGCGGCGACGTATCAAAACCACGCGCGGCATCCGAAACGAGGCGGTGCGCGCCATCATCTCCGGCCATGGCCGTTCTCCTCCGCCATGTCGTGAGCTGCGCGTGGGCTCAGAACATACCGTCTTTTTCCAGGATTTCGAGGACTTGCAGGGCTACCTGCAGCGAGTGCAGTTCTTCGGTCACGGTAGGCACCCGCGAGACCTGATGGATGATGCTGTCGATGAAATTCTTGATTTCCAGCTTGAGGGGATTGTCCTTGTGCACGAAGATGCGCTCGATGAATGATTCCTGCTTGTAGCGCAACGTACCGCGCGCGACGATGTGCTCCGAAGAGGCTTGGCGATGGACACGAATGTCCTGATCGGTGTAATCCAGCAGGATATAGGCATTGGGCTGCGTGATCGCCATGGTACGAACCTTGACTTCGGTAGCCCGGGAGGCAAGGAGGGTGGCGATACAGCCGTTCTGGAAGCAGATCTGCACGTTGGCCAGATCCTCCTTGCCGGTGTGTACCGATCGCCCTAGGGCCTGTAGGCGCTGAATAGGGGACGGAACGAGCCCCAGGATGATGTCGATATCGTGAATCATGAGGTCCAGAATCACCCCGTCATCCTTGATGCGCGGAACGAAAGGACCTAGGCGTCGGCTCTCGATCATCAGGGGTTCGTGGACGATCTTTTTCAGTTCTTGCACCGCGCCGTTAAAGCGTTCAACGTGCCCGATGTGCAGGACCATGTTCCTGGATTCGGCCAAGTCAAACAGGTCGCGGGCTTCGTCCATGGTGTGGGCAATGGGCTTTTCGAGGAGGACATGTACGCCGGCATCCAAAAAATCCTTGGCAACGGGGTGGTGCAAAGAGGTCGGGACAGCGATGCTGACGGCGTCCACCTCGTCAATGAGGTCGTGGTAATTGGTATAGGCAGTGGTGTTGTATTGTTGAGCGGTTCTATGCGCGCAGTCGTGATTGATATCGGCAACACCTACCAGATCAACGTCGGGCAACTCGCTGTAAAGCCCGACATGATACCGCCCCATATGCCCGACGCCGACAACGCCGACTCTCAGCTTTTGTTCCATTGTTCTCCTTCACCTTCCGTACCATGGCTGGACGACTTGCGTGGCGATGAGCAGAGGCCCCGTTTGGACCGTTCGATGAAGCGCACCAAGTGAGCCACGGGTGCGCTGAGGTGTGGCTGGCACCGCAATGTATCAAGAACTTGCGCGGTATTCAAATCTGAACGATAGAGCAAGCGGTAGACGTCTTTAAGCTCCTTACGCTGTTTCGGTGTAAACCCCGACCGCCTCATGCCTATGGTGTTCACGCCGCGCACCAGTGCCGGGCTGCCTGCAGTGCGCATGTAGGGTGGTGCGTCCTGAATCAGACGCGAGGCGCCCCCTACCATGCTGTGCGTGCCGATACGCACGAATTGGTGCACCCCGGTCACACCTCCCACCGTCGCCCAATCTTCGACCTCGACGTGGCCCGCCAAGGCCGTCAAGCTGGCTACGATAACGTGGTCGCCGAGAACACAGTCGTGAGCGATGTGGGCTTGCGACATGATGAAATTGTGCGATCCGATTTTCGTGCAACCGCCCGTTGTCGCGCTGCGGTGGATGACGGCCAGCTCACGAACGTCGCACTCGTCGCCGATGTTCAGGTAGCTTGCCCCGCCCTCATAGCTCATGTCTTGGGCAGCGCCACCCAGCTTGGCGCCGTTGCCGATGCGGCACCGCGCGCCGACAGTGGTGCCTGATTCAATAACAACGTGGGAACCAATCACGGTGTTGGCGCCGATGGTGACGCCCGCCTCGATGATACTGAAGGGGCCAACGACGGCGTCCTCAGCCAAGTTGGCGATCGGGGAAACAATCGCCCGCGAGTCGATCCGCATTATTGAGCCTCTTCTTCGGCGTCAGGTTTGTCACCAAGAAACACCAGTAGTTGGGCCTGTGCCGCCAGTTCTCCGTCCACAGAGGTCTGACCCGCGACGCGCCAGAGTAAACCGTGCCGCCGTACCACCTCAAGGCGTATGACGAGTTGATCCCCCGGGACGACCTGACGCCTGAATCGACAACGATCGACACCCGCGAGCAGAGGCAGCCGGGCGCTGGTAACCGCCCGTGATTTCGAATAGCCAACAAGGACACCGGCAACTTGCGCCATGGCCTCAACAATGAGCACGCCGGGCATCACTCGATAATGCGGGAAATGCCCCTGAAAGAACGGTTCATTGAGACTGACGTTCTTGACCCCGATGGCGTATTGGTCTGGCTGAATTTCCTGGATGCGGTCCACCAGAATGAAAGGGTACCGATGCGGCAACAACGCCAAAATATCTTCCGGTCCCAGTGACATCATTCCCCCTCGCTTCGGCTCTCGAGCGCCTCAAGGCGCCGCTGAAGCCGCTTGACACTTTGAAACAATTCCCCAAGCTTCAGCCCATAGAGGTGTGCTCGCTTGGCAAGGGTCGAGGGAACTGCCGGCGAACCGAACACCGTCGTACCGGGTTCCACGTCGGCCGCCACGCCGGCTTGGCCGGTGATGGCCGCCCCATCGCCAACAGTCACGTGATCTGCGATGCCGGCCTGCCCGCCCATGCGTACCCCAGTGCCCACCCGCACGCTTCCAGATACGCCTGCCTGTCCGGCCATAACGGTGTAAGCCCCCACCACACTGTTGTGGCCAATCTGAACAAGGTTGTCGAGCTTCGCGCCGGCTTCAATGACCGTGTTGCCGAGGGTGGCGCGGTCGATGCACGTATTGGCGCCGATCTCTACGCAATCACCAATAAGGACACCGCCAATCTGAGGGATCTTACGGTAATCCCCACCGCCTAAGCGACGGTATCCGAAGCCATCCGCGCCAATGACCGCGCCGCTGTGAATGACCACGCCACGCCCCAGCGCCACTCGAGGGTACAGGCTCACGTTGGCATATAAGACGCATTCCGGTCCGATGTGGCACCCGGGTCCAATGTAGGTTCCAGGATAGATGACAACATCGTCTTCCAGCCGCGTACCCCGGCCGACCACCACGTACGGCCCGACGCTCACGCGCTGACCCACCACAACGTCCGGGGCCAGCACAGCGAGGTCATCGATACCCCAGACCGGGTGCTGCGGTGGGAAGTATTCCTCAACCAAGCGGATGAATCCGAGATACGGATCAGGCACGCGAAGAGCCGGCCGATCCACCGGCATATCCGGTGCGACGAGAACCGCGCTGGCATGCGACGCGGCGAGACGCCCCCGGGCGCTGCGGTCGCCGGCCACGAAGGCCAAATCGCCGGCCTTTGCTTCCTCAAGGGACGCGAGGCCGCAGACCGTCGTCTGCCCGTCCCCGACAATTTCAGCTTCGAGCAACTGCCCCAACTCGGCCAGCGTCGCACGCACGACCATCCCCCGCAGGCTACTCGGCCTCGGCCGATGTCTGATCAAACAACTGGACGACCTCTTCGGTAAGGTCAACGGTGGCATCTATGTAGAGAACGAGCGCGGCGCTGTCGTTACCCTCCAGGATCAGGGTGTATTGGCCGTGCGACCCAACCTCACGCACGACGTCCCGGATAGCGATGAGCAACAATTGGGTTTCGCGAACCTCCTTCTCGCGGAATTCCTGTGTGGCGTCGTCGATGAAATTATTGGTATCGTCGATAAAACGCTTCAATTCCCGGATGCTCTTTCGGAATTCCTCTTCCTTCCCCATGCGCGCCTGCTCACTGAGCACAAGACCCTGTCGTTGGATCTCGCTCCGAAGATTTTGCAGTTCTTCCTCCTTGCGCTCCTTGAATTCGCGCTTGGCTTGAATCTCGCGCTGCAACTGGTCGCCAAGTTCCTTCAGACGCTCCTTCGCAGCCTTGCCGCGCACTGAGCCATCCAGTACCGCTTGCAAATCGACTACTCCCACCTTGACGCCCTGCGCCTGAACCATCCCGGCCAAGCCCAGAATCACGGCGAATGCCAACCTCAGGAGTCCCGGTCTTTTCAAACTCCATGAACGCGTCATCTGCGCTCCTTTTCCTGTCAAGTTAAAACCATCGTCCGGCGCCTAAAAAGTGCCCAAGAGGAAGCCCAATCTGCCGGCCGATTCACCCGCCCTCTTATCCAGCTTAAAACCGTAGTCCAAGCGAATCGGCCCTATTGGCGTTACGATACGGATGCCGAGCCCGGCACTACGGCGCAGATCGCCGATGTCGAAGTCATTATCGGAGTCGTACACGTTACCCACGTCGACGAACGCGACCACTCTCAACACGGCACCAATGCTTCTGCCAATCTCAATGTTGAACTGCACAAACGACGTGCCTCCCAAAGGATTACCTGCCTCGTCTTCCGGCCCTATATCGCGGAATTCAAAGCCGCGTATAGTCGTGACGCCGCCGAGGAAAAACCGCTCCGAGGCCGGCAAGACCCTGTCACCAAAGCCGCCGCCGAAACCGAACCGGCCGCGCACGAAGCCCGTCATTTCAGCGGGTAGCGCGAAATACCAAGTGGAATTGCCAATCGCCCTGTAGTAGCGGTTGTCGCCACCTAGGCCCGCAAGCTGGATCTCAAACGAATTGACCGAGCCTTCCGACGGGTTGAACACGTTGTCGCGCGAGTCTCGCAAGATGCTTGGGGTAACGCTGCTGGTTGTCGATTTACCCTGCGACTGCTGAAGCAATTCGGAGGCGTTGGCGCTCAGATTGCTGATATCGAGCACCTCGTATCGATAAGCGGCCGAAATGCGGGCGAATTCGCCGAGCGCGCGCCCGAGGCTCAGACTGGCGCCCGTGCGGTTCACGTCGAAGGTCTGAAAATCCTCGGCACGGTTAAAGACGCTTGCTCCAAGGCTGATGGGCCGGCCATAGAGCCATGGCTCACGGAAGGAAAGGGAAAAGTCCTGCGAGATGCCGCCAATATGCGCAGTCGCGCTCACCGTCTGACCGCGGCCGAAGAGATTATTCTGCACCACAGAAGCCGTGAAGATGACGTCTTCAACCGAACTGAATCCAAGCCCGGCACTGAATTGTCCGGTTGAGCGCTCTCTCAGCTGCACCTCAAGGTCGAGCAGATCATCCTCGGCACGGGGCCTGGTGTCGATATTAACCTCTTCGAAGTACTGAAGATTATTGAGTCGCTGACGCGACCGGCGCAGCTTGCTGCCACTGTACAGTTCCCCTTCGTCGAGCCGCAATTCGCGGCGAATGACCCGGTCTTGGGTGCGCTCGTTACCGATGATATCGATCCGCCCGATATAAACCTTGGGACCCGGATGGGTCGTAAAGCCGAGATTGACCAGCCGGGTCTGTTGGTCGAGGGATACCGTTGGAACGATGTCGGCAAAGGCGTAGCCCTTGTTGGCGTATGCCTCCGTCAGGGCGAGGATATCGCGCCGCACTGTCTCTCGGCTGTAGATTTCGCCGCTGGTGACGCGAACGAGGCCACGCAGTTCCTCCGAGCTGAATACCTCGCTGCCGGCGAGGGCGACGGTGCCGACCTTGTACTGCTCGCCCTCACGTGCAATGGGCACGGTAACGGCGATGGCGCCGGCTTCCCGATTGATCTCGACAACGGGCTCGCCAATCTGCACGTTTACGAAGCCGTTGCTCTGGTATAACTGCTCCAGAAGCTGGAGATCGACCCGCAGCGCCTCGGGCCGGTAGAGCGACGCCGAATCGCTCACAATCGGCAGGAAGTATTCCTGAAGCTGGACTTCCTTGCGCAATTGGTTGTCGGTGAAGTACGTGTTGCCGGTGAACTGAATCCTGCGGATGCGGATTCGCCTACCCTCGGTGATGACCAGCTCGATATCGACCTGATTATCGGCTACCGGCGTAATATCGGGATGCACGTGGGCAAAATAATAGCCGGATTCACGGTAATGGTTCTGCAAGCCGGTGATTGTGTCGTTGAGGAGGCCGCGGTCGAAAGTCGAACGTTCCTTGAGTTGGATACGCTCATCGATTTCATCCTCCGAGATCGCCCGGTTGCCAGAGTAGGTTACCCGGCGCACGGTGGGTTTTTCAGTGACTGTGACAATCAGGCGCATGCCGCCTTCGATTTCTTCCGCCGTCACCCGGATATTGTCAAAAGTTTCCAGGGCGTACAACCGCTTGATGTCTTCGCTCAGGGTTCGGGGAACGTAGACCTTGCCTACCTCCGTTTCCAAATAGAACCGGATGGTGGCCTCTTGGGTCAGACGATTGCCGCGAATCTCAATGTCACGGACGATGGCACCCGGTCCGACTTGCGCCGCTGCGTTGCAAGCGAATATCAGGAGACTCGACAGCAACACGATCAGACCGAACCATCTTTGCCACGTCATATGAATCACGTTCTCCCGCCACCGCCAGCCGAACCCCTAGGTACGGATCCGGTCCAACGCCTTGCCTTCCTCCAAACACACCAAGGCCCGATGGAGAATTCCCCACCGGGCCTTGGAACTTACATCGGGATACCGGAACTCCGGTTAGCTATCGGACAGGGTTTCCACTGCCTCTTCCTCCTTGGAGAGGAACACCAATTCTTCCCCTGCCAGCTTGATCTCCACGACGCCACCTTGCACAAACTCGCCACGCAACACCTCCTCGGACAGAGGATCTTCAATGTGCCGCTGGATGGCGCGCTTCAGGGGCCGCGCACCATAAGCCGGATCATATCCCTGTTCCGCCAGCCAAGTCTTAGCGCTGTCGTCAATCTCGAGCGTGATATCGTTTTCGGCCATCTGCTCGTTCAAACGGCCAAGCAGAATATCCACAATGTGCCGTATATGGTCAAGGCTCAACGAGTGGAACATGACCGCTTCATTGATGCGATTGAGAAACTCGGGGTTGAAGGTGCGCTTGAGTTCGTTCATGACGTTCTCTTTAATCTTCTCGAACGTGTCCTCCTCACCTCTCTGGAAGCCGATCGCCGTGTTTTTCTCGATCGTGCGAGCGCTTACGTTCGAGGTCATGATAAGCACGACGTTCTTGAAGTCCACCTTGCGCCCGTAGCTGTCGGTGAGATGCCCGTCGTCCATGACCTGAAGCAACATGTGGTAGACGTCCGGGTGCGCCTTCTCGATCTCGTCGAGCAACACGACCGAGTATGGCCGTCGCCGCACCTGCTCCGTGAGCTGTCCGCCCTCGTCATACCCCACATATCCAGGAGGCGCCCCTGTCAGGCGCGATACGCTGAAACGTTCCATGTACTCCGACATGTCAACCCGAATGAGCGAGCTCTCGTGACCAAACAGAAACTCGGCGAGGGCACGCGCCAACTCGGTTTTGCCGACCCCCGTGGGACCCAGGAAAATGAACGTCCCCACAGGACGGCGCGGGTCCTTGAGGCCGGCCCGTGAACGACGGATCGCCCGCGTGACTACGGCAATCGCCTCCTCCTGACCAACCACGCGATTGTGGAGTTCCGCCTCCATATTGAGCAGGCGGCGCGATTCAGCTTCCTCAATCTTCAACAGCGGGATACCCGTCATCCGGGACACGACGTACGCCATGTCCTCTTCCGTCACGGGTACTTCGGATTCCTCTTGCGCCTCTTCCCACTCGGTCCTCAGGTCTTCCACCTGGCGCCGCATCCCCTCTTCCTGATCCCGCAATTCAACGGCTCGCTCGAATTCCTGATTCTCGATCTTCTCCTTCTTCGACCTGACGATCTCATTAATTTGCCGCTGCAGGTCACGCATCATCGGCGGTGGTGTCACGCTTCGCAGGCGCACGCGAGCGCCTGCCTCGTCCATGACGTCGATGGCCTTATCGGGAAGAAAACGGTCGGTGATGTAACGGGCAGAAAGCTTGACGGCTTGCACGATCGATTCATCGGGAATTCTCAGGCGGTGGTGGGCTTCATAGCGGTCCTTCAAACCGCGCAGGATTTCGATGCTTTCCTCAACACTCGGCGGGTCGACCGTAATGGGCTGAAAACGTCTCTCCAAAGCGCCATTCTTCTCAATATACTTGCGGTACTCGTCAAGGGTCGTGGCGCCGATGCACTGAATCTCGCCGCGCGACAGCGCTGGTTTGAGCATATTGGAGGCATCCACGGAGCCCTCAGCAGCGCCGGCTCCCACCAAGGTGTGCAACTCATCAATAAAAATAATGATGTTTTCCGCCTGTACAATCTCTTTCATAATCGCCTTCATGCGCGCTTCGAACTGGCCGCGATACTTCGTGCCGGCCACCAGTGCCCCGAGGTCGAGAGCCACCACGCGGCGGTCAAACAGCAGCTGCGGCACCTCGCGGTTGACGATACGCTGTGCCAGCCCCTCCACAATCGCCGTCTTGCCGACACCGGGCTCGCCGATGAGCACCGGGTTGTTCTTGGTCCGCCGGCTCAGGATTTGCACCACGCGCTCAATCTCGTTCTCGCGCCCGATTACCGGGTCAAGCTGGCCGTTCTGGCCGAATTCGGTGAGATCACGGCCAAACTCATCCAACGCTGGGGTCTTGCTTTTTTCCTTGGTTTTCGTCGTGGGTTCCTGCAGCAGGTTGAGAATCTTCTCGCGCGTCTCAACGAGCCGAATGCCCAGATTGTTCAGCACCTTGGCGCCAATGCCCTCTTTTTCCTTGAGGAGGCCAAGGAGCAAGTGTTCGGTACCGATGTAGTTGTGACCCATGAGGCGGGCTTCCTCCACACCGTACTCCAGCACCTTCTTGGCTTTCGGAGTGAACGGAATCTCGCCGACGATCAGCGCGTTGGCATTACGCGGCAGGTGGCGCTCGATTTCCATCCGAACGTGCTCAATGCTCAAGCCGGCCTTCTGCAACACGGTAATGGCAATGCCACCCCCGTCTTTCAGCATGCCCAGCAAGATGTGTTCGGGCCCCAGATACTCGTGGTGATGGCGCTCCGCTTCTTCTCTGGCAAGGATAATTACCCGTCTGGCCCGTTCCGTAAATCGCTTGAACATTGTCACATCTCCTCAGGCTGTGCTGACTTTGCCATCAACAAGGGATATCACCCGATCCATGTGTGCAGCAAACTTCTGGTCGTGCGTCACAACGACGAACGTTTGCCCCAATTCTTGATTCAGTTGACGCAGAAGCGTCTGTATCGTCCGACCGGTGGCACGGTCAAGATTCCCGGTGGGCTCATCGGCTAACAAAACGTCTGGGTTGTTGATAAGGGCTCTGGCAACTGCAACCCGCTGCTGCTCGCCGCCGGAGAGCGCGCCGGGCCGGTGATGGAGTCGATCAGCCAACCCGACGCTGACCAAGAGCTGGCATGCTTGGTGTTCTACCTCTTGTTTGGGTTGTCGCTGAATGAGGGCCGGCATCATGGTGTTTTCCAAGGCTGAAAACTCGGGCAAGAGGTGGTGGAACTGAAAGACGAAGCCAATACGACGGCTCCTGAAATCGGCCAACCGCCGGTCCGAAAGCTGCGACAGATCGATCCCGGCACAACAGATACGGCCCTGCGTCGGCCGGTCCAAGCCGCCTATCAAATGCAGCAGCGTGCTTTTCCCTGCACCTGAAGGCCCTACAATAGCCACCATTTCCTGGCTGGCAACCTGCATCTGCACGCCTTGCAAAACCTCAACCGTGGTATCGGCTTGAGCGTATTGCTTATACACCTTGTCAACCGAAATGACCACGGGCTTCAAGCCGCACTTGTTAAGTGGCTCAATCATAGCACGAACTATTCATATCTCAAAGCTACCACGGGATCAAGCCGGGAGGCATTCCAAGCCGGGTACAGGGTCGCCAGAAAACTCACGCAGACCGAGGTCACCACGATCGCAACGACATCCAGCGGTCGGATCTCTACCGGGAGTTGATCAATGACGTAAACGTCCGGGGGGAAGAACTGAATACCCAGCCAGCCCTCGATCACCGTGGCGATAGCCGGCAGATTCCAGGCCAGAATCAAACCGGCAAGCGTCCCAATGACCATTCCGACTAGGCCGATCACCAGACCCTGGATCAGGAAGATGCGGTAGATACCCCGATTGCTTGCGCCCATGGCCTTCAGGATGGCAATGGCGCCGGTCTTCTCCATCACCATCATGATCAGCGTGCTGATGATGTTGAAGGCGGCCACCAGGATGATCAGCACTAGAATGATGAACATCAGCACCCGCTCCTGCCGCAGTGCCGAAAAAAGCGTTCGGTTCATCTGCATCCAGTCGCGCGTCCAAACACCTGACCCGAGCAGCGCCTCGGTCGCCTCCGCCACGTCGCGCACGCGGTAGATGTCGTCCACTCGAACCTCGATGCCGTGCACGACTTCTCCGAGATCGAAAAGCTCCTGCGCCTCGTCCAGGGAAATCAGGGCGAGCTTGGCGTCGTATTCGTACATGCCGGTCTCAAACGTCCCGGTAACTGTGAAGCCGCGCATGTTGGGCAAGATGCCCGCCGGCTGAAGAATTCCCAGCGGCGAGTTGAGAATGATCTGCTCTCCGGCGGCGACGCGCAGGGTACGCGCCAACTCCGTGCCCAGCACGATGCCGCGGCGCGCCGATTGCGGCACGCCGTTGTCAGCGCCTCCCGGAGGGTTGAGCAATGCCGTCAAGTCCCGGTCCTCAAACAGCCGGGCAAAATCCCCCGTCTGGCTCCTCTCATCGGGGTCGATGCCCCGCACGATCGTCCCGGCAACACGCCCGCCGGCCATGAGCATCACCTCGTGAGCGGTGAACGGCGTCGCGTGTGTTACGCGGGGTATGGCCTCGATCCGGCTCGCCAGCTCCCGGTACCCTTGAAGCTGGCCCGTACGCTGCGGCAGAACCCACAGATGCGCATTGATGCCGAGGAGCTTCTCCTTGAGGGTCGTCTCAAATCCGCTCATCACCGACAAGACAACGATCAGCACCATGACGCCAACCGCCACCCCGCCCACCGAGATCAAGGTAATCAGCGAGATGAATCCCTGACGGCGGCGCGATTTGAGATATCGTAAACTGACGAAGAATTCGTACATGAGGATTATCCGGCTTCGCGTTGCGAAAGAAGATAAGCTTGCATGAATGGCTCCAACTGGCCAGCGAACACCGCCGCCACATTGCCCATCTCGAAGCCCGTGCGGTGATCCTTGACCAGTTGATAGGGGGCCAGAACGTAGGAGCGAATCTGATTGCCCCAAGCGATGTCTTTTTTCTCGCCCTGAAGCTCTGCCATCTTGTCACGCTGACGCCGCTGCGCCAAGGCATAAAGGCGCGAACGCAGCACGCCCATGGCGCTGGCGCGATTCTTGTGCTGCGAGCGCTCGTTCTGACACTGTACGACGATGCGGGTGTCATCGTCCACTTGATAGGTGAGCCGGATGGCAGAATCGGTCACGTTGACGTGCTGCCCGCCTGCGCCGCTTGAGCGGTACGTATCGACCCGCAAGCGGCTCTCATCAATATCAATGTCTACAGAGGCATCGACCTCGGGGGAAACCAAGACCGAGGCGAACGACGTATGGCGGCGCTTGGCCGCGTCGAAAGGCGAAATGCGCACCAGACGGTGCACGCCGTTTTCCGCCTTGAGATACCCATACGCGTATGATCCCATGATCTTGAGGGTCACGCTCTTGATACCGGCCTCTTCCCCCGGCTGCACCTCAAGCACCTCGACGCTGTGGCCGTGCAGTTCAACCCAGCGCATGTACATTCGCATCAACATCTCGGCCCAATCCTGCGACTCGGTACCGCCCGCACCCGGCTGCAGATGGATTATGGCGTTCGACGCATCCATCTCACCGCATAGCAACGCTTCCAGTTCGAACCGTTCGCCTTCCTCGATGAGCACGCGAGTTTCCGCTCCGACCTCTTGCAACACGTCGAGATCACCTTCCTCCGCCGCCAACTCAAGAAGTCCGGCGGCATCCTCCACCCGGTCCATCAATCCTTGCCAGCGCTGCGTAGGCGATTGCAACAGTGCTCGTCGTTTCACAACCTCCTGGGCGCCCTCTATATCATCCCAGAAATCCTCGCGACTCATTTGGGCATCCAGAACCGCTATTTCCGCCTGCCGCTTGTCGAGATCAAAGATGACCTCGGAGCGCGTTAAGCGTGCCTTGCACATCGGCCAACTGTTGGCGCAATTCATCAACATTCATGGTTCCTATCCTTCTTCCATCTATGCCTTGTCAAAAAGGGCCGCCGTAAATTCGGCGACGTCGAACGGCCGTAAATCGTCCACTCCCTCACCGACACCGATGTAACGGATCGGCAACTGAAATTCCTGAGCGACGTTGATGACAATGCCTCCCTTCGAGGTGCCGTCCAGCTTGGTCAGGACCAAGCCGGTAAGCCCAAGACTCTCGTGAAACTGCCGCACCTGGGCGATGCCGTTTTGCCCGGTGGTGGCATCCAGAACCAGCCAGATGTCATGCGGCGCATCGGGCAGAGCACGCCCGAGCACACGCTGCATCTTCTTCAACTCTTCCATCAACGGCGCCTTGGTGTGCAGGCGCCCCGCAGTGTCGATCAGCACCCGGTCCGCATGCCGGGCGCAGGCGGCCTGAACCGCGTCAAAGGCAACGGCCGCGGCGTCGCCGCCCGGCTGACCCTTGATGACATCGACACCGGCGCGCTCGCCCCAGATCGCCGCCTGCTCAATCGCCGCGGCACGGAAGGTATCAGCCGCTACCAGCAGCGACTTGCCGCCTTGCTGGTGAAAATGATGCGCGAGCTTACCCAGGGTGGTGGTTTTGCCGACCCCATTCACCCCCACCATCATCAGTACCCACGGCTGCGGCTGGCCGATTGTCTCCGCCGCCGGCATCGCCTCGGTCATGATGTCGCGCAAAATGTCGATCACCCCGTCCCGAAGGCCATCCCCCGCCTCGATCGTCTTGTGCTTCACGCGAGCGTTGACTTCTTGCAGGACTCTGTCGACAGTACGCGTCCCGAGATCGGCGAGAATCAGGGCCTCTTCCAATTTCTCAAGGGTGTCGATGTCCAGACGCTTGCGGCTGAAAACGGCTTCGAGACTCCCCACAAGGCTCTGCCGAGTCTTCTGCAACCCGCTGCGCAGACGCTGAAAAAAACCGCTTCCCGCCACCACACTCATTCTCCACTCAGCGCGTCTTTGTTGATGCAAACCGCCGCTGTCCATTTTGCGGCAGCGCATGTTTCAGGAAACAAGGGGGGCAGAGTCAGGCGCCATGTTGGCACAGCAGTCTGAGAAGCTGCTGAGCAGCGTGTTGCCCAGCGGCTTTTTTACTCGGGCCTACCCCGATGCAGTCATACTCGGGTGCCAGGCTCAGCCGTATGTGAAACGTCTTTTGGTGTGGAGGGCCTTCTTCACGGACGGTCTGATAGGTCGGCACGCAGCCGAAAGCTCCGAGCGCCTTTTGCTGGAGGAGCCCTTTGTAATCCTTGCCCTGCGGCGAGGCCAAGCGCCGCTTGATGGCTTCGGCAAAGCAGCCTAGGAAAACCTCTTCAGCGCGCTGCAAGCCGGCGTCGAGATACAAGGCAGCGAGCACAGCCTCAAACGCGGCAGCCAGCAAAGAATCCTTTTGGCGTCCACCTGACCTTTCTTCGCCCCGTCCGAGCAGCAGAAAGTCCCCCAGATCGATCTGACGCGCCAAGCCGGCCAGGCTGGTCTCACTCACCAGACGCGAGCGCATTTGCGACAACTGGCCCTCATTGCAGCAAGGATAGCGTTCATACAGGTAGGTTCCCAGAATCAGACCCAGGACAGCGTCACCCAGAAACTCCAGGGTCTCGTAATCCCCGGTGCCCTCGTCGGCCGCTTCGGCGGTGTACGAACGATGCGTCAGCGCGCGGTCGAGCCGCTGAGAAATCGTAAAGCAATATCCCAAGCGCCGTTGAAACAGGGCCAGACGTTCCGCACGTTCGGGGGCAATCACACCGGCTCCGCATATTGCTTGAAGACCACGCACGCATTCGTTCCGCCAAAGCCCAGGGAGTTGGACATGGCCACACTCACGGGCATCGTCCGCGCCTCGTTCGGAACGTAGTCGAGGTCACAATCCGCGTCCGGATGCTCCCAGTTCCGGGTGGGCGGTACCACGCCGTAGCGCACGGCAAGTGCGGTAAAAACCCCTTCCACGCCGCCGGCGGCGCCCAGCAAATGGCCCGTCATCGATTTCGTAGAACTAACGGCAAGACGATGGGCGTGGTCGCCGAAGACCTTCTTGATCGCCAGCGTCTCATACTTATCGTTGTATGGCGTCGAGGTACCGTGCGCGTTGATATAGGCCACATCGTCCAGTTCCAGCCCAGCGTCGTCGAGCGCCCGCTGCATGCAGATGGCGACTCCCTTGGCTTCGGGGTCGGGCTGCGTCATGTGGTAGGCATCGGCGCTCATTCCGTAGCCCACGACTTCGGCATAAATCGCCGCCCCTCGCTGTCGCGCCCGCTCCAGTTCTTCCAGCACCAGGATACCGGCACCTTCGCCCAACACGAAGCCATCCCGCTGCTCGTCAAAAGGACGGCTGGCACGATCGGGCTCGTCGTTACGGGTAGAAAGGGCGCGCATGGCGCAGAAACCGCCAACCCCTAGCGGTGTGACAACGGACTCGCAACCCCCGCTCAGCATCACGTCCGCGTCGCCGCGTTGGATGATTTTGAAGGAATCGCCAAGGGCGTGCGTGCCGGCCGCGCACGCCGTGGACACGCACGAATTCGGACCCCGCAGTCCATAGCGCATGCAGACGTGCCCTGCCGCCATGTTGCCGATCAGCATGGGGACGAAGAAGGGAGAAACGCGCTGCGGACCCATCCGCAACAGACTTTCATGGTTGCGTTCGAAAGTCGCCATGCCACCGAGCCCCACGCCCAGCAGGCACCCGTAGCGCTGTGATTCGTCGGGCGTAAAGCGCATTTCGGCATCGGCCACCGCCATGTCCGCGCTGGCTAAGGCAAACTGCACGAAGCGGTCCATACGCTTCACTTCTTTTTTGTCGATGTAATCGAGCGGCTGGAAATCTTCTTTCACCTCACCGGCAATCCGGCACGGGAACGCGCTGGCATCAAAACATTGGATCCCGTCAATACCATTGTCGCCACGCAACGCGGCTTGCCAGGAGGTCGGGACATCCGTGCCAAGGGGGGTCACGGCTCCCAAGCCCGTGATGACCACGCGCCTCAACGCCCTGTTGTGTTCGTTGCTGTTCGCCATGCTGAGGCCGTCCTTACGTCAGCCTCCGACGCTCGCTCCGACGGCGACCCGGCTGACAGCTTGCACCACATTCAGGACGTCTTTTCGGAGGCCTTCTCGGTGATGTACCGGATGGCGTCAGCCACGGTGGTAATTTCTTCGGCGTCCTCGTCCGATATCTCGATGCCGAACTCGTCCTCAAAGGCCATGACCAATTCGACGGTGTCCAGCGAATCGGCCCCCAAATCATCGATGAATGACGCCGACTCGGTGACTTCTTTTTCATCCACACCGAGTCGGTCGGCGACAATCCCTTGCACCTTTGTCTCAACGCTCATACGTTTTCTCCCCCATAACGGATGGAATCAGATGGCCAAGCCACCACTTACCCGAATAACCTCCCCGGTAATATACTGCGCACCCTCGGAAGAAAGAAAGAGCACGCACGCCGCAACGTCTTCCGGGGTACCAAAGCGTGCTGCTGGAATCTGCTGCAACATCGCCTGCCGTTGAGCGTCAGGCAACACTTGCGTCATGTCGGTATCAATGAACCCCGGCGCCACTGCGTTGACCGTGACGTTACGCGGCGCCAGCTCCTTGGCCAATGCCTTGGTGAACCCTACGATGCCGGCCTTGGAAGCCGCGTAATTGGTTTGGCCAGGATTGCCCGTCAGTCCGGCGACCGAGGTAATGTTGATGATACGCCCGGAGCGCTGACGCAACATGGTTCGTGCCGCGGCGCGATTGCAGTTGAACGTCCCCGACAGATTGATCTGCAGAACGATATCCCACTCCGCCGGTTTCATGCGCACCAGGAGTTGATCGCGCGTGACACCAGCATTGCTCACCAACACGTCGAGGCCACCGAAATCGCTGCCGATCTGGTCAAAAGCCCGCGACGTGGCCTCAAAGTCAGCAATATCGAACTGATACACACGCCCTTCACCGCCCATGTCTTTCAGGGCCGCCGCCACCTCCTCGGCCGCCTGATGCTGCTGCGTGCAGGTAATGGCGACGTGTGCGCCGGCACCGCCCAAGGCCAGCGCGATGCCGCGTCCGATACCGCGCGAGCCACCTGTTACAACGGCTACTTTACCCTGCAATTCCGTCATAGATTTCCGCTCAGCCAGCCACCGTTGCCGACACGGGCATCACCTCAACCTGCGGCGCGATACGCCCCATCATGCCGCCGAGCACTTTGCCCGGCCCCGCTTCGAGCAGCGCGTCGCAGTCCTGCGAGACCGCATAACGCATCGATTCTTCCCAACGTACCGGCGCGCAGACCTGCTTGATCAGAAGCCCCTTCACGGCGTCGGGAGACGGATGCGGAGCCGCCGTGACGTTGGATATAACGGGATATTCAAATTCCCCGCAGGCCACAGGCGCCAGAACGTCAGCCAGGCGCTCGGCGGCCGGCGCCAGCATGCGGCAGTGAAACGGCGCACTCACCTTCAGTGGAATCGCGCGGCCCAAGCGCCGCGACTTCACAGCAGTCGTGGCCGCTTTGACGCAGATCGTCTCGCCGGCAATGACGGTCTGACCCGGACCGTTGTAATTCGCCGCCTGCAGAACGCCATCGCTACCGAACTCGGCGCACAGCGCGTCCACGTCCTGCCGTGACACACCGAGGAGGGCCGCCATGCTCCCGGCACCCGGCGGCACCGCTTCCTGCATGAACAGACCCCGCTTGTGCACCGTACGCACCGCATCGGCAAACGTCAGCACACCGGCCGCCACCAGCGCCGAGTATTCGCCCAGGCTGTGCCCGGCCAGCAATGTGGGTTTCAGCCCCCCCTTTACCGCTTGCATCCACGTCGCCACGCTATGCACCAGAATGGCGGGTTGGGTGTTCTGCGTCAGCCGCAACTCATCTTCCGGCCCCTCAAAGCACAAGCGCTGCAGATCGTAGCCCAAAACCTCGTTGGCCTCCTCGTACAGGCACCGCACATCGGCATCGGCCTCACAGAGATCCTTGCCCATGCCGACGAATTGTGAACCTTGACCCGGGAAAACGCAGATGATGCACTTGGCCATAATAGCGTGACCCTCTTGTACAACTTAGAGAAAAAACAGCGCAAGGCGGCTAAGGTTCGGACGTGACCTCCTCGTCCTCGCGCTCGCCGCGGAATGACATGGTGCTGCGAATGTGGCGCCATATGTTGCGGCCGCGGGCGCCGCTGGCATCCTGAATGTCGCTGTTGCGTTCGACCTCTTCCTGGATGCGCTCCGTGACCCGTTCTTCGAGGAAGCGCTGCGCCATGTGGATGGCGTTCTTGACGGCCTTGGGGGTCGAGTTGCCGTGACCGATGATACACGTGCCGTTGACGCCAAGAAGCGGCGCGCCGCCATATTCGGAAGCATCCACCCGGCGGCGAATGTCCTGCAAGGCGGGACGCAACAGCGTCGCCGCCAAACGCCGCCACGGCGTTCGTGTCAGGGCTGTCTTGAGGGCCTGCCCGTACATCTCGGCAACCCCCTCACACATCTTCAGCGCCACGTTGCCGATGAACCCGTCGCACACCACCACGTCAGCGACACCGTGGAAAAAAGGTTTGCCCTCAATGTTGCCGATGAAATTGAGGTCACTTTGCTTGAGCATGAGAAAAGCTTCTCGGGTTACGTCATTGCCCTTGGTATCCTCCTCGCCGATCGCCAACAGGCCGACGGCAGGGTATGGCTTATCTAGAATGTATTTGGCAAAAACGTCCCCCATGATCCCGAACTGGAAAAGCTGGGTTGACTTGCAATCCACGTTGGCGCCAACGTCGAGAAGGATCGAGGCGCCCTTTTGAGTGGGCAACAGCGTCGCAATGGCTGGACGGTCGATGCCACGCAGAGGCCGCAGGATCATCGTCGCCGCGCCTAGAGCGGCACCAGTGTTGCCGGCGCTGACAACCGCCTGCGCCTCTCCGCTTCGTGCCAACTCCATGGCCACGCGGATAGAGGAAAACCGCTTTTTGCGCAGCGCCATGGCCGGCGCCTCGTCCATGTGTACGACTTCCGAGGCATGGCAGATGGTGATGGACAACGCGTGCGCCTGTAAGCGGTCCAATTCGCGCTCCAACTGCCCCTCGTCGCCCACCAGGGTAATGTTGGCGTTGTGCTGTTTCGCGGCAAGAACAGCGCCCTCGACTATCGCCTGAGGGGCGAAGTCTCCACCCATGCCGTCGACCGCGATTTTCATTGATCATGACACCTTGCGAGGGCAGGCCGCCGAGAACTTGAACCCGCTCGCCTTCCCCGCAGCCAGGGTCCTATTGCGCGGCAATGATCTCGCGTTCCTTATAGAACCCGCAACTTGGGCAAATGCGATGGGGAAGTTGCGCCGCACCGCATTGAGGACAGGTGCTCAGGCTCGGCACGTGCAGGCGTTGATGATTGCGTCGCTTGTCACGACGCGATCTTGATGTCTTGCGTTTTGGCACACCCATTGGGATACATCCTTCAGACGGAGTAATGCTTTGTTATGATGGTTCGGAAAATGAAAGGTTTTTCAGCAGGGCAAACCTCGGATCGCCGCTCTCAGCGCGGCACGCACACGAGGCTTCATTGAGATTACCGCCACAGATATGGCAGAGCCCTGCACAATCAGGACGACACAAAGGCTGAACGGGAAAGGCGAGGACAATCTGATCGTAGACCGAGGGCGCCAAATCAAGCTTCGTCCCGTCATGCACGTAGATGTCGGGTTCGTCTTCCAGACCTACCGCCTCGGCGTCTTCATGGGCGTCGGCGGCGCTCGGCGGAAGGAACATAACCTGCGTCTCAACCTCAAAATCGTGCGCCGCCGACTCTACGCAACGGCTACACGGCGTGCTCATCGTACCGGAGATCACGCCCTGAAAATAAACCTGTTCGGCAACCCGAGCCAAGCGCCCGAGAATGCGCACCAGAATCGGGAAGGTAACCTCCGCCGCCTGTGGCAAACGCAATTCCTCCGCACCAACCTTCACGTCCAGCGGCAACCCTTCATCCGGAATACGAAGAATATCCACCGCCAAAGCGGCAACACTGCCCTGTTGTGACAGCACCACGGGCTCTGCCCTTTCAGATCTACAATTTATTGTATATCAACCAGGATAAGAAGAAGTGCGGGCTGTTGAGTCAGTAGCGCCCATTATAGCGACGCCCCAAAACCTTTGTCAAGGAAGCGTTAACCCACAAAAAATTAGGTAGTTACAAGGACAGGCATCCCCTTTTCCGATGCTGAATCGGAGCTGCCTGTAAAGGTTGAAACGCGCGCGGCGCAAACCTGCCGCCAGCCTCCGGATCAAGCCTTCGGCGCCTTGAATTGCCGTATGCCAATTCGTATAGTGGGTGCCTTCGTTACAGGATTCACAACATGGGCATAGCGAGGGAACGGCATGCTTATCGAGATTAAACGAGACAAACCTGGAGCGGTGACGGTGGACGTGTTGGCAGTGCCACTCTGGCAGGGCGAAGCAGTAGGCACGAGAGGTGCGGCGGCCCAGCTTGACGCGCGTCTTGAGGGGCTGGTCAGCGACTATATCGAGAGCGGCGATTTCAAGGGCACGCTGAACAGCACGGCGCTGCTCCGCACGCGCGGCAAGATAGCGGCACCGCGCGTCCTGCTGGTGGGTCTGGGTGAAAAATCTCAGCCGCGCGAGCTGGAGCACTTGCGCCAGGCAAGCGCCAGCGCCGCAACCACGACCCGCAAGCTCGGCGCCGCCAGCCTCGCGGTATTGCCACCCGCCGTATCTGCCACTGACTCCGAGCTAGCACAGGCCGTTACGGAAGGCGCCCTCCTGGGTCTATATACGTTAAAGAAGTATAAAACAGCGGACGACGAGGACAGCCAGAACGCCCTGGAACAACTGACCCTCCTGGCTATCAGCGCCTCGACCCAAAAGGAATTACAACGCGGCGCCGAGCGGGGCCAAGTGATTGCCGATGCCGTCTCTTTGGCCCGCGACCTGGGCAACAGCCCGGGCAACGACATCAATCCTTCCTACTTGGCGGCGACTGCCCAGACCCTGGCGGAAACCACATCGCTGGACTGCCGGCTCCTGGACCCGGCGGAAATGGAAGAACTAAACATGGGCTGCCTGCTGGGCGTCGCGCAGGGCAGCGCACAACCGCCGGCCTTCATCATTCTGGAACATACACCCCAGGGTGCCAGCGGCGCACCGATCGTGCTGGTCGGCAAGGGGCTGACCTTCGACAGCGGCGGCATTTCGATCAAGCCGGCAGGCGGCATGGAAGACATGAAGATGGATATGTCGGGCGGTGCCGCGGTGCTCGGAACCATGCAGGCGCTGGCACGCCTGAATTATCCCCGCCACGTGGTGGGCTTGGTCCCCGCCTCGGAGAACCTGCCGAGCGGCACAGCCGTTAAACCCGGCGACATTCTGCGCGCCATGTCGGGCAAAACCGTCGAGGTGATCAACACCGACGCCGAGGGCCGTTTGATTCTCGCCGATGCCTTGGCGTATGCCGTGGAAAAATACAAACCCGCCTGCATCATTGATCTGGCCACCTTGACCGGTGCCGTGGTGGTCGCCCTGGGCAGCCAGGCCACCGGTATGATGGGTACCGACGACGACATGATGACGCGGCTGCGCGAAGCGGGTGAACGCTGCGCCGAACGGGTCTGGCAACTGCCCCTGTTCGACGAATACAGCAAGCAGATCAAAAGCGACTTCGCGGACATCAAGAACACCGGCGGACGCGAGGCCGGCTCGATCATCGGCGGCGCCTTCCTCAAGGAGTTCGTCGGCGGCACCCCTTGGGTGCATCTCGACATTGCCGGCATGGCGTGGACGCGCGAGGGCAAGCCGTACGTGCCCAAGGGCTCAACTGGCTGGGGCATCCGCCTGCTGGTGGAAACCCTGGAGAGCATGCCAACATTGGCTGCCAAGTCCGGGGCTAGATCGAGAGCCAAGACCAAGGCAAGCTGAGCAACCCTTCAACCGCCCCGTAATTCCTTCCTCAGCTTCTACTGGAATCAATTTTCGCCTTCCAATAGGAAAAACCCCTCCAGGATTCCCGGAGGGGTTGCCTAACCGCGATCGTAGACGCCATTCCCTCAGCCCACCGTTGATTTACCCGGTGAATTGAACCGCCGAGGCACGCGCTTTGGCGCGGTCGCGATCCTCCTCATACTGGTACTGTGGCGTATCATAGCGTGGACGCCGGTCATCCGGCCCGCGCTGCGCGGTTTCCTGCCACGACCGATCCTCCGACCATTTGAAGGGAAGCGTTTTCACCGACCCCGGAACGGCGAGATCGCTGAATCCTGCAAGCGCTTCAAGCAGAATCTGCCTCTGCAGGGCCGGTTGGTACGGCTTGCCAGTGGTGTGCCCCAGTGGGTAATCGAGGAATGCGGCGCGCGGCGGATTCACCGCCTGCGTGATATCCAGCGCGCTGGTCATGCACAGGGTTGATATCCCCACGGCCTCGGCGTGGCGGGCGAGCAGTCCGACGGACTGATGGCACACGGGTCAAGCCGGCACGAACAGGACGGCATCGACCTCTTCAGCCAGCAGGCACTCGGTAACGCGCGGCGCCAATTCTTCCCGCACGCGCCGGGACGAATAAATGCCGCCCATGAAGGTGTATGCGTTCGCGGCCAGGTTGCCAATGGCGCCCTCGCCAACCAGCCCGCGCAGCGTGTCGATGGGAAACACGACGTTCGGGTCCTGGCGGGCGTCGGTCAGATCATAGGCAAAATGCGTCGCCCGTAACTCACTGGTCGGCACGTCCATCGGAATCTTCAGCAGGGACGTGTCGTCGCGGTAATGGAACGCCACCTGGCCGCTCATGTAGATACCGCCCGAGGCGACTAAACCCAACCGACACTCGGACAGCGGTTTCGGCAAAGGATGCCACGGCGGGGTGTCCGCACTGACCACCCATTGATAGACGCCATAGTCCAGCGCCTCGTATTTCTCCCGGATGCGTTCTATATAGTCGACGGGCATATCGTCCTCCCGGTCCCTTGCGTCGATTCCAGACAGCGCCGTTCCAGTCCGCTCATGAAAAACCCCTGCTCGGCCGCAAGTGCCAACACCTTCTGAGGCTGCACGACCCGCGGCCCGGCGGCCCGCAGGCACGCCACGATGCAGTCCTGCGGCCGCATCACGATCTCTCGTTCGCCGTCCAGAGCGATGGTTCCCCTCCCCGCCGGCAACTCCACGCGCTCATCGAAGTCGAGGTGCGCGTAACGCCGCACGCCGACGGATTGGATCAGGCCGGGCGCAATCGGCGCCAGAACCGGCGGCGCCTGGGGGTCGGTCTCAATGACCATGCCGCCGCCTCGGGGCCGACCCGCCTGCGGCAGGTTGCCCGCCAGCGCCATGAAGCCGATCTGTGCCGCCACGCGCTGGGCCACAATTACCATGCGAACCTTGTTCATGTCCCACACGGCGCGCGAGGCGACGTAGAGGTCGTCGCACACCACGGCGTCGACCAAGGCCATATCCGCCGCCTCGCCGTTGATTTCCACCTCCAGGCAGGGCCGCTGCTGGACCGCCCCGGCGGCCGCGACCGTGCCGCTTGCCACCAAGCCCGCCGCCAGACCTGCCAGGGTGCCTTCGAGCATGTACGGAAACACGTTGTTGGTGCCGGTGGACAGCGGCAGGAGCGGAACCGAGCCGCACGCCTTGGCGAGCGCACGGTTGGTGCCGTCGCCGCCAAGACTGACCAGACAATCGACGCCGAGATCGCGCATGCGCCCGGCAGCCCGCGTCGTGTCCGCCTGGGTGGCGTCGATCGGCATGTCGAGCGGCTGCACCTCGGCGCTCAGCTTGAGATTGTCCTGGGCTTTGCCGCAGATGTTGAACGTGTCGGGCATAGTGACAATGCGGTCCACCCTCACCGCGTCCAGCCCCAGCATGACGCGGCGCACGATGTTCACCTTCTCGTAGTTGTTGAACACCGATCCGTGGGCGACCAGACGCCGGATGTCCTTTCCCGAAGCCGGATTGGCAATGATGCCGACGCAAGCCACAATATCCCCTTCCCGGGCCGTCCCGGTGTTAAACGTGCAGTTCGATCACGTCTTCTTCCTGCACCACGTAGTCGCGTTGCACCATCTGCCCGTCGTACTTTTCCTTGCCCCAGATGCGCGCGAACTTGAGTCGCACCGCGAAATCCTTGTGCACCGTGGCGGCCACGTCCGACACCGTGCTGCCGCGCGGCAGGGTGAACGGCGCCGTCAGGTCCGGCTTCTTGCCCGGCGCCTTGGTGTACACCCGAATCTTATCTAGCAAGGTGTACAACGCCGCGCGCAGTGCCTCAAGGTTATGCCCGTCAAAGGTCGATACCGCCAGCCGCGGCCAGCGCTCGCCGTATAGCTCCTCGACCATGGCCCAGGTGTCCTCGCCCTCCGGGCCGTCGTATTTCGTCCCCAGCAGCATCGTTGGCCGTTCCACTACGCCGACCGGCAGGTCGTCCGGGTCTGATAATATACCGGGAGCGACCGGCAGCACCTTCCACTCAGCCAGCGTGGCGCAGGCGAACTCGATCGCTTCAAGTGCCTCGGCGTCGCTCAGATCCACGACCAGGAGCAGGGCATCCGCATTGCGCACGATCTGCTGCAGCCACGTTTCCATGTAATCGCGGGAAATGGGTGGCAGGTCAACAAGCTGGATCTGAACGTTCTCGTAGACCACCATGCCGGGAATGGGCTTGCGGGTCGTGAACGGGTAATCGGCGACCTCCGTGACGGCCTTGGAAAGCGTCCCCACCAGCGCCGATTTGCCGGCATTCGGAAGTCCCAGCAGGGCGATCTGCCCGGCGCCCTCCTTCACCACCGACGGGCCGGCCGCCCGTCGTGCGCCCCCCGATTTCTGGGCCTCCTGACGTAGCTTGGACAGACGCCGCTTCAGATCGGCCTGCAGCTTGTCCGTCCCCTTGTGCTTGGGAATAACCCGCAGCATCTCCTCCAGGCAAGCCACCTTCTCCTGGTGCGTGGCAGCCTGCTTGAAACGCTGCTCGGCTTCCATGTATTGCGGTGTGAGATTGGCGGGCATTCGTCGTCCTCCGTCTTGGCAACGAAATCACCATCCGCCCCGCGCGGCGGCATGGGTCGCGGCGGGCCAGCCACTATACACAATCCGCCGCGGGCGGGGCAACGGCTTCACCACGACTCGACGGCGAGCCCTTTGAGGTAACTCGTTTCGGGGATTGCCATGACCTCCGGATGGTGCGCCGCTTGACTCAGACGCTGCCGTACGATGAATTGCCGGCGGGCATCCCGGGCGGCCTCCTGCACCATCGCCTCGAAGCGTTCCCGCGAGATGTGGTGCGAGCATGAAAAGGTCAGCAGGACGCCACCCTGACGCAGCAGCTTGAGGGCTTGCAAATTGATTTCCTTATAGCCGTCGAGGGCTTTGTCAACGGCGCCGCGCTGGTGGGTAAAAGCGGGCGGGTCGAGCACCACGACGTCGAACCGCCGCCCCTGCCGTTGCAGATGCCTCAAGCGGTTGAACACGTTGCCGCTCTCGAACTGGCAACGGTCGCCGAGACCGTTCAATTCGGCATTACGCCGCGCCTGTTCCAGGGTCGGCGTCGAGCTGTCCACGCCCAGCACCTCCCCTGCTCCGGCCGCGGCGGCGTGCAGGCTGAAGGCGCCAGTGTAGCAGAAGGCGTCCAGCACCGTGCCAGCGGTGGGAGCGAGAGCGCCCAGGGCGAGGTGGTTATCGGCTTGATCCAGGTAAAACCCCGTCTTGTGCCCGCCGGCCACGTCGACTTCGAGGGTCACCTGATGCATCTCTATGGACACGGTGGTCTCGAACGGCGCCGCGACGAATCCCTTGCCCAACTCCAAGCCGTCGAGGCGCCGCGGCGTCAGATCGTTGCGCGCATAGAGGCGATCAAGACCTGTCAATTCCTGCAATAACCGCTCAATGGTTTCCCGACGCCGGTCAAGGCCCATCGAAGCATATTGCAGCACCAAAGCGGACCCGTAGCGATCTACCGTTAGCCCCGGCAGTCCGTCCCCTTCGGCGTGCACAAGGCGCAGACTGGTCGCCTCCGGGTACAGCCGCCGTCGGCGCCCCAAGGCGGCCACAAGGCGTCGGCGCAGCAGCGCGTCGTCAATATCCTCGGCAATGTGGCGGGTGAGCACCCGCAGGCGAATCTTGGAGCGGCTGTTGAAGTAGCCGCGCCCAAGGAACACGTCATCGTGGCTGTGGCAGTCCGCCACCCCGCCGTCGCGCGGCGTGCCTTTGACGCGGGCAATTTCACCCTCATAGACCCACGGGTGGCCTTGCAGTTGGCGCTGTTCGCGGCCTTTGCGCAGAATCAGACGTGGCTGCGGCATGCTGACGCTTCCCTTCGCCGCCCCGTCGGGGGCATGATGTGGTGTTCCATTGGAGGATACAATTGGGGACGCTGCCCTGAACGCGCTTGACACGCCTGGGGCGAGTTGCTAGATTTTGCCCCCTTGTTTTACCACGACGACAATATGGTTCCGGGGCCTGTAGCTCAGTTGGTGAGAGCGCACGCCTGATAAGCGTGAGGTCGGTAGTTCGACTCTACCCAGGCCCATCCCCCCTGTATCATTTTTGCTTGGCCCTTCCCTTCTGTTGGGGAATTAGCTCAGTTGGGAGAGCGCCGCCCTTGCAAGGCGGAGGTCGCGGGTTCGAATCCCGCATTCTCCATTCCCGGCCTCACACCATTCCAGGTTTGACGCGCTACGCAATGACGCCCGCCGCCATAAGTCTGCCGAGTTCCGATTCCGAGAGTCCCAGGAGCCCGCGAAACACCTCCTCGTTTGCCTCGCCCATTGGCCCCACGGGCCTTTGAATCCGGCCCGGCGTGGCGTGCAGCCGCACTGACATGCCGGCGTGCTCGAGGGTGCCGAGGTCATGATGCGCCATCATTACCGGGTAATCCCGCGCTCGCAGATGCGCGTCCCGCCATAGGTCCTCAGCCGTCTGCGTGGCGCCTGCCGGCACCCCGGCGGCCTGCAGGTCGCGCATGAGCTGGTACGGGGTTCGGTCTCGCGTCCACTTGCTGATCAACTCGTCGAGCTCGTCGTGCCGCTGCCAGCGTTGCTCTGCCGTCGCCAGACCGGCATCATCAGCCAGCGCCTCGCCGCCGACCATCGTCGCCAAGGTACGCCACTGCGCATCGGTCGTGCAGCTGATGACGCACCATGCCTCGTGCCCGAGGCATGGATAGCAGCCCTGCGGCACCGCATTCGGGTCGCGGTTGCCCATGGGCCCGGCCGCCGTGCCGTTGGCGAAGTAATCGAGGTAGACCCCTTCCATGGCGGCAATCGTCGTCTCCACCTGGGCGATTTCGATGTGCTGTCCCTCTCCCGTAATCGCCCGGTGATGCAGGGCCGCCATCACCGCCAGCGTCTGTGTGGCGGCCGCGATGTAGTCCGGCTGTGCCACCTTCACGCGCGCGTTCGGCGGCGAGTCGGGGTGGCCCCACAGGTACGACATACCGGTATAAGCCATCAGCGGGCCGCCGAAGCTGACGAAGCCGCCGTGCGGCCCCTGGCGCCCAAAGCCAGGCAGGCTCACCATGATGAGGTCGGACCGTACCTCTTTCAGATGGGCGTAATCCAGATCGTATTTGGCCATGACGCGCGGACTGAAATTTTCGACCACCACATCGCTGACGGCCACCAGACGCCGCAGCAAGTCCTGGCCCTCGGGCGTCTGAAAATTCAGTGTCACCGAGCGCTTGTTGCGATTGATCTCGCCGTAACCGGGGTTGTCAGGCTGCCGTCCGTCGGGGTACTTGCCGGTTTCCACCTTGACGACGTCGACGCCGAAATCCGCCAAGTAGCGGGTTCCGTAAGGGCCGGCCCAGGCGCGGCTGAGGTCCAGGACACGAATACCCGCCAGGGGCAGGCGGCTCCCAATGCCCCTGGCAGGCACCGGGAACCGTTCCGGTGGCGTCTCAATCTCGGCCAGCACCTCGTCCTGGTGCTCCCCGGCTCGCGGCGCCGGACGCCGAATGCGCAACGGCGCGGCAGGGGCGAGAAACATCGGCCCGGCGCTGCGCAGGCGGCCAACCGGCGGTTGCTCGAAATCAATGAAGAACTCGCGCGCCCGAAGATGCTCGTTATCCGCCACGTCCGCCACACTGGACCATGGAGCAGCCGGCACGCCGTGGCTTTGCAGCAGGCTGGTCAACGCCCAGCGATCGAAGCCCGACGCAAATTCCTCCAGAATCGGATCGACCAGCTCCGGGTGCTCGTTGCGGTAATCGGGGTTACGCAGCGCCTCATCCGCCAACCGGGGGTCGCCAACCGCGCCGGCCAGCTTCTCCCACAGGCCCGACATCAGGGTGGCGATGAACACGTGGCCGTCTCGGCAGCGGTAATAGCCGTTCGGCGGCATGAAATTGCGCGCCCCCATGCGGTATGGGATGTCGCTCCACGAGCCGTAGTTCACGATCAGGAAATACAGGTTGGCCAGTACCTCCTGCACGCTCGTCTCCACCAGCTGCCCCCGACCGCTGGCGCGGCGCTCCCACAGCGCCATCAGGGCGCCAAAGGCGGCGTGCAGGCTGGCCAGATAGACGCCCTGCTCGCACGGCGACACGCACGGCGGTTTGGCGTCGTCGCCCTGAATGTACGTCAATCCACCCATAGCCTCGGCGATGATGTTGTTGCCGGCGTAGTCGCTGTGCGGCCCGCTGAGGCCGAACGTGGACATGGACAGCCACACCAGGCGCGGGTAAACCGTGGCCAACGTGTTCAGGTCAATACCCCTGGCCGCCCAGGCGGCGATACCATCGGTGCTCACCACCACGTCGGCGCGCTCGGCCAAACCGCGAAAATGCTCCTGGTCCCGGCGTTGCGTGAGATCGAGAATGACACTGCGCTTATTCACATTAGCCCGCACAAAGGGCAGGCTGAGGCGCTCGTCCCCCGCGCCGACGAACGGCGACGCGCAGCGCCCCCCATCCCCCTCCGGCGGTTCGATTTTGATGACGTCGGCTCCTAGGTCAGCCAAAAATCGGCCAACCAGGGCGCCCAGCGACTCAGTGACTTCCAGAACCCGCACGCCTTGCAGCATGCCAGGAAGTTGATCGGAATTGTCTGTCATGATGATGGCTCCAGAGATAAGAACGTTACGGTTGTCCAGCGAAGCTTCACGCACTTGTGTCTCATTCCCTATTCTCTGGTAGGATGGGGGTCGTCTCCACCTTGGAGCGCCAAACGGGCACGCGAGTCCGCTGCAATAACCTTAACAGAGAGAGACCGTTCATGCGTTTTCACTGGTTCCATTTAATGCCCTACCCGGATTTGCCGGATGATTTCAAGGACAAGTACCGCAGTGTGTGGGTGGACGTGCCGAGTGCGCTGTTCGATCCCGAACGGGGTCACCATCTGTACCACCAATATCTGGATCAACTGGAGTTCGCCGACGGTCTCGGATTCGACGGCATCTGCGTGAACGAGCATCACCAGAACGCCTACGGCCTCATGCCTTCGCCCAACATCATGGGGGCGGCGTTGACGCGCCGCACGACGAAGGCGGCGCTGGTGGTGATGGGCAACAGCATCGCCCTGTACAACCCGCCGATTCGCGTGGCCGAGGAGTTCGCCATGCTCGACGTGATGAGCGGTGGCAGGCTGGTCGCCGGGTTCCCGGTCGGCACGTCAATGGACACCAATTTTTGCTACGGTGAGCCGCCCGCCACGCTGCGCGACAAGTACGACGAGGCGCACCGGCTGATCATCCAGGCGTGGTCGCGCCCGGAACCGTTCAGCTTCAACGGCAAGTACACCCAGTTGCGCTATGTGAACATCTGGCCGCGGCCTTTGCAGCAACCGCACCCGCCTATCTGGATTCCCGGCGGCGGCAGTGTCGAAACCTGGGACTTCTGCCTAGAGCACGATTACAACTACTCCAACCTCAGCTATTACGGCTACAAGCGGGCGCAGAAGGTGATGGACGGCTATTGGGAGAGGGCCGCAGCACTCGGCAAAGACGACAACCCCTACCGCGCCGGCTACGCGCAAATCGTCTGCGTGGCCGACAGCGACCAGGAAGCCGAGCGACTGTACGCACCGCACATCGATTACTTCTTCAACCGCTGCCTGCACGTCCATCCCGGTTTCGCGGACGCGCCGGGCTACCGCACCATGGCCACCATGCGGGCGGGATTCACGCCGCAGGTCGGCGGCATCGCCTCGGCGGCACGCCAGCAGTTGAAATGGAAGGACTTCATTGAGCACGGCTACGTGGTGGCCGGCAGCGCCGCCACTGTGCGCGACACCCTGCGCGAGGCGTTCACCAACATGCGCGTCGGCAATGCCATGCTGCTGTGCCAGATCGGCAACATGGGCGACGAACTGACGCGCGAAAACACCCAGCGCTTTGCCCAGGACGTCATGCCGCACCTACGCGGCCTGTGGAGCGATTACGAGGATCACTGGTATCCGCAGCCGCTGGCGCAACGGGCCGTGGCCGCGCCGCTGCCAAGCTGAGCACGCTGGCCCCCTATTCCGGCTCCTAGGCGGTCAGCAGGGCCTCCCACTGGCCCACATCCACGTTGACCGCTTCGGCCTCCTTGCGGATACGCGACCAGGTAGTGTCGTCCACCTCGATGCCGTCGCGCGAGCGCCGCTCGGCGCTACGGAATTCCGGCTCACCCGGCAGCATGATCTCGCTAAAGCCCGGCGCCGGGCGGCTTGATTTGACGTGCGAGATCAGCAACTCCACCTCCCGGTAGTAATCCTCCATGTCGACAAAATGCTCGATATCGTAGACCTGCAGGAACACGCCGTTGCTGGTCATGACGGGCGCGCCGCTGGCGCACCCCAGGCCGCTCAAGGCGCCGCCGAGAATCTCGACCATGAGACTCAAGGCGTAGCCCTTGTGGGCCACGACGCCGCCCATCGGCAGCATGGCCCCCGGCGGGTCGCCCTTGAAATCCTTCGGATCGGTGGTGGGATTACCCTGCGAGTCAATGATCCAGCCCTCGGGTACCTGATCGCCCTTGTTCAACGCCACGCGGATTTTGCCCTCGGCAACCACCGACGTCGTCATGTCCACGAGCAGCGGCTCGGCGGCGCGCCGCGGGGCGGCAAAGGCGATGGGGTTGGTGCTCAGCCTGCCGTCGATACCGCCAAACGGGGCGGCCTGATGGCCCATGTGCCCGGCGTTGACGAAAATCTGCCCGATCAGCCCCTCGCGCGCCACCATGAGCGGGTACGCGCCGACCCGGCCGATGTGGCTGGTGTTGCGCAGCGACACCGCCCCGACGCCGTGTTGCCGGGCCTTGTCGATGGCCAGCCGCGTGGCAAAGGTGGCGCCCACCTGCCCCATGGCGCCGCCGGCGTCAACCACCGCCAGGCACGGCTTGTCGCGCACCACCTTGGGCACCGCCTGCGGCTGAAAGCGCCCCTCGCGGATCGCCTGAGCGTACTCGTAAAACCGAATGGCGCCGTGCGAGTCGTGGCCGAACAGGTTAGACTCGACCAAGTGGTCAACGACCGCCTGGGCGTCCTCGGGCCGGCATCCGAGGGCGGCGAAAAGCGTGTAGCCGACTGTCCTCAGATCGGCCGGGTTAAAGCGTGGCATGTCCGTCCCTTTCTCTCCGTAACGTGTTGATCTACCGATCGAATGCGACCAGTATAGCAGGGGCTCTGTGCCCTATGTTGGAGTTTGAGACGTTGGCGTTCTCCGCCCCAGTCCAACTGTGATACACTCCATCCTAATCCTGTGACCGAACCTGGAGGCCCCGTTCCATGCCCAACTGGAGCGAGAAACACAGCGACATCACCATCGCCACCATCGTCGCTCAACGCCTGGACGCCCAAGACGAACTCATCAGCCAGCGTTTTGACGCTATGGACAAGCGCATTGATCGCCTCACCGAGGGAGTCTCCGAACTCCGCAGGCTCACCGTCAACATCAGCGAGTTCGTCTCAAGGAACGAGGGGCAAATTGACGTCATCCGGGAACAAATTCAGGCCGCGGACACACCTCGCCCTGAGCCTGCCACAAGCTCACCCCAACATAGACGGACTCCTGCCCGCAACGGCGTGAAACACGACTGACTCCCTGTGCAGATTCCCGACTTTTTGTGCGAAGTCCCTGCCTTTGAGGACCGTGCCGGGACATTCAGGAATTGAGCGCCATGACGGATTGGGTGACACGGTTGCTCGCCTGGTTCGAGCGACACCAGCGCCGCCTGCCATGGCGGGACGCCTGCCGGCCTTACTACGTATGGCTCAGCGAGGTGATGCTGCAGCAAACCCAGGTCGATACCGTCATCCCCTATTTCAAACGCTTCGTCCGCGCATTCCCGGACGTGCCGACCCTGGCGGCAGCGGACCAGCAAGCGGTGCTTAAGCTGTGGGAGGGGCTGGGTTATTACTCGCGCGCCCGCAACCTTCACAAGACCGCCCAACTGCTTGTGGCGCAGTACGGTGGGAAACTGCCCGAAGATGTCGAGGCGCTGCGCCGCCTGCCTGGTTTCGGCCCCTACACGACAGCAGCCGTTGTCAGCATCGCGTTCGGGTATCCGGTGCCAGTGGTCGACGGCAACGTCCTGCGGGTATTCTGCCGGTTTTGGGGCATCGCGACCGATATCCGCCAGCCTCGCCTGCGCACCGAGTTGCAGACCCGCTTGACGCCTTTCATCGCCGCAGCGTCGCCGGCGGCGTTCAATCAGGCAATGATGGAAGTCGGCGCGCTGGTTTGCCGCCCGCAGGCGCCACGTTGCAACGCCTGTCCGCTACAGGCGGACTGCGTGGCCTTCCAAACCGGCCGCACCGCCGAGTTACCGGTGAAAAGCGCCCGCAAGCCGGTGCCGCATTACCAGATCGTGGCCGGGATTGTCTGGAAGGACGGCAAATTTCTACTGGCCCGTCGGCGGCAGGACCAAATGCTCGGCGGGCTGTGGGTGTTTCCGGGCGGCAAGTCAAAACCTGGCGAAACCCCCGCCACGACGCTGCGCCGCGAAGTCCAAGCGGAGACCAGCCTGCGCATCCGTGTCGGCTTCCCGTATTGCCGGGTCGAGCACGGCTACACCCACTTCAAAATCACCTTGACTGCCTATCGCTGCGAATGGCGCAGCGGCAAGGCCAAGGCGCTGACAAGCGATGAGGTGCGCTGGGTGAGTCTGCAAGACATCGGCGCCTACCCGCTCCCCAAGGCCAACCATAAGGTGCTGGAGGCTGTGCGCGATTACGAGCGCATACAGGGGAACGCCGGCTGAAGGGACTCGGTTATACGAGCCCCCGCCGCCGACTCAGAGTACGAATTCCTGGGGTTTTTCGAACAGACGTTGCAGTTCTTGCAGGAAATTGGCCGCCGGCACGCCGTCCACGGCGCGATGGTCGAACACCAAACAGAGGTACACCGAGGGGCGAATCGCCAAGGCGTCCCCAACGACCACGGGCCGGCGTTGCACCATGCCCACCCCCAGAATGGCGATCTGCGGCGGATTGATGATGGGCGTGAAGAGATCGATGCCGGTGGTGCCCAGATTGGTAATGGTGAAGGTGCCGTTGCTGACCTCGTCGGGCGACAGGCGCATCGGTACGGCACGAGCCTTCTCGGCCAACTCGCGGCTTTCGCGGGCGATCTGACCGAGGTCCTTGCGGTCGGCGTCGGCAATCACCGGCACGATGAGCCCCTCGTCGAGGTTGACGGCGACACCGACGTTGACATTCTCGTGCAGTTGTACTTCTTGGGCCACGAGGGTGGCGTTCAGCCTGGGATGACGGCGTAGGGCCTCGGCAACCGCCTTGGTAATCAGGTCGTTCAGCGAAATGCGCACGCCGTATTGCTGTTCCCACTGCGCCAACATGGCCTGGCGGAAACTCACCGTGGCATTCATGTCGACGAGCATGACCTCGGTGACCCGTGGGATGGTGTTCCAGCTCTGGAACATGCGCTCGGCAACGCGCCCACGCATGCCGCGCAACGGCACGGTACTGCCAGCGGCGGCCGGAGCAGACGGCACTTTTGCCGCTTCGGCGGCCCTCAGCACATCGTCACGGGTAATCCTGCCGCCCGGTCCAGTACCCGTCACACTGACCGGATCGACGCCCATCTCTTCGCACAACTTGCGCGCCACCGGGGAAATCTTGACGCGCTCGGCGGCGGCTGGCGCCGGGGCGGCCTGCACAGCTTTCTCAACGTCCTCACGGGTGATGCGCCCGCCCGGCCCAGTGCCGGTTACGGTCGCCGGGTCGATACCCAACTCGTCGCACAGCTTGCGGGCGATCGGGGATATTTTCACCCGCTCGCCGGCCGCTGCGGCCCGAGGCGGTGCAGCCGGAGTGGGTGCAGGCGCCGGAACTGGTGGAGCAGCCGGCGCCGCTGCAGTATCATCACCGAGCAACTGCTGAATATCAGCCTCACTGAGCTGTTCGTCAGCCGAACCCAGCAGCACCAGCGGCGAGCCGATCGGCCGTTCTTCCTCAGCGGCGACAGCGATCTTCAATACCACGCCGTCGGCAGGCGACTCGACCTCGGTGATTACCTTATCGGTTTCAATCACCACCAGCGGCTCGCCCTTGGCGACGGCGTCGCCTTCCTGCTTCAGCCACTCGATGATCTTGCCTTTTTCCATCGTATGCCCGAGGCTGGGCATACCGAATGTGATGGCCATCCACCCGTCTCCTCTAACCGACGAGTTCGCGGGTCGCGGCGACCAGATGTTCGGTCTTAGGCACTACCAGCTTTTCCAGTTCCGGGCTGAACGGCATCGGCACTTCCGCCGCCGCCAAGCGCTTCACCGGCGCATCCAGAGCGTCGAAACACTCCTCGGCAATCAGCGAGGCGATCTCGGCACTGGTGCCGCCACGCTTCACCTCCTCGTCGGTCACGATCACCCGGTTGGTCTTTTCGACCGAAGCGAACACCGCTGCCTTGTCAAACGGCACCAGCGTGCGGGTATCCACCACCTCGACATCGATGCCTTCCGGTGCCAGAAGATCGGCCGCCTCCAGCGCCTTCGGCACCATGGGGCCGGTGGCCACGATGGTCACGTCGCGTCCTTCCCGCTTTACGTCCGCCTGCCCGAACGGTATCGCGTAATCCTCATCCGGCACCTCGCTCTCGTTGGTGTACAACCGCTTGTACTCCATGAACAGTACCGGGTCTTTACCGCGCAGGGCGGTCTTCAGTAGACCCTTGGCATCGTACGCCGTCGACGGCACCACCACCTGCAGGCCGGGCACATGCAGGAACCACGCCTCCAGGCACTGCGAGTGCTGGGCCGCCAGCAAGCGCGCCGAGCCCGACGGCAAACGCAGCACCACGGGCACGTCGGTCTGCCCGCCAAACATGTAGCGCACCTTGGCCATCTGATTCACCACCTCGTCCATGGCGCAGGTGGCAAAATCGACGTACATGACTTCCGCCACCGGGCGCATGCCGCACAGCGCCGCGCCGAGGGCAGTGCCGACAATGCCCGCCTCGGAAATCGGCGTCTGGCGAATGCGGCCGGGAAATTTCTCGTCAATACCCCGCGTCACGGCGTACGGACCGCCGTGTGCAATCACGTCCTCACCCAGCACGATAATGCTGTCATCCCGCTCCATTTCTTCGTGGAGTGCCTCGCGCAACGCGTCGCGCATACTCTTTTTCGGCATCAGCTTGCTCCCCTTCCAGGTCCCGACCAACAGGCCGGATGTCTCAACCGATATCGTAGGAATAGACGTCTTTGTACAGTTCGTCCGGCGTTGGATACGGGCTGCTCTCGGCAAAGCGCACCGCTGCGGTGATCTCTTCCTGCACCGTATTCTGGATGTCGGCGTCCTGCTCGTCACTCAGGAGGCCGGCGTCGCGCATGTGCGCCGCCAGTTGCTTGATGGGGTCGCGGTTGTCGGACCACTCGGCAATTTCCTCTCGCGTGCGGTACTGCTGCGGATCGCCGAAGTTGTGACCGTGAAAGCGGTAGGTCTTGCACTCCAGCAGGGTCGGCCCTTCGCCCCGGCGTGCGCGCTCAATCGCTTCGCCGGCCGCCTCGTACACGGCCAGGGGGTCCATGCCGTCCACCTGCACGCCCGGGATACCGTAAGCCGGCGACATGTTGGCGATGTCGGTCACCAGCGTCACGTCCTTCTGCGGCGTCCATTGCGCGAACTGGTTGTTCTCGCACACGTACACCACCGGTAGCTTCCATACGGCGCCGATGTTGATGTTTTCGTGAAACGGGCCACGATTGGCCGCCCCGTCGCCGAAAAAGCATACCGCCACCTGCCCACTGCCGCGCAACTGGGCCGCTAGACCGGCGCCGGTGGCGAGCCCGAATCCACCGGCCACGATGCCGTTCGCCCCCAGCATACCGACCTTGAAATCGGCGATGTGCATGGAACCACCCTTACCCTTGCAGTAACCGGTGGAACGGCCAAAGAGCTCGGCCATCATGCGACTGATATCGGCGCCCTTGGCAATGCAGTGGCCGTGGCCGCGGTGGGTGCTGGTGATGTAATCCGTGTCCTGCAAGTGCGCGCAGATGGGCACCGCCACGCCTTCTTCACCAATATAGGTATGCAGGGCTCCCATCACCTTACCTTGGCTGGACTGGTATTCCGCTTGCTCCTCAAACAGGCGTATGCGCCACATACGCGCATACATGTCGAGGAGCTTTTCCGCCGAGGGTGCTTCAACTGGCATCAGTAAGTCCTCCGTTTGATACATGGAAACGGGCGGAGCCGGCTCCGCCCGGGGCTAAACATAAGCGAAACTTCATCCTAGACGCGATTGGGGGTTGAGTCAATGGCGAGACTCCGAGCCTCTGAACCCACTTGTGAGGTGACCCACAAGCCGTCAAATGTCGCTTGACACAACGTCGCGGGATGCTATCCTTGCCACACGCTAGAAAGGAGGTGATCCAATGCAACATACGATCAGCGAGGTGGCTGAGGCTTGAGGCGTCGGCTTGGGCGCTTATAGGCGTCGGCACCCAGGTGCCTCGGCTAGTCCAAGCAGCCCACCGCGGCCCCGGAGGCATTCCGCCTCCGGGGTTTTTTGTGCCCAAACATCGGGCAATAGTTGTGGCAGACGCCTCTCACAGGGGCGCGATGGGATCGCCGGCGAGTGAGACGGAGGTCTTGCCGTCAACCCCCACCGGGATGTCGCCCATGAGGGTGATGCGGTAGAACTGCCGGTCGAAATCGGTCGCAAAGATATCCCGCGGGGCGAGATGGGCGGTCGAGCGATTGTCCCAAAATGCCAAGCTGCCCGGTTCCCACTTGAAACGCACGGTGAATTCCGGCCGTATGGCGTGCTCCCACAGGAGTTCCAGCACCTGCTCGCTCTCGCGCGGCGTCAGACCAACGATTGACTTGAGAAACGACGGGCTGCAATACAGAGCACGTTCACCCGTTTCGGGATGAACCCGTACCAGCGGGTGCTCGCTAACCAGCGTACGGCGGCGTACCAGCTCATCGTATTCCTCAGTATTTTGGGCGGTTTGTGGGACAGCATAGCGGTGCACGCCGCGCAACCCATCGATAAAGCCCTGCAACGTGGACGACAGGTTTTCATAGGCGACCACCAGATTAGTCCATTGCGTGTCGCCGCCGTAGGGCGGGACGGTCTCGCCGCGCAAAATGGAGGCGGCCGGCGGGTTAATGGCAGCGGTGATGTCGGTGTGCCAACCCGTCCAGGGCTTCATCGCCCCTTGGCGTTGATGGCGATTGGCCATGCGGTGTTTGGCCACCGAGTAAATGGCAGGATAGGTGGCGTCGTTGCCGAACACCACATGTCCCGGAGTCAGCTGGCCGAATTGCCGGGCAAAGTCGGTTTGCTGTTGATGATTGAGGTGTTGGTCACGAAAAAATACCACTTTCCACTGCAGCAGAGCGGTGCGAAGCTCTTGCACCGTTTCCGGCGCCAGCGGTTGAGCCAGATCGACGCCGTGAATTTCCGCACCGATATAAATCGACATGGGTCGTATCTCGATCACTGTCTTATCTCCTTGAAACATCCACTCTTCTGTGGCGCGCTCGCCAGAGCGAACATGAACCAAACCGGCGGCGGGTCATCCATTTCGCGGCAAAGGGCGATCGCCAATCACGCCTTTGTCGCGCAGGGTGGCGAGTTCGTTGTCTGACAGCCCGATCAATCCGCGGCAACGTCGTTGACAAAAGTCGCCGGGATGCGATTTTTCTGGCGCGATGCACGATGTCGTGCTTGCCGTGCGCCTGCAACCCAGGGAGCAAGGCACTCGTCAAACGACCGGCATGCTCGGAACACGCAAATGGCGTGGCAAACCGCACGTTATCCAGCAATTCCGTCAGAGCTGGTCAGGGCCAGGAACCGCTCGTATTGCTCCTGGGGTGCTGACGGCCAAGGAGATCAGGCCGCCCTTGCAGGGATAGATGGTAATCGGGTGGGCGCGTTGATAGCGGTTGCCAAGGCGTTTTTGAATGTGGCCCGACGTACATGTAGGGGTTGATGATAAAATGGTGAATGGAGACCATACGCTCCTGCAGCACGTCGGTGTGCCGCACCAACGCCTTGAGAATTTCCTGGCTCTGCGGGTGCTTGAGATTGAGCGTCAGGCCCTGCTTGCCGGTATTGAGATAGAGGAACAGTGCGCTGTCTCCGGGTCGGGTCGGTCATGCAGAAACGGCCCCACAGCGCATGCCGGATCGCCCGCGCAGGGCGGCTCGACCTTGATCAGCTCGGCCCTGAACGTGGCCAACAGTTTGACGTAATACGCGCCGGCAGCGTAGCGCGAAAGGTCCAGCACCCGGATGCCCTGTAGCGCTGCGGTCATGGTTATGGGTTCTCCGTGCCAGTGCATCGCGGCTCAACCACAGCAGAGCGAGTGACTTGTGGGTGGCGACCATATCTTGTCCTGGGAAAGGGATGATTATGGGTGAATCAATACTGCCGGAAAAGGAAAATCTGCGGAGGGCAGTGCGGTGGATTTCCGAACAGGGGACCTTCTCGGTGAAGGTGGTGGATGAAGCCAGTCTGCGTTTCGATCTCTCTCCCGCCGATGCGGCGTTCCTGCTGCGGCATTTCGCCGGCAAGAAAGAGGGGAGCAACCCTCATAAGCGCTAACTTGTTCAAGGAGGCATGTGAAGCGTTCCACGAGTTGGGACGAGCGGCGGCGAGGTCGCTCGGCCAGCACTCTCGAGATGTCGTTCTATTCGACAATCACCCGCACCAACGGCAGACAGGGTTCGATGGCTCGTCACTTGGTTGAGACATGAACTTGAACTCACGCCACGCGCTGTGGGGCCGATGCCACCGCCAAGCCGTATCCCCAAGGGCAAAACCGTGACGGCATGGGAGATCAGCTTTTCCACCAGCAGCTTGCCCAGAGCCACGCCTTGTCGCTTTCGGTGTCGTATGTCGGCAGATGCCCCAACTGGACCAGCGAGTTGAAACGCTTGAAGACCCGCTCGACTTTGTCACCGGGTACGATACCACTCAAGAACCCTCCGGGGCCGTGCAGGTCACTTCCAGCCACGTGGTGAACACGATCACGCAGTTCGCAAACGCCAGGGTTCGCGCTTGCACCTGCTTGCCTTTGCGCGTCGACTCCGTGCGCAATCTGGCGTGGGCGATCTTGATCGCCCTTTGTGTCTTCCTGATCGCACACAAGCGTCCCGGCGTCGCCACGCCCTCCCCGACTGTATGATGCCGGCACGCTTGGGCGAGGTGAGCGCCGCCAACAAGTCGAACGACGGGCCGCCGGAGGTCTGAAGCGGCAGCGACCGATGTTCACGCACACGAGGACCTGAGCGTCCGAAGACACCCCGTGGTGAATGACGAGGGCCGTCGAGTAGCCACGCTCGGCCAGCACCTGGTCGCCCGGCCCGATGGGGAATTGCGCCAACGACTCGCCGGCGCCCCGACCCTCGGGCACCGTGAGCTTGAAGATTCGCAAGCCAAGCAGGGAAGGCGCACCCTGCAGGGGACTCGCCACAACGCCCCGGCTCTGCCGAGTCCTTTACCGTCGTGGCATCGAACCCCCTGACCTGCAGCCCGCCCGCCTGCAAAACGTTGAATGCCTATTCTTCTACCGATCGATCTCACCCAGCACGATGTCCAGGCTGCCGATCACCGCGACGGCGTCGGCAATCAGCATGCCGCCGTGGTTCATGGCATTCAGGGCGCTGATAGCGGTGAAACACGGTGAGCGCGCCTTGCAGCGGTACGGCTTCTCGGTGCCGTCGCTGACCAGATAGAAGCCCAACTCACCGCGCGGCGATTCGGTGCGCAAATACGCCTCGCCCTTCGCCGGGCGAATGCGCCGCGGCATGGCCTCGTTGGGGTCGCTGCCCGGCATTTGATCGACGACCTGGCGGATAATTTTCAACGACTCCAGCATCTCGCGCACCCGCACGATGTAGCGGTCCCAAGCCGAGCCCAGGACGCCGAACTCGCCCGTTCCCACCGGCACGTCGAAATCGAAACGATCATAAATCCCGTATGGCTCTTCCTTGCGCAGGTCCCATTTGACGCCGCTGCCGCGCAGATTCGGACCGCCGATGCCATAACTGATGGCGTCCTCCGCCGTCAGGACGCCGATCGAAGCGGCGCGCTCGATGAAGATCTTGTTCGACGACAACAGATCGTTCAGCTCCTGCACGCGCGGCTCGAAGTAGGTGACGAATTCCATGACCTTGTCCGTGTACCCCGCCGGCAGGTCGTGCGCCACGCCGCCGATCCACAGGTAGTTGTAGAGCAGGCGAGCGCCGCTTACCCATTCGAACAGGTCGAGGATCTTTTCGCGGTCGCGGACGCACCAGAAGAAAGGCGTCATGGCGCCGACGTCCAGACCGTATGTGCCGATGGCCAGCAAATGGCTGGCGATACGCTGCAGCTCGGCCATGAGCACGCGGATGTATTCCAGGCGTTCCGGGAATTCCTTGAGCCCCATGAGCTTTTCCACTGCCAGCACGTAGGCCAATTCCTGATTCATGGCGCTCAGGTAATCCATGCGATCGGCGTACGGGATCACCTGCGGATACGTCATCGCCTCGGCGTGTTTCTCGAAGCAGCGGTGCAGGTAGCCGAGATGCGGCGTAATATGCTTCACCAACTCCCCATCCGTGACGATTTCGAGCCGCAGCACGCCGTGCGTGCTGGGATGCTGCGGTCCCATCTGCAGGATCAGGTCGTCGCCCTGCCGCTCATAACTGATTCCAGGTCCACCGCTCCTAAACCCATCCTGATGGTGAGACGGACGGCGATGAGTACGCCATTGTCCCTTGCTGTCCTGAAAGCGATAAACATCTCCGGTGGGCTTCCCTGCCATTGCGCACATGTTGGTTTTCCTACTCGAGATCAGGCCGTTGCGGTAGCGGATTTCTCGGACGCCTTCGCCTTCCTGGCGGCTTCCGCCGCGTCGAATTGGCGGGCTTTTTCTTCCAGCTCGGCGGCGCGCTGCGGCGTCATGTTGACGAAGTGATAAACCAGGCCATAGCGGTCCGGGGAGGAATCCTCGAAGCTCGGGGTCATGTAAATGCACTCAGTGGGACAGGGGAAGGTGCACAGGTCACAATAGCAGCACTTGACCATGTCGATGTCGAACTTGGTGACGTGCAGGCGCTTCTTGTGGCCGGTGGTGGTCTCTTCGACCTCGTCGGGGATGGCCTTGACGGTGTCAATGCTGATGCACTGCACCGGGCAGGCACGCTCGCACTGCAGGCAGCCGATGCAGTCGTCCATGTTCACGAACAGTTGCATGCGGGAGTTCGTCGGTAGTTCCCAGCGTTCCTCCGGGTATTGCATGGTGACGGACGGGACGAACAGCTTGCGCCACGTCATGCTGAGCCCCACCAAGGGCGTCCAGAAACCTTCCCAAATGTTGCGAAAGTATTGCAGCACGGCGTAATCCTTCGTTTAGGCGAGGTCTTCGCGGTCCTGAAAACGATAGACGTCCATGCCGATTTCCGGCGGGTCGCCCTCGTAGGGAACCGGGATGCCCTGGTAGAACTCCTGGACTTGGTAATCCTTGAGCAGCGGGTGGCCCTCCCAATCGTCCGGCAGCAGAATGCGGCGGTGATCGGGGTGCCGGTCGAAACGCATGCCGAAGAGGTCGAACGCCTCCCGCTCGTGCCATTCGGCGGTGCGCCAGATGTCGCATACCGTCGGCACCACGCCATCCTGCCGCGGTGCCTCCACGCGCAGGGTGATGGTGTGCCGGAGCGCGGTCGAGTGCAGATGATAGACGACGCCGAGGCTGTTCTGCGCCTCGCCGTAATCCACGCCGCTCAGACACATGAGCGAATCGAACAGCATGTCCGGTTCACTGCGCAGATAAGCGCCAACGTCGTGGATGGCGGACGCCTCGACTGTCACCGTCGGGTCGATGGCATCGGCGTCAAAGGCTGTAATGGCCTCACCGAAGTACTGCTGAAGGGCGTCGTGAATCGCCTCAGGGGTCATGCTGACGGGTCCTTAAAGGGAGGAAAGAAAAGTTTAGGCGCTTCCGGACTTGGCACGCATGGCACGCGAGCGGGCGCGCGCCACAATCACACGCTCTTCCTTGCTCAGATCCTTGAACGGACGGCTGAGCAGTTCCGGCGGCACCTCCGCCATGGGATCGTCGCCGTCAGCCTCGGCACTGGCAGCAACCGCAGGTTCGGGGGCTTTTTCCGCCGGTGCGGGTTCGGGGGCCGCAGGGGCGACGGGCTCAGCAGGGCTTTCAGCCGCGCCGGCGACCGGCACACCGGCCTTGGCGCGCATAGCCCGCGAACGAGCGCGCGCTACCAGGACACGCTCTTCCTTGCTCAGGTCCTTGAACGGCCGGTTCATCAACTCGGCGGGAACCTCGGCCTCTTCCACAGCGGCCGGCGCCGCTGCCGGAGCGGCAGCCTTAACGAGCGCGGCTTTTTTCGGGGCGGCCTTCGCGGGCGCAGCCTTAGCGGCCTTGGCCGCTGCCTTGACGGCAAGTTGCGGAGCAGGGCGGATCAACTTCTCGGGTTCTTTGGGAATTTGGTACATGGCGCCGTGGCGGATTTTGTCTTGCAGCTTGACGAACGCCTCCAGCAACGCCTCGGGGCGCGGCGGGCAACCAGGGATGTACACGTCCACCGGCACCACCTTGTCGACGCCCTTGAGTACGTGATAACCGTGATCCCAGTATGGGCCACCGGCGCTGGCGCAGGCGCCCATGGAGATAACGAACTTGGGTTCCGGCATCTGCGCGTAGAGGCGTTTGATGCGGCTGGCCATCTTCAGCGTCACGGTGCCCGCCACGATCATGACGTCCGATTGGCGGGGCGAGGCCCGGAACGCCCCGGCACCGAGGCGGTCCAGATCGTACCGTGGCCCGCTGGTCGCCATCATTTCGATGGCGCAGCAGGCGAGGCCGAAGGTCATGGGCCACAGAGAGGAGAGCCGCGCCCAACTGAACAGCCAAGTCACCCCAAGGAGCTTCATCAAGCGGGCCACTCGGTAGCTCTGCGCCCATTTGGTGAGTTCATCGGCTCTGGTGAGAAAGATCTGGTCGTCGATCTTGGTCCCTGCGAACGCGCCTCGCTGCTGCGCCCCAGGCAGTGTGAAGCCTTTCACCATCGTGCTTTCTCCGTCAAACGCACATGATTCCGTATCAGGGCGTGACCTGCGCAGTGTTGTGAAAACGCCATAACCATAGCCTGGCAAGATGCGCCGGTCAACCGCTGGCTGACCCCATCTTGCGCCAAAGGGAAAAGTATGTTTCCGGTTGGTGCAGAAGGTGTTGCGGGCGCTCCGGGCAATCCGTAAACGACGCCCTTCACGCCCGCTTGGGTGGAGCCTTACCGGACGTAATCGTAATTGCCGTTGCTCCAGACGTAGAAGACGTATCCGGGCGCGGTCACGTCGCCCTTGTCGTCGAAGCCGATGTCACCGAGCACGGTCGAGAACTGGTTGGTATTGAGTGACTCAACCACCTTATCGAAGTCGGTCGTGCCGGCCTTTTCAGCCGCCTGCGCCCACGCCTGAATGGCGCCGTACGTGTACAGCACGTAGCCCTCCGGCTCGATACCAGCATCACGGAAACGCTTCACGATGGGCGCGGCGTCGGGGTTCTTGCGCGGGTCGGGGCTGAACGTCATCAGCGTGCCCTCGCCGATGCTACCGGTGATTTGCCAATATTCCTGGGTAACCAGAGCATCGCCGGAGATCAACTGCGCTTCCAATCCGCGGTCGCGCGCCTGGCGCAGAATCAGCCCGGCCTCGGTGTGGTAGCCGCCAATGTAGATGACGTCAATGTTGTCAGCCTTCATCTTGGATACCAAGGCCGCGTAGTCCTTCTCCCCGGCGGTGTAGGCTTCGTACATGGCTTCTTCGGCGCCGCGCGCATGCAGCTGCTTGCGGGTTTCGTCGGCCAGGCCCTTGCCATACGCGGTCTTGTCGTGTAGCAGAGCGACCCTGGCGCCTGGGAAATTGTCCGCAATGTAATCCCCCGCCACCATGCCCTGCTGGTCGTCTCGTCCGCAGACGCGATAGGTACCCGGACCGCCTTCGTCTGTGAGCTTCGGGTTGGTCGACGCCGGCGAAATCTGCACGATGCCTTCCTCGTCATACACCGCCGAAGCCGGGATGGAGGAGCCGGAGCAGAAATGTCCGGCCATGAACACCACGCCCTTGTTCACCATCTGATTGGCCACGGCCACCGCCTGCTTGGGGTCGCAGGCGTCGTCGCCGAGTTCCAGTTGCAATTGCTGCCCCAGCACGCCGCCGGCGGCGTTGATGTCCGCGACGGCCATCTCGGCGCCCGCCTTCATTTGCTCGCCGAACGAGGCATACTGGCCGGTCAGGGGACCAGCGGTGGCAATCACGATTTCCGCCTGGGCCGTCGAGGCGCCCAGAGCCAAAGCCGTTATCAGGGCCATTAAGGTTACGGTAAGTCGGCGCATCAGCATTCTCTCCTTATGTTTACGTGGGTATATGGGGGTCGCCCCGGAAGCATCAGACTGCGTCCGGCGTTTTCGCCCGCCAGGCGAACAGCCAGCGGCGTTCGTACATCCAAGGATACTGCTGGATCATCAACCGTGCCCGATTGAGCCGGTAGGCGATGAACATGATAAACCACAGCACGGCGGTGGAAACCACGTATCCGCGTGCCGACAGGAATTCGCCATCGAAAAGGGCGTAGGTGAGAAACCGCGACCCAAAGCCCAACAGCAGGCTGTAGGGCAGGGCCGGCCACAGCGATTTCCAAGTCTCGGCAAGGGCCCGCCCGGTCATCCATGAAGCGATGCCGAACAATATAACATTTAGACCGATAAAAACACCAAGCGACGATCCCAGCAGGTCTTCCAAAGCCCTACGCTCCCTGATGCCCGCCTTCCAGGTAGGCGGCGTGAATTCTGGGGTTGGCGAGCAGATCTGCCCCGGTTCCGGCCATGATGACCTCGCCCGTGGCCATGACGTAGCCCCGGTGCGCCAGCCGCAGGGCGTGATAGGCGTTCTGCTCGACCAGGAAAATGGTCACCCCCTGCTGCTCGTTGATCTCCTTGATGACTGCGAAAAGCTGCTTGACGATCATCGGGGCAAGGCCGAGCGACGGCTCGTCGAGCAGCAGGAGCTTCGGGCGGCTCATCAAGGCACGGCCGATGGCGAGCATCTGCTGCTCGCCGCCGGAGAGCGTGCCGCCACGCTGGTTGCGCCGTTCGTGCAGCAGCGGGAACAGGTTGAAAACGCTTGCCACGTCGTCGTCGAAATAAGCGTCCTCGGTGGACAGGGCGCCCATGCGCAGGTTCTCGATAACCGTCATGCGCGGAAAGATGCGCCGCCCTTCCGGAGCCTGGGCGACGCCACGATGAATGATGTCGTGTGTCGGCAGGCCGGTGATGTCCTGGTCGTCGAAATAAATACGCCCACTGGCGGCGCGCGGGTTGCCGCAGACGGTCATCAGCAGCGTCGACTTGCCGGCCCCGTTGGCGCCGATGAGGGTAACGATCTCGCCCTCCTGCACTTCGATGTCCACGCCCTTCAGCGCCTCGATCTGGCCGTAAAACGTATGCACGCCCTGAATACTGAGCATCACGCCATTTCCGTGTTGTCGTCCGTTGCTTCCGGCTGCGCCTGCATGGTGTCGCTGACCACCGGCGGCAGGTCGCCCTCCTCATCTTCGCCGAGGTAGGCGCGGATGACCGCCGGGTCGTTGCGCACCTCGACCGGGGTGCCGTCGGCGATCTTGCGCCCGTAATCCAGCACCACGATGTGGTCCGAGATGCCCATGACCACGTTCATGTCGTGCTCGATGAGCAGCAAGCCGATGCCCTGCTCGTCGCGGATGCTGCGCAGCATCTCGTTCAACTCCGCGGATTCGCGCGGATTGAGGCCGGCGGCGGGCTCGTCGAGGCAGAGCAGCAGCGGATCGTTGCACATGCAGCGGGCGATTTCGAGCTTGCGCTGGGCGCCGTAGGGCAGATTGCCCGCTTCCCAATCGGCGAAGTCGAGAAGCTGCACCTTGTCCAGCCACTCGCGCGCCTTGGCGATGGCCCGTTGCTCGGCGTGTCGGTAGCGCGGCAGCCCCAGCAACCCGGCGACCGTAAACGCCGACGCCCTCATGAGGGCGTTGTGCTGCGCCACAATCAGGTTCTCCAGGACGGTCATGCGGCCAAACAGCCGGATGTTCTGAAACGTCCGCGCCACGCCGCCGCGCTGCGCGATACGGAACCCTTCCATGCGTTCCAGCAGCATCGTGCCGCTGGGGTGATTCAGGGCGATACGCCCGATGGTGGGCTTATAGAAACCGGTCAGGCAGTTGAACACCGTTGTCTTGCCAGCGCCGTTCGGGCCGATGATGGCGGTGATTTCCCCCTTCCTGGCCTCAAAGGAAAGGGCGTCGATGGCCACGATCCCGCCGAAGCGCATGGTCATGTGCTCAACGGTCAGCAACGCGCCGTTGTCCGCCGCCGCGCGGCTCGCCGCTTGCGTCATGCCGCACCTCGTCCCCTACCGTAGAGCAGCAGCGTGGGCTCGCGGTGGGCCAGCAGACCGCGCGGACGCCACACCATGATGCCCACCATGGCGGCGCCGAATACCAGCATGCGGAACTGCGCCAGCTCGCGGCCGAGCTCCGGCAGAACGATCAGCAGCGTCGCCGCCAGCACCACGCCGAGCTGGCTGCCCATGCCGCCCAGCACGACGATCGCCAGGATGATGGCCGACTCGATGAACGTGAAGCTCTCCGGGCTGATGAACCCTTGCCGGGTGGCGAAGAACGCGCCCGCGAAGCCGCCGAACAGCGCCCCCAAGCCGAAGGCCGTCAGCTTGGTGTTGGTCGGGTTGATGCCGAGCGACCGGCAGGCGATCTCGTCCTCGCGCAGCGCCTCCCAACCGCGCCCGACGGGCAGCTTTCGAATGCGCTGAGTGAACACATTGGTGAGCAGGGCCAGCCCCAAGATGAGGAAGTACAGGAAGATCACCCGGTGCTCGCCGGAGTATGGGATGTCGAAGTATTGGTGAAACGCCGTGATGTCCTCAGCCGGGCGGCGGGTGAATTCCAAACCGAGAAAGGTCGGGCGGGGGATGCGGGAAATGCCGTCGGGGCCGTTGGTGACGTCATACCAGTTGAGCAGGATGAGTCGGATAATCTCGCCGAAGCCGAGCGTCACGATGGCCAGATAGTCGCCGCGCAGCCGCAGCACCGGAAAGCCGAGCAGCACGCCCGCCAGGGCGGCGAACACGCCGGCCAAGGGGAGGCAGATCCAGAAGGAAAAACCGAATTCCGTGGACAGCAGGGCGTAGGAGTAGGCACCGACCGCGTAGAAGGCCACGTAGCCCAGATCCAGCAGGCCGGCCAGCCCAACCACGATGTTCAGCCCCCAGCCGAGCATGACGTAGATGAGGACGGTGGTTGCCGTGTCGATGAGATAGCGGCTGGAAAACGGCATGAACGGCAGGAGAACCGCTATCGCCAGAATGACAATGCCGATGGTCGTCGAGCCCTGCGAGGCGCCGCGCGCGATGCGGTCCATCAGGCCGGGGCCGCCGTCGCCGCGAGGTGCGCCGCGGCGCTCGCGCAGTACGATCAGCACGATGCGGCCGACGAACACGAACGCCACGGCAACGAGGACGAAGAGGGGCCGAAACGTGAGGCTGAGCCCGGTGACGGCTTCCGTGGTCTTGAAGCCGCCCATGGGCAGGGCCAGCATCAAGGCAACGAACGCTGCCAGCCCCGCCTCTTTGCCCATGTCGGCCAGCGAGCTCCGGCGGCCCCCGTCCGGCGCCGGCGCTCCGGAAGGCGCCGCGGTGGCGCCGCCGGGCAAAGGGTGCTCTGCCATCGTCTCAGACCTTTTCGATCTCGGGCCGCCCGAGCAGGCCGTAGGGCATGAAAATGAGTACGAGCACGAGGATGGAGAACGACGCCACGTCCTTGTACTCGACACTGAAGTAGCTCGACCAGAACGCCTCGATGAGGCCGATGAGGAGGCCGCCCAACATGGCGCCCGGCAGCGAGCCGATGCCGCCGAGAACTGCCGCGGTAAACGCCTTGAGGCCGGCCAGGAAGCCGATGAAGAAGTCGATGACGCCCCAGTACAGCGTCACCATCACACCCGCCACCGCCGCCAGGGACGCCCCCATGACGAAGGTCAGGGCGATGGTCTTGTCGACGTTGACGCCGACCAGCGCCGCCATGGCGCGGTCCTGCTCACATGCCCGCTGCGCCCGGCCCAGCTTGGTCTTGCCGATCAGCAGCGAGAACGCCACCATGAGCACCACCGTGAGCACGATGATGATCAGCTGCAGGTAGCTCAGCGTTACCGCGAACCCCTCCGTCTGCGTCAGCACCATCCCGCCCGTCAGCACCGGCTGGATGGGCTTCACCCGCGCGCCTTGCAGAATCTGCACGTAGTTTTGCAGGAAAATCGACATGCCGATGGCGGAGATCAGCGGCGCCAGCCGCGGCGCGCCCCGCAGCGGGCGATAGGCCATGCGTTCCAGGGTCCAGCCGTACACCGCGGTGAACGCCATCGACAGGATGAGCACCAGCAGCAGCACCAGGGGCACGAACGTCACCCCCGCCAAGCCCAGCAGCAGGAAGGTGATGATGGCGATGAACGCCCCCAGCATGTAAATCTCGCCGTGGGCGAAGTTGATCATGCCGATGATGCCGTACACCATCGTGTAGCCGATGGCGATCAGGCCATAGATCGACCCCAGGGTCAGGCCGTTGATCAGTTGCTGGGTGAAGTAGGCCATGGATGTGAGGCGAGTCCTGCGGTTTTGGGCGGTGGTGTCGGTACTGAATATTAAGATCGCCACGGTATAGCAAAAATTACCTGGGTTGGCAAGATCGGAGGGAGCCGGTTGAACACCCCTTCCGCGTCAAACAGACAGATCGAAAGTAGCGTTTTCCGAATCGGAATTACAAGTTACAGGCTTAATAGCACGCCCTGCCCTGTGCCGCGCGCAACCATGCCCGGCACGTCGAATCCCTTGCCATTCAGAATGTCTTCAACCGTCCGTAGCTGCATACGGGGGTATGGCCGCGCAAACGTGGACTGGGTATCCCCTGCCTCAGCCATGAAGCGATGGAAGTTACGTTCCTTCGTTACGCCCAATGGCTCCAGGATAATCAGGCCGACCCTCAGCGCCGCGCCGTTCTCCAACACGCCTCGCAGGGCGCGTCGCGTGGCAATACCGACGTTCTTGCCGCCCTTCACCTCCATCGCCATGCTTTGCAGGTCGTCCACGTTCGGCATAGCGAAGTACAAGCGTCCGTCGATGCCGCCGTCTGCCGGGCGCCGCGTTGTCACGAAGCCGTCCACGGTTTCGACAGCCCATTTCTGGAAGGGGTAGGGATCACGCTTCCACAGGTCGCGGGCGCCTTCCAGGGTGCGCGGCACGCCGTCAACTTCAAAGTCCTTGCCCGCCACCAATCGCAGGCGGTCTTGCAGGCGCACTTTCGCCACGCGCTTGACGGCGTGAATGGCGATGTCGATACCGACCCAGCGCCGCCCCAGTCTGTGGGCAGCCTCCAGCGTGGTGGCGCAACCGCAGAACGGGTCGAATACCACGTCGCCTTCATTGCTGCTGGGTCTTGATGATGCGCTCAAGCAGCGCCAAGGGCTTTTGCGTCGCGTAGGCCATGCGTTCACGGGCGCGGCCAGACAAGTTGTCAATATCGTTCCACAAATTCGTTGCAGGTCGCCCGCCAGAGAGATAGGTCTTGCGATCAGGGCGCCCCGTGCCAGACCATACAAGTCGCCCCTCTCTGTCCAACGCCCGCAACTTGGCGGGCTTCATACGCCACCCCCATCTTGGGACATATCCCTTGTATTCATACACAAGGTTCGGCCTTTCTCCCATTGATGCCGTGCGTATGATTTCGTGAAGTCTGTATCTGCCCTTCTCGTCTTCAGGTCTGTAAAAGTCGGACACCTATTTCTCATCATGAGGCACATACACCGGACTCCACGTCCTAGCAGATGTCTTGGAATAGGACAGGATGATGTCTCTCACCTGCCCAAAGCCTTTGGAATCGTTATGAGAACTTGTGCGTCGCGTTGTATTCCTGATTCGAGTTGAAGGGCGGGTCCAGGTAAATCAGGTCCACGCTGCCCAGGTTCACGTGATCTCGCATGATCGTGAGGCAGTGACGTACAGCAGGGTATACGGTACGCCGTAGTGGTGATGCGAGCCGTACCAGGCGCGCTTGAGCAAAGACCAGAAGCCCTCAATCGTGTTGGTGTGAACCGAGCCTTCGGCATAGGCCGTTACGCGGCTTGCCGCCCAGATAGGTTTCGTCGGCTTCGATGATGCCTTGGAGCAGGTGACGCTCGCGGTTCACCATCGCAACCCGAATGCGGGTTTGCATGTACCCTACGGTTTGTTGCCTCACGTCCAGATCACGGGCAAGCTGGCAGCTCGACAGGCGTTTCTTGGCGTTCGCCATCAAGCCGATTGCCAGGAACCATTTTTGCAAAGGGACTTTGGTCTTTTGCATGATCGTGCCGGACAGGACGTTGAAGCTGGACTTGCAAGCGTGGCAATTCCAACGGCCCACCTTGTCCAGTTCGTTCTTGCGGGCCACCTTGTCGCTCCTGCAATGCGGGCAGGTCGGATTATCCCCCCAACGGACGGTTTCAAGGTGTTCAAGGCAGGATTCTTGCGTCGGATACTTGCTGAAAATACTGATCAGGTTCATGGCGTCACCTCCTAAAGAGAAGGGACTACCCTATGTCTGAATTGTCAAGCCTGTAACTTGTAATTGCGTTTCCAAATTTACAGCTTCCGATTACGTCTGCACCGGCAAAACCACGTGCGACGGATGATCCGGGTCGTGGCAGACCGTCTGATGGGCTTCCCGGCGGCGTTGTTCGAGGCCGAGGGGGCCGCCAGTATTGGGGTTGACGTCGAAGCGCGGCCAGTTGCTGCTGCTGACGTCGAGGCGGATGCGGTGGCCAGCCTTGAAGATATTTGAGGTGGGATAGAGGTGGAAGACGAACTCATACGCCTGCCCCGGTGTGAGCAGCTCCGGCTTTTCATAGCTGTTGCGGTAGCGCGCCCGGATGATGGAGTCCGTGATGTTGATGGCCAGGCCGTCCGGGTGCTCCGCGCTGGGCGGGTAGACATCAACGAGCTTGGCAGTGAAATCCGTATCCAAGGCCGATGACGACGCCCACAGGTGCATCTCGATGGGCCCGGTGACCTCAAGCGCCTCCGCCAGCGGCAGCGTCTCGAAGGTGAGCACGTCTGGCCGCGCGTTCAGCGGTAATGTATCCCGGCAGCCGAAGAAATCGGCGCGGCCGCGCTGGTCGAAGCCGCCGGGCTGCATGGCGTCATCCACTGCGGAAATGCCACCGCCGATGGTGGGCACGGGGTTCCGAGGATCAAACGTGTAGCGGCTGGCCTCAGAGCCGCCGGCCGGCGGTTCGTCCGGCGAAAGTGAGCCGTCACCGTGCAGAAAATACGGCACAAAGCGCGTCTCCGGCAGCGGCCAGTCGGAGGCGTCGCGCCAGTAGCCGCCGTGATGAATGCGCCCCGGGAAATCGGTGGGGCCGCCCGGCGCGCCTTGGATGACGCGGCGGCCGTCGCCGGAGCCCATGGTGAAAAAGCGCACTGGCGACCAATCCACTGCCTCGCTGCGCAGGCCCTTCAGCCAGTGGTCGAACCACAGCAGTTTCATGTCCAGGTAATTGACGTGCGCTTCCGTGCCGAAGTCCAGGTCGCCTGAGTGCGTCACCTCGTACTGCCCGTGTGTCCACGGTCCCATCAGCAGGTATTGCGGCGATTGTTTGAGGGCGCTGAGACGCATATAGCTTTCGGTGGTATTCCGGGCGTAGGAGTCGTACCAGCCGCCCCAGTAAAGTGTCGGCACGTCAGCGTGCTCGTCGTAGTACTCGCTCGGCGCGTAGCCCCTGAATCCCTTCCAGTAGTCGTCATAATCAGCGTGTGTCAGTATGTCCATGGCCCAGCGCTCGTACGACGGCAAGCGGCGCAGCAGCGTCGTGCCAGCCTTGAGGGGGAACTGCCGCACCATGTCGGGCACCTTTTCCATGAGTACCTGCTGCAATGCGATCTTCAAGGCAGGGTCGGCCTCGGCCTCCTTGCTGGTCGCCGCCATGCGAAAAGCGTAGATCAGAAACCGCTGCTCCAGGGTGCCGTTGTGGCGCATCGAGCTGTGGTAGTAGTTGGAGGCACCGACCGCCACGATCATCGCCGCCAAGTGCGGCGGGTGCAGCGTTGCCAGTGCGCTCTGGTCGCTGCCGGCGTACGAGTCGCCCATGGTGCCGACCTGGCCCGTGCTCCAGGGCTGCGTGCCGAGCCACTCCACCGTTGCATAGCCATCCTCCGCCTCCTTGGCGAATGCGTACCACTCTCCTTCCGAAGCAAACCGTCCGCGCACGTCCTGAATCACGCACACGTAGCCGCGCCGGGCGAAATACTTGCCCTTGGTAACCTGCGCCGGTGCCGCCTTGTTGTATGGCGTGCGTTCCAGAATCACCGGAAACGTTCCCGGCGCACGGGCACCGCCGAGCGCGGGAAAATAGACGTCAGCGGCCAGCCTGACGCCGTCCGGCATGGCAGACAGCACATTGCGCTCGATCACAACGCGGTATGCTTGATGGGAACCTTCGTAGCTATTCACTATGACTTTCCTTTCAGCTGCTGTCTTCTACTCTGTGCATCATGCGCCTGGAGGTCATTATCAGCGGCCCCCCTCTGGTTCCATGATACTCTACCTGAGTCATGCAATCTGCACAGAGGGGTCACCGCATCTCAAGAAAAGGGGGCGTACATTGGGTAAGCTGGACGGCAAGGTAACAATCGTCACGGGGGCAAGCCGAGGTATCGGGGCTGAAATTGCCAAGTTGTTCGCAGCGGAGGGCGGCAAGGTCGTCTGCGTGGCGCGGACGGTGCAGGAAGGCACGCACCCACTGGAGGGCTCGCTGGAAAAAACGGTCGCTGGCATTCGCGCGGCGGGTGGCGAAGCCAGCGCGGTGCAGGCCAACATATCACTGCCCGAGGAGTGCGAGGCGCTCGTGCAGGAGACGCGGCGGCTCTACGGCCCGGTTCAGGTCCTGGTCAACAACGCGGCCCTCACCTACTTCCTGCCGATACGGGATTACGCCCTGAACCGCTGGATGCGCTCGTGGGCCGTGAATCTCCACGCCCCGTTCATCCTCAGCCAGTTGGTGCTGGACGACATGGTAGAAGCCCGCAGCGGCAGCATCGTCAACATCTCGTCAGCCGCCGCGGTGGGACCCGGCAGGGGGCCGTATCCCGACGACAGCAGCGCGTTGCGCGGCGGCACCTGTTACGGCGCCGAAAAAGCGGCTCTCGAGCGCTTCAGCCAGGGGCTGGCGCACGAGGTCTACCCGTTCGGCGTCTCGATTACCTGCGTCTCGCCCTCGCTCGTCGTCCCGACACCGGGAACGGTGTTTCACAACCTCGTTACCGGTATGGACGACCCACGCGGTGAGCCTCCCGAATTAATGGCGCAAGCGGCTCTGCTGCTGGCCACGGAACCCCTGGATGCCGTTACCGGACGAGTGACCTACAGCCAGCAGATCCTCCTGGAATACGGCCTGATCAAAGAAGGCAGAGGCCGCGGCGTTGATCCCAACATACCGACGACCTGCTACAGCCAACGCTAGCTCGGGGGCGCTTGACCCTGGCCGGTGGGCATGGGATGATCCCTGCCTGTCAACCCGCCTTTTTTTGCCAAATCAATCGCAACACAACGCAACCGCCATCGCCCAAAAGGAGAGGTGAAAAATGCTCATTGGCGTCAGCATGTTCGCAACCGATTACGCCATCCAAATCGATGACCTGGCACGCGAGGCCGAGGCCCGAGGCTTTGAGTCGCTGTGGGTTCCCGAACACACCCACATCCCCAGCAGCCGGCGAACCCCGTGGCCGGGCGGCGCCGAATTGCCGAAGGAATACAGCCATACCTACGACCCGTTCGTGGCCCTCATGTTCGCCGCTGCAGTCACCAAGACCATCAAGATCGGCACCGGCATCTGTCTGGTCATCGAGCGCGACACCATTACAATGGCCAAGGAAATCGCCAGCCTTGACCGCCTTTCGGGCGGGCGTTTTCTGTTCGGCGTCGGAGGCGGCTGGAACGCCGAGGAAATGGAGCACCACGGCACGGCATTCAAGACACGCTTCAGAAAAATGGTCGAGCAGGTGCAGGCCCTGAAAACCATCTGGACGCAGGACGAGGCTGAGTTCCACGGCGATTTTGTCAACTTCGACGCACTGTGGTCGTGGCCCAAACCCCTGCAGCAGCCGCACCCGCCGATCTTCCTCGGCGGCGAGACGTCTTACACCCTGCAGCGCGTGGTGGATTATTGCGACGGCTGGTTGCCGCGCAGTCGCCGTCCGGAACTGATCCTGCAAGGGATCGGCGAACTCGGGGAACGCGCCGCCAAAGCCGGACGCGACATGAAGACGATTTCCGTCACCGCATCAGGTGCCCCCGGGGACCCCAAGTTGGTCGACAGCTACCGCGAAGCCGGCTGCGATCGCTGCATTTTCAGCCTGCCGTCGGCTGAGCGCGACACCGTGCTGCCCCTCCTCGACAAATACACGTCCTTCATTCAGTAGGGACGGCTTCCGAAAAGGGACTTCATTTACATGGAATTGGCAAAGCTGACACTGCAGCACGTTGACGTGCAGGCCGTGCTGGTGCCGCTGAACCGCCCGGTGGTTTCCAGAGTCGGTCTGTACGAACAATGGCCGCTCATTTTGATCGATCTCCACACCCATGAGGGCGTCGTCGGCCGCAGTTACCTGGCACCGTACCTGAAGCAATCGGTAGCCTACCTCGTCCCGGCTATCCACGACTTGGCCAAGGCTTGGCAAGGCCAATCCTTGGCGCCTGTGGATGTCTATCAAGCGGGGAGAAAATCGCTTAGTTTGGTGGGCCTGGAAGGCATGTCATTGATCGCCGTCTCGGGCCTCGACATGGCCGCCTGGGACGCGCTGGCAAAAGCCGCGAACCTGCCGCTGGCCGCCCTGCTCGGCGGCTCGCTGGCGCCGGTGCCAGCCTACAACAGCAACGGCCTGTGGCTAACGCCCCTGGATACGCTGGCCGAAGAGGCGGCGGCACTGCTTGAGGAGGGCGGTTTTACGGCGCTCAAACTTCGACTGGGGCGAGTCAGCCTTGACGACGACCTGACGGCGATCAGCAACGTGCGCGACGCAGTCGGTGAGGACATCAAGCTGATGTGCGATTTCAATCAGGGCTTATCGCTCGGCGATGCCCTGGTTCGCTGCCACGACCTGGATGGCGAGGGGCTCTACTGGTTTGAAGAACCCATCGCTTACAACAATCTGACCGGCTATGCGCAACTGACCGGCGAACTGGCCACCCCGGTGCAACTCGGCGAGAATTTCTACGGGCCGCGGGCCGTGTACGAAGCGCTGCTTGCCGGTGCCGGCGACTACGTCATGCCGGACCTGATGCGTATCGGCGGGGTAACGGGCTGGATGCGGGCCGCCGCCATTGCCGGCGTGGCCGGTATCGAGATGTCATCGCATCTCTACCCGGAAGTATCCAGCCATTTACTGCGCGTCAGCGAGACCGGGCATTGGCTGGAGTGGCAGGATTGGTGCGAGCTCATCCTGGCAGAGCCATTCAAGCTGCAGGATGGACACCTGATGATTCCAGACGTGCCCGGCAACGGCTTGGCCTGGAACGCCGACGCCGTTGCCCGCTACCGGTTCGAACCCTGATGTTTATGGGGTGTAGGTGAGGGTAAACCGGCCGGTGGTGCGGTGGGAATCGACGGAGAGAACCTGCCACTTGATGAGGTACAGCCCGGCGGCCAGGTCTTCGGGCAGGCGAACGGCCAGTTCTTGGGTTACGGCAGGGCCTTCCGTCATCCCACCGTCGACGCGTTCCTGGGGTTTGACTTCCCCCGTTTCGGCGTCTCGCAGCGCGCGGTGCACCGTGACTTGGCTGAAACGGCTTTCGACGCGCTCGCTGAACGACAAGCGGATCGCTTCAGGAAGCTGGGCGATTTCGGAATCGGCAGCCGGTTGGCTGCGAGTCAGCATTCCGTGCGCCACCGAGATGGACGGCAGCCATACGGTCAGCGCGACTAGCGCCAGCCAGCGACTTATCTGAGCGACAGTCATAGCGATAGGCTCTCCATCTAACGGGTCTGCAGTTCCACCCGGGTAACCCGCCGGCCGTCGTAGGTGAAGCGGATTTCGAATCCGACCGCGCCGCCGAGGCAGGCACGCCGGCAACGTAAAGCGTAGCGCACCATCCAGGGCGCGCCGATGCCGCTTGGACGCATGAAACGCGCTGTGGTGTCGTTGTGGGCTCTGAATTCGCTCACGTACCGCCGTACGGCCTCCCAATGCTGCGGCTCCCGGCACGACAGGGCGGGCTGCGACGGCTTATCCGATGCGTTCCTTATGTGCCGGGTCATCACGCTGTCCATGGCAATTCTACAATCCGGGTGGAATTGCTCCAGGACGGTTTTCTCCGGTGCCGCGGGGCTGACCATGTCCAGCATCAACGCCTCACCATCCAGCCAAGTGTCCCGTACCTCCTGCCCCGTCACCAGCGCCGGAGCCAGCACCATGAAGAACAAGAGAAAAATCGCATCCGGTATCCGGGCCATGCGTCTCAACCCATGTGCTTGTGAACGAACTCGATAATCTGCGTGACGGCCTGACCGGCGGCGGCCGAGGTCGGCTTGCGGTTGATGAAACCTTCCGCCTCGCCGTCGAACAACTTCAGCTCAACCTGTCCGCCGGCCTTCCAGTACTGCTCGACGAAGCGGTCCAGGTCAGGACGGGGATGCGCCATGTCCTTGGCGCCCTGCACGTAAAGTACGGGCGGCATCTCAACCGTCTCGCCGCGCTCGAGAGCCAGCACCGGGTTGCCCTCAGCCATGGCCTCTTCGTCCTGCCAGTACTGGTCGTGCAAGGGTAGAACACGATCAACGAGTTCCGGGTAAGGCTCACCGCTGTCCCGCAGATTCTTGGCATAGTGGTAGCGCGCCAGAGGATCAATGACCGGCCAGCACAGGATGACGTAATCCAGGCCCATCTCCACGTCCGTGGCGCCGTAGGGCGGCTTGAAGGCAGCGTAACGCGGGTCATGCGGCCGCATGGCCAGCAGCATCGCCTGGTGGCCGCCGCTGGAGACGCCGAGCGCGCCCACTTTGTCCACACGAAGGCCCAGTGTATCTGCCCGCGTTTTCAGCCAGCGGATGCCGTAATGGATGTCCGTCAAGGAAGCTGGGTACGGCGCATCGGGCGGCATGCGAAAATCGAGCGCCGCTACCGCTACCCCGCTGCGCGCCAGCGCCTCGCTGATAACCACGTCGTTCAGCCGGTCGCCACGGCACCAGGCGCCGCCGTGAAGATCCACCAGCAGCGGAAACGATCCCTCGCCGCGCGGCTTGTACAGGCGCGCCAGCAATGCCTTATTGCCGAAACGCAGGTATTCGATGTCTTCCACTTCGATATCGTGAACGGTCAGGGCTGCCGCCATGCGCTTCTCCTTCCGAATACGTTATCCTTTTCAGGTTCGTCCTACCCACTCGTCACACCGGGATTGCTTTTAAGGGTAGGTTCTTAACCCGACCTTCCTTAAAATGTATCTTTCAATTGTATCTTTCAATCATCACCGAATCATCTAGCCAACACAAGGAAGGAAGCATCCATGCAACAACTCGATATTTTGGCTTCAGCCTTGCAGATGAACGCCGGCCTGGTCCAGCGAGCTCTCGACGGGCTCTCCGACGATGACCTCACCAAGCGCCCCAGCGATCAATGCAACCCCATCGGCTGGACCCTTTGGCATCAATACCGTTACGAAGACCGGGTTATCTCCGGCATCACCGGCGAACAGCAGGTTTGGGTCTCCGACGGCTGGCACGACAAGTTCGGCATGCCGACCGACGCCGACCAGCTCGGCATGGGCCATTCGTTGGAACAAGTCGGCGCCTTTCGCGCCACGCTTGGCAACTTGCAGGGATACGGCGCGGCGGTACGTGAGAAGACACTGGCATGCCTGCAAACCATCACGCCCGAAGAACTTGAACGCGAGTTGGAGGCACCGGGCGGCGCGACACGGACTGCAGGGGTTTCTTTGGGCGTCCTGCTACTCGACCACTTCCACCACAGCGGCCAAGTGTGCTATCTGCGGGGATTCATCACGGGCAAGGGCTGGTTCGCGGCCTGATCGGCTGCTTGATACACCAAGGGCCGCGACGATGCGCGGCCCTTGAATTCCAAAACGCAGGAACTGTAGTAGAGGAAGCGTCCCCAAGGGGATTTGAACCCCTGTTGCCGGCGTGAAAGGCCGGTGTCCTAGGCCTGACTAGACGATGGGGACGACGGCAAGATGAGCCGTGCTGGACTCGAACCAGCGACCCGCTGCTTAAAAGGCAGCTGCTCTACCACCTGAGCTAACGGCCCGTCGAGGACGCTGGTCTCTCTGACGAGAGCTACACAGTCTGCAACTGCATGAGACGCAAGCATAGTAACTCGATTTCGACCTGTCAACCTGCGCCGCCGGGCCGCCCAAATCCTTCTTGCACCACCGGGGTCCCTCTGATAAGGTGTCGCCCCTTTCGATTACCAAAGGCGAGGAAGCCTAATCGGGTAGCGGCATTTTATGTGCCTTGGGGAGGAATCAGCATGGAGGCCACCAAGAAAATCTGGATGGACGGCACGTTCGTAGATTGGGACAATGCCCAAGTCCATGTCCTGAGCCACACCCTGCATTACGGCTTGGGCGTATTCGAGGGCATCCGGTGCTACGACACCGCCGCCGGCCCCGCCATTTTCCGCCTTCCCGAACATATCGACCGCTTGTTTAATTCGGCGCACATCGCGGGACTCAAAATGCCGTTCAGCCGCGAGGATATCGGCCAAGCCATCGCCGACACCGTGAAGGTCAACGAGGTGCGCGAATGCTACATCCGCCCCCTTGTTTACCTGGGCTACGGCGAACTCGGCATCAATAACAGCCACTGTCCGGTGCACGTCAGCATCGCGGTGTGGCCCTGGGGTGCATATCTGGGCGAGGGCGCCCTTTCCGAGGGCATTCGCGTGTGTATCTCCTCCTATACCCGCCACCACGTCAACGTCATGATGACCAAGGCAAAGGTAGTCGGCAATTACGCCAATTCACAGTTTGCCAAGATGGAAGCCATTCATTCCGGTTACGACGAAGCGATCATGCTCGACGTGCAGGGCAACGTCGGCGAAGGCTCCGGCGAGAACATCTTCATCGTGCGCGACGGCGTCCTCAAGACGCCCCCGCTGACCGCTATCCTGGAAGGCATCACGCGTAACTCCGTCATCGACTTGGCTCGCAACATGGGGCTCCCCGTGCGCGAAACCGTGTTTTCCCGCGATGAGCTGTACATCGCCGACGAGGTGTTCTTCACCGGCACCGCGGCAGAGCTCACGCCCATTCGTGAAGTCGATAACCGCGCGATCGGCAATGGCTTTCCCGGACCCATAACCCACAAGTTGCAACAAGCCTTTTTCCGAATCGTGCAGGGCAAGGACGACGCGTTCAAGTCCTGGCTAACCCTCATCACGTAAGACCCAGACGCGAACGACCAACCCCTCGGTCTCTGCGGCCTGTCGGCAAGAAGGAAGAGAACATGGTTTACGCCAAAATTTTGGCTGTAGATCAAGATCAGGCCGCCTATGAAACCCTGCTTCCGGAATTGTCCAAGCACGGTTACGAACTCCACCCCGTAACCACTTCCTCCAAAGCCATCGCCCTCGCTGGCGCGTACGATTACCACGCAGCCCTGGTGTCGTTCACGCTGTTTGACGTCCAGGTGCTGCTGGCCGATTTGCGGGACGCTATTCCGCACCTGCCCATTATTCTGGCGATGTCCGCGGACCACAACGGCGTTCCCTCCCAGGTCTTGGATCTGGTGACAAACGTTGTTGGCAAGCCGCTAAGCCTCGAACTCGTGCGCCTGATGCTCGATCGCACTCTGGAATTGGCCGCGCTGCGTACGCAGTTACGCGAAGAACGGCACGTGCTGAACCTGAACGACATACTGCAAATCGTCCATATCGAGGCCGACGGTGACGGTCTGCAAATGCAGGGATTGTGGTCAGAAACATTGGTCAGCAGGCTGCACCGCCTCGTACGAGGCGTCGGGGAAATGGGCAGCGGCTCCCTTTACCATACGGTCTTGTCGTGCTTCGAAAGACTGCTGCTGGCCATCGTTCTCGCGGAGTGTCGAGGTAATCAAGTCAAGTCGGCAGCCATCCTGGGTATCAATCGCAATACCCTGCGCAAGAAGATCTCCGCCCTTGGACTGTCGGACTTGCGCAGCCGCATCCCGCAACAATGACTCACGCCCTACCCTCTCTGGCAGTCGTCGTTCTTGCCGCCGGCAAAGGTACCCGCATGCGGTCCCCCCTCGCCAAAGTCCTGCACCCATTGGCCGGCTGTCCCCTCATCGCGCACGTACTAAAAGCCGTGCAGCCTTTGAAGCCGCGTCACCTCGTTACGGTGGTAGGCCATCAGGCCGAGGCCGCGCGGCGTGTGTGCGAACCCTACGGAGCGTGCTGCGTGGTGCAAGAACCACAACTGGGCACTGGACACGCGGTCGTACAAACGAAGGCCCTATTGCAGGACTTTGACGGCGATGTTCTGGTACTGTGCGGTGACGTGCCGTTGCTAAGCACGGCAACCATGCGCCGCTTGCTTGATGCGCACCGCCAGCAACAGGCGGCACTCACAATGTTGACGACGTGCTTGGATGATCCCACGGGTTACGGTCGCATCATGCGGAACGACCGAGGTGATGTCGTCGGCATCGTCGAAGAACGGGACGCCACGACATGCCAGAAAGCGGTGTGCGAGATCAACGGCGGCGTGTACTGCATACAGGCTTCCTTCCTGTTTGCCGCGCTGCTCCGCGTCGGGCGGCACAACGCACAGAACGAGCAGTATCTGACCGACGTCGTTGGGCTGGCAGCGGCAGATGGGCGGCCCATTGCACATCTCGCCACGGAGCCGGAAGAAGTTCTGGGCGTCAACACCCCGGCAGATCTGGCGCGTCTTGAAACCCTGTTGCGCAATCGGCGCGGCAACGAACCATCATGACATCTCCCTGGCAGCCTCAGCTCAACATCCCGCAGTGGGAAGCGGTGCAGCACACCGAGGGCCCCGTTCTTATTCTGGCCGGTGCCGGTTCGGGGAAAACGCGCGTCATCACCCACCGCATCGCCCACCTGATCCGCAACTGCGGGGTGAGCGCCGAACAGATCCTGGCGGTGACATTCACCAACAAGGCGGCCCAGGAAATGCGGGAGCGGGTGCACGGCCTGCTCGGCGCCACCGGCTTTCCGCTGTGGCTCAGCACGTTCCACGCCGCCTGCGCGCGCCTGTTGCGCCGTGAAGCCGAGCACCTTGGCCTCGCGCCCAATTTCGTCATCTACGACACGGCGGATCAACTGTCGCTGGTCAAGCAATGCGTCCGAGATCTGGAAATCGCCGACGACCTGTACGCCCCGCAACAGATCCGACGCCGCATCAGCAGCTTGAAGAACGACCTCGTCGACGCCGAAGCATTCCAACGCGACGCGGAAGACTATGGGCTCGACGCTGTTGTCGCCCGCGTGTACGGCGTCTACCAGGAACGCCTGCGCGAGAACGCCGCCCTCGATTTCGATGATCTGCTCATGCACACCGTCCAGATGCTGCGCCGGCACGACGCCATCCGGCAGCGCTACCAACATCGCCTGCGCTTCATCATGGTCGACGAGTACCAGGACACCAACATGGCGCAGTACCACCTGCTCAACCTGCTGGCGGCAGAGCACCGCAACCTGTGCGTGGTGGGCGACGACGACCAGAGTGTGTACCGCTTTCGCGGCGCCAACGTGCGCAACATTCTCAACTTCGAGCGCGATTACCCCGACGCCAAAGTCATCAAGTTGGAACAGAATTATCGCTCGACGGGCGCCATCCTCGAAGCCGCTACCGCAGTGGTATCGAAGAACCCGGGTCGGCGGGACAAGACCCTGTGGACGGCAAACACCCGCGGCGTGCCCATCGGCTACTTCTGTGCTCAGGACGACACGCACGAGGCCGAAGTCATCTGCCAGAACATTCTGGGACTGCGGAACGCCGAGGGTTTGACGTTGAAAGACTTTGCCGTTTTCTACCGCACCAACGCGCAGTCGCGGGTGCTGGAAGACGGCTTGCGGCGTGCCGGCATTCCGTACCAGATCGTCGGCGGACTGCGTTTCTATGACCGCCAGGAGATCAAGGACGCCCTGGCATACATGCGCTTGCTGACCAACCCGCAGGATACCTTGAGCCTGCGGCGTATCATCAACGTGCCGCGGCGCGGCATCGGCAACACGACCTGGGCACGACTGGAAGCGCTGGCACAGGAAAACGGCATCAGCGGCATTGAGGCACTGGAGCGGGTCGCGGACGGCGAGGCGAACGCCGGTATCGGCAAGGCCGCTCTCGGACGCCTGCGGGGTTTTCACGAATTCCTGCAAGGTCTCATGGCCAAAGTTCCCGACATGGCAGCGGCAGATATCATCTACGAGGTGCTCGACGCCAGTGGCTATCTGGCGCAACTGAAGGCCGACCGAACCGTGGAAGCGCAGACCCGGCTGGAGAACCTGAGCGAGCTGGTGAACGCTGCCGCCGACTACGACGGGCAGGCAGAGGGACCAAGCTTGCAGGGTTTTCTGGAGCATACGGCCCTGGTTTCGGACCAGGACAGCCTGCAGGACGACCGCGGCGCCGTGACGCTGATGACCCTGCACGCCTCGAAGGGCCTGGAATTTCCGGTGGTGTTCATCGCCGGCATGGAGAATGGCTTGTTCCCGCATAGCCGCTCGTTCGATGAACCCCTCGAGATGGAGGAAGAGCGACGCCTTTGCTACGTGGGCATGACGCGCGCCGAACGCTGGCTCTTCCTCACCAGCGCAGTTTCGCGACGTCTGTACGGAAACGAGCAGCAGCAGATGCCGTCGGCGTTTTTGCTGGATATTCCCATGACGTGCATTACCAATCATTCGGCGCAGCCGGACATTCCCAGCCATGAGGAGCGCCGTCATAGAGCGCCGCGCCGTGTTCAGTCGCCGCCATCAGTGCCCGCGGAGAACTTAGCCGCTGGCGCCGTCGTCCAGCACGCGCAGTTCGGCCGCGGCGTCGTGCAGAAATGCGAGGGCGAAGGCGATGCCCTGAAGCTCACGATCGTCTTCAGCGCCTACGGTGTCAAGAAGATCATGCCGAAGTACGCCAGCATGCAAGTGCTGTGAGGGAGAAAGACACTGGATATGACTGATGGGCGTATCATTTCCGAACAACAGGTAGCGCAGGTCGCTCGTCTGGCCCGCTTGGCCCTGGATGCCGATGAGCAACGGCGACTCACCGATCAGTTGAACGCCATCCTGACCTACATGGAGCAGCTGAACGAGGTGCCGACCAAGGACGTAGAACCGACGGCGCACGTTTTCGACCTCGTTAACGTCTACCGCGCCGACGAGACGCGCCGAACTCTGACCAGTGGCGCGGCTCTGTCCAATGCCCCGGAAACAGAGCAACACTTCTTCGTCGTGCCCCGCATCGTGGAGTAACCGGCATGCCAGGGATGGAGCCACTACACGTCCTGCGCGAGCAACTGGTCAGCGGCGCCCTCAATGCAGTGGACCTGACCGAGGCCGTATTGGCGCGCGTCGATGCCGTTGATCCCGAGCTGAACACCTACGTCACGGTGACAGCCGAGCAAGCTCGACAGCAGGCAACGCAAGCCGCCGACGCCTTCGCGCGTGGCGAGGTGCACTCGCCGCTGCAGGGCATCCCCTTGGCCATCAAGGACAACATTTGCACCAAAGGCGCTCGCACGACCTGCGCTTCCCGCATCCTGGAGCGTTTTGTGCCACCGTACGACGCCACCGTCATGCAACGGTTGCAGGCGGCGGGCGCGGTGATGATCGGCAAGGCGAACCTGGACGAATTCGCCATGGGATCATCGACTGAAACCTCCCATTTCGGGGCAACCCGCAACCCGTGGGGCAATGCGGAATACGTGCCCGGGGGGTCCAGCGGCGGCCCGGCGGCGGCAGTAAGCGCCGGATTGTGCGCAGCGGCCTTGGGTTCGGACACCGGCGGCTCCATCCGACAGCCGGCGGCGATGACCGGCGTAGTAGGTCTGAAGCCGACGTACGGCCGCGTATCTCGTTTCGGCCTGGTGGCGTTCGCTTCCTCGCTCGATCAGATCGGGCCGCTGACCCAGGACGTGCACGACGCCGCCCTGCTGTTACAGGTTATCGCCGGACACGACCCGCATGACTCGACCTCTGGGGACGTCCCGGTGCCGGATTACACCGCGGCCCTGGATCGCGGTGTTGAGGGGCTGAAGCTCGGTGTCCCCCGCGAGTACTTCGTGGCGGGCATGAACGCCGAGGTCGAGGCCGCCGTGCACGCCGGTATCGACACTCTATGCCAGGCGGGCGCCGAACTCGTCGACGTATCGCTGCCCCATACTCCATACGCCGTCGCCACCTACTACATCCTGGCCAACGCCGAGGCCAGTGCCAACCTGGCGCGCTACGACGGCGTGCGCTTCGGCTTTCGCGCCGCCGAGCCCGCTGACCTGTCGGACATGTACATGCGCACTCGCGCCGAAGGGTTCGGGGCGGAGGTAAAGCGGCGTATCATGCTGGGGACGTACGTGCTGAGTTCGGGGTACTACGATGCCTATTACAAGAAGGCGCAGCAGGTGCGCACCCTGTTTCGCCAGGATTTTCAGCGCGCCTTCGCCGATTGCGACGCTCTGCTGACACCCGTTTCCCCCACGCCGGCCTTTCGTCTCGGCGAGCGGCTGGACGATCCGCTGCAAATGTATCTGGCCGACATTTTTACTATCCCCATGAACCTGGCGGGGATACCGGCCCTGTCGGTACCCTGCGGCCTGACGACGGACAGACTGCCGATCGGCCTGCAGATTGCCGCCCCGCCCTTCGGCGAGGATGTGCTCCTGCAAGTCGGCGCGGCTTTCGAAGCGACCACCGATTTTCACACCCTGAAGCCGGACGGCCTGCCGGCTGCACGTGAGGGAGATCGTTATGGACTATGAATGTGTTATCGGCCTGGAAGTGCACGCTCAACTGCTGACTGACAGCAAACTGTTCTGCTCTTGCGCCACCACCTTTCAGGCCGCACCGAATGATCAAACTTGCCCGGTTTGCCTCGGCCTGCCCGGCGTGTTGCCGGTGCTCAACCGTCAAGCGGTCGAGCTGACCATGCGCACGGGTCTTGCGATGCAGGGAACCGTCGCCGCCGCGAACCGTTTTGCGCGCAAAAATTATTTCTATCCCGACCTGCCCAAGGGCTATCAGATATCGCAGTTCGAGGAGCCGCTCATTGAGGGTGGCTGTCTGGACCTGGAGGTTGACGGCGTAAGCAGGCAGGTGCGGCTGAACCGCATCCACCTCGAAGAGGATGCCGGCAAGTCCATTCACGGGGAAAATCTTGCCGACCCCGACAAGAGCTACGTTGACCTGAACCGCACCGGCGTGCCGCTGATGGAGATCGTCAGCGCCCCCGACCTGCGGTCGCCCGAGGAGGCCAGGGCCTATCTGCAAAAGCTCAAGATGGTCCTGGAATACCTCGACGTGTGCGACGGCAACATGGAAGAAGGCAGCCTGCGTTGCGACGCCAACGTCTCCTTGCGGCCGGTGGGCGCGGAAACCCTTGGCACCCGTACCGAGATCAAGAACCTGAATTCGTTCCGCAACGTCCAGCAGGCCATCGCCTACGAAATGGAACGCCAGCGCGACGTGCTGGAGAATGGCGGCAGCGTGGTGCAAGAAACGCGGCTGTTCGACGCCGCGCGCGCCGTAACCCTGCCGATGCGCAGCAAGGAAGAGGCGCACGATTACCGCTACTTTCCGGAGCCCGACCTGGTGCCGCTGCAGATTGAGCCGGAATGGATCGACCAGGTGCGGCAGTCGATCCCCGAATTGCCCGACGCGCGGCGCCAGCGTTTCGTTTCGGAGTACGACTTACCGGCCTACGATGCCGATGTCCTCGTTGCCTCGCGCGCCATGGCCGATTACTTCGAGGCCACCGTCGAGTTATTCCCCCAGCCCAAGATCGTCAGCAACTGGGTCATGGGCGATTTACTGCGCGAGTTGAATCAAGCCCACCACAGTCCGCACGAGGCCCCCGTCACCCCGACGCACCTGGCCGAATTGCTGCGCCTGATCGACGACGGCACCATCAGCGGCAAAATCGCCAAAACGATGTTTGAGGACATGTACCGCACAGGCAGGCGACCCGAGGACATCGTCGCCGAGCAAGGGCTGGTGCAGATGAGCGACAGCGACGCCTTGCGGGAGGTCATTGAACAGGTACTGGCCAGACATCCCGAACAGGTCGCTGGCTATCGCGGCGGCAAGGAAAAGCTGCTCGGCTTCTTTGTCGGGCAAACCATGAAGGCGACCCAGGGCAAGGCCAACCCGGCCATGGTCAACACGCTACTGAAGCAATTGCTGCCATGAAAGCCGCATTAACTCCAGACCCCGAAGGAGGCGCCGATGTCTGAACGGCCAACCGTTTATCTGGTGGACGGCACCGCGTACGTGTACCGCGCCTTCTACGCCATCCGACAGCAACTTTCGACGTCCGCCGGCTTGCCGACGAAGGCGGTGTTCGGCTTCAAGAACATGCTGCAGAAGCTGGTGCAGCAGGAAAAGCCGCCATACCTGGGGGTGGCGTTCGACGAGCGCGGCCCGACCTTCCGGCACGAGATGGATCCGAACTACAAAGCCAACCGGCCCCCGATGCCGGACGACCTGGAGGTACAGATTCCCTACATCCACCGGCTGATCGAGGCATTCAACATCCCCACCATTCGGCTGCAAGGATACGAAGCGGACGACATCCTGGGAACCCTGGCGCGGCGCTTCGAGGCGCAAGGCTGCGCCGTGGTCTTGGTCACCAGCGACAAGGACCTGTGCCAGCTTGTAACCGAGCACACGACGATTCTGGACACCATGAAGGGACAGCGGTTCGGCGCAGCCGAAGTGAAGCAGCGCTTTGGCGTCGAGCCGCAATACGTTGTCGATTTTCTCGGTCTGATGGGCGACACCTCGGACAACATCCCCGGCGTACCCGGGGTCGGCGAAAAGACGGCGCGGCAGTTATTGGAGGAGTTCGGCAATCTGGACGACTTGCTGGCGCAGATAGACGCGGTGAAGCGGACCAAGCTACGGGAATCGCTGCGCGACAATGCCGAACTGGCGCGCCAAAGCCGCGTGCTGGCGACGATCAACGTCGAAACCCCGGTCGACGTCGACCTGCCCGCCCTGGCACTTACCGATCCCGACAGCGATGCGCTGGCGGCGCTCTATACGGAACTGGAGTTTCACAGCGATCTTCAGGCGCTCCGCAGCACGCAGCCAGCCGCCAAACCGGTGGACAAGAATTACCGCACGATTACCGACCTTGCGGACTTGGATGCAGAAATCACCGCCCTGCAGCAGGCCGACGGCTTTGCCATCGACACCGAAACGACCAGCCAGGATCCCATGATCGCCAACCTCGTTGGCATTTCATTGGCTCATCAGCCGCACGCCGGTGTCTACGTCCCACTGCGCCATAGTTATATCGGCGCCCCGCCACAGCTCGATGCGGGGCTGGTTCTGGAACGCCTGCGGCCCCTGCTCGAAGATCCCGCGCTGCCGAAATACGGCCAGAACATCAAGTACGACATCATCGTCCTGCAGCGGCAGGGCATCACCCTGCGCGGCGTCGCCTGCGACACGATGGTGGCCGGCTACCTGCTCAACCCCTCCCGGCGTGCCCACAACATGGACGCCTTGGCGCGCGAGTACCTGCAATACGAGCCGATAAGCTACGCTGACGTGGCAGGCAAGGGCGCCAAGCAGGTGACCTTCGATCAGGTGGATGTCGAGCGCGCCACCGAATACAGCGCCGAGGACGCCGACGTGACCCTGCTGCTGGTGCGAGAACTGCAGCCGCGGCTGGCGACGGCCCAATTGGATAAGCTGTTCGCCGACGTGGAGATGCCGCTGATCGACGTGCTGGTGGCCCTTGAACGGCGCGGCATGGCGCTGGACAGCGCCTATCTGCGTCAGATGTCCGTGCATCTGCAGGGCCGTATGGAAACGCTGCTGCATGACATCTACACGCTGGCCGGCGAGGAGTTCAACGTCAATTCGCCGCCGCAGTTGCAGCGCATCCTGTTCGAGCAATTGAAACTGCCGCCCGGCAAGAAGACCAAGACCGGTTATTCGACCGACGTGTCGGTGCTGGAAAGTCTGGCGGTAGAACACGAGTTGCCGGAACGCATTTTGGATTACCGGCACCTTGCCAAGATGAAGTCCACTTACGTAGACGCCCTGCCGCAGCTGGTGAACGCCGAGACCGAGCGCCTGCATACCTCCCTGAACCAAACCATCGCCGAAACCGGACGCCTGAGCAGCAGCAATCCCAACCTGCAGAACATCCCGATCCGCTCGCAGTTGGGACGCGAGATTCGCCGGGCTTTCATCGCCGCGCCCGGGCATCGCCTGGTATCGATCGATTACTCGCAAATCGAATTGCGCCTGCTGGCCCACCTCAGCCAGGACGCCGTGCTGATCGAGGCGTTCCAAGGCGGTGAGGACATTCACACCCGCACGGCCATGGAGGTCTTTGGGGTGGAATTGGCGGCGGTGGACGACGACATGCGGCGCATGGCCAAGACGGTGAATTTCGGCATCCTCTACGGCTTGAGTCCGTTCGGTCTGGCGCAGCGGCTGCACATTTCCAACGAGGCGGCGCGTACTTACATCCACAACTATTTCGCCCGCTACCCGCGGGTGAAGCAGTGCCTCGACGACATCATTGCGCAGGCCCGCGAGCAGGGTTACGTCACCACCCTGCTGCAGCGCCGCCGCTATCTGCCGGACATCGCCAGCCCGAACCGCAACGTCCGCGAGGGAGCGGAACGTACCGCCATCAACATGCCCTTTCAGGGTTCGGCTGCGGACCTGATCAAGCTCGCCATGGTGCGTCTGCATCACCAGATCACCAGCGAAGCCTGGCCGTGCCACATGTTGCTTCAAATTCACGACGAGTTGCTGTTCGAGATACCCGACGATGCGGTGGCGGACATGGTGCCGCGCATCACGGCCACTATGGAAGAGGTGTGGGATCTGGCAGTGCCGCTGACCGTCGAAGTCGGCCAGGGAAGCAATTGGGCCGAAGCCCACTAAGGCGGGATTTTCTGCCCCTGCGGCCGCCGGGCAGCCGCAGGGTTTGGCGCTTGACAACCCTCAAAACGCTGGGTTATCGTTACGCCTCTTCTTTGAAAGGCCAATGGGGCTGTAGCTCAGATGGGAGAGCGCATGACTGGCAGTCATGAGGTCAGGGGTTCGATCCCCCTCAGCTCCACTCCAGCCGACCCGCCACACCACGTTTGGCAACCCTCTCAAACTTCAAGATCGCAGGTCGGATTTGCGTAGCGTAATCCGACCTGCAATGCCGCTGTGGACACTGTCCGTCTCACCGGTCTTTCAGGTCATCACCCGGTCGTTGATTGCCTCTACCGTAGCGAGCGCCGACTGGGCGGAACCCTCCTGCCAGCCGGTCAAGGCGGAGGTGAGATCGCCGGCGAAATAGACGGCGCCATCGGGCATCTCGAGAGCCTCTATGGGAACAGGAGCAGAAGGCCAACTCCCCTTCTGGAAGGGCACCTCGGACCAAGCGCGGCTGACACCGGTGTTCACTTCCAACTCGTTCCGATATCCGGGGTGGATGCGCTCGCCAGAAGTGAGGGCGTGTTCCAGGCGCTGCGAGTGTGACATCTTTGCAAAGCGCAGGGCGAAGTCCCGGTCGAACTCGTCTTCGCCAAACACATAGGCCCCCAGGATGACGCCCTTGGCGCGATGATAGCCATTTGCCGGGTACCAGATTTGCTGAATGTCATTGTGGGTCGTCCAGGAGATGCCACCATAGATGTAATGGTCTTCTTCCCAGAAACGACGCTTGGCCTGAAAAGCGATTTTGACCGCGGCATCGTACTTCTTTTCATCAATAGCTGTTCGTGTCGTCCCTGAGAAATTGTTGTCGATGTCCTTCAAGACGGTGGTAGGGATGGTGCAGATCGCAAAGTCTGCCACGAAGGACTCCATTACCTCACCCCGATAGCTATAATCAACACTGACGAACGAACGGCCGCCCTCGGTTTTGTTCCAAATCCCATCCACGATGCTCTCGTAGCGAATGAGATGTCCCACACGTTCTTCGAATGCCTCGACAATCATGTCCATGCCGCCAACGGGTTGGAATAATGTCGGGTTTTGATTGATCCCATGGCTGAAACGAAGCGTCCACCACAGGTCGGCTTTGTCAAACCCGAGCACCTGTCTGAGACCCAAGGGTTCAACCGGCATCGCGTCTCCATCAAGTCCCTTGTTGATATGATCACCCTGGTAACCGGCGCGACCTGAACCCTTGTACATGTAATCGTCTTCAAGGTTGCCAAAGTCTGCGAGCATGCTCAGGAGGCGCTCCCGATCCTCTGCCGTCAACTCCTGGTCCAGGGCGTTGCGCTGCACCGCCTTGGCGAGCAACTCGGCAATATAGCCGCGCTGGTCGGTATGAAGTTGCCGGGCGACCACAGGCTGGTTGTCAAAACTGCCCGGGGCCTGGAAAAACGCTGCACGGTTGTCGTTGGTAAAAACTTCGAGTTCCACACCGAACGTTTTGCAATAATCGAGAATGGTTCGGTGGTGATAGGGAATGCGGGCTGGCCCCATATTCGCGTAGAGGTAAGCCTCGTTGTCGAACTTCACTCGTTGCATGCCGCTGAATTCTTCAATCACATCTCCATGCCGCACCGTCAGGTTGCGCCCGCCAGCACGCGCGGTGGCTTCCAGAATCGTGCACGCATAGCCCAATCTGTCCAGTTCATAGGCAGCCGTCAGACCGGCGATGCCAGCCCCCAGGATGACGACGCGTTTGCCGTCTCCCAGGCCCTGGGACACCGCGGACGGGGACGAGCAACCCGTCAAACTCGACACCCCCAACATTCCCAAGGCCGCCATGCTCCGATACACCCCCGCCGCCCCGGCCACCGAGCCGATGTACTGGAGGAATTGCCGCTTCGTTATCATCAGTTCTCCCTCTCTCCGTTCAAATTAACAGTCCTTGTACCAATGCCACCTAATGACCGATCGTATCCTATCACAATGAGTAGTTAGGTGGTGCGTAAATGTACAGCCGGGGTTGGTAGTGTTGTCAGCCTCGAATACGACGACTTGTTGATTCTGGAATCTAGGTATTGGCACGCAAATTGCTTTCCTAATCTGGGCAGATAAACCCATCTCATCCTATGACCTGGAGGAGGCATGACGTGAATCTCGACAAACTGACACAGAAATCGCAGGCGGCCATGCAGGCGGCGCAGGGCAAGGCGTTGCGGCATGGACATGTGGAAGTGGACGGCGAGCATCTGTTGCTGGCCCTGGTGGAGCAGAGCGACGGGCTGGTGCCGCGGCTGTTGGAGAGAATGGGCGTGCCGACGGCCCCGCTGGCGCAGGCGGTGGAACGAGAGCTGAACCGTCGGCCGCGGGTAGCGGGGCCTGGCGCTGAGGCCGGCAAAATTTACATGACGCAAAACATGCAGAAGCTGTTACTCAAGGCTGAGGACGAGGCCAGGCGACTCAAGGACGAATACCTATCGGTCGAGCATCTGATGCTGGCGCTGACAGACGAAGGCGGCCAAAGCGCCGGCGGCATTCTACGCCAATTCGACATCACGCGGGATGCGCTTCTGGAAGCGCTGGCAGCCGTTCGGGGACATCAGCGGGTCACCAGCGACACGCCGGAATCCGCCTACGAAGCGCTCGACAAATACGGCCTCGACCTAGTGGCGCAGGCCCGGCAGGGCAAACTCGACCCGGTTATCGGGCGCGACGACGAAATCCGCCGCACCATTCGTATTCTATCGCGCAAAACCAAGAACAACCCGGTGCTGATCGGCGAGCCCGGCGTTGGCAAGACCGCCATTGTTGAGGGGTTGGCGCAGCGCATCATTCAGGGTGACGTGCCGGAGTGGCTGCGCGACCGCCGCGTCTTCGCCCTGGACATGGGCGCCTTACTGGCCGGCGCCAAGTTCCGCGGCGAGTTCGAGGAACGCCTCAAGGCCGTGCTCAACGAAATCAAGGAGAGCGATGGTAACATCATTCTGTTCATCGACGAGTTGCACAACATCGTCGGCGCGGGGCGTACCGAGGGCTCGCCGGATGCCGGCAACATGCTAAAGCCCATGCTGGCGCGCGGCGAGTTGCACTGCATCGGCGCCACCACACTCAACGAGCATCGCCAATACATCGAGAAGGACGCAGCCCTGGAGCGGCGCTTTCAGCCGGTGATGGTGGACGCGCCGTCGGTCGAGGACACCATTTCCATCCTGCGCGGCCTGCGCGAGCGCTATGAAGTACATCACGGCGTGCGTATTCAGGACAACGCCCTGGTGGGGGCGGCGGTGCTCTCCAACCGTTACATCGCCGACCGTTTCCTGCCCGACAAGGCCATCGACTTGGTCGACGAAGCCTGCGCCATGGTGCGTACGGAGATCGACTCGATGCCGACCGAGCTCGACGAAATCACCCGCCGCGTCATGCAACTGGAAATCGAAGAGGCGGCGCTCAACAAAGAGACCGGCAAGGCCAGCCAGGACCGCCTCGACGCCTTGCGTGAGGAACTGGCCAACCTCAAGGAGCAGGCCAGCACCCTGCGGGCGCAGTGGGAAACGGAGAAAGGCGCCATCGGCGAGGTCCGAGCTCTGCGGGAGGACATCGAGCAGGTGCGTCGGGACGTCGAGCAGGCCGAGCGCGCCTATGACCTCAACCGCGCCGCCGAGCTGCGCCACGGGCGGCTTCCCGACCTGCAAAAACGCCTGGCAACAGCGGAGGCCGGCATGGCCGGACATAACGGCGGCCGCCTTCTGCGCGAGGAGGTGACCGAGGACGAGATTGCCGCCATCGTGTCGCGCTGGACGGGTGTTCCCGTCACCCGGCTCGTGGAAGGCGAGCGCGACAAGCTATTACGCCTGGACAAAATTTTGCATCAGCGCGTCGTGGGGCAGAATGAGGCGGTGCAACTCGTAGCCGACGCCATCATCCGGGCGCGCGCCGGCATCAAGGACCCGCGGCGCCCGGTCGGCTCGTTCATCTTCCTGGGCCCTACCGGCGTGGGCAAGACGGAACTCGCCAAGACCCTGGCGGCGGCGCTGTTCGACAGCGAAGACAACATCGTGCGAATCGACATGAGCGAATACATGGAGCGTCACACCGTATCCCGTCTCATCGGCGCGCCGCCGGGGTACGTCGGCTACGAGGAGGGCGGCCAGCTCACCGAGGCGGTGCGGCGCAAACCCTACACGGTGATCCTGTTCGACGAGATCGAGAAGGCGCACCACGACGTGTTTAACGTCCTGCTGCAGATTCTCGACGACGGCCGCGTCACCGACGCCCACGGCCGCACCGTCGATTTCAAGAACACGGTGATCATCATGACGTCGAACATCGGCTCGCAGCACCTGCTGGAGGGAATTTCGGCCGTCGGCGACATCAACGAAGCGGCGCGCGCGGCTGTCATGCAGGAGTTGCGGCAGCACTTCCGCCCGGAATTTCTCAACCGGGTGGACGACACCGTGCTGTTCAAAACCCTGATCCTCGATGAGATTGAACGCATCGTCGACCTGCTGGCCGACGAGTTGCGCCGGCGGCTTGCGGACCGCGACGTCAAACTCGACCTCAGCGGCGCGGCGAGATCACTGATCGCCCGCCAAGGGTTCGACCCGGTATATGGTGCAAGGCCGCTGCGGCGATTTCTGCAGCACGAACTGGAGACGAGAATTGGCCGCGCCCTGATTGGCGACGAGGTGCGCAACGGCGCCACCGTGCGGGTGGACGTTCGCGATGGCGTCCTCGACGTAGACATCGACAATCCACCGGACGCCGAAAGTTAACGGTTTTGGGATGCGACGTTGCCTGTGACTGAGGCAACGTCGCATCCTTTGTTTAATGGGATAAGAGAACGAGAAAAATCATCGCACCCAGCGCGCCGTCTGCGGCAGACGAGCAGTGCCGGCGAACAGCATCCGCGGACGCCAGCGCGGCCGCTGCTGCTGCGGGCGGGGAGGCCAAGAGCACGATGAGCAAGAGACGAAAGATTTAACATTCCAACAGGGCAGCCCACCAGAAAACCGCGCCGTAATTCACCGATGTCTTGATCGGCCCCTTGAGGTGCCTTGCGGAATGACCGGCACGTGCCCGTCCTGCCAGTTCGCCGGAACCAGTAGCTGTTGCTCCACGAGAGGGTGAAAAAGGCGTGATTGGTGTGGACTGAGGAAGGGAAATCGTGCGTTAATGGTTGTCGTACGCCAGACAAGGCGCCCATTCACTCAACTTGCAAGGGAGGTATCCAGCATGTCCGCAACGACCGAGAAACAGATGCGGCCTGTCCACGTCACGAACAAGACGGCGCCGAGCGTGCCGGGGCGGCGGTCGTTCTTCACCTACCGCGACCTCGGGGTCACCGACGCCACCCAAGGCGCCATGCGCGCGCAGATTACGGAGGCCATCACCGGCATGACGGAGCCAACCGGTTGGCATTACCACGTTTGCGAGTCGCAGTTTGTGTATATCCTGAAAGGCTGGGTGGACTTGGAGTTCGAGACGGGCGAGCAGATTCGGCTGCAGGCGGGGGAATCGCTGTTGATCCCCGGCGGCCTGCGCCACAACGAGACCCGCACCTCCGACGATTTGGAACTTCTGGAAATTTCAACGCCGGCGCAGATGGACACGGTGCCGTGTGAGCGGCCGGCCGATTTGCCCGTCTAGCCCTTTCCATACTCCATCGCTGGCGGTTAGCGGTCCTGTTGATGGGTACCGATTGTCCGGCAGCGATGGGGCATTCCAGGATCGTGAGCCTTTCCCCACCCCTGTTCTTAATGCCTACGTAGTTGTCTATTCGTTTCCCCGGCTAATCTGAAGTCATCCCGTCGTATGCTCTTGACATTTTCATTTAACGATAATAGTTTCTCATAATCACATATAGCATCGCGCACTTCCAAGGTCGGTGAACTATTTGAGGAAGAAACCAATTTGTAACCCACTGTGACCAGCTCTGGGTTACGTCATACGATAAGGAGATCGCATGTACATTCGCTCTATCGCCGGAATAACGACACGATTGGCCATGATTCTCTTGTTCATCCTGGCCTTGGCAGGGTGCGGCGACGACGCAAGCGACACGGACGCTCACATGGAGGAGCACGACCACGAGGGAGAACATGCGGAGGAGTTTCCCGGTCGACTGATGGTTCTGGACGCCGAAAACTATCGACTTAACGTGTTCGATCTCGAATCGGAGCGGGTGGTTGCAATGTTTGACGAGCACGATGGATTTGAGGCAAGCGAAGCCTCCGGGTTCGGCGAATTGCTCAGAAGCTCGTCCGATGGCCGCTTCGGTTTTGTGTTGCAGCGCACGGGACACTTCTCTCCCGACAACAACCCTGAGGCCAACAGGATACACGTCGTTGACAGCGGACTGACGGTTGAAGACCACGCCGGCCACTTGGATCCCGTATGGGGGACTCCAGCTCTGTTGCCCTATCAGTTGGGACACGGTGGCGGAGAGATGGGCCTGTACCGCCCGATTCACTGGAGCAGCCATCACGGCCTCACCGCCATCTTCTACGACGGCAGCCGCCACCCTGACGACGATAATCAAAACGTCAACGGCGTCGCGGTTGCTTACAGAAACTCGGATTTCGACAGTCAAACACTTCCCGAGCCGATTTTCGAACTCGATGTCGGGAGCCACGCGCACGGCGCCGCTATTGCCCTTCACGACGATCTTTTCATCGTATCTGTAGGCATGAACGAGGCGTACGGCGGCCTCGAATACAGCACGCTGCCGAGAGGCGTGGCGGCTTACCGCGCTGATGCCGTGGACGTAGAAGCGGACATCATACCGGGCCAAGACTTTCGGAGCCGCTGTCCCAGGTTGCACGGCGAGGCGGTTTCGGGTGACTACGTGGCGTTCGGCTGCAATGAAGGCCCCGAGGATAATCCCGAAAATAATCCAGATTCGAATTACATGGGTCCGACGATTACCGAACGCAGCGGCGTCCTGGTATTGACTTACGATGAAGCCACCGACTCATTTGACGCCGCGGAAGTCGCCTACCCCGACGACGATACGGAGTTGACCTCCGGCGGTTTGGCCGGCGGCACGGGACCCTCGGAAGGGATTTTTATGGCCACCTACGGGGAACATTTCCTGCAGATCAACGGAAGTGAGGTCATGGATGGCACGCGCGATGGCACCGAACTGGTCATGGTGGAAACGGGCAGCGGGCGCCACCGAAGCTACGCTTTTGAACCTGTGGACCATAATTATGGAGGCGAAGGCCGCTTTGTGGTGCTGACCGCGACCGACAATCTGTACATCTTCGACCTGGAGGCCGGAACCAGGGAAATGTTGGAAATGCCCTGTTCCGAAGATGGTTGCTCCTCTTTAGCCCTGGCCCCGGGTTTTGCCTATGTCACCGATCGTATCAACAACAGGGTCTACGAGGTGCACCTCGAGGAAGCCGAAATCGAACGCGAATTCCTGTTGAACGCCCCCACCCAACTCGTCGTGCTCGGATGGTTCGAGTATGAAGATGAGATCGTGTTTCACGAATAGTCAGGCGGGCCGGTCCCCTCTCTCCCGCGCCCGCCACTGGGTCCATCGTTGCCGGGAATCGACAGCAAGTCGGGTATCGGTTCCCGGCAGCGGTGGGTCAGCGTGTCGTCTGTCATTCTTCCTTTCTGCCGTTGCCCTCCAGCCATTCTTCCCGGCGGATGCCGTAGACCAAGGCTTCTTCCCCGTAAAATTCGATGCGGTCCTGCAACCGCTGCCCTAATTTCTCCGCCACCCGTATCGACGCCGTGTTCTGCGGACGAATCAGACTGATGACCCGGTCGCGCCCCATCTGCTTAAACACGTAGGCCAGGGCGGCACGGGCGCCCTCGGTGGCATATCCGTGCCCCCAGGACTGCCGGCGGATCGTCCAGATCAGTTCCAAGCCGGGCCACCCAGCCGGGTAGTACGGGCCAATGCGGCCGACCAGCTCGCCGCTGGCGCGTTCCTCGACCGCCCAGGGGCCGAAGCCAAAGAGTTGCCAGTGGCCGAGCAACATGGCCATGTGCCGCCAGGCTTCGGAGGGCAACAGTGGCTGGCCGTGGGACAGGTAGCGCGCCACATCCGTGTCGGCCACCATGTTCGCATAGGCGTCGGCGTCCGTTTGGCGAAACATCCGCAGGCGCAGCCGGGGCGTTTCCAGGGTGGTCACTTATTTCGCCGCCACGATCATGATTTCCACCATGTACTGTGGCGCCACCAGCTTGCTTTCCACGCAGGCGCGAGCCGGCGGGTTGGCGGCATCGATCCAGGCGTCCCAGACTTCGTTGACGGCGCTGAAATAGGCCATGTTGGCCAGCCAGATCTGGGCCGATAGTACCTTGGACTTGTCACTGCCGCAGCGCGCCAGGTAGTTGTCCACCTTGGCAAGAATTTGCTCGGCTTGCGCCTTGGGGTCGGCCACCGGCTCGCTGGCCACGAGGCCCGCCAAATACACGGTGGTGTCGGTCTCGACCGCCTGACTCATGCGCGGCCCGGCGTCATGTCGCTTGATCGTCATCGTCGTCACCTCTTTACCATCCCCCGGTCCCTGTGACGCCGCCGACGTGCTCGACACCCCCAACATCCCCAGCGCCGCCATGCTCCGATACACTCCCGCCGCACCGGCTGCCGAGCCGATATATTGGAGAAGTTGCCGCTTCGCTATCATCAGTTCTCCCTCTCTCCGTTCGAATCAACAGTCCTTTACCAAATGCCATCTAATGACCAGTGGCCACTTATTTCGCCGCCACGATCATGATTTCCACCATGTACTGTGGCGCCACCAGCTTGCTTTCCACGCAGGCGCGAGCCGGCGGGTTGGCGGCATCGATCCAGGCGTCCCAGACTTCGTTGACGGCGCTGAAATAGGCCATGTTGGCCAGCCAGATCTGGGCCGACAGTACCTTGGACTTGTCACTGCCGCAGCGCGCCAGGTAGTTGTCCACCTTGGCAAGAATTTGCTCGGCTTGCGCCTTGGGGTCGGCCACCGGCTCGCTGGCCACGAGGCCCGCCAAATATACGGTGGTGTCGGTCTCGACCGCCTGACTCATGCGCGGCCCGGTGTCATGTCGCTTGATCGCCATCGTCGTCTCCTCTTGTTTTGCATCGGTTTGCAGGCAGCGAGGGCTGCCCGTCGCGGCATCGTAGCGGCTTCACCTCAGCAGCGCAACAGGCCGAGATACCCCTTGCCAACGCCAGGCCGGGCGGGTAGCCTATGCCGCTGTCACCGTACAGGTCCACGCAACAACAGGAGGCTCGATATGGACGACACAACGGCACCCCAAGGCGCCTCGTTTTCAACCAAACGATTGATTCCCATCGGCGTGCTGGTCCTCGGACTCGTGGCGTTTTTCGTCTTTGATCTCGGTCGCTTCCTCAGCTTCGAGGCCCTTCGGGAAAACCGTGCCGTCCTGCTGAATTGGGTGGACACCTACGGCGTTATCGCTGCCCTCGTCTATATGCTCATCTATGCGGTTGCCATCGCCTTTTCGCTGCCCGGCGGCGCCGTTCTGACCATCACCGGCGGCTTTCTGTTCGGATCGATCTGGGGCACGGTGTGCGTCGTCTTCGCCGCCACCACGGGCGCCACGGCCCTCTTCCTGATCGCCAAGACCTCGTTCGGCGACGCGCTGCGGGCCAAAGCCGGCCCGGCTCTGCAAAGGATGCAGGCGGGCTTTCAGGAAGGCGCCCTGAGCTACCTGCTGGTGCTGCGCCTGGTGCCGCTCTTTCCGTTCTTCCTGGTCAATCTGGTGCCGGCGTTTCTGGGCGTTTCCCTGCGGGTCTACGTAGTCGGGACCTTCGTCGGCATCATTCCCGGCACCTTTGTGTTCGCCACCGTGGGGGCTGGCCTGGGCAGCGTATTTGACCAAGGCGGCGAATTCAGCGCCGCCGGCATCCTCACCCCGCAAATCATCACGGCGCTCGTTGGCCTGGCAGTTCTGGCGCTGATCCCCGTCGTTTACAAGAGAATCAAGGCCCGCTCCAGCAAGGCGGCCGCATAGCCCGCACCGGGACAACAGGAGGAAGCGAAGATGGCCCCCGAATCCGTTCAACCCACCGGTGCTGCGGCTGTCGAGGTGTCGCCCGCCGACGAGCACAACCTGCACCTGCTGGCCAACACGCATCCTATGGATTATGACAACCCCGCTCCGAACAACCCGTACAACCTTGTGGTTCTGGGTGCGGGAACCGCAGGTCTGGTATCGGCCATCGGCTCCGCCGGGCTGGGCGCGCGGGTGGCGCTCATCGAGAAGCACCTGATGGGCGGTGACTGCCTGAATTATGGCTGCGTGCCCAGCAAGGGCATCATCCGCGCCGCCTCGGCATGGGCCGACGTGCGCGACGCGCCGCACTACGGCGTGCAGCCGAACGGCGAAGCGACGGTGGATTTCGGGGCCGCCATGGCGCGCATGCGGCGGCTGCGGGCGCAGATCAGTCGCAACGATTCAGTAAAGCGCTACAGCGAGGCGGGCGTTGACGTGTTCCTCGGCGAAGGGCGATTCACCGGGCCGCGCGAAATCGAGGTCGGCGGGCAGACGTTGCGCTTCGCCAAGGCGGTGATCGCCACCGGAGGACGGGCCGTCGCGCCGCCGGTGGAGGGGTTGGCCGCAGCCGGTTATCTGACCAACGAAACGGTGTTCAGCCTGACCGAGCGCCCGGCGCGATTGGCCGTCATCGGCGGCGGGCCGATCGGCTGCGAACTGGCGCAGACCTTTTGTCGCTTGGGTTCCCGGGTTACGCTCATTCACACTGGCGACCACGTGCTCAATCGCGAAGACGAAGACGCCGCGCAGATCGTACAGGCGTCCATGCTGCGGGACGGCGTCGAACTGGCCCTGTCGGCATCACTGTTCGCCGTCGAGGCAAAGGGCGCGGATAAGGTGCTGCGCTACAAGGACGGCTCCGGCACCAGCCGCGAGGTGGCGGTGGACACCATAGTCGTCTCCGCCGGCCGCACGGCGAACGTCGACGGCCTTGGCCTGGATGCTGCCGGGGTCACCTACACGCCGCGGGGCGTGCAGGTGGACGACAACCTGCGTACCAGCAACCCGCACGTCTTCGCCGCCGGTGACGTTTGCTCGCGGTTCCAGTTCACCCACGCCGCCGACTTCATGGCCCGTATTGTTATTGCCAACGCCCTGTTCAAGGGGCGCCAGAAGGTATCGGCGCTGACCATTCCCTGGTGCACCTACACCGAGCCGCAGATCGCCCACGTCGGCCTGACCGAGGCTACCGCGGCAGCAGCCGGCACCGCCATCGGCACCTTCACGCAGCCCTTCGACGACGTTGACCGAGCCATCCTCGACGGCGACGACGAGGGGTTCGCCAAGGTGCACGTCAAGAAGGGCAGTGACACGATTCTGGGCGCTACCATCGTAGCGCGCAACGCCGGCGACATGATCGGCATCTACGCCACGGCGATGACCCACGGCTTGGGATTGGCCAAAATCTCCAAGGTCATCCTCCCCTACCCCACGCAGGCCGAAGCGGTGCGCAAAACGGGCGACCTGTACAACCGCACGCGCCTTACCCCTAGGGTGCGGAAAATTATGGGCAAGTGGCTGCGTTGGCAGCGGGGCCGTTGAAAAGACAGCGGCTAGCAATCAGTGCACGGTGGCCGGAAAAGGCACTATCGAGCCACTGGCAAAGGGGTGGCACGATGGCGTCAATTGCGGTTGTCATCATGGCCAGGCAACCCGTGCCGGGCGCCGTGAAAACCCGATTGCGCCCGCTCCTGTCTGACGGTGACATTGCGGCGTTGTATGACGGTTTTCTGCGCGACAAGGTCGGCCAGGTCAGGTCGCTGCGCGGCGCCGCTCCCGTCATCGCCTACACGCCGTCGGAAAGCCGTCCCTTTTTCGCTGGATTAGCGCCGGATTTCCTCCTGCTGCCGCAAGTTGGCGACGGCTTATCCAACCGGCTGACCTGTATCTTCCAACAGCTGTTTGATACGGGCCACGACGGGGTCATCGCCACCGATAGCGACTCACCCACCCTGCCCACGGAAAACCTGCAAGAGGCTGTCGATCGCCTCGCGGCCGGCTGCGCCGACGTAGTGCTGGGACCGAGCGACGACGGCGGTTACTACCTGATCGGTTTGCGGCAGTTGCACCCCGCGTTGTTTGACGCGATGCCATGGAGCACGCCGCAGGTGTATGAGGAGACTGTGGGTCGCGTCGCGGAATTGGGTTTGCGGGTAACGTCGCTGGCGCCATGGTACGACGTGGACACGCCGGTAGAATTCGAGCGCCTACGTGTCCAGATGAAACAATTGGGAGCCGCTGCGCCGCAATACACCCGGCGGTTCTTTGCTGAACGGGAACCGGACAAATGCAGGTCGGATTAGCCGCAGGCGTAATCCGACAATCCGATAACCTGCAGACAGGAATCATCCATGCGCACTGTGATTATGGGAACCGGCGGTTTAGGCGGATATTTCGGCGGCCTGTTGGCCCGGGCTGGTGGGGACGTGACCTTCATCGCCCGAGGCGCAAATCTGCAAGCACTGCAGGAACGCGGCCTCACAGTGCGGAGCGCCAACGGCGACTTCACCCTGCCGGCTGTCCAGGCGTGTGCCGACCCCGCGGGTATGCCCGAAGCCGATTTCGTGCTGTTTTGCGTGAAAACGTACGGTGTCGCCGACGCGGCGGCCCTCCTGCAGCCCGTGGTGGGGCCGACCACCGTCCTGTTGACATTGCAAAATGGGGTGGATACCCCGACCGATTTGCAACACGCCTTCGGCCGCGGCACGGTGCTGGCCGGCATCACGCGGGTCGGCTCGACGCTCGTCGAACCCGGTGTGATTGAGCAACCGACCCGTGACCACGCTATCGAGTTCGGCAATCTGGACGCCCCCGGTGCCGCTGCCCTCGAACCGGTACGCACCCTGCTGGAAGCCGCCGACATCCCAGTGGTGGTGTCGCCGGATATCCGCAAGAGTCTGTGGGAGAAGTTGGTTCTGATCAGCGCCTTTGCCGGCCTCTCCGCCCTTACGGGTCTTTCGCCCAACCAGCTTCTGGCGCGGCAGCCGACCCGCGCGGTTTATACACACGTCATGGAGGAGGCAGCCGCCGTGGCGCGCGCCGCGGGCGTTGCGTTGGCACCCGGCGTTGCGGCGGAAATTCTGGCCTATCTGGACGCCGAAGGCGAACTGGGCAGCGCCTCGATGGCAGTTGATTTCCAACATCGCCGACGCACCGAAATCGAGGCTATTAACGGCGCCGTCGTGCGCCACGGTCAGCGTCTGGGCGTTCCGACACCAGTCAACGAAACGATTTATGCCGCCCTGGTGGTCTTGGACGGCTACCAACGCGAGGCAAGGGGGCAGATATGAAAGCTTGGTTAATCTCAGGCATGTTGCTGGTAGGCGCAACGGCGTACGCCGGGCAGTTGCAAGTGCAGATCCCGAACTTGACCCCGGATGCGGAGGGCCGCCTTGGGGTGCTCATCGTCAATTTATGCGACAACCCGGATTGCTACGATCACGACGGCGAGAACGGGCACACGTATCTCAACCGGCAACGGGATGATTTACCGGCGCAGCAGCCGCTCCAAAACGCTGACCCCGTAACAGTTACCTTCAGCGACCTCCCGACAGGGACTTATTCGGTGGTGTTGCACCATGACCGCGACAGCGACGGCGACGCCCGTTCCGTCACCTGCGCATTTGGCAAGCCTTACGACGGCGTCGGCTTCAGTAACAACATGGACCCCAGGCGTCTATGGCGCAAACCGCGTTGGAAGGAAGTGAAGGTCGACGTTGGCGAAGCGGACACCCACCTCACCATCGATCTCTTGTACATGTGTGACTGAGACGAAGGGGGTAATACGTCCGGGGATAACATGCCGTCAGGAAAGGAGTAACGCTGCTGACCGACCGGTTATGCAATTCACGGGTCGGTCTCGGTCTCATCAATCGGGACCTATATACAAGGCGATCCTGCATGAAGACGCTGACGTATACGGCAAAATACTCGCGTCGCACGCATGCTGACTTGGCGGCGTTTCTGGGGCAGCAGCGGCAGTTGTGGAACGCCGGCCTGGAACAGCGGAAGGCCATATACTTGTAACGACCTGAGATTATCCGGCATCGGGCCTGAGCTCATCGCCGTTTTGGGCCCACATTACTTGAGAATGAGCTCACCTTAACTGAGACAGGCCCACCCTGGCTGCCGAAGGCGCCGCCACCGGGACAGTCATGATCGACAGCACCCATCTCAAAGCGTATCGCACCTCCGCCAGCCTGCTCAAGGGGGGGGGCTTTTCCACGCCAGATCGGACGCACCCGGGGTGGGCTGAACTCGAAGCTCCACGCCGCCTGCGACGGCGATGGCAAGCCCGTCGCGCTGCTGTTGACGGCGGGCCAGGTCAGCGACTACCGCGGGGCTGATACAGGACTTGATGCCCTACCGGAAGCCGACGTCCTGATTGCCGACAGGGGCTATGACCGCGACAGGTTGCGCGAGGCCCTTGCCGAACGTGGCGTCAAGTCCTGTATGCCAGGCCGCGCCAACCGTAAAGAGCCGATTGTCTACGACCGCGGTCTTTACAAGCGCCGTAACCTCATCAAGCGATTGTTCGGCAGGCTCAAGGATTGGCGCCGCATCGCCACCCGGTACGACCGCTGCGCGCATACGTTCTTCAGTGCCATCTGTATAGCTGCCACGGTTAGTTTCTGGTTATGAGTCCTGAGCCTAGTTGTTGGAGAAATTAGGATGCAGATCGTCATTCCTATGTCCGGCTTCGGAGAACGCTTTCGGCGCGCCGGCTACAAGACGCCCAAACCGTTGATTGAGATCGACGGCAAGCCCATCATCGCGCATGTGGTGGACATGTTCCCCGGCGAGAGCGACTTCGTCTTCATCTGCAACCAAGAGCACCTCGACACGCGTGCTTACCGGATGGAACAGACGCTGCGCGCGTGCTGCCAGACGGGACGCATCGTCGGCATTCCGCCGCATTCGCTCGGTCCGGTCCATGCGGTGCGCCAAGCCGAGCATCTGCTTGATCCAGACCAGCCGGTCGTCGTCAACTACTGCGATTTCTCCTGCTACTGGAATTGGCAACACTTCCGACGCTTCGTGCAGGAGGCGGGCTGCGCGGGGGCGATTCCGGCGTATAAGGGTTTCCATCCCCACTTGCTGGGGAATACCCACTATGCCTACCTGCGCGAGACCGCCGGCTGGGTTGAGGACATCCAGGAGAAAAAGCCCTTTACGGACAATCGCATGCAGGAATTCGCCTCCAGCGGTACCTACTACTTTGCCTCGGCGCGCATCATGTGCGCCGCCTTCCAGACAGTAGTGGAGCAAGACCTGCGGGTAGGCGGAGAGTACTACGTCAGCTTGGCCTACAAACCGCTGCTTGCAGAGCGTAGGCCAGTGGCCGTGTATCCGTTGCAGCACTTCATGCAATGGGGAACGCCGGAGGATGTCGCCGAGTACCGGACTTGGTCGCGAACGTTCCGAAGCCTCGCGGCAGCACCGGAAAGCGATTGTCTTTCTCCCCCGTCCCCCGATCGGCCAAGTGGCACGATAATCCTGCCCTTGGCCGGGGTCGGCCGGCGCTTCAGCGATGCCGGTTACGTGCTGCCCAAGCCGCTGATCCCGGTGTCCGGGAAGCCGATGGTGGTGCAGGCGATCCAAGCGTTGCCGACCGCCGAGCACTACGTCTTCGTGTTAAGAGCCGACATGCCGGGTGCCAGTACGATCGCGGCCGAGCTGACACGTCTCTATCCGCGGGCGGTTGTCGAGATGGTTCCCCAGGTCACCGACGGGCAGGCCTGCACGGCCCTGCTCGGGCTTGATGCACTAGAACGCAGCTTGGGCGACAGCGTGCCGGGTCCCGTGACCTTCGGCGCCTGCGACCATGGTACCCTCTACGACGATCAGAGCTGGCGGCATTTGGTCGAAGACGGCGAAATGGACGTGATCGTCTGGGGTGCCCGCGGCCATACCAACGCGCTTCGCCGACCGGAGATGTTTGGCTGGGTTGAAGCTGATCATGGACGGATAATGGGCATCTCGGTCAAGAGGCCGCTCTGCTCGCCGGCCACCGACCCAATCGTCACCGGCACCTTTACTTTTCGCTTGGCCGACGACTTCCGGCGCTGCGTCAAGCGGTTGCTCAAGCACGACGATCGGGTGGGCGGCGAGTTCTATATCGACTCCTGCATCAATCATGCTCTGGCGCTGGGGCTGCGCTGCCGCCTGTTCGAGGTCGATAGCTATTTGAGCTGGGGGACGCCGGACGATCTCAGGACCTTCGAGTATTGGCAGTCGTGCTTCCACAAGTGGCCGAGCCATCCCTATCGGCTGGAGCACGATTCCCTGATCCCGGTCGAGGCGGTCGCAGCACTGACGCAGGCGTACCGCGTCGTCATGCCCAGATCGGTAAAGCGGATACGATGAGTCGGCTCGACAGAGATATTCTGCGCTTTCTGTTGGTCGGAGTCGGCTCGAACGTGGCCAATTTTCTGGGCTACTTCCTCCTGTTGTACATCCATGTGCCGGTCTTCGCAGCGGCCATCTGCGGCTATGCGCTCGGACTCTTGTGCTCCTATCACTTCAGCAGGACCTGGGTGTTCGGCCGCAGGTTCGATGTGGATGTAGTCGGCGGCGGGCGCTTTCTGCTCGTTCACGCTGTCGGCGGCGTGGGGATGACTGGGATCACCACGGCGCTGGTCGATGGCCTGATATTACATTACGCGGTTGGCTGGGTCTTCGGCGCCGGGTTCGCCGCTTGCAGCAATTTTGTCGGCTTGCGATGGCTGGTCTTCAGACCAACAACGGCGCCTCGGGAATAAAGGAAGCATGTCAGTGAAACCATTCGGATTGCTCTCCCGATTGGAGTTTCTGCAGAACTGGGCTTCCGTATTTATTGCTGGCCTGAATCCGGCGGTCATCCACAATCTGGAGAAGTACTACGCGATCAAGAAGGTCTGCTACCTGTCCGCGCTGGAAAATATCGAAGGCGATTATCTTGAATTCGGCGTATTCACCGGTAGCTCGTTTTGTCACGCGCTGCGCTGTTTGAGGAAACTGTCCAAAATCCATCCGAGTATCGCCGCCACGAAGTGTTACGGTTTCGATTCATTCGCCGGCTTCGGCCCGTTGGAGGAAGAAGATCGGCATCCCTTCTATACCAACGAGAATTTCGAGACCAGCCTCCCGCAGGTCGAACGCCGCGTTCGCAGGGTCGCGGGCGACATGGCGTTTCAACTGATCCCCGGTTTCTTTGATGAATCATTGCAACATGGCGCAAAACAGCAGGGTATCAAGAAAGCCCGCATCGTTTTCATAGACAGCGACACGTTCACCAGCGCACGTCAGGCCTTGGCCTTCTGCTGCCCGGTGCTCCAGCAGGGTACATTCATCATGCTGGACGACTATTTCTCCTATCGCGGTCGAGAAGACCGAGGCGTCCGGGGTGCTTTTGCCGAGTTCGTCCGGGAGCGGGGGGTTATGACGAGGCAGGTGTTCACATACGGCATGGGCGGTGTCGTTCTGATCGTTTCGCAAGGAGCACAAGGTGCGGACTGAGCTCTCGCTGGTCATCCCCTGCTACAACGAGGCCGCCAATCTGCCCCTGTTGCTGGAGCGTTGCGGCGCACTGGTGATCGAACCGGGAGTAGAGGTCGTTCTGGTGGACAACGGCTCGACGGACGAGACGCCCCGCGTCCTGCGTGAGCTGCTGCCGAAGGTCCCTTGTTGCCGCAGCGTACGCGTGCCGGTCAATCAGGGTTACGGCTTCGGCATCCTGGCGGGGCTGGCAGCCGCCGACGGCGACATCCTGGGCTGGACGCACGCCGATATGCAGACGGACCCCAAAGATGTTCTGCACGGGCTGGCGCTGTTCCGACGCTGGGGCCACGATCTCTTCGTCAAGGGTCGACGTTGCGGTCGGCCGCTGGCGGACGCTATGTTCACTGCGGGCATGAGCCTGTTCGAAACACTGCTGCTAGGGCAGCCGATGCGGGACATCAACGCCCAGCCGACACTGTTCAGCCGCGGTTTCTACCGCACGTGGCAGTCGCCGCCCCACGACTTCTCGCTCGACCTGTTCGCCTACCACCAAGCCTTGGTCGCCGGCCTCGAGGTGCAGCGCTTTCCGGTGCGCTTCGGCGAACGCGCCCACGGGGTCTCGCACTGGAACGTCAACTGGATGGCCAAGTGGAGGTTCATCCACCGCACCGTGGCTTACAGCCTGCAACTGAAAAGGACCCTGAAATCGTTATGAAGCTCATCGTGCATCGCCGCAACACCGTGCCCGAGCTTGCCGCCACCCCGCGGGAATACGGGGTCGAAATCGACCTGCGCACTACGGGAGACGGCTTGGTGCTTCACCACGACCCTCTCGCAGCCGGCGCTGATTTCAGGCGCTGGCTCGACGCCTATCGGCACGGCACATTGATTCTCAATGTCAAGGAAGACGGGCTGGAGCCTCCGGTGACGGCCCTGCTGCGGGAGCGGGGCATCGAGGACTACTTTTTCCTGGATCAAGCCTTCCCATCCCTGGTGCGCTGCGCCGGGACAGGCGAGCGGCGTTGCGCCGTGCGCGTGTCGGAGTATGAATCGATCGCGACCGCCCTGACCCTGGCCGGGCGGATCGACTGGGTTTGGGTGGATTGCTTCACTCGCTTCCCGCTGACCTCGCGGGACGCGCAGCAGCTCGGCGCGGCCGGGTTCAAGCTCTGCATCGTCTCACCAGAACTGCAAGGGCGAGACGCGACCGTCGAAGTTCCTGCCCTGGCGACGTTGTTGCGCGCAAGAGACATCGGTCCCGACGCGGTCTGCACTAAGCATCCGGACCTGTGGGAGCGCGAGGCTAGCGCCGCATGAAGGCACTCTCTTTGCATCCGCTGTTCTTCGTCGGCGCGGCCATTCGCCTCGGGCTGGTGCTTGCCTTGGCTCCCGTCGCCATGAACGACTGGTATGCGCCCTTCATGCAGGCGAGCGCAAGCCGGCTCAATTTCGATCCCTGGAGCGGCTGGCTGGCCGCCGGGGGCGACCCCCTTGCCTTCCCCTACGGCTATGTGATGTGGCTGACCTTCCTGCCGTCGGCTTGGCTGGCTGAGGCGCTGGTCTTGCCCGCGCAGTACGGCTACTGGTTGACACTAGTAGCGGTGGACGTTGGCTTGCTGTACAGCCTGCACCGACTGGTGCCCGGTATGCCGGCGCATCGGCTCCTCATCTGGTACTGGCTGTCGCCTTTCGTCCTGCTTGCCACCTATGGACTCGGGCTCAACGACCTCGTCCCGATACTGCTGCTGACCATCGCTCTTGTACTGATGCGCCAGCCCGCCACAAAGGCACAGGGCGCTTGCGCTGGGGCCGTCTGTGCACTGGCGGTTTCCGCCAAGCTCAGCATGGTCGTCAGTGTCCCCTTCTTCCTTGTCTATCTGCACAACGGGAAGTTGCTGCGCTCGCACCTGCCGGCGTTTCTGGCGGGATTGTCTTTGAGCGCACTCTGCGTCATCGGACCGTCCCTGCTGTCACCGAGCAACATACACATGCTGCGGGAGAACCCGCAGATGCAGAACATCTATCAGCTCATGTTCGGGCTGAACAATGGCTTGTCGTTCTATATCGTGCCGACCCTCTACGTCCTCACGCTCTACTCTGTGTGGGCCATAGGACGCATCAATTTCGATCTGTTTCTCGCCGGCACGGGCGTTTCGTTCCTGCTGGTGACCCTGTTCGCGGCGACCTCCCCTGGCTGGTTCATATGGAACATGCCTTTCCTGATGTTCTGTCTGTCCATCGGGTCCCGATCCACCCGGCTGCTGGTGGGAGTGTTTGTCGTTTTCTATTTGCTCAGTATTTCTGTCTCCACCCCCTTCCATCTGGCAGACGGCATCCGATTCGACATCAGCGTCCTCGTGCCGGAGCGACTGCCTTCTCTGCTCCATACTGCCTTCATCGTGACCGGCGTCGTTCTCGCCGCCCATACTTGGCGGCACTTGATCGCCCGCAACGACTTCTACCGGCTGAGCCGCAGACCGTTTGTGCTCGGCATCGCCGGGGACTCCGGCTCGGGCAAGAGCACCTTGGCTGACGCCCTCACCAAGCTGCTCGGGACGCATTCCGTTGTGGAGATCTCGGGCGACAACTACCATCTCTGGGACCGACGCAGTGAAATGTGGAAGGTCCTGACCCATCTGAACCCGGCGGCTAACGACCTGAGCCGCTTGGGCAACGATTTGGTGACCATGACCAAACGAGCTCCTATATCGTCCCCCCAATACGACCATGCGATCGGGAAATTGCGCGAAGCTGTCTCTGTTCCGAGCAACGACTTCATCATCGTCACCGGATTGCACGCCTTCTACTTGTCCACCTTGAGGCGGCTGTACGACTTGCAGATTTACCTCGACATGGATGAACCGCTGCGCCACTATTTCAAGCATATGCGGGATACCGAGCAGCGCGGCTATTCGGCACAGGTGGTGGCGGGTAGCCAGCGCCGGCGCGAGGAAGACGCCCGCCGCTTCGTTCGTCCGCAGCGGGCCCATGCCGACCTGATTTTCTCTCTGCAACCAGCACAACCGGATGCATTATCGCGCTTGGTCCCTACTCCCCTACACTTGAATCTGAAGGTTAGCGCCACGCGCACTGTGAATGACAGTTCTCTGATTCGCGCCCTGATTGGCCTCTGCAGCCTGCATGTGGATACGACGCCTGATGATGACGATGACAAGATGGTCATGACCATCGAGGGCGAAGTCTCGGCCCCCGACATCGAACTGGTGGCCGAGGTGACGTGCAGCCGGGTTCTGGCTCTCCTGGATACGCGGCCGCTGTGGCAGGATGGCGTCACGGGTCTGATGCAGGTCATCGCCCTGTGTCATATTGACCACGCTTTGATGAGACGCGTTATATGAAGCTCAACCACCCCGACAGGTTCCTGACCCGGCCGGACGCGGTCCTGTTCGATCTGGACAACACGTTGTATGCCTATGATCCGGCGCGTGTTGCCGCCTGGCAGGCGGTGAAGGACAAACTGTCCGACCGCTTATCCTTCACGCCACAACGCTCGGACCAGCTCTTTCAGGAAGCCAGAGGCCAAATCAAAGCTCAACTCGGCCGCTCGGCATCGTCCCACAGCCGCCTGCTCTATTTTCAGCGTATGATGGAGATTGAGGGCTTGGGCAGCAGGGCCCTGCTGGCGCTGGACCTGGAGCAGACCTACTGGCGAACCTTTCTCAGGAGCGCCGTGCTGTTCGACGGCGTGAGGGAACTGCTGGACGACCTGCGCTTGGCCAACATCCCCGCGGCGCTCGTGACCGACCTGACGGCACAAATTCAGTTCAGAAAACTGGTATATTGGCAGCTAGAGGACAGTTTCGCCGCCATCGTCACCAGCGAGGAGGCTGGCGCCGAAAAGCCGCATGAAGCGCCGTTCCGGCTCGTCCAGGAGAAAGTGCAAGCCGCGGACGACGTTCTGTGGATGATTGGCGATGACGCCGAAACCGACATCCGGGGAGCGAGAAACAGCCTCAGCGCGGTGACGCTGCAAAAGGTACATCCCGGCGTCCGGAAGGGGCGCGATGCGACCATGCCCGATGCCTGGTTCACGAGCTTCCTCGCGCTACGCGACTTCATGCGGCGCAGGGGTTTCACCTCTGGAACGCAGGGCGGCGCGCGATGAGACATGACATCCGCAACTACTGCGCGCGTATCGGACAGGAACCGCTGTTGGTGCAGGGGGCGGGCGGCAACGTGTCGTGGAAGGATGGCGGGACGCTGTGGATCAAGGCATCGGGAGCTTGGCTGGCCGACGCCGAGAAGGACGACATCTTCGTGCCCGTGGACCTCGACACGCTGCGGGCTGCCTTGGCGAGACCCCCGCACCTGCCGTTGCCCGAGAGCACCGAAGGGCACGCCCGGCGGCCCTCGATCGAGACCTTCATGCACGTCGTCATGCCGCAGCGGATCGTCATTCATCTCCACGCGATAGAGGCGCTGGCCGTCCTGGTGCGGGCTGACGCACCGGAGACATTGCGAGTCCGGCTTCGAGACGGCTTTCACTGGGAGTGGGTGGAATACCGGCAGCCCGGCGCCAAGCTCGCTCGATCCGTCGCGGTCGTCCTAGGCCGCGCGCCCGACGCCAATGTCGTCTTTCTGCAGAACCACGGCATCCTGGTAGGCGGCGACACGATCGACGAAATCGACCGGCGCATCAAAGGCCTCACCTCGGCCTTGAAGCAGGATGTCGCTTTCAGCGAGTCGGCTTCGCAGCCAATCCACAAGTCCCCCAACGCATTGCACATCGGCTCGTTGGAGTATGTCGCCATTGAAGACGCACGGATTCAGAGCCTGGTCCACACTCCGGCGCTCTACCGAAGACTGCTGGAAGCCTGGGTGCTCTATCCTGATCATGTCGTCTTTCTGGGAGAGAAAGCCCCCTTATTCGAGACCCGGCGCGAGGCTCGGAGATACGCTGGGAGGCGACGGCCGCCGTTGCTCTTCATCCGAGGCGAAGGTGTTTTTGCGAAGTCGGACTTCGACCAAGCCCAACGTGCGCAGCTCGTCTGCTACTACGAGGTTCTGGCCAGACAGAGACCGCAAGATGTCCTGGTGGAACTGACCAAGAAAGAAATCCACAATTTGCTTCACTGGGAAGCAGAACAATACCGGGTAAACACCAGCTCGGTAAAAGAGCGTCTTGTCCAACGAGAAGTGAGGGGAGCGGAGCAGTATCGTAGAACGCATCCCCGGCAGGGGATCTCCCGGCGTCCCCGGGAGAAGTAGCACATGTTGCCTGGAAACAAAGCGGGTTTGTGCCGTTGAGCTTCATATCGAGGGCCCTGAGAACTGGACAGACGTACGTGCGCATGGTCGACTCGCGCAGTACGGTCGTTGTCATGCTACTGTGGTTCTTTCTGGTGTCCTCGGCATGGGTTTTCAATCTGAACAGCCGCGGCGTGAACCGTCCACACGTTGACGAATGGCATACGCTGGTTCTCGGAACCCGACATTTGAGTCCGTTCGTGGAACCCGTGCCCAGTGCGCGGGTCGGTGAAACGAACCGATGGTTCGTTCGATTGCTCTACCCTGCGGGAGTCTATTACATGAACAGCCACATGGGCGGGGAGCACTTCCTCACGGGTTGGGAATACCCAGGCGGCTATTATCTTAGAGAGCACTTCAACGAGGCGGACGCCATCCGTGACGATCCGAACATCCAAGATTATGTCTTTTTTCTGAGAACGTCTTTCGGGGTTTTGGCCGTCTTTTCTTTCTGCATGGTCATGTGGGCATTGTCCAGCCGGTTCGGCATCGCAGCCGCAGCCACTTACGGAAGCCTGGTACTCGTGAATCCGCTCGTGTTTTCGCAATTCGATTTATTCTATTCCGAGACCACGCTGTTCATCCTCTTCAACACTGCGGCGTTTCTCTGCCTCCGTACCCGGCCGTCGGCGATATACCGCACTCTCGTCTGGTCGGGAATTCTGTCTGCCGCGGCATTGTCCACCAAGCTGACGGGAATCCTGGTCGTCGGTCCGTTGTTCGTTCAGACGGTCGTCGAAGTTCTGAGAAGTCGTCGCAATCTCAAGGCGGGTATTGAGGTCTATCTGCTATCCGCGGCGGCCTCCCTGGTGCTATTGAATTTGCCTTCCGAGTCCCTGTTCTCTCTTCTCAATGAAACTTTGGCCAACGTCTATCAATACAAGACCGGGCACCTCGTGACCATAAAGGGCGGCGTGGAGTTTCTTTGGAGGATGGTCGACGACTTAGGTTACGTGCTGCCCTTACTGTTTGCCATGAGCCTGTTCTGGCTTGTGATACGTCCGAGAAGGCACCTCGCGCCTATCTATGTTCTTGGCCTGCTCATCATCCTCGTGATCTGGTCTTTTGTGAATTCCGCAGTATACATGCCCCGTAACTTGGCGTCCGTTTACGTCGCCATGAGCTTCATCGTCGCGCTGGGCGCCGGCAGTTTCGTCGAGAGCCTCAAGTCGAAACACAAATACGCTGCGGCGGTCTGCTCGGGGCTGGTCGTCGTGCTGATGGCCGGCGAGCTCGTTCGCCATCAATACCGGATGCCTTCGCTGGTCGGCACGTTCTTCGAGAGAAACGTCGAACGGATGGAAACCTGCGGCACCATCGGTGCCATCGGTTTGTCGAAGCAGGCTCTCCGAGCGTTGTCTTCCAGCCGCGACGACGGTATCACTATTTTCGACAGGGTTGAGGGTCCTTTTAATATCTCACAGGATCCCCAGGTATTCGACAAGTACTTCCAGCACGACTGTCTGATTGTGCATCGGAAGGGACAGAGCAAGCAGATATCGAACTTCGCTGCGCCACAACACTACCGACTGTCGGATCGAGTCGGGAACCTGTTTTTCTTTGAGACCTATATACTTGACGATCCTTAAATAGTAATGTGCTTTACAGACGGAAAGGAGGATCGTTATGACGCTGCAAGAGTTCACCAAACAGTTCGAGACCACGGAAGCCTGTCTGGAGCACCTGGAACAGGTGCGCTGGGAAGGCAAGCCATTTTGTCCGCATTCATTGCGGCAGTGACCGCAAAATCTACCGCTTCAACGATGGGCGGCGCTTCCGGTGCGCCGATTGCATCCGCATCTTCCAATTATTTCGACGCTTACCTGGAAAGCCAAGGCTACCAGGCGATGGGCGGCCAGATCATGGATGCTTCGATTGTCGCGGTTCCCATTCAACGCAATCGTCGTGACGACGAGGAGCGACGTCACCACGCAAACCGCCGTTTATGCCCTGTCGCCATGACGCGACAGAGTCACTCACGCCAGTTATGCCCGCCAGTGAGTCATTTTTCGAGGCGCCCATAAGCTAATTCCACGGCTCCGAATGCTCAAAAGCCTGCTCTGAACTCAATTCGGGGACCTGCCGCCTATGATCTAGTTGAGCGTGGCCTTCCGCGCGCTGACTGGCAGCACCTCCAGCCCTCTCAAAATAATGTTGTCCCTAAAGACAGGTCGGTCCGTCTGCATGCGAATGTCAGCGAAGCGCTCCATGATGGCCTCGAAAGTGAGCCGTCCTTCCAGGCGAGCCAGAGAGGCGCCGAGGCAGTGATGGATGCCGCGTCCGAAGGAAATGTGATTGGCTTCCTGGCGGGCGAGATCGAGCCGGTCCGGCTCGCTGAACACCTCCGGGTCGCGATTCGCTGAGCCGAGTAGCACCATGATGCCCTGCCCTTTCTTGACTTGGCGACCGTCGAAATCCACGTCCTCCAGGGCAACCCGCACGTCCAACTGCACGGGGGCGTCATAGCGTAGCAATTCCTCGATCGCCGAGGGCATGAGGTCCGGCGACTGGCGCAATACCTCAAGTTGTTCGGGGTTCCGCAGCAGGGCAAGCATGCCGTTGCCGATGAGCTTGGTGGTCGTCTCATTGCCCGCCACCAGCAACAGTCGAAGCATGGCGAGCAGTTCCACCTGGCTGAGCTTGTCCCCCGCCTCTTCAGCCGCCACCAGGGCGCTGATCAGATCGTCTTGGGGTTCCCGCCGCCGCTGGTCGATGATGCCCAGAAAATACGCATCGAGCTCCTTGCCAACCTCCGTAACGAGGCGCCGTTCCTTGTCTGTAATGTTGGGCTCCAAACCGCGAGCCCGATGGCGCGACCATATCTGGAATTGCGGACGGTCCGCAGTCGGCACGCCGAGCAACTCGGCAATGACGATGACGGGCAATGGCGCCGCAACGGCCTCCATGAGGTCGAAGGCGGAGGGATCGTCAATCTGGTCCAGCAGGTCGTCGGCGATGTCACGTATTCGCCCTGCAAGGCCCTCGACAACGGCAGGCGTGAAAGCGCGACTCACCAGGGCGCGAAGCCGGGTGTGGTCGGGCGGATCTCGAAATAACATGCTCGGCTGGCTGGCAAGGTCGAACGATTCGTCGAGATGGCTGGGGTTGCCGCGCTTGCTGGTGTCGTTGGAGAACCGTTTGTGATCGCGCAAGATGCCATCCACGTGCTTGTAGCGGGAAAACACCCAGGAATCCATGAGCGGGCTCCAGTGTACGGGGTCCTTTTCGCGCAGCCGTTCGTAAGTTGGATACGGGTCGGTGTACACGCTCGGAAGCAGCGGGTTATAGGTCACACCACTCTGCCACCACTCGTGGGCCATGAAGGCACGGATGGCGACCGGTTTGATGATTTTCCGAAGCACGCTGGAGCTCATGACCGCCTCCTCTTGAATCCAGGGGTCCACTATATCCGCAAGGTCTGCAACCTCCGGCCTGTCAACTGTAATCCCCAGTCCACAACATCCGGCACGTCAACGATGCTACCACAACGCCGGTCAAGTCGGCGCAGAGCCCCGCCAACAGCGCGTGACGGACGCGGTTGACGCCCACAGCACCGAAATACACGGCCAGCACGTAGAACGTGGTCTCGGTGCTTCCCATCAACGTCGAAGCCACATAAGCGGCATACGAGTCAGGCGCCGCCTCGACGAGCTCGGCCATGATGCCGAAAGCGCCGCTGCCTGAAAGGGGCCGCACCAGCGCCATAGGCAAAACCTCGCCCGGCATGCCGACCAGGCGGGTGACCGGGTTGAGGATAGACGTCAGCAGCTCCATCGCCCCGGACGCCCGGAACATGCGGATGGCCACCAGAATGGCCACCAGGAAGGGGATGATGCGCACGGCGATGTCGAAACCCTGCCTGGCGCCTTCGGTGACCGCCTCGTAGATGCGCACGCCGCGGGCCAGTCCGTACGAAAAGATGAGAAATATCAGCACTGGCATCAACCAATAGCTGGCGAAGCGGTTCTTCAGAAAGTCGGGCAGTGACTCTGCGGTGACGGCCTGATACACGGCGGCGGCAGCGAGCAGGAGCAGCCCGGCAATAGCCAGCCGTTTGCCGATGGTGCCGGGGTCTCCTACCAAGTGAGCGTAGTCGGGCTCAGATGCCTCGTCATCCGCGGCGTTGCTTTCGGGACCGACGTCAACCGGTTGCGCCTGCGCCACTTGCTCCCGATAGGCGGCATCGCGGCGTCCCCACCAGGAGGCAACCAGGACGCCGACGAAGGTCGAAGCCAGAGTCGCTACCAGCGTTGGCACGAACATCTCGAAGGGCCGCGTGCTGCCCGCTGCGGCGCGCACGCCCATGACGCCCAGCGGCAACAGCGCGACGCTGGAGGTGTTGATCGCCAGGAACAGGCACATGGCGTTGGTGGCCACCCCCGGCAACGGGTTGAGCCGGTTCAACTCGACCATCGCCTTGATGCCGAACGGCGTCGCCGCGTTGCCGAGGCCCAGCATGTTCGCCGAGATGTTAAGAATCATGGCGCTCATGGCGGGGTGCTCGGCGGGCACGTCGGGAAACAGGCGCACCATCACGGGCCGGACGAGGCGGGCCAATTGTCGCATCATGCCGCCGGCTTCCAGGACGCGCACGAAGCCCAGCCACAAGGCCATGATACCGATCAACCCGATGGCCAGCGTCACCGCACCTTTCGCCGCGGCAATACTGGCGTCGGCTGCCTCCTGCATGCGCCCGGACACGCCGGCGAACAGGATGGCGCCCATGACAAAGACGACAAAGACAACGTTGATGGGGCTGATTTTCGGCTCGGTTGAGGGCATCTCAGGCCCCTTCAGCTACCTGATGGATGAACGGCTCGTCGCGCTCCCAGCGGCGCACGTTCTCGACGATAATGTCAGTCAGGCGCTGCTCGTAACGCGACGTTTCGCCGCCGGTGTGCGGTGTGATGAGGACGTTGGGCAGTTCCCACAGCGGGCTTTCGGGGCGCAGGGGCTCGTCGATGGTGAGGTCCAACGCCGCCCCGGCGATGTCGCCCGCTTGCAAAGCGCTGATCAACTCGGATTCGACGACGACCTGCCCGCGCGACACGTTCACCAGGTAAGCGGACGGCTTCATGCGTTGCAATTCCGCCGCACCGATGAGGTTGGTTGTTTCGGGCTTGAGCGGGCAGCAGAGCGCGACATAATCGGCGCTGTCGAGTAACTCACCCAGTCGGTCGGGCGGCAGCACGGCGTCAGCCTGCCCCTGGTAGGCCGCGGGGTTGCCCTTGGTGCCGATGACGCGCATGCCGAACGCCTTGGCGAGGGTGGCCAAGCGGTTGCCGATAGCGCCGAGGCCGGTGATGCCCAGGGTCTTGTCGGTAACTTCGTCTTCGCGCGTCTGCGGGTCGCTGATCATTGGGCGCCAGTGCTTGCGATGCTGGTTGTCGCGCGCTTCCGGCAGGCGACGGCTGAGCGCCAGGATGAGCGCCATGGCGTGTTCGCTGACAGCGTTGGCGTTGACCCCCACGGCATTGGTCAGCCGGATGCCGCGGCGCCGCAGTTCGGCGAGCGGAAACTGGTTGTAGCCGACGCCGATGGCCTGAATCCATCGCAGTTTTTCAGCGCCTTCGAGCAAATCGTCTCGCCAGGCGCCGGAAATCACCAACACGTTGATCTCGGGCATGCGCGGCTTGATTGCGTCGGCGCCGCGTTCCTGAAAAACCGTTGCTTCGGGAACACGGGCGCTGAGTACCGGGGCGATGCGGTAGGCCGGGTGACACACGCCGATGGTCAAGTCCTTGCCCGCAATTGCCGGCATGATGGGCTCCTTGTGAACTGAGGACGCGCCGGTATGGACCTACAAGGCCGCCACAAAGGCGCGCGCCACGTCCTGTGCGGACATGCGATTCAACGAGGGATTGATTTTGAGCCAGAAGCCGCCCTGCCAACGGGCTTGCGGCAGGTGAATGTGGCGCCGGCTGAGCTGGTCGCGAAAGCGTTCAGGGTCACTCCCGGACACGTACACGGGCACGACGTGGGTGCCGTTTGGAATGGGCTCGACGCGAAAAGCAGGGTGGTCGGCCAGCGTTTGGAAAATGCGTTCCGCCTTGCGCCAGGCGGCCTTGTATTCATCCAGGAAATCGTCGACGAATTCCTGGGCCACCGCGGCGTATGGCCAAGCACCGGGCAGGCCACTGCCGAACATGCGGCGCACGTGGAACAGGTTCTCGGTGAACGCCCGCGTGCCAGCCAGAATGGCCCCGGAAGCAGCGTTGAAGCACTTGTACAGCGACACGTACACGGTATCGAACAGCGCGGCGTATTGCGCGGGCGGGATGCCGGTGTGAGCGGATTCCACGAACAGGCGGGCGCCGTCGAGGTGCAGCCGGATGCCTTCCTGCCGGGCGAAGGCGGCGATGCGCCGCATTTCGTCATAGCCGAACACGGCGTCGTCCATGCGCCGTACCGGCGACTCAATGCAAATGACACCGACGTCCGCTGCTACGCGCCCGGAACGGCTGCGGCGCACCGCGTCCTGCACCTCCGGCAACGTGAAGCCGACTCGCCCCGGCGCCAGGGGAATGAGGTTCAGGCCGCTGAGCTGCTGGGCGCAATCGCCGGAATCGTTGTAGATGTGACTCTCGGCCTGCGCGAGGACGCGCCGCTGCACCCCAGCCAGTTCCCGCAGCGCGATGTGGTTGGCCAGCGTGCCGGTGGGCATGAAGACGGCGCTTTCCTTGCCGAGCCAGCGCGCAAACGTGTGTTCCAGTTCCTCGACGACACCGCCGTTGGAATAAACGTCGGCGTGCAACGGCTTGGAAGTGGCGAGATGATTCAGCAGGTGGGCGTATTCCAGGGGGCTGAGATGGGAGCCGTCGTAGATGAAATTGACCGCCTGCTGCAGCCGCGTCAACTCGTCGGGGTCGGTGGCTGCTTGGCCCGCCAAGGCCGGCGCCGCCGAAGCTCCTGCCGCCAACGCGCCGCCGAGTTTGAGCACCTCTCGTCGCCCCATGGTGGTCATTGCCCGCTCGTTGCCCGCATCATGGGGCCTCAGGCCGCCGGGCCGTCGGCCAAGCGACGACTGCCGTCGCCTTGGTAGACGTATTCAAACGTCATGCAGCCCGCCACGTTGCCGATGCAATAGTAGCTCAGCATCCGCATTTTGGCGTACTTGCCTTCCTGTGTGCGGATGACGTAAACCTCCGGCTTGGGGGCCAGCACGTTGGCCAGGTAGCTGTAGTTGTACCATTTCTCCAGAACCGGATTGAAAGGATGCAGGCGGTTCTTGGGGTGAACGTCGGCCTGAAATTCAACGTCTCCGGGGACCTTGGACACGGCGACGAAATCCCGCCTGCGGAGCTTCAGCACGGCGCCTTGGCCGTCGGGATTGCTGCGGCCGCCGTTGGTCCTCATCACGTATCGCTTGAAGGCAAGGTCCCAGGCGTCTTGTTTGGGGTCGAGAACGGGCACCACGGCACCGCGGGAGAAATCGAAGTAGACCCAGACGTTTTCGGAACGGGCGTCGATGGTATAGACGATCGGCTCGGTAAGATGCTCGACGGTTTCCACAGGTCTCGGTGGTGTGGGGCTGTAGGTGGCCGAGGCGGGGTCGAATCCATCGCTTGCCACCCGCTCACAGCCCGTCATAAAGAGGGCGCAGAGACCGATCAAGACCAGCAGACAGCCCCCCTTAACGGCTCCCATTGCGGCTCCCCTCGCGAACCAAGCGGCGCAGGCGTACATGCCGCCGCATGGGCAGGTAAACCAGGAAATAGATGCCGCAACCGATGCCAACGTTCAGCACGCCAAGGATGAGCACGGTGTGGTCGTAGCCGTGTTTCACCAAGTGATGATAGGCCAGCCAGTCGGCCAAACCGAGAAAGGCAAGGTGCACCAGGAGGCCGACCAAGAGGTAGAGGTTCATGACGCCCATGAGCTACTCCCAGCAGATTGCATTGGCGGGTTCTCAGAGCCGGCGTGCGGGCTCCCGGTTGCCTCGATTCGCCACCACGCCTGGCCCAGGCCGGCCCACAACAGACACGCGGCGTTGATCCCTGTCAGCACCAGCGCTGCCGTGTGCAACGGCGATTTCAGATACAGCCCACCCCGCAATAAGGCGGCGACGCGGGCGCAGACCAGTAGTCCAAGCAGCAGGGTGAAACTGATCTGGTAGCTTCTGTGCTGGGCACTGGCGCGGTGAAGGAACGACACCCCGATGCCGGTGCGACGATAGATGAGGAATGGAAAGGTGATGGCTATAATGCCACCGAGGATGAAAAAGGCGGTGGGGTTCGACATGCCGCGCTGGGTGCTCTGCATGCTGGTGAGATACTGAGCGCCGAACAGGTAATAGATGCCATAAATAAAATAAACGATAGCAGCGATGGTGTGGCGTTTCTGCAGACGGTCCTGAACGGGCGGGGCTAGCGGTTGCGTCATTGCGGAATGTCCATCGGTTCGATTCGGCCCGAAGTGTCTTGAATGCGTCAATTTACGTGGCCGAAAGCATAGCAGCGGTACAGGTGGGGCGCAATGCTGGCACTCGTGCAGGAAAGGCTTCCGGACAATGACAATTCCCTTCCCAGCCATGCCGATTCCGGCGCACCCAGCCTGCCTGAGCGTGGCGCCGATGATGGACCGCACCGACCGGCATTACCGCTACTTCATGCGCCAGATCACCCGGCACACTTTGCTGTACACCGAAATGATTACTACCGCGGCACTGATGCACGGCGATAGCGAGCGTTTCCTGGCATTCTCAGAGGTGGAAAAACCTTTGGCCCTGCAACTCGGCGGCGATGATCCGGCGGTGCTGGCGCGCTGCGCACGGCTGGCCGAGGACTGGGGATATGACGAGGTGAATCTCAACGTCGGCTGCCCCAGCGACCGGGTGAAGCAGGGTCACTTCGGCGCCTGTCTGATGGCACAGCCGGAGGTGGTAGCGCGCGGCGTTGAGGCCATGCGACGGGCGACGGCGCTGCGGGTGACGGTCAAACACCGCATCGGCATCGACGGGCTGGAGCGCTATGAAGACATGGAGCGGTTTGTCAGCGTGGTCGCCGGGGCAGGCTGCGAGAGCTTTATCGTGCACGCCCGCATCGCTGTCCTGCAGGGCCTGAGCCCGAAGGAGAACCGCACCGTACCGCCATTGCGATACGACGACGTGTATCGCCTCAAGTCAGCGCATCCGCGGTTGCACATCGCCATCAACGGCGGCATTACGACTCTGCAACAGGCCGACCAGCATTTACAGTCAGTGGACGGCGTCATGATCGGGCGGGCGGCGTACGATCAACCGTTTCTGTTCGCCCTAGCGGACAACGTTTTCTTCGGAGAGACATTGGCCCCGCCGACCCGTCGGCAAGTCCTGGAGGCGATGCTGCCGTATCTTGAGAAATGGACGGCGAAGGGCCTGCCACCGCACCGTATCACGCGCCATTTATTGGGTCTATTCGCCCATCAGTCCGCCGCCCGGGTCTGGCGCCGAATGCTTAGCGAGCAGGCTCTGACGGCGGACATCGCAATCACGGTTCTACAAACCGCCTTGAACGACCTCCCGGCAAAAATTCTCGACGCCCGGCCGCAAGCCGCTTAACTGTCCGCTGCCAGTGCGATCGCCTCATCAATCAACATGATCGGGAGGTCGTCGCGAATCGGGTAGAAATACTGTCGGTCCGCCCGGATCAGGGCGCCCCCAACCGGTTCCGCAACCGGCGTTCCCCGCCGAGTTGCCAATTCCCCACGCGCAATCCGTTGGTTGATGTCCGCCATCTCATCCGCCTCGGCCAGGGTGAGGGATTGTTTGGTCTCCGGGCAAACGAGAATGTCGAGCAATTCCGGGTTGATGGCCATGCCGTTATCTTTCCTCTTGAATCCAAAACTCAATCTGGTTTAAGACCCTTGCTTTTAGCGCAGCGTTACGGGTGCCTCTGGATCACCCTTTTCACGACCTGGATAAGCCAAGGCTTTGAGTTCATACCCCTCGGGATGGCGAACAAAGCGGAAATCGGGATAGGTATTGCGCCCTGGCTCATCGAAAGTTTTCACCAATATGCTGCAAGCGCCCTTTGAACCAGTTCTGGAAATGAAACTCTTTATCGTTGCGGCCCTCACGCTCAATCAGTTCGCCGTCGCGCATCGTACGGACACATTCCTTAAACACCGCACATATCGAGGACACAAGTCACCCCTTCCCGGCGTCCGCCCTTTCGCCATGCAATCTCGTGATTGTCGATTCAATGTTGCTGCCGCTCGCTTCAAGTAACGGCAGTGCTGTTGCAAGACGATGTGACGTCGATAGCCGCCTGAGAAGCTGCGCCATCACAATGACCCGGACATCATTACGACTAAGCCGCCGACCGCTTGAACGCAAACGCTGAACCTGTTTCATAGCGACCGTTGTCACAATGGGCCACGATTCCGCATTCCATTCGTATCGTTCCAGTTGTGACTGTTTCCGGCAAACCAGAATGACGTCAAGGTCGATGGGCTCCTTGGCTTGCCGCTTCGGCATGGCGACGGACATTTCAGCCTTGACCGGATGCGCTGCGGTTATCACGAAACCGGCATTCATGAGCGCACAGAGAACGGACCGCCACCCTTCCGCGCGCGATTGATGGTACGTGAATGCGAGAACGCCTGAGTCCTTCAGAACACGATGCGCTTCTGACCAAACGGCGCCGAGCCGGTCGGTGAACTGAGACGCATCGGCACTCTGCACCTCGAAATCAGAGCGTGTCGTGCAGTCATTCTCCTGAGGTCCAGTACCACCCAGAATATGGCGTTGCCAGACATGAAAGAAATCGGCGAGTTGCGAATAATGCACGTTATCGAAGAACGGCGGATCCGTAACGATGGCATCAACCGACTTGTCGTCCAGGTCGGTATGGCTTGAATCTCCGCACGACAGATAGACCCGCTCGCCCGTAGCGAAGTCTCGGTATTCGCGGGCAATATCGAAGCCAAGCTTCTCTGAAAGGTCGTAAACCTTCTCACCCTCCTGCTTCCCCGCTCGGATCTTCGGGCGCAATTCAAAAGGGGCCTCGGCGTAATTGAGAGCGCGGAGGATGCGTCCATCGAACATCGTCCTGAACGACCCGGAACTCTTTGGGGTGCCCCAAAGAGTTGCCTCCAAGGGCAGGCGCTCCGGTTTCAGAATATGGTGCGCGAACATGTGGCGCACCGCGCCGGTGCCTTCTCCTTTGTATGAGGCAAACATATTGTTGAATTCAAGCGTGCCGGAAAACAGGCAAGTGAACAGGTCGCGCACGACGGAGTCGGAGGTTGACCGGATACGATCGGCCAGGATTGACAGACATAGAAGCTGCCGATCGTTGAACATTTCATGCCAATACCGGTAGTTGTAGCCGAGTACCTGATTGGTGTTGTAACCGGGCTCAATCGCAACCACAGGATACGGATTCAAGCGGCTCGCGAGCTTCCTGGAAGCCGTTTGATAGAGGGCGCGGTCTCAGTGGCGGACGCGTATTCCTTCGACCCATCAGGCAGGAGCGCAAGCTTGGCATAGAGCCGATGCACAGGCGGGTTGTTCGTCTCGCGGATCGTCTTCGCGATGGGGAAGGCATGACCGCAGGACGGGCAGATGGCTTTCTGGCCATTGGCCGGGCCGGATTGCGGATCGAATACGTGCTGACAAGAATGGCACTGCGCCTGTTGATCGTCATAACGGACAACGTTGATATGGCCGCACTCAGGACAAACCGCCCGCGCCTGGGGATGTCGTTTCGGGTACGCATGCTTGGCGAAAATTCTCGACGAACGGAGTTCCACCTCATAGCGGCAACACTGACAAGACACGATTTTAACCCAGAAGAAATAGAGAACGTCCGCAGCGCGTCCGTCGGGCAGCCGAGTTTGGTAATAGGAACGGATTTCACCAGAAACATCACGCTCAATGGATTGATATTCGCGGAGAATTTTCGGGCGGTCATGAAAGGAAAGCGCGTTGCGTACGAGGAAATGCGCAACGGGGTTGATATCCCACCCTATAACCCGGGCACCGAGTTTGGCGGCTTCTCCCAGCGTCGTGCCACTTCCCATGAATGGATCGAAAACAACCGGGCTTCTCAAACGGACCGGTCGATAAAAGGCATCTAAGATGTCGGTTCCGGCAGGTGTAAGGGCGCCAAGAACAATCGCGCGAAAAACCGTTCCGAGCCGTTGCGCCCACCATTTGTGAATGTGGTAGAGCGGACGATGAATTTCTTTCCGCCAGCTTTCCAACTCCGCGATGTCGCTGACCCGCTCGAATGGAAAGACATCCTCCTCAAGAGCACAACCACCGGAAAACGCACGCAGGCCGACCGGGACGTCGTCGGGAAGAGAAAAATTGAAACGCCCTTGGCGCTGTATGCGGTTTGATCTCATGCCTGCTCATGATGTGAATGAACTATCGACGCCATCCTTCCCTCTAAAAGAACCGGCCGTCGGGGTTGACGCACTGCGGAACCCCGATACAACTCATCCCTCTGCCGTGTTTGCGAATGCGCGGCGCCACGAGCCGCTCCGTCATCAGAACGAATCCCAGCAGTGCGCCGTGCTTGGCGGAGGCCTGCCGCGCGTAAGCCGAACCGGTGGGGTACATGACGGAACGCGCCCCGTCGGCCGGCGAAATGACGGTGTTGAAAGAAGCGCAGGTAGGCGTCGAACACCCGGACCGGAATGGAAGACGATTTGGAAACAAGGGGCGCTTGGGCACGGGGAATATCGGGGCCCGCATCGGATTGGCGTCTGTGCCAACGCCGTTGAGCCCCAGAAGAGCGTGCTCAGCAGTAAAGCCCAGCTACCCAAAACCATGAGCCGGGATATCACCGTTGCGCGCCGTTGTCAGCGCCCTGCCGCAAGCCGTCCCATCTGGCGCTCAACCCCAGTGCAGCAGGCGATGGGCTTGGCGCGTCAATTCGGGAACGGACAACCCGTAGGGGCACGAACCGAGGCAGCGTTGGTGCGTACACTCGGCACAGGCGGCGGCGTTGTGCGCCAGTTTGGCGTAACCCTCCATCGCCATGCGTTCGGCGCCGTAATTCTCGAAATACATTTTGTGGCGCAGGACGTCGGCAATCTGCACGTTCTCCGGACACGACGACTCACAGGCGTCGCACAGCGGACGGCAATAGGTTCCGTCGTTCAGGGTCACGTAGCGGCGCAGCAGGTCCACGTCGCGCCGCGTCACCCTGGCGCCGCCGGAAGCGACGAGAAACTCGTCGATGTCACTGGGCGAACGCATGGTGACAATCAAGGCGTCAACGTCGTCGTTCGACAGCACCCAGCGAAAAGCGGCCTGGGAGAATGTGGCGCCCTCTTTCTGGTACGGCTCCATGTCGTTCAGCTTGGCGCCGCGCAGCGTTTTCATGGCAATGACGCCCATACCTGCAGCCTTTGCCTTTTGCAGCACGCGTGGCAGGTCCGGGTTCACCGCGATAAAGTCGAAGCGGCGTGTCAGTTTCTGCACAAATGACGGGTCCTGGCCGAAGTTGTACGCCACCAGCATCACGTCGAACTTGCCGCTGTCAATGGCGTAATCCAAGCACTCGATCAGCCGCCCGCCGTGGCCGGAAAGGCCAACGTAGCGAATCTTGCCCTGCTCCTTGGCGCGCTCGGTAAAGGCGTGGAATTCGGGATTCTGGACGCGCCTCACGTCGTTCACGGCGTGGGTGAAATAGACGTCGATGTAATCGGTGCGCAGCCGCCGCAGGCTCCCCTCCAGGCTGCGCATCATTTCGTCCTGCCGGACGTGCGGGCCGAAGCCGCCCTTGCTGGCAATGTAAACCTGGTCGCGCTTGCCCTCGAGCGCCTGACCGATGATGGTTTCGGAGTTGCCGCCGGTGTAGCTCTCGGCCGTGTCGAAGTAGTTGATACCTTTGTCCAAAGCGTAATGCACCAAATCGCCGTCACCGCGCAGCCGTGAGCCGCCGAAGCTGATATCCGACATGCGAATGTCGGTCGTGCCCAGCCGTTTGTGCTGCTTGATCGCAGCGGCCGCGTGCGACGTCTCCGGAGCCGCCGCAGTCAGCCCGGATGCGGCGCCAAGCGCCACGCCGCCGAGGGCGAGCTGTTGCAGGAAGGTTCGCCGCTCAACGCCTACAGAATCGTCTCCATGGGGGGCCAGCATAATTAACTCCTCTCGTTAGCAAGGCGGGATTGATACGTTCTCAGCCATGTTCCGTCCTTGACGCGAAATACGCTACCGTCCGCGCCAACCCATCCATCAGGGTTGTTCGTGGCCGCCAATCCAATTGACGCGCAATCTGACTGATATCCAGAACGCTGCGACGCTGCTCGCCCGCTTTGGCTGGTGCGTACTCAGGGTGAACAGAGCTACGGGTGAACCCTTTGAGGTGGACGAAGATGTCGTTAATGGAGGTCTCCACGCCGGTGCCGACGTTGAAGGCCCCGTGGACGTTGGATTGCATGGCGAGGACGTTGGCTTCAACCACGTCGTCGACGTATACGAAATCGCGCGTCTGGCACCCGTCGCCATTGATATGCACGGGCTCGCCACGCAGCAACCGGTCCGCAAACAGGGCAATTACCCCAGACTCGCCGCGGGTGCTCTGGCGCGGACCGTAGACGTTGGCGTATCGGAGCGCTGCGTAGGAAAGGCCATGCACGTTATGGAAGCACCGCAAATAATGCTCGCAGGCCAGCTTGGAAACGCCGTAGGGGGAGACGGGTTGCAAGGGATGGGTTGCGTCCGCCGGAAATGTTTCCTGCTCGCCGTAGATGGCGCCGCCGCTGGAGGCGAAAATGAAGCGTTCAGTCCTGTGATGCTGGCAGGCTTCCAGAAGATTGAGCAGGCCGATGACGTTGACCGACGCGTCGTGTACCGGGTTGGCTACGGAATACCGGACGCCCGCTTGCGCCGCGTGATGGAATACAACCTGTGGTTTTTCGTGGGTCAAAATGTCGCTCAGCGCTTGGCTGTCGCGAATATCCGTTCGGTAAAACGCCGCTTGCGGATGAACATGCGCCGCGCTGCCGGAAGATAGATCGTCGACGGCAATGGCCTCGTGGCCTTCTGCGATCAGCCGGTCAACGAGGTGCGAACCGATAAACCCGGCACCACCCGTTACTAAAACCTTCACTCAGCTGCCTCCTCCGCGAAGATACGTTCCATGGACTGCCGTGCTTCCAGAGCCTCAAAGGTGTTCGGCAGCGTGACGTCCTGCCAGCACACCGGCGAACCGGCCGCCACGTCGCGCTTCAGGGTAACGCCGTGTGCTAAGCCGATGGGTAGACCGCCGAGCGTCAGGCTGTCGCGCGCCGTCATCAGCCTGCCCCACACCGTGTAGCCGCCCTCGCCGTCCAGTACCTCGCCAGCCGAGAGTTGCCGCTTTGCCGTCGCCACCACGTCGCCGCGGAAGCCCGTCATACAGCCGGTCGGCTCGCGGCGCAGGGCCGCCGAGAAGATGGACACGTTCAACTCCAGGCCCACCAAGTGATACGGCTTGTACATGGCGGCATAGCGCCCCGTGTCATCGGTAATGAGGCCGTACTTCTCGAAACAGTCCGCGGCGTAGGCGTTCGGGGCTTCGAAAACTACGTACACGCCCCAGCGCAGGTCTCGAAACACCGGGCGGCCATCTCGTTCGAGAGATGACACGACTTCCACCTGTCCCTTGTGGTGCAGCAATCCGCCCTCGTCGCGGGGCCGCATGACGTGGGGGAGGTCGTCGGTGCCGCACGGCGGGAATTCCAGACCGCCGGGTGCCGGCGTCAAGCCGGTGGCGTTGGCAATGGCGGCCATTTCGATGGCCGACTTGGTGCCGTCGAGGAAGGAGTTGAACATCTGCGAATTCATGCGCGCCGCCTCGGCCTGGGCGGCGGTCAGGCCGTAGTAGTCCCACACTGTGGCCGGCGTCGAGGCGTGATAGACCGGCAAGTACTGGGTGCCCTTCCCCGCCGCCACCACCTCGAAGCCGCACAGGCGGCCCCAGTCCACGAGCTCGCAGGTCAGGACCGGCTGGTCGCCGTAGGCCATCGAGTAAACGATGCCGGCCGACGCCGCTTCGCGCGCCAGCAACGGCCCCGCCAGCACGTCCGCCTCCACGTTCACCATGACGATGTCCTTGCCTTCCCGCATGGCCTGCCTGGCGTGCGTGACCCCGGCGGGCGGATGCCCCGTCGCCTCGACCGCCACGTCAACATCGTCCGCCGCAATCAGGGCTTCGCCGCCCTCCACAAAACGGGTGCGCGTAATACGCTCCGGCTCCCAGCCGACCGCGGCGCAGACGTCCCGCGCCCGCTGCGAATCGAGGTCGGCAATGACGCTGACCGCCAACCCCTCGGTGGTCGGCGCCTGCGACAGAAACATCGAGCCGAACTTGCCGGCACCAATCAGGCCGACACGCACCGGGCCCTTATCCCGTAATCGCTGCTGCACTAATTGGTTCAGGCTCATGGCTATCCCAGGGCGGGCTGGGCGCTCTCCTGCTCGGCCAATTCCAGCAGGCAGTCGTCCGCAAGGGGCTCAATGGGCGCGAAGTCCCGGTGGGCGATAAACTCGGGGCGTTTGAAGCGGCGGATGTGGTTGTTCACCTCGCACAGGCTGAGATACACGATGGCGCGCCGCCACGGGCTGATGTTCGGTGGGCTGGCGTGAACCAGATTGCCGTGAAACAGCACGACGTCTCCCGGCGGTCCGGTCGGCGCCACGATGCCGCCCTCATCCGCCAGACGCGCGATTGTTGCACGGTCCAGTGTCCACAGGGGATAGCTGGTACCCTCGAGGTCATGCCCGGCGGCCAGCACGCCACTCCGGTGGCTCTTGGGGATGAACAGCAGCGGTCCATTGGCCGGCGTCACTTCTTCGAGAAACAGGGCAATGTTCATGGCACGCGGTTCCGGCATCTCGTCGTCGCGCTGCCACACCCCGTAATCCTGGTGCCACTGCCACACCTCGCCGTCAAAGGCCGCTTTGGCGTTGACCTTGAACTGGTGCATGTAAACCTGGCCGCCGAGGAGTTGCATGACCGGCTCTACCAACCTCGGGTGCCTGCCAAGTCGCCGGAATCCCTCGCTGTACGTATGCGCCGCGAACGCCGTGCGGGCCGCTCCACTGGTCTCGCGCCACACCTCTTCGCGCTGCATCCTGAACAGCCGCTCGGCCTCTGCCCGCAAGGGGACAATCTCTTCAGACGTAAATTGACTGGGCAAAAACAGGTAACCCTGTTCGTGAAACTCGGCTATTTGTGCGTCGGTTAGTTTCATTGGTGAGGACCTTTCAACTCTAATACGCCTATGGGTCACAACGAAACGGAGACAGCTGGCAGAGACCGGCTCCGGGATGAAGTTTTTTGTTTTACCAGGCCGCAATCGGATTGCCCGGGGAACCCGTGGCGCCGATGAGCTTGAGCGGCGACCAAGTGAACAGGAACTCGTAGGCCTTTTCCTGAGACAGAACGTCCAGGTCGAGGTTTTCGAAGTTGGTAATGCCACGCCGGACGATCAGGTTCATGTGGCAATAGGCGGCGGAATCGGTCTGGATGTTAGGCCCCATGACCTCCAGGGCCCAGGTGTCGGAACCGACCATGGCGATCTTTCTGTCGGCCAGATGATCGCAGACTTCCGGGCTCAGTCCCGGCTCGCCGGAGCCGTGTTCAGCGTTATTTGCCGCGCGTTCCGCGGCCGGTGCATTGTAATCCTTCCACAGGCTGTTCCAGCCGGTGCGAACCAGCACCACGTCGCCAACAGCCGCGTCGTCAATGCCCTGGGCATCGAGAGCAGCTTGGTAATCTGCCATGGTGATGGCGTAGCCCTTGTCCAGGCGATGGGTGCCCTTTAACGCCGCAATGTCAATCAGGATGCCGCGGGTAAAGAAACCGACGTTAGCCACGTGCTCCGTGCCGACCTTTTTCAACCCACGCGGATTGCCAACGTCTTCCAGCCGGAATCTGTTGTAGAAGTAGTTGCCGTCTTCCCATCCCGGGACGCCTTGCACACGGATCAACGGGTGCCCCAGACCATCCCATTGCGAACCGACCTGGCCGATTTCCGCGGTCAGGATCTCGTCCATAAAGGTCATGTCGTAGTTGTCACCGGGCCAACTGAACGGTCCATGGGTGGGAGTGCCGCCGCCGGGAATGCTCAGGGCGAACGTACGGCCGGGCACCAAGGGCATGCCATTGTAATAGGGCATGCCCAGAGTAGCGGTCATCCCCTTCTTCACAAGCTGCGCTGCCGCAACCCTTTTCTCCGGTGTGATGTGATTGACCGCCCCCGCTTCATCCTCGGGCCCAAATTCGCTCGGCCACCAGTTTTCATCCACCGGGTTGTTGCCGGCCAGCAAACTGCCAGGAATCGAGCCAACCACGAACAGGACGACCACTACGAAGATCAGTGACATTTTGCCGATGCTTCTCATGTTCCCATTCTCCTCAACCTTGCGATAAGGTTCGTTGACAAAGAGACGGTTGTCCTTGCCGGAAGGAACGCATGCCAAGGTGTGTTTGTAGCACAAAGACCGGTTGACTACAATACGCTTGACAGCTACGTGTGGGTAGATTTAAGAGTCTGCTCCATAAGTTCTGAACTATCTCTATATATTGCCGGCATCGGGTAAACACCCACCATTTCCAAGGCGCTTTTTGGCGTCAAATACCCTGCAATCGGTGAACATCCTGCCTGCTTTGGGGATGTCACCGACTTTAGAAACAAGCTCTCAGCTCGATCTTTTGAAAATGAGGGGATCAGTGCGTGTAACAGACCGCTTGCAGCAAGCACTGCAGCGACACGCGGGGAGGTTGAAAAATGCTCAACCTCCCACAGAGCGTACCGCGCCGCTGCCAGGGCGTCGCTGAACGTCGCCGGCTGCTTGTCGTACCAGGCGAGTCGGCGTCCTGACAGGCCACCCGCCCGCTACAGGCCGGGCGCCAACAGCGCCACGATCGAATACAAACCCAGCAGAGACGGCGTGCTCCGCTTGGTCGCCAGCTCCGACCCTGGCCGCTGCGTCTCAAAGCCCAGATGGGCACGGCTTTCCTCGACTGTCGTCTCGATGCTGCAGCGCTGAATGTACAGCCGATGCCCGGTCGTCCGGGCACGTCGAGAAGAAGGCCCGCAGCGGCTGGCCGCTGCAGGAAGGTGCGTGGAAGGGGACATTGCCAACCTCGCTGCAAGAGGGATCATGCTTGGCATCCAGAGCGGCGTAGCGATTCTCGACATCGAAACAGCCCATCTGAGTCCTGTTCAACTCCTCCGACCTTGTTGGTTAACGTGTTTCTGTGATTCTAAACCAAGTGGGTGATTGGGTATTACCAGTTGAGGCAGAGTTTTCTGCTCCTCAATTCTTCGGCATTATTGGACACAAATCCTCACAAAAAATGCCCGTCCTCTTGCAAACGCCAAAGAAATCCAATAGGATTATTAGCACTCAATACATGTGAGTGCTAACACGTGACACATTTAGGCGTTACACGTACGTAATCACGACAACCTGACGGAAGGAGAGGGCTTATGGGCTTACGTCCCTTGCACGACCGCATTTTGGTTCAGCGGTTGGACGAAGAAGAAGAGGTCCAGGGCGGCATCATCATCCCGGACACCGCGAAGGAGAAACCGCAGCAGGCCAAGGTTCTGGCGGCGGGTCCCGGTCGCGTCTCCGACGACGGCAAAGTGCAGGCCATGGATGTCAAAGAGGGTGACAAGGTCATCTTCGGCAAGTACGCCGGCACGGAAGTGAAACTTGACGGTGAAGAGTATTTGATCATTCGTGAAGACGATGTCTTAGGCGTTTTGGAATAGGTGCTGATACCCAACTAAGGAGGTACGATTCTATGCCTGCCAAGCAAATTCTATACAGTTCTGACGCGCGCAGCGCTGTGCTGCGCGGTGTCGATCAGTTGGCTGAAGCCGTTAAGGCGACGCTGGGCCCGAAGGGCCGCAATGTCGTCATCGATAAGAAATTCGGCTCCCCGGTGTCCACCAAGGACGGCGTGACGGTTGCCAAGGAAATCGAGCTGCAAGACCCGTTTGAGAACATGGGTGCCCAGATGCTGCGCGAGGTCGCCAGCAAAACCAGCGACGTGGCCGGCGACGGCACCACCACCGCAACGGTGCTGGCCCAGTCGATCTTCCGCGAAGGCGTCAAGAACGTCACCGCGGGCGCCAACCCGATGGAGCTGAAGCGTGGTATCGAGCGCGGCGTTGAGGCCGTCGTGGAAGAGGTCAAGAAGCTCAGCCGTCCCACCAAGGACAAGAAAGAGATCGCCCAGGTCGGCACCATCTCGGCCAATAACGACCCCACCATCGGCGACCTCATCGCCGAGGCCATGGAGAAAGTCGGCAAGGATGGCGTCATCACGGTCGAAGAAGCCAAGAGCATGGAGACCTCGCTGGACATCGTCGAGGGCATGCAGTTTGACCGCGGCTATCTCTCCCCCTACTTCGTGACTGATGCCGAGCGCATGGAGACGAATCTCGAAAACGCCTACATCCTGTTGCACGAAAAGAAGATCAGCAACATGCGCGAGCTCCTGCCCATCCTGGAGCAGATCGCCAAGATGAGCCGCCCCTTCCTGGTGATCGCCGAGGACGTTGAGGGCGAGGCTCTGGCGACGTTGGTGGTGAACCGGCTGCGCGGCACGCTGCAAGGCGCGGCGGTAAAGGCCCCCGGCTTTGGCGACCGGCGCAAGGAAATGCTCAAGGACATCGCCGTCCTCACCGGCGGCAACGTAATCTCCGAAGACCTGGGCATCAAGCTCGAAAACATCACCCTGAACGATCTCGGCCAAGCCAAGCGCATCACCATCGACAAGGAAAACACGACAATCGTCGAGGGTGCTGGTGCGGGTTCCGAGATCGAAGGTCGGGTGAATCAGATTCGCACCCAGATCGAGGAAACCACGTCCGATTACGACCGCGAGAAGCTGCAGGAGCGCTTGGCGAAGCTGGTTGGCGGCGTGGCGGTGATTAATGTTGGCGCCGCTACCGAGGCGGAAATGAAGGAGAAGAAGGCCCGCGTCGAGGACGCCCTGAACGCTACCCGCGCGGCGGTCGAGGAAGGCGTTGTACCCGGCGGCGGTGTCGTGTACCTGCGCGCCATCCCGGCCCTTGATTCGCTCGCCGATGACCTTGAAGGCGACCTGCGGCTGGGCGCGCGCATCGTGCGCCGGGCCCTGGAAGAGCCGCTGCGGCACATTGCTGCCAACGCCGGCGCCGAAGGCTCGATCGTCGTGCAGAAGGTCCGCGACCTCGAGGACAACGAGGGTTACGACGCCGGTACCGATGCGTATGGCGACATGCTGGACAAGGGCATCATCGACCCGACCAAAGTGACCCGTACGGCCTTGCAGAATGCGGCCAGCATTTCCGGTCTGTTGATGACCACGGAAGCATTGGTCACCGAGCTGCCCGAGAAAGAGAAAGCCCCCGCCATGCCGGGTGGTGGTATGGACGGCATGGGTGGCATGGGCGGAATGGGTGGTATGTACTAAATCCGCTGTGGGCCGCCGGCATTTTTCGAGTCGGCGGCCACGCTTTTATCCCGCCGCGAGCATCTTCAGGAAGTATTGATGCACGCGGCGGTCTTGCGTGAGCTCGGGGTGGAAGGAGGAGACGAGGACGCCGCCCTGCCGAGCCAAGACAACCTCGCCCCGGCACTCGGCCAGGGGCGTTACTCCGGGATTGATTTGGGCGATCTTAGGAGCGCGAATGAACACCATCTCCAGGGGTTCGGCGCTCAGGTCGTCCGTCAGCGGCGTTCCCAATGCCAGAAAGCTGTCAATCTGCCTTCCGTAGGCGTTACGTCTCGCCACAATATCAATGAATCCCAGACTCTCCTGAGGCGGCAGGGTCTCCTGCGCCAGCAAGATGAGGCCCGCGCAGGTTCCGAAAATGGGTCGACCTTGGGCATGGAATTGCTCAAGCGCGGGGCGCATCGCCACCGGGGCCATGAGTTTGAGCAGCGTCGTGCTTTCCCCGCCTGGAATGATAAGCCCCTGCACGCCGGCGAGGTCGGCCGGCTTCTTGACGGGTTTCGACTCGGCACCCAGTTCGCCAAGAACCTTCTCGTGTGCGGCGAAATCGCCTTGCAGGGCCAGGAGACCAACACACGTCATTCGATCACCAACCCCGTGTCTGCAACAATTCGCTGTCATCCAAGCGGCTGATGTCAATCCCCACCATGGCTTCGCCGAGGTCCTCGGACACGCGCGCCAGCAGGTCAGCGTCAAGGTAATGCGTCGTCGCCTGCACGATGGCGTGGGCGCGGCGTTGCGGGTCGCCCGACTTGAAAATACCCGAGCCCACGAAGACCGACTCGGCGCCGAGTTGCATCATGAGCGAGGCGTCGGACGGCGTCGCCACCCCGCCGGCGGCAAAATTCGGCACGGGCAGCTTGCCAGTTTGCGCCACCATTTTGACGAGTTCGTAAGGAGCCTCGTGGTCCTTGGCAGCCGCCATCAGTTCCTCATCGCCCAGGATCGTCAGCTTGCGCATAGAGCCCTGCACGGCACGCATGTGACGCACGGCCTCGACGACGTTGCCGGAGCCCGCCTCCCCCTTGGTGCGGATCATGGCCGCGCCCTCGGCGATGCGGCGCAGCGCCTCGCCCAGATTGCGCGCCCCGCAGACAAAGGGAACGCAAAACGCGAATTTGTCGATGTGATGGGCTTCATCCGCCGGCGTCAGCACTTCGCTCTCGTCAACGTAGTCGACGCCCAAAGCCTGCAGAATTTGTGCTTCCGCAAAATGCCCGATGCGCGCCTTGGCCATTACGGGAATCGACACCGCCTCCATGATCTCGCGGATTTTCGTAGGATCGGCCATGCGCGCGATGCCGCCCTGTGCCCGGATATCCGCCGGCACGCGCTCCAACGCCATGACGGCTACCGCACCCGCATCTTCAGCAATCTTGGCCTGGTCGGCAGTGGTGACGTCCATGATGACGCCCCCTTTGAGCATCTCCGCCAAGCCCGTCTTCAAGGTAAACTGTGTCTCGGCCATATCCGACGTCTCCTTCATCCAACATCGACGTTACACGAACGCCCCTGCGGCACATGTCTTTCCCATTGATAATAGGCAAGCAACAAACGCAAAGATCACACTATAACGTTTGACAAGGTTTGTTGCCAGACCGGACGGCTTGCCCGGCACGGCGCTGCTTGGATATAGTGAGCCCCTTCTTTCGACTTGGGCAGTGATCCTCGCAGGTGAGCATCCATGATCAGCTATACGCAGGCCGTGCAGACCATTGTCCGCAACCTGCCGCAACCGCTGCAGGAAGAGCGATTGGCGCTGACGGCGGCCAATCAACGCATATTGAGCCGCGCCCTGGTCGCGCCGCACGACATGCCGCCGTTCGATCAATCCCTGATGGACGGCTACGCGCTGCGGAGCCGCGATGTCCACGCGGCCACCCCCGAGCGGCCCGTGCGCCTGGCGTTGAGCGTAACGCTCACCGCGGGAGAGTACCTGGAGCAGCCGCTGAAGCCGCGTCAGGCGGTGCCCATCATGACCGGGGCGCCAATACCGCCCGGCGCCGACGCCGTCTTGAAGATGGAAGAAAGTGAGGTCGAGAGCAGTGATTTGTTCGTCCGGCAGCCCCTTGGCGGGTGGGTGAACGTCCAGCGGCGCGGCGACGAGATTCGGCGCCGCACGGTTGTGCTGCCTCGCGGCGAGCGCCTGACGCCGCAGCGAATCGGCACGGCGTTGGCCCTCGGTCTCGCCAGCGTCGATGTCGCACCGCGCCCGCGCTTAGCGCTGGTGGCACCCGGCGACGAGTTGCTGCCGCCCGGGGCGGCGTTGCAGCCGGCCAAGAAGTGGTGCAGCAACCTGTACGCCCTGGATCTCCGAGCCCGGGAGCTGGGCTGCGCCAGCGTCAATCTGGGTATCGTGCCGGACACCCTCGACAGCCTGACGGAGGCATTGCGGCGCGGACTGGACAACGACATCGTCGTCATTCTCGGCGCCTCGGGACGCGGCCAGCATGATTTTGCCGCGCGCGCCATGACCACCGTTGGAGCCGACATTCTGTTCCGAGGCGTCGCCGCCAACCCGGGCCGCGGCGTCACTGTTGCGCGCCACCGGCAAACGCTGATCATGGGCCTTCCCGGGTCGCCTTGGGGTGCCTTTGTGGGGTTTGAAGCCTTTGTGCGGCCCGCCATCCGAACGCTGCTGGGTCAACACCCCATTCCCCGCGGCCTCACGGCCACCGTCAGGGCCGCGGTGAAGGTACGGCCCGGCACGACACATTTCTTTCCTTGCCGCCTGCAACCCGATGTTGAAGGGTGGCAGGCCACGCTTCTGGGCAATTTGCTCGACCTGTCACGAGCCGATTCGCAGCCCCTTGGATTACTGCTCGTGCCGCCGCATCGGCGGCTTCTGCAAGCCGGTTCAAGGGCACGAATCCAGCCCCTCTCGATGGACTGATCCGACATTTATTGCAATTTGCAAATTTGCCTTGCGCGATGTTTTCGTTGCGCATATTCTATGCGGCACGCCTGTATCGGCAAGGCCATACCGAACCCTCTAGAAATTCGTAACTCATTGACTTGTAAAGGGATAATTCAGTGAATAGCACAGTTCCTGCCGCCGCAACCCTCCCCGCCACTGATCCAGCTTCCGCTAGAAGCCCGACGCCTGCGAACGCCTCTCCTGGCCTGTCGATGCAGCGCTACTTCACCCATCCCGACGTACATCCTTACGACGCCGTGGCGTGGGAAAATCGCCACACCGTGATCACCGGTGAAAATGGGCGTGCGGTGTTCGAACAGCGTGACGTGGAATTCCCCGAAACGTGGTCGCAACTGGCGACCAACGTGGTGGCCTCGAAGTACTTCCGCGGGCCGCTCGACTCCCCCCGGCGCGAACGCTCGGTACGCCAAGTGCTCGACCGAGTTGTCCGCACCATCACCACTTGGGGCGACGGCGACGGGTACTTTGCCAGCAAGCAGGATGCGGAAATTTTTTCGCATGAGTTGACCCACGTTCTGCTGCGCCAGAAGGCATCGTTCAACTCTCCGGTGTGGTTCAACATCGGGGTGGAGGGCGCCCCACCGCAGGCGAGCGCCTGCTTCATCATTTCAGTGCACGACGACATGCACGCCATCCTGGATTGGTACCGGCAGGAGGGCGTCATCTTCAAGGGCGGATCAGGGTCGGGCGTCAATCTCTCCCGCCTGCGGGCCACCGGCGAGTCCCTTTCGGGCGGCGGCACGGCCTCCGGGCCATTGTCCTTCATGCGGGCCGCAGACGCCTCCGCCGGCGCCATCAAATCCGGCGGTACGACGCGGCGCAGCGCCAAGATGGTGCTGCTCAACGCCGATCACCCCGACATCGAAGCCTTCATCCGTTGCAAGGCGGTTGAGGAAAAAAAGGCCCACGCGCTCATCGACGCCGGGTACGATGCTTCCCTGGACGGCGACGCTTACGGCACCGTCAGCTTCCAAAACGCCAACAACTCGGTGCGGGTGTCCGATGCGTTCATGCGCGCGGTGGCTGAAGACAACGAGTGGCAGACCCGTTACCGCATCTCCGGCGAACCCGTCAAGACCTACCAGGCCCGCGACCTGCTGCGACAGATCGCCGAGGCGACCTGGGCCTGCGGCGACCCCGGCATTCAGTTCGACGACACGATCAATAGCTGGCACACGTGCCCCGCCGCCGGACGCCAGGAGGCCACGAACCCGTGTGCGGAGTACTGCTGGATCAACGACAGCGCCTGCAACCTCGCCTCGCTCAACCTGATGCAATTCCTCGATGATGACGGAACGTTCGACATCGCAGCCTTCCGCCACACCGTGCACATGATGATCCTGGCGCAGGAAATCCTCGTCGGCCACGCCAGCTACCCCACCCCGGCCATCGAGCGCAACAGCCGCGACTACCGCACCTTGGGGCTCGGCTACGCCAACCTCGGGGCGCTGCTCATGGCCCGCGGCTTGCCCTACGACTCGGACGCGGGCCGCGCCTATGCCGGCACCATCACCGCCCTGATGACCGGACAGGCGTATTTGACCAGTTCTCAGATCGCCGCCGTGCAGGGGCCCTTCGCCGGCTACGCGGACAACCGCAAGCCCATGCTGAAGGTGATGAAGAGGCATCAGGAGAATTGCCGCGACGCGCAGCACGAATCCCTCCCGCAGCCGCTATGGGAAGCCGCACAGCAGGCGTGGAGCGAGTGCTACGCCCACGGCGTGCAACACGGCTACCGCAACGCACAGGTGACCCTGTTGGCGCCCACCGGCACCATCGCGTTCATGATGGACTGCGATACCACCGGCATCGAGCCCGACCTGGCGCTGGTGAAATACAAGAAACTCGTCGGCGGCGGCGGCCTGAAGATCGTCAACAACACGGTCCCGCGCGCCTTGGCCTGCCTCGGTTACACGCCGCAGCAAATCGACAACCTCGTGCAATACATCGACGAGCACGGCACCATGGAGGGCGCGCCCGACCTCCAGGAAGACCATCTGCCGGTCTTTGACTGCGCCTTTCCCGCCATGCCCGGAGGCCGCTCGATTCACTACAGCGGGCACCTGCGCATGGTGGCGGCGGTGCAGCCGTTCCTGTCGGGGTCGGTGTCGAAGACGATCAACGTGCCCAATCAGGCCACGGTCGCCGACATCGAGCAGGCGTACATCGACGCCTGGGGCCTTGGCATCAAGTGTGTCGCCATCTACCGCGACGGCTGCAAGCGCACCCAGCCGCTCAACACCAAGAGCCTGCCTCGGACTCGATCCGGGGCGGCCAAACCGGAAACCGCGGCGGCACCGAGCAGGCCCATGCGGCGGCGGCTGCCGGATGAGCGTCCGGCCATCACCCACAAGTTCTCAATTGCAGGGCACGAAGGATATATTACGGTTGGCATGTTCGAGGACGGGACGCCCGGCGAAATTTTCCTGGTCATGGCCAAGGAGGGCAGCACCATCTCCGGGCTGATGGATGCCTTCGCCACGTCGATTTCACTGGCGTTTCAGTACGGCGTGCCACTGCGGGCGTTGATCGACAAATTCAGCCACATGCGTTTCGAGCCTGCCGGATTCACTCAAAACACCGAGATTCCCATCGCCAAGTCGGTGATGGATTACATCTTCCGCTGGCTGGCCTCCAAATTCCTCGATCAGGAAGAACGCGCCCAAATCGGTGTCATCGACCGCGACGGCCTGGCGCAGGCCGCCGAACCGGTGACCCCCAAGGAGGCAAAGAATGGCCATCACACGCCCCTGGGGACCACCGAGGAGCCTTATTACTTCCGGTTGCAGGAAGACGCCCCCTCATGCGCCGACTGCGGCGCCCTGATGACCCGCAACGGCGCGTGCTACAAATGCCCCAATTGCGGCGCCACCAGCGGGTGTTCGTAAGTTGATAGCATGAGGCCGCAAGACTTCAACCTCTGAGTTCCGTTCGTATGTAGCTATCGGCCCTGGACGGCCCGAGGCGGACCGTCCAGAAGGTTACCCGCCCCAGTCGTCAACCCAGTAAAAATCCCACTTGACAGACTCCCTAATCCACCCTTGTCCGCACTCAGCATGAACAGCAGGGAAAACGCAATTAGCAGGGTCGCCACGGCCAGAATTGCCGGGCTGAGAAGGCGCAACGAAGGTCAGCCCGATGAAGGTAACCGGGGGGAGAACCAGACCTACAGCGCGAAGCTGTGGGCCGGTCAGCGGGCCAGCCACGCGCTGAAGCGCTCGTTCATCTCGTCGCCGTGGTCTCTCCACCATTGCCAGTCGTGCGGCAGGGCACGCGCGGCGTTTGCAGGGCTGGTCGGCATGTGCGGCTTCATGTCCACGCCGGTTTCGAGGTGGGTGCCGATCAGGGCGGTGCCCGATTTCCGGGCGGGGGCATAGGCAATGTAGCGCCCGACCCCGGCCAGGGACTCGGCCCGCGTTGCGAAGGCGAGGAACTTGCGAGCCAAATCCAGTTTCGGCGTGCCGGCAACAATGCCGAGGACGGCCTGGATCATCACGTGGCTGTCCCAGACAATCACGAAGGGCTGCTTTTCCAGAACCTGCGCGTTGAAAATGCGGCCGTTATAGGCCGTGCTCATCACCACCTCGCCATCGGCCAGCATCTGCGGCGGCTGCGCCCCGGCCTCCCACCATACGATGTAGTCCTTGATCGTGTCGAGCTTGTGGAACGCCCGCTCCATGCCCTCCGGCGTGGCCAGCGTCGCGTACACCTGATCCGCGGGCACGCCGTCGGCCATCAAGGCAAACTCCAGATTGACCAGCGGGCTGCGACGCATGCCGCGGCGGCCGGGGAATTTCTCCAAGTCGAAAAAGTCGCCGATCGTCGTCGGCTTGGGGCCGGCAAGGTGGGTGGGGTTATAGGCATACACGGTGGAGTAGAACAGCATGCCGACGCCGCATTCAGTCAGCATGCCGGGGAAGAAATCGTCCGCCGCGGGCGTGCCGTCCGGCGCTGGCGCCAAGTCCTCACTGGAGACGGGTTCGAGCAGTCCCTCGTCACAACCGCGTGCCGCGTCGGCCATATCCAGATCGACGACATCCCAGAGCACCCTGCCGCTCTCCACCTGCGCGCGGATTTGCGCCAAGCCGCCGTTGTAGGATTCCAGGCGAATGTCGATGCCCGTCTCAGCGGTGAAGGGCTCGTGCTGCGCCTTCTGGAAGGCGCGGGCGTAGGAACCTCCCCAGGAGGCCACGGTAAGCGAGTCGTCGCCGGCGGCCGGCTGGCTCCAGCTCAGGCCGGTCAACAAAACGAGGGCCGCAGCATAAACTGCCGGGCGGATTCGGATGCGATGCAAGGGGGATGTCATGACGTTAGCTCCTCTTCGTCTGGCTTCAAGGATCGGCAAGCGGTCTCCGTCCAGCCAATCTGGACGCGGTCGCCCTCCAGCACGGCGCCGTGACCGACGATGTTGGGAATCTTGATCTGGTTTCAAACACCAGCGCTCGGGCGATGGCGACGCGCTGCTGCTGACCGCCGGACAACTCGTTGGGTCGACGGTCCTCAAATCCCTCCAGGCGCACGAGCTGCAGCGCCCGCCGGACGCGCTCGCGACGCTGCTCTGGATTGAGCCCGCGCACCTCAAGCGGAAACGCCAGATTGCCGCCCACCGTCATGTGCGGAAACAGCGCGTAATTCTGAAAGACCACGCCGGTCCCCCGCTTGCGCGGCGGCAAATCGTGCACCGAGCGGCCGCGGAGTGCCCAAGGTGGGCGCCTCAAAGCCGGCCAGCATCATCAGGCAGGTCGTCTTGCCCGACCCGGAGCCGCCGAGCAGGGTCAGAAACTCCCCGTCTCGCACGGTCAGGTCCAGGTCACGCACGACCTGGACCCGTTCGTCGAAGCTCTTGCACACGCGCTCGAATTCGACATTGGGTATTTGGGGATGAATCCATGGGATTGTTGACCCTGCGCCACTCGATATTCTCAAGCCGCCACAAATTACTGCATCAAATCCATCATCGTGAGCCACATCTTGTCGAATGATCGTGCTCCGCGTCTCGCCTGATCAAGATCGAACATCGTGGTAAGTGCCGGCTGATCACGAGTTTCTTTGTACACTCGGCCCGGCGGCATGTGTGAGGTCAACCATCCTTTCGCGTCGCGGATCGCCTCCGGCTTGGCAGGCGCGATTGCACCACTACGAAGCTCGCGGTGTCCAGCGATAGAGTCGGCAGCCGCGAGGAACCAGGCCTCGTACTCGCGCCGCGCCAGCACGACCCGAATACGGCAATCACTGCGCGCTGCCGTGGCTCTCTGGAGAATCTCCGACGCACGTTCCGGGGGACAATCGTCGTCGGCATCGAGGAGGATCAGGATGCGACCATCGGATCCGGCTTGTCGGGCAGCCAAGTCGACGTACCGTTCCAGTTCATTTTCCCTGAGAAAGCGATTGCGCTTTACTCGAATCGGCTTCGGCACTTGCGGTACGACGGAGGGTACGGCGGCGGCGGCAATGCGGCGGATGAGGATCGGCACTGCGGACACTTCGCCCTGTCCTTCCACGATCGTGATGATGGTCGACATTGTCAGTGCGTGCTCTCAAACAGGTCGAGCTGGTGCTGGGGAGCTGACCGGTCCGGGTCGGGGCGCAACTGATCCATCCTCAGCAGTTCACCGGCGGTAAAGAGATGATCGCGGAGCGCCGAACGACTGGCCTCGTCGAGGGGTCCTATCCGGGTCTCGGCGTGTTCAGACAATACGGCGAGGATTGAGCTGTCGGGTATGGCGTCGTCGTCAAGCAGGTCCGCACTGTGGCTCGTAACGATGACCTGCGTCCATTGGCTGGCGTCGGTTAGGCTGTCGATGAGGACGCGGGCAGCGGCGGGATGAAGAGCGCTCTCCGGCTCTTCGATGCCGACTAAGTGGCGCCGTTCGACCGATTCGCCATCGCCTTGAAACAGCGCAACGAGGACGCCAAGTGCGCGCAATGTGCCGTCGGACATGTTGCTCGCCGGGAACCGCCACGGGTACTTTGCGCCGCGCACCTCTTGGCGGAAATCAAGGGTCAACTTGGTGCCCATGGTCCGAGCCGCAACACCGGTGACGCCGGGGGTTATCGCGGTGAGGTAGTCTTCCACCGCCTTCTTACGGCCACTTTTGAGGTTGGACAGGACGCTGGCCAAGTTGCTTCCGTCCCGCTTCAAGAGCTCTCCGGGGTCGGGTGCCTGGAGATCCCGGATTGCTTCGGGATTCAGATTGTAGAAGCCCATTCCGGACAACGCGTCATAGAGCGGGCGGAACACCTCCAGGCCTGACATGTTGACAAGGTAGAGACGGTCACTCGCACACGCTGGTGGATTGGGTATCGTGCTGGCAATCACTTTGCCATCTTCGACCTTATAGGAGCCGTGTCCATCCTCACCACGGACGACGCACTCCTCTTGCTGGACTCCGTATCGCCCTCCGGGTTTCGCCGCAACCCGAAATGCGTACCAGCCCTGGGCACGGGGAAGCTCAACCTCAAGACGAATTCCGAAGTTGTTGGGATGGCCGCCGGAACGTCTCCGCACCTCCTGAATGCCGCCACGGTCGCGCAGCGCGTGATCCAGCGACAAGCGCAGCGCCTCGGCCACGAAGCGTAAGGCATCGAGGAAGTTGCTCTTGCCACAGCCGTTGGGGCCAACCAGAAACGAGAGCGCCTCCGGCCGTACGTCACAGGCGGCAATGCTCTTGTAATTCCGCAGAGCGACTCTGGTTACCATCCTCGGGCCGTTGTTTCCACTCATATGTCCCGCGGGCTCCTTCAATCAACTCGTCAGGACGAACAAAACGCGGCGGCGGGCGTCGAAGCTGCGATTCGTGGGTCGGCCGCTTGCGTGAAGTCCGCAGTGGTGCGACGGGTAGTCGTAAGATTGGGTCTACAGACCCCCGACCCTAGCCCTTGGTTCCCTGCTGCCGGCTTCCGGGCTTCACCGGCGAACTGCCCTGCTGGCACAGGGGGCATGCCTCGGGTTGATAGGTAGGCACCTGCATGGTGAGCAAAGCATTCAGCGGCACGCCTAGGTCGACCTGACCGCCGCTGCGGTCGAGAATGGCTCCGACCCCCACCACAGTCCCCTCAAGGTCCTGTACCAGACGTATCAGCTCGCGCACCGAACCGCCGGTGGTGATGACGTCATCGACGATCACCACCCGCTCCGCCGGTTGCAGGTCGAATCCCCGCCGCAAGGTCATCGCGCCGTTGTCGCGTTCGCCAAAGAGCGCCCGCCCGCCGAGCGCCCGCGCCGTTTCGTGCCCGATGATGAGGCCGCCCATGGCCGGCGAGATGACCGCATCCACCGCGTAATCTTGGAACCTGTCCGCCAGACAACCCCCCAACGCCTCGGCATGCTTCGGATGCTGCAACGTGCGGGCGCATTGGATGTAGTGTGAACTGTGCAGGCCGGAAGTGAGGACGAAGTGCCCTTCGAGCAGCGCCTCGGTGCGGCGCAACAGATCCTCAAAAGGTTCCTCAGCAGTGAAGAACAAGCGTCCTTCGATGAGCCTGTCAAATCGCTCCTTGAAGATATTGCTCATATTTGCCAAGTCTCTACTGCGCATGGATTCCACCATGATCAATTCTCCTTAATCCTCGTCGTCATCATTTTCGCGCGCCCGGCGCGCCTCGATGCGCTTGGCGGCCAGGATGCTGGCGCTATAAAGCAACAGCGTCGGCAGCGCCATAAAGCTCTGCGAAATCGGGTCCGGCGGGGTCAGAATCGCGGCGAGGACAAAGGCCAGCACCACCGCGTACCGGAAATGCCGGATCAGGCCGCGCGAGGTGACCAGACCGAGCTGGGTGAGAAACACCACCACGACGGGCAGTTGAAAGACAAGCCCGAAGGCGATCATCAGCCGCAGACAGAAGGAGACGTAGTAGCCGACCGACAGGTGCGCGGTGATGTCGTCGCTGGCGAAGCTGAGGAGGAAGGTCACCACAAACGGCAGGAGGAGATAGAACAACGCGCCGCCCGCATAGAACAGCGTCGTCGAGCCAACCAGAAAGGGGATCGTGTACTTGCGCTCGTGCTCCAGGAGTCCCGGCGCCACGAATTTCCACAACTGGTGCAGAATGACGGGCAAAACGATGAACAGCCCGGCGAAGAAGGCGACTTTAAGGTACGTGAGAAAGGCTTCGGCGGGGGCGATGATCTGCAGCGGCACGCGCAGGCCCTCGCCAATCGGCGTCCAAGGGAACTGCACTGCCGCGACAATGAAATCGGAGAGTCCGTAACAGATCAGAAAACCAACGGCAAGGGCGGCCACACTCCAGAAGAGCCGCGTCCGCAACTCCGCAAGGTGTGCCGTCAACGGCATGGGGGTATCAACCATCCTGGGGCTGCTCCGTCAGGCTGATGGTTGTCCGCGCCTCCGGGACGGTGGCAAAGCGTTCCCGAATCTCTTGAGCGACTGCCTTGTTCTGCTGCGCGTCTTCCTGGCGGTCCATGGCCGCGATGTCCTGCTTGATGGTGTTCTGGAATTCCTCACTGGCCCGCCGCAGATAGGCATAGCCGCGCCCCAGCATGCGGGCGGCCTCTGGCAGACGTTGGGGTCCCAGAACCAGCAGCGCCAAGACCAAAATCAGAATAAGCTCCGGCAACCCAATGCCAAACATAGACACCTCGAATCTTCAAGGAAAGGTAGAGAAGAGGCCGCGCTCCGCTCAGGCGTGCGACGGGCGACAGTATAGCAGAACTGGGTGGGCGTTTCTCCTCAGGCCAGGAGGCATCGGGACGGCTGGGACAGGAGGGCTGAATCGGGGCACGATCAGCCCGACTGGCGGTCGAGGGTACGGTACTGGACGGCTTCCGAGAGATGCTCGATGCCGATGGCATCGGCGCCGGCGAGGTCAGCGATGGTGCGAGCCACCTTGCGGATGCGGTCGTGGGCCCTGGCACTGAGGCCGAAGCGGTGCATCGCCTGTTCGAGCAGGCGTTCGCCGGCGGCGTCGAGCTTGCAGTATTGCCGGATGTTGCGGACGCCCATTGCGGCGTTGTGCGGAATGTCGGTGCCGGCGAAACGAGCCCGCTGGCGCTGCCGGGCGGCGTTCACCCGCGCACGAACGGCGGCTGAGGGTTCGGTCGCGGCGGAAGAAGCCAGATCGGCATAGTGCACGGGCGGCACCTCGATATGGATGTCAATCCGGTCCAGGAGGGGGCCGGAAATTCGGCTGGTGTAACGTTGCAGCTGCTGCGCCGAGCAGTGGCAGGCACGCTGCGGGTCGGTGCTGTAGCCGCATGGGCAAGGATTCATCGCCGCCGCCAGCATAAAGCGGGCCGGAAACGTCAGGGCCATGGAAGCGCGGGCGATGGTCACCTGGGCGTCTTCCAGCGGCTGCCGCAACACCTCCAGCACGCTGCGGCGGAACTCGGGCAGCTCGTCGAGGAATAACACGCCGTTGTGCGCGAGGCTGACCTCCCCCGGCCCTGGAATCGTGCCGCTGTCAGAATTACAAATAAATGCCACTAACCCACAAATAACCGCCACTAAACCAAAAAACGCTGCCCATGCAAGGTAAGTCTATATAATTCAATCTATTATAACAATTCATAAAACCCCGTTACCCGCACCCTCTCGCCAAATATCCCCCACTGGACAAAACCCCAAATTTATGGCAAATTGATGCAACTGTCTGACATTTTACCACTAATAGGTGCCACTAAATGACAGACGCAATACGGCAACAACGGAAAATCCGCCCCACCCGACGAAGCGTTTCGGGAGTCTACATCTTCAAAGGACGCCTCCCGGTCCCCTACGAATCCACCCTCGAAAGAGACTTTCTGATCCGCTCGGAATTCTCCCCGAACGTCCTCAAAATTGTCTCCCAACCCGTCTGCCTTCCTTTTACGGGAGACAACGGGCGAGCCTACACCTACACCCCCGACTTTCTCGTCTTGCAAAAGCCTGACAGCGGTCTGAAACCACTCCTCATCGAAGTAAAGCCGCGCCACCAGTGGCGCTTGCACTGGCGCCGCTGGAGCCCCAAGTGGAAATCGGCTATTCGCTACGCCAAAAATCAGGGCTGGCTGTTTCGCATCCAGGACGAAACGCGTATCCGAGACGCTGTCTTCGCCAACATCCAATGGCTCACCATCTACAAACGCATGCGCTTCAACGAGCAGGAAAGCCGCGGCGTCATCCACGCCGTCGCCAGAACCGAGCCGATCACCGCAGAGCGCCTCATCAACGACCTGCACGTCAACCAAGCGCATCTCTGGCACCTGCTGGCAACCCGGCGCCTGGACTGCGACCTCACGCGCCCTCTCGACCCCCTCACCCAATTCCGAACGCTGCCAGACATTGGAGAACCCGTCCATGAATAACACAGCGGAAGCCAACGCCTGGAAGCCGCCATACGTCGACCTGCGAAAAGGGGCAATGGTCCAACACATCGACAACGGCCTCATCTACAAAATCGACGAAGAAGTATTCGACGACGGCAACTCCGTCATCGGCATCATCGGCATCGAAGAAGAAAGCGGTCGCAGAAAATACCTGGCCCTCAGTCAACTGGAATCCCCGCCCATAGACAAGGAAACGGCCGGTATCATCTTTCCCGTTCCCTTAGACGGCATCAGCGACAGCGACTGGAAAACAGCCCGCCAGCGTCTCGACATGATAAAGCCGCTTCTCGACATGAACAGATACAGCCGCAAGGACGTCGAGAAACACGCCCACGAAGTCGGTTGCGACGTTACCACCCTCTACAGGTGGATCAAACGCTACGCGCCCTTCCGGGACATCAGCACCCTGATTCCGCAACAGCGCGGCTGGAACAAGGGCCGAACCCGCCTCAAAACCTCGCCCGAAGCCGTCATCAACGAAGTCATTCAGGAGTTCTACTTAACCAAAGAGCGACCAAGCGAACAAGACACTGCCGAGGAAATCCAGCGCCGTTGTCTCTCTCGGAATATCAAACCGCCCAACAAATCGACGGTCCGGGCACGTATCCAACGCATACCGGAAGAAGAACGCCTGAAACGCCGCGGCCAGAGAAAAAGGGCGAGACAAAAGTTCCGTCCTGTCCCGGGGCATTTCCCAGGCGCGGATTTTCCGCTCGCCGTCGTCCAGATCGACCACACCAAGGTCGACCTCATTCTCGTCGACGACGAGTACCGCAAGCCGGTCGGCCGGCCCTGGATCACCCTCGCAATGGACGTCTACAGCCGCATGGTCCTCGGGTACTACCTGGCTTTCGACGACCCCTCCGAAGCTTCTGTCGGCCTGTGTGTCTCACACGCATGCCTGCCCAAGGAAGGGACCCTGTCCCTTCTGAAAGTGGACGCCGAATGGCCGGCATGGGGCATCCCAAAAACCATTCACGTCGATAATGGGTCGGACTTCCGATCAGAGGGCTTCAGGCGCTCATGCGCGAAACACGGCATTCACGTCGAATACCGGCCGGTCAAACAACCGGAATACGGCGGGCATATCGAGCGACTTCTCGGCACCCTCAGCAAAAAAATTCACGCCTTGCCCGGCACGACGTTTTCGTCCATCGAGGAACGAGGCGATTACAAATCCGACAAACACGCCAACTTCACCAAAAGCGAATTCGAAAAGTGGCTCGTCACCCTCATCTGCGGCTACTATCACCACAGCACGCATTCTCAGATCGACACATTGCCGATAGACAAATGGAACACCGGGATTTCCGGAAACGACACGACCATCGGCATCGACCTGCCGCCAAGGCCCACCGATCACGCCAGCATCGTCTACGACTTTCTGCCCTCGTTTGAAAGAACGGTTCAACGAACCGGCGTCTGCATCGACGGCATGACTTACTATTCGGAAGAACTGCGCCATTGGATCAACGCCCCGGACTCGGAAGACCCGAAACGAAAGCTCCGACTCACCTTTCGCCGCGACCCGCGAGACATCACCGCCATCCAGTTCTACGACCCTGAACTGAAGGCATATATCGCGATCCCCACCGCCGACATGTCCTTGCCGCCCATGAGTATCTGGGAATACAAAGAAGCCAAAAAGAGACTCCGGCAAAGCGGACAACCGGAAAACCCGTTTCAAATCGCACAAACCCTGACCGAGTTGCGCGAGCAGACCAAACAGGCAGAGGAAAAGACGAAAAGCGCCCGACGCAAAAGCCAAAAGCGCCGGGAACACGAAAAGAATCAGACACCGCAAATGGAGGCAATCGCTTCACCCGTGAAAGAAAGCGCCGTCAGCGAGCCTCCAGACGAATTCTCCGACAAACCCATTGAAGCCTACGAGATCAGCTGATGAGCAACCAGCACGAGCACGTACATCCGAAGTTTCGCCACGTCCTGACATGGTCCGACAGGGACCGCATGCTGTTTATCGAAACGCCCAGGTGGATCCAGTACGCCGCCGCCACGACCATTCTCGGCAAGCTCGAATGGCTTCTCGACATCCCGAAAAGCAACAGAATGCCGAACTACCTCATCGTCGGCGAACCCAACAACGGCAAGACGACGCTCGTCCGCCATTTTTGCGAGACCCACGACCTTTCAACCACTCCTTCAGGCACGGATGCGGACAACCAGCCGTCGAAACCGATCGTCCTGGCCGAAGCGCCGCCTAGCGCCGACGAAAAAGGACTCTACATCTCCCTTCTCGAACAGTTCTACGCCCCATACCGGGCAACCGATTCGATCCTTAAGCTGCGCGACCAAACCCTCCATCTCTTCCGGACCTGCGGCAGCAAGGTACTCATCATTGACGAATTCCACTCTCTGATAACCGGCACGATTCACAAACAGCGCGAAGTCATGAACGTTCTCAAGCGCTTGTGCAACACCCTCAAGATTCCAATTGTCGGCGTCGGAACCCAGCCCGCCATCCAGATCCTCCGGCACGACAGCCAACACGCCAGCCGCTTCACCGTCGTCAAGCTCCCGCTGTGGAAACGCGACCGGAAATTTCAGAAGTTGATTGCGGCCTTCGAGAAGATGCTGCCCTTGAAAAAACCTTCCGAGCTGCAACGCCCGGAGACTGCCGGACTGCTCCACGACATATCGGCCGGCAACCTGGGAGACCTTCGCTTCTTGCTGTCCGAATGCGCAAAGACCGCCATCGAAACGGGAACCGAACGGATTGACCCGCCCCTTATCAAAGAGCACGAATGGATACAGATAAAAAGCCTCTCAGCCGACGGCACTCGGACACCGTCCAGTGGCATCCGGGAACTCAAGGTGTAGCCATAACCCCCCGCTGGGCCTTCCCGATCCACCTCCTGCCAGCCGAAAGCCTCACCTCGTGGCTGGTCCGGGCAGCTCTCATGCAGGGCTGCGACCCGCTGGTCCTGACGGGCTGGCTATGGCCGGGCTGGCGCGTCTGGACGCTCGACGCCGACAGGGGCATCCCCGAAGAACGCCTGGCGGTCCTGTCCCATGTATCGGGCGCTGCGGCAGAAACCCTTAGAGCAGCAACCATCGAACCAATCGCCGTCCGCATCCAGGGCGAACGCCCGGACGCCTTCTCGACCTGGCCCTGGACGCTCACGCTCGGCGCCCGCAACAGGAAGCGAAACGGCGGCATCCAGTTCTGCCCCGCCTGCCTGCAAGCAGACGACACGCCTTATTTCCGTCTGCCTTGGCGCTTTGCCTGGCACACCGGCTGCGTCGTCCACAAAACCACCTTGCTCGACAGGTGCGGCGCGTGCGCGGCCGCAGTCACGCCACACCGCCTGTCCGCATACGCGGCGCACGCCGCCGTGTGCGCGACGTGCCTGAAAAACCTGCAAAAAGCTGAACCGGAACCCTGTCCGCCTGCAGTCCTGGCTTTCCAGCAAGCGGCCGACCAAGTCGCCCTCAAAGGATTCGGCGACTGCTATGGCGAAACCTGGAATGCTGCAACCTGGTTCGCAACGGCCGATTTCCTGGCGAGCCTGATCCGAAGAGCAAACCGTAGCCCGACGCAAGGCTTAACCTACCTGCTCAGGTCCAATGGCGTGGTCGTCCCTCGTCATATCCCACCCATACCGGGAACCCGAATCGAACGCTTGCGGGTCGAAGACCGCCAAGACTTGCTGGCTGGCGTCTGGCGTCTCCTGAACCTCGACGCGAAACAGCTCAGGGCCACGCTCAAAGCCTCTGGGATAACACGCCAAGGGTGGTGCGAAAAGGAACAAAGCGTGCCGGAGCCACTTGCGCGGTTCATGCCGGAACTACCCGAAAGCCCCGAACGCAGTGCTTACCCACCCAGAAAACGCCGCGCCGGGGGGCGGCCCCGCCACGAAGTCGTCCTCATGATGAATCGACTGCAACGCAAGCTGGAGCTACGGACGCAATGAACCAGACAAGCACCGCCGAGCACACCGCGACGTGCGACGACTGCGGCGCGCGAAACGTCAGGATTGCGCGGGTCTACAAAGGTATCCGCTACTGCTCGACATGCTACAAGCGGATGTTCAAACGCCGCATGTGCGGATGCGGAAACTTTGCAAGGCTGCCCGTCCGCCTTCCTGAAGCCGTATGCCGGGCGTGCGAGCGCCTCAAACCTTGCGTACGGTGCGGCAGGCCTGCCGCAGGCCCAGACAAGAAAATCGGCAAGCTGACGCCCTACGGGCCGGCATGCAAGCCTTGCGCGCCGTATTTCAGGGAACCCGAACCGTGCGAAGCGTGCGGCGAACCGTCCATCCGGCTTTCACGAAAAGCGTCGCTGGGCCACGACTTCCGGGTTTGCGAGCGGTGCGCCCGCAGCGACCACGAAACCTGCGCAGCCTGCCGGCATCATCGACCCCTGACGAACTCCCCGGACGGCCGCAAGCTCTGCGCCGCGTGCCTGGAGAAGGGGGAAATTCCGTGCCCGAATTGCCGCAAGCTCATGCCGGCAGGCCGCGGCAAGAAGTGCTGGACGTGTTACTGGACAGAGCTGGCCATCAAGCGCATCCAGATGGACCAGGCCGCCTTCCGCTTGCCCAGCATGTCAAAACGGTTCGCGAACTTCGGAGATTGGCTGATCCAGAAGGTCGGGGAACACAAAGCGGCCTCGACCATTCACAAGTACCTGGCGTTCTTCCTGGAAATCGAACGAGAGTGGCAGGGCATCCCCGACTACGAGGCGCTGCTGAAGCATTTCAGCGCCGCAGGACTGCGACGCTCTCTGCTGCCCATGCGCTGGATGGAAGAAACCAAACTTGTCGCGCCCAATGCTGCCGCAAGGGAAGCCGACTCCGACCGGCGACGGATCGAAGCCAGCCTGGAAAAACTCTCGGAGGGGTCGCGCACCCGAATGATCCTGGACGGCTATCACCAGTACCTGATGCGGCGCGTGGCGGCAGGCACGACCGCGCTCCGCTCCGTTCGCCTTGCACTCTCTCCGGCGGCGGCTCTGCTGATGTTTGCCGAGACAATGGACCGTATTCCACCCGAGCAGGAGGCGCTTGACGGGTTCCTTCGTCAAACGCCGGGGCAGCGGGCGGCGCTGAGCGGCTTCGCCAAGTATCTCCGCGAAGAGCACGGTGCGGACATAGCCCTGCCGAAGCGTGATTCAGGCCGCGCGTACAGGATGCGGCGCAAAAAGCTCGAAGCCGAAATGCTGGCGTTGATGCAGGAAGGCCGGAAGGGTAAGAAAATGGAGCCGCGCTGGCTGGGCGTGGCGCTGGCGTACTTTCACGACCTGCCGGTCAAGACGGGAGAGAAGGTCAAGGACGAAGACGTAACGACTGACGAGAGCGGGATGACCGTGCGGGTAGGCGGGAACAGCTACTGGATTCCTGCTCTTCCCTCCATGAATTGACCCTGTTCACCGGCGGCCAAAACCGGAAGGCTAACTCAACCAAACTGTCCAGCATATCGGCAGTTGGTAGTGTATCAGTTCGAAATTCTTCTCTTGTGGTAAATTCTGGCTGACGATGTTATTGCGGAATCAGGGAAGATAGAGGATAGTGGTATAAACACAGAAGTTGGGAACTGCTGGGTTTCCCGGCTCTGGTAGTCAGTGCAGACACTTGGAGGTCATACTACCGTGCGCACGATAGAAATTTGTCGCGCCTTCGGTCAATGGCCTCCTTTTCATTTGAGGAGAAAGGCCCAATGGCCGAAGAACAAAGGCCTCAACCGCCACCTCAGCCGCCGTCACCTGAACCGCAACGGCGTGAACCTATGCCAGAAGAAAGGGATATCGAAAGGGGTATCGAAAAGGTAACTCCAACTCTTCCAGATATTCCGTCACCAACTCCCACTCCAAAGCCTAAACCGCCTTCGGCGTAAGTTGAAATCAGAAGGGGGCATTCACATGAAGCAGGACTATAGCAGTTTGTTGTTCGGAGTTCAGCGATCTGTCCGTTACCATATGCGACGCTGCCGTTTTTTTGACGGAGTAACCCGTGCCACAAATGCACTTTCCCTTATTTTCGGATCGTCAACCTTGTTCGTCCTGTTTTATGAGATGCCCTCAGAACAATTGTCATGGACAAAAGTTATCCCGGCTATCGTTGGCGCCGTTTCCATTATGGCGCTTGTTTATGAAGCGCCCAGGATGGCACGGCTACACTCGGAATTAGCCAGGAAGTACATTGAACTTGAGCAAAAGATGATCTCAGTAGAACCACCAGCGGATGAGTCTGGCTTAAAACAATTCCAAGCTCAAAAGTTAGAAATTGAAGTAGACGAGCCGCCAATCCATCGAGTCTTGGACCTGTTGTGTAGGAACGAAATGATACATGCCAGCGGTTACGATAAAGCAAAGTTGTATCCTGCGACTAGATTTGAACGGCTAACCGCTCAGATTTTGCACCTCGAACCTAAACTCGAAAGATATTATGAATGTGGTGAAAGCCACCACGCCGAAACCCAATCGGCCGGCGACTTGGAAAAAGGGTAGTAACTCGTCTTGAAATGCAGGGTACAAAAATGCCCTGTTGACAACAGGCGAGAACCTTGGTGCTTATAGAGGCGACGCCTCATGGCGCCCCTGTACCCGTTGGAGAGATCGTAAAAAAAAGACCCGCCGACGTGAACCAACTCGGCAAGCTCGTCGCGGGCATCGCCGTCAGCGACATGGAAGACCCGAGCCGACGCCTAGCCGCTCCCGCGGCGAAATTGCCCGCGCCGTCTCGATGACCCCGAAACGGCGCAAGCAGATCGCCAAGAAGGCCGCCAAGTGGAAATCGTGATTCTGACGCCGGCCAAACGGCCTCTCGAGGGTTCCTGCCTGAAAGTCCTGAATCCCTGCCGTGATGATTGAAAGACGCGCATCCATCAGTCACCCCCGTCAGAAGCAAACAGCAACGTTGACGATACACGAAGCCGTCCATAGGTATCCTTCTCCACGCCATAGGCATAAACACCCCAACACGCCACGCCACCCGTCTCAAGCAGACCACAGGTATGATCAACCCCGGCGCTGACCGCAACAAAGGTGCCCGTCGGCGGCGTAGCCCGACCATAGCGATCACCACCCCAGCATTGAATAGAACCTGTCTCACGAACCGCACAGACATATCCATCCCCGACACTGACCGAAATGAACGCACCCGCGGGCGACAACACAAACTCGGCAGAATCACCAGAACCCCAGCATTCCATAGCCCCTGTCACACGTAAGCCACAAAAGTAATCCCCCCTAGGAGAGTAACCGTAACTCCCGGCATCAATCACGGTAAACGTACCTGCAGGCGGCGTAAGTTCGACAGGGTCGTCCAAACCCCAGCTCCAGCAATCCACAGCACCCGTTTCAAGCAAACCACAGGTATAATTGCTTGCAGAGCTGACCGCAGTAAACGTACCCGTAGGTGGTCTGAGATAATCGAGAAAATCATAGCCCCAGCACTGAACAGCGCCTGTCTCACGAACCACGCAGGTGTAATAAAGCCCGACACTAACCGAGATGAACTCCCCTCGCGGATTACTCGAATTGCTGGGACGGCCATAATCGTCACGACCCCAACATGCCACAGCGCCTGTCTCACGCAGACCGCAAACACGGTCCCACCCAACGCTAACCGTGGTAAAAACACCCTCAAGCGGCACAGACTGGCCATAAAAATTCCCGCCCCAGCAATCCACGACGCCCGTCTCGCGCAAACCACAGGTATGAGCGCTATCAGAAAACCAAGAAAATTCCTGCCCGGTACCAACTTCTGTAAACGTGCCCAAAGGCAACAGAGATTGACCACGTTCATTACTACCCCAACACTGCACAGCACCCGTCTCACGCAAGCCGCAGGTATGCCCCCTCCCAGCGCTGACCGCGATAAACCTGCCTGACGGCGGCGTGGATTGACCAAAGTAATCATCACCCCAACATTGCACGGCACCCGTCTCGCGCAAGCCACAGGTATGACTGCTCCCGGCGCTGACCGCAACAAACTTGCCCGAAGGCGGCGTGGACTGACCAGAGTAATCATAGCCCCAGCACTGAACAGCGCCTGTCTCGCGCAAGCCACAGGTATAACTACTCCCGGCGCTGACCGCAATAAACCTGCCCGAAGGCGGCGTGGACTGACCCCAAAAATTACTACCCCAACATCGAACGACATTTGTCTCAAGTAGACCGCAATTATGGCTTCCCCCAGCACTAACCGCAGTAAAAATACCCACCGGCGACGCGGACTCGCCAGAACCGCCATCCCTACCCCAACATTGCACGACGCCTGTGTCTCGAACCCCGCAAGTATGCTGCCACCCAGCACTGATCATGGCAAAAGCGCCTGCCGGCGGCGTGGACCGACCATCATCATTACGACCCCAGCATTCCACAGCGCCCGTATCACGCAAGCCACAGGTATGAGACAACCCAGCACCAATCGCAGTAAAGGTACCTGCAAGCGGTACGGATTGACCAAAAGAATCCGCAGAATGACCAGAATTATCACTACCCCAACACCGCACAGCGCCCGTATCAAGCAAGCCGCAGGTATGCTCGTCCCCAGCACTGACCGAGATAAATCTGTCAACGCTATCGCCATCATCAACCTGCACGACCACCCTTGCATCATCACTCGTTGTCTCACCAGCGTTATCGACAACGGTGAGGCGAAAGGTCAATCCCTCGTCCACCAATACATCGGGAGCAGTAAACATGGCGACGGCGCCATCCGCGCTCAGCGAGACATCCGTACCATCCGTCTGCTCCCACGAATAGCTGGCGATAACGCCATTCGGATCCCACGCCGTGCCCGACAGGATCACCAGCGACCCGGCAGCAACGGACTGGTCCTCGCCCGCGTTCACCACAGGCGCCGTACTCGAGATGGCGCTCAGCCGCGCAATCGACGCAGCACCCCTGCCACCCGTAAAGCGAACAATCGAAATCGAATCGGAATCACCCTTCAGCAAAAGGTCGTTACACGCATCACGAAACTGAGCACGCGCCCGCGCTACCAGAGTGCCCGTCAAGCTATACGCTTCAACCAGAACCCCACCGTCAAAATCACCATAAAAAAGACAAAGACGAACCCGAACCTCAACGACACTTGCTTCCATCGGCAGAACAACCGTGACGCCCGCATCTGGAAATCCATAACCTCGTTCGCTCGGCGTACCCCGGTTTATAATCGTAGGCTTACCGGCGGAAGAACTATGCGCAAGAAACGTCATGCCATCTGTCTGAAACAACGGCGGCATGGAGGTCCCATTCGAAAACGATGCGAACTCCACAGTTATGTTATTTGTTGGCACAGCAGCCCCGCCCTGCGCCCTGCCGTCCGACGCCATGGCCGCCGCCATCGCCATCAGGACTATGAACGCCATCCATAAGGGTCTGCGTAAACGTATGTCGGTCGTCATGCGTACATTCTCCTGTCAGCGGGTGTCGACTGGACGACGCAAGGCAACGCGTTCGTACTCGATACCCGTGGCGTTTTGGTTCGTACTCGGCTTATCGTTCATCCTCCTGTGACAATATGTAGGGATGCGGGTAGTATAACCGCGCGCGCCAGTTTGACATGCGTCTCCCTGTACGCCTGCGGTTATAATCCTTCCGCCCTGAACGTCCATGAACCAACACGACGAAAAAACCCGAGGCCGCCATTGAGCCAGCAATTCTTCAACCAGCCCATTCTCAACTCTCCATACGAATGCCCAAGCCAGCACTGGGAACTGGACGACACCGGGCAGCCGACCCAGACCGTCCTTCTCAAACGAAGACCCGCCAAATACATCTCACCCGTTCCACCCGTTAGAAGACAGCAGGACCCAGCAAGAAACCAGACCTCGATGGTCTTCGACTCTACTGCAAGAAAAATCGAGACCGAAAACCAACAGTACGACCTGACAGAGACTATCGAGAGCGTCCGCCATTATGTCGGCAACTGGAGAGCGCTCCCGAAGGAAAAGTGGCGCGTCACGCCGGAAACCGCCCGACTCCTCCAACACTGGCGCTCCCGCAAGTCTGACGGCTTTCGTCTCTTCTTCTGCCAGGTCGAAGCCGCAGAAACCATCATCTGGCTGACCGAAGTCGCGCCAGGCATGGGCAACGCCGGAAAACAGTTTCTCGAATACCTGAACGCCGTCAACGAAAAGGCCAATCCGGGACTTCCCCGACTGGCGCTGAAACTCGCCACCGGCGCCGGCAAGACCGCCGTCATGGCCATGCTGATTGCCTGGCAGACCATCAACGCAGTTCGCCGTCCAAACAGCCAACGGTTCACCCGCGGCTTCCTGGTCGTCACGCCCGGCATCACCATCAAGGACCGCCTGCGCGTGCTGCAGCCCAACGACCCGGACAGCTATTACCGCAGCCGCGAACTGGTCCCCACCGACATGCTCGCCGACCTGAACAAAGCCAGAATCGTCATCACCAACTATCACGCCTTCAAGCTGCGCGACCGCCTGGAGTTGTCCAAGGGCGGCCGCGCCCTGCTGCAGGGCCGAGGGTTAAAGCCGCTCGCCGTCCAGGAAACCCAAGGCCAGATGCTGCAGCGCGTCATGCCGGAACTCATGGGCATGAAAAACGTCATGGCGCTGAACGACGAGGCCCACCACTGCTACCGCGAAAAAACCAAAGAAAACCATGAAAGAAGACCAGGAAACGAAGACCAGGAAGAAGCCAGGAAAAACAAGGAAACAGCGCGGCTATGGATTAGCGGACTAGAAGCAGTCCGCCACAAGCTCGGCCTGAACCGCGTCGTCGACCTCTCGGCAACGCCCTTCTTCCTGCGCGGCTCCGGTGACGAAGGAACGCTCTTTCCCTGGACCATGAGCGATTTCTCGCTGATGGACGCCATCGAGTGCGGCATCGTCAAAGTGCCGCGCGTGCCGGTAGCCGACAACGTCCAAGACACCGAAATACCGAAACTCCGCGTTTTGTGGAACCACATCGGCGGAGAAATGCCAACAAGACCGCAGCAAAACGCCACGCTCGACTCGCTTCGCATCCCGACTCTGCTGGATACGGCCCTGAACGCCTTATACGGCTATTACGAAAAGACATTCGAGGCATGGCAAAACGCAAACATCAACGTCCCGCCCTGCTTCATCATCGTCTGCAACAACACAGCAACCTCAAAACTCGTCCATGACTACATTTCCGGCTTTCACCGCACAAACAACGATGGAACGAAAACCTTGGAAAACGGGCGCCTGCCACTATTCAGGAACTTCGACGAGCAAGGCAACCCGTTTCCCCGGCCGCGCACGCTGCTCATCGACAGCAGGCAACTGGAGTCCGACGAGCCCCTAGGCAAGGAATTCCGCTCCGCAGCGGCCGATCAGATACTCCAGCTCCGACTCAATCGACCCCAAACCGAGAAGATCAACGACCAGGACCTCCTGCGCGAAGTCATGAACACCGTAGGCAAACCGGGACGATTGGGAGACTCGGTTCGCTGCGTGGTGTCGGTATCCATGCTCACCGAAGGCTGGGACGCCAACACCGTCACGCACGTCCTGGGCGTCCGCGCCTTCAGCACGCAGCTGCTCTGCGAACAGGTCGTCGGCAGAGCCCTCCGCCGGCAGTCTTACGACCTTGACGAGAACGGCCTGTTCCGCGTGGAGTATGCAGACGTCCTGGGCATCCCGTTCGACTTCACGGCCAAACCCGTCGTCGCCTCGCCCACGCCGCCAAGGGAAACCATCCAGGTCAAGGCCGTTCATCCCGAACGAGACCATCTTGAAATCCGCTTTCCCTGCGTTGCCGGATACCGGGTGGAACTGCCGGAGGAACGACTGGACGCCGACTTCAACGAAGACTCGGTCCTGGAACTGACGCCGGAACTGACAGGACCCACGGAAACACGGAATGAAGGCATCATCGGCGAAGGCGTGAATCTCGACCTGACCCGCACCGAAGGCCGGCGTTCCTCAACCCTTCTCTTTCATCTCGCCAAACAGCTGCTCTACACCAAATGGCGCGACCTGAACGAAGACCCCAAGCTGCACCTCTTCGGACAACTCAAGCGCATCACCAAGCAGTGGCTAGACACCTGCCTCGTCTGCAAGGGCGGCACCTTCCCGGCGCAACTCATATCCCCGGAACTGGCCGACTTCGCGTGCGAACGCATCGCCGCGGCCATCACGCGAGCAGAAATCGGCAACCGCCCGGTCAAGGCCGTGCTCGATCCTTACAACCCCGTCGGTTCCACCCAGCACGTCAACTTCAATACGACCAAGACGCACCGCCACAAGACGGACCCTCGGCGTTGCCACGTCAACTGGGCCATCCTCGACAGCACGTGGGAAGGAGAATTCTGCCGCGTCATCGAGACGCACCCCAACGTCCGCGCCTACGTGAAAAACCAGAACCTCGGGCTGGAAGTGCCCTACCGCAGCGGCTCCACCGCCCGGACCTACGTCCCGGACTTCATCGTCGTCCTGGACGACGGCTCCAACGACCCGACATACCTGGTTGCGGAAATCAAGGGCTACCGGGGAGAGGACGCGAAAGACAAGAAAGCCGCCATGGAAACCTATTGGGTCCCCGGCGTGAATTACCACGGGTGCTACGGCCGTTGGGCCTTCGCCGAGTTTACGGACGTCTACGACATGCAAGCGGAATTTGCGGCCAAGGTGGAAGCGCTACTCGACGACTCGACGAAATGAAGGAATCCGCGTAATGGAAAGACGAAGACAAACAGTTGCCAAGACCGTCGAAACCTTTACCCACGACGAAGCATCCCGCAAGAACATCCCCACCGCCGAGCATCAGCCCGTAATGGCGGCGGAGGACCGCGATCCCATCCAAGTGGCCTACGAGCGCCGCAACCGCGACCTCGACCCGCAACTCGTCTGGCGCGGCAAGGATACGCAGGACTGGTCGGACCTCGCGGTGCAGGCGCCGCCGCTGTTCATCCAGGAGAAAGTGCATCCGAAGGCGCTGGTAGACGATTTGCTCCGACATACGAAAGCAGACGAGAAAGCCGCTGCGAACCAGCCAGACCTCTTCGCCGACTTCAACGGCCTGCCGAGCGCGGACGCCCGCACCGAGTTCTACCAGCACGACGCCAACTGGTCGAACCGCATGATCCTGGGGGACAGCCTGCAAGTCATGGCATCGCTGGCGGAGCGCGAGGGGCTGCGCGGCAAGGTGCAGTGCATCTACGTCGACCCGCCCTACGGCATCAAGTTCAACTCCAACTTCCAGTGGTCCACCACCAGCCGCGACGTGAAGGACGGCAAGGCCGAGCACGTTACGCGGGAACCGGAGCAGGTGAAGGCGTTTCGGGATACGTGGCGGGACGGGATTCACTCGTACCTGACGTATCTGCGGGACCGGCTGACCGTGGCGCGGGATTTGCTGACGGAGAGCGGTTCGGTCTTCGTGCAGATTGGGGATGAGAACGTACACCGGGTGCGGGCGGTGATGGATGAGGTGTTTGGCACCACAAATTTCGTTGCGATGATTACGTTCAAGAAGACCGCCGGGCTCGGAAAAGGCGAAATGGCGGAAGTCACCGACTTCCTTCTATGGTTTACCAAGTCGACGGAAACTGCTACGAAGCGGCGATTGCTTTTTATAAGTAAGGACCCGAAAGAGGACTCGGCGTATTCCGTTGTCAAGGAGTCAGTTGGTCACTACCGACGAGCTACTACAAACGAGACCATACCGGCAGATGAATATGCGAGATTTCAGATCCTTTTGGCGGCTGGAAGAACCCCGAGCTGTGTCTATCCAATTAGTGCGTTCGGTCAAGTGTACTCCCCCACAGCGGGTAGAAGCTGGTCAACGAACCCCGAAGGCATGAGCAGACTGTTGTCTGCTGATCGTGTTGTACGAACCGGGAGAACGTTGAACTATGTGCGATTTGCGGGCGACAATCCCGTCAATCCGATGTCTAATCTATGGGCGGATTCGGCGTCGGGTAGCGGCATGGATAAAGTTTATGTTGTACAGACTTCAACAAAGATCATTCAGCGTTGCATCTTGATGGCCACCGACCCCGGCGATCTCGTCCTCGACCCCACCTGCGGTTCCGGCACCACCGCCTACGTCGCCGAACAATGGGGCCGCCGCTGGATCACCATCGACACCTCCCGCGTCGCCCTTGCGCTCGCCCGCGCCCGCATCATGGGGGCGCGCTATCCCTACTACCTATTGGCAGACAGCCCCGAAGGCCAAGCCAAGGAAGCCGGGGTCAGCCGCAGCGAGCCCCCGCAGAACCCCACTCACGGAAACATCCGACAGGGCTTCGTTTACGAGCGCGTCCCGCACGTCACCCTCAAATCCATTGCCAACAATACCGAGATCGACACCATCTACGAGACTTGGCAGGAAACGCTGGAACCCCTGCGTGCCGAGTTGAACACCGCGCTCGGCCAAAATTGGGAAGAATGGGAAATCCCTCGCGACGCCGACGATGCCTGGCCCGCCGACGCCAAAGCCCTGCATGCCCGCTGGTGGGAAGGGCGCATTGCCCGCCAGCGCGAGATTGACGCCTCCATCGCCGCCAAGGCGGACTACGAATACCTCTACGACAAGCCTTACGAAGACAGAAAGAAGGTACGCGTCGCCGGCCCCTTCACCGTCGAAAGCCTGTCGCCGCACCGCCTGCTGGGGGTAGACGAGAACGACGAGCTCATCGACAACGCTGTCCAAGACAAGCTCGGTTACGACAATGCGCAGGACTTCGCCGGCATGATCCTGGAACACCTCAAGACCGCCGGCGTCCAGCAGGCGCGCAAGGAGGACCGCATTACTTTTGCTTCGCTCACGCCCTGGCCGGGCGACCTCGTTTGCGCCGAAGGTCGCTACACCGAAGGCGACACCGATTCCGGCGCGGAGAAACGCGCTGGGATTTTCATCGGCCCCGAGTTCGGTACCGTCTCGCGCCCGGACCTGGTCAAAGCTGTCCATGAAGCCGCCGAGGCCAACTTTGACGCACTGGTAGCCTGCGCCTTCAACTACGATGCGCACGCCTCGGAGTTCAACAAGCTCGGCCGCGTCCCTGTCCTGAAAGCGCGCATGAACGCCGACCTGCACATGGCCGCCGACCTCAAGAACACCGGCCAAGGCAATCTGTTCGTCATCTTCGGGGAACCGGACATCGACATCATCGACGCGGACGACGAGCAAATCCAGGTCAAGATCAACGGGGTGGACGTCTTCCATCCCAACACCGGCGAAATCCGCAGCGACGACACTGACGGCATCGCCTGCTGGTTCATCGACACCGATTACAACGAAGAGAGCTTCTTCGTCCGCCACGCCTATTTTCTCGGCGCCAACGACCCCTACAAGGCGCTCAGGACTACGCTGAAAGCGGAGATCAACGAAGAGGCTTGGGCAACGCTCAAGAGCGACACGTCGCGCCCGTTTGCCAAGCCGCAGTCGGGGCGTATTGCGGTGAAGGTCATCAATCACTTGGGGGATGAAGTAATGAAGGTGTTTCGGGTGGGACAAAGCTCAAGGTAGACACATTTCAACCTGTTACACCGTCCTGCTTGGACCTGCCAGCAATTAGGACGATAACCACACTAGAGCCATCGACTCGCAGAGGCTAGACTCATCCCCAGTAGTCCAGCAAAGAAGACAGGCTATCTCATCTTCCCCGCACGTGGGGATAAACCGTATCCATGTGCTCCAAAGATGCTCGAAAAGTCACCCCCCATACGTATAAGGGAAACTAATACAACAGAGATTAAATATGCAGTGCCTCAAACCCGCCACTGGATTCCGTAATTGGAGATCGCCATGCTGACCAAATTAAGCGTCCGCAATTTCAAATCCCTGAAGGACATCACGATCGAATTGCCGCGTCTAGCTGTTTTCTTTGGCCCGAATAGTGCGGGAAAAAGCAATCTGTTAGACGCTATCCAAGCCTTATCATGTATGGCCTATGTACGCACTTTGTCCGATATACTTGATGGACCGTTTCCAATTCGTGGACACAGCTTCGAAGCATTCTCATTCGGACCTGGTGGAATGCCTGAAATGTTCCAAAAGGATTCCGAAAGTTTTTCTTTGGAGGCTGACCTCAACAACAAACACGGACAGTATCGTTATCGCGTCGAGCCAAAAATCCATTTCAGGTCCGGACATCTCAGCATCGCCGACGAATACCTTGCACAAATCGGAACAAACGGAAAACCAAAAGGTGCCGCAGCAGTAGAAAAGATAGACACTAAACTGCATATTCGACGCAAAGGAAAATCTGGAGGACATCCTCGTCAAGAAGACATAGGTCTAAACTATCCAATTCTCTCTGATCGTAGCTTAGTGTTCGGACATCCATGGCTAGGAGCCGTAAGCGAAGAACTGATCGGCTGGCGAAATTACTACTTGGAGCCACGAGTTATGCGCTCCGAAACATCACCTGCCGATGTATACGATATTGGCATCCATGGCCAAAAAATCGCACCGTTTCTTTACAAGCTGAAAGCCGACTTCCCAAAGCTCTATGCCACCGTGTCACGTACCTTGCGTTCAATCATCCCCAGCGTCGAAGAACTTACCATTGAATTAGACGAGCGACGCGGCACGCTGAACCTCTCAGTTCGCCAATCAGGCATAGAATTTTCTTCCCGCATACTCTCGGAAGGCACACTCCGAGTACTAGCACTTTGCGCCATTACCGTAAATCCTTGGATGGGTTCGCTAATAGCTCTGGAAGAACCCGAGAACGGTGTTCATCCACGCCGACTGGAATTAATCGCTCAACTGTTACTTTCACTCACCGAGCAACCCGGTCGTCAAGTTATCATTGCAACCCATTCACCACTTTTTGTCGATGCAGTGTTAAAAGCGAAACGTCCACCATCAGAAGTTCGTCTTCTCAACGTACATCTGAAAGAAAACAACACTATCATAGAGCCCTTCGACCTATCTCCTATGTTCCAACAAGAGGAGATGAGTAACGTTTTAGAAAGCGTCACAGATGACGGCACTTTCCAAAGCTCGCTATTGCGGGGTTGGATCAATGAGTAAACCGATTTTAGTCGATCTCTTTGTGGAAGACCGCGCCCACGAGGAACTGCTCAAACCGCTGATCAATCGAATCGCAGCGGAAAAACAAGTATCCATACAAATCAGGATTCGAAGCAGCCGTGGTGGCCATAACCACGCAATCACCGAGTTTAAGCTTTACCAAAAAGCAGCAAAAGGATTAGCTGACGACCCAGCGGACCTACTGGTAGTTGGGATCGACGGAAACTGTTCGACATCTACAAAAAAGCGCGAAGAAATCCGAAAAGCTACAACACCGCTCTTCATCGACCGATTAGTTGTTGCCTGCCCTGACCCTCATGTTGAACGCTGGTATTTAGGCGATCCTGAATCGTTTCACTCCGTCGTGGGGTATCAACCTAGTTTAGAAAGCAAAAAATGCGAGCGAGGATACTACAAACAAGCTTTACGCGATGCAATTCGCCTTGGTGGTCAGCCAGCTATGTTGGGTGGCATTGAATATGCGTCTGAATTGGTAGACAAAATGGACCTATACAAAGCAGGTAAAAACTCACACTGCCTCAAGGCATTCATAGACGATTTTCGAGAAAAGTTGCATAACTTCTCGGCAAGTTCCTGAAGTCCAAGCCAAATAACATCCAGAACAAATTTCGTAACGGCCCAGCCAACCAGCGCATCTAGGCTCAGGACCTATAAAAAGTTTATCCCTGGGCATGTAGGATTCAAGACTCTGACTCCATCAGGAGGTTCCTCATGCCCGAACACGACTTCTGGCTATCCACACGCACCTTGCCCGACTTCAACCCCTGCTGCCCAGGCAAGGTGCGTAGCGTCCCGCGAGCCGATAACCAAAAGGTCATCAGGTATCATCCATGTCATCCGATATAGGCTGAGGTAGCGCGACGCGCTCGCCTGTTACGGACCCCACAAGATCCTCTACAACCGCTTCGCGCGCTGGAGCAGGGCCGGGGTGTTCGACCGCATCTTCCAAGCCCTAGCTGCCGAAAACGCCGCTACCGCGACGGTCATGATCGACAGCACCCATCTCAAGATTTGACCCTTACCAGGCAAATCCGCGTTCAACCTACAGCACAACAAAAATGTAGAAATTTCAGCCCACCTGAACACCTTGCTTCCGGTCGGTCAGCGACCGACTTTTTGTGCAGGACTCTGACTTTTTGTGCAAAGCCGCTCAGAGCCAAATACCAAGTCATTGTCCAAGTTCTTCTGCGGAACTAGAGTCTGGAACTTCAAGGAACCAAAGATGTGGTGGTATCGGCATGCGAAAGTGCCGACATGCCATCAGAAAAATCGGTGCGAACAACTCGTATTTTGTCGTTGAGAGGTCGTTGAACGCAGTATGGTCAGCGATGACCCTATCCAGAAGTTCGGCGTAGCGCGACGGCCCTTCACAAATCGGCAAGTCTGGAATCGCCACACCATGGTCCCTTCTACCGACCCAGAGTCTCTCATCTGTATTACCATTAGGCACCCAGACCTGCTGGGTCGTGTGGGATAAGTTTTTCTCAATACAAGCTGCGAGGGCATCTCTTGCGCCTCGCAAATTAAGCCTGTCAAGCCAAGCGACCAGTAACGGGTAGAGCACGCTGCCGCGCGTATGCTGCTTGAAATACTCATCCGATCGATTCGCTGGATGACCAACAAGATCGTTATAGCCCGTCGATGGAACCGGATAGGCGGTACGCCGCTCAATCGAGAACTTCAAGCGGTAAGCCATCTGCTCCAAATATCCAGAAACGGCATCGACGGTGCCACAGACTTGGGCAAGGAGCATGAACAACGCAATCTCAATGGCAAAGTCATCGCGTATCGGCGATTTGAGAGCCGGGTTATTGTTAATCATCGCAACAGCCATTTCGAGCAACCGATTTCGACCTCTGCAAAACTCAGTAGCATCCACTTCATTATCATCAGCCTGAGCCAAACAAGCCCCCCAATGCTGCCAAAGCCCGTAAAGGCTAAGCCTGCCGAACTGCTCAAAAAGCGCAAGATTAACATCAACCGAAGAATGCGACGCGACTGCCATGGAAAGCGCAAAAGGCTTCTCAGCATAGGTCCCCAGCTTCTTCATCACCAGCCCGTCAGCAATGAGAAGATGTAACCCGATGGTCTGTTTGAGAATGCCGATGCGAATAGCTCGTTCTTTCTGTTCTTTCGTTTGCTCTCCAAACATCGAGCGGCATTCGTTCCATATATGAAGAAGCGCATATTCACTGGCTCGCAATGGCGCTTCAAGGTTGCCCGCATCACGCGCCCAGACGAAGAGAACCCAGAGGCAGATATACACCTGACGAAGCTTCGTAATTCGACTCCGCCCCCGCTTGTTTACGTCGTCTTCCAGAAGACCTTGTATCAAGAGCGTAAAGAAACGATACGCCACGTCGGGATGATCAACCATCGCGATCGACTTTCGAAAATGTGTCTGCAATCGGGTTTCAAGGATCTCTTCCTTCAGTACTCCTGATAACAAAAGCTCTGCAAGTTTATCGCCGTTCCATTCACGAAAACTGATTTTGTCGCTGCGGTTTTCCTCAATGTATCCTTTCCATAGAGCTCGCACGTCTTCCTTTATCTCCCCGCCTATACACAGGCAGATAGCTATATCAAGGCTCTGATATTGTTGTGGAACGCGGGAATGAATGTATTCGTCGCGGATCTCGTTCAGCGACGGTCGAACCGCTTGTGGAGAACCATCATCCCAATTTTTCCGTCGAAGATTGCCGGACTTGATCGTAAACAGAAACAGCTTCCGCCGTTTTTCGCCGTCATCCTCGTCAGGTCCAATTGCGGCGACATCGACTCCAGCTTGACGCGTTCCGCGGCTCGGTCTGGACAAAACGTTAAACCCAATCTCGCTCAAGAGGTCGGGTAGAATGGCATCAAGTTCGCCGCGTTCACGAAGGTCTGCAAGGTATTGACGGAGGATCAGCTTCACCGATTTACCCTCTGCTCATACTTGAACTGCCAGAGAGCTTCCTGAAGCCCTTCAGGATCGAAAATAGCCAATTGCGGGTATTCAAGCGAAACTGAATATGGCTTCATTTCCATGTTGACTTGACGTCTTTCTCCGTCGAGACCTTTCATATAGAAGGAGGATGTTTCACCGTAGAGGAGATATTGCGTCGTCGCAAGATGATAAAAGATTGAACTTTCCATACTTTCTTCCATAGCTCGAGACGCTTGCCGACTTAAACGAACGTGCTCAATCTGGCGATGGCTCTCGCTTGGTTGGAGTTCAACCAGAGTTTCGATACCATCAACGCCATCAATGTACCGCTGTTTCTGAGTCAATATCTCTTTGATTCTTACAGTGCCAGACTCGGAGTTTTGTTCAACAATCTCTTCAAGGTAGCGACGTAATTCACCAGCGAAGCTAATCAGCAGCGGATTATAAAGAAGGACGCATACTTTTCCGGCAATGCACTCATCTCCATAACGTAGAATTGCGACGAGTACTGAAGCGGCAGTGACGGGCGTGTCAAACAAAAACCCTACAGCTTTTCGGCAAACAAAGAGTTGGTCTTCCGAATCCGCGGGAATGTCGTCGGGCTGTATATCAAGCGTCAGCAGTTGACCGCCAGCTGCGTTAAGCTGCTCGGCCAGACTTGTGCAAAGATATAGATTACCTTCCAGAAGACAATTGACAACAAACCTGCCAAAACGCCGACTATCACCAACGACAAACTCTTTACGAAAAATCGAAAAGTCGTTGATCTCAACCTTTCCCCGCGACCTCCGAATCAATTCTGCTACAAGGTCAGACAACGCGTCGAAATGCCCCGCACTGACGAGATCTGAAGTGGCAGAGTCGATTCGTTTGAGGATTCCACGGTCCTCTGGACCAACGAGTTTCAGAGCATTCAAGATAAGGGATATTTCGTCTTCAGAGAGGCTCTTACCATGCCTCTGGATCAGGGCGGAAAGTGCGTTAAGCGCCTCCGCGGAGCTATCGTCAAGGACTTTGTCAAGGGCGCGCCTCGCATCTATACGTAAAAGCTTTGTGTTCTGTTCAAGTATCGCAAAGCAGGACAAGAGAGCACTGTGTTGAACACCCACGTCATGAGTTATAATTGAAACTTCCGAGAGCGAGCGCACTGCGCTCGCTGCGCTCTCAGCGTCAAGTGTCATCCTGCCAAGGGCCGTGGCTGCACTCATCTGCGCTTCAGGTTCTTGTTCCTCGTTGAGAAACATCAGTGCATCCGTGCTCTCCGCTCCGGCTTCCAAGGCAAAACAGAGATGCTTAATCGCCAGGCTATCGCCAGCTCGAGCATCATCGAGCACCGCCTTGACCCTAACTGAATCACCACCACACCATGTACGAAATGCTGCATTGGGCCATGTCGCCGCACGGTCTTCTCCACCGAGATGAACGAGTGTGGCGACGAACTGCATCATGTCGCGGTGTCCAACATCAAGGAGTGGTATCAGTTTATAAAGCAGAACCATACCAAGAAAAAAGTCTGGACCCTTCATCCCATTCAGGAATGCCCAGTCCCTTTCCGCAAACAAGGTACTTTTGCCTGATCCAACCAGTTTAGCAACCGTTGCGAGAAACTCCTCTGATTCCTGATACAAGGGTGTTGCAGCAACGTCGAACAGGTAAGCCAGTAATCCTCTTTCCGACGAAGCCGTCAGGATCTCGTTTCGGGTGGGGACTTCGCTCATGAATTATTCCCTCCAGAAGTAACATCAAAAATCCATATCAAAGCAATCCCCATGAAACACACGACACTCTGCCTGTTCCTGATCACGGTCCTGAGCGGCTGCGAAACCGCCCATCACGACCATACGGCCCCTTTGTGCTACGACGTAGCGCCCGGCAGACGACTTTCCGGCTACGAATTGAGCAAACTGGAACACGCCCTCGAACACCGCCTGCTCGTGGACTTCGACGACGACCTGTCCTTCGACAACCCCATCGGCCCCGGCCGCTGCTACGGCGACAAGTCCTACGGCTGGCCTTACGACGAGTGGGAAATCGACTGCCCCAGAGACCACGTCGCCGTCAATTGCAGCGACCCTTGAACCCGTAACGGGCAGGACAAGTCGCTTATCCCTGTGTCCTCTTTCAGCCCCCGGAACTCCTTCCTACTCACTCGCACACCACGCCATCGCTGTCCGCATCCCGCATGTACGGGTAAGCCGGATGCTCCCGCGAAACCGGCGCAATGCCATGCGCCCTGGCTTCCTTGCACGTAATCCGCCCATTGCCGTTGTCGTCGTACAAGGCCAAAGCATCGACTTCGCTCGCATCGCCCGCAGACTCAGCTTCCGCCGCGCCAGACACGCCATCAGGCGACGCATCCGCTTCCAACCGCTCGCCGCGCCGCCAATCCCACGGCTTGACGAAACGGCCTGCCCATACCCCGCGCCTGCCCTCACGCGCTGTTTCTTCCTGCGGAACGTACCGCTCGGAATAGCGCCGGTAGGCTAACGCATGCCCCTGCTCCACCAGCCAACCGTTCAGGTCTGCGCCATTCGGCGTGAAACACGTCGCAAGCAGGCGCTCGTAGCGGTCGCGCTCGTCGCCCGCGCAGCGCACCGGCTTACCGCCGATCTTCTCCTGCAGCGCCTGCGTTGCCGCGCGACCGCACTCGTAGGGTTCGCCCTCGGCTGTTTCGCACGCCTGCCGGCGTTCCGGCGCGTCAATACCGTCAAGCCGGACCGTAACGCCGAGTCCCTCGAACGCCAGCGTGTCGCCATCAACAACCTTCACGTCGCCAATCAGGGTCCCCGCCTGCGCCGTCATGGACAGCGGCAGAAGCGACAGCACCCAGAACAACGAAACGAAAAGCTTCACGTCACGCCTCCTTCAAGCAGACAAGCACGTCAGATTCCGACCATCCAGAACGTGCGAAGCGCCGAGGGCTTTTCGTCATCCGCTAAGCGAGACGAAAAGCCCTCGGCGCCTGCCTCTCTGCCTCTACTTGACTGTAGGCAGGCGTTGCAGGCAGGTCAGACCCGCCACCCGCCGTGCTCTGACCACAACTGCGCATGCAGGCGTTCTTGATTTTCACGCCTGGTTTGCGGAAGATGGCTTCAATCGCAATGGCAGCTGCCTATTCTCCAGCGCCGCAGATTTGCTTGGCATTGCCGAACAACTAGACGGCGATGCTTTGATTTGAAAGATTCGAAAATCAGAATTGCGGTTCTTCGGAGCCGCAGATGCCGAATCTCCTAACCTCCGCTCAGCGCATCAGAAAAGCGACAAGTTCTCCTCTCCTATTCCTTCCAGGGCCGACTGCCTTGGCAAAGACAGACCAACCTTGCTCAGTGCATTGACAACCGCCGCCTCATACAGAAACGTGCCCGGCGGCGGCCTGAAATGAATGAAATTCCGAGCTACACCAGGACACGCCGAACACAACAGCTTGGCAAAGACACCCTTGTCATGACGAACTCTGAAGCAAATCTCTTCCAACCACCAACCAAGAGACCTTTCGCGGCTCAGCCTGAACACCATCCCAGAGAAATTGTCCTGCATTTCAGGCCGCCGCTGGACTTCGACAAAGTAAACCGGGTGTCTCCGAACCAGACAACGCATGACAAGCAAGCCTCTTCGCCCCCGCTGAGGGTCATTGATGTCCAGCCACGGCCAGTTCCGAATGCGAGTGTCAAGCCGATAAAGTTCGCCATCCTCTTCCGAACTGAACGGCGCCAGGAGAATCAATTCGGGCGGCTCTTCCTCCCGATAATAAAAGCGTGAGTCCTCCTCAGCAACCCACGCCACCGAGCTGACCAAGTCGGGATGCTTTTCCTGCAGATGCAGCAACGTTTTCCACATGTCAAGCAGGACATTTCCCATCGGTTGATAAACCGGCGCTGCAAAGGAAACCCCGTCAACGCCCTTGCCCGTCGAATGCGGTTCCGAGGCAGAATATAGAACAGACCCGTCACCTTTCTCTGGAAGAAGCCGGATGGCCGTTTTCCGACCGCCTCTCTTCATTTCTTTCACGACCTGGCGTCCACCGATAATCTCAAAGAGCGGGTCGTCAAGCTGAATGGACGAAGAACCCCGGTCAGGCTCGACGCTGTGCGTAAGACGACGAACGTCCTCGGGCTTCCTGCGTTTCTTGAAAGGCGCAATTTTGCCACCTGTAGCCGTAGCCGCAGCGCCAGACGAAGCACCCTTCGCGTAATTGCGTACATAGTAGATAGGCTTATCTTGCTTATCTCGCGGTTCCGTACATCCATCAACGCGCAGGGCCAGAAACTTCTTGTCCCTCGCATCGCCGATCCAGAATCCCCGGACAAGCAGCTCGGCAGGCCCCTCGAACCACGGACGAACCCTGAAGAAACTCTTCCATGGCAGCCATGGCTGCGAACGAGGCACCCTCCTGGGAAAAATGCTTTCAAGCTGAGCATAAATCCACTTGGCGCAATTCTTCGTGTACTCGTCATGCCACACGTGGGAGAGAAAGACCACGTCGTCTTTAACAAAAGAACGTTTCAGCCTGATGGTCCGACCGTGAGGCGCTGCAGGCATGACGCCGGAACCAAAGAGCCGCTTTTCAGCCTCCATCCACGGGTAAAGCGACAATATCCGCTTGATTTCCTGGGAACGGCCATAACAACGACTGAAGAACTCGGTAGAAGGTATCCAGAGAGAACAACCATTCTCGAGTGGAAAGACGAGCATCGGACCGCGAGGTTCAAAGCCACTCAGCCACGAAATATCGAAAAGAAGATGCCCCAAGTCGCCCGCCTCCCCGAACTCCCAAGAGTCACGGGTAAAATCAACGGCAAACTGCTCCTTTGAAATAGGATGCGTTCCATCAACAAAACCATGATTGCCATCACCTGAAACCATATACCCGATACGAACTTGTCCCAGATACGTAATGGCGACAGGTATCTCATGGAAATACGGCTTGGAGTACACATGGGATTGAGAACGCAGGACGACGTTCACATGAGGCAAGTAACGATCTTGCTCATTCATCTGCAACTCGTGATACCAGCACACGGTATGGAGACCATGCGGGACCCCGGGGATTTCTACAAGGGCCATGAGGATGAGGAGAACTTGCCAGTTGTTGTTACACGACGACTAGTGGCAGCTATTTGTAGGTTAGTGGCAGCTATTTTTAACTCCTGACAGCCGCCGCCGATCAACCCCGCATCGGATGTCGAGTGGTGGGGGGAACGGAAGGGACGGGTGGCGACGAGGGCCTGATCGCGGTACAGCAGGCCGGCGATGCTGTGGATCTTCGAGGTCTCGATCGCCTCCGTCAGTTCCATGTCGGGCAAGATGGAGGGCAGGCGGCGCGCCATCAACGATTTGCCGGAGCCGGGTGGGCCGATCAAAAGCATGTTATGGGCACCGGCAGCGGCGACTTCCAGGGCGCGCTTGACGTGCTGCTGGCCTTTGACGTCGGCCAGATCCTCCGCATAAACCGCCTTTTTCTCGAACAGGGCGTTCACCTCGCTGACCGTACGGAGCAGGGACTCGGTACCGTTGAAGAAGCCGATCGCCTGCGCCAGGGTCTCGACCCCGAACACCGGCACGGCTTCGACCACCGCCGCCTCGGCGGCGTTCTCAAGCGGTACCACCATACCGTCCACGCCCGATTCCAACGCCCCGACCGCCATCGGCAGGGCGCCGGCGACGGCCTTGACACGACCATCGAGCGACAACTCACCCACGACCTGATAGCGAGCGAGCATCCCGGACTGGATATACCCTGCCGCCTGCAGCACACCCAGGGCAATCGGCAGGTCAAAGGCCGTGCCCGCCTTGCGCAGATGCGCCGGGGCCAGATTCACGGTGATGCGCCGCAGCGGGAAGGGAAAGCCACAGTTGGCCATAGCCGCCTTAACGCGGTCGCGGCTCTCGCGCACGGAGGCGTCGGGCAGCCCCACCGTGGTGAACATCGGCAGGCCGTTGGCCAGATCGACCTCCACCTCAACGCGATGGGCGTCAACGCCCAACAGGGTGCTGCTGAGCACCTTGGCCAACACCATGACTTGTCCACCAGAGCGGGTTGTTTTCAGCCCGCCGCGAGGATTCGCCGCGCGCTGTTTTTGGCAATTGAATCGAGGACGGCCAGTATAGCATACCCACTGCGCCCTCAAGCAGGCGGGCGGCTTGACACCAAGGACAGATGTTTCTAGAGTTGCCCCTTCTGCAAGCCCCTCCGCCATCCCCGTGCTGAAAAGTGTGGAGATCATGCTATATAACGAAATGCGGCGCTTCGTCGAAGTCGACTTGCAGCAGGTCGAAACGGCCATCGCCAAGCATCTGGATTCCGACGTTCCCTTCATCGCAGAGACCGCGCAATACGTCCTATCCAGCGGCGGCAAACGCATCCGCCCGGCGCTCCTCATCCTGTCGGCCCGCCTGTGCAGCTACGCCGGTCCGCGCATGTACGACCTCAGCACCGTCATTGAGTTCATCCACACCGCCACCCTGCTGCACGACGACGTCATGGACCACGCCGAGCGGCGGCGCGGCAACCCGACGGTGCATTCGCTCTGGGGCAACGAAATCTCCATCCTCATCGGCGATTACCTCTACGCGAAGGCGATGTCGCTGGCGCTGGCCGACAAGGACCACCTGGTGCTGGAAACGGTGTCCGACGTGACCGTCGAGATGGCCAAGGGGCAAGTGATCGAAACGCTGAAGCAGCGCGACCTCGGTATCAGCGAGGAAGAGTATTACCGTATCATCGCCCTCAAAACGGCCTCGCTGTTTGCGGCAAGCTGCAAAATCGGAGCGATCATCGGCGGTATCTCGCCACAGCAACGCGACAAAGTCGAGGCGTTCGGGCACCACCTGGGGATGGCTTTCCAAATGGCCGACGACTCGCTGGATTTCGTCGCCCCCGCCGACAAGCTCGGCAAGCCGGTGCACAACGACCTCAAAGAGGGCAAGATCACCCTGCCAATCATATCGTTGCTGGAGCAAGCAAGCCCTGAGGAGTCTCGGTTCGTTACCGATTACGTGAACAACGGGTCTGACGACGAGGCCGTCCCGCGGCAGGTAACCGCCCTCCTGCATAAATACGACGCCCTGAAATCCACCCTCGCCAAGGCGCAGGAACACGTCGATCAGGCCAAGCAACAGATCGAATCCTTCGCGCCCTGCACAGCTATGGACACGCTGTACGCCATCGCGGATTACGTCACCACCCGCGACGTGTAATGGCGGATCGAACGACCATGGCCCCGGATACGGGCGTCAGCCCTTGCCCCACCCTGATCCTCGCCTCGGCTTCCCCGCGACGGCGTGAACTCCTGGCCACGCTGGGCCTGACGTTCAGCATCATGCCGGCCCACATCGACGAACGGCACCACGCCGCGGAGCCGCCCGAGTCCTATGTCGTGCGTCTGGCCCGGACGAAGGCCGAACAACTGGCTGAACAATTTCCTTCTGCCTGGGTACTGGGCGCGGATACGGTCGTCGTCCTCGACCAACGCATTCTCGGCAAGCCGGCCGATGCCGCGGCGGCGCGCGACATGCTGAGCAGCCTCAGCGGGCGCGAGCACACGGTGATGACCGGCGTGGCCGTCGTGCACCACGGCTGGCGCATCGTGCAGTGCGACGTCGTGAGCACGCGGGTGCGTTTTCACACCTTGCAGGCTGCGGATATCGAAGCGTATATCGCCACGAGGGAGCCGTTCGACAAAGCTGGCGCCTACGCCGTTCAAGGCGTCGGCGGGCAATTCGTGGCGGCCTTGGAGGGGTGCTATAACAACGTCGTGGGGCTGCCATTGGAGCGGACCTTGGCGCTGCTGCGGTCGGCGGGCTACGACGCGGGCGCGTAGTGCGAAAACTGCATGCTGAAGGTGCCGCGCCCTTGGCTGGCGGAACGCAGGTCCGTCGTGTAGCCGAAGGCTTCGGCAAGCGGAACGCGCGCGCGCAGCACGTGCTGAAGACCTTGACTTTCGATGCCTTCAACAACGCCGCGACGACTTTGCAGGCCGCTGATGACGCTGCCGACAAATGCCTCGGGCACCAGGATTTCGAGGCTCATCACCGGCTCGAGCAGCACGGGCTGCGCCGCTTCCAGGGCGCGGTGAAAGGCTTGCCCGGCGGCGACCTGAAAGGCCAGTGGGGTGCTGTCGTCCCGGCAGCCCAAGCGGCGCGGTTCAACACGCACGTCAACCACCGGATAGCCGTGTATCACCCCCGACGACGCGGCATCCAGAACGCCCTGCCGCACGGCGTCAATCATGTCCGCGGGCGCCTCGGCGTCTTCCGGCAGCGTACCGGCAAATTCAAGACCAGCGCCGGAAGCAGCGGGCGCGACGGCTAACGTAACCTCGGCAACCTGACGCTTGCCGGCAATCTCCCGATCGAAAGTTTCCGAGCATTCCGCCTCGCCCTGGATGGTCTCGCGATAGACGACCTGTGGTTTCCCCACATTGACGGTCAACTTAAACTCATCGGCCAGGCGGCGGATGAGCACCTCAAGGTGCAGTTCCCCCATGCCCGACAAAATAGTGTGCCCCCGCTCCTCATCAAACTGCACTTGCAGCGTCGGGTCCTCAGCGGCGAGCTTTTCAAGGGCGAATTGCAACTTGTCCTGCTCGGCGTTGGTCATCGGTTCCACGGCGAGATTGAGCACAGGTTCCGGGCAGGCGATGGCCTCGAAGCGGATGGGATGCGCGGGGTCGCACAGGGTGTCGCCGGTTGTTGCGTCCTTCAACCCGGTGGCGGCCACGATGTCGCCAGCCTGCGCCCGGTCCAGGCGCTGGCGCTTGTTCGCGTGCATGCGCAACAGGCGCGCCACCCGCTCGTTTGCGCCGGTTCTGGGGTTGTAGATCTGCGTGCCGGCCTCCAGGCAGCCGGCGTAGAGCCGCAGATAGGTGAGGCGCCGGCCCTGGTCCAGCGCCACCTTGAAGGCGAGCGCCGCCAGCGGTTCGTTCGGGTCGTTATGGCGTTCGGCGACGGTTTCCTCCACCGGCTCGACGCCGGCAATCAACGGCACGTCAACGGGCGACGGCAGGTACCACACGATGGCGTCCAGAAGCGGCTGGATGCCCTTATTGTGCAGGCCGGAGCCCAACAGTACCGGCACCAGGGCGCCGGACAGGGTGCTCTTACGCACCACGCTGCGAATCGCCTCGGCGTCCAGCGGCTCACCGGCCAGATACCGTTCCAGCAAGTCGTCATCGTGTTCGGCCAGCGTTTCCAGCAAGGTGGTCCGTTGCGCCTGCGCCGCCGCCTCAAACTGCGGTGGAATGGCGCTCGCCTCCGACGTCATCCCGGCATCGTCGGCGTGCCAGGTCACGCATTGCATGTCGACCAGGTCGATGATCCCCTGAAAGTGCTCCTCCGTTCCCAGGGGCAATTGCAGCAGCAGAGGCGAGGCGCCCAGGGTGTCACGGATATCTTGTAGCACGCGCTCGTGATCCGCTCCCAGCCGGTCCATTTTGTTGATGAAGGCCAAGCGCGGCACCCGATAACGATTCGCTTGGCGCCACACCGATTCGGATTGCGGCTGCACCCCTTCCACCGCCGCGAAGATCGCCACCGCCCCATCCAGAACGCGCAGCGAGCGCTCCACCTCGATGGTGAAGTCCACGTGCCCGGGTGTGTCGATGATGGTGATCTGGTGCCGCTGCCAGTCGCACGTCGTCGCCGCGGCGCTGATCGTGATGCCGCGTTCGCGCTCCTGCTGCATCCAATCCATCACCGCCTGCCCGTCATGCACCTCGCCGAGCTTGTGCGTCAGGCCCGTGTAATAGAGGATGCGCTCCGTCACGGTGGTCTTGCCGGCGTCGATGTGCGAAATGATGCCGATGTTGCGGCGGCGGGAAGCAGTGACGTGCTGCGTCGTCATAGGCGGTTTCTCTGCGGCATGGTGGAAATTGAACCCCATTAAGACAGACGCAGCACTATAGCACACGCGGGGCAACCGTCTTTTGACAGGCAGCCGCCGGTTTGGCTACACTGTCTCAACAAAAATGTACGTCGTCCCAAGCAGTGGCTCGTTGTCCTGTGAGGCGGATATGCGTTCTCTCAATACCGTCATCGTCGAATCAGCCTGCGTCATCGCCAACGAAATCGGCGCCCACGCCCTGTTTGTCTACGCCGACGCCATTCAGGACTATCCCATCCCCAGCGGCATGCTGGACGCCACCGACATCATCCTGATCACCCACTCGGAAAGCCGCACCGAGCCCAGCGCGGAGGTCTCCGCCACCCTGCGCCTGCCACCCATTCCGCTTACCCGCATGGGACAGATCAAGCTCGCCGTGGTCATGGCGTTGTCCGAGGGCCACGTCACCGAGGGGGACAAGATCGTCTGCCTGACCGGATCGTCGGTTTTCGGCTCCCTCGACTGCATTGTCGTGCTCGACATCGGCAAGGAACGGGAGCTGCTCATCTCCACGAACGTGTCGGACATCGCGGGGCACATCCCCTCCGCGGTATTCGAGGCGTTGCTGAATCTCGCGGTGGAGCTGGCCAGCCAAGGGCGCGAGGGCAAGCCGGTGGGCGCCACCTTCGTGCTGGGCGACTACGACAAGGTGATGCAGTTCTCGCGCCAGACCATCTTCAACCCGTTCCACGGCTATCCCGCCGAGGAGCGCAACGTGCTTAACCCGCAACTGCGCGAAACTCTGAAAGAGTTCTCCGCCCTCGATGGCGCCTTCGTCATCCGTGAAGATGGCGAGGTGACCTCCGCCGGCCGCCACCTCAACGCCGCCCTGGAATCGACCGTCGACCTGCCCCAGGGCCTGGGTTCCCGCCATGTCGCCGCCGCCGGCATCACCTCCGTCACCGAGGCCGTCGCCATCGTCATCTCCGAATCCACCGGCGACGTGCGCATCTTCAAAGACGGCGCCATCTTCATGGAAATCGAGAAGCCCTCCCGCCCGACGGTGTCGCCGCTGGCAAGCTGATCGCCCGGCCTCGCTGTGCGAGGCGCCGCAAAGTTGACATATTAAGACTCACATATTATAGTCCCTTCCCGCTCAGCCTTTAATTCCAAACCCCACATCCATCGCCCGCGCCAAGCCTGGAAGGAAACTGGCCCATGGCCAAGCAGGACTACTACCAGACCCTCAACGTCAAACGGGACGCCGCCGAGAAAGAGATCAAGCAGGCCTATCGCCGGCTGGCTCGCCAATATCACCCGGACGTCAACCCGGGAGACGCCGCCGCGGAGCAGAAATTCAAGGAGATATCCGAGGCCTACGAAGTGCTGGGCAACACCGAGAGCCGCGCGAAATACGACCGCTTTGGGCATCAGGCGTTCGACATGGGCAGCGGCGGATTTGGCGGTTTTCATACCGGCAACATCCGTGACATCTTCGGCTCAGGCGGGGCTTTCGCCGATGGATTCGGCGCCATTTTTGACGATCTGTTCGCGGGCGGCGGCGGACGCGCCGGGCCAATGCCGCAGCGCGGGCAGGACTTCGAGCAGACCCTGGAAATTCCCCTTGAGGACGCCTTACGCGGCACCACGACGCGCGTCAAGCTGACTCACCGGGACGGCAGCGTCGAGCGGCGACAGGTCAAAATCCCTCCGGGCGTTGATACCGGCTCCAAGATCCGCATTGCCGGCAAGGGCGGCGCCGGGACCGGGAGTGGGCCGGCGGGCGATTTGTACGTCATCATACGGGTCAAGCCGCACGCCTACTTTGAACGCCACGGCAGCGACATCGAGTGCGAGGTGCCGGTGACGCTGGCCGAGGCTATGCTGGGCGCCAAAATCGAGGTGCCCACCATCGACGGTCCCACTTCCATGACGCTGCCGCCCGGCACGCAGAATGGCCGCCGCTTCCGCTTGCGCGGCAAGGGGGCGCCGAACCGGCAAGGCAATGAGCGCGGCAACCAGTATGTGCGCGTGCACGTCGTGCTGCCGGAGACGCTGGACGACCGCTCGCGGGAGCTATTGGAAGAGTTCATTGCCCGCAATCCCATGCAACCACGCGCCAAGAGGTGGTAAGCCATGCCCGGCAAGGAATACTTCACCATCAGCGCCGTCGCCAACATGTTCAACGTGCACCCACAGACCCTGCGCCTGTACGAACGCGAAGGGCTGCTGCGCCCGGAACGCTCGGCAGGCAACACGCGACTCTACTCGCGCCGGGACATTGACCACCTCAGCACGATTCTGAATCTGACGCGCGAGATGGGGGTCAATCTGGCGGGCGTGACGATCATCATGGACCTGCTGCGCAAGCTCCGCGCCGCGCAGGAGGAAACGCGCGCCCTGCTGGCCATGCACAAGGCGCCGGGCAACTCACGCAGTCCGGCTTCGACATAAGGTACAACGCCATGGTCAAACGGGATTATTACGAAATCCTCGACGTGTCGCGCGATGCGAGCGAGGATGAATTGAAAAAAAACTATCGCAGACTGGCTTTGAAATACCATCCGGACCGCAACCCGGACGACCCCAAGGCTGAGGAGAAATTCAAAGAAGCGGCGGAAGCCTACGACGTGCTGAACGACCCCGAAAAGCGCAGCCTGTACGACCGCTACGGTCACGACGGCCTGCAGGGCGCTGGCTTTCAGGGCTTTGGCGGCGCCGAGGACGTCTTCTCCAGCTTCGGCAGCATTTTCGAGGAACTATTCGGCTTTGGCGGCAGCGGACGCCGAGGCGGACGCACGGCGGCCCGCGCCGGCGCGGACCTGCGCTACGACGTTCAGATCACCCTGGAAGAAGTCGTTACCGGCGCCGAGAAAATGCTGGAGTTCGACAAGACCGAGACCTGCATCCAGTGCTTGGGCAAGCGCACCGCACCGGGCACGCAGCCCACCACCTGCGGAACCTGCGGCGGCATGGGGCAGGTGGAGCGGCGGCAGGGCTTTTTCGCCATGCGTACCACATGCCCGCACTGCCGCGGCCAAGGCGTGGTGATCACCGACCCGTGCCGCGAGTGCCGGGGGCTAGGACTGGTGCAAACGCTCAAGAAGCTGTCGGTGAAGATTCCGCCCGGCATGGACGAAAACTCCCGCCTGCGTCTCACCGGCGAGGGCGAGGAGGGCACCAACGGCGGGCCGCCGGGAGACCTGTACGTGGTGGTGCACGCAGCGCCGCACGATACTTTCGAGCGGGATGGCACCGACGTGCATTGCGAGGTAACGATCTCGTTTTCCCAGGCCGCCTTGGGCGCGGACGTGGAAGTTCCGTCACTGTACGGACCCAAAACGCTCACCATCCCGCGCGGCACCCAGACCCGCGACACGCTGTCCCTGCGCGGCTGCGGCGTGCCGCACGTGCGCGGCGGCGGACGCGGCGACCAGGTCGCCCACATCGTGGTGCGCACCCCCACCCGTCTCACCGAGCGCCAAGAGGAACTCCTGCGCGAGTTTGCCTCCCTGAGCGGCGAATCGGCCAGCGCGACGCAGCGCAGCTCGCTGTTCACCCGCATCGCCCGCGCCGCGTCACGTCTCTGGCGCGCGCTCGCCAAGTCCGTGGCGCTGCCGCTCCAGCGCTTGGGACAAGTGTCGCCCAGGGCCTGAGCAAGCAATACTCGGCAAATGGTTCGGCGCTCTTGATTCAGGCACCAGAATCTGATATTCAACGAGTTCCGCCCGCAGACAGCAGAGCTGCTCGTTGTCTCACCATCCCTCATGCTAACCCGGGAGCGCCAGCCCATGAGGAAAGTCGAAATTGTCAATCGCATTGCCGATGAAACCGACGTTACCAAGGTGAAAGCCGAAGAGGCCATGGACGCGATCCTCGACGAACTCAAGGACAGCCTGTGTCGGGGCGAGTCAGTCGTTCTTCGGCGTTTCGGCACCTTTCAGGTACGCGAAAAGCACGCGCGTCTCGGGCGGAATCCCAAAACGGGCGAGGAAGCAGAAATACCGGCGCGGCGGGTGGTGCGGTTCAAGTCAGGCAAGTTTTTCAAGGACATCGTCAACGGCGACGACTAGCAAGGCAGAGCCTCAAACGATGAGCATGGCATCGCCGTAGCTGTAGAAGCGATACCGGTTGGCAATGGCTGTCTGGTAGGCTTCGAGCATGAGATTGCGGCCAGCAAACGCACACACCAACATAAAGAGCGTTGAGCGCGGCAGGTGAAAATTGGTGGTCAGGGCATCCATGACGCGAAAATGATGCCCGGGCTTGATGAAGAGTTCAGACCAGCCGCTAGCGGCGTGTATCCCCCCTGTTTCTTGCCCAATAGTTTCCAGCGTACGAGTCGTCGTGGTTCCCACCGCCACCACCCGGTGGCCCAATTCGCGGGCGCGTTTGATGCGCTCAGCCTCAGACGCCTTCAGATAATAGCGTTCCGCCCCCATGCGATGCTGCTCAACGGCGTCGTTGCGCACCGGCTGGAACGTCCCCCACCCCACGTGAAGCGTAAGTGTTGCTCGCTGGATACCCCGCCGCTCCAGATCGTCCAGCAACTCGGGCGTGAAATGCAGACCGGCGGTCGGTGCCGCGACCGCGCCGGGTTGACAGGCATACACTGTCTGGTAGCGTTCCAGATCGAATTCCCGGCTCTCCGCCGGCTGTTGCCGTTTGATGTAGGGCGGCAGCGGCACCTCGCCGAGCTCGGCAAGCGCCGGCAACACGTCGGGCGGCGTAAAATGCAGGGTGGCCGCCCCATTCTCCGTCCGCTCCCCGACACGTCCCCGCAACGCCCCGGCGCCGAATTCCACCTTCGTGCCGGCCGGCACCTTGGCGGCGGGCTTCAGCAGCACTTCCCATGCCCCGGCGCTGACCTCGTGAAGCAGCAGTACCTCCACGCTGCCGCCGGTGCCGATCTTGCGGCCTCGCAAGCGCGCCGGGATCACCTTGGTGTCATTCACCACCAGCACGTCCCCGGCGCTCAGGTAGTTGCCGACGTTGGCAAAACCATCGTGCCGGATGCTGCGCTGCTGCCGGTCGACGATCATCAGCCGTGAACCATCCCGCTTGGCGGCAGGGGCTTGGGCGATCAATTCGGCCGGCAGGGTGAAATCGAAGTCGCGCAGGTGCACGGCGGGCGCTTTCTCACGACAGGAAATTACAGCAGGCGGGCTTGGCCATCGGTTATGAGCCGGCGCCGCAAGTGGCGATACGCCAGGGGGGTGGCGGTACGTCCGCGCGGCGTGCGTTTGAGGTAGCCCTCCTGGATCAGGAACGGCTCGTACACGTCCTCAATGGTGTCCTTCTCCTCGTTGAGGACGGCGGAAAGCGTTTCCAGACCCACCGGGCCACCGCCAAACTTGTCGATAATCGCTTCCAGAAGCTGCCGGTCCATCTTGTCCAGCCCCAGGTCGTCGACGTCCAGAAGTTTCAGGGCTTGGGCGGCCACCTCACAGGTAATGAAGCCATCCGCCCGCACCTGCGCGTAATCACGCACCCGCTTGAGCAAGCGGTTCGCCACCCGCGGCGTGCCGCGCGAACGCCGGGCGATCTCGACGGTGCCCTCCTGGTCGATGCCGACTCGCAACAGGTCGGCGGAGCGGCGCAGAATTACCTGCAACTCCTCCTGCGTATAAAAATCCAACCGCATCACCACGCCAAACCGGTCGCGCAGCGGCGAGGTCAGCAGCCCCGCCCGCGTGGTGGCGCCGACGAGGGTGAAGCGCGGCAGGCTCAGCTTGATCGTGCGGGCGCTCGGTCCCTGCCCGATGATGATGTCGAGTTGAAAGTCTTCCATAGCGGGATACAGCACTTCCTCGATGACGTGCGACAAGCGGTGGATCTCGTCGATGAAAAACACGTCGCCCTGCTGCAGATTGGTGAGGATGGCGGCCAGGTCGCCGGGCCGTTCCAGAATCGGCCCCGAGGTGGTCTTGACGTTGACCTGCATCTCGTTGGCGATAATGTGCGCCAGGGTGGTCTTGCCGAGGCCGGGCGGCCCGCTGAAGAGAATGTGGTCAATCGTGTCGGCGCGCTGCCGGGCGGCCTCGATCAGGATGCGGAGATTTTCTTTGCTCTGCGACTGCCCAACGTAGTCCTCAAGCGCAAGCGGACGCAGGCTGACTTCGAGGATGTTCTCCTCGGAATCCTGGGTTCGATCCACGATGCGCTCTATCACTCTGCGCCCCTAAGCTAAGTTGCCAGCTTTTGCAACGTGTCCTTCAGGAGAGTTTCCAGCACCGGCCGCCCATCCCGCTCCCGACGCGCGGCCTGCACGGCGCGCTGCGCCTCGTTGCGCTTGTATCCCAGATTGAGCAGGGCCGACACCACGTCGCCCACCACCTGCTCGTCCGCCGGGACCGACTCGCGCGGCAGCCCGGACGGCGCCACGTCGAGCTTCACGATCTTTTCCTGCAATTCGAGGACAACACGTTCAGCGGTTTTGCGGCCGATGCCGGGAATAGTTTGCAGCCTGGACACCTCCGCCTGGGCGATGCACGCCTGCAACTCGCCCGCGGGGATGCTGGACAGCATGTTGAGAGCCAGGCGCGGACCGATCGACGACACCGTAATGAGCATCTCGAAGAGGCTGCGCTCTTCCTCGGTGGCGAAGCCGTACAGTCGCATGGTGTCTTCGCGCACGTACATGGTAGTGCGCAGCGTAACGCTCTCACCCACGCCCGGCAGCACGTAGTAGGTGGACAAGGGAATATCCGCCTGATAGCCGACGCCATGCACATCAATCACCGCGTGCTCGACCGTTTTGTCCATCAGGAGGCCTTGCAGAAGCACGATCATGGCGCCAGTTTTCTCTGCCATTCGTGGCTGTGCAGGTAGCAAATGGCGGCGGCCAAGGCATCGGCCGCGTCAGCGGGACGGGGTGCCGTCGGGAGGTTCAGAAGCACACGAACCATGTGCTGGACTTGTTCCTTGGCCGCACGGCCATAGCCAACGACGGCCTGCTTGATCTCCAAGGCCGAATACTCCACCAGCGGCACCGCGGCATTGGCGACTGTCAGCAGGGCCACGCCGCGCGCCTGGCCCAGCGTCAGGGCGGCCCTGGCGTTCTCGGCGAAGAAGACCTTCTCCACCACGGCGGCCTCGGGCTGCCAGACTTGGATGACCTCCGACAACCCCTCGTAAATTTGTTTGAGCCGCACCGTCAGCGGCTGCCGGGCCGAGGTGCGCACAGCGCCCCAAGCGAGCGCCTGCATACTGGCGCCGTGCTCGACGACACCGTAGCCGGTCACCAGCGATCCTGGGTCAATGCCTACCACACGCACGCTGTCCCCCGTCGCTGCGGCCCGTTCGTGAGGCGTGGGTTACGAAGCCGCCAACGCAGCCATGATCTCGTCGGGAATGTCGAAATTGGCATAGGCGCGCCGCACGTCGTCCTGGTCGTCCAGCGCCTCCATCAGGCGGATGACCTGCTCGGCCTGCTTGCCCTCGATCGTCACGGTCGACTGCGGCAGCATGGTGACCTCCGCCACCTCGGGCGTCAGGCCCTGCGCCTCAAGCGAGCTGCGTACGTCTTCGAAAGTCTCCGGTGAGGTCAGGATTTCGTACAGGTCGTTTTCCGTTCTGACGTCGTCTCCGCCGGCCTCCAGGACGAGTTCGAGGAGGGCGTCTTCGTCAATGCTGCCGGCGTCGAGCGCGAGAAAACCCTGCCGCTGGAACATCCATGCAACGCAGCCGTTCTCGCCCATGCCGCCGCCGTGCTTGGCGAACAGATGGCGAATTTCGGCAACCGTGCGGTTCTTGTTGTCGGTCAGCGTATCGACCAGAACAGCCACGCCGCCGGCGCCGTAGCCCTCATAGGTCACTTCCTCGTACATCTCGCCCGCGGTGTCGCCGGTGCCCTTCTGGATGGCGCGCTGGATGGTGTCGGCCGGCATGTTGGCGCCCTTGGCCGAAGCCACCGCGGTACGCAGACGCGGGTTGGCGTTCGGGTCGCCCCCGGCGGCGCGGGCGGCCGACGTCAGCTCGCGGATCAGTTTAGTGAACATCTTGCCACGGCGTGCATCCACCATGGCCTTTTTGTGCTTGATACTCGACCATTTTGAATGACCGGACATAACCACCCCCATTTGCTTGCTGAAAACCGGGTCATGCGCCCGTCCCGTAACGTCCAGCCGCGACGCGCTGCGTAGTCGCGTATTCTCGCATACGAACGCAACGCAACGCAAAAGCGGCGGCGCCCCGTCAGGCCAGTGCGTTGGGCAGAGCAGAGGCGATCCCAAGCTCCTCCACGGTGTCGCGAATCTGACGCCACGTCTCGTCCTCGACGGGGATGCCGTCGCGGCGGCGGGCGGCCTCGTTGCGCGCCTCGTATTCGCCCGGCACCAGAACGCCCTCCTGTCCGGGCGCCGGCGGCGTGTCGTGCAGATAATCGACCAACTCGGCCATTTCGGCGTGAAACTGCTCCAAGGGTAAGAAAGCGGCGACGTCAATGACGATCATGAAGGTGCCGTTGTTGAGGTCCTGCCTGTCCTTGGCCGCGGTTCCGGTGCGCGCCAGGATGCCGGAGAGCACTTCCACCATGACCGCCAAGCCGTAGCCCTTGTGGCCCTGATCGCCGCCCAGAGGCAGCGCCATGCCGCCAGCGTAGAAGTCCGCCGGGTCGCGGGTCGGCAGGCCGTCTTTGTTGATGATCCAGCCCGTTCCCGTCTCATGCCCGCGATTCAGCATCAGGCGAATTTTGCCGGCGGCCGCAGCCGACGTGGCCATGTCGAGCAGCAGCGGCGCACCGGCCGGGTTGGGGAAGGCCATGGCGATGGGGTTGGTAGCCAAACGGGGCTGCATGCCCAGAAACGGCGTGACCAGCTTGCCGGCGCCGCCAGCGGACGCCGTGACGATGGCGCCCATGCCGGCCTCAGCGGCCATCAACGGGTAGGCGCCGATGCGGCCAATGTGGTTGAGGTTGTGCACCCCGACGGCCGCGATAGCGTGCTCCCGCGCCTTGCCGATGGCCAACTGCATCGCCTTACTGGCCGCCACGTGCCCCATGGTGAAATGGCCGTCCAGCACGGCCGTCGTCGACGTCTCGTGCACGGTTTCCACCGCCGCTCCCGGCCGCACGTGGCCGCTGCGAATGCGCCCGACATAGCCCGGGATATGAATGACGCCGTGCGAATCGTGCCCCGCCAGGTTGGCCTGCACCATGATCTCGGCGATCGTCGCGGCCTCCTGGCGCGGAAATCCGACGGCGTGAAAGACTTCTTCGGTCAGACGTTGCAGGTCCGGCGCAGCGAATGTTGGCACGATGGCCTCCTTTGGCTCGGGTGATGTTCGGACGGCGGGATGCGTTGAAACTGCTGACGTTTATAGTGGTTTACAGGGTGAGGCGCAAGCCGCCGCGCAGGACGCCGGCCGGCGCACGCTGCATTTGACCCCCCGCAAGCCCCGTGACTACAATCGCCCCACCGTTGACGAAACTGCGTCGCGTCTCACGGCCGGAATTCCCCCTCACCCCACGAGTGCTGAACATGCAAGCCAAAACCATCCTCCGCGTCGTCGGCATCCTGCTGGCCGTGTTCAGCCTCACGATGATACCGCCGGTAATTGTCGCCTTTATCTACCAGGATGGCGGCGCCGGATCGTTCGGCCTCTCCTTCTGTATCACCCTCGTCACCGGCGTCGTGCTGTGGCAGGTGTTCCGCCGACACCGGGAAGAATTGCGGGTACGCGACGGCTTCCTGATCGTGGTCCTGTTCTGGACGGTGCTGAGCCTCTTCGGCGCCCTGCCGTTCGTTGCCATGCCGGGGCTGGGCATTTCGTTCACCAACGCGGTGTTCGAGTCCTTTTCCGGCCTCACCAGCACCGGCGCCACGGTGCTGAGCGGCCTCGACGCCCTGCCGCACGCCCTGCTGTTCTATCGCCAGCTCCTGCAATGGCTGGGCGGCATGGGCATCATCGTGCTGGCGGTGGCCGTGCTGCCCATGCTCGGCGTCGGCGGCATGCTGCTGTACCGCGCCGAAATTCCCGGCCCGGTCAAGGACGCCAAGCTGACGCCGCGCATCGCCGAAACGGCCAAAACCCTGTGGTACATCTATTTCGGCCTGACCTTCGCCTGCGCCGCCGCCTACTGGCTGGCCGGCATGAGCCTGTTCGACGCCATCGGCCACAGCTTTTCGACCGTCGCCCTCGGCGGCTTCTCGACCCACGACGACAGCATCGGCCACTTCAACAGCGCCACCATTGAACTGATCTGCATCGTCTTCATGCTGATCTCGGGCACGAAATTTTCGCTGCACTACTTGGCCCTGCAGCGCCGCCACGGGTCGGCATACACGCAAGACCCGGAATGGAAGGTGTACCTGATCATCCTCGCCGTGGTGGCCGTTTACAGCTTCGTCGGCTTGGTGTACGTCAATGCCTATGACGTCGGCGAGGCTTGGCATTACGCGGTGTTCCACACGGTATCCATCGGCCTCACGGCAGGCTTCAGCGCCACCGCTTACGAACAATGGCCGGCGACGCTGGTCCTGATCCTGCTGTTCGCGAGCTTCATCGGCGGCTGCACGGGGTCGACGGCCGGCGGCGTGAAGGTCATTCGCCTCATCCTGCTGGCCAAACACGCCCTGCGGGAAATCAAGCGGCTCATTCACCCCAACGGCATTTTCGTCATCCGGATCGGCAAGACGGCCCTGCCGGACAAAGTCCTCGAGGCGATGTGGGGTTTCTTCGCCATTTACCTGGCCTGCTTTGCGCTGATGATGCTGGTGCTGACGGTAGACGGCCTCGACCTGCTGTCGTCCTTCGCCGCGGTGGCGGCGTGCCTCAACAATCTGGGACACGGTTTCTGGGCGGTGGGGAGCCACTACGACGGCATCGGCGCCGTGTCGAAATGGGCGATGTGCGTCGCCATGCTGCTGGGGCGGCTGGAGATCTTTACCCTGCTGGTGCTGTTCGTGCCGGACTTCTGGAAACGCTGATTTATGACTCCTCCCGGAACGTGTCGGCGGAATCCTGTGGCGCGTAGCCGAGCACCTGCCGCGCGTGCTCGAGGTCGCGGTATCCCCATTGGTTGTTCGAGGTAGCCAGGGACACGTCGTACCGCAGATCGTCCGGCGCCTCGATGCACTGCGTGAGGATTTGCACCACGTCGCGGTGGCTGAGGTAGATGGAATAATCGCGCGGCAGTTGCGGACGGTTCTCCTTGCGCACCATGCCGATGCGCACGCACAGCACCGACAGGCCGTAAGCGTCAGAAAAATGGCGCCCCAACACCTCGCCCCAAATTTTCGCCGCCCCGTAAATGCCGCTGGGCCACGTCATCTCGTGCGTCACGCGCGGAAACTCCTCCGGCACCTCGTCGTACCGCCCGGCGGTGACCGCTTCATACGGCGCTACCTGCTCGAAACCGCGCACCGCGTTGCCGCTGCTGGCGAACACCACCCGCTTGACGCCGGCCAGCCGCGCCGCCTCGAACACGTTGTAGGCGCCGATGACGTTGCCTGCCAACTGCCCCTCCCAATCGTCGCTGCCGAGATACGCCGCCAGGTGCACCACCACGTCTTGCCCGGCAAAAGCGGGTTTGATAGCCTCCGCATCGGCGACATCGGCCTGAAAGCAGCGCACCCCGTCAACCGGCTGCCGGTTCAGGGCGCTGAGGTCATAGCCGCCGCGCGCCTCCAGGTGCTGTCTGAGCAGGCCGCCGATCAGTCCGCTCATACCGGTAATGAGAACTTTTTTCATGCTGGGGTCCTCCGCGTTAGGGATATCGTTGACGATAGTTGTTGAAACAGGCAAACGGTTTTGGGACGACTTTGGGCAGCTTGGCACAAGAAACCGTCGCATACAGCCCCGCCAAAGTCCGACAGGCCGAGCACCAACCATGCCGCCATACCCTCAACCTGTGGTACAATTTTTCAAATCCCACAATCCTGGAGGCCAATACCATGCGCACTTGGCTGAAAGACAACGGCGGCGGATTCATTGCCATCGGAGCACTCCTCACCTTCCTGCAATTCTTTGTCGTTACCCCTCTCCGCAACCAATCAAACCAGAACTTCGAAACATTGACACGACAGATCAACCAGCGCTTCGATGTTCAAGACAAACGCTTCGATGTCCAAGACAAGCGCATTGATGCCCAAGATAAGCGCATCGACGACCTCCAAGCAGGGATGAACGCCCGCTTCGACGCTCAGGACAGGCGCTTCGATGCTCAAGACAAGTACATTAACCAGCGGTTCGACGATCAGGACAAGTCCATCAACCAACGTTTCGATGCCGTCGACCAACGCTTCGACGCCCAAGACAGGCGCATCGAAGACCTCGCTGAGGACATCTCGGAACTACGCACGCTCAGCGACCGCGTCTCCCGAAACGAAGGACGGACCGACGCCATCATGGAACAGTTGCAGACCGCCGACGCGCCCTCGCCCTGAATCCAGGCAAGCCCCCAATGGATCACCTTCTCACGTGGCATTGTACCCATATTGCCAATGCCACCGCCCAAGCGTATAGAGTCTGCGCTTTTTGAGACGCCTGCAGCGAACAGAACTCACCTGACGACCAGAGGCAAGCATGCAAACCAGCGAACAACACATTCTGACAACCCACGTCGGCAGCCTGCCGCGGCCCAAGCCGCTGGCCGACCTGCTGATCAGGCAAGAGCGCGGTGAGGCCATCGACGAGGCCGACATGCAACGGCAGGTCGAAGCGGCGGTCGATGAGGTGGTGCGCGGGCAGTTGGAAGCGGGCATCGACATCGGTAACGACGGCGAGCAGCCGCGCGTGGGCTTTCAGACGTACGTGGCGCAGCGCATGCAGGGCTTCGGCGGCGAGAGCGCCCGGCCGCAGCCGCAGGATTGGCAGGACTTCCCGGACTACGCAGCCATCATCAAGGCCCGCCGCCGCAGCGCCGCCAAGATTTTCAACGCCCCGCAGGCGCTTGCCGAGGTGCACTATGCCGACCTGAGCGCCGCGGAAAACGAGTGCGCCGTCTTTCTGCGCAGCACCGAGCAGGCGCCACGCCCGTTCACCGAGCGCTTCATGACCGCGGCCTCGCCCGGTATCATCGCCACTACGCTGCTGAATGCCCACTACGAGTCGCACGAGCGCTATGTCCTCGCCCTCGCCGAGCAGATGCGCAAGGAGTACGAGCTGATCCACGCCAAGGGGCTGATCCTGCAGATCGACTGCCCCGACCTGGCCATGGAGCGGACGTACTTTTTTCAGAACGAATCCCTGCGGCGTTTCCAGGAGATGGTCGAGCTGCACGTCGAAGCCATCAACCAAGCAATACGCAACATCCCGCCCGAGCGCATCCGCCTGCACGTCTGCTGGGGCAACTACGACGGACCGCACGTCCACGACGTGGCGCTGGCAGACATCCTGCCGCTGCTGTACGGCGCGCGCGTTGGCGCCTTGTCCATCGAGCTCGCTAACCCGCGGCACCAGCACGAAAGCCGCGTCTTCAGGCAACATCCGCTGCCTGACGGCATGCTGCTGCTGCCGGGTGTTGTCGATTCAACGGTCAATTACGTGGAGCATCCGGAAGTGGTGGCCAACCGCATCGTGCAGGCCGTGGAAGTGGCGGGGGACCGCAGCCGCGTGATCGCCTCGACCGATTGCGGCTTTGGAACGTTTGCCGGTTCGGAGAACGTCGCGCCCCTGGTCGTGTGGGCCAAGCTCCGCACCCTGAGCGAGGGCGCCAAGCTGGCGTCCGACCGCCTCTGGTAACGACGGCGCCTCACAGGCCGCCCACGCAGCGCCCGAGATTCAGCACGCCCTGCGGGTCGAACCGGCTCTTGTATCGCTTCAGGAGGCTCGCGCCCGACGAGGCGCCCCAAACATCGAGCTGGGTGATCAAGGTCTCCGGCGCCGATTCCACCACGGCAAATCCCTGCCGGTCATCGAGCCGCGCTCGAATGCTGCCCAGCCACGCTTGCACCTGCGCTGCCAGATCGTCCGCCTGCGCATCGAGCGGCAACCGGGCGGTCACCGAGCCGATACCGGCGTCCGCCAGCCACCTGACAGGCTCCCGGCAGAACCTCGGCGCCTCGTCCAGCAGGCCGAGCGCCGTTTCCACGTTGGACGGCGGCACCCCGACGCGCACCTGCAACAGCGCCGGGTCGGGCGCCGACGTGCGCCACACCTCCTGCCGCTCCCACATCGTCAGCAATTCCTCACCGCTCAGCGTGGCGGCCTGCACGGCCCCGTGCGACGTGCAAATCGCCTCGCCCTCGGCAAGCTGGCGCTGCACCGATTCGTGCGAGCCGTCCATGTGCACCAGCAGCGCCGCCTGCCCCGCTTCCAGGCCCACGGGCAAGGCATCCGCCCACCCCGCCGCCGAGACCAGTGCGACGGTGGACGGCAACAACGCCGCGCTGCGCACCGCGGTTGCCGCGGCCATGCCCTGCGCCACGGTCGGAAACGCGACGGCCAACAGGCGTTCGTCTTCCGGCAGCATCGCCAGGCGAAACGTCGCTTCCGTCACCACGCCAAAGGCGCCCAGCGAGCCGATGTACAGCTTGCACAGGTCGTAGCCGGCGACGTTTTTCACCACCCGTCCGCCGTAGCGCAGCAACTCTCCCTCCGGCAACGCCACCCGGACGCCGAGCAACAGGTCCCGCATGCCGCCGTAGCGCAGGCGCTTGACGCCGCTGGTATTGGTCACCAGCAGGCCGCCCAGGCTGGCCTCGCTGCCCGGATAGCCCAGCGGCAAGAACTGGCGCCCCGGGAGAGTCAGCCGGTACACCTCGCGCAGCGCCACCCCGGCTTCGGCGGTGAGCGTCAGGTTGGCGCTGTCATAATCCAGCACGCGGGTCAGGTGCTTCAGCGACAGCGCCACGTCGTATTCAGCCGGCGGCGGCCCCAGGTGCATCTGCGTACCGCAGCCCCACGGCACCACGCCCAGCTTCTCGCGCGACGCCAGTTCCAGAACCGCGGCAACCTGTTCGGCCGCGCACGGCGCCGCCACGACCGCCGGACGCCGCGACGCCACGGCGTGGCCGGCGGTTGTCGGCTCGTCCATCCAGGCGTTCTCGGCGCCGAGAAGGGCTGTCAAGCGACTGTGCAGGGCTGTCGGGGAGGGCGTCATGAGACGGCCTCGGACAGCATGCTCAGCGGGAAAATCTTCTTGGGATTGCACAGGTCGTCGGGGTCGTGGGCGAGCTTGATGCGCCGCATGACCTGCAGCTCGATGGGGCTGAACATCAGGGTCATTTCGTTCTGCTTTTCCATCCCAACGCCGTGCTCGCCGGTGATGCTGCCGCCGAGTTCGACGCACGCCTCCAGGATTTCGCGCCCGGCCTCCAGCACCCGTTCGATGTCGCCGGCGCGGCGTCTGTTGAAGGGAATCGACGGGTGCAGGTTGCCGTCGCCGGCGTGCGCCACGTTGACGATCGGCAGGTCGTAGCGCTCGGCGATGGCCGTCACGCGCCGCAGCGCCTCGGGCAATTGGGTGCGTGGCACGCAGCCGTCGACGATATAGACGTCCGTATCCAGCCGCGCCATGGCGCCGAACGCCGCCCGGCGGCACAACCATAGCCGCTGGCCCGCCTCGATGCCCTCCTCGGTTTCAAAGGCGATCACGTCGTACGTCTTGCAGATTTCCGCCACCCGGTCGGCGTTACGCGCCATGTCGTCGCTGAAGCCGTCCAGCTCGATAATCAGGGCCGCGCCGGCTTCTGCCGGAAAGCCGACGTGCACCGCCTTGTCCACCGCCTGCATGATCGACTTGTCCAGCAGCTCCATGGCAGCCGGCAGCAGCCCACAGCTGATGATGCCGGAGACCGTGTTGGCCGCGTCGTCCACGGTTTTGAACAGCGCCAGGTGGGTGGTGACCGCCTCGGGCATTTGCAGCAGGCGCACGATGATCTTGGTGACGATCCCGAGGGTGCCCTCCGAACCGACCAGCAGCCCGGTGAGGTCGGCGCCCGGCTGGTCCACCGCCTTGCCGCCTACCGTCACGATGTCGCCGTCGGGCAGCACCATCTCCAGCCCGAGGATGTGGTTGCCGGTGATGCCGTACTTCAGGCAGTGCATGCCACCAGCGTTGGTGGCCACGTTGCCGCCGATGGTCGAGACCACCTGGCTGCCGGGGTCGGGTACGTAGGTGTAAGCGTAGCCGTGCTCCTGCACGCGCCGCTTGAGGTCCTGGTTGACGACGCCGGGCTGCACGACGGCCAAGCGATTGGCCAGGTCGATCTCCAGCACTTGGTTCATGAGCGCCAATTCGATGATCACACCGCCGTGGGTGGGGATGGCGCCGCCGCTGATGCCGGTGCCGGTGCCGCGCGCCACGTACGGCACGCCGCGGTCCCGGCACCACACGACCAGACGGGAGATCTGCTCGGCTGTCGTCGGCAGCACCACCGCCAGCAGTTCGGCGCCGCGAAACACCGAGGCGTCGTAGCCGTACACGGCGCGCTCGGCGCGCGACCTGAGAACGCGCTGCGGGCCGACGATGGCTTCCAGATCCGCAAGGGCGGCGTTGCTGTCCATGGATTTCTTCCTTTCGTCTATGCTTGCCGATATGAGGTGCGGGCAGTGTAACGAAGATTATGGGGGGCAACAAGGCGGCAGCGGTCGTGTTGCCCCAAGGCGGCGGGTCGTGCTACAAAGCGGCCCGACGAAGCCAGCCGCGGGCGGGCCGCGGACCGCATGAAACCGAACGCACAAGGAGATTCACAAATGGAGTTTGGGGTAAGCCTTCCCAGCCGGGGAGCGACGACCACGACGGACAACCTGCGGCTGCTCGCGCAGCATGCCGAGACGGTGGGGCTGGATTCGATCTGGGTGAGCGATCACATCATCGTGCCGCAGCAGATCGAGTCGTTCTACCCGTACGACCCGAACGGCGCCTTTCCCGCCGCGCCTGGGCAGGATTACTACGAGCCGCTGACTACCCTGACCTACCTGGCGGCGTGCACCACGCGCGTGCAGCTCGGCACCAGCGTGCTCATCCTGCCCTACCGCAACGCGCTGCTGACCGCCAAGATGGTCTCCACCCTCGATACCCTGTCGGGCGGGCGGGTCATCCTCGGCGTCGGCGTGGGCTGGATGGAGGAAGAATTCGTGGCGCTCGGCCTGGACACCTTCCGGCAGCGCGGCGCCGTCAGCGACGAATACATCCGCGTCTTCCGCACCCTGTGGACCGACGACGCCCCCAGCTTCAACGGCGAGCACGTGCGCTTCGACAACATCGGCTTCGCGCCGCGCCCGGTGCGCCGCCCGCACCCGCCCATCTGGATCGGCGGCCACACCGGCCCGGCCATCCGCCGCGCCGCCCGCTTGGGCGACGGCTGGCATCCCATCGGCTTGCGCCCGCCCGCCGACCTGACGCCCGACGAGATGAAGAACGCCGTAGCGCGCCTGCGCGATGAAGCCGGGCGGGCGGGCCGCAATCCGCAGGACGTAACCATCTCGTTCCGTGGCCCCATCGTCTTTGCCGACGACGTCGGGGCCGACCGCCGGCCACTCACCGGCAGCCCCGCCGCCATCCAGGACGACATCGCGCGGTACGCCGATTGCGGCGTCAGCCACATGGTGTTCGACATCATGACGTCGGACATTGCCGAGATACAGCGCGTCATGGACCGCTTTGCCCAAGACGTACGGCCCGGCGTGTCGGTGTGAGGCAAGGACGAGGCGAGAAAACGGGAAGGGGGCAAGCATGGATCGGTTCATAGAACCCTTGTGGTTCGGACAGCTGGCGGTGACGGCGTTTTTCGCCATCGCGTTCCTGCAGTCGGCGGTCGACAAGCTCATCGACAGCCAGGGCAATCTGGACTTCCTCAGCAGCCATTTTGCCGCCAGCCCACTGCGTGGCGCGGTGCCGCTGATGTTCTGGGCCATCACCGCCCTGGAAACCGTCACCGGCCTGTGCTGCGGCGTCGGCTTCATCCTTCTGCTGATCGGCACGGGCAGCGGGCTCGCCATCGCCGGGCTTGAGCTGGCGCTGTTGTCGCTGCTCTGCCTGTTCTTCGGCCAGCGGCTCGCCAAGGACTACCCCGGCGCCGCGGTTCTGGCGGCCTACGTCGCCGTCGCCGTCCTGGGGCTGGCGCTGTTCGTCAAGGCGGTGTGAGTGGAAGCCATCGCATGACCCGCGTTCCCGTCAATACCGAGATTTTGCGTTGGGCGCGAGAGCGCGCAGGACTAACGCAGAATGACCTGATTGGCAAGTTCAGGAAGCTGCCAGAATGGGAAGGCGGGTCTATACACCCCACTTTGAAGCAGGCAGAAGCCTTCGCCCGTGCCGTCCACGTACCGGTCGGTTACCTGTTCCTCACGAAGCCACCAGAGGAACCGGTACCCATTCCCGATTTCCGGACTTTGCCTGGGCAGACCGTGACACGTCCGAGCCCTGACCTCCTGGAAATGATCTACGTCTGCCAGGAACGGCAGAGCTGGTATCGTGATTTCCTTCGCGTTGCACAGGAACCGGAGCTCGGCTTCGTCGGCAGCGCCACGGTTGACACGCGACCAGAGGACGTTGCAGACCGCGTGCGGGAAACCCTTGGTTTCGACCTCGACGCCCGACGAAAGTGCCCGACATGGACCGATGCGCTGAAACTGTTCGTCCGGCAAGCTGACGAGGCTGGCGTGCTCGTTATGACCAGCGGGATTGTAATGAGCAACACGAGCCGACGTCTCGACCCCGCCGAGTTTCGCGGCTTTGCCCTGTCCGACCCCCTCGCGCCGCTGATCTTCATCAACGGTGCAGACACAAAGGCGGCGCAGATGTTCACGCTCGCGCATGAACTCGCGCATCTTTGGCTCGGAGCGTCGGCGTTGTCGAACATAGGGGCAGAATCCTGGCGGCAGGGTTTTCGGCCAGAAGAAGTCTGGTGCAATGCCGTTGCGGCTGAGCTGCTGGTGCCTCTTGCCGACCTGCGCGCCGACCTGCGCGTTGAAGAGCCGTTGGCCGCGGTGCCGCGTCTGGCACAGGCGTTCAAAGTGAGCACCCTGGTCATCCTGCGGCGCCTTTTTGACGCCAAGCGACTGGACCGCCCTTCCTTCGACTCGGCGTGGACGCAGGAATGTGAACAGTTGAGAGCGCTTGCACGAAGCGGCGACGGTGGCGGCGATTTTTACCGTACCACCCTGGCCCGCGTAAGCCCTCGATTTGCTCGCGCTCTGGTGGCGAGCACGCTGGAAGGCCAGACGCTCTATCGTGATGCCTTCCGGATGCTCGGAATCGCCAAGACGGATACGTTCCACAAGCTCGGTCGAGAAGTCGGGATTGTAGAATGACCGACTACCTTCTCGACGCGAACGTCTTTATCCAAGCCAAAAACCTGCACTATGGTTTCGATTTCTGCCCGGCGTTCTGGGATTGGCTGGATGAGCAGAACCGCGCCGGAAAAGTGGCAAGCATTGAAAAGGTCGCAGACGAACTGCACGCAGGTGCGGACAAACTGGCGGAATGGGCTGCAGCACGGGGCGACGGCTTCTTTCTGAGGCCGGACGCCATGGTGCTGCCCGCTCTCCGTATTGTCAGCGACTGGGCGGGCAACCAAGGCTATGAGCCCGCTGCAGTGGCCACGTTTCTTCAGGTTGCTGATTACTGGCTCGTCGCCCACGCACTGGCGTATGACTGCGCTATCGTCAGCCACGAAGTTCCCGCCGATACGACTCGGAAAATCAAAATTCCAAACGCCTGTATCGGGCTTGGTCTGCGTTGCGTAACCCCATACGAAATGCTGCGCCGGGAGGGAGCAAGATTCGTCTTGGGATCTACAGGGATTATCTTATGATCGTTAGTTGCTCTGACCAACAGCATCTCACGAAAGCGCCTTGTGTGATAAGGAAATCGGGCGGGCCAGTGGAGCGTTCGCGTATCCGGCAACTGGCGCGTGGTATTCCGTTTCGAGAACGGTGAAGCCGTTGACGTGGACCTGATCGACTACCACTGACCGAGAAAAGATAATCGCTTATGAGCAATGACGATGGTGAACGGGCAGGTCCCATGCTGAAACCTCCGCATCTGGGCGAACTGATCCGTGAGAGCATGGAAGAAGTTGGCTGGAGCGTCACCGAGACAGCAACTCGTTTGAGTTGTGGCCGCGGAACGTTGTCACGTCTGCTGAACGGCAGAGCGGGTATGTCTACGAACATGGCCCTGGCGTTGGAAAGCATTGGCTGGGGAACTGCCGAGCACTGGATGCGGATGCAGGTGAGCTACGAACTGGCGCAAGCACGGCGGAACCCGGCAACAGGAGGCCATGCGGCAAGGGGCGCATGAAATTCCCGTGGTATGAAGACGAGGCCAGGGCCTGGTTGACATTCACCCGAGCAACCCTGCGGTCGAGGGTGGTTGTAAATCGCGATGCCTCTTCTGGGAGCGCGGGCATCTTGCCCGCAGGGTTCCGCTTAGCGGGCTGGAAGCCCGTGCTCCCAGGCATGGGAGGCGTGGCGATGAAGGCCGCCTTGATCTCATCGGGTTGGGTTGCCCAGCCGCCAACCCGGCCTACACCGCGCCCTCCGCCTGCAAGCGGGCCAGGGTGCGGTCGAACGCCTGCACCGTTTCCTCGACGACGTCGGGGGTGTGGGCGGCGGAGAGGAAGCCGGCGGCGCGCATCATGTCGACGCCGTTGAGCAGCATGCCCTTGCGCAGCAGGGGGGTGAGGGGGGCGCCACGCAACAGGGTGGCGGTGTCGTCCTTGAGGTTGCTGAAATCGAGGCGGCTGAGGCGCGGCGCCTCAGCGCCGACGTAGGTCTTGAAGATCGAGGCGCGGCCGTAGGCGCAGCCCGGCACGCCGCGGCGGGCGAGCACCTCGTTGAAGCCGCGCTTCATCAGGTCCATCATCTCCTGAGCGTGGTTGGTCGGCTCACCGCTGGCGATGATCTCGAGGGCCGCCACGCCGGCCGCGGCGGAAAGCGGATTGGCGTTGAACGTCCCCGGATGCGGCACCATCTGGTAACGGTTCCAATGCGCGTCCGCCGTGGCCTCGAACACCGCCATGATGTCCCCTCGCCCCACCACCGCGCCGCCGTTCAGGCCGCCGGCCATCACCTTGGCCAGCGTCGTCATGTCCGGCGTGACGCCGAAATACGCCTGCGCGCCGCCCACCGCGTAGCGAAAGCCCGTCACCACCTCATCGAATATCAGCACCACGCCGCGGCGCGCCGTCTCGGCCCGCAGGTGGGCGAGAAAGGCCGGGTTGGACGGCACCGCGTCGTCGTAGGAGCCGCCCGGCTCGGCGATCACCGCGGCGATGTCGTCCGAGGCGTCCAGCGCCGCGGTCAGGGCGCCGGGGTCGTTGAACGGCGCCAGGATGACCGTGTCCTGCACCGCCTCCGGGATGCCGGCCGACAGCGGCACGTCGAACGGCTCCACGACGCCGCAGGCCACGTAGTCGTGCCAGCCGTGAAAATGCCCCTCGAACTTGATGACCTTGCTCTTGCCGGTCGCCGCCCGCGCCGCGCGCAGGGCCAGCAGGGTCGCCTCGGTGCCGGAGCTGGTGAATTTCACCGACTCGGCGCACGGCACCATGTCCATGATCAGTTGCGCCCACTCGATCTCGCGCCGCGTGCTGCCGCCGGCGTGCGTGCCCCTGGCCGCCTGCTCCTGGATCGCCGCCACCACCGCCGGGTGGGCGTGCCCCAGCAGCATGGCGCCGTGGCCGGTCCAGTAGTCGATGTAGCGGTTGCCGTCCACGTCCCACTTGTACGGCCCGACGCAGCGGTCGACGTAGATCGGAAACGGCTCGAACGACCGCGCCACGTGCGTGACGCCGCCGGGCAGGCGCGCCGCCGCCTGCCGGTGCAACGCCTGCGACTGCGGAAAGCGCGCCGCGTATTCCTGCTCAATCGTCCTGTCGTGCTTGCTGCTGGCCGTCATGGCTGTCTCCTTCAATTCCAAATACGTCTTCAGCCGGACGGGCCCGACGCGGGAACCGCCCGGCCCGTCCGGCATACGCCAAAATTCGCCAAGGGGCTTCGCCCCCTGGACCCTCCAAAGAGGTAAGGAGGTAAAAATTCAAGGGGTAAGCGTCCGGGCAATTCGGAAACCCAGAATGTCGAAGAAGCGGATTATGGGGGTGACTCTGCTGCGGAAGGCGGCACGGAGGTACCTCGGTTCGTAGTCCCAGGAACCGCCGCGCACCACGCGCCAGTCACAATTCCCACCGCTCTCCCAGGCGCCGCCGTCAACCGGCGCCCCGGCATAATCACCGCGCCAGCAATCCTCAACCCACTCCCACACGTTGCCGTGGACGTCATGCAGGCCAAACCCGTTCGGCGGAAACCTTCCCACGACTACCGTCTGCTGCCGATAGACGCCTCGATGACCGGAACCATAAACATGATTTCCATCATAGTTCGCCTGGTCCGTCGATATCGTCGCGCCCGTGTGAAACGGACCCGTCGTCCCAGCCCGAGCCACGTATTCCCACTCCGATTCGCTCAGCAAGCGGTAGCCCTCACCCGTCTCCCGTGACAACCACCGAACGTACGCCTGCGCATCGTCCCAACTGACGTTGATGACGGGGCGATCGCCACGACCCCAGCCCTCATCGTCAGGGCGATAACCGTTGCAACCGCCGCCCGCCACGCAGGCGTCCCACTCCCGAAAGGTCACCTCATACACTCCTACCGCAAACGGCCGGTCGAACGTCACCCGGTGCACCGGACCTTCGTTATCGCCACGCCCTGCTTCACCCAACGGCGACCCCATCCCGAACGACCCCGCTGGCACCACCACCATCTGCGGACATTCGTCACAGTCGCGAAACACCGTGCCGGGCTCAAGCTCAGGCCGGGCCTGCTCCTGCTTTTGGGGCTCCGCCTGCTGCTGAGGCTCGACTGGCGCCGGCGAGGCCTCCAGCTCCCGCAGCCGGTTGCGCGCCAGCGCCTCGAACATCCCCCCACGGTACTGTTCCAGATAGGCCGTGAAATCCGCCGGGTTCGTACTGGCCTTGATCGACTGCCAGAACTCCCGCTCCGCAGCCAGCCGTTCCGCACGCACGCGGTCCGAATCCCCATCGTCCACCGCCGGGGCGGTGGGCGCAGGCGGCTGTATCGGCGACGACGCGGCCTTGAGATAAACCCCCGCGCTCGACAACGAGCCATACGTGAACGGCTCCTGACTCCCGCCGGTGGCCGCCAGCACCGCATCGCGCACCCGGCGAAACATCAAACCCACCTCCAGGCCTGGCTCCTCCAGGTAGCGCAACAGCGCCGTGGTGTACGGGCTGTTGCGCCCCTCGCCGTCGGCCGCCTGCGTGCCCTCCTTGGCGGCGTAGGCCACCAGCGTCTCGCCGGTGGGCTCCACGCGCGCCAGACCGCGACCGATGGCCCGCGTTGACCCGCGGCGCTGCATGGCAGTTACGAACGGGTTGTCGCGGCAGGCGTCCAGAATCACCAGGCCAAGCCCCGCGGCGCGGCCCACCGCGCGCATCACCAAGGCCAGCGACACGGCCTCGAACTCGACGTCGTCGGCGTTCGCCAGGCGCGCGTCCACCGGCACCAGGAAGTTGCGCTGGTCCACTTCCATGCCGTGACCGGCATAGAACACCAAGGCGATTTCCGACCCGCTCGCCGCGCTCATGAACGCCTGCAGGCCTTTTTCCAACTCCGCCTTGCCGGCGTCGTCAAGCCGCGTCACCGTAAAACCGAGGCGCCCCAGCGAGGCGCTGATGGCCTCTGCGTCGTTGGGTGGGTTGCGCAGCAGCGTCGCGTGGGCATAAGCGGCGTTGCCGATAACCAGGGCCACACGGCGGGAAGCGGTTGTATCGCGGCGCTTCAGGGTGCGGGCGGACGTGTCCGAACGGCCGGTGTCGTCGAGGCGCACGACGGAAGCGGCGATCCACGCCGCGCGGCCGTCGTCCAGTTGAATCTGGTGCCAGCCGTCCTGCGTTTTCAGAACCGGAAACGTTGCGCCGCGCGGCAGCGTGTCGATCACGCCGTGCGTCAAGCCCGGCCCTTGGCGCACGTTGGCCCGCGATGCAGTAACCGTCAGATTGTCGGCCCAGGCAACAGTGAGCCAGACAAACAGGCCGACCCAAAGAATCCCCAGAGCCGTCGTGAACCACCGCATAGGCGCCTCCTCATGGAAAGCCGGAAGGTGTTGCGCCACCGCCCGGATGGTTGGGTAAGAAGACCCTTGACGCGTGGCTGGCGAAACAGGGCTGCGAAGGCGCCGCGCCCGTCCGCAAGGCTCATGGCTCCCAGCGGTATTCCAGGGACGGCGCCAGCAGACGCCGGAGCCAGCGCTGCGGCGCCGCAGCGCCGGCGACCCAGCCGCTGGCGCCGATCAGGTCGAGAAAGCCGCCGCGCCGGCGGTAATGCAGCACGCGCGGCTCGCCGTCGATGTTTCCCAGCCGGGCGGCGGCCTCAATGGCATCCTGCTGGTAGCCGAGGGCGTCCACCAGGCCCACTTCCAGGGCCTTCCGGCCGGTATAGATGCGGCCGTCGGCCAGCTCGCGCACCTGCTCCTCCGGCAGGTTGCGGCCGCGCGCCACGATGTCCACGAAGCGTTCGTAGGTCTCGTCCACGATGTCCTGGAAGATGCCCTGCTCCGCGTCGCTCATGGCCCGGAACGGATTGCCGATGTCCTTGGACTCGCCGGATTTGATGGTGGTGACCTGCACGCCGATCTTCTCCATCAGCGCCTCGGCGTTAGGAAACTGGCCGATGACGCCGATCGAGCCGGTGAGCGAGTTCGGGTTGGCGACGATATGCTCGGCGGCCATGCTGATGTAGTACGCCCCGGAAGCGGCCACCTCCTGCAGGAACGCCACCACCGGCTTCTGCGTTTCGCGCAGGGCGTGGTAGATTTCGTCCGAGCCGACCACCGAGCCGCCGGGGCTGTTGAGGCGCAGCACCAGCGCGTCGACGTCCGGGTTGCGCGCGGCGCGGCGGATCAGCGGCACGAGATCGCCCGAGGCCGCCACGGCCCGGGTTTCAAACGACGACGCGCCGCCGCTGACGATGGGTCCGGCAACGTCGAGCACGGCCACCGCCGGCCCGCTTTCCGGCCCGGACATCTGCGTGTAGCGGGATGCGGACGGCATGGCGTCGCCGGTAAGCTGCGCGGCGCCGAATCCCACCGCGACAATGAGGCCAATAAGCGCCACGATCGGCAGGCCGAATCCTACGGCGACCCCGGCCAAGGCCCATGCGGCGGAACGATTGGTAGTCATAAGGAATCCCTCGCTGAAAGGTTGCGCGACGGCGTTGGCGGGCATGGTATCACAGGGCCGGGCCTGCCGATAGCCAAGCGGCGGCGCGGTGGAGGCGCTGCGGATAATCTGCTACGATGCCGAGCCCGTCCTACGGTACGATCCCCTTTTAACATAACGTCCCTCAAGGAGGATTTTTCAGAATGGCCGATGCTGCGGTTTCCTACGGCTTCCTGCTGCCGACCCGCGAACTCGTCATGAGCCAGGCAACTCCCGACGTGAACCAGATCATCGACTTGGCCGAACGCGCCGAAGCGCTCGACTTCGACTCGGTGTGGGCGGGCGACAGCATCCTCGCGCGGCCACGGCTGGAAGCCTTCACCACCCTGGCGGCCGTTGCCGCCCGCGCCCGGCGCGTCAAAGTGGGCACCGCGGTGCTGCTGCCGGCGCTGCGCCACCCGGTCGTCATGGCCAACGAGGCCGCCAACCTCGATCTGCTCAGCGAGGGCCGCCTGATTCTCGGCCTCGGCATCGCCTCCAAAATGCCCGCGGTGCGCGCCGAATTCGAGGCGTGCGGCGTCTCCATCGACCACCGCCTGGGTATTTTCGAGGAAACCGTGACCCTCATGCGCCGCCTGTGGCGCGAGCCCAGCGTCACCTTCAGCGGGCGCCATTTCCAACTGCAGGACGTCAGCCTCGGCCTGCGACCGCACAACCCCTCCGGCATCCCGATGTGGATCGCCGGCTCGGTCGATAATTCGCTGCGCCGCGTGGCGCGCCTCGGCGACGGCTGGTACCCCAATCCCGTGTCGCCGCAGATATTCGCCGAGCAATCGCGGCAACTGGACGGCTTCGCCCGCCAAGCCGGGCGCGACCCCCAGGAACTGCACCGCTGCGTGTACACCACCCTGAACATCAACGACGACGTGGCCCAGGCCGAGCGCGAAACGAGAGCGTTCGCCGAAGGGTATTACAACGCCCCCTATGACGTAATGGCCCGCGTGCAGAGCTTCTGCTACGGAACGCCCGATACCTGCATCACCTGGCTGAGGGATTTGGCCGCGGCCGGCGCGCAGACCATCGTCATCCGCTTCGCCTGCCCGGATCAGGTCGGCCAGCTCGAGCGCTGCGCCGCCGCCGTCCTGCCGCAGGCGGCGTCGTAAGGAGGAACCCGTGAGCTATGCCAAGCCATACGCCGGCGTCAAGGTGCTCGACCTGAGCCAGGGCATCGCCGGCCCCTACGCCTCGGCACTGCTGTCTCAGCAGGGAGCCGACGTGATCAAGGTCGAACCGCGGCGCGGCGACTGGATGCGCCCCAAGGGCAAGGACGGGCCGTTCGGCGACATGACGCCCTCGTTCGTCATCGCCAACCTCGGCAAGCGCAGCATCGTCGTCGATCTGAAAACCACCCAGGGTGTAGCAATCGTACGGCAGCTTGCCGCCGGGGTGGACATCTTCATGGAGGGCTTCCGCCCCGGCGTCATCGAGCGCCTCGGGCTCGGCTACAAGGTCGTTGCCGACCTCAACCCGCGCGTCATCTACCTCTCCGTGTCCGGCTTCGGTCAGCAAGGACCGCTGCGCGAGCGCCCCGCCACCGACGGCGTGCTGCAGGCGTTTTCGGGCTTCATGTCGGTCAACCGCGGCCCCGACAACATCCCGCACCGCGCCGGGGTGCCGATCATCGATCTGGCCACGTCGTTGTATAACCTGCAGGCCATGCAGGCCGCCCTGTGGGCGCGGCAGAGCGCGGGCGAGGGGCGCCATATCGACAACAGCCTGCTGCGCGGCGCGGCGTCGTTTTACAACATGAGCCTGGCCAGCGAGCACCTGCTCGGCGCGGAGCGCCCGCTAGGCATCTACCCGACCGGCATTTTTGCCACCACCGACGGTTTTATCAACGTCATCTGCCTGCACGACCACAATTTCCCCGTTCTGTGCGACATCCTCGGCCTGGCCGAGTTCCGCGACCACCCGGACTACAAGACGGTGGTGCAACGCGAGGAGCGGCGCGCCACGCTGGAGCCGGCCATCCGCGAGGCCATCGCCCGGCAGTCGTCCGATTTTTGGTGCGAGCGCCTGGCGGCCGGGGGGCTGCTGCACGAGCGAATCAACACGTACAGCGATTTCATGGCGCACCCGCAGGCCGCCGACAGCGGCGCGCTGACCTGGTTCGATCATCCCGACGTCGGCGCCATGCCCCTGGCTAATACGGCCGGCGTTGGCCCTTACGACCCCGACGACCCGCTGCACGCCCCGCACCTCGGCGAGCACACGGTGGCCGTCCTCCGCGAGCACGGCTACGACGCGACGCAGATCGACGCCTTGATCGCTCAAGACATCGTCAGCGCGGCGCCTGGCGGCGTGATCCAGGGGAGCATCGCATGAGCAGCAAGCCCGCGCCCTGCCCAGACCTCCCGTTCACCATGGGGATCGAGGAGGAGTATCTCGTCGTCGACCGCAAGACGCGCGACCTTATTCGCGAAGCGCCGCCGGACATGATGCAGAAGTGCGGCGAGCGGCTCGGCGAGCAGGTCACCACCGAGCTCATGCAGTGCCAGATCGAGATCGGCACGCGCGTCTGCAACACGTTGCAGGAGGGACGGGACGAGCTCATACGACTGCGCCGCGGCGTCTCGGACGTGGTGCGCGAGTATGGCTTCGAGATCATCGCCGCCTCCACCCACCCGTTCGCGCAACCGCTGGAGATTCAACACACCCGCAAGGAACGCTACGACAGCCTTACCGCCCAAATGCAGGAGGTAGGGCGGCGCCTGCTGATCAGCGGCATGCACGTGCACGTTGGCCTTGACGGCGACGAGATGCGCAACGATTTCATCGGCCAAGTGAGCTACGTGCTGCCCCACTTTCTCGCCCTCAGCACCTCGTCGCCGTTCTGGCAGGGACACGACACCGGGCTGAAGTCGTACCGCCTCGCGGTGTGGGACGAATTGCCGCGCACCGGGCTGCCGGAATTGTTCGAGAGCTACGGCGAGTTTCAACGCCACGTCGGCGTGCTGGTGCGCTGCGGCATCATCCGTGACAGCAGTGAGTTGTGGTGGGACGTGCGGCCCAGCGGGCGCTTCCCGACCCTCGAAATGCGCATCCCGGATCTGTGCACCCGCGTCGAGGACGCCGTTTGCATTGCGGCGTTGTATCGCTGCTGGCTGCGGCTGCTGTACCGCCTGCGACGCAGTAATCAGCGCTGGCGGCGCTACCCGCGACTGCTCATCGAGGAGAATCGTTGGCGCGCGCACCGCTTCGGCATGGATGAGGGGCTGATCGACTTCGGACGCGGCGAGGTGGTGCCGTACCCCGATCTCATCGACGAGATCATCGAGTTCATTCGCGAGGACGCCGAGCATTTCGGCTGCGTGGATGAAGTCGAGCACGCCCGCACCATCGTGACGCGGGGCACCAGCGCCCACTGGCAACTGGACACGTTCCATAAAGCCGTTGCCGAAGGCGCCGATGACCACGAGGCGCTGCAGCGCGTCGTCGATATGCTGATGGCGGAGACGTTGGTGGGGTGTTGATGGGGACAGGTGTGGAATGTCGGGTTGCGCTTCGCTAATCCGACCTACATCACGATCTGAAAGTGCTTTGGCTCGTTCGTAGCGTAAACAAAAAATCCCGCAACCCGGAGGGACATGGACCGAAACGCCTTTCGCCCAGTAGCGGGCGGCGACTCCCTTTAACGCCCACGCCGCCGAAGCTCTCGGAGTTCGGCTTCCAGTGCCTGACGCGTCGCCTGTTCTTTCCGTAGACGGGCTTCGGTTTGCTCCAAACGCGCTTCAGCTTCTCGGCGTGCCTGTGCTTCTTCTTCCCGCGCTTGGTCAGCTTCCCGGTAAGTTCGCAGGTACTCCCCACGCGCCGGATCATAAAAATGTAGCGCCTCCCGTACCGGCGCCCCCGGTGTCAGGTGCAGTTCCAGGCCCAGCACCTCACTGCGAGCTGCCAGCGTACCGCCTTCCAGCCCCGCAGCAGGGATCAGCACATAGCGCCCCTCAACTAGCCGAAAGCCCAACAGTTGTGGGTCCAGATAGCTCCCCGCCGGGTCGCATTGCCAGTATTCCGTTACCCCCAGTACCGCGTAGAGGTCACGTTTCTCACCCCGGTCAAGTCGGTACGTGCTTCCTGAAGCAATCTCCAGAACAAAGTCCGGCGCCTTTGGCTCTTCCCAAAGTCGGTAGGACGAGCGAACGTGTTTCGGCGCCCCGAGCACCACCATGAGGTCCGGCGACACCGACTTGCTGGTATCACCTTCCTGGTAATACAGCAGCAGATTGCCGACAACGTACACGTCCTCGCGCGCTTGGAAGTAGCGATCCAGAGCGGAGCCGACATAGAGAATCGGCCAAAACTGAGATTCGTGCTCAGCCATGGGCAGCCCGTCCGAATCCGGATAGTCGGTTGCGTCGGGAACGACAGCCCCGCGTGCCATGCGATCGTCCTTTCCTGTTGACATGGATCATCTGCGCCTCCCCGGCATTATTGAAGCCGGGAATTTCAATTCGCAGCCTAACCTGTTTTGACCTGTACCACTATATGCGGCACTCTTTCCAATGACGCCCGAAGCCGCGCGGCAACTCCAAGGCATCAAAGTCACCGAGGTCGTATGCGCACAGGGTGTCAATCAAGGGCTTCTCTCTGCCTCCCACGCCCAGCATCCAGCGATTTACTTGCCCTGCCACACCGGGGAACGTTTCTCCCTGAACGCCTGCTTGCCTTCGTTGGCGTCGGCGGTTTCGCCGGCCACCAGCCGCATGGTTTCGCCGAAGCGGACGGCCTCGGTCCACGGCAGGCTGCGGGTGCGCACGGCCACTTCCTTGGTGGCGCGCACGGCTAGCGGCGCCGATTGACACAGCCGGACGGCCAGCGCCTTCGCCTCGGTCAGCAGGTCGTCGTGCGGCACCACCTTCCACACCAGCCCCATTTCCTTGGCGCGCGCCGCGTCCACGGGCTCGCCGATCAGCAGCAGTTCCATGGCATTGGTCCAGCCGATACGGCCCGGCATGCGGACCGCGCCCACGATGGTGGGCACGCCGATGCGCACCTCCGGGAAGCCAAAGGTGGCGCGCTCCGAGGCGATGACGAAATCGCAGAACGACACGCCGGTAACGCCGTAGCCGAGGCACGGGCCGTTGATCGCCGCGATGGTCGGCTTGAACAGCTCCAGGCCACTCTCGAACGAGTTGATGGTGGGTTTTTCCCAATACGTGCCCGCAAAGGTGCCCGCCGAGCCGCCCTCCTTGATGTCGGCGCCGGCGCAGAAGGCCCGCCCCGCCCCGGTCAGGATGGCCACCCAGGCGTCGGTATCGTCGCGGAAGCGCAGCCAGGCGGCGTTCAGGTCCTCGCGCATCTGGCCGTTGATGGCGTTGAGCCGCTCGGGGCGGTTGTAGGTGATGGTAACGACGTGGCCTTCTTTTTCGTACAGGATGGTGTCTGACACGTTAACGCTCCCCTTTTTTCAGGTATCTACGCCGGCTTGTACGCCTTGATGTTCATGCTGTGAACGCGCAACGCCCATTCCTGTTCGCCCTGCCAGGGCTTGTCGTCCACGATCTCCATGCGCTCAAAGCCGGCCTGCCGCATCCTGCCGAGATAGACCTCCTGCGGCTCGGTGCCCGACAGGCAGGCCACCCAGTTGCGCGTGTCGGCGGTCGCGTGGGGCGGCAGCGGCGCGGTGAGCAGCATGTCCGAGATGAACATGCGGCCCCCCGGCTTCAGGATGCGATACGCCTCACGGAACACGGCGTCCTTGTCCGGCGCCAAGTTGATGACGCAGTTCGAGATGATCACGTCCACCGAGTCGCCGTCGATGGGCGTGTTTTCCATCTCGGTGAGGTGAAACGTCACGTTCATCATGCCGAGGCTTGCTACGTTGCGGCGCGCCAGGTCTACCATGTCGGGCGTCATGTCCACGCCGATGACGCGGCCCTGCTCTCCCACCGCCTTGGCCGCAATGAAGCAGTCGATACCGCCGCCGCTGCCGAAGTCCACCACCGTGTCACCGGGTTTGAGGTCGTCGATGGCGGTCGGATTGCCGCAGCCCGCCGACGCCATCAGCGCCTCGCTCGGCAATCCTTCAACCTGCTCGTCGTCGTAAAGCTGCGTGGGCGTGCCACAACTATCGTTGGCACAACAGCCACCCGCTGCATTCGCCACCTCGGCGTAGCGCTCACGCACCAACGCCTTCACGTCCGCATCTGAAATCATGTAGACATCTCCCTGACCGTTCCTGTGTAGGTCGGGTCAGCCGGAGGCGTAACCCGACATTCCGATGACGCTCCTCGCCGCTTGCCGGATGACGCTGCGCTAATCCGACCTGCGGTGCCGAGCCGTCAATCTGAATCCGTGGCCATGAAGCATAGCACGTCAAAGGGCTTTCTCAAGCAGCGGCGAGGGGAGTTGTCAATAGTTGTACATGCGCTGCTGTGCGTCGACCTCCGGCAAGCGCAGCAGGCGGTCTTCGGGCGGCTTGCGCAGCTCGGCTTCGAGATAGGCGGCGCGGTCGGCGATGGTGGGGGGACGTTCGGGCATGTTGCGGAGGAAGCGCCACAGCCAGCCGGGGCCGTCGGCCAGCTTGGGATCAAGGGCCAGGGCGTGGCGGTAGTCCTGCAAGGCCAAGTCGTGCTGACCCATGCGGTCATGCAGGATGCCCCGATCGGCATAGGCCACGGCCAGGGAACCGTCGAGCGCCAGGGCACGGTCGAAGGCCTCCAGGGAGGCCGCGTAGCGCTCTTGGTGCATCAGGGCCAGGGCGATGCCGAGGTAGGCCAGCGGGTGGTCGGTATTCGCCTCCAGGGCAAGCTCGAACTCGGCGATGGCGCGGTCGTACTGGCCGTCCTGCAGGCGGTAGTTGCCCGTCTTGACGTGGTAGTCGCCCGGCGTGTCCTCCACCGCGGTGCGCCAATACAGCACGAAGGCGACGACGCCCACGAACAGCAGCAGCGCCAGGATGCCGACGCGGTTCTCCCTGCGGGTGAGCGCCTGCATGTCAGCCGACCGACCTGAAGAAGATGAAGTGGTTGTACAGGAAGGCAAACGTCATGGCGATAAAGGCGGCGACCCAGGTGACCCGCTGACGCAGCCGCTCACGGTCCGCGTCGTCGATGTCAGCCTGGATGCGGCGTTGGTGGCGGTTGATGCTGAGGGCCAGGATGAGCTTACGGAGCGGCCAGAAGAGCAGCAGGCCCAGCAGGAAAGACGACAAGCCGTACCAGGCAATGACCCATCCTGCCATGATGCGACGTCCCTCGCCAGCCGTTCAGCAGTCCCCCCTCTCCCTACGACTCCCACGGCCTTCTCCTCAACGGGGGACCGCTACTCCCCCTCCCCTGTGCGGGAGAGGGTTGGGGTGAGGGGGGCTAATCCGACGCGGCCTCTGAAACCTTTACGTCGCCGATGTCTTCCACCAGCGCCACGACCTCCTGCTCCGGCACCGTGGACATCTGCATCTTGTAGCCCAGGAACCACATCATGCCAACGCCCAGCGCCCACCACAAAATGTGCCAGGCCCAGATGGAGGGCATGCCGAATAGCCACGTGGCGGCGTCGTTCGGGTTGCCGAAAATCGTGTTGCCGACGACGGCCCCCGGTCCGATGCCGAAGAAGAACCAGGCAATCGTGATGCCCCAGGCCCAGGGAATCAGGGGTTTCTTGCTCTCGGGCAGGCCGGCGTGCTCTTTCAGGAAGGAGTGGAAGCGCATGCGGTGCTCGGTGCCCTCGCGGCTTTGCGTGGCAAACGAAATCAGGATGGCCAGGCCGAGGTTGAAGATCAGGCCCCAGCCCGCCGAGTGGATGGTCAGCGGCCATCTGCCCCAGGCGGTGATGCCGAACCACTGCTGGCCGATCGACTCGGTGAGCGTCACCGCGACGATGCCGGCGACGAGCCCGACCGTGACGCCCTGCCGCGTCAGCCACGGCCACCAGCAGGTGGCGATCAGCGCCGGCCACATCTGGAAGCCGTACGCCACCGCCAAGCCGCCGAGCAGCACCAGGGCATCTCGTGAGGTGGTCGCCACAATCAGGGCCAGAACCGTGATCACCACCACGCCAACGCGCCCAAGCAATTTCTGCGACTCGTGCGACGCGTCAGGGTTGATGAAACGCTTGTACAAGTCGCGGGTCAGCATGCCGGCCGCGGTTGACATGTACGCCGCGCCGGTCGACTGCATCGCCGCCAGGGCGCACACCGCCAGCAGGCCGACGAGCCACGGCGCTACGTCGCTCATGAGGCGAATGAGCACCGGCACCAGGAAGCCCTGCTTACCCGGCATTTCCATGATATCGCGACCCAACTGCAGCACGTCGTTGACGACCCCGGCGGGTTGTCCCGCCGCCTGTGCCGCCTGCGCGGCATCCAGCATCGCCTTGTCGGCGCCCAGCAGGTGCGCCCCCATGCCCTGGATGGCCGTGAAAACGATCAGAATGAAGCCAATGCCGCACGACGACGCCCACACCTGTTGCGGTGCGAAGGGGCGCGGGTTACGGTTCGAGAACGACCACATCGAGAACGCCGGCGCCGACTGAATGCCCATGAGCGCGAACATGTACGTGAGAATCATGATCCCCGTCCAGGCGCCGCCGACGGCGTTCGGCCCCGACTTCACGAACTGGATGACCCCTGGTATGGCGATGTAATGGCTGTATCCCGCCGGGGTTCGCTTGGTGTCGATTTCCGCCAGCTTGGCGATGCCCTCGTTCAGGGCGCCGAAACCGCCGACGTAGCCCAGGGTGATCAACCCGACGGCCACGATGCCCACCGCCAGCAGGACGCACTGCACCGTATCCACGTAGGCCACCGCCCGCAGGCCGCCCGAGGCCACGTAGATGATGACCACCAGCGACAAGAGCCACATGCCGAGCCAGACGGGGAACAAGTCGTTGGTGAGGACGTTGAACAGGAAACCGGAGGCCCGCAACTGCACGCCAAGGTAGGGGACGGAAAAAATCAGGGCAACCAGCACGGTGAGGAGGCGCATCAGGTCGGAGCGGAAGTAGTCGGCGTACATTTCGCCCGGCGTCACGTAGCCGAAGCGCTTGCCGAGCATCCATTGGCGCTTCAGGAAGATCAGGCCGGTGAACGGGATGGTGATGGCGTAGAACGAGGCGTAGGCGTATTGGAAACCGTCGCGGTAGACCAAGCCGGGGTGGCCCACGAAGGTCCAGCCCGAGAACGACGTGGCGGTGGCGGCGAGTACGAACACCCACAGGGGAATCGAGCGCCCGGCGATGAAGTAGTCCGAGGCTGTCCTGGCCGTTCTCGCTCCCTTCACCCCCCAGTAGATGCAATAGACCCAGTATAGGAGCACAAACACAAACAACCACACCACAGCAGCGCTCATCTCGCCGTTCCCCCCAGGATGCCTAACTCATGTCTCGGTCTCCACGCATGACACAGGACGCCTGTTAAGGCTTTGTTAAAGGCAGCGCATCCTAGCACCGCCGCTCCGGGAACATCAAGGGGAGTTTTCGCTGCGGCTGAGCGCCCTCCGACCAGACCGCCAGCCGCGCCACAGAAGCACTTTTGCCGATCGCATCCGGCCGCGTACAAAACCCGGGCTACCGGATCGAACCACATCAATTCCCATCCCGCATTCCAAACGGTGCTCCAGGTCCTCAATCATCTCCCCGACCGTCGGTACGTTCAGACCCTCCATTTGAGACAGTACGTCGCGCAGGCGATCAGCTATCGCTCGGCGCTGCTCTGGAGGCAGCGGTACAAAGTCAACGGGTGGAATCGTTCGGGCATCCGGTTCGCGATCAGCTGCGAGCGCACGCAGCAACGCCATTTTCGCGAACTCGTCAAGGATCTGAGCTCGCAGGATATGGTCGAGCAAGAGTTTGCGATTATGATCGATGCCTGGGATCTGCGCATGGATGCGGAGCGCCTCGACGAGCGCCGCCCAGTCGGCACTGCGGTACGCCAACCGCGGGTCGTACGTACGCGCCACCTGCAAGTAGACGAGGGCAACCGAGCCCTCCAGCAGGTCCTCGAGCCGCGCATTTGCGATTGACCCGAGAACCTTGCCGAGGACCCGCTTGGCAGCCTCACCGCCGACGTACCACGCCGCAAGCGAGACAGGATTAGCGCCAAGAGCAAGCCGCGCCGCGATCATCGCTCCCCTGGCATAGTGTTGGTAGGGCGAAAGCCTCCTGTAGAGCTCGACCCCTTTCTGGACTTGCTCCAGTCTCGTCATCACCTCTCGTACGGACCAACCAGCCGGGTCGATGTACGGGAGCTGACGCACGAGTTGAAGGAAGTCACCAGCAGCCGAACGGAAGGCAAGCGCGATGTCGCCGATACGCGCCTCGAGCATGGCGTCGTCCGAGTCGGCGTGGTACAGGGCCGCGACTTCTTTCACAATATCCTGGACCTCAGCAAAGATGGCGCCGCCGTCGGGGCCGACAACCCGTCCATCCTCATATTTCACGTAACGCCGGTCGCGGATGCCCTCCCACACCCGATCACACCGCTTGCTGATCAGCTCACCGAGGTGTTGTTCCTTATCGTCCAGTTCCACCTGCTGGACCTTGGTGACAGCCCCCAACCCCCCAAGCGTGCCGCCACCCGGCGACCACGCAAGTCCGACAGCTACGCCAAGACCCACAGCACCCAGCACGACGAGCGCAGTCCCAATCTCGGCTGACAGCACGAGGGCGAACACCACCCCAACACCAGCGCAACCGAACCCAGCAACCAGCCAGAAGACGACTTTCCTCGTCATACGTGAGCCTTCATTCGTGTCGTGGTCTAGACCTCAGCGGCGGGTGCGACGGCCTCCTCCAGCAACTCGTGGACCTGTTCCGGGGTGTAGTCCAGCCAGTTCTGCAGCACCTCCGCGGTGTGCTCGCCGATAGCCGGCGCCGGACGCAGGTCGGCATGCGGATGGGCGCTGAGGTTCAACCCTTGGCGGGCAACCGGAATCGGCCCCATGCCGGGCTGATCGACACGGGGGAACAGGGCGCGCGCCGCAGCGTGCGGGTCGTTTACCAGGTCCGCCACGGTGCTGACGCGCTCGAAGGGCAGGCGGAAGCGTTCGGCGGCGGCGAGGATGTCGGAGGTCGTCAGGCCGCCCGCCCACTCGGTGACGTGCGTCATGAGCTCGTCACGGTTGGCGTAGCGCAGGTCGTCCGTGGCGAAGCGCGGATCGTCCAGCAGTTCCGGGTGGCCGGTCATCTCACACAAACGTTTGAACATGTTGCCGATGCAGTTGAAGATCACGAAGCCGCCGTCGCTGGCCTGCACGCAGTCGCCGAGCGCGTAGATCAGCGCGTTGCCCTGCTGGTGGCGGGTGGTGTCGGTCAGCGCGGTTTCGGCGATCATGCCGTAGGTGCCCGCAAAGGCGCTGATGGTTTCGATCAGCGACACTTCCACGAACTGCCCCTTGCCGGTGCGCTCGCGCTCGTACAGGGCCGCCATGATGCCGAAGCCGCCGTACAGGGCGGTGCTGAAATCGACGTATGGCAGGTGGTTGAGAAACGGCTGCCCGCTGCCGTTGCAGGCCATGGCGCCGCTTCTCGCCTGCGCCAGCCCGTCGAAGGCCACCCGCTCGGCGTCCGGCCCGTCGGCGCCGTAACCCGTGATGGACAGCGTAATCAGGCGCGGGTTGAGGCCGAGCAACCGCTCTTTGCTGAAGCCGAGGTCTCGGGCGGCGCGCGGCGAGTAGTTCTGGATAAGGATGTCGGCCTTGACGATGAGTTGATCGAGCAGGCGCCGGCCCGCTTCGTCGAACAGGTTGAAAGCGGCGGACTTCTTGTGACGGTTGATGGTGACGAAGTACATCGAATCGCCGTTCAGATGCGGTCCGCGCAGCCGGTCCGGCTCCGGCCTCGGGCGCTCTACCCGCACCACCTCGGCGCCAAGATCGGCCAGCAATTGTCCGGCATACGGCGCAGCGATGAAGCGTCCCAAGTCGAGCACGCGAATCCCGTCAAGTAACGGCTTTTGGGCCATGGGTTGGTTCTCCTTGTCAATAGGATGGATTAAGCGACGAGTGTATCAAGTTCGGGGAAGGGTCGTTACCCAGCCAATTGGTCTTTTCGAGAAACGGCGTCTGCGCTCGTGTCACCTGCCTGACCGCCCTCGTCATCCTGGCTGTCGATCGAACCCCAGTGGGGGCTTGTAAGCATACCGATCAACTTCCTCAGTTTCCCACGTTCGACCTCGTATTGCTTGGTCGGGCCACGTCTCGTGTGTGGCCGCTGGCTTTGGGTCGCCGACGTGCCGCTTGCCTGCTGGGGCTTCACTGATCGTGGTGTCGACTCGTCCGGGTCATCAGGCTCTGGAAGTGTATAAGCGCAGGTGGCAGATAGGCGTGCTCTTCGAGGCGCTTGCGAGACGCCAGGGGGTGTGTTGGCGGTAGCGTTTTGCTGGGCTTGGTACGTGGGGGGCGGCGCGGCGGTCAAAAAGATGGCCGCGGGCGGGCCGTCGAGCTGTTGCAAGAACTGCGGCAGCAGCGTGGGCGCGACCATTCTACGATGCCCCCGGACGATCAACAACGGTCCCGTGACGGCATGCGCAGTTGCCGTATAATGCGGCCCTTTCCGACTTCCGCCAACCGCATCCCAATACAGGAGGACGCCTTCATGCCAAGGCCGAGCATTGCCATGATTTCGCGGACGGAACCGAACACCGAGATCATCGAACAGCAGTTGCAGGGACAGGATTACGACTTGACGACTTACGTGTGCAGCAGCCCTGGCGCGGCGATTGAAGCCATCAAGGGCGCCGACGTGATTATTGACCAGGGCGTGCCGATGCCGCGCGAGGTCATCCAGGAAATCGACGCTGCCCAGGCCATCGTCAGCTTCGGCCACGGCTTCAACCACATTGATCATAACGCCGCTACCGAACAGGGCGTCATGGTGGTCAATTCCGCCGGGTTTTGCACCGAGGAGGTATCCAATCACACCCTCATGCTGTTGCTGGCCTGCGCCAAGAAACTGACCCATCTCGACCAACTGGTGAAGGCGGGCCAGTGGGACGCTCGTACGCGCCTGGAGATCACGCCGATGGCGCCGGTTGACGGCCAGACCCTCGGCCTGGTGGCCTTTGGCAACATCGCGCGGGCAACGGCGCGCAAGGCCAAGGTGTTCGGCCTGGAGGTCATCGCCTACGACCCGTACGTGCAACCGTGGATCGCCAAGGAATACCGCGTCGAGCTGGTGCCGTCGCTGGAGGCGTTGGCGCGGCGTTCGGACTTCGTTTCCATGCACACGCCACTGAACGACGAGACCCGCAAGCTGGTGAGCACGGCGTTTTTCAAGGCCATGAAGCCGACGGCGTATTTCATCAACACCTGCCGCGGGCCGACCGTGGACGAGGCGGCGCTGATCAAGGCGCTGGAAGACGGCGAGATTGCCGGTGCCGGGATCGACGTGTTCGAGGTGGAGCCGACGCCCGGCGACAACCCGCTGCTGCGCTTCGACAACGTGACGGTGACGCCGCACTCGGCGGGTACGTCGGACAACTCGCGGGTGGCCGTGCAGGTGCAGGTGGGTCAGGAAACGGCGCGTCTGTTGAGCGGCCAGTGGCCGATGTCGGTGGTGAACGGCGACGTGTGCGCCCAGCTCCCCGTGCGCCCTGCGGCGCTCAATGGCTGAGCCACGCCACGCGAGGTATGCGGCGCGATTCTGTTGATCCGGCTGCCCCAAAATCCATGAGGATGATCAATGACCGAAACGTTTCAACATGCTTACGCCGACTTGGGCGACGCGCGACTCCATTACGTGACGGCAGGCCGCGGGCCGGCGGTGGTCCTGCTGCATGGCTGGCCGCAGACCTGGTACATGTGGCGGGACGTGATCCCCGGACTTGCCGGGCGCTATCGCGTCATCGCTCCGGACTTGCGCGGCCTGGGCGACTCCTCGCGCCCTGTGGGGGGCTACGACAAGAAGACGTTGGCGCAGGATGTTTGGCGCTTGGTCCATGACGTTCTCGGGGAGGATGAACTATTTGTCGTGGGCCACGACTGGGGCGGGCCCACGGCGTTCGCAATCGCGGCGCAGCACCGTGACGCCGTCAAGCGCCTGGCGATATTCGACGTCCCCTTGCCGGGCGACGGCACCCCCGTGATGTTCGCCAACCGCTGGCATCACGGCCTGCACTGGGAACTGGATTTTCCGGAAGCTCTGACGGCAGGGCGCGAGGACATGTATCTCGGTTTTTTCTACCGGAATTGGGGCGGACGCCCCGATGCCATTTCGGCCGAAGCGGAACGCGAATATCTGCGCGCCTACCGGCAACCGGGCGCCATGCGGGCCGGCTTCAACCTGTATCGTGCGACGCCGCAGGACGTTGCCGACAACCAGGCGTTTCTGTCGGAAGGCAGGCTGAAAATACCAGTTCTTTGCTATGGGGGTGCGCTCGGACGTGGGCGCGGCGGGTTGGCGATCGAGTCATGGCGCCGCGTCGCCGAAGATGTCCGCGGCGGCGTCATCGAGGATTGCGGCCACTGGATTCCGGAAGAGCGCCCGCAATGGGTTGTCGAGCAGTTGCTGGCCTTCTTCGGCGAAGAGAGCACCTGAGTGCTTTCTCGCGAGAAGGGCCTGCAACGTCTCCTTCAGAACAGGATTTGGTCCTTTGTCATCTGGTTGCGAACCACACCGTAGCGCCGGACGGACCTGATTTTTCGCTGTGGCGCGTACCGGCCGCAACCTCGCAGGCGTCTCCTGGACGGCAGGCAGCTTCGCCGTCCTCGGGAACCCCCGGGTGAATTCGCCATCAGCGACCATAACGAAAGCAGAGAAGTCGTGCGTGTGCATTTCGGCGGTTGTATTCGGGGGATAGTCCTTGACCTGCGGTTCGCCATAACCGAGTTCGGCTCGATCAGTGTGCGTCAGCCCAAATGCTCCGGCTGAGATCCGTGGGGCCCGTCATGTTTCAGTAGAAGTCACCTAACCAAAAATATCGGCCGTGATGCTCCTGTACCAGCCGACAGTGTATTCGGCTTCCCGCCTGCGGAAGTCGGCCGAGGCGCCCTTGGGGCTGACGCCGCCGGCGCCTTCGACGCCCTTGATGGTGCCGTCGTCGGTAAGGCGGTAGACGGCCGCGACCGAGATGCCGTAGTCGGGTGCCACCAGGCTGTAGCAGGTGTTGATGAACGACACGGTGCCCGGCGACTCGCCGCGCAGCATGGCGGCTACGGCTGCGGCGCACGCCTTGGCCTGGCTGTTGGCGCTGTAACCGGATTTCGGCATCTTGCCGGCAATGCAGGCGTCGCCGATGACGTGGATGCCCGGATGAATGGCGGACTCGAAGGTGCCCTGGTCCACCGGGCACCAGCCGGCGTCGTTGGTCAGGCCGCCCTGCACCGCGACGCGGCCCGCCGACTGCGGCGGAATGACGTTGACCACGTCGCCCTGCACGGGGCCGAAATCCGTTTCCAGGGTCTTGGTGGCAGCGTCGACTCTGACGACACCGCCGCCCGCCGACCCGGCGCGCCACTCGATCATGCCGGGATAGAGCTGTTCCCAGCCTTCCATGAACAGCGGCTGCTTGGAAAACTTCTCCTTGGCGTCAAGGATGATGATCTTCGACTTCGGCTTGTGCGTCTTGAGGTAGTAGGCGATCAGGCTGGCGCGTTCGTAAGGGCCGGGCGGGCAGCGGAACGGATTAGCCGGTGGCGCGATAACCACGGTGCCGCCGTCGGGCATGGCTTCGAGTTGCTGGCGCAGCAGGGTGGTCTGTGGTCCCGCCTGCCAGGCGTGCGGCATGGCTTGCGACGCCTGCTCGTCGTACCCTTCCAGGACTCCCCATAACAGCTGGATGCCCGGCGACACCACCAGACGGTCATAGGACAGGTCGCTGCCATTTTGCAGCGACACCTTGCGCTGCGCCGGGTCGATGCCGCTCGCCGTGTCGTGGATGACCGTTACCCCGTGACGGCTGCTCAACCGGTCGTAGGAGTGGGTGATGAAGTCCATGTCATTCAGACCGCCCAGAACCGTATTGCTGAACGGGCAGGTCATGAAATGGGGGTTGCGCTCGACGAGGGTCACCTCGATACCTGGATCGGCGCGCCGCAGGTATTTTGCGCAGGTGGCGCCGCCAAAACCGCCGCCGATCACCACGACCCGGCCCGTGGCCGCCCGGCTGAGGGACGGAAACCCCGCAACGCCTGCCGCCGAGAAAGCGCCGGCACTCCCGATCAACTGGATGAAACGTCTACGTGTAATGGGCGTCATCGGTCCCCTCTCTTATTGGTTCCCCAGGTGTTGCGCGATGGCGGCGATTTCGTCGTCGTCATAGCCTCTGGCGATGCGGTTCATCACCGTGCCCTCGCGGGCGCCGGCTTTGAATTCGAGCATGCGCTGGGTGATGTAGGCAGCCGATTTGCCGGATAGGGCCGGAATGGCGCCGGGGCTCATGCCGTCCGTGCCGTGGCAGGCAGCGCAGGCATCGGCCAGCGCCGATGGCGTCACCCCGCCGGGCGCGGCGGTCTGCCCCAGCGCGGCGAAGTGCTGCGCCACGGCGGCGATTTCGGTATCGCTGTAGCCCTTGGCGATACGGTTCATCACCGTGCCTTCACGGGCGCCAGCTTTGAATTCGAGCATGCGCTGGACGATGTAGTCGGCGGATTTGCCGGACAGTGCCGGGATGGCGTCAGGGCTCTTGCCGTCCGTGCCGTGGCAGGGCGCGCAGGCGTTCCCCAGCATCGCCATGCCGGCCCTGGCGTCCGCCGCCCACGTCACCGACGCTGCCAACAGCCCGAGGGTGACGGCGAACACGACTTGCAAGGGCCTTGTCATGAATGGATGTCCTCCTTACCAACCGGGACTGCAATGCAGCGTGTTGCCCCACCCTTAATTCTTCTCGGGCCGGAGCGCCACGTAGAGATGATTGCCGCGGCGTTCGAGGAGCAGCAGCACGGGTTCGCCGTCCTCGATCTGGGCGGTGGCCTCCTCATAGGTGTCCAGGTCCTCGACCGTTTGCCGGTTCACTTCGCGGACGATGTCGCCCGGCTGGATACCGGCGTTGGCGGCGGGACTTTCGTCGACAACGTCCGTCACCACGACGCCGCGGTCGTCATTGGTCCGCAATTCGCGGGCCATGTCCTCGGTAATGTCCTCGACCTGTATACCCAACAGTTCCGCCACGCCCGACGGTTCCAGGCTGGCGATCCGCGCGGCCTCGTCTTCCTCGAGTTCCCCGAGCGTGACCGGGATGGTCATTTGCTTGCCGTTGCGGATGATCTCCACGTCCACGGTGGTTCCCGGCGCCACGATGGCCACCAAACTAGGCAAGACGCTGGAATCCTCCACCTCGCTGCCGTGAAAGCCGACGATCACGTCGCCCTGCTGCAGACCGGCCCTGTCCGCCGGTGCGTCGGTGACGATGCCGGACACCAGGGCACCATTGGCGTCGTCGAGCTTGAACGCATCAAGCATTGCAGGCGAGATGCTCTGAATGGCCACGCCCAGCCAGCCGCGCGTCACGTTGCCTTTGTCATACAGTTGGCTGAGGACATTCTTGGCCATGTTGATCGGGATGGCGAAGCCGATGCCTTGGCCGCTACGCATGATGGCCGTGTTGATGCCGATGACCTCGCCGCGCATGTTGAAAAGCGGGCCGCCGCTGTTGCCCGGGTTGATCGAGGCGTCGGTCTGGATGAAGTCGTCGTACGGCCCGGCGCCGATAATGCGGCCCTTGGCGCTGACGATGCCCGCGGTAATAGTGTGGCCCAAGCCGAAGGGGTTGCCGATGGCCAGCACCCATTCGCCGACCTCCAGGTTTTCGGAATCGCCGAACGGCACGGTGGGCAGGGGCAGCGGACTGTCAACGCGCAGCAGCGCCAGATCCGTCTTCGGGTCGCGCCCGATCAGGGTCGCCTCGAACTCTTCCTTCGACGCCAGCGTCACCGTGATTTCGTCCGCTTCTTCCACCACGTGGTTGTTGGTCACGATGTAGCCGTTGGTGTTGATGATGAAGCCGGTGCCCAGGCTGGGGCGATGGCGTGGACGGCGCTGTTCGCCGAAGAAGCGGTCGAAAAATTCCCGGAAGGGGTCCTCGCCACCGAAGGGAAACGGCCTTCTGCGGCGTGAGCGTTGTTCGGCGGGAGCGGTGGTTCTGCGGCTGCTGATGTTGACGACGGCGGGTTTCAGGGCCTTGGCCGCCTCGGCAAAGGACGGCACCTGCGGCTGCTCAAACTCAACGCGGCTGCCCTCCTTCCAAAGCTGTGCTGCCATCAGCGGTTCCAGACACACGGTACAGGTGAGCAACAGTGCAGCAGATACCCCGGCGACGAGGGTGCTGACCCGGCGGGGCAACAGGATTGTATTTAGCATGGGACGCTCTCCTTTGGGTGGACAGCCTTGCGGAGGGCGAGAAGGAAGGACCGGCTGAACCGCCCCTCCCTTCTCCTGGCGCGATGGCTTAGGGTTAGTAATCCATGTGGTCGTGGCCGCCGGGCATGGCAGGCGCTTCCTCCTCAGGCAGATCGGTAATCAGCGCCTCGGTGGTAAGCATCAGGGCCGCGACGCTGGCCGAGTTCTGCAAGGCGATGCGGGCGACCTTGGTGGGGTCGATGATACCGGCCGACACCATATCGACGTAGGCCTCGGACGCGGCATCATAACCCACGGCGCCCGATTCCGCCTTGACGCGCTGCAGAACGGTGGCGCCTTCGGTCCCCGCGTTGGCGGCGATCATGCGCAGCGGCTCCTCAAGGGCGCGCCGCACGATGTTGACGCCGACTTGCCGGTCGTCGTCGAGGGACACACTGTCCAGGGCGCCCAGAGAACGCACGTAGGCAACGCCGCCGCCCGGCACGATGCCTTCCTCGACTGCGGCGCGGGTGGCGTTCAAGGCATCCTCGACGCGGGCCTTCTTTTCCTTCATTTCCGACTCGGTAGCCGCGCCAACGCGGATCACCGCGACGCCGCCGACGAGCTTGGCGAGCCGCTCCTGCAACTTCTCGCGGTCGTAGTCCGACGTCGTTTCTTCGATCTGCAAGCGAATCTGATTCACCCGCCCCTCGATGTCGGAAGCCGACCCGGCGCCCTCCACCAAGGTGGTGTTCTCCTTGTCGATGGTGACGCGCTTGGCCTCGCCGAGGTCGTCCAAGGTGATGTTCTCGAGCTTGATGCCGAGGTCCTCGGAGATGACGTTGCCGCCGGTCAGCACGGCCATGTCGCGCAGCATTTCCTTGCGCCGGTCGCCAAAGCCGGGAGCCTTCACGGCGGCGCACTGCAGGGTGCCGCGCAGGCGATTGACTACCAGGGTGGCCAAGGCCTCCCCCTCGATGTCTTCGGCAATGATCAGCAACGGCCTGCTGCCGCGAGCGGTCTGCTCCAGCACCGGCAGCAGTTCCTTCATGTTGCTGAGCTTCTTTTCGTGCAGCAGGATGTAGGCGTTTTCCAGCACCGCTTCCATGCGCTCGGTATTGGTGGCGAAGTAGGGCGAGATGTAGCCGCGGTCGAACTGCATGCCTTCCACCACGTCCAGGTTGGTCTCGGAGGTCTTGCCCTCTTCTACCGTGATGACGCCGTCCTTGCCGACTTTCTCCATGGCCTCGGCAATCAGATTGCCGACGTCGGCGTCGTTGTTGGCCGAGATGGTGCCGACCTGGGCGATTTCGGTCTTGTCCCTCACGTCGCGGCTCAGCTTGCGCAACTCCTCGACGGTCACCTCGACGCCGTGCTCGATGCCGCGTTTGATGTCCATGGGGCCGTGTCCGGCGGTCACCTGCTTGAGGCCCTCGCGCAGGATAGCTTGCGCCAGCACGGTGGCAGTGGTGGTGCCATCACCGGCCACGTCGCTCGTCTTGCTGGCCACCTCGCGCACGAGCTGGGCGCCCATGTTCTCGAACGGGTCCTCGAGATCGATCTCTTTGGCCACGGTCACGCCGTCCTTCGTCGAGGCGGGCGAGCCGAATTTCTTGTCCAGGACCACGTTGCGGCCGCGCGGGCCGAGGGTCACTTTCACGGTGTTGGCCATCTTGTTGATGCCGCTGAGCATGTCGGCACGGGCTTTTTCACCGAAGTGCAACTGTTTTGCGGGCATAGCGTCTTTCCCTTTCCAATCGAAGGCAATGCGAATGTCGGCTGCTACTCGACGACGCCGAGCAGATCCGATTCACGCATCACGAGCAGTTCTTCACCGTCAATCGTAATTTCCGTCCCGGCGTACTTGCCGAACAGCACCTTGTTATCGACCGTAACGCCGAGTTGGCGCCGCGAGCCGTCTTCCAGGCGCTTGCCCGGGCCGACCGCCAGCACCTGCCCTTCCTGTGGTTTTTCCTTTGCCGTATCGGGAATGATGATACCGCCTTGCTGTTCTTCCTCAGCTTCGAGGCGCCGGATCAGGACGTTGTCGTGCAACGGACGAAAGGCCATAACTGAAAATCTCCTCATCATGCTTGAGAGTAGGTAATAAGCGTGTGCCATCGCTCCCGGCAAGGGGCTGGCGCCCTGCGGAAACGAGGCGGCCGCGACCCCAAGCATTTTGTTTGCGATGATTGTCACTCTAGGAAGTGGAGTGCTAACGATAAACAGGTGCGGTCTTTCTTGTCAAGGTACGGCGGCCAAAATCAGCCGCCGTCAGGACGCTCCGAGAACCGCCCCGGAGACCACCGCGTCTCTTTCAACAGAGCCGTACCACTTCAGGTAGTCGCGCCAACTCTCCGGGGGATTGCGCAGGCATGCCGTCATGGTAACGTGGGGTTGCCAGATGGGCTTGCGGGGCAGCCGCTTCAGGCGCAGACCGCAGTTTTCCAGGGTCTTGCCACCCTTGCGGCGGTTGCAGGCCAGACAACAGGTCACGATGTTCGTCCACTCGGTGAGGCCGCCCAGCACGCGCGGCAGCACGTGGTCGTAGGTCAATTCGCTCGGCGGCGGCATGGCGCCACAGTACTGACAAGCGTAATGGTCGCGGGCATAAATGTTCTGACGGGAAAACTTGACGCCGCGTGGTTGGGCGCGCACCAGCTTGTGCAGCCGGATAACCGCCGGCAAACGCAGGGTGAGGCTAACGCTGTGAATCTCGCGGGTGTACTCCTCGACGATCTCCGCCTTGCCGGCGAAATAGAGCGTCAAAGCGCGTTTCCAGTTCAGGATGCGCAGGGGTTCGAACGAGGCGTTAAGCAGGAGAACGTGTTCCATAGGGCGTGCGGGGTTCCGTCCTGTCGATGATTGCGCCGGTGGCCTTTTTTTGGCCGCGCCTATTGTACTCAACCCGCTTGTGAAAGGGAACGCCGGGCGCAATTTTCCGGCGGACCTGTTACACTTTCAGCCCAGAATCCCTGCCTAAAATGACCTTAGTTCAAGGAGAGAATAATGACCGAACGACTGACCCTGATGGCGGTGCATGCCCATCCGGACGACGAATGCATGAGTACCGGCGGCAGCTTGGCGCGCTACCGCGAGGAGGGCGTACACACCATCCTGGTCACCGCCACGCGGGGCGAGGAGGGCGAGATCGTGGACCCGGAAATGGACCCCGACGAGGTGCGGCCGAAACTCGCCGACGTGCGCGTGGCGGAGCTCGAAAAGGCGTGCCAGCATTTGCAGATCGGGGAACTGCACCTGCTCAACTACCGCGATTCCGGCATGGCCGGGACGCCGGCCAACAATCATCCCGATTGTTTCCACCAGGCCGACCTGCACGAGGCGACCGGACGGCTGGTGCGCCTGATGCGGCAGTGCCGCCCGCACGTGGTGACCTGCTACAACGAAAACGGCGGCTATGGCCACCCGGATCACATCCAGGTCAACCGCGCGACCGTCGCGGCCTTTCACGCCGCCGGGAACCCCGCACAATACTCCGAGGACGGGCTGGCGCCGTGGCAGCCGCAGAAGCTTTATTACACGTCTTACCCGCGCTCCTACATCCTGATGCGTTACGAGGTCATGCGCTCGATGGGCGTCGAGTCGCCGATGGACCGGCCGGATTTCGACCCGAACAAGGTGGGCGGTACAGCGGACGAAGAAATCACGACTCGGATCGAGGTGCGCGATTATCTCGCGCTCAAGATGGAGGCGCTGCGCTGCCACCGCAGCCAGATCGCGCCGGATTGGTGGTTCAGGCGTATCCCGCCCGAGGTGCAGCGCGAGAAGTTCGCCCACGAGTGCTTTGTCTGCGTGGCGTCACACGTGCCGCACAGCAGCCCCGAATGGGACCTGTTCTCGGGCCTGCGCGAGCCTGCTGGCGTCGCTGCGTCGTAACCCGCCTGGAGCGTTTCCGTATCTGAATGCACCGGTAAAACATCAGCCACCCTCGCCGCCAAGTCGAAGCCCCAACGGCAAGACCTGCATCTCCGTGCACTGTGCCAATATCGACCCGAGGTCGTCGGATATAGGGCCTTTCCCGTGCCCACAAAAAAGGCCGTCCCAGGAGCCGGGACGGCCTCAGTTTCTTGTAATGTGTCTTATGTCGTCTTCAGGCGCAAAAACCACTCCGAGGCGTGTCCCGGAGGGGCTGCCAGACAATGATGCGATTACTGGCTGACGGTCTCACCCGTCTCCATGTTCAAAGGCATACGAACGGGGCCGAGCGTCTGCATGGCTTCAAAGCCATTCGGCACCATATCGCAATAGAGTTCCACCCGGTTGCCATCTGGATCATGGAAGTAGACGCTGCGGGTCACGTTGTGTTCGATGGTGGACTCAACCGCAATGCCAAGCCGGCCCAGTTCCCGATGGGCATCCTGCAGCGCCTCGAAGCTCTCGAGCTGCCAAGCCGTATGATGCAGGCCGGGCTGTGTGGCCGTGGGCGTATCTCCCGTGGCCAGTTGGAACAAGGCAAGATCGTGATGCTCCGTGCCAAAGCTCAGGAACACTGCGCCCCGTTGGCGGTCTTCATGGGCCACCTGTAACCCAAGCACGCGGGTATAAAATACTTTGGACGCTTGCACGTCACGTACTTTCAGCACCACGTGACCGAGTTTGCGGGCCTGTATCATGATGATCCTCCTGACGCCTTAAAGGCACGAGTCGTTATCCTCTGAAAAAGCACTGCGCAATAATGTCAACGGCAGTGGTAAAAGTCCACAGTTGACATCGGCAAGCCCCAGTTCGGCCAGCGGGTGCCGTTCACACATGGCAGCGGCGTAATCACCCCGCGCTCATACGTTCCACCCGGCTCTGCGAAGCAGCGTTCCAGAACGTCAGTAGCGGGCAATTCAGCCTGTCGTCGTCACCTGCCATCGCTTTTCTTCTCCCGTTTTCGCCAACTTCCAATGAGAACTTACATGTAAACTTTGCGAACGGCTGAAATCCGCGCCGTTACCAGACTTGCGCGTTTTGCGGCGCAGGCCCACAGAACGCCCCACCGAGACCCTTGGACCCCTCGATTTCGCCCGCAATTGGTGGGGAACCAAGCGCGTAATCGGCCTTCTTCTGGCAGCCAGGTGGGGATTTCCGAGCGGCCGTGAGACGACCAGGGGGCCGCTCGCTGACCTCGATCAACTGTCCGGAGCAACGTCGAGAGGGTTTAGTCCCTCTCTTGAATGGAGAGCGTTGGAGTCGTGAGGGGGAAATGCCCGGGTTGCAATCCGTCCTGATCCGAAAGTGCTCTAATCCACCACCAGCATGATCTTGCCGACGTTGCGGTTCTCTTCCATGTATTGGTGCGCTGCGGCGGCCTCGGCGAGCGGGAACGAGGTATCGATGAGGGGCTGAAGGCGGCCGCTTTCGAGCTCGGGGAGCCAGCGGCTGCGGAAGCGCTCGGTGATGGCGATTTTGTTCTCCAGCGGCTGGCTGCGCATGACCGAGCCGATGACCTGCAGGCGCTTGCGCATGATGAGGCCGAGGTCGGCCTCCACCTTGGCGCCGCCCATGAGTCCGACCAGCACCAGGCGGCCAGCCGTTTTCAGACATCTCAGATTGTTCTGCCAGTAGGCGGCGCCGATGAAGTCCTGCACCAGGTCGACCCCGGCGCCGTCGGTCAGTGCCAGCGTCCGAGCCGCGAAATCGGTCGTTTTGTAGTTGATGGCCGTCTCGGCGCCCAAGGCCTCCGTGCGCGCCACCTTCTCCTCCGAACCCACCGTGACCAGTACCCGCGCTCCCGCCTGCCGCGCCATCTGAATGCCAGCGGTTCCCACACCGCTGGCGCCGGCGTGAATGAGCGCCGTCTCCCCCTCGTCCAGCCGCCCCAGCGTGAACAGGGTCTCGTTGGCGGTGAAAAAGACCTCGGGCACCGCCGCCGCCTTGACGAAATCCCAGTCGTCCGGAATGGGCATGGCCATGCGGTGGTCGATGCAGGCTTTCTCGGCATAGCCGCCGCCGCCAACCAGACCGAAGACACGGTCGCCCGGCTTGAAGCCCGAGGCATTGGCGCCGACCGCCTCAACCTCACCGGCAAGTTCCAGGCCGAGGATGTCCGACTCGCCGGGCGGCGGCGGGTAGTGGCCGCGACGCTGCATGGTGTCGGCGCGGTTCAGGGCGCTGGCCCGCACGCGCACCAGCAACTCATCGGCGGCGGGGGTGGGCTCGGCGACGTCTTCCAGGCGCAGCACGTCGGGCCCTCCGTAGGTTGCGAAGGTAATGGCTTTCATGATGGTGATTGTCTCCAGACGGCAAATGGGTCAGATTCGTGGGGTCGCAAAAGTGTCTGCCGGGACCGGCAAGTTCGTGGGCCACGAAAGCTATCATGTAGGCGCGCGGGGTGTCAATTTGGTCTTCGAGCCATATGCCGCCACCGTTTGACGCTTCCGGGCGAGTCGTGCTACAACCGCACCCGCTTTTGTGACAGCTATCTACATCAGGGAGTGCCTCCTCGGGATTTCCCCCTCACCCCAGCCCCCATATCAAGTCCGGGACAGGCTCCTCTTCCCCCAGGAGAGAGTCAATCAGTCGTGCGATGTCAGGGAACAGTAATTCCCTTCGAGGGGGGATTAGGGGGGCAACCTGAGGCACGATCCCATTTTTGACCTGAGAAGGGAAACCATGACCGACCATCGTCCTTCGTTAGAGAACCTTGCCGCCGAGCGCGTCAACGAGATGAGCCGCAACTTCTGGAACTCGGCGATGCTGCGCGCGGGTATCAAGCTGAACGTCTTTTCTCTCCTGCAGCATCAAGCCCTGTCGTGCGACGACGTGGCGCAGGCGTGCGACGCCAACCGGCGCTTCATGGAAGCCTTTCTGGAGGCGTGCGTGGCGCTGGGGTTGCTCGACAAACAAGACGGACGCTATACCGACTCGGCGCAAGCGGCGGCGTTCCTGGTGCCCGACAAGCCGACCTACGTGGGCGATCTGGTTTTGCACATCACCAATTACTGGCACACCTGGGGCAAGCTCGACCAGCTCATCAAGGAGGGCCGCACGGAGTTACCGTTTGAAAACGGCTTCGTGGACGCCCCGACGTACTGGACCGACTACATGCGCGGCCAGCATAACCGCGCTACCGCGGGCCAGGGGGACTACCTGGTGCAGAGCGTGGCGCTCGACGGCCGGCGCAAGATGCTCGACCTCGGGGGCGGCGCGGCCAGCTACAGCCTCGCCTTGTGCGCCGCCAACCCGGCGTTGCACGCCGACGTCGTCGACCAAGTGGAGCCGCTGGCGGTCGCCCGGCCGCTGGTCGAGGCGGCGGGTCTGCAGGACCGCATCACCCTGGTGCCGGGCGATTTCAACACGGTGGAATTGGCGAGCGATTACGACGTGGTGCTGATTTCCGGGGTGGTGCTGATCAAGTCCGAAGCGGGCTGCCGGGCGGTGTTCCGCCGCGCGCTCGCTGCCCTCCAGCCGGGCGGCCTGGTCATCGTGCAGGACTTCATGCGCGTCGACCACAGCGCCGCGCGCAGCTTCCTGGACACCATGATGGACATGTACGTGGTGGTGGCATTCGACCCCGGTGCCGGCGACCGCTTTGGCGACGAGGTGGCGGGCTGGCTGGTCGACGAGGGGTTCACCAACACCCGGCAAATCCCGCTGCCCACGCATCTGGCGCTGGTGCTCGCCGACAAGCCGTAGCGTCTGACCCGAAACCCGGCTTGCGTGGCGACCTATATGATCGTGCCGCCTTATAGTCTGTCGATCAGTCCTTATAAATCCAAAAGTGGTTCCTGGAAAAGAAGGCGACCGTAAGATGACCCAGCGCAAAGATATTGCTTGTCCAAAACGACGAGGCGGAAGCCTCATGCTTGGAAGAACGCCTCCGTGGTCTGGGATATACGGCGTGCGCCACCGTTTCGTCCGGATGGCAGGCTGTTGAAACAGCTGCTGGTATGTGTCCCGATGTGGCCCTGATTGATCTCGAACTCGAAGGAGATGTCAGCGGCATTGAGGTGGCCGAACAGCTCGTTGGCCACTTTGACGTTCCGGTGATCTATCTGACCAACGACGCCGAGGAAATGTTACCAGCGTTTGGAAAATTGCCTCGATGATGGTGGCGTAACGATTTTGGGCAGGAATAAGTAATCTCTTTGCTCAGTGACCCGGCCATTCCAACAGGACGACCTCTTCCCTTAGTTGTTCACCGGTCACCGTGGACGGCCGGGTGCGAAACAGGTCAATCCCAGTGACGACGTAACCTAAAGACTCAGCAATTTCGGAAAGGATCTGGCCGGTGCGGATCATGACACGCAGATAGGAGGCTTGGTCGCCCACAACGTAGGCGAGCTTTGCCCCTGGCCTGAGAGCAGACCGCAGGGACGCGAGGTGGCGATGCATCCCACCGAAGTACAATCGGGTAACGTGCGCGTACATGCGTTCAAAGCCGGACGTTTTGCCCAAGTCGATACGGCGTTCTTCGATGGCGTCGGCAAGCCGCTGAATCTCAACGTTGTCCGCAATCTCATAGTGGTCGGTGTCTGTGACGTATACCCCGCGCGTGTTGGACCTGATCAGGCTCTGTTTCAACGAACGCAGGTCCTGCCGGTTGCGGATGAACCCAAGGATGACCGACTCCAACCGGGTGGTACGAGTGTAATCTTTTTCGTTTGGGTACGGCGGAGAGGTAATCACGGCATTCACCGACTCCGGTTCGAGAACCTCGCCCGCGTCCCGTGCGTCTGCCTCCATGACCTTGGCGGGGATTCCAGCCCGATCTTTGTGCGCCTCAATGTCGCTGGCGACCTTGTGCATGATGTCGACCCAGACGTCCACGACCCGTGCATCGTGCTTGACTTGACCGACACCTACCTCCGGCCCGAATTTCAAATTGCCGATGTGGTTCACGAGCGCATTGGCGAGGGCAAGACGCCCATATTGCTGCTCCTGCTGCCTGCCTTGCGTGTCAATGGTTTCCAAGAGCACCAGCGTCTTGTGCAAGGGGAGCGAACTGATCGAATCCTTCAGCAGCAGCTTTGACTGCGCGGTAGGAAGGTCAAGGAGAGGGTCGGGCGGTCCGTCGCTCGCCGTAAAGAGTGGGAGATCGTCCCATTCGACAATGCCCTGCTGCGTCAGGGTTCTTCTCGTTGAAGAGCCGACAGCCTCCGCATATTGCCGAAGCCGGCCACCGCTAATCGACCAATCGACCTTCATGCCACTGGCGAACCGTGCCATCGGGTTGGACTCGATTCCTATGCTGGGAATTCTCGACTTCTTGCATTCGACCAACGTCGTGCCGGTTCCACAGAAGGGATCCAGAACGATACCGAGAGAACCGGTCCCGAAGCGTTGCAGGTAGGTCTGGACCAAGTGCGGGGGGAACGATAGGACGAAGCGGTACCAGTCATGGACGGGCCGGTCTTCGGGCTGCACCTTGTTTCGGTCGCTTCCGGCGGCGTTCGCATTGGCAAGAGGATCCGTTTTGAGAAGTTGCCGGGATTGCATGGCTATTGTTCCCCACGTCTTACCGGAAGACTTTCCGTCACCACCGCGGCGGGATCAGCCGATGAGGGCTCAGCATCCATGGCACGCAATTTCATGCCAACGACCGGCGCGGTCAGGATGGAGACCACCAGTTTGCCGCCCGGCTTTAGTCCCGCGCTGAGAATGGCCTGATCGTGCCGGAAACGCGCCACTTCCATCTGGACAATGCGCCAATCGCCCATCTTCGGCCAGAAACACCATATGCCCATCGTACAATGCCGTGCGCGGAATGACGACGGCGTCGGACAGCGTGGCGGCAATTTCCACCGCATGAGGTCATCCAGCACAAGGAAGGGTACGGCGGCGGCGACGTTCACATGACTAACATCGAGTCTGTCCGGGCTGTCTTGAAGCGTGGCATGTTTGGATAGTTGCACAGCGTGAGCGGCCTGTTAAGGAATTACAGGAGGGGTTGGCTTGGGCCAGACGGCGTGAAACGACCATCTGTGATCGGAGCGAGCGTACCTGGTGAAAAACAAGGAGGCGCCTTTGCCCCCGGAATACGAGAATAATCCCCTGTACACCCCCTGGCAAACGGTCTACCCTGCCTCCTTGCGGCCCTCTTTATGCGTATTCCGTATGCCGGGCTGCCCGCTGAACCCAACAGCCGCAGTTAGATTATTCGGCAACATCCGTCCGGACCGACGACGGTCAAAGGTTGATAGCGTTGGGGCGAAATCCCAACGCTGCTGGCTTGACATCAGCAGCCGATGAAGTGCTGCCCGACGGCTTGTTCGGCTACCAATTGATGGCGGGCACGGATTACGCCTTGGGCGACCGGTTAGGGCTGGGCGTCAAGCTGCGCTACGGGGATGCGTTTGGGGATTTCAGCGACGGCGGCAATCCCTGGAAGCCACTGCGAGGCCATGCTTCCACGGTCGGACCCGGAACTTCAGGTGGCGATTTGCCCGTCCATTACGAGATACGGGCCAATAATCTGGGTATGTGGGGGATTTCGGTGGGCCTCAAGTACTTCTGGCAGTGAGCCAGACGCCTGCAAGTGGCAGGGACCTTTATCCTGCATTTGGCGCGCCTGTCCCTGAGCAGAGGGAGCAATTAGGAACATCCATGGCGGAGCAAACATCCCAGAGCCGCTGGCAGTGGGCGGCGATTGCCGTGCTGGCCGCTGGCTTGGTCTACGTCGGCTGGCAGCTTCAGGGCGGCGCGGTGCGCATCCGGGACGCCGGGGAGCGTCTGATCGGGCTGCAGGACCAGTTGCGTACGGCCATCTCGGAGCAGCAGGAGGTCACGCAACGCCTGGCGCAGGTCGTGCAGCAGGTCGACGCCGCGGTGCAAGGGGTTGAGGAGGCGCAATCCACCCTGGACACGCTGCAGCAGGGTACGAATGAACGCCTCGCGGCGTTGCAAAGCCAATTGGAGCCCGCCATCGCCGCTCAGCAGGCAGAAGCCCGGCGGTTGGGACAGCTTGAAGATCAGGTATTTACGGCCATTACCCGGCAGCAGGCAGCCACCCAGCGCCTGACCGATCTCGCTGAACAGGTCGAATCCGTCATGCAGGAACTGCGCGAGGCGCGCGTCGAGCTGGATGCGGCGCGCCAGGAAATCGCGGCTCTTGCTGCTGCCCCGCCTGCTGCCGCAGCCGCCGCAGCCGAGCCGTCGAAGACCTGGGCGAACACCTTGGGCATGGCGTTTGTGCTGATCCCGGCCGGCTCCTTTGAGATGGGGTCGGAAAGTGGCGACGCCGACGAACAGCCCGTGCAACCGGTGACCATCGACAAGCCGTTTTACGTCGGGCAATTCGAGGTGACGCAGGCGCAGTGGCACGCGGTGATGGAGAACGACCCCAGCCAGTTTACCGATGATCCCAACCGGCCGGTCGAGAGCGTCTCCTGGAACGACGCACAGGAATTCATTGCCAAACTGAACACCATGGAGCCCGGCGCCACGTATCGCCTGCCCACCGAAGCCGAGTGGGAATACGCGGCGCGCGCCGGCTCCACTGCGGCCTACGCCTTCGGCGGCGACGCGGCCCAGCTCGACGCCTATGCCTGGTACGCCGATAACGCCGGCAACACCACCCATCCGGTGGGCGAGAAGCAGCCGAATGCCTGGGGCATGCACGCCCTGCACGGCGGCGTCTGGGAATGGGTGCAGGATCGTTACGGTCCCTACCCGTCGAAAACCACCGCCGAGGCCCCCGGCCCGCCGCCCGGCAACCGGCGCGTCATACGCGGCGGCAGTTGGCTCTCCCCCGCCGAGGATTGCCGCGCCGCCTCCCGCAGTCACGCCCACCCCACCTTTCGCGGCGCCCACGTGGGCTTCCGCCTCGTTCGCACGATTCCGTAGCCTATGCCCGCATCAAGCTGCAGATCGGATTAGCAAAGCATCATCCGACGTTCCACTGCGCCTCGCGGGCTTCCGCTGTCGGGTTACGCCCCCCCTTCCTAACCATGCCCCTCAACGGGGGAGGGAATCAGAGGGTTAAACCTCATTCCTGCGAAGGGGATTTACTCTCTTCTCCCTTATGCTCCTGGCCGGTAAAGCCTCCCATGATATAGTCAGCCCCCTTCACCCCTGCAATGAACACAACATCCTCCAGGGAAGAACCGATAGCGTATCCTGGAGTCGATGTCAGCACTAACTCTTGGTATCGACAGGTTGGCAATCGTCAACGGCGCTGAAATGTGTAGGTGGAAGCAGCGGTGGCAAGACCATGCCATGTGGCCCTGCCGACCCCATCCAGGTTTATGCTAAGTCGCCATGCTGAGCGTGCCAGTTGCTGTCTCCCCATCCATGTGGGCAGTAAATGGACCGTCCAGAACTTCTACGACTGCCATGCCGTGTTCGCCCATATCCCAAAACCCGTTGCCGATGGCATGGAAGAAATCGTGATACCGGGCATAGACCATTCAGTACTTGTCGTCATAGAGCCAGTATCAAAACCAGCTTGGCTTTCAAGGGAGACTTTATTCACCTGCAAGTCGGGGTTATCAGAATCGAATAGGTCTTGTCCTGTCGCTTGTGATGACATCTCAATAATGGCGTCCTGTACGGCGCGTACCCGTACAATCTACAGACTCGTAAATGGAATCGCTTGCGCGAGTACCGCCGTCAAACACCTTCTCAAATTCGCCTGCCGTTTTTTGCATTGACGAAAACACCGCGAAGAACCACCATTTAGTTAAGGCGCGGGGCATATAGGGGGACAGCGATGAACACGGAAACGCTACAATTGCTGATTGGCAATGTTAGTGTGCTGGTGATGGGTGGTATCTGGCTATGGCGTATCACTCGCGCTCAACACCTAGACCTGAAAAATGACATGAGCCGAGGGGAACAACGCCTAAAGGATGACATGAGCCAAATGGAAGTACGATTGACAGACCGCATCAAGGACGTGGAAGTACGGCTCACAGGACGCATCGACCATCTATCAGATCGCGTCGATCATCTGGGAGAGCAACTCGCTTCTCATACGCATTCTTGAGCGTTCTCTAAAGATGGAAGCTGCATCTTCGCAAAATAAAGGCCCATCATTCGTGGTGACATGATGGGCCTTTATGTCTTCTGCGGGGACGGTGCGGCCAAAGGGCAAAGCAGAGAAATTGCAGAAGAACACGCCGCGTACTACAGGCGAATTATCAGGATGGGCGCATCCCCCTCGCCCCTGACTCCATGATCTGCATTTCAAGCCCGTAAGATGCCATTGCGTCCGCCATTTCGCGTTCCACCCATCAGCGAGCAGCAGGGCGCGTAAGGGTGACGGTCTCGTTGCTGTTGTTGAGTTCGTCCAGGTCGTCGACGAGACGGATGAGCCGGTCGGCCGCCTCGTCGGCAAGGGGCTGGGCGCCGCAGGACCAGCAGCGGCGGAATTTGGCGAGGTGTTGTTCGCGGCTGAGGGGACGTTCCGGGCTGCCGAGGGTGTGGGGAATATCGACACGCAGGGTGCGGCCATCCTTGAGGTGTGCGGTCACGGCTTGCGGCGCCAGGGCGTTGGGGTCGGGATTGCCGTCGGGCGCCAGCTCTATGCGCCGGGCGAGGTCGTGCAAGCGCGGGTCGGCGAGGCGTTCGGGGCTGAAGTCGCCGACCTCCACGCCGCCGTTCAGCAAGGCAAGGGCGCCGACGTACTGGAAACACAGGCGGGCGTAAGTCACGTCCATGTCGGCCTGCGCGGGCCGCCCGACCAGTTGGTGGATCAACGGCGGCGCGGCCAAGAACAGCCGGGCGACGTCATCGGCCTGCAAGCCGTGACCGGCCCGTAGCTGCAAGATGCCGTCCAGCCCGCCGTGCGCCGCGCGCCCGGTGGGGAACGGCTTGTGGCTGACCTGGGTGATGCGCCAGACCGTTCCCAACTCCGCCCACACCGGTTCCAGGTCCCACTCGCCCTCGTACAGGCGGAAGTAACCGAACGGCCCCTCCAGAACGTCGTGCGGTCCGGGCAGGCCGGCTCGCGCCAAATCAACGGCGCGGACGGCAGCGCCGGCGGCGAAGCCCATTTGCAAGGCCAGCGCCGGACCGCCTTCGACGTGCGATTGCATGGTGCCGGCGTTTTGGGCGTAGGCGAGGCCGAGCGCGTTCTTCAGTCCAACAGCGCTCAGACCGGCCAGTTTGCCGACCGCCGCGGTGGCGCCGAACACCCCGGCGGTGGCCGGACGAAAGAACCGCAGCCCCGTTTTCGCCGCCATGCCGATGGACGTGGCCACGTCGACGCCAAGCGCCAGCGCCAGGATCAGGTCTCGCCCCGACACACCGCCTGCCCGTTCGGCATACGCCAGCGCGGCGGATTGAATCGTCGTCAGCGGATGCACCACGGCGGCCTCGTGCACACAGTCGAATTCCTGATTGTGGGCGTGAAAGGCGTTGACCATTGCCGCCGCGCTTGCCGGCAGCCTGTCACCCAATCCCAGAACGGTGGCCTCGGCGCCGCTTCCCCATCCGCCCACTGCCGTGCGCATTTCCACCGCGTACCGCGCCGCGGTGCCGGCAACGGTCACCCCGATCGTATCCAGACAAAACGCTTTCACCGCCGCTACCGACGACGACGGAAGGTCCTCGAACCGGGTCGTGATGACGTGCTGAACGAGATGGTCAACGGCTTGGGTCATGGTGTGCTCCGCCCTCGGATCTGTCTGCCAATGCTTTCCTCATCACGCGCAAGGCGCTCGGTAGACGCCATCAGTCTGCCTGCTTGCTCCTGACGGGCCGCGCCGTCGCTTTCCGCAACGGGTATCAGATATTCGCACACCATGGCGTTCAGGGTCGCGCCCCTGTCGATGCCTAGTGTTGATGTTTACCTCTTGGCCTCCCGCTCAGCGTCATGTCTGTCATGCACAGAATAAGGATTATCTGATGCCTGTCCAACCCGCCCGTGATTCGTGACGGCGGGAGGGTCGGAGGCGATCAAGGCCGAACCGGTGACCAAGCGGCGATATGCTATCATGCCGCCCCGGTTTTTCCCTGCTCTGATTACATGCCTGAATCCTAACGGCAAGCACCGGCTCGAGAGTCGAACAGCGTATGAACGAAGCAACCGCGCGTATCCGAATCAACGCCCTGTTGGCAAAGGCCGGATGGCGCTTCTTTACCGATGAAAATGGGTCAGCTAACATCAGCCTGGAGCACGGCGTCGCCATCAAGCCGGCCGACCTTGACGCTCTGGGGGACGACTTTGAGCGAACCAAACGGGGGGTGGCCGATTTTCTGTTGCTGGACGACCGGGGCTTCCCTTTGGTCGTGTTGGAGGCGAAGTCGGAGCGCAAGCAGCCTCTGGTCGGCAAGGAGCAGGCGCGCAAGTACGCGCGCTCCCTGAATTGCCGATTCGTGATGCTGTCCAACGGCAACCTGCATTACTTCTGGGACCTGGAACGCGGCAACCCCCACCTCATCACCGCCTTTCCCACGCCCGAGTCGGTCGGCGCCTTTCGCAAGGCGGTTCCCAACCCGCAGCGCTTGATTGATGAACCGGTTGGCGACGATTACATCGTGTTGACGCAGCGGCCCAATTACGCCTCGGAAGCGGCTTGGCGCAATGAAGCTGAACGCGCCGGCTACGTCCGTGCCCACGGCCTGCGCTTCCTGCGGGACTATCAGCTTGGCGCCGTTCAAGCCTTGCAACAAGCTGTGCGACAGGGTCAGGACCGCTTCCTGTTCGAGATGGCCACCGGTACCGGCAAGACCCTGGTTGCGGCCGCCGTGATCAAGCTGTTCCTGCGCACCGGCAACGCCGCCCGCGTCCTTTTCCTGGTCGACCGGCTGGAACTGGAAGACCAGGCCGCCAACCGGGCGTTCGGCCCTTGCCTGTCCAACGACTTCGACACCGTGATCTACAAGGAGCGACGCGCCGATTGGCGCAGCGCGCACGTCGTCGTCACCACCGTTCAGGCGCTGCTGTTCAACAACAAGTACCAGACGCTCTTTTCCCCGACGGACTTCGACCTCGTCATCTCCGACGAAGCGCACCGCTCCATCGGCGGCAACGCCCGCGCCGTCTTCGACTACTTCGTCGGCTACAAGCTCGGCCTGACTGCCACGCCGCGCGACTACCTGAGAGGCTTCAGCAGCACCATCCGTCACGTGCACGATCCCCGCGAGGCCGACCGGCGGTTGCTGCTCGACACCTATCGCACCTTCGGGTGCGAGAGCGGGCAACCCACCTTTCGGTACTCGCTGCTCGACGGGGTGAGGGACGGCTATCTGGTCAACCCGAAGATGGTCGACGCGCGCACGGAGGTGACGACCCAACTCCTGGCGGCGGACGGCTTCACGGTTTCGTTCACCGACGACGCCGGCGGGGAGCAGGAGGAGACGTTCAGACAGCGCGAATTCGAGAAGCGCTTCTTTGCCGACGCCACCAATCAGGTGTTTTGCAAGACGTTCCTGGAGAACGCCCTGCATGATCCCGTCAGCGGCGAAATCGGCAAGTCCATCGTGTTCGCCGTGTCGCAGAACCACGCCGCACGGCTGACGCAGACCCTCAACGCCATGGCAGCCGTCATGTTTCCGGGCAGATACCAGTCGGATTTCGCCGTGCAGGTCACCTCCCAGGTTGCCGACGCCCAGCAATTCACGATCAACTTCGCCAACAACAACCTGATGGGGTCGGGCAACTTCCTGGACGCCTATCGCACCAGCAAGGCGCGGGTGTGCGTTACCGTCGGCATGATGACCACCGGCTACGACTGCACCGACCTCCTCAACATCGGCCTCTTCCGGCCCATTTTCTCCCCCACGGACTTCGTGCAGATCAAGGGCCGGGGAACCCGCAGGCACAACTTCACCGAACAGTGCCTTGACGCCGCCGTCGCCGAGGGCGTTGCCAACCCGGAAAAGACCACCTTCAAGCTCTTCGACTTCTTCGCCAACTGCGAGTTCTTCGAGACCGAATTCAACTATGACGAGGTGCTCAAACTGCCGCCGGCGGCGCGCGGGGAACGGGATGACGAGCCCGGGTCGGACGGCGCCGCGTCGCCGGTATACGCCTACGAGCACCTCGGCGCCGACATCCTCGCCACCCTGAAGGAAGAGCCCGTCGGGTACGAGGGGATGAAGATCGACCGGATGTTGTTCGACCGCTTCGCGGACACGGTGCGCCAGGATGAGACCGTCAGGCAGGCGGTTGAGGCGGGCAGGTGGGACCGGGTCATTGATTACGTCAACCGCGAGGTCTTCGACAAGCCCGAGGAGTACTACACCCTCGACAAGTTGCGCAAGGCCGCCGCGGTGGACCGCCGGTTGACGCTGCGGGAAATCCTGGAGCGCGTCTTCAACTTCATCCCCCGGTTCAAGTCCAAGGACGAGCTGTTGGAAGAGGAGTTCGACAAGTTCATCACCCAGCACGAGCCGCCGGACCCGCAGGCGCTGCCGTCCGTCAAAGCCTATTTCAAGGCGTACGCCACCAACGGCCAGTTCCGCCATGTCATCGACACGCGGGAATTCGCGGCCCTGTCTACCAACCCCGCGTTTTCCATGGCCGATCTGCGACAGGTGCCCGAGGCATACCGCCGCAGTGTCCCCGAGTACATCAAGGATTACGTATCGCTGAACCAGTTCGCGGCGTAGAGAAAAAACATGGATGGGCAAGATAGACAGGATGCGAAGGCTCTGCACCGGGAATTGACGGGCCAGATCATTGGCTGTGCGTTTGAGGTTATCAATGATCTGGGGAGCGGGTTCCTGGAGTCCGTTTATGAAAAGGCGATGATGATCGCGCTTTCGGACAAGGGGATTCCGGTTGAATCCCAGAAAGCGATTGGCGTGCGTTTCAGGGGAAAATCCGTCGGCAATTTCTATGCGGATCTGCTTGTGGACGAGAGCGTGATCGTTGAACTCAAAGCTGTAAAGGCGCTGCTCCCGGAGCATCAGGCCCAAGTCATCAACTACCTGAATGCGACCGGCGTCAGCGTCGGATTGCTGATCAACTTTGGCAATCCCCGGCTTGAATTCAAACGCTTCACCCGATCATATCCTGTACCTCCTGTTAATCCATCTATTGATTCAGGTGGACCCAGCCATGCTTGATAGCGCAACCAAACGCCGCATCGACACCGCCCGCGACATCCTCGTCGGCAAGGTGCCCGACCCCAAAAGCCAGGTCGAGCAGATCACCATCGCCCTCATCTACAAGTTCATGGACGACATCGACGCCGAGAGCGAGGCGCTGGGCGGCCGGCGCCAGTTCTTCGCCGGCGACTTCGCCCGCTACGGCTGGCCGCAACTGGTGCGCGCCGGCCTGGGCGGCCACGAGGTCCTCAACCTGTACGCCGAGGCCATCAGCCGCATGCCGGAAAACCCCGGCATCCCGGCGCTTTTCCGCGACATCTTCAACAACGCCTTCCTGCCCTACCGCGACCCGGAAACCCTGCGCGCCTTCCTCAAGATCATCGACACCTTCACCTATGACCATTCCGAGCGCCTGGGCGACGCCTTCGAGTATCTGCTCTCCGTCCTCGGCTCGCAGGGCGACGCCGGGCAGTTTCGCACCCCGCGCCACGTCATCGACTTCATCGTCGCCGTCCTGGACCCGAAGAAGGACGAGACCATCCTCGACCCAGCCTGCGGCACCGCCGGGTTCCTGGTGTCGTCGTACAAGCACATTCTCAAGGCCAATACCGACGCCGAGGGACACGGCACGCTCACGCCCGACGAAAAGGGCAAGCTGGCGGCCAATTTCAAGGGCTATGACATCTCGCCCGACATGGTGCGCTTGTCGCTGGTGAACCTGTATCTGCACGGCTTCGTCGAACCGCACGTTGTCGAGTACGACACCTTGACGAGCGAGGAGCGCTGGAACGAGTACGCCGACGTGATTCTGGCCAACCCGCCGTTCATGTCGCCCAAGGGCGGCATCCGCCCGCACCGCCGCTTTTCGGTGCAATCCAAACGCAGCGAGGTGCTGTTCGTGGACTACATGGCCGAGCACCTGACGCCCACGGGCCGCGCCGGTATCATCGTGCCGGAGGGCATCATCTTCCAGAGCCAGACCGCCCACAAGCAGCTGCGCAAGATGCTGGTGGAAAACTACCTGGTGGCCGTCATCTCGCTGCCGGCGGGCGTATTCCAGCCCTATTCGGGGGTCAAGACCTCGTAAGCGTTCAGGGGGTTGCCCTGCCCTTGTCTGTTGCATGACCGCCTTATCATCGGCTAGGGTTACTCGTTCCGCATTCTCCTATTGGCCCTGTTTTCAGGAAATCCCGAATGGCGCCGTCGATACCGCCTGAGCCGCTGTCGCAAACCGATTGGCAGCAAACACCACCGGTCGTACAAGCCCATCTCCTCACCCTGCATCAGCGTCTGGCCCAACTCCAACAGCAAATCGAGCAACTCCAACAGCGCTCGCAACGCACCTCCAAGACCTCCGACAAACCACCCTCGTCGGATTCACCCTTCCACAGACCCACGGACCCTACGGACAAGCCCACGGGCAAACGGGGCGCACGAAAGGGACACCCGGGTTCAGGTCCCAAGTTGCTCCGTCCCACCGAGCGGCGGGCCATCTATCCCGAACCTTGTCCTTGCGGCCAAGGCGTATCCGGCCACGTGGCGCCGTATCACACCCATCAAGTCACGGAGTTGCCACCTGTCGAGATGGCCGTCACGCACTGGGTCTTGCACCAGGGTAGGGGTACGGGCTGCGGCAAGCTGCTCAGAGCCCGCCTCCCCAAGGCGCAGCAAAGCGGCTATGGCCCGCGCCTGACGGCCTTGATTGGCGAACTCAGCGCCATGCAGCGAATCTCCCGGCGTGGCGTGCAGGACTTCTGTCGTTCCGTCCTGGGGGTACCCATCAGCCTGGGTGCGATTCAGCGTCTCATCGACCGCACCTCCCTGGCCATCGCGCCACACGATGAGGCGATTGCCACCTTGGCCCGCCAGGCGCGGGTGGGCTATGTGGATGAGACGCCTTGGTACTGTCGCCATGCCTTGCAGTGGCTCTGGAGCATGGTCACGGATACCGTCACCCTGTACCGTATTCATGCCAAGCGTTCGCAGGAAGCCTTCGGGTCTTTGATAAAGGATTGGCGTGGCATCCTGGTCAGCGACGGCTACGGGGTGTATCAAGGCTGGGGCAACCGTCGTCAGACCTGTCTGGCGCACCTCGTGCGTCGTGCCCGGGAGTTGTCGCAGCGCCGTCAAGCCGCCCTTGCTGATTGCGGCAAGGTGGCCTTGAAGGAACTTCAGCGATTGTGTCAGATGGCTCATGCGCCGCCAAGCGGTGGTCAGTGGCAAGCTTGGTATGCCCGTTTGTGCCGTCTCGTGCGGCGTTATGAGTTGCGCCCTGACGATGCGGGTCGCCTGGTGAGGCACTTACGGCGCGAGATGGGTTCGCTATGGGTGTTTCTCAATGAGTCGGGAGTTGAGCCGACCAACAACCGGGCGGAGCGCGCCTTACGCTTTGGTGTGTTGTGGCGTCAGGGTTCTTTGGGTACGGCGAGCGCCAAAGGCAACGCCTGGGTGCAGCGGAGTCTGTCGCTGCGTCAGACGTGTCGGCAACTGGAGCAATCGAGCTTCTCGGTGTTGGTCGACGCCCTTGAGGCGTTCATGCACGACCGTCCGCCTGATCTCTCCTGGCTACGATGACCCCACTCATTGCTCCACTCGCCGAACGCTTACGACAAGGGCAGGGCAACCCCCTGAACGCTTACAGCCGCGGTTCGAGAATCCGCGACGAATATCATTCCAATCAGCCAAAACTCGCAAGGACTGATTCTGAAGGAAGGGGTCAGCGCCGATTTTTTTGGTGTACGTGCTCAAAGACCGGGTTGCAAGTGTCAAAAACACAAGCCAAGGTTCAACAATTCAAGGAGTTACGAAAAGACAGTTGGCAGAATTGCAAATTCCCCTGCCGCCGCTGGAAGTGCAGCGGGAGATCGTGGCAGAGATAGAAGGCTATCAGCGGGTGATAGACGGGGGCGCGGGCGGTGATTGACAACTACCGGCCGCAAATTGCGGTTGATCCTGAGTGGCCGCTGGTGGCGGTGAGGGAGGTGTGCATTGTCAATCCAAGAAAATCAGAAATAGCCGCATTGAACGGAGCCACCCCTGTTTCCTTTGTGCCCATGTCCGATATAGCTGAACACACGATGTATTTTGAAGCGAAGGATTGCAAATCCCTGAAAGAGATAGGCTCAAGTTACACGTATTTCAAGGAAAATGATGTACTTATTGCCAAAGTGACACCCTGTTTTGAAAATGGCAAAGCGGGTATTGCAAAGAACTTGAGCAATCGAATTGGCTTCGGCTCAAGCGAGTTTTATGTGCTGAGACCGACGAAGAGAGTGCTGTCAGAATGGCTCTTCCTCTTGATAGCCACCCCTGCATTTCGTGCATGGGCGAAGCCACAAATGACGGGAACCGGGGGGCTTGCAACGGGTCCAGAAGTCAGTATTGGAGAGGTACAAAATTCCTCTCCCCGACCTGACCATTCAGCAACAATTTGCCGCCGAGGTCGAGGCCGAACAGTCTCTTGTCAACGCCAACCGTGAGCTGGTCGAACGCTTTGAGGAGAAAATTCAGGCCGTTATAATAGCTAGGGTGTGGGGTGAGAAGGAGACCACTTAGCCGGCAGCAGCGGTTGGATTCAAGGTATTCGAACGGTAGAACTCATGAGTCGAACAATTCAAAAGAAACCGGAAGGTGGAAGTACGAACTCCCGCCATTTGGGGAGTTCCGGGAGGCAATCATCGTTACCCGAACCGTCGAAACCCATCGCGAGTGTCATTGACGTTTTCTGCGGTGCAGGCGGTCTCTCGCACGGCTTTTTTCTGGAAGACTTTGTGATTTCATGCGGAATCGACGCGGACGAAGCGTGCAGGTACCCTTTTGAATACAACAACCGCGCGCCGTTCGTGTGCAAAGACATCAAGGATGTCGCCCCGGAAGAAGTGGAAGAGGAATTCATCCCTGACGCGCCTCGGATTCTCGTAGGCTGTGCACCGTGCCAGCCATTCTCGAAATACACGCAAGCCCGAGAAGACCCCAAGTGGCGGCTGCTCGACGATTTTGCAGCCCTGATTACGAAAGTTCGTCCTGACGTGGTTTCAATGGAAAACGTGCCTCAATTGGTCCATTTCAAAGGTGGTGAGTTATTCGACTCCTTCATCCGACGGTTAGAATTGGTTGGATACGAAATTGCCTGGGAAATCGCCTGCTGTCCAAACTTCGGGGTTCCGCAAAACCGCTCCCGTCTCGTGCTCATTGCATCGCTTCATGGAAAACCGATGATGCCGGTATCGACCCATGAACCCAACGACTACGTGACGGCCAGAAATGCCATCGGCATGATGCCGCCGCTATCTGCGGGGGAGATTCACTCCCAGGATTCTCTTCATCGGGCGAGTCGGTTGTCGGCGGTCAATCTGGATAGAATACGGTTATCGACACCGGGTAGAACTTGGCGCGACTGGCCCGAACATCTGGTTACCGACTGCCATAAACGGCCATCGGGAAGATCGTATGCTTCGGTTTACGGTCGAATGGCTTGGGACGAGCCGGCCCCGACCATGACGACCCAATTTTACGGATTCGGAAACGGCAGGTTCGGGCACCCAGAACAGGACCGGGCGATTTCCTTGCGCGAAGGAGCCATCCTGCAGTCGTTCCCGCCCTGTTATGGGTTCGTGGCGCCGGGTAAGCCAATCAAGCTCAAGACTGTAGGGCGCATGATCGGGAATGCGGTTCCGGTGAAACTCGCTCGTGCCATCGCAAGAGCGATTAAACGGCATCTTTCGGAGATCGGATTATGAGTCCGTCCGAATATCGAATGCAAATCAGCCTTAATGTGTTAGAGCATCTCGGCATCAATCTCTACAGCAATGTTCCAGCTGTTCTGTCCGAGGTGGTCGCTAATTCCTGGGATGCCGACGCCGAGAAAGTAACCGTTCGGTTTCAAAGGGAGGAGGATACGATTACCATCCAAGATGATGGGGTAGGTATGACGCGTGATCAAGTCAACGACCGTTTTCTGTTAGTTGGATACCGCCGTCGAGATGACCAACCAGGTCCGACGAAGAAAGGCCGACCCCCCATGGGAAGGAAGGGTATCGGTAAGCTATCACTCCTTTCCATAGCCGAGGAAATTACCGTCGAGACAGTTCAAGGACAGGAGCGAAGCGCATTTCATATGACACTGGAGGAGATAAGGGAGGCGATTAAACAGAATCAAGAGGTCTATCGGCCGTCACCCCTCGATGTCGATGTAGACTTAGATCAGGGGACGCGTATCACCCTGAAGGGTCTCAAGAAACGTCAAACGATCAGCACCGCAGAAGCCCTGAGAACACGCTTGGCACGTCGCTTTTCCGTGATTGGTCCCACTCATGGTTTCGAAGTCAGTGTCAACGATCATATGATATCACCAAGTGACCGAGGTTATTACGACAAGCTCCAATACGTCTGGACTTACGGTGATTCTTCGTTGGAATCGTATTGCAAGAATCTTGAAAATTCAGAATCAAGGTCCACCCATATAGACCAGCCGCCGATGAGTGTCACCGGCTGGCTTGGAACCGTCAAGGAAAGTGGCCAACTGAAAGACGCTCACGGAGAAAATCTCAATCGGATCGCCATTTTCGTGAGAGGCAAGACCGCGCAGGAAGATATTTTGGCAGATTTCTCCGAACGAGGTGTCTATGCGAGCTACTTGATAGGCGAACTTCGCGTCGACGATTTGGATATTGATCAGGAAGAGGACGCCGCAACGAGCAGTAGGCAGAAGATCGTCGAAGGCGCCCCCCGGTACCTTGCCCTCAAGGAGTTTTTGATTAACGAGTTGAAGCATATTCAGAACCAGTGGAGCAAACTCCGCTTGCAAAAAGGCGTGAAAGAGGCTCAAAAAATTCCGGCGGTCAAGAAATGGCTTGATAGCCTGCCGCACAGCTATTCACAAAAAGCAAGAAAATGGCTTGGCAGGGTGCATCGTGTCAACGTAGACGATATCAAGGAACGGCGGCAACTCATCAAGCACGCGATTCTTGCTTTCGAATTCTACAAATGGAATGAGAATATCGACCGTTTGAAGAAGATCACCGACAAGAATCTTGATACGGTCATAAGCATGTTTCAGGAACTCGACGTACTGGAGGCCACTCTGTACGGCCAGATTGTTCAACAACGGATGACTGTAATTCGTACACTTCAAGAAAAAGTGGATCAAAGGGCAAGAGAGCGCGCTATACAAGAGTACATATTCGACCACCTATGGCTTCTGGACCCGTCATGGGAACGAGTCGAAGCATCGGAAGTAATGGAAAAACGTGTCGACAAACTGTTCAAGGACATGGATGCCGGCTTATCCCAAGAAGAGAAACTAAGCCGTATCGACATCCAGTATCGCAAGACTGCCGGGCAGCATCTCGTCGTCGAGTTGAAAAAACCGGACCGAACAGTCAGTGTGTTCGATTTGGCGAAGCAGATTGAAAAGTATCGAAACGGTTTCCGAAAGATTTTGAACGCGATGAACACCCCGCATGAACCTGTCGAATTCGTTTGCTTACTGGGCAAGCCTCCAGTCGAGTATTCCAATGAGGGAGGAAAGCAAACCGTCAAAAACATTCTTGAGGCACAGAATGCTAGGTATGTCAACTATGACGAACTTCTTCAGAACGCCTCCGACGCCTACTCTGACTATACGAAGAAAAAAAAGATTGTGGATCGTTTGGACGAAGTTATCAAGGCTTTAGATGATTATGATGATGATTCTGAATAGCCCCGATGTCTCCTCACCCCTCTCCGGCACGCAGTGCCCTTATGGCACGGGTCAAGCAAAAAAATACGAAGCCGGAGCTTATTGTTCGCCGCCTGTTGTACTCCCAAGGGTTTCGATATCGTCTGCACAGGCGTGATCTTCCGGGAACGCCCGACCTCGTTTTCATCGGCAGGAAAAAGGTGATTTTCGTCCACGGGTGCTTCTGGCACCGCCACGAGGGATGTTCCCGGTGCACGACGCCGAAGACACGGACGACCTTCTGGTTGGAGAAATTCCATGCAAACGTCGAACGCGACAGACGGAAACTCGTGGAGTTGTTGGCTCTAGGCTGGTCACCCTTGGTGATATGGGAATGCGAGACAACAAACCCTGAACGTCTTGCAGAACGTTTAACTCATTTTCTTAGCCCTTGATGGTATCAATTGCGTAGAGGGAGAAATGGGCAAGGGGCTATCTCGAAACCGGATACTGGTAACGAACAGTCCACAATTTCAGAGGTCGAGTCGATAGCGGTGAGGTTCGATGAGAGGGCAGGTATGGAAGAGGATCGCACGTGATGCCCGGCATCAACCCCGAAATAATGGTTTGGGCCCGCGAAACAGCCGGTCTCACCCGGCAGGAGGCCGCCAGGAAACTGGGTTTTCGGGATAGCTCCAGAACGACTGCGGCAGATAAGCTGGCAGCCATTGAATACGGGAAGAAGAAGCCATCTCGTTCTCAACTGGTCAAAATGGCAGGCCAGTACCACCGGCCGCTGCTCACGTTCTACTTGTCTAAACCTCCGGTCCAAGGATCTCGAGGCGTAGACTTTCGCGCCCTGCCGGACGATGACTCGCGCTCGGACGACGCGTTACTGGATGCGCTGGTCCGAGACATAAGGGCGCGTCAGAGCATGGTGCGCGCCGTCTTGGAAGATGAGGACGAGGCCAACCCGCTGCCCTTCGTTGGGGCTCACCAGATATCGGACGGCGGCGCGGTAGTTCTGGAGGCTCTGCGCGAGCTTCTGGGCGTGGATTCGAGCCTGTATCGCGCCCAAGCTACTGCATCAGATGCTTTCGATCTCTTGCGCGGGAATGCAGAAGAGGCGGGCATATTTGTGCTGCTCAAAGGTGATTTGGGCAACCACGTCACTGCGATTGACACTCGGGTGTTTCGAGGTTTCTCCATAGCAGATGAAGTGGCGCCTTTCGTGGTGATCAACGATCAGGACGCTAGGACCGCATGGTCATTCACCCTCTTGCACGAGACCGTGCACCTGCTGCTGGGGCAGACCGGCGTCAGTGGGTCCTACGCTGAAACCGAGGTGGAGCAGTTCTGTAACGATGTTGCCGGGGACTTCTTGCTGCCTATGGATGACATGGATGAATTGAGGCGACTTGTCGGCGACGGCAATGGCGGCATTTCGATAGCGTCGGAACGGATCAGCGCTTTTGCCAGGAAAGCAAAGGTAAGTCGAACCATGGTTGCCTACAAAGCATATAGGTCCTCCCTGATCAAGCGGGAAACATTCAGCCAACTCAGTAATAATTTTCGTGAAGAGTGGCGCGCGGAAAGGGAGCGTACGCGCGCCCAGTCCCACTCAGGAGGACCCGATTACTACGCAGTACGTCGCCACCGGCTGGGTGACAGGGTACTCAATCTCGTCCAGCGTATGACGGCGGTTGATGCCTTGTCGACGTCCAAGGCGGCGCGAATTCTGGGGGTCAAGCCCAGACAAGTTCAGCCGCTGCTCGAACGCGCCCGTTCACTGTAGGCGACGAACGTGCTCTACCTCCTCGACGCCAACGTGCCTATAGATGCGAACCGGAGATTACTATCCTATTGAAAGGGTCCCGGAATTTTGGGACTGGCTGGCAGCAATGGGAGAACTTGGGCGGATAAAGATACCGCAAGAAATCTATGAGGAAATCGTCCTCCCACCACCGGGTCGAACGGATGTATTGGTCGACTGGTTGAGAAATCACAGGAACTCGCTTCTCCTGGCGGAGCAAGTCCGAGCGGATTTGGTAGCTGACGTGACCAAACGGGGGTACGCCGATGACCTGACCGATGACGAAATTGAAAAGTCGGTGCCGGGCGGCAAGGATGCGACTGACGCTTACTATGACGGCACCGTGTTCTAAGGTTTATTAAGGGAACACGACCTCGGCCGCGCCCAGCCCCTCGACGTCCACCCGCACTCGGTCACCCCGCTCGACCCACTGGGTGGCCACGACGCTGCCCGTGAGGACGACTTGGCCGCTGCGCAAGCCGATGCCGTACGCCGCGAGTTGATTGGCCAGCCAGGTCAGCGCCGTCAACGGGTGCCCCAGCACGTCGCCGCCCCGGCCGCGGCCGCGTTCCTGGCCGTTAATGGTCATCGTACCCGGCAGCGCGGCGAGGTCGAGGCGGCGCCATTCCGTGTTGGCGGGCCCCAGAATAATCCCCGCCTGGAAGAAATCGTCGGCGATCAGGGTCGGCGTGTCCAGCGAGCGCCAGTCGGCATAGCGGTCATCGACGATCTCGATCGCCGCCATGCAGGCCCCGACCGCCCCAGCCACCTGCGCCGGCGAAAACGGCGCCACCTCCGCCGGCAGGTCGGCGTCCAGCCGCACGGCGATCTCGCACTCGACGCCGGGATGGACGTAACCGCCGTACGGCGCCTCGGCGGGCGACTCATGCACCCCGTTCGCCAGCACCCCGCCGCCGCACGGGTTGTGAATGTCCAGATAGTCCTGCATCACCCGGCTCGTGGCGCCGATCTTGTAGCCCGCCAGACCCTCGCCACCGGCCTGGATCAACTGCTCGCGCAGCGCAAACTGCACGGCATACGCCGCGGCCTCGCTCGCCGGTCGGCACGCCTCCGGCAATCCCGGCAGCCGCTCGCCCCGCAGCCGGTTCTGCGCCAGTAGCGTGGCGGCGTTCTCGGTGCTTGTCGTCATGTCTGGCTCCTTTAACTGCAATCTCTGCGTCGCCGCATTTGCCCTTCAGTTCACCTTCAGGCATGATCGATCTACTCATCATGCCGAGTAAAATTACGCATTACAATGAGTCAATCGTTGAGCTATTCCCGACTCCAAACCCAGGAATTGACCCGCTGGCTGTTGGAGCCGCGTCGTTTTATCCAGGTCGTTGCCGGCGCACGACAGGTTGGCAAAACGACGCTGGTCGGGCAAGCGGCGCAACAGGCCGGTCTACCGGCCCGCTATGCCAGCGCGGACCAACCGACCTTCGCGGTATCGAGTGGCTTGAGCAGCAATGAGAGGCTGCGCGGAGCCTTGCCGACGAGGCGGGACCGGACGGCGCCCTCCTCGTGCTCGACGAAGCCCAGAAGGTCACCGGCTGGTCGGAGGCCGTCAAGCACCTGTGGGACGCCGACACCCGCACTGGCCGGCAGCTGAAAGTCGTCGTGCTGGGCTTGGCCCCATTGCTCGTCGAGCGCGGCCTGAGCGAGAGCCTCGCGGGACGTTTCGAGATGGTACGCCTGCCGCACTGGAGCTTTGCCGAAATGCGCGCGGCATTTGGCCAACGCCGCGGCCACGGGCGAATGCGAGGCCTATTACTGGCGCGAGCGCAACCGCGAGGTGGATTTCGTGGTGCGCGCCGGTAACAGCTTGGTCGCCATCGAGGTGAAAAGCGGGCGGGCCGCCGAGACATTGCCGGGCATGGCTGCCTTTTCCGAGGCGTTTGCGCCCACGCGCAAGCTGCTCGTCGTCGGCATCGACGTCGAGACGTTTCTGTCGAAACCCGTCTTGGACTGGCTGCAATCGTGACCAAATTCGGAGCGCCATGGGAACAACCGATGCGATGGATGCAGCGCCTCATACTGTGCCTGTGGTGGGCCGCGCTGCCGGGCCTGGCGGGGGCCGAGGTGACGATGGAAGCGCGCTTGGGCCTGCAGGAGACGGTGCGGCTGGAGAAGTGGAACCAGATCATCGTGCGGTTGCACAACAGCGGGCCGCCGGTCACCGGCACGCTGGGCGTGCGGGTGCGGCGCGGCAGCGAGATGCGCGGGGATCTACACGTCACCAGTTTCACGCAGCCGGTATCGCTGTCGCACCGGGCGCGCAAACGGTTCGCCTTCACGGTGCCGATTACCAGCATCAGCCGCCCCATCGAGGTGTTTCTGCGCCGCGGCGAGGAGACCCTGCAACAGCAGCGCCTCGACCTGCGAACGGCCCTGAGCGCCGAACAGGTCATCCTCGGCCTGACGCGCGACCTGAGCCTGGATTTTCTGGCGACGCTGCTGCCGACCCATACCCGCATCGTCTACCTGCCACAGGACGAGCTGCCGCAGCACTGGTACGGCTACGACAGCGTGTCGGCCGTGGTGCTGAAGGGGTTGTCGCTGCAATCGCTATCGGAATCACAGGCAAAGGCGCTGCGCCAGTGGATCGCCGCCGGCGGCACCCTGGTGGTGGCCAGCGATTCGCGTTACGCCTTGCTCACGGAGCCGCGCCTGCAGGCGTTGCTGCCGGTGCAGGTGCTCGGCGTGGAGCAGCGCGACGGCCTGCCCGAATTGGCGGCGCATTACGGCGTGCCGCTGCAACCGGCGCCGCTCATCGCCATGCGGGGGCGCCTGACGCAAGGGGAGGTATTAATCGGCAGCGCGGACGCACCACTACTGGCGCAACGCGTCTTCGGCAACGGACGGGTCGTCTTTCTGGCGGTCGATTACGCCGCCCAACCCCTGGCCGGCTGGCACGGTAACCAGGCCCTGTGGCACGACATGCTGCAACCCGCCGAACGTATCGACTTTAGCCGCGTGTTCGCCGAACTCGGCCTCCTCGATGAGCGGCACCCGGCGGTCGAAATCCTGTCGCGCCCGATTCTGCTCTACCCCTCGCACGTCACCCTCGGCGTGCTCCTGACCGCCTACTGCGGCGCCCTCGGCGGCCTCTTCTGGGTCATCAAACGGCAGCGCCTGCGTCCCGCCACGACCGGCCTCGTTGTGGCGCTGTTACTCCTGGCGTTCACCGCCGCGGGCTACAGTCTGCTGGCGCAGCACAGCTTGCACCGTTCGGCCCTGGCGTTTGATCTGACCACCCTGGAAGTGCTGCCCGGCGCCGGTTACAGCCGCCTGCGCGGCGCGGTCGGGGTGTTTTCCGTGCACGGCGGGCGCTACACCCTGCCGCTGCAACAGCCCGAAACGATGATGCGCCACACCTTCACGCGCGGCGCCGGACCGGCTGGTGAGGCCCTTGAGGTCGGCGCCGCTGAATCGACGGCTATCCGGCACATCGACCTCGGACCCTGGACGCTACGGGCGTTCTCGTTGGAGGGCATGGCCCCGGCGCCCTTGCGGGTGCGCGCCGAACGGCAGACGGGCAGCTGGAGCGTACGGGTCGACAACCCCGGCGCCCTGCCCCTGCACGCCGCCCTCGTCATGCACCGCGGCATCCCGTCGCCCCTCGGCGCCATCGCCTCCGGCCAGACCGTCTCCGTGGTTCTGCCCGACGAGTTGCAGGGCCCCGAACCGCCGCCACACGAACGCCTCTGGCAAACCGTGTTCGCGCACAGCCCGCTGGCCGGCAACCGACGCCTCGCCTACATGCAAGAAGTGCTGCTGCGCCACTATTTCAATGACCGTCGCCTTGCCGACCACGACACCCCGTTCCTCAGTGGCTGGCTCCTCGCCCCCGGCACCGTGCAGCCCGACGCCGGCGCGCCGCACACTTGGGGCCTGACGCTGGTCGTCAGTCCGCTGCGTATCTGATAGAGGCATGAGGAGGTCAATGGAATGCCGGATGACGCTGCTTCCCCGCTTGCTAATAGCCCCGCTTCCGTACGATACTGCCTCTGGAATTTCTCTTCCCCTTGCCGGCCACCGGAAAAACACGTAGGCAATGCAGACAATGACAATTCCGACGATCTTCGAGACCTGTCGACCCCGCCCGGATGTTCTCAAAGGAGCGATTGCTGAGGCGGACTTCGCGGCGGATCTGGCGCAGGTCATCGCCGGCAGGGGGCCTCAGGAATACCTCGACCCAGCCCGCTTCTTCGCCAACACCTACCCCACGCGCGGTCTCGGCAACCTGCTGCTCAACGTGTGCCGGCGGCTGACCGGCACGGGGGGCGAGGCGGCGACAATTTTCCGCCTTGACACCTCCTACGGCGGCGGCAAGACGCACGGGCTGATTGCATTGGCTCACGTCGCCAGAGGTTTGAAGGGTGTTCCGAACATCGCAGAATTCATCGCTCCGTCCCTGCTCCCGGACGGCCGCGTGCGCATTGCCGCCTTCGACGGCGAGAACGCGGATCCGGCCAACGGCCGGGGCATGGGAGACGGGGTGCTGGCCCACACGCCGTGGGGCGAGATCGCTTACGCCCTTGCCGGCAAGGCCGGTTACGCGCGGGTCCGCGCCAGCGACGAAAGCCACGTCGCCCCCGGGGCCGAGACGTTGCGGGAGCTGTTCGGCGGCGAGCCTACGTTGATCCTGCTCGATGAGTTGTCCGTCTACCTGCGCAAGGTACACAACCTTGCTGGCGCCCGGGATCAACTGACCGCCTTCCTGACTTCCCTGTTCAAGGCGGTTGAGGGCGCTCCTCGCGCCGCCCTGGTCTATACCCTGGCGATCGGCAAGGACGGACGGGCAAGCGACGCCTATAACGAAGAGAACCAGTTTATCGCCGACCGCATGGCGGAAGCCGAAAGCGTATCCGCGCGCAAGGCGACGCTGTTGAATCCCACCGAGGAGGACGAGACGGTTCAGGTGCTGCGCCGCCGCCTGTTCGAGTTCATCGACGAAGAAAGAGCCGCGTCCGCCGTCTCGGCCTATCGGGCCTTATGGTCGGCCGGCGGCGAGGCGCTCTCCCCCGAGGCTTCGCGGCCCGAAACCGTCGAGGCGTTCCGGTTGAGCTACCCCTTGCACCCCGAGGTGCTGGCGACCTTGACCGCCAAGACCGCGACGCTCGGCAATTTCCAGCGGGTGCGCGGCATGCTGCGCCTGCTGGCCCGCACGCTGGCGCATCTGTGGAAAGAACAGCCTGCCGACGCCACCGCTATGCACCTGCATCATATCGATCCGGGGCACGAACCCCTCCCCAGGAAATCGTCACCCGCCTCGGCCAGACCGCCTACGTGCCAGCCATCGCCAACGATGTCTCCGGTGGCGGCGCGGGCAAAAAGGCGCTGGCGCAAGAAATCGACGCCGACCATCATGGCGGCCTGCCGCCGTATGCCGCCTACGTCGCCCGCACCATCTTCCTGCACACCCTTGCCTTCAACGAGCCGCTCAAGGGCCTGCCGGCCGAGCAGCTGCGATACTCCGCCGTCGGCCCCGCACTCGACGTCAGCTTCATCGAGGAAGCGCGCAAGAAGTTCATCGCCGACTCCGCCTATCTCGACGACCGGCCGGGGGCTCCGATGCGCTTTCTCGCCGAGGCCAACTTGCGCCAGATCATTCGGCGCGAGGAGCGGCACGTCGATGCCGGCGAGGCCCGCGCCCAACTCAACGACCGTATCCGGGAGATATTCCAAGGCAAGGCTTTCGACGCCGTATGCTTCCCCGGCGGGCCGTTCGACGTGCCCGACGAGGTGGGTGACGGCCGGCCGAAGCTGGTTGTCCTGGCCTATGACGGCGTAACCGTCGGCGGTTCCGTCGAGACCGTACCCGATCTGATCGAGCGCATTCATGCTCGCAAAGGCTCCGAAGGTTCCGCCTTGCGGGCGCTTCGGAACCATCTCGTATTCGTGGCCGCGGGCGAGGAGCGCCGGGAGGAAATGCGGCGCAAGATGTCGCATCGTCTGGCCCTGCGGGAGTTGAAAAAACCGGAACGCCTCCTCGAACTCGCGGCGCACCAGCAGGACAAGGTGCGCGAACTGGAAGCGCGGTCGGAACAGGAACTCGCCCTCGCCATTCAGCATTGCTACCGGCACGTGTTCTACCCGTCGCGCGACCGGCTGGGGGCGAGCGGCGCGGATCTGGCCCATACCGCTATCGACATCCAGTCCGCTTCCGAACAGCCCGGCGCCGGCCAGCAGCAGGTGGTGCGGGTGCTGCGCGATCTCCGCAAGCTGCGGCTTCCCGAAGACGAGCCGGATTCACCCGCCTACGTGCGTGACCGCACGCCGCTCAAGAAAGGCGAGATCACCACGCTGTCCCTGCGCAACGAGTTCCGACGCGACCCGGCCCTGCCCATCCTGATTGGCGACGACCTGTTCATTCGCGGCGTCAGGCGCGGTATCGAGCAGGGCGCCTACGTCTACCGGCGCGGGGACTTGTTATTCGGCCCAGGCGATCCATCGGCCAGCATCGAGATCGACGAGCAGGCGGTGGTTTTCACCATGACCTATGCCAGGCAGACCGGCATCTGGCCGCGCCCACAGCGGGATTCCTCGGAAGCGGATCCGGCCGGGGAAGAAACCGGTCAGCCCGTCGAAGGAGCGACCGGCAGCGTGGTTGCGGACCCGCCGGCCGGTGCGGGGACGGGCTACGCTTCAGATACGACGCCCGGCCAGCTGACCGCCGAAGGCTTGCTCAGGGAAGCCCTGGCACAACTATGGGAACAGGCGCGGGCAAAAGGCATCGGCGCCCTCGGCACGCTGACCGTCAGACTATTCGAGCCCGGCGACGCCTTCCGGCTCATGGGGGCCGTGGCCGCGGTGCAGGGCGCGGACAAGAGCGTGACGATCACGGGCGGCTACGAAACCCGCGACGGCGGGTCTTTCGAGCTGGAATTCCGGGGGCCGCCGCTGGATGCGCAGCCGGTCAGGGAGTTCCTGGAGCCGCAGTTGCGCGACGCCAGTTCCCAAAGTCTCCAGGCAGGATTCGAGCTGGTCTTTACGGACGGGCTGTCCATGCAGGGTGACGCCGCCGAGAAGCTGACCGAGCGGCTGGCCCAATTTGCCAGCGGCGCTGCCTACGTTTCCGCCGCTGCGGAGGTCAAGACCTAGATGGCCCGGCTGGAGAGGATCGCCCAGATCGAAACGCCAAGCTCGGCGCCCCGCTACGAGTTGCGGGTCCGTCGTCACGGGTCGATCGGCGCCGAGTACGAAATCTGGCAGCTGCCGGCGGCGGCGACGCCGCAGGTCACCTCGGCGCTGCGTCTCGCGGGACTCCGGGGCCGCAACCTCGAGCTCGTCGAGTACCGGGTGCTGAAGCGGCTTTCGCAAGCTGGCGTCAAGCTGGGCCGGAGCGCGGGCACCAGGAAACGCGGCCATGCCCTCGACGAAGACCTGGCGTTGACGCTGGGGTTATTGTTTCGTGCCCTCGCGCCCATGCGCAGCCGCGACAACATGCGGGCGGTGGCAGCCGGCATCGAGGCCATGGGACGTGAGGAAGCGGCCTACTGGCTCGGCATGGCCATGCACCGCAAGCATCCGCGGCGGGTCCTGACGGCGCTGCGGTTTCTGCTGACGGAACCGAGGCGATAGGATGAGCGCGGTTATGCAAAGATACAGAGGGACGACATCGTGGAAACCAAGCAGACGGTTCAACCGGTCGATGGCGAAGAAGTCGAAGGTCTGGATGCAGAAGGTGGGTCATGGGGCGACTACCCCATCGATGATATCCTGATCCGCCACGAAAACCGCACAATCCATGACGTCATTCGACGGATTGATCAATCAAATTACGTAATAGACCCCGACTTCCAACGCGATTTCATCTGGCCAGAAGATAAACAAAGCAAACTCATTGAATCCGTAATCATGCGCATTCCCCTGCCCGTGTTTTACATGGCAGAGGACGACGAGGGGCGAATGGTAGTCGTGGACGGATTGCAACGCCTGTCCACATTTCAGCGCTTCGTAAAAGATGAGCTCCAGTTGAAGCTTCCCGACAGAAAGGAACTCGACGGCCAGCGGTTCTCGGAGCTGTCTTCCAAGGTCCAGAACCGAGTCGAAGACTGTAACCTTATTTTCTATATCATTGACGCGAAGGTGCCGGAACGCGCCCGCCTGGATATCTTCGAAAGAGTCAATAGTGGTGTTCCACTCAGCCGGCAACAGATGCGCAACTGCCTGTTCATGGGTGACGCTACGCGCTTCCTTAGAGAAGAGGCACAAACTGATATTTTCATCGAGGCAACAGGCAACAGTCTGAACAGGCAAACCATGAGGGATCGGGAGTTCGTGAATCGTTTCTGTGCCTTTCAACTCCTTGACGTTGATGGATATCGTGGCGACATGGGCGACTTTCTCGCCGAAGGTCTACGACGAATGAACAAGATGGGAATTGCCCGTCTTTCGAAGTTGTCCACTGAGCTTCGCCGTGGCCTTACGAATAACCTTGAATTGTTCGGCCGCCACGCATTCAGAAAACACAGACCGGAACAGGACACGCGCAGCGTGCTGAACGCATCCTTTTGGGATGTGATGTCGACAGGTCTGTCCCGATATGAAGAAGAGCGAGTCAAAGCATCTGCTGCGGCTGTCCGCTGTTCTATTTACGCCCTTTTGACGGACGAAAAATTCAACACGGCTATTACTTACGGTCCCAATGATTCCAGTAAAGTGAGAACGCGATTCCGGATGACCCGCGAAAGGCTTGAGGAGGTTCTGGGTGATTACGCGGCTTGATCTTCGGCATTTCAAATGCTTTGAGACACTGAAACTCCCAGTATGCCCTTTGACTCTGCTGGCCGGCGCCAATGCTTCCGGGAAATCATCCGTGATGCAGGCGCTCGTCCTTTTGCATCAGACGATGCGCGAGCACGAATGGTCATCGCGCTTGATGCTCAACGGCGCTACGATTCGTCTCGGCGCCGCGGCGGACGTGATCGACCAAGTCTATGGACGCCGCAACTGCGGGGTCGCCTTGTTCGACGGCGCTGCGGCCTGGTTCGAGTGGGAGTTTGAAGGTGAGCGCGACGAGATGTCCATGGCGGTGCGCAATTCTCGGGGGGAGACCGAAGCCGGCAGCGGTTGGAATGTTGACGGGTCTCAGCCGCTTCACTACCTGTTGCCGGCGCCATCGAATGGCTACTCGTTGACCAACCGTCTGCGCAGACTCACGTACCTGACCGCGGAAAGACTTGGACCGCGCGAATATTATCTGTACGACGATCCTCAACTCACGCCTGTGGTCGGCCCAAGGGGCGAATACACTGTCAGCGTTCTCCATTCCGGCCGCGATAACCGCGTACTGAGCGGATTTACCAGGACTACTTCACAGGCGACAACGCATGGTTCTCTGACTCGTCGGACTCGGAGAAACGCAACTTCCGCAACGAATTGACGTTCCCTCATCCGAACGATTCCGAAAAGTTCCTGTTCTGCACGTGGCACGGCAAGGAGAGGCGCCTAAACCTGCGTCTGCATTATTCGTGGTCCGGGAAAGCCGGCGAGCCGGTCTACGTCGTGTATGCCGGTCCGAAAATCACCAGGCAATGAAGCGGATGGCGACCACGAAACGAGACACATGCGACACCCGCCTCATCGAACGCACCCGTGGCGATTCCTGCTGACCGAACCGAAACGACGCGAGAAGAAACCATGAAGCTTACCGATCTTCAACTGGACGGTTACCGAGGATTCGAGTCGTACACACTCAACGACCTGGCCCGCGTGAACCTGCTCGTGGGAAAGAACAACTGCGGCAAGACATCCGTGCTTGAAGCGATCAACCTGCTGACCGACAACGGCAGCCTTCGAGTGCTGGCTCAGTTTGCGAGCCAGCGCCGGCAACGAGGTTTCTGGTTCGCGGATCAACCGGATCGCAATGTCGAAATCCTCGACGTCTCCCCGGCTTTCTTCGGCTACCGTGTAAAACCGAATGCCAAGTTTGTCGTGACGTCCAATCGAAACAAATTATTCAATCGAAACAAATTATTCATGGAAACCGTACCAATCAACACGGTCGGCAACGATCAGCTCTACATCGACCCAGACATCCAACACGTAACGAGAAACATTGGTGAAGCACCCACGGTCGGTCTACAAATCACGGCCAGTTCGCTAAAATACACCCTTCCGATTTTCCCAATAACCGAAAATGGTTCCCTGATCTATTCGGATCAACTGAGACGCTACACCCAGTGGGAAACCGAATGCCGGTCACGATTCCTGAGCACAACGCCCATGCACCCGGTCGACATACGAAACATCTGGGAGAAGGTCATCCGGGAGCGCCGTGAAACCAATCTCATTGACGCCCTTCGGACTCTGGAGCCAGACATCGAATCCATCCATCTCCTGCCCGGAAACTGGTCAATGGATAATGTGCTGGTTGACAGACAAAGTGGCGGCCCAAGAATCGGCATCGGCAGCTTCGGCGAGGGCATGCGCCGTCTGCTGGATCTTTCCCTGGCGCTCATTGACTCAGCCAACGGTGTCCTGCTGATTGACGAGATCGACACCGGACTTCACTGGACCGTGATGGAGGATCTCTGGCGCTTCGTTATCACCGCCGCACGTCAGTCGAACGTCCAAGTGTTTGCGACCACGCACAGCTACGACTGCCTCGAAGGATTGGCGTCGCTCATGCAGAATGATCCCGGCCTCGCAGCGGACGTATCCCTCCAGAAGATCGAGCGTGCGCTGCCCCAAGCCGTCGCGCTGCGCGGCGAGCAGCTGCCGATGGCGATCGAGCAGGACATCGAGGTTCGCTGACCGTGGTGAAGCAGCGATCGCCCCTTCACGTCGAAGGGAAGGACGATTACCACGCACTCTCTCATTTGCTGGCAACCCGGCAACTGGACACCAAAGTTCCCTGGTTCCCGGAAATCAAAGAGGCAGGCGGTGTAGACAAGTTGTTAAACAGTATCAATACCGCCATCATGTTCGGCCCCGGCCACGCCGTCGGGTTCGTGCTGGATGCCAACGCGTCGCCTGACGACCGTTGGCGCGCGGTCTCGAGTCGCCTTGCCAGCGTGGGACTCACGCCACCCGCGGACCTCCCGGCGGCAGGATACATTGATTTCTGCGAGTCATTTCAGACTCGCACCGGCGTCTGGTTGATGCCGGACAATCGGCGTGAAGGCGCACTGGAGGACTTCCTCATCGACCTCATCAACCCGACGGACCCCCTGCTGGCGCACGCCCGAAGCGCCACCAATCAAGCCCAGGAACTGGGCGCGGCGTTTCCAGTCAAGGCAACACGAAAGGCAGAGCTGCGGGCATGGCTGGCGTGGTGCGAAGAACCGGGGCTTCCCTACGGTTCCGCGCTCAGAGCCGATTATTTCCGCCATGATAGCTCGGATGCCGAAGCCTTCTTGACTTGGTTCAGCAAGCTGTTCCACGCTGCCGGGACGGAGGAGGCGGGTCAATCGTGATCCCTGGCGGCAGTTTGAGACCGATGCCCGCCCAATCAAACGCTGGGCTGCATATCACCGCGCTTGGCACCGCAAGCATCCGCGGCGGGTCCTGACGGCGCTGCGGTTCCTGTTGACCGAGCCGCCGGTGCGTAGGGGGATATGAACCGCGGCGGGGGCGGTCTAGACGTGCTGGCCACGGCTTGGGTTCCAGCCCAGGCGCCGGGTGCGCGGATTAGGAGAAGTGGCATGCGAATTGAGCCGGAAATCGATGGGGTAAGCATCGTCCTGGTCGGGAACTTCAACCCGGCTATCTTCACGCCAGCCTGGTTTGCATTGTGCGACTTGCTGCCGAAGACAGTCGTGGATGGCGCCAACCTGCAGGTGGCCCACCCGGAGATCACACATTTTCAGACCGACTGGCTCAATCTGCAGGTCACGATAGAGAAATTCAGCGCCGAAACCCTCCTGGCTCCCCACATCCGGGTGCGTGACCTGGTTGTACGTGTGTTCAAGGAATACCTGTATCATACGCCCCTGAGGGCATTCGGAATCAATCGCAACGTTCATTTCCGGGTGCGGGATTTCAGCGCAAGCGACCGGATCGGCAGGACGCTAGCCCCGGTAGAGCCGTGGGGAACCTGGGGGCGGCGTCTTGGCACAAAAGGCCATCAAGGCGGTATGATATCTCTGACCATGACACAGGCGACCGTCGAGGGAAGACCCGCCGATGATCAGGTCAACGTGACGGTGCAACCCTCCAATCGCATCCTTGAGGATGCACCAGGCGTGTACGTTGGCGTGAATGATCATTACACGGCAGGCGAGACGGATGGACGCGAAATGGGCAGGCGGTTGATGGAGACTCTGGAAGAGAATTTCGACAGCTCGGTTGCGGGCAGTGAAAACATCATTGATCACATCATGTCGTTGGCTGAGTCTTAGGGGGTTAGTTCACATGCTGCACGCGAGGCAATCCGTAGCCGTGGACAGCACGGATGCGTTTGAGGGAGACAGCGGACACAAGTCGGATATCGTGACGCAAGCGCCAGTTTGGGATGCCTCGGCCGCGGTCAACGCCATGCTGGCGCGGGGAAGATACGTCAGCGGGTCGTTCCGAACCGAAAGCGCGCCGGCGAAATCAGCGCCGGACTACGACTACACCGGATACACGCAGGCCGCCGACAGATACGCCCCTGTCCTGGACCTGCCGCCGCGGCCGCGACGGGTGTCCTCCGCGACGTTTCATGCTCTGCAGGAATGGGAAGGGTATGTTCTGCACATCGGCAAGGAGGATTTCGAGGCACGCCTCATCGACATGACAGCCCGTGCGACACACGAGGGTGAGGAAGCCACGATTCCTCTGCAAGAGTTGTCGGACCACGATGCCAAAAAGCTCTGTGTTGGCGCCATCTTCCGCTGGGTGATCGGATACGAACGCACGACGGGAGGAAGCAGAAGGCGGGTGTCCCAGATCGTCTTCCGTGATCTCCCCGCAGTCACGAAATCCGATCTGGCAGACGGTGCGGCGTGGGCCCGTGACATGTTCCGGTCACTTAACTCGTGACAGCGATCAACACCCCTCTGGCCAATGGTGAGCTTGAAATCACCCTCTTTGGCCCCGGCTATGGGGAAAGCATTGCCCTGCATGTCGGCGACGGCGCCTGGGTTCTCGTCGACTCCTGCATTGACCCGTCGGGCGAGCCGAGAGCACTGCGGTATCTGATCGACCTCGGCGTCGACCCGGCCCGCGATGTTCGTCTAATCGTCGCTACCCACTGGCATGATGATCACATTCGGGGTATGGCCAAGCTGGTTACTGCCTGCCGCAACGCCGCTTTCTGCTGCGCCAGCGTGCTTTGCCAACAAGAGTTTCTCGCCGTTGTTGGCGCCTTGGGATCTCACCGAATACCCGGCGTCGGCTCTGGTGTTCGAGAACTCTACGAGGTCTTCTCAAGGCTCAATGCAACGGCAACGAAACCGAGGTTCGCCCTCGCCGACAAGCGCATCTTCCTACAAGGCGTCTGCGAAATCTGGACGCTCTCACCAAACAGCGCGGCATTCCTGAATTTTCTGAGTCAGATAGGCAGCCTGCTGCCCGGTCAGGGCGAAACCAGACGGCGAATTCCCAGCCTCACACCCAACAAGGTCTCCGTCGTCTTGTGGATCAAGGCAGGAGACGCCGTGCTGTTGCTCGGCTCGGATACGGAGAAACCCGGTTGGGTTGACATTCTTCGCAGCACGACCCGACCGACCGACAAGGCGTCAGTGTTCAAGATTCCGCATCATGGGTCGGCAAATGCCGACGAACCGGGGGTGTGGCGGGACATGCTGGAGGACCATCCGTGGGCTGTACTGGCGCCTTGGCGCCGTGGCAGGGGGCGCCTGCCGCGCCCAAGCGACGTGCAGCGCATTTTGTCCTGTACGCCCAATGCCTATGCCACCACGCAGGGGGGCCGACTCACCGGAACGCCGACACGGAGAGACCGATCGGTCGACAGGACCATACGCGAATCCAGGATCGAGCTCCGATCCGTCCCCATGTCGAACGACGCGGTCCGGCTGCGCCGGCCGGCGGCAAACCAGGCGCAATGGCGGGTCGAGCTTTTCGGATCAGCTTGCGCCCTCAGGGATTTTGCTGCGTAGTAATAGTATAGGCTCCCAACATCCTGCCGGGATTTTGATCAATGACTGAAGACACCCGCCTCATCGAACGCTGGCTGCCCATCGCGGCGCTTGGCATCGAAAGCACCCGCGAACGAACGCCGATGACGCCTTTCCCCGCTCCGAACCGTCTCCACGTCTGGTGGGCGCGGCGACCGCTGGTGGCGTCGCGCGCCGCGGTTCTCGCTTCCCTGTTGCCGGCCGATGCCGACCGCGAGAAGTTCTTGCACGTGCTCGGCATTCACGGGGATCCGGTGGCGGCCAAGAATCGAATCGCCATCGCAAACCGCAAGGGAGAACGGCTAGGCGCCGATGCCTATGGATATTCGCGCGCGTTTGGCTATACACCCAACAACCTGGACAAGGAATGGTTGGTTGAGGCTGCGATTGCTGGAGCCATCGTTCTTGATCCAACCGCCGGTGGCGGCAGCGTGCCCTTCGAAACTGCTCGTCTCGGGCTCAAAACGGTCGCCAACGATTTGAATCCGGTAGCCGTGTTGATTGAGCGAGCAACATTTGAGTGGCCTGCCAATTTTGGCGCTGTCCTAAAGGGCATGGTCGTAGATCTGGGAAGGGAGTTCACGGCGCAAGCTCGTCAGCGACTCGGTAGCGTGTTTCCAGATGAACCGGAAGACGACACCTTGCCGGACGGCTACCTCTGGGCGCGCACCATCGCCTGCCCCTACTGCGACGGCCTTGTGCCGCTATCTCCAAACTGGCGGCTGGCGTCGGACGGCGCCGGGGTTCGGCTGAGGCCCCAGCTCGGCAACGGACCAGGAACGCAAGGCCGCGTTTGCGCGTTCGAGATTGTCCGCTCTGCAACGGAGCAATCGCCCGGCACGGTGGCGCGGGGGGATGGCACCTGCCCGTATGCCGATTGCGGGCGGGTGATCGACGGCGACGAGATCAAGGCGCAAGCTCAGGCTGGCCGCATGGGCGAGCAGTTGTATGCCGTCGTCTACAAAAGGCGCGTCGAGAAGATTCTGAAGTCCGGCAAACGGGGCAAGCCGAAATGGGTTCGCGGCTACCGCGCGCCGCGCCCGGAAGACGACAACAGCGCCGCAGTTCTGGCTATGCTCGACGCGAAACTGCCGGAGTGGGAAGCTTTCGACGTGTTGCCGGGTGAGACGATTCCCGATGGCAACAAGACTTTGGAGCCCCAACGATACGGCATGCGTATCTGGCGCGATCTGTTTTCGCCGCGCCAGCTTCTCTGTCACGGCACCAGCGTGGAAGTGTTCCGCGAACTGCTCGACGCCGACCGCGCGGCCGGCAAGTTGACCGACGTTCGGCAAGCGGCGTATGGGTACTTGGCCCTCTCCTTAGATAAGCTGCTGAACTACAACTCCCGCATGTCAGTCTGGATGCCTACGCGGGAAGTCGTTGCAAACACTTTCAACCGACATGACTTCGCATTCTGTTGGTCCCACGCCGAAATGGCTCCCCTCATCGTCGGCCTTGGCTACGACTGGGCTATCCAGCAGACGGCCAAGTGCATCAGCGAGCTTGTCGCCCTGATTCGCCCCGGAACGGCAGACGCCAATGAGGGCCTGTTTGCCAGCCCCGCCGACACGCCGCCGCCGACCACCGTCACCTGCAAGCCGGGCGACAACCTCGACTCTATCGCCGACGGCAGCATCGACGCGGTGGTCATGGACCCACCCTACTACGACAACGTGATGTACGCCGAGCTGTCGGACTTCTTCTACGTCTGGCTCAAGCGTACCGCCGGCCACGTCTTCCCCGAGCTGTTCCGCCGCCGTCTGACCGACAAGGACCAGGAAGCCGTCGCCAATCCCGCGCGGTTCCAGGGACGAAAGGGCGCGCGGGCGCTGGCCGGCCGGGACTACCAGCAACGCATGGCGTCCATCTTCGCCGAGTGCCGCCGCGTGCTGAAGCAAGGCGGCATCATGACGTTGCTGTTCACGCACAAGGCGAGCGGCGCCTGGGACGCGCTGACCACCGGGCTGATGGAGGCGGGTTTTATCATCACCGCCTCCTGGCCGGTCAACACCGAGGCCGAGGGCAGCCTGCACATCCGAGACAAGGCGGCGGCCAACAGCACCATTTTCCTGGTCTGCCGGCCACGCCGGAACGGCGCGGCAGGCGACGGCGATCTCTACTGGGAAGACGTCGAGCCGCGCGTCGCCCGCGCCGTCCGCGAACGGGTGGGGGCGTTCCAGGAAGCCGGCATCACCGGCGTCGACCTGTATCTCGCTTCCTTCGGCCCGGCTCTGGAGGAATTTTCCCGCCACTGGCCCTTGCGGCGCGGTACGCCGCGCCCAGTTCCCGAGGCGCAGCGCCGCTCGCAGCGCCAGCAGGTCCTGTTCCAGGAGGCAGCCGACCCCTATGCCACGACGCCGGAAGATGCGCTCGACACGGCACGGCGCGAGGTCAAGCGCTGGCGGCTGGAGCAACTGACGCGCCTCGAGGCCAACGCCGATCTCGATCCCCTCACCGCCTTTTTCGTGCTCGCCTGGGACGCCTTCAAGTCGCCGGTCTTCGCCTACGACGAAGCGCTGCGGCTGGCCCGCGCGGTGGGCATCGATCTCGACAAGGGGGTCGTCGGCCGTTTGGCGGAGAAAAAAAGCAGCAACGTCCAGTTGTGGGACAGCACGCGCCGGGCAGCGAAAGGTGCCCTGGGGCCCGCCGACGGCTCCCGCGGCATGATCGACGCCGTGCATCACGCCGCCAACCTGGCGCGCCGCCAGTCCCTCGCCGCGGCCCGGGAGATGCTGGCCAACGCGCAGATCGACCAGGACCCGCGTTTCCTGGCCGCGCTCGAGGCCGTTCTCGAAATTCTTCCGGTTTCCACCCGCTTCACCGGCATTGAACTCACGGGCGACGTGGCGGCCGCCGGGAGCGACTTCGAGGCGCTCTACGGTCTCGTTCGCCTGGCCTACCGCGACCGGATCGACGAACCGGCGCAGCTGAAGCTGTGGCGGGACGACTGAGGCGTGCAGCGTAATCTGTGAACGCACGGTCTTCCCCTGCCTTTGCTGACTCCTGTTCACGGTTTACGGATCCCGGTTTTGCTGGCTACGACCCCCCTCTTCACTGGTTTTCTGCATGCTGTGCGACCGCGCCTGGAAGCTCAAGTACACCCCTGACGACGGCGATCTCGTCCGGCTGTTCTACGTTCCCGCGCTGGAAGACGCCGAGCGTTATGACCGGCTGACCGGATATTTCAATGCCAGCGCGTTGAGTCTGGCGGCGCGGGGTATTGAAGGACTGGTCCGTAACGACGGCCGGATGCGCTTGATTGTCGGCTGCACGCTGCCTGCCGCCGAAATCGAGGCCATCGCAAGAGGCGAAGCACTCCGCCTGCGCGTCGAACGGCACTTGGCGGCCCTGCCCCTGGCGCCCCCGGATCAGGCGTCGTCCGACGCCCTCGAGCTGCTGTCGTGGATGGTCGGCCGCGGGCACCTGGACGTGCGGGTGGCGGTTCCCTGCGATGCGCACCGGAGGCCGATCCCGGCGGCGGGCATCTTTCACGAAAAGGCCGGCATCATCCAGGACCGCGCCGGCGACCGCATGGCCTGGAACGGCAGCCTCAACGAGACGGCCACGGGTTGGCGCGACAACTGGGAGAGCATCAACGTCTATACCAGTTGGGGGGCGGACGCGAGAAGGGTGCGTGAAGAGGAAGCCAACTTCGCCCGCATCTGGGCCGATCAGGCGCGGCGCGTTATCGTGCTGGACATCCCCGACGCGGTCCGCCAGAGCCTGATGCGCTTCCTGCCGCCGACCGACGTGCCGGCCCGCCTCGATCCGGCAGCCGGCGCGTCGATCCCCGCCAAGCCGACTGCCGCGGCCGCAGCGCCCGAAGAACCGCCAGCAGCCGAACCGGGGGACCTGCGACGGCGCGTCTGGTCTTTCATCCGGCACGCTCCCGCCATGTCCGAAGGCGGCGAGTGCGTGGGAGAGGCGACCTCGGCAGTCGTCCCATGGCCGCACCAGGCGCGGGCCTTCGAGCGGCTCTACCGCGGCTGGCCGCCCCGGCTTCTGATCGCCGACGAGGTCGGTCTCGGCAAAACCATCCAGGCGGGCATGCTGCTGCGGCAAGCCTGGCTCGCCGGCCGCGCCGCGCGCATCCTCATCCTGGCGCCCAAAGCCGTGCTCAGACAATGGCAGCTCGAACTGCGCGAGAAATTCAACCTCAACTGGCCGATCTACGACGGCCGCAAACTGGTCTGGCATCCCTCACCCGCGCTGAACCAACAACACGAGCGCGAGGTGGATCGCGATGACTGGCACAAGGAACCGGTTGTCATCGCGTCGAGCCACCTGATGCGCCGCCATGACCGGGCCGCGCCGCTTCTGGAAGACGCCGCGCCTTGGGACCTGATCGTGCTCGACGAGGCCCACCATGCCCGGCGGCGCGCTGCCGGTAGCGCCCAGGAGGGTGGCCCCAACGCCTTGCTGCGCCTGATGCGCGAACTGAAAAGCCGAACCCAGGGCCTGGTGTTGCTGACGGCGACGCCGATGCAGGTCCATCCGATTGAGGTCTGGGACTTGCTCAACCTGCTGGGGTTGCCGCCGGAGTGGTCATCGGCGGCCTTTCTCGGCTTTTTCGAGGATATCGCGCAACTGAATCCTGCCGCCGCGGCGATGGACCGGATGGCGCGGTTGTTCCAGTCGGCCGAGCATGCCTACGGCCAGGTCGAAGCACAAGACGCCCGACGCGTGGCGGACCTGTCGCCCCTCAAAACCAACAAAGTACTTCGCGCCCTGCGCGACCCCGCCAGCATTCCGCGGCGCCAACTCGAAACAACCGAGCGCCGGGCAGCAATCAGAATCATGCGGGCCAACACGCCGCTGCGCCGCCTGGTGTCGCGGCATACCCGGGACTTGCTGCGGCGGTATTTTCAAGACGGTATGCTGACCACTCCGGTCGCAGACCGCCGGGTAGAAGACCGCTTTCTCGACATGACAGCGGCAGAGCGCGAGCTCTACGAGGCGTTGGAGGCGTACATCGCCAGCACCTACAACCAGGCCAGCGCCAGCGAACGCACGGCGGTCGGGTTCGTCATGACCATCTACCGCCGCCGCCTCGCCAGCAGCTTCAGCGCTTTGCAAAACACGCTCCGGAAGCATCTCGACGCGGTTACCACCGGCAACCACGACCGCTTGACGGGCGTGGACGAGGATGCACCGGACGACGACGCCGGCGGGGACGAGGTATGGGATGCGGAAGACGTCGAAAGCCTGGAACGCGAGGCGCTCGCCGCCGAAGAGAAGGCCGACATTGAAAACCTTCTGGGCCGTATTGTTGCGCTGCCGCCGGATAGTAAACTGGCCGCCTTGAAGCGCACCCTTGCCGACCTGCACCGGGACGGCTATGAACAGGCCATGGTTTTTACCCAATACACCGACACCATGGACTTTCTGCGCAGCCAGCTCCAAAAAGACACCGAGCTGAAACTCATGTGTTTCTCGGGCCGCGGTGGCGAAATTCCCGCTGCCGACGGCGGCTGGCGTCCGATCAGCCGCGACGACGCCAAGCGGCGCTTTCGCGATGGCGAAGCCCACGTGCTGCTGTGCACGGACGCCGCCGCCGAAGGCCTGAACTTCCAATTCTGCGGTTCCTTGGTCAACTACGACATGCCCTGGAACCCGATGCGAGTGGAGCAGCGCATCGGACGCATCGACCGCCTTGGCCAGCGCCACCCGGTTATCCGCATCATCAACCTGCATTATGAGGACACGGTGGAGACGGACGTCTACCGTGCCCTTCGTGACCGCATCGGGCTGTTCGAATCCGTGGTCGGCCACCTGCAGCCGATCCTTGCCCGCATGCCGCGGACGATTTCGGAAGCCGTGTTGTCGGGCGCAAGGCGCCATCAACGAGAAGCGACCGACCTGGTGGACAGCATTCAACAGCAGGCCCGGGAGGCGGCAAGAGAAGGCTTTGACCTTGATGCGGTGACCGCAGAAGACCTCACCATACCGGTGTTGCCCGCCTCGCCGCTCACCATGAACGATCTCGACAGGATCCTCGATTCGCCCGGTCTGATGCCGCCGGGAACCGACGTCCGGTCGCTGGGACACCGGGAATACAGCCTGTTGGCGCCGGGCATGACGGAACCCTTGCGGGTGACCACGGATCCGCAATACTTCGAGGCGCACGCCGACAGCGTGGAATTCTGGTCGCCGGGCAGCCCGCTGTTCGTCGCGCCGGAGTTCGCGGCGCGGCACGACCATACGCCGAGCGTCGGGTCGTTAAAGGACGTTCTGGACGCCTGAGTGGGTGTTTGTGAGGACCCTGCACCCGCCTGGGAGCGCGGGCTTCCAGCCCGCAACGGGCGACCCATGCAGGCAAGATGCCTGCGCTCCCAGGAGGAAGGCATCGCTCTTCACCAACGTCCTCGTCATCAACCTGCATGATGAGGACACGGCTGTTCGTCGCGCCGGAGTTCGCGGCGCGGCATGACCATGCGCCAAGCGTCGGGTCGTTAAAGGACGTTCTGGACGCCTGAGTGGTGTTTGTGAAGGACCCTGCACCCGCCTGGGAGCGCGGGTTTCCAGCCCGCAACGGACGACCCATGCAGGCAAGATGCCTGCGCTCCCAGGAGGAAGGCATCGCTCTTCACCAACGTCCTCATCATCAACCTGCATGATGAGGACACGGCTGTTCGTCGCGCCGGAGTTCGCGGCTCGGCATGACCATGCGCCAAGCGTCGGGTCGTTAAAGGACGTTCTGGACGCCTGAGTGGGTGTTTGTGAAGGACCCTGCACCCGCCTGGGAGCGCGGGCTTCCAGCCCGCAACGGGCGACCCATGCAGGCAAGATGCCTGCGCTCCCAGGAGATAGGCATCGCTCTTCACCAATGTCCTCTGAAGATGCTTAACGTCACCTACACCTGCAGAGACCCCCGAATGATTCCCATACCCGGCAGGAAGGCGCTGCGCAACCCGATCTTCCGCGGCGCGCTGGACGCCATGACGCACCGCAGCACGTGCTGGACGCACGGGCTGAATTACGCCGCGGTGCTGTCGCTGGCGCTGTTCATCACGTGGCCGAAGGAAGGCTTCCTGAGCCTGCGCGACCTGCCGTTCACGTACAACGCCATGGGCGGCACGGCGACGATCATCCTGGCCTATCTCAGCTTTACGCAAGGGGCGCGTCATCTGCTGGGCGGGCAGAACGCCACCCTGCGCGACTGGCTGGCGTTCACGCCGCTGCCGGTCGGCGCGTTCCTGCGCGGCTATCTGGCGGCCGGCGGCGTCGAAACGCTGTTCTTCTGGGGCCTGTCGTGGCCCCTGTTGCTGCTGGCCGCCGGCGTCTCCGGCGAGTCGCTCGCGCATCTCGGCACCGGCATGCTCGTGCTGCTGGCGTGCCTGACGGCGTACCGGATCATCGGCGTCACCTTGCTGGTCTGGTTCGAGCGCGACGACTTCGTCCTCTACATCCTGGTGCGCGTCGCGTACCTGTGGTTCGTCCTGGTCAGCGGCTTCGTGTGGCCGCTCGCCAACCCGGTGCTGGCGTTCATCGACACCAGCATCTGGCCGCAGCGCCTGGGCGCCGTCAGCCTCATGGGGCACTCCGCGCCGGGGTGGGCCGCCACGGTGGCGCTGCATTTGATTCTGGGGGGGCTGTTTTTTATAATCGCCGCCTTGCGCGCACGCTGGCTGCAACGCCGATTGGCTCTCCGCAACGGCCCTGAGGGAGGTGAAGACGATGGATCAGTCGGGCCTCCTTGAGCAGGCCGTGACGCGGTTGCAACGGCGCTACCGGTTTCTGCGGCGGCTGCGCCGCTCCCTGGACGCCGCCCTCGTCGGCCTCGCCGCCGCCTGCCTGACGACGGCCCTTGTCACCGCCGGCGTGTGGACGGCTTCCCTGCCGGCCGTCTATGGCATCCTCGCCCTCGTAACCCTCGGTATTGTCCTTTGCCTCAGTTGGCCCGGACGCGGCGCCCCGCTGGAGATGCTGGCCGCGGCGGACCGCACCCTGCGCGGCCACGAACGCCTCAGCACCGCCTACGAGTACGGCAAACAACATGCCGATCACCCTTTCAGCGCCGCCCTGATGGCCGAGGCCGAGCGGCTGGCCCCCCGCGTCGAGCCGCGCCAGGTGTTGCCGCTGCATCTGCCGCGCCGGCTGTGGGCCATGCCGGTTCTGCTGCTCGCCGTCCTCGCCCTGCACTGGATAGAAACGCCCACGTGGTCGTTCGCCACCCTCGACGATACGGATTTCAGCCGCCAGGTGGCGCGCGAGGGCCAGCGCCTCGAACAATGGGGCGACGAACTGGAGCGGCTCGCCAAACAGGAGCACCTGGACCGCAGCCTCATCCTGGCGCGCCAGTTGCAGAATCTCGGCAAGCACCTGCAGGATGAGCGCCCCCCCCAGGACGCCTCCACGGACCGCATCGCCACCCTTTCGGACTACCTGCAACGCCTGCGCGAGGAGTTGCGCGAGCGCGTCTTGATGAGCGGCATGGGCCGGTTGGCGGCGCGCGACACGCTGCCGTCCGGCAAGAGCCTCAAGCAGGAGTTGCGCGACGTGCTGAACCTCTTGGACGATGAAACACCGTCGCGCGACCGGGTCGCGGCAGCCGAGCAAAGCCTGCAGCGCCTGCGCCAGCAGGCCGGCGCCATGCCGGTTCCCGAACTGGAATCGCTGTTGCAAAACCTGCGCGCCGGCGACGTGCAGGCGGCGCGGCAATTGCTGCGTGATGTCATTGAGCAGCAGCAGGCCAGCGAAGAGCTCCAGCACCTCGAACGCGCCCGTCGCGCCCTGGAATACGCCTCCCGCAGCCTGCGGCAACAGGCCGAGGGGCAACCCGGCGGCGACCCGGCGCCCGGCGCCCGGCAGGCACAGGGCGACTTCGACCCGCGCCAGTTCGGCGGCGAGTTCATGATGGAAGACCTGTACGGCATGGAGGAATTTTCCGCCCCCGGCTCCGACGCCGGCTACGGTATGTCCACCCGTGTCGACGCCCGTCCCGAACAGGCCCTGCGCGAGTCCGAGCAGCCCACGTCGCACGTCGAGTTGCGCAACAGCCCCGGCCCCACGCGCCTGCAATACCTGCGCCGCCTGCCGATGCTCAACGCGGCGCAGGCGCCCGTGGAGGAGGTCGCCGTGCAGTACCAGCAGGCCGCCGAGGAGGTGCTGACGCACGAGGACATCCCGCGCGGCTACCGCGAGCAGATCAAGCAATACTTCCTGTCGCTGGGGATGGTGCGGGAATGAACGTAACCGACCAAGTCACGCAATTCGGTGCCGACATGGCGCGCATCCGCACCGAGATCGCCAAGGCCATCGTGGGGCACGGCGACATCGTGGACGGCCTGCTCACCTGCCTGCTGTGCGGCGGCCATGCCCTCCTCGAAGGCGTGCCCGGGCTCGGCAAAACACTGCTGGTCAAGAGCCTCGGCGCCGCCCTGCACCTGCAATTCTCGCGCATCCAGTTCACCCCCGACCTCATGCCGGCCGACATCATCGGCACCCGCGTGGTCCTCGAAAACGAGGCCGGACAGCGCCATTTCGCCTTTCAGCCCGGCCCGATCTTCAGCAACGTCGTGCTCGCCGACGAGATCAACCGCGCGACGCCGAAAACCCAGTCGGCGCTGCTCGAAGCCATGCAGGAGCAGACGGTGACGGTGGCCGGCACGGAGCACAAGCTGCACCTGCCGTTCCTGGTGCTGGCCACCCAGAACCCGCTCGAAATGGACGGCACCTACCCGCTGCCCGAAGCGCAGCTCGACCGCTTCCTGCTCAAATTGCAGATCAGCTACCCGTCGTTCAACGATCTCAGCGACATCGTCGACCGCACCACCCGGGGCGAGGCGCAGACGGCGGAGCCGGTCGCCACGGCAACCGACGTCCTGGCGGCCCAGCGCCTGGTGCGCGACGTGCCCCTGGCCTCGCACGTCAAGAACTACGCCATCCGCCTGGTCATGGCCACGCATCCGCAGACGCCCCGCACCACCGACGCGGTGCGCCATTACGTGCGCTACGGCTCCAGCCCGCGCGGCGTGCAGAGCCTGGTGCTCGCCGCCAAGGTGCGGGCGCTGTTCGCCGGACGCTTCAACGTCAGCTTCGACGACCTGCGCGAGGTCGCCGCGCCCTGCCTGCGACACCGCCTCATCCTGAATTTCGAGGGCGAGGCGGAGGGCATCGACACCGCCGAGATCGTCCGCGGCCTCGTCCGCGACCTGCCGGAGCACAGTGGCTGAGGACGGGCGTCAATGGGGACGCCGGAAATCAGCCCCCTGGGAGCGCGGGCTTCCAGCCCGCCAAGAGGAACCCTGCGGGCAAGATGCCCGCGCTCCCAGGAGGGCGTGACGATGACGCCGGCAAGGCGACGTCTGAAAGCGGTCAAAACAAGTGCGGGACCGTCCGCGAACACCCTCCTGGCGTCGGTCGCGCGTATGTCAACAGGCCCGGGCCGCACCGCAGGGCATAACAACAAAAGCACCATAAGGTTCCAGGGCTTTGGGAAAGACACTCGCCGCGATTATCTCGGACTTCGGAAGCCGGGCAAAAGCCAAGCTCAGCAACGCGGCGGTTTCGGGTGCGCCCGAAGATCAACTCCGAGCGCCGCTTGAAGGGTTGATCTGCGACATCGCGGAATTCCTCGGCCTGCCAAAAAGTCAGATCGCGGCGGTGGGCGAGACGTCACTGGCCGCTCTCAAGACACGGCCCGATTACGCAATCACGCTCAACGCGGCGCTGGTGGGCTTCATCGAGGTCAAAGCGCCCGGCAAGGGCGCCGACCCCCGGCGCTTCGCCGACAGGCACGACCGCGAACAGTGGGAAAAGCTGCAGACCCTGCCGAACCTGATCTATACCGACGGCAACGCCTTCAGCCTGTGGCGAAACGGCGATCTCGAAGGCAAGGTCCTGACGCTCGACGGCGATATCGAAACCGCCGGCGCCAGGCTGCCGGCCCCATCCGGGCTGCCGGGTCTGTTCGCCGACTTCTTCCAATGGCAACCGCAGCCGCCGAAATCAGCCCCGGCGCTGGCCGAATTGACGGCCCGGCTGTGCCGCTTGCTGCGTGAGGAAGTAACCGAGCAACTGGCCCAGGGCTGCGGCCCGCTCACCAACCTCGCCACCGACTGGCGCAAGCTGCTGTTCCCCAGCGCCACCAACGAAGCCTTTGCCGACGGCTACGCCCAGGCCGTAACCTTCGGCCTGCTCATGGCGCGGGCGCGCCGGATCACGCTCAGCGATGGCCTTGACCGCGTGGCCGGCGAGCTGCGCCAGACCAACACCCTGATCGGCACGGCGCTGCGCCTGCTGACCGACGACGCCGAAAACCAGAAAACCCTGAAAACCTCCCTCGCCACCCTGACGCGCGTCCTGGACGCCGTGCACTGGGACGTCATCAGCAAGGGCGACCCGGAAGCCTGGCTTTACTTCTACGAAAAATTCCTCACCACCTACGACAGCGACCTGCGCCGCAAGACGGGCTCGTACTACACCCCGCCGGAAGTCGTCATGTCGATGGTGCGCCTGGTTGATGAAGCGCTGAAATCCGGCGCCTACTTCGGCGTGCCCGAAGGCTTGGCCGCGCCGGACGTGACCGTGGCGGACCCGGCGACCGGCACCGGCACTTATCTCTTGGGCGTGCTGCGCCGCATCGCCGAAACGACGGAAGCGGACCAAGGGCCGGGGGCGGTTCCGGGGGTGATCGAGGCCGCCATTCCCCGCCTGATCGGTTTCGAGCTGCAGCTCGGCCCTTTCGCGGTGGCCCAGCTTCGCCTGCTGGCCGAGTTGCAGGAGCTTGTGGGCGAAGCCTGCGCGGGCAGGTCCGAGCCGCTGCGCCTGTTCGTCACCGACACCCTGGGCAACCCATTCGTCGAGGACGAATACATCCCGCAAATCCTCATGCCGCTGGGCGAATCGCGTCGCCAGGCGAACCGCATCAAGCGGCAGGCGCGCATCACCGTCGTCATCGGCAACCCGCCCTACAAGGACAAAGCCAAGGGCCTGGGCGGCTGGGTGGAGAACGGCAGCGCCAACCGGCCCAGCCAGCCCGTGCCGCTCATGGACTGGATGCCGCCGCCCGAATGGAACGTCGGGGCGCACGCCAAGCACCTCCGCAACCTCTACGTCTACTTCTGGCGCTGGGCCGCCTGGAAGGTGTTCGGCGACGGCGACCCCACCGAGCCCAAGGGCCGGGAACGCGACCAGACGGGCATCATCTGCTTCATCACCGCGGCCGGCTTTCTGAACGGTCCCGGCTTTCAGAAGATGCGCGCCGACCTGCGGGCCGAGGCGGACGAAATCTGGGTGCTCAACTGCTCGCCGGAAGGCCATCAACCGCCCATTCGCAGCCGCGTCTTTCAAGGGGTTCAGCAGCCGGTGTGCATCGTCATGGCCCTGCGCAAGCGCCGCGCGGCGTCGCCCCAGCCGGCGCGGGTTCGCTACCGCACCCTGGACGGCAAGACCCGTGAGGACAAATTCGCCGCCTTCGACGGCATCTCCCTCGAAGACGCCGGCTGGGCGGCGTGCCCGGACCAGCCGCGCGCGCCGTTCCTGCCCAAGGCGTCGGGCGCTTGGGACGACTTTGCGCCTCTGGAGGACATCTTCGCCTACGGCGGTTCCGGCGTGATGCCGGGCCGGGTGTGGGTGATCGCCCCGGACAGGCAATCGCTCGAAGCGCGCTGGGATGCCCTGGCGCGGGAGCCGGACGCCGCCAGGAAGGAGACACTGTTTCATCCTCACATCAGGAACGGGAAGCCCGGCGACAAACACGTGAACAAGCCGCTGAAGAGCGGCCTGTACGGTCACGCCTATCGCGCCAACCCGGTGGCGACCGACACGGGGACATGTATCGCCCCGGCGCGATACGGCTTCCGGTCGTTCGACCGGCAGTGGATCATCCCGGATGGCCGGGTCATCAACCAGCCAAATCCAACCCTCTGGGAGAACTTCTCGGACAAGCAGGTTTTCCTGACGGCCCCACACGACCGAACGCCCACCAATGGCCCGGCTCTCAGCTTTACGTCGCTCATTCCAGACTTGCATCACTACCACGGGCGCGGCGGGCGCGTCTTTCCGCTCTGGGCCGACCACCAAGCCGTCACTTCCAACGTCAAGGGGGCTTTCCTGGATTGCTTGGCGGAGCAGCTTGGCGCGACGGTTGGCGGTCAACAGGTCATGGCCTACCTGGCTGCCGTCATCGCGCATCCCGGCTACACTCGCCGCTTTCAGGACGATCTGGCGCAACCGGGCCTGCGCCTGCCCCTCACCCGCGACGCCGGGCTTTTCGCGGCAGCCACCGCCCTGGGCGAAGAAGTGATCTGGCTGCACACCTTCGGCGAACGCTACGCCGACCCGTCCAATGGCCGACCCGCCGGCGCGCCGCGCATGCCCAAGGGAGAAGGGCCGCTGATCCCCAGGGACGGCGCCATCCCCTCCGACCCGGAGCGCATGCCCGACCGCATCGACTACGACGCCGAAAAGCGCCGCCTGCTGGTCGGCGAGGGCTTTATCGACAACGTGCCGCCAGAAGTGTGGCAATACGACGTGTCGGGCAAGCAGGTGCTGGCGCACTGGTTCAGCTACCGCAAGAAGGACCGCACGCGGGCCGTCATCGGCGACCGGCGGCCGCCGTCGCCCCTGGAGAAAATCCAGCCCGACCGCTGGCTCGCCGACTACACCACGGAACTCCTGAACGTCCTCCACGTCCTCGGCCGCCTGGTTGCCCTCGAACCCCGCCAAGCCGACCTCCTCACCCGCATCTGCAACGGCCCCCTCATCAGCGCCGACACCCTGCGCACCGCCGGCGCGTTTAACGTCACCCGCAAGGGCAAAGGCGGCACCGCCGACGCGCGGCAGGATGCGTTGTTGTGAAGGGCGCAATTTGCCAATGAATCGCCCAACCCGTGAAGGTAGTGGTGGAATGTCCGACATCTCCACAATTGAGAGGAGGTTTCGCCGGTCGTGGTGCTCGACTACAATAAATTTAGCGAAGTGACGGGCCCGGAGATTCTTCGTCTGTCGAAACGATCCTCCGAAACTGAATCTCTCAGTGCTTCAGTTCGAGGCAATCTAGTGTTGTCGCAAATGCTAGAAGCGGAAGGGGCGGCGGTTGCGAAGGGCACCCTGTTACTTCCGCCACAGACGGCCCACCCGGACAGGTAAAAGAATCGACCATTAGCCCAGCAGACCCTTCAGATTGAGGTACACCCATGCAGCCGAGTGAAAAATACACCATGCGAATATCTCGGCTTACCGTCGACAAGCTGGGCATTCAGATGTACGACAGAGTTTCAGCTGTCCTAGCCGAGTTGATAGCCAACGCATACGATGCAGATGCCGAGCACGTTAAGATTACGCTGCCTTTCGGGCAGTACCTAGCTCGGAAGGTCGAAGGGCAGATTGAAGATCAAGGCTTTGAGATTGTCATTGAGGATGACGGGGGAGGAATGACCGCACAGGAGGTCAACGACTACTACTTAAACGTTGGCTATAACCGAAGGGCCAGGCGAAGCGAGAAAACGCCTAGGTACAATCGCCGGGTCATGGGTAGAAAGGGCATCGGGAAGTTAGCGCCTTTCGGTATTTGCCACGAGGTGGAGGTAGTGAGTGCTGGAGGGGACTCAACTAAACACGGGTATGTAGTCTCCAATTTAATTCTCAATCTCGATGTCATTCTGGATGAGAAGACTGACAAGCGCGGAAATATATTGCCTTATCATCCAGACCCCGGTCCGAAAGACGGAAGCTATGCAGACTCTGCCGGAACCATGCTGATCCTGAGACGCTTCGACCGTAGACGCGTTCCTACTGGGGAAGAATTGGACCGTCAGCTAGCTGCCAGGTTCGGGCTGAGTCAAGGTAACTGGAGTGTCCGGTTGGAGGACAGCAGAGGAGAAACCGACCCAATCGAGCTTGGCTCTCTGAACGTGGAGATTATGCCTGGCACCCGTATTGACGTGGGCAACAGGCCCGTGAACGTTGAAGGCCGATTTCTCCCCGTATCCGGATGGGTTGCCTACGCAAAAGACCCGTATAAGGACGAAGTGATGGCTGGGGTCCGTATATATGCCAGAGGAAAGATTGTCGCTCAGACCAGGGACTTTGATATCAAGACCGGCTTCACCGGCGAATTCAAGATGAGAAGCTACTTGACGGGAGAGATCCATGCCGAATGGCTTGACGAGGACGAGGACTTCGTCCGAACCGACAGGCAGGACATCATCTGGAACTCTGATCTTGGAACTCCGCTACGCGAGTGGGGTCGAAAACTTCTCAAGGAGTTGGCTGCTAAAGCAGAGGTAAGCACGGGGCAACGCGCATGGGAACTTTTCCTTGAAGGGTCACAATTGGATGAGCGCCTCAAGGCAGTCCATCCAAATGACACGGCCATAAGAGACTCAGTACTGAGAGCGGCGAAATCATTGATAACACGCGCAGATCGAGACTCCATCAAGGATCCTGACTACAGAGCCCGAATGGTGCGGTTGGCCTACGCGATAGGACCTCATAACACGCTGCTTACCACCCTAGACGAAGTAGCCTCTTCAGCAGATGGAACTACTGATGCGATTCTCGATCTCTTTGAGAAAGCCAGGTTGGTAGAGATGTATTCTCTCGGGCAAGTTGCTCATGAGAGGGTCGAATCTATTGAGCAGCTTCAGAGACTCGTGTCTAATCCCGCGACCGTTGAGAGACAATTGCAAAAGCTCGTCGAGACTGCACCGTGGATACTCTATCCTGACTGGACACCGTTAAGTTTCAACCAGTCTCTTGCGTCAACCCGTGCAAACTTTCAGAGTTGGTATCTAGCCAAGTATGACGAGCATCTCGTCACCTCAGTTATTGACAGTCCAAGTAAGCAGCCTGACTTTGTAATGCTCAACCACGAGGGTCGATTGGAGATCATAGAGATTAAACGTCCCCAGCACGCTTTGGCAAATGAGGAATTTGATAGAGCATTCGGCTATCTGACAGCGGTGAGGAAGTTCATCAATGATACAGCTGCAGTAAGGGAATCCTTCCCCAAAGCTAGGTTAACGATTATATGTGACTCGCTGAACCTAGACGCCTTGAGGGAGAACCCTATCCGCACAGACCCTGACATTTCTCACAAGACCTGGCATGACCTCCTTGAATCCACCAGTCGAAGTCACAAAGACTTCCTAAGAGTTGTAGGAAAAATGCAAGGGGAATTGCCGGAATTGGCGGCGGAAGGAGGGTAACCATTGCCTAGGGACGTGATGAACTCCTCCCAGCGCTATCGTGCCATGGCACATAACCGCGGAAGAACCGGCCCTGAACGAGCCTTAGCTTCGGGATTGTGGCGCCGCGGGGTGCGGTACTTCACCCATGAAGGCTACAGTTCTGTCAGAGGCCTGAGACTTTCTGGAAACCCTGACATAGTACTCCCTCGGAAGCGGATAGTTATCTTTGTCGACGGGTGTTTCTGGCACGGCTGCCCGCAATGCCGCAAGCACGAGGGATTGAGAGGCCAGTTCTGGGTGGGCAAGATAAACGCCAATAGAGAACGAGACCTGCGAATCACGAAAGAACTTACTGATGCCGGCTGGACAGTGTTTCGGATTCCAGAGCACGACGTTAGAACCAAATCGGCGCTGGCAGAGACCGTAGACCGCTTGGTTCCGCTGATACACGCCGCATCACCAGACAAAGTTGCCCTCGGCGTAGGAGGCAATGGTGTCCATCCATCCAGTCCGTGACTTCATACTACAGGATAGGCCAACGGATGCTCCCCATCGGACCGCCGTTTCCCTATTTTCAGGGGGCGGCTTGAGCGACTTGGGGTACGAAATGGCGGGGTTCCGTTTCGTGGTTCAGGTTGAGAACGACCAAAGACGATCTGCCATTGGAGCCGAAAACTTCCCCGCCTCTCAATGGCTTACTGGCGACGTCCGTGATCGCGCGAATGAGATTGCGGCTGCTTACCGTCAAACAACATCCAGGCGATTGGACTTGCTGGTGGCTACTCCTCCGTGCCAAGGCATGAGCAGTTCAAATCCCAGCAGGGGCAAACGTCAGACGCCGCAATCCAAGGCATTGGAGGAAAAGAATCGCCTGTTGTTGGAAGTCATACCAGTAGCGCGCCTGTTGAAGCCGAGGGTAATCGTCATCGAAAACGTGCGCCAAGTGTTGACCCTCGAAGTCGAGTACGACGGTGAGAAAGTTACGGCAGTTGACCTTCTCCGGGGCGGCCTGTCCGAGTACGAGGTGTTTCCCAGCGTAGTGAACGTGGCCGACTACGGCGTTCCCCAAGTCAGAAAACGGGCGCTGGTGGTAGCCATACGTAAGAATGAGACGTGCCTGGAGGGGATGCTGTCGCAGAAGCGACTCCCAGTACCGTATCCAACCCACGCCGAGCAGTCGTCCAATGGAACACAGCCGTGGATCAGCATTCGGGAATGGTTGGAGGCCATGGCGTACGAACCGTTGGACGCAAGGTCCAAGGAGGCTGCACGCGGGACTCACCCCCTGCACCTTGTTCCCGCTTACGGACCGGACCGGTATCGGCAGGTCAGCGAGATTCCGGCATACTCAGGGCGCAGTGCCTACGACAACGATAAGTGCCCGGCGTGCGGCCGGCAGGGAGTCGGCGTCGATTTGGTAGTGTGTCCCAATTGCGGCGGTGTAATGTGCAACAGGCCCTTCGTTGAAAGAGACGGGCAACCGTCTCTCATCAGGGGTTTCAAGTCCAGTTACCGGCGAATGAGCCCTGGGCGACCCGCGTACACCATCACCACCAATTCAAGCCACATAGGAAGCGATTTCAAAATTCACCCCTGGGAGAACAGAGTGCTTAGCATCCTGGAGTGCGCCGACCTGCAAACTGTTCCAAGATTCTACGACTGGACGAAAGCGAAAGCGGAGCGAACGGTCTACCTTATCCGTAACTTGATTGGTGAGGCGTTCCCCACCTACTTCACCTACCTGCACGGGCAAGTCCTCGACAAGCTTCTGTCCGACTCCGCTCCATGAACCCCTCGCCCACCGGCCAGCCCAGCCCCGACACTCTTCGACGCCGCCTTCATGCGCAAGCTGTTCCAGGGCGAGGCCAGAGCAACCGTACCGCCTCCTGCGCCGCAGCCGGAAAGGCCAAAAAACAACGCTGGAATCGGAGCATGGTAAGGGTAGGTTTGTGGACCCCCAAGGTTCGGTAAATTGAGGAGTCCGTCATGGCCGTCCAGGAATCCACCCCACCACGCAACATTGTGGTCGGCTACAAAGAACTCGGTATCCTCGCTGGCCATCCATGAATGTGATATCTCCAAGGGCCGACTACTCCGGCTCAGCGATGCGGATTTGCAGGAATTGGCGGCTCGTTTGTGGGAAGCGAAATTGTAAGATACAAAAGGACTGCGCCGATCATTAATGAAATTGATAGTGCTCTACCCATCACGACGGGCTTCACGGAGGAGCTAGAGCATTTCCGCATCTAATGGAATTATCGAGGGACCAACTCGCAAAGCACAGCAATGTCGTGGTTTCGGGTGCAAGTCAATCTGCTCCGAAAGTGCTCTAGGTTCTTCATCAAGTAAGTACCGGATGGGGCGAGAGGGGCGCATTTGCCTTGCGGCAACTGTATCGGCAGATGGAGAGCATAGCCGTCATACCGCCCACCTTGGAAAGGGAGCGTAGTCATGCAGAAAGTGTTGCATCTGAAGACGACTGTACTTCCCGGGGGCAGAATCGAAATCGTGGGCCAGGAGCTTCCGGTTGGGAAGTCCGTTGACGTGGTAGTGCGTCACTCCCCGGAATCACCGCGTCGGTCTGCCGCTGAGACATCTCGCCGAAGTGCCGGGGCAGCGTGTCTTCAAGATCGCAGAAGAGGTCGAGTCCTTCCTGAAAAATGAACGAGTGTCATGGGATCGCTGCTCCTTCCGCCTAATGGACCGATCTATCTCGATGCCAGTGGGCTCATCTACAGCGTGGAGCGTATCGAACCCCGGTGGCGGCAGGCCCAGGCTGGACAGTTTGTCATCGTGAGCAGCGACTTGGTCGTGTTGGAAACCCTCGTCAAGCCTCTGCAGGATTCGGACACGGCTGTCGATAAGGTTCTTTCGTGAGCTGTTCGACGCCGCTGAGGAAGTCAGCTTGACGGCCAGAGGCGTCCGACTACACGGACCGGACGGCATAGGGGTGAACGGCCAGACTCGGCTTCATTGCCGCCGGGGACGGTCCATTTGGGAAACTTTCGTCTGCTCCAAAAGCGGTTGCCCCCCAACTTCGCAGGCCCGAATAAACAAGGCTGGAATCGGAGCCTGGGTAAGGGTAGGCTTGTGAGCCTCGCAGATCCGGTAAATTGAGGAGTCCGTCATGGCCATTCAGGAAACGACCCCGCCTCGCAACATTATGATCGGTTACAAAGAACTCGCCGCTCTCGCGGTCACCATCCTGGTCATCGCCGGTGCGATCATGGGCGCCATGCAGTGGGCCGTCGCCACGGTGGTGACGCCGCTTCGGGATGAGATACGCAGGGAGATGACCGCTTTGCGCGGCGAGATAACCACTTTGCGCGGCGAGTTGACCGATCTGCGCAAGGACATCAGCGATCTCAGCAACCGGGTCACCCGAATCGAGACCATCCTGGAGCAACAACGTCCGGGCACAATGGCGCCCGATACGCCTTGATACTGCGTGAACTCTGGAAACGCCCGTTTCATGAACGCCTCACCCCTTACCCCATCGGCTGAACCCGTCCCGGCGCTGTTCGACGCCGACTTCATGCGCAAGCTCGAAACCCTGCACCTGCTGGCGCGCAAGCTGTTTCGGGGCCAGAGCCAGAATGACCGCACCACCCTGCGCCGCGGCATGGGCCTGGAATTCGCCGACCACCGCCGCTACCAGCCGGGCGACGACTTTCGCTACGTCGATTGGAACGTCTACAGCCGCCTGGACCGCCTCTTCCTCAAGGTCTTCGCCGCCGAGGAGGACCTCACCATCCATTTGCTGGTCGATACCAGCCGCTCGATGCAAGAGGGCCAGCCGTCGAAGATCGACTTCGCCCGCCGGGTGGCTGCGGCGCTGGGCTACATCGGCCTCAACAGCCTGGACCGCGTCGGCGTGGTGTCGTTTGCCGACGAATTGGGCCGCCCCAGGCCACCGCAGCGCGGGCGGCAGCAGATCGTCGCCATGCTGCGCTATTTCGAGGCCCTCGGCTGCGCGGGCGGCACCAACCTGAACCGCGTGCTGCGCACCTACGCCCGCCAGACTCAAAGCTTGCCAGCCAGAGGCGGCCTGGCCATCGTCCTCAGCGACCTGTTCGACCCGCAGGGCTACGCCGCCGGCCTCGATGCCCTGGCCTACGCCGGCTTCGACGCGCTGGTGATCCAGGTGGTGGCCGAGTCGGAGATCAACCCGGCCTTCAACGGCGCCGTCCGTCTGCACGACGTCGAGACCGGCCAGCAACGCCGCCTGACGGTCAACCAGCGCCTGCTCGCCCGCTACCGCGAGAAGGTGGCGGCGTACTTCGCCGACATCGAGACGTATTGCCTGCGGCGCAACATCGAGTATCTGCGCGTCGTCACCACCGTGCCGTTTGAGGACGTCGTACTGCGATACCTGCGGCGCGGGTTGTATCTCAGTTAGGGCAATGGAACGTCGGATTACGCCTGCGGCTGCTCCGACCTGCACAAGGAAACGCTTTCATGGTCTGGCTCAACCCGGCGGCACTTACCCTGCTGGCCTTCGTGCCGGTGCTCCTGGTGCTGCACGCGCTGCGCTACCGGCGGCGGGAGGTGCGGGTCAGCACACTGTTCCTGTGGGAGAGCGTGGCGCGCGAGGCGCAGGGCAGCCTCGGCCTGCGGCGGCTGGTGCAGAACCTGCCGCTGCTGCTGCAAATCCTGCTCGTCTGCCTGTTGGCCGCGGCGCTCGCCGAACCGGCGCTCACCGGCCAGGCCGTGCCGAGCCGCGACGTCGTGCTGGTGTTCGACGTGAGCGCCAGCATGCAGACCCGCACCGGGCAGGGGACGCGCTTTGCACAGGCCAGGGAGCAGGCCCTGCAGGTGCTGCAGGAGCTGCCCGCCGGGCGTCAGATGGCCGTCATCACCGCCGGCCGGCAACCCCGCGTGGCGGCGTTCTTCAGCAGCGAGAAGACCTTGTTGCGGCAGACCATCCGAGACCTGCAGGCCAGCGACGCCACCGGCAACATGCGGGAAGCGCTGTTCCTGGCGCTGTCGCTCACCCAGGGCAGCGGCTCGCACGAGATCGTCGTCATCGGCGACGGCGCCTACCCGCGGGTCGCCGAACTGACGCAATTGCGCCAGCAACTCGGCCACCAATTGCGCCACATCCGGGTCGGCGGCGGCGACACCAACGTCGGCATCACGCGCTTCGCCTTCCGGCAGGTGCCGGACGCTCAAGGGCTCTACGAGGTGCTGCTGGCCGTGAAGAACTTCTCGCCGCAGCCGGTCGCCGCGCCCCTGCGCCTCAGCCTATCGCCGCAACCACCGCTGGAGCGTCAATTGGACCTGCAACCCGGCCAGGAGGAAGTCATCGTGTCCACCGTCGCCGGCCCCCTGCAGGGCGTCGCCGAGGCCGAACTGGCGCTGGACGACGATCTGGCGCTGGACAACCGCGCCTACGGCGTCGCTGCCGCTGCGTCACAGACCTGGATCCTGCTCGTTGGCGAGCCGAATTACTTCCTGGAGACCCTGCTCACCGCCATCCCCGGCGTGTTCGTCAACGTCGTGCCGCAGGTGTCGGCGGACATCCTGCCGCGCCTGCTGGCGTCGAATCGCCTGATCATTTTCAACGGCGTCACCCCGCCGCCGCTGCAGCGCGGCAATTACTTGCTGATCAACACGGTGCCGCCGGACGACCGGGTGCGGCACACCGGCACGGTCACGCAGCCGCGCGTGGTGGATTGGCAGCGCCAGCACCCGCTGCTGCAATTCGTCGATCTGGCCGACGTACACGTCGCCGAGGCGCTGCAACTGACGCTGCAAGACGGCGCCCACAGCCTCGTCGACGCGCCGGACACGCCGCTGCTCGGTCTTATCGAGGAGCCGAACCTGCGCGTGGTGGTTCTCGGCTTTGACCTGATGCAATCGGACCTGCCGCTGCGCGTCGCCTTCCCGGTGTTCATCGGCAACCTGCTGCGCTGGCTGGCGCCCCCGGAATCCGACGGCGGCGGCCAGATCCAGGCCGGCACCCCCTATCCGCTGTACCTCGACACCCCGGTATCGCGCATCTCCGTGCAGGATCCGCAGGGCCGCCAGCAACAGTACGACGTGCAGGGCAACCCGTGGATTTTTTCCGACACCCAGCGCGTCGGCGTGTACACCCTGCGCGCCGGAGACCATTTCAGACGCTACCTGACGGTCAACCTGCTCGACGACGGCGAGTCGGACATCAACCCCGCGAACAAGCTGCCGCCGCTGACACCCGACGAAGCCGCTGCCGCTGCCAGCAGCGCCGAAACGCCGCTGTGGCTCGCCCTGACGCTGGGCGCCGTGGCCGTATTGACCGCCGAGTGGTTCACCTGGTGCCGGGATTTCTGACGGGAAGATCAGTGGTTAGTGGATAAAACTACAGCAGTTCAAGATTGCTTAGCGCCATGCTAAGGTTACCGTATCGTCACCCCCGGCTTCCGCCGGAGTGACGGGCAGTGAACACGGATTCTTTTCAACCTTAAAATGCTCTAACGTGCGCGTGTTCCAAGTGAAATCCAGAACTCACAACTCAAAACCCAAGACTAAAAACCCACATGCACCTGCTCTACCCCTGGTTCATCGCCCTGTTGCTGCTGGCACCGCTGCTGCTCCTGTGGCTGCGCCGCACGCCGCGGCGGCTCGCGCCGATGCGGCGGCGCCTGCTCAGCGGCCTGCGATTGCTCGCGCTGTTGCTGCTGGTCGGCGGCTTGGTACGCCTCGCCCTGACGCAGCCTTACGAGCAGGCCAACGTCGTCTTCGCGCTTGACCTGTCGCACAGCGTCAGCGCCGCCGTTCGTCAGCGGGCGCTCGATTTCATCCGCGCCGTCGGTGGCGCCAAACGACCGAAAGACGGTGCCGGGCTCGTCGTGTTCGGCGCCGACGCCTTTCTCGAACACGGCGTTGCCAAACGCTTCAGCCTGCCCGACATCGCCTCCGAGGTAGACAGCAGCGCCACCAACATCGCTCGCGCGCTGCAGGTCAGCGCCGCCAGCTTTCCCACCGAAGGCGCCAAGCGGCTGGTGCTGCTCAGCGACGGCAACGAAAACGTCGCCTCAGCGGCCGAGGCCGTGCTGCTCGCCCGCTCCCTCGGCGTGTCGGTCTTCCCGGTGCCGCTGGGACGCGGACAGCAAGAGCCCGAGGTGCGGGTGGAAAAGCTGATTGCCCCCAAGCAGGTGCGCCTGGGCACGCCCTACCACGTCGAGGCCGTCGTCTTCAGCAGCCTCGAAACCCCGGCGTCGCTGGAGTTGTTCCGCGAGGGGTCCTTCGTGGCGCGGCAGGAGGTCGTGCTGCGGCCCGGCAAGAACCGCCACCGCTTCCTGGAGCAGGCCAAGGCCGAGGGTATGCAGCTCCACCAGATCGTCGTCAACAGCCCGCGCGACACCATGCCGGAGAACAACCACTGGCAGACCTTCACCGAGGTGCGCGGCCGCCCCAAGGTGCTGCGGCTCTACGACCCGCCCGACCAGGCGCCGCCGCTCGTGCAGGCGTTGCAGCAGCAGGGCCTCGACGTGCGCAGCCGTCCGTGGCAGGACCTCCCCCACATGCTCAGCGATTACCTGGAGTACGCCGCCCTCGTCTTCGACAACGTGCCCGGCTTCGGCATTTCGGTCTCGCAGATGGAGGTGCTGGAGCGCTACGTGCGCGACATGGGCGGCGGCGTGCTGATGCTGGGCGGCGAAAAGAGCTTCGGCGCCGGCGGCTACTACCGCACGCCGCTGGAGAAAATCCTGCCGGTGGACATGGACGTGCCCACCAAGGTGTCGATCCCCAGCCTGGCGATGGTCATGGTCATCGACCGCTCCGACAGCATGGGCAGCAGCGTCAGCGGCGCGCCGTCGTCGGGCTTCGGCGACCGCACCACCAAGCTGGAGGTGGCCAAGATCGCCGCCTTTTCGTCGATGAAGCTGCTCAATCCCTTCGACCAGGTGGGGGTGCTGGCCTTCAACGCCGAGTGGGACTGGAGCGTGCCGATGAGCGAGGCGGGCAAGCGCGAGCAGATCGCCGGGCGGCTCGCCGCCCTCACCCACGGCGGCGGCACCGACCTGTTCAAGGCCCTGCAGGAGGGGCTCGGCACGCTGCGCGACGTGCCGGCGGTGAAGAAGCACCTGATCGCGCTGTCCGACGGCCTGACGCCGAACATGGCGTTCGAGTCGCTGATGCGCGGCGCCGTGGCCGACCACATCACCGTCACCACGGTGGCGCTGGGGCAGGACGCCGACCGCACCCTCATGGACGCCATTGCGCACTGGGGCAAGGGGCGCAGCTACTACACGAACGACGCCCTCAACATCCCGCGCATCTTCACCGCCGAGACCATCCTGGTGTCGCGCAGCCTGATCGAGGAGGGCGCGTTCCAACCGCTCTTGCAGCGCCATCACGAGTTGTTGCGGGGCGTGGGGATTGACGAGGCGCCGCCGCTGCACGGCTACGTGGTGACCTACGGCAAGCCGGCCGCCGAGGTGCTGCTTACCACCCCGAACGACGACCCGCTGCTGGCGGTGCAGCGCTACGGCCTGGGGCACACCGCGGCATTCACTGCCGATCTGGGGCCGCGCTGGGGCAAGGACTGGCTGCGCTGGCCGCAGTTCGGCCCGTTCGCCGCCCAGCTCGTGCGCTGGGTGCAGCGGACGGGCACGCCCGAGAGCGTTGACGTGCGGGTGGACGTGCGCGAGGGCCAGGCCATCGTGCGCGCCGACGTGTATGACGCCGAGGATCGGTTCGTCAACCGCCTCGACCTGCAGGGCAGCCGCGTGCTGACGCCGGAGAAGGACACCCTGCCGCTGGAGCTGGAGCAGACAGCGCCGGGTCGTTATCAGGGGCGGTTTGCCGTCAGCGGTCGCGGCGAGTATCTTCTCAGCCTCGCAGGCCGCCAGGGGGAAGCCACCATCGGGCCGAAAACCGTCGGCATCGCCCTGCCCTATTCGGCGGAGTACCTGGGGCTGGACGTCAACCGCCATCTGCTGACCCGACTGGCCGAGCGCACCGGCGGCCAAGTGCTGCAGGCCGACGCGTCCGAGGATGCCGCCGGCATCTTGTTCAGCACCGCGCAGCAAGCCGATCTCCCGTCGGGACCGGGGCGGCCACTGCACGACTTCTGGCCGTGGTTCGTGTTGGCGGCCCTATGCGTCTTCGTGGCGGAAATCGCGGTGCGCCAGATCAGCCTGCCCGCTTCCTGGACAACTCGCTGGCAGAATGCCCAAGCAACCCGGGCAGCCGCGCCGGGTTATTCGTATGACGAGTTGGAAGCCATCGTGCACCGCCGCGCCGAGGATCACCGGCACCGTAGCAGAGACCTGAGAGCACATAGCGTGGATGCATGAAAATCGTCAGCGCCGAATTCGTCACCAGCGCCGCTTCGCCGACGCAATACCCGCGCCAACGGCTCGCCGAAGTGGCGTTCGCCGGACGCTCGAACGTCGGCAAATCCTCACTCATCAACACCCTGTTGCACCGCAAGAACCTGGTTAAGACCAGCGCCACGCCCGGCAAGACACGCACCCTCAATTTCTTCGTCGTCAACGGGCGGTTCAGCTTTGTCGACTTCCCCGGCTACGGCTACGCCAAGGTGCCGCGCGAGATGCAGGCGAGTTGGCGACCGATGGTAGAGGCGTACATGAAACGCCGAGACATGCTGCGCGCCGTGGTGCACATCGTCGATTTTCGCCACGCGCCCAGCGAGCTGGATTGGCAATTGCGCGCTTGGCTGCTGCACAAGCAGGTCACCGTGCTGACGGTCGCCACCAAGACCGACAAGGTGAAACGCAGCCAGCGCGCCGCCCACGAGCAGGACATCCGCCGCGGCCTCAGTCTGCCGGACGACGAGCCGCTGACGCTGTTTTCGTCCCACAACCACGAGGGCCGCCTGCGCCTGTGGCAGCGGCTGATGCCGTGGCTGACGCCGGTGGAGCACACGTAGTCGGAAGGTCGGGTTACGCCTCCGGCTAACCCGACCTACACCTTGATCGCGTTACCAGCCGCCACTTCTGGAACTCTCGGAACGTCAGAGGCGTGCCTGTTCGGCAGACCGCCCAGCTTACCTTTCCACTCGGTCCGGGCGTCCCGGAGGCGGTGCCTGCCGCAAGGCTCGCAGGCGGGCTTCCAGTTCGGCCAGCCGCGCCTCGGCCGCCTGCCGGGCGCGGGTTTCTGCCCGGAGAGCCTGTTGGGCCTCCTGAAGGCGGGCGTCGGTCTCCTGGTGCGTCAGGAGATAGTCATCCGTCAGCGGGGCGTGAAACCGCAGCACGCCTTCGTCCAGACGCAGGTTCAGACCCAGCACCGGGCTGCAGGCACTCCAAACACCACCCACCCGTTCCAGGGTGAGCGGCGCGCCATACCGACCGCCCGACAGCATCAGACCTTGAAGCGGCGGATCGAGATAATCGCCTGCGGGGTCGTACTGCCAGTATTCCGACACGCCCAGACGCTCATAGATATCCCGCTTCCGCCCTTGATCGGCCTGCCGGGTGCTCTGGGAGGTCACTTCCAGCACGAAGTCCGGCGCCTTGCCCTCCTGCCACAGCAGGTAGGTGCGCCGCGTGTGATTGGGGACGCCGAAGACCACGAAGACGTCCGGGGCTACCGAGGCCGCCCGGTTGCCTTCTTCGTAGTACAGCAACAGGTTGCCGACGACATAGACATCTTGGCGTTGCTGGAAGTGGATGCGCAGGGAGCCGACGGCGTTCAGGATGGGATTGAACTGGAACTCGGTTTCCGCCACGGGCTGGCCATCCGACTCCGGGTAGTCGAGGTCATTGAGTGTTGCAATCGTGGGGTGTGGCATCGCTAAGCCTTTCGCGCAGGACCGCAGAGCGTCACCGGCAGCGGACATGGCGCCGGCGACGCCAAGGACTGGCATTGTACACGACTGTCGTCCACCACACCGGCTTGGCAGCGGGTGCGCTCCCAGCAGGGCTGTGCTAGAATATCCCCTTCGCAACCCCCCGCAAAATGTCTACCAGCATCCCCCAAGGAGAACGGAATCCATGCGTGTCACATTTGCCTCGGAAAGCGTAACGGAAGGCCACCCGGACAAGGTCTGCGACAAGATATCGGATAGCGTCCTGGATGCTGCGTTGACGGTGGATTCCAAGGCCCGCGTGGCCTGCGAGACCCTGGTTTCCGAAAACCTGGTGGTGATTACGGGCGAGGTGAGTGAGTCTGTCCTGAGTGGCCTGGACATCGAGAGCGTTGCTCGCGAGGCGGTGCGCGACATCGGCTACACGTCATCGGATATCGGCTTCGACGCCGACACCTGCCAGGTGCAGGTGCACATGAAGCCGCAAAGCCCCGACATCTCCCAAGGCGTGTCCGGCGGCGAGGGCCTGTTCAAGGAGCAGGGCGCCGGCGATCAGGGCATGATGTTCGGCTACGCCACCAAGGAAGCCCGCCTGAACGACGTGGATACGGAACTGATGCCGACGCCCATCTACTTTGCCCACCGGCTCACGGGGCGTCTGGCCGAGGCGCGCAAGGCCGGCATCGTGCCCGGCCTGTACCCCGACGGCAAGGCGCAGGTGGCGGTGGAGTACGAGGACGACGTGCCCGTGGCCATCGCCAATCTGGTGATTTCCACGCACCACAGCCCTGACCTGAAACTCACCGACCTGCGCGCCGCCCTCATCGAGCACGTCATCAAGCCGGTCGTCCCCGACCGCCTGCTGTCCCACAGCCGGATGGACGCCGAGCGCGACAAGCTGGACAGCACCGTGATCTTCGTCAACCCCACAGGCGCCTTCCTGTACGGCGGCCCCAAGGCGGACGCGGGCTTGACCGGCCGCAAGATCATCGTCGACACCTACGGCGGCATGGGCCGCCACGGCGGCGGCGCGTTCTCCGGCAAGGATCCGAGCAAGGTGGACCGCTCGGCGGCCTACATGGCCCGCTACATCGCCAAATGCGTCGTGGCGGCCGAGCTCGCCAACGTCTGCGAGGTGCAGATCGCTTACGTCATCGGCCACGCCAATCCCGTCAGCGTGCGGGTCGACACCGTAAAGCCCGCCGTCTCGGAAGAAAAAATCGGCCAGGCCATTCAGGACGTCTTCGACATGCGCCCGGAATTCATCATCCAACGCCTCGACCTGCTGCGCCCGATCTATCGCCCCACCGCTGCCTACGGCCACTTCGGCCGCCCCGAATTCCCCTGGGAAGCCGCCGACCGCGTCGCCGACCTGCAACGCGCCCTGTCGTAACGGACCGCCGCCGCGCGAACCTCTGTCGTCTGCATCGCAAGGATCAAGCGCATGGTGGAGGCGTACGATCCCCTGAACTACGAGAACCTGGCTCGCAGTGTGGTGAACGCGCTGCTGGCGGCGGAAGCCGTCGCCATGCCGCCGGCAATCGAGTTTTCCGGCTCTGGCGTTTATGCGCTGTACTATCTCGGCGGACTGCCGTTTTACGAGGGGATCGCCTCTCAGGAATGCCACACGCCCATCTACGTCGGCAAGGCGGCGCCGGCCGGGGGACGAAAGGGCGGCAGAAGCAGCAGCACGGATGGGAGCAGCGGCGAGTTATTCCGCCGCCTGCGGCAACACGGCAGGTCCGTCGAGCAAGCCCACAATCTGTATCTGAGCGAGTTCAGGTGCCGCTATCTGGTCGTAGTTCCGGTATGGATCGACCTTGCCGAGCGGTTTCTGCTCGAACACTTCCGGCCGGTGTGGAATACCGTGATCGACGGCTTCGGCAACCACGACCCCGGTCGCGGCCGCCGCGCCATGCGGCGCCCCCGGTGGGACGTCGTGCATCCGGGACGGCCTTGGGCCGAGGCGTTGCAGACCGACGAAACCGTCGAGGATGTCCTGGCGCTGCTGGATGGCGGCGCCTGACTACGGGGCTCGGAGCTCGACCGCGGTTTCATACAGCCGTGCCCGTTGCCGCGCCGCGCCGATGCGTACCGATGAATTGACGATGCTATTCCCCGTCCGTCGCTTCCGCACTTCATGCAGCTTCACGAGCTTGAATCCTTCCCGCTCCGCAATCTCCGCGAACAGCCTGTCCGTTTGAAACTCGATGCCCTGCAGGATGTTGTTGCCGATCACGACGACCACGGCGCCGCCGGGACGCATGCGGCTCAGCGTGACGGCGCAGAAGCGCTGGCAGTCGTTGAAGTACGCAGCGGCATAATTGGCCCAGCCGGAGCCGCCGTAAGGACCTTTTTCGGGATGCAGGGCGCGAAGCTGCTCAATCTGCTCGACCAAGTGGGGCAGGTCGGGCTGCAGAGCAACCGGCGGACCCGACCGCACCGTCTGCCAGAACAGCCCAAAGCTCTGGCGTTCGATAGTCTTCAGGTCGGCAGGCGCCTGCGCCAAGCCGAGCCAGAAGAGGTGCGGCCGCGTATTGCGGATGTAGTGATAGTTGTTGAGGTACGGCGGGGAGGTGATGAGCGCGTCGATGCTGCGCGGCCCGATCCGGTGGGCGTGGTCGAGGTAGGACAACGGGTGCACGGTGGCACGCGGAACCGGCTTGTGCTTGGCCAGCCAGCCCTGGAACCTGACGATATCGTCCCGCATTTCCTGCAACTTGCGTTGGACGATGTCGAAGACGTCGGCGTCGTCGATGTCCGGCTTGCCCGCACCGGCCCTCGTGCCGAGGCTGGGTTCATAGGTGTAATTGGAAAAGCTCACCATCACGGAACCGAAGGCGACGTGGAACAGGTCCTTCAGCCAATCCGTGGTTTCCGCGGCGATGAAATCCAGGCCCGCCAGCACCTGCCGTTCCACGGTATCACTGAAAAACGGTGAGCGGCTGCGAAAACCCGCCGGGCGTGCGGAAGCGGGCCTCGTGTGCAACCAGGATTCCGCCGCGCCGTATGCCTCGAACCGGGCGATCAGGCGGTCCAGGTGCGCCACGTCATAGCGCCCGGCGTGGGCCTTCACCTTGCAGGCGAGCGCCGCGTAGGGATTGATCTCGAACCCGATGGTGTCGTCGCCTTTTTTCAGGGCTTCGATGAGGGTGGTGCCGACCCCAGCGAAGGGGTCCAGGACGCGCATCTTGCCGCGCTGCCTGACGGTATCGAGCACCCCGGCGACAAAGGAGCCGGAGAATCCGGCGATCCAGGGCACCCAGCGATGCAGGGCAACCTCGTGATTCTCCGTGAAGGCGGTATCGCGAAAGCCTGGCGGGGACGCTAGCTGGTAGGGCGGGTTTGATTCGGCGACGGCTTCGGGTTGAGGGGTGAGGTCGTCCGCTGCTTGGGGCACCCTTCCGTCGTTCGCCGTCATTTCAACGACAGGGATGGGTAAATGGGCGAGGCAGGATTCGGCAGCAGACGGCGCCCCGGGCAATCGACCACCAGATCCAGCACTCCCAGCAGCACTTGCCCCAAAAGTGCTTCGCACCGTGGCGGTCCTACCAGACAGGGCAAGGCGACGCTGCGCCCGGCTACCTCCAGATGGACGCCCTCCGCCACAGGCATTTCCTCGCGGCGCTCGTCGGCCAGGGTAACGATGACGCTATCCCCTATCGGAACGCCCAGGTATTCGACCACGTCGCGGGGAAACAAGTTCATCACCGCGCCGGTATCGACAAGCCCCTGGATTTGAAGCGTACGGACCTGTGAAGCCGGCAAAAGCCCCTCCTGCGCGTTGACGCGGTCAATGAAATTTTCGAGCCGGACCTCGACTTTAACGGCACCCATCGCTCCCTCCCCTTTGCGTCTGGACGTTCGTTCTCCCAAGGGAACCTCCGTCTTGTATCGAGTCAATCTCGTGGCGCTCATTGTAGGTTAGATACCCTTCGGCTTCCACCCCGGCAGGTCAGATTGGCACACCTTTACGGCGTGCGGAAGGCGCCGGGAATGTCGCGGGCGCGCAGGGTTTTGAAGTAGGCGATGGCGCGGCGCAGGTCGCCATCGTGAGCCGCGAGGGCGTCGTCGAAGAAGGTGGTGTCGCGGTTGTAGACGCGGAAGGAAAGCAGCAGGGCGTTGTTGAGGGTTCGGCCTTCGAAGAAGCGGCGGTAGGCGTGGGTTTTCATACGGGGGAAGAGCGCCGGATAGGTGACGGCGGCCTCATCGAACAGGGTTTGGCGGCGTTGCAGCTTCGCTTCCCGGCTGATCGGTTCCTGATAGAGTTCTTGCAGGCGGGCGATGAGTTGCTGCAGATGGGCGCGCAGGAGGCCGGCGTCGGCGCCGCGGTCCAAATAATCCCGATAGGCCGGGGAATCCACGCCGTCGCGGTACGCCAAATACGCTTCGGCGCCCTTCTGTCCCACGAAATTGGCCAGACTCTCGTTGAAGCTGACGTGGCCCTTGATCCATGCCGTCTGGTGCAGCATCTCGTGCAGGACGGTTTCGATCAGGGCGCCGTCGGGGTAGGACAGCATGCTGGAGAGGATCGGATCGGCGAAATAGCCGAGGGTGCTGTAGGCGCGCACGCCGCGCAGGTAGGTATCGTAGCCGCGTAGTTGCAACTCGCGTTGCGCGGCCAAGGCGTCGTCCTTGCTGAAGAAGCCTTGATACGGCATGCGCCCGACGACGGGATAACGCCATACGTAGGGCTTGATGGCGTCGACCGGCGAGGCGGTGAGGTTGTAGCTGACGAACGGCCGGTCCAGGTGCACGAAGGTGGTGTAGGTGGCGCTGTCGTACAATCCAAGGTGCTCGATGCCGAACGCTCGCACCTTGAGGACGAGGCGAATCTTGTCGCGCTGGGTATCGCTGAGTCGGGCGTCCTGCAGCGCCTCCTGCACCGGGCGGCGCTGCCGCAGCAAGTCCGCCTGCCCCTTTGCCAGGTGCCACAGGTGCCCGACGCCGCAGCCGTTCAGGAACAGCACGGCAATAAGCAGAAGTGCAGGTCGGATTAGCGCAGCGTAATCCGACATCCCGCTAATCCAGCAACGAGATCGGACGGCGCCCGGCGAACCCCGTTTCGTAGCGGTGGAAATGCTCGATGTCGTCCTCGCCTAGCTTCCAGCAGTAATAATAGCCGTCGCCCGAATCGAAATCCGCCACCCACAGACCCTTGACTTCCACTCCGAGATTCCTGACGGCCTTGACCCACTTGCCAACCTCGCCATGCATGCGCCCTTCGAGGCGCTTGGCATCGCGCGGCTCCTCCAGGTTTTCGAGTTGCTCGCGCATTTCCTCAACGACGTCGTAGTAATGCTGCGTCACTTCCTTGACCTGCGGCAGCAGGGCGCGGGCCTCCTGCAGCGTAAACATCGTCATCACGGTTCCTTTGTGTTGTGGCGAGGGCGAAAAACGGACCGGGGCCGGCGTCAAGTGCTCGCCGCCCGGGGCGTGCGGTTGATACGCTCCAACTCCAGGACCGACTCGCAGGCGCGCGCGAGCATGGGCGCCGCGGCGGGATCGGTCGTGTACAACCGATAATGCACCATTTCGGTGGGAATAGGCGCCAGGATATCCTCAAGGAGCTCACGGTGCGCCTCGCCGGTGGCGGGGTCGTAGATACTGATCGGCCATTCGCCGAGCGCCAGCGGGTTGAGGTTTCGCGGGTCCTGCACGGCGGTGTCGAGCTGAAATTCCAGCGCCTCGCTGCCTGGCGGCAGGGCGTCTCGCACCCGTTCAACGAGGTGCTCCGGCGCCAGGTTCTGCGCCGCACGGCGTTCGCGGCCGCGCATGGGCAGCGTGGCGTCGTAGGCCATTTTCCATTTCACCCTGCGGCCCAGAATCTGGCCCCACTCCCGGCCGAGAGCGCGCTTGTCGGGCGCCGGGTCATCGACCCAGCCGCGCACCGCTTCCAGGACCGACCAGTCCGTGAGGCGCACGTAGCGCTGCAGGTCGTCGAGCGGGTTGTCGGGGAACAGGTGGCGCAGGGTGGCGGGGAACACGTCGCGCAGATGCAGGTCGATGGCGCGCACGGTGCGGTGAAAGTAGACGTTGGCGTAAAGGTAGAGCCGCGCGTTGAGGAACATCGTCAGGGCGCTGACGCCGGACTTGTGCAGTGCCGGACCGTCCGGCGTGATGACGCTGTAGTACAGCAGTCGCTCCAGGTCGATGGGTCCGATGGCCACGCCGCACATGTAGGAATCGCGCAGCACGTAGTCCAGGTTGTCCGCCGTGTAGATGCCGCCGAGCACCGGCTTGAGGTAGCGCAGCCAGCGCGGCGCGTCGGTGGCGCCGGCGTCCTTCTTCTGCATCACGAACGCGACGTGTTCCGGTTGGAGTGCCTCGTCGTCCGCGAAAACGCCGCTGGGCCCGCGCCGCAGGCCGCGCAGGTAATCGGCCAATTCGCGCAGAATGATCTGCTGGCCGAGGGCTTCGTGGCCAATGCCGAATGGCGCCAGGTGATTCTCGTCGAAGAAATGGCCGAAGGGTCCGTGGCCAACGTCGTGCAGCAGGGCGCCCATGCGCAGCACCTCCTCCACGACCGGCAGCGACGGGCAGGACGGCTCGACCGCGCGCAAGGACGGATAGAGTTGCCTGGCGAAGCGCCCGGCGACGTGCATGGCGCCGAGGGAATGCTGGAAGCGACTGTGCTCGGCCCCCGGATAGACCCAGCGGGCGCTTTGCAACTGGTTGATGTAGCGCAGGCGCTGCACCCACGGCGTGTCGATGACGTCCTTCTCCGCCACCTCGCGCGCGCCGCCGTGCAGGTCGAGCGGCACGGTGTAGGGCACGTAGGCATGGACCGGGTCGGCAAACAGCGCCGAGCCGCGATAGTGCCGGCTGACTTCCGAGGGCACGATGTGGGGCGGCAATGATGATGGCACGGCGGCGGGCCTTACGCTGTTTGTCGCAGCGCCGCAAAGGGTGACGGGATGCCGGAAGCGAGGTGCAGTCTAGCAGAGGCGTCTTGCTGCCGCAATTTCGCATCGCGGCCTAATGATTGAGGGGCCGAATGTGAGAGCATGACCCACCGCCAGGGCATGGGTGCTCCCGGGAGAGGGCTGGGGGGAGGGGGAATCCAACGCGAGAGGAGAATCACCGTGGGCGCGACGTATGTTGACGTAACGATCCGCAATCCCGCGGCTCCGCAACGCAGCTGGACCGGCACCTTCCTCGTTGATACCGGCGGCTTCGACTCGCTTGTGCCGAGGGCGCCCACTGATTCAGGCTCTTGCCGGAGAGTTCCGCTGCGAGGGCAGCCTTGCGATGAACCTCAGGGCTGATGCGGAACATCACTTGGCCGGAGAAAGCCTTCTGCGGCTTTTTGCCGACCTTGGCGCAGGTCTCGATATAATCCTCTTGTCTCGCTATATCATGCGGGTAGAAGCCAAGGTGACCCGGCCAGACATCGAAGGCCAACTCATTGCGGGAGATATTTTCGAAAGTGGCGAAGCATCTCCCCCCTGCGTTTATCGACCTCCTCGTTCTGGACCCTCCATACAACCTGTCCAAGAATTTTCACGGTAATACATTCAGAAAAAAGGATACGAAAACGGCGTATTTTGGGAACGGAACTCACTCTCCAATCAGCGCAAGGAAATTGATGAATGTCAGCAGACGCTGTTCACGTGAGATCAAGCTTTTACTACGAAGGCCATCATCTCTCTCCACATGACGTATAATCTGGCGCATGACGATTCGATTTGACCACCCATCCCGCACCCTGTGGCTGAGCATCGGCGATCTGCTCGCAGGAATGATCTTCCCCGGCAGCGTCCAGCTCGTGCCGCGGCTGCGCAGCCGGGCGGCGATGGGCCGCGACCTACATGCCCGCTACCAGGCGGCGCAGCAATCCCGCCTGCCGTCCTACCAAGCCGAGGTTACCCTCCGGCAGCAACTGCAGGTGGACGACTACACGGTGCACGTGCACGGACGCCTCGACGGGCTTTACGAGGCCGACGACGCCCTGGTGGTGGAGGAAATCAAGAGCCTGCTGGCGCCGCAAGAGCAGTTCGACGCCATCGCCCTGGGGCGCTATCCCACCTACGAGCGCCAACTTGCCCTGTATGTTGCGCTGCTGCATCGGCAGCACGACGGGCCGGTGCGAGGCCACTTGGTGCTGATCAATCTGACCGACAACGCCTGCACTGTGCTGGCTGTGGAGGCCGGAGACGACGAGACGCTGATCGTCGAGCCCGTACGGCGCATTCTGGCGCGCTATGAAGCCCGCGTCGCACGGGCGGCCAAGCGCAACCCGGAAGCGCTGCGGTTTCCGTTCGACACGGCGCGCCCGCACCAGGCGGCGATGATCGAGCACGTGGACAAGACCATCCGCGACCACGAATGCACGCTTATCGCGGCGCCGACGGGTATCGGCAAGACCGTGGCGGCCCTCTACCCGGCTTTACAGCACGCCCTACGCGACGGCCTGCGGGTGTTTTTCGTCACCGCCAAGACCACCCAGCAAACCCTGGCCGCCGAGACGCTGCAGCGGTTTGCCACCGACGGCGGCGCGTTCACCGCCGTGCACCTGCGGGCCAAGGCCAAGAGCTGCGTCAACGAGGTGTTTTATTGCCACGAGAGCGTGTGCGAGTTTGCACATGATTACGCTGGCAAGCTGGAACGCTCCGGGGTTGTGGAGTCGCTTCTCGAATTGCCGTTGATCGGCCCGGCGGCGTGCGCCGAGGCGGCCTTCCGGCATCGCGTCTGCCCTTTTGAGCTATCCCTGGACGCCGCCATGGAAGCGGATGTCATCATCGGCGATTACAACTACGTCTTCGACCCTGGTGCCCATCTGCGCCGCTTCTTTCAGGACGCGCCTTACGATGATTGCGTTCTCATCATCGACGAGGCCCACAACCTGTACAGCCGCGGGCGCGACTATTACTCACCGGTGCTGCGTCAGCAGGCCCTGCGTCACCTGCTGACGCACTGCGCCAGCCAGCCGGCGCGCCTGTTCCGCGACTTCGAGGCGTTCTTTCGAGACCTGGATAACCTGATCACGCTGTTGCCGCTCAGTTCCGGGGACGCTGCCGAGGGCGCGGCGCTGCTCCGGGTCGAGCCGCCCGTGGAGCGTTTCGCCGAGCTGCGGCGGCAACTCGAAGGGCTGATGGTCGATTACGCCATCTACCGTCGCCGGGCCGGGCCGGCCGCTGCCGACGGCGACCCGGTGCAGGAGTTCTACTACCTGTTCCAGCGTTTCTGCGACGTGCTGGCGCTGGAGGGCGACGAGTTTTCCTACCTTTACCAGCACCATCCCGAGGGCGCGGCGTTCAAAATTCTGTGCAAAGATGCATCCCGCTTCTTGCACGAACGGCTGCAGGGGTTTCACAGTGTCGTTGCCATGTCGGCCACCCTGACGCCGTTTCCGTTTTACCAGGACGTGCTGGGCATGCCGCCCGAGCGCAGCACGACGGCGGAGTTTCCGTCGCCGTTTCCCGAACGCAACCGGCGGATCGTGGTCGTACCGGACGTCGCCACCACGTACCGCGAGCGGCAGCGGGACGCGCCGCGGGCGGCGCACATCATCGAGACCATCGTGGCGCAGCGACCCGGCAATTACGGCGTGTTCTTTCCCAGCTTCGCGTACCTGCGCATGGTGCGCGCCTGCATGCGGCGGATCCCGGCCCACCGGGTGATCGAGCAGGCGCGAACGATGCCGGAGGCGGACCGCGAGCGGGTGTTGCAGCGGCTGCGGCAGCCCGACGCCGAGCCGGTCCTGTTAATGGGCGTGCAGGGCGGCATTTTCGCGGAGGGCGTCGATTATCCGGGCGACATGCTGTCGGGCGTCATCGTGGTGGGTCCCGGCCTGCCGCGCGTCGACGGCGAACAGGAACTGATTCGCGCCTACTACGAGGAGAAGTACACGCAGGGCTTTGCCTACGCCTATCTCTACCCCGGCATGAACCGCGTGGTGCAGTCAGCGGGCCGGGTGATTCGCTCGGAGACGGACGTCGGCATCATCGTGCTGGTGGACAAACGGTTTTCCCACCGCAACTATGCGTCGCTGTTTCCGTCTCATTGGTACGCTAAAACGCCCCGCGAGCTGGTCACAAGCGATTTTCAGCAGGACATCTCGGCGTTCTGGCGGCTGCACGACGAGGCGTGACGGCGAGGATGGCGCGGCCAGTTGACAAATCCCCCGCCCGGCGGGAATACTTGGTGCGGTTGGGGGTTCGCCCCTGACCTTTCGCATTTTTGGCATACTTGAAGCCCGCCTGTTCGTGTGCAGGTAGCGGGCAGTATTCCCCCTCTCACCCTCCCCGCGGAGGGGGAAGGGGATTAAATGCAACCGTTCTTGATTGAATGAGGGGAAACAACGAATGGGATGGAAGTCGGGACTGGCCTGCGGCCTGGTATTGCTGACGAGTCTGGCGGGGCCTTTTGCACAGGCTGAAACGGAGAAGACGAACGCGGCGGTGATGACCACCCTGATGAAGGGCGTGGGCTCGGAGGAAAAGAAGGCCGTGACGGACGGTCTGTGGGCGGCGTTATCGGAGTATTACACGCTGTTGCCGCAGGAGCAGGTGCAGCAGGCCGAGGCGGAAGCGCAAGCGGCGAATTGCCAGGAGGACGATTGCTTGGTGCAGGTGCGGGACATACTGGGCGTGGACGTGGTCTACCGGCTCTACCACGTGGACGAGGGCTATTTCAATTGGCTCTACATGACGCGCGCCAGCGACAAGGGCATCGAGAAGAAAGACCAAGTTTGCAGCCGTTGCAGCATACAGGAATACCACCGCTCAGTGCGCCGCCTTCTGGGCTACATGCACAAAAAAGAATAACCCCGCCCCTCTCACCTCACATGCCCATGTGTTCCCGGGCCGCCTCCATCACGTTCGGCGTGATCTCGGCGACGCCCTGCTCACGGGCATACGTCTCAATTCCCTTGCGCGCCATGGGCCGAATGAATTCCGGCACACGTTGCAGGCGTTCGGTCGCCTCTGCGGACCACAGCAGAGTGGCCGGTGCCTCGGTCTCTTGAATGGTGTCCTGCACCAAGGCGGAAAACGGGCAGGCCGAGCCGCTGGCGGGCTCCCGCACGGCCACTTCCTGAGCGGAGCGCTGCCCAGCCAGATGCGTTTGCAGCATCTCCATCGGCTTGGGTGGCACGGCGCTGCCGCCGATCTTCACGCCCAACGACCGCACCATCTGCGTTTCCTGCGGGTTGGTCAGAAGCGTCACGCCCCACTCGCAACTGGGACAGATGAAATTCACGGACAGCGAGCCATCGTCGTCCAGGCCATCGTTCTTGGCAAACTTCATCGGCTCATCGCACTCGATACAGACAAATTTCATGATACGGGACTCCCGGAGTTGACAAAGTTCAGGACACCCTCCCCCACCTGCGCGAGGGCTTGGGCGGTCGGGGACGTAGCATCTTCGAGGATGAACGGCACCCCCTTGTCGCCGGCCAGCGCCATGCGGGGGTCGAAGGGCACGCGGCCCAGCAATGGCACGCCGGCAAGGGTCTCAGCCTGCGGCGTCGGGGCGAAAAGCGGGTGCGTGGTGCCGCAGGTGGGGCAGACGTAAGCCGTCATGTTTTCCACCAAGCCGATGACGGGCGTGCGCAGGAGGTCTCGCGCCATGGTGATGGACTTCGAGACGATCAATTGGGAAACGGCCGACGGAATGGTCACGACGACGCTGCCGTGCAGGCCGGGCAGCAGGTCGTTGAGGGTAGCCAGACGGTCGGTGCCCGGCGGCAGGTCGAGAAGCAGGATATCCAGCTCGCCCCAATGCACGTCAGTGAGAAACTCGCGCAGGGTGTGCATTTCCATGGTGCCCCGCCAGACGAAGGTCTCGGCTTGCGGGCCGTCCCACACGACGGGGGTGTGGTCCTCCTTGAGGAAGAGGTCCATGGATATCACGCGGATGTCGAGGGGCCCGAGGGCCGGGAAAACGCCGTCGGCGTCGAGGTTGAGCGAATGGCCGCGCACACCCAGCATCTTGGCGATCGAGGGTCCGTTGATGTCCGCGTCAATCACGCCAACGCGCCAACCTTCCCTGGCGAAGTACGCCGCCAAGTTGGTGGTGACGGCGCTCTTGCCCACGCCGCCCTTGCCGCTCATCACCGCGATGGCGTGCCGGACACCGGCCATGCGGGCCTTGAGACGCTCGGTCTGTGCCGACACCTGCGCGGCGATGTTCGAGCCACCGTCCCCGGCGATATCCCGATAGCGCTTTGGCATAAGACCCCCAAACGAAAACGAGGGGCACGGCTCGCCGCGCCCCTCTCAGAGCCTGCCCCGGACTTTGATCCGGGGAAATGACAATATGAAATACGCTCAGCCCTGCTCGCCCGGCTCCGCATCGCCGTGCGCGGGCATGGAGGTGACCACGACCCGGCCGGCGCCAATCTCGTTCAGGTTGCCATCGTCGTCGGTCCAGTTGAGTGTGGCATTATCGGAAGCACCCGGCTGGGTGCGCAGCGGCTCCGACGGACGCGGCACGGGGCGGTGTCCGTTGCCTTCAGCCTGCGCGAAGGTAATCGGCTCGGCAGCGCCGTTGGCAGCGAGGCGATCGCTGCCGACCGTCTCGTCAATCATCGGCAGGGCCAAGTCGCGGGTAATGGTTGGCAATTTCTGCATGCGGGCCGCCTTTTCGATACGCGCCTTGGCACGCCGCCGGAGATAGGCGTCCGGCACTTCGCGCAGGGCGCGCCGCGCTTCCGCCGACCATTTCAGCTTTTTGCCGTCGAACGCGGCCTCTTCCAGGGTCGTTCCCTCGGCCTCGGCAATCGCCTCCACTACCTGACGATCAATGACCTGGAACTGCTCGGCAGTGGCGCTGCAGACCGGGCATCGCGCCGGATTCTCCGACTTGGCAGTGTAGCCGCACGACGAGCAGATGTAAGTCAGCGTGGATTCCTGCCGCACCTTGTCGATGGCCAAAACCTTGGCCGCCTTGCCCATCATCTTGCCGGTGTATCCCGGCATGAAGGCTACCATCGCCTGCTCGATAATGTCCGACGTGACCACCGAATGGCCGCCTTCCATGGCGAACCGCAGGATGGCCGTGCGGGCAATGCCCTTCACGAGGGGCGGCACGCGCTCCATGCGCGCCTCGGCCTCGTCCGTCCAATTCACGCTTTCCTCGGCCCGCTGATCCAGTGGCGGCACGTAGACGCTGCTGGAAAGCAGCACGTGGCAGGGGGCCAGCCGCAGGAGATTCTCGGTGTTGCTGCCGAGGTCCATTTCGTCGCGCTGGCTGTGAATGCCGATGCGCCCGAGGATCAACATCCACGGCTGGATCTTGCGGGCATGCTGCAGCACCTTCTCGAACACCTTGCCGGGTAGCAGCGTCAACTCGATGTCAACACCCTCCTGGCGGGCGATGTCGCGGGCCACTTCCAGGTGCGACTGGTAGATTTTGGCCAGGCCGGTGTCGATGATCTCCTCGTGCAACTGCTCCTGCTCTTTGAAGCGGAAGACCTTGGAGGCTTGTTCCGACAGCACGTCGACGATGCCATTGAACGCCACATAGTGCAGGAAGGGGTCGTAAACGGAGATCGCCTCGATGGGCTTGTTGTAGGTCTTGCTCAGCTCGATGGCCGTCTTGAGGCCGCCGAAGGACTGCGGGCTGCCGTCGATGCCAACGAGGATTTTGTCGCCGGCGGTGGGGGGTTGGAAGTTCTTGACCACCAGCACGTCGCGCTGCACCCGCCGAACGACGCGCTCGCATACGCTGCCGAGCTGGCTTTCCTTGACGGCGCCAATGCCGAGGGCGCCCAGCACAACCAAGTCGTAGTCGCTCTGGGTGATGTCGTCCACGAGGACCTTGTGGTGCTTGCCGTCGAACGTCTTGGCCTCAAACGGTAGGGAGGCTTCTTCGCAGCGCGCCTTCAGAACGTCCAGGTAGGAATCGGAGATCAACTGCAATCCCAAGGTGATAAGCGAGTCGTGAATCTTGCGCTGGCGCTCCAACTCATTTTCGTCCTGGTACTCTTCCGGCAGCGTGTATTCCATCTGCTTGAAGCGGTAATCGTGCATCTTGGCAGCGTAGACGTGGCTGCCCACGAGGGTGGCATTCCAGGGCTTGGCAAGCGTCAACGCGAGATCGATGGCGTGATTCGCGTACTCGGAATTATCAACAGGCACGTAGATTTTCTTGAACATCGCCTCTCCTTCGTTTGAACTTTCCAACTCAACACCAAGCCCTCGCAGGCACTTCCCTCACGAGCGGTTATTTGAACACCCCAGCCTTGTCGCTGCCGTCATCGAACGAGCGGACGTACAGGTACGTCGCCACGGCCGCCACGTCCTTCTGCTCCTTGGATTTGAGCTTTATGCCACTGTCCGCCTGGAACTGCTTGGCCATGGCCTTAAGGGCCTTTTTCATCGGGCCGGAGGTGATGCCCTTCATCATGCTGTTGTACTTGTCGACCTTGTCGGGGATGGTCACCTTCGACCAATCCATCTCGATATCCTTGTGGGACTTGGCGAAGCGCAGGTTCCAGGTCGGGGCGCCCGCGCGAATGAGGACGTGGATGATGGTAGCCATATTGGCAAGAAAGGCGTCTTTATCGGCGTTAAACACTTCGTCGCCGCCGAGGGCCTGATAGGAGCGCCACGTGCGCGGATGCCGCAGGTCGGCCGCCCCGACCTGGTCGCCGCCGTGTCCGCCGGCGCCGTGGCACTTCAGGCAGGTGTTGGCGCCCTCGGTATTGAACAGCGTCTCACCGATTGCGAACAGTTGTTCTTCTGAAATGTCCATTTTAGCAACCCGCTCGGCAATTTTATCGGCAGCCAGTGCCGGAAGAACGAACAAGCCAAGACAGATAAGCCCCACTAACACTCGCATGATTCCTACTTCTCCTTTCCTTCCTGTACCCGCTGACAGGTCACTCAAATGCCACGCGCTACCCTACGTAACGCAAATTTGGCTGGTATTGTAAAGGGATGAAAGAACGGGGCCATTGTATGCAACCCGCGCGGCTTGCGTCAAGCCGAAGGCTCCCGCCGCAAGCCCTAGCCGCGTAGCAGGAGGGCGCACAAAATGGCCGGAACGGCCAGACAAACCGTGGCGACGTGCAGCCAGAATGCTCGCCGTTGCCAGACCGCCAGATCGGTCGGCAGCGCGACCGCATCCGGCATTACCTGAGCCGCCAAGCCCAGGCGTTTGGGATACACCACGAACTGCTGGCCGGCCTGCAAGACGACCATGCCCGCGATCAGCAGCAACTTGATAGCCAGCAGCGATGCGAAAGCAGCCGGAAGGCTGGCGCCAACCTGACGCAGGCTGTTCCAGACGTTCATCACGTTCACCAATCCGGTAAACAGCGCAATGCCCACCGCGGGCCACATCACGGTACGGAAGCGCGCCTCGCAGCCCAAGGCTATGCGCAAGGAGGCGATGCTGGCGATGCTTTTTCCAGCCACCGGTGCGACGACGATGACTTGATAGATCAGGCCCCCGACCCAGGTCAATACGGCCAACACGTGAAGGAAAAGAATCAGTACCCGGAAGGATACGAACAGATCAAAGACACCCGTGGACATGGCCGCTCCAATCATTTCGGATCAGTCGTCCTCGCCGGGATTGAAGATGTAGTCGAATCCCAACCACAATCCACGCGCTTGCCGGAAGAAGGCCAAGGGCAGGAGGATACCGACGCCGCACCACAGGGCAAGTTGCTGGGCCAGGGTAATATGCGTCCACCATTCCAGGGCGAAGTAGCCGCCCACGATGATAAGCACCGTGACGCCGTAATTGATATACATAGCCCCGACGAAGTAGCCCTGCTCACGCTCAAAGCGGTAGGCGCAGACACGGCAGCGCTCGTGCATGGCGAAGCCCTTGCGGAACAGCGTCTTGGCGCCACAGCGTGGGCAGCGCAGCCGCAGGCCGCGGCCAAGCAGTCCCAGCGACCGCTTCAACGTCATTCCGGCCACCGAGCCGGAACCTGCCGGTGCTCAACCACTGACCCGCCTACGAGGCCATGCGGTGGTCAATACGTTCGCGGCCGATGTAGATGAACAGGACAATGGCGACGAGCATCTTCCAGGCGTTCGGCAGCACCAGATTGATGTCTTCCTCAATAATCGGCTGGTACCACATCTGCCAGAAATAGACCCCGATCGCCAAGAGCAGCGCGATGCAGGTGAGCACGAGACCCCATCGACCGGTAAACAGCAAGCCGATACCGCCGAGAATCGCCAGTACGGAAACAATCATTTCGCCGCTGGTGCCATGCTTGAACTGCCAAATCGCCAAGGCCAGGATCACAATAGCGAAGAAGGAAACGTCGAGGAGATTCCAAAGGCGTCTCATACCTACCCTCCGGTTTTTATGCGATTTCCCCGCGGGCGGGGGAACTTGAGGCGCTTACAGTTGATACAACATGATGTAGATAACCACACCGGTTACGGATACATAGAGCCACAGGGGGAACGTCCAACGCGCCAGCCGCCGATGACGCGGCCACTGTTCCCGCCACGCCCGATACAACGTCATGATGACCAGCGGCACGATCACCACCGCGAGAACGGTGTGCGAGATCAGCACGGTGAAGTACACGATCCGAATCGTACCCTGCCCGGTAAAAGCCGTGGAACCGACCTGATGGTGATACAGCAGGTACGACACGAGAAACAGAACCGACGTCGCGCAGGCGGTCAGCATGCACGTCTTGTGGACCCCTATTCGGCGGCGACGGATGGCGACGAAACCGCTGCTGAGGAGCAGGGCGCTGGTGCCATTCAGGACGGCGTTCAACAACGGCCAAGTCGATAGGGCGACCATAACGAATCCGTCTGCCACCTTTCCCACCCGGGCTCAATGCCGTCGTCCCAGGACATCAATGATCCGATTCCACGTGCTCCGCACGTATGGGCGACTCGCGCGGCTCGAAACCGACATCGGGCATCAGCATAAAAACGAGAAACACACAGATCACAAAGGGAGTCAACACGATGGCCCCCAGGGTACGCGTTTCAAAGCGTAGGTGCATGAAGTACAGCGCCACCAACCACGCTTTGCCCACTGCCAAGGCGACCAGCAGAATGGCTTTGTAAAGCGTCGTGAGTTCCGGAATCAACGTAACGCCGACTTCAAGAATGGTAAGAACGGCTAACCATACCCACACCGCCCAGTAGTTAGTTGCCCGATGGTGCTTGGCCATGCTGTTGCTCTCCTCCTCCGTTCTACAACAGGTATATGAAGGTAAAAACCATGATCCACACCAAATCCACAAAGTGCCAGTACAGCCCGGCAATTTCGACGTGTGAAGCGTTTTCGCCGCAATAGGCGCCGTTGCGGCCCTTGAACCAGATGCACGCCAGATAGATGACGCCGCCGGTCACGTGCATGCCGTGGAAGCCCGTGATGACGTAGAAGGTGGTGCCAAACAGCGGCGAGCCCCAAGGGTTGCCGACAAATCCCAGGCCGCCGTGGATGAAGTGCGACCACTCATAGACCTGCAAACCCAGGAAGACCGCGCCGCCAAAGATGGTGAGGCCGATGTAGCGCAGGAAGTCGTCGAGATCGTTTTTCTGCGCTGCTTCAAGCCCCTTCACCATCGTTACGCTGCTGCAGATCAACAGAAAGGTCATGAAACCCGACAAGGTGACGCCGAGAATATCAGCCGGAATGGGCCAGTCGCCACTGCTGTAGCGCATGGCGCCGTAAGCCGCCAGCAGCGTCCCGAATGACATCGCGTCGCCAACCAGAAAAACCCACATCCCGAGCTTGCCCCAACTTTCGGGAGTCAGAGGCGTTTCATAAGACTCGTTCTGCATCGCAACCGCTTCACTCACTTTACACGCTCCTTCTGCATCGGGATGAGACTTCCGAATATCGACCGACGCCGGCCCTTATGCTGTCGCTGGGCAACAAACAGAACGCCCACAATCGACCCGCCAATCAAGAAAGGCATCGACATCAAAAAGAGAATACTGACGTTCAGGCCGTGCGCGAGGGCGTCATCCGCTCCCCAGCAGACACTGCAGGCGTGCGACAGTGCCGGCAGCAAGCCCATCGCAACCACGGTTGCTGCAGCAATCTGTTTGACTGGCCTGCGCACCCGCAATGTCTATCCCCTTATCCTGAGAATGTCAGGGTGGCCGCCAGCGCCACCGTTGCAATCAATACAGGTAAACCAGTCCGTAAAGAATGGGCCATAACGCCACCACGTAATACCAGTACATGGCGCACAGCGCCACACCCGTATAACCCCTGGCCGTGTAACGGCGCCGCGCGGCCCACCACAACACGCTCACCAGCCAGATGACGGCGCCGAGCACGTGCACGGCATGGCACCCAACCAGAACGTAAAACGTGGCGCCGTAAACGCCCGACGCCAAGGTCAGCCCGTGCTGCAGTAGCCGGAGCCACTCGTATCCCTGCACGAGGAGAAACGCGATGCCCAGCACCGCGGTGACCGAGAGCATGCGGACCAACTCGCGCTGTCCACCGCTGCGGATTGCGATTTTCGCCCGCCGCATCGTCAGGGCGCTGGCCAGCAGAATCAGCGTGTTGACACCCGTAACCCCCACCGGCAAACGTGGCAGCATTGCCGGCGGCCAGACCTCATGAGCCACCCGGAAGACCAGGAACGAGCCAATCAGCCCGGCAAAGAACATCGTCTCGGCGCCCAGGAAGATCAGCAGCCCCAGGTAGGCATTGCTTAACGGCGGACCGGCGTGGTCGTCGTCATCGCCAAACCGGTCATCACCCCCCGAGCCGCCCGGTGGCTCGGGAAAGAACGGCGGCGGCCTCTGCGGGCGAACTTCCGATTCAACCTCTTCGAGTGCAGGCTCCAGCGTGGCGGTTGCGGACATGTCTTCGGCCATCGTTTCCCCCTTCGGACACGATGCACACCCTTTACATCAACGCGACAACATCAGGCTGAAAGCCGCCCCAAACAGCGCCAGCAGGAGCAGTACCAAGGCGCCTGCCGTCCAGCGATTCTGTTGCCGTTTCGTGTCGGAAGCCATCTCGCTACCTGCTAAAACTGCGGCACTTTATCGAGTGCCATGAACAAGAACATCACTGGTAGATATACCAATGAAGCCAACAACAGGCGCCGCGCCGCGGCGGTGGTTCGGACGAGCGCCAATTCAAGACCGAATCCCAGAAAAACCAAGCCCAGGACAAAGGCAGCGACAAAGTAAACGGTGCCGGCGAGGCCAACCAGAGTCGGCAAAAGACCGACGGCCAGGAGGGCCAGATTATTCATGACGACGTGACGTCCCGTGCTGCGGCCATCTGGGTGAATCACCGGCAGGAGACGGAACCCCGCGCGTGTGTAATCCTCACGGTACAACCAGGCAATGGCCAGCGAATGGGGCAGTTGCCACAAAAACAAGATGGCAAACAGGATCCAGACCTCGCCCACCAGCGTACCGCGCGCCGCGGCCCATCCGACCACGGGCGGCAAGGCGCCGGGAATGGCACCGACGAGTGTACAGAGAGAGGTCTTGCGTTTGAGTGGCGTGTAGCCGAACAAGTAGATCAGAGTGGTAAGCGCAATGAGAGCGGCACAAAGTGGGTGCACCATGATCAACAGATAAGAGCAACCGATCAAGGCGGCGGCAAGACCAAAACGAAAAGCGGCTGTTGGTTCCAGACGACCGTCCGGCAGGGGCCGCAACTCCGTGCGACTCATCAAGGCGTCCTCGGTGCGCTCAATGTAGGCGTTCAAAGCCAGGGTGCCGCCTGCCGCCAAGGCCGTTCCGAACATGAGGTGCAGCAGGCGCAACCAGTCCGGGGCGCCAAGCAGTCCCAGGTAATAGCCCACTGCCGTCACCGCCATCACCATGACCACGACACGCGACTTGGCGAGCACCAGATAGTCGCGCACCTTGTGGACGAGGGGCGTGCTTTCAACGTGCGGTGTAGCCAGTTGCAGTCCTGTCATGCCGATACCTGCTCGGTCAAGAAATGCCGCTCTTGAGCCCCAAAACGAAGATTCAGCAAGTGCACACTTCGCAGGGTGAGAAACAGGCTTGTCGCCAGAACCGCTGCGCCCACCGCCACGTGCGCGGTAACCGGCAAAACGGCCCGGCGCGTCCAGATGGTCAGCGCCCCCAGCGTGAGTTGTACCAGCAGCAAACCGCTCAACGTCAGCGCGGGCCGCAGCAATTGCCGCTCCTCGGCGTGCCGGCGAATGACCCGCGAGGAGGTCCAGGCAATGCACAACGTTACTGCCACAGCGCCGACGCGATGCAAGAAATGGATGAGCACCGACGGGGAATCCAAGGGCGGCACTAAGCCGCCAAAGGCGAGCGGAAAATCGGGAATCGCCAAGCCGGCGCCGGTGTGCCGCATGAGGGCACCTAGAATAAGTTGCACGTAAATCATCCCCGTGGTGACACCCGCCAGCACAACCAGACGCGGCTGCGAGTCTTCCTCCCGGCTGCCCCACCGTTGTTGCCAGCTCGGGCCCGTGCACACCGCGAGCGTGACGGTCAGGCAAAGAAACGCCTGCGCCAGACACGCGTGGCTGACCGATACCGCCGTCGGCAAGAGCCACAGCACCGTGATGCCGCCGAGCAACCCCTGCAACACCACCGCCAGCACCGCAGTGCGGGATAGCCATTGCACCCACGCCCGCGATTCCCAGCGGGTCATCACGACCATCAAGGTGACCGTCAGCATGCCGACAACGGCCGCCGCCATGCGATGGCTGTGCTCGTACAGCACGCCGCCCACCATCGGCGGGAATACCTGCCCGAAGGACAACGGCCAATCGGGCACCGCCAGCCCGGAGCCTGTACTGGTAACGGAGGCACCGATGGCGATTAGCAGCAGCGTGGCGACCATCAGCGTCACCGCCAAGCGGTGCGCCCATAGCGGCGTCGGCGACAAAGACACTAATCGTGACCCTCCGGCCCGGCCACCGCCGTCTCCAGATACACGCTCTGCGGCAACCAATCTTCCTCGACCTCAGGCGAACTGTATTCGTAGGCGCCGCGATATACCACCGGGTCCTCGAGGAAATTGCCATGCGGTGGCGGCGAGGGCGCATCCCACTCCAACGTGTTGGCCTCCCAAGGGTTATCTTCGGCGCGCCGGCCCCAGAACAAGGAACCAATAAAGTTGATGACGAAGAAAATCTGCGAGGCACCGAGGCAAAGCGCCATCATCGTGATGAAGGTGTTCATCTCCTGCCACGGCTGCAGAAATTCATACTGCGTCGGGTTGTAAATACGCCGCATGTGGCCGCCAACACCGAGGAAGTGCATGGGGAAGAAGGTGAGGTTGAAAAACACGAAGGTGAACAGAAAGTGCAGCTTGCCCAGTGTTTCGCTCATCATGCGCCCGAACATTTTCGGGAACCAGAAGTACAACCCGGCGAAAATGCCGAAAATGATCCCGGCTACCACGTAGTGGATGTGGGCCACGATGTAGTAGGTGTCGTGGATGAAGATATCCACCGGTGTCGACGCCATGAAGATGCCGCTGAGCCCGCCGATGGTGAACAGCGACACGAATCCCAGGGCGAACCACATGGGCGTGGTAAACCGGATCGAACTGCCCCACAAGGTGCCGAGCCAGTTGAACGTCTTGATCGCCGACGGCACCGCGATCAGCATGGTGGTCAGCGTGAAGGCCGTGCCAAGAACCGGGTCCATGCCGCTCTGGAACATGTGATGGCCCCAGACCACCCACGACAGAAGGGCGATGGCGCACATCGAGTAGACCATGGCGCGGTAGCCGAAGATCGGCTTGCGGGCGAAGACGGCCAGTACGTCGGAGGTCACGCCCATGGCCGGCAGCACCAGGATGTACACCTCGGGATGACCGAAGAACCAGAACAGGTGCTGCCACAGCAGCGGCTCACCGCCGCCGTCGGGGATGAAGAAGTGCGTGCCGAACATGCGGTCGAAGACCATCATGGCCAACGCCGAGGTCAGCACCGGCAGGGCCAGCAGCAACAGGATGGCAACGATGAACAGGGACCAGACGGTCAGCGGCATGCGGAACAGGGTCATGCCCGGGGCTCGCATGTTGATGATGGTGGTGATGTAGTTGATGGAGCCCATCAGGGAGGAGAAGCCGATGATGAACAAGCTGATGCACCATAGGGTGACGCCCCAGTGTCCCTCAACGCCGGCGTAGTCCGGCACTGCCGCCAAGGGAGCGTAATTGGTCCAGCCGCCACCTGCCGCGCCGCCGGGCACGAAGAACGACAGCAACATCAACAGAACGCCGGGTACGAAGGTCCAGTACGACAACATGTTGAGCACCGGGAACGCCATGTCCTTGGCACCGATGCAGATGGGAATGAGGAAGTTGCCGAAGCCGCCGACCATGATCGGCATGACCACGAAGAAGATCATGATGGTGGCGTGCATGGTGAACAGCGTGTTGTAGAACTCGGACGTCACAATCCCGAAGGGGGCTGTCTGCGCCCACCACGATTCGCCATCCCAGAAGTCCTCCGAGAAACCACCCATGAAGGGCAGCGGCTCTTCGGGATAGCCGAGCTGCCAGCGGACCATCATGGCCAACAGGCCGCCGATAACCAGCATGAACAGGCCAGTGAAGAGAAATTGACGACCGATCATCTTGTGATCGAGCGAGAAAAAATAGTGCTTTACGAAACCCTCTCGGTGATGCCCGGCGTGCGTGGCAACGCTGGATTCACTCATGACTTCCCCCTTCAACAAGTGCGAAAACGCTATTCCACGATATCGGCCTGGCCACTATCCCCTGGGTCCATTTGGTCCACGTCATCCTGCAGCGGCACGTCGCCCTGCGGCATGTCCTCCTGGTCCGTTTTCCCTGCGCCGGTATCCACGGGGGCCTCCTCGACAGGCGCCGGCGGCCACTGCTCGGCGACCCAGGCCTGATACTCGGCATCGTCGTAGACGTTCACCCATCCCTTCATGCCGGAATGCCCCGGACCGCACAACTCGGCGCAGGGCGCTTCGAACCGCCCGGTCTTGGTGGCGTTGAACCACGCCGGAATGTCACGACGCGGCAAGATGTCCTGCTTCAGGCGAAACTCCGGCACGAAAAAGCTGTGAATCACGTCCGAGCCGCGCAGCATCAGCCCCACCACCTTATTCACCGGTACGTACAGGTCGCCGTCGAACATCTTGTCGTCATCGGTGTCGAACTCGCCGTCCGGGCCGGGGTAATGAAACTCCCAGGCGAACTGCTTGGCGACGACCCGCACCTGTACGTCGGATTCGGGAAACTCGGAGGGGTACTTGATGATGGACCACGTGGACTGGCTGTAGAAGAAAATGCCCAGGAATACGAGGGTTGGGACGATGGTCCATATCAACTCCAGGGCCACGTTGCCATGCGAATAGCGTGCCCTGCGGCCGGGCCGGGCCTTGAACTGGAGAAGAAACCAGAACATCAGCACCGTCACCAGCAGGAACGCCAATCCGGTGATGATATAGATGATGTAGAAAACCTCGTCGATTGCCTGCGCATACGTCGAGGCGGCCTCCGGCAGCCAATTCAACATGTTGACGTTCAGCCGGTTCATAAGGTCGATAAGCTGCTCAAGCATCCATTTCCCTCCGGTGTCTCACAGGGTCAGCCGTGATTTTTCCGCGTCACATACAGCGCCGAGAACTCCACGATCAATCCAAAGCCAATGCCTGCCAACAAAAGATAGATAGGCGCCTTCGAGGGCTCCGGCTCCAGGTACAGGCTGTACCAGGCCATCACCGTTCGCTGATAGCCGCCGGACTCGCCGTTCGAGCCGTCCCAGCCCGTCACGCTGAACGGGATGAAGGCGCCAATTGGAAACTGAACTTCCGTATCAGCTTGCTCCGTCTGCAAAGCCCGCTTGATCACCACGCGGTATTGCCCGTTGTCGAACTGCCCCTGGCTGACCAGCCCGCCGGCAGTGTCGCCAACCTGGAACGTCCCGGCACCCTGCGTCTGGGTCAGCACCGCGTCGCCCGGATCGTTGCGCCAATACCACAAGTCAGTCGGATAGGACGCGTCGCCCATGAGGAAGTACGGCTTCTCCATGCCGGACAGCGGCTTGGAAGAAAACTGCAAGGCGACGGCGTCCACGTAGGTCTCCATCTCCTCGTTCTCGCCTGGCGCGCTCTCGGTGCGGTCGTCCCACACCAGGCGGAAGGCAACTTCCTCGCCGTTGTGCAGCGCCTGGACTTCCACGCCGACGGTCATCGGCGCAAACAGTCGCGGCTCCTGGATGATCTGACCGACCAGCGGATAATAGTTGACGGCCGCCTCCTGCCACGCTGCGTCATCGGGGCTCTCGGGCAGCGCACCGTCAACCCGCTTGGCGACCAACGCCGCCTTGACTTCGGGCTCCTGCGGATAGGACCACAACGATTGGACGTAGTTCACGGTGTGCCAGGTGTTTTCCTGCAGTTCCCGCGCCAGCGCTTCGATTTCCTGTTTCTCTTCCGGGTCGTCCGTCTCACGGGCTTCGGCCAACGGATCCGGATCGGCAAAGGGCGGCATGGGCGTGCCCGCAATGCCCAGAGAGATGTTACGGAAGATGTCACGTCGCCCGCTGCCGCCGCGGTACGTCCAGGGCTTGGTCAGATTGGCCGGCCAGATACGATGGCCCCAGTCATCTTCCAGGCCGGCGAGGGCCTCCTCGCCGTTGCCGCGCCCGTCCGTTCCGTGGCAGGTGTGGCACTCAAAGACGGTCTCGAAAACTTCCTTGCCCTTGGCAATGCTCTCCGGCGACGAGGGAATCTCGTTGGCGAAGCTGAGCTCCGGTCCCGGCGTGTCTTCCTCGAACACGTCGGCAAACGTCTTGATGTAATGCACCAGCTGGTCGATCTGATGGCCAGTCAGAACCGTTTCCCAGCCCGGCATGGACGAACCGTGCAGCCCCTCGCGAATGCTGCGGGCGATGTCGGAGTCGGCGGCCAACCAATTGCCGTCCTCGGTTTCATGGCGGGTGCGGAACTTGTAGACGCCGGAGGTGAAATCGCGCGGCTTGGGATAGACAACGTCCGTCGAAGCCCCCACCCCGTCGCCTTCCACGCCGTGGCAATGCGCGCAGCGCTGGAGGTAAATCTGCTCACCGGCTTCGAGGTCCGCTTCTGTGGGCTGAGCGTTTACAATCGGGGCAACCAGCAACGACAGAAACAGCCACAGTCCCACACCCATGCAGCATGCCAGTGCACTTACGCTCCGACCCCGTGTTATCCGTTGCTCGCTCACCGTTGCTCCCCGCACCTAGTGTCCGCCGTCACCTTCGCCGTGATCCATGACGCGCGGCTCGTGGCCTGTGATCTCATACAAGTAAGCAATGACCTGCCAGATTTCATCTTCCGTGAGGAAGTCCTCCCAGATCGGCATGGCCGAATCCCACGGCGTCGACTCACCCGGTAACCCCGGCCCGCCCTTGGCAATGCGCCAGAACAGGTAGGATTCCGACAACTGCGCAATCGTCCCGGTGTCCTGGAAATCCGCCGGGGGCGGGTTGAATCCCTTGGCGAAATGCCCCTTGCCCTGCAGGGCGTCACCGTGGCAGAAGAAACAGTTTTCGTAGTAGACGACGCGACCCTTCTCGATGTGCTCGGCGAGATGTGCCTCGTCCTCACGAATGGGGCTGACCGAAATATCCTGCAGCACGAAGCGTTTGCCCTGGACATTAACCGATGAGGGGGGCGTCGGGTGAATGACTCGCAGACCGCCCGGCGGCGTGGCGCCACCCGCCGCCCAGGTGGAAAAATACCAGCCGCAGAGCAACGGTACGACGATGAACACGACAATCCGCAACGGCTTCATCAGGGCCGTACGCGCCAGCAGGAGGTTCCGCACCGGGGTGATGAACTCCTCCCACGACGCCTCGCTGGACGACACGTAGAGGAAAATCACGCACAACGTCGTGATCACGTACCAGCCATAGAGCTGCCCGGGGATCGGCGCGGAAACGAAGGGCACCACAACGCTGAAAACAAAAATCGCCGCAATCAGAATGAGCAAGCATTTAAGATGAATAGGCAATCCACGTCTCATGAGTTGCTCCAATTCCGGACCGAAATCCGGCGCCGGGCCTACTGGCCGCCCTTGAGTGATGCCAAATAATCTACCAGCGTGTTGAGGTCCTGTAGCGCGAGCTTTTGGTAAAAGCCCGTGCCATCCAGCGTCAATTGCATCAAATTCGGCGGGAAGCCTTCCGCGATCACGGCGTCAGGCTTGAGAATGGACTCACGAATGAAATGCTCGTCCTGACGCGCCCCGAGGTCCCACAGGCTGGGGCCCACCAAGCGAACCGGCGCGTCCAGGCTGTGGCAACTGATGCACCCCCACTGCGCCGCCAATTCCGGGCCCGTGCCACCCGACGCCGCAACTTCGGCAGGAGCGGCCCCGGCGGCCGGCGCCGCGGCCACCGCCGAATCGCCCTCGCCGCGATATTTGGGGAACCGCGTTTCGCCCGTCACCGTCACTTCACCGCCGAGCGATTGCAAAAAGGCGACCACGGCAACCATTTCGAGATCGTTCAATTGGCGTCCCAGGGCCGGCATCGTAGGCTGATAGCCGTCAACCACGTAAACCGCAGGGTTGTGCAGTGACTCCACCACGTATTCCGGGCCGTTGCTTGCGTCGCCCTGATAGCTGGCCTCCTGAACCCGCGCGTCGGCCAACTCGCCGATACCAGCGAGATTCGGGCACCGCTCGCCCTTTTCGCCGATCGTGTGGCACAGCGCACAGGTGCCCTTGCCGTAGAAGATTTCCTGCCCGGCCGCCACGAATGCCTCGGGCGCCATGTCTGCCGTCAGGTCGGCCTCCTTGGGCGGGTCTTTCCGCTGCTGCGGGATGCTGTTGCCGACGTACCAGAAGAACAGGACGATCAAGCCGTTAAACGCCAAAACCTTCAGAAATGTCAACATGTCGCCGCTTTCCTAGTCTGCGCCGCCGCCGGGTTGCAGAACCGGGGACGCGCCCCCATGTAGCGCCGCTTCCTCCTGCGCGTGTCCCACCGAGCCCATGTGGGCCAGCCAGAAAATGAAACTCACCAAGAGCAGAAAAACCATCACGATGATCGAAATTACCCCGCAGGCATAACCCAACGTCGGGGTAAAGGCGTCCGACGAATAGTCCCGCATCACGTTGAAAATATGCCAGTGCGTGCGCAGACCCGAACGCGCGTAGCCCATCAGGCCCATAAGCCAAGTGAAGGACGTGGCCAGGACGAACAGGACGTATTGCGCCCGCTCGGGAATCCGGCCCCAACGGATTTCGCCGACGAGTGGCGCGCCGCGGAAGATCACGATGTCGATGGTCGTAGCCACCAGCAGCACCAGCAGCACCGAGGACACCTGCAGGATGGAGAACCCGATGCGGACGATGGCTTCAACGTAGTAGCCGTAAATCCCGTAGAACACCACCACCACCGCCGACATGGCGAATAACAGCGCCTGCCCCAGGGTGCCGCGGTCGTTCAGGGTGAGGGCGACGGCAGCGACCACCGTGAGGGCCTCGAAAGCCCACAGGATCAGGCGCCCGGTCATCAGATCCGGGTCGGAGAGCGGCGCGTTGAGTTGCCACATGAGGACGATCCCCACGGCCGCGATGACCATGAGCGTGACCTTCGACGCAGTGCTTTGCTGGGCAAAGAGCACCCGATCGCCCTTGTTGCCGCGGCGATACAGCAGGAAGCTCAGAAAGGTGGTAAGAATCATCAGATTAACGACGGTGTTTTTGGCTGACATGACCCCAAAGACGCCGAGCATCGGGTGGTGCGCACCGCCCATCTTGCGAGCCTCTTCCAGACTGGCCACGAGGCTGTGCGGTGTCAGCCATACGAGGAAACACACCGTCAGCACGCCGAGCATGACGGGCGTGAACTTGCGGTAACGCTCCGACCCCGGAATGCGCTCCATGCCCAGCCACAGGTAGTAGTTGGCACCCAGGAACAAAGCGCCGATCAGCACCGCCTGCAGGATGAACAGCCAGGAGAAGATGCCGCCCATCATGGTGATGCCGAGCTGCTGATCGTAGCCGTAAATCTCGCGACCCAGCCAGTAGCCCGCAAAAGGCAGCGGGATCAACCCGATCAGGGCGATAAAATTACCGATGTAGCCCATCCAGTCGTAATGCGCCCGCTCGGGGGAATTGCGCGCCGCCGACAGGAAGCGAAACGCCGCATAGGCCGCCACGACCGAACCGCCAAAGGCGATGTTGGCAATGAAACGGTGCAGGTTGACCGGCATCCACGTGAAGTTGCGCATCGCGTCCCAGGTGGTGCCCTGGAACACTCCGGCGTCCAGGTTGATCCCCGATGGCGACGTCATGAACGTCGCCCACGAGTTGGAGATCATCATCAGGATCAGACCGAAGTAGTTCAGCAAAATACCGAAGCAGATGTGCATCCATTTGCGGCTATGGACAAAGCTGCTCTTGCCCGGTCGCAGCCCGTGCCCCAGCAGCGCGACGAACAGCACCCCGGCCAGTCCGTACGACACCGGGAAGCTCACCGTCCAGCCGCCGCCCGTGAACAGGGGCGGAAGCGCCAGCAATAGCAGCAGCCCCGGGTACAGAACCAACACGCTCAAGGCCGACGTGCCGATCACCGCACCGACACTGCGCGTCGTGCCTTTCAGGCTGTCCCAGCCGAAGTAGTAGAGGTACATGCTGAAGCTTTCGCCGAAAAACAGAAAGACGTAGACCACCATGGAGGGAAAGAAAATACTGACCAGGAAATTCATGAAGGTGGGATAGAGACCGATCAGGAAAAACACCAGGATACCGCCGAAAATGGCGGTGGTGGAAAAGGCAACGCTGAGGAGGCGGGTGAATTCGTGCGCCAAGTCGTCGTACTGCTGGTTCTTCGTCGCGGCGCCCAAGATTTCAATGATTAAGATGAACAGCGGCACACCGACCACGAAGGCGCCGAACATCAGGTGCAACTGCGCGACCACCCAAACCGCGACGCGGCGACCGACCACCGGGAAGTCGCCGTAAACCATGTCTTCCTTGGTCGGCAGCGGCACTTCCACCGCCTGGACTATTTCGGCGCAGACGCCGAGCAGCAACAGACCCACAAGGAACACCAGGGCCAGGGAACGGCGTTTTGCCGCCTGCTCTTGTGCGTTGTTGACTCGGTAACGTCTCATAGCCTCAAGTCTCCATTCCGACGGAACCGCTGCTGAATTGCGAGCCGCCGGTGTGTCTTGGCCTTACATGGCACCACATGATTGTTGAGGAATGTTATCAACTTTATACCTGCTCGCAGACCCTAGCTCGCGGGCGTTACCTTGGCGCATTAAGATACCGTGCGCCTGAGCGTCGAGGCTAGCAGGCAACTCGGACAGCAACCGACAACGTGCAGGCAGGTTTCTGAAGCAGATCATTGAGCGGGGCATACTATAGCGCGTTAACATGGCCGCTGCAAATCCTAAAATCAGCTAACAAGAGCGCCGTTTCAGACCCTTGTGAGCCGCTTGACGTGTAACGTAAGATGCCGCATCTTGCCAGGGCTTACCAAGCTGTTCAACACACAATTTACTAACCGGAATACCTACCAAGGAGTGACCCGATGACCGCCACCCGGAGCCGCGAAATCCATCTCCAACGCCGCCCTGTCGGCCTGCCGAGCGAGGGCGATTTTGCCCTTGTTGAAGTGACGCTTCCCGAACCGGCAGCGGGCGAGGTTCTGGTGCGTAACCATTACCTGTCGGTCGATCCCTACATGCGCGGCCGCATGGTCGACCGTCCCAGTTACGTGCCGCCGTTTCAGATCGGTCAAGTGCTTGAGGGCGGCTGCGTCGGACAGGTCATTGCGTCGCGGGGGAACGCGGATTTTCGGGAGGGCGACTACGTCTCAAGCCGCTCCGGCTGGCGCGAGTGTTACGTTTCCGACGGCGGCGACCTGACTAAGGTCGAGCCGCAAGGCGTGCCGCTGCAAGCCTACCTCGGCACCATGGGCATGCCGGGCCTGACGGCCTACGTCGGGCTGCTCGACATCGGCAAGCCGCGGGAAGGCGAAACGGTGTTCGTATCGGGCGCCGCCGGTGCCGTCGGCATGGTGGTATGCCAAATCGCCAAGATCAAAGGCTGCCGCGTGCTGGGAAGCGCCGGCTCGGCAACCAAGGTGCAGTGGCTGCGGGACGTCGCCGGCGTCGACGAAGCCTTGAACTACAAAGAAGCGGCCTCCCTGATTGAAGAAGTCGGCCGCCTGTGCCCGGACGGTATCGACGTGTACTTTGAAAACGTCGGCGGCGCCCACCTGGAAGCGGCGCTGGAACACATGAATCCCTTCGGCCGCCTCGCTCTGTGTGGCATGATCTCGCAATACAACCAAGCCGCCCCGGGCCCCAGCAACTTGACTCACGCCGTTCGCAAACGCCTCACCCTGCAAGGTTTCATCGTCTCCGACCACCCCGACCGCCAGCCCCAATTCCACGCCGACATGACCGCCTGGATACAAGCCGGCAAACTCAAGTGGGAAGAAACCATCGTCGATGGCCTGGAAAACACCCCCAAGGCGTTCATCGGCCTGTTTGCCGGCGATAACATGGGCAAGATGCTCGTTCGGCTCACCGACGACAGTTAACGGTAGAATACGGTTATGGAACATGGGAAGTGTCCGGCGCGACAGACCAATACGCTTAAAGCCCGCATCGCGATGATCGTCGCTCGGCTCGTGGTGTGCTGTTGTGCCCTGACGTTGACAGGATGCTCCGATTCGATCAACTCGGGCGCCCCAGGCGAAGCCGCAGCACCAGTCATCGTGCGCTCAGACGCCTGGGAGCCGCCCACGCTGACCGAAGCCGCCATCCTGGCCCACCGAATCCTACGAAGACAAGACGACCGTTTGCTGCTGGACGCAGTGGAACAACGCGAGTTGGCCCGTGAGATCGGCCCGCTGTTGTCCCGGATTCGAGACGCGTATCCGGCAGTGGCGGAGATCAACGTACGGGCGCCCTATGCGTTTGGGGAGCTTCTTCTCACACTGGAGCCGTGGTTGTTCGAGGTCGTCTCCTCTCTTCTTGACGGTCAAACCGGGCCTATCGTGCTGCGCACCGGGCATACAGAATTCGATGCGCTCAACGAAAGGCTCGGTTTATCTGTCGTCGCAGATCTCTTCCCAAGTTCCACAACTGCTATCTTTTACTTCAATGAGTACCTTGACGTCCCTGCTGCGGTCACGGCGTACGCAACGATGGAAGGTATCGAATCCGCGGAGCCCAATGCCTATCTGGGAGACGGCCCCGATATCGACGCGGTGAAATCGAAAGGGCGTTGGTATGTGGTCGCTCGGCACGCGTGGGGCGACTGTCCATCCGGCTGCATCAACGAGGAGCTTTATTTCTTCATCGTCAACGGTGCCGATGTCGAACGGACCGACCGCACGCAGGCGATGGACAGAGCCGAGTTCAGGGAACTCGTCATGAACCGAGGGTGGTATTAGAGGAGCTTTGCAACGATGTTGATTTCGGTAACCCAGGTGCGGGCAGGGATGATTCTGCAGATCGACGGCGCCCTGTTTCGCGTCATGAAGACGCATCACGTGGCGCCCGGCAACGTGCGCGGCGCCATGCAGACGATGATGCGCAACCTCGCCACCGGCAGCAAGGTGGAAAAACGGCTGCGCACTACTGACCGGGTGGAGCGGGTGACCGTCGAGTCGCAGGACATGGAATACCTCTACGCCGACGGCGACGAGTACGTGTTCATGCACCCCGAGACCTACGAGCAGATCAACATGCACAAGGATTCGCTGGAAGACAGCCTGCCGTACCTGCTGCCCAACACCCGCACGACCGTCGACGTGTTCGATGGCAACGTCATCGGCGTCACCCTGCCGACCACGGTGGACTTGACCGTCAGCAGCACCGAACCCGCCCTGCGCGGCGCCACCGCCAGCGCCTCCATGAAACCCGCCACCCTGGAAACCGGCCTGGTGGTGCAGGTGCCGCAGTTCGTCAAGGACGGCGACGTGGTGCGTGTGGACACGACGGATGGGCGATACGTGTCGCGCGTCGGCTGACGTTTCTTCCACTACAAGAAATTGGACCGGAGCCGCAGACGGCGAAAGGCACAACGATGGCCAGTATCACAATCCACAATCTCGACAACGACGTGAAGACCCGCCTGCGTATCCGGGCGGCCAGACACGGCCGCTCGATGGAAGAGGAAGCGCGCCTGATCCTGGCCCAGGCCGTCGACCGGGAGCCGGCACCGGCGAAAGGACTGGGGACAGCGCTGCATGAATTGTTCAAGCCCTTCGGCGGCGTAGATCTGGAGTTGCCGCCACGCGAGCCACCCCGGTTCAAGTAAGGTGGCGGTAATGATCGTGCTGGATACCAACGTCGTTTCCGAGATGATGCGCGACGAACCGAGCCCGGAGGTTCTCGTCTGGCTGGATGGGTGGCCGACACGTGAGCTGTTTGTAACGGCGGTGACGGAGTCGGAGGTACGCACCGACGTTTCGCTCCTACCTGAAGGCAGGCGGCGGCGAGGTCTTGCGGAAGCGGCGGAATACGCCTTCGGCAACCTGTTTGCCGGTCGCGTTCTGTCATTCGACAGCGGCGCGGCTTGCGCTTACGCGGAGATTGCGGCCGCACGCCGCGCCGCCCGGCGTTCGTTCTCTCAGGCCGACGGCCAAATCGCCGCGATTGCCCGATCGCACGGCATGGCGATCGCGACTCGCAACGTCCGAGACTTCGAGGACATGGGGATTGAACTCTTCAACCCATAGGTTGGGTGAGCGGAAAGCCGGGCCGTCAAGAAATCACTTCAACTCTGCACCCAGCCGGCGTGCGGCGTCAGCGAACTCCTCCGGCGTGTTCAGGTTGCGGAACGACAGGCCCTCGGGGTCAAAATCCGCCAGTTCCGCCGCCGTAACCTCCCGCACCCGCACGTCCGGGAAAAAACCCACGACGTGCAGGCGGTCCGTCTCCAAGCGCCGGGCGATGGGCTGCAAGCAGGCTTTGCCGTAGACGGCGTGCAGCGGTTGCGGCCTGCCGTGCACGGTGGGCACGACGACGTCGTAGCCCAACCGCTGCTCGACCAAGTAACGTAAGACGCCAGCGTTCAGGAACGGCATGTCGCAGGCCACGACGAGACAGTATGGTGCGGCGGCGTGGTGGATGGCGCTGTGGATGCCGCCGAGGGCGCCCTTGCCGGCAACGAGGTCGGGCACCATGCGAACGCCGAGGTCGGCGTACAGGTCGGGGCTGTTGGTAACAATCAGCAGGTCGTCAAAGAGGCCGCGCAAGACGGCCAAGGCACGGTCAACGAGGCGGTGTCCGGCAAGCGTCATAAGGGCCTTGTTCCGGCCCATGCGGCGGCTGTTGCCGCCGGCGAGCAGGACGCCCGTGACGCCGTCAGATGATGCTTTCATGGGACTCGCTCCTTGCCGCGCCGGGGTTTTGGATGCCGTTTGCGCCAGAGCGCGCGACAGTGTAGAACGCCGCTTCAAAACGTGTCAAACGCCGGTTTGAAACGTCTCCAGCCGTGTTGACGATGCCCCCAAAGCACGGTAAGGTTGCGCCCGATCTTTTCCCCTCCGGGTCACACGCTGTGGGGCAACCCTTACATGATTATTCAGGAACTCAACCTGATCCAGAAAACCCACTCGTACTTGCCTGCAGAAGAATTACAGGCCCTTTCCCGCCGCCTCAACGTGCCCCTGTATCGCTTGCACGGATTGGCCAGCTTCTACCCCCATTTTCGCTTGCAGCCGCCTCCCAAAGTCGACCTCCGAGTATGCCACGACATGGCTTGTCTGTTGCGCGGCGCCACAGATTTGCAGGCCATCGCCCGCACCGCGGTAGATGCCTCGTCCTTGACGGACGTGCAAGTAGGCACCACGGCGTGTCTGGGGCAATGCGACGGCGCGCCCGCCATTGCCGTGAACGATCATATCTACACCGAAGCGAGTGCCCAACGCATCATGTCGCTGCTCGAGTCGTTGGCCAACGGGCGCACCCTGCGGCGACAGCGTTTCTCCGCGCCCGATACGGCGTTCGTCTGCGACCCCTACAACGGCAGCGCATCGACGTACGATGCGCTGCGTCGTCTGGTCCACGGCGGTGCCAGCGCCGCGGTCATCGAAGCCCTCAAGGCGAGCGGTCTGCGCGGCATGGGCGGCGCCGGATTTCCCACCGGCGTCAAGTGGGAGTTGGTGCAACAGGCGCCGGGCGAAGTGAAATACGTCATCTGCAACGCGGACGAGAGCGAGCCGGGGACGTTCAAGGACCGCGTCATCTTGCAGACACTACCCGATCTGGTCTTGGAGGGCATGGCCTTGGCCGCGTTGACCGTGGGTGCGCGCAAGGCCATCCTCTACATCCGCCACGAATACGCCCGCCAGCGCGACGTGTTGCTCAAGACGCTGCGGCAACGGCAGGACGAGGGTATCCTCGGCCCATACATGATGGGGTCCTCACACCACGTGGACTTCGAGATTTTCGAGAGCCCCGGCGGCTATATCTGCGGCGAGGAAACCGCGCTCCTCGAAGCCCTGGAAGACAAGCGGGCCGAGCCGCGCCACAAGCCGCCCTTTCCCGGCACGCACGGGCTGTTCGGCGCGCCCACGTTACTGAACAATGTCGAAACCTTCGTCATGGTGCCCGGCATCGTTCTCAACGGCGGCGATTGGTGGGCCGAACATGGCAACAACGGCGCCAAGGGCCTGAAATTCCTGGCGGTCAGCGGTCAGGTCAAAAATCCCGGCGTGTACGAGGTGCCTCTCGGCCTGACGGTGCATGAACTGATCGAGCGCGCCGGCGGCATGCGCTACGGCCGCACCCTCAAAGCCTTTGCTCCCGGCGGCGCGTCGTCTGGCTTTCTGCCCGCCAGCATGGCCGACATCTCTCTGGACTTTCGCACCCTGGCGGAGGCTGGCTCGATGCTCGGATCGGGCGCGGTCGTAATCATCGGCGATGACGTCTGTATGCTGGAACTGGCCCTCAACGTCGGACGCTTCTTCCGCAACGAATCGTGCGGCAAGTGCGTGCCCTGCCGGGTCGGCTCCGAGAAAATCGTCACGCTTCTGGAAGGCATCCTGGCGGGGAACGGCTCATGGGCCGACCTGGAACTCATCGAGGAACTGTCGGCAACCATGTCGCTGACCTCGATCTGCGGCCTGGGCCAGGCGGCGCCGAACCCTATCTTGTCGGTCATCAAGCACTTCAAGGACGACATCACCCGCTACATCGCGGCGTGATCAGCGGAGCGAGGTAGCCCCCATGTCTGAAGCCATCGCAACCACCACAGCGAACGCCAGTGAGCGTATAGGACAAGACAGCACGAGCACATCGAGTGGGGTCCGCATCACCATGGACGGCCAATTACTCGACGTGGTGACCGGCACGACCCTGTACGAGGCCGCCCAACAGGCGGGGATCGACGTTCCGGTGCTATGCCACTCGCCCAAGCTGGAGCCGGTCGGCGTCTGCCGCATGTGCGTGGTCGAAGTAGAAGGAAACCGCGTGCTGCAAGCCGCCTGCGTGCGTCAGGCCGAGGACGGCATGGTGGTGCACACGAACGGCGACAAGGTAACGCGGTCGCGGGCCATGCTGACCGAATTGCTCATGGCCGACTATCCCGCCGCCAACGGCAAGCCGGCCCCGCCGCGACAAGCCGGCAAGCCCGACCTGCTGCTGGATCTCGCCGCCGCGCAGGGCGTCACGACGCCGCGCTTTCCCGCCCGCCCGTTCGACAACGGACACGACCTGTCGTCATCGGTTATCGCCGTGGACCACAACGCCTGCATCCTGTGCGACCGCTGCATCCGCGCCTGCGACGACGTGCAGTGCAACGAGGTCATCGGGCGCACCGGCAAGGGCTACACGGCGCGCATCGCCTTCGACAACGACCTGCCGATGGGCCAGTCGAGTTGCGTTTCCTGCGGCGAGTGCATGGCCGCCTGCCCGACCGGCGCCCTGACCGACAAGCCCCTGACGCTGCCGATGCTGGCGGACGCCGAGTACCAGCAGGTGGACTCTCTGTGCCCCTACTGCGGCGTCGGGTGCAGCCTCACGTACACGGTCGATGCAAAGGCCAACACCATCGTGCAGGTGTCCGGCCGCGCCAGCCCGGTGAATCACGGGCGGCTGTGCGTCAAGGGCCGTTACGGGTTCGATTACGTGCACCACGGCGAGCGTCTGCTGGTGCCGCTGATTCGCAAGCCGGAGTACTACCCGAAGTTCCCCGAGCCGCCCGCTGACCCGCGCCAGGCGTTTCGGGAAGCAACCTGGGACGAAGCCCTCGATCTGGCGGCGCAGCGCTTCACGGCCGTCCGCGAAGCGCACGGCAGCCAGGCACTGGCCGGCTTCGGCTCCGCCAAGTGCTCGAATGAGGATAACTACCTGTTCCAGAAACTCATCCGCGCCGTCTTTGGCACCAACAACGTCGATCACTGCACGCGACTGTGCCACGCTTCCTCGGTGGCCGCCTTGCTCGACCAGATCGGCGGCGGCTCGGTGTCGAACCCGTTTTCCGACGCGCTGGACACCGACGCCATTTTCATCATCGGCTCCAACACCACGCACAACCACCCGGTGGCGGCAACGTTCATCAAGCAGGCCGCCAATGCTGGCGCCACGCTGCTCGTCGCCGACCCGCGACGGCCCGAGATCGCCGACCACGCCGACCATTACGTGCGCTTCAACCCTGGTACCGACGTGGCGTTCCTCAACGGCCTCATGCACGTCATCATCCGCGAGGAGCTTTACGACGCCGACTTCATCGCAGAGCGCACCGAGGCTTTCGACCGCCTGCGCGACACAGTGATCGCCTACACGCCGCGCTTGGTGTCGCGCCTCACCGGGGTGCCGGAGCAGCGGCTGATCGACGTCGCCCGGGCCTACGGGCGGGCCAAGCGCGCCATGATCTTCTGGGGCATGGGCATCTCGCAGCACACCACCGGCACCGACAACTCTCGCTGCCTCATCAACCTGGCGTTGCTCACTGGCAACATCGGCCGACCCGGCACCGGGCTGCACCCCTTGCGCGGCCAGAACAACGTGCAGGGCGCCTCGGACGTTGGCCTGATTCCCATGGTTTACACCGGCTATCAGAGCGTCGCGGACGCCGAGGTGCGGCGGAAATTCGAGGACGGCTGGGGCGTCAGGCTCGACCCTGAGCCGGGCCTTACGGTGGTGGAGATCATGTCCGCGGTGCTGGAGGGCAACATCCGGGCGATGTTCATGATGGGCGAGAACCCCTTTCTGAGCGATCCCAACATCAACAAGGTGAAGAAGTGCCTGGCCAGCATGGACTTCCTGGTGGTGCAGGACATCTTCCTCACCGAAACCGCGGCGTACGCCGACGTGATCCTGCCGGGCACGAGCTTTGCCGAGAAGACCGGCACCTTCACCAACACGGATTCACGCGTGCAGCTCGCCCGGCAGGCCATCGACCCGCCGGGACAGGTACGCGACGACTGGCGGATCATCGCCGACCTTGCGGCGCGCATGGGCTACCCGATGTCGTACGCCTCGGAGGAGGCCATCTGGCGGGAGATCGTGTCCCTGACGCCCGTATTCACCGGCATCACCTACGAGCGGCTGGCGCACGCGGGCATTCCGTGGCCGTGCCCGGAGCCGCAGCATCCGGGCGTGCCCATCCGCTTTACCGACGGCTTCCCACGCGGCAAAGGCAAGTTCGAGCCCGCCGAATTCGCCCCCGCCAAGGAACTGCCGGACGCGAATTACCCCTTGGTGCTAAACACCGGCCGGGTGCTGCAGCACTGGCACACGGGCACCATGACGCGGCGCGCCAAGGCGCTGGACGCCATGGTGCCGGAAGCGTTGCTGGAGATGACGCCGGAGGATATGACGGCGTTGAGCATTGAGGATGGCGAACGGGTGCGGGTGGTATCACGGCGGGGCGAGGTCACGGTGAGGGTGACGGCGTCGACCAAGCCGTCAACGGGCAGCGTCTTCTTGCCGTTTCATTTCAAGGAAGCCGCCGCCAACCTGCTGACCATCGACGCCCTCGACCCGTACGGCAAGATTCCCGAGTTCAAGTTCTGCGCCGTGCGGGTCGAGAAAATCGTTGAGCGGGTGGATACGGGATAAGGGGAACTACTTCGGCACCCGCTGGAGCGACACGGAATTGAGGCAATAGCGTTTGTAGGTGGGCGCCGGGCCATCGTCGAAGACGTGGCCGAGATGGGCGTCGCAGGTGCTGCACATGACCTCGGTGCGGCGCATGAAAAAGCCGCGGTCCTCTTCGTACTCGACGCTCTCGGGTGTTAGCGGCTGCCAGAAGCTCGGCCAGCCGGTTCCCGAATCGAATTTGGTGTCGGAGCCGAACAGCTCGCTGCCGCAGCACACGCACTGGTAAACGCCGGGCTCTTTCGAGTCGTGGTACTCCCCGGTGAAGGCGCGCTCCGTACCCTTGCGGCGGCAGACTTCGTATTGCGCCGGGGTCAACTCCTGGCGCCACTCAGCATCTGTTTTGACGATTTTAGTTGCTTTCATGGCCTCTCCCTTGGTAGTGGCGGAATATCCAACCGTGTTAATGAATGACAGGATACCATAACTCCGGCGTTCCCTACCGACTGCTCAAGGTGTTCCAATGTCCGAGGTGTTCCATCAAGTCACCCAGGCGATTACGGCGGACGACCTGCCGCGCATGGTCCTGAGCCGTGCGGATTTGCCGGCGCCGCTGCGCGACTTCATACCGGCGCGCACGGGCTTTCTGGACAACCACAGCCTGGCGGAACAGGGTCTGCCCGGCAGCACCGCCGAGCGCTTCCGGGAGGTTGGCCGCCTGACGGGATATCTGCAAGAATTCCTGCCCGCGGCGCCTGAGAGCCGCAATATCTCGCCGGGGTTCATCCTGGCAGCATCCACCGTGGTGCATCTGTTCGACGAAACGCACGCCGTGTCGCGCTGGATCGAGGAAGTCTTTCTGCGGGATTTCGAGTCGCGGCTTGATGAGGAGATTCATCCGGGGCAGCACTTGCTGGTGGCGGAACGCCTGCAATTCAAGGGCTTTGCGGACGAGGCCGCCGGGCTGCGCGTGTTGCAGAGCAGCCCGGAAGGCCCCGTATCGTCCACGGTGGTGGATTTCCGGGTGGGCCGCCTGCTGGGCGTGGCGTACGTGGTTACGCTGGGCAACTACACCCAGCAGGCCCTCACGCAACGCCTGGGCCAGACGCTGGAACGCCGCATGGTGCAAGCGATTTTGGAAGTGCCGAATCAGGCGCCTTAACCGCAACAATTAAAAGCACAAGAAGCAACCGCATGACAGAAAAAGATCCGGACATACTTTCTTTGGATGACATAGAGACGATTGAGGAACTCACGTCACGGTGGATATTTCAGGCAGTCTACGACTTTGGTATGGAGGCGTATGAGATATTCCTGAATTCGCCTGATAGTGTTAAAGATATTGCTGAAGATATTACGCGGGAGTTACTTGATCGGCTTGCAGGATTCAACGTGCAACAGAGGATATATGGAACTGTTGATTACAAAAAAGCACGATACGTCATTTTGCCCGATCAAACCGTTAGACAAGCTCTATTTATTGACTCAAAAGCAGAAAAAGAGAACCGCTCTGCAACCATCCAGATGTCACAATCGTCCATGCGGGTGAAACAGAGACGATCAGGTATTGAAATTGATGAGAAAGGTTTTTTGCCGGAAATATCCACATATGATGGCAAGAATTACCTGACAACAACAGGTCTTATTCATTTCAAGTACCATGACGACAATAATGACACCCATCATTTGAATGAAGTTACAATTGCAATGATCCCAAATGGAAAATTACAATCAAAATACAACCCGAGCGTCGACGATGGCATCTGGCTCGTTGGCAGAAACGCCGCCGAGTTTGGGCGAGGATTTCAGGGTGAGGGTAAATTTCAGCAAGTTGAAAGCCAAGGCTCCGTGGCGTATACAGACGCTTACCTACAACCCGGAAAAACAGGAGTGTACGGGGTCATGGCGATCGTAAACATATTTGAGACACTGACACCAAATCAGATATATCACGGGGACTCTCGGCAATTCTTACGAAGAGTAGGGAGCGAATCCATCGCTCTGAGCATCTGGTCTCCCCCATATTATGTTGGGAAAGAGTACGAGAAATATCTATCTTTTGAGGACTGGAAATCACTTTTGTACGAAGTGATAAAACTACACTTCCCGATTGTCAAAACAGGTGGATTTTTGGTAATAAACATCGCTGACATATTATGTTTTCAAGATGAAAACATGCCCAAAATAATGGCAGAAAACGTTTCTCGTAGAAAAATTCAGCTCACAAAAGAGGATATCCTTGTTGTTAAGAAACAGAATCCTTGTTGGAACAGGTATGAACTTGCAGAATATTTTGGCTGCAGCGAACAAACTATTGATCGACGATTGAATGGCAATAACATAAGGGGCGGAAAATATCAAGCTCAAACACGTGTCTATCTTGTCGGCGGACTAATAGAAAAAGCCGCCATGGATGCAGGTTTCTACTTGTATGATCGGCGAATATGGGTAAAAGATGCTACATGGGAGAATTCAAAGTGGCATACCATATCTTACCGTTCTGTAGATGAATCGGAGTATATATACGTGTTCTGGAAACCCGGGATAACAAAAGTCGATAGAGAAAGGCTTACCAAACAGGAGTGGTTGAACTGGGGTTCCAGAGGGGTATGGGAAATTCCTTCCGTAAGAAGTAATTCAAATCATGATTCCAAATTTCCTGTTGAACTGCCACGGAGAGTCATCAAACTCTTTACGGACCCAGACGATATCGTGCTGGATTGTTTCATGGGGAGCGGTACGACTGCTCTAGCAGCCTTGAGCCTGGGAAGAAGATATATTGGCATTGACAAAGAGGAAAAATCGGTAGAAATTGCAAAAAAGGCGCTGAGATCAGCCGATATATACCATGCAGAACCTGAGCAGATGGATCTTATGATTAGTGAAATGGAAGCGATTTACGAAACAAGCGCGCATGCCCCCTGATTTTGTGTCCTCGCAATCTTCCTTTTCTGCCCATACAGCATGGTCTATGTGTCCACAGCAGTTCGCCAAATTCCCTGAAAGGATATTTACGCCGCTTCCTGTCTCTGTCTATCCGGTCTTCCGGGCGACATCGTCGTCGCCAGACTCGCTAGGACCGCCATGAAACGCACGCCGTGTCGCGCTGGATCGAGGAAGTCTTTCTGCGGGATTTCGAGTCGCGGCTTGATGAGGAGATTCATCCGGGGCAGCACTTGCTGGTGGCGGAACGCCTGCAATTCAAGGGCTTTGCGGACGAGGCCGCCGGGCTGCGCGTGTTGCAGAGCAGCCCGGAAGGCCCCGTATCGTCCACGGTGGTGGATTTCCGGGTGGGCCGCCTGCTGGGCGTGGCGTACGTGGTTACGCTGGGCAACTACACCCAGCAGGCCCTCACGCAACGCCTGGGCCAGACGCTGGAACGCCGCATGGTGCAAGCGATTTTGGAAGTGCCAAAGCGGTCATCCCAGGCTCAGGACTCATAACCAGAAACTAACCGTGGCAGCTATGCAGATGGCACTGAAGAACGTATGCGCACAGCGGTCGTAACGAGTGGCGATGCGGCGCCAATCCTTGAGCCTGCCAAACAGGCGCTCAATGAGGTTACGGCTCTTGTACAACTCGGTGTCGTAGATGATGGGCTCTTTGCGCTTGGCGCGGCCCGGAATGCAGGACTTGATGCCACGTTCGGCAAGGGCCTCGCGCAACCTGTCGCTGTCATAACCCTTGTCGGCTATCAGGACCTCGGTTCCGGTAGGGCGTCAAGTACCGTATCAGCCCCGCAGTAGTCGCTGACCTGCCCCGCCGCCAACAGCAGTACGACGGGCTTGCCATCGCAGACGGCGTGGAGCTTCGAATTCAGCCCACCCCGGGGGCCGTCCGATCTGCGTGGGAAAGCCCCCCTTGAGCAGGCTGGCGGCGGTGCGATGCGCCCCCCCGATGGGTGCTATCGATCATGACCGTCGCGGTGGCGGTGCTTTCGGCGGCCAGGGCTTGGAAGATGCGGTCGAAGACCGCTGCCCTGCTCTAGAGCACTTTCGGAGCAGATTGACTTGCATCCGAAACCACGAAATTGCTGTGCTTTGCGAGTTGGTCCCTCGATAATTCCATTAGATACGGAAATGCTCCAGCGCACGAAGCGGTTGTAGAGGGTCTTGTGGGGTCCGTAACAGGCGGGCGCGTCGCGCCACTTCAGCCCATAGCGGATGACGTGGATGATACCGCTGATGACCTTTCGGTCATCGCCGCGCCCCTTGTTGGGTAACAGGGGGTTTGAGTCGGTCAAACGGGTCGTCGGCCAGCCAGAAGAGGTGCGTCGGACATGATCGCTCTCCTTGTGGCGTCAGCGTGTTGACCCTCATCACAGGCCCCATGATACCCTTTTATAGGTCCTGAGCCTAGGAAATTCCGTAAAAAATCCGTCTGTCAGGACGCGGTTGCCTGGCAGACGGACCGTTGAGCAGTGCCGCCGATATGTTACGTCTTGTTAACGTTCGTGGCCTGCTCACCCTTGGGGCCGTTTACAACCTCGAATTCTACCTCTTCCCCTTCCGAGAGGGTCTTAAAGCCGTCGCCTTGGATCGCTGAGAAGTGCACGAAAATGTCTTTCTCACCCTCACGAGCAATAAAACCATAGCCCTTGCGATCATCAAACCATTTTACCGAACCTTTCGCCATGCGACGTTCTCCGTACCTTTGCACAAAGCAGAACTACTTTGAGAACCGAGCAACAACGCTACGATTCCCGCCCAGCAGCGCAGAAGGGGTAAGGGGAAGACCACAATGCAACTGGGCATGCCCAAGAGCAACGAGTCCTGTAATACCGCTGACCCTCTCTACATTGAAGGCGGCACTATAACAACGGCCCGGAGGACTGTCAAGAAGCGGTTGGGCAAGGAATTTTGCGGCTCCAAGCGCGTCGATTCGCGCGAAACCTGTTGCAGCGGATAGCGGCGTTCCTGCCACGCCGGCATGCCGCCCTCGAGCACTGCCATGTTGCGATAACCCTGACGATACAGGAACTGATAGGCCAAACTGGCCAGATGGTGCGGGCAGGTTCAATACAGCACCGCTGGAATGTCTTTAGGAATTTCATCCAGGCTGTAGGGCAGGATGCCCAAGGGGATGGAAATGGCGCCGGGCAGGTGGCCGCGCGCGTAGTTGCCGTAACCGCGTACGTCGATGATCTTCAGGGGCACATCGGTATCGATGCGGGCTTTCAATTCATCAACGCTGGTGAATTTGATGGCAATGTCCTGAGCAACCTTCTGCTGTGCAAACTGCGGGTAGTCGCGCGGGTCTGCCGAGACGGTCGCCGCGCAGGCAAGCGCGAGCATGAGGAGGCCGCCGGCAAGACCAGCGACGCGGCGAAGTGAGGTTTTGTCTGTCATGTGCTTATCCTTATAGACACGATGCTGTTTGAGGTAACTGAAGTTGAACCGTGCAATCCGGGAATTCTAACCAACCGTCGTGGGGCTGAAAAGGAATATCTCGACGGTGGACGAGGCTTGTCAGGCGCGCAGTGTCTATGGTATTAACGTCGCTTCACCACAGCTTAAGAGCCTACGAGGGTTTCACGTTCGCATATGGAAGGAGAGACGGCGATGCGGCAAGAGGGGCATGATCGGCGGGTAGACGAGAACGTGTGGCGGCCGGGGACGATTACCCGCCGGCGCTTTGTCGGTGTTGGGGCGGCGTCCGTGGCAGCCGCCGGAACGCTCGGCGCCGCCATGCTGGTGCCATCGCCGTGGCGTCGGGCGTTCGGGTCGGAGAAGCCGATCAGGGTCGGTGGCATTCAGCCGCTGACGGGACCCGCCGCCGGCGGCGGGCTGATGGCGAAGGTCGGGCAGGAAGTTGCCGCCGAGCGCATCAATGCCGCAGGCGGTGTCAACGGACGCCCTCTCGAACTGATCGTCGAAGACTCCGAAGGCAAGCCGGCCGCCGGCATCCGCAAAACCCGCAAGTTGCTCACCCGCGACCTCGTCGACGTGGGGCAGGGCGGCTTCATGAGCAACGTGTGCATCGCCTGCATGCCGGAATACCGGCGCGCCCGCATCGTCAACATGATCGGCGTCTGCCTCGACACCACCATTACCACCTCGCGCTGCGACCGCTACACCTTTCGCCCCTTCGATTACGCTCCGGCGCAGGCGGTGGCCTTTGCGCCGTATCTGGTGAACAACATCGGCAAGAAATGGCACATTCTCTTTGCCGACTACGCTTGGGGCCAATCGACTCGGGACGCCTACCGGGACGGCATCCAGAACCAGGGCGGCGAAGTGGTCGACACCACCGGCATTCCGCTCGGAACCGCCGACATGGTTCCCTTTCTCAGCAAGATCAGGGGCGATTTCGACGGCCTGTTCATGATCTTTTTCGGCAAGGACGGCGTCAACGTAGTTACCCAGGCGTACAACCTGGGTCTGCACAACAAGTACCGTTTCGCCGGCGACGGCGCCGCGGTGGTGGCCGGCACCAATCTCCCGGCGCAGAGGGAGAAGGCGCTGGGATTCGTCGGCATCGACCGCTATCTGCCGATCTTCCAGGGACCGCTTGATACCGAACACCACAGGAAGTTTTTCGACGCCGTGTTCGAACAATCGAAGCAATACGACCCCAACGGCATCCTGCCCGACCGCTACAGTCAATCGAACTTTGAAGCCCTGAACATCCTGAAAGTCGGTATGGAAGCATGCGATTTCCGCGGCCGTGAGGATACCGAAAAGCTCATCGAGGCCCTGGAGGACCTGCAAGTGTACGCCGGGGACGATTTTCCCACCGGCGACAGGCTGCTGCGCAAGGCCGACCACCAAGCCTTCACCAACGAGTACATCTTCGAGGTGGTGCAGGGCGCCGGCGATACCTACCAGCCCAAGGTACTGCAAGTCGTGCCGTGGCAGGATACCATCGTGCCGCCGGCGTGCCAGTTTGTCTGAGCCCGGGCACGTTAGCGAGGCGGCATGAGCGACAGCACTTACCCCTTGATCACCAAAAAATTGACCATGCACTTCGGCGGCCTGGCAGCCCTGGAGGACATTGATCTGGCCGTCGAGCGGGGCACGACACACGCCATCATTGGCCCCAACGGCGCCGGCAAGAGTACCTTCTTCAACTGCCTGACGGGCCTGCTGCGCCCGACCAGTGGGCGTGTCCTGCTGGAGGGCCAAGACATCACGGGGCTGCCGCCGGAGCGTATTTCGCAGCGCGGCGTGGCGCGCTCTTATCAGATCACCAATATCTTTCCCGGCTCCACCTGCTTGGAGAACATTCGCGTTGCCGTGCAGTCCCGCCAGCCCACCTCGTCGTTCCTGCAGCATCACCGCACCGACGCGACCACCTTGGAGGGCGCGGTGGGAATCATCGAGACCATCGGCCTGGGCGGCAAGGAGGACGTGATGGCCTCCAGTCTTTCCCACGGTGAGCAGCGCAATCTGGAGATCGGCATCGCCCTGGCGACCGCACCCACGTTGCTCTGCCTGGATGAGCCGACCGCCGGCATGAGCGCTTCGGAAACCCGCGATGTCGTGGAACTGATTCGCCGCATTGGCGCCAGCCTGACGATTCTCATCGTCGAGCACGACATGCAGGTCGTCATGAGCCTTGCGCAGCGCATCACGGTTCTGGATTATGGCCAGGTTTTGGCGCAGGGCACGCCCGACGAAATCCAGGCTAACCCGCAGGTGCAGGAAGCCTACCTGAAGATATGAGGAAGCCATGCTGAAGTTGCAGGACGTCCAGGCGTTCTACGGCAAGAGCCACGTGCTGCACGGCGTCAGCCTGGATGTGGAGGACGGCCAGGTCGTGGGTCTGCTCGGCCGCAACGGCGTAGGCAAGAGCACCACCCTGAAGGCCATCATGGGCTTGGTGGCCGTGCAGAGCGGCTCGATCACCTTTGCCGGGCATGACTTGCACCGGCAGAGGCCCTACCGCATTCCCCGTCTCGGTATTGGCTACGTGCCCGAGGACCGGCGCATTTTTCCCCAGCTGACGGTGCTGGACAACCTGCGGACCGGGTTTGACCGCCGGGGCGCCGCCGCGCGTACGGAGCAGTTGCTTGAACAGGCGTATGGCAGCTTTCCCCGCCTTAAGGAACGACAGCGGCAGCTAGCCGGCACCCTGTCCGGCGGCGAGCAGCAGATGCTGGCCATCGCCCGCGCCATGATGCTCGACCCGCAGATCATCCTGCTCGACGAGCCTACCGAGGGCCTCATGCCGCGCCTGGTGGGGCAGATTCGGGAGATTATCGACGTGTTGCGCCAGGCCAGCGTGTCGATTCTGCTGGTGGAGCAGAATGTGCCCATGACCCTCGCCGTCAGCGACCGCGTGTATCTCATGGAGCGCGGCGCCATCCGTCATGAGGCGCCAGCGAGCGAGCTTTCCGTGGACGACGACGTGATCCACAAATACCTGGGGGTGTAGGGATGAACGAATTGTTTCAGGATTTGGTGGTGCAGATGCTCATCGGCATTTCCACCGGCTTGATTCTGGCCTTGGTGGCGTCCGGCCTGACCCTCATTTTCGGCATCATGGACGTGGTGAACTTCGCGCACGGCGAGTTGTTCATGCTGGGCGCCTACATGGGCTGGGTGTTTTTCACCATGACCGGCAGCTTCTGGCTGGGTCTGGCCGCCGCGGCGCTGTGCGTCTTCGTTTTCGGCCTGATCATGCAGCGCAGCGCCCTGCGTTCGCTCATTGGCAGCGACCCGCTCACCACCATCCTGGCAACCTTCGGCATCAGCCTGGTCCTGCAGACGGCGGCCATCTGGATATGGGGGCCGACCGTGCGCCGGGTCGGGGCCGCCTTCACGGGCCACGTGGCGGTATTCCACCTGCAGTTTCCCGTCTACCGCTTCCTGGTTGCGATGCTGTCCCTCGCCATTATCGGCGGCTTGTGGCTGTTCATGCACCGCGGGCGCTTCGGGCTGTGGATTCGCGCCACCACGCAGGACCGTCAGATGGCCTTGGCGATGGGTATTCCCGTGCCCCTCGTGCACACGGTGGTGTTCGGCATCGGTGCGGCCATGGCGGCCACCAGCGGCTACCTGTACGCGCCGATCCTGGGCGTCGATCCAACGATGGGCGTCAACAATATCCTGCGCGCCTTCATCATCGTCGTCGTCGGCGGCATGGGCAATCTGTGGGGCTCGGTGCTTGCCGCCGTGTTCATCGGCATGCTGGAGGCGCTGGCCGTCATCTGGGTCAGCCCGGCGCTGGCGGTCATTTTTTCCTTTGCCGCGCTGATCGTGACCCTGCTTGTGCGTCCCACGGGCCTGTTTGTGGCGGTGCCGCGTTAAGGAGAGAGGAGACGGTGACAGCAGAGGTTCGCATGGCCGGCACACGGAGCGCCGAAAAGCCTGGATTCTGGATCGCCTTCCTCGTGGTGGTGGCGGTGCTGGCCGTGGTGCCCCTGTGGTTCCCGAACAGCTTCTGGCAACGGTTGCTCACCGAGGTGCTGATCCTTGGCCTCCTGGCCATGTCGTCTGACCTGCTGATCGGCTATGTGGGCATGGTGTCCTTCGGGCACGCCCTGTTCTTCGGCACCGGCTGCTACGGCGCCGCCTACGCCCTGACGTGGACGGAATCCCCCTTCGCCCTGTGGCTGGCGCTGCTTCTGGGTCTGGCGGGGGCGGCCGTCATGGGCATCTTCGTCGCCTTCTATTCCACCCGCCTGCGCGACATCTATTTCTCGATCACCACGCTGGTGTTTGCACAGATCTTCTGGGTCATCGTCTTCACCTGGACCGACGTCACCGGCGGCGAAAACGGCCTCGTGTTCAGCCCGCCGCGGCTGTCGTTCCTGGGGCTGTTCGCGGCCGAGTTCACGACGATGTCGATGCACTGGTTCGTGCTGGCGGTGGTGGCGCTGTGCTACGTGTTCTGCCGCCGCGTCACCCAATCGCCGTTCGGCAAGGTGCTGCAGGCCATCCGAGAGAACGAGCCGCGCACGCGGGCCATCGGCTACAACGTGGAGCGCCATAAAATGGGCATGGTCATGCTCTCGGCGCTGGTCGCCGGACTGTCCGGGGCACTGTACGGCATCTTCAACGCCTACGCGGCACCGGATTACTTTTTCTTCCTGCAATCGGGCGAAACGGTGATCTACAACGTGCTGGGCGGCATCGGCACGTTGGCCGGCCCCGTCCTGGGCGCCGGGGTGTTCGTGCTGCTCAAGGAACTGTTCAGCACGTATTGGAGTCCCGAGTACTACCTGATTCCCGTTGGCCTGCTATTCACGATCATGGTGATTTACATGCCGCAGGGGCTGCTGGGCTTTCTGCGGCACAAGCTTAATGAATAGCGCCAGGGTCGCGGGACGATGTTGGCGCAAAGGAGGGAAGGGTTATGATCAGCAAATTCGACAGCTTGTACGCCGGGCACGTGGACATGGACAACGTCGGTTACGGTGGTACCGCGGTGAACGACCGGCGGTTTTCCAACGAGTACCTGGTCACCACGTACGACAAGGCGCAGGCCATCGCGCAGGTGATGGACGAGCAGGGATATGACACCTTTTGGCTGGCCGAGCACCACTTTCAGCCCGAGGGCTACGAGTGCATTCCGAACGTTCTGATGCTGGCTCTGCACCTGACGCACCTGACGCAGCGTCTGCGCATCGGCTGCGGCTTCAACATTGCGCCCATGTGGCACCCCCTGCGCCTGGCTGAGGATTTCGCCACTGCAGACGTCCTCACCGGCGGGCGGGTTATTTTTGGCGTTGGGCGCGGCTACCACACCCGCGAGATCGAAACGTTCGGCTCGCCGCTGCTGGATCAAGCGGCCAATCGCGAACTGTTCGAGGAGCAGGTGGAAATCATCCTCAAGTCCTTCAAAGAGGAATCGTTTTCGCACCGCGGCAAGAATTACACGCTGCCGCCCAACGTCCCGTATCGCGGCTACGAGCTGAAGGAGATCACGCTGGTACCGCGTCCGCTACGACAGCCGGTCGAGTGCTGGCAGCCTATTCAGAGCGCCTCCCCGCGCGCCCTGGACTTCATGGCCAAGCACGGCATCAAGGGGATTATCGGCGGCGGCGTGGCCGAAGGCGGCGCCATGCACAAAGTCGTCGAGGCATACCGTGACGCCGTCGTCCGCACCGGCCGCGACGCCGAGCTCGGCACCGACCTGAGCTTCGGCTTCCACTTCCACCTCGCCCCCACGCGCGAACAGGCCATCCGAGAAGCCGCCCCCTGGTTTGAAGAAAATCTCAAAATGTTCGGCCCCCTGCGCCTCGTCCGCGCCCTCAGCGACCAGCAAATCGCCGACCTGGCGGATCCCGCCAAGGCGCCCACTGCCGGCCTCCCAAGCCTCCAACAAGCCGTCGACGCCGGCGGCTTCTTCTGCGGCCCGCCCGATCTCGTCATCGAGCAGCTTCAGGCCGTCGAAGCCCGCTACCCTGGCGTCGAGAGGGTCAGCGTCAGCCACCCCGTCGGCACCCCCCGGCAGGTCATCGTGGAACAACTGGAGTGGTTCGCGCGCGACGTCATGCCTGCCTTCAAGGACCGGGAGTCGGTGCTGGCTCCGGCGGATTAGGGATTCTTTGTGGGGCTATCACGAGACTGAGCCGGTTCTTGCCCTTTCAGGTTTGAGTTGGGGAGAGGGATTTGCGTTAATGAGAGGATTCGTGCCCACGCCCAGTAAGCTCGTCGACCACATGGTCAGCCTTTTGTTCGAGGGGAGGATAGTTGGTTCCGAAGAGCATCTCCTTGATCCCGGTTGCGGTGGGGGCGCTTTTATAAAGGGAATCCTGCGCTGGTCTGCAGCGGCCCGAACGCAGTTACCGCACATAACCGGCATAGAGCTTGACAGGCAACTTGCCCTCGAAGCCAATTCCCAATTCCGCAGCAACCCTCATGTCAGCGTACTCGAGGGGGATTTCCTAAGAACTAGGGCCTGTTGACATTTAGGCAAGCGCCAAGCGAGAACTCACCGCATGAATCATCGCGGCGTAACTGACGTCCGTCTTCTCAAAACGCATCGCAAGACGACGGAAGTGTTTGAGGTTACAAAAGAAATGCTCCACCAGATGACGCCACTTGTACATCTCCACGTCGTAGTCGATCTCATCAACGCGATTCGACTTGGGGGGAATCACCGCCGTCGCACCCCGCTCTTTCAACTCGGCGCGCAAGGCGTTGCTGTCGTAGGCTCGCTCTGCAATCAACGCCTCGAACGCGACGCCATCAAGCAAAGAAGGAACGCCGATCAGGTCGTGGCGCTGGCCCGGCAGCAGGACGAATTTCACCAAATTGCCCAGGGCGTCGACCCTCACGCTGATCTTCGTGCTTGGGCCACCCCGCGAGCGACCGACGGCTTGGCTGCGGGTCCCCCTTGAGCCCCGGCCCCGTGTTGATGGAGCCGTCGATCAGCACGTACTCGAAGTCGGCGGCGGCTGATCATTCCTTGAAGGCTCGCTCGAAGACGCCTTTCCGCGCCCACCTCCGAAAACGTTGGAACACCGAGTTCCACAGCCCGAACTCGGTGGGTAAATCGCGCCATGGAGCTCCGGTGCGAGCCATCCACAGGACGGCTTCGAGGAACTCCCGATTGTCTCTCGCGGAGCGTCCTGGATCGCCGTTCTTTCCAGGTAGTAGGGGCGCCACGCGTGCCCATTGCGAGTCGCTGAGGATTCTTCGCGCCACGTGTCCACCTCCACTTGGCTGATCTGGATTGAGGGTTGAATTCCCCTCAATTACAGACGATGGACTATATGAATGTCAACAGGCCCTAACTGCGCAGCAGACTTTCCACAGGCCAAACCGGCGGTCAGAATTGCCCCTGTACTGGTGCCCGCCATAAGACCAAAACGGTTTCTCCAATCGATTTGCCACTCCTCTTCCATCCTCTTCAGCAGATGAGCTGCAAAGAGCCCGCGGAATCCACCCCCGTCAATGGATAGGATGTAAAACGGCTTACCCACAGATTTGGTTTCTCCGATGTCCAGTTCCAACTCTTTGCCCTCTTGTTTATGAATCATGTGGGCATCAGATCACGAAAACTGGCAAGCCTCGCTTTAAAGCGGTGCTGTATCGCCCACTCGGCAAGAAACCCATCGGCCTCTTCGAGGGTCAGGTGTCCGGCCTGAATCAGCGTCAACACCAAGTCCTCCGTCTGACAGAGCGCCAAGTCTTCACGACGGCGTTGACCCTCAAGGCGCGCCCTGCGGTCCTGAAGTCCGGCGACCCAATGCCGGGTAAGCGCAACAGCCAGGACGGCGCATTCACCGGCGCCAAGCCGACCGTCTGCCCGCAGGTCGGCAAACAGGGCGACTTCCGCCGGATTGTGGATGCTTTGTAAATCAAGGATGCCTGCCGTCACGGCATCTTCGACCGCCTCTCTCTGTGCCGGGCGCCGTATCTCATCAAGAACTTGGTCGGGCAGCACGACCGATTTGTCGAGTTGACCAAGCAATTCAATGCGACCGATGTTCACGAAATTCAGCAGGACCGACGTATCCAGAACGATCGTCGCCGGGTCTTGGCGCGCCATTCAAAGCGCCTCAATCGGCCAGGTCGAGGATCGTCTCATCCTCAATATCCAACAGCCGACCCACTTCGAGCAGCTTGCCCTGCGAAATCTCGCCGCGCCACCATGCTTCCAAGGCCAGCGACAGGACCTGCCCGTGCAACTCGTGGTCCTGATGCCCCTCGACGGGCGCTTCGGCTTCGGCATCATCCAGGTCGGAAAATGCGTTTACCGCACGCAGATAGCGGTTGGCCTCTTCGGTCTGGCTGAGGAGCGCTTGGGTATGTTCGACGCTCACGAGATTCAAGCCACGCAGGCGCCAAATCGACGCCGCGTAGCTGGCGCCAAAGTGCCGGGCCAACAACGCCGCATCTGCGTAGGTCACGTTCTGCGCACGCGCCGGGTTTCGCAACGTTCCCCGAATGCCCGCTTCGGTGACGGCATCCACCGCCGCTTCCTCGTGGCGGGCGCCTCTTCCTTTGCCCAAGTTGTACAGAAAATCCCGCGTTCCCTCCGCGGGCATGAGGAAGGCGGCTGCAAAGGCGTTGGCTCGCTGCTCGGGCCTGGTCTTGGCATTGTGGACACTCGTAACCGTAGCCGGCGTATCGCGGTCCATCAGTGCATGGCCGTATTCGTGCGCGTATGAAAACCGCCGCCGCGCCGGCGGTTGGGTGAGGTTAGCCAAAATCGCCATGTCGAAGTCGGGGCTGCTCAGAAAGAGCCCGGAGATCTCGCTCGGCAACGGCAGGGCGGCCGTCCAGATGTTCTGATGGGCCAACGTCTCAGGCACGTTTCGCACAGGCGCTTTGCCGAGATCAAGACGTCGACGCTCCTGCTCGGCCACCAATTGCCCTTGAGCAATGGCCTGTCCGACCGTTCGAGGGAAGGGCAGTTCATAACGCGGCAGGGAGGCGGCGGTTCTGCGGCCGGCCAGCCGTCGAAGCAACGCCCCTTCTCTGAGGAGCCGCAGACAGCGAGAGGCGTGCCTCTGAACGTCTTCATTTCGCAAACCTGGCTCAGCGCGAAAGAGCGCGACGACCGGGTCTTCTTGCTCGAGTGGAATGTTCGGGTTCACAAACCATTCGATAGCCCGTCCGTACAGGTCCGCAAGACGGATCAGTTCGAGCGTGGATACCTGCCGCTGGCCGGATTCCATGAGGCTGATGGCGGACCGCTGCAGTCCGAGCATAACACCGGCGTCTTCCTGGGTGATTTGCCGGCTTTCACGCGCGAATCGCAATCGTTGCCCGATCTCTTCGGCTGCAATGACCATGGGGGTCTCCAGGTTGCTGGACACGTCTCTCATCCGTACGGCAGCGTAACAAAGGACATAAAAATAATTTAGATAATCAAACGATTTTTGTCAATAATTATCTGATTAAGTTTCGATAATAGCACTTTGGCAACCAATCTTCCGCGGATTCAGGGTCGGATTTGGGGCAGAGGCTATTTGTCAGGAGATTGGGCAGGAGGTGGATCAAGGTCTACAGCGGGCGGGCTCTAAGGATGCCTTGTATGCAGTTTTCTTCGAACAAGTTGCACACGCCGTACGTCGGCAGTGTCGCCTTGTTGGAGTTGCTTGCTGCAGGCTGTTTTGCGGCGTTGCCAAGTTTCGTAAATGCCTTTCCACCGACTGAAATCGGTTCGGGTTTCGTCGAAATCATCGTAGCGTGACAGCTTTCCCGCTTTCAGGGCGTTGTAAAATCCTGGCTGAGAATGCCGTATTTCTCCTCGTAGAGCATGAGCCGCCGTTCAAGCTGCTTCACCTCAAGGACGAGTTCGTGAAGCTCCATAGCAGTTCTCCTCGTGGCCTTTTTAGCAGCCACGTTACGACGCTCCGATGAGGACGGTCTGACCGCGCTCCAAGGAAATCCAGGTTATGCATCAGATCAGGCACCAATAATCTCAAGTCGTGAATGCCATTCATTCGTGCGGTGAGAACGACTACTGCTCGCTGGCATGTGGCGGAAAATGAACTCGGCTGTTCAGCGGGATTCGCCTGTCAATGGGGATCCGGTATACCCTAAACGGCAGCAGCGCCTTCAATGCTTCCAGGTTGTCGCCCTGGATGAGCAGGTTGCCGGCGTCCGGCTCAGCGGCGGAAAGCTCAGACGCTTCTTCCAGCAGACGATAGGGGACACGGGAGGCGGCATGGATGTCGGCGTCGCGTGTCAGCCAGTGCAGGGTCGGCATGGCTTTGTCTCCCGTATCTCCCTCACGGCAGAGGCAAGGGTCGAACTGACTCAGTAGCCCATCTCGAAGCGGGCCTGGACGCCGTGGGCAGGCGCCGACCCCAGGGTCGGCTGGCGGTCGACTTCCAGGCTGAAGCCAAACCGCTCGTTCAGCGTCAGACGACCGCCCAGACGGTAGCGCTGACTGTCTGCGCCGCTCTGCGACAGGGCACCGTAGAACTTGACCAGGCCCCGATTCCCGAGCGCGGACAGGCCGTAGCCCACCTCCAGGTCCACGCCGCCCGGCGCCGCGCTGATGACCGGCGTCACCCCCGGCTGGTTCAGCAAGCCCTGCATCTGGCTCGCCGCAACGCCCCACGCCGGCGTCAGGGTCAGCGACAGGCCCCGCTCTGGAATGCCGGGGTCCAGGGACAGCGCCACGCTCGCCCCCCAGTCCTCGAAGCCTGTCAGCTGGTGCGCCAGCAGGTAGCGACCGCGGACATCCAGGCGCAACCCCAAGGCGGCGTGATGGTAGCTGAAACCGCCACCCATCTCTATGCCCAAGCCGCGCCCGGCGTCGCCGCCATCCCAGCGAGCGCCGACCTCGACGCTCAGCTCCAGACTCGAGGCCGACGACAGCACCGCAGTGCGCCCCTCCAGCAGCAGCCGAAGCCGCTCCGCCGCCGCCCTGACCGCCTCCAGACCGGGCACCGCATCCGACGTCACCGTCACCGCAAAGGCGTCGGTCTTGACCGCCAGGGTGACGGCCTGCCAGGCCGCCAGATCATGGCGACCGCCCAAGGCCGCCAGACGCAGGCCGATATTGGTGGCGGTGGCGTCATTTTCATCCGACAACGTCGCTTCACCCGTGCCCGCGCCCAACAGGCCCCACACGCTCAGTCCGGCGCGCGGCGCCCAGTGAACGTAGGGCAGCACGCTGGTCAGGGCCGCGTCTACGTGGCCGCGGCCCAAGACGTCGTCGCTCACGCCCAGGTCGTAGGCCACCTCACCCGTGCTGTGAGAGAAGGCCACGCCCAACATCAGCGACGGACGCGGACGAACGTCGGCGCCCAGGTAGAGGGTCAGAACGTCGGCGTTCGGAATCCTGGTGCCGGAGAAGTTGCTGACCACGCCGCGGCCCCACACCCACGGCGTCCAGGGTGCCCGGCCGTCCTCCTGAGAGGCGACAGACAAGGCGGACGCGCCGGGCGGGGAGGCCGGGAGATGACCGTTGCCGGCATCGCCTTCCCCGCTCAGGCGAAAGTTGAAGGCGCTTTGCGACAGCAACTCACGGCCCGAGGGTCGCCCTTGAGCCTCCTGCACGCGTTCGAGGTCTCGCAACGCTTCGTCAAGGGTCACGTAGGCGGCGTTGCGCACCTGCCAATTGCTCGTCGACGCGCCGTCCAGGGTATAACCGCCCACGATGGCCTGCGACGTATAGGCGGTCGGGTCAAAGCGTTCGCCAATGGTGTTCACCGCCTCGCTCGCCACCACGCGAGCGAAATGGGCCAGGGCCAGTTTGAGGCCACGAGCGCGCAGCGCGGCGACGGGGTCCCTCACCGTGATGGTGAAGCGCAGTTCTGCGGTGTCGCCGTCTTCATCGATGACGGTCAGCGTGTAGGGGGTCTCCGCCAGGGCCACGACCGGCGTGCCAGAGATGACACGGGTGGTGGCGGCGAAGGTGAGGCCGGCCGGCAGATCGGGGGCGAGTTCGTAGCGCAGCTCGCCGTCACCGCCGCTCGCTGCGGGCAGGGTGACCGGCGCGCGTTCCGTGTTCTTGATCCAGATCTGGTTGGCCACCGTGGCGTCGCCGAAGGTCAGCAGCGTGTCGTCGTCCGTAATCGTGCCGAGGCCGGTGAGGGTCGAGACAACCTTACCGTCCCCTTCCGTTGCCAGGGTCGCGTTCACCGGATTGCTCAGCGTCACCACCACCGTCTCGTCCGCCTCGTCCAGCGTGTCGCCCGTCACCGACACGTCAATCGTCTGGCTCGTCTCCCCTGGCAGGAAGGTCAGCGTGCCGCTGGCAATCGCTTCATAGTCCGTCCCCGCCGTCGCCGTGCCCGTCTCCGCGTCGGCGTAAGCTACCGTGACCGGCTTGCCGCTCACCGCGCTCAACGTCACCGTGAACGTCAGCGCCTTGGAACCGTCGTCGCCCTCAACTACGTCCGGCGAGTCGATCGACAGCACCGGCGCCGCGTCGTCGTCCGTAATCGTGCCGAGGCCGGTGAGGGTCGAGACAACCTTACCGTCCCCTTCCGTTGCCAGGGTCGCGTTCACCGGATTGCTCAGCGTCACCACCACCGTCTCGTCCGCCTCGTCCAGCGTGTCGCCCGTCACCGACACGTCAATCGTCTGGCTCGTCTCCCCTGGCAGGAAGGTCAGCGTGCCGCTGGCAATCGCTTCATAGTCCGTCCCCGCCGTCGCCGTGCCCGTCTCCGCGTCGGCGTAAGCTACCGTGACCGGCTTGCCGCTCACCGCGCTCAACGTCACCGTGAACGTCAGCGCCTTGGAACCGTCGTCGCCCTCAACCACGTCCGGCGAGTCGATCGACAGCACCGGCGCCGCGTCGTCGTCCGTAATCGTGCCGAGGCCGGTGAGGGTCGAGACAACCTTACCGTCCCCTTCCGTTGCCAGGGTCGCGTTCACCGGATTGCTCAGCGTCACCACCACCGTCTCGTCCGCCTCGTCCAGCGTGTCGCCCGTCACCGACACGTCAATCGTCTGGCTCGTCTCCCCTGGCAGGAAGGTCAGCGTGCCGCTGGCAATCGCTTCATAGTCCGTCCCCGCCGTCGCCGTGCCCGTCTCCGCGTCGGCGTAAGCTACCGTGACCGGCTTGCCGCTCACCGCGCTCAACGTCACCGTGAACGTCAGCGCCTTGGAACCGTCGTCGCCCTCAACCACGTCCGGCGAGTCGATCGACAGCACCGGCGCCGCGTCGTCGTCCGTAATCGTGCCGAGGCCGGTGAGGGTCGAGACAACCTTACCGTCCCCTTCCGTTGCCAGGGTCGCGTTCACCGGATTGCTCAGCGTCACCACCACCGTCTCGTCCGCCTCGTCCAGCGTGTCGCCCGTCACCGACACGTCAATCGTCTGGCTCGTCTCCCCTGGCAGGAAGGTCAGCGTGCCGCTGGTAATCGCTTCATAGTCCGTCCCCGCCGCCGCCGTGCCCGTCTCCGCGTCGGCGTAGGCTACCGTGACCGGCTTGCCGCTCACCGCGCTCAACGTCACCGTGAACGTCAGCGCCTTGGAACCGTCGTCGCCCTCAACCACGTCCGGCGAGTCGATCGACAGCACCGGCGTCGCGTCGTCGTCCGTAATCGTCCCCGTCCCACTCGCCGCCGTCCCCAGCGTGGCGTTCACCGGACTGCTCAGCGTCACCACCACCGTCTCGTCCGCCTCGTCCAGCGTGTCGCCCGTCACCGACACGTCAATCGTCTGGCTCGTCTCCCCTGGCAGGAAGGTCAGCGTGCCGCTGGTAATCGCTTCATAGTCCGTCCCCGCCGTCGCCGTGCCCGTCTCCGCGTCGGCGTAGGCTACCGTGACCGGCTTGCCGCTCGCCGCGCTCAACGTCACCGTGAACGTCAGCGCCTTGGAACCGTCGTCGCCCTCAGCCACGTCCGGCGAGTCGATCGACAGCACCGGCGTCGCGTCGTCGTCCGTAATCGTCCCCGTCCCACTCGCCGCCGTCCCCAGCGTGGCGTTCACCGGACTGCTCAGCGTCACCACCACCGTCTCGTCCGCCTCGTCCAGCGTGTCGCCCGTCACCGACACGTCAATCGTCTGGCTCGTCTCCCCTGGCAGGAAGGTCAGCGTGCCGCTGGCAATCGCTTCATAGTCCGTCCCCGCCGCCGCCGTGCCCGTCTCCGCGTCGGCGTAAGCTACCGTGACCGGCTTGCCGCTCACCGCGCTCAACGTCACCGTGAACGTCAGCGCCTTGGAACCGTCGTCGCCCTCAGCCACGTCCGGCGAGTCGATCGACAGCACCGACGCCGCGTCGTCGTCCGTAATCGTCCCCGTCCCACTCGCCGCCGTCCCCAGCGTGGCGTTCACCGGATTGCTCAGCGTCACCACCACCGTCTCGTCCACCTCGTCCAGCGTGTCGCCGATCACCGACGCGTCAATCGTCTGGCTCGTCGTCCCCGCCGCGAACGTCAGCGTGCCGCCCGAGATCGCCGTGTAGTCCGTCCCCGAAGTGGCCGTGCCGGTACCGGCGTCGGCGTAGGCTACCGTGATCGGCTTGCCGCTCGCCGCGCTCAGCGTCACCGTGAACGTCAGCGCCTTGGAACCGTCGTCGCCCTCAGCCACGTCCGGCGAGTCGATCGACAGCACCGGCGCCGCGTCGTCGTCCGTAATCGTCCCCGTCCCACTCGCCGCCGTCCCCAGCGCGGCGTTCACCGGACTGCTCAGCGTCACCACCACCGTCTCGTCCGCCTCGTCCAACGTGTCGCCTGTCACCGACACGTCAATCGTCTGGCTCGTCGTCCCCGCCGCGAACGTCAGCGTGCCGCCCGAGATCGCCGTGTAGTCCGTCCCCGAAGTGGCCGTGCCGGTACCGGCGTCGGCATAGGCCACCGTCACCTGTTCGGTGCTCGCCGTGTTCAGGGTCACGGTGTAGGTCAGGGTCGCCGAGTCGCTGCCCCCCTCCACCGCGCTCGGCGAGTCGATCGAGACGAGAACGCCATCGTCGTTGACGATCGTTCCCGCCGCGTCGTCGTCCGTAATCGTCCCCGTCCCACTCGCCGCCGTCCCCAGCGTGGCGTTCACCGGACTGCTCAGCGTCACCACCACCGTCTCGTCCACCTCGTCCAACGTGTCGCCGATCACCGATACCACAATCGTCTGGCTCGTCGTCCCCGCCGCGAACGTCAGCGTGCCGCCCGAGATCGCCGTGTAGTCCGTCCCCGAAGTGGCCGTGCCGGTCCCGGCGTCGGCGTAGGCCACCGTTACCTGTTTGCCGCTCGCCGCGCTCAACGTCACCGTGAACGTCAGCGCCTTGGAACCGTCGTCGCCCTCAGCCACGCCCGGCGAGTCGATCGACAGCACCGGCGCCGCGTCGTCGTCCGTAATCGTCCCCGTCCCACTCGCCGCCGTCCCCAGCGTGGCGTTCACCGGACTGCTCAGCGTCACCACCACCGTCTCGTCCGCCTCGTCCAGCGTGTCGCCGATCACCGATACCACAATCGTCTGGCTCGTCGTCCCCGCCGCGAACGTCAGCGTGCCGCCCGAGATCGCCGTGTAGTCCGTCCCCGAAGTGGCCGTGCCGGTACCGGCGTCTGCATAGGCCACCGTCACCTGCCGGCCGCTCGCCGCGCTCAACGTCACCGTGAACGTCAGCGCCTTGGAACCGTCGTCGCCCTCAGCCACGCCCGGCGAGTCGATCGACAGCACCGGCGCCGCGTCGTCGTCCGTAATCGTCCCCGTCCCACTCGCCGCCGTCCCCAGCGTGGCGTTCACCGGACTGCTCAGCGTCACCACCACCGTTTCGTCCACCTCGTCCAGCGTGTCGCCGATCACCGATACCACAATCGTCTGGCTCGTCGTCCCCGCCGCGAACGTCAGCGTGCCGCCCGAGATCGCCGTGTAGTCCGTCCCCGAAGTGGCCGTGCCGGTACCGGCGTCGGCGTAGTCCACCGTCACCTGCCGGCCGCTCGCCGCGCTCAGGGTCACGGTGAACGTCAGGTCTTTCGAGCCGCTGTCCCCCTCGGTCACGCTCGGCGAGTCGATCGACAGCGACAGCACCCCGCCGTCATCCGGGGGCCCACCGTCATCCGAGGGCCCACCGTCATCCGAGGGCCCACCGTCATTCGGGGGCCCGCCGTCATCCGAGGGCCCGTCGTCATCCACGAGACTGATCGTGGCCGAGTTCACCGTCAGACTGCCTGACGTGCCGCTCACCGTGATGGTCTCGTCGGTCTCGTCTACCGTGTCGTCCATTGGCGTCAGCGTAAAGGCGCCGGCGCCGCTCGCCGCCCCGGCGGCGATCTCGATGTCGAACGCCGTCACCTCGGCGAAGCCCACCGCCCCCGCCGTGCCGCTCCCTGCCACGCTCACCTGCACCGTCTTGGCCTCGACGAACCGGGTCGTGCCGTCCACCGTGGCCGTCACCGTGATCGTGGTGGCCCCGTCGCCCTCGCCCACACTGTTATCGTTCACCGTCAACGTGATCGAGATCGGCGCCGCGTCGTTGTCCGTCAGGCTGATCGTGGCCGAGTTCACCGTCAGACTGCCTGACGTGCCGCTCACCGTGATGGTCTCGTCGGTCTCGTCCACCACATCGTCCGTCGGCGTCAGCGTGAAGGTCCCGGTCTTGCTCGCCGCCTCCGCGGCGATAGAGATGTTGAACGCCGACACCGCCGCGAAGTCCACCGCCGTCGCCGTGCCGCTACCCGCCACGCTCACGCTCACCGTCGTGGCCGCGGCGAACCGCGTCGCGCCGTCCACCGTGGCCGTCACCGTGATCGTGGTCGCCCCGTCCCCCTCGCCCACGCTGTTATCATCCACCGTCAGCGTGATCGAGGTCGGCGCCGCGTCGTCGTCCGTCAACGTGATCGTGGCCGAGTTCACCGTCAGGCCAGACGACGTGCCGCGCACCGTCACCGTCTCGTCGGTCTCGTCCACCGCGTCGTCCGTCGGCGTCAGCGTGAAGGTCCCGGTCTTGCTCGCCGCCCCTGCGGCGATAGAGATGTCGAATGCCGACACCGCCGCGAAGTCCACCGCCGTCGCCGTGCCGCTGCCCGCCACGCTTACCCGCACCGTCTTGGCCTCAACGAACCGCGTCGTGCCGTCCACCGTGGCCGTCACCGTGATCGTGGTGGCCCCGTCGCCCTCGCCCACACTGTTATCGTTCACCGTCAGCGTGATCGAGGTCGGCGCCGCGTCGTCGTCCGTCAACGTGATCGTGGCCGAGTTCACCGTCAGGCCAGACGACGTGCCGCGCACCGTCACCGTCTCGTCGGTCTCGTCCACTAAGTCGTTCGTCGGCGTCAGCGTGAAGGTCCCGGTCTTGCTCGCCGCCCCCGCGGCGATCTCGATGTTGAAGTCCGCCACCGCGGCGAAGTCCACCGCCGTCGCCGTGCCGCTGCCCGCCACGCTTACCCGCACCGTCTTGGCCTCAACGAACCGCGTCGTGCCGTTCACCGTGGCCGTCACCGTGATCGTGGTGGCCCCGTCGCCCTCGCCCACACTGTTATCATCCACCGTCAAGGTGATCGAGGTCGGCGTCCCGTCGTCGTCCGTCAACGTGATCGTGGCCGAGTTCACCGTCAGACTGCCCGACGTGCCGCTCACCGTGATGGTCTCGTCGGTCTCGTCCACCGCATCGTCCGTCGGCGTCAGCGTGAAGGTTTCGCTCCCGCTCGCCTCCCCCGCGGCGATCTCGATGCTGAAGTCCGACACCGCGGCGAAGTCTACCGCCGTCGCCGTGCCGCTGCCCGCCACGCTCACGCTCACCGTCGTGACCTCGGCGAACCGCGTCGCGCCGTCCACCGTGGCCGTCACCGTGATCGTGGTCGCCCCGTCGCCCTCGCCCACACTGTTATCGTTCACCGTCAGCGTGATCGAGGTCGGCGCATCGTCGTCGTCCGTCAACGTGATTGTGGCCGAGTTCACCGTCAGGCCGCTCGACGTGCCGCTCACCGTCACCGTCTCGTCGGTCTCGTCCACCGCATCGTCCGTCGGCGTCAGCGTGAAGGTCCCGGTCTTGCTCGCCTCCCCTGCGTCGATAGAGATGTCGAATGCCGACACCGCCGCGAAGTCCACCGCCGTCGCCGTGCCGCTACCCGCCACGCTCACCTCAACGGTCTTGGCCTCGGCGAACCGAGTGGCGCCGTCCACCGTGGCAGTGACGGTAATCGTAGTGGCCCCGTCGTCCTCGCCCACGCTGTTATCATCCACCGTCAGCGTGATCGAGGTCGGCGCCGCGTCGTCGTCGGTGAGACTGATCGTGGCCGAGTTCACCGTCAGGCCGGACGACGTGCCGCTCACCGTCACCGTCTCGTCGGTCTCGTCCACTGAGTCGTTCGTCGGCGTCAGCGTGAAGGTCCCGGTCTTGCTCGCCGCCCCCGCGGCGATCTCGATGTTGAAGTCCGCCACCGAGGCGAAGTCCACCGCCGTCGCCGTGCCGCTACCCGCCACACTCACCTGTACCGTCTTGGCCGTGGCGAACCGCGTCGTGCCGTCCACCGTGGCCGTCACCGTGATCGTGGTGGCCCCGTCGCCCTCGCCCACACTGTTATCATCCACCGTCAAGGTGATCGAGGTCGGCGCCGCGTCGTCGTCCGTGATCGTTCCCGTGCCGGTACCCGCCGTGGTTGATACCACCGCGTTCGTCGGGGCGCTCAACGCCACCAGGATCGTCTCGTTCGACTCGTCCAGGACATCGCCCGTCACCGACACGTCGAAGGTCTGGCTGGTCGTCCCCACCGCGAAGGTCAGCGTCCCGCCGGTGATCGCCGTGTAGTCCGTCCCCGAAGTGGCCGTGCCGGTCCCGGCGTCGGCGTAGGCCACCGTTACCTGTTTGCCGCTCGCCGCATCCAGCGTCACCGTGTAGGTCAGGTTCACCGAGCCGCTGTCGCCCTCAGTGACGCTCGGCGAGCTGATCGACAGCGTCGGCGCATCGTCGTCGTCCGTCAACGTGATCGTGTCCGAGTTGACCGTCAGACTGCCCGACGTGCCGCTCACCGTGATGGTCTCGTCGGTCTCGTCCGCCGTGTCGTCCGTCGGCGTCAGCGTGAAGGTTTCGCTCCCGCTCGCCGCCTCCGCGGCGATAGAGATGTCGAACGCCGACACCGCGGCGAAGTCCACCGCCGTCGCCGTGCCGCTACCCGCCACGCTCACGCTCACCGTCGTGGCCGCGGCGAACCGCGTCGCGCCGTCCACCGTGGCGGTGACGGTGATCGTGGTCGCCCCGTCGCCCTCGCCCACACTGTTATCATCCACCGTCAGCGTGATCGAGGTCGGCGCATCGTCGTCGTCCGTCAACGTGATCGTGGCCGAGTTCACCGTCAGACTGCCCGACGTGCCGCTCACCGTCACCGTCTCGTTGGTCTCGTCCACCGTGTCGTCCGTCGGCGTCAGCGTGAAGGTCCCGGTCTTGCTCGCCTCCCCTGCGTCGATAGAGATGTCGAATGCCGACACCGCCGCGAAGTCCACCGCCGTCGCCGTGCCGCTACCCGCCACGCTCACCTCAACGGTCTTGGCCTCGGCGAACCGAGTGGCGCCGTCCACCGTGGCAGTGACGGTGATCGTAGTGGCCCCGTCGGCCTCGCCCACACTGTTATCGTTCACCGTCAGCGTGATCGAGGTCGGCGCCGCGTCGTCGTCGGTGAGACTGATCGTGGCCGAATTCACCGTCAGGCCGCTCGACGTGCCGCTCACCGTGATGGTCTCGTCGGTCTCGTCCACCGTGTCGTTCGTCGGCGTCAGCGTGAAGGTTTCGGTCTTGCTCGCCTCCCCCGCGGCGACCTCGATGTTGAAGTCCGCCACCGCCGCGAAGTCCACCGCCGTCGCCGTGTCGCTCCCCGCCACACTTACGCTCACCGTCTTGTCCTCGGCGAATCGGGTCGTGCCGTCCACCGTGGCCGTCACCGTGATCGTGGTCGCCCCGTCGTCCTCGCCCACACTGTTATCATCCACCGTCAGCGTGATCGAGGTCGGCGCCGCGTCGTCGTCCGTGATCGTTCCCGTGCCGGTACCCGCCGTGGTTGATACCACCGCGTTCGTCGGGGCGCTCAACGACACCAGGATCGTCTCGTTCGACTCGTCCAGGACATCGCCCGTCACCGACACGTCGAAGGTCTGGCTCGTCGTCCCCGCCGCGAAGGTCAGCGTCCCGCCGGTGATCGCCGTGTAGTCCGTCCCCGAAGTGGCCGTGCCGGTCCCGGCGTCGGCGTAGGCCACCGTTACCTGTTTCCCGCTCGCCGTATCCAGCGTCACCGTGTAGGTCAGGTTCACCGAGCCGCTGTCGCCCTCAGTGACGCTCGGCGAGCTGATCGACAGCGTCGGCGCATCGTCGTCGTCCGTCAACGTGATCGTGGCCGAGTTGACCGTCAGACTGCCCGACGTGCCGCTCACCGTGATGGTCTCGTCGGTCTCGTCCGCCGTGTCGTCCGTCGGCGTCAGCGTGAAGGTTTCGGTATCGCTCTCCGCCCCGGCGGCGATAGAGATGCTGAAGTCCGACACCGCGGCGAAGTCCACCGCCGTTGCCGTGCCACTGCCCGCCACGCTCACGCTCACCGTCGTGGCCGCGGCGAACCGGGTCGCGCCGTCCACCGTGGCGGTGACGGTGATCGTGGTGGCCCCGTCGCCCTCGCCCACACTGTTGTCGTCCACCGTCAGCGTGATCGAGGTCGGCGCCGCGTCGTCGTCCGCCAACGTGATCGTGGCCGAGTTGACCGTCAGACTGCCCGACGTGCCGCTCACCGTCACCGTCTCGTTGGTCTCGTCCACCGCGTCGTCCGTCGGCGTCAGCGTGAAGGTTTCGGTATCGCTCTCCGTCCCCGCGGCGATCGTAATGTCGAACGCCTCCACCGCCGCGAAGTCCACCGCCGTCGCCGTCCCGCTACCCGCCACGCTCACGCTCACCGTCGTGGCCGCGGCGAACCGCGTCGTACCGTCCACCGTGGCCGTCACCGTGATCGTGGTCGCCCCGTCGCCCTCGCCCACACTGTTGTCGTCCACCGTCAGCGTGATCGAGGTCGGCGCGTCGTCGTCGTCCGCCAACGTGATCGTGGCCGAGTTCACCATCAGGCCGCTCGACGTGCCGCTCACCGTCACCGTCTCGTTGGTCTCGTCCACCGCATCGTCCGTCGGCGTCAGCGTGAAGGTTTCGCTCTCGCTCTCCGCCCCGGCGGCGATAGAGATGTTGAAGTCCGACACCGCCGCGAAATCCACCGCCGTCGCCGTGCCGCTGCCCGTCACGCTTACCCGCACCGTCTTGGCCTCAACGAACCGCGTCGTGCCGTTCACCGTGGCCGTCACCGTGATCGTGGTCGCCCCATCGCCCTCGCCCACACTGTTATCATCCACCGTCAAGGTGATCGAGGTCGGCGTCCCGTCGTCGTCGGTCAGACTGATCGTGTCCGGATTCACCGTCAGACTGCCCGACGTGCCGCTCACCGTGATGGTCTCGTCGGTCTCGTCCACCGCGTCGTCCGTCGGCGTCAGCGTGAAGGTTTCGCTCCCGCTCGCCGCCTCCGCGTCGATAGAGATGCTGAAGTCCGACACCGCCGCGAAGTCCACCGCCGTCGCCGTGCCGCTCCCCGCCACGCTCACGCTCACCGTCGTGGCCGCGGCGAACCGCGTCGTGCCGTCCACCGTGGCCGTCACCGTGATCGTGGTGGCTCCGTCGCCCTCGCCCACGCCGTCGTCGTCCACCGTCAAGGTGATCGAGGTTGGCGCATCGTCGTCGTCCGTCAACGTGATCGTGTCCGAGTTCACCGTCAGACTGCCCGACGTGCCGCTCACCGTGATGGTCTCGTCGGTCTCGTCCACCGCATCGTCCGTCGGCGTCAGCGTGAAGGTCCCGGTCTTGCTCGCCTCCCCCGCGGCGATCTCGATGTTGAAGTCCGCCACCGCCGCGAAGTCCACCGCCGTCGCCGTGCCGCTCCCCGCCACACTTACGCCCACCGTCTTGCCCTCGGCGAATCGGGTCGTGCCGTCCACCGTGGCGGTCACCATGATCGTGGTGGCCCCGTCGTCCTCGCTCACCGCGTCGTCGTTCACCGTCAGCGTGATCGAGGTCGGCGCCGCGTCGTCGTCGGTGAGACTGATCGTGGCCGACTTCACCATCAGGCCGCTCGACGTGCCGCTCACCGTCACCGTCTCGTCGGTCTCGTCCACTGAGTCGTTCGTCGGCGTCAGCGTGAAGGTCCCGGTCTTGCTCGCCTCCCCCGCGGCGATAGAGATGTTGAAGTCCGCCACCGCGGCGAAGTCCACCGCCGTCGCCGTGCCGCTGCCCGCCACGCTCACCTGCACCGTCGTGGCCGCGGCGAACCGCGTCGTGCCGTCCACCGTGGCCGTCACCGTGATCGTGGTCGCCCCGTCGCCCTCGCCCACACTGTTATCATCCACCGTCAAGGTGATCGAGGTCGGCGCCGCGTCGTCGTCCGTGATCGTCCCCGTGCCGGCGCCCGCCGTAGTCGAGACCACCGCGTTCGTCGGGGCGCTCAGCGACACCAGGATCGTCTCGTTCGACTCGTCCAGGACATCGCCCGTCACCGACACGTCGAAGGTCTGGCTCGTCGTCCCCACCGCGAAGGTCAGCGTCCCGCCGGTGATCGCCGTGTAGTCCGTCCCCGAAGTGGCCGTGCCGGTCCCGGCGTCGGCGTAGGCCACCGTTACCTGTTTCCCGCTCGCCGCATCCAGCGTCACCGTGTAGGTCAGGTTCACCGAGCCGCTGTCGCCCTCAGTGACGCTCGGCGAGCTGATCGACAGCGTCGGCGCATCGTCGTCGTCCGTCAACGTGATCGTGTCCGAGTTGACCGTCAGACTGCCCGACGTGCCGCTCACCGTGATCGTCTCGTCGGTCTCGTCCGCCGTGTCGTCCGTCGGCGTCAGCGTGAAGGTTTCGCTCCCGCTCGCCGCCTCCGCGGCGATAGAGATGCTGAAGTCCGACACCGCCGCGAAGTCCACCGCCGTCGCCGTGCCGCTGCCCGCCACGCTCACGCTCACCGTCGTGGCCGCGGCGAACCGCGTCGTGCCGTCCACCGTGGCCGTCACCCTGATCGTGGTGTCCCCGTCGCCCTCGCCCACACTATTATCATCCACCGTCAGCGTGATCGAGGTCGGCGCATCGTCGTCGTCCGCCAACGTGATCGTGTCCGAGTTCACCGTCAGACTGCCCGACGTGCCGCGCACCGTGATCGTCTCGTTGGTCTCGTCCACTGAGTCGTCCGTCGGCGTCAGCGTGAAGGTTTCGCTCCCGTTCTCCGCTCCGGCGTCAATCTCGATGTCGAACGCCTCCACCGCGGCGAAGTCCACCGCCGTCGCCGTGCCGCTACCCGCCACGCTCACGCTCACCGTCGTGGCCGTGGCGAACCGCGTCGTGCCGTCCACCGTGGCAGTGACGGTGATCGTGGTGGCCCCGTCGTCCTCGCTCACCGCGTCGTCGTTCACCGTCAGCGTGATCGAGGTCGGCGCGTCGTCGTCGTCGGTGAGACTGATCGTGGCCGAGTTCACCGTCAGGCCGCTCGACGTGCCGCTCACCGTCACCGTCTCGTCGGTCTCGTCCACCGCATCGTCGGTCGGCGTCAGCGTGAAGGTCCCGGTCTTGCTCGCCTCCCCCGCGGCGATCTCGATGTTGAAGTCCGCCACCGCCGCGAAGTCCACCGCCGTCGCCGTGCCGCTGCCCGCCACGCTCACCTGCACCGTCTTGGCCGTGGCGAATCGGGTCGTGCCGTCCACCGTGGCCGTCACCCTGATCGTGGTGGCCCCGTCGCCCTCGCCCACACTGTTATCATCCACCGTCAAGGTGATCGAGGTCGGCGCCCCGTCGTCGTCCGTGATCGTCCCCGTGCCGGTACCCGCCGTGGCCGAGATCGCCGCGTTCGTCGGGGCGCTCAGCGACACCAGGATCGTCTCGTTCGACTCGTCCAGGACATCGCCCGTCACCGACACGTCGAAGGTCTGGCTCGTCGTCCCCACCGCGAAGGTCAGCGTCCCGCCGGTGATCGCCGTGTAGTCCGTCCCCGAAGTGGCCGTGCCGGTGCCCGCGTCCGCGTACTGCACCGTTACCTGTTGCCCGCTCGCCGGGCTCAGGGTGACCGTGAACCTCAGGTTCTTCGAGCCGCTGTCGCCCTCAGTGACGCTCGGCGAGTTGATCGACAGCGTCGGCGCGCCGTCGTCGTCGGTGAGACTGATCGTGGCCGAGTTCACCGTCAGACTGCCCGACGTGCCGCTCACCGTGATGGTCTCGTCGGTCTCGTCCGCCGTGTCGTCCGTCGGCGTCAGCGTGAAGGTTTCGTTCCCGCTCGCCGCCCCGGCGGCGATAGAGATGTTGAAGTCCGACACCGCCGCGAAGTCCACCGCCGTCGCCGTGCCGCTACCCGCCACGCTCACGCTCACCGTCGTGGCCTCGGCGAACCGCGTCGCGCCGTCCACCGTGGCCGTCACCGTGATCGTGGTCGCCCCGTCGCCCTCGCCCACACTGTTATCGTTCACCGTCAGCGTGATCGAGGTCGGCGCATCGTCGTCGTCCGTCAACGTGATCGTGGCCGAGTTCACCGTCAGACCGGACGACGTGCCGCTCACCGTCACCGTCTCGTTGGTCTCGTCCACCGTGTCGTCCGTCGGCGTCAGCGTGAAGGTCCCGGTCTTGCTCGCCTCCCCTGCGTCGATAGAGATGTCGAATGCCGCCACCGCCGCGAAGTCTACCGCCGTCGCCGTCCCGCTACCCGCCACGCTCACCTCAACGGTCTTGGCCTCGGCGAACCGAGTGGCGCCGTCCACCGTGGCAGTGACGGTGATCGTAGTGGCCCCGTCGTCCTCGCCCACACTGTTATCGTTCACCGTCAGCGTGATTGAGGTCGGCGCATCGTCGTCGTCCGTCAACGTGATCGTGGCCGACTTCACCATCAGGCCGCTCGACGTGCCGCTCACCGTCACCGTCTCGTTGGTCTCGTCCACCGCATCGTCCGTCGGCGTCAGCGTGAAGGTCCCGGTCTTGCTCGCCGCCCCTGCGGCGATCTCGATGTTGAAGTCCGACACCGCCGCGAAGTCCACCGCCGTCGCCGTGCCGCTCCCCGCCACGCTCACCTGTACCGTCTTGGCCGTGGCGAACCGCGTCGTGCCGTCCACCGTGGCCGTCACCGTGATCGTGGTCGCCCCGTCGCCCTCGCCCACACTGTTATCATCCACCGTCAAGGTGATCGAGGTCGGCGCCGCGTCGTCGTCCGTGATCGTTCCCGTGCCGGTACCCGCCGTAGTCGAGACCACCGCGTTCGTCGGGGCGCTCAGCGACACCAGGATCGTCTCGTTCGACTCGTCCAGGACATCGCCCGTCACCGACACGTTGAAGGTCTGGCTCGTCGTCCCCGCCGCGAAGGTCAGCGTCCCGCCGGTGATCGCCGTGTAGTCCGTCCCCGAAGTGGCCGTGCCGGTCCCGGCGTCGGCGTAGGCCACCGTTACCTGTTTGCCGCTCGCCGCATCCAGCGTCACCGTGTAGGTCAGGTTCACCGAGCCGCTGTCGCCCTCAGTGACGCTCGGCGAGCTGATCGACAGCGTCGGCGCATCGTCGTCGTCCGTCAACGTGATCGTGTCCGAGTTGACCGTCAGACTGCCCGACGTGCCGCTCACCGTGATGGTCTCGTCGGTCTCGTCCGCCGTGTCGTCCGTCGGCGTCAGCGTGAAGGTTTCGTTCCCGCTCGCCGCCTCCGCGGCGATAGAGATGCTGAAGTCCGACACCGCGGCGAAGTCTACCGCCGTCGCCGTGCCGCTACCCGCCACGCTCACGCTCACCGTCGTGACCTCGGCGAACCGCGTCGCGCCGTCCACCGTGGCCGTGACGGTGATCGTGGTCGCCCCGTCGCCCTCGCCCACACTATTATCGTTCACCGTCAGCGTGATCGAGGTCGGCGCATCGTCGTCGTCCGTCAACGTGATCGTGTCCGAGTTCACCGTCAGACTGCCCGACGTGCCGCGCACCGTGATCGTCTCGTTGGTCTCGTCCACCGTGTCGTCCGTCGGCGTCAGCGTGAAGGTTTCGCTCCCGTTCTCCGCTCCGGCGTCAATCTCGATGTCGAACGCCGCCACCGCCGCGAAGTCCACCGCCGTCGCCGTGCCGCTCCCCGCCACACTTACGCTCACCGTCTTGTCCTCGGCGAATCGGGTCGTGCCGTCCACCGTGGCCGTCACCGTGATCGTGGTGGCCCCGTCGTCCTCGCTCACCGCGTCGTCATTCACCGTCAGCGTGATCGAGGTCGGCGCATCGTCGTCGTCGGTGAGACTGATCGTGGCCGACTTCACCATCAGGCCGCTCGACGTGCCGCTCACCGTCACCGTCTCGTCGGTCTCGTCCACCGCATCGTCGGTCGGCGTCAGCGTGAAGGTCCCGGTCTTGCTCGCCTCCCCCGCGGCGATCGTAATGTCGAACGCCGCCACCGCCGCGAAGTCCACCGCCGTCGCCGTGCCGCTACCCGCCACGCTCACCTGCACCGTCTTGGCTTCGGCGAACCGAGTGGCGCCGTCCACCGTGGCCGTCACCGTGATCGTGGTGGCCCCGTCGTCCTCGCCCACACTGTTATCGTTCACCGTCAGCGTGATCGAGGTCGGCGCATCGTCGTCGTCCGTCAACGTGATCGTGGCCGAGTTCACCGTCAGGCCGCTCGACGTGCCGCTCACCGTCACCGTCTCGTCGGTCTCGTCCACTGAGTCGTTCGTCGGCGTCAGCGTGAAGGTTTCGGTCTTGCTCTCCGCCCCGGCGGCGATCGTAATGTCGAACGCCGCCACCGCCGCGAAGTCCACCGCCGTCGCCGTGCCGCTACCCGCCACGCTCACCTGCACCGTCTTGGCTTCGGGGAACCGAGTGGCGCCGTCCACCGTGGCAGTGACGGTGATCGTGGTGGCCCCGTCGCCCTCGCCCACACTGTTATCATCCACCGTCAGCGTAATCGAGGTCGGCGCCCCGTCGTCGTCCGTGATCGTCCCCGTGCCGGTACCCGCCGTGGTTGATACCACCGCGTTCGTCGGGGCGCTCAACGACACCAGGATCGTCTCGTTCGACTCGTCCAGGACATCGCCCGTCACCGACACGTCGAAGGTCTGGCTCGTCGTCCCCGCCGCGAACGTCAGCGTCCCGCCCGAGATCGCCGTGTAGTCCGTCCCCGAAGTGGCCGTGCCGGTCCCGGCGTCGGCGTAGGCCACCGTTACCTGTTTCCCGCTCGCCGCATCCAGCGTCACCGTGTAGGTCAGGTTCACCGAGCCGCTGTCGCCCTCAGTGACGCTCGGCGAGCTGATCGACAGCGTCGGCGCATCGTCGTCGTCCGTCAACGTGATCGTGTCCGAGTTGACCGTCAGACTGCCCGACGTGCCGCTCACCGTGATGGTCTCGTCGGTCTCGTCCGCCGTGTCGTCCGTCGGCGTCAGCGTGAAGGTTTCGCTCCCGCTCTCCGCCTCCGCGGCGATAGAGATGCTGAAGTCCGACACCGCCGCGAAGTCCACCGCCGTCGCCGTGCCGCTCCCCGCCACGCTCACGCTCACCGTCGTGGCCGCGGCGAACCGCGTCGCGCCGTCCACCGTGGCCGTCACCGTGATCGTGGTGGCCCCGTCGTCCTCGCTCACCGCGTCGTCGTTCACCGTCAGCGTGATCGAGGTCGGCGCCGCGTCGTCGTCCGTGAGACTGATCGTGGCCGAGTTCACCGTCAGACCGGACGACGTGCCGCTCACCGTCACCGTCTCGTTGGTCTCGTCCACTGAGTCGTCCGTCGGCGTCAGCGTGAAGGTTTCGCTCTCGCTCGCCTCCCCCGCGGCGATCTCGATGTCGAACGCCGACACCGCCGCGAAGTCCACCGCCGTCGCCGTGCCGCTGCCCGCCACGCTCACCTGCACCGTCTTGGCCGCGGCGAACCGCGTCGTGCCGTCCACCGTGGCCGTCACCGTGATCGTGGTGGCCCCGTCGCCTTCGCCCACACTGTTATCATCCACCGTCAAGGTGATCGAGGTCGGTGCCCCGTCGTCGTCCGTGATCGTCCCCGTGCCGGTACCCGCCGTGGTCGAGACCACCGCGTTCGTCGGGGCGCTCAGCGACACCAGGATCGTCTCATTCGACTCGTCCAGGACATCGCCCGTCACCGACACGTTGAAGGTCTGGCTCGTCGTCCCCGCCGCGAACGTCAGCGTCCCGCCGGTGATCGCCGTGTAGTCCGTCCCCGAAGTGGCCGTGCCGGTCCCGGCGTCGGCGTAGGCCACCGTTACCTGTTTCCCGCTCGCCGCATCCAGCGTCACCGTGTAGGTCAGGTTCACCGAGCCGCTGTCGCCCTCAGTGACGCTCGGCGAGCTGATCGACAGCGTCGGCACGCCGTCGTCATCAGTGATCGTGCCCGTCCCGGTCCCCGCCGTACTCGATACGGTCGCGTTCGTCGGATTGCTCAGCGTCACCAGGACGGTTTCATGGACCTCGTCCAGGGTGTCTCCGGTCACGGAAACATTGAACGTCTTGCTCGTCTCCCCCACCGCGAAGGTCAACGTCCCTTTGCTGATGGCCCCGTAGTCGGTCCCCGAGGTCGCCGTGCCGGTGCCGGCGTCCTCGTAGTCCACGGTCACCTGCTGCCCGCTCGCCGGATCCAGCGTCACGGTGTAGGTCATCGTGGTGGAACCGCTGTCGCCCTCGGTCACGTTCGGCGTGTTGATCGACACCGTCGGCGAGGGGTCGTCGTCGGTAATGGTGCCAGTGCCGTCGGCCACCGCGATGGTGGCGTTCCCCGGGCTGCTCAGCCGGGCCAGGATCGTCTCGTCCGCCTCGTCGACATTGTCTCCGTTCACCGTGACACTGAGTGTCCAAGTGGTGACTCCGGGCGGGAAGGTCACACCAATAGGACCCCACTCGTTGTAGTCCGTTCCCCTCGTCGCGGTGCCCGACCTCACATCCGCGAGGCTCACCGTCACCTGCTCCTCGCTCGCCGAGCTCAGACTCACCGTGAATTTCAGCGTGACCGCCGAACCGGCGCCGCCCTCGGCGACCGACGGCGAGTCGATCGATATGGACGGCGGATCGTCGTCGGTGATCGTGCCGGTCCCCGTCCCCGCCGTAGTCGACACGGTCGCGTTCGTCGGATTGCTCAGCGCCACCAGAATGGTCTCGTGCGGCTCGTCCGTGGTGTCCCCCGTCACCGATACATCGAACGTGGCCGACGCGTTCAGTGTCCCTGCCGCGAAGGTGAAGGTGCCGCCGGTGATGGCCGTGTAGTCCGTTCCCGAGGTCGCCGTCCCGGTCCCCGCGTCCGCGTAGTCCACGGTTACCTGTCTTGAACTGGCCCCGCTCAGGCGCACGGTGTAGGTCAGCGTCACCGAGCCGCTGTCCCCCTCGGTCACGCGCGGCGAGTCGATGGAAACCGTGGGCGGATCGTCGCTGTCTTTAATCGTTCCCGTCCCCGTCACCCGCGGCTGCCCGTTCGCGGCTTCGCTCACCGCGAGCACGATGGTTTCGTCCGGTTCGTCGATAAGGTCTCCCCGCACGGAGATGTCGACGGTCTTGTTGACTTCCCCCGCGCCGAAGGTCAGCGACCGCTGGCCCGGAGCGGTGACGCCCGTCCTTACATAGTCGGAGCCCGCGGTCGCCGTGCCGGTCCCCGTGTCCCACCAGTACACCTGCGCCGACTGCGAGCGCGCTGCGCCCAGGGTCACCGTGAACCGTAGCGTGGTGGTCGTTCCGGAGACGGTCGGCTCGGTCACGGTCGGCGACGAAATCGACAGTGACGAGGTGCCGTCGTCGTTGGCGATGGTGCCGGTCCCCGTCGCGGTCAGGATCGTCGCGCCCGAGGCGTTGCTCAGCCGCGCCACCACCGTCTCGTGCGGTTCGACGTCCGTGTCGCCGGTCACCGACACGTCGAAGGTCTGGCTCGTCGTCCCTGCCGCGAAGGTCAGGGTGCCGGCGGTGATCGCGGTGTAGTCGGTGCCGGAGGTCGCCGTCCCCGTCCCCGCATCGGCGTAGGACACCGTCACCTGCCGGCTGGCCGCCGCCGTCAGCGTCACCGTGTAGGTCAACGTCGCCGACCCACTGTTTCCCTCGGTCACCTGCGGCGACGAGATCGAAAGCCCCGGCGTCGTGTCGTCGTCGGTGATCGTGCCGGTCCCGTACCGCGTCCCGAGGGTCGCGCCGGTCACCTCGGGCGCGAGGAACAGTTCCGCTACCACGGTCTCGTTCGGTTCCTTCACCGTGTCGCCGGTCACCGCAACGGACACCGTCTTGCGCGTCTCGCCGGCAGCGAAACGGAGCCACTGCAGCCGGAACGCCGTGTAGTCCGTTCCCGCCGTCGCGGTGCCGGTCCCGGCGTCCGAGAAACGCACCGACAGCTGTTCCGCGCTTGCCGGGAATAGCGTCACCGCGTAGGTCAGCGTCGCCGAGCCGCTGTTCCCCTCGGTCACGCTCGGCGAACTGATCGAGAAGGAGGGAGTGCCGTCGTCGTCGATGATCGTGCCGGTGCCCGTTCCACCCGTGCTCGATACGGCCGCATTCGTCGGGCTGCTCAGCGACACCAGGATCGTCTCGTTCGCCTCGTCGCCGGTGTCGCCGGTCACCGACACGTCGAAGGTCTGGCTCGTCGTCCCCGCGGTGAAGGTCAGCGTGCCGCCCGAGATCGCCGTGTAGTCCGTCCCCGAGGTCGCCGTCCCGGTTCCCGCGTCCGCATAGTTCACCGTGACCTGTTTGCCGCTCGCCGGACTCAGCGTCACCTTGAAGGTCAGGGTCGCCGAGCCGCTGTTTCCCTCCGCCACACTCGGCGAGCCGATCGACAGCGTCGGCACGCCGTCGTTGTCGGTGATCGTGCCGGTTCCCGTCGCGGTTCCGATTGTCGCCCCGAGCGCGTTGCTCAGGGTCACCAGGATGGTCTCGTCCGGCTCGTCCGAGCCGTCGCCGGTCACCGAGACGGTGATCGTCTTGCTGGTCTCGTTCGCCGCGAAGGTGAGCGTGCCGGCGGTGATGGCGGTGTAGTCCGTCCCCGAAGTCGCCGTCCCGGTTCCCGCGTCCGCGTACGCCACGGTCACCTGCTGCGATTTCGCCGGACTCAACGTCACGGTGAACGTCAGGTTCTTCGAGCCGCTGTCCCCCTCGGTTATGCTCGGCGAGTCGATGGAAAGCATATGTCCGTCGTCGTTGGCGATCGTGCCGGTCCCCGTTCCCGTTGCGATGGTGGCGCCCGAGGCGTTGCTCAAGGTCACCACGACGGTCTCGTCCGGTTCGTTCGTGGTGTCGCCCGTCACCGACACGTCGAAGGTCTGGCTGGTGGTGCCCGCGGCGAAGGTCAAACTCCCGCCGGTGATGGCCGTGTAGTCGGTCCCGGAGGTCGCCGTCCCCGTTCCCGCATCGGCATAGGACACCGTCACCGCCCGCCCGCTCGCTGGACTCAGCGTTACCGTGTAGGTCAGGGTCGCCGACCCGCTGTTCCCTTCGTTGATGCTCGGCGAGTTGATCGACAGCGTCGGCAGCGTTTCATCGTCGGTAATCGTGCCGGTTCCCGTTCCCGCCGTGCTCGATACCGCCGCATTGGTCGGGCTGCTCAGCGACACCAGGATCGTCTCGTCCGCCTCGGGGTGGGTATCGCCGACGACCGACACCGCGAAGGTCCGAGTCGTCGTCCCCGCCTCGAAGGTCAGGCTCCCGCTGGTGACCGTGGTGTAGTCGACCCCGGCAAGCGCCGTACCCGTCTCGGTGTCGGCGTAGTTCACCGTCACCCGCTGCCCGCTCGCTGGACTCAGCGTCACCGTGAAGGTCAGGTTCTTCGAGCCGCTGTCCCCCTCGGTCACGCTCGGCGAATCGATGGACAGCGTCGGCTCGCCGTCGTTGTCCGTGACCGTCCCGGTCCCGGTCGCCGTCGAAATCGTCGCCCCGGACGCATTGCTCAGCGTCACCAGGATGGTCTCGTTGCCCTCGTCCACCGTGTCGCCCGTGACCGACACGTCGAAGGTCTGGCTGGTGGTGCCCGCGGCGAAGGTCAGCGTGCCGCCGGTGATCGCCGTGTAGTCCGTCCCCGAGGCCGCCGTGCCGGTCCCGGCGTCGGCGTAGTCCACTGTCACCTGCCCGGTGCTGGCCGTGCTCAGGGTCGCCGTGAACGTCAGGTTCTTCGAACCGCTGTCGCCCTCGGTCACGCTCGGCGAGTTGATGGACACGGTGACGCCGTCGTCGTTGACGATCGTCCCCGTGCCGGTGGCCGTCGAGAGCGTCGCGTTCGTCGCGCTGCTCAGCGTCGCGACCACCGTCTCGTTCGGCTCTGCGTCGGTGTCGCCGGTCACCGACACGCCGAAGGTCTTCGTGGTGTCGCCCGGCGCGAAGGTCAGCGTCCCCCCGACGAGCGCCGTGTGGTCCGTCCCCGCGGTTGCGGTTCCGCCCGTGCCCGAGGCATAGGCCACGGTGACCTCGCGCCCGCTCGCCGCGCTCAGGCTCACCGTCCAGTTGAGCATCCGGGTGCTGCTGTCGCCTTCGTTGACGCTCGGCGAGTCGATGGACAGCGTCGGTGTCGGGTCGTCGTCCGTGATCGTCCCCGTGCCGGTCACGCGCGGCTGTCCGGTCCTGGATTCGCTGGCAGCCACGACGACCGTCTCGTTCGGCTCGTCGCGCGAATCGGTTCCCACGGGCACTTCGAACGTCTTGCTGACCTCGCCGGGCGCGAAATCCAGCCACGCGAAGGCCGGCTGCGCGTTAATATTGCCGTAGTCGACATCCCGCGTCGCCGTGCCGGTTGCCGCGTCCCACCAGGTCACCCGCGCCGACTGCGAGCGCGCCCTGTTCAGAGTCACGATGAATCGCAGCCTCGACGACGGCCCGCCGGTCCCCTCGACCACGGTCGGCGAGGAGATCGAAATCGACGAGGTGCCGTCGTCGTTGGCAATAGTGCCGGTGCCGGTCGCGGTCAGGATCGTCGCGCCCGAGGCGTTGCTCAGACGCACAGCGATGGTCTCGTGCGGCTCCACGATCGTGTCGCCGGTCACGGAGACGTTGAAGGTCTGGCTGGTGGTGCCCGCCGCGAAGGTCAGTGTCCCGCCGGTAATCGCCGTGTAGTCGGTCCCCGACGTCGCCGTGCCGGTGCCCGCATCGGCGTAGGACACCGTCACCTGCTCGGTGGCCGCCGCGCTCAGGGTCACGGCGTAGGTCAGCGTCGCCGACCCGCTGTTTCCCTCGGCCACGCGCGGCGACGAGATCGAAAGCCCCGGCGTCGTGTCGTCGTCGGTGATCGTGCCGGTCCCGAACCGCGTTGAGTTCGACAAGGTCGCGATGTACGGCCACACCGTGACAATCTCGAGCACCACGGTCTCGTCCGGCTCCTTCACCGTGTCGCCGGTCACCGAGACCGAGAACGTCTTCGCGGTCTCGCCAGAAGCTATACTGACCCACTGCGGGGCGAAAGACGTATAGTCCGTCCCCGGCGTCGCCGTCCCTGTCCCGGCATCGCGAATATACGCACGCATCGTCTGCGCGTGCGCCCGGCTCAGCTTGAGCGTGAACGTCAGCATCCGGGAGCCGCTGTTGCGCTCCTCCACGCTCGGCGAGTCGACCGACAGCGTGTGCGGCGCGTCGTCGTCGGTGATCGTGCCGGTACCGGTGGCCGTCCCGATCGTGGCGTTGGTGGCGTTGCTCAGGGTCACCTCGACGGTCTCGTTGGGTTCGCCGTCGGTGTCGCCCGTCACCGACACGTTGAAGGTCTGGCTGGTGGTGCCCGGCGCGAAGGTCAGCGTGCCGTCGGTGATGGCGGTGTAGTCGGTCCCCGGGGCTGCCGTGCCGACGCCCGTATCGCTGTAATCCACCGTCACCTGCTTGCCGCTGGCCGCGCTCAGCGTCACCGTGAAGGTCAGGTTCTTCGAGCCGCTGTCCCCCTCGGTCACGCTCGGCGAATTGATGGACAGCGACGGCTCCGGGTCGTTGTCGGCGATGGTGAGCGTCACGCTCGTCGGCTTCGCGACCCCGCTGGCGCCCGCCACCGTCGCCGCCACCGTCACCGTCTCGGCCGCCTCGTCGGTCGTGTCGTCCACCGCCGTCACCGTCACCGTGCCGGTGCTGCTCGTCGCCTTGGCCGCGATGGTCAGCGTCTTGGCGCTCGACAGACTGAAGTCGCCGGCCGCCGCGGTCACGCCCGTTGTCGCCACCGTCAGCGTCACCATCTCGCTCGACTTGCCGCTCAGCGTCGCCGTCACCGTCGTCGCGTTGCCTGTCCCGCTCTCGGCGATCGTCGTCGGACTCAGCGCCAGCGTCACGGTGGGCGTTATCTCGTCGTCGGTGAGCGTCAGCAGCGCTCCCGTCACCGTCCCCACGCCTTGGCTGTTCGTTGCCGTCCCCGTCACCGTGGCGGTGCGGGCCGTCACGTTGTCGATGTCGTCGTCCACCGCCGTGATCGTCACGCTGTCGGTCGCGTTCGCCGTTTCACCCGCGGCGATCGTGATCGTCGCGTCCGACCCCACCGTGTACGACCCGTCCACCGCGGTCACCGTCACCGTCGTCGCCGCGCTCGACGCCTGGCTCAGCGTCGCCGTCACCGTCGTCGTGCCGCCGTTCTCGGAGATCGACGCGGCCGCCAGCGCCAGACTCACCGTCGGCTCCGCATCATCGTCCTCGATCGTCAGCGTCACGCTCGCCGGCGCCGCCACCCCGCTGGCACCCGACACCGCCGCCGACACCGTCACCGTCTCGTCCGCCTCGTCGGTCGTGTCGTCTACCGCCGTCACCGTCACCGTGCCGGTGCTACTGGTCGCGCCGGCCGCGATGGTCAGCGTCTTGGCGCTCGACAGCGTGAAGTCGCCGGCCGCCGCGGTCGCGCCCGTCGCCGCCACCGTCAGCGTCACCGTCGCGCTCGACTTGCCGCTCAGCGTCGCCGTCACCGTGCTCGACCCCGGGTTCGTCCCGTCGTGCTCGTCGATCGTCGCCGGACTCAGCGCCAGCGTCACGGTGGGCGTTATCTCGTCGTCGGTCAACGTCAGCGTCGCTCCCGTCACCGTCCCCACGCCCTGGCTGTTCTCCGCCGTCCCCGTCACCGTCACCGCACGGTTACCCACGTTATCGATGTCGTCGTTCACCGCCGTGATCGTCACCGTGTCCGACGCGTTCGCCGTCTCACCCGCGGCGATCGTGATCGTCGCGTCCGACCCCACCGTGTACGACCCGGCCACCGCGGTCACCGTCACCGTCGTCGCCGCGCTCGACGCCTGGCTCAGCGTTGCCGTCACCGTCGTCGTGCCGCCGTTCTCGGAGATCGACGCGGCCGCCACCGCCAGACTCACCGTCGGCGCCGCATCATCGCTGTCGCCGCTCACCGCCGCCGCATCATCGTCCTCGATCGTCAGCGTCACGCTCGCCGGCGCCGCCACCCCGCTGGCGCCCGACACCGTCGCCGACACCGTCACCGTCTCGGCCGCCTCGTCGGTCGTGTCGTCTACCGCCGTCACCGTCACCGTGCCGGTGCTGCTCGTCGCCCCGGCTGCGATGGTCAGCGTCTTGGCGCTCGACAGACTGAAGTCGCCGGCCGCCGCGGTCGCGCCCGTCGCCGACACCGTCAGCGTCACGGTCTCGCTCGACTTGCCGCTCAGTGTCGCCGTCACCGTGCTCGACCCCGGGTTCGTCCCGTCGTGCTCGTCGATCGTCGCCGGACTCAGCGCCAGCGTCACGGCGGGCGTTATCTCGTCGTCGGTGAGCGTCAGCGGCGCTCCCGTCACCGTCCCCACGCCCTGGCTGTTCTGCGCCGTCCCCGTCACCGTGGCGGTGCGGGCCGTCACGTTGTCCACGTCGTCGTCCACCGCCGTGATCGTCACGCTGTCCGACGCGTTCGCCGTTTCACCCGCGGCGATCGTGATCGTCGCGTCCGACCCCACCGTGTACGACCCGTCCACCGCGGTCACCGTCACCGTCGTCGCCGCGCTCGACGCCTGGCTCAGCGTCGCCGTCACCGTCGTCGTGCCGCCGTTCTCGGAGATCGACGCGGCCGCCAGCGCCAGACTCACCGTCGGCGCCGCCTCGTCGCTGTCGTCGCCCGCCGCCGCATCATCGTCCTCGATCGTCAGCGTCACGCTCGCCGGCGCCGCCACCCCGCTGGCGCCCGACACCGCCGCCGACACCGTCACCGTCTCGGCCGTCTCGTTCGTCGCGTCGTCCACCGCCGAGACGGTCACCGTGCCGGTGCTACTGGTCGCGCCGGCCGCGATGGTCAGCGTCTTGGCGCTCGACAGACTGAAGTCGCCGGCCGCCGCGGTCGCGCCCGTCGCCGACACCGTCAGCGTCACGGTCTCGCTCGACTTGCCGCTCAGCGTCGCCGTCACCGTGCTCGACCCCGGGTTCGTCCCGTCGTGCTCGTCGATCGTCGCCAGACTCAGCGCCAGCGTCGCCGTCGGCGTCGCTTCGTCGTCGGTCAACGTCAGCGCCGCTCCCGTCACCGTCCCCACGCCCTGGCTATTCTGTGCCGTCCCCGTCACCGTGGCGGTGCGGGCCGTCACGTTGTCCACGTCGTCGTCCACCGCCGTGATCGTCACGCTGTCCGCCGCGTTCGCCGTCTCACCCGCGGCGATCGTGATCGTCGCGTCCGACCCCACCGTGTACGACCCGTCCACCGCGGCCACCGTCACCGTCGTCGCCGCGCTCGACGCCTGGCTCAGCGTTGCCGTCACCGTCGTCGTGCCGCCGTTCTCGGAGATCGACGCGGCCGCCAGCGCCAGACTCACCGTCGGCGCCGCATCATCGTCCTCGATCGTCAGCGTCACGCTCGCCGGCGCCGCCACCCCGCTGGCGCCCGACACCGCCGCCGACACCGTCACCGTCTCGGCCGTCTCGTTCGTCGCGTCGTCCACCGCCGAGACGGTCACCGTGCCGGTGCTACTGGTCGCGCCGGCCGCGATGGTCAGCGTCTTGGCGCTCGACAGACTGAAGTCGCCGGCCGCCGCGGTCGCGCCCGTCGCCGACACCGTCAGCGTCACCGCCGCGCTCGACTTGCCGCTCAGCGTCGCCGTCACCGTGCTCGACCCCGGGTTCGTCCCGTCGTGCTCGTCGATCGTCGCCGGACTCAGCGCCAGCGTCACGGTGGGCGTTATCTCGTCGTCGGTCAACGTCAGCGGCGCTCCCGTCACCGTCCCCACGCCCTGGCTGTTCTCCGCCGTCCCCGTCACCGTGGCGGTGCGGGCCGTCACGTTGTCCACGTCGTCGTCCACCGCCGTGATCGTCACGCTGTCCGACGCGTTCGCCGTTTCACCCGCGGCGATCGTGATCGTCGCGTCCGACCCCACCGTGTACGACCCGGCCACCGCGGTCACCGTCACCGTCGTCGCCGCGCTCGACGCCTGGCTCAGCGTTGCCGTCACCGTCGTCGTGCCGCCGTTCTCGGAGATCGACGCGGCCGCCACCGCCAGACTCACCGTCGGCGCCGCCTCGTCGCTGTCGTCGCCCGCCGCCGCATCATCGTCCTCGATCGTCAGCGTCACGCTCGCCGGCGCCGCCACCCCGCTGGCGCCCGACACCGTCGCCGACACCATCACCGTCTCGGCCGCCTCGTTCGTCGCGTCGTCCACCGCCGCGACGGTCACCGTGCCGGTGCTGCTCGTCGCCCCGGCCGCGATGGTCAGCGTCTTGGCGCTCGACAGACTGAAGTCGCCGGCCGCCGCGGTCGCGCCCGTCGCCGACACCGTCAGCGTCACCGCCGCGCTCGACTTGCCGCTCAGCGTCGCCGTCACCGTGCTCGACCCCGGGTTCGTCCCGTCGTGCTCGGCGATCGTCGCCGGACTCAGCGCCAGCGTCGCCGTCGGCGTCGCTTCGTCGTCGGTCAACGTCAGCGGCGCTCCCGTCACCGTCCCCACGCCCTGGCTGTTCTCCGCCGTCCCCGTCACCGTGGCGGTGCGGGCCGTCACGTTGTCCACGTCGTCATCCACCGCCGTGATCGTCACGCTGTCCGACGCGTTCGCCGTCTCACCCGCGGCGATCGTGATCGTCGCGTCCGACCCCACCGTGTACGACCCGGCCACCGCGGTCACCGTCACCGTCGTCGCCGCGCTCGACGCCTGGCTCAGCGTTGCCGTCACCGTCGTCGTGCCGCCGTTCTCGGAGATCGACGCGGCCGACACCGCCAGACTCACCGTCGGCGCCGCATCATCGTCCTCGATCGTCAGCGTCACGCTCGCCGGCGCCGCCACCCCGCTGGCGCCCGACACCGTCGCCGACACCGTCACTGTCTCGTCCGTCTCGTTCGTCGTGTCGTCCACCGCCGAGACGGTCACTGTACCGGTGCTGCTCGTCGCCCCGGCCGCGATGGTCAGCGTCTTGGCGCTCGACAGACTGAAGTCGCCGGCCGCCGCGGTCGCGCCCGTCGCCGACACCGTCAGCGTCACCGCCGCGCTCGACTTGCCGCTCAGCGTCGCCGTCACCGTGCTCGACCCCGGGTTCGTCCCGTCGTGCTCGTCGATCGTCGCCGGACTCAGCGCCAGCGTCACGGCGGGCGTTATCTCGTCGTCGGTGAGCGTCAGCGGCGCTCCCGTCACCGTCCCCACGCCCTGGCTGTTCTCCGCCGTCCCCGTCACCGTGGCGGTGCGGGCCGTCACGTTGTCCACGTCGTCGTCCACCGCCGTGATCGTCACGCTGTCCGACGCGTTCGCCGTCTCACCCGCGGCGATCGTGATCGTCGCGTCCGACCCCACCGTGTACGACCCGTCCACCGCGGTCACCGTCACCGTCGTCGCCGCGCTCGACGCCTGGCTCAGCGTTGCCGTCACCGTCGTCGTGCCGCCGTTCTCGGAGATCGACGCGGCCGCCACCGCCAGACTCACCGTCGGCGCCGCCTCGTCGCTGGCGCCGCTCACCGCCGCCGGCAGCGCAGACAGCAGCACTAGCGTCGCGACAAGGACACCGAGCACCTGCCATTGTCGATTGATGACACTTATGTTTTTGCGCTCCGCCACCATCAAACTGGTGAGATATTCGGCAAAATGGCGACGGGCGGGCGCGTTTGCTTGATTCACCATCGTTGGGAAGTCCTCAGTCGTCGGCGTAGGAGCACCTCCGCAATCGTCATGACGAAAACAAGATGATCAAACGCGGTGAGACACCCGATTCGAGGCGCAGCACAACGACATGGTCGGGAGTCGGGACGTTGTGAGGACCAGCTATAGCTCGTACGGGGGGGCGAACAGGTGTCAAGAGCCTTGCCTGCAACATGCGTCTCCTAGTTCACTTGCAACGTCTGGCGGTGGTGGATTCACGGTAAAGGGGGGCAGCGGGGGTGTGCCGGATACCCTCTTTGAAAGCGTCATGGCCCCTGTCGGGACGCGACATCGCGCCGTTCATTCTCTGTCACCATGACGCGACAGGGCCATTCACGCCGGCTTTACCCGCCATATAACATTTACCAACGTACAAGGCAACATGGGCGGCCGTCGGTCCGTTGGAAGCTGCCCCGGCTACGCGTCGACGGACTTCGCGCTGTGGCGTCCGGGGAAGCCAGAACGATACGATTGCCCGACGTATGGCGTCTCGCTTGAGCAACGTCAACGCTGCGGTCAACATCTTACTGGCAGGGTACGTTGCCCTTACCGAGGCGGCCCTGACGCCGAAGCACAACGGTATGCCTCAGTGAACGGTTATCAAAAGTCGGTAAACAGTTACCAAAAGTATGTAGGGCCTGTTGACATTTAGGCAAGCGCCAAGCGGGAACTCACCGCATGAATCATCGCGGCGTAACTGACGTCCGTCTTCTCAAAACGCATCGCAAGACGACGGAAGTGTTTGAGGTTACAAAAGAAATGCTCCACCAGATGACGCCACTTGTACATCTCCACGTCGTAGTCGATCTCATCAACGCGATTCGACTTGGGGGGAATCACCGCCATCGCACCCCGCTCTTTCAACTCGGCACGCAAGGCGTTGCTGTCGTAGGCTCGCTCTGCAATCAACGCCTCGAACGCGACGCCATCAAGCAAAGAAGGAACGCCGGTCAGGTCGTGGCGCTGGCCCGGCAGCAGGACGAATTTCACCAAATTGCCCAGGGCGTCGACCCTCACGCTGATCTTCGTGCTTGGGCCGCCTCGCGAGCGACCGACGGCTTGGCTGCGGGTCCCCCTTGAGCCCCGGCGCCGTGTTGATGGAGCCGTACGATGGAGCCGTCGATCAGCACGTACTCGAAGTCGGCAGCGGCTGATAATTCCTTGAAGACTCGCTCGAAGACGCCTTTCCGCGCCCACCTCCGAAAACGTTGGAACACCGAGTTCCACAGCCCGAACTCGCCGGGTAAATCGCGCCATGGAGCTCCGGTGCGAGCCATCCACAGGACGGCTTCGAGGAACTCCCGATTGTCTCTTGCGGAACGTCCGGGGTCGCCGTTCTTTCCAGGTAGTAGGGGCGCCACACACGCCCATTGCGAGTCGCTGAGGATTCTTCGCGCCACGTGTCCACCTCCACTTGGCTGATCTGGATTGAGGGTTGAATTCCCCTCAATTACAGACGATGGACTATATGAATGTCAACAGGCCCTAGGCTGTTAGGAAAATATCGTTACGTTATAGGAAATCCTCCTTAGGCTCAGGACCTATAAAAGGGTATCATGGGGCCTGTGATGAGAGTCAACACCCTGACGCCACAAGGAGAGCGATCATGTCCGAGCACCACTTCTGGCTGGCCGACGACCCGTTTAACCGACTCAAACCCCTGTCACCCAACAAGGTGCGCGGCGTCCCACGCGTCGATGACCGAAAGGTCATCAGCGGTATCATCCACGTCATCCGCTATGGGCTGAAGTGGCGCGACGCGCCCGCCTGTTACGGACCCCACAAGACACTCTACAATCGCTTCGTGCGCTGGAGCAGGGCCGCGGTCTTCGACCGCATCTTCCAAGCCCTGGCTGCCGAAAGCACCGCCACCAAGACGGTCATGATCGATAGCACCCATCTCAAAGCGCATCGTACCGCAGCCAGCTTGCTGAAAAAGGGGGGCTTTCGCGCTGCATCGGACGCACCCGGGGCGGGCTGAACTCGAAGCTCCACGCCGTCTGCGACGGCAAGCCCGTCGTGCTGCGGTTGACGGCGGGCCAGGTCAGCGACTACTGCGGGGCTGATACGGTACTTGACGCCCCTACCGAAAGCCGCTGTCCTGATAGCCGACAAGGGTTATGACAGCGACAGGTTGCGCAAGGCCCTTGCCGAACGTGGCATCAAGTCCTGTATTCCAGGCCGCGCCAACCGTAAAGAGCCGATTGTCTACGACACGGAGCTTTACAAGCGCCGCAATCTCATTGAGCGCTTGTTCGGCAGACTCAAGGATTGGCGCCGCATCGCCACACGATATGATCGCTGCGCGCATACCTTCTACAGCGCCATCTGCATAGCTGCCACGGTTAGTTTCTGGTTATGAGTCCTGAGCCTAGCGATGCCGAAGCTCCCGGGGATTAACCATCTGAACGCGGTGCGGGCTTTTATGATCGCACTTCCGCGGTGCCGCCGTGAAGCCATTATCCTGCACCTCGAATCACTCCGCGAACACGGCGAGCCAATCCCCCAACCGCAGACCACCGCCGCCCTGATTGAGGTCCAACCCTTCTGAAATTACCAGTGGAGACCATGCTCAGGTCGCACACAGATTGTCCGCTTCGCCCTTGGACTCGGCCACCGCAAGCGGCCATGATTGCCAACCCACGTCTAACCCCACTTCGTGTAATCATGGCGCTGCAGGTAGCGGATGAGCGCCATGTGTGCGGCGAGGCGGGTCATTTCCGGGCGGTCGATGTGACCGGCGGCCAGGACGCCGACGATGCCGCCTTGTCGTTCGATGTCGGGGCTGGTGGTGATGTACTGGCGGGCGGTTTGGAAGGGCTGCCGGTGGAAGAAGATGTCGCGCACCAGACGGCGGGGGTATTCAAAACCGGGCGAGATACCGAAGTAGTCGCAACTGCCGTCGAACAGGCAGCAGACGTCGAAATTATAGAGGGTGAAGGCGGTGGGGGTCACCTCGATGAAGCCGCTCTCGACGCCGATACCGAGCGCGACATGCCCGGCTTGTGCGTCTTCCGTTTCGAGGTGTTCAAACGCGGCGCGCGCCCGGTTTTGGGAGCCTCGTATGGTGGCGGGGAATCCCCAAGGCTCCTCATTGACACCGGTTTCAACCTGGCAGGTCCAGGTCTCTGGTGATCGCAGGTCGGGACTTTGAACCGCCGCCTGCAAGCTGTTGAAGGCGGCTTGTACGCCGCGGATTTTGGCACCGTTCCGCGAGCCCAGCATGACGCGCTGAATGGTTTCCATGCTAAAACTCGAACGGCACGTCCGCCAAGCGCGCGCCGACCTCGCGCACGATGTCCTTCTCTTCCTCCGGCGAAGACGCCTGAAACGTCACCGAGAACCGCACGTACGGTCCGGCGTCGTCCCACGGCACGGCGCAGATCAGCTTTTCGCGGATGAGAAATTGCGAGAAATCCTCGCCGGTGTCGAACCGCTGGCCGCCCGCGACGCCCCGAGGTGCCCGTACGTACAGGAAGAAAGAGGCCGCCGGCTTTTTCGCCTCGAAGCCCAAGGCGCTGAGGGCGTCCGCCAGCATCACTAGGCGGCGGTTGTACTTTTCGGCAATCTCCGCGGTGATTTCGGGATGCTGCAAGGCGTACATGGACGCCATCTGGATGGCCTTGAACTGGCCGGAGTCGAAATTGTCCTTGGTGTCGGCGAACGCCCGCACCGCCAATTCATTGCCGCAAATCCAGGCCAAGCGCCATCCCGTCATGTTGAAGGCCTTAGACATGCTGTGGATTTCCACCCCGACCTCCTTCGCGCCCGGGATGGAAAGGAAACTCAGCGGCTGGCCTTCGAACACCAGCGCGGCGTAGGCAGCATCCTGCACCACCAGCAGCTTGTGCTGCTTGGCGAAAGCCACGACTTCTTCGAAGAATTCGGACGTTGCCACGGCGCCGGTCGGGTTGTTCGGGTAGTTGAACAGCAGGATTTTGGCCTGTCTCAACTGTTCGTCGGTAAGGCTGTTGAGGTCGGGCAGGTAGTTGTTCTCCTCCAACAGCGGCAGGGTGTAGACTTCGCCCCCGTACCAGCGGCAGTGGGTGCCGAGAACCGGGTAGCCCGGAACGGTCGTGATAACGGCGTCACCCGGGTTGATGAAGCACGTTGGCAGGAAAGCCAGGGCGTTCTTGGCGCCGACGGCGTGGGTGATCTCGGTTGCCGGGTCGAGGTCCACTCCGTAGACGCGCGCCATGTACTGTGCGACGGCCTCCTTGAACTCCGGCGGGCCGTTGTCGGAATAGCCGCGGTTTTCGGGCATCGCCGCCTGCTCGCTCAGTGCATTTACAACGCCCGGATAGGCCATGCCGTCCGGCTCGCCAACGCCCATGTCGATCAACGCCAAGTCGGGACGCGCCGCGACGGCGGCGTCACGGGCGCGGCGGATTTTTTCGAACTTGTACACTGCCGTGTCTTTGCCGTAGTTCCTGCCGCCGATGCGCTCAGCGAACAGCTCCTGTAGGTAGCTTTCCTGCATGCTGTGTCTCCGCGGGCAAAGGCAGTTGGCTCTTTTGCCGTTTGGAACGTTGATTTACTATGGCTTGTGGCGTGCCTCAGACGTTCGGAGGCATCGGCAAGTCAACCTCGCAACCTATGTGAGCGATACCAAAACGGTTTGGCATCTTAGCATGAGAAAGTGAAGCAATGAAAACGACGCGCATCAATCACGTGGCGGTGGTGGTGAAGGATTTGGCGGCTGCCGTAGCGACCTATCAGCACAACTTCGACCTCGAAAAAACGGACGGCGGGGAGGCGCCAGGGCTCGGCATCCACAACGCCTTTTTGCAGATCGGCGGTGCCCGCATTGAGCTGATGACGCCAACGTCGGCGAGGGGCGCGGTGGCAGAATTTCTCGCACAGCACGGCGAGGGGATGTATCTCTTGTCGCTGGAGGTCGAGGACTTGGACGAGGCCGTGGCGCATCTGCGAGACACGGGGGCACGGATCCGGGTTGCTGCAGGTTCGACAGGACGGCGCTTGGCCTTCGTCAGTCCGAAATCGACGCACGGCGTGTTGTTGCAACTGCTCGAACGGCACGAGGCATCGTGCAGCTGAAAGGACGGGAAGGCGCAAGGGCAATCCGACGAACTATCTGGAGAGGCCGCTCTTCTGGTTGGTAGGTATCATTCTGACGGCTCTCGGAACCTGGCGGCGTCAGAGCCCTCAATCGGGCCCTGACGACTTCGGCCCGCAGTCCACCCTACTCACCGACTTGCCCCAGATGACCACTTGCAACGCCAAAGCGTGCCGATCAGGGCATGGCAGTGCTAATCCCCGTGAAAGATGGAGAACATCATCCGCTGTGCGTGACGTGTAAAGGACGAGTCGTAGTTTTGCCAACTCCGATACTTGTCAAGCTCGATGGTAGCAGGAAGCGTTCCCATCGCCCTGAATATCGCAAACAGCCCTCCCTCGTCCTGAACCTTCTTCAGCGCCTGATAAACCGCATCGTACAGGTCGTTGTAATACTGGGCATTGTCCCTGAGTACCTGGGGGTCGGTCGAAGCGGAGTGTGCCGTAATCGCATGCTTCAAGTTCCAGGTGCTGATTGTATTCAGAATCTTGCGCGTCCCCGTGAAGTTCTTGTCGTCAACCCAGGCCGCCATGGTAAGCGCTTGATCTTCGTACAGGTCGGAGGTGAGAACGATGCCGTCTTGCGGCAGATAGACGACGGTCGTCGCGTCGCCATCGCCAGGACCAAGATAGTGCAACTCCACCACCTTGTCTCCAATAAGGAGTTTCTTGTAATCGGTGAAGGTTTCATCAACTTCCGGTACGTCGGACAACCCGGGAACGGCAAGGTCAAACACTGGCTGGCAGTTCACGTGGCAGTATACCGTTGCATCTGGAAACAGACCCGTTCCACCCACATGATCGTAATGTTCGTGCGTCATGACAATATGCGAAACCGGATTGCTGGTAAGCGTAGCCACATAGTCTCTGAGCATCTCCGCACGTCCGCTGTTCGCAGGTTCTGTAATCAGCACGTCCTGTCCCGAGATGACGACCAAGCTGTTGTAGCCGAACCCGAACCACTGATACACACCGTCGGCCAGCTCATTGGCCATGGGTGGCGGTGGCGACTGAGAAGACACGGTGCCGGTTACGCCTATCAGGATGGCCACCATCAGCGATGCGATGGCAAGCGTCTTGGTGAATGTGCGTATTTCCTTCATGCTATTTCCTCCTCCTGGCGGCCTGAGCCGTCATTGTTGCGGCGCCGCACCCCAACGACCTTCGCGGTGATCTCGCCGCATCACGACCCATAACCATTTGAGTTAAGTGATATCCGGCCCCACTACTAGCTCCCCAGGCGAAGAGCCAACGGGCCAAAAATTATCCGCCTCCTTCAGGGCGCCCCAGTGTGGAACAGCGTATCGCCCAAGTCAACCAAGTGCGCTGAAAAAGCAATCGTGTCATGCGGGGGCGACGGCAGCCTTGGAATTGGCACGAGCACCGATATCACTGCCCTCAATACTGTCCGAAGTATGGGTCTATCAAAAGGCCGTGATGTCCTTGAGGCACAAGGTTCCCAGAACCCGTCGCGTTTCCGGGTCGAGCACCGGCAGATCTTCGGTCTGTGTATTCTGGAAGAGTTTGATGGCGTCGGCAATCGAGGTGTCGTACAGGACGAAATGACAGGGGATACTGGCAAACCGCTCAACCGTGCCCTCCAGCACGGCACTTCCCTTCAGGAGCGCCCGACGCAGGTCGCCGTCGGTAAAGATGCCCACCAGGGCGCCGGCGGCGTTGACCAGAATGGCTGAGCCGGTTTTGGCGTCGCTGACTAATTGAATCATGTGCTTGAGCTTCGTGGCGGGCTGGATGCACACTACTTTTTTGCCAGTCCGCATGAAATCCTGCACGTAACGGAACCGCTGCCCGAGGCTGCCGGCCGGGTGGTTCAGTCCAAAATCCACCTCGCCAAACCCCTGCGCCTCGGCCATTGCCAGGGCCAGCGCGTCGCCGATGGCGAGCATCACGGTCGTGCTCGATGACGGCGCCAAGCCGAGATAGCACGCCTCCCGTACCTCGCCCGTTTCGATGCAAACCACCGCCAGACGTCCCAGAGTGCTGGTGCGGCGGCTGGTAATCACCACCACGGCGCAGCCGATGCGCCGCAACTCCCTCGCCAACCGAATCACCTCGACGCTCTCACCGGAATACGAGAACAGCAGGGCGCAGTCGTGCTCGCTCACAAATCCCAGGTCGCCGTGCAGGGCTTCCACGGGGTGCATGAAGACGGCGGCGCTGCCGGTGGACGACAGGGTGGAAGCAACCTTCATGGCCACGATGCCGGCCTTGCCCACGCCACTCACGATGATGCGGTTGCGGCCCCTCCGTTCTTCGTCGTGCAGCAAGGTCTCACACGCCTCGGCGATGACCCCGCCATCGTCGCTGAAACGACGCACGACACCCGCCAGGGCCTCCTGCTCGTGACGCAGCACGTTGAGGAAGCTGGCCGTCATGTCGTCGCGTATCCGATCGGTGCTCACGTGCCCTCCAGGTGATGTGTTGCCGCTGGCGTCTATCGTAAGACGACTGGCGGTGACGCCTGCAACGCTTCGCGCACCTGCAGCACTTGTTGCAGGAGTCCTTCGAGTTGGTGCAGCGGAACCATGTTCGGCCCGTCGCTCGGGGCATTGTCAGGGTCGGCGTGGATTTCCATGAACAGCACGTCGATGCCGAGCGCCGCGGCAGCGCGGGCCAAATGGGGCACGAACTGCCGCTGGCCGCCCGACCGGCTCCCCTGGCCGCCCGGCATCTGCACGCTGTGCGTGGCGTCGAAAACGACGGGATAGCCAAGCTCGCGCATTTGCGGCAGACCGCGAAAATCGACCACCAGGGCATTGTAACCAAAGCAGGTGCCGCGCTCGGTCAGGAGAATGTCGCGCGCGCCGCCGGATTCCAGTTTGCCCACCACGTGCCGCATGTCCCAAGGGGCGAGAAACTGGCCTTTCTTCACGTTGACGGCCCGGCCCGTGGCGGCGGCGGCCAGCAGCAAGTCGGTTTGGCGGCAGAGAAAGGCCGGGATTTGCAGCACGTCCACGACTTCCGCCACCGTTGCCGCCTGGTCGCTTTCGTGCACGTCCGTCAGGACCGGCACCCCAACCTCATCCTTGACGCGCTGCAGAATCTTGAGGCCGACGTCCATCGGGTGCCCTCGGAAGGCATCGATGGCCGTCCGGTTGGCCTTGTCGAAAGAGGACTTGAAAATCATCGGGATGCCCAGACGCTCGCAGACCTCGCGGATGCCGTCAGCCATCCTGAGGGTGAAGTCCTCGGACTCGATGACGCACGGGCCGCCGACCAGCGCGAGTTGACAATCGTCGCCAACGTGTAGGGTGTCGGTAATTCTGCTCCTGATCATGCCATAACCTCCTTGTTCAAACGCGCCTTAACGATAGCGCTGTAGTAGCCTGCTGATGAGTTCAGTCGTTGAAACGCCGTCTACATAGGGCACAAGGTGCACCAAGCCGCCGGATGCCTCCACTTCTTCTTTCCCAACCACCGTCTCAAGCGTGTAATCGCCGCCTTTGACGAGCACATCGGGCTTGAAAGATTTGATCAACGCTAACGGAGTCGCTTCACCGAAAAGAACCACGTAGTCCACGCAGGCGAGGGCGGCCAGCACGCGCGCGCGTTCGTCCTGCGGGCGCAGTGGGCGCTCATCCCCTTTCAGCAGACGTACGGAGGCATCGTCGTTCAGCGCCACGATCAAGCAGTCGCCAAGCGCCCGCGCTTGCTGGAGGTAGTGAACGTGGCCGCCGTGCAGCAGGTCGAAACAGCCATTCGTGAAGACGACCCGCTCACCCCGCTGACGATGTTGCTGGAGCGCCCTCGCCAGTTCGTCGCAGGTCCGCAATTTGTTCTGCCAGGGGGCATTGCGCGTCCGTAAATGGGCCTCCAATTCCTCCCGGTGCACAACTGCCGTGCCCGCCTTGCCGACGACGATACCCGCCGCCACGTTGGCCAGCCGCGCAGCCTCGGCGTACGGCAGGCCGCCGATGGCTGCGGCCGCAAAGGCGGCGAGCACGGTATCCCCGGCTCCGGTCACGTCGTACACGTCGCGGGTATGTGCGGGCAAATGCTGCGGGGCTTGCGGGGGGTGAAACAAGCTCATGCCCGCTGCGCCGCGTGTCACCAGAAGGGCTTGCGCTTCGCTTTGTCGCAACAACGATTCGGCGGCAGCAGCCAGGGATGTTTCGTCTGCCAGGGGGCCGCCTGTCGCGTGCCTGACTTCGGCCAAGTTGGGGGTCAGCACGGCGGCGCCGCGGTAGTGGGCGAAGTCCCGTGCCTTGGGATCGACGAAAATCGGCAGGTTGGCGGCCTTTGCCTTGGCGAAGAGGGGCACGAGCAGGTCGGGCGTGCAGACGCCCTTGTTGTAATCGGAGCAGATGAGGCCGTCCACTTCGGCCAGGATGGATTCGGCCTCCGCCAAGGTCCGGGCGATCAGCTCGGCCGGCAAGGGGAGGCGGCTTTCCTGATCCAGACGCACAAGCTGTTGATGCCGGGCGATGAGGCGCGTCTTTTCGGTGGTTGGACGCCCGGCGTCCTGCATCAGCACGTCGGCGATGCCTTGCGCCCGTATTTGCTCCCGCACGTAACGCCCTGTGACGTCGTCACCGACCACGCCCGCCAGGCACACTTCGCAACCCAAGGCGCGCAGGTTGGCCGCCACGTTGGCCGCACCGCCCAGAACGTGCCGCTTTTCGGTGCTTTCGAAAACGGGTACCGGGGCCTCGGGGGAGATGCGGGAGACGTGCCCGGACAGGTACGTGTCGCACATGACGTCGCCGACAACGAGGATCCTTGTCGGATTCCGAGGCCAGGAGTTGTGCGGCAGTGTGCTCATGGGCAATACGGGGTATCAGTTTCCGAACAGGGCGTCTTCCACCAGCTCACACAGGATGTGAATGATGGTGATGTGGCCCTCCTGGATGCGCTGCGTCGAACACGACGGTACAACAATGCTCAGGACGCCATCCATCTTTGCGACGTGGCCGCCGTCGTTGCCCGTCAGGACCACTCGCTTCATCCCGGCGCTGGCGGCGGCCTCGAACGCTTTGATGACGTTCGCTGAACTGCCTGACGTTGAGATGCCGACGAGAACGTCATCGGCAGAGCCGATGGCCTCCACCTGCCTGGCGAATACCTCTTCGTAACCGAAATCATTGGCACACGCCGTCAAAATGGAAGTGTCGGTCGTCAGCGCCACGCACGGCAGGCCGCGCCGGTCCTTCTGGAACCGGGCGACCAGTTCGCCGGCCATGTGCTGGGCGTCGGCGGCGGAACCGCCGTTGCCGCAGACCAGGACCTTGTGGCCCTTTGCCAGCGCGTCGATGAGCAGGCGCGCGGACAACTCGATATTTTCTACGTGACTGGCCATGCGCTGCTTTGTTCGGATGGCGTCCTGCAAGATGCCGGCTATTTTGCTCTGCATGGTATCCATGGTCGTCAGTCGGCCGCCGAGAGCGTCAACAACTGCGCCTCGGTCAGCGCGCGGCGCAGCTTTTCTCGTTCAGCCGGGGTGATGGGAACGAGAGGCGGACGCACGACCGCGCGCTGCTGTCTTCCCAACAGAACCAGAGCTTCCTTCATGCGATTGTGCATGTCCACGGCTGGTGCTGCGTAGAAAACCTGTACCAAGGGACGCAGAAGTTCGTGCAGACGCTGGCCCTCGGCCAAATCGCAACGCTGCACCGCCTGCCAGAGGGCTACTTGCAGATCGGCCACGACGCTGCCCATGCCGGACAGCAGGCCATCGCAGCCCAGCACCAGCGAGGAGAGCAGCCAGGCGCTGTGCGTGCTGAGCACCGAGAAGGGGCGTCCGAGGGTGTGCAGGGCGTTGATGTTGTTGGTGTGTTGCAACCCGTCGTTGCACCAGTCCTTCATGGCGACGACGGCGGGAACCGTTTCCGTGAGGCGAACGAGGGTGTCTGTCGTGTACCCCTGCCCGCCGGCCAGCGGATAGTTGAAGGCGATAAGCGGCAAATCGGTCGCCGAAGCGATAGTGGCGAAATGTTTCAGGACCATCTCGGGGCGAAGCTGAGCGCCCATGATGAAGGGTTGCGGCGGGAAAATCAGCAGGCACCGGGCACCGGCGCTTTGAGCCAGGCGGGCCAGGCGGGCGCCTTGTAAAGAGTCGTCCGCATAGATGCCGGAGATAATGGGCAACTTGTCGCCCAGTTCGTCCAGGGTGATGTCCAACACCTCGCGCTGCTCGTCCGCGGACAGGGCGTGCACCTCGGCGGCGTGGCCGTTGGTGGTGATGGCCGTGATGCCCTCCACCGCGGCCAAGTCGCGCAGGTGTTGGCGATACGCCGGGGCGTCGATTTTCCAATCCGACGTGAATGGCAACAGGTTGGCGGGAATTACGCCGCGCGGGATGTAGGCCGTCATCGCGTCCTCCTTTAGGCCGGCGGCTGGCCGGACAGCAGCGCCCCGATTTCGGACGGCGCGAAGCGAATGCCGACGTAGAAGCCGCCGAACAGAGCGTAGTGCGAACTGGCGGGGTCGAAGCGCATCTCGTAGATCAGCTTCTTGAACACCAGCGGGTCATCGGCGAACAGCGTCACGCCCCACTCCCAGTCGTCGAACCCCACCGAGCCGCTGATGATCTGCGTGACTTTGCCGGCGTACTTGCGCCCCACCATGCCGTGGCCACGCATCAACTGCCGGCGCTCTTCCATGGGCAGCGCGTACCAGTTGTAGGTCTCGCCGCGTTTCTTGTCCATGGGATAGAAACAGACGTAGCGACCATTCGGAATGGCGGGATACAGACGGGGGTGCAGCGCTTCTTTCTGCGCCGCCAGCTCACGTTCGCGGGCGGCCTCGTAGCCCTCGACGCCGGGCTCCAGACCCTCCGCAGCGAGCTTCCGGTTGACGACGCCCAGCACCTCGTACAAGCCTAGTTCGACGACGGACAGATAACTGTAGGCGGGCTGCAGGTACGGAAACAAGGCGGTCTGCCGCAGGCCGAGCTCAACGCCATTGAGGGCTTCCAGCGTGGGACGGAAATGCACCGCCAGGATGTCCGCCTTGTGGCCCAAGACGCTGAAGAAGGCGCTCATACCCTGTTCCGGAGCGGCCTGCGCGGCCAGCCAGTCTGCGCCTTCGGCGATGACGGCGTCACGCTCCGGCGGCGTCATGGTGCGCCATTCGGACCACATTACCGTGTACATGTCGTGCTGGATGTACCAGCCCTCCAGGGTTTCGGGTGCCTCCGAGCGGGTCATGGCGACGCCTCCTGTAGCGCTGCATGTATCAAGGACAAATGGGGCAGTTCTGCACAAACGGGGTGCCTCGGCTGCCGATTCACCCCAGCCCGTGTGTCCCTCCAGATAAGCCTTCTGAATACTTGCGACGACCACCTTGATATTTCTCGGTGTGTGTACGTGTGATTACTCCCGAGCTTCGAGTGCCAACAAGCATATACCCTTCTTGCATCAGAGATGGATACCCGTGCATTTTGAGCTGCCCGGAAAAACTCGTCGTCTGATGGGTTGTCGTAACTTGCCATCGCGTGGTGGGTTGAAAATGCCAATCCGAGTAGAAGTCCACAGAGTACCCCAAATAACCGTATCGTCATTGCTCACCTCTCTGGCGTAGGACAATAGAGTTCAACACGGAAATGGACTTATGACCATTCTGATGATCATCGTGGTGCTTGCTTGGGTGTTGAGCGTGCTGGCGGCGTTTTTTTACTTCTTCCCGTATATCTTCTGGCGTCGCATATCTAGCTTGAGCAAGACTTCCTACGTCACCTCAGCCGATAGCAATCCGGTTGTTGGCTGTTGCCCACTGAATCATTGGCAGCCGACAGTATTCATCATGGTGAGCCATTAGTCGCCATACGTTCACCATCACTTCGCTCCTTCTATTCGGGAATGCCTGTGGAAGACGAAATTGTCTTCCAGCTATAGGAAAGGGTATCGCGCCTCGATTTGCTGATTTTTCTGAAAGAAAACTTCCCTACCACCCGAGAAGCCGTCTGCCCGGCTTCCGATAAGTCTCCCTTATGTCAACTCTCGATCCGCGCCGTTGCTGGACCAAACGCCTCTCGCGACGCTTTCCCCACCGGTACGCCCGGTTTTGGGCGTTCGAGCGTCAAACGGTGGGGTAGGGCGGCTCTCAGCCGACCGCCCTGCCCCCGGAAGCGGGGCGCCGGTGGGGTGTTTCCACGCCCGTCGCCGCCTCGTTAGTCGGCGTTTTCGGGGCCAATACCGGCTTTTTCTTCGAGGCGCGTAATACGTCCCTCGAAGACGCGCAGCACGTCTTTGATCTCGTCATGCTGGCGCTGGTTTTCAGCCTGCAAGGTGTCGAACCGGCGGTTCATGGTGTCGAAACGCCGGTTCATCTCCGTTTGCAGGGCGTCGATACGCCCGTTCATGGCGTCCAGGCGTCCGTTGACTTGGCTGAACATAGTCACCATCGCCACGAACAAGCCCGCCAACAGCACGTTGTTGCTGATCGTCTTCCAGTCCATGCGCTTCTCCTGTCAGTCGTGCCCAAAGCCACTCGGCGGCTCCAGGGCCTCCAGGCTGACGGCTTGCACGCCTTCGCGCGCCGGTAGCACCGGCCGGCAGGCCGAACCAGCGCGCCGCTTGGTTTTTCGACGGCTGCACGCTGGCATTGAGCCAGCCCACCGGTTTGTTTCCCCGGCTCTCCAGTAAACGTCTTGGCTAGAACCGTCCGTCGTTCAGACGCCAGTACACGTCGTGGCCTTTGAGTTCTTCCCGGTCCTTGGCGTAATCCCAAGGGTATTTGCCATCGGCGTCTTTTGCGCTCGGGTCGGCGCTGGCGTCAAGTAGAACCTGGATGACGGCAGGGTTCTCGTTGAACTGCGCCGCCAGGTGCAGGGGAGTCCAGCCATCATCGGCCCGGGCATTGGGGTCCGCGCCAGCGGCGGCCAGGGCCGGGATGACGGCAGGGTTCTCGTTGAACTGCGCCGCCGCGTGCAGGGGAGTCCAGCCGCCCTCGGCCCGGGCATTGGGGTCCGCGCCGGCGGCGGCCAGGGCCGGGATGACGGCGGGGTTCTCGTTAAACTGCGCCGCCGCGTGCAGGGGAGCCCAGCCGTTCTCGCTCCGGGCATTGGGGTCCGCGCCGGCGGCAGCCAGGGCCGGGATGACGGCAGGGTTCTCGTTAAACTGCGCCGCCGCGTGCAGGGGAGCCCAGCCGTTCTCGCTCCGGGCATTAGGGTCCGCGCCGGCGACGGCCAGGGCCGGGATGACGGCGGGGTTCTCGTTAAACTGCGCCGCCGCGTGCAGGGGAGCCCAGCCGTTCTCGCTCCGGGCATTGGGGTCCGCGCCGGCGACGGCCAGGGCCGGGATGACGGCAGGGTTCTCGTTAAACTGCGCCGCCGCGTGCAGGGGAGCCCAGCCGTTCTCGCTCCGGGCATTGGGGTCCGCGCCGGCGACGGCCAGGGCCGGGATGACGGCGGGGTTCTCGTTAAACTGCGCCGCCGCGTGCAGGGGAGCCCAGCCGTTCTCGCTCCGGGCATTGGGGTCCGCGCCGGCGACGGCCAGGGCCTGGATGACGGCAGGGTTCTCGTTGAACCGCGCCGCCGAGTGCAGGGGAGTCAAGCCGTCATCGGCCCGGGCATTGGGGTCCGCGCCAGCGGCGGCCAGGGCCGATATGACGGCAGGGTTCTCGTTCCACGCCGCCACGTGCAGGGGAGTCGTGCCGCCCTCGTCCCGGGCATTGGGGTCCGCGCCGGCGGCGGCCAATGCTTGGATGACGGCAGGGTTCTCGTTCGCCGCCGCCAGGTGCAGGGGAGTCAAGCCGTTCTCGCTCCGGGCATTGGGGTCCGCGCCGGCGGCGGCCAATGCTTGGATGACGGCGGGGTTCTCGTTGAGCACTGCCGCCGCGTACAGGGGAGCCCAGCCGTTCTCGCTCCGGGCATTGGGGTCTGCGCCGGCGGCGGCCAGGGCCTGAATGACGGCGGGGTTCTCGTTGAACTCCGCCGCCATGTCTAGGGGAGACCGACCGTTCTCGCTCCGGGCATTGGGGTCCGCGCCGGCGGCGGCCAGGGCCGGGATGACGGCGGGGTTCTCGTTCCCCGCCGCCACGTGCAGGGGAGTCACGCTGTCCTCGCTCCGGGCATTGGGGTCCACGCCGGCGTCGAGCAGAATCTGGATGACGGCGGGGTTCTCGTTCGCCGCCGCCGTGTGCAGGGGTGTCGCGCCGTTGTTGCTCCGGGCATTGGGGTCCGCGCCGGCGTCGAGCAGAATCTGGATGACGGCGGGGTTCTCGTTCCTCGCCGCTGCGTGCAGGGGTGTCCAGCCGTGCTCAATCCGGGCATTGGGGTCTGCATCAGCCTCCAAACAACGGACAACGTCGGCGACCGTGACCTTTTTGAAGAATTCCCCGGTATTCCACCCTTTGCAATCCGTATTGGCCACGGCGGCTGGAACAAGACCCACAACGAACAACACCGAGATGATTCCGATTGTCTTGCGCTTCATATTTTTCATGATCTTCACTTGCCACCGCATCCCCGCCGAAGCCCTCCGGCGGCATGACGCACCAAGGGCGCAGGCGCTTTCGGGACGCCCCCCCGACACACTGGGACAAAAAAACGGCTAGTCGGCGTTTTCGGGGCCGATGCCGGCTTTTTCCTCAAGGCGCGTGATGCGCCCCTCGAAGACGCGCAGCACGTCCTTGATCTCGTCGTGCTGGCGCTGGTTTTCCGCCTGCATGGTGTCGAAACGCCGGTTCATCTCCGTTTGCAGGGTGTCGAATCGTCGGTTCATGTCATCGAACCGGCGGTTGTTTTCCGTCTGCGTGGTGTCGAAACGCCGGTTCATCTCCGTCTGCATGGCGTCCAGCCGGCCGTTGACCTGGTTGAACATGGTCACCATCGCCACGAACAAGCCCGCCAACAGCACGTTGTTGCTGATCGTTTTCCAGTCCATACGCTTCTCCTGTCAGTCGGAACCCGAAGCCCCGCGGCGGCTCCAGGGCCTCCAGGTCGCCGACGTCGTACTCGCAGGTCGCCGTCAACCGTTCGACAACGGCCGATTCCTGGAAGCTGGCGGGCAAGTTGTCAAGCCAAGCGTCAGCGCAAGGTTTGTATCCAGAATTACTCTAAGGCCACGCCTTCGCATAGAGCCACATCCGCACCGCCTGGTTTTTCGACGGTTGCACGTTGGCATTGAGCCAGCCCACCGTTTTTTCCCCGCTCTCGAATAAGCGCCCTGGCTAGAACCGTCCGTCGTTCAGGTGCCAGTACACGTCGTGGCCTTTGAGTTCTTCCCGGTCCTTGGCGTAATCCCAAGGGTATTTGCCAACGGCGTCTTTTGCGCTCGGGTCGGCGCCGGCGTCAAGTAGAACCTGGATGACGGCGGGGTTCTCGTTGAAATCCGCCGCCGCGTGCAGGGGAGTCCAGCCGTTCTCGTCCCGGGCATTGGGGTCCGAGCCAGCGGCGGCCAGGGCCTGGATGACGGCAGGGTTCTCGTTGAACCACGCCGCCCTATGCAGGGGAGTCGAGCCGTTCTTGTTCCGGGCATGGGGGTCCGAGCCGGCGGCGGCCAAGGCCGGGATGACGGCAGGGTTCTCGTTGAAATCCGCCGCCGTGTGCAGGGGAGTCGCGCCTTTCTCGTCTCGGGCATGGAGGTCCGAGCCAGCGGCGGCCAGGGCCTGGATGACGGCAGGGTTCTCGTTCTTCGCCGCCGCCGTGTGCAGGGGAGTCAAGCCGTGCTCGCTCCGGGCATGGGGGTCCGAGCCAGCAGCGGCCAAGGCCGGGATGACGGCAGGGTTCTCGTTCAACGCCGCCGCCCAATGCAGGGGAGTCCAGCCGTCCTCGTCCCGGGCATGGGGGTCCGAGCCAGCAGCGGCCAAGGCCGGGATGACGGCAGGGTTCTCGTTCAACGCCGCCGCGTGCAGGGGAGTCAAGCCGTGCTCGTCCCGGGCATGGGGGTCCGCGCCAGCGACGGCCAGAGCCTGGATGACGGCAGGATTCTCGTTGAACTTCGCCGCCGCGTGCAGGGGAGTCCAGCCGTGCTCGCCCCGGGCATGGGGGTCCGAGCCAGCAGCGGCCAGGGCCTGGATGACGGCAGGGTTCTCGTTCTTCGCCGCCGCCGTGTGCAGGGGAGTCGTGCCGTTCTCGCTCCGGGCACTGGGGTCCGCGCCGGCGGCGAGCAGAATCTGGATGACGGCAGGATTCTCGTTGAACTCCGCCGCCGCGTGCAGGGGAGCCCAGCCGTCCTCGCTCCGGGCATTGGGGTCCGCGCCGGCGGCGGCCAGGGCCTGGATGACGGCGGGGTTCTCGTTGAACTCCGCCGCCGCGTGCAGGGGAGTCCGGCCGTTCTCATTCCGGGCATTGGGGTCCGCACCAGCCTCCAAACAACGGGCAACGTCGGCGACCGTGACCTTTTTGAAGAATTCCTCGGTATTCCACCCTTTGCAATCCGTATTGGCCACGGCGGCGGCCGGAACAAGACCCACAACAAACAACACCGAGATGATTCCGATTGTCTTGCGCTTCATATTTTTCATGATTCCTTGCTGGAAGTACCGCTCTCACAACGCCATTGACAGACAGAGAGACGTTATATATATTTCACACACCTCCCCGGACTTGCTTCCGGGGAGGTTTTTTGCGTCAAGAACCATCCCACCTTAAATTATAAGGATATTATGAAACAGTTAGCACGGTTACCAATTTATACGGAATATAATAATTAGAAGACTATTTTCCAAATTCAATAATAATACATTATTAGACAACTTAAAAATGTTAGAAAACGTTGTTAAAATAATCAAACACATTGTGTCGTTAATTTGTTATTTGATGAACCCATAGTGTAATATTGTAATACACCCTAAGAGAAGGAAGGGAGTTCCCTCTAAAGAGAACTTCCTTCCGATGTGCGTCCGGTGGGGCGCAAGTGAGGATTGCGCAGACGGGCCCGGGTCGGCGGCCTTCTAGGCGGACGGGGCCGTTTCTTCACGAAAGCGCCCGGCGATCCAGCCTTCGATGCGCGACAGGCGTTCCTTGACGCTCGTCAGGTCCGCTTCGACACGGTCCAAACGCACCTCGATGCGATCCATACGGGCGTTCAGGCTGGCGTTCAAACTGGCGTACATACGCCATTGCAAACCCGCCAATGCCACGCCAACGCCGATAATGGCCCAGAATTCCGCGCTCATGCGTCCCTCCTTGGCTCGTTTCTAAGCAACCCTATTTCAGGTACGCGGCTATTGCTGCCGTCCGGCTACGAGGGCGTCTCTTCTCGGAAGCGCCCGGCAATCCATCCCTCGATGCGGGCAAGGCGTTGTTCAACGCCGCTCAAACGGTCTCTGAGTTCGCGGATTTCCCGCCGCAGACTCTCGAAAGCTCGCCAGCCGAGGCCAAGACCCGTCACGCCAACGCCAAGGATCGCCCAAAATTCAGCACTCATGGCTGGCCTCCTTCACGTCGTGATTGGGCTGGGAGAAAGAGAGTATACTATGCCCCGACGCCCTACCAATTCGGTTATCGTAGCACAGCGCAGCAACTTATGAAGGAGCAGGTGCGATCATGTCCGACGCCTCCGACGGTCTCGTCCAACGGCTTGAACGTGTTTATCAACGGCTGACGGAGTATCAGGTGGACGCCTATCTGGTTCCCTCTTCCGACGCCCACCTGAACGAATACGTGCCAACCTATCAGTGCCGCCGCGCCGCCATCAGCGGCTTTACCGGGTCGGCGGGCGACGTGTTGCTGTCGCCGCACGGCAACCACTTGTTCGTGGACTCGCGCTACCACCTGCAGGCCGAGCAGGAAGTCAATACCAGTCAGTTTCGTGTCCACAAGGTTGGGTTGGCCGACGCCTATACCCTGAAGGGCTGGCTGACGGAAATGGAAAAGCAGCGAGGGGGGCTGCGGGTCGGCTTTGATCCGTTTCTGCACGCCATGACGTCCCATGCGTCCTACGCAGCGGCCCTGTCGGCGTCCGGTTCGGCCCTGGCACCGATCGCCGTCAACCTGATCGACGAGGTGTGGGAGGATCGCCCGGCGGCGCCGGCGCAACCGATCTACGCTCTGCCCGATGAAGTGACGGGCCGGCCGGTCGGCGACAAGCTGGCGGCCATTCGTCAGCGGATGACCGAGGCCGGAGCCGCGGCGCTGATCGTCACGAAGCTGGACGAGATCGCCTGGATCACCAATCTGCGGGGCAGCGACATCGACTACAATCCGGTGTTCGAGTCCTACCTGATCATCGAAAACGAACGCGCCACCTGCTTCACCCGCGCCACACCTGCGGTGTCGCTGCGTCAGGAGCTTGCACCCGACATTGGTTTCCAGGCTTATGAGGCGTATCCCCAGGCGGTGCGGCAGTTGGAGATACCGTCCGAACAGGCGGTGTGGCTCGACCCCGACGGTACGACGATGGGCACGCGCTTGCTGCTGCCGGAGACAGTGCGCGTTCACGAACGCCGCAACCCCGTGGTGGCCATGAAAGCGGAGAAGAACGACGCCGAGGTCGCCAGCATGCGGCGGGCGCACCTGCACGCCGCGGCAGCGAAGATTCGCAGCCTGGCCCGGCTTGAGCAACTTCTTGACGCGGGCCAGGGCGTAAGCGAGCGGGCGTATTCGGAAATGCTGCACGAGGAGTATTCCAGCGAGGAGGGGTTCAGCGACCTGAGCTTCACCACCATCGCCGCGGCTGGGGCGAACGGCGCGATTGTGCATTACAGCCAAGCCAGCGACGAGGTCTTCCTCAGCGACGGGGACCTGTTCCTGGTGGACTCCGGGGCGCAGGTCATGGGGGGGACGACGGACGACACGCGCACCGTCGCTGTCGGCTCGTGCACGAACCGTCAGCGCCGACTGTACACCCTTGTCCTGCGCTGCCACATCCAGTTGGCAAGGCAGAAGTTCCCCGAAGGCGCCAGCGGCGCGGCGCTGGACGCGGTGGCGCGCTCCCTGATGTGGAACGCCGGCCTGGACTACGGGCACGGCACCGGGCACGGCGTGGGCGCGTTTCTCAACGTCCACGAGGGGCCGCAGCGCCTGTCGCCGCACGGCAGCGGCGAGCCGCTGAAGCCCGGCATGGTGGTCTCGAACGAGCCCGGCTATTACGAGGAGGGTTGGGGCGGCATCCGCCTGGAGAACCTGTACGTCGTGGTGCCCGATGACGACATGCCGCCGCATCCGTCCGGCAAGGGCTGGCTGCGGTTCGAGCCGCTGACGCTGATTCCCTTCGACCAGCGCCTGATCGACCGGGACCAGCTTTCCGGCGCCGAGGCCGCTTGGCTCGACCAATACCATGAGCGCGTCCTGCAAACGATGGAACCGCTGCTGGCGTCGGAACACCGCGCTTGGCTGCGGGATGCCTGTGCACCGACGGCGTGATAGTTGCGACCGTCAGACGGGGAGAAGGGTAAGCATGAAAATACGGATCGGGATTGGATTTTCCGGCTGGCCGTTCAGGAGCATCGAAGATTTCTGGGCCATGGTGGATCTCGTGGAAGAAAGCGGGCTGGATTCAATCTGGCTGAATGATCGTATCCGCAACCCTGCCCCGGCGCTCGAACCCATCACGGCATTGGCCATGATTGCAGGGCGGACACAACGCATCAAATTCGGCATGAGTGTGGCGGTGCTGCCGGTGCGCGACCCGCTGATCGTGGCCAAGGAGATTGCCACCATCGACTTCCTCAGCAACGGCCGCATGCTGCCGGCTTTCGGGCTGGGGGTAGCCCAGGAAGCGGAGTGGCTGGCGGTGGGCAGGACGCCGCAGCGGCGGGGCGCCATGACCGATGAGGCCGTGCCGCTCATGCGCCGTTTGTGGAGCGAGGCGGCGGTTTCCCATTCAGGCGAGTTCTACAGCACCCACGAGCTGACCATTCAGCCCAAGCCTTGCCAGCAACCCTTGCCGGTCTGGTTCGGGGGCCGTTCCCAGGCGGCTTACAAGCGGGTGGCTCGTTTGGGCGACGGCTTCTTGGGATCGTACCAACCGCCGTCGGAGGCTGGGAAAGCCGTGTGCGCGATCCGCAATGCGGCTGAGACGTATAAGCGGGAGGTGCCGGAGGATCATTACGGAACGATCGTTCCGTTTCACTTCGGGGAGGGGGATATCAGCGCGGAGATCCAGACGTTGATGAGGCGTATCGACCCAGACACACCGTTCGAATCCTACGTTGCCTGGCGTGAGCCGGATGCCATTCTGCGGCGCATCGACGAATACGTGGAAGTGGGGGTCAGCAAATTTGTCCTGCGTCCGATGGTTTCCGGCGCGGCGTTCTACGATCAGTTGGCCCGGTTGGCCAAGCTCGTCGTGCCCCGGTATCACACCGATTGAAAATCCTACCCCCCTGAACCTTCCTCGTCAGTCCTCCAGTGCCAAGCTCTGGCTGCGCCAGGGGCGACTACGCGGCCACCTCGCCGACAAGCCGAAAGACGGTATCCCCGTCTGCCAGTGCTCCAACATATACCTTGCCGATGGCGCTCCTGAGGAATTCGAAACAGTGTAAATGGCCTTCCTTCTTTGATAGTGATGACTGTGCAACTCTCGCTGTCGTTAGACGAATTCCCGTCCGAATTAAGCCCATTCAAGCATTTAGCAACCCATACTTCGTCTTCAGCGGAAGTGAGAATCTTCCGGGTGGTATAGGATCATCTCCCGAGTGGTTGATGACCTTCACGGCGATGTGGCCCGACGTCGGTTTGGCGAACGGCCGGCAGATGTCGTTTCGGATGCTCGTACGTCTTCGCTAGAAGCCACCCAACGGCCGGGATAGTGAACGTATTTCAGGCCCGACTTGGCCTGTTGTTCCCGGAGGTTCCGGAAAATCTCCTTCATGTCGTATCCGCACTGAGCGGCAAATTCGTCCCGTATGGCGCGAACTTCAGCCACGATAGGATCATCTCTCATCGTCGATGTCCTCCATCAATTCTTCAGGGGTGCAGATTACAGGGGATTCGAAACCGGCTTGTCGGACAGACAGACTCGATCCGCGGCCTCGTCACCGCGTTAGCGAGGTGATGACCGTGGTTTCAACGTATACACATGGTTTCATCAGGTTTCCATCCCCTCACACCCGGAACACCTTCATCACCTCGTCTCCCAAGTGGTTGATCACCTTCACGGCGATGCGACCGGACTGCGGCTTGTCGAACGGCCGCGATGTATCGCTATTGAGCGTTGCCCAAGCCTCCGCGTTGATCTCCGCCTTCAGTGTCGTCTTAAGCGCCTTGTACGGGTCGTTGGCGCCGAGGAAATAGGCGTGGCGAACGAAGAAGCTCTCTTCGTTGTAATCGGTGTCGACGAACCAGCAGGCGATGCCGTCGGCGTTGTCGCTGCGGATTTCGCCGGTATTGGGGTGGAACACGTCAACGCCGTTGACTTTGACCTGGATGCGGCCGGCGCCGCTGCCGTCGTCGACCGGCAGGATGTCGATGTCGGGCTCGCCGAAGATGACGAACAGGTTGCCGTGGCCGGTGTTCTTCAGGTCGGCGGCCATGTGCAGGTCGGCGTTCATGCGCGCCTTGAGGATGGGGACGCGGCCGAGCTTGTTGAACTCCGAGGCGTGCGCGTCGTAGTTGAAGGCGCAAGCGATCAGCACGTCGAAGCCGGCGTCGGCGGCCTCGCGCACGGCCTCCACGAGGTCAGGGCGGGAGACGGTGCCGAACTCGGGGCCGATGAAAATGCCGGCGCGCTTCTCGGCACCGGCATCGGCGTCGCCTTCGACGTAGGTTCCTGCGGCGCCGACGTGACAACCGGGCCAGGGCTTCAGGGTGGAGAACGTGATGCGGTCGTCCTTGCGCGCCTGCTGCACGCCGGCGGTCTTGAGGTGCTCCAGGATCATGCCGGCGAAATCCTGCTTGCCGCCGTAGCCGAGCTTGTCTTCGGCGACGGTGTCGATGAGCTCGTCGTTCTCGTCTACCCCCAGCAGGCGGTGCGGCGACAGGCTTTCGACGGTGAACGGGCCGGCGACGCGCACCTTCTTGGTGTCCTCGCAGGGCTTGTCGTAGAGGTATTCGTAATCCGCCTTGGCGGCGATGGAGACGTCGATTTCGCGCTGGCGCGCAACCCTCGCCGTCCAGAATTCAGTGAGCAGCGGCTCCGTGGCCGGTGGCCAGTTTTCCGGTCGTTCACGCGGCACTTCCCATTCGGCGAGGGAGGGGTTAGTGGATAGTGACGCGTGATTGGTTTTCCTGCTACCCACTCTCCACTCTTCACGAACCACTGCATCCAGTTGTGCAAGCAGCGGTTGAATCGTCTCCTGCCACTTCTCCCAGATCACGTCGATCTCGGCATTGTTGGCGATGGACTTGAGGGTGACGTGGGGTACGCGCTCGTACACGAACCCTTGGCGGATGTCGTTGTACGTAGGTGCTTCTGAAGGGACGTTGCGGGCCAGCGCGGCTTCTTTGATTTGGCCGTCGCGGCTGTCGGTGAGCAGATACCAGGGATAGCGCGCTCCCATGATGCGGGCGCGGGCCAAGGCGAGGGCGACGCGGGAGGTGTCGATGGTGATCCAGCGGCGGCCCCATTGCTCGGCGACGTAGGCGGTGGTGCCGGCGCCGCAGGTGGGATCTAGGACGAGGTCGCCGGGGTCGGTGGTCATCAGGATGCAACGCTTGACGGCTTCAACGGCAGTCTGAACGACATAGACGCGCGGATCAGATCGGCTTTGAATCCCCATCGTATCCGTCCAGACATTCGTAATTGGGAAGGCTGGATTGTCCTCCAGAAACCGAATTGCTCGAAGATTCCTGCCTTCCTTTCGGATTCTGTGTGCCTTTACCAACCTTGGCATTCCGCTCATTGCTACATTCCAGTGCCGTCTTGCTCCGGGAATGAACTCCTCATGCTGAAATTCAAAAGGCACTGATGTATCTGGTCGGAACTCTTGTGAGGTAAGGTCCCCAGTTGTGAAAACCCGAGCATTGGCCGGTACTCTTTCACCAGCCTCTATCCGAAATTCCAGCAAGTCTTCGGTTCTGCCAAAGCCATACCGGGTGGCCCCCGTCTCGCCTGCTATCTTGACATTCAGAAGCTTACGATACTTGAGGCTTCCATTATTCTTTGCATACCATAGAATGTGGTCGAAGATGGACGGTAGGAAGGTACTGGTCTGTTGAATTGTGGTTGTAAATGCGATGTCACTTATAAAATGCTCCTCCCCAAACACCTCGTCCATCACCGCCCGCACCCGATGCACATTCTCATCCCCGATCTGCACGAACACCGAGCCGCTCTCCGTCAACAAGTCCCGCGCCACCGTCAGCCGGTCCCGCAGATACGTCAAGTACGAGTGAATCCCATCGCGCCAGGTATCCCGAAACGCCTTCACCTGCTCCGGTTCCCGCGTGATGTGCTCGGCCTTGCCGTCCTTCACGTCGCGGCTGGTGGTGGACCACTGGAAGTTGGAGTTGAACTTGATGCCGTAGGGCGGGTCGACGTAGATGCACTGTACCTTGCCGCGCAGCCCCTCGCGCTCCGCCAGCAACGCCATTACCTGCAGGCTGTCGCCGAGGATCATGCGGTTCGACCAGTTGGCGTCGTGCTGGTAGAACTCGGTGCGGGCGTCCGCGCTCGGCAGGCCGTTGAAATCGGCGAACAGGTCAATTTGAGTAGATAGTTTTCCGCCGTCTTGCTTTCCACTGTTCACTTGCCACTCGCCACTGGTCCTTATCAGGTCTCTGATGAGGACCTGCGGGTGCACCTTCTCCTGGATGAACAGCGGCGGCGCCTGCACCACGAGGTCCGACCAGTCCTGCGCATCCTTGCCGCGCCACACCAACTGCGGGTCCAAATCGCGGTTGCGCCGCTCGTAGGCGACCTGGATGGGACTGCGGTCGTCCGCCGCCATCACCGCCTGATACTCGGCGGTGGGGATGTTCTTGCGCGACGCGTCGCCGTGGGTGAGGGTGGCGACGGTCTTGCCCGTGCTTCGTTTCGCCATCTATTCAGCGTCCTTGCTCGTTGCGTCCAGCAATTGTTGCAATGCGGGCAGCAGCTTCGGAACGTCGGTCTGGATGATGTCCCAGATGACTTCGTCGTCGATGCCCAGATAGCTGTGCGCCAAGCGATTCCGCGTTCCGACAATGTCGCGCCACTGAACTTCAGGATGCGCCTCGCGCGCCTTGCCCGGAATGTGGGTTGCTGCCTCCCCGATCAGCTGCAGGTTGCGCAGGGTGGCGTCGTAGGTGAGCCTGTCGGCGATGAATACATCGTAGTCCAGGCCCTTGGTATAGGACAGGACCTTTTCACCAAAGTCGATCATGTCCTGGATATAGAGCCGCCAGTTACGCGCTTCTTGCGGGACGTCAGACACTGACCATCTCCCGTTCTATATATGGACGCATCTCCGCTCGAAGCGCCTTGTCTGTGACGAGATCGACCGAATAGCCCAGCAGGTCTTCGAGGTAGAACTGGACGCCGAAGTAGGCTCTCGACGTTGCCGGTCCGTCGAAACGGACCAGGATGTCAACGTCGCTTTTGTCCGCTGCCTGGTCGCGGGCGAAGGAGCCGAAAAGGGCGAGTTCGGCGACGCCAAAGCGTTCCGAAAGAATTGCCTTGTGCGCCCGGAGAGCGTTCAGGACGTCATCTCTGTTCATCAGCCATCCCTCCTCGGTCAGGGGGTTCACCGATAGCGCCGTCGATATCCCCTTTGGTAGTCGTCACCCGCCGCCGCCAAAGCCTCGCGCCGATTGAATTCCAGCGCCTCGGAAAATGTACAGGGCGCATTCTCCAGGCGTCACGCTGCGACACGCTGCAAGACTTTTCGGTTGAAATCTTCCCGCGACGCCAGCGATGAGATCATGTCGCCGCCGACGTCGGAGAGTCTCGCCAAGTCCCGCCTCGGAATCTCTGCCTGATTCTCGAATACGAGGATGGACTCGAAACGCAGGCTGTGTCGATGAAAATGCGACAGCATGATGGTTGCCAGGCGCGCCTTGTCGCGGTTTGGTACACCGTAGAGGAACAGAGGAACGCCGCCTTTGCCCTCGATGCGGTAATCCACCGGATAGACGTCAGCGTTTGGCGCTTCCGGTTGGTAGTCCCGTTCGATTTTGGCTTCGTCCACCAGGCTGAAGAGGAGATCGGCCAAGTCGTCATAGAACGTGGAGCCGACATTCGAGCGGGACAGCAGCGTCAGGTCGTAGACCCTGGTCAATGCCTGTCCGAAAGCGAAAATGGCTTCCGGCAGCCGTTCGGGGGGCGTGTCGAGGCAGAAAGCGGCGCCATCCCATTGAAGCCCGGTCTCCCCCATGATGCGCTCAAGGAGCATGCCGCGGGTTCCGCCCAGGAACGCGTCCACGTCGTGCTCGTAGCTGACGTGCATGAGCGTGTGCCCGCGGTCGGATAACCGCAGCCCGCCCGGTCCCGCTTCGGCAAGGTGAATCGGGTAGCGGTCTCCGTCGGGAAACTCGAAGCGCGTGCGCAGCATCAGCGCGCCGTCCGGGCGCGGTTCGATTCCCACGTCTTCGCAGAGGCGCTCGCACAACAATTTTCGCAGTGCGTCGAGGTCGATCATCAGAGCAGCCTTGGTTGATCGTGTTGCGCGTCGAGTTCGGCCAAATGGAAATCTTCTATCAGGCAGGCCAGAGCGCCCTCAAGGGTCTCGAACCGGCTAGTTGCCTCAGCCTCCGATTCCGGCTTCTTGCCCGCCGTGATGGCTCTCTCCGAAGCGCGGTGAATGTGCGGACGATAAGCGATGTCTCCATGCTCGTGGCTCGGGCCGTTGTAGCGCGCCAACGTCAGAGACGGACTGCGGGGCGGAAGATATGCGATGCCGCACGAAAAATCGCTGTCGTCATTCAAGTTCTGGCGCTGATACACCGAGAAACGCACCTCCCCGTCTTGTTGCCCGGATGCTTGAAAGTTGCGTTGGCGGTGCGCGGGTTTCTCCTTGGGCTTTTCCGCCCAACGCGCCCCCGGGTTGGTGATCCGTTTCGGCATGGACCGGAGCGCAGTGAGCTCTCCATCGGTGTAGAGCCTGGCATTCATGTTGACTGCCGCTGCGAGACGTATTCAATTGGCCGGAACTGCTTCATCAAACGATTGAACTCGAGTTTCACCCTGGCCTCGAAATCGGATTGTATCTCATACACCTCCGTGAACTCGGCAAACGCCCAGCGGCCGCAGGCGCGCAGGTTGTTCACGCCCGGAATCCAATACGTCTCCATCGTCTCCTTCTTTGCCTTGGCGTCCTCTCCCCGATAACCCTTGATCTCGACGATGAGGTGCAACGGGTCGTCGTGGCCGTCATCCAGGAGCACGATGAAGTCGGGGATGTACGTTCGGGTCGTGGAGCCGCTGCGGTAGGGCACTTCCAAGCCGAGGCCCTGGTTCTTGACGTAGGCGCGCACGCGCCGATGGGATTCGGCGACGCGGCAGAACTCCGCTTCCCAGTCGCTATCGAGGATGGCCCAGTTGACGTGGCAGCGGCGCGCGTCCGTTTGGTAGCGGTCGGTCTTGGAGGTGGTGAAGTGAACGTGCCGCGTGGAGCCGACGGGGTTGTAGGGATCGAGTACGGCCTTGACCGGGCGCCTGTCGGTCCCCGCCCGCGTGATGGCATTGGTGATGCGCTCGCAGGCCGTGTCGGCCAATTCCTGGTACATGAGTTGCGCCGGGTAGGCGCCGCCCTTGCAGACGAGGTGGTTGTCCAGCCAGCGGCCGGTGATACGTTTGAGTTGGCCAAAGAGGTGCAGCTTGGGCTCTTCGTTCGGATCTCGCCACTTGGTGAGCAGCAGCCGTTGGGTCAGGTGGTAGAGCAAGGTCGAGCGCCGCAGGGTGTCGGTATGAACCAGATTAAGGTCGATTCCCTCGCCGATGATCCCCTCGTTGCGGGTTCTCGACGCGCCGATCAGATCAGGCGTGAGGACGAAGGTCGAGTCGTCGTTGAACTCGGCGTTGAGGCGTTCGTCCGGCAGCTCGACGCGGTAGCCAGCGACGCGCGGGAAGCGAATCTCGCAGGCGTCTCGATCCGGGCTGACGGCCATGACCTGGACGGTCTCGCGCGGCGGTTGCGGTGGGGCGACCACCGGCTTCGCCGTGAAGTCGAAGGGAACGCCGAGGACGTCGGCGTATTCCACGTCGAAAAGCCCGTCGTCGTTCAGGTCATAGGACTGCCGGCGCAGCGCGCGGCCAACCACCTGCTCGCACAACAATTGGGTGCCGAAGGCGCGAACGCCGAGAACGTGCGTGACGGTGTTGGCGTCCCAGCCCTCGGTCAGCATGGAGACGGAGACGACGCAGCGGATCGAGCCGCCGAGCCGGCCGGCCTTGCCCACCGTGTTCATGACCTCGCGCAGCAAATCGTGGTCGGAGAGATTCTCGGCCTGCCGGCGATCGCCCGTGCGGGCGACGATCTCGCGGCGGAAGCGCTCGATTTCGTTGGCCGCCAAGTCCCGGAAGTTCTTGTCCAACCCTTCCCCGGATTCGAGCTGCTCGCTGTCGATGAGCAGCGTGCGCGGACGGCCGAGCGCGGCGCCGTCCTCGTGGTAGTTGCGGAACAGCGCCAGGCGGCCGTTGACCAGCGTCTTGGAACCGTCGGGGTTGTCGCGCAGGAATCCCGAAATGTAGTCGTACACCAGCTTCGAGGTGGAGGTGTTGTTGCAAACGACGATGAAGCAGGGCGGCGCCTCGATGCCCGCCTTTTGCCATAGCTCGAATTGTTTTTCGTAGTGGCCGTAGAGGGCTTCGAGGGCGGTTTGCAGTGCGACGGGGAGGCTGAGCGGGTCGAGGCCGGCGGTCTTGCCGCGCCCCTTCTTGGGCATCCGCCCGCCGATATGGTCCCAGAGATTGCGGAATTTCGGCATGTCGCCGCCGGGGATGTTGTCGGCGACCGGCACGCGGGGCAGCTTGACGATGCCGCACTCGATGGCGTCCATGAGGGAGAAATCGCTCATCGTCCACGGGAACAGCGTGCCCTCGGCGTAACCGGAGCCGCGCAGGAAGAACGGCGTCGCCGAAAGGTCGAAGACGCGGTTGAGGCCGAGCTTTCGCTGCACCGTCTCCAGCCCGGATATCCACAACCGCGCCGCCTCGCGGTTCCTTTCGGCTTCCCTGCGGTCGTCGCCTTTGAGTTCGCCTTCGTCGTCCCCGCCCGGCTTCTCGCGGTAGCAGTGATGCGCCTCGTCGTTGAGCACCAGAATGCCCTTGGCGCCCATCAATTCCGGCATCACCCGCTGCAACATCTGGCCCTCGGTTTCCTGGGTGGCGAGCGGCTTTAATAACCCCCGGCCCGACAGCAGGGCGCGGCCGCCCTTGGACAACTCCAGGCGGTCGCGCAGCTTGAAGGCGTGGTAGTTGGTGATGACGATTCTGGCCTTGTCCAGGTCGGCGAGCATGTCGGTGGGGACCAGTTCGCGGCTGCGGTAATAGCTGTCCGGGTCGTTGGGCTGCAGCACGCGCAGGCGGTCTTTGATGGTGATACCCGGTGTTACCACCAGGAAGCCGCGGGTGAATCGGCGGCTCTGCGGCCGGCGCACCGCATTGACCGTTTGCCAGGCGATCAGCATCGCCATGACGGTGGTCTTGCCGGTGCCGGTGGCGAGCTTGAGGGCCAGCCGTGGCAGGTCTGGGTTGGCGTCGCGGTTGGCGTTGGTCAGATGGTCGAGGAAATCCCTGCCGACGCGGCCCGACTGCGGCGCCACCTCGGTGAGCCAGATGGCGGTCTCGACCGCCTCGACTTGGCAGAAGAAGGGCCGAATGTCGTTGAATCGGTGGTGTCGCCAGTGCCGCAGCAGGCGGGCGGTTTCCGGGGTCACGCGCCACTGGTCGGGGTTGGGGAGGCTGCGCCAGGCATCGACCTGCCGGCGCACCTCGTTGATGATGGCCGTGAGGTCGTACTGCTGGCCGCCGTCAGCGAGCCCCCGGGACGCCTCGTCGAACACCAGGCTCGCCTGCTCCGCGGCAGCGCCTCGCCGTTTCTTCGGCTTGGGGATGGGGCTGACGAACGAAACGCGGCGGCGGGTGTCGAGAATGCGGCTCGTGGGCTGGCCGCTTGTGTCGAGTTCCCAGTGGCGCGACGGGTATTCGTAAGGCGAGTTGAGGATTGGGTGATGGAAAAACGGGTTGTCCATATCCCGGCTTCAACTTGCTTTGGTGACGCGGACCGGCAGCGCTTCGGTTTCCAGCGTCGAGAGGTCGAAGCGCTTCGACGCGTGGTCGATGTCGAAGCCGATCACTTCGCCTCTGTCGTCGAGATCGACGTTGAGTCCGTCCGCGACTTCGCGGGTCTCCGCCCCCGGCCCGGCCTTGAGTTCGACGTAGAGGCTGTCGGTTTCGGGGTAATAGTGGAGTTTCATGAGGCATCCTTTCGAAAGCGCCGGTCGAAAAAAGCGTTGTGTATCGTTTCGCCGTCCGCCAGTGTCACGACACGGAGGAACCGGGGGGTGGTTTCTCCGGGTTTGATGACCTCGCCCCAGAAGCGAACACGGCCGTCCGGCTGTATCTCACGATGAAGCGTGGAGGCGATAACTTCGGCGCACCAAGCCGGATCGATGTAGGGTCGCTTTCGGCGCACCTGTTCTTCAAAATAACGAGTTGTTTTCATGCAGGACATTTGAAACCAGGACGTGCTAACGCCTCGTGTAGCTCGTCTAGATATGCTCTGCGCGGCGTATTCACCGCAAGGCCTACGGCAGCCATGAATGGGGCGCCGCCGCAGGTATCTGCCACGCCAAATAGTTTCTTGATCGCCCCACCTCCCCGCTCACCGCACCTCGAACACCAGCTTGCCGCGCAGGTGGCGGGCTTCGCTGATGCGGTGGGCGGCGGGGGCGTCGGAGAGGGAGTAGCGGGTGACGTGGGGCGGCCAGACGACGCCGGCGGCGAGCAGGTCGAGCATGCGTTCCAGGTGGGGGCGGTCGCGGCGGACGTTGGGGCGCAGGGTGTGGACGTCGGTGCGGGTCGGTTGGTAGCCCTCCGGCGCCGGGGCGATCCAGACGAGGCGGCCGCCGGGTTTGAGGACCTCGTAGGAGCGCGCCTGCACCTCGCCGCCGACGGTGTCGAACACCACGTCGCAGTCGGCAACCGTGCGGGTGAAGTCCTCGCTGTGGTAGTCGATGACTCGGTCGGCGCCGAGGCTGCGGACGTAGTCGTGGTTGTCGGGGCTGGCGGTGGTGATGACCGTGGCGCCGAGGTGCTTGGCGAACTGGATGGCGAATCCGGCCACGCCGCCGGCGCCGCCCTGGATGAGAATGGTCTCGCCGGCGGCGAGCTTCGCCTCGTCCTCGAGCGCCCACAGCGCCGTGAGGCTGGTCAGCGCCATAGCCGCGGCTTCGGCGTGACCGAGGCTGTCGGGCTTCTTGGCGATGATGGCGGCCTTGATGGCGAGCTTTTCGGCGTAGGCGCCCTCCACGCCCTGGTCCAGCACCCCAAACACCGCGTCGCCGACGGCGAGGTCGCTGACGCCCGGCCCGGCGACGCTGACGACGCCCGAAAAGTCACGGCCCAGGATGTACGGGAAGCTGGAAATCCCGCCGCCGAGCCGCACCTTGTAGTCCGCCGCGTTGACGCTGGCGGCGCGCACGTCCACCACCACCTCGCCAAATCCGGCCGTCGGGTCCGGCGCCTCGCCGTAGTGCAACATCTCCGGCCCACCATGCCCTGTCAACAGAACCGCCTTCATACTTTTGTTCCTCTTTTGTCTCTATTGCGCGGTCATGCCGCCGTCGATGACCAATTCGGCGCCGGTGACGTAGCGCGACTCGTCCGAGGCCAGGTACAGCATGCCGTAGGCGATGTCGTCGGCGTTGCCCAGCCGGCCGATCGGGGTGCGGTCCAGGCACCACTGGCGCCGCCCGACTTCGTTGGTGTAGCCGTCGTCGGTGAGCGGCGTGTGGCAGAAGCCGGGATGAATCGAATTGACCCGGATGTTGTCCGCCGCGCACTGGATGGCGGCCGTTTTGGTGAACGTGCGGATGGCGCCCTTGGCGGCGTGGTAGGCGGTGGAATACGGGCTGCCGACGATGCCGTAGATGGACGATATGTTGATGATCGAGCCGCCGCCGGCCTTGCGCATCTCCGGGATGGCGAATTTGGTGCCCAAGAAAACGCCCTTGGCGTGTACGTTCATCTGGCCGTCCCAGATGTCCACAGTGGTTTCTTCCACCCGTTTGCGCGCCGCGGTGCCGGCGTTGTTGACCATAACGTGCAGGCCGCCGAAGCGCGCTACCGCAGTTTGCACGGCCTCCTGCCAGTCTTCCTCGCTGGTGACGTCCAGCCGCACGAACATGACGTCGCCGCCGTCCGCCTGAATTTGCTCCGCGGTCCGTTGCCCTTTGTCCTCCAGGATGTCGGTGAGAACGACCTTGGCACCATGCTGCGCGAACAGACGCGCCGCGGCGCCGCCGAATCCCATCACTTCGCCTTCCACGCCAGCCGCCGCCCCGGTGATCAGGGCTACCTTCCCCGCCAATCGCATCGCGCTTTCCTCCTCATTAACAGGCCGTGTTGTCCGAACGCATGACCCAGAATGCAGGGCGCGTAGTGTAGGGAGATAGCGGCAGGGCGTCAAATCACGCGGGTACGGCGGCTTTCTGGTGTCGTTACGGGCTTTGGTGTATATAGAGCGCGACGCGACGGCAGGAACAGCATCGAGGCATGACGCCGTACGATTTCACCAAGGAGGCAACATGGGCAGGCTGGACGGAAAAGCAGTGATCATCAGCGGCGGCGCGCGCGGGCAGGGCGAGGTGGAAGCAAAGCTCTTTGCCGAGGAAGGCGCCAAGGTTGTGTTCGGCGACATCCTGGACGAGGAAGGCAAGCAGGTCGAGGCGGCCATTCGCCAAGCCGGCGGCGAGGCGACCTACGTTCACCTCGACGTGACCCAGGAGGCGGATTGGCAGCAGGCGGTGGACGCCGCGGTGTCGACGTACGGCAAGCTGGACATCCTGGTGAACAACGCCGGTATTCTGCGGCGCGACGGCATCGAGGAGACGACCAAGGAGCTATGGGACACGATTCTGGCGGTGAACGCGACCGGCGTGTTTCTGGGCACCAAGTACGCCATTCCGGCAATGCGCAAGGCCGGCGGCGGCTCGATCGTCAACATATCATCGATTTCCGGCATGGTGGCTCTCGGCGGACCGGCCTACAACGCCTCCAAGGGCGCCGTGCGGGTGTTTACGAAGGTGACGGCCGTGCGCCATGCCGATGACAACATTCGCTGCAATTCCATCCATCCGGGGCCGGTACGCACCCCCATGACCGAGAGCACGTATTCCGATCCGGAGATGCTGGAACGGCGCTTGCGCGACATGCCCCTGGGCCGCCTGGGCACGTCGGAGGACATTGCTTACGGGGTTTTGTATCTGGCGTCCGATGAGGCTGCCTACGTGACGGGAGCGGAGTTGGTCATCGATGGGGGATATACGGCGCAGTAAGGGGACCAGGGCTAATTCAGGTAGTGATTAAGGGCCTTTTCCTTGGCCATGGCGCGCAGCTTGTTGCGGGCGCGGGTCTCGATCTGGCGCACTCGCTCGCGGGACAGGCTGAGTTCCCGCCCGATGGCCGCCAGACTCTTGGGAGAGGCGTCGAAGCCGAAGCGGGCGCGCAGGATTTTGGCCTCGCGCGGTTCGAGGCGTTGCAGGAGTTGCTGCATCTCCTTGGCCATGGAAGCCTGAAAGTAGATTTCCTCGCTGGAAGGCAGGGTGTTCGACTGCAGGAAGTCGAGTTGGGTAACGTCGCCATCCTCTTGAATCGGCGCATCCAGAGACAGGCAAGGGCGGTGCACGCGGAGCAGGTCCTGGACGTCCATCTCCTTCATGTCCAGGGCGTTGGCCAACTCCGCCACCGTTGGCTCGGTGCCCATCGCGCGTTGCATCTCATCGAATTTCTGGCGCAGCTTGGAGAGCGCCTCGGCCTGCTTGATGGGCAGGCGGACAGCGTTACCGCCCTCGGCGATGGCGTGCATGATGGCTTGGCGAATCCACCACACGGCATAGGTGATGAAGCGCACGCCGCGCTCCGAGTCGAATTTCCCGGCGGCGTGCAGCAGGCCGAGGTTGCCCTCGTTGATGAGGTCGGAGAAGGGTAGGCCGTAGCCTTGGTACTTGCTGGCCACCTGCACGACGAAGCGTAGGTTGCGCTCGACCAATTCGTGCAGCGCCTCGGTGCTCCCGGTTTTGATACGCTGACCCAAGGCGGTTTCTTCTTCGGGGGTGGGTACGGACCTGCGACGAACCTCCACCAGATACGCGGATAGAGAACTGGGGGTAACGGCGTCGAAACCGCGTCGCGGTGTGCTCATGGCATTCCTTCGAGGAGGGTATCGTGAAAGGAAGGGAAGGTGTTCATGCTGCTGAATAGGCCCTTCCCGGAGGGTGTCTCAATCCTAGGCTGGCCGAAACGTGAAGTCAATAACGTGATTGGCGGATCAAGATGGAGTCGCGCTCGGACTCCGTTACAAAGTCGAAAGGCTTGAAGGGAGCAGGCGGAGCGTCCAGGCTGCCCCAGGACCGCGTAAGGCTTGTCAGCAGGGTGTCCTGATGGGTGCGCAAGGCGGGGCGGTTGCTGCCCTGATTGAGCAGCGCGAACCACACCGGCCCGTGCTTGCGGGTAAAGATGACGCCGCCCAAGGTGCTGACGTTCCTCAAGGTGCCCGTTTTGACAACGGCGTGCGACGGCAGCTGGCGGCGCCTGATGGTGCCTTGATCGCGTCCGGCGATGGGAAAGACATCCGAGAGGTTCAGGCCGTCGGGTTGCAGGGTGTTGTGAATGGCTATGAACAGGGCGCAGACCGCTCGGGGAGATATCTGGTTGCTCTCGCCGAGCCCGGAGCCATTGCGCAAGCGTAGTTCGTTTTTGCTTACGCCCGCCGCCTGAGCGGCTACTTGCCGCATTCTACCGCTTCCGCCCACGGCGATGGTGAGCATTTCGGCCATGGCGTTGTTGCTGTGGGTGTTCATGCGCTTAAGGATGTCGAACATCGGCAGCGAGCGGTGGCGGATGAGCGGCGTCTGACCGCTCATCGGCGCCTGCGCTACCTGCACGGGGCCGGAAATGGCAACGTGCGGTTTGGGTGTTCCTTTGGGCAGATTGCGATACTGCGCCTTGGCGCTCTTGGGCCAGACGGCGGCGTTCAGCCCTCGCTTGAGCAGGCCGCCGGCCTTGGCGGGCTCCATGACGAAATTCATGTAGAACCTGCCGACGACGAGCAATCTGCCGTCGACCCGCGTGATGCCGGCCTGCTCCAGGGTGTTGCCCAGCACGATGGCGTCTTCCCAGACGAAAAACGGATCGCTGCCGCCGTACACCACGAGATCGCCGTGCAAGACGCCCTCGCTGATGGTGCCGATGGCCCCGATCAGGGTGGGGAAGCGGTACAGAGGCCCCCAGGTACGAAGAGCGGCCAGGGTGGTGGCGACTTTGGTGAGGGATGCGGCCGGCAACGGCACGTCGCCTCGATGGTGCAGCAGGACCGCCTGTGCCGATTGCAACCACACGCCCTGCGCGTTCTGGGTTTTGCCGTGTTTGGCGGCGTTGACGAGATAACGCTGCAGGGCCTGCCGGGCAGCGCGGTCATGCTCTACCGGCAGCGTCGTTGCGGGCGCCAAGACGAGGCTCAGGAGAACGAGCCACACGCCCGCCGATGCCAAGTACCGAGGCTTTTTGCTCATTGGCGAATCCTTGGTTGTTTGCGAATGGTCGCTGGAAGTGACAGGCTTGTCATCGTGGTCGGGCGGTGTTGAAACGGGTCTGAGGATGAACTCCCAAGCAGATGAGAGCTAAGACGATGCAGGATACACAACAACAAGCGGAGAATCAATCCCTGCCGGAGGACAACGCTCTGGCGATGGATGCCAAGACGATACGGGAGTTGGGATACCGCATCGTCGATATGATTACCGACGACCTGACCCATCCCACCCGCCGGCCGGTATTCCCCCCCGCCCAGACTCGGGAGGCGATGGAGTCGGTCTTTGGCGGTCCGGTGCCGCGCGGCGGCATGGACGCCGACGACCTGCTGACGATCATCCGCGATCAGCTGCTGCCCGCGGCAGGCAACCCCAATCATCCACGCATGATGGCGTACGTCCTTTCCGCGTCTACACCTCTGACGGGGCTCATCGAGGCGTTGGTCAGCAGTATCAAGCTCCGTCCGACTACGTGGAAGAACCAACCGGCGAGTTGCCAGATCGAGGTCACGGCGGCGCGCTGGCTCGGCGACGTGGTGGGCTTCTCCGACAACGCTGCCGGCTACATGACCACCGGCGGCTCGTGGGCCAACCTGGTGGCTTTGGCTGTCGCGCGGGTGCGCCGGGCCGGCTGGGACGTGCGCTCCGAGGGCGTCGCACAGCGTCCGGTGCTGACGGCTTACGTCTCCAGCGAAGCTCACTCCTGCATCGACCGCAGCGCCGAGCTTCTCGGCATGGGCGCCGCGCAACTGCGCAAAATCCCGGTGGACAGCGGGTTCCGCATCGATCTGGACGTCCTGGAATCCGCGATCCAGGCCGATATCCGCGCCGGCTGTAAGCCGTTCTGCCTCATCGGCAACGCCGGCACGGTGAACACCGGCGCCATCGATCCCCTCGACCATCTGGCCGATATCGCCCAGCGCCACGACGTGTGGTTCCACGTCGACGGGGCCTACGGCGCCCTTGCCCGTCTCGCCCCCGAAGCACGTCCGCTGTTCAAGGGATTGGAGCGTGCCGACTCGCTCACCCTCGACCCCCACAAGTGGCTGAATACCCCCTTTGAGGCCGCTTGCATCCTCACCAGGGCATGGCGTGATCTCGGCGACACTTTCAGCCTCATTCCGCCCTACTTGCGCGGGGCCATGGGCAGTGAGCACAACCAGTACGAATACGGCTTCGAGCTGAGCCGCACCGACCGCGCCCTCAAAGTCTGGCTCGCCCTGCGCCAATACGGCGTCGACCGCTACGCCGAGTTGATCGCCAACCACCTCGCCCTGGCCCGCTATCTCGCCGCCCGCCTCGATGCCGCCGCCGATTTCGAGCTGGTCACCCCGGTCGTACTGAGCATCTGTTGCTTCCGCTACGTGCCGCCCGATCTGACCCCCGGCACGCCGGCCGTCGAAATTTATCTCAACACCCTCAACCATGCCCTCGAAATGGCCCTCGCCGCCGACGGCCGCGCCCTCGTCTCCGGCACCGAGCTCAACGGTGCCCGTGTCCTCCGCGCTTGCATCGTCAGCCATCCCGTCACCCGTACTAGCGTGGACGAAACCCTCGCGCTGCTGCAGCAACTCGGCCGGCAGCTCGACCGCGACATGCGCGGGCAGTTGGCCTGATGCAGGCGGTATGGCGTAACGGATATCCTGATATATACTCAAGCCATGACCTTTCTGGAGAAGATATGCGTCGCCTTGCGGGAGGCCGGTGTCCGCTACGCAGTTGTGGGGGGCTATGCCGTTGCCTTGCACGGCGCCGTACGCGGGACGATTGACGTGGATGTGGTGCTGCGCTGGACGGAGCAATCGCTTACCGGAGCGGAGGCGGCGCTGAACGGCATCGGCCTGGTGCCGCGGCTGCCGGTGACCGCCCGCGAGGTCTTCGCGTTTCGTGACGAGTACGCGAAGAATCGCAACCTCATCGCGTGGAACTTCTACAACCCGGACGACCCGCTGGAGCAGGTGGATATCATCATTACCTACGATCTGACGGGCAAGCGGACCCGGCAGGTGAACCTGCCCTCGGGGCCGGTGCAGGTGCTGTCGATAAAGGACCTGATCGATATGAAACGGGTGAGCGGCAGGCCGCAGGACATGGAAGACATCCGGGCACTGGAGCGGCTATGATGGCATCCGAGCGTCCCCTGCAGAAATTCTCCGACGCGTACCTCGAACGTTGCCGTGAGTTGTCCCCCGAGGACATCGTTCGTTTCCTGGACGATTTCCGCAGACTCCACGGCGCCGCAACCACCCGCTCGCGGCTTGTTAGCCTGAAGGTGTCCGAACCGCTGCTGGCGGCGTTCAAGGCCAAGGGCGCGGCTGCGCAAGGTGCCTTACCAAACGCAGATCAAGAACGTCATGCAGGCACGGCTGGAGGAGTCGTAAATGCGGAAGGAGAATTCGCGCATGCGCCGACGCCGTATCATCCTCGACTGTGACCCGGGCCGCGATGATGCCTTGGCCATTGCGATGGTGCTCGCTTCGGCAGCGGAGATTGAGCTTGTCGGCATCACCGCGGTGGCCGGCAACGTGCCGCTGGCGTTGACGTATCGGAATGCGCGATTCATCTGCGATCTGTGCGGCTTCCCGGGCGTGGCGGTGCACGCGGGCGCCGACAAGCCGCTGGCGCGGGAACCCGTGACCGGCACGCGGGCGCACGGAGAAAGCGGGTTGGAGGGCATGGAGGTGGACATGCGACCGGGGGCGGTCGAACCCGGCGGCGCGACCGCCTTCATGAATGAAACGTTGCGTATTGCCGCGGATGACGAGATCACCCTGGTTGCAATCGGACCGCTGACCAATGTCGCGGCTCTGGTTGCGGAATCCCCGGCGTTGCTGCCAAAGATTCGGCAGATCGTGCTCATGGGCGGGGCGTCGCGGGCCGGCGGCAACGTGACGCCGACGGCCGAGTTCAACGTCTACGCCGACCCGCACGCCGCGGCGCGGGTTCTCGACTGCGGGCGTCCGATGACCATCATAAGTCTCGACGCCACTCATCAGGTGCTCACCAGCCCCGCCCGTGCCGAGCGCTTGGCGCGTGCCGGCAGCGAACCGGCGCGGCGTCTGGCCGCCCTGTTGCGCCCCGCCGTCCACAGCCGCACGGCCCGCTTCGGTCCAGACCGCCTGCCGATTCACGATCCCTGCACCATTGCCTGGCTGCTGCAACCGGAGTTGTTCAAAACCGAGTCCGTTCCGGTCGCCGTGGAGACCGAGGGAACGCACACGCTGGGTGCTACCGTGGTGGATTGGTGGGGCGTGACCGGCAAGCCGCCGAACGCGCACTGGGTCACAGAGGCTGACGGCGAGGGCGTTCTTGACCTCCTGATCGAGTGCATCGGGCGGCTGTAGCCCGCGTGCAAATGCGTTGTCGTCATGTCGATCAGGAGCCGACCCGCCTCGCCTCTGACTTCCGTTCGAGCGACAACGAATTTCCTGCCACGTTTGACCGTCGTTGATTCTGGCAGTCAGGTCGCCTTTGCGTTCGTTGCCCAACAGAACCGTGTGCAGGGCAATTGCCATGAGAAAGTCTTTACCAGCTTCGCTGACGGTGCCCAGACCACCGACTGCGCAAAGCGTTGCGGCGATAGCGGCGAACCAGATCAATGCCCCGGCGTGTACAGTGCCAAATGCGTTCCTCGCTGCATCTGTCACAGGCATGCTTGCCACCACTAGGTCCGAATCCCGGGTTTCGATCGTGAAGTCGATCCTACCGGACCACCGGTCTTCTGCAAGCAGTTCCTTGACGTTCATCTTTCTCCCACTTTTCGAGGCAAGGCCAACTTTCGTGGCCGTTTGCCGCCCCCTTGTTTTGCGAAAACAGCGGCATCTCCGGTCCGGATTACTTGCCCTGGCACCTTTAGCGTGAATCCACCATCGCCAGACGCTGCAAGTGAACCAGGCGACGCATGTTGCAGGCAAGGGTCTTGAGACCTGTCCGCGCCCTCGCCCATACAAGCCCGATGCTGCGAACCAACGTCCCGCCCATGTCGTTCGCTGCGCCCCGAAGACATGCTCTACCCGCGCCCGAAATCGGGACAGTGAGCCTGCGCAGAAAAGGGTTGTGATAGGATACGCGCTCGTTTTTGGGAATCGGTCTCGACGCGGACACAACACGGTTTGGAGGAGCGCTGGACAATGGTGGGACGAGTGGAAGGCAAGGTGGCGTTGGTGACGGGCGGGGGTTCGGGGATCGGCCGGGCGACGGCGCTGGTGTTTGCCCGCGAGGGTGCGAAGCTGGTGGTCGCGGACATGGACGAGGACGGTGGCCAGCAAACGGTGCACGGCATCACGGAGCAGGGCGGTGAGGCGGTGTTCGTGCGCGCCGACGTGACGGCCGACACGGAGGTGGAGGCGCTGGTCAGCCAAGCCGTAGCGACCTACGGACGGCTGGACTGCGCGTACAACAACGCGGGCGTGACGCAGCGCGCCTATCCGCCGACGGACGAATATCCGCTGGACGATTGGCACCGGGTGCTGGCGGTCAATCTGACGGGCGTCTGGCTGTGCCTGAAATACGAGCTGGCGCAGATGCGGACGCAGGGAAGCGGTGCCGTCGTCAATACCGCATCGATCGCCGGGCTGGTCGGGATCGCGGGTCGCTCGGCCTACGTGGCCAGCAAGCACGGCGTGGTCGGGCTCACCAAGACGGCGGCCCTGGAATATGGCAGCCAGGGAATTCGCGTCAACGCGGTGTGTCCGGGGTACGTGCGTACGCCGATGGTGGATTACGTGCTGCGGCACGAAGGGCCGGAACTGGAAGCGCAGATGCTGGCGCGCGAGCCGATCGGGCGCCTGGGGCGGCCCGAGGAGATTGCCGAAACGGTCGTGTGGCTGTGCTCGGACGCGGCGTCGTTCATCACGGGGCACGCGATGGCGGCGGACGGCGGGTTTATGGCGCAGTAAGGTGAGGCGAGACGATGCGAAGTTGGTCAGATGTGCGGCGCGGATGGTTGTTGCTGACGCTCGGGGTCGTGGTTATTGCTGCGGCGCTGGGAGGCTTTGCGCTAAACAAGGGCGGCGACCCGCCGGCGGAACCGTCTTTCGCCGTCGTTCACACGCCTCGGGGCTTGTTGTACAAGGCCACGACCGCTCGCTTCGATGCGGAATTGCAGCAGGCTGAGGCGGCCAGCCGCGCCGCCGCGGCGGAAGCATTCGCTTCGGCGGAAGAGCAAGCCGGAGCGTACCGCTACAGGGCCGCGGGCAAGGAGCACCAGCGGTCTTTGGAGGCGTATGCGACGCTCTCTGCATCTCTCAATGCCGGTCTGGTATCGCTCAACCTGGGCGAGCTTGCGGCGGCCGAGGCGCATTTTCGCACGGGGTTAGAGCTGATTGAGAAGCGCGGCGGCCACGACTTCGTGCCGGCCCTTCACCTGGGCCTGGGCGTTGTGTATCGGGAGCAAGGTCGCGTCGATGAGGCGCTGGCCGCGCACCACACAGCCCTGGACGTCGCCAAGCAAGAGCGGGACCTTCTGGCCGAGGCCGCCGCTCTCGGGCACGTTGGCAATCTGCAGGCGGCGCAGGGCAGGATGGCCGAGGCCCTCGCCACGCACCAGCGAGCGCTGGAGTTGAGCCAACAACTGGACCATGCGAAGGGGCAGGCGGTAGCCCTGGGGAACCTGGGTCACGTGCATGCCGAGCAGGGGCTCCCGGACGCGGCACTGGACTGGTATCGGCGGGCGTATCAGCTTGCCGAACAGCGGCTTGGGAGCATTGGGCAGGCGTTCGCCTTGGCGGACATCGGCAATGCTTACCGGATGCGGGGGCAGATTAGCGACGCGCTGATATCGCTGGGCAGGGCGTTGCGATCTCATGCCGAACTCGGCAACACGGGCGATCGAGCTGCGGTCATGGACGACATCGGCGACGTGTATTTCAGGCAGGGGCAGTTGGACAGGGCGCTGGCGGCGTACGAAGGGTCGTTCAAACTGTACACGCGGATCAAGCACGCGGTCGGACAGGCCGCGGCGCTCAGCCACGTCGGCAACGTGTACGAGCGGCAGCGGCAGTTGGACAAGGCGCTGGCCGCCCACGAACGAGCGCTTGAGCTGGATACGGACAGCGGGCACGCCGCGGGCCGGGCGCGAGACCTCGGCAACATCGGCAACGTCTACGGGCGGCAAGGACAGATGGCGGAGGCGCTGGACCGGCTGCGCGCAGCCGAGGCGATCTTTCGGCGGGTCGGGCCGCAAGGCCAGGGGGCGCAGGACGTGGCGCGGACGATCAAGCGGCTGGTGGAGCCGCTTGATTTGTCGCAGATTGAATAACGATGCCTTCTGTTGGTCTATCAACGCATCGCGAATCGTAGTTGACGGCGTGCGGTTGCCGCATCGCCGTCGCTTTCCCGCCGCATACCCTCGATGCCGAACCGCATGGCCGCGAAGGCGTCGTATGCTGCCTAGTTCCGCCAGGGGCTCGCGCTTCACCACCGCGTCCACACTGGCCAATGAAGCCGAGCCGATAGATGACTCGAGGGAAGCACAGGCCGTCCGTGTGTTGCCAATACGGTCGATAATGGTCTCATACGTCGTCAGCGATGTGCCGCGCCAGTTCGCCGTGACGTGGCAAAAGAGCCGATGCTCGATCTTGTTCCACTTGCTTGTGCCGGGCGGGAGATGACTGACGTGGATGTGCAGGCCGGTCTCGTTGGCCAATTTCTGCAGCAGACGTTGGTTTCTCATGCTGACTTCCGGCAGTCAAGGCAATTTGCAGTAACGTGAACCTTGAGTAAACTGCGTCACCGAGTGTGATGCCTCACAACTTCGCATAGCCCCATCTTACTTTGGTGAATGTATGCGCAGACAGACGCACCCCAACAGGATTCGATCCTCCCAGACCATGCACAAGCGTGTTGCCCACAATGGCAGGCCCACGAACGATCTGGTCTTGAGCGCTTTTGTCGAAGGCAATGACCGCGCGTTTCCGCACATTTTGGGGCTGTATGTGAAAAACGGAAGCATTGTGGCCGACGTTACCTATGGCAAAGGGGTATTCTGGCGACACGTACCCCAGGGGCAGTATGACTTGCGGCCAACCGACATTCTCGATGGTATCGACTGCCGCGACCTTCCCTACCGCGACGGAGAGATTGATTGCGTGGTTCTCGATCCTCCCTACATGCACTCGCCGGGAGGAACTGCTCATCAGTCGCACTCACCGTTCGAGGATCATTACCGGAACAATGGGTCGGGGAACCGTACCGGGAGCAAATACCACGAAGCCGTCTTGGACCTTTATCACGATGCGGGAGTCGAGGCCCACAGGGTACTCCGCGAGCGGGGTGTCCTGATTGTGAAATGCCAGGATGAGGTGTGCTCCAACCGGCAGCGGTTCACCCACGTCGAGATCCTGCAGGATTACGCGGACGTGGGGTTTGTGGCCGAAGACCTTTTCGTTGTCGTAAGGAACAACAGGCCGGGAGTCAGCCGCACCATGCGGCAGGTTCATGCTCGGAAAAATCATTCCTACTTTCTGGAAGCAGTTTCATAACTTAATTTGCATGAGGCCTCCTTTTGGTATGCAATCAATGGCTGAAAGGAGGCCTGACATGAACCGCCATCAGAGTGAACTAAGCGATGAGCAGTGGGAAAAAATCGCTCCCTTCCTGCCCAAACCCCAAGCCTCGCCTTGGGGTGGACCCAAACCAATCCCCAATCGCCCTTGCTTCGAGGGCATCTTGTGGGTCCTTCGCAGCGGCGCCCGCTGGAAAGACCTGCCAGCGTCCTATCCTTCTCCCAGCACCTGTTGGCGTCGTCTGTGCCTCTGGGAGGAACAAGAGGTGTGGCTTAAGGCATGGCGCGCCTTTCTGGCGCAACTTGACCGCCAAGGACAGCTTGATTGGGCCGAAACCTTTGCCGACGGCAGCTTTGCCCCGGCCAAAAAAGGGGGCCTTGCGTCGGCCCTACCAAGAAGGGCAAAGGTACGAAGTGGATGGTGGTGGCAGACGGCCAAGGTGTTCCTCTGGGAAACCTCCTGGAATCGGCGTCCGCAGCGGAAGTGACCTTGATCGAGCGGGCCTTGACACAAGTGTCGGTGCCGCGTCGTGGCCGCGGTCGGCCTCGCCAAAAGCCCACGCGCCTCATTTATGACAAGGCGGCGGACGCAGACGCCCTTCGCCAGCGTCTGCGGTCTCGGGGCATTGATTTGATTTGCCCGCATCGCAGAAACCGTAAACGAGCCTCCTTGCAGGATGGTCGCAAGCTGCGCCGTTACAAACGTCGTTGGAAAGTTGAGCGAACGATTTCCTGGGTGGGCAATTTTCGTCGCTTGGTGGTGCGCTGGGATCGATATATTGAGGTCTACCGCGGCTTCTTTCATATCGCGTGCATGCTGATAACGCTGAATAAGCTTCTCAATGGCTTCTAACTCATTTGCTTGTGACTATCATCAGGTAGTTATGAAACAGCCTCTGGTGTTCTGGAAGCAGGGCGGCAGCAAAGGCTTATGGGAGCCGCCGCAATGAACCCGATAGAATTACTGGCGGCTGTAATTCGTGAGAACACGCCCAAGAGCATCTGGGACGGGTCGCCGGTGGAAGGCTACAGACGTTTGGGCAATACGAACCGGGGAGAGATTGGCGAGGAGTTCATTCGGCGTTTTTTACAGGCGCACGAAATACCAGTGAGCAATGGAGGCCGCACCAGCCGAACTGACATGACAATTGCCGGACAGCGTTATGAATGGTGAGATCAATTGAAGATGACGCCGAGGACGTTCACTCCCTGGCCCTCGCAGGCTCCATAACCACCACAAGGCACACCGCAGACGCAGCCCAAACGATTCGACGAAAGCCTACGGGGACGCGTGCGCTTTATATCGCCTGCCGGGCCATCTCGCGCATGGCGTGGCGGGTTGGCGGCATGTAACTCGTGGCGAGGTCGGCGGGGGCGTTCAGGGTGCCGGCGAAGTTGGCGTAGACGTAACGGCGTCCGTTGACGTGCACGTGCAGGGGGATGCCGTCGCCGTGGTGTAGCTCCAGGTCGTGCGGCGCGGTGTGCAAGGCGCACAGGAGGCGGTGCAGGTGCTGGGCGAAGAGCCGCAAGCGGTCGTCGGGAATCTCGTGCAGCGGCTGCTGATCGTGTAACGCTATGACCTCGAAGTGACGACCGAATTTGCCGAACGGCGACCAGTGCGAGACGATGCCGTCGCTCTCATGCAGGTGAAAGCCAAAGCATCGCATCAGGTCCACACTTTCCTGCCAGACATCCGGATGGCGCGCCGTGATCGCCATCTCTTGCTCTACGTCCGGGAAAATGCGGTCCGCGCCGATGGCCTGAATATGGATGTGCGGCTGCGAGGCGCCGGATTCCCGCCCCTGATGCTTGCGGACGAGCACCGACTTGACGGCCGGGTTGTCCATGGCGTGCCGCACCACGTCGGCAGTCGTGCGCAGCACGTGGTAGTACTGCGCCGCGGACAGCGCGCCGGACCACATGAGATCGGTCAGGTCGGTGGCGCCGGGCAGAAAATGGCGGGCGTCCTCGATGATGACGTACGACTCGTTCCTGCCGCCCGTGCACGCCTCCGGAATGCGCGGCACGATGTTGCGCACCACGCGCATGGCCCAATCCTCGGCCCGGCTGCCGTCGGGCGGGGTGACGCCGGGCTGCATGTCGCCGTAATTGACGCGCATGACCTCTTCCATCGTCATGGCCTCGTTGTCCGGACAGAACACGCAAGCGTCCTGCACACGCCGCATGTCGGCGCCCACGTCGTAGGTCGATGGCGGTGATGGAGCGGTCGGCGCCGACGGCTGCGGGTTCGTCAGGTGGCGGTAGGCGTGGGGCTTGCGGTGGATGTTGTTGAAATAGGTGACGTTGCCGGTAAAGGGATTGCGTATCCACAGAACGGCGCCGTCTTTTGTGCCGTATTCGATGCTCATGTCGGTTGTTGCCCCTTGCATGCCGGAGGTCGGATTGTCTGCGGCGGCGCGGGTACTCTACTGTAACCGGGCGTTGAATTCAACGCGGCGCGCGGTGCTCGCTTGTAACCCCCTACAGATCAAACAAATCGTCCATGGCATCCGAATCGGCCGCGTCGAGGAGACGCTGGGCGGCGCGGCGGAGCTCCTGGGGGTGGCTGAAACTGAACGAAACCTGATACTGGCGGCTTTCAAAATACGGCGGTGGGCGTAGCGAGATGGCGGGCGGCAGGCGCAAACGGCGGGCGGCTTCCCGGTAGCGCTGTTCGTGGGCGGTGAGTTGGGGGTAGCGCGCCTGGCGCAGGGCATGCCGCACCGCCTCGCGTTTCTGCGGCCCGGAACGCTGCGGATCGGCCAGCAGGGCGGGTACGTCGAGCCGCTCAAGCAGCGCGGCGGCGGTGCAGGCGTCGCGCTGGCAAACCTCGTCGATGTAAGCGGCGCATTCCTGGGCGCGATTGCTGCCGAGTTGCAGGCTGGCGAATAGGGGCAGCGCGGCTTGCCGGTCGGCGGTGTCCAGACCGCCGACCCACAGGGCGACGTCAACGGGCAAGGCGCTTTCGACCGTTGCCGCTTGCAGGGCGTCGTCCAGGGTAGCCAGGGCGCAATAGGCTTCCAGCGTATCGGCGCGCGGCGGCAATTCCAGCAGCGGGCAGAACTGTTCGGTCAGGTCGGTGTCCGGGTACTGAAAATCGCGCCGTAGACGCCGGAGGATGCGGGCCTTTTCTACGGCGTTAAAGGGGCGGCAAGCCAAGTTGTCGTGTATGGCGAGCAGAAATGCCTGCTGCTCCGAGAGCTCGTCGGCCTCGTGGACCAAGGCCGGCACGGTTGCCTGCCCGGCCCGTTGCGCGGCCCGCAGGCGCTTGGCGCCCGCCACGAGTTGCAGGGGCGCCGACTCGCTTGGCCGGCGCAGGTGCAGCGGCGTCAGGACACCCATACGCGCGACTGAATCCAGGAGGCGCTGCATCTGTGGCCGGTAGGTGACCACGAAGGTCTCTTCGTCCAAGACGATGTCCGCCACCGGGACGTGACCGAACGTCGACATGTCAAACTTTCTTCATACCAAGCCGGTGGAGCCGCCCAAAAGGCCCGTGCCGTTCTGCGACGGGTATCATGACGTTGGGGTTTCTCGTCACGCCGCCCCCACACGGTCGCAGGCCAGCCCGAACACCGTATCGGTCAGCCAGCGCTTGAAACTCGCGTTATCCATGAACTGCTTGAACAGTTCGGCATCGTCCTTCATCAGCGACGTCATCACGCGCAGCAGCGCCTTGTCGTGCTCGATACGGGCATTCTCCTTGTCCGAATTCTGCTGAGCGTTCTTGAAGGCGCTGTCCTCGGCAACTCGGGACGGGATGGTCTCGGTGATGAGTCGATGCACGCGGTCGTCGTCGTCCCATGAGATGTCCCCGAAATGCTCATTGAACGACCGGATGATATTTGAAAGGCGGTCCAGCTCGGGCTCCGGCCGCTGCCCCCCGCCGCTGGTCGGCAGCGGGCCGATCTCGGCATCCTCGTCGGGCAGCATGATTTTCTGCATGGCCTGTTTCTCGACTCGGTAGCTGTCCATGTCGATGGCGTCCAGGATGCCCTTGGACAGGTCCTCCTCCTGGGGTGCCGGCAGCTTGGGGATCAGGAAATTCAGGAAGATCGAGCGTTTCTCCCAGGCCGCGTTGGTGTAGGGCAGCACCGACGACAGGAAGGCGTAGGTGCGCACGAACCCCTTGGCGCTGCCCTTGAACGCCACCTGCCCGTCCTCGTCGAGGTCGTTCAGGTAGATCGCCACGCAGGCGTCGAGAATCGGGTCGAGGCGGTCGCGTTCCGCCCCGCCGAGGTAGAGCGTCTCGAAGTCGTCGATTTGCTCCGGGGCGTACACCTGGGCGCCGTCCAGGTCCGCCTGCAGGTCGTGCAACTTGTCGGGGTCGGTCTCGTCGGCCAGGATCGTCGTGCGGTAGAAGTCGGCGAAGGCGTCGCGGATGGTGTCGGCGTCGTTCAGAAAGTCCAGCACGAAGGCGTCGTGCTTCTGCGGATGCGCCCGGTTGAGGCGCGACAGCGTTTGCACCGCCTTGATGCCCGACAGCGTCTTGTCCACGTACATCGTGTGCAGCAGCGGTTCGTCGTAGCCGGTCTGGAACTTGTCGGCGCAGATGAGGAAGCGGTAGGGGTCCTGCCGGATCATCTCGGCAATTTTGTTGGAGGGAAAGCCGTTCAGCGACGCCTCGCTGACCCTGGCGCCGCCGAACTCGAACTCGCCGGAGAAGGCGACGATGGCCTGGTAGCGGCTCTTGCGCTCCTGCAGGTAGTCGCGGACGGCGTGAAAATACTGGATGGCGCGCTCGATGCCGTTGGTGACCACCATGGCCCGCGCCTGGCCGCCGATCTTGCCCTGCGTGAGCACCTGGTCGTGGAAGTGGTCCACCATGATCTCGGCCTTGAGGCGGATGGCGTGGTCGTGGCCCTCGACAAAGCGCCGCAGCTTCCTCTGGGCTCTTTTGGCGTCGAACTCCGGATCGTCCTCCACGGTCTTGGCCAACTTGTAGTAGCTCTGCACCGGCGTGTAGTGCTGCAGCACGTCCAGGATGAAGCCCTCCTGGATGGCCTGCTTCATGGTGTAGCTGTGGAAGGGGTGGTGCCTGACGGCGCCGTCGGGCTGTGGGTCGGGGTCGCCGAAGATCTCCAGCGTCTTGTTCTTGGGCGTAGCGGTGAAGGCGAAGTAGCTGGCGTTGGGGAGCAGCCGGCGGGACTCCATGAGGCGGTTGATCTGGTCCTCGAACGTCTCCTCCTCGTCCGCCTGGCCGGCCTCGGAGAGCGCCTGCGTCATCGCTCCGCTGGTGCGGCCGCCCTGGCTGGAGTGGGCTTCGTCGATGATGATGGCGAAGCGCCGGCCGCGCTGTTCGTTGCCGATTTCGCTGAGGATGAACGGGAATTTCTGCACCGTCGAGATGATGATCTTCTTGCCGCTCTCGATGAAGCGGCGCAGGTCGCCGGAGCGGTCGGCGTGCCCCACCGTGGCGCTGACTTGGGAGAACTGCCGGATGGTGTCGTGAATCTGCCTGTCCAGGATGCGCCGGTCGGTGACCACGATGATCGAGTCGAAGACCGGCGCGTCGCCCTTCTTCAGGTCGATCAGCTGGCGCGCCAGCCAAGCGATGGAGTTGCTCTTGCCGCTGCCCGCCGAGTGCTGGATCAGGTAGCGCCGCCCCGCCCCGGCTGCCCTGGCGTCGGCCAGCAGGCGGCGCACCACGTCGAGCTGGTGGTAGCGTGGCCAGATCTGCGTCTTGCGGCTCCGGCCCGTCTTGTTGTCCCTCGTCTCCACGACCTGCGCGTAGTTTTCAAGGATGTTCGTCAGGCTCTCACGGCTTAATACGTCCCGCCACAAGTAGTCGGTCTTGATGCCGCTCGGGTTCGGCGGGTTGCCGGCGCCGTCGTTCCAACCGCGGTTGAAGGGCAGGAACCAAGAGGCTTTGCCCTGCAGGCGGGTGCGGAAGCGCACCTCGCTGTCGTCCACCGCGAAGTGGGCGACGCAGCGCCCGAACTCGAGCAGCCGCTCGCGCCCGTTGCGGTCCTTGCGGTACTGCTGCACCGCGTCGGCCGCCGTCTGCTTGGTCAGACTGTTCTTGAGCTCGAAGGTGAACACCGGCAGGCCGTTGATGAACAGTCCGATGTCCAGCGCCCGTTGGGCGTCGTCGCGGCTGTAGCGCAGTTGCCGGCTGACGCTGAAGCGGTTGTGCTCGAAGCGTTCCCTGGCCGTCTCGTTGCCGGGGGACGGCGTGCCGTAGAACAAGCCCAGGTGGTGCGGTCCGTGCTTGAGGCCGTGGCGCAGCACGTCGATGCTGCCGCGTTTGGACACCTCGCCCTGCAGCCGCGCCAGGAAGCGCCGCCGGGTCGGACCGTCCTCATGCAGCGCCAGCGTGTCCGCGGCCCCCGGCTGGGTGGCCCGCAGGAAGGCGTGGAGCTGCACGACGTCAACGCAATACTCGCGGTCGTAGTCGTGCGGGTTGCCGCCGCTCCAGCCCACGCCGCCGTAGCCGGTGGGCGGTTCCGCTACGGTGCTTGACGCCGGCGGCTCGCACGGATGGCCGGCCAGCGCCGTGCAGATGAGGCGTTCGAGGCCGCGTTCGGAGGTGTCGGTGTGCATGGAAAATGTCCCCTGCAAATGACGATTGCAGTAATATCAATTTGTGCATTTATTACACACTAATTTATTACACTAAATGTCTTTACATTAACTTTTAGTTGAATACTCAACTCATACATAATCATATAGTTATAAGAATCAATTATGCTTAATTGTGCCAAAATTATGCCTTTTGATCGAATTACTTACTTTTTGCGCGTAATTCCGGGTAGCGAACTGCCGGGATACCAGCGAGCGGCGTTCGTGTTTCCTGTTTTGTGGATCCGTCCTTGTATCCTCAAATCCTGGAGTAATTTTTGAACCTGGACGTACGACAGGGCCGGCAACACCTGAACGAGTTCCCCTAACCGACTCCCCTCATTCCGGTTGTCTTGAATGTGCTTCAGCAGCAGTTCTTTATTTGTCTCACGGTCCAGCCCACGTTTGCGCGTATAGACGCCCGCCTTACCGATGTGCCGGTAGAACCGCCGGGAAAGCAGCAGCCGCACGCCCCGCCCGCGTCCCATGCGCTCGATGATTCCCTGTTCCAACAGATGCTCAACTTTCAATCTGAGGGGATCAGGAACACGTTGCCCGCGGCGGATGAGATCGACGACCAGAAAGTCGTCAAGGCCGAACGCGGCCACCTGGTCCTGGCCAATTTCCTCCAGAAAGCGCAGAAATTCCGGGTCCTGAATGTCGCCGCGCAGCGTGAGCCATATAGTGTGGGCATTCGTATGGGAGAAGTCGGGCAAGGACTTACTCTGCCGAATGCACTCGCGAAAGATGAGGTCGAATCCCTGCCCGGCCCGTTCGACCAAGCCGCATTTGGCAAGGACTTCGGCAATGCGGCGATTACGCGGATTTTGCTGCCGCAGGATATTCTCGGGGGTGATGCCGGATGGAAAGCCGCCAGGGCTGACGATCTCGATATGGTGCGGATACTGGCGAACGAAGACGGAGCCGCCGTGGCGGTAATCGCGGTGACTCACAGCATTCAAGACGGCCTCGCGAACCACGCGCTCGTTGAAGGTGGGCACGTCCCAAACAAAGAATCCCTGCTGGAAGTGCTGCCGGTCATTGCGCTGGTTGACAAGCCGCCAGACATCGTCGAGCACGGACAGGAAGCCCTGCCTGAACTCCTGGCGTTCCGCCGCCGGTCCCGGCACGTCGTTGGAGCGGTACTCGAATATGAGCTCCGCCTGGGCGAGATGTCTGCCCAAGGCATTGCGCGTGCCCAGCAAGACCAGTGCCGCGTATGTCACCCCGTCATCGACAAGCAACTCCGCATCCGTCAGGAGTTGCTTTACGGGACGGGTCGAGATGTCCTGGTCTGGTAACTTGCGCTGCCAGAGTTGTCGCAGAATCTCCACGGCGGCTGGGTCGAGATCGTCCAATCGGGCAAGCGTACAAATCTCAGCCGAGAAATCAGGTCCGGTCTCAGCAAAAATGCGTCGAAGCTGGTCCTGCGTCATGGGAATCAGGGATTCGCCGCCCCGCATCCAATACGCGCCTTGATCCTCCAGGGGCACACCGATAGGACGAGGGGGAACCTGAAAGACCAACACCCGGCCGTCCGGGTGCCGGATATCCTCGACATCAAGGCGAAGCCGCAGTCGATTAATCAAACGGACCTTTGTCTGTTCGAGATTGCGAAACGCTTGGCTACCAACCACCGTGCGAGGCGGCTTGTCCGTTACGCCCAGGATCATCCTTCCGCCGCCTTCATTGGCGAGGGCGACGCAATACTTCACCAGCTTCTCAAAGTGGAACTGGGTCTTTGCCTCTTTGAACTCCAGACGCTCGCCTTCCCTGGCGTTCATCCAGGTTTGGAGTTCATGTGCGGAAACGGTCATACGTAAGCTCTTCTGTGCGGCTCTCCCGACATTTCCGGCGGCTCCGGTGCGGTCCGAGTCGGTGGGACATGCTATCCCCTCTTTGCTACTCAGAGCGGGACTTCCCGCAGTTCTCCGGGCTGTACGTCTTCAATAGCTTTGCGGATTTCTTCAGTTCGGTGCTGCACTCTGGGCCATGCTGTGGATAGCAGCACTACAATTGCTATCCTTCTGCCGGTGAGGTTCTGCTGGTATTGCATGCTCTGGTCCGTGGTAATGATTACCTCATATCCTTCCTCTTCTGCTTTCTGGATAAGTTCTCCGTTTTCCAGTTGGTCCCATCCCTTCTCCGCGAATCTATTCACCAAATGTTCTCGGAGATATCTTCGGAGGGGTGCTGGGGTTCCATGATCGAACCGAATTTTCATGCCCGGGCTGGCGCTTTGAGGTGTTCCGCTTCGTGCTTGAGGACAGCCGCGACCTGCCACTCCTGCACTTCTGGGAACCACTCCAGGAACTGATTCACGGTGGCCCCGCTCTCCAGGTTTTCGAAGAGGGCGTATACCGGCACTCTTGTCCCGGTGAAGGCCCAAGCTCCGCTGATCTTCTTGGGGTTTCGTTCCACTGCTGGGCAGGCGCTCCAGTCCGTCATATGGTCACCTCACTTTCGACTGCGGGATATTCCAGTGGCGCGTCTGTGCGGTGGTGGACTTGTTCCGTGCCGCCCTGAGGCGCGTTGCCTGGTGATGGAAACGCCTGCAGCATCCGCGCTTGACGTCTTGGCGCTCGGCGGCGGCCACTGCCCGAGCCTTGGCCTTCTCTGGTCCGGTCGTACAGTTCCTCGCAGGACAGGGGGACATCCCCTCCATCGGAGGTGTCGGGGGTCATGAGCCGGCATCCAGAACGCCGCGGTCGATCCAGCCTTTCTCCGCCAGAACATCAGCGGCGAGCTTGATCTGGCGGGCCGAAAACATCTTCTTGCGTTCATCCCACTTGTGGACGTGCGATATGACATCGGTGAGATTTCTGGGGGGTTCACGCGCGATCACCCAATGCACCGTGGACAGCAGTTCCAGGCCGAACGAAGACTCGAACCCGTTCACGAGATCGGAAACCTGCTCGAAGCGCTCTCGCGTTTCGGCCTTATCCGCGAGAAACGTTTGCGCGTCCTCGATTGCGCCGGGAACCAACTCCAGTTCCTCGTCGGGCGCGTCGCCGTCCGCGGCGTAGCCGGACACCAGATGACCCTCGACGGCGTTCAACACGTGCCGCAGATTCTCGGCGTAAGGTCCGTAAAGCCCTTTGACAAACCTCAGTTTCAACGGTTCGCCCGCTTCCTGCGCGAAATACATCAGCTTGTGGACCTCCAACAGCGTCACGAACGGGTCCAACCCGCCACGAAGATAGCGGTCCATCAGACCGACCAGCGCAGCCCGACCCGCCGTCATTTTCGGGACCTCGCGCGAATGGTTGGCCCGCCCGTCCTGCGGCTCGCCGAGCGGCTTGAATATGACGATCTCCACGTCAGGCAGCTTTTCCAGCGCCGCTTGCATACGGTTCCGCACCGCGCGCCAGTTCAATCCGCCCAACCCGCTGCCAAGAGGAGGAACGGCGACCGAGCGGATGCCGAGCGCGCGGATTTCCTGGACCAACGACGCCAAGCCGGACTCGATATCCTCGAGGCGGCTCTTTCCCCGCCAATGGCGTTTGGTCGGGAAATTGATGATATAGCGCGGGTACATCTGACCGGTCTCGAAGACGAACATCCGCCCCGGCTCTACCGCTCTCTGCTTGCAGGCCGCGGCGTAGGCGTCGAAATTCTCAGGAAAGGCTTTCTTGAACTGAAGCGCGATGCCGCGCCCCATGACGCCGACACAGTTGACGGTATTGACCAGCGCCTCGGCATTTTCGCGGATGATGTCGCCCGTCTTGTATTCGATCATGGCCATCCCCCTTTCCCCTCAATAATACCAATCAGGCTTGATGGCAACGGGTGGTGTATGCGTGGCGGATGCAAGAGCCGCCATCACCTCCTGGTAAGTCCGCTGCCTCCCCACGCCGATACGCGCAACCAATTCCCACGGGAATCGTCGCTCCATCAGAAACTCCGCCTGCTTGCCGTGCTTGCATTGCCGCCAGTCGCAGGCTTGCACGGCGTCCCAGTCAATCTCGCCTAACTGCGTCAAGTTGCACCGATCCATGAAGTAAGAGGCGCCGGCGTTTGAAAGCGTGAACGCCCAACGCTGCTTGTGTTTCTCCGCCCAAGCAACTGTTTGCTGTAAGTCCGCCTCCAGATGAACAATGGGGCCTTGCCCGCCTTGATAGGTTAATTCCGGGTGATTTCCTCGGAAGATCACATAGAGCATGACCGAGCGCGGACAGAAGTAGAACGGCACGCAGTCGCCTACGCGCAAGCCTGGACGGCTGTTGAGCGAGTTCGTGAGGCGTCGTTGCTTGATGCTGTCCAACCCAATTGTGGTGCCCATGTCAGGGTTGGCCGCCTGGCGGCGCGCGATTTCTGCATCACACCAGAGGTTGCCGTCGGCGATGATCGAGGGCAGACGATCCAGATGCGCAATGTGGTAAATCTTCGGTTTCGCAGGTAGCGGCATGGTCAGTCCGCGTCCTCTACCGCCTCGTCTTCGCTGTCGAATTCCGACTCGTTAGCAGTGGCGAATGTCTCATCCAGGTAGTCCTCCGCAGCGAGGGGGTCGACTTCCGGCAGAGCGGCGGCCGCCTCACGAACGTCGAGCTTGCCGGTGACGACGTCGGCGATCAGGCGGGTGCGGTACTCGCTGAGAAGGTTGACCTGAAGCCGACTTCTTTCGATACCAAAGTCGCTCGGCTTGGCGATTCTTTCAACGTAGTCCACGATCTGAGCTTGTTCGTCGTAAGGCGGCACATTTACGCGAATGCGAGCCATCATGTTGTTCATCAACTTAGGGTTGATGTCTATAGTCGCACTTGGCGCTTCGTTTCGGATGCCACAGCCATGCGCATAAAGTCCAAGTTTAGCCGGGTCTTCGGGAACAGCGTCCCACATACATTGGTGCAATTGAACTTCCCACTCCGGCGAAATACGGTGCCTGCGTGTGCCCCATCTGTCGTCCACGTCAGAAAGTCCCCCTCGAACATGAAAGTGTCTATGTGACCCATAACGCCGTCGTTTTCGGTCTGAGAAGAGTAGAGAGGGAATGGCCCCGGATGGTTAGCAATGTACTCGTGGCTAATGACCTTTCCGCGGCCTATCTGAAACAACTGCCACACCGCTCTTCTCTCCCAATGCCTTGGCACGTCGCCAAGCCACTCCACACCGGAGGGTTTGAGCCGGACGTTGGGATTGAGGCCGCGGGTGACAGCGCGGTGGATGACGGCCTGTCGTTGCTCTTCCAGCAAGCCGATGAGCCGCTCCTTGGCGCTGATGTAACGGCGGATGCGTGCGTCGGCGTGGTCGAGATAGCGGACGATGGCAGCTTGTTCGGGGAGGGGTGGCCGGGCAAGAGTGAAGTCGGCCAACTCGCGCCGAGACAACTCCATGAAGGTCGTCCCCTGGCCAAGCGCCTCCAGCTCATGTCGGGCGGTTTTCATGGCATAATAGAGGTAGCCGGACCGAAGGGCCGCGTTGGGGACTAACAACCGGCAGCCTTGATTGACGCACACGGCTGACCGCAGGATACCAAGGTGTCCAATCGGAGCCCGGGTTGAGATCGCCAGACTGCCGGCCGGCGCGAGAGTGGTACCGCAGGAATCGTAGCCCGCTTGCGTGATACGGCGGGCGCTCCCGTCAACATACCGAGTTGTTAGCCGGCCCAGATCCTCCGGGGTCAGCCAGACAATATCGCCATCCCAATAGGCCAGTGTATTGGTAGAAGGGGTAGCCCCGTTGAGGATGCCAGTCACAGTCCGTAGCCGCCGGACTTCCCAATGTGCTGGCACGTCGCCCAGCCACTCGACGCCGGAAGGCTTGTAAGCAGGATAGGACTGAAAGTTGGTGGTCATAGATGCTATTGGTCCAAGTCCTGTTGACATTCACGCGATCGACACGAAAAGGGTGTTTGTGAGTGACCCCGCCCTTGCTCTGGCCGGTTTCAGAAGTCACCTTGGGGCCTCATCGCCACGCCCCCCATGCCTGGGAGCGCGGGCTTCCAGCCCGCTAAGCGGAACCATGCGGGCAAGATGCCCGCGCTCCCAGAGAGGCATCGCGATTTACAACCACCCTCCAAGACCAGCAGGGTACTGATTTCTGGCATCCCCATTGACGCCCGCGCCAAGCCGGCGACTCATACGACCGTAGGGTTGCTCTTGTGAATGTCAACAGGCCCTAGTTCTGCCAACCGGCTGAACTAGGGCTTGTTCTATTGTCGCTAAACTGCTGTTGGCCGTTGTTGGGTGGGGGACCGTTTCTTCTAGAGCATGCTTGGTGAATCCACTGGCGAACCCGATTCACCTCATTCGGACTCCCTGACCAACGATATATGCGTGCGTAGGGGTCGTCTCCCTCGCAGTTAGCCGCCAGTCTCGGCGGTATCAGGCGAGGATTGCGTGATGCAGGTTCTTTCTTAAAATCTGGGTGATTGGGCAGCAGAATGCCTAACAGACCACATCTGGACTTCTTCTTAGTTTTCCTCAAACTGAAACTAATTTCCCAATCCACATACTTCCGTTGCCAAGTGCGGGGACCTATCAGCACAATAGAAACGGTCGCGCCAGCAATGCAGTCATTTTGGATTTTCTGGCGAACCGCTGCCGTTTTTATGTTCCGATCACCTATATCTCCGTCCCCCACCGATTTATCCGCGATATATTCTTTCATCATTTGGCCAAAGCGATCTTTATACTCTTGATCATCATGATGATAACTGATGAACACCTTATATCTTTGAGTTCGAGCCATGGTCGCTCTCCCCTGATTGCTCCAGGTCGGTCAAATCTTCCACACCAGCGATGTCTGCCAGCAGTCGGTTGTAGTTACGCAAATCCGCCTGCAAAGCGCTCAATTCTTCGCGGAACTCGCTTCGCTTGGCCGCATCGCCAAAGGCGCCGGACAATGCCGCCTTGTGCCATTTCGCGGTAAAGGGTCGTACGACCTGATTCAGGACGGGAATCGCAACCCTGCTGAATCGAATCGCCTCCCGACCATGGCGCTGAAGAATCTCCCGGGTGGTCGGGAACAGGGAATAGACGCTGTCCAGAGCCGTCTTTTCGTCGCCTGCGTCAACCGGCAGCGGTTGGGTGACGATGCGCGTCAGCATCTCGACGTACAACTCCCACGCGGCGTCCTGGTCGTCCCGTTGGAAGTCAATCTCCAGGTTGAGCCACCGTGGACCTAGCTTGACTTTGCCCAACTGGAAATACTTGAACATTTCACCCAGATTCATTTGGAGCCCTCCAAGCCGTTCAATGCCACCATCACGGCGCCTCAGTCTCTTCGTTGAGGATGGAAAGATACTGGTCGTAGACGAACAGCCGGCCTCGGGACCGTCCGGTCAGTTCGCGGGCGACCCCTTGCGTGACAAGTAGTTCCATTTTCTCTGCGCTGCATAACAGAGATTCCCTAATTAAAGGTTTTTGAATATCTGAGGTGGTTATTAAAAATTACCGGTTAAATTTTAATAAGAAAAGGGCTTTGTACAATCGCGCCAATCACCCAAGCCAGCCTTTACAAATCATCCTCACCGCTCCCGCTCGTGCCAATTATGTCTCCCAGCAAGCCCTCGGTTTCCTTTTCCAGCGCCAGGATGTCGGCCCGGATTTCCGCCAGCGTGCGCATCGGTTTCGGCTTGTAGAAGTAGCGGGTGAAGCTGATCTCGTAGCCGACCTTGACGCTGTCGGGCTGGTACCAGGCATCGGGCGCGTAGGGCAGCACCTCACGGCGCAGGAAGGCTTCGATACCGCCCGGCTCCTGCAACGGCACCTGCTCGGTGTCGCGCAGGTCGCTGTCCGGCTCGTACTCCACCACCGCGGGCGCGCCGTTGAGGCTCGTTTCAAACAGCCCGTGCAGGGGGTCGGCCGCGGCGCCCCGCTTGTGAATCTTCCTGATGACCGGCGGCGCGTCCGCGCGGCGTTCGCTATTCTCTTTCAGCCCTTTGATTTCCGCAGCCTTGTGGGCGCGGTTGGGATCGCTGCCGTTGAGGCGCAGCGGCCGCTCGACCGTCACCTTCCAGTAGCCGAAAGCGGCGTTGTCGAAGATCTTGCTCTGCTCGCTTGCCTCGAAATTGAGGAAGGTGTCGCAGATGCGGGCGATGTCGTCCTCGCCGAGCTCACAGTTCTTCTTGCCCAGGTTCTTGCGCAGGGGGCGGTACCACTGGGTGGCGTCGATGAGCTGCACCTTGCCCCGGCGGTGCACGGGCTTGCGGTTGGTGAGCACCCAGACGTAGGTAGCGATGCCGGTGTTGTAGAACAGGTTGAGGGGCAGGGCGACGATGGCCTCCAGCCAGTCGTTCTCGATGATCCAGCGGCGGATGTTGCTCTCACCCTGGCCGGCGTCGCCGGTGAACAGGGAGCTGCCGTTGTGCACCTCGGCGATGCGGCTGCCGAGAGGCGTGTGCTGTTTCATCTTGGCGAGCTTGTTGGCGAGGAAGAGCATCTGGCCGTCGCTGGAGCGGGTGACCAGCGAATACGCCGGGTCGCCGGCATGCTCGATCACGAAGCGCGGGTCGCGCATGTCCTTTTTGCCGCCCATGCGTTCCAGGTCGGTCTTCCAGCTCTTGCCGTAGGGCGGGTTGGAGAGCATGAAGTCGAACTCGCGGACCGGGAAGGCGTCGTTGGCCAGGGTGGAGTGCGCCGGGCCGCCGACGATGTTGTCGGCGGCTTCGCCTTCGCCCTTGAGCAGCAGGTCCGCCTTGCAGATGGCGTAGGTTTCGGCGTTGATCTCCTGGCCGTAGAGGTGGGTGGAGACGTCCTTGCCGTGCTCGGCGGCGAGCTGCCGCAGGGTGTCCTCGGCCACGGTGAGCATGCCGCCGGTGCCGCAGGCGCCGTCGTAGAGCAAGTAGGTGCCGGACCTGAGCTCCTTGGCAACGGGGAGGAAGACCAGCCGGGCCATGAGGCGCACGGCGTCGCGTGGCGTCCAGTGCTCGCCGGCCTCCTCGTTGTTCTCCTCGTTGAAGCGGCGCACCAACTCTTCGAAGATCGAGCCCATGCCGTGGTTGTCGAGGCCGGGATGCCGCACCGAGCCGTCGGTGTTCAGCATCGGGGCGGGGCTCAGATTGACGTCGGGCGCCGTCAGCTTTTCGACCAGCGCGCCTAGGGCGTCGGCCCTGGACAGGCGCGGTAGTTGGTTGCGGAACTCGAAGTTGTCGAGGATGTCCTGGACGTTGGGCGAGAAGCCGTCGAGATAAGCCTCGAAGTCGGCGGTGAGTTGCTGGCGGCTGGTCCGCGCCCGCAGGTCGCGCAGGGTGAATCGGGAGGTGTTGTAGAAGGCTTGGCCGGCGGCCTGCCGCAGGGCCGAGTCCTGCTCCACCACCCCTGCGGCATCCAGGGTCGACTTCATGGCGAGGACGGCCTGCTTGCTGTCTTCCAGCACTGCGTCGAGGCGGCGCAGCACGGTCATCGGCAAGATGACGTCGCGGTATTTGCCGCGCACGTAGAGGTCGCGCAGCACGTCGTCGGCGATGCCCCAGATGTAGTTGGTGATCCAGTTCAGGTCCGTGTTGTTCAGCATTGTTGTTTCATCCAAGTAACGAATTACGTCCATCTGGGCGGAGCATTTCCGTACCGGATTGAATCACGTGAGGGCTGGCGGCTTCAAGCAGGTCGGGTTAGCCGCAGGCATAACCCGACGACAAAAGCGTTCGGGGCGCATCAGGAATGTCGGATTACGCTTGATTACACTCGGCGTTCAGGCACTGCCGGTACTGCTGCTCCTTGGCGGCATAGCACGCCCAGCGGTCCGCATGCTGCCGTTTTCGGGCTCCCTGCGCGACGATGCGGCATTTGGCGGCCAGTTGCTCAAGGACCGCTCGACGGTGCTCGGCCGGCAGGGACGTCGCCAATGCCTTCTCCAGGGCCTTGATGCGGTAGCGGTCCAGCACGGGAGTGCGGCGCGACAACTGATCGTCGTGCCCGCCGCGCTTGACGACGAGCCGTTCCGGCAGGAAGCTGACCGGCACGACGGCGGTCAAGCGCAGCCACAAGTCATAATCCTCGCAGGCCGGCAGGCTCTCGTCAAAGCCGCCGAGCCGGTCCCAGAGCGCGCGGCGCATCATGATGGCCGACGGGCTGATCACGCAGCGCGGTAGCGACGCCAGAAACTGCCAGCCGCCCTGTTTGCGATGGCTGCGCCGCTCGTTCACCCGCACCCCGCGGCGTATCCACATCTCGTCCGTGTGACACGCCTGCGCCGCCGCGTGCGCCTCGAAACAGGCGACTTGCGCGGCCACCTTGTTCGGCAGCCAAAGATCGTCGGAATCGAGGAAGGCGATCAGGACGCCGGTCGACACCGCCACGCCCCGGTTTCGGGCCGCGCTGACGCCGCGGTTTTCCTGCCACAGATATTGAACGGTTGGCCCAAACTGGCTGACGACCGCCGCGGTGCCGTCGCGCGAGCCGTCGTCCACGACGATGATCTCAATGCCCGGGTAGTCCTGCCGCAGCACCGAGGCGATCGCCTCGCGCACGAAATCGGCGCGGTTGTATGTTGGAATGACGACACTCACGCGCACGGCGGTAACCCTCAGCCAGGAAGCCCGGAAAGCCGTTGACACGGCCAGGGCGGATTATTATTCTAGCCGCTCTTGTAGACAATCCATCCCTATGATGATCACGCGACCTAGAAGAAGGAGGCGACGCCGTGTACAAGGGCGTGTTTCGGCTGTTCGTGGTGCTTGTGATGCAGGGCTGCATCCTGCTGGGGCTCTTTGTCTCCGCTGACGCGGCGCGCAAGAAGATCGTCAAGATCGCCTACAAGGAACAGGAAACCCTCGACCCGCACGCCAGCATTCTCGGGCAGACGCAGTCCGGCGTGCGCCTGCTGTATCGCGGCCTGACCCGCTTTGCTATCAAGGAGGGCACGGAAACGGCGCCGGACGGCACGGAGGTCGTTCGACGGCGGGTGACCACCACGGAAGTCGAGCCGGACTTGGCGGAGAGCTGGACGGTGTCGGACGACGGCACCGTGTGGACCTTCAAGCTGCGGCAAGGCGTGCAGTTTCACAAAGGCTACGGTGAAATGACAGCCGAGGACGTCAAGTACAGCTTCGAGCGCCAGATGCGGCGGGAACGCGGCATGCGTTTCGCCAAAAACCTCGACGTGATCCAGGACATTACCGTTCTCGATCCCTACACCGTGCGCATTACCCTCAAGCAGTTCGACCCCGTCTTCCCGCTCCGCATGGCCGGCTACCAGCAGGGCTACATCGTCAGCCAAAAGGCGGCGCTGGAGTTCGGCGACCAGTTCGGCTGGAATCCGGTCGGCACCGGCCCATTCTATTTTCATCGCCACCTGCCCCGCGAAAAAATCATTTTCAGGGCTTTCAAAAAGTATTACGAGGGCCGTCCGCCGATCGATGAGATCCACTGGTTCGACGTGCCCGAGGACGCCACCAAGCTGATCGGCCTGGAAAAAGGCACCTTTGACATCGTGTCGCCGAACATCGTTACGCCGGACGTCAAGGAACAGGTGGCGGCGATGGACGCGGTGCTGGACGAGCGGGGTCCGGGTGGGCAGTTCCGGTTCTATTTCAATTACACCAAGCCGCCGTTCGACGACATCCGGGTGCGCAGGGCGTTCATGCACGCTATCGACCGCCAAGCCATCGTCGACACGCTGTGGCCGGACGGCCTCGGCGTGGTGGCTTCCAGCCCGCTGCCGCCGGGGTATTTTGGGCACGTGGCCGTGGAAATGCCGGCCTATGATCCTGAGTCGGCGCGGCAGTTGCTGGCGGAGGCGGGCTACCCGGATGGCCTCACCATCGGGGATTACTTCATTACCAAATCATACGGCTACCCAAAAGTCATGACCATGGTGCAGGAGCAATTGAAGCACGTAGGGGTCGACGTGCAGCTACAGTTGGTCGAGCACCCGACGTACCACCGCAACATCCGCAACAACCTGAACCCGTTCGTGCTGTACGGCGGCACCCGCCTTACCGACGGCGACGTGATGCTCAGCCTGTTTTTTCACTCCGACGAGGCCCCCGACCCGGCCACCGGCAACAAGGGCACCAATTTCGCCCACTACCGCGGCATCGACGATCTGTTGGAGGAGGGGCGCCGTACCCGTGACAGCGAGCAGCGCGCCGCGCTCTATCACGAGGCGCAGCGCCGCATCATGCAAGACGCGGTGTGCCTGCCCATCGTCGATATTCCCAGCCGCAGCGCCCGCAACCCGGCGCGCGTCAGCACGCCCTTCGATCCGGAACTCGGTGAGTATGCCCTGCACTATTTCTACAACTACCCTGAAATGCTCGCCGTCGTTGAATAAAGCGTTGTATGCCGTCCAGGAGAGACGCCAGTGTTGCCGTATGTGGTCAGGCGATTGATTATCGCCATCCCCATGCTGCTCGGCGCCATGAGCATCGTCTTTTTCGCCATGCGCATCTTGCCGGGCGACCCTTGCCTTGCCATGATGGGCGACGAAGCCACCAAGGAAGCCTTGGAAGACTGTGTGCGACACCTCGGCCTGGACCGCCCGCTGCTGGTGCAGTACGCCGACTACATGTGGAAGTCGCTGCACTTCGATTTCGGTCGCTCCATCGTGTTTCAATACACCGTTTCCAGCTACATTCTGGGCATGTTTCCGCACACCCTGCTGCTGGTGCTGGCCAGCAGCCTGGTGGCCTTGGGCGTTGGGCTGCCGACGGGCATCTTCTCGGCCCTGCATCGGCAGAACCCACTGGTGGATTACAGCTCCCGCCTCATCGCCCTGCTGGGGTTGTCCATGCCGGTGTTCTGGTTAGGTATTCTGCTGCTCATCGTCTTTTCCCTGCATCTGGATATGTTCCCGCTGATCGGTGGCGGTGACCTGACCACCGTGTTCGACATGATCGCCGAGGGCGAAGTCCTTGAATACCCGGAGGACTTTCTGGCCGCGGTGTGGGACGTGCTGCACCATCTGGCCCTGCCGGCCCTCGCCTTGGGGCTGACCTTGGCGGCGACCGTCAGCCGCATGGCGCGTTCCGCCATGCTCGAGGTCATCAGCGCCGATTACATCCGCACGGCGCGCTCCAAGGGTCTGCACGAGCGCTTCGTGATCTACAAGCACGCGCTGCGCAACATGATGATTCCGCTGCTGACGATCATCGGCCTGTTCGTGGCCATCGCCCTGACCGGCACGGTGCTGACCGAAACGGTGTTCACCCGCCCGGGGCTGGGCAAAATGCTCGTCGATGCCATCGGCGCCCGCGACTACCCGCTGGCGCAGGGCGCCATCACGGTGTTTACGATGACCATCATCCTGGTGAATCTGCTCGTCGATATTCTGTACGCCGTGTTCGATCCCCGCATTGCGTACAAATAAGAGAGGCGAACGGCTATGGCGACAACCGGCAACACGGCGACCGCGGGGACGCGGGTCAAGCCCTCGGCGTTCGACTCGGAGGCGTGGCAGCGCCGCCTGTCGGGCCGGCGCCACCGGCGCTACATCCCCATTGCGGCGGGGATGTTGATGGTCGTGCTGATGCTCGTCTGCGCGGTGCTGGCGCCGCTGATTTCGCCGTTCAGCCCCTCGGCGCAGTTTTCCGACTTCGTGCTCCAAGGCCCTGGCGCGGGCGGGCGTCACCTCCTCGGCACCGACGAGTTTGGCCGCGACTTGCTCAGCCGCGTCATCTGGGGAACGCGGGTTTCCCTGCAAGTCGGGTTGGGCGCGGTCGTCGTCGGCTTTCTGGTCGGCGTGCCGCTCGGCATCCTGGCGGGGTACAAAGGCGGCGGCACCGAGGCCACCATCATGCGCTGCACCGACATGCTGCTGGCCTTTCCCACCCTGCTGCTGGCGTTGATCATCGTGACGGCGCTGGGCGGGTCGCTGCTCAACGAGATCATCGCCATTGGCGTCGCCCTGACGCCCAACTTCGTGCGCCTGGCGCGCAGCATGGCCCTGACGATCAAGGAAAACGACTACATCATGGCGGCGCGCGCCCTCGGCGGCACCCCGCTACGCCTCATGGTGCGGCACATCTTCCCGAACGCCGTTTCCACGCTGGTCGTCATTGCCACCCTGTACATCGCCAACGCCATCCGCACCGAGGCCGGGTTGAGCTTCCTCGGCCTCGGCGTACCGCCGCCGACCGCAAGCTGGGGCAACATCCTCAGCGAGGGGCGCCAGTTCATCAAGTGCTGCCCGTGGCTGACGACGTTCTCCGGCCTGTCCATCATGCTGGCGGTACTGTCGTTCAACATTATGGGCGATGCGCTGCGGGACCTGCTCGATCCGCGACTGCGGGGGGATTAGGGCGCCTTGATCCGCTGCGGGGCCGTCAGGCGGAGGTGTATTGAGGTGTCCCTTGCTGTCTGATCTCATACGCGGATGCCGTTTCCCGTTCCAGGGCATAGCTTTTCTGGCGCGCCACCGCTCCCTGTGGACGTGGGCCGCACTGCCCGCGGTGGTAAACGTCGGCGTGTTTGCCGCCGCTCTGGCCGTCTTCCTGTATTTCTTCGGCACCCTTTACAGCCTCACCACCGGCTGGATGTATCCGGCCGCGCCCGACTTCTGGCTCGCCTGGGCGTGGGTGGTGCCCCTGCGCGTGCTGGCCTGGTCCATCGGGGTCGTGCTGTTGCTGGCGGCGCTGCTGGTCCTGTACGGGGCCTTTCTGGCCCTCGGCCTGGTCATTGCCGCGCCCTTTCTGGCCCTGCTGTCGCAGCGCGTCGAGCTGTTGGTGACGGGGAAACAGGGGCCGGACGCTACAAGCTGGAAAGCCGCTCTGGCTACCGTTTTCGAATCCGTGATGGACGAACTCCGCAAAGTTGCTTTCTTCGCCGGCGTGCAGCTTCTGTTGTGGGTGGCAGGGCTCCTGTTGCCCTTCCTGGCGCCGATTACGGTCACCGTCGCCCTGCTCTTCACCCTGGTGTTTATGCCCCTCGAATACGCCGGCTTCGCCATGGACAGCCGGCACCTGCGCTTCGCCCAGCGCCGCCACTTGGTCTGGCAGCACCGCTGGCTGATGCTCGGCTTCGGGGCGTCGGCGTCCCTGTCGCTGCTGTTGCCGCTGCTGAACTTCGTCTGCATGCCTGGCCTGGTCGTCGGTGGCACCCTGATGATGTTGCACCTCGACGCCCGCGCCGAACCCGCGCCACCGGATTCTCCCCCGGTGGCCCTGTGATATAATCACGTACTTTTCGCCCATCCCACACCGACGAGCCTAGAGCTCGCTACTGCTCAGGTGCCGTATGTCTCGCCTGCTTTCCCTTGCCGTCGCGCTGTTCGGTTTGGCCCTGTTGCTGGGTTCCCCGACCCCGGCAGCCGATTCCCCAGTCCATGTTCACGTCGTCGAGGGCATCATCAACCCCGTTGTCGTCGAATACATGAGCCAAGGCATCGAGCAGGCCGAGGCCGACAACGCCAGCGCGGTCGTTTTTCAACTGGATACCCCCGGCGGTCTGGTGGAATCGACTCGCCTGATCGTCAAGGCGATCCTGAACGCTAACGTGCCGGTAGTGGTGTACGTATCGCCGAGCGGCGCTCGGGCGGCTTCGGCCGGCACCTTCATCACCATCGCCGGTCACGTCGCGGCCATGGCGCCGGGCACCAACATCGGCGCTGCGCATCCTGTATCCGGCGGAGGTTCCGACATCGAGGGCGACATGCGCACCAAGGCGGAAAACGACCTCGCCGCCTTTGCCCGCTCCATCGCCAACCAGCGGCAGAAAAATGCCGATTGGGCCGAGGAAGCGGTGCGCGAGAGCGTGTCGATCACCGAAACGCGCGCCTTGGAAATCAACGTCATCGACATCGTGGCCGAAGACGTAGCGGACCTGCTGGCCCAACTCGACGGCCACCAGGTAGAGGTGTCGGGCGAGACGGTCACCTTGCAAACCGCGGACGCCACCATGGTGGCGAAGCAGATGAGTTGGCGGCAGCGCGTTCTTGCGGTGATTTCCCATCCGCAGTTCGCCCTGATGTTGTTAAGCCTGGGCTCGCTGGGGCTGATGATCGAGCTATACAATCCGGGGCTGATCTTTCCTGGCGTCATCGGCGCCATTTCCCTGCTGCTGGCCTTCTATTCGCTGCAGACGCTGCCGATCAATTACGCCGGGTTGCTGCTGATCGGGCTGGGTATGGTCATGTTCATTCTGGAGGCCAGCATCGCCAGCTTTGGCATGCTGACACTGGGCGGTGCAGTGGCCATGTTCCTGGGCGCGCTCATGCTGATCGACTCTCCCGAGGAATACCTGCGCATCCCGCTGAGCACGATTATTGTGGTCGTCGGCACCACCGCGGCCTTGTTTACCTTTATCATTGGCGCTGCGGTGCGCGGCTTTCGTAACCGGCCGGTCACCGGCTCAGAGGGCATGATTGGCGAGGTTGGCACGGTGTTCGCCCGCCTCGCTCCGACCGGTACCGTGCAGTTGCGCGGCTCTCTGTGGAGCGCCAGGAGCGCCTCGGACATCGAGGTTGGCGAAACGGTGCGTATTGTGGAGGTTGACGGATTGAAATTGACCGTTGAGAAGACTAAGGAGGAGAAAATTTCATGATGATTTCGCAGTTTGGATTCGTGCTCATTGTCGTCCTGCTCATCCTCGTCAATGCCGTCCGGATTCTGCGCGAGTGGGAGCGCGGCGTCGTGCTGCGCCTCGGCAAATATCAGGCCGTGCGCGGTCCGGGGCTGGTCTTCATCATTCCGCTGATCGAGAAGATGCACAAGATCAACACGCGGATTGTAACCGTCGACGTACCGCCGCAGGACATCATTACCAAGGACAATGTCACCCTGAAGGTCAACGCCGTCGTTTTCTTCCGGATTCTCAGTCCCAGGGAGGCGGTGGTGAACGTCGAGGAGTTTTTTTCGGCCACCTATCAGAAGGCTCAGACAGTGTTGCGCAACGTGCTGGGGCAATTTGAGCTGGATGATCTGCTGACCGAGCGCGACATCATCAACCATCGCCTGCAGACGATTCTGGATTCCGAGACCGATAAGTGGGGGATCAAAATTGATTCGGTGGAGATCAAGCACGTGGACCTGCCGCAGGAAATGCAGCGCGCCATGGCCCGGCAGGCGGAGGCCGAACGCGAGCGGCGCTCCAAGATCATCGCGGCGGAGGGCGAGTTTCAGGCGTCAACGCGGCTGGCCGAGGCTGCCGGCATCATGGGCCGTCACCCCATGTCGCTGCAGCTACGTTTTCTGCAAACCCTCTCGGAGGTGGCGGTGGAGAACAATTCGACGATCGTCTTTCCGGTGCCCATTGATCTGATCAAGCCGTTGATGGACATGGCTGAGGGGACCCTGCCGTCTGGCAACGGCGGCCCTCCCGCCAACAACGCCGATGGCGAAGCGCCCTCGGCCGCAGAGGAAATCGCGGTGGCCAGCGGGCAGGCAGCAGGGGTCAGTGAGGCAAGCGAGTAAGGTATGAACAGCGTGACAGGTGTTGCCATTGGCAGAGATTAAGCAAAGGGTCCAGAGCCGGCTGTTTTCCGAGGCGGCCGGCGAGCAGCCAGAGTTGAGGCGCGGCCAGTGTCAAACCCGCGACAAGGTAGCGATACACTTTGATCGAGCCGAGAACCTGTATGCGGATTGGTCGACGCCGACGTGTATCATCTCCGACTGAGAAAATTTCCCGTCGTTACCGAAGTTTGCGTCCATTACGTCAAGGCCGCAACGTTTCGAGTTCAGGACGAAGTCTTGACCATGCAGGCGTGGCTTCGCCACGAATGGAAGCGCGCCGGGTTGCCTCTGAGACTGGCTAACGAGGCGTGCGGTGTGCGTAACGCGGCTACGAGAAAGTACCTCACCGCCGACCACCTCTGGTATTACCCCCCCCCCCGATTGACACCTTCGTGAAATTGGCCGCCTATGCCAACGAGCATGGTGACCCGAGAGGTCGCCCCTATTTCAGCGCGGACGGGAAAGGACCTCTATCCGGCGAGCAGTGGTCGAGGCTGCGAGCAAAATTCAACGCAATCATAAGTTATGGGCTTTATAATTCATGCACCACCTGGTACATTTACCAGGAGGAGGTGACGCCATGAATCTGATCAGCATTTTCAACAAGTACCCCGATCAGGCAGCCTGTATCCGACACCTTGAAGCTGTTCGTTGGGGTGACAATCCGACCTGCCCCCACTGCAAGAGCACGAGCATTGCCCGCAAAGCCGACTCTGGGCGCGTCGGGCGCTGGAATTGCCATGCGTGCAAGTCCAGCTTCAACGTGCTGTCCGGCACCGTGTTCCAAAAGACGCGCATCCCGTTGCAAAAGTGGTTCTTGGCAATCGGCTTGATTGTAAACGCCAAGAAAAGCCTGTCCAGCTGCCAGCTTGCGCGCGACCTTCAGGTCTCGCAGCCTGCCGCGTGGTACATGCAGCAGCGCATCCGCGTTGCCATGGTGGCGAGCGAACGCGAATTGCTCCGGGGCATCGTCGAGATGGACGAGACCTACCTAGGCTCAGGACCTATAAAAGGGTATCATGGGGCCTGTGATGAGGGTCAACACGCTGACGCCACAAGGAGAACGATCATGTCCGAGCACCTCTTCTAGCTGTCCGACGACCCGTTTGACCGACTCAAACCCCTGTCACCCAACAAGGGGCGCGGCGTCCCACGCGGCGATGACCGAAAGGCCATCAGCGGCATCATCCACGTCATCCGCTAGGGGCTGAGGTGGCGCGACGCGCCCGCCTGTTACGGACCCCACAAGACACTCTACAATCGCTTCGTGCGCTGGAGCAGGGCCAGGGTCTTCGACCGCATCTTCCAGGCCCTGGCTGCCGAAGGCCGCCACCAGGACGGTCATGGTCGACAGCACCCATCGGGGGGCGCATCGCACCGCCGCCAGCCTGCTCAAGGGGGGGCTTTTCCACGCCAGATCGGACGCACCGGGGTGGGCTGAATTCGAAGCTCCACGCCGTCTGCGACGGCGACGGCAAGCCCGTCGTGCTGCGGTTGACGGCGGGCCAGGTCAGCGACTACTGCGGGGCTGATCCGGTACTTGAGGCCCTACCGGAAGCCGATGTCCTGATAGCCGACAGGGACTACGACATGCAAACCAGATTGCGAAAATTTCAGCCGAATTCCTGGCTGTTCCGTCTTGCGTTGCTAGGTTTCGGTCTCGCCTTGGTCGGAGTTCTCGCCGCGGTCCGCTCCGATGGTACGCCGACCGGAGTTGTTGCAATCGCTTCCGACAGGCGGCTTACCGTCTCCTGGAATGCGATCACCGACGCAACGAGTTACAAGGTTGCCGTTCGGCTTGGGAACGGACTGACCCCATTCGCATGGCAAGAATACACGGCAACGTCGTCGCCCCATACCCTCATGGATACATGGGCGATGAGCGGACTGACGTATGAGGTCAGGGTTGCTTCCATAAGCGCCGACGAACAATCCCCATGGTCACGTGTCGTCACCATAACAGCACCCGCGCTTCAACCCGCCCCCGCCGGAGCGATCGGCAATTCTTCCCGCGCCGCCGCCCCCCCGTACATGGTAGGAGACACCATACGTGTCAATCTGACCCAACAATGGCCATTAGAGAACCGTTCGGCGTGGCGCTGGTCTGTTTGCAATGTGGATGGATCAAATTGCAGGTTGCTGCCGTTACCTCGAAAATGGACATACTTGATCGGGAGCGAGGCACAGGAGAAGCGCATACGGGTCCAGGTGGACTATGATAAGGACGGCGTCTCGTATACCGCGACGGCGTTGTCAGACATCATTGCACCCTCAGCGGATACGACATTCCTGACGCATCTGTACGCTCTGTACGCTCTACAGTCGAAAGCGCTCAGTATCAGGTGGGACGACAACGCAACCGGCGGAGCCGTGGCGTCTCTGGGCAACGATCTGCTCGTCGTCACGCCGTGGGGAAGGATCGCCCGCGTACGCCAAGGCGGGAACTTGGCGTGGCGCGGGAACTTGGCGTGGCGCTGGAACTTGGCGTGGCGCTGGAACGTAGAGTATCTCGAAGGGGAAGTGCCGATGAATGTGGAGGCATTCCAATCGCATCCGGATAGTTCGACTTTTAGCCTGGACAAGTTTCGAGTCGCCGACATTCTGCTGAGAAAGCGTTCGGCAAAGCTGTATCAGTTGTTCGTCACGCATCACTACTTCACCGGAGAGTGCATCCGGTTCAGGTTGTCGTCCACACATGTTGTTCTGCAAGGGACGAGCATCTCGGTATCGCAGGGATGGAAGACGATATTCGATGCGGAGCCTTGTCGGGAACTCAGCAACGCCTATGGAAACGAAGCGGGAGGCAGGATGGTGACGGACGGGCCCGAACACCTGCTGGTCGCTATCGGTGGGCATGGTACGAGGACTTCTCAAGCCTCCGACTCACACTTCGGCAAACTTGTCCGCATCGAAATCGAGACTGGAAACGTCGAGACGATGGCTTCCGGTCTTCGCAATACGCAAGGGCTCGTACGGGACAAGGACGGCATTTTGTGGGAAACGGAACATGGGCCTCAAGGCGGCGATGAACTCAATATCCTGAAACCCGGAGAAAATTACGGATGGCCCCTCGCTACATACGGCCTCGAATATGGAGGAATCGTCCAGGACGACCACCGGCTCAATAAGATGGGCCAACACTATGGCAGCTTCGCAAAACCCGTTTTCTCGTGGGTCCCTTCGATAGGCATCTCCAGTATCCTCGTGAATGACGAGAAGGCGTTCCCATTATGGAGAGATGATTTGTTGATTGCTTCTCTGCGCGAGACCTCGATCTTTCGCGTCCGCCGCCACGACACGGACGTGCAATACGTGGAGAGAATCGAAGTCGGCTACGGGATACGAGACATGGCGCAGATGCCAGACGGACATATCGCTCTCTTGGGTGGAGGAGGTTCCGTCCATATCCTGAGTCGATCGTACGCGTACTGCGACAGCGAATCCAGAAGGCGGCGGCGTAACGTCTACGCGGTCGACTGCGACTTCAAGGATTGATATTGATGAGGTACCCAAGGGCGCAGCAAAAGCACCGTCGCCGCCCAATGGCACAGGCTCCTCCAGTGTTATCGCCGCTACCCTGCCGTCCATCGTCGCTTGCAGAACGGGTGCTAGCAAACCGAATTCTGCGCGAGATTCCGAGTTTGCAGAGATGCAAACCGTGCCGCGCCTGTCCGTTCGATACCATGCAAAGTTGACCGAACTCAGCTTGTCGGTGGCGGGCCGAACGTCATGATGTACTCCGGCAACACCTTGAACAGCACTCGCACTTCTCCCCGTGGGTCACGCAGTGGATAGGGGTCTTGATCGATGTAGCGCTTGGACAGGGCGTTCACGTTGGTCGTGGCCTCATGCCCCCGTTGCGGATCGGTCTCCTCGATCATATCGACGACGCGGCCATTGATCGTCATCCAGTGGTACGGGTTGTCTGGGTTCACCGCCATGATGCTGACCTGCGGGCGGGCGCGCATGTTCGTATCCTTGACTCGCCCCTTCTTGGTATTCACCAGGATATGCGTGCCGTCATGGGCTACCCAGATGGGAGTCAACTGGGGCCGGCCGCTGGGCATCATGGTCGCCAAGGTGCAGGTGACCTGCCCTTCCAGCAGGGTACGGTGCTTGTCTTCGAGGTCTGCCAGTTTGGGCAAGGCGCCGCGCGCCCCCGTGTCGAACGCATTCTCGTTTCCTGGCATAATCACGTCTGCGGTTCGAATCGCCATGGTGCAAGCTCCTCTGACGGACTTCTGTCCGGTTCGGGTGGTTCGGAAAACGCCTCAAGATATACAGGTTCCGCCGTTTTTCAAGCTCTTAATCGTCGTCAGCCAAGCCGCTTCCAGACCCCACAGATCCCGGCTGACTCACAAGAGTCAAGGCGACAAGCCATGCGTGACATACTCGTGTATACCGACGGCGCTTGCCTGGGCAATCCCGGCCCCGGCGGCTGGGGCGTGCGCATCCTCTACCCCGACGGTGCCGTACGCGAACTGGGCGGCCGCGAGGCGTCCACCACCAACAACCGCATGGAACTACAAGGCGCGCTGGCGGCCCTACAGGCCATCGAACCAGGGGCGGCGGCGACCGTGTACTCGGACAGCCAATACGTCATCAACGGCCTGACGAAATGGCTGGCTGGCTGGAAGCGCAAGGGCTGGGTCACCGCCAACCGCGCACCGGTCAAGAACCGCGACCTGTGGATGCAGTTGGACGCCGAAAATCCGGGACGGGTCAAGTGGCGGCACGTGCGCGGCCACAGCGGCGACCCTGGCAACGACCGCGCCGACGAAATCGCCAGCGGTTTCGCCGCCGGCAGGCCACCCGGTCTCGTCGACGGGCCTCCCGTGCCCGACGCCACTCCTGCGGCTGTCAGCCACCAGCTTGCTCAATACGTCAGTCTGGTGGACGGCGCCCTCATCCTCGACACCGACCCGGAGGCGCACCGCCGGCGCCGGCGAAGCAAGCCACAAGCACAGGCCCGCGTCCGCACCCTGCGCGAACTCGCCGACTTCTGCGTCCGGCACGGGCTTGAACTTCCGCCCGACCGTTAACTCTTTTGCGGAATGTCGGATCGGAATTACAAGTTACAGGCTTAATAGCACGCCCTGCCCTGTGCCGCGCGCAACCATGCCCGGCACGTCGAATCCCTTGCCATTCAGAATGTCTTCAACCGTCCGTAGCTGCACACGGGGGTATGGCCGCGCAAACGTGGACTGGGTATCCCCTGCCTCAGCCATGAAGCGATGGAAGTTACGTTCCTTCGTTACGCCCAATGGCTCCAGGATAATCAGGCCGACCCTCAGCGCCGCGCCGTTCTCCAACACGCCTCGCAGGGCGCGTCGCGTGGCAATACCGACGTTCTTGCCGCCCTTCACCTCAATCGCCATGCTTTGCAGGTCGTCCACGTTCGGCATAGCGACGTACAAGCGTCCGTCGATGCCTGCCGCCGTCTGCCGGGCGCCGCGTTGTCACGAAGCCGTCCACGGTTTCGACAGCCCATTTCTGGAAGTGGTAGGGATCACGCTTCCACAGGTCGCGGGCGCCTTCCAGGGTGCGCGGCACGCCGTCAACTTCAAAGTCCTTGCCCGCCACCAATCGCAGGCGGTCTTGCAGGCGCACCTTCGCCACGCGCTTGACGGCGTGAATGGCGATTTGGCTGGAGACGAGAACCTACCGCATGCACGTGCGCATTTTCCTGGCGCGCTACCGCAGCTACGTCACCTGCGTCGCCTGCCGCGGCGCCCGCCTGCAGCCCGAGGCATTGCTGACGCGCATCCGCGGCCGCACGATCTCAGACGTTTACGCCCTGTCCGTGGGCGCCTGCGCCGACTTCTTTGCGGGACTGACCGAGTCGGCGCCGCACGACGAGGCCATCACCCTGCTGCTCGGCGAGATTCGTAGCCGCCTGGATTATCTGGTCGCCGTCGGTCTCGATTACCTGACCCTCGACCGCCAATCGCGCACCCTGTCCGGCGGCGAGGTGCAGCGGGTCAACCTGACCACGGCGCTGGGCTCGTCGCTGGTCAACACACTGTACATCCTCGACGAGCCAAGCATCGGCCTGCACCCGCGCGACAACGCCCGCCTGCTGGCCACCTTGCAGCGCTTGAAGGCGCAGGGCAACAGCATCCTGGTGGTCGAGCACGACGAAGCTACCATGCGTAGCGCCGATCACGTCATCGACCTCGGCCCCGGCGGCATGCAGGGCGGCCACGTCGTCGCCGCCGGTCCCCCGCAGCACCTCGCGCAGCACACCGCATCGCTCACCGGACGCTATCTCCGCAACGACGCCCACCCCGGCCCCGCCGGGCGCCAACGCAGCCTGAAGGGCCGACCCCAACTGACCGTGCGCGGCGCCTGCGAGCACAATCTGAAAGGCATCGACGTCAGCTTCCCCCTGGAGACGTTCATCGCCGTGACCGGCGTTTCCGGCTCCGGCAAGAGCACCCTGGTCGAGCGCACCCTCTACCCAGCCCTGCGGCAGCGCCTGGGCGGCAGCGTCGACCGCATCGGCGCGCACCGCGACCTGCACGGCGCGGAAGCAGTGCGGCGCGTGCTGCAAGTGGACCACGCCCCCATCGGTAAAAGCCCGCGCTCCAACCCGGCGACCTACGTCGGCTTTTACGACACCATCCGGTGCCTGCTGGCCCAGACGCCGGAAGCACGCCTACGCGGCTACACGCCCGGACGGTTTTCATTCAACGTCAAGGGCGGGCGCTGCGACGCCTGCAGCGGCCAGGGCCAGCGCAAGGTGGAAATGAACTTCCTGCCGGACGTCTTCGTGCCCTGCGAGACCTGCCGCGGCAAGCGCTTCACCGAGGAAACGCTGGAGACCGCCTACAACGACAGGAACGCCGCGGCCATTCTGGACCTAACCGTAACGGAGGCCGTAGATGCCTTTGCCAGCGTCGCCAGCGTGCACCGGCCGCTGCGGATCATGCACGATGCCGGCCTCGGTTACCTGACCCTGGGCCAGCCCAGCAACACCCTCTCCGGCGGCGAGGCGCAGCGCATCAAGCTGGCCTACGAGCTCAACCGCAGCGCCCAAGCCCATACCCTGTACATCCTCGACGAACCCACCACCGGCCTGCACCCCGCGGACGTCGAAAAACTCCTGCACGTCCTGCAATCCCTGGGCGACGGCGGCAACACGGTCATCGTCATCGAGCACAACCTCGAAGTCATCCGGCAGGCCGATTATGTCATCGACCTCGGCCCCGAAGGCGGCTACGCCGGCGGCGAGGTCGTCATCGCCGGCCCGCCCGGCCATCTGCTTGGCTACCCGCAAGCCTCGCACACGGCTCGCTTCCTGCGGCAGTATGTTGAGGGGAATAAACATTAGGGGTTTGACGATCAGGGGGAGAAACATGCTATCTGCTGTCGCAAATCGATTGTCGACCTTTTCCAGCAACTTCATCATAAATCCCACAATTTCAGAGGGTTGATCTCCCTCGCCTCTCCTCCGGCGGCTTTCAATCCGTTGCATTTTGCATCACTCCGAAATGCCTCCGTTTTTTCTATCAGTTGTCTAGGGCCTGTTGACACTCATATAGTCCACCGTCTGCAATTGAGGGGAATTCAACCCCCAATCCATGTCAGCCAAAAGGCCGGCGCCCCCCGGACGGTCCGCAAGAGACTATCGGGAGTTCCTTGAAGCCGTTCTGTGGATGGCCCACACCGGGGTTGCATGGCGCGATTTGCCAGACGAGTTCGGGCTGTGGAACTTGACGTTCCAACGATTCCGACACTGGGCACAGAACGGACGTGAGCTACGCCGCGATGATTCATGTGGTGAGTTCTCGTTTGGCACTTGCTTAAATGTCAACAGGCCCTAGCTGAACGGCGGACTGGGGAGTGTTCTGCGTCATCACCGTGCTGATGGTGCTCCCCTCACTCGCCTGCCTTTGGGCCATCCGCAGAAGGCTCGCATACGTACTGGCTGGCGCGAACGTGGCGCCTTGAAAAGGACAAGGAAAAGGTTGAATCAGCGCCTACTGTCTGCGAAGGGCGAATGCGCGGCCAAGCGTGCAGCGCGAAGCCAGCGGCGGCCAGGCCCTGCAGGACGCCGCCGCATACAAAGGTCGCACCGGCGGCCGGCGCTCCCAAGGCAATCTTGACCACCGGGTGCAGGGCGACCAGGAGGATGGCCGTTTTGAGCGCCCAATAGCTCGACCACGCCAGCGCCGTATTGCCGCGGCCCTTGCCGGGTCCCAGGCGCGGCAGAATCCAGTAGCTGACGCCCAGCGCGCACTGCGTCACGCCACCCACCAGCACGAGATAGATGTGCGCCGGCAGCAGCACCCAAAAGAACGGGAAGCGGCCGGTGCCTTTCTGCACCAGAATCAACCCGCCCGCCAGCATGCCCACCGCCAGGCAGATGAAACCGCCCCGCAGGAAAAACCAGCTGAGCCTCGGCATACCTCAACGCCCCCGCCCGCGAATGCGCGTCCAAATAGTGATCAGAAACATCCACCCCGCCGCCACCTGCAGCACCGCCGAGCACACCAGCAGCCATCCCAGGCCCGGCTGTGGCCGCATGACGTGCCAAGGCTCGACGACCACCCGCAGCAGCAAGCCGACGTTCAGGGCCGCGTATGCGAACCATGCCAGCGCCGGGTAGCGGTGCGGCTGTCCCTTGGCGAAGGGCGGGAACATCCAGTAGGCGACGCCGAAAATGAGCTGCATGAGCCAGCCGACGAGCAGCATGTGCCAGTAAACCGGCTGCAACACCGGCGGCGTGGTGTGTTGCAAGCCCACCGCGATGAGCAGATAGCCGCCGAGACAGGAACTGGCAACGAAGTAAAGGATGGCCGTTTTGAGGAAGCAGCGGGTCAGCAGGGGCATGAATTGTTCTCCCGCAGAGCATGAGGTTGGGCCGAGGTCGAGCGGTTGACATCTTCTCTGGGGCGATGGTACGCTCGCCGCCGTTTTCGGACCCGCATGCAGGATTTAGGAGTATGGACGTGATCACGATTCGAGACAAGGCCGCGAACCGGAAAAAGCCCCAACAGAGCCGCGCGTGGCTGTTGTGCCTCGCCGCGCTGTTGCTGGCGCTCTGTGGCAGCACTTGGTCGCAGCCCGACGCGGTCGTGTTTGCGGACGTGGCCGAACAGCTGGCCCGCTACTTTCCCAAAGTGACCGGAGAGGTGGTCAAGGTAGAAGACGGTGACATCTACCTGAGCCTCGGTGCCCGCGATGACATCTTGCCTGGAACGCAACTGACTCTGCTCCGATCGCGGGAAGCCGCGTCCGCAACCGATGGCGAGCAGGCGATCAGCCGGCTGGAAGAGGCTATCGGCTACGTCATCGTCGAGCAGATTTTCGAGGGGTACGCGCTGGCGAAATTGCTGGCGTCGCCTGGTACAGAGGCGCAACGCGGCGACAAGGTTCGCATCACCTCGGGGCCGGTGACCCTGGGGGTTCTGCCCGTTGTCAACGGGATGCCGCAGCCGCTCCCGCACGGGCGCTGGACGACGGCGCTGCAATCGGCTCTTGAGGCCAACGGGCGCTTTCGCGTCGTCACCGCCAACCGCATTCTGCTGTGGTCCCTTGAGCACGACACCCCCCTGGAAAACGGCGTGTCGCCAGATCTCCTGCGTCAGATGGCGCAAGCCCTGCGCTTCACCTACGCGGTGGTGGCGCTGGTCAAAGACGTTGGCGGCGAGCCGGTTCTCGACGTCGCCCTCCTGTCCCCCCAACTGCAACGCCTCGTCGCTTCGGGTTCCGCTTTCCTGCCGACTCCATAAACCGCCGTCCCGCTTCAGTCCGACGGCACGAATCCATCACCGTTCCACGCGAACGACTCGGCGATTTGCCGGCCGTCCCGCCGGGCATGGATGATGATTTGCGGCGCCCCTTGCGGTTGCGCGTCAACGCTGATTCCTTCAAATGTGCCGTCGGAGACCATTGACCCGGTCACCGCGTCCGCCACCAGCGGGTACGCCTTGCCCGCGGCCACGATCACGCCGACGTGCCGATTCTCCCCCTTCTCATAGACGAACAGCAGATCGTCCGGTTTTCCCGTGCCGCGGGCGTCTGCGTAGCGCAGCACCGAGAGCGTATCCTCCATTTGGAAGGCATGCGGCGGGCCATCCACCCGATCTGGCGCTACAACGGGCATCCCCGAATCGGCCGCTTTGCCCACGTATTCGTTGCTTAGCGCCACAGCCTCAGCCGGGTCCTCAGCGGTCTGCGCCTGCCGCCAGTAAATCAATCCCAGCAGGAAAGCTGCCGACGGGCTGTCCGACTGCATCACCAGTGCCTGTTGCGCGCTTCTCTCGGCGCGCTGCAACGGCGTCGCCTGCCACAGAAACGGAAAGACGCGCCGCGGCGTTTGCATCACCAGGTAGCTCTGCGCCGCGCCCAGCAACGCCCGCACCTGGGTGTCACGGCCAAACCACCGGTAACCCGACTTGAACGCCTCAACGGCCTCGGACAGCAGGTCCTCTTTCGCTTCCCCCGCCGGCGCCTGGCGCGCCGCCGCCAGCAGGGCATGGCCGCGCGCAATTTCTCGGGCGGCCGTCGGAGAGCCGTCCGCTGCCACAACCGCCGTATAGCCGAAAACGAGCAGGGCTGCTACAATGACCCGCGTCATGCGCTCAGTCATTCCCAACTCCCCACGGGCCATCCCCCGATCCCTAGCATCTCAATCCCCGACAATAGAAAGCACGCCATGTATATCGAAAGCTCAGAGCCATTGCGTCGCCTCTGTGCGCAAGCGCGAACCGAAGGGCGATTGGCGATCGACCTCGAATTCATCCGCGAGAATACCTACGCCCCGCAACTGGCGCTGATCCAGATCGCCGTCCGCGACACCTGCGCCATCGTCGATCCGCTGACGGTGGACGATTTGTCACCCCTGGTCGAGGTGTTGACGAATACCGACGTCCTCAAGGTGCTGCACGCCGCCGGCCAGGACGTCGAGGTATTGCATTGGCATACCGGTAAGCTCACCCAGCCAATATTCGACACCCAGATCGCTGCCTCTATAGCTGGACTCGGCGAACAATTGTCGTACGGCCGTCTGGTGGACGCCCTGCTGGGCGTATCGCTGACAAAAGGCGAGAGCTATTCTGACTGGCTGCGCCGCCCGCTGCTGCCAGCGCAGATCAAGTATGCCCTGGACGACGTGCGCTATCTGCTGCCGATGCACGATCGGCTCAGCAAGCGTCTCGACACGATGGGCCGGGCCGCGTGGGCCGCCGACGAGTGCCGCAAATTTACCGCTCCCGCCCTGTACGAACGCGATCCGCGCACCCTCTACCGCCGCATCCGCAACGGTAAAAACCTGCCGTCGCAGGGGCTGGCCATTCTGCGCGAGCTGGCGGCATGGCGCGACGACGAAGCGCGGCAACGCAATCGCCCCGCCGGGCGCGTTCTCAGCAACGAAATCCTGGTGGACCTGGCTCGCCGGGCACCCCAGACGCGCGACGACTTGCAACGCCTGCGCGGCCTGCCACAGCGCGAATTGGAACGCTCGGCAGACGCTCTCCTGACGGTGGTGCAGCGCGGGCTCGAGGTGCCCGAGGAAGATCAGCCGCAGCCGGAAAATCGAGACCACCGCCTGACACCATCCGAGGAATTGATCGTGAAGTTCCTTGACACCAGCCTCAAAGCCCTGTGTCAGCGTGAGAAGCTCCCCGCCTCGTTCATCGCCAACCGCAACGATCTCGAAACGCTGGTGCGGCGTTATCGCAAGGACCGACTGCCCACCGAGGGCAGCCTGGTGTTGGAAGGATGGCGTGGCGAGCTGGTGGGCCGGGAGCTGCTGGCCGTTCTCGAAGGGCGCCTCAGCCTCCACCTGCATCCCAAAACCGGCAAGGTCACCTTCACCGCCCGGCATCGCCGCCAGGGCGGGCGGGACAAGGCTTGCCAGCCAAGGACGATCGAACCTGCTTCAGATGTTTGACCGCGACTGGCAGCCGTCCACGTTGATGCAGGCGCCGGTCATCAGCGACCCTCGCTGCGAGGCGAGAAACACCACCATCGCCGCCACCTCTTCCGGGCGGCCAAAGCGTCCCAAGGGCATCTCGGTGCGCACGAAATTGGCGATGAACTCCGGGTTGTCCTGTTGCCGCCGCTCCCACGAACCGCCGGGAAACAGAATGGAGCCCGGCGCCACCACGTTGACCAGAATCCCGTCTTGAGCCAACTGTTTGGCCAGCGATTTCGACCAACTGTTCATACCCGCCTTGACCACGTTGTAGGTCATGGGTCCGCCCGCTTCCCGCCCATAAATCGACGAGATGTTGATGATGCGTCCGCCGCCCCGCTGACGCATGATCGGAATCGCCTGCCGCGAGGCGCGGATGGCCGCGAACAGGTTCAGGTCCAGCGCCACGTTCCAGTCGTCGTCGCTGGTGTCCCACGTCTGGCCGCCCCGCGAGCCGCCCACGTTGTTGATCAGAATGTCGATGCCGCCGAACGCCGTCGCGGCGCCGTCGATGACGCGCTCGATGTCCGCCGGTTGCGTCATGTCTGCTTGCACGCCCAGAACCTCGGCGTGCTGTGCGGCCTCCTGCTCGGTCTGCCGCAGCGCTTCCTCGCCGCGTGCCGAAAAGGCGACCTTGCAACCCTCGCTTGCCAATTCCAACACGATGGCCCTGCCAATGCCCTTGCTGCCGCCGGTGACCACGGCCACTTTGTCTCGTAAACCTAGATCCATGAACAAAACCCTTTCTTCAGGATGACGTGGAATGTCGGATTACGCTGCGCCAATCCGACCTGCATGTAGAAACGTCAGGCGCCGACGAGCACGACGTACATGTCCATGACGTTGGTGCCAGTCGGCCCGGTGAGTAACAGATCGTCGAGTGCCTGGAAGAAATGATAGGCGTCGTTGCGGTGCAGGAATGCCTCGGCCTGCAAACCAAGCGCTTCGGCGCGCGCCACCGTGCGGCCATCGACCAGTGCGCCGGCGGCGTCGGTGGGGCCGTCGGTACCGTCGGTGCCGCCGCTCAGCACGACAGTGCCGTCCAATCCGGCGACGTGCAGCGCGGCGGCGAGGGCGAATTCCTGACTGCGCCCGCCCTTGCCGTCGCCGCGCACGGTGACCGTCGTTTCGCCGCCGGAAATGATACAGGCGGGCGGCGAGATCGGCTGACCACTCTGGCAGATTTCCTGGGCAATGGCGGCGTGCATGCGGGCGACGTGGCGCGCCTCGCCTTCAAGAGTAGACGACAGCAGCAGGGTCTTGTAGCCCCGCGCCTCAGCGGTCTCCCGGGCGGCGCGCAGGGCGAGGCGGTTATTCGCTACGACCACCGTCTGACCCAGTTCAAAGACGGCATCACCGGTCTTGGGCGTTTCGGGGACGTTTCCCGCCAAGCCCCGCTGCAAATGGGCGTGAATGCTGTCCGGCAAGCGGTCGAGCAGGTCGTAGCGCGTCAGGATGTCCAAGCAGTCCCGGAACGTCGTCGGGTCGGGCACCGTCGGCCCGGAAGCGATGGCGTCGAGGCGGTCGCCCACGACGTCGGACAGCACCAGGGTGATCAACCGTGCCGGGGCGGCCAGGCGCGCCAGTTGGCCGCCCTTGATGCCGGACAGATGCTTGCGGATTACGTTGATTTCGTCGATGCGCGCGCCGCAGTCGATGAGTAGGCCGGTCATCCGCTGTTTTTCGGTCAACGAAATGCCGGCGCTCGGCGCCGGCCACAATGCCGAGCCGCCGCCCGACAGCAGGCAGAACACCAAGTCGTCGGCACCCGCCTGCCGCACCAGTTCCATAGCGGCGCTGGCGCCTTGCACCCCGGCGGTGTCCGGGATCGGGTGGGCCGCCTCGTAGAGCGCCACCCGATCCACCGGCGCGACGTGCTCGTACTTGACCGTCACCGCCCCGGCGCTGATGCGCTCGCCCAGAATCGCCTCCAGACCCTGCGCCATGACGGCGCTTCCCTTGCCGGTGCCGACAACGTAAATATGCGCAAAACGTTGCAGGTCATAGGCCACGCCGTCCACTATCAGCGTGTCGCCGCGGCGTACAACGGCGCGCTGCACGGCAACCACGGGGTCCACGGCAGCCACGCCGGCAGTAAAAATGGCCCGGCTGTCGTCGCGTAAACGGGCCAGGGAGGATGATGAGGACTCGCTGGGTGGATCAAGTGGCATGTGGTTCTCCGACTTGCGGGCCGAAAAAGATGGTTTCCATGGCATCGAGGCACTGCCGGCGCCGCACCGCCTCTGCGCTCGTTATCCCCTCTACCTGCTGCCGCTCGGCGTGCAGGTAGGTGGACACGGCATCACCCACCAAGCCGCGGGCGTCTTTGCCGTATGACGCAAGCTGGTCGTCCACCCAATGCGATACCGCCTCCGGCGTGCCTTGGCCCTGCGCGCAGGCGAGTGCCCGCTTGTCGAAACCCGGTACGAAGCGCTCAACGAAATCGAGCCGCTTGTCGAGCGGCACTAAGGCGGAGATGCGCAGCGCGTAATCCGGCAGATCAACGCCGATGGTCGCCAGCATCTGGCGGGTGAAGCCGTCGGCGAGGCGTTGCGCCAGGGCGTCGGTGGCCGCCTTGCTACGCGCCAAGGCGTCATCCCCGGCCTCGATGCCCAGGGGCGGCGCCGGGACTTCCAGGTACAGCTTGTTCTTGGGCTCGGTGCCGGAAGGTCGGGTGATGACGCGCGCGCCGTTGGCCAACTGATACGCTAACACGTTGCGGGCCGCGCGGTCGGTTTCGGACAGCAATGGGCCGTGCACGCCGTTCTCGTCCCAGTGATCGGTCACCCGCGTCACCTCCCAGCCGGCGATCTCCGTGGGCGGGCTGTGGCGCAGGGTGTCCTGGATGTGTTGGATACGGCTGGCGCCTTCCGCCCCGCTCATCACCATTGAGGTGCCGAGGTTGGCGAAGTAGCCGTAGCGCTTGTAGATGTCGTCCAGGTAATCGAGCAGCACCCGCCCCTGTTGGCGTTGCCAAGCCGCCAGTTCAGCCAGCAGCAGGGCGGCGCCGGCGGCATCTTTGTCGCGCATGTCCGGGGTCACCAGGATGCCGTGGCTCTCCTCGACGGCGATGATGAAGTCGTCCAGCGAGGCGGCCACGGCGCCGTATCGTTGCTGCTGTTCGATTTGGTGCAGTACGTTAGCATGGTACTTGAGGCCGACCAGCAGGTCGCCGACCAGCGTGCCGCCAAAGTGGGCGGTAATGGGTCGCAGGAGTTCGGTGGTCACCTCGGTCTTGATGACGAGCGGCCGCGCCGAGAGGCGTCCGAGGCGCTGCAACTGTTCCAGCTTGTAGTGGGTCACGAGGACAGCGATTTCGTTACCGGTGAGGAAGCGGTAAGCGCCGTCCGGGGTGCGCGAGCAGACGCCAATCCGGTCGGCATCGGGATCACAGGCCAGCACCGCGTCGGCGCCTACTTTCCCAGCCAACGCCATGCCCATCGCCATGGCCTGCGGCACTTCCGGGTTCGGAGCGCGGAACGGTACCGCCGGGAAAGCGCCGTCCGGCGTCGCCTGCTCGTCTACCATGACAACCTCAAACCCCGCCCGCCGCAATACCGTGCCAACCGTGTTGTCAGCCGTGCCGTGCAGCGGCGTGAACACGACCTTAGCGCGCCGTGCCGCCGGTTGGAGCGACTGCGCCACGTTCAGCGCCACATACGCCTCGTGCACCCGCGGCGGCACCGACGACAGCAGTCCGCTGGCCTTGGCGGCGGCGAAATCCAGCGCCTCGCCCCGCGTGATGTCCGCCACCTTGTTGGCCATCGTCTCGTCGTCCGGCGGCACGTCCTGCGCTCCCTGGGCATTGTAAAACTTGCCGCCGTTGTCGTCGGGGTGGTTGTGCGAAGCGGAGATATTGAGCCCGGCGCTGGCGCCGAGGGCACGGATGGTATACGACAGTTCCGGCGTGGAGATGTACGTCTCTGAATCTTCCGACAGCATGTGCACGGCGATCTCATGCGCGGCGTACACACCCGCCGCCACTCGCGCGAAATCACGTGACGTCATGCCGAGCAGCGGGTTGGGCAGATCCGGGTTGTACAGGCCGCGCAAGTCCTGAAAGACCCGCACGTCATAGGCGATGACCACCGAGAGCGGTGTCCCGGGATGGCGTTCCTGAAGGTAGGCGACATGCCCTTGCACAGACGATGCCAGGGTCCACGGATTGAAGCGATTCGGACCGATGCCGACCGGCCCGCGACGCCCACCGGTGCCAAAGGGCAACACGCGATAGAAGCCGTCCAGCAAGAGTGACCAACGTTCCGCATCGATCAGCCAGTGCAGTTGCGCACGGTACGGCGCCAAGGCGTCCTCGGTGAGCCAATAGGCCAGTGCACGCAGGGCGTTCTGCTTGAGCGATTCGGCCACCTGCAAGCCCGCAAAACCCCGTTCCGCGCGGCGCTGGACATCGTTCATGTTGCTAACTCTCCCGGTTAAATTCCCGTCTGTTTTCTGTTCACGCTCAGATAATCAAAGCCAGGACGTAGCGAGAATCGGCGCATACAGGGAAACCTTTCTCAGCAGAACGGCCCAACGGGGTTTGCCAAACGGAATAACAATCTCTCAACCGGGCCCACTGGCACGGCTGAGCCTAGCGTCCAGGGTCAACAGCGGACAACCGAGAGCGTCGGCCAGCACCACATACCAAGCGTCCTGACTGCTCAGTGTTCCGTAATGCCCGGACGCGCTCGGCAAGCGGCGAGTCGCCCCAACTCGCAGCGCAGGAACTTCCTGCATCAATTGGCGCTGCAATGCCGCACGCGTCACCAGCTTATCTCGCACCTCTTCGGACACGCCCCTTATGGTGATCTATGCTGACATGTTTCCATCCGTGACGGCATTTAGCAAGCACAAGTGAGAGTGAGGTGATTGTTGCAAACGGCCCCTTCGCACCAATTTTACCAGTCCCTCGACGAACGCTAACCCTTTTGCTATGATCTGCGCCTATCACTCCAAACATGAATTTCCGCTGGACCTTTAGACTAGCACTCTGATTCCTTCAGGGATTTAGGAAAATCATAGACATGCGTCGCGTGATATTTTGTCAGGAGCAGATGTTTCTGGCGCAGGGATGCCTTGCGCTTTCAGACGACGATACGGTGCTTTACGTGGTGGATGACAAAGCTTTCGAAGGCCGCCTTGCCGAGGCAGGATACGACGCGCTGTGCGGTGATTTTCGCGACCCGCGCATTTATAGAAACGCCCACATCGGGCAGGACGATCAAATTCTCGTGCAGGTGCAGGACGAGGCGTTGATGGGGGACATCGTTGACAATCTATACCGCATTGCCAAGCCCCCGTCGGTGGCCGTAGTTACGGCCAACGGCGCCTCCCCAACCCTGCCCCCCAGCGTCAAGCACATCTCGGTCGGACGCCTCCTCTGCCAAGACTCCCAACTCAAACTGCAGCACGCCCGTGAGCACCAAAACGTGCAGCACTTGCGGGAAGCCCTGTGCGAGGCCGCCAACCTGCTGATTCTCATCCAGCACGACCCGGACCCCGATGCCATTGCCAGCGCCATGGCCCTGCGCACCCTTCTCGGACGCAACCGCAAGACCGCCGCTATTGGCTCTTTTGGCAAGGTGACGCGGCCCGAAAACGTCGCCATGGTGCAGTTGCTCAACGTCAAGATCGAACACGTCACCGCCAAATCGATCGGCAGATACGACGCCATTGCCATGGTAGACGTGCAGCCGCCGTACTTCGGTGACATTGTTCTGCCGCGTGTCGATGCCGTGGTCGATCACCATCCGTGTGTGGGTAACTACGCCACCCGCTATCGCGACGTGCGAGCGGCCTTTGGCGCCACCGCCACCATCTTCGTGCGCTACCTGCAAGCAGTCGAGGCCAGAATTACCCAGCGCCTGGCCACGGCGCTGTATTACGGCATCAAGACCGACACCCTTTTCCTCGGACGTGAGACCACCAAGGCTGATATCGAGGCGTTCGCCCACCTGTATCCGCTTGCCAATCACGCGCTCATTCGCCGCATGCAGCGTCCCAAATTGCCGCTGCGCGACCTCGATGCCTTCGCCTATGCGCTGCGCAGCCGTGCGGTCATCGGTCCCATTTTTTTCACGCACCTCGGCATCGTCGAACGCGAGGACGTTCTGCCACAGTTTGCCGAGTTTTGCTTGCACGTGGGCGGGGTGGAGTGGTCCGTGGTATCCGGCATTTTCGGTGGCAATCTGATCGTCTCGGTGCGCAACGTGGAAAACGTCAAAAGCGCCGGCGAATTGGTGCGCCACGCCTTCGGGCATCTCGGCAGCGCCGGCGGCCACCGCTCCATGGCCAAAGCCGTTATCCCCCTGGCCAACCTGGAACAGGCCTTCGGCCGCCTCAGCGACGTCGAACTCAGCCAGTTCATTCAGCAGGAAGTCTCGCAACACCTTGGTGTTGCGACCCCCGCCGCCGTTTTCGCCTGAAACGCGGCCCCGGCCCGTCAGCGGGAAGGCTTCCGGGCAGTCGGCTCTGAGGACTTCCAATGGCGAAGTCAAATCTCCTGAACACCCGTACGATCAACTACCTGGAATTCATCGGCAACGGAAAATCCTATCGTATTCCGCCCTACCAGCGTGACTATTCCTGGTCCTGAAGAACAATGGGAGGATCCTCTGGAACGACGTCACCGACTTGCAGCAAGACCCGGAGACCCGTCACTGCCTGGGTGCATTGGTCGTCGAGGGAACGAGCGACAGAGATTTTCTAATCCTTAGACGGTCAGCAACGTCTTGCCACCTTGAGTTTGCTGGGACTCGCCGTCATCGCCAAGTTAAATGCCAGGGCCAGATTCGGAACGTGGCCGAGAACTTCGTAACCGCCTTATTGGGGAGAAGGAACCGGCCTCTTTTGTCGAAAGCAGTCGTCCTCACCTGAACGAAACGGACGACGCTTTCTAGGATTATCTCGTTCAGACCAGAGATCCGCTTAACCCCCGAAGGTTACCAAAATCAAACCGACTTCTGTTGGCTTGCTTCCAGTATTTTGGCGAACGACTTCAAGCGCTTGAGGTGCTACAGCAGGACGGAAGAGCCATGGCAAGCCTCTTGTCTGAAGCCACGGCGCGTCAACTCCTCTTCATCCTGATCACCGTAGACGACGAGCTGAACGCCTATACCGTCTTCGAGACACTCAACGCCCGTGGTACGGCGTTGACGACCACGGATTTGCTCAAGAACTACTTGTCTTCTCGCTCGTAAAGGTCCGCGCCGACCTGGAGACCCTTCAGCGCTGCTGGAAACCCCTCGTAGAGACGGTTGGCCAAGCGTAATTCCCGGACATTTCTCCGCTTCTCAAACGTTGATGAGAAAAGAACAGGCGGCTTTGCACAAAAAGTCCCCTTCGGTTAACAACATACAGAACAGGTTGTCCACAGCGGGTTAGATCCACGTCCGGCTGCGCGTTGCGCGAGACCGGGGGGCAAGATCAGCCTGCGCCGTACGACTGACCTCGATTCGGCGCACGTAGCCGCCCACACCTATCTCGGCCATATGCTGCATGACTTTCACCGGGTGGTGGCGGCTACCGTTTGTCGTCGTGCGATTGCGCTCGCCCCGATGCTTGCAAACGCGCACGGCAATCTCGGCACCGTTCTCGGACGCCGGACGAAGCGGATGACGAACGCGCCCTCGCCCGGAGAGTGGCCTTCTCTTGTCCAAATCTCGGCGTGAGTCACATGGCGCGCTGCGACCCGGGTAGCACACACCCGCTTCGACCTCGCGACGGCGCCCACTGCTGACGCCCGTGACGTGGGCGCTGTCAAGGACGGCTGACCGAAGCCACTGGGTAATCGGGGCGCGACCCCGGCAACGGGACATCGCGGCAGAACGCTCGAGCGGGTACGGTTGATTGTTGCAACAAGGCCCTGTAGGAAGGGGACAATATGAAAATGAACACTCTGGACAACTGGGCTGAATCCAGCCGTCAGGAGGCGTTGCCCTCTGACGTAAGGGTTTTTGTCGAGGCGTATCTACGGGATTTGGCGAAAGCAGGCCGGCTGAATGAACTGGCACGTTCCCGCGACGCACTGAGGAAGTACTACCACGCCCAAGGAAATGATGCCGCGGCCTACGTCCTTGCCAACGCCCCCGACTTTTCGTTGGCGCTGACGCCCGGTGGCGGCGTGACACTGACACTGCCTGACGGGGCAGCCTACGTCATGTGGACGCCATCGGAACTGCTGCAGGAAGAGCGAGACGAAGTGAACGAAGTCGAGAGCCGCGCTATGGAGTTGGCCGGGGGCCCTGATCAATTTCGAGCATTGAGCGATGAAGAGCGGGAAGCACTGACGGCGCGGGCCGTTGAGGAGGTGTTCAAACGCCTGCGCGGCAGGTGAATGGCAAGAGAGTCGACCAGTGACTGGACGGAGAACAGGCATGGCAGCTACGGGGCGTCTCACGGCTCGCTGGAATTCACGCCGAAGGCGACAACGCAATCTCGGCCCCCGAGGCTCGACGGAGGTCGGTGCGGTTGTGAGCCTTGATGATCTCGTTGACCCTTCATGGCTCGCTGACCGGGTTACTCGTTTGCTTCAAGCGGTGAGTGAATCAGCGTGCGCAGCCTTATCACGTTGGTCTCTCTATTCGTCGTGCTGGTAGGGTATTCACCTCCGCCGCTTCGACCTTCGTGCTGTCCGGAAACGGATCGCCCAAGCAGGGTCTCAGCGCATCGCGCAGGAACAGGGCGAGACCGCATCGGAATGTCTCATTTCATCACGTTTTCCCGGCGGGTGAAAAGTGATACCATGCCGCGAATCGTGGGAATTCATCAGGCGGTGGAGCGGGGAATAGACATCAACGGGCCGCCGTTTTCCGCTAACACTTGCGGCGCCCGCGGTGTGTGCCAGTGAGACCCGCCGACATTGCAAACCCGGGGAGGATTCGGGCGCCGTCGTGCGTAAACCATATAGAAGAACGTTTAGGGAGGAAATGTGTCATGAGTTCCGTCTTCTCCAGGAAGTCGCTGAGGTTTCCGGCGTTAATGGGAGTCGTGTTCATTTTGCTGTCACTCGCAGCCGTTTCGTGGTCCGATACGGAGCAGAACATGGATGCCGGTGAGGGAACGGTCATTGCCATGAGGGCGTCGGGGGCGGCAAATCCTTGCAACCCGTGTAATCCATGCAATCCTTGTGCTGCTGCTGCCAACCCGTGTAATCCATGCAATCCCTGTAATCCGTGTGCGGTAGCAAATCCATGTAACCCCTGCAATCCGTGTGGCGGCGGAAAGATTGATCCCAAGGAGGTCTTGCGGCCAGCTGGGACCGGTCTGCATGCCGGGTTGAGCCATGTGGACTTGCTGAAGATGGGCGGGGCGTTGTGGAACGACCGCGGCCTGAGCACCAACGGCTTGGCGTGCGGCGTGTGTCACCAGAACAACGGTAATTTCAACGACACCTTTGCCGAGCCCTATCCGCACCGGGTGATGATGCCGTATCGCATGTCCGGGGTAGACAAGGTGGCGTTGGACGAGATGATACAGTTCTGCATGCTGCAGCCCATGGCCGCCGAGGCGCTGCCCTGGGATTCGCCGGAACTGGCGGCGCTTACCGCTTATGGTGCCAAGTTGCAGAGGGCCTTCGCCCAAAAAATGGCGGTGACCAACCCCTGCAACCCGTGCAATCCTTGCGCAGCCGCAAACCCGTGTAACCCCTGCGCCGCGGCCAATCCGTGCAACCCCTGTGCGGCAGGCGGTAACTAACCGGTCCTGCGCCCTGTTCGGTGCCTGGCGGTGAGACGCTTCACGGCCTCGTCCCGTTCAGGGTGCTGGCAAACGGAACATGCAACCTCACTTCGCAGGCTCTCGCGTATCCATGAAACCAACTCCACGCCCCCATGCCCGTATCGCCTTGAAACCGCTGGCCACCATCCTGGCAGCGCTGCTACTGTTCGCGCTCCCCGCTGCGGCCAGCGCCGCGTTTGCCGCCCAACCACCGGAGGAAACGCTCGAAGCCTACCTCCGAGCCATCTATGCCCGCGACTTTGCCACCGCCTACGAGTTGATCGCACAAGCCGACCGCGAGTTGAAAACCAAACGTGACTACCTGAAGGAAAACAGCGCCTTCTCGGGCGCCGCGCTCAATCTCACCACCTTGCTGGCGGAGTTCATCCGCTTCGAGTACAGCAGCATCAACATCAAGGGCCAGAACGACGCCACCGTGACGTTCAGGGCCATCGTGCCGGACACCAATGCCCCAACCCTGCGCATCCTCCTGCTCGGCTTCGATCAACAGGGCCTCAAAGCGCTCCCCGCCGGCGAGCGCGCCGCCCGTGGCCGGCAACTGCGGCAACTCGCGACCGCCGACGAATTGCCCCTGATTACCGGGGGCGAAGAAACCTGGACCCTGGTCCGCGAACACGGCGAATGGCGCGTCGTGCTGGGTTGGGCCGCGGCCCTCGAGATTCATTTCGACGCGCAAACGCTGGCCGGTCTGCCGTGGTCGTTCGCACCGCTGCAGCCGGCCCTGCGCGCCATGCCCGGCGAAACCCTGCAAACCTATTACCGCGTCAAAAACCTGGCCGATACTCCCGTCACAGGCAAAGCCCGGCATGTCTTCGTGACCCCGGAGCACGCCGACTACCTCGACATCATCTACTGCTTCTGCTACCTGCAACAAACCCTGGCCCCCGGTGAGGAGAAACAGTTTGCGGTCGTCTTCCGTCCCAGCTACGAAACCCCGGACACCATCACCGATCTGTACGTGCGCTACGAGTTCTACCCGCTCGACGCGTTTCCCGTTGAACCCAGCAAGTGACTCGCCTGTCCCTGTCGCCTGAGGAGAAACCCATGCTGCAACCGCTCCCGTGCCTCTATGCTCTGGCCCTTGCCTGCCTGCTGCTGTGGCCATGGACCGGCCACGCTCAGGACGCCGCAGCCGGCCAGGAAATCTATACGCAATACTGCGCCCTATGCCACGGCCCGGAAGGCAAGGGCGACGGTTCCCTGTCGGCCAACCTGGACCCCAAGCCGCGCAACCACACTGACGGCGCCTACATGAATGCCTTGAGCGACGCCCACCTCCTGAAGGTCATCGGCGACGGCGGCGCGGCGGCCGGGCTGTCGCCCATCATGCCGGCTTGGAAGGACATCCTATCGGCGCAACAGATCCAGGACGTGGTCGCCTTTGTGCGCACGCTGGCCGTGCCGCCCTACACGCCGCCGGCTGACGAATAGAAGAAAGGTCGGAGATGTTCGAGCCCCTTCTGCCTTTGCAATTCTTGCGCCGCGCGGCACGGCTCTTTCCCGACAAAACGGCTGTCATCGACGGCGAGCACCGGTACGCGTATCGCCAATTGGAGGAGCGGGTGCATCGGCTGTCAAACGCCCTGCGTCAGCGCGGCATCGGCAAGGGGGACAAGGTCGCCGTTCTGTCGCCAAACAGCCACCGCATGCTGGAAGCCTTCTTTGCCGTGCCGCAAATCGGCGCGGTTCTGGCGCCCCTCAACTACCGCCTTACCACGCCGGATTTCGAATACATTCTGGACCACGCCGAAACGAAAGCGCTGCTGATCGACTGGGAATACGCCCATCAGATCGCCCCGCTAGTGGAACGTCTGACAAGCCTGCGCCACTACCTCCTGCTGCGCGACGACGAGACGCCAAGTGCCGCCCTCCCCGCCGTGGATTACGAGGATGCCCTTGCCTCGGTTCCCGCTAACTACCCCGAGGCCGAGGCGCCGGTTATCGACGAAACCGACCTCGCCACGCTGAACTACACCAGCGGCACCACGGCACGGCCCAAGGGTGTCATGCTGACGCACCGCGCTTGCACCATCAATGCCATTCACTTCATGACGTCCCTATCCGTGCGCCCGACGGACGTATACCTGCACACCCTGCCGATGTTCCATGCCAACGGTTGGGGCGGCATCTGGGCCGCGGCCGGACTTGGCGGCACCCAGGTCTGCCTGCGCAAGGTGGAAGCGCAACCGATCTTCGAACTGATGCAGGGCGAAGCCGTTACGTTGGCCTGCGCGGCGCCAACTGTCTTGATGACTCTGGCGACCTTCGACGCCGCCCGCGATTATCGTCTGGCCGCCGGCGTGCGCATCGGAACGGGCGGCGCCGCACCCGCCGCCGCGGTGTTGCGCCGTATGGAGGACCTGGGCATTGAGGTCATTCACCTCTACGGCCTCACCGAGACCGGCCCCTTCCTCACCTCGTGCGAGGCGCAACCCGCCTGGGACGGCCTGGCCGTGCAGGCGCGCTACCGCCTGAAGGCCCGGCAAGGCATCGCGCAGCTCTTTGCCGACGTGCGCGTGATGGATGAGAAATTATGCGAGGTGCCGATGGATGGCCAAACCATTGGCGAGATCGTGGCGCGCGGCAACAACGTGATGGAGGGTTACTACAAACAGCCCGAGGAGACCGCCAACGTCATGCGCGGCGGTTGGTTCCACACCGGCGACCTCGCGGTGACGCACCCGGATGGCTACATCGAGGTAGTCGACCGCCTCAAGGACGTCATCATTAGCGGTGGTGAGAACATCTCATCGGTCGAGGTGGAATCCATGCTCTACGAACACCCGGCGGTGCTCGAAGCGGCGGTGGTGGGTGTGCCGGACGGGCGCTGGGGTGAGGTGCCCAAGGCGCTGGTGGTTCTCAGGCCGAAACGACACGCCGACGAGCGTGAATTGATCGCCTTCTGTCGCGACCGCATGGCCCATTTCAAGGCGCCCAAGTCGGTCGAATTCCTCGACACGCTGCCCAGAACGGCCACCGGCAAGGTGCAAAAATTCGCCCTGCGCGAGGCGTATTGGCAGGCGCACGAAAGCCGCGTTCAGAGCTGACATCCCGCCCCCGTAGCCGCTTCCAGATTACGCGGCAATCCTGCAACAGAAACGCCGTGACCCGCCTTGAAACTTGCAAGTGGGTACGATACTGTAAGCTGACTTTTCACTTGCACCAACATAGGACACAAACGATGGCAGATGCACGGTACGACTTTGCGTCAGTGGACGCGATCGACGCGGAATCAATCGGCGAGCCCGGCAAACGGACGTTCCGGGTGCGGGTTCTGGATGGCGATCAATCGGCTGCCCTGTGGGTGGAGAAACAACTCCTGGCTACCTTGGGGGACTCCTTGCCGCGCCTGCTCGACCAACTCAACACGTCAGATCAGCACAGCGGCGAGGAGGTCGATACCATCACGCTGTTTCCCGACGACCCCACGGTGGAATTCAAAGTGGGCCGCATGGCCCTGGGATACGCAGCGAGCGAAGACCGTGTGGTCCTCGTCGCCCACGATGTCGAGGAGGGCGAGGACGATCTGCCGCCAACTTTTTCCTGCCGCTTCACCCGCCGGCAGGCGCGGATACTGAGCGAGGCTTGCTCCGAGGCCGTCGCCGGCGGTCGCCCCACCTGCCCCCTGTGCCAGCGTCCTATGGACATCGAGGGCCACATGTGTCCCCGCTCCAACGGACACCAGAAAGTCCACCTGCGCGAGGAGGGTGAGGACGACGCCCTGTAGCCGGATCGAGGGAGGTTCAAATAGGCCGGAACCGCACACGACTCCACAAAACGGATCAATGACGAATTGCCCCTTAGCCGTTGTTAGTTCGATCAATGCTCGCAAAAGTCTTGTTGGCTTCTAGGCTACATGTAAACCATTTTCGCTAGATGCAAACCCTGAACGAAGCACATTATCGGATTTTTGCTTATAGGCTAAGCTCGACTTTGTAAAATGAGGGGGGTAGCGCGTGTACAGATCACTTGCAGCAGGCACTGCAGCGACACGCAGGGAATTTCCACGCCCTTGGTGTTAGGTGGGGATGTTGAAAAATGCTCAACCTCCCACAGAGCGTACCGCGCCACTGCCAGGACGTCGCTGAACGTCGCCGTCTGCTTGTCGTAGCAGGCGAGTCGGCGTCCTGGCAGGCCATCCGCCCGCTACAGGCCGGGCGCCAACAGCGCCACGATCGAATACAGACCCAGCAGAGATGGCGTGGTCCGCTCGGTCGCCAGATCCGACCCTTGCCACTGCGTCTCAAAGCTCAGATGGGAACAACTTTCCTCGACTGTCGTCTCAATACTGCAGTGCTGAATGTACGCCGATGCCCGGTCGTCCGGGCACGTCGAGAAGAAGGCCCGCAGCGGCTGGTCGTGGCGGCGCCCCAGGAACCGCCGGGTCGGCAACGGCGGCTGGCCGCTGCAGGTCTGTCTCTCATGCACGCGGCCAGCCTGCCAGAGCACCGACAGGGGTTCCCACAGGGTCGCCGCATCCTTGAGGCGATCGGCTGGGCTGGCGCTTGCCCTTGAGACACGGGCGTCCCCGCGTACCCGTCTGGCGCTGCGGCGGCGCGTCCTGGAGCACCGCATCCAGGCACGGGGGCAATTGCCTGCAAGCCTGCGCAAGTTCAACGACGCGGTACGCCTGATCACCCAGCATGGTGATGGCGGCGTGTGGCAGCCAGCGTCGCACCACCCGGATCATCTGGCGTGCCCACTGGGCAATCGTCTTGTGCCTCAGCCCAGGTGCTCGCTTACGCTCAGGATGGGCAGGGCCCGGCAGCGACGGTTCCAGGGCGGCGTAGTGACCCGAGCCAAGACGGTCCAACGCAGCCCCGCTGGTGGCTACGGCGCGCTTGCGGCTCGATGCCAGCGAGTCGCGGTAGGGCCCGCGCCCTTTGAGGCGGGGTCCCCCAGTGCCGCGTCAGGGTTTTGTCAAGGCCGAACGTCAGGCTGCCGCCCAGTGGCTACCTTTGAGAGCGGACCAGTGAGCCCGGTTGAACCCCTGATGCTAGAGGCCGAACGACGGGGTATCGTCCTGTCCGGTGTGTCTCAGGGCTGCGATGCTGGTCCGCCGTCGGCGGGCCAGCAGGGTGCCGCTGAGCAGGCGCTGGACCTTTCCGCCAAGCGGGCGCGCTGAAGCGACTTTGAAAGGGTGTCAGGGGGGTGCTAAGGTGCGTGGGAGGGGCATCGCCAACCTCGCTGCAAGATGGCTGGTGTGACAACTGTTATCATACAATACGGGAGCCGATGTCCCTGAATCACCCCCCTCATTTTGTACAAAGTCGAGCTAAGGGCCGTAAAACGAAGGAATCACGTCATGGCAAGGCAATGGATCCACACCCGGCAGGCACTGCAGCAACTCAGTCCAGCCGTGGCGGCCGCCTACCTCACCCGGCTGGCCATCCACGGTCCCCAGATTTACGCCAAAGCGCGCGCCCTGCTGGTACAATACCCCCTCCAGGACGATCGCTTCAAAATCCACATGATCAACTATCTGCGCCAAACCCTGCCAGGCAGCATGGACGCGGCTTATGAGGCCCTTCTGCAGGACATCATGGCCGACAAGGCGCAATTAGAAGCATGAATCCCCGGTGTTTGGCGCGCGTCGAACACCGATAGTAAGGAGTGAAGGATGATTTTTGAGCAGATTGACGCGGGCGGTGACCGCAATTTCAGTTATCTGATCGGCGATGAAGCAGGTGGCACGTGCGCGGTCGTGGACCCTGGCTACGACACCTCGAAGCTAGAGGCGCGAGTCCGAGAACTAGGCCTGCGGGTAACGCACATCTTCAACACCCATACGCACCACGACCACGTGGCCGGCAACGACGTCTTCCACAAAGAGGGCGTCCAATTGGCCGCCTACAAGGAAGCGAGCGTCAACCCGGGCATCAAGCTCGACCACGGCAGCACCGTGCAGGTGGGAAGCAACACGGTGGAAGTGCTGTTCACGCCGGGCCACTATCTGGATTCCATCTGCCTGTTGGTGAACGGCAAGTTGATGACCGGTGACACGCTGTTCGTCGGCTGCATCGGCGGCTCCGGATTCCAGGGCAGCAGTGCCGAGAAGCAGCATCACAGCTTGTTCGAGGTCATCATGAAGCTGGACGATGCCGTTGAGGTTTATCCTGGGCATGATTACGGCCCGGCGCCGTCCTCCACCATCGGCAACGAGCGCGCCAACAACCCCTTTCTGCACCGCACCGACCTCGATGAATTCATGTGGCTGAAGGAAAACTGGGACGCCTACAAAGCCGAACACGGCATCCCATAAACCGCGACGGCGATTCGAGGGAGCATGAATATGGCACTGACGGGGCTGGTCCTGGCCAAACCGCGCGGCTTTTGCGCCGGGGTGGACCGGGCCATTGACATCGTCGAGCAAGCGCTGGAGCTTTTCGACAAGCCGGTTTACGTGCGCAAGGAGATTGTGCACAACCGGCACGTTGTCGAAGCTCTGCAGGAGAAAGGCGCGGTATTCGTCGAGGCAATCTCCGAAATCCCGGCCGGCGCCACCGCCATCTTCAGCGCCCACGGCGTCGCTCCCAGTGTCTGGGCCGAGGCTGAGACGAAGCAATTGCACATCCTCGACGCCACCTGCCCTCTGGTCACCAAGGTGCACCTCGAAGTGCAACGCTATGCCAAGGAGAACTACAGCATCATTCTCATCGGCCACGAAGACCACGACGAGGTGGTCGGCACGCGCGGTGAGGCGCCGGACCGCATTCAGGTGGTCGATTCAGTGGATGGCGTGCGGGACTTGAGTGTGTCCGATCCGCGCAAGGTGGTGTGCCTCACCCAGACGACCCTCAGCATGGACGACACCGCCGACATCATGGAAGCCCTGCGCGCGCGCTTCCCGGCCATGACGCTGCCCGCCAAGGACGACATCTGCTACGCGACGCAAAACCGTCAGCGCGCCGTCAAGGCGATGGCCAAGCAGGTGCAGTTAGTGCTGGTCATCGGAGCGACCAACAGTTCAAACTCCAACCGTCTGCGCGAGGTAGCCGAGATGGCCGGCGTCAAGGCAATGCTCATTCAGCAGGCCTCCGACCTTGATCCCGCCGCGTTGGCGGACGTCACGCGGGTCGGGGTGACGGCTGGCGCCTCGACGCCTGAGTTTCTGGTGCAGGAAGTGGTGGCCTACTGCCAGCGCCTAGGCGTGGCAGAAGTCGACGACCTCACCGTTACCGAGGAGAATGTCAAGTTTCTGCTGCCCGCGGAACTGACGAAGGCAAAATCCGAAGCCTGATTCAATCGACGGCGTAGGGCACGGGCACCAACTGATCCGCTGCGTCTTTTTGGTCCGCCTCCCACATCGCAAGTAATTTTCGGGCGATCGGTCCGGGCCGTCCGTCCCCCACCACTTGATCGTCCCACCGTACGACCGGCGCCACCTTCAGGGAGCTGCCAAGCAGCAGGATCTCACGCGCTGCTCTCCACTCCTGTATCGGCACGTTCCTCAGGGCGATGCCTTCCAAATCCCCCGAATTGACGAGCTGCCTGGCGAGATGCAGCATGCGCTGTGCCGTGATGCCGGTGAGGATGGCGTCGAACGGGGGATGGCATAGCACGTTATCCGAGTTCACGAACGCCACGTTCATGTGCGAGCTTTCGGCCACGTACCCCTGCGCGTCGAGGAACAAGCCGTGGTCGGCGCCGCGATCCTTGGCTTCCAGAAGCACCAGCGCGTTCGGCAGATAGTTGTTCGACTTCACCTTGGCGAAGTACGGCGGCTTGATCGGCACGCTGCTGGTGACGAGCTTGACGCCCTCTGTGTAGAAATTCTCCGGCTCCGGTTCCGGGCGGAAAATCATGACGTAGAAGCTGCTGCGCACGCATTCCCGTGACGACAGGCCAAAACCGCCGGGGCCGACCGACAGCCAGTAACGCGCCGAAGCGTTGCGCTGGCCGCTGGCCGCGGCGGTGTCGATGATAATCTGCCGCAACTGCTGCGGCTCGAAAGGCAGCGGAACGCGTGCCATTTCCGCCGACCGCAGCAGGCGTTCGAGATGCGGGTCGAGTTGGTAGAGCATGCCGTCGACGATGGCCGCGGTGTCGAATACGGCGTGGCCGCGATGCACCATGTGGTCATCGAGCGGCAGTACCATGAGCGCCGGATCCGTGACGATGCCTCCCAGCACGCTGGAATACATGGCGTGGAAGTTGTCCGCCCTGTCATGCAGCCCGCTGCGCAAACACGCCACGGCCTCATCGGTCGTTAATCGCAACGTTGATCTCATACGTTCTCCCTTAGAGTCTGTTCCTAAAGGTGACATCCCCAAAGCAGGCAGGATGTTCACCGATTGCAGGGTGTTTGACGCCAAAAAGCGCCCTGGAAATGGCGGGTGTTTACCCGATGCCGGCAGAATAATGGAGATAGTCGGACTTAATGGATCAGACTCTGAGATGTCCAAGCACATTTATTGCGGGTCGCCGGTCCTGCGCCATTGTGACCGACCAGGCGGAACCCGTCCAGACGGCTGGGACATCGTTTGACCGCATGGGCTGAAGCGACTATGATTGAAGCCGCTTCAACCCAGAGTCATCAACACACAATTTGGCCGTCTGGTCAGCCACCCCGCAAACCGTCCAATCGCTCGCAGCGTGCGAGGTTTTTCTCATGTCCCAGATCTGTATCCGTGGCGTCGGCAGCTACATGCCGTCGGCGCGCTTGACCAATGCCGACGTCGCCGAGCGATTTGGCATCACGGAAGAGCATATCGTCAGACTTACGGGCATCCGTGAACGGCGTCGTGCCGCGCCTGAGGAAGCCACCTCCGACATGGCCGTCAACGCCGCCCGGGCGGCGTTGGTCGATGCCGGGCTGGCGCATGACGCCGTTGAGTGCGTCATCGTCGCAACCGCTTCGCCGGACCACATCACCCCCTCGACGGCCAATCTGGTTCAGCAAGCGCTGCAATTGCCGACGGTGCCAGCTTATGATCTCAACGCCGGGTGCACGGGCTCCCTCTACGCCCTGATCACCGCCACCGGGTTGGCCCGCGCCGGCGTCTGCGGCACGACCCTGGTCATCGGCGCTGAGTTGGTTTCGCGCATGGTGAATGACGACGACCAGGAAACCGCTCTGGTTTTCGGGGACGGTGCCGGGGCATTGGTTGTCCAGTCCGGTGAGGGAATGAGCGGCGATTTGCGCGTCTTGGCGCACAGTTGGGCCAGCGACGGCAGCATGTCGGAGGTCATCAAGGTGCCGGCTGGAGGCTCTCGGCAACCGGCCAGTCACCAGACCGTTGATACCGGCGAACATTATCTGCGCATGAATGGCGGGCGTGTCTTCCGCTTCGCCGTGCGAGCTCTGACCAGCTTGGTGCACGACGTCCTGAAACGCGCCGGTCGCACGCTAGCGGACCTGCGGCTGTTGATCCCGCACCAAGCGAACTGGCGTATCATTGAGGCGGCGGCCAAGAAACTGCCGCTTGATACCGCCAATATCATGGTCAACATCGACCGGTATGGAAATACATCAGCCGCCTCCGTTATCGTGGCCTTGCACGAGGCGCGCGAACAGGGGCGTTTGCAATCGGGCGACACCGTCGTCATGGCCTCCTTCGGGGCCGGGTTGACGTGGGCGGCCGTCGCATTGGAAGTGGTGTAGGGGCGGGGTCGCCGCCGGGAGGAGAACAACGTGTCACAGTATGCCGGAATTATGAGTGGGGAACTTTCGGAGCGCCCCAGGGAGCTTCTGACTCAGTATCGCCGCATTGCCATGGTCGGCGTGTCGGGCAACTCGACGCGCGCCAGTTATCGGGCTTTGGTCCACATGAAGAGCCAGGGTTACACGGTCTATCCGGTCAATCCGGCCTACGACGAGATATTGGGCCTCAAGTGCTACGACTCGCTGCTCGACATCAAGGAGCCGGTGGACATCGTCGACATTTTCCGGCGCCCCGAAACGGTTCTGCCGCTGGTCAGCGAGGCGCGCGAAATCGGCGCCAAGGTATTCTGGATGCAAATCGGTGTCATCAACGAAGAGGCGGCGACACAGGCCAAAGCGGCAGGCATGGAAGTGGTCATGGACCGGTGCGTCAAGATCGAGCACTGCCGCTTCTACGGCAAGAAGGATTTCGGGCTGGACGTGGTCGGCCTGCAAACGGGTATCACCACCGCCGACCGCTTTGACTGCGTGTTCGACAAGTAGTCGGCACCAGCGCGCCGAGCAACCAAAAGGATTGAGACTTATGGATGAGCGTTTTGATTTTGGATTCGACACCCGCATGCTGCATGCCGGGCAAACGCCAGATCCCACCACCGGCGCCCGTGCTATGCCAATCTACCAGACGACATCGTTCGTATTCGAAGATACCGAGCATGCGGCACACCTGTTCGCCTTGAATAAATTCGGCAATATCTATTCCCGCATTTCCAATCCCACCACCGCCGCCTTCGAAGAACGCATCGCCTCGCTCGAAGGCGGCGTCGGCGGCCTAGCCACGGCCTCCGGCCAAGCCGCGCAGCTCGTGGCGCTGACGACGCTGCTGCAGGCCGGTGACGAGATGGTGTCCTCCAGCGCCCTCTACGGCGGCACCTACAACCAGTTCGCGCTGACCTTCAAGCGTTTCGGCATCACGGTGCATTTCGTCGATGCCACTGACCCCGAGAACTTCCGCCGCGCCATGACACCAAAGACCAAGCTGTTCTACGGCGAGACCATCGGCAATCCCAAAGCCGACGTGTTCGACATCCGCGCCGTCGCCGACATCGCCCACGAAAACAACCTGCCGCTGATCATCGATAACACCTTCGCCTCGCCGTACCTGTGCCGGCCGTTCGAGCACGGCGCCGACATCGTGCTGCACTCCGCCACCAAGTTCATCGGCGGACACGGCACCTGTATCGGCGGCGTGATCGTTGACGGCGGTACTTATGCTTGGGACAACGGCACCTTCCCCGAGATGGTCGAGCCCTCCCCCGGCTACCACGGCATGCGCTATTGGGAAACCTTCGGCAATTTCACCTTCATCATGAAGGCGCGGGTGGAAATGATGCGCGACCTCGGTGCTTGTATGAGCCCGTTCAACGCCTTCCTGTTCCTGCAGGGGCTGGAAACGCTGTCCATGCGCATGGACCGACACGCTCAGAACGCCTTGGCGGTGGCCGCTTGGCTGAACGAGCATCCCGTGGTGCCGTGGGTCAACTTCGCCGGACTGCCCGACAGCCCGTACCATGCCCTGGTACAGAAGTATCTCCCCAAGGGGCCGGGGTCGATCTTTTCGTTCGGCATCAACGGCGGTCGCGAAGCGGGTCGGCGGTTTATCGAATCGGTGAAGATTCACTCACACCTAGCCAACGTCGGCGACGCCAAGAGTTTGGTCATTCACCCCGGCAGCACCACACACCAGCAGTTGACCGACGCCGAGCAGATTGCCGCCGGCATCAGCCCGGACATGATCCGCATTTCGGTAGGTCTGGAAAGCCTGGATGATATCCTGTGGGACCTCGGTCAAGCGCTGACCGCGTCGCAGAAGGACGCCTGAGCGGTCGCTGGGCGGTTCAGGTTGGTGGCGAAACGCCGGGGACGATTCGAGGCAGGAAATTGCGTGAGTTCGGCGGTATGCCGGAGGTCGGACTCGAACCGACACGAGGTTGCCCTCACGGGATTTTGAGTCCCGCGCGTCTACCAATTTCACCACTCCGGCAATGACAACGAGGCGAAAACCCTAGTACAGAACCCGGAGGCTGTCAAGCCAGCCATAGGCGCTCTGCAACAGCCGTAAGTGGGTCCGCTGCCAATGGATGTTTACCCCATTTTCCTCACCGATTTGCAATCACGGCGCTGCATCGTCATCGGCGGCGACGTCGAGGCGGAGCGCAAAGTGCAAGGCTTGTTGGCCGCCAACGCAACCGTAACCGTCATTAACGAGACCCTCACCGACAACTTGGGCCTGTGGGCGAACGAGCACCGCATCACTTGGCTTCCTCGTGTCTGTCAGCCAGGTGATCTGCAGGGCGCTTGGCTGGCCATCGTGACGACCCGTGACACCGCCCTGGCCGCCCGCCTCAAGGACGAGGCGGACAAGCACGGTGTCTTGCTGAACGTCACGGACGACGTGTCCCACAGCAACTTCGTGGCCGGCTCCGTGATGCGCCGCGGGTCGCTGACCATTGCAGTGTCAACCAGCGGTTGCTCGCCGGCCCTGGCCACCAGAATAAGGCACCAAATGGAGCGGACGTTCGGCCCGGAATACGCCGACTTGCTCGACCTGCTGGGCGCATTGCGCCAGCCCATGGCGGCGCGCCATCCGAGTTTGGAGACCAGAAAGGCCCTTTGGTCGCAACTGCTCGACTCTGACGTTCTGGAGCTGCTGCGGAAAGGCCAACGCGACCAGGCTTGCCGCTTGGCCGTCCGCTTGGCTGGTTTGATGAACGTCGCAACCCGACAGGTACAGGGAAGGGGGTGCCGACCTGACAAATCCCACAGACACCACCGGGGGGACAAGTCTCCATGAATCAACAGAATGCGTTCAATTGCTGGAGCGAATTTCTCGGCATTTGCCCCAGGGGCATAGCCTGACAAAATGCAGTCCTTATTAGGGCTGTTGACATTCCCATGGCCCATCGGCTGTAATTGGGGGGAATTCAACCCCAATCCATATACCCTTCCAACCCCAACCGACAAGAAACTCCAATGACCTTGTGGCCCTTTTCTCCGTTGCTGTGGAATACCCAGGCGGGAACGTTCAGGAGCAGTGTGACGTGGGAGGCGATGTTTCCCGTCGCGGTGGTGGTCGTTATTGCGCTGGCCTTCGTTGCGCTGCTGGTGCGGCAGTGGCTCGACCTGGGGCCGCGCACTTCGAGGCGGATGCGGTTGGGGCTGACGGCGCTGCGGTTCGGGGCGTACGCACTAGTTCTGATCATGCTGCTCAACCCCGCCCTGCTGATCCAGAAGGTGATGCTGCTGCTGCCACAGTTGGCGGTGCTGGTAGATACCTCCGGCAGCATGGGGTTGGCTATGGACGAGGAGGGCACGCGCCTGCAGGGGGTGGTTGATTATCTGCATGATGAGCAGCGCTCGGCGTTGGATAAGCTGGCGGAGCGGTATCAGATCGATCTGTATCAGTTCGACGACACGCTGCGGATGATACCGCGTGAAGACCTGCCGCAGGTGCAACCGGGCGGGCAGCGGACGGACTTGATCGGCGCTGTTACTCAGGTGCTTGACGACAACCGTAGCGCGCCGCCGGTGGGCGTCATGGTACTCAGCGACGGCGTGCATCATGGTTCAGACACCGGCCTCGGCTATCTGCGCCGGGCGGGCGTGCCCGTGGTGGCCGTCGGCGTCGGTGATCTGGACACGTTCCGGGACATCCGTGTCGTCGACGTGCAGGCGCCGTCGCTGACGTTCCTGCATTATCCGGCGGACGTCACCGCTACCATTCAGGTCTGGGGCTATGCCGACGAAACGCTGGCCGTCGTCCTGCAACGCGACGGCCGCGTCGTGGCGACCCAGCGCATGCTAGTCGCTTCGGACGCCTCCGAGCAGCAAATGACATTCCCCTTGGAGCCGGACACGATCGGCGAATTTGCCTATACGGTCAGTATCGCCCCGCGGCTCGGCGAAGCGCTTACCGACAATAACCGCGTTGATTTCCCGCTCTCCGTCGTGCGCGACAAAATCCGCGTGCTGCTGGTGTGCGGCAGCCCTACCTGGAACTACCGCTTCCTGCGCCAAGCTCTCAAGCTCGATCCCAGCATCGACCTGCTGTCGTTCGTCATCTTGCGTACTGCCAACGACGTGGTGAACGTGCCCGAGAGCCAACTCAGCCTCATCCCGTTCCCCACCGAGCGGTTGTTTACGCGGGAGTTGAGGAATTTCGATCTGATCATCTTCGAGAATTTTGACTCGCGGCGTTATTTCCCGGTGACCTATTTGCAGAACGTGGCGCGCTACGTCATGGACGGCGGCGCCTTTGCGATGGTCGGCGGGCCGCTGGCCTTTTCGCAGGGCGGCTACCTGGGCACGCCCATTGAGGCCATCCTGCCGGTCTCCTTGCTCCGCGAGCGCCGCGATTATCAGCAGGCCACGCACCAGTTGATGCTGACCGAGGCGGGCAGGACGCACCCGGTCACGCGGCTGTCGTCGGACGACCAGGAAAACGAGCGCATCTGGAAATCCATGCCGGAACTGGATGCCCTCAACCGTGTCGGCCAAGCCAAGCCTGGTGCTACCGTCTTGGCCGTGACCGGTGAGTCCTCCGCGGACGGCCCCGGTGCGCCGCTGCTGGCCATGCAACCCGTCGGCGAGGGCCGCACCCTGGCTCTGATGAGTGATTACACCTGGAAGTGGAATTTTCAGTTGGCCGGCCGCATGGACTCGAACCAGTACTACCTGCAGTTCATCCGTCAGATGGTGCGCTGGCTCATCCACGACCCCGTTCTGAAGCAGGTCCGCAGCATGGCCGACGCCCGCGAATTCCCCGTCGGCAGTGAGGTTACCGGTCTGTTCCAGGTGCTGCAGGACGATTACCGCCCCGCCACGGAGGCCGCGTTGCGTCCCACCTTGCGCACGCCGACGGGGCAGGAGATCGCCGTGCCATACCGGCCGACTGGCAATCCGGGTGAATACCGCTACCGCTTCCGGGCCGAGGAGGAGGGGGTGTACGAACTCGACGTGCAGGCCCAGATCAAGGACAAAACGCACGAGGCCAACCGCTTGCTGCTGCCCGTCCGCCGTCCGGGCAACGAAAATCACAACGGCGCGCCGAACCACGACTTGCTGCGCGACATCGCCGACCGCACGGACGGCACCTTCTTCACCCTGGACGACCACGCACGGCCCACCCTTGCCAGCCTGGCGCAGTTCTTCGGCGGCGAGCCAGATTACCGCGTGCTGGAAGAAACTCGGCTGCGCTTGCGCGAGTCCCTGCCGCTGTTCCTGCTGCTCCTTACCGTTCTGGCTGTCGAGTGGTGGTGGCGACGGCGAGCCGGCTTGCTTTAGTGCGTGTTTGTATTCGAGAGAACCTTAAGGAATTGTGGACGATGACACCCGAGGAAATTCAGGCTCTACGCGAGCATACGGAAATGACCCATGTGCAGATGGCGCAGCTCTTTCGCGTGCGGCCGGCGGACGTGATCGCTTGGGAGAATGGAGAGTTGGAACCCAGTGACGAAGAGTTGGAGAAGCTGCATCGATTGTCGGCCTCCGGCGTCAAGAAGGCCCGGTTCAAATTCAATTAGGTCACGGGCCCAGGGTAAGCGCATATGGCGTCATCCGGTTAAGACCTGCAGCAGATAGCTGTGATCCCCCACCCAGCCCGTTTGCGTCTGGCCTTGACGCCACACTGGTGACTCGATTCCCGGCGCATCAGGTTCAGGGCGACGTGACGCAGCGCCAACGTCGTTCGAGGCCTAGCGCTTTGACGAATCCGGCAGTCGTCTCCCTGAAAGCTTACGTCAAGCACCCAAGGGAGCGAATTCTCGATACCCCAGTGCCGCCGTACCGCTTGCGCAAAACGCGCCACATACACCCAAGCGAGGTCAGAAAATAACGCCGCTCACAAGCCACCACGTCGCCAAGCTCCACCCGCGACCCGACCAGGCCAACAGCCGCAACGTTAGCCCAGGAACCCTTCACCCCCAAACACCCAGTATCGCCGCTGAGCCAGTAGCGACGCGTCTCAATACGACCCGGGTCGGCATCGCCGCTCGGATAAGGGTCGCAACTCGCATTCGTCAAGCCTACCGCGGTGACCACATCGAAAAGGAGCCTGACCTCGCCATGCGGCGTCGCATGGTTGTCTTTGAGAGCCAAGACCTAATCCGCCCCTTGCTCGACGATACGGCGGGCGATCCCCTTTTGGCATCCCATGCGTCGACCGTCACCGTCGCCCCATCCAATGCCAAACACCCAAGCAAGTGGGAAATAGCAGTGATTTCGTTGGACGTGTCACCCATCTTGAGTTGACCGGAACGAGCCGATTGGCACTGGCCCAAGTGCTGATCACGTGCGGCGCAAGGTCTTGCCATCAATGGCGACCATCTCCCCAGCGATCGATTCACGCAGGCTGTCCGTCCAGTTGATAAAGCACTGGGTGAGTGCTTCCGCTTACCCTGGTCACAGGTCGACATTTCTTTCCCTTTGAAGGACATTTTTGTTACTCTTGACACAAAAATGCCCTGAACAGTGTTAGCGTTTCCACACCCCGAGCCGTCCGCAAGGCCGCCAAGCCGCAAGTTGCGAGGTTTTTGGGCCATGCTGTTGTTTATGGCATGGATGTTGCGTAATTGTTGTTTGATCCATAGGCAGAACGGGCCGGCCGTTTGTACTTTGCCGGCCCAGACGTGGTAAACTTTGGTAGCGCTCGGACGGCCTTGGCCGGAGCGATTGTGTTGCAGGATCACCCCTCGATGGGCGTTCCAAAGGAGATAGCGTTGTGAAGAAGATCGAAGCGATTATCAAGCCGTTCAAATTGGACGAAGTGAAGGAAAAGCTCAATGCTGCCGGCATTCAGGGCATGACCGTCAGCGAAGTACGCGGTTTTGGCCGCCAGCGTGGGCACACGGAACTCTACCGCGGCGCCGAATACGTCGTTGACTTTCTTCCCAAGAGCAAGCTGGAAATTATCGTTTCGGACCATCTCGAAGAAATGGTGATCAACACCATTACGGAAGCGGCGCAAACTGGCAACATCGGCGATGGCAAGGTCTTCGTGACCCCGGTGGAGGAAGTGATTCGCATCCGCACCGGTGAGCGCGGCGAAGAGGCCATCTGAGCGATGCCGGCTGACGCTGAATCCGTTGTCGCACGTTTAACAAGGAGGCAATTGTTATGACACCGAGTGAAGTACTCAAACTGGCCGCAGACAAGGGGGCCAAGGTCTTTGATCTGCGCTTTCTCGATTTTCCGGGCCTGTGGCAGCACATGACCCACCCCATCAGCGAGCTCACCGAGGACGTGTTCAACGAGGGTTTTGGTTTCGACGGCTCCAGCATGCGCAGCTGGCAGGCGATCAACGCCAGCGACATGCTGATGATGCCTGATCCCACCACGGCCCGCATGGACCCGTTCATGAAAGAGCCCACCCTGGTGATGATCTGCGACATCGTGGACCCGCTGACCCACGAGCGCTACACTCGCGACCCTCGCAACATCGCCAAGAAGGCCGAGGCCTATGTGAAGGCCGGTGGTCTTGCGGATACGGCCTACGTGGGGCCGGAAGCGGAGTTTTTCATCCTGGACGACATCCGCTACGATAGCAACGAGCACTCGGCGTACTACTTCGTGGATTCGGTGGAAGGACAGTGGAACACCGGTCGTGTCGAGGGTCCCAACCTGGGCTACAAGCCGCGCTACAAGGAAGGCTACCTTCCCGTGCCGCCCTCGGACAGCATGCACGACATCCGTACCGAGATGATCCTGCTCATGGAAAAGCTGGGCATCCGCGTCGAGACGCATCACCACGAGGTCGCCACCGCCGGCCAAGCCGAGATCGACATGCGGTTCAACTCCCTGGTGGCCATGGCCGACAACCTCATGTGGTACAAGTACATCATCAAGAACGTGGCGCGACGCTACAACAAGACGGTCACGTTTATGCCCAAGCCGCTTTACAACGACAACGGCAGCGGCATGCACGTGCACCAGAGCTTGTGGAAGGACGGCGAGCCGCTGTTCGCGGGTGACGGATACGCCGGGGTCAGCCAGATGTGCCTCAACTACATCGGCGGCATCCTCAAGCACGCCCCGGCGCTGTGCGCCTTCGTGGCGCCGACCACCAACTCATACAAGCGCCTGGTGCCAGGCTTTGAGGCGCCGGTCAATTTGGCGTATTCCAGCCGCAACCGCAGCGCCGCGGTGCGCATCCCCATGTACTCGCCGAGCCCGAAGGCGAAACGCATCGAGGTACGCTTCCCCGATCCGTCTTGCAACGGCTACCTGGCTTTTTCCGCCATGCTCATGGCGGGGCTGGACGGCATCGAAAACCGCATCGACCCCGGCGAGCCGCTGGACAAGGACCTTTACGCCCTCACGCCTGCGGAACTCAGCAAGGTTCCCTCCGTGCCGGGTTCGCTCGAAGGCGCCCTCGACGCTCTGGAACAGGATCACGACTTCCTGCTCAAGGGCGACGTGTTCACCGCCGATGCCATCGGCATGTGGCTCGATTACAAACGCTCGAATGAAGTGGATGAGGTCCGCCTGCGGCCGCATCCGTTCGAGTTCAAGTTGTACTTCGACATCTAGAGCCCTATCGGCTCCAGAGCCGGCTTGTCATTCAGGGTTTTACCCTCCCCCTATGAGGGGGAGGGCCACTGGTGGGGGGATGCTCCCATAACGCTAACTTGTTTTCCATGTCGTGGTTTCCTGTTGTGAACACGCGAGTGTCAGGAAGGAAGCGCGAACCTTGGCGTTTGCGAACTGCGTGACCGTGTTCACCACGTGGCCGGAAACGACCTTCACGGCCCCGGAGGGTTCTTGAATGGTATCGTACCCGGTGGCAAGTCGAGTGGGTCTGCAAGCGTTTCAACTCGCTGGCAGTTGGGGCATCTGCCGACATACGACACCGAAAGCGCCAAGGCTGGCTCTGCGGCAAGCTGCTGGTGGAAAAGCGGAACGTTTCACATGACCCCCTTGAACAAGTTAGCGCTTATGAGGGAGTTCCCTTCCCGGGCCTTTTTTGCTTCCACCGGTCGCGTGCTGCGTTATTTTTCCCGCCACCTCGAAGTATCAAGATGTAGATCAGATTGGCGAAGCGTAATCCGACATTCTGATCATTGAAGTCGCCACTTCCCTGATCGGAACGCGGGGACATCAGCTGCTGAAAAACAGATACTTTACGATGGCCCCCAAAACGCCAAGGACGATGGGGGTATGCAGCGCCACGATCAAAGTCCGCAGGCTACGAATCTCCGCCTGCACGCCATCAAAGCGCTTGCTCACATCGTCAAAACGCCTATTCATGCCATCCAGACGCTGGTTGAGGTGAACATAATTTTGTTCCCGCGCCTTTTCGGCATGGGCAAAGCCCTGTTCCATGCGCTTTTCGAGGTCGAGAAAACGCTGGTTTATGCTGTCGAAGCGCTGGTCGGCGAGTTCGTTCACGTGGTCGAAACGCTCGTCCATGCGCTTCATGAACTCGCCGAAGTGCTCCATCCTCACATATGGCTCTTCAGCCATGCGTTCTCCCTGAATCTCCGTGCTCTGCTCCCGGCCGGCGTCCCCAAGACCCGTAAAGGATCATGGAAGGCGCTATTTCCCCTGCCGCCGATGATAGTCCCTGACAGCAGCCTTCACAGCGTCCTCGGCAAGGACGGATGTATGCACTTTCTGCGGGCTCAGACCGCCGAGCGACTCGTTTACCTCGGCGCGTGTCAGCGGCGTGGACTCACCAACACCGCGACCGATGAGTAATTCGGTGGTTACCGACCCGGCAGCGATGGCTGCCGGGCAGCCCATCGTTTTGAATTTGGCTTCGGTGATGCGCGCGTCGACGATACGCAACGTGAGGTGCATGATGTCGCCGCAGGCTGGGTTGGAAACTTCCGCCACCCCGTCGGGATGTTCGATGACACCGATATTGCGGGGGTTGTCGAAGTGCTCGTGAACCGTGTCCGAGTATTTCATACCATGCCCTCTCTGTCCGTCCCGCATCACACGCCGCGGGCTTGCGCCACGATGCCCGGCAGGATGTCAAGGACGTAGGCAATGTCGTCCGCCGTGGTGGCGCGTCCCAGGCTGAATCGCAACGCCCCGTGCAGATAGGGCCTCGGTACGCGCATGGCCCGCAGCACATGCGACGGTTCCAGTGATCCGGAACTGCACGCCGAACCGGTCGAAATGGCCACCCCTTGCAGATCGAGGCTCATCATCAGCGCCTCACCTTCAGCCCCGCCAAAGGCGACGTTCGTGGTGCTCGGCAGCCGCGGCGCTTTCTCGCCCTGAATGCGCACCTCGCCAATGCGTTCCCGGATGCCGTGTTCAAAACGCTGCTGAAGCTGCCGCTGGCGTTCCTCCTCGGCTGTCATGTCGCCGGCGGCGATGGCGCAAGCCTTGCCCAGCGCGGCGATACCAGGGACGTTCTCGGTGCCGGAACGCCGCCCGCGCTCCTGATGACCGCCGTGCAGGAGCGGTTGCAACACCGCCGGCGAGCGCTCGTACCAGCCCCCAATACCTTTCGGGGCGTATATCTTGTGCCCGGAAAAGGAAAGAAAATCCACGCCCAAGTCTTCGACCGCCAGGGACACCTTGCCGAATGCCTGAACCGCGTCGGTGTGCATCAAGACGCCGCGTTCGCGCACCAGCCGGGCAATGTCGGCGATGGGTTGCAGTGTACCGACTTCGTTGTTGGCAACCATGATGGATACCAGAATGGTCTGATCGGTCAAGCTGTCGCGCACCGCCTGCGGATCGACGAGCCCGCGTTCGTCCACCGGGACGTAGGTGACCGCATAGCCTTGCCGTTCGAGAGCGGCGCAGGCATCGAGGACGGCGGGATGCTCGATTTGCGAGGTGACCAGGTGGCGGCCATGCTCACGGCGCGCCTGCGCAACCCCCTTGATGATGGTGTTGTTGGCCTCGGTGCCGCCGCTGCTGAAAATGACCGACGACGCGGGCGCCCCCAACACCTCGGCGACCGAGTCGCGGGCGTCGTCGACCGCCACCCGCGCCCGCCGGCCGTAATGGTGCACGCTCGATGGGTTGCCGAAAGCCTCGCACTGATAGGGCAGCATCGCCTCCAGCACCTTGGGCAGCACGGGCGTGGTAGCGTTATGGTCCAGGTAAATGTAGCGCATGTCGTCAGCGATTCATCTTCACCCGTTAAGGGTCTTGTCGTAGAGTCTCTACGTGTGTGGTCACGCTGCGCCCCAGGGCCTCCACGTTGTAGCCGCCTTCGAGAACCGAAATGAGACGGTTCCGGGAACAGGCAGCGGCGATTTCTTTGACCACCTCGGTCATACGCCGATATCCTGCCTCGCTCACTTGCATGTGGGCCAAGGGGTCGTCATAGTGGGCATCAAAACCGGCGGACACGAGTACGCAGTCGGGACGGTATGCCAAGGCGCGCGGCAGGATAGCCTGCTCGAAGACCGTCACGTAGGCGTCATCGCCGGTGCCGGCCGACAGGGGAAAATTGAGGGTGTAGCCCTCGCCGCTGCCGGTGCCGGTCTCGCTGCTGGCGCCGGTGCCGGGATAGAATGGATACTGATGCGTACTGATATACATGACGCTCGCATCGGCCTCGAAAATGTGCTGCGTGCCGTTGCCGTGGTGCACGTCCCAGTCGATGATCAGGACGTTGTCCAACCCGTGCCGCTTCTGCAGGTAGCGCGCCAGGATGGCGACGTTGTTGAACAGACAAAACCCCATGGATCGGTGCGCTTCGGCATGATGGCCGGGCGGCCGCACGGCGCAAAACGCCTGCGACACCTCGCCGCTCACCACGGCATCGGCAGCGGCCAGAGTGCCGGCAACTGCTTGCAACGCGACATCGTAGGAATCGCGGCTGACAATTGTATCGGGATCGAGCGCGGCGCGGCCCTGTTGACTGGCCGCCTGCACCCGTTGCATCACCTCGGGCTCGTGCACCTCGGCCACCCAGGCTTGCGGATCGTCGTCCCAGTCGAGATGCACAAGCTGCCGCGACTGACCGCTGGCCTTCAGGGCCTGCATGACCGCTTCGAGCCGCCCGGCGTGTTCGGGATGGCGCCCGCCGGGATCGTGCTTCAGATAATCGGGATGGTAGACCAGACCAATGTCCATGATGCCCTCGGCTGTGTTGGACCATTGAGAACTACGGGGGAAACGATGGTGCGGGCGAGTATACTTGCCGAGCCATCCGGCATCAACAGCCCCGCATGGTCGGCGGTGCAAACGCCATGAAGGCGATGATTCTGGCGGCGGGCCTGGGAACGCGCCTGCAGCCGCTGACCGACCGGCTGCCCAAGCCGCTGCTGCCGCTCATGTTGGTCCCGATGGTGGGACATCTGTTAGCGCAACTGCGCTGCCAGGGCGTGCGCGAGGTGGTGATCAACGGCCACCATCTGGCCGACCAGTTGGCGGCGTGGATCGGCGACGGCAGCCGGTGGGGGGTACGCCTCAGCTTTACTCCCGAGCCGGAAATTCTGGGAACCGCCGGCGCGCTCAAGAACGCAGAATCGCTTTTGCATGGGGAGCCGTTCCTGGTCATCAACGCCGACGTGCTGGCCGATTTCGACCTACAGGCGCTGTGGACGTGGCATCGTGCCCGCGGGGCGCTGGTGACCATGGTTGTCAGACCTGACCCGGCGGCTCGCCTCTTTGGCGTCGTGGTGGTTGATGAGGGCGACCGGGTGCGGCGGATCAACGGCCGCCCGGAACCGTTGGCCACCGGCCCAGGGGAAGAGGAGACGATTTTCACCGGCATTCAGATTGTCGAGCCGCAAGTGCTTGATGCCATCCCCGCTAAGCGTTTCGCGAGCACGACCGCCGATACCTATCCGCAATTGTTGCAAGATGGGCGGTCGGTTCTTGCTTATCGCCACCACGGCTATTGGCTGGACGTGGGGCTGCCCGAACGCTATCTGCAAGCTCACTGGGACCTGCTGGACGGCACGCCGGGCACGTCATGGGAGGGCCGTTTGCCGGTTGGCAGCCGAGTGGTGCGCGGCGCAGGTGAACAGCCCGTGAACGACGCCATTCTCAATCCGCCCGTCGTGCTGGGCCCTGATGCGACGCTTGCCGCCGGCGTTCGGATCGGCCCATATGCCGTGCTCGGTTCCGGGTGCCGTGTCGGGCCAAACGCCGAAGTGCGGGAAAGCGTCTTGGGTGACAACGCAACCGTCGGTGCCGGTACTGTTCTGAGGCGTTGCATTCTGGGACCGGGCGCACGGGTACCGAGCGGGCAATCTCTTCAAGAGGAGCGCCTCGTATGACCACCGGCAATCCGACCTTGACGTTTGAACGGTTGCAGCCATTCCTGGCCACCCTGTTACCCGGCGCCTCCGAGAATCCTTCCTTCACGCCCCTGACGGCCGACGCCTCGACACGTCGCTACTACCGGCTGCGCTGGGCAGCACCCGCCACCGGCTATCCGGCCAGTTGTGTGGTAATGCATTGCGACCCGTGGCCGCCGGAGGAATCGCCGGACTTTCTGACCGTCGGTCGGCATCTGCGGGCCTGCGGCGTGCGTGTGCCGGAGGTTTACGGCGTGCAACCCGAGGCCGGGTTGATGTGCCTGGAGGATTACGGCGATCGAAGCCTGTCGGCACAATGGCAGCATGGCAACCCGGAGGACCGCTTGCGTTGGGGCCAGCAAGCCGTGGACGAACTCGTCAAAATGCACACCCGGGCGACGCCAATAGTCGATCCCGCATGCCCGGCTTTTCATCTGGTGTTCGACATGGACAAGCTGACGAGCGAACTGTACTTCTTCCAAACGTATGCCATCGTCGAGCTCTGGCAACAATCACTGGGGCCGAACGACTGCCAAGCCTGGAACAACGCCTTCCATGCCCTGTGCGTCCCGCTTGCGGCAGCCACGCGGTTTTTTTGCCACCGCGATTACCACGGCTGGAACATCATGGTGCATGACGGCTCGGTCGGGGTGCTGGATTTCCAGGATGCCCGCATGGGGCCGCAATCTTACGACTTGGCATCGCTGCTCACCGACCGCGGCACCGCCGACGTGCTCACCGCCGACGGCACAACGGCATTGGTTGGTTACTACCTGGACAGGTGGCAGGCCGAGAGCGGCCAGACGGTAGACAAAGACGAGTTCACGTGGCTGTTCGACATGGCCGCCGTGCAGCGCTGTCTCAAGGCCATCGGCACGTTCGCCGCCATGCATGTCGTCCATGACCGCCCACAGTATCTGCCCTACATTCCCCCGACGCTGGCCTACCTGCGGCCCTTGATGCAGCGCTATGAGCGCTTGCAGCTGCTCGCCGACTTGCTGAGGCGTTTTACGCCCCTGTAGAGCGGGTTCCGGATGCCCGCGGGAGCCCACATGCGAATCCTGCGCACCTTGTGCGATTTCATCCTGCCGCCGCGCTGTGTGGTATGTGAGGCGAGTACGTCGGGAACAAGCGATCCATGGGTGTGCATGGGCTGTTGGACCGAGGTTGAATTCGTGCGGCTGCCAGTCTGCGCACAGTGCGGGACGCCGTTTGCGGCCTCGGTTGAAGGCATCGGCAGCACAACGCATCGCTGCGGCAAGTGTCTGCTTAGCCCGCCGCCCTACGAGCGGGCGCGGGCCGTGGGACTGTACGAGGGCACGTTGCGGGAGGTCATTCACGCCATGAAATACCGGCCTGTGTTCGGTCTCGTCCGGCCCTTGGCCGATTTGTTGAGCGGGCAATTCGCGGTCCATTGGGGCGACCGGATACCTGATGCCTTGGTGCCCGTGCCGTTGCACCGGCTGCGGTTGCGCCAGCGCGAGTTCGATCAGGCTCTGGCGCTGGCCAATGGGTTGGGGCAGGAGGTCGGGGTTCCCGTATGGAGCCAAGCGTTGATCCGGCACACGCACACCCAGTCGCAGATCGGCCTGAGTGCCACCCAACGACGCCGCAACATTCGTGGGGCATTCCGAGTGCAGCCGGACCGATTCTGCGAGGGCAGGTCGTTGTTGCTGATCGATGACGTTTACACCACCGGGGCAACGGCGCAGGAGTGTGCCCGCATGTTGAGGCGAGCCGGGGCAGCGCGTGTCGACGTGTACACCGTTGCCCGTGTCGGGTGAACTGTGAAAGGCAGGGTTGGGTGGGTGTGCGGGTGCCGGGCGGGTCCATCGGGTCGTCAGCGGCTGTACTGCCGCTGGCCCTTGCTGACGCGCAGGCGGGCGCGCCGCAGCTTGGCTTTCAGCATGGCTTTCAGGCGGGCTGTTTTGTTGCGTTTCTTCGTCGACGTTTTCATAATCTTGTTCTCCCACATCCTGACGGCGTTGGATGCTGCTTAAGCCGTGGCGACTTGGGCTTCTTCGGCCAAGCGCCGCAGCGCACGCTTGCGTCTCTTGATGTCCAGCCGCGTGCGGCTCAAGTTGCTCGCATCGCCGGCCTTCAAAGCCGCATCGCGCGTGGCCTTCAACGAACGAATTTCCCTTTTGAGGACCGATTTGTCGCCGGAAATCTTCGCCTGTGCCGCCCGCGACGGGGTCGTCGCGTCGATGCCCAAAAACTCGGCCAGCGCCTCGATCAATTCGGCTTTGGACATGCCACTGACACCGGAAATGCCATGCTGCATCGCTTCCTGTCGCAGCTTGACGACGGTCATTTTTTGCAGTTCCTGTAATGTCATCCCTGCAACTCCCTTGTCTCACAATTACAAAACCTTCGGACCGTATCTTCATGAGGGGCGGGCAAAATGTACCATACTTCCCGCAGCCCCTCAAACCCGCGCGGCATGCAGGAATTTGACGATCCCGCGCACCGTCGTGTAGGCTTCCCGCCCATCGCCGGACCGCACGCGCCGGCCCCTTGCGCCTTGGAGATGGCATGGCATTTTTCAACCTCATGCGCTGGATCCACATCCTGTCCATGACCGTCGTCCTGGGGGGCTACATCTTCCTCACCGCGTTCTGGCTGCCGATGCTCAGGCGCAGTACCGAGGACGTACGCATTCGGGTGCACTTCCTGGCGCGCACGCTGCGGCCTTTCTTTACCGTCGTCGTGCTGGCCCTGATGCTGCTGATCATGACGGGCGGGCTGTACCTGCTGCCGCCGGCCTATCGGGCTTTCGGCGCTGGCGACGAACCGGCCCTGGCGGCGTTTCATCTTGCCCTGATCCTCAAACTGGCGTCCGTTTTCGTGGTGGTCTTTCTCGTGCCTGTGCAACTCTTCAGCATGGCCTTCCGCCTGACCCGCATGGACGCCGGCATCTATCCCTTGGACGCCGAGGTGGTTGACCGCGTTACCAGGCGCATGCAGGTCGTTTCCTACCTCATCATTGCCCTTCTAGTCCTGACCGTGGTGTTATCGATGCAACTTTAGCGGCTGCGGCCAGCAGTCCCTCGCGGGTGTTGCGGGATGGGTCGTCGAGTACTTCCTGCAACAGTTCGTTCAAAATCCGTCCCATACCCGGACCGGGTGCGACGCCGATTTGCCGCAGGTCGTTGCCGTTGACCGTGAGGTCCTTGAGTCTCAAGGGCGAACCCCGCTCGATTTCAGCGCGAAGGCGTCGGCGCGCATCCAGCAGGTCGTCGATTCCTTGGTCAGCGTGGTTGGCAAGACGTTCTGCCACATGAAGATCGATCACCATGAACGCCTCGTCGCACCCCAGCCGGTGGGCGAAACGGCGCAGGCTCCCCGCCTGAGCCAGGGCATCAACCTCGAAATTGCTCCTGGCGATCAAGACAGCGACCAGGGCAGGCCGCACGCCAATGGTAGTGGCACGCAACGCTTCCAGGCGTTCCTGCACCAAACCGGCAGCCCATCGCAACGGCTCTTGCTGGTCACCTGCCGATTCACCCTCGGCTGGCTGGCAATCAAGCCACAGCGCGGCCATGAGTAAATGCAGGTCGCCGCGGTTGACCAAGTCGACGCCTTCCTGCACAGCGTCGAGCCGTCGCATGCTGCGTCCGAACAGGCTGGTATCCGGCGGCGAATCCCTATGAGATGCCACCGACCGATCATCCTGAACGGCTGCCAAGCGGTCGATCTCGGGGAACAGATGCGGCAGCAATCCCACCTCGTGCATCAGAACAAAGCCGTGCGACGGCTTGGGGGCCTGGAAGAGCTTTTGCAATTCCATGGCAATCCGTTCGGGCGCCACGGTGTTGATCGAAGCGGCGTGGGCCGACATCGCCGACCACGTTTCTGGTTCGACGCGCAGGCCGAAGCGGCTGGCAAATTGCACCCCGCGCAGCATGCGCAGGGGGTCCTCGGGAAAGGCCATCGGGCTGACCTGTCGCAGCACACGCTGCTCCAGGTCGGCGTGCCCGCCGAACGGGTTGATGAGGCGTTTATCAAGCAGGTCGAGCGCCATGGCGTTGATGGTGAAATCGCGGCGCTCGAGGTCGGTTTCAATGGGCAGGGTATGATCGAAGGCCACCTTGAAATCCCGGTGGCCGATGCCGGTGGAGGTTTCAACGCGAGGCAGGGCGATATCAATGGGCGAGCCGTCCCATTCGCGCGGCTGAAATTTGAGCACCCCGAAAGCTTGCCCGACGCGCTGCACCCGCCCACGGCGGCGCAGCAGGCGCATCAGATCGTTTTGGGGCAATCCGGTGACTAGCAGGTCGAGGTCTTTGTATACCTTGCCAAGCAGAAAATCCCGCAGCGTACCGCCCACCATGTAGACGCGCCCGCCGGCTGCGCGGACGGCGTCTACGAGCGACAGAACAGCGGGGGGCAGGTCCATGGCGCTGCGGCAGTCCTGTGAGGGGTACTCAGCGTGACGAGTCGAGTACGGGATAACGGCGATACGTGATTACTTTCTCGTCGGGGCTCAGCGTGCAGTGCTTCACAAAGTCCTGCATGCTCTCGTGTAACAGCCCTTGGTGGGACCGCCAGAAGCGCAGCGCCTTGCGCTTGACTTCCAGGCGATTGCGGCCGGTAAATTTGAGGACTCCTTGTGGCGGCGTCGGGGTCATAGCGCATCTCCTTGTGTGTTGTGGACACAAAAAAACCGAATCGCCCCCTCATCTTGAAGCTTGGGGAAGGCGCTCGGTTGCTATGCACCCTTATCGAGGCAAACGGTCAGAGACGGTTCACCTCCCGATCCCCCGCGCGGAACAGAGAGGCCATGACGATTCCAGGTAATCGGCATGATCGAACAGGGTCGCCCGATTCCATAGACTTCTTTCATACTTGAGTAACATGCGGGCATCGTTCATCGGCTCGTATTGTCCAGTCGGTGCCCGTTGGCAGACGGGGGTAACTATACCCTTACCCGCAGGACAGCGCAAGCCAATTACGGATAGTGTATCAGTTTGAAATCCACCGACTCGTTCATACTTGCAGATCAGATCCTCCCCCCAACCCTCTCCCTGCGGGATGGAGTTGATTGCGACCCGACACACGGGCGCCAAGGCGTGTTGAAGTAGGGCGGAGGGCACGGTAGAATGCCCGGCGTTTTGAGGAACCGGCCAGACGAGACAGGAGACAACATCATGGGGCATACACTGGAAGCCTTTGCCGCTTCGTGTCACGACATCCTGAAAGCCGATCCCGGCACGGCGGGACGAGAGCGGGTTTGCGCACTGGTGCAGGAGGTGCTGCAGGACGGCGCGTTCGTGGCGGCGCATCTGGGAGACGACGTACCGGACCGGAAAATTCTGTACGAGGACGCCGAGCTCGGCTTTTGCATCCTGGCGCACGTGCATCGCGGCGCCAAGGAGAGCCCGCCGCACGACCACGGGCCGACGTGGGCCATTTACGGGCAAGCCGCGGGCGAGACCGAGATGACGGACTGGGAACTGCTGGAGGCGGCCAGCGAGGCCGAGCCCGGCAAGGTCCGCAAGGCCAGGACGTATACCCTCACCCCCGGCATGGCCTTCGTGTACAACGAGGGCGACCTGCACTCCCCCCGCCACGACGGGCCGACCCGCCTGATCCGCCTCGAGGGCCTCAACATGGACACCGTGACGCGCCTGAAGTACCAGGTCGTGTGACCGGAGGAACCGCATCCATGAACATCGTCGATTCGCAGGTGCACGTGTGGCAGGCCGAGTCGGCTGACCGGCCGTGGCCGGCGGGCCGGGCACAGGACGCGCAGAAACCCTATCCGATCAGCAAGGAAACGATGCTGTTCCAAATGGACTTGGCCGGCGTGCGGCGCGCGGTGATCGTGCCGCCGTCATGGGAAGGGGACCGCAACGACGTGGCGCTGGAGGCGGCGCAGAGCTATCCCGACCGCTTCGCCGTGATGGGCCGCCTGGACCTCAAGGACCCGACCAGCCCGGGCAAGATCACCGCCTGGAAGCAACAGCCGGGCATGCTCGGCATGCGCTTCACGTTCCACAACGAGCACTACCGCCACCTGCTCACCGACGGCTCGACCGATTGGCTATGGCCGGCGCTGGAGAAGGCCGGCATCCCGATCATGGTCATCATGCCGGACGCTCTCGACCAGCTTGACCGCGTCGCCGCTGCCCATCCGGGGCTGAAAGTCGTCATCGACCACGTCGGGCTGGGGGTGGACAAAGGCCCGCAGGTATTCGACGACCTCCCGCAGGTGTGCAAGCTTGCCCGGCGCCCCAACGTGGCGGTCAAGGCGTCAGGCATGCCGTCGCTGTCCGCCGAGCCGTACCCGTTCCGCGACCTGCATCCACGTATCCGCACGCTCGTCGATGCCTTCGGCCCGCAGCGCACCTTCTGGGGCACCGACCTGACGCGCATGCCCTGCACCTACTACGAGTGCATCACCCTGTTCACCGAGCACCTGCCGTGGCTGCAAGGCGACGACCTGGAATGGGTAATGGGCCGCGCCATCTGCGAGTGGCTGGATTGGCCGCTCTGACGCCGCAGTCATCACGTCACCACACGTCCTGAACCGGAGGCACCATGCAAACCGTTGTCGCACAGGGCGAAACGATCCCGGCCGAGCGCCTCGGGTCGTTCGAGGACCACACAGCGCTGCAGGGCGATGCCGCCGCCCTGCAAGCACAACTCGCCAACGGCGGCTACCTCTACATGCGCGAATTCATCCCACGCGGCGACGTCATGGCCGCGCGCGCCGACATCTTCAGCCGCCTCGCCGAGGTGGGCGAGATTCTGCCGCCCGTCGTCGATGGCATCTATTCCGGTTCCAGCCGCCGCAAGGAGCAGGTGGACGACCTCGGCGCCTTCTGGAAGTCCGTCTGCGAAACCTGGTCGCTGCGCCGCATTACCCACGGCCCACGTCTCTACGGCCTCATGAGCGCGGTGTTCGGCGAGCCGGCGCGGGCGCAGGACTACCTGTTCCTGCGTCCCGCGAATCGCGGCAAATTCACCAACCTGCACTGCGATTACGGCTTCTTTACCCGCACCACCGAGACCGTGTTGACCGCCTGGGTCGCGCTCGGCGACGTGCCGATCAGCGAGGGTCCGTTGTTCGTGGTCGAGGGCTCGCACCGCTTCGACGACATCGTCGCTTCGCAAAAGGGCTTCGACGTCGCCCGCGACACCCACCGCACCGCCGCCTTCAACGCCACGCCGCTGCAGTTCGCCGAGGAGCGCGGCGCCCGGCTGCTGACCCGCGACGTCGCCGCCGGCGACGTGGTGATCTTCCCGATGTTCACGCTGCACGGCTCGCTGCAAAACGTCTCCGAAGAAAATCGCGTGCGCTTGTCAGTCGACGTGCGCTACCAGCGCCTCGCCGATGCTGTGGACGAGCGCTACTTCGGTCCGTCGCCGACCGGCACCACGGGCGTCGGCTACGGCGAGCTCGTCGGCGCCAAGCCGCTGACCGCAGCGTGGCACGTTCGCTGATGGAGGCCGGCATGCAGGTGAGCGTCGTCATCGGCAATCCCAACCCCGGCGGCCGTACCACGCGCGTGGCCGAGACGGCGGCCCGCGCGGCGGTCGAAGCCGTTGGCGCCGGCGGCCTCGCCAGCCTCGAAACGATTGAGCTGGCACGCGTGGCCGGCCGCCTGTTCGCCTGGGAGGACGACGAACTCGCAACCCTCAGCCAGAAAGTAGCGGCCAGTGCCCTGATCGTTCCCGCCTGCCCGGTCTACAAAGCCTCCTACACCGGCCTGCTCAAAGCCTTCTTCGACCGCTACGGCAGCAACGACTTGGCTGGCACGGTGGCGCTTCCCGTCATGCTCGGCGCCGCCCCGCAGCACGCCCTGGCGGTGGAGACGCACTTCCGCCCGCTGCTCGTCGAACTTGGCGCCTCGGTGCCCAGCCGCGGCCTGTACGTCCTGGAATCGCAACTGGACGACCTCGACGCCGTGGTGGCCGACTTCATGCACGGCGCCGCCCCGCTGCTGCGCCGCGCCCTCGCCGGCTAAGCCCCGGTATTGCGCCCCCAAGCGGCGCCGTGGCACAATTCCCACCTCTTACCAGCCCAAAGCCCATCGCATGAGGAACGCGAGATGATCTATGAGATTCGGACCTATGACCTCAAACCCCGCTCCGTGCCCGAATTCGAGCGCCGCACCGTCGAAAAGCTCGAGGAGGGCCGCGAGACCTATTCGTCGCTGTTCGGTTTCTGGTACACGGAGGCTGGGCCGCTGAACCAAGTGGTGCACGTCTGGCCGTACGACGACCCGAACCAGCGGCAGGACGTTCGCGCCAAAGTGGTGGCCGATGGTGTCTGGCCGCCGGATAACGGCGAGTTCATCGTCAACATGCACTCCGCCGTCTACCTGCCGGCACCCTTCATGCAGGACCGCGGCGCCGCCAAGCTGGGGCCGCTGTACGAGATGCGCATCTATACCTATGCGCCCGGCGCCATCCCGCGCGTGATCGAAAAGTGGAGCGAGCATGTCGGCGAGCGGGAAAAATACTCGCCGCTGGCGGGCGCTTGGTATTCGGACGTCGGCGACCTGAACGTGTGGATTCACCTATGGGCGTACACCAGCTTTGAGGAGCGGCTCAGGGTGCGCGCCGAAACGCGCGAAAAGGGCGTGTGGCCACCGCCCGGCGGCATCGCGCCGCTAAAGCAGGAGAGCAAGCTGCTGACGCCGTTCAGTTGCTCGCCACTGCAATAATCCCATCCATCCCACCCGCCGTCCTTCCGCGAGGGAGCCAAATCATGAAAATCACGCAGGTACGCGCTGTGCCCATGAGCGACCCGGTGCCCGTGGAGCGCCGCCACCGCACCGACCTGGGCACCAAGGTCAAGACGGATTCGGCGATCATCTTCGTGGATACCGACAATGGCCTCACCGGCATGGGCGCGGCGCTGGGCAATCCCGGTGTGGTGCAAGCCATCGTCGAGCACGAGTTGGGGCCCGACATCGTGGGCGAGGACCCGATGTTTTCGGAGCGCATCTACGAAAAGCTGTACAACGGCTCGCGCTTCCGCCCGGCTATGGAGCGCGGCTGGCAGCAGCCGGAGCCGTCGCGCCGTCGCGGCATGGTGATGGAGGCCATCGCCGGTGTCGACATCGCGGTGTGGGACGTCAAGGCGCAGGCACTGGGGGTGCCGGTGTACCAGGCCCTTGGCGCCATGCGCAACGAGGTGCGCGGCTATGGCTCGGGCGGTTGGGCGCCGGGCGACGAGGCCGAGGCAGAAATGGCGGGCTACGCGGCCCAGGGCTTCAGCGCCGTAAAAATGCGCGTGGTGGGCCGCGACGGCTTTTCTATCGAGAACACCGTGCGCCGCGTGCAGGCTGCCCGTCGCGGCATCGGCCCGGACGTGGAACTGATGGTGGACGCGCACGGCTCGCTGGACGTGTCCACCGCCGTCCGGCTTTCCAGGGAACTGGAGGAATACGATATTTCCTGGTTCGAGGAGCCGGTGTCGCCGGACGACCATCACGGGCAGGCGCTGGTGCGGCAGGCGACGAAAATTCCCATCGCCTCCGGGGAACGAGAATTTACCCGCCACGACTTCCTCGACCTCATGGAGCACGGCGCCCTCGACATCGCACAGCCGGATGTGGCGCGCGCCGGCGGCTTCACGGAAATTCGCCGCATCGCCGCCCTCACCTCCACCCGCCAAGTCCGTCTGGCGCCGCACGCCTGGGGCAGCGGCGTGCTGTTCGCGGCTTCCATCCACGTCGCCATGGCGGCGGCGAACTGCCACATCCTGGAGGTGAGTCAGGGCTACATGCCGATGATCTGGGAGTTGTTCGAGGAGGCGTTCGACATTCGCCCCGACGGCACCGTGGGCGCCCCCGAGAAACCTGGGCTGGGCTTCACCCTGCGCCCGGACGCCCTGGAAAAGTTCAAATATCTGCCGGGGCCGGAGTATGAATGGTAGCAACGGAAACTACCGGATACCGTTGGCGAACCCGGGTCCATAATGTTTCAGTGAAATGTCGGATTACGCTTCGCTAATCGACCGCACAGCTTAATGGAGACATTCTATGAGCAGCGATACCGCAATCGTTGACGACCCATTCGCCATTGCCCAACAGCAGTTGGACGCCGCCGCTGAGCATCTGGAACTGGATGACGGCATGCGTCGCATCCTGCGCACCCCAAGCCGGGAACTGACCGTTACCTTCCCGGTGATCATGGATGACGGGAGCACGGAGGTATTTACCGGGCACCGAGTGCAACACAACGTCGCCCGTGGCCCGGCCAAGGGCGGTATTCGCTACTCGCCATACGTCACCCTCAGCGAGATGCGCGCCCTGTCCATGTGGATGACCTGGAAGTGCGCCGTCGTGAATCTGCCCTTCGGCGGTGCGAAGGGCGGGGTTTGTTGTAACACCAAGGAGATGTCGCTACGCGAAATCGAGCGTCTCACACGGCGCTATACCACTGAAATTGCCTTTCTGATAGGCCCAGCTAGCGACATTCCAGCCCCCGACATGTATACCGATGCTCGCGTGATGGCCTGGATGATGGATACGTACAGCATGCACAAGGGGTACTCCGTCCCTGGCGTGGTGACGGGCAAACCCATCAGCGTCGGCGGCTCCCTGGGACGTCTGGAGGCGACGGGACGTGGTTGTGTTTATGCCATCATCAACGTGGCGAAGCGCGTGGGCATCAACCTCGACGGGGCAACCGTGGCGGTGCAGGGCTTTGGCAACGCCGGTTCGGTAGCGGTCAGGCTCCTGGCGCAACTGGGATGCCGGGTCATCGCGGTTAGCGATTCAAAGGGCGGTATCTACTGCGAACAAGGGCTCGATGCGGAAGCTCTGCAGGCTTGCAGGCGGGAAACGGGCTCCGTCAGTAATTTCTCGTCCGGCGACCGCCTCTCCAATGAGGCGCTTCTCACCCTCCCCTGCGACATTCTGGTGCCCGCCGCTCTGGAAAATCAGCTCACCGAACGGATTGCGCCACAGGTGCAGAGCAAGCTGATCGCCGAGGCGGCAAATGGTCCGACCACGCCGGAAGCAGATGCGATTTTTCAAGATCGCGGCGTGACGGTGATTCCCGACATTCTGGCGAATGCCGGCGGGGTCACGGTCTCCTACTTTGAGTGGGTTCAGAACCTGCAGGAATTTCACTGGAAGGAGGAGCAGGTCAATCAACAACTCAAGGACGTCATGAATGCGAGTTGCGGGCAGGTTATGGCGCTAGCCGAGCGGGAGCACACGAGTCTGCGTACCGCGGCGTATATCCTGGCGGTTGATCGCGTCGTCAACGCGATTCAAGACCGGGGCATTTATCCCTGAGAGTCTGTTCCATTAAGTCATCAGGCGACGATTTTCGAAGACATACGTGGTCTTCTGGCGCCGAGCGACCCGTCGCGTCGCATCCTGAACCGGCATCCGGCCAGCTTCACCCAGGCCAGAGAACTTGCCACCGTCCTCTCTACGTTCTTGGCAAGACGACAGCAGCACCCCAGCCACGCAAACGTTCGCTCCACTACCCAACGACGTGATAAGACCGCAAATCCCCTGGGCTCGGGCACGATCTCTCAACTCCGATACGCCCAACTCTTGCAGGGCATCCTGTAGCTTCGGACGAGGGTGGATTCACGCTAAAGAGGGGCAGCGGGGTGTGCCGGATGCCCTCCTTGAAAGCACAATGGCTCTTTTTGAGGAGCGACGTCACCATGCAAACCGCCGTTTATTCTCTATCTCCATGACGCGGCAGAGTCACTCGACGCCAGTTAGTCCCGCCAGTGAGTCAGTTTTCGAGATGCCCATACGTCAGTCTTGCCAACTCTGCGAGTGAGCGCCGTAAAAATAGCGAAATCGCTCACTTGTGATAGCCGACATGAACGCACAGGGGGCAACACCATCACACAGACCTGCTTAGTAACGCCGCGAGTTCGGCCGGCTCGGTGACGGGCAGCGAGCACGTGAAGTCGCGGCAGACGTATACCGTCGCCTTGCCGTCAACCTGTGTCTTGCCGGCCAGCACGTCCCGTAGCAGGGGCAGAGCGGCGAGGGTCGCTGCGGCGCGTTGCGGGTCGATCAGGACGAGGGTCTTGTGCGGCACGTAGGTGCGGTGCAGGGCGGCCAGTAGGGCCTGCGTGTCCGGCGCGCCGGGGGTGCCGATCAGCACGATTTCTTGCGGCTTGTGGAGGTAATCGGCGCACACGCTCAGCAGGCTGGCGTAGCCGAAGGGTTGCTGCTCCATATGCTGGTGGTAGAGCAGCAGGACCCGCTCGGCGCGCTGCAGGTAATCGGCTTCGCCGGTGTGGGCGTAGAGGCGCAGCAGGTTGCGGGCGGCGACCGCGGTGCCTGAGGGGATGGCCTGATCGGTGGCCGACTTGACGCGGTCGATCAGCGTTTCGTGGTTTCTGCCGGTGAAGAAGAAGCCGCCGTTGGCGTCGTCCCAGAAATCCGCCAGCAGGATCGCGGTCAATTGACGCGCCAGGTCGAAATAGGACGGCTCGAACGTGGCTTCGAAGGCGTCGAGCAGGGCGGCAGCCAGAAAGGCATAGTCGTCGAGGTAGCCCGCCAGCTTCGACTGCCCGTCCTTGTGGCTGCGCAACAGAACCCCATCGCGCAGCATGTGGTGCCGCAGAAAGGCGATGGTATCGCGCACCGTTTGCATCGCCTCATCGTCCCCAAGCGCGCTGGCGGCATCGATCATCCCGGAGAGCATCAGGCCATTCCAGGCCGTCAGAATCTTCTCGTCGCGGAACGGCTTGACGCGCTGTTCACGCGCCGCGAACAGGGTGCGCCGAGACGCTTCGAGCTTCTCGCCCACTGTCGCCACGTCCTGCTGGAACAGGTTGGCGAGTTGTTCCAGGGATACCGTCAGATGCAGGACGTTGTTGCCGCTCTCCCAGTTGCCGGCCTCCGTCACGTCGTAGGAGCGGCAGAACAGACGGGCGTCGTCGCCAAGCCGCTCATCCACCTCGGCCTTCGTCCACACGAAAAACTTGCCCTCTTCCCCCTCACTGTCGGCGTCCTGGGTGGCGTAGAAGCCGCCGCCGGGATGGCGCATTTCACGCTGTACGTAGTCCAGCGTCTCGCGCGCCACGCGGGCATAGCGCGCCTCGCCGGTGATCCGGTGCATGGCGGCGTAAAGCGGCAGCAATTGGGCGTTATCGTACAGCATTTTCTCGAAGTGCGGCACCAACCAGTGGTCGTCGACCGAATAGCGGTGAAAGCCGCCGCCGAGCTGATCGTAAATGCCGCCGCCGGCCATCTTGTCCAGCGATAGCTTGACCACGTTGAGGAAATTCTCGTTGCCGCTGTAATGCCAATAGCGCAGCAGGCAGTCGAGATTGGTGGGATTGGGGAATTTCGGCTGCGTGCCGAAGCCGCCGTGCACCATGTCCACGTGGTTGACGAGGGTGCGCACACCGTTCGTCACCAGGTCCAGCGACAGGCCGCCGCTGGCCGCAAGCCGGGTTGAAAGTTTCTGCATGGCGTCGCGAATCTGGGTGGTGCTCTTGACGACGTCCTGCTGGCGGTTGTGATAGGCATCAGCCAGGGTGCGTAGGAGACGCGGAAAGCCGGGGCGGCCGTAACGGTCGTCCGGCGGGAAATAGGTACCGCCGTAGAACGGCTCCTGATCCGGGGTGAGGAACATGGTCAGCGGCCAGCCGCCCTGCCCGGTGAACAACTGAACGGCGGTCTGGTAGATGTGATCCAGGTCGGGGCGTTCCTCGCGGTCGACCTTGATGTTCACGAAGTGCTCATTCATCAGCGCGGCAATCTGCTCGTCTTCGAACGATTCGCGCTCCATAACGTGGCACCAGTGGCAGGCGGAGTAGCCGATAGACAGCAGAATGGGCCGGTTCTCGGCGCGGGCTTTGTCGAGCGCCTCAGAGCCCCAGGCATACCAGTCGACCGGGTTGTGGGCGTGCTGCTGCAGGTATGGGCTGGTTTCGTGGATCAGACGGTTGGCGCGTTGGGCATTCATGGGTCACTCCATAACTGGCAAGCCTTGAATCGGGGTAAAAACGCTCAAGGCTTGCCGGCAATAGCCGGTTGTTGTTGGGTCACGCAGTGGATGGCGCCGAGCCCCCAGACGAGCGGCTCACAGGCAATGCCGACGACGCGGCGGCCGGGAAAGAGGTCTTGCAGGATACGCAGGGCGCGGTCGTCGTTGGGGTGGTCGTAGGTGGGCACCAACACGACGCCGTTGCCGATGTAGAAGTTGGCATAGCTGGCCGGCAGGCGCTCTTGCGGCGAACCGACGCGCCCCGGCATGGGAAGGGGCACCATGTCGAGGGGCCGGCCGCGCGCGTCGGTGGCCGTCTGCAGACGTCGGAAGTTATCTTGCAGGGGCGCGAAGTTAGCGTCCTGGGAGTCGGCTTCCACGGCACAGACCACCGTGTTCGGACCGACGAATCGCGCCACGTCATCGACATGCCCATCGGTATCGTCGCCCACAATGCCGCGGCCGAGCCAGATGATATGGCAGACCCCAAGGATGGCGCATAGGTGGCGCTCAATGTCGGCGCGTTGCAAGCCGGGGTTGCGGTTCGGATGCAGCAGGCACTGCTCGGTGGTCAGGCAAACGCCGCTGCCATTGACGTCGATGGCGCCGCCTTCGAGGACCATGCCGGGCTCGACACACGGCACGCCGAGGCGCGACGCGATGCGTTGCGATAGGCCGGCGTCGGCCTGCAAGTCGTCGTATTTGCCGCCCCAGGCGTTGAACCGCCAGGCGCTTGCGGCCAAAGGCGGCTGCGGACCGACGTTCGTGAGGAAAATAGGGCCGCTGTCGCGCAGCCAGGCATCGGCGGTGGGTATTTCGTGCAGCTTGATGGCGCGCGCATCGAGGCCGCGATCATGTATCCGTTGACCCACCTGTTCGGCCGTGGCTGCGTCGTTGATCAGCAGGTGAACCGTTTCGTCCTGGTGCAGCGCCTCGATCACGTCGAGGAAAATATCCCGGACCTGCGGCAGACGCCCCGGCCAGGTGCCTTCGTTATGCGGCCAGGCCAGCCAAGTGGCGGCGTGCGGCTCCCACTCCGCCGGCATCCGGTAGCCCAGGGCGGCGGGGGCGTCAGGCGTCATGGTCGATGAACCGGGCGGTAAGGGCGCCGTACGTGTCGATACGGCGGTCGCGCAGGAAGGGCCATTGCTGGCGCACGGTATCGACGGCGTCCAGATCGCACTTGGCGACGAGGATGGCTTCCTCATCGTACGCGGCGCGCGCCACCAGGCTGCCGTCCGGCGCGGCCAGGAACGAGGCGCCCCAGAACGTCACCGTGCCCTCGCGTCCGACGCGGTTCACGGCGGCGGCGTAGACCCCGTTGGTAATGGCGTGGCTGCGTTGCACCATTTCCCAGGCTTCGTGCTGGGTGTGGCGTGCCTCGGCAGGCTCGTCGTCGTGCCAGCCAATAGCGGTGGGGTAAAACACGATGTGGGCGCCGGAAAGGGCCGCCAGGCGTGCTGCCTCGGGGAACCATTGGTCCCAGCAGATCAGCACGCCGATGTCGGCGTAGCGGGTCTTGAACGTTCGGAAGCCGAGGTCGCCCGGTGTGAAATAAAACTTCTCGTAGTAGGAGGGGTCGTCGGGAATGTGCATCTTGCGGTAGGTGCCGAGGCGGGAGCCGTCGGCGTCAAACACCACCGCGCTGTTGTGGTATAGGCCGCGCGTTCGCTGCTCGAACAGCGGCACGATTAGCACGACCTCCAGTTCTCCGGCCAGCGCTCCGAAGGCTGCGGTCGTCGGGCCTGGAATGGGCTCCGCCAGAGCGAACGGTCCGAGGTCCTCAGTCTGACAAAAATAGGGCGTGCTGAACAACTCCTGCAGGCAGATGATCTGCGCGCCCTGCACCGCGGCGTCGCGGACGGCGCCGACGGTCCGTTGCACGTTCGCCCGCGGGTCCGCCTCGGCCTGCATCTGGATGAGTCCCACGGTCACTTCGGACGGCGCCCTCGCCATCGCTTCCTCCCGGCAAGTCGGATTCACGCCGCGCAATCCGGCATTCTCCCGCCCCCTCAGGACGCCGCCGCTTCGGCGCGCACGAAGCCGCGCGCAACCAGCTCCTGCAGAATGACGCGGGCGTTGTCCTCAGGGTTGTGCGCTACCGTGTCGAGGGTAATCTCGGGATTCAGAGGCGATTCGTAAGGATCGTCGATGCCGGTAAAATCCTTGATCTCGCCGCGCCGCGCCTTGGCGTACATGCCCTTGATATCGCGATCCTCGCAAACCTCCAGCGCCGTATCGACGAAGATCTCGATGAAGTTGTCGCTGCCGACCATGACGCGGACGGCGTCGCGCGTCGCGCGATAGGGGCTGACCGCGGCGCAGATCGCCATGCCGCCGTGGCGCACGACTTCGGCGGCCACGAAGCCGATGCGCTGGATGTTCGTGTCGCGGTCTTCCTTGCTGAATCCCAACCCCTTCGACAGGTGGGTGCGCACCACGTCGCCGTCGAGCACGGTCACCTGCCGCCCGCCTTCCAGCAGCAGCACGGTCAGTACGTCGGCGATGGTGGACTTGCCGGAACCGCTAAGGCCGGTGAACCACAGACAGACGCCCTGGCGGTAGCGCGGCGGATAGGTATCGGCGAGGATGTCGGCCACCTCCGGTCGCGTGAACCACTCGGGCAGGGTGTGGCCCTGGCTCAGGAATTCTTCGCGCACCTGGGTGCCGGAGATGGAAGCGGTGCGGGCGCCGGCGGGTATTTTGGAGACTTCTTCGTAGCGCGCTTCGTCCGGCAGGTAGACCAACTCGCGGAACGGCACCATGCCGACACCGAGCTCCTCGCTGTATTGCTGCAGGAGTTCCTGCGCGTCATACGGTCCGTAGAACGGCTTGCCGGTGGAATCGACGCCGGGGCCGGCGTGGTCGCGCCCGACGATGAAGCGGTTGGCGCCGTGATTCCGGCGAATGAGCGCGTGCCAGAGCGCCTCGCGCGGGCCGGCCAGGCGCATGGCGAGCGGCAGCAGGGCCAGCAGGATGCGGTCCGGGTCGTAATAGCCGGAGGCCAGCGCCTTGTAGGCTCGCACCCGCGTGTAATGGTCGACGTCACCGGGCTTGGTCATGCCGACGACCGGGTGCAGCAGCAACACGCCGCCGACTTCCTGCGCGGCGCGCTTGGTCAGTTCCTCATGTACGCGGTGCAGCGGATTACGGGTCTGGAAGGCCACCACGTTCTCATAGCCGAACGACGCCAGACGTTCCCGCGTCTGCGCCGGGGTCAGCCGGATATCCTCGAAATCATAGTGCAGCGGCAGTTGCAGCACCCGCAAAGCGCCAGAGATACACACCTTACCCCAACGCCACATCTCGGCCACCAGCGGGTGTTTCATGTCCTGGGTGCCGAAGACCTTCTGAGACACCTCGGCGTGGTCCCACGGGTACATCTCCTCGACCGTCATCACCGCCAGCAGGTTGTTTTTGGCGTCGCGCAGGGCAACCTCTCCGTCAAGCTTCAAGTTATTGGTGGGTTCCACCGGCAGGGTCACCGGCAGCGAAAACACGTGGCCACTGGTCAGACGCATGTCGTCCAGCACCCGTTGGTGGTCCTCCTTGCCCATGAAGCGGTCGAGCGGCGAAAACGCTCCGGTGGCCAGGAGTTCCAGGTCGCAAATGACGCGTTCCGAAATCTGGATCGATGGTAACTGGCTGGCATGCGCTTTGAGTTCGTCCTGCGCCTCGGCGGGGACCAGCAGGTCCACCAGGGTGCCGCCGTACGGGGAAATCAGAGAGGCGCCTTGGGTTGACGTAGCCACGAATGTTGCTCCTTCTCAGGTGAAATGCAGAACACCGCGAACCACTGCAGCGGCATGCCGAACAGCGGATGGGGCAGGTTGCCTTGCTAAATCCCTTGGGGTATCGTTTGGACATGCTATCTGATCCTGGAAGGGTTGGCAAATTGACTCGCCAACCCCTTGGTTTTCAAAGCATTGGCAGCCATCTTCGGAGGCAGCGTGGACCCAATCAATAGGCATGACACGGTGGCGTTTCCCGAGGTGCCGGTCGCCAGACTGCGGTGGCGGTGCGACCCTCACAGTCTTCCCTTCGCGAGCACCGATGACGTGGCGCCGGAGGCGGGCCTGATCGGCCAGGAACGCGCGCGCAAGGCGCTGCTGCTCGGCATGGAGATCAACCACGCCGGGTACAACGTGTACGTTTCCGGCGACGCCGGCACGGGCAAGCTGGCGGCGGTTCAGCAGGTCGCGGCGCAGCTTCGGAACTCCGAGGCGCGGCCGCCGGACCTATGCTACGTGTATGGCTTCAAGAACCCGGAATGTCCGCGCCTGCTGGCGTTGCCAGCGGGACAAGGCGCAGCGCTGAAAAAGGCCATGCAGGATCTGATCGAGGGCCTCAAGGAAGACATTCCAAAGGCGCTGGCAGGTGCTGACTGCCAGCACCGAAAGGCCCGCTGCCTGGACCGGTATCAGCGGCGCGAACAGCGACTGGTGGCGCAACTCGAGGCGCGCTTGGCGCCGGCGTTCGGCTTGGTTTGGCAGGGGCTGGACATGGCGCTGGCGGCGGAGGTGGCGCCGGTGCTCGAGGGGCGTCTGACGCCCATGGCGGAGTTGGAAGAACGCGTCGATGGCGGCGGCTTCGACGTCACCCGCTTCCGCGACCTGCGCACCCGACAGGAAACGCTGAACGCGGCCAGTGCCGACGTGCTGGTCGAGCTCGGCGAACTTCGGCAGAAGATGCAAGAGGACCTGCGGACGCTGGAGCGTGCTGCGGCAAAGCCCGTTGTCCGGGAGGCCGTGGCCGAGGTCGAGAAGCTGTTTGACGCAGCGGACGTGAAGCGCTACCTGCAGGACGCGGAAGCGGCGCTGAACGAGGAGAGCGAGCGCTTTCATCCCGCTCCCCCGGTCCCTCCCGACCGGGAGCCCACGCGGCCGCCGTATGACGACGAGGAGCCATTCCATGACTTTCAGGTGAACGTCATCGTTGATCACGCCGACGCGACGGGCCGCCCGGTGGTCTTTGAAGCCTCCCCGACCTACAAGAACCTGTTTGGCGCCATCGAACCTGCAGTCGAGCACGGCGGCGCCCGGCGCAGCGACTTCATGGGCATCCGCGCCGGAGCCATTCACCGCGCCAACGGCGGCTATCTCGTCTTTCGCGCCCAGGAGGCCCTGTACGACCCCCTCGTCTGGTCGACGCTGAAACGCCTGCTGCGCCACGGCAAGGCGGAAATCCAGTCCATCGACCACCATACCTTGGTGCCGACGACAACACTGAAGCCGGATCCGGTCCCGTGCGACGTGAAGGTCATCCTGCTCGGCGATGAGGAACTCTACCAGCAACTGGCCTACGAAGACGCCGGTTTCAGGCGTTTGTTCAAGGTCAAGGCTGACTTCGATACGACGCTGCCACGCCGGCACGACACCCCTCTGCAAGTTGCCGGTTTTCTCAGCCGCGTGTGCCGCGAAGCGGGGTTGCGTCCATGCGCCCGCGAGGCCGTAGCAGCGTTGGTCGAGTGGGGCGTGCGCACCGCCGGGCGGCAGAACAAAATCAGCGCCTGTCTGGACGTTATGGCCGACGTGGCGCGGGAAGCGAATTATTGGGCTGGTAAGGACGGCGCGGCGATGATCACCGCGGCGGTCGTGGAGCGGGCATTGCAAGCGCGGCAGGAGCGCCTGAACCTGACCGCCGAGCAAATCTACGAGATGATCGACGAGGACCTCCTGATGCTGACCACGCGCGGCGTGGTTGTTGGGCAGGTCAATGGCCTGTCGGTCTACGAGTTGGCCGACGGCACGGCCTTCGGCTGTCCGATGCGCATTACCGCAGTCACCTCGATGGGTGACGCGGGCATCGTCAACATCGAACGCGAGGTGGAACTGAGCGATGCCGCCCATCACAAAGGCATCCTCATCCTCAGTGGCTATTTGCGGCGCACCTACGGGCAGGATAAACCCCTGATTCTCAGCGCCAGCCTGTGCATCGAGCAGTCGTATGACGGGGTGGCGGGCGACAGCGCCTCAGCCGCCGAGGTATACGCGCTGCTCTCCGGGCTGGCCAATCTGCCGGTCGATCAGGGCGTCGCCGTCACCGGATCGGTGAATCAGCAGGGGCAACTCCAGCCTGTCGGCGGCATCAACGAGAAAATCGAGGTCTTCTTCGACGTCTGCCAGCGTCAGGGCCTGACCGGCTCGCAAGGGGTTCTGCTGCCACCGCAGAACGTCGATGACTTGATGCTCAAGCAAGAGGTCGTCGATGCGGTGTCGGCCGGGCAGTTCCATCTCTACCCTATCTCCATCATCGACGACGGATTGCCCATTCTGACGGGTGTCGACGCCGGCGCGGTGAACGGCCACGTGGATGCCCAGCTGCGGCGCTACGCCGAGCAGTGGTACGCCTTCCAGTATCGCCGCGCGCCCACCAACGGCGTTCCTCAGACGCCGCATAGGCCGTAGAGAAGCCGTTCACTCGGGCAAGCGCAACGCCTGAAGGGAGCACCTGAAGTCATCCGAGGAAATGCTGGCGTTTTCCAGAATCCCTACTTCGAGGCCCGTGGCTCGAGGCAGCCTCATAAGGCTGCCGGTTCAACGTGGTGGATCGTCACTCCGCCGGCAGGGACAACCCCTCTGCCTGCTTCTGTCACCTCTGCGGCGCCAAATACGGCGCCCCGATGGCCGACCGCACGCCCGATAGCACGAACGTCCGCTTGCCTTGGTCGAGACGACCGTTGTCGTTGGCATCCTCACCGGCGTCCAGGGCGCAGTTCAGATTGCCGTCCTCGGCGGCATCGCCAAGCTGTACGGCGACGACGTCGATGGTCTTGAGCTGAGTGTGCGGGAACCCTTCGTTCCGGTCAAGCGTGAAGCGCATCAGGTCGGCTTCGGCGGTGACGGCGCCGGCGTTGCCCGTCGGATCAAAGCCGGCCATGCGAATGTTTTGCCGCATCTCCAGCACCTGCTGGTGCATCGCATGGACGTTGCGCTGCTGGACCAGAATGCCGTAGATACCGCCTGTGAGGAGCGAACCAACGGCAAGGGCGATCAGCAACTCGATGAGGGTGAAGCTGCCGGCGGTCGCCGTTCCACGTGGGCCAAAAACGAACGACCGACGGGTCGTTTTCGTGATGCGAATACCCGGCAGTTCGGTCATCGTGTGGCGGAACGCCGCGTAGGCTGGGCTTGACGTGGCGGGCGGCGCGGGGCAGTCTGGCTGCAGGGCATCGGGGTTGCGAAGGGTCAGGAAGTCATGCGGGGTTGCGTTGCGATACAGGCATACCCGCTAAGCGGGTGTTGGGGGCGATGGCTTGCAGGCGCGCCAACTGCAGAATAGACAATACCTCATCGACGGTGGCACGCGAGCGCAGGCGGGTCAGCCACGACACCACGTTGGGGGTGCCAATCGCGGCCACGAGCCCCAAAATGGCGAGCACGACGATCAACTCAAGCAGGCTGAAACCCGTCTCACCCTGGCGGCACGACCTGCCGTCACCCGTCAATCGTCGTCCCACATGCCCCTCTCCTGCAGAACCGCCTTGCAAACCTTCAGCCCTTCCACCATGGTTGGCACGCCGCCGTACGTCATCATCTGGAAAATAACCTCGGCGACCTCCTCCCGGGTGGCGCCCACGTTCATGGCTGCGCCAATGTGGATGTGGAGTTCGTCGAGCCGCTGTAGCACCGTTAGCGCGGCAACGGCGCACAATTCTCGCTCCTTCTGGGAGATGACGTTGCGGGCGTAGAGCCGGCCGGTGAAAAAGGTGGAAATATGGCGGGCCAGATCCGGGTCGAATTTCTTCCACAACTGGAACACACCCTCGCCCGGCTTTGGGGGACCAAAGAGCATCTCGGCGGTCTCTCGCGTCACGCGCCTCAGTTCAGCATCATCCACGGTGCAGCCTCTCTCTGGTAGTTTGTATCGAAAATTTGGCGGGCAGCATACGGCGCGCACGCCGGGAGTGTCAATGATGGCAGGCCACGCGGTACACTCTGCCGGCGGGCGCCCCATCGCTGGATTGCCCCTGCGGCGAATCCGGCCGGCAACGATGATCAACAGCCAAATGGAGGAACCATGCGTTTTACCGAGCACTTGCGCCAGCAAACCGCCGACCTTCGCCGGCAGGTACTTCAACACCCCTTTGTGACCGGGGTCGGTGACGGCGAGCTACCGCTGGAGGCGTTTCGATTCTACATGTGCCAGGACTACGTATTTCTAGTCGACTACAGCCGCGTATTGGCGCTGGCGGTGGCGAAGGCGGACGACCTCGAGACGATGGGGCGGTTTGCAGGACTGCTGCACGAGACACTGAACACCGAAATGGAGCTGCATCGAGGCTTTGCGGCGAAATTCGGCATCAGTCCGAACGAGTTGGAGGCTACACAGGCGGCGCCCGGCACCCGGGCCTACACCCAACACCTACTGACCGCTGCCTACAGCGGCGACTTGGCAGACATCACCGCGGCCGTCCTACCCTGCATGTGGGACTACAGCGACATCGGTCAGACCTTGGCGGCGCAAGGCGCGCCGTCGCCGCAACCGCTGTATAACGATTGGATTCAAATGTACGCGGCCCCCGAGTTCGCCGCCCTCGCCGCTTGGTTGCGAGACCTGCTCGACCACCTGGGAGGCGGCGCGACGGACCGTCAAGCCCGTCTCAGCCGGTTGTTCGCGGATAGCTGCCGCTATGAATATCTCTTCTGGGACATGGCGTACCGGCAGGAAACCTGGCCGTTGTAGGTCGGATTAGCGAAACGTAAGCCGACGTTCCGCTGCGCTGGTTCACACCAAGCTACGCTGAATGATCTGCGACCTCCGCAGCATGTCCGCCAGATAGTCCTCACCCAGGGCGTCGGCGCTCGCCGTCATGCTGCGGGTGAAGGCGCCGACGTTGCCATCGATCATCGCCTGCGCCAGGGTTTGCACCACGTCGAGGTAGGCTTTCAGCATCGCTGGGCCCTGCAGGTTGTAAGACTGGATTTCGCTATAGAGGTCCGGATCGGCGCGCAGGATGCGGCCCATGATGGCCAGCGACGTGCGGGAGTTGGGCGAACTGTAGCGGTCCATCTCGGTTGGGTCGCTGAAGTGTGTATGCAGCACCTGCGCCAGTGCGACCTTGGTGAAGTGTTCGAGATTTTGATGAAAGGCCATCTGTTTGTCGTGGTACTGCGGCGTCGTATAGGTGATGGTGGCGCCGTGCTTGTAGAAAATGTCCTCGAACTCCTTGGCACGCGGGCCCGACGCGGGGGTGCGGGTGAACACGATGTTCTGGTGGCGCAGGCTCTCCACGCGCGGGCCGAAAATGGTGTGCATACCGAGCACCTCGACCCCCTCCGGCACCGCCGCCAGCATCGCTGCGACGGGCTGCGTCTTGATCGAGGTGTTGTCGGCGATGAGCTGGCCGGGGCGGAAATAGCGGCCCACGTCACGGATCACGTCCACCGTGTTGCGGATGGGCACGTTGATGATGACCACGTCCGCCTGCTCGATGCACTGCTGGTAGGTCAGCGGCGTGCGGCGTCCGCTGATGAGCACGTTGTAGCGCGCCTCGCCGAGGAATTTCCGAAACCACTGCCCCATCTGGCCCGTGCCGCCGAGAATGCCGATGGTCTTGATCGCCGGCTCGTTGAAGGCACAGCGCGGGTAGGTGCCGAACACCTTGACCTCGACTTCCTGATCGCTGAACTGCCGCGCCAGATGCGCCATGCACGCCGCCACCGGCTCATCCTCCAGGTGCCCCTCGACCTCCATGTGGAACAAGAAGGTACCGCGGGTGTCGGGGCGCGAGTGAATGGAAGACAGGTTGAGCTTATAGTCGAGGCTGATCGCAGAGAGAATGTCGTTCAGCATGCCGAGGCGGTCGCGGTGCGGATACAGGGCGAAGGCGGTGGCGTCGCGCCCGGTACGGCGGTGATGGGGCTCCGAGACGGGACCGAGGACGGCAAAACGGGTCTTGTTGTGCTTGACGTTGCCGATGTCGCGGCCGAGGACGTGCAGGCCGTACTGTTTCAGAGCCGTCTCGCTACCGATGGCCGCCGCGTCCGTCAGGCGCTCTGTGGCGATGGTCTCCATAGCCGCGCTGGTGCTGTCCACATCGAGGCATTGCGCCTGCGGGTAGTGGTCCTGCAAGTAGGCCGAACACTGCTTCAGCGCCTGGTCTTTGGAAAGGATGCGGCTGACCTGGGACTGCGGGCTGAGAGCCCCGATGGCGTGCTGGATGGGCAGCACGAGCATGTCGACGATCTTGACGCGGTCGGCGCAGTGGAACAGGTTGTCCAGGGTCTCCGTCACCGGGCCCTGGATGACGTTCTCGATCGGCGCCAGCCCACGGTCCACTTCCTGCCGGGCCACGGCGTCGAACACCGATTCGATAGCGGCGTAGGGCACGTAAACGGCGTCCGCCATAGCCGCCTTCGCTGCTTCCTCCGTGTACGTTCCCTGCGGTCCCAAAAAGCCGATTTTCACAAGTTGCCCCTTGCCGTGATAATGTTCATTCTCCCGGCTTGAGCCGAGGTCAGGGTGTCCTACAGTGTCTGAGGAATACTGGAGGCGCCCGTTATAGCACGCCATAAGGGGGCGGACAAACATTGCAGGAAGGGTAGGTGCATGCGCCGTTACACCGTCTATGGAGGCAGCTTCGATCCGGTCCACGCGGGGCACGTCTCCATGATCCGGCGGGCCGTCGAGCTCGGCTACCACGTTCTCATCGTGCCGGCCTTCCGCCACGCCTTCGGCAAACAGTCCGCCCCCTTCGAGCACCGGCTTCGCATGTGCCGCCTGGCTCTCGACGCGCCGCTGCAAGCCCGCGCCGGCGTGTGCGTCGTCGAACGCCACCTGGCCACCGACGACGGCAACCCCGTATACACCTACGACGTGCTCCGCCATCTCCGGGACCACCTGCAGCAGCCGCTCTCCCTTCTCGTCGGCCCCGACATCGCCGCCGAATGGCAGCGCTGGCAGCGCCACGCTGACATCGACCGGGAGTTTGGCCGCCTCAGCCTGCCCGCCACCCACGCGGTCCGCAGCAGTGACATCCGCCAACGACTCCGGCAGGGTGCCTCGCCCGCTTCGCTCGGCGGCATGCTTCCCGAAGCAGTCGCCGACTACATCGCGGCACACGGGATTTACCGTTAACCATGCACCACCTTTCATTGCCCGCAAATGGGGCATCTGCTACATTGTGCCCTATTGACACATGCCGTTCGTTGCAGAGCGGTATGGCTCACGTACGGAAGCAAGGGAGTGCGAAATGGAAACCCCGCCACTCGACGAAAGCCTCCATCTGCCCAGTCTTTCGATCAAGGGTTTTCGTGGCATAGACGAGCTCTCGATCCCTCGCCTAGGCCGCATTACGTTGATTGCAGGGCAGAACGGCGTAGGCAAGACGACACTGTTAGACGCCGTACGCGTATATGCAGCGCGTGGCAGTTACCCTGTGCTATTGGAAGTACTGGAAAGAAGAGAAGAGTTGGTTGTAGGTGTGGACGAGGATGGCGACAAAATATACAGACCGGACCCAGAAGCCCTTTTCTTCGGCCGGAGTCACTCCTCAGACTGCGGCATATCAATCGGACCTGTTGAAAAGTCTCGATTAAGCATCAATATCGGCCCTGCGGTGCAACAAGGCCAGCTTTTTTCAGAGGCTGAGGCCGACGAATCACTGCGTATCGAGTTCAAAAACGCAAACCATGCAATTCCCTTGCGCGCCTTTTGGGCTCCCTATCGTTTGCCCCGTTCGTTACGGAGTGGATTGCGTCCGGACAGTTCTGAATCCACCTCTGAAATTCGGTGTGTGTCTCTGGGTCCGGGTTTACCCAACAACTATCAATTGGCAGGATTTTGGGACAGCGTGGCCCTGACCGATGATGACGGGCGGGCTGTACAGTCTTTACAAATTATTGGTGGGGAACCCGTAGAGCGCATCGCTTTTGTGGGAGATGACAGAAGAGGGCCGTTTCGTCGTGCGATTGTGAAGCTCAAAGGTCAGGATAATCCAGTTCCCTTGAAAAGTCTTGGCGACGGGGCGGTTCGATTGCTTGGCGTCGCCTTAGCGCTCGCCAACGGTCAAGGTGGTTTTCTGTTGATCGACGAAGCGGAGAACGGTGTCCACCATTCCATACAGCGTGACTTCTGGAAAATGGTCATGAAAACTGCTCGTGAAAACGACGTGCAGGTTCTGGCCACAACCCACGGCTGGGACTGTGTAGTCGGCTTCGCGCAAGCAGCAGCGGATCTGGAAGATGTACACGGGGTCTTGGTACGTCTCGAGAGGCATGGGAACGAAATTCGCGCTGTAGAGTACTCGGAGGATAACCTCAACGCCGCGGCCAAATACGGAATTGAAGTCAGGTAACCGATGGCCCGCCCCAATTCCTCTCTGCCAAAGCCCTGCGTTCTCCTCGTTGAAGGACAGGACGATGAGCACGTCGTGCGACACCTATTGAGGCGACACAAATCCATCCTTGATTTTGTCATTGAAAATCGTGAGGGCGTCGAACCACTGCTCGATTCCATTGGCGCCGAATTGAGAGCACCGGGACGACAAGCTCTCGGCATCTTGGTCGACGCTAATACGGACCTGTCGTCGCGCTGGGACGCCGTAAAGACTCGATTGTCAACCGAAGGCATCCGGTTACCCAGACACCCTGCTGCTGAAGGGACGATCGTCACTGCCGCGAGTAAGCCCCGTGTTGGTGTGTGGTTAATGCCAGACAACACGTCCGGCGGTGAGCTCGAAGATTTCGTAGTTCAAATGGTGCCCGCCGGGGATACGGTATGGCCCATGTCTCAGCGCTATATTGACGCCATTCCCGAGCAGGACAGAAAGTTTTCCAAGCAGAAAACTCAGCGGGCCAAGCTCCACGCTTGGCTGGCAGCCAGAGAAGATCCCAGGCGCATGGGCTCCGCCATTGGCGCCCGCGACTTGGAGGTTGACGGTGTCCTTTGTCACGCATTCCTCGCATGGCTACAAGATCTCTTCACGTAGCTTTTGCCTACTGAATCGCCCTATTACCCAGGAAACTGCCACACCGACCCCGCGGGCGGCTCGTCGGTGAGGCGGAATTGCGGCAGGGACAATTCGGGCGACAGGTCTTGGAAGACAACGTCTACGCGCTTACCGATGGCGACGTTGGCTTCGGCTTCGGGCTGGAATTGGTCATCCACGAGGTTGGCGATGAGGCGCAGGCCGTCATGAGGGGTGGGAACGCCGCGTTGTTCGTCAAGTTCGACGATGATGACGGGGTAGGGGGTGAAATCGCGAAAGCCGGGTTGAATGGCGTGGGCGATGATTTCGTAGGAATAGATAGTGCCCTTGCCACGGACTTCCTGCCACGTCCAGTCCAGAGACGTGCACCAGGGGCAGCCGGAGCCGGGCGGGAAACGCAGCAGGCCGCAAGCGGCGCATTTCTTTACGACCAGCCGGTGCTCTCGGGCAGCCTCGAAATAGCCGCCAAATTCGCTGTCGTTGTCGGGGACCATCAGGAGCATTCCACGGTATTCGACTTGCGGCATGGTGCCTACCTCCGCAGGATGAGGGCGCTGCCCGTTACCGGGTTGGCCCATCCCAGGTTCATGGAAATTTCAGCCTCGCGCACCTGGCGGCAGCCGCCTTCGGCGTAACCGTGCGTGTGGATGCCGTCCTGCCACCCTGGGCACGAATCATCGGCTTGGCCGCGCAACTGCCGCACGTTCTCGATCACCATGCTCATGCCGTGCGTGTAGCCCTCGCACAGATGCCCGCCGCTGGTGTTGTTCGGGCGCTTGCCACCGAGCTCGATGATACCGTTCGACACGTAATCGCCGCCTTCACCCTTGCGACAAAAGCCGTAGTCCTCCAACTGCAGCAGGGTGGTGAACGTGAAAGCGTCGTACGAGCCGGTCACGTGCACGTCCTCGGGACCGACGCCGGCCATGCCGAATACCCGCTCGGCGGCGTACTTGCCGGCCACGTCGGTAATCGGCGCGTCGTTGTAGAACGTGTCGCCGCGCTTCTTGGTGACGCGCCCCACCACCCCCATGACGTAGACCGGCCGCTGTCGTAAATCCGCCGCGCGCTCGGCCGAGGTGACGATCAGCGCCGTAGCGTTGTCCGTCTCCACGCAGCAGTCGAGCAGGTGCAGCGGCTTGCAGATCCAGCGTGAGTTCAGTACGTCATCGACTGTGTAGCGCTTGCGGTAAAACGCCTTCGGGTTGTTACTGGCGTGCTTGCTGTGCGCCACCTTCACCGCCGCCACTTGGGCGCTGCTGGTGCCGTACTCCATCATGTGGCGCATGAACACCGGGGCGAAATTCTGCCCGGCGCTCACCATGCCGTACGGACGGCTCAACAACTGGCTGCCCGCCACCGGCGCCGCGGCGCGGCGACCGGTACCGCCGATGCGCACCTCGCTGTAGCCGTTCATCGATCTGAAAATCGCCACCGTTTCGCACATCCCCACTTCGATGGCGCCGATGGCCAGGCCGACCAGCGCCTCGGTGCTCGACCCACCCCCGGAGCAGTCCATGTAGAAGTCCGGGCGAATACCGAGGTCCGCGGCAATCTCCGGCCCCGCGGTCGAATCGCCGCCGTGGTAGCTCAGCACGCCGTTCACCTGGTCGGCGCCCAGGCCGGCGTCGCGCATGGCGTTGCAAATCGCCGCGGCGCCCATGGCGCGCGTCGTCTTGCCGGAGTTCTTGGAGTAGGACGTTTCGCCAACGCCGACGATGCAATACTTGTCTGTCAGGCGACCCATGATGTGTTCTCCGCGCCGCTACAGCAGCTTGTCGTAAAAGGTCAGCACCGGCGGCCCGTCCAGCAGGTCGCTCAGGTCGATGCCCATTTCTTTCAGGTGGGCGCGGTGCGATTCCAGCGCCTCGGCGTCCTCGTATTCTTCATAGACCATGAAAACGCGCGGATTTTCGGTCGAACGGTTCAGCACGTAGGCGCGATTGCCGGGCTCCTCGCGCACCTTCGGCACCGTGACGTGCATGACGCGCTCGAATTCGTCCTCCTGCCCGGCTTTCACCGTCAGAACGGCGGTTAAGGTCAGCATGGTATTTTCCCGAGGGCAGATAACTGTCGTGATGGAATGTCGGATTACGCCTGCGGCTAATCCGGCCTGCATGACTGATTCACGCCGAGCAAACTAAATTTGGCCCACCGTCATGTCAAGCGGCATTTCGCCAGACAGCTCGACATCGCGCTTGCGCCGCCAAGCGTTTTCACGCATGCTAACGCGCTCCTGACAGTGGATGCGGTGCCTTGGTGCCGCACCGCTCGCCAAGCCAACAAGGGAGTCAGCATGGCCATCGCGCAAAATGTTCGGCAATACATGCAGGCGGCGTCCTGGATCCGCGGCATGTTCGAAGAAGGCATCCGGCTCATGCAGGAGCACGGGGCCGACAACGTCTACGACTTTTCGCTCGGCAACCCGGTAGTCGAGCCGCCTCCCGAATTCCACGAGGCGCTGCACCGGCTGGTCAGCCAGCCCAAGCCGGGCATGCACCGCTACATGCCGAACACCGGTTACGTCGAAACGCGCGCCGCGGTGGCGGAACAACTCGGGCGCGAAACCGGCATCGCCTTCACGGCCGAGCACATCACCATGGTCGTCGGCGCCGCCGGTGGCCTCAACGTGGTGTTCAAGACGCTGCTCGACCCCGGCGACGAGGTGATGATCTTCTCGCCGTACTTCGTCGAATACAACTTTTACGCCGACAACCACCAGGGTATCAGCAAGGTCGTACCGACCGACGCGCACTTCAATCTCGACCTGCCGGCCATCGAGGCGGCGCTGTCGGCCCGCTCCAAGATCGTCCTCATCAATTCGCCCAACAACCCCTGCGGCGTCATGTACGACGCGGACACCATCAAGGCCCTCGGCGACCTGCTGCGCCGCAAGCAGGCCGAGTTCGGCACACAGATTTATCTGGTCAGCGACGAGCCCTACAAGAAACTGCTCTACGACGGCCTGATCTACCCCGAGGTGCACGGTTACTTCGACAACAGCATTGCGGTGACGTCGCACGCCAAGGACTTGGCGCTGCCCGGCGAGCGGCTCGGCCACGTCGCCGTCAACCCCGCCTGCGCCGGCCTGGAGGAGCTTCTGGAAGGCCTGAGCTTCGCCAACCGCACCCTGGGGTTCGTCAATGCCCCGGCGCTGATGCAGCACGTGGTGCGGGAGTTGCAGGGCGTCAGCATCGACATGCGGCAATACGGGCGCAAGCGCGCCCTGATGTGCGACGCACTGGCGGCCATGGGATACGAATTCGTCAGGCCGCAGGGGGCGTTCTACCTGTTCCCGCGCTCGCCCATCGAGGACGACACGGCGTTCGTCAACATGCTGCAACAGCGGCGCATTCTCGCGGTGCCCGGACGCGGCTTCGGCACGCCGGGCTATTTCCGCCTGGCCTACTGCGTGGAAGACCGCACCATCGAAAACGCCCTGCCGGGTTTCAAAGAGACGATCGAAGCCTGCCGGAACTGAGCCCACGCCTCGGCACGACCCCTGCCCTTCAGCCATGGGGAGGCCCATGCTGCTCACCATCGACGTCAGCAACACCACTATCAAAGCCGGCGTGTTCCGCGGCGACGCCCTGCTGGCCGACTGGCGCTTCGCCACCGAGCGGCAAAAACTCGCCGACGAGTACGCCATCCTGCTGCTCAATCTCTTCCGCGCCAACGACATCGTCGTGGAGGACATTCGCGGCGTATCGATCTCCTGCGTCGTACCGCCGCTGCGCGCGGTCTTTGATCAACTGTCGCGGCAATACCTGCGCGTCGAGCCCCTGATGGTCGGACCGCACACCCGCAGCGGCGTGACGCTGTCGGTGGACAACCCCAGCGAGGTCGGCGCTGATCGCGTGGTGAACGCGGCGGCGACGCATCACCTGTACGGCGGCCCGGCCATCGCCATCGCCTTCGGCACCGCTACCGTGTTCGATTGCGTGTCGGCGCGTGGCGAATACCTCGGCGGTGCCATCGCCCCCGGCATGATGACGGCACTGGAATCGCTGACCCGCTCCGCAGCGCAGTTGTATCAGGTCGAGCTTGTCCGCCCGCCGCGCGCCATCGGCACCAACACCGTGCACACCATGCAGTCCGGTCTCATCCTCGGCTACGCGGCGCTGGTCGAAGGGCTGGTGGCGCGGCTGAAGGCCGAAATGACGCCTGTCGAGGAGAATCAGCAGGCGGTCAAAGTCATCGCCACCGGCGGCTTGGTGGAAGTCATCACGCCCGAAACCAAGGCCATCGACGTAATTGATCCGTTGCTGACCCTCAAGGGGCTGCGGTTGATTCATGAACTCAACAGCTTCAGGGCACCTCGAAAAATGCCTCGTGGATAGTCAAAGATGACAGGATTGGCAATTTGCTGGCACGTCGGCGAGAAAATAAACTCGGCTATCCAGGGGAATTCGCCTCCCAGCAACGAGGATTCGCCTTTCAATAAGGACATCCGCACCGTTGGCGCTCAACTCATCCTCGCCAGACGTTGCAAGTGAATCAGGCGACGCATGTTGCAGGCAAGGGGCTTGAGACCTGTCCATGCACGGAACCGGGAACGACTCCGGTGGCCCGCCTTCTCCTAGGTTCAGGACTCATAACCAGAAACTAACCGTGGCAGCTATGCAGATAGCACTGAAGAACGTATGCGCACAGCGGTCGTAACGAGTGGCGATGCGGCGCCAATCCTTCAGCCTGCCAAACAGGCGCTCGATGAGGTTACGGCTCTTGTACAACTCGGTGTCGTAGATGATGGGCTCTTTGCGCTTGGCGCGGCCCGGAATGCAGGACTTGACGCCACGTTCGACAAGGGCCTCGCGCAACCTGTCGCTGTCATAACCCTTGTCGGCTATCAGGACAGCGGCTTTCGGTAGGGCCTCAAGTACCGTATCAGCCCCGCGGTAGTCGCTGACCCGCCCCGCCGTCAACCGCAGCACGACGGGCTTGCCGTCGCAGACGGCGTGGAGCTTGGAGTTCAGCCCGCCCCGGGTGCGTCCGATGCAGCGCGAAAGCCCCCCTTTTTCAGCAAGCTGGCTGCGGTACGATGCGCTTTGAGATGGGTGCTATCGATCATGATCGTCTTGGTGGCGGTGCTTTCAGCAGCAAGGGGCTGAAAGATGCGGTCGAAGACACCGCGGCCCTGCTCCAGCGCACGAAGCGATTGTAGAGTGTCTTGTGGGGTCCGTAACAGGCGGGCGCGTCGCGCCACCTCAGCCCATAGCGGATGACGTGGATGACCTTTCGGTCATCGACGCGTGGGACGCCGCGCCCCTTGTTGGGTGACAGGGGTTTGAGTCGGTTAAACGGGTCGTCGGCCAGCCAGAAGTGGTGCTCGGACATGATCGCTCTCCTAGTGGCGTCAGCGTGTTGACTCTCATCACAGGCCCCATGATACCTTTTATAGGTCCTGAGCCTAGGAGGTGACGCCATGAACCTGATCAGTATTTTCAGCAAGTATCCGACGCAAGAATCCTGCCTTGAACACCTTGAAACCGTCCGTTGGGGGGATAATCCGACCTGCCCGCATTGCAGGAGTGACAAGGTGGGCCGTTGGAATTGCCACGCTTGCAAGTCCAGCTTCAACGTCCTGTCCGGCACGATCATGCAAAAGACCAAAGTCCCTTTGCAAAAGTGGTTCCTGGCAATCGGCTTGATGGCGAACGCCAAGAAACGCCTGTCGAGCTGCCAGCTTGCCCGTGATCTGGACGTGAGGCAACAAACCGTAGGGTACATGCAAACCCGCATTCGGGTTGCGATGGTGAACCGCGAGCGTCACCTGCTCCAAGGCATCATCGAAGCCGACGAAACCTATCTGGGCGGCAAGCCGCGTAACGGCAATCGGCGCGAAGACGACAAGCCCGCCAAGAAAGGACGCGGCACGGCCAAGCACCTGATCGTCGGCGCCGTCGAACGCGGCGGCCGCGTAACGGCCCGCACTGCCGCCAAGGTCCGCGGCAAGCCCCTGCTCAAGTTCATCAAGGACAACGTGGAACCCGCCGGCTCGCTGCTGATGACGGACGAATGGAAGGGCTATGGCGGCGTCAAGAACTTCATGCAGCACGCCGTTATCAACCACAGCACGGCCTATGCCGAAGGCTCGGTTCACACCAACACGATTGAGGGCTTCTGGTCTTTGCTCAAGCGCGCCTGGTACGGCTCGCATCACCACTACGGCGTACCGTATACCCTGCTGTACGTCGCCGAAGCCTGCTGGAAGTACAACGAACGCAAGAATGTCGATCCGTTCGGCGGCTTCATCCGTGGGTGCTTCGCGTGAACCGGCTCTACTACGGCGACTGCCTCACGATCATGCGAGATCACGTGAACCTGGGCAGCGTGGACCTGATTTACCTGGACCCGCCCTTCAACTCGAATCAGGAATACAACGCGACGCACAAGTTCTCATAACGATTCCAAAGGCTTTGGGCAGGTGAGAGACCTCATCTTGTCCTCTTCCAAGACATCTGCTAGGACGTGGAATCCGGTGTATGTGCCTCAGGATGAGAAATAGGTGTCCGACTTTTACAGACCTGAAGACGAGAAGGGCAGATACAGACTTCACGAAATCATACGCACGGCATCAATGGGAGAAAGGCCGAACCTTGTGTATGAATACAAGGGATATGTCCCAAGATGGGGGTGGCGTATGAAGCCCGCCAAGTTGCGGGCGTTGGACAGAGAGGGGCGACTTGTAGTCTGGCACGGGGCGCCCTGATCGCAAGACCTATCTCTCTGGCGGGCGACCTGCAACGAATTTGTGGAACGATATTGACAACTTGTCTAGCCGTGCCCGTGAACGCATGGGCTACGCGACGCAAAAGCCCTTGGCGCTGCTTGAGCGCATCATCAAGACCCAGCAGCAATGAAGGCGACGTGGTATTCGACCCGTTCTGCGGTTGCGCCACCCCGCTGGAGGCTGCCCACAGACTGGGGCGGCGCTGGGTCAGTATCGACATCGCCATTCACGCCGTCAAGCGCGTGGCGAAGGTGCGCCTGCAAGACCGCCTGCGATTGGTGGCGGGCAAGGACTTTGAAGTTGACGGCGTGCCGCGCACCCTGGAAGGCGCCCGCGACCTGTGGAAGCGTGATCCCTACCACTTCCAGAAATGGGCTGTCGAAACCGTGGACGGCTTCGTGACAACGCGGCGCACGGCAGACGGCGGCATCGACGGGCGCTTGTACTTCGCTATGCCGAACGTGGACGACCTGCAAAGCATGGCGATGGAGGTGAAGGGCGGCAAGAACGTCGGTATTGCCACGCGACGCGCCCTGCGAGGCGTGTTGGAGAACGGCGCGGCGCTGAGGGTCGGCCTGATTATCCTGGAGCCATTGGGCGTAACGAAGGAACGTAACTTCCATCGCTTCATGGCTGAGGCAGGGGATACCCAGTCCACGTTTGCGCGGCCATACCCCCGTGTGCAGCTACGGACGGTTGAAGACATTCTGAATGGCAAGGGATTCGACGTGCCGGGCATGGTTGCGCGCGGCACAGGGCAGGGCGTGCTATTAAGCCTGTAACTTGTAATTCCGTACCGTTTTACTGGGCGCTTTGGCGCTCCTGATGGCCTGCATCCCGGCGCTGGCCCAACCCATGGCCGAGTCGCCGCCGCGGCAGGCCGTCCTGACGCTGATCGGCCGTTACGCCGAAAACCAGGAGCTGGACGCCGGCATGGCCGAAATCGTGGCTTGGCACCCAGCCAGCCGAAGTATCCTGGTCATCAACGCCAAGGACGCCAGCGTGGACGTTCTGGCGCCCATCGGTGTCCATATTCCCTGATCCACGAACCAAGAAAGGAGGAACGTGATGCCTAACATCGTTCACAACGTTGGGGTTGCCGCGCAGATCGGCAGCTACAGCGACGCGGTTGAAGTGCTGCCGGGCGCTCGCTGGCTGTTCACCTCGGGGACGCCGGGCCTTGCCCTGGACGGTGGGTTGCCGGCCGACATTACCGGCCAGGCCGAGATCGCTTGGGGCCACATTGTCAACACGCTCAAGTCGGCGGGCATGACGGTCAACGATTTGGTCAAAGTAACCCACTACCTGCTGCACGAGCAGGACATCCCGGATTATGTCAAGGTCCGATCCCGCTTCCTGGGCGACGCGCGACCGGCATCGATGCTGCTCACCGGCGCCGGCTTGGTAAGGAGCGAGTTTCTGCTCGAGATTGAGGCCGTCGCGGCAAAGGTCTAGGCTCGGCAACCGCGGTCCCATCGTGCGTGAGGGGGTGCTGGCGCGCTTCAAGCTCGGCCGGCCAGGGTCGCTGGAAGTATCTGTTCTTGAATCGACCAGCTGGCCAATCTCGGGGTTTTCCGTTCAGAACTCCCAGCGCAAGCGCATGCCTACACCGTCTACCGTACCGCCTTCCTGGTTCCCCTGTTCGTCCAGCTTGTCGACTTCGGCATGGACATAGTTCAACGACAAACGGACATAGGGGTTGAAATACCAGTTCAACGCCAACGAGATGTTGTTGCTGACGCCGCCGCGCACCCCGCCCACGAGGTCGTCAACCTCGTCGTCGAGATCGATACGGCTGACGCGGGCCGCGACCTCAAACGCACCCCAGCCGCCGCTGCCCCACGGATCGAACTCGCGATACGGCGCCACGCGCCAGAACGAGCCGAGGCGCTGATAGTAATTGCGCGACTCCCCGGTCAGAAAATAACTGCCAAGCAGGTAGTATCCGTTGAACGACAGGTCGGGATAGGCGACGCCACCCGGCCCGTCGTCGCGGTCGATGCCGACGCGCTGAAGCTCGCCCTGAACCGACCACCGCCCGTAGACGCCGGCGAGCTCGAGCGACGTGTAATGGTAGCTGTCAACATACCCGATGCGCCCCGTGTCCACGACGATGCCCTCCTCATCGATGCGGAGTTCCGGGCGCGCGCCGAACCGCTCGCCCCCGCTGGCCTCCCCCTGTAAGATGGTGGGCTTGCGCCAATAGCCGGCGAGGCCGAAGTGAAGCGCCCTCGTTCGCTCGACGATGGGCGCGTAGGTTGCGCGGCCATGCACGCCGTAGCCTTCCCGATCACCGCCCATCTCCTTGACGGGCACGCTCCAGACGCCGAGCCGAACGTTGTGATGGGCGCCGCGGTGCGATACCGAGGCGCCGAGCGAGGGCGTGCCCGGCGCGTAGCCGAAGGCGCCTGAGGCCATCGACTCCTCCATGAACGAGCGGATGCCGCGCGCCGCGTCGAGGGGCGAGGCGATGGCGTGTTGGCCGACTCTTATCCACCATGGATCGAAACCGCGGTAGATGAGCACGGCGGAACGCAGGCCGTCGCTGAAATGGCCGTCACGGTCGGAGAAGTTCCACGACCCGAAGAGAATGAAGTCCTTATAGAGCAGCGCGTTGGCCCTCAGTATCACACGCCGGTCGAGCACGCCGTCTTCAAGATTGTCGATTGACGTGCCGCCGCGCGCGCCCGATCTCCCATAGAGCCCGGCATCGAAGTCGAGCAGCAAACCGGTGCCGACACTGAGGTTCCCGTCGCTGCTGGTGTAGCGCGGCAGCGGGCCGAAGAACGCCTTTTCCGGGTCGTAGGCGCGGGTACCGGCGCCTACGAGCGCCTTGTCTTCGACGGCTTCTTCCCGGTCTGTCGGTGCAGCTTGCTCCTGCGCTGCGGCAGACACCGCAACGAGGGATACCATGACCAGGCCGGCAATGAAGATGACACATTTATGCGACACGTGTTCGAGTCCTTTTCCCATTCATATCCTTCCAAAGCAATGAGCCTGATCAGTGGCCCGAAGTTTAGCAGCGTACGCTACCGCGCCGGCACGTAGCGTTGGTACCAGGCTATGGTTTCACGCATCACTTCGGAGAAGGCGGGCTCGCTATAGACTTCGTAATGGCCGTAGCCTTTGAGGATCACGAGTTTCTTGGGCTCGCCGGCGCGCTCGTACAGGGCGCTCGACTCTTCCGGCGGCACCAGACGATCCTGGTCGCTGGTGATGAACAGCGCGGCGCGTGGCGCGATCTTGTCGACCACCCATTCAGGGTTGAATACGAGTGTTTCGTCGACATAGTCGAAGGGCAAGGTGCTGACCGCCGCCGGGTTGTCGTGGCGCGCGGCGGTGGCAAGTTCGAGCGATTGGCGATCCGGCAGCAGGACGGCGTTTCGGTCGACACAGGTTGATTCGCCAGTACGCAGGCGGCGCTCGCGATCGGTGGCGCTTTGCTCCAGCAGGTCGAACCATTCGTCGGGCCGGCGGACGCTGCGCATCCAGCGCTTGCCGTGGCCGACACCGACCACCGAGACCAGGCATTTGACGCGCTCATCGACTGCCGCGAGCCACACCACCGTGGCGCCGCCATAGCTCGTGCCGTACACGCCAAGGCGATCCGCGTCGACCTCCGGCTGCAGGGCGAGAAAGGTGAGCGCGGCTTGCGCATCGGCGACACGGCCGTGCGGATCGAGATGGCTCTTCGGCCCTTCACTCTCGCCCCAGCCCTTGTAGTCGAACGCGAGCACGACATAGCCTTCCGCGACCAGCGCCGCCGCATTGTCCGGCAGATAGAGATCTTTCACACCCGTATAGCCGTGGCACAGCAAGATCCCCGCCCGCGTCTCGCCGTCGCCGAGATCGTCTGGACGGTAGAGATCGCCCATCAACTTGCAGCCTTGGGAATAAAACGTCACCGCCTGCTTGCTCATCGCTGCCTCTCTATGGTCTTGAGTATGTGATGTTACGCCCTTGGCAACTTGTTAACTCATCTTAAAATGTCTCTTCCAAAAGTAGTCGCCCGGACGCTGCGGCAGTCGGATTACGCCTGCAGGCTAATCCGACCTGCATATTCTCAAGCGCGCGCCACCGGCCAAGGCGCGGCATGTTCCCATAGCGCCGAGACTGAGGACGTCGCCGGGACGCAACCGCTGTCATGTGTCGTTGACGTGTTTGCAAGTAGTATGGGAAGGATACTTGTTATTTGCAAGTGATTCCAAAGCCGGTATGCTAGGCACATGATTTACGAACCCAATCAATGCCCAATTCGGTTTGCGCTCGGCGTCTTCGGGGATCGTTGGTCGTTATTGATTATCCGCGACTTGATGTTTCGCGGCTCTACCCGGTTTCAGGACTTCCTGGATGCCGGTGAAGGCATTTCGACCAACGTGCTGTCCGACCGGCTGAGTCGCCTTGAAACGCGGCGAATCATCAGCCGGGAAAAAGATCCGGCCAACGGGCGCCAAGTCCTGTACGAACTGACTGACAAGGGAAAAGATCTGCTCCCCGTCATGCTGGCGATTATGGACTGGGCCGAAAAGTATGATCCGGAAACCAATGTTTCCCGCGAGTTGGCCGAACGAATACGGACTGATTTTTTCGGGGTCCGCGACGAGATGCTGGCCGCCATCAATCATTCAAGCCCGTAAACTTGAGTCGCGCACAGGCGATTGCTCCAAGTAGACGTGGTGCGCCCGGCCCGTCGTCTCCGGTTGAGTGCGCCGCGTTGCCAGTTACGATTAATCCAGTGATGCAAAGGAGGAAGCACCTTGGCTGAAAGGACAGTTAAAGCAATCCGTATTCACGAGACGGGTGGGCCCGAAGTCATGCGCTGGGAGGACATATCGGTCGGCGATCCGGGCACGGGCGAGGTCCGCCTCCGTCATACCGCAGTCGGCCTGAACTATATCGATATCCAACAACGGTCCGGCGGCTATCCGATGAACGACTTGCCCGTCGCCTTGGGCATGGAAGGCGCCGGCGTAATCGATGGGGTCGGGCCTGACGTGGCCGGCTTTGCTGCTGGCGACCGCGTTTCCTATTGCATGGTGCGCGGCAGCTATTCCGAACAACGGGTGATCGGCGCCAATCACCTGATCAAGCTGGATGACAGGACGACCGAAGAGATTGCCGCGGCCGCGACGCTCCAGGGCCTGACCGCGCATTATCTGGTGCGCGACCTCTATAAGGTGAAACCCGGCGACACCGCGCTGGTCCATGCCGCCGCCGGCGGAGTCGGCCTGCTGCTTTGCCAATGGGCGAAGCATCTGGGCGCAACCGTCATCGGCACGGTGGGAACCAAAGAAAAAGCCGCCTTGGCCCAGGCTCACGGATGCGATCACCCGATCCTTTACCGCGAGGTTGATTTCGGCGCCGCGGTGCTCGACCTCACGCAAGGAAAAGGCGCCAACGTCATTTATGACGCCGTCGGCAAGGACACGTTTGATAAGGGTATCGACGTGTTGGCCGAGCGCGGCTGGATGGTTTCCTTTGGCCAATCCTCGGGGCCGGCGCCGTTGCTGAATACCGCCCGCCTGGCGATGAAAGCGCAAAACGTGACACGCGGCGGCCTGTATTTCTTCGTGAAGAACCCCGAAGTTCGAGCGCGCAACGCCGCCGAGCTTTTCGGCTTGATCGCCGACGGTGTTCTAAAAGTCGAGATCAATCAGCGGTACAAGTTGAGCGATACGGCACAGGCCCATATCGACCTGGAGGCGCGCAAGACCACAGGCTCGACCATCCTGATGCCGTAGGGCGAGTAGTCGCGCGACGGATCGGCATCACCCACCTTCAAGGAATTGAATCATGCTTCCACAAGCTTTTGACGTGACCGACAAAGTGGTTTTCATTACCGGAGCGGGGCGAGGCATCGGCAAGGGCATCGCCCAAGTGCTCGCCGAGGCCGGCGCCGACGTGGCGCTCAACTCGCTGACCCCGCGCTACGTCGAGGGCGTTGCGGCCGAGATCGCCGAAGCCAGCGGCCGCAAGGTGGTGCCGGTGATTGCGGACGTCACCAGAACCGACGACGTGCAACGGGCGGTCGACCTGGTCATGGAGACCTTTGGGCAGATTGACGTGCTGATCAATAATCTGGGTGACGCCATTTACAAGCCGCTGGTGGCCCTGCCCGGGCAAGAAACGGCTGCCTTGACCGACGAGGAACTGAACCGCGTCATGGACGTCAATCTCACCGAGGCGATCCTGTGCACCCGCGCCGTCGGGCCGCACATGCTGGCGCGCAGGTCGGGCAAGGTGATCAACATTTCGTCCTGGACCGCCCGACAAGGCGGCGGCGACATGGTGGTGTACTCAATTGCCAAGACGGGTTTGGCCGGCTTCACGCGGGCGCAGGCGCTCGAATGGGCGCCGTATGGGGTGCACGTGAACAGTATCGCGCCGGGCATTTTCCCCGATCCGGTGACGGTCGGGGACGACGGGATGCAGCGCGCCAAGGACATGGCGGCGCGCAGCGTGCCCTTGACACGTCCCGGCGAACTGCGCGAGGTGGGCTTTCTTGCGCTCTATCTCGCGTCGGCCGCATCCGATTACATGACCGGACAGACCATTTTTCTGGATGGCGGCATGAGTCTGTAGGGTGTTGCGCCTTTGGAGGGCGGCGATGGCGGCTGGAGATGAGAACGGAGTCGAGAGATGTCACACGCCGCTGACGCACGTGTCGGAGGCGTTCATTTATTCCTATGCTTGTCGCGGAAAAGCTTCCCGACAACCCTGGGGTGCTGGGATCGAGCAGACTGGACTGCACCATCCGGTCGATCACGGCGCAACGACTGTCCACGTACTTTCGGCTCCATCCCAAACCAAATGGAGACCCGCGAAGGCGAGCGATGAAAAGGAACGAGCACTCATCGACGAAAGGACGTAGCAGGACCCATCCGGGGCTACCACCCACCTCTCTGGCTGATCCTTGCCGTCTTCCCACACGTCGACCCGGTTGCCCTGGCGGCCGATCACGGCAACATGGCCTCCATACCGGCAGACGTCATTCGATCTCAGGCGCTGTCCGGGCTGGCAGGCAGGCACGTCGACAACACGCCCCGGATGGAGCCATGCTTGGCTCGGCGTCTCCTTCACGGACCAGTGCGCTCCGTTCCAGTGCACGACCAATTGTCTCAGGTCCAGTCCTGGCCATATGTGGATATCGGTACCGTTGAAATCGACACTGAGGCCTGAGATCGAGATCATTCCACACATCGGTGCGTCCATGGCTGACGCGACAACCGTATCGCCAACGTACGCTTCAGAAAGACCGCGCCTGGAATAGTCCGGGCCTCCCGGGCACAGCCGAGGCCCGGACTCGGGGTCGCGTTGCCCAATCTGCCTCAAGCTCACCTGAGCGCAACCGTCCATCGCGGCATGAATCTCGACCTCATCTCCCTCGAGCGTCCATGCGCATGTATCTCCGGGCCTGATGTCGTGTCCGCGGCTGCATCCGATTGGCATTGATTCCATAGCCGGTGCTGCCGCATCTCGCTCAGTATCGGCCCAAAGCATTTCGCGCGTGTTACTGCATACGGTGATCCCGATGACGATGCACAATCCCAGTAGCCCGTGCTTACCAACGTTTTGAAAGAATTTCATGGCCTTTGTCCTCAGCTTGGTTTGTACCCAGCATGGCAAATGCCTGGACTTACGTTGCCGGCTCGTCTTGGGCCAGATGGCATCGAGTTGGGACAGGTCAACTTTGGCGAAGCGCCGTCACCTCGATCTCGATCTTCATCTCCTCTTCGATCAAGCCTGCTACTATCATCGTCGCCGCAGGACGAATATCGTGGAAATAGCTGCCGACACACGTCGTCGCTTGAGGAACCAAGCCGCTGTCGGCAACTATGTAGGTAACGCGCACGACATCGTCAAGCGAAAAACCTGCCTCGTCCAGCACCTCACCGATCGTCTTGAAGCAATTGGCAATCTGGTCTTCCAGGCCGGTGGGGATTTGCATCGAGCGATAGTCATAGCCGGTTGTTCCCGAGACGAAACACCACTCTCCCTGAACAACAGCACGGGAATACCCGATCGTCTTTTCAAATGTTGACCCGGTGGAAATCAGTGTTCTCGACATGTCCTGTACCTCATGCTTTCTTGGTGGATGTTTGTGAGTTGCCCTGCTGCCATGTTAACTAGCTTCAACTGGATGATGCAACGCTTTTCGGCAACACGCCTCAACTCAAAGCCCCTGAACGACGCCGGATGAAGATACACCCGAGCGCCCAACTGATCTGCACAAGCACCGTCAGCCCGGATCAGCGTCAACCGGCCACGCCGAGCAATGCTGCAGCTTGTGAAGGTCGGTATTGGCGTCTCATAGCGCATGGAACAACGCGGGAAAAATTCAAGAAATTATTTGACATCGGATTTAGCATAAGGACACTGTACGTTTGTCCCCCGCAGGTTAGCATCGTGCTCGATTGTGTGTTCCCTGGACTTGTTTTAAGAGAGTCCAGGCGAGGCCGTCGACCTCGCCTAGACCGCTCTCTCAATCATTGGCGGTGAATACTACCGCCCGCTCAGTTGGCGTCAGATCTTGGCACGCCTTTAGCAGCAAATCGATTAGCTCACAAGCACCCCGCCGGAGCAAACCATGGCAATTGCAGCGCAGAATCCCGAACCTGCCGACGCGGCTGCCCGGCGGGCGATCGAACCCGTGACGGTCTACACCCTGGACAGACTGCCACCGTTCGATCGGACGTTCTACGAGACGGTTCGAAGCGATCTCACCCTGGTGGAGGCGTTGACCGTGCCGCCTCGCGATGCGCGGGCATTCGAGATCCCGGCCGGACATCTGTTTCGCATCGTCACCACCGAAGGCTCACAGGTTGGCGACCTGAACCTGTGGAACGCCTCCGACCTCCGCGAGCGGTTCTACAGCGGCAAGACCCGTGCCCTGCACGCGACCCACGTCAGCACCGGCGACCGGCTGTGGAGCACCTTTCCATGGCTGCGCCCGCTGGCGACCATCACCCACGACACCCTGGACTGGTACGGCATCGACGAGTTCGGCGCCGGCGTGCATGACGTCATCGGCACCCGCTGCGATCCCTACACGAACTTTCTGCTGACGGGTGGCAACTACCATTATTGCTGCCATTCGAATCTCACCCGAGCCCTGGCCGCAGCGAGGAACCTGCCGCTCGCCGCGGCCGAGACACACGTGCACGACGTGGTCAATGTCTTCATGTGTACCGGCTACACGCGCGACACGAACCAATACTTCATGAAGGCGAGCCCTTCGCGGGCGGGGGATTTCATCGAACTGTTCGCCGAGATCGATCTGCTGGCGGCGCTGTCCAGCTGTCCGGGCGGCGATTGCGGGTCCGGCCACTCCAGCGATGCTGCGACGTGCCACCCGCTGCACATCGAAATCCACCGCCCGCGGGCAGAGCATCTGGCGAGCTGGCAGCCGTTGTCGAGCAACGGGTACGACGGCAGCCACGGGGTCGGTTGAAGGGGCTTTCGACGTATTCGCGAGAGGCGCCCCTCAATGCCGTGCGGTCATCAACCGGGCTGGGCCACTCCCATGGGGGGCGATTACCTGTCGGTGCATGCGTCGCTCGCTTCTCGACGGGTATCAGCCTTCCGCATCACGGGTTTCGGGGCCTGCTCGGCGTTCGCTCGCGCTGCGGCCCAAGCACCCAGATCAGCGTGAGGGGCGACGCCTTGGGCAACTTGTGAAGTTCGTGCTGCTGCCGGGCCAGCTGTCACGACCTGACCGGTACGCCACCGCTGCTCGCCGACGTCGAATCCGAGGCGCTGATAGCGGACAGAGAATTTTTCTGCAAACTCAAACACTTCCGTCGCCTTGCGATGCGCTTCGAGAAGACCAATGTCAGAGCCTGTTCCATAAGTCCGACTATCCCTTATGTTGTCGACATCGGGTAAACACCCTGCAATCGGTGAACCTCCTGCCTGCTTTGGGGATGTCACCGACTTTAGGAACAGACTCTCAGCTACGCCGCGATGATCTATGTGGTGAGTTCTCGCTTGGTGCTTGCCTGAATGTCCACAGGTCCTAGTAGTTTTCGAAGAGGCTACCGGCTACCCAATCATCCGTACCGGAAGCCGAGCGGGAATTGCCGCCGCTGACACTGGCATTATTACCGCTGGTCTCAATATTTCTATTTGACCCGGTAGAAGAAGTACGTGCCGGAGGGGCAGCGGGTGCCGGTGGTAGGACCGGGCGGGGTGTATTGGAGAAGGGCTACTCGCCGGGATTCGCTGAAGCCGCGGATGGTCAGGGTGCCGGCGGGCTCAATGCCGCAGGTTTCGCTGGTGGAGGACCGGTCGCGGCGGCCTTGGGGATGCAGCCGCGTGACCCATTGGCCTTCGTTGACGTAAACCACGTCGCCCACCGCCCACCGCCGGCCGGCTGCGGTCATGACCTGGGGCCCGTTGCCGTCGAGAACGGCCTTAGCTTCGGCTGTCAGCACCTTGATTTGGTCTGCAGGGCTGATCTCGTCCGGCGAGGCGGCGAAGTCGGCGAGCGTCGTGGTGGATTTGACGGTCAGGTGGCCGAGGTCCTCAAGGCGCTGGCCCACTTCTTCGAGCCGATGTAGCGGCCCCACGGACACCATGACGACGAGAACAACCGCAGTCAGCGCCAACACCCCGCCGACCAGGGCCGCCACCCGAGCCACCGGGTCCACCCCGGTCGATGCCGCACCCGGCTCGGCTTGCCCCGGACGCCCCAGCACCCCCGCCAGCAGCGCCGCGACGATTCCGATAATGGCAACGACGACGGTTTCCATGCACCTGCCTCCCTTTATTTGCGTTTTAAGCCGCTTTCCATCCGAATCATAAACCGATAGACGGATTGAAGGAAGAGCGCCGGTGCGGTGCTCGCCCGTTGCTGCTACAAGCTGCGTGTATAATCGCGCAGTGGCTCCGCGGGGTGGGGTCTCCCTCCACCCTAATCAGGTGTCGTTTCATGGGCTAAGGTCATGGCAATACTTGACTGGATCACCATCAAGGGATTCAAGAGCATCAAGGACGTGGAGCGCCTGAAGCTCGACCCGATCAACGTCCTGATCGGTCCGAACGGCTCCGGCAAATCAAGCTTTATCGAGGTTTTTTCGTTCTTGCGGGCGATTCGAATGGGCCGGCTCCAACACTACGTTAGGACAGCCGGAGGGGCGGACCGCATTTTGCACTTTGGCACCAGAGCAGCGACCGAGGCTCTCAAAATTTTCGTCTCTTTCGACGATGGTGTTAACCAATACGGAGTAAGACTTGTCCCGACGGATACGGATGACGATTCGCTTTCCCCGGAAATGGAGACAGTGTACTTCTGGGACAAAGTGAATTACTCAGAGCCGTATGGCGAAAATTTAACCGGATCTGATGGCGAGGCGGGCCTCGCTGCCCCGAGCAATAGAACGGGAATTGCGAAACACATTCGTGGTTATCTGGACACGTGGCGCCTCTATCATTTCCACGACACCAGCAGCGTGTCGCCGATGAAGAGCACGTGTGACGTGAACGACGATCGCTTCTTGCAGCAGGACGGATCGAATCTAGCTGCGTTTCTGTACTTTCTGTATCACAGACACAGGACCAGTTACGATTTGATTCGACGCACCATCCAACTGACCGCCCCGTTTTTCGACGATTTTGCCTTGGCGCCACTGTCACTGAACGAAGACAAAATCCGTCTTCAGTGGCGGCACCGAGATTCGGACGCCGATTTCGACGCCGCGGCACTCTCGGACGGCACCTTGCGTTTCATCGCCTTGACCACCCTATTGCAACAACCGAGGGAAACTCGGCCCTCCGTCATCCTTCTGGACGAGCCCGAACTCGGCCTGCACCCGTACGCCATCACCATGCTGGCCTCCTTGGTCAAAAAGGCTTCCCTGGAGACACAAGTCGTCATGGCCACGCAGTCTCCCTTCCTGCTCGACCATTTTGAGCCGGAAGACGTGATCGTGGCTGACCGGGTAAACGGTGAAGTGACCTTTACGCGCCTTGACTCTGAGAGTCTGGAAGCGTGGCTGAAGGATTACAGTCTTGGGCAACTGTGGGAGAAGAACGAGATTGGCGGCCGCCCGGCTTGACGCCCCACGGATTTACAGCGCATGACACGATTGCTGGTCCATGTCGAAGGCCAAACCGAAAGAAACCTTCGTCGATAAAATACTCGCGCCGCATCTTTACCGTGTCGGTTATTCCTCGGTCAGCGCCCGCTTGATGGGGAATGCCCGTCAGCGGTCTGGACGCGGCGGGGGTCGTGCCTGGTCGTCGGTGCGGCAGGGTATCGTCAATCATTTGAATACTAATCCGGGCTGCGCAGTCAGCACGATGGTGGATTACTACGGCCTGCCGCAGACGGGTACTCGCGCTTGGCCCAAGCGTGCCGATTCTGCCCGACCGCCATTTCCGTGCAAGCCTGTCAACGTCGAAAATGCCCTCCGCGATGATGTTGTCAGGCACATGGGCCACGGATTCAACGCCAGCCGATTGTGCCGTTTGATGATGCACGAGTTTGAAGCCCTGTTGTTCAGCGACTGCCAACGTTTCGCGGAAGGAATCGGTGGCAGACCACAACTCGCCAGAGACCTCCAGAACATCCGAGACCAATTCGACACCCCGGAACACATCAACGATTCTCCGTTCACCGCTCCCTCCAAGCGTATTCGGGCCCTGATGCCCGGCTACCAAAAGCCCTTGGACGGCACCAACGCCGCCTTGCACATCGGCCTCGACACGATTCGCGGCCAGTGTCCCCATTTCGCTGATTGGTTATCCCGGTTGGAACATCTGCTGGAATCGCATTGACCCGGCACCGTCAAGGCGTCTCGCTTGCAGCGAGGGCGAGGCGGGCCGCGTGGTGGGTTGGCAGGAGGCGTAGGGCGGTGGCGAAGGCGGCACGGGCTTGCGGCTCGTCGGACTGGGTGCGGTGCGCCATGCCCAAGTAGAAGTGGACGTCGGCCAGGAGGGCGGCGTCCTCGGGTGCGGCGTCGACGACACGGTGCAGATGGCTCATGCCGGGGGCAGGGTCGTGGCCGTTGCGGTAGGCCGACATGACGAGAAAGCGGCCAAGCGCCAGACGGGCCGGGGCACAGGCGGGGTCGAGGTCAAGGGCGTGTTGCAGGGCGGCGCGGGCCGGGGCGAAGAAGTCGCCCTTTTCGAGTACGCTGGTGGTGTGGACGGCGCCGCGAACGAGATGATCGGCGAGGCAGACCCAGGCGGCCGGCTCATCCGGCAGGCATTCGGTGGCGCGGCGGGCGGTGGCGATGGCGCTGCCGGGGTCGCCGCCTTCGGCAAATTCCTGAGCGGCGGTCTGGAACGACGCAACGGTCGTCAACCCCTCACAGGCCGCTGACACGCGGCCGGGGTCGGAACAGGGAATGGCCGACGGCTTGTATTGCTGCCAACCGGGGTCATCGTCCTCGCCCCGCACCAAGCCGCGGTAAACGCGCAGGATGGCGTAGCGCGGCGTCCCCCAGACGACCGGAATCGCCGTGATCCACTCGGGCAGTTGCGCCTCCAGATCGGCCAGCAACGCCGGCAGCGGCATGCCGCGCGCCACGCGGGCGGCGACTTCGTCCAGGAAGTAGCGTTCGAGGCGTTTGAGGAGGGACAGTTCCGCCGCGTGGGCCACGGGGCCGTGGCCGGGGAGCACGTGGTCCGGCTTTAGGCGCTCGATGGCGGCCAAGGTGTCCAGCCAGCGCGGCGTGCCCATCAGCCCCTCGTCCATCACCGGCTGGCCGAACATCGGAAAGCTGCCGGTCATCACCGTATCGCCCGCGGCCACGCAGCCTTCCTGCGGCAGGTAGACCGCCAAAGCGTCGTCGGTTTCCGCCGCGCCCAGCGGCTTCAGCACCAGCCGCTGGTTGCCCAGATCGATTTCTCGCACCTCCGTCACCGTCTCATCGGCCAGGCAGGGCTCCGGCCCCAACTCAAAGCCGCGCGAGGCGAGAAACGCCTGCTGGCGGGCGGCGCGTGTGTGCATGAATTCTCGTGTCAACGCGCTGCAGACGAGCGCTGCGCCGGCTTCCCTGAAGACGCCGTTGCCGGCGGTGTGATCCCAGTGATAGTGCGTGTTGACGGCCCACCGCAGCGGCTTGTCGGACAGCTCCCGCACGTGCGCCAGCAGGCGCCTCGCCATCGGCGCGTTCACCTGCGTGTCGATCACCGCCACGGCGGCGTCCCCCAGCACCACCACGCTGTTCACCACGTTGCGGAACAGGTAGACGCGTGGCGTCACGCGTTCCAGCGCGCCGTAGGTGCGGGGGGCAAAGGGCCGCTCGGGCGGCTTAGCCGACCTCATAGCGCTCAATGGTCTCGGCGGAAAAGGCCAGCCCCAGGCCGGGCTTGGCGGGCACCACCAACTGGCCGTCCTCAATGGCCGGGGTCTCCTCGAACAGCCGCAGGCTCCAGGGCATGTACTCGATAGTCAGGCCGTTGGGAATGGCGGCCATCATGTGCACGTGGATTTCCGGCAGCAGGTGGCTGACCACCGGCAGGTTGAACGCCTCGGCCATGCCCGCAATTTTCATCCACTGCGTGATGCCGCCGGCGCGCAGCACGTCGATCATGACGATGTCAACGGAGCGCGCCTCCAGCATGTGGCGGAACGGCACGATGCCGTAATGGTACTCGCCGGTGGCGATGGGCGTGGTCAGGGCGTCGGCAACGCGCGCCAGACCCTGGAAGTCGTCGTGCGCCACCACGTCCTCCAGCCAGAACAGGTCGAACGGCGCCAGCCGCCGGCCCATGTCGATGGCCTGGTTGACGTTCCACAACTGGTTGATGTCGCACATCAGGTCGATCTCGGGGCCGATGCCGTCGCGGATCAGCCGCACGCGCTCCAGTTCGCGCTCGACGGTCGGCTCGCCGCCGAGCTGCATCTTCATCTGCCGGAAGCCCATGTCCACCAGGCGCGGCCCGGCGTCCTTCAGGTAGGGGGCGGGGAAATCGCGCATCAGGGCGCCGCTGGCGTAGGTGGGGGCACGGTCGCGGTAGCCGCCGAGCAGGGCGTGCACCGGCTGGTCGAGCGCCTTGCCCTTCAGGTCCCACAAGGCCAAGTCGATGGCCGCCGTGGCCAGGGTGAAAATACCGCCGGGCCCGGCGCCGCTGGCCGCTTGGCGCAGCTTGCCGACGATGCGCTCGACGTACAGCGGATTCTCACCCACCACGAGGGCGCCCAGCGCCTCGATGGCTTCCCGCAGCGCTTTGGTCAGCGGGCCGCCGAAGAAGGTCAGCCCGATGCCCGTCAGCCCGGCGTCGGTGCCCAGTTCCAAGGTGACGAACTCGCGGGTCGCGTCGCCGACCGGCAGGCCGATGACGAGGGGACTGTCAGCCGGCGTGCTCAGCACCCGGGTCTTCACGTGCGTTACGTGCATGTTGTTGGTTCCCTATTGAAACGGTGAAAATACATTCCTTCTGGCAATCGCATCAACGCAAGCTAACCACGTTTTCAGGTCAAGCGAACGAGTCCTCGTTGAGGATTTCTGATTGTATATAGCGCCGAAACTCGGCAGTGCTGGTGAAGCATCGGAAGCCGCCTTGGCTCGCCATAGCCAGCGTGGACGCTTCCTCGTTAAGCAACACGGCCACCGGCTCGCTCAGGCCCACCTGGATGCCGTTCGGCCACGCCAGATCAAAGATTGCCTTTTGCGCTCCAGTGTCCACGTCTGCCAGATCATAGGCCAACTCACCGCGCGGCAAACCTTTTTCAGAGACCCAATTGTTCAGAGCCTCGAGGTGCTTCTCTTCTTCCTTGCTGTCGATGCCGCCGGGCACATCAAGTTGCCGGGCGGGTTGTCCATCCGACACCCAGCGCGTATCGCCATGCAGCAGTTCTTCCATGCGGTGGTTGAGTTCGTTTGCGAGCAACTCCTGGCGTGCTTCCAGGAAATCGCGGAAACGGTCGATTCGCCACAACGCCGGGTCATCGGGGATCCACTGCGAGGCCAGCGTGCCTGGGTGCGACGCTTCCACTTCCGGGAAATACGCCTGCGGCGCGCGATCCCGAATGAACAGATTCGTGTCCTTGGTCAGGAAACAGAGATTTGCGATGGCGTTCACTTCCGGTCTGGTGTAGTTACAGTTGGATTCGTACAACCGAGCCTTGGGAAAAATGTGATGCACTTCGAGCCCGCTCATCTTGCCGAGCAACCCGGACTTAAGCGGCAACCCAGTGCCCCAGTCCCGGGCTTCTCCCATGCGGGTGAGGAAATACAGAACCGGATAGAAGCGTGCGCCTAAGCTCCAACCCCTGAAATGTCCGGGCTCCACCCGGAAACTGCCGCCATGCCAAAGCCGCAACCGCTCCAATAGACGGTCAAGCCCTCCGGTTTTTGCTTCCAGGGCTTCGAGGTCCTGATCAATGGCCGTCTCGGTCGATCCAGAGAAGCGGCCCCACATTGCCGCTTGGAGATACCAAAACAAGAGTTTGTCGCGTTCGCGTTCGTCCAACGGTCCGAGGCACTTTTCCTGCCGCTGATCAAGATAGCGTGCCATGACCGGCACGGCGAAACGACCGAAGAAGACGCGGTCGTGATCCAGCCCGAGCCGCCCCCCGATGTAGTTCAGGCACTGGTCTATCTGCCGAGTCGCGCGCGCCATACCATCCTGAATTTCGACGGCGCTTTTTTCGTGCAGATGTTGAAACTGCGCCTCGCCGGTGAGCACCGTATTCACGGAGCGAAGCAGCCAGTCCCGAGTGAAGTAGTAGCCTGCGCTTTCCCACTCCTCCAGTTTGGTCTTCATAGCGATGCGGGCGTCCGGCCAGTTGGCGCAGACCTTCGCCAGCGCAAGGTCCCCCTTCGAGAGCTTAGTCCCACCGCTATTCACGCGGTTGAAGATGTCCACCACTATGTCGAGAGATTTGTCCGCGCCAGTTACTTCTTCGATGTGTAGGTCTACGTCCTTGATGGCCAGGATGTTGGACAATCGTCCCGTGTAATCCCCGAATTTGTCAGGTGATGGCGTGATACGCGCAATGATGTATCCCAAGCCCCTGCTGCCTTGTTGCATCAACTTAGTCACGTCGACCCAAAGCGGGTCGTCCCGCATCTTCACCGGCTGATAGAACTCGAAGGTTTCGGCCTCGAGGTGGAAACGCAGTCCCGTAAATGCCTGTTCGTTGCCGTCGAAAAACGCGGGTGGCTTCCCGCGCACTACGCCGTAAAGCGAGGTCACACGTTGCTGCCCATCGAGCAACAATTTCACGATGCCAGCCGTAAGCTGACCCTCGCCCCGATGGTTGGCCGACTGGGATTCCGTGCCCCAAGTGAGAAGACCACCCACCGGATGCCGCCGATATAGGGAGTCGAACAGGCCGCGCACTTGGGTGCGGTTCCAGACGTAGCCACGCTGGAATTCGGGAAGGGCTACATACCCGCTATCAATATGATCGATGATGGTCGCAATCTTCATGAGGCGAAGACTCCGTTTAATGCCGCGCATGGCGCGGGCTGGTGTTCATGACGGCCGGGTCACAGCGAGGCGTTCAGACCTTCTTCAGCTAGGCTCAGGACTCATAATCAGAATGCGCATACCGCCCGCTCTTGCCGCCACTCTTGGAGAGCAATTCCACCTCGGCCAGACGCATCTGCCGGTCCAGGCTCTTGCACATGTCGTAGACGGTCAGCCCGGCGACGGTGACGGCGGTCAGCGCCTCCATCTCGACCCCGGTTCGCCCCACGGTGCGCACGGTGGCTTCGAGGCGCACGCAGGCGGCCTCGGCGTCGGGCTGCAGATCGACTTTGACGTGGGTGATTTCCAGTGGGTGGCACATGGGAATGAGCGACGACGTCTGCTTGGCGGCCATGATGCCGGCGATACGCGCCACCTGGAGCACGTCGCCCTTGCTGATTTCCTGATCGACGATGGCCTGCAGGGTCGCTGCCTGCATGTAGACGCTGCCACGCGCCACCGCCTGGCGCTCGCTCGTCGGCTTGGCGCCCACGTCGACCATGTTGGCGCGGCCTTGGGCGTCGATGTGGCTCCAATTAGTGGTTAGTGGAGAGTGGTCAGTGGTCAGTTCTTGCCTTTGCCCTTCACTTTTCATTTTTCACTCTCCACTAGTGCCGTGATGATGTCCGGCACTTGAGCGATGGCTTCCGGCAGCTTACGAATATCGGTGCCGCCGCCTTGCGCCATGTCAGGTCGCCCGCCGCCCTTGCCGCCGGTGAGCGCCGCCACCTTGCCGAGCAGCGCGCCCGCCGACAGACGCGCCGTCAGGTCCGGCGTGACGCCCGCTACCAGGGCGACCTTGTCGTCCGCCACGCTGCCGGCCACCACGACGCCGGAGCCTAGCCGTTCCTTAGCCGTATCCACGAACGAGCGCAGCGCCTTGCGGTCGAAGTTGTCCAGGCACAGCGCCAGCGTCTTCATGCCCGCCACCTCTTGGACGTTACCGAAATGGTCCTGCGTCTGCGCCGAGGCCAGACGTTGTTGCAATGCCTCGATCTGCCGCTCCAGTTCGCGCTGCTGCGCGGTGAGGCGCTGCAATTTGTCCAGTTCTTCCTGCGGCTGCGCCTTCAGCACCTGCCGCAGGTCGCTGAGCACGCGCTCCTCGCGTTTCACCCGCGCAAAGGCACCGGGTCCGGTCAGCGCCTCGACGCGCCGCACGCCGGAGCCGATGCCGCCCTCGTACGTCAGGGTGAAAAAGCCGATTTCGCCGGTGGCGCCGACGTGCGTGCCGCCGCACAGCTCGTGGCTGAAGCCCGGCACCTGCACGGTGCGGACGTTGTCGCCGTACTTCTCGCCGAACAGCGCCAGGGCGCCGCCGGCAATGGCCGAATCGAGGTCCTGCACCGAGGTCGTGAGGGCCGTGTTGGCCCAGATCTGCTCGTTCACCAGCGTTTCGATGCGCTCGACGTCGCGCTCGCTGAGGCGCGAGAAGTGCGTGAAGTCGAAGCGCAGGCGGTCCGGCGCCACGAGCGAGCCGGCCTGCTTGACGTGATCGCCGAGTACCTGACGCAACGCAGCGTGCAGCAGATGGGTGGCGGTGTGGTTCTTGCGGATGGCCTCGCGGCGTTCAGCGTCGATGGCCAGTTCCAGCGGCATGTCGGACTTGACGACGCCGCGCTTGACCACACCCCGGTGCACGATCAGGTCATCGAGGGGCTTCTGGGTGTCGCGGATTTCGATCTCGACGCCGAGTTCCGGCGCCACCGCGATGCCGGCATCGCCGACCTGGCCGCCGGCCTCGCCGTAAAACGGCGTGCGCGGGAACACCAGTTCGATCTCCTGGCCGGGCGCCGCCTCTCGCACCGCCTGCTGGTCCACGATGATCGCCGCTACCGGGCTGGTGGTCCGGTCGGTCGCGTAGCCGAGGAAGTCACAGCCGCCGACGTGTTGCAACACGTTTTGGTACACCGGCGAAACCTGAACCTCGCCGGAGCCTTTCCAGGTTTCTCTCGCCTGCTGGCGGGTGCTCTCCAGGGTTGCCTCAAAGCCCTCGCGGTCGAGGTCTATACCCCGTTCCACGGCGACTTCCGCGGCCAGATCGATGGGAAAGCCGAAGGTGTCGTAGAGGCGGAAGGCTTCCGAGCCGGTGATGCGGCGGCTGCCGTCGGCGTGGTGCTGCTCCAGCAGGGCGTCCAGCTCGCGTAGGCCTTGGTGCAAGGTGTGCAGAAAACGCTCCTCCTCGCCCAGCAGCACCTTGGCGATGTAGTCGCTCTGCTGCGCGAGTTCCGGGTACGCCGCGCCCATGACCTGCAGCACGGCATCCACCAAGCGGTACAGGAACGGCTCGTCGAGGCCGAGCATCTTGCCGTGCCGTGCCGCACGGCGCAGAATGCGTCGCAGCACGTATCCACGACCGGTGTTTTCGGGCCGCACGCCGTCGGCCAGCAGGAACACGCCGGCGCGCATGTGATCGGCGATCACCCGCATCGACACATCGTCCGCCTGGCCGTCGCCGTAGGGTTTGCCGACCAATTCCTCGACCTCGCCGATGATCGGCCGCAGCAGATCGGTGTCGTAATTGCTGTGCACGCCCTGCAGGATGGCGGCGATGCGTTCCAGGCCCAGGCCGGTGTCGATGTTCTGTTGCGGCAGCGGCGTCAGATTGCCTTGGGCGTCGCGGTCGTATTGCATGAACACCAGGTTCCACAGTTCGAGGTAGCGGTCGCCCTCGCCGCCGAGCACGTCATCGGGGCCGGTGCCGAGGGCCGGGCCTTGGTCGATGTGGATTTCCGAGCATGGTCCGCACGGCCCGGTGTCGCCCATGGCCCAGAAGTTGTCCTTCTCGCCCATGCGCACGATACGCTCGACCGGCACGCCGACCTCATCCCGCCAGATGTCGAATGCCTCGTCGTCGTCGCGGAAGACGGTCACCCACAGCTTGTCCTTGGGCAGCGACAGTTCTTCGGTCAGGAATTTCCAGGCGAAGGCGATGGCGCCGGACTTGAAATAATCGCCGAAGGAGAAATTGCCGAGCATTTCGAAGAAGGTCTGGTGGCGGGCGGTGTAGCCGACGTTTTCCAGGTCGTTGTGCTTGCCGCCGGCACGCACGCATTTTTGCGAGCTGACGGCGCGGTTGTAGTCGCGTTTTTCGCGGCCCAGCAGCACGTCTTTGAACTGCACCATGCCGGCGTTGGTGAACAACAGCGTGGGGTCGTCCTTCGGCACCAGCGGGGCGCTTTTGACGATGCGGTGGCCGCGCGCCTCGAAAAAGCCCCAGAACGCTTTGCGAATGTCATGACTGGTCATGCTCATGTCCTAATCAGTGGTTAGTGGATAGTGGTTGGTGGCTAGTGAAACCCCAAAGTCAGCGGCTGGTGCTTAGTGAAACCCAAAACTGGGGGAGCAGTATCTGCCCGTGTGGGTGTTCCCTGCTCTTCACTACCCACTCGTCACTGGCCCCTAGCCACTGGTTCTCAAACGCTGCCAGGGACCGTACAGGCGGAACGAAAGTTCGCCGGCGTCGTTGGGCTCCTGGCCGACCAGGATGCCCAGGAAATTGACTTCCTGCCGGTAGAGGCTCTGCGATCGCACTTGCCAGCGCAGGTCGAGCGCGGCGTTGCGAACCGAGCCCTGCCAGGTCACGGTGCCGGTCGCTGCGATATCGAGGTCGTCGCCGCCGCAGGAAAACGACACGGTGCCGGCGTCGGCGGTTGCCGCTTGTGCTTCACTTTGCACGGTGGCGCAAGCGATGTCTTGTTGTAGCGGGAGTTGCAGAACCTGTCCGGCAAACACCAACTCCTCGGCGTTCAATTCCACCGACGCGGCGTGAAGCTGGCCGCGTTCGTCGAGGCGTGCAGTGACCGTGCCACTGAAGCGACCGCGCAGAAAGGCTTCCTCATTGCGTTGCGTCAGGGGATGGCGGTCAATCTCCAAGTCGGCGAAGGTGACCTGGAACTCCCACACCGGCGCGTCTTCGCCCCGCCTGCGGCTTACGTAACCCTCTATCCGGCCGCCGTACAGGGCGGCGCTGAATTCGGCCTGCGGCCTGCCGGTTGCCAGCGCCAGCCAACTCGGCCGCAGCCGCAGCCCGGCGACTTGCACGATGTCTTGCCGGCCCGCCGCCGCATCCAGCGACACTGACACCCGCCGCGCCTGCATGCCCGGCGGAAAGAGGGACTTAACCCCGTCCGCCTGGACGCGTATGCCCGGCGGTGCCCAGTGCTCGGCGCCGTATTGCGCCAGCAGGTCGTATGGAAAGGTGACGTACAGGCATACGCCGAAAACCACCACGCCGTACGCCAGGTACGGCGCCGCGCGGAAAATCAGGCGACCAGGACGCACGATGCGGGACCTCACTCTACCTTGAAATAGATCGGTTCGTCGCCGTCGCCGGGTTTCAGAACGGCGACGACCGTTTTTTCGATGTCCTCCACCCGGGCGACGGAAATGATTGTGAAATACGTGCTTTTCACCGTGGCGAACTTGTCAAACACCGCCTGAACCTCGCCAGGCAGATAGTCCTGCAACTCGCTCGTGCTTTCAATCTGCCGTTTCTGAAGCAGGTTGTCCTGGCGCAGCACCACGATGTCGTCCACGTAGCCCGCGACGTCCCCCGCGCCGGCCGACAGGCCGTCAATGAGCGCGTGTAGCACTTGGCGACTGGCGGTGTTGACGTTCACTTTCGGGTAATCCAGCTTGTCGGCGTCGAACCGGGGGCTCCCGTAAGCCGTTATAGATGGGGCCAGCTTGTTCACGGTCTCGGGGGCAAATCCCGGCACCAGACTGAGCTCGCGGACGGCCCGCATCGGGCCGTTGTCTTCGAGCCAGCCCACCAGGGCATCAAGGAGCCCGGAATCGATTTCCAGTTGGATGAACAACGTCTCGAAGATGACCTGCCAATCCTCCAGCATGCGCGTCGCCTCCTCGGCCAGCGTCTCGCTGGCATTTTCCGGGAGGGCAACCGGCATGAGCGCGTTGGTCGGCAGCCGTTCCTCTTCGACCTTGATCTTCAGGCTGACGCAGCCCTTGTCGGGCCCTGGCGCGGCCTCCGGCACCGTTCCCGGCCCGGCCAACCCGGCGCCAGGCGAACCCGCCGCGCTGTCGGCCATCGCCAACATCAGGATCGTCTGCGGCGGCATGCAGGCCGGGACAAGCCCGATGCGGTGCCAGTTGTCCTGCGGGCCGTCCGACTGCTTGTCGTCGTCGGCCAGTAGCTCCCGAGCCAGGCGCATGCCGGACATGGCCACGTGGTACGCCTGCACGTCGCTGCCATAGTTGTCCGCCAGATCCAGCTCGACGACGGCCTCGAAATGGTATTCGAGCACCAGCACCGACACCAAGGCGACGATGATCAGCGTCAGCACCAGGGCGACGCCGCGCTCGTCGCGCCACCTAGCCGTTTCGCGGAACATTGCGGCACCCCTTGCTCATGGGAAGCGACACGGTGGTGATGAAGGCGCGCTCGGCTTCCTGCTCATCACGCAGCGTCAGCGCCAAGCGCACGAGGCAGGGCATCCGATTCCCGGCGCGGTCGGGCCATTTCTCGTAAACGTCCTCTTTATCGTAATACATGACGTCCAGGCCGACCGCAGCGTCCGTCAGTTCCATCGTGTTGCCGTTCAGGGGCTCACCGTCCGGCTCGCAGTCCTGCTCGCGGTACAGGGCGGCCGCGCCCTGGCTATTCGCGCCAATGTAGTAGGCAACCTCGCACACGTCGCTGCCGGGCGCTGCGCTTGGCCGGTAGGGCACGGTGACGAACGTCAGGCGGTCGCGGGCGTGGTCGCCCTCGCGGTCATTCTCGCCGCGCGAAAACCCGGCATACGCGGCGTCGTGTATATCGTCGGGCATGGCGGCGCGGACTTCCTGCGCCATGCGCAGCAGGGCAGTGCGTCCGAGGCGATGGGCGTCCAGGCTCCGGCGCCCCTGCTCCACCCCCTTCATGACGCCGGAGAAAGCCGCGAACACCACGCCGGCGATCATTACGAACAGCGACAACGCCAGCAGCAGCTCGATCAGCGTGAAGCCCGCCGGCCCTACCGGGCGGTGTCCGGCGCAACTCCCGTGGCCACCGCCTGCCTGACGAATTTCGTCACTCCGGCTTTCGCCGGGGGGACGTCCTTCCGCCGGACTTGGTCCAGGGTCACTGGATTCCGGATCAAGCCCGGAATGACGATTCGGGGACATTGCGCAGGCTATTTTCATAGGAATCACTTCGATTCATACGTTTCCAGGCTGTACGTGCGGTTGCGATGGCCCTCGCGCCAGTGCACCGACACCGTGACGTGCCGAATGCCGATGGCGTCAGCCGCGAGGTCGATGTCATAGTCGATCACCGCGGTGGTCCAGCTGAAGCGCTCCAGGTTCGGCCCGTCGAACTGGCCCTGATCCTCCCCTTCGCGCGGCGACTGCGCCATGAAAGTGGCCATTTTCCCCTCGGCCAGCAGCACCGCGGTAGTCAGGTCTTGCGCCGCCAGGGTGGCGTCGAGCGATAGCAGGTGGAGCCGCAGCAGGCCGACCAGCGCGATGCCGACAATGGCGACGGCGACCAGGACTTCCAGAAGCGTGAAGCCCGCCGCGCCGTGGCCGGAGGCGTCAGCCCTTGTCGCGTTCCGCGTAGCCATAGACGACCTTCACGCGCCCGGCCAGCGCCTCGATGAACAGGGTGACGTGCGCCTCGTCGGGGGTTTGCAGGTGAACGACGCTCGGCTCCGCCTGACCGGTGGGGTGGAAATGCGTCATGGCCGCGCCTTCGCGCACCTTTTTGCCCTCGGGGGACACGACGTCGAGGAGTTGCACCGCATCCGGCATGGCGTAGCCGCGCATCTCGCGGGAGAGATCCGCTTCGCACGTATCGTCCTGCAGGTTCTCCAGGCGGCACACGGTCAGTTGTTGGGCATCGAGGTCAAAGGTGAGGCGGTACACCCGCTTGGTGAGGGCGGCCTTGGCGTGCAGTTGCCGCACCATGCCACGCACGACGTTGACGGTGCGGCGCATCTGCTGGCGCTCGAGCAGGTCGCCGAAGCGCGGCAGGACCAGCGCGCCGACGATGCCGATGACGAGGATCACCATCGTCAGCTCGATCAGGGTGAAGCCCCGCTCACTGCGTGCGCCAGCTCTCAATGTCGGCATCGAAACCCTCACCGCCCTCGAGGCCGTCGGCGGCCAATGATATGAGATCGAAATCCGGGCTGTACGCACCGGGTGATATGTAGATGTAAAGGTTGCCCCAAGGGTCGAGGGGAATTTCCTGCTTGTCGAGATAGCCGCCCTCGGGCCACTGCGCGGGGATGTTGCCGGTGGACGGCTGCATCACCAAGGCGTCGAGGCCCTGCTCGGTGGTAGGAAACACGCCGTGGTCGAGCTTGTAGCGTTTGAGGGCATCCTCGAGCACCCGCATCTGGGCGCGGGCGGTGCCGTAGCGGGCTTTGTCGGTTTCGCCCACGATGCGCGGCATGACGATGGCCGCGAGGAGACCCAGGATGACAATGACGATCATCAACTCGATGAGCGTAAAGCCCGCCTCACGCGATCTTTGCCGGCGCATAGCGTGCTGGCCCTCCTGCAGGTGGTCCATTCGGCAATGTACGGATTGGGATGAATGGCGGAAACCTTAGCATAGGCAGGGTGGCTTGTCTACGCAGCGGGCAGGCGGGGACGGGGCGCCGCGTGGAATCGAGATAGGGATGTCGTCCCGCTGTCTTGTGGGTACAATTCGTGCGTTGCGCGGGCGCATCCTGGCACCCTGATGATTGTCGAGGCGCTGGCCCTGGATTACAGCACATCGCCCGTGGTAGTGTGGTTCTCTTACGCTGGACTCGCTTGATCTCAACGGAAAACAAGCAGGGAGGCTTCATGATCGGGAAAATCGCAACGACAATGCTGACTGTGGTGTTTTTGTCAATCACCTCGATTTGCGCCGAGGAGATGATGCAAAACGGGGCGGATGAGAGCCGTTCGCACGGTGCACGTGCTGGCGCACATGTCAGCACGCTGGGTCCGGGCGTGTTCGCCGCCTGGGACGTCTCGAACGCTTTCGCGGTTCGCGGCCTGGTCAACTATTTCACCTATGATCTCGATCGCGAGGAGGCCGGTATTGAGTACGAGGTCGATCTGCAGTTGCAATCCTTCGGTCTGATGTTGGATTGGCATGCGTTCCGCAACGGCTTTCGAGTGAGCGGCGGCGCCTTCGTCAACCGGAATGAATTCTCCGCCATGGCCGAGGATGCCGCCCTAGAGATCGGCGAACACCGATACAATGGTGTCCTCGATGCCCTCGTCGATTTCAGCAGTGTCGCCCCCTATCTCGGTCTCGGCTGGAGCAGCGGGCGCGGTCGATCGGGACTCAGCGTCGGCATCGAGGCGGGCGTTCTTTTTCACGGTGCGCCGAAGCTGAGCGCCACCGGGATGGTCACCACGGCCGGGGTCGGGTGCAATTTTTCCATCTCTGAAGACGGAAAGGCAACGGTCTGCTCTGAGTTGCTGGGCGAGTTGAAAGACGATCTGGAGGCGGAACATCGGGAGTTGGGCGACGACCTGGACAGTCTTAAATTGTATCCGGTGGTGTCCCTGAGCCTGTCGTATCGTTTCTGACGATCCGCTTCACAAAGCGGGGTTTCAGGAGCCATCGTAAACTTTCGACGGTTGCTCCTGGAACCCCCACCCGCCACCTGACGGCTTGAAGCTCACCAGACCTGAACTCCAGACCGGGGCTGTTAGCTTGTCGGGACTACCACAGGATGCGCCGATGCCCCTTCAGCATTTGCACGGAGCCGCGATGCCCATGCCGCCGGATAGTGTGGATCTGCACACCCATACGCGCCATTCCGATGGCCTGGATACGCCCGCCGAACTGGTCGTCAAGGCTGCCCGGCAAGGGGTGCGGCGCCTGGCGGTGACCGACCACGACACCCTGACGGCCTTGCCCGAGGCGCGCGCTTCCGGCGCGGCCTGCGGGGTGGAGGTGTTAACGGGCATCGAACTCAGCGTGCAGCACGGGGACTTCAACGACATCCACCTGCTGGGCTACTTCTTCGACTCGGAAGACGCCGCCCTGAACGCCTGCTTGGCGCGTCTGAAAGAGGGTCGCACGCAGCGCGGTCTGGAAATCCTGCATCGCGTCAACCGCAGGCTCAGCGACCTCGGCCGCGCGCCCTTGGACAGCCGGCGCGTGCAACAGTATGCCTCGGGGGTGTTGACGCGCCCCCACCTCGCGCAGGCGTTGGTTGACCAGAGCTACTGCAAGGGCCACCAAGAGGCCTTTCGCGATTTTCTCATCCCTTGTAACGCCCCCAAGCCGCTGCTGTCTCTGGAAGAAGGCTTGCGGCTGATTGCCGATGCCGGCGGGGTCTGCTCCCTGGCCCATCCCGGCACCCTCAGCACCGACCCCAATGTTCTGGACCCCCTGCTGGCCGCTGCCAAATCCCTCGGCCTTGCCGGCCTTGAGGTCTATCACCGCGCCCATCACCCGGACACTACCCCGTTCTTCGAGGCCGTCGCCCTGCGCCACCACCTCGTTCCCACCGGCGGCTCTGACTACCATGGCCGCCCTACCGGCCCCACCCTCGGTGAAATCGCCCCCGGCTATCCCGTGCCCGGCGCGGCCCTGCACGACCTGCAGCGATTTGCCGCCAGCCGTAAATCGGATTAGCGCCGTCGGCCTTACCGTCATTGACACCCCTAAATAGGCTCTGATACCATTCGCTCCCGACACGCGGTCCAACCATCCTGCTGGATGACTACCCCGCAAGACGCTCTTCTTTTCGCACCTCACGCCGCTGAATTCGATGTGCATGCCGGGCCGCCGCCCGGCAGTTTCGCGGGGAGCAAATGATGCTCGACAGCGCTTGGCTGGTGCCGCTTTGCCCATTAGCGGGCGCCGTGCTGAATGGCTTCTTCGGCAGGCGGTATCGCCATGAAACCGTGGGCCAGATCGCTATCGCCGCCGTCGGGCTGTCCTTCCTCCTTTCCCTGGCAACCGCCATTGCCTTGATTTCTCGCCCAGAGCCCCTGCACCACGTCACCTACTTCACCTGGATTGCTTCCGGGGCGTACAGCACCTCGGTGGGCCTGCTGATCGACGGCCTCTCCTGCACCATGATGCTGGTGGTCAGCGGCGTCGGCCTGCTAGTGCACGTCTATTCCACCGCCTACATGCACGACGACGAGGACCAGGGGCGCTACTTCACCTACCTGAACCTGTTCGTCGGCGCCATGCTTATCCTGGTGATGGCGGACAATTACCTGCTGATGTTCGTCGGCTGGGAAGGCGTGGGACTGTGCTCCTACCTGCTGATCGGCTTCTGGTACACGCGGCAGAGCGCCAGCGACGCCGGCAAGAAGGCTTTCGTGGTCAACAGGGTAGGGGACGTCGGCTTCGTCCTGGCGGTCTTACTATTGTTTGTTACCTTCCAGAGCGTTGATTTCCTCGAGGTGCAGCACCAGCTTGAAGGGGTTAAGTCCTCCCACGGGGAGGAGCATGGGCCGGCGGGCACGGCGGTGCTGACGGCCATTGCGCTGCTGTTGTTCATGGGCGCCGTCGGCAAATCGGCGCAGTTGCCGCTGCACGTCTGGCTGCCGGACGCCATGGAGGGTCCGACGCCGGTCAGCGCGCTGATCCACGCGGCGACGATGGTCACCGCCGGGGTGTACATGATGGCGCGCTCGGCGCTGCTGTACGACATGGCGCCGATGGCCCTGGAAGTGGTCGCCGTGGTGGGCGTGCTCACGGCGTTGTTTGCGGCCTCCATGGCGCTGGTAGCCACGGACATCAAGCGGGTGCTGGCGTATTCGACGGTCAGCCAACTGGGGTTTATGGTCTTCGCGCTTGGCGTCGGCGCCTACGCCGCGGCCATCTTTCACTTGGTGACCCATGCCTTTTTCAAAGCGCTGTTGTTCCTGGGCGCCGGCAGCGTCATTCACGCCCTGGGCGGCGAGCAGGACATGCGGCGCATGGGCGGCCTGCGGCAGGCGTTGCCGACCACGCACTGGACCATGGCCACGGCCACCCTGGCGATTGCCGGCATTTTTCCCTTCGCCGGGTTCTGGAGCAAGGACGAGATTTTGGCTAGCGCCATGAAGGCCGACGGTGTGGGCTGGCTGGGATGGCTGGCGGCGTCGGTGGCGGCGTTCATGACGGCGTTCTACATGTTCCGGCTGCTGTACATGACCTTCTACGGCGACTCACGAGTCGAGCCGGACGTGGCAGCGCACGTGCACGAAGCGCCCGGTGCCATGCGCGTGCCGCTGATGCTGCTGGCCCTGCTGTCCGCTCTCGGCGGCGTGGTGCTCGGCTTTCCGCCCGAGCACGGCATGCTGCACCGTTGGCTGGAGCCGGTATTCGAGGCGGCGGCGCACCCGCACATCTTTTCCTTCGTGGACATCCTGTTGATGGTAGTGTCGCTGGCTGTTGCCGCAGCGGGCTGGCGCTTGGCGTATCGCTTCTACGTGCGCGAGCCGCAGCTCCCGGAGCAGTGGCGGACCCGCTGGCAGGCGACGTACGACCTGCTGGTCAATACCTGGTACGTGGATGAGTTCTACGCGCGCGTGTTCGTAGGGCCGATTTACCGGTTGTCGAACAACGGATTGTGGCGGGCCTTCGACACCGGCTTCATCGATCGCATCGTGAATGGCATTGGGCGCATCGTGCGCTTGGATGGCGAATTTCTGAGCACCCTGCAAACCGGCTACGCCCGTACCTATGCCCTGATGCTGGTGGTGGGTGCCATCGTCGTGTTCTGGGGGCTCGTACAGTAGGTCGGATTGGCGCTGTGCCATTCGGCATTTCACCCCTATTAAGGTTTCTGCATGACTTGGCCGTTTCTCAGTACCGTCGTGTTCCTGCCCCTGCTGGGCGCCATCGTGCTGCTGGTGCTGCCACGCCGGCGCGAGGCGTTGATGTGGGGCTGGACGCTGGGCGTCATGCTGGTGACGTTCGCCGTTTCGGTGGTGCTGTACGCGGCGTTCGACAGCAGCCTGCCGGGTATGCAGTTCAGCGAGCAGGCGGACTGGATCGGCGGACTGGGCATCACCTACCACGTCGGCATCGACGGCATCAGCCTGCCGCTGTTCGTGCTGACGACGCTGCTGTCGCCGATTGCGCTGCTGGGCGCCTGGCAGAGCATCGCCACCAAGATGAAGGAATTCGCCGTCCTCATGCTGGTCCTGGAAACCAGCATGCTGGGCGCGTTCGTGGCGCTCGACCTCTTTTTGTTCTTCATCTTCTGGGAAGCGATGCTGATCCCCATGTACCTGATGATCGGCATGTGGGGCGGTGAAAACCGCCTGTACGCGACGGTGAAATTCATCCTCTACACCATGGCCGGCAGCGCCCTGATGCTGGTGGCGATTCTGGCCCTGCACGTCCTGCACCTGCAGCAGGGCGGCGCGCGCTCTTTTGATCTGTTCGACTTCTTCGCCCTCGACCTGTCGCTGCAGCAGCAGAAGCTCCTCTTCATGGCCTTCTTCCTGAGCTTCGCCATCAAAGTACCGCTGTTCCCCTTTCACACCTGGCTGCCCGACGCCCACACGGAGGCGCCGACGGCCGGCAGCGTCATCTTGGCCGGGGTGTTGCTGAAGATGGGCGGCTACGGCTTTATCCGCTTTTGCCTGCCGCTGTTTCCCGCCGCTGCCACCGCGTTCGCGCCGCTGATTTCAGTGCTGGCGGTCATCGGCATCCTGTACGGCGCCCTGGTCGCCATGGTGCAGCCGGACATCAAGCGGCTGGTTGCCTATTCCAGCGTCAGTCACCTGGGTCTGGTGATGCTCGGCATTTTCGCCGGCAACTTGGCCGGCTTGCAGGGCGGCATCCTGCAAATGGTCAATCACGGCCTCACCACCGGCGCGCTGTTTCTGCTGGTCGGCATGATCTACGACCGCCGTCACACCCGGCTGATCGCCGATTACGGCGGCCTGTGGCGGCAGATGCCGGTCTTCGCGGTGTTCTTCCTGGTGGTGATGTTCGCCTCCATCGGCCTGCCGGGGTTGAATGGCTTTGTGGGCGAATTCCTCATCCTGCTCGGCGCCTTCGAGTTCAACCGCGGCTTCGCGGTGGTGGCCGCCCTCGGCATGATCCTGAGCGCCGTCTACATGCTGTGGATGTACCAGCGGGTCATGTACGGCGAGGTGACGCACGAGGCGAACCGCAGCCTGCGCGATCTGTCGGCGCGGGAGATCACGCTGCTGGCGCCGCTGGTGCTGCTGATGTTCTGGATCGGCATTTATCCGAGCACGTTCCTGCGTCCGACCGACGCCGCCTCCACCCACTTGCTGGAACAGGTGCGCAGAGGCAGTGGTCAGGGACTGGTGGCCAGTGATCAGCCTTTGCTTTTGCCAGCCACCAGCGACCGGCCACTGGTTTCAGAAGGACAAACGCCATGAACATGTTGCCGTTGCTCATCACCTTCGTCTTGGCCGGCCTGGTGTGCGCACTGATGCTCAGCCTGTCGCGCCTGTTCGGGCCGCGGCGCCCGACGCCGGTGAAGTCGGAGCCGTTCGAGTGCGGCATGGATCAGATTTCGCAGCCGCGGCGGCAATTCTCCGTCAAGTTTTCGGTCATCGCCATGCTGTTCATCGTGTTCGACATCGAGGTGGCGTTTCTCTATCCGTGGGCCGTGATGTTTCGGCGGCTCGACGTGGCCGGGTTTATCGCCATGCTGGTATTCCTGGGGCTACTGACGGTGGCCTTCGTGTACGCCTGGCGGCGCGGTGCGCTGGAGTGGAGCTGATGCCGGGGGAAGACATGGAAGTTGACGAGTCCGTTACCAGCGTCAAGCTGAAGCAGGCGTTTGCCGGCGCGCTGCTGGGTCGGCACGCCGAGCACGGCGACGACACGCTGACGGTGCGCCGCGAGGCGTGGCGGGACGTGGCGCGCTTCCTGCGCGACGAGCCGGATTTGCGCTACAACGTGCTGATGGACCTGACGGCGGTCGATTACCTCACCCTGGGGGATGGCGGCACGGCGGCGCGCTACGAAGTGGTGGCGCATCTGTACTCGCTGCCGCACAACCAGCGGGTGCGGCTGAAGGCGTCGGTGCCGGACGACGACCCGCACATTGATTCCCTGATGCCGGTGTGGGAGGGGGCCAACTGGTTCGAGCGCGAGGTCTACGACATGTTCGGCATCACCTTCGACGGCCACCCGGACCTGCGCCGCATCCTGCTGTACAACGGCTTCGAGGGCTACCCGCTGCGCAAGGATTACCCGCAGGACAAGGAACAGCCGCTCGACCACAACGCCCAGGACCCGACGTTCTACATGAACAAGCGCGACGACGCCGGATCTGAAACGCGCCACATGTTCGTGCACATGGGGCCGAGCCACCCGGCGATGCACGGCGTCATCCACATGACGCTGGAACTGGACGGCGAGACGATCGTCGATGGCGACACCGAAATCGGCTATCTGCACCGCGCCTTCGAGAAGGAGGCGGAGAGCCATACCTACACGCAGGTCATTCCGTACACCGACCGGCTGAACTACGTGTCGCCGCTGATCAACAACGTCGCCTTCGTGTTGGCGGTGGAGAAGCTCTTCGACGTCGAGGCGCCGGAGCGCTGCCAGTACATCCGGGTGCTGGTCAGCGAGTTGTCGCGCATCACCGACCACCTCACCTGCATCGCCGCCAACGCCATGGAACTCGGCGCCTTCACGGTCTACTTCTACTTTATCAAGGCGCGCGAAGAAATCTGGCGTCTGGTGGAGGCCATCTGCGGCGCCCGCCTCACCACCACCTACACCCGCGTGGGCGGCGTCATGGCCGACCTGCCGGCGGATTTTGCGGACCGACTGATGGAGGTTCTGGCGCTGTTGGACGAGCAGATGCACGACGTAGAGCGCCTGCTGCAAAAGAACCGCATCTTCCACGACCGCATGCGCGGCACCGGCATTATCGCGCCGCACGACGCCCTGGCGTTGAGCTTTACCGGCCCGGTGCTGCGCTCGACCGGGGTCGATTTCGACGTGCGCAAGACGACGCCGTATCTGGTCTACGACCGCCTGGATTTCGACGTGCCGCTCGGCGAGACCGGCGACAACTATGATCGCTACCTGGTGCGCATGGAGGAGATCCGGCAAAGCGTTCGACTCGTCGAGCAGTGCATGGCGCAGATGCCCGACGGGCCGGTGCAACTCGACGACGCACGCATGACGATGCCGCCGAAGGCCGAGGTTTACGGCACCATCGAGGGGCTGATGAACCACTTCAAGCTAATCATCGAGGGCATCAAGCCGCCCGCCGGCGAGGCATACGTGTCGGTGGAGGGGGCCAACGGCGAATTGGGCTTTTATCTGGTCAGCGACGGCACCGGCCGCCCATACCGCTGCCGAGTGCGGCCGCCGTGCTTCGCCCTCATGCAGGGTCTGCAAAAGATGCTCAAAGGCGGCATGGTCGCCGACGTGGTGGCGACCTTCGGCACCATCAACATGATTGCCGGCGAGAACGACCGGTGAAAGGGCAGTGATGAGTGGAAAGTGGTTAGTAGCTAAGGATAGTATCGGAAATTATATTTCCATCCAAGGTAGGTTGGTCGAGGGACGAGGGTACGCGGAATGCGCCCGCCGCGCCGTGGGCGCCTTCGTCCTCCTCGCGACGGTCGCTGTCGCGCCCGTCGATCTGGGCGCCCAGGCCACGAACGTCTCCGTCAGATCCTCGACCAGCGTGCCGGCGCAGGCGATCGTGGACGCTTGGGAAGTGGGACTGCGCATCACCTCAGTCACCGGCAGCAGCAGAGGCTGGACGGTGGTGATGTCGAGCCGCTCCGGATACGAGAGTCAGGCCCACAGCGGCGCGAGCTCGTCCTGGCCCGAGACTTTCATCAGGGAGCAATGGGATCTCGGGAAGTATGTCACGGAGGTCGCCTACTCCAACGGAGCGTGGCTCGTGGTGAGCAGCGACGGGTTGGACTGGCCCCAGCAATGGTCCACAACAACGTCGCTCTCTTCGGAGCTGCAGGAACACCGCAACCTCGGATACCACATCACCGACGTCGCGTACGGAGGCGGACTGTGGGCTGTGGTCAGCTCCAAAGTCCCGTCGTTCGGTGACCAAGTGTACACCACCTCGAGCAGCTTTCCGTCGACCTTCATCGGAGAGAACTGGGGCAACGGATACGACATTACCGAGTGGTACTACGGCAACGGCACCTGGGTGGTGGTGATGACCAAGCTAGCGTCGGGGCCCCACCAGCGGATCGCGCAATGGAGTTCCTTCAAGGACGCCACGGACGGGGACCACGAGATTCTGGACATCGCCTACACTGTTACCTCCTACTGGTTCGCGGCGACCGAGAACCTCGGTGAAGCCCTCGGGTTTCCGCCGCCGTCGGGCGGCGTTCTTGAGGCCGACGTCACGAGCTCTACGAGCCAGTCGGCGACGTTCACCCTCGACGTGTCCGATTCGGAGCTCCTGACCCTCGGCGACACCGATTTTACGATCGACGATGGCGAGCTCGGATCGACCGGCACCCATCTGGACTACAGCCTCACCGACGTCCAACTCTACCAGCAGCAGAACGCGGGCCCGTACTCTGCGATGTTCCTGCTCGACCAAAGCGGGAGCATTACGAGCAGCGACCCAACCGACGCGCGCATCGACGCCGCGAAGGAGTTCATTCGCAACCTCGGCGCTGGCGACGAGGTCGGGCTGATGGCGTTCGCCTCCAACGGCCAGTTGCCGTACAGCCCCACGACCACATGGACAACCAAAAATGGTCAGCGGTTCAGCAGCAGCCGGTCCGCGTTTTTCGGAACGCTCGACAGTCTGGCCGACACGGAGGACGGCGGCACGCCTCTCTATGACGCCAGCAGGAACGCTGTCCGGGAGACGGACGCCTATGCGAACAACACGAACCACGTGGTGATTGTCTTTACCGATGGAAAAGACACCGCCAGCAGCACGACGCTCAGCAACGTCATCCAGTACGCCAAGCAGCGGAACGTTCCGCTCCATACCGTTGCTCTCTCGAGAGGCGTGGACATCAGAGTCCTGTCGAGGATGGCGGGAGAGACGGGAGGCTCGCTGACCTACGCTACCGACGTGCGGCGGCTCATCTCCTACTACGGGGCGCTGGGTCCGTATCTGTCCGGGGCCGGCCGGTTCTATCGGACGACATGGTCGGTCCTGGCGCAAGGCGGCAGCTTCAGCTTCAATCGAGGATGGAGGACGTACCACTACGTCGAGATAGAGATCCCGGGCAGCAACATCTATTTGCCGTTTCGTCTCAGTTTCTAGTGGTATAAATCGATCATTTCGAACCCTATTTTCCGATCCGAGCGGCAATGATCTTGCGCCGGGTCGCTAAAAATGACGGTTCTTTTTGTATCATTCTAACCACTAGAAACTGCATTCAGGGAGGACGACCGCGCCATGGCCGTGCAACTCTCCGAGGCCGCCCAGACTCGCATCACGCAGTTGATCAAACGCTATCCGACACCGCGCGCCGTGATGCTGCCGGCGCTGCACCTGGCGACGCAGGAGTTTCCGTATCTCGACGACGAGGTGTGCCAGGCGGTGGCCGACCTGCTGCAGGTGCCGATGGTGGACGTGAAGGGCGTGGCAACGTTCTACACCATGTTTCCGACCGAGCCGCAGGGCGCCTGCGAGGTACACATTTGTTTCAACCTGTCGTGCTCGCTGAAGGGCGCCCGGCGCCTCTTGCGGCGCGCCGAGCAGCAGCTTGGCATCGAGGTGGGGCAGACGACGCCGGACGGACGGTTCACCCTGCGCGGTGTCGAGTGCATGGCGGCCTGCGACAAGGCGCCGATGCTGTACGTGAACGACGAACTACACGGCAACGTGAGCGAGGAAAAACTGGACGAACTGCTGCAACAGAAAAGCAGCGGAGAGTGAGCATGGAACCGATCATCACGCGCCACATTGGCACGCCTGAGCTGTGGCGTCTGGACACCTACCGGGCATGCGGCGGCTACGAGACGCTGGCCAAGGCGCTGCAAGAGCATCAGCCGGACGAGCTTGTCGCCATGGTGCGTGACGCCGGGCTGCGGGGCCGCGGCGGCGCCGGATTTCCGACCGGCGTGAAGTGGGGATTTCTGCCCAAGGACGGGCGCCCGCGCTATCTGATCTGCAACGGTGACGAGTCGGAGCCGGGGACGTTCAAGGACCGGCTGCTGCTGGAGAACGACCCACACCAGATTCTCGAAGGGCTGATCCTGAGTTGCTATGCGGTGGGGGCGCATCTGGCCTTCATCTACCTGCGGGGCGAGTTCTTCCTCGGCGCCCGCCGCGTTCAGGAGGCCATCGACGAGGCCTACGAGGCGGGCTACCTCGGCCGCAACATCCTCGGCTCCGGCATGAACCTGGAGGTGCTGCTGCACCGCGGCGCCGGGGCGTACATCTGCGGCGAGGAAACCGGGCTCATCGAATCGCTGGAGGGCAAGCGTGCCTATCCGCGGATCAAGCCGCCATTTCCGGCCAACATCGGCGCCTTCGGCATGCCGACGGTGGTGAACAACGTGGAAACGCTGGCCAACGTCCGCCACATCGTGGCGCACGGCGCCGAGTGGTACAACCGTATCGGCCCGGAGCGCAATCGCGGCACCCGCATGTGGTGCGTCAGTGGCCGGGTACGCAAGCCGGGGGTGTACGAGGTGCCGCTGGGCATCCCGCTGCGCGAGCTGATTTTCGATCACGCCGGTGGCCTGGAGGAGGGCCGCACCCTGAAAGCGGTCATCCCGGGCGGCTCGTCGTCGCCGATTCTGACCGCCGAGGAGGCGATGGAGGTCGACAGCGATTTCGACGCCCTGCAGCGCGCCGGCACCATGGGCGGCTCGGGCGGCCTGATGGTGCTCGACGACCGCGTCTGCGTGGTGCAGTCGGCCTACATCATCTCCGAGTTTTACCACGACGAGTCGTGCGGCCAGTGCACCCCGTGTCGCCAGGGCACCGGCTGGATGACCAAGCTGCTGCACCGCATCGAACACGGCGACGGCCGGCCTGGGGACGTGGATTTGCTCCTCAGCATGGGCGCCAACATCTTCGGGCGCACGATCTGCCCGCTGGGCGACGCCGCGGTGTGGCCGGTGGAGAGCGCCATCAACAAGTTCCGCAGCGAGTTCGACCACCACATTAGCGAAAAGCGGTGCCTGCCGGACACCGAGTCGATTCTGTGAAAGATTTGTCACCATTTATCAGGAAAGGCTGCCCATTGCCATTCGGGTGGAAGACAGAGTTCGTGGACCGTCGTGTGGTTGCAACCTTTCCATACCGGCTTCCCTCCAGAATGCGATGTCATGAGGACATACTATGAAAACAATACTTGATACGTACAAGATCGATGGTGTCTGGCATTTTACTGACCGATCAAACCTTGAATTGATCAAGAAACACCAAGGCTTGCTCTCTCTAGCTGAGGCAAAAAGGCGGCACGTTGAGATACCTGTGCCAGGTGGGAATCAATGGAGTCACGACGCGGATAGAAGGAAGAGCGTGCACAAATACGTTCACTTAGCTTTTGTTGATGATCACCCCATGCTTTTTCGTGCTAAGCAGGAAGGAAGAATCCCCGACCCGATATGGTTGAAAATCCGTCCCTCTGTACTTTTGGGGGAAGGAGTACGATTTTGCTCCGATGTTTCCAACAAATCTGGAGTGGCTATACTCAATGCTGAGGAAGCAAAGGAGCAAATTGATTTTGAGGTATTGTTTATCCATATGGATTGGAAAGATCCCGATGTTCAGGTAAGACGACAAGCGGCGATTAAATCGGAAATACTCATTCCTGACATCATTCCAATTGATCAGATATTGGATCTCAAAAATGGCTAAGCGACCAGTATATATATCTATTTCTGAACCCGACCATCTGGTTAAAGAAGTGTTGGTACATTTCACATGGTTCCCTGGCTTTTCTTCGATTCAGAAGAAGAGGAATATACTAGCCCTACATGAATCTGCCAAAAATAAAGGGTTCTACCCTTTATTAGAAATATCAACAAAATCTGAGGATGTATTGGGTCAAAGATTGAGTGCATTTAATTTAAAGATTAAAACAGAAATTGGTGAAATTAGTGTTGAAGCAGCATATCAAGGAAGCAAGGTATTTGAAATCGGAGGCCCTTACAGAGACATATATGAGAAAGATAGTAGGGCTGCCAAAAGAGATATGAGATTGAGAAAATCCGGACCACTTAAATGCTTCGATTATTTTGGTGAAAAATGGCCATTAGTACCAAAAACAGCATTCTATGACTGGTTGTATCTTTCTGCTTTAAGACCACATCAGGATTTCCTAAAGAGATTGTATTCTTATAGAGGTTTCACTGATATTGAATTCAACCCGCAGAAGTCAGTCAACTGCCAAGCCCGCACTTGCGCATTGTTGGTTTCCTTATTGAAACGTAACGTACTAAATGAAGCCCTTCGATCGCAGCGTGATTTTATAGATAGGATTTCATCGGATTCCTTCGAAAAAGATCATTCGGTCGAATTCCGCCAGGGTAAATTGGCGCTGTGAGTAGTTACCAAGGCGAGACCTGCAGAAGTTCATACGTTGCACCGTTAGAACGGTGGTTAAATCTCCCTACAAAAGCTGTCATCAAAACATTATAGCTTAGGTAACGAACGCCGTAACATACATTTATTGGTGTTATCTCGAAAAATTCTTATGACTGCCTCTTACGGCTACCTAGGAGTATCAACCGGTGTGGGTTGACGTTCTGATCATCTTGCTCAAGGTGCTGGTGGTGCTGCTGGCACTGATCCACCTGGGGGCGCTGCTGACCTGGGCCGAGCGCAAGCAGAGCGCCGCCATCCAGGACCGCATCGGCCCCAACCGGGCGCGCATCGCCGGGCGGGCGGCCATGGGCCTGTTCCACGCCATTGCCGACGGTATCAAAATGGTCACCAAGGAAGACTTCGTGCCCGCCGGGGCGCACCGCACGTTGCACACTCTGGCGCCGGCGGCGGCACTGTTTCCCGCCTTGGTGGTGTTCGCGGCCATTCCGTTCGGCGACGTGCTGCGCATCGGCGAGCGCGTCATCCCCTTGCAGATCGCCGACCTGAACGTCGGCATCGTCTACATCTTCGCCATTTCCTCCATGGCGGTGTACGGCACCATGCTGGCGGGCTGGGCGTCGAACAACAACTACGCACTGCTCGGCGGCCTGCGCGCGTCGTCGCAGATGATCTCGTACGAGATCACCATGGGCCTGTCGATCATCGGCGTGCTGATGATTTACGAAACGGCGCAGTTGAACGTCATCGTGCAGAAGCAGGGCGAACTGCTGTGGGGCTTCCTGCCCAAATGGGGCATCGTCGTGCAGCCGGTGGCCTTCTTTCTCTTCCTCGCCGCGGCGATGGCCGAGAACAAGCGGGTGCCGTTCGACCTGCCGGAGGGCGAGTCGGAGATCATCGGCTACTTCGTCGAATACAGCAGCATGAAGTTCGCCATGTTCTTCCTGGCGGAGTTTGTCGAGATCGTCATCGTTTCCGGCCTCGTGGTCACGCTGTTCTTCGGCGGCTGGCAGGTTCCCTACCTGTACGCCGACGGCTTTCACTGGCCGTTCGGCTGGGGGGTGTGGCAACTGCCGCACCTCTTAGTGGTGCTGCTTCAGGTGGCGTCATTCGGCTTCAAGGTGCTGGTCGGCTGCTGGGTGCTGCTGACGGTGCGCTGGACGCTGCCGCGTTTTCGCTATGACCAGGTGATGCACCTGGGCTGGAAGATTCTGCTTGAGCTGGCCTTCGTCAACCTGCTGATTACCGCCGTAGTGGTATTGCTGATTACCTGATACGGACAAGTCTGGAAGCCATGGAAGTCCTTTTATTCTGGATATTTGCGGTTGTCGGAATGGGCTGTGGATTCCTCGTAGTGTGGCACCGCAACCCGATGAACAGCGCCATCTACCTGGTTATTACCATGCTGTGCCTGGCCGGCCTGTACGTGCTTCTGATGAGCGGCTTCGTGGCCACGGTGCAGATTCTCATCTACGCCGGCGCGGTCATGGTGCTGATGCTGTTCGTCATCATGATGCTCAACCTGCGCGCCGACTCTCTGCAGCGCGAGGGCAGCACGCGGGCCTGGTTGCTGGCCGGCGTCGTCGGCTTGGTATTGGTCTTTCGCATCGCCCAGTTGTTTTCCATCGGCGACGCAAACCCGCCGGCAAGCGAGGATTTCGGCACCATCGAGGCCGTCGGCGCCAGCATGTTCAGCACCTATCTGTTGCCATTCGAGCTCGCCGCGGTATTGCTGCTGATCGCGGTGATTGGCGCCGTCATCCTGGCCAAACGCACGACGCCGTAGCGGCTTTGGAGTTCCAAACCTGATGATTCCCGTGCCGTACTATCTCGTGATCAGCGCCGTCCTGTTCATCACCGGGGCCATCGGTGTACTGATACGCCGCAACGCCCTGATCATGCTGATGTCGCTTGAGCTCATGCTCAACGCCGTCAACCTGAGCTTCGTGGCCTACGCGCGCATGCTCAACGACACGGGCGGGCACGTCATTGTTTTTCTCAACATCGCCGTTGCCGCCGCCGAGGCGGTGGTGGGCCTGGCGATTCTGCTGACCATTTTCCGCAACCGGGAAACGGTCAACATCGACCACTTGAATCTGATGCGGCACTGACGCCGGCGGTCAGAGCATTTCCTTATCTGGTTGCAGCGGGAAGATATCGGCCAGCTCACATACCCCCTCCCTGGCCCCCTCCTCAAGGGGGGAGGGGACCGTGGGCTGCCCCGCGGAAAGGGTTTTACCTCACTCTCCCCTGGCAGGAGAGGGTTGGGGTGAGGGGGAGTTCCCGGATTGTACGCTGTCTTGATTCGAAAGTGATTTAGGGAACGGACATGGAAGTACCGGCATTGTTGGAGGGCACAGCGGCGTTGCTGCCGCACGTCGCGGTCCTGGTCACGGGTCTGGTCGTCCTGGTGCTCGACTTGTTCCTGCCGCCGCGCGGCCGCTGGGCGACCGAGGCGACCAGCCTGGTCGGCTTGGCGCTGGCGTTCGCGTGCGCTCTGTGCCAGGCCGGCGGCGAGCCGCGCACCGTGTTCATGGGCATGGCGGCGGTGGACGGCCTGGGAACGTTCTTCAACGCCGTGTTCGTGCTGATTGCGGCGCTCACCGTGCTGCTGTCGGCGCCCTACGTGCGGCGCGAGAACATCCGACCGGGCGAGTACTACGCGCTGATGCTGTTCGCCACCCTGGGCTTCATGTTCGTGGGCAGTTCGTCCGACCTGGTGATGATGTTTCTGGCCATCGAGACCTTCTCCATGGCGACGTACATCCTGGCGGGCCTGCTGCGCGACACGCCGCGCTCCCTGGAATCGGCCTTCAAGTATTTCATGCTCGGGTCGTTTTCCTCGGCCTTTTTCCTCTACGGCATCGCCACGGTCTACGGCGCTTTGGGTACCACGAACCTGGTGGCTCTGTCGCAGGCCATGAGCGCGGAAGGCACGTCACCATTGCTGCTGATGGGCATGGGGCTGCTGATTGTCGGCCTGGGCTTCAAGGTGGCGGTGGTGCCATTTCACATGTGGGCGCCAGATGTGTACGAGGGCGCTCCGACGGCGGTCACGGCGTTCATGACCGCGGGTCCGAAAGCCGCCGCCTTTGCCGCGCTGCTGCGGGTGTTCGCACAGGGCTTCGGTGCGCCCGCGTTCAGCGAGGAATGGGTGCCAATCTTCGCCGTGCTGGCGGCGCTGACGATGCTCCTGGGCAACATCGTGGCCATCGTGCAGCAGAGCGTCAAACGCATGCTGGCCTACTCCAGCATTGCGCATGCCGGTTATGCCTTCGTTGCCCTGGTGGCGCACAACGCCGCCGGGGCCGGCAGCATCCTGTACTACCTGGTCGCCTATGCGTTCATGTCGCTGGGCGCCTTCACCGTGTTGATGATCGTCGCCCGCCGCGACGACCAGCGGCACGCCTTCGACGATTACGCCGGCCTGGGCGTGACGAACCCCGCGCTGGCGGCCATCATGTCGCTGTTCATGTTCGCCTTGGCCGGCTTTCCGCCCACCGCCGGGTTTGCGGGCAAGTTTTACGTGTTCAGCGCTGCGGCACAGTCCGGCTACTACGTCCTGGCCGTGATCGGCGTGCTCACCAGCGTTATGTCGGTGGTGTACTACGCGCGGGTCGTCATTCTGATGTACATGCACGAACCCGACGCCGACGCGCCACGCATTCGTTTGGCGCCGACCTCGATGGCGGCGTTGGGCGTCACCGTTTTCGGAGTGCTTTACCTGGGGATTTTTCCGGGCGGCGTGATGCATCTGGCGGCGCGTTCGGTGGCCTTTCTGTTTCCCGGCTAGAAGGTGTAAATGACGCCCCTGCAACCGGTTGATAGCCCGCGGTGGCTGTGCTATGGTTCCCGGAAATCCTATTTGAAGCTAGTCTGAGGGAGTCACATGGTTTTTTTCTTCCTTCTCTTCGCCATCGTCGGGCTGGCCTCGGCGGTGATGGTGGTGACACGGAAAAACGTCATGCACGCGGCGCTGTTTTTGCTGCTGACGTTTGCCTGCGTCGGCGCCACCTACGTCATGCTGCGTGCCGAGGTTCTGGCGGCGGTGCAGGTGCTGGTCTACGCCGGCGCCGTCATGGTGCTGTTCCTCTTCGCCATCCTGTTGGTGAACATGCCGGAGGCGGTGCGGCTACGGCAATGGACGCGCCAGAGCACCGTGGCGGTGGTGCTGGCGGGTTTGACGGGCCTGTGGCTGATCATCGCCACGGTTCGCGCCTTCACTGGCTTCGCGGCGCCTCCCGAGGCCGCCACGCAACCCCTTGGCACGCCACGCGCCATCGGCGAGGCGCTGTTTTCCGATTACGTCCTGCCTTTTGAAATTGCTTCGCTCATCCTGCTGGCCGCCATGGTCGGTGCGATTGTCCTGGCGCGCGAAACGGCTCGGGAGGAAGAGCGCCCCGACGAGGCGTTGACCGATCTGCCACCGGACACGCAGGAAGACCAGCAACCCGTCTAGCCCGTTACAAACTGGAGAAAGCCGTTGGTGCCGTTGTCGTGGTATTTGGTGTTTGGTGCGTTGCTTTTCATGATTGGGGTCGTTGGGGTGCTGACGCGCCGCAACGTGATTATCGTGCTCATGTCCATCGAACTGATGCTCAACGCCGTGAACGTCACGCTGATCAGCTTCTCGCATTACCTGCAGGATTTACGCGGTCAGATATTCACCCTCTTCATCATCGCGGTCGCCGCCTCCGAGGCCGCCATTGGCTTGGCGCTGGTGATCTCGATGTACCGCGGCAAATCCACCTTTAATCTGGACGAGGTCAACGTGTTGAAGTGGTAAGGGGTTGCCGTTGCGGCAGGCCGTTGCTGGCCGTGCCCGTGCGCCGCCGTTGGTCAAGCCCTTGATCACAAAGGAATTGTCTGTCCTATGAAAGTTCTCGTGTGGTTGATCCCGATTCTGCCCGCCGTGGCCGTGCTGCTCAACGGCCTGCTGGGGCGGCGCGTTCTGCGCGACAAGGCCCATTACCTCGGCGTCGGCTCGGTCGGGTTGGCCCTGTTGTGCGCCCTGATCGTCATCCTGCGCGTTATCGTCGACCCGCAGCATCCGATCGAGGCCAAGCTGTACCCCTGGATTTTTGCCGGCTCCTTCTCGGTGGACATGGGGCTGATGGTCGATTCGTTGAGCGCCGTCATGCTGTTCGTAGTCTGTGGCGTCGGCTTCCTGGTGCACGTTTATTCCGTCGGCTACATGCACGGCGACCCCAGCTATCCACGCTTCTTCACCTACCTCAACCTGTTCATGACCTCCATGCTGGTGCTGGTGCTGGCGGACAATTACCTGTTGATGTTCGTTGGTTGGGAGGGGGTGGGGCTGTGTTCCTACCTGTTGATCGGTTTCTGGTACGAGCGCCGCTCGGCCTCGGACGCCGGCAAGAAAGCCTTTATCGTCAACCGCATCGGCGACGCCGGGTTCATCCTGGCGATGGCGCTGATTTTCTGGACCACCGGCTCCCTGGCGTACCACGACGTGTTTGCGGCCGCCGGCGACCACAAGATCACCACCGGCATCGCCACGGCGATCACCCTGCTGCTGTTCATCGGCGCCATGGGCAAATCGGCGCAGATTCCGTTATACGTGTGGCTGCCCGACGCCATGGAAGGGCCGACGCCGGTCAGCGCCCTGATTCACGCCGCCACGATGGTCACCGCGGGTGTTTACATGGTGGTGCGCAGCCAGGCGCTGTATCTCCTGGCACCGGTCTCGATGGACGTGGTGGCGGGTGTCGGGGCGTTCACGGCGCTGTTCGCCGCCAGCATTGCGCTGGTGCAGACCGATATCAAGCGGGTGCTAGCGTATTCCACGGTCAGCCAACTGGGCTACATGTTCCTCGGCTGCGGCGTCGGCGCGTTCACCTCGGGCCTGTTCCACGTCATGACGCACGCCTTCTTCAAGGGTCTGCTCTTCCTCGGCGCCGGCAGCGTCATCCACGCCATGCACGAGGAGCAGGACATGCGGCGCATGGGCGGGCTGAGGCGCCACATACGGGGAACCTACGACACGATGTTGCTGGCGACGATTGCGATCGCCGGCATCCCTCCCTTCGCGGGCTTCTGGAGCAAGGACGAAATCCTGGCCTCGGCGATCAAGGGCGGTCACGTCCTGTGGTGGGTGCTGGGCCTGTGCGCCGCTTTCATGACGTCGTTCTACATGTTCCGGCTGATCTTCATGACCTTCCGGGGCGAGGAGCGGTTCGACCCCGAGCAGGTGCACCCGCACGAATCGCCGCCGTCGATGCTGCAGCCGCTGCGGATTCTGGCCGTCCTGTCGGTCATCGGCGGCGTTATCGTGGGCATTCCACCGGAGAACGGACTGTTTCACAAGTTCGTGGCGCACGCCTTTCATCACCACGGCGAGCATGCTGCGCACACCTTTCATTTCTGGCCCGACGTGCCGCTCATGCTGCTGTCAACGGTGATCGCGCTCGGCGGTCTGTACCTTGCCTACCTGTTCTATATCCAGGATCCGGAACGCCCGAAACGCCTGGCGGAAAAATTTGCTTTCGCCTACGAGACACTGCTCAACAAGTATTACATCGACGAGTTTTACGACGCTTATATCGTGCGCCCGGTGAAGTGGAGCACCGGTGCCTTGTGGAGCGTCGACGCCCGCGTGGTGGACGGCGTGGTGAACGGCTTTGGGGCCTTCACGCGGCTGTACGCCAACTGGTCCGGCATCGTTGATCGCTGGGTGGTCGATGGGGCGGTGAACGGTGTTGGCGCCGTCATTCAGAGCGGTTCGCGGGCTTTCCGACTCATCCAGACGGGCGTGGTGCAGAACTACCTGCTCGTCATGGCCCTGGGCCTGTTCGTCTTTGCCACCATTTATTTAATTGTGATTTAAGCGGCGTCTGCGCCACGGATCAGGACATAGGGGAGCTTTTGCATGGAGTACATTCTCGCACACGCAGATTACCTTCTGCCGCATCCCGACGGGGTTACGCCGCTGCTTACCTTCATCATCTTCCTGCCGCTGCTGGGCGCGCTGGCCACCCTGGTGATTCCCAAGACCGAATTGAGATTGATGAAGGCGGTCGCCGTTTTCTGCACGGTGGTGACGTTCCTGCTTTCCCTGGTGGCGCTGAGCAATTTCGATGGGTCGACGCACAAGATGCAGCTGGCGGAGTATCACAGCTGGATTCCCTCCATCGGTGTCGCCTATTTCCTCGGCGTCGACGGCCTGAGCATCCTGCTGGTGCTGCTCACCACCCTGCTGTCCATCCTCGTGGTGGTGTGCTCGTTCAACGCCATTCACGGCATGCAGAAGGCGTATTACAGCTGCCTGCTGTTTCTGGAAACCGGCATGCTGGGCGTCTTCCTGGCGCTGGATTTCTTCCTGTTCTACATCTTCTGGGAAATCATGCTGGTGCCGATGTACTTCCTGATCGGCATCTGGGGGCATGGACGGAAGCTCTACTCGGCGATCAAGTTCTTCCTCTACACCCTGTTCGGCTCGGTGTTCATGCTGCTGGGCATCCTGGCGCTCTACTCCTTCAACAGCACCGGCGACTACGGCACCGGCGAGCTGACGTTCAACATCATTGAATTGATCAACAACGTGCGGGTTCCGACGGAGCCCATTTTCGTCGGGCTGTCGTCGCAGGACCTGATCTTCCTGGCGCTGTTCCTGGGCTTCGCCATCAAGGTGCCGATGTTCCCGTTTCACACCTGGCTGCCCGACGCGCATACCGACGCGCCGACGGCTGGCAGCGTCGTGCTGGCGGGCGTGCTGCTGAAGATGGGCACCTACGGTTTCGTGCGCTTCAGCTTGCCGCTGCTGCCGACGGCCAGCCACAACATGGTCGGGTTCATGGCTACACTGGCGATCATCGGCATCCTGTACGGCGCCCTGGTGGCCATGGCGCAGCGCGACATGAAGCGCCTCATCGCGTATTCCAGCGTCAGCCACATGGGCTTCCTGATGCTCGGCATCTTCGCCCTCAACCCCGAGGGCGTGACTGGCGGCGTCATCCAGATGATCAACCACGGCATCAGCACCGGCGCCCTGTTCCTGCTGGTCGGCATCATCTACGAGCGGCGGTACACGCGCGAGATCGCGGCGTTCAGCGGCTTGGCGACGACGGTGCCCATCTTCGCGGTGTTCTTCGCCATCACCATGTTCTCGTCCATCGGCCTGCCGGGCCTGAACGGTTTCGTGGGCGAGTTCCTCATCCTCGTCGGCATGTTCAAGACGAACGTTGCCTACGCCACGCTGGCAGTGCTCGGCATCATCCTGGGGGCGGCCTACATGCTGTGGCTTTACCAGCGCACCATGTTCGGCGAGGCCACGACGCCCGAGAACCAGACCATGAAGGACATGAACTTCCGCGAGATTGGCTACATGCTGCCGCTGGTGATCCTGATGTTCTGGATTGGCCTGTACCCGCGCCCGTATCTTAATCTGATGCGCCCGACCGTGGATCACTACGTCACCCAAATGCAGGAGCGCCACGCGGCCGAGCGCTATGACCCGCAACGGGCGACGAGGCAGGCATCGCACGACGACGAGGCAGACGCCGATGTGCCCGCGGAGGACCGCTGATCATGGCGATACCCGCTCCGCCGCTGTCTGAAGTTCTGGCTCTGTGGCCGGAAATCCTGCTCTCCGTGGCGGCTTGCGCAATGTTGGTCATCGACCTGTTGACGAGCCGCGACCGCAAGGCGGACATCGGCTGGGTGTGCCTCGGCGTCGTTGTGTTGGCGCTGGTGGGCACCCTCCTGCACCCGCCACAGGCCGGCAGCATCTTTTCCGGCATGTTTCTGGCGGACGGCTACGCGGCGTTTTTCAAGGTCCTGTTCCTGATCGCCGCGGCGCTGACCGTGCTGATTTCCCTGCGCTATCTAGACGACGAGGGTATTCAGCGGGGGGAATACTACGCCCTGCTGCTGTTCGCCACCGTCGGCATGATGTTCATGGCGGGCGGCGGCGACTTCATCAGCATCTACCTGGGGCTGGAGTTGATGTCGTTGTCAACCTACGTGCTGGTGGGCTTCATCCGCCGCGACGACGCTTCGACCGAGGGGGCGGTGAAGTACTTCCTGATGGGTGCGTTTACGTCGGGGATTCTGCTCTACGGCTTGGCGCTGCTCTACGGCCTGACCGGCAGCACCAACCTGGCGGCGGTGGCGCAGGGCCTGTCAGGTCTGTCGCTGGACAACCCGGCGCTGGTGTTGGCGACGATTCTGGTGGTGGTGGGGTTCGGCTTCAAGATCGCCGCGGTGCCATTCCACATGTGGGCGCCCGACACCTATGAAGGGGCGCCGACCTCCATCACGGCGTTCATGTCGTCCGCGGTCAAGGCGGCGGCCATGGCGGGTCTGGCGCGGGTGTTCATCGTTGCCTTGTTTCCCAGCGCGGAAATCTGGGAAGTGTTGTGGTGGATCCTTGCTGCCCTCAGCATGATTCTCGGCAACGTGGTGGCCATCGCCCAGACGAGCCTGAAGCGCATGCTGGCTTATTCGAGCATTTCGCACGCCGGCTACGCCCTGATCGGCGTGGTGGCGGCGACGCAGGCGCGCGAGGTCGGGCTGGCCGGCGCGCTGTTCTACATGTTCGTGTATCTGTTCGCCACCATGGGCACCTTCAGCATGCTGATCCTGCTGACCCACCGGGGCTTCCGCAGCGACAAGATCGCCGACTTCGCCGGCCTCGGCCGCAGCGCCCCGCTGGCAGCCTTCATCTACATCATTTTCTTCCTGTCCCTGGCGGGCATTCCGCCCACCGCCGGTTTCGTCGGCAAGCTGGTCGTCTTCCGCGCCGCCATCGAGTCCGGCTACGTCGTCCTCGCCGTCATCGGCGTCGCCACCAGCGCCATCGCCGCCTATTACTACTTCATGGTCATCAAGACGATGTTCATGGAGGAAGCGGTGGTGCAGCCCCAACTCTCCCCTTCCCGCCCCCTCGCCGTCGGCCTCGGCATCATGGTCGTCGCCACCGTGCTGCTCGGTCTGTTCCCTGCCGTCGTCCTTAACGCGGTCACCGAGTCGGTGAAGCTGCTGCAATAGGACCAATGGTTGCCGGCGCTGAGAGGACGAAAGCGCCGGATGGATTTGCGCGAGGTAATCAACTCATACAGGCTACGCTTGGCGATGCTGTCTCGCGACCTGCTGCCTTGGCAGACCGTCCAGAGCTACTTCTACCGATGGCAAGAGAATGAACTGGTTCACACATGCTCAAGCGGACTTATTGGCAGTTGTCATCATGCCGGCGCGAGGGTTGAAGCCGGTCGAATGTCTTGGATGAGGCGCTGTCTTTCGCCGGCCCAGTTGGCGGAAGTCGCACTCGGCCTGGACGCCGCCCAGAATTGGTCGGACTGCCCGAAGAAAGCGCCGAAGCGGATGGACATGGCGGGCGTAATCGAACGTCTGGTGTGAATAATTCGGAGGAAGACGGGTCCGGGAGAGCTTGTCCGGGGTTAGTGGATAATAAATGCGCCATCAGGCGTGATGGTGCTCGTGGCCATGATGATGGTGAGCGTGGGCTGGCGCGGTGTCGGCCTGTACCTCGCCGACGACGAGGCGCAGCAGATTGGGGCCTGTGGGAAAGTCGCGGTTGCCGGCGCCGTAGCCGATGCGGTCGATGGTCATACGCGGCAATGGTCCGAAGCGGTCGGCGAGGGTGGTGAGAATCGCCGCGCCGGTGGGGGTGGTCAACTCCATCCGGATGTCGCCGGCGTAGGCCGAATACCCCTTGAGCAAGGCCAGGGTGGCCGGGGCGGGAACCGGCAGCAGGCCGTGCGAGGTGTGCACCGCGCCGTGGCCGACGTTGACCGGCGAGGCGACCGCGCCCTCAAGGCCCAGGGCGTGCACGCCAATGGCCGCGCCCACCACGTCGACAATCGAATCCACCGCCCCCACCTCGTGAAAGTGAATCTCGTCCAGCGGCTCGTCGTGCAAATGCGCCTCTACCTCTCCCAGGCGGCGAAAAATTGCGAACGCCCGGTCCCGCACCTCGGGCTCCAGTTCGCTTTCGGAAATCATCGCCGTGATGTCGGTATAGCGACGCGCCGGCTGTACCTCCTCGTCCATGATCACGTTCACCTTGGTGCCCCGCAGGCCGCCGCGCTTGACCACCCGCGCCTCCAGCCGGTATCCCGTCACCGGCAGCTTGGCCAACTCCTCGCGGATCACCGCCAGGTCCACGCCGGCGTCCACCAGCGCCCCCAGCGTCATATCGCCGCTGATTCCCGAAAAGCAGTCAAAATAGGCAATCTTCATGATGTTCCAGTCCTTCTATTGGATAGGCAAGCCTGTGCGCCCGACGCCCGCGTATTCGAAGCCCAGCGCCCGCATGACGTCGGCGTCCAGCACGTTTCGGCCGTCGAAGAGGAGGCGCGGTGAGCGCATAGCCGCGGCGATGCACTGCCATTCGGCGTGGACGATCTGCGGCCACTCGGTGAGCAGAACCACCGCTTGCGCCTGCTCGGCCGCTTCGACGGGACTATCGATCATGCGCACGGCAGCGGGCAACTGACGGCGGGCCGTATCGTTGGCCTGCGGGTCGAACGCCAAAACCTGCACGCCCTCGTCCACCAGTTCTCGGATCAGAGGCAGCGACGGCGCGTCGCGCACGTCATCCGTTTCTGGCTTGAACGCCAGCCCCAGAATGCCAACGCGCACGCCGTTCAGGGCGCCGTTGAAGCGCCGACGCAGAGCATACAGCGGCAGCATCCGCTGGCGGTTGTTGACGTTGATGACCGAACGCAGCAGATCGACACTCAAGCCGCTGGTCAGCGCCAGGTAATCCAGGGCGCGCACGTCCTTGGGAAAGCACGAACCGCCGTAACCCACCCCAGCGTAAATACGGGCGCCAGCGCGCGCGTCCATCGCCAGCCCCTCGCTGACCGCATCGATAGAGGCGCCGATGCGGTCGCACAGCAGGGCGATTTCGTTGATGAAGGAGATGCGCGTGGCGAGGAAGGCGTTGCTGGCGTACTTGACCATTTCGGCGCTGGTGATGTCGGTGACCATGTGCGGCGCGTCGATGCCAGCGTGCATGCACTTAACGACGGCGACGGCGCGGTCATCACCCGGCTCGACACCGATGACAATGCGGTCAGGGGCGTCCCAGTCGGCCACGGCCTGCCCTTCGCGCAGAAACTCGGGATTCGAGGCGTAGCGGATGCCCGTTCCGCGCAAGTCATTTTGCAACAGGCGCTGGCCGACGCCGGGCGGCACGGTGCTTCTCATCACCACGACAAGGTCCCGGGATTCCCTGGCCTTGATCCAGCCCACGGCTGATTTGACTTGGCTGAGATCGGCAGCGCCGCTGTCCGTCGGCGGCGTTCCGGTGGCAATAACGACAGCGTCGCCCAACGGCTCGTCCACTTCGTCGCGGTGCAAAAAGCGCAACTGGCCGTTGCGCACCCCCTCGGCGACACGGACCTCCAGACCGGGCTCGTAGAGATGGATCTTGCCGCCCTGCAGGGTTGCGAGGCGCCTGCGGTCGATGTCGATACCCAGGACGGCGTGGCCGGCAGCAGCCAGTCCGGATGCAACGACGGCGCCGACGTAGCCGAGGCCGATGACGGTAATTTTCAATGCGGGGCTCCTTCCAGGATATTGAATGGTTACGCGGCATTGTCACGCACGTGGTGAGGGCATTATACCCGTGCGTAAGCGGCGTTTGAAACCAACCCCGCGAGGGTTAGACGCCCGCACGCCGGCGCGTACGGACGGTTCCGTTGCGCCCTGTTTGGTAATCCATTACGATGAGCACCCGTATTTTTTGATTCCCGCCCCAAAGCCATCACGCATCAATTAAGGAATCCAGCCCATGATCTACGACTTCCGCATGTACACGCTGAAGCCCGGCGCCGTTCCCGACTACATGGCCGCCGTCAAGGATGTGGCGCTGCCGCTGCGCCTCAGCCACGGCATCAAGCTGGCCGGCTGGTACTACAGCGACATCGGCGAGCTCAACCAAGTGGTGCATATTTGGGCCTACCGCGACCACGCCCACATGGCGGAGGCCAAGGCGAAGGTTACCGGCTCGGACGAGTGGAAGCAGAACTACATTCCGCGTGTCCAATCGCTCATTGTGTCGCAAAAAACCTGGTTGATGCTGTCGCCCGATTTCGCGCCGCAGCCCTAGCGGAGCGGTGTAAGGAGTCCGCACCAGATGCAAGCGCTGTTCGACGCCGTGCGCCAAGCATGCACGCCGCACGTCTGGTCGCGCGGCGTGGAGTTCACCCGCGCCGATGCCGTGCTCAGCGAGCGGGCGGACGGCGAGGAAGTCGTCCTCAAGGTGATGACGCGGGATAAGGTCGTGCAACCCACCGTCATACTGTGGCCCGATGACGAGGATTGGTTGTGCGACTGCGGCCACCACGAGGCGGTATGCGCACACGTCGCCGCGGCGGTGATCGCCTGCCGACGCGCCCGACAGGAGGACAAGCCCCTCCCCGCGGCGCAGCAGGCCAGCGGCCGGTTGCGCTATGCGTTCACGCGTTCGCAAGGCGCCCTGAGCTTCGAGCGCTACGTCGTCTACGACGGCCGTGAGCAGATTCTGGAATCGCCGCTGTCGCTGAGCCTCACCAAGCCCGGCGGCCTGCTTTTCCAGGGCCGGGTATCCATCGCGGTGGCGGCCACGCCAGACGATCTAGCGGTCGAATCGGCGCTGGGCATACACCGGCGCGGACGCCTGCCGCGCGGCGTGATGGGAAAGCTGCTGAAAGCACTGGCGTCTTGCTCGGACGTGCGGCTGGACGGTAACCCCATCAAAGCCCTCGCCAAGCCCATCGGCCTGCAAGCCTGTCTGGAGGAGCAGGGCGACGGCTTCCGGCTGTTTGTGGAACGCGACCCGGCTATCACCGAGGCATTTGGCAACGGCGTGGTGCTATGCGGCGACACGCTGCAGCCTGTCGCCAACCCCGGCCTTACCGCCCGCGAACGCGCCGACCTCCCCGAAGGGCGCCATTTCTCCCGCGATCAACTCACCGAATTGTTCAGCGACATCCTGCCGTCCTTGGAAAAGCGTCTGCCGGTGCAAGTGCGCACGCGGCGCTTGCCGCAGGTGGTGGAGGAACCGCCGCGCATCGTGCTGGACGTGCACCGCGAAGGTGACGCCCTAACGGTGCTGCCGACGCTGGTTTACGGCCAGCCGCCCCTGGCCCGCGTTGACGCCGAGCGCTTGGTACACCTGCAAGGGCCGCTGCCGAAACGCAACGAGCGCGCGGAAGAACGCCTGGTGCGCCAGCTCTGGCAAACGATGCAACTCGCCCCCGGGCACAAGGCGCAATACACCGGCGTGGCGGCGGTACAGGTCGCCACGCGCCTCAAGGGGTGGCGCGGCGAAATACGCGGCAGCGGGCACACCACCTTTGAACTGGCGCCGCAGTTAGTGCCGCAGGGGCGGCTCGATTTCCAAAATTTCGAAATATGGTTCGAATCCGGCCCGCCCGCGTCCGGCGACCCCGCCAAGCGCGTGGATGCGGCGGCGGTGTTACGCGCCTGGCAGAGTGGCGAGTCGCTGGTGCCGTTGTCCGACGGCGGCTGGGCGCCTCTACCGAGGGAATGGCTGGAACAGTTCGGTCACCGGGTGGCCGATCTGCTGGCGGCGCGTAACGCCAGCGGCGTACTGCCCCAATTCGCCCTGCCAGACTTGGCGCGCCTGTGCGAATCATTGGAGCAACCACCGCCGCCAGAATTTGACGCGCTGCGCACCCTTGTGGACGACTTCGCCGGCATTTCCGCGGCACCGATGCCCAACGACATGCAGGCCACGCTGCGCTCCTACCAACACAGCGGCGTCAACTGGCTCGTCTTCATCCGGCAAGCCGGGCTCGGCGGCATGCTGGCGGACGACATGGGCCTCGGCAAAACCCTGCAAGCCCTGTGCGCCGTGCGCGGCCGCACCCTGGTGGTGGCGCCGACCAGCGTGCTGTCTCACTGGGGCGAGGAAATCCGCCGTTTCCGCCCGGGGCTGCGCCAATCGCTCTACCACGGCCCGCAACGCCGCCTGGACGCCGAGGCCGACGTCACCCTGACCACCTACGCCATTCTCCGCCTGGACAGCGACCGGCTGGCGCAGCAAAGCTGGGATACGGTGGTGCTCGACGAGGCCCAGAACATCAAGAATCCCGACAGCCAGGTGGCGCAGGCGGCCTTTGAACTGCGCGCTGCGTTTCGCCTCGCGCTAAGTGGTACGCCGGTCGAGAATCGCCTCGACGAGTTGTGGAGCCAGTTCCATTTCTTGAATCGCGGCCTGCTTGGCGGTCGGCAGGATTTTCAGGACCGCTACGCCCAGCCCATCGCCAGCGGCCAACCGCAGGCGGCTGAGCGGCTGCGAGAGCGCATCCGGCCGTTCATCCTGCGGCGCAGCAAGGGAGAAGTGGCGCCGGAATTGCCGCCGCGCACCGAGCGAGTGCTGCATTGCGAGTTCAGCGACGCCGAACGCATCGTGTACGACACGGTGCGCGCCGCCACCCTGAACGACGCGGTGGCCCGTCTGGAGGCCGGAGGCAATGTCATGGCGGCGTTTGAGGCGTTGCTGCGGCTGCGCCAGGCCTGCTGTCACAGTGGCCTGATTCCGGGCCAAAACGCGGACACCTCGGCCAAGGTGGAACTGCTTCTGGACGTGCTCGGCGAGGCAGTCGCCGACCGCCACAAGGCGCTGGTGTTCTCGCAATGGACCGCCCTGCTGGACCGCGTTGAGCCGCACCTGCGCGCCGCCGATATCGACTTCACACGCCTGGACGGCCAGACACGCCGGCGCGATGAGGTGGTGCGGCGCTTCCAGGACGCGGACGGCCCGCCGGTCATGCTTATCTCCCTGCGCGCCGGCGGCACCGGCCTCAATCTCACCGCCGCCGATCACGTCTTCCTGCTGGATCCCTGGTGGAACCCCGCTGTCGAGGATCAGGCCGCCGACCGTGCTCACCGTATCGGCCAGAATCGCCCGGTGCTGGTACACCGCCTGGTGGTACGGGACACGGTGGAGGAGCGCATCCTGGCGTTGCAGCAACACAAGCGGGCGCTGGCCGGCGTCGCGCTGGCCGATGCCGCTGATGCCGCGGGGATTACGCGCGACGACCTGCTGGCGCTTTTGGCGTGATGGCGGCAAAGGTAAGCGCTGTGCCTCTCATCCCATGCCTCATTCTCAGCCTGACCATCGTGTTCCTGGCACGGACGCCAACGCATGCCGATGAGCCGGTTTTCCATATCGATCCCACCGTTCTGGAAGCCCTCGGCGCCAGATTCGACCGCAAGGGGCTGCGGTCCGTTGCCGACGTCCTGGCGGCACCCAAACATCCCGACCATGACTGGGTACGCGGCGTGCACGAGCGCCTGGTGGACGTGGGACAGGGCTCCGGCGTCATTCTGTATCGCACCCAACGGGGCGCCGCCTTGCTGGTGACCGCGGCGCACGTGCTGCCTTATGAGGCCCTTGACTCGGCGGAAACGGCGCAGCACTCAGTACGCGTGCTGTTTGCACCGCCGATTACGTCGCAGGAATATAAGCAGGAAGTACCGCGCGACAAGGATTTTGCCCTTGCGCTCGCCGAGACCGGCGAACCGGCGCCCCGCGGACGGGGCTGGCGCCTCACCGAGGCGGGATTGCCCGGCGTAGCGAGCGTCCAAGCGGGCCAGGAAGTCCTGCTAATGGGCGCGCCAGTGGTCGGTAATCTGTCGCTGATGTATTCGGTGGGCCAGGTTCTTTCCGAAACTGAAGCCCGCAAGCATGACCCGCAGTACGATGCGGACAAGCAATTCATCGTGCAGGCATCAGCGGCCGGGCGCATGAGCGGCGGCGGCGTGTTCACGCGCGACGGCTCGTACGTTGGCGTCATCACGACGGGGTATTTCAGCGGTCATCCCAAGGCGCTGGTCAGCGATTACGTGGGCGGCGTGCGGGCGACGTGGATCGAGAAGTGCTTCCTGACCTACGTCGCCGGCCTGCCCGAAACGGAACGGCAGGCGCTGGCCGAGCTGCTGCACTGATTTGACCCGTAGGGGTGATTCCTCTATTCTAGGCCGCCGCTGACGGCACCCACCTGCGTTTCACAACCCGCACCCCATGAGGCTCCACGATGCTAGAACGATTTCACGTCCCGGAGGACATCGCCGTGCGCGTCCCGCAGGAAACGATGCGGGCGACGACGGAAGCCATCTTTCAGGAGATGGGCATGCCGGAGGCCGACGCGCGGCAGGCGGCTGACGTCCTCATGTACGCCGACCTGCGCGGCATCGAGTCGCACGGCGTGTCCAACATGATGCGGCTGTACGTCCAGTGGTTCCGGGAAGGCGTCATCAACCCGACGCCGGAGCCGAAAATTTTGCACGAAGCCGCCGCGGTGGCGACGCTGGATTCGGACCGCGGGCACGGTCTGGTGATCGGGCCGCAGGCCATGAACACGGCCCTTGAGCGGGCCGAGCAGTACGGCATCGGCGCCATTACCGTGACCAACGGCGCCCACTTCGGCGCCGCGGCGTATCACGCCGGCCTGGCTCTGGAGCACGACATGATTGGCCTCGCCATGACCACCGGCGGCCTCGCGCTGGTGCCGGTGCACGGCGCCAAACCGATGGTCGGTTTGAACCCGCTGGGCGTGGCGGCGCCAGCCGGACGAGAGGCACCGTTCATCTTCGACGCCTCGATGAGTTCCGTTGCCGGCAACAAAATCCAACTCGCGCAGCGCCTCGGTGTCTCGATTCTGCCCGGCTGGATCAGCGAAAAGGACGGCACGCCGATCATGAACGAAGGCCCTATCCCGCAGGAGTGGATGGTATTGCCCCTCGGCGGTACCCGCGAGATCGGCGCCCACAAGGGCTATTCGCTCGCCATGATGCTCGAAATTCTCAGCAGCGTGCTCGGCAACAGCGGCGCCGGACCGTTCCGGCGTCAGGATCCGTGCCACCACTTTCTGGCCTACAAGATCAGCGCCTTCGGCGACGTGGCCGTCTTCAAGCAGGACATGGACGAGTACCTGCGCGGCTTGCTCGATTCCCCGACGGCGCCGGGCCACGACCGCGTGGTCTACGCCGGCTTGCTGGAGCACGAGGAGGAAGCGGAGCGCCTGGAGAGAGGCATTCCCTATCACCCGGAAGTCATTGACTGGTTCCGCGGCCTCACCGGCGAGCTCGGATTGCCGGACCGGCTCAGTTAGGGAACGTCGGATTACGCTGCGTTGATTCGACCAACAGCGCACGCGGGCGCCACCCAGTCCGCATCAATTGGAGGGAAAAGATGCTATTGACCCGAGACGAGATTTGCCAGGACCCCAGCTTTGAGGCACTCACCGACGCCATCCTGGAGCGTGATCAGCCCCGCACCACCGATCTGTTCTTCAAAATGGTGGCCCGATATGGGCACTCGGTGGGCGAGGCGCTCAGTGTGGTGACGGCGGCGGAAGCGCCCTTCGTGCAGGTGCCCAGCCACATCAACGTGCGCGACGGCCAGATCACGCTGATCAACAACGACCATACGATTCTCGGGCTGCGCACCTCGGTGAGCCTCATGTCCTACGTGCCGGAGGCGTATCGTCTGTTGCCGCTGCTGCAGAGCGTCTGGTACATCCCGGCGGGTCTCGATATCTGGAACCAGCTGCTCGGTCAGTATCCCGGCCGCTACGCCATGATGAAGGGGCTGGAGGTGCCGCCCACCGCCAAGGACCCAGTGGTGTGGAATGAGCATCAGGAACCGATCGTCACCAGCGGCTCGGTGGAGGAACGGCTGCACGAGCACCTGATCGCCACCATGAGCGGCGACGTGAAGCGCTCGTACGGCCTGTATCTCGGCCTGGCGGCGGACGACCAAATCCGGCCGCTGCTGCGGGATCAGCAACTCTTCCTCGGCGTCATCGACCTGCAAGACACGATCATCGGCCGCAAGGCGCGCAACACCGGCCACAAGGCGCTGCGTGCCCGCGCGACAACCGACCTGGCCAAGTTCATCGGCTGGGAGCAGGCGCACGGCGTGTACTACATCGGCGTGCCGGACATGGCCATCGGACCGCTCTATTACTCGATCTACGACGCCGCCTGCGTGACCGTCATCGATGCCTTCGAGAACGCCGGCAAGAGCCTCAAGCAAACGAACAGCGAACCGCTGACCCCGGAGGAAAGCGAGGAGATGGTGCGGCTACTCATGGAGGCTGACGGCCAGACTATCTGGGACTTGGTCACCGACCACCTGCGCAACGGCAAGTCGCTGAAGAGCCTCGGCGATACCATCCAGGTCGGCGCCGCCGAGTTGATCCTGCGCACCACGGTGCCGCGCCAGTTCACCAACGCGCAGCACGCCTTCGATTACTGCAACGTGGTTAATTACTGGTTCCGCACCAGCGACAACCCGTATCAGCCGCGGGCGCTGTATCTGATGGCGAATTTCGTCAACGATTCGGCGCGCTGCAACGGGCTTTCAACATCGGTGATGGAGCAGGAAATCGCCCCCTTCGACTTCTCGGGCCGCGCCGCCAGCGAATTGCTGACCGAGCTCGACGAGGCGATTTTGGCGCTCGACGTGCCGCGCACGACCGCCATCGCCAACGCCTACCTGAAAGCCGGCGCCTGTCGCAAATCCTATATGGCCACAGTGGCCATCACCGCCTGCAAGTTCCAGGATGACCCGCACAATCAGAAGATCACCCACTCCACCTTCGAGGAGTATTGCAACAACTCGACGCACATGCGCGAGCGCCTGCTCCTCGCCACCGCCCGCCAACTCGCCGGCTGGGTGAAGATGCCCGGTGAGCGCGAGTGCTACGAGCGGTTCATGAAGGAATGGATCAACAATTGATACGAAAAGATGTTGACTGAGGAAATGAAGGCGCTCATCCGGGCTTACTCGGCCGGATCAGTAGCCACCATCAACGCGGACGGAACTCCTTCCGTATCGCCCAAGGCCACCTTTGTCGTCGTCGATGACGAGACGCTGGCATTCGGCCATTTACGATCTCCCGGAACACTGGCCAATCTGCGAGCCAATCCAGCGGTGGAGGTCTGCTTCACAGATGTCCTCTCCCGCAAGGCCGTCCGCGTGACGGGGACAGCATCCATCGTTGGCAAGGTGGAAGCGCCGCAACGGTTGTGGGACGCCTTCAACGAGGCCTGGGAAGATTACGTCCCCTATATGCCCGAGTTTGTCGTCATCAAGGTCTCGGCGGCAGAACTCATCCTGTCGCCGGCCTATGACTTCGGCCATACCGAGGCCGAGTTGAGGGCGGCCAATCTGGAACGCCTGAACGCGCTGTAGTCTCACTCGGCTGGTAGGCTGGCAAAACGGACTTCCATCGGCGGGTCATTTCAGGTTTCGGAATTTCCTATTTCAAGGTCATTGAAGAAATTGAAGAGCTACGAGAAATCGTGCCGAAATATCTGCTGAGTCATTGCTCGAAATTGAAAATGTAAGGGATGTACCAGGGCTTGTTGACATTCACAAGAACAACCCTACGGTCGTATGAGTCGCCGGCTTGGCGTGGGCGTCAATGGGGATGCCAGAAACCACGCCCTGCTGGTCTTGGAGGGGGGTTGTAAATCGCGATGCCTCTCTGGGAGCGCGGGCATCTTGCCCGCAGGGTTCCGCTTGGCGGGCTGGAAGCCCGCATCACTCACAAACATCCTCTTTCGTGTCGATCGTGTAAATGTCAACAGGCCCGAATCTGAAGTTTCGGAGTATGTCTGCGGTGTTTTCCGGCAGAATCCCTCTACGACGGTGAGAACCCATTGAGTGCCAAAGAAAACTTATCCCACTTTCGGATGACTGTGCCGATGTCCCGTGTTTATCGACCGCAGCACGTATGGATCGACCGGCAGGTTGTAGACAGTCCGATTACCGCCAATGTGGTGCGCCAACTGGCCGGGACGCCAATCGACGTAATCGACGGACCACCGCCGCTGCCAGTGCCGACGGATCAGGCGGCGCTGATGACCTTGGGCAAGAAGCACCTGTATGTCACCGCGCAAAAGGGCCGCTTCGTGCGCGACTGCCCCGGCGCCAGCAGCCGCAATACCGAGGGACGGTTGTGCTGCGGATACGTCATCATCGACACGGTGTCCAATTGCAACTACGACTGCACCTACTGCTACCTGCAAAGCTACATCAACACGCCTTACCTCACCGTCTACGCCAACATCGAGCAGCTGTTCGAGGAGGTCGCGGCATTTCTGCGCGCCCGGCCGAACCAATTGGTGCGCATGGGCTCCGGGGAGTTCAGCGACAGCCTGTCGCTTGACCCGCTGACGGGCTTCTCCGGCCTGCTGGTGCCGTTCATCCGCCAGTTTTCCAACGTGCTGTTCGAGCTGAAGACCAAGAGCGACCTGATCGAAGGACTTCTGGATGTGGAACCTCGGGGCCGGGTAATGGTGTCGTGGTCTATCAACCCGCAGCCCGTGGTGCAGCGCGAAGAGCACAAGACGGCCCCGCTGGCGGCGCGCCTGCGGGCGGCTCAGCGCTGCCTTAAGGCGGGTTACAAGATCGGCCTGCATTTCGACCCGCTGCTGCACTTCCCCGGCTGGGAAGACGTGTACGAGCCCTTTGTGGAACAGGTATTCCAGGCCATTAATGCGCGGGACGTCACCACCCTGAGCATGGGCAGCCTGCGCTTCGCCGCGGACCTCAAGGACGTGGTGCGGGCGCGCTTTCCCAAAAGCCGCCTGATGACCGCCGAGCTGTTTCCCTCCGAAGACGGCAAAATCCGCTATTTCAGGCCGATCCGTGTTGACATGTACACGAAAATGTGGCGCTGGATTCGCCGCTACGCGCCCGACGCGTCGCTCTATCTGTGCATGGAAACGCAGACCCTCTGGCAGCAGACCTTCGGCCACGCGCCCACGTGCAGCGCCGACGTGGAGCAGCAAATCCAGACGGGCAAGATTCCCCTACTCGTCACCTAATGGGCTGAGCTCAAGGATACGGTCGAGGCGGAAGTGCCGCTCCTCGCGGCGCAGGTGACAGAAGGCGTGAAGGAAACCGTAACCGCGTTGGAAGTAGACGGCGAGGGGTTGCACCACGCGGATGGTTTCGGAGGCGCGCCAGGCGCGGTAGCGCATGCACAGCGGCGCGCTTTCAGGCAGGGCGTCTTGCAGAGTGGTTACCAAGTCGCGGCTGCCGGCGGCGGGGAGGCGTGGCAGGATCAGATCGGCCAGGGTCACCGGCCCGCGGCGGCGCAATTTCGCGACAAAATGCTGCAGGACGTTCCAGGTGGCCAGCACGTCGCCCATGGCGCGGTGCGCGGCAGTGTGATCGATACCGAGGGCAGCGGCGATGGCGCCGAGGCCATTGCGGGAGAAGTCGAAATACGTACGCGCCAGGGAAAGCGTGTCGATAGCGACGCATTCCGGCAACTCCTCACCGGCGACATGCCATTCGTGGCGCAGGAAGCGCAGGTCGAAGTGGACGTTGTGACCAACCACGACAGCACCTTGCAGCAACTCGCTGATATCCGGTAGCAGGGCCGCGAAGACGGGCGCCTCGGCAACCATGGCGTCGGTAATGCCGTGCACGGCGATCACCTCCGGCGGTATCGGCTGCTGCGGATGCACCAACGACTCGAAGCGCGCCACTTCCCGCTCCCCCTCGCTGCACAGCAGAGCAATCTCGCACACACGGGCACCTTTGTCCGGCGATAATCCGGTAGTCTCGACATCCACGCAAACCAGCGGCAACGCCTCAAACGGCGTCTTCAGCGACAGCAGTCCTTCCCTATCAGCCGTTAGCGACATCTGAATGATTCCCCTTTCGGCAAATTGCGATCAGTGTGACCGTCAAGGCTTGCGGCATGCAAGCTTGTCTGCGGGTTTCAATCCTCACCGGCCCGTGAAGGCCGGTGCTGCTCGACTCTACCGGCGTATCCGGCGCCGTCGACGTTTCAATCCTCACCGGCCCGTGAAGGCCGGTGCTGCGGGCAGGAAGGGAAGTGGGTGTTCTTGGTTTCGGAGTTTCAATCCTCACCGGCCCGTGAAGGCCGGTGCTGCGCTGAGGGCGTTCCTGACTGAGATGTACGGCGAGCCGTTTCAATCCTCACCGGCCCGTGAAGGCCGGTGCTGCCTGGTGCGCTATCTGCATGAGCCCAACGACGTGTATGTTTCAATCCTCACCGGCCCGTGAAGGCCGGTGCTGCGGGACCTACCGGCTAAGAGGCGTTGCAAATGTGTCGTTTCAATCCTCACCGGCCCGTGAAGGCCGGTGCTGCGCGTTCGCGCAAAGCGACGCTGACTACGCGAACCTGGTTTCAATCCTCACCGGCCCGTGAAGGCCGGTGCTGCTACCTTGCGCCCTTCCCCTATTTCGGCGGGAAGAGGTTTCAATCCTCACCGGCCCGTGAAGGCCGGTGCTGCGCGGAAACCGGCGGCTTGCGTTCCGGCCTGGCGTTTCAATCCTCACCGGCCCGTGAAGGCCGGTGCTGCACGTCCGAATGATGCCCCTTGCCGTCGTGGTGGAATTGTTTCAATCCTCACCGGCCCGTGAAGGCCGGTGCTGCTCAGCGCGGCCAGCCTGCCAGCGTTTGTGATCGTGTTTCAATCCTCACCGGCCCGTGAAGGCCGGTGCTGCGACGGTGAGGCCCATTGATTTCAACCCCTCAGATGTTTCAATCCTCACCGGCCCGTGAAGGCCGGTGCTGCCAGCTTGTCCACAGTGTCAGGGCAGTCGTCATATAGTTTCAATCCTCACCGGCCCGTGAAGGCCGGTGCTGCGTGGCGTAGGAGGGCATTTAGTCAATCACCGTGGTGTTTCAATCCTCACCGGCCCGTGAAGGCCGGTGCTGCCGCGGCCACGTCCCGCTTGCCCGCCTGCAGCAACGATGAGGATGAGTTTCAATCCTCACCGGCCCGTGAAGGCCGGTGCTGCGCGGCAACGCCAGGATCGTCCCGCCCATTCGCACGTTGTTTCAATCCTCACCGGCCCGTGAAGGCCGGTGCTGCTGTAAGCGCCCCAGTGTCGGCGGGGACTCTCAGAACGTTTCAATCCTCACCGGCCCGTGAAGGCCGGTGCTGCAAGTTGGCACAGGGCGGCATCTACATATAGGCAACGTTTCAATCCTCACCGGCCCGTGAAGGCCGGTGCTGCGCTGCCAGGGACTTCCGGTTGACCGTGGTATTCATCTAGACGTTTCAATCCTCACCGGCCCGTGAAGGCCGGTGCTGCCCGTCCACTGCTGTATGTCTGTCTCGGAACTGACTGATGTTTCAATCCTCACCGGCCCGTGAAGGCCGGTGCTGCCGACGCCTCTCGACCTGGGGCCAGTGCCCAGCATGTTTCAATCCTCACCGGCCCGTGAAGGCCGGTGCTGCCACTTCAGGGTTGCTTTGGCGTTCCTGCATCTCCCTGTTTCAATCCTCACCGGCCCGTGAAGGCCGGTGCTGCACGGCCCGAAGGCGTCCATCGTGACGCCATTGCTGTTTCAATCCTCACCGGCCCGTGAAGGCCGGTGCTGCCTATTGTCAATCGTCAAGATGCGAGTGTCATCGTCGTTTCAATCCTCACCGGCCCGTGAAGGCCGGTGCTGCCGTCGATTTTGGCGAGCGTATTCGTAAACTGGAGAGTTTCAATCCTCACCGGCCCGTGAAGGCCGGTGCTGCGAACGCTGCCACCCGGGCCGGTGCCACCACCACTGTTTCAATCCTCACCGGCCCGTGAAGGCCGGTGCTGCTACAGCACTTCGAGACCGTGCAGAAAAGCCATGTTTCAATCCTCACCGGCCCGTGAAGGCCGGTGCTGCACGAGTACCCGCGCGGGCCGTTCGTCGTGGAGCGAGTCGTTTCAATCCTCACCGGCCCGTGAAGGCCGGTGCTGCGTTCTGCGAGTGCACGGTATGCGAGCATGGCAACTGGTTTCAATCCTCACCGGCCCGTGAAGGCCGGTGCTGCGCTTTCGACATTGCGCCACACAAGTACGTCAACGAGTTTCAATCCTCACCGGCCCGTGAAGGCCGGTGCTGCTTACGTGCGCGACTTGTTGCGCCCTGACATTCGCGTTTCAATCCTCACCGGCCCGTGAAGGCCGGTGCTGCAACACAATACCCTGTAGATTGTCATGGCATCACACTGTTTCAATCCTCACCGGCCCGTGAAGGCCGGTGCTGCAACCTTCGATTGTCAGATTAGAACATACTCTAATCGTTTCAATCCTCACCGGCCCGTGAAGGCCGGTGCTGCTAGATGAAAGGGTACTATGTCCAGATTGCATTGTTTCAATCCTCACCGGCCCGTGAAGGCCGGTGCTGCCTATCCTTTGGAAACAAGACGTCTCCGGGCGAATCGTTTCAATCCTCACCGGCCCGTGAAGGCCGGTGCTGCTCGATCGTTGACGCTTGGCGGGCGGCGCAGCTGGGGGTTTCAATCCTCACCGGCCCGTGAAGGCCGGTGCTGCGCCTGGGGGATGGGTTCCTGCGGTAGGGGGAAAGGGTTTCAATCCTCACCGGCCCGTGAAGGCCGGTGCTGCCCGCCAGGCCGGTGCAGCCCCTACACAGCCGGGTAGTTTCAATCCTCACCGGCCCGTGAAGGCCGGTGCTGCGATCACGCGCCGGTTGTCAACCTCGCACCGAACGCAGTTTCAATCCTCACCGGCCCGTGAAGGCCGGTGCTGCTCGTTCTGTAGCAGCAAATTCCCACATTGGCGTTGTTTCAATCCTCACCGGCCCGTGAAGGCCGGTGCTGCTATGTCGTAATCGAAGTCAACAGCAAATTCATATGTTTCAATCCTCACCGGCCCGTGAAGGCCGGTGCTGCAAGAGTAACCAAAAGCCGCTACGTTCGGATTCATTGTTTCAATCCTCACCGGCCCGTGAAGGCCGGTGCTGCTGCCGTCCAAATTCAGCAGCCGGTGAGACTCGGCGTTTCAATCCTCACCGGCCCGTGAAGGCCGGTGCTGCACGCTCATACTTCTCTTACCCTCCGCAGTAATCGTTTCAATCCTCACCGGCCCGTGAAGGCCGGTGCTGCGCGTGAGGTCCTCGTTCAGCCCGCCAACATACTCCTCGTTTCAATCCTCACCGGCCCGTGAAGGCCGGTGCTGCGTTTTGGATACCTTCCCTACAGAATGGTTGAATAGAGTTTCAATCCTCACCGGCCCGTGAAGGCCGGTGCTGCTATCATGTATGTCACAATCAAGCACTGTATCGCATTGTTTCAATCCTCACCGGCCCGTGAAGGCCGGTGCTGCCATTGGCGTTGAAACATGACGGTTTTTATATCGTTGTTTCAATCCTCACCGGCCCGTGAAGGCCGGTGCTGCTCCAAGCATAAGGGCTTTGGTGATGTTTGTTATCGTTTCAATCCTCACCGGCCCGTGAAGGCCGGTGCTGCGTTTATTCGCGAAAATGAATGCTATATACAAGATGTTTCAATCCTCACCGGCCCGTGAAGGCCGGTGCTGCAACCGGAAACTGAACCGGAAACTGAACCGGAAGAAGTTTCAATCCTCACCGGCCCGTGAAGGCCGGTGCTGCCATACTGATACAGAATGCCTTGCTTTTGAGCCCATGTTTCAATCCTCACCGGCCCGTGAAGGCCGGTGCTGCAGGCAATCGGTGGCGCTAAAGATTCGCGTCACATGTTTCAATCCTCACCGGCCCGTGAAGGCCGGTGCTGCTAGCTTGATTAAGAGCATATATCTTATCCTTTAGTTGTTTCAATCCTCACCGGCCCGTGAAGGCCGGTGCTGCATTATAAGTTGCGAAAACCACGACATAACCAAAGACGTTTCAATCCTCACCGGCCCGTGAAGGCCGGTGCTGCGGCGGCAGCACGGACGACGGCTATTCCTACTCGGTTGTTTCAATCCTCACCGGCCCGTGAAGGCCGGTGCTGCCTTACACTGAAGACGCACCGGAAGGGTTTATTGACGTTTCAATCCTCACCGGCCCGTGAAGGCCGGTGCTGCGCCCTACCCTACCACAATCCCATGTTATCCAATCGTTTCAATCCTCACCGGCCCGTGAAGGCCGGTGCTGCCCGTAGCATCCCTATGTCTGACTAGCCTAGTAAACGTTTCAATCCTCACCGGCCCGTGAAGGCCGGTGCTGCACTACGTGCCCAACCTATTGGTTTGGTTGGGATTATGTCCTCGTTTGCGCGGACCGACTGAATGCTCCCTGCCATTCAGCGCATTGGAACCGCACACAAGGAAGAAGTATTTGTTTTTCAGGGAGTTAGAATCCACGCGATCCTCCCCGGTTTTCGGTACTCGCTTCAGGTTCGCGCTCAGACCACAAGGGGGTCATCGAAGTTGATCGAAGGGTTGACGCCGAAATGCTTGCAATACTTCCCGGCTGGTTCTCGCAGGCGATATATCCGCAGGTTGTCCTCCTTTTCATCAATGTAGTGCACCAAGTCCCGAACAAGCTGTTCGTATTGGGCTTGATTCACCAGACATTCAAAAACCGATTTCTGGACCCGCTGCCCGTAGTTCTTGCAAACCTGAGCTACCCTTCGGAGCCTTCGCCTTCCTTCAGCGTTATCTGTTGCCACGTCGTACGTGACCAGAACCTCCATGAACGGACCTCCTAGCGATACATAAAGGGGAGATAGGCCTCCATATCCCTGCGTAGGGTACGCGCCAACAAACGGGCTTGGGTATGTGGAACGAGCCCGATGGGAATTTTCTGTTCAAGCAGCGGATGTTGGAGCTCTTCCTGCTTACGCTTCTGGTAGGCAACGATCACCTTCTTTCGTCCGTCTTCGCTGAGATGGACGGCGCCCCCGGGTCGGTTGACAAAATGTTTGGCACTGATTTGGCGACGATTGATCAGGCTCAGAACCAACCGCTCGGCAATAACCGGTCTGAGCTCTTCCATCAGGTCCAGACCGAGGGCTGGCCGTCCGGGTCGCAAGGCATGGAGAAAGCCCATTTGAGGGTCGAGCCCCACTCCCTCCACGGCGGCAACGCAGTCGGTCAGGAGCAGGGCGTAGAGAAAGGACAGCAAAGCATTGGTTGGATCACGCGGCGGGCGTCGGTTGCGTCCGTTCAGCACGAACGTCTCTCGCTCCTCCCGGATCATGTGGCTGAATGAGCCAAAGTGCTGGCGGGCAGCCTCGCCTTCAACCCCACGCAACCGATCGAGGTTATCGACGAATGGAATCTGTGCAATGCTCAACGCCAACCTGCGCGCCGTCTCGGCAAGCGCCGCTCGGTCCTCAGATTCGCTGGCTTCTCTAGCAGCCCGCAAGACAATCTGGCGAGTGTTCTGGAGCTTGCCCGCGACGACATTACGGGCGATAGCCAAGGTCTCTACGGGATCGGCGATGGTCTCGTGCTGGGCCTTGCGCAGAAGCACGTTCCCCGAAACCGGCCCTTCGAGCCGCCCTTTGAAGCGGCCGTTGCGGTCCATGAAAACGACGGACCGGCCATCGTCTGCGCAGCGGTGCAAGACGGCCGGACTGACGAGAACGTTGCCAAAGCACACCAAGCCACCGAGGTGATGCAGCGGCACCTGGAGTTTGGTTTCGCCTTCAAGTTGGACACGCAAGGTCTCATGGTCGAGCCGGACATAGGCTTCCGGCGTGGTCACATACAAGGTGTTGAGGAGTTGGTGCATGGTTTCTGCCCTTACGCCTGTTCAGTCACGAACAACGTTGCACGTACGCTTTGTTGTCGTGTTGTTGCCGAAACCACCGAGGGCAGACAGGCATTCTGCAATGAGCAGTGGGTACAGCGAGCGTCATTCACGGCAGGAGGCAGGATTGGCGCCGCGGCCATCTGACGAATGGCGGTAACCGTCTGCGCAACTTGCTCTCGCAAAGCCGGGGTGAAGCGCACCACGCGCCGTCGCCGGGAACTGTGATGGAAGATTGCGCCTTCCGGGACATCCTGGCCGGTCATTTCCTCCAGACACAGGGCCTGCGCGCAGAGTTGCAGGTCATCGTGTTCTCGTTGCCGGCGGGGGCCGTGCTTGTACTCGACCGGATAGGGCGTTGCGCCGTGAAACTCGACGACATCGGCCCGCCCGGTCAAACCCAGCCTGTACGACCAGAGCGACAGCGCCCGCTCCACTCTCACGCCCTGCGCGACCTCGTGCTCCGGCTCGTCCACCTGCTTGTGCACGGCCCGGCCTCGAAGGGTGTACAGGTTCTCGTCAAACGTCTGTTCCTGGTGAATCAACGCATACTGCCGCGGGCAGTAGCTGTAGTGCTGCAGGGCGGAAATCATGATGAGGTCGTCATCAGATCGGGTGGGACACAGTTCCTCAGTCATGATGGCTATCCGACAACTTGCGTCAGGCTGACGCCGGCAGGCAGGTTTTCCTTGTCTACCGAGACGTGATAATCGTCAAAATCACGCGGCACGACACCTTCCTTCCGTTTGGGTTGAATGCGTGTAAACAGACTGTGCGCGTGGGCGTTTCCAAGCTGCGAATCGTGTTTGAATACATACAGCCCGCGGGTCGCCATCTCGCCGCGTGCGGCAGAACGGTCATGTTCAAACATGTTGGCAAGCGCCTCCCAAAACAAATCAAGGTCAGCGTTGGAAAATTCGGTCTGCGCTGCAAGATGCGAGGACACAAAGCCGCGCGCCACGTACAGTCCATACGGCACGGTGTGTTTACGGCCCATGGTGCGATTATCGCCCTCTTGCCTTGCCGCTTCCGCTTCTGTTGTCACCGCCATACGCGTGATCGAATGCTCTTGGGCAACGATGGGATCGACCGAACGCGCAAACGTCAATTGCACCGGGCCACGAACCTGACCACAATTCACGCCCACAGACATCACCGCGCCAAAAGTCCGCACATCGTAGAAGTTTCTGCACATCCAAGCCCGTGCTTCATCCACTTTATCGCCGCCACGACGCTTTTTGTCGCCGCCTTCGAGAAGGTCACTGGCGCCGATCGCTTTATATGCGCGCTCATGCTGTCGGTTCAGGATGGCTTTTTCCTTAACGTAAATTTCAAAAGGCGGCTGCTCCCCTTTCACCATGCCAACGTAATTGCGCACCTTGCGCTTCAGGCTGACGTCGGTCACCAGCCCGCGGCCGGTTTCCGCATCGACACGTGGCAGATTGCCCGCGTCCGGATCGCCATTGGGGTTGCCGTCTTTCACGTCGAACAACAGAACAAAGTCGTACCGATTCTCGATTGCCATACCGGGACTCCTTACCTTATTCAGCCTCGGGGTTGGACGGGGTGGTTTTGAAAAAATCCTGCCGCTGATGGTAGTAGCCGATGGCGAAACGGCCCTGATCTTCTATTCGCATTTGGGCGGGGAAATCGCATAGACCTTCCATGATCTCACCGACACGCTTCTCCAAATTCACGGCGCGGCCCCCGCGGCCTTGATTATCTAATTTGGAGAGATGGTGGTGGTGGTTTTTCAGCAAGGTCGAAAAAACCGTTACGGGCGTACTCGACGCCGCGCCGTAAAACCGGTCGCGTATGGTGGCATTGATGCCGGGATTCGCTTCTTCCTGGATCTTCTCCAATACTGCAAACAATCGGCCCAAGCGATAGCCGACATTGTTATTCGCTTCGTCCAGAGACATGGTCAGATCCTCCTTGAGATCAGGGTTTGAATACCGCGCCGTACGATTGATACAGGCTTTGAGCAAGGCAGCACGCGCATACGTCACGTCGTGCTCGGCACGAATGCGGCGCACCGCGGCCGCGAGCAAGGTTTGCGGATAGGGCAAACCGGTGAGGATGCTGCGTATCAATTCGCCCCCGAGATTCGGGGGGATGTTGTCTGCCTTACCTTGTGTCGCCACGGACACCAGCAGGCGAAACAACGAAAGATAGCGCGAGTCGCGTGGTGAGCGTTGAATCGTCAGGTCGTCAAAGTGCTGCTTGATCCGTCCGGCCATGTCTGCCACCGTGCCGTGCTGCCAGAAACGGATGGCGAGACGCGTCGCGTTGGGAGCAAGTCCGAGGGCGAAAAAGTTTGCCTGGCCCGTGTCGTTCTCCAACAAGCCTTGGTCAATCGCGGGATCAACCGCGGCGTAAAGACTTCGCACGGCCCGTACGTTACGGTCGGGATCGTCCTTGGGCGGCTCGCTAAAAATAGCGACAAATCCGGTTTCCCATTCCGTTGGCCGGTCCGCCCAGAACACGACGCTCGCATCTCCGACTCGAAGACGTTGCGTCGAATCTCTGCGCAGCAGGTGGTTGAGCGCCGTGGTGTAACTGAATGCGGCCCGTTTGCTGACGGGCGCGTTGGCGCCTTGCGTTTTGCCGTAGGACTTGAACGCATCCAGGTTGAACGAGACGATGTTGGCCCCCGACGTTTGCGCGCCCCACACACCCTTGATGGCCGTGTGCAAGCGCTCGATTTCGCCGGTCTCACCGGTCACCAGACACAATCCGTTGGCGCCCGCTGCGTCCTGTTCCGTCCCGATGGCTTCTACTACCGCTGGACGTTGGCACACCAAGTCTCCATCTCCTTGTAATCGGAACGTGAGGCTCGGAGCCGTCTCGACAATCTCTGCCCACTCGACGTACTGCGAGAGTGAGTTGATGTTTGCCTGCCGAAGGAAGTTCAGCACCGCTTGCACGCCTGCGTCATTCTGTGCCGGGGTTGGCAATGATTCAATTCTGGCGATGAAGGCTTGATGTTGTTCTGCAACACGCTCTGGCTTCCCCTTCGTATCCACCCCCAGGACATATACGGCGTTGTCCCAAAGCAGATTGGCGGCCACACCGGAAGTTTTCTTCACACCTTGCGGGACCAGAAAAGCACGTGCCCGTTTTTTCTTGCCTTCACCCTCGCGCGTGTCTTCTATCTGTATCGGGTTTCCCTGCGCGCCAAGCTCGATGATGAAAGGAATCGCCTTCCACTCAAAGCCCGTCTGACCCAAGCCGGATTCCGGGTCGGCGCTTTTGCGGTCGTAGTAGTCGCGAAGCGCTTGTAAAATCATCCGCGCACCTCCTCACTGTCCCAGGCTGGAACGTCGATCACGCCGTTTACCAAACGGGCTCGAAAAAAACGCGGTACAGGGTCGCTGAGGTTGCGATAGTCCAGGTCATACAGCATATATCCCAGATCGCGTGTCTCGGAGATCGGTTCGGGGTGCGGATATTCTGTCTCCACCAGTCTGAAATCCGCGGCAAACTCCCGGCAACCCAGATACGGCTGATTCACGCACTGCCCCTTGGTCGCCCGGCGCTCAAACATGGTCATGAATTTCACGGCTTGGTCCGGTTCGTTGTCCGCATCGGTCTCGCCGGCGTTTACTGTTCGTTTGCTCAGGTGAGGAAAGTTTGACTTGTGCAAGCCGGGGTCGCGCAACTCGAACGAGGCATGGAGACGGTATTGCACGTCGCGCAGAAACAACCCGGCACGCTGTTGCCGGTCGGCTTCGATAGACAGGCCCAGTTGACCCCTGCCGGATCTCATCGCGCTTTCGATGTTGCGGGTCGAAGCGACGCTGCCGACTTCGTTGCGTCGCAGGTTGATCCATCTGATGGGGCTGAGCACTTCGATCTTGCTCACCTGCCAACGTATCGCCGGTTTCCAGAGAATGGCTTCGAACACCGCCCGCGCTGCCGAGGGTGTGATCACGTCATAACTGACGCGCTCGACTTTCATCTCCGGTCGTGTGAAGCAGGCGAAACCACCACTGACCTCAAGGCAATAGGTTTTCATCGGTTCTCCCGATTCAACCTCCACTCAGCCTTCAGACGAGTGGAGGTTGGCGCAACAAAACAATGGTTTCAATCCTCACCATTGATCTAGCTACAAATCAATGGAAAACGAAATGTAGTGGCTCAATCAGCAGATGTCAAGCCTCCGGCGTTTACTATTCCAGTATGCCTAGCTGCTGATCAAAGCGCTTGGGTCGGGGTTGGTCTCATCCACCAATACCCCCAGTTCCAGGTGATACAGAGGGTCGGCGGTTTGCGCGAACAGGCCAGGATAAATTTCACACACGTCGCCGTTGACCAGCAATTTTTGGAATTGAGGTTCCGGCAGCGACACGGTGTAGCGCTGGAGTTTGCGCATCAGCCACCGCTCCGGTCCCTCCTTACGCAAACGGCCAATCAATGCCGGGCTCTCTCCGTAACGCACAAGAATGCTGCGATAGCCGGACTCGTCAATTAGCCGAAAGCGCTGAGCCGCAGTCCGAAACTGGACTTTCAGCGGGTCGTCGTTGCCACCCTGCGGTTCGAGCAGTTCGGTGATGCCATGTTTGTCGAGAGACGAGGCATCCATATAGAAACGTTTAAAGTATTGATAAAATAACTCTCGTTCCATCGGATGTTTGGAAGTTCCTTTCAGCAATGAGACGGTCGTATCCGCTGCCCGTCGCAAAGGCCCCGGCGGTGCGGGTTTGGGCGGAACGAACACAATCACCTCGCCGCGGTCCATCACGCCTTCGCGGTTGCAGCGACCCGCAGCTTGCGCGATTGAATCCAGACCCGCCAGCGCCCGATAGACGACGGGAAAATCCACATCCACCCCGGCCTCCACCAATTGCGTACTCACCACGCGCACAGCTTCACCCGCACGCAAACGCTGCTTCACATCGGCGATGACACGCGAACGATGCTCGCCGCACATGAGAGCGGACAGGTGAATTGTGCCTTCGGGCATGCGGCGATGAAGCTCGCGCGCGTCCGAACGTGAGTTGACGATGGCCAGGACGCACGGGTGTTGCCGAATCTTTTGCGCGACAGCCTCCCAATCCTCGGCCAAATGGAAATCCGGCGGCATGGTCACGGCGACGCGCTCCAAGTCGTGATAAAGCGCATCCGGATCGTCCATGATTTCACGCACCGTATTGAGGCCGTGCAGAGTGCTCTGAAAACTTTTCAGCGTTCCCAATGCCGGTTGGGTCGCGGTCGATAACACAAAGGTCACGCCGTAATAACGCACCAGCAGATTCATGACGTCGAGAATCGGCTGTAAAAATTCGGTTGGTAAAAGCTGTGTCTCGTCCAGCACCACAACACTGTCAACAATGTTATGCAGCTTGCGGCAACGGCTGGTTCTGGCGGCAAACAGCGACTCGAAGAACTGGACGTTGGTCGTCACAATCAACGGCGCATCCCAATTCTCCGCAGCCAAGCGGCTTCTTGCGGTTTCCTTTTCGGGATCAAGGTTGCTGTGGTGCTCGATCACCTCGTCGGGAAATATCTCCCGGAAGATATTGGCAGTTTGCTCGATAATGCTGGTGTACGGAATGGCATAAATAATCCGCCGCTTCCCGTGGCAGACAGCATGCTCCAGGGCAAAAGCGAGGCTCGACAGTGTTTTGCCGCCGCCAGTGGGAACGGTCAATGAAAACAGTCCCGGCGCTTCACGCGCCTTGTCCCGACACTGCCGGAGTACTTGGGCGCGAACACGGTTCACCAAGGTAAATGGAGCGTGCGAAAACTCCTCGGTCATGTAGGCGTTGAAACGCGGCAGCAGGTCCGAGGGTGCCGAGGTATTGATACGCTGTACAGCCTTGCCCGTATCCATAAACGCTTCGGTATCAAGAAAATCCGCGTCCACCAGACACGAAAACAACATGCGCACCCATAGAGCAAAACCTTCTTTTCCGCCGATCAAGGCACTGGTCGGTTTTGGCTGGGAAAGAAGTTCGGGCGGAATTGACGGAATTGCCTGACTAATACGTTTCAGATGGCTGCCGTCGTCCAGCCGTACTTTCAGCGTCCCGCCCCTGTTCCCATCGGCATGCCAATCCGGCAGTCCGGCGTGATGTCCAGCGATCAGATACGCCAATATCCGGCCATGCAGCTTGAATTTCTCTATCGCATACTGCGCCCCAGCCGTAGAGTGGTCAACTCGGCCGGCCTGCCCTTCAAGATGCGCCTCGGCGTCATAACCGGACTTCGATTTGATACGATGCTGAAACTCCGCGCTATACTTTCCCAGGTCATGCCATAATCCCGCGACCCGCGCCCAATCGCTACTGCCAAAAACACGTGCGAATTCCTCGGCACGCTGCCCAACCCCCCGTAAATGCTCACCGAGGTCATGTGGAACAAAGACCCTACCGTCCTGCCGAACGTGTGCCAGATAGCGGACGGGCTCACATCGCTCTGTATCTCGATCCATGGGTAATACTCCCTTGGAAAGACCGATCTTTAGCCATCGACCGCAGCCCGGTCGATGGCCAGCAAAACCCACGGCATGGAGCCGCTTTCGGGCAGCGGACATGTTCGCATACTGGTCCAAGCGGAAGAAGCCAGCAATGCCTCGGCTTTCTGGTGCTCGGGGGTGGCTGGCGGCTTGCGCAGCAGGAGTTTTCCGTGCGGGCGCAATAGGGGCCGGGCGAGCCGCATGAGGTGTACGATGGAACCGACGCCACGCGCCACGACAGCATCGAAGCGTTCGTCTGGGGCGAGACGGCGGGACAGCTCTTCAGCGGAACCCCAGGCAGGGTGACAGTTGTGCAGTCCCAGGGCTAAGGCGGTGCGACGCACGAAGGCGATTTTCTTCTGGGTGCGGTCGAGCAGGGTGAGATGACGATCACCGCCCCAGACGGCCAGCGTCATGCCCGGCACGCCGGCACCAGTGCCGAGGTCGAGTACGCGCCCGGCGGCAGGAATCAGGTCGGGGCGGCAGAAATCGAGCGATTCGACGATGAGCACGTCGAGGATGCGGTCGGGGTCGCGCAGTCCGGTCAGGCTGAGGTGCGGACGCGCCTGTAACACAAGCTCCAGGTAGCGCATCAAAGCATCCACCTGGCCCTCGGAAAGGTCGAGGCCGCGGCGCTCACACTGCTGGCAGAGGCGCGTCCTGAGGCGTTGATCGGTGGTGGGCATGCGGGCTGCGGTGCTTCTGAAAATAGACCATGAGGATGGCCACCGCCGCGGGCGTGACGCCAGAAATCCGCCCGGCTTGTCCCAGCGAGGCCGGACGAATGTGCAGCAACTTTTCCTGAATCTCAAGCGACAGACCGGGTACCTGGCGGTAATCGAAGTCGGTCGGCAACGGCATGGCTTCGAGCTGCGCAACGCGCGTGACTTGTTCGAGTTGCCGCCGAATGTAGCCCTCGTACTTCAGATGAATCTCAGCCTGCTCGATCACGTCCGGGCCGAGTTCGGGCGCCTCGCCCATCAACCGCAGCACGTCGGCATAGGTCAATTGCGGCCGTTTGAGCAGCTCCGATGCAAGGGCCGGCTGGCTCAGCGTATCGGTGCCGCGTTGCGTCAGCAGGTCGTTGACCCCGGCGTGGGGCATTACACGACTGGCAGCGAGCCGGCCTATTTCCGCTTCGATGCGCTGGCGCTTGTCACAGAAACGCCGGTATGTATCCTCGGGCACCAGGCCCACCTCGTAGCCCTTGTCGCGTAGCCGCAGGTCGGCGTTATCCTGCCGCAGGATGAGGCGGTACTCCGAGCGCGAGGTAAACATGCGGTAGGGCTCGCTGGTGCCTAGCGTCACCAAGTCATCAATGAGGACACCGATGTATCCCTCAGTGCGCTTGATGACCAGCGACGGGCGCCCTTGCACGTGGAGCGCTGCGTTGATCCCGGCTACCAAGCCTTGTGCTGCAGCCTCCTCGTAACCGGTGGTGCCATTGATCTGCCCGGCGTGGTAGAGACCGGCGATGCGCTTGGTCTCCAGGGTCGGGCGCAGTTCGGTGGGCGGCACGAAGTCGTACTCCACCGCGTAGCCCGGCCGCATGACCTCGGCCTCTTCCAAGCCGGAAATCGTACGCACCATGGCCACCTGCACGTCTTCGGGCAGGCTGGTCGAGATGCCGTTGGGATAGATTTCCACCGTGTCGCGCCCCTCGGGTTCGAGGAAAATCTGGTGCCGCGTCTTGTCGGGGAAGCGCTTGACCTTGTCCTCAATTGACGGGCAGTAGCGCGGCCCGACGCCCATGATCACGCCACTGTACAGCGGCGAGCGATCGAGATTGTGCCGAATAACGTCGTGCGTGCACTCATTGGTGTAGGTCAGATGGCAGGGTAACTGGGACTGAGCAATGACCTCGGTGTCGAACGAGAACGGCGGCGGCGGCTCATCGCCGGGCTGTACTTCCAGGCTGTCGAAATCGATGGTGCGGGCGTTGAGGCGCGGGCAGGTGCCGGTTTTGAGACGGCCGAGCGGAAAACCGTGGTCGGCGTAGTCCTGCGACAGCCCGTTGGCCGGGAATTCACCGGCGCGACCGGCGGGAAACTGCCTGAGGCCGACGTGAATCATGCCGCCGAGAAAGGTGCCGGTGCTAACCACAATGGCGTGGGCCTGATAGGCCTCGCCCATTTGGGTGACGACACCGCAGACGCGGTCGCCTTCGACCAGCAAGCGCTCGACCAGCGCCTGCTTGATGTCCAGGCCGTCCTGCGCCTCCAGCCGCGCCTTCATTTCCAGGCGGTAACCCAACTTGTCGGCTTGGGCGCGGTAGCCGCGCACGGCGGGGCCCTTGCTGCGGTTCAGAACGCGAAACTGGATGCCCGTCTTGTCGATGCAGCGGGCCATCTCACCGCCCATGGCGTCGATCTCGCGCACCAGATGGCCTTTGGCGATGCCGCCGATGGCGGGGTTGCATGGCATCAGGGCGATGCTGTCCAGATTGGTGGTAAAAACGGCAGTGCGGCACCCCATACGCGCCACGGCCAAGGCGGCCTCACAGCCGGCATGCCCGGCTCCCACCACGATCACGTCATAGACGCGCGTTGTCGATGTCACAGGCATGACCGGCTCCTTAAAAGGGTCACTTGCCCACACAGAATTGGTGGAAGATACGGTCCAGTACCTCGCCCGCGACGCTCTCCCCGAGCACGTCAGCGATGTTCTGCAACGCCTCGCTGACGTTGAGCGCTACGCACTCAAGCGGCATCTCGTGCTGCAAACCGTGCCGCACTGTACGGATGTTCTCCAGGGCGCTGATAATGCTCTGATGGTGCCGGGCGCGGGTTAGAAGCACCTCGTCCTGACTCAGCGGCTCGTTGCCCAGCACTTGCCGCACGATGGTTTGCTCAAGTTCGTGCAGGCCATGTTGCCGCAAGGCCGAGACGTCAAGCACGGGCTCCAACGCGCCCGACGAGGCTAAGTCAGCGACGGTCCAGGACATGGGAAGATCACATTTGTTGCGTACCAGCAAGCGCGGCGCTTCGGCTGTTTCGGTCAGCACCAGAAGGTCGTCCGCGGTCAGCGCGGCATTGCCGTCGAGCACAACAATCAACAATTCGGCACGCTCAACCACGATGCGAGCACGGCGCATGCCTTCCTGCTCAATCAAATCCGCCGCGGTGTGCAGGCCGGCGGTATCGGTCAGTCGGATCAGCACGCCGTCGATGCTCAATTCCTCTTCAATGGTGTCGCGCGTTGTGCCCGGCTGCGGTGATACGATAGCGCGGTCGCGACCCAACAAGGCATTCAGCAGGCTGGATTTCCCCACGTTGGGGCGGCCAACGACGGCTACGGCCATGCCGTCGCGTAGCAAGCGGCCGCGCGCAAACGAGGCGCTGAGGGCTTCCAACTGGGTCGCCACACCCCGCAATCGCTCGCAAAGGACCGCTTCAGAGACCAATTGCAAGTCTTCCTCGGGAAAATCGATCCCGGCCTCCAGGTAGACGCTGACCTGTATCAACTCCTCGCGTATCGCTCGTAGACGACGGGACAAGGCGCCGTCGAGCTGATTGATGGCGGCACGATGGCTCGCCTGGGTGCGGGCATTGATCAGGTCAATCACCGCCTCGGCCTGGGTGAGATCAAGGCGCCCGTTCAGGAACGCCCGCCGCGTAAACTCGCCAGGCTCGGCCACCCGCACGCCCTGCGCCAAAACCGTTTCCAGGACGCGCTGCGTGGTCATCACGCCGCCGTGGCAACTGATCTCCGCTACGTCCTCGCGCGTGTAGGAATGTGGCTGCCGCATGACGCAGAGCAGCGCTTCGTCGATGCGCTCGCCCTGCTCATCGACCACGAAGCCGTGATAAACGTGATGTGATTGCAGACGTGTCAGTGGCAAGCCACCAGGCCGTATGAATACCCGATGCGCCACGGCTACGGCGTCCGGGCCACTAACGCGCACCACACCGATCCCGCCAACGCCCAGCGGCGTGGCAATGGCGGCTATCGTGTCGTGCCCAGCCTCCACACCTCCGCCTCCTAGCGCTTGCTCACGGCCCCAGCGCTGGCTTCTTCGAGCCCGCGGGCACGATTCGTCAACATCTGCTGCATGATGCTAAGCACGTTGTTGACCAGCCAGTACACCACCAACCCGGCAGGCGCATTCAGGAAAAAGAACAGAAATATCAGCGGCATGAACTTCATGATCTTGGCCTGCGTCGGGTCGCCCACTGTGGGTGTCATACTCTGCTGCCAGAACATGCTGGCGCCCATCAGAACGGGGGTGATGTACGACGGGTCATACACCGACAGGTCGCAGATGCCACGGAAGCCCCAAAGAACCTCGTTTTCCCAACAGATAAACGGGGCGTGGCGCAATTCAATGGAATACAGGAGGGCATTGTAAAAGGCGAAGAAGAAGGGAATTTGCAGGATCATCGGCAGGCAGCCGCCCATCGGGTTGACCTTCTGGTCGCGGTACAGCTGCATCATCGCGCGGTTGAGGCCCTGCTTGTCGTCTTTGTACAGCGCCTGCAACTCCTTCATCTTAGGTTGCAATTTCTGCATCGCCTTCATGGACTTGTAACTTTTATGGGTCAGCGGCCAAAAGACAATTTTAATGAGGATCGTGACAAGAATGATAGACACGCCGTAGTTGTGAACCCAGCGGTTGACCAAGCGTAGAAGCTGCAGCATGGGTCGGGCCATGGGGGAGAAAAAGCCAAGATCAATGACCTTACCAAGCGAGGGATCGACGGCCTCCAGTAGAGGCTTCTCCTTGGGCCCGACGTACACCTGCACAGTCTGCTGAGGGCTGTCAGGGTACAGTGGGGTACGGACGGCAACATTAAGCCCTCCCTCCTGGCCACTGCTGACGATAACGGCGTCGGCTTGCGGTTCGCGGGGAATGAGGGCGGCGGTAAAATAGGTATCACCGAGGGAAGCCCACGAGACGGGTCCCTGTTCGACGACGGGCGCGCCGTCCTCATCCGGGACCGTGTCGAAGATTTTGCCGCTCACGTAACTCCGGGGCAGGGCGGCCGTCTGGCCGCGGCGAACCTCGTCATCGCCGGGGTCGAGAAGCCCGGGTCCCCATTGCAGATGCAAAGCATTGCTGGCACGCGGTGGCAAGCCCGCCACCGAGGTGCCTACCTCAAAATCGTATCGACCGAGGGCAAAACGATAATTGCGACGTACGGTGATGCCGTTTTCCAGAGTGGTATGAAAGCTGACCTCGGCGTCCGTACGGTTGTCGGACAATGCCACGTCCTCACTGTCACTAGCGAAGATCTGGCGGCCCAGCGGGATCGCCAGGGTGCCGTCCATCACAACGTTGGCCGCCAGCGGCACCGTTGATGCACCGCGCACCGGGGTAATCTCAATGGGCGCCGCGTCGTCGTCAAGACCCGTATGATAATCGTGAAACTGCACCGTCTGCACCCCGGCGCCGCGGCTCGTCAGGGTGACGAGTGCCACACCCGTATCAATCTGGATGAGTCGCTCCTGAATATCAGAATCAGTCGGCTTCCCGGCTTCGCCGGGAGCAGGTGGGGCTTCCTGTTCCGCAATGCGGATGGATTCCGGCGGCAGCTGCGTATCGGGTGAAAGGGCACTGGGCGGAACGGTGTCGTCAAATCCCGTTGGGGGCGGCGTCGAAGGCGCAAACAAAATCGACCACGCAACGACCACGACCAAGGACAGTACGATGGCCAGAATGGCTCGTTTTTCCATGCTAACGTCCTATGACACGATTCCCACTAGGGGATGGGAAATCAACACCGCCGCGCGACAGGGGTTGGCACCGCAGCACGCGCCAAGCGCCTTTCAACAGGCCACGCCATAACCCATAGGCGCACAACGCCTGGACGACGTACTCGGAACAACTGGGATAAAAGCGGCAAGATGGGGGAAAGAAAGGCGACAGGGCCTTTTGATACACTCGGATGAGAACGATCAACAGTTTAGTCATCACGAACTCAGGCTTCTTGCTTTCCGCACTGGCGACCGCGCAACAACCTGCAAAACTGTTCCGTGTAGACGCTGGCCGGCGCATTGGCCGCTGCACTGCGGGCTACGACAACGACGTCACAGTACGGGTTCAACAGGTCCTTGTGACGGCGAAACACCTCGCGCAGACGGCGTTTGACCCGATTACGCACCACCGCCGAGCCAATGCGTTTCGACACGGCCAAACCCAAGCGCGAGTGGGGTTGCGAGGTAGGCAAGATGTAGAGGACAAAGAGAGGGCTTAACAGCTTCTTCCCCTGTTGGAAAACCCGCCGATAGGCCCTTGGACACCGCAAACGTTCCATGGATTGCAGGCGCTGGTCACCCATACGCCGTCTTCCATCAATCGTTGCGACTAGCCTTGACGGCCAAACGCCACCGGCCTTTGAGGCGTCGCCTTCGCAGCACATGACGGCCATTCTTGGTCGCCATCCGGGCGCGGAAGCCGTGCTTCCGCAACCTCTTCACTCTCTTCGGTTGATAGGTCCGTTTCATGGATTTTGGAGTAACCTGTAGGAAAATGGAAACGTGTGGTTTGAGAAGGCAGAGGGTATCACCCACGTCAAGTGGGTGTCAAGAAACGCTTGGGAAGATGCAATCAGACTTTGTCATAGAACGACAAATTTGCTAGTATTCAGCTTGTGTAAAATGTGAATTTCTACTGTTCTGATGCCATCTTCCCTTCAGTCACCACAACCCTCCCTGACATTATGAATCATACATTCATCAACTTCATAGTCGGCCCCTCCAACCGACTCGCATACCAAGCCGCTCTTGCTGTCGCCAACGACCCAGCCACCGCATATAATCCACTGCTCATTCGAGCGGGAGACAGCTTGGGCAAAACCCATTTGCTGCACGCCATCAGCCACCATCTCAATGAAAGTAAACCCGCTTGGCAGATCACCTATCTGACACCTGACAGCCTCAGCCACAAACTGCACAATGCCATACAAAATGGCCGTATTGAGACGCTGCGCAACCAGTACCTGAAGACGAACGTTCTGCTTGTAGACGACATCCAGGACATCGCCGGTAAGAGCTACACGCAGCAAACGCTACTGCATACCCTTGATGATCTGCTGAATACCGGCAAACAGGTCGTCATGGCGAGCACAACAACACCTCAGGACATCACGTCTCTCGACCTGCGCCTACAGTCACGACTGAGTTGCGGGGTCATTGTTGAGATTCTGCCTCCAGAACTGGAAACACGCCTAGCCATCCTCCGCCAAAAAGCCGCCGCCTACCATATCTCATTGCCCGACAACGTAGCGAGTTTCATCGCATCTGATTCGCGGATGAACATTCGAAAACTGGAAAACAGCTTGACCCGCTTGGCAACGTATGCCTCGCTGCACGACAGAGCCATCGACGATGGACTCATAAGCAACATGTTACGGCAGACACAGACAACGTATCAGCATCGAGTTTCGGTCATCCAACAAACCGTTGCCAGCCATTTTGGCGTGAAGGTATCGGAGATCAAAGCTAAACATCGTGGCCACATTGTGCTGATACCGCGCCAGATTGCTATGTACCTATGCCAGGAACTGACTGATGTGCCATTACCGGAAATCGGCCGGCTATTTGGCAGCCGTAGCACGTCTACGATTCAGCATGCTTATAGGAGAGTCAGCAGTTTGATGGATAGCGATGCAGATTTTGCGGGAACTGTCCGTTTGCTGACTAAAACACTTGCAAATACACATGTGGAAATCGTGGACATCGGTTTTCCACAAGCTGGGATGAATCGGGTATGTGGATAATAATTTATCCACAGGCAAAACATATCCACAAGGAAAGCGACGTATCAAGAAAGGGTTAGAACCCTTTTTCACATATGCACCGGACTTAGGTTTACTAATGTTTAATTTTGAAAGGCAGGAGAAAAACAAACCATGAACCTTACCATCAGCCAAGATATCTTCCTGAAGGGTTTGCAGAAAATACAGGGCATTGTCGAGCGGAAGAACACCTTGCCTATCTTGTCCCATTTTCTGTTGACCGCGGTCAACAATGAAACCGTGATTCATGCCACCGACCTCGAACTGGGCTACAAGGGCTACCTGGATACAACGGTGAACCAATCTGGCACGACGACGCTACCAGCCCGCAAAACCTACGATATCCTGCGTGAATTGCCGGCGGGCGCGAGCATCAATCTTGCTATTAACAGCGAAGGTTGGGCACACCTGACGGCGGGTGCATCCAAGTTCAAAGTTCCCTGTCTACCGGCGGATGAGTACCCTGCCCTACCCCCCATCGACGATGCCGAGTTCACCGAGGTCGATAGCAACGCTTTTGACGATATGATTCGTCACACGGTTTTCGCGACTTCGCATGACGAGACACGCTATACACTTAGTGGTGTATTGATGACCTGCGAAAACGGTAATATGACTATGGTGGCTACTGATGGTCATCGATTGGCACACGTCAAACAACCGATGGCCCTAGATAAGAGCTTACAGGTGATTGTTCCCCGCAAAGCTCTTGAGGAAGTCAGCCGCTTTTCAGCCAATGGTGAGTCTGAAAAGATAGAAATTGCAGTTTTGCCCAATCACCTAGTCTTCCGTAAAGACCGAGCCACGTTGGTAACCCGCCTTATCGAAGGCCAGTTCCCGGATTATCAGGGTGTCATACCGAAAGAACATAAAGCTACCGCGACCGTCGCCCACGAGGGTCTGTTACGAGCTCTGCGGCGCGTGTCCCTCTTATCTAACGAAAAGACCCGGCCGGTACGCATCGATTTCGACTCCCAACACCTCACGTTATGTTCCAACACGCCGGAAATGGGCGAGGCAACCGATCAGATTCCGACCGATTACCAAGGTGACAACCTGACGATTGGCTTTAACGCCCGGTATCTCATGGAAGTGCTGGCCGTTACTACCGAGCGTGACGTATGCCTGGAACTTACCGACGCGGTGAACCCGGTCATTCTCCGGCCGTCCGAGAGCGATGCATTCTTCTACGTCATCATGCCAATGCGGGTCTAATGGCCCTTGTCTGCGAACAGGAAGAGCAATGCTACTTGAGAAGCTGACACTTCAACGCTTCCGAAGTTACCATGACCTAGATTTGGTATTTCCCCCGGCTGGTGCTTATATCACCGGATTTAATGGCAGTGGTAAAACGAACTTATTGGAATCCATTTTTTTCTTGGCTAATTTGTCCTCATTTCGCACCAACAATCGGGAAGAACTACGAAATTGGGAGGCCGCGCAAGGCATCGTTAAAGCAATGGTTGTCAATCGGCATGTCGAGCGCCAAAGTGAGCTGGCCGTGCAACTGTCAGCGGGTACCCGGCGCCTGTGGCTGAATGGTAAGGAAACCAGAGATACGAGGGAATTTACCAGCCGTTTCACCGCTGTCGCCTTTCATCCGGGAATGTTACAGGTTATTCGGGGTGGACCCGCGGGAAGGCGGTATCTCATCGACCGGGGGATTGCCAGTTTGCATCCCGGCTTCGTACGAATTAGTCAGGATTTCCAGCACGTTCTGAAACAGCGCAACTCACTGCTACGTACGTCAACCGACACCGGTGTCCTGGCCGCTTGGACCGAGCGGTTTATCACAACTGCCATCCAATTGATGCGGGCGCGTTGGTGGCATGTCGAATTATTGAACAGCATCCTGTCGACCGAACTCCTGCAAGACCTGGGGTCAGACATCGACACGCTGTCACTCGATTATCGTCCCGCCATTCTGGCCAAGTGCTCGGCCCAGCAATACGAAACACTTCTGCCAACTAATGGCGCAGACGCGCCGTTGCGAGAACATTTCCTGACCGAAGCGCGGCGCCTGCAACATGCCGAAACGGCTATGGGGCAAACCCTTTTCGGCCCACAGCGTGATGACATTGCGATCAATTTTTGCGGCAGGGAATCGCGAGGTTATGCCTCACAGGGCCAACAACGGCTCGTCGTTTTCCTATTGGTAGCTGCATTGGCTCTCGGCATCCAGCGTCAACGTGGCCATCGACCCGTCATGCTGCTTGATGACATTGTTTCCGAGCTCGATGCACGTAACCGCGAGATCATTTTCGCGTTTCTGAAGACCCATGCCTTTCAAACCTTTATCACCGCTACCGAAGAGCGGGAGCAGTTCGATGATCTCAACTCGCTGGCTCACTTCCAAGTACAACGACTCAATGGCCAGACGACCCTACGGAACGACATGCCATACGCTGCCTCCTGCACCCACTAAGGCTACGCATATCTGGAGATAAGGAGAGACCAGACCTGATGGATAGCTACAATTCCAGCAGTATTCACGTCCTCGAGGGTCTTGAAGCCGTGCGCAAGCGTCCTGCCATGTACATCGGCGGTACGGGTTCACAAGGGTTGCATCATCTTGTGTACGAGGTTGTTGACAATAGCGTGGACGAGGCCATGGCGGGTTTTTGTAATCACATCCGGGTGACCATCCATTCCGATAACTCGATTACCGTGAGAGACAATGGCCGTGGCATACCGGTCGGCATCCATCCTACAGAGGGCATTTCCGCTGCGGAAGTCGTGCTGACCAAGCTGCACGCTGGGGCGAAGTTCGGAAAGGATAGTTACAAGGTTTCCGGTGGCTTGCACGGGGTTGGTGTTTCTGTCGTCAATGCCGTATCGGAGTACCTGGAACTGGAAATCCACCGCGAAGGCTACGTGTACACCCAGCGGTACCAGCGCGGGGAGCCGCAAACGCCTCTCCAGCAGGGCGCAAACACCATGCGGGTTGGTACGACGGTGATGTTCAAGCCGGACGCCGAAATTTTCACCGAGACTACCGAGTTCAGCTTCGACATCCTGGCCGCCCGTTTGCGGGAGCTCAGCTTCCTCAATCGCGGGTTGCGTATTACCATCGAAGACCAACGGGACGGTCGCAATCACGATTTCCATTACGAAGGTGGGATTGAGTCATTCGTTACCTATCTCAACCAGAACAAGACGGTGTTGCACCCGGACCCGATTTTCATCACTGGGGAGCGCGACAGCGTGCGCCTCGAAGTAGCGATGCAATACAACGACAGTTACAACGAAACAATCCTGTCATTCGTCAATACTATCAATACGATTGAGGGCGGCACCCACTTCATCGGTCTCAAGAGCGCCCTGACCCGAACCATCAATGCTTACGCCAGCAACAACAACCTGCTCAAGAACGTCAAAGAGAATCTGTCGGGAGAGGACGTCCGCGAGGGCTTGACCAGTGTCCTTAGCATCAAGGTGCCCGAACCCCAGTTCGAGGGGCAGACCAAGGCCAAACTTGGCAACAGCGAAGTCAAGGGTATCGTGGAGACCATCGTCAATGAGCAGTTGGCCATCTTTTTGGAAGAGAACCCCAGCGCGGGCCGCAAGATCGTGGAAAAGGTGCTCAACGCCGCCCGGGCACGCGAAGCGGCGCGCAAGGCCCGCGACCTTACGCGACGCAAGGGACTTCTCGAAGGCTTGGCGCTGCCCGGTAAGCTCGCCGATTGTTCCGAGCGCGACCCCGCGTTGTCCGAGCTCTACATCGTGGAGGGCGATTCTGCGGGCGGCTCGGCGAAACAAGGACGCGACCGCAATTTCCAAGCCATCTTACCGTTGCGCGGAAAAATTCTGAACGTTGAGAAGGCTCGCTTCGACCGCATGCTGAGCAGCCAGGAGTTGCAAACACTAATCACAGCCCTCGGTACCAGCATCGGCCGGGACGATTTCGACATCGAGAAGATCCGCTACCACAGGATCATTATCATGACCGACGCCGATGTGGACGGCTCACACATTCGTACGTTGCTGCTGACGTTCTTCTTTCGCCATATGCGTCCGGTCATTGAGCGCGGTTACCTGTACATCGCGCAGCCACCGTTGTACCGCATTAAAAAGGGGCAAACGGAGATCTATCTGAAGAATCAGATCGCCTTCGACGACCACGTATTGAACTTGGCGACGGACAAGCTGCACCTGCGGCGGGCCGCTCATGGCCACGACGAAATACACGGTAGCCATTTGGCTTCGATGGTCAAGCGGGTTCAGACATTCGAGCATCTCATTGAGCGTCTGGAACGGCGTCACAATGACGCGCGCGTGCTGCGCCACGCAGTTCTGCAGCCTACTATCGACCCGTCGATTCTTACCGACTATGAGGCAACTCGCCAACTCATGGAGACACTGAGCCACGCGTTATCGGGCTATGGCGAGATTTTGCAAGACGCTCGCGTGGTTTGGGACGATGAGAATCAGAACTATCGGATCGTTTTCATCACTTACGAAAATGGCCTATCGCGCATGACCGCTATCGACAACGCATTGCTGACCTCGCCGGAGATGCGGGAGCTTCGCACCATCATCGAACACCTCGGCGAGCTCGGGCCGCCACCCTACGTGCTTCACGGCAACAACGTGGAGTCCACTGCCAACAATTTCGGCGAGTTGCTACAAACCGTCTATAGCAGTGGCAAGAAAGACTTGGGCGTGCAGCGATACAAGGGCCTGGGGGAGATGAATCCCGGCCAGTTGTGGGATACGACCATGGACCCGATCCAGCGCAGCCTGCTTCAGGTCACGATCGAGGATGCCGTTGAGGCCGATAACATCTTCACCACCCTCATGGGTGATCAAGTCGACCCGCGCAAGACCTTTATCGAACGACACGCCAGAGAAGTCGCAAACCTCGATGTCTAGGCAGGGATAACATGGCCATTCAAGAAAGCTCGACGCCGATTAGTATTACCGACGAACTCCGCACGTCCTTCATGGACTACGCGATGTCGGTCATCATCAGCCGGGCGCTGCCCGACGTGCGAGATGGCCTCAAGCCGGTGCATCGGCGCATTCTCACTACCATGCGAGACCTGAACTTGACGGCTAACCGCGCGCACCGCAAGTGCGCCAAGATCGCCGGCGACGTCAGCGGTAATTACCATCCCCATGGCGAGGGCGCTGTGTATCCATCGCTGGTACGCATGGCGCAGGATTTCTCGCTGCGTTACCCGCTGATTGACGGACAGGGAAATTTTGGCTCAGTGGATGGCGACCCGCCTGCCGCGATGCGTTACACCGAGGCGCGCATGACCCGCCTCGGCGAGGAAATGCTGCGCGACATCAACAAAAACACCGTTGACTACGTCCCCAACTACGACGAGACGAGGCAAGAGCCGACCGTTTTACCCTCCGCCATTCCCAACCTGCTGGTCAACGGTTCGGCCGGCATCGCCGTCGGCATGGCGACGAACATTCCGCCTCACAACCTTGCGGAGGTCATTGATGCCTTGGTCCTCGTTCTCGAGCACCCGGACTGCATGCTGCCTGAGTTGATGGAGTATCTTCCGGGACCGGATTTCCCCACCGCTGGTTTCATCCATGGCCGGCAAGGCATTCTGGAAGCCTACCACACCGGTCGTGGCTTCCTGCAACTCCGCGCCCGGTGTGATGTTGAGGAGTCGGACCGCACTGAGCGCGAGAGTATCATCGTCAGTGAGATCCCCTATCAATTGAATAAGACCAAGCTCCTGGAGCGCATTGCCGAAATGGTGCGCGCCAAGAAGATCGAGGGGATTGCCGACCTGCGCGACGAATCCGACCGCCGCGGCATGCGCATTGTCATTGATCTCAAGCGCGACGCGGTTTCCCAAGTAGTGCTGAATCAGCTCTATGCCAACACGCAACTGCAGTCGACGTTTGGCATCATCATGCTGGCGCTGGTCGACAATGAGCCGCGTGTCCTGACCCTGAAAGAAATGCTGATCTATTTCCTGGAGCACCGCCGAGAAGTCATCGTACGCCGAACGCAGCACGACCTGGAGCTTGCCCGCGAGCGTGAGCATGTGTTGGTTGGTCTCTTGATTGCTTTGGATCACCTCGACGCCGTCATCGAGCTCATTCGTAACGCCGCTTCGCCGGACGAGGCACGCCAGGGGCTGATGGAAGGTAGGTTTCGTCTTCTTGAAATCAAGGCAGTTGAACAAGGCTCCCTAGATTTCGCGGACGACGGAGCACTTCCGACGCTCTCAGCTATTCAGGCGCAGGCCATTTTGGACTTACGCTTGCAACGCCTGACCGGGCTGGAGCGCGACAAAATTCTCACCGAGCATACCGAGCTGCGCGAGACCATCCAGGACTATGAGGACATTCTGACCAACGACGCCCGCCTGCAAGGCATCATCAAAGATGATCTTCTCGCTCTCAAGGAACAGTACGGCGACGCAAGGCGCACGGAGATCGTCGATGCCGAGGAAGAAATCCACCTTGAAGACCTCATCGTCGAAGAAGACATGGTAGTGACGAAAAGCCATACCGGCTACATCAAGCGCCAACCCGTCAACCTGTACCAGAGCCAACGCCGCGGCGGCAAAGGCAAGATGGCCATGCAGACGCGTGAGGAGGACTTCGTTGAGCAACTCTTCATCGCCTCGACGCACGACTACTTGTTGTTCTTTACCAACATCGGCAAGGTCCATTGGCTTAAGGTGTATCAACTACCATTAGCCAGCCGAATCGCCAAGGGCAAGGCGGTGGTCAACCTGTTGCAGCTCCAGTCCGACGAACGCATTTCCACGGTGGTGCCGATCCGGCGCTTCGAGATCGACCGCTACCTGATCATGGCCACCAAGTTCGGCGTCGTGAAAAAGACTTCCCTCAAGGCGTACAGCAATCCCAGGCAAGCCGGTATCATCGCCCTGAACCTCGACGACGGCGACGAGCTCATTCGCGTCAGCGTCACCCAGGGCGACCAGGATATTCTCCTCGGCACCCGAAAGGGCATGGCCATTCGCTTCAACGAATCGGACGCACGGGCCATCGGGCGCACGGCTCGTGGCGTCAAGGGTCTCTGGCTCGCCAAGGACGACGAGGTCGTCGGCATGGAGGTCCTCAGTCCCGATTCCACGATTCTGACTGTTTCCGAAAGTGGTTACGGCAAACGTACCACCGAGTCCGAATACCGTACCCAAAGCCGCGGCGGCAAGGGGCTCATCAACCTGCGTATCACGGCCAAAACCGGGCCTGTCATGGGTATCTTGCAGGTTTTCGATGATGACGACGTCATGGTTATGAGCGATCAAGGCAACCTGGTCCGCCTGCCAGTCGGCGATATCCGGCCCACCGGTCGCAATACCCAGGGCGTGAGGCTCATCAATCTGCGAGCCGATCAACGCCTCGTCGGCGCGGTACGTATCGAAGAGGACGGAGAGAATGACATTGATGAGACGGGCGATACGGGCGAGGACGGTTCGCTGCTTGCGGGGAGTTCCAACGGTATGACGACATGAGGACGCTTACAAAGAATTTGTAAGCGGTTGGCCCCCCTGTTGATCAATAGATGAGGGTAATTACATGGAGTCCGCTGCCGAAAGAACCTTTCGGATTTATTGGCTAGGAGTTCGTGATGAGTTGAAACAGAAATTGGCATGTAACGGCTATGACGAACGGTGGGAGGTTGTCTTTTTTCCCGATATTGATTGTATTTTCGAAGATTGGGCGGGTTTTCTGATAACGTGGCGAAAGAGACCGCCTTCTTGTCAACCGCGTTATCAGCATCGTGGGTGTTTTTCGTTTTACGTAGAAAATATCGCGAGGAGGAACATCATAGTTTATGGCGTTCTTCGGGGTGTCCCGGGCATAGGATTTCAAAACTGGAGTCCACTCGAAAGGCCCGTTCACGAGAAACTCAAACGAAGAGGCTTTTGTAAGGTTGGCGCCGTGGCCAATTGGTGGATGCGTTATCGTAGATTCGCTGATGTGGACCCGCTACTCCCGAAGTTCAACGTGAAAAATAACGATGAGGTGAACACGCTTGATGCGGAGAACCAGAATGAAGATAGACCTTTGACAAAACGGGTTGTTGGGCTGATCTGGGAGCTATTTTGTGATTTTCGCTGTGATCTTGAACACCTCAATCGCAACTATCCCTATGATGTCCCCTGAAAGAATGTCTTGAAGGTCTGGATGATGTCGTGTTATCCTTCCCCACTCATCTGAACCGATTCTGGTGCGTGGAATGTTGACACCAAATGCTCCTGGATGCGGGAGAGATGCCCGAGCGGTCGAAGGGGGCGGTCTTGAAAACCGCTGAACGCAAGTTCCGGGGGTTCGAATCCCTCTCTCTCCGCTGGCCTCGCTCACGAATCGCACGTACCCGTTCATACCCTGGAGAGGTGACCGAGCGGCTGAAGGTGATCGCCTGCTAAGCGATTTAGCGCCTAAAAAGTGCTACGAGGGTTCGAATCCCTCCCTCTCCGTCACATCGCTCCTGAGCGCCGATAGCTCAATTGGATAGAGCGCCAGACTACGGATCTGGAGGCTGGGGGTTCAACTCCTCCTCGGCGCGTTTCCTACGTAAGGGCACCTCCTGCAAAGGGTGCCCTTATTTTTTCTCCGAACGTCAGGAAGTCCCGCCGACGTGCAGGTCGATCACCAATACTTCATGCAAGCGGCGCTGTGCGAGGCCCGCAAGGCGTTGCATGCAGCCGATGTGCCCGTTGGGGCGGTTGTCGTTGTGGATGATGAGATCATCGGCCAGGGTTACAACCAACGGCAGGCGCTGGGCGATCCGACGGCCCACGCGGAGGTGTTGGCCCTGCGCCACGCGGCCCAAAAAATGGGCACTTGGTACCTCACTGGGGCCGTCTTGTACGTTACTCTTGAACCCTGTATCATGTGCCTCGGTGCCGCAATTCTGAGCCGAATTGAGCGACTTGTGTTTGGCTGTCACGACCCCAAGGCCGGTGCCTGCGGCTCGCAATTCGACATTCTGGGCAGTCAACGACTCAATCATGCGTTTCCGGTTGTCAGCGGCGTCTGTGAAGCGGAATGCAGTGTCTTGCTCAGCACGTTCTTTCGGAACTTACGTCAGCAACATCGTTCGCAACGCACAAGGCTGTGTGGCGTTTAGTTCAATGCGCCGCAGACGCAGAACCAGCAACCACGGAGAGATGGCCGAGCGGTTGAAGGCGGTTGATTCGAAATCAACTGTACCTACGGGTACCGGGGGTTCAAATCCCTCTCTCTCCGCTTTTTTATCGCCCGTGAAGAGGAGAGGTGCGAGAGCGGTCGAATCGGCGCGCCTGGAGAGCGCGTGGGTGCCAAAAGCGCCCCGTGGGTTCGAATCCCACCCTCTCCGTTCACCAGCGTGAATGGCGGAAGCAGCAGAGCGCAAGAAAGGTCGTGCTAGGTGGGGAGGTAGCGGTGCCCTGTAACCCGCAATCCGCTATAGCGGGACGGAATTCCTCATGTTGAGGCCCCATCAGGCGGAAGGTTCGCCCCATAAACAGCTTTGAAGATTGGGTCCTGTGCCACGAGGCGTTGTGAACCCGGTCAGGTCCGGAAGGAAGCAGCCGTAAGCAACTTTCCTCGGGGGCCGCAGGAGTGCCTGATCTGAGCTCGCTATGGGATGCGGTTTTTCGCCCCGATAGGTCGAGACTGGGTGCACGGCCGTCTGAATTGCGGTCCACTGCAGGCGATGCCGATGGAGAGCTCTATGGGGTACCAAGTCACAGCACGGAGATGGCGCCCCCAAACATTCGACGACATCGTTGAGCAGCAACACGTCACCCGAACCCTGCAAAACGCTATCCAGCTCAACCGCGTTGCCCACGCCTACCTGTTTTCGGGCACCCGCGGCGTCGGTAAAACCACCATGGCCCGTCTGCTGGCCAAAGCTCTCAACTGCGAGCAAGGTCCCACCGTTCAACCGTGCAACACCTGCCAATCCTGCCAAGAAATCACGCGAGGTTCCTACCTGGACATCATTGAAATCGACGGCGCCTCCAACCGCGGCATCGACGAGATACGTGACCTGCGTGAGCAGTTGCGCTACCTGCCGTCCGGCGGGCGCTACAAAATTTATATCATTGATGAAGTCCACATGTTGACCAAGGAGGCCTTCAACGCGCTGCTCAAGACGCTTGAAGAGCCGCCGCCGCACGTCGTGTTCGTTTTTGCCACCACCGAGTTGGAAAAGATCCCCCTCACTATTGTCTCCCGCTGCCAGCGGTTCGAGTTCAAGCGTGTCTCCCTGGCGGGTATCTGTGAGCAACTGGCCTCGATCACGCAGAGCGAGGGCATCACCATATCGTCGACCAGCCTGGCTCATATCGCACGAGCCGCGGAGGGCAGCATGCGTGACGGCCAGAGCCTGCTTGACCAGGTTATTGCCTTCTGCGGCATGGAGATCCAGGATGACGACGTGCGGCAGCTTCTCGGACACGTGGGCAACGAACCGTTGGTGGCGTGCCTGGACGCCCTGTTCAGACAGGACGTTGAAACGGCTCTGCGCACCGTCGGTCAATTACAGATGGAGGGTTATGAGGCCGGCAGTACCATGAAGGCGCTGCTGGAGGCGTTGCGGCATCTTATTGTGCTTAAGACGGTGCCGCAGCCAGAGAGTCTGATCCCGCTGTCGGAGTCAGATATGACGGCGCTGCGCCGTCTTTCGGACGCGGTTAGCCCAGAGGATATCTACGGGCAGTTTCACACGCTGTCGGCGGCGGAAGGGTCGCTGCGGTATGCCAGCAATCCCATGCTGATTCTCGAAATGGCGCTGGTGCGCATGGCCTGCATCGGCCGGGTGCAGCCACTGCAATCGGTGTTGGATTACCTGCAACAGTATGGCGACGAGCAGACCGCGGCATCACCGACGACGTCCTACCCTGTCACCATGTCTGAGCCAGTCGCGAACGAGGTGCACGAGTCGTTGGCATCGGAATCGGCTATCGCCGAGGCGCCGGCGTCATCCGAAGGTGACCCCTGGCGCATGCTGCAAGAGCGCGTTGCACAGAAACGCCCTTCGTTGGCGGGGTGTCTGGAGCAGGGCATCGTCGTTTCCAGCCAGGACCACAAATTGATGATTGGCATACACGAACGCGACGCGTTCCATCTGTCGACATTAAGCGAGCCTGAAAACCTCGCCACGATCCGGGAAATCGCCCAAGAGCTTTTCGGACCGGACTTTCGTGTAGCTATCGAACCTTTACTAGAGCCAGAGTCGGACAGTGCTCCGGCCCTCGGCGCCGCCGCAACCAACTCCGGCGAGTCCACCTCAGAGGACATGCAGAAGAGCAAACTTACTTTCAAGGAAGCTGTCGTGGAAATCTTTCAAGCCGTACCTCGATGAGGAGCATATGATGAAAGGTGGTATGGGCAATCTGTTCAAGCAGGCCCAGCAGATGCAGCAGAAGATGGTCAAGATGCAAGAGGAACTCGCCCAGCGGACCGTTGAGGCGTCGGTCGGCGGTGGCATGGTTTCGGTCACGGTCAACGGCAAAAATGAGATCCTGTGCCTCAAGATCGAGCCCCAGGTCGTTGACCCGGACGATGTCGAAATGCTTGAAGACCTTGTTCTGGCCGGCGTTAACGAAGCCCTGCGCAAGTCTCAAGAAATGATTTCTGACGAGATGAGCAAGCTGACTGGCGGAATGAAAATCCCCGGTCTCTTCTGAGCCGCTGCAGGGAATCGCTATGTTCCGACCACGTACGCTCTCCACCCTGATGGAAGAGCTTTGCCGCCTGCCCGGCATCGGTGAGAAAACCGCCCAGCGTCTCGCTTTTTTTATCCTGCGGACCTCACAGGAGCGCGCTCAGCGCCTCGCTCAGGCGATAGTGGAAGTGAAAGAGAAAATCATCTTTTGCTCGCGTTGCCGCGGCATTACGGAGGTGGATCCCTGCGCGTTGTGCGTCGACCCGTCGCGCGACGACGGTCTCATTTGCGTAGTGGAAGACCCGAGCGATGTGTTTCTCATTGAGCGCACTGGAGTTTACAAAGGACTGTACCACGTTTTGATGGGTGCGCTTTCGCCGCTCGACGGCATCGGCCCCGATCAACTGACGATTGATGCCTTGTTGGCCCGGGTGGAACAAGGCGGCATTCGCGAAATCATTTGCGCGACCAATCCCAACACGGAGGGCGAAGCCACGGTCCTCTACCTCGCCCGCCTCGTCAAACCCCACGGCGTCCGCCTCACGCGTCTCGCGCACGGTCTGCCGGTCGGCGGGCATCTTGAATACGCCGACGACATCACATTGAGCCGCTCGTTGGAAGGCCGTCACGACCTCTGAGGGCGAGTTCATCGGGTGTCCTTGACATGCTGTCCGGGCTCGCGTTCGATAAGTTCTGCCTGCCGCCCAGAAGGTCTCTTCAGCTGAGGCGATGTTACCATGCGCAAGAAGTTGCTTCTCGTACCCAAGTCGGGGTCTCGGTTTCCTTGAAGCCCCCGCACCGACAGTAATTTATTCTCTGACGCCAAGCTTCTCGACAGGCGGCAAGACGTTCCGCATATGCGGCGGCCTGCTCAGCCTCGAGCTGCTGACGCAATCTCTCGTGTTCGGCCTGTTCAGCGGCAAACTATTCCTGGTGCCGCCGTTCTTCGTCGGCCCGGCGTTGTTGCCTGTCCTGATCGATCTGGGCTTCCAGGGTTTTGATCTGTTGATATAACGCGTCGGCGCTGCCGTCCGGCTGTATTTTCCCGCCGGGACAATTTTCTTCTTTGGCAGGAGTAGGATAGGAATCCGTAGACCCAGCCCCTCCAGAGCAGAACCAGCGCCAGCACAGGGCCTCTCTTTGGGCCCACGCAGCCTTGGCCCGTTCTGCATCAGCCTTTTTTCGGCCGCTGTGCGCGTGTCGTTGGTCGGCGCGGATTCCAGACATATGTGGATACACACGCGCATTCGTCCCTACATGTCGGAGTCGCGGGCCTCTTTCGCCCGTTTTGTTTCGGCGGAGTTCTTTCTCGATACGGTCCCTTTATGGCGTCAAATTCATCCAAAGGGTCGAAGTCAGACCCGCCACCTTCATCCAGGAAACTGTCGTCCATGCCCGCCGCGTCGCCGGGGTCAATTTCTTTCAGCATGTCGTCAATGTCCCCGCCGTGCGCCAGGAGACTTCCGGCAAGGAGGAGAAAACCTGCGAGTAACGTGCGACACATCGATATGACCTAGGCTCAGGACCTATAAAAGGGTATCATGGGGCCTGTGATGAGAGTCAACACGCTGACGCCATAAGGAGAGCGATCATGCCCGAACACCATTTCTGGCTGTCCGACGATCAGTTTGAGCGCCTCAAACCCCTGTTACCCAACAAGGTGCGCGGCGTCCCGCGCGTCGATGACCGAAAGGTCATCAGTGGCATCATCCACGTCATCCGCTATGGGCTGATGTGGCGTGACGCGCCCGCCTGTTACGGTCCGCACAAGACGCTCTACAACCGCTTCGTGCGCTGGAGCAAGGCCGGGGTGTTCGACCGTATCTTTCAAGCCCTGGCTGCCGAAAGCGTCGCCACCGGGACGGTCATGATCGACAGCACCCATCTCAAGGCGCATCGTACCGCAGCCAGCTTGCTGAAAAAGGGGGGCTTTCGCGCTGCATCGGACGCACCCGGGGTGGGCTCAACTCCAAGCTCCACGCCGTCTGCGACGGCAAACCCATCGTGTTGCGGTTGACGGCGGGTCAAGTCAGCGACTACCGGGGGGCTGACACGGTGTTGTCGGCTCTACCGGAGGCCTGTGTCATGATTGCCGACAGGGGCTATGACAGCGACAGGTTGCGTGAGGCCCTTGCCGAACGTGGCATCAAGTCCTGTATTCCAGGCCGCGCCAACCGTAAAGAGCCGATTGTCTACGACACGGAGCTTTACAAGAGCCGCAACCTCATCGAGCGCTTGTTCGGCCGGCTCAAGGATTGGCGCCGCATCGCCACGCGAAGCGCCTCGTCGTATCCCTTCAACGCGTCGGTGGTGTGAGGTTCGCGCCGTGCGCCACGATGCGTTTGCGGCGCTCCAGACTGGCGTTTTCGGGCACCACCAGGGCCACGGGATAGCCGAGGGCAGCGCCGAGCATGGCATACGCGATGCCGGCGTTGCCGGAACTCGAATCCAGAATCGTCTTGCCGGGAGATAAGGCGCCGTTGGTCAACGCATCCAGCAGAATCTGCCGCACCGGACGATCTTTCAGCGACCCCCGGGGTTGAAATACTCGAGCTTGGCGAACGCGTCGATATCCGGCAAGGTGTCGCGCAAGACGTTCACCTGCACCAGAGGCGTGTTGCCGATCGTTCCCAAATGAACCGGAGGCGTATATGGGCAACATCTGGCAAGTGCAAGACTCAGCCATCACAAAAGAAAAAGGAGGCCCGACAGGCCCCCTTCACGAATATCCATAACACGAAAGGTCAGGCGACCTGCTTTCCCCGAAGGAAGAGACGGGCCACGCAGTGGAACTATTCGGTGTCGGCCCCGACGCCGACTTGCTCTTCAAGGCGCGTAATTCTCCCTTCAAAGATGCGAAGCACCTCGAACAATTGGTCCAACCGCTGGTCGACCCTATCGAACCGACGGTTCACCTCTTCGAACTGACGATTGTTCTCTGCCTGCAAGGCATCGAACCGGCGATTGTTCTCCGCCTGCAAGGCATCGAACCGGCGATTGTTCTCCGCCTGCATCGTCTGCAAGCGGCTATCGAGATTGCCTTGGAACGTTACAAAAAGTGCAACGGCCATGACAATGACACTGAGCAAGGACAGAACGAAACCCGGCCCTCCCATCTTATCAATGAAAGACTGATGCCGATTCTCCATTTTCACTTCCCTTCCTCAAATCCAGGACAATCCCGACTTCTTCACGTCAAGTGCCCGGGAAAACACCCGGCCCCAGACCTCGGCTACAACAAACGGGGGAGACTCTTGGATGCCTTCAGGATACGAGGGGACCTTATCACATTCTGATAAATACGGTCATTCACAATCCGCCTCAGTGCCGACGCTGCCGCTTCGCGGCGGGCGTATCGTCACCATGGGCTCCTTCCAGCTTGGTGTCGCCTACGCCGTGCACGAAGGGCTGGAAAGCGCGGCGGCCATCTCTCGCCACCTACGGCCTGCCGCCGCTCGACCTTGAGCAACTCCTAATCAGCGGCACTGGGCCTTCGGCTCAGCTTCTGGGTCCGGCTTGATCCGATTCCTCGGCGCCGGCACGCCGCCGAACATTCCAAGCTGGGGCAACATCATGGCGGAGGGCAGGACGTACGTGCAGATCGTTTTGCTGGATCATTCTTTTCCCTGGTCTGTTTCTGGCGCTCACGGTGTTGACCATCAACCTCCTAGGCTCAGGACCTATAAAAGGTATCATGGGGCCTGTGATGAGAGTCAACACGCTGACGCCACTAGGAGAGCGATCATGTCCGAGCACCACTTCTGGCTGGCCGACGACCCGTTTAACCGACTCAAACCCCTGTCACCAACAAGGTGCGCGGCGTCCCACGCGTCGATGACCGAAAGGTCATCAGCGGCATCCTCCACGTTATCCGCTATGGGCCGAGGTGGCGCGACGCGCCCGCCTGTTACGGACCCCACAAGACGCTCTACAACCGCTTCGTGCGCTGGAGCAGGGCAGCGGTCTTCGACCGTATCTTCCAAGCCCTGGCTGCCGAAAGCACCGCCACCAAGACGGGCATGATCGATAGCACCCATCGGGAAGCGCATCGTACCGCAGCCAGCTTGCTGAAAAAGGGGGGCTTTCGCGCTGCATCGGACGCACCCGGGGTGGGCTGAACTCCAAGCTCCACGCCGTCTGCGACGGCGATGGCAAGCCCGTCGTGCTGCGGTTGACGGCGGGGCAGGTCAGCGACTACCGCGGGGCTGATCCGGTACTTGACGCCCTACCGAAAGCCGCTGTCCTGATAGCCGACAAGGGTTATGACAGCGACAGGTTGCGCGAGGCCCTTGCCGAACGTGGCATCAAGTCCTGCATTCCGGGCCGCGCCAAGCGCAAAGAGCCCATCATCTACGACACCGAGTTGTACAAGAGCCGCAACCTCATTGAGCGCCTGTTTGGCAGGCTGAAGGATTGTCGCCGCATCGCCACTCGTTACGACCGCTGTGCGCATACGTTCTTCAGTGCTATCTGCATAGCTGTCACGGTTAGTTTCTGGTTATGAGTCCTGAGCCTAGTCATAATCTGAGCCGGTCAAGGGCGCGCCAGGCAAACTGCGTGTTTTCCCCGACGACCTGCGCGCCGTGCAAGACAAAGGCGGCCTTCAGGTGGCTGGCTGCGGGATTCCCGGCATCGAACAACGACGCGCCATGACCGCTCTGAATACTTGAGAACACCTTACTGGCCTGACCGTCGGCGGGAAGCACCTGGAAGGTGATCAGGTTCCAGCCGGGATTCAGGTCAAAGCGCGGGCGTGACCCAGGTGACGTTACGCAGCTGCCCTCGACTGAGCGGGCGGGAATCCGCGGCCCCCGTTCGAGCCGGGGCCAATTCAAGGTCGCTGGATTCCGGGTCAAGCCCGGAATGACGATTGGGGGCACTGAGCGAGTCTATTTTCATCGTAATGACGCTTTGGGACAAACGTTGTAACGCCAATTCCGCAAGGCTGCGTAATCTCACTGATCCGGTTTTGATTTTCAGCCGCCATGACCTGTAACCCCTCAAAACTCCGGCACCGTGAGCTCATCAAGCGTCTCCAGACGAATGGCCTCGCGTATGCGGCGCATCAGGCGCAGGTAATACGTCACGTTGTGCACCGTGTTGAGGTGCAACGCCAGGATTTCGCTCGCCATGAACAAGTGGCGCAGGTAGGCGCGCGAATGGTGTTGGCAGGTAAAGCAGTCGCAGTCGGAGTCCAGCGGGCGCTCATCGGCGCGGTGGCGGGCGTTCTTGATCGCCACCTTGCCGGTGGAGGTGAACAAGAATCCGTTGCGGGCGTTGCGGGTCGGCAGAACGCAATCGAACATGTCGATGCCCAGGCGCACGGCGTGCAGGATGTCCTGCGGCTTGCCGACGCCCATCAGATAGCGCGGCTGCTGGTCGGGCAATTGCTGCGCGGTGTGAGTCACCAAGTCGTACATGACCGAACGGGCCTCGCCGACGCTGAGTCCGCCGATGGCATAACCGTCGAATCCGATGTCTTGCAGTTGCTTCGCACTGGCGTCCCGCAATGCCTTGTAGACGCTGCCCTGCACGATGCCGAAAAGGCCCCCGGCGCGCTTATGTCCCACCGCTTGGCATCGTTGCGCCCAACGACCGGTCAGTTCCATGGACAGCCGCGCGCCGTCGTAGGTGACGGGGTAGGGCGTGCACTCGTCAAAGGCCATCATGATGTCGGAGCCCAGGGCCAGTTGGATGTCGATGGCGCGCTCCGGCGTGAGCAGGTGCCGGGACCCGTCCACGTGGGACTGGAAGGTGACGCCGTCTTCGGAAACGCGCGCCAGGTTGCCCAGGCTGAAGACCTGAAAGCCGCCGCTGTCGGTGAGGATGGGCAGGCGCCAGCCCATGAACTCGTGCAGGCCGCCGAGGCTGCGGATGAGCTCGTGGCCGGGGCGCAGGTAGAGGTGATAGGTGTTGCCGAGGATGATCGAGGCGCCGCAGGCAAGCAGGTCGCTGCTGCGCAGGGCCTTCACGGTTGCCTGCGTGCCCACCGGCATGAACACGGGCGTGTCGATCATGCCGTGCGGGGTTTCCAGGCGTCCGAGGCGGGCCTGGCTGCGTGCGTCGTGGGCGACGACATGGAACGTCAGCGGCACGGTCAGGTCTCCGCTCTGACGTAGCGTCTCGGGACCTGTTGGCCGACGGCGCACAGCACTTCGTAAGGGATGCGTCCGCATCGTTTCGCCACGTCGTCGACCGTCAGGCGGTCTTGCCCCTGAGCGCCGATCAGAACCACCTCGTCTCCCACCTGCGCCTGCGGTGCGTCGGTGAGGTCGATGACGCACAGGCCCATGCAGACGCGACCCACGATGGGCGCCCGTCGGCCGCGAATCAGTACCTCGCCGACGTTCGACAGGCCGCGGTCCAACCCATCGGCATAGCCCACCGGCAACGTGCCGAGGCGGCTGGGGCGCTGGGTGACGAAGGTGTGGCCGTAACTCACGCCGGTCCCGGCCGGCACGGCCTGGATGCGGATCAGGCGGGTCGTCCATCGCATCACCGGGCGCAGATCGCAGGCTCGACGGGAGGGGAAGGGGTGCGACCCGTAGAGGGAGATGCCCGGACGCACGAGGTTGCCGTGGCTCTCGGGGTACCGGAATATCCCGACGCTCCCGGCGGCGTGAATGTAGCGCGGCTTGACGCCTTGGGCTGCAGCCGCCCGCAGCACGCCGTGGAAGCTGTCCAGGTGACGCCGCGTCCCGCTGCCGTCGTCGGGCACGTCGGCGGTAGCCAAGTGCGTCATCACGCCTTGCAGGTGGAGTTGCGGCCACTCGCCGAGCTTGCCGAAAAAGACCGCGCAGTCCTGCGGCAGCAGCCCGTAGCGGCTCATGCCGGTATCGATTTTCAGGTGGATGGGATAGGTGAGTCGGCGACGGGCGGCCTCGCGGTTCAACTGGTCGGCGTCCTCACAACGTCCGACGGTGGGTGTCAGGCGGTGGTGAACGAGGGCTTCGATCTCCTCCGGCCAAGTAGGCCCCAGCACCAGGATCGGCGCCCGGATGCCCTGCTGCCGCAGCGAGGCGCCCTCCAGGTGGCGGGCCACCCCGAGCCACGTCGCACCGCCCGCCAGAGCAGCCTCGGCCAAGGCAACGGCGCCATGTCCGTAGGCGTCGGCCTTGACCACGGCCATGATTTCGCAATCAGGTTGCAAGCAATCGCGAACGGTGCGGAGGTTGTGGGTAAAGGCATCGACGTCGATTTCGGCCACCGCCGGGGGTGCGCTTGTCGGCAGGCAAGGCGTTACGCCCAGAGAGTCGCCGTCCCCTATCCAGGTTTCAGCCGTCACGCTAATAATCGCCCTGACGTGCGAGATTGTCGAAGCGCGTGAACTCGCCGCGAAACGCCAAGCGCAGCGTTCCAGTCGGCCCGTTGCGGTGCTTGGCGATGTTGACCTCCGCCACGCCGCGCTCGTCGCTGTCTTCGTTGTAGACCTCGTCCCGATACAGCAGCGTCACCACGTCGGCGTCCTGCTCGATGGCACCGGACTCGCGCAGGTCGGAGAGTTGCGGTTTGGGGGGCTTTCTCTGTTCCACGGCGCGGCTGAGCTGAGACAGAGCGATCACGGGCACGTGGAGTTCGCGGGCCAGGGCTTTGAGGGCGCGGGTGATGTCGGAGATTTCCTGTTGGCGGTTTTCGGCGCGTGAGCGGCCCTGCATGAGTTGCAGATAATCAACGATGACGAGTCCGAGGTCTCCCTGTTCGGCACGCAGTCGGCGGGCCTTGGCGCGGATGTCCAGCGCCGTTTGCATGGGGGTGTCGTCGATGTAGATGTTGGCCTGGCCGGAGAGGTCCCCGGCCGCCGTGGTCAGCAGGCTCCAATCGCTGCCGGCCAGAAACCCGGTGCGCAGCTTGGCGGAATCCACCTTCGCCTCGGCGCACAGCATCCGCATGGCCAGTTGTTCCTTCGACATTTCGAGGCTGAAAACGGCGATTGGCTTCCCCGTCCGCATGCCTGCATAGGCGGCGATGTTCAGGGCGAGGGTGGTTTTGCCCATGCTGGGCCGCCCGGCGATGATGATCAGGTCGGAGGACTGCAACCCGGCCGTCTGGCGGTCGAGATCGCTGAAACCGGTGGGCAGTCCGGTAATCGGCTCCTTACGCGCCGCCAAGCTTTCCAACTGCCGGAAGCTGTCTTTCAGGACGCTCTGGAGATCGGCGAAACCGGAGGTGGCCTTGCCCTGGCTGATTTCAAGGATCGACCGCTCGGCGCGGTCGAGCAGCGTGGCCACGTCCTCATCCTCCTCGTAGCTGTCCGTCACGATGGTGGTGGCCGTGCGGATGAGGGCTCTCAGGACGCTCTTTTCCCGCACCACGCGGGCGTGGTAATCGACGTGTGCGGCGGTCGGCACCAACTCGACGAGCTCCGCCAGGTAGGCGGGGCCACCTATTGCGTCGAGGCGGTTTTTCTTTTTCAGCCACTCGTTGACGGTGAGAACGTCGATGGGAACATTTTCCTGGAAGAGGTCGAGCATGGCGCGGAATAGCCAGCGGTGGGCGTTGTGGTAGAAGTCCTCTTCCTGCAGCGTATCGGCGAGCCGGACGATCGCGTCGTTATTTTGCAGAATCGCGCCCAGAATGCTTTGTTCCATCTCCACATTCTGGGGCGGCAGTTTTTGGAGAGCGATGGACTGTCCGTTGTCCATGGCGGCACGCCTTATTCTTCTGCAACGACAGTTACCTTCAGGTCGGCTGACACCGAGGCCGGCAGACGAACGGGTACGGCAAATTCACCGAGGCTCTTGAGCGGCTGGTCGAGCTGGATGTTGCGGCGGTCGATGGTGAAGCCGGCTTCCTTGAGCTGCTCGGCGATATCCATCGTCGTCACCGAGCCGAACAACTTACCCTCCTCACCGGCCTTGCGGGTGAAGCTGAATTGCAAGGTTTGTAATTGCTCGGCCAGCGTGCTCGCTTCGAGCCGGGCGCGGGCGATGCGGTTTTCGCGCAGATGCTGTTCATGGGCCAGTTGGCGGGCATTTCTGGCCGTGGCCGCGATGGCCAGGCCGCGCGGCAGGAGATAATTGCGGCCGTAGCCGTCGGCCACTTCGACGACATCGCCGATTTCGCCCAGATGCTCCACTTCGTGCATCAGAATGACCTTCATGATTTTGTCTCCTCACGGTTCAGAGATTCGGACATTATAGCAACAGTCGAGGCGTCGTTCGCCCGTTCTGTCAGGGTTAGGACTCTGGCAGTTGACGGCGTTGGCGTCGGAAATCGACCCACAGATCAAACAGTCCCGCGACGGTGCACGCCAGCACGCAGAGCGGAGCCGCCAGCAGGAAGGCCAGGATGGCCAGCAGCCAGCACGCCGCGGAAGGGAGCGGCAAGCGGCGCCCCCAGTACGTCAAAATGGCCAGACCCTGTATAAAGTAGATCGCCAGGGTGACGAGAAAGACGTTCAGGCCGATATAGTTGAGCGCCGGCGACGGTAGGAACAGGGCAGCGCCGCTGGCCAGAAAGATCCACACCAGGTAATCCGTCGCGCGCCAATCGGCGATGTCCGCCGGAGCGAAGAGTATCGGCGGCTCGTGGTGCTGCAAGTAGCGCCGTGCGAGGAGATAGTTCAGCACGTTGGGAAAGAGGAAGTTGACGGCGCACGCGGCAGGCAGCACGACAGCCATGGTGCGCGGGAACGCTTCGAGCGCGGCGGCCATGGCTTCCTCGTCCCGCAGGCCCTCCATCTGTTGCAATTGCTCGTATAGCCCGTCCGCCATTTGTTCGAGCATGTGGATCAGATAGGCGTGCGGCGTTTGCTGGGCCATGGCGCTTACGAACAGCAGTACCACGGTGCCAATGCCAATTGGCAGGACGACGCTCCAGGAAATGATGCGTGAGGCCGTGTAGCCCAGCCGAATGGCCGCGCCGAGCGTCAGCCCCACAATGCTGTATTGTGCCAGGAGCAGCAGGCTTGGCAGCGCCGCGATGACGAGCAGAGCGCCCGCCTGCAGACCGATGAGCCACAATACGTGGCGCCACGGATACTTCACCACCAAAATGGTGATGGGGAACGGGCCCAACAGGGTCGGGAACAACCATTCAAGCGGCGCAAATGTCGGGAGCAGAACCAGGATCAGGGACAGCCCGGCCAGCACTGGTAGCTCCGTGTTGCGACTAACTCGCTGACGCTCCCTTGCATCCATCTTCATACGCTCGCTGTAAGCGCCTTCCTTTCCTGCCCGACCGCCGCGTCACCAGGACATCCCGCATGCTGCGCGGCGGATTATTCGGCTGTAAAGGGGATCAGGGCGATATGGCGTGAACGCTTGATCGCTACCGTAAGCTGGCGTTGATGTCCCGCGCAGTTGCCGGAAATGCGCCGCGGGATGATCTTACCGCGCTCGGTTACCAAGTTGCGCAAGCGCCGTGTGTCCTTGTAATCGATGAACGTCACCTTGTCGGCGCAGAAACGGCATATTTTTTTGCGCAGGAAGCGCCGCCGCTTGCGTGCTGCCGCTTTCTTTCTCGAAGTGTTGATTGCCATGCTTGCCCTCTCTCGTAGGGGATACCCTCAAAATGCCAGTATCTCCTGATACTCAGAATGGAATGTCATCGTCCTGCGGCGCCGGGATGTCGTCATCCCGATACGGGGGCGGTGCGCCGCTGCCCGCACTCTGACGACTGCCGCCGTCCTGGCTGCCGCGCGGCATGAGATTGACCCGTTCGGCGACGACGTCGAGCTTGCTGCGTCGTTGCCCGCTCTGGTCTTCCCAGCTGCGAAACTGTAAACGACCTTCGATCAATACCGGACTGCCTTTGCTGAGGTACTGCCCGACGATTTCCGCTGAACGTGCGAAGGTGCTGATATCGACGAAACACACATCTTCCTTTTGCTCGTCGCCCTGGCGGTAACGCCGATTGACCGCCATACCAAAGGAGGCGACCGGAGTGCCGCTTGGGGTGTAGCGCATTTCAGGATCCCGGGTGAGATTCCCCAGCAGAATGACTTTATTGAAGCTCGCCATGCCTCTGCCTCCGTAGCTTGCCCCGGACCTGATCCGGGGTTGACCTAGCTGGTTGCTCCCTCGCCTTTTTCGTCATCCGAGACGTCGGCCTCAGCCACTTCCAGCCTGGCTTCCGGTTCTTCATCTGCGGCCACCGTCACTTCGGCGGGCGTCTCCGGCTCCTCGTCTGCTGCCGCGTTAGCAACCGGCTTGTCTTCTCGTGACGCGCGCCGGTCCTCGGGAGCCCCGCGGTACGAATCCGTGCGCCGTCCCATGCGTCGCCGGTCATCCCGGCCCTCTTCGCGGCCGTCGTCGTCGGGAAGGCGGGTAAAGCCGGTCATCTGTTCTTCTTTGTCGTAGCGTACGGAAATGTATCGCAAGACGCGGTCGTTCAGGCGATAGATACGTTCCAGTTCGAGGAGTGCATCGGGAAGGGCGCGGAAATGGATGAGGGTGTAATAACCGTAACGCTGCTTTCGGATAGGGTAGGCGAGACGACGCTTGCCGCCGCGTTCGATGCGGAGGGTCTCCGATCCCTTGTCCTCGAGGATCTTATTGAGACTTTGGACGGCCTCTTCCGCCTCCTCCTCCGTCAGTTCGGGGTGCAGGATGAAGATGGTCTCGTAAAGCGCGATTCGTGTATTCATCAAATCTCCTTGTGGCTTGTAGCCCGCTGCGGCGAGCAAGGAGTGACCCCTCGTGAGGGTTACGTTGTCGTGACATTTCCTCCCATGGGCGCCTCTGCCCGATTGAGAAGATCTTCCAGCCTTTTTACCGCCTCGTCAATCATCACCCGACGAGCGTCTGCTTCCTCCGTGGAAAACGGGGACAGTACGTAGTCGATGACTTCTTCCTTTCGGGACGGCCGTCCGATACCCAGTCGTAGGCGGAGATACTCATCGCTTTGCAGGCATTGGGTAATGGAACGAATACCCCGGTGTCCGGCATCGCCGCCTTGTTCCTTGAGGCGCAATTTGCCTAAAGGCAGATCAATGTCGTCGTGGACAACGACAAGCAGGTCGTGACGCCGCAGGTAGCGACGCACCAGCGGAACCACCGCTTCGCCGCTGACGTTCATAAAAGTTTGCGGTTTGGCCAGCAAGACCAAGTGAGTACCGATCCGTCCGGCGCCGCAGACCGCCTCGAACTCCTGGTGCCGTACTGAAATGCCATGACGGTCGGCAAGCGCATCAACGACGTCGTAACCGACGTTATGACGGTGATGCCGGTAGCGCTGTCCGGGATTCCCCAGGCCGACGATGATGTCCACGTGTACGAGAAATCCCTACGCGTCGGCCGCTTCCTTGGCGGCGGGTGTTGCCGTTTCGCTCCCTTCTGAAGCCTCACGGCCTGCGTCGGTGGTATTCAGGGTAACGACGGCCGTCTCGGCATCCGTGAGCAAGGTGACGCCTTCCGGCAAGTCCAGGTCGCTGGCGTGGAGCGCTTGGTTGCCTGTCAGGGTGGCGAGGTCTATACGGATGCTTTCGGGAATATCGCCCGGCAGACACTCGATCTCCACGTCGCGTAGAACCAGCGATGCCGTCGCGTTGGCAGCCTTGAGCTCGTCCGGCAGTTCGTTGATCGTCTCGACATTGACCGTCACGCGAATAGGTTCGTTGGGATCAACGCGAAAAAAGTCGACGTGCAGCGGCTCACGCGAGACGGGATCAATTTGCACCTCGCGCAAGATCGCGTTGCACTGCTCCTCTTGGTCGCCGAGAAGATTCATGTCGAGGACGGCGTTGCTGCCGACCGCTGCACGACGGATTTCGACCAGAGTGCCTGCTTCGATTATCAGCGACGTGCTGCTGCCCTTGCCGTAAATGACAGCCGGCAGGCGTCCTTCGCGCCGAATCTGACGCGCCACCGATTTGCCGGTGTTTTGTCGTACGTGGGCTGTAACCCGCACCATATCCATACATAACCTCCCGCTGGAACGTGGCGTACCGGCGCTGCACCGCGCCGGCACCCGTCCATCTAATTGAACAATGAACTCACCGAATCGTCCGAATGGATCCGTTTAATGGCTTCGCCCAACAGAGGCGCTACCGACAAGACGTGTACGCGCTCCTCCTGGTCGGCTTTGGCGCCGAGCGGAATCGTGTCCGTCACGGCAAGCTGCTGCAGGCTGGAAGACCCAAGGCGTTGCATGGCCGGGCCCGACAAGACCGCGTGAGCGGTACCGGCGAACACCCGCCGTGCTCCGGCACGTAACAGGGCGGCCGTGGCCTCGACCAGCGTTCCCGCCGTGTCCACGATGTCGTCGGCGATCAGCACGTCGCGGTCCTTCACCTCGCCGACGATGTGCATCACCTTGGCGATGTTCTTCTTGTCGCGGTCGCGGCGCTTGTCGATGATGGCGAGGGAAGCGTCCAGTCGCTTGGCGAATGCCGTGGCGCGTTCCACGCCGCCGGCATCCGGCGCAATGATCGTCAAATTCTGCAATTTCTGTTGCTTGAAGTGTTCGACGAGGACGGGAGCGGCGAAGAGGTGATCGACCGGCATGTTAAAGTAGCCCTGGAGCTGGCCAGCGTGCAGGTCAAGGGCCAATACTCGGTTTACTCCCGCGGCGGCGATCAGGTCGGCCACCAGCTTGGCGGTGATGGGCACTCGGGGCCGGTCTTTGCGGTCCTGCCGTCCGTAGCCGAAATAGGGGATCACGGCCGTGATGCGCGCTGCTGAGGCCCGCCGGCAGGCATCAGCCATGATCAGCAGCTCCATGAGGTGATGGTTAGCGGGTTGGCACGTCGACTGCACCAGAAAAACGTCCTGCCCGCGGATGTTCTCCTGGATTTGCACGAAGACTTCGCCGTCGCTGAAGTCGGACACCTCAATGCGACCGGGCTCGATCTGCAGATAATCACAAATCCCACAGGCCAATCGCGGATTGGCGCGCCCCGTGAAAAGCCGCAAGTCTTTCAACTCTTTTCACCCTAAAAAGATAGCCGTAACGCTGTTGCCTTGGAAACATGAGTTGTTCAGGAAGCAGGGAAGATAGGAAAACAGACTGGGGCGGGAGGATTCGAACCTCCGAATGCAGGTTCCAAAGACCTGTGTCTTACCGCTTGACGACGCCCCATTTGTAGGAGACACGCCGCGAAGCTGAACGCGCCGTCCTTTCTCGCCTTATGCTAATGCTGCCCAGTACCGCCCACGCTGTCGCTACGCCACGTCCGGCACGCCCACACCCGACAGTCCCGGTTCCGTATCGTCTGGGCCACTTCTTGCGCAACGTCATATGAACGGCACAAGGCGTACATTGTTGGCCCACTTCCCGACATACTTACACCATACACGCCTGATTGGGTCAAGGCTTTTTTGATGGTGCGGAGCACGGGAAAGTGAGCCAGCATAACGGACTCGAAATCGTTAAAGCATGCCTTTCCCAGACCCTCAATGTCGCCCGATTCAAGATGGTGAGCGAGAATGGTAGTCGCGTCGTGGTTGTCTGTCAACGTCAAATGAAGCTGACGGTAGGCCCAGGCAGTAGACACCTTCACGGGCGGTTTGACGAGCACGAGGGACAACATCGCCGGGCAGGAAAGAGGTTCAAGCTCATCGCCCCGGCCGCGTCCGATGGCCGCCACCTCCGGCAGCAGAAAGAACGGCACGTCGGCGCCGATTGCGGCAGCGTGTCGAGCCAGTTCAGCCGGAGACAACTGGAAATTCCAGAGGGTGTTGAGGCCGCTGAGGGCCGCTGCCGCGTCGCTGCTGCCGCCCCCAAGACCGGCGGCAACGGGGATGGATTTGCGCAGTCTGAAACGGGCGCCGCGACCCGGCGCTGCCGGTTGCAGGGCCGTAGCCGCTCGGTGCACCAAGTTGCGCGAATCGCTCGGGACGGCGGGGTCGTCGCAGTGTACGGTGATGTCGGGATTGTCCGTGTCGTCGATGCCGAGCTCGTCGGCGAGGGATATCTTGAGGAAGATGGTGGTGATATCGTGGTAGCCATCGGGTCGGCGTCCGCGCACGGCCAAGCCAAGGTTGATTTTAGCCGGTGCGGAGAGAATCACGATGCCTGTATTACCTCTATTACCTCTGCGGCAACGGCGGAACCGAATTTCAGGCGGGGTCTTCTTTGAGCACCCGGATTTCGGTTTGCGGCGGCGGTTGCACGCGAAACAGGTTCGCCGACACCTCGGTGTTCACTTGCACGTCCGTGTAGCGCCAGACCGCTTGGCGTTGGGTTTCGGGTTCGATAACATCAATGCGGGTCGGGAGCAGGACGTCCCCGTGTCGCTCGAAATCGCCGTAGTTGACCCGTATCACGACTGATCCGGCTGCGTCCTCCATCTCAAACCGTACCGGATGCAACCCCTGTGGATCAAACCATACGCGATAGATTGGCTCCGACCCCGGCTGCGTGCTCTCCCACACATACAGCCGTTCGTCTTCCCGGTATGCCAAGTCTCCGTTCGCGGGCAGCGGGTTCAGCGGAATGTCACCCAGCAGCAGGCGCAACAGGGACTGGGGCGCCACGGCGATGCCGAACAGCCGCTCAAGATTCCGCGCCGATGCGGGCCCGACGATGAGACGGTTGTCTCGGATCATGTGCAAGGCCAGCCATTCGCCGTCGGTAATAAACAGAAACAACGGCTGCCCGAACGGCCCGATGCCTTCGAGCCGCAGCGCCTCGGCGCGCCGTACGACCACCACAACGTCATCCAGCACCGCGCTCCCCTTGTCGGTGCGGGCCTGCACCCGCGCCAGCCCTTTCAGATTCTCCAGGGCGTTTCGACGTTCCGTCAAATGCTTCCAGAACGGTCCGGCGGGAACGGAGGCGGGCACCGGAGGGGGGGAATCGGGGGGCGAAAACAGCCGCAGGCCGCTACAGCCCCCAAGGAGAAACAGGGATACGGCAAGGCTAATGGCGTTGCGGCTCAGGCGTCCCATGCGTTGCTTCCTCTATCATGTGCCGAATCTGCTGCAGCTTGCGCTCAACCGCTGGGTCGGCCTTGAGTTGCAGGGATTTTTCCCAGGCTGCCTCGGCCTCATGCATTCGGCTCAGCCGGAAGTAAATATCCCCCAGGTGTTCTTGAATGACGGGATCGTCCGGCACCTCCTCGATAGCCCTTTTCAGTTCCGCCAAGGCTTTCGCGTACAACCCTTTCTGGAAATAGGCCCAGCCGAGGCTATCGAGAAAGTAGCCGTTGGTCGGTTCGATTGCCAGGGCGCGCCGAATCACGGCAATCGATTCGTCGAGCTTGATGCCGCGCTCGGCGTACATGTAACCCAGATAATTCAGGGCGTTTGCGTGTTTGGGGTCGAGCGCGATGGTGCTCTCCATGTACTGAACGGAAGAATCGAAATCCCCCAGCTTTTCGTACACGGCGCCCAGGTTGAAATGGTAGGTGGCGTTGTCGCCGTCCAGGTCCACGGCCTTTTTCAGACTGACGACGGCATCGTCGTATCCCTCGCCCTTGGCCAGCAGGAGACCGAGGTAGAAATGCGACCCGGCTCGCTCCGGCTTTAACGAGACGGCCTGGGTCAGGGCGTCGACCGCCTGCGGGAGATCTTCTATCTGTTCATAGATATACCCAATATGTAAATAGACCTCGGGAGACTGCGGGCGCAATTTCGCGGCTTCTTTCAACTCCGTCAGGGCTTCCTCATAGCGTTCCAGCTCCTCGTAGGCCTGTGCCAAGTAGAAACGCATGTCGACGTTGCCCGGTTCCATCCGCACCACTTCCTGTAGAGCTTCGAGAGCTTCGAGGTATCTCTCCATTTCCAAACGGAGCATACCGATGCGGCGCAGGTACAGGCTCTGCGGCTCCAGTTCCTGAAGCTCCTCATAAATCCACAGTGCCTCATCGAGCTGTTTCTGCTGGGTGTAAAGCTCGGCCAAGCGCTGCTGCAGCTTGAGGTTGTATGGATTGATCTCGACGGCCTTCTGATACATCTCGGTCGCTTCGTCGTAACGCTTCTGCATGTCATAGATGTTGCCGAGAAAACGCAACGCTGGCTCAAACCGCGGTTGCTCCGTGATAGCGCGTTTCAGATAGTGTTCGGCGAGGTCGTGGTCGTCCGCTTCGGCATGGATGCGGGCGAGGGAGTACAGGCCGCGAGTCGAGCCCGGCAGCGCCTGCAACAACTCCTCGAAGATGGTGATGGCCTTATTCCGTTGCCCCGCTTCAGCAAAGAGGGAACCGAGGTGGAGATACGCCGATTCCTGTTGAGGTTGCAGGGTGATGGACTCGCGGAAAGCGATTTGTGCTGCCCGGTTATCGCGTCTGAAGGTATGGATTCTACCGAGGAGGGAATAGGCCTCGTGGAACTCGGGGGCCAATTGAATGGCGCGCTCGCAGGCCTGCAGGGCCGCATCCAGATTGCCTTGCTTGACGTGCAGCCGGGCCAACTCCAGATGCAGGAAGCCGGAACGCGACTGAGTGCGCAGGGCCCGGCGCATCTCGCCAACAGCGCGGTTCAGGTAGTTCTGTTCCTTGTTGCTGCTGAACTGTAGCAGGTGGCTCAGGAGGTAGTGGAAATCAGACGCGGCGCGTTGTTGCAACGTCATGTAATGCTGGGCGGAGGCGTTCGCGGGACTTATCGGGCCGGAGTAAGGCGCTTGCGCGATGGCACAGCCGCTGAAAAACAGCAGCAAGGCCACAACCACCCGGAACAAAGGCCTCCTGTTCCTGCAACCTGTCACGCGCCGTGCTGAGCCCGTCGTGTTCTGCATCGTTCCTACCTTTTTGCTAGTAAATCTTGCCGCCATGCTCGTCTTGCCGCCTCTCGCAATTCCGCGTCAGCGATGCACGCCGTGCCTTCCTGCACCTGGCGTTCCTCGTCCGCCGTCAATAGCGCCGGTTGTTGCGTCGGCCCCTCGGTCGAGGTTCGCGGCCTTGCCGGCTGGTCGGAAGCATAGGCCAGCACGAATCGCAGGTTCGAGACCTTCACGTCGCCGACCACGCTGCGAATGTTGCGCCGTAACTGCGCTTGATAAAACGTCATCTGCTGGAGCCAGATGGCGTCGCTGACGCTGACGAGCAACTCCCCCCACCTGAACCGCACGGGGTGCGACACCGTCGCGAGTTGAGTACCCACAATGGCGGTCCAGTTGCGTTGCAGCGCAACCAAGGCGACGACGTTTTCGAGTCCGGCCTGTTGCAAGGCGTCCGTCAGCGCAACGTGCAACGGCTGCGGCGCTTTCGTGTCAGAAGCGCGGCGATTCATCGTCAGGGCCCTCGGGCTGAAGCCGGGCACTTGGCGCGGAACGGCTCATTGTTGCCGGTTGGTCATTATACATCAGGCTGGCAATAGCCCCCATGATTTCTTTAACAATGGCATCAGCGGTTTCCTTGTTGTTGGGCCGTTGGTAATACGGCTGCAGGTCCAACGGCCTGCCGTATTGCAGCGACACCGGCGTACGCCAGCGCGGCCACCATCGGCTGGAGCCCCAGACGCGGTCGGTACCGACGACGAGGGTTGGGATGACAACGGGCTGAGCCTGGTAAATGATCTTGCCCAGCATGCGATTGCCTTCGTGCAGGTGGCCGTCACGGCTGCGAGTACCCTCGGGGAAGATCATCATTTTGCCACTGCGCATGTGGGTGAGCATGCGGCGGATGCCGCGCAGGTCGTTCCTGCCGCGGCGGATGGGGAAGACGCCCCAGGAGCGCAATATGAAGCTGACGATCGACAGACGGAACAGTTCTTCCTTGGCCGGTGCCCAGACGGTCTGGGGGCCGTGGGCCCTGTTGATGGAGTAGGGAATAACCAAGGTGTCAAACATGGAAATATGGTTGCTGGCCAGCACCACACCCCCGTGGCGTGGCACGTTCTCCAACCCCCGGGTACGCAATCGGCAAAAGGGAAACAGGAAGAGTCCGACCGCCCGAGTGGAGAAGCGGAGCCACAGCGTTGAGAGAGTGGATGGCATGATGGCTCCCTTGGCCACCGGCGTCAGGCTTGCGGCGTCGGGTTGGCGTTCTGGCTCAGTACCTGGTGGGCGGCCTGCAGCGCCAACTCATAGCTGTGGGGTCCGAAACCCGCCACTTGGCCGAGGGCGATGTCCGCAATGTACGAATGCGCACGGAACGGCTCGCGCCGGTAGATGTTCGACAGATGGACTTCGATGACCGGAATGCCCACCCCCAGAATCGCATCCCGCAGGGCGACGCTGGTGTGGGTGAAAGCAGCGGGGTTGAGAATCAGGATATTTGCCTGCCGGCCATGGGCCTGAATCCAGTCGATCAGTTCCCCTTCGTGGTTTGACTGGAAGCATGCCGTTTCATGACCCAACCGCGACGCTGCCTGCCGGAGGTTCTGATTGATGCCGGCCAAGGTTGTGGTCCCATAGATGTGTTGTTCGCGGCTGCCCAGGAGATTGAGATTCGGGCCGTGGGCGATGAGTATCCGTGCCATGACTGTTCTCGCCCTCACGGCGCAGTTGTGGGTGCTGTGGTGTATTCCTCAAGCAGCCCTTGCAGTTCGTCGAGGGGCACGGATTGCTGAAAGGCCACCGAGCCGATGTCTTCGAGCATCACGAATCGCACCACGCCGTTGACCGATTTCTTATCGTGCGCCATCACGTCCAGCAGGGGTTGGGGCATGATATCGGAATACGCGACGGGCAGGCGCAGGGCTGTCAGCAAGTCGTACAAACGTTCGCGTGCGTCCGCCGAGCAATACTGCAGCCGCTCGGACAGCCGCGCGACCAGCGCCATGCCAATGGCGACGGCCTCACCGTGCGTGTAGCGCGCGTAGGCGGTAGCGGCTTCGAGCGCGTGGCCGATGGTGTGGCCGAAGTTGAGAATGGCCCGCACGCCCTGCTCGGTGGGGTCCTCCTGCACCACCCGCACCTTCACCGCAATGGCGCGCTCGATGAGCGTGGTCAGCGTGGCTTCGTCGCGTTCTCGGATGGCCTGCACGCGGCTTTCCATGAAGGCGAACAACTCGGGGTCGCCAATGGCGCCGGCTTTGACGATTTCGCTCAGCCCGCAGAGGTATTCACGCTCCGGGAGCGAGGCCAGCAGGCTGGTGTCCGTCAGCACCATGCGAGGCGGGTAGAAGGCCCCGATCAGGTTTTTGCCGAGCGGATGATTGACGGCCGTTTTGCCGCCGATGCTGCTGTCGACCATCGCCAGAAGCGATGTGGGTACGTGCACCAGTGGAATGCCGCGCATGTAGCTGGCGGCCACGAAGCCGCTCAGGTCGCCGACCACGCCGCCCCCCAGGGCGAAAATCACGCTTTGCCGGTCGGCGCCCATCCGCGCCAGCTTGGTGAACAATCTGGACGCATGCCGCAACGTTTTGCTCCGCTCCCCCTCCGGCACCAGGCACGACTCGACCGTGTAGTCGGCCGCCCGCAGTGACTCGCTCAACCGCCCGCCGTACAATTTGTGCAAACCGGGATTCGTCAGCACAAACGCCTTGTGCCCCTTATTCCAGGCGCGTGCCTGCTGCCCCAATTGCGCCAACGCCCCGGCGCCGATATGAATGTCGTACTGTTCGGTAGCCGTCTGCACGGCAATGCAACGTGGCGTGGATGGCATGATAACTCCTTACAAAAACGTGTCGCGGTGAGTCTGTGAATCCGGTAATGGTATCACAGCTTTCCGCCATGGCGCTCGGCGCCGTCACTGCAGCGTCTCCAGGCTTTCCTGCGGTTCGCGGATGATGCGCGGGGCGATGAAAAACAACAATTCGTCGGTGATAGCACGGTTGCGGGTTTTGCGGAAGAGCCAACCCAGGCCGGGGATTTTCGACAAGAAGGGCACGCCGTTCTGGTTCGTGCTCATGTCGCGGGTGTAGAGGCCGCCGATGACCACCGTATCCCCGTCGCGCGCCAGCATTTCGGTGGTGGCTTCGCGGGTGATGATGGTGGGCACGCCGTCGCGCGAAGTGTTGGTGAAGTCGGTAGCGTTGCGCGAGGCCACGATCTTCATGTTGATGAAGCCGTGCGGCGTCACGTGCGGGGTGACGCGCAGGCTGATGCTGGCGTCGGCAAACTGCGTCTGGGTGCCATGATTCGCGGAAGTGGTCTCGAACGGAATGCGCCGGCCGCTTTGGATGAGGGCTTCCGTGTTGTCCAACGTGGCAATGCGCGGTCTGGAGACCACCTTGCCGCGCCCGGAGGACTCCAGGGCGGAAGAGGTGGACGTCGAGGAAGCTGCCGTCGATACTGGCGAAAGAAATGCCCAGCGAGCCGCCGGCTCCCGCTCCGACTTGGGCGGGTAGGTCCAGAATGAAGTTGCCGGGAACGTCGGAACCCGCACGGCTTCCCCCTCCGAAAATCGATACGGCGCTGGGAAAGGATGCGCTGGTTTTCTCTTCCGCGCGGCCGGCAAGCTGCACCCCGAGCTCGCGTAGGAAGTTGCGAGAGGATTCGACGATACGCGACTCGATCATGGTCTGCGGTGTCGCGCGGTCCAGCGTCGCCACCAGGTCGGTTATCGTGCTGATAGCGGCCCGCGTGTCGTTGACGATGATTGTGAAGGTCGGCTTCCTGCATGTCGAGGGAAATGGTTTCGCCGCTGGGCACGAGAGACGGATCATCGGATTCGGACGGCGGTTCGGGAGTCACCTCGGCCTCCGGGAGTGCCGCCACCGCTTCGGGCGGGCCGGCTCTGCTGTTACTTCGTCCGTCGCGAACTCCGTATCTGTCTCGAAGGCCAGGGATTCTGCGGCCGTCTCAGATGACATCGGCTCGTCGGGTGCGTCGACCGGCTCGGACCGCGGTGGCTCCGGTTCCGGGATTGCCTCGGCTTCCGGGGGTTCCATGACCCGCTCGGGCAACGCCGGCTCTGCGGCAGCTTCTTGCGCCGTGGGCGCTGTGTCCGCTTCTGGAGCCGGGGTTGGGCTCTCGACAGCACCGGCGTCAGACTGCCGGCGGGCCAAAGTGAGCCGTATCACCTCCTCGTCCTGTTCCACCTTAAACGGAGCGGCTTCATGCAGATGAACCCTGATGATGACCTGCGGTTGCATGTTGCGAATCCGTTCCACCGCCACCACCTTGGTTATGGTGCCACCCGGGTCCTGCAAGGCAAAGACCGATTGTTCGGTGCCCAGGCGCGTTGCTTGAATGTCCAGGGCTACGTGGGTCGGATCGTGCCGTTGATGGGCTCGTACCTGCGGTGGCGCGCCCGAGGTCCGCACGACGATCACCGCTGCATCGACTTGGCTTTCAAAGGAGATGTCGGTTACGACCGTTGCCGCGTCGCCGAAGAGGTCCGGCACTGGTTTCGGCTGCCACAGGGCATCGGCTCCGGCGGGCGTGTACGGCTCCAATTCGGTTCGGCATCCGCTTATGCACAGGGCGGCGACAAGCCCAAGGACCACACAAAAAATGCCTCCGGTAAGGCGCATGATCACCCTCCTTCGCCATGCCGGCGGCGCAGCGGCAGGGTGAGTGGTTCCGAAATAATTTCGTTTTCAGGCGTCACGTTAAAGTTCCTCTATTATAACAAAACAAGCGCCTGCTCGCGGATTTCGGATACACGTCCGCCGTGCATGCCCATCCGGGTGCCGACCGTGACGTAATACCCCTTGCCGTCCGGCGCTTTGACCAGCGTTTTGCTGCCGAAGCCGCCTGGCGCGATGGCGACCAGCCTCAGGTCTGCTAGGCCGAAACGTTCCAGCGGCTCGCGTGCTTCGGCAGGCGCGCCTCTTTGACGAGAGGTTCCATGGGGTCGCGCCGTCCCTGTGGGTCATAACCGAAGCCTGCGGGCGCAGCCACAGGCCCCACGCCCGCTTCGTCTTTGCCAAGATAGCTAAACGCGGTCGCCAGGCATCGGGTCATTCGTCCCGCCGCCCGCATGTCGAGTTGGTTTACCTGGATAAGTCCCGGCCATGCGGCCAAACGATCCAGGAATAAGCCAACGGCGTGGTATGGGCCTTGCAATTCCAGGGCAATCGGCATTTCCGCGTACAGTTCGCTGCGTTGTTCGCTCTGGGGCCGCAGCAAGTTGATCCGCAGGCCCGTACCGGCGCCAAGATCAGCAATCCGGCGGATCAGGGTGGGCGGGTCCTGCTGCCGCGGCAGGAATTGTCGATGCCGGGCCAACTCGGCCCTGAGCGCAGCCACGGCGTCCTCCAGCCCTTCGACTTGTGCGGCGATGGTGCGCTGACGCCGCAACTACGGATTCGCCACGCTGACCGGCAGGCCCAAGTGCACACCGAGAAAACGGTCAAGACCCCACATGCGGGCGCAGCCGCCGCTGATCACAACGCGGTCGACATTCCGGTTGGCGATGCTGCGAAAAAGCTCGAACGACCGCCGCCGCTCGCCGCCGATTTCGGTGCTCACCGCTGCCAGGACGCCGAGCAGGGCTTCGCGCCGCGCGGCGTCGATGTGCCACAACCCATTTTCAAGGCTTCCGCCTCGTCAGGGTCGAGACCCAAAGCGTTCTGCACCGCCGACGTGTAGCGGTCACCGCCGGTGGCGCCGCCACGCTGAAGCCGCGTCACGCCGTTGACCACAATGTTGACGTTCGTAGTGCTGGGCCGATATCGACGAGGGCTATCGGCGCGTTTGCCAAGCCGTGCGCCGCCTCAAATGCGTTCGCCAGCGCCAAGGCGTCGACCACGACCGGCTTGAGCCCGGCGGCGGTGATCAGACTCGTGCCCTCGGCGACCTTGGCCTTCCGCGCTGCCACCAGCAGAACGTCCATCTGCCCGCCTGTTGCGTCGTCTGGCGAGAGAATTCGAAAATCCAGGTTGACGTCGGCCATGTCGAACGGAATATGTTGTTCAGCCTCCCACTGCATCGCTTCGACCAACTCCCTGTCGCTCATGCGTGGGAGGCGAATGGTCTTGCTCAGAACCGTTTGGCCTGACAGCGCGACGGCCGTATCCTTGGCGCTGATTTTCTCCATGCGGATCAGATTGCGGGTCGCCGTGACCACGCTGCCCTCGTCCATGCTGGTATGATCGACGATGGCCCGAGGGGGCAGGGGCATGACACCAAAGTTGACGAGTTGGTAACTGCCTTGGCGAGCTTTGAGCCTGACCAATTTGATCGAATGGCTGCCGATGTCGAGCCTCGTCAACAGGGGCTTGCGGCCGAAATGTGGGAGGCGTTGCAGAAGAGCCATGGATAGAAGCCAACTCCCGGCGAAAATGTTCTGGCACTTGCGGAAAAATTGGCACTTTCGGCATCAGCGCGGGGCCCAGGAAGTCTCCCTGGCGGAGACAGTCAAGGGCCTGCAAGCGCTGCTGCTTGATGACGTGGCGGCAGTCCTGTCGGACACGCTGCGTCAGGTGTTTTCACGCCCTGTGGGCCTCTCCGAACTCCGCCGTCTCGACATTGCTTTTTTCCAGGAGGGTCGCGAGCAACGCGTCTGGCGCGCACGAGCCAGCCTGCAAGACGGTGCCGTGGGTCTATTCGGCCTCATTATAGCGCGGTCTATGGGAACCAGTCATGACGTGACGCAGCGCGATTTCGGGCATCTGCAGCACCTGTCCGAATTGCAGCCGCGTTACTGCGTGCGGCCTTATGTGCAAGCGACGGCACCAGTGGCCGACGGCTTGGCGGCGTACACGGTGCAATGGTGCGAGTCGCACAAGGAACTGGTGTTCGAGGTGAGGCGCGACGGCGGCACCTTTCTGATCAACAATCCCAAGGCGCATCGTCACTTCAGCCCAGCGTCGTCCCGCGGCGTTTGGCGACGGATTGCAGAGGTGTTGTGCTGGTATCCGGGCCTGCGCGGTATCAACGTGCAGGCGGGGGATTTCATCGGCCGGGTGGAACCGGACGGGCAGGTTGACCTGAAGCTGACGACAGGGCGGCAGATGGCGTCCGATACGTCGCCGGAGACGCACGTCGCGGCCATGCTGCAGGGCATGATCACGGCAAGCGGCTATCTGAGCGACGGGCGGCGGCCCTTCGACCGCGGCATGTCTTACGAAACTTTTTTGTTGCGTATGCGGGGGGTGCTGGAGCGGCGGTTTGGCGACAGGACAGCGACAATGGCCCGACAGCAGTGGGAGTTGTTTCGGGCTGGGGTCTTTGCCCGGCAGGAAGACTGGCTGAAGGAAGACTGCGTGTTGGGAACCTTCGACCGCTGGCGGACCGACTCCTCGGCGGATGCGGCCTGGCGCGAGACGAAACAGCGGTGGCTGGCCTACGCCGGGGCCGTGCGGGCTGGCCGCCTGCCACCGTCGTGGTGGTTCCCAGCGGCGGAAATTCCGGCCTTGCTGGAGCGGCTGGGTCAGAGGATATCCTGACCCAGCCGCGCTTCTATTGCGTCCGTTGGCCCATCGGCGCCGGCGAGGCGTCCGACGTGACCGCCGCCGGCGCGAGGCCGTTAGGGGCGGGCTCGGTGCTCATCAGGCCGTTCGCCTGATTCAAGTAACGGTAAAAATCGCTGTTCGTGGTCAACAGCAGGCTGGAGTTGTTTTTCAGCGTCTTCTCGTACGCCGCCAGGGTCTGGACGAAGGTGTAGAACTCGGGCGCTTGGCCGTACGACTCGGCATAAATGCCCGCCGCCTCGGCGTCGGCCTTGCCGATGATCTCCTGGGCCTCACGGTACGCGCCGGAGCGCAGACGGTCGAGCTCCCGTTCCTTCTCGCCGCGAATCTTGGCGCTCTCACCATCGCCGATTGAACGGAAACGCGCTGCAATCTGCTGGCGTTCGGAAATCATGCGTTCATACACCCGCTGCTCCACTTCCTGAACGTAGTTGATGCTCTTGATACGTACGTCGATGAGCTCGATGCCGAAATTCGGCAGGTTCTCCTGGGCGCGCTCGATCATGAGCTGCGTCAGACGGTCGCGCCCCAAACGGGCCTCCTGTCCACCTTCCAGTCCGACGACTTGCTGTACCGGCAGTGCGGGTGCCGGTGCGGCGGCCTGCGGCTGTCCCGCATCGGGGTTCGGTTCGGTGTCGACCTCGGCGGTTGCCTCCGTCGGCAGGTCCTCGCCCATCCGCCTCTCGCTGGCTTCGACTTCGTCCATCGGCAGCTCGCGCGTGAAATTGCGCACCGATTCGATCAGCAGGTGCGAGCTCACCACGTCGCGCGCCGCCGAGTCGATCAGGTCGTCCAGGCGGCTCTGAGCGGAGCGCTCGGTCTTGACCGCTTTGAGGAACTGCAGGGGATCGACAATGCGCCAGCGTGCCGTCGTATCCAGCTTGATGAAGCGTTTATCCAAGGTCGGGATCTCGTCCGGCGAGCCGTCCCATTCCAGGATGCGTTTTTCGAAGCGCCGCACCCGGTGAATGAACGGCGCCTTGATCTTCAGCCCCGGCGTGGTGATGGCGTCGCCGACCGGCTCGCCGAACTGCGTGATGATCACCAATTCTGTTTCGTCCACTTGGTAGAAGGCGCCGCCGACCACCATCAACACGACCACTACGACCGCGCCAACTCCGGCAACTAGCTTGTTCATCGTGTCATCTCCTCTATTTGGCGGCCGGAACCGGACTGGTTACCATGCCGGGCCCGTCGCCGCGCTGAAGATCGAGAAAGGGCAACAGGGAGGCCGGCTGGTTGGCGTCAAACACGAACACCTGTCTGACCTCGGGCAGGATGTTCTCCATCGTTTCCAGATAGAGGCGGCGGCGGGTGACGTCCGGCGCCTTCTGATACTCAGCGAGTAAGGCGTTGAAGCGGGCCACGTCGCCCTTGGCGGAGTTGGTGCGCTGGATGGCGTAACCCTCCGCCTTGGCAATGGTGCGGTCCGCCTCGCCGCGCTCGCGTGGCACCTCCTGGTTGTACTCCTGCCGCGCCTGATTGATCTTTCGTTCCTGCTCCTGCTGCGCTTCGTTCACCTCGTTGAAGGCGCGCTTGACGGCGTCGGAGGGCGGGGTGACGTTCTGCATCTTCACCGCCTCGACGCGCAGGCCGGTTTCGTAGAGATCCAGTAGATCCTGCATCTTCTCTTCCACCTCGCTGGCAATTTCCATACGGCGCTCGGTCAGCACCTCGGTGACGGTGTGATCCCCGACCACGGTGCGCATGACGATCTGAGCCACGTCGCGCAAGGTGGCCACAGGCTGGCGGTTGGCGAACAGGAACTTCACCGCGTCGACGATGCGGTACTGGACGATCCATTCCACATCGGCCACGTTGAGGTCGCCGGTGAGCATGATGGCCTCTTCGGGATAGGAACGCTGGCTGAAGCGCGTGCGCACGCCGGGTTCTTCCGTGCGGAAACCGAATTCTTCCTTGTGGATGCGCTCCACCTTCACCTTGCTGACGGTTTCCAGGCCAAACGGTAGTTTGTAGCGCAGCCCTGGGTCTTCGAGGCGGACGTACCTGCCAAAGCGCTGAACGACGGCGACTTCATCGGCCTCCACCGTGTAAAAAACCGTCAACAGAATGCTCAGCGCGGCCAATACCAGGACGCCGATAATGACCAGCCCCTTTGGGGGACGGGGGATGTTGCCGTCGAACGACAATTCGCGGTCCAGACCGTCATTGTCTCCTCGCATGTCGATATCTCCTTCCTGCAGCCGATGCCGTACGGGCTTTGGCCGCTGCCATCGTTGTGCCACGTCCAGAGGGTGGCGCGCCGCAAATTGTGTCGGACACTATTGCCTCATTGAAGCGCGTTGCCAAAATTACACGTTTACATCATACGGGCATCTCTGATAAGACGCATCACCCACTTGGTTTGGAATGGGAATTATATCTGAACTGTGCCGAAAAGCAGGGTTGCTCCAGTCTGTCGTTCTACTTCTTGTTGGGCTTGCGGCGGGTTTTGACGCTGGCGGGTTTGATATGTTTATGTGCTATGAAGGAAATCGGTACGTTGAAGGTGCCCAGCCTTCGAGCGTGATGGTGGCAATGTATGTTCAAGAGCGCAGGGTAAAACAGAAAGGAAGTCGTTATGGGCAATATCTGATCGAAAATGTTCCGCGGTGGCCGAGTGGATGGTTGTGGCGCTATCAACGTCTGTGCTTGTTACGCTCGTTCCTGGAATGTTTGAGATTGCCAGTGCTCACTGGTCCCCCGGCAGGGACATTGTGATGGAGTGTCCCTGCTCATACAGCACGCGGGGAACATCGCTCACGTTCGCGGCCGCGAGTGTCCAGAACATGAGTGACGACGACACGACGGGAACGCTGAAGCTGAAGCTGCGGGCGACGACTGACCCTTATCGCGGGGGCAACCTCAGGGGTCGGCGCTTGGCGGAGGAGACCTTGGGGCAGTTGAGCGGCGGCGCATCGCATACCGCCCTGTCCTACACGAAGGCGTGGAGCGCCCCGCCGGCCGGCACGTACTACTTGACCCTGTGGATCACCGAGACGACGAGCCAGGGGGGTACTACATCAGGGACTACGTGACGTTCAGCCAGACGCACACCTTCGGCAGCGGCGGGGACGTCAGCGCCGCGGCGGACAAGAGCACGGATACGAACACGTGTTCGCGTGAGCTTACCGCCCGCGACGGCGCGAACGACTTCTCGGCCGGCACGCTGATCAGCGCCCCAGCCTGCTGGATAGAGGGGAGCAACACGGGTGCGGATACCGAAACCAGCGAGCCCAATCACGCGGGCAACAGCGGCGGCGCTTCGGTGTGGTGGACGTGGGTATCGCCGGTCACGGGCACTGCCGAATTCGACACCGTGGGTTCCGGCTTCGACACGCTCCTGGCTGTCTACTCCGGCGAGACCGACATCACGAGCATCGAGGAGGAGGTCGCGAACGATGACATCGAGCGTGACACCATCTACCAGAGTGCGGTTGAATTCGACGCGGAAGAGGGTGAGCGGTACTACGTGGTGGTCGACGGGCACGACGGCGCAACGGGCGATATCCGCTTGAATTGGCGGGTGGAAGAAGCGGTGCAGGTGCAGGATTTGCCTGACGCCCAGCCACTTCAAGATTTCAACGTCATGATTCCAGCTTCATGCCCTCGCCAAGTAGAGATATGCGTGCGCGACTGGGCTTGTGAGGACGGCGACGAGGTAACGATCTCCGTGAATGGGGCTCAGGTTCTACGCACCGAGCTTTTCAATGCTCCTAGGTGTGTTGACGTACCGGTTCGGGAGGGGGTGAATACGATAAGTTTGCTCGCCCTCAACGACAGCGGGTACAAATGCGGCGGCAATTGTGGCATTTTCTGCACACCTGGAGATGTTGATTTCTTCGCCCTAATAAACTCGGGCGAAGTCACGATATCCGGGAGCCAACAAGCGCAACGTTGGCGACACAGAGGCGGAGCAGGATCAAGGGCGAATTTGAACGTGACGGTTGGCGGCTCTGGTTCTTGTCCTTGATGCGTTGCTTCAACCGTTGTGAAACGATTCGCCACCGTTTATTCATACCGGACGTGAGTTTTCTTCCATCGTCAGTACTTGCTTTGCGTACTGACGATGCTTCCGCTGAGGGCGCCCGCGCCTTATGCGGCGAAATCGACGACGCATCCAAGGAATTCTGCACCATGGCTGTGGATCATCTCGCGCATGAAGACGACCGTGGACTGGGGGGATACCTGTAGACGCGAAGGCTTGGACAACGGAGAAAATGGACGCCCTTCGCGCCCGAGTCGAACGAGGGAAACAGGCTATTGAGAACGTCGTCAGCCGGTTGAGCCCGGACGACACGCTCTCCACGCAGAGCGAAGAGCCGCCGGCCTCCGACGATACCCCGACACCCACCGGCAGCCCGGTCTCGGGGGAGGCGGTAGGTCCGGGTGGCGACGCAAAGAAGGTGGAAGGCGACATTGAACTCGACGGCAGTTTCACCGTCACGGGCGATGGGGTAGAGACCGCCGGCGCCACGGGCGAGGACGGGAGGAATGTCACCGGCACATTCGACTGGGGTGAAGATAGTGGCGCGATGACGGGGCAGGTCACTGGGGGCGAGCCACCGCCGACCTGCACCGCCTGCCTCTGCGCCGTCTCCAGGCCAGTCGGAGCTACCCGGAGCATGCGTTTCCGGTGGAACGATCCGCCACACCCTTGTCGACGGGCACGTTGCGGTCGGCCATCAAATCACCCGCATCGCCCCCGCGCCGAACGTGGCAGGACTCGCCACGGGTTGGCATGGACAGAGAAACAGCAACGGGGATTACCATGGGCAAAGACTTTATGTTTCTTCATCCGGCCATGTAGACGTCGAGCAGTACGACAACGGCGTCCGTCTCTCGTCTTGTAGATACGACAGTGAAGGAAGGCCTGATGGCTGGTTCTATACCCACGTCAATGGTGATAAGGAAGGTGTCCAGTATTACTTCTACAGTTCCGGGGGTTGGAGCTTCGAGACCTACAGTGCCGGCACGAGGCATGGCGCTTATGGGAGATACAATGCCCAGGGACAGAGAGATGGGCATTTTGGGTCATACACAAACGGCAACAAAAACCCAGGGGCGATCTACTACAGTAACGGCGTAGTCCGGTAGGTCGGCTGAGGAGGTTAGCTGTTGCCCGCAGGCGGGGGAGTCCATTTTGTTTTTGGCCTCTAGCGATATTTATCGTCTTTCTTTTGACTTCTCGAAGCCGTCCGTCATTCAACTGACAGGAGAAGCGTATGGACTGGAAGACGATCAGCAACACCGTGCTGTTGGCGGGCTTGTTCGTCGCCATGGTGACCATGTTCAACCAGGTCAACGGCCGGCTGGACGCCATGCAGACGGAGATGAACCGGCGTTTCGACAGCATGCAGACGGAAAACAACCGCCGGTTCGATGACATGAACCGCCGGTTCGACACCCTGCAGGCGGAGAACCAGCGCCAGCACGACGAGATCAAGGACGTGCTGCGCGTCTTCGAGGGGCGCATCACGCGCCTCGAAGAAAAAGCCGGCATCGGCCCGGAACCCGCTGAATAGCGTGCTGCAGGACGGCCCGACGAAGCGCCGGACAACCTGGAAGCCTGGCAGGAGCCGTATCGAGGCGCGGCGGCGGTGTCCGGCGCGGGTCGCCGCCCGTCGGCGCTTCCCACCGGCGCTTCATTGCCTGGTCCGCGTCAAGCAGCTTCTGGCCGGGTGCCTTCACCGAGCCGTGGCCACGTCCATCTTGCGATGCCTGCCGCCCAGGCGCCCTCTGGCGGTGGTGGTGCCGGTCTCGGCACCGGCGAGCACGCGCAGGCCGGGTCGGTGGTCATGGCGTCCCGAGGCGCGGTCTTCGTAGATGCGCTCTTTCGTCGACGCCGGCATCGAGCAGGGCGTCACGCTGCGGGTCGAGGAGTTGAGTACCGTCAGCCTTGGAGACTCTCGCGTAGCCGATCAGCATGGTGTCTGCCTTCTCTTTCAGAATAGACGGTGACCCTCATGCGATGTTGCCAAGAAATATGAAACGGGTTGTCTTGTGAGGATTGGCGGGTTTTTGGACATTGCTCGAAGGAACCAGAAAATCGTCCGTTTTCTTGGTACAAGGAAGGCCTGCGGGACGCAGGAAAGCCACAGACGAAGGAGGGAAAGACCGCCGGGTCTCATGCTTCCGGTCTCGGTCTCAGCAATGTGGGCTCATTCTCACGTAATGTGGGCCGAAAATGGCGATGATCTCAGGTCCGGTGCCATGGTTGGAGGTCTCCTGTGGGAAAGCGATAGGAAAGACGACTCAAGCTAGCCGATACCATGATAGTACAACTAGAACCGAAATTGCTCTAGAAACCACTTCTGAAGGGGCACGTGGGTGGGGTGGAAGATCGTGCCAACTGTGACGCTGAAGGCAGTCCGACAGTTGTAATAAGAGAATCATAAGCCGTTAGTCGGTTTACGTCAAGACCTTAATATAGGAAATTCCGTGATTATCTGAGCGACGTCAATGAGGGATTCGGCGTAGTAGTCGGTGTACTCGTGGCGCTGCGGCAGCCGATACTCCCGGCGCCCATATCCGGTTGCGACCAGAATGGTTCGTGCACCAATCGCACGGCCAGCTTGCAAATCGCTCAGCCGGTCCCCCACCATCCATGCGTGATCCAGAGAGATCCCAAGCTCTCGACGTCCCCGCTCGAACAGACCGATGGCTGGTTTGCGGCACGAACATCCGTCATCCGGACGGTGTGGACAGTCGTACCAAGCAGCAATTTTCACTCCTTCAGCATCGAGCATACCACTCAGGCACCGGTGGATTTCGTCAAGCCGATCCCTGTTCAGCAAACCGCGACCGACCGCAGACTGATTGGTCACGACGACCAGCAAGTACCCCGCTTCGTGAAGACTCCGCAGCCCCTCGGACGCCCCAGGCAACAACTCAAGTTGCTCCGGTCGGGAAAGATAATGAACCTCTCGATTAATCGTACCGTCCCGGTCCAGGAACACCGCGGACTGCGACTTCCGGAACGCTCTCATCATATCGTCCTGTATCAGAAACCACACTCCGGCGGCTCCCGCTTTCATATATGAGCTGCGAGCCGATCGAATCCAGCACCAACGGGAATGCCGGCGGGTTTCCCATGCGGGAGAGCATGGCCGCCTGCTGTTCTGCGGGCACCAGGAACAGCATGAAACCGCCACCGCCGGCGCCAAGCAGTTTCCCGCCCCACGCCCCTGACGCGATCCCTGATTGGTACCATTCATCGATTTCCGGATTGCTGACGTTGGCAGCAAACGTGCGCTTGATCATCCAACTCTCACTGAGCATCGATCCCATCAACGGCAAGTCGAGCGGACTGTCCTGAAGGACCGCCAGCATATCCTGGGCAACACTGCGGATAGCCTCAAGACCGGATTGATTGGCATCCGTATTAGATGACTGGCCTGACAACACCGTCTCCGCTTTTCTCGTCTCGCCCGTATATACAAGCAGGGAGTGAGCTTCCAGGGCCGTTCGGCTCTCGGGCGCCAGCATTATCGGTTCCACCTGCACCGTATCATCTCGATTGAACCGTATCTTCTTCAAGGCGGGGAAAGCTACCCCATATTGATCTTGCCACCCAATGGGTTTATTCAACAGTTCAGTCTCGATAATCACCGATTCCTTTGCCAGCGTATCCGCGCTGCACTCCAAGCCAAAGAAGGTTCGAACTGCGTGCAGCAACCCAACGGTAACGGCGCTGCTTGATCCCAAGCCGGTTCCCCCGGGAACCTCACCGATCATTCCGATTTCCAATCCGGAATGAAGGTCGTACCGCGCAAGGACCGTACGTGCGATGTCATGCTCCAGGTCTCTCGAAGTCTGAACCGTCTCCGTCTTGGAGTAGGACAAGCGTATACTGTCGTCAAGGCGACGAGCCATGCTGACATAAAAATGCCTGTTCACCGCAGCACTTATCACCAAGCCACCGCGTTCGCGAAAGAAAGCCGGGAAATCCGTTCCGCCTCCCATCAAGCTGACTCGATATGGGGTGCGAGTGATGATCATCTTCCCCCTTCCCCTCGAGAAAACATGTCCACCGCGGCGTGAATCAACGCTTCATGGGTGAGTTCGGCGTGGCCATAGATCTCGGTCGGCGTATGGAAGGACAGTGTGGATTGCAGCTTGTGCAAGCGGTTGTCGGCCGAGAACGCCGAGAATGTCACCAGGTCCATCCCGATCTCGAGAGCCGCTCGGGCGGCATCCACGATGTTCGGCGACATTCCGGAGCTCGACACCGCCATCAGAACATCCTGTTCACGGGCGAGGGCCCGCAAGGGGCGCTTGAAGACCTGCTCATACCCATAGTCGTTCGACATGCAGGTAATCAGAGAAGGGTCGTTGAAAGTCAGAGATCTAACCCCGCATTTGTTGAGCAAATCCTGAGACAGGTGCGAAACCAGCGCCGCGCTGCCGCCGTTGCCGATCCAGAAAACTGAACGGTCGTGAGCGGTCTGTCTCGACCAGATCTGCAGCAGGGTTTTCAGACCCTGGTCCAATGATACGGGGGTTCCCTGGTATCGGCAGGTTGATTCGTCCAATAACTTGGCGAGGCTGCGCAGCCAGGATAGAGCTTCTTTTCCAGGATGGTTCATGGGATGATCTCTCCGGTTTCGACCTTGTTTCTCACAAGGTTCAAGTCCCTTTTCGTTCCTATATCGTAATGAAACCCGTCAATATGCCAGCCGACGGCCCGTCCCACGCAACGCGGCAGTACATCACGCGCCATATCATGGTCTTCAGGGTTGAGAATTGATCTGAGAACCCCTGGTTTGAAGGCAAGTATTCCGGCATTGGCGAGACTTGACTTCGGTTTCGTTGGTTTCTCCTCGAAGTCGATAATGATATTGGCGCTGCTCAGTTCTACGATTCCGCATGATTCCGGTGTGCTGGCGCGAAATAGCGCAACCGTCATATCGGCTCCCCTATCCAGGTGGGCGGACCAGAAACGCCCGAGGTCGATACTCGAGAAGTTGTCCGCATAGATCACGATACTGCCAGTGGAACTGTCTATCCAATCCAGGTGTCTGAACAACGTCCCCGCCGTTCCAAGCAACGAGTCCTCGTGACAGACGCCCCAGCTCGACGAAGATTGTTCCTGATACACATTCGTTCGGGCGACGATCTGTTCGTGTAGATGATGCGTGTTGATTCGAATTTCCGCCCGCCCGTTTGCAACCGCTTCAATTCGATGGAACCACCGGTCCAATAGAGGGCGACCGCCAATCTCAACCAGTGCTTTGGGACACGTGTCAGTCAGGGGCCTCAATCGTGAACCAACCCCTGCAGCCAACAGGAAGAATCGAGGGATCATGTCGGGATTGTCCTTCAAGCCGGCTCGCGAAAGTACGCTACGTGCGCACGAGCCCGTTAGCCAATGAAACATCGGGGCGTCAGCCGAGCAGGCGCTCCACGCGGAACAACTCTCCGGTGCGTACCGGCGCTCCGCCAGCGATGTTGAAGGTCCCCACCGCATCACTCGCGATGGCGCACAGGTTGGCCCGCACTGCTTCGTGGATTTTCTCGCCACGACCGGCTAACCGAAGACCCTCGGTGAAGCCGCTGTCCGTCAAGTGCTTGACGAATTGATAGCTGTCGAAGGCGAGGGCTTCGCTCATGGACAGAAATTCTACACCCCTCCCGCCCCGGAGACAATCAGCAGCCGGGCGCCCTGCTCGGCGCGGACCGGGCGGCGGCCTCGCCCCTGACCGCGCCAACGGGGAACTCCGCTTTCCAGATTTGGCCTTCGCCGGGAGCGTACTACCCGGTTCTGATGCTGGCAATGGGATAATCGGACAGCCGACGCTCCACCTGCCGTCAAAGACCAGAGCCGGCATTGAGCCGTGGTCGTCGTAGTGGAAATCCAGATTGTCGAAGCCGTACTGCCGGCGGTGGGCCGGCAGGTCTTCCACAGCCTCCGGGACGACGTGCAGAAAGAAACGCGCCTGCGTATCCGGCACACCGCATGGCGACTTGAGGCAGGTCAACGCATTCTCACGAGGATAGATGTCAAAGTCGGAGCGGGCCGCCGGTTCCCCAGACGCGATGGACTCATGCGCCGCCAGGTAGGAAGAGCGTAGGGAGGGGGCAGGTTTGAAAGCCTCTCGCACCATACAGGCTTCCTGGTTCTGCTTCAGATTTCGAGCAGGGCTTCCGCTGCCCACTGATGGCAGTAGCGTTCCAGTGTCCATCCTGACGAAAGGTCGCGTCCCCGGTGCTGCCGCCCTAGGCGGACGATGGGGTCGTATTCGTCGATGAGAGGAATCTGTCGCGCTTCGGTCATGGCGTACACGTGTCTGAATTTCCGATCGAAGCCGTGCGTCGCCAGGATGACCAATGAGGCGCCGTCGCGTTCCGCTCGTTCCTTGACTTGATCCAGAGCCAAGGCCGTGAAGTCCAGAGTTTCCTCGACAAAGGGCGGCGCGTCGTCCCTCAGAACGTTTCTCTTATGTCCGCCCATCTGGTTGGCCGCCATCCACAAGCAGCGCTGCGTAGCGGGGGTGCTGACTCAGAATCTCCGCCCACGGGATCCGTTTGTGATCAGGTCGAAAAAAACTTCTCGGCCTTGATGTCCAGCCCACTCAAGAAGATTGCTTCATGAAGTCGTTGTCGCTGAAGACGAGCACCAGCAGCTTGGGGCACAGGCGCCACGCATATCCGTCATAGAACGGCAGTTGCATGATCTGTCCACTGCCTCCGAAGCCGAACGCCGAGGTGGTGATGTCCAGGTCAGGAAGTTTCCGGGTGGCGAGGGCTTTGAGGCGGACATGAAATTTGTCGGGGATGGGGACTTGGTGCGCCACTACCATGGAATCGCCGATCATGGCGATGTGGCAAGCTTCCCGCGGCTCGTTCGGGGCTTAAGGGTTCGCGGTCCACGAAACCCCGGCGGTTGGTTCGGGAGACGGTCCAGAAATCGACACGGTTCGTCCGGTATTTCCGAGCTGGGTCTATGGGCCTGTTGACATTTAGGCTCAGGACTCATAACCAGAAACTAACCGTGGCAGCTATGCAGATGGCACTGAAGAACGTATGCGCACAGCGGTCGTAACGAGTGGCGATGCGGCGCCAATCCTTGAGCCGGCCAAACAGGCGCTCAATGAGGTTGCGGCTCTTGTACAACTCGGTGTCGTAGATGATGGGCTCTTTACGGTTGGCGCGGCCCGGAATGCAGGACTTGACGCCACGTTCGGCAAGGGCCTCGCGCAGCCGGTTGCTGTCATAACCCTTGTCGGCTATCAGGACAGCGGCTTTCGGTAGGGCGTCAAGTACCGTATCAGCCCCGCCGTCAACAGCAGCACGACGGGCTTGCCGTCGCAGACGGCGTGGAGCTTCGAATTCAGCCCACCCCGGGTGCGTCCGATCTGGCGTGGCAAAGCCCCCCCTTGAGCAGGCTGGCGGCGGTGCGATGCGCCCTCCGATGGGTGCTATCGATCGTGAGCGTCGCGGTGGCGGTGCTTTCGGCAGCCAGGGCTTGGAAGATGCGGTCGAAGACCGCTGCCCTGCTCCAGCGCACGAAAGCGGTTGTAGAGCGTCTTGCGGGGTCCGTAACAGGCGGGCGCGTCGCGCCACCTCAGCCCATAGCGGATGACGTGGATGATGCCGCTGATAACCTTTCGGTCATCGACGCGTGGGACGCCGCGCCCCTTGTTGGGTGACAGGGGTTTGAGGCGGTCAAACGGGTCGTCGGCCAGCCAGAAGAGGTGCTCGGGCATGATCGCTCTCCTAGTGGCGTCAGCGTGTTGACTCTCATCACAGGCCCCATGATACCCTTTTATAGGTCCTGAGCCTAACCCCGGCAAGGGGCTATGGTCAGTCAGACCAAACCGGCGGGCCGGACCGGCAAGCGCCTCGGCGGTGAGACTTGATAACCGCGGTTCCGCTGGCAGCATTGGCGGCCACCATTTTCACGTCGCTTTCACCAAGCGTCCGATCTCCTCAGTCATTCTGCGCTGAACCGTTTTGAAATTGTCATTGTGGCCGTCATGCCTATAGAATGCGCAGCGTCCGCCGCGCCCAGAAGATTCTGGCCGGTGTGGCAGTACAGGACCGTTAGCCCAAAGGAGGAACCGTTATGCCTTGGCGGCGGCATGGGACCACGATCGGCATTTGCATTCTCGGGATCGGTGTTTGCTGGTTTCTGTGGAACGACTACTTCGGGGTAATGCTGACGCTGGTGGCGGAATCGGCCCCGTATTTGTTGATCGGATTTGCGTTGGCAGGGGTGCTGAAGGCCATTGTGCCGGAGGACAAGGTTTACAAGCACCTCGGCGACAACCGCTTCAAGTCGGTGACCCTGGCTTCCCTTTTCGGCATTCCGTTGCCGTTGTGCTCGTGCTCGGTGCTGCCGGTGGCGACGTCGCTGCGGCGCAGTGGGGCGAGCAAGGGCGCTACGACGTCCTTCCTGATCTCGACGCCCGAAACGGGTCTGGATTCCATTGGCATCACGTACGCGCTGCTCGATCCCATCATGACGGTGGCGCGTCCGCTGGGGGCGTTTGCGACTGCGGTGTTCACCGGCTCAGTGGTCAACATGATTGTCCGGCGCGGTTGGGACGGCGACAGCGAGGCACTGCCCGCTGAGGTCCATGACGTGCACGACCACGATCACGGGCACGATCACAGCAACGTTTACACGCCGGGCGGCGTCGGGAAACGTTCGCTCAGGGAAGTGGGGCGGGACTCGATGGTCTACGCCTTCGGGCCGCTGCTGGACGACTTGACGGTGTGGCTGATCATCGGCCTGTCGGTATCCGGGTTCATCGCCATCCTCGTTCCCGAAGACTTCTTTGGTTCCGTCATCCCTGCCGGGTTCGTGTCGTCGGTGCTGATGCTGCTGATCGGCACGCCGATGTACATTTGCGCCGCCGCCGCCACGCCGGTAGCCGCCACCCTGATCGCCAAGGGGCTGGACCCCGGCGCCGCGCTGGTGTTGCTGCTGGTGGGGCCGGCGACCAACGCCACCACCATCGCCATCATCGCCCGCCTGCTGGGCCGGCGGGTTTTGATAGTGCACCTGCTCGGTGTGACCGGCAGCGCCCTGCTACTAGGCCTGCTGATCAACGCCGTTTATAGCTATTTCGCGGTGGACCTCACGGCGATTGTTGCCCAAGTTGTCGAAAGCGGCTTGTCACCGCTCAACATCGTCGCCACGGTGCTGTTCGTCTACCTGCTGGTCTTCAGCACGGTACGCATGGGGCTGGGGCCGTACATGGTTGAGCGCGTGCGAGCGTTCTGCGCGCCGCTGGGATTCGACCCCCTGTCTCCCGCCTTCCGGATCGCCGCCCTCATCGTTGTCGTTGCGCTGTACGTCTCCACCGCCTTCTCCGTGGTGGGTCCTGGCGAGGCCGCTTGGGTGGTGCGCTTCGGGCGCGTCGTGCGCACGCTGGGCGCGCCGGGCCTCTACGCCCACCTGCCGCTGCCGGTCGACCGTGTCACCCGGCTGCGCACCGAGGACGTGCGCAGCATTGATCAAGGCTTTCTGCGCGCTGCCAACCGCATCGACATCGAACGCTCCGACGGCGAGGACCTGATCGACGCCGCCCAGGTGATGAGCGGCGAGGAAAACATCCTCAGCCTCTTCTATACCGTTCACTTCAGCGTCAGCGAGCCCTACGCCTATCACTACCGGGTGGCCGACCCCGCCGCGGTGGTGCACGCCTTTGCGGAGTGGGCCGTGCGCCAGACGGTGGCGCGACGCTCCTCGTCGGAGGTCCTGGTGACTGACCGGGCTGCTATCGAACAGGAGGTTCTGGCTACCCTGCAAGCCGAACTCGACGCCGTTGTCAGCGGCGTTCAGGCGGTGGCGGTCAATCTGCTCGACGCCCACGCGCCGCCCGCCGTGCACGAGGCATTCCGTGACGTTGCCAGCTCGCTGGAGGACCGGGAACGCAAAATCCGGCAGGCCGAGGGCTATCACTCCGAAACCCTGGCTTCGGCGCGCGCCGAAGCCTTTTCCCTGATCCAGGAGGCGCAGAGCTTTCAGAGCGAGAAACTGGGCGCGGCGCAAGGGCAGGGGACGGCCTTCGGGTCCCGCCTGAACGCTTACCGCGACAACGAGGCGCTGACCCGGCAGCGATTGTACTTCGATACCATCGAGAGCGCCTTGCAGGGCGTCAAGGGGCTGTTCCTGCTGGGCGATGACGTCGAGGTCGATCTGTGGAACATCCGTGACGGAAAGTAGGCCATTCATTCTGCGGAGGTCATGACATGCGAAGCGTTCTGATTGTGATTGGCGTGGTGGTTGTGATAGCGCTCGTCGCCGTCGCGGGCACCTTTCAGGTGCAGGAAACCGAGTACGTCATTGTGGCGCGTTTCGGCGACCCGCGGCGCGTGATCGACGAGGCCGGCCTGCACTTCAAATTGCCACCGCCCTTCGAGACCCTGCTGCGTATCGACCGGCGCACCAACGTGCTCGACCCCGAGCCCGGCGAGTACCTGACCTCGGACAAGAAGAACATCCTGGTAAGCAATTTCCTCGTCTGGTCGGTGGCCGACCCGCTGCGCTATCTGGTCAGCCTGACCGACAAGACCAGCGCCGAAGCGCGGCTGACGGACATCATGCGCTCGGAAGTCGGCACGACGCTCGGGGCGTATCCGCTGTCGGCCCTGGTATCGACCGAGGAGCAGGAGGAGACGATGGCCGACGTGATGCGCGCCATTACCCGCAAGACCGCGCAGCGCGCCAGCGCCAGCTTCGGCGTGCACATCGCCGCGGTGCGCATCAAGCGCCTCAATTTTCCGCCGCAGAACAAGCAGGCGGTGTTCCGCCGCATGGAGGCCGAGCGCCAGCGCATCGCGCGGCTGTATCGCTCCGAGGGCGAGGAGGAGGCCGAGAAGATTCGCGCCAGCGCCGACCGCGAGGAGGCCGTACTGCTGAACGAGGCGCGCCGACAAGCCGAAGAGATTCGCGGCGAGGCTGACGCCGAGGCCACCCGCATCTACGCCGAGGCGTTCGGCCAGGACCCGGAATTCTTCGAGTTCGTGCGTTCGTTGGAGGCGTACCAGAACATTATTAGCGAGAGTTCCACCATCGTGGTGCCGAGCGACGCCGAATTACTCCGGGTGCTGCAAACGCCTTCCGGGAACGCCGCGCCGGAACAAGTCGGTGACGCCGTCGACAGTTTGAAGCGCCTGACGGAACAGCAGGAAGGAGCCTCCCAATGACGCCCGACGCCACGCCATCGGCCGATAACGGCGCCGTCAGCCGCCGGTTGGGCTTGCGGCTGCGCGGTTGGTACCTGTTGCCGCTTCTGCTCGTCGCCCTCATCGCCCACATGGCCGTCACCGGCGTCTGGGTGGTGCAGCAGAACGAGCAGGGCGTCGTGCTGAGCTTTGGCCGCGTGCGCAGCATCCTGCCCGCCGGCATGCACTTCATCCTGCCGTACCCGCTGGAAACCATGCGCCTCGTGCGCACCACCGAGGTGCGAACGATGGCCGTCGGCTTCAGCTATCAGGAGGCTGAACAAGCGGACGTGACGGCAATGGAAGAAGAGGTGCAATGGCTTACGGGCGACACCAACATCGTCGAAATGCAGACGGCTATCCAGTACATCATCAAGTCGCCGGTCGACTACCTGTTTCGCGTCGCCGATTTCGGCGACGGGCAGTCTCGCGACATGGCGCTGCGCAAGGCCGCCGAGAGCGTCCTGACCTTCCTGGTAGCGCGCATGAAGGTTGACGACGTGCTGTCCAGCGGCAAGGCGCGCATCCAGGAGGAATCTCGGGTTCTGACCCAGGAATTGGTGGATGCCATGGGACTGGGCGTGCAGGTGGTGTCGGTGAACATCGTCGAGGATAACCCGCCGCCGAACGTCATCGCCGCCTTCAACGACGTGTCCAGCGCCAAGGCGGACCGCCAGCGGCTCATGAACATCGCCGACGGCTACGCCAAGGACCTGCTGCCGCGTGCCCGCGCACAGGCCCACCGGATTCGGCAGGAAGCAGAAATTTATCGCAGCGAGGTGGTCAACACAGCCCACGGCACTGCACAGCGCTTCGTCAAGCTCGCCGAGCAGGTGCGCACCTCACCGCGGGTGTCGAAGGAACGGTTGTGGCTGGAAACGGTGGAGAAGACGCTGTCGCGCGCCCGCCTGATCGTCTACCCCCGCAAGCCGGGCAGCACTTTCACCCTGACCCATATCGAGGGAAAAATCCGCTAAGCCCGCTCAGGCGATGCGCCGGCGACGCTTGTTGTTGAGGTAGTCGGTGACAACGTACTGCCCCAGGTGACTGGGGGAGGAGAAGAACGCCCGCCCGCGGTTGATCTTGGTGATTTCCTGCACGAACCGCATCAGGTACGGATCCTGCTTCATCATAAACGTGTTGATCACGATGCCCTCGCGCGTGCAGCGCTTCACCTCCTGCAGCGTCTGCTCGATGGTCCGCCAAGTGGGGGGATAGTTAAAGTACGCGAGGTTCTGCTCCAGATGGGCGGTCGGCTCGCCGTCGTCGGTGACCATCAGCACCTGCCGCTGGCCGTGCCGCGAGCGCGACAGCAGCCGCCGGGCGATCATCAGGGCGTGGTGCATGTTGGTGCCCGGATAGTAGCTGCCCCAGGACGACGACGGAATGTCCTCGTGCCGCAGTTCACTGGCGTACTCGGCAAACCCGATGACGTGCAGGCTGTCCTTCGGATACTGCATCTTGATCAGGCTGTGCAAGGCCAGCGCCACCTTTTTGGCGGCGTCGAAGCAGCCGTTCAGCCCCATCGAGCGGCTCTGGTCCAGCATCAGAACGGTGGAGCACTGGTTCAGGTTCTCGTCCCGATACACCTCGAAATCCTCCGGCAGAATGCGCACCGGGGCCCCCTTCCCCTGGCGCTGCACGGCGTTCATCAGGCTCTGCTGCAAGTGCAGGCTGAAATGGTCGCCGTACTCGTAAGCCTTGGTGTCGAGGCGTGCCTCGATGCCGATGCCACGCCGGTCGGTGCGGTGCCCGCCGTGGCGGCCGATCTTGAGGCGATTGAAGATGTCTCGGAGAACCTTGGAACCGATTTTGCGCACCCCTTTGGCCGTCAGTTCGAGGCGATCGCCCTGACGTTTCAGATAGCCGGCTTCCTCCAAACGACGCTCGAGCTCGCGCAATTTCTCCAATTCCTGACGCCCTTCAGGGCCGAGAATGGCTTCCAGCGTTTCGGCATCGACATCCTGCAAGGAGCCGGCCTTGCCCACGTCTTGCAATTGCTGCTGCAAGGCCTCGACCTTCTGCAACTCGTCCATCAGCTGCATGGCCTGCTCCAGCGGCACGTCGGCATCGCCGCTGAATTCGTAGGAAGGCCGCTCATCGGCGGCGAGGAAGTCGAGGTTCGCCTGTAATTCCGCCATCTCGGCCGCCAATGCTTCATCCTCGAAGGCGGCGCTCAGCATCTCCTGAAGCTCTTGCCGCAGGTCCTCCGGCAGGCTGTTGAAGAGCGACTGCATCTGCGCCATGCGCGAAGCCATCTGCTGGGTCAGTTCTTCCAAGCTCTGCGGCGGATTGGGGCCGAACATGTCGCCGTACTTCTGCATGAAGCCGTCAAAATCGGGCTGCTCGCCCCACACCTGCTGGTCCAGCATGCGGTTCAGGTCGGCGATCATCTCCTTCAGACGCTGGCGCTCTTCGGGCGACATGTCGGCAAAACGCTGCGCCATGTCGCGCATGGCGTTGCCCATGGCCTGCTGCTTGAGCATTTCCATGAGTTCGTCGAAAGCCTGCTGCGCCTCTGGATCAAAGAAGTTGTATGGCTGCAGGGCCTTGACACGCCCGGCGAAATCGCCCGGCAGTTGATCCATGAAAGTCCGGCGCTCTTGGTTGTCACCGGTTCCCGCTTGGCCGGATTGACCCGACGCTTCCGGGGAAACCCCTGGCGCGCCCTGCTGGTCGGCCCCAACCGCCGGATCATCGGACGCCTGGGGGCCGTTGGTGGTTTCATCGCCTTGTTGACCCTGTGGCGGTGGGTTCAGCGCATCCTTTTCCTGCTGGACAATGTCGTCCAGACGCTTCTTCAGTTCATCCACGAGCGACGCCAGGTTATAACGCTCCAGGCGTTCGCGGCTCTGCTGCTTGAGGCGTTCGATCATCTCCCGAATACCCTCGAAACCACTGCCCATGCGCCCCTGCATGCCGCGTTGCATCAGATTGCGCAGCGCCTGACGGAGGTCGCCGTGCGACGCCAAATCGTCCGCCATGGCCTCCAGCAGGTCTTCGCCGTCAACCGGCAACGATTCCTGCGTCCCATCCCAGCGTGAATAGCGGTAGCTTCTCATGCTTACCTCCCGTTACAGCAGGGGTAAGTGGATAGGGAATAGCAAGGACGCACGACTAATCACTATCCACTGGTTGCGGCGTGCTGCGATAGACGGCGCCGGCGGCTTCCAGATCATCGATGTCCTGTGGGGTACAACCGAGCAGGCCGGTGAGGATTTCCTCGGTGTGCTGACCGGGCAACGGCGCCGAGCCTACCGCCGTTTCGCTGCGGCTCAGTTTGATGTTCTTGCCGGAGACGTGAATAGTTCCGGCGACGGGATCGCTCACTTCGACAAGCAGTTCGCGCTCGTGCAAATGGGGGTCGCGGGCGGCGGACGGCACGTCGTTCACGGCGTTAATCGGAATCCCTGACTCTGAGAAACGGTCCACCGATTCCCGCACCGTGCGGTTGCCGAACCAGAGGCGCAGCCGTTCTTCAATGGCCTCCCAGGCCCGTCCGCGGTCGTCAACCGTCTTGAAGCGCCGGTCGTTTACCCACTCTGGGGCGTCGATAGCCTCGCACAGACGCGGCCAGATGTTGTCGCTGATAGCGGCGACGAGCACCCAGCCGTCGCGGGTTTCGTAGGTGTTCATCAGGCCGCGGCCGTTGCCGGTGCGCTCCGGCACAATCCTTTCGCCAAGGAACGCGGCGCACTGGATTTCCGTCATGCTGAAGCCGGTATCAGCCAGGCACACGTCAACGCACTGGCCTTCGCCGGACAGGTGGCGTTCCTGGAGGGCCGCCAGGGTGCCGATGGTGCCGTGCAGGGCGGTAATACGATCGATCACGGGGTTGTAGGTGCGGGTGGGCGGGTTGCCGGGAAACCCGGTGAGAGACATCATGCCGCTAATGGCCTGGCCGATGGGATCGAAGCCGATGCGGTCGCGGTAGGGGCCGTACTGCCCGTAGGCCGACACGTTGACCATGACGATGCCGGGATTCAGTTCCTTGAGGCGGTCGTAGCCGAGCCCCATGGCGGCGATGGTGCCGGGCCGGAAGTTCTGGATGAGCACGTCAGAGACTTTGACCAAGCGGCGCAGCACGTGGAGCCCCTGTTGGGTGCGCAGGTTGAGGCCGAGGCTCTTCTTGCCGCTGTTGTATTGCACCCAATACGCGCTCTGGCCGCGCACGAACGGCCCGTTTTTGCGGCTCTCGTCGCCGCCCGGCGCTTCCACCTTGATTACCTCGGCGCCCAGCCGGGCCAGAACGAGGCCGATACGGGGGCCGGCCTGGTAACGCCCGAGGTCCAGCACGCGAGTGCCGGCAAGGGCCGTGTTCGACATCGCCATGACGCGCTCCTCAGCGGGTGGAATTGCCCGATTCGAACGGTGGGATACATCGTTCCAAGCTCCCGAGGGGTCATGGTAGCACAGCGCCAGACCGTTTGACACTCGTTAAAATGGCGTGCTAGGGTGCCGTGCCGCACGTCCAATGAAGATTGATAAAAAAGGAGATACGGCATGAGCGCAAGGTGCCGGCGGGGCATGACGCCGGAGGACATTACCCGCATCCGCTGGGTGAGCGACGTACAGATGTCGCCCGACGGGCAGCGGGTGGCGTTCGTGGTGACAACGCTCTGCGAGGAACGCGATCAGTATCTGTCGAACATCTGGGGGGTGGCTGCTGACGGCGGGCCGCCACGCCGTTTGACCAGTGGCGACAAACGAGACGGTGCGCCGCGCTGGTCGCCGGATGGAACGCGGTTGGCGTTCATATCCCAGCGGCAGGGTCAAAAGCGTCCCCAATTGTACGTCATGCCGCTTGATGGCGGCGAATCCGTACGGTTGACCGAACTGGCGCAGGGTGTTGCCGATCCCGTGTGGTCGCCGGACGGCAGACGTCTGGCTTTCGTGTCGCGCGTGGGCGGCGAGGATACGCAGCAGGACGGGGCGGAGGAACCGCGCTCCAAGCCGGCGCGGGTGATTACGACCCTCAAGTACAAGATGAACGGCGAGGGGTTCGTCTACGACCGCCGCTCGCATCTGTTCGTGGTAGACGCGAACGACGGCGCCGTGAACCAACTCACCGACGGCGATTTCAACCACGCCGAGCCAGTGTGGTCGCCGGACGGTGGTCTGCTTGCCTTCACCTCGGCGCGCCATGCCGAGCGTGACGAAGACGATGCGTCGGACGTGTGGGTCATGCCCACCGACGGCGGCGAGCCGCGTCGCCTGACGGACACTGCCGGGCCGGCAGGGCGCCCGTCTTTCTCGCCCGACAGGCGGACGATTGCCTACCTCGGCCATCGTCAGTGCTACGATGCCGGTTACAACTGGCGTTTGTACACAGTGCCTTTGGAAGGCGGCGCGTCAACCTGCCTGAGCGATGGCCTGGATCGCAATTGCCGCTCACTGGGCAACCAGGGGCCCCTGTGGTCCGCGGACGGTGGCGCGCTGACCGTTGGGGTCCAGACACGGGGCGACGTGCACGTGTACCAATTCGATGCCAATGCGCGGCAGGCTCCCAAAGCCGTGCTGGACGGACCGCGTCAAATTACCGACCTGTCCGCCGCGGCCGACGGCAGCCGGTTCGCCTTTACCGCCATGGACCCAACGAATCCTGCCGAGGTGTTCGCCTGTGAATCGGACGGCAGTGGCGAGCGTCGTTTGACCGACCTCAACGGCGATTGGAAAGCCGAGGTCGGGCTGTCGGCCCCGGAGCGTATCGCCTGCGAACGTGACGGCTGCGCCTTGGATGCCTGGGTGGTGAAGCCGCACGGGTTCGAGCCCGGCAGGCGCTACCCGCTGCTACTCAACATCCACGGCGGGCCGCACATGATGTACGGGCACGATTTCTTCGACGAATTTCAGGTCTACAGCGGTGCTGGGTACGCCGTCCTCTACGCCAACCCGCGCGGCAGTCAAGGATACGGCGAGGCGTTCACCCGGGCGGTGATTGGCGACTGGGGCGGGGTGGACTATGCTGACGTGATGACGGTTCTGGACGCGGCCCTCCAGCAGTGCGATTTCATCGATCGGCAGCGCCTCGGCGTCATGGGGGGCAGCTACGGAGGCTATCTGACGACCTGGGCCGTCGGGCATACACAGCGCTTCAAGGCGGCCTGCTCGGAGCGCGCGGTGAACAACGTGCACACGCTGTTCGGCACCAGCGACATCGGGCATTCGTTTGCCGAGGCGCAGAGTGGCTGTCTGCCTTGGGACAACCTGGATTGGTACCTGCAACGCTCGCCGCTGACGTATGCCGCCGACATCACGGCACCGCTGCTTATCCTGCATGCCGAGGACGATCTGCGCTGCCCTATCGAACAGGCGGAACAACTGTTCGTGACCCTGAAGAAACAGCGCAAAGAAGTGCGCTTCGTGCGCTTCCCGGATGAAGGGCACGACATGTCGCGAGCCGGCAAGCCGCGCCACCGCTTGGCGCGTTTTCACTTTATCCTCGAATGGTTCGCCTCCCATCTCGACTCATCGAACGGCACGGCAGACGCTACGACCCGTCTTTGACGGCGGCCAAACACGCATGGTAGGTTTAGCCACCCATTTCAACATTGTGGTGTGATCGCAGGCACAGGGGGGTTCGCGTCTTGGCGCGGTATTTCGCCTCGTCTGGGGGACGAACCCAGTTATCCCAATTTCACGTCGATACCAAATTAGACAGATTCAGGGAGCAGGGAGGTTTTTTGCATGGCAGAGACAGGACCGGCGGCGCGAGTGGCATTTGCTCCGGTAGCAGGGGCGGCCGAACTTTTTAGCGATGCTTTTCTCGATTATCTGGTGCATTTGCACGAGAAATTTGCGCCGCGCATCCAAACGCTGCGCGCGAGCCGCGCCGAAGTATTGCGCCGCGCCTTGCAGGACGGCGTCCTCCCCACCCATCCCCCTGTGTCGGACATCAACACCGGCGATTGGCAAGTGCCACCGGTCCCCGAGGACCTGAAGCGCCCGGGCATCGAAATATCGGGGCCTGCCTCTATTACCCACATGTTCATCAACGCTCTGAATCCCGGACCGGAGGGCTCGCGTGCCGTCGGCGATTTGGACGATGACGAGGATGCCGCCGGACACCGGCTGATCGATACGCTGACGGCAGCGCGGAATCGCTTGGCTGCGGTTGAACGCACCCTGTCGTTTTCCGATCCTGAGCGGGGCCGCGAGTATCGCCTGGCCGAGGGAGAGTTGCCCTTCTTCATGCACCGCGAGCGCGGCCTGCACCTCGACGAGCCGGACGTCACGGTCGACGGCAAGCCGGTATCGGCAGCGGTTCTCGGCACGGCGCTTACCCTGTTCTATGCCGGACGGGCGCAAGCTGAGCGGGGCCAGGGCATCTATTTCTACCTGCCGAAGCTGGAATCGGCCGACGAGGCCGCCTGCTGGCGTGATTTCTTCGCGGCCAGCCAAGCCTGCCTGCCGTTTCTTGGCGACGCGGTTATCCGCGCTATCATCCTGGTCGAATCGCTGCCCGCCGCCTATCAAATGGAAGAAATGCTGCACGCCTTGGGTCCCTACGCAGCCGGGCTTAACGCCGCCCGCTGGGATTTCAAGGCCAGCATCTTCGAATACGTAATGGCCGACCCTGCGTCGGTATGGCCGGACCGGTTTGGCGTCGATATCAAGACCACGGACTTTCTCGCCACCATTTTCCGGCGTCTGGTGGCCATTTGCCTGAAGCGTGGCGCCGTGCCCATTGGCGGCATGGCGACGCCGCTGCCGAGTTCCGACCCGCACGTCAACGAGGTGGCCGCGGAGGGCATTCGGGCCGATAAGCAATGGGAGGCGGAGCAGGGGTTTTTACGCGCCTGGGTGGCGCATATCTTCCACATGGTCACGGCTGCCAAGCCGTTTGAGGAACTCCACGCGACGGGCTGGGTCCCGTCTCCCGAAATGGCCAATCCGGACAATTTCCCCATCGACATCCGCGTGCCCGACGGCCCCGTTACCGTCGAAGGCACGCGCCGCAACGCCCGGATGGTACTGGAATACCTCGAAGGCTGGCTGCAGGGCAGGGGGGCCAAGGGCATCGACAGCCTGGCCGGCAAACCGGGCATCCATCCTGCTCTGATGGAGGACCTGGCCACCGGACGCATGTCAGTAGCGCAGATCGCTCAGCGCATTCTGCATGGTGTGGCCGACAGTGCCGACGCAGGTCAGCAGCACGACTTCGCTTTGGTCAAGCGCCTGCTGCAGGAGGAGCGCGAAGACATCATCGCCCGCCTCCCCGACCTCGGCAGCGAACCGCGGCGCCAAGCTGCCGAACGCTACCACAAGGCGTATACCATTGCCTTACGATGGATCAAGAACTACACCGAGTTCGACTTCCGCAGCCTGGCTTCCTACACTCGTGATGAGCTGGAAGTCATCGCGGCGTCCGGCGAGGCGTTCTGAGCTTACGGTCACTGCCTGTTTTGTCGCGTTCGACGTTTTATGACTATTAACTTGGAGCGCGCCGAGTCAGGGACAAACCAGCCGCCCTTTAACTCCTTTCATGCAACTGCGGTGTCATGCAAGAAGATGGAAGCAGGGAAGGAGTGGGGGCTTGCAGCTCTCAATGTCATTTAACGGGCATTTGCTGTTTGGAAGTTTCATTCTCTTGACTTTAGTTAAATGTTGCACTATATCTTTGCGCGGTCTCTATCGCAGAGACGGTAGACAGGCTCGATGTGCAAGGCACGGAATTTATAGAGGATTTTGACAATGGCACAGTCTGTACTTGAGATGGCTAAGGACCTGGTCATGGCGCAAATCCAGGTAGGCGCGCTGCCACGGGAAGAGATGCACAAAGAGTTGCAGAAGACTTATGTCAGTTTGATTGAATTAAAGAATATGGAAGATGCCGGAGAAACTATCACCGGCATTTCCTTTGCTGAGAAAGAAGAGACGCCACAGGAGAGCAGCAAAGTCAAAAACATTCCTGCCAATTGGAAGCAGAGCATCAAGAAGCACGCGATCGTGTGCATGGTATGCGGCGCGGCGTTCAAGCAGCTTTCGGTGCGGCACCTGAAGGAACACAGCCTCGACGCGCGTTCCTACCGTGTCAAATTCGATATCCCGCGTATTCAGCCGCTGTCTTCCAAGGAAACCACGACGATGCGCAAGAAGATTGTGCAACGGAGCCGTCCATGGGAGAAGGCGCCGACCTACATCAAGGCTCAGGAGCGTAGGAACGGCGATATGGCCAAGAGCCCGAAAAGCCACAAGCAGGCGGCTGCACCGAGCGCCTGAGTTCAACTTCACCGCAGATTACCCCCACGGTTTAGACAGCTGATTCCAATTCTATTTCTATCGTTTCCTGCCCGCAGCACGACGCGTTGCGTCAAAGTGTGCTGACGGTTTCGATTGCCCGGATGGAAGGAGAGGTATGCACAACCCGGAAGCTCGGCGCATCCCGGTGCTTGTCGTGTCCGGTTTTCTCGGTTCGGGTAAGACGACCCTGGTACGGCATTTACTGCGTGAAGCCCAGGGCAGCGGCGCACGGGTGGCGGTCATCTCCAACGAATTCGGCGCCTTGGGCATCGATCAGGCGCTGTTGGGAGAGGGTGGCGAGGCGTTTGTCGAGCTAGAGGGCGGCTGTGTCTGCTGCCAGTTATCCGACGAGTTGCGCGACACCCTGCAAATGCTGCGGGAGCGCGTGCAACCGGATCGGGTGATCGTCGAAACCTCCGGGGTGGCGCTGCCGTCCGACACGCAGTTGCAATTCTGGCGCGAACCGGTGAACGCCTGGGTAGACGACGACGTAGCCGTTGTCGTTGTCAACGCCGAGCAGCTTGTGGAGGGCCGCGACCTGCACGGCACCTTTGAGGACCAGGTGTCGTCGGCCGACCTGCTGCTGCTCAACAAGATCGATCTGGCACCGGCGGCTGACCTGGACCGGCTCGATGCGCTGCTGCATGGCATGGCGCCGGACACCCCGGTGTTGCACACGTGCCATGGCGAAGTTGAGCCGGCGCTGCTTTTTCCACCTGATCTTGACGGTATGCGCCGGCAGCGCCGCAACGCCGGGAAATCTCCGGCTCCCCACCACCACGAGGTCTTCGAGACCTGTGAAGTTGCCGTTGCGGACGGTGTCGACCCGGAAGATCTTCTGGCCCGGTTGCGGGGCCTCGGAATGCTGCGGGCCAAGGGATTCGTGCACACCTCCCGGGGGCTGCAATTGCTGCAGGGAGTCGGGCGCCGCCTTGAATTGCTTGAGCCTCCGGGCCCGCCGCCGGAGCGGCTGGTCGGTCGCGTGGTGGTCATCCGACGGGCCGGGTAAGGGCGGCAGGAGCCACCGCGTTGACAAGCTGTTGGCCGATCATTGATCATTATGGTACGTCAGCAGCGGCGACGCGTTTGCGGTTGCTGACCAGATTTCATTACATAAAAAGATAAGAAGAGAGGACTGTTGTGGAGGAAAGAACCGTCACTGTTCGCGATGGGTTGTTCGAGACCAAACTGCGCACCGGTGGGAGCGGCGAGCCGCTGCTCTTCCTGCACGGTGCCGGCGGTTTGCGGGGTTGGGATCCCTTTCTGGCCGAACTGGCCCGTCGCTACACCGTGTACGCTCCGGCGCATCCGGGTTTTGAAAACAGCAGCGGCCTTGAGCACGTGGACGACGTCGTCGATCTGGTGGTCTACTACAACGACCTGCTCGACGCGTTGGGCATCGAGTCGCTGCACGTCGTGGGGCACTCGATGGGCGGCATGATCGCCGCCGAATTGGCCGCCCTGAGCCCACATCGGGTGCAGCGGCTGGTCCTGGCCAACGCCGTGGGACTATGGCTGGACAAACATCCGGTAGCCGATTTTTTCGCCATGACTCCAGACCAGCTCGGCATTGCCCTGTGGCACGACCCCGAATCCGAGGTTGCCAAGGCGATGATGGCTGTGCCGGAGGACGAACAGGCTCAATTGCAAGCCTACCTCATGCGCATGCAGCATCTGGCAACAGCTGGCAAGTTCCTGTGGCCGATTCCCGACAAGGGCCTGAAGAAACGTATCCATCGCGTGAAGGCGCCCACCTTGATCCTCTGGGGTCAATCGGACGGGCTGGTGCCGGTAGCGTACGCCCAGGCATTTCAAAGCTCTATCCATGGCTCACAGGTATCAATCATGCAGCGCTGCGGCCACATGCCCATGTACGAAAATCCCATAGGCTTCGTTGAGGAAGTCACCGGCTTCCTGAATGGCGCCTGAAAACGGCCGACTCGTCCGTGCTCCTCCCCGGCGTTCTCGTAAACCGCCGTTCCTGCCGCCTGAGTGGTATTCGAAAGCCGTTCCCCACATCCGGGGGGCCCTACCGGAATGAGCAACGCCCAGAAATCGCCAGCCTTCGTTCGCACCCCGCCCGCCATCGCAGGAATCCTGGCGCGCTGGGCGTTGCGTTCGGCGGACGATCACGTTCTTGACGCGGGCTTCGGCGACGGGCTCTGTCTGCTGGAAAGCGCCAAGTGTCTGCAAACGCTCGGCGCCCCCGCCGAGCGGCTCACGGATCAACTTCACGGCATCGATTCCCGTTCCGACGCCACGCCGATGCTCCGGCAGGCGTTCAGCTCCCACGGTCTTCCGATCCACCTGCCCGGCATTCGCACCGGCGACTTTTTCACCGCCACCTTTCCTCCCACAGATGCGATGGTTGGCAATCCGCCCAGCGGGCGCCGCTGGCAGCAGCGAGACGTGGAGGCCCTGCGGGCCGCCGCGGAAGAATTGCCGGAGGCCGGCAGACTTTCGCCGCTGACCGATCCGCAATGCTATGTCGTCATGCACGGCGCACGGTTCCTGAAGCCGGGCGGGCGCCTGGCCGTCATTATCTCCGACAGCTGGCTGGACATGCGGTACGGCACCGCCTTCAAGGAATACCTGCTGCGGACGTTCGTGGTGCGCGGCGTCCTCGGATTTCAGGCACGCATGTTCCGTCAGGTGCGGGTGCGCCCCGTGGTCCTCCTGGCGGAAAAACGTGCCGGGCCAGAGGCTCTGAAACACCAGCCGATTGCTTTTGTTTCCTTCAACGGCACGCCCCCCACCAACCTGCCGCACGATCCCTGCGAGTTGCTGGACGGCACCTCGCCGCAGGCTGAGGGCACAATCATGTCCCCGGACGACTTGAACCCCGCAGTCAAGTGGACCCCGTTCCTCTACGCTCCAAGGGTCTACAAGACGTTGCAAGAACATCCCGGCCTGACGCCCTTGAGCACCTTGGCCCGGGTGCGCCTCGGCCTGCAAACGTTTGCCAAGATGTTCTACGTCGTGCCGCTCGCTACCCAAAAACGCTGGCAGCTCGAACGTCGCTGGCTCATGCCCTTGCTGCTGTCCCCCAAGGATTTTGACACGGCATGTCTTAGTTCCGACCTGTCGGCACGCCACTACGTACTGGCCTGCAACGCCGCCAAGGAGCGCCTCACCGGAACACGGGTGTTGCGTTACATCGAGTACTGGGAAAACCAGGTGTTGATGCCGCGTGGTCAGGCGCAGCCGGTCATCGGGGTGCAAAACCTGCCGCGCGTCGCCAAAACGGGCCGCACTCCTTGGTACAACCTGCTGGATCATTTGACGCGCCGCGGTACGGCGCCGATTTTGCTGCCGCGCCGGATGTATCGGCGCCTGCGGGTGGTATGGAATCAGGCCGGGTGGGTAGCGGGTGAAAACTTCATCGAGATCACGCCGCAGACGGGCGTGGCGCCGCAGACGCTGCTGGCGGTGCTGAATACCGGCATCGCCGAAATGGCCCTGCGTGTCAACGCCCATGTCTACGGCGGCGGCGTTTACAGCCTCAGCCCCGGCAACGTCGGCGAGGTGCCGGTCGTCGACGTGCGGCGCCTATCCCCGCGGGCGCTGAACCAGATCGACAGAGCCTACAACCAATTTCTGTATACCAACGGCTCGGAGCGCGGTCGGCTCGATGCGGCGGTATTCGCGGCCGCAGGATTCCCGGACACCCTGTTCGAGGACTTGCAGATCGCCCTGGACCGCATGCAGGGCTTGGCCGATGCCATCGCTCGGCCTGCCCCGGCCGAGGACGGCGACTGGCCTGAGGAACTGCGTCTGCTGTAGGCGGTAGCGCGATTACTCCACCCGGAAATGGGGATTCCAGGCCACCTCCCACACGAAGCCGTCGGGGTCGGCGAAGTATCCCGAATAACCGCCCCAAAATACCGCCTGCCCGGGTTTGACGAGGGTTGCGCCCGCGGCGACGGCCTCCTCCAGAATCCGGTCCACCTCTTCCGGCGAGCGCACGTTGTGGGCCAGGGTAAAGTCGTGGGAACCACCGCCCTCGGATGGGATTCCCGCGTCTTCGGCGAGTGCGTCGCGCGGATACAGCGACAACCAGGTACCCGAGGTTTCAAAGAAGGCGATGTTTTCCGAGCCTGCGTCACGTTTGGGCAGCTTGAGGCCGTCCCGATAGAAGGCAATAGATCGCTGCAGATCCGCCACGCCGAGAGTGATCAAGGATATTCGGGGCTCCATCAGGATCCTCCCTGTAACGATTGATTCGGACTTTCCTTGAGGCAGAGATTCTATCAAGGGCCCGGGGTCAACTCCCCGTTTGTTGCGATGTGTCTCAGCCTTGACACCATAGAATACGGGTGCTACAACCCTGCGCCGTTTTCCATGAACCCTGCCGACCCAAAGGCAGGCCGACACCATCCCAGGGAGGCGATATCTTGAAGGACCGTTTCACGGCATACGTGGTTGACAAGCAGGACGACCGAGTTGAGGGGCGCATCAATTCCCTGTCACCCGAGAACCTCCCGGCCGGTGAGGTCACCATCAAAGTGGCGTATTCGTCCCTGAACTACAAGGATGGGCTGGCCTGTACCGGACGGGGCGGGGTGGTGCGGCAGTATCCGCACGTGCCCGGCGTGGACGCCGCCGGAACCGTCGTCGCCAGCGAGTCGGCGGACGTTGGGGTAGGGGAGCGGGTGGTGATTACCGGCTACGACTTCGGCGTCGGGTCCTTTGGCGGGTATGCCGAATACGCGCGCGTGCCAGCCGCCTGGGTGGCCAAAATGCCCGACACCTTGAGCGATTTCGAGGCCATGGCGCTCGGCACCGCCGGGTTTACGGCGGCCATGTGCCTGCTGGCCATGGAGCGCAACGGTACGACGCCGGACCAAGGCCCGATTCTGGTCACCGGTGCCACCGGCGGGGTAGGGAGCATCGCCGTGGACATCCTGGCCCAGCAGGGATACACCGTGGCCGCCAGCACCGGCAAGCCCGAGCAGCACGACCTGCTGCGGGAACTCGGCGCCAGCCAGATTCTCAGCCGCGACGACGTGAGCCTGACCGACCCGAAGCCGCGCCCCTTGCTCAAGAGCACCTGGGCGGGCGCGGTTGACACGGTAGGCGGCTCGACGCTCAGCGGTTTGATCCGCACCACCCGGCACGGCGGCAACATCGCGCTCTGCGGCCTCGTCGCCGGGCACGACTTTGCCGGCAGCGTCATCCCGTTCCTGCTGCGCGGCGTCAACTTGCTCGGCATCGATTCCGTGGCTTGCCCCATGTCATACCGCCAGACGATCTGGCAGCGGCTGGCAACGGACCTGAAACCCCGTCATCTACGGCAGCTCGCCCGCGTCATCACCCTCTCCGAACTTCCGAACGCCGTCAACGACATTCTGCTGGGCAAGGTCGCCGGCCGCCTGCTGGTGGAGCCGCGCGCCTGACGGCTGCGTCAGAACAGATCGTGATCGTCGGCGCCGTCGTCCGGCTGGGTCTCAATACGTTCGGGGCAATCGAGCCGGCCGATGTCGCAGAAGCGGCACTCGTTGAAGCTCGGCACGCGCTCCAACGCCGCGCTGCCGCCCACTTGCGCCATCATTTCCCGGAAACGCGCTCGGAAGCCGCTGTCGAGCGCCTCGGCGGGAACGTCCACGGGGCCGGTCTGATAGTGCACGCAGCCGCTTAGCGCACGCCCTCGCCAGACGGGCTGGGCGTGCGCCAGGACGAGCATGTAGATCATCACCTGGGTGGTGTCGGCGTGGCGCGGCTGGCCGGTCTTGCACTCGACGATCCGCACCTCGCCGTCTCGCCAGGCCACGATGTCCGGCTTGCCGCCAAGGGTGACGCCCAGCTGCCCCTGCAGCCGAAAAGCGTTCTGGTCCTCCAACGACACCGAATACGATGCCTGTCGCAGGGCTTCGGCCTGCTCGCGCACCATAGCGGTATGCTCGCTGGCCCACCTGGTGGCGTCGAAATCGCTCGGCAGCCGGTCATAAGTATGATGCGCCCGAAACCAGGCGGCCCAGTCGCAGTGGGCGTCACCGGCGAGCAACTTGGAAATCCAGGATACCCAGACGTACGGCGCGGCGCGCGGCGCGGACATGCGGAGATTCCTTTCTTCAGGGCATTTTGACTGTCGAGAAGGGCAGCCATACTACCACAGCCAGGCGTCACGCGGCGCTTCGCCGAAGCCGTTGCCCGTGCCAGTCGGCGCGTGCTATCCTGTGCCCGCTTTCACTCGTCAACCTCCATCCCTCTGATGGCCCGTCGATGTCCTCGCAGGTCGATGACATAGCCTCTCTCCGCAACGGCTTGGCGCACTTTCGCAATGCCGACTACTTTGCCGCACACGATTCGTGGGAGGCGGTCTGGCAGGGGCTCCGGGGCCGCCAGCGTCTGTTCTGGCAGGCGATGATCCAATTGGCGGTTGGCGCTTACCACTACACCAACGGCAATCGGCAAGGCTGCCGGAGCCAATGGCGCAAGGCGCTGCAAAAATGCCGTCAACTCGGCGGTATTGGCGAAGCATCGCTTCAGCCCACTGGGCTTTTGGCGGGAGCCCTGGAAACTTCCTTGCAGGCATTAGCGGGTGACGAGAACCCCCTGCCGGGCCTTGCAGATTTCGCCGTTGACACGGTTTCCGAGGATTGGTTCCTTTTTTCTTGAGGGCGACGTTTCTCCGAGGGGAATGCGATTATGAAATTGAGCTTGGCGTACGAAATGCAGCGGCCGGTCGTCGATGACCACGCAGTGATCGAAGAAACGATTGAGCAATGCGTTCTGGCCGACGAAATGGGTTTCGACACCATCTGGTTCGTGGAGCACCACTTTCTCACCGGTTTTTCGATGTCACCGTGTCCCGAGGCCATCTTCGGGGCGTTGAGCCGCCTGACCAAACGCATCCGGCTCGGATTCGGCGTCGTCATTCTGCCGTACCATCACCCGGTGCGGGTGGCTGAACGGGTCGCCATGATCGACCACATGTCCGGCGGGCGGGTCGATTTCGGCACCGGGCGCTCGGCGCCGTACGAGCAGACGGGCATGGGCATCGACCCACGCAACACCCGCGACATGTGGGAAGAATCGCTATCCATGATTCCCAAGATCTGGGAGGACGGGCTGTTCGAGTGGGAGGGCCAGTATTGGAACGTGCCGCCGCGCGACGTGCGACCGAAGCCGTACCAGCAGCCGCACCCGCCGATCTGGGTGGCGGCCCTGCAGCCCACGACGTACAGGCTGGCGGCCCAGAAGGGGATCGGTGTGATGGCGTTGAGCGTCGCAGCTCCCGCGACCCTGGCCGAGCACGTCAAGGAATTCAAGGATAATGTCCAACATGCCAAGCCGGTCGGACGCGCCGTCAACGACCAGTGGCTCAGCGCCACGATGGCCTACTGCGGTGAGGACAATAAAGCGGCGCGCGAGCTGGCGGCGCAATCGCTGAAAACGTTTTTCGGTCCCGACCGCCCCTATCTGAAAGACCAGGTCAACGTGTACGAGCGTCTCATCGAATCGTGGGGCGGGGTGCCGGAACACCTCGAAGCTAATTTTTCCCGCTACATTAAGAAGGAAGATGGGGAAGAAGCCGGCGTCGACCTTTCCGGTGGCTCGGCGCAGATCGCCAACGCCATCTGGAACCAATTCGACGCCGACACCCTGGCCGACCGCGCCGTCACCGTCTCCGGCGACCCGGAGAGTTGCCTCAAGGCCATCGAATTGCACCGCGCTACCGGCGTCGACCAGCTACAATTCCTCATGGCCACCGAGACCGTACCGCACGACAAGGTCATGTCGTCCATCGAGATGTTCGGCAAGCACGTTATCCCCAAGCTCAATCACGCGTAGGCCCGCACCTTCAGGGAGACCCTCAATGGCGCCTGATTCGTTCGACCGTGCCGTGATGCGGGATCAGATCATCAGCCAGCCGGCTTTGCTGCGCCACATCGTCGAGCCGGCAGCGCAGCAAGTGGCTGACGCCCTGCATGACGTGCAGCCCCAGCGCTGGCAGGCCATCTACACGGCCGGCTGCGGCGATTCGTTTTACGCCGGACTGGCCTGCGAGATGGCCTTCGCGCGCTTTTGCCGCCTGCCGGTCAAGGCACTTGCGGCGATGCCATTCGCACGTTACGAGGCGGGTCAGGCGCCGACGCCGGCCGGACTGTTCGGTATTTCCAATTCCGGACAAGTCGCGCGGTCGATTGAGGCGGTTGCCCTGGCGCGGGTGGCTGGCCTGGACACTGTGGCGGTGACGGGAAATGAGGACAGCGGTATCGCGCGGGAAGCGGCGGCGACTGTTGCCGTACCCATTGAGCCGATGGGACGGGCGCCGGGCATCCGCTCCTACACGGTGCAACTCGTCAGCTTGCTGCTGTGTGCAATCCGGATCGGCGAGTTGCGGCAGATGCTGACGGCAGCCGAAGCGGACCGCTGGCGGCAACGGCTGGTCGAGGTCGCAGATTGCATGGCAGCGGCGATCGCGGCCGCTGACACCCCGGCCCGAGAAGCGGCGGAACGTCTCGGCGACCATGAGGACTGGGTATTCCTGGGTTCCGGGCCGAGCTATGCGACGGCTCTGTTCAACGCCGCCAAGCTGGTGGAAAGCTGTGGGGCCAATGCCTGGGGGCAGGACGTGGAGGAGTGGGGGCACATCCAATTCTTCAATAACCGGGAGCGCACACCGACCTGTCTGATTGCGCCGCCGGGCCGCGGTCTTGACCGGGCCCTGGAACTATTCCCCCATATCAAAGCCGTCGGGCGCCACACGCTGGTGGTTACGCACGGCGACCCCGCCTCGCTTCCCATTCCCGCAGATACCTTCCTGCCGGTGCCGGAATCGGCGCCGGAACTGTTCACGCCACTGGTCTATTGCCTGGCCGGAGAGCTCCTCGCCTACCATCTCGCCGAAGTCCGGCAATCCCGGTTTTTCCAGCCGACCGGCGGCGCCAGCGGCGCCGGCGACCGCCTGCGGGAAAGCCGCGTGCTGCGCCGCCTCGATGAACTGCCGTTTGACTGATCTCGCCGGCTTGGCACGGGCGTCAATGGGGATACCAGAAATCAGCACCCTGCTGGTCTTGGAGGGGGTTGTAAATGGCGATGCCTCTCCTGGGAGCGCGGGCATCTTGCCCGCAGGGTTCCGCCTTAGCGGCCTGGAAGCCCGCGCTTCCCAGGCATGGGAAGCGTGGCGATGAGGCCGCCAGGCGACTTCTGAAACCGGCCACAACAAGGGCGGGATCACTCACAAACACCCCCTTCGTGTCGATCACATGAATGTCAACAGGCCCTAGAACCTCACAACCCGTACGCGATGGTTGTTGCTGTCGGCGATGTACAGATTGCCCTGCGCATCGACACAGCAGCCGTGCGGGCGATCCAGTCCGGCTGCCGTCGCCGGGCCACCGTCACCGTGACCGCCGCGTTGCCCGCCCGCCACGGTGGTGACAACGCCCGTGACGGCATCAATGTGGCGAATGGCGTGGTTTTCCGTGTCCACCACCAAGACGTTTCCTTGCCGATCGCAACGCAGGGCTTTTGGCGCCCCCCAGGTTGCCACCAGCGCCGGGCCGCCGTCGCCGCGGTAACCGCGCTCCCCGGTTCCCGCGAAAGTCGACATGATGCCGTCGACGCCCACCTTGCGCACCCCGTTGCCCTCCCGTTCGCAGACGTAGGTGTTGCCGCCGCCATCCCGACACACCGCCCGCGCGCCAAGGAGGCTGGCCTCGGTGGCGGGGCGGCCGTCACCGGCGCGCGCCTTGTCACCGTTGCCCGCGAAGGTAGTGATGATGCCCGTAGTCAAGTCCAGTCGGCGGACGCGATGATCCTGTACGTCGGCGATGAGCAGGCCGCCGTGCCGGTCGAGGAAGCAATCGTTGGGTTCCCGCAGGGCTGCTTGCGTCGCCGGGCCGCCGTCGCCGCTCGACCCCGGCGTTCCGGTTCCGGCAACGGTGGAAATGAGGCCGCTGGCCGCGTCCACCTTGCGGATGACGGCATTCAAGCGATCCACGATGTACAAGTCGCCGTTGTCCGCAACGTCCAAGGCGTAGGGTTGATTCAGGGTCGCCTGCGCAGCCGGGCCGCCGTCGCCGCCATAGCCGGGTTCGCCCGTTCCGGCGACAGTGGTCATCACACCGCTGCGCCCATCAATGCGGCGCACGCAGTGATTCATCGCCTCCGCCACGTACAAATTGCCTTGCCGGTCAAAGGCGCACATGAAGGGTTCGTTGAGTCGGGCCGAACCGGCCGGCCCGCCGTCGCCGTCGTATCCGGCTTCCCCGCTGCCCGCCATCGTGGTGATCGTGCCGTTTTTCAATGTCACAGAAGTTCCTTTCCTGCACAGCGATTCGTTAAGCGTCCGGCCCGGTGAGGCGGGACCGCGTGGTCACCCTTGTTGCGGGTCTATGCCCGACCGGCGGAGCAGCGCCTCCAGGCGTTCGACACGTTGGCGTTCCTGCACCAACAAGTGCTCAATCTGCTCGGCGCGCTGGCGTTCCTGGTCGGCGCGTTCCTTGCCGGTCGGGATGAGGACGTCGTGGTCATCCGTCCAGCGCAACCACGCGCCGGGCACGCCCTCGAACGCGCCTTCCCAAAGCAACAAACCCAGTTTGAGCGATGGAAACCGGAACGACGCTTGGCGTTCGTAACCCACGTCGTTCAGCCGGTAGACGGTCAGAATATCAGGCATCACCTGCCGCAGCGGATCGTAGATCACGTAATAGCTGACGCGCATCCGGGCGTACTTGTCTTTCTTTTCGTCATTCTCCTTGCCTTCCCGGTTGGACACGATTTCCAGCGCCAGGTCGGGTGGCTTGCCGAATTCCCACAGGAAATACGAGTGATGCTCCTTCCGCCACCAGTTCTCCGCAACCTGGACGTCCAGGCTCAAGAACACGTCTGGCACAATGGCCGGGTTACGCACTTGATAGAAGACGCCAACATTGGCCGCGGCCAGAAATGGGCGTCCGGCGCCAGGGCCGGTCCATGAGCTGTACAACGGCTCGGTCAGCAGCCGTTGCTGCTTTTCTGACGGCATGTTGTCCACCGGCGTATCGTCCTCCGTCACCAGGGTTTGAATATCCGGCATGACGTTCGGCGATGAAGACATGGCATCCCTTTCTTCGTGAAAAGGGCCGGATGAGGCCCGGATGACAGTTTCAGGTGTGAGCTGACCGTCTGTCAGCGAGCGGCGGCAAGCAAGTTCCGGCCTGTCTCGGCCTGATGCGGCATTGGAATCGCCAAGCCAGGCAGACAGTAGCACGATGCCTTTTACAGCACTACCGTAACGGCCCGCCTTTGCGCGTTGACCTTCCCGCAGGCGTGGTTTACAGTGGCCGCATTCAAAACCCACACCGTTCCCAGCGCAGCGAGCGTTGTCAACCCATTGTCAAGAGGTGCGTTATGCCACTCGATCCGCAAGCCCAGCAGGTCCTCGATCAAATGGCGGCGTTGGGTCCGCCCCCGAACCACATGGTGAGCCCACAACAGGCGCGCGAGAACATGAGGAACCGGCCGCGCGTCGATGGGCCGGAAGTCGCCAAGGTGGAGGACCGCACCGTTTCCTGGCGTGACGCCGAGGTGCCAGTTCGCATCTACACGCCGGCGGGCACGGGCCCGTTCCCCATTTTGATCTGGTGCCACGGCGGCGGCATGGTGGTGGGCGATCTCGAAACCGCTGACGCAACGGCGCGGCATCTGACAGTCGAAGCTGGCTGCGTCACGGTCTCGGTGGATTACCGCTTGGCGCCGGAGACCAAATTCCCCGGCGCGTGCGATGATTGTTACGCGGCCGCGGTATGGGCGTCAGATAACGCGGCCAGCATCCAGGGCGACGCCTCACGCATGGCGGTTGGCGGCGACAGCGCCGGGGGCAACCTGGCTGCCGTGGTCACGCAGATGGCCCGTGACCGCGCCAACCCCGATCTGGCCTTCCAACTGCTGGTCTACCCGATGACCTCGCTCGATTTCGAAACGTCTTCCTACGTGGACAACGCGGATGGCTACCTGCTGACCCGGGACAGCATGAAGTGGTACTGGGATCAATACCTTGGCGCTCCCGACGACCCGAACCATCCCTACGCGGTGCCGTCGCGGGCCGGAAGCTTCAAGAAGCTGCCACCGGCGCTGGTCATCACCGCCGAATTCGACCCGCTGCGCGACGAGGGCGAAGCCTACGCCAAAAGCCTGGAAGCCGCCGGCGTCGCCACCACCTGCACCCGCTACGACGGCATGATCCACGGCTTTTTCGGCATGTCCGGGACAATCGACAAAGCTGGCCAAGCTGTCTCGGAAGCCGCTGTAGCCATGAAAAAGACTTTTGCGAGCAGGTAGGGAGCGGGATACGCCATGGCAGACGTCTACGTCATTCAGGTAATGGCGCACCATGGGTATGGCCTGGAGGGCTGGCGTACGGTGCGTAAAGCGAATGGCGCGCCGTACGGCTTCGGCAGCTACGGCTCGGCGTACGCGGCCTTGCGGGCCCACTTCCCAACCCTGCGCGAGGGTCTGAACGTGCGCGTGCATCGGGTGTCGGAGCCCGACGAACCCCCAGTGTCTGTAAAGCCGTAATGCCCCGATCCAGAAAAAACGGCTGGCCGTGTATCTGACCACGACCAGCCGTTCCCACCATCCTTGCCAGCCTGCCTTTACGCGGTTCTCTCCCGCGTGTCCTTCATAATGCGGTGGATCTGATCCTCACCCCACTGCAGGGCGGCTTTGACGTTCTTGCCGCGGATCGCCTTGGCCACCATGTCCGGCAGCACGTAGACTTCGTCGATGCGCGCCACTTCCGGGTTCGGGTGATACGGCCAGCCGCGCGGATGGCCAAACTCGCCCTCCAGGGGCAGGATTTTCAGTTTCTCGTCGGCGGCCCAGATGGGGTGCGTCTCGAATTCCCGCACCGGGCCGTGGTTGAAGGCCATGCTGGCGACCACCCACTTGTTGAAATTTTCCGGCTCGAACAGGTAGCGGAGGAATTCCCGCGCCCCTTCGGGATTGCGCGCGAACTTCCAGATGCCGAGGCTGACGATCGGCGGCGCGTTGTGGCGGCCCATCGGCCCGGCGGGCGTGGGATGGTGATTGATGTCTTTGGCGATGTCCATCTTCTTGACCAGCGCCGCGTTGTACGGGCTGATGGGGTTGTGAATCCACGAGCCCCTGCCCGACAGCAGGAAGCGATTGTTGCTGGCGTCGTCCCAGGCCAGCACCTCATCGGTCATCGCCTTGTCGAACAACTCGCGGTAGAACTCCATCGCCTCTTCGGTTTGCGGCGAGCGGATGGCGACCTGTCCCTCTTCGTCGATCACCTTGCCGCCAAAGCACCAGTTGATCGACCAGAAGGTCGTGTTGGCGTCGCCGGCATGGCTGATGGCGATGCCGACCGGGTGGCCGGCCTTTTTCAGCTGCGTGCCTGCCGCCAGCACGTCGGCCCACGTGTCGGGCCACGCCAGATCATGCTGCGCGAACAGCGCCTGGTTGACCGTGCCGGGGAACGATACCCAGAACCACGGCACCGAACGCCACGTGCCCTTGACACGAAAGTTCTGCTCGCAGAACGGGTACCAGCCGCCCAATTTGCTGCCCAACTCGTCCACCAGGTCATCCACGGGCAGGAGCTGCTTTTCGTACAGCCAAGGGAACGCGCCGCCCATGATCATGATGTCGTGACCCCGTTGGGCGTTGACCTCGGCGGCCTGCTTGGCCGGTATTTGCAGGTGGGAAATGGTGTCCACCTGCACCTTGGCGCCGTAGATGTCGCTGAACGCTTCTGCCTGACGACGCAGTTCCTGGTCCGACGCCGGCACGAAGTGGTTCCAACTGAGCATCGTAATGCGCTTCTTGCGGGCCGCCATCGCCGGCGGCGCCATCATCAGCCCCGCCGTGGTCGCCGTCGCAGCGCCCAAAAACTGCCGCCGGCTCAACGCGCCTTGCCTGCGTTTGCTTCCTTCCTGCATGGTGTTTCTCCCCTGACAATGACCTCGGTCCTCGACGCGATAAGTTGGCCCGGCATGATACTGCACGGCAGGCACGGCGTCCACGACAACGTGGCGGCTCCTGAACAAGCCGCCCGAATGGTGTTTGACGGCCGCCTTGCCGGGTGTATGATGCCGTCCATGAAGGGCCAGACGCCCTTGCAACTAAGGCGCAACAACGATAAGGAGAGAGCGATGCAAGTGACGTTACGCAGATCCGGGTTGATGGCCGTGGTTGTAATCGGGATGTTCGTTCTGCCCGGTTTTGCTGGTTTGGCGGCAGCGCAAGATGAGACCCCCATCGGCCCGGTATGCTGGCCGTCGGAGTGGGGGCCGGACGATCAGCGCGGGGCGGCGAACCGCATCACCCCGGCGAAGGTGATGCAGGCCGTGTCGCTGATCCAGGAAGGCGAAATTTACCAGTTGGGGCGGGTTTATGAGCACGGCATGGCGATGCCCGGCAAGCGGCACTACAGCTTGACGATCCCCGGCCTGCCCACATACTCCCCGTTCGCCAAGAACCAAATCATCGGCAACGACGAGATGGTGAGCGCCGAGATTGGCCAGGTCGGCACGCAGTTTGACGGCCTCGGCCACGTCGGCGTGCAGGTGGGCGACGACGAAATCTTCTACAACGGCAACAAGCTGGCCGACTTTGGCGACCCTTACGGGCTGAAACGTCTCGGCATCGAGAATGTCGGCGCGTTCTTCACCCGCGGCGTCCTGCTCGACGTTGCCGCCTACAAGGGCGTCGACCGGCTGGAAACGGGATACGTCATCACCATTGACGACGTCAAGGGCACCCTGGCCCGCCAGGGCATCGACATCCAGGCAGGCGACGTGGTGGTGTTTCACACCGGCCACGGGTCGCTATGGATGACGGATAACGACACCTATGGCGGCGGCGAGCCCGGACCCGGCGTGACGACGATCAAGTGGCTGATCGAGCAGAAACCCGTCATCCTGGCCGCGGATACGTGGGCCGTGGAGGCAGTACCGGGCGAGGACCCGGAACGGGCTTTTGAGGGCCACCAGCACCTGCTGGTGTGCAATGGCATCTACATCCATGAGAATCTCGACACGGCAGCCCTGGCGGCGGACCAGGTATACGAGTTCGCGTACATCTACGCGCCGCTGCGTCTGAAGGGCGCGACGGGCTCGCCGGGCAATCCAATCGCCGTGAGATAGTCCTTTCTTCTCAAAACCGGCGCGGCATTGTCCCGGCACCGCGCCGGTCCTGCCGCTTTGTCCCTGCAAGAAATGGCCCCGCTCGTTCAGCGCAGAAAGCACGGCCCTAATACCTGTTGATATGCACAAGAGCAACCCTGCGGTCGTATGAGTCGCCGGCTTGGCGCAGGAGTCAACGGCGATGCCTCTCTGGGAGCACGGGCATCTTGCCCGCAGGGTTCCGCCTTAGCGGGCTGGAAGCCCGCGCTCCCAGGCATGGGAAGCTCTGTGATAAAGTGCCCGGATCAGCATTCCTGATCCCTTCCCGAGGAGTCCTCCCATGCCCATCGTTGACACCCTCCGGCTGAAAACCAGGCTGTCGGACAGCGGCATGCCCGAGCCCCAGGCGCAGGTTCTCGTCGAAGAGCTCGACGACGCGCTGAGCACGGCGATTGTCGCGCAAGTCGCCACCAAGGCGGACGTGGTGGAATTGCGCGCCGCTATCAGCACCATCCATGATCGCTTCGAGCAAGTTGACAAGAGCTTTGAGCAGGTCGACAAGCGTTTCGAACAGGTTGACAAGCGCTTCGATGACACGAATCAGCGCTTCAACGACATGAACCAACGCTTCAACGAGCTAAACCAGAGCGTTGCGCAACTGCGCTCCTGGCAACTGCGCTCCTGGTTGGTAGGTCTCTACGTCTTCATCGCCTTCGGCTTTCTCGGGATCATCGTGAAGGAGTTACTCTTCGGGTAGCTCCCGCGCTCACCCTTGTGGTAATCCTTACAAACGCGGACCCTCGGTGTGATAGAGTGCCGTGATCAGCCTTCCTGATCCCTTCCCAAGGAGGCATCCCATGCCCATCGTTGACACCCTCCGGCTGAAAACCAGGCTGTCGGACAGCGGCATGCCCGAGCCCCAGGCGCAGGTTCTCGTTGAAGAGCTCGACGACGCGCTGAGCACGGCGATTGTCGCGCAAGTCGCCACCAAGGCGGACGTGGTGGAATTGCGCGCCGCTATCAGCACCATCCATGATCGCTTCGAGCAGGTCGACAAGCGCTTTGAGCAGGTCGACAGGCGTTTCGACGACGTGAATCAGCGCTTCAATGACATGAATCAGCGCCTCAACGGTCTGAGCCAGAGCGTTGCGCAAATCCGCTCCTGGCTGGTGGGGCTCTACGTCCTCATTGCCTTCGGCTTTCTCGGTATTCTCGTCAAGGAATTGATTTTCGAGTAGGTTCTGCGTCTCCTGTTTTCCCTCCCTGCTGCTTCCACGCTCGCAAGACACGCTTAACACGCAAGCTCCGGGTGTGCTAAGTTACGGCGCCTCACGCCCCAGATACCCACGCGCCGCTTCCGCCGTCCCGGTCAGGCAAGGGCTCCGGGCCGCACGTCGAGGCGGCTTCTCCTGGAGGACCCGCTCGATGCGTTTGCCACTTCATCTCCTTCTGTTCTCCATCCTGCTCACCCTGACGCCCGTTGTCGGGGCCGCCGAGCGCGTGGCGCTGGTGGTCGGCAATGCGGCCTACGAGCAGGAGACCGCGGCGCTGAGGAACCCGGTCAACGATGCCACTGCGGTGGCGGCGGCGCTGCGTCGGCTGGGCTTCGAGGTCATCGAGGGCCGGGACGTGGATAAGGATACCTTCTACGCCAAGATTACAGCGTTCGAGGCCGCGGCGCGTTCGGCGACGATAGCCCTGTTCTTCTATGCCGGGCACGGCTTGCAGGTAGACGGTCGCAACTACCTGGCACCGGTCGATCTGCAACTGGAGACGAGGCAGGACTTGCGGCAGCATGCCATCGAGCTGGCTGCGGTCCTGGAGGTGATGCACAGCGCGACGAACCTGGTGATTCTGGACGCCTGCCGCAACAATCCGCTGGCGGGGGAGTTGGCGCGCTCGCTGGGTCTGAGCCGGGAGATGGCGGCGAGCCGTGGGCTGGTGCGGGTGGAGAGCGCCAGCGGCACGCTGATTGCCTATGCCACGGAACCGGGAGCCGTGGCGGCGGACGGCTTGGGGAAGCATTCGCCGTACACGGCGGCGCTTCTGGAGCACCTGGAGACGCCGGGCTTGAGCGTGGCGGACCTGTTCACCGAGGTAACGGCCTCGGTGTTGGAGCGCACGGATGAGAAGCAGAAGCCCTGGACGCACTCGTCGCTGTCGCAGATCGTTCGTCTGGCGCCGGGAGCCGTCCCCGGGCCGTCGGAGGCGAGGCCGTCGGCGCCGGCGGAGGGGCCTGCGTCGGCGCGTTTGACGGCTGAGCAGTTGGCTGCGGAGCGGGTGTTCTGGGAATCGGTGAAGGACAGCCCGAACGCGGCGGACGTTCAGGCTTATGTGGACAAGTATCCGGGTGGCACCTATGAGGTGCTGGCGCGCAATCGGCTGGCGGTATTGCTGAACCCCGCAGCGCCGGCGCCGGAGGCGACGGCGTCGTCGGTAGAGGCGGGGTTGGAGTTGAGCCGGGCGGACCGGCGTCTGGTTCAGTTGGGCCTGGCTGCGGCGGGGTTTGATCCGGGTCCTGTGGACGGTTGGTTCGGTCGTGGCACGCGGGGTGCGATCAGGCAGTGGCAGGCATCGCGGGGCGAGGTGGCAACGGGTCATCTGGAGGTGGAGACGGCGAAGGTATTGCTGGCGTCGGGTCGTCAGCGCGCGGAGCAGGAGAAGGCACGCCTGGCTGCGGCAGAGTCGGAGCGCGTGGCCGAGCAGCGTCGTCGTCAGCAAGAGCAGGCGGAGCAGGAGGAACTGGAAAAGCTCCTGGTGATGGTTCGGGTGGCGGGCGGCAGCTTCATCATGGGTTGCCAGCGCGATCGGGACGGTGATTGTTATGAGGACGAGAAGCCGGCTCATCGGGTTGAGGTGGGCAGTTTCGAGATCGGCAAGTATGAGGTCACGCAGGCGCTGTGGGAGGCGGTGATGGGGGAGAATCCGAGCAAGTTCAAGGGCTGCGCCACATGTCCGGTAGAGCGGGTCAGTTGGGACGACGTGCAGGCGTTTCTCCAGAAGCTGAACACCCGGACAGGGAAGCGTTACCGGTTGCCGACGGAGTCGGAATGGGAGTACGCGGCGCGCGGTGGGCGGCAAAGCCGTGGTTACAAGTATGCCGGCGGTAATGACGCGGGATCTGTGGCTTGATATGAGGATAACAGCGGAGACCGCACTCATCCAGTTGGCCAGAAGCGCGCCAACGAGTTGGGTCTGCACGACATGAGCGGCAACGTTGAGGAGTGGGTTCAGGACTGTTGGAACGGTGATTATGAGGGCGCGCCGGGCGATGGCCGGGCGTGGGAACGGGGGAATTGCAGCCAGCGCGTGGTGCGCGGCGGTTCCTGGTTCGACTCTCCGAGAAACCTCCGTGCCGCCGTCCGCAACTGGAACACCACCGGTAACGGCATCTACGTTCTGGGTTTCCGAATTGCCCGGACGCTTACCCCCTGAATCCTTACCCCCTTACCTCGGGGGTCCAGGGGGCTTCGCCCCCTGGCGGAATTCTGTGGCGGGTTTTGGGCGCGCCGAGGCGGCATGCCGGCGCGGACGGCTACAAAGGCGCGCCCGACCCTGCACTTGCCGGCCTGAATCCGCAAGCGAGCTTACGCGCCGCCGTAGCTGGCGTCCAAAGGCTCCAGGTCGCTGAGCACGCGACTCAGACCCAAGGCGCGAACGTTGTGGCTCAGGGCGAACGTCTCGTTGCCGACGTACACGACGTCCAGCCGCTCCAGCTTCAGGTCCCGCAGCGCCACGCGCATGGAGGCGGTGAGGCGCGGCGCCGCGGTATGCTTGAACTCAAACCCGAGACGACGGGCGCCCCGAACGACCAGCAGGTCGAGCTCGGCCCCGGCATGCGTCGCCCAGAAAAAGCATTGCCCGGCATGCGCCTCCAGGCGGGCGAGCACTTCCCCCATGGCGAAGCCTTCCCACGAGGCGCCGACCTTGGGATGGCCGACCAGGTCGGCGTGCGTGCCGAGGTCGAGCAGGCTGTGCAACAGACCGCTATCGGCCACGTAGACTTTAGGGGCTTTGACCTGACGTTTGCCCAGGTTTTCAAGCCAGGGCTGAAGCTGCCGGATGACCAAGGCGGCGCTGAGGGTGTCGAGATAACGGCGCACGGTTGGATGTCCGACGCCAAAGGCGCGGGCCAGTTCCGAGCCGTTCCATACCTGACCGTGATAGTGGGCCAGCATGGTCCAGAACCGCTGCAGGGTGCCCGCGGGCACGCGAACGCCGAGTTGGGGCAGGTCCCGCTCCAGGAAGGTGCGGATGAAATCCCGCCGCCAGGCGTGGCTTTCGGCAGGGGTGCGGGCCAGAAACGACGCCGGCAACCCGCCACGCACCCAAAGCCGTTCGAGCGCCTCGACGCCTGCCTCGTCCAGGGTCAAGCCGCCCAGGTGATGATAATGGATACGACCGGCCAGCGATTCGGAAGATTGCCGCAGGAGAGCGGGCGCGGCGCTGCCCAGCACCAGAAAGCGCGCCACCAGGGGCCGGCGGTCCGCCAGGACGCGCAAGACGGGAAAGAGGTCCGGGCGCCGTTGGATTTCATCCAGAACGACAAGACCGCGCAGCGATTCGAGAGCCAGCAGGGGATCGTCAAGGCGCGCCAGGTCTCTGGGGTTTTCCAGGTCGAACACCGTTGCCGGAGCGGACAGGTCGTCAACCAGTTGTCGCGCCAGGGTGGTTTTGCCGACCTGCCTGGCCCCGAGGATGGCTACGACCGGATAGCGTCGGAGGCAATCGGTCAAGGTTTGGAGGTGTCGGCGCCTTTGCAGTATCATGGCGTCATTATCCTTGAAGATTGAATATCGATCAACCCGTTTTCAACTGAAAGGAGCGAGGATGCGACGATCTACGACGGGCACGTGCATCGTGCTGTTCGGCCTGCTTGCCTGGCTTGCCATAGCCTGGGGCGACACCCTGATGGTCACGGCATCGCGGGCCAACGTGCGGCAGGGGCCGGGGTTGACGCACGGCGTCATGGCCACGCTGCCGCGCGGCGCAACGTTTCCCATTCTGAGCACGCAGAACGGCTGGCACCAGATCCAGCTCGACGACGGTCGCCGAGCCTGGATTGCCGACTCGGTCGTGCAGTTGGTTCGCGCCCTGGAACGCCGGCCGGAAGCGGCGTCACAGCGCCGCTCGGCCCTGGTGATCGGCAACGCCGCCTACGTCGACGCCCGCTTGCGCAATCCGGTCAACGACGCCACCGACGTGGCCGCCACGCTGCGGCAGCTGGGCTTCGAGGTGGAGCTGCTGCGCGACGCCAGTCGGCGGCAGATGCAGGACGCGGTGCGCGCCTTTGGCAGCCGGTTGGCTCAGGGCGGCGCCGGGTTGTTCTACTACGCCGGTCACGGCCTGCAGGTGGCGGGGCAGAACTACCTCGTGCCCATCGGGGCGAACATCAAAGCGGAATTCGACGTGGAGCACGAAGCCGTGTCTGCGGGCTGGATTCTGGGCGCCATGGAATATGCCGGCAACGGCCTCAACGTGGTGATTCTGGACGCCTGCCGCAACAATCCCTACAGCCGCCGTTTTCGTGGCGCGCCGGGCCTGGCGGCGCTGGCGTCGCCGTCGGCGAAGGGCGCCCTGATCGCCTACGCCACGTCGCCCGGTTCGGTGGCGGCCGATGGGGCTGGCCGCAACGGTCTGTATACCAAGCATCTGTTGCGCTACCTGCAGGCGCCCGGCTTGAGCGTCGAGGAGATGTTCAAGAAGGTGCGTATTGCGGTGGCGCAAGAGTCTGGAGGCGAGCAGACGCCGTGGGAATTGTCGTCGCTGACGGGGGACTTTTCGTTCACGGTCGCGTCTACGGTTGGGCCTGGGGGTTCTGGCGACGCCGAGCGGCTGCAGGACGCGCCGCGCCCCGACACGCCCCCGCCATCGCCGCAGGCGAATTTGGAGGCTGCGGAGGCGGGGTTGGGGTTGAGCCGCGCGGACCGCCGTTTGATTCAGTTGGGGCTGTTGGCGGAAGGGTTCGACGTGGGCAAGGCGGACGGGCTGATCGGGAAGCGGGCCCGCGCGGCGCTGCGACAGTGGCAAGCGTCACGCGGGGAGGCGGCGACGGGCTATCTGGACGTAGCGGCGGCGAAGGCGCTGCTGGCGTCCGGGGAGGCGCAAGAAGCGCAGGAGCAGGAGGAGGCGCGCCAAGCTGCGGCGGAGGCCGAGCGGCGGCGACGTGAACGCGAACCCGGCACGGTGTTTCGTGACTGCGCGGGGTGTCCAGAGATGGTGGTGGTGCCTGCGGGGTCATACATGATGGGGTCGCCGTCTGGGGAGGCGGGCCGATACGATAACCAAGGTCCGCAGCACCGGGTAGCGATAGGCGAGGCGTTTGCGGTGGGTGTGCACGAGGTGACGCGGGGGGAGTTTGCCCGTTTTGTACGGGCGACGGGGCACTCGACGGGTGATTCCTGCTGGTTCTGGGATATTGGCAAGGCGGAATGGGCAAAGCGTTCGGGCGCCACTTGGCGCAACCCCGGCTTTGAGCAGACGGACCGCCACCCGGTGGTATGCGTGAGTTGGGAAGATGCGCAGGCGTACGTTCGGTGGTTGTCACGGGAGACGGGTAAGGGCTACCGGTTGCTGAGTGAATCGGAGTGGGAGTACGTGGCGCGCGGGGGAACGCGTACGGCTCGGTACTGGGGGGAGAGCGAGTCGGGTCAGTGCCGTCATGCCAACGGGGCGGATTTAACGGTGCAGCGTCGTCATGAGGGTTGGACAGTGGCGTCGTGTGATGACGGTTACTATCAGACGGCGCCCGTGGGGTTATTCAGTCCGAACGGCTTTGGCTTGTACGACGTATTGGGTAACGCGTATGAATGGGTTCAGGACTGTTGGAACGCCAGTTATAAGGGCGCGCCGGGCGATGGCCGGGCGTGGAAACAGGGGAATTGCAGCCTTCGCGTGGCGCGCGGCGGTTCCTGGTACGTCATTCCGAGAGACCTCCGTGCCGCCTTCCGCTTCAGGAACACCACCGGAAACCGCCTCGACAATCTGGGTTTCCGAATTGCCCGGACGCTTACCCCCTGAATCGTTACCTCCTTACCTCGGGGGTCCAGGGGGCGAAGCCCCCTGGCGGAATTTTGTGGCGGGTTTTGGGCGCGCCAATGCGGCATGCCGGCGCGGACGGCTGCAAAGGCGCCGCCCGCTCCTGCTGCGATACGTCGCCAGCTCGAAAACGGCTTGCCCCAAGGTCCGGCGCCGGCCGGCCTTGCATCCCCATGCAGGGGTTCGTGCCACGTGCGGAGAAGGATTCAGAGAAGAAAATTCAGGAAACGCGGACCCTCGGTGTGATAGAGTGCCGTGATCAGCATTCCTGATCCCTTCCCAAGGAGGCATTCCATGCCCATCGTTGACACCCTCCGGCTGAAAACCAGGCTGTCGGACAGCGGCATGCCCGAGCCCCAGGCGCAGGTTCTCGTCGAAGAGCTCGACGACGCGCTGAGCACGGCGATTGTCGCGCAAGTCGCCACCAAGGCGGACGTGGTGGAATTGCGCGCCGCTATCAGCACCATCCATGATCGCTTCGAGCAGGTCGACAAGTGCTTCGAGCAGGTCGACAGGCGCTTCGAGCTGGTTGACAAGCGTTTCGAGCAGGTCGACAAGCGTTTCGACGACGTGAATCAGCGCTTCGACGACGTGAATCAGCGCTTCAATGACATGAATCAGCGCTTCAACGGTCTGAGCCAGAGCGTTGCGCAAATCCGTTCCTGGCTGGTGGGGCTCTACGTCCTCATTGCCTTCGGCTTCCTCGGTATTCTCGTCAAGGAATTGATTTTCGAGTAGGTTCTGCCCCCCCTGTTTTCCCTCCCTGCCGCTTCCACGCTCGCAACGCACTTAACACGCAAGCTCCGGGTGTGCTAAGTTACGGTGCCTCACGCCCCAGATACCCACGCGCCGCTTCCGTCGTCCCGGTCCGGCAAGGGCTCCGGGCCGCACGTCGAGGCGGCTTCTCCTGGAGGACCCGCTCGATGCGTTCGCCACTTCATCTCCTTCTGTTCTCCATCCTGCTCACCCTGACGCCCGCTGTCGGGGCCGCCGAGCGCGTGGCGCTGGTGGTTGGCAATGCGGCCTACGAGCAGGAGCTTACGGCGCTGAAGAACCCGGTCAACGACGCCACTGCGGTGGCTGCGGCGCTGCGTCGGCTGGGCTTCGAGGTCATCGAGGGCCGGGACGTGGACGAGGATGCCTTCTACGACAAGATTATGGCGTTCGAGGCCGCGGCGCGCTCCGCCGAGGTGTCGCTGTTCTTCTACGCCGGGCACGGCTTGCAGGTAGACGGTCGCAACTACCTGGCGCCGGTCGACCTGCAACTGGAGACGAGGCAGGACTTGCGGCGCCATGCCATCGAGCTGGCTTCCGTCCTGGAGGTGATGAACAGCGCGACGAACCTGGTGATTCTGGACGCCTGCCGCAACTACTGGCCGCTGGTGCGCTTGCTGGGTGCGAGCCGGCTGGTGACGCCGAACCGGGGTTTGGCGCGGGTGGAGAGCGCCAGCGGCACGCTGATTGCCTATGCCGCGGAACCGGGAGCCGTGGCGGCGGACGGCTTGGGGAAGCATTCGCCGTACACGGCGGCGCTTCTGGAGCACCTGGAGACGCCGGGCTTGAGCGTGCAGAACCTGTTCACCGAGGTAACGGCCTCGGTGTTGGAGCGCACGGATAAGAAGCAGAAGCCCTGGACGCACTCGTCGCTGTCGCAGATCGTTCGTCTGGCGCCGGGAGCCAGCCCTGGGCCGGCGGAGCGGGTGTTCTGGGAGTCGGTGAAAGACAGCCCGAACGCGGCGGACGTTCAGGCGTATCTCGACCGCTATCCGAACGGCGTCTACGCAGTGCTGGCGCGCAACCGGCTGGAGGTATTGCTGGACGCCGCAGCGCCGGCGCCGGAGGCGACGGCGTCGTCGGTAGAGGCGGGTTTGGAGTTGAGTCGGACGGACCGGCGTCTGATTCAGTTGGGTCTGGCTGCGGAGGGGTTTGATCCGGGTCCTGTGGACGGTTGTTTCGGTCGTGGCACGCGCGGCGCGATCAGGCAGTGGCAGGCATCGCGGGGCGGGTCGGTAACGGGTCATCTGGAGGTGGAGACGGCGGAGGTATTGCTGGCGTCGGGTCGTCAGCGCGCGGAGCAGGAGGAGGCACGCCAAGCTGCGGCAGAGGCGGAGCACTGGGAGAGGTTGGGTCTGGTAATGGTTCGGGTGGCGGGCGGCAGCTTCATCATGGGTTGCCAGCGCGATCGGGACGGTGATTGTTACAAGGCCGAGGAGCCGGCTCATCGGGTCGAGGTGGGCAGTTTCGAGATCGGCAAGTATGAGGTCACGCAGGCGCTGTGGGAGGCGGTGATGGGAGGGAACCCGAGTTTTTTCAAGGGTTGTTCCGAGTGTCCGGTAGAGCGGGTCAGTTGGGACGACGTGCAGGCGTTTCTCCAGAAGCTGAACACCCGGACAGGGAAGCGTTATCGGTTGCCGACGGAGTCGGAATGGGAGTACGCGGCGCGCGGCGGTCGCCAGAGCCGTGGGTACTTTTATGCCGGCGGTAATAGAGGCCGCACTCATCCGGTCGGCCAGAAGCGCGCCAACGAGTTGGGTCTGCACGACCTGAGCGGCAATGTTCGGGAGTGGGTTCAGGACTGTTGGAACGATGATTATGAGGGCGCGCCGGGCGATGGCCGGGCGTGGGAACGGGGGGATTGCAGCCAGCGCGTGGCGCGCGGCGGTTCCTGGGACTACTTACCGCGAAGCCTCCATGCCGCCGACCGCTTCAGGGACACCACCGGCTACCGCAACTACGGTCTGGGTTTCCGAATTGCCCGGACGCTTACCCCCTGAATCGTTACCTCCTTACCTCGGGGGGGCCAGGGGGCTTTGCCCCCTGGCGGAATTTTGTGGCGGGTTTTGGGCGCGCCGAGGCGGCATGCCGGCGCGGACGGCTGCAAAGGCGCCGCCCGATCCTGCCGCGATACGTCGCCAGCTCGAAAACGGCTTGCCCCAAGGTCCGGCCGCCTGCCGGTCTTGCATCCCCATGCAGGGGTTCGTGCCACGTGCGGAGAAGAGATTCAGAGAAGAAAATTCAGGAAACGCGGACCCTCGGTGTGATAGAGTGCCGTGATCAGCCTTCCTGATCCCTTCCCAAGGAGGCATCCCATGCCCATCGTTGACACCCTCCGGCTGAAAACCAGGCTGTCGGACAGCGGCATGCCCGAGCCCCAGGCGCAGGTTCTCGTCGAAGAGCTCGACGACGCGCTGAGCACGGCGATTGTCGCGCAAGTCGCCACCAAGGCGGACGTGGTGGAATTGCGCGCCGCTATCAGTACCATCCATGATCGCTTCGAGCAGGTCGACAAGTGCTTCGAGCAGGTCGACAAGCGTTTCGACGACGTGAATCAGCGCTTCAACGATATGAATCAGCGCCTCAACGGTCTGAGCCAGAGCGTTGCGCAAATCCGCTCCTGGCTGGTGGGGCTCTACGTCCTCATTGCCTTCGGCTTCCTCGGTATCCTCGTCAAGGAATTGATTTTCGAGTAGGTTCTGCCTCCCCTGTTTTCCCTCCCTGCTGCTTCCATCCTCGCAACGCACTTAACACGCAAGCTCCGGGTGTGCTAAGTTACGGTGCTTCACGCCCCAGATACCCACGCGCCGCTTCCGCCGTCCCGGTCCGGCAAGGGCTCCGGGCCGCACGTCGAGGCGGCTTCTCCTGGAGGACCCGCTCGATGCGTTTGCCACTTCATCTCCTTCTGTTCTCCATCCTGCTCACCCTGACGCCCGTTGTCGGGGCCGCCGAGCGCGTGGCGCTGGTGGTCGGCAATGCGGCCTACGAGCAGGAGACTGCGGCGCTGAAGAACCCGGTCAACGATGCCACTGCGGTGGCTGCGGCGCTGCGTCGGCTGGGCTTCGAGGTCATCGAGGGCCGGGACGTGGACGAGGATGCCTTCTACGCCAAGATTACGGCGTTCGAGGACGCGGCGCGTTCGGCGACGATAGCCCTGTTCTTCTATGCCGGGCACGGCTTGCAGGTGGCCGGTCGCAACTACCTGGCGCCGGTCGATCTGCAACTGGAGACGAGGCAGGACCTCAAACGCGGCGCTATCGAACTGGCTTCCGTCCTGGATGTGATGCGCAGCGCGACGAACCTGGTAATTCTGGACGCCTGCCGCAACAATCCGCTGGCGGGGGAGTTGGCGCGTTCGCTGGGTCTGAGCCGGGAGATGGCGGCGAGCCGTGGGCTGGCGCGGGTGGAGAGCGCCGGCGGCACGCTGATTGCCTATGCCACGGAACCGGGAGCCGTGGCGGCGGACGGCTTGGGGAAGCATTCGCCGTACACGGCGGCGCTTCTGGAGCACCTGGAGACGCCGGGCTTGAGCGTGCATGATCTGTTCACCGAGGTAACGGCCTCGGTGTTGGAGCGCACGGATAAGCAGCAGAAGCCCTGGACGCACTCGTCGCTGTCGCAGATCGTTCGTCTGGCGCCGGGAGCCGTCCCCGGGCCGTCGGAGGCGATGCCGTCGGCGCCGGCGGAGGGGCCTGCGTCGGAGCGTTTGACGGCTGAGCAGTTGGCGTCGGAGCGTCTGGCAGCGGAGCGCGAGTTGTTGTTCTGGGAATCGGTGAAGGACAGTCCGAACGCGGCGGACGTTCAGGCGTATCTCGACCGCTATCCGAACGGCGTCTACGCAGTGCTGGCGCACAACCGGCTGCGGGACATACTGCGGCGCCCCGACCCGACGCCGCCGTCGGTAGAGGCGGGTTTGGAGTTGAGTCGGGCGGACCGGCGTCTGGTTCAGTTGGGCTTGGCTGCGGAGGGGTTTGATCCGGGTCCTGTGGACGGTTGGTTCGGTCGTGACACGCGCGGCGCGATCAGGCGGTGGCAGGCATCGCGGGGCGGGTCGGTAACGGGTCATCTGGAGGTGGAGACGGCGAAGGTATTGCTGGCGTCGGGTCGTCAGCGCGCGGAGCAGGAGAAGGCACGCCTGGCTGCGGCGGAGGCGGAGCGCGTGGCCGAGCAGCGTCGTCGTCAGCAAGAGCAGGCGGAGCAGGAGGAACTGGAAAAGCTCCTGGTGATGGTTCGGGTGGCGGGCGGCAGCTTCATCATGGGCTGCCAGCGCGGGCGGGACCGTAATTGTTACGGTGATGAGAAGCCGGCTCATCGGGTCGAGGTGGGCAGTTTCGAGATCGGCAAGTATGAGGTCACGCAGGCGCTGTGGGAGGCGGTGATGGGAGGGAACCCGAGTTTTTTCAAGGGTTGTTCCGAGTGTCCGGTAGAGCGGGTCAGTTGGGACGACGTGCAGGCGTTTCTCCAGAAGCTGAACACCCGGACGGGGAAGCGTTACCGGTTGCCGACGGAGTCGGAATGGGAGTACGCGGCGCGCGGCGGTCGCCAGAGCCGTGGTTACCTGTATGCCGGCGGTCATGACGCGGGATCTGTGGCTTGGTATGAGGATAACAGCGGAGACCGCACTCATCCGGTCGGCCAGAAGGGCGCCAACGAGTTGGGTCTGCACGACCTGAGCGGCAACGTTCGGGAGTGGGTTCAGGACTGTTGGAACGACAGTTATGAGGGCGCGCCGGGCGATGGCCGGGCGTGGGAACGGGGGGATTGCAGCCAGCGCGCGGCGCGCGGCGGTTCCTGGTACTTCATTCCGAGAAACCTCCGTGCCGCCTTCCGCAACAGGTACACCACCGGTAGCCGCAGCGGCAAGCTGGGTTTCCGAATTGCCCGGACGCTTACCCCTTGAATCGTTACCTCCTTACCTCGGGGGTCCAGGGGGCTTCGCCCCCTGGTCGAAAATTTTGGCGTTTCGGCGTCTGACAGGCGACGCGAGGCCATCGCCCTGGCACGCGAGCCTGTGGATTCGGACGGGCGGGCCGGAGAGACCGGCGTTTCAGCAGTCCTTTCTTCACGGCGCGTGACGCCGGGTTTCATGCCGGGACAATCGTTGATCTTCATGCACACGGGTTGCCTGAGAATGGGTGAGCATACGGACGAAGCGCTGGTTCGCCGGGCGCGCGCGGGAGACCGGGCGGCGTTCACCCTGCTCATTGAACGCCATTACGAGCGGATTTACCGGGTCGGCGCCCGGGTGCTCAACGACGTCGCGGCGGCGGAAGACCTGGCGCAGGAGGTCTGCGTCGGACTGGTGACCCGGCTGGCCTCCTACCGCGGTGCGAGCCGCTTCACCACCTGGCTGCATCGGGTGGTCGTCAACGCCGCCCTCGACGCCATGCGGCGCGACGGCGCGCGGCAACGCAACGAGCGGGAGTTTGCCGAGCGCGCGGCGCTCGCGCGCGCCGACCAGGTGGCGGGCGCGGAGCAATCCGCCTGGCTGCGGCGAACCCTGCGCCGCTTGCCGGAAACGTTGCGGGTGACGGTCGTCCTGGTGCTTGAAGAAGGCTTGCCGCACGCGGAAGCGGGCGTTGTGCTCGGGGTGTCCGAGGCAACGGTGTCGTGGCGGATGCACCAGGCGCGCAAGCACCTGCGTGCCTTGGCGACGGCAGATAAGGAGATGGTCTCATGAGCGACGAACTCGAGAGGCTGGCGAGCGCCCTGCGCGCGACCACGCCGCGTCCCGCGATGGCGGCGCGGGCGCGGGCGGTGGCGGCGGCAACGGCGGCTTTCGATCGTCGCCACCAAGGAATTCGCGAGGCGGCGCGTCATAAGGGGCAAGTGTCACCCAACAGTGCCTCCAGGCTTACGTCCTGGGTGAGGAGATGCACCGTGCCCATGTCGCGCCCCGCGCTTGCTCTCACTGGCGCCGCCTTTCTCATCGTTGCCGGCGTCGTCCTGCGCCAGCTGCTGTTGGCGCCAGCGGCCTTTTCGCCCGGCCTGCCGCCGGTTGAGCGGCCCGCTTCGGCAGACTCATCGGCCGCCTTGCCGCCCGGCGCGTCAACGTCGCCGCTTCGGGTGGAACCGGCCTTGCCGCCCACCGAGGTGTCGCCGCCGCCCGATATGAAACGGATACGGGAGGCCGAGGTGGCTGCGGTGATGGAACGCATCGCGTCGCAGCGCCGGGAAGAATCGCTGCCGCTGGCCGTGATGACAGAGCCGCAACCCGTTGCCGAACCCGCCAGACCTGACCAAGGGCGGGACCGCTTCAGCCATGTCGACCCCAACCCGGTGAAGGTGACCGCCGAGGAGCCGGTATCGACTTTCTCCATCGACGTCGGTACCGCCGCCTACAGGTTCACGCGCGCTGCGCTGCACGACGGCGTGCTGCCGCGGCAGGAGGCGGTGCGCGTCGAGGAACTGATCAACTACTTTCCCTACGACTACGCGCCGCCCGACAGCCGCGAGACGCCCTTTGCCGCCCACGTGTCCCTGATGCCGGCGCCTTGGAACGCGGCGAACCGATTGATGCACGTCGGCATCCAGGGCTACGTGGGGGATCGCCGCGCGGCGGCGCGCGCCAATCTGGTGTTTCTGATCGATACCTCCGGCTCCATGGACGAAGCCGACAAGCTGCCGCTGCTGATCGACTCGTTCAAGCTGCTCCTGAGCGTGCTGGCGCCCGAGGACACGGTGGCCATCGTCACCTATGCGGGCAGGGCCGGCCTGGCGCTCGCCCCCACCCGAGTCGCCGAACGAGGCAAGATCGCGGCCAGCCTCGAGCATCTGGACGCGGTCGGCTCGACCGCCGGGGCCGAGGGCATCCGCCAAGCCTATCTGCTGGCCGAGCAGCACTTCGTGGCGGACGGCGTCAACCGGGTGATCCTCGCCACCGATGGGGATTTCAACGTCGGCATCCGTGACCCGGCGGAACTCGAAAGCTATATCGCCCGCAAGCGCGACGGCGGCGTGTTCCTGTCCGTGCTCGGTTTCGGCATGGGCGACGACAACGATGATCTCATGCAGCGTCTGGCGCAGAACGGCAACGGCAGCGCCGCCTACGTCGGCAGCCTGTCGGAAACGCGCAAGGTGCTGGTGGAGGAAGCCGCCGCAACGCTTTTCCCCATTGCCAAGGACGTCAAGATCCAGGTCGAGTTCAACCCGGCGCTGGTGAGCGAGTACCGGCTGATCGGCTACGAAACCCGCATGCTCGGGCGGGAAGACTTCCGCAACGACCAGGTCGACGCCGGGGAGATCGGTGTCGGCCACACGGCAACCGCGATTTACGAGTTGACGCCGGCGGAGCCGGGGACTGATTTTGCGGACGAGTACGCCTACCTGAAAATCCGCTACAAGCTGCCGGACGGCGACACCAGCACCGAGATCGTCCGCGCCGTGACCCCCGCCGATGGGTTCGAGAGCGTGGACGCCGCCCCGCGCGAGGCGCGCTTTGCCGCCGCGGTGGCCGCCTTCGGGCAGTTGCTGCGCGGCGGGCGGTACAGCGCGGATTTCAGCTACGACGACGTGATGGCGCTGGCGCAAAAGGCGCGAGGCGAGGACCCCTTCGGTTACCGGAGCGAGTTCATCGGCCTCGTCCGCCTGGCCCGGTCCGCGGCCGCTATGGCGCCGTTGCCGCGCTGAGCGGGTGTTTGATAAGGTGGTTGAGGACGATATGCAGGATCGAAACTGGTTGCGAAGCAGATGCTCCAACCCATCAGATGAAGGAGGTAAGCCTATGTATGGCACCACGTGGCAAGGTGTACGAAACCGCTTCCTGGCATTGGCGACCCTGTGCGTGCTGGCCGGCGCAAGCCTCGCCGCGGCGGCCGACCGGGCTCTGATCGTCGGCGTCGGGCAATTTGCGGATTCCAGCATGAACCTGCCGGGGATCGACCTGGACGTCCGCCTCATGCAGGAGGTTGCTGACCGGCTGGGTTTTGAACAGATCAAAACCCTGGCTGACGCGGATGCCACCCTTGACGGTTTTACCCGAGAATTTGAGGCCTTGATCGCTGCCACCGAGAGCGACGACCGGGTGCTGGTGTACGTCAGCAGCCACGGGACGCGGGTGCCGGACGACGACGGCGACGAGCCCGACGCCAAGGACGAGGCCCTGCTGCTGCACGACACGCAGATCCGGGATCGAACGCTGCACAGGTTCCTGCGCGACGACGCCTTCAGCGCCCTGTTGCGGCGCCTGCGCAGCCGCGACGTGTTGGTGTTGATCGACGCCTGCCACAGCGGCACGGTCCACAAGAGCGTCTGGTTCGGCAAGGCCGGCCTTGCCGAGTCCAAGGCGGTCAGCAGGGGCACGGCCCACAAGAACGTCTGGGTCGACAACGCCAGCCTTGGCGAGTCCAAGGCGGTCAGCAAGTTCTTCTACTACCCGGACATGCCGGGCGACTACGGGCGTCAAAGGGATGCGGTGGGGGTGGATGCCAAGAACGTCGGGGTGCGGCAACGCGAACGGCCCGATAATTTCGCCTTTCTGGCGGCGGCAGCCGACGACGAGCAAGCCCTGGCGACGGGTAAGGGCAGCGTGTTTACCCTGGGGGTGAATGCGATTGTCAAGGCAGCAGCCAGCGAGGGGCGAACCCTGACCCTGAAGACGCTCAAGGGCGAGGTAGAGGCCTACATCCGCAACAAGATCGAAACGGAGTTGGGGGGGAGGAAGGTGCACCGGCCGCAGCTGGGCGGCAACCCGGCGTTGTTGACCAAGGCGTTGCGTCTGGTCGTCCCCGCTCAAGGCGGGCGGCGATGGCGGGAGCTGGAAACCTTGGCCGGGCGTGGCGAGCGGCTGATTGTCGAGGCGAATGAGCAGGCCTACCGTCTTGACGACGAGGTCGTCTTCACGATCGACGTGCCGCGGGCGGGCTACCTGAACGTGGTGAACGTCGGACCGCAGGACGACGTCACCGTGCTGTTTCCTAACAAGTACCACCGCGACAACCACGTACCGGCGGGCAGGCTGGTGTTGCCTACCGATCAGATGCCGTTTTACTTCCCCGCCATGGCGCCCACCGGTCGAACCCTGACGGTCGCCATTTTGACGCAGAAAAAAATGGACCTGTACCAAGACGCGGTGGAGGGTCGGAACAAGGCGGGCACGTTGACCACGACCCTGGCACCACTTTCCGCCAAGGCGACCCGCGGCGTGGGCGTCGCCAGTCGCCGGGATCCGGGTTACGCGTCCGGCAAGGTGATCTTCCAGGTGACGGACTGAGCCGCACGCTGCGCAGAAAGGAGCACGAGGTATGACTGCAGGGAATCAAACGCCGCGGCGCTGGTCATTTGCCGGTTGCTGCCGATGCCTGACGTTCGTCTGCGCCTTAACCGGTATGCTGGCGACGCCGGGATGGACGGCGGACGCCGAGCCGCCGAGCGAACACGCCGCGGGGCTGTTCGAAGTCTATGCGCGCAACCGGCAGGAGGGGGTGCCGAACTACGTCACCGAGGACGTGCTGCTGCTGAGCTACGGCATGATCCGCACCGCGGTGAGCCGGGCGCTGGAACGCGAGCGTCACGTTGGCGCAGTTGGCCGGATCCTCGCGGGGTTGGCGGCCCAGGTGGCGGCGGCTCCGGTTGATCCCGCCAACCAGGCCAATCGGGATTACCTGGCCGTGCTGCTGGCGCTGTGGCGCGGGCACGACCAGATCGCCGGCGCCGGAGAGCCGGCGCGCGCCCAGGCCGAGCTGGACCTGGCGCGCGCGGCCGAGGTCATGACACGGTCGCCGCTGTGGGGGCAGACGATCGACTACACGCAATTCAAGCCGCGCGGTCATTACCGCGGCGACGCCGAGCTGGAGCGCTACTTCCGCACCGTGCGGTATGCCGGCACCGTCCTGTTCGCGATCACGGCCAGCAAGGCCACCGGGGTGAGCGAGGCGCTGGCCGACCGCCTGACCCGGCAGGCCGTGCGCCTGGCTCGCCGCATCGAGCAAGACCCCAGCCTGGCCAAGGAACACGGCGACCTGTTGCGCAGCCTCAATTGGCGTTTCGGACCGCCGGAAGACCTGCCCAACGCGGTCCTGCTGGCGCTCGACGGCGAGCCTGCCGAGACGTTTCGCGCGCGCCTGCTGGCGCTGGCGAAAGAACAGGGTCTGCAGCCGCGCATTATTGGGGGTGTGGTGGACGCCAGCCAACTCGAAGACGGCGTTACCGCGGCCGACGTCCTGACCGGCTGGCGCCTGTTGCCGCAGCGCTACACGCCGGAATCCGAGGCCTTCCAGCGACTCGTCTTCAATGGCACCGGCGCCTTCCAGGGCGCCGGGGACGCCACGCCATTCGGCCTGACGCTGATCAACGGCAGGGCGGTCAAGGGCTTTCCGTTGCTGGCCGAGCTCATGGCCCTGTGGGGCAGCCAGACGTCTTATGAACGTCTGCAACAGCAAGACGAAATGGCCTTTGAGGGCTACGAGACGGCTTGGGAGCGGGCGCAACAGGCGCTCGAAAGCGCTGACGGGTTAAGCGCTCTGCACCAGCAGTTGATCCGCGCGGGCTTGCGCTCTGCGTCGGCGGACCGCCTGACGGCCCTGCGCGCCTTCTGGACCTGGCAACGGTACGCCGCGCTGCTGTACGCCAAGCAATCGTACACCCCGGCCGGCAAGGGTCTGGTGCTGGCCCCGACACGGCCTCCCGGGGCGCGGCTGGAGCCCTCGCTGCCGCTCTACCTGGCCTTGGCGCGGGTGGTCGAGGCGCACCGGCGCGTCACCCCGCACGCCGCCTGGGCGGCGTTCGCCGACCTTCTCGACCGCGTCATCGCCATCGCGCTGCGCGAGGCCGCGCCGGGTGGCCTGACGGCAACGGACGAAGCCTTCCTCAACGACCTGGACGCGGCTCTGGTGGCCCTGACGGGTGGCCCGGACGCGCCGATCGTGGTAGACGTTCACACCAACCCGGCCAGCCGGGAGGTCCTGCAGGAAGCCACCGGCCTGGCGCGATTGGTTGCCCTGACGACGGGCGCGGACCAGACCGCCCGCGGCGCCCGCTTCACCCAGTGCGAGTTCAAGCACCCCATGGCGGAGCGCCTCAGCGACGCCGACTGGCGGGGCCTGCTGGCAGCGGCGCCCCCTCCCTGCGGCGCCACGGTCGCGGCAACGCAGGAGGAGCCATAACCATGCTGACATCTTGTCCATTGTGGTGCCGCCTGGCCCTGTTCGCGCTGGCGCTGGGGAGTGTGGCCGCGGCGCCGGCCGAAGCGGTCAAGCGCGCCTTGCTGGTCGGCATCGGCAACTACGCCGACCCGCGTGTGTCCGACCTGCAGGGGCCGCCCCACGACGTGGCCGCCTTGCGGGGCGCTCTGGTGGCGCACGGCGGCTTTGCTCCTCAGGACATCACGGTGCTACTCGACGACCAAGCCACGCGCCGCCGCATCCTCGGGGCGATCGCAGCCTTGGGCAAGACCAGTCAAAGCGGCGACTTCGTTCTGATATACCTTTCGGGGCACGGCACCAGCGCCTTCGACCCGACCCTCCTGTTGCCGTTGCCGCACCACTCCGGTGCCTTCGTGCCGGTGGATTTTGCCGCTTCCGGCGCCCAAGCCGAACAACTCGACTCCCTGGTCATCGGCGCCCGCGACCTGCGGCCGCTCCTGCAAGCCATCGACGACAAGCAGGTGCGGGGCTTGGTGCTCATCGACAGTTGTTATTCCCAGCACACGTCGCGCGCCCTGTACGCCCCGGCGGTGACGGTTTACCGCATGCTCGGCGCCGAGCTTACCGCCGGTCTCGAAGATACGACCTTTGAGGCCGCTGGTGCGGCTGCGCCACCGTATCCGTACCGGCATCTGGCGACCCTGACGGCGTCGAGCAAAAAAGAGCTAGCGATCGATGAGACGGATCCGGGCCGCACCCTGGACGGCAAGCCGCACGGCGCCTTCACGGACAGCCTGTTACGCACCTTGCGGCAGATGGGCGGCGCGGACGCGAACCATGACGGCACGGTCAGCAACGGCGAACTCTTTGCCGCCGTCCGCGCCCGCATGAGCGCCGCCGGGTACGCCCACAGCCCGCAGCTGTTGCCCCTGCCCGGGGAGGACAGCGGCGGGCTGCAAGACCAGGCCGCCTTTCCCAGCCCGCCGCAACCCGCCGCTGCCGAGCCGCAACCGAGGGTTGGCGCGCCGTTGCGCGTCGAGGTGCAAGGGGAGGCGCCGCGGCTGACGACGCTTATCCAGGAGACCGCTGGCTTGGTCCTGGCAAGCGGGACGCACGACCTGCGCGTGGTGCGGGCGGACGGCGTCATCCGCCTGCTGAGCGCGGCCGGTGATCTGGTATTCGCCGGTGACGAAGCAACCCTGCTGCAGGCGCTGCGCCAGCAACTCTGGGTGCAGCAGTTGCTGCGCATCCCGAATGCGGCGCAGCGCTTCCAGATCGACGTGCGCATGGACGGCTACTGTGGCGAGACGTTCGAGGCCGGTGACGTCCTGGGCTTTTCCACCCGCATGGACGAAACCGCCCACCTGCTCCTGGTGGACGCCGCCCCGGACGGCGCCCTGCGGATCCTGTACCCGTATCACGAGCGCGAGCTGGCGGCCGTCCAAGGCGGGCAGCCCGTGCAGGTGGGCAATATCCACGTGACGCCGCCGTTCGGCATTGACTACGTGGTGGCGGCGGGGTTTATCCGGCGACCATCGTTGTACGACGCGCGTCTGCTCAACGGAGCCGCGTTTGCGCCGGGGACGGCCGGGCACCGGGAACTGATGGCCCTGCTGCAGGCCGCCGACGACCCCAACCTGGCGCGCCAGGTGGTCCGGGTGGTGACCGTGCCGAGCCGGGCGCCCGGATTTCGGGGTTGCGACTGATAACAGCCATCAAGGAAGGGAGATCGCCATGTCGCGAGGTCTGCGAATCGTGTTGAGCCTGCTGTTGTTCGCCGGCGCCGTCTGGCAACCATCCGAGGCGCCTGCCGCCACCGCCTGCGAGCAGGCCAGAGTGGATTACGACCGCGCCCTGCGGCAAACGGACGCCGGGCAGGCGCTGATGCTGCTGGACGGCGTCATTGCCCGCTGTCCCAGCTTCAACGCCTGGTTCGTCAAGGGCAACGCGCACCGCATGCTGGGTCAGTGGGACGCGGCCCTGGCGGCGTATCAACAGGCCCATGAAGAGGCGGCGGAACCCCGGCTCGCCTTCATGGCGCAGGCGTATGGCGCCCTGATGCAGCATCGCCTGGGCCGCACCTGCGAGGCGGCGCGCACCTTTCAGTACCTGCGCGCCGGCTCCGCTGCGCCGTTGCCGTCCCGGCTGCGCGCCCCATACGAGGCCTTCGAGCGCAGCCTGGCCGAGGCGCCGATGGACGCGGATGAGATGGCCTGCGTCCTGCGCGTGACCTCGAACCACAAGGCCCTCGGCGTCTGCCCGCGCCTGAACGTCCGGATCCCGTTCGCCTATGACCGGGCGGCCATCGACGCGAACAACCGTCCCAAGGTGGCGGAACTCGCCGAGGTCCTGCGCCGGGTTCACGATAGCGCGCACCGCTACCGCCTGGTGGGCCATACGGACAGCCGCGGCCGCGCCACTTATAACCAGCGTCTTTCGGAGCGCCGGGCCGCAAGCGTGCGGGCCTTTATCGTGGGAATTCAGAGGGATTTGCAGGGCCGTCTGGAAGCACGGGGAGAAGGGGAAAACCGGCTGCTGACAACCGACGATACCGAGTCGGCGCACGCCCTCAACCGCCGGGTGGAGGTGCAGGTCTTGTGCCAGGACGGCTGAGGGTTTGGCCGAGCCGGGATGAGCAATGCCTGCGATAGACATTCCAACAGACCATCGGGAGACTAATGATGAAGACTTACCAAGGCTGTCTCGTACTGCTGGTGCTGGCTGTCTGGTGGCAGCCGGCTGACGCCGCCATCGGAAAGGCCATCGGAGAGAGAGAGATTGACGACAAAAGACGGTTGCTGCACGTACTCGCCATTGGCATCAGCGACTATGCAGCGTCCTCGATCTCGGATTTGCCGGGATCGGTGGCGGATGTCCAGGCCGTGGCCACAGTCCTGAAGAAGGGCGCGGCAGCGCTGTATGGCGCGGTCGAGGTGGGCGAATTGACGGACCAACAGGCCAGCAAAGCGGCCATCTTGCAAGCCGTGAACCGGGCAGCCGCGCGCCTCAGGGCCGAAGACATCTTTGTGTTCTATTTTTCCGGTCACACGCTGTCCGGTCACGCGCTGTCCCGTTACGAGCTGTCGGAGGGAGAGACCTGGCTGGCGCCTCAAGATGCAGCGCCATCCGGCCAGGGGGCGCAGAGCCTGGCCACCCTGTTAAGCGCCACCGAATTGCAGGCGGCGCTGGACGGGGTGCAGGCGAATCGTCGGCTGCTGATTTTCGACGGCAGCATGTATGTCGACGTGGACACTGGCGTCCAGGGCACGCACCTGATCCAGGCCACTGGTCCGGGGGGTGCGGCTTACTCCGGCGTTGGACTCAGCCGTTTCACGGCCGTGCTGCAGCAAGGGCTGCAAGGCTGGGCCGACGCCGACCAGGACGGGCGCGTGTCGGTGTTCGAGCTGGCGGGTTATGTCGGGCGCCATCTTCCCGCTCTCGGTTCCGATGGTTCCAACCGCCAGTTTCCCGGTATCCGGCTTTACGGGCCGGATTTCCCTCTGGTGGGCAAATCTGATGAGGACTCCAGGCCGGCGGCCGTCAGCCTGGCGGACAAGCTGGACGCCACTCTGGTCGGCCTGATCCGTGCCTACGAAGCGGACGGCATGGAAGGCGTGCGGGCATACGTCGCCGAGCGCCAGCTTGATATTCCGAACGCTCAGGTGGAGGTCATCATCAACGCCATCTCCGCGGATAACCTCGGCGCTCTCAAGGAGCAGGTCGTTGGTCTGGGAGGATCAGTGCAAACGGAGTTCGAAAACATTCTGTATGCCACGCTGCCCGTCGGAACGCTGGAAGATTTTGTCATGCAGGAAGCGGTATGGCGGATGGACTGGGGGGGCCAGGTGTTGTTCGGGCCGCCCACGGTTCCACCATCCCGCTGAACAGGACCACAGGCCCGGCAACGGGCCCGACGCCAACCCCCTGAACAGGAGGAGACACGATGCTTTTGACCCTGACGACGATCTTGCTGAGCGGGCTCGTCCTGCTCGGCGCAGCAGTCATGCCCGCTGCCGTGCAAGCCCAAACGATCGAGGAGACACTGCGCGCCATCGGCGAGGAGCTTCGGGAGTCCGAGACGCCCTCCCTGGGTGAAGCGGACGCCTCGGATGGAACGACCTGGGAACGGGATGACGTCTCCCTGGAAGAAGCCCTGAACAGCGTCCCCATGAGCCTCGACCTGCCGTTTGAGACGTACGCCAAGAACGCGTCGCTGCCGCAGGGCCCCGATAAAATCGCCATGAATCTCCTGCAACTGGTCGACGGCCACCGCACCAAAGGCGACTTCGACCTGACCGAGCAAGCCAAGGAACTCGACGTTCCGTACGCCGGCGGCCAGGCCGGCGTGCGCCTGTTTGCCGAATCGACGGCCGACGTAGCCGCGTTGCGGGCGCGCATTGCGGAGCAAGGCGGTGAGGTGGTCACGATTTTCGACAACGTGGTCTACGCGCGCTTGCCTCTGGATAGCGTCAAATCCCTGGGCCGCCTGCAGGCACTGTACTTCATGGACGCCGAGCCGACGTATCACCCGCTGGCGCCCAACCCGGACGGCGGCTACGGCGAGCGGGTGAGCGAGGGCGTGCGGTTGTCGCAAGTGCAGCGTTTGCACCGGGCCGGCGTCACCGGCAAACGGGTCAAGGTGGGCATCCTGGATTTCGGCTTTGAGCGTTACGACAGCCTCGTGCGCGCCGGCGAGCTGCCGGAAGCGCAGGCCGCGCGGGCCTTCAACAAGGCGCAACGTCTGGAAACGGGCGGCGTGCACGGCACCGCCTGCGCGGAAATCATCGCCGACATGGCGCCGCATGCCGAGCTGTACCTGGCCGTGGTGGACGGTCAGGAAGGCCAGATCGTCCAGGCGGCGCAGTGGCTGGCGCAGCAGGGCGTCGACATCATCAACTTTTCGGGCGGCGGCCATTACGGCCCCCACAACGGCAAGGCCCTCCTGGACCGCCTGGTGACGCACGTCGTCGATAAATACAACGTCCTGTGGGTCAACGCCGCCGGCAACGAAGGCGCCTCGCACTGGACCCAGCCGGCCCGCGACCGCAACGGCAACGGCGCGATCGACAACGTCTCGGGCTACCCGGACGTGATTGCCCTCAAGATGACCGGCCAGCCGTTCATGGTCATGGTGGTGTGGGACGACTGGGGGCCGGACCCGCGGCGGCCGGCGTCGTCGCAGGATATCGACGCCTATCTGCTGCGGCGCAATGCGGCTGGCGGGTTTCAGCCGGTGGGGGAATCCCGGCAACCGCAGAATGGCCGCGGCGCGCCGGTCGAGGTCATCGGCTCCCGCCGCGGCGTGCGGGCCGGCACGGTGCTGTACCTGGCGCTGCATCTCAAGCGCGTCCAACGCCCGGTGCGCACGCACGTGTTCGTGAGGGGTGGGGCGCAATTGTTTCCCGTGGTGCCCGATTACAGCGTCGGCATTCCGGCCACGGCCAGCGCCGCGCTGGCCGTGGGCGCGGTCGACGTGCGCCGCGACCGGCTGGCGGCGTACAGCTCGCAGGGCCCCACCGATGACCGGCGGCAGAAGCCCGAGATCAGCGCCCCCGACAATACCATTTCTCTGGCCTACGCTGGCAACGGCGGGCCGGGGCGCTTCCCCGGCACCTCGGCGGCAGCCCCGCACGTGGCGGGCTTTGCGGCGCTGCTCAAGCAGCTGCAGCCGCAGCGTTCGGCGTCGGAATTGCGGCGGGCCGTGCTGTCGCACGTGACGCCCAAAGGCGACGGCGCGCCCAACCACCAGTATGGTCATGGCCACATCCACGCGGGCAACATCGCCCTCTCGGGAGCGGAGGAACCGCCGCCAGGCGGGGACGGGGATGGCGAGGTCGACCTGGAAAGAATTCTGCAGGAAATCCTGCGGGAGCAGCAGTAACCCGGAGCAACAAACTCACATCTCATCTAAGGAGGACTGGACCATGCAAGCAATCGAACGGATTACCCGCGCAACCCGGCGTCTGGCTCGAACCCGGCCTCATGCCGTCGCCCTGATGTTCGCCGCTGCCCTGCTGGCCACGCCGGCTGGCGCCGACGTGGAGCTCGGCATCGACGAGATTGGCGAGAAGGCCATTCATGTCGAGACCCCCGACACCGAGCCACTGCGCGTCAAGCTGGAGCCGGTCAAGGCGGCGTTCAAGGTGGACGAGCCGATCCGCTTCCACATTCGCGGCAACAAGACCTTTTTCCTGTACCTCTACAGTATCGACGAGGAAACCGACGAGGTGACGCTTCTGATCCCGACCCGCAAAGGCCAGAAGCACAACAAGTACCCGGCCAACCGCACCCTGTCCGTTCCCAACAAGGGCGAAGTCGAATTGCTCGCCGATGAGCCCGGGCGCGAGAGGCTGCTCATGGTCGCCAGCACCCGCTACCTGCGGCTCAAGTCGAGGTGGTACCGCAAAGGCCTCGACTATTACACGGGCAAGAGCGCGGAATTTGAGCAGGAATTTGCTGAAAAAGGCATCCGGGTGCGTGGGCCGGACAAAAACCGTGACGACAAGGTGCTGGTCAGAACCGTGATGGTGCGGATAGCCGGCGAGCAATCCGACGACGGACCCGCGGCGGCCAGCAACCACGTCTGGCTGACCACCAAGGGCAACCAGCAGGACTACGCCATCGGCGATCCGATTGAAGCCGTGTTTGGTTCGGGACAAGACGGCTGGATTCACCTCTACGTGGTGGAGCCGAACGGCAAATACACCCGCCTCAAATCCTATGCCGTCAAGGAAGACGGCACCTATACGGCGAAGGCAAGGGCCTCCGACCCGGCTGGCAATCACGCCCTGGTGGCCGTCTACAGCGAGGATGACGAGCCCGCCCGGGCGTTGTCGTCGGACGGCGACGCCAAAGCTCTGTCGCTTCTGGATACGGCGCCCAAGGGGGTGGATCTGGTAGAGGACAAACCGAAGCCGATGGCCGTGTATCGCTTCCGTATTTCCGACGAGTAGCAAGCGCCTCGAAAGCGCAATCGGCACGGCCCATGCCGTGGGCTCCGTCACGGGGCTCACGGCATGGGCCGTCTGTCGTTGTACGGATGGCGAGGCCGTGGCATCAGGCGGGTTCCCCAATGGTTATTGACAGCGTGTCTTTGGAGATTACCCTGCCACCGTTTTCGGCCCGTTCCAGACATTTGAGCACCGGAGATGGCCAAGGCTACCTATCAAGTAGCCTTGGAACAGCTTACCCAAGGCGGCATGGCGGACAGCATTCGCATGCGCAAACTCCCTTTGAGACACCGAAGGCGCCGGCAGATATTCGGAGCGCCGCAATGCCGGGCGCCGGTCTCGAAGTCGTCCAGTCCCATTTTGCCAAAAATCCAATTGCCAAAAAAATAATTGCCGTATTAAGATCACATGCCGTCAACTTCCAATTTCCTCATCGGAGGTAGCATGCGCAACATAACCGGACAGGTGGTCGTCGGTGACGGTCTCTACGGGCGAACGCGCGAGTTGAGCCAGCTGTGGAAAAAACTGGAGCAGGGCGAGCATGTTTTGATGCTGGCTCCCCGACGGGTCGGCAAGACCAGCTTGATGCAGGAACTCCGCCGCGCGATATCCTGGGCCGCGCCTGCCGGCGTCGGGATGGCGTGAACCTCACGGATTTCGAAGACCTGGAACAACGAGACGAGGCACGGTTGCGGTCGGTGTTACGCGACCTGGAGGCGGATGGTTATGTGAGGCATGAAGGTGGCCGGCTGAAATTCCGGTCCAACGTCCTGCGGGAATGGTGGCGGAAACGCCATGGCAAGGGTAGCGCGTCATGATCCGTAAACGTCTCCACAATCCAGCCCAGCTGGCCCCTGAAGAGTTGAAGGCTTCCTTTGTCGCACGACACAAAACCTTGGCGGGCATGCTTCGCCTGCTCCGCGAGCAGACATCCGGCCGGCCATGTCAGCATATCCTGCTCGTCGGCCCGCGCGGCATGGGAAAAACCAGTCTCGGACTGAGGTTCCTGCAAGCGGTCGAGGAGTCCCCCGACCTCGCCGCCGACTGGCAGCCCGTAGCGTTCCGCGAAGAGAGCTACGAGATCGTCGACTTGGCGGATTTCTGGCTGGCTGCCCTGCGCCACCTGAGCCGCGCCACCGAGAATCCTCAGTGGGCAGACAGGGCCGATGCGTTGGAGCGGGATGAAAGAGATGCCGAACGGCTTGCGGCTTATGCCCTCGCAGCCCTCCTGGACTTTCGCCAGGCAAGCGGTAAGCGGCTGATCCTGTTTGTCGAGAATCTCGACCTCATCTTTGATCAATTGCGCGACGAGCGCGACGTTCACGCGCTGCGCGCCAGTCTGATCGAGCATTCCGATATTCTGCTGCTCGGGTCCGCCAACGCCGTCTTCGACGCCATCCGTCATCATGGCAAGCCCTTCTACGAGTTCTTTCGGCTCTTCAGCCTCCGGGGACTCGATAGCGCCGCCTGTCGCCGCCTGTTCCAAACCCTCGCGGAGCGTGAAGGCCAGACTGAAATCCTGGAAATGCCGGACCTCGAACACGGCAGGCTGGAGATCGTGCGCCGGTTGACGGGCGGCAACCCGCGGTTGCTGGTCCTTGCCTGCCGAATGCTGACCGAGTCGCCGTCTGGCTCCGCCTTCGAGGACCTCGAGCGGCTCATCGATGAACAGACGCCCTACTTCAAAGCCCGCGTCGAGGCCCTGCCGGTGCAGGCCCGCAAGGTGTTTCATTGTCTCGCGGCAAGGTGGACGCCAATGCTGGCAAGAGAGTTGTCCGTCGCCACGAGGCTGAGTTCCTCGCACGCCAGCGCCCAGCTCAGGCAACTTGTGGAAAAGGGCTATGTCAAAGAGGTGCAGTTACCCCGAGAAAAGCGGGTCCGCTACGAAGTCGGCGACCGGTTCTACAACATCTATTACCTCTTGCGGTTCTCGCGCGCAGGCCGCGACCGCCTGGAGCGTCTCGTTGCTTTCCTGCACGATCTTTTCGGCTCCACCGGGATGCGGTCGACGTCTCCAGCGGCACTGGAGGCATTATGCGCGCGCTGTTCCCGCCGGAGAGATCTGCGTCATGGCCGACTACGTGGCGATGAACATGGACGACGCAGGACGCAAAGATGGGCGGCAACAGGCGGTTGCTGTGGCCAAAGGCATCAACACGCCCGCGGCCGCGGAAATCGAACAGTTCTCTGAAAGGGCAAGCCGTCTTGTCGCCAGCATCCAGCGCGGTTTCGATCGGAAACGGCCTGCTTTGACGGCGTCTCTGATCCACCTTGCCGCCGCCGGCCATGGAGTGTCGGTAAAGCGGCTGATGAAGGATGCCGGCCTGGTCGGAACGATGGAGCCGCTCTGGCACGCGGTGAGAGCGGATCTGCGCGAAGAACTCGAACCCCTGCCCGCGGAGATCATGGACGTCGTGACCGACGTCAGACAGAGATTTGCAGAGGAGCGGCGTCGAATGAAAGAGGTGATGTTACGCACCGTTTGAGTCACGAACTGGAGGAGAAGCAACGATGAAGATGCGGTGGTTCATAGTCCTGCTGACGGCAGGGCTGCTGTCGGCACTGTCGGCGTCGGGGCTGGCGGCGGAGCGGGTAGCCCTGGTGATCGGCAACGCCGCCTATGCCCACGCGCCGCTGCTGCGCAACCCACCCAACGACGCAGAGGCCATCAGCGCCTCGCTGGGGCGCCTCGGCTTCACGGTGACGCGGCTCGACGACGCCGACAAGAGGGAGTTGGAAAGGGGCCTGCAGGCATTCAAGAGCGCGGCGAGTGGGTCAGAAATCGCCTTGGTGTTCTATTCCGGCCACGGCATAGAAGTGGACAAACGCAACTTTCTGGTGCCGGTGGACGCGCGCTTGGCGAGCGCTGACGACGTCGAATACGAGGCCGTGCCGTTGGACTTGGTGATGCGCGCGGTGGGCCGCAACTCGGGTCTTGGCCTGGTGATTCTGGACGCCTGCCGCGACAACCCGTTCGCGGCCGCCATGCAGCGCCACGGGTCAACCAAGTCAACACGGGCCATCGGTAAAGGTCTGGCGCGGGTGGAGCCGGCGGGCCAGATGCTGGTGGCGTATGCGGCGAAGGAGGGGCAGGTAGCGGCAGACGGAGCGGGTCGCAACAGCCCGTACACGGCGGCGCTCCTGGCGCACGTCGAGACGCCGGGTCTGGAGATCATGCAGTTGTTCCGCGAGGTGCGCGATACGGTGCTGGAATCGACGGGGGACAAGCAGGAGCCGTTCGTGTACGGGTCCTTGTCGAGGGAAAGGGTGTATCTGACCGCACGGGCTGAGCCTGCCCCGAGACCCTCGACGGCGGTCCCGCCCGTGGATGACGCGCCGGCCTCCGACCGGCTGACCGCTGAGCAGTTGGCTGCGGAGCGGGTGTTCTGGGAATCGGTGAAGGACAGCCCGAACGCGGCGGACGTTCAGGCTTATGTGGACAAGTATCCGGGTGGCACCTATGAGGTGCTGGCGCGCAACCGGCTGGAGGTATTGCTGAACCCCGCAGCGCCTGCGGCGACGGCGCCGGCGCCGTCGCCGCAGGCGAATTTGGAGGCTGCGGAGGCGGGGTTGGGGTTGAGCCGTGCAGACCGCCGTTTGATTCAGTTGGGGCTGTTGGCGGAAGGGTTCAACGTGGGCAAGGCGGACGGGCTGATCGGGAATCGGACCCGCGCGGCGCTGCGGCAGTGGCAAGCGTCACGCGGGGCGGCGGCGACGGGCTATCTGGACGCAACGGCGGCGAAGGCGCTGCTGGCGTCCGGGGAGGCGGCGGAGCCGGCGCACGAACCCGGCACGGTGTTTCGTGACTGCGCGGGGTGCCCGGAGATGGTGGTGGTGCCTGCGGGGTCATACATGATGGGGTCGCCGTCTGGGGAGGCGGGGCGAGACGATGACGAAGGTCCGCAGCACCGGGTAGCGATAGGCGAGGCGTTTGCGGTGGGTGTGCACGAGGTAACGCGGGGGGAGTTTGCCCGGTTCGTCTCGGCGACGGGGCTCTCGACGGGTAATTCCTGCCGGTCCCTGGACAGTAAGGGAAAGTGGGCGGATGTTTCGGGCCTCAGCTGGCGCAACCCCGGCTTTGAGCAGACGGACCGTCATCCGGTGCTATGCGTGAGTTGGGAAGATGCGCAGGCGTACGTTCGGTGGTTGTCACGGGAGACGGGTAAGGGCTACCGGTTGCTGAGTGAATCGGAGTGGGAGTACGTGGCGCGCGGGGGAACGCGTACGGCTCGGTACTGGGGGGAGGGTGAATCGGGTCAGTGCGGTCATGCCAACGGGGCGGATTTAACGGCGCAGCGTCGTCATGAGGGTTGGACAGTGGCGTCGTGTGATGACGGTTACTATCAGACGGCGCCCGTGGGGTCATTCAGTCCGAACGGCTTTGGCTTGTACGACGTATTGGGTAACGCGCGTGAATGGGTTGAGGACTGTTGGAACGCCAGTTATAAGGGCGCGCCGGGCGATGGCCGGGCGTGGAAACGGGGGTATTGCAGCCTGCGCGTGGTGCGCGGCGGTTCCTGGGTCATCAGTCCGAGTTTCCTCCGTGCCGCCGTCCGCGACGGGTACACCTCCGGACTCCGCTTCGACTATCTGGGTTTCCGAATTGCCCGGACGCTTACCCCCTGAATCGTTACCTCCTTACCTCGGGGGTCCAGGGGGCTTCGCCCCCTGGTCGAATTTTTTTGTTTTATGATGTCTGACAAGCATTTCAGGGAGCGCATTCTTGGACGCAGCTTTCCGCGACCGGGCGCGTGAAACGGGGCCGGCCTTGGAGGCCCACTATCGTTTCATCCTGTGGCTGGTACCGGCCTTGGAAAAAGAGATACTTCACCGCCGCTCCTGCAAGGGCAAGAACAACAGGGCTACGCTTGCACAGGCAGCCATGAATGAGGTGCTTGACACGGCCACGGAATTTGGCTAGGGTACCGCGCGTAAGTCACTCGTTGACGGGTTTTGTTCACAATTTCGCAATTGCGAGAAGGAGACAGTGGTGAAGAAAGTACTAACTCTCATCATGGCATTGGGCCTGTTGGTGGCCTTTACGAGTGTTGCGGTGGCCGGCATGTGCGGCGGGCCGAAGATCACCCAGACGCAAGCCAATGCCGACCCCGCCAATACGCAGCAAAACGACCAGATCGTCGTGGCCCAGGCGGAAATGACGGAAGATACTAGCCCCGGCGAGGGTACCGACACAGAGGAACCGGACGACCCGGATAGCAAGTAATCGTCCCACCGTTTCTGCAGGCCCCGGGCGGCTCCCGCTGCCGGGGCCTGTTTTTGGTTTGACCACCTTAACGCCTCGCGCTTCACGTGCCGACCTGATTTTTCCCCGGCGTATTTCCTCTGCATGCTTGAGTATTACCGGCCCGCACATTCTTACCCATTTGCTGTTGATGAAACCACCCACTTCGTTTGTCCCGAACCGGTCCGAAACTGAGGCGCTGACACCCCGGCTTCACGCTCTTCTGGAAGCGGGCCGTGAAGAAGCCGTTCGCCGCCGGCACGCGCTTCTGGTCAGTGTGACCTTCGATTGTGCCGCGGTGTTGCCGCGCTCCATTTTTCATCAGGCCCAGCCACCACGCCTCCTTTGGCACCAGCCCGGTGAGGGCATGGCCCTGGTGGGAGTTGGGTCTGCCGCGTCGCTTACAGGGTTTGGCGAGGGGCGCTTCACGCAGGTAAGCGTGGCCTACCGTCGATTGGTTTCGGAAGCACAGATCGATACTTGTCCCACCTACCCGTTGGCGGCTCCCGTGGCCCTCGGCGGTTTCGCGTTCGATCCCCCGGCGCCAGCAAACCCCGTCTGGAAAGCATACCCGGACGCCCTTCTGATCCTCCCGCGATTCCTCTTCACGTCTGCCGGACATGCCGCTTGGTGTACGATCAATCTACAGGTCTCCGCGAGTTGTGACCCCGATACCGTGACTGAAGATGTAGCAGGCGAATTGGCGGAGTTGCTATCGGTCGATGCCGACCCGCTTGGCGACCGGCAGCCTGCGATACTTGCGCCGGTAAACGACCCCTTCGGGCCGTGGGAGCAGCAGGTGCGTGACATCGTGCAGGAAATTCAACGGGGCGCCGTCCAGAAAGTCGTCCTGGCGCGGGAACTACACCTGCGGGCACGGGCCGATTTTGACGTAGACGTAGCGCTGCGACGACTGGCAGCGGCGGCTGGACATTGCACCCTCTTTGCCCTCGATGTCGGTTCCGGTTGCATGATAGGCGCAACCCCGGAGCGACTGATTCGCCTGCGGGGACAGACCGTGCAGGTGGATTGCCTGGCGGGCTCGACGGCGCGGGGCGACACCGAGCACGCGGACCGCCGGCTTGGGGAAGCCTTACTCCGCAGCGCCAAGGACCGCCGTGAGCATGGCCTGGTGGTGCGCACGCTTCGTGAGGCCCTGTCGTCGTATTGCCTGTCCCTGCAGGTTCCCGAGGCGCCTCGGCTGCTGCGGCTGCCCGACGTTCAGCACCTTCACACGCCGTTGCAAGGCGCCCTGCCCGCTGGTTCCGGCATCCTGGATTTGGTGGCGCGGCTTCACCCGACGCCTGGCGTTGGCGGCGTACCCCGCCCTGAGGCGCTCGCGCTGATCCGGAAGCAGGAACGCCTGAGCCGGGGCTGGTATGCGGGACCGATCGGCTGGATCGACATGCGCGGCGGCGGCGAGTTCGTGGTTGGCATCCGGTCGGCTGTGGTCAACGGCAGCGAGGCTTGGCTGTACGCCGGCTGCGGTATCGTGAAGGGTTCGGACCCCCGCAGCGAATACGAAGAATCCTGTCTGAAGCTGCGCCCCATGCTGGCCGCGCTCAGCGAGACGGCATCATGATCCATGCCAATGCCCTGCACACGTTCGTTGATGCCTTTGTCGATGAATTGGCCCGCTGTGGTCTGAAACACGCCTGTATCTGCCCCGGCTCCCGCTCCACCCCTCTGGCTGTCCTGCTGCACCGACATCCCGGCATCAAGGTCTGGATGCATCTCGACGAGCGTTCGGCGGCGTATTTCGCCCTGGGCCAAGCCAAGGCAATGCGGCAGCCGGTGGCGGTGCTGGGCACGTCGGGCACTGCGACGCTCAACTTCGCGCCGGCGGTTGCCGAGGCGTTCTACGCCCGCGTGCCGCTCCTGGTTCTCACCGCCGATCGTCCGCCGGAACTGCAAGACGTCGGCGCTCCACAAACCATTGACCAGTCACGACTTTACGGACGGCATGTGAAAAGATGCGTCGAAATGCCGCTGCCGGAAGGCGGTCCGGCTGCCGTGCGCTACGTTCGCACCGCCGCCAGCCGAGCGATGGCGGACTGTCGCGCCGAGCGTCCCGGACCTGTGCACGTCAATTTCCCGTTTCGCGAGCCATTGATCCCCATTGGGCAAGACGACATGCCGGCCAAACGCGGCACGGCGCCGCTTGTGACTGTCGCTCAGGGGCTACAGGCGCTCCGCCCCGTCGATGTAACATGTCTGGCCGCCCAACTGCGTGGCGTGCAACGCGGCCTGATCGTTTGCGGTCCGCAGGACGACCCTGACTTTCCCGAAGCGGTTGCGCAGTTGTCGAGGGAACTGCAGTTTCCCCTGCTGGCAGACGTTTTATCCCAGGTACGCCGCGGCACGCACGACGTGTCCTGTGTTATCGACAGTTACGACGCCTTGTTGCGGGACTCGCGAGTTGCGCGCGATCTGGCGCCGGATCTCGTGCTGCGATTTGGCGCCACGCCGGTATCCAAGCCGCTGCAACTGTTTTTGCAGCGTCTCACGACCTGCCGCCAAATGCTGATCGCACCGCCGGATGACTGGCACGACCCGGCACTGGTCGCAACCGACAGGGTACACGTTGATCCCCGTACTCTCTGTGAGGCGTTGCTGCCGAACTTGGAGACAACCCGGCGTCAAGGCGTCAACACCGCCAGCGCATGGCGCCGCAAGTGGGAGCGGCTGAACGCGCAGGCACGTACCGCCCTGAAAGAATGCCTGAGCGAGAACCCCGCGTTGAGCGAGCCGAAGGTATTCGCTGACCTGGAGGCGGTGCTGCCGCCGGGCGCTACCCTTTTCGCCGGTAATAGCATGCCGGTGCGTGACCTCGATTCCTTCTTCGCCGCGGGTGCCCGACCGGCTCGCTTCCTGGCCAACCGCGGCGCCAGCGGCATCGACGGTGTGGTGTCAACCGCCCTAGGCGCCGGTTCCGTGAGTTCAGGCCCCTGCGTGTTGGTCATTGGCGATCTGTCCCTCTACCACGACCTGAACGGTCTGCTGGCAGCCAAACAGCACCGTCTTCAGGCGACCATCGTGCTGCTGCACAACGACGGTGGCGGCATCTTCTCGTTCTTGCCGCAAGCCGAGACCGTAGATTCGTTCGAAGACCTGTTCGGCACCCCGCACGGCCTGGATTTTCGCCACGCGGCGCAACTCTACGGCCTGGATTACTGCGAGCCCGAAGACGGCCCAGCGTTTCGCACTGCCCTCGAAAAATCCTTCCACACCTCGGGCGTCACGATGATCGCCGTCCATACCAACCGGGACGCCAATGCCCGCCTGCACCGGGACGTCTGGCAGGCCGTGTCGCAACGGTTACATTCGGCAACCCCACCAGAGCCAGCGTCATGCGCCTCACCGTGAATGGCGTAACCTATCAAGTCAAGGTGGAAGGAAGCGGCCCCGCCGTTTGCTTCCTTCACGGGTTTACAGGCAGCAGCGAAACTTGGGCGCCGCACTTGGCGGCCCTGAAGGGATTCACCACTGTTCGTATTGACTTTCTGGGCCACGGTCGCTCCGACGCCCCGACCGAGGTGCAGCGTTATGGCATGGACGCTTGCGTTGACGATGTCCTGACGCTTCAGAACCGCTTGGACATTCAGCACTGCGCCATCGTGGGCTATTCGATGGGCGGCCGAGTCGCCATGCGAGTCGCCTTGCAGGCACCTGAACGCCTGTGGGCGCTGGTGCTCGAAAGCGCCTCACCTGGCATTGCGAATCCGACCCACAGGAGGGATCGGGTGATTCAGGACTCGATGCTGGCGGAGCGAATCAGGAACGAAGGCGTGGCGGCCTTCGCCGATTACTGGCAGGCGCTGCCGCTGTTCGCCAGCCAGTCACGCCTGCCAGACGCGACCCGCAAGGCGCTGCGGACCCAGCGTCTGCAACACACCGCGAGCGGCCTTGCCAACAGCTTGCAGGGTCTCGGCGCCGGCCTGCAGGAGCCGGTGCTACGACGTTTGAAGGCCCTGCGCCTGCCCACCCTGCTTTTGGCGGGGGCCCTGGATGCCAAATACTGCGGGCTGGCCAATGAAATGGCGACCCTGCTGCCATGCCGCCATGTGCGCATCGTGCCGGATGCGGGCCACGCCGTCCACTTGGAGCAATCCGCAGCATTTGACGCCGCCGTGTGCGACTTTCTCCGGGCGCACTCTCCAGCTCCATCCGGTCCCTTGCCATGAAGGTGAACAGACTCGCTTGGACGACGTATCGCATACCGTTTCGCCAACCGTTTGTCACCGCGCATGGCGCCCAGACCGAGCGCTGCGGTGTTCTGATCCAACTGCATACGGATAACGGCCTGGTCGGCCTCGGCGAAGCGGCGCCGATTCCGGGCGGCCCGGCTCGGGCGTGGCCCGAGGTGGCGGCGCTTCTCGAGACTCTGCAGGCATCGTTGCCAAGTAGGCGGCTGGAAGAAATGACGGACGTTATGGAGCCGACGGGCCATGCGCATCCCGTCGCCGTTGCCGCCGTGCGCTGCGGCCTCGACACCGCGTCGTGCGACCTGCTGGCGCAGGCCGCGGGCACGTCGGTGGCATTGTGGCTGCAGAAGGAATCCTCCGAGACGGTGCCGGTGAACACCACTATCGCGCTACCCGACGTAGCGTCGGCGGCCGATGCGGCAGCAACGGCGCGGGCGTCGGGCTTTCCATGCGTCAAGTTGAAGGTCGGTATGGCGAAGGGTGCGGAGGCGGAACGTGAACGCGTCGCGGCAGTAAGGAGAGCTATCGGGGGTCGGTTGAAATTGCGCCTCGACGCCAATGGCGCGTGGGGCGTGGAACAGGCCATTCATACGATTCGGGTCCTGGAACCGTACGGCATCGAGTTCGTTGAACAGCCGGTGGCTTGTGGGGACGTTGAGGCGCTGCGGCGGGTACGCGCGGCCGTGCGCACGCCCATTGCCGCCGATGAGGACGTCGATAGTGTTGCGGCGGCAGAGCGTGTGCTGGGAGCCGGTGCGGCTCAGGTGCTGGTCATCAAGCCGATGGTGGTTGGGGGATTGCGGCCGGCCCGCCAGATCATCGAACGCGCTCAGTGCCAAGGGGTCTCGTGCCTCGTGACCACAACGCTCGATACCGGTATCGGCACCGCCGCGGCACTGCACCTCGCGGCCACCCTGCCCGCCACCGGCTTGGCCTGCGGCCTGGCGACCGGCGCCCTTCTGACGACCGACCTGCTAACGACGCCCCTGCTTGTTCGCGACGGCCGCATGCAACGGCCCAACGCTGCCGGGCTGGGCGTGCGGCTCGACGAGGAAGCCGTTAAACGCCACAACCGACCGTTATGACAACTGGGCCACCTGCGCCATAGCGGCGTCGAACACCTTTGCCGTTTCGGCCAGATCCGCATCACTGTGTACCAGCGATGCGTAGCCCTTTGCCGACGGCTTCAGCACGCCGTTCGCCATCAACGCATCGTGAAACACCCGATTCTTGTTGGCGTCGCTCGTCAGGGAGTCTTGGTAGGTTCGGACGGGTTGATCCGTAAACATCAAATGAAAGACGGGCCCCTCGCCCAGCACCTGCCCGGGCACGTCGTGCTCCCGCAGCGTGGCCTGCAGCTGATCCCGCAGGCGCTGTCCGACCTCGTGCAGGCGTTCATACGAGCCGGGGCGCCGCAAGATCTTCAGAGTCGCCAGGCCGGCAGCTGCGGCGACGGGATTGCCGTTCAACGTGCCGACCTGGGCCACCGGCAGGCCGCGCGCATCGGGCTGCGAAAAATACGACATCATTTCCGTTTTGCCCATCACCGCAGCCAATGGATAGCCGCCGCCGATAATCTTGCCCATAGCGGCCAGATCTGGCACCACGCCGTAGTACTCCTGCGCGCCGCCGTAGGCGAAACGGAACCCCGTCACCACCTCGTCGAAGATCAGCGGAATGCCGTACTGCGCCGTTGCCTCGCGCAGCCCTTGGAGGAATCCGGGCAGCGGCGACAAGGCGCGCTGAAACGGCTCGATGATCACCGCGCCCAAGTCGTCGTGATGGCCTTCGATGATCGCCGCAGTGCGTTCGAGGTCGTTGAACGGCGCAATCAATACTTCCTGCTCCAGGCATTCGGGAATGCCCGACGAGCCGCGCACGCCGTACGGACCATCCGATGCGGCCTGCCCCTCGGTGCTCATGACGGCGTAGTCGTGGTTGCCGTGGTAGCCACCCTCGAACTTGAGAATTTTGTCCCGCCCCCGGAAGGCGCGCGCCACCCGCAACGCGAAGAAGGTGGCCTCAGAACCGGTGGACGTGAAACGAATCTGGTCGGCGCAAGCCACCGCGTCGATGATTTCGCCGGCCAGTTCGATGGCCTTGTCCGTCAGGTTGAAAAACGTCGAGCCGTTGTCGAGTTGCTCCCGTACCGCGGCGTTCACCTCGGGGTGCGCATGGCCGACGATCATCGGGCCGGAGCCCAGCAGATAATCGATCCAGCGGCGGCCATCCGGGTCATAAACGTACGCCCCCTGCCCGCCGGCAATCACAAAGCTGTGCTCTCCCGACAATGCCGCGTTGCCGTTGGAAGCACCGGGGAAATACTGCTGCGCCCGCGCCATCAGGGCCTCGTGGTCCGCTGACCGAGCCGATGCCATGCCTGCTCCTTTTGTCCGTGTAAGGTTGGGCCGCTTCGCTCAGCCGGTGGGCAGGCTGCTGCGAATCGGGTCGCTGCCGTCCCACGTACGCGCCGCTTCAGCGATGGCGGCAAACACCTCCTCGCGTCCGCTGCTCATGTCGAACAGTTCGACGACCGTGCCGGGATGCCCCTCGGTGAGCAGATACACGAACGCCCCGCGTCCGCCCACGCTGCCGGAATGGCCGATTTCGTACCCGGCCTCGACGTAGCGCGCCACGTCGGCGTCGAACTGATGCGTGCCGTAGCCGACGTGCTGCAAGCCCTCATGTCCGGCGGTGATGAAGTCGCGGTACAACGACGGGGCGTCGTTGCGCTGCTGGATCAGCTCCACCTGGAAATTGCCCGAATTGGCGAGGGCGAGCGACACGTCGACCGGCGACGGCTCGCCCTTATAACGAAAGTCGACGAACGGGATGCGCTCGAAATAGAACCACGGCCCGACCTCAAGCACTTCGATCCAATGACGCATGGCGGCTTCGATGTCGCGCACCACAAAACCGTTCTGCAGAATGCTGCCAAATAGACGGCTCATTGATGTCCTCCTTGTTCAAGCTGTTCAGACCCCGCAACCGGGCGTGGCGGCGACGTTGCCGAGGCGTTCCACCACGGCCAAGCCCCCATCCGTACCCCGCGCGACCATCACCTGCATGGCAGCGTGCTGCGTGGCGGCGTCGATGGTGACCGGACCGGTCGGCGACGCAAAGCCCAGTCCGCGCAAATTGTTCAGGGTCGCTGGCGCGCCGACGTCGCCGGCCTGATTCCAGGCCGCCTGCAGGGCCTGCACGGCGTTGTAGTGCGTGAGGGCCATATAACTGACTGGCTCCTCCGAACCGTGCAGCCGCCGGACGCCCGTCACAAAGGCCGGCACACCCCCCTCGGTGTCGCTGGCAACGAACGGCGTGGTGGTTACGATACGCGCCAGTTCATCGGCATCCAGACCGTCGGTCAGGGTCTCGTTAAAGCCGATCCAGCCGATTGTCAGTCGTTCCAGCAAGCCCATCTCGCGCGCCTGGTGAATGAACTCGCGGCCATGGTAGCGGGTCACGCAGAATATCACGGTCTCCGCGCCGCTCTCCTGAATCCAGCGGATGACGGGTCGGAAGTCGCGTTCGCCGGTATCGGTCAGCGCCTGCCCCTGGACGTGACCGCCGAGCGATCCGATGGTGAAGCGCAGGCGCCGGAACATGCTGTTTTGCCAGCTTGGATACGAGCCCAGCAGGAAATACTTCTTGCCCGCTCCGGACGCATCCAGGTAGCGCACCAGCGGCTGGCTGTCGTGGGCCATGGTCGGCCCCAAGGAGAACAACGCCGGATTGCAAAACCCGCCTTCGTGGTTGGTGGCGTTAAGGAGCGGTACGTTAAATTCTGCCAGCGCGCGGGCGGCGTAGCGGCGCCCGGCCGCCGCCCATGGGCCGATGATGGCGGCGGCGCCCCAAGCCGCCACGAGTTCCCGGCAATGCCCGGGCAGAACGTTGGGGGTGGTTTCCGAATCGCGGTACGCCGTTTCGAGCCGGCGGCCAAGCACGCCGCCGGCCTCGTTGATTTCCGCCACTGCGGTTTCGATGCCCATCTGCATCTGGCGAGCATAACTGTCCACGTCGCCGGTAAGCGGTAGCAGTACGCCGATGCGCACCGCCTCAGCGGTCTGCGCCAGGACCGAAATTCCCCGTCCCAGCGATGCTGCAGCGCCACATGCCGTCAGGCCCTTCAGTAAACCGCGCCGGGTGATCGGCCGTCGCACGTATGCGTTGTTCATTTCTGTCTCCTTCAACGGGATGGATTGAGCAATAGAGACCAACAGGTGGGCAAAAGTGCGCGTCGCCTGAGGGATTTACTGTCGGGCTTGCGCCCGTAATTCGTCGTACGCCTCACGAATCACCGTCAGATGCCGCTCTTCTTCTTCGGCGAATTGCTCGAAGATGGCCCGGCCTTGCGGTTTGTCGACCTGGTTGGCGTAGTGGCGGAAAAATTCGTACGAGCGGCGCTCGGCATCCATGGCCGCCTGTAAGGCTTCGGTAGGGCTGGCCGAGAGCACCATTTGCCGGATGTGCTCGCGGCCTTTCGGGAAGACGCTTTCAAGACGCTCGTAATCGAACTGCAACAACGCCGGTTCGTCGTCCAGCCAGGCATGGCTCTGCCGCAGGGCGTCAAACTCTGCTTGCAATACTTCCAGGTGCTCCTTCTCCTCGGCGGCCAAGCGCGAAAAAACCTCCCGCGTCATGGCGTCACCCGTGGCCTCCAGGGCATGGTTGTAAAAATGCAGGCCCTGCTGCTCATTGGTAATGGCCATTTCCAGAGCGTCACGGGCGAGAATGACTTCCAATTCCCTGTCCGTGCCGTGGCGGCTGGACGGCGGCGCCGCCTTCTTGCAGTCCGTGCACACGCTGAGGATGCGCACCGCGTGGGACTGCGGCGTGAAATCGTGCTGCTGCTGCGCCTGACGGAGCAGGGATTCCAGTTCCGGGCTGAGAAACTCGACGGTTCGATTGCAGGAGGAGCAGATGATGTGGTGGTGCTCGAAGCGATTGGGTTCGTAGCGTTGGGTGCCATCGCCGTAGTCCATGGAACGGGCCAAGCCACAGTCCTCGAGAAGCCGCAGGGTGCGGTAAACGGTGGCGAAGCCAACGCGTGGGTTCTTCTGGCGAACCTGCTCGTGCAGTTCCTGGGCGGAGAAGTGCCCTTGGGAGGCGAGAAACACTTTCAGAATGTCATTGCGGGGTCTGGAATGTTTGAGGTTTTGGCTGCGGAGATAGTCTTCGAAAATCTCGAATTCATCAGGCATGAGGGTACCTTTTTGGCGGGGTAGACGTCGTTGTTCGACCGTTCCCAACACCCGACGCGAAACGGCGCTATTGTACTTAAGGCGGTTGAAACGGGTCAAGCAGTTGCTGGTGCGGCACACGCCCTGTTTTGTTCTTGAAAACGGTTATCAACATCATAATAATACCCCTGATGCCACCCGCCCCGCTTATCCCACTCTGTCTGTGGAGGGAGTTGAAACCCATGCCTGAAAGAAGAGCGGCCCATTTTGCTCGTGAAACTGCAGCGGCGCGGCGCGGCGCTCTGCTGCGGGGCCTGATCGCCCTGACCCTGCTGGCGCTCATCGGCTGGCCGGTGATCGCCCTGTCACAAACGCTGACCGTCTATTCCGGTCGGGGAGAGAAATTCACCAAGCCCGTGTTGGAGGCCTTTACGAAGCAGACAGGTATCGCCGTGCAGGTGCAAACGGGTGCCTCCGGCGCGTTGCTGGCCAAGCTGCGGGTGGAAGGCGAGCGTAGCCCAGCGGATGTCTTTATAACCAATTATGTTGGTGTGCTGGAGGAGGCGCGGCGCCACGGCTTGCTGGCGCCGGTGATCGCACCGACGTTGACGCAGATCGCCCCCGAGTTTCGCGCTGTGGATGATACCTGGCTGGCATTCTCGGCACGCCTGCGGGTCATCGTGTACAACACCGGCATGATCCAGCCCGGCGCCATCACCTCGCTGCTGGAACTCGCCGATCCCAAATGGCAGGGGCAGGTGGGCACGGTGACGAGCGGCAACCAGTCGTTTATCGGCGGCCTCAGCGCCATCTATGCGCTGCAGGGCGAGGCGACTACCGAGGCGTTCCTGCGCGGCCTCAAGGCCAACTCGGAAGGACGAGTGCTGCCGAAGCACACGCCGGTGGTATCGGCCGTGGCGGCCGGACAGTTCCCCCTGGGCTACGTCAACCATTATTACTACTACCGTCATAAGGCCAAGGAACCGGATGCGCCGCTGGACATCCTGATACCGGATCAACAGGACGACCAAATGGGCGCCGTGGTCACGGTTGCCGGTGCCGCGGTTCTCAAGGCAGCCAAGAACCCGGAGGCGGCTCAGGAATTCATGGCTTTCCTGATTTCCCCTGCCGGCCAGCAGATATTTGCGGCGGTCAACTATGAATATCCCGTCAACCCGAGCGTGCCCGCTCATGAGGCCGTCGTCCCGCGCGACCGTATCAAGATCGCGCCGGTCAATCTGTCGATGGCGCACGCCAGCCGCGACAAGGCGATCGCGCTGATCGACAAGGTCGGATTGGACTAGACCGTGCACGGGGTCGGCGTTGCCCAGGCTTCATGGCCGCGACAGGCTTGGCGTCCCAAACCGCTGAGCCTGATCGCGCTAGGCGTGGCGCTGCTTATTGTTATGCCGCTGGCCTACGTGGTGGGCAATGCCCTGCTGGTGTCGGGCGACGTGTGGGTGCAACTATGGCAGGGCCGGGTGCCGAAACTGTTGTTCAACACGCTGCGCTTGGCGACGGGGGTGGCCGCGGTGACTCTGGCATCGGGGGTCGGTCTGGCATGGCTCGTGGTGCGCTGCGACTTTCCCGGACGCGGGGTGTGGACCTGGCTGCTGGCGGCGCCGCTCGGCATTCCGCCGTATATCATGGCCTACGTATATACGGAGTTGTTCGCTTACTGGGGCCCTTTGCGGCCCCTTGTGCAGGGCGTCCTGGGACCCGACGCTCAGTTGCCGGCTCTGTACGATTCATTTCCGGGCGCTGTGCTGATCCTCAGCCTCGCCACCTATCCTTACGTTTATTTGTTGAGTCGCGCTGCCTTCCTGCGGACCAACGTGGCCTACGAGGAGGCCGCCCGGCTGTCCGGTGCGGGGCGCTGGCGCGCTTGGCTGCGGGTGGTGCTGCCGATGCAACGGCCAGCGGTTGCGGCGGGATTATTTCTCGTCTGCCTGTACGTCATGGCGGACTTCGGCGCCGTGTCGATTCTGCGCTATTCGACGTTCACGCGGGCGGTGTACGTGCAGATGACCGGGCGCTACGACCTGATGGGCGCCGCCGCCCTGAGCCTGATGCTGGTGGTGCTAAGCCTCGCCTTCTTTGCGGCTGAGCGCCATTTTCGCCGCCGTAGCCGGTTCTTTCAGACTATCGCGGGATATCGTCCCGGCAGCCGCGCGGCGCTGACGCACTGGCATGCCGCCTTGGCATGCTGCGCCTGTACGGGTGTGTTCGGGCTGGCCTTCGGCGTCCCGGTGGCATACTTGGGCGTGGAAGCCGCGACCCACATCAGCGAAGGCGCTCTGGACGGCGCCTTCTGGGGCTACGCGCGCAACAGCGTCCTGGGCGCTGCCGCGGCCGCTACGGTTGCCGTCGCCTGCGCGGTGCCGATGGCCTACGTCGCCCTGCGGCGTCCGAGCCGCGGCCACAGCCTGTTACTGCACGCCGCCTACGCCGGCTACGTGTTACCGGGACCGATCGTCGCCTTGGGTCTGATCTTTTGCACAGCGCACCTGATGTCCCCGGTCTATGGGACCGTGGCGGTCGTCGTGCTGGCCTACATGGTGCGTTTCTTTCCGCAGTGTTTGCAGGCCGGGGAGGCGGCGCTGCACCAGATCACCCCCGCGCTTGAGGAAGCCGGACGCTCCGCGGGAGTTCCTCTCTGGCGGGTGTTGTGGCGCGTCACGCTGCCGCTCATGCGCCCGGGATTGATCACCGGCTGGGTTCTGGTCTTCGTCAACGCGATGAAGGAACTTCCTGCCACGCTGTTGCTTCGTCCTGTCGGTTTTGACACCCTGGCGGTGCGTATCTGGATCGAAACCAGCGAGGAATTTTACGCCCAGGCGGCGCCGGCGGCGTTGCTGCTGATTTTGGTAACGCTTCCCCTCTTGGCCTTCGCGCTGTCATACGGCAGTGCGCAAAGGAGCACCGCATGACCTCGGTATTATCCCTGCAGGCGATCGGCAAGATTTTCGAGCCTGGCGCGCCGGTGCTGCAGGACGTCTCGCTGCGCATCGAGCCCGGTGCCATGGTCTGCCTGCTTGGTCCCAGCGGCTGCGGCAAGACCACGCTACTGCGCCTGATCGCGGGATTCGAGGAGCCCGACACCGGTGCCATTCACTTGGGGGGGCAACTGGTCAGTCGCCCCGGCCACGTGGTGGCGCCGGAAAAACGCCACATTGGCATGGTGTTTCAGGATTACGCCCTCTTCCCACATATGACGGTGGCCCAGAACATTGTGTTTGGCTTGTTTCGCCGCCCGGCTGCCCACCGCGACCGCCGCCTTGCCGACCTGCTGCAATTGGTGGGTCTGGAGGACATGGCCGAACGTTATCCACACGAGCTCTCCGGCGGCCAGCAGCAACGCGTCGCTCTGGCTCGCGCTCTGGCTCCTGGTCCGCAACTCCTGCTGCTCGATGAACCGTTCAGCAATCTGGACGTCAACCTGCGTCGCCAGCTCAGGCAGGAGATGCAGGACGTTTTGCGGCGTACGGACATGACCACCATTATCGTTACCCACGATCAGGAAGAAGCCCTCAGCCTTGCCGACACGCTCGCTATTCTCGCTCAGGGCCGCGTCGTGCAATACGACACCCCGGAAGCCATCGTGCAACGTCCCAGCACCCGTTTCGTTGCCGAGTTCCTCGCCCTCGGCCACTTCCTGCCGGGCGAAATCCGCGACCGCTGCATCGTCACCGAAATGGGTCCCGTCCGCCTTGATTCCGGCATGCCCGCCACCCCGGACGGCTGCCGCGAAGTCGACCTCCTGATTCCGCCCGAATGCCTCACGCTGTGCGACAACGGCCACGGCACCCGCGCCCGGGTAACGCAGATTACCTTTCAGGGCACCCGCAAGCTCTACACTGTCCGTCTTCCCTCCGGGGCCCGCTTGCAAGGCCTCTGCGCCCACGATGTCCCCCTGCAAACCGGCGCGCAAATCAACGTGCGCTATGAACCCACGGTCCTGATTACCTTCCCCAGCGAGCCTTGATTGACTTGTTGCTGACTTGGTTTAATGTAACCAGTTTATTGAAATGCAAGCGGGAGATACCGGCATGGCGGAACACATGGACGAACGTTTTCTTGGTATCGAGAAGCGCATGGAGCAGGGATTTGCTCATGCCGAAAAGGCGCGGGAACAGGACTTTGTTCATATCAACCAGCGTCTGGACGACATGAACAGGCGCTTCGACGACATGAACCAGCGTTTCGACGACATGAACCAGCGCTTCGATGACATGAACAGGCGCTTCGACGCTATGAACCAGAGCGTCGATCAGCGCTTCGACGACATGAACCAGGGTGTCAATCAGCGCTTTGACGACATGAACCAGAGTGTCAATCAGCGCTTCGACGACATGAACCAGAGTGTCAATCAGCGTTTCGACGCCATGAACCAGCGCTTTGACGACATGAACCAAAGTGTCAATCGGCGTTTCGACGACTTGAGAAATACGATCCTGATGCTGTATATCCCCGTTGCCCTGGCCATATTGGGCGCGGTGGTGAAGTATCTTTTCTTCCAGTGATAGCAAACTCTCCCCCACCAGCTCCGTAGCGCGCAGCGCAAATAACGTCAAAATACCCACTCATAAGGAGGTTGCCGACAGGCGCCTCCGGTTGTATAAATATTGATGATAACGGTTTTCATTATTATATTGCCGGCGAGTAACTCCGCCGGGGCCGGAGGGACCCCTTATGGATTCGGTTGTTGCCGATATACAGGAGAGCCTGCTCCAGGACTTCGGCAGCCGGCTGCGGCAAATGCGCAAGATGCGGCGGCTTCGGCAACTGGACATGGCCTCGTTCGGGTTGAGCTACAAGTACTACCAGCGGACCGAGGCGGGCCAAGTGAACCCCACCTTGCTCACCATGCACCGGCTGGCATCGGCGTTCGGCGTGTCGGTGTACGATTTCTTTCGCCCGAAAATGGCGACGGAGTCGTCAGGCTGCCCAATTTGGACAGGCCGCACACCGTTCGGCGTTGAGTGCTGAACAAAGTGCCTGACACGTCCCCTCCCTACGTGCAGGCGCGCCCGGCAGGGGTCGGGGCGGAGGCCCCTGCCACTCCCTGAATCACCCTGAGAGGCGCGATCCGCAACAAACGCACCGTTCCCAAACCTGGGTGCAATTTCCGGCCACTCACCTTATACTGCCCTGTCTTTTCGGACAGCCAGTAACCCGCCCAATAAGGTGAATCCCCGCTCTGATGCTTGCCTACCTCATTCGCCGCTTGATTCTGATCGTGCCCACCCTGTTCGGCATCATGCTGATCAATTTTTTCGTCATTCAGATCGTGCCGGGCGGCCCGGTGGAGCAGTTGCTGGCAGAGCTCTCGGGCGAGGCCATCGAGGCAACGGCTCGCTTCGGCGGCGCCGCCTCGGACGACCCCATGGGGCGGCAGACCCAAGAGCAGGCTACGGGCGGCGCCTCAACCAGCGTCACCAGCAAATACCGCGGCGCCCGCGGGCTCGATCCGGATCTGGTGCGCGAGATTGAGGCCATGTACGGGCTGGACAAGCCGCTGCACGTGCGCTTTGTAGACATGATGCGGTCGTATCTCACCTTCGACTTCGGCGACAGTTTCTTCCAGGACCGGCCCGTGGTGGGTCTCGTCCTGGACAAAATGCCCGTATCCATCTCCCTCGGTCTGTGGACCACCTTTCTCGTTTATCTCATCTCCATCCCGCTCGGCATCAGCAAGGCAGTACGCGACGGCACCCGCTTCGACGTGACCACCAGCAGCGTCATCACCGTCGGCTACGCCATTCCCAGCTTCCTGTTCGCCCTCATTCTCATCATTCTTTTCGCTGGCGGGCGCTACCTGTCGTGGTTTCCGCTGCGCGGCCTGACCTCGGAGAACTGGGCCGACCTGAGCGCCATGAGCAAGGTGGTCGACTACCTGTGGCACCTGGTGCTGCCCATCATCGCCATGGTGATCGGCGGTTTCGCCACCCTCACCCTGCTGACCAAAAACTCCTTCCTGGACCAGATCGGCATGCAATACGTCATGACCGCCCGCGCCAAGGGGCTGAGCGAGCGCCGGGTGCTATACGGCCACGTGTTTCGCAACGCCATGCTGATCGTCATCGCCGGGTTTCCGGGCGCCTTCATCAGTATTTTCTTCTCCGGCTCGCTGCTCATCGAGGTGATCTTCTCGCTCGACGGCCTGGGCCTGCTGGGCTACGAGGCAGCCATCAAGCGCGACTACCCCATCATGTTCGCCTCCCTCTACTTCTTCTCCCTGCTCGGCTTGGTGATGGGCATCGTCAGCGACCTGATGTACGCCTTCATCGACCCGCGCATCGACTTCGCCTCCCGGGAGGTGTGAGCCGTGACGCCCTTGAATCAGCGACGCTGGGCCAATTTCCGGGCCAACCGGCGCGGCTACTACTCCCTGTGGATATTCACCCTGCTGTTCGTGGTCAGTCTGTTCGCCGAGTTTCTGGCCAACGACAAACCGCTGCTCGTCTACTTTGACGGCGACCTGCTGATGCCGGTGGTGGCGGCATTTCCCGAGACCCGCTTCGGGGGAGAATTTCCGACCGAGGCCGACTATCGGGACGAGTACGTCGTCGAACTGATTGAAGCCAAGGGCTGGATGGTGTGGCCGCCGATCCCGTTCGCCTACGACACCATCGTGCGCGGCCGGCGGGCGCCGGCGTCGCCGTCGGCGGTGAACTGGCTGGGTACCGACGACCACAGCCGCGACGTGCTGGCGCGCCTCATTTACGGCTTCCGCATTTCGGTGCTGTTCGGTCTCGTGCTGACGGTGTTTTCCATGATTATCGGCGTCTCGGCGGGCGCCGTGCAGGGCTATTTCGGCGGCTGGCTCGATCTCACCCTGCAGCGGCTGATGGAGGTGTGGTCGTCCATGCCCACACTTTATCTGTTGATCATCCTGTCGAGCGTCGTACAGCCGAATTTCTGGTGGCTGCTGGGTATTCTGTTGCTGTTCAGTTGGATGGGCTACGTCGGCGTGGTGCGCGCCGAGTTTCTGCGGGCGAGAAATTTCGACTTCGTGCGGGCGGCACGAGCGCTCGGCGTGTCGAATGCAGTGATCATGTTCCGGCACGTCCTGCCCAACGCCATGGTGGCCACCATCACCTTTTTGCCGTTCAGCCTCAGCGGCGCCGTCACGGCCCTCACGGCGCTCGATTTTCTGGGCTTTGGGCTGCCGCCCGGATCGCCCTCGCTGGGTGAGATGGTGACCCAAGGGCGCAACAATCTGCACGCCCCGTGGCTGGGACTGACGAGCTTCTTCACCCTGGGGATCATGCTGATCCTGCTTATTTTCACCGGCGAAGCGGTGCGCGATGCCTTTGACCCCCGCAAGACCTTCGCGGCCCGGCCGGAGTAATCCCCCTCGGAGGTGGCATGGCGGCGTTGTTGGACATACAGGACTTGGCGGTGAATTTCCGTACCGAGGGCGGCGCCGTGCATGCCGTTAAGGGGCTGTCCATGTCGATTGACCGCGGCGAAACCGTCGCCCTGGTCGGTGAATCTGGCTCCGGCAAGTCGGTCACGGCGCTAAGCGTTTTGCAACTGCTGCCCTACCCCACCGCCTCGCACCCCGGCGGCAGCATCCGCCTCGACGGCCAGGAGCTGCTTGGCGCGCCTGCCTCAACGATGCGCACGGTGCGCGGCAACCGCGTCGCCATGGTCTTCCAGGAGCCCATGACGTCGCTCAACCCGCTGCATTCCATCGAGAAGCAGCTCGGTGAAACGTTGCGGCTGCACAAGGGCATGGGAAAGGCGGACGCGCGACAGCAAACCCTTGAACTGCTGCACCTGGTCGGGCTGGCGGAGGCCGAGAAACGCCTGGCCGCTTTCCCGCACGAACTTTCAGGCGGCCAGCGCCAGCGCGTCATGATCGCCATGGCGCTGGCCAACGAGCCAGCCCTGCTGATCGCCGACGAACCCACCACCGCGCTGGACGTCACCATTCAGGCGCAGATTCTGCAATTGCTGAAGAGCCTGCAGCGCCGCTTCAACATGGCAATGCTGTTCATCACCCACGACCTGACTATCGTGCGCAAGGTGGCCGACCGCGTCTGCGTCATGCAGCACGGCGAGATCGTCGAGACCGGCGCCACCGGCCGTATTTTCGAAGCCCCCGCCCACCCTTACACCCAGCGGCTGATCCAAGCGCAGCCGAGTGGCACGGCGCCGTCCGCCGCCGCGGCGGCGCCTCTGATACGCACCGAAGACCTCCGGGTCTGGTACCCCGTCCGCGCCGGCCTGTTGCGCCGCACCGTCGATCACGTCAAGGCGGTGGACGGCCTTACCCTCACCGTGCACGCCGGCCAGACGGTCGGCGTGGTCGGCGAATCCGGCTCCGGCAAGACCACCCTGGGCCTGGCGCTGCTGCGGCTCATTGCCTCGCGGGGCGCCATTTATTTCCGCGATACCCTTATCCAGGGACTGAAGTCGCGCGCCCTGCGGCCGTTGCGGCGGGAAATGCAGATCATCTTCCAAGACCCGTTCGGAAGCCTGAGCCCGCGTTTGTCGATTGCCCAGATCATTGAAGAGGGTCTCAAGGTTCACGGTACCGTGAGTACCGCCGAGGCGCGTGAGGAAAGCATCATCGCCGCGCTGCAAGAAGTGGGGCTCGATCCGGAAAGCCGGCACCGCTATCCGCACGAGTTTTCGGGCGGCCAGCGGCAGCGGGTGGCCATTGCCCGCGCTCTCGTGCTCAAGCCCGCCTTCATCGTCCTTGACGAGCCAACGTCTTCGCTCGACGTCAGCGTGCAGGCGCAGATTCTCGTTCTCCTGAGCCAACTCCAGCGCGACTACAACCTCGCCTACCTGTTCATCAGCCACGACCTGAAGGTCGTGCGCGCCATGGCCAACTATCTGGTGGTCATGTACCACGGCAAGGTCGTTGAAGAAGGCCCTACCGAGGCGATTTTCGAGCATCCCCGCGACGCCTACACCAAGCGCCTGTTGGCCGCCTCGCTTGACTTGGATTCGCCTCCTGATGAGGACGAAAGAGGAGGAGCCCCGATGCTCGCAACCGGCTCCCGCAGGCGGAAAGCAGGGCGGCAGGATCAGGGGAACGATGGCGGTTAACTGGGACAAGCCGGACCGATGGAAGCATGACATTACACGGTCAGTGGACATGTACAACGACTGGTTCCTACGGTTTGCACCGGGGGCCTACCGGACGACACGGGTACAGACGACCGAGGAAGTCAGGAAAACGCTGCGAGCCACGAATAATCTGAGGAACGCGGGGGTGACTTTGCTAAAGACCAACCCTGCTGTCCTGCCGACGCTGCGGAGGTCAACGATCTGGGGGAGTTTGGGCTTTAGATGACCGGGAAAGCGACAACGGAGCCTGAGAAACGCCGGTTGGCCCTGCAGGAGGCGCTGGACGCGGGGAAAACGCCGGCGGAGCGGAATCGCATGGGGCAGTTTGCGACGCCGACGGGACTGGCCGCAGATATTCTTCGCCATGCAGCAGCACAACTCGGGGAAAGTGAGAAAATTCGCTTCATTGACCCGGCCATTGGAACCGGATCGTTTTATTCGGCCTTGCTCCACGTCTTTCCGAAGCGTCGCGTCGATACCGCTGCAGGCTATGAGATCGATCCGCACTACGGAGCGCCGGCGGTCAACCTGTGGCGGGAAGCCGGTCTGGATATATGTTTGCAGGACTTCACGCAAGCGAAGCCGCCGTCGGAGTCTGAGAAGTTCAACCTGCTGATCTGTAATCCTCCCTACGTACGGCATCACCATATCGTGAATGAAGAAAAGCAGCGCCTGAATATGCGTGCGTATACGTCGTGCGGCGTGAAAATGAATGGGCTGGCCGGGCTTTATTGCTACTTTCTTGGCCTGAGCCATGCATGGATGGCAGCAGGAGGGCTGGCCGGCTGGCTGATACCGAGCGAATTCATGGACGTAAACTATGGCGTTTCGGTCAAGCGTTATTTACTCGACAAGGTGACGTTGCTGCATATTCATCGCTTCGACCCGAACGACGTGCAATTTGTCGACGCGCTGGTGTCGTCCGCGGTGGTGTGGTTCCGCAAGGAAGCGCCACGGGCAGGGCATGAGGTACGATTTACCTATGGCGGTTCATTGGAACGGCCGAAGTTGGAACGCTTGGTGCCCGTCGAGACGTTGCACCGCGACCCGAAGTGGACCCGGTACCCTGTGAAAGCGGGGTTTGAAGAGGTGGATACGTCGGTCCTGGGTGATTTTTTCACGATCAAACGCGGCTTGGCGACGGGGGATAACAGCTACTTCATTCTGTCGCCAGAGGAAATCGAACGGCGCAAGCTGCCATTGGAGGCGTTTCGGCCGATTTTGCCGAGTCCGCGTTATTTGCCGGAAAACGAAGTAGCGGCGGATGAGAGGGGAAACCCTGTGCTGGACCGATGCCTGTTTCTGCTGGATTGCCAATTGGAAGAAGAACAGGTCAGAAGGAAGCACCCGGCGCTGTGGGCGTATCTGGAGGAAGGCAAGACGCAGGGCATTGCCGCGCGTTATCTCTGTCGGCACCGGACCCCTTGGTATGCCCAGGAAGACCGGCCGCCGGCACCCTTCGTATGCACCTACCTTGGCCGCAGCGACACCAAGAGCGGGCGACCGTTTCGCTTCATACTGAACCATTCCCGGGCAACAGCCGCGAACGTGTACCTGATGCTGTATCCGAGAGAATCGCTCGCGCGCGTGCTTGAGGATAACCCGGCCTTGAAGCGACGGCTGTGGGAGTTTCTTAACGCAATCTGTCCACAAGTAATGCTCGGAGGGGGGCGGGTATACGGAGGCGGTTTGCACAAGCTGGAGCCGAAGGAACTCGGCAACGTGCCGGCGGGGGCGATTGCCGGGTTGTTACCGAAAGTCGTGCCGACAAATCGGGAGAGGCAAGGCGATTTGTTCGGGTAACATCTGAACAAATCGCCTTTTCGGAGAGCCCGGGACAGGAGACCGGGTGGTACGAATTTCGGGGATGACCGAGCCGTTCTTCATCATTTCGGACAATTTTGTATGAGAGGTGGTCGCAGGGGTTGCCCGGGAAGCCCGCAGGCGTGGTGGAATGTCGGACGACAATATGCTCATCTCACCTTTAGTAAGCCAAAAAGGGATGTGGCTTGAAAAATTCCACTGCCGAGTACCAAAGGCTTCGTAACGATGGCACCCCCAGCGAGGCAGCGGCCTGAATTCTGTCCGCAGGCTTGGCCATCCTAACAGCCGAATGGCGCATGAGACACGCCAACAGGAAAGGACAAGCACATGGCACGCACGGCTGTTGTTCCCAAAACTATCGAATACCCGGAGTCGGACGGGCTTCCCATGGCTGAAAATGATTTCCAGCTCAGAACCATGACCTACGCCATTGAGGCACTGGATAACCACTTCCGCACCCGTTCCGACGTGTACGTTTCGGGGGATCTGTTCTTGTACCACGAAGAGAACAACAACACGGCTCGGGTCGCGCCGGACGTTTTCGTGGTGTTCGGGGTTCCGAGTCACAGGCGGCGAACCTATTTGTTGTGGCAGGAGGGCAAGGCGCCGGACTTTGTGATGGAGGTGTCCTCGCCAAGTACCTATCAGGCCGATCAGGGAAGCAAGCGGGACATTTACGCAAAGATAGGGGTGCCGGAGTACTGGTTGTACGACCCGACAGGCGATTATCTCGTCCCGTGTCTGCAAGGCTTCCGGCTGGTTGGCGGGCAATACGCCCCGATACCGGTGCGCGACGATGGCGCCTTGACAGGCCGCAGCGAGGTGCTGGCTCTGGAGTTGCGCCTGTACCCGGACGACCGCTTCCGCTTTCACAATCCGGCCAGCGGGCAAGACCTGCTCAGTCTCCAGGAAGCGGAAGCGGCCCGCGAAGCCCTGGAAACCCAACTGCGACAGCTTGAGCGCCGCCTGCAGCGCGCAGGAGAGGGGCACGCTGACCTGGGAACCGGGCGTTAGATGAAGCGCTTCGGTCTAGATGAACTCACAAGTACGAAGGGAGCACGCATGAACGGATTTGGATGGTGTCTTGTCATGGTGGCGCTCTTGCTGCCGGGAATCAGCGCGGCGCAGGACGGTGGCGAGGTGCATCGGGCGCACGCCATCGCCATGCACGGGACGCCGAAGTACGGCGCGGACTTTACACATTTCGAATACACCAATCCCGACGCCCCCAAAGGCGACAGGGTCGTGTTCAGCGCGTTCGGGAGCTTTGACAGCCTGCATCCGTTCATTTTGAAGGGACAATCGGCGGCGGGCATTGGCAATCTGTTCGAGTCCCTCACCACGAGTTCGTCGGACGAGGCGTTCTCGCGCTATGGCCTGTTGGCGGAATCCATCGAGTGGCCGGAAGACCGCTCGTGGGCGGCGTACACCCTGCGTCCGGAAGCGCGTTGGCACGACGGCCAGCCGGTGACGGTGGAGGACGTTGTGTGGTCCCTGGAGACTCTCAAATCGCAGGGGCACCCCGGTTTCCGTCAGTATTTCGCCAACGTCACCGGCGCCGAAAAAACCGGCCCACGAACCGTACGCTTCAGCTTCAGCGGTCCCACCAACCGAGAGCTGCCGCTCATCATCGGCGAATTGCCCATCCTGCCCAAGCACTACTGGCAGGACCGCGACTTTCAGGCCACGACCCTGGAGGCACCCCTTGGCAGCGGCCCTTACCGCGTCAAAGCGGTTGACCCGGGGCGGTCGATCACCTACGAGCTCGACCCGAATTATTGGGGCAAGGACTTGCCGGTGAACCGTGGGAAGGACAATTACGGCATCATGCACTATGAGTACTACAAAGACCGCGGCGTGCAGCGCGAGGCATTCAAGGCCGGCAAGATCGACTTCTTCTCCGAAAACGTGGCCAAGGAATGGGCCACAGCCTACGACCTGTCGACGGTCCGCAACGGTGTGATCAACAAGCGCCTGATCCCGCACGAAAATCCGCAGGGCATGCAAGCGTTCGTCTTCAACACCCGGCGCGACATCTTCAAAGATCGTCAAGTCCGGGCCGCGCTGGCCTACGCCTTCGATTTCGAGTGGACCAATCAGAACCTGTTTTACGGCGCCTACAGGCGCACCAAGAGCTACTTTTCCAACTCGGAGCTGGCGTCCAGCGATCTGCCGGGCGCCGCCGAACTGGCTATCCTGGAACCCTACCGGGATCAATTGCCGCCCGAGGTGTTTATCGAGGCGTACGAGCCGCCCATGACCGACGGCAGCGGCAACCTGCGCGGCAATCTGCGCATCGCGCTGCGGCTGCTCAAGGGCGCCGGGTGGGATGTTCAGGATGGCGCGCTGACGCATGGCGACAGCGGCCTCGTGATGCAGTTCGAGATCATGCTGGTGTCGCCCGACTTCGAGCGCGTGGTGCTGCCATTTACGAAGAATCTGGAACGTCTGGGTATCGTGGCGGACGTGCGAACGGTGGACACAGCGCAATATCAGCAACGCATGGACAGTTTCGACTTCGACGTGGTCGTCGGCGGCTGGGGCCAATCGCTGTCGCCGGGAAACGAGCAGCGGAATTATTGGCACTCACAGGCGGCGGCAATACCGGGCAGCCGCAACACCGCGGGCATCCAGGATCCGGTTGTGGATGAACTGATCGAACTCGTGATTTCGGCACCGGACCGCGAAAGCCTCATTACCCGCACGCGGGCGCTGGACCGCGTGCTGCTGTGGAACCACTACGTCATTCCGCACTGGCACTTGGCCGCCTACCGCGTGCTTTACTGGGACAAGTTTGGTACCCCGGAGATCATGCCGAAATACGACCTCGGCGTGCAGTACTGGTGGGTCGAACCCGACCTGGACGCCAGTTTGGCCGAGCGCCGCGACGCCGTGCAATAGGATGACATGGGCAAAGGAGGCCCGCCGAATGGCACAAGAAGAAGGCACCCGGCCCTCGCTGGCCGAGCAGGCGCGCACGTTAATGCACGTCGGGCGCGTCGGCATGCTGTCGACGCTGTCCGAACGGCACCCCGACTGGCCGTTCGGCTCGGTGATGCCTTACGGTCTGGACAACCAAGGGCGTCCGACGTTTCTGATCAGTTCGCTGGCGATGCACACCCGTAACCTGCAGCGCGACCCGCGGGCCAGTCTGCTGGTGGCCGAGGAAAGCGCAAACCAGGACCCCTTGGGCAGTGCGCGGCTCACCCTCGTGGGCACCGTCGCCGAGGTGCCCGATGCCGACTTGGCAGCCATTCGTGACAGCTACCTACAACGGCATCCGCAATCTGAGATGTGGGTGGATTTCGGTGATTTCGCTTTCTACCGAATGGACATCGCCGAGCCGTACTACGTGGGCGGCTTTGGCGTGATGGGATGGGTGACGGCCAATGATTATCTCGCCGCCGAGGCCGACCCGCTGGCGGATATTGCGCCGAGCGTCATCCAGCACATGAATGAGGACCATGCCGAGGCGTTGATGTTGATGGCGCGCCATTTCGCGGGTTGTGCTGCCGAGTCGGCCAAGATGACCGGCGTGGACCGCTTGGGATGTGACGTGCAGGTTGTCTCGAAGGATGGGGAACAAGGCTTGCGGGTACCGTTCATCCGTCAGGCGACCAACGGCAACGAGATCCGCAAGGTGCTGACGGAGATGTCGCGGCAGGCGCGGGCCGCACTTGATCCCGGCGACAAGCCGGTCTCGACATAACCGAGCGAGACCCTGGGCCGCCACCCTTCTGGGGCAAGGCACTAGGCTCAGGACTCATAACCAGAAACTAACCGTGGCAGCTATGCAGATGGCACTGAAGAACGTATGCGCACAGCGGTCGTACCAGATGGCGATGCGGCGCCAATCCTTGAACCTGCCAAACAGGCGCTCAATGAGGTTGCGGCTCTTGTAAAGCTCCGTGTCGCAGACAATCGGCTCTTTGCGCTTGGCGCGGCCCGGAATGCAGGACTTGACGCCACGTTCGGCAAGGGCCTCGCGCAACCTGTCGCTGTCATAACCCTTGTCGGCTATCAGGACATCGGCTTCCGGTAGGGCCTCAAGTACCGTATCAGCCCCGCGGTAGTCGCTGACCTGCCCCGCCGTCAACCGCAGCACGACGGGCTTGCCATCGCCGTCGCAGACGGCGTGGAGCTTCGAGTTCAGCCCACCCCGGGTGCGTCCGATCTGGCGTGGAAAAGCCCCCCTTGAGCAGGCTGTAGGTAACCATCGGTAGGAAGATGGTCGTGATCCGTCAGGTAATCGAGTCATAACGCATTACAGATCGGCAGTTCGTACTGTTCCATCTTTACGCAGCCCGCAGGATACGCGCCGGTTGCGCATTGCCCTCACAAGGCGAATACTACGCCCCGCCATGAATTACTGTTCACTCACAGTTAAGGAGACACACGCATGCGCTTACGAGGTAAGGTTGCCATCATCACCGGGGGCGCCCGCGGGCAGGGAGAGGCGGAGGCGAGGATGTTTGTGAGGGAAGGCGCCAAGGTGGTGTTTGGCGACATCCTGGACGACGAGGGCCGACAGGTGGAAGCCGAGATCGCGGCGGCGGGCGGTGAGGCGGTTTACGTGCGGCTGGACGTGACCGACGAGGATTCCTGGCGCGAGGCGGTCGGCACCGCGGTGTCGCGCTTCGGCAAAGTGGACATTCTGGTCAACAACGCCGGCATCGCCAGTTGGAACGCCGGGGATGACGCCACCGTGGCGGAGTGGGACCGCATCATGGCGGTCAATGCCAAGGGGGTGTTCCTGGGCACCAAGGCGGTGATTCCGGCGATGCGCGAGACGGGCGGCGGTTCCATCATCAACATCTCGTCGATCTCCGGCATGGTGGGCCAGACCAACATCCACCCCGGCTACAACGCCTCCAAGGGCGCCGTGCGCATCCTCACCAAGTCCACCGCGGTGCAGCACGCCGCCGAGGGCATCCGCTGCAACTCCATCCACCCCGGCCCGGTGAAGACGCCTATGACCGAACGCGGCTGGTCCGACCCGGAGTGGCTGCAAGCCATGCGCCGCCGCACCCCGCTGGGCAGGTACGCCGACCCTGACGAAATCGCCTACGGCGTGCTGTTTCTCGCCTCCGACGAGTCGTCGTTCATGACCGGCAGCGAGATGGTCATCGACGGGGGCGTAACCGCGCTGTAAGCCTTATTTGACACGCCGGAAACCGCCGTGCTAAGGTACGCTGCCGCATGATATAGTGATGTAATTGTCTGAAGTTTCCGAACCGCGGTGGGGGGAGTTCTTCCGTAGTCTGGAACGCTTCTCACCGCAAAATGAGAGAGGGGAATTGTATGCGTAAGTTTATCGTTGCCATGGCTCTGATCACGATGGTTTGTGTGATCGGCGCCTCCACCGCCGGCGCCATGAACCATGGCGCCGGCGGACCCAGGGTCTACTGGACGGCCAGTGGCCTGTTCGGTCCCTTCAACATCCAGGGTCTGATCCCGACCTACCCCGAAGCCCGTGACATCATGATCCCCATCAACATGTGGATCATCGACCACCCGAAAGGCCTGGTCGTTTATGACACCGGCAACAACATCGCAATCTCCGATGGCGCCTGCACGAGCCACTGGCTCAAGGGCCTCTGCGACTTCCTGCAGCCCTCTCAGGGGCGCAACGACGTCATCGACAAGCAGCTCGAAAAGGTCGGCTTCACGGTCGACGACGTAAAGATCGTCATCACCTCGCACTCCCACCTGGACCACATCGGCAACATCGAGATGTTCCCGAACGCCATCCACGTGATCCAGAAGAAGGAATTGTACCAGGCGTGGTGGCCGGAGAAGTTCCAGCGCGGCGGGGCGCACGTCATGGCCGACTATGACGACGCGCGCGATTTCACCTATTTCGAGCTCGATGGCGATTACGACCTGTTCGGCGACGGCAGCCTGGTGGTCATCAGCACCCCGGGCCATACCCTCGGGCACCAATCCGTGAAGGTACGGATGGCCGAGACCGGCACCGTCATCCTGACGCAGGACGCGGTGTGGATGGAAGAGAACCTGGAAGGCTATCCCGCCGGTCTGAACTACAGCATCCTGGACTACACCAATTCCGTGAACCGGCTGAAGATGATGCGCGATATCGAGAACGCGCCGCTGTGGCTGGGCCACAGCATCAAGCAGTACGAGGCAATGGGCGAGAAGTGGTACCAGTAGCCCGCGCCGCGTGAGCCTTTCTGCTGTCGGGGAAGGCTCGCCCAGATGGGGCGAGGGTGCTGTTGGCCTCCGCCCCTTGTTGATGTGAGAGTTGTCATCGAATCGATAAGGAGAGAGGGAATGAAGAAGCTCGCAATCGCTGTGGCAATTCTTGTCATGGTGTGTGTCGGCGCCTCTTCGGTCGCCGCCATGAATCACGGCGCCGCCGGTCCCAAGGTTTTCTGGACCGCCAGCGGCCTGTTCGGCCCCATGCCCCTTACCGCCCTGCTGCCCACCTATCCGAAAGACCAGGACCGGGAAATCATGATCCCCATCAACATGTGGATCATCGATCACCCCATGGGCCTAGTGCTGTTTGACACCGGCAACAACGTGGCCATCTCCGACGGCAATTGCGCCAGTCACTGGGTCGCTGGCTTTTGCGACCTCCTGAAACCGTCCCAGACACGCGCGGACGTCATTGATAAGATACTCGAGAAGCTTGGCTACAGCGTCGCTGACGTGAAGATCGTCATCACCTCACACTCCCACCTGGACCACATCGGCAACATCGAGATGTTCCCGGACGCCATCCACGTGATCCAGAAGAAGGAGCTGTACCAAGCTTGGTGGCCGGAGAAGTTCCAGCGCGGTGGGGCGCACGTGATCGCCGACTATGACGACGCGCGTGATTTCACCTACTTTGAGCTGGACGGCGATTATGACCTGTTCGGCGACGGCAGCATGGTCGTCATCAGTACCCCGGGCCACACCCTGGGCCACCAGTCGGTCAAGGTGCAGTTGGCCGAGACCGGCACCGTCCTCCTGACCCAGGACGCCGTGTGGGTGGAGGAGAACCTGGAGGGCCATCCGGCCGGCCTGAATTACTCCATCCTCGACTACACGAATTCGGTGAACCGCATCAAGATGATTCGTGACATCGAGAATGCCCAGCTCTGGTTGGGCCACAGCATGAATCAGTACGAAAAGATGGGCGAAAAGTGGTACCAGTAGTCCGCGCCACGTGAACCCTCTTGCTGTCGGGGAAGGCTTAGCTTGAAAGGGGCGGGGCCGTTGTTGGTTCCCGCCCTGTTGACTATTGGGCGGTAATCGATTAAGGAGAGGTTATGAAGAAGCTTGGTATTGCTGTGGCAATCCTCCTCATGGTTTGTGTTGTTGCCGCCTCGGTGGCCGCCATGAGTCACGGAGGCGCCAAGGTCAGGATATACTGGACCGGCAGCGGCCTGCTTGGCCCCTTCTCCATTCTCGACGTGCTGCCTACCTATCCCAAAGACCAGGACCGGCAGGTCATGATGCCCGTCGTCATGTTCATCATCGACCACCCGAAGGGCTTGGTGGTGTTTGACACCGGCAACAACGTGGTCATCTCGGACGGCAATTGCAAAAGCCACTGGAACTCTTGGCTTTGCGATGCCCTCCAGCCGTCTCAGACGCGCGAGGAGGTCATCGACAAGCAGCTCGAGAAGGTCGGCTTCACGGTCGACGACGTGAAGATCGTCATCACCTCGCACTCCCACTTGGACCACATCGGCAACATCGAAATGTTCCCGGACGCTATCCACGTGATCCAGAAGAAGGAGTTGTACCAGGCTTGGTGGCCGGAGAAGTTCCAGCGCGGCGGGGCGCACGTCATGGCCGACTATGACGACGCGCGTGACTTCACGTATTTCGAGCTCGATGGCGATTACGACCTGTTTGGCGACGGCAGCCTGATGGTCATCAGCACACCGGGCCATACCCTTGGGCACCAGTCGGTCAAGGTGCAGTTGGCCGAGACCGGTACCGTCATCCTGACCCAGGACGCCGTGTGGGTGGAGGAGAACCTGGAGGGGTACCCTGCCGGACTCAACTACAGCATCCTCGACTACAACAAGTCGATCCAGCGCATCAAGATGCTTCGTGACCTCGAGAACGCCCAGCTCTGGTTGGGCCACAGCATGAAACAGCACGAGGAAATGGGCGAAAAGTGGTACGAGTAGCCCTGTGAGAGGAAGAACCACCACCCGTAATTAGAAGAAGGGCCTCCAGAATCGGAACCCCGAGCCCGGAAGATGACTTCAGGATCGCCTGCTGGACATACCAACCCGGCGCCTCCGTCCAACTCGTCGGGACGACGGCATGCACACCGGACGCAGTGGACATATCAAGGAGGAGATATGAAGCGCAAGGTTATCGGGATTGTTTCGATACTGCTCGTTGTGAGCTTCGTTACTGTTGCAGTGGCAGCAGAGCTGGATTGCAGCGAGTGGAAAACATGGGGTTTCTTTGAGAAGGCGACAGTCGCCGATATTATCCGTTGTCTGGAGATTGGCGTAAACCCCAACGCTCGGGACAAGATCGGCATAACTCCCCTGCACCGGGCAGTGTCCAACGCGGATCCTGACGTCATCAAGGCCCTGCTCGCCGCGGGTGCGGACCCCAACGCTCAGGACAAAGACGGCTGGACGCTCCTGCACGAGGCGGTGTCCAACAAGTCCAACGCGGATCCTGACGTCATCAAGGCCCTACCTGACGTCATCAAGGCCCTAGTCGCCGCCGGTGCGGACCCCAACGCTCAGGACAAAGACGGCTTGACTCCCCTGCACGAGGCGGTGAGCTTCAGCAATCAGGACCCCTCCTATGAGGGACTGGGAACATCGCCAGGCAGGTACGCGCATCCTGACACGATCGAGGCCCTGCTCGCCGTTGGCGCCGATCCCAACGTTCGGGACAAGAATGGCGCAACTCCCTTGTACCGGGCAGCGTTCGACGAGGATCTTGACATCATCAAGGCCCTGCTCGCCGCGGGTGCGGACCCCAACGCTAAAGTCGGAAGCGGCGAGACTCCCTTACACCAAGCGGCGAGGAGCTCCAGTTATGGTGCTGTCGTCGAGGTCTTGGTCACCGCGGGTGCAGACCCCAACGCCAAAGATGAAAGCGGTAAGACTCCCCTACGCTATGCAATCGGGGGTAGGGAGTCTCTCGTCAAGGCCCTGCTCGCTGCGGGTGCGGACCCCAACGCTCAGGACAAAGACGGCTCGACTCCCCTACACGCGGTAATTTGGGGCGTGCAGGGGGTCTGGTCTGACGGTTATTCTGTCGTCGAGGTCTTGGTCACCGCCGGTGCGGACCCCAACGCCCAAGACGGAAACGGCGAGACTCCCCTGCACAAGGCAATGCTTACCCCGGACGCGAGGTCGGACTGGCACCCTACCCTCGTCAAGGCCCTGCTCGCTGCTGGCGCGGACCCCAACGCCCAAGACGGAAGCGGCGAGACTCCCCTACACAAGGCAATGCGTAACCGGGACGCGAGGTTCGTGTCGGACTGGCACCCTACCGTCGTCAAGGCCCTGCTCGCCGCTGGCGCGGACCCCAACGCCCAAGACGGAAACGGCGAGACTCCCCTACACAAGGCAATGCGTAACCGGGACGCGAGCTGGTCCCCTACCGTCATCAAGCTCCTGCTTGACGCGGGGGCCGAGCCAATGGTAGAGCCCCCTGGGGATTAGAGGGGGATGCTCAAAGACTGCGATCAAGTGACGCTGCAAGCCCAAGTCGAACTTCATAGCGAGGAAATTTTATGAAAGACCTGCCGCAGCGATTGATCTTACTCTTAGCGCTGTGCGTCATTCTGAACCCTGAAACACCGCATTCGCAATCAAACCCCTCAGGCAAAGTGGATCGCTGGCACGGTGTGCTACTCCAACAGTCATTACGGCATGCTCGTGGAGTATTCGGTGGTGGAATTGGCAAAAGGCGCCACCCAGGCAGAGGCGAGACAAAAAGCAGAAGATTCCTGCCAGATGTCGCTATCGGGGGAACCAGCACCGCGACCACCCGAAACTATTGCAGTCAGCGATGGATGCTTGGGAGTTGTAGATCATGTTCGTGTCTCAGGGGGGCCGTATGATTCCTATCTGTACCAGTCCTCGAACCGGAGGGAAATGGAGGCGGAGGTAGAGGCTTGGTGTGATACGGTGTCCGACCATTATGATGTTGCCTGTGGTATTGATGAGATTATCTGCATCGATAGGGAATAGGGGAATCGGGCAGAAAAGCGAGCATGAATTTGGCCATGTGAGCGGGTTGGAACTGGACGTGTTTGAAAAATCGTTGCAGGCGTTGATAGTGCGAGTCGATCTTCTCGGCGGGGCTTGGGAAGGCGGCGGCGAGTTGGGCCCAGATTGACGGTTTTGACCTTGAGCAAGGATGCCGACAAGCCGCTAGGCAGGCAAGTAGAGCCGGTGCAAGGCAAAGGTCGATTGGAACGTTAATGACTTTTGTTGTGTACAGCGATTGGCCGCTAGTCATCGGACACAGACTCTTGGAGACAGTGAAATGATTACCCTCGAGTCCGTCTTCAAACGCTACGGTTCCCGAACCATCATCCACGACCTGTCGTTCTCGGTGGAGAAGGGCGAGATCGTCGGCTTTCTCGGCCCCAACGGCTCGGGTAAGACCACCACGCTACGCATGATCGCCGGCTACACCGCGGCCAGCGCCGGGCGCGTCAGCGTGGCCGGCTACGACATGGCTACGCAGAACGACGTGGCCGCCTCCCACATCGGCTACCTGCCGGAACACCCGCCGCTTTACGACACCCTGGACGTGACCGCCTATCTGCGCTTCGTCGCCAAGGCCAAGGGCGTGGCGCGCTCGGAGGCGGCGGCTGAGCTCGCCCGCGTCGTCGCCGCCTGCCGCCTGGAGGACGTGGCGCGGCGCGAGATCTACAAGCTGTCCAAGGGCTACCGGCAGCGTGTCGGGCTGGCGCAAGCCCTCCTCGGCAAGCCGCAGGTGCTGCTGCTCGACGAGCCGACCATCGGCCTGGATCCGGGGCAACTGCACGAGGCGCGCGACCTCATTCGATCCTTTGGCGCCGAGCACGCGGTGCTGTTCAGCACCCACATCCTCGCGGAAGTCACCATGATCTGTAAGCGCGTGGCCATTATCAACAACGGGCGGCTGCTGGCCATCGACTCGCCGAGTGGTCTGCAGCGGGCGCTGGAACAGACGAACCGCGTGAGCCTTCAGGTGACGGCGCCGGCTGACGAGCTGCGGCAGGAATTGCTGTCCGTTGACGGCGTGCGAACCGTACAGGTGGAGGCCGACGACGGCGATCGGCTACGGGTCGAATGCCAGGTCGAGGCGCGCGACGGTGTGGAGGCGGCCATTGCCCGCGCTGTGGCGCCGCGCTGGCCGTTGCACAGCCTCGGGCGGCTGGAGCCGACGCTGGAAAACATCTTCCTGCAATATGTCAGCGAGGGATGACGGCATGAACGGCGCCTTGGCCGTGTATCAAAAGGAGTTGCGGCTCTATTTCCGCTCCCCCATCGCCTACTTCGTGATGGCGGTGTTCCTGGTCGGCACCGGCTACTTCTTCACCTACAGCATCTTCCTTACCGGCAACGCCAGGATGACTGAGACCTTCCAGAACATGGCCATCCTGCTGCTCCTCGTCCTTCCCGTCGTTTCCATGCGGCTGTTCACCAGCGAGTACAACGGCCGCACCATGGAACTGCTGGCTACCCTGCCGCTGCGGCCCTGGCAGATCGTACTGGGCAAATTCGCCGGCGCCGTCACCATCCTGCTGCTCATGACGGCCGGCACGCTGATCGACGTGGTGCCGCTGTACCTGTTCGGCAACCCCGAGGGCATGACGATCCTCTCCGGCTATATCGGCTTCATCCTCCTGGGCATGACCTGTCTGGCCATCGGCCAACTGTTCTCCGCCCTGACGCAAAACCAGATCGTGGCGGCGCTCATCACCGTGGCGGTGCTGCTGGCCTTCTGGTTCATCGCCAACGCCCAGCGCTTCCAGACGTCCTATGCGTGGCGCAACCTGTTTGGCTACCTGTCGTTTTCACGCCACTTCGAGGAATTCGTACAGGGGCTGGTACGCACCGAGTCGGTGATCTTCTACCTCGTCGTGTGCGCCATCGTCCTAGTCCTCAACGCCAGTTATCTGCAGTGGCAGCGCTGATATGGAACGTTCCTTCCTTTCGGGCATCATTCTGTTGCTGGGGGTCGCATTGCTGGCGATCGCGCTGGCCGTGCACGCCATTCTGCTGGAGCCGTCGGTGTGGACCACGCTGCCCGCCATCGCCGGCGCCGTGCTGATGGTGTGGGGGTTGGTGGCGCTGCGCCGCGACATCGGCGCCCTGCTGCACCGCCGCCGCACGGAGATTGCGCTGTACGCCCTGGGCATGGTGGGCGTGCTGGTGGTGGTGGCGTATCTCTCCGTCCTCTACCCACTGCGCTTCGATCTCACCGACGAGGGCCTGCACTCGTTGTCCGAGCAGACCATCGCCATGCTGGAGCGGATCGAAAAGCCGGTGCACATCGTGTTCTTCCACGATCCCCTGCTGCGTGAAACGGTCGAGCTGTACGAGTTGATCGCCGAGCAAACACCGCTGGTGACGGTGGACTTCTACGACCCGATGATCAACCCGGCGCAGGCCCGGATGCGGGGCGTGCAATTCGCCGGCACCGCCGTCCTGGAAAGCGAGGGCCGCACCATGCAGGTACACGGCGGCGAGGAGATAGACATCGCCAACGGCATTCTGCGCATCGCGCAAGACGCCAATCAGCGCGTCTGTTTCCTCGACGGCCACGGCGAGGCGGACCCCTTCAGCACCGAAGCGCACGACCACATGGAAGGCGACGCCGGGCATTCGCATGGTCTGGGCGGCAAGACCATCGTGCACGAGCGCCATGGCATGGCCAAGGCACGGCATACTCTGGAAGCCTTGAATTACAAGGTCGAAAAGGTGTCGCTACTGCGCGGCGCCGGGGCGCTCGACGGCTGCGCGGTGCTGGTCGTGGCGGGGCCGAAGGTGCCGTTGCTGGAGGCCGAGGTGACGACGGTAGGGGATTTTCTGACCGCCAACGGCAACGCCTTTTTCATGCTCGACCCCTTCGTGCAAAGCGGCCTGGAGCCGGTGCTGCGCGCCCACGGCGTGGTGGTTGACGACAACATCATCATCGACGAGGCCCGGCACTTCTGGGCCGACGTGTCGTCGCCCGCGGTCACCAGCTACAACCATCACCAGGTAACCCGCGAGTTGCCGCTGACGTTTTACCCCGGCTCGCGTTCGTTGTCGCCGACCCCTGAACGGGTGCCGGGCACCAGCATCACACCGATCGTCAACTCGTCCACCAACAGCTACGGCGAGACGACGGCCGACCGTGTCGGGCTGGACGAGAACGACCAGGCGGGGCCGAACACGATCATGGCCATCATCAGCCGCCGCCCGGTAGACCCGAGCAGCGCCGAAGCCCTTCGACGACTTGAGCCGCAGGACGACCTGCCGCCCATCCCGGCCCTGCCGCCTGAGAACGAAAACGGGGATGCGGCGTCCATGCCCACCGGGCGGTCGCGCATCGCAGTCGTGGGCGACTCGGACTTCGCTACCAATTCCTTCTTCCACATCCTGGGCAACGGCACCCTGTTCGTGAACACGGTGAGCTACTTGGCGGCCCAGGAGAACCTCATCGGCATCGAACCCCGCACCTACGACCTGCCGCGCGTCAACCTCACCAATCGGCAGATGAAGGGCACCCTCTTCCTGACCATCGTGCTTATCCCCGGCATCCTGGCCGTGATCGGTATCGCGGTCTGGTGGAAGCAGCGATGAACCCTGGCAGGCGCGCCCGCCTGCTCATTGTCTGGCTGGTGTTTGTGGTACTGGTGGGGGCGGTCATCCTCATCGAGCGCACCGACCTGATGGCTCCCGAGGGCGACCACGAAGGACACGGGGGGCACGAGGAACGTGAGGTGCGCATGCTGATGCCGGCACCGCTGGCGCAGTTGACGGCCGTCGAGATCGGCCACGCCGGCGCCCTGCACCGCTTTGAACGCGACGCCAACGGCGTCTGGTTCTATCACACCCACGACGGCGTCGAATCCGAGGAAAACCACGAGCACCAGGCCGACGACGCCTTCACGCAACGTATCGACCTCGCCTTGGCCGCCTTCGGCCGCACTCGCATCGAGCGCGACTTCGTGCTGGACAGAGACGCCGAGGCTTACGGCATCGCCAGCCCGGACATGATCATCCTGGTCTACGGATCGGGAAGCGAGCAGCCGCTCGCCCAGTACACCATCGGCGACCTCGCGCCGGACACCTTCAGCCGCTACGTCCAGGCCGCCGGGCACGACGAAGTCGTCACCATCCCCAACTACCAGATCACCAACCTGCTGGACCTGATCGCCGCGGTGACGGGTCAATCTGGATGAGGCGTTAAGAGAGTAGACCGGACGAACTTTCGGCTAGCGGATGCGTTAGAATTGCGTGAGCTTCGGATGAAATTTCCGTTCGCAATTAGTAATTACAGGCTTGACAATTCAGACATTTTCAGCAAGTACCCGACTCAAGAAGCCTGTATCGAACACCTTGAAACCGTCCGTTGGGACGACAACCCGACCTGCCCATATTGCAAGAGCGACAAGGTGGCCCGCAAGAACGAACTGGATAAAGTGGGCCGCTGGAACTGCCGCGCTTGCAAGTCCAGCTTCAACGTGCTGTCCGGCGCCATCATGCAAAAGACCAAGGTCCCTTTGCAAACGCGGTTCCTGGCAATCGGCTTGATGGTCAACGCCAAAAAGAGCGTGTCAAGCTGCCAACTGGCCCGCGACCTGGAATTGAACCAGAAGACGGCATGGTACGTGCAAACTCGCATTCGCGTGGCGATGGTGCACAAAGAGCGCCACTTGCTCCAGGGCATCATCGAGATGGACGAGACCTACCTAGGTGTAGTGACTTGAGAATATCCGGTGTCGTGCTTGAGAACATCGCCAGTTTGGGCTCAGATTATTTGAGAACGAAACTGCCTTCGGGCTCACATTATCTGAGAATGAGCGCAGATTATCTGAGACGGGCTCACCTTGTTGAGAATGACGCGGGAAGCCCGCCTGATGCCGCTTGATCTGTTGTCTCCCTCCACGCCACGCAGTCCCCTTCCACAAAGTAAACGGACGATTTTCTGGTTCCTTCGAGCAATGTCCAAAAACCCGCCAATCCTCACAAGACAACCCGTTTCATATTTCTTGGCAACATCGCATGAGGGTCACCGTCTATTCTGAAAGAGAAGGCAGACACCATGCTGATCGGCTACGCGAGAGTCTCCAAGGCTGACGGTACTCAACTCCTTGACCCGCAGCGTGACGCCAGGCGATGCCGGCGTCGACGAAGAGCGCATCTACGAAGACCGCGCCTCGGGACGCCATGACCACCGACCCGGCCTGAAGGCCTTGCAGCCGGGCAACACGTTTGCCGCCTGGAAGCTCGATCGCCTGGGGCGCAACCTGAAACATCTGGTGACGACGGTCGAGGAGCTGCACGGCCACGGTATCGGCCTGCGCGTGCTCGCCGGTGCCGAGATCGGCACCACCACCGCCAGAGGGCGCCTGGGCGGCAAGCCTCGCAAGATGGACGTGGCCACGCTGCGCCTGGCGATGCACGACCCTGGCGAAGCGGCTCGGCATCACCACCACGACCCTGTACACGTACGTCAACGGCGACGGCTCGGTGAAGGCACCCGGCCACAAGCTGCTTGACGCGGACCAGGACGCATGAGCCAGGACGGCGGCATTCCCGTGGAGGCGCTTGTCGACCTGCGCCGGCGTCTCGACGACCTGCCGCCCCGTCATGCGGGCAGGCGGGCGCTCGTGGAAGGCACCGCGAGTGTCTTCGGGGTGTCGCGCGCCACGCTCTACCGGGCGCTCGCCGGGCAGTTCCGTCCCCGCAGCCTGCGCCGTGCCGACCGCGGCGAGCCGCACAAGCTGACCCGCCTGGAACTTGAGCGCTACTGCGAGATCGTCGCCGCCTTGAAGCTGCGTACCTCGAACCTGAAGGGCCGTCACCTGTCGACCGCTCGCCGCATCGAGCTGCTCGAAGAAGTCGGAGTTGAAACACCGCAGGGCCTGGTACGCATGTCCAAAGGCCTGCTGCACAAGACAACCGTGAACCGTTATCTGCACCTGTGGGGCTACGACCCCGCCCGCATGACCCGGGCGCCGGCGGCCGTACGCTTCGAAGCCCGCACCGCCAACGCCCTGTGGCAGTTCGATAGCAGCCCGTCAGACCTAAAGGAGATCGAGCAGCCTGTGTGGATCGACCCCGACCGCAAGGGCCTGCTGGTGCCGATGCTCTTCTCTGTCGTCGATGACCGCAGCGGCGGTCGCCTACCAGGAATACCGCTGCGTCTATGGCGAGGACGTCGAGAGCGGCCTGCGCTTCCTGTTCAACGCCATGGCGCCCAAGGACGAAGCTGGCCAGGCCCTGCAGGGCATCCCGGAGGCGCTGTATCTCGACAACGCTCCGGTCGCCGAAAGCGGCGTCTTCAACACCGTCATGGGGCGCCTGGGCGTGCGGGTCAGGACGCACGTGCCGACCGGCCGCGACGGCCGTCGTCCAACGGCCCGGGCGAAGGGTAAGGTGGAGCGTCCCTTTCGCACTGTGAAGGAAGCCCACGAGACGCTCTATCACTTTCACAAGCCCGAAACCGAGACTGAGGCCCATGCCTGGCTGTCACGGTTCATCGACCGCTACAACGCCCAGCCGCACCGCAGAGAGCCCCACAGCCGTATCGAAGACTGGGTGCGCAACCTGCCGGGCGAGGGCCTGCGGCAGACGTGTTCCTGGGAGCGTTTCTGCGCCTTCGCGCGCGAACCCGAGCGCCGCCGGGTGGCGGCTGACGCCCGCATCCGGGTGGACGGCGCCTTCTACGACGTGGATGCCGACTTGGCGGGCGAGACCGTGACGGTGGGGTGGGGACTGTTCGACCACGAACCGTTCGTCGAGTTCCGGCAACGGCGCTTCGGCCCTTACCGACCGAGTGGCGGTCCCATCCCCTTGCACCGTTACCGCAAGCGCCGTATGTCGGCAAGCCAGAACATCGGTGATCTGGCCAGCAAGCTGTCGGTGCCAAGGACGGCGCTCAGCGGTGTGGACGGCAGCCTGGCGCGCGCTGCCGTGGTAGCGCTGCGCGGGCAGCCGTTTGTCGATCCTGACCCCTACGGCCAGTTCACCTACGGCGGCCGGCTTGATGCCCTGCGCGGCGTCTCCGACCTGCTGCACCGGCCGCTGGCGCGCCTGGCCGAAGGCGACCTCGCTTTCATTAACGCGCTCGTGGAGCGCACCCTCGACAAGGCCGCCATCGAGCACGCCGTCCTGGAGCGGTTCATGCCGAAGAGGTCCGCCGCAGACAAGGAGAACACGTCGTGCTGAATGCCGAAATCATGGTGCAGTACGGTCTGGTGAAAGACTGGCGCAGTGCCGGATTCTACGAGACCGAGAACCACCGCCAGATCGGCCGGGCGGTGCGCGCCGGACTCGGCTCCGGTCGCCTGATCGCCATCACCGGCCCGAGCGGCGTCGGCAAGACCGTTTTCCTGCACCGCCTGCAGGACGAGATCGCCAGCGAAAACAAGGTGACGGTGGCCGAAAGCCCATCGGTCGACACCCACCGCACGACCGTGCCGACCCTCATCGCCGCCCTGTTCTACGACCTGTCGCGCGAAAAGGAGGTGAAGATTCCCTTCCAGGGCGAGAAACGCGAGCGTGAGCTGCGAAAGCTCGTGCTGCGCTTCGGCAAGCCCGTTGCCCTGTTCATCGACGAAGCTCACGACCTACACGGCACAACCCTGAACGGGCTCAAGCGACTGATGGAGGTCATCGCCTGCGGTGGCGGCAGTCTGTCGGTGGTCCTGATCGGACATCCCAAGCTACGAAACGACCTGCGGCGCCCGAGCATGGAGGAGATCGGACACCGCACCGACATCCTGTCTTTCGAGGGTTTCGGCGAGGACGCCCGCGGCTACCTGGACTGGCTGCTCGGCGAGTGTAGCGAGGCCGGTTTCCGGACGGGCCAGAAACCCGTCACCGCCGAGATCGTGACGGCCACGCTGGCGCCCGACTTCGACGATCTGGAGCTGCGGCTTACCCGCCAGGGCTATTCGCCCAAGGTGTTGGCGGACCCGTTCCACGCCAAGCCCAGCGAGATCCGTCGTTTCCTGAGCGGTCAACTCGACGCCGGTCGCACGCGGGAACTGGCTGACCGGATGCGCGCCGTCGGACTGGCTCTGTGACAAGCGACCTCCATTCGCACGGCTTCGGTCTCAGTCTCAGCAAGGTGGGCTCATTCTCACGTAATGTGGGCCGAAGCCAAATTACAGTCTCAAATAATCTGGGCCGAAAATGGCGATGATCTCAGGTCCGGTGCCCGATAATCTCAAGCCGCTACAGGTACGGGCGCGGGTGCGGACAGGTCTCAAGAACCTTGCCTGCAACATGTGTCGCCGGGTTCACTTGCAGCGTCTGGCAACGGTGAGTTGAGCGCCAATGGTGCGAAGGGTGCACCAGATATCCTCATTGAAAGACGAATCCTCGTTGCTGGGAGGCGAATTCCCCTGGACAGCCGAGTTCATTTTCTCGCCGACATGCCATCGAATTGCCAATCCTGTCATCTTTGACTATCCACGCGGCATTTTTCGAGGTGCCCTACAAAGGTTCGTCCATGCTTGATTTCCCTCCCAGGTTTTCCCAGCACACGAACGGCTGAATCCCCCAAGGCGATTCATTCCCTTCCCCGACGAATGCCGCCTCAGCGCACCACGCCCGCCAGACTCGTCTCCCGAATGTAGCGCTGCAGCAGTGCGCTGAGCAGTAACACCGGGGCCGTCATGATCACGGCGGCGACGGCGGTGACGAAAGCGTTGCCCTGATAAAGATAGTAGTAAATCTGCAGCGGCATGGTTTTGTTGCCGAGGGTCAGGTAGGTGGCCAGCACGAATTCCTCCCACGACAGCAGCCAGACGAGCAAGGCGGCGACGATGACGCCGGGCAGGGCGAGGGGGATGACGACGTAGGCCAGGGTGCGCCACAGGTTGCAACCGTCCAGGGCGGCGGCTTCTTCCACGTCGCGCGGGATGTTGCCGAAGGCGGTGGTGAGCACCCAGGCGGCGACCGGCAGCGCCATCGGCAGGTGGGCCAGCGTAAGGCCGAGGGCGGTGTCCATCAAGCCCCAGCGCAGGAACACCACGGCGATGGGCATGGCGACGCTGACCTCCGGCAGCATGCGGCAGAGAAACAGGCCGGTCAGAACCCCGTAGCGCCAGCGCAGCGGCAACTGCACCAGGCTGTACGCCGCCGGGCCGGCCAGCAGCAGCGCCAAGACGGTGGCGCCGCTGGCCACTACCAGACTCTTGCGCAGCGGCGCGCCGATCTGGCCGCTCTCGAACACACGCTGCCAGTGGCGCCACGTGAGGCCGTGCGGCACCAGGGTCGGGTGCGCAGTCATGACTTCGGCCGGCGGGCTAACCGAAATCTTCAACAGACCGTAGAGCGGCGCCGCGGCGAACAGCACCATCACCACCAGGAACGGTCCCCGCAAGCTCGTCACCGCAGCACCTCCTCGTGCCCGGCGAGCTTCAGGTAGGCGGCCACGGCCACCAGAATCATCATCAGCAACAGGGTACTGCTCGCCGCCGCGGTGTGCGGGTTGCCGTATTCCAGGTATTCGACGTAGGCATAGGTGGACAGTACCGGCAGGTTGCGCCCGGTGAGCGCCAGCGGCAGGGCGAAGATGCGGAAGGCGTCAACGCCGCGCACGATCAGCGCCATGGTGATGGCGGGCCGCAGCAGCGGCAGGGTGATGCGGCGAAACTGCTGCCACGGCGTGGCGCCGTCGGTGTGCGCGGCTTCATAGAGTTGTCGGGGGATGGCCTGCAGGCCGGCGAGCAGGATGAGCATGACCAGGGGCGTAACCTTCCAGGCGTCGGCCACGGCCACCGTGACCACCGCCAGCCAGCGGCTGCCGGTCCAATCAATGGGCAGGTCGATCACCCCCAGGCGGTACAGCACCTCATTCAGATAGCCGACGGTGCCAAACACGTAGCGCATCGCCGAGGCGGCGACGATCGTCGGCACCCCCAGCGGCACCAGCAGCGCGATGCGTATCCATCCCAGGGCGCGTCGGCGCTCCGTCAGAGCCAGCGCCGCGGCCAGACCGAGCGCCAGTTCCAGGCTCAGGCCGAGGGCCGTCACCAGCAGCGTGTTGGCAACGGCCTCGCCGAATTGGTAGTGCGAGATGATGGCGCGGTAGGCACCCAGTCCCCAATCGCCTTGCGGGGATTGCAGGCTGAGCAGCAGCGTGGAGACGACGGGAACAATGGTCAGAGCAGCGAGGTACAAGGTGAGGGGCGCCAAGCCGAGACACAGCCCCGCGTAGCGAGTCAACGAGCGTAGACGGGGCGTATGGAATGCCGGCAGCGCGAGCGTCAGCGAGTGATGACGCCATTTCACTCACGCTTCCTCAGAGCGTCGAGGCGTTCGGCGAGGGGCGGCAGCACCGTTGCAGGGGCCTCGGCGCGCCACAGGATGCGCTGCACGGCCTCATTGGCGAGGCGTTCGTAATCGGCCCAGTAGCCAACGTTGGCGCGAAAAACGCCGTGGCTCAGGGCTTCCTGTACGGCCTCGGCGTGCGGGCGCATCCACGCCTCGGTGGTGGAGGCACGGACGTCCGACCGCAGGCTGGGCCAGCCAAGCCGCTCGGTCAGCGCTTCCTGCACCATGTGGCTCTGCAGAAATTGGATCATTGCCAGGGCCAGCCGCCGGTTGCGGGCGCCGACCGGAATGCCGAGCACGTCGCCACCGATGACGTGCGCCTGCCGAGCGGGACCGGCCCAGCCGCTGTAGGTGCGGATGGTCGTCTTGCCGTAGTCCTTCACCAGCAGCGGCACGCCGAAGGGCCAATTCTGCGCCAGAAACGCGGCGTCCTGCGCCAGGGCGTCGTTGGTCGTATCCCACTTGGCGCGGCGTGATTCGGGGGAGAGGTAGGGGCGCAGGGAAGCCAGAAACTCGAACGTAGCGACGGTGCCGGGGTGGGCAAAGTCGAACGGGTCACCGCCGCCAGCGACGATCCATTCGTAGAGTTGGGTGGTCGTCGGCGCCCCGCCGGCACCCTTGAACAGCACCCTGCCCATGCCGTCCCGCTCCGAGAAGGCACGCGCCACGACGAGTAGCTCCGGCCAAGTGCGCGGCGGCTGCAGGTCGTATTCGGCGAACTTGTCGGCGTTGTAGTAGGTGATCTGCACGTTGGGCCGGAAGGGGACGAAGTAACGCTGCTCGTCGATGACGCCGGCGGCCTGCAAAGCCGGGTACACCGAATCGGACATTTTGGATTCCGCATCCGTCAGGGAAGAGACCAGCCCGGCGTCCACCAGTTCCTGCAGCCGCATGTTGTCCTGGGCGAAGAGATCAATGTCCATGCGTCCGGCCTGCTGCATGGCCCGCAGCCGCTGCACCAAGGCCTCCGGTGGCACGTCGATGGCGCGTACTTTGCAAGCGCAAAGGATTTCGAACGTCGGCAGGATGTCTCGCCGCATCACCTCCCACTCGGCCTCCGCCAGCCGCATCGTCACGGTCAGCGCCGGCTCCTCGGCCGCCGTCCAGGTTGACAGCATCGCCAGAATGCCGAGCACCACGAACAACCATCGCATCATTTCGCCTCTCCCTTGGTCAAACTGTTTCCGCAACCGCCGAAACGCTTCCCATGCCCAAGCACCGCATGAGCGGGGCATGCGACGTGCTGATTCGAAGATGCTTCATATCAGAAAGGGTTTGTGTCAATTCGTACCGCTGACTGACGTGGAAATTTCTGTCCCGGGAGCAGCTCTCAACAGTGTCAAACCACTTATCACAGCGCATCCGCAGGGGTCGAAGCGCTGATTCACGGCGTCGAGGCGCTCATCCACGCGCTTGCTGAACTCACCGAACTGCCCGATGCTGATGAAGGATCCAGCCATGATGTCCCCTTTCCGAGCCCCCTGCCGGCCTGGACTTTACGGCTCCAGTCCGCATTGAACCATAGAGAGGCGGCGTTGGCTAGCCCCGCGCCTGCCCGTTGGGTACCGGTTGGGTGGGGCGGGCGGTAACGTCGAGGCGGTCGACGCGCTGGAAGCCGCGCGGCAGTTTGATGCCGCGTTGGCCGCGGGTGCCGGTGTAATGGGCGAGGTCGGCGGGCTTGAGGGTCAGGTGGCGTTGGCCGCAGTAGAGCGTTAACGACTGGCCGCTGGGCAGGCAGGTGAAGGCGACCAAGGCGTCTTGGCGCGCCGCGGCCTGTGCGGTGGAAATGGCGATGAGTCTGGACCCCTTGCCCTTGGCCAGTTGCGGCAGTTGCGCGAGGGGAAACACCAGCAGGCGGCCGTGGCTGCTGACCGCGGCAAGAAAATCTGCGCCGTCGCTGAGCGGCTTGGGCGGCAGCACCCGGCTGTGCGGCGGCAGGGTGAGCACGGCCTTGCCGACGCGTTGCCGCGACTGCAAATTCTCCAGGGTCGTCACGAACCCGTAACCGGCGTCCGACGCCACCACGTAGCGGTCCGCCGCGTCCCCCAGAATCACCCCGACGAACGAAGCGCCGTCCGGTGGGCTCAGCCGCCCGGTGAGCGGCTCGCCTTGGCTGCGCGCCGAGGGCAGCGTATGCGTAGGGATGGCGTAGCTCTTGCCGGTCGAATCCAGAAAGACGGTCAGTTGCGCGCTCTTGCCGCGCGCCGCAGCCAGGAATTGGTCCCCCGCCTTGTAGTTGAGCGTTTCGGGGTTGATCTCGTGCCCCTTGGCGGCGCGCACCCAGCCCTTCTCGGACAGCACGACGGTCACCGGCTCGCTGGGCAGCATGGCGTTCTCGGCGAGCGCCTGTGCGGGTAGCCGCTCGACCAGGGGCGAGCGCCGAACATCGCCGTAGGTGTCGGCATCCTTCTGCAACTCCTTGCGCATCAATGTTTGCAGCCGCCGGGACGACGATAGCAGCTTTTCCAGATCACGCCGTTCGGCATCAAGGCGCTTCTGCTCCCTTTGAATAACGATTTCTTCCAGCCGGGCCAAGCGGCGCAGCCGCAGGTCTAGAATGGCCTCCGCCTGGATGTCGCTGAGACCGAAGCGCGCCATCAGGGCGGGTTTCGGCGTCTCCTCGTTGCGGATGATTTCAATAACCGCGTCAACGCTGAGGTAGGCGACCAGCAGCCCTTCCAGCACGTGCAGGCGCTGCAGCACGCGGTCGAGCCGGAACTGCAGGCGCCGGCGCACGGTGTCGGCGCGGAACTCCAGCCATTCCTTCAGCACGTCGCGCAGATTCTTCACCTGCGGACGCTTGTCCAGGCCGATCATGTTGAAATTGACGCGGTAGGTGCGCTCCAGGTCGGTGGTGGCGAAGAGGTGCGACATGACGGTGTCGGCCGGGGTGCGCGCGGACGACAGCACGATGACCAGGCGGGTGGGGTTTTCGTGGTCCGACTCGTCGCGCAGATCGACCACCATGGGCAGCTTCTTGGCGCGCAACTGGGCGGCGATCTGCTCCAGCACCTTGGAGCCGGAGACCTGATACGGCAGCGCCGTGACCACGATGGCTTCCGCTTCCCGCTCGTAGCGCGCCCGCATGCGCAGCGAGCCGGTGCCGGTCTCGTACATGCGCACGATCTCCTCGCGCGGCGTGATGATCTCCGCCTCGGTAGGAAAATCCGGTGCTTGCACGAACTCGCAGAGTTCCTGCACCGGAGCCGAGGGCTTTTCCAGCAGGCGGACGCAGGCGGCGGCGACCTCGCGCAGGTTATGCGGTGGGATGTCCGTCGCCATGCCCACAGCGATGCCGGTGGTGCCGTTGAGCAGCACGTGCGGCAGGCGCGCCGGCAGGAAGGTGGGTTCGTTCAGGGTGCCGTCGAAGTTCGGCGTCCAATCCACCGTGCCCTGGCCGATTTCGGAGAGCAGCATGTCGGCGAACGGCGTCAGCCGTGCCTCGGTGTAGCGCATGGCGGCGAACGATTTCGGGTCGTCAGGCGAACCGAAGTTGCCCTGTCCGTCTACCAGCGGATAGCGGTACGAAAAGGGTTGCGCCATTAGCACCATGGCCTCGTAGCAGGCCGTCTCGCCGTGCGGATGGAACTTGCCGATGACGTCGCCGATGGTGCGCGCGGCTTTCTTGGGCTTGGCCTGCGACGACAGGTTGAGTTCCGACATGGCGTAGATGATGCGCCGCTGCACCGGCTTGAGGCCGTCGCTGACGTGCGGCAGGGCGCGGTCGAGGATGACGTACATGGAGTAGGACAGGTAGGCCCGCTCGGTGTACGCCTTGAGGGGAAGCCGTTCCACGCCGTTCTCGGCGGGCAGGACGGTGGTCGTCTGACGGGTCACGTCGATTGCCATTACACCTCCGCCAAGTTGCCGTTGTGCTCCAGCCATGCCTTGCGGTCAGAAGCGCGTTTCTTGGCCAGGAGCATGTCCATGAGGGAAGGGGTGTCGTCGCCCGGCTCGATGGTGAGCTGCACCAGGCGGCGGGTGTCGGGGTTGAGAGTGGTGTGGCGCAGTTGCAGGGGATTCATCTCGCCGAGGCCCTTGAAGCGCAGCACGGTCGGCTTGCCCTTAGGGCGTTCGGCGGCGATGCGGTTGAGAATGTCGTCACGCTCGGCGTCGTCGAGGGCGTAGAAGACGTCCTGCCCCATATCGACACGGTACAGCGGCGGCATGGCGACATAGACGTGGCCGGCGCTGACCAGCGGCCGGAAATGACGCACGAACAGGGCGCACAGCAGGGTAGCGATGTGGGCGCCGTCGGAGTCGGCGTCGGCGAGGATGCAGACCTTGCCGTAGCGCAGATCGTCGAGGTTGTGCGAACCCGGCTCGACGCCGATGGCCAAGGCGATGTCGTGCACCTCCTGCGAGCCGAGCACTTGGGCGGGATCGACCTCCCAGGTGTTGAGGATCTTGCCGCGCAGGGGCATGACGGCCTGAAATTCCTTGTTGCGCGCCTGCTTGGTGGAGCCGCCGGCGGAATCGCCCTCCACCAGGAACAACTCGGTGCGCGCCAGGTCCTGCGCCGTGCAGTCGGTCAGCTTGCCCGGCAGGGTGGGGCCGCTGGTGACGCGCTTGCGCACCACTTTCTTGCTGCTTTGCAGGCGTTTCTGGGCGTTGCGGATGACCAACAGCGCCACCTGCTCGCCGACCTCGGTGTGCTGGTGCAGCCACAGGCTGAGGGCGTCCTTGACGGCGCCGGAAACGAAGGCGGCGCACTGCCGCGAGGCGAGGCGTTCCTTGGTCTGGCCGGTGAACTGCGGATCGTGCAGCTTGACCGACAGCAGGTAGCTGCACGATTCCCACACGTCATCGGGGGCCAGGCGCACGCCGCGCGGCAGCAGGTTGCGAAACTCGCAAAACTCGCGGATGGCTTCGGTCAGCCCGGTGCGCAGGCCGTTGACGTGCGTACCACCCTGCGAGGTGGGAATCAGGTTGACGTAGCTCTCCGTCACCTCAGCACCGCCCTCCGGCAGCCACGCGACGGCCCAATCGGCGGTCTCCTGCGCGTCTTCCATGCGGCCCACGAAGGCGTTGTCGGGCAGACAGGGCGAACCGTCCAGGGTGTCGAGCAGGTACGCCCGCAGGCCGTCCTGGTAATGCCACGTCATCTGCTCGCCGGTCTTGGCGTTGTGGAAGCGCACCTGCAAACCGGGGCACAGAACTGCTTTGGCGCGCAGGATGTGCAGCAAGTGCGGCAGGGAAAAACTGATGGTGTCGAAATACGCGGCGTCGGGCCAGAAGCGCACGGTGGTACCGGTGCGGCGGCCGCAGGGTCCTACCGTCTCCAATTCCGACGTTTTCTCCCCGTTGGCGAACGTCATGCAGTATTCCTGCCCATCCCGCCGCACCCCGACCTCGAGGCGCGCCGAAAGGGCGTTGACCACCGACACGCCGACGCCGTGCAGGCCGCCTGAGAAGCGATAGTTCTTGTTGGAAAATTTACCGCCAGCGTGCAGACGCGTCAGGATGACTTCCACGCCCGGCACCTGCTCCTCGGGGTGCAGGTCCACGGGCATGCCGCGTCCGTCGTCGCGCACCTCCAGGGAGTTGTCTTCGTGCAGGGTGACGTCGATCCGTCTGGCGTGGCCGGCGATGGCTTCGTCGACGCTGTTGTCGATGACTTCGTGCGCCAAGTGGTTGGGGCGAGTGGTGTCGGTGAACATGCCGGGGCGTTTGCGAACAGGGTCGAGGCCGCTAAGGACTTCAATGGCTGCGGCGTCATAGGATTCGGGCATGTAGTAGACCTTCTCCTGGAGCCTGGGAGACCGGTAGGCGGGCTCAGACTCAGCCGCCGTTACCTGGTGGATGCGGCTTGACGCGCCTCGTACTGGGCGTGGGCCGTTTCGATGGCTTCCTTGCGCTGGAGGTCCAACTCCTCGCGAACGTCACGGGCCCAGGCATTGGAGCCGACCGTGCCGGCCAAGGAGCCGTTGTAGCGAGGCATGACGTAGCGCGCCAGCAACTCGTAACTGTGGAGAATCTTTTCACGCGGCGCCCACTCGTGCGCCAAGCCCAGCAGGCCGCCAAAGCCGCCGCTGATGTTGGCGAGGCGTTCGATGGTCGCTAGGGCGTCGTCCGGCGTGCCGACTAGCCAGGCGCCATTTTCGCTCATGACCTCGATCAGGTCGTCCGGCGCGGTGTCGGGCGGCAGGGCCTGCCCCAATGTGTCGCGAAAATACTCCTGCAACCAGGCGGCGGCCCCGTGCCGTGCCTCATCGAAGGCTTGCTGGCGCGATTCGGCCAAGTGAATCGGCATCACCAGCCGCCAGCCTTGGCGGTCCATGATGTTGCCGTGCAGCGCGGCGCTTTCCTCGGCGATCTTCCACTGCTCGGGCAGCGCCACGACGCCCCGCACCCCCGCGTAGGCGCTCAGGGAAAGGACGCCGGCACCGTGCTTGCCGGCCAGTTCGACGCCGGCCGGCGATTGGACGCTGGCCACGGCGATGGGGAAGTGCGGCTGGCTGTAGGGCCGCAGGTGCAGGAGCGCGTCACGCAACTCAAACCAGTCGGTCTTATAGGTAATGGGTTCGGTCTCGGTCAGCAGGCGTTTAATGATGGTCATCGACTCGTCCATCATGTCGCGTTGCCGGGCGGGATTGAGGCCCAGCATGTGGGCATCGGTAATCAGGGCGCCGGGGCCGACGCCGAGCATGACGCGGCCGCGCGTCAGATGGTCGAGCAGGACGAGGCGGTTGGCGACCATTAGCGGGTGGTGATACGGCAGGCTGACGACACCGGTGCCGAGACGGATGTGACGGGTGCGTTCGGCCGCCGTGGCCATGAACACCTCGGGCGAGGCGATGGTTTCCCACCCGGCGCTGTGGTGCTCGCCGATCCAGGCTTCGTCGTAGCCAAGGCGGTCGAGCCACTGCAGCAACTCGAGGTCGCGTTCCAGAGCCAGCGTGGGATTCTCGCCAAGCCGGTGGAAGGGAGCAAGGAAGATTCCGAACGTCAACCGCTCCACGAGCGCCATGACAACTTCCTCATGTAAGGGATTGCTTGGTAAGCCGCCTGTGAATCAGCGGCGGGGCAGGGCGTAAAACCTTAGCACGCGCCCCGGGAACGTACAAGGCGGGGGCCGGGCTAATAAATGGAGACGACAGACGGGACGCCGAGAACGGGTACGGGTAATGTATCAGTTTGAAGCTGAATAGGTCACTTGGCCGATTGGCAGGGCGACAAGCGCTTTATGTACCGAAAATACGCGTATCACACGGTGAAAATGAGCACCGTTTCGGTTTGCATGCGAGCATCCAAGGCGTTTTGTCCCTCACTGGGCGAGGGAAGATAGCGGCGCCGTGCGGGTATCTCTCTAGGCTCAGGACTCATAACCAGAAGATAACCGTGGCGACAATACGGATGGCGCTGTAGAAGGTGTGCGCGCAGCGATCCTATCGCGTGGCGATGCGGCGCCAATCCTTGAGTCTGCCGAACAAGCGCTCGATGAGGTTGCGGCGCTTGTAAAGCTCCGTGCCGTAGACAATCGGCTCTTTACGGTTGGCGCGGCCCGGAATGCAGGACTTGATGCCACGTTCGGCAAGGGCCTCGCGCAACCTGTCGCTGTCATAGCCCCTGTCGGCAATCATGACAAAGGCCTCCGGTAGAGCCGGCAACACCGTGTCAGCCCCGCGGTAGTCGCTGACTTGACCCGCCGTCAACCGCAACACGATGGGTTTGCCATCGCCGTCACAGACGGCGTGGCGCTTGGAGTTGAGCCCGCCTTGGTGCGTCCGATGCAGCGCGAAAGCCCCCCTTTTTCAGCAAGCTGGCTGCGGTACGATGTGCCCCCCGATGGGTGCTATCGATCATGACCGTCGCGGTGGCGGTGCTTTCGGCAGCAAGGGCTTGGAAGATGCGATCGAAGACCGCGGCCCTGCTCCAGCGCACGAAGCGGTTGTAAAGTGTCTTGTGGGGTCCGTAACGGGCGGGCGCGTCGCGCCACCAGCCCATAGCGGCTGACGTGGAGGATGCCGCTAATAACCTTTCGGTCATCGACGCGTGGGACGCCGCGCCCCTTGTTGGGTAACAGGGGTTTGAGGCGGTCAAACGGGTCGTCGGCCAGCCAGAAGTGGTGCTCGGACATGATCGCTCTCCTAGTGGCGTCAGCGTGTTGACTCTCATCACAGGCCCCATGATACCCTTTTATAGGTCCTGAGCCTAGCTGACACACAGCAATAAGGCGCAGGGGAAATCGCCATCAGCGCCGCGATCGGCAACTTCGACCTCCACCTCGAAGCCTTCCTGCAGGTCGGCCAGGTCGCCACCCATCGTGCCCATGGTTTCGGGCTCGGCCACCTCGATCACCGCGCCGTCGGGAAACGTGACGGGGACGTCTTCGCCCTCATGTGTGGTAATGATGCCTTTGCGATTGGCAACGTCCAGTTTCTTGATGCGTCCTGCGATCACCTGCTCACCTCCTTATCGTGCCGGTTTGCACACGCTCACTCATCCCCTTCGTCCGCCGCGTCGAACAACGGCCCGCGCCACTCCGGCCCGGCGCCGTAATGGGCGCGGGCTTCGGCGAGGGTGGCCACGTTGTCCAGACCCCAATCGCGGAACCAGCTTTGCTCGACTTCCAGAAAGCCGCGCAAGAGCTGCGCCGCGCCGCGATAGAAGGCTGCCTGCGGAGCCTGTTCGATATCCGCCGCGCAACTCGGCGCCCAGATCAAAAGATGCTCCTTGAGACACGTGGCCTGCAGGCGCAGCCAGCGGTCCGCGTCGTCGGCCGCCGCCTGCTTGTCGATCAGCCACCGCATGACGTCCAACTCGAACGCCAGCACGTCCTCGGGGTCGGTAAAGCCCTGCGACGGTTTCTCGATGCCGAGTTGCTTGAGGAAGCCGCGCCACGTCTTCAGTGGCTCTGTGAAGAACTGCCCGGTCAGGTAATACGAGGCATAGGGCCGGATTACCTTGGCGAACGGCTCCAGAAACAACTGGCTGAACTCCACCGCCACCTCGCCGGGCGGGTGGTCGGCAAGATAGGCGTCAATGACCTGCCAGCCGCTACCCATGAGGGGGTGCACCGCGGCCGCGGCCTTGGTGCGCGCGGGCATGTCCTCCCGCAGGGCCGCGATAAAAACCGTCTCCGGCTCTTTCCACCACAGCTGCACGAACAGGCGGTAATACGTCTGCCGAAAGTGCATGAGGTCTTGGTCTCGAAGCATGCCAGCCCCCGTCCTCACAGTTCTTCCAGGCTGCCGGACTCTTCCTCAAACAGACGATCCAACGCCTGGTCCACGAACATCTTGTAGGACAAACTATCCTCAAGCGGCGCGTCGCCGCGCTGCCGCCGGGTGGTGATCTCCTCGTTGAGCGCCCCACCCACGGCTGCCTCGATGCGTTCCAAAAGCGGTGCCTCAGAGCTGGCAACGGCCACCACCTGCGCGTCCCACCAGCGTTCCCAAACGTCCTGGTAGGGTCCCAGGCCCGGGAACCGCCCCGCCTCGCGGACAGCCTGCTCGGACGCCATCCTTTTGCTAGCCAGCTTTGAGCTCTGCACATCCATCACCTGCCGCCATTTGTACAGCGCCAAGTGGCGTTTGTAGGCGTCGAGGGCGGCGTCCATGAATTCCTTGCCCTGCTTTCTGCCGCGCCCGCGCCTTTTCTTGTCGCGCATGCGTCAGTCTCCCGACACCGCAACGGCTTCCGCTTTCACCTCCGCGGTGGACGGCTGATGCAGCAGGCGCTCGGCGTGCGTGTAGACGTTGAAGCTGTTGCGCCGCACGTAGCCGATGACCGTAACGCCGAGCCGTTTGGCAGCCTCGATGGACAGCGTCGTCGGCGAGGTGCGCGAGATCAGAAACGGCGTTCCCATGTGGGCGCCCTTGCGCAGCATCTCCGACGAAATGCGACCGGTGGTCAGGAGAATGCAACCTTGCGTGGGGATGCCCAGTGTCAACGCCTCGCCGAGAATCTTGTCGAGCGCGTTGTGACGTCCTACGTCCTCCGCCAACAGCAAAACCCGGTCGCCGTCGCTCAGGGCGGCAGCGTGAATGCCGCGCGACACCCGGTACATGTCGGCGCCGTCGAACAACTGCCGCATGAGGGGAAAGACATCGTCCGGCGCCAGGCTCAGGTCGCTGAGCAGCGGCGGGTAGTGCGACGCCCCGATGCTGAACGTCAATCCCATGCCGCAACCGGAGGTGAAGACCCGTTTCTTTGGCTGTACCAGGGCGGTGCCCAGTTCGACCGCCACCGCACCGTTGTCGGCGTCGACGTCCAAAGCGCGGATATCGTCCAGACCCCTAATGATGCCCTCGAAGCACAGGAAGCCGATCACCAGATAATCCAGCTTCACCGGCGTGCACAGGAAGGTCGCCAATTCGACGCCATTGACGATGATGGTGAGCGGCTGCTCGCGCACCACAGGCTTTTCGAACTGCGCGAAGCCGCCGTTTTCGTAGCGGTAGACGTATGGCATCACGGCTCCCAACCTTGTTCGACTTCCTGCATGGCGGCCACCGCACGACAGTCGGGGCACATTCTGAGCAGGTTCTGCCGCGCGCCGCTGAACGCCTCCATGAGAGGGCCGAGGTGCAGCATTTTCGCCAGAATGGCGTCCAGGGATTTTCGATTGATGAAGGGTTTGCCGCATTGCAGACAGGCCACCATCTCGTCGCGCACCACGGTGCGGTAATCCAGCGCCTCGTGCGTAAACACCACCTCGTGCTGCAGGCTGATGACGTTCTCCGGGCACAGCGTCTCGCAAAGCCCGCAGGCCACGCAGGCAAAGTGGTTGAACTGCAGGGAGGACGTCGGCTCATCCAGCCGGAAGGCGTGCGTCGGGCAAACGTTGACGCACGAGCGGCACAGCGTGCAGCCGTCCGCTTCCACCTCGGCCGTGGCGAACGGCAGCGCGGCGTCAATGGGTTGCCGACCCGGTTCGCGCCGGCGTTGTTCGATGAACGTGCCGACGATCTCCGTCAGCGCCTGCCGGTCGCTGGTGACGCGCCAGGGTTTGCCGTCCCAGTGAATAGGCGCCGGGGGCAGGGACTCGGCGAAACGCGTCAGGTCGGAGACGGTCTCAGCCTCGCCACCGTCCGCGGTCACGAACAGCCGCAGCCGCCCCGGACCCAATTCAAACGCCTCCAGCGTCAGGCGGCAGAAGGCCAGCGTGCGTTCCAACAAGGCGCGCTCGCCGTGCGGACACGCGGCGCAACCGAGCAATCCCACCCCCGCGGCGCCGAGCCGCAAGGCGCCCAGGATGGCCGCGGCGGAAACGTGCCGCAGACACGGCACCTGCACGCCGAGTACCTTGGACGGGTATGGCAACGGCTGTCGTCCCGCTTCCTCGATGAGCCGCCTGCCCTGTTCGCTGCAATGAAAGACCACCACCTGATCCGCGTTGCCGTTGTTCGGCGCCAACAGTGCCGCGAGTTGCGCGTACAACGCCTGCGGCGACGGCTCCGTGAACCGCAAGGCCGACGTCGGACAAGCCGAACTGCAGGCGCCGCATCCCTCACAGGCCAGATGGTCCACCTCAACGCGCAGTGGGTTTGTCGGGTCACGCCGGATCGCCTTATACGGACATGCCGGGATGCACGCCCCGCAGGCTTGTCGGCCCGCCGCGCCGCCGGCGCAGATATCGGCGTCGTACGCCACGTGCACGATCTTCAGGAAGTCACCGGTCAGATCATCGATGCGCCCGGCAAGCTGGTCGAGGTCAGCCGCATCGGCACCGTTGAGGACATGGTAACCGGTGCGTGTGGGGCCCGCCGCCGGGTCGGCGGCGAGCGTCACCACCTGATCGACCACGAGTTCCTGTTGCTCGCCGCCGTGTAAGCCGATGACGGCACGGAAATCCCCCAGCCGGCCGGACGCCTCGAGCAACTCGCCCCGGTAAACCCGCCAGGAAGGCAGCGGCTCGACGGCAGACGCGTGCGGGCTCAGCACAAGAATCGGTCGGCTGTCACGGCTCAGCCGCCGTGCGAGGTTCCCGGCCAACGGTTCGTCGGCAACGATGAGAACGCGTCCATCGCTCCGCAAAGGAAGGTAGCGGGGCTCCGTCTGCGCCTCCGCCGCCTGCAGCGCCGCGCGCAGCAAGCGGCGGGCCTTGTCGTGCGCTTCCTGCGGGTCGGCGTGCACCGCGAAACAGGATTCCTTGAGATCGACGAAGTGAGTCTTGGGGCTCGGGCCAATGTCAGGCCGGAGAGCATCTTCAAAGCGGGCAGGTGAATCGCAGCAGACGATCATGGCGTGTGTGCAGCGTTCGCGGTGAACAAGGCCCGCGAAATCCTGCAAGTCGTCGTCGGGATGGGTGGCGAACTGAACGTGTGAGGTCAGAAGGTCGAACCGTTGGGGGTCAAGCGCCAGCGTGTGTCGGCAGTTACAGAGGAATATGCCCCACTTTGCCGTCATGTCGTGTCCCCCGCCCCGCTCTCCTGCCGCCGCTGACTGTTTGGAAAAGCGTTGTATCAAATACGACGGCACCCCCTGAGAAGGGCGCCAATGTAGAGCAGCCCTGACGGCACTGTCAACCCTTAAACACCACTCATAAATCCCTCTCGACGGCAAGTCGGGATGGCCCTACGGCAAATTACCGACCAGGGCACGGAAGTGGTCGCCGCGGGCTTCGTAGTGGGGAAACTGGTCATAGCTCGCGCAGGCGGGAGAGAGAAGAACGACGTCGCCGGGCCGGGCGAGGGCGGCGGCACGGTGCAGGGCGGCGTCCAAAGTGGAGAGTTGGATGACGGCGGGCGGGGTGGGCACCCGTTCGAGGGCGGCGGCGATTTTGGGGGCGGTGTTGCCGTACAGGAACGCGACCCGGACGCAGGATTGCATGACGTGGGCGAGGTCGTCGAACGGGGTGCCTTTGTCGTAGCCGCCGGCGAGCAGCAGAACGGGCTGTTCAAACGCCTGCAGGGCGCACTGGGTGGAAAACGGCGTGGTGGCTTTGGAGTCGTTGTAATAGGCGACACCGCCCTTGTCGACGACCCATTCCAGCCGGTGCGGCAGGCCGGCGAATGCTTGCAGGCCGCTGGCAATGGTGGCTGGTGGCACGCCCAGGGTGGCGGCGGCAGCGGCGGCGGCGGCGGCGTTGCCGAGGTTGTGCAGGCCGCGCAAACGCAGGTCGGAGTCGTGACAGAGCACGCGGTGTTCGCCACCCGAAGCCAGCACGAGGGCGTTGCCGTCGCGGTAAACGCCGGCGTCCAGCGGTTCGTGGACGCTGTAAAACAAACGACGACCACGACCGCGGGCCGCCATAGCCCGGACCGTGGGGTCGTCCCAGTTAAGGACCGCCACGTCGTCCGGCGTCTGATAGGCCAGAATGACCTCCTTGGCCGCCTGGTAGGCCGCCATGGTGCCGTGGCGGTCGAGATGGTTGGGGGCCAGATTGAGTACGACGGCCAAGGGTGGACTGTAGCCGAGCCAGTCGAGGTGCTCCAGTTGAAAACTGGAGATTTCCAGCACCACCGGGGTGTCGGGCTCGATGTCGGGCAGGCGGGACAGCAGCGAGCCACCGATGTTGCCGCCGACCAAGGTGCGGGCATCGTGGGCTTGCAGGATGCTGGCCAGCAGCGAGGTGGTGGTGGTTTTGCCAACGCTGCCGGTGATGCCGACGATGCTTCCGGCGCACTGGCGCACGAACAGGTTCAGTTCGCTGTCCAGCGGCACCCCGCGCGAGCGCGCCAGTTGCAGATACGGCGAGGTGAGCGACACGGCGGGATTGACGAACACGCGGTCGGTGTCGATGAAATCGCCGTCGCGGTGTTCGCCCAGCACGAAACGGATGGACAAACCCCGCAGCGCCTCCAGGGCGTCTGGCAAGGCGGTGGCGTCTTTCAAATCGGTCACTGTGACCGAGGCACCTTGCTCGGCGAGATAGCGGGCCAAACCGGTCCCGCCGCCGAATGAGCCGAGGCCCATGACGGTCACCCGACAGCCCTTCCAGGAGGTCGGCGATGACGGCATGGTGGAATGTCCTTAGAGCGGTTTTCGCATGATTGTATGGAGTATCCGCAGTAGGCCAGACATACGAACGCGGACCGCTATATGTCAACGAGATCAGTACGGTAATCTGGACGGCGTGGCAAGCGGGCAGTCAAAGATATTCCAGACGATTGATCCGTCAGGACAGGTGTTGCTTGGCGGCGGCCGATTAAACCCAACCCGTGGGGGGGGGGGTCACAGTCCACGTCTCGAAGCCATCGAACGATACTGTTAACCCTCCTCCGCAGGCTGTGAGCACCGCCGCCAAACTGAATACGGAAACCACTTGCCAGGATTTCATCGCTCATTCTCCTTGCTGATAAGCCCCCAGAATGGCCACTGAGTGATTTCTGGAGGGGGATGAGAAAAGGTCACGTTAGGAGGATCCCCAGGAACCAACACTGGCGACTCTCAGTAGGTCAGATAGGCTGACAGCCTGAAAACCGTCAGAGGCTAAGTGTCGCATATGAGCGTGCCGTTTTGCTAACCCTCTCCGCACGTCGAAGACTTGGCCGGCGAACAGCGGCAGAGCGAGGCGGACGTTAGCGGCCGCGATGCGGTCCCAATTGGCAGGATGTTTCGGCGGGGGGCGCATCCAAGCCTTCGAGCAGTGCCTGCGCGGTGGCGCCCACGTCATGCACGCGAACCAGAGCCGCGCCCCGTTGCGCCGCCCACAACGCGCTGGCAAGGCTGCCCCCAAGCCGGTCTTCGACCGGACGCTGCAGCACGCGCCCCAGGAACGACTTGCGCGACGTGCCGACCAGCAGCGGCTGTCCCAGGGCGCCCAGATGGTCCAGGCCGCGCAGCAGGTCCAGGTTGTGCGCGACCGTCTTGCCGAAACCGAAACCGGGGTCCAGCACGATGCGCTGCCGCTTGATGCCGGCCTGCACGGCGTCGTGCAGGCGCGCACGCAGGAACCCGTAAATGTCGTCGATCACGTGGTGATACGCCGGCGCCTGCTGCATGGTCCGGGGCGTTCCCTGCATGTGCATCAGAACCACCGCCGCGCCGCGGTGGGCAAGCAACGGCGCCATGCCCGGGTCGAAACGCAGGGCGCTGATGTCATTCACCATGACCGCGCCGGCGTCCAGCACGGCAGCGGCGACCTCGGCTCGGTAGGTATCGACCGACACCAGCGCGTCATGGCGTTTGACGATTTCCCGCACCACCGGCACCACGCGTTCCCGCTCTACCGCTGCCGGCACCGGCTCCGAACCCGGACGCGACGACTGACCGCCGACGTCGATCAGGTCGGCCCCCTCTGCCAGCATGGCCTCGGCACGCGCCAGGGCGCGTTCGGGCTCGCAATACAGGCCGCCGTCGGAAAACGAATCCGGCGTCACGTTCAAAATGCCCATCACGCGGGTGCGGAGCGGCAGCGACCACGCCGTCTGCCCCAGCACCAAGGCATGCGGGCTGCCCGCTTGCAGACACCGCATCTGTTCCAGCGCATCCGCCACGGGCCGCAGCGCCGGCTGATCGTCGGCGGCCTCGCGCAACGAGCCGGGCAACTCCTTCGTGCCCCCCCACAGGACGTCTACCGCGTCGCCATCGTCGCGCGGCGCGTCGACGCACCAGCCGCTTGGCACTTGACGCAGCCAAGTACCCAGAGCGACGGCGATGTCTCGGGGAACGTCGATTAGTTTGCAGGCGACATGCCCGGCGGATGGGGCGGGTACGTTGCTAGGCGCCGGGTGTCCCATGCGGGTCAGTTCATCGGCTATCGGGGTGTTGCCGTGTCGGGGTAGCAGGCGGGCCAGCATGGGGGGTTCTTTCTCGGCAGCGGCGCTTGGCTTACAACGCTTCCAGCACGACCTCGCGCGCCCGCATGGCCTGCTTGAACAGCGTGGCGTCGCCTTCCACCTTGCCGATGACGTTGACGGCGCTGGCGGGCATGATCCTGCCGGGCTCGCTGGCCGGCGTCAGCCCGAAAAAGATGCAGAACGCCTTGCCCGGCGGCCAGTAGCCCAGGTCGCCGATCTCCACCACCTCTTGGGCGCTGTCATCCAGTTCCGTATCGACCGGGATGGAAAAGTAGATTTCGTCGCCCCAGGTGTTGAACGACGTACGAATCGGCAGCGCCTCGCCGATTTTCGCCGCGGTTGCCGTGTCGTTGAGCTCCGCCTCAAGGGCTACCTCTCCGACCGTGATCCTGATGCGCATGATCGGCCTCACTGTTGGAAGCGCCCGACAGAGCCGCCAGACGCTGGTTGATCTCGCTCTTCAGCAGCTGCGTATGCAGGATGCCCAGCCCCCAAGTCAACAGGAGGATGCGCAGCGGCAGCGCGCGGGTCCAGAGCATGAACACGTAGGGCACCGCGTAAGCTACGGCGAGCGCGCCGTACATCGGCACCCGTGTCAAGATGGCGGCGTGCAGCCAAGCCGCCCAATTCAAGCCGGGGATGAAGCTCCAGGCGAGCCACGGGATACGCATCCTGCCCTGCCCTCAGCCATCGCCGCCGGATTGACGCGTCGGCAGCGCCACCTGCGCCGTGCCCTGCACGTAGCGGTCACCCGTCTCGTTGCTCATCAGGATGTCGCAGAACACCAGGCACTGGCCCTGCTCTTCCTGCTTCTCGGTGATGACCCCGCTGCAGATCAGCGGCGTGTTGTGGGGCACGGTGGCGCGGAAGTTCGCCGTCAGGTTGCGCAGCGTGCCGCTGGGGAAGAATTCGGTCACCATGCGGGACAGAAAGCCCAGGCTCATGTTGCCCGGAATGATGGCGCCCGGCAGGCCCTCGTTGCGGGCATAGGCGTCGTCGGTAAACCGTCCGCTCTGCATACGCGCCACATCGACGTAGCGCACCACGTCCGCGGTGGTCGGGCAGATTTCCAGTTCCTCGATCTCGTCGCCCACTTCGACATCTTCGTAAAAATGAATGCGCTCACCCACCTCTGAAAATCCTCCCCCCTCCGGCTCAGTCACGCTGGATCTGGATCTGGCGCAGGATGGCCACCTTCTCGCCGTTCTGATTGGTCAACTCGCTCTCGCGCACGACGAAGATCATGTTGCCGCTGCGCCCGGTCTTCTCGTACACCTCGGCGATGCGGTCGACGCCGGTGATGGTGTCGCCCGGGCGAATCGGCGCGTGGAACACGCACTCCTTGCCGCCGTCAAAGACGCGCGCACCGTAGCTGAGCTTGAGGTCGGGCAGCGCCACGTTGCTGCGGAACACGATGCAAAACGTCGACGGCGCCACGATGCCGCCATACGGCGTGGTCTTGGCGTAAGCCTCATCGCAATACAGCGGGTTCGTCTCGCCCACCGAGGCGGCGAACTCGGCAATCTCTTCCTGCGTGACCTCATAGGAATAGTAGTCGAATTCCTTGCCGATCCAGCTGGTGTCGAACGTCAACATGCGTTGCGTGTCTCCTCGTCGTGGTTATCGGCCTGCGGCTACCGGCTCCGGCTCGGCGCATTGGCGATGGAGGCTTCCACCGCGCTGACGTCCTCGGCACTGCCGATGAACAGCGGTACGCGCTGGTGCAGGGCGGTCGGTTGCAGCGCCAGCACGTCCTCGTTGCCGGTGCTGGCGCGCCCGCCCGCCGCCTCGGCGACGCGGGCCAGCGGGGCCGCCTCGTAGAGCAGCCGCAGCTTGCCGTTGGGCGCGTCGCGGGGATCCGCGGGGTACAGAAACACACCGCCGTACAGCAGCGTGCGGTGAAAATCCGCCACCAACGAGCCGACGTAGCGGGCGCTGTAGGTGGATGGCCCGTCGGGGTCCTTGAGGGCGTCGATATAGCGCTGCACGCCGGCGCACCAGCGCGGGTAGTTGGCCTCGTTGACGCTGTAGATCGTGCCGCGTTCGGGCATGCGCAGGTTTTCGTGCGTCAGGCGGAATTCGCCGACACCGGCGTCGAGCGTAAAGCTGTGCACCCCGGCGCCGGCGGTGTACACGAACAGCGTGCTGGAGCCGTACAGTGCATAGCCGGCGGCGACTTGACGGCTGCCGGTTTGCAGCAGGTCCGACAGGGTGGCGGCGGTGCTCCGGGCGCGGTAGATGGAGAAAATGGTGCCGATAGTGATTCCCGCGTCGATGTTGGAGGAGCCGTCCAGGGGGTCGAACAGCACGACGTACGGCCCGCGTGCCTCCTGCGGCGCCAGAAACAGGGGGTGCTCGGCCTCCTCAGAGGCTAGGGCGCAGACGTAGCCGCTGGACCGCAGGGCGTCGATCAGCATGCCGTGCGCCAGCACGTCGAGCTTGCGCACCGCCTCGCCCTGCACGTTGTGATCGCCAGTAAAACCGAGAATATCGACCAGCCCGGCGCGGTTGACCTCGCGGGAGATGCACTTTGCCGTCGAGGCCAGGGTGGTGAGCAGGCCGGCCATGTCGCCGTCCTCAGCGCCCTTACTATCCACATTCCCGCACAAGCGGGAATCCATCAGGTGTTGGGAAAGCGTCATGCCCTTGCGATCCATGACGATACTCCTTGCAGGAATGCCTTGCCGTTTCCGTCTCTTCGGGAGCGTTAATTCTAGCAGAAACCTGGCCGCATGCTCAATGGCAGCACCCTGCGGACGGCGCCGAATCTTGCCTTTGCGGGGGAAAATGCGCACAATGCCGGACCCGTCCGAACGCACCCAGCACGCCGCTGCGACAAACTGCGCTCCCCGTCATTCCCGCAAAAGCGGGAATCCAGATCATTAGTGCGATACATATCGAGGAAGGAACCCCCATGAACACACACGAACTTGCCGCCGTGGCCCGCGCCCTGGTTGCCAAAGGCAAAGGCATTCTGGCCGCCGACGAGAGCACCGGCACGATCACGCGGCGACTCGACACCATCAACGTCGCCTCGACGGCGGACAACCGTCGTGCCTATCGCGAGCTGCTGTTCACCACGCCGGAGGTAGAGGCGTACATCAGCGGCGTCATCCTGTACGACGAGACCATCCGGCAGGAAAGCAGCGACGGCACCCTCTTTCCGGCGTTGCTGGCCGGGCGCGGCATCATGCCGGGCATCAAGGTGGATACCGGCGCCTCGGACTTGGCGGGCTTTCCCGGCGAGAAGATCACCGAGGGACTCGACGGCCTCGCCAAGCGGCTGGACGAGTACCGCGCGATCGGCGCACGGTTCGCCAAGTGGCGGGCGGTGATCACCATCGGCCCCGGCTGCCCGACGCCCTACGGCATCGCGGCCAACGCGCACGCCCTGGCGCGCTACGCGGCACTGTCCCAGCAGGCCGGCCTGGTGCCGATCGTCGAACCCGAGGTGCTGATGGACGGCGACCACACCATCGAACGCTGCGCCGCGGTCACCTTGGCGGTCCTGCGGCGCGTGTTCAACGAACTGCACGAGCACCGCGTGCGACTGGAAGGCATACTTCTGAAACCCAGCATGGTGCTGTCGGGCAAGGACTGCCCGCAACAGGCCGGTGTGGATGAGGTGGCGACGGCGACCCTGGCCTGCTTCCGGCAGACCATCCCGGCGGCGGTGCCGGGCATCGTATTTCTCTCCGGCGGCCAGAGCGCCGTTCGGGCCACTGAGCACCTCAATGCCATGAACGCGCGCGGCGGACATCCTTGGGAACTCAGCTTCTCCTACGGGCGGGCGCTGCAAGGGCCGGTTCTGGAAGCTTGGCAGGGGCAGGCGGCCAACGTCCCCGCCGCCCAGAAATTCTTCCAGCAGCGCGCCCGATGCAACGGCGCGGCGCGTTACGGCAAGTACGCTGAGCACATGGAACAAGCCGCTTAAGCCGCTCCGCTAACCCCTAACCCCCGAAGCTCACGATGCCCGCCAAGCTGCTGATCGCCAACCGCGGCGAGATTGCCATTCGCATCCTGCGCGCTGCCGCTGAACTCGGACGCGCACAGTGGCAGTGTATTCGCAAGATGGCGCCGAGTCACTGCACCGGCGCTTGGCGGACGAGTCACACGCCCTGCCCAAGGCCGGGGCCATCGCCTATCTGGACATCGACGCCATCCTGCGGGTGTCAGAGACACAGGCTGCGACGCCATCCATCCCGGCTACGGCTTTCTGAGCGAGAACGCCGAGTTCGCCCGCCGCTGCCGCCGAAGCCAACCTCACCTTTGTCGGGCCGCGCCCCGAGTTGCTGGCGCTGTTCGGCAACAAAGCCGAAGCCCGCGCCCTGGCCGAGCGGCTCGGCGTGCCCATTCTGTCCGGTGCATCTGTATCCACCAGCCTTATCCGAGGCCGCCGATTTCTTCGACGCCCTGCCGGCCACCGGCGCCATGCTCATCAAGGCCGTCGGTGGCGGCGGACGCGGCATGCGCGTGGTGCGACGCCGCGAGGGACTGGAGGACGCCTATGCACGCTGCCAATCCGAGGCACGGGCGGCGTTCGGCCAGCGACGTGCACGTCGAGCAACTCCTGCCATGCGGCCATCCATCGGTACCCTGAGCGCCTTTGTGCCCGCCTGCGGGCCGGGGATTCGGGTCGATACGTTCGGCTACGCCGGTCACACGCCCAGCGGGCGCTTTGACGCCTTGCTGGCCAAGCTTATCGCTTCCCACCCCTCGGGCCGCTTCGAGCGCGCCGTCAGCCGACTGCAACGCGCCCTGGCGGAGTTTTACGTCGATGGCGTGGCGGTGAACGTCCCGCTTCTGCAACGCCTGCTGCGGCATCCGGCGTTCCGAAGCGCCGCTTTCCACACCTGCTTCATCGACGATCACCTCGACACCCTCGTTGTCCCGGATGAGCCTGCGCCGGCCGTTTCCGAGCCTCCAAGCGAGCCGCTTCCCCCGTCAGCCGAACCCCCGAGCCGGAATCCGCCGCGCCGCACGCCAGACCGACGGCGCTTTTTGGCGTCAAACACCCTGCAATCGGTGAAGTTCCTGCCTGCTTTAGGGATGTCACCTGCAGGAACAGACTCTATACCCACAATCCCCCCACCCAGTTTTCGAAACTCCTCACGACGCATGAGAAACCGCTCTCACAAACCCCCATCCCCCCGCCGCGTTGCCACCCAAAAGCAGCCGATCACCCCGCACAGCGATACGCACGCCAGCGCGAATGCGAGCGTGTAGGACCCCAGGCGGTCGTACATGGCGCCGCCGTACCAAGGGCCGAGGGCGCCGCCCAGACCGTGCCCGATACTGATGAACCCGAAGATGGTAGCGAACGAACGACCTGGAAAGCGGTCCGCCGCGATGGCCGAGATGATGGGGCCGCGGGCGCCGTAGCCCAGGCCGAAACACACCGCATACAGGTACAGCGGCCACATGACGGTGGCCCCATCGAGCATGAGAAGCGCCAGGATGCCGAGTTGCGAAAAGACCACGCTCAGGGCCACGCCGCCGAAACGTCCCAGCCGGTCAGAAAGCGCCCCGAAGAGCAGCCGGCCGAACGAACTCATCACCCCCATGTAGCCGAGAACGCCCGCCGCCAGGACGTGACTGAAGCCCAGATCCGTCAGGTAGGCAACCTGATGCACGGACACTGGAAAGATGCCCAGCGGAATGAGCACCTGCGCCAACCCCAAGGTCCAGAACTGCCGCGTGCGCAGGGCCTGCCGGACGGTCCAGCTCGCTTCCCCGGACGGCGTGGCTTCGGGCTGACCGGCCGACTCGTCGGCGCCATAGGGTTGCAGGCCAACGTCCTCGGGGCGGTTGCGCAGGGTTAGCAGCACCGTGAGGGCGTACAGCGCAGTGACGCCGCCCAGGACCACAAACGCATACCGCCAGCCGAGGCGCGACGTGAGCGTCTGCGAGAGCGGTCCCATGACCTTGACGCCCAACCCCATGCCGGCGAACGCAAACCCGATCATCGTGCCGCGGCGCTTGACGAACCAACGCGACAGCAACGCCGCGTGCGACACCTGACCCGCCAGCCCGACCCCGAGACCAACGATGACGCCGAACAGCACGACCAAGTGCCACAATGTCTGCACCAAGCTGCACGCCGCCAAGCCCACCGCAATGGCGCCCAAGCCGCCGACCACCACGACGCGCGGCCCCCAGCGGTCCGTCAGCATGCCGACGAGCGGCGACACCGCTGCCTGTACGACATTGCCCATCGAGAAGGCCATCGCCGCGCCGCCGCGGCTCCAGTCAAACGCCTCCACCATGGCAACGAAGAACACGGCGTATGAAAACCACACGCCGAACACCAGAGCAGTGGTGACGAACGACTGCCCCATGATGAACCAGGCATAGGCCGTCATTGGGTCCTCGGCACAAAATGGCGTTGACACGCGGGCAGCCTGTCTGACTACAATAACCGCAACCGCGCGCAACTTTAATGAAAGGTGCTATCAAAGCCTGTGAGCCACAAGCTGATTACGGACCAACGAGGCCATCCTCAGGGAGATGCATGAGCCAGCGATCGTTCCTCACCAACTTCGCCCGCGAAAACCTCGAAACGCTGAACCTCCGCCGCTTCTTCGGCGACTACCGCGCCTTCTCGTTCGACCCCGAAAGCTTCCACCTCGGCATTGGCGAAATCGCGCAGATCACCGACGACGAAACCTGGCAGGGCATCATACACGGATTTTACGGCGACCCACGGCTGGTATCGCGCGCCACCATGTATGCCGGTACGCGGGGCGAGCGCGACGCCAACCAGGCCATGGCCGAGCACGTCAGCGGACTACTCGGGCGCTCTGAGTTGGACGAGCGGCACGTGGTGCCGTACGACGGCGGCCACAACGCCATCAGCGGCATCGTGCGGGCCTGTGCGGCGCCGCTGGGGTCGGCCAGGGACGAGCGCCAGTACGTGCTGGTGCCAACGCCCTGCTATCCGTACTTCCCCACTGTCGTCACGGCGCATGCCGGCGTGCTGGCGTACACCGCTTACTCGGCGGAAGAGTTGGTGTCGAGCCTCGAGGCGCTGGTGAACCCGCAGGTCGGGGTGGTTCTAATCAACGCGCCGCACAATCCCACCGGCTACGTCCTGAGCGCCGAGCAGGTGGCGCGCATCAACCGCGCGGTGGCGCCGTACGACTGCGTGTTGGCCGTCGACATGGTATACGCCCTACACGCCTTCGAGCCGCAGGCCATCCGGGCCCTCGGCGGCCTTGACCCCGACCGTACCATCTATATCGACAGCTTCTCCAAGAAATTTGGGCTGCCGGGCTACCGATTGGGCTTTGCGCTGTGCGCGAATACCGAGCTGATCGAGGCGCTGCGCATGCTCAAGGCCGCCGAGTCGATCTCCACCAGCAACGTCAAACTACTCTTCGCGGCGCATCTGCTGGAACATCACATGGCGCTGGCCGAGACCACGGCAACGGAGATTCGGCGGCGCCACGAGGTGTTTCGCGCCGCCGTGGCGGGTATCGAGGAGTACGGCATCGAGGTGCCGCCGCTGAGTCGCAGCGCGAATGCTTTCTATCTGCCGCTGTACGTGGAGCGGCTGCTGGAGCGCACCGGGCTGAGCGCGGATGAGTTTGTGGCGCGCTGCTATGAAGAGTATGGCGTCGTCTTGGTGGCCGGTACCCGCATGTACCCGCCAACCGACCTGCCGCACGGCGAGTTGACGATGAGCAACGGCACGCCGCGCGTCAGCATGCCTGGGCCGGTCGTTTATGCCCCCGGATTCGCCGCCGCCAAGCGCCCCTTCGTACGCGTCTCGTTTGGCGTCGAGCACCGGGTCGGCGAGGCGGCCGAACGGTTTATGCAAGCCTGCGCCGAAACTTTTGCCCTGTAGCCGCCCACCATGCCCTACCGCTTACTCGCCCTGGACGTTGACGGCACCCTGCTCGACCCTGACGGTGAACTGCGGGACACCGTGCGACAAGCGGTCATGGCCGCCCGGCAGACCGGGCTGCGGGTCATCCTGTGCACCGGCCGGCGTTTCCGCTCGGCGCGCCCATGGGCGCAAAAACTACAACTCGACGGCCCCATCGTGGTGCACAACGGCGCCCTCGTAAAGGACGTCGCGTCCGCCGAAACGCTGCACTGCCACCCCTTGCCGGAAACGCTCTGCCGGCGCGGCTTGGCGGTTCTGCGGCAACTGGCCCCGCCGCTGATCTACATCGACGCCTTCCACAAACAGGTCGATATCCTCACCGAACCCATGGAGCACCTGCACCCCTTTCAGCGCGAGTACCTGCAGGACAGCCTCCCCTACTGCCGCTTCGTGGATGACCTTAGCGCCGTCTGCCTGCCCACAGCGAGCGCCAGAGCGCGTATGAGACGTATCATCGGGAGCGCAGCGACCGAGGTGGTCATGCTCAGCATCATGGCCGAAGCCGACCGCCTGCAAGCCCTGCGTCCGGCGGTGGAAGACGCGCTCGCCGGCCAAGGACATACCAAAATGATCCTGAATAAAAACTATCAAGGGCACATCCTGGAAGTCCTGCCGGCCACGGTTTCCAAATGGCAGGCGCTGGAACGCCTGATGGCGGCTGAGGGACTGACCGCGGAGGACGTGATGGCCATCGGCGACGACTACAACGATCTGGAAATGATCCGCGGCGCCGGCCTTGGCATTGCCATGGGCAACGCCGTCGACGTCGTCCGCGATGCCGCCGGGTACGTCACCGGCAGCAATGCCGACGACGGCGTCGCGCAGGCCCTCGAACGCTTCGTCCTGCAGCGTTGAGACCCCGCCATGATTTACGGCATCGGCGTCGACCTGGTCGAGATCGACCGCATGGAACGCGCTATCACCCGCAGCGGCCCGCGACTCGTCGAACGTCTCTATACCCCCGGCGAACGGGCCTACTGCAGCGCCAAGCGCCTCCCCTACCCCTGCTTCGCGGCTCGCTTCGCCTGCAAGGAAGCCTTCCTCAAAGCCCTCGGCACCGGCCTCCGCAAACAGATGCGCTGGCGTGACATCGAAGTCCGTCGCGACCTCCTCGGCAAACCCTTTTTGCACCTGCACGGTTACCTGCGAGAACGCTGCGCCGATGCCGGCGTCCGGCACATCCACCTGTCGCTGTCCCACAGCGCCAGCCACGCGGTCGCCCAGGTGGTGCTGGAGTGCTAAAAACGAAATGTCGGATTACGCTGCGTCAATCTGACCTACACAACGACTACTGCTCCTCGTAGTACCACGTCAGGCCGCCGTCCACGTAATACGTTGAGCCCGTAACGTACGCAGCATCTTCGGAAGCCAGGAAGACGGCAACGCCGGCCACGTCCTCCGGCTGGCCGAGGCGATTGAGGGGGATTTGTCCCAGCAGAGCGTTGAGCTTGGCAGGATCATTCAGCAGCTTGGTGTTGATGGGCGTTTCGATAGCGCCGGGGGCGATGGCGTTGACGGTGATGCCGAACTGGCCGAGCTCCACCGCCAGGTTGCGAGTCAGCATTTTCACCCCACCCTTGCTGGCGCAGTAGGCGGCGAAGTTGGGAAAGGGCAACTCCTCGTGGACAGAACTGATGTTGATGATGCGGGCCGCCCGGTGGTTCTGCCGGGCGTGATTCACCATCGCCTGGGTGGCGAAGAAAACGCCCTTGAGATTGACGTTCAGAACGCGGTCGTACGCCTCCTCGGTGACCTCCCAGAACGGCGCGTGAACCTCGACCCCGGCGTTGTTCACCAGAATGTCGAGCTCGCCGAAGTGATCGACGGCAGCATCGATGAGGTGCCGCACCCCGGCGGTGCTCGACACGTCGGCCTGCACGATGAGGCCCCGCCGGCCGGCTGCCTCGACCCCGGCGAGGACCTCTTGCGCGCCGCCCGGGCTGTGGTTGTAGTTGATCACCACGTCCGCCCCCTCGCGGGCAAAACGCTCCACGATGCCCCGCCCGATGCCCTGGCTGCTACCCGTCACCACGGCTACTTTCCCCGACAATCGCATGACCGTTCCTCCTGTTGACGTTGCCCCGTGCGTGCTCATTGACGCACCCTACCTTACTTGACTTTCCGCATACCCTTCAAGAGAATTGCCGGGCTTGCCAGAAACCGTAAAACCAGTGGGTAGTGACGAGTGGCCAGGGTCGTTGACATTCACACGATCGATTATGAAGTAAGGTGTTTGTGAGTGATCCTGCCCTTGTTCTGGCCGGTTTCAGAAGTCGCCTTGCGGCCTCATCGCCACGTTTCCCATGCCTGGGAGCGCGGGCTTCCAGCCTGCTAAGCGGAACCCTGCGGACAAGATGCCCGCGCCAAGCCGGCAACTCATACGACCGTAGGGTTGTTCTTGTGAATGTCGACAGGCCCAGCGGAGGCACAAGGCAAAAAACGAACCACTAACCACTGGTTTTTCCTCGCAGGAGGGCAGACATGGATGCAGGACAGGGGCGGTTGGGCATCCTGGTGGGGGGCGGCCCGGCGCCGGGTATCAACAGCGCCATCAGTGCGGCGACCATTGCGGCGATCAACGCCGGCCTCGAGGTCATCGGCATCTGTGACGGCTTCTCGCACCTCATGCAGGGCCGCGCGGACCGGGTAGCGCCGCTGCACATCGCCGACGTGTCGCGCATCCACGTGCAGGGCGGCGTCATTCTGCGGACCTCGCGCGCCAATCCGACCCGCAAGGAGGCCGACCTGCAGCGCACGGTGGCCACCCTGAAGGAACTGGGCATCACGCGCCTAGTGACCATCGGTGGCGACGACACGGCGTTCAGCGCCCTGGAGGTGTCCCGGGTAGGCGGCGACGCGCTGCGGTCCGTGCACATCCCGAAGACCATCGACAACGACCTGCCGCTGCCGGACGGCGCGCCCACCTTCGGATACGAGACCGCGCGCGACCTCGGCACCCGCCTGGCGCTGAACCTCCTCGAAGACGCCCGCACCACCAACCGCTGGTACGTCGTCAGCGCCATGGGTCGTAACGCCGGTCACTTGGCGCTGGGCATTGGTCGGGCGGCGGGCGCGACGTTGACGATCATCGCCGAGGAGTTCCCGCCAGCCAGCATCGACCTCGGCGCGGTATGCGACATTCTCGAAGGCGCCATGTTGAAGCAGCGGATCAATGGCCTGGAGTACGGCTTGGCGGTGCTGGCCGAGGGCATCGCTGAGAAGCTCCCCGCCGAAGCCCTGGCGCAACTGCCGGGTGTGGAGATCGCCCACGATCAGCACGGCCATTTGCGGCTCGAAGAGATTCCGCTCGAAAAAATGGTGAAACACGAGATCGTGCGCCGTTTCGCCGAGCGCGGCGAAGAGTTGGCCATCGTCGACCGCACGATCGGCTACGAGCTGCGCTCCGCCGCTCCGGTTCCGTTCGACATCGACTACACCCGCACCCTGGGCTACGGCGCCGTCAAGCTTCTGCTGTCGGACGCCAACGCCGGCATGGTCTGCCTGCGGGACGGTCGCATCGACCTGCTGCCCTTCGACGACATGCGCGACCCCGCCACCGGGCGCACCCGCGTCCGCTTGGTAGACGTCAGCAGCGAGAGCTACCAAGTGGCGCGCCACTACATGACGCGGCTGGAAAAGGCCGACCTGCAGCAGCCGGACGTGCTCGACAAGCTGGCCGCCGCCGCGGCCACGTCCCCGCAGGAATTCGCGCGCCGGTTCGCGCATGTCGTCTGAATCTTCGTAGCCACAAGGGGACAGTGCCCGATACTCCGGGGAGCAAGTGACATGGCTGACGAATTTGTCCGCAAGGAACATTTCGACGAGCACGTCCTGCGCATGGACGAGCGTTTTGCGCATCTGGAAGACACGGTGAATCAGCGCTTTCTCAGCCTTGAGAAGCGAATGGGTCTGGATACGGCGCATATGGAGAAAAACTTCGCCCACGTCAACCAACGTTTCGACGACCTGAACCAGCGATTCGACGACCTGAAAGAGGTCGTCAATGACCTCAGATCGGACATGCGTGAAGACATGCGCCAGATGCGCAACTGGCTGTTTCGTCTTTACGGCCTGGTCGTCTTCGGCTTTATCGGCGCTGCGGTGCTGATTCTGTTCAGAGAGTTGATTTTCAAGTAGGCGTGGGAAAGGAGAGAACTGGATGAATATGCCCGATAAGAAGGACGTCCCCCTTTGGACACCCGCCGTGAAGACTGCCTTATGCGAGGCATGCCTTCAGGCATTTCCCGGCTCTATCTATGCGCAAGACTTGGAAAGATCCCTTGCTCAACACGACGAACGGCAGCTTTCTGATGGGCGGCGTTATGACGTCACCTGCTTGACGTACGAAGGGGAAGGGTCTAACCAGCTGAGGTCGGGACGGAATTCCGGGTAAAAGAAGTCGTTCGAAATGGCTTGAGGAACACATCCGCCAGTATCACGACAATCAACCCGGCGACACGTATCTTCTTGCGGCTTTTACCTGCGGCCTGATCGAATATTACCGAGTCGATGTCGATTCGGCACTTAACGTCCAAGGCAGGCGGTTGTAGTCTACCCAAGTCGTCACCTGCAAGCAGGGACGACTTGGTGAGCGTTCTTGACCGCCGCCACGTCATGCCTGTGAGGATCGTCACAGACGGGCGCCCTCACGTCCATTTTTCTACCAACAGGAGCAATACCATGACCGAAATCAGCGGCGGGCATCTCGTTGCCCGCGCCTTGAAGGCTGAGGGGGTGGAGGCCATTTTCACCCTCTGCGGCGGCCATATCATCGACATCTACGACGGCTGCCTGGACGAGGGCATTCGCATCATCGACGTGCGGCACGAGCAGGCGGCGGCGCACGCCGCCGACGCCTGGACGCGCGTCACCGGCAAGCCGGGCGTGGCGGTGGTGACCGCCGGGCCGGGAACGACGGACACGGTGACGGGCGTCGCCAACGCCTTTCGCGCCCAGACGCCGATGCTGGTTATCGGCGGCCAGGGCGCCTTCACGCAAATGCACATGGGCTCGCTGCAGGAACTCGATCACGTGTCCATCATGAAGCCCATCACCAAGTTCGCCTCCACGGTGCCGCACACCGATCGCATCCCCGAGCTGATGAGCATGGCCTTCCGGGAAGCCTTCAACGGCCGTCCGGGGCCGGTGTTCCTGGAAATGCCGCGCGACGTGCTCGACGCCAAAGTGGACGCCGACCGCGTGCGCATGCCCGGCAATTACCGTTCCACCTACAAGGTGCACGGTGACCCCAACGCCATCGCCCTGGCCGCCGACTGGTTCCGGCAGGCCGAGCGCCCGGCGGTGCTGGCCGGCAGCCAGGTGCAGTTCTGCCGCGGCGCCGCGGAGTTGGCGCAGCTCGCCGAGCAGGCGCGGTTGCCGATCTACGTCAACGGCGCGGCGCGCGGCGCCCTGCCGCCGACCCATCCCAACCTCTTCGTCACCTCCCGCCGCCGGGCGCTCAAGGAGGCCGACGTCATCATGATCATCGGCACGCCCTTCGACTTTCGCCTCGGCTACGGCCAGCGCCTCAACCCGGACGCCAAGGTCATCCAGGTCGATCTGGACTACGGCGAGCTGGGCCACAACCGCGACGTGTCGCTGGGCATCTGCGGCGACGCCGCGGCGATAATAGCGCAGTTGACCGACGCCATCGCGCCGGGCCGCAGCAACTCGGACAACTGGCTGCGCACCCTGCGCGAGGACGAGGACAAGCGCGCCAGCCAGGCAGCCCTCGGGCTTAATTCCGATCAGGTGCCGATCCACCCGCTGCGGCTGTGCAAGGAGATCAACGACTTCCTCACCGAAGACACCGTGTTTATCGGCGACGGCGGCGACATCGTCACCATGTCGGCGTCGGTGATCCGCACCCACAAGCCGGGGCACTGGCTCGATCCCGGCCCGCTCGGCACCCTGGGGGTCGGCGCGCCGTTCGCCATCGCCGCCAAGGCCGCCATGCCGGAAAAGGACATCTTCGTGCTGTTCGGCGACGGCGCCTTCGGGCTCACTGGCTTCGACATCGACACTGCGGTACGCTTTGACCTGCCGTTCGTCAGTGTCGTGGGCAACAACGCCGGCTGGAACCAGATCCGCTACGGTCAGCTCGCCAAGTACGGTGAACAAAAGGGCGACGTGGCCAACAAGCTCTCCGCCACACGCTACGACGTGATCGTCGAGGCCATGGGCGGCTACGGCGAGTGCGTCACCGAGCCCGACGACATCCGTCCGGCCATGGAGCGGGCGCGCGCCTCGGGCAAGCCGTCGTGCGTCAACGTCATCCTTGACCCGGATATCTACAGCAGCGGCACGATGAACCAGACCATGTACAAGTAGAACGGGGAGGGAAGCCAATTATGGCAGAATCCGTTGCCGATCGCGGCTATGAGGTGGACGAGGGCATCGACGCCATCGAGTTCTATTTCGAGCGCGGCGTCACCGACGGATTGCCGGTGGTGCCGCCCACCGAGGCGCGGGTGGCGCGCATGCTGGCGGTCACGGTGCGGCCGGCCGACGAGGTGATCGCGCTGGTGCCGCCGAATTACGGCGCCGCGACGCTCGAGAAGATCGCCGTCAACGCGGTGATGGCGGGCTGCAAGCCGGACTACCTGCCGGTCGTCGTGGCCGGGGTGCAAGCCATGTGCGCCGAGCAGGTCAGCCTGCACGGCGTGCAGGGCACGACGCATACCGCGACGCCGTTGTTCATCGTCAACGGCCCGGTGCGGCAGCAGCTCGACATCAACTGCGCCACTGGCGTGTTCGGCTCCGGCTGGCGCGCCAACGCCACGATTGGCCGCGCCCTGCGGCTGATCATGACCAACCTCGGCGGCGCCCGTCCCGGCGAGATCGACAAGTCCGCCATGGGGCACCCGGGGAAGTACACCTTCCTCATTGGCGAGTACGAGGAGGCAAGCCCCTGGGAACCGCTGCACGTCGAACAGGGCTACCGGCCCGAGCAGAGCACCGTCAGCGTGTATTGCTGCGACGCTCCGCAATGCGTCAGCAACCACGGCAGCCGCACCGCCGAGGGCATTCTGACCAGTATCGGTGCCAGCATGGCGGTGGGCTGGCACCACAAGGCGTATCTCAGCGACAATTGCCTGGTGGTCATCGGGCCGGAACACGCCAAGAGCATCGGCGCAGACGGTTTGAGCAAGCAGGACGTCAAGCGCTTCCTATACGAGCACGTGCAGCGGCCGTTGGGCGAACTGCTGCCCGGCCCGGACGGCGCCGAGGGTGTGGCGCGCCAGCGGGTACCGGATGGGCTAGACGCGCAGGACGACGCGACGCTGATCCCCAAGATCACGTCGCCGGATGGCATCACGGTAGTGGTCGCCGGCGGTACCGCCGGACGATTTTCGATTCACCTATCGGGCTGGGGCGCCGGCAGCCGCCTGGCCACGGCGCCGATCGATCTCGACTGAGAGCGTGGTTGTAAATTATCCTTCTTGCAGTGCGACACCCGATCCAAGCATTCCACACGAGAGTCTACCCTCAATGATATCCTCAACCGAGTTTCTTCTTGTGAAGGTGTTGGGGAGCATCGTGGTGCCTCCCGGCAGCAATATCATTCTCGCGCTGCTGGGTCTTCTGATACTCCCCTTTGCCCGTCGCTTCGCGGCGCTCGTGATGTTCGTCGCGGTGGGATCACTCTATGCCTTCAGCACCGTGACCGTGGCCGTCGTATTGGAGCGGGGCCTGTACGATTACCCGGCCCTGTCGCCGGGGACTGATCTGCCGGCAGTAGGAGCGATCGTGGTGTTGGGCGGGGGAGGCAACCATGTGACCGACGTCGAAGGCCGCTACACGGCGGGCAGCACGACGCTGGAGCGCGTGCGTTACGCGGCGTCTTTGCACCGGCACACCAAACTGCCTCTGCTCGTGACGGGCGGCGGCACGGTGTCCGGCATGCCGGCCGAGGCGGGACTGATGGTGCGCTCGCTCAAGAACGATTTCGGCATCGACGTACGTTTCGTGGAAAGCCGTTCTCGAAACACCGCCGAGAACGCCGCCTACAGCGCGGCATTGCTTGCCGAGGCGAGGATCACGCGCATCGTTCTGGTAACGCACGCGACCCACATGTCGCGTGCGGTAGACGTTTTCGAGCGTCAGGGTCTCAAGGTCGTGCCGGCGCCGGTCGTAATGGGCGATGTCCCGCTCAGCATCGTCGCCTTCCTGCCTCGTGCGGACGCCCTCGTCGGGTCCGCTTCCGCCATCCGCGAATACGTCGGCCGTTTGTGGTACCGGGTGCGCTACTGAAAGCGGTGTTTGAATGGCTTGCACGGCTCATGGGTGAGAGTTGAACATCGGTCCTGACGACAACAGATACAGGAGGAGTTATGACGAGGTTGTACGATCCGACGGCAGCACCGGTTGCCAGTATGGCAACCCTGGCGGTACGAGTGCCGCACCTGCGCGGCAAGGTAATCGGCCTGCTGGACATCAGCAAGGCGCAGGGCAACCACTTCCTGGACCGCGTCGAGGAGTGGCTGCACCAGACGCACCAGCCCAAGGCCGTCCTGCGGCGCATGAAGCCCACCTTTGCCCGGCCCGCGCCGGAGGACATGCGCAAGGAACTCGAACAGCAGTGCGATCTGATCATCGAAGCGCTGGCGGATTGAGGCTCGTGCACAACGTGCAGTGTGCACGACGGCGTTTACTTTGAAAAAGCCGGCATTCCCGCCGCGGTTTGCACCACCACCGAGTTCGCCAACGCCGCCCGCGCCCAAGCCGACGCGCTGGGCCTGTCGGCGTTCAACGTGATTCTCGTCGAGCATCCCATCCAACCCCTGACCCGTGACGAGGTGCGTCAACGCGCCGAGACGGTGTTCGACCGCGTCGTCGAGAAGCTGACGGCGGGTTGAGGTGTGAATGAGGCCCTGAAATACACCGTTGTGATCGAAAAGGGAGTTATATACCTAGGTTCAGGACCTATAAAAGCTTATCCTTGGGCATACAGGATTCAAGACTCTGACTCCATCAGGAGGTTCCTCATGCCCGAACACGACTTCTGGCTATCCGACGCGCAATTTGCCCGACTTCAACTCCTGCTGCCGAACAAGATGCGCGGCATCCTGGTCAGCGACGGCTTACGGGGTGTATCAAGGCTGGGGCAACCGTCGTCAGACCTGTCTGGCGCACCGCGTGCGTCGTGCCCGGGAGTTGTCGCAGCGCCGTCAAGTCGCCCTTGCTGATTGCGGCAAGGTGGCCTTGAAGGAACTTCAGCGATTGTGTCAGATGGCTCATGCGCCGCCAAGCGGTGGTCAGTGGCAAGCTTGGTATGCCCGTTTGTGCCGTTTCGTGCGGCGTTATGAGTTGCGCCCTGATGATGCGGGTCGCCCGGTGAGGCGCTTACGGCGCGAGATGGGTTCGCTATGGGTGTTTCTCAATGAGTCGGGAGTTGAGCCGACCAACAACCGGGCGGAGCGCGCCTTACGCTAAGGCAACGCCTGGGGTGCAGCGGAGTCTGTCGCTGCGTCAGACGTGTCGGCAACTGGAGCAATCGAGCTTCTCGGTGTTGGTCGACGCCCTTGAGGCGTTCATGCACGACCGTCCGCCTGACCTCGCCTGGCTACGATGACCCCACTCATTGCTCCACTCGCCGAACGCTTACGACAAGTGCAGGGCAACCCCCTGAACGCTTACCCTCAATGAAGCAAGACCGAGCTACTTATGTCTTTCTGTCAAAGAATGAAGGATGATTGGAGACAGGCCAAATTCGACAGCTATTTGCTGATTGGCTTGATATTTTCTATTCCATTTTCCACCTCGCTAAGCAGCATTCTATCCTTCTTGATTTTTATCAGTTGGCTGCTGCATGCCGATTTCAGGAATGACTGGAATCAATTCAAATCCAACCGACTTGTTGTAGCAAGTTTTCTATTTCTGGGTCTGCACGTTATTGGTTTACTGTGGACATCAGATCTGATGCACGGATTGATGGTGTTAAAAAAAGCATGGAAGTTTTTTATGATACCAATCTTCATGTTGTATGTCAGAAAAGAACATATCAATTACTATATTGGGTCTTTGATTCTGGCGATGACAATTTCTATCTTGATTTCCTACGGCATCTGGCTGGAAATGATTCCACCCATAAACAGAGCGACGATTAACAATCCGGTCCCGTTCGGGACGCATATTACGTATAACGTCTTGCTGACGGTGGCCGTTTACCTGCTGGCACGCAACCTGCTGTTTGACATGTGGACCTCCGTTATTCAACAGGGGTTATATCTGCTCGTTTTGGCGCTGATGGTTGTCAATATGTTCATTACGGGTGGCCGTTCCGGGCAGGTTATGTTCTTTGCCGCCATTGGTGTGCTGTGTTTTCAGTATTTTGGAGGACAGTTTTTCAAGGCGGGTGCGGCGACAATTGCCGTTACGCTGAGCATTCTGGTCGTGGCTTACTCATTCAGTGGTCTTTTCCAACAACGACTGTTAGAAGCCATAAGTAAACGACATATATCCACTCAGGAGAGAATCGCCTATGCAAAGGGTGGGCTGAAAATCTTATACAGCCATCCGCTCATCGGTGTGGGAACGGGCGACTTGCCCGCCGAATTGAAGAAATTTCAACCGCACCAGAGTCCGGAATTTTACGGGGGCAATCCTCACAACATGTACGTCATGGCAATGGTGCAGTTCGGCAGCCTCGGCTTGGCAAGCTTGCTGTACATCTTCTATGTCCAAATTTGCCATGCTCTCGGCACACAACACGTTACCCTCAGGCAAGTCGGTGTGGCGTTTCCATTGTTATTCTTGGTGGTAAATTTTGGCGAATCCTACCTGTCCGTGCATGCGACTTCGTTGCTGTTTGCGGTGTTCAGCTCGTTTCTGTACAAGGATTTGTAGCCTGTCTGCTGCGCAGAACGCGCTCGGCGTAGCGCAAGCTTTCCGGTGTGTCCACGTCCACCCAGAACGCCTCACCGATATCCAATGCCTGGAATTGCCGGCGCGGAATCAGGCGGCGCCAGCCCTCGCTGAGGGAGCCCTCGCCACCGGCTCGCGCTTGTTGCAAGACGTCGAAGACCTTTGGCTGGCAGAAGAAGAGACCAGTGTCAACCGCCGTGTAGGACTGAAGGTTCTTGCCGATAGCGGTGATCGTACTGTCGGTGAGTTGAACCTTGGTGGCGTCGTCGAGGCGAAATACCTGTTCGGTGCGGTAATCTACCGCCAGCCGGCACTCGGCACCTCCGCTGCCGGCATCCACAAGATGGTGCAGGATGGCTGAATCAAAAACGTGATCGCACATGGCCAAGAGAAACGATCCGCGAATATACGGTTGCGCCGCCAAGGCCGAGGTGCCGTTGCCTTCCTCCCAATGAGGATTTTCCACGCCGCGCACGGTGATGCCGGTACGATCGGCCAATTCGTCAAGTCGTTCATATACACTTTCCTTGCCGTAACCGAGCACGACGATGCACTCACTGACTCCCACGTCACGGCAAGCCAGAACGACGCGCTCCAGCAGGGTGATGCCCAGTAGCGGCGTCAGCGGTTTCAGATACCCCCTTGGACGCAGGCGCTGACCCTTACCAGCAGCCAGAATGACGGCCTGCAAACCGTTGCCTGCCGGGTAATGAGAATCAGCGAGTTGCAGCATATGAGATGCCACTTCCAGATAAATCTTGCGGGTTTATTTTTTCACTGCATCTGTCTGGTTTGAACACAGATGAATCTCAGTCTTGGAATGTTCTAACAACGATTTCCAGCGAGATGCCCATTTGGTCGGTCAGTCCTATCCAGCAGCCAGAGTTTCAAGTATCCGTAGTAGCGTTCCTCAGCCCCTGTTAAGGCAGCAACAAAACCCATTGCACCGTCAAGGAATCCAGCCTTGAGAACGTAGACGCGAAAAAAGCCCCACAACAAATGGTTGCAGGCTTAACAATTCAGACTCTGGATAATACCTTCTCTTGCAGGAGGTGACGCCATGAACCTGAGCAGCATTTTCACCAAGTACCCGACGCAAGAATCCTGCCTGCCCATCTTGCAAGAGCAACAACGTGGCGCGCAAGAACGAACGGGACAAGGCGAGCCGTTGGAATTGCCACGCTTGCAAGTCCAGCTTCAACGTCCTGTCCGGCGTCCTCATGCACAAGACCCAGGTTCTCCTGAAAAAGTGGTTCCTGGCGATCAGCCTGATCGTCAACGCCAAGAAAAGCCTGTCCGCTGCCAGCTTGCCCGTGACCTGGATTTGAACCAGAAAACGGCTTGGTACATGCAAACCCGCATTCGTATTGCGATGGTGAACCGCGAGCGAAGGCGTCATCGAAGCCGACGAAACCTGTTTGGGCGGCAAGCCGCGCAAAGGCAACCGACGCGAAGACGACAAGCCCGTCCCAAGGGGAGCGGTACTGCCAAGCGGTTGATCGTCGGCGCTGTGGAACGCGGCGGCCGCGTGGTGGCGAAGACAGCCGCCAGCATGAGCGGCAAAATCCTTTGAAGTTTATCAAGGATTCGGTTGCGCCTATTATAGAAAAGAGCCTGTAGTCTGCCTCCCGCACTGGCAGGCATTTGACTCTGGTATGGACGACTTTGACGGGAAGCCGGTGACGCCATTTGGCAAACGTAATGGTGTATCTGTCGATGCTGGGTCGCGGATTGATGACTTGGACCGCATGGCGCTAAACGGCAGCCCGGATCTGCTTCCAATTTGACCTGTCGAATCTGCCACCGAACGTCATAGGGCAAAGGATGGCCTCGCCACCCCTCCAGTAGTTTGTAGAGCAGTGAATCTTGTCTGCACCCGACCACTACTTGATGCCCTTTTGCGGCAAGCCCTTTGCAAGGTAGCTTATGGAATACGTCGAGCCTGCCATGTCGCCCTGATAGGTCAGCAACAGCAGGCTCAGGGAAGGAGTCAACTTGTCCATAATCATCTGCTTCTCCACATTGGTGTAAAGCTATCGAGTTGCCGCCAGCCCTGTCAATCTTGCGGTTTCTCCGTCTTCCCATGCTCTGGTCCAATCAGTCTCGTCATATTGTGTCTATTTTCTGCAAGTCTCCATCGTACAGTGGGAAGCAAGATGTGAAAATCGCTCACCTCGATACACACCTGTCCTGGCGTGGCGGTCAGCAGCAGGTTCTATACTTGACTCAGTTTCTACGTGAGCGCGGCCATGATTCGATAGTTGTTTGCCCCACCCGAGGCGCCTTGTATCATCGCGTCCGCGAGGTCGGTATGCCCGTTACGGCGCTGAACACGATGCTTGAGCTGGATCCGGTTGCCGCTTGGCGTCTGGGTTCGTGGCTACGGCACCGGCGTATCGACGTTCTGCACATGCACGAGCCGTACGCTCATGGCATCGGCCTGCTCGCCTGCCTCGTTGCACCGAGCGTGCACAAAGTGGTATCGCGTCGCGTCGTCTTCCGACCCGTCCGAAATTTGTTGAGCCGTTATAAATACACCATGCGGGGGATACAGTACGTAGCCGTTTCAGAAGCCGTACGGAACGTTATGCTTGACAGCGGAATTGTCGCCGCCAATGTCTGGACGGTGCACGACGGAATCGACCTCGACCGTATCGACGCTGTACGGGAGACAACCAGCCTATTTCCTACCGGCACTCACGTCATCGGCACGGTCGGGACACTTGATGGATACAAGGGCCACCGATTTCTGTTGCAGGCGATGCACCATGTTCGGCAGGTTGAGCCGAGAGCCTGTCTGGTCATTGTCGGAGAAGGCAGACTGCGTGCCGATCTCGAGGCTGAGGCCACTGCCTTGGGTCTCGGCAATGCCGTTTGTTTTACGGGTTTTCGCCGCGATGTTCTGTCTCTGATTCGGGGGTTCGAGATATTCGTATTTCCTTCCACTCAGGAGGCCTTGGGTACATCCGTTCTCGACGCCATGGCGATGCGCAAACCCGTGGTGGCAACGCGCACCGGTGGCATCCCGGAATCAGTGCAGGATGGTGTTACGGGCCTGCTGGTGCCGCCTGGCGATGCACGTGCCCTCGCCGAGGCGCTGTGTACGATGTTGCAACAACCGGAACGCGGCCGGGCATTTGGTGAGGCCGGACGGCGCCGTGTGGAACAGTTTTTCACTGCCGGTCGGATGGGTGCCGCCATCCTCAAGGTGTATCAGGATGTCCTCAATCATCGCCCCGCATAGCGGTGCCGTCGCGTTTGGCGAACTGCGGCGCATCCTGTTGATCCGCCTGAGTGCGTTGGGCGACATCCTGCTGATGACGCCGCTGTTGAATCTGTTGCGTGCCACTTGCCCACAGGCCCAGGTCGACGTGCTCATCAAGGCCGAATACCGCGATCTGTTACGAGCCCATCCCGGCATTACCCGCCTGCTGACGTTCGATTCCCGACAATCCTTGCTGCGCACGTTGCGCGGCCTACGCGCCGACCGCTATGACCTGGCCCTGGACTTGCACTGCACGCCGCGTAGTCAATTACTCCTGCGGGGGCTGCGGGCGCGTCGCAAGCTGGTTTATAACAAGCGGGTCCTGCGCCGCGCCCTGCTGGTGCGTCTGGGTTGGAACACCTTGCGGCGCATGACGCCGGTGCCCGAGATCTATGCCGCGCCTCTGCGGCGTCTGGGCCTCACGGGCCGGCTGGGCGCGCCGACAATGTATCTCGATCCCGAAAGCGCGGAAGCGATGCAGACCCACGTCGTCCGCAGCCTGCCCGGCGCCACGAATCAGCCTTTGTTGGCGGTGGCGCCCGGCGCTCGTTGGCCCACCAAGCGCTGGCCCGTGGAACGATTTGCCGCCGTAGCGCAGGCATTGGCGCGGGAAAAGCAGGCGTCCGTGGTCATCCTGGGCGGCCCGGACGAAGCGCAACTGGCCCACATCCTGTGTGACAACCTCGACGTGCCGGTTGTCAACGGCGCCGGCGCCCTGTCGCTCATGCACAGCGCTGCCCTGCTGAGCCGTTGCCGCTTGCTCATCAGCAACGATTCCGGCCTCATGCACATGGCCGCCGCCCTGCAAGTTCCCGTTGTGGCCGTCTTCGGCCCCACCGTGCAGGAGTTCGGCTTCTATCCGTTTCAGGCTCGCGCCGAGGTCGTCAGCGAGCCTTTGTCCTGTCGCCCGTGCAGCACCAAAGGCTCGATGCGCTGCCCGCGGGGACATCACGCCTGCATGCAAGACATTTCCAGTGCCCGCGTGCTGGCCGCGGCTAGGGCCACGTGGGAGAGCGGCGTCGCATGATCAGACTGCTTTTCGAAATCGGGCATTTATATCACCGCGCCGCTATCGACCCGCTTTACCATGTGTTTCGCCAAGACCCACGGTACGACATCGCCTTCGTCTGCTCCCACGACGCCGAACGCCGTTTTGGTCTGTTCAGCCGCTCGCTTCGTCGGAACCTTGAGGCCCGTTTTCGCGCCGAGGGGCTGACGATTGCCGATGACACCCGCGGCTTCGACATCGTAATCGTGGGCGATACGGTGCGCGACCCGAAACGATATGGCACCACCCTGTTGTGCTTCGTCAACCACGGCACCGGCATCAAGAACATCTTGCACCGCAACCTTCGTCAGCAGCCCCGCACCCGTTACCAAATTTTCGTGGAGGGCGATTACCGGGTTGACAAGATTCGGCAGGCGAACGCGCTGGGGGCATCGACGGTACACAAGGTCGGCCTGCCGAAGCTCGATCCCCTGTTCGGGCCGCAAAAGCCGTCGCGCAGTGATATTCTGAGCTGCTTGGGTCTTGATCCTGGCAAGCCGACCGTGCTGTTCGCGCCCACCTACAAACCGACCTGCATCGATGTCGTCCGCGAGCGCATCCTGACCGAGACGCAGCGGTACAACCTGATCATCAAGCTGCATCAATACAGTTGGCGCGGCAAATACGCCCCACACTGGCACCACAGGCTGTACCAACGCGCCGTGAAGGCGTTCCCGCACGCCGTGCTGTTGTCGGTGGATGACTACAACATCGTGCCCTATCTGCACGTCGCGGATACGCTGATCAGTGAGGCGTCGAGCACATTGTTCGATTTTCTGGCCCTCGACAAAACCGGCATCATCTTCGTGCTGCCCGACGCCGGCATGCACCATCACGACGGCGAGCCCCTGCTCGGCGAAACCATGCAGGATTTCCTCGCGGGCGCCTTCCTGCATATCACTCGACCCGACGAGATCGGCGACGCCGTGGCCGACGCTTTGCGGGACGATGCGGAGCGCCGGCAGCATTCCCAGGCTTACCGCAACTACCTGTTCCACGGCCTTGACGGACACGCCTCGCAGCGCACCAAGGCGGTGATCGAGCGCCTGCTCGACGAAGGCGGTCACGCCAACCTGCCGTAATGCCGGCAGTCAGTCCCAGATAGCTCGTAAACGTTGTCCTAACAACGAATTCCAGTACAATTTGGGGATCTGCAAATCGGCACGTGCATGTAAGTAGAGACAGACGAAACAATGGGCGAAAAGACAGAGACCATTAACGAGCCGACAGGCGCCGGCTTGGCGGAAACCCTGTCGTACCTGCGCGAAGTGTGGACGCGGCCGGACTTTCAGGCCGCCGCGCGGCAGCACGCCCGCGGCAAGCTGACCGTCCAGGAGAAAATCGCGCCCCTGTTCGATGCCGGAACCTTCACGGAAGAGCACGCACCCAGCCCCGACCTCGACCCACGGCACGGCGAGCGCCGCTTGCTCACTGGCTGCGGCGACATGAACGGCCGGCCCGTCGCCGTGGCTATCTTCAATTCCGCCATTGCTGCCGGGGCGGTCACCATCTCCACCGGCGACAAGCTCATCAAGCACATGCAGTTCGCCGAGCGACGGCGCTGCCCGCTGCTGATTGATTGGGATTCCGGCGGCGCCGACATCAACGACGGCGTGGCCTCGCTCGACATCTTCCGCAAGATTTTCACGCAGATCAACGAACTCTCCGGCCGCATTCCCATGCTGTCCATCCTGTCCGGACTGAACGCTGGCGGCGGCGCCTACGCACCGGTGATGACCGACACCGTCATCATGATCGATGGCAGCATGATGGCCGTCACCGGGCCGCAGGTGATTCGTGTGGCCACCGGCGAGGAGGTGACGCCGGACGAGATGGGCGGCGCGCAACTGCACAGCGAGCAATCCGGCGAGGCGCACTACCGGGTCGCTACCTACGAGGCGGCGGCGACCCTGGCGCGCAAGTGGTTCTCGTACCTGCCGCAGAGCATGTGGTCCCTGCCGCCGCGCGCTGCGTCGTGGGAAAAACGCGGTGTGCCCACCGACTTGCGGGCCATCGTGACGCAGGCGCGGCGCAACGCCCGCCTCAAGCGCAACGCCACCTGGGACGTGCGCACGTTCATCGAAGCGGCGGTGGACGACGGCTCGTGGTTCGAGTACCACGAGAAATTCGCCCCCTCGGCGGTCGTTGGCTTGGCGCGCATCGCCGGCATTGCGGTCGTGGTCATTGCCAATCAGCGGCAGGTTCTGGGGGGTTCCATGACGGCGGACTCGTCGTCCAAGGTCACGCGCATCCTGAAGCTGGCCAACGCTTATCACCTGCCCGTCATCACGCTGGTGGACGTGCCGGGATTCATCGCCACGCAGGCGGAATCGGTGGGCCAGATTCTGTCCAAGGGCGCCGGGCTGCTGATGACCTACCCCAACCTCATGGTGCCGCGCGTTTCGGTGGTCATCGACAAGGCGTTTGGCGGCGCCTACTGCGCCATGGACAGCCACGCCACCTCCGTGCGTTCCGGCCTGTATCGCCACTATGGCTTCACCACCGGGCAGGTCGCCGTGATGGGCAAGGAAGCGGGGCCGTTTTTCACCTACGGCCCGGACGGCGGGGACGCGGCTGTCAGGGAGCAGCATCAGGACCGCTACGAGAACGAGTACCTCAACATGAACCTCGCCTATGAGGACCGCCTCGTCGAACCGCTGGAGCCCGAAGCCCTGCGCCCGTGCCTGGTGGCTGAGCTGCCACCGTTGTACGACGCCTACCAAGCGTATTGGCAACGCCTGGTGGGCGACCTCGAACGGGTACGCGAGGAATGCCCGGACCTGTTTGTCGAACTGCGTCATGGCGCCTTGCGCGGCCTGATTCATCCCCTGTGAGGGTTGCGCGGCCAGAATATAGTGTAAATTGAGACTCTCCGTATAAAACAGGGATAGGAAAGTGTCGAACAAGTCTCAACCCAAAGTCGTCATCACGCCTAACTTTGGGTTGGAGCTTTCGGAGGTTGAAGAAAATGGAAGATCGACTATTCGCGGAAGAGGGGTGTCTTTGTGGATAACGACATCCAGACCTCGGACGGCAATTACCAACAGGTTTGTCTCGAAATAGATGCTGCCACTAAAATCACCTTCGCGTCGGCTCAGAATTTCGTGCCGATCCTTCGACGTGTTGCTGTGCGCAACGACTCGCCAGGGCCGCTCGAAAACCTGCGTTTGACCTTAACGGTTCAACCCACGTTTTGTCGCTCAAAAGAATGGATCATTGATCGCATTCCGGCTGGCGAAACGCTGGATCTGTCTGACCTACGGGTATCCCTTGATTTTGGGACCTTGGATCGCCTTGATGAAGCGGAGCGTGGGGAGCTGGTCTTTCAGTTGTTCCGCGAGTCGGAATTGCTGGCCGAACAGCCGGTGGAGATCGAACTTCTGGCCCGTGACGAATGGGGCGGCTCATCGGAAATGGCCCAAATGCTGGCTGCGTTTGTATCGCCGAACCATGTACAGACGGCACGAATCCTTAAGGATGCGTCTCGCCTGTTAGAAGCTAACGGTGAAAACGGCTCGCTGGATGGCTATCAAAGCGGCGACCCGAGGCGAGTCTACATGCTGGCTGGTGCCGTCTGGTCGGCGGTGACGGGGTTGGGGCTTTCCTATGCCGAGCCACCGAAGTCGTTCGAGTCACAGGGGCAAAAAGTGCGCGATCCGGGGAACATCGTACAGAACGGCCTGGCAACTTGCCTTGATTTGTCGCTTCTTCTGGCTGCCGCCCTTGAGCAGGCGGGCTTGAACCCGGCGGTGATCTTTACGGAGGGCCATGCCTTTGCTGGCGTGTGGCTTTGCAACAAGACGTTCGCAAGGACCGTTGAGTCAGATGTGACCGACGTTCGCAAGGCCGTCGCTTCACATGAGTTTGTACCGTTCGAGGCCACCTTGCTGACCAAGCGCCCGAGCGTTGATTTCGCATACGCGGCGGACAACGCTATTATGGGGCAGTTGAGAGAGGAAAGAGAGGCTGAATTCCTTTGGGTGATTGATATTGCCCGAGCCAGGTCCGCGGGCATCAAGCCCTTGTCGAGTCGCCAAACCGCGGACTCGGAAGCGCCACAACCGCAGGACCAGGTTGCGGCAGCGCCGCTACCCGAGACGCCGTCGCTGGATTGGCTGCCGCCCGAGACGGTTGAAGAGACGCCGCAGACACCCCAGGGTCGTATTGAGCGCTGGCAGAAGAAATTGCTTGATTTGTCCCTCCGCAACCGTCTGCTGAATTTCTCCGAAACCAAGCAAACCCTTCGCTTCGTCTGTTCGGATGTCCCTGCGCTTGAGGATGCCCTGGCCGATGGCAGGCGCTTCAGGATCATTTCCCTTATCGACGAAAACCCCGTGGGCGAACGGGATCCTGATAGCTACCGGCGCCAGACAGGGCGCGATATTGACGGCAATTTCGCCAAGTCCGCTTTCGAGAAAAGGGAACTGTGCACGCCTGTGGCCGGCAAAGACATGAAGGGACGTTTAACGACGCTTTACCGCAAGGCGCAAGCTGACTTGGCCGAGGGCGGCACGAACACGCTCTTCATGGCGGTGGGATTCTTGCGGTGGAAGAAATCCGAGACCGATACACGTTCGTATCGGGCGCCGCTCTTGCTGATGCCAGTCAAGTTGAGCCGGCGCTCGGCACAATCCGATTATTACCTGTCGCACCATGAAGATGACGTCCGCTTCAACCAAACCCTTCTGCAGCTTTTGGAGCAGGATTTTGGCCTCCAAGTGCCGCAGTTGCGCGGTGAATTGCCGAGGGATCAGGCGGGCCTTGACGTCCCGAGGATTTTGCAGACGATGCGCCAAGCAGTAAGGGACGTGCCCGGCTTCGAAGTTACCGAGGACATTGCGCTCTCCGTTTTTTCTTTTGCCAAATTTCTGATGTGGAAAGACTTGGTCGACCGAACAGACGGCTTGCGTAACAATCGCCTCGTCCGGCACCTGATCGACAACCCGACTGAGGCGTTTCAAACGGGCGGCGGTTCAAGCATGCCCCAGCCATCAGAGGTTGACCGACGGGTTGCGCCTAAGAATCTGTTCATGCCACTGCCCGCCGACAGTTCGCAGCTTGCCGCTGTGGTTGCGGCGGCAGCGGGCAACGATTTTGTCATGATTGGACCGCCGGGGACGGGAAAGAGCCAGACGATTACCAATATGATCGCGCATTGTCTGGCTAATGGCAGAACCGTACTGTTCGTGGCCGAAAAGGCCGCGGCATTGAATGTGGTGCATCGAAGGCTGAAAGCCTGCGGCTTGGCTGATGTCTGTCTGGAATTGCATTCCAACAAGACGGAACGAAAATCGGTGATCAATCAGCTGGGGCAGGCGTGGGACCGAATTGCAGAAGACAGATCACAAGAATGGGTTTCACTAACGTCTGACCTGGAAGTTCGGCGCGACGAGTTGAACCATTATGTCGCCGCGTTACACCATGCGGGGAGTCACGGCTTCAGCATCTTTGACGCCATTGGGAGGGTCGCTGGTGAAACCGTCACGTTCGATCTTTCCTTTGCCTCCCACGATAGCCATGACCGAGACAGCTATAGAGACTTGGAGAATCTGGCTGAGCGGGCAGGATTGGCCTTTTCCGCGGTTGCGGAGTGTCAGGTATGGGCTTGGGTTAATCACACAGAGTGGTCCCATGGCTGGCAAATTAAATTGATCAAGCGCATTGATTCGCTGGCCACCGCTACCCATGCCTTGGCGAAGGCCTGTCATGCCCTGGGGGAAGTCCTTGATTTAGAGGCCGATGCCGATGTGTCGGAGGCTCGTCAAAGTATGCTCTTGCGACTGGCCAAGGCCATCGAACGAATCACGCATGATGACTTTCGGGTTGTTTTGGATAGCAGATTCGACGAGATGACAGCCGGTCTGGATGGATTTGAAGCTGCCATAGACACCTACCGCAGCGAGAGAAGCCGGTTGCGTGCCACGTATGAGGACAGTGAGATCGTTCGCGTGCCGTTGGAAGAGATCGACCGCGAATGGCGCCGGGCGAGTGCCAGACTGTGGCCATTTTCTGTCTTTGGACGGCGGCGGGTGCGCAAATGGTTGCAAAGCTATGCTTCTGCCGGGCGTGTCGACCCTGCTACAGAACTTGCACCGCTCAAGGCCATACAAGGGGGAATTGCGCAAATTGAGACCAGCCTGCTGGCAAAACTGCCAGACTTCAATGGTACCCAAAGTGAGCCGCGACCGCTGCGCGCCTATCTCTCTGATGCTGCAGACATACGTGCAACTTTTTATGAAATGAAACGCCAATCCGAAAAGGCAGGCGAAAGGTTGGCCCAGGCAATCGACAAAGGAGAGAGCACCGAGGTGGCCCAGAAAGCGGCCGTGTTTCTGGCAGCCAAAGACGAATTTGGCAAATCGATGGCTGCATGCCGCACTGTTGCAGAGGGGGAGCTCGAGGTGCCGTCTCTGAAATACCTGGGTTCAGTACTGGCCGATATGAAATCCAAGACCGGACGTCTGCAAGACTGGTTGAAATGGACGATGGTTCGCAAGGAAGCAACGGCACGGGGGCTTGGCCCGCTTATCGAAGCGTTGCAAAACGGCACGGTTTCTGATGCCAAGTCGGCGTTCCGAGTGGCCTATTTTCAGTGGTGGTTGTCTGACGCCATAGATGCCAGTCCTTGCCTGCGCAACTTCGTGCACTGGGAGCAGGAAGACAGAATTCAACGATTCCGTGAAACCGTTGAAGCCATTCAACAACTTGCCGCGACACAAGTACGCCTGAAGGTAGCGCATGGACTTCCCGCCAAAGATGGCGTCCCTACCAACTCTGAGTTGGGGTTTCTACGGCGTCAGCTTGGGCTGAAGTCTCCGAGAACATCAATCCGTCAACTCCTTGAGCGCATGCGGGAAACGTTTACCCAGCTGACGCCCTGCGTGCTGATGTCGCCTCTATCGGTGGCTCAATATCTCCCGGCAGACCAGGCGCTGTTCGACATGGTCATCTTTGACGAAGCCTCACAGATTACGACCTGGGATGCGATTGGCACCATTGCGCGGGGACGTCAATCCGTCATCGTCGGTGACCCCATGCAATTGCCGCCGACGAATTTCTTTGGCCGTACCGACAGCGACGGCGATGATGACGGTCTGGCGTTCTATGAGCAGGATCTGCCCAGTATCCTCGATGAGGCGCGAAACGCCCTACCAGAACGTCAACTGAACTGGCACTACCGCAGCCGTGATGAGGCTCTGATCGCCTTTTCCAACCATCACTATTATAAGGATCAGCTTGTTACGTTCCCGTCGCCCAGAACGCAATCGAATGCGGTGCGGTTTCATCTCGTCCAGGGCATCTATGCGCGTGGTTCAGGGCGGATAAACGAGGTTGAGGCCAAGGCAGTCGTACAATTGGCCGTTGAAAGATTGAAATTGTGGCTGAACAGAAAGGAGGCCGAGCGACCCACGCTTGGCATCATCACGTTCAATGTTCAACAACAGGAATTGATTCTGGACCTTCTGGATGCCGAACGTCGCAAGACACCGGCTCTGGAATGGTTCTTTGACGCCGACCGAGAAGAACCGGCGATCGTCAAGAACCTCGAAAGCATTCAGGGCGACGAGCGGGACGTGATGCTGTTCTCAATCACCTTTGGGCCGGACAAGGCGGGCAAACTGCCGATGACCTTTGGTGCGATCAATCTCGACGGCGGACAGAAGCGTCTGAATGTGGCGGTGACCAGGGCTCGGGAAGAATTGCATGTGTTTTCATCCATCACCTCCGATAAGATTGATACAACCCGGGCCAAGGGTTTGGGGGTCGCACACCTGAAAAACTTCCTGGACTATGCGCAGCGTGGAGCCGTAGCCCTTCCGGCCATGGACGCCGGCTCACTCGGACCTGCCGAAAGTCCGTTCGAAGAATCGATGGCTGACGCATTGCGCGGTAAAGGTTGGGAGGTACGGACGCAGATTGGGGTGTCCGGTTTCCGCATTGATTTGGGGGTGGTCCATCCAGACAAAGCAGGGACTTATCTCGCGGGAGTCGAATGCGACGGGGCGACCTATCACCGCTCCGCTACAGCCCGTGACCGCGACCAGATACGTGAAGCGGTTCTGCGCAATCTCGGCTGGAAGATTTTGCGCATTTGGTCTACGGACTGGTTCACGCGTGGGTCGGATGCGCTTGAACGCGTGCACGGCCAGCTAGGTGAACTGCTGGAACGAGACCGGGCCGAACGGGAAAAGGCGGTATGTGACAGGATAACGGAAGAGGCATCTTATGGCCTGGAACCGTCAGCTTCTCCCATTGAAGAAGGGGAACCTCAATCTTCTGCCGTACCTGATGCCCCCTTGCCTGATGATCTCCAATTGAACGAAAGATCGCCGGCAAACCCGCTTGGGAAGCCCTGGGAAGCCGAACGCTTTTCTGGTGCGGTGATCGACCGGAGCGAGAACAGCGCATCCTCTGCAAATACTTTCGGTGACGGCGGTTCTGATGCTGGGGTGGCATCCGCTCTTGAGCCGGACAAATTTTTCGATCTCTCATACGTACCGACACTGGAGGGGCTCGTGTCCGAAATCGTAGCGATGGATGGCCCACTCCACGATATTCAGCTTGTTCGGAAAATTGCGCGTCAGCACGGCTGGCAACGTGCTGGGCGGCGGATCCGGGAGCGTGTTCTAAACTGTCTCGGAAACAATGAGCGCCATGAGGAAAATGGTAACGTCTTCATCTGGAAGCCGGGAAGCCATGCTGCAGTTTTGCCATTCCGGTCTGATCTGAAAAGGACACCCCGAGATATCCCGCAAGCGGAGATTTTCGGACTCATCAAGGCCCACCCTGGATTGCGAGCGTCAGAAGACCCGGCGCGTGACCTGGCACGTCTCATGGATTTAAGTAGACTCACTGATGACAGCCGTAGCTACCTCGGAGATTGCTTGCTGAAATATAGGGAACTGCATCAAGGCATGCCATAACCTTTCCTGAACAAGTGGCGCAAACAGTACAAGGCAGGCTGGATAATTTGGCGTGTTGAGTTATGGGCGGCAAATCAGCAATCGAGTGGACGGACGCAACCTGGAACCCGGTGACGGGCTGCACCAAGATCACGCGGAGGTGTGACCATCATTTGCAGAGAGCACCGGCGGCGGTTCGTTTTCCCTCCATTTTCCTTCTGGGCCAAACCGGTTGGCCCGAATTTTTCGGGAACTGCCGGGAACGGAGGTCATCCTCACGTTTGCTGCGATGCCGTTACTCCCAGGCATTTCTCGTCGACGCTGAACTCCGTTGTTCGTTACTAACACTTCGTGATTCTTCCTTGTCGTATCGCTGAGACCGAATTTTCTCCAACGACAACACCCATCCACAATTGTAGAGCCATTGACAAACCAGCGAGGAGGTGCCTGTGCGATTGAAACCGCGACTGTTCATCCTGACCCTGGCTGCTATCCTGTCGCTCGTGTCGGCTGCCGCTGGCGAGCGAGGCAGCGACGGCCAATTGAAAATGCTTTATTGGCAGGCGCCGTCCATCCTGAACCCATTCCTGTCCGGGGGAACCAAGGACATCCACGCGGCTTCGCTGGTTCTTGAGCCCCTGGCGCGCTATGACGAGCAAGGCGGGATGGTTCCGGCCTTGGTCGTGGAGATTCCAACCGTTGAGAACGGCGGGGTCTCGACGGATTTCCTGTCGATCACCTGGAGGCTGCGAGACGATGTGGTGTGGTCGGACGGAAGCCCGTTTACCGCCGCGGACGTGGCGTTCACGGCGGCCTACTGCATGGACCCCGAAGGCGGCTGCAGCGCCGCCAGCCGGTTTCAGGACGTGAAGGCCGTCGAAGCCGTTGATAGCCATACGGTGCGCATCACGTTCAAGGTTCCCATGCCGTTCCCCTACGTTCCGTTCGTCGGTTCGGTCTCGCCGGTCATCCAGGAAAAGCAGTTCGAGGCTTGCACGGGTGCGAGGGCGCCGGCGTGCGCCGAGCAAAACTTCGGACCGGTTGGCACCGGCCCCTTCAAGGTGACGGAATTCCGCCCGAATGACATCGTCCTGTACGAATTGAACGACAGGTACCGCGACCCCAACCAGCCGGCCTTCTCCTCGGTTCTGCTGAAGGGCGGTGGGGACGCCGTTTCGGCGGCGCGCGCCGTGCTGAAGACCGGTGAGTTCGACTACGCTTGGAATCTCCAGGTCGAGCCCGAAATCCTCGCCGCCATGGCTACGGCGGGCAGGGGGGAGGTCGTCTCGGCCTTTGGCAGCATGGTCGAGCGTCTGGTGGTGCAACTCACCAATCCAGACCCGGCATTGGACGATAAACGGTCAACCTACCAGGACGGCGCCAATCCACACCCGTTCCTCTCAGATGCGGCGGTGCGGCGCGCGCTGTCGATGGCGATCGACCGGGAAATCCTGGTCGCCGCCGGTTACGGGCCTGCCGGACGGGTGACCTGCAGCGTGCTGCCGGCCCCGGCGGTCTATGCCTCGACCGTCAACGACTGGTGCAAGATCCAGGATATTGCGGGCGCCAACAAGCTGCTCGACGACGCTGGCTGGGTTCGCGGCCGAGATGATATTCGCGCCAAGGACGGCGTGCGGCTTTCGATTCTTTACCAGACCTCGACCAATTCCGTCCGCCAGGGCACCCAGGCGCTGATCAAACAGATGTGGCGGGAGATCGGCGTGGAGACCGAGTTGAAGAACATCAACGCGTCGGTGTTCTTCGGCGGCGACCCGTCAAGCCCGGACACCTACCAGAAGTTCTACGCCGACATCCAGATGTACACCAACAGCTTCGACGGCACCGATCCCCAGAACTACATGCAGGGCTGGATTTGCGATGAAATTCCGGGCCCCGAGAACCAGTGGCTCGGCCAGAACATCCCGCGCTACTGCGACGCGGCATACGACGAGTTGGCGAGGTCGCTATCCAAGACCGCTGGGACCGAGCAACGCGCCGTCATCGCCCGGGAGATGAACGACAGGCTGGTCGGCCACGGTGCGTTGATCCCGCTAGTCCATCGCGGTGAGGTCGCCGCCAGGGCGTTGTCCCTCGGCGGTGTCCGCCATAACGCCTGGGACGCTACCGTGTGGAACATCCAGGAGTGGCATCGCCTGAAATGACGCGGCCCGGCCCCCGGCCCCACCGAGCGCGCGAGGCAAGTCCATGCTGAGATATGCGGCCCGGCGCCTGCTGTTTTCAATCCCGACGCTGCTGGTGATCAGCTTCATCGTGTTCGCCCTGCTCGACTTGGCGCCGAACGACCCGACTGCCCAGCTGCCGCTGACGATTCCCCCGGAGACCCGGCAGGCCATCCGCGAGAACCTTGGCCTCGGACAGCCGTTCCACGTCCGGTATCTCCGGTGGCTTACGCAGTTCATGGTCCATGAGCCGCTCAACCTGGCTGAGCGCATGTGGGGAGTTGAAATCGGCAATTCCGAGGAGCGTCTGCGTGTGCGCTCCTGGTCGACCCGCGCGCCGGTCGTGGACCTGATCGCCACCCGGCTGCCGCAGACCCTGACCGTCGTCGGCGTTTCCTACCTAGTCGCGGTTCTGCTCGCGGTGCCCGTTGGCGTCTTCTCTGCCTACCGCCAGTATTCGATCTTCGACCACGTCGGCACCTTCGTCACCACCGTGGGTTTCTCGGTGCCGACCTTCTTCACGGGAACCGTCCTCATCGTGGTGTTCAGCGCCACGCTCGGCTGGCTGCCGTCCATCTACGACACGACCCACCAGGTAACGGATTTCGACAGCTTCGTTTACCAAGTCAGGCAGATGGTCATGCCGGTGATGGTGCTCGGGCTGTACAATGCGGCGCAACTCAGCCGCTTCACGCGCTCCGCGGTTCTCGACAATCTCAACCAGGAATACGTGCGCACCGCCCGCGCCAAGGGACTGACGGAACCGGTCGTCATCCTCGTCCACGTGCTGCGCAACAGCCTGATCCCGGTCGTCACCGTTATTGCATTGGGATTGCCGTCCACCTTCGCGGGGGCCATCATCACCGAGCAGATATTCCGCATCAACGGCGTCGGCCAGTTGCTGATCGGCGCCATCGAAAGTGCCGACATCCCCACCGTGCAGACCGTGACGTTCATCTTCGCGGTGCTGATCGTGGTGTTCAATCTGCTGGCGGACCTGCTGTACGGGGTGCTGGATCCGAGGATTCGCTATGACTGACGCCGTTTCGGTGCTCGGATCACAGCACCGCTCGCTGGCGCGGGACGTCTGGCATCAGTTCTGGCGCCATAAGGGGGCGCTGGGCGGTGCCGCGGTCTTCATCCTGATCGCGGTGGCGGTGCTGTTCGGCTCCATGACCCACGGCGTTGATCCACAATACCTCGACTACAAGGCCAAGAACCAGGGCATGTCGCTTGCCCACCCGATGGGCACGGACAACCTCGGCCGCGACATGTTCGCCCGGGTGCTGGCTGGCGGGCGGCTTTCACTCGCCGTGGGCGTCGCCGCTATGGCGCTTTCACTGAGTCTCGGAAGCGGCGTTGGCGTCCTGGCGGGCTTCTTCCAGAGGCTCGACGGTCCGCTGATGCGGCTGACCGATCTCTTTCTGGCGCTGCCGGTTTTGCCACTGCTGCTGGTCAGCATCATGCTGTTCCGGGATCCGCTGCGGTCCGTCCTGGGGCCGGAGGTCGGCCTCTTCGTCCTGATCGTAGCCGTCATCGGCATCACGAGCTGGATGCAGACCGCACGCATCGTGCGCGGTGAAGTACTGGCGGTCAAGCAGCGGGAGTTCGTGCTCGCCGCCCGCAGCGTTGGCACGCGGCCGCACCGGATCATCGTGCGGCACGTCCTCCCCAACGCGCTGAGCCCGATCACGGTTTCCGCCACCCTCGGCATCGCGCAGGCGATCATCACGGAAAGCGCCCTGAGCTTTCTCGGCCTCGGCTTTCCATCCGATTTCCCGACTTGGGGCCGGCTGTTGTACGATGGCGTGCCCTTCCTCGGCCTCACGCCGGCGCGCGTGGTCTGGCCCGGTTTGGCCATTTCGCTGACCGTATTGAGCATCAACTACATGGGTGATGGCCTGCGCGACGCCATGGACCCGCGCATGCGGCGACGCTGATCTTGCCGAGAAATTGTCGGTAGTGTATCAGTTTGAAATCCGCCGACTCGTTCATGCTTGCAGATCAGATCCTCCCCCCAACCCTCTCTCACGGTGCGCGGGGTTGTACGGCTTCCTTCTCCCTGTGGGACAGATGCTGCCGCTCAGATGGATTCTGGTACGTCACGGTGACGCCATGACCCGCCACGGGCATACGTCTCGACGTGTGAGTGACTAGGCCAGCGATCGGATGGCGTGTTTCATCAAGCGCTGGAGCACCGAGACAACATTCGAGGAAAGCCGCGCCCACTTGGGCTTTGAGACGCAGATCAGGGGTCGGACTTGGCGATGGAACGGACCACCGCCGTGTCTGCTGAGCTTGTATTCGCGGTGGCTCATGCCCTGTATCTGAACGGTCGCTTGGCGGTGCGAAGGAGCGTTTGGCATGGCAAGGAGCAGGCGACGTTCAGCGACGCTTTGGCAGCGGTGCGGCAACATCTGCGGGAGGGCGAGTATTTTTCAACATCAACGCCCGACACCGAGTGGGTGAACTCCTTCGGGTCTATCGGCAGCGCTTGATACCATGGGTCTGTTATACGTACTGACTTGACCAAAGCTGTACAAAGTCGAGCTAAGAGCAGGGGGCGATACTAAGGGGGGGATAAAGGCCGTCTGCGCCCGGTCTCGGGGCTCACTGTTTCTGGCATCACCGATTATCAATCAAAACGCGACCGACGGGCCTCGAAGTTGGTATGGATGTCCAGTAGCACGGTGCGGCCCTCGGCGTTGAGTTGCTGCGCCTTTTGCAGGGCAGCGGCCACTTCGTCGGGCTGGGTGACGGTAATGCCGGTGGCCCCCATACCCTCGGCGATCTTGGCGTAATCGCCGGTCATAGCGGTGACGTTGAACACCTCGCGGGCCGTCGGATAGCCGCCGGGGTAAGTCGCCATGTCGCCGTTGTTCAGCACGATGGTGGTGATGGGAGCACCCGCCCGCACGGACGTTTCGATATCCAGGCCGGACATGCCGAAGGCGCCGTCACCCATGAAGTTGAGGCAGAACTTGTCGGGCTTGGCGAGCTTCGTGCCGATCATCAGCGGGATACCGTAGCCGAGGTGGGTGGTCTTGCCCCAGCCGACGTAGCTGTGCGGCACGGTGGCCGTGTAGAACGGCATGATGGTGTCGCGCGGCGTGCCGGCGTCGTGGGTGACAATGCTGTTGTCCTTGTCCAAGTTGCGCTCCAGTTCGCCAATGATGCGGTAGACGGTCACCGGCACCTCGTCGGAGCGCAGAATGTCGGTCCACTCGGACATCCACTGCTGTTTCACCTCGGCGATCTCGGCGGCCACTTGGGTCTGCCCCTTACGGCCGTTCTCGCCGATCTGGCCTTTCACCTCGTCAATGAGCATGCGAATGGCGAGACGGGCATCGCCGGGCAGGCCGACGGCAACGGGAAAGTCCTTGTTGATGTCCTCGATGCTTTCGGTGTTGTGGATGATGGTTTTGCCGTCGGGGATGGGCTGGCCGTAGGTGGTACGGGTCATGCTGGAGCCGAGGGCGAGCAGCACGTCGGATTCCTGAATCCAGCGCCGCGCGTGCAGGCCGGTGGCGCCGCTGCCGGAGCCCAAGGCCAGCGGGTGGCGCTCGTCGAAGCCGGACTTGCCGGGCATGGTGCAGTAGACCGGCACTTCCGTCAGCTCGGCCAATTCCCGCAACTCCCCGGTGCCTCCCGACATCAGGGTGCCCATGCCGGACCAGATGAGCGGCTTGCGGGCACCCAGCAGCAGCTTGACGGCGTCCTTCACGTCGCCCGCCGCTGGCCCCTGCAGGTGGCGCTTGGGCGGCTGGTAGTTCTGCACCACGGCAGCGGGCACCTCGCCGGTGCCGACATCCCCGGGGATCTCGACGATGACCGGACCCGAACGCCCGTTGCGCAGGTGGTGAAAGGCGCGCCGCATGACGCTGCCCACCATGTCCGGCTTCCAGATCACCTCACCGTATTTGCATACCGACTGATACGTCCGCACCGGGGAAAAATTGGGCCGAATATCGTGCTGGTTCACCGCCGGGCCGCCGGGCAGGTAGAGGATGGGCACGTTGTCGCCGAAGGCCTGGGCCAAGCCGCCCATAGAGTTCTCGGAGCCGGGGCCGCCCTGGGTGATGACCACGCCGAACTTGTTGCGGTCGTGCATGCGGCTGTACCCGTCGGCGGCCATCATGGCGCCGCGCTCCTGCCGGAACATGATGGTGCGGATGCCTTCCTTGGCCACCTCTTCGATGAGATTGTTGGACGGAAAGCATGCCACCCACTCGACACCCTCTAGTTTCAGAAGTCGCGCAACGGCCTGCAGTGTATTCATCCTCTTTCCTCCCGGAATTGTGCGGTGTGACGTACGAAAATCGTAGAATACTCCATCCCCTGCGGTGGGGCAACGGGCTCACTGCGGGGCGCAAATCGCCCCTATACGGGCGGGGATTGTCTGGTATAATTCGCGCCTCACGCCAAAGAGACGATTATCGGGATCCCTTTCGAGAAGGAAGCTGGCATGCCCACTGTGCATTCAAAGCAAGACGTCGCGCTGATGGCGCACCTGCTCAGGCGAGCCGGGTTCGGCGTCACCTTGCAGGAACTCGACCATTGCCTCGACCAAGGCTACGAGGCCACCGTCGAGGCGCTTCTGAACCCGCAGCCGGACGCCGTGCCGGAAGACCTGATCCGCCGCTACCACGTTGATCAGTCCGACCTGCGCAACCATGCCGCCGGCGCCGCCTACTGGATCTACCGCATGGTGCAAACGCAGGCGCCGCTGCGCGAAAAGATGTCCCTGTTCTGGCATCGCGTCTTTGCCACCGCCGCCACCAAGCTCATTCAGGCGCGTATGGTGGCGAACCAGCTCGACATGTTCCGCGACCACGGCATGGGCAGCTTCCAGGATTTGTTGCTGCGGCTGTCGCGCGACCCCGCCATGATGATGTGGCTGGACAACCAGGATAACCACAAGGGCTCGATCAACGAGAACTACGGGCGGGAAATTCTGGAGCTGTTTTCGATGGGCGTGGGCAATTATACCGAGGACGACATCAAGGAATGCGCCCGCGCCTTCACCGGCTGGCGGGTGGTCAACCCCGATTACATGTCTATCCGAATGCGCAACAACACCGCGCGGCCCTACGGCTACATCGCCTGGCAATTCGAGTATGACGACACGGACCATGACCACGACGATAAAACATTCCTCGGCGAGACAGGGGACCTGAACGGCGCGGACGTGGTCGCCGTCATCTGCCGGCAGGAAGCGACGCCGCGCTTCATCGCCCGCCATTTGTACCACTTCTTCGTTGCCGACGAGGTGCCCGTGCCGCAATGGCCGCACACCGCGCCGCGCGACTCGCAGGCCATTGATCTGATGTGCCAAGCCTATTTCGATTCCGATTACGACGTTTCCGCCATGCTGCGGGCCCTGTTCAACGCCGACTTCTTCAAGTCGGAAGCGGCGCGCTTTGCTCGCGTCAAGAGCCCGGTCGAGATGGTAGTCGGCACCCTGCGCTTGGCCGGCGGCCTGGAATTGCCGTCGCCCGATACGTACGCCGCCGTCGGGGTGTGCGCCGCCATGGGGCAGTTCCCGATGAACCCACCCAGCGTCGAGGGCTGGCAGGGCGGCAGCGAGTGGATCAACACCGGCGCCTACGTGCAGCGGGTCAATTTCGCCAGCCGCGTCCTCAGTGATCCAGGCAAGCCTGGTATCCAGGCCATCATCGAGCGCATCCGCGATCTCGCCAATGGCCGCGGCCTGTCGGCCGAGGAACTGGTCGACGCCTGCCTGCATATCGTCGGGCCGTTAGAAGTGCCGGACAGCACTCGCGGCGGGCTCATCGACTACGCCCGCTCCTGGGGCGATGTGAGTTTCGCCGACGCGGCGTCAACCGCCCAAGCGGAGCGCACGATCGTGGCGCTGTTGCAGTTGGTCGTCACCACGCAGGAATACCAGATGGTGTAAGGGAGTATCCAGGGCATGACAACCGCAACGTTCCAATTGCAATATACCGACACCATCGGCTTCGTCGCCGATCAGGGCGGGCGTGGCTTTCACCTGCCGATGGCGATGGTTATCCGCGGCGACGGCCGCATCTTCGTGGTCAGCCGCAGCAACACGCAGGCGTTGGACATCGTCGGCATTCAGATGGTCACCCGGGGGCACGAATTCTCCGGGCAAATCGGCGGCTACGGCCAGGAGCCGGGCAACATGATCTGGCCGACCGCCCTGGCTCTGGACCGCGACGACAAGCTATACCTCGCCGACGATTACCTGCAACGGGTCACAATCTACGGCCGCGACGGCGCCGTGCAGAGCACCTGGGGCACCAAGGGCAGCGCTGCCGGTGAGTTCGACGGGCCGTCCGGCCTGTTGTTCGATGCCGATGACAACCTGCTGATGGTGGATCACCGCAACCACCGTATCCAGAAATTCACCCGCCACGGCCAGAGCCTCGGTGCCTGGGGCGCCTATGGCGACGGCGACGGCCAGTTCAACCTGCCGTGGGGCATCACGCAGGACCGCGAGGGCTTCCTGTACGTGGCCGATTGGCGCAACGACCGCATCCAGAAATTCACGCCGGACGGCGCGTTCGTGGCTAAATTCGGCGCCTCGGGCGACGGCGACGGGCAGTTCAACCGGCCCTCGGGGCTGGCGGTGGACGCCGACGGCAATCTCTACATCGCCGATTGGGGCAACCAGCGGGTGCAGGTGCTCGATGCCGCCGGCAATTACTTGTTGCAACTCCGGGGCGAAGCCAAGTTGTCGCCGTGGGCGCAGGAATACATCGCGGCCAACGCCGACGAGTTGGCGGCGCGCGCTACGTACGTGCCGGTGTTCGACGTCGATACCGCCGATGCCAACGAGGTGTCGGCGCGCATCGAGCCGTACTTCTGGGATCCGGTCGACGTCGTGCTGGACGATGACGGGCGCGTTTACGTCCTGGAGACCAGCCGGCATCGCTTCCAGGTCTATGAAAAGGCGTAAGGCAGCAACCATACTGATCGAGAAGGAAGGCCATAATGGGTGACGCAAAGAACCGCAAGCTGGTGGTGGTGCAACTCTCCGGCGGCAATGACTACCTCAACTGCGTGGTACCGTACGACAACCCGCGCTACATCGACAACCGGCCGAACGTGCGGCTGTCGGAAGACCAGATCATCCCGTTCGACAACGGCTACGGCCTCAATCCCTCCATGCAGCCCGTCAAGGACCTGTACGACGAGGGCAAGGTGGCCATCATCCACGGCGTCGGCTACCCGCAACCCAACCGGTCGCACTTCCGCTCCATGGACATCTGGCACACCGCCGAGCCGACCAAGGTGGGCGACAAGGGCTGGCTGGGGCAGGCCATCCGCGACATGACGCCGGACGGCGACAACGTCGTCATCGCCGTCAATTTTGCCGCCGCCCTGCCGCGGGCGCTGGTGACCCTGGGCGCGCCGGTGGCCTCGGTGACCGACCTTGATAACTACGGCCTGCTCAATCACATCGATACGGCCGCGCAGCGCTCGCAGGCGTTGGACGCGTTCCGCGACATGTACAGCCGCGCGCTCGGCAATGGGCCGGTGATGGATTACTTGAGCAAGACCGGCCTGGACGCGCTGCGCGGCGCTGACATCCTCAGATCCGTGCCGCAGAAATACGCCTCGACGGTCCAATATGGTAGCAACCCCTTCGCCAAGAGCGCCAAGAGCGCCGCGCAGGTGCTGCTGGCCGACGTCGGCACACGCATTTGCTACACCCAGCACGGCAGCTTCGACACGCACACCAACGAGGTGGCGCTGCAGGCCAAGCTGTGGGACGACGTGGCGGGCGGCATCCGCGACCTGCACACCGACCTGAAAACGCACGACGCCAGCGACGACGTGCTGATCTTCGTGTTCTCGGAGTTCGGCCGCCGGGTGAAAGACAACGGCAACGGCACCGACCACGGCTCCGGGGGCGTGGCATTCCTCATCGGCGACCGCGTCAAGGGCGGGCACTACAGCGAATACCCCTCCCTGGACGACGACAAGCTGGTTGAGGGCGACTTGGCCTTCAACCTTGATTTTCGCTCCGTGTACACGGAGATTCTGGAGGACTGGATGGCGGTCGAAGCCAAGCCGATCGTCAACGGCACGTATGAAAAGCTCGGCTGCCTGAACCTCAACTAGGAGCACCCGGGCCGGTATGCGCACTTTCTTCACGGCGCTGGCTTTCCTGGCAATTCTAATGGCCGTCATTCCGGCGGTCCGGCGATCTTTCCCGCCGCGGCGAGACGACGGCGGTTCTCACGCCTCATCGCGTAAAGGAGAACAGGTATGACGCAGGAGAGAGGAAGTTCGCAGATGTCGTCCTTCTTGGGGCCGCTGTTCAATCGGGCCGTCACGTTAGCCCTTCTCGCCATTGTCATTTTCCTGGTGATATACGTCATCGCCGTCGAACGGCGCTTCGGCCAGAACGCCTCCAATATGGACGCGAATGAGGTGCGCATGGCGGAACTGTCGGACGGATTTAGAAAAGCCGCCACCAGCGAGCAATTGGCCGGACTGGCGACCGCGACGAGCGTGACCGAGCAGGCCGACAAACTCGGCGCCCTCGATGGGCGTCTGAGCGAACAACTGGCCGCTGTGACGCAGCAGATCGAGGCCCTGAACCAGCAGGCCACGACCTTTGCCGCCAATGATGCAACGACGCAGGCCGAGGAGGACGCCCAGAGCGAGCAGATTTCTGCTATTCAGGAGCAGCTTGTTTCCCTGAGCGAGCGCGCCGACGAGTTCGCGAGTGCGGATGAGGCGAGTGCGGGAGACCTGGATGCCTTGGCAGCCCAGTTGGATGCTCTGGCCACCCAGGACGACTTGGCCGCCTTGGAAGCCCAGATGGGGGCATTTGCGTCGGCCGAAGACGAAGCCGCCCAGAACGCCCAACTGGCAGACTTGGTGCAGCAAATCGACGGCCTGAGCCAGCAGGCTGCGACTTTTGCCGCTAACGATGAAGCAGCACAAGCTGAGGAAGATGCTCAGAGCGAGCAGATTTCTGCTATTCAGGAGCAGCTTGTTTCCCTGAGTGAGCGCGCCGACGAGTTCGCGAGTGCGGATGAGGCGAGTGCGGGAGACCTGGATGCCTTGGCAGCCCAGTTGGATGCTTTGGCCACCCATGATGACCTGGCCGCCTTGGAAGCCCAGATGGGGGCATTTGCGTCGGCCGAAGACGAAGCCGCCCAGAACGCCCAACTGGCAGACTTGGCGCAGCAGGCCGAGACCTTTGCCGCCAACGACGAAGCAGCACAGGCTGAGGAAATGGCGCAGAGCCAGCGCCTCAACGTCATGCAGGGACAAATCGACACCCTGGGCCAGCAGGTCGCAGCCTTGGCCGCCAATGACGAAACGGCACAGGCTGAGGAAGCCGATCAGAGCGCCCAACTTGCCGACTTGGCACAGCAAATCGACGACTTGGCCCAGCAGGCCGAGACCTTTGCCGCCAACGACGAAGCAGCACAGGCTGAGGAAATGGCGCAGAGCCAGCGCCTCAACGTCATGCAAGGACAAATCGACACCCTAGGCCAGCAGGCCGCAGTCTTGGCCGCCAATGACGAAACGGCACAGGCTGAGGAAGCCGATCAGAGCGCCCAACTTGCCGACTTGGCACAGCAAATCGACGACTTGGCCCAGCAGGCCGAGACCTTTGCCGCCCACGATGAAGCAGCACAGGTAGAGGAAATGGCGCAGAGCCAGCGCCTCAACGTCATGCAAGGACAAATCGACACCTTGGCCCAGCAGGCCGCGGCCTTAGCCGCCAATGACGAGACAGCCCAAGCTGAGGAGGCCGCCCAGAACGCCCAACTTGCCGACTTGACCCAACAGACGGCGACCCTCGCTGCTCACGATGAAGCAGCACAGGCTGAGGAAATGGCGCAGAGCCAGCGCCTCAACGTCATGCAGGGACAAATCGACACCCTGGCCCAGCAGGCCGCAGTCTTGGCCGCCAATGACGAAACGGCACAGGCTGAGGAAGCCGATCAGAGCGCCCAACTTGCCGACTTGGCACAGCAAATCGACGACTTGGCACAGCAGGCCGAGACCTTTGCCGCCCACGATGAAGCAGCACAGGTAGAGGAAATGGCGCAGAGCCAGCGCCTCAACGTCATGCAAGGACAAATCGACACCCTGGGCCAGCAGGTCGCAGCCTTGGCCGCCAATGACGAAACGGCACAGGCTGAGGAAGCCGATCAGAGCGCCCAACTTGCCGACTTGGCACAGCAAATCGACGACTTGGCACAGCAGGCCGAGACCTTTGCCGCCCACGATGAAGCAGCACAGGTAGAGGAAATGGCGCAGAGCCAGCGCCTCAACGTCATGCAAGGACAAATCGACACCCTAGGCCAGCAGGCCGCAGTCTTGGCCGCCAATGACGAAACGGCACAGGCTGAGGAAGCCGATCAGAGCGCCCAACTTGCCGACTTGGCACAGCAGATCGGCGACTTGGCCCAGCAGGCCGCGGCCTTAGCCGCCAATGACGAGACAGCCCAAGCTGAGGAGGCCGCCCAGAACGCCCAACTTGCCGACTTGACCCAACAGACGGCGACCCTCGCTGCCCACGATGAAGCAGCACAGGCTGAGGAAGCCGATCAGAGCGCCCAACTGGCCGACTTGGCCCAGCAAATCGACGACTTGGCCGCCAATGACGAGTCAGCCCAAGCGGAGGAGGAGGCCCAGAGCACCCAACTTGCCGACTTGGCACAGCAGATCGGCGACCTGAGCCAGCAGGCTACGGCGCTTGCCGCCCACGATGAAGCAGCACAGGCTGAGGAAATGGCGCAGAGCCAGCGCCTCAACGTCATGCAGGGACAAATCGACGACTTGGCCCAGCAGGCCGTGGCCTTAGCCGCCAATGACGAGGCAGCCCAAGCTGAGGAGGCCGCCCAGAACGCCCAACTTGCCGACTTGACCCAACAGACGGCGACCCTCGCTGCTCACGATGAAGCAGCACAGGTAGAGGAAATGGCGCAGAGCCAGCGCCTCAACGTCATGCAGGGACAAATCGACACCCTGGGCCAGCAGGCCGCAGTCTTGGCCGCCAATGACGAAACGGCACAGGCTGAGGAAGCCGATCAGAGCGCCCAACTGGCCGACTTGGCCCAGCAGGCCGCGGCCTTAGCCGCCAATGACGAGACAGCCCAAGCTGAGGAGGCCGCCCAGAACGCCCAACTTGCCGACTTGACCCAACAGACGGCGACCCTCGCTGCTCACGATGAAGCAGCACAGGCTGAGGAAATGGCGCAGGGCCAGCGCCTCAACGTCATGCAGGGACAAATCGACACCCTGGGCCAGCAGGCCGCAGTCTTGGCCGCCAATGACGAAACGGCACAGGCTGAGGAAGCCGATCAGAGCGCCCAACTTGCCGACTTGGCACAGCAAATCGACGACTTGGCACAGCAGGCCGAGACCTTTGCCGCCCACGATGAAGCAGCACAGGCTGAGGAAATGGCGCAGAGCCAGCGCCTCAACGTCATGCAGGGACAAATCGACACCCTGGGCCAGCAGGCCGCAGTCTTGGCCGCCAATGACGAAACGGCACAGGCTGAGGAAGCCGATCAGAGCGCCCAACTTGCCGACTTGGCACAGCAAATCGACGACTTGGCACAGCAGGCCGAGACCTTTGCCGCCCACGATGAAGCAGCACAGGTAGAGGAAATGGCGCAGAGCCAGCGCCTCAACGTCATGCAAGGACAAATCGACACCCTAGGCCAGCAGGCCGCAGTCTTGGCCGCCAATGACGAAACGGCACAGGCTGAGGAAGCCGATCAGAGCGCCCAACTTGCCGACTTGGCACAGCAGATCGGCGACTTGGCCCAGCAGGCCGCGGCCTTAGCCGCCAATGACGAGACAGCCCAAGCTGAGGAGGCCGCCCAGAGCGCCCAACTTGCTGACTTGGCCCAACAGGCGGCGGCCCTCGCTGCCCACGATGAAGCGGCGCAGGCCGAGGAAATGGCACAGAGCCAGCGCCTCAACGTCATGCAGGGACAAATCGACACCTTGGGTCAGCGAGTCGACGCCCTTTCCCAGTAGTGAACAGACGGGCTACGAAACGGTTGGCATCTGTCAATCTATGCCGTCGCCCCATAAAATCCGTGATCCAATCCCTTCACCTCGCCGGCGGCAGGCAGCCGACAGGAACACTATGGAGTACTTCCACATCGAGGGCGGGCATCAGCTCAAGGGAACCATCACCCCTGCTGGAAACAAGAACGCTGCCTTGCCCCTGATGGCGGCCAGCCTGCTGACTTACGAGCCGCTGCATTTGCACAACGTCCCCAACATTGGCGATGTCCGCACCAAGGCCGTCCTCCTCAATCGCCTGGGGGTCGATACGCACCTGAGCCCCGACGGGCACTGCACCCTCCAGGCCTGCACCGTAGGCGATAACCAGCCCGACCTCGATCTGTGCCGCCAAATCCGCACGGCGCCATTGTTCGCCGGACCACTGCTGGCACGGCGCGGTTTCGTGACCATTGGGCGACCGGGCGGCGACCGCATCGGGAGGCGGCGTCTCGATACCCACCTGCTTGCCCTGCAAGCCCTGGGCGCCGATATCGAGGTCACCACCGACCGTTTCATCCTGAAGGCCGAGCGGCTGCGCGGCGCCGACATATTTCTGGATGAGATGAGCGTCACCGGCACCGAGCAGGCGCTGCTTGCCGCCGTGCTCGCCGAGGGCACCACGCTCTTGGGCAACGCCGCGTGCGAGCCGCACGTGCAGGACGTGTGCCATTGCCTGAACGCCATGGGCGCCGACATCGAGGGCATCGGCAGCAACAGTTTGGTGATTCGCGGCGTCAGCAGTCTGCGGGGTACAACCTACGCCATTGGGCCCGATTACATGGAAGTCGGTTCCCTGATTGCACTGGCGGCAATGACCGGCTCGGAACTTCGTATTCGTCAAGCGCGCCCGCGCGAGCATCGCATGACCCGCATCGTTTTCGCGCGCCTGGGAGCGACGTGGTACGACGAGAGGGACGACATCGTTATCCCGGCAGAACAGGACTTGTGTGTGCGCAGTGAGTTTGACGGCGCCATGCCGAAAATCGACGACATGCCGTGGCCGGGCTTTCCGCCCGATCTGATCAGCATCGCCCTGGTGGTCGCCACGCAGGCGCGCGGCACCGTGCTGATTCACCAGAAGATGTTCGACCGTCGCTTGGTGTTCGTCGACCGCCTTATCGAAATGGGCGCCAACATCGTGCTGTGCGACCCGCATCGCGCCGTGGTAATTGGCCCGTCCCATTTGCACGGCGAAACCCTCATTTCGCCGGACATCCGCGCCGGCATGGCGCTGCTCATCGCCGCGCTGGCGGCCGACGGCGTCAGCAGCATTCACAACATCAGCCAGATCGACCGCGGGTACGAACAACTCGAAAAACGCCTGCAGGCCCTCGGGGCGCGTATCGAGCGGCGGCAAGCGTAAACGCGACCTTCAGGGAATAATCGGCAGAGGAGTCTTACTCTATGGCAAGTTCACGGAGTTTTGGTTTCGGCGTCGTTGGCCTCGGTGTCATCGCCGACTTTCATGCCCGTGCCATTCAGGACATGCGCGGCGGGCATCTCGCCTGCCTTTTTTCCAACAGCGGCGGTAACAATGCCGAGGCGCTGGCCCGGCGCTGCGGCGTCGACCTGTACGTCGGCGACTACGATGCCTTCCTCAAGCACCCGGACCTTGACGTGGTGGTCATCGCCACGCCCTCCGGCGCGCATCTGGAGCCGGTGGCGGCCGCCGCCAAGGCCGGGAAGCACGTCATCTGCGAAAAACCGCTGGAGATAACGCTGGAGCGCTGTTCACAAATGATTCGCGCCTGTAAGCGGGCCGGTGTGCAGTTGGGCGGTATTTTCCAGAGCCGCACCGGGACGGCGGTTCAGGCGATTAAGAGGGCGCTTGACGCGGGGCGATTCGGCAAGCTGACGGTTTGCAACGCCATCATCCCCTGGCACCGCACCCAGGCGTATTACGACTCGGGGGCTTGGCGCGGCACCTGGGAACTGGACGGCGGCGGCGCTTTGATGAACCAGTCCATCCACACCATCGACCTGCTGCAATGGCTGGCGGGGCCGATTCGCTCCGTGCACGCCCTGGCGGGCAATCTGGCGCACAAACGCATCGACGTCGAGGACACCGCGGTGGCAGCGGTGCGATACAAATCAGGCGCCTTGGGCACTATCATCGGCTCCACCGCGGTGTGGCCGGGCTGGCCGAATGAGATTCATATCGTGGGAACGGGCGGCTCGGTGTGCCTGCGTGGCGGGGAGTTGGCGCACTGGGATTTTGTGGACAAGAAATCGACCGATGCGCGCATTCGCCGCACGCTGGGGCCGCAGTCCCAGAAGACCTCACGCTGGGGCGCGGGCAGCCCCACCTCCATCGGCACCGAGGGGCACCAGTTGCAGTTTGAGAACTTCGTGCGCCACCTGGGGGGCAAGACGCCGTTGCTCGTGGATGGCGTCGAAGCGCGCAAGTCCGTGGAGATCATTCTGGCGATTTATGCCTCGGCGCTGTCGGGCGAGACCGTGAACCTGCCGCTCAAGCAAACCCCGGAGCGCCATGCTTTCGGAAAGTGAGAAGTCGGGGGTATGGAACAGAGACAATTGTTCGAGACTGCCGGCGTCTGCGTCCAGGGGCGCGGTCTCGGTGGGTCGGGGCGCAATCGAGGACCAATGTGTGCGCCAGGGAAAACCGGGAAATGGCCGCTTGTTCCGCACAAAACGAAAAGCGCCCCGTGAGGATGCAGGGAGGTCAGGGCTTCAGGGTCATAAGCGCCAACATGTTTTCCATGTCGTGGTTTCCTGTTGTGAACACACGAGTGTCATGGAGGCAGCATGAAAATGAACGCGGACTGGGACGGACTGGCGTCGTTCCTGCCGGGCGACTGGCGGCAGTTGGCGCAAGCCCGGGGCCTTGAAGGGGGTGCGCAAGGATAAATCGGTGAGACGTGAGCGGCGTTATTTTCTGACCCTCGCTTGGGTGTGATGCGGCGCGTTTTGCGCAAGCGGTACGGCAGCGCTGGGGTAGCGAGAATTCGCTCCCTTGGGTGCATGACGTAAGCTTTCGGGAAGACGACTGCCGGAATTCGTCAAGGGCTGGGTGGGAAATCACAGCTATCTGCTGCAGGTCTTAACCGGGTGATGCCATATGCACTTACCTTGACAAAATGCAGCCTTCAATCCTGTCCGAAGTATTGGCTTAGTGATGTAGTCGCGGAAATGAATCGTTCGGATGATCGCCTCCGGCCTCTATCAGGGGAACGCCTCGCTGGCGTCCGGTTCGAATACGAGGCCGATGACGCGCCAGGGATCCGAGAATGAAAACGCAGGTAGGAATCATCGGTTCCGGACCCGCTGGTCTCCTGTTGTCCCAGCTTCTGCACCGTCGCGGAATCGAGAGCGTCGTGCTGGAGCGGCAGAGCCGCGAGTACGTTCTCGGCCGGATACGGGCCGGGGTCATCGAGCAGGGTGCGGTCGCGCTGCTTCGCGAGGCGGGAGTGCACGAGCGTCTGGGGCGGGAGGGGCAAATCCACGAGGGAATCGGGATTTCGTTCGGCGGGCGGCGCCACCGCATCGACTTCAAGGCCCTGACCGGATCGTGCGTCACGGTCTACGGCCAGACGGAGATCACGCGCGACCTCTTCGAAGCGCGCGATGCCGCCGGCGGCGTCATCGTCCACGAGGCCGAAGACGTGACGCCCCACGACCTCGAGACCGATGCGCCCTGGCTCACGTATCGCAGGGGCGGCGACATCCACCGCGTCGCCTGCGACTTCATCGCCGGCTGTGACGGCTTCCACGGCGTCAGCCGCAGGACGATCCCGGCCGATGTCCTGTGCACGTACGAGAAGGTCTATCCGTTCGGCTGGCTGGGCGTGCTGTCGCGCACGCCGCCGGTCACCCACGAAGTGACCTACAACCACCACGAACGCGGATTCGCCCTGTGCAGCATGCGCTCGGAGTCCCTGAGCCGGTACTACGTCCAGTGCTCGCTCGACGACGACATCGTCGAATGGCCTGACGACCGGTTCTGGGACGAGTTGCGGCGTCGGTTGCCTGGGGACCTCGCCCAGGCGCTCGTCACCGGCCCGTCGATCGAGAAGAGCATCGCGCCGCTCAGAAGCTTCGTGGCGGAGCCGATGCGTCACGGGCGCCTGTTCCTCGCCGGTGACGCCGCGCACATCGTGCCGCCGACCGGAGCGAAGGGGCTGAACCTGGCCGTCTCGGACGTCTACTACCTCTCTCGTGCCTTTGCCGCCTGGTACGGATCCGGGGACGAGGGTCCTCTGGACGCATACTCCGACACCTGCTTGCGGCGGGTGTGGAAGGCGGAGCGATTCTCGTGGTGGATGACCACGCTTCTCCACCGATTCCCCGAGAACGGTCTGTTCGGAGAGCGCATCCAACTTGCCGAACTGGACTACCTCGTCAACTCGAAGGCGGCGATGACTGCGCTGGCCGAGAACTACGTCGGACTGCCGTACTGAACGGCCGGTACGTGCGCTCCGGCGCGCCGGGATTTGCCGGCAACGCGTCGAGACTTGATCCCAGCGGGGTGAAAATTCCCCGGGCTTGTCTTCCTCGTCGAGCTGGGGGGTAGCTGTTTCCGTCCTAACCATCTCCCAGATGGAAGGGACTGAAAGGCGCTCCATTTTGTGCAAACGAGCTAAAGGTCGTGCATTGACAGGCAAGCGGCGCGTCTGTCAGTATGGAATTGTTGTTGATCTGTGCGGAGAGTCCGGTCACCAAGCCGACGCCGAAGGAGCAATCGTCCCGGAAACTTCCAGGCACCCTGATCGCGTGGGGAGACGGCTCTGGAAAGCGGACGCGCACGCCCCACCGAAGACGCAACGACGTCGCCGGAATCTTTCAGGTCAGACGGGCCGGCCATTCGGGGCGGCCTCGGAAGCCAAGGGGTCCGCCGATGACTGAACTTCTCAAAACCCCGCTCCACAACATGCATCGGGTGGCGGGCGCGCGCATGGTGCCCTTCGCCGGCTATGAGCTACCACTGCGCTATCCCGCGGGCGATATCGCCGAGCACCGGCAGGCGCGGAGCCGCGCCGCGCTCTTCGATGTGAGCCATATGGGTCAAGTCCGCCTCGTCGGACCGGGCGCGGATGCGGCGCTGGAGAGGCTGGTGCCGGGTGACATTCAGGGTCTCGGGCCCGGACAGATGCGCTATACGCTGTTCACGAGCGACAGCGGCGGTATTCTCGACGACCTGATCGCAGCGCGCGCCAAAGACGGCCTGCGGCTGGTCGTCAACGCCGCGCGCAAGGAGCACGACATCACCCATCTCAGCCGGCATCTGGGCAGGGTGGTGGACGTCGTACCGGAACCGGACCGCGCGTTGCTGGCGCTTCAGGGGCCGGCGGCGTCAGAAGTGCTCGCCGCCTGTGCGGACATGGCCTTTATGAGCTGGCGTGAGGCCGAGGTCTGCGGCTTGTCCGTACGCGTCTCGCGTTCCGGCTATACCGGGGAAGATGGCTTTGAGCTTTCCGTGGCGGAAGATGACGCCGAGGCGTTGGCCGCGCGGCTGCTCGCCCATGACGCGGTCGCTTGGGCGGGCCTTGGCGCGCGCGACTCGCTGCGGCTCGAAGCTGGCCTCTGTCTGTACGGCCATGACATCGACGAAACGACGACCCCGACCGAGGCCGGTCTCGGCTGGACCGTGGCGAAGCGCCGACGGCAGGAGCGCAACTTCCCGGGCGCGGCCCGCATCCTCGACCACCCGCCCGCGCGGCGCCGCGTCGGCCTTCGCCCCGAGGAGCGGGTGATTGCGCGCGCGGACACGGCCGTGCTGGACGCGGACGGCGCCGCGGTCGGCCGCGTCACCAGCGGCGCCTTCAGTCCGACGCTCGGCGGCCCGATCTCGATGGGCTATCTGCCGGTCGCTCTTGCCAAACCCGACACACCCGTTGCCTTCGATATCCGCGGCAAGGTCCGGCCGGGCCGGGTCGCGTGCCTGCCCTTTGTTCCCCACAACTACTTCCGTATCTGAGAGCACCCATGACCCAGAAGACTTGGTACACCCGCGATCATGAATGGGTACGGCTGGAGAACGGCGCCGCGGTCTGTGGCATCACCGATTACGCCCAGACGCAATTGGGCGATGTCGTCTTTGTCGAACTGCCGGAAGTCGGCGCGCATCTTGCGCGCGGAGCTGCCGCCGCGGTGGTCGAGAGCACCAAGGCGGCGAATGACGTCTATGCGCCGGTGAGCGGCGAGGTCGTTGCCGTGAACGACCGGCTGGAAGGGGAGCCGAATCTCGTTAACGAATCCGCCGAGGACCAAGGCTGGTTTTTCCGGATACGGCTCGCCGATGAGGGCGAGCTCGCCGAGCTCCTCGACGGGGACGCCTACCGGGCCTTCGTCGAGGAGATCGAATAATGCGCTACCTGCCGATCACCGAGGCCGACCGGCGGGTAATGCTTGAGGCGATCGGCATGCCGTCGGTCGAGGCGCTGTTCGCCGACGTGCCGGAAGAGGCGCTACTGGCAGAGCCGGTGAACCTGCCGCCACATGCGAGTGAATACGAGGTGGAGAAGCGCCTCTCCCGGCTTGCGGCACAGAACCGCCCGGCCGGCGCCAGCCCCTTCTTCTGCGGCGCCGGCACCTATCGTCATCATATCCCCGCAGCCGTGGACCATCTGATCCAACGCGGCGAGTTTCTCACCTCCTACACGCCCTATCAGCCCGAAATCGCCCAGGGCACGCTGCAATATCTGTTCGAGTTCCAGACCCAAGTCTGCCTGCTGACCGGCATGGAGGTCGCCAACGCCTCCATGTATGACGGCGCGACCGCGACCGCCGAGGCGGTCATGATGGCGAATCGGGTAGCGCGCCGCTCGAAGGCGGTGGTCTCCGGCAATCTGCATCCGCATTACCGCGACACCGCGGCGACGCTCGCCCGCTTTCAGGGCTTCACGCTCGACTGCGCCCCACCGCAACCGCAAGGCGGCGAGGCCTTGGCACGGCGGATTGACGCCGAGACCTCCTGCGTTGTGGTCCAGTATCCCGACCTGTTCGGCAATATCGCAGACTACTCGGAGCTGGCGGAGGCCGCGCACGCCAAGGGCGCCCTGCTAGTCGTCGTGGTCACGGAGATCGTCGCGCTCGGTGCGCTCCGGCCGCCGGGAGCGATGGGGGCCGACATCGTGGCCGCGGAAGGCCAATCGCTCGGCAATCCGATGAGCTTCGGCGGTCCGCATCTCGGCTTGTTCGCCACGCGCACGCGCCACCTGCGCCAGATGCCGGGGCGGCTCTGCGGCGAGACCGTCGATGCCGAGGGGCGGCGCGGTTATGTGCTCACCCTGGCGACGCGTGAGCAGCATATCCGACGCGAGCGCGCGACGAGCAATATCTGCACCAATTCCGGCCTCTGCGCGCTCGCCTTCACCATCCATCTGACCCTGCTCGGTGAGACCGGGCTGAAGCGTCTGGCGTCGCTCAATCACGCGCGGGCGGCGGAGCTCGCCGACCGGCTCGGCCGGCGCGTCGTGACGCCCTCATTCTTCAACGAGTTCACGGTCCGCCTCGACGGTGATGCGGCGGCGGCGGTCGAGCGCCTCGCGGGCGAAGGCATTCTCGCCGGCGTGCCGGTCTCCCGGCTTCATCCCGGCACCGCCCTCGACGACCTGCTGCTGGTCGCGGTGACCGAGACGACAGACGGGGACGACCTCGCGGCCTTGGCGGAGGCGCTCAGATGACCGACGCATTCCACGACACCATCTCCGGCGACCGCGGCCTCCATATCGAAGAGCCGCTGATTTTCGAGCAGGACAGCCCGGGCGCGCTCGGCGTCGACTGGCCGGAGGTCGAGGCAAGGGTGGACCGGCTGGGCGCCCTCGCCCGCGAGGACGCCATCGGCCTGCCGAGCCTCGCGGAGCCGACCGTCGTGCGCCATTACACCCGGCTGTCGCAGAAGAACTACGGTATCGACACCGGACTCTTCCCGCTCGGCTCCTGCACCATGAAGCACAATCCGCGTCTGAATGAGCGGCTGGCGCGGCTGCCCGGTTTCGCGGACATCCATCCGCTGCAGCCGGAATCCAGCGTGCAGGGAGCGCTCAGACTTTGCCGCGAGCTGCAACGCTGGCTGATGGCGTTGACCGGCATGCCCTGTGTCGCGCTCACCCCCGGTGCGGGCGCGCATGGTGAGCTTTGCGGCATGATGGCCATCCGCGCGGCGCTGGATGCGCAGGGGGAGGAGAGCGCGGCGCGACGCCGCGTGCTGGTGCCCGATTCAGCCCACGGCACCAACCCCGCAACCGCCGCCGCGCTCGGCTTCCAAGTCGTTTCGATTCCGGAGGACGCGCGCGGCCGGGTCGACCCCGCCCGCTTCGAGGCGCTGCTGGAGGACGGCATCGCCGCGGTCATGCTCACCAATCCCAACACCTGCGGCGTGTTCGAGAACGACATCCACCGCATCGCCGACGCCGTGCATGAGGCCGGCGGCTATTTCTATTGTGACGGCGCGAACTTCAACGCCATTGTCGGGCGGGTGCGGCCGGGCGATCTCGGCATCGACGCCATGCACCTCAATCTGCACAAAACCTTCTCGACGCCGCATGGCGGCGGCGGGCCGGGCGCGGGGCCGGTCGTGTTCTCGGAGGCGCTCGCGCCCTATGCGCCGGTGCCGCGTATTGTCGAGGAGGACGGCCTGCTGCGCCTGGAGGAGGCGAACGGCGCCACCCTCGGACGGATGAAGGCCTTTCACGGCCAGATGGGCATGTTCGTGCGCGCGCTCGCCTACCTGATGAGCCACGGTTCCGACGGGCTGCGCCAAGTCTCCGGCGATGCCGTGCTGAACGCCAACTATCTGCTGCGGCGGCTGGAAGGCGCGTTTTCCGCGCCCTTCGCCCATGCCGGTCCGGCCATGCACGAGGCGCTGTTCGACGACCGCTCGCTCCGCGACAGCGGCGTTACCACGCTCGACATCGCCAAGGCGATGATCGACGAGGGCCTGCATCCGATGACCGTCTATTTCCCGCTGGTGGTACATGGCGCGATGCTGGTCGAGCCGACTGAGACGGAAACCCGGGCAAGTCTCGATCGCTTCACCGCCATCATGCAGGGTTTGGCCGAGCGGGCAAAGGCGGGCGTTGCGCTCAGTGAGGCGCCGCATCACGCCCCCCGTCGCCGCCTCGACGAAACCCGCGCCGCGCGTCGGCCGGTGCTGCGCTGGCAGCCGGCCGGCAACGCTAAGAGTGATGTGCCAGGGGTGTGAAAGCGGGGGGCTGCAGCGTATGCCTCAACTGCGAGTGCCTGTCTCCGCCTCTCAGTCCTGGGTACCATTGCTCGAACTTCTCCCGCAGCGCGCCGTCGAGGCTCCGCGCTCGGGTCTGCAACACGAGGTGGACGCCACCTTTCGACCACCGCATCCGCTGACGCTTGCAGAATCGTTTGCCGACAACTGTGTTGATGGCATTTTCCACAAAAGCGGCGACACTCGGCATCGGCGGCCGGGTGGCGATTCTTCCAGCGCCACGGCATCAGCTTCAAGAAAAACGGCGCGCCGGCGGCGAAACTGCCGGCGAGGCCGCCGATCACCGCGACGTGGGGCCGGGAGGCGCCGGCCGTCGTCCGGCTACTCATCGAAGCGAATCTCCTCTTCCCAGAGGCGTGTGGTGGAGCCGTCCTCGTTGACGACGAACTGGCCGCTGCGGACGTAGGCGATGGCGTAGTCGGGCAGCTCGCGCACGGCTGCGTATCGTTCGGTCAACGGCGGCTTGTGGTCGTTGAAGTGGAAGTCGAGATTGTCGAACCCATGCCGCTTGCGGTGGTCGGGAAGGTCGTCCACGTCAACCGGGATGAGGTTCAGAAGAAACCTCCGGGACGGCGCGCTACGGACGCATCTTGCGGTCGCGGCCGAAATTGGCGATGCGACGGTGCGGGCGGGCGGGGCGGGTACATGTGCCAGGGCCTGTTGACATTCAAGCGATCGACACGAAGAGGGTATTTGTGAGTGATCCCGCCCTTGTTCTGGCCGGTTCAGAAGTCGCTTGGCGGCCTCATCGCCGCGCTTCCCATGCCTGGGAGCGCGGGCTTCCAGCCCGCTAAGCGGAACCCTGCGGGCAAGATGCCCGCGCTCCCAGAGAGGCATCCCCATTGACTCCCCGTGCCAAGCCGGCGACTCATACGACAGTTGGTCCGAGAAGCCATATCGTGACCCCTTGGCCGCCAGCCGCAAGCGTTCCGTAAGCACCAGCGGGCTGCGCTGGATCGTTCTGACCCGGGTCCGCACGCCGCCATGGACGATGTATTGCTGGGCCTGACCCGTTTTGAGCGTACCGGCACCAACGCCCCAGGTCGGTGAGCGCCTGGGGCTGAGACACAAGACCATCGCCCAGTGGACACGCCAAGTGATCCGGGGGGTGGCGTTAGTTATCGAACGGCGCTGCGGTACCGCAGCGGCCAGCCGGTGCTGCCCAGGACCCTCGACCGCTGGAGTATCGAGACGACGTTCGAGAAAAGTCGCGCCCACTTGGGCTTTGAGACGCAGCGTCAGGGGTCGGCCTTGGCGATGGAACGGACCACGCCGTGCCTGCTGAGCTTGTGTTCGCTGGTTGTGCTGTTGGCTCATGCCCTGTATCTGGGCGGTCGCTTGGCGGTGCGACGGTGCAGAATCATTTTGTACATCATAGCGCATACCTCCCGACTCTCCGATTTTCGAGTCGCCAGACATTGGCGGCGCCGGGCTTGTCTCTCGCTTCCTGGTCTTTGGCGCCGGCGACCAGAAAACGCCGGGTTCCTGCCAGCGGTTGCGCTCGACCTCCATAGCCCCTTGGCATCCGCCCTCTAGCGCGCCCGGTACTCCAAACCAGCGTCGAACAGAGCGATATTACGCCGCCCTTCTGCACCCGCTCAGGCACCCGGCACCTGCGGGGTGAGTAGCGGGAAGTTGCTTCGGCATCGTAATGGCAGGATCAGGTAGCCCTTGGCGCTGCGGGCCTCGCTACCGCATTCATTAACATTCCATCGTTGATTACCGCGGCGGGTCGTGCCGTTTGACGCGCTTCAGGCTTGGGTCGTGCGGAGGGGAGAGGGCGTTTCGACGGCCGATGCAGACATCGCGGCTTGGGATTTTTCGTTTTGTGCCATCAGGTCCATGGCCAGCAGCGCCGACACCAGTCCGGCGGCGAAGCTGATCATCCAGGATACGGCGTAGCCGTTCGAGATGTCATAGAGATAGCCGCCGAGGAAGCCGCCGGTGGCCATGCCTACCATCGCAAAACACATCTGGCCCGAATAGCCCGGCCCGAAGCCGCGCGGCCCGTATATCTCGCGCGCCACCACGCCGTATTGCGTGTTCACGCCGCCGTAGCCAAAGCCCCAGAACACCGCGTACAGGAAGAAGATCGCCGGGTCTTCAGCGTTGACGAGCCACAAAACCAGGGTGCCCTGTATGAACAGGGTGAAAATGAGCGTCAGACGTGCGCCATGGCGGTCGGCGAAAACGCCCCAGGCCACCCGTCCGGCCACCGCCGACAGCGACATGAGGGCCAGCACCCAGGCCGAGGCAAAGGTGGAGAGACCGGCGTGCTGGGCGAATACCACGATGTGCACCAACGGCACGGAGTGGCACATGCAGCAAAAGAAGTTGATGACGGCGAGGGTCCAGAAGCCCTCCATGCGCAGGATGTCTCGCCACACCGAACCCACCGACACCGAGCGGGTGGACCGCTTGCTGCCAGCCGATGCCGTTGACGGCGTGGCGCTCGAGTCGGCGCCGAAGGGCACCAGCCCCATCTCGTGCGGATAGTTGCGGATGAACAGGCAGGCCAGCACCGACGCGGCCGACACCGTCAGGCTCAGCATGATGAACGCCGTTTGCCAGTCCCAGCGCAGAATCACCCAGGTAATCAGGGGCGAGAAGATGAACGGTCCCAAGCCGTTGCCGGCCATCGTCAGGCCCATCGCGAAGCCCTGACGCTTTTCAAACCAACGGGTGATCAGGGCAGCGGTCGAAATCAGGAAGGCGCTGCGGCCCAGCGAGGTCACCAAGCCGTACCAGAAGTAAAAGCCTTCCACCGTGGTCACGGTGCTGGTGGCGTACAGGCCGACGCCGTGAATGAGGGTGCCGATCAGCAACAGCTTGCGCACGCTGTAGGCGTGCATCAGCGTTCCGACTCCCAGGATGCCGAGGCCGCTGACGATGGCCGAGATGGCGTAGGTGAACGACAGGGCGCTGTGCGACCAGCCCATGTCGTCGGCCATCGGGTTGATGAAAATGCCGAAGGCCATCATGGTGCCGGAGGCCAGAAAGGTGATGAGAAAACAGGCGGCCAGGACGACCCAACCAAAGAAGAACCGCCTAGCAGGGGCAATCTGGGGGGCCATTCGTATCATCCTAATGTTTGCAGCAGGCCGCGGCGTTGGCGGTGTGGAACTGTCATTCATCCGCGGCGCAGAGAGCGAGCATACAGGGCCGCAGCGCGCCCGTCAAACGGCGATACTAGGCGCCATTTGACCGCCTCGGCGGACACCCTTTACAATCCTCCGGGCTATCTTGTGTGAGACCGGGGCATCCCTCCTGGAGTTTCTCGATGAAGCTGATTTCGTGGAACGTGAACGGCATCCGCGCGGTGCTGCGCAAAAACCTTTTTCTGCCGTTCGTCGCGGCCCACGACCCGGACGTCATCTGCCTGCAAGAGACCAAGGCCCACCCGCAGCAGGTGGACCTCAATCTGCCGTCCCACCCCTACCAGTACTGGCACAGCGCCGAAAAGAAGGGCTACGCCGGCACGGCGATTTTTTCCAAGCGCGAGCCGGTGTCCGTGAGCTACGGCATCGGCATGGCATCCTGCGACAGCGAGGGGCGGCTGGTGACCGCGGAGTTCGACGATTTCTACGTTGCCTCGGTGTACGTGCCCAACGCCAAGCGCGACCTGAGCCGCCTGGATGAGCGCCAGGAGTGGGACCGCGCCTTCCTCGCCTATTTGAAGAAGTTGGAGAAGCGCAAGCCGGTGGTGTTCAGCGGCGACTTCAACGTCGCGCACACCGAGAGCGACCTCGCCCGGCCCAAGGAAAACGAGGGCCATCACGGCTATACGCGGGAGGAGCGCAGCGGCTTCGACGACTTCGTCAGCGCGGGCTTCATCGACACGTTTCGCCGCCTGCACCCCGACGAGCGGCACCAATACACCTGGTGGCGGCAAATGGGCGGCGCGCGCGAACGCAACGTCGGCTGGCGCATTGATTACGTCATGGTATCCGCCGCCCTGCTACCCCGCCTCGAATCCGCCTCGATCCTGACGGACGTGTACGGATCGGACCACTGCCCGGTTGGCATTACATTGAATCCATAAAGGTCCGACATACCACGAAGGAGAAAATGACATGCGAATCGTTGTCCACGGCCAACAAGCCTTCGGCAAAAGCGTTCTGGAAGCATTGCTGAACCGCGGCGAGGCCGTCGTCGGCGTGTTCTGCGCCCCGGCTGCCCCCGGCGGGCGCGTCGATCCGCTGCAGGAAGCCGCCGAGGCCCACAACCTGCCGGTGTACCAGCCCAAGTCGTACCGTAGGCCGGAAGTGCGGGACACCTTCGCGGCGCTGGAAAGCGACCTGTGCGTGATGGCCTACGTGACGCTGTTCGTCCCCGAAGAGGTCTTGAACCTGCCGCGCCTCGGCACCATTCAGTATCACCCGTCGCTGTTGCCGCGCCACCGCGGACCGAGTTCGATCAACTGGCCGATCATCTGGGGAGAGAAGCAAACGGGCCTGACGATTTTCTGGCCGGACAATGGGCTCGACACGGGGCCGATCCTGCTGCAGAAAACCGTCGATATCGCCGAGACGGATACGCTGGGAAGCCTCTATTTCGACCAGCTTTACCCCTTGGGGGTGGAGGCGATGCTGGAAGCGGTAGATCAGGTCCGAGACGGTACGGCGCCTCGAATCCCACAGAACGAGGCGGACGCCACCTACGAAGGCTGGTGCCGCAAGGAACAGGTCGAGATCGACTGGAAACAACCTCTCGACACGGTGTGGAATCTCATCCGCGGCGCCGACCCGCAACCCGGCGCCTGGAGCACGTACGCCGGGCAGGAGGTACAGATCTACGAGGCCCGCAAGCTCCCCGGCGCAGCCGACAGCCTGCCCGGTGAAGTGACCGCCGTGGATGAAGACGGCATCACCGTTGCCGCATTAGGCGGCCACCTTGCCATCCAGCGCGTCCGGCCCGCCGGCGGCAAGAAAATGGCCGCCACCGCCTTCGCCCAGGAAGCCGGACTGCAACCCGGCGCCCGCCTGGGCGGCAGTTGAGAAACGCCTACCCCGCGGTCGCGCCGCCGTCGACCGGCAGCGCCACCCCGGTTACGAACGATGCCTCGTCCGACAACAGAAAGAGGGCCGCATTGGCGATTTCTGCCGGCTTGCCGGGGCGTCCCATGGGAACCCGGCTTTGGCGCTGGTAGATCAGTTCCTCAACGTCGGCGTCCTCCGTTCCCTTCTGGTCTGGCCGCTTGACGAAGACGCGCAGCATGGGCGTGTCGATGGGACCGGGGCAGATGGAATTCACCCGAATGTTATCGGGCGCCAGCCGCAGCGCGAGCGCCTTCATGAAGCCGTTGACGCCGAATTTGGCGGCTGAGTAAATAGGGCTCATGCGCGAGCCGATGAGCCCGGACACCGAGGCGGTGAAAAGGAGGGCGCCGCCGCCCCGCTCCCTGAGTCGGGGAATGGCGGCTTCCGTCGTCACGATCACCGAGCGCACGTTGAGGTTCATGGCCAACTCGTAAGCCGCCCAATCCACCCCTTCCACCGCGGCCGGCCCAGGGTGGCCGACGTGATTCCAAACGAAGTCGAGCCCGCCGAAGGCGTCGGCGGTCTCGTCGATAATGCGGCGAGCGTCTTCGTCCCGTCGCAGATCGGCGACAATCCCCGTTGCGCGCCCGCCCGCCTCGACGATCTCCGTTACGACGCGCTCAACGGCTTCCGTATTGACGTCCACAACGCCGACGGACGCCCCCTCCCGTGAAAAACGCAACGCCCCGGCGCGCCCCATGCCGGAGCCCGCTGCCGTCACCACGCCGATTCTGCCGGCCAGTCTCATCGTGCCTCCCTTCATCCGCGCGTCGCGTTTTGGATCACTTGGATTCAATTCGAGAATGGCGGCGGCCCGAAAATCTCGACCTCGCCGACCATCCCCGCCTCGGTATGGCCCTCTTTATGGCAGTAGAGGCGTAACCCCTTGCCCTTAGTCATCGGATAGAAGTACCAGGCGAGGGTGGCGCCAGGGAGCAATTCCATGTCGCGGATGTCGCCGTGCACCTCCGCTACCGTGTTGCCGCTGCCGTCGATGAATTCCACTTTGCGCGTGTAGACCCGCGTCGCCAGGCCGTCCGAAGTGAAGTAATGCGCTTGTGAACTGGGGTTGTGGACGACCAGTTTGTAGTACTTGCCGCGCTGGAACCGGAGTTTGTCCGGTACGAACCGCAGGTGTCCATCCTGGCTGCCGGTCTCCACCCGCACCTCGATCGCCTCGGGCTGGCCGACCGCGTAGGTGACAGGCCACAGCACGGCCAGGGTTCCCAAAACCAGCAGGCTTACCGACCAAAACAGCTTTCCTTGCAACTGCCTGTACACGTTCAAACTCCTTTCGTTGATGGCTTCATAAGCGCCTTTGCGGCGCTTCCATAGGTACGGACCCGAGTATATGATGAACCGCCACGTCGTAAAACAGGCTTACGTTGGCTTACCGGCCGCACATTTCCCCGAGAGGAGGCTGTCAATGCTCTACGAATCACGTGTCTACTACACCGTACCGGGCCGCTTGGCGGCCCTGAACGCGCGCTTCGCCGACCACACCATGGGGTTTTTCCGCAAGCACGGCATCGGCATGCTGGGTTTCTGGACCGACGAAATCGGCATCAGCAACCGGCTGACGTACATCCTGACGTTCGACAGCCTGGCCGACCGCGAGGCCAAGTGGGCCGCTTTCCAGGCCGATCCGGGCTGGCAACAGGTGCGCTCTCAGACGGAGGCCGGCGGCCCCATCGTGGCGCAGGTGGTGAATACCTTCATGCGGCTGACACCGTATTCGCCCGAGCCGCGGATCGACTCCAACGTGCAGGAATTGCGCATCTACGACGCCATGCCGGGCAAGTTGCCGGATCTGAACGACCGCTTCGCTAACCACACCCTGAAACTGTTCGAGAAACACGGCATCGCCAACATCGCCTACTGGGTCGAGGACGTGGGCACCAGCAACCGCCTGGTCTATCTGCTGGGTCACCCGGACCTCGGGGCGCGCGAGAAGAGCTTCGCGGCGTTTCTGGCCGACCCGGACTGGCAAAAGGCACGGGCGGACTCGGAGGCCGACGGCGCCTTGGTGCGCACCAGCCGGCACTGTATCCTGCGCCGCACGGCGTACTCGCCCCGCTGATGCAGGTCGAATTAGCGAAGCGTAATCCGACCTTCTACTGCCGACGCCGGGGGCGCGTCGTTATGCACGGTCACCATTGACGCCGGCGAAGAGATCGTCCTCCGGCAGCTTCGTCCGCACCGCGCTGCGGGCCAGGATGTAGTCGTCGTAAGGGTAAGCGGTCCGGTCCACCTCTGGCGGCAGGCCGAACCAGTGCCGCGAGTTGGGATCAACCTGGGTGGCGTGGGCGCGCAGGGCGTTGCGGGTCTGCTCCCAGTGATCGCCAACGAACACCTTGGTGGTCAGGAAATGATCCATGGAGCGGCGCCGCTTCCAGCGCGCGGGGTTGAATGGCGACGGCAGGCCAAGCTGCACGAACGCCTTGTGGCGAGCCACCAGGCTGGCACGCGACCACAGGATGTAGTACAGCTTCTGCGGCGCCCACGGCTCGCCCAGCTCGGGATGAAACGCCGGGTCGCGGGCGGCCTTGTAGGCGGGCATCGACGCGTCGTGCACCCGCAGATGATCGGGGTGTCGGTAGCCGCGCTGGTTGGCGGGATAGGTCACCACGACGTGGGGCCGCTCGCGGCGGATGAGGCGCACCAGGGCGCGCACCGTTTCGTCGAGCGGCGCCGCCGCGAAGGTGCCCGGCTCGTTGCTCGCCGGCATGTTGGAATCCTGGTAGCCGAGCATCCACACGCGCTGATAGCCAAGGTAGGCCGTCGCCTCGATCAACTCCTGGCGGCGCACCTGCGGCAGGCGTTCCTTGACATCCGGCAGGTCGAGCGCCGGATTGAGAATGCTGCCGGCCTCCCCGCCGGTACAGCAGACGAGCACCACGCCGACGCCGGCCGCCGCATAGCGCGCCGCGCTGCCGCCGCCCTTGGAGGCTTCGTCGTCGGGGTGGGCGTGGATGGTCAGCATGCGGCGTTCGCACCTGGCGGGGTCGCCGGCCTGCCGCAACACTTCGGGTTCCGGGGTCACGGCGTCCAACTCGGTCGGATGGCCGCTGCACGTCGGCATTGCATACGTCGTCATGCTTCCTCTCACAGAATCAGGTCAGGGTCAGGGGTACGGGCGTGGCGCTCACGTACACCCACGACGTGCGCCACGGCACGATCTGATCGCGCAGTTGCTGGCGGTAACACGCCTCGACGCGGGCGACTTCGTCCGCGGTGAGACATTTCAACAGGTGTTGGGCGTAGGAGGGACGCCGATTCGCCGCCCGTGCGTCGAACCAGCGCGCCAGCGCATCCTCGGTGATGCGGCGCTCCTCGTCCTGTATCTCAACACTCAACGGCATCCACAACTCGAACCCGGCCCCGCGCAAAGTCGCTTCCAGGTCCAGGGCATCCCAGTTGACCAGAGGATCGTCGTCCGCTTGGTATATGGCGTCTTCAACCGCCTGCAAGCGCGCCGCCAACGCCTCCCCCAGAGTCGCCGGACCGACCAACGCCGAGAGCCGCTGCGCACGGCGCGGCACCACCTCGGCCAGGGACAACCGTCCCGTGTCCCGCAGGCAGGCATGCAGCACGGCGCACACCCCGGCTTTGTCCGGGTGCCCGCTCAAGACGTTACGACCCACCACCGCATCGAACCGCACCGCCTCATCACCGCACGCTTTGAGCAGTGCGGGCAACTCCCGCACGCCGCCGACCAGCAGCCGAGGACGCTGCAACTCCGGGAGTCGTGCGGCCTGTTGCCGCACGGCCTCAGCGCTGCGGGCATCGTGCGTCAGCGACCAGACGCCGCCCTCGGGGGCACGCCGCAGGGCTTCCCAGGTCAGCAGGCCGGTGTTGGCATGGGCGTCCAGCACCAGGCTGTGGCGCTGCAGGGCCGCCGCGTCCAGCACGCGGTCGCGCAGAACGCCGAGATGCTGCCCGACGCGGCTGACCGTGCGTTGCAGCCAGTGGTCGTGGGCGCCTCCGCCATTACTGTAGGTGAATACTTCACCCGCGGCCCCGTCGTCAACGTCGAGCATGGCCTCCAGTTGCGCCTCGCGGTGTCCCACCACCTGCCGGCGGATGCCTTGCTCGTAGCCCAGAGCGCCGGGTTCGTAAAACACCTTGCCCTGCATGTGGGTGGGCAGATACTGCTGCGCCACCCAATGATCGCGGTAGGCGTGCGGGTAGAGATACCCTTCGCCGTGTCCGAATTGCTTGGCGTCCCGGCTGGCGTCCTTGAGATGATTGGGCACGTCGCCCTCGCGCTCGTTCTCGATGACGCCCAGCGCGTCGAAGAACGCGAAGATCGAATTGGATTTCGGCGCCGTGGCCAGGTAGAGCGCCGCCTGCGCCAAGGGAAAGCGGCCCTCCGGCAAGCCGACGCGGTCGAACGCCGTGGCGCAACTCAGGGTCACCGTCACGGCGTGCGGGTCGGCAAGCCCAACGTCTTCGCTGGCAAAAATGAGCATGCGGCGAAACAGAAAGCGCGGGTCCTCACCGGCGTACACCATTTTGGCCAGCCAGTACATCGCCGCGTCCGGGTCCGAACCGCGCAGCGACTTGATGAACGCCGAGATGGTGTCGTAGTGGTAGTCGCCCTCTTTATCGTACAACACGGCGCGCTGCTGGATGCTCTCCTCGGCCACCTGCACGTCGATCACCACGCGCCCGTCGGATTGCGGCGGCGTGGTCTCGACCGCCAGTTCGAGCGCGTTGAGAACGCCGCGCGCGTCGCCGTTGGCCACCCGCACCAAGTGCGCCATGGCGGCCGCCTGCACGTCGATGCAGCGCCCGCCATAGCCGCGCTCCGGGTCGCGCAGCGCCTGCCCGGCGATGGCGTGCAGGTCGGCGTCGTCCAGCGAGCGCAACTGGAAGATGCGGCTGCGGCTGGTCAGGGCGCGGTTGACCGCAAAGTACGGGTTCTCGGTGGTGGCGCCGATCAGGATGATGGTGCCGTTCTCGACGTGCGGCAGCAGCGCGTCCTGCTGCGCCTTGTTGAACCGGTGCACCTCGTCGACGAAGAGAATGGTGCGCTGTCGCAACCCATCCGCGCGCCGCCGCGCCTCGGTGATGGCGCTGCGAATGTCGGCAACGCCGGCCAGCACCGCGTTGATGGTGAGGAAATGGCTGCGGGTGGTGTTGGCGATCACCATGGCCAGGGTGGTTTTGCCGGTTCCGGGTGGGCCGTAGAAGATCAGGGAAGACAGCTGGTCCGCCTCGATGGCGCGGCGCAGCAGGCGGCCGGGCCCGACGATGTGGTCTTGGCCGGTGAACTCCTGCAGGGTGCGCGGGCGCATGCGGGCAGCCAGGGGCTGCCCGTCTTCAACCAGCATGCTGGCTGGGCCGGATGGCACGCCGAGGCTCCTCGTCAAGGGCATGAACAGGGCATTCCGCAAGCCGCGCCGGAGGGCGCGTCGTCCCATGCGCAGGGGGGCGAAATAGGCTATAGTGGCGTCCGTTCAGCGCCCAATCCCCCGCTTCTGGCTAGCAAGCTTTGATAAAGGACCGCCTATGGCTGCTCCCGTCCTCGTTACCAGCGCGCTGCCGTACGCCAATGGCAGCATTCACCTCGGCCACGTTCTCGAATATATCCAGACGGATATTCTGGTGCGCTTTCTCAAGATGACGGGGCAAGACGCCGTGTACATGTGCGCGGACGATACGCACGGCACGCCGATCGAGGTCAACGCCTGGCGCGCCGGGGTGACGCCGGAGGAATACATCGCACCGTACTATGTCGAGCACCAGCGGGACTTCGCCGATTTCTCCATCGCCTGCGATTGCTTCTACACCACCAACAGCCCGGAAAACCAGCACCATTCGGAGTACATCTTCGAGCGCCTGCGCGAGCAAGGCCACATTGTAACGCGGCCCGTAACGCAATACTACTGCGAGCAAGACGGCCGCTTTCTGCCCGACCGCTTCATTCGCGGCACCTGCCCCCACTGCAAGGCGGCGGAGCAGTACGGCGACGTGTGCGAGGCGTGCGGCACCACCTACAGCCCCACCGACCTCAGCGACGCCCACTGCGTGCTGTGCGGCGCCACGCCGGTGATGCGGGAATCGGTCCACTACTTTTTCACCATCAGCGCCTACGAGGACTTCCTGCGCGACTGGATGGGCACGCCGGGGCGGGTGCAGCCGGAGGTGCGGCGCTTCCTGGAAACGTGGATCAACGAGGGGCTGCGGGATTGGGACGTGAGCCGCGACGGCCCCTATTTCGGGTTCAAAATCCCCGGCGAGGACAACAAGTATTTTTATGTCTGGCTCGACGCGCCGGTGGGCTACATCGCCACCACGCAGAAGTTCTGTGGCGATACGGGGCGCGACTTTGACGCCTATTGGCACAACCCGGAGGCGACGATTTACCACGTCGTCGGCAAGGACATCACGTATTTCCACGCCCTGTACTGGCCCGCCATGCTGCACGGCGCCGGGTACACGCTGCCGCGCAAGGTGCTGGTGCACGGCTTTCTCACCGTCAACGGCGAGAAGATGTCCAAGACGCGCGGCACCTTCATCACGGCGCGCACCTACCTCGATCACCTCGACCCGCAATACCTGCGCTACTACTACGCCGCCAAACTCAACGGCCGCGTCGACGACCTCGACCTCAATCTGGAGGAATTCGTGCATCGCGTCGATGCCGAATTGGTGAACAAGATCGCCAACCTGGTCAGCCGTGTGGTGCCGTTCGTGAACCGGCACTTTGAGGGACGGCTCGGGCGCCTCGACGACAACGTGAAGCCGCTCGTCAACGACGTCCGGGCGCGCCTGCCGCGGGTGCGGGAGTCCTACGAACGCATGGAATTCAACCGCGCCGTGCAGGAAATCGTGGCGATTGCGGAGATCGGCAACAAGAACTTCCAGGACGCGGCGCCGTGGGAGCTGGTCAAGCAGAACCCGCCGGCGGCGCAGGCGGTGTGCACGTTCGCGGTGAATTGCTGCCGCACGGTGGCGGCGCTCATCAAGCCGGTGCTGCCGCAATACGCCGCGGACGTGGAGGCGATCCTGCACGTCGAGCCGCTGTTGTTCGACGACGCGGCGCGCTTCGATCTGGAAGAGCACGAGATCGGCGCCTTCACGCGGCTGATCGAACGGGTGGACGCCAGACAGATCAACGCCATGGTGGAGGCCAGCAAGGAAAACCTGGATGCTGCGCCCGCCCGCCCGGCGGCGCCGGTGGAGGCGCTGGAACCCGAGATCGACCTTGACGCCTTCAGCCGGGTCGATCTGCGGGTGGCTACCGTGTTGCAGGCCGAGACCGTGGAGGGAGCGGATCGCCTGCTGCGCTTGAGGGTCGATATCGGCAACGAGCAACGCACCATTTTCGCCGGCATTCGGCAGTCGTATGCCCCCGGAGACCTCCTGGGCAAGCAGGTCATCGTGGTGGCCAACCTGCAACCCCGCAACATGCGGTTCGGCGTCAGCGAGGGCATGCTGCTGGCGGCGGGACCCGACGGCACGGACGTGGTGGTGGCGGAATTTGCTCAGCCGCGCCAGCCGGGGCAGCGGATACGGTAAATCGGAGAGGGGGACTGTCTCATGGTTGAACAACTCAAGACGAATGCTCCCCTGATTCTGGGCGCCGCCTGCCTCATCTGGGCGGTGGAAGTGGTGAACGCTCTTGCGGGCCGTCAATTCGACAGCCTGGGGATTCTGCCGCGTCACCTTGCAGGGCTGATCGGCATCCCGCTCAGTCCCTTCATACATGGCAGTATGGGCCACGTGATGATCAACACCGTTCCCTTCCTGGTGCTCGGCAGCCTCGTCGGCCTGCGGGGCAAACGGGTGTTTCTGGGCGTCTCCCTCATAGTCATCCTGTGCGGCGGGGCAGCGTTGTGGATCTTCGGGCGGGCTTCCTACCACGTCGGGGCGAGCGGCCTGATCTTCGGCTACTTCGGCTATCTGGTGGCGCGCGGCTGGTACGAACGCAGCACCGGGGCCATCCTGACGGCGCTGCTGACCCTGTTCCTCTACGGCGGCCTTGTCTGGGGCGTGCTGCCCAACCGTTCCTTCATCTCTTGGGAAGGCCACCTGTTCGGGATGCTCTCAGGCGTCCTGGCTGCCCGGTTGCGAGGCGCGTAACCCAAGGGTTCGGACAAAAGCTGAGCGGAAGGACAGCCGAACGTTTTTTCTCCATTGTCACCAAGCCGGGCCGTATCCTTGTCAAAGCGCCATCGCCGATGCAGCCGCCGGTGCCAGGCAAGCCAAAATACCCGCAGTTCGTGATACAGTCCTGCGCCACCCTGAAACTTCGGAGGATATATGCGGAAAATATGGCGCTGGACCCAAGACAACGCAGGTCCCATCACGGTGACCCTCGCCGTCCTCGGCGGTTTCGCCGCCATCATCCAATTCAGCGTCGTCAGACCCATGCAGCAAGGCTTCACCGCCGTCAACCAGCGCATCGACGATCAGATCCGGTACATCGACCAGCGTTTCGACGACCAGGACAGGTCGATCAACCAGCGCTTCGACGCCGTGAACCAGCGTTTCGACGCCGTGAACCAGCGCTTCGACGCCCAGGACAGGCGCATCGAGGACCTCGTCAGAGATGTCTCTGAACTCCGCAAGCTCAACGACCGCGTCATCCGGAACGAAACACGAATCGACACCCTCACCGAGCAGTTGCAGACCGCCGACGCCCCCTCGCCCTGAACCTGTCCGCAACCCCACCCTGTGGCGACAAGCGGGTTGCATCCCCGTTTTCCCCTTCCCCCGCCTCGGGGCCTGAACGCAGGTCGCGTCAGCGAAGCGTAACCCACCATTTTCGCAGCGGGTCCTCCCCCGTAAAGCGCCATCGCCGATGCGGCCGCCGGTGCCATGCAAGCCAAAATACTCGCAGTTCGTGATACAATCCTGCGCCACCCTGAAACTTCGGAGGATATATGCGGAAAATATGGCGCTGGACCCAAGACAACGCAGGTCCCATCACGGTGACCCTTGCCGTCCTCGGCGGCTTCGCGGCCATCATCCAATTCAGCGTCGTCAGACCCATGCAGCAAGGCTTCACCGCCGTCAACCAGCGCATCGACGATCAGATCCGGTACATCGACCAGCGTTTCGACGACCAGGACAGGTCGATCAACCAGCGCTTCGACGCCGTGAACCAGCGTTTCGACGCCGTGAACCAGCGCTTCGACGCCGTGAACCAGCGCTTCGACGCCCAGGACAGGCGCATCGAAGACCTCGTCAGAGATGTCTCTGAACTCCGCAAGCTCAACGACCGCGTCATCCGGAACGAAACACGAATCGACATCCTCATCGAGCAGTTGCAGACCGCCGACGCCCCCGCGCCCTGAACCTGCCCGCAACCCCACCCTGTGGCGACAAGCGGGTTCGCATCCCCCGTTTTCCCTTCCCCCGCCTCGGGGCGTAAACGCAGGTCGCGTCAGCGAAGCGTAAGCCGCCATTGTCACCAAGCCGGGCCGCATCCTTGTCAAAGCGCCATCGCCGATGCAGCCGCCGGTGCCAGGCAAGCCAAAATACCCGCAGTTCGTGATACAATCCTGCGCCACCCTGAAACTTCGGAGGATATATGCGGAAAATATGGCGCTGGACCCAAGACAACGCAGGTCCCATCACGGTGACCCTTGCCGTCCTCGGCGGTTTCGCGGCCATCATCCAATTCAGCGTCGTCAGACCCATGCAGCAAGGCTTCACCGTCGTCAACCAGCGCATCGACGACCAGATCCGGTACATCGACCAGCGTTTCGACGACCAGGACAGGTCGATCAACCAGCGCTTTGACGCCCAGGACAGATCGATCAACCAGCGTTTCGACGCCGTGAACCAGCGTTTCGACGCCCAGGACAAGTACATCAACCAGCGCTTCGACGCCCAGGACAAGTACATCAACCAGCGCTTCGACGCCCAGGACAGGCGCGTCGAGGACCTCGTCAGAGATGTCTCTGAACTCCGCAAGCTCAACGACCGCGTCATCCGGAACGAAACACGAATCGACATCCTCATCGAGCAGTTGCAGACCGCCGACGCCCCCGCGCCCTGAACCTGCCCACAACCCCACCCTGTGGCGACAAAGCGAGTTTGCCTCCCCGTTTTCCCCTTCTCCCGCCGCGGGGCCTGAACGCAGGTCGCGTCAGCGAAGCGTAAGCCGCCATTTTCGCAGCGGGTCCTCCCCCGTAAAGCGCCATCGCCGGTGCCATGCAAGCCAAAATACCCGCAGTTCGTGATACAATCCTGCGCCACCCTGAAACTTTGGAGGATATATGCGGAAAATATGGCGCTGGACCCAAGACAACGCAGGTCCCATCACGGCGACCCTTGCCGTCCTCGGCGGTTTCGCGGCCATCATCCAATTCAGCGTCGTCAGACCCATGCAGCAAGGCTTCACCGCCGTCAACCAGCGCATCGACGACCAGATCCGGTACATCGACCAGCGTTTCGACGACCAGGACAGATCGATCAACCAGCGCTTTGACGCCGTGAACCAGCGTTTCGACGCCCAGGACAGACGCGTCGAGGACCTCGTCAGAGATGTCTCTGAACTCCGCAAGCTCAACGACCGCGTCATCCGGAACGAAACACGAATCGACATCCTCGCCGAGCAGTTGCAGACCGCCGACGCCCCCGCGCCCTGAAGCTGCCCGCAACCCCACCCTGTGGCGACAAAGCGGGTTTGCCTCCCCGTTTTCCCCTTCCCCCGCCTCGGGGCGTGAACGCAGGTCGCGTCAGCGAAGCGTAAGCCGCCATTGTCACCAAGCCGGGCCGCATCCTTGTCAAAGCGCCATCGCCGATGCAGCCGCCGGTGCCAGGCAAGCCAAAATACCCGCAGTTCGTGATACAATCCCGCGCCACCCTGAAACTTTGGAGGACCGATGCGGAAAATATGGCGCTGGACCCAAGACAACGCAGGTCCCATCACGGTGACCCTTGCCGTCCTTGGCGGCTTCGCGGCCATCATCCAATTCAGCGTCGTCAGACCCATGCAGCAAGGCTTCGCCGCCGTCAACCAGCGCATCGACGATCAGATCCGGTACATCGACCAGCGTTTCGACGCCCAGGACAGATCGATCAACCAGCGTTTCGACGCCCAGGACAGATCGATCAACCAGCGCTTCGACGCCCAGGACAAGTACATCAACCAGCGTTTCGACGCCGTGAACCAGCGTTTCGACGCCCAGGACAGACGCGTCGAGGACCTCGTCAGAGATGTCTCTGAACTCCGCAAGCTCAACGACCGCGTCATCCGGAACGAAACGCGAATCGACACCCTCACCGAGCAGTTGCAGACCGCCGACGCCCCCTCGCCCTGAACCTGCCCGCAACCCCACCCTGTGGCGACAAGCGGGTTCGCATCCCCGTTTTCCCTTCCCCCGCCGCGGGGCGTGAACGCAGGTCGCGTCAGCGAAGCGTAAGCCGCCATTGTCACCAAGCCGGGCCGCATCCTTGTCAAAGCGCCATCGCCGATGCAGCCGCCGGTGCCAGGCAAGCCAAAATACCCGCAGTTCGTGATACAATCCTGCGCCACCCTGAAACTTTGGAGGATATATGTGGAAAATATGGCGCTGGACCCAAGACAACGCAGGTCCCATCACGGTGACCCTTGCCGTCCTTGGCGGCTTCGCGGCCATCATCCAATTCAGCGTCGTCAGACCCATGCAGCAAGGCTTCACCGCCGTCAACCAGCGCATCGACGATCAGATCCGGTACATCGACCAGCGTTTCGACGACCAGGACAGGTCGATCAACCAGCGCTTCGACGCCGTGAACCAGCGTTTCGACGACCAGGACAGATCAATCAACCAGCGCTTTGACGCCGTGAACCAGCGCTTCGACGCCCAGGACAAGTACATCAACCAGCGTTTCGACGCCCAGGACAGCCGCATCGAGGACCTCGTCAGAGATGTCTCTGAACTCCGCAAGCTCAACGACCGCGTCATCCGGAACGAAACACGAATCGACACCCTCACCGAGCAGTTGCAGACCGCCGACGCCCCCGCGCCCTGAACCTGTCCGCAACCCCACCCTGTGGCGACAAAGCGAGTTTGCATCCCCGTTTTCCCCTTCTCCCGCCGCGGGGCCTGAACGCAGGTCGCGTCAGCGAAGCGTAACCCACCATTTTCGCAGCGGGTCCTCCCCCGTAAAGCGCCATCGCCGGTGCCATGCAAGCCAAAATACCCGCAGTTCGTGATACAATCCTGCGCCACCCTGAAACTTCGGAGGATATATGCGGAAAATATGGCGCTGGACCCAAGACAACGCAGGTCCCATCACGGTGACCCTTGCCGTCCTCGGCGGTTTCGCGGCCATCATCCAATTCAGCGTCGTCAGACCCATGCAGCAAGGCTTCACCGCCGTCAACCAGCGCATCGACGATCAGATCCGGTACATCGACCAGCGTTTCGACGACCAGGACAGATCAATCAACCAGCGCTTTGACGCCGTGAACCAGCGCTTCGACGCCCAGGACAAGTACATCAACCAGCGTTTCGACGCTCAGGACAGACGCATCGAGGACCTCGTCAGAGATGTCTCTGAACTCCGCAAGCTCAACGACCGCGTCATCCGGAACGAAACACGAATCGACATCCTCATCGAGCAGTTGCAGACCGCCGACGCCCCCGCGCCCTGAACCTGCCCGCAACCCCACCCTGTGGCGACAAGCGGGTTGCCTCCCCGTTTTCCCCTTCCCCCGCCTCGGGGCCTGAACGCAGGTCGCGTCAGCGAAGCGTAACCCACCATTTTCGCAGCGGGTCCCCTCCGTAAAGCGCCATCGCCGGTGCCAGGCAAGCCAAAATACCCGCAGTTCGTGATACAATCCTGCGCCACCCTGAAACTTCGGAGGATATATGCGGAAAATATGGCGCTGGACCCAAGACAACGCAGGTCCCATCACGGTGACCCTCGCCGTCCTCGGCGGTTTCGCGGCCATCATCCAATTCAGCGTCGTCAGACCCATGCAGCAAGGCTTCACCGTCGTCAACCAGCGCATCGACGACCAGATCCGGTACATCGACCAGCGTTTCGACGACCAGGACAGGTCGATCAACCAGCGCTTTGACGCCCAGGACAGATCGATCAACCAGCGTTTCGACGCCGTGAACCAGCGTTTCGACGCCCAGGACAAGTACATCAACCAGCGCTTCGACGCCCAGGACAGCCGCATCGAGGACCTCGTCAGAGATGTCTCTGAACTCCGCAAGCTCAACGACCGCGTCATCCGGAACGAAACACGAATCGACACCCTCATCGAGCAGTTGCAGACCGCCGACGCCCCCGCGCCCTGAACCTGCCCACAACCCCACCCTGTGGCGACAAGCGGGTTCGCATCCCCGTTTCCCCTTCCCCCGCCGCGGGGCGTGAACGCAGGTCGCGTCAGCGAAACGTAAGCCGCCATTGTCACCAAGCCGGGCCGCATCCTTGTCAAAGCGCCATCGCCGATGCCGCCGCCGGTGCCAGGCAAGCCAAAATACCCGCGGTTCGTGATACAATCCTGCGCCACCCTGAAACTTCGGAGGATATATGCGGAAAATATGGCGCTGGACCCAAGACAACGCAGGTCCCATCACGGTGACCCTTGCCGTCCTCGGCGGCTTCGCGGCCATCATCCAATTCAGCGTCGTCAGACCCATGCAGCAAGGCTTCACCGCCGTCAACCAGCGCATCGACGACCAGATCCGGTACATCGACCAGCGTTTCGACGACCAGGACAGATCGATCAACCAGCGCTTCGACGCCCAGGACAAGTACATCAACCAGCGCTTCGACGCCCAGGACAGCCGCATCGAGGACCTCGTCAGAGATGTCTCTGAACTCCGCAAGCTCAACGACCGCGTCATCCGGAACGAAACACGAATCGACATCCTCATCGAGCAGTTGCAGACCGCCGACGCCCCCGCGCCCTGAACCTGTCCGCAACCCCACCCTGTGGCGACAAAGCGAGTTTGCCTCCCCGTTTTCCCCTTCCCCCGCCGCGGGGCGTGAACGCAGGTCGCGTCAGCGAAGCGTAACCCACCATTTTCGCAGCGGGTCCTCCCCCGTAAAGCGCCATCGCCGATGCAGCCGCCGGTGCCAGGCAAGCCAAAATACCCGCAGTTCGTGATACAATCCTGCGCCACCCTGAAACTTCGGAGGATATATGCGGAAAATATGGCGCTGGACCCAAGACAACGCAGGTCCCATCACGGTGACCCTTGCCGTCCTCGGCGGCTTCGCGGCCATCATCCAATTCAGCGTCGTCAGACCCATGCAGCAAGGCTTCACCGCCGTCAACCAGCGCATCGACGACCAGATCCGGTACATCGACCAGCGTTTCGACGCCCAGGACAGGTCGATCAATCAGCGTTTCGACGCCGTGAACCAGCGCTTCGACGACCAGGACAGGTCGATCAACCAGCGTTTCGACGCCCAGGACAGACGCATCGAGGACCTCGTCAGAGATGTCTCTGAACTCCGCAAGCTCAACGACCGCGTCATCCGGAACGAAACACGAATCGACATCCTCATCGAGCAGTTGCAGACCGCCGACGCCCCCTCGCCCTGAACCTGTCCGCAACCCCACCCTGTGGCGACAAGCGGGTTTGCCTCCCCGTTTTCCCCTTCCCCCGCCGCAAAGCGCCATCGCCGATGCAGCCGCCGGCGCCAGGCAAGCCAAAATACCCGCAGTTCGTGATACAATCCTGCGCCACCCTGAAACTTTGGAGGACCGATGCGGAAAATATGGCGCTGGACCCAAGACAACGCAGGTCCCATCACGGTGACCCTCGCCGTCCTTGGCGGTTTCGCGGCCATCATCCAATTCAGCGTCGTCAGACCCATGCAGCAAGGCTTCACCGCCGTCAACCAGCGCATCGACGACCAGATCCGGTACATCGACCAGCGTTTCGACGACCAGGACAGATCGATCAACCAGCGTTTCGACGCCGTGAACCAGCGTTTCGACGCCGTGAACCAGCGCTTCGACGCCCAGGACCGACGCATCGAGGACCTCGTCAGAGATGTCTCTGAACTCCGCAAGCTCAACGACCGCGTCATCCGGAACGAAACACGAATCGACACCCTCACCGAGCAGTTGCAGACCGCCGACGCCCCCGCGCCCTGAACCTGCCCGCAACCCCACCCTGTGGCGACAAAGCGGGTTTGCCTCCCCGTTTTCCCTTCCCCCGCCGCGGGGCCTGAACGCAGGTCGCGTCAGCGAAGCGTAAGCCGCCATTGTCACCAAGCCGGGCCGCATCCTTGTCAAAGCGCCATCGCCGATGCAGCCGCCGGTGCCAGGCAAGCCAAAATACCCGCAGTTCGTGATACAATCCTGCGCACCCTGAAACTTTGGAGGACCGGTGCGGAAAATATGGCGCTGGACCCAAGACAACGCAGGTCCCATCACGGTGACCCTTGCCGTCCTTGGCGGCTTCGCCGCCATCATCCAATTCAGCGTCGTCAGACCCATGCAGCAAGGCTTCACCGCCGTCAACCAGCGCATCGACGACCAGATCCGGTACATCGACCAGCGTTTCGACGCCCAGGACAAGTACATCAACCAGCGCTTCGACGCCCAGGACAGACGCATCGAGGACCTCGTCAGAGATGTCTCTGAACTCCGCAAGCTCAACGACCGCGTCATCCGGAACGAAACACGAATCGACATCCTCATCGAGCAGTTGCAGACCGCCGACGCCCCCGCGCCCTGAACCTGTCCGCAACCCCACCCTGTGGCGACAAGCGGGTTCGCATCCCCGTTTCCCCTTCCCCCGCCGCGGGGCCTGAAGGCAGGTCGCATCAGCGAAGCGTAACCCACCATTGCGTAACCCACCATTTTCGTAGCGAGTCCTCCCCCGTAAAGCGCCATCGCCGGTGCCAGGCAAGCCAAAATACCCGCAGTTCGTGATACAATCCTGCGCCACCCTGAAACTTTGGAGGATATATGCGGAAAATATGGCGCTGGACCCAAGACAACGCAGGTCCCATCACGGCGACCCTTGCCGTCCTCGGCGGTTTCGCGGCCATCATCCAATTCAGCGTCGTCAGACCCATGCAGCAAGGCTTCACCGCCGTCAACCAGCGCATCGACGACCAGATCCGGTACATCGACCAGCGTTTCGACGACCAGGACAGATCGATCAACCAGCGTTTCGACGCCCAGGACAAGTACATCAACCAGCGTTTCGACGCCCAGGACAGGTCGATCAACCAGCGCTTCGACGCCGTGAACCAGCGTTTCGACGCCGTGAACCAGCGCTTCGACGCCCAGGACAGACGCGTCGAGGACCTCGTCAGAGATGTCTCTGAACTCCGCAAGCTCAACGACCGCGTCATCCGGAACGAAACGCGAATCGACACCCTCACCGAGCAGTTGCAGACCGCCGACGCCCCTGCGCCCTGAACCTGCCCGCAACCCCACCCTGTGGCGACAAGCGGGTTTGCCTCCCCGTTTTCCCTTCCCCCGCCGCGGGGCGTGAACGCAGGTCGCGTCAGCGAAGCGTAAGCCGCCATTGTCACCAAGCCGGGCCGCATCCTTGTCAAAGCGCCATCGCCGATGCCGCCGCCGGTGCCAGGCAAGCCAAAATACCCGCAGTTCGTGATACAATCCTGCGCCACCCTGAAACTTTGGAGGATATATGCGGAAAATATGGCGCTGGACCCAAGACAACGCAGGTCCCATCACGGCGACCCTTGCCGTCCTCGGCGGTTTCGCGGCCATCATCCAATTCAGCGTCGTCAGACCCATGCAGCAAGGCTTCACCGCCGTCAACCAGCGCATCGACGACCAGATCCGGTACATCGACCAGCGTTTCGACGACCAGGACAGGTCGATCAACCAGCGCTTCGACGCCGTGAACCAGCGTTTCGACGACCAGGACAGGTCGATCAACCAGCGTTTCGACGCCGTGAACCAGCGCTTCGACGCCCAGGACAGACGCGTCGAGGACCTCGTCAGAGATGTCTCTGAACTCCGCAAGCTCAACGACCGCGTCATCCGGAACGAAACGCGAATCGACATCCTCACCGAGCAGTTGCAGACCGCCGACGCCCCCGCGCCCTGAACCTGTCCGCAACCCCACCCTGTGGCGACAAAGCGGGTTTGCCTCCCCGTTTTCCCCTTCTCCCGCCGCGGGGCCTGAACGCAGGTCGCGTCAGCGAAGCGTAAGCCGCCATTTTCGCAGCGGGTCCTCCCCCGTAAAGCGCCATCGCCGGTGCCGCCGCCGGTGCCAGGCAAGCCAAAATACCCGCAGTTCGTGATACAATCCTGCGCCACCCTGAAACTTCGGAGGATATATGCGGAAAATATGGCGCTGGACCCAAGACAACGCAGGTCCCATCACGGTGACCCTTGCCGTCCTCGGCGGCTTCGCGGCCATCATCCAATTCAGCGTCGTCAGACCCATGCAGCAAGGCTTCACCGCCGTCAACCAGCGCATCGACGACCAGATCCGGTACATCGACCAGCGTTTCGACGACCAGGACAGGTCGATCAACCAGCGTTTTGACGCCCAGGACAGGTCGATCAACCAGCGCTTCGACGCCCAGAACAGATCATTCAACCAGCGCTTCGACGCCCAGGACAAGTACATCAACCAGCGTTTCGACGCCCAGGACAGACGCATCGAGGACCTCGTCAGAGATGTCTCTGAACTCCGCAAGCTCAACGACCGCGTCATCCGGAACGAAACACGAATCGACATCCTCACCGAGCAGTTGCAGACCGCCGACGCCCCCGCGCCCTGAACCTGCTCGCAACCCCACCCTGTGGCGACAAGCGGGTTTGCCTCCCCGTTTTCCCTTCCCCCGCCGCGGGCGTAAACGCAGGTCGCATCAGCGAAGCGTAAGCCGCCATCGCCGAGGCCGCCGCCGGTGCCAGGCAAGCCGAAATACCCGCAGTTCGTGATACAATCCTGCGCCATCCTGAAACTTCGGAGGACCGATGCGGAAAATATGGCGCTGGACCCAAGACAACGCAGGTCCCATCACGGTGACCCTCGCCGTCCTCGCGGCCATCATCCAATTCAGCGTCGTCAGACCCATGCAGCAAGGCTTCGCCGCCCAGGAAGACGCATCGAGGACCTCGTTGAAGGTGTCTCTGAACTCCGCAAGCTCAGCGACCGCGTCACCCGCAACGAAACACGAATCGACACCCTCGCCGAGCAGTTGCAGACCGCCGACGCACCCTCGCCCTACCTGCCCACAACCCCGCCCTGAACCCGTGGGCCGGATATGAGGTGATCCGCTGTAGAGGTCTGCGAGTTCTCTGCTCATCGTCTCTCATCCACTTCTTGACTCAATGACCGCAACCGTGGTAGCATTTTCGGATAACTGCCATCCTGACCTCAGGATGGCGCCTGCGGAATTTAACTTTAGTGGATTGCAGGGCTTGTCATAGCAAGCCAATTTCGGTATGTTACCTACTGAAAGGCTGCAATAAGGGGTGCCAAAGCAGCGCGCTTGCATTATATTCGCCATGTATGTGGTGAGTGCTCCTGATTCGGGGCCTCCACGGTTTGAGGTCTCTACTTAGGGTACAGCAAACATTTCTGTTCGAGAGGAGGGTTCTGAATGAACCTCAAGAAATTGGGAAGGGCGTTAGGGATTGTCGCTGCCGCTACGATGCTGGCGATGGTTCTTCAGGGCTGCTCCGGTAGTGATTCCGGGGTCAGTCAAGATCTGTATGACATGTCGCAGGCCGACCTGGAGGCTGCTAACGCTGCCCTGCAGGCTGCGCAGGATGCCGCTGCCGCTGCCGCTGCCGCCGCCGCTGCCGACCTGAAGGCTGCGCAGGATGCCGCTGCCGCTGCCGCTGCCGCCGCCGCTGCCGAACTGGAGACGGCGCAGGCTGCCGCCGCCGCTGCTGCTACCCAAGCTGCCGCCGACCTGCAGCAGGCGAGGGATGATGCGCAGGATGCTGCTGTCGCCGCTGCCGCCGCCCTGAAGACGGCGGAGGATAATGCTGCCGCTGCCGCTGCCGCCGCCGCTGCCGACCTGGAGATGGCAGAGGAGGCCGCTGCCGCTGCCGCTGCCGCCGCCGCTGCCGAACTGGAGACGGCGCAGGCTGCCGCCGCCACCGCTAACGCCGCCCTGGAGGCTGCGCAGGATGCTGCTGATACCGCTAACGCCGACCTGGAGGCTGCTAACGCTGTCCTGCAGGCTGCGCAGGACGCCGCTGCTGCTGCTGCTACCCAAGCTGCCGCCGACCTGCAGGCCGCGCAGGACGCCGCCGCCGCTGCTGCCGCCGCTGCTGCTACCCAAGCTGCCGCCGACCTGAAGGCTGCGCAGGACGCCGCCGCTGCTGCTGCTGCCCAAGCTGCCGCCGACCTGAAGGCCGCGCAGGACGCCGCCGCCGCTGCTGCTACCCAAGCTGCCGCCGACCTGCAGGCTGCGCAGGACGCCGCCGCCGCTGCTGCTACCCAAGCTGCCGACGACCTGAAGATGGCGGAGGATGATGCTGCCGCCGCTAACGCCGCCCTGCAGCAGGCGAGGGATGCTGCGCAGGATGCTGCGCGGGATGCTGCCACCGCCCTGCAGCAGGCGAGGGATGCTGCGCAGGATGCTGCGCGGGATGCTGACACCGCCCTGCAGGCTGCGCAGGACGCCGCTGCTGCTGCTGCTACCCAAGCTGCCGCCGACCTGCAGGCTGCGGAGGACGCCGCCGCTGCTGCTGCTACCCAAGCTGCCGCCGCCCTGCAGGCTGCGCAGGACGCCGCTGCTGCTGCTGCTGCTGCCGCCGCTGCCGAACTGGAGACGGCGCAGGAGGCTCTTGCCGCCGCCGAGGCAGCCAGGATGGCTGCAGAGGAGAGGCTGGCAGAACTCACGAGAGAGGAGGAAGACGCTGAAGTTGCCCAGCGGGCGAGGGTGGACGCACTTGGAATCCAGAATACGGCCGGTCGGCAAGTTGTAACAACACCGGGGGTTGACCTGAATGGCGACGGCGACTTTGCTGATACTGGTGAGACGGTACCTGTCCGGGGCAGCTCTGCCAGCGTCGTGAGGGGGTACCAGGGAGAGCAAGCTCAGCCCACGGCTCTGACGCTGACAGCGTCGCGTGAGGGTTCCATGGTCACCTTCGGGTCGACGTCTGGATCCGGAGACACGTTGGAGACGCTCATTGACTTCGAAGTCCCGGTGGGCTCCGGAGACGACACGTCGGGCATGGAAGAAATAGACCTCCTTGGCGGGCGGGCCAGGCACGTCCACCTCATGACGGACATTCAGGCGCCCGTACCGCTGACACGGACAGCCATGGAGAACCAGCCCGGTATTGCTGACTCGGAGCTTGAGGGTCAACGTTATGAGTATACGCTTACTGCTCTCCCTGATCGTGAGAGGCTCATAAATCTCACTGATGACGCCAACGTCGTCCTTGATCTGGGCGGCTATGCTCCGACCGACTCCAATCCGATCCGATATGTTGTCTCGGGAGCAATTCGCTCGGGTTCCTATAACGGCATACCAGGCAACTATATCTGCAGCACTGCCGCTGGTAATAGTTGCACAATCGAACTAAGTGCTTCTACTTTAGCTGCTAGTACTTCAGGTGCTACCAATGGCAATCCCGCCGTTGATGTTGGCGACATTCTGCTGAAGCATGAATGGCGTTTCATTCCCGCCGCTGATGCAACCCTTCCCGACCCGGACTATCTCGTCTATGGCGCTTGGCTGGACAAGCCGGACCGCCTGGTTGGCAGGAGCTACGCTGTCGCCTTGGGCATGGGGAACGATCTATTCGATGCTTCCTCCCCTCGTGGTCCCGCCGCGGACACCGCTGACCACAACGGGATAATAGAACTTACAGGTAAGGCGAAATACAGTGGCTCGGCGGCCGGTTTTTACGCCGAGCGTCCTGCCAATTCCCAGGGCGCCGTGTCAGGCACGTTCACGGCGACAGCCGAGTTGAACGCTGATTTCGACGCCGCTAGTGGTCCTCTTAGTAGTGACTCAGGTGACACAGGTCTTGCTAGAGACACTGACGGCAGTGGCGGCACTGCTGATGGCCCAGGTGCAATCTCAGGGGTGATCAAGGACTTCAACCGGGACGACGATGTAGCCGTCGACTGGCGGATCACTCTTGAGACCATTCCGCTCGCGATGGCCAACGCTGACGATGACGCTACAGTGACTACTACAGATGCCGGCAGCTTTGTGGACGGCGATACCACGGGCAGTGCGGGCGGCGCCAGCTTGGCCGGCAGATGGGGCGTCCAGTTTGTCGGTAATGCGGGTCCGGGCGAGGTGTTGATCACCGATGAAGATGCCACGGTGCATCCGAGCGGCGTCGTCGGAACGTTCGGCGCCCAGCGCGGCACGGCGGATATGTCGGCCAACTCCGACGCGGGCTTTGTCGGCGTCACTGGCGGTTTTGGGGCCAGAAGGGTGGCCGAGTAATAAACTGCCGGGCAGGGCTCTCCTGAAGGGGCCCTGATCTCCGCATTGACGAGCGGGCAGTCCATTCCTTGGCTGCCCGCTTTTTTTGTGACGTGGTCTCGTCCGTCCCCCTTTCCCTGGCTGGCCTGTCCACGAGGGCCTTTCAGGCCCCCTCGGTTGAGCGATTCCTGTTTACTTTCCCGTCCGTCAAACGTATTCTTTTCGGGGCTCGCGCCAAGTCGGGCCGCCCGCGTAAGGGCTCTGGATCGGAGGTGAAGGATGAACAGGGCCGACTTCTGGGTCATCGTCGCCGCTGCCTTGGCGAACATCGTCCTGCTGTGGACGATATGGAGCGGCGTTGCGCCAACACGCAAGCCATCGTCGCCAACACGCAGGCCATTGCCAAGGGATTCGCGGACCTCCACAAGGAACTATCCGAAATCCGCGCCGAGCTTCGCGTGGATAACGCCAATCTGCGCACCGAAATGATCCGCGAGACCTTTACCAACCGCGAGGACATCCGCACCATCGGCGGCCGCGTCCGGGCGCTTGAAGAAAGCGCCGGGAAATAAGGGACGCCAGAGACGGTATCGCTAACGCACGGTGAAACGCTCAGGCCGCCTGCCGGCGTCAAGGAATTGCTGGCCTTTGCCGCGCGGCTCCCTTGCCGCCCTTCTTATCCGACATCCGAACCCAAGAGACGAGACCCTTCGATGACGAATCCCCGCTCCTTCTGGTGGGCGCTTGCCCTGACTCCCCTGCTGGCCTGCGTGATTCTGGCGGCTGCGGCGCACGCCCAAGAAGCGCCGCCGCTCGATGGCGACGACCGCATCGCCGCCCTGTTCCGCATTGGCACGGCGGCCCTGGCCGAGGCCGAGCAGGCCGACGGCGAGAAGGCGCGCCGGGCGCTGTACGACAAGGCCATCGCCGCCTTCCGGCTCATCCTGGTCAATCGACCGGAGCTGGTGCGGGTGCGTCTGGAACTGGCGCTGACGTTCTTCCTCAGGGGAAAGGACGGGCTGGCGCGGCGGCATTTCGAGCTGGTGCTGGCCGGCGGGGTGCCGCCCTCCGTCGCCGCCAACATCCAGCGCTTCTTGGGCGTCATGCGCGCCCGCAAGCGCTGGACGGGCTATTTTGGCGCCGCCGTCGCCCCGGACAGCAACCTCAACGCCGCCTCGGAGAGCGAGATCATCTACATCGACACGGCGTTCGGGCGGCTGCCCTTCCAGCGTCAGGGAGACTTTGGCGCCCGTTCGGGCCTGGGCCTCTCGGTGTGGGGCGGCGGCGAGTACCAGCAGCCGCTGAGCCAACGGCTGCGGTTGCGGGTGGGCGCCGACGTGGTGCAGCGGGACTACGGCGGCAGCGACTTCGATCAGAGCTTCCTGGCCGCCCACGTCGGGCCGCGCTGGCTGGCCGGCCCGCTTACCGAGATCAGCCTGCTGGGCACCGCGCAGCGGCAGTGGCTGGGCGGCGAACGGTATGTCGACGAGACCGGCGTGCGCCTCGAGCTCGACCGCCGGCTGACGTCGCGGCTATGGGCGCGCGGTACCGCGGGATACCGTGAGCGCACCCACCGCCAGCGCGATTTTCTCGCCGGCCCGCTGGCCGATTTCACCCTCGGTTTGGCCTGGACGCCGGCGCCCGTGCTGCGCGTCCACCTGACGGTGGGCTACGAGCGCGACCATGCGGCGTCCGAGCACTGGCGCAGCCTGGGGCGCTGGGTGCGGGTGGGCACCTCGCTCGCCCTGCCGCTGGGCTTCACCCTGGGCACCAGCGCCCAGATGCGGCGGACGTATTACGAGGGCAGCGGCCAGGTGCACCTGACGCTGCGCGGCAAGGGGCGGCGGGACCGCACCCACGCCTTCAGCGTTTCCATCCTCAACCGCGCCTTCACGCTTTTCGGCTTCAGCCCCCAGTTGGCGCTCATCCATGAAGCCCGCCAGACCAACGCCCAGGCGCAGGACTACGACCGCAACCGCGCCGAGCTGCGCTTCGTGCGGCAGTTCTAGCCCACGGGCAAGCGCGTATGGCATCCCACCGCAACCGCGCCTGCAGGCTTCTGGCGTCCAGACAATTATGTTGACGGATATAGCTCCGTTGCCTATATTTCAGCTTGTCTTATGACGGCTTACCGTTACCAATCAGCATGCTGGCAGTGAACAGAGGGGAAGAGCTAATGAACCGGAACAGGCATCGGGTGTGGGTCGTGCTGCTTTGCGCAGCAGCCATGTTCGTACTTCAGGGGTGCGGCGGCAGCGGTGACGACGGCGCGAAAAAGGATTTGCAGGCGCTGCTGGACACCGCCAACACCAGGGTGGCGGAGCTTGAAACGCTGCTTGGCGCCGAAACAGACCCGACCGCTACCAGCACCCGAGGCATGCTGGCTGCCGCCAAGGCCAGGGTGGCGGAGCTTGAAACGCTGCTTGGCGCCGAAACAGACCCGACCGCCGACAGCACCCGAGGCATGCTGGCTGCCGCCAAGGCCAGGGTGGCGGAGCTTGAAACGCTGCTTGGCGCCGAAACAGACCCTGCCGCCACCAGCCTGCGAGGCATGTTGGCTGCCGCCAACGCCGAGGTGACGAGGCTTACAACGCTGCTTGGCGCCGAAACAGACCCGACCGCCGACAGCACCCGAGGCATGCTGGCTGCCGCCAAGGCCAGGGTGGCGGAGCTTGAAACGCTGATTGGCGACGCAACAACCGCCGACAGCCTGCGAGGCATGTTGGCTGCCGCCAACGCCAGGGTGACGGCGCTTGAAACGCAGATTGGCGCCGAAACAGACCCGGCCGCCGACAGCCTGCGAGTCGAGCTGGCTACCGCCAACGCCGAGGTGACGAGGCTTACAACGCTGATTGGCACCGAAACAGACCCGGCCGCCGACAGCCTGCGAGGCCAGCTGGCTGCCGCCAACGCCAGGGTGACGGCGCTTACAACGCTGCTTGTCGACGAAACAAACCCTAATGCCGACAGCCTGCGAGGCCAGCTGGCTGCCGCCAACGCCGAGGTGACGAGGCTTACAACGCTGATTGGCGACGAAACAGACCCGGCCGCCGACAGCACCCGAGGCATGCTGGCTGCCGCCAACGCCAGGGTGGCGGAGCTTGAAACGCAGATTGGCGACGCAACAACCGCCGACAGCCTGCGAGGCCAGCTGGCTGCCGCCAACGCCGAGGTGACGAGGCTTACAACGCTGCTTGGCGACGCAACAAACCCGGCCGCCGACAGCACCCGAGGCATGCTGGCTGCCGCCAAGGCCAGGGTGGCGGCGCTTGAAACGCTGCTTGGCGACGCAACAGACCCGACCGCCGACAGCCTGCGAGGCCAGCTGGCTGCCGCCAACGCCGAGGTGACGAGGCTTGAAACGCTGATTGGCGTCGAAACAGACCCGACCGCCGACAGCCTGCGAGGCCAGCTGGCTACCGCCAACGCCAGGGTGGCGGAGCTTGAAACGCTGCTTGGCGACGCAACAAACCCGGCCGCCGACAGCACCCGAGGCATGCTGGCTACCGCCAACGCCAGGGTGGCGGAGCTTGAAACGCTGATTGGCGTCGAAACAGACCCGACCGCCGACAGCCTGCGAGGCCGGTTGGCTACTGCCAACGCCGAGGTGACGAGGCTTACAACGCTGCTTGGCGACGCAACAAACCCGGCCGCCGACAGCACCCGAGGCATGCTGGCTGCCGCCAACGCCAGGGTGGCGGAGCTTGAAACGCTGCTTGGCGACGAAACAGACCCTGCCGACACCAGCCTGCGAGGCCAGCTGGCTGCCGCCAACGCCGAGGTGACGAGGCTTACAACGCAGATTGGCGACGAAACAGACCCGACCGACACCAGCCTGCGAGGCATGTTGGCTACTGCCAAGGCCAGGGTGGCGGAGCTTGAAACGCAGATTGGCGCCGAAACAGACCCGACCGACACCAGCCTGCGAGGCATGCTGTCTGCCGCTAACGCCAGGGTGGCGGAGCTTGAAACGCTGCTTGGCGACGCAACAAACCCTGCCGCCGACAGCCTGCGAGGCCAGCTGGCTGCCGCCAACGCCGCGGTGACCAGGCTTGGAACGCAGATTGGCGACGCAACAAACCCTGCCGCCACCAGCCTGCGAGGCCAGCTGGCTGCCGCCAACGCCAGGGTGACGGCACTTCAAGCGCAGATTGGTGACGCAACAAACCCGGCCGCCGACAGCCTGCGAGGCCAGCTGGCTGCCGCCAGGTCCAACTTGGCGACGGCCCAGAACGCCCTGGCGACAACCCAGGAGCAGCTGCGTATCGCCCGGGGTGAAAGAGACCGTGCGACTCAACAAGCGCAAACCCTGGAGGCGAACCAACGGGCAGACAAGCTGCTGACGCTTTTTGGAGACGCTTCTACGAGCCCGCTGGTCGACTTGCCAAGTGGTCTTGATATTACCGTGCCACGCAGGAGCAGGTTGACGTTCGAGCGGGCCGGCTACACGTCCAGAAGCAGTTCGGTAGGATTCCGCGGCGCGAAACTGACGCGCACAAGCGGCGGCATCGAGCAGACAACCGTCGTTTACACGGACCGCGAATTGAGCCGGAGCCTGCAGGATCATTACGCCAGTACCTGGTCATCCGGGCAATTTCCTCTCTCCGCCGCCCCTCTTTCCGTCGATGGGAGCACTAACTTTGTTGCCCGGTCAACAAGACCAATAAACGAACGTCTTTCCATAAGCCATGGTCTTAGGTCGAGTTCTACGACGGCGATGCGGAGCTCCTTCAGCGGCAGTGTACACGGCGTCTCTGGCCAGTTCGTATGCTCAGGAGTGGCCAACTGCATGATTACGGCAACGGGCACCTACGATGGTAGTAGATTGACTAGCGTGACACTGGCAACGACTAGCGGCGGAACACTTTATTTCAGGCCCAGAAGCGCCACAGCATCCATTTCCTTCTGTGCAAATAATGATGAGTGCGTGACGACAGGCGATGCGGAATACATGGCGTTTGGCTGGTGGCGAAGTGAACCGGCAAGTGCGCTTAGGGATTACGAATTTGGCGTTTTCGCCAAGAACGTGGGAGGTGACGCTACATTAACCGGTGTCGCGGGCACTGCCCAATATAACGGCGCCGCGGTCGGCATGTACGTCGAGAAGCGCCAGGCTAGCGACACCGGCGTCACAACCAGGCAGGGGGAATTTACCGCTGACGTTCGCCTGACTGTCAACTTTAGCGGCGGCGCTAGTGATGCCAACAATATTAAAGGCACGATAGACACCTTCAAAACGACGCCCACGGGCGGCAGCACCAACCCGATAACGGCGGACACTTGGGTTGTGGATCTGACTAGGCCAGCGAACGCCTTGGCGGCCACTGCCATGGATGGCGTAGCGAAGATTGACATCCCAGGATATACCAGCGATGGCAAGTGGTCACACGCCTTCGTGGACCACCACGCCAATGTCAGCCCCACTACCGCGCAGCCACCGGCGGTAACCGGCACGTTCAACACTCGGATTGTGGATGTATTGCATCTCGTCGGCGCCTACGGCGCCACGCGTTAGTAGTCCATTCGTTACCGTAACAGAAAGGCGTGTGGGGAATTTCTCCCACACGCCTTTTTTTTATCACGCGCCGGTCGGTTTGCCCTGGGAGCGCGGGCTTCCAGCCCGCCAAGTAGGAACCCTGCGGGCAAGATGCCCGCGCTCCCGGAGAGGCATCACGGTCCTGCATTCCTACGCTTTGCCGACCGTTCCCTTCCCTACCGGCTCCACGCCGCCCCAATTTTGCGGGCCCAATCCTTCCTTGACGTAGCGCCAAAAACCGGGATACGGCCGCTGGGAGCGCGGGCTTCCAGCCCGCCAAGCAGGAACCCTGCGGACAAAATGCCCACGCTCCCGGAAAGGCGTCACGGTCCTGCACGTCTACGCTTTGCCGACCGTTCCCTTCCCTACCGGCTCCACGCCGCCCCAATTTTGCGGGCCCAATCCTTCCTTGACGTAGCGCCAAAAACCGGAAGACGGCCGCTGGGAGCGCGGGCTTCCAGCCCGCCAAGCAGGAACCCTGCGCACAAAATGCCCACGCTCCCGGAAAGGCGTCACGGCCCTGCACGTCTACGCTTTGCCGACCGTTTCCTTCCCTACCGGCTCCGCGCCGCCCCAGTCTTGTGGACACAATCCATTCGTTTACCGTAACAGGAAGGCGTGTGGGGAATTTCTCCCACGCGCCTTTTTTAATCACGCACCGGCCGGTTTCAGAAGTCGCCTTGCGGCCTCGCCCTGGGAGCGCGGGCTTCCAGCCCGCCAAGCAGGAACCCTGCGGGCAAGATGCCCGCGCTCCCGGAGAGGCGTCACGGCCCTGAATTTCTGTGCTTTGCCGACCGTTCCCTTCCCTACCGGCTCCGCGCCGGTATTGCATGGCAAGGGTCCGCAGCTTGCTTCCCGTGCCAACCGGCGTATGATGCCGACAAAGGAGGAAAAGCACTCATGGTCGTGGAAAACCAGACACCGCCGGCACAACCCGCAAGCCCGCAGCTGCCCACCTCCAGAGACTTCATTCAGGTTATCAGCGCCGCGGCAGCCCTCGTCGTGGTCATGATCGCCGGCATGGGCCTGGTCGTGTCGATGGCCGTCACGCCGATGCGTGAAGACATGCGCCTGCTGCGCGAAGACGTGCGTCTGCTGCGCGAGGACATGCGGCGCGGATTCGAGGCCGTAGACCGCCGCTTCGAGGCCGTGGACCGCCAGTTCGAGGCCGTGGATCGCCAGTTCGAGGCCGTGGATCACCGCTTCGAGGTCTTGGATCGCCGCTTCGAGGCCGTAGACCGTGAATTCAAGGCCGTGCGGGGAGAGATCGTCAACGTCCGCGAGGATATCGCAGCCCTCAGCGAGCGCCTGACGCGGGTGGAAACCCTGCTCGAACAGCGCGCCGGCCAAGCCGGGGCCGCCAGCACGCCGGCAACGGAGACGGAATGAAGACCTTGCCGCCTGCGAGGCGTTCGCAACCTCGACGACCGCGTTCAGGCGCTTGAAGAAAATGCCGCGAGGCAGAGACGCAGGAGGCAGACATGTCGGTACGCGATGAAACGGTCAAGCCCCGGGTACGCCGAGGCCGCCTCAGCCATCGACTTCATCGGGCAGACATGGCGGTACGCGATGAAACGGTCAAGCCCGGTGGCCTGTCCGTCGGCTTCAAGGAGTTGCTGGCCTTTGCCGTGGCCCTGGTGATTCTTGTCGGGGGCATTGTGGGCGGCATGCAGTGGGCCGTCTCCAGCATGCAATGGGTCGTAACCTCGACGGTAGCGCCGCTGCTGGGAAGCATCGACGCGTTGCGCCAGGACGTCCGGGCGCTCGACAGCCGGGTGCATACGCTGGCCGAAACGGTGCCGACGGAGATAGGCGGTCTGCGCAGCGACATGAGCCAGGAATTCAAGGCCGTGCGGGGAGAGATCGTCAACGTCCGCGAGGATATCGCAGCCCTCAGCGAGCGCCTGACGCGGGTGGAAACCCTGCTCGAACAGCGTACCGGCCAAGCCGGGGCCGCCAGCACGCCGGCAACGGAGACGGAATGAAGACCTTGCCGCCTGCGAGGCGTTCGCAACCTCGACGACCGCGTTCAGGCGCTTGAGGAAAATGCCGCGAGGCAGACGTGGCGGTACGCGATGAAACGGTCAAGCCCGGCAGCCTGTTCTTCGGCTTCAAGGAATAGCTGGCCTTTGCCGTGGCCTTGGTGATTCTTGTCGGGGGCATTGTGGGCGGTATGCAGTGGGCCGTCTCCAGCATGCAATGGGTCGTAACCTCGACGGTGGCGCCGCTGCTGGGAAGCATCGACGCGTTGCGCCAGGACGTCCGGGCGCTCGACGGCCGGGTGGATACGCTGGCCGAAACGGTGCCGACGGAGATAGGCGGTCTGCGCGACCACGTGAGCCGGGAATTCAAGGCCGTGCGTTCGGAAATGGGCGGCCTGCGCAGCGATATGAGCCAAGAGTTCGAGGCCGTGCGTGTGGAGATGGGCCGCTTGAATGAACGTCTGTCGGGTGTGGAAGCGTCCGTGGACGCGCTGCGGATATTGACCGGCGCACCGCAGCCGGACGACGCGCCCGCTTTCCCGGAGCCGCCGCAGTGAGCCTTGCAGCCTCGTCGTTGGCCTTGCCCGATGCGGCTGTTTAATTTGATTTGACAATGCACGGGAACCTCTGGTAGAAATAGCCCATTCCGAATGAACGAACCATTAAACACGCAGGAGGCAAACTCATGCGCAAGTCCATCGTTGTCTTTCTGACCTTGGCGATGTTCCTTGTCGGTTCCTCGGTAGCGTTTGGCGCCGGTCATGAGGAAGGCGAGGCGAATCCGTGCAATCCCTGCAACCCGTGTAATCCTTGCAACCCGTGCAATCCCGACGACGGCGGTGACGGCAACTAGTTAGGCGTCGAGTCGTTGCCGGAGCAGGAAAGGCGTGTGGGGGAATTTCTCCCGCACGCCTTTTTTTGCTTTGTCGCATTTCCGGTTCGGATTGATGGGGTGGACGAGGATGAGGAAACGGTTTGGATTCAGGGCAGACGCCGCGGCACAAAAAAACCGGCGCCCCCTGTTCGGGGAGCGCCGATTTTTTGATAGCGGGGGCTGGATTTGAACCAGCGACCTTTGGGTTATGAGCCCAACGAGCTGCCTGACTGCTCCACCCCGCACTGGATGACGGAAAGCATATCGCCTGCCGGTGGCATTGTCAAGATGCGGGTCGGATTACTTCGCTGATCCGACCCGCATCTACAGTAGGGAACAGAGGGGGAAGGGTGGTTAAATGCCGAAGGGGAGACTCGAACTCCCACGAGGTGACCCCCACATGACCCTGAATCATGCGCGTCTACCAATTCCGCCACTTCGGCATACGGGGCAAGGAGAGACACTATAAGGTTTTTCGTCTGACCTTGCAATTAGCAATTTGGCCCCCGCCGTGCAGGCATCAGGCAGCGCGGGACGGACCGATGCGGTAGGCGCGGACAGGCTGGCGACGGCCTCCGTTTGCAGGCGCTGGGCGACGTTGCCCACGTCGCCGATGGCCGCGCCGCGGTTGATGCCGATACCGACATCGAGGGGGGCGAGGTTGGCGCGGCGGCGGACAGCATTGAGGTCCGCAATCGCCGCTTGCACGGCGTGCCGGGGATGGTCGGGTTGTTCCAGGGGCGCGCCGAACAACGCCATGAGGCCATCGCCGAGGTACTTGTCCAGCGCGCCGTGGTGCGCGAAGATCACCCGCACCATGCGGTCGAAATACTGATTCAGGGCAGCCACGACCTCTGGCGTCGTACTCGGGAGCGTACACTTGCTGCGCAGACGGCATTATAAAGAGGGCCAATAGGGATGTTACTCACCGACCTGCGCGACTTGCGGCGTGATGAGATGGAGGCCTTCCTTGCTGCTCGGGGAGAGCCGGATTTTCGCGCCCGGCAGGTCTGCCACTGGGTGTACAAGCGCCAGGCCACCAGCGTGCAGCAGATGACGAATCTGCCCGAGGCGTTGCGGCAACGCCTGCAACAGGAGTTGTACGTCAGCACCCTGAGCCTCCTGCGGCGGCAGCGCAGCGAAGACGGCGCCGAGAAGCTGCTGTTTGGCGTCGCGGACGGCAACCGGATCGAGACGGTGCTGATCCCGCGCGGCGACAAGCGCACCATTTGTGTTTCCACGCAGGTGGGCTGCGCCCTGGGTTGCCGCTTCTGCCTGACCGCGCAGGGCGGCTTGGTGCGCAGCCTGCGACCGGCCGAGATCGTCGGGCAGGTGCTGCATTTTCAGGAGCCGGGCCGGGAGCCGGCGCGAGACTTTACGAACATCGTGTTCATGGGCATGGGTGAGCCGCTGGACAATTTTGGCGGCACCGTGCAGGCGGTGCGCATTCTGACGGCCGATTGGGGGCTGGGCATTTCGCCGCGCCGGATTACCGTCTCGACGTCCGGTCTGGCCCGCCGCCTGGAGGCGTTTGGCCGCGAGGACCTGAAGGTGAACCTCGCCGTTTCCCTCAACGCCACCACCGACGCCGTGCGCAGCCGCATCATGCCTGTCAACAAGGCCTATCCCATCGCCAGGCTGCTGCAGGCGTGCCGTGATTTTCCCCTGGCGGTACGCCAGCGGATTACCTTCGAGTACGTGCTGCTGCGCGACGTCAACGACAGCCTGGCCGACGCCAAACGCCTGGTCAAGCTGCTGCACGGCCTGCGTTGCAAGGTCAATCTGCTGCCGTTCAACGAGATACCCGAGGCGCCGTACCGCCGCCCGACGGACGACACCGTGCAGCGCTTCTGGAGGTGGCTTGTCGAGCACGGTGTGTCGGCCTCCGTGCGCCGGAGCCGCGGGCGCGACATCTCCGCCGCCTGCGGCCAGTTACGGTATGCCGAGCAGGCCGCCGAGCGGTTGACAGCCCCCGAGGGCTTGAAATGGATAAGCGACTTGTCAAGATAGGCAGCGCTGCGGCGTTGGGAAAAGTCGGGCGAACTCCTGCCCGCTCGCAAGACACGTGGCGGGACGCGCTACTATGCCGTCGCCGACTTGCTCGGCATCTCCAACGAGGCGGCCCCGACCATCGGCTACTACAAGTGCGAAGCGTCTGGCGTGCGCCTGGTGCAGGCGGACCGATGGTTTCCGTCAACGAAATCGTGTTCCGGCTGCGGCCAGGTCCGGGAGGTGCCGTTGAACGTTCGTACGTATGCGTGCGACTGCGGCGTGGTGCTGGACCGGGACTTGAACGCGGCACGAAACTTGAGGCACGCCGCCGCCAGCTTGGTGGAGGCGCAAAACGGACGTGGAGGCCGTGTAAGTCCGCCTTCGGCGGCGGTGGCCCGTGAAGCGTCAACGGAAGCACGAATCTCAGCAGATCAGGGCAGATTGTTGAGACTGGATCAGACTTCTGAGAGCGGCTACACTACGATGCCGCCGGTTTAAGATGGGGCGCCGATGGCTCGGAACGGCGCGCCCATGCCCATGAGGGTTCGGAAGGGGGGAGTCATGACGACTGCCGTTTACCCAGGAACGTTCGATCCGCTCACGAACGGTCACCTGGATCTCATCAAACGATCCGTGCGCATGTTCGACAAGTTGATCGTGGCCATCTTCGACAACCCGGCGAAGGGGCCGATGTTCACCGTGCCGGAGCGCCGCCGCTTGATCGAGGAGTCGATTCAGGGCCTGAAGAACATCGAGATCGACAGCTTTTCCAGCACCTTGCTGGTGTTTTACGCCAAGCAGAAAGAAGCGGACGTGATCGTTCGCGGCCTGCGCGCCATTGCCGATTTCGAATACGAATTTCAGATGACCCTGATGAACCGGCGCCTGGACGAAGACATCGAAACCATCTTCCTGACGCCGCGCGAAGAGTACACGTACGTGGCCTCGCGCTTGATTAAAGAGGTCGCGGCGTTCGGCGGCAACGTGGACGAGCTGGTGCCGCCGCCGGTGGCGCTGGCCCTGAAAGAGAAATACCAACGTAAGGCGTAGAGGACCCTATGCAGCTTGCACAGTTCACCCGGCACCTGAAACCCTCCGAGACCCTGGCCATCAGCGCCAAAGCCAAAGCCTTGCGCGCCCAGGGCCGCGACGTGATCGACTTCAGCGTCGGCGAACCGGACTTCAATACACCCGGCAACGTCATCCAGGCCGCCGAGCACGCCATGGCCGAGGGCTTCACCAAGTACACGCAGGCGAGCGGGCTGCCGGCGCTGCGGCAGGCGATCGCCGACAAATTGCAGCGGGAAAACGGTCTGCATTACGACCCGGACCAGATTATCGCGTCATGCGGCGCCAAGCACGTTCTGTACAACCTGGCGAGGGTGCTGGTGGATCCGGGGGACGAGGTCATCATTCCCGGACCGTACTGGGTGACCTACCCGACGCAGGTGGAGATGGCCGGCGGCGTGCCGGTGATCATTCCGACGACGGCGGCGGAAGGTTTCAAAATCACCGGCGAGGTGCTGCGACGCTACCTGACGCCGGCGACGAAGGGCATCATCCTCAACAGTCCGTGCAATCCCACCGGCGCGGTATACACCCCCGAAGAACTGCAAGACCTCGCCGACGTGTTGTGCGACACCGGCCTTTACGTCATCACCGACGAGATTTACGAGCACATGGTCTACGACGGGCTGCGGCAGATCAGCATTGCCACGCTGTCACCGGAGTTGAAGGAACGTTGCATCGTGGTCAACGGCGTCTCCAAGTCCTACTCCATGACCGGCTGGCGCCTGGGTTTCTGCGCCGGCCCTGCCGACGTGATCGCCGCTTGCGGCCATTTGCAGAGCCAGAGCACCAGCAACCCGACGGCGTTCGCACAGATAGCGGCCATCGAGGCCCTTACCGGCCCGCAGGACAGTGTGCACGCCATGGCGGCGGCTTTCGTCGACCGGCGTGATTTCGTGGTGGCGCGTCTCAATGCCATCGACGGCATCTCCTGCCCCATGCCGCAAGGCGCCTTCTATACCTTCCCAACAATCAACGCCCTGTTCGGTCGCCGTACCGATGGCCGTACCCTGTCAAACTCGGCGGATGTCATCGATTACCTGCTGGATGCGGCGGGCGTGGCGCTGGTGCCGGGCGATGCCTTTGGCGCCGATAACCACGTGCGCCTGTCCTACGCCGCGTCGATGGAAGCGCTTCGCACCGGGCTCGACCGTCTCGATCAAGCCGTGCAGCAATTGCGCTGAGGGAAGGGACCTTCCCCAAATCCCACTCACCTGGGGGCTACAGCCGATGTGGAACTGGATAAAGAGTAATGGAACCGGAATCCTGGCCGTCGGTGCCGTCATAACGGCTCTGCACCTGTCGGTCAGCTCGATCCATCATCGTATTGACGACACGCATCGACGTCTTGACGACCTGAACCGAAGCGTCAATCAGCGTATTGACGACCTCAGAGTAGAAATGAACCAACGCTTCGAGGCAGCGGATCAACGGACGGATCAACGCTTCGACGCGATGGATCAGCGCTTCGACGCGGTGGATCAGCGCTTCGAGGCAGCGGAACAACGGACGGATCAGCGCTTCGACGCGATGGATCAACGCTTCGACGCGGTGGATCAGCGCTTCGAGGAAGTGGATCAGCGCTTCGACGCGGTGGATCAGCGCTTCGAGGAAGTGGATCAGCGCTTCGACGCGGTGGATCAGCGCTTCGAGGAAGTGGATCAGCGCTTCGACACCCAGGACGGACACATCGAGGACCTCGACGACAACGTGTCGGAACTCCGCAAGCTCAGCGACCGCGTCTCGAGGAACGAAGGACGGATCGATCTTATCCTGCAGCAACTGCAAACCGCAGACGCGCCCTCGCCCTGAAATTCAACGCAAGTCTACCCAACTCCAAAGGAGGAGAGGCGCGCGCGACGGAATTCGTGGAGGGAATCGCCGGTGGGTAGAGTCTACTCGTCGCCGGAGCGGTCTTCCCGCCGCAGTCGCTCCAGCACTGCGGCGCCTTCTTCCCGGCCCTTGCTCACCAGCGCGGCGCCCACGAGACCCTGCTTCTGCTGCTCCTGCAGCGACTCGATGCCGATGAGTTCGGCGGGTTGCTCGGGGCTGTGGCAGACGCTGGCGCCGAGGTCGACGAGGTGCAACTGATCCGAAAAAATAGCCGTGGGCGTGGCGATGCCCGCGTAATCCGCTTTCCAGGTGCCCTGCCTGCCGTAAAACCGCGTCACGTAATGCCAACTGCCTTCCTGAAAGCGGGTGATGGCGTAATCGCCGGGCCGTTTGTCGAGCCGCAGGCCGGCGGGATAGCTGTCCTTGTTGCGTAGTTCCTGGCGGACCTCGACCCAACCGGCGTCCAGGTCGTAAGCGACGCGCTGCCCCTCATACTGCGTGGCGGCGCTTTCCCGGAGGCCGCGCATCCGCACGCGCAGGGTGTCGCGCAGCGGCGATTCCATGGCATTCACGCTGGCCAGCACGCCGAGCGGCGCCGTACGGTTGCGCAGCACCTCGGCGGGCAGTTCCTTCTCCAGCGCGTCGACGGTGGCGCCGTACACGTCGCCCTGGGCTTTGTACTTGTGGTGTCCCGGCAGCGTCGGCAGGAATTCGGCGCGCAGGTGGTCGCAAAGGCGCTTGGCGTCGCCGGGCATTTCCACCTGCGTGCTCACGTCGCCACCGTAGAGATAGCCAAGGGCCTTGGCGCCCGACAAGCGCTCGCGCAGGTTGCCGGCCTGCTGCACCAGCTCCTGGATTTCCTCGCTCAGCACGCCATCCGCGGCGTTTTGGGCGGCGGTGCGCCAGATGATGCCCCAGCCGTTGGTTTGCAGCGATTGGCCGAGTTGCTGCAGCCGTTCGCGCGCTGCCGCGGAATTGATCTGCTTGCTGATGCGCACGCCCGGGGTCATGCTCAGCACCGTGTAGCGACCCGGCACGCTGAGTACGGCGCTGAGTTGCGGACGCTTGTCGGGGCCGCTGCCCAATGCCTCGATGCGAACCGGAATACGGGCGCCGATCTCCGGCCCGCGATCGTCCGGGCCCATCGGCAGCGTTCCGGACAGCTGGCCGCCGAGATACACGACGGACTGACGCCGCTCACGGCTGACCAGCCCGACCAAGCCCAGGTACATGGAGCCGGTCTGCATGCCGCTGCGGCGAATGATGACGTCCGTGAAATGCTGCTGCAGGATGCCCAAAACGCGCTCAATGCCGTCGTCCGAACCCGACAGCCGCAGGGTGTCGCGCACGCCCTGCGCATCGGCGTGCGCGTCGATGGCGACGTCCGGGGAATCCATCCGCCAATCGCCCGGCAGACACGCGCGCACCTCATCATCGGGCTGTACGATCTCCCAGTCTTGGTGATGCTGCCGAAACAGCGACGTCAGCGCGGCCCCGTACAGACCTCGTATGCGTAATGTCGTCATGATGATTGTGGTACCTGTGTAGTAGGGGAAAGTTCGTCGAGAGGGAAAACGCTCGGTGTGGTTTCCTTCTACGGGTCGGCATGATCATAGCACAAAGCGCTGGCGCCGGTGGATTACGCCTCGAGATCGGAAACTCGTTGCAGGTGTTTGCCAAAGCACGGCCCGGCGACGCAGCGGCCGTTTTCAAGCTCGAATTTGGCGCCGTGATTAGGACAAACCAGCAGGCGCGGCTCGCCGGAAAACTGCAACCGCCCGCGGCGGTCCAGCCGCAAGCGACGGTGGGGGCAGCTATTGACGAACACGCGATCGCCCGCCGGCGTGGGAATGATGAGGCAGGCTTCACCCTCGGGGGTCGTGTACGGCGCGCCGCCCTGCTCGGCGGCCTGGGTGCGAATGGCTTGCGGGATGCGGTCTGGGGTCACGTGACGATGCCTTGCCGAGGTGTCGCTCGCGGGAGTGACGGGTGATAGGACGAGGCGAGAGGAAGTAGATAGCCCCAACGGGACTCGAACCCGTGTCTTCGGCGTGAGAGGCCGATATCCTGGACCGCTAGACGATAGGGCCACGTACCGGAATTGGCTGGGGAGCTAGGATTCGAACCTAGATAGCCAGATCCAGAGTCTGGAGTACTGCCGTTGTACGACTCCCCATCCGGTCCGTAAAGCGATTGCGAAACTTACAACGACTGCTCGCATCAGGTCAAGAAAAAATCGCGCCAAATGGATTCAGGAGCACGCACGCCGAGAGCCGTCCTCAATCGGAGGACGCTTGACCGCCGCGCGGAACTGGGTAATGGGTGAGAATTTCATACGTCGAGCCGTCGGTGCTGACGGTGACGGCGCCGTGGGTGTCGGTGCGCCACACCCTGACTTGCTGCGCGTCGAGGGTGCTCAGCACGCGCGGGTGAGGATGGCCGTAGGGGTTGCCGGCGCCGAGCGAGATGATGCCGTCGCGGGGCCGCACGTGCCGCACGAAGTTAGGCAGGGTAGAGGTTTTGCTGCCGTGATGCGGGACCTGCAAGACGTCGGCGCGCAGATCGTCGCGGTGGGCTACCAGCCAGTGCTCGGTGGCGTGTTGAATGTCACCGGTCAGCAGCATGCGCACCTCGCCGTATTGCAGCAGCATGACGAGTGAGCGGTCGTTTTCCGACTTGGGGTTCCAAGGCACGTGGGCTTGCTCGGCGGCGCTCGGTGGCGACAGCACGGTGAGCCGCAGGTCGCCCCAGCGCCATTCACGCCGGCCGTTCGGGGCCGTGTGATGCCGCGTGTTCCAGCGCTCGCCGGCGGCGAGGATGTCGCGCAGGTAGTCGTACCGCATCGGGGTGCCGTTGGTCAGCAGGTGCTCGGCTGGGAACAGCCGCAGCACGCTCACCAAACCGCGCGCGTGGTTCGGATGCGGGTGGGTCAGGGCCACGAGGTCGAAGCGCCGGACGTGGCGGTTCCAGAGCACCGGCGCAATGACGCGGGCGCCGACGTCGAAACGACCGTCATAAGTGCCGCCGCCGTCGATCAGCAGGTTGTGATTGCCGGGCGCCTGCACCAGAATCGCGTCCCCCGTGCCGACGTCCAGAAAGGTGACGCGCAGCCGGTCGCTGCGGGTTTCCAGGACCTGCCAGCCCGCGCCCAGCAGCAGCGCCAACACGCAGGCGCCGGCATACGTCAACCGTTTCGGCCCGCGTCCGGCAACCACAAGGCTGGCCAGGACGCCGTAATAGGCCGCGATCATCAGGGCCGAGGGCGAGGCAAGATGGAACTGCGCGTTCGGCAGACCGGCGGCCAGTTCCGTCAGGCCGACGAGCCACGAGATCGGGTAGGCAAGGGCACTGAAGACAACGGGTGCTGCGTTGGGGCACAGCACCAGCAAGCCGAGGGCCAGCATGCCGGCCGGTACGAGAAGGCCGGCGAGAGGCAGCAGGAGCAGGTTCGTCAGGATGCCGAAAGTCGGCGCCGTGTGGAACGCCTGCACCAGGATGGGCAGCGTGCCGAGATAGGCCGCCACGCTTGCCGTGACATACGTCAGCAGGTAGCGACGGAGGCGCTGCCCCCTGCCTGGTGGCGTTGGGGGCGGTTTCAGGACGGCGGCGGTCGCCAGCAGAATGGCGGCCACCGCTGCGAAAGACAGCCGAAAGCCCACGTCGGCGAAAGCCCACGGATCGACAAGGACGATGATCACGGCTGCCAGCACCAGGGCGTAGCGGGCGTCGCTGCGTCGTTCGATGCACAAGGCCAGCAAGTAGCTGCCGACCATCAGCGCGGCGCGCAGGGTGGGGACGCGCCAGCCGACCAGGGAACAATACAGCAGCACCGGAGGCAGGCTGAGCGCGGCGGCGAGGGGCGTCGGGCGCCAGCCGGGCAGCCAGGCGCGCGGCAGGCGGCTGCGCACCGTGCGCAATAGCTGCCGCCAGCCGAATAGCGTGGCCGCCGCGATGAAGCCCACGTGCAGCCCCGAAACGACCAGCAGATGCGCTGCCCCGGCGGCGCGAAAAGCGGTTTGGACGTCCGCTGGCAGCGAGCCCTTGTGACCAAGCACGATGGCCAGAAAAACCGCGTTGTACGGCGCCGGCAGGAGGCTTTCTACCTCTATGCGCAGGTGTTGCCGCCAGCGTTCCAAGGCGCGTGCCAAGCCAAAACCGTCCGCCCGACGCAGCAGATGCAGCCGTTGCGGGTTCGCGACGCCGCCCACCGCATGGATGCCCCGCCGTTGCATCAGGCCCCGGAAGTCGAAGGCCCCCGGATTACCCGCGGTGCGCGGCCGGTGCAGCCGCAGCCGGTTCACCCGTATGACGTCGCCGGGCAGGTACGGCAGGCTGTCAGCATGCACGTTGACGCGGACCGACCCGCTGACCGCCTTCCACGGTTGCCCCTGACGCTGCAACCGGCGCAGGCGCAGGTACACGAGCTGGCGGTCGCCGCGCGGCACCACGGCGCGGTCAACAACGCCCTCGACGTGCCAGCGCTCGGGGCGTTCCGACAACTCGTGCGACACGTGCTCAGGCGGTAACGGCAGACCCTGCCAGCCCAGCTGCAGAAAGGTCAGCAGCGATCCGAGAAACACCACCCAGCAACACCGCTGCGCGGCAACGCAGGGCCAGCGGGGCAGAAGCCCCAGCCCCACCGCTGCCAGCACGCCGACGACCAACGGGGCGGGAAGACGGATCACCGCATTGACAGCGCTGCCGCCCAGTAGTCCCGCCGCCAGACAGAGCAGCGGCCGCTCCCACACGCGGGCCGCGCAGCCTTCCAGGCGCTGCACGGCGACGGCCACTGCTCGACGGCTCAGCATGTTGCGTTAATGTGCGGGGCAGGGTTGTGAAATGTCGTGTGGCGGATCGATCTGGTGTTCCCTGGGGATAGGCAATCATTGATTGGCCGAGAGCCCATGGCGTGGATTACAACGCCTTTACTTAGCAGGCTTGACGCCGCCCCGTCGTCCAAGGCCATAGCCTACTCTGAAGACATCAGGAATGTTCACCCGGCCATCCTGCGCCTTCCAGAACACCCGTAACGATTCGAGATCTTCCCGAACACCGTTGGCGCCCCTGTCGATTCGGCTGGGGGGCAACTTCACGGCATTTTGGTCGACATCGTCCGTTAGACGATCAAGGACGCCATCGGCGTTCCAGCGTGCCTCAATCTCGGCAAACTCACAGGGAACGACCAGGCCGGCGAGCGACTGTAGGACCTTATCCACCCACGGGTAGTCCTCTCGGACCTCATCCACCCGCGTCCTCGACGCTTCTTGCACACCTCGCTTGATGCTCTCGAAATGCAAAGCTTTGGCATGGTCGGGATACTGGTCAGCAGTGTTCTCGGCAGCCATTCGGAGCGCTTTGAGAAAAGAGCGTGGACTTACTCTGCCCTCGGTGTCGCCCAAGTGATTGGGTATCCAGGTGTACGGAAAGCCGCGTTTCGGACCGCGACCCATCCATGGACCGGCCATGTCATGGAACTTCTCGCGTTGACGGTCTTCTCTGAGGGGACGCGGCACAGTTACGACATGTTGATCACCAACCTCGACGCAAGGCCATGACTTGTCAGAGGCAAGAAACGTCTGAAACTTCGCGCCGTTTTGTCCATTTGCCAAGTAATGCCACAAAAGGCCGTACAGCTCGTTTCGAGGCCAGTTTAACTCAACGCTTGAAGCAAGAACTTTCGAGGCGTCCGGGAAGTTGGCAACCTCATTTTCGGCGATCTGGTCGGAGCGCAGAAATACTTTTACCCGGAGACGCCGGAACGAGAGCCAATCAAGTGCGTTTTGCAGAAGACCTCGGATTGCGGGGTACATTTCTTTCCAGTCGTCGGCGCAGCGGTCGAGGGCATCGAAGAGAAGAAGGAAATAGGTGCCCTGGCGGTCGAATTCCGCGTCACGCTGTTGAAACAGACGGTCGATCGTCTCTGGATTCTGCTTGACGTACACCGTCCGCTCATGCCACCGCTCTTGTTGACGAATCGGATGGTTGTCCGGAGCGAGCTGTCGAGCTTGCACGGTTCGCCAGATGATCCTCGGTTCGATGCTCTGGTTCATGAGTTGATGCAGGACGTCCTTGCTTGGATATTCATCTATCGCCGGTTTCAAACCGAAGCCGATTCGTACTTCAGTTCTCTCGTTCAACGTGGACGAGGCGCCAGCTTGACCTACGAGTTGACGTACAGACCGTTCCTGCAGCGCGCTCCACCAGAAGGTCTTGCCGGCCCCGCGCATGCCTGTCACCAGTGGGTTATTCATGTCTAGCGCCTTGGCGTGGGAGCGTGGCAGGTACACTTGCTTTAGCGTCGGCGGCTCACCGGAGCTCGTTCCTTCCGGCAGACTGGCGAGCGCCTGTCGTGCCATGTCTCGATCAATCCCGCCGCTCATCTTGCTTCTCCGTTGTCGTCGAACGCCACCAAGGTGTCGAAACGCGCCAGGAACGATTCATAAGCTTGCCTCACAGTCGTCTGCGTCTGCTCCAAGTTACGCAGCGACGCACCCGCGGCAAGGCCTCGCGTCCAGTGGATAGCGAGCGGGTCGTGGGGAGCGCCGTCATCGGGAAGGTCAAACGAGAAGAGGTCGCTATCGGCGTTGAACGGTGGCACGACGTCATAGAGATGGTCGCGGAACAGATTCCAAGCGCGTCCCCGGAACCGTTGCAAGTACGCTTCCGTGTCGAGTTCTGGAGTCAGCGCCGACACGATGGACAACCGTTCCCTGATCGCTGCCGCCACCTCCTGTTCCTGCCAGTGCCGAAACAGGATGGTATAGTCGGCCCAATGGCTGTCCGAGTCGAGGGCAAAAAGCAGTACCTGGGCATGCAGGTCCGTGACGGTCGCCGCCGCAACGTCGTGTAGACCGCTGCGACTTTCCAATAGGACAACTGATGGTTTGTACGCATCCTCAAGCCGCGACACCAGACGATTGAGGCGCGTTGCCCAAGACTCGTGGGTGTCTATGTACACGTGGCCAAGCTTGGCCAGATACTCGCCAGGTTCGCGGCCGTATGCGGGGACCACACGGATATCACCGTCCAAATCTTGCGCCCATGCCGGCGCGACGGTCATCGCTTCAGCAACGCGGTCGCCCTGCTCAACCAAATCCTCCACGAACCAGTCGGCAACCCCGAATTGCGGGAGCTGACGCGCATCGAGCATCGCGGACGACAGCCCCGGCGATTCCAGGTCCAAGTCGATCACCAGCACCTGTTGGCCGTTGCGCGCCAAGTGCCACGCGAGCACGGCTGTGGTCGTGCTGCGTCCGACGCCGCCTTTGACCGAGTATAGTGTGAATCGCTGCGCCTCGGCTTCTGGACGTGCTGTCAGTGACCACCAGCCATGGCCGGTTACCAAACGTTCGACCCAGTACGCCCTGGACATGGTGTGCTCTGTCTGTCCACTCGAGACAAGCGGCCGCGCAGCTTCACTGATCTCTTCGAGCATTTCTTCATCCACGAACAGAACCGCTTCTTCCTCGCTGTAGCCGTGTGGGCCAAGCTCCCGGTGCAGGTTTCTGGCGAAGTGCTTTAGCGCGTTCTGGCATGACTCGTCATCTTCAACGGCATCCGAAACGGATATGCGCACGCGGCCGAACAAATCCCGAACCAAATACAAACGGTCGATAGCGTCCGGCATTGTTTCTTCCGTGGCCCTAAGCACGCCAGCAACCCGGTCCTGCATCTCGTCGAATGAAACGAAGTTGGCATTCATAACAGACCATCCTGGATTGCACGTCGCACCATGCGACGAATTTCCCACGCCGCTTTGCGATGCGGTGCAACGCTCTGTTTCGAGAAGTTGCCGTGATGTCCGTAACGATCGTGGTGTGACCAACTTGCGAACGGTGAGCCGCCCGGAAGCAAGTGGAGGTATCGTCCCCCTTTGCGGCCTTGCGCGAAGCCAGCGAATACTGGCCAGAGGTCCTGCACGTGCTGTCGGTACTTCTTCTTGGGGCTCCCGGTGCCAGGATCGATCCACATCCCCAGCGCCTTCATAACCGTCTTCAAACCGCACTCCGCGCTGAACCCATACAGTTGATCCGCATTTGCCCAGCGGTTTTTGGCAAACAACAATTCGGCATCCTTCCAGTGTCGGCGATGGGCGTCGGTAAAATCGGCAGGATACGTCATGAACGGGATTCCCCATAGTCAACTGCGCGGCACCGGACGCGCACTGACGACTTGTCTGTCTTACTGCTGTGCAACGCACCTGTGCAGCCCGGATGGCGTTCCAAGGTCTGAGGCAGTGTACTTAAAGTTTTGCGAGGGTCAACGACTCGCACCCGACGATTACTGGCTCAAGTGAGTGCGCACGGAGGTCTGACACTCACCCGGCACAGGCCATGCTCGAGGCTTTCGGGCGAGAGGTTATCTTGACGACTTTGGGCACGCATTATATGATTCCCCGCTTTCCATACCCCAATGATTTTTCTCTCTGAGCAGTCCTGAAATCAGCAGTGCTTTGGCGCCCGCCGAAATGCTATCTCAACAGACGGAGGCAGTGGTGAAGCAGTTGGACCCTCTCGGCTCGATGCGTCGTACCCACTACTGCGGCACGTTGCGCCCGGAACACGTCGGAGAGGAGGTCACCCTGTGCGGTTGGGTACACCGTCGGCGGGATCATGGGGGCGTGGTGTTCGTCGACCTGCGGGACCGCAGCGGCGTGGCGCAGGTGGTGTTCAAGCCCGACGCCGCACCCGCCGCGCACGACAAGGCGGGCCGCCTGCGGCCCGAATTCGTCATGGTCGCCAACGGACGGCTGGAACGGCGCGATGACGAGGCCATCAACCCCAAATTGCCCACCGGAGAGGTGGAGCTGATCGCTTCTGACCTGCGCATCCTGAATATCGCCACGACGCCGCCCTTTCCCATCGAGGACGACGCTGCGGTGGACGAGGCGTTGCGCCTGCGGCACCGCGTGCACGACCTGCGGCGCCCCCTCATGCAGGCGCGCCTCAGGACCCGGCACCACTTGCTGCAATCCGTCCGCGCCGCCTGCAGCGACCTGGGGTTGTACGAAATCGAAACCCCCATCCTGAACCGCTCGACCCCGGAGGGCGCGCGCGATTTTCTGGTTCCCAGCCGCATCTATCCCGGCAGTTTCTACGCCCTGCCGCAATCGCCGCAGATCATTAAACAGCTTCTGATGATCGCCGGATTCGACGGCTATTTTCAGATTGCCCGCTGCTTCCGCGACGAGGACCAACGCGCCGACCGCCAGCTCGAGTTCGCCCAAATCGATATCGAGATGTCGTTCGTGGGCGTCGATGACGTGCTGCGGGTGCTCGAAGAACTGACCGTGCGGGCGTTTCGCGAGGTGTGCGGCGTCGAGTTGCCGCGCCCATTTCCCCGCCGCGGCTTCGCCGACGTGCAGGCGTGCTACGGAACCGACCGCCCCGACACGCGCTTCGGGCTCGAATTGGTTGATCTGTCGGATATCCTCGTCAACAGCGATTTCAATGTCTTCGCGCAAGCCGTGCGCAAGGGCGGCATTGTCAAGGCGTTGCCGGTGCCGAACGCCGAGACCGTGTCGCGCAGCGAGTTGGACCGGCTGATCGAGCGCGTGCAGGATTGGGGCGCCAAGGGCATGGCATGGATCCGCGTCGCCGCCGACGGCACGTGGCAATCCCCCATCGCCAAGTACCTGGACGATGCCGAGCAGCAACAGATTGCCGAGCGCGCCGGCCTGTGCCCCGGCCACCTGCTGTTGTTCATCGCCGACCGCCCTGCCCTCGCCAATGACGTTCTCAGCCGTCTGCGCCTCGAACTCGGCAACCGCCTGGGCCGAGGCGACGGACGCGATTGGGATGCGCTGTTCGTCGTTGACTTCCCGCTGTTCGAGGAGACCGACAACGGTCAGTTGACCTACATGCACATGCCGTTCGTCGCTCCGCTGGAGGACGACGTCGACCTGCTCGCCGGCAACCCCCTGAAGGTACGCGCCACGCATTACGATCTGGTGATCAACGGCATCGAAATGGGCTCCGGCAGCCTGCGCAACCATCGCAGCGACGTGCAGTTCAAAATCCTGGAATTGCTGGGCTACGATGAGGCCGAGGCCCGCGAGCGATTCGGTTTCCTGCTCGATGCCCTCGACGCCGGGGCGCCGCCGCACGGCGGCTTCGCCTTCGGCTTCGACCGCCTCTGCTTGCTGCTCGCCGGCGGCGACAGCCTGCGCGACGTCATTGCCTTCCCCAAGACCCAGCGCGCCCAGGACCTGTTCATGCAATCCCCCGCCGGAGTGGACGCCGGGCAATTGCGCGAGCTCGGCCTGCGGGTGCAGTGAGGGGCGTCATGCGCTGCGGATTCATCAGCATCATCGGCGCGCCCAACGTCGGCAAATCGACGCTCCTCAACACGGTGATCGGCATCAAGCTCGCCATCGTCACGCCCAAGCCGCAAACCACGCGGCACCGCATCCTGGGCGTGAAGAATCTTCCCAACGCGCAACTGGTTTTCCTCGACACGCCGGGCATCCACCGCGGCAAGACCCGCCTGAGCCGTTTCATGATGCAGGCCGTCGACGAAGCGTTGATCGACCCGCAGGTCGTGCTGTACGTGACCGATGCCAACCGCTCGCCGCACCCCGACCTGGCGTTTCTACGCCGCCACCTGCGTCAGCCGGACGTGACGGTGTTCTGGCTCCTCAACAAGACCGACCGTATGGCGCCGCCGCAGCTCCTGCCGCTGATTGACGACTTTCCCGACAAAGACGCCTTCGCCGAGGTACTGCCGCTGTCCGCCTTGCGTGGCGACAACGTGGAGGCACTGGTCGACTGCCTGGTGCGTTACCTTCCCGAAGGCCCGCCGCATTTCCCGCCGGACATGCCGACGGACCGCGATGAGCGCTTTCTCATCGCCGAGCTGATTCGCGAGCAGGTGATGTTGCGCACCCACGAAGAGGTGCCGTATGCCGTCGCCGTCGAGGTCGAGGAGTTCCGGGAGCGGCGCGACGGCGGTGTCGAAATCGAGGCCAGCGTGATGGTGGAAAAGGCATCGCAGAAGGGTATCCTGGTGGGCCGCCAGGGGCAGATGATCAAGGCCATCGGCACCCAGGCGCGCCGGGCGATCGGCGGGTTGCTGCACTGCCCGGTGCGGCTGCATCTGGTGGTGCGCGTACGGCGCAACTGGAAGGAACACGCGGGCACGCTGCGGACCCTGGGATTCGGCGAGCTACGGGGCTGAAGGGTGGCGTTATACCGAAGCGACGCTTTCGTGTTACGCACGTACAAGCTCGGGGAGTCCGACCAGATTGTGGTTCTGTTTACGCGAGATTTCGGCAAGCTGCGCGTCGTGGCCCGCCGGAATCGCCGCGGCCACAGCCGCACAGCCGGTTATTACCAACCGTTGACGCGGTTGCACGTCATCGTTTACGGGCGCCCGACGCGTTCCCTTTACCATACCCACAGTGTCGACATCGCGCAGGCGTTTCGCGTTCTGCACCAGGATTTCAACCTGCTGAGCTGCGGTCTCTATATGACCGAGCTCATCGACATCAGCACGCAGGACCGGCAACCTGCTCCCGAGTTCTTCGCGCTGTTTGACGAGGCTCTGGAGGCATTGGCGCGGCCTGAGCAGCCGCCGGGGGCGCCGATGGTCCTGCGTCACTTTGAAATTTCCCTATTGACACTCAGCGGCTATGCGCTGCAACTCAGCGAGTGCGCCCATTGCGGCGGGGAATTGCCACCCGGCGCCTGTGGCTACAACGCGCGGGCCGGCGGCTTGGTCTGCGCGACTTGCGCCGCCACCCGCCACACCCTGAAGATTGGTCGCGCAGCTTGCGGTTACCTGCGCGGCATGATGGGCCATATTCCCTTGCCGGAAACGTTGCCCGACACCGCCGCCCAACAGGACCTGGAACGGCTGCTGCACCTCCACCTGACCACCTGCCTGGGCCGCAAAATCAAGTCGTACCCCTTTCTGTATCTGTAGGTCTTACCGCCCGCATGTCTGACTTTTCATCCGCCCCTTTATATTGTATATTTCGCACCCAGTTTTGATTGGACAGCCACGTGCAAGCCGATCTGTGAAGGAGCCCTGTGGAGGCTTATAAGGAAGCCATAGCCGAGTGCCTCACCGAGTCTCTAGGGCAGCCCACCGAGACCATCGTCCCCATGCTGCGTATTCCTCCCGAAGCCGCTTGGGGAGATTTTGCCTTTCCCTGCTTCACCCTGGCCAAGGCTTGGCGCCAGGCGCCGCAACAAATCGCCGCTCAACTCGCTCAGCAACTCACCCTCGCTGCCCCGGTTGCCGCCGTAGCCGCCCATGGACCTTACCTCAACTTCACGCTGGATGACGACATTCTCAGCCGCGAGGTGCTGCAAACCATTGCCCGCGAAGGGGAACGCTATGGTCGCGGGGACGAGGGACGCGGCAAGAAGGTGGTGATCGATTACTCCAGCCCGAACATCGCCAAGGAACTAGCCTTTCATCACGTCCGCTCGACCATGATCGGGCACGCCCTGAAGCAAATTCTGGAGGCGCGCGGCTACACGGTCGAGGGCGATAACCACCTGGGTGATTGGGGCACGCCGTTTGGGCTGCTCATCGCTGCCTATGAGCGCTTCGGCTGGGACGATGCGGCGGACGTCGAGGACATCGTACAACTCAACGCCCTGTACGTGCGGGCGCGCAACGAAGCCAAGGTCGATGCCGGCTTCGCCGCCGCCGGTCGTCACTGGTTCCAGCGCCTGGAGGCGGGCGACCCGCAGGCGCGCAAGCGTTGGCGCTGGTTCGTCGATGTGTCGCTGGCCGAGTTTGACAAAGTTTACGGTCTGCTCGGCGTGTCGTTTGAGCACACCCTGGGCGAGTCGTTTTTCGAACCCTACATGGACGACGCCATTACCGAGTTGCAGGGACGCGGCCTGGTGACTGAAAGCCAGGGCGCCCTGGTGGTTGATCTGTCGGCCTACGACATGCCGCCGTGTTTGCTGAAAAAACAGGATGGCGCTACCCTTTACAGCACGCGCGACTTGGCGACGGTGCTCTACCGCAAGCGCGAGTGGCGCTTCGATACCTGCCTATACGTCGTGGACATGGGGCAGAGCCTGCACTTTGCGCAGTTGTTCAAGGTGCTGGAGCTCGCCGGATTCGAGTGGGCAGCCAATTGCCACCACATTCCCTTCGGCCTCGTTCTGCAACGCAACCCGGAGAGCGGCAAGTGGGAAAAAGGTTCTACCCGGCAGGGGAATGCCTCACTGCTCAAGACCGTCCTGGAAGCGGCTATCGGTATGGCACGCGAAAAGATGGCGGCGAGCAATCCGGACCTGCCCGATGCCGAGCTGGTGGCGCGGCAGGTCGGCGTCGGTGCGGTGGTCTTCAACGATCTCAAGAATCGCCGGACGCGCGACGTGAAGTTCGATCAGGAAGCCATTCTCAACCCGCAGGGGGAAACCGGACCGTACATGCAGTACACGCAGGCGCGCTGCGCCAGCGTGCTGGCGGCGGCGCCGGAAACCGCCAGCGTCGAGCCGTTGTATGAGTTGTTACAACAGCCGGAAGAACGTGCCTTGGTACGCAAGCTCGCGACTTATCCCGCCGTCGTGGCGGAAGCAGCGCGAACGTGGGAGCCTTCGGTGGTGGCACAGCACCTGCTCGCTATTGCCGCCGATTTCAACAGTTATTGGACACGCGGCAACAAGGACCCTGGCCGGCGTATTCTACGGCCGGACGCCGCGGACCTGACGGTGGCTCGGGCTGCCCTGACCGCCGCGGTGCGAACAGTACTGTGTAACGGCTTGAAGCTTCTGGGTGTCCCTGCGCCCGACGCGATGTAACCCTCTTAATCATAACTGGAGATCAGCATGGAAGAGCGTACGACCGAGCAGTTGCCCCGCAGTGGGTGGCGTCCCGGGTTCTACATGAAGCCAAAGCACATCGGGTTGGTGTTTTGCGTGTCGCTGGTCGGGGGCATGGTGGCGTTCGGCGCCGGGTTTATTGCCGGCATGGGATACAAGGCCAACGAGCAGGTCAGCCCCTACGTTGTCAAAAGGCAGCAGGCCGTCGAGTCTCCAGGGCAAGAGAAGGTTTCAAGCGCTGCGCGGGAAGAAGGAAAACTGACGTTCTACGATTCGTTGTTAAAGGGCGAGCCGGCCCAAATGATCCCAGCTGCTGAAACGACCCAGGCGTCAGAACTCACGACCGCCACGCTGACGTCAGAGCCGACCCCAACTCCAGTTCCGCCCGCAGCGCCTGAGCCGGCTCCAGTCTCGGTCCCAGCCCGTCAGGCGCTGCTTGTCGCGGCAGAAGGAACGGACCTGGACCCGCGCGCAGTGGACTCGACAGATATTTCCTCTCTGGGCACCAATGAGTCAGTGTTGGCAACCTATAGCGTCCAAGTCGCAAGCTTCCTCGCCCCGGAGCGCGCCAAACGACTTATCGAGGAACTAACCAAAAAAGGTTACAGCGCCTACCTCCACCCGTTTGAGGCTCCAGGTCAACCGTTGTGGTACCGGGTCAAAGTGGGCAAATTCGCCGACCGTGATACGGCGAATCTGGCGTTGGAGAAACTTGGGACGCCGGACGCAATGATCACGAGGGACTGAGGCGGTCAGGAGTTGAGTTTTTGAGAACGCACGGCACCCCGCACTTCGCACGCATTGACTGCCTTCCCCCCTACGTCTTCGCCATCGTGGACGAACTCAAGCTTGCCGCCCGCCGCGCCGGTGAAGACATCATCGACTTCGGCATGGGCAACCCTAGCGACCCGCCGCCGCAGCCCGTCATCGACAAGCTGTGCGAGGCGGTCCGCAGGCCCCACAACCATCGTTATTCGGCCTCCCGCGGCATCGGTAAGCTCCGCTTGGCCATCGCGGATTACTACCGCCGGCGGTTCGGGGTCGACGTCGATAGCGACGACAACGTGGTGGCGACCATCGGCGTCAAGGAAGGCTTCGCGCACCTCATGTGGGCCATCGTCAATCCCGGCGACGTGGTGCTGGTGCCGACCCCGGCCTACCCCATCCACATGTACGGCCCCGTGTTTGCCAACGGCGACATGCTGCCCGTGCCCTTCACCTCCCCGGCACACCTGCTTGAGAGCCTTAAAACGGCCTGCGAACGGCACCAGCCACGCCCGAAAATCCTGGTGCTCAACTTCCCGCACAATCCGACGACAATGTGCGTGGACATCGATTTTTTCGCCCAGGTGGTGGATTTCGCCCGCCACATGGGACTGATCGTGGTGCACGATTTTGCTTATGCCGATCTCGTTTTCGACGGCTACCAGGCACCCAGCCTGCTGCAGGCGCCGGGCGCCATGGAGGTCGGCATCGAGTTTTTCTCGCTGTCGAAGAGCTTCAACATGCCCGGCTGGCGCGTCGGTTTCGCCGTGGGCAACCCGGAACTGGTGGGGGCACTGCGCAAGATCAAGAGCTATCTGGACTACGGGATCTTTCAGCCGATACAAATCGCCAGCACGGTGGCGTTGAACGAATTGTCGGAGGAGGCCAAAGCCATCTGCGAGACATACTGCCAGCGGCGCAACACGCTGATCGACGGGCTGCAGCGCATCGGCTGGCCGGTGGAGAAGCCGCAGGGCACGATGTTCGTGTGGGCCGGAATTCCCGAGGCGTATCAAGCCATGGGCTCGCTGGAGTTCGCCAAACACGTGCTGCACCAAGCCAAAGTGGCGGTGGCCCCCGGCATCGGGTTCGGCGAAGGCGGCGACGGCCACGTGCGCTTTGCGCTGGTGGAGAACGCCCACCGCACCCGCCAAGCCCTGCGCGGCCTGCGCATGCTGCTGTGAACGGTACGAGAGACGGGAAACCCATGCGAACCATTCAGGTAGGACTCATCGGCCTGGGCAACGTCGGGGGTGGCGTGGCCACCATCCTGGCGCAGCAGGCCGAGCTGATCACGCAGCGGCTGGGCGCGCGCCTGGTGCTGAAACGCGCCGCGCGACGGCACCCCGAACGCCCGAGTGAGGTGCCCCTGTCGGCGAATCAGGTGACCGGCGACGCATTAGCCGTCATCCACGATCCGGACATCGACATTGTGGTCGAGCTGATGGGCGGCTACGAGCCGGCGCGCACGTACCTGCTGGAAGCCCTCAGGGCCGGCAAGCACGTGGTGACGGCCAACAAGGCGCTCCTGGCCGAACACGGACAGGAAGTCTTCGAGGCGGCAGCCGCGGCGGGACGCGACATCGGCTTCGAGGCCAGCGTCGGCGGCGGCATTCCGGTAATCCGCATCATCAAGGAAGGCTTCGTCGCCAACCGCTTTGGCGCCATCGCCAGCATCATCAACGGCACTTGCAATTACATCCTGAGCCAGATGAGCGACGAAGACCTCGATTTTGCCGAGGTCCTGAAGGAAGCGCAAGCCTTGGGGTACGCCGAGGCCGACCCGCATTTCGACATCGCGGGGATCGACGCCGCGCAGAAGATCGCTCTGCTCGCTTCGCTGGCCTTCGGTTCGTGGGTGCCGCACCAACAGGTCTACACCGAAGGCATCGACAGCCTCAGCCGGCGGGACATCGCCTATGCCCGCGAGTTGGGCTACCGCATCAAGCTATTGGCGCTCGCCAAAACTGCCGGCGGGCACCTCGACGTGCGCGTTCATCCGGCCTTGGTGGCTCTTGATAGTTGGCTGGCGCACGTCAACGGCGTCCACAACGCGGTGTCCATCCAGGGCGACGCCGTGGGCCGCAGCATGCTGATCGGACGCGGCGCCGGGGCCATGCCGACGGGCAGCGCAGTGGTCGGCGACGTGGTGGACACGGCGCGTAACATTCTGCAAGGCAGCAGTGGCCGGGTGCCGCCGCGTGCCTATCAGGAAAACAGCCTGCGACAACTCCCGTTGCAAAAAATCGACGAGGTCGTGTGCCGATACTACCTGCGGTTTCAGGTGCTCGATCAGCCCGGCACCCTGGCCGCCATCGCCGGCATCCTCGGCCAGCACGACATCAGCATCGAGTCGGTGCTGCAGAAGGGCCGGGCACACGCGCAGGGTACGCCGGTTTCCGTCGTCATGATGACGCACGAGGCGCGCGAGCAGAGCGTGCAGCGGGCGCTTCAGACGGTTGCCAGCCTGCCGGCGGTGCAGGGCGAGACCATCCGTATCCGCGTTGAAGATGCCATGGAAACATGACGGCATGGCGGCGGTGGAACTGGTCGTACAGAAATACGGCGGTACCTCGGTGGGGAACGTGGACCGCATCCGGGCGCTTGCTGAGCGGGTGCGGCGCGTGCGGCAAGCCGGTAACCGCGTCGTGGTGGTCGTATCGGCCATGGCCGGTGAGACCGACCGCTTGCTCGGCCTGGCGCAGGAGGTCACCGCGAGGCCGGCGGCACGCGAAGTCGACATGCTCCTCGCCACCGGCGAAATGGTGTCCATTGCCCTGGTCGCCATGGCCCTGCAAGAGGCCGGTTGCGTAGCCCGGTCCTTCACCGGCATGCAGGGTGGCATCGTCACCGACGGCACCCACACACACGCACGCATTCGCAGCATCACCACCACACGCCTGCAGCGAGACCTGTCGGCCGGGGTCATCCCGGTGGTTGCCGGTTTTCAGGGCATTAGCGAAAGCGACGAACTCACCACCCTGGGGCGCGGCGGCTCCGACCTCACCGCGGTGGCCTTGGCCGCGGCCCTCAAGGCCGACAGCTGCGAAATTTATACCGACGTGGACGGGGTTTACACCGCCGATCCGAACTTGGTGCCGCAGGCCCGCCGCCTGGACCGCGTTTCATACGATGAAATGCTCGAAATGGCGCGCTTGGGCGCCAAAGTGCTGCAGGCCCGTGCCGTCGAGTTCGCCAAGGCGCACGACGTGCCGTTGCGAGTCAAATCCTCATTTGCCGAAGGAAGCGGGACATTGGTCACCAGACCTGACCAGGACATGGAACGCGTCGTCGTTACCGGCGTGACGGCGGACAGCAACCAGGCCAAGGTCACCCTGACCCGCCTGCCCGACCGGCCCGGCATCGCCGGCAATCTGTTCGGACGCATCGCCGAGGCCGGCATCGTGGTGGACATGATCATTCAAAACGCCAGCGAGGGCGGTCTGACGGACATTTCGTTCACGGTGGCACGCGCCGACGCCCAGCAAACGCTGGCCATCGCCCGCCAAAGCCTGGCGGAAATCGGTGCCGACAGCGTTTCCCTGGAAAGCGGCATCGCCAAGGTGTCGATCGTCGGCGTCGGCATGCAGAGCCATGCCGGCGTGGCGGCACGCATGTTCCGCGCCTTGGCGGCGGAGAACATCAACATCGTGATGATCAGCACCTCGGAAATCAAAATTTCGTGTGTCATCGACGACAAATACGCCGAGTTGGCGGTGCGAGTTCTGCACGCGGCGTTCCAGCTCGACGGCCCCGAGGCACGTGGGAGTTCTAATGCCTGACAAGAAATACGTCTACCTGTTTGCCGACGGCGCGGCCGAGGGCCACGGCGATTGGCGCAACCTGCTAGGCGGCAAGGGCGCCGGGCTCGCCGAAATGACCACTCTGGGCATTCGCGTGCCGCCGGGCTTCACCCTGTCTACGGAAGCCTGCCTGGCCTACTACGCCCTGGGCAACCGCTACCCCGACGGTCTGTGGGACGAGGTGCTGACGGCCCTGGGATGCGTCGAGCGCTCGCTGGGCGCGACGTTCGGCGAACCGAACAGCCCGCTGCTGCTGTCGGTGCGCTCGGGCGCCCGCGAGTCCATGCCGGGCATGATGGATACGGTCCTCAACATCGGTCTCAACGACCAGACGGTCGAGGGCCTTGGTGCCGCGGCCGGCGACCCGCGTTTTGCCTACGATTCCTACCGCCGTTTCGTCACCATGTTCAGCAACGTGGTGATGGGCGTACAGCACGATGTGCTCGAGGCCCTGCTCGACGAGGCCAAGGCCCGGCAGCGGGTAACTCACGACAGCGACCTCAGCGCCGAGGCGCTACGCGACCTCATCGCCGTCATGAAGGCGCGGGTGCAGGACGTGACCGGGCGGGCTTTTCCGCACCGGCCGTGGGATCAGCTACGGCTCAGTATCAACGCCGTGTTCGCTTCCTGGCACAACGACCGCGCCGCGGCCTACCGGCGCCTGCACGGCATCCCCGACGATTGGGGCACGGCCGTGAACGTGCAGGCCATGGTGTTCGGCAATCGCGGTGAGGATTCCGGCACCGGGGTGGTGTTCACCCGCGACCCGTCGAGCGGCGAGAAGTACCTGTTCGGCGAGTTCCTGCCCAACGCGCAGGGTGAGGACGTAGTGGCGGGCATTCGCGATCCGAAGCCGCTGACGGCGCTGCGCCATCGCTTCCCCGGCATCCATGCCGAGCTGACGCAGGTATGCCAGCGGCTAGAGCAGCATTACCGCGACATGCAGGACATCGAGTTCACCGTGCAGAATGGCACTCTGTACTTGTTACAAACACGGTCCGGCAAACGCACCGCGCCGGCCGCGGTACGCATCGCGGTAGAGATGGTGCACGAGGGGCTGATCGACAGCCGCGAGGCGGTGATGCGCGTGCAACCGGCGCAGATCGACCAGCTGTTGCACCCCATGATCGACCCACAGGCGTCCTTGCAGGTTCTGGCCCGGGGGCTGCCGGCATCGCCAGGGGCGGCGAGCGGCCAAGCCGTATTTACCGCCGAGGACGCCGTGCGGCGGCACGAAAACGGCGCCCGCGTCCTGCTCATCCGCAACGAGACGTCCCCCGAGGACATCCGCGGCATGCACGCCGCCCAAGGTATCCTGACGGCGCGCGGCGGCATGACCAGCCACGCTGCGGTCGTGGCGAGGGGCATGGGCAAATGCTGCATCGTCGGCTGCCGCGATCTGGTGATCAACGAAAGCGCCGGCTACTGCCGCATCGGCAACCAGATGATCCAGGCCGGCGACGCCTTGACGCTGGATGGCTCGACGGGCCAGATCATCCTGGGGCAGGCGCCGCTGGTCGCGGCAGACCTCGGCGGCGACTTTGCCGAACTGATGAAGTGGGCCGACAGCTTTCGCCGCTTGGCCGTGCGCTGCAATGCCGACACCCCGGAGGACGCCGACATCGCCCGCCGCTTCGGCGCCGAGGGTATCGGCCTGTGCCGCACCGAGCACATGTTCTTCGCCGAGGACCGGCTCATGGCGGTACGCCAGATGATCGTCGCCAACGCCGACGAAACACGGCAGGAAGCCTTGGCGCAAATCCTGCCCATGCAGAAGGACGACTTCAAGGCCATCCTGCGCATCATGCACGGTCTGCCGGTCACCATCCGCCTGCTGGACCCGCCGCTGCACGAATTTCTGCCGCAGGCGCTGGAGGAAATCGGCGAGTTGGCGGCCTACATGCGACGACCGGCCCGCGAGGTGCGCCGCCGGGTGGAGGACATGCGCGAATCCAACCCCATGCTCGGGCATCGCGGCTGCCGCCTGGGAATTACCGATCCGGACATTTACCGCATGCAGGTGCGCGCCATGATGGAGGCGGCCTGCGAGCTGAAGCGCGAGGGTATCGAGGTGGAACTCGAAATCATGGTGCCGCTCGTCGGCCACGTGGAGGAACTGGCCATCGTCAAAGGCCACATACAGGCCGTGGCGGAGCAGGTGATACAGGCCACGGGGGTGCGGTTGGCGTATCTCATCGGCACCATGATCGAGCTGCCCCGCGCCGTCCTCACCGCCGGAGCCATCGCCCGCGAGGCGGAGTTTTTCTCGTACGGCACCAATGATCTGACGCAAACCGCCCTCGGGCTGAGCCGCGACGACGCCGGTATGTTCCTGCCGCCCTACATCGACCGCCAGATTCTGCAGCACGATCCCTTTGTCGTGCTCGACGAAGAGGGCGTTGGGGAGTTGATCCACATGGGCATCAAGCGTGGCCGTGGAAGCCGACCCGATCTCAAGGTCGGCATCTGCGGCGAGCACGGCGGCGAGCCGTTGTCGGTGGCGTTTTGTCATCGCGCCGACATGGATTACGTGAGCTGCTCGCCGTTCCGGGTGCCGATTGCCCGGCTGGCCGCGGCGCAGGCGGCGCTGCGCGAAGAGGCGGCCGCTGAGGAAGGGGCCGCTTCGCATGACGATTGATGCGGATGCCGATAGGCGTCACATGCAGAGCGCCATGGAATTGGCCGCCGACGGTGCGGGTTGGGTCAGCCCCAACCCGCTGGTAGGGTGCGTCCTTGTCAAAGACGGCGAGGTCGTCGGGCGCGGATACCACCAGCGATTCGGCGGCCCGCACGCTGAGGTGCACGCTCTGCGCGAGGCCGGGAGCCGTGCCCAGGGGGCGGTGCTCTACGTCACGTTGGAGCCGTGTTGCCACACGGGTAAGACCCCGCCGTGTGTCGATGCCATCCTGCAGGCGCACGTCGGACGGGTCGTGGTGGCCATGCGGGATCCGAATCCACGAGTCGACGGCGGTGGCTTGTTACGGCTCGAAAGCGCCGGCATCGAAGTCACCGTTGGCGTCTGCGAAGCCGAGGCCCGGCAACTCAACGAAGCCTTTGTCAAGCACGTCACCACGCGGCGGCCTTTTGTCACCAGCAAGAGCGCCATCACCCTGGACGGTAAAATCGCCACCCGCAGCGGCGCCTCGCGCTGGATAACCGGCGAGGCGGCCCGCGCTGCCGGACACCAGTTGCGACATACCAACGACGCGATTCTGGTGGGCATCGGCACCGTCTTGCAGGACGATCCGCAACTCACCACACGCCTGCCGGGCCAACGCGGCGCCAACCCGCTGCGCATCGTGGTTGACAGTACCCTGCGACTTGCCCCCATGGCGCAGGTGGCCGACGCGGCGCAAGACAGACGTACCTTGATCGCCACCACCGGTCAGGCCACTGACGCCAAAGTGCGAGCTTTGCAGGAACGCGACGTCGAGGTGATTCGCCTGCCGGCCTGCGGTGACGGCCGGGTGAATCTGGACGCCCTGTGCACGGTTCTCGGCGAACGCGGCGTCGCCAGCCTCCTTGTGGAGGGCGGCGCGGTGCTGACGGCGGCCTTGCTTAAGCAACGCCTGATTGACAAAATGGTGTTTTTCGTGGCGCCGAAGATCATCGGCGGCGACGGCATCAGCGTTTTCGGACCTTGCGGGGTCGATACCATGGAACAGTCCTTGTCATTGCGGGACCTCACGAGCCGGCAAATCGGCGGCGATGTCATGCTGGAAGCCTACCCGGCCTGGGGCCGCGTGTTCGCGCGGGCAGACAGTAGATAAGGAGAGCACGCGGTGACACAGTGGCGCTTTCACACCATTGAAGAAGCCTTGGAAGACATGCGACAGGGCCGCATGGTCATTCTGGTGGACGACGAGGACCGCGAGAACGAGGGCGACCTGACCATGGCGGCGGAGAAAGTGACGCCCGAGGCCATCAACTTCATGGCCACCCACGGGCGTGGGCTGATCTGCATGTCGCTGACGCCGGAACGTCTGGCCGAGTTGCAGGTGCCGCAAATGGTGGAAGATATCGAGAACACGTCACTCTTCGGCACCGCGTTTACGATATCCATCGAAGCCCGGCGCGGCGTCACCACCGGCATTTCCGCCGCCGACCGCGCCACCACCATCCTTACTGCCGTCAATCCCAAGACCAAGCCCGAAGACCTTGTGCGCCCCGGTCACATCTTCCCCCTGCGCGCCCGCGCCGGCGGCGTCCTGGAGCGCGCCGGACAGACCGAGGGGTCCGTCGACCTGGCGCGGCTGGCCGGTCTGGCGCCGGCGGGCGTCATCTGCGAGATCGTGCACGACGACGGCAGCATGGCGCGGGTGCCGCAACTGATGGAATTCGCCGAGCGCTTCGGGCTCAAGATCGTCACCATCAAGGACCTGATTCACTACCGCATGCAGCGCGAGGTGCTGGTGCGCGCCGTGGCCGAAACGCGCCTGCCGCTGCACGTCGGCGAGTTTCGCGCCATCGTCTTCGAACACGAAATCACCAAGGAACAACACGTGGCGCTGGTCAAGGGCACGGTCGATCCGGCGCAACCGGTGCTGGTGCGCATCCATTCCTCGTGCCTGACCGGCGACGTCTTCGGCTCGTTCCGCTGCGACTGCGGCGCCCAGCTCAAACGCGCTCTGAACCTGATCGCCGAGGAAGGGCAGGGGGTACTGCTGTATCTCAACCAGGAAGGCCGCGGCATCGGCTTGGCCAATAAGATCCGCGCCTACGCCCTGCAGGACAGCGGCCTCGACACCGTGCAGGCCAACGAAGACCTCGGTTTTAAGGCTGACCTGCGGGATTACGGCACCGGCGCCCAGATTCTGGTGCGCCTCGGGGTGCGACGCATGCGGTTGCTGACCAACAACCCGCGCAAGGTGGTGGCGCTGGAAGGGTTTGGCCTGCAGGTGGCCGAGCGCGTGCCGATTCAGGTGCGCCCCAGCAAGCACAACGCCCAGTACTTGCGCACCAAGCACGAAAAGCTGGGCCATGTCTTCGACGCCATGGACGAGGTGGAACCCCTCGATAATCAGGAGTGGTGGTAACCGCCAGCACCGCGCGTGCCGGTGCGTGTGACAGCAAGGAGAAGGAAATCGCCATGCCCCGTTTTGTCGAAGGCCACTTGTCCGCCGCTGGCCTGGAGTTCGCCATTATCGTCAGCCGGTTTAACGAATTCATTACCGAGCGCCTTCTCGACGGCGCCGTAGATGCCTTGGTGCGGCACGGCGCCAGCGACGAGGGGATTACGGTGTACCGGGTGCCGGGTTCCTTCGAGGTGCCCCTGATGGCGCGCAAACTGGTCGACAACGGGCACGCCGGCGACGCCATTATTTGCCTCGGCACGCTGATTCGCGGTGCCACGCCGCATTTTGACTACATCGCTGCCGCAGCGGCCAACGGTATTGCCAATACGGCCCTGAACAGTGGCCTGCCGGTAAGTTTCGGGGTGCTGACCACCGATACGCTGGAGCAGGCGATCGAGCGCGCCGGCAGCAAGGCCGGGAATAAAGGCTGGGAGGCAGCCGTTTCGGCCATGGAAATGGCGAACCTGTATCGCCAGCTGCACGCCACAGCGAGCGGCAGCGAGCGTATTAGCTGATCTGCTGCGAGCGCAGCAAGCAACGGAGTCTTGGAAATGGCCACACGACGCCGAGGACGAGAGGCGGCTCTGCAGCTTTTGTACGCGGTCGAAGTCACCCACGCGGACGTCGAGGAGATGCTGGCCAGCTCTTGGGCGCACACGCTTACGGCGGCGCACACGCGGGAGTTCACCGGCGCTCTGCTGCGCGGTGTGATCGCCTCTCGTGACGAGATCGACGCCCTCATCCAGGAATGGAGCGCCAACTGGTCACTGGAGCGTATCGGCCTGGTCGAGCGCAACATCCTGCGGTTTGCCATCTACGAACTGCTGTTCATGCCGGAAATCCCCCCCAACGTGACCATCAATGAAGCCATCGAGGTGGCCAAGCGCTACGGCGCCGAGGACGCGCCGTCCTTTATCAACGGCATTCTCGACCGTATCAAGAATCAAATGGCGCCGTCCGAAGACGCTCCGGTTGTCGCTTCCGATCCCGTTTCCAGTCCTCCCGCATAACGCCCGCGCCGGTCGGCGGCCTTCTCCCCTATTGACTTTCGCCATTCCACGAGGTGCCAATGCGCCTGCCCTGGCTTCAAAGCTTACTGGCAAAAGGCCGCCGCACGCGCCATAAGCCGCTGCTGCGGGTGCCGTTCATCGGTCGGGAAGCGGTGTTGACCGAGCTGGACGCCGGCTTGCGACAGGCGATCCGGGGCGGGCAGACGTTCGTGGTGGTGCAGGGACCGGCGGAGAGTGGCAAATCGGCGTTGCTGGAGGAATTCGTGGCACGGCGCTGTCAGCCGTCCGAGGTGCTGCTGGTGCAGGTGAATGCGGCGGATTGTCTGCTGGCGCAGGATGTGTTCGCCTCGCTGCTTGCCGGCTTGCGGGCAAGAAGCCAGCAGATTATGCAGAAGATGTATCGCGACACCAGGCGTCTGCGTAGCCTGAAGGGGCTGAACTGGGACGATGCGGACTTCACCCGCATGATTGCCGGGACGGACAGGGCACAGTCAGGACAGAGCGCGGCGCCGCTGGCGAGCCTGCTGGCGCGTGTGCGGCAACACCCCTGGGCGGCCGGTGCGGCAGTAGCGCTGGAAGGACTGAATCGCGGGGGCGATGCGGCATGGCGAGATCCGCAACAGAAATGGGCAGACCTGATCGTGTCGATACGCGATCACATCGAAGCGGGCAAGGCGGTGCTGGTCGTGGTGATCGATCAGGTGGATGGGGGGCGGGACTTACCGGCGGGCGCAGTACAGGCCGAATCTGTCCATGCGGCTTGGGCGTCTTTCATCGAGGCACTGAATCAAGCTCGCATGCCAGTGCTGGTCATATGGGCCGGGCCTGCTGAGGCCGTTGAGCCCGTTCGGCAAGCGTTGTCGAGGGAGGTCGAACCGACGACTTGCGCCCTTGAACCCCTGACCGGCGAGGAGCAGGAACGGCTGTGCCGGCAGTTGACGCGCTGCCTGCCGAGCGCCATTCGGACGCCTTGGCGGGAGACGCTGGACACGGTGCGCGACGCTCGTTCACCGGCGTGGCTTCTTCTCGCCGCGGCCGCCGTGGCGGCTGACGATGGTTCGCAAACCCTGCATGATCTCGTTCGGGACAACCCCGACGCCCTCGTAAGTCGCATTCTGAGCCGCATTGCCCGCGACCATCCCGACGCCACAGCGTTATGGGATGAGCTTCTGGAAGCCTGGGCGTTTCTGCCGCCGGGCAAGCAGGTTGGCGTTGAAGAGTTCATGATCCGCTGCACCGATGAAGCCTCGCCGCCCGATCCCGCTGCCCTCCGCGCCGGCCTCGAAAAGCTGCTGGGGCAAGGCGTACGCTACGGCTTGTTGCACCACGATCCGTACACCATGCGGTACACGACGGGCCACACGGGCATCCAGGCATCGTTGCAATCGTTTCTGCATCCCGATCCGACTGCCCGGCGGCAACGGGCGAAGATCCGACGTCTCACCGCCGCCATTCTTTCGCACGTGTATGAAGGTCAGCGCGCCCGGCTCCCGGCTCTGGCCAGGCTCGTGGACGGGATTCCACTGGCCGATGACGACCTGTGGACCGTCACGCTGCTGACGCCTTTTCACCGCCTGCTGGCGACCTGCGGGATTGTCGAACGGCAGCGCATGGCAACGGCCCTGGGCGGCTTCTCGACTCCGTTGGCGGTGGCGCTTCTGCGTTTCATGCTGCACGACGTCGAGGGGAGAGTCCGCAGCGCCGCCGTGCAATCCCTGGCCGACGTCGCCCTGCCGCAAACGGCTACGGTACTGATCGAAGCACTGGCCGACGGCAACAGTGACGTGCGCTGGATTGCCACCCGCGCCCTCGGCAACCTGGCCGCGGCCGACGTGGTGCACGCACTGATCCCCATGCTGACCGACGAAGACAAGGAAGTTGGCCGCATTGCCGCTGAGGCGCTGGGCCGCCAGGGCAACCGCCGCGCCGTGCCGCATCTCATCGCGGCCCTGCGCGAGAACTACCCGTTGCTACGCGACAGCGCCGCCCTGGCCCTCAGCCACTTGGCGGACGAGCGCGCCTTGCCCGCGCTTCGCGATCTGCTGGGTGACGGTAACCCGCAGGTGCGCCGCAGTGCCGAGCGCGCCCTCAGCCGTTTCGGCATATCCTGACGCCGCGTCCCGCACCCGCTGGCAAAAACGTACCAGCTTCGCCCACCACTCCCAAGACATAATGGTCAAATATCTCTCAGACACCAGCCAAGGCGTCCTCCTTGCGAGACTCACCAGCATGGAGACCGGATAGCTAGAGCATATTCGGAGTAGATTGACTTGCATCCGAAACCACGAAATTGCTGTGCTTTGCGAGTTGGTCCCTCGATAATTCCATTAGATACGGAAATGCTCTAGAAGCGATAATCCACTGCAAGGCTCAACCGCAACGCGTCTTCCAGATCAAGATCGACAATCTCTCGCCCGGCGTCGTTTTCCAGGTGCAGATTCTGACCGAGCGCCGCTTCAACCGCTCCGTGCACCGTGAGTGCCGGGGATGGCTCCCAGGTAACCCGGCTGCCAACCTCGAACCCCTTGAGCTCGGCAACGCCGTCCGGAATCATGCCCCTTTCATCCAGCCGAAATTGCTTGCGGTCAAAAAACGACGCCACGGCTGCCACCGACAGGCGTCGCCGGGGATCAAGCAGGTAGGTGAGCGTGATGTCCTGGCGGCTGCGCAGCACCAAGCGATCCGTCACCTGCCAATCGACCAGTGCGATGGGCACAACGGTGATGTCCCGATTTCCCAACGGGCGCAGCAGAAGGGCGCCGAGTCCGGTGGATAAGCGCTCGGAAGAGCGGTACATCACCCCCAGTGCCGCGATGCCGCCGAGGGCGTCGGCCGGCGCAGCCCCGGACTCGAAGGCGCTGGTCACGGCGCCGAAAATTTGACTGCTCCACGTTTTTGACAATGGGGTGAGAAGCTGGGCGGACAACCGAACTTCTTGCACGTGTCGGAAGGGTTCTGACCCCGCCGCGCCCAGCCGGGTATCCGAAGCGAATGCAAACCGGGTGTGTGCGTAATTCACACCCGCTCTCAGCAGCCCCGGCCCTGGGAGGAAGCTGGTGCCGGTGACGCCGACCGTGCTTTCGTACCATGCGAGACTGCCGTCCCGGTCTCGAAAATCACCTGCCGTTCGGTAGCGCTGCGTTGTGTGGACCTCCCAGAGCCGCCGTTTCTCTTTCGTCTCGAGGGGGTCAGCCGGTGCGATGGCCGGGCAGGTTGCAATGAACAGGAGCAGGAGGGCGAGAGGCCGGAGCGGGGTTGCGTCAACTGTCATGCCGGCTCCTGGAAGAAACGCTTCACCAATATTTGTGACAAAAACGGGAATCGTGTTGAGGCTCTCAACTTGGTAGCGGCGCCGGGCCAGCCAGCCAAGCAGCCCTGCGAACCAACTGAGCGTCGCTGGCGTCGGGATACGGTTCCAGTTTCCAGACATTCGGCGGTTCGGCTTCAAGGACGATATCGAGCCGCCGCAGGCGGCCACGGCGGGCAATGAGCACGGAAACGCGGTCGCCGGTTTGATACTGCTTGAGCCGCGTTTTCCATTGGTCTGGTAGCACGCGATCGTCGTTAATGGCCAGGATCTCGTCGTCAACGTTAAAGGCGGCGTGCCAGCCTGGCGTTTCGCGCCGCACCTGCGAAACCAGTAGACGGTCCTGAGCGACGCGCGTCTCCAGGCCAGTCCAGCCTCCCGCCGCGCAAGCCGCCTCAGCCGAGGCAAAGCGCAGCCCCAGCCAATTCAAGGCCTCCGTGTAGTCCAGTTCCACCGTGGTTTCCAGCGTGCTGACGAACCAATCGTGCAGGGGTATTTTCGCCACCTCTTGCGCCACGGCGCGGAATTCTTCACGGGTGAAACCCCGTGCCCCTGAATAGCGCGCGTAAGCCAGCCGCAGTACATCATCGAGACTCTTGCAGCCGTCCGTGGCGGCGCGGATCTTGGCGTCCAGCAGAAAGGCGACGACGGCGCCCTTGGTGTAGTAGCTGATGGTGGTGTTGGGCGAATTCTCGTCGCTGCGATAGAGCTTGACCCAGGCGTCGTACGAGGCCATTTCCAAGGGATGGACGAGCCGCCCAGGGGTGGTCTGCAAGCGCCGGATCAGGCCGGAAAGGCCGTCGAGGAATTCCGTATCGCTGCACAGCCCAGCGCGCCGCACGCCCAGTTCGGTGTAGTAGGCCGTGACGCCTTCGGCGATCCACAGGTTTTTGGTATATACTTCGCGCTCATAATCAAAAGGCCCCAATTCCACCGGACGCAGCCGCTTGACGTTCCAGACGTGGAAGTATTCGTGGCTCACCAATCGTAGCCAATCGAGATAGGCACCGCGGGCGCGGGTGTTCCAACGGTTGGTCATCAACACGGTGGAATTATGGTGTTCGAGACCGCCACCGGCCTGCGTGAGCAGATTCAGGAAGAGATATTGGTCATAGGGCAGGCGCCCACCCCACATGCGCCAATGGGCGTGCACGATTTTTTCCGTGTCCGTCGCCGAGCGCGGGCCGTCCCACACGCCGGCCTCACCCTCGTTGACCAGATAGTGCGGCTTGCCGTCAACCTCGAACGTGTGGACGGCAGGATTGCCGGCGAGGATGGGTGTATCGACGAGCGTGTCGAAATCGGCGGCGCGATAGCTATGTTCACCGAGCTCGGGCCTGGCGGGCAGGCCGGTCATGATCGTTGCCCAGTTTGGCGGCAGGATCAGTTGGACGTCATGAGGTCTGGCCCAGTCCTCCATGAGGGTCAGGAACGTTGGGGCGCCATTAAGCAGGGCGAAATCGGACTCAACCCAGTTGGTGCGAACGGACATTTCGCGGCAGTAGACGCGGTAGGTGACGCGCACCGGATCCGCACCGCCAGCGTCGACGCGCCAGCGGTTCTTGCTGATTTTCTCGATGGATAGAGGCGGGCCGTCAATGGCCTGGGCTTCCACGGCTTCGACGTGGCGGGCGTATTCCCGAACAAGATAGGAGCCGGGCGTCCACACGGCCATGCGGAGGTCGACGGCGGGCCGCCTGCCCGTGGGAATCGTCATAGCCACCTCGACGTAGTGGGTATGAGGAGCCGGGAATTGCAACGTATAATGCAGTGGTTCGGGTGCGTTGAGCATGGTAACTCCAGCAGTTCGGCGGTCCCTTGAATATGCGCCGAGGACAGGGGCCCGGGCCGGTTGGACGTCTCTGATGGGCAAGGCAGCCTAATTTACGCCGTGCGGGGCCGGCGCAGCAAGGCCGTGAATCGCTATCGGGCCACAGAAAGGTGTGATGACGTGAAGGAATACTGGATGACAAGGAACTTCTGGGCGGGACTCGTCGTGATTGCCGTCTGCGTTGGCTTGGCTGGCGACCTGCTGGCGTTCTCGGTCGGAGAAATTGATGTGCAGAGCGCCGCAAATGAGCCATTCCGCGCCGAAGTGCCTCTCGTTCTGGAGCCCCACGAACGCGACCGGGAACTCGAGCCATTGCTTGGAACCTCGCAGGATTACCAGCTTGAGGAACTCCAACGCGCGCCCATGCTCGAACACGTGCATGTCATTCTGGCCCCTGATAAGCAGGATACGGTACGCATTTTCTCGAACGTGCCGATCACGGACGAAGCTTTTGACCTGCTCGTGCTGGTGCGCTTGGGAAAGCTGACCATTGTACGCAATTACCACGTCGAGCTGACCGAGTCGGCGACCCCTGAGGCGCAACAGACCGCCGTCGTGCGGCCGGTCGTCCGTCAGGCTAACGCTGACCCAAGCCCATCCCCGCAGCCAACCGCTTCTTCCCCGCCTCCTGCAACGACACCCGAACCCGTCATCCCGCCCACGCTGCCACGCGTTGAAGCACAACCCGATTTGCCCGATCTCTATGGACCCATCCGGCGGGGCGAAACGATGTACAACATCGTCAGCAAGCTCGATGTTCCCAAAGAGCAGAGTTGGCAGGCGGTCGTGCTGCTCTGGTCTTTGAATCACGGGGAGTTTGTGCGCGGGAATCTACATGGCTTACAGGTCGGAGCCTATCTGGAAATACCGGGGGATTTTGCCGAGCGGCTGGGCGGCATGAATAAGGAAGCGTCCCAGCAGATCATCCACAGCCAGTGGCAGGCTTGGCGACGACGGCTTGTGACCACCGCCGAGCAGGCGTTCGACATGACAGCGGAACTGGCCGCAGTGGAACCAGAACCCGCTGCGGAGACTCCTGAAGAACCCGTCGATGCCCAGGTCCCGCAACCCGTTGTAACAACCCAAGTAGACGAGGCGGAAATCCCGCCCGAGGCGCCTGTCCCTGACGACAGTACTGCTTCCATAGTGCTTCAGTCCCCCGCGATACCTCAAGTGGCTGAAGTGGCTCCCCCGCCCGAGCAACCCGTTCCCGATGACAGCGCCGCTGCGATTGCCCCCCCGCAAGTGGTGCGACTGCCCACTGACGGGGAGTCGTCCTTTGTCAGCACGCAGGAGTTGAAATTGCTCCTGGGAAATTTGGAAAATCGCCTGTTGCGCCGTTTGGCGCCCGTTCAGGAACCCCAAGGAACGGCCCCGTTCGTGAGTCCGATGGAACTTCAAGTATCGCTGCAGGATTTAGAGAATCGTCTCACCCGACGGGTTGAGCAGATGGTGCAAGGGGGGCCGCCCCCATCCCCGGCGTCGCCCGCACAACCGAGCCCGGCGCTCATGCCGCCCGGCAGAGTTGAGTTTATCGCTGGCATACCGATCCCGCCCGTGGCTTACCTGCTAACCCTGATCAACGTGGTGCTGCTGGTGTTCGGCTTGACCCTGGGCTGGCACTGGTGGAAACAGAACACCAAAGGCGAGGCGTAGAACGCTGATATCGCTGGAGGGCTGGTTTTCGGCTACGGGGTGGAATTGGGAATCCTAGAGAGCGCGTCTAGCAAACCGACTTCATTCAGTTGTTGTTGCACACCGGAGGCCAGATGCTTCAGGGTGTATTCCTGCTGGGCGAGCTCATCGGAACCAATGATCAGGGCGTAGGGTATCTGCAAGTCGTCCACCGTGGCGAGTTGGCGACCCAACTTGGCCTTTTCCGGGTACAACTCAACCCTGACGCCACCTTGGCGCAGCCGCGACGCCAGTCCGACAACGGGCGCTAACGGCGTCCCGGGCAACGGACAGATCATCACGTCGGCAGAGATGGGCAAAGCCGGGAACAAGCCGTGTTCGTCCATGAGCAGAAGAATGCGCTCAAGGCCGAGTGAGAAGCCGACCGCCGGGACCTGCTTGCCGCTGAACATGCCAACCAGATTATCGTATCGCCCGCCGCCGCCCAGCGAGCCGCTGAAGTTGCTGGAGACGATTTCGAAGATAGGCCCCGTGTAATAGCTCAAACCACGCGCCAACCCCGGCATTAGCCGCAGTAGCGGGGCGCTGGACGCTTCGGCGGTAAGACAGAAAAGATTTTCGAGATCATCCAAGGCTTGTTGGGCAGGCGCCAGGGGAAGAAGATCGCGCAACTCCTTGATCCGCCGGGCGTTGTCGCTTCCCTCGGACACGACGGTACAATCCAGCAGGTGACGCGCTGCCGTCGCCGGAATGCCGCGCTCCACGAGTTCGTCCTGTACCCCGTCCGCACCGATTTTGTCCAGCTTGTCGATGGCCACCAAGGCGGTTTCTTCCTGATCCGGTGCCAATCCGGCGACCTCAATCATACTGCGCAACAGCACCCGGTGGTTGATGGCGATGGCACAGTTGCGAAAGCCAAGAGCCTGCAGCACGTCGCTGACGGCGTTCAGCACCTCGGCTTCGGCGATCAGGGACCGAGTGCCGGTAACGTCCGCGTCACATTGATAAAACTCACGGAAACGGCCCTTGGCGGGGCGGTCGGCACGCCACACCGGCTGAATTTGGTAGCGTTTGAAGAAGCGGGGAAGCTGGTGCCCGTATTGGGCCACGACGCGCGCCAATGGAACCGTCAGGTCGTAACGTAACCCTAACTCCGCCAAGTCGGCCGGCTGCGCCCCCTCTTGGGCCAAGGCGCGGGTCAGCTTGTCGCCGCGATGCAGAATGCGGTACAACAACTGGTCGCCCTCGGCTCCGTACTTGCCGAGCAGCGTCGTCAGATTCTCCAGCGCAGGGGTTTCCAAGGGCAGGAACCCGTACTGCTGGAAGATGCGTTCTACCTTTGCGATGACGTGGCGGCGCTTGCGAACGACTTCCGGCAAGTAATCCCGCATACCGCTCGGCGGCTTGGTGCTGACCATGAATTTTCCCTTTTGGATTGGACGGCTGGACTGGGTTGGCAGGGCTGCATTATAAGGCCGGCAACCGGTGTTTGCATAAGCGCCGGTGTTTAGGATATATACGGAGTCTGCGGTTCAGGACACGTTAAAGGAGGCCCGACCGTGCTGAGAAGACAACCTTGGCTGGTATTCGCAGCAGCGACGGGCGCCTTTCTGGCTCTGACCAATGCGTCACCAGCGCAGTCAACAAGCCACGGCGCGTTTCCCGGCCCCGATTACGGCCCGGCAGACGTTGTCCGCATACAGGTTCAAGCCCTCGCCAATAACGACACGCCGTACCGGAACGCCGGCATCGAGGTGGCGTTCCGGTTTGCTTCCCCGGCAAACAAACGGGTTACCGGCCCCCTGTGGCGTTTCATCCGGCTACTTTATGACCCCACGTACCGCCCGTTTTTATACCACAAAGTCGCACACTTCGGGCAGGTCGACATCCAGGGTTCTGAGGCGACCCAAACCGTGATTCTGACGGTGGCCAACGGCCGGCGGGTGGGCTACGTCTTCCGCCTTTCCAAGCAGCCGGGAGCCCCTTGCAAGGCGTGTTGGATGACGGACGGCGTGTGGCGCATCGACTTGCAGGAGGCGTAGCAGCCAGCGAGGAGTACGCGGTGAGTACTTGGTTGTTGTCGGCCTGATCCCGGCAGCCGACGGTTTCATCCAGCGGACCGGGAGATGTTGACCGAATTGAAAGTACGAGTCATCAACTCGAGGAGCGTATGGATGAGTGCTTCGAACAGGTCAACAATCGTTTCGGTGACATGCTCGACTTCTTCTACATCCTGACCGGTATCTTCGTCGCCCCATCAGTAGCGAACATTACCCTCCGCACGGTGGCACAGGCTGAAGGCATGCGCCGATTTAATCTGCTCCAGGCGCCACAGCAAACCACCGTCTCGCTCAACAGCGCGAAAGCCCTGCCGAGCGTCACTTTCCTTTCATGTCTAACCATTGAAACCGAACATCTTGGCGGCATTATCGGCCGTAATCTTGCGCCGTGCCTCTTGAGGGGCATCAGCAAAGATGCGGTCGAGAAACTGCTGCGAGCGCGGCCACGTCGATTCCGCGTGTGGAAAGTCATTGCCCCACAGCATGTTGTCCGTGCCGATCAGGTCGCGCAAGCGGATGCCGATCTCGTCTTCCATGAACTCCACGAACATGTTGCGCTGCCAATAATCGCTGGGCAGCATGCCCTCGCGCGACCGCCAGCGCTGGTTGATGAGGGGCCGTTCGCGGTACGTAAAATCCATTTGCTGCAGCCAGTGGGGCACCCAGGCGGTCTCGTGTTCCACCGAGCCGACCTTCAGGCGTGGGTAGCGCTCGAACACGCCGGCAAAGATCATGGCAGTGAGCGAGTAACGCACCCAATGGTCCATGGTCGCAAACCCGGCGGCGGTGATTTCATTGATGTCGATGGTGAATTCGCAACCAGGAATGCCGCCCCGGTTGGTGCCGATGTGCAGCATCAACGGCATGTTGGCGTCCTGGGCGGTCCACCACAGGCGGTCGTAAATGGCGTGCCGGTAAGGCCGATCCGGCAGCGGATAAACCGGGATGAAGGCACCGACCAAGCCCATCTTGGCACACCGCTCCAGTTCGTAACAGGCTTCATCGACGTCGTCGACGTTCAGCATGGCGACGCCCTTGAGCCGTTTGGGATCGGCATTGCAAAAATCGGCTATCCAATCGTTGTAGGCGCGGCACAGAGCCGTCAGCAGGACGCTGTCGTCAATGCGGTACCAGAAGAGCCCTTGGCTCGGCTGTAGGCAGGCGCCCCATACCCCGTCGACTTCCAATTCCTCGATCATCGCATGCGGCTCGTAAGCCGCTTTCTTCACATCTTCCCACACGCCCAGAAAATCCAGCGAGCCGGGTTCCTCGAAGCGCTTGCCGGCCTGAATGACGGAGCCCACCGTACCGCAACGCATGCCGTTAAGATACCAAGCGTCGTATTCCCGGCCCTGGCGAGTGCGATGCCGTTCCAGACGCGGGGCCGCGTCCCTGAATTTCGGCTCGATTCGGGTTTCGTAAAGATCGGGCGGCTCAACGATGTGGGAATCGGCTGAGATGAGATTGAAGGCGGCCATCGCTTTCTCCTGTGCGCGCAATAGTTGCCGGGCCGACCTGTCGCAGGCCAGCGCTCAAGGCTTGGGGTTTCACAAAATTGGCCGGGAATGGTAAACAAAGCCCAGCAGCGAGTCAATGCGGCGGCGCGGCGGGTAGCAAAACGCGTGACGCGGCGCCGCAAGGGGTGATTCCATGCAAGGAAAGGAGTACGTCATGTCAGATGCGGTCGGCATCATCGCCCTCGGCAACGCCGGTTCGGCGCTTGCCACGGCCCTATCGGGGAAACTGCCGCTGGTCGCCTACGACCGCGACCCGAACCGCCGCCAGGCAGTGGAGGGGCTGGCGATTGAGTGCGTCGATTCAGTGGCAGAAGTGGCGGCCCGCGCCAGGCGGATCATCCTGTCGCTGCCGGCCCCGGATATTTCGCAGGCCGTGGTGATCGAGCTCCTTGCATGGGAACGGGTGCCCGATCTCATCATTGAAACGAGCACGGTCACGCCCCAGACGGCACAAACTCTGGATGGCCTGTGCCGCGCACGCCAAGTGCGCTTCGTGGACGCAGCGATCGCCAGCGGGGTCGCGGCGATGGCCGCCGGGCAGGTCACCTTCCTGGTGGGCGGCGAGCCGGCGGATGTGGAGCAGGCCCGGCCCGTGCTCGCGCCCATGGCCAAGAAGATCATGCACCTGGGTCCGGTCGGCGCCGGCATGGGCGCCAAGGTAGTGAACAACGCCGTGATGCACGCCGTCATGGTGGTGTTGATCGAAGCCGCCGCCCTGGCCGCCAAGCTGGACATCCCCATGCCGACCCTGGTCGATCTGCTGGCAGGCGAGGAGGGACTGAAACGCCCGCTGACTCATCGGGTTTGCGAGCGCATGATGCAGGGGCACTACGACGGCGGCATGTCCGTCCTCAATGCCCGCAAGGATTCCGCCTTGGCCCTGGAGGTGGCCCAGCAACTGGGCGTGCCGCTATACGCTATTCAGGCGTCGCACACGCCGTATGAGATTGCCGCCGCCAGCGGCCTGGAGAATCTGGATTACGCCTCGCTGGCCACTCTATGGGAGCAGTGGTGCGGTGTTGAATTTGCGAAATGTTAAGGTCTCACGGCCTCGGCTGCGGCCGGGCGACCAGCAAGCTGTTGTCGCGGGTGACGGGAATGGCGAAGGCATAGCGGTCGATGTGCAAGGCGAGGTCTTTATCCCGAGGATGGAATTGCGGCTGGGTCGGATCGTCGTACTTCTGGGCTTCGTGGCCTACGCGTACCAACTGGCGAACCGCATCGGGATCGGGCCGGCGGCCTTGCAGGCAGTTGCGCAGGTACAGGGCACATTGCTCATCTTCATCGGCGCGCTGCCTGGAGGCATAGCCCATCGCCACAATGCTGACCAGATCGGGCATTTGCTGCTGGATGGTCCGTACAGTCGCCGCGGCGGTGACGAACGATCCCAGGTAAAGTTTCTCGGCCGCCGATGCCGCGGTGGCGCCGACGGTGCCGGCACGGGTCGACTGAATTACCGTTTTGCCGGTCAGATCAACGCTTTCGAGTTCGTGGGGCGAATTGCCGTAGTCAAAGGCGTCCGGTTTGACGCCGGCGACCTCCCCCATGCAGAGTTGCCCGACACCCTGACGACGTAAGGCCAGGGCCTCCTCGACTTCCGCCACCAGGACGATTTTCTCGGCGCCGCGCGCAAAAGCCACCGCCGCGGTCGTAAAGGCACGAAAGACGTCAATAATGATCGTCGTTCCCACGGCTTCCTGAGCACCGCGCAACAGGCTGCCAATACGAATCTCCACGTTGTGGTCACCTCTCTCTACAAACCCCTCCCTCCAGGAGGGATTTTACAAGTTGCGTACGGCTTCCATGAACGCCGGCAGTACTGCCTGCCAATCCGCAACGACGCCGTAGCGCGCTTCTCGAAAGATCGGCGCCTCGGCGTCCGTGTTGATCGCCACGATCACCTTAGCGCCCGAGCACCCGGCCATGTGCTGGCTGGCGCCGGAAATGCCGAAGGCGAGATAGAGTTCCGGGGTCACCGTGACCCCGGTGAGGCCAACTTGCCAATGGCCAGGAACCCAGCCGGCGTCTACCGCGGCGCGCGAGGCGCCGACCGCGGCCCCGAGCATGCCGGCCAGCTCTTCCAAATCGCGGAACGGTTCCGGGCCGCCAAGTCCGCGGCCTCCCGAAGTGACAACGCGGGCTTCCGTCAAGCTGACGCCGGGGTGCTCATGCCGGACACGGCGCACCACCCGCACCCGCGATTGCGAGACGTCGAGGTCAACCGGCACGGCCACGACTTCACCCTGCCGGTCCGGGTCCGGCGCCAGCGGCTCGTACGCCTGCGAACGCAGGACCGCTATTTGCGGGGAGGCGGCGCACCGTACGCGGGCCAAAAAATTGCCGCCGTATACCGGACGCAGCGCCGTCAAACGCCTACTGTCGGGCTCGATGCCCACTTCCAGGCAATCCTGCAGCAGGCCGACACCCAGCCGACCTGCCAGGCGCGGGGCCAATTCACGACCCCAGGGCGAACGGGCAAAGAGGATGACTTCCGGCGTGGTTGCCTGATAAAGCCCAGCCAGCGCGTGCAAGCACAAATCAACCGGCAAGTCCTGCAACAGTACGTCATCGACGATGTAGACCCGTTCGACACCGGCTTGCAGCGATTCTGCCGCGGCCGCCGTCAAATCATGCCCGACCAGTCCTGCCGTCAATTCTCCTTCGAGGTCTTGCTTCAACGCCTGACCGGCTGCCAGGAGTCCGGCAGTCGTCGGACTCAAATGCCCGTTAACGGTCTCGCCAACGACCAGCACCCCTCGCCCTGCTGCTGCCACGCGCGTTGCTCCTGTGCAGTAACTCAGATCAGACCAGCCTCGTGAAGCATCGCGGCCAACTTTTCCCCGGCGGCGGCGCCATCTTCAGCGGCGATGAATTCGCATTCCCGGGTGCGCTGCGGCAACAACAACTCGAGAACCTCCACGCGGGAGGAAAGGACATCGGCATCCAGGTCCAGATCGCCAAGCGTCCAAATCACGGGGCGTTTTCGTTTCGCGGCCATCAGGTTCCGCATGTTCGGATAGCGCGGCGCGCCAAGCTCGTTGCTCACCGTCACCAGCGCCGGCAGAGTGGCCTCCACCACGTCGTAGCCATCGGGGACCAATTGCTCGACGACCACGCGGTCCTGCTCAACATCCACCTTCTGCGCCAACGGAATGACAGGTACGTCGAGCCGTTCGGCGAGCAGCAGCGGCACCTGGGCGTTGTCCCAGTCCGAGGCTTGGCGTCCGCACAACAGCAGGTCAAAGGCGCCGATCTTGCGAACCGCCGCCGCCAGCAACTGCGTGGTGACAAAACTGTCCGGCAGATTGGCAAAAGCCGCATCTTGGCACAGCACCAGAGCGTCAGCGCCCATGGCCAGCGGCTTCTTGATAATGTCCAGGTTGAATTGACCGCCGACGGAGAGGACGGTGACCTTGGCGCCGTGACTGTCCTTGAGCCGCAGCGCCGCCTCCACGGCGACCTCGTCAAAACCGTTCACGACCGGGGGCAGCGTGGCGGGCGTCACCACTTGCCGGGCGTCATCGGCAATGCGCATGGCCGATAATGGCATGTCGGGATCAATCACCTGTTTGGCGGTCACAACCACGTGCAAAGCCATGTGTCTTACTCCCGGCCGGCGATATCCGCGGCGGCGCTGGCGCCCGCCAGACGGCCGAACACGGCGCCGGACGTCAGCCCGGAGCCGCCGGGATAATTGTGATAAAAGACCCCGCCCACCAACTCCCCGGCGGCGTACAGATTGGCAATGGGCTTGCCTTCGGTGTCGAGCACTTGTCCGCGCGTGTCGATGCGTAGCCCGCCGAAGGTAAAGGTGATGCCGCACGTCACCGCGTAGCCGACGAACGGCGGCGTGTCGATGGGCAGGGCCCAGTTGGATTTGGGCGGCGCAATGCCCTCGGTCGCCTTGCCGTCGAGTTCGGTGGGGTTGTAGTCGCCCGGCTGCACCGCGGCGTTGAACGCCGCGACGGTCTGCTCCAACCCGTCGCGGTTGATACCCAGTTGCTCCGCCAAGTCCGCAATCGTGTCGGCCTCCGCCTTGGATACCTGTGGGATGTGGTACTCATCGCGCAGCAGGTGTTTAACCTTGGCGTCGAAAATCTGCACCGCCATGCCCATCGGCTGGCGCAGAATCTCGCGCCCGTATTTGGCATAGGTGTAGTTGCGAAAATCCGCCCCCTCGTCGACGAAGCGCTGGCCCTCGGCGTTGACGATGATGCCGAACGGGTAGGAATGCTTTTGGTACAACTCCGTGATGGTGCGGTCGCCGGTCGGCGGCGCGTTGAGGTCCCAGGCCACCGCGTGGCAGCCGCTCCAGTGGCCGTATGGCTGGGCGCCGATGTCCAGCGCCATGCGAATGCCGTCACCGGTGTTGTATGGGATGCCCCGCACCTTGGCCAACTCCCAGCCAGGTCCGAGGTAGCGCGTGCGCATCTCGGCGTTGGACTCAAAGCCGCCGCAGGCCAGGATGACGGCCTTGGCGTGCAGGTCCTCAAACCCCTGCGGTCCCTGGACCGTCGCGCCAATCACCCCGCCCCGTTGATCCTGCAACAGCCGCACGCCCTTGGTGCCGTAGCGGATTTCGACGCCCATGCGTTCCGCCACCTCGAATTGCTGGTCCGACAGGCCCTTGCCGGCGCCCACCGCTTCCACCAGCAGGCCGCCCCAGAAGTGGTATTTGTCGCCGCGCTTGAACGCCTGGCGCCCGAAGGCGAGCACGAATCGCACGCCGCGCGCCCGCAGCCACTTGAGCGTCGGGAACGACTCGGTCACCAGCATCTGAGCCAACTCGGGATCGGCGAGGCCATTGGAAACCCGCATCAGGTCGTCGTAAAAGTCGTCTTCGGTGTACTGTCCGACCTCGACCGATGCTTCCTCCTGCGGCGACATGTCGGGGATGAGCTGTTTGAGGTCGTCCAGGCTGTTGTAGGCGCAGCGGATGATGCCGCCGGTGAAGTAGGTGTTGCCGCCGCGAAAATACTCGGGCGCCTTTTCCAGAGCCAGAACGCTGGCGCCCTGTTCACATGCCGCAATGGCCGCGCACAGGGCGGCGTTACCGGCACCAATGATGATGATGTCATGCTGCTTGCTCACGGAACTCCTCAGTCGTAAACACTGGTTCTGGGATTAGGGGGATGGCGCCGCCGTCCAAGGCAACCGTCCCAGATCGACGTTGCCGCCGGTCAGCATCACGCCGACGCGTTTGCCGGACACGTCCAGACGGTTGTCGAGCAAGGCAGCGATGGGCACGGCGGACGACGGTTCGATGATGATCTTCATGCGCTCCCACACGTAACGCATTGCCGCGATGATGGCGTCTTCGCTCACGGTGACGATCTGCGCCACGTGGTGCTGGATAATCGCAAAGGTGAGGTCACCGAGCGACGTGCGCAAACCGTCGGCGACCGTGTTCGGATAATTCGCCGGCAGAATCTTGCCGGCTGCCAGCGAACGATAAGCGTCGTCCGCCGCCTCGGGCTCCGCCGCCACGACCTGGGTGCCAGGGCTGCGCGCCGCCACGGTCAACGCCGTGCCGCTGATCATGCCGCCACCGCCCACGGGCGCCAGGATGACGTCGAGTTCCGGCGCCGCGGCACAAAGCTCCAAGGCCGCGGTGCCCTGGCCGGCGATGACCTTGGCATTGTCGTATGGATGGACGAAGGCGGCCCCGGTGTCGCGCACCACGGCTTCCAGGACGGCTTCCCTCGCCTCCTGGGTCGGTTCGCAGTACACAATCGTACCGCCGTAAGCAGCAACCGCGGCCTTCTTGCTCTCCGGCGCATTGGTGGGCATCACAATGCGAGCAGGCACGTCGCGCAAGCGTGCGGCGAGGGCCAGAGCGGCGCCATGATTTCCCGACGAATGCGTGGCAACGCCTCGTTTCGCTTCGGCGTCTGACAGCGACGTGACGGCATTGGAGGCGCCGCGGAACTTGAAGGCGCCCGCCTTCTGGAAATTCTCGCACTTGCAAAAGACCTGCGCGCCGACGCGGTCATCCAGGCTGGAACAGGTCAGCACCGGGGTGTGGTGCACGAGCCCCTGAAGACGGGCCGCCGCTTCTTGAACGTCGTCAAATGTCGGAGCACCTGCCATCTGTTTTCTCCAAGGTGCGGCGTGGTTTGCACGCCTGAAACCAAGCGGTATACAATGCCGCCACACGGTTGCCGCGTGTCGCGGGCATCGCTCTCAGCGCGGCTTCAGCCCACACTCAAGGATCTCCCCGCCATGGCAGACTTCAAAACGCATCTGTCGGTAGCTGGCACCCTCAGCGGCGTCCTGGCGGTGGGGTGTTTGCAGACGGGCCTCGCCGAGCCGAAAGACGCGCTGCTGTTCTTCACCCTGGGAGCGGTTGGCGGTATCCTGCCTGACATCGATTCCGACCACTCCATTCCCGTCAACATCCTGTTCAGTTGTCTGGCCACCCTGGCAGCCTTCTTCAGCGTCTTCAGCAAAATCGGCGCCTACTCGATAGTCGAATCAATTATTCTGTGGGTCGCCGTGTTCGTCATCGTGCGCTATCCCGTCTTCGAACTGTTCAAGCGGTCCACCGTGCACCGCGGCGTCTTCCATTCCTTGCTCGCGGCGGTGTTCTTCTGCTTTCTGAGCGCCACGCTGTTGCACGATGTCTTTGCGCTGCCCAGTGCGCTGGCGTGGCTGTCAAGTTGTTTCATCGTGTTCGGCTATTTGATTCACTTGCTTCTTGATGAGCTTTACAGCGTGGACATGATGGGAATCCGTTTGAAAAAGTCGTTCGGCACAGCGCTGAAACCGATCAGTTTCACGTATCTGAAGGCATCCATCGCGCTCATCATCGCCACGCTCGCCCTGTACTTCTTCGTGCCGGAACTGGCGAGTTTTATCCAGGTGGTGGGCGATGTCAAGCTATACGACGTCCTCAGGAACAACCTGCTGCCGCAGGACGGGTGGTTCGGATTCTGAAAAAGGAGACCCAGGTGCAGGACGTCTTGGTTTACGCTGATTCGCTCTCGTGGGGCATCATTCCGCTGACGCGCAAGCGGCTGGCGTTTGAGGCGCGCTGGCCGGGAGTGATGGAGACCATTTTGAACGCTGAGGGCCGGAACGTACGGGTGCACGAGGACTGTCTCAACGGGCGGCGCACGGTGTGGGAGGATCCGTACAAACCGGGGCGCAACGGCCTGCAGGGGCTGGCCCAGCGGATTGAAATCCACTCGCCCCTAGCCTTGGTGGTCCTGATGCTGGGCACCAACGATTTCCAGTCCATGCACCCGCACAACGCCTGGCACGCAGCCCAGGGGATTGCCGCCTTGGTTGACGCCATCCGCCAAGCGCCCATCGAGCCGGGCATGCCGGTTCCGCCGGTATTGGTGGCGACACCGCCGCCCATTCGCACGCCCAAAGGGCCCATCGCCAGCAAATTTGTCGGGGGTGAGGAGAAATGTGCGGGTTTGGCCGAGGCGTACCGTGAGGTCGCCGACAGCCTTGACTGCGCTTTCTTCGACGCCGCTACCGTGACCACCTCCAGTAACGTCGACGGCGTTCATCTCGACGCTGACCAGCACGCCACGCTCGGCGAGGCCATGGCCAAGGCAGCGGGCCCACTTCTCTAGCCGCGGGGAAAACAAGCCGCCCTCGGTCCTCAAGCGGGCGCAGTGCTTCCAGTTGTTTGCAGATGTGTAAGGCAGAACCTGGGAATCTCGCCAGCGCGGTATCGAAGCGCGTTGATGCGTTAATCGGACGCACCCGGGGCGGGCTCAACTCCAAGCTCCACGCCGTCTGCGACGGCGATGGCAAAGCCATCGTGTTGCGGTTGACGGCGGGTCAAGTCAGCGACTACCGGGGGCTGACACGGTGTTGCCGGCTCTACCGGAGGCCTGTGTCCTGATAGCCGACAGGGGCTATGACAGCGACAGGTTGCGCGAGGCCCTTGCCGAACGAGGCGTCAAGTCCTGTATTCCAGGCCGCGCCAACCGTAAAGAGCCGATTGTCTACGACACGGAGCTTTACAAGCGCCGCAACCTCATCGAGCGCTTGTTCGGCAGACTCAAGGATTGGCGGCCGCATCGCCACGCAATATGATCGCTGCGCACACACCTTCTACAGCGCCATCTGTCTTGCCGCCACGGTTATCTTCTGGTTATGAGTCCTGAGCCTAAGGATCCCACCGCCTTGCGATTGATAACGACGGGTAGGCAGATGAACGTCCGGTCCTGCTTGTGCAGATTCTTGCGCTCGCCGGCGCGGTTGAGGAACATCGGCTCGTGGCTGACGCGCGGCACGATGATCGGCTTGCCGCTTTCGGTCACCCGCCCGGTGATGCCTTCCCCCAAGCGATAGCGCGCCTGTTTGCCCCGCAGCGATCGTCAATTCCTCCGCCTTGCCCTTGGACAAGGTGACGATGCTCGGGAACATGGCGTGGTGACGTTCGAGCAACTCCAGCACCCGGTGCAGGGTGCTGGCATGGTCGTCGGGTTCCTCGGTTCGGATTCGCCCGGTGCCGACCGGGAGAGAGGCAGCCGACACCGGGCAATAGAGAGGGAAATTTTTGATAAATCAATGAGGCGAATTGTATGCCAAAACCCGAAACCTGCGGGCACCATGCGCTGTACCGCCGTAAACCCGCATCCTTGAGGATCAGAATACCCAGCGGTCCGTTCATCGTCGGTAACAGAATCCCGACATTGTCGTACTTGAACACAACAATGTTGTCTTTCCGAACAAAGTTGTTGGCCATGAGCAGCTGGGGCAACCCTCCGTCATTCCGACTCGCCGTCCCTAAACGTCTAAGCCATTGATCCCGTACCGCTTGAGCGACTTTTCGACAAGCCGTGCCCTAGCTGGCATAAGATTTGCTCTGCTCACGGGGGAGCCAACACCGAGGACGAAATCTCAACCTGACACGATCCACCTGTACAGGAGGTAAGCATGTACATCCTACGCGCTCCGAAATGGCTTCCAACCCTGCTGCTCATCGCGTTCGCGGTCGCCTTCACGACGGCAGCGGCGCTGGCCCAAGACACCGTACCCGCACCGGAGGCCACTGAAGCCGTCGCCGCCGAGGCAGCGCCGGCTGAGGACACCGTGTCCATGGGCGTTTTCACCGCCAACAATCTGTGGATGATGCTCTGCACCGGCTTGGTCTTCATCATGCACTTGGGCTTCGCCACACTGGAAAGCGGACTGACGCAGCAGAAAAATACGGTCAATATCTTGTTCAAGAACACGTTCATCGTTTGTTTTGGGGTTATCAGCTACGCCTATATCGGTTTTAACTTAATGTACCCGGGTGACTTCAATGGCTTTGTGGGATTCGCGGGGTTCGGGTTGGGCACCGACGAGGCGGGCGTCACGCAGGCTTACAACGTGGGCTACACGTATTGGACGGACTTTCTGTTTCAGGCCATGTTCGCGGCAACTGCGGCCACCATTGTTTCCGGCGCCGTGGCCGAACGCATCAAGCTGGGCTCGTTCATGCTTTTTACGGTGTTGTACGTGAGCTTGATCTACCCCTGGGTCGGCTCCTGGAAGTGGGGCGGCGGCTGGCTGGACGCGATGGGCTTCTACGACTTCGCCGGTTCTACGCTGGTGCATAGCGTTGGCGGCTGGGCGGCCCTCATCGGCGCCATCATGCTGGGCGCCCGGCGAGGCAAATACGTGGGCGACAGGATTCGCGCGCTGCCCGGCCACAACATGCCGCTGGCCACCATCGGCGTCTTTCTGCTGTGGCTCGGTTGGTTCGGGTTTAACGGCGGTTCCGTTCTGAGCGCCGACCCGGCAGCTACCTCGCTGACCCTGATGACCACGTGTATCGCCGCCGCTGCCGGTGGCCTGGGCGCCATGTACACCTCCTGGATCTTCTCCAGGAAGCCAGACCTGTCCATGGGCCTGAACGGCATTCTGGCCGGCTTGGTGGGCATCACCGCCGGCGCCGATCTCATGGGCCTGCACTCGGCGTTCTTCATTGGCGTGATCGCCGGCGTGATCGTGTATTTCTCGGTCGTCTTCTTCGACCGCGTGCGCGTGGATGACCCGGTGGGCGCCGTGTCCGTCCATCTCGTCTGCGGCATCTGGGGCACCCTGGCGGTGGGTATCTTCGGCGCCAAGGCCGGTGCCGGACAACTGGTCACGCAGATCGTCGGCGTGGTCGCCTATGGCGTCGTCTGCGTGGTTGCCTCGCTCGTATTCTTCGGCATCATCAAGTCCGTGATCGGTCTGCGAGTGTCGGAGGAAGAGGAAGTGGAAGGGCTGGATCAAGGCGAGCACGGCATGCCAGCGTACAGCGATTTCGTTTCCGCCACCAGCTCCCGCTAAAGGGGCAATTGGTTTCGTGGCGAGTAGGCCAGCGTGGTTCACTCGCCACCGAGCTTTCGGTGGCCTTCGTTTATCCCACTTCCTACAGCAGGGTGCCTAGCGCCTCGACGAAAGTGGCCATGTCGTCGTCGGTTCCCACCGTCACGCGCAAGGAATCGGCGACCAGCGGAGCGGGGAAGTAGCGCACCAGGATGCGACGCGCTTCGAGGGCTTGATAGACCTCGGCGGCGCGTCCGTCCGGGATGCGCGGAAACACGAAGTTGCTCCGTGAAGGCGGCACGTGCAGCCCCATAGCCGTCAATTTCTCCAGTACATTAGTGCGGGTGCGGATGATGCGGCCTGTCGTCTCTCGCAGCCACGCCTGATCCTGCAGCGCCGCGCAACCGGCCACAATCGCCAGCCGGTCGAGGTTGTACGGGTCCTTCACCTTCATCATCTGCGCAATGACTTCCCGCCGCGCAAAACCCAGCCCCAGGCGCATGCCCGCCAGCGCGTATGATTTGGAAAACGTTCGCACCACGATCAAGTTGGGAAACTCGAGCAACAGGTCGATGGCGCTCTCACCGGCAAAATCGGCATAGGCTTCGTCCAACACCACCATACTGTCGCTGCGGGCCAGGAAGTCGCGCAGCGCGCCGGCCGGATGCAGCACGCCGGTGGGAGCGTTGGGATTGACGATGAACACCAGCTTGGCGCCGCAGGTGTCGAGTCCCTCCGGCAGGGTGTAATCGGGACCCATGAGAATTTCCCGGTAATCGGCGTCCTGCAAAGCGCCGAGCACCTGGTACAGCGAATAACTCGGCGCCGGCGTGACCAGGATGTCTCCAGCGTCCAGGAAGGTGCGGAAAATCATCGTCAGCACGTCGTCGGAACCGTTGCCGACGATGACTTCGTCGGGCGCGCAGCCGTAGTGTCGGGCGGCTTCCTCCCGCAATGGCGTGGCCAGCGGATCGCTGTAAAGCCGCAGGTCCCCGTTGACCGCCTGCCGCAATGCCTCGAGCACGGCGGGTGACGGTGGATACGGATTTTCGTTGGTGTTCAGCTTGACGTATCGCCCTTCCGCGGGCTGCTTGCCCATAACGTACCTGTGCATCGTCCGAATGCAGCCGCGTACCCGCCCGAGCACCGAGTCTATGTGCATCTGTCTGTCCTCTTCTACAGAAACCGTCCCGCGCCGCCTGCGCTGCAGCGTGATTTTTCTTGCTGTTAAGAGCGCGGTATTATAGCAGACTACTGGATCAATATGCCCGTCGCGTGGCGCCATCGCTTGCTTTTCATTACACGATGGCGTCCGCGGGCGTGAGGACTCAAACGGGGGAGGAAAAAAGGAAATGGGGGCGGTTGACAAAACCGGCTGGGTGCTAGGCGCGATTCTGGCCAAGCAAGGGGCGGCCTTGCGCGACAAACCGTTTGTGCAGTTCCAGGACGACCCGCCCCTTACTTTCGGCGACATGGACGCACGGGCCAACCGGTTGGCCAACGCCTTGGCGGCCATGGGCGTGCAGCGCGATGAGCGGGTTTTGCTGATGATGCCCAACAGCATCGCCTTCCTCGACGCCTGGTTCGGCATCAATCGCTTGGGCGCCGTCATGGTGCCGATCAACACCGCCTACAAGGGCGGCTTCCTCGAACACGTGATCAACAACGCCGCCATCAACGGCAGGGCCCGCGTGATGATCATCGGCCGCGAATTCGTGCCCATGCTGCAAGCCAGCGAGGACCGCCTGCCACATCTCGAAACCGTTGTCGTCAAGAACGCCGAAGGTTCGGAAACCGACCTGCCGACCTTCTCGCGGCTCCGCGCGGTTTCCTTCGATACACTACTCAACGCCCCGGCCACCCCCGTGAGCGTTCCCGTTGCCTACCACGACACCGGCGCCATCATGTATACCTCCGGCACGACCGGCCCGTCCAAAGGCGTGCTGATGCCCCACGCCCACCTCTACCTTTACGGGCACGCCAAGATCAAGGCCATTCACCTCACCCCGGACGACGTGTATTACTGCTGCATGCCGTTGTTTCACGCCAACGCCCTGCTCATGCAGGTGTACAGTACCCTGATCGTCGGCTGCCGGCTCGTTCTGGCGCGTTCATTCAGCGCCAGCCGCTGGCTCGACGACGTGCGTCGCTACGGGGCGACCGTCACCAACACCCTCGGCGTGATGACCGAGTTCATCTACCGGCAACCCGCTCGTGCCGAGGACCGCGACCACCGCCTGCGCGTCGTCGTCGCTGTGCCGATCGCCCCGGAATGGGGGGAAGCGTTCCAACAACGCTTCAACACCAAACTGTTGGAGGTCTACGGCATGACCGAGGTGAACATCCCGACCTACATGCCCTACGACGAGGGGCTGCGGGCCAATTCTTGCGGCAAGGTGCTGGACGAGTGGTTCGAGATGGCCATCGTCGACCCCGATACGGATGAGGAGTTGCCGCCCGATACGGTGGGCGAGATGGTCGTGCGACCCAAGGAACCGTGGGCGTTCATGGCCGGCTACCACGCCATGCCGGAAAAAACGGTGGAGGCTTGGCGTAATTTCTGGTTCCACACAGGGGACGCCGGAAGGCGCGACGCGGAAGGATATTTCTACTTCATTGATCGCATGAAGGATTGCATTCGTCGGCGGGGCGAGAACATTTCATCTTACGAGATCGAGCAGGTTCTGAACGATCATCCCGCCGTCGCCGAGTCTGCCGCCGTGGCGGTCAAGTCCAGCATTGCCGGCGGCGAGGATGAGGTGAAGGCCTGCGTGCTTCTGCGCCCCGGCATGCAGCTCCAGCCGGAAGAACTGCTCGATTACTGCCAGGAACGCATGCCCTACTTCGCGGTGCCACGGTACGTGGAGTTTATCAGCGACATGCCCAAGACACCTACGGAAAAACTGCGCAAGCACGTTCTGCGAGAGGCGGGCGTCACCCCGGCAACCTGGGACCGCGAGGCCGCGGGTTACGTGGTGAAGCGGTGAGGGGGAAGGCGTTTGGAAAGGAGGGCAGGGGCTACTGCCTTCACGATAGCCCTGGCAAAATTGGGACTTTCGGGATTCACGATGAGTGACCGCGTCGCCGGCGACACCAGCACGTCCATATCCTCCATCGGGACCGCCCCCAGGAGTACCTCGCCGCCGAGTACCAGGGCGCCGGTCAGGCATTGTCGATTTTCGAACCTCACCAGGACAGGCCCCACGTACGGCGCCAGATGCGTCGCCCCGTCGGCAGCCGTCACTTCGCGTTTTTCCAGCTCCTCCAATCCGAGTTGGACCGCGACATGTTCCGGGACGCAGAGCAGCAACGCCCCGGTGTCCGCCAAGGAATCGACCGTCATCGGCTTGACCATCGGATATTTTGCATTTGCGAGCTCAATTGTGGCCCGTACCAATCCCACCCCTTTCTCCTTTGCATTCCGCGCGGCAAGCGAATCGACGGGTCTGAGCAGAAGCTCGTCATCCGCCTGCCTGTTCCGACATCCATGCCGGCAAGTCTTTGGAGAGCTCCGCCAACTCCAAGTCGGGGATGGCGTTGCGAATGACGTCGTCGAATTGCTCGGCCAGAAGGAAATCCATTTCCTCGCGCACCGCGTCGGGGAGCTTGCGCAGATCCTTGGCATTGGCCTTGGGCAGGATGACCCGCAAAAAACCGGCACGGCGCGCCGCCAGGACCTTTTCCTTCACCCCGCCGACGGGCAGCACCAGGCCGGCGAGGGTGATTTCGCCGGTCATGGCAGTGTCCGAACGCACGGGTGTATGGGTCAGCAGCGACGTCAGGGCGGCGGCCACTGCGATGCCCGCGGAAGGACCGTCCTTGGGGATGGCGCCAGCGGGCACGTGCACGTGCATGCCATTGTTTTCAAAGGTCTTGACTGGGATGTCCAGACGCCCGGTAGCGGCCCACAGGAGGTCGCGGGCGATCTCTGCCGATTCGCGCATCACCTCGCCGAGCTGTCCGGTCAGCGCCAGCCCTTTACCACCTGGGAGCAACTGCGCCTCGATGTAAAGCACATCGCCTCCCGCCGGGGTAACCGCCAAGCCGGCCGCGACACCGGGCGCCAAGTTCTGGCGCGCTTCCTCCAGCAGGTGCGTCTCCGGCCCCAGCAGGTCATCCAGATCGTCCGCCTCCAGTCTTTCGCGCAGCGTCTCCTGCATGGCCACTTGGCGGGCGATTTTGCGCGCCACTTGGCCGATCATGCGCTCGAGTTGGCGCACCCCGGCCTCGTGCGTGTAATGGTTGATGATGGACCGGAGGGCCGTCTCGCTCAACGGCAGTTGCTCTGCCGCCAGGCCGTTCCGATCCACCTGCCGCGGCAGGAGATAGCGCCAGGCGATTTCCAGCTTTTCCTCGGCGCTGTAGCCCGCCAGCGTCATGATTTCCAGGCGGTCGACGAGCGGCGCGGGTATCGTTTCGAGGGTGTTTGCCGTACAGATGAAAAAAACGTTCGACAGATCGAACGGCAGGTCGAGGTAGTGATCCCGGAAGGTGTGGTTCTGGGCTGGGTCAAGAATCTCCAGTAGGGCTGCCGCCGGGTCGCCGCGAAAATCCCGCCCGAGCTTGTCGACTTCATCGAGCATCAGGACCGGGTTGCGCACCTCCGAGCGCCGGATGGCCTGCAGAATGCGACCTGGCAGCGAGCCGATGTAGGTGCGACGATGCCCCCGCAACTCGGCTTCGTCGTGAACGCCGCCGAGGGAAAACCGCTCGAAGCGCCGCCCCAGCGCCCGCGCAATGGAGTGTCCGAGACTGGTTTTGCCGACACCCGGCGGCCCCACGAAGCACAAAATCGGGCTGGGAGATTCCGGTTTGAGCTGCATCACGGCCAAGTGCTCGATGATGCGGTCTTTGATGTCGTCCAGTCCGAAGTGGTCTTCGTTCAAAATGTTCTGGGCGCGTTTCAGGTCGAGTTGATCAACGGTCGCCGTGGTCCACGGCAATTCCAGGGCAAACTCGAGATAGCTGCGCAGCAACTGGTGATCCGGTGCCATCGGCGTCAATCGCTGCAACCGCGACACCTCGCGCTCCAGTTCCTTGCGCACCTCGCCGGGCAGTTCCGTTCCCGCCAAGCGCTCACGCAACACGTCCACGTCGTCCTGATCCTCATCCTCGCCGAGTTCCTTCTTGATTTGCCTGAGTTGCTGCCGCAACACGTACTCCCGCTGGGCCTTGTCGAGTTCCACTTGCGTCTCGCCGGCGATCTTGCGGCGCAGGCTGAGGATTTGCACCTCGCGGGACAGGTGTTCCGCAATCTGCTCTAGCAGGGGGCGCAGGTTATCCGCCATCAACAACTCGATTTCCTGCTGGGTGTCAATGTTGAGCACGGTGGCGATCAGGTAGGCCAGCTTGACGGGCTCCACCGTGTTGATAAGCAGGTTCGCCATGTCCTCGGGGATCGTCTCCAGGTACTGGACCGCCTGGCGCACCAGTTCCTGGATATTGCGAAACAGGGCGGTCACCTCGGCGGAATTGTCATCGGGCTCAGCCAGCGGACGCACCGCAACGCGCATGTAGGGGCTGGATTCGACGTCGTGCAGCAGTTCGACGCGTTCAACGCCTTGCAGAACGAGTTGCAGAACGTTTTCGTGACGCTGGATGACACGCTTGACGACTGCCAGGGTTGCGGTGGGATAAAGGTCCGCGAGCTCGGGTGCTTGAGTCTGCGGATCACGTTGCACGGCAGCCACCAAGCGCTTGTCTTCCGAGGCTAAGATGGCTTCGGCAGCGGCCACCGACATCGGCCGACCGACCGCAACAGGCAGCAGAATGTGGGGAAACAGGACGGTGCTTTTGAGGGGCAAAACAGGGTACACGGGGTGCTCAGTCGGCATGGGTGGGGCCTCCCTGAATGCAGTCACGAGTGTCAGCGATGCATACCGAGAATAACCCGCCAGCGCGGTCTACGCATCCCGAATTATGGCATTTCTACCAGTGCAGGAGCGACGCACCCCAGTTGAAACCGGTTCCAAAGGCGGCCAGCAGGCACAAGTCGCCACGCTGGATGCGGCCCTCCTGCAGGGTTTCGTGGAGCAGAATCGGCACGGAAGCAGCCGAGGTGTTGCCGTACTTGCGGATGTTGGTATAGGCCTTTTCGGAGGGAATGCCGAGGCTATCGGCGATGGCATCGATGATGCGCTGGTTGGCTTGGTGAAACAGGAAATGATCAACCTCATCGAGCTGCATCTTGTTGGCTTCCAGGCATTCGCGGATGACCTCGCGGAAACGCCGCACGGCCTGCGCGAATACAACCCGCCCCGCCATGCGCGGTCGGGCGCGGTCGGTATCGATGCGGGCCTTGGCCGCGGGCGGGAACGTCGAGCTGCCGAAGGTGTCGGCATACAGCTTGTCGAGCAGTGTGCCGTCGGTGTGCAGATGGTGCGACAGCAGGCCGCTGGGCTCGTCGTCCTCGGCCGGCACCACGATCGCCGCCCCGGCACCGTCGGCAAACAGCACCGACATGTCGCGGCCGCGGTCGCTGTACTCGAAAAGCGACGACAGAACCTCGGCGCCCAGCACGAGCACCGTGTCATACATGCCGGTCTTGACGTACTGGTCCGCCATAGACAACGCATAGACAAACCCGGCACAGCCTTGGTTGAGGCTGAACGTCGGCGTCGAGGTGAGGCCCAGCTTGTCAGCCAGCACACAGGCACTGCCGGGAAAGACGTAATCCGACATCACACTGGTTTGGATGATCAGGTCGAGGTCCTGGGGCTTCATGTTGGCCTGCCGCAGGGCGACCTGGGTGGCATTGAACGCCAGGTCCGCGGTGGACATTTGGGCGCCGATTCTGCCGTCGATGCCGGTGTCGTAGAGGGTTTGCAGGTACGCCTCCTTGTCAGGAGCGGCGGCCAATTGCGTCAGCATCCGGTACGTATCGGGGATGACCCGGCGCTCCTTAATGCCGCTGCGCTGGGTGATCCATTCATCGCTGGTGTCCATGACCTGAGCGAGGAGGTCGTTGGTAACCACGTCGTCCGGCACATACATGCCTGTGGCTAGAATCTTGGCCCTGCGCATCGTTCCCCTTCCTTGGTGAGCGGTTTTGCACTTACGGCAAGTTCGTCGTCTTCATCAGATATTCGTCGCACGCTCTGGCGGCGCCGCGCCCCTCGTTGAACGCCCATACCACCAGGCTTTGCCCGCGGCGCATGTCGCCAGCGCTGAAAACGCCCTCGACGCTGGTGGCATACCTGTCGTATTCGGCCTTGACGTTCGAGCGTTCGTCGCGTTCGAGTTCGAGATCCTCAATGATCTTATCCTCGGGCCCCAGAAAGCCCAAGGCCAGCAACACGAGCTCCGCCGGCCAGACTTTCTCGGTGCCAGGAACCTTCTGCGGACCGAAGCGACCGTTGGCATCGGTGCCCCAGGTGACCTGCGCGGTGTGCAACTCCTTGACGTTGCCGTCCGCATCGCCGACGAATTTCTCCGTCATGATGTCGAACGTGCGCGGGTCATTGCCGAAACGCGCCGCGGCCTCTTCCTGTCCGTAATCTACCCGGTAAACGCGGGGCCATTCCGGCCACGGGTTGTTCGACGGGCGTCCGTCTGGGGGGCGTGACAGGATTTCGAACTGCTCCAAGCTCATGCACTGGTGCCGCAGCGAGGTGCCAACGCAGTCCGTGCCGGTATCGCCGCCGCCGATGACGATGACGTGCTTGTCGCGGGCCGATATGTAGTTTTGATCGGCATGGTCGGAATCGAGCAGGCTCTTGGTGTTGGCGTGCAGGAATTCCATGGCGAAGTGGATGCCCTTCAGGTCGTGGCCCGGTATCGGCAGGTCGCGCGGCTTTGTCGCGCCGCAGCACAGCACCATGGCATCCGACTCCTGAAGGATGGCCGTCGCCGGGATATCGACGCCGACAGCGGTGTTGGTGACGAACGTAATGCCCTCCTGGGCCATCAGGTCAACGCGGCGCTGCACGATGTTCTTGTCGAGCTTCATGTTCGGGATGCCGTACATCAGCAGCCCGCCAATGCGGTCGGCGCGTTCGTACACGGTGACCAAGTGCCCGGCACGGTTCAATTGCACAGCGCACGACAGCCCCGAGGGTCCCGAGCCGACCACCGCGACCCGTTTGCCGGTGCGTTTCTCCGGCGGCTGCGGCGTCACCCAGCCTTCCTCAAAGCCCTTGTCGATGATCTGGCACTCGATGTTCTTAATAGTTACCGGCGGATCGGTGATACCCAGCACACAGGAGCCCTCGCAGGGTGCCGGGCAGACGCGGCCCGTGAACTCCGGGAAATTGTTCGTCTTGTGAAGACGTTCCAGCGCCTCCCGCCACAGGCCGCGGTAAGCCAGGTCGTTCCATTCCGGAATCAGATTGTTGATCGGACACCCCGACGCCATGCCGCTGATCAGGGTGCCGGTGTGGCAGAACGGAATGCCGCAATCCATGCAGCGACTGGCTTGGTCCTGCAGCTTCGCGATCGGGAAGTGCTCGTGGAATTCCTGCCAATCCTTGACCCGTTCGCGCGGCGAGCGGTCCACAGGCAATTCGCGTTGATATTCCATGAATCCGGTCGGCTTACCCACTACGTCTCCTTGCGATTGGTCTCAATTGGCTCACCGTGACCACGGTGAGCTTCATTTCTGAGGGAGCGACTGGCAACCAAGGTGCTCGACAGCATTAATTCTTCAAGGGCTTTGCGTCAGCGGCCAGCAATACCTTCACCGTCGGCAAGCCGAACGTCGGTGCCGCGGCGGCCGCCAGTGCGAGCAGTTTCGCCAACCTTCGCATCTTCCATTCCTCGCTCTCTCAATTGCCGCTGACGCGCGCCAAGTCGTTTTTATTTGCTTCGAACGCTTCCATGACCGCCGCCTCGCCGCTGAGCCCCGCCGCCTCGGCACGGCGAATGGCGTCGAGCATGCGCTGGTAGTCCTTCGGCATCACCTTGACGAACTTCGGCGCGTAGTCTTCCCAAGAGGCCAGAATTTTCCAGGCACGCTCGCTCTTGGTGTAGTCGGCGTGGCAGCGGATCATCGCCTCGACCTCGGCACGTTCGTCGGCATCGTCAAGGCTTTCAAGGGCGACGGTTTCCGGGTTGCAACGAGACTCGAAATCGCCAGCCTCATCGAGCACGTAGGCGACGCCGCCCGACATGCCGGCGCCGAAGTTGCGCCCCGTGGCGCCGAGCACGACGACCCGTCCGCCCGTCATGTATTCGCAGCCGTGATCGCCCACAGCCTCGATAACGGCCCGCACGCCGCTGTTGCGCACGCAGAAGCGTTCGCCTGCCATGCCGCGAATGTAAACCTCGCCGCCGGTTGCCCCGTAAAACGCCACGTTGCCGACGATGATGCTGTCCTCGGCGGCAAAGGTCGAACCTTTCGGCGGGTAGAGGATGAGCTTGCCGCCGGAGAGGCCCTTGCCGAAGTAGTCATTGGCGTCGCCCTCCAACTCCAAGGTCATGCCCAGCGGCACGAAGGCGCCGAAGCTCTGACCGGCCGAGCCCTGAAAATGCAAATGGATAGTGTCCTCGGGCAGACCCTCCGGGCCATAACGGCGGGTAACTTCGCTTCCGAGAATGGTGCCCGTGACTCGGTTGATATTGCGGATGGGCAGAGTGGCCTTGACCCGCTCGCCGCGTTCCAAGGCGGGCTCGGCCAGCCCCAGGAGCACCTGATTGTCGAGGGCGATGTCCAGGCCATGGTCTTGAGTAATTTGGCAGTAGCGGCCCACTTCCGGCCCAACTTCAGGCTGATGTAAGATGCCGGTGTAGTCCAGCCCCTTCGCCTTCCAGTGTTCCAGGGCGCGCCGCATTTCAATCCTGTCCGTGCGTCCGATCATCTCGTTGACGGTGCGAAAGCCGAGCTTGGCCATCAGCTCGCGCATCTCCTGAGCGATGAAGCGCATGAAATTGACGGCGTGCGACGGGTCGCCGGTAAATTTCTCGCGCAGCGCCGGGTTCTGCGTGGCGACGCCGACCGGGCACGTATCGAGGTGGCACACCCGCATCATGATGCAGCCGAGGGAAACCAGCGCCGTGGTGGCGAAACCAAACTCTTCCGCGCCGAGCAGAGCGGCGATCACCACGTCGCGCCCGGTCTTCAGTTGCCCGTCCGTTTCCACGGCGATGCGGCTGCGCAGATCGTTCAGCACCAGCGTCTGGTGGGTTTCGGCAAGCCCCAGTTCCCACGGCAGCCCGGCGTGCTTGATGCTGGTCTGCGGCGAGGCCCCGGTGCCGCCGTCGTGACCGCTGATCAGCACCACGTCGGCGTGCCCCTTGGCAACCCCGGCGGCGATGGTGCCGACGCCCACCTCGGAGACCAGCTTAACGCTGATTCGCGCCCGATGGTTGGCGTTTTTCAAGTCGTGAATCAGTTGCGCCAAATCCTCGATTGAATAAATGTCGTGGTGCGGCGGCGGCGATATCAGGCCCACGCCGGGCGTCGACAGCCGCACCTTGGCGATCCACGGATAGACCTTGCGTCCGGGTAACTCGCCACCCTCGCCGGGCTTGGCGCCTTGCGCCATTTTGATCTGCAACTCCTTGGCCTGCGTCAGGTAATAGCTGGTCACCCCGAAGCGCCCCGAGGCAACCTGCTTGATGGCGCTGTTACGGGAATCGCCGGACGGGTCCGGCACGTAGCGCGCCGGGTCCTCGCCGCCTTCGCCGGTGTTGCTTTTGCCGCCGATGCGATTCATGGCAATAGCCAACGCCTCGTGCGCTTCCTTGCTGATCGAGCCGTACGACATAGCGCCCGTTTTGAAGCGCCGGGTGATTTCTTCCACCGGCTCGACCTCTTCCAGCGGAATCGGCTCGCCGGCAAACTTCAATTCCATCAGGCCGCGCAGGGTGGCGAGCTGCTCCGCCTGGTCGTCGATCAACGCCGTGTAGGACTTGAACACCTCGTAATCCTCGTTGCGGCAGGCCTTTTGCAACAAGTGGATGGTCTTGGGATTGAACAGGTGCAGTTCGCCGTCCTTGCGGTACTGGTATTGGCCGTGCACGTCCAGCGTGTGGCCATTGACCGGGATGGCCGGGAAAGCCCTGGCATGTTGGCGTTGCGCCTCGAGCGCGATCTGCTCCAGGTCGATACCGCCGACGCGCGACGCCGTCCAGGTGAAATACCTGTCGACGAGTTCCTGGCTGAGGCCCACCGCCTCGAATATCTGCGCGCCGCAGTAGGACTGGATCGTCGAGATGCCCATCTTCGACATCACCTTGACGACGCCCTTGACGGCGCCCTTGATGTAGCCGCTGACCGCCTTTTCGTACGTGATGTCCTTGAGCATGCCCTCACCGATCATGTCGTTGAGGGATTCGTAGGCCATGTACGGATTGATCGCCTGCACGCCGTAGCCGAGCAGCAGGCAGAAATGATGCACCTCGCGCGGTTCACCAGATTCGAGGATCAGCCCGACACGCCGCCGCGTGCCCGCGCGGATCAGGTGGTGATGCAGGCCCGCCGCCGCCAGCAGCGCCGGAATCGGCGCGTGTTCGCGGTCCACGTCCTTGTCGGAGAGGATCAGCATCGTGGCGCCGTCTGCGATTGCTTGGTCCGTCGCTTTGTACAGAGCCTGCAACGCCGTTTCCAGCCCGGCCTTGCCGTCAGCTGCTTTGAAAACGATGGGCAGGGTGGCGGCGGGAAATCCGATGTCCCCGCAGCGGCGCAGTTTCTCCATCTCGCCATTCATCAGGATGGGGAGCTTGAGGCGAATCTGCCGGCAGTTTTCCGGCTCCGGGCGCAGCAGATTACGCTCCGGGCCGAGGGTCAGCGTCGTAGCGGTAATCAACTCTTCGCGGATGGGATCGAGCGGCGGGTTGGTAACTTGGGCGAAGAGTTGCTTGAAGTAGTTGTAGAGGAGTTGGGGCTTGTCGGACAGCACGGCCAACGGCGTATCGGTGCCCATCGAGCCCACCGGCTGAATCTGGTTCACCGCCATGGGGCCGATGTTGACGCGCAGGTCCTCAAAGCTGTAGCCGAACGCCTGCTGCCGCTGCAGCGTCGCCGCGTGGTCGTGCACGGGCGGTTCCTCGGGCACGTCGGGCAGCTCGTCGAAATGCACCCGATGCTCGTCCAGCCACTGGCGGTAAGGGTGCTCCATGGCGGCGGTGTGCTTGATTTCCTCGTCGCTGATGATGCGTCCCTGTTCGGTATCCACCAGGAACATACGCCCCGGCTGCAACCGCTGCTTCAGCAAGACGCGCTCCGGCTCCACTTCGAGGACGCCGACCTCGGAGGCCATGATGACCAGATCGTCCTTGGTGACGTAATAGCGCGATGGACGCAGCCCATTGCGGTCAAGCACGGCGCCGACCCGCACCCCGTCGGTGAAGGCAATCGACGCCGGGCCGTCCCACGGCTCCATCAGGCTGCTGTGGTATTCGTAAAATGCCTTCTTCTCGTCCGGTATGCTTTCGTGATTTTCCCACGGTTCCGGGATCATCATCATCATGGACTGCGATAGCGGTCGGCCGCCCAAAGCCAGGAATTCCAGACAATTGTCGAAGATGGCGGAGTCGCTGCCGTCGCCCTGGAGAACCGGGAAGAGCTTGGGCAGATCGTCGCCGAACAACTCCGAAGCAAGCATGGCCTGACGGGCGTACATCCAGTTTTCGTTGCCCCGCAGGGTGTTAATCTCGCCGTTGTGAATCAGGTAGCGGAACGGCTGCGCGCGTTCCCAGCTGGGAAACGTGTTGGTGCTGAAACGGGAGTGGACCACGGCCAAGGCGGTTTCGACGCGCGGGTCGGACAGATCGGAAAAGTAGGTCGTGACCTGTCGTGGCGTCAGCATGCCTTTGTAAACGAAGGTTTTATAAGATAGGCTGGCGATGTAGAAGAAATCCCCACCCGCCATGTCGCCGTAGCGAATGGCGTTCTCCGCGCTGCGGCGGATGACGTATAGCTTGCGTTCGAAGGCGAGGTCATCTGAGAGGCTGGCGTGGCGGCCGATGAAGAGCTGTTTCATGGCCGGCTCGCACGACAGCGCGGTGGCGCCGAGGCCAGTGTTGACGGTGGGGACGTCGCGCCAGCCCAGCACCGTCTGGCCTTCCCGCTCCACAATACTTTCCAACTGCGCCACGCACTGCCGTTGCTGCTGCCCATCGGGCGGCAGGAAGATCATGCCGACACCGTACTGCCCTGGCGCCGGCAGCGCCAACCCAATGTCTGCACAAGCGTCCCGGAAGAAAGCGTGTGGCACCTGCATCAAAATCCCGGCGCCGTCCCCCGTGTTGGGCTCGCATCCACAGGCGCCGCGATGGTCAAGATTCTCGAGCACCGTGAGTGCCTGATCGACGATTTCGTGGGACTTTCTGCCTTTCACGTTGACCACAAAACCGATGCCGCAGGCGTCGTGCTCGTAACGCGGGTCGTAAAGCCCTTGCTTGGGAGGAATGCCGGGTTTGGTCATGGGGTTGCCCTTCTTTCGGTACGGCAACGCTACGGACCAGCGGGAGCGTTCGTAGCGCTAGATGGCGCGTGTAATGGGATTGGGAACCACCTGCTTGGGCGGGCTGCGAGGCCATACTGGCTGGCTTCAGAATTCGATACGTCTTACGCCCTCGTCAGTAAGGATGGAATTTGGCTGGCCGGACCTCTCAGGCATGGGAGGCCGGGGCTTACGATTAACATGGAAATAGTAAGGAAATGGTAAGGATCAAATTAAGCGTGGCATTATGCGTGTGGGTATTAAGGGCTGTCAAGATGCAAGTAGGCGCTGGACACGACCTGATAGCGAAGGGTAACATGCCATTTTTGTGGCTTCTGGGTTGATTTCCCAGCACCCGTTTGTGCAAGGGAGTGCGAGCATGATTCGGCAACGTAAAATCGGCGGCTGGATGGCCTTCCTGGGGCTTTTCGTTCTGTTGTTCGCCACCGTGGTTCAGGGTCAGCAGAGCGAAGCACTTTCCATCACCCATCAGGGTTTCTCCCGGCCCCAAGCGCGCGGTAAGCCGCTGGCCATCGAAGCCACAATTACCGCTGCGGCCGGCGTCCGCAAGGCGCAGGTCTTTTGCCGCTCTGCGGGCAGCGGCGTCTTCATGGCCCTGCCAATGCCCCCGGTGGAGGGCAACTTATATCGAGCCGTCGTGCCCGACTGGCTGTTGGCCGGTTCGGGGCTGGAGTACTACATCGAGGTGACCGACAGCAACGGTCAATCCGCCTCGCAAGGTTTCAGGGGATTCCCGCTGCAGGTGCCCTTGGTGTCTACCCGCCGGTCTTCGCAGGAAGAGCGTCTGAAGACTTTACAGGATGCTCTCGACCTCATCCGCCAGCAGAATCAGCCACCCGGGACTGTCGATCGGTATAATTCAAGCCGTTGAGCCGCGCCGGCAGGCGGTATCTCCCCAAATGACAGAAAGGCCACCATGAGCAGGATGACGACGTTGATGTTTCTGGCGGCGCTGGCCGTAATAGTGATTGATCCGCTGAGCACGGCACCCGCTGCCGCAGCACAGCACCACTGTCTGCGCATCGCAGTGCTGACCATTGAGCCCCACGGGCAAACTGCCGAAGACGGCAAGGCAAGCCCTAGCGGCTGGTTTCCGTTGGTCTGCCGGCACGGGGCCAAATTTGCGGCAACCGGGCGGCCCGCCGACGTCGATATCAGCGGCAGGCCGCTGGCCGCCAAGGACGACTTTACGGAAATCTGCGGACTCAATGTCGAACTGGGAGACAGGGTAAGCCAGTGGATATCGAACGACGCTCGCCTGAACGATGACGCCCCGACGCATGACGAAGACCGCCTTTGCCTCGCGCTGCATCCGATTGGCCTGTACTGCGGCGTCAGGGCGAACATGGCCGAGGTCATGAGCTTCCGCGCGGTAAAGGGCGAAATTCCCATCGCCGTGAACGAGGATCATTGCCCGGACCGGTAGCGGTGCCGCCTCGCCTCCCTGACGGGTTGGCCGATTGATAAGGAAGTCGCCGTGAATCCCATAGAGGAAACCGCCAGACGCGCCAAGGACGCCGCGCTAAGGCTTGCCGGCCTGTCGACGCAAGTGAAGAATCGTGCCTTGCAGGGGATGGCGGACTTGTTGCGGGGTCGTCGCGCGGACATCCTGGCGGCTAATCAACAAGACGTGCAGCGCGCCACCGAGCTGGTGGCGCGCGGGGCGTTGTCGAAGCCGCTCCTGGACCGCTTGAAGCTGAGCGAAGACAAGGTGCTGGGCATGGCGCAAGGGGTGGAGAGTGTCGCGCAATTGCCCGACCCGGTTGGGCAGACGTTGTCGACGATGGAACTGGATGATGGCTTGGAATTGCGGCAGGTGAGTTGCCCCATCGGCGTTATCGGGGCGATTTTCGAGTCGCGCCCGGACGCGGTGCCACAGATCGCCTCGCTGTGCTGGAAATCCGGCAACACGGTCATCCTGAAGGGCGGCACCGAGGCGCAGGAATCCAATCGGGTACTCGTGAACCTGCTACGCCGTGCCGTCGCTGCTGTCGCTCCCGATCTGATGGACGCCGTGCAGATGATTGAAACACGTGAGGACGTGCGCGCCCTTCTGCAACTAGAGGACCACGTCGACCTGTTCGTACCGCGCGGCAGCAACGACTTCGTGCGCTACATTCAGGACAATACCCGCGTGCCGGTACTCGGGCATGCCGACGGCATCTGCCACGCTTACGTGGACCAGCACGCCGACGTCGCACAGGCCGTCGCCGTCTGCTATGACGCCAAGGTGCAGTACCCAGCGGTGTGCAATGCCATTGAAACGGTATTGGTGCATCGGCAGATTGCGCCGACTTTCCTGCCTTTGCTGGCCAGGGCTTACGAGCAGGCAGGCGTCGAAATGCGCGGCTGCGTCGCCGCACGGGCGCTGCTGCCGAACATCGTGCCGGCAACGGATGTCGACTGGGATACCGAGTATCTCGACCTGGTCGTCTCAATCCGCCTGGTGGACGATTTGGAAACGGCGATTGCCCACGTCAATCGCCACGGGTCGGGCCACACCGACACCATCGTCACGGAGGATCGACAAGCCGCCGAGCGTTTCCTCGACGGCGTCGACGCCGCCACCGTCATGCACAACGCCTCCACCCGGTTTGCCGATGGCTTCCGTTTTGGCAAGGGCGCCGAAATCGGCATCAGCACCAACAAGACCCACGCACGCGGCCCGGTCGGGCTGGAGGGTCTGGTGCTCTACAAATACCGCCTCAGCGGGCGCGGCCACGTGGTGGCGGACTACGTTGGGCCGCAAGCCAAGCCGTTCACCCACCGCTGCCTGCCCACGTGATGCTTCCCCGCCCCACCCGTCTCAATTGAGTTGCGCACCCCGCATCATGCCCAACACACGGGTGAGCCGCGCGACCTGTTCCTCGACCGACAGCGTTTGCAGCACCTCCTGCTGCGCGTGCGGGTCAAGGGGCAGGTGTGAGGCGACGAAAAAGACCATGTCGATCGGGCTGGCGAGCAGCTTCAGTTGGGTACGAAACTGGTCGGCGGCAACCCCTTTGCGATCCAGCAAATCGAGAAACTGCTGTCGCATGGCCTCGGCCTGCTGAGTTATCAGCGTCTGGTCCGCCACATCAGGGTTCAACGTCCGCACCGAGGCGCGCAAGTAAGCGCGGTTCTCGTTGAAATCGAGCATCTCGATGCGCCCCATGCCCTGGATAACGATGTCCATACAGTCGTTCGGACGCCGCACTGCCCGCGTGATGCGTCCGAATCCCGCAATGGGATAGGGCCGCGGCATTCCCGGCTGCTGCTCCCAGCCCTTTTGGAGCAGTGCCACGGACAAATACGGCTCGCCCTCCAGGCAATCCCGCACCATTTCCTTGTAACGGTCTTCAAAAATGTACAGGGGCAGACTCGCATTGGGCATCAAGACGACGTTGGGCAAGGGAAAGACAGGCAGAGGGTCGGGCAATTGTGATCGATCCTCGAAGATCGGATCGTCTCCCGGAATATCGGCCATGGCTATGTTCCTGTCTCAGCAGAGGTTATGGCGGGAGGAGGCTCGGTTTGGGAATAAAGGCCGTATCGCCACCCTCGGGGGCACCAATGTAAACGCGGCTCCAGCGGGATTCAACCCCCTCCATCCGGCCGCGGGATGCAGTTTCGAAACCCGTTCGTGCTCGGCCTGCTGCCCTCCCCCGGCAATGCGCTTTGTTATTGAACATGCTACCATTCCGCCGTCCACGAGCCAGCTACGCAGTGTGTTTTCCGGTCGATGCCCGACCCTTGTCTTTCCCTGACGAGTCTGCCCGCCGCGTCGGCGGCAGTAAGGAGTTGACTGTTATGTCAAAAACAGTGGGGACTCTTCCCAGGCCCTGGTCGGTGGCTGATGCGGTCGAGACCTACGGTATCGACGATTGGGGAAGGGGGCACTTCTGCATCAGCGACGCCGGCCACGTATTGGTGACCCCGCCTGACCAAGCGGGTCACGCCATTGATTTGAAAGCCTTGGTCGATGAGGTGCGGCAGCGTGGCGTCGGTCTGCCGCTCCTGCTGCGCTTCTCAGACCTCCTGCGTAGCCGCATCGACGAGCTCAACCACGCCTTTCAGAACGCTATTGAAGAATACGGGTATCAGGGCGCGTACCGCGGCGTGTATCCGGTGAAGGTCAACCCGCAACGCCAAGTGGTCGAAGAGGTGGTGCGCTTCGGACGGCCCTATCACCACGGCCTCGAAGCGGGCTCGAAGCCGGAGCTGCTGGCCGTGCTGGCTATGTTGGAAGACGAGGAAGCCCTGATCATTTGCAATGGCTATAAAGACGAAGAATACGTCGAAACCGCCCTGCTCGGCAGCACCATGGGCCGCACCATCATTCTGGTGGTGGAAAAGCTCAGCGAATTGCCCCTGATCGCCCGCCTGGCCGCAAAAACGAACGTTCGCCCCCGCATCGGCATACGCCTGCGGTTATCAACCCGCGGCAGCGGCCGCTGGGAGGCGTCGGGCGGGGATCATTCCAAATTCGGTCTTTCAGCCCGCGAACTGCTGGAATCCATCGACCTGCTGCGCCAACACGACCTTCTCGATACGTTTGAATTGCTTCACTTCCACCTGGGCAGCCAGATCTCGAACATTCGCAATATCAAGGACGGCCTGCGGGAAGCCGGCCGTTTTTACTGCGAGCTGGTCAGAATGGGCGTGCCGCTGCGCTACCTCGATGTCGGCGGCGGGCTCGGCGTCGATTACGACGGCTCGCAGACGAACTTTCATTCCTCCATCAACTACACCCTTCAGGAATACGCCAACGACGTGGTCTACGCCGTCCTGGAAATGTGCGAGGAAGCCTCGGTGCCGACCCCGATTCTGGTCAGCGAATCCGGGCGTGCCACGGTGGCGCACCACTGCGTGCTGGTTACCGACATCCTCGGGGTGAGCGAATTCGGCACCGCCTCGCTGGCCAGCGAGCCGCCGGAGGACGCCGCGGCCGTGGTGTGGAACATGTACGACACGTACCGCGAATTGACCCGCAAGAACTTGCTGGAAGCCTACCACGACGCCCTGCAATACAAGGACGAAACGCTGACCCTGTTCGCCCTCGGTCACTTGCAACTGCAGCAGCGGGTGCTGGCGGAGGAGTATTTCTGGGGCATCTGCCAGAAGATCTTGCGCTTCATCCGCGACATAGACGAAATCCCCGAGGAACTCGAGGCCTTGGAACGGCTGCTGGCGGATACGTACTTCTGCAATTTCTCGCTGTTTCAGTCGATCCCCGACTTCTGGGCGGTCCGGCAGCTCTTTCCCATCATGCCCATTCACCGCCTGCAGGAAGAGCCCACGCGCCGCGCCGTGCTGGCGGACATCACGTGCGACTCGGACGGCAAAATAGACGAGTTTATCGACCGGCGCGACGTGAAACAGGTCATCCGACTGCACTCCCCCACCAGCGAGGATTACTACTTGGGCTTCTTTCTGGTCGGCGCCTACCAGGAAATCCTCGGCGACCTGCACAACTTGTTCGGCGACACCAACACGGTGCACGTCTTCATCGGCCCCAACGGCGAGTATCATCTGGACCACGTCGTGGCCGGCGATACGGTGACGGACGTGCTGAACTACGCCAACTATTCCCGCGACGACCTTGTTGCCCGCCTGCGCCGGTCGATCGAGCGCGCCCTGCGGGCCGGGCGCATGCCCCTTGAGTCGTCGCGTCATCTGTTGGGCATCTACGAGTCGGGGCTGGCCAGCTACACGTACCTCGAAGCGCATTGATGCGCGACCCCTGCCGTCTTTCCGACCCATAATCGACACACGAGGGAGATGATGAGCCAGCGCCAACGCCCGTCGATGCTGTGCCCTGGTTGCCGCAAACTGTTGAATAGGGAAGCGCCATTCTGTCCGCACTGCGGCATGCAGCGACCGGGCGCCTGGTGGAAGCGCCTGGCCCTGCGGGGATGGTTGCGCGACCCTAATCAGGCGGTCAAAGTTCTCATCGGCATCAACGCCGGTATGTACGTCATCTCGTTGCTGGTTTCTCCGCGGTCTTCCCAAGTCTCGTTCGACCTGCTGACCACGCTGTCGCCAAGCAACCAGAGCTTGTTGCAACTTGGCGCCACCGGCACCATCCCCATCGATCACCTGCAACGCTGGTGGACGCTGTTGTCGGCCAACTACCTGCATGGCGGCATTCTGCACATCCTTTTCAACATGCTCGCATTGCGGCAGCTCATACCCTTGGCGGGGAATCTCTACGGCATCAACCGCCTGATCGTGCTCTACACGCTGACCGGCGTCGCCGGTTTCTGGGTGTCGTACGTGGCGGGTGTTCCGTTCACCATCGGCGCCTCGGCGGCGTTGTGCGGGTTGATCGGGGCAACACTGTATTACGGCAAAAGCCGCGGTGGGCTGTTCGGAGAGGCCATTTACCGCCAGATCGGCGGCTGGGCAATCGGTATTTTCGTCATTGGGCTGCTGATTCCCGGTATCAACAACTGGGGGCACGGCGGCGGCATGGCGGCGGGCGCCCTGCTCGGCTTTTTGGTGGGCTACCGCGAACGCAGCGACGAGCAGCCTTGGCATACGATGCTGGCTGCCGTCTGCATGGCGGCGACGGGACTCGTTCTGGCCTGGATGCTGCTGAGTAGTATTTGGCCCTATACCCTGGGCTGATTCCCTCGGAAAAGGTTACGTCGCAGCCAAGCCCTATGCGAATTGTGCGCCGCAACCAACAATCGCGCGAGGGGCGTGCACGGCCATGAGCAAAGCGAGAAACGAATCGGCTTCGCGCGAGCGCGACGTCGTCGCCACGGCCGCCCGGTTGTTCTAAGGAGAAGGGGTATCGGGCGACCACCCTGGAAGACATCGCCGCCGTGGGGATGCTCAAGGGCAGCTTGTATTACTATCCGCTGTCGCCGCCGAGCTGCCGTTCACCGAGAAAATCGCCCGCCTTACGGCGCCATGACCGAATAGCCGCCGTCCACCGGCAGCGCCACGCCGGTAACGAAATCCGACGCCTTGCTGGCCAGAAACACCGCCACCCCCGCCAAGTCCTCCGGCTCGCCCCAACGCGCCTGCGGGCTGCGCGACAGCACCCGTTCGTGCAAGCCGGGCAGATCCTGGATGGCCTGATTGGTCAGCGTGGTGTACAGCCAACCCGGCAGGATGGCGTTCACCTGGATGTTGTCCTTGGCCCACGCCACCGCCAGGCTCTTGGTGAACTGCACCACGCCGCCTTTGCTGGCACCGTACGCCAGCACGTGGCTGCCGCCGAAAATGGAAAACATCGAGCCGTTGTTGATGATCTTGCCGCCGCCGCCCTGCACCATTGCGTCGTGCACGGCCTGCGAGCAGAGGAAGGTGCTGGTCAAATTGGTGTCCATGATGGTGCGCCAATCGTCCATGCTCAGTTCTTCAGGCGGCCTGCGGATGTTGGTACCCGCGTTGTTGACCAGGATATTCAACCGACCGAATGTATTCAGCGTCTGCTCCACCATGGCGTGCACGGAGGATTCGTCGCACACGTCGACCTGCACCTCCAATACCTCGACGTCGTACATCTGCCGCAATTCCGCCGCCGTCTCGGCGGTTTTGGCCTGATCGCGAGCCGCGATCACCAAATTCGCACCGGCCGCCGCCAAACCCAGCGCCATGCCGCGTCCCAGACCACCGTTGCCCCCGGTCACGATTGCCACTTTACCGCGCAAATCAAACAAATCCATCACCTGCTCTCCCTCTGTCGGCACTTGACAACGATGCCAATCTCACCTACAACTCACCTCTGCGCAACTCGCCCCCAAGGCGTAGAAATAATGCGCTGAGCCGGGTGAGAAAAGGATGGTGGCGGGAGGAGTTAACGATGCTCACCGGTGAGATTGACGGTTATTTGACGTACTACGAAATCGACGACTTCACGGACCCCTGGAAAGAGCCGGAAATGGTGTTACTCTACCACGGTCTGGGACGCACCGTCGATGTGTGGTACGGCTGGGTGCCCATCTTGGCAAGGCACTATCGCGTGCTGCGAACGGACTACCGCGGGCATGGCCGCTCGGCGCCGCCGCGGGTGGGTTATCCGTGGTCCCTGGAGACCCTGGCGCGCGAGGCCAAGTTGCTGCTCGATCGCCTGGCAGTCCGCCGCATCCACTGGGTGGGTGAGTCGCTGGGGGGGAACGTGGGGATTCAGTTTGCCCTCGATTATCCGGATCGCCTTGCCAGCCTGACGCTGTGCTCCACGCCGTATCGCTATCCCGGCGCGGTGCAGGACAAGGTGCGGCAGTGGTCGAAACAACTCCAGCAGATGAGCGTCAAGGAATGGTACTTGTACGACACCGCCACGCGGTTCGACCCCGATAAAGACGACCAACAGATGATTCAGTGGTTTGCCGATCTGGTAGGACGCACGGACGTTGACGTCATCCGTGCGATATCGCGCTTCCTGCCGAGTGTGGACATGTCATCCACCTGCCCCCGGGTGCAGGTGCCGGCCCTCATTCTGCATCCCGGCCAGTCGCCGATCGCCCCGGTAGAGGACGCGCGGGCGATGTGCGAATCCATCCCCAACGGGCGCTTGGTGGTGTTCTACGACTCCAGCCACCATGTCTTCCTGACCCGCAGCCGAGAATGCGCCCACGAAACCCTGCGCTTCCTCGGCGCCCTTTCCTGAACCGCATCCTGCTCAGGCAACAATCGCCTTTTCCAGAACCTTGTCGTCAAACTCCAGCCCAAAGCCGGGTCTGTCCGGCAACTTGATGACGCCGTTTTCGGGAATGATCGGGTCCACGAAAAGTTCCGCCACACGCTCGGCGGGGCCGGTGAATTCCTCTGAGAATTCGTGCGGCCTGACGGCGTTGGTGACGGTACCATAGGCGTGCAGGCTGGCAGCCGAATTGACGCCGACGTTGGGACTGTGCGGCATGATGACCTTGTTGCTGGCCACCGCCATGTCGTACACCCGCAGCATTTCGGTGAGGCCACCGACGTTCAGAATGTCCGGCTGCAGGATGTCGGGATTCGCCAGGTCCATCAGGTCCCGGAAGCGCCACGACGAGGTCTCCTGCTCACCGGTGGAGACGGCGCAATCCAGCGCGTCCACCACCTGTCGCAGGCCGCGCAGGTCGTACTGCGGCAGCGGCTCTTCAAAGTGCGCCACGCCAAATGACTCCAGCCGGCGACCCTGCTCGATCGCCGCGGAGACGGAATAGCCGTTGTTGGCGTCGAAGCCCAGCGGCACGTCGTCGGGCAGCCATTCCCTGCAGGTGCGGAAGATGGCGAAGTCCTTCATCGGGTTGCCGTCCTGCCGATAGTCCCGCCAATCCATGCGCACCTTGAACGCCCGGAAGCCCTTCTCAAACCCCTCCTGCACCTCCTGCAGCATGGCGCCTGGCGCCTTCTTCCAACCGTTGCCGCGGCTCCAGTACAAAGGAATTTCCCGCCGCTTGAGGCCGCCGAGCAGCGTGTGCACGGGAAGGCCGGCCGCTTTGCCCAGGATGTCCCAACAGCAAATGTCGATGGCGCCGACGACCTGCGGCGGAAACCGCGTCGCGTGTTGGCCGCTGCCCTGCGCCAGCAGTTCCCAGATGCGCTTGGGCTGCAAGGGATTGACGCCGACCAGCAGCGGCTTGACGAGGTCGTCGATGTAGGCCCGGAACACGCTCAGGTTGCGGGAGCCTTCGGCGATGCCCACGATGCCCTCATCGGTGTACACACGCACGATCAGCCGGCCACCGGCGCCGACGAAGGGCGTCGCTTCCTTGGGCAAGAAGCTCTTCAACTGATTTACTGTGATGTCTGTGATCTTCAACGTCTCACCTCGCGAGCAGCAATGGCCAGTAAGCCCAATTTGTAACTCTATGCCGGGAGCGCAGCATATGAGCACCGGATGGTGTTGTCAATCAATCGACGCCTCGCCGTTATGTTAAGATGCCCGCCTGCTGCTCGCGCGGTGAGCCGTTGTGGCGCCTTGCGACAGAGACGCGACCTGAGAAGGGAAGGAATCCCGAATGAAAGGCAACCACGTGCTATGCGCCGTCGTGGCGGCAGGCCTCTTGTTGGCCGCGGCGGTTATCGCCGAGGCACACAGCCGGGACCAGAAACGCTTCGAGAAGCTCTACTACGACTATCTCATACCCGATACGGACTTGTACTACGCCTCCTGCAAAGTCTGCCACATAGGACGCGGTGGAGACCGTAACAAACGGAAACTGAACGCCTACGGCAGGGCGCTGCGGCGCGCCAAGAATGCGGGCAAGGAACCGGTGGTGGAAATTTATCTCGCCGTCGAGGAAAGGGATTCGGACTTCGACGGCGTCTCGAACGGTGAGGAAATCCGGCTGGGAACCAAGCCGGGCGACGCCGAATCCCATCCCTGACAGACGGCTCGGTGTTCACAACGGCAGCTTTACCAGCACCGGGGCATGTTCGGAGACACCGGCCAACGGTGGCAAGACCCGCACTTTGGCATCAGGCCAGCCGTTGCCAAGGAGCACGCCACCAGCTTCCCGACGCAAGGCCGGGGTGGCGCCCAAGTGAGCGCGGATTCCATCCGCAGTGGTCTCGTCGAATCCCGTCATCACGCAACTCGGCATCACGACACGACGCACAATAGCCGCCAACTGTTCTTCTCGCCTCTGATGCCTCTCGGCGTCGTGCAGCGCCAGATGAACCTGCACCAGCCGCACCCCGCGCACGCCGCAACGCACGTCGACCACCTGCACCGCGTCGTGCGGTGCGAACAGCGCCGCCAGCAGGGGAAACGCCCGCGACTGTGGCAGGCGCTGCCAGCTGTTGTGCTCCAGTGGTAGCCGGCTGATGACCCCCTGCCCGGCGCGCACGCGCCCAGCGTGCCGCCAAGGCGCCGGCAAGTACCGGCATTCCCAGGTTGTGATGGCCGCCACATACCCCCAGCCCAGCGCCGCGGTCATGTAATGCAACTGCGCAATGCAACTCGTGCGACGGCTGGCGAAGTCGACCGCTTGCAGCAATGCTGCATCGGCCTCGCAAGCGGCGATGGCTTCGATGACGCGGTCTAGGCGATCGTACACTGCAGCGTCCGTCTGCGGCGTGGTCCTTGCCCCCGCATCGCCGAGGCCGTAATGCAGGTTGTACGAGAACAAGGTCAACGCCTCGGACGGCGCGGCGGACGACTCGGGAAGGCTCTCGGGAATGGCCTCGACGATGCCGACGCCCTGCGCCTCGAAGACCGTTTTGCCCCCACCGGCCCACAGCACGATGCCGGCGACCACCACCAGCAGTGCCAGAGCTATCAGCGTCACGTTCATGGTGCCGCCTCCATCCCGAATTCGTTCTCAAGAAAAAACTAGCGACCCTTTGCGGGGTATGTCATTCTCAATTGACTAGGGGATTTCGTTATGTGACACCAGATCAGGGTTGCAGGAGGGGCGATATTCATGGCGAAACGACAGAAATTGTCCGAGGCAGAGGTGACCGCGCGGCTGCCCGAGCTGCAGGGCTGGGAACTTATTGATGGCAAACTCAGCAAGACTTTCCGGTTCGACTCTTTCGTCAACGCCTTCGGGTTCATGGCCAGCGTTGCCTTGGCGGCGGAAGCGATGAACCATCATCCGGAATGGTCCAACGTATACAATCGCGTCAGCATCGCCCTGAATACTCACGACGTCGGCGGCATCAGCGACCTGGATTTCACCCTCGCGCAGCGCATCGAAGACATCGCCGCCTGAGGCGCCGCAACATGGAGAGAGAGGAGGCTCGCAAGTGGACAAGCCGAGTGACAAGAACGTTGCCAAAATGCAAAAATACGCCGAGAAGTTTGCCGAAAAGTCAGGCAGCTACCTGCACCCCGACCACAGCGTCACCGAAACCGTTGTCGAGGGCTTAGCCCGGCACATTGAAGAGGTTGGCGTACCCCTGTGTCCGTGCAATTTTTACCCCGACAAGCCCGCCGAGGCGAAGCTGCGCCGCTGGCGTTGCGCCTGCGACGAAATGCAGATGTACAAGTACTGCCACTGCCTGTTGTTCGTTAGCAAGGAGGGCGTCCCGATTACCGAGCACCTGCCGGAGGATCACGAGGGGCGGCAGATATACGGTCTTGTGAAAGACCCGCATCCCGATAAGGGCCGGGCGATGCGACACAAGATCGGCACCGCCGAGGAGGCAGCGCACGATTAAGCTCGCGGCGTCTGTCCCGGGGACGGGGCGTTCGCCGCGAGCTTTACTACGAGGCCAGGGCCGCGTCGATGGCGGCGGGATTAAACCCGCTGAGCCGCTGGTCACCGATCACGACGACTGGAAGCGAACGTAACCCCATGCCGATGAGCTCCTGCACGGCTTCGGGATCACGAGCGACGTTCTTTTCCACAAAGGCGACCCCCTTCTGCGATAGATACTCCATCGCTTGGTGACAGGGGCCTCAACCGACGTTGCTATAGACAATCACTTCTTTGTCCACGCTCACTTCCTTTCTCTCAGCCCGCGCCTTGCCGCGGGATTAGCCGAACGTCTCCACCAGTACCTGCTCATTGTAGCCGACGACGAGGGTGCGTCCAACGCGCAGGGTGGGGGCTCGCAGGTTGCCGGTCGGCCCCAGCATCAGCTTGGCCACCGCGTCAGAGGTCGGCGGTTCGGCGCCCAGATTGAGCTCCGTTAGCTTCTTGCCTTTCGCGACAACCAGCCGGTCGGCCTGCTCCACCAATGCCAGCGCATCGCTCAGCCCGAGCTTCCTGCTTGCCGGAATCGTGTCCTGCACCGTCACGTCACGGGTCTCCAAAAACCTGGAAACCTTGGAACAGGTGGTTCAACCCTTGCGGTGATAGTACCAATCCACTTGCCGGCTCATGTGCACTCCTTCGCGGGCCCTGCGCCTCTACTCGTCCGTCGTTTCCCCAACGGTGATGCGGCCCTTGATGTTTTCAAAGGTCTTCTCGCCAATTCCCGAGACCTTCATGAGGTCTTCGATGGTTTCGAAGGATTGCGCCTCCCGGTACTCGATAATGGCCTTAGCCTTAGCTTCGCCGATGCCCTTCAACATCATCAACTCGACCTCATCGGCCGTGTTGATGTTGATGGGCGTGCCCTCGTCCTGCGCCGTACCCAAACCCAGGCCGCCGACCAGCAGGGCAATCGCCAGGGCAACGGTTGCCAAGCGTCGCCTATCGAACTTCATAGGTGCTCCTTCTCCGTTGAGTAGGCCGAACATGAACAGGAACCAACCTATTCAGAATCTGTCTTGGGAAGCCAAAAATAGAGGTGGCAGATTACGGACTGCCACCGACGAAGTCAAGCCATTCCCGGCTTGACAAACCGTGCGGGGTTTTGCCACCGTACCGAGACCGAAAAACACGCGGCCTGTTGGCCAAGAACGTTCGAGACGAGAATCAAACACGGGGATGGCGGCATGCGCTTCACCAAAATGCACGGGCTTGGTAACGACTATGTTTACGTTAATGGCTTTGAGGAGCGGGTCGACGACCCCGCCGCGATGGCGCGGGCGGTGAGCGACCGGCATTTCGGCATCGGCGCTGATGGCCTGATTCTCATCCTGCCCTCTGACAAAGCCGATTGCCGCATGCGCATGTTCAATGCCGACGGCAGCGAGGCGCAGATGTGCGGCAACGGCATTCGCTGCGTGGCCAAATACGTATACGACCACGACATTGCCCGCCGCACCCCCCTGAACGTCGAGACCTTGGCAGGCGTCCTGAATCTGGACTTGTTTGTCGCCGGCGGCGCGGTCGACCGGGTGCGCGTCAGGATGGGCGAACCCCGTCTGCAGCGGGCGCAGATTCCCATGCAGGGCACGCCGGGTGAGGTGATCAACGAGCCGCTGCTCGTCGACGGCGCCACCTTCGACGTCACCGCAGTATCGATGGGCAACCCGCACTGCGTGGTGTTCGTGGAGGACGTTGACGGCTTCGACGTGGCCCGCTGGGGGCCGCATTTTGAGCACCACGACGTCTTCCCGGAGGGGGTCAACACCGAATTTATCCAGGTGCACGACCGGGAATCGTTCAGCATGCGCGTCTGGGAGCGCGGCTCGGGCGAAACACTTGCTTGCGGCACCGGCGCCTCGGCCGCCGCGGTGGCGTGTCACCTCACCGGGCGCACGGACCGGAGGGTCACCGCGCACCTGCTGGGCGGTCCCCTGGAATTGGAATGGCAGGCCAGCGATAACCAAGTCTTGATGACCGGCCCGGCCATGGAGGTGTTCAACGGCGAATGGCATCAGCAGGAGGAAGCGCACTCATGATCGATCTACGCAGCGATACCGTCAGCAAACCGTCCCCGGAAATGCGCCGCGCCATGGCCGAGGCCGAGGTCGGCGACGACGTGTTTGGCGAGGACCCGTCCGTCAACCGGTTGCAGGAACTCGCGGCGCAAGTGCTGGGCAAGGCGGCGGCCCTGTACGTGCCCTCCGGCACCATGGCCAATCAGATATCCATCAAGGTGCACACGCAGCCCGGCGACGAGATCATCATGGAACGCACCAGCCACCCGTTCAACAGCGAGTCCGGCGGTCTGGCGGCGCTGTCCGGCGTGCAGGTCAATCTGCAGGACGGCGAGCGCGGCGTGCTGTCTGCCGAACAGGTGGCGCGGGTGATACGCCACGGCAATGACGTTCATAACGCCCCCACCCGTCTGGTGTCGCTGGAAAATACCCACAACCGCGGCGGCGGCGCCGTCTATCCTGTGGACCGCATCAAGGACATCCACGACGTGGCCCGCGCCGCAGGGCTCGCCATGCACCTCGACGGCGCCCGCCTGATGAACGCCACCGTGGCTTCCGGCCTGCAGGCCACGGAGGTCACTCAGTACTTCGATTCGTGCACGCTGTGCCTGTCCAAGGGCTTAGGGGCGCCGGTCGGCTCCGTCATTGCTGCCGGAGAGGACTTCATCCGCCGAGCGCAGCGCTACCGCAAGATGTTCGGCGGCGGCATGCGGCAGGCCGGCATCCTGGCCGCCGCGGGCATTTACGCATTGGAGAACAACGTCGAACGCCTCGCCGACGACCATCTGAACGCCAAGCTGCTCGCCGAACGCATCAGCGGCGCCCCCGGCTTGCGGGTCGAGCCGTCCCAGGTCGAAACCAACATCATCTACTTGCAACTCGACCCCGACGAGGCGCGTGTGGACGCGCCCGGCTTGGCGGCAGCGATGAGCCAGCGCGGTGTTCTGCCCCTCGCCATGGGACGCTACGGCATGCGTTTGGTGACGCACCTCGACGTCAGCCGCGCCGAGGTGGAACAGGCCGCCGAGATCATGTGCGGCATTCTTAACGGTCAATAATTCAATTCGTCAATCAGACTAAGGAGCAACGCATGGCACGGCGGCTGTCCGTAGGCTTTAACTGGCAAGGGCCATTCGACTGGGAACAAGGCATAACGCGGGTGTGTGCGGCCGACGACGCGGGAGTGGACACGGTGTGGGTGCCGGAGGCGTGGGGCCGCGATTGCTTCACCATGCTGGCGGTGCTGGCGCGCGAGACCAAGCGCATCACGCTCGGCAGCGGCATCGTCAACACCTACTCGCGCACCCCGGCGGCCCTGGCGCAGCACTTCGCCACCCTCGACGAGCTGAGCGGCGGGCGCATGCTGATCGGCCTCGGCACCAGCGGTTACCGCGTCATCGAACACTGGCACGGCGTGCCCTTCCAGCCGTCCCTCACACGCCTGCGCGAATACATCGAGATCATCCGCATGATCCTCGCCCAGGAGCCGCTGCACTACGAGGGCAAGGTATTCACGCTGCAGCGCGGCTTCCGGCTGCGCTTCGAGCCCCTACGCGCCGACATCCCGATTTTCATCGCCTCGTTGACGCCCAAAAGCGTTGCCCAGACCGCTTGGCTGGCGGACGGTTGGATGCCGGTTCTGATCCCGTTGGGGCAGCTTGGGCAGGAAGTGAAGGCGTTCCGTCAGCAGGTGTCGGCGGCAGGCCGCGACCCCGCCAGCGTCACCGTACGCAGTCCGGGCAGCGTCACCGTGACTTCCAACCCCGGAACCTACCGTCAGGAGGGCAAGAGCCACATTGCCTTTTACGTGACCAACATGGGCGATTATTACCGCGAGCAACTTACCCGGCTTGGCCACGGCGACGCCGTTCGGACCATCCGCGCCGCCTGGGACAAAGGCGGCCGCGCCGCCGGAACCGCCGCAGTGCCCGACGACCTCGTTGACAGCCTCTTCTTCGCCGGACCGCTGGAAGCCTGTTTGGACCGCCTGGCGGCTCAGTCGGAAGCGGGAATCGACATGCATACCGTGCAGGTGGACGCGCCGCCGGACGAAATCGCTCGCATCCTGGAACGCCTTGTCGGCTCCTGATAAAAGGGAAGCGCAACGGCAGAAACTTGCGAACCCTGTGCAACGACTTGGAGGCCCTGGAGCCGCCGCGTGGCTTCGGGCGCGATTGAGAGGAGAGAACCTTGGAACTGGAAGATGATCGGTAACAACGTCCTGCTGGCGGGCTTGTTCGTGGCGATGGTGACTATGTTCAACCAGGTCAACGGACGACTGGACGCCATGAACGGGCGTATCGACGCCATGCAGACGGAGATGAACCGGCGTTTCGACACCACGCAGACGGAAAACAACCGCCGATTCGACGCCTTGCAAGACGACATGAACCGCCGGTTCGACACCCTGCAGGCGGAAAACCAGCGCCAGCACGACGAGATCAAGGACGTGCTGCGCGTCTTCGAGGGGCGCATCACGCGCCTCGAAGAAAAAGCCGGTATCGGCCCCGAAAACGCCGACTAGGGGTAGTTTGTGAATACGGCGCAATGTCGTACACGAAAGGGCCGGGCGCCAACTGAGGGCCACTGCCAACGCCGTGTCCCGGCTGGATATGTAAAAATGAAGGCGGCCAGGATGAGCGCCTGTGGCGTCGTCCAGTTGACACCTGCTGACAGGAGAATGCACGCATGATGACCGACATACGTTTACGCAGACCCTTATGGATGGCGTTCATGGCCCTGATGGCGATGACGGCGGCCATGGCGTCGGCCGGGGAGTACTGACGCGGGCTCTGAAAGAGGGAAGTTGCCGCACTGCAGGCCGCCGGGAACAGCGCCCGCCATTCGCCTGCTGCCGCCAGTCGTCTCCTCTACTCGACGTCATCGACCAGCGACTTGACGATCTGCGCGCTGACATTCGCAGCCCGCAGACCTTGGTTTTGGGTTTGCACGCCCTCTCGTTGCCCTTGCCATATCGGAAGCAGCGGTGAAGCACTTGGCTTTCCAAGTAGCCGCTGTGTTGCCAACGTGCTGGATTTCACCACACCCACCCAGAAGAGCATGATCCGGGCAGCAACGGCCCTGCCGGTATAGCGGCAGCGTGGCTGCGGTAGACGAATTGCGTTCAGCATGAAAGAAGGACATTCAAGTAATGGCGACGCGCGATAGCCTCACCCAGGCGCCGTCGGCACGACAAGAGCCGCTCGTCGATTTCCGCACGCATCCCGATCAGTATCGGCACTGGACGCTCACGGTTGAAGGTCGGGTGGCGACGCTGACGCTGGACGTGCAAGAAGAGGCGCCGCTCGTTGCGGGGTATGAACTCAAGCTCAATTCGTACGATCTCGGGGTGGATATCGAGCTTTACGATGCCATACAGCGCCTGCGATTCGAGTACCCGGAAGTCGCGGCAGTGGTCATCGTATCCGCCAAGCCGCAGGTGTTTTGCGCCGGGGCGAACATTCGCATGCTCGGCAGCGCGTCACACGCCCACAAGGTCAATTTTTGCAAGTTCACCAACGAAACCAGAAATAGCATCGAAGACGCCACTGAATACTCAGGCCAGACGTACCTCTGCGCCGTCAATGGCACGGCGTCGGGGGGCGGCTATGAGCTGGCCCTGGCGTGTGACGACATCGTTCTCATTGACGATGGCGCGAGTGCGGTGTCCCTGCCGGAGTTGCCGCTGCTGGCAGTGCTGCCCGGGACGGGCGGGCTGACTCGGCTCGTTGACAAACGCCGTGTCCGGCATGATCGTGCCGATTTTTTCTGCACCACGTCCGAGGGCTTGCGGGGCCAGCGAGCTCTGGCGTGGAACCTTGTCGATGCTCTGGCGCCGCGCTCCCGTTTTGATGAGGTGGTCCACGCGCGGGCCCTGGAACGCGCTGCGCAATCGGACCGGCCGGCTGAGGCTGCGGGTATGACGCTGACGCCTCTGGCCCGTACCATCGAGGCCGACCGTATCTGCTATGACACCTTGACAGTCGATATCGATCGGGAATTGGCCTCGGCGACGTTGACGATTCAAGGGCCGGCTGAGACGCCACCGGCAACTCTGGAGACCATTTGCCAGGCCGGGGCGTCGTGGTGGCCGGTGGCCATGACGCGGGCGCTCGACGACGCGGTCCTGCATCTGCGCCTGAACGAAGGCGAAATCGGCACGTGGGTGTTTCGCAGCGAGGGTGCGCATGCAGCGGTGGAAGCGATAGAGAAAACGCTGATCGACCAGGCTGACGATTGGCTGGTGCGTGAAATTCTGCTGTATTGGAAGCGCACGCTCAAACGGCTGGAGGTCAGTTCACGGAGCCTGATGGCCTTGGTCGAGCCCGGGAGTTGCTTTGCCGGACTCTTGCTGGAATTGGTACTGGCGGCCGACCGTGTTTATATGCTGGACGGGCCATTTGAAGAGAACGAATTGCCTCCGGCTACGATACGGCTCTCGCCGCTGAATTTCGGACCGTTTCCAATGGTGAACGGCTTGACGCGGCTGCAAAGCCGCTTTCTGTCCGCTCCTGAACACGTCGCGTATTTGCAAACTCGGATAGGAGAAGAGACCGACGCGCAAGAAGCCGAGGCGCTTGGGCTCGTGACGTTTATCCCCGACGCTATCGATTGGGAAGACGAGGTGCGCTTGGCATTGGAGGAGCGTGCGAGTTTCTCGCCGGACGCGTTGACGGGGATGGAGGGGAGCCTACGCTTCGGCGGCCCGGAAACCATGGAAAGCAAGATTTTCGGCCGTTTGAGTGCGTGGCAGAACTGGATTTTCCAGCGCCCCAACGCCGTCGGCGAGGACGGTGCTCTGACGTTGTACGGCACTGGAAAAAAGACGTCATTTGACAAAAGAAGGGTGTAGGGATGTCCATCGATTATAGCGAACGCATCCCCAACAACGTGGCGCTGGCGGACAACCGTCGCCTGCAGCGCGCGTTGGAGTCGTGGCAGCCGAATTATCTGCGTTGGTGGCATAAACTGGGGCCGGAAGGCGCCCTGACCCATGATGTCTATCTACGCACTGCATTTAGTGTGGAAAGCGACGGCTGGGCGAATTTTGGCTATGTCAAAATGCCGGATTATCGCTGGGGGATTTTTCTTGCCAAGCCGCAGGCGGAGCGCACCATCGCGTTCGGCAACCATCAAGGGGAGCCGGCGTGGCAGGAAGTGCCGGGTGAGTATCGCAGCGCGCTGCGCCGCCTCATCGTCACCCAAGGCGATACGGAACCGGCCTCGGTGGAGCAACAGCGCCACCTGGGCGCCACGTGTCCATCGCTCTACGACCTGCGCAACTTATATCAAATCAATGTCGAAGAGGGTCGGCACCTGTGGGCGATGGTCTATCTGCTGCACGCCTATTTTGGCCGCGATGGCCGGGAAGAGGCGGAAGAGATGCTGCAGCGTCATTCGGGGGACCCCGATCGACCGCGCATCTTGGGGGCGTTTAACGAAAAAACGCCGCATTGGCTATCGTACTTCATGTTTACCCACTTTACCGACCGTGACGGCAAATACCAGCTCGCCTCCCTGGCCGAATCCGGGTTCGACCCGCTCGCGCGCACCTGCCGGTTTATGCTGACGGAGGAGGCGCATCACATGTTCGTCGGCGAGACGGGAATTCGGCGCGTCGTCGAACGCACGTGCGATATTATGGCGGCGCTCAAAACCGATGATCCCGAACGGATTCGGGCCGCCGGTGCCATTGATCTGCCTGCCATTCAGCGTTTTTTGAATTTTCATTACAGCGTCTCGCTCGATCTTTTTGGCCAGGAACACTCGACCAATGCGGCCAATTATTTCACCACCGGGCTCAAAGGGCGGTTTCAGGAGACGCGCATCGATGACGATCACCGCCTGACCGAGGACCTGTGGCCCGTGTATTCGCCGCAAGACGGGACGATTGTTTGTGAGGACCAACCCGCGCTGCTGGCACTCAACGAGCGCTTGCGGGATGCGTTTATCGTGGATAGCCAGCGCGGCGTCGATCGGTGGAATCGCGCGATCACCCAGCGTGGCGTCGATTATCAATTAACGTTGCCGCACCGTGGCTTCAACCGCCGCATTGGCGTGTTTGCCAATGTCGAAGTCTCCCCGGTCGGGGACCTCCTGTCTGCCGATGACTGGGCGCGCCAAGCCCATGACTGGTTGCCGTCGAATGCGGATCACGGCTTTGTCGAGTCGCTTATGAAACCGGTGACGGCGCCGGGCGAAATGGCGAGCTGGATCGGCCCCCCGTCACGCGGCATTAATGGCCAACCCATTGATTTTGATTACGTTCGCTTTGCCCCTAATACTACAGTTGTAGTTTGAAAGTTATCAGGGTCATTTTCCTGATTCCAAAGCGGCGGAGCCATGATGGCAACGCAACGTTTCGACCCGACCCATCGAGGCTGAGCTGACGATTGTCACAGGCTGGCAAACCTATCTCCATGAGGCGGCCCAGCACCTGCTCTACTTTGCCCGGCGGCAATCGTGGCAACGCGCCGTGGCCTATACTGAAGGTCTTCTCAGTAGCGCGGAACGTAAGAACACTTTTTCGATACCGTCGACTCCAGGAAGGAATCAGGAGCGTCGGTATCGACCAGAAACAATCCTTCCCAGGTTCTGTCCGGCTCAGCCGGGTTGCGAATGGCGCAGTGACGGGTACGGCTCCCATTTGATCCTCACGATGCCGGCGGCGAACCGACCGCCTCGGCGTCCGGCGTCGGCGCGAAGCGGCTCAGGTGCTGGGCGACCAGTTCCTTGGTCTCCGTCAGGCGCTGCAGCTTAATGTCTTCATAGCCGCGAATCGCCTCGGGGGCATTGGCGATGACGACGGCGAGGGCGTGGTTGCCAGGGTCGAGTTGGGACAGGAGGGAGTTAATCGTCTCGCGGTACCAGGTGATGAGCCGCCGCTCTTCTCGGCGGACCGTGGCATAGCCGAACGGGTCGCACCAGCGGCCGCGCAGGCGCTTGAACCGCCGCAGTTGCCGCAGGGGCTTGTCGAACCAGGGGCCCAGCTTCAGCTTGCGCTTGAGGCCCATGGAGCGCAGCAGTGGCGGGTGCAGATGGTAGTAGGCGCGCTGCGGCGACGCGAACGTAGTGCCGAGCTGATCCTTCCACGCCTGCTTCAGGTGCAGCCGCGCCACCTCGTATTCGTCCTTATAGGCCATGAGCTTGTAGAGATGCCGGATGACGGCGTGGGTCAACTCAACGCTTCCGGCGCAGGCAGCCGCTTCCCGCGCACTCACATCCAGGACGAAGTCCACGAACGTCGTCGCGTAGGCGGCGTCCTGATAGTCGATGAGTTCGCCGGTCCGCCGCGCCAGCAGCCGCCGCGCCTCCTCGTCCAGATGCGCGCAGCGTTCCAGCAGGCGCTCACAGGCGTCAGCGTCAGCCGCCGCGCCTTCCCGTTGCAGGTAGTCCAGCATGTTCGTCCGCTCCGCAGCGGCGTCGCGCGGCTGCTCGACCGCCAGTTTGCTCACGGCTTGCGGCTCGCATACGTATAGGCGGCCATAGCGGAAGGCTTGCTGATTTTGCTGCACCGCCACGCCGTTCAGCGCGATGGCGGCCTCGATGCTTTCGGCCTTGAGGGGCACAGCACCGACCTGATAGGCCATGCCGAGCACGAACAAATTGGTCGCCATGTGGTCGCCGAACAGTCCCTCGGCGAGGGTGCCGGCGTCGGCGTACAGGTTGCGGCCGGCGTCGCTGTGCTGGTCGATGGTGCGCCGGATGGACGCCTCGCTGGGAAACAGCAGCGCGTTGTTGCGGATCATCTCGCCGGTCGGACTCGCCGTGGTGTTGACGACGGCGACCGTGCGCCCGGCGTAGGTGCGGTCGAGATTGATCGGATCGACCCCACCCAGGGCGTCCAGCACCAGATACAGATCGGCGGTGCCCAGACCCACCTTGTTCGAGGCCACGGTGCCGCCCTCGCTGAGGATGACGTTCGACAGCACGGCGCCGCCTTTTTGAGCGAGGCCGGTCTGGTCCAGATTGAGCAGCGACTTGCCTTCCATCAGCGCCGCGTAGCACAGCAGGGCGTTCACCGTGACCACCCCGGTTCCGCCGACGCCGGGAATGTAGATCGCATACCACTCGCCGATGGCCGCCTTGTGCGCCGGTTCCGGCAGGGCGTCCGCTTCAAGGACGGGCGCCTGCTTGGGTCCGAGGCCCGTACCGGGCTCGACTTCCACCGTCACGAAGGACGGGCAATCACCGTCCAGGCACGCGTAATCCTTGTTGCACGATGACTGGTGAATGCGCGTCTTGGGTCCCAGCTCGGTCTCCACCGGGTGCAACGACATGCAGTTGCTGACCTCGCCGCAATTGCCGCAGCCCTCGCAGACTTCCTCATTGATCACCGCGAACACGTTGGGTTCCGCCTGAATGCCGCGTTTGCGCTGGCGGCGTTTCTCAGCGGCGCACTGTTGGTCGTTGATCAGCACCGTCACCCCCGGCGTGGCCTCCAACTCCTTGAGCGACGCAAAGAACGCCTCGCGGCCGCGCAGCGTGGCAATCGGGGCGAGGCGCGCGCCGCGCCAACGCCGCGGCTGCTCAGAGACGATGATGATCTTTCGCACCCCCTCCGCCGCCATGCTGTGGGTAAGTTCCGGGATGCCCATGCTGCCCTGTGCGTCCTGGCCGCCCGTCATGGCTACGGCGCCGTTGTAGAGGAGTTTGAACGTGATGTTGACCCCGGCTGCCACGCAGGCGCGCAGAGCTTGACTGCCGGAATGAAAATACGTGCCGTCGCCGATGTTCTGGAAGATGTGCTGGGTGTCGCTGAACGGCGCCGCGCCGACCCACGGCAGACCCTCGCCGCCCATCTGCGTCAGATAGCTGGTGTGGCGCATGTCCTGCTCGATCAGCCCGCCCATGCCGTGGCAGCCGATGCCGCCGCCGGTGATCTGGCCGTCGAGCATGCGGGTGGAGCGGCTGTGCGGGCAGCCGGAGCAGTAATTCGGCTTGCGCGCCATGAAAGGATCGTACTGGCGCTCGCGGACCGCTTCCAGCACGGCCAAGCGCGCGTCGATGCCCGGCGCTTCACCCAAACGCCGCAGCCGCGGTCCGATGCGCTCGGCGATGACGTCGGCGTCCAACTCGCCGTGCATGGGCAGGAAAGGCCGGCCCGTCTCGGTCGTTTTGCCCAGCAGCCGCGGCGACGCCGTCATGCCGTACAGGCAGTCGCGGATCTGGCTTTCGAGAAAGTCTCGCTTTTCCTCGACGACGATGATTTCTTCCAGACCGCGTGCAAAACGCCGGATGCTTTCGGTCGCCAGCGGATAGATCATACCCAGATTCAGGACGCGAACGCCCAGGCGTTGCAACGCCTCGCCGTCCAGACCCATGTCGAGCAGCGCCTGTTGCAGGTCGGCCTGGCTCTTGCCGGCACTGATCAGGCCGACGCGGGCGTCGCCCGCCTGCGCGTCGGCCCCGTACAGGCCGTTGGCGGCCCCGTACGCACGCACCGCGGCGTGGCGGTCGACGAAGAGGTGGCGTTCGAGCTCGATGGTGCCGGGGGGCAGGAAGGTGGTGTCCTGGCGCTTGCGGAAGGGTTCGCCGTCGATGGTCACCTCCGGGATGACAATGTCGGGCACGTCGGGATGCACGTCCACCACGCTGCCGCCGTCGCACAGGTTGGTGACCAGCTTCAGGGCGACCCAGCAGCCGCTGAAGCGCGACAGGGCGAAGGCGTGCAGGCCGTAAAGCAGAAATTCCTGAATGGTGGCGGGGTAGAAGATGGGGATGCCGGCGGCGAGCAGGGCGTGATCGCTCTGGTGCGGCACCGTGGAGCTTTTGCAATTGTGGTCGTCGCCCGCCAGCACGAGCGCCGCGCTGTTGGGTCCGGTGCCGCCCATATTGGCGTGCTTGAACACGTCGCCGCTGCGGTCGACGCCGGGGCCTTTGCCGTACCAGATGCCGTTCACTCCGTCGACCTGCGGGCCGGGGAACAGGTGCACGCTCTGGCTGCCCATCACCGCGGTGGCGGCCAATTCCTCGTTCACCGCTGGCTGGTGGACGATGCGATGCTCGCTGAGCAGGCGCCCCACCCGCGCCAGGGTGAGATCGTACCCGGCGAGCGGCGAGCCCTCGTAGCCGGTGATGAACGCGCCGGTTCGCAGTCCCGCCCTGGCATCGCGCCGTTGTTGATCAATGGCAAGCCGCACCAGCGCCTGAATTCCGGTCAGGTAAACACTGCCTTCAAGCACGGTGTATTTGTCGTCAAGTGTAACCGTCATGAGCGATTCTCCCTAACGTCGTCGCGGGCTGGCAGTAGCCGTTTAAGTGTATTATTTTCCACGGATTATACTTTTTGTAGGGGCGCAGGGTCAATGCGGTTTGGGGGCTTGAACGCGGGTAAAAAGTCGGTTACGTTGGCCCGGCGCAACCATTGACTTGCCTCAAACTGAGGACCTTATTATGACGCGCCGCCCTGCTGTGTGCACCCGCAATTGCCGTTTCAAAATGTCGGTGACTATCGCCGTCGCGGGATTCGTTCTCTTGTCGCTGTCCCTGTCCGCCGTTATACCGCAGACGGCCCCCCAAGCGTCCCTGGCAACGGGCAGGCTTCTCGTTGCCAGCAAACAACTCCGGGACCCCAATTTCGCGGAGACCGTCGTCCTGTTGCTCAACTATGGCGAACGCGGCGCGCGGGGTGTGATCATCAACCGGCCGACGGACGTGAAGCTGGCCACTATGTTTCCCGAAATCAGGGGCTTGCATCGGCGCATGGACACCGTTTATCTCGGTGGGCCGGTACAACGTACTCGCTTGGTGATGCTCCTGAGGTCCGACAGACCGCGCGCCGGTGCCGAGCATGTCGTCGATGACATCCACGTCAGCACCAGTCGCCGGGTGCTTTTCGACGCGCTGGGCAGAGCGGGCTCCACAGCGCCCGTGCGCGTCTACGCCGGCTATGCGGGATGGGCGCCGGGGCAACTCGACCGTGAGGTGGCGCGTGGCTCTTGGCACGTCCTGCCCGCCGATGCCGACGCCGTGTTCAGCACGACGCCGGATGAGGTCTGGCGCGAGTTGATCGACAAAGACGACGTACAGTGGCTATAACAGTCTTGAGAAGCCTGCCTGACACGATAATCACGACACGTAAGGAACATCATGGCACAGCCCCTGAACTTTCAGGACATCATTCTGCGGCTGCTTGCTTACTGGAAGGACCAGGGATGCCTGGTGCAGCAGCCCTATAACGTGCAAGTCGGCGCCGGCACTATGAACCCCGCCACGGTTCTGCGCGTTCTCGGCCCGGAACCGTGGAACGTGGTGTACGTCGAGCCCACCATCCGACCCGACGACGGCCGCTTCGGCGATAACCCGAACCGCTTGCAGATGCACCATCAATTGCAGGTCATCCTGCAGCCGGACCCCGGCGACCCGCAGGAGCGTTACCTCGCCAGCCTGCAGGCCATCGGCATCGACCTGCGGCAGCACGACGTGCGTTTCGTCGAGGACAACTGGGAAAGCCCCGCCCTTGGCGCCTGGGGCCTGGGCTGGGAGGTATGGCTCGACGGCCAGGAAATCACCCAGTTCACCTATTTTCAGCAGGCCGGCGGCCAGACGCTGGATCCCGTAGCGGTGGAGATCACCTACGGCCTGGACCGCATCGCACTGGCCCTGCAAGGCGCTGACAGCGTCTGGCAGATGCACTATGGCGCCGACATCCCATACGAAGACATCCTTCTGCGCAGCGAGATCGAGCATTGCCATTACTATTTCGAGGTCGCCGACGTGGAAGCCCTCAAGGCGGTGTACGACACCTACGAGCGCGAGGCCAAACGCTGCCTGGAGGCGAATCTGGCGGTACCGGCGCACGACTACAACCTGAAGTGCTCGCACCTGTTCAACGTGCTGGACACGCGCGGCGCCATCGGGGTGACCGAGCGGGCGAACTATTTCCGACGCATGCGCAACGTGGCACGGGACATTTCGACGTTATACGCGGCACAGCGGGAGCAGTTAGGGTATCCGCTTCTCAAGTCGTCTGCCGGGCTAGTGGCTGCCGCCGAGCCGCCGGCAGGCGAGAGCACCACGGTCGCGCCCGCGGACGAAGCGAGTCCCTTTGTGCTGGAGATCGGTAGCGAGGAGTTGCCGCCGGCTGACTTAGCGTCGGCGATGCTGCAGTTGCAAGCCGCGTTCCCGGCCTTGCTGGACCGGTTGCGGTTGGGGTATGAGAGCCTGACGGTGCACGGCACGCCGCGGCGCTTGGTGGTCATGGTAGCAGGATTGGCCGCACGGCAAACGGACCTGGAAACCGTTGTCAAAGGCCCCCTAGCCGACCGCGCCTTCGACGCCGACGGGCGGCCAACCGTCGCTGGCCTGGGGTTTGCGCGCGGCAAGGGCGTCGAGGTGACCGATCTGCAGATCGTCGAGGCGCAGGGCCGGCGATCCGTTGCCGCGGTGGTGCGTGAGACGGGCCAAGCCGCCGCCGAGGTTCTCAGCGAGGCGCTGCCCGGCCTCCTTGCCGGCATCACGTTCGACCGCAGCATGCGCTGGAACGCCAGCAATCTGGCCTACAGCCGCCCACTGCGCTGGCTGCTCGCCCTGTATGGCCCACGGCACGTTCCGTTCAGCTATGCGGGAATCGACAGCGGACGCCGCAGCCGCGGTCTGCGGCCCTACGGTTCACCGGCCATTGTCATCGACGACGCCGGAACCTATGCGTCCGTCATGCAGGCCAATGGCGTGGTCACGGATCCCGAGGCACGCCGCTCCTTGATCCGAGACGCGGTTGCCGACATGGCCGCGCAGCACGCCGGCGTGTGGCACGAGGACCCGGATTTGCTGGACGAAGTGACCCATCTCGTCGAACGCCCGACGCTGTTCTGCGGGCGCTTCGAGGCGCGTTTCCTGGAATTGCCGCCCGAAGTGCTTGTGGCGGTCATGAAAAAGCACCAGCGATACTTCCCGGTCTACGCTGAAGACGGCAGCCTGCTACCACATTTTATCGGCGTGCGCAACGGCGACGCGGAGCACCTCGACACCGTGACCGCCGGCAACGAGCACGTGCTACGGGCGCGTTTTGCCGACGCCGCATACTTCTACGGCAAGGACACCCGTCAGGCGCTGAGTGAGTTTCTTCCCCGCTTGCAGACCCTGACATTTCAGGTCGATCTCGGCTCCATGCTCGACAAGGTGCACCGCCTCGAACGCCTCACGCCGCAAGTGGCGCAACTGCTAGGGCTCAGCGAATCCGACACCGTGACCGCAACGCGAGCCGCGGCCCTCTCCAAGGCCGATCTGGCCACCAACATGGTGGTCGAGATGACCGCCCTGCAGGGCACGATGGGCGCCCATTACGCCCGCCTGAGCGGCGAATCCGCCGCCGTTGCCGCCGCCTTGGGCGAGCAGCACCAACAGATCAGCGTCACCCCGGCCGGGCTTGCCCTCGCCCTCGCCGATCGCTGCGACAGTCTGCTCGGCCTCTTCGCCGCCGGCCTCGCCCCGCGCGGTTCCAATGATCCCTTCGCCCTTCGCCGCGCCGCCTTGAGCATTATCGAGACCCTGATTGCCAACCGCACCTCATGCGATCTGCGCCGCCTGTTGAACCTCGCCGCGCCCTTGCTGCCGGTTTCCGGCGACGACGCGACCCAGGAAGCGGTCCTGCAATTCATCATCGGCCGCCTCGAAGGCGTTCTGCGTGACCGCGGCTACCCCGCCTCGGTCGTCAAAGCTGTCCTCGCCGCTCAGGGCCACGACCCTTACGCTGCCAGCCAAGCCGCCCATGAACTGAACGACGCCCTTGCCGACGACGATTGGCCCACCCTGCTCGCCGCCTATTCCCGCTGCGTCCGCATCACCCGTGCGCTTGAAGGGCCCCTGGCCCTGCGCCCCGACGACTTCGATCTACCGGCGGAAAAGGCCCTGCGCGACGTCTATCAAGCCGCCGCCGCTGCCCTCGACGGTAGCGCCAGCGTCAGCCGCTTTATCACCGCCCTGCGCAAACTGGAGCCCGCCATCACGACCTTCTTCCTCGACGTCCTCGTCATGGACGAAGACCCCACCCGTCGCGACAACCGCTTGGCCCTGTTGCAAGGTATCTCGGCCCTACCCGACGGTATCGCGGATTTGTCTCAACTGGAAGGTTTTTGAGGTGGGTTATATGCAGAACCGCAGGCAATGATGATAGTAGCCTCGGCTGTCGCTGTTTTTCGTGCAAGAAAAAATGAATAGAGGCGGTTTCACAACTATCTGAGAATAGCCGCAAGCAAATGAGTTAGAAGCCATTTTGAGATAGTTTCTTAGTCGCAAACTTGCCATTACGACGAAATCCTAACAATACGTGATCGTACGCCAGAACTGACCGATAGGAGCGGATTTCAGAAAATCGGGTTGTGCACCACGGCGTGTTCCCGGCCGTGACCCGTGGAAATGATGGACACCTCGCTCTCCATGATCGCTGTCAGCCGGTCGATATAGCGCTTGGCGGCGTCCGGGAAATCCTTGTACGCCGTCAGCCCCGCGGTCGGCGCCTGCCAGCCGGGCAGTTCCTCGTAGATCGGCTCGGCTTCCTGCAAGACGGTCAAGTCGCTCGGCATATCCTTCAAGACCTCGCCCCGATAGCGATAGGCGGTGCACAGTGACAGGGAGGGCAGGGTGTCGAGGACGTCCAGTTTGGTGAGCGCCAGGCTGGTGACGCCGTTGTGCCACAGGCTTGACCGCGCGCTCACCGCGTCGAACCAGCCGCAGCGCCGCACCCGGCCGGTGGTGGCGCCGAATTCCTGTCCGCGTTCCTGCAGAATTTTCCCGTTGCTGTTTTGCAACTCGGTGGGAAAGGGACCCATGCCGACCCGCGTGGCGTACGCCTTCACGACTCCGATCACGTGCGTCAGGCGCGTCGGAGCAATTCCCGCACCGCTGCACAGCCCGCTGCTGTTGGTGTTCGACGAGGTGACGTACGGGTAGGTGCCGTGATCGAGATCGAGGAGCGACCCCTGGGCGCCTTCCAGCAGCAGATGCTCACCTTTGCGGATGGCCTCGCGCACCATGACGTCGGTGTCCTGCACAAAATCGCGCAGCGTGTCGGCATAACCGGCGTAGGCCTCACAGACCGTCTCCGGATCGACGGGCGCCTGGTGAAAGAAATCACGCAGCAGGAAATTATTCTCTGGCAGGTTGGCTTCCAGGCGCTCGCGGAACTGCGATGGTGACAACACGTCCTGCATTCTCACGCCGCTGCGCGCCGCTTTGTCGGTGTACGTGGGGCCGATCCCCCTGCCGGTGGTGCCGATTTTGCGGCCACCGCGCCGCGCCTCGCGTCCGGCGTCCAGCAGACGGTGGTAAGGCAGGGTGACGTGCGCCTTGGGACTGATGAACAAGCGTCCACGCAGGTCGATGCCGCGAGCTTTCAGTTGCTGCAGCTCCGCCACCAATGACTCGGGGTCAATGACCACACCGGCGCCGATAATGCAGCGAATGCCGGGATGCAACACCCCGGAGGGGATTTGGTGGAAGACATATTTCTCGTCGCCGACCACGATCGTGTGCCCGGCATTGGCGCCGCCCTGACAGCGGATGACCCACTGAACCTGTGGGGTTAGCAAATCGACGATCTTGCCTTTTCCTTCATCGCCCCACTGGACGCCCACAATCGCCACAACTGCCATGTATTGTTCTCCGATTCTCACTGCAAAGTCAGCCGTCGCCCAGCCCCGGCACACCGCCGACACTGCGGGCCGCCTTCACTGCGGCGCTCAGGGATTCGGCTACCAAGTCGGCCGCAACGATTCCCAGTTGAATGGGATCAGCGGTCTGCGTGCCTGTCGATACGGCAAACATGGTGTCGCCATCGTACAGCGTATGGGCGGGTGACAGCCCTTTAACGAAGCCGTGTTGCGCAAGCTGGGCCAGTTTGCGGGCTTGCGGTTTGCTTAACGTGGCGTTGGTCGCCACGACGCCGAGCGTCGTGTTGGTGCCGGCGTCCAGCCGGGGCGTGGCGCCTCGCCGCAACTGCTCGGCGGTATCCGCCAACGCCATGCTGTCAGGCGCCTCGCGGGTGCCCGCCAGCAGTGCGCCGGTGACTGGCTCTCGGACATCACCGAGCGCGTTGCAGACGACCAAGGCGCCGACCCACACGTCGTTGTCCAGTTGTGCGCTTGCCGTTCCCACGCCGCCCTGCATGGCCTGGGGCATGCCGTACAGCTTGCCGACCGTGGCGCCTGTGCCGGCGCCGGCGTTGCCCTGTTCAACCGGTCCGGCAGCGGCGGCTTGGCACGCCGCGCATCCCATGGCGGCGTCGGGGCGTATGCCGGCCGATCCGATGCCCAGGTCGTAGATAATCGCGGCCGGCACAATCGGCACGCAGGCGGCAGGTGTCGAAAATCCGATGCCCTGTTCTTCCAGCGCCCGCATGACGCCGCCCGCCGCATCCAGTCCGAAGGCGCTGCCGCCTGACAGCGTGATGGCGTGAATCGCCGGCGTCAGGTGCATGGCGTCCAGAACGACCAATTCCCGCGTGCCGCTTGCCGAGCCACGCACATCGACTCCGCCTACAGCGCCGTCCGGAAAGACCACGACGGTGCAGCCGGTCAACGCCTCGGCATCCTGCGCTTGGCCGACCAGCACACCTGGCACGTCGGTTATTGCTCGCTGCATAACACCCGTATCCTTATCCGGTGCTGCTTACCATCTCACCGATGGCCAAGCCGCCGCTCACGTCATGCAAGCGCACCAGCGCCATCCGGTTTGACAGGTCCTCCGACGCTTTGACGCCCACCTTGAGGTAGTTGTCACTGAAGCCGATGTACGAGCCCGAGTTCTCAAGACGCTCAAACAGCACTCGCACCGTTCTGCCCATGAAGCCGCGATAAAATGCCGCCTTCTTGCGCGCGCTGAGTTCCCGCAGGATGCGGCTGCGCGCTTGCATGGCAGCGGGCGGCACGGGATCCATATAGCGTTGAGCGTACGTGTGCGGCCGCCCGGAGTATGAAAAAACGTGGCAATAGGCGAGCGGCAGGTCGGCCAGCAGCAGGCGGGTGTTGGCGAATGCGGCCTCGTCTTCGCCGGGGAAGCCGACCATCGCATCCGTGCCCAGGCAGACATGCGGCACGCGTTCCGCGACCCGTTCGATAAACGACGCGAAGTCGGCCCGTGTATAACGCCGCTTCATGCGCTGCAGCACGTCGTCGTCGCCACTCTGCATGGGTACGTGCAGGTAGGGGCACAGCTTGGACGACGTGCCCATCCAATCGACTAGTGCCTCGGGAATGGTGGTCGGCTCGATGGAACTGATGCGGATGCGGTCAAGGCCGTCGACGTCTTCCAGCGCCTGGATAACCTGGAGCAGGTCGTAGCCGTCGCCCGAGTACGTGCCGAGGTTGACGCCGGTGAGCACGATCTCCCGGTGGCCTCTCGCGACTAGACCGCGGGCTTCCCGGAGGATGTCCGGGAACTTGCGGCTGCGCGCGCCGCCACGGCTGAAGGGGATAATGCAGAAGGCGCAGGCGAAGTTACAGCCATCCTGGATTTTCAGATTGGCCCGCGTATGATCACTGTAATTGCCAATTACGTCCAGGCTGAAATCATCGCGGGCGATTTTCGTGGTGTGAACGACGCGCGGCGCGTCCTCCTTTTGCGGCGCGTCGATCAGGTCCACGACCTGCATTTTGTGGGCCGTGCCGACGATCAAATCGAGCCCGTCGATGCCTTGCAACGCCTCCTTGCCCACCTGCGCGTAGCATCCGGTGACGACCACGTAGGCGTTCGGCGAGCGGCGCAGGACGGCGCGCACTGCCTGGCGGCACTTGGCCTCGGCGCCTTCGGTGACCGAGCAGGTATTGATGACGCACACGTCGGTGTCGGCGCCGTAATCGACGATGCGGTAGCCCCGGTTGACGAACGTCGCGCTGATCGACGCCGTCTCGGCCTGATTGAGACGGCAGCCCAAGGTGTGGAACGACGCTCGCATGCTATTGTCGGGGCTCGTTTGCCCGTCAGTTGTACGCATTTCTTTCTCCTGAAGCCGTCCGGCCACCAAGACGTGTTGGCTTGCTCGCCATCTATGGGTGCGCTACGCTTTCTCACGCCACCGAACAGGACTCTGGAATTTCAACCAAGCGAGGGATCATTGTGCGGCATGCCACGCCCCGGCAAGTGTGCGTTCGCGTTCCGGCTACGACGGCCAACCTGGGTTGCGGGTTCGACATCCTGGGGCTCGCACTGCAAATCTACAATACCTTCACGCTGACTCTGACGCCCGAGCCGGGTTGGCGCGCCACGCTGCCGGACGGGGTCGATCTGCCGTGTGATGACGACAATTTGGTATTCAAGGCCGCCCACGAGGTGTTTGCCAGGGTCGGCGACAAGCCGGCAGGGCTGCATTTGTCGCTGGACATGGACATCCCGTTGGCGCGCGGCCTTGGCAGCAGCTCAGCGGCCATCGTCGGCGGCCTGCTCGCCGCCAACGCGCTTGTCGGCAATCCTCTGAGGCGCGAGGCGCTGCTCGACGTGGCCGTCGAGATGGAGGGGCACCCCGACAACGTCACCCCGGCGCTGATGGGCGGTCTGACCCTCTCCTACGCCGTTGATGGGTGCCATGCGTTCCTGCCCCTGAATTTTCCGTCCGACTTGAGTCTGATCGTGGCCATCCCCGATTTTGAACTGCCGACCGCCAAGGCGCGCGCCGTGCTTCCCCCGCAGATCAGCCGGGCCGACGCGGTGTTCAATTGCAGCCGCACCGCCCTGCTCGTGGCGGCGCTTCAAATGAAACGCTACGACCTCCTGCCGGCGGCCATGGACGACCGTCTGCACCAACCTTTTCGCGCCGCTCTCGTGCCCGGTATGGAAGCCGCCATGGCCGCCGGCTATCGTGCCAAGGCGCTGGGAGTGGTGCTCAGCGGCGCCGGGCCTACCCTGGTCGCCTTGGCCCGCTCCGAGTCGCAGGCCGTCGCCGCGGCGATCAGCGACGTCTTCGCGGCACATCATGTTACGTGCCGGACCCAACTCGTACAAGCCTCCGTCAAAGGCGCCATGGTCTGGTAGACAGGGGTCATCATTTGACGCCGGGCTACCTTTGACGAAGGCGGGATTGTACCACAAGGGCCTGGCTCCGTTGTTGCAGGTTGTGTTCAGGGCACTTCGGGAGAAGGCTTGACAAAGAAGGGCGGCTTATGAGAGAAGGGCCGACGCGAATGCAAGCGCCGCTACGGCGTGTGGTAGTGCGGCTCAACGGTTAATTGCCATACGGAGAGAGGAGCACGTCATGCAAGTAGAATGGCTGAAGCGATATATGACCCAGCAGCACCAGGGTTGCCAACACGAACACGAACACGTCGCCGGGGCCGAGGATGCCGCTGCCGAGCAAGACGAAGGCGGCGTGTCGCGCCGTGATTTCGTCAAGACCGGCTTTGCCGCCGGCATGGCCGCCGGCATGACTGCCGGGCACGTGATCAGTGGGCCCGAGAAGGCCGAGGCGCAGGAGAGCTGGGATTTCCCCTTGGGCGCTCAGTGGTGGCCGTCCGAATGGGGCCCGGATGATGAGGCCGGCGCCTCCAACCGCATCACGCCGAGCAAAGTGCTGGAGGCCGCCAGCCTGATTCGCAAGGGCAAGGTTTACCGCCTTGGTATGGTGCTGGAGTCCGGTGTGCCCCTGTTCGGTGCGCGGCACGTTTCGATCACCATTCCGGGCAGCCCCACCGGTGGCCCGTTTGGCGCCCAGCAACTCATGTACAACGACGAGATGTTCAGCGGCGAGGTCGGCCAGGTCGGCTCGCAGTTTGATGGCCTCGGCCACATCGGCGCCAAAGTGGGCGACACGATCCGCTACTACAACGGCTTCACGCAGGATCAGGTGGGTGGCGCCTACGGCCTGCAAAAGTTGGGTGTGCACAACTGCAAGCCGTTTTTCACGCGCGGCATCCTGCTTGACGTGGCGTCCATGAAGGGTGAAGAACGGCTGCCGATCGGCTACGTCATCACCATGAACGATGTCGCGGACACACTCAGCAAGCAGGGCATTAGCGAACCCGGCGAGGGCGACGCGGTCATGTTCCGCACCGGCCACATCAGTTTGTGGATGAAAGACAACGAAGAGTACAACAAGGGCTGCCCGGGTCCCGGCGAGACGGTGGCAAGATGGCTCGCCGAACGCAAGATCGCTTGCGTCGGCGGCGACAGTTGGCCGGTCGAGGCCGTGCCGGGCGAGGTGGAGAGTCAGCCGTTCGCGTGTCACGTGATCTGGATCACCATGAACGGCATCTACATCATCGAGAACCAATTCCTGGATGAATTGGCGAACGACGGCGTTTACGAGTTTGCCTGGTCGTTCAACCCGTGGCCGGTCAAGGGCGGCACCGGGGCGCCGGGCATCTCCGTGGCCCTCGCCTGATCCGGGCAACACGGATTTGTAATTCCTCCCTGATACCGGGGCGAGCGTTGCATATCAGCGCTCGCCCCGCCTTCCTTTGATTCCCAAGATCCCGGTTTCGGATTGGCACGCCAGAAAGGACGCACGCATGAAATTCGGTCTGCATCTCGGCACGCGGGGTGTTGCTGCGCGTGCGGACGGCCTGCGACGGGTGGCGCAACACTGCGAGCGTCTGGGGCTGTCGCATTTCGGCCTCAGCGATCACGTCATCATCCCGGCACGCACGACCTCTCGGTATCCCTACAATGATTCCGGCACGTGGCCGGCCAGCGATACGGGCACGTGTCTTGAGCAGATCACCGCCTTGACGTGGGCGGCGGCGGCCACCGAGCGCATTCGGCTGCTCACCTCGGTGATGGTGCTGATGCACCGCCCGCCGGTGCTGACCGCCAAAATGCTGGCCACCCTGGACGTGCTGTCCGGGGGCCGGCTGACGCTGGGAGTTGGGGTTGGCTGGATGGCCGAGGAATTGGCGGTTCTGGGTGCGCCGCGTTTCGACCGTCGGGGCGTGGCGTCCGACGAATATATCCGCACTTTCCGGTCGCTGTGGACGGAGGACGATCCGGCCATGGACGGCGAGTTCGTGCGCTTTGCCGGGGTGCGGTTTGCGCCCAAACCGGCGTCGAAACTGCCCATCTGGGTCGGCGGCGAGGGTGCGCCAGCGCGGCGCCGCGCGGGACGTCTGGGCGACGGCTGGTATCCGGTCGGGCGCAACCCACGCGCCATGCTGGACACGCCAGCGTTGTTTGGTGAGGCGCTCGCAGACGTGCACCGTTACGCCGAGTCGGTGGGCCGCAACCCTCACGATATCGATACCGCCATGTTTATCCCGTGGTATCGCCTTGGAACCGAACTGCCGCGTCCCGAGGGCGGGCGGCTGCCGTTTACGGGTTCCGCGGGGCGTATTGCGGAAGACGTGGCGGCGTTTGGTGAACGGGGGCTGAAGCACCTGATTATCGGCTTCGAGAGCGATGATCTCAGTGAGACCTTGGAGCTTACCGAACAGTTCGCCAAGGAGGTTGCGGGCTGAGGCGCTGACAGTACCGGCTAACGACCGGTTTGCCCGGTCGCCGACAAGTAGGGGCGGGTAATAGCGCGGCCGATCACGACGTTCTGAATTTCCGTGGTGCCGTCCAGATATTGCGCCATTTTGGCGGCGGTCAAGTGGCGTGCCAGTGGGTATTCAGTGCGGAGGCCGTTTGCCCCCATGGCCTGCATGCAGTCGGCGATGCGGCTGAGCGCCACCCGCGTAGCAAACTTCTTGGCGTGGGCGGCGGCCAGGGTATGACGGCCCGTCCCATCGTCCAAGACCGTAGCAGCGTGCGCGGTCAGTAGTCGTGCGGCCTCCAGGTCGGTAGCGGCGTCGGCCAGCAGCGACTGGACGGCTTGGTGCTCCAGCACCGATTTTCCGAACGTGCGCCGTCCGGCCCCATGCTCCATTGCCACTTCCAACGATCTTCCCAGCATGCCACAGCACATGGCGGCGACCGTTATGCGCGCGAAATCGACCCCGGCCAAGGCTGCCTTGAATCCCTCGCCGGGTCCCACCAGAACGTCGTCCGTGCCGACCCGGCACCCCTCGAAACGAAATCCGCCGGTACCGAGCGCGTGGCCGCCCAACAGACGATAGGCGGGTTCCCGGATCACGCCTGGGGCGTCGGCTTCCACGATGAAGCAAGCGATGCCGCGCCAGCCTGCCGGCGCATCGGTCTGGGCATACACGCTCAACAGGTCGGCGTTGACGCCGTTGCTGACCCATGCCTTGGCGCCGTCAAGCCGCCAGCCACGGCCATCTCGCCGCGCTGTCGTCGTCATCGCCGCCGCGTCGCTCCCGCCTTGGGGCTCGGTGAGCAGGAAGGCGCCGATTTGCTCGCCGGTGATCAGTCCTGGCAGCCAACGCTCCAGTTGCGGGATGCGGGCGTTGCGCGTGAGGCCGCGTGCCAAGTTGTTATGCACGGTCAACGCGAATGCTGAGGCCATGCAGGCGGCGGCCAGGGTTTCCACGACCAGAGTCATGGCCGGCATGCCAAGCCCGTGACCGTGCATGGATTCCGTTACGGTGAGGCGGCACAGCCCGCGCGCGGCGGCTTCCCGGAAGGCTTCCCTGGGAATACTTCCGGCTTCCTCCCAAGCATCGGCATTCGGTTCGATCACATCGCGCGCAAATGCCCGCGCGGCGTTTACCACCTGCATTTCACGATCCGAAATCGGGGGCATGACAGCGGCAAGACCGTTCATGGCAATCCATCAGAAACAACGTTGACAGGATTGAAAGCGTGGGTCGTAATGCCAGGAATAGCCGGGAGGTTGCCTCGGTAACATCAAAGCGGGATTGAGGGGGGATGCCGAAGGGGGGATTTGAACCCCCACGCCCGGTGAGGCACCACCCCCTCAAGATGGCGTGTCTACCATTTCCACCACTTCGGCATGTTTGCACGCCCCGAAAAACAAGTTTCCGAGACAGAAAGGAGCCCACAGCATAGCGCCTGCGCCCGGCCATTGTCAACGGCTTTTTCGGGCCGCCTGACCGGCTATTGTGTCGTTTCTTCCTGAGCCTCAGGCGCGGGTGCATTCTCCACCGGCGGGGCCTCTCTGGGAGCAATCGGAGGCACCGGCACCGCGGGTTGGTCGGTAGTGGTCGGGGCCTGATCTATAATCACTGAACTCTGGCCGCGGTGGGCGGAAAAATAGGCCAAGCTCAGGGACGTGATCATGAAGACGGCAGCGGCAACGGTCGTTAACCGCGACAGGAACGTCGTCGGGCCGCGGCTACCGAAAATGGTTTGTGACGAGCTGGCGCCACCGAACGCGGCGCCGATGGACTGGCCTTTACCGACCTGTAGAAGAACGATGAGAATTAGGGCCAGTGCCACCAAGACGTGGACCACGATGAGCAGAAGGAACATGTTGTGACAATCCTTACGAATAGGTCAGAAGTTGGATGAACGAATCGACATCAAGGCTGGCGCCGCCTACTAGGGCGCCGTCGATATCTTCCTCGGCCATCAGAGCGGCGATGTTGCCCGGGTTGACGCTGCCGCCGTACTGAATGCGCACCGCCTCAGCCGTCTCGGTTCCCCAGCGTTGCGCCAGCAAGTCGCGCAGATAGCGGTGCGCCTCCTGCGCCTGCTGCGGCGTGGCGCTCACACCCGTGCCAATGGCCCACAACGGCTCGTAGCCCAAGACGACGCGGGGCATGGCGCCCGCTGAACACGATGCCAAGCTGTTCTGTATTTGCCGCTTGAGTACGTCGAAAGTCTGCCCCGCCTGCCGCTCGTCGAGCGTTTCCCCAACGCAGACAATTGGTTGCAGCCCAGCTTGCAACGCGGCGGATACTTTTTTATCAACTACGGCATCTGTTTCGCCGAACCCTTGCCGGCGCTCGGAATGCCCGATGATGACGTGGGAACATCCGACGTCAACCAGCATGGCAGCAGAAATCTCACCCGTGTACGCCCCGGCAGGCTGCCAAAACAGATCCTGCGCGGCCAGGCGAAACGGTGTCGCGCGCAGACGGCCTTGCAGGGTGGAGAGTGCCGTGAACGGCGCCGCTATGACGGCTTCAACGGTGCCAGGGTCGGGGCACTGCTGCTGGAGATTGTCGGCGAACTGCCCGGCCTCCTCAAGGGTTTTGTGCATCTTCCAATTGGCGGCAATGATGGATTGACGCCCGCTTGGGTTGTTCGGCATCGCAAGTCCCCTGTGTCAGGCGGCTTTGGCGCCGTGATTGGCGACGTAGTCCACGAGAATATATTCCCCCAAGCTGGTGGGCGAGGCGAAGAAGGCCCGCCCGCGGTTGATCTTGGTCAGTTCGCTCACAAAACGCTTCATGGGGCCGTTCTCTCCGAGCATGAAGGTGTTGATGGTGATCCCGCGGCGCGTACAGCGTTTCGCCTCCTTCAGCGTTTCCGTCAAGGTTTGCGGCGATGGCGGGTATTCCAGGCAGATGTTGCGGCCGCGGATATGAGCGGTAGGCTCGCCGTCCGTTATCAGGATGATCTGCTGGTTTCCGGCGCGCTGTTGGTTGAAGAGCCGCCCGGCCACTTGCAGCCCCGCCTGGATGTTGGTGAAGGCCGCCGGGACACTGGTCTGGCCGCGCGCGGCCTCGGCAGCGTCGACCTGTACGTTTACGAACCCCAGCGGATTGCGGTACATGCGGCGGTAAAAATGGGGAAAGAAACCCAACGGCTTGGGAGACAGGGAGGGGATGTCGGCCAATTGCAATTCCTGGGCGTACGTGCAGAACCCGACGACGTGCAGTCGGTCACGCGGGAACTGGGTGCGGATCAAGGCGTCGAGGGCCAGGGCAACCCGCTTGGCCGCGGTGAAACGGCCGTAGCGCGCCATTGAGCCGCTCATGTCGAGCAGCAGTACCGTGGTGCAGCGGACCGTAGACTCGGCGTCGTAAACCTCGAAGTCCTGCGGTGCCAAGCGAATCGATGTCCGCCCATCGGTGCGTTGCACGGCATTCATGATCGTCTGTCCCATGTTGATCACAAAAGCATCGCCAAACTGATAGGGGCGGCTGTCTTCCAAACGTTCGCCGCCTACCCCGTTCCGTCGTATGGCATGCCCGCCGAACGAACTGCGCTGCAGGGAGGAAAAGATATCCAGCATGGCGCGCTGGGCAATGCGACGGATGCCTCGCACCGTCAGTTCAAGCCGAGTTCCGTTGCGGTCTACGTACCGTTCCAGGACTTCGGTCAGTTCTTTGATTACACATACTTGACGCCACGCTTCATTGCCCATTATCCTTTTAATCAGATCAGCGTCGATGGTGTCCGCATCGCTGCCCCAGAAAACGCCACCCAGCATCCTGTCAAGTCTGTCCATTTCCATGCGCCACCAGGCCCGCACCATATCCTTTGAGTCGTACTCAGCTAGTGCTTGTTGCCGCATGTCGAACAGCCGGTCGCGGATGTCCCGCAAGCCCGGCATGAAGCGGCCTCGTCGATCGGTGAATCCCTGCTGCATCAGAAGCCGTAGGGCCTTCCGCAGATCGCCATGTTCAATGATTGAATCAGCCATGCCATCAAGTACGTCTTCGGGGTCGGGGTGGCAACAACCGAGGGAGTCATTCCAGGCGGAGTAGCGATAGCGCCGCATGCTGCTGGGGCACCTTTAAGCCAAGACCATACACCAGAGTGAGGTTCTTCGTGTCAAACGGAGGCGCATTTTGGCCGTTGCACCTGCCGAAGTCAACCTGCACCCCGATTATGGCGTCATTGACACGAATTCGCCAAACTATTCTAGGGTCTGCGGACTTTCATCTAGACCACTGGCTGTAATTGGCCGATTTCGAGTACGTGCTTGTCGGTGGCACCCTCGTGCGGCTCCACCAACCCGGGGCCGGAGCCAAAGGGGAGCCCGCAGCCAGGCGATCGGTCGCTCGTGGGGTGGCCCAAGCACCCAGATCAGCGTGAGGGGCGATGCCGTGGGCAACTTGGTGAAGTTCGTGTTGCTGCCGGGCCAGCGTCACGACCTGATCGGTGCACCGCTGCTGCTCGCCGACGTCGGATTCGAGGCGCTGATAACGGACAAAGCCTGCGACAGCAACGAGTTGCGCGCCCAGTTTCAAGCTCGTGGCGCTACGGTGGTGATTCCTCCCAGGTCGAATCGCGTCGAGGTGATCGAGTACGACTCGGGGATGTACAGGTGCTGGCGTGGTAGATAATTTCTTCTGAAAAATCAAATACTTACGTCGCCTTTCGATGCGCTTCGAGAAGACCGACGTCAGCTACGCCGCGATGATCTATGCGGTGAGTTCTCGCTTGGCACTCGCCTAAATGTCCACAGGCCCTAGGCGTTTGAGTTGACAGGTTTTATATTATCTTGGGTTTGTCGTTCCTGACTTTTTTAGCTTTTGTAGACGTTACATGGAGAACGTGAGATGAAAAGTGCCCTTGAATTGGCGATGCAAAAGGTAAACGCGCGCCAGGGTCGGGCGCCTGTGGCGTCGTTGACGGAGGACCAGCGTCGTGAGATTGGCGAGTTGCGCAAGCAGTACGAGGCAAAGATCGCTGAAAAAGAGATCATGATGCAGGCCGAGATACGCCGCATGGTGCGTGAACGTCCGCCACAGGAAGCCGCAGCAAATGTTCACGGGCTTCAGGTGCAATTCCAGGAGAGCAAGAAGGCGCTCCAAGAGGAATTGGAGGCTAAGGTCTCAGCGCTCCGAGATGCGTCATAGGAGGAAAAGACTTGGCAAAGCAACAACCTTCAGGGCCGAAGCGGCGTTGGGTTTGGTGGGTGTCTGCTTGTCTGACAGTGCTGGTTTGCCTGTCTCATGTCGGTTCGCATGCGGCTCAGGGACAAGCCGACAGGCTGTTTCCGCTACCCAAGTCGCTGAGGCCCAGCGTGAACTTCTGGATACACGTTTTCGCCAGGTTGGAGGGCGATAGTGGTGTGCTGCATGATGCCTATGATTTGAGCATCAGATACCAGACGTTATACGACTTGCCGCGCGACAAGGAACGTCGCAGGAGCTTGATCGGGCGGAAGCGTAATTATTACAAGGGGATTCTGGAACGGCTGGCGCACGGCAAGCGCCGAGGGTTGACCCGCGACGAGCGGCGTGTCCTGGCGATGTTTAAGGGCAAGCAGACCGCGGCAGTGTTTCGTCAAGCAACCCGACAGGTGCGTTTTCAGGGTGGTATACGGGAGGCGTTCAGGGCGGGCTTGGTGCGTTCAGGGGCGTATCTGCCGGTAATCGAGCCGATTTTCGAACGGGCGGGTCTGCCGAAAGAGTTGACCTTGCTTCCCCACGTCGAGTCGTCCTTTCGCAATGATGCGTATTCTAAATCTGGCGCCGCGGGCATCTGGCAGTTCATGCCGGCCACGGGCCGCCAGTTTTTGACGATCAATAAGACGGTGGACGAACGCCACGACGTGCGGCTGGCGACGATCGCGGCTACCAAACTGCTGAAAGAGAATTACCGCCTTCTGGGCACTTGGCCACTGGCGATCACGGCCTACAATCACGGCGCCTGGGGCATGAAGAAAGCGGTGGAGAGGACGGGCACGAAGGATATTGGCAAAATTGTGCAGCGATACCGCGGACGCGCATTCGGCTTCGCATCGCGTAATTTCTACGCCGAGTTTCTCGCCGCGGTTCATGTAGCGAATCATTACAAGCGGTACTTTGGCAATGTCCGGTTCGCCAAGCCTCACACAAAGCCTGGGCAGCAGGAGCATTACCGGGTGCGGCGCGGTGATTCATTGCGGCGGATCGCCAAGCGTTTCAATACCACCGTCAGCGCCTTGGCGGCCTTGAATAACCTGGAGCAGCTGAATCTGATCAAGACTGGCCAGCTATTGCGCGTCCCGGTGCAGCACCAGCGTTACCGGGTGCGGCGTGGCGACACCCTGGGGCGCATCGCCAAACGCCTTGGAACCACCGTCGGCGCGCTGGTTGCCATGAACAACATCGATCAGGCGCATCTGATCAAGCCGGGGCAAGTCCTGCGCGTACCGGCAGGACGACTGGCGGCGGCGTCAACCGTTCACAAACCAGCCCAATCTCAGAAACCCCAGCGTTACCGGGTGCGGCACGGCGACACCCTGGGGCGCATTGCCAAACGTTTTGGAACCACCGTCAACGCACTGGTTGCCATGAACAACATCGATCAGGCGCATCTGATCAAGCCGGGGCAGGTTCTGCGCGTACCGGCAGGACGACTGGCGGCGGCGTCAACCGTTCACGAGCGCGTACAACCTCAGAAACCGCAGCGCTATCGGATACAGCCCGGCGACTCCCTGAGCCGTATCGCAGCGCGCTTCGATACCACCGTGGCGACGCTGGCGATGGTGAACGGATTGTCCAGACCCTACGTTATCAAGGTGGGGCAGGTGCTTGACGTGTCGCAACGGCTGCCGCTACGGCGCTACCAAGTGAAATGGGGTGACACGCTTGGGCGGGTGGCCAGGCGTTTCCGCACCACGGTGGCGACCTTGGCGGCGCTCAATGGCCTGCGGAAACCCTACATGATCAAGGCCGGTCAGATCCTCGTCATCCCGCAACTCCGTTCTCAGCACCCGGATGGAAGCACCGTCGTCGGGATGCGCCTGCCTGGTGAAGACATGCGGGTGAGGCTTCGGGTGGCCGTGGCATGACCGCGGCACTCGATCCGCCGAGCCGGCAATGGGGCGTGAGCTATTTCGGGGTCCGCAATCCGCAGCATTTTCAGCGTGACCTCGACGATATTGCCCGTCTGGGGTTCACGTACATCGTCTTTACATTCTCCGAAAACGATCATCGGTTTTACCAAAGCAGCGTGGCCGATTGCGTGCGACTGACCCAAGAGCGGGGTTTGCAAGCTTACGTTGATCCGTGGGGCGTGGGCGGCATGTTCGGCGGCGAGGCGTTCACCGAGCGCGGCGCCTGGGACATCGAGGGCCAGCAGCGCCGCAGCGATGGCCGACCCTTGCCGCTTCTGTGCCCCAATTCGGACGAAGCGAAAACATATCTTGTCCGGTGGATCGACACGGTGGCGACCGTTTTGCAGGCCGATGCCATTTTCTGGGATGAGCCGCATTTTTACCTGCCGTTCGGCGAGGCGCGTGCCCAAGGTCTGTGGGCCTGCTGCTGCACGCGCTGCATAGAGCGCTTCGCGTCTGCTTATGGCAAGCCATTCCCTTGCACGGAAACATCTGACGTGCGACACACCAAGCAGGCAGCCATCGCCGATTTTCTCGGTGATATGACGACGGTGGCCGGCAAGAAGGGCTTGCGGAACATCGTCTGCCTGCTCACCGACCCCGATACCTTGGATGATCTGGAATCAAAATGGGAGCCGTACGCGGCTATGGCTCACATCGACGTGTTAGCGGCCGATCCGTATCCGCTTTTTTATGGCCGTGACATCGCCACGACGCAGGTATTTTGCGAGGCGTTGCAGCGACTCGGCAAACGCTACGGCAAAGCGACCCAGATGTGGGTGCAAGGTTTTCGCGTACCGCAGGACGCGGCGCCTTTGCTGGGACAGGAGATGCGCCTGATGGCAGCGTGCGGCGCGCGTGATATTGCCATGTGGAGCTATCTGGCAACCGCCTATATGTCGTCCCACGCCTGTGCCCAGCCCGATCAGGTGTGGGAGGTGTTCACGCAGACGATGGCCGAACTCAGCGGCTGAGGGGGAATTAGAGGCCTGATGCGAGCGCAACCAAATCCAGCCTCGGACGGCACGTCCTACCGCGCTTGGTTTCAGTGCATCGCGGGCTGTTCCGAGCAATACAGCCTGAAAGACGTCATCTACCGGTGCCCACGCTGCGGCAATCTCCTGGAAGTGCGCCACGACCTGGACCGCTTACGGCAGCGCACCCCGGACGACTGGAAAGAGATATTCGACAAGCGGTATCTGCGCACCCAATGGCCCTACGGCAGCGGCGTCTGGGGGAAGCGCGAATGGGTTTGTCCGGCCGTTACGGACGACAACGTCGTGTCTACCTTCGAGGGCGGCACCAACCTATTCTGGGCCGAGCGGCTGGGAAAACAAATCGGGGTGCCCGACCTGTGGATCAAGCAGTGCGGCAACAGCCACACCGGGTCGTTCAAAGACTTGGGCATGACGGTGCTGGTGTCGATGGTGCGGCAGATGATCGCGGAGGGCAAAGACATCCCGGCGGTGGCGTGCGCTTCCACAGGTGATACTTCCGCATCACTGGCCGCCTACTGCGCCGTTGCCGGGCTGCAGGCAATCGTTTTCCTCCCCAAGGGAAAGGTATCCAACGCCCAGTTGATTCAGCCCATTGCCCACGGCGCTTTGACGCTGTCGCTCGATACCGACTTCGACGGCTGCATGGCGCTCGTGCAGGAAATTTGTTTCCGCCACAACATCTACCTCGCCAATTCGATGAATTCCTTGCGCATCGAAGGGCAGAAAACTATCAGCATCGAGCTTGTGCAGCAGTTCGACTGGGAGGTGCCGGATTGGGTGATCATCCCGGGCGGCAATCTCGGCAACGTGAGCGCCTTGGGGAAAGGCTTCATGATGATGTACGAGGTGGGATTGATCTCGAAGCTGCCGCGCCTCGCTTGTGCCCAGGCGCAACGCGCCAATCCCCTGTATCTGAGCTACTTGAAGGGATTTGAAGACTTTCAGCCGATGCAGGCGAAACCGACGCTGGCGAGTGCCATTCAAATCGGTCATCCGGTGAGCGTGCAGAAGGCTATCGCCACGTTAAGGGAATTCAATGGCGTGGTGGAGCAGGCGACCGAAGACGAGTTGGCCAATGCGTCAGCGTGGTCGGACCGCACAGGATTATTCAATTGCCCCCACACCGGCGTGGCGTTGGCCGCCCTGTTCAAACTTGCGCAGAGAGGCGACATCAACAAGGATGACCGGGTCGTAGTCATTTCCACGGCCAACGGCCTGAAATTTCCCGAATTCAAGATTCAATACCACGAATCCCGCCTTGCCGACGTGACCCCCCACTACACCAACCTGCCTGTGGGCCTCCCGGCTACGTACGACGCGGTACGGCAGGCCATTATGCGGGCGTTCGACCGTTAAACGCCGCGCAATCCTGTTAGGATTGGTAATACTCGATGCCCAGGTGGGTGATCTGATCCTCGCCCCGCAGATAGCGCAGGGTGTTCTTCAGCTTGGTGAGCTGGATGAACAAATCGTGCTCCGGGTAGAGGAATGAGGCGCACATGGGGCTTTTGAAATAGAAGGACAGCCATTCCTGAATACCACTGAGCTGGCTGCGCTGGGCGAGGTCCATGAATAGCACCAGGTCGAGCATCAACGGCGCCGCCAGGATGCTGTCGCGGCACAGGAAATTAATCTTGATCTGCATGGGATAATCGAGCCAGCCGAAGATATCCACATTGTCCCAGCCTTCCTTGTTGTCGCCGCGCGGCTTGTAATAGTGGATATGCACCTGGTGCTCGTAATCGCCGTAAAGCTCCTCGTTGAGCTCCGGCTGCAGGATGTATTCCAGAACCGACAGCTTGCTGTATTCCTTGGTGCGGAAGGACGACGGGTCATGCAGCACGTCGCCGTCCCGGTTACCCAGGATGTTACTCGAAAACCAGCCGTGCAGGCCCAGTTGGCGCGCCTTGAGGGCGGGTGCCAGGATGGTTTTCATGAGCGTCTGGCCGGTCTTGAAATCCTTACCGCACACGGGTACGCGACGGTCGTCAGCCAACTCCAGCAGTGCCGGAATATCGACGGTCAGGTTTGGAGCGCCGTTGCCGAAGGGCACGCCGGACATCAGCGAAGCGTAGGCGTAGATCATGCTGGGTGTAATGGCCGGGTGGTCGTTCCTGAGGCCATCCTCGAAGTTGTGCAGCGTTTTATGGACCTCATCCAATTCCATAAACACTTCGGTGCTGCCACACCACAGCATCACCATGCGGGTAGTGCCGTGGCGGCCCGAAAAGGTTTCGATGTCTTCCATCAATTGCATCGCCAAGTCGTACTTGTTTTTCCCCGTCTTGACGTGCGGACCGGATAAGCGCCGCACGTAATTCTGGTCAAAAACGGCCTTCCACGGCCGCAGTTCCTGCAGTTCCGTGCGCACGGCTTCCAGGCGTGACGGCTCAATGACACCGGCGTGCACGGCGGCGTCATAGGCGTTGTCGGCGAAGAGGTCCCAACAGCCGAAGACGAGTTCATCCAGGCCGGCCAGAGGAACGAAATCTTTGATCAGGGGGCTGTTATTTTCGGTGCGTTTCCCGAGGCGGATGGTTCCGTACTGCGTCAGTGAGCCGATAGGCCGGCCCAGGCCCTTCTTAATCAACTCGATGCCCGCGATCAAGGTCGTGCTCACGGCACCGAGGCCCGGAAGCAAAACGCCGAGCTTGCCTCGTGCCGGTGCGATGGTCACCTGCGACTGCTCCATAATGGATTGTCTCCTTTTGTCTGCCGTCTTGCGAAGTCGGGTTGTAAATTCGGGGAAACGTGCGTTGCGCGTTGCGGTACACCTGCGACGCGGGAGCGCTATCAGACGCTGAGGTAGGCGGAAGCATTGATAATAGGCGAATTGCCGCGCGTTTGCAAACCACGCCCAGTGCCGTCCCAGGATGCAGCCGGTTACTCGACGAACCCGTCAGCTTACGAAGAATTATCGAGGGGGAATCATGGATTTCACGCTGGACGATACCCAACGACAGTTGCAAACGACAATGCGGCGCTTCGTGGACAACGAGGTAATCCCGGTTGCCAGCGAATACGAGCATGCCGACGCCTACCCCGACCCGATGGTCAAGCAAATGGCGGAGATGGGTCTGTTCGGCTGTATCCTGCCGACCGAATACGGTGGCGGCGGGCTTGATTACGTGAGCTACGCCATTATCTGCGAGGAACTGTCGCGGGGCTGGATGAGCTTGGCGGGCATCCTCAATTCCCATCTCATGATGGCCTTGATGACTTGTTGGTATGGTACAGAGGTCCAAAAGCAGGCCTATGTGCCGGCTTTCGCAACCGGCGAGCGGCGCGGTGGGCTGATGCTAACCGAAGCGAATGCCGGCTCCGACGCCGCCGCCATGCAGACGACCGCCATCCGGCAGGGTGACGTGTACGTCGTCAATGGCAGCAAAATGTTCATCACCAACGCCGAACGCGGCAACACCTTCATGCTGCTGGCCAAGACCGACCCGACGCGGCAGCCGCAACACCGGGGCATCAGTGCCTTCTTACTAGACAAGAGCCGCCCCGGTTTCCGTATTGGGCGGCGTATCAAAAAGCTGGGCTATAAGGGTTTGCGCACTTGTGAGGTCATCCTGGAGGATTGCCAGATTCCAAGAGATTGTCTGATCGGGGAAGAAGGCCACGGCTTCAAATATGTGCTGTCGGCGCTTGAAGTCGGGCGTATCAACATTGCCGCCCGCGGCGTCGGTATGGCGCGAGCCGCCTTTGAGGACTCGATTCGGTACGCCCAGCAGCGGCAGCAATTCGGGCAACCCATCGCCAACTTCCAGGCGATTCAATTCAAGCTAGCCGACATGGCGACGGCAATCGAGGCGGCTCGGTTATTGACCTTCAATGCCGCCGCCAAGAAGGACCGCGGCGAGCGCTGCGATCTGGAAGCAGGAATGGCAAAGCTATTCGCCAGTGAGATATGCGAGAAGGCTGCCTCGGAGGGAATCCAGATTCACGGGGGGTACGGCTACACGGAAGAGTTCGCGGTGGAGCGGTACTATCGGGACGCCAAGTTGCTCACTGTCGGCGAGGGTACCAGTGAGGTTCAGCGGCAGGTCATCGCCCGGCGTCTGCTGGCGTTGTACGCCATCTGATCCCGACCAAATCTTATTTCTGCGCCGCTTCAACCGGTTCATTGACCTTGGCGGATTCCTGCTTGGCAGCTCCGTCGCTCTGGCCTGCTTGATTTGAGCCCCGCCGCCGCCACCAGCCGCGCGCGCGGTGCGCTAGACGCCCAGCCGTCTGCCGGCCGGAACGCGCGCCGGCTGTGGCAACCGGCGGTGCGCCGTTGCCATGACGTTCCAGGCGTCTCAATCCTGAGTTGAACCGCCAGAAAATCCGCCCGCGAATCCCACCCTGAGGCATCGCTACCTCGGCGTTGACGACAGGCGGCACTGGGGTGGAAGTGGCCCTAGTTGCCGGTTTTGATGACCGGGCTTCCGGCTCTTCCACACGACCGCTGCGACCGCGGCGCCGATACGTACCGCTAGCCGTTGAACGAGCCGGAGGTTCCTTGCTCTCCCGGGCCGCCCCTTTTTCAGTCGCCGGGGCCACTTCTACGGGCGCCGCGCGCCTGACGAATTCCATGGTGTGCTCGTTCTGCCGTGCTAGCGGGTTGCCGACCAAGTTAAGCGTCAGGTTGTATTCCTCTTCCAGTTGAGCGATTTCCTTGCGTTTCTGATTTAGCAGGTAAAACGCCACGTCCATCGGCAGTTGCGCGTTGACGGCCGCCAAGGTGTCCTTGGCGGCTTCCGCGCGAATCCGGCGCAGAACCGAGAGCGCGAACGCCACTGCCGAACGAATCAATCCGCTGCCCTCGCAATGCGGACAACTCTGGTAATTGCCTTCGAGGATGGTGGGTTTAAGCCGCTGGCGCGACAATTCCAGCAGCCCGAACTGGGAAATACGTGCCACCTGCGTACGTGCCTTGTCCCGCTTGACCGCCTGCCGCAGTGTCTTCTCGATTTCCTGGTTGTGCTTGGCGTTACGCATGTCGATGAAATCAATGACGATGAGCCCCCCGAGGTCGCGCAAGCGCAACTGCCGGGCGACTTCCTGGGCTGCCTCCATGTTGGTCTTGAAGGCCGTCTCCTCAATCGTCTTTTCCCGTGTCGCGCGCCCCGAATTCACGTCAATAGCAACGAGTGCCTCGGTCTGGTCGATAACAATGGAACCGCCCTGTTTCAGATTGACCTTATGGCTGTAGATGGTTTCCAACTGTTCCTCAAGCTGGTACTTGGCAAACAGCGGCTTTTTCTCACGATACAGCTTGACGCGGCCGTGGTATCGCGGCATCACCGCCTGAAAGAAGTCCCGCGCGCGGTAGTAGATTTCGCGGTCGTCGACCAGAACCTCCTGAATGTCGGGTGTGAAGTAGTCGCGGATAGAGCGAATCACGAGGTCCTGTTCCCGATAGATCAGGGCGGTGGCGGGGGACTGTTGACTCTTGTCCTCAATGCTGGCCCACAGACGTTGCAGGTATGCCATGTCGCGCTGCAACTCGGCTTTGTTACGGTTCAGTCCGGCGGTGCGTACGATGATACCCATGTTCGGGGGCGGCTCGAGCTGGGTGACGATCTCTTTAAGCTTCCGGCGCTCTTCCTCGTCCTCAATTTTGCGCGAGATGCCGCCGGAGGTCTCCGATTCGGGCATGAGCACCAGGTAGCGCCCCGGCAGGGAGATATAGGTGCTGAGGCTGGCGCCCTTGGTGCCCAACTCTTCTTTGACCACCTGCACGATGACTCTCTGGTTGCGCTGCAGCACGTCCTGTATGCGGGGACGGCGCTCGCGGTCTTCCGCTGATTTGCCATCGTCGTTAAACCATCGGGCATGAATCTCGCCAATGGGCAGGAAGCCGTGCCGATTGCCGCCGTAATCTACGAACGCCGCTTGCAAGCTCGGTTCGACTTTGACGATAACGCCGTTGTAGATGTTGCCTTTGATCTGCTCCTTGCTGGTCGTCTCAATGGTGAACTCTTCCAGAATGCCATCTTCGACGATGGCGACGCGGCTTTCTTCCTCGTCCGCGACGTTAATGAGCATCCGTTTCTTCATCTAAACCTTCTCTGATGCAGGATCTGCATGGGGTGGATAGTTTTGGGTATCCGGTGTTGGGATGGCCGTTACCAAAACGAATTGTGGGGGCGGTTTACAACCGCTTAGCATAAATGTGAGGCGAGTGCAAGTGTAACATGATATCCGCGCGGTGCAAAATTTGGCACCGTGATATTACGGCTGGGCATACTCGATCAGGACGCCGTGGTTGGACTTGGGGTGCAAAAAGCAGATCATGCCAGCCAGTCCGGCGCGCGGTTGCTGATCGATCAGCGTCACGCCGCGCCGTTTGGCGGTTTCCAGTTCCTGGCTGACGTCGTCCGTTTCGAAGCACAGATGATGCAAACCCTCTCCCCGCTGGGCCAGAAAGCGAGCCACCCCGGTTCCCGGCGCGATTGGTTCCAGCAATTCGATCTCGCTCTCACCAATGGTTAACAGGGCAGCCCTGACGCCTTGATCCTGGATGATCGCTTCCTTGTGAACCGGAAGGGACAGGGCGTCGCGGTAAAAGGCATAGGCCTCGTCGAGACTGCGTACCACGATGCCGATGTGGTGGATTTTGGTCAGCATGGTATCTCCCGCTGCCTGGCGCCGGCTCAGCCGATATAGCCCCGATGCACCAACAACTCCGCCGTTAGGACCGTACCCTTGGCGGCGCCCATCTTGGTATTGTGTGACAAGAGCACGTATTGCAGGCCATTCTCGAAGGCACTATCAGCCCGCAAACGGCCCACGCTGGTGGCCATGCCGTCGTCCAGCGTGCGGTCCAGGCGCGGCTGTGGCCGGAACGGGTCGTCGTGCACGACGATGAGGCGCTGCGGCGCGGAGGGCAATCCCAGCCGTGCGAATTCCGCGCCGAAACAGTTGAAGGCATCGCGCGCCTCGTCCACTGGGGCCGGCCGCGTGGTCAAGGCCAGTACGCTCTCGGTGTGCCCCTCCAACACCGGCACGCGGGTGCACGTCGTGCTCATGCGAATCGTTGCTGGCTGCAAACCGGACGCCGTACAGTGGCCGAGAATTTTGCACGTCTCCCGTCGCACTTTCTCTTCTTCTTTGGCGATGTAGGGAATGACGTTGTCGATGATGTCCAGGCCCAGAACGCCGCCATGGCGTCCGGCGCCGGAGACGGCCTGTAACGATGTCATGACGACGGCTTCCAGGCCGAAGCGTTGCACCAGGGGAGCCAGGGTGATGGCCAACCCGACCGTGGTGCAATTCGGGTTTGGCGCGACGAATCCCCGCCAGCCGCGCGTTTTGCGTTGGTTGTCGATCAGACTGATGTGATCGTCGTTGACGCCCGGTAACAGCACCGGCACGTCATTGTCGTAGCGCAAGGCCGAGGCGGTGCTGATGACCGGCGTGCTGCGCGCATATTGAGGTTCGAGCGTCCGGGCGGCGTCCGATTCGACGGCACTGAAAATCACGTCGAAGCGCGCTGCGTCGAGGTCGGTGGCGTTTTCCACGGGCAGGTCGAAGATGCTGCTGTCCGGAGGTGATTCGGCGTACCACTGCAACGAGCCACCGGGGGCGTCCCGCAGTGCCTCGCCATACGAACGGCCCGCCGAACGCTGTGAAGCGGCCAGGGCGTCGATGGTAAACCAGGGATGCTGTTGCAAAGCGAGAACGAACTGCTGTCCGACGATACCTGTGGCGCCAACGATGGCGGCCTTGAGCCTGCTCATGTCACCTCGTCAATCTGGAAAAATGGACGCGCTTCAACTTGGCAAGGAGGGCGCTTGCTTCCCCCCGGAGGCTTTGCGAGAATAGCCGCCCCGGTGTCATGGAAGGGAATCGTAAACGCGCAAGACCAGCGGAGGACACCATGCACGGATACCATGGGCGCATACTAAATGTCAATCTGAGCAGCGGTCAAGTTGCCATCGAAACGTTCGATGAAATGTTTGCCAGGCAGTATCTCGGCGGCAACGGTTTCGCCATCCGTTTGCTGTACGAGCGCCTGGCCGCGGGCATTGAGCCCCTGACACCCGAAAACGTCATCGTTTTTGCCGTTGGTCCCACCACCGACACCACGGTTCCCGGCGCCACGCGCTGCTGTGCCGGCACGAAATCCCCGCTTACCGGCTTGTTTTTCGACACCACCTTTGGCGGCATGTTCGCTGCGGTCCAGAAACGCAGCGGCTTCGAGGCCATCGCCATTACCGGCCGCGCCGCCGAGCCCGTGTACCTGTTGGTGCACGAGGCAGGCGCCGAGATCAAGCCCGCTGGCGACCTGTGGGGGCGTTACACACAGGAAACCAACCACGCCATCCGCGACCGTGAGGGGGGCAACGTGGAAGTCTGCGCCATCGGACCGGCGGGCGAAAATCAAGTGCGCTTCGCCTGCGCCGTGCATACCTGGGACAAGAGCCGCGACGGAGTCGCCGGACGCGGCGGCCTTGGCGCGGTGATGGGTTCCAAACATCTCAAGGCGGTTGCCGTGTCGGGCAATCGCAAGACCAGCGTCGCCGACCCCGAGGCCATCAAGACGCTGCTGAGCGAGACTCGTGAACCGATGAAGGTTGGCACCGCGGCGCTGAAGAACTACGGCACGACGATTCTCGTCAACATGGTGAACAAAATCGGCGCTCTGGGCGTGCGCAACCTCCAGACCGAATGGTACGACAAGGCCGATGCCATTTCCGGCGAGACTTACAAGGCGGCCTATTTCGACAAGGATACGACCTGTTTCAAGTGCCCGGTGGCCTGCGGCAAGGACTTTCACGTGCACGACGGCGAATACGCCGGCACCCGCTGGAAGATGCCGGAATACGAGACGATTTTCGCCCTTGGCTCCATGCTGGACAACGCCCACAAGGGGTCCATCGTCAAGGCCAACGAGTTGTGCGATCAGTTGGGCATGGACACGATCAGCCTCGGCGTCACCCTGGCGTTTGCCTTCGAGTGCTTCGAGAAGGGGCTGTTGAGCCGCGAACGCGCCGGGCGCGACCTCAATTTCGGCGATTACCACGCGATCCTCGATCTCATCGAGGATACGGCTTACCGGCGCGGCCTGGGAGACCTGCTGGCCGAGGGCTCGGCGCGCCTGGCGGCGCATTTGGGAGACGAGGCCAGCCGCTTTCTGTACGCCGTCAAAGCGCTGGAAATGCCGGCCCACTCCGCCCGTGTGCTCAAGGGCATGAGCCTCGGCTACGCGACCTCCACGCGCGGCGGCAGCCACCACGATACCCGCCCGACGCTGCAATACGGCACCGAGCACGACAACACGACGCCCGACGGCAAGCCTGAGTTCGCCGTGCACAACCAGCACTTCACCGCCGTGGGCGATTCGCTGACGCAGTGCCGCTTCGTCAGCGAGCGCGGCTTCGGCGGCATGCTGAACGAGCACTATCCCCGCATGATCAACGCTGTCACCGGTTGGGACCTGTCGCTGGAAGACGTCGAGGGCATCGGCGAGCGCATCTGGAACCTGGAACGGGCTTTCAACGTGCGCGAGGGCATCGGGCGTGAGCAGGACATACTGCCGTATCGGGTTATGCACGAGCCGGTGCCCGAGGGCATGCACAAAGGCATGCATTGCCCGCCGGACGAATTGAACGGCATGCTGGACGACTACTACGCGCTGCGCGGCTGGACGCCTGACGGCGTGCCGACGCCCGAGCGGTTGCAGATCCTGGAACTGGCCGAGCTTGTCAAAAACGGCAAGTAAACGTGGGCATACGGCTGACCGTCACGACGCATATTTTCGGTCTGTCGACCGGCCAACGCACGGTGCCGGTGTCCGTCGTCGTGCCGGCGGCGGGCTTCAGCGTGTGGGAACTCATTGCGCGGAAGATCGAACAGGAATTATCGGAGTGCGCCGACCGGCAAAGACCAAGCCTCAGTGGCGAGGCGTTTTCACCCGAAGAGCTTCTGGGCGTTGCACCGCTTGCTCTGCATAGCCTCCGTGAGGAAATCGAACGCGCTCAGCGGGCGTTCGCGGCTCGCGAGTTCATGGTTGTGATCGACAACCAACGAGTCTGCGATCCTGACGAAGTCCTGGTCGTCAAGCCGGACACCTGCGTGGAGTTCATCAAAATCCTGCCCATGGTCGGGGGATAACCTGCCTCACCGTACCTGGATTCCTACCTCTACCATCATCCCCGGCTTCAGCAGATTGTCCGGATTCTCGACCGCAATGCGCACCGGGATGCGCTGCGTCACCTTGATGAAGTGGGCCGAGGCGCTGCCCGCTGGAATAATGGCGAACTCGGACCGCGTGGCAGCGCCGATCTGGTGCACCTGACCTTGAAACGACCGGTCGGGATAGGCGTCCACCGCGATATCCACTGCCTGCCCCAACTGCACTTGGCGGATTCGGGTTTCCTCGATGTTGGCGCTGACCCACACGTCCTGCGGGTCGTTCACAATGGCGATCGGCTGTCCGGCCTGAACGCGTTCGCCGGAGTCGGCGATCGCTTGGCTGACGAAACCGGTCACTGGGCTGTGGATAACCGTCTTTTCCAATCGCAGGCGCGCCAGGGCGAGTTCGGTTTCCGCCTCCTTGACCTTGGCGCGGAGATTCTTCACCACCGCAGCCTGTGCCATATTGCGCTGGCGCTCCGCAACCGCCAGGGTTTTCAGCACTTGTGACTCTTCGACCTTTCGTTCCTGGGTGCGCACGCTTTCGAGGCGCAGTTGCACGCGCTGGCTTTCAGCCCTCGCCCCTTGTAGCAGCGCGAGGGCCTGGTCCAGGCTCTTCTGCACCGATTGGTGTTGGGCCAAGGCGAGATCGTAGGCTGCCGTTACCTGGTCCCGCTGCTCGGCGGAGATGATGCCGTCCTGAAACAATTGCATGGCGCGCTCGTTTTCGGCTGCTGCCACGTCGAGTTGTGCCTTGGTGCCTGCCAACTGGGCTCTCGTCTCCTCGACGGCGGCTTCCTGTTCCCACAGTTCAGCCTGGACGCGTTCGTCTTCCAGTTGTGCGGCGCCCTGGACTTCGCTCAGTTGGCTCTGCGAGGCGTTCAAGACAGCTTCGGAACGATCGATGTGACCCTCGGTCAGGGCCTGCTCCAATTCGTGTTCGATTTCAGCGCGGGCCAGTTGGCTCTGCACCGCCTCCAGAGCGGCCTGCCGTTGCGCGACTTCCAGCTCGTAGAACTCCGGGTCGATGCGGGCCAACAGGTCACCTTGCTTGATCGGCTGCCCCGCCTTGACCGGCACGTTCAGTAAACGCCCCGGCACTTCCGCGCTCACCGTAATCAGCGTGCCCTTCACGCGCGCGTCGTCGGTCGCCACGTGGCTCAGCGTGTAGAGCCACCACTGCACGCCGAAATAGCCGCCGACCGCCAGCACCAGCACCAGCAGCGGGACGAAAAATACGCCAGCGCGAGGCGAGGGGGTGTCCAATGGAGCGTTATCTTCAGCCATGTGCTGTTTCCTTTGTTACGAAATTCTGTCACCCCAAAACCCCTTTAGAATCAATCCCCTTGAATCTGCAAATCAGAGATTGTCCGCGTCATTGTCCGCATTACGACCCAAAAAGCCGTTCCGCATACGCGCGCTGGTCCGATTCGGTGATTATATTGTAGCGGTCGAACATGACGCGCGTCTTGTGGCCCATGATCGACATGATCACTTTCTCCGGAATTCCTTGGAGGGACATATTGCGGGCTGCACTGCGGCGTAAACTATGGAACCAGCGATGGCCCAGGCCGGCTTGGTGACAGGCTTTCAACCACGGACGACGGATGTCGTTCAGTGGACGGCCGGCACGGTGGAAAACGTGCTGCGCCAAGGTCCGCCCGACCTTGCGGGCGCGCCACCGGCGCTCAATCAACGCAGCCAGTTTACCTTGCAGTGCCAGGACACGAACCGTACGGCCTTTGTTCTGATCGGGCTCCAAACGGATAACTGCCCCCGAACGATTGACGTTGGACCATTGCAAACTGACAATTTCACCTCTCCGCCATCCCGTCAGGGATGCGAACAGAACGACGTCGCGTAAGTACTCGGGCAAATGAGGGATCAATTCGTCAATCTCCTCAGGGGTAAAAAACTCGTTGCGTACCGATAATTCCGGCAGCTGCTTGATGGCCGGCACTCGCGCCACGAGATCGTGTTGGTATCCGACTCGAAAGGCAGATCGAAGGGTAGCTAACTCCCTGTTAATGGTCGGCGCCTTACGCCCTGCGCGTTGCATGTCGGCAATGTAATGACTAATGGCCAAGGCGGTACAGCCTTGGACCGTGTACCCGGCGAAGCGCTGCCGCAACCGCTTGAGAAAGGTGCTGTTGCTCTTGCTCGCACGGTTGTTGACTTGGTAGTTCTGCTCAAGCAGGTCGAACAGATCATCCATCATGACGGTGTGAGTCATCTTCCGGCTCGGCTCAAGGGAAAGTACTACACCCGCCGTAAGCTCCCCGAGTCGCAGGCGCAGCAACCTTACAGCAGCTGTGCGTTCCCGCGATTTCGATGACTCGCGATATTCGTGGCCATCATGATAGTACGCAACCCACCAGATTGAACCTCGACGAAAAACTCTCCCATTACCTCGCATGCTGCCTCCTTTGCAGGGGCAGTGCCGCGGCCATTTTAGCCGCTCGGTGCTCGGCAATCCATTCCTCAAGACCACGGGCGGAAAAACGGTGATCCTTGCCGACCTGAAAGGCGAAGGGCAGCGACTTTATGTTGTCGCGCACCCACTTGGTGGACTTGCCGAGACGGGTCGCGATCTCGTTCGTAGTCAGCAGGTAATCGGTCTCGGGCATGGCAGTTCGTTGTTGGAGGGCCATCATGCGGGCGTACAAGGCGCTTTGCAGGGCGGCGACAAAGGGCAGAAGGGTCACGATATCGTCAGCTTCGTAACCGGGCACCTCGCCGAGTAACTTCTGGAGTTGCTGTCCTGGGGGGATTGTTCCCATTTTATGTGTTCACCCCGCCTACGTCCTGCTTGTCTATTGGTAGCCCGCATCAGTCCTACTTGAAGACGTCTCTGAACAGAATCAGCACGATTGAACCGATAAAGCCGAAGACCACCAAGCCGAAAAGCCACACCAGCCAATTGCGCATCTGGCGCATGTCCGCCCGGATGTCGCCGATGCCGTCCTTCAAGTCGTCAAAACGCTGATTCATGCCCCGATTCATGTTGTCGAAGCGCTGGTTGATGTGAATCAAGTTTTGTTCCCGCGCCTTTTCAGCATCAGCCAACCGCTGATTGATGCTGTCATAGCGCTGGTCGGCAAACTCGTTCACATGAGCAAAACCCGCCTCGATGCGCTTCACGAACTCACCGAACTGCTCCTTGCTGACGTATTCCTCGGCCATCAGACATCCTCACGTAAGTGTGATCATCATCAGAATTGCATTCCCCGTTCCTGATTTGTTTCTTCATCGCGTTTCCCCGATGTTCGGATCCAATTTTTACACCTTTTTGATCCACTACAACGCTTGGGAATTTTTCTGGAAGTCCAGATAAAACCGCATATTTGACATTCGAGAAGATATTCGCGTTGGTTTTTTAACTGCTGAATTGGCTTGTTGTACGTCAGAGTACCTTCTCTCTTTACAGGGTTCAGATTTTGGATTATGGTATCCACATTTTGGACCTCCGGCAAGTATTTTCTGAGCAACCATTCAAGCTCGGTGACTGAGACTAAGAGCTGCTTAATCTCGGTCAGCTCGGCCTGCATTGTGGCTAGTTGATTGATGACCTGTCTCAAGACGGGCTTGTCCGCCGGGGGTTGCGTATCCATTAGCCCTTCCATTCTGCTTTGGGTGGCACCATGGTTTAGCAGGCACCGAGGCCACCCCAGAGTAAGGATGATAACCCTAACTATACCGAAAGGAGGTCACAAACGGCAGTAGACCGGCGCCTTCCAGTCTTACCCCTGGGAGGCGCCTTCTCCACTCGTCCGGAAAGGAGGCTTCATGGCACGCTGCAACGAGAAGCTCGGCCGATTTCAGAAGGTGTCCTGCATTCGCATGAAGGGACACGAGGGCCGGCACCGCGCCCGCTGGCAGGGCCTGGGCAGAAGGCGCGTAACCGAATGGACAGGCCGCGCGGCTGCGCTGGGCGAAGCTCCGAATCGCTTGTCGGGATGAGGAACGCAGGCGCACGCGAAGCTAAAGAAAGGACATAACGATGGGCGACCGATTCCTGACATGGCTCCTGAACGGCATGAAACGCCTGCACGTCGCTCTCGGCAGTTTCTGGAAGTGGTACACGACGCCGCCACGGGGCGCCGGACAGAACGGTACGTACACGGATCAGTGGTAACCGTGATGGGCGGTTATTTTGTTAAATCCCTCCTCCTTATGGCATCGCAATTTCCCCGTGCGCCCCCGCTTTGTCCATCCGATGGTTTGAAGAATCAGGACTGATAGCTATGCAAGCCGGGCAGCTCGCACAGGGTTGTCGGCTCGAATGACAAGGAGCAAGTAATGAATCGTCGGTACGTTTTCTGGTTCCTCGCCCTGGGTTTGGTGGCCTACCTGGGCAACATGCAAGGCTGGCTGGCCGAGGCCGGTACGATCTCGGGCGGTACGGCGGTGACGCTGGGTGGCCTCGACAGCTTCGCCAACACCGTGCAGACCTATCTGAAAGGCAATGTTGGCAAGATGCTGGCGATGATCCTGGCCATTGCCGGGATCGGCATGGTGGTAGTGGGCAAAATGGGCCTGGGCATCAGCGGCGTGGGTTCGGGGATTGCGATTGCCTTTGTGCCGAACATCATCGGCGACGCTTTCGACGCGACGCAGGCGGCGCCTTTGGCCGGCGTTGCGCCGTTCGTGCCGTGGGCGGCTGGCGGCGGGGTGCTGAACCTTCTGGCGCAGGCTGGCCTTGTGCTTCTATGGCCGGTGCTTCCGGTGTTGAAGTACGGGGGCGATCCGGTGGTATGGCTGGCGCTCGGCATCATCGTGGCGTTGCGGCCTACGGTTGTCTATCGGCTTCTTCGTCAGCAAATCGGCCAGGCAGCCGCTGGGGTTCAAACCCGGGTGTCAGGGACTCTGTGCCGTGTGGGTTGAGTGTCCGACCGAGCTCGATGCGCCGGTGCTGATCTTCGGCTTCGAGGTCGAGGACATCGCGGCGCTGTGCGCGGTGATGGTGTTCTCGGGCCTTTTTATTTTCGAGGGCTTCATACCGGTGTTTTTCGTGACGTTGGGCGTGGGGCTGCTTCTGCGGCGTCTAAAGAAGGGCAAGGCGCCGGGGGTGCTGATCCACCTGATGCACCGGTGGGACATTCTGCACATCCCCGGCGTCCTGCCGGTGCGGGACACGGCGTATTCACCCGTGATGGGGGATTTTGATGACGGGTGACACAAGGGAGGGCTTTGATGGCCAAAAGACTGCCTGACCTGTTCGGCGCCGGCGAGGTCAGAATCCTCCGCCTGGAAACAGCGGCGGGGCTGCTGGCGATGGCCTGCGTGATTCTGAGCGTGCTGGTCCTGTGGCAGCGGCTGTCAGGGTTGCCGGTGTGCTACGGCACCGCGTCGGTCGCGCCGGGTTTGGTGATTCCGAACGAGGTGCCCGATGTCTTCGTCAAGGCCCTTTCGGAGCAGATCGCTCTGGTCCTGTACAACATCACGCCTGAAACCGCGGAGGCGGCGCACGAGCGCGTGGCGCGGCTTTTCCATCCGCAGTTGCTCGCCGTCTTCAAGGCGCGTGCGGAGCGTGAACGGCAGATGATGCGAGAGCACAACATGAGTATCCAGTTGTCCATTCGCAACACGGTGGTAGGGCGGAGCGGGGGTGGCTATGGCGCCCGCATCGACGCTTTGCGGCGGGTGTTTGCCGGGGCGTTGCCGATCCGGGATGAGGAACTCGGCGTGCTGTTGCGCTTCCAACGGGTGCAGCCGAGCCCGATCAATCCTTGGGGTCTGTCTTTGATCGGCCTGGAGCTTACCGAACCCCTAACGGCGGAGACGGGCTGATGAAACGACTCCTGCTGGTTCTGGCTATTTTGTTTCTGGCGTCGTCCGCCCATGCCGCCCGTCTGGAAGTGAGTACGGGTGACCCGGTAGAGGTCCGTATCGGTGTCGGGGTGCCTACGGTCGTGACCTTCCCGGAGGGCATCAAGGCGATTCCGACGAGCGCCGATCCGAGCGCCCTGTCGTTGGAAATCGAAGGCGAGCGGTTGTTTATCCAGAGCCTGCGGGCAGGGTACGGCACGACGCTGTTCGTAATTGGGAAAAGCGGGCGGCTGCACCTGCTCAAACTTGTTGAGCACGATACGCCGGATACGGAGGTGCAGCTGATCCTGCCGCAGGCGCCGCCACGCTTTGTAGAGCCACCGCCTGTCGTGTCGGGGCGTCCGGGACGTGCGCGGCGACCGCAGGGCAACCCGCTGCGGCGGCTACTGGTAGCGATGCTCAAAGGGGAAACGCTGCCCGGCGTCGAGGTCCTGGCGCACAGCCAGTCATTGGCCTCGTCGGCAGAGGTGGAGATTGAGACGACGTACCTGTACGCGGCGGGCCGCTATCTGGGGTTCTTGGGGACAGCCCGGAACCTGACGCAAGCGCCGTTCGTGTTGCGCTTGCCGGAGTACCAGGCGCCGGGATTGAAGGCTATCGCGGCGGACCTGGAGACGATCCCCGCCGGTGGGGAGACGCGGGTGTACCTGGTGGTCGAGCCGGGGTCGCCGTACTGAGGGAGATCGAGGCGTGCCGAACTGGTTGAACGGAATTGTCACCTGGGCGAAGGGTAACAGGGCCTATGCCGCGGGCATCGTTATCGGCCTGCTGGTCATGGCGTGGTTCCTCTTTGTCCCTGGTGAGGACCCGGAAGTTGCCGAGCAGCAGGAAGAAGACCTGTTCGGGGGTGGGGCATTGCCCGGCGACGCGACGACGGCGAAGGCGCTGACGGAAATGCAGGTAGCGGTTGAAAACCTGAATTTCGCCTTGATTCAGCAGAAAGAGCAGCACAGCCGTCTGTTGCGTGACGTGGAGGCCCAAGAGAGGCAGTTCAACCTGCGTTTTACCGAGCAGGAACGGTCATACACCGAACAGTTGGAAGCGGCTCTGAAGGCGGCGATTGAGATTGCGCGTGATACCGAGCAGCGGCAAGCGGCGGCCCAAGCGCCGCCGCCGGCGCCGGTCCCCAGGATGCGCATACTGCGTCCTGAGGGCGGTGAGGCTGTGCCGGTCCCCGCTGCGCCGCCGCCCTCGTCGTCGCAACCCGTAGGGGGTCCATGGGTGCGCTTGCCGATCGGTTCCCTGGTGACGGGCCAACTGCTTACCGGCGCCTTCGCCACCAAGGTTCGCGGTGATGCCTTGCCCGTGTTGGTGGATTTACGCAGCGCCTATTCCGGGCCGAACGATACGGAGATACCGCTTGAGGGCTGTCTGATGATCGGCAAGGCGACCGCCGACCTGACATCGGTACGCGCCAGGGTCGAGGCGGTCAGCCTGTCGTGCGTGTTGCCGGACGGCACGTCTTTCGAGCGTGCGGTGCGGGGTTACTTCACCGGTGAGGACGGCACCTTGGGCGTGCCGGGGCGTTGGGAGTTCCGCAGCGGTCGGTGGCTCGCCAATCTGTTGTCGGCAATGGGCACGACTGCGGCGGGGGTGTATGCCGACGTCGCCATTGCCAAGGAGCTCGGCGGCGCGGGAGCCATCCTTGGCGACGTGGGCACGTCGGAGACGACGACGCGCATCCAGGAGTTCTTCTTGGAACGCGCCGAAGAAATCCTGCCGGTGGTGTGGATCGAGAGCCATACGCCGGTGTACGTGGTGATGCTCGAAGGCGTGACGGTTGAGGGATTGCCGGCCGTTGCGGGCTGGCCGTCGGTGGCTTCGGACTTCGATTGAGAGGGGGCTTAGTGAAACGCTACGTACTGTTTGGCTTGATCGTCGGCTTGGTGGCCGTTGGCTGCACGCCGAAGCCGTATCTGGGGGAGAGCCGCGACCTGCACGCGGAGATGGGGCCGAGCAGCGAGCCGGTGGAAGCGCCGGAACTGGGGCCGTCGCCGGGCGCCCTGGGGCCGGAGGCGCCTTACCTGCCGCTGGTGCAGCCGCCGGAGGTGCAGCGGGTATGGATCACCGCGCACCTCAACGACGACGGCGACCTGATCGCAGGGCACTGGGTGTACGTGATGCTGGAGTCGTCGCAATGGTTTCTGAAGGGCTACCAGGGAAACCAGGTGCTCAAGTTGAGATTGCCGGCGCCCATCGCGCTGGAATCTGGGAAGTGAGGTGCGGGAATGACTGGAACGCTTGCCGGTGAAATAAGCACGCGGGTGAACGGTATAGGTGAGATCGCCCGGGGTGATGACCCGCAGTTTGCTTTGCTGCTGCCGCACGGCCCGGCTGTCGGCGACCCGGAAGACGGGGTGGTTCTGTTGCAAGAACCCAACAACCTGCGTGATGCCGCCCTGGGCTGCATGTGGAAAGTGCAGCCGCGCAACGTCGGGGCTATTCCCGACGCCGCGGTGGAACAGATGGCGACGGTGCTGCAGAACCTGTTTCGCAGCCTGGAACCGGGGACGACGATTCAGGTGCTGATGCACATGATGCCGACCGACCGGATGGACAAGTGGAGCGAACATCGCAAGGGGGAGCCGGATATCTACGGCCTTGACCAGTTTCAGGAAGCGTCGTTGCAAGAGGGCCTGGCGCACGCGGACGGCGCCAAGCGCTGGCGGCTGCGGGAAACCACGACGCTGGTAACGGCGCGGTTGTCGGCGCCGGTTCCCGACCTGCGGCGTCAGCAGCGGGGCATGTCCCTTTTTCAGAGGGAAAAGAGGCTGTTGCGGCGCATGAACCGGATAACCGAGACGGTGTTGAAACAGGTGCTGGCGGAGCTGGCGGAGTTGCGGGTGATTTGTGAAGGCGTCCTTGACATGGCGAAGGTTGAGCACGAGCGGCTTGACTGCGCCGTCATGCACCGGGAGATTGCGCGGCTTTTGCAGCCCTGGCAGCGGCAGCCGCGTTGCTACGATTCCGAAGTCCCGATGCGTGAGCAGCTCCTGAGCGTACCGGCGCGCACGACGCAGCAGGGGACCTGGGAGTTCGGCCCGGACGAAGGCGATCCCACCCGCGACCATGCCTGGCAGGCGCGGGTGATGAGTTTGCAGCAGGCCCCGCCGCGCACCTATCCCGGCATGCTGTCGAGCCTGCACGCGCCGGAAGACGGCGAGCCCTTCGCGCCGTGGGAGGCGCTGCCGGACATGCCCTTGACGCTGGTAACGCAGGTCGGGCTGCCGGATCAGACGGATGAGCGGGCACGGCTGCGGCAGAAGCGCAACTTCGCGTATCTCCAGCGCAGCACCGCCCTGGGCGAAGAAGACCCGGAAAAAGTGCGGCTGCGCGAGGACCTCGACAAGATGATGAAGGACACCACGTCCTACATTCTTCACACGCGGGTGCATATAGTTCTGTGGGGGCGTGCCGACCGTTCGCTGTCGTCTGCGGTGTCGGCTATCACGCAAGCGGGACGGCGCCTGGATTTGGAGTTCTTGCCGGAAACGACGGTCGGGCAACAGATTTTCCTGCAATGCCTGCCCTTGGGCTTGAACCTGAAATACCCGAAGGATCAGATGTTCCGGCGCTCAAGGCGCGTACCGGCGCTGGCGGCGGCGCACTTGCTCCCCTTGTACGGTGACTACACGGGGAGCCAGACACCGGTTCAACTCTACCTCAACCGCCGCGGCGAGGCGGTGACGTGCGACTTCTTCGACGCGACGACGGCACCGCACACCATCGTGTCAGGCAAATCCCGCAGCGGCAAATCCTTCCTGGTCAACCATCTTATCCAGCAGACCCTGCCGCTTGGCAGCTCGGTGGTCATCCTCGACCGGTGGGCGTCCTACGACACGACGTGCGAGGTATACAAGGGCGAATACGTTCAGGTCGACCTGGACCAGCCGATGTGTTTCAACCCGTTCGCCGGCGACCTTGGGTCGTCGCACCGGACCTTTCTGATGGCAGTTATCGACCAGATGGCAAGCGGCGTGTCCGGCCAGGATGCGGCCGGCCTTGGGCAGATCGACAAGGCGGTATGCAGCCAGGCATTGCAGGCTTTCGCGGAACGGCACGAAAAAGAGCGTCCTGGGCAAGAACCGTTGCTCAGGGACTTTTACGATCTGCTGCTGAACCCCCCTTTTGACGACCAGGGGAAAGCCGGACAAATCGCCCTGCGCATCGCGCAGTACATCGGGCGCGGTGAGTACGCTGGCTTCGTGGACGGCAAGAACGAGCTCAAGCTGACCAACAAGCTGACCGTTTTCGAGCTGGCGAAACTCGAACAGGCGAAGGACCTGCAGTCGGTTCTGCTGCTCACCCTGATGTATCGCCTCATGCAGTTCATCACCAATCCAGCGGCTCGGCTGCAGCGCAAGTACCTGATTCTCGACGAGGCGTGGGCACTGCTCAAGCACGACTCGGCGGCGGCCTTCCTGGAAGAGGCAGCGCGGGCCTTGGCGCGTTTCCGGTGCTGCGCAATGTTCATGAGCCAGCAGCTTTCCGATTTCCACTCGGCGGCGGCGCAGGCCATCAAGAACAACTCGGGTAACTTGTTGTTTCTGGAACAGAACCCGGAAGAGGTCGGCACGGTCAAGGAACTGTTCAATCTGTCGGAACAGGAGACGCGGCTATTGCGGCTGGTACACGTCCGGGAGAACTGGAGCGAGGGCTACCTGTGGCAGCCCGAAGGCAGGGGCGGCGTTATCCGCCTGGTGCCCAACCCGTTCCTGCGCTGGCTGGCCAGTCAGAAGGCGCACGAGAAGGGAGTGCGCGAGAGGCTGCGTGACGAACTCGGCGGCGACCTGATGCTGGCGGTGGCGGCCCTGGCGCGCAAGTACCCGCTGGGGCTGGCGGCCAGCATGGCGGGACCATTTCTGGAACGGAAGCCGGAGGACGTCGGCAGCGTCAGGGACTATTTCGGTCTGGAGGTGCAGCAAATGCCGGCTTTGTCGGTGAACGGGTTGGGAGACGGATAGCGGTCGTCGAGGTGCGATAGGAGGCACGGGGATGGAATGGCGGACAGCTACAGGGAAAGTTCTGTTGGCGTTGGCCGGGATCGTGGGGGCTGCATTGGTGGTCTTCGTGGTGGCACCGTGGTTGCAGGCTCCGGCTCCGCCCGTGTCGCCTGACGAGATTATCCAGGAAGTCACGGGGCCGGGTGGTGAGGACGAAGTCGAGGCCACGGGCGAGGCGGACGAGGTAGCCGGGGCGCTGCCTGAAATTGACGAAACCATATTGCCGGCGCCGGGGCCTGTTGCTCAACCGGTAGAGGAAGGCGGCGAGGATCGAGAGGTTGTCGGCGAGCTTCCGGCGCCGCTTACCCCGGATGAGGTGGCCAGTGCGATGTTGGCTCCGTCTGCCCCTGGCGAAGGAGGAGGAGACGAAGTGGCTGCAGGGGAGGCTTTCGAGTCGGCGGTGAACCGGTTTGCGGCAGCGGTTCTGGAGAAGCTTGACGAAATGGTGGATGCGGAAGCGCGTCCGCCCGATGCCGTCGTGGCCTCGGCGCCCTCAGTCGATGAAGACGAGGACGAAACAGTAAGCCCGGAGCCGGAACAAGTGGATGAGCCTGTGCCAGCGGAAACGGCAACGGCGGGCGAGGCGGTGGAACGGCAAGTGGAGCCGCCGCTGGAGGTTGTCAAAAATGCGCCCTACGTCGCGTCTGTGGCGATTGAAAGGAACACGCGGGTGGAATTTTCCAGGCCGGCGCTCGGGCCTTTGGAGACACTGGCAGACGAAGGGGCTCAGCGGCCGTTTGTCCTGCCGGCCGCTGGACTGGCGGAATTGCGGCGGCCTGAGTCCGTGACGGCGCCGCGCGGCACGCGCGGCGTCATGGGTTATCGCATGCCGCTGGTGAGCCGCCAGGCATTGCCGATACAGGTGGTTTCGGGCGTGGTCATGCCGGCGCACCATACCTACGTCATTTTGCGACCGGGGCACTGGGAATTGCTGATGGAGGGAGGAGAAGCGGTGGTGTCTGCCGAACCTGTCGAGGCGGCGATTGAGGAACCGCCGCCGCGCAGCTGTTGGAAACTGTGGAACCTTTTCAGGAAAAGGACGCCGGCGGGTGAAAAGTAGTCCGGAGGAAGAAATTATTTCGGCGGTTGGGATCGCCGGAGAAGTCCTTTCGTCGAGGCGTGGCATGGAAAAGAAGAAGGGCATCGAGGACGTATCGCCCGTTCTGGTGTTGCTGGCTGTCGGATTGGGGGGCCTGGGCTACTGGTGGTGGCGCCTGGGCGACACCGGACGCCTGGAATGGCTGGCGGGGATTCGCCATGACGGGGGCTACGGGCCGGTGCCTCTGGAGATACTGGCGCAGCTCGAATGGCTGGTCATGGGCCGTCTGGCGGACATGGAAGGCATGGCGATGTTGTTTCTGCTTGCCGGATCAATAGGGATCATGGAAGGGAATGCCCGGCGCCAGTCGGTGACGTTGAGCGGTTTTGGCTTGCGACTGCTCAGGGCCGGACGGGTGCTCGGTTTGCTTTGGCTGGTCTGTCTGGTGGCTTCGATTATCGCGCCGGTGCCGCTTCCCTACGAGCAGGTAGCCGGGGCGCTGACGATTCTGCTGGGTATTGCGGCGTTCATGCTGGCGCGCGGCTTGCGCCGGGTGCAATAGGAGGGGTTATGAGCAGGCAATGGCTGGTGTTTGTGGTAATTGCCGGGCTGGTGCTTCCGGGACCGCAGGCGGTGCGGGCGGACCTGTTTGAAGAGGCGCTTCAAGCGATGGGCAGCGACAAGCTGGACGCGGCGCGTCTGGATCATGTGGGTCGGGCACTGCGCGGCGGTCTGGCGGCGGGGTACCCGCAATTGTCGCCGGGTAATCCGTTAATCCATGACTTCAACATCTCGACGCCGTGCGGTTCCTTTTCGTTCGGCACCGGGCTGATTAACAACTTGCGAGGCATGCTCGACCCGACTGCTCTGATACGGGGTCTTCAGAACACCGCGACGAACCTGATCGGCGCGGCTATCAGCCAGTTGCCGATGGTGAGCCTGTGCTACGGCGCGCCGACGATGTGCGACATCGTGAAGTATTTGCAGGAACTGGTGAACGAGATTCTGCAATTCAAGGGGCTGTCGTGTCAGCAGGCGGAAACTCTGCTGGTCGGCATCGGTGGCAGGCTGAGCGGCGCCCGCACGTCGCGCTGCGTATCGGCGCAACAAAGGGCAGGCAGGACTTTGATTCAGGCTGAAGAAGCGTGTGTTGGGGGCTCGGCGGGAGGCATCATCCATCCCGAAACCGGCAATCAGGTTGCTCCGGGAGGCTCGGCTCCACTGATCGAGGGATCGTTGGCGCGTGTAAATGCCTCGCAAGACATCAAGGACTTTGCAAGAGAGGTCCTTGGGGAGATCGAGTTGAAGGCGGGTGCGTCGCCCGAGGAACCTCTTGACGTGGACATCACGGCGCCACGAAAACGGCTTCACGATGAGTATAAGACGGAGCGTGACCAGTTGACTGCCAAGATCGAGGACGCGGTAACCATCGTTGGCAGCGGCAATGCCTTGACGCCGGCTAAATACCGGGATGTGTCCATTCCGGGGGTGGCATTGCCGAACGGGGTTATGGATGCGCTCTACGACATCAAGCAGGTCGACGCTGCAGCGTACCAGGATTACCTGGGTAAGTTGGCGGGTGTGTTCACGATGCTGAAGGTGTCGTGGAGGGTCAGCGAGACGGAAGACCTGCTGGAAGAAGGCATGCTGGACAACACCCAGTTGAGCGAGGCTGAGGAAGACATTATCAGAGCCCGCCTGAAGCGGCTGTCACGCGAGCGGGACCGGCTGATTCGTGAAAAGGAGTTGGCGGAGCGGCATGCCCTGCCCATTCTGCAGGCCATCCTTCAGGACCGCCAGAACCGGCAGAGGGCTGCCGCTGAAGTGGCGTTTGGGGCGAGGGTTGACAGCACGACCGTCGCCAACCAGTTCGGGGCGCAAAACTCGATGGGATACGGGTACTAGGGGGGCCTGGCATGTGTAGCGCGGATGTCCGGCAACGGGTTGTATGGCCGTCGCTGTGGGTCTGTGTCGTGGTGTTGTTTCTGCCGGCGCTGGCGCTGGCGCAGATCTCGGTGCAGTACCAGACGTTGACCCTGGTAGAGTCGGCTTATCTGTACTCCGGCCTGGCAATGCAATCAGTGCTGCGGCTGTCGAGTCTGCGCCAGTTGCCGCAGGTCATCGTAGGTTGCGGAATCATCTGGCTGGTATACCGCCGCATGACGACGGCGCACCCGCAACCCCTGGCCGGCGTGGTGGCCTACGTCATCAGTTGTAGTGTGATTCTGATGCTGTTCTGGCCCGAGGCGGCGCCGCGGTTTTTCCAGCCGCTGGTGACACGGGTATTTCCTGGTGCTGTGACCTCATATGTGGCGCAGCGCAATGCTATGAGTGTCGATTCGGCGGGAACTTCGGGATTGGTTCCGGCGAGCCTGGTGACAGCCGGCGGCGCGCCGGTGCCGCGGTTCTTCGACCTGTTGTTGCGGGTCGTAACAACGGTGCCGCTGACGCTCGGGGAAACGATTGACTCAGGCGGGTTGGGGCGTCCATTCGAGAAGATCCCGGCGTTGGACGAACTCATGAACCAAGACGTACCGGACTCTTTGACGGGCTTGATGCCGGATTTTGCAGAGTATTGCTACAAGCCGGCGGCTTTGCGGGCGGTGCAGAGTTCCGGCCTGACGGTGGAAGACTTGGCGCCTTGGAGCGCTGGGATGGGAACGATTCTTTCGGGGATCAACATTTCGACGGAATCCGGGATTATAGCGACCGCCAAGCAGTATCTGCCGAGTATTTTCGGCGGTACGGCTGTGACAAATTGCAAGACGCTCTACGACAGCATGCAGGCGAACGTGAGCAATTTCCTGGGCGGCGAGGCCACGCAACAGAGCTCGACCAAACAGCTGCAATACCAGACCGTCTTGCAGATGACCGCCAACCAGCAGGCGCAATTCTTCGTACATCGAGAGTTACAAAGGCACCTGACGCCAAGGGTCAACGATCCCAACCGGGTGGTGAACTACAGGCGCGCCGTGGATCTCGCCTCTTTCACAACGGGTGCGGTCGGCGGATTTGACCTTACGGCCTGGGGCAAATCGACGGCGGGGCAGTTAGAAAAACAGCTTGATCGTATCTCCAGGTTCCTGGGAACGGCGTCCTTCCTGGTCCACTGGGCGCCTTATATCGTGGGGATCGGCATATTTGCCACGCTCACTTTTTTCCCCATCGTGCTGCTCTGGTCTTTGTTTCCCGGCCAGCACTTCAAGCCGATTGTCAATTATTTCCTGCTCCTGGTGTTCATGTGCTCCACACCGCTGTGGTGGGCGATGGTCAATGTGGCGGCGAACCTGGCGCACAACAATTTTTCGCCCGGCGTGGCGTGGTTCCAGGCCATTCCCGGTTGGGGGGCCGCGAATCAGGCTTACGTCATCGTGACGGTCGTAGGGATCGTCATGGTGCCGGTGGTCCAGGCGATCTTGCTGTTCGGGACCTGGCGGGCGATAGGAGGGATTTGGCATGCGTAATTCAGGCGTGGCGGCGGTCGTGACGCTTGCCGTAATGCTTGCCGCAGGGGTCGGCCCGGCAAGTGGGCAATTGTCCATTGGCGGGGGGGTAAACCGGGGCTGCATCAGCATGCGTATCTACTATTCGACGTGCGGGATCATTCCTTATCCCTGCGCATACATCAGTTTCTGGCAGCCGAAATGGATCGTGTCGACGCGGGCATCGCAGGAAAACACGGGACAGCCGGATTTCCACTTTCACAATGCCATAGTGCGGCCGGTCAATTACCTGTTCGCGTTCAACGATCCTTGTAGCGGTTGCGCGGTGCCGACGCTGGCGGCGTTGGTGCCTGCATTTTACGAGTCGGCGACGGACCCGGCTTGGCGGGCGGCGCAGGCGCCGGTGATGCCGTCTACGATCTATGCAATGAAGGTAGGTGTTTGGGGTGGGTATTACCCTCGGGTGGGGTATGTGACGCACCCGACGCCGGTAGTTGCTTCGGCGCTGGCAGCGACGCGGGCTTTTGACATCGCGCGGCAGCCTATCGACCTGTGGCCGGTGTTCGGTCTGGTGCGCCCGACAATCCCGCTGGTGCCGACGGCGCAGACGGTGGTGCTGCCGTGCATGTGCCGCCGCTTCACGCCGGTGCCGCCGTTTTGCTTCAGGGCCGGATTTGACTTCGGGTCGCTGATTCCGTCTCCGGTATCCCCGACAGGTATTTACGAGTGGGTGATCTGGAAGCGGCGGAGCTGCGTCCTGCCCCTGCCTCTGTCGTGGTGCGCGCATGCGTTGGCAGGATTGCCGAAGCTGAATTTCTGCTTGTGAGGATGCGGTATGAGTGTGCGGCGTGAAGTTGTGACCGTATTGCTGGCGGGAAGTCTTCTGGCGGCACCGGCCTGGGCGGGGTGGTGTCCGCTGAGCAACCGGGCGTGTGGCGTCGAGGGGCTTCAGAGCAGCGTGGTTGAGGGCATCATCCTGGTCGAGTCGGGCGGCAACCCGTGGGCGCTGCACGTCGGTATTGGCAAGGGGTATGCGTTTTACCCGCGAAATCGGGCTGAGGCGCGGCGCTTCCTGGCGGTATCGCTGGCTTTGACCGACGCCGTGGACATTGGCCTGATGCAGGTCAACTGGCGCATATGGGGGAAGGCCGCTCGCAACCTCGGCCTTGCTCCCTACGACCTGCTCGATCCGCAGACAAACCTATGGATGGGTTGCCGCATTCTGGCTGAGGTCCTGGCGACCGATGGTCCATTCGAGGCCCGCTTGGGGCGCTATCACTCGGGACGTCCGGAGCGCGGGCGCTGGTATGCGCGACGGGTCCTGGCCGCGGCGCGTGAAGTCGAGGGAGGGAGTAAGAAGTGAACACGGTAATTCTTGCCGAGAAGCCCAGCGTCGCTCGTGATATTGCCGGCGTGGTCGGCGCGGGCCGGAAGCGCGACGGCTACCTCGAAAGCACGGACGGCAAGCGCATCGTGACCTGGGCCTTCGGGCACCTGGTGCGGTACGCCGATCCCGACGATTACGGCGCGGCCTGGTCCGGCAAGTGGGGATTTGGCCAGCTCCCGATGATCCCGGACACCTGGGATCTGCGGGTAGACAAGGATGCGGGCAAGCAGTTTGGCATTGTGAAGCGGCTCATCAACGCCGCCGAGCGGGTCATCTGCGCGACGGATGCGGGGCGCGAAGGCGAACACATTTTCCGGCTCATCTACGAGCACGCCGGCTGCCGAGCACCGGTGCAGCGGCTGTGGGTATCGAGTCTGACGCGCGAGGCCCTGAGCGCCGGATTCCAGAACCTCTTTCCGGCCCACGCCTTCGATCCGTTGGCGCAAGCGGCCCAAGCGAGGGCCAAAGCCGACTGGCTGGTTGGCATGAACCTGACACGCGCCTACACGGTCCAGAACGATACGCTGTGCAGCGTCGGGCGGGTGCAGACGCCGACATTGGCAATGGTGGTGGAGCGCGACCGCCAGATTGAGACGTTCACGAAGTCGCTGTACCACGAGGTCGTGGCCCATCTCGAGCCGGGCTTTGACGCCACTTACGCCCGCGCCGGCGAGCCGGACGACAAGGGCAGGACGCCCCCGGATCAGGTCCGGGGCAGGCTCTGGGTAAGCCGCATCGACAGCCGTCAAGACGCCGAGGCCATCGTGAAGAGCGCTTGGAACCGGGCGGCGGTGGTCGAGGCAGTGGAAGTCCGCAGGGTTCATCACCGCCCGCCATCGCTGTACGATCTGACTACCCTGCAACGCGAGGCCAATGAGCGGCTTGGCTGGACCGCGGCGCAAACGCTGGCGGCGGCGCAGGCCCTCTACGAAGCGAAGCTCGTCACCTACCCGCGTACCGAAAGCCGCCACCTGCCCGAAGATGCGCGGCCGCTTCTTGCCGACCTGCTTACCGCCTTGCCGCATCCGCACGCCGGTCTTGCCCTGGATCACCTGCAACAGGGCCGGGGCAAGGTTCCCGGGAAGGGTTACATCGACAACGCCAAGCTCACCGATCACCACGCCATCATTCCTACCAAGGAGCCGCTGCCGGAGTCGCTGGCCGTGAACCTGGGGGCCCTGTACGCGCTGGTGGTGGCTCGCTTCGTGTCGATCTTCTTCCCGGACCGGGTGGTTGAAGAGACGACGGCGCGCCTGGACATCAGCGGGCACGTCTTCCTGGCCGGCGGCTGGCGCGAGATCGCACCGGGCTGGCGGGTGGTGGGGACGTCCGGAGACGACGGCGACGAAGCGGCGAGCGCAACGCTACCGCCCTTGAGCCGCGGGCAGCACGTCGTGGTGCAATCGCTCGACGTGCGAGAGAAAGAGACGGCGCCGCCGAAGCCGTACACCGACGCCACCTTGCTGGCGGCGATGAAAAACGCCGGGCGCCGCCTGGACGACGCGGCGCAGGTGGAAGTGCTGAAAGAGAGCGGCGGCCTGGGCACCCCGGCGACGCGGGCCAGCATGATCGAGGGGTTGGTAAGGCGCGGCTACCTGACGCGGCGAAAGAAGGCGCTGGTGTCTACGGACAAGGGCCGCGGCCTGGTCGCGGCGGTGGCAGAGACATTGCGTAGCCCGGAACTGACGGCGACGTGGGAGCGTCAGTTGAAGGAGATTGAGGAGGGCGAAGGGTCGGCAGCGGGTTTCCTCGATGCCATCACCGGCTTTGTCCGTGAGTTGGTGCCCCAGGTGCAGCAGTCGTCGGTACAAGTGCCGACGGGCGGCGCCGGTTCGTCGAAGGCCATCGGGACGTGCCCGCTGTGCGGCAAGGGTGTTGTCGAACGCACAAAGGCGTTCGGGTGCAGCGCCTGGCGTGAGACGGGATGCGGATTCGCAGTCTGGAAGACGATGTACGGGAAGAAGATCACCGCTGCGCAGGTCAAGGCATTGCTCAGCAAGGGTCGGACTCCTGTTATCAAAGGTTTCAAGAACAAGTCGGGTACGCCATTCGAGGCGGCGCTGAGGCTCGATGGCGAAGGCAAGATGGCGTTGGACTTCGGAGGAAAGTGATGACCACAACCAGCATGCCCCTCGTTTCTGAACCCCGCCCGGCGCCGCGGTTCCTGACGGCGCGTTGGAAAGACCTGGTGATGCTCAACTACCAGGTCAACCCGGACGTGCTCATGCCTTGGCTGCCGCCTGGTCTTGAACTGGATTCCTGGCAGGGCAAAACGCTGGTCAGCGTGGTCGGCTTTCGATTTGAAGATACCCGCGTGCTCGGCGTTGCAATCCCCGGCCACCGGGATTTCCAGGAAGTCAACCTACGCTTCTACGTGCGCCGCAGAGTGGCCGACGCCTGGCGCCGGGGGGTGGTGTTCGTCAAGGAGCTCGTGCCTCGCTGGGCCGTCGCCTGTATTGCTCGTTGGGCATACGGCGAACGTTATGCGGCCTTGCCGATGGACAGCCTGGTATGGCGACGCAAAGGGTTCGGAGAATCGGAATGGGTTCGGATCATACGCTATCAGTGGCGTGTGGAGGGAAACTGGGAAGGGTTGTATGCGGAAGCAAAAGGCGAACCGATGCCAGTATCTCCCGATTCCGAAGCAGCGTTTATCACGGATCATCTTTACGGATACTCGCGGCGCCGCGGCACGACACTGGAGTATGGGGTTGAACACCCGTGTTGGCGGGTGTGGGAAGCCAGAGAAGCCAGGCTGTCTTGCGACGTGGCGCGGTTTTACGGGGAGCCCTTTGCGGCCAGCCTGAAAGAGCCGTATTCGGCGCTTGTCGTCGAGGGGTCGCCGGTCGTTGTGCGCTGGGGCCGTCGGGTGGCGGGATGAGGGCGATTTTGGCGGGCAGGAAAGAAATTAGCCCGGAGCAGCCGGACCTAATGCAAAGAGGTCCGGCGACCGCGGAGGGCTGCGGTTGTTGGTATGTACGGAGCGTCGGGGTTAGAGCGCGGCCTGACCGCAGGGAAGGCGGCGCGATAGGGTTCGGGCGGCGTGGTGTGACTGAAAGGGAGCCTGCCGAGCGACTGGCAGGGAGCCACACATTGCAGTTGTTGGGTGCCCGTTCCTTGGCTGGAGCAGGTGGCGGCTGCAAGGTCTGGTGGATGTGAAGCGACCGAAAGGGAGTGAGGCGAGCGACCGGAAGGAACTCGACGCCGCCCGGAGTGGCGGGGGGATTGAGTGCCTGCACTGATGCTGTGAGGGGATAACGCATGAAGGCTGGAATTGTGCTGCTGCTTGGTTTGTCGATGTTTCCGGTGGTTGGCGGGCGCGCCGAGAGCAGGGGGGACGTCGGCAAGGCGTGGCCGACGCCGGAAATCACCCGCATCGAGGCGTTTGACGTTTCTGGAACGGTTACCTACGCCATGCGTGGGGAGCTGGGCGATTCGGGCGAGTACGTCGGCCTGGCGATTGTTTGCAGAACGGACGCTCTTGAGGTGACGGGGTTCTTTGGCTCGTTTCCCGGCGTTCACCATCCGGTTCAATTTTCGGTCAGAGGCGCCAACGGAAACGTTGAGCGGTTCGGTCCCGTGGTGGCGGCAGGTCCCGAATCGGGGTTTCACAGCCCGCGTCTGACTGCTTTCGACGAGGTGGCGCGTTTCGTGCGGATTGCCCTGCAGCCGGGTTCCCTGGTCTCGAACGGCTACCGTTCGTTCTGGAACCGAGTGAGCGAGGCGCGGAACGGCGAGGTGCGGGAGGCTTTTATTGCCTGTGTGAGGGGCAAAAGGCGGTAAGGATGACTGCGGGATTTGCACTGACGTTGATTGTTTTGTTCCTGCGGCAGCGGCATGTGCGGTCGATCGATGATCCAGAAGGTTCGTTTCGCAAACGATCCGTTGAACCTGACGCTGGCGGGTCGGGTCCGGTGGTGAACCGGGAACAGAAGCGGCACCACGATGCCGCCCGATGGCTGCCGGCGAAGAACAAGTGTTGGTTCGCGGCTCGGCTCGGTGCTGGCGGTGCGGCTCAGATACGGGCTGACGATTGACAAGGCGGAGGCGCGGGCACTGGAAGCGGTACTGATCTCGTGCGAGTCCACGGACCTGGTGAGGCATTGTGAAAATTGAGGTGACGGCTGGTGAATCGGGACTGGCGGGAGATTGTGGACTGGCAGGAGATTTTTCTTGGACTGCGGGGGGCGGGCATCGAGCTGGCAAGTATGTTGTCGGCGCTGGTGTGGAATATGAAGCCTTGGGTGACGGTGCTGGCATGTCTGTTTTGCGGGGCGTGGATCATCGGCATGCTCGTGGGGCTGACGCGCTTTGTGAACGGCGGTTGGCTGCGGATGTTCCGTCGCTATCACAAGTGCGCCTTTCCCGGTTGTCCAGCGCGGATTCGCACGAAATACCGGCTGTGCCGCAACCATTTCCAGGCGGCGTCGCGCTATGAATGGGAACACCGCGACGAATGGGCCGCCAAGGATGCGACCTGCGACGCTTTCTACGTGTACATCCTGGAGCTCGAAGGGGGCGAGTTGTACGCGGGGCAGACGCGGAATCTCATGCGGCGCATGGTCGAGCATTGCAACGGCACGACGAAGACGACGGCGGGACGGCAACCGAGTCTGGTCTGGTTTGAGCAGCTCCCGTCGCGGCAGGCGGCGGTTGAGAAAGAGGCTGACCTGAAGCACCGGATTGATACGCGACCGGGGGGCGTGCAACTCATGATCGAAGAATTTCGGAGACGCTGATGGAATTGCTGGGGACATCGGCCGCTTCGGGCGGCAATGAACAGTCCGACGTGTTGCTTGGTGTTTCGTGGCCGGTGTGGGGCCGTATGGCCGCCGCCAGTTGGCTGCTGCTGTTTGCTGCCTCGTGGGTCGGTGTGCTGCGGGCCTGGGACGGCGACGTTGGGATGGGGCTGTGGCTGCCTGGCATCGTCCTGGGCGGCATGATCGGGGCCAATGGGGTTCCCGGCGCCGTGGCGTTGCTCGACACGGGATTGCGGGAACGGCTGTTGTCGTTGGCCGAGGCTGCGGCGCTTGCCCTGCTGACGCTTTCAGGGGTGGTGGGAATCGGCGCCGTTGTCTTGGTTGGCCTGTTGACAGGAGAGGACGTGGGGCTTGTGGTGGCGGGAATCGTCATCGGGGTCGTCGCCTTCCCGTTGACCTTTGGGCTGGTCTTCCCCCTGGCAATTCCGCTCGTTTGCAGTTTTATCGTGTGGTCGTCGATCAACGCCCGCGGGGGCATGTCGTGGACGGCATTCGTTCTGTTGACATCGGTTGCCGCGGTCGGATGGGCAGGGGTGGCATTGATCGGGGCGGTCCTGGGAGTGGACGCATGACGCATGGGCGTGAAACCGTGTCCGACGAGCGGACCTGGGCGATGCTGGCGCATCTGGTGACGTTCAGCGGTCTTGTCATCCCACTCGGCAATCTGGTTGCGCCGGTTGTAGTGGGCCTGGTCAACCGGGAATCTGCCTATGTGCGGTATCACGCTCGCTCCGCCTTGATGTTCCAGCTCAGCTTTCTGCTTTACGAGGGGGTTTCGGTGTTGCTGGGGTTGGCCGTCATCGGCGGCATTCGCAATGGGATACTGGCATGGTCCCTGCCGGGTCAGATCATGTTGGTGTCGGTGGCACTGTACGCGCTGGTGGTGCTTGTTGGCTGGGTGGGCCTGGTCCTGCACGCGGCCATCCGTGCCCGGGCCGGTATTGCCTACGTTTACCCCTTTACGTTGAGGTTCTTGAAATGAGTCAGACACCGACGCAAGAGGTTCCGGCATCGACGCCGGAGGAACGGAACTACGGGGCGGTGGTACACATGGGGTCCTTCTTCGGCAGCCTGGTTCCCATCTTCGGCAGCTTTGGGGTGACGTTATTGGTGTGGTGGTGGATGCGCGAATCGGTGTTCGTCGGCCGGCATGCCCGCGCCTCGATCAATTTCCAGCTCAGCATGACGCTCTACTACGTTCTGTCCTTCGGCTACGTGTACGTCTATGTCGCCTTTGGGCTGTTGTTGTTGCTGGCGTCAGGGGTATTCGAGGCGGTTTCCATTGTCCTGGCGGCGCGGCGGGCGAGGGCGGGCGAGTATTACCAGTACCGGATGTGCCTTCAATTCCTGAAGCATTTTGAGGGAGGTGCAGACAGATGAATCGGGAACTGAGTTACCTGATCGTTGCCCTGGCGGTCAGTGTGGCGGCCTTGGCGCCGGTTGATCTGCACGATTTTCCCCTCGATCCGCGCCTGCGGCCATTCGCGGAGTGGGTAGCGGTGGTCTGGATCGGTTTTCGGTTGGGCATGTTTCTCAAGGTGTGGAAGCGCTGGCGCCAGTGGCGGCGCTCGCCGAGTTGGTCGTTCCATGCGGCGGACCTGCCGTTCGAAAGTGTCGATCATTGGCTGCCGCGGGTCCTGGCCAAAGCCCTGTACCGCTGCATGCCGCGCAAGATTGTTGCCTGGCTGTACCCGGACAAGGGGATTTTTCTGGGCCGTGCTTTCCAGTGGTCGAATGAACACACCCAGGAACTGGAAGACTACCTGCACAAGACCTCGAAGCCGTTGCCGATGGGGTCCGATGCGCGTCTTGGCTACCCGGCGCTGCATGCCGTGGGTATGAAGAAAGAACAGCCCTTGGTGTTGCCGTGGGGCGATTTGAACGGGCACATGCTGTTCGGGGGGACAACGCGAAGCGGCAAGACACGCGGGCTTGAAGTGGTATTGGCTGAAGCCATCCGGGGACCGGGCACGGTCATTGTGATCGATCCCAAGGGTGATACCGATCTGTTCATCCGGGCGGCTTCGCAGGCGCGGGCGATGGGCCGCGGCTTCGCCTTTTTCAGCCCGGCTTTCCCGGAGGAATCGGCGACATTCAACCCGTTCAGTACGTGCGATACGCCGACCGAGCTCGCGGCGCGGGTTCAGGCGCTCATGCCAGGCGGCGGCGCGATGGGGAAAGACCCGTTTTTTACCGAATATCCCCTTGCCATCATTGAGCGGCTGGGCGAAGCGCAAAAGGCCGTTGGGGAACGCTGGACGATCGAGGGCCTGCACGCCGTGACGACGCTGGTGCAGCCGCTTGAAGACCTGATCGCCAAGTACCTGAACGAGGTGGTTTTCGAGCGGGAGGAACCGTCGCCGTCGCTTGAGGATCTGATTACGGAATACCAGGAATCCGGGAAACGCGATCAGTTGGCCGACGCGCTGATGGACGACCACGACAAGCCGCGTGAGTATTTCCAGAAGGTGACGGCTAACCTGACGCCGGCGTTTCGCGGTGTCACCGGACGGCGGATGGGACGGCTGCTTTCCAGTACCGATCCCGACCTGAGTTGGGATGGCATCGTGGAGAACCGGACGGTGGTGTACTTCTCTATGAACAGCCTGATGTTCGGTGAGGTGGCCAACCGGATCGGCAGGGTCATTCTCCAGGACCTGATCGGCTTCCTCGGACGGCGCTATGCCTATGACGATCCGGCGACCATGACCCCGATCACGATTCTCGTGGACGAGTTCTCGAACATTGCCTATCCGGGCTTTATCGACGCGCTGAACAAAGGCGGCGGCGCCAAGGCGCAGTTCGTGCTGGCGATGCAGTCTCTTGCGGATCCCGAAGCGACCATGCGCCGCGATGGAACGCAGCGGGTTTTGGACAATTTGAGCGCGAAGGTGTGGTTTCGCCTGGCTGATGACGCGACGGCGAAACTGGCGACCGAGGGGCTCGGCTATACCAGCATACGGCGGGAAGACATTACCTACAGCCTGAATTTCGGCGGTGATAGCTCCACGTCGGCGGCTTCTCGGGGGGCCATTCGGGAAGCAGAGGTGATGATGTTTCGCTCGGAATGGTTGACGGCGATGCCGACGGGCGAAGCCCTTGTGCGGCGCCGAGGGGAGAACTTGAAGCTGCGGGTTCCCTTGTTGTTGCCTGTTTCCAAGAAGGAGGTGGTGGCGGTTGCGGAGGCTTACGGCCTGGGCAAGGTGTTGGCTGAGGTGCAGCCGGGGGCGGTCGCGGCGGTCGAAAAGGCGGCGGTGTCGAGGCCGAGAGCTCCGGTCTCGGTGGTAGAAGCATCCGAGCCGAAGGCCCAGATCAAGGGGGACTTGGCCGAAATGCCGGTTGAAGCGGGTGTGTCGCGGGTTGTTGAAGACGAGTTGGCCGCAGCCCTGGGCGATGTGGAGGCCCCGGTAGGGGTGTCGATCGAGGACGAAGGCGATACGGTGAGGTTCAGTTAAAGGGAGGTAGCTCATGGTCAAGGTGTTGTTGTTGAGTCTGGTAGTTGCTTTCGGCGCGGCAGTTGCGGTGAATGGGCAGGAGGCCGAGGTTGCCCCCAGTCCGTATTTCAGCTGCCCTTACATCAACTACTTCGACAGCGACTGCCCGCAGCTGCGTGAATTGTGGCAGGAACGCGAACAGCGGCGTTTGCAGGAGCAAGGCGGACCTGCGGCAACGCCTGGTGTCGAACCTGAGCCGGGGGAAACGGGCGTCCACGTGGGGCAGGATGAAGGCGTGCCGGACGTGCTTGATCTGGAAAAGCTGTACCCGCTATTCCCGAAGGACAGCATGGCGCCGGACGCGCCGGATTTGTACCGGCTGCTGCTGACCAGGCCGACACTGGAAATCGCCCGGCTTTACGTGCGCTGGTACGCGCGGCGCACGGCGCGCATGCAAGAAGTCGAGGGACTCATCCAGACGGCTGGCGACGAGCTCCAGGCTGACATCAAGGCAGGCAAGGGGTGGTAGCGATGGCCGTTCTCGAACTTGACGAACTGGCGGAAGTGCTCCCGGAGCGCGACGCTGAGGGCCGTTTCTTCTGGCAGCCGTTCGTTGAGCGGATCGAGAAGCGTTTCGACGGTTTGCCTGCGCCGGCCGGTGGCGAGTCGTTCGTACAAGGATGTGTGGCCGCAGGCTGCAAGGCGGTAGGGGTGATTCGGCGTAACACGCTGTGGGAACGCCAAGCGCCACCCTTATCGGACCGGCGGGCGCGCGGCATTTTCGAGCTGCGTATTCGCCTGGGATTGTTCTTTGCTGCCAGCCTGCGTTACCTGGTCCACGGCGCTTGCCGGCTGCGGATCAAGATAGACGACGTGGAGTGGGATTTGCGGGCAGGGGGCTTGAAGGCTGCTGAGGTGGAATGGCATCCGGTGACGGGCGATGGCGTGTCCTTCCGAGAGTTGCTGACCGGGCATGCCGGCGGGGAGCCTGTCGTAACGTGGTCGGAAGCGGCGCCCGGAGTCGGGGAGGTGTGCGTGCTGGCGGGGTTCTTCTTTCCCCACCAGGAGGTGAGGCTGCTGACGCCGGGCCTTGCGGGGGACGTACTGGCCTTCGCGCAGCCGGGCGGTCCCAAGGGTCTTTTCGGCAGAATGCTGGCGGCTGATGGGCAAGTTGAGAAAGACGAGGTCGATGTCGCCTCGGTGTTCCTGGAGGGCCTGGTAGAGGTTGTGGGTCGGAAGCTGTTGCGGGTGAACACGCGGGCGAACGGCCATGTATTCATCACGCCATCGTTTTGGTTTCTTACAACCCCTGTTGGTATTGGCGACGTGCTGGCGATTCTCCGGACACGTCGCCAAGGGGGCCGGTATGATTTTCCGCGCCATGAAGTGTTCAGGGCCTTGCATTCGCAAGGTCATTTGGTCGAGGTGGATGTAGGTGGTAATGGAAACGCTGCGCAGGTTTATAAGATCGATTCGGAAAAATGGGAATCCCCACTTGAATTGTGGGGGTTAGCGATTCGGTCGGAATCTTTGGCTGTGCAGTCGCGTGGGGTGCCGATGTTTGAGGGTAGCGTCTCTTTGAGGAAGGAGAATTTGGATGGAAGCAACAAGGGATAATTCCACTCGCTTTGGCCTTCCGGTGTTGCGAGGTCGCAGCGGACACGAAGGCGCGGGGACCTTATTCACAGCGCGGCGGGAGCGACAATTCATGCGGGGCCTGTTGAGTGAAGCGGGATACAACACGAACTACGCGCTGTTTCGCCCGTCCAGGTTCTTCACGCGGGTTCTCGGGGACGCGGTGTTGCGTCTGAATGATGCGCTGTACGGGTTTCGGGACGAAGCGGCGGATCACATCTTGTTCCTTGAGGGCGACAAACTTGAAGCGTACTACGGTGAACTGGACGAATGTATTGAAAAGGTGCGAGACACCTTGGTTGCCCTTTCGGAGTATTGCAACAAAGGCTTCGACGGAGAATTCGCGGAAGTCCTGGAGAATGTGGATTTGTCCGGTTCGGAGGGGTCGGAAGAACTACCGGCAGGCGAGACGGAATCGGTGCAGCCGGGGGATTCGTCGGACGTATCGGCCGCGGTGGCTGTCGAGAAGCCAAAGGGAGACGTGTTTGAGGCGGTGCGGAAGATCAGTGTAGAACAGGGCATCCTGACCGAGTTGGGGCGAGCGGAGGGTTGGGTAGCTTTTCATCCTTGTCCGTTCTACGGCCGGTTTGTGGGCGAGATCGTTTATTCGTTTAATGACGCGTTGCTGCGCGTTGAGGGTCGCACGTCCTTTTTCATTGCGAGGGGCAACGGCGAAGTGTTGCGGCGGTACTACGCGGAACTGGGAAAAGGCTTGACGGCATTGCGTCAGGACCTGGAAGGTATCATGGCTTTTTGCAAGCGTAAGGTCGTTTGAGATCGAGCCGTAAGAAAGGAGAACCGCAAACGATGAATCTTCTCAAGTGAGGGCAACCCTGTCGCGGTCAACCCCAACTTCGTCTCCTGCGTCCACGGCGTAGACAACGCCGTGGACATCTACTTCAGCGGCGAGAAACAGAGCATTCGTGTCCAGCACCGCTTCGGATACGTCTGCAAGATGCTGAGCGGCAACGCCACCGCCCAGAACGACGAACCGGTCAGCTAAAACCACCTCCGAACGCACTACATCGTAGATAGTTCTACCAGCATGTCCACGTGAATCTCGATGAAAACAGCACCGGAACGACGGGTTATCTGAACCGAACAGAATTCTTCTACCGCTACCGCCTTCCGGTGGACACAGCACTCCCCTGACGGCCGTTTGCCGCCCCTGCCTGCCACAGGCAACACCCCCACCTGCAGGACTAGGCGTCCTTTCCTCCAGAACCCCAGAAACGACCGCCGCCAAGCAAGGCCAGCGACCAAGCCAAACCCCACGTTTCGCTCCCCGGCACGAACCGAAAAGGAAGGGGAATCATATACCTTGGTAAAAATCCTGCTTGACCGTTAACCGTTCCCCTTCCGTAGTCCTACCCTGCCTTTCAGGTGCCGACCATTACAACGATAGCACACGATGTTTCGGCTCTGAGCTGGCAACTGCCGGCGCGGACCGTACAACCACGAAGAATGGGTCCGCCGGAAACTCGGATGCAGGTAACGGGTGCCCGATTGTGCCTCTTGCCAACGTGCATATGCCATGTATAACATTCGTCGCTGCATCTCCTGAAACTAACGGCGCCATAGGATAAGGGAACACGCATGCCAACGAAGAAACTCGCGAAAGGCTAGAAGGCTAAAAGGCCGCCCACACTCACCACGCCCGAGAACATGGCAAAGGCTCGGCTGTTTACGCCTCCGAAGAAGCGTCACGAGGTGGAAATTCATGCAGAAAAAGACCGCAGGGAGTCACAGCAAGAATGACAATTGAAGAAGCAGCAAACGCAGTCGCAAATGAATTCAACGCGACTGTTGTAGGATATAGCGGCCGCATTGACAATGCAGGATATGCTGCCTTTCTGAATGCCATGGTGCCCGATCCGAATTTGCCACATCGGGATAATATCTTTTTGCTTTTAAGAACCAATGGGGGCGAAGCAGATGATGCGTACAGAATAGCCAAGTTGTGTCAAACCGCATTTAAAAAGTTTTATATTTGCATACCAAGATCATGCAAAAGTGCCGGAACTCTTATCGCCTTGGGAGCTAACAAGTTAATAATGTCGAACTTGGCTGAGATCGGACCTCTTGATGTTCAACTGAGACGACGCGATGAGATAGGGCAGTTGAGATCTGGTTTGGTAGTCAAGAAAGCCCTTGAAGGTCTTCACCTAGAAACAGTAAGTGTGTATCTCAGGGTTATAGATGTAATAAATCAGTGGAGTAGGCAGGCCGTCAGTTTTGAAGTCGCATCAAGAATTGCGACAAATGTAGCAACAAGTATTATGGCTCCCGTCTATAGTCAGATAAATCCAGAAGCCCTTGGCAATGACTTACGCGACCTCGAAATAGCAAAGGAATATGGCGAACGACTAATTGGACATGGCAAAAATGCAGGTAAACAGACAATAGAAAAGTTGATTAGCGGCTATCCGTCACATGGTTTTGTCATTGACAAGTCCGAAGCACAGACTTTATTCAACGACGACGATTTGGACACGTCAATAAATGTCAGTAAATTAATAGTTGCCCTTGGTGCACATGATGACTGGATGTACACTGAGAAGAATCCTTGTGTTGTTCGGCGTTTGGATACAGAAAACATTCAGGGTATAGGAGGAGAAGGCAATGGTAGCGGAGAAGACGACGGCAGCGGAGAAGACGACGGCAGCGGAGAAGACGACGGCAGCGGAGAAGACGACGGCAGCGGAGAAGACAACACAGAGTCAACGGAAGATGCGGAGAACGCAATCGAATCCAGGATCGCTACAGAATGCGAAAGCGATCAGTCGCGGCATAATGGAGGAAATCAGGCAAGAAAGATCTGAGCGGAGGTTCCCATTGATTTCGAATCCTTGAGCCGTCTCGTTCGTGCCCCCGACTCCAGTCCATTCGGCGCAATAAGCTCGGCGTAGCGTAGTCGCTTCCCATTCATCCCCCGCACCAACGCGCTCATTTGGTCAACCGTATCGGATGGGCGCCTGTTGTGCCTATCCACGAACTCCGTAATGTACCGCCGCAAGTGCTTCTTGCTCGTCTTGTGATACACGCTTTTGCGTCGTAAGCGTTCGGCGAGTGGAGCAATGAGTGGGGGTCATCGTAGCCAGGCGAGATCAGGCGGACGGTCGTGCATGAACGCCTCAAGGGCGTCGACCAACACCGAGAAGCTCGATTGCTCCAGTTGCCGACACGTCTGACGCAGCGACAGACTCCGCTGCACCCAGGCGTTGCCTTTGGCGCTCGCCGTACCCAAAGAACCCTGACGCCACAACACACCAAAGCGTAAGGCGCGCTCCGCTCGGTTGTTGGTCGGCTCAACTCCCGACTCATTGAGAAACACCCATAGCGAACCCAGCTCGCGCCGTAAGTGCCTCACCAGGCGACCCGCATCATCAGGGCGCAACTCATAACGCCGCACGAAACGGCACAAACGGGCATACCAAGCTTGCCACTGACCACCGCTTGGCGGCGCATGAGCCATCTGACACAATCGCTGAAGTTCCTTCAAGGCCACCTTGCCGCAATCAGCAAGGGCGGCTTGACGGCGCTGCGACAACTCCCGAGCACGACGCACGAGGTGCGCCAGACAGGTCTGACGACGGTTGCCCCAGCCTTGATACACCCCGTAGCCGTCGCTGACCAGGATGCCGCGCCAATCCTTTATCAAAGACCCGAAGGCTTCCTGCGAGCGCTTGGCATGAATACGGTACAGGGTGACGGTATCCGTGACCATGCTCCAGAGCCACTGCAAGGCCTGGCGACAGTACCAAGGCGTCTCATCCACATAGCCCACCCGCGCCTGGCGGGCCAAGGTGGCAATCGCCTCATCGTGTGGCGCGATGGCCAGGGAGGTGCGGTCGATGAGACGCTGAATCGCACCCAGGCTGATGGGTACCCCCAGGACGGAACGACAGAAGTCCTGCACGCCACGCCGGGAGATTCGCTGCATGGCGCTGAGTTCGCCAATCAAGGCCGTCAGGCGCGGGCCATAGCCGCTTTGCTGCGCCTTGGGGAGGCGGGCTCTGAGCAGCTTGCCGCAGCCCGTACACCTACCCTGGTGAAGACCCAGTGCGTGACGGCCATCTCGACAGGTGGCAACTCCGTGACTTGATGGGTGTGATACGGCGCCACGTGGTCGGATACGCCTTGGCCGCAAGGACAAGGTTCGGGATAGATGGCCCGCCGCTCGGTGGGACGGAGCAACTTGGGACCTGAACCCGGGTGTCCCTTTCGTGCGCCCCGTTTGCCCGTGGGCTTGTCCGTAGGGTCCGTGGGTCTGTGGAAGGGTGAATCCGACGAGGGTGGTTTGTCGGAGGTCTTGGAGGTGCGTTGCGAGCGCTGTTGGAGTTGCTCGATTTGCTGTTGGAGTTGGGCCAGACGCTGATGCAGGGTGAGGAGATGGGCTTGTACGACCGGTGGTGTTTGCTGCCAATCGGTTTGCGACAGCGGCTCAGGCGGTATCGACGGTGCCATTCGGGATTTCCTGAAAACAGGGCCAATAGGAGAATGCGGAACGAGTGACCCTAGCCGATGATAAGGCGGTCATGCAACAGACAAGGGCAGGGCAATCCCCTGAACGCTTACGGTCGGCGTGGCTTTGCACAAAAAGTCCCCTTTTTCGAAGACTTTTTGTGCAGAACCCCGATTTTTTGTGCAAGATGGATTTCTGCACAAAAAATCGGGTGAGTTGCTCTTTCAGGGCGCCGCCATCTACACCCTGCTGCGCCAGGACGGCAAATGGAAAATCTTCCTCATGCACGTACAACGAGCCGGAACGGGCGCTGGGGTTCGGTCCGGGCGGGACTGAGTAGTCTGTAGCACTATGAAAATAGGGCGGCGCAGCCAGCGCCCCAGAATCGAAAAGGCAGTAAACAACTACTCAGCTTATGTGCCTGATTTGCCCGGCTGCGTGGCCCCAGGCAAGATAGGAGAAGAGACCGCTCAGAACGTACGGGAGGCGATTGCCTTTCATCTGGAAGGTTTGCGGGAAAACGGAATCCCGATACCGGAGCCGCAAACGGTTGCGGAATTTGTGGAGGTGTAGGCCCTCAAGGTGTTGGCCGAAAAGGGTGAAGGACTGACCAAATGGACAAGAAAAGCCTCAGCGAACGCGACATCTGCACCAAGTTCATCACCCCGGCCTTGCGTGAGGCCGGGTGGGACGAGATGACGCAAATCCGCGAGGAGGTCAGCTTCACCAAGGGCCGCATCATCGTGCGCGGCAAGCTGGTCAGCCGGGGCAAGGGCAAGCGCGCCGATTACCTCCTCTACTACAAGCCGAATATCCCCATCGCGGTGGTCGAGGCCAAGGACAACAACCACGCCATCGGCGACGGCATGCAACAGGCGCTCGATTACGCCGTCACCCTCGACATCCCCTTCGTGTTCTCCTCCAACGGCGATGGCTTCGTCTTCCACGACCGCAGCGGCGTCAGCGCGGCCACGGAAGTTACCCTCGACCTCGACGCCTTTCCGTCGCCGGGTGACCTGTGGGCGCGCTTTCGCGTCTGGAAGGGTCTGACGCCCGAAGCCGAAGCCGTGGTCCTGCAGGACTATTTCGAAGACGGCAGCGACAAGGCGCCGCGCTACTATCAGGTGAGTGCCATCAACGCCGCAATCGAGGCCATCGCCAAGGGTCGCGTCCGCGTCCTGCTCGTCATGGCGACCGGAACCGGCAAGACCTACACCGCGTTTCAAATCATCTGGCGGTTATGGAAGACGGGTCGCAAGAAACGCATCCTGTTCCTGGCTGACCGCAACGTCTTGGTCGATCAGACGATGGTCAACGACTTCCGGCCCTTTGGCCCCGCCATGGCCAAGCTCTCCACCCATGCCGGGACCATCGAGCGCGGGGACGACGCTTCCGCTGTTGGCGCAACCGTCATCAACAAGAAGCGCCGCATCGACACCGCCTACGAAATCTACCTCGGCCTCTATCAGGCCATCACCGGCCCCGAAGAACACCAGAAGCTCTTCCGCGAGTTCTCGCCCAACTTCTTCGACCTCATCGTGATCGACGAGTGCCACCGCGGCAGCGCCGCCGAGGATTCGGCCTGGCGGGAAATCCTCGAATACTTCAGCACCGCTACGCAGGTCGGGCTGACCGCCACACCCCGCGAAACCCGGTACGTGTCCAACCTCCATTACTTTGGCGAACCTGTCTACACCTACTCCCTGAAACAGGGTATCCGCGACGGCTTCCTCGCGCCGTACAAGGTCATCAAGGTCCACGTCGACCGCGACGTGGAAGGCTACCGCCCCGAAAAGGCCCGGCTCGACCGCGATGGCGTGGAAATCGAAGACCGTATCTACAACACCAGGGATTTCGACCGCAATCTGGTGTTGGACGGACGGACCAAGCTCGTCGCCCGCAAGGTCACCGAATTCCTGAAGGAAAGCGGCGACCGCTTCCAGAAGACGATCCTCTTCTGTGTTGACCAGGAACACGCCGCGCGCATGCGGCAGGCGCTCGTCAACGAAAACGACGACCTCGCGGCGCAAAACCACCGCTACGTCATGCGCATCACCGGCGGCGATCCCGAGGGTCAGGCGGAACTCGGCAACTTCATCGACCCGGAATCGGCGTATCCCGTGCTGGTCACCACGTCGCGGCTGCTCTCCACCGGGGTCGACGCGCAGACCTGTCGGCTGATCGTGCTTGACCGTCTGGTCGGCTCCATGACCGAATTCAAGCAGATCGTCGGACGCGGCACCCGCGTGCACGAAGACACGCACAAGTTCTACTTTACCCTGATGGATTTCCGGAACGCCACCAGCCATTTCGCCGACCCGGAATTTGACGGTGAGCCGGTTCAGATTTACGAGCCGAAGGCAAGTGATCCCATCACGCCGCCGGACGATGCCGGCGATCCGGAACCGTCGCAGCTCGACGACGAGGACGTCATCCTCCACGACGCCCCGGACCCACAGCCGTACCCAGTCGGCACGCGCAAGGTTTACGTGGACGGCATCGATGCCACCATCATCGCCGAGCGGGTGGAGTACCTCGACGAGTACGGCAGGCTGGTCACCGAGTCCCTGCGCGACTTTACCCGCAAGGCGTTGAAAAAACGCTTCGCCAGCCTCGACGACTTCCTGCGGTGCTGGAAAGCCGAGCAGCGCAAGCAGGCGATCATCGAGGAACTGGCGGGCGAGGGTCTGGCACTCGACGCCATCGTCAAAGAACTGAACAAGGATCTCGATCCCTTCGACCTCATCTGCCACGTCGCCTTCGACGCCAGGCCGCTGACCCGCCGCGAGCGTGCCGCCAACGTCAAAAAGCACGACGTGTTCGGCAAGTACGGCGACCAGGCCCGCGCCGTGCTCGACGCACTGCTGGCCAAATACGCCGCCGACGGACTGCTCAACCTGGACGATGCCGCGGTGCTGCGCATCCCGCCGCTCAACCAACTCGGCACCCCGGTGCAGTTGATCAACGCCTTCGGCGGCAGGGACCGATTCGTTGCCGCGGTCCACGACTTGCAAGCCGCCCTCTACCAGGAGACCGCCTAGCCCATGTCCGTCCGCGCCCTCGTCAAGTCCATCCAGAACGTCATGCGCCAGGACACCGGCGTTGACGGCGACGCCCAGCGCATCAGTCAACTGTGCTGGATGTTCTTCCTCAAGATCATCGACGATCAGGACCAGGAACTGGAATTACTGCAGCCGGACTACACGGCCCCGATTCCCGAGCGCTTCCAGTGGCGCGCCTGGGCGGCCGACCCCGAGGGCATCACCGGCGAGGACCTGCTGGCCTTCATCAACAACGAGCTGTTCCCGGCCCTCAAGCAACTTCCAACCACCGGCCAGCCCGGCGACCGCCGCCGCGTCGTGCGCGACGTGTTCGAAGACGCCTACAACTACATGAAGTCCGGCCAGCTGATGCGGCAGGTGGTCAACCGCATCAACGACATCGACTTCAACAACCTGACCGAGCGCCAGCACTTCGGCGACATCTACGAGCAAATCCTCAACGATCTGCAATCCGCCGGCAACGCCGGCGAGTACTACACGCCGCGCGCCGTCACCGCCTTCATGGCCGACCGCATCGACCCCAGGCCCGGCGAAGTCCTGTTCGATCCCGCCTGCGGTACCGGCGGCTTCCTGACCTGCGCCCTGCGCCACGTGCGCGAGCGCTACGTCAAGCGGCCCGAAGATGAACGGGCGATGCAGGCCGGGCTCCGCGCCGTCGAGAAGAAGCAGTTGCCGCACATGCTGTGCGTCACCAACATGCTGCTGCACGGCATCGAAGACCCGAGCTTCGTACGCCACGACAACACCCTGGCCCGCCCCTACGTCGGCTGGGGGCAGAAGGACCGCGTGGACATCGTGCTGACCAACCCGCCCTTCGGCGGCAAGGAAGAAGACGGCATCGAGAGCAACTTCCCGGCGCATTTCCGCACCAAGGAAACCGCCGACCTGTTCCTCGCCCTCATCATCCGCCTGCTGAAGCCGGGCGGACGCGCCGCGGTCGTGCTGCCGGACGGCTCCCTGTTCGGCGAGGGCGTCAAAACGCGCCTCAAGGAACACCTGCTGGAGACGTGCAACCTGCATACCCTCGTTCGTCTGCCCAACTCCGTGTTCCGGCCCTACGCCGCCATCGGCACCAACCTGCTGTTCTTCGAGAAGGGCACGCCGACGCAGGACATCTGGTTCTACGAGCACCGTGTGCCCGACGGCCAGAAAGCCTATTCCATGACCAGGCCCATCCGCCTGGAGCATCTGCAACCCTGCATCGACTGGTGGGGCAGGACGGACCGCACCGGCCGCCAGGAGACGGACCGCGCCTGGAAGATGACAGCTGAAGACGTGAAGGCGCGCGGCTACAACCTGGACGTCAAGAACCCGCATACGGCTGCGGACGACCTTGGCGACCCGCAAGAATTGCTGGCGAAGCTGGCCGCCGCGGAGGCAGAAACCGCGGCCCTGCGCGGGCAATTGAAGGCGATATTGGCCGAGGCGCTGTTGCGATAGACGTGCAGGTGGCGTCCAGTGAGCCGATGAGGGTTCTTCAGGTCGGCGTGTGCGGTGTAACGTCCAGGTTAACGTTCCTTCCATCTTCGGCACATTGAGTCATAACTGAGACACTGCCATCTGGAGTGAAGGACATGACGACCTCGACTCAACCGCCCCCCGACACCGAGCATCGGCTCGACCTGGACGCGGGGATGAACGCCGGACACCTGCTTACGCACTTCGACCGCATCGCCGACGCGCCGGATGCCGGCCCGCGGTTGCGGCGGTTTATTCTGGACTTGGCGGTGCGCGGCAAATTGGTACCGCAGGACCCGAACGATGAGCCGGCATCGGAGTTGCTGAAACGGATTGTCGCGGAGAAGGCGCGGTTGATAAGGGCAGGAGAGATTCGGAAGCCGCGTGAGCTAGGTGTCGGTGAAGCACTTACGGTTCCTTTCGAAGTTCCGCAGTCTTGGCAGTGGGTTAGATTGGATTCCGTGGGTGCGATTATTGGAGGAGGTACCCCTCCGGCCAATGAGGCAGTGAATTTCGCCGAACCGGGCCAAGGTATACCGTGGCTGACTCCCGCAGATTTGGGTGGGCATTCGGAGTTGTTCATCTCCAGAGGCTCCCGCGACTTAACCGAGAAGGGCTTGCAAAGTTCTTCGGCCACGCTCATGTCAGGGGGAACCGTACTCTTTACCAGCCGTGCCCCAATCGGTTATGTCGCGATTGCCGCGAATCCTATTTCTACCAATCAGGGATTCAAATCTATTGTCCCTTACGTGTCAGATTGTTCGCGATTCATCGCTATTGTTATGCAGAGTTTCGCGCCTGAAATCGACGCGCAAGCACCTGGGACAACGTTCAGGGAGGCATCGGGCAAGATCGTTACGGGCGTGCCGTTTCCCCTCCCACCCCTTGCCGAACAACACCGCATCGTCGCCAAAGTCGATGCACTGATGGCCCTGTGCGATCGGCTGGAAGCCGCACGGACAGAGCGCGAAACCACGCGCAACCGGCTGGCCGCGGCAAGCCTTGCCTGCCTCAACGCGCCCGACCCCGGTCCGGCAATGTTTCGGAATGATGCCACCTTCGCCCTTGACAACCTCACCCCACTCACCACCCGCCCCGACCAGATCAAGGACCTGCGTCAATCCATCCTCAACCTTGCGGTACGGGGGAAGTTGGTGCCACAAGACTCAAACGATGAGCCGGCATCGGAGTTGCTGAAACGGATTGTCGCGGAGAAGGCGCGGTTGATAAGGGCAGGAGAGATTCGGAAGCCGCGTGAGCTAGGTGTCGGTGAAGCACTTACGGTTCCTTTCGAAGTCCCGCAGTCTTGGCAGTGGGTTAGATTGGATTCCGTGGGTGCGATTATTGGAGGAGGTACCCCTCCGGCCAATGATGCAGTAAATTTCGCCGAACCGGGCCAAGGTATACCGTGGCTGACTCCCGCAGATTTGGGTGGGCATTCGAAGTTGTTCATCTCCAGAGGCTCCCGCGACTTAACCGAGAAGGGCTTGCAAAGTTCTTCGGCCACGCTCATGTCAGGGGGAACCGTACTTTTTACCAGCCGTGCCCCAATCGGTTACGTCGCGATTGCCGCGAGTCCTATTTCTACCAATCAGGGATTCAAATCTATTGTCCCTTACGTGTCAGATTGTTCGCGATTCATCGCTATTGTTATGCAGAGTTTCGCGCCTGAAATCGACGCGCAAGCACCTGGGACAACGTTCAGGGAGGTCTCGGGCAAGATCGTTGCGGGCGTGCCGTTTCCCCTCCCACCACTCGCCGAACAGCACCGTATTGTCGCCAAAGTCGATGAACTGATGGCCCTGTGCGACCACTTGGAAGCGAACCTCACTGTGAGAGAAGAAAAGCGGGGACGGTTGCTGGAATCGGTGTTGCACGAGGCGTTAGACGGAGGGGTGGACTGACGGGAATCGGCGTACTGCTGATGAAATTTCGGTAGTGATCTAGGGCCTGTTGACATTCATATAGTCCATCGTCTGTAATTGAGGGGAATTCAACCCTCAATCCAGATCAGTCAAGTGGAGGTGGACACGTGGCGCGAAGAATCCTCAGCGACTCGCAATGGGCGTGTGTGGCGCCATTGCTACCTGGAAAGAACGGCGACCCCGGACGTTCCGCAAGAGACAATCGGGAGTTCCTCGAAGCCGTCCTGTGGATGGCTCGCACCGGAGCTCCATGGCGCGATTTACCCAGCGAGTTCGGGCTGTGGAACTCGCTGTTCCAACGTTTCCGGAGGTGGGCGCGGAAAGGCGTCTTCGAGCGAGTTTTCAAGGAATTATCAGCCGCCGCCGACTTCGAGTACGTGCTGATCGACGGCGCCATCGTACGGCTCCATCAACACGGCGCCGGGGCTCAAGGGGGACCCGCAGCCAAGCCGTCGGTCGCTCGCGGGGTGGCCCAAGCACGAAGATCAGCGTGAGGGTCGACGCCTTGGGCAATTTGGTGAAATTCGTCCTGTTGCCGGGCCAGCGCCACGACCTGACCGGCGTTCCTTCTTTGCTTGATGGCGTCGCGTTCGAGGCGTTGATTGCAGAGCGAGCCTACGACAGCAACGCCTTGCGCGCCGAGTTGAAAGAGCGGGGTGCGACGGCGGTGATTCCCCCCAAGTCGAATCGCGTTGATGAGATCGACTACGACGTGGAGATGTACAAGTGGCGTCATCTGGTGGAGCATTTCTTTTGTAAACTCAAGCACTTCCGTCGTCTTGCGATGCGTTTTGAGAAGACGGACGTCAGTTACGCCGCGATGATTCATGCGGTGAGTTCTCGCTTGGCGCTTGCCTAAATGTCAACAGGCCCTAGTTAAGTCGGACGTTCCGGCGCCTGTGACACAGACCATCTGTTTTCACTATTCCGCGAAAAATGGTGTATGTTGCACCACAAATCAAGGTGACCGTGAGAGGTCAAGCATCAGCAGGCTGGCAAGACGGTGCGAGTGGGAGAGTTTCCACGACCAGGGCTTCAACCAGAACTCGGCAGGGATACCGGGTAACCTCACAGCCCAGCCAAGGCCCACCCCTCATTGAGCGGGACTGAGCACAAGCCGACCCTTATTGGGAGAAAGCACCACACCTGCGGGCTGTATGGCCCATGTACCAGGCCTTGCGGCAGGAGAAACGATGGCATCGGCAAAATTACTTCGGCAACTCATCAAGACCGGTGCTGAGGGCAACCAGGACGCTTTCCATCAAGTTTCGCAGCAGGTCATCCGCGAAGAAAGAGCCAAACAACATCATTTACTGGCCAACGACCTTGAGAAAATTCTCTATGGTCGTCCCATGCAATCCGATTTGCCGAACTTCCCATTTCCGCAACACGTCCCCACGGACCGAGAACGCAATCTGCCCTTGCTGGAAATGAAAGAACCGCTCAGACGCCTGGAGGATGTCGTTCTTTCTGATGACACCGCTTCAATGCTTGACGAACTGCTGCAGGAACACCACCGAGCCGACCTACTCAAGAGCTATGGCTTGTATCCAGCGGATAAATCGCTGTTCTGCGGGCCTCCGGGATGCGGCAAGACTCTGACGGCGGAAATCGTAGCGAGCGAATTAGCCCTTCCTCTGGCCATCGTGCGTATCGACAGCGTTATCTCGTCGTATCTGGGCGAGACAGCAGCAAACCTTCGGCAGGTTTTCGACTTTATTTCCGCTGTTCCAATGGTCGTCTTGTTCGATGAATTCGACGCACTGGCCAAAGAACGTGCCGACGAGGCGGATCATGGCGAATTGAAACGCGTCGTCAACGCAGTCCTCCAAATGATCGACAATTACCGCGGCAAAAGCCTTCTCATAGCGGCAACCAATCACGAACGAATTCTTGACGCCGCGGTCTGGCGCCGATTCGATGAGGTCCTGGTATTCGAGCCCCCCAACTTGGAGCAATTGCGTCGTCTTCTCGCCATCAAACTTCGGGGATTGCGAAGGGAGTTCGAGATTGACGATGCCCGTATCGCAGGGCTATTCAAGGGTATGTCTCACGCTGACGCGGAGCGCGTAATTCGGCGTGCCGCCAAGGACATGATTCTCTCCGGGAAGGAGTTTTTGAGCGAACGTCACTTACGGACGGCAATTCGGCGAGAGGACGCAAGAAAAACCAGGGTGAAAGGAAGCTAATCTCCCATGGAAGAGTCGTTTCCCCATCTGCGTCTTCAGCGGGAGGAGCCGATCACTGAGAGACGGGCGAGTGGCCGACGAATACCGTCCGTACCTTCTGATCCTGTTGCTCACGGCCTATATTTAAGCAATCGCCTCGAAAACGCAAAAGCTGAAGCTGCAACCGACGTCGGCGGGTTCGACGACCGTCCAATTTTTCAGTTTACCGTGGACAAGGGATTTGATCCCGACGACCTGCGGAATATTTCCGATGACATAGATGACATAGAGGTCATCAGCCAAGAAGGTGACGACGTGGTCATTGCTTTCGTGAGCACTCCGGCCCTCGAATCCTTCGAGGCGCGACTAGCCTCTCTGGCGAATGGCGAGACAGTTCCATACAGGCCCAGGCAAGTACTCTACGCATTGCAAGGTATTGACGGCTGGAGCGCCAATGACCGTAGGGGTTGGGCGTTGGACCAAGAAGGTCTGCCCGCCGACGCCCCTTTCGTCTTGGACGTGGAACTATGGCCGTTGGAAGATAAACCTGCGGACCGAACCCGTTTATGGAACGCATTCGAGACCTGGTTATCCGCTGAAGGAATTGCAATCGTCGACAGTGTCAAACATGACGGCCTTTCGTTGTACCGCGTACGGTGCGACCACAATCAGGCAGAAAGCCTTCTCCGACACAACAGGGACGTTCGGACTGTAGACCTCCCGCCGCGGTATGGGCTTGATCTAAGCCTGATTCTCACAGACATTCAGGACCTTCCTAATGTTCCGCCGTCTCCCCATGACGCTCCCGGCCTCGTTGTCCTCGACAGTGGCTTGACGACCGGGCACCCTCTGCTCGCTCCCGCAATTGGCGAGGCGGAAAGCTTTCTCCCGGGTAAGGATGCCGAGGATGAGCACGGCCATGGCACCCTGGTAGCCGGCCTCGCACTCTATGGTGATGTGGAACACGTGTTGCAAGGTGGCAATTTCTCCCCGCGGCTACGCCTGTTCAGCGGACGCGTCCTGGACGAGACAAACGAGAACCAATCCGGCTTTGTGGAAAATCAGATCACCGAGGCGGTACGTTACTTCAACGAACATTATGGTTGCCGAGTATTCAACCTGTCCTTCGGCGACCGCAACAAGCCTTACCTGGGGAAACACCTGAAAGGGCTTTCGTACATTCTCGACACCCTGGCTCGAGAATTGAAAGTTTTGTTTGTCGTCTCGACGGGTAATGTCCTGCGCTCCCGACTGAGCGGTGAAGAATGGCGTACTCGCTATCCTGCGTATCTCACCGAACCCGACTGGTCCATCGTCGAACCGGCCCCTGCACTTAATGCCTTAACCGTCGGCAGCCTCGCCAGATACGATCGGACAACGAACAGCCAGCGTTATTCTGAAGACCCAGCCGAGATCCCTGTGGCACGGCGCGGGCAGCCATCTCCCTTTACCCGCCATGGCCACTCCGTTGGCGGGGCCATCAAGCCGGAATTGGTTGCCTACGGCGGCAATTGGGCCGTCAATACGCGGGCCGGCATGAACATACTGGTTCCCAATAGCGGGCTCGGTGAGTTGTCAATGCACAACGGGTTTGCGCAAGGCCGTTTGTTCGCCGACGAGAGCGGCACCAGCATGGCAGCGCCGCACGTAGCCCATCTGGCTGGTGAGTTGCTGGCTCGTTATCCGGATGCCGATGCTGATCTGATCCGTGCACTCCTGGTAGCCCATGCTGCAATACCGGAAGCCAGCAGGAAATTGTTTTCTGATGCAAACATGCTTCGAAAGGTTTGTGGTTACGGGCAAACGGATACACATGCTCTCTACCGGTCTCTGGAGAACTCCGTGACCCTCGTCGCCACCGAAGGCATCCTCAACAATCGCCACCATTTCTACGAGATACCGGTACCCGACAGTTTCGTCAGTGGCGGGCGGCGGACGCGAGACATTGTGGTGGCGATAGCTTATACACCTCTTGTTCGTTCCACCCGTATCGCCTATAGAGCCACGCGCATGGATTTTCGCCTAATCCCAGCGGACGGTATCCATCAGGCGGCAAAGATGTTCAGTCGTGCCACTGCCCTCGATGAATACAAACGAATTGCCGAGTTAGGGAACGCCAGCATCGGTCCACAGTCCAGAGACAAGGGAACCGTCCAGACATCCACCTGGCGCTTCCAGCAATTCACCAGCAGTTCCAAGCTGCGGAATAAACGATTATTCGTTGTTGTGACCCGTAACGACTTTCCGTGGGGGGAACTTCACAGCGCTGAAAAAGAACGGTACGCCTTGGTGGTCTGTTTACGTGATCGAGAGAACGAGGAAGCACGACTCTACGCTGAACTGCGCGCTCGCTTGCAAACACGCGCGAGAGCGAGGGCGCGCACATGACGATTTCTTTCTGAGGAGACTCGTTCGGCACTACATGCGGCTCCCCATCTGGATGCTTGCCCCACAGTCTACTCTGGATCCCGGGTCCAAGGCGAAAGGGGGGCATTTGTATGCGGAAGGAGAATGTCGCGACTGACATGGAGGCTTTTACGTGACGGAGTGGATCAATGCTTGATCTAAAATCTGTCGATACTCTTTATCCGGTTCTGATGTTCATTGTGCCAGGCCTCATCATCCTGTCCATTCGATCACAATTCGTGAACTACGCCAAGGCATTGGAACTAAAACCGGATCATGCCAAAGCCTATTACAATCGCGGCGTGGCTTGGCTATGCTTGAAAAACTGGGAAAAAGCCAGAGCAGACCTGACTTCCGCCGAAAACATAGGAGCAGACATCGTTGCTTTATTCCAGCAAGAATACGAAGGCGTGACGGGCTTCGAGCAACGATACGACAGCAAGCTGCCCGCAGACCTTGCGGCTATGCTGACGCCGGAGGATGAAGACCCTGTATAAAAAAGCGTCACGATACTAGCGGGTCCTTGCCAATAAACGCCTGTCCATTCCCTATGTTCTTGCACATACACGTAAACTGAATTTCAAGACGAGCCACCACGCTACCCGCCGCCGCGCTGCAAAAGCGTTCCCGCGCCTAAGCACTGCACCAAGGCAGCCCTAGCCTGCACTAGCGCACAGCGCCGAGAAGTCCGGTTTTCCCTCCGGCGAATGGTCCGGCTGTCCGCCGAAAGCCTGTTTTCGTCGCACCCGACACAGGCCATCCCTGAACGCGAAAAGGGCGGGCGCCCAGTGCAAGCGCCCGCCCTTTTTCATAGTGCTGAAACCGCTTTTAACCCTTGCCAAGCAAGTCCGCGTCCAACCTGCGGCACGACAAAAATGTAGAGATTTCAGCCCGCCTGAACACCTTGCTTCTGGTCGGTCAGCGACCGACTTTTTATGCAAAGCCCCAGCAATGAAGAAATTTGGCAGGGTCGGTTCCCTTGGAAGGGGAGCCGGCCTTTTTTTGGTTGCAAAAAGTTTTGAGTTGGTATATGTAGCACTCCTTGGTTAAAAACCCCGATCCGATCTCCGATCAGGAAAGTTTTCGCGGGGTTTCTTTCCTACGAAAAAGAGCCGGCTCCGATCTCCGATCCGTCCAAGTTTTTACCGGCTTTCTTGGGCACCCGGTCGTGATTCGTCACGGCTACCAAGCCTGCGGGCTTTTGGTCGCTCCCAGCGGCCAAGATGCAAATGATGCCAATGATGTAAGTCTTGCCCGTCTTGCGGGCAATTCCGACCTCTCCCGCACCTCGCGGGGAATTTACTCGATGCCCTTGTGGGAAATGATCTGCGACCGCTGATGGCGGTCTGTATCGACGGCGTAATGCGTCTTCACGACGGTATGCGTGCGTCTCAAAGGAGAAGTCCATGAATAGCGTTCAACTGTTCGGTTATCTGACCAGTGATGTAGAACTGCGGTACACCTCGAAAGGTAACGCCGTAGCGAATTTTGGCTTGGCGATGAATCGTCGTTATCGCCAGGACGACGAAGTGAAGCAGGAGACCACCTTTGTTGACCTGACCGCTTTCAATCGCACCGCGGAAGTTGCGAATGAGTATCTCGCCAAGGGCCGTCCGGTGATGATCGAAGGCCGCTTGCGGTATCGCACCTGGGAAACCGAGGGCGGCGCCAAGCGTTCGAAACTCGAAGTCATGGTCAACCGGCTGCATCTCGTGCCTCGCAATGGCAAGAACGGCGATGGCAACGGCGGTGGTGGTGATGGAGACATCCCGTCTATCGACGATGATCCCATCCCGTTTTGATTTGGAGATCGAGGGCTTGCCTTTCGCTTGCCCTCGAAATTCACCGCATACAAGCCCTGACATCTCGGTGCCGGGGCTTTTGCGTTCTAAGGAGGAAACGATTTATGAAGAAGCGATGCCAATTCCTGTTGGCAATTACCCTGGCGGCCGTGATGGTGGCGGGCTGTGGTGAGGGCGTTAAAGAGGAGATCGGCGCTGTCGTGGGCGCCGGTGTCGGTGCTCTTGCCGGCTCGTACATCGGCAACGGCGGCGGGCAACTGGTCGCGGTCGCGGTCGGCACGCTGCTTGGCAGCATAGCGGGTAGCGAGATCGGGAAATCTCTCGACCGTGCGGGTCGCCTGGCGATGGCGCATGCCCAACAGGAAGCGTTGGAGAATGGACGATCCGGGAATACGACGACCTGGGAAAATCCGGACTCCGGAAATTCTGGTGATGTGGTGCCGCAGCCGGCTTACCAGCAGGCTGATGGGACCTACTGTCGGGAATTTTCGCAGACCGTTACGGTCGGCGGGAAAATGCAGTCGGCGTATGGCATGGCCTGCCGGCAGCCGGATGGGACATGGAAGATTATCTGAGACCGCGGCTTTCCCCGCGAAACGCGGGATAGCATGCACGATCAGAAAGGGAACAACGATGGAGATGGAAAATGCGTTGACCGCCGAACAGATCAACTACATGGTATTGCTCGGCGACAAGTTGGCGACGAAGTACCAGGAGCTGAACGCCCGCATTCAACGGGCCATCGGCATTGTCCGGTCTGGTGCTGTGCGTCTTGATGGTCCGGACGCCGCCTTGGTACGTAACGGCGGCTCGGAACCCTACGCGGTGACCTCGGAGGGTTGCGGCTGTGAGGACTTCGCGCGGGGTAACGCGCCGCGAGGCATGTGCAAGCATCGCCTGGCGGTGTACATCCTGCGGGAGACCCTCAAGCTGTCCGACGAAGCTGCCGGTGATGGCAATGTCGGCAATGGCGTACCTGAATCGCAGCCGGTTGAATTGGCGGCTGCTCAGGCTCAGAAACCGCAGGTACCGTACAGCTACCCGGAGCCCAGATTCTGGACGAAGGGAGGCAGGCGGACGGTTTCTGCGGTCGAAAAGGAAGCGATTGACGGTCTCCACCAGGAGGCGGAAGCGAGGTGCAGGGCGGCTTATGACGCACTGCCCCCCGACGTGTGGGCCTGCATTGTCCTGTTACCCCGTAACCAGAAGGTTGTGGGCAAGGATGATGTGTTCGTGAGCCTGCGCAGTCCGTACTTGAACGTGGCGGGTCGGTTGATGTTGTTGCGGGCGAAGCGGCAACCCAAGGAAATCACCACTGAGTTCTTTACGCTCGGTGAGCGGACGTTGTGCAAAGCAACCGTGAAGGTTGGCCAGTGCAGCGCGACGGGAACCGCGGAGGTCATCGAGGGGGCGAGTGGTCCGACTTCGACGAACCCTTACGAGGTTGCGGAAACGTCTGCCATTGGGCGGGCGCTGGGCAATCTCGGAATCGGTCTCATCGGTAGTGTTGCCAGTGCGGACGAGGTGATGAACGCACGGGCACGGCAAACGGAATCCACCTCGGCAGGGGTGGACCAGGCGGCATGATGAGGAATGAGACTATGGCGGAATACGTGAGCAAGGAGCAGTTCGACGAGTACGCCAGTCGCATGGACGAACGTTTTGACCATGTGGTTGAGCGCACCGACGAGCGATTTCACAGCCTTGAGAAGCGCATGGAAGATGGGTTCATCCATGTCAACCAGCGCTTCGATGATATGAACCGCAGTGTTGACAAGCAATTCGAGCATGTCGATAAGCGGTTTGATGAGCTGAACAGACGGATTACGGTGCTTATGGTTATTGCCAGCCCAATCGTTGTTGCTTTTGTGGGTATTGCGGTCGCCATGTTGCAATTGATCTGGTCTAAGACGTAGTCGATGGGGCAAGCAGCCCTGTCCACTTTTTGCAGAGTGGACCGGGGCTGGCGCCATCCGGTCTGCTCTGTCAGAAGGAGCGGGCCGATGAAGGAAAGGTCGGGGCATCGCAACGGTGCCGAAAACAGGGTCACCGTATACGAGCGGGTGACTGAGAAGATAAGCGAGCTTCTGAAACAGGGCGTTGTGCCTTGGCAGAGGCCGTGGGCGTTGCATGTCGGGCCGCCCCGCAATGGGGTGTCCGGCCGATTTTACCGTGGTCTCAATATCTTCATGTTGAGCCACGCAGGATTTGATTCTCCCTGGTGGTTTTCGCCGAAGCAGGTCAACGACCTCGACGCGCATATCCGTAAGGGGGAAAAGGTTTCGTGGGCGCACTTCTTCAAGCCGTGGCTTCCGAAGGGTGAACCCACAGAGATTTTGGAGACCGACGCGAAGGATGCGGAGGTTTCCACCCGCCGCCGCCCGGTGCTCATCATCCGGGCCTACAGGGTCGTGAACCTGGACCAGATTGAAGGTCCGGGGGCCGACAAATTCCGCGACAAACATCCCCCTGCAGAACGGATCGAGAAGGACAACGATCCCATTGCAGGTTGTGAGCAGATCGTCGAGGCCATGCCGCAGCGTCCGGGCATCCGGTACGGCGGCGACGAGGCCTTTTACAGGCAATGGACCGATGAAGTCCACGTGCCTCGACGGGAACACTTTGGGTCTTCCGAGAAATTCTACGCCACGTTATTTCACGAGCTCGTGCACTCGACGGGCCACCGTGAGCGGCTGAATCGGAAGACGTTGACGGATGGGGTGCCCTTCGGCAGCCCGACGTATTCGAGGGAGGAGCTCGTCGCCGAAATGGGGGCGGCCTTCCTGTGTTCGATAGCCGGGATCGAGGATCCGACGATCCAAAACTCGGCAAGTTATATCGAAAGCTGGCTGAAATTTCTGCGTTCCGACCCCAAGGCTCTCATCATCGCGGGGGCGCAAGCCCAAAAAGCCGCGGATTTCATCCTGGGGTCGGCTGGTGTTGAGCAAGTCGAGGCGGAAGCCGAACAGGTGGAAGCCGAGGCGTAATACACGTGGGAGCGTGTGATGAAGTCTGAGATGGATTGGGAAGCTGGCGAGGCGATGCAGGACAAGGAAAAGATGTTCTTGCTCTATGTCGTTTCGGAGGGTCTTTGCTCTCGGATCAGTGATTTCCAGAAGCACTTTGAAGGTGTTGAAGCGCCGCAGGTGCAGGCGCTGGTTGAGGCTGGGTTTCTGGCGGAATCCGATGGTTGCTTGGAGGTTACGGAAAGGGGGCAGTTTGTGTTGGGCTCTCTTGCCGAGCGCGACGACTTGTGTCCGCGTTGTGGGCATGAGTCGGGTCCGTATCCTCTTTGCCAGGTATGCCGGAATATGTGATTGGGGAAGTAGATAAAGGAAAAGGGCGATGCCCTTGTCCACGTCGTCAAGAGTGGACCGGGGGCTATTGCCGCACCGGTTCATTCACTAAAGGAGGATAAGCCGGTGAAAAAGCGAGCGATGTTGACGATTCAAAATTGGCTGGGTTCGTTTACGTGCTCTGGATGTGGCATGGCACTTTCGTTTGCCGAGGCGGAAATGGGGTGCTCGCGGTGCAAGGATGACGATTCGCTGGCCGACAGCCTGGGGATTCCTCCAGCAATGTTGAACGGCGGAAGATGTGGTTGTGACCGCCCTCGCATGTCGATTTTGCCTTGCGGTCATTGCGCTTGCCGCTGCGAGTGTGAGTGCGGCGGCTGCCCGGCAAATCTGATCTGGAAGGACGAGCAGGAATCATGGTGTGGTTGCGCGACACCGGGTTATGAGGTGTTGTCGTGCGGCCACTGTGGTTGCGGGAACGGGCTGTGCATTGAGCTGGTGAGAAACGGGTCGGTGTTTGAGGCTAGACGGAAGCCGGCCTGCGCAGGAGCAGAGTGATGTGTTGGAAATGCCATAAATGTGGTGGCGATATAAGGATCGTCCTCGATGGAGAGGAATGGTGTCCTAAATGTGAACGGTATCAGCGTCCTTGGGCTCATGGTTGGGTTCGTGAGGAGGGGGTACCGGACTTCGAGAAGATGCCTTGTGGGGCTTTCGGTCGTTGGGCTGCAACAGTTCTTGATGAGCAGTCTGAGAGGAAGTCTGCACTGGCGTAGATGAGGTTGGGGCATCGCCCCCGTCCACTGATTTGCGGGGTGGACCGGGGGCCTTGTCCTCCCGGTCTGCTCTGCTCGGAAAGGAGTAGAGCCGTGGAAATCATCCTGAATAGGGATCGAGCGTTGAAGGCTGTGAACGTTGCCAAGAACTTCGCCGGGACACCCTCGGGCCTGAAGATTCTGCAACACGCTTTTGTGTCGGCGGGGTTCGGACGAGCTCGGCTGACGACGACGGACCTGGCGCTTTGGTGCCAAGTAGGAATGGATGCTCAGACGCCGCAGCCGGGGACCGCGATGGTTCCCGTGCGGACTATGGGCAAGGTGTTGAAATCCCTGTCTCAGGGCCGCGTCAGCCTCCACCAGGACGGCGACGGCGTGCGTTTCGTGGCAGGGCTTTCGGAGGTCCGGGTGGCGGGTCTCGGTCCTGACGACGGTCCCGACGAGTACCCGGAAATCAATCCGCCGCAAGACCGACTGTTGGCCATGCCGTTGAACGCGGCCCTGGTCGACAAGGTGGCCTATGCGGTGTCAACGGATCCGACGCGGTACACGCTTGCCGGCGTGCACGTCGAAGTAAGCGCCAGTGGCTTGAAGCTGCTGGCGACCAATGGGCATAGATTGGCTCGCTATACAACGTTGCTTCCTCCGGGAAGCCTGCTGGACGTCGAGTTGTCGGAACCCGCAACGTGGATTGTTCCGGTGCGGCTTCTGAATGAAGGTGTCCGCCTGGGTTCGCAACTCGGCAGCTCCGTAACACTGGAGTTGTACGAGAAGGCGGCAGGTATTCGGGCGGGCTCGATATTCCTTTGGGCTGCTTTGATCGAAGGTCAGTACCCGGATTACGACAACGATAGGGTCATCCCTTCGGAGGCCTCCGGGTCTGTGACGCTATCCAAGAGCGTGTTGGGCGGCGCGGTGTCGCGCCTGCTGGCCTTGTCGAAAGGCCGCAGGTTGGCGCGTGTCTGCCTGAGTGCCGATGGGAACGATTTGGTGTTGACGCTCGACGAGGACGCCGGTGACGGCATATCCGCGACCGAGCGCATGACGCCTTACGGTATTGATGGAAACGTACCGGTTTGCGCACTCGATGTCAGGTACTTGTCCGAGGCGCTCGCGCGGCTGTCCGATGCGGCGCGGGTGCAGGTGAAGTTTTCGGATGAGAAGGGCGAGAGCCCAGTGACGATCGAGTCGCCGGCCAGCGCGGGACTTTTGGCGGTCATCATGCCGTCGAAACGGTAAGCGTTACGGGGCAACGGCCCTGTCCACTCGTTTGCGGGGTGGACCGGGGCCGATGCCTCGCCGGTCTGCTCTGCCAGAAGGAGCAGGCGATGGTAGATGGCATCTGTGTTGGATGCGGTTCTGAAACCCTTGGCATGATCGAGTGCAAGTGCACTCAGGAGATTTACGCATGCGAGGTGTGCTGCGAATCGGAGGTTTCCCTGGTGTGCGACACGTGCCGCGACAGAGCGGGGCGTGTTGTTCCTCGTGCAGCCTATCCGTGCCGGGATTTTGTGGAAGACGCCGGCGACGGGATGGACTCGGGGGGACGGTTGCCGGTGACGGCACCCGTCGGCGCCTGGGGATTGCCGTATCGCGGTTGGTGATGAACCGCAATGCAGCGGGGCGGGTGACACCGCCCCGACGATGTTTCGTGCCGCGTCCAGCGGCGCGTTCCTTCCGGGCGCCCCAAAGGCGCCTCTTGGCGGCGTCCAGCCGCACCGCATTAGCGGCGCTGCAAAGCGCCGTTGTCGGCGTCCAGCCGACAACCTTTCTTGGCGCCCCGTCCAGGGGCGCAGGCAAGGCGGCGGCGTCCAGCCGCGACGCCTTGCACCTACGGCGCGCAAGCGTCGTCACTAGCGCGAAGCGTACCGCGATGCGAAGCGAGCGGGCTAGTGACGACGCCAGAACTGGAAACCGGCTATCGACGGAATCTGTTGGTACACAACGTCGATTTCGGATTTCGGCAGACGCTCAATCGTCAACATGGTCAGGTGCCAAATGGTGCTAAGCCGTTACCAGGACATTTTTTCGCGGGAATGTCTACTTCAATCCGGTGCGCTCCGCCTACCGGCGAAGCATTGGATTGGGGGGCTGTTTTTCGAGCTGGAGGGACGGTAGTTTTCGGCGTTTTATGAGCCACTGCGAGGACAGCTACGGTTGCTTTGCGGGTCCCGAACGCTAACCAATCCTGGGTAAAAAGTGGGGCAGAAACAGTGCATTACAGGTGCGTCTTGAGACCGGCCAGAAAGGGGCAACGATGGCGAATCCCGACTTTTTGCGACTGACCCGGATACACAAAGAGGGCAGCTACAACACGCAACGCAGCCGCAAGGCGCACGTCAAGCTGATCGGGAGGCAACTGGGCGAGGCGGGTTTCAACAAGCTGGCGGTCAAGCACCTCAAGCCAAAGCATTGGATGGCGTTGGTAGAACGCTGGAAGCGCGACGGTATTAGTCCTGGCACGTTCAAAAACCGTATGGGTACGCTCAGGTGGATGTATGGCAAAGTGAACAAGCATTTCCTCATCCCGCGCGACAACGCCGCCTTGGGGATCGGTGAACGGCAGTATGTGACGAACGAAAGCAAGGCCCGCGAGCTCACGCCGGCGTTTGGCGACATGGATAAGATCAAAAGCCCGCACGTGCGGATGAGTCTTGAAATGCAGCGGGCCTTCGGGCTGCGGCGGGAAGAGTCGCTGAAGATTCAGCCGGCCTGGGCGGACCGGGGGAATAAGTTGGTACTCCTGGGGTCGTGGACGAAGGGAGGACGGCCGCGGGAGATCCCGACCCGCACGGAGCATCAACGGGAGGTCCTGAATCGGGCGAAGGCGCTGGCCGGGGGTGGGTCGCTGATTCCGAAGGAGAAGACGTATATCAACCATCTGCGCACATACAAGCGCCAGGTCGCGGCGGCCGGCTTCGACAAGCTGCACGGCCTGCGGCACGCCTACGCGCAGCAACGGTATGAGGAAATCACCACATGGGCGGCGCCGGCGGCCGGCGGGCCGTTGAGGGACGAGCTGAATGACGAACAAAAGCGGGTAGATTACGACGCCCGGATGACGATCAGTGAAGAATTGGGCCACGGACGGGAACAGATCACCGGGGTGTATCTGGGCAGGTAAACGATGTGGATGATGCAGTCTTACGGACAAAAAAGGACGTGTACGTACCAGCTTTCGGAAACCGGAAAGCCAAGTCGAATTCACGTTGAACCGGCGATTCTCTTGGGTACGGTCAGCCTCGATGGTAGACGCATACCGAGGGGTGCTGTTGAACGTGGCTATATGCAAGGGCTTTACCGGCTGACGACCCAACAGGCGGTGGAATTTCTTGACGAGAAGGCCGTGCACGTGAATCGGAAAAACTCGAGTTCTACCGGGATACACTGCGGAGGCTTCCGAACGTGCATATCCGGACGGCCCTCCGCTGTCGCCGGACCTCTTTGGATTAGGTCCGGCTGCTCCGGGCTACCCTCAAGTGAAGTGGGGTTCAGGTGGGGGAAAAGTGGTAGGTAACATTATGGGGATTGGAAACTATGTCCAGGCCCTCCGTGAACAGGGCGACGTTGCTCTCATTACCCCTCATGGGGATTGGAAACCACCGCATCGGGCAGCGCAGCAACGTCACGTCGCACTGCTCATTACCCCTCATGGGGATTGGAAACCCTCCACAGGAGTAATGCCGAGACTGGCAGCACCGCCACTCATTACCCCTCATGGGGATTGGAAACTCGAGGGGCCTGCCCCACGTCGGCAGGTCGTCTACCGGCTCATTACCCCTCATGGGGATTGGAAACTCGATCCAGGCGCACCATCGTAGCAAGCCTATCAGTCCTCATTACCCCTCATGGGGATTGGAAACCAGACGTAGCCGGCTCATGCGCTGCAGCTGCGTCTCCTCATTACCCCTCATGGGGATTGGAAACCATGCGGATCTGCAACAGCTGCACCAAGCTGGCCTTACTCATTACCCCTCATGGGGATTGGAAACACTGAAAACGTCGTCTAGGAACTCTTTTACTGGCGTCTCATTACCCCTCATGGGGATTGGAAACATCGCAGCTGCAGCGCATGAGCCGGCTGCGTCTGGGCTCATTACCCCTCATGGGGATTGGAAACCGTTTTGCTCACGCGCAATAGTAAGAGACGTTTCAGACTGCTCATTACCCCTCATGGGGATTGGAAACGGCGGTCGGCTGTCTCCAGGTTCGCCGTGCTGATGACTCATTACCCCTCATGGGGATTGGAAACTCCACTATCCCAATGCCTGCCAGGGTCGCCCGTTCAACTCATTACCCCTCATGGGGATTGGAAACACCCGCAATTGGGAAAGCGGCGTTGAATACGACCGCGGCTCATTACCCCTCATGGGGATTGGAAACTCCAGTACCTATCTTCTTTAAGCTCAACGCTTCCCCTCTCATTACCCCTCATGGGGATTGGAAACCTCGCATGTCTCTTAGAAACCCCTGTTGTACTGGGTGCTCATTACCCCTCATGGGGATTGGAAACGCTCGTTGCGCAGGGGCGCCGGAGCGACCCGGCATTTCTCATTACCCCTCATGGGGATTGGAAACCGCCCGGGAATTGTCTCTTGAATGCCCCCACACTGTCCTCATTACCCCTCATGGGGATTGGAAACTCGTTTTCCACAGGCGCTTGTCCGCTGATGCATGTTTCCTCATTACCCCTCATGGGGATTGGAAACCTGCTGTACCTGTCCGAGACGGCGACCCGGCATTTCTCATTACCCCTCATGGGGATTGGAAACCTCCTCTTTTCGCTGCAATTCGGCCCGGATCGCCGGGGTCTCATTACCCCTCATGGGGATTGGAAACATCCTTTACGGACATTCAAACGACGGACATTCAAACCTCATTACCCCTCATGGGGATTGGAAACCCGGTTCCGGGGCATCCAGCCCGTCGAGCCCATAGACTCATTACCCCTCATGGGGATTGGAAACCTGCCGTGGCGCACCATAGCGTCAGTCGACGCCGGACACCTCATTACCCCTCATGGGGATTGGAAACGCCGAAGATGGCACCATCACGAATCAGCGCCAAACAGCTCATTACCCCTCATGGGGATTGGAAACGCCGGCTGAAGCGCGCATCGAGCGCGATCTGCACAGTAGCTCATTACCCCTCATGGGGATTGGAAACCAGTTTCATGCCCGCCCGACCTTGCGCGGACGGCTTCTCATTACCCCTCATGGGGATTGGAAACCTCTTCCACCCACACGCCAATGTCCGGGTCATAGGTCTCATTACCCCTCATGGGGATTGGAAACCCTGCAATGAGAGGCATGACACGGGAGCTCGCCTACAACTCATTACCCCTCATGGGGATTGGAAACCGACGTTATATGTTCTATTCGCCGGTGTCTCCCCCTGCTCATTACCCCTCATGGGGATTGGAAACGACGCCAGATTGAGGCGGCACAGCGGGCGATCCGGCTCATTACCCCTCATGGGGATTGGAAACATTTATTTCCCCGCCCACCCGTGGCCGTTCAACGTCGTCTCATTACCCCTCATGGGGATTGGAAACCACGAGCACCACGACCCCCCAGACCCAGGCCACCACCTCATTACCCCTCATGGGGATTGGAAACGGCCTCGTCAGCGGCTAAGAAGCGTTGAGCTCGTCGTTCTCATTACCCCTCATGGGGATTGGAAACGCAAACGTTCCCCGCATGCACCTGGAGCATCTTCAGCTCATTACCCCTCATGGGGATTGGAAACGCCGCTAAGCCGGTTGCGGCGCGTCCGGGAGATGAACTCATTACCCCTCATGGGGATTGGAAACTTGATGAAGTCCATCCCTTATAGACACAACCAACTCCTCATTACCCCTCATGGGGATTGGAAACCTTGTTAGGCCCGCGCGACAAGGGCTTGTATGACTCGCTCATTACCCCTCATGGGGATTGGAAACTCAGAGACCTGAGCTCCTCTGTCGCAGATTTCATACACTCATTACCCCTCATGGGGATTGGAAACGCGCACGTCAAGAAATGCCTGCGGCGCGGCATGGTCACTCATTACCCCTCATGGGGATTGGAAACTTGTGTATGGCATACCACCAACCCTTATTGGAGTATCTCATTACCCCTCATGGGGATTGGAAACCTGACACCCGCTGCGGCAGCATCCCTGAGAGCTCGCGCTCATTACCCCTCATGGGGATTGGAAACTTTCTGCCTGGAACGCGGCGACGACGCTCGCCGAGACCTCATTACCCCTCATGGGGATTGGAAACCAGCATCAACGGCGGCTACAGCAATTTGGTCCTCAACCTCATTACCCCTCATGGGGATTGGAAACCCAGGCCCTCAATGAGAGTCTGGACGCAGTCGACTTGCTCATTACCCCTCATGGGGATTGGAAACTCAGGTTACGGGACTGGGATACGCGTCTTTCCCGCAACTCATTACCCCTCATGGGGATTGGAAACCGCGATTCGGCGCTCGATCCCACTGTACAGATCGCGCTCCTCATTACCCCTCATGGGGATTGGAAACCCCTTGTATTCAGCCGATTTCACGGATTGATGATTGATGGAACAAGCCAAAACAATAGCCCCGAGCCTCGAAATTTGCGCCTGAGTCCCAGGCCAAGGAAGGTTCCGTGCTCAAGCGCAGAGGGAACCTGTCAGAGAATAGACCAGTTTTTGCCATGCCACGTATCCTCATCCTGACGCATCGGCCCACCAAGGGCATCCTTGCTCAGCCTCTGCACCTCTACGTTGTGCCGATTTTGGCAGACCAGCTTCAGCACTCGGTCTTCAGGACCGATCTTTTGCGAGATGTTCGCTACCAGTCTGACCAGCTCGGACTCCGGCAAGTCACCCATGAAAACGGATGCCTGTTCATGTATGAGAAACTCCTTCAGAATTTTCTTGTACATATCCGTTCGCTTGGCGGGAACGTCGTAGGAGATCATCACGAACATCTATTACCCTCTCCAGACAAACGGTTTGAACTGCCCGATGCCGAGCGCCTCCCGTTCCAAAGACAGGCACTGCCGGTGAATGGCCTGGCGGAAGGTAAACTCGCCGCTCTGTTCCTCAATGCGTGACCAGAAACGCTCGGTTACCTTGATCCTGCCCTTTTCGTTGAGCAGGCACACGCCTGGAGTCCTGTTGAACCAGGACGACTCAGGGCCGTCACGCCGAAATATGGACAGGAGGAGGGCGTCCGACAGCACCGGCCTGAAGGTCTCTGCCATGTCGATCGAGAGGGAACGCCGTCCCGTTGCCGGCGAGTGGAGAAACGAGATACTCCGGTCAAGGTGGGTTTTGGCGAGTTCGTTGGCGCATGCGGAGTAGAGCAGCATGTTGAAGAAAGACATCAGGCAGTTGACGGGATCCGGCGGCGGGCGTCGAATTCGCCGTTCCAGTCTGGCGTCGGGCGAGATCCTTCCAAAGGCATCGTGCAAAAAGGCTCGCGCTTGTCCTTCGGCTCCCATCAGCGCTTCGATGTTCGTTGCGCTGTCAATCATGCCGAGAGAGCGCTCCAGACCCTCCAGCAGCGGATCAAGGCCGAGTGTGCCATTGCGGCGATAACGCTGCAGCAAGCCTCGCATCGACTTCACTTGCGCGGTAACGATGGCCCTCGCGATCCGCAGACGCGCGGACTCGTTCAAGAACAATTCGGCTTGCCCGACGCGCACCCGCCCGGAGGGTGTTTCGTCCTCCGGCTCAAAGGCGCCAAGAAAGCCGCCACCCCCATCGAGAACCGTGAAGCGGATTCCTCTCCGACCCATGTCCTTGAGCAGACGGATGGAGATGGAGCCGTCGCCCATGCACAGAACGTGCTTGACGCCGTTCAGTGGAATGGACTTGCGCCCTGCCTCGGAGGTGACGACGAGGGCGTTTTCGTGCCGGTTGAGGCGCGCGTCGCGCGGGATAATGACGACGTCCATGTCACGCCTCGTCCCAGTGTCAGCGGCAGTGATAAAAGTCCCCCAAACGGCATTTTAAGGTGTCCCCTCAAGTAACTCGTGCAACCCTCTGGTTTCCCATAAACCGGAGGCCAGCATGCTTACTCAAGAGGACTACTGGATGATACAGGAGCTACATCACCAAGGGGTCTACCAAGGCGACATTGCCAAGCGCCTCGGGGTACATACCAGAACGGTCAGCCGCGCCCTCAAGCGCGGCGGGCCGCCTTCCAGGACACGCCGCCGCGAAAGGTACGCCAAGCTCAAGCCCTACGTGGCAACCGTGGACAAGCTGCTCCGCGCCGGCGTCTTCAACGCCGTGGTCATCTTTCGCGAGCTCCAGGCTCTGGGATACGACGGCAAGATTCGTGTCTTGCGCGCCTACATCGAGCCCAGACGCGCCCTGCGGCCCAGTCGCGCCACCGTGCGGTTCGAAACCGAGCCCGCCAGACAACTGCAGCATGACTGGGGCGACGTCATCGTCCCAGTCGGCGGCAAGGCACGGAGAGTCCATATCGCCGTCAGTGTCCTGGGCTACTCCCGTCGCTTCCACGTCATGGCGGCACCGTGCTGCGATGCCGAGCACACCTACGAGAGCCTGGCGCGGGCCTTCGCCTGGTTCGGTGGCGTCACCCGGCAGGTATGGGTCGACAACCACAAGTCCGCAGTGACCGCGCACGTGCCCGGCGCCGTGCGCTTCAACGAACGCTTTAAGCAACTGGCCCGCCATTACGGCTTCGCGCCCAAGGCCTGCCGTCCTTACCGCCCGCGCACCAAGGGCAAGGTGGAACGAGTAGTGGGCTACGTCAAGCAGCACTTCTTCCAGCGTTACCGTTCGTTCGAGAGCTTTGCGCATCTGAATCAGCTCCTGGAGGCGTGGCTGCTCGAAGAAGCCGACCGGCGCCTGCACGGCACCGTCAAGGAGGTCGTGGCGGTACGGTTCCAACGCGAGCAGGCGGCCCTCCTGCCACTGCCCGTCCATCGCTTTGACACCAGCTACGTCGAGACCCGGCAGGTGGGTTGGGATGCCTACGTCAACGTACGCGGCAACCGCTACTCGGTGCCCTCGGCCTACTGCGGCCAGATGGTGACGGTCCACGTCAGCCTGGACAACGCCCTGGCAGTCTACGCGGGCGAGCGTGGCATCGCGCGGCACCGCTTGATGCCAGCCGAGGCGGGCTGGCAGACGGTGGCCGATCACCACGCGCGCCTGTGGGCCGACGTGACGGTGGAAGCGCGCTCGCTAGGCGCCTATGAGGAGGTGGCCCATGCCAGTGCTGGATAGCCTCTTCGAGGCCCTGAAGTTCGACCACCTGGCGGCGCAGTGCGACGCCCTGCTGGAGCAAGCGGCGAAGAAGGACCTGGGTTACCGGGAACTGTTGACCGAGGCCCTGAGCTGCGAGTGGCAGGGGCGCCAACACAAGGGTGCGGAGGTGCGCCTGGCGCAGGCGCGTCTGCCATGGCTCAAGACCCTGGAGCAGTTCGACTTCAGCTTCCAGCCCTCGATCGACCGCAAGGTGGTGCGCGAACTCAGCGCCCTTGGCTTCGTCGGACGGGCGGAGAACGTCGTGCTTTTGGGTCCGCCGGGGGTTGGCAAGACCCACCTGGCCATCGGGCTTGCCGTCAAGGCTGCCGAGGTGGGCCACCGGGTGCTGTTCCTGACCCTTGAGCAGCTGATGGGCAAGCTCAAGCGGGCAAGTCAGGAAAACCGCCTGGAGCGCCAGTTGCAGCAGTTGACGTATCCCAAGGTGCTCATCCTCGACGAGATCGGCTACCTGCCCTTGTCTCGTCAGGATGCCAGCCTGCTGTTCCGTCTGGTGGCGCGGCGTTACGAGAAGGCGTCGCTGATCCTGACGAGCAACAAGAGTTTCGTGGACTGGGGCGACATCTTCAGCGATGCGGTGCTGGCAACGGCGATCCTGGACCGGCTGTTACACCACTCGACGACGATCAACATCAAGGGCGAGAGCTACCGGCTCAAGAGCAAGCGCAAGGCCGGCATGCTCAGTGCGCCGGCGACGGAGGAGGACGGCAAGGCTGCTGCGGGGTAGCCACCCGGATGAGTCTCCCTTAACGCGCAGAAAATGGGACATCTTATCGTGCCGAAAAGGGGACTTCTCTCCCCGCCGTTGACACCAGCACAGGGGTTTGCAGCTGCAGGCGTCGCACAAGGGAATACGGTGCGCCGGAGGCGCCGGCGCGTTCATCAGGGCGCGACCGTCACGCGCGTCGCGCATAAGCTGATCCAGCACGCTTTCAGTCAGATCGCAGGTCGTTTTCTTCCGCGACCCGTACACGTGCACCTCGGCGCGCCAGATCTCCCCGGTGGCCGCCGTCATGAACGCTGCATAGAAGAGCGCTTGCCGGGAGACCGCCTGTCGCGCGCCGGCGCTGCCTTTCCTTTCGATCACGACCCGCCGCTCGAAGTCGATGGCGTCCGGCGCAATGCCCAGTCCGCGGGGAACGTTGTCAGGCCGTTTCTCCGTCTGGTGCAGGGCCAGCCCCCTCTGCACCCGCGCGTGATGCGCCGCGTGCGTGGCGCCCATGAGATGGAGCCACGCTCGCCGTCGGCACAGGGCGACGTGCTGGAAATAGAGCCCGTGCAGCCCGATGTCCTCGACCAGTTCACGCAAACAGCGCGCTTTCTGCAGAATCCTCATAGTCCTCCTCCAAGGGCGGTCTGCCGAGTTTCTCCACCAAGGTGGTCGCGGCGCCCATTACCTGCTTGCGCGGGTCTTGCACGTGTTCGCCCGGCGCCGGGATGAATTTGGCGAACCGGTGCCGCCATTCTTCGACCAGACGGATACTCAGTTGCTCGGACTTTTTCTCCCGCTCCAGGATTGAAAGCGAAAAGTCCCCATCCCCGATTGGCGAAGAGACGTAGAGCGTCATTCGCTGGACGTCCTGTTTGCCGGAAAAGGCCCTGATTTCTTCGTCCAGCGTTCGTGATCTCAGTTGGATGACCCGTTCGTCGTCTTCCTCGGAGACGATGTGACGGTTAAAGAGGTCAGTTGCGTAATGCAAGAAGGCTTCTCTGACGCGGAACCGTGTGCGATCCGGGTCCACAACCGTTATCGTCGCGCCAACGTCGCGGTACGTGAGGGCACTGGTCAGCAAGGCATTCACCCAGCGCTTGTGCGGCTGCGACCGAGACGGCAGGTTGTCGTTCACGACGTCGACTGCTTCGATCTCTCTGATCTTTGCCTCCATCAACTTGGTCATGTTTGATGAAATTCGGTTCAGACGCTTTCTTGCCTCCTTTTGCACATCCATTTTGGTTCGCCGCACGGCAACGATGAACAGCGCCGCCCAGAACGCTCCGCGCCACGAGACACGGCGATAGAACGGCACGCTGTTGTTCTCTGCGGGGACCGGAAGCACGGTGGCGCCCTCGATTGCCGCCGCAGCCTCTGCTTCCTTTTGTGTCGGCTCGAGCTGTCGCCGGACATCTCGAAGTATCTGGGCGGTGAAGGCTTCCACGTTCATCTCGCCGTGGTTTTCGATGATCTCGGCAACTCGTCGTTTCCAGGCGTCCCGACGACAGCGTTGCTCTGACAACGATACGATGACCTGTCCGTCGTCGGCGCCGCGAGAGACCCGCCCGACGCGCTGTACGAAGCTTGCAAGGTTGTGTCCGGGTTCCATGAACATGAGCGTGCTGTGAAAGTTGACACCGACTTCGACCAATGACGTACACAGCAAGACGTCGTAACGTTGCGGATCCGAGTAGCGCCGGCCGCGGCGTGGCTCGCCCGGCTTTTGCGCCGAGTCGTCAATGGAATTCAGCGTCAGGATTTTCTCATCAGGTATTCCAATCTGGCGCAGCAAGGTCCGCACCGCCGGCCCTTCTTGCTTCAGATCTTTCAGGGAATCGTAGATGACGATAACGGCGCGCCCGGCATCGACCGCCCGGCGCACCTCGTCGAGACTCAGACGGACGGATTCGCGAAGGGAGCACTGGCGCCGGGAGACCGTCACGTTGCCGTGGATGGGACGATGTCCTGGCGGGCGCCCGTCGACAATCCTTTCGGCGATGGTTTCGACGTCGTCCGGCGCCACGCCGGCGCGTTTGAGAACCGTCGTCACGTCGACCGGCGTGGCGGACAGGAGGGATACTTTCCCTTGGCGTTCCGTGACGGCCAGCAGCGCAAACAGGCAGGCGAGGCCGAAGGAGCGGTCGTCGATGGTATGGAATTCGTCGAAGACGACGTGGTCGAAGCGGCGCAGGTAGAGAAACGGGTTGACCGCGCTGGCTCCCGCTATGCGGATGCCGGAGATCATCTGGACGACGACTTCGGGGATCGCGAAGATGATACGGCCCGTCGACAGCATGCCGCCACTCAGGAACTGCCGGACCCGTGTAGCGGTGAGGCTTTCGTCTCCGTCAGGGGTCTGGTTGCCCGACCACTCGATGATTTGTCCATGTGTCCATGCCTGGATCCGGTTGTCTTCCCATCCTCGTTTGCGGAGGCACTCACGGGCTCGTTCGCGGGCGTCTTCGATCAGGTTTTGCAGCAGCCGCTTGGTCGGCACGATAAAAAGTACGTGCCTGTTTTCATCGAGCACGGCCCGCATGAAGGCGTAGGACTTGCCGGAACCGGTCGGCGCCGACACGAGCCGTACAAACTTCTCGGAGCCAATCAGGCGCTCTTGCATGGCGGACAGGCGGCTTGCCAGTATCGGGACCGAGTGCGCTTTGATGATCATCTAAGTCTCCTGCGACCAGCCGGACGTGACCCTCAGCGCCTCGTCGGGGGCGAGCGGTCGGCTGGGCTGGATGTTGTGGAGGCGATACGGTCCTGCCTTCAGATCGACGTCCGGGTCGAATAGCCGGGCCGTATGCAGGTTGAGGCAAATTTCGTGCGGGTCCGCATGACGTTCAAGAAGGCCGACGCCGGTACGGCCGAGTCCGAGCCTGACGACGAGCCGGTCGATCCGTTCGCCGTAGGCTTCGTGCGCAATGCGCAGCGGGTCCGCGTGCAGGAAGCAGCCGTAGAAGACCGCACCCGCGGCAACCTCCTGGACGTGATAGTAGTCCTTGATGTTGCCACTCTTGCGGGCTGTGTCGATGCTCGGTGGCATGCCACATTCCACGTCCAGGTTGAGGCGGCGCGCCAATGGCCGGTTGAGCCGGTTGTCGTGTCCCATGAACAGCGACGTCTTGAACAGCAAGGCCGCCAGATGACCGCGGTAGTCGGGCGACGACGGCAGGCACGGCGACCGCGGCGCCATGCCGAGGGCGACCGCGGTCGCAAAGGCCATTGCCGTGTCGGTGACGATATCGCCAAGCGTAGCGGTCCCCGAAGGCACGGCGAGTCCATGCCACGCCCAAGGCGTCAGCGCCGTCAGCCGGTACGTGTAAATTGCCCCTGCCATCGTTCAAGCCTTCTTCTTGCCGACAAAATACTGCTCGAACAGATCCGCAACTTTTGGGGCGGCTTCCTCGTATCGTCTCCTCAACTCAGGGTCGTCCTTCTCGAAGGCATCGACGAGTTGCCGCTGGCAGGCGGACGCTTCATGCGTATCCGCCTGGACCCGATAGTGTCCCGACATCTTCTGTAATACGGCGGATGCGAGGTCATCCACCGATTTGGTTTCAGGAAGCTCTCGTAACAATTCGTAGGGCGAGGACATCGGCGTCTCGAGGCGGGCGGCGAAAATCCCGGCGACGTGGGTGCGCACGTTGACGCCGGTGACCGAGGTCTGACCGCCATACGAACCGGCAAGGCCGAGGCTGAGCAGCAAGTGGTCAAAACCGATGGGCGGAAGCTGGCGGCCGTTACTGGTAAGGATCTGAACCAGCAGCGTGCCGGGCAGAACAAAATGCCGCGTGAACAGGTTATCGGTGTTCTTCTTATCCTCTGCGTCCCACAGCGTTCCCGTCTCATCGCCGCGATGGTGGAAACTCTCACCTACGCTGTCGCGGTACGGGACCGTACTCAGGGCGTCGGAGTATTGCACCGCGGCCTTGACCGGCAACACCCGCGTCCCCAACATGGCGGAATCTCCGAACACCAGAGTGTTCAAGTCGAGCGCTTCGCGAATCGGCATCCCGTCGCCGACGGCCGTCCGGTTCTGCGGCAGCCTGCCGCCCACGTTCCAGGCTCGCAGAACCAGCAGCCCACGGCCGCGTTCGCCGAACTTGAACTTGCTCGGCGTCGCCCGCACGCGGCGCACGCCGTCACGGTCCTCGATGTCCGTGATTTCCTCTTCCGCATTGCGGAATACCGTAGGGGCCACGACCTCGCGGATCAGGGCGACGGCTACGTGCCCGGCGTTGCGGCGCGTCGGCATCAGGTAGGTGTCCTTGCCGTTCGCTGCAACCATCTCTTCAACCAAGGCGCCGTCGTTGAGGTACGGCTTGAACTTGTCCATCATCATTGACTCCTTATTGCTGTCCATTGGACACGTCAGAATTCCTGAGTGTCGTCGTCGCTTGATGCACCGTCTTCCGCTTCGGAGATGCCGCGTTCCCGGTACGCTTCCAACAGGGCAAAACGGTAGATTGCCGCTGTCATGCGTTGTATTTGCGAGGTTGGCTCCTTGAATTGAAAGACCTTTGCCCAAACCTCGTCTGCAAAGTGGGTCGCAAATTCGACGCAGGCTTGATCCAGGGATTGCCCATCCCGATGCTTCTTTGCGGCAGCATCGTCCTTGCGTGCGAGTTCTTCTTCCAGTCTGCCGGCAAGTCCGAGGATCAGGGCGGTCTGGTCTTCGGTAATGGACTGCTGCGCAGCCGGGTAGAAATCCAGTGCGATCTTCCAACAGAGAAGCTGCTTGTTGGCTGAAGCGCCAATACCAATCCGCTTCTGGACGCGTGTCGCCAACCATGCGAGCCGGACCAAAGGGTCCTGATTGTCCTTCACGTACACCGTCATATTGACGTCTCCTCTGATAGACAAAGGTGCTTGTTTGAGTACTTTGAGAGCTTCTTCGCGCGCCTTGGTTTCGATCGGCGACCCCGCATGTTTCTTGTCTCCGTCTCGCTGGTCGACAGCCATTGCCCAGGCCACGCACAGCGTGCCCAGCCTGACGGTCGGATCGGGTTCGGCGAGCCGTTTGGCCCACTCGATGCCGAGTCCGTTTGCCTCCGCCATGTTTTCAAACAGCTCCAGTCGGGATAGAACGTCAGGGATCTGTTCGATACGCAGGGAGTTCCCGTCCAGCAAATGTTCCAGCCAGTCCGGCAGCGCGTCGGAATAGAAAATCGCCGGATGATGGCTCGGCGCGCCGCGAAAAATGTGGATTGGCCGTCCGAGTCGCTGGATGGCTTTCAGCGTCATGCGAAGCCGGGTCACCAGTTCCTTGTCCTTGGTGGGCAGCGTTTCCAGCCGCGCGACGCGAATGCGCCGCGTCTGGCAATCCAGGCCCTCGTAAACGGTTCCTTTCTTGCCGTCGAGACGATTGAGGTCATTCAACCCCAATGACGCCTCGGCATCCTCACGCTGAAACGCCAGGCCACCGAAGAGGCCCGTGGTCGTGGGCGACGAGAAGAGCGGAGGCAGGTCGCCGCTGCCTTTGAACGCTTCTTGTGCTTTCTGGCGCAACTGCAACTCGGCCAGACAAACCGGGCACAGATGGGTATCCCCGGATGGAGACGCCAAGTGGTCGTTACGTCCGTCGCGGCCGGAGAATGCGGAGGCCTTGATCCCGTGCGCTCGCGACGCCGTGTTGACCATGCGTCCGGCTCTGACTGGCTCGTTGCACAGGATGCAGCGCTTGGATGAGGTATCGCCGTCGAACGGTTGCGCCGGATTCCCGGTCAGGTAGGCGGAAAAGCGTTGCCGCAGGGCGCTCACGATGTCGCTCGATACGTCCTCGATCTGCTCTTTGAGTCCGGCGCGGGTGTCGTTCCCTTCCAGCCAAAGTCCGATGAGGCCGTGGCGACCTGCGATTTGGTCCAGCAGGCTCTGCGCCTCGTCCCGGTCTTCCTCCGCTAATCGCCACACCTCGGCAATTGTCCACAGCGCCACCAGAACCCGGCGCGTTCGTCCATCTTTCGCCGGCGCTGCCGCAATGACTGGCGGTGGTGTCCTGCCCCGGGTCTGCATGAGATTCAAGAGCTCCTGTTCCCGGTCGTCACCGTTCGGCGCCGCGCCTTTACGATTGACGTCGACGTGATTAAGCACGATTGCCAAAAACGCGAGGGCGTGCGCCGGCTCCATGTCCAGGTCGGCGGCATCTCCCCCCGGATGGTCGAGCGCCGGCTTCACCGTGGCTCCCACGGCGCCTGCATCGAAAGAACCCCAGGACGTTTCCATTCCCGCGGCCTGGAACAGTTCATCGATTTCCCTGCTGTGCGCGTGCGCAAGCGATTTGGGAAGAGCGAACAGATTGATGAACGGACGCCAGTTGCCTTTGGGCTTCATGACATTTCGGCACGATGGCCACGAAGCTGCGCCACCTACGAACTCGCATGCCAAGCGGTTGTTGATCGAAAACCCGAGTCCGTATGGAAGCTCGTCGAGAAAGCGGTCGATGGCCTGTTCCCGGATACGGTTTGCCTGCGTTTTCGGAATGACGCACAGCAGTCGGCCGTCGTGAACGATCTCGATCAGCGGCAGTTGACCGGCGACATCTTTGCAAGCGGCCGAAAGCGCCTTCTGGAAGTGATCCAGCAGGAAGACGTGCAGGTGGTCATGGATTTCGATCTTGTCCCACTGCTTCCTGTCTTGAAGTACGGGCCAACGGTTGGCGTCATTTAGTGAGGCAATCACGCCGTCGCCACCGGCGCCTGACTCTCGGCTGGTAAATATCCCTTCGAGTTTGTCAGCCAACTCGACGTAACGGCATGCTGTCGCAATTCGGCGGTCGTAGTCCGGCGCGGCAGGGCTGCGAGCCGTCTGCGTGCCTTCGACCTCTTCGATATAGTTGAGCATGGCCGCGGGTGAGACGTAGTGCCGGTATTGCTTCAGGAACTCGTTGATTCCGTAGCGTTCCATCCGTTCGGCCACGCCTGATACAGGAATTTTTTCGCCGCGCCGTAGTTCCAGGTCCTTGTCGATGTCGTGAAGGAAGGCGACGCAGACGAGCGCGTAGGCGAGCCACTCGGTCTCCGCAAGTTCGGCCTCGCTGAACCATGAACGGGGCGCATCGGCCAGCCAGAACATGAGCGCCCCGCGCGCTACGGACAACAGATGATCGAGCAGGCTGACGTTGTCGTTCCGCGCCCACCGTTCAGCGAGAGCAGCCTCTTTCGACCAGCCGCCCTTGCCGCTGATCGTCACGAGACGAACCGGACGTCCGTCGATCTTTGTCGCGGAGGCCTTGGGCGGTGTTCCAACACGGTCTGCGCGAACCTTCGGAATGACGCATTCATTCAGGAAAGCGCCGTACACCTCGACCGCCGTCCGGTGGGCAAAGTCCTGAAGCTGGGTATTCATGCCGGTCCTCCTGCGTGCCCGATGCAACCGAAGCCATAGCGGTTTTTTTCGCCGATGCCGAGGGACCAGGCCGAATTCAGGTCCTCGACCCGCCCGCTGAGGGTGAGTGGGCACATCGTGCCAATCACGAACGCGGGCTTGTCGCCGTTTACGGCACGGGTGCGGACCATCATCGAATGCCTCGGGTTGGCGCGTAGATACAAGCGGTCGGGCTCGACCTTCAACCTTACGTTGCGTCCTGTCAGGCGCGACAGGCGGCTATTTACAGCTTCTTCCAGAGCCGGCCCGGCTTTCGTCAGGTCATCGTGCCAACGTCCTTTCTGACCATAGACAGACAGAGCCAAGGGCGACAACATGATCGCTGGCAGCGCGGCATCGTTTCCCGGTTCGCAGACGACTGGAAGTTCCTCGCGGGTCGCGTCCCAAGCAGCCAGGTCTACGACGTCGCCATTAGTTGACCTTTTGCGTATCGCCTCCGGGATCAGGTTTTGAAGTATCGGTTCAAGTTCTCCTTCGGCGCCGACCACCACTGATTTCAGAATGAAGCCTCGGGACGTTGCTGTCCCCACGCCGCCAAAAGACCAGTTGCCGGCTTCACGTCCGACTATGGCTTCTCCTAGCGCTCCGCAGGTGGTCCAGGCGTTGACGAGAGCGCCGTGCAGGCTGTCCAGGAACCGGAACCGCGCACGGTCGCCGCGCGGCGCGAGGAGTTTTATTCTCATCTTGCGTTCTCCAATACTAATTGAGTGAGTGGTTGCTTGAGTTCAATAATAATTATATCCTATATAATGTGCAATATGCAAAATTTGCAGGTTATATGAACACAGGATCATGAAGAAAAATCATGGATAAACTGGAGACGGAAATTGCTTTTCGTTTCGCCGTAACCATGCTGTATTGGCGGGGGCATCTGCGGGTGAAAGAGCTTCAGGATTTTATGGGGGTGTCCGAACGCACGGCGCGTAGCCTGATTGCCGATTGGCGGCGCTTTGACGCGATCCTGCCACCTTACAAGACAACCGCTCAGCGACGCCTTGTCCCAGTGGAGGAATTCGACCCTGGACCCGCCGTGACCGATCCTGATATCGCCTTATCCCTGCTTCTGATGGCAGACCGCCTTCCAGGGAATCCGTTTTCGCCGGTGGCCCCCTTGGACGGTGGGCACGACCTGGCCCTTACGGCTCCAGTTCCGTCCCGGGCTACCCGTGAAATACTCGCCGCGTGTCTCGACCGTCAAGCCGTCTGGTTGATCTACGCAGCCAAGATGGGTCTCCAGGAGTTTGTCTTTCATCCGTCCGCTCTCATCCGCTCCCGCGGACGCTATCACTTGCGGGGCTTCCGCGCCGCAGGGCGTAACGTTTTGACGGGCCTGCCGCTGGACCCATGTTACGTCGACATGATTCCGGCACGAACCGTCGAAGCTCAGCGAAAAACGGATATCGCCTTCATAGGACTCGAGGAGGATGACGACTGGCGCGCGTTCGAGGAAACTCGGTACGTTCTTTCGCCCGAACTTTCTGCCGAAGAGAGACTTTGCTATGAGCACGAATACGGCATTGCCGATAGCGGCGTGCTGAAGGTCAGGCAACGGCGTGCGTTGATGCCTTATGCCAGGCAAGAACTGTCGGAGCGGCGGTGCTGGCGCAGAGACGGCACGTCGGTTCCGGTTTGGGATATTGGAGATCAGGCTCAGGATCTATAAAAGGCTTATGGGCATCTCTAATAATACTCATCTCCCACTTGATTTAGAATTACTGAACCACGTTAACCAACAAGACGGGAGGAGTTGAGCATGGGTCAGATGGGCTTTTTCGATGTCGAGAATCGCTACGCCGCTTTGGACGCCAGGAATGACCCCCTGGTGAAGATCAATGCCGTTGTGCCGTGGGAAGCATTCCGCAGCCGCCTGGAGAGCGTCTGGCGTAAGCCGCCCGACGAGCGCAAGTCGAACGCGGGGCGCCAACCTTGGGACGCCATCGTCGTGACGAAAACGAGCACGTCAAGCGCGGTGAGCTACCCGAGGCCTGGACTGACAAGCCGGCCAAGCGTCGGCAAAAGGACAGGGATGCGCGTTGGACAAAGAAGCACGGCAAGAGCCACTACGGCTACAAGAACCCCGTCACCGTTGACCGTCGGCACAAACTGATCCGGCGTTACCGGGTGACGACGGCGGCGGTCCACGACAGCCAGGTCCTTGAGGAGCGGCTGGCCAGCGGCATGTGGGGAAACGCTCCTGCTGGGAGGGAACCATTGTCTTGGTCGAATAAGTGGCTTGCGCGGCATGCTGAGGCGGTTTTTTTCGGGGAATCAGGCGGGAATTGGCTTTGATCCCCACCTTACGGGCTATTCGCTGTCCTCCTCGACCCTGATGATGTCACCACCGCTCGCCGGTGTTCCCCCGAAGTCACAGCGCTTGACGAGCTCGGCGAGGGTGATGTCGTCCTCGGCGGTGACGCAATCGGTGCTGAGGATGCCGCCGCCTTCTGTACTGAGTCGGACGATGAACGTTGTTTTGTTCATGGCGGCGTCTCCATGTAACGGTGGGTTTGGCCGACGCGCAGGATCAGCTGCTTGCGCGGCCCGAACTGGTGCAGACAGACGTAGTAGCTTACCTTGCCGTCGGCATCGTCCAGCGTCATCACTGTTGTGGACGGCCATTCGAGGCGGGCGCGCTCGGCGCACTGTTCGGCCTCGTCGCGGTCATCGAAGTATTTGATCGCAGCGTTGCGGGTGACTGCAGTGATCTTCCCATCCCTTTGGAGGGCAGTCAGGCGCTTCTTTTGCCGGGCGATGTTGCCGGCCAGGTTGCGCAGGTGATAGGGCGGGTAGCCCTTGCCATGCTGCGAGAATCGGACGGCCATTGCCAAGTCTCGGATTTCCGCAGGCGTGAGGTTGATCGGCGCAAGGGCGGCGGAGATCTGGTCGTCGGGGATGGCCAGCAGGTCCAGCCGGTGCTTGTGGAAAAAGGCGTTGATCTGCTTGATACGAACCCGCTTGGCTTCAAGGTCGGTGATACGTTCTTGAAGCCGTTCGATGGCGTCAGGGTCATCGGAGTAGATTGAGCGTTCAAGCTGCCACTCGATGTTGGCGGCCTTCGTTCTGTGGCGGTCGGCCACGCGGCCATGCTCAACACCCTTCGACATGGCGGCATGGCTGCGCTCGATGGTGCGCCGGTGGCGCTTCTCGGAATGATGGCCGACGAGGATAGGCTGACCGGGCGGAATGTCTTGAACCAAGTTGTGCGCGGTCGCAAACGCCTGCTCGGACTTGGCGTCCCTTTTCTCAGCCCATGTTTGGCGCTCCTGAAGTCGCCGCGCCTTCTTTAGCCGGTAGGTCATGGTGATACTCCTTTCACGGCCTGGACACCGACCTTGAAGCCGGTATCCCAGTGGTTGCGGCTCTACGCTGCGGCGCCGGTCCCTTGGTCGACGAGCGCGTCGGCTTCGTCGGGATCGACCTCTACAACTTCCTCACAATCGGGCGGGGTGTCTGGCTCACCGCCGTCACCCGCCTTGTCCTCATCCTTCTCGTTATTGTTCCCCGGCAGGGTCTCCGTCGTCGTCTCGGGCGTGTTGTCTGGATTCAGCCTTGGCATGGAAATCTCCTTGGATGAAGTCATAGCAACGAAAATCCAATCTGGAAAGATAGCATTAGCGCAATAATAAAGCAATATAAATTACATTCAATTGCAAGAATAAAATACAGGTATATAATGGCGAACGCCATGCAAGGTTATTGCAATGAATGCTTGTACTGTCCGGCGATAGGATACCCGACGCAGCTAACGAGGCAAGACCTGCGCAATGCCAACGCAAGCAAACATTATTGCGGTACGATGCCCTGCCGCCCTTGCGAGGGGTCGTCCTAGCAGTCTTGACAAAGCAATACCATCGCAATAAATTATCATTGCACATGCAAGATGGAGGCATTATGAGCGTGCGAATCGCCTTGCTGAATCAGAAAGGCGGCGTTGGGAAAACGTCGATCTCCGTCAACCTGGCATACGGTCTGGCTCTGGAGGGAGGCGATACCCTGTTGATCGATCTCGATCCCCAGGCCCATGCCTCGATGATTTATTGCGACGGCAATCCGGCCTCGACAATCAACGAAATTTTCGAGCGCCGCGATGCGGATATGGGGAGCCTTGTCCAAACGGCTATCGTGGACGGGAAACCAAGTGAGCCGCCGTTGTGGATCGTACCTTCCAACATACGATTGGCAGTCACCGCTGAGCGCATGATTACCGAGCACTACCGGGAACGGCGGCTGCACACCCATTTGCAAGAAGTCAAAAACAGGTATGAGTACATCTTGATGGATTGCCCGCCGAATCTCGGCGTTCTCGCGGTCAATGCCATCTATACCGCTGACATCATCATGATCCCGATCACGTACAGCCGCTACTCGTTAGACGGAACGGCGGACCTTCTGGAGTCCATCGCGCTTATACGGGACGGCGACTTTGCAAGCTGGCTCATCTTGCGAAACGCCTTTGACGCCCGCAACCGCGCCACCAATGCTTACATTGAGAACGAATTGGCGAGTGTCGAGGGGCATCTGATGGAAACCGTTATCCGGCGCTCGGAAGCAATCAACCAAGCACAGATACGGCGCTTGCCGGTTGTCGCTTATGATCGGAAGAGCCGTGCGACAAGAGACTTTGAGAAACTCACAAGGGAGGTCCAGGGATATGTCGTCTAGGAAACTGGCAGACTCGGGTGCGTCCAAGTTGTCGAGATCACGTCAGACTTCCGGCGACGTGTCTGATCTGACCGAGACTGTGACGGTTGCTCGGAACAAGACCTTTCGGTTGTTCCCCCGCGACTTGGTGCGGCTGCGGGACTTGACTGAAAAGCTGGGTGCAGGCACTGGCCGGCGAGTGAGCGAAGCGGACGTAGTAAGAGCCGGGCTGGTGCTGGCTGAGAAGGCGCCGGCGAAAGAACTCCTGAGTGCTTTGAAGGATTCGTTATGGGAATAGGTAGCCCGGAGCAGCCGGACCTGATCCAAAGAGGCCCGGCGACCGCGGCGGGCGGCTGCGTGCGCTACCGGCGACAACCGCACAATGAGAAAGGTAGACAGGCATGAACTGTGCGCATTGCGGTGATCCAATCACACGGGTTTCCGGGCCCTGGCACTTGCGGCCAGACAGCTCGCTTCCTGAATTACGGGTTGGGAGCCTGGTCGTGGCAAAGAAAGCAAGCGGGGTGTGCAACCCGGGTGAGCGGGGCGTCGTCTATGATCGGTACGAGCTCGGCGACCGTCCAGGCTGGTCGGTCATTTTCCAAAGCGGGCGGCATGATGGGTTCAGCCGGCTTTGCACAAAAAGTTCCCTTTTTCGAAGACTTTTTGTGCAAAGCCGTTTCAAGTGATCAATTCAAACTGCTAGGATGCTCTCTGTCACGCCTGAATGCAGGCAGAGCGTCGCCAAGGAAGCGGGGCGTGTTTACCGGAGACTCGAAGTGTTGTGTGCCTTGGCGAATTTACTTGGCAATCGGCTGAACGCGTCGGACCAATCGGTTTGAAAATGGAGACGTAGCAATGGCTAAACGAGTAAGCATCATCAATTTCAAAGGCGGGGTGGGAAAGAGCACCCTTGCGTTTCACCTTGGGACTGGACTGGCAAGGTATCATGACGGACAAAGGGTGTTGCTTGTCGACGTGGACCATCAAAGCAGCCTGTCCATCGTTTGCTTAGGAGGGACACAATGGGAGGAATCAGTCGATCAGAAACGGACGATCAATGAGGTATTTCGACCGTTTATGGGTCAAAACTCTGCGGCAATTGGTAAAAACATAATCACCCAGGACCCTATGGGAAAGAGACCCCGAGCACAGCACGCCTTATACCGCTGCATGGATCTCGTCCCGTCCAGTTTGGAATTGGATGACATTGAAATCGAATTGACTGCCTCCCATCAAGGTAATGCGATTAACTCGGAATGGAACAAGAGGACACTGATATGTCGTTGGCTGGAAGAAGCCGAAATTGATGACTTGTACGACTACATCATCTTCGACTGTCCACCAGCCACAAAAATAGTTTCCCAGAACGCCATTGCGGCTAGTCACGGGTACATTATCCCGATTGTTCCAGAAGCAGTGATGGAGCGCGGGGCACCCCATCTCTTTCATATGATGAAGGAGGGAATCGACGGCCGCCTCAAAAAATACGCCGACATGGAAGAAGGCCAACCAAGGAGAACGCATGTGCTCAATACTGAACTCGTTGGACTGGTTATTACTCGAATACAATCCTCTAGAGCAAAATCCGGGTACACAAATGACCATACACAGCATCTGTCGTCATTAAAAAGGTATTGGTGTGATTACTTGATAGAGCCTTACATTGGTCAAGGTACCGGCGTGTCCCAAGCGTTAGCAAGTGGCGTTCCAGTTTACGATCAGGGTCATACACAAAACGTAGGGGGAAGGGGCCTAGATGCGCAGTTTAAGAAATTGACGGATGAGCTTAAGCGGAGGATTGATGCCTTATGACCGAAGAAAAGATGAAGTCGTACGGGAAAGGCATATCCTCAGAAGAAGAGAGCAGTCTTACGATTCGGGATTTAATTCAGTATCTGTCTCGTTTGGCAAACTTGCACAGTAACGAAAGGACGGGCAATCAGGAGCTGAGCAATGGGCTCCGAAAGTTAGCTAGGGCTTTGCGGCCTTATGCTAATCAACCAGTGCTTGATCTCAACAAGATTCTTGCGGAAGGAAGGTTGTCAAGTAGCCAAACTTTTCTGGTGAAAACGAAGGTAAGTCTTCCGCCGAATCTCGAATCAATTTCCTGTGAAGACGCCGAAGAAATACTTGATGACAATAGTTTCAGCAAGAGTCAATTGGTGGATTTGGGAGCGATTCGCTTCAGTATTTCACGTTCAAAACTTGTAAGGCTAAGCCGTCACGAGGTACTGGAATCAATACGGGCGGCATTAGATCACGAAAGGTCCCTTGAAGTGATTTCGCAGGAGGCCCGACGTATAGGGGCAAGAAGGACATCTTGACCGCAAGCCGATTGACGTCAAGAGTGGTGAGACGCTTCCTCATGTCAGTTTCATGATGTCAGAATTTGCCATCCCTGTTTCCTATACCCTTCAACCCCAAAAGTCGGGTAAGGGGGTAGCATCGCTGTCACCCCCTCCTCTCAGAACCGTGCTTGCAGCTTTCACCGCACACGGATCAAGCAAACCGGTTACACCTTCACCTTTCTGCTTTTGTGAACCTGCTGATGACAGTACAAATGTACCAGCGCGAGGTTTGAGATTGCGTCCTCCCCGCCCTGAGACATCGGGATAACGTGATGAACGTGGAGTCCTTCTTCGTTGTGCAGGCTATCGTGGCAGATTGGGCATTGCCCTCGCTGCCGTTTCGCCAATTCCCGTTGTCGCCAAGCCGGAAGAAGTTCTGCTTTCCTGGCCTCTCGCCGCTCCCAGTAGGGGCGCAGGTCTGGATCATCCGGCGACGCATCGTAGCGAACCAGGATGTGTCGCCAGATGGACGTCCATGACAGTTTGGGCAGGTGATTCCCTGTCTTGGGATTTCCGAATACCCACTTATCTTGGCGTCCAGCCCGGTGCCTACCGAAGTAAGTCCGGACAATCCATTTCCATGGCTTGGTGGGGTGAGTTCTCTTGCACCATTGGACCTCGCGGATGAGCATCCAACGATCAAGCGCATTGAATGTCTCCTTTGAAACCGTGGTGCGGAAGTAGTTCGCCCATCCCCGTAGAAAAGGTCGTAGCCTGTTGAGCACCATGTCTACGTTGTGGCCAGCTAAGGTGGACCAGTCCCGTTTCGCACGGTGCTTGAAGACCGCGACCGATTCCTTGCTCGGCTTGATCAGGAGCTTGTACCCCGTCTTGGTATTCGGTCTGGGGTACTGACGCACGTTGAATCCTAGGCTCAGGACTCATAACCAGAAGATAACCGTGGCGGCAAGACAGATGGCGCTGTAGAAGGTGTACGCGCAGCGATCATATCGCGTGGCGATGCGGCGCCAATCCTTCCTCATCAGGCAAGTCCGCGTTCAACCTGCAGCACGACAAGAATGTAGAGATTTCAGCCCACCTGAACACCTTGCTTCCGGGTCTGTCAGCGATCGACTTTTTGTGCAAAGCCGGTTCAGCCCATGCGACGTGAATTTCTTCCTCGACGTTACCGGTGAGGTTTGCGAGGAACTGACCGGCTATACGTTCCAGAACGTCCTGCGGCTCGTGGACGCCTTCGACCGCGGCGATTTCTCGCCGGCGTTGGGGGCGACAGAGCGTCGGCCGATTTCTGATGCAATAAAGCCGAGGGGAAAGGCTGTACCGGGTTGGGGCTGATGTTGAGGGAAGCAATCTGCTCAGGCGCTTTCGATGTCAATAGTTGGTAGTGGTTGAAGCAGCACTTTTCCACACGGTCGGGGGAAAAGTAGGTGAGGGCTCAGTGGGGACGTTTGAAGTTGGCCGTGTGGTTGTGGTTTTGCTGCTGGGTGTGGTTGCCGTGGTTGTTCTTCAAGCATAGGCGGCGGCGAGGATGAGACCGGAGGGTTCGTTATGAGGCCGACGGCAACGGGATTGCTGGATGTTCGGGGTGGCTGTTATGTGTGTCATGGGCGATATGAAGCTGGTTGGTTCGCTCGGAATACGCTTGGGGTTGCGGCTCGGCATCATGATTCAACGGGTCATCCAGTTTGGGTGGAGCAGGTCACGGGAATTTGGTACGGGAAAAGAAAGGAGGGTGACGAAGATGAAACTGATTGAGGTGGGTTGTAAAAACGACCGTTTTCTATACACAGTCGTTAAGCCATCGCGGATGGCCTTTTTTGTGCCTTTGGGTGTATAAAAAGCCGTATAGTTAACAATGTATAGAATAGGTCAAAGTTTCTATGCACGTGGGTTACGCACGTGTCTCGACGGAGACACAAGACACGGCCTTGCAGATCGACGCCCTCAGAGCGATGGGTTGCGAGCGGATTTACCAGGAGTCGATTTCAGGCAGCAATCGGGAGCGCCCGGAACTGGCGAAGTGCCTCGATGTGTTGCGAGACGGCGACACCCTGACGGTGTGGCGCCTTGACCGCTTGGGGCGCAGTCTCAAGGACTTGGTAAGCGTGGTGTCGGACCTGGAAGCGCGCGGTGTGGAATTCCGGTCGCTGAACGAGTCAATCGACACAGGGAGCGCCGGGGGCAAGCTGATCTTTCACGTCTTCGCGGCCTTGGCGGAATTTGAGCGGGCGCTGGTCCGGGAGCGGACCCGCGCCGGCTTGGCGGCCGCCCGGGCACGTGGACGCAAAGGCGGCAGACCTCGCAAGTTGTCGCCGGGTCAGGTGCGCAAGGCGAAGGCGATGCTGCTTGATCCCGACATGACCAAGGGAGAGGTTGCGCGGCATTTCCACGTGACCCGTATAACGCTCAACAAAACGTTGGCGAATAGCAAATATTAGGGGTTAGAGTGGATGGAGGTATATGGCGGCTAAGCCACGAGTATTCGGCAGCTTCGATTTCGACCGAGACCATGACATCAAGGGCTCGCTTTTCGCTCAAGCAAAGCGACCCGATTCCCCATTCTCGTTGGTAGACGTGTCTCTGAAGGAGGCCTACCCAAGCGATAAATGGCTGGAACACGCCAAGAGTGCCATCTCGAAGTGTGACCTGTTCATTGTCCTGCTAGGAGAGCATACCCATCGCGCTGCTGGGGTGCTTCAAGAGGTCAAGATTGCCAAGGATATGAAGAAGCGCAGATTTCAACTGAGACGGCAAGGGAGTAACGCCAAGCGCGTGCCGGAGGCGGGACCAATTGTCAATTGGACTTGGCCGAAACTGCACAGTGCAATCTACGGTTAGAGTATTTGTGGAGGTCTTCCTATATGTTCCAACGGTTCTTGATAATCTGTGCGTGCATGGCTTGCTGGCTGTTGCCGTCATCGCTTCATGCGGCTGATACGACCATCATCGGCGGCGCCACGCGTGTGATCACGCGGACACCCTGGAGGTGATTGGCGAGCGGGTGCGGCTCAAGGGAATTGACGCCCCGGAGCGCAATCAATTGTGCGAGAACGCAACTGGCAACCTGTATCCGTGCGGCCAGGCGGCGACCCGCGTCCTGCGCCAACACATCGGCGACGGCAAGGTCGTGTGCGCCATTGATCCGCGGCGCGACCGCTACGGACGAGCCTTGGGAGTGTGCTCTGTCCACGGTGAGGACCTCAACGCCTGGCTGGTGTCCCAGGGGCATGCGCTGGCGTACAGGCGCTACAGCCTGCGGTATGTTGAACAGGAAGAGGCCGCCCGGGCAGCCGGGCGAGGCGTTTGGGCGGGGGCGTTCGTGGCGCCTTGGGACTGGCGGGCTGGCGAGCGGCTACATGCAACGCCGGTGGCTGAGGATTCACCAAGCTCGGTGGATTCCGAACCGGCGGACGAGCTTAATGCCTTGGCCATGTACGACGACAACGGAAATGGCAGGATCACGTGCAAGGAGGCGCGGCGTCATGGCATTGCGCCGGTGCCACGCAACCATCCAGCCTACCAATACATGCGTGATGGAGACAATGACGGCGTAGTCTGCGAATAACTGGCGTGTCTGTCCAACCTGATTCGTTCCCCTCGTCCTTCTTTCGCAATCCAATTATCAGAGTAAGACCCCTGACAACCCCGCCCGGATGACTCAGCATTACTTTGTCTTTCGAATTCCCAGCCAGTGAAAGCCATCAAGGGCGTCAAGGCGCGTCCACGGTCTTGATCTGCTCCCGGATAATCTCGATCTGGCCTTCACTGCGCGATAGCCGTTCACCGATGCTGACCGTCAGCTTGCGGAGTTCTGCGACCTCATCGGCAAGACGGTCAAGGCGTTTGTCCTGGGCGTCAAAACGCTGGTTCATGTGCGTGGACAGATCGTTGATGCGCTGATCCGTAGTTTCAAAACGCTGATCCATAGCTTCAAAACGCTGGTCCATATACGCCCTGAGATCATCAAAACGCTGGTTCATCGGATTTACGACGAACAATTGCAAAACGGCGACAAAAGCGGCCAATGTTCCGGCAATGGCGCCGATCGTGCTCCCTTTCTCCTTCAGCCAAGATGCCATACGGCCTCCTCACGAGTCTGCTACGGTCGCCTGATTCCCTCGCCATTGTAACCCCTGTCATCACCCATTCCCAACAGCAGGGCCGAAAGCTGACACCTGACACCGGCATCACTGCAACAATGTTTCAGTCTTCCTTGCGTGGGGGCGGGTCGGGGCGGGACTGGTGGACCGTCCCGACGATGCGCCGCAGGTCATCCGCACACTCAGGTAACAGGTACACAACCTGATCACGCCACCACCTTACCGTGTCGAACAGCATGACCTCCATCCATCCTACCCCTTTCTCTCCTCTCGTATCCCCAAGACCGGCTATGGAAACTATTGAAACTGTGGAAAACAACAAGGCACGTTTTCCACGAGTTTCAACAGTGTTCCACAGCCCTTACGACTAATTCTTCGGCTTCGCCAAAGGCACCAAAAACCAGAACGAATTCAAAGAACAGAATTTCCCTACATCCATACATATAAAAACAGAACAGAAAAAATCTCTCTCTTTTATATAAGGGAGATCCCGAAGGAAAAAATCGAAAAACCCCGATTTGTTCGGTCTGTTCTCTTGTCTGTGAGGCTTCTGAATTTGATTCTGCCTTCGGCGAAGCCAAAAACTAGTAGTAAAGGCTGTGGAAACTCGTGTGAAGGTCGAATAACACGCCTTTCGTTATTCGAGCTTTGCACAGTTTCCATCAGCCGGTTTTGACTTGTTTTTCGGCTCCAGATCAACGGCGTTCATTGCCTGAAGGGGAAACCACTGGCAATTGACGGCGTGAGTCTCCAGGAGGGACGAAGTTGTGAATCAGACTGGCGAGTCAAGGAATACGGGGAGTTTTGCAATCGGCAGGGTAAGGCGTCCCATTTTCGGCACGATTGATCTTGAAGATCGGAACCGTGCTTGATCAATGGGGAGGGATAACGAGGGAATGGTTGCTAGTTCAGACGAGGATGGATGGTTCAAAGGGCGGGGAGGGAGGCTGATCCAGAGCCTTCCCGGTCTTTGCGTGGGAATCGAGCACCCTTCCCGGTTTTAGCAGCGGCCGTCTACCTGACGATGCGCCAAGTCCCAGCTGCGTCCTGGCAGGCCAAGGTTCCCGATTCAAGCTCCTGGCAAAGGGCCAGCCCTTGTCGGCGGCGGATTGGCCTGGCTTTCCGGGGCATGGGTATCGTTCCGCTGACGGCCGCGTCAACGACCCGGTTTCGCTGTTCGCCCAGTCGCTGCACCATGGAATTGCTGAAATTGGCTGCTGGGCGACGCTGCGACAAGGATTCTCCGATCAGGCCGCCAAGCAGCGCCCCGGGCCGATGACGAGGGGCCGGCCGTGGCCCTTGCCGATGGTCGAACCGACAAGCGCGCCGATCGTACTACCGACAACGTCGATCACGTCTTGTCTGGCTTGTTGGTGGCGGGAGTCCTGGGCGCTGACCGTTGCAACTGGGGCAACGAAGCGTTTCATCTGTCAGCCATCCTGCCTAAAACAGTCCGGCGAGAACACGCGTCAGACCGGCATTGAGTTCCGGTACCGCTTCCTAGTACTTCAGGTTGACCTTGTTGGCGGTGCTCATTACCCGGGTACGGTAGCGCTTTTCGTCGGTGACTTCAGAAAACGTCGTGGTTTCCGAGCCGCCGATGCCTTGGCTGGCGTCAACTTCGAGGTCGCGCTGGCCGGTGATGCCTGCACGGGCCTTTTGCGACAGCTGCACGCCGATAATGGCGACGAAGTAGACATCTTGCACCATGGCGTTGACAACCGTCTCGGCAACGCCGCCGACAATGGCCCCGGCGACCCCGGCGACGGCCATGTTCTGGGTGCTGCCGCCGGTGGCCACGCCGGCCGTGGCGCCGGCCAGGATGCCGGTGAGCGGCGCGCCGTAGCCGCCTTGCAAGGCCGACTGGGCTGCCGTCACGCTTGCCTTGGAAACACTCAGGATTTGTGCTTGCAGCTTGTGAAGTGCGCCGTATCGGGATCATCAAGGACTCGGTAGCCCTTGGCGCTGATGGCGTTCCTGATCGGGCCTTCGAGGTTGAAGTTGGGCTTGTCCGAGGTGTTGCGTACCTGCATGAAAACCGTGCGCTTGTCCAGGCTTACCGGATCGAGAAAGATTGCGTCGGACATTCTCGTCTGGACGTCCAGGTTGCGCTTGGCAATGCTGGTGTGCACGGCCGCGCAGCCTGTCAGGACGGTAATAAGGGCTGCGAGAATCAGGGAAACGGCGACGTTTCGGGTCGTGTTGCCTTTCATTGTTCGTGTCCTCTGCGTAAAGGTTGACAGCTTCGGCGTCATTCGAAATCGCCAGGGTCTTGCGTCCTCAATTGTGGGAATGTGTTGTTCAGAGGTAGGCGCTAGCGGCGGGGGTGAGGTCCATCGGTGGGCGTTTGCCGAACCACTCGTCGGGTTCCCATATCGGTTCAGCGGCAGGGGAGTTGCTCATTGGGAGGGTCTTGCGGCTTTCCAGGAATGCGGCCAGGACGGTTTCGCAGTGAAAGCACAAGTCGCCTGGGAAGTGCCGCACCACAACAGCCTCGCACCGTTCACAGTACCGGGAGGCCTCTTCCGATATGAGGCCGACCGCGGCCTTGCGGTTGAATAGAGGCAGTTGTCCTGGCAGCGCATCGTCCGGCCACAGCGTCAACTGCTGGGGCTCTTTCACGGTCCTGGCCTTATTTCTCCCTGTCAAGGGCATTGCATCCGCAATCAAAGCTCACGACCTTCCCGTCGCGGACCATGCTCGAAAGGGCATAGCCTCCACAACATTCAAAGTGCACCATCAGCCCGTCCCGGATCATGGCGTCGATCTCTTGTTTCGTCGTCCGATAGAGGAGTCGTTCGTAAATCTCGTCGACGTGCAGCGAGCCGTCAGGCGTGTCGGCCTCCTGAAGTATTTCCAGGACGTGCTGGCGCATTTCCCTTTCCTCGTCAGAAATCGAGGCGTCGCGGAATCCAGAGTCAGGGTGTTGTCTCATGTTGGCGAGTACCTTTCCGGGTCTCATCTGTCCCTTTGTCCCCAAGCAAGTGTCCCCTTTTTGTCGGAAGAAATGCTTGTAAAATCAAATGGTTACGGGCATGGGACGCAAAAGGGACGAAAGGGACAGCAAATTTCACGCATTTTGCGCGTTTTTTGGTGTCCCTTTCGTCCCTTTTCTTTTAACCTCTTATTTTTCAATCGGTTGAGGAGCCAAAAAGGGGACATTTTAAATGTCCCTTTGTTCCCTTTGCTCCCTTTTCTCTACGCCAAAGTGCTCCGAGCAGGCGCATATCGCCCGCGTCGGGTCCGTACGATCTGATCGTCTTCCAACATGCGGTACACCGTCTTTTTCAGGGCCTGATAGCGGTCACGGGGCCGCGACAGATGTTTGAGCATTTCGTCAATGCTCAGGTCTCGCTCGTATTCCTTCAAGAGATCGAGGATGTCTTGGCGGTCCTGAGAGAGTTTCATGTCGGCGCCATGCCCCAGAAATTCCCAATGTCCATCGACGAACGACACGTGCAAGACCTGCTCGGCACCATCGTTTGGACGTGTGTGCAGGACCCCGACCGCGTCCTGGGGCGGTCGCTCCAGCACCCACAGGGTATCCTGCACGCCCTGGTACCCCACCGAGCCGTGCAGGGTGTCGAAGATGTCGTCGGCCTGAGCCTTGCGCAGGTGCGTGATCATGGCCAGGCACAGGGGATGCCGACGGTGAAGGTCCTGGAGCGGCGCGAACATGTTGTAGATGTCGAGGTAGGTGTTCTCGCTGCCTCGTCTGGCAGCAGGCTCGATCCTGGCCAGCACGTCGATGACGATGAGGCGGTAACGGCCGCTCTCGATGTAGCCCTGTAATTTCTCCAGGCCCCCGTTGTTGAGCAAGGGAAAGTTGTAGAGGAGGTGCAGGTAGCCGTTGGCCCTGACGCCGGGCCGGATGTCCTGCAGTCGCTGCTGGATGCGGCCTCTGCCGTCTTCCAGGGCTATGAAAAGTACTGGCTGCGGCTCCGCAACGGCAAAATGCCCCCAGACCGGATTGCCGGTGGCAACCGACAGGGCCAAATCGAGCATCAGCCAGGACTTGCCGCGCTTGGCCTTGCCGCCGAACAGCAGCATGCCCTCATGCAGCAGGCCCTCAACGATGGGTCTGGAGTGCCGGACGGTGTCCGTCATCAAGTCGTCTGAGTCTTCGGGTTCGCCCTCGGCCTGCCGGGTCAGGCTGATCGCCTTACGGCGCGCCCGCTTCAGTTCCTGCTCCAGCCACGCCGAGCCTTTCTCTCTCGGCAGTTTCGAAATGCCGTGTGTCTCCAGAAGGCACAGGCGGGTGATGTCACTATCGTCGTAGCCGGCGCCAAGCAGAGCCAGCAAGATGGCGAACAGCGCCTCGGAGCGGGATGCGTACTCCCCAATGGTGTCACCGGATTGGATGAGATGCTTGACGTAAGGTGAAACATGCAGGCGGTGCAGCTCCAGGTGGCCGTTTAACGGCGGAGAAACCCGCGGTGCCACAGGCGATAGGGACGTGTCGGGCTCTGCAAATTCGCTGAAGTCGGAGGGATCGTAGCCGCAGTCGTTGGCCTCCCGGACCGTGAGTTCCCGCCCCTCGCTTTCGCCGGTCTTGAGATTTCGGGTGCCGGGGATAGGCATGACGTGGGTGAGGTCGGCGGTGCTGTCGATGCACCAGCCGCGGTTGCGGGCGGCCTGCTGGAAGAACTGCTGCCAGCCGTGGCACAGTCGCACGAAGGCGTCCCGGTCGGTCTTCGTTTCGAAGTAAGCAATGTCCTTGAACAGCCAGTAGACCTGGAGCGCGTCCCTGGCATTCACGATGAGCGAAGGCTTGTGGGGCGCGGCGTCGAGCAAGGACAGTGCCGCGTCTTCGGTCGGCGGCAGAGGCTGATTCATCTTGTGGGGGCAGGGGCTCTCATAGTTGAGGTCGAGCCAGAGCCCGGGAACGCCGATGACGTCGTCGGTCTTGCCGCGTGAGCGGTCGTTGTCGGGGCGCTGTCGGCGGATACCGAGGCCGAGATGACAATTCTGCTCCAGGTCGAGATCGGGGACTGTCGCGGTGATGGGAAACCAGACGGTGTGTTGGCTTGGGGTATAGAAGATGGTGAGCCAGCCGGTCTCGGCCTCGCCGTAGAGGGTGTCCTTGAACATCTGCGGTCCTGTGGAAATTTGGTGTGGATTCTCCTGATCCTGCATGGTAAAATTTCTCCGCTGATTTGGAGTTGGATTCGCTGCCCCCATTCCGCAACGAATGGGGGCAGTTCTGTTTGTGCTCCTCATTGCCTGCCTCGCTTCACACCTCCTTCCTTGGCGAGGCGAGACTGTCCGCCAAATTGTCCGTGAAATAAGGTCAGACATCTCCGCGAAGACACGGCACTGCCCTGAAAAATGTGAGAATTGCAGGAAATAAGCTGAATCTAGGAGAAGATCCGGGGGGAGGGAATATCTTTTGTTATCAAACTTCGCTCGACATGATGCGAAAGATTGGGGGTGAGTACCGGAGGGTTTGCGAAACAGCTAGAGGCGGTTGAGACAGCCCCGGAGCATGATGCGTTGTCAACGGATGGACGATAGCTTAACACAGACGGTTGCTGCAAAGGGTTGGGTTGATTTCCTGATGGATTGTTGATAACTGCTCATTTGTGCCTTATATTGACCACTTAAGAATCCGTGCCGTCAGACCCGAGTCCGTTCATTTACACGGGAGGGATAGACATGGAACCTGACGCAAGAGAGCCGCAGCCGGCCGTTCGTGGACGCGGCGCCGCCTCGAACCCCCGTAACCGTTTCGAGCCGCTGTTCTATGCCCCGGATCCCGACAATGAGGCGCCGCAAGACACCGTCTTTACGACGGAACTCCTCCGCGACACGTCACAGTCAATCCTGGCCTACAACAACAGCCCGGACATCGGCTTTGACGCTAGCATCAACGTGTATCGCGGCTGCGAACACGGCTGCATCTACTGCTATGCCAGGCCGACCCACGAATACCTCGGGTTTTCCGCCGGTCTCGACTTCGAGACTAAAATTCTGGTCAAGCCCGAAGCCGCGACGCTCCTGCGACGCGAACTGTCGTCACGCCGCTGGCAACCGCAGGTGGTGGTCCTGAGTGGTGTCACCGACCCCTATCAGCCCATCGAACGCCGCCTGCGGCTGACGCGGGCCTGCCTGGAGGTACTGGCTGAATTCCGCAACCCGGTGGCCATCATCACCAAGAACCATCTCGTGACCCGGGATATTGACGTGTTGGGTGAATTGGCGCGGTACCAAGCGGCGTCGGTGGCGCTGTCCGTCACCAGCCTGGACGGCAGGCTCAGCCGTGTGCTCGAACCCAGGGCCTCGCACCCCCGGCAACGTCTGGCAGCCATTGAAGCGTTGTCGCAGGTGGGCGTGCCGGTCGGCATGATGGTGGCGCCGGTCATCCCGGGACTGAATGAGCACGAGTTGCCTGCCATCATCGAGGCCGGCAAGCAAGCCGGCGCGCAGTTCGCCGGCTACACCACGCTGCGGCTGCCGCACGGGGTAGAACTGCTTTTCGAGCGCTGGCTGGACCAGCACGCGCCGAACAAAAAGGCCAAAATCCTCAACCGCTTGCGCAGCCTGCGCGACGGCAAGCTGAACGACAGCCGCTTTGGCAAACGCATGCGCGGCGAGGGGCGATACGCCGAGCAAATCGCCGCCATGTTCGCACTGGCCTGCCGCAAGGCGGGTTTGGTCAACAAGCCCCCGATGCTTTCGACAATCGCCTTCCGCCGCCCCGTAGAGGGAGGGCAGTTGTCGCTGTTCGACGACTAACCTCGCAGCGGCACTGATTGATCTGTTTCACAATGTTTCGTAATGATTCCCTAATGTGAATCGTCTATAGTCCGTAACAAGAGCAAGCCGGACATGGATGCGCAGCTATCGTGTTGCGCGCGGTTGTCCAGTCGTCTGCTCCCCATCCAAACGCCCCTCAGCAATTTAAGGAGAACTTCCATGAAACGACGCAACGCGTTTATCCTGGCTGGATGTCTCGTGTTATGCCTTGGCGTGACCTCAGTCAGCGCCATGTCGCACGGCGACGGCTTGCCGCGGGTGCCGGCTCTAACGACCGAACTTGCTGAAACCATCGCCATTACCTGCGCCGAATACGGGAAGAAACAGGAGGGCTGGCGCGCCCTGAACATCGCCATCGTGGACGACGGCGGCGAATTGTTTTACTTCCGCCGCGACCCCACGTCATTCAAAGGCAGTATCGAAATCGCCATCAACAAGGCGTGGACAGCGACGCGCTTCGGCTTCCCGACGCGGGCCATCGGCGGCATCGTCAACCGGGAGCCCGGCAAGGTGCACGGCATTCAGTTCATGGATCGCCTGATCATATTTCCCGGTGGGCTGCCGATCATTGCGGACGGCACGGTCATCGGCGGGGTTGGCGTCAGCGGCGCCACCGGCGACCAAGACGAAGAGTGCGCCCAGGCGGGGCTCGACGCCGTCAAGGACATGCTGAAGTAAACGTAACACCCGGGGCCGGGGCGGAGATGCTGTCCCGGCCTGTTTCGTGGCGCGATTCATTCCCCCTGCCAACGATAGACCTTCAAATCAACCTGATCGTTCTCGTCGAAGACAACGCCCTCCGACTCCAGCAGCAGCCGTTGGATGAGCGGACTCTCGGCAGGGAAGCGCGGGCTGATCTCGCCCCGATGATTGATAACGCGCTGCCACGGCACGTCGGTGCCGCGCGGCAGATAGCGCAGCGCATAGCCTACCGCACGCGCTGACCGCGGACTGCCGAGCAGCGCCGCCACCTGCCCGTATGTCACCACCTTACCCGGCGGCACCTGCTGAACCAGTTCATATACTTGTTCGTAGAAATGCCTCATGACGGCTTTCGGGGGTTCGTTTGCGCCAATAACGGCGGTAGGTTACGGTTATGTCCCAGGCGCGAAAATTTTCCGTGCGGAGGACGGAATGGAGCTTTACGAGCTGCGGCACGTGGTGAACTTTGCACTGGACGTGATTGCCGGGGACCCGTTGTTGCTGGAGGCTGAGGTCTGTGCCTCCTGGTGCGAACAGCAAATTGCCGAGTTGAGCCACGACACCGCCCAGCCCGAAAACGCCGGGCCATCCCTGCGTGACGAAACGGCCTGCGGTTTCAGCATCCTCCTGGTCATGGCCGATGGCGCCGGCCGTAAGATCGGCTTCGGCGTCGACCGCGACGACCTCTCGCGCGACAGCATCGCCCTGGCGTTGGAAATCGCCAAACAGAGCGCCGTTGTCGATCCGGGTTTTACAAGCCTGCCGAAACCACCGGAAACGACCCCAACTGTCTCCATGCTGCACGACCCGGCAGTCATGAGCCTGTCCGACGATGCCGTCGCGGAGTTGGCCAGCGAGGCGCTGGACGGCGCCCTTTCGACCTTCAGGGAGACGGCTGTTGAGGCCCCGTTCCGGCTCAGCGGCGAGGTGCGCAGTCGTACGGAATTGCTGGTGGTCGGCAATTCGCACGGTTTGTTGGCCGAAGATACGGCGACTGCCCTGCTTGCCACCCTGCATGGGTATCTCGGCCCGCAGCACAGCCGCGGCATCGGCAGCCATAGCGCCACGCATCTCAAAGATTTTTCACCGCACGACGCCGGTGTCGAAGCGGCTACGGAGGCCCTGCGGGCACGCGGCGGCACGGCTTTGCCGGCTGGCGAGTACGCCGTCGTCTTCGGCCCTCGGGCCGTTGCCGACCTGTGGCAGGACCTGCTGCTGCCGGCCCTCAGCCTCGACACCCTGGCAAACGGCACCAGCCCGTTTGAAGGACGATTCGGCCAGCAGATCGCCAGCGCCTTTCTGACCGTCGTCGATGAAGGACGCATTCCCGGCTTGATCGGCAGCCGCTTGATAACCGGCGATGGTTTGCCCACCGGCAGCACCACGCTCATCGCCGACGGCCGCTTGAAGAGCTTTCTGGCCGATACCTACCAGGCCCAGGCCATGGCGTCAAAACTTGGGCCGCTGTCGCCGCGTAACGGCATGCGGCACGCCATGAACGGTGAAAGCTTTGCCATGCGCCCCGGCATTTTCCCCACCAACGTCACCTTCGCCAGCGACGAAGCCGTGCCGCGCGATGCGCTTATGGCGCCGATAACGAACGGCATTTACATCGGTGGCCTGTGGGCTGCGACATTCCGGCGCGGCGCGGCGCCCGGTGACTTCATCGGCACGGTCGTCGGCCCATCCTTTCACATCCACGAAGGCAAGTTCGCCCAACCTCTACTACCTCGCGTTCTGCATATTCAGGACAACGTGCTCGACGTGTTGCAACGCCTGACGGGCCTATCCACCCTGCGGCGCCCGATCGTGCTGACCAACGGCCAATCCGTGGTGCTGGCGCCCGAATTGCGGTGCGACCGCGTTTCGTTTGTTCAACGTCGAGGATAGCGCAGCGCCCAACCGATCTGCCGGGCAATACCGCGCAGCAGTCGTACGTCGCGGCGTTCGAGGCCGGTGCGCTCGAAAATGCGCCGCAAACCGCTGAGGGCGCGCTCCACCGCCGGTTCGCCGGGAAAGCCGCGTATCGAAAACGCCTGCCGGAGGTGCTGGTACATCGCCTCGCTTTCCGACACGGAAGCGAGCGGCGGCGCGAGCGGCGCGGCGGCGGTATGGCGGGGCTGCGAGATTTCGTAGCACACGACCGCCACCGCTTGGGCCAAATTGAGCGACGGCGCCTCGGCGGAGGTGGGGATCGCTACCAGATCATGACAGGCGTCGAGCTCTGCAGTGGTCAGGCCGGCGTCCTCCGGGCCGAATACCAGGCCAACCCGATACGGCTGGCACAGCGCCGGCAATTTGTCGCCGAGTTGTCGCGGCGTCAGCGGCATATTGCGGTGCTGGCGCTGACGTGCTGACGTGCCGGCCAGCCAATGACACGTTGCGGTGGCGGCGGCCAGGGTGTCATGAACCGCCGCCGCCGCCAGCAACTCGCGCGCGCCGCTGGCCATCATGCGCGCCTCCGGGTGGGGAAATCGCTCGGGGGCCACGAGCACCAGGCGGCTAAAGCCCATATTGCGCATCACGCGCGCCGCCGACCCGATATTGCCCGGACTTTGTGGGCGCACAAGAATGATGCTGACGTGGTCCTTATTGAGGGTGGGACTCATTCGCGGCGTGCTCCCCACGAGCCGTTCCAGGCGTTGCCGGAAGCGCGTTTAGCCGATCAGGGTCTTGGGTGCGATACGGTACTTTTTCAACTTGTAGCCGAGTTGCCTGGGGGTGATGCCGAGCAGCAGGGCGGCCCGTGTCTGCACGCCGCCGCTCGTCTGCAGGGCCTCGACGAGCCGCTCGCGCTCGATCTCGGCCACCGCCTTGGGAAGCGTAGACGAACGGGCTTCGGGAGGAGGAGGCGCCGGCGCTGTGGCCACCGCGGCCGGCGGGGCCGGATTCAGACTCATGGAAAGAGGTACGTCCTCGGGCGCTACGATATCCCGGCGGGTCATCACGACCATGCGCTCGACGCAGTTTTCCAGCTCTCGAACGTTGCCGGGCCAGTCGTACTCGACGATCAGGTCCATGGCGGGCGAAGAAATTTTCAGGCTCCTGCGATTCTCCGCATTGAAGCGCGCCAGGAAATAGCCCACCAGGGACGGTATGTCTTCGCGCCGCTCGCGCAGTGAGGGCAGCACGATGGGCACGACGTGCAGGCGGTAGTAGAGGTCTTCGCGGAAGCGCCGGTCGCGCACCGCCTCTTCCAGATCGACATTCGTGGCGGCGATGATGCGCACGTCGACCGAGATCGGACGATGACCGCCGACGCGCTCGAAGTTGCGCTCTTGCAGGACGCGCAGCAGCTTCACCTGCATGGCCAGGCTCATGTCGCCGATTTCGTCGAGGAACAAGGTGCCGCTATCCGCAAGCTCGAAGCGCCCGCGCCGCGTTTTGACCGCTCCGGTGAAGGCGCCTTTTTCGTGCCCGAACAGTTCGCTCTCCAGCAACGTTTCCGGCAGTGCGGCACAGTTGAGCTTGACGAACGGTTGCTGGCGCCGCGCACTCAGTTTGTGCAGCGCACGGGCGACCAGTTCCTTGCCGGTACCGCTTTCGCCACGCAGCAGGATGGTCGAACGACTATTGGCCGCCTGCTGAATCTCGTGCATGACGGCCTTCATGCGAGAGCTTTGGCCGACAATCTGATCCGGGTTGTAACTGGCGGAAAGGCCGGCAGCGTTGTCGCCGGTCGCGTCGGGCTGCGCCTTGAGGCGCTCTTGCAGGCTAGCTGTTTGCAGGTGACAGCCGAGAACGGTGCCGACGACGTTCAGACACGTCAGGGCGGTTTCCAGCGGCACGGCCGGCTGTTTGAGGCAGAAAAACACCATGACGCCGATGGCCTGTTGCACGCCCGTCAAGGGTGTCGACAAGACCATCCCCTCGGACGTTCGGCCCGGCCCGGCGCCGGGCAGCACCGTATGGCGGGCAGTAGCTTCGCCGTGAGCCTCAACGCCATCAACGAGTTCACGGCCCATTTGAATGGTCTGCCTCTGGTCATCCCCACAGGCCCACTCCTGCTGCCGCTTGGGTGATGTGTCCGCCAATACGATGGCGCCGCTGCGTGCGCCCAACACGTCGGTCAGCGTGTGCAGGGCGCGGCAGAGGGCTGTGAATGGGTTTCGGCTGCTGCGTACCAGATGCGTGATCTGTTCGAGTCGTTGCATGGGCCCGTTGAGCGGTGCAAAGCCAGCCGATTTTGCCATCTCCGTCAATCTCCCCCGGCAGAAGGTTCTTCAGTCTGCACACCCAATGGCATACACGTCGTTCGGGTGGAGGTCAAGCGCCGCAGGCGGTTTTCGCTGTGCCGCCCCCTGTTGCATTTACGCGGCAATCGTGCCACGGTCGGTTCAGGCAAAATGAGACCCCGTGAGCCTGTGGAGCGAGTATGCGGAACTACGATGCGGTATTTTTCGATGCGGCGAATACCCTCCTGTACCCCTATCCATCCGTGGGCGCCGTCTACGCTGAGGTGGCCGCGCGGTATGGCGTGACGACGACGTCTGATGCCGTGCAGGCAGCTTTCCGCCAAGCGTGGACCGAGTCCCAAGCTGCCGCCGACGTGGCGCGCTACGGCGTCGGCGAACCCGATGGGCGCCGTTTCTGGCGCGCCTTGGTGCATGCCACCTTTGCGCAGGTCGCGCTGCCCGATGATTTCGAGGCGTTCTTTGACGAGTTGTATTGGCTCTTTTCGCGACCGACCGTCTGGCGGCTTTACCCGGAATGTCTCATGGTGCTTCAAACCCTGCGCCAGCGGGGGTACACCGTCGGCATTATCTCCAATTGGGACATCAGGCTGTTGGACTTGTTGCACGGCTTGGGAGTGATGGCCTGCGTGCAGCACGTCAGCATTTCCGCCGTGGTCGGCTGGGAGAAACCGCACGGCAGCATTTTTACCCACGCTCTCGACGCCGTCGGTGTGGCCCCGGCGCGCGCCGTGCACGTTGGAGACAGCCTGTACGCCGACGTGCACGGCGCGCGGCAAGCCGGCATGCAACCCCTGTGGCTGCGGCGGGACAGCGACGCGCACCGCGATGGCACGCAGGATGACGATGCGGTGATTCACGACCTGAACGGCGTTCTCGATTGGTTGGCGAAGCACGACGGGTAGTCCTCGTTGTCTGCTGGTAGGGGTATCTGTCAGCGCAGGCGGCGACACGGATGAGGATGTACTCCCCCTCCCTTTAATACGTACAGGAATTGTCTGCCAAGTAGTCGTGGACCACGATGCCACCGCTGATGATGCTGGCCTTGGCAACTTCCACCCTCGACGCCATCTCTACGGTGATCAAGGCCCGGTTGTTGTCGTCCAATGCCCAGCCGACACCGTCCTCCTTCAGGCCCAGAACCATGACGCCTGGTTTCCAAGTCCCGTCCAGGAAGGTCCTGTAGACCCGGTAGGCGGCGACGTCAATGCGCTTCAGCATCGAGGTCAGCACCGAACCGGGGTGCAGGTGATTCTGGTTCAAGTCCACGCCGATCGACAGCTTGCCCGCGTCCGCGGCGGCTTGCAGGACGCCGAGGCCAGTACCACCGGCCGCGGCGAAGACCACATCCGCACCGCGGTCAAACTGGGACTTGGCTAATTCGCCGCCTCTCACCGGATCGTTCCAGGCAGCCGGCGTGTCTCCGGTCATGTTCTGGTAGACCTCGGCATTGGCATTGACGTATCTGACGCCCTGTTCGTAGCCGCAGGCGAACCTGTGGAGCAATGGGATGTCCATACCGCCGACAAAGCCCACTTTACCCGTCTCCGATGCCATGGCGGCCAGCATGCCGACCAGGAACGATCCTTCATGTTCCTTGAAGATAATGGACTGCACGTTCGGCTTGTCGACCACGATGTCGATGATCGAAAAGTTCGTGTCAGGGAATTCGGATGCCACCTTCTCCAGCGCCGGGCCTTGGGCGAAGCCCGCGACGAGGATCGGACTGTAGCCCTGCCGCGCGAAGCCACGCAGCGCCTGCTCGCGTTGGGTTTCGTCGGTTGGTTCGAATTCGGCGTAGGCGATTCCGGTTTCGATCCTGAACTTTTCAGCACCGTTGAGAACCCCCTCGTTGAAGGATTTGTCGAACTTGCCGCCGATGTCGAACACGACCGCCGGCCGGATATCAGCAATCACGACGGTGCCGAAGCTCAACAGCGTGATGCTTGCCGCGTAGAAGAAACGCCTTACCCTGTCCATCAGCTTTCCTTTCCCTGGTTGAAATGTCACGTCAGCAAAAGATGTCGGACCATGAGGGCGCTCTACCGCCCCGGCGCGGAGAGAGCGTCTCGTTGGGGCGCATGTTCGTCAGATGGGCCAGTCGGTTGGACATGACGAAGCGCGCCGTGATGGCGCCGGATGTCCCGGATATCCTCGCCGGAAAATCCCTCCCTGCGCAAGGTCTGATCCTTTAGGCAGCCTGTGCAAGGGCATGGTGATTCTGGCAAGTTGCGCTGCCCAATGCCTGTTGGTATTGTTACCGCGCTTTCCGAATCTCCATTGAAATCGTCGGCAATAGGCTGCTTGGCTCGCCAAGCAGCAGCCTCCTTGAACCGATGCGCGGGCCGTATCGGTTCGCCACTTGTTAGGAGTTACGTATGGCTAAGACGCAGCAAGATTTTCTTGTCGCGGCGCGGCAGGAAATCCCGGAAGTGAGCGTCCAGGAGGTGCAGGAGCGCGGCCAGCCCGGTGACGACTTTGTGCTCCTGGACGTACGCGAGAACGACGAGGTGCGCGCCGGTTACATCGACGGGGCGGTTGCCATCCCGCGCGGGTTTCTCGAATTTCAAGTGGCCAGTAAGGTGCCGCAGACCAACAAAGAAGTGATCGTTTATTGTGCGGGCGGCGCTCGCTCGCTGCTGGCGGCTCAGGTGCTGCGCTCAATGGGGTACGAAAACGTGTCGTCGATGTCCGGCGGTATTACCCGCTGGCAGGATGCCGGATTTCCCCTGCAGCGGGACCGGCAGCTGAATGCGGAGCAGCTCGAGCGCTACAGCCGGCATTTCCTGCTGTCCCAGATCGGCGAAAAGGGGCAAGGGAAACTCCTGGATGCCAAAGTCCTGCTGATTGGTGCCGGCGGCCTGGGCTCGCCCGCCGCGCTGTATCTTGCCGCCGCGGGTGTCGGCACGCTCGGCCTGGTGGACGCCGACGTGGTGGATCTGTCCAACCTGCAGCGGCAGGTGCTGCACAGCAATGATCGCATCGGCATGCCAAAAACCGAGTCGGGCAAGATCGCCATCAACGCGATCAACCCGGACGTCAACGTGCAGGCCCACAACATGCGGCTGACGACCGATAACGTCCTGGACCTGTTCGCCGAGTACGACATCATCGTCGATGGCTGCGACAATTTCCCGACGCGGTATCTCGTCAACGATGCCGCGGTGTTGGCGCGCAAGCCCGTGGTGCACGGCAGCATTTTCCAGTTCGAGGGCCAAGCGAGCGTGTTCAAGCCGCATGAAGGGCCGTGCTATCGTTGCCTGTTTCCCACGCCACCGCCGCCGGGGCTGGTGCCCTCGTGAAGCGAGGCCGGCGTCCTGGGAGTTTTGCCCGGGGTCATTGGTGTGGTGCAGGCGACGGAAACCGTAAAACTTATCGTCGGACAGGGTGAACCCCTGGTCGGCCGCCTGCTGATGTACGATTCGCTGGCCATGACGTTCCGCGAAATCCGCCTGCGGCGCGACCCGAATTGCCCGTTGTGCGGCGATGATCCGACCATTACGGAGTTGGTCAATTACGAAGAACTCTGCGGTCTGATTCCCCCAGAACCGGTGGGTGCGGTTGGCTGAGCCGCTTTGTTGAATGATGCAGGCATTTGACAAAGACAAACACTTGCCGTGCGGCAGGCTCATGACCAGTCTGGTGGACGCCCACGGGCATAAGAGAAAGGGCCGGCGCGTGTAACTTCTCACGCCGGCCCTTTCTGTTTGTACCGAGAATATTCGTCTTCAGTTATTGCCACGTTCCTTTCACGCAGCGCCCGCATACCGCATTCGTCGACCCGTCCGGTTTGTGAATCGTCAAGCCGGTGGCATCGCAGCCAATACCGCAGAGGAAGCCGCCGCCGAAGCCAACGCACATGAGGCACTCGGTGTCGCCCTTGCCGAGTTCGTGGTTGTTGTCCAGCCACTCCTGGAAAATGTCGCTCGTATCGGGTTTCTGCTCTTCTCTCTGAGTCGCTGCTGGAACGGCCGCGGGCTCATCTTTCGGCGCCTCTTCGGCGTGGCCGCTGATCGCCAAAACACCGGCAATGGCAACGGCCAGAGCAACCTGCACCAAAACGGTGTACAGTTTCCTGTTCATCATCATTCTTCAGCACCTGCCGAGCCTAACGATTGTTCGTGTACCCGTGGGCGATTGCCGAACGGGCGATCCACCGCATTGTCCGCCATCCGCAACGCTTACGCCAACGATATTATTTCCCGCTGTCCGGTCGGCCCTTGACAGGCCGCGAGGCTTCTGGCTAGATGCGCCGCCGGTTCGCACGGCTGGGCATTTGTTACTAATCCGTACCGATTTGCTTTTGGAAGGAGTTCGTACACATGCGCGTCAAGGCCGCCATTCTCTACGAAGCTGGCACGCCCCTACGGTTTGAAGAAGTCGAAGTCGACCCGCCGCAAGCCGGTGAGGTGCTGGTGCGGTTGTACGCCGGTGGCGTGTGCCACAGTGACCTGCACGTCATGAAGGGTGATCTGCTGATGCCCATGCCGATCATCCTCGGGCACGAGGGGTCTGGCGTGGTCGAGGACGTCGGCGCGGGCGTCAAATCGGTGCAACCCGGCGACCACGTCATTCCTATCTGGCGCGTTTCCTGCGGCACCTGCGAGTACTGCGCCGGCGGGCGGCCAGCGCTGTGCGACGTGGGCGCCGAAATGCGCGTCACCGGGCTCATGGCGGACGGCACGACGCGCTTTTCCGTGGCCGGCGAACCAGTGCGGCACTTTGCCGGGGTGTCGAGTTTTTCCGAAGTGTCCACCATGCCGGAAGCCGCGGTGCTCAAGATTCCCAAGGATTTTCCGTTGGACAAGGCAGCGCTGCTGGGTTGCGGCGTGATAACCGGAGTCGGTGCCGTGGCGAACGGCGCGCGGGTCAAGATGGGCAGCACGGTGGCGGTATTCGGCTGCGGCGGCATCGGGTTGAATGCGGTACAGGGCGCCCGCATCGTCGGGGCGCGGCGCATCATCGCGGTCGACGTGGCCGAGCAGAAGCTGGACTACGCCCGCACCATGGGCGCGACGCACACCATTAACGGTGCCGAGGTGGACGCCGTTGCCGCCATCAAAGACCTCACCGACGGTCGCGGCGTGGATTATGCGTTCGAGGCCATCGGTATCACCCAAACGATCGAGCAGGCGTACACGGCGACAAAGAAAATGGGCACCTGTGTGGTCATCGGCGTCACCCGCGCGGACGTGCGGGTCAACATCAACGCCAACGAGATGGTGTACGCCGAGAAGACATTGACGGGCTCGCTGTACGGCTCGGCGCGGCCCAAGATCGATCTGCTGCACCTGATGGAGATGTACCGCTCGGGCCAACTGCTGCTGGATGAGCTGCTTACCCGCACTTACCCGCTGGCGGAAATCAACGACGCCTACGCGGCGCTCGAACGCGGCGAGGTGGCGCGCAGCCTGGTGCTGGCGTGAACCATGCCGTCGTAACCCTTTGAGGTGCTTTCGGAGGTTATCCACCTGCCATGCCTGCCGATGTGCGACAGACGATGCGCCAACGCCTGCTGGCTGAACGCGGCGCAGTCGTAAAGGAAGCCGGTGCGGTGCGCCTGCGCTTTGCGTTGGCGTATCCGCAAACCTACCACGTCGGCATGTCGAATCTGGGTTTGCAGACGATCTACCGACTCGTCAACCGGCGCCCGGACACCCTGTGCGAGCGCGTCTTTTTGCCTGATCCCGCCGACATCAGCCGCCACGGCTATGCCAACGCACCGTTGGTTTCCGTCGAGTCGCAGCGGCCCGTCCGTGACTTTCACCTGGTCGGCTTTTCCGTGTCGTACGAGAACGATTACCTGCATCTGCTGCACATGCTGGCCATGCTCCGCATCCCGCTGCTGGCCGCCGAACGCGATGAGCGCCACCCGCTGATCCTCGTCGGTGGCGCCGTGACCTACCTCAATCCGGAGCCCCTGGCCGATTTCGCCGATCTGATGATTATCGGCGATGGCGAGGACACGCTAAACGAATATCTGGACTTGGCGCACGATACCCTGGGGCAGCCGCGCCACGACCACCTGCGCCAAGCGGCGGAGATTCCCGGCGTCTACGTTCCGGCCCTGCACGATCGGTCCGGGGACGTCAGTCCCATGCCGCCGCGCAAAATTGCCGACTTGGCCCAATGGCCGGCGTATTCCACCGTGCTCACCGACGACACCGAATTCAGCGGCTCGCTGCTCATCGAGATCACGCGCGGCTGCCCCTTCAAGTGCCGGTTCTGCACGGTTGGCTACGTCTATCCCAAGTTTCGCCAACTGCCGGGTGAAACGGTCCTCGACATCGTGACCGCCCAGCAGCGGCGCGACCGCGATAACGGCCTGCCGCCGGTCGGCAAGGTGGGCCTGATCAGTTCCGCCACCGGCGATTACCGCGCCCTGCCCACGGTGGTGGAAGGGCTGGTGGACATGGGTGTGGCCATCGGCATTTCGTCGCTGCGCATGGACCGCATGCCCGACGTGTTGATCGACGGCATGGTGCGCAGCGGTGTTCGCTCCTGCACCGTCGCTCCCGAGGCGGGCTCCGAACGTCTGCGGCAACTCATCCGCAAGGAAATGAGCGAGGCGGTCATTCTCGAAGGTGCGGAACGCCTGCTGGCCCACGGCATGCGCGACCTGAAGCTCTACTCCATGATCGGCCTGCCCACCGAAACCGATGAGGATGTGCAGGAATTGCTGTCCCTGGTCTTCAAGATCTGGACGCTCATGAAACGCTATGGCCGCCCCCGCGGCGCCTTGGGAACCCTGACCCTGAGCGTCAATCCATTCATCCCCAAACCCGCCACGCCCCTGCAATGGTGCGCCATGGCTCCCCAGCGCGCCGTCAAGGCGAAGCTTCACACCCTGCGCCAAGCCCTGCGCCGCGAGTCGTCCATCCGCCTGCATCACGGCAGCCTCAAGGACGACTACCTCGAAGCCATCCTTGCCCGCGGCGGCCGTCAACTCGGCGCCTTCCTCCTCGAAACGCACCGTCAACGCGGCAACTGGCCCCGCGCCGCCAAGGCGCTCGGCTTTGACGCCACCGGCTGGGTCTGCCAACCGATGTCTCGCGAAGTCATCTTGCCTTGGGATTTTCTCGAAACCGACAGTCAACGCCAGCGCCTGCACCGTGAGCACGACCGCGCCATGGCCGTGCTGTAGCAGGCGGGTGGAAGCGGGCTTGGTGAGCAAGGCTCAAAACAAATCATCCAGTTCGCGGTAATCGGGTGGGGTGGTGTCGATGGGTTGACCATCACGCAATACGACCCGGCGACTCTGCGGACGGGACAGAACTTCGTCAAAGGTGCGGCCTTCGCAGATGATTAGGTCGGCTTTGGCACCAGCCCTGATGGCGCCGTCCTCAAGGCCCATAATTGCAGCCGGCGTGCGAGCTACCGCAGCGGGCCAGTCGCCGATGGGGCGGTCGAGGTGAGCGATGCGCACCGCCTGGGTAAACGTTTCCAATAAATCCAGGTCGCCATAGCCGTAAAACGGGTCGCGGGTGTTGTCGCTGGCGAGGGCGACGGCAATGCCGCAAGCGCGCATCTCGTGCAACAGGGTGACGCCGCGGAGGCGTGGGGTGCGCTGCGGCTGGCGGTCTTGCAAATAAAGGTTGCACATCGGCTGGCTCGATACGCTGACGCCGGCGGCTTTCAACTTGCGCAGGGTCGTCGCGGCGGTCTCGTCGGCCTGAATCGACAGACTGCAGCAGTGCCCGGCGTGGACCTTGCCGGGAAAGTCCAGCGCCAGGTCGGCGATACGGTCCAGGCTGCGCGACTCGGGATTGAGGCTTTCGTCGGCGTGAAAGTCGAGGTCCAGACCGCGTTCGCGCGCCAGACTGAAAACCCTCTGCAGATCGGCGTCGAGGGTGGGCGATGCGTCGGTCATGACGCCGAGCACGCCGTTCGATTGCGCCACCAGGTCGGCCAGCTCGGTTGCCACCGGTTCGACCAGTTTCTCAAGTGCGATCAGACAGACTGGCTGCAAGTGCATTCTGCCGGCCCAGCGCCGGCGCACGTCGCAGAATACCGGCCAGGAGATGGCATGCTGCGGCGGTTCGGAGTTGAGATGGGTGCGGATCGCTACCGTGCCGTGGGCATAGGCGCAGCGCAGTGAGAAATCCATGCGCCGGGCGACGTCCCCGGCACTCCAATACCGCCTGCGGTCCTCGGCGGAAGCGGTAAGCGCGCCCATGAAGGTACCGTCCGGATTTTGGGTGCGTGGCCAGATATGGCCCTTGTCCAGATGCGTATGCACATCGACCAAGCCCGGCCATACCATGCTGCGGTCGAGGTCAACGCTGTCGGGGCTTGGCGCAGTCGTTCCGGCGGGGTGAACCGCAGCGATTCGGCCGTCGACAATATCAATATCGACCTGGGCCAATTCCTCTACGGACACCGGCTCCAACAAGCAGCCCGGAATGCTGCCGTTGAGCAGCCGGAAGGAGTTGTGGGCAGGAATATCGCTCGCTCGGATCATATAGACGTTCAGACCTCCATCATACCGCGGGTTGAGGGTGGTGGATTAACGTATTTCAGAATTGAATCGAAGCTATTGCCACACGGGGGCACTCGGATGATCCGGATGGGTCTCTGATTCAGAAGGGTCACGTTTCGACTCAGGTGCGACCGCCTGATTGGTCACCAGACCGGAACGGAGAACCCCCGCAATTCCTCGATCGCGTTTTCGGTCGTCTCCCGCTCGGCCCACGTGGCGGCCTCGCTTGGTTATGAGTACCTCTTCCCCTCGCGCGACTCTCGTCGAGCAACGAGAAAAAATGTATATTCGCGTCGAAGGCCCCGGTCTTCATGGTCTCTTGCCCCCATCAACTTGTTCATCCAGTATAGGTGAATCGAAGGGCGCTCTAGCCAAGGCCCGGCGGCAGTCCAGCGCCGCATGGTTGCTTTGTCTTGAACGAGCGGGGTAGTAGTAGCGCCTCGGCCAACCCATATGTCGTGGGGCGCTTGTGAAACGCTACGGCGCTCCGGGCACCTTGTTGGGTAACAGGGGTTTGAGGCGGTCAAACGGGTCGTCGGACAGCCAGAAGTGGTGTTCGGACATGATCGCTCTCCTTATGGCGTCAGCGCGTTGACTCTCATCACAGGCCCCATGATACCCTTTTATAGGTCCTGAGCCTAGAGATGTTCAGACAGTATATCTGCTGGAGTAACTCAGTGAGTATGATAGGGTGATGCACGGTGTCATCTCCTGAGACGTCAGTCGCTGTGGATAGGCTTGGCAGACCTTCCACCCTATGAGATCATGCCTTGTCTTTCAACTACTTAATGACTTTTGCGGCGAGTGGGTCAGAAATCGTCTTGGTGTTCTATTCCGGTCGTCGTGTACGAGTGAAGGAGGGAGACATGGCTGGCGCATACGGAATCAAGACGTTCATGGTGCTGGTGGGGTCGCTGTTGATGCTGGCAACGCCGGTGCTGGCAGCGCAACGTGTGGCCTTGGTGATCGGCAACGCCGCCTATGCCCACGCGAGGCCGCTGAGCAACCCGCCCAACGACGCAGAGGCCATCAGCGCCTCGCTGGGGCGCCTCGGCTTCACGGTGACGCAGCTTGCCGACGCCGGGATGACGGAGTTGATGAAAGGCCTGCAGGCGTTCAAGAGCGCGGCGAGTGGGTCAGAAATCGCCTTGGTGTTCTATGCCGGTCACGGCATAGAAGTGGACAAACGCAACTTTCTGGTGCCGGTGGACGCGCGCTTGGCGAGCGCTGACGACGTCGAGTTCGAGGCCGTGCCATTGGCCTTGGTGATGCGCGCGGTGGGCCGCAGCTCGGGTCTTGGCCTGGTGATTCTGGACGCCTGCCGCGACAACCCGTTCGCGGCCGCCATGCAGCGCCACGGGTCAACCAAGTCAACACGGGCCATCGGTAAAGGTCTGGCGCGCGTGGAGCCCACCGGCGAGACGCTGGTGGCCTACGCCGCCAAGGAGGGCACGCAGGCGTCGGACGGTGAGGGGCGCAACAGTCCGTACACCACGGCGCTGTTGAGCTACCTGGAGGAGCCGGGCCTGGAGGTGGGCATGATGTTCCGCAAGGTGCGCGATGCGGTGTTGAAGGCCACCGGCAATAATCAGGAGCCATATGTGTATGGCTCGTTGTCGAGTGAAGGCGTATATCTAGCTGCCGCTTCAGACCCAGCCCAGACACGCTGGGAGACGGTCAGGCAGTCGAATGATCCGTCGACATTGCGGGCCTTTCTGAAGGAATTTCACGAAAGCCGGTTCGCCACGCAAGCGCGGGAGAAATTGACCGAATTGGCACGGGCGCGTTGGGAAGCGATTAAGGATTCGAATAACCCATCGGACTTGCGGGTCTTCCTGGAGGCGTTTCCGGACAACCGTTTTGCCGAGGCGGCCGAGGCGAGATTGATCCAGTTGCGACGATTGGACCAGGTACGACGTTGCGACGGGCACCTGCAGGCCGAGCGGTTCAGCAGTGCTGCCCGTTGTTACCGCAACATACTGGGGGACGACCCAGACCATGAGTTGGCGAAAGAAGGTTTGGCCACCATTGCCGACACCTATTCCCATGCAGCCGAAGATGCCCTGCGGCAGGCGCAGGGGCAGGCGCGGAGCTATGAAGACGCCCTGCAGCAGGTTGAGAGGTACCTGGAAAGGTTGCGACAGATCGCCGCCGAGCATCCGGCTATTGCCGACCTGCGGACGGGGTTGCAGCGCCTGCGCGTGCCCGACGCCGGGCAACTGGAGGCGTTGCGATCGCAAAACCGACAGTTGCGGGCCGCCGCTGAGCAGTGGATCCGGATACAGGATTCGAGTCAGGCGTCGGATTACGAGGTCTTTCTCGGCACGTATGCGGAGGGTCATTTTGCCCAAGCAGCCCGTCGCAGGCTCCAGGAGATGGAGGAAATAACCCGCCGCTGGGAGGAAATCAAGGATTCGACGCGGCCGGCGGATTTCGAGGATTTTCTGGGCACTGCTATGAAGGGACGCCTTGCCATGCAGGCGTTCCAGCGGTGGAAAGCGTTGCTGCAGCAAGAGAGATCGGATGGGACGCCGGAGGCCCGGGCTTGGGATGCGATCAGGGACTCGACTCTGGTGTCGGATGTCGAGACTTTTCTGCGTGACTATCCGAATGGTCGCTTTGCCAGCGAGGCCCAACGCCGGTTGGGAGAGTTGCGGAAAGAAGAACGAGAAGTCCGCGCATGGAATCACATCAAGAACGTCAGGTCGTCAGGGGTTTTTGAGACCTTTCTGAAGGACTATCCGAATGGTCGCTTTGCCGTACAGGCTCGAGGCCGCTTGAACGAGTTCGAGTTGCAGAAAGAAGAACAAGAAGCCCGCGAGTGGAATCGCATCAAAAATTTGAGTTATGCAGCGGTTTTCAGGGCTTTTCTGCGTGACTATCCGAATAGTCGATTTGCCAGTGAGGCCCGGCGCCGGTTGAATCGGTTGAAAAGGTAGAAGTTCGCTATGGAACCAAGACCTATTCCGACGGTCGCTACGTTAGGCAACTTCGCGACGCCAAGCCACACGGCCGGGGAACCTTCACTGAACCCGATGGAACGCGTGACGTGGGCCAGTGGCGGAACGGCTGCTTCGGGGAGCGAGGTGGTGATTGGAGAACTGTGCACACCAGCGCTGAGGCATGCGGTTTCGAGTAGGCCGGGGCGGTCGCGGCCGTGTCTGCAGGAACGGTATGGTTATAACCGCCTAACTTTAGGGCCTGTTGACCTTCACGCGATCGGCACGAAGAGGATGTTTGTGAGTGATCCCGCCCTTGTTCTGGCCGGTTTCAGAAGTCGCCTGGCGGCCTCATCGCCACGCTTCCCATGCCTGGGAGCGCGGGCTTCCAGCCCGCCAAGCGGAACCCTGCGGGCAAGATGCCCGCGCTCCCAGAGAGGCATCGCCCATGTCTGCGCAAGTACCAGCCGGGCTGGGTTTGGCTCGCAGGAACCGATTGGGAAGTTCCAGCTGATAACATCTTCGACTTTGGGCACGGTTCAGCAACTTTGGCTATCAATTTGCGGTTCCCGATCAAGATGCGACTGCATAGTGGCCCAGTCTGACGTGACGGCTTCCTTATAGCGGTTTTCTGCACGACCGTAGGAATATCCGCGTTGGCGACGGACCCAACGCATGGGACGCCGCAAAAAGCCGTACATACGAACGCAAACCGCTTATGAGGGGCAGCTACAGCAAGATGCGCAGATGGTTCCAGCCGGGATCGAACAGGTCCTCTTCGGACAAGCCGTCGTCTTCGTTGCCGGGCACCACGTAGGTAGCGTCGGCCTGAATCGTTCTCGGATCGATGGTCGTCAGGCCCTGCACCAAGGCCGAGAAGGTATCCTTCAAGAAGGCAGCGTCCTCGCTCTCCACGGCCTCGGCGGGGCGGTACGGACCGTCGAGCAGGAACCCCAGCGTTACCACGACATAGTCTTTACGGTTCGAGGTGCGGCGCAGGTCGTCAATCTCCTCGTCGATCTCTTCTTCCTCGGTCGCAATGCTGCCCTCGATTTCGTCCCGCCACGTATCGAACTCTTCCCTGGCAGCTTCGGCCTGATCGATATACTCCCAATAGCCGTAAGTCCAGAACAGTTCGGACTCCTCCAGCAGGGCCAGAAAGCGTCTGATGAGACGGCGCTTTTCGTCCACGTTGCTGTTGTCGCTGCGGGTGTCTTCCAGCACGCGGGCAAACCCTGCCCGCACCGTGTCCTCGCCGAAGCACTTGATGGCGATCTGCAGGCCGAAGAAGTAGGTATCCGACGCGCCGCCGAACCAGCGGCTGATTTTCCCCATGAAGCCCTGTGTAGCCATCGACGCCTCCGTTTACAGGCTGAAGCCCCGCCCGCGTCCAAAGGAGCCGGAGCGGCGGCCCATGCGGGAACGCGAGCCCAACCCGGTGACGCGCCCGCCGCTGCTGCGCACCGTGGTGCGGCCAAAGCCCGAAGGCTTGCGCCGCCCGACGCCGCGCTGGCCACCCACGCCTCTGCCGCTGAACATCGTGGGGCGCGGACGGGCCTGGTAGTTCGGGCGCCGGACGCCCGCCGGACGCCTGAGATCGCCTCTGGCTACGCCGCGCCCGGCAAAGCCGCCGCCGGCGTACATCGGGTAATAGAGCATCGGAGGGGGTAGCAAGAAGGAATACAGCAGGAAGAAACCGAGGTGCGAGCTCAGGCCGCCGCCATAGTAGTAGTGCGTTTCCCGCACCGTTTGGGTGGTGCCGTCCGGTTCGGCGCGCTCGACCATTTCCGTCACCGGCACCAGGTCGGCGAGCGGGAATATCTCCACGCCCATTTGGGCTGACTGATATTCGACGAACACGGCGTTGAGGTCGTCGCTTTCGTTGCGTTGCCCGCGGTTCGGGGTGATGTACATGACCTGCTTGACACCGCGCTGCTGCAACTCCGCCGCCCCGGGCGCGCTGGCCAAATAGCGGTTGTCGAACTGCGAGCCTTCGTCAACGTACGGGGCCAGCCGATCGCTGTCCAGCAGCAGCAGGCCGGGCGCGCTTTCGGGGAGCGATTCGCGCTGCTTCTGCACCATCTCCGCGAAGGTCAGCAAGGCAGCCAGGGTGTCGTGACTGCGCACGACGCCTTGCGGATGCGGCCAGTTGTCGAAGGCCGGCATGAGGTCCAAGCCGCTGGCCATGCCGGCGCCGAAGGCCACCGCCTCCGGACCCGGCAAGTCGGCGATGAAGAAGGTTTCCGAGGCGTTGGTGACTTGGCTCAACAAGTCCTGTTGCAGCGTCTGGCCACGCCGGAAGGCTTCCTGCATGCGCGGGCTCATGATCGGGCGTATCTGCGAGCGCAGGGATTCTTCCCGCAGAGCCTGCATGAGGGTGGGCACGAAGAAGGGCTGCCAGGCAGCTTGGCGCGGTTGCCAGGCGGAGATCAGCCGGGTCGGGTCGGTGTAGACCTGCCAATCGCCGGAGCCGGCGGCGTCGCGCTGCATCGGCTTGCCCGAAAACACCAGACGTCGGTCCTTGGCACCGACGTTCCAGCCGTGCTGCTGCTGCAGGGTGAGGGTGTCGCCGTTCAGTTCTTCTTCCGAACCGCAGCCGCTCATGCTGAGCAGGGTGGCGAACGCGACCACGCCCTTGCCAAAGGTGCGGCGATCAACCGCCTGCCACCAGTTCGTTACGTTTACGGGTTGCTTCATTTCCCTCTCCCTAACCCTCGCCAATGAATACCGGCGTCGTCACCGCCGTCTCATCCGTCGCCGTCGCCGACAGCCGCGCGTAAAACCCGGCGCTGCGCCCGCCGATGACGTAGACCCCATAATTACACAAAAGGCCCGGCGATTCCGGCTCAGCGCGAAAGAAGCGCTGGCACACCCAGCTGGCCGGCAGGGCTTTGGCCACCACCTCGCGCCACAGTTCGGCGCTGACGAACGCCCCGCAGATCGTCTCTTCGCTCTCGCAGCCGTAGGCCGATTTCAATACCCAGTCCTGCTGATCCGCCACGAGTTCGTCCGGCGCCATGTGGGTCATGCGATACGTCTCGGGAATGTAGCGCGCGATCCAGCGCTGTGCAGCGGCTGAGAACCGCCGGCGCTCTTCCCACATGAAGGCCATGCTGAGTTTATTTTGGCTCACCACCGTGCCGAAGGGGTTAACAACCGTCACCCGGCCAGCGTATTCCGCCGCCAGCAACAATCGCAACGGACCGCTCAGCGGCTCGTCGTCGGGATACGGCTCGGCATCGGACCACACGACCTGCCGCTCGCCCCACCAATCCGTCTTGTAGTGCCGGATCAGCAGATCGAGCGGCTCGCCGAACATGCCGACCCCTGCCGCGCACTCGTGCAGGTTGAACGGCGAACCTAGCACCACGCGGCAGCCGTGCGCCTCCAGCCACTCACGATAGATGGCAATCATGGAAAGGTCTTCGGTCATTTCCGTCGGGTAAACGATGCCGACAGTGCCCGGCACTCGCCCGCCGTGGGAGGCCACCAGCATGCGCCAGAAGGCGTCCGGCAGTGAGCGGTTGGGGTCTTGCACCGCGCCGTGATACGGGTGCAGCAGGCGGTTGAGCAGCACGGCTTCGGCCTCGCCGCTCGGCGTGTCGCTGTTCACTTCGCAACAGCGGATGCTACCGTCGGCGCACACGAACAGGTCGGCCCGCGCGATGCCGTGCCAACGCCCTTGGGCGGCGAACCACATGAGCTTTTGGTACGGGGTGAGGCAGAAGTAGGCGTCCAGCCAGCGGGGTTCTTCCCAGACGAGATCAACGAGTTCCTGGTACACGGCGCCCACCCGTTCGGCGGCCCGACGCAACGCCCGCGCGCGGGCCGGGGGCAATACGCCGCCCTGCAGCCGGAAGCGCGGCGCTCCGTCGTGCCAGGCGTCGTCCAGCACGCCGGTCTCGTAGAGCCGGGCGACGAATTCGCCGTACTCGGGCAGCCCGTCGTCGCAGCTTGTCGAGGCGCCGTTCACAGGTGTTTCCGCCGCCGTCGGCATGGTTGGCACGAGTCTTTACCCCCCCACCCGCAAGGGCCGGTAAAACGCGCGGATATCTTCGACCAGCGCCTGCGGCTCCTCCAGCGCAGCAAAGTGGCCACCCGCCGGCATCGACGTCCAGCGCTGCACGTTGCACACGCGCTTCACCCATTCCTCCGGCGGTCGCATGATCTCGCGCGGAAAGGAAGCCACCGCGGTGGGCACCTCGATGCGCTCGCCGCGGCCGAGACGCCACGGGTCGTGGCGCATCTGGTAATACAGCCAGAACGAACTGTTGATCGTCTGCGTCACCCAGTAAATCATGATGTTGGTGAGCAGGGCGTCCTTGCTGACGCGGCTTTCGATGTCGCCGTGGCAATCGGTCCAGGCATAGAACTTCTCGGTGATCCAGGCGGCCAGGCCGGCGGGCGAATCGTTCAGGGCATACGCCAGCGTTTGCGGCCGCGTGCCCTGAATCCACTGGTAGCCGGTCTCCTCTGCCCGCCAGGCATCGGACGCCTTGAGGAATTCCTTCTCCGCAGCCGACAGATCGGCGCGCTCGCTAGGATGCGGCGCCACCGGCACCATGTTGACGTGTATCCCGGCAAGATGCTGCGCGTATGCAAAGCCGAGGCGCGCCGTAATGAAGGAGCCCCAGTCGCCCCCTTGGGCGCCGAAATGCGGGAAGTCAAGTACCTCCGTCATCAGGCGGGCGAACAGGTCGGCGGTCTCCTGCACGTTCAATCGACGCTGGTGCGGGACGTGCGAAAAGCCATACCCCGGCAGCGACGGCGCCACCACGGTGAAGGCGTCCTGCGGGTCGCCGCCGTAGCGTTCCGGGTCGGTGAGGGGGCCGATAATGTTGACGAATTCGTATATCGAGCCGGGCCAGCCGTGGCTGACGAGCAAGGGCATCGGGTTCGGCCCCACTCCCGGCTGATGGATGTAATGCAAGACCACGTCATCCAGTCCCACCCGGTACTGCGGGAAACTGTTCAGCAGCCGTTCCTGGACGCGCCAGTCGTAGTCGCTCTGCCAGTAGGTAACGAGTTCCTTGGCGTAAGCGAGGCTGGTGCCGTATTGCCACTCGCTGCCGGGTACGTCGTCGGGCCAACGGGTCAGAGCAAGGCGCTGCTGCAGGTCGTCGAGGACGGAATCGGCAATATCAATGCGGAACAGCTCGGGGGTGGCGTGCGGCGCCATGATCTCTCCTCATGCGGCGGAAACAGGTGGGACGGCGGAGAACATCGGGGCTGCTACTCGCCTTCAAGGACCAAGGCGTCCTCGATATCATCGGCGGTGATCAGTTTGCGGTCGAGCAGCAATTTATCCAGGCGGGCGACGGCGTTGCGGAAGTCCAGGTAGCCATCGACGGCCAGCGAGATGCCTTTGCGGGTGGGACGATGTTCGCCCTCGTCGTCCGTGTAGTAGACGCGCACGTCGATGAGCTGGCGACCACGAAACTCGGTTAAGGATACGCGCACGACCTCGGTGGCGTTCTTTTCAAATTGGGCGATCAATTCGTCCATTCCGTGTCCCCCCTTTGTGTGCTCTCTTACCAGCTGCAACGCAATTTTACGATTGCCGGGTATTCTAGGGCGCTGCCGTCGCACCCGTCAACTCAGCGGCACGTTGCCAAGGCTTGGTCGGCGTCGGCAATCAAATCGTCGGTGTCCTCGATGCCGGCGGCGTACCGCACCAAGCTGTCGGCGATGCCCAGCTTCCGGCGCTCGTCGGGCGCCAGTTCGTAGTACGACATCAGCGCGGGCTGTTCGACCAGGCTCTCGACGCCGCCGAGGCTCGGCGCGATATATGGCAGGCGCAGGGCGTCGATGAAAGCGCTGGTCTGTTCGCGGCTGCCGTCGATCTCGAAGCTGACGGCGCCGCCGAAACCGCGCATCTGGCGCATGGCGACAGCGTGGCAGGGGTGACTTGGAAGACCAGGGTAGTACACCCGCCGCACGCGCGGGTGCCGCTCCAGAAAGGTGGCCAGAGCCATGCCGTTGGCGTTGTGCTGCTGCATGCGCAGGGCGAAGGTTTTGAGGCCGCGTATCAGCAGGTAGGCGGCGTTCGGATCGGTGATGCCGCCCAGGACGCCCTGCGCCTCTCGCAGCGCGGCGATGATCGGCGCCTTGCCGACAATGACGCCGGCCAGCAGATCATTGTGGCCACCGAGGTATTTGGTGGCGCTGTGCATGACCAAGTCGATGCCGAAGTCCAGGGGATTCTGGTTGAACGGCGTGGCAAAGGTGCTGTCGACCAAGGTGCGCAGCCGGTGCCGCTGCGCAATGGCCGCCAGTTCCTCCAGGTCGAGCACGTAGAGGTAGGGATTGGTCGGCGCCTCGGAAAGAACCAAGCGCGTCGTGGGTTGTATTGCTGCCTCGATGGCTTGTGGCTGCGCCGCCGGCACCACCGACACGTCGATACCCAGCCGCTGCAGCATGCTGTCGCAGAACTGCCGCGTGCGGCGGTAGCAATCGGCGGTCATGACCATGTGCTGCCCGGGACGCAACATGGTCAGGAGGGTGGACGTGATAGCGCACATGCCGGAGGCCCATAGCAGGGCGTCGTCGGCGTGCTCGAGGGCAGCGATCTTGCGCTCCGCAGCCTGGATGGTGGGATTGCCGTAGCGCCCGTACTCGCCCTTGTCGAGACGGCCTTCTTTGAAGTCGATCAACTCCTGGGTATCCCGGAACACGTACGTCGAGGTTTGGTAAATCGGCACCGTCAGTGCGTCAGACGTGCGCTGCTGCCGTTCGCCGCCGTGAACCGCACGACTGCCGACCCCTTGTGGCGTTCGCTCGCGCGCCATGGCAAGCCCTCCAAAACTCTAGCGGCGTTATCGTTCAAGCCGGACTTGCGGAGGTGATATGCGAGGTGGTTCAGAGTGCCATCAAGATGGGAGGGTGAAAGTCGTCCAGGAGAACCCAAGCTTTTTAGCACTTTTTAGAGTGGTTGCAATATGCCGCAAATCAATCCACTGTCCGAAGCGAATAGCAAAGATGCACCGTAACAGAGGGCCAACAGCAGCGTCAAGACGTTTTCCCCGATGACGTATTGATACACATCCGTCACCACTGTACACGACAAAAGGGCATCTCTAATAATACTCATCTCCCACTTGGTCTAGAATCACAGAGACACGTTTACCAACAAGGCCGAAGGCGCATCCCCCTGGACAGCCGAGTTTATTTTCTCGCCGATATGCCTGCCAATGCTGTCATCTTTGACTAGGCTCAGGACTCATAACAAGAAGATAACCGTGGCGGCTATGCAGATGGCACTGAAGAACGTATGCGCACAGCGGTCGTACCGAGTGGCGATGCGGCCGCCAATCCTTGAGTCTGCCGAACAAGCGCTCGATGAGGTTACGGCTCTTGTACAACTCGGTGTCGTAGATGATGGGCTCTTTACGGTTGGCGCGGCCCGGAATGCAGGACTTGATGCCACGTTCGGCAAGGGCCTTGCGCAACCTGTCGCTGTCATAGCCCCTGTCGGCAATCGGGACAAAGGTCTCCTAGAACCGGCAACACCGTGTCAGCCCCCCGGTAGTCGCTGACTTGACCCGCCGTCAACCGCAGCACGACGGGCTTGCCATCGCCGTCGCAGACGGCGTGGAGCTTGGAGTTGAGCCCGCCCCGGGTGCGTCCGATGCAGCGCGAAAGCCCCCCTTTTTCAGCAAGCTGGCTGCGGTACGATGCGCTTTGAGGTGGGTGCTGTCGATCATGACCGTCCCGGTGGCGGTGCTTTCGGCGGCCAAGGCTTGCAAGATTCGGTCGAAGACCGCGGCCCTGCTCCAGCGCACGAAGCGGTTGTAGAGTGTCTTGTGGGGTTCGTAACAGGCGGGCGCGTCGCGCCACCTCAGCCCATAGCGGATGACGTGGATGATGCCGCTGATGACCTTTCGGTCATCGGCGCGCGGGACGCCGCGCCCCTTGTTGGGTGACAGGGGTTTGAGGCGGTTAAACGGGTCGTCGGCCAGCCAGAAGAGGTGCTCGGACGTGATCGCCCTTTCTGCGGCATCCCAGTGGAGGTCAGGGGAGTGATCGTTCTGGACAGTCGTAGTCCTAAAGTGATTAATGAGAATGCCACCCGGTTATACAGCTTGATAGGTCGCTACCTTGGCAAGCTGCTAGAAAGGGCCAACAATGAGTGAATGGGTCAGGCTCGATTCAGAGAAGTTGAACACGCCACAACAGGAGGCCATTCGTGGTGTAAACATCACCGTGCGCATGTCTCCATACGATGTGCCTGAGGCCGTTCGTGGCTATTATGACGAGGATCAAGAACGTTTCGTCATTGAGTTTCGGTATATAGGTGAGGAACCTTTTAGACGGAAACAGAAAGGAAAGCACATTACCCTGCGGGTAGGACGGCACAGCGGTCGACTCTACGGGATCGAAGTCGATGTTAAGGCGATGAAAGCCCAGTCCGTAGACTTAATTCTTGAAGTCTCAGACGCTGTCCTCCAGGCCATAGACGACTCCCTAGCCCACGTCCCTCCGAAAGCCCTCGCGCCATAAGAACTACGAAGTAGCCAAAGATGCTATTACCCAGAGGAGGGACGAGATATTTGCAAGTCTCGCTGTGGGGTAACCCAGGAGTCTTGCTTTGGCCTTATTTGTCTGAAGATCAACCAGATTGCCGAACTTCAGTACCGCCTCCTCGGCGACGTAACCCTTATCTGCCTGCCGATTGACGTCGCGCATACGCAGGAAAGCGTGCAACGATCCATGGCGGTGCTCAGGGGCCACATAACCACCGTTTAACCATCCGCCGCGTACCCACCTTCAGGTAGCAATTTCCCATTGACACCGGCTTGCAGGCTCACTTAACCTGCCGCTGTCAAATGCCTTATCGCAGCAACACACACGAAGGAGAGTCCGCATGCTAAGGGCGCTCAAGCTTGAACCGGAAAAATGCACGGGCTGCCTGCAGTGCGAGATGGCCTGTTCGTATGAGAATGAAGGGGTTTTCAACCCGGCCAAATCCCGCATCAAGGTCTTCACCTTCCATCAAGAAGGGCGCTTTGCCCCCTACACCTGCACGCAGTGCGAGGAAGCTTGGTGCCTTCACTCTTGCCCCGTCGAGGCCATCGTCATCAACGCCGACACGGGCGCCAAGGAAGTGCTGGACAACGTCTGCGTCGGCTGCAAGGTGTGCACCATTGCCTGCCCGTTCGGCACCGTGAATTACAACCAGGATTCCGGTAAGGTGATGAAGTGCGATCTGTGCGGCGGCGACCCGTGGTGCGCCAAGGCGTGCCCCACCGGCGCTATCACCTACGTCGATGTCGACAACACCGGTCTGGACCGCATGCGCGCCTGGGCGCAACAGAGCCCGGCGCGACCGGCCAGCCACGTCGAGCCGCGTCCCAAGGAAATCGCCACCTACAGCCGCGCGCAGTAGCCACGAGAGGAGGCCCCCATGGCCTGGACAGGAAACGTATTGCGAGTCGACCTCACCTCCGGCAAGATCGCCGCCGAGCCGCTCAACATGGAATGGGCGCGCGATTACCTCGGCCAGCGCGGGCTTGCCACCAAGTACCTCTACGAAGAAATCGATCCCACCATTGACGCACTTTCCCCCGCCAACAAGCTGATCATGACCACCGGACCGCTGACGGGCACCATGGCCGCCACCGGCGGGCGCTATTCCGTCGTCACCAAGAGCCCGCTGACGGGCGCCGTGGCGTGCTCCAATTCCGGCGGCTTCATCGGTGCCGAGATGAAAATGGCCGGTTGGGACATGATCATCTTCGAGGGCAAATCCCCGCAGCCGGTATATCTCTACGTGGAGAACGAGAACGCCGAGTTGATGCCGGCGGACGACCTGTGGGGCACCTCGGTGTGGGAGACGGACGAACGCCTGCACGCCAAGCACCAGGACCCGCTCATCCGCATCGCCTGCGTCGGGCGTGCCGCTGAAGAGGGCTGCCTGTACGCCTCCGTGGTGAACGACCTGCACCGCGCCGCCGGGCGCTCCGGGGTCGGCACGGTCATGGCGTCCAAGAACCTCAAGGCGCTCGTTTGCCGCGGCACCAAGGGCGTCGGCAACCTCAAGGATCCCATGCGCTTCTTCCAGGCCACCGAGCAGGGCAAGAAGGTATTGGCGGAAAACGCCGTCACCGGCCAGGGCCTGCCGAAGTTCGGCACCCAGGTGCTGATGAACGTCATCAACGAAGTCGGCGCCATGCCCACCCGCAATATGCGCGAAGTGCAGTTCGAGGGCGCCCACAAGATTTCCGCCGAGGCCATGCACGAGCCGCGCAGCGACGGCACCCCGAACCTGCATACCAACGCCGCCTGCTTCGCCTGCACCATTGCCTGCGGGCGCATCTCGACGATTGAGAAGGGCCACTTCACGATCGAGAACAAGCCCAAATACTGGGGCGCCTCCGGCGGCCTGGAGTACGAGGCGGCCTGGGCCCTGGGCAGCGACACCGGGGTGGACGACCTCGAAACCCTCACCTACGTGAATTTCCTCTGCAATGAAGACGGCATTGATCCCATCTCCTTCGGAGCCACCGTGGCGGCCGCCATGGAGCTGTACGAGCGCGGCGTTATTTCTCAGGCAGAGACCGGCGGCATCGACCTGCGCTTCGGCTCCGCCGAGGCGCTCGCCAGGGCGACCGAGTTGACCGCTCGCGGCGAAGGCTTCGGGAAAATTCTCGGACTCGGCTCGCTGCGCCTGTGCGAGAAGTACGGCCACCCGGAATTGTCGATGACGGTCAAGGGCCAGGAATTCCCGGCCTACGACCCGCGCGGCATTCAGGGCATGGGCTTGGCCTACGCCACCGCCAACCGCGGCGCCTGCCACCTGCGAGGCTACACCGTGGCGTCGGAAATCCTGGGCATTCCCGAAAAGACCGACCCGCTGGTCACGGAAGGCAAGGCCGAGCTCGTCAAGGCATTCCAGGATGCCACCGCGGCGGTGGATTCCTCCGGCCTGTGCGTCTTCACCACCTTCGCCTGGGGCATGGAAGACATCGCGCCGCAGGTCGACGCTGCCTGCGAGGGCGACTGGTCGGCGGAGAAGATGCTGGAGGTTGGCGAGCGCGTCTGGAATCTGGAGCGCGACTTCAACCTCAGGGCCGGCCTCACCCGCGCCGACGACACCTTGCCGCATCGCCTGCTGGAGGAGGGCGCCAATACCGGTCCGGCAGAGGGCAAGGTGAACGATCTCCAGCAGATGCTGCCACGCTACTACGAAATTCGCGGCTGGACAGAGAACGGCGAACTGAGCGACGAGACCCGCCGCCGCTTGCGGGTCTGATGGCGGTTTGCCGCCCCGCGCACCGTAGCGGGGTGGCGCATCGCTGATGCGGTCGGCAGGTCTGCCGGGCCGGGTTGGGAGGAATGTCACATGCATCACATCATCATCGGCGCCGGACCAACCGGAGTCGTGGCCGCCGAAACGCTGCGCAAGCTGGACGCCGGCTCCCGGATCACCATCATCGGGGATGAGCCCGAGGCGCCCTACTCGCGCATGGCCATCCCCTATCTCCTGATTGATCAGATCGACGCCTCGGGAACCCATTTGCGCAAGGGTGACGGGCACTACGCCAACCACAACATCGAGGTGCGGCAGGACCGCGTGACACGGGTGCAGTCGGAGCGCAAGAGCGTCTCCCTGCAGAGCGGCGCCGATGTGTCTTACGACAAGCTGCTGATCGCCACCGGCTCGCGCTCGGTGTCGCCACCGGTGCCCGGCATTGACAGCCCCGGTGTGCACGCCTGCTGGACGTTACAGGACGCCCGCGACATCATGCAGCGCGCCCAGGCGGGCGCCAGGGTGGTGCTCATGGGCGCCGGGTTCATCGGCAGCATCATCCTGGAGGCGCTGGCGACGCGGGGAACGGACCTGACGGTGGTTGAAATGGAAGACCGCATGGTGCCGCGCATGATGAACGCCGTGGCCGGCGGCCTCATCAAGGCATGGTGCGAGAACAAGGGCGTGAAGGTGCTCACCTCCACGCAGGTCGAGGTCATCGACGCCGGCCAGCCGCTGACGGTCAGGCTCAACAATGGCAACGCGCTGGCCGCCGATCTGGTCATCGCGGCAACGGGCGTGCAGCCCAACGTCGACTTCCTGGAAGGCTCCGGCATCCGCACCGATTACGGCGTGCTGGTGGACACGCAGCTGGCGACCAGCGCCACCGACGTGTACGCCGCCGGGGACGTGGCGCAGGGGCTGGATTTCTCAACCGGGCAGTACACGGTGCAGGCCATTCAGCCGACCGCCGCGGACCACGGGCGCATCGTCGCCAGCAACATGGCTGGACGCACGCAGACGCATCGCGGTAACCTGAACATGAACGTGCTGGACACCCTGGGGCTGGTTTCCAGCTCCTTCGGCGCTTGGATGGGAGTTGAAGGCGGGGACTCGGCGGAACTCCTGGACGCCGCGCGCTTTCGCTACCTGAACTTGCAGTTTGAGGACGACCGTCTGGTGGGCGCCAGCAGTCTGGGCCTTACCGAGCACGTCGGCGTGATCCGAGGACTTATTCAAACGCGGGTGCGGCTGCGCGAGTGGAAGCAGAAGCTGATGCAGGACCCCACCCGGATCATGGAGGCTTACCTGGCCAACACCTTGGCGATTGGGCACAACGCAGGCGTTGTATGAAGATTTCCCTGAAGTTGTACGCCTCGCTCCGTGACCTCCTGCCTCCCGATACCCCTTGGACCGGCGTGATGATCGACGTGCCGCTCGACATCACGCCGAACCAAGTCATCGATCAGTATCGCGTGCCCCGCGCCATGGCGCACTTGGTTCTGCACAACGGTGTGTATCTCACCCCCAGTGACCGCGACCGCGCCGTGCTGAACGCCGGCGACGTGCTGGCCATCTGGCCGCCCATCGCCGGCGGGTAGCCAGCGTGTCGGGCCCCGCCGTCGTCCGCTTCTCCCGCGATATGGGCATCACTCACAGCGAATTCTTCCGTATCCTGCCCACCGCAATGGCAACGTTACCCTACACCGTCCAAGGCTACGACGTCATTATCAACGACGACACGCGGCGCCTGGTAATTTCGCTATCGCCCGAAAGCCGTCGCCGTCTCGGGGCGCTGTCCCTGCCCACGACCCAGGTCCACTTCACCTTCTCAGGCTATTACCCGCAGGACGTCGACCGGTTCTTGGCTCGCTTCGACCGCGCCTTTCAGCGAGGTGGTGGTTAGGGCGTATCAGCAACCAAAGGCTTGAAATCTTCGCTGGTCATGGGTTCGTGCTGTCCCCAATTGCCGGTCATCGATCAAAGTTCGCTGCTTCAAGAGGGGCAGGCTGGGCTGGGGATTGATCCCTATACTTTCGCCTTGTATGTATCAGGTGCATTAGGGCCTGTTGACATTCACACGATCGACACGAAGAGGGTGTTTGTGAGTGATCCCGCCTTTGTTCTGGCCAGTTTCAGAAGTCGCCTTGCGGCCTCATCGCCACGCATTCCATGCCTGGGAGCGCGGGCTTCCAGCCAGCGAAGCGGAACCCTGCGGGCAAGATGCCCGCGCTCCCAGAGAGACATCGCGATTTACAACCCTCCTCCAAGACCATTAGGGCGCTGACTTCTGGCATCCCCATTGACGCCCGTGCCAAGCCCGCGACTCATACGACCGTAGGGTTGCTCTTATAAATCTCAACAGGTCCTGATACTACAGTAGTAATTCGAAATCAGCGACCCAACAGCGTTGATAAGGACACTATTCAGAGGGTACTAACACCCTTCTAATGCCGACAAATTTGTCGGTATCAAAGGCCTTTTCGAACTGAAATGAAGACAAGATGCATGTCAACGCTAAAACTGCAACCGTAGTGCTAGAAGTCATTTCATAAATACTTCTTGTCGAGCATGCTGAAGGCAGCAAGTTCGAGAAAGGCCAGGAAATTGGCCGCATCGCGTTCGTATCGAGTGACCAGCCTGCGGTAGGCAGCCAAGCAAAAAGGCCGCTCAATCTTCCAGCGCCGCTTGCTCTGGATGACCCCGGCCTCCCTCCTTGTTGGCGGCGCTGCAACGGCCATCCCCAAAGCACTCGTCCAGATTGATCTTGCTGCGCTGCTCCAAATCCCTGGCCAGGACGTCGAGGAGCCGGTCCATGACGTCGGCACGGCGCCACTGCTGGAATCGACGCTGACAGGTCGGGTAGGATGGATAGCGGCTCGGTTAGTTGGCCCATTGGTGCCGGTGCGCTTGGGCAGTTTCGGCAGCGGAGGAGAAGGCGGGCAACCAGAGTCGTTCCCGGTTTCGGGCACGGATGGAACACGTCTTCGGGGCGCAGCGGGATGTGCCGAATGCCCTCTTTGAAAGCGTCATAACCCCTGTCGGGACGCGATATCACCGCGCAAACCGCCGTTCGTTCTCTGTTGTCATGACGCGACAGGGCCATTCACGCCGGCTTTGTCCGCCAGTGAGTCATTTTTCGAGGTGCCTATTATAGTTTGCGGGACGGTACTTGGTCACATCGCCGCCGATGTTAAGTCTTGCAACAGGGTACTGTAACGTTCCACTCCGCCCTGCTCCCAGGCTGTCAACAACGCGGTGCCAATGATTCCGATGTCAACGAGGCCTTTGACTCGCTGTAGGTCCTGATGTGTGCGGAGGCCAAATCCCAGCGCCAGCGGTAAGGATGTGGCTGAACGACAGCGTTCGATGAAGGCTTCAAGGTTCTCATCAACCTGCGTTTGGCGGCCGGTAACTCCCCGACGCGCGACGCAATACACGAAGCCACTGGCTTTGGCGGCGATTTGCTGGAGTCGCGGCTCGGAGTTGACCGGCGTCATCATGACAATCGGCGCTTGCTGGTAGGCGGCAGCGTATTGATGCAGGTCGTCGGCTTCTTCCGGCGGTAGATCGGCCGCGATGAACCCGTCGCCGCCGTGCTCCGCTAAGCAAGCGCAAAACCGTTCGTGACCCATCTGAAGAATGCTGTTGTAATAGCCCATCATCAAGACTTTGAAATCAAATGCCACGGTGACCCGCTGCATGAACGCGAAGTAGTTTTTCCAGGCCACGCCGGCTTCGAGCGCACACTGGTTGGCGTGCACGAACACCGGACCGTCGGCGATCGGCTCGCTGAAGGGGAGCTGGAGCTCTACGAGATCGACATCCGCCTTTTGCATGGCTTCCAGCATGGCCATGTTGGCCTCGAAGGAGGGGTATCCGACGATGGCATGGGTCATCAGCAGGAGCCGTTTCCGCTGCAAACGCCGGCGAATGTAGTTTTCCACGGGCGTCATGCCGACACCCCGTCGTTCGCGGCGGCCGCTGCTTCCCATTCCCCCACCTTTTGCCGCAAGAATGCCCGCCAAGGGGCGTCGCCGAGCGCTTCGGCGATCGTAAAGATGTCCTTGTCGCCCCGCCCCGACTGATTGATCAGAATGCTGTCTTGCGACGACAAATGCGGGGCTTCCTTGAGCGCAGCGACAAAGGCGTGGGTGCTTTCCAGGGCGGGAATGATGCCTTCTCGCCGCATCACGTGCTGCAACGAGGCCAGGACATCGGCGTCCGTGGCGGCTTCAACGCGGATACGGCCGATGTCGTGCAGGTGCGCCAAAACAGGGCCTACACCAACATAATCCAGACCCGCCGAAACCGAATGCGTCGGCCGCATCTGCCCCTCGGCATTTTGCAAGAAGCGTGTTTTATAGCCCTGCGCGACCCCGGTGGACCCTACGTTGCGTGCCAGCCGAGCCGCATGCTGGCCGCTGTCCAAACCCAGCCCGCCTGCTTCAACGCCCACCAACTCCACGTCCGCGTCATCCAGAAAGCCGGCGAAAATTCCCGAGGCATTCGACCCCCCGCCGACACACGCGTAAACCCTTTTTGGTAGCTTGCCGGTCTGCTCCAACATCTGCAAGCGGGCCTCCCGGCCAATGAGCGATTGGAAGTAGGTGACCATCTGCGGGAAGGGGTGCGGACCGCATACCGTGCCCATGACGTAGTGCGTCGTGTGCATCGAGTCGGCCCAGTCGCGCAGCGTGGCGTTGATGGCGTCTTTCAACGTTTTGGTACCGTCGTCCACGGATACCACCTGCGCACCCAGTTGCTCCATCCAGAACACATTCGGCCGCTGCCGCTCGACATCCACCGATCCCATATAAATCGTGCATTCAAATCCCATGCGTGCCGCCATAGTTGCGGTAGCCACACCGTGCTGCCCGGCACCCGTTTCCGCAATGACCCGCTGTTTCCCCATGCGTTGCACCAATAACCCCTGACCCATCACGTTGTTGACCTTGTGCGCGCCGGTATGGTTCAGGTCTTCGCGCTTGACGTAAATCTGCGCGCCGCCAAGGTCCTTGCTCAGATTTTCCAAATGGGTCAGCGGCGTGGGGCGACAGGAGTAACTCGACATCAAGGCGACGTACGCATCCCAGAAGGCAGGGTCGGCCTGGGCGTCGTTGAAGGCCGCTGTCAATTCCCGAATGGTTTCGTGCAGGATCTCCGGGATGAATGCGCCACCAAACTGCCCATAATAACCCTCGCGCCCGACGGGGAATTGGAAAAGTTCGGCGTACATTAGGTCTTGCTCCCTCTCTGAAGGATTACTCCTGCGGAGGTTTCTTGCTCTCGGAACTGTGTATGGTAGCATGATTTGTTCGCATACAGCACATGCGACGATGGGTACAACACGCCGAGAGGAGCGCATCCATGACCTTGAAGGACCAGGCATGCATCGTGGGAGTTGGGGAAAGTGCCTACACCAGAGGATCGCAAAAAACTGTCCTGCGTCTGGTGTTGGAAGCTTCCCGGCACGCCATCCGTGACGCTGGGTTGACGGTGCAGGACATTGACGGCTTCGTTTTGTCTTCCTCCTACATCTACCAGGAAGCCCTGGCCGCCAATCTGGGGGTGAGTGATTTGCGGTACTCCACGACGGTGCAAATGGGCGGGGCCAGCCCGGTGACAGCCTTACAGAGCGCTGCCATGGCCGTCACCCTGGGGATTGCCCACAACGTGCTGGTTCCTTTTGGCTGGAACGGCTATTCGGAGGCGCGCATCAGCCGCCGCGAGCGGCCCGACGCACCGTCGCGGCCCGATAATGCCTTGAGCCAAGCCCTGCGCAATTACTATGCCCCTTATGGCGCGTTGGCTCCGGTGCAGCATTACGCTTGGCTGGCCACGCGGCATCGAGAACTCCATGGCACGACTGACGAAGACATGGGCGAGGTGGCTCTCACCAGTCGTTTCCACGCCCAGCACAACCCCCGAGCCTACATGTATGGCCGTACGTTAACGATGGAACAGTATCTCCAATCCCCCATGATTGCTTCGCCCTTCCGTGTTCTCGACTGTTGTCTGGAAACAGACGGCGCCTGTGCGGTGGTCGTGACGTCGGCGGAGCGCGCTCTAGACCTGCAACATGATCCCGTCTACATCATGGGCATTGCGGAAGGTCACCCCTACCCCGCCGACGACATCCCGAATCGCCCTGATTTCTTCAAGATTGGTCTCAGCTTTGCCGCACCGCACGCCTTCGAAATGGCTGGCGTGATGCCTCAGGATATGGATTTTGCTCAGATTTACGATTGCTTTACGTACGTCGTGATGCTGCAGTTGGAAGCGCTTGGCTTCTGCGGGGCAGGCGAATCGCGTGAGTTTGTCAAAGGCGGCACGTTACGAATCGACGGCGACTTGCCCTGTAACACGCACGGCGGTTTGCATTCCGAGGCGCACGTTTGGGGGCTCAATCACGTCGTGGAGGCGACCCGGCAATTGCGGCATGAAGCCGGTTTGCAGGTGGAGGATTGTGAGTTGGGTTTGGTGACCGGCTGGGGGGATTTCGGCGACGGCAGCCTGGTCATTCTCAGGAGGTAACCGATGCAAGCCTATGACAAGCCGTTGCCTCGGGGTGAGGACTTCAACGGCGATTTCTACCAGTTCTGTAAGCAGCACGAATTGCGCTTCCAGCGCTGTCGGGATTGCGGAACATGGCGCCATATGCCCCGCGAGAGTTGCCAAGCGTGTGGCTCGTTCAACTGGGCTTGGGAACGCGCCGCGGGCAAGGGGCAAGTTTTCAGTTGGACGGTAATTCATCGCGCTTTGCATCCCGGCTTTGCGGTAGAATTACCGTATGCCGCCGTTGTGGTGGAATTGGAGGAGGGCGTTCGGATGATTTCCCACGTGCTTGATTTGCCTGCCGATCAGTTGCGCGTGGGGTTGCCTGTGGAAGTTGTTTTCGACGACGTAACGCCGGAAATTACCTTGCCGAAGTTTCGACCCTCGAGAATCAGACAATCATCTCCTTGAACGATTGACCCGGCGGCATCAAAGGCAGGCATTCCTCATAGGGCGTTACAAACTCGATGAAATGCGGACCGCGGTGGGATAACGCGCGTCGCAGAGCGGGCTTTACGTCTTCCGGCTTGCAGACGCGGTCCACGAAGTCGGCATCGAAGCCATTTCCTTGGGCCAGCAAGGTCCAATTTTTGCCGCGTTTGACGACTCCCGTCTCTCGCCCTTGATAGAAGCGGTGATTCCACATTCGCACAATGCCGTAGCCGTCGTTATTGATCACCAGGACCTTTACGGCAAGATTTTCCTCCCAAATGGTTTCCAGCTCAGCTTCGGAGAAACGCAGGCTGCCGTCGCCAGCCAGACAGATGACAAGGGCATCGGGGTCCGCCATTTGCGCCCCAATGGCCATGGGCAAACCGGAACCCATCGCACCCTGGCCGCCGGAAGTCATGAATTGCCAACTTGGCTCCATGGCCAGATATTGCCCAGCCCACATCTGGTGGTCGCCAACCTCCGTGGTATAGATGACCCGGCATGGGTCGGCAGCAACACGTTGTTCCACGGCCTCATTGAGTTGCTGCATGACGTGCTGCGCTTGTAGCAACTCCGGGCGACGGGTGTAGGTTGAGGGGTATTCCTTCTCAACTTCCGCAATGGCCTGACGCCAATCGGGATAATCGAGCGTGCCCGTAAGCCGACGCCTCAACGCGCCCAATGTCTTCTTCAGGTCACCAACGATTCCGAGCTTCCGTTCGGGCAGCACCTTGCGAATTTGTTCCGGATCAATGTCGAAATGGATCAGATGCTTGGCCTGTGGCGCGAACCGGGCTGTGTCCCCTGTGATGCGGTCGTCGTAGCGCGAACCCAGCGAAACGACGAGGTCGGCATGGTGCACGATCCAGTTGGCGACGTAGAAGCCGTGCATGCCAAGCAATCCGTAGTTGCATGGATGCGATGTGGCAATCGCGGACTTGCCTGGAATCGTGTAGACCGCTGGGCTTGGCACGACTTCCAAAAATTGCTCCAGTTCGCGCTCAGCATTGGCCAGCACCAAACCATAGCCCACGATGATGACAGGCCGTTCCGCGGTGTCGAGATGGGCTATCACCTCGTCCAATTCAGCGTTCAGGGTTTCATCAAACGTTTTATCTGAAATGGCTGAATTAATCGGCTCTAGGTCCGCGCGATACACATCAAGATCGATCAGCGACTGTTGGGCATCTTTTGTGAGATCGATCAACACTGGCCCCGGCCGACCATCTCGGGCAAGGTGAAATGCTTCACGAACCACGTCGGGCATCTCTTCGGGACAGCTCACGTAATACACTTTCTTTACGGTTGGCGCGGCAATCCCGGTGATGTCTGTTTCTTGAAAGGCGTCGGTGTTACGGGCAAACGTTGGCACCTGGCCCGTCACAACCACCAAAGGCACGTTGTCACGGTAAGCGTCCGCGATGGCCGTAATGGTATTAGTTGCGGCCGGTCCCGACGTCACCACGCACACGCCGACTTTGCCCGTGGCTCGCGCATACCCCATGGCAGCCCACGCCGCGCCCGGTTCGGTTTGGAAGATGGACATTTCCAGGTGTTCTGCTTCCTGCAAGGCATCCATACCTTCCATGATGGCGCCGCCCGTTAAAGCCATAACTTGTTTCACACCTTGAGCCCGCAACAAAGCAACGAACAAATCAGCGCCGCGGTCTTTAATCCTTGGTACGTATGGTGGGCTTTGTAAGCTCATAATAACTGAATATCTCCACATGCCTAATGTAAGGATTCAAAATGTTTTTCATGTCATTCCAACAAGACCTCACCATATATAAGTCATTTACAAATATCAATTGCTTTTAGCCGCTAGGTGCTTTGCCGTAACACTCAGATGCCCAACTAAGTTCTACGGCTGGTGTTCCGGGCGCAGGAGATCGAACACGGTTTTGACCGGATTAAAGGTGCTGAGAGGCACCTCCACGAACACCGTGTTCCAGCGCGCCATGGCGCCGTTCCACAAGCCTGGAAGCTCAAGAGCTTTCAAAGGACGCCCTTCATGGGTCTTGTGGGAGATGAAATAAGTGTCCTGGTCTCTGAACGCCTCAAGCTCGAAAGGCCGACCTTGGTAATCACGCATTCCGCAGACAACATCCACAGGATTGAAGTGGGTCGAGGCGTTCAAAATGGCGCGTTGCCTCTCTGCCGAGGTGTCGACTTGCGCCCTCTCGACGATTTGCAGTGATAGGTCGCCCTCCGCGCTTTCCGTCCAGAACGGTCCGCCGCCCGGTTCCCCGAGGTTCTTCACCACGCCGCAGACGCGAAGCGGTCTGTTGAGCTTCGCAAATAGAAATTTGGATTGTTCGGATATTGATCGACCTAAGATGTCTTTTGGTATGCTTAATAACAAATTTTCTTTGGCAAATGTGAAAATGCGTTCTATCTGCCACGAACTTACCTGCCCTGCCGCCAAACGTCTCAAATGGGTGAATATCTGATCTTGCAATGTCACAAGATAACCACCCAAGGCTCTCTTGTAGGTATACGTATCATCCTTGAGGCGTCCATGAACCACGTTGTCGATATTGTTCAAGTGAACTATATCGGCTTGGATTGCCTGCAGGTTCTCAAGTAATGCGCCGTGCCCCCCTGGCCTGAATAGCAAACGATGATGTCGATCGCGGAAAGGACGATTGTCAGTATCAACTGCAATCGTATCGGTTGAGGCGTGTTGGTGCGACAACGTGATACGGTACTGAATGCCTGTTGCTTTGTAACGCTCCTGCATCTCCTCAATAGCATTATTGACCTCTACCTCATATCCTGCGCTGATTGTAAAGTGCACTCGAACGACATTATCCCGGTCGAGGGTATGCTCTGCGGCGTCCACCATGTGTTCTTGCAAAGGCGTTCGACAATAGCCAGCGGCGTAGCGATGGAATTTGATTAATGCCTTGGGCAGATTGGCGTAATTGAGCCCACGCGAGGTCAAGAGATGTTCCAAGATTTTGTGAATTTGGCGTTGGGCAGTGCATGTTTGGATATCCAGTCCTTCAACGCGCAATGCTGCTTCCAGATCATCATAAAACGCAAAGCGGTGTAGCTCCGTCAAAAACTGGCTGGAAGTCATAGCTTCGTCATTAGGAGGTAGGGGCGCTGTTTCAAACTGCTGCAAGAGTCCCTGAAACATCCGCGAGGCCGCTCCGGACGCCGGCACAAATTTCATGACCCGACCGGTAGCAACAGCCTCTTCATATTTGCGTGACAAGGACTCCATCTCATCCGTGCGAAGTATGACAATACCGTCGCCGACCGTGCAGGCTCGATGGAGTTTGATCCATGGTGCTCCGTTCCGGAAAAGAGCCACTTGTGCCGTGATAGTTTCCTTCGTGATTCCTCGGGAAATTATGACCTGCCGATCCTCCGGCGTCAGGAACTCTCTCGAATATCCGTCCTTCCTTTTCACCGGTCCTGGATTCCTATGTAAAAGGGTAGAAGCAGTTTCATAACTTAATTTGCATGAGGCCTCCTTTTGGTATGCAATCAATGGCTCAAAGGAGGCCTGATATGAACCGCCATCAGAGTGAACTAAGCGATGAGCAGTGGGAAAAAATCGCTCCCTTCCTGCCCAAACCCCAAGCCTCGCCTTGGGGTGGACCCAAACCAATCCCCAATCGCCCTTGCTTCGAGGGCATCTTGTGGGTCCTTCGCAGCGGCGCCCGCTGCAAAGACCTGCCAGCGTCCTATCCTTCTCCCAGCACCTGTTGGCGTCGTCTGTGCCTCTGGGAGGAACAAGAGGTGTGGCTTAAGGCATGGCGCGCCTTTCTGGCGCAACTTGACCGCCAAGGACAGCTTGATTGGGCCGAAACCTTTGCTGACGGCAGCTTTGCCCCGGCCAAAAAAGGGGGCCTTGCGTCGGCCCTGCCAAGAAGGGCAAAGGTACGAAGTGGATGGTGGTGGCAGACGGCCAAGGTGTTCCTCTGGGAAACCTCCTGGAATCGGCGTCCGCAGCGCAAGTGACCTTGATCGAGCGGGCCTTGACACAGGTGTCGGTGCCGCGTCGTGGCCGCGGTCGGCCTCGCCAAAAGCCCGCGCGCCCCATTGATGACAAGGCGGCGGACGCAGACGCCCTTCGCCAGCGTCTGCGGTCTCGGGGCATTGATTTGATTTGCCCGCATCGCAGAAACCGTAAACGAGCCTCCTTGCAGGATGGTCGCAAGCTGCGCCGTTACAAACGTCGTTGGAAAGTTGAGCGAACGATTTCCTGGGTGGGCAATTTTCGTCGCTTGGTGGTGCGCTGGGATCGATATATTGAGGTCTACCGCGGTTTCTTTCATATCGCGTGCATGCTGATAACGCTGAATAAGCTTCTCAATGGCTTCTAACTCATTTGCTTGTGACTATCATCAGGTAGTTATGAAACAGCCTCTAATACAAATGCCATCCATTACCTACGGCGCTTTGCCTTGGTGGCATACTTAAGCGAGTTGTTCTCTCGTTCCATGCGGTGGTTTTGCTCGGTGTCGGCCATCTTGATGCACGGCGTATCCTGAGCGTATAGAGCAATCTTCTATCGGTCATCTGACATGAAAAGGGCATGAAGCCCTGGAGCAACTTCGGTCTTCGGTAGTAGAATTTGCTTCCCCTGAATCCCCTAAATGCTGATTTATGCTTGCTTCATCCCATTTGGCAAGCTGCAATGATCGGCATGAATATCCTTCCTCGTGACACCCGAATCCTCGTCCTCCGATGTCTCGTCGAGGGAATGTCCCTCCGCTCGACTTCCCGCACCGCGGGCGTAATTCGAGGCGCCGTTGCTAAGCTCCTCGTGGATGCCGGGAAGGCATGCGCTGACTTCCAGGACAAGATGCTCCGGGACCTGCCATGCGAGCGCATCCAGTGCGACGAGATATGGAGCTTCGTGTACGCGAAGGAGAAAAACGTGCTGCGCGCCAAGTCCGCGCCGCCCGAGGCGGGCGACGTATGGACTTGGACGGCCATTTGCGCGGACACGAAGCTGATTCTCTCCTGGCGCCTAGGCGACCGCTCAGGCGATACCGCCGCCGACTTCATTGCCGACTTGCGCAGTCGTCTTGCCAAGCGCGCGCAGCTGACCACGGACGGGCATCGGGCCTACCTGGATGCCGTCGAGAAGGCTTTTGGGGCTGACGTGGACTACGCCATGCTGGTGAAGATTTACGGTAAGGGCGACCCTGAGCGTACTTCCGAGGGCGCGCTACAGCCCGTCAGAGTGCATCGGAACCCGCATCCAGGTCATCGTGGGGAAGCCGGACGAAAAGCACGTCAGCACGTCGTATGTGGAGCGTCAGAACCTCACGATGCGGATGAGCATGCGGCGATTCACCAGGCTGACCAACGCTTTCAGCAAGCGCTTGGAATACTTGGCGCACTCCATATGCCCTGCACTTCATGTATTACAACTTCTGCCGTATTCACAAGACGCTGCGCGTGACGCCCGCGATGGAAGCTGGCGTCACGCGCCGTCTGTGGGAGATCGGAGATATTGTGGACATGGTGGAGGCCGCTACGCCGAAACCCAATCGACCGGCAACCTACAAAAAGCGAGGCTGAGAATTTCAAAACGAGCCACTACCGATCTTTTCCCTGCCTCGCAACAGTCTTTGATTCGTGCAACCCTGGCCGACTCGCTCCAGGCCATCGTGGCGCAGGTGTTGTTGAAGCGGCGCGACACCGCCGGCCGCTGTGTCGCGCTGGAAATCCCTCTCGCCACCCCGGCGGTACGCGCCCTCATTCGGGACGGCAAAACCCATCAGATTCCCACCCTGCTGCAAACCGGTAGGGCGCATAGCATGCAAGCACTCGACGACGCGCTGCTGGAACACGTGCAGAGCGGGCGCATTCGTGCCGCGGAGGCCTATCCGCACGCCACGGACAAGACTCGCTTCCGAGCCTTCCTGGACAGTACCGACAACCCTGCCGACACGACTCTGATGTAGGAGAATGGTGGATGGGTGAGGCGGCCGGAACGGCCGCCAACCGGAGAGATAGAGCAAGCAGCACGACCCCGCAGGACGCTTATCTTTTGAACCGCTCCTCTTTGGGTTTGCGGAACGGCTTGTGGCAGTCGCCGCAGGCTTTGCCGAGGTTCTTCACCTGCGCGCCGATGGCCGCCATGTCGCCGGCGGAGGCGATATTGGCCAGCTTGGCGCCTTCTTCTTGGAGCGTCTCTGCCGCAGTCACGAATTTGTCCCAATCCTGCCAGACCTCGGGCTTGGCATCGGTACGCCCCTCGGTGATCTCTTTCTCAAATGCCTCGGCAATCACCGCGCTCATGCGCGAGATATCACTGGCATGTACCCCGATATGACCCGCAAAAGGCAGCTTGTGCTTCAAAATGTCGCCAATCGCCCCCATGCTGGCCCCCATGGATTTCATCACCTTCTGCCGATAGCCCAAGTAGTGCTCATCGTCTTGCGCCTGTGCGCCGGTCAGCATGAGTACCAACCCGAGCATGCCAATCAGCAGCGCCATTAGTGTAAGTTGTCTGCGTCTCATAGAATTCCTCCCCCGTGATGCGATGGACGTGCTAGCCGTGTTCGATTGAACCTTCCCGGCCCAGGACACCGTGCTGCTTTGCGGCGGAAAGTAGCACCCCCGGCGTTTTCATGTCAAGCCACGATAAGGCGTTCGGATGGGCCGGATTGACGCACCAACAGAGGCGGCAGCGCCCCTTTTGTAAGGATATTGGCCGCTAAATGGCTGATGCAGGGACTTTACAAGCATGATATACTAACGACTTCATCAGGATTGGCGATTTGTAGCAGCCAAAACCGTGACCCCACAGAACCACGACTTGACCTATCACTTGTCTGATAGGAGGCAGCAGAGCATATGGCTTCATATTTTGGTGCCGGCTTGCAGAACATCATCCCGATGCTCGCGGGTCTCGGTATGATTGTGCAGCTCCTTGTTCTGGGTTCCCTTGTTCTCGCCTCTGTCGTCTGCTGGGCTATCATCTTCAACAAATCGCGTCAATTCCGCCGTGTGCAGCGGTATGACCAGCGTTTTCGGCGTGCCTTCCAATCAGCGCAGGATTTTGCCTTCCTAGCAGCCGCGGCGCGGCGCTTCTCGCAGTCGCCGATGGCAAGGTTATTGCGTACCGCGCATCGGTATGCCGAGGTATCGAGCAACGGCAGCGTGCCCGGCCTCTCCGGAAGGGGCTTGGACCGCTTACGCCAAACGCTCGACGCACGGTTGGCGGTCGAAACGGGAGAGCTTGAGGTCGGCCTGCCCTTTCTGGCCACAACCGCCAGTGTCACGCCTTTCATTGGTCTCTTAGGCACCGTATGGGGCATCATCCAGTCGTTTCACGCCGTGGGTCAGGGAGGCAGCGCCTCCCTGGTCGTGGTGGGGCCTGGCATTTCCGAGGCGCTGGTGGCGACCGCCGCCGGCTTGGCGGCGGCCATCCCTGCCGTTATCGCATACAACTATTTTCTCAACCGTCTACACCGGATGGAAAGCGACATGCAGGGCTTCATCGAGGAACTCCTGCAGATGTTCGAGGCGGTGCCAATGGCAGAATCCGAGATGCCGACGGCCGATGGCCACGTGCCGTTGCAGCATTGATGAAGGATACCCACCATGGTAAGCGGTCAATCATCCCGTCGTGCGGCCCTTGCCGAAATCAACGTGACGCCGTTGGTTGACGTCATGCTGGTGCTGTTGATCATTTTCATGATCACGGCACCCATGCTGCAGCACGAGGTGGAAGTCAACCTGCCGGAAGTCACCAACAAGCCCCACAACACGCAGTCGGAGGAGCAGTTCGTTCTCACCGTCACCAAGGAAGGAAACGTTTTTCTCAACCGCACGGCCTATACCCTGGAGGCGTTGCGGCCACATCTACAGGTGCTGTCGCAGGCGCAGCCCGGTCAGGAAATGTTTCTGCGCGCCGATGCCGAGGTGCCGTACGGCAGAGTCGTCCAGGTCATGGATGCCGTTAAAAAAGCCGGCATTCTCAGGCTGGGAATGATTACACAACCTGAACCGGATACACGATGAAAGCCGTCAAAGTCTCACATCAAATGGGTCATGCCAGACAGAGGCTGTTCGCCACCTCCTTTGGCGTTTCTATGTTGATCCACGGCTTGGTGATTGGCTGGATGCTCAGCGGCAATGGCTCGGCCCGCTCGCTGCTGTTGGATGTGCCATCGTTTCATACGGTCTCCCTGGTTGATGCCCCTGGCTCTATTTTGCCTCCTGAGCCGGAATCGCAGCCGCAAGCCATTGCCAAGCCAGTGGCCATGCCCGAGGCCATGAGCGACGCGACGGTGCAAAACGTTGAGCCGGCAACCGTGGTTCCACCTCCGCAGGCCAAACAGGCAACGGAAGTCTCTGAAGCGTCCGTCGAGCCGCCGGCACCGGCAGCTAAGCCCAAGCCCGTTGAAGAGCCCGAGAAACCACCGGTAGTCGAAACCCGGGTCAAGAAGCCCGCGCCGGCCAAAGCCTCCGTCAAAAAGCCGGCACCAACCCAAACGTCCGCTAGAAAGCCAGCGCCGGCGGCGCCCAAGGTCGCTGCTGTGCAATCCAAGGCGGCACCGGCACCCAAAGCCGTTGCGAAGCCTAGATCGCCAGCCAGCCGGAGCTCACCGCAGGCGGCAGCGCGCGCTCAACAGACGATCGCGGCCATGCGACGAGCCCAAGCTGGTGCGCAAGGGGCAACCACAAACCAAGCTCAAGGTGGTATTGCTGCCCGGATGAGCGACATACGCAAACAGGCTTATGTGGAACGTGTGCGGGCCCGCATCGTCAATGCTTGGCGTTTGCCGATGCCGAGTAAGATGGCGCAGGGGTTCCAGGCCCGCGTGTTGCTGACCATTGACCGTGAGGGCAAAGTGATTCGATACGAGTTGATCGGGCCATCCGGCAGCCAACCGTTCGATGCCTCTCTGCAGCGTGCCGTGCAAGCTTCGTCGCCTCTGCCGCCGCTACCGGAAGACGTTGGGAGGGATAGCCCGGTGCAGATATTTGAACTCCGCTTCACACCCCCAGCATCGTCGTGAGGAAAAGCATGCGAATCGTGTCTCGCAAATGCGCCATTCTGGCTCTAGTGCTCGTGTTGTGCTGGGTTGTTTACCCGTCGTCGCAGGAGCGGATCGTCATCGACATCGATCAAGTGGGCGGCTACCTCCTTCCCCTTGCGCTTCCGAGATTCAAAGGGGAAACGGCAGACCCGGTGCTGGGACAGCAAATCCGCACCGTGATGCAACGCGACCTCGAACGTACCGGGCTGTTCCGCATCATTGAATCAAACGGCAATAGCGTCCAGACGATCAAGGCGTTACCTTATGGCGACTGGTCGAGTCTGGGGGCTGCGGGCGTTATCGCCGGTCAACTTGACGTGTCCCAGGGTCGGGTGCCGCTTACCTTGCAACTGACGCTCCACGACGTCGCCCAACAATCAATGCTGTTCGGCAAGGTCTACCAGGGCTCCCGCGAGGGGTATCGGCGTATGGCCCACCGCTTCAGCGACCACGTGCTACAGATCTTCACCGGCGAGCAGGGGCCGTTTGACACTCAAGTCATGTGTGTCAGCCCCGTGCCGGACAGCAAAGCGACCGAGATCGTGCGCATGGATTATGACGGCCACGGCGTGCGGCGCCTCGTTGCTAACGGCGCCTTGAATCTGGCTCCCGTCCTGTCACCCGATGGCAGCGTTTTGGCGTACACTTCGTACCGCGCCGGCTCGCCGGATATTTATCTGCTGAACCTGCGCGACGGCCAGGAGGAACGTCTGACGAGCGAGCCGGGCTTGGCGCTGGCGGGGTCCTGGTCGCCCGACGGGCGCTATCTGGCCTTGAGCCGGACGGTCGACGGCAACAACGACATCTTCCTTTATGACACCCGGCGTCGGCGTTTCAAGAGACTGACGAACGATTTGGGCATTGACGTGTCCCCCAGTTTTGCCCCGGATGGCCACCGTCTGGCCTTTACCTCGGACCGTGGCGGTTCGCCGCAACTTTATCTCACCAACGTGCAGGGAGGGAGGCCTGCTCGTCTGACATTTGAAGGGACCTATAATACCGCTCCAGCGTGGTCGCCGCGGGACGACACCATCGCTTATGTAGGACGCGGCGAGGATCGCGCGATGGCCATTTACACGATCCATGCCGAGAGCCGCCAACGTCAGCGCCTGAGTTTCGCCCCCCGTCAGTATGAGGCGCCGGCTTGGGACCCGCACGGCCGTTTCTTGATGCACACCAGCAGGGTTGGAGGCGCATGGCAACGCTACATGGTGCGCCAGGACGGACATGATAAAATACTTCCTGCCGCCAATGGGCTCGACTGTCTCTCACCCCAATGGGTAGCACGCGTAAAACCATCATCTTAAACCGTATAGGAGAATCAGTGTCATGGTCTTTCAACTGTTGCGAATTACGGTAATTGTTTTCCTGTCAACGATCCTTTTGGCAGGCTGTGGGCGTAAAGCCGATTCGGTGGCGCCGGAACCACCCGCCGATATGGTGACCTCGCCCGAGGGGGCAGACGCCGAGGCAGGCATGCCAGACGGAATGGGTGATGACGGGGCTATGTCGGAAGAGGACGTGCTCACCGAGCGCGCCACGATGGCTGAGGAGCAGGCTCGTCAGGCAGAAGCCATGCGCGAAGCCGAAATGGCCGAGATGGCTCAGGCGGCTTTCGTAAACGAGGACATCTACTTTGCTTTCGACAGCTTTCTGCTCGACCCTGAGGCCGAACGCATCCTTGGGGAAAAAGCCGCATGGCTACAAGACAATGCCAACGCCAGCGTGCAGATCGAAGGGCACTGCGACGAGCGCGGCACCAGTGACTACAACCTTGCTCTCGGCGAACGCCGGGCCAACGCTGTGCGGCAGTACCTGACGGTGCTGGGCATTGACTCCGGCCGCCTCTCGACCATCAGTTATGGCGAGGAGCAGCCTCTGGATCCCGGCCATGATGAGGCGGCGTGGAGCCGTAACCGGCGGGCTCACTTCGTCATTATTCAATAAGTCATTATTCAATAAATAGAAAGAGGTGGGGCGTATGCGACGGTTTGCCTTATTTGCCAACCTTCTCATGGCTGGTCTCCTGTCCGGCTGCACGAGTGAAGTGGACATGGCCAATCTGAGTGACAACACGTTGCATAGCACGCAAATTCTGTCCGACCAAGTCACGACGATACAGGAGCGTGTGGCACGGTTGGAGGCGTCCAAAGAGGAGAGGCAGCGTAGCCTGATCCGCACGACTGCCGCCTTGGATGAACTGCGTCTTGAGCAGCGGAAATTACGCGGCGAACTCGAGGAATCACAGTACCGCCAAGAACAGGTCGGCACCGATCTGGATTACAGGCTGACTGCCCTGGATCAGCGTTTGCGCCTTCTGGAGACTCGCCCCGGAGTGGGCGGCATCGCCCCAGGCCAACTTGGCCCTGGCAGCGAGCCGCCGCCTCTCGAGCCAGGATTAGAGATTGAGCCGCCCATGGAACCCATCGCGGAACCGACTCTGCCAGCACCTGAGTCGGAACCCGTTGCGGTAGAGTCGCCGGCAACACCGGAGCCAGAGGTCATCACGGTAGAGCCGCCGGCAATACCGGAGCCAGAGGTCATTGCGGTAGAACCGCCGCCAGCACCAGAACCGGAGCCTGTCGTAGAGCCGCCAGCCTTACCACCGGAGGAAGATCCCGAAGCCATACGGCTGTTCCAACGCGCCCGTGAGGATTACCAACAGGGCAACTACGAGGTGGCGATCATTCTCTTCAAGCAGTACTTGCGGCAGTACCCGCAGTCCGCCCAAGCGGGGGACGCCCAGTACTGGATCGGCGAATCGCTTTACGCGCAGAAGGAATATAACGCTGCCATCGTCACCTTCGACGAGGTGATACAGCAGTACCCACAGAGCGAAATGGTTGCGGCAGCAACGTTGAAGGTCGGCTTATCGTTCGCCAACCTGGACGACAAGCCAAACGCGCAGTTCTTTCTGCGGCAGGTACAGGAAAACTTTGCCAACAGCGTCGAAGCGCAACTGGCCACCGAGAAATTAAAGCAATTGCGACGTTAACGGCGCGAGGAGAGCACTGATGGGACGACTCGATGGTAAGGTGGCGTTAATCAGCGGTGGCGCGCGCGGCCAAGGCGCCACCGAGGGGCGGATGATGGCACAGGAGGGCGCCAAGGTGGTCCTGGGCGACATCCTGGACGAGCAGGGCCACGCGGTCGAAGCGGAAATCCGCGCTGCCGGCGGCGCGGCGACTTACGTGCATCTGAACGTCACCAGCGAGTCGGATTGGCAATCAGCGGTGCAAACAGCCGAAAGCACGTATGACGGCTTGCACGTGCTGGTAAACAACGCCGGGATTTTGATCCGCGCCACGATCGAGGAGACCACGGAGGACGATTTCGACCGCATCATGGCCGTCAACGTCAAGGGGGTATTTCTCGGCACCAAGCACGCCATTCCCGCCATGCGCCGCGCCGGCGGCGGCTCGATCGTCAACATCTCGTCGACCGCTGGGCTCGTCGGGAGCCCCGGAGAGACGGCGGCGTACTCCGCCACCAAGGGCAGTGTGCGCCTATTCACCAAGTCCACCGCGATTCAACACGCCGGAGACAACATTCGTTGCAATTCCGTGCACCCCGGTCCGATCGCCACCGACATGATCAAGGACATGCTCGAAGACCCGGAGCAGTGGGAACAGCGGATGCGGCGCCTGCCCCTCAAGCGTCCCGGCAAGCCGGAGGACATCGCCTATGGTGTCATCTATCTGGCCTCTGATGAATCGTCCTTCGTTACTGGCGCCGAACTGGTGATTGACGGTGGCACCACGGCCGAGTGACGCCCCCGCCAAAGCCTACTTCCTGCGTTGCATCACGAACGCCGCAAGCTGCGTGCCAAGGTTTGCGACGCGGGCCTGCAACCCCTCGTCCTGAAGACTCCCATTCGGCTGAAAAGCCCCCATCGCTTGGGAGATCGTGACCTGATCGGGCAACACCAACACACCGATATTCCCCAAGATCGTCCGCACGTGCGTCAGCGATCGCACACCGCCGAAGCCGCCCGCCGCGGCGCTCATCAGCGCCGCTACCTTGCCCTGAAAGGCTACCAGCCGGGGTTCATCGGGCACTGGGCGCGACACCCAATCAATGGTGTTCTTCAGTACCGCGCTGATGGAGCTGTTGTATTCAGGCGCTGCGATCAGGAAGCCGTCATGCGCAATCATCAATTGCTTGAACGCCTGCGCCGCCGCGGGCAGCCCCTCCGCCGCCTCTAAGTCGCCATCGTACAACGGCATGGCATAATCCCGGAGATCAACCAAGGTGACCTCTACCCCGGCGGCGCGCGCCCCGGCCGCGGCGATGCGGACTATTTTCTTGTTGAATGAATCTGCGCGGGTGCTGCCGGCAAATGCGAGAATACTTGGCTGGTCCGTCATTTCTTTCCTTTCTGTATGCTATTGCGTCTGCATGTCGTCCGTCGTTTTCCAAACCCCGTGTGTCGGCGGCGGCATTCTAGCACATCGGCCTGTCCCTTCCGGTTCCCGTCTGCGTTATCAGCTTGGCCTTGACAGCATCGAAAATAGCGCTAGGCTAGGTGCCTTCCACCTCACCGAGTGGTTCTGAAGGTGGGGAGTTGGGATATGGGGTTCAGGTGCGTCTGAGTTTCCTTAATTTTGAGGAAAGAGCATGGATGAGCGGAAATGTTTAAGGTCTCTGATCGCTTTGCTGACTGTCGCCTTGGTCATAATCTGGGGCGGAACCGCCTTGGCGGATTCCCACGAGACGGGAGAGGACGCATCGCGTTTCACATCTGAGGAGATCGAAGGCGAGGAGGAGGGACCGCGTATCGAAGTCCTGGAGGGATACGTCTCGCCAGGCATTATTACCGATTCCATGTTGCTGAACGCCGGTAAGGATCCGAACAACTGGATTTTGTACGGCAAGGACTATGCCCACACCCGCTACAGCCAACTCGATGAGATCAACACCGAGACGGTCCAGAACCTCGTGCCCAAATGGATGCTGTCGTTTGGCTCGCTGCGCAGCCAGGGCAGCCAGACGATTGCCTTCAATGGCAACCTGTTTGTCAGTTCGTCGCACAACCGCTTTTTCCGCGTCGACGGGCGGACAGGCCGCACCGTGTGGCGCTACGACCACCCACTGCCGGGCGACGTCGCCCCCCACGTGTGCTGCGACGTGATCAACCGCGGCCCGGCGCTGTACGGCGACAAAGCCTACGTGGCGACCCTGGACGGCCATCTGGTATCGCTGGATACCGCAAGCGGCCAGGTCGTCTGGGATCAGACGGTGGCGGATTACAAGAGCTCCTACAGCTTCACCCTGATGCCGCTCGCGCTTGACGGCAAGATCATCATCGGCACGTCGGGCGCCGAGTTCGGCATTCGCGGCTTCATTACCGCGCGCGATGCCGAGACCGGCGAAGAAGTGTGGAAGACGCACACCATTCCTGCCCCCGGCGAGCCGGGCGGTGACACGTGGCCGGGCGACACCTACAAGTACGGCGGCGGCTCGGCGTGGGTGACGGGCTCCTACGACCCCGAGTTGAACACCATCTACTGGGGCGTCGGACAGCCTGGCCCGTGGGATCGTCATGCCCACCCCGGCGATAACCTGTACACCAACTCCACCCTGGCGATGGACCCCGATTCCGGAGCTATCAAGTTCCACTTCCAGTACACCCCGAACGATCCATATGACTACGATGGCGTGAACGAGAACATCCTGGCCGACATCGACGGCCAGAAAGTCTGGCTCCACGCGGACCGTAACGGGCACTTCTATTCCATCGATCGCACCAACGGCAGCTTCAACTACGCCGTGCCGCTGGGCAAGATCACCTGGAACCGGGGTTTCGACCCCGAGACCGGTCGGCCGATCTTCGCCTATCCGGAGATGGACGTTGGTTATGACAAGGTGACCGAGGGTATCTACCCTGCCGTGTTCGGCGGCAAGGAGTGGAACCCCATGGCCTACAATCCGCACACCCAGATCGCCTACGTACCCGCCTTCGGCGATCACAGCATGGACCTGCAGGCGAAGGTGGAGAAGTATACGCGCGGCGAGCTCTACCTCGGCATCAAGACCATGAAGCTCTACGGCGGTGGCGGCGAGTTGCGCGCCATCAATGCCAAGAATGGTGAGTTGGTCTGGGTGCATAACAACCCGATGCCGTTCCGCAGCAGTGTCATCGTCACCGCCGGAAACCTGGTGTTCGCCGGTGATACGGAGGGTTACATCAAGGCATTCAACGCCACGACCGGCGCGCAGTTGTGGAGCTTCTACTGCGGTACCGCTGTCATGGGCGGCGTGAATACCTTCACGGTGGACGGCAAGCAGATACTCGCCGTTGTCGCCGGCCAAGCCGGTACGTCTATTGAGACAGGCCTGGACCGGGACTGGCGCAAGACGCACCAGAAGGGCGGTTACCTGATCGCCTTCGAGCTGCACTCTAAACCTGTTCGTTAACTAACTGCAGGCTGCTATGGGTCGCCATGATCCGTAGCAGCCTCATTTTTATGAAAGCTGCTTCAGGCAAGCGAGCTGTACGACGGCACGGCGAATCAATTGCAAGAGAGGAGAATCATGGGCGTAGGGGGCAAGGTGTGTGTCATCACCGGTGGAGGGAGTGGGATTGGCCGTGGTGCCGCTTTGATGATGGCGGAGCAGGGTGCCAAAATCGTTGCGGTAGGCCGTACGGCGTCAAAGGTTGAAGCCGTACGGGACGAGATTACCTCGCTTGGCGGTGAGGCAGTGGCATTTGGTCTCGACGTTGCCGACTGCGATGCGGTTCGCGGCATGATCAAGGAGGTATTGGACGCCTTCGGGCGCGTCGACGTCCTCATCAACAACGCCGGACACAGTTCGCACCACCGCCGCATTCTGACCACCCCGCCGGACGAAATCCGCTCCGTCATCGACTCCAACCTTGTGGGATCAATCTACTGTACGCAGGCGGTGCTGCCGTCGATGCTGGAAGCCAAGGACGGGCTGATCCTCAACGTTGCCTCCCTGGCCGGGGTGCATACCAGCTACTTAGGGGGCATGATCTACAGCGCCGTGAAGGCGGGCGTCATTCATTTCACCCGCTTCCTCAATTTCGAGCTGACCAACACCGGTGTGCGCGCCAGTGTGCTGATTCCGGGTGAGGTGGACACCCCGATCATGAACAATCGGCCCGTGCCGCCGACCGCGGACGACCGCACGACCATGATCGGTATTGACGAGTGCGCCGAAGCCTTGACGATGATCGCCGGACTACCCAAACGGTCTTCCATATCCGAACTGATCATCCGGCCCACCATGATGCGAAACGCCACCGAGGTCGCCAATTTTCCGTAGGCCAGCCGCCTTCCGACTGGCCCACCGGATTGATTCCTATTCCTTCGGTAGTCCCAGAACCCGCTCGCCGATGATGTTCCTCTGAATCTCCGACGTCCCCGAGAAAATGGTCTCGGCCCGGCTGTAGAGGAAGTAGTACTGCAGGTCCACCGGCGTGGGGTAGTACGGCGACTCCGGGGAAAGTTGGGAGAGCGGACCGAGCAGTTCCTGTCCGATCTCCTGCATGTACTGATCCGTCTCGCTCCAGTACAGCTTGTCCAACGAAGCCTCGGGCCCCGGCTCCTTACCGCGCAGGTGGCTGGTGATGGTGCGGTAGTTGTTCAGGCGCATCAGGTCGACGCGGATGTAGGCGTCGGCGAGTTTCTGGCGCACGATGGCGTCGGCGCTGAGCGGCTTACCCTTGCGGGTGGTCTTGCGCGCCACGTCGACAATGTCGTCGAAGCGACGCTTGACGCTGACTTGGGTGCCGAACGACGCGGTGCCGCGCTCGTGGGTGAGGGTCGTCATGGCGATGCGCCAGCCGGCGTTGAGTCCGCCCAAAAGCTGCGATTTGGGCACCCGAACGTTGTCGAAGAAGACCTCGTTGAATTCGGAGCCTCCGGTGATCTGTTGGAGAGGCTTGACGGTGACGCCGGGGCTGTGCATGTCCACCATCAGATAGCTGATGCCCCGGTGCTTCGGCGCCTCCGGGTCGGTGCGCACCAGGAGGATGCACATGTCGGCGTGCTGAGCCATGCTAGTCCAGATCTTCTGGCCGTTGACGACAAAATCGTCGCCGTCCTCCACCGCGCGGGTCTGCAGCGAGGCGAGGTCGGAGCCAGAGTTGGGCTCGGAAAATCCCTGGCACCAGATTTCCTCACCACTCAGAATTTTGGGAATATAGCGTTTCTTCTGAGCTTCCGTGCCGTGCGACATAAGTGTCGGGCCAACAATCATCAGTCCCAGCAGATTGGCCATCTCCGGCGCCTCGGCGCGCGCCATCTCCTCCGAGAAAACGGCCTGCTCGATCAGCGTCGCGCCACGTCCGCCGTACTCTTTCGGCCAGTGAATGCCCGCCCAGCCCGCGTCGTACATCTTGCGCTGCCAAGCACGGCGGTACTGAAAGGCCTCGTCCGGGTCCTTCGGCATCGGCTCCTTCGGCGCGTTGGCTTCCAGCCAGCTGCGGATGGTCTGCTGAAACGCTATCGCATTGTCATCGAAACGAATGTCCATGGTGAACAGGCCCTCTCACACGGTTAACTTGCTATCGCCATCTCACGTGGGTCGAAATCGCGCGGTATGATACTGTGCGGCGCCCCACAGCACAACAGGCGCCGAACTCGTTTCCCTGGGGACTCCTAACGCATGCAGGCGTTCTGGCACACGCTTTCGATGCCATTCTTCGTGCTGGCGCCGCTTGCCGGCGTGACCGATCCCGCCTTCCGGCGCCTCATCGCCAAGCATGGCAAACCGCACGCCATGTGGACGGAGTTTACCTCAGCCGATGGCCTCTGCGCGCCCGGACGCGACCGCCTGCTGCGCGGCTTGGCGTACGCAGAAACCGAGCGGCCCATTGTGGCGCAACTGTTCGGGGCCAAGCCGGATATGATGGAGCGGGCAGCGGCCCTGGTAGCCGAGCTGGGATTCGACGGCATCGACATCAACATGGGATGCCCGGACCGCAGCGTGGAGAAACGCGGCGCCGGCGCGGCGTTGTGCAAACAGCCCGCCTTGGCTCAGGCGATGATACGGGCGGCCAAACGCGGCGGCCTGCCCGTATCGGCAAAAATCCGTCTCGGGTACGACCGCAACGAACTCGCAACCTGGTTGCCCGCGCTTCTGGAAGCCGAGCCGGTTGCCATCACCATTCATGCCCGCACCCGCCAGGAGATGTCGCAGGTGTCCGCCCGCTGGGACGCGATCGCCCAAGCCGTGGACATCCGTGATCGTCTTGGCGCGCCTGCCTATATCATCGGCAACGGCGACGTCACCGACCTCGCCGATGCACGGCGCAAGGTGCGCGCCACTGGCGCCGACGGCGTTATGCTGGGCCGCGCTATCTTCGGCAATCCGTGGCTGTTTGATGAGCGGCGCACTCTTGCCGACGTTCCACCAGCGGAAAAGCTCCAGGTGCTGCTCGAACATACGCGCCTGTTTGACGAACTTGTGGGGGATATAAAAAGCCTTGACACCATGAAGAAGCACTACAAGGCATACTTGAAGGGCTTCGACGGTGCCAAGGCTTTGTTTTTGCAGCTTATGAATGCGCGCGACGTCAAGGAGGTCGAGAGGCGTGTGTGCGCGCCTACCCTATCCTCCGAACATTACCCTGGGCAGCCACAGGGCCACCTCCGGGTAGAACAGCACGACCAGCAGGCCCACGACCTGTAAGAGTCTGTTCCTAAAGTCGGTGAATCCTCAAAGCAGGCAGGATATTCACCGATTGCAGGGTGTTTGACGCCAAAAAGCGCCCTGGAAATGGCGGGTGTTTACCCGATGGCAGCAAAACAATAGAGATAGTCAGACTTAATGGAATAGACTCTAAGACCATGAACGCTACTCTTAGCCAGCGTTCTTTGCTCTCATGCCCTGAAAGGAAGTTGTGATGGCACACCGACCTGCAGGGAGCATGGGAGCCTCTCAGGGTCGCCATTGAGCCCAGACATCAACCTCATCACAGGGAACGCTGCGTTTTCTTTGAAATGTATCGTCTTGGCGTCTTCCGCAAGCAGCATTCTCTACGTAGCGGATGTCAATAGTCACCCAAGCCGTGTCACAGAACGAAGCCCTGACCAACTGCGCGGGATTCTCGACTAGGCGACTTCCAATCGAACCAAAACGGGTCACTAAATCTCGTCCCGGGTCTTCTACATCGCGTTCCGACGTATACCCATACCTTGCAGATCAGTGATAAATGCTTCACGGCTGTTGTGCGAGTATGACCTTCAGAGGCGTAGTCAATCGTTGGAGGTCCCCCCAGAAACCAATTCCGAATCCACTGGTCCGGCAGGTAACTCTTCAGCCCATAATAGGGTGGCGACGTAACAACCCAATCGACCTCACCAAGTAGCTTACATGCGTTAAGTATCGTCGATTTATTCCGGCTGTCACCTGTGACTGCCGATCCACGTACGGGCCGTGGCATCTGCCGTAATAATGCCATGCTCGCTCTGCGATGATGCCAAGGACATCGACACGAGGCGGCAAGAGCTGCCGTTCCGTCCAGAACTTCACTGCTGAAAGCGATTTCGGGCCATATGTACGAGGGCTTTGGTTCGAAAAGTAGGATCGTTTCGTGTGCCCGAGCGGTCCGTAGTGACAAAAACTCATTGACAAATCTATCACTTAAATGTCAATTGCTTTTGTGAGCAATGAATCTCACAAGAGAAAAGGGATTGTCAATAGAACGCAACAAATCGAAAAAGGCACCGGGCAAAAACTTCAGAATCGGCATCACCCTTGCCGATGCCGTCAAGCTGTTTGCAGACCGCGAAACCGTCCAGCAATGGTTCGTCGAACAGCGCTGGCCCTACGGCATCGCCTGCCCGTATGGTGGCTCGCTCAACATCAAGGAATCAAAGCACAAGACCATGCCGCACCCCTGCAAAGAGGCGACGTGTGCCAAACGCTTCAGCGTTCGCACCAAAACCGTCATGGAATCGTCCAGGCTGGGCTTGGACAAATGGGGCATTGCCATCTTCCTGATGGCCACGTCGCTCAAAAGCGTATCTTCAATGCAGCTGCACCGCGACCTGGACATCACCCAAAAGTCGGCTTGGCACTTGGCCCATCGGCTGCGCTTTGCACTCGCCAGCGACGGCGATTTGTTCAGCGGCCCCATCGAGGTAGATGAAACCTGCGTCGGCGGTAAAGAAGCCAACAAGCACGCCAAAAAGAAGTTGAAGGCAGGGCGCGGCGCCGTCGGCAAGACCGCGGTCGCTGGGGTGCGGAATCGGGAAACCGGCAAGGTGCAGGCTGCTGGGATGCCCACCCACTGCCTGTGGGTGGGATAACCGACGCGCTCGTTCTTCAGGGTCCGACCGGCAAGAAATCGGGCCCCCATGTTTCTGGCGCCTTGCCGCGCTTCAGGTATTCAACACGGTCTTCTGGTGTCAAAGCGTCAGCAATCATGGCCCCTGCTTGATTGGTGTTCAGTTTCTTGTGGGGGAATGCGCACGGCATCCGTGTTGAAACCACCCCTCCGCACGTACCTATAAGGACGACATGCTTGCGGTTGAACTGACGCATTCCTGGAGACCCTGGGGCGGTGTAGCACCACACGACCTCGTTCCTGAAATTGCTTGTGCCGAATACGGCATCCATGAGCATCTTGAGGTAATGGCTGGCGGGGGTCGCAATGCAAATAGAGGGAGTCTGTGGGTTTGAGCCGTCGCCGCAATCTCCCAGGAGCCGCACGGCTATCACGGTGAGGTACGACTTCATGCCCTTGGCGTGCGTCAGCCCGGTGGCGTCGATGGCGGCGTAGACGCTCGGCTCGCGATCGGCCACCTCGCCGTGCCAGGCTTCGTCGATGTCGCTGAGTGTCCCAGAGGTATCCTTGAAGGCTGCGCTGGCCGTCTCGGAACCGATGGGGGAAGAGGAGTTGTGGTATGGTTCGATTCTGCCAGTTGGGTTGCATGGCACCCCCCATCAAGAGTTGACGGCCTGCTGCTGGTCGCTGGCAAAAAGGGCGTCCACCATACGGTCGAACGACACGGGCACCCGTATGTCGGCCTCTAGTTCCTTCTTGCTCGGTTGATAACTTGGCGGCTTTGACTCAAAGCCGTTCACGCTCTTCGACGTGCGGCTTTTCGCCTTCTTCTTGCTGCGTTTCGGCATCGCTTTCTCCCCGGTGAAACTGCCCCCTTCGCCATAGACCACGCAATGACGTAGACGAATGCTTGGCAGAACAGATAGCCAATCCGTCACTTCGGTATATAATTCCCGAAGAAACACAATCTACCGAGGGGCATGAAGGAACAGATATGAGCGTTGAACGTCACTACATGGTGTATGGCATCGGCAATGGCGTCGTCGACCGGCAGGTTAAGGTGACGGACGATGAGCTGCAAGCCCTGCAACTCAGCAAGGGCCGTATGGAGTTGACCGATGCGCGAGAGCAGGCGGGCATTCTGGCTCACCTCGGCGACCGGGAAGGGGAACTGCACGCCGGCGGTTCGGCGGCCAACACGATTGTGGGCGTCGCACAGATGGGCGGCAAGGCGGCGTATGCGTGCTCGCTGGCCGAGGACGATGCCGGACAGCATTACCGGTCGGAATTCGCGCAACTCGGCATTCACCTGACCGGCGCCGGCAAGCCGGAGGACACCACCGGCCTGTGCCTAGTGCTGGTAACGCCCGACGGCGAGCGCACCATGAAGACCAGCCTCGGCGCCTCGGCGCAACTGGGCCCCGAGGACATTGACGAGGCCACCGTAGCGGCGTCTCAGTGGGTGTATCTGGAGGGCTATCTGCTGGCGGGCGAGGCCACGCGAGCGGCAAGCTTTCACGCCATGGACCTGGCACGGCGGCACAGCACCCGCATCGCCTATTCGTTTTCCGACCGCTTCGTGGTGGAGGCATTCAGCGACGATCTGAGGAAGATCGTCTCCACCTACGCCGACTTGGTGTTCGCCAACGAATCGGAGGCAGAAGCGTATACCGGGGTGGCCGACCCGCAGGCGTCGCTCGCAGTCCTGCTGGGCGAGTGCGCCAACGCCTGCGTAACGTGCAGCGAACGCGGCTCCTACGTGCATCTGAACGACGAACAACACTACGTGCCGGCGTTGAAGACCCAAGCCATCGACATGACCGGCGCTGGCGACATCTACGCCGCCGGCGTCCTGTACGGCATTTCCAGCGGCGCGGCGCCTGAGCGAGCGGCGCGGCTGGGAGCGCGAGTGGCCTACGACGTTGTCCGCCAAATGGGCGCCCGTTTGGAAGGCGATCTCACCGGCATCGCCAGTGGCATCCTGTCCGGTGCCACATCCGGTTAACGGAATGTCGGATTACGCTTCGCTAATCCGACCTACACCGGCTTTTCATACAACCGGTACCGCTTGTACGCCCGCGCGCCCTGTGCCTCCAGCGCCCGGATAATCAGCGTGTTGTCCTCCAATACCCACGCCGACTCGCCGTGCAGCATGCCGATCTTCGCGCCTTGCGCCCACAACTCCCCATACAGCAGCAGGTCGATACCAAGCCGGCGGTGTTTCTTCCGGACGCCGGCGAGGGCGATGCGGACGGTTTTGGCGCGACGGCGCTCAATGAGGAAGCGCGCCAAGCCCCACGGCGTCAGGTGACCGTTCATGTGGCGGAGGCCGCGGTTGAGGTCGGGAATGGCGACCAGACAGCCGACCGCCTCACCGTCGATCTCGGCCAGCAGGGTGAGTTTGGGGATGACGGCCAGCTTCAGTTCCTTGGCCATGTGCTGCGCCTCGGCGTCGGTGATCGGCACGAAGCCCCAGTTGTCGCTCCAGGCGTCGTTGTACACCTCGGTGATGCGCCGCACGTCGGCGGCAAAGTCCTTCATGTTGGCGTGGCGGACGGTGATGTTGCCGCGGCGCTGGCGGCGGGCAATGGCCTCCTGCACACGCGGGTCGGGGTCGGGCCAGCGGTGACGGTAGAAGGCCAGCAGGTCCTTGCACTTGCTGAACCCGACAGCCTCGATGAAGCCGGCGTAGCATGGCGGATTGTATGCCGAGTGGAAGATGGGCGAGGCGCCGAAGCCCTCGACCAGCAGGCCCATGTCCAACTCGTTGCTGGATAGGTTCACCGGGCCGCGTAGAAAAGTGGCGCCGCGCTCGCGCACCCATGCGGCGGCGGCGTCAAGCAGGGCGGCGGCGGCTTCCAGGCAATCCGGCATGCACTCGAACAGCCCAAAGAATCCCGCCTTTTCGTTGTGGTACTGATCGTGCGCCTCATTGATCACCGCGGCGACGCGGCCCACCGTGCGGCCGCCGTCGTGCGCCAGGAACAACTGCACCCGGGCATGCTGGAAAAAGGGATTCTTGCGCGGGTTGAGGAACGCTTTGCGGTCCATGATGAGCGGCGGCACCCAAAAGGGGTCGCCGGCGTAGACCTGCCAGGGGAGCTTGATGAACGCCTTGGTATCGTTGGGTTGAAGCGGCGTGATGGTGATGGACGGCATGGGTCGCCTGCAGCGCATCCGAGCAGTGAGCGGGTGTGTCAGGGAATGACGCACAGTTCGCGGCCCACGTCGGCGAAGACCTCCAGAACGTGGTCGAGCTGCGGTGGGGTGTGCGTGGCGATGACGCTGGTGCGTAGCAAGGAGCCGCCCGGCGCCACGGCTTGGCGGACGGCGGCGTTGGTGAACACGCCGCGCTCGAACAGGGCCTTCCAGAAGCGGAACGTCAAAACGTCCTCACCGAGAATCACCGGGATCACCGGCGTGGCGCTCCTGCCGGTGTTGAAGCCGAGGTCTTGCAAACCGTTTCGCAGATGGTGGGTATTGCGCCACAGCATCTCGCGGCGTTCGGGTTCCTGCTCGATGATGTCGAGAGCGGCGAGGACGGCGGCGACGGTGGCCGGGGCCATGCTGGCGCTGAACATCAAGGCGCGGGCGTGGTGCTTGATGTAATCGACGACGTCAAAGTCGGCGGTGATGAAGCCGCCCATGGATGCGAACGATTTGCTGAAGGTGCCGACGCTGATGTCAACGCTCTGTTCAATGCCGAAGTGCTCGCCGGTGCCGCGGCCGTTGTCGCCCAGAACGCCGATGGCGTGCGCGTCGTCCACCACCAGTACGGCGCCGTACGACTGGCACAGTTTGGCGACTTCCGGCAGGCTGACGATACTGCCCTCCATGCTGAAGACGCCGTCCACCACCACCATGCGGCCGCAATCGGGGTCGAGCTGGCTGAGAACACGCTCCAGGTCTGACATGTCGTTGTGGCGGAACTTGAGGGTTTTGCCGAAGGACAGGCGGCAGCCGTCGAAAATGCTGGCGTGGTCGAGGCGATCGGTGATGACGTAGTCGCCTTTGCCAACTAGGGAGGCGATGGTGCCGAGGTTGGTCTGATAGCCGGTGCTGAACAGCAGGGCGGCCTCGCGCTGCATGAAGCCGGCCAACCGCTCCTCGGCTTCCACGTGGATGGTTAACGTGCCGTTGAGGTAGCGCGAGCCGGTGCAGCCAGTGCCGTATTGCTTCACGGCTTTGATGACGGCTTCTTTGACTTTGGGATGGTTGGTCAGGCCGAGGTAGTTGTTGGAGCCGACCATGATCATTTTTCTGCCGTCGACGGTGGCCTCGGCGCCCTGTTCAGATTCAACCACCTTGAAATAGGGATGCCAGCCCATCTTGCGGGCGATCTTGGCTTCTTCAAAGCTGTAGCATTTTTCAAGAAGGTTCATGTGTGCTCCATGACAATTCGGTGACTTTGGCGGGCAGTATCATAGGTATTCGGTAGCAGGTTGTCAATTTTACCTGAGTCGGCCCCCATTCCCGACGGCGAGGGGGCGGTTATCTGGCGACCTTTCCCGATTTGCCCGGGTGTATCGCGGACGAAGCCACCATCGACGAGGCCGTTGCCGAAACCGGGACGCCTTTGCGGGCCTGGATAATGACCGAACGAGGCGGACACGGGCGCATTGCCACAGCCAAAGACCTATAGCGGTCAGTTCGTCTTACGCGTTTCCAAAACCCTTCACATGCAACTCGCCAAGCGCACCGCCGAGGAAGTCAGCCTGAACCAACTCGCCGCAACCCTCCTTGCTCAAGGGTTGGCCGAGTGCCGAGAAGTCCCGCCGGTTACGTTTTCTTTCCGACCTCGTAGGCGGCCGCCAACAACTCGATGGGATGGACGACGGGGGCGTCAAGCCCGGCGAGGCGGGCGCCGGTGCGGAGTTGCATCATGCAGCCGGGGTTGCCGGTGGCGATGACGTCGGGCTCGGCAGCGGCGAGGTGCTCCATTTTACGTTCGAGAATGCGGCGCGACATGTCCTGGTGGGTGATGCTGTAGATACCGGCGGCACCACAGCAAAAATCGGCGTCGGTGACGGGCGCCAGTTCCAGGCCGGGTATCTGTTGCAGCAGGTCGCGCGGCTGCTGGCGAATCCGTTGGGCGTGCAGCAAATGGCAAGGGTCGTCGTAGGCCACGCGTTTGGGCACGGCGCCCAACGGCCCGCGCAGAGGTTCCTGCGCGAGGCATTCGGAAACATCCTGCACACGTTCGCTGAAGCGGTGGGCGCGGTCGGCGAACTGGGGATCGTCAGCCAGCAGTTCGACATAGCTTTTGAGCTGTGCGCCGCAGCCGGCCGCGTTGTTGACGATAACATCAACATCCTGCCGCTCGAACACGGCGATGTTGCGCCGCGCCAGCGCCTTGGCCTGCTCGCGGTCGCCGGCGTGCATGTGCAGCGCGCCGCAGCACACTTGGTCGCGTGGGGTGCGAACGCCGCAGCCGTTCGCTTGCAGGACCCGCGTGGTGGCGTTGTGCACGTCGGCGAACAGCCCGTCCATGACGCAGCCGGCGAAGAATCCCACGGTGCGTGTCGCAGGTTCCTGGCCGGGCAGGTATTCCGGCACGCTACGGGTGAAGGGCCGCGGCGGCAGGTCCGGCAGCATGGCCTCCATGTCCTTGAGGCGCGCCGGCAGCAGGTTGAACACGCCCGCCGTACGCAGCAGCCGTTGCAAACCGCCGCGCTGGTAGAGACGCAGCAGGCGGAACAGCCCGCGCAGCAGACTTGGATGCGGGAATAGCCCGCGAAACACCAGCCAGCGCAGCAATCGCCCGGCCAAGGGGCGCGGCGCCTGCCGCTCGATCTGACCGCGTGCGCGTTCCATCAGGTCGCCAAACTCCACGTGCGACGGGCAGGCCGTCTCGCAAGCGCGGCAGTCGAGACACAGGTACATGTGCTCGATGAAATTCGGCGTCATGCCCAGGCGCCCCTCGTCCACCGCCTTGATGAGATAGACGCGCCCGCGCGGCGAATCCATTTCCGTGCCCAGCGTGCGGTAGGTGGGGCACTTGTCCAGGCAAAGCCCGCAATGAATGCACGTGCTGATTTTGTCCCGCTGCGGACGATCCACCTGATCGAAACCGGGTAACGACGCCTTCACGTTCACGTCTTACAGTCCTCCTATGAAACGTCCCGGGTTGAGCCGGTGCCTGGGGTCGTACGACGCCTTGAGCGCCTGCATGACGACAAAGTTGTCGCCCACTGGCCCCCACACCTCGCAGCGCCGCTTCACCGCTACCGGCGCCCGTTCGATCACGCGATGCCCGTTGAGGCGTTCGACGCAGCCGTCAAGCGCCTGTATCTGCGCCAGCAGCGTCTCTTCACTGCCCTTACCGACTGGGATTTGAACGGATACGATGCCGTTGCCGGCGTGGGCGTGCAGCAGCCAGGGTGGATCAGCCAACAGGGCCTCGATGGCCGCGCAGAAGGCGGCTACGTCGGTGATACGCAGGCCGATTTTGGCAGCGACGGAATCGGGCAGCAACGCCTGTGTTGCCAGACAAGACCACAGGCGTTGCTGATCTTCCGATTGCCAATCCTGCGTGGTGGCAGGGGCGCTGAGGGACAGCCCGCGCAGAGCTTCGGCGATACGTTGCTTCTGGCCGGCGGTCACTGCGGCATCGCCTTCCAGCCGCGCCAGGAACAGGTACGGCGCAGGCGGTACCGTTGCGCCGTTGCCGGCCTGCAGGGCCGCAAGCGCCGCGGCATTCAGCAATTCCAGGCTGTTGAGCCGCAGGGGAAGCCGCAGCAGGGCGTTCAGCACCGGCAGGAGGTCGGCGTGACCAGCGCAGGCAATGCCGATGGTCTCCTCGCCGGGCGGCAGGGGGTGGACCTTGAAAGTTAGTTCCAGAACCACGCCAAGGGTGCCCAAGGAACCAATGTACAGCTTGGTCAGATCGTAGCCGGTGACGTTCTTGACCACTCGCCCGCCCGCCTTGCTACGGGCGCCGTCGGCGGTTACGACGCTGACGCCGAGCACCACGTCGCGCGCCGTGCCGTATAGCAGGCGCCGCGGCCCGCTGGCGTTGGTGGCGATCACCCCGCCGATCGTGGTCGCCGCGGTGGCCGGCGGGTCCAGCGCCACGAACTGGCCCTGCGCTCCCAGAACGCCCTGCAAGTCGCTCAGTGGCATGCCTGCCTGCACCGTCGTGGTCATGTCGCCGGGCTCGTACGCCAATTGGCGCCGCAGCCGCTCGACGCTCAGCACCACGTCCACGCGCTCCGGCGTCGCGCCCAGCTGCACGTGGCTGCCGCCGCCGCGCGGAAACACCGTCGCGGCATGCTCGTCGGCCAGCCGCAGAACGTCAGCGACCTGGGTCTCATCTCCGGGAAGAGCGACGAGACTGGGTAGCACGTCATCCACGGCGTAGGGCGCCGCCGCGGCATCCGTGAGCAGGTGCTCTTCGCCCACCACGGATTGCAGGGACGTTGCCAAGCGATCAAGCGCGGACATGGGCATCCTGCATCGCCGTAGCGACCGCCTCATGGGTCTCGTGGTCGGGGGTGCCGTCGCCGGTGACCGCGCCGCAGCGGCAGCGGCCGCGCAGCGGGATGACCTTGTTGGGATTGCACAATTCCTGCGGGTTGAACACTTGGCGCACGCGGCGCATGACGTCGAGGTCGCCCTCGCTGAACAGCCATGGCATGCAGTTCTTCTTTTCCAGGCCAATGCCGTGCTCGCCGCTCAGCACGCCGCCGAGGTCGACGCACGCCTGCAGGATGTCGTGCCCGGCCTTGAGGACGCGCTCGACCTCCTCGCCGTCGCGTTCGTCGTACAGCACCAGCGGGTGCAAATTGCCATCGCCGGCATGAAAGACGTTGGCGATGCGCAGGCCGTACCGGTGGCTGATGATCTGCAGGCGCGTCAGGGCTTCGGGCAGGCGGGTGCGGGGGATGACACCGTCGTGGGTGTAGTAGTTGGGCGTCAGGCGACCGATGGCGCCGAACGCCTCCTTGCGGCCCTTCCACAGCAGGGCACGCTCGGCGTCATCCTGGGCGACGCGCACGTTCTGGCAGTCGTTCTGCTGGCAGATGTCGGCAATGCGCTGCGCGTCGGCTTCCATGCCGTCTTCGATGCCGTCGAGCTCGATAAGCAGCAGGGCGCCGGCGTCCAGCGGCAGGCTGGCCTGGATGGCTGCCTCCACAGCCTGAATGGTCAGGTTGTCCATCATTTCCAGGGCGGCGGGGATGATGCCGGCGCCGATGATGCCGCTCACCGCGTTGCTGGCTGCCTCAACGGTGTCGAAGAAGGCTAGCAGCGTTTTGACCACCTGCGGCTTGCGCATGATCCGCACGGTGACGCTGGTAACGATGCCGAAAGTGCCCTCGGAACCCACGAACAGGCCGGTCAGGTCATAGCCGGGGGTGTCGAGAACGGCGCCGCCAAAATGCACCAGATCGCCGTTCGGCAGCACGACTTCCAAGCCCAGCACGTGGTTGGTAGTGACGCCGTACTTGAGGGTGTGGGGACCACCGGAATTCTCCGCCACATTGCCGCCGATGGTGCACGAACCCTGGCTGGAGGGGTCCGGCGCGTAGTAGAAGCCGGCGTCGGACACGGCCAGCGACAGGTGCAGGTTCACCAGACCCGGCTGCACCACAGCGCGCTGGTTGCCGTAATCGATTTCCAGGATCTTGTTCATGCGGCACATCTCGATGACGATGCCGCCCTCGAGCGCCAGGGCGCCGCCGCTCAGCCCGGTGCCGGCGCCACGCGCCACGAACGGGACGTCATGTCGATTGGCCAGCTTAACGACGGCCGCCACCTGCTCGGTGCTGGTCGGGAAGACGACCACGTCGGGCGGGGCTTTATCGAGCGTATGGCCGTCGCACTCGTACACCAGCATCGCCTCCGGCTGGGTCAGCAACGGCTGCGGCGCGACGATGGCCGCGAGTTCCTGCAAAACCGATGGTTCCATGGCGTATCTCCCTGCCAAGTGCCGCAGAGCCTGCCCCTGGCTTGATCGGGGGGCGGCTGTGTTGGAAGGTTGTATGGCTGCAAGAAGCGCAATCATAGGATATAAGGAGGGGAGGGTCAATTGCGCCGCCGGGCTTCGTTGCCGTGCGTCGTTGGGCTGTGGCATGATTCAACTTCCATCCGATATTCCCAGATTTCAGAAGGCGGAGAATCCACCATGCGCATGAGCCGATTGTTCAGCCAGACGCTGCGAGACGTGCCCGGCGAAGCCGGGTTGCCAAGTCATCAACTGCTGCTCAAGGCGGGGCTGGTGCGGCCCTTGTCGGCGGGGAGCTACAGCTATTTGCCCCTGGCGCGGCGGGCACTGACGAAGATCGAGGACATCATCCGCGAGGAGATGGACGCCATCGGCGGGCAGGAGATCACCATGCCGGTGGTGCATCCGGCGTCGCTGTGGCAGGAAACGGGGCGGTGGTATCAGGTCGGGCCGGAGATGGCGCGCTTCAAGGACCGGGCCGAACGCGACATGGTTCTGGGCATGACGCACGAGGAGGTGATCGCCGATCTGGTGCGGCAGGAGGTGCGCTCGTATCGGCAGTTGCCGTGCTTGCTGTACCAGATCCAGACGAAGTACCGCGACGAGCCGCGGGCGCGCGGCGGGCTGATCCGCGTACGCGAGTTCACCATGAAGGACAGCTACAGCCTGGACGCCGATTGGGAGGGGCTGGACGCCCAGTACCGGGCGCATTACCAAGCCTATTTCAACATCTTCCAACGCTGTCACCTGCCGGTAATCTCAGTGCGTTCCGACGTGGGCATGATGGGCGGCCAGATGGCCCACGAATACATGTATCTCAACCCCATCGGCGAGGACACCCTGGTGCTGTGCGACGGCTGCGGCTACGCGGCGAATCGCCAGGTCGCGGCAGCGCGGTTGCCGGCAGCCGAAGCGGCGCCGCCGCTGCCCAGCGAGCCAGTGGCGACCCCAGACACCCCAACGATAGAGGCGCTGGCCGAGCTGCTGCAGGTGCCCACGGCATGCACCGCCAAGGCCGTGTTTTTCATGGCTATGATTGCCGGCGGGGAAGGCGAGACAGACCGGGAGCGGTTCGTGTTTGCCGTGGTGCGCGGCGACAGCGAGTTGAACGAAACAAAGCTCGCCAACGCGATCGGCGCGCGCGACCTGCGGCCGGCGCGCGAGGAGGAGATTCGCACCGTCGGAGCGGAGCCGGGATACGCCTCACCGGTCGGCCTGCAGGGCGACGACTTGCTTCTGGTGGTAGATGAGTTAATCCCCCAATCGCCTAACTTGGTCGCCGGCGCCAACAAGCCCGGCTATCACCTGCGCAACACCAACTACGGACGCGATTACACCGCGTCGCACGTGGCGGACCTCGTGCTGGCACGGGACGGCGACGCCTGCGCGCAGTGCGGCGGAAGGCTGCGCACCTCGCGCGGCGTCGAGGTCGGCAACATCTTCAAGCTGGGCACGCGCTACACCGAGGCGCTGGGCGCCGTGTTCCTGGACAGCGAAGGCAGCAGCAAGCCGGTCATCATGGGATCGTACGGCATCGGCAGCGGGCGGCTGCTGTCCTGCGTCATCGAGGAGCATCACGACGAGGGCGGCATCCGTTTTCCGATCAGCGTGGCGCCGTACCACGTGTCGTGCGTGGCGCTGTTGCAGCGGGCGCCGGAAGTCGCCGCGGCAGCAGAAAAGCTGTACCGAGAAGCATGGTCGCAAGGTGTAGAAATGCTGCTGGACGACCGCGACGCCACCCCCGGCGTGAAGTTCAACGATGCAGACCTGATCGGCCTGCCGCTGCGTCTCACCCTCGGGGCGCGCTCGTTGCGCCAGGGCGGCGCGGAACTGAAACCGCGTGACAGCGAGGAGAGCCGTATCGTGCCGCTGGACGAAGTGGTGGCAACGCTGCGGGCTGAGGTGGATCGCCTGCTAGCGGCAAGCCGGACGCGGGTAACGACGGTGCCGTATGTAGCTTAAAGCCGGAGTTCTACCCCTTATCCTGCCCTTCCCTTTCTCATCGGCTCCGGTATGCCGAGCTTACCGCGCCAAACGGTCTCGACTCCGGCGCAAGGTCCACATGGACCGAGCCAGCTCCCGCGACAGGTACGAGACGTCCGTGATCTTGAGAAGCGCCTGAACAAATGAATAGAGCGCGTCGCCGTAGCGTTCATCCGGCACCTCGAGTACCAGCTCCCCGTCCCGATCTTCGACCTGGAAAACAGACAGCGCGTTGGCGATGATCTTCTGGCGTGTGCCGGTATGGAGGTCTCTCTCGTCCAGGTCACAGGTAAGGTGCAGGTACGTGTGCGCCTCGTCGGATAGCACCCACCGGGCGCCTTCCTTCTTCAGGACGATGGACAAATGGTCGCCGTCTTCGGACAGGAAGGGCATCAACACGCGGAAGCATTCCATGCCCTCGGCTGCGAGCCGAATCTTCGTCGAGACCTTGTCGTGAAAGTCTCGCTCCACGGTCTCGATGGCCATCGCCTACACCTCCCCGAAAAGGTGGCCCTGCGGATCAGGTGGGACCTCTAAACTGGCATCGGCGATCAGGCACTGGAGCGCTCGTGAAAGTCGCCGTAGCAATCGGTTGGCCCTGCCGATCACCAGTGGCGGATAATATCTACCAATGCAACGAGTAATGTGCAGAGGGCAACAGTCACACCTGCAACCGTCCAAAAATTGCTTTGCGGCTTCGCAGGAGGGGTGGTAGCTGTAGGGGTTGTCTGCGGCAGGTCCAACCAATGGGATGATTCCGGGATTGTCTGGTGGTGTAGTCATGCGGATAGTCTCTGCCAATTGGATTTGAACATAGGCGGACGATATTAGTCGTATGCCCAGATACAGGGCTGTGACAACTGCTCGCGGCAGAGCCACACGGTCTTGGCGTCGGGCACCTTGTTTTCGAGCGCCAGTCCCAGGAAGCGCACGAAGGACAGGCGGGCGTGCATCTGACATTCAAATTGGTCGTCCGACAGGTTGTAGAGAGAGCACAAAATGATGGCTTTGAACATGACGATGGCGTCCCACGGCTTGCGCCCTGCATTGGACTTGCAGCTTGTCGGCTGGCTGTGCCAGACTTGCTCCAGGCGGCTGCGGAAGGCTTTCCAGGGAACGACGGCCTTGATCTTCACCAAGGGATCATGCTTAGCATCCAGAACGGCGTAGCGATTCTCGACATCGAAAAAGCCCAATCTGAGACCTGTTCAACACCTCCGGCCTTGTTGGTTAGCGTGTTTCAGGGATTCCAAACCACATGGGTGATGCGTATTATTAGGCTCAGGACGCATAACTAGAAACTAACCGTGGCAGCTATGCAGATGGCGCTGTAGAGGGTGTGCGCACAGCGATCCTATCGTGTGGCGATACGGCGCCAATCTTTGAGCCTGCCAATCATGCGTTCAATGAGATGGCGCAGCTTGTCAAGCTCGCTGTCACAGGCAATCGGCTCCTTACGGTTGACGCCATCCGCAATGCAGGCTGTAATGCCACGCTCGCCAAGGGCGTCGCTGTCATAGCCTTTGTCGGCGATCAGGATGGCGGCAGCCGGTAAAACATGAAGTCCTGCTTCAGCTCCCAAGGTAGTCGATGACCTGGCCCTCTTCAATCGCAGGATCAGGGGCTTGCCGTCGCCGGTGCAGACTGCGTGGAGCTTGGCATTGAGGCCGCCTCGGGTACGTCCGATACAGGGTGGAAAAGCCCCTTTTCGAGCCGACAGGCTGCGGTGCGACGTGTCTTGAGATGCGCGGCATCAATACACGCCCAATGATAGGTTTATAGGTCCTGAGCTTGGTGATGCGCGCTGCGCCTGGTCGGCTGGAACGGGCTGTTTCTCATGGCGGGCCTGGCGCTGATTGGAGTCGTCGGTGAAACGTACTTCCGGCTGCGGGTGCCCTTCATGGAGAGCAACATTCTGTTTCGACTACTGCACCGGGCTGACGATGACCAACGGCAAGTTCGACGCGCTGTTCGGCGCCCCGCCGCGCCAGCCGGAGGAGCCACTGACGCCTCGGTGCAGGCCGTCATTGAGGAAGCTGTGTTGCGACTGACCCGCGCGCTACGGAAGGAGACTGGCATCCCCTATCTTTGTCTCGCCGGCGGCGTGGCGCTCAACTGCGTGGCCAACGGCAAGGTGCTACGGGACGGCCAGTTCGACGACCTCTGGATTCAACCCGCGGCGGGCGACGCCGGGGGTACGTTGGGCGCCGCGCTGACGGCGAGTCACCGCCTGTTCGGCGAACCGCGCCAGCCTCGAAAAGACCGGTCGGTCGATGTCGTGCGGGGGGGGGGGGGCGCCATGCACGGAGCCTTCCTCGGTCCCGCATTCAGCTTGGATCAAGTCCGCCGGGCACTCGATGCCGCCGGCGCACGCTATGAGACGCTCGCGGACGACGCGCTGATCGACACCGCAGCCGAGGCGCTGGCCGCGGGCGAAGCGGTCGGCTGGTTCCAGGGCCGCATGGAGTTCGGCCCGCGCGCCCTCGGTAACCGGTCGATCCTGGGAGACGCCCGTTCGCCCACCATGCAGAAGACGCTCAACCTCAAGGTCAAGCACCGCGAGTCGTTTCGCCCCTTCGCGCCGAGCGTGCTGCGCGAAGATGTCGCGGACTGGTTCGAGCTCGACCGCGACAGTCCCTACATGCTGCTGCTGGCGGACGTAAGAGCCGAGCGGCGCAAGCGCAGGAAGCGTTGTTCGGCATCGACCGGTTGAACGTGCCGCGCTCGGACGTTCCCGCGGTGACCCACGTGGACTACTCCGCCCGCGTGCAGACCGTCCATCGCGAAACCAACCCCCGCTACCACGCGCTGCTGGAAGCCTTCAAAGCCAAGACAGGCTGCCCAGTCATCGTGAACACCAGCTTCAACGTGCGCGGCGAGCCCATCGTCTGTACCCCGGCGGACGCCTTGCGCTGCTTCATGAGCACGGATATCGACTGCCTCGCCATCGGCAACTGCTTCCTGCGCAAAGAGGCGCAGGACCCGGCGCTCAAGCGCGAGTATGCGGACTCGTTCGAGCCGGACTGACGGGTGGAGCGATCGAATGAATACGCCCATGAACGATGATGTATACGGCCAGCCCACGACCATAGGAAAACAACACCCATGTCTAACGCGAAAACGCACGGCGTGAAGCCGCATCCATCCGTTGCCGGGCGCATCCGCCGCGTGCTGCGCCTGGTCGGCTGGAACGCACTGTTTCTCGTGCTGGGCCTAGCGCTGATTGGAGTTGCCGGTGAAACGTACTTCCGGCTGCGGACGCCCTTCGTGGAGAAGGTCCATCCCTACGCTTGGTCTCCAACTGTCGGGGCGATATTCACGCCCAACGCGGAGGTGCGTCATACGAACGGCCTTGACTTCTGGACCATCTCTCGCACGAACATCCTGGGGTTTCCCGACCGCGAACCCATCATGCTCGAGCGAGCCGCGGCAAGCTGCCACGTCGCCATGATCGGCGATTCTTATGTGGAGGCGCTCCAGGTTCCCATCGCCGACAAATTTCACGTTCGGCTGGAAGAGCTCGCCGCCGAGGAGCTACGCCATCTGGACATCACGACCTCGGCGTTCGGGATCTCCGGCACCGGCCAAGTCAATCAACTGGCGTACTACGACGAATTCGCACGGCATCTCCGGCCCGCCCTGTTGGTGCTCGCCTTCGTTTCCAACGACTTCATGAACAATGCGCCCATCCTGGATGGGTTGCACCGGGGAGTGGATCCGGACCGACTCAAGTATGTCTCCGCGACACGAGACGCGGATGGAACCATCACGCTGCGTCCGCCCTATCCCGGTGCGGCAGTCCGGATGGCCGCGATGCCTCCTCCACCTGTACCTTGGTATACGCGCGCCACGGACCACCTGACCGGCATATCCCCCCTCGCGAACTGGCTGGATGCCAAGTGGCGCGCTTCTGCCTCAACGACGCGGGGACACATCGGTGCCCCGTTCAAGTCCACACAGGATTTGCCTCCCGTCTACGAGGATGCCTTGGATTTCACAGCCTTCGCACTAGACCAATTTAGGGAACGCGCGGACCGCGACGGCACCGCGGTGGTCATTCTGTCCTCACACACCATGGGCACCCGAGGCGACCTCGCATTCGACCGCATGACCGCTCTGGCCGAATCGCGGGGCATCCCCGTCATCGACCAGTACGACTACATAACCCGCCAGGGCGCCATACCCTGGAGGGATGCGGCGTGGGCGCACGACGGCCACTGGAACGTCGCTGGCCATCAATGGGCGGCGGAAGCCCTGCTCGAGTACTTGAAACAGAACCAGGCGATCTGCACGACGCGAAAGCGCCCGGCCTCGCCCCCGCCACCTCCCTCCTGGCTGACGGACTATGAGTCCATCGCGTCCGGCGAGCCGGCGGCCCGCTCCGTCTTCGACGTCTATACCGGCGAGAACACGGTGGCCTACCTCAAGTCGCCGTGCAGCGCGGCGGATGTGCAAGCGCGGTTTTTTCTGCACGTCGTCCCGGAAAACGTGGAAGACCTGCCGGCCCATCGCCAGCAGTATGGCTTCGACAATCTGGATTTCCACTACGGGGGAAACGCCGCCCTGGCCTTTGGCGGCCAGTGCATCGCGGAGCGTCCGCTGCCCGACTATCCCATCGCCCGCATCCGGACCGGGCAGTTCACTCCTGGCGAAGGCCGGATCTGGGAGGCCGAGTTCCCCGTTGGCGCGGTGGATGGCGGACAAGGCCGCTGATCGCGTCCGGTGCTTCGACACCGCGTTTTCCGGTGCAGGCGCACACCGGGAGCGCAGCCGCTTGAAGACAGACTCATGTCGAGCCGGATTGAACATACAACAGGCATGACTCGGGCGAGAACGGACACAGGCGAATCATGATTTCCGGAGAAGGCGAGAGACACCATGGCAAACCAGGCCGCGCGACGTAAAGCCACCATCGCCCCTCCCCCACAAAAGAGCCTCGACAGCACGGTTGGTGTCCTTGGTTACCTCTGTCTGTGTCTGAACGTATTTTTCTTCAGCTCTCTCCTCGCTGCCGACCCGCGGACACTCTATGCGCTGACCCGGGAAGACTACTGGGCGGAGAATCTCACCGCGGTCTGGTTTCTCCTGGCGGGCCTTTTGCTGTTCGTCACGGCCTTGGTGGAGCGGAGCTTCTTCCGGCGCTGCGTCTATATTCTCGGCGGTATGGCGATGGTGTTTGCCGCCGGCGAAGAAATCAGTTGGGGGCAGCGCATCTTCGGGTTTGCGACGCCCGACTTCTTGATGCACTTGAATGAGCAGAAAGAATTCACTGTCCACAATATCGCCAATAAATCGTTTGATATTATCTGGTTGAATGGCACGCTGGTCCTGTGCATGGCAACCAGCGCGGCTTTCTTTTGCGGGAAAGACAAGCTTATCGGGATTCCGCTGCCGTCGGTCCTGCTGATGCTGGGCTTTCTGATGGTAATTTCCTATGAACCAGGAGGTAACCTCAAAGAACTCTCAGGAGCGAATTTCAGAGAATACTTGGTGGGCGTCAAAAGGTCCTTAGGATTTATCGTAGTTGAGGAGAAGGGGCTGCTTTTGCTCTTTCTCCTCTTCGCGTTATTTTCAGGGCAAGTCAAATTGGTCATCGCTTCCGCTGCAACTCTGGCGCTCGTTCTGGCTCTCACATATGTGAACTACCATAGTAACGTCGATATTGGAAGCGTGTATGAGGTGCGCGAGTATCTGTTCGGCATCGGCTGTCTTTTCTATTCTTTGGAGCTCGCGCTGGCTCAGGGACGGTTCGCGGCAATCCCACGGGCGCCATTGCCATTCACCGGCCTGAAACTGCCGGGCAGACGGATTCCATTCTGGATGATGACCTGCTCTCTGGTCATTGCAGGCAGTATCGGGTTGATGTTTTTTCAATATTTCAACGTCATGACCAGAGCCACCGTCGACGAGGAGGAGGCATACCGGTCAATCGTGGCCGGCAAGCCGGTCGTCCGCTCCAGTTTTGACGTCTATCTCATCGAGAACGAGTTGATCTACACCAAGGAGCCATGCGCTCGGGCGGATACGAAGCCACGCTTCTTTGTGCACATCATCCCCGCCGACGCCAATGACCTTCCCGCCGTCCGCAAGCAGTACGGTTTCGACAACCTTGACTTTAGCTTTGACTGGCTCACTGGCACGCGCTTTGGAGGGAAGTGTCTGTTGACCAGGCCACTCCCGGATTACGAGATCACCAGTATCCGGACCGGCCAGTTCATACCAGGGGAAGGCCAGATATGGAAAGCGGAGTTCCCCGTCCGCGCCGAGTAAGGGTGCCCGGTCGCTGATTAACTTCTGGGGGGAGGTAGAATCTATGTCCATGAGCGAAGCCCTCGCCTTCGACAGCCATCAATTCGTCAAGCACCTGACGGACAGCGACTTCACCGTTGAGCAGGCTGCCCTGCTCAACGGCAACCTGGCGACCAAGGCCGCTATTGAATGCCTCAAATCCGACCTGCTGTGAAATGGCTTGTTTGGCGCTCTGATTGCCAGGGCGTGCAGGTCGTAACGCCCGCTGAGTTTCTGGATGGATAAGGTCATATGAATTCTACCCCCCCCGCAAAAGGTCTCGACAGCACGGTTAGTGTCTTTGGTTACCTCTGTCTGTGTCTGAACGTATTTTTCTTCAGCTCTCTCCTCGCTGCCGACCCGCGGACACTCTATGCGCTGACCCGGGAAGACTACTGGGCGGAGAATCTCACCGCGGTCTGGTTTCTCCTGGCGGGCCTTTTGCTGTTCGTCACGGCCTTGGTGGAGCGGAGCTTCTTCCGGCGCTGCGTCTATATTCTCGGCGGTATGGCGATGGTGTTTGCCGCCGGCGAAGAAATCAGTTGGGGGCAGCGCATCTTCGGGTTTGCGACGCCCGACTTCTTGATGCACTTGAATGAGCAGAAAGAATTCACTGTCCACAATATCAGCTATAGCACGTTTGACCGCCCCTACAGGAATGGCACGCTGATCCTGTGTATGGCAACCAGCGCGGCTTTCTTTTGCCGGAAAGACCGGCTTTTCGGGATTCCGTTGCCGTCAATCCTGCTGATGCTGGGCTTTCTGATGGTAATTTCCTATCAATCAGGAGATGGCCTCAGGGGATTCTTAGACTTTATTGTGTTTAAGGCGTTTAAGGAGAAGATGCTACTTCTGCTTTTTCTCATCTTCACGTTGCTTTCAGGCCAAGTCAAATTGGTCATCGCTTCCGCTGCAACTCTGGCGCTCGTTCTGGCTTTCACATATGTGAACTACCGTTATAGTAAGGTCGGCATACCTGAGGTGCGGGAGTATCTGTTCGGCCTCGGCTGTCTTTTCTATTCTTTGGAACTCGCGCTGGCTCAGGGACGGCTCGCGGCAATCTCACGGACATTCACCGGCCTGAAACTGCCGGGCGGGCGGATTCCCTTCTGGATGATGACCTGCTCTCTGGTCATTGCAGGCAGTATCGGGTTGATGTTTTTTCAATATTTCAACGTCATGACCAGAACTGCCGCCTTTGAGGAGGCATACCGGTCAATCGTGGCCGGCAAGCCGGTCGTCCGCTCCAGTTTTGACGTCTATCTTATCGAGAACGAGTTGATCTACACCAAGGAGCCATGCGCTCGGGCGGATACAGAGCCACGCTTCTTTGTGCACATCATCCCCGCCGACGCCAATGACCTTCCCGCCGTCCGCAAGCAGCACGGTTTCGACAACCTTGACTTTAACTTTGGCTGGCACAATGGCAGGCGCTTTGGCGGGAAATGTCTGTTGACCAGGCCACTCCCGGATTACGAGATCACCAGTATCCGGACGGGCCAGTTCATACCAGGGGAAGGCCAGATATGGAAAGCGGAGTTCCCCGTCAGTGCGGTCCGAGGCGGGTCTGCTGTCCTGCCCGCGCCAGGCAGGGCGCCTGGAGCGGGGGGGGGGAGCGGAAGTGAGTAGAGATATTGCAGGTAATAGCGCCGCGCCAACCAATCCCCGACGCCCCGCCTTTGCCATCGCAAAATGGTTTGACAACCACACTGCGGCGATCTCCATCACGTACGACGGTAGGCCAGATGCGAACCACCCGGTCAACGACTCCGTGCTGGATATGGGACTGGTCCTGGACTACGAGATGGTCACTCAGGCATATGTCGACCAAGTGCCCGATTGGGTCGAACACGACTTGACGGAACTCATCCCTCATGTCGTTCCCGGCGCGTCACAAAACAAGTTCGAAGACCAGCGGATCGAATCCAACCTGGCGCTCACCGCCCAGGGGGGGGGCGGCTTTTTCGGGCACGGGCTGGCCGACGCCGGCTTTCTCTCCGGCCGCCCTCGCGGGGCCGGCAGGTCAGTCGCCGTACATCGTCCCGGATTCCGACACGACCCACCCCGGAGAACTGGTTCTCCCCGCCCGCTTTGACCATGGAGGGCTACGACTTTCGGCAGTGCGACGGCTGCATCAACAACACCGAGTAACTGATACCCATCCTGGACGCCGCCGCCGGATTTGGCGCTCGCGCAGCTATCAGAGATGTACTGAACGGACATCTGATATGGGGCACCCATTTGTGCGCAGTGACCACTGATACGAGGGTCCTGAAGTTGCAGGAATACAGTATGAACTTCTCAAAAAGGAGTGGAAGGACAAATGATGCTGAAACCCAGACTCATACTGCCCCTCTCCGGAAAATCTGCGGCGTCCTGCGGCTGGTCGGCTGGAACGCGCAGTTTCTCATGGCGGGCTTGGCTCTGATTGGAATCGCCGGTGAGGCGTATTTTCCGCCCAGCGGATCGGCGTCGGCCTCGTCGTCACGGTGACTCAGCAGCACGTGGGCAATCGGGAAGTGGGGATGTCGAGCGGCAAAGCGGCGCTTGGGACGCTGCCCCTCCGCTCTCGGGCAACGAGGCCAGGGGGTTGAGGTTAGAAGATGATGCTCAATGCCCCGTGGTCCGATAGCGCTTCTTGGTCCAGCATGGCGCGTTTGTAGCATAGTTTGAGTTGGCCATCTACGCGGCGCATTCGGACGTCATAGCGTCCGACGTAGGGGGCCGATTCACCGGCGCGGAATCGCCAGACCGCCACGGAGGCAGTGGCGCCGATTTCGTCGCCGTCAACCTCGGTTACCATGACGTTGCTGATGAGGCGACGGGTGCGGGACCAAGGGTATTCCCGGTGGGCGTGGCGGCTCTTCAGCCGGCCAACTCGACCTGTCATCCGTTGGTAGTCGTCGTCAATAAAGACCAGATCGGTGTCGGGGTTAGCGTCGGGCAAGTCGGTGGTGGGCACGACGTAGCGGGCGTCGGTGGTGTACAGCGTTAGCCAGGCATCAAGGTTCCAGTCATCAAGGATGCGGGCCTCCTGGTACAGCAGTTGCTCCACCTCGTGCTGGAGGAGCATCGATTCGACGGTGGCCGGCTGGCCAACCGGCGGCAGCGGGAATGGCGGGGTGAGTTCGGACGCCATGTTGGGCGGCTCCTCTTGTTCAGATCGGCCCGGGCGGACGGCAGCGCGCCGTTGCTGCGCTAATCATCTTTTCGGTAAGGAGATTCTTCGCTGCTCAGAATGACAGCCTGGGGTTTAATCACAGCTTGAGGTTTCGGGATGACGGTGACTGCGTGGGTGTAAGTCAGTCGCCGGCGTAGGAAGCCTCCTCAGGGGAGGGCGCAACTTCGGGGATTTCGCCGGGAGTGAGGCCGTGCTCGTATTGTTCGACGTAGGGCAGGTCGGCGACCAGCGACTGCCAGCGTCGCCAGAAGGAGCGCATCTGCAATTCGTCATTGCCTCGGGGGGAGCGGGTGAGGCCCCGGGACAGGTCGGACCATTCCACGCCGCCGGAGCGAAAACCCTGCTGGCACGATTCCAGAGCCTCGATGTCGTCGGGAGTGGCGAATCCGCCGGGGCCCAGGAAGGCCAGGAAGGAATCCAGGCGGCGGCGCAACAGGTTGCCGCTCTCGCCGGCGGGTGCCATTTCCCAGGCGGTAACGTCCATACTGGCGGGGCCGGCAGGCTGGTACACGCGGATGGTTACGGCCATGACGTCGTTGATAATCAGATTGGGGAATATCAGCAGGTTGCGGCTCTTTTCCGACATGCGCAACGCCTTGGTGCGACCGAAGCGGTCGATGAGGTCATCCTTGATGCGCTGTATCTCCGGGCGAGCTTCCTCGCCGAAGCAGGGGTGCCACATGGCGATGGGGCGGCCATAGATGGCGTCGTTCTCCATGACGCCGTGGCCGTTGCCCAGGGCGCGGCCAAACCCCTTGCGGTTGCCCAACATCTCGGCGCCCTGCCCGGACATGTAATCGAAGTAAGTCCGGTGGGTAGGGATGGCGTGGTAGCCGTCCATGCTGTTCTCGCCCAGCAGTTTCCAGTTGGCCTTGATGCTGTAGCGGTTGGAACCGGGAATGACCTGCATACCGTCAACGCTCTGGTCGCAGATCAGGTCCAGGTACTCGGCGGCGCCGGCCAGATACTCGGGCAGCGGCACGGTTTCGTCGTCAAAGCACACGAAGATGAACCCCCGGTAGCTGTCATAGCGGGGCGAGCGGAGGGCTATTTCGGCGCGGTCGAAATCGGGGCCGTAGCCGTCGATGTCGGGCATACCGACGAGTTCGCCGGAGGTATTGAAGCTCCAGGCGTGGTAGAAGCACTGGAACACCCGGGCGTTGCCCCGGTCGGTGCGGCAGATGAGCGCGCCCCGGTGCGGGCAAGTGTTGTGGAACACCCGCAACTCTCCGCCCCGGTCACGGGCGAAGAACAAGGGGCGCTCCGCCACCACCCGGCGGGCGTAATCCCCGGCGTTGGGAATCTCCGACTCGTGGCCCAGATAGAGCCAGCAACGGTCAAAGATTCGGCGCAACTCCAAGTCGTGGATGTCTTGGGACACCAGGCTGGAGCGGTGCACTTTGAATTTGCCCAGGTCGGGGCGGTCGTACACCAGCTTGTTGATGTCCATGCTGAACCCCTCCTCGCGTTAATCGTGCCAAGGCATAATTGCAGGGCGCCAAAATCAGTCACCAGGGCCTGTTGACATTCAGGAAAGCGCCAAACGAGAACTCACCAATGGATTGGGGTTGCATTCCCTCCAATTGCAGCCGAGGGACTATATGAGTATCAACAGTCTCTATCTTCCAATCGGCCAACTTCTGATAACCCCGTCTTTATGTTATTCTTGCCGATCCCGGGGGGCAACACGCCGCGGATCATCCAACCATCAACCGCGAGGTACGCCTGATCATTTCAGGAACCTGATTCCAAGAAAGAGAGTCGCATATGTGCATGCCCGAAAGAGATCAAGCCATACAGACGGTCCGAGAGCATCTCAACTGCGCAATGAGGTGGGTTAAGCAGCGAACCCAGCAGATCAACCCAAATCAGGATGCCTGCAACAAGTGTTGGACACTGGCAATGAAGGCCGCCTTATGCCATGCATCGATGGCGATATGGGGTGGATGCAATTCCCTGCGTATCTGTGCGACTAACCCAACACTGACTAAGCCGGGTAAAGCAACTGTGTGCAATCAACCCCCCGGCCATATTTGTGCGGGAGTGCCTGGGCCTTACCCGTGGCAGGCCACCAATCCCGAATGGCTCTATGACGTCACCTGCTTGAGGTACCAAGGGGCATGGCCCAGTCAACAACAAACTCTCCTAGTTGCAGAAATGGAGTGGGGCGGCCCTGCGAATAGTTTGGAAGATTTTGCCAAGCTTCTTGTGGCACGCGCGGAACTCCGGGTCTTCTTGGGACATGCAGTTGGTAAAGCGGGGGCGACGTTCGCCCAATTTGCCAACTATATCAGCCAATGCCACGACACCAATCCCGACGACACGTATCTTCTTGTATTCTTTGACTTTCAACTCAAATATTGTCGAATCGACGGTCTAGGAGCACATGCACAACTCGCCCCAATCCCGAGTGACTATTACCCCCTGAACCCGATCCACCGCAAAGATTCGGATGAATGAAATGGCCGCAGCGCTCGCTATTCCCGTCATCGACCACTACGACTACATCCTCCGACAGAGTGCCGAGTGGGCGCATGATACTCATTGGAACCCGGCCGGCGTGCAGTGGGACCCTCTGCCCGACCGGCGACCGTCAATGGTACACCTTGTCAAGATTGCGAAGCTGGATTGAGGCGGTTGTAGAGAAAGCCTTGGTGCGACCTAGTTAGCACGGGGCAGTATGCTCACCGGTCCGCAAGCCGCCGGCGAATTGGAGAGGACTGCCGGTGCACGTCACGCGGAACGGGCAGCATGTTGACTGGATTTTCCTGGACACGGAGACGACGACGTTTTCAATGCTGCCCGACGAGGAGCCGTACCTCCTCGAACCCAAGACCGGACTTTAACCCCGTGTCGCCGGCAGATGGCGGCCAAGCAGGTCTAGGACGGCCTGCGCCGCCTGACGTTTGTTGCCGTCACGGTCGGCCGCGTCCGCCTGGATGCGTTCCGCCACGTCGAGGCCGTCGGGGCCGGCCACCGCCACGTAGAAGGTGCCGATGGGCACGCCGGGCTGGCCGCCGGCCGGACCGGCCACGCCCGTCACCGACAGGCCGTAGTCGGTGCCCGTGAGGTCGCGCACCCCCCTGGCCATGGCGCTCGCCACCTCGGAGCTGACGCTGCCCTTGGCGGCGTATAGCTCGTCGGGCACGTCCAGGATGCTCTGCTTGAGGCCGCCGGTGTAAGCAATCACACCACCTGGAAAGTACTTCGAGCTGCCCGGCACCGTGCTCAGCAGGTAGCCGACCAATCCACAGGTATCGGCTTCCGCCACCGACACCCGCCTGCCATGAGCCAGCAATCGCTTGGCGATTTCGTCTACGGTCATAATCGGTCTCCTTTACGGGGCTCGCGGAAGGGTCTGTTGACGGGGGGATTGAAATTCGCCGGCGCACCGACAAGACACGGCGCGTCAGCCAAGCAATTCGGCGCATTTGGCCTGGAAGGCCGGCATGACCTTCTTATAATCGCCCACAATGCCGATGTTGGCGCGCTGGTAGATCGGGGCGTCGGGGTCCCGATTCACCGCCACGATGGTTTTCGAGTAGCCGCAGCCCGCCATGTGCTGCGCCGCCCCGGAGATGGCGCAGGCGACGTACAGCTTCGGGCTGACGATCTTGCCAGTCAGGCCCACCTGCAGCTGCGTGGGCACCCAGCCCTCGTCCACCGCTGCCCGCGAGGCGCCGATGGCGCCGCCGAGCGCCTTGGCGCAAGGCTCCAGAATGGCGTAGAAATCGTCCGGTCCCTTCAGGCCGCGCCCGCCGGAGATGACGATATCGGCGTCCTCCAACCGCACCCCCTCCGATTCGGCCTTGACGCGCTCAACGACGGTCACCGGCAGCGCGACGGCGTCCACGGACACGTCAACGGCAATAACCTCGCCTTGCCGTCCGGCGTCCGGCTCGGCGGCCGGCATCGTTTTGGCCCGCACCGTGGCCATCTGCGGCCGGGTTTTCTCAATGACCACGGTCGCCATCGCATTGCCGCCCGAAACCGGACGGGTCGCCTCCAGCAGGCGCGTCTCCGCGTTGATGGTCAGGTCGACGCAGTCCGAGGCCAGCCCGGTGCGCAGCCGGAACGCCAGCCGCGGGCCGAGGTCGCGGCCGTTGTCGCTCATCCCCACCAGCAGAACTTCCGGTTCCGCCTGCTCGGCAATCTGGCCTATCACTGTGCAATACGACGCCGTCTGGTAGGTCTGCAGCACGTCCGCGTCCGCCACGTAAACGCGGTCTGCGCCGTGCGCGATGGCCTCTTGGTCTGCGCCGCCGACGCCGCTGCCGGCCACCGCGGCGACCAGCGGCTCACCGAGCGCATCGGCAAGGCGGCGCCCGACGCCGCACATCTCTTTGGCGATCGGCGCCAGCGCGGCGCCGGTTGTTTCCGCGAAAATCATTACCCCCTGAGCCATGCTTCTATCCCTCCGTCGTTCGATTCTATAGAGGTGTCCCGGTATTTAGGGCCTGTTGACATTCACACGATCGGCACGAAGAGGGTGTTCGTGAGTGATCCCGCCCTTGTTGTGGCCGGTTTCAGAAGTCGTCTTGCGGCCTCATCGCCACGTCTCTCATGCCTGGGCGCGCGGGCTTCCAGACCGCCCTCCAAAGACCAGTGGGGCGCTGATTTCTGGCATCCCCATTGACGCCCGCGCCAAGCCGGCGACTCATACGAGCGTGGAGTTGCCCTTATGAATGTCAACAGGCTCTAGATAATCTTCAACTCCCGCAGGCGCAGGGCCAGATTCGCCCCCATCTCCTCTGGTGACTCGCCGGCGATGAACTCGCAATCGCCGGCGAAGCTCGGCACGTACAGCTTGCTGACGCGGGTCAGGGCGCCGGCGCTGCCGACCTGGGCCGCATCGACCCCCAACTCCGCCGCGTCCCAGACCAGGATCTGCTTCTTGCCCGCGGCCATGATGCCCTTCAGCGTCGGGTAGCGCGGCTTGTTGGCCTCATTGCTCACCGTCACCACGCACGGCCCGCGAATGTCCAGCACCTCGTAGCCGTCTTCAAGGATGCGCTCGACCCGTACCGCATCGTCTTGCAACGCCACCTTCTGTACGGCGGTCACGCTCGGCAGGCCGATCAATTCGGCAATGCCGGAGGGCACCTGCGACTGGTCCCAGTCCGATGCCTGGCGTCCGCACAGGATCAGCCCGTACGAGCCGATCTTTTCGATGGCGCGCGCCAGCACGTGGGCCGTCGAGGTAGCGTCGGCATCCGCAAACGACGCATCTTGCAACAGGATGCCCTCATCCACCCCCATCGCCAGGGCCTGCTTGAGGGCACGCGTGGCGCTCGCCTCGCCCATCGACACGGCGACCACCTTGCCGCCAGCCGCCTCCTTGAGTTGCAGCGCCGCTTCGATGGCGTTCTCGTCGTACCCGTTAATCACCGGGTCGATGTTGGGCGGATTGAGGATCTTCATCGCTGCTTCGTCAATCCGAAACGTTTCCTTGGGCGCCTCCGGATCCGGCACCTGCTTGAGGGTGACAATAATATCCACAGTCCTGATCTCCTCCAAGACACACAAACCGCGCGAAGCGGTCAAGCCAGAAAACGATCCCCCGACGACCAGGGGGAAATGCCTGCCGGTACGGGGCTCAGGCGCCGGGCAACAGGCGGTAATAGCGCCGCTTGCCCAGCCGCAGCAGGACACCCGCCGGCGGAATTTCCGCGCGGGCCTCGGTATCCTTCACCGGCGTCTGTTCAACGTAAAAGCCGCCTTGGCGCATCAGGCGGCGCGCCTCGGCTTTCGACGCGCTCAAGTCGAGACCGGCGCACAGGTCGACCCACGTCGCCCCCAGCAGATGCGACGGCACCATCACTTCCGGCACTTCATCGGGAACTTCCTGGCGCTGCACGACGCGCCGGAACGTTTCCGCCGCCTCGTCCGCCGCCGCCTCGCCGTGGTACTGCCGCACCAAGTCGAAGGCCAGCCGCTTCTTCACCTCCATCGGGTTGGCGCCGTCCTGCAGCCGTTGCACCTCGGCATCGATGGCATCGCTGGCCAGCGAGCTGGTGAGCTCCAGGTAGGCCTGAATGTGCTCGTCGGCCATACGCATCGTTTTGCCGTACATGTCGCCCGGCGCGTCGTGCACGTTGATGACGTTGCCGTAGCTCTTCGACATCTTGCGCCCGTCGGTGCCGATGAGCAGCGGGTTGGTCAGCATGACGTGCGGCGGGTCGCCAAAGTGCTCCTGAATGGCGCGCCCGGCCAGCATGTTGAAATGCTGGTCGTAGCCGCCCACCTGCACGTCGCACTTCAGCATGTAGGCGTCGTAGCCCTGCATCAGCGCGTACAGCGATTCGTGGAAGCGCAGCGACTCGCCCTGCTCCATGCGGCGCTGGAAATCGCGGCGGGCGACGATCTGCTTCATCGGAAAGATGCTGGCCAGCTCGATGACGTCGGCGAAGGAGAGCTTCCCCAGCCAGTCGCCGTTGTAACGCACCTCGGTCCTGGCGGGGTCCAGGATGCGGTAGGCCTGCTCCGTGTAGTTGCCGGCCAGCTCCAACACGTGCTCGTGCGTCAGGCGCTTGCGCTCGCTCGTCTGCTCGCTGGGGTCGCCGATGGTAGCCGTGTAATCGCCGATCAAAAAGACCACCTGGTGGCCTAGGTCCTGAAACCTGCGCAGCTTTTGCAGAGGAACGAAGTGCCCAACGTGCAAATCGGTGCTCGTGGGATCGACGCCCAGATAGACGCGCAACGGCCGGCCGAGCCGCAGTTTATCGCGCAATTCGGCGTGCATGCGGCTCCGCAACTCGCCGCTCTCGGGCACCTCGGCGCCCCAGTAATCGGCTTCATCGGCGAAGCGGGCGCCGCGCATCAGCAGGTCAACCTGCGCTTCCACAGACATGCCTTCTTGTGCCACAGTATGGATTCCGTTATCGAAGGGGTCAAACGCGCGCCAAGGAGCAGACGGGCGCGCCGGTGAGGCGTGTTAATGTAATAGAGTCTATTATAAGTCGGCGGCCGTGAGAAGTGCCAACGCCGCCGCCCGTCGAGCCTCGCGCGGTAGGTTTGTCTTCACCGCCGGGACGACGGGGGCTTACAAAGTCCAATGGTTTCGCCGATATCCACCCCTCGCCACGGGAGTTGAGGATGATACGCTGGCTCATTTACCTGCTTCTGTCCGCCGGTTCGCTGACCCTCATCGCAAGGTTCCTGCCGGGCTTCCACCTCCGCAATTTCGGCCACGCCGTGCTCGCCGCCCTCGTCTACGGCCTGTTGCAAACCCTGCTGTCGGGCATTCTCGGTTTCATCGCCTTCATCCCGATGCTGCTCACCTTCGGGCTGTTCGCCTTCGTCATCAATGCCTTTCTGCTGTTCCTCACCGACAAGCTGCTTGAGGGGTTCGAGATCGAGAACCTGACCACCACGCTAATCGGCGCCGTGGCCTTGACGGTGCTGAATGGTTTCTGGCAAATTCTGCTTTACTGATCGACGCACCGTCGAGAACCTCGCTCGGGTTCGGGAGCGATCCATGGATTATCGTGACGAAGACATCGCGCTGCAGCTGCAACTGGGTGAGGACAGCCGATGGGAGTTCAAGCAGATTGACTTCTCCGGGACGCGTCCAAGAAGTCCAAGCCGCGACGACCTGGCGGATGAGATTGCCGCGTTTGCCAATGCGACGGGAGGTAGGCTGCTCTGCGGCGTCACCGACAAGGGTGACGTGCAGAACCTGTCGCGTGAACAGCTCGTTGCCCTCGATGCTGTCCTTGTCGAAGTCAGTACCGACTCGATCAAGCCGTCCGTTCGCATTCGTACCCAGCACAAGCAAACCCCGGATGGCAAACGCTTCTTGGTCGTTGAAATACCGCAGGGGGATGCGCAGCACGACAGCCCCGGCGGTAGCTACATTCGCGTAGGCGGCGCGAAGCGAAAGATGACGAGTGACGAGTGTCTGCGCCTGGCGCAACGGCGGGGGCAGGCGAGATTCGTGTCATTCGACGAACAAACCGTGTCGCAAACCGGATTCAACACGCTGGACGAATCGCTTTGGAAGCCCCTGCTGAGCGCGGAGGGCGCGGCAGAGCCTGAATCGGCGCTCGGCAAGCTGGCGCTTCTGTTGCCCGACGAGACCGGCACGCCTCGCGCCACGGTAGCCGGCGTGCTGTTGTGTACCCGAAATCCCGAACAATGGCTCCCGAACGCATGCCTTACGGCAACCCGCTACCGGGGAAAAGACCGAACTTCCGGCCAGGTCGACGCGCAGGAAATCACCGGCCCGTTGAACCGGCAGATTGCCGATGCGGTAGCCTTTGCGGTGCGAAACATGCGGGTTGCGGCTCGTAAGGAGCCGGCGCGCGTCAACCTGCCGCAGTACAGCGACAAGGCGCTGTTTGAGGCACTGGTCAATGCCGTGGTGCATCGTGACTATTCGATTCACGCCAGCAAGATCCGCTTGTCGATGTTCGAGGACCGTCTGGAGATACAGTCTCCCGGTGCCTTGCCGAACAACTTGACCCTGGAAAGCATGGCGGCGCGACAGGCGACCCGCAACGAGGCATTGACCTCGATTCTCGGACGCATGCCGGTCGGCGACACGCATGGCTCCCGGGACAGGCAATTTTTCATGGAGCGCCGCGGTGACGGGGTTCCGATTATCCAGCGCGAAACACAGGAACTCTGCGGCAAGCTACCCGAATACCGGTTGATCGATGGAACGGAAGTCCTGCTCATCATTCCCGCTGCCATCCTGGAGCCGAGTCCGGCGCGCGCAACCGTCGCCGTGTACGGCGCGGGCAAACCTCTGGCTGGTGCTGACCTGCTGGCGCTGTTCCCGAACAAGACGTGGAAACGCGCTTCGACCGACGAGCACGGGGAGGCGCAGTTCGACTTGCATACCACTCATCTGCCTATGACGGTGTTCGCAGCCGCCAAGGGTTTTTCGGCTTGCATGGAGCGCGCATGGACTCCTGCTGAGCGTGGGCTTACTCTGGACCTCGAAGAACTGCGCGACGGCGGTGCTGTCATATTCCCTGAGGCGACGGGATACCTTCCAGGGCTCAACGGCAGGCTGAATCCGACCCTGGACAGCTACGGACGCACGTATCTGTACGCTTCCAACGTTGCGATCAACCACGGTCAGACTCAGCCGGTGCGCTTCGGATTCGGTGAGCATCTGAGACTGACGGACGCCGACGCCAACGATCTCGACGTGCGCATCGTGCATATTGAAGGCCGGTCCGTATTGGTCGAGTATCGGCGCATTGAACCATGACCCTGGAACCACGGATTGGCAGTGCCGGTATCGAAAACCGGCGATACCGGCAGCGGGAGCACCCTCGCACTGTTCCGGGAGTCTTACTACAATAGGCGCCATGAGACGATCCGATGCAAAGGTCAATGAAGCGGCATCACGAATTCAGTCCCACACCATGAGCAATTCGCCCCCGCACGACATTGCGCCACCACTGGCCGTCGACGTGGACGGCACGCTGGTCAGCGGCGACCTGCTGATTGAGGGTATCTTCCGGCTGATCGCCGTCCGTCCGCTCCTGTTGTTCGTTCTGCCGCTGTGGCTCGCCCGAGGCCGCGCCGCCCTGAAGCGCAGAGTCGCGCGGGCGATGCCACTGTCGCCGGCAACCCTGGTGCTAAACCCGGCCGTGCTTCACGAAATCGCCGCCGCCAAGACAGCGGGACGCGAGGTCTGGCTGGCCTCCGGTTCCGACGAATTGGTGGTCGCTCCGCTTGTCGAAAGCGTGGGCGCCGCGGGGCATCTCGCGTCTGACGGACGCACCAATCTGACGGGTCAGGCCAAGGCAGATGCTCTGGTTGAAAAATTCGGCAAGGGTGGATTCGACTATATCGGCAATGAACGCCGCGATCTGGCGGTATGGAAACAGGCGCGGCGCGCCATCGGCGTCGGCCTCCGCACGGGCCTCGCGCAGCGCGTGCGCACGATAGACGCCGAGGCCCGTTTCCTCCCCGGCTTCGGTGGCGGTCCGCGCGACTGCTTCCGGGCCTTGCGCCCGCACCAGTGGGTCAAGAACGTGCTCGTATTCGTGCCCCTCATGGCGGCGCACGAAACCCGGACCGTGTCCTGGCTGGTGGCGACGGCGGTGTTCGGGGCGCTCTCGGCCTGTGCATCGGGTACGTACCTGTTCAACGATCTGCTCGACCTCCCGCACGACCGCGAGCACCCGAACAAGCGCCACCGTCCGCTGGCGGCAGGGCAAACGCCGCTTTTGCCGGCGGTCGGCCTCGGCATCGCGCTGGTAGCAGGCGGACTCGCTCTGGCCCTTTGGCTGTCGCCCGTAACGGGGTTTTGCGTTCTTCTCTACCTGATCGTGACGGTCGCCTATTCACTGTCGCTCAAGCGCAAGATCTTCATTGATGTCGTTGTGCTGGCGATGCTCTACGCGATCCGCGTGCTCGCCGGCGCGGCCGCAGGATCGATCCGCCTGTCACCCTGGTTCCTCGCCTTTTTCCTGTTCGTCTTTCTCGCTCTGGCCGTCGTCAAGCGCCAAAATGAGCTGTACGCGCTGCACAAGTCCGGCCGGTCCGCATCCGGCGGACGCGCCTATGTTGTCGAAGACCTCCCGATGCTGGCGGCGCTCGGTGCGGCGAGCGGCTTCGCTGCGGTGGTGATTCTCACCCTCTACATCCAGAGCCCGGACGTAAGCGGCCTCTATGACCGACCGGAACTCCTGTGGCTGGTCTGTCCGCTCCTGCTCTACTGGCTGGGACGCCTGGCGTTGCTCGCCAATCGCGGCGTCGTCGGCGATGACCCGGTGGTGTTCACGATGCGCGACCGGGCAAGCTGGCTGACCGGCCTCGGTTTTCTGATCGTGCTCGTCGCCGCCTTGTGACAGACGCCTGCGGTCCACCGGCTTTCGTCCGGCGTTACGCCGCCTTTGCCGCGGTTGCCACGGCGGTCAACGTCGCGGCCCAACACGTCAGCAGCACGCTGTACGCCGGCCGCTACGAGCTGTATGCGGCCATGGCAGCGGGCACCTTCACCGGACTGGTCGCCAAGTATGTCCTCGACCGCCGCTGGATATTCCATGACCGGCCCACCTCGGTGCGCGGCCACGCGGTCAGGTTCGCCCTCTATTCACTAACGGGCGTCTTGACGACCGGCATTTTTTGGGGGACCGAACTGGCGTTTGCGGCGATGGGCGATACGCGCTGGCTGCGTTACGCTGGCGCCGTTTTCGGACTCGCTATCGGATACGTCGCCAAGTACCACCTCGACAAGCGCTTTGTGTTCAGGGAGTGGACCCTGTGAAACTCTCCGGCTGGGGCCGGTATCCGGTCGTGGATTGCCGGGTGGAGCGCCTTCGCGAACGCGAGGCCCTTCCCGGCCTGCTCGCTGGCCACGACACGGCGCTCGCCCGCGGCAACGGACGGTCCTACGGTGATGCGGCGCTCAACCCGGAGCTGACGCTCTCGATGCTGGCGATGGACCGGATGCTGGCGTTTGACGCCAAGACTGGCCTGTTGACCTGCGAAGCCGGCGTGATGCTGGCCGACGTTCTCGCCACGTTCGTGCCGCGCGGCTGGTTCCCGCCGGTGGTGCCGGGAACGAAGTTCGTCACCGTCGGAGGGATGATCGCCGCCGACGTGCACGGCAAGAACCACCATCGCGACGGGACCTTCGGCGCGCACGTCGAGTCGTTGATGCTGGCAACGGCGAACGGAGACGTTCAGCCATGCAGCCGCGCCGAAAATGCCGATCTCTTTCGCGCCACCCTTGGCGGCATGGGGCTGACCGGCGTCATCCTCGCCGCGAGCTTCCGGCTCAAGCCGATCGCTACCGCCTTCGTCATGGCGGAGACCCTGGCCGTGCGCGACCTCGACGAGACCATGGCCGTGTTCGAGGCGTCGCGCGACTGGCCCTACAGCGTCGCCTGGCTCGACTGTCTGGCGCGTGGCGCAAAGCTGGGCCGCTCGCTGATAACGCGCGGAACATTCATGGCACGCCGTGCGTTGCCGTCGCAGCTCGCGTCCAACCCCTCGCGCTTGCCGCCCGTGAGTAAGTTCTCGGTTCCAATGGATGCGCCGTCCGTTCTGCTCAACCGGGCTTCGATCAGCCGCTTCAACGAACTCTACTACCGCTGGGGACGGGTGCGTAGCGGGGGACGGCCGGTCCACTTCGACCCGTTCTTCTTTCCCCTGGATCGGATCGAGGCGTGGAACCGTCTCTACGGTCGGCGAGGATTCGTTCAGTACCAGTGCGTGCTGCCCAAGGCGAAAAGCCCGACCGGCATAGCGGCTCTGCTGGAACGTATCGCCGCGTCCGGACAGGGCCCGTTCCTCACGGTCCTCAAGCTGTTCGGTCCCGCCGGGGAGGGGTTGATGTCGTTTCCCATGGAGGGATACACGCTGGCGCTCGACTTTCCGATACGGGGCGGCACGCTGGCACTGCTCGACGGGCTCGACGCAATCACCCATGCGCACGGCGGTCGCGTCTATCTCGCCAAGGACGCCTGCTGCGCACCGGAGCGGGTGCGCCAAGGCTATCCCCAACGTGACGCCTTCAAGGCCGTCCGCGCCGAGGCGGTCGGGGAGACCCCCAGGTTCGCCTCCGCGCTCTCACGGAGGCTCGCGCTATAGGCTCCCCATATCAGAGAGAAACGATATGACCATGCCGAACGACCCAACGCCGAATGACCACTGGAATGCCCTAGGGACAGCCAAGGACAAAGATGGTATCTACCCCCCCCTCCCGAAAAACTTCATTAAATTCAGTAAGTTACCGCCTCCACTGCGCAACGCGCTGTTCGTCCTGTTCATCGGGGGCGTCCTGGCCTACGGGGCCGGCTTCGCCTGGTACATGCTCGCCCACTCCGATCTGATCAACCTGATCCGCTTCGTGAGTACCGACGACGCCTTCTATTACTTCCAGATCGCCTTCAACTTGGCCGAGGGCAAGTTCTCCACCTTCGACGGCGGCATCACGCGTACCAACGGCTATCACCCAGTCTGGCTGTTTCTGATCACGCCGTTCTACTGGGTATTCGACAAGGAAGCCGCGCTGTTCGGCATCAAGGCGTTCGAGATCATGCTGGTTGCCGGCGGCGTGGCGCTCATCGCCGTAGCCGCCCGGGTGGCGAGGCTGCCCTGGATTCTGCTATTCGCATTGCTGCCGATGCTCTACCAGCAGCGCGCGCTGTTTCTGGGGATGGAAGCAGCGGCGGCGCTATTCATGCTGGGCCTGTTCATTCTGACCGCCTGTCTCTTTGCGCGAAGCCCGGCGCGGTGGAAGTGGCCGCTGGCCGCGGTAGCCTTTGCCCTGCCCTGGGTGCGCTTGGAGTACATCGCCATATCCTTGGCGGCGACTGCGGCGCTATGCCTGATCGAGTGGTCGTGGCAAGACCGCCCGTCCGGCGCGTCATTCGGAGCGCGGGCTCGCTCCATACCCGATCTCAAAGCCCTGCCGTCATTGTTCGGCTCGGGCGCGGGCATCCTGGTGTACTTCGCCTACAACAAGCTCGTCTTCGGCGGCATCGTACCGGTGAGTGGCGCGAGCAAGCAGGCGTGGTCGCAGGCCGAGTGGCAGCACGGAGACGGATATAGCCTGATCCGGAACTTCCAGGAGGTATTGCAGGTTCCCGTCTTTGACTATGAGCTGCTGATTGTGCTGGAGGTTTGCGCCTACCTCTTGTTGGTCTGGTGGTTCGCCTGCCGCTCCCGGAGTCGGGAGGACTGGCTTCTGCTGGCCTTTCTGGCGGGCGTGTCCGGTTTGGCGGTCGGGCATCTGGCCAAGTTCGCGCAGACCGTCCTCACCGTGCATCCTGTTCTCCAGGGACGACATGCTTGGTATTTCGTCCCCGCGTACCTGATGATGGTACTCATCGTCCCTGCGAGATGCTACGTCGCCATTCACTTCGTCCACCGTTTCGTCTGGCCGAGGTGGCCCCAAGCGGCCAATGTTCTGATCGTGGGCATTATTGCCGCCGCGATCTTCCTGCTCGCAAAGGCGGATTTCGCCTCTCCATTCCGGTGGATTGAAGGGAGTAGAGACGCACCCAGAACTGCCTACGAATCGGGTGAAGCCGTCTATGGGGGTACGCAGCTTATGAATCGCGTGCTTCCCGAGGACAGCGTAGTCGGGTCGTGGGACGCCGGCGTCATAGGGTATTTCTCGCGCTTTCCGATGGTGAACCTGGATGGTCTGGCCAGCTCCTACGGCTATTTTCACGCAACGAACGTGGCGAGAGATGGATACGCCGGCTGGGATGAAAAATTCATTCCCCTCTATCGAGAATTTGGGATAACTCACTTTGCCAACCTCACCAGCCATACGAGAAAGGGCTTTGAAGATGGGGTGCTCTTTGAAGGTTCACTAAGCTCCCCTGGAAAATATGGAAAAAGGGTGTTCACTCTAGTTTCCGTCGACCCGCCGGAAGATGACGATACCGCCGCTTGGATCTGGAAGAAAATGGAGCCGCATTTCGACTATCAATCGGACGCCGCCGGGCTCCTTGTTGACGGGCGGCTAGCGCAGACCTTCGCCAAGGAATGCGATCCGGACGAACTGGTCGTGTGGTCCTGGGACGGGCCCGGGGATGGAACGGTCACCAGAGCCTGGACGCGAACGCAAACCGGGTTGTGCGTAACCGCCGCCGTTCTGCCTCACGCCATGTCGAGTCCGGTTCGGTTCGAGACAATACCAGTAAGCGATTATCTGCCGTGGCTGACGGGTGGCAACCCGCCGGTAATCCGCTCCGATTGGGATGTGTATCTCATCGAGAACAGCCTCATCTACGCGAAGGAGCAATGCGGACCGGAGGACGCTGAACCAACGTTCTTCCTCCACCTGGACCCGGTTGACGTGAACGACCTCCCCAGCCATCGCAAGCAGTATGGCTTCGACGGCCTCAACTTTTCTTTCAGTAATCACCTTCTCGTCGAGAGAGGAGTCTGCGTAGCGCGGCGGGAGCTGCCCGTGCGTGATTACGCCATCGCCGCGGTTCGCACCGGCCAGTTCACCGGCGAGGGCCAGAAGATCTGGGAGGGCAGCTTCGATGTTGCCGAACCAGCGGGTGATGGGAACACCGCACCGTGAACGGCGGGGTCGAAACGGCGCTGGTGCTCGGCGCCACCTCGGACATCGGCCACGCCATCGTGCACACGCTGGCGCTGCTCGCGGCGCTCGACGCGATCACCCATGCGCACGGCGGTCGCGTCTATCTCGCCAAGGACGCCTGCTGCGCGCCGGAACGGGTGCGCCAAGGCTATCCCCAACGTGACGCCTTCAATGCCGTCCGAACCGAGGCGGTCGGGGAGACTTCCAGGTTTGCCTCGACGCTCTCGCGGCGCCTCGCCCTGTAAAGGAGAGAAACAACAATGACCACACCAAAAGACACCGCGCTGAATCATCGCTGGCGCGCCCTGGCTGCCCGTTGTCTGGGCATGAAAATGCGGGGGGGGGGGCTAATGCTGTCCTCCCGGCTGCGCAACGCGCTGTTCGGCCTGTTCATCGGCGGTGTCCTGGTCTACGGGGCCGGGTTCGCCTGGTACATGCTCGCCCGCTTCGACTTGGTCAACCTGCTTCACTACATGACCATGGACGACTCTTTCTACTACTTCCAGATTGCCCGCAACTTGGCCGAGGGAAAGTTCTCGACCTTCGACGGCGGCATCACGCGCACCAACGGATATCACCCGATCTGGCTGTTTCTGATCACGCCGTTCTACTGGGTATTCGACAAGGAAGCCGCGCTGTTCGCCGTCAAGGCATTCGAGATCATGCTGGTTGCCGGTGGTGTGGCGCTCGTCACCGCGGCCGCCCGGCTGGCGCGCCTGCCGTGGGTTCTGATGTTCGCCGCGCTGCCGATGCTCTACCAGCAGCACGGGCTGATTCTAGGGATGGAAGCAGCGGCGGCGCTATTCATGCTGGGCCTGTTTATTCTGACCGCCTGTCTCTTTGCGCGAAGCCCGGCTCGGTGGCAATGGCCGCTGGCCGCGATAGCTTTTGCCCTGCCCTGGGTGCGCCTGGAGTATGTCGCCATATCCTTGGCGGCAACCGCCGCGCTATGCCTGATCCAGTGGTCGTGGCAGGAGCGAGCGCCCGGCGCGCCACTCGGAGAGCGGGTTCGTTCTGCGCTCTCCGTCAAGGCGGTCGTCCCGTTCCTCGCCGCCGGCGCCGGCATCCTGGTGTACTTCGCCTATAACAAGCTCGTGTTCGGCGGCATCGTGCCGGTGAGTGGCACGACCAAGGCTGCTTGGTCGCAGGTTTTGTGGGAGTGGGACGGCGGATACAGCCTGACGCAGAACTTTCTGGACACCTTGCAGATCGACGTCTTCGACCTCGAACTGCTGGTTGCGCTGGAGGCTTGCGCCTTGTTCCTGCTGGTTTGGTGGTTCACCCGCCGGTCCCACAACCGGGAGGACGGGCTTCTGCTGGCCTTCCTGGCGGGCGTGTCCGGCTTGGCTGTCGGCCATCTGGCCAAGTTCGGGCAGACCGTCCTCACCGTGCATCCTAATTGGGGGAGCTACGGTTGGTATTTCGTCCCGGCGTACCTGATGATGGCGCTGATAGTACCCGTGAACTGTTGTGCAGCCGTTCACTTCATTCGCCGTTTCATCGGGCCGAAGTCGTACCGGACGGCCAATATTCTGAGCCTGGGCATTGTCGTTATCGGCGCGGTCTTCCTCCTCGCAAAGGTGGATTTCACCTATCCATTCCGGTGGGTTGAAGCGAGTAATGCCTCAACCAGAATTACCGACCCATGGGTTGTAGCCACCTATGGGGGTACGCAGCTTATGAATCGCGTGCTTCCCGAGGACAGCGTGGTCGGGTCGTGGGACGCCGGCGTCATCGGGTACTTCTCACGCTTTCCGGTGGTGAACCTGGATGGTCTGGTCAACTCCTACGACTATTTTCACGCGACAAACGTGGAAAGAGACGGATACCCCCACTTGCGTGAAAAATTCGTTCCCCTCTATCGAGAATTGGGGATAACTCACTTTGCCGACCATTCGATAAGGGACTTTGAAGGTAGGGTGCTTTTTGAAGGTTCACTAAACTACAACGAAACGGTGTTCTCTCTAGGGACCATCGACCCGCCGGAAGATGACGATACCGCCGCTTGGATCTGGAAGAGAATGGAGCCGCACTTCGACTACCAATCGGACGGCGCCGGGCTCCTTGTTGACGGGCGGCTGGTACAGACCTTCGCCAGGGAATGCGATCCGAATGAACTGGTCGTGTGGCACTGGGCCGGACCACGGGATGGAACGGCCGCCAGCGCCTGGACGCAAACGCGAACGGGGTTGTGCGTAACCGCCGCCGTTCTGCCTCACGCCATGTCGAGTCCGGTTCGGTTCGAGACAATACCAGTAAGCGATTATCTGCCGCTGACGGGTGGCAACCCGCCGGTAATCCGCTCCGACTGGAAAGTGTATTTCGTCGAAGACAGCCTCATCTACAAGAAGGACCAGTGCAACCCGGAGGACACTGAACCAACGTTCTTCCTCCACCTGGACCCGGTTGACGTGAACGACCTCCCCAGCCATCGCAAGCAGCACGGCTTCGACAACCTGGACTTCGCTTTCAGGGCCTACCGTCTCATCGAGGGAGGAGTCTGCGTAGCGAGGCGGGAGCTGCCCGTGCGTGATTACGCCATCGCCGCGCTCCGCACCGGCCAGTTCACCGGCGAAGGCCAAATCTGGAAGGGCAGCTTCACCTACAACTCTCTGGTCGATGAATCGGAGACGTAACACGTGGGCAATCCCCAATGAAGGAGAATGCCATCCGAAATACGCGCGTAATGCTGCTACATTTGCCGTGGTTGGCACTGCTGGGCTGGCTCTCTTCTGTTGCGTGGTTTCTGTGCGACGACGCGTTCATCAGTTTCCGCTACGTCCGCAACCTGCTCGAAGGCCACGGCCTGGTATTCAACCCCGGCGAATATGTCGAGGGCTATTCCAACTTCCTGTGGGTGCTGGAGCTGGCCGCCATCTGGTGGGCGCTGGGCGTGGCCCCGGAGGACGCGGCGCCGTGGCTGTCGGTCGCCTTTACCGCCGGCACCATCGCCGCGATGCTGTGGTGGATCGCACGCCTGCCGTTGCTGTGCCACCGGGGGCTGGTCGCATGGATGGCGCTGGGGCTGGTGTGCGCCAGCGCCACCTTCGCGGTGTGGACGTCCGGCGGCGGACTGGAGACGCGGCAGTTCACCTTCTTCATCGTCCTGGCCGTGATGTGCCTGAGCCTTTACAGAGACAGCCGCCGGGGCTTGCTGGCGTCGTCGTTGAGCCTGGCCGCTGCCGCCTTGACGCGGCCCGAAGGCCTGCTGTTGGCGGCGCTATGCTTCGGCTGGTTCGTCATCCAGCGGATGGCGGACACCGGGCGTCGGAATCCGGACTGGCGGCGGTTGATCTGTTTGGCAGCGCCCTTTGTCGTCCTGGTCGGCGCCCATTTCCTGTGGCGATATTCCTATTACGGCGAATGGCTGCCCAACACCTACTACGCCAAGCACGTGCGGCCCTGGTACGAGTCGGGCTTTCGCTACCTGTGGGCGGCGGCGCTGGAGACCGGGCTGTATCTGCTGATCCCCTTGGCAGCGGTCGCCATGCGGAATCGCTGGCGGGCGTCTCGCGACGGGACAGGCGCGCTGGTGCTGCTCCTGGTCGGCGTCCACATGGCCTATGTGATGCGGATCGGCGGCGACCATTTCGAGTACCGTCCGCTGGACTTCTACTGGCCGCTATTGGCTGTCCCGGCGTCCATGGGAATCGTTCACCTCGGTTCGCGGATTGCCTCCCGCCGGTGGTTGCGACGATTCTCCCCCCTCCTGCCCATTTGTACAGCGGGTGCGCGAACGTGCGCGTTCGTTCTCTTCATACCGGTGTTGTTCTACACCAGCGCAATTCAGGGCGCCCTGTTGTTCGAGGGGGCCGCAATACGCGAACGCATCAAGAAGCTGCACATAGCACTCGATGACAGAAATGCTGCGTGGTTACTCGCCGCGCCAGGGATGCCGATGCTTGTCGCCGTCTCGAACGACCTGCGCCGCCAAACTTCCCGGCAGGTCGTCGCTGCGCCTTTCACGCAAGCCCGCGAGTTCGCCAACCAGCAATTGCGGAGGTGGAAACCCTACGAGAACATGGAGAGGGGAGTGATTCCCGATGATGCGCTGACGGTTGGCGGTTCGATCGGAATCCGCTTTTATTATCTTCCCGACTTGAAGGTCATCGACCTGCACGGCTTGACCGACGCGACGGTGGCGCGCAACCCGGTCGAAACACCCAACCACCAGCGCAGGATGGCCCACGACCGTCAACCACCGCCCGGATACCTCGAAGAGCGGGGCGTCAACTTCACGATACACCTGCCGGTAACCAGCGAATTCCAGGCGTTTGGCCGCGCGGGATACGCCGTAAAGGTCGGCCCGGCTCTGTGGATGCCCTTTGACTCTTCCGACCGGCAGTGGGTCTTGGACCGCTTTGCCGGACGAGACTTGCGGGTGTTCGATCGCGATTACGTGGCAAGCCTGACCGGAGACAACCAACCGGCAATCCGCTCCGATTGGGATGTGTATCTCATCGAGAACAGCCTCATCTACGTCAAGGACCCATGCAGCCCGGAGGATGCCGAACCAACGTTCTTCCTCCATCTGGACCCGGTTGACGTGAACGACCTCCCCAGCCACCGCAAGCAGTACGGCTTCGACAACCTGGACTTTGCTTTCAGATACCACGGTCTCATCGAGGGAGAAGTCTGCGCAGCGGTACGGGAGCTGCCTGACTACGCCATCGCCGCGCTCCGCACCGGCCAGTTCACCGGTGAGGGCCAAATCTGGAAGGGCAGCTTCACCTACAACTCTCTGGTCGATGAATCGGAGACGTAACACGTGGGCAATCCCCAATGAAGGAGAATGCCATCCGAAATACGCGCGTAATGCTGCTACATTTGCCGTGGTTGGCACTGCTGGGCTGGCTCTCTTCTGTTGCGTGGTTCCTGTGCGACGACGCGTTCATCAGTTTCCGCTACGTCCGCAACCTGCTCGAAGGCCACGGCCTGGTATTCAACCCCGGCGAATATGTCGAGGGCTATTCCAACTTCCTGTGGGTGCTGGAGCTGGCCGCCATCTGGTGGGCGCTGGGCGTGGCCCCGGAGGACGCGGCGCCGTGGCTGTCGGTCGCCTTTACCGCCGGCACCATCGCCGCGGTGCTGTGGTGGATCGCACGCCTGCCGTTGCTGTGCCACCGGGGGCTGGTCGCATGGATGGCGCTGGGGCTGGTGTGCGCCAGCGCCACCTTCGCGGTGTGGACGTCCGGCGGCGGACTGGAGACGCGGCAGTTCACCTTCTTCATCGTCCTGGCCGTGATGTGCCTGAGCCTTTACAGAGACAGCCGCCGGGGCTTGCTGGCGGCGTCGTTGAGCCTGGCCGCTGCCGCCTTGACGCGGCCCGAAGGCCCGCTGTTGGCGGCGCTGTGCTTCGGCTGGTTCGTCATCCAGCGGATGGCGGACACCGGGCGTCCGAATCCAGACTGGCGGCGGTTGATCTGTTTGGCAGCGCCCTTTGTCGTCCTGATCGGCGCCCATTTCCTGTGGCGATATTCCTATTACGGCGAATGGCTGCCCAACACCTACTACGCCAAGCACGTGCGGCCCTGGTACGAGTCGGGCTTTCGCTATCTGTGGGCGGCGGCGCTGGAGACCGGGCTGTATCTGCTGATCCCCTTGGCAGCGGTCGCCATGCGGAACCGCTGGCGAGCATCCCGTGACGGGATATGGGCGCTGGTGCTGCTCCTGGTCGGCGTCCACATGGCCTATGTGATGCGGATCGGCGGCGACCATTTCGAGTACCGTCCGCTGGACTTCTACTGGCCGCTACTGGCTGTCCCCTCGTCTATGGGCATCGTTCACCTCGGCTCGCGGATTGCCGCCGGCCGGTGGCTACGACGATTCTCCCCCCGTTTGACAGTGGATGCGCGAACGTGCGCGTTCGTTCTCTTCATACCGGTGTTGTTCTACGCCAGCGCGATCCAGGGCGCCCTGTTGTTCGAGGGGGCCGCAATACGCGAACGCATCCTGCATCTGCACATAGAACTGGATGACAGAAATGCGGCGTGGTTGCTCGCCGCGCCAGGGATGCCGATGCTTGTCGCCGTCTCGAACGATCTGCGCCACCAAGCTTCCCGGCAGTCCGTCGCTTTGTCTTTCACGGAACACCGCGAGTTCGCCAACTCGCAATTGCGGACATGGAAACCCTACGAGAACATGGAGAAGGGAGTGATTCCCGATGACGCGCTGATGGCTGACCTTTCGATCGGAATCCGCTTCTATTATCTTCCCGACTTGAAGGTCATCGACCTAAGAGGCTTGACCGACGCGACGGTGGCGCGCAACCCGGTCGAAACACCCAACCACCAGCGCTACATGGCCCACGACCGCCACCCACCACCCGGATACCTTGAGCAGCGGGGCGTCAACTTCACGATACACCCGCCGGTAACCAGCGAATTCCAGGCGCTTGGCCGCGCGAAATACGCCGTAAAGGTCGGCCCGGCTCTGTGGATGCCCTTTGACTCTCCGAACCAGCAGTGGGTCTTAGACCGTTTTGCCGGACGAGACTTCCGGGTGTTCGATCTCAATTACTGGGCAGAGCTACTCGGAGACAGCCGGCCGGTAATCCGCTCCGATTGGGATGTGTATCTCGTCGGGAACGGCCTTATCTACAAGAAGGAGCAATGCACCCCGGAGGACGCTGAACCAACGTTCTTCCTCCATCTGGACCCGGTTGACGTGAACGACCTCCCCAGCCACCGCAAGCAGTACGGCTTCGACAACCTGGACTTTGCTTTCAGATACCACGGTCTCATCGAGGGAGGAGTCTGCGTAGCAGGGCGGAAGCTACCTGATTACGGCATCGCCGCGCTCCGCACCGGCCAGTTCACCGGCGAAGGCCAAATCTGGAAGGGCAGCTTCGATATTGTCGAGCCGGCGGGTGACGGGAACGCCGCACCGTGAACGGCAGGATCGAAGCAGCGCTGGCGACCGGCGCCACCTCGGACATCGGCTGCGCCCTCTCGCCGGAGTTCACCGCAGCGTCTGGCGAGGCGAGAATACCGAACGGTTCAAGCGGCTCGTTATCCCCTAGGCGAAGTTGCTGGCCAGCGTCTGCAATTGGAACTGTTCGACGACGAAACCGGAGGCTGGGGGCACATCATGCTCGACCACGTCATGCTGGCGCGGCAACAATCCGAAGATCAGTAGAAGAAGCCACAGGGAATTCGGTTTTGACGACTTCGACTTTGATTTCCGGAAACACCGCCACCAGCCGTCGCCCACCCCACAGCGGGAGGCGAAAGCCATTACCCTGGGGCAGCCCCCCAGAGAGCGCGGCCGGGCGTTGGGCGTCCATGGCCGGGCCGGGTAGCGAGGCCGCACCGCCGGGGTGTATATTCAGCCTATGCGCAGATTTAACACGGAAGGCCCCATCCGCCCCGAAGACCATTACCACGTTCCGCCGCTGGAACGGGTGGACCTCGACCAGATCCTGGACATGATCCGGAACAAACGGTACTTCGTGCTGCACGCGCCCCGTCAGACCGGCAAGACCTCCGCCCTCATCGCGCTGTGCGACCTGTTGAACCGCGGCAGCGACTTCCGGTGCGTACATACAAACGTCGAGATCGGCCAAGCGGCGCGTGAGGATACGGCGCGCGCCATACGCGCCATTCTGAGCCGCCTGGCTTCTCGGGCGCGTTTGCTGGGCGACGAGTTCCTCCACAACGCTTGGCCTGATATCTTGGCGGAATCCGGCCCCGACGACGCCCTTAGCGAAGCGTTGACGCGCTGGAGCCTAGCCGACCCCAAACCGCTGGTGCTGCTGGTTGACGAGATCGATTCCCTCGTCGGCGACACGCTGCTGTCGGTGCTCCGGCAGTTGCGCGCCGGCTACGAGCAACGGCCCGAGGGCTTTCCGCAAAGCGTGGTGCTGTGCGGGGTGCGCGACATCCAGGACTACCGCATCCGCTCCGGCTCGGGGGAGATGATCGCCGGTGGTAGCCCCTTCAACGTGGCGGCCAGGTCGTTGCGCCTCGGCGAGTTCACCGAGGCCGAAACGCGCGCGCTGCTGGCGCAGCACACTGCCGAGACCGGGCAAGTGTTCACCCCGGAAGCCCTGAAGATGGTCTGGACGCAGACGCAAGGTCAGCCCTGGCTGGTCAACGCGCTCTGTGCCGACGCCTGCTTTGACAACGCGGCCGGCCGCGACCGCTCACGCGCCGTTACCGCCACCGCCGTCCTGGACGCCCGCGAGCGGCTGATCCTGAGCCGGCGCACCCACCTCGACCAACTCGCCCACAAGCTGGAGGAGGAACGGGTGCGGCGCGTCGTCGAACCCATACTGAGCGGCGACGACGAGCCCCGCTACCATCTCCATGACCTCGGCTACGTCCGCGACCTCGGCCTGGTCGCCCGGGACTCCCCGCCGCGCATCGCCAATCCCATTTACGCGGAGGTGGTGCCGCGGGAGTTGGGCTACGTCTTGCAGGACAGCCTGGACCAGGACGCCGCCTGGTACGTGGACGCCGGCGGCGTTCTGGACGTGGACAAACTGCTGACCGCCTTCCAGTCGTTCTTCCGTGTGCATTCCGAGCACTGGCTGGAGCGGTTCGAGTACCGGGAGGCGGGGCCGCAGCTCGTTCTGCAGGCGTTCCTGCAGCGGGTGATCAACGGCGGCGGGCGCATCGAGCGGGAGTACGGCTTGGGCAGGGGGCGTACCGACCTGCTGATCCTGTGGCCGGAGGGCGACGGCCCGTCGGACCTGTGGAGCAAGTTCGTCGTCGAGTGCAAGGTGTTTCACGAAGGAAAACGGCAAAGCTTGGAGGGAACCATCGGCAAGGGCCTTGAACAGACGCTGCGCTACATGGACCGGTGCGGGAGCGAGGTCGGCCACCTGATCGTCTTCGACCGCACCGAAGGCAAGCGGTGGCAGGAGAAGGTGTTCCGCCGCGCGGTGCGCCGGGACGGACGAACGGTCATCGTGTGGGGCATGTAGCCCTGCGGCTGGCGTCTCTCGCTTGCATGCTGATTTCGCGCATCCCCGAGCGCATATTCAAATTTCTCAGACCTGATGATTCTCGCGGCCTCTGAAACGGGCAGGCGCCCGACGCGCCTTTGATCGACGTCTTGGACAGGTGGAAGGGACGGCTTGGATGGAGACTGGGGCGATCTTATGAAAGTGCTGCAAATTTTGCGGGGAGAGGGGGTGACTCTGTCCTCCCGGCTGCGCAACGCGCTGTTCGTCCTGTTCATCGGGGGCGTCCTGGCCTACGGGGCTGGCTTCGCCTGGTATATGCTCGTCCGCTTCGACCTCATCAACCTGATCCGCGATGTGAGCGAAGACGACGCCTTCTATTACTTCCAGATCGCCTTCAACCTGGCTGAGGGCAAGTTCTCCACCTTCGACGGCGGCATCACGCGCACCAACGGCTACCACCCGATCTGGCTGTTTCTGATCACGCCGTTCTACTGGGTATTCGACAAGGAAGCCGCGCTGTTCGGCATCAAGGCGTTCGAGATCATGCTGGTTGCCGGTGGTGTGGCGCTCGTCACCGCGGCCGCCCGGCTGGCGCGCATGCCGTGGGTTCTGATGTTCGCCGCCTTGCCGGTACTTTACCAGCAGCACGGGCTGATTCTAGGGATGGAAGCAGCGGCGGCGCTATTCATGCTGGGCCTGTTTATTCTGACCGCCTGTCTCTTTGCGCAAAGCCCGTCGCGGTGGAAGTGGCCGCTGGCCGCGGTCGCCTTTGCCCTGCCCTGGGTGCGCCTGGAGTACATCGCCATATCGCTGGCGGCGACAGGAGCGCTGTGCCTCGTCGAGTGGTCGAGGCAGGAGCGAGCGCCCGGCGCGCTGCTCGGAGAACGGGCTCGTTCCGCACTCTCCGTCACGGCGATCGTCCCGTTCCTCGCCGCCGGCGCCGGCATCCTGGTGTACTTCGCCTATAACAAGCTCGTGTTCGGCGGCATCGTGCCAGTGAGTGGCGCGACCAAGGCTGCCTGGTCGCAGGTTTTGTGGGAGCGGGAAGGTGGATACAGCCTGACGCAGAACCTTCTGGACACCTTGCAGATCGACGTCTTCGACCTCGAACTGCGGGTTGCGCTGGAGGCTTGCGCCTTGTTCCTGCTGGTTTGGTGGTTCACCCGCCGGTCCCACAACCGGGAGGACGGGCTTCTGCTGGCCTTCCTGGCGGGCGTGTCCGGCTTGGCTGTCGGCCATCTGGCCAAGTTCGCGCAGACCGTCCTCACCGTGCATCCTGATTTCCAGGGAGCATATGCTTGGTATTTCGTCCCGGCGTACCTGATGACGGCACTGATCATTCCAGTGCGATGTTATGTCGCCATTCACTTCATTCGCCACTTCATCGGGCCGCGATCGCACCGTGCGGCCAATATTCTGTGCCTGGGCATTGCCGTCGTCGGCGCGGTCTTCCTGCTTGCAAAGGCGGATTTCACCTATCCATTCCAGCGGGTTGAAGTGAGTAGAGACTCAGCCAGAACTGCCGACCAGTGGGCTGAAGCCGTCTATGGGGGTACGCAGCTTATGAATCGCGTGCTTCCCGAGGACAGCGTGGTCGGGTCATGGGACGCCGGCGTCATAGGGTATTTCTCGCGCTTTCCGGTGGTGAACCTGGATGGTCTGATCAACTCCTACGACTATTTTCACGCAACGAACGTGGCGAGAGACGGATACGCCGTCTGGGATGAAAAATTCATTCCCCTCTATCGAGAATTTGGGATAACTCACTTTGCCAACCTCACCAGCCATGTACGAAAGGGCTTTGAAGATGGGGTGCTCTTTGAAGGTTCACTAAGCTCCCCTAGAAAATATGGAAAAAAGGTGTTCACTCTAGTTTCCGTCGACCCGCCGGAAGATGACGATACCGCCGCTTGGATCTGGAAGAGAATGGAGCCGCACTTCGACTATCAATCGGACGGCGCCGGGCTCCTTGTTGACGGGCGGCTGGTACAGACCTTCGCCAGGGAATGCGATCCGAATGAACTGGTCGTGTGGCACTGGGCCGGACCACGGGATGGAACGGCCGCCAACGCCTGGACGCAAACGCAAACGGGGTTGTGCGTAACCGCCGCCGTTCTGCCTCACGCCATGTCGAGTCCGGTTCGGTTCGAGACAATACCAGTAAGCGATTATCTGATTCGTCTGACGGGTGGCAACCCGCCGGTAATCCGCTCCGATTGGGATGTGTATCTCATCGAGAACAGCCTTATCTACGCGAAGGAGCAGTGCACCCCGGAGGACACTGAACCAACATTCTTCCTCCACCTGGACCCGGTTGACGTGAACGACCTCCCCAGCCATCGCAAGCAGCACGGCTTCGACAACCTGGACTTCGCTTTCAGGGCCTACCGTCTCATCGAGGGAGGAGTCTGCGTAGCGAGGCGGGAGCTGCCCGTGCGTGATTACGCCATCGCCGCGGTCCGCACCGGCCAATTCACCGGCGAGGGGCAGACCTGGAAGGGCAGTTTCGATGTTGTCGAGCCGGCGGGTGACGGGAACACCGCACCGTGAACGGCGGGGTCGAAACAGCGCTGGTGATCGGCGCCACCTCGGACATCGGCCGCGCCATCGTGCACACGCTGGCGCTGCTCGAGGCGCTCGACGCGATCACCCATGCGCACGGCGGTCGCGTCTATCTCGCCAAGGACGCCTGCTGCGCGCCGGAACGGGTGCGCCAAGGCTATCCCCCAACGTGACGCCTTCAATGCCGTCCGAACCGAGGCGGCCGGGGAGACTTCCAGGTTTGCCTCGACGCTCTCGCGGCGCCTCGCCCTGTAAAGGAGAGAAACAACAATGACCACACCAAAAGACACCGCGCTGAATCATCGCTGGCGCGCCCTGGCTGCCCGTTGTCTGGGCATGAAAATGCGGGGGGGGGGCTAATGCTGTCCTCCCGGCTGCGCAACGCGCTGTTCGGCCTGTTCATCGGCGGCGTCCTGGCCCACGGGGCCGGCTTCGCTTGGTACATGCTCGCCCGCTTCGATCTGATCAACCTGCTTCACTACATGAACATGGACGACTCTTTCTACTATTACCAGATAGCCTTCAGCTTGGCCGAGGGCAAGTTCTCCACCTTCGACGGCGGCATCACGCGCACCAACGGCTACCACCCGATCTGGCTGTTTCTGATCACGCCGTTCTACTGGGTATTCGACAAGGAAGCCGCGCTGTTCGGCATCAAGGCGTTCGAGATCATGCTGGTTGCCGGTGGTGTGGCGCTCGTCACCGCGGCCGCCCGACTGGCGCGCATGCCGTGGTATCTGATGTTCGCCGCCCTGCCGGTACTTTACCAGCAGCACGGGCTGATTCTAGGGATGGAAGCAGCGGCGGCGCTATTCATGCTGGGCCTGTTTATTCTGACCGCCTGTCTCTTTGCGCGAAGCCCGGCTCGGTGGCAATGGCCGCTGGCCGCGATAGCTTTCGCCCTGCCTTGGGTGCGCCTGGAGTACATCGCCATATCCTTGGCGGCAACCGCCGCGCTGTGCCTGATCGAGTGGTCGTGGCAGGAGCGAGCGCCCGGCGCGCCACTCGGAGAGCGGGTTCGTTCTGCGCTCTCCGTCAAGGCGGTCGTCCCGTTCCTCGCCGCCGGCGCCGGCATCCTGGTGTACTTCGCCTATAACAAGCTCGTGTTCGGCGGCATCGTGCCGGTGAGTGGCGCCGACCAAGGCTGCCTGGTCGCAGGTCGGGTGGCAGTACGAAGGCGGATATAGCCTGATCCGGAACTTCCAGGAGGCATTGCAGATCGATGTCTTTTGGTTCGGATTGCCGGTTGCGCTGGAGGTCTGCACCTACCTCTTGTTGGTCTGGTGGTTCGCCCGCCGCTCCCGCAGCCCAAAAGATTGGCTTCTGCTGGCATTCCTGGCGGGCGTGTCCGGTTTGGCGGTCGGGCATCTGGCCAAGTTCGCGCAGACCGTCCTCACCGTGCTTCCCTTTTTCCAGAGGATCTTTCCTTGGTATTTCGTCCCGGCGTACCTGATGACGGCACTGATCATTCCAGTGCGATGTTATGTCGCCATTCACTTCATTCGCCACTTCATCGGGCCGCGATCGCACCGTGCGGCCAATATTCTGTGCCTGGGCATTGCCGTCGTCGGCACGGTCTTCCTGCTTGCAAAGGTGGATTTCACCTATCCATTCCGGTGGGTTGAAGCGAGTAATGCCTCAACCAGAACTGCCGACCAGTGGGCTGAAGCCTTTTGGGGGGGTACGCAGCTTATGAATCGCGTGCTTCCCGAGGACAGCGTGGTCGGGTCGTGGGACGCCGGCGTCATAGGGTATTTCTCGCGCTTTCCGGTGGTGAACCTGGATGGTCTGGTCAACTCCTACGACTATTTTCACGCAACGAACGTGGCGAGAGACGGATACGCCGGCTGGGATGAAAAATTCATTCCCCTCTATCGAGAATTCGGGATAACTCACTTTGCCAACCTCACCAGCCATATGAGAAAGGGCTTTGAAGATGGGGTGCTCTTTGAAGGTTCATTAGGCTCAGGACTCATAACCAGAAACTAACCGTGGCAGCTATGCAGATGGCACTGAAGAACGTATGCGTACAGCGGTCATACCGGGTGGCGATACGGCGCCAATCTTTGAGCCTGCCAAACATGCGCTCAATGAGATTGCGCTGCTTGAGGCAGTTTCATAACTATCTGAGAATAGTCGCAAGCAAATGAGTTAGAAGCCATTGAGAAGCTTGTTCAGCGTTATCAGCATACACGCGATAGGAAAGAAACCGCGATAGAGCTCAATAGGACGGGCCCAACGCACCACCAAACGACGAAAATTGCCCAACCAAGAAAACGGTCGCTGCCCCGAGCCCGCAGACGCTTGCGAAGGGCGTCGGCGTCTTCTGCCGCCTTGTCATCAATGAGACGGTCGGGCTTCTGCCGTGGTCGACCCCGGCATGGCGCCGATACCCGCGCCAGGGTGCGCTCAATCAAGGTCACCTCAGCCGGGGACGCCGATACCAGGAGGGTTCCCAAAGCAACACTTTGGCCGTCTGCCACCCCCATCCACTTCGTGCCCTGGCCCTTCTTGGTGACGCCGACACAAGGCCCCTTTTTTGGCCGGGGTAAAGCTGCCATCGGCAAAGGTTTCGGCCCAATCCAGTTGCCCTTGGCGATCGAGGTGCCCGATGAAGGCGCGCCATGCCGTCAGCCAGACCTGCTGATCTTCCCAGGCGTGCAGACGGCGCCAACAGGTGCTGGGGCGAGGGACAGGAAGCGGACAGGTCTTTGCAGCGTGCGCCGCTGCAAAGGACCCACAAGATGCACTCGAAACCGGGACGATTGGGGATCGGTTTGGGTCCACCCCAAGGCGAGGCTTGGGGTTCGGGCAGGAAGGGAGCGATTTTTTCCCCTGCTCATCACTTAATTCACTCTGATGTCGGTTCATAATCAGATTCCTTTCAGGGATTGATTACATGCCGAAAGGAGGCCTGATCGCAAGCTAAGTTATGAAACCACTTCTAGGCTCAGGACCTATAAAAGACTCATCCTTGGGCATGCAGGATTCAAGACTCTGACTCCATCAGGAGGTTCCTCATGCCCGAACACGACTTCTAGCTATCCGACGCTCAGTTTGCCCGACTTCAACCCCTGCTGCCGAACAAGGTGCGTGGCGTCCCACGGGTCGATGACCGAAAAGTCATCAGCGGCATCATCCACGTCATCCGATACGGGCTGAGGTGGCGCGACGCGCCCGCCGGCTACGGTCTGCACAAGACCCTCTACAACCGCTTCGTGCGCTGGAGCAGGGCCGGGGTCTTCGACCGTATCTTCCAAGCCCTGGCTGCTGAAAGTACCGCCACCGGCACCCTCATGTGACGGCAGGTCAGCGACTACCGGGGGGCTGACACGGTGTTGTCGGCTCTGCCGGAAGCCTTTGTCCTGATTGCCGACAGGGGCTATGACAGCGACAGGTTGCGCGAGGCCCTTGCCGAACGTGGCGTCAAGTCCTGTATTCCAGGCCGCGCCAACCGTAAAGAGCCGATTGTCTACGACCACGGTCTTTACAAGCGCCGCCACCTCATCGAGCGCCTGTTCGGCCGGCTCAAGGATTGGCGCCGCATCGCCACGCGATATGGTCGCTGTGCACACACCTTCTACAGCGCCATCTGTCTTGCCGCCACGGTTATCTTCTGGTTATGAGTCCTGAGTCTAGAGCAATTTCGGTTCTAGTTGTACTATCATGGGCTAGCTTGAGTCGTCTTTCCTACCGCTTTCCCACAGGAGACCTCCAACCATGGCAGCTTACCTGTCCCAAGACCTCCGACTGCGCGTCATCCGAGCCGTCGAAAGCGGCCTGTCACGAAACGCCGCCGCCAAACGATTCGGTATCAGTGCCGCCAGCGCCGTCAGGTGGATGCAGGCCTACCTCAGCACCGGACGCACCCAGGCAAAACCCTGTGGCGGCGACCGTCGCTCCAGGCGCATCGAAGCACAGGCCGACTTTCTTAGGGCTGCCATACACCAGACGCCCGACGTCACCCTCGCCGAACTCCAACAACGCCTGCGCAGCGAGCGGGGTGAGACCTTCGCCATCAGTACCCTGCACGAGTTCTTCCGACGCCACGGCATCACGTTGAAAAAAAGACGGCGCACGCCCGTGAGCAGGAGCGTGATGACATAGCCGCAAGGCGACAAGCCTGAACTGCCATGCAGCCCCACCTTGAGGCGACCAAGCTCGTCTTTATCGATGAGACCGGAGCGACTACCAACATGACCAGGCGGCGGGGCCGTTCGCCGCGCGGCAAGCGTTGCCGGGCGTCCGTTTCACACGGTCATTGGAAGACCACCACGCTGGTGTGCGGCTTGCGTCTGGATGGTCTCACGGCGCCCATGGTCATGGATGGCGCCGCCTTTCGTGCCTACGCTAGAGCATTTCCGTATCTAATGGAATTATCGAGGGACCAATTCGCAAAGCACAGCAATTTCGTGGTTTCGGATGCAAGTCAATCTGCTCCGAAAGTGCTCTAGCACCCTATTGGGTCCGAGTCTTCGCGTCGGCGACGTCGTTGTGCTGGCTAACCTTGCGGCTCACAAAGTTCAAGGGGTCCGCGAAGCGCTCGGCGAGTCGGGAGCCACGCTGTTGTACCTGCCGCCGTACTCACCGGATTTCAATCCGATTGAGCAAGCGTATGCGAAGCTCAAGGCGTTGCTTCGCAAGGCTGCAGCACACACCGTTGACGGCCTGGAGTCGGCCAACGCCACGGCCCTGGAGGCGTTTTCACCTGAGGAATGCGCCAACTACTTCACAACAGACTTTCGGCGGACAGCCGGACCATTCGCCGGAGGGAAAACCGGACTTCTCGGCGCTGTCTGTCCCCCTACCCCGCCTTGAAGTGGATCGGCTTTTTGCATGTACTTTTTGGGACAGGACAGGGTAATGGGAAGTGATGAAAAAGAGAAAATCGCCAGCGGCTTTCCAGCGCGCGTCGCTGGCCGGCGTCTAAGTCGGTTCCCCCCAACAGACGGTCTCGCCCGATTCTCTGATCCCGCAGGTATTGCTTTCGCCGGCGTTGATCTCGGTAAACACGCCGGCTGGCGTCGTCGTCCGACCCGCGCCATCGTAGCCGAAGCAGGCGACCTCGCCCGTGTCGCGGATCGCGCAGGCGTGGAATGCGCCCGCCGTAATCGCCGTGAAGACGCCTGCCGGCAGCTCCGCCTGCTCAATGTGAAAGTTCTCGCCGAAGCAGTCGATGCTTCCGTCCCCGACAATGCCGCAGGTGAAGTTCAACCCGGTAGCCGACGCAACGAAGCCGTTCGCGTCGGTGTCGACGGCCCGCACGGTAATGGTGACGCTGTCGCCGACCGTCAGCCCGTCGTCGTAGGGTACGGTTAGCTGGAACGTCAGGACGGCCTCGCCGACGGCCACGGCGGGCGCGGTAAACAGGGCGATTGCGCCCCCGATGCCTGGCGATACGCCCCCATTGGATATCAAGACTTCTGGGCCGCCCGTCTGCACCCACGGCAGGCTGTCGATGACGCTGACCGGGCCCCGGAAGATGCCGGACAGGATGCCCAGCGCTCCGGCGTCGACGGACTGGTCCGCGCCGGCGTTCACTACGGGCGCGTTCGGCGGCGCGGCTGCGGTTGCCAGTCGCACCCTCAGCCACGCGATCTCGCTGGCCTGCGAGACCAGCTGGCCGCCCACGTCGTGCGCCCGCGCATCCGACGCCATGAGCGCCGCCGTTGTCGTCAGGGCTATGAACGCCATTGATAAGGGTCTGCGTAAACGTATGCCGGTCGTCATGCGTACATTCTCCTGTCAACAGGTATCGACTGGACGAGGCAAGGCAACGCGTTTGCACTCGATACCCGCGATGTTGATGTGGAGTAGTATAGCCGCGTTTTCCTACACGTAGGGATAGATCGTACTGGACGACCACTGCGTTGCCTTTTTTTCCAGCCCTGCCACATAGGGGGTCATGGGAGGGGGGGGGCGTCATAGCCGGAACGAGCGCTTAGTTATGACAAAAATGTAGAAATGTTGAGGATCAGGGGATTGCCGTCATGCTCTGGTCCAGGGTGAGTAAACAGCCGATTTTTTGTGCAGAAATTCATCTTGCACAAAAAGTCGGGGTTCTGCACAAAAAGTCTTCGAAAAAGGGGACTTTTTGTGCAAAGCCGGTTTATCCCTTCAACGAGTATGAATACGTTATCTCGACCCTGCTCGCGATGGATGTTCTCACGCTTGACGGTTATCACAAACTCCGCGACAGCTACATGAACAGGAACAGGAATCAGAACCTTCATCTGTTTGCAAGAGGGTCTCGTTCTTTTGGCAAGTGGGCGGAGGGCCACTTGAGGGGGTTGGTTCCGGGCCTGCAGGAGCCGTCAGACATAATTGATCCAGTCTACTCAGGGCAGTACGACCTCTATATGGAGGAGATTCGTATTGAGGTTAAAGCCTCGCGTGCACTCGACAAAGATAGCAGAGAGCCGCTTTACGTCAAAGCGCTTGCCTCGGATTCAAAGAAGCGATTCGTGATGAATTTTCAGCAAGCGAAGCCGGGTTGCTGCGACGTGTTTGTGTGGGTTGCAGTGTGGCGTGACGTGATTCGGTACTGGGTTCTGTCTTCGCACGAAGTTGAAACGAACCTTACCTCCAGAGGCCAGCATCGTGGCAACGTCGGCGAGGGACAGCTTCACGTGAGGCATAACAACATTCAGAATTTTAAAGATTATGAAGTGAAACCCGACGATCTCGAAAAAGCGATTCGTACGGCATATGATCGGCAGGTCAGGGCAATAGGCGCATCGTAGGAGTTTGGGGAATCAGAGTCTGTTCCATAAGTCCGACTATCTCTTGGCATCTCTAAAGCCGCCTGGAAAACGTCTGGCGCAAGCCAGCCGACAAGCGCAAGTGCCAAGGCGGGGTGCAAGCCGTGGGCCACCATCGTCATGTTCAAAGCCATCCTGCTGTGTGCTCTCTACAATCTGTCGGATGACCAGGGTCGAGTACCCGATGCGCGACCGCCTGTCCTTCGTGCGCTTCCTGGGGCTGGCACTCGAAGACAAGCTGCCCGACGCCAAAACCGTGTGGCTTTACCGCGAGCATTTCCGCAATGCGGGAAACGGGGTCGGTCATTTCTGGATGGGCGCCTGCCGTTCTTCCGTAAGCCGAACCGAACGGTTGTAGATGTCGCGTAACAGTCTCATAGTCAACCCCGTCCACTGGTAGTCCTCTCACAGCGCGGTGCGCGTATCCGCATCTCCACCGCCCAAAACGTTTTCATGCCGAGTTCAGCACAGAGCCTGCCGCAGGCGCTCGAATCCTTCCTCCAGATCAGCTCTCAAATCCTCGGGAGCTTCCAGGCCGACGTGGTAGCGGAGCACGAAGCCGGGGTCCGTCCAGGGAACGGCGGTGCGCAATTGGGCAGGGTAGGCAGGGATGACGAGGCTCTCGAAGCCGCCCCAGCTGGCGCCGATCTTGAAATAGCGGTAGGCGTCCACCATGCGGGCGACGGCAGCTTCATCGCCGGTGTGCAGCACGATGCTGAACAGGCTGCACGCCCCCGTAAAATCGCGTTGCCAGATGGCGTGTCCGGGGTCGCCGGGAAGGGCAGGGTAGAGGACGCGTTTCACCTCGGGGCGGCCGCGCAGCCAGCCGGCGATTTGCAGGCCGGCCGTCTGCTGTTGTCGCAGCCGCGCGGCCATGGAGCGCAGGCCACGCAGGGCCAGGTAGCTTGTGTCCGGCGCGGCGACGTCGCCGAAGGCCATGGTGGTGTCCTTGATGCGGCGGAACAGCGCCTCGGTGCGGGCGGTGATGGTGCCGATGACCGCGTCGGAGTGCCCGGCGATGTACTTGGTGGCCGCCTGGATGGAGACGTCGACGCCGTGGGCGAACGGCTTGAAGAACAATCCCGCAGACCAGGTGTTGTCCATTAGGACCAACGCGCCGTGCCGGTGGGCGGCGGCGATGGCGGGAATATCTTGCACCTCGAAGGTGAGGGAACCGGGGGATTCGGTGAACACCACGCGGGTGTTGGGCCGTATCAACCCGGCAATACCGGCGCCGATCAGCGGGTCGTAGTAGGTGGTTTCGACGCCGAAACGTGTAAGCACCTCGTCGCAGAAGGCGCGCGTTGGCCCGTAGGCGGAATCCGTCATGAGGACGTGATCCCCTTGCCCTACCAAGGCGGTGAGGGCGAGGGCGACGGCGGACAGGCCGGTCGAGGTGACCACCGCACCGGCGCCGCCTTCCAGTTCCGCTATCGCGTCGGCCAACGCAAGGGTATTAGCCACCCCGTAGGCGCCGTAGCGCACGGCGCGGTACTTGGCGTCGCCGGCATGGCGCCTGGCAAAAGCGTCCAAAGTCGGGTAGAGCACCGTGGAGGCGCGACTGACGGGCGGGTTGACGATGCCGCCGTCACGCTGCGGGTCTCTGCCGGCATGCACCAGCCGTGTCTCGTCCTTCACACCACTTCCTTCGTTGACACCGCGCTCATGACCATTATTGAAACACCGCTCCCATGGCGCCGCCGCCGGCGGCAATCACTTCGCCGGTGACGCAGTGCGCCTTCGGAGACGACAAGAACGCCACCACCCAGGCCAACTCCTGCGGGTCGATGGGCCGACGAATGGCGACCCGCTGGGATGATTCATTCTCGATGTCGGCACGCGACACGCCTTGGTTTTCGGCGCGCTTGTCCAGCATGGTGCTGACGGTTTCCGACAGCGTCAGACCGGGATGCACCACGTTGAGCGTAATGCCGTCGCCGCCGAGCTGGTCGGAGAAGGTCTTGGTCATGTGAACCACCGCGGCGTTGCGCAGGCCGTAGATGGTGGACTGGCGCGCCGAGACGCCGCCGATGCTGATGATGCGCCCCCAGCCCTGGCGTTGCATGTGCGGCACCACCGCCTTCATGCAGCGGAAGTAGCCCACCACCTTGGTGTCCAAGTCTTCGATCATGTCCTTTTCGGTGGCCTCGGCGAGCGTGCCGCGCACTTGGCCGCCCACCATGGCGGCGTTGTTGATTAGAATGTCGATCCTGCCCAGCTGGGCAACGGTGGTGTCCACCATGTTCTGCACGTCGTCCCACTTCATCATGTCGGCAGCGACGGCCACGACGCGCCTGCCGGTGGCAGTCCGTAGCTCTTCAGCGGCCTCATCCAACGGGCCCTGCGAGCGGGCGGCAATGGCGATGTCGACGCCTTCCTTGGCCAGTTCCATGGCGATGGCCTTGCCAATCCCCTTGCTGCCGCCGGTGACGAGGGCGACCTTACCGTTCAATTCTAGATCCACGTATTGCGCTCCTTGTGTGATGCCAGTTGCCTGGTTGCGATGGTTGGCCGGGTGGGCAATGCGAACAGGTGGAGAATCCTGCCCCTGCGCGGCACCGCACATCGAATGGGAAGCCCAGGGCATTCGATGATGGCCATGGACAAGAGGTACGTATTGCAGAGGAAGTATACTGGCTAACGGCGTGCGTCGCTAAAGGGTGAGAGGCGCTGGACGCCGTCCGGCGGTTCGTTACCCGCCCGCTTGGGCAATGCGCCGCCTGCGAGACTCGCTGTCGATGAGATCCGCTACCCCCTCATAGTCGCGAAGTGCCTCTTTGGCATTTACCAACGCTTCGGTCACGGTGGCGTCCATGGCAACAATGCCGGGCAGGTCCAGAAATGTAACGCCGTAGGCATCGTCTTCACCATCGCTCAGAGCCGGGCACCGAGTCATTGTCCAAATTCTTCCTCACGGTATCGGTTCGTCGAGCGCATCCGTCCATCCCGCCTTTTTTTGCGATGGACCGTGCAACTGCGGGCGAGACGTCGCGGTGACGAGGCGGTGACGAGGCAACGTGATGATGCCGCTCATAGCCGGATGGCGGTAGATATGTCGTGTCCCGAACCATGCCATGCCAGAAACCATCTGTCCCGTTCCCATCTGCGTTTGATTTGGCAGATATTGGTGTCCATAAGGAATTTTCGCGTCAGACCTACCGAATAGCTTCTAACGTGTAGTCGCAGAACGCATTCTAACCCGCTAGCCCGTCCGATCAACACCACGTCCGGTGCCGAAGGCCGCCTTGCGATTGCAGGCCGGGCCGGTTAGGATTGGCGCATCTATGGCCTCTGCACCCACTTCGCATCCCCGAGCCAAACAAGAGGAACCCATCATCCGGCAACCTGCCGCCGATGCCGCACCCGCGGCTTCCCGCCCCCTTGTCGTCGTGGGCGTGATGATGTCCTGCATGCTCGGCCCCTTCATCAATATCCTCGATATTAACGTGGTGAACGTCACCCTGCCGCGCATCATGAGCGGCCTGGGGGCGGACGTGCTGACGGCTCGCTGGGTGATGACCGCTTACCTGATTGCCACGGCAGTCACCATGCCGACTCTCGGCTGGGTCGGCCGCCGGCTGGGCAACCAGCGCCTTTACGTTCTCGGCGTCACTATCTTCATCGGCGCCTCCGCCCTGTGCGGCGCCGCGCCGAGCATCGAAATCCTCATCCTGGTGCGCATTCTGCAGGGCGTCGGGGCTGCCGTGTTGATGCCGATCTCCCTGGCGCTCATGTTGGAAGTCACGCCGCCGCGCCAACGCGGCCTGGGCACCTCCCTGTGGGCAACCGGGGCCTCGCTGGGCAACCTGTTTGGCCTGCCCATCGCCGGGTTCGTCGCCGACGCCGTGGAGTGGCGCACGGTTTTCTACCTGAACTTGGTGCCCGGCAGCCTCGCCGTTCTGGGTACCCTGCTGCTGGTGAGACCCTCGGCGCGGGAGGATGAAGCGCCGTTCGATGGCTGGGGCTTCGTCACGCTGAGCGCCGCCTTGGTGAGCCTGTTGGTGGCCCTCAGCCAGATTCAGCAGGAGGGCTGGGATTCGACGTTCATTCTCAGCCTGCTGGCGGTCTGCGGCGTCGCTGCGTGCCTGTTTTTGTTCATCGAAGGCCGCATCGACATGCCGCTGCTCGATCTCGGCCTGTACCGCCGCCTGCTCTACAACAGCGGCACCTGCGCTGCCTTCATCCTCGGCGTGTTCTTCTACACCAGCAGTTTTCTGACGGTACTGTTCATGCAGCTTGGCCTGGATTATTCCGTCCAGCAGTCGGCGCTGGCGTTGACCCCGGGCGCCGCGGCCATGATCATCTGCGCGCTGATCGCCGGCTGGCTGGTCGACCGCATCGACCCGCGGATTCCCATGGCAATCGGGGCGGCGGCGTTCGGGTTCTTCTGCTACCTCATGCTGACCGCGGATGGGCGCGTCACGCTCGGCTATTTCACCTGGGCCTACATTTGGCGCAGTATCGGCCTGGGATTCCTGAACGCGCCGGTGTTCGCCACCGCAACCAGCGGACTGGCGACACAGCGGGCGCGCATGGCCTACAGCCTGCTCAATCTCAGCCTGGTGCTCGGCGGCACGTTCGGCATTTCGCTGCTGAGCACGATGCTGGAGCGCTGGCAGACGATTCACCAGGCACGCTTCGCCGAGACGCAGACCCACGCCGCCGTTGGCACGCAACACGCGCTCGACGCTTTCGCTGGCGTGTGGGACCGGCTCGGCAGCCAGTTCATGGACTTGTACGCGCGCGGCACGCTGGCCGGGTTCGTGCGCCGCGAAGCGCTGCTGCACGCCTTCAACGATTGCTTCGCCCTGTTGCTGTATCTGTCCATTGTGATCGGCTGTATCGTGGTCATGATGCGAATCGTGCGACGGAGTTGATTCGGTGGGCGGCGCACACATGCAGGTCGGATTAGCGCCGCATAATCCGACGTTTCCTTTCTGTTAAGCCGCCCGACACGGCATTGCGCAGTCAGGGCTTCACGGGTAGTATGGGCGCCTCCTTCGCAGGCCATCCGAATCCATCCGGGAGCCCGTCAACATGGATAAAGTCCGCTTGGCAATCGTCGGGTGCGGCAACATCTCGCAGCTCAACGCGCCGGGTTACCTGCAGCACCCCAAGTGCGAGGTTGTGGCCCTGTGCGACACCGTTCGCGGCAAGGCCGAGCACCGCGCCCGGCAGTGGGGCATCACGCCGGCGATCTATACCGATTACGAGCAGGTGCTCGACGACCCGGCCGTCGATGCGGTTGAATTGCTGACCCCGACCTTCCTGCATGTCGATCAGCTCCTCGCCGCGCTGCGGGCCGGCAAACACGTTTCGTGCCAGAAGCCCATGTGTGCCACCGTATCCGAGGCGGACCGTATCATCGCCGCCGCGGCGCAGGCCGGCGTGACCTTCCGCATCACCGAGAATTTCCTCTACTACCCTCCAATTGTGAAGGCCAAGGAACTCTTGGACGCTGGCGTCATCGGGGAACCATCCTTGGTGCGCCTGCATACCACGCGGGTCGAGGACATCGCCGAGCCGGCCATTGAGCGCGACCCGGAGGCGGTGGTGTGGCGCCGGGATACGGCGCTGAATCCCGGCGGTCTGTTGTACGACGACGGGGTGCATAAATATGCCGTGGCGCTGTACTGGATCGGCGAGATTGAGCGCATCATGAGCATGGTGAATCGCAGCGACGCCTTCATGATGGAGGCGCCCAGCGCCGCCATCTGGTCGTTCAAGGGCCGCAATTGCTTGGGGGTGCTGGACTACGCGGCGTCGCCGAACTTGGTGATGCGGGGCAAGTACGTGCCGGTGGACGAATTTTTCGAGATTCACGGCTCGCACGGCGTCATGTGGGTGACGCGCTGCTCGGGGGAGATGTACGATCTGCCGCCCGTCATGGTGTTCAAGGGCGCCGAAACGCAGAGTTATCAGGTGCCGATGGACTGGCGGCTGAGTTTCGACGGGGCCGCGGCGGACTTCATCGACAGCCTGCTCGCCGGGCGCCAGCCGCGCCTCAACGCGCCGACCTCGAAAACCATCCTGCAGATCGCGCTCGCCATCTATGAGGCGGCCCGTACGGAGCGGCCCGTGAGACCGGATGACGTGCAGTGACCTCCCTCAACTCCCGCATCGGTCAATCCGGCGGCCGGAATCCCCTGATCCCGGGTTAACTCTGCGGCGGGCTTTCAGCTAAGTGACGCGGACTCAAAAGACACCACACAGGAAAAGGAGTTATCAGGTATGGACCTCGCCACGGTAGACAAATTGCTCACCACCACGCGCACGGTGCGTAAGCGGCTCGACTTCGGCCGTCCGGTGCCGCCGGAAATCATCCAGGAATGCCTTGAGATTGCCATTCAGGCGCCGACCGGCGGCAACATTCAACGGTACCACTTCGTGGTGATCACCGACGAGACGAAGCGGGCCGAACTGTCCGCCATCTACAAACGCGCGTATCTGGAAGTGTACACGCCAGAGCGGCAGGCGGAGGCGAGCCAGACGGACCCCGGCCTCATCAGCTCGGCTACCTATCTCGCCGAACAGATGCACAACGCGCCGCGGTTGGTCGTGGCGTGTGTCGAGTCCTCCGGCCCGGCGCCGGCGGGGCCGGGCGTTTATGCCAGCATTCTGCCGGCCGTGTGGTCGCTCATGCTGGCCCTGCGGGCGCGCGGGCTGGGCTCGGCGTGGACGACGCTGCACCTGCGCTACGAGCAGGAGGTGGCGGCTCTGTTGGGTGTTCCCGATAACATCGCGCAGGCGGTACTGCTGCCGGTGGCGTATTACACGGGCGACGATTTCAAGCCCGCCCGGCGCATCCCGGCACGGCAGCGGACGTATTGGGATCAATGGGGCGATACACGGTGAAGTACGACGGCCACACTCTGCGCCGGCGACAACGGCTGGTGGCCTACGTTGCCATGCTGGCCTTCGGGCTGCCGTCGGTACTGGCCGCGCTGGTGGGCGGCGAGGCGTGGCCTTTCCTGGATTACCGCATGTACGCCGAGAGCAAACCCACCGCCGAAATCGACTGGCTTGAACTGGTGGGCCGTGGCCCTAACGGAACCACGCTGCGATTGGATAACGAGGCGTACATCGTGCCGTTCGCATACAGCGAACTGCTGCGGTCCCTCTATACGTTGGACGTGCTCGGCGAATCGGACCCGACGCCGGCCCGCCGCGCCCTGGCCGGGTTGCTGGACGCCTACGAAACGCAACGCCGCCTCGGTGAGCACGACGGCCCGCCGCTGGACCGCATCGAGGTCTACCGCGTGCGCTGGACGGCCCAGCCGGGCGCCGCCAATTACGACAGCCCCGATTCCCGCACCCGCCTGCAATCCGTTTCCCTGCCCGCAACCATGCGATGAGCGCCCTCGCCGCGGCTTGGCACGCGTTCTGGTTCGCGCCCGCCGTGCCGTGGCCGCTGGGATTCTGCCGTGCCGGCTTTTTTGGGTCCTTCTACGTCCTGTTTCTGTCCCGCACCAACCTGCGGTGGTACGCGCTGTTCCCGCCGGGGTTTTACCAGCCGCGCAGCTTCTTCGCCTGGCTGTCCCTGCCCACCCCGAGTTGGGAGGTCATGGGATGGCTGGTCACCGCTTTCGAGATCAGCGTCATTCTCGCCGCCCTGGGCCTGCTGACCCGACTGGCGACGCTGACGGCCTTCGCGCTCGGCCTGTACGTCCTCGGGCTCCAATTCAACTACGGCTACCTGCACTGGGCGCACGCCATCGTTCCCATCGTCATGGGCATCCTGGCGCTGGCGCCGTGCGGCGACGCGCTGTCGCTGGACGCTCTCTTCCGGCGGGTGGTCACGGGTAACGCAGGGGAGGCGGGCGGTCAGCACCGTTGGCCGATTCAACTGGTGCGGCTGGTTTTCGTAACGGTGTTTCTGGCGGCGGGGTTGGCGAAACTGCGTCAGGCAGGGCTGGAATGGGTCTTGTCCGACACGCTGCGGAATTATTTTCTGGAGAATCAGTACGTGTTCCGTTCGGAAGGGGCAACGACCTGGGGCCACCTGCTGGCGGATTGGTTGATCGTGCGTCCCGGCTTGTGCAGAGTGTTTGCCGTCGTGGTTCTCGCCGTGGAACTCAGCACCCCGGCGGCGCTTTTCTCGCGCCATGCGTGGCGGTTGCTGATCCCTCTGCTGTTTCTGTTCCAAGTCGGCAACGCCTTGCTATTGTACCAGGACTTCTTCTTCGCCTACCTGGGGCTCTATTTATTCTGGATACCGTGGGTCGATGGGGGCAGGGGACCGGGAGGTAAAATCAGGATATAACTCACCGCCGGCTGGCGGCTGCTACTTTTCCTCCGGCGGCACCAACGCTTCCAATTGGGAAATCAGACGCGGGATGTCATCCTGCACGGTTTCCCAAACACGCTGGAGGTTGACGTTGAAATATCCATGCACGAGTCGATTCCGCATGCCGACTATTTCGCCCCAAGGGATTTCGGGATGTGCTTCCTTGCCATGTGGGCTGACGCGCGATGCGGCCTCCCCCACGAATTTCCACTGCCTTCAGGATCGCAAGTGGTGCCATGCGGCTGTGCTCAAACGCCGCGAAAGCCAGGTCGGCAAATTGGCGAATTTCCTCGCCTTTCGAGGCGGCCAACAGCATATCGAGCAGATAGGCGTCGTCATGCCGCATAGATCGTCTCGGCAGATTGGAGGATGGCCTTGCGGCGTATGTAGTTTGGGCTTCGTTCCACCGCGAACGGCAACGGGCGGTCGAAGCGCGGGCGCCATGTCAGAATCATGGCCTGCGGCGTGGCCGTCTTGTAACCCCTCCAGGTTATCCCGGAGGGGTTTTTACGTACCACCTCAGTGGCGCCGGCCGCTCACCATGTGCATGTGCACGTGGTCCACAACCTGACCGCCGCCCCGCCCGACGTTCACCGTCAGACGATACCCCTGCTCAATGATATCCCATTGCGCTGCCAGCTTCTTGGCAACCACGAACAGCCGACCCATCAGCTCGACGTGCTGCGTCTCGTCAACGTCGTTGACGGTGGCGACGTGCGCCTTGGGCACCAGCAGGACGTGGATCGGCGCGGTGGGGTTGATGTCCTTGAAGACGAGGATATGGTCATCCTCGTGAACCACGTCGGCGGGCTGACGCTTGGCGATGATCTCACAGAATATGCACGACATGATCGCTGGCGCGTCCCCTATGCTTCCTGTCCGTCAAGCAACAGGCTGACCACCTGCGGCACGATTTCCCGCGCGCGCTGGTCCAGTTCCTCGTCGGTGAGGTTGGCGATGGGGTGCGGCATGCGCAGGAACTTGTAAGCGGGAACGCCCCACGCCTGCGCCATGGCCTGGCCGGTGGCCTCGAACACGTCGGTAACGATGGAAGCGGCGGGAACGCCGAGTTTCTCAAAGAGAATGCCGTCGAGCACACTGCCCGAGCTGCACGAGCCTCAATCGCCCACCCCGGCGACCACCACGTCGCAGCCGGTGCCGAACTCGTCGAGAATCTCCTGGTGCGCCGGCACGCTGGAGTTGTGCTTGCTGCGCATGATCGAGCTCTTGGCGCCGTATTCCTGCTCCAGGATCGTGCCGATGCGGCGCAACAGCTGATCCGAGTTGAACTTGGTATTTTCCACCAGGCCGATGCGCACGTTGCGCAGCGAATCGGGCCGCGGCACGTAGGTCAGCGTCTGCTGCTCGGCCTCGGTGGTGGGATCGAACACCTGGAAGGTTCCCATCGTCGTCTCCTTATTTGGATGGCCGCCGTCCCTACGGCCGGCGGATTTCTCGCGTCACGCTCTGCGACGTGCTCTTGCTGCCCCAGCCGGGAATGAAGGCCGAAAAGGCGCCCGCCCGGCTGCCTGCGGCCACGATCAGAAAATCCTCTGGGCTCGGCACCAGCGGCATCATCGCCGTTTCGTCCGCCACGCTGAGTTCGCCCGGCATGACGTGGATGCGCTTGAGCTCGGCCTGCGAGCTGTGGGTGTGCTCGAAGCAGAAGCGCCGGATGTCGTCCTTGGACCAGCCATCCTGGCCGATCACCTGCATGTGCTCGCCGGCGAGCACCAAAACGTATTGCGGATGGCTCCTGACCCCTGCCGAGATGCGCATGTGGGCGCAGGCGGTGGTGAGGATGCCCTCGGCGGTGTTGCTGATCTGGTTGTAAAACTGGTGCGGCGCCAAGGCTGCCAGGATGGTAACGGCGTTTTGCTCCGGGCTGAAGCCGCGTTCGACGTGCAGCGCCGGCCAAGGGCTTTCCGCCTCGTTCTCGGCGATGCAGAAGCTGTATTTGCCGCTGTGCCCCAGGGTGCTGCGGTCGAGTCGCCCCGGCAGGGTGCCGATGACGTTGCGCATCACCAGCCGCAACGCCCGCCCGATCGCCGCGTTGGCACGCCAGCCGGGGCCGAAGAGGTTGTCACCGTGGTTGAGGTCCAATTCCTGCGCGATGGGACCGTTCACCACCGCGAATACCGCCGAGCCGCCGGTACTCGTCGCCGGACCGTGATAACTCCACAACGGGTCGCCCATGCCCTCCACCGCGGCCACCAGCACGGGCATGTACTCCGGCCTGCAACCGGCCATGACGCCGTTGATCGCCACCTTCTCGGCGGTCACCGATACCTGGCGATTGTCGATGAAGGTGATCTCCGCCTGCGGTTCCAATCCCGCCGATTCCAGCATCCCCCAGATGGCGTTCTCCGTCGGCGGTACTACCGGCAGGCCGTCCGTCCATCCTTTGTCGAAATAAAAATCCACCGCCGCCGACATGTCCGCCACGTCGTACCGCGTGGATTGCAACTCTGCTGCCATTCCGCACACACCTTTGCTTGTCGCGTCCGAATGTTGCCGTTGAATCGTGCCGACCGGGGCACGCGAAAGCGCACGAATACTAGAGTCTCGCAGGGGTTGTCAAGCCGACGGCTCGTCTTTGCGGCATGGGCATGATGTCCACGCCGCGGTTACTGGAAGACACCCTTGAACAGGATCAGCACAATGGTTCCGATGAAGCCAAAGACCACCAAGCCATAAAGCCGCATTAACCAGTTGCGCATCTGGCGCATGTCGGCATGCAGCTGATCGTGAAGCTGATCCATGCGCCTTTCGAGACTGTCAAAACGCTGGTTGATGTGGCCAAGGTTCTGTTCCCGTGCCTTTTCAGCATCGGCAAAGCGCCGGTTGAGACTGTCATAACGCTGGTCGGCGAGCTCATTGGCATGGGCAAAGCGTTCGTCAATGCGCTTCACGAACTCGCCGAACTGTTCCATTCTGACGTACTCGTCAGCCATTACCTGCTCCTCTGCCTCCGGCCGATGGTTCAGAGCGCCGCCAGACCCTGCCGCCGCGGCGCTCCACAGCCATTTTCTTCCCACCACCAGGGAGCCGAATGGCGTTCGGGATTACTCCGGCGTCTTGCCGAACACGGCGTCCTTCCAGTAGTAGTTGCCGGCAAAGTTATAGGGCGGCCAGGTCGACAGCCGGTAGGGGACGATCAGGGAGGCGTATTCCCGCTGCGATTCCATCACCTTCTTGAAAAAGGGGTCCTTGGCCGCCTCCTCCGCGGCGATCTTGTCCCACGACTGCAGCAGGGTGAGAATGATGTCGTCCGGCGTCTTGTAGACCTGCACGCCGTGCTTTCCCGTCAACTCCTGATAGGCCTCGGCGTTGCGCCGATGGAACCAGACGAACCAGCGGGTGGCGGTATCCCGCACCGCCACTTTGATCATCTCCTGCAGGTCCACCGGCAGACCGTCCCACACCTCCTTGTTGATCAGCAATTCCCCCATCGGGGCGGGCTCGTGCATGCTGGGCGTATAGTGGATTTTCCACACGTTGTGGAAGCCTAGCTTCATGTCCTCGAGGCCGCCTACCCACTCCGCCGCATCGATGACGCCGCGCTCGGCCGCCGGCAGGATCTCGGCGCCCGGCAGGGTGACGACGCTGACGCCCGCCGCTTTGAAGACTTCCGCCGCGACGCCGGGGATGCGGTACTTCAGGCCCTTGAAATCATCCCAGCTGCGGATGACTTCCTTGAACCACCCCAGGGCCTGCGGACCGATCGGCAGGATCGGAAAGGCCACGACCTGCATTTTGAGCACGTCTTGGTAGAGTTCCTGGTACATTTCCAAGCCGCCGCCTTCGTACATCCAGCCCAGGAAGTCGTGATAATCCATCCCGAATGGGCCACCGGGCGCGCAGCAAAAGAGGCCGGCGGCAAAATGTTTGCCCACCCAATAGGCCGCCGCCGTGTGTCCGCCGTCGATGACGCCGCGGTTCGTGGCATCCAGAACTTCAAAGGCGCCCACAATCGCGCCGGCAGGAAGATGCTCGATCTTGAGCCGTCCGGCGGAGATCTTTTCCACCGTATCGGCCAGCATCTTGAGGTTCTCGTAGGCCATCAGTCCGGACGGCCAACTGGCCTGTATTTTCAGCGTATATTCCTGGGCCTGGGCCGGAGAGCCGAAGAACCCCAGACAAATGGCGGCAGTTATCGCGATGGTCAACGCAACCCGTTTCCTCATGGGCACACCTCCTGGACGTGCAAGTAGTAACGTCATCTCCACGGTTTCAACGCACGCCTACTATGCCATGAGCGGACCGTAAGGGGAAGATGATTGGTCGCCTGTCTGACCGTCCGACCTGCGGGAAACCCAAAAAGAAAGGCCGCCGTGCGGCTGCCTTTCCCCCTTCCAAAAGGGTAGCGCTCCTACGGTTGTTTATGCGCCCCGAAAGAACCGGCGAAGCTGTGGTTGCCGTCCGTGGCGCCGAACGTGCCGGCGAAGGACATTGGAAGGTCGGTGGCGGCACCACCGTTTCCGAAGAACTTCCCACCCCATCTGCCCTGCCAGCCGCCGTCAGCAGCGGTGTCGCCTTCAATCCAGCCGCCGGGCAAGGGAAGGCCCTCCCTTCTCCCGGGGGGCACGGGATCGCCCTCCCTTCTACTCCAGGACTGGAATATGTTGGCGGTGGCGGGCATCGTTCCGCCGCCCCGCCTCTGCAAGGTCAACTCCGTCAGAGGCGAGGTTTTGCCACCGTCTATGTTGAAATCGTAGACGCGTCCGACAATCGCGCCGAAGGCGTCGGCCGTACCGAAGTCAGCCATCAATGCAACCTTCGCGTTGAAGGGGCTGATCATCGCTTCCTCCCCCGATTCCGCATACATCCCCGCCGCCTCTCCCTCATACGCGGCGGTTCCGGCAAGGCCCTGGAGGTTGTTCACCATGAAGGGGTCGTCACCGCCCGCGAACACGCCGAAGTTATAAGCGTCGAGGTCCGCGATGTCCTCCGGCACGAACATCCAGTTGCCAAGGGCGAGATAGTTTACGGTCGGCACTTCCGTGGGTTGGGGTTGGGCAAGCATTTTTTCCCCGCTGCCATCGTCAGGCGTAAAGATCACGGGATCTAACTCTACATCGGGATAATATCCCGGGGCTAGGTCTTGGCGTCCTATCGCAAGAGCACAATAGCCTTTGTCACCCGAGGCACAGGAAAATGTCCCTGCCACGCCGTCCAGAGAACCGCGCCGACCATTAACCGGAAAAACCCAGATGGCATCCCATCCTGCGGGAATGGCAGGAACAGGGGTATCATCCAGGATGACGTTGGGGTAGGTTGCATCGTTAGCAGGATGACTGGCGTACGGATATCCCGGGTTGTCGGATTGCGTCAGGTCGGTGAACAGGCGCAGCGTCAGCGTCCCGCCGCCTTCATACGTCCTCATGGCCTCGACCCCCTGCCACGCCGCCCCGAGGCCGTGATTGCTGATTGGACCGGATGAGGTTCTTATCCCCTCCACGTCGGATAAAGACAGGTCAATGGTCCGGAAAAGCCAAAGATCGGGATCGGATTGCAAGGGCCCGCTGTTCGTGCCTATCACTGAGGCGATTAACAAATTTCCGCCCTCGTCGTACCACGGCAGAACGGTGCTCCAACCCCCGGCACGATAGGACTGCCACGTGGCGGCGTACTTGGAGCCTGAATTTCTGGCTTGGGCACGATAGAGCAATCCGGTGATGCTATTCCCAGCAGAATCTACCTTGCCGAGCGCGAGGCTGGTCGTGTCCTTGATCTTGTCCGCTGCCGCCGCGATGGCTTGCGGGTCGGTCGGGAGCGGCCCCACGGGAGTACTGTCCTTGCCGGAACTCGAACAACCGGTCGTGGCCGCGATGAACATGGTCATCGCGATAGCCAGAGCCGCTTTTCTGATCACTGTTGACATCATGCTTGTCCTCCTTCTTCGGTCCTACGGTAAGGTAAATTATCAAGCATCAAAAAAAGCAAGCGGGATGGGAGCAGCCGCGCGGGCAAGCCCTGCCTTCGACGATCGTCGCCCGCGCGCTGCCCCCACGCCTACGGTTGTTTATGCGCCCCGAAGAAAGAACCGGCGAAGCTGTGGTTGCCGTCCGTGGCGCCGAACGTGCCGGCGAAGGACATTGGAAGGTCGGTGTCGGCATCGCCGTTTCCGAAGAACTTCCCACCCCATCTGCCCTGCCAGCCGCCGTCAGCAGCAGCGGTGTCGCCTTCAATCCAGCCGCCGGGCACGGGAACGCCCTCCCTTCCTCTCCCGGGCACGGGATCGCCCTCCCTTCTACTCCAGGACTGGAATATGTTGATCGTTCCGTCGCCCCGCCAGGACACCGTCCGCAAGGTCAACTCCGTCAGAGGCGAGGTTTTGCCACCGTCTATGTTGAAATCGTAGACGCGTCCGACAATCGCGCCGAAGGCGTCGGCCGTACCGAAGTCAGCCATCAATGCAACCTTCGCGTTGAAGGGGCTGATCATCGCTTCCTCCCCCGATTCCGCATACGTCCCCGCCGCCTCTCCTTCATACGCGGCGGTTCCGGCAAGGCCCTGGAGGTTGTTCACCATGAAGGGGTCGTCACCGCCCGCGAACACGCCGAAGTTATAAGCGTCGAGGTCCGCGATGTCCTCCGGCACGAACATCCAGTTGCCAAGGGTGAGATAGTTTACGGTCGGTACTTCCGTGGGTTGGGGGTGGGCAAGCATTTCTTCCCCGCTGCCATCGTCAGGCGTAAAGATCACGGGATCTCCCGCTACGTCGGGATAATATCCCGGGGTCAGGCTTTGGCGCGCCGTCACAAGACCACAATAGCCAATGTCACCCGAGGCACAGGAAAATGTCCCTGCCACGCCGTCCAGAGAACCGCGCCGACCATTAACCGGAAAAATCCAGATGGCATCCCATCCTGCGGGAATGGCAGGAACAGGGGTATCATCCAGGATGACGTTGGGGTAGGTTGCATCGTTAGCAGGATGACTGACGTACGGATATCCCGGGTTGTCGGATTGCGTCAGGTCGGTGAAGAGACGCAGCGTCAGTGTCCCGCCGCCTTCATACGTCCTCATGGCCTCGACCCCCTGCCACGCCGCCCCGAGGCCGTGATTGCTGATTGGACCGGATGAGGTTCTTATCCCCTCCACGTCGGATAAAGACAGGTCAATGGTCCAGAAAGGCCAAAGATCGGGATCGGATTGCAAGGGCCTGTTCGCGCTTGTCACTGAGGCGATTAACAACTTTCCGCCCTCGTCGTACCACGGCAGAGTTATGTTCCAAGCCCCGCCGCCACGATAGGACTGCCACGTGGCGGCGTACTTGGAGCCTGAAGTTCTGGCTTGGACATGATAGAGCCATCCGGTGATGCTATTCCCGGCAGAATCTACCTTGCCGAGCGCGAGGCTGGTCGCGTCCTTGATCTTGTCCGCTGCCGCCGCGATGGCTTGCGGGTCGGTCGGGAGCGGCCCCACGGGAGTACTGCCCTTACCGGAACTCGAACAACCGGTCATGGCTGCGACGAACACGGTCATCACGATAGCCAGAGCCGCTTTTCTGGTCACTGTTGACGTCATGCTTGTCCTCCTTCTTCGGTCCTACAGTGGTATGAACAGGGTGCCCAAGGGCCTGCCTGGAAAGACATCGACGCGGCAGCGAATTGCCCGGCCGCGGTGTCCCGGCAGCATGGCCACGGGCGGCGCCCGGCAGACAGGCATCGGACATCCGGTGCGGGCACGTCGCTGTCCGGAGCGGCAGGGGCCCATCTAGACGGTCCAAGAGGCTTTCTGGGTTAGGATAACAATCTGTTCGACAACTCCTCATAAGACACAACCGTGCGCAATTGTCAATTTCGGCGAGCCATCCATTACGATGGCATCGGCATGACGTCCACCGCGACTTCCATGGTATGGTCGCCGCCGCCGAGGAAGACGCCCTTGATGGGGCTGACGTCGCCGTAATCGCGGCCGATGGCGACGGTGATGTGGCGGTCGGAGGGCCATAGGTTGTTGGTGGGGTCGACGTCGGTCCAGCCGTGGCCGGGGCAGAAGATGGAGAGCCAGGCGTGCGAGGCTTCGGCGCCGATGAGCGGATTGGGCCCTGACGACTGGGTGACGAGGTAGCCGCTGACGTAGCGGACCGCCAGGCCGAGGGCGCGCAGGCAGCCGATTTGCAAGTGCGCAAAGTCTTGGCAGACACCGCGGCGGTGGCGCAGCACGTCGCTCAACGGCGTATTGACCGCGGTGGCCCCGGGGTCGTAGGTGAACTCGGCGTGGATGCGCTCGGTGAGGTCCCAGACCGCTTCGAGCAAGGGCCGCCGCGGGGTGAAGGACGAGGCGGCATATGCCAGCAATTCCGCGCTGGCCGCCACGTACGGGGAGTCGAACACGAACTGGTACGCGTCCAGACCCTCGGCGCTGCGGTCCTGGCGCAGGCCGTCACGCACGTCGTCCCATGCCGCCGAGGCCGCCAGCGGGGGCGCCTCAAACGGTGTCACCTCGACGATGCTGTTGGCCGTCATGGTCAGCGCCCGGTGCGGCTCTTGCAGCGTGAAGAAGGTCACCGGATTGCCGAAATAATCCACCGACCGGCTCACCACCGGGGCCTCGGGGAACAACAGCAGTTCGTGGAATGAGCACGTCTGATGGCGGCATTGCCGCGGGCACAGGTGCAGTTCGTTGTGGCACACCGACACCGCGTTGGAGTAGGCGTACGTCGTGGTATGTCGCACGCGGTAGCGCATGGTCGCCTCAGCCTCCCGTGAGGGCGAGATGCCGCGTCAGTTCGGCGTGACTCAGGTAGTGATGCGTGATGGTATCCGAGAGCCCCGAAAAATCCGCCTGAAGTTCTGCCAACGCCGTCTCCAGATGGCCGCGCCGCCCGTTCCGGCCGACCCGGCACAGCACCTCGATCTCCGCCAGACGCAGCCGCGTGAGCATGGCCACCACCCGCCGTTGAGTGGGACTCAGCGACGGCATGTTGCGATCGCGCGGCAGGCGTTCGACGTGGTCGGCAAGCCGCACCAACTGGTAGACCACGGCGCGCGGATTGGAGTCGTCGGTGAGCAGCAGGTCCAGCACGGGCACGCATTGCAGCGCCGTGAGGTAGCGCGAGCGGTAGGTGATCGAGCTGTCGCCAATCTCCAGAAGCGCCTCCAGCACCGACCCCTCTCGGTCGTCCGCATCCACCAGGGTGCTGCGCAGCAGGCCAGTGGTGTGCGCGGCGCGTTCGAGCCGCCGTCCGAGGTCCAGAAAATGCCACTGCGGACCGCGAATCATGTTTTCTTCCATAAGGCCACTGAAAGCCGACAGCATCATGATGGTGTGATCGATCAACGCCAGGGCGTCAGGCAGGCGTTCGACGTGATTGGCGAGTGGACGCCAGTCAAAATCCTCGTCCAGGTGGGTGATGATGCGCCACGATTCGAGGGTCATGTAATCCCGCACCGAGGCCGCCACGCGGTGCAGGGTGCCGAGGATGGCGCGGACGCTGTGGGCGGCTTGCGGGTCGAACAGGATCGCCAACAGCGCCTGCGCCCGCGACGCCAAGCCGTCCGGCTGTTCCGCTGGCGCCGTCAGGTGGCCGAACCCCCACGCCTGCACGGCGCGAAACAGCACGGGAAACGCCGTGCTGCTTTTCAGCCCGGATTCGTCGTTAAGTCGGACCAACAGGCTGCGCAGCAGGCGCGCCAGCCCTTCGGCGCGCTCGCTGTGACGTCCGATCCAGAACAGATTGTCGGCTGCGCGGCTGGGAAATTCGTAACCGCTGCGGCGCAGCGCAATGGGCTGACCGGCCGGCGGCAGTAGCGTTAGCGTGTCCGGCTCACCCTTGCACAGCACCCAGGTGTCCTTGCTGCCGCTGTCGCCCTGCATCGCTATGGCCGGAGGGCCGTCGCTTGCCGAAACCCGCGTCAAGCCGCCCGACATGACCTTGTACGTGTCCCGCTCGGCCACCGCGTACGTGCGCAAAACCGTCTGCCGCGGTTGCACCCCGACGTCGTTCCATACCGGCAGGCTGGACAGCGACAGGTGTTGCTGCGCCGCGTACTCGTAGGGCCGCGCTCGCACCATGTCGACCAGCTCACGCCGCTCATCACGACTCAGCCGGTCGCCCCGCATCGTGTCACGCCCAGCGCTGGATCGCATCGGCATCACCACGAGCTCCTCCAAGTGGTCCAGCACGTATGCCAAGCTGTCCGTGTCCCCGCACCACCACGTCGGCGCCGACGGCAGGGCAAGTTCTTCGTCCAACAGACGGCGGCACAAGGCAGGTAGAAACGGCATCAACGCGGCGCTTTCCAGCCAGCCGCTGCCTAGCGTATTGACGACACTAACGTTGCCGGCTCGTACCGCCTGTACCAGCCCCGCGGTGCCGAGTAGCGACGCCTGATTCAACTCGAGCGGATCGCAGAACGCATCGTCCAGCCGCCGCAGGATGACGTCCACCGGCTCCAGGCCGGCCAGCGTTTTGAGATAGACGCGTTCATCGCGCACCGTCAGGTCGCCGCCCTCGACCAGGGTGTAGCCGAGATAGCGCGCCAGATAGGCGTGCTCGAAGTAGGTCTCGTTATACGGTCCGGGAGTCAGCAGCACGATGCGCGGGTTGTCGCGGTGGCGCGTCGCCGCGTCGTGCAGCGTCTGCCGTAGGGCCGCAAAATACGATGCCAGCCGCTGCACTTGGCAGTCGCGCAACACCTCGGGCAGGATGTTTGACAGCACCTGGCGATTCTCCAACGCGTAACCGGACCCCGCCGGGCTTTGGGCGCGGTCGGCCAGCACCCACCACTGTCCGTCCGGCGTGCGCGCCAGGTCGGCGGCGTAGGCGTGCAGATAGGAGTCGTTGGGTACGGCCAGGCCGTGGCAGGGGCGCAGAAAGCCCGGATGCGCGAACACCAGTTCCGGCGGCAGCAGCCCCTCGGTGAGCAGGCGTTGTGGACCGTATACGTCCGCCAGCACGGCGTTCAGCAGCCGCGCCCGCTGCGCCAGGGCGGCTTCCAGGCGCCCCCACTCGTCCGGTCCGATAACCCACGGCACCGGGTCCAGCTCCCACGGACGCTCCATGCCGCGTGCGTCGTCGTATACGTTGTACGTGACGCCGTTTTCGTGGATCATCCGCCGCGCCTGCTGCCAGCAGTGCGCCAGTTCGCGCGGCCCCAGGGCTTCCAGCGCCTCGCTCACCTTCTGCCAGTGTGGACGCGGCTCGCCACCCTCGGCAAACATTTCGTCGTAGGATCCGTCCGGCGCGCTGTAGCCGGCAAATAACCCAGTACGCACCGCCGTCCGCGCGTCACGTGTCCTGACGTGATGAGCCATGTGTCTCATACCCTCGCCACGCCGCGGCCCGCTCACCGGGCGCATGGCAAAGAAGGTGTTGAAAATCTCGTCGTCCACCTGGTTGAGCTTGAATTGAAAGCGGTCCAGAAATTCGTGCAATCCGACGCTGATGATCTCCTGAATGGCCGCGTAATCCAGCTCCGAGCGCAGGCGGCCCAGACGCTGCTCGGCCTCGTCTCGAAAGCTGCCCATGGGCGTGCCGGAAATGAGGTGCAGCGACGTTTCCGCCTCGACCAGACAGTAGTGCAAGGCGCGCGGAAACTCACGGTCCAGCACCAGGAAATCCGCCACACTGAGCGGCGTGATGCGCCCGAACCGCTGGCGGTACATTTCCAGGGCGCTGGCCGACTTGAGCACCGCCGCCCACTGGATGTCGTCCACCGGCGAACCCACGTCGCTCGCCTTCGGCAATAGGATAAAGTATTTCACGTCGAGGATGCGCGAGGTCTTGTCGGCGCGCTCGAGCAGCCGCCCGAGACGCCCGAAGTGCCAGCCCTCGCCGTGCGCCATGGTAGCGTCGGTGATGCCGACGAACAGGTAGCTGGCGTTCTTCACCTCGGTGAAGAAATCGTGCGGCGCCTGCGGCGCCTGCCGCACCGCCCGCTGCACCATCAGGTAGAACTTGTTGACGTGCTCCCACATGTCCGAGGAGATGATCTCGCGCACCGAGCGGGCGTTGTCGCGCGCCGCTTGCAGGCAGGAGAGGATCGAGTTGGGATTGGCGGTGTCGTGGGTGAGAAAAGTGAAGACGTTTTCCTTGGTGGCCGTGCCGTAGCGCCGGGCGAAGTCGTGGCGGTCACCGGTGGTGTTGACCAGCGGCTGCCACTGCTCGGGGCTGTCCGGGGCCAGGTCGAGCATCAGGTGGAGATTCACGTCGATGAAGCGGGCGACGTTCTCGGCGCGCTCGATGTAGCGGTGCAGCCAGTAGATGGATTCGGCAGCGCGGCTCAGCATGGATCAGTCCTTCGCCAGCACCCAGGTGTCCTTGCTGCCGCCGCCCTGGGACGAATTGACCACCAGCGAGCCTTTCTGCAGCGCGACGCGCGTCAGGCCGCCGGGCAACACGTAGGGGCGGCCGGCGCCGTAGAGAATGTAGGGCCGCAGGTCGACGTGACGGCCTTCGAGCGCCCCGTCGTCGACGATCACCGGCGCGCGCGACAACGACAGGGTGGGCTGGGCGATGTAGTTGCGCGGGTTGGCCGCGATGGCTTCGGCGAAGGTCTTGCGCTCGGCGGTCGAGGCGTGCGGGCCGACCAGCATGCCGTAACCGCCGGACTCGTTGACCGCCTTGACTACCAGTTCGGCGAGGTGGTCCAGTACGTAGCGGCGCTGCTCGTCTTCCCAGCAGACGTAGGTCGGCACGTTCGGCAGCACCATGTCCTCGCTGAGATAGTAGGCGATCATCTGCGGCACGTAGGCGTACACGGCCTTATCGTCCGCCACCCCGGTGCCGGGGGCGTTGGCCAGCGCCACCCGGCCGGCTTTGTAGACCTGTATGAGACCGGGCACGCCGAGGTAGGAATCGGGCCGGAAGGTCAGCGGATCAAGGAAATCGTCGTCGATGCGGCGGTAGATGACGTCAACGCGCTGGAAGCCCTTGGTGGTGCGCATCATCACCAGGCCGTCGACCACCGCCAAGTCGCGGCCCTCGACGAGCTCCACACCCATTTTCTGCGCCAGGAAGGCGTGCTCGAAATAGGCCGAGTTGAAAACGCCGGGCGTAAGCACCACCACCGTGGGGTTGGGCACTCCGGCCGGCGCCAGGGATTGCAGCATGTCCAGCATGCGGCTGGGGTAGTCGTCCACCGGGCGCACCTGCGAGACCTCGAACACTTGCGGGAAGGTGCGTTTGAGCACTTGGCGGTTTTCCAGCACGTACGACACGCCGGAGGGGCAGCGCAGGTTGTCTTCGAGCACGTAGATCTGCCCGTCGCGGTCGCGCACCAGGTCGATGCCGCTGATGTGGCACCAGATGCCCTGCGGTGGGTTGAGCCCGACGCACGGCGGCAGAAAGTTGCGCGCCGACAGGATCAGCTCTTCCGGCACGATGCCGTCCTTGATGATGCGCTGGGCGTGATAGATGTCGTCGACGAACAGGTTGAGCGCCTGGATGCGTTGCTTCAGGCCGCGCTCGATGGTGGCCCAATCCGCGGCGCCGACGATGCGGGGCAGAATGTCGAAGGGGAAGATGCGCTCAGTGCCGGCCTCGTCGCCGTAGACCGTGAACGTGATGCCGAGGTTGAGCAGGTCGCGCTCGGCGGCCTGCTGCCGCCGCACCAGTTCGCCTTCCGGCAGCGAGGCGACGCGCTCCAGCAGCGGCGCGGCGCCCGAACGGGCTTGCCCGTCGGGACGCACCAACTCGTCGTAGAATCGTCCGGTATCATAGGCCGCGAGCTTCATCGGGCGGCTCCCTGTGCATGGCTGCGAAGATAAAATGATAGGGATACAGGACAGGAATTGGGCAAAAAGTGTATCAGAAATGCCGAGCGCGGGCCGAGCGCCGTTTGCCCGGCAATCCCTCCGTTGCCGGGATGGCCAGCCAAGCCGGATTATCCCCAACCTGTGATACAATTCTTCAAATCCTAGGACTCTGGGGGAGCCGTGCAAAAGATGTGGAATTGGAGCAAAGACAACGCGGGAGCTATAACGGCAACCACCATCCGCCTCGGCGGATTCACCGGAACCATCCAATTTGGTATTATCAATCCTAATGCACCAACGCTTTGACGCCACTGCCCATCGCATCGACGACCTCGGAACGGAGATGAACACCTGTTTCGACGCCTAAGACAAATTTTGCGCGTAGCTTCCAATTCCCAAGACGCCAAACTGAGGCACGATCCATCCGGAAGACCCCCTTGGCCCCATCCCCATCTATTACCGCGCCGCGCCTGCATGCTTTCTACCGGCAAGTGTGCCAGCGCGCCGGCGTCCCGGAGGAGGATGCCGCGGCCGTGGCCGACGCCCGCCTGCAAAGCACCCTTCGCCAGCCCGCCGGATTCGATGCCTTCAGCGTCGCGCGGCTGCAAAACACCGTCCGCCGCTTGCAGGCTGGCGGCATCAACCCGACACCCCGGATCCGCGTCGTGCACGAGCGCGGGCCGTTCGCCCTGCTAGACGCCGACAACGGCCTGGGTCCCGTGGTCGGCATGCGGGCCATGACGCGCTGTCTGGAGGCGGCAAGGTCGGGCGGTTTTGCGCTCGTGGGGGTGCGAAACTCGACGACGCTCGGCACGATGGCGACGTTTGCCATGCGGGCGTTGTCCGAGGGCTTTCTGGGATTCGTCGGCACCAACACAGAACTGAAAATCGGCTTGCCGCCCTGGGGCGGGCTGACCCCGGCGCTTGGCAACAATCCCTTCGCGGTGGCCATCCCTCGCCGCCACGGCGCGCCGATCGTGCTGGACATGTCGCTTATCGCCACCCAGCCGCAGGACAGCGGCGGCGCAGCCGAAATGCCTGCCCGCGGTCCCTTGGACAGTGATTTCCTCGCCCGCCCGATCATCGGCGACCACAAGGGCTACGGTCTCGCCGTGGTTCTGGAAGTCCTGTGCGGCGTGCTCACCGGCGCCGGTTTCGGACAGGCCCACGCGCCGAGTCGCCTCACCGACCCGCAAACCTGCCACGACCTCGGGCACCTGTTCGCCGTGCTCGACCCGACCGTGTTCATGCCGCGCCCCGAGTTCGAAGCGCGCATCGAGCAATTGTGCGCCGAAATCAAGCAATCCGAGTCCGCCCCCGGCGTGCCGCGCATCCTGCTGCCCGGGGAGCTGGAGCACGAACGGTCCGAAACGCGGTTACGCCACGGCGTTCCTGTGCGGGCGGACGCCCAAAAGGTGCTGCTGGCTTTCTGCGGTGAGTTGGGTATCGCGTCGCCACTGCCGTAACCCGACTCCGAACAAGGGTAATGAAGATGGGTTCGGTCGCCTCGGTGGGAAGAACGTCACCCCGGACTTGATCCGGGGTCCCCAGCGCCGCGCCAGGGTTTCGTCAAGGCCGAACGTCAGGCTGCCGCCAGCGGCGTCGAAGGTCTGCGCCAGCAGGGTCAGTAGCCAGCGGCTACCTTTGAGAGCGGACCCGTGAGCCCGATTGAACCCCTGCTGATAGAGGCTGAACGACGGGGTATCGCCCTGTCCGGTGTGTCTCAGGGCTGTGGTGATGGTTCGCCGTCGGCGGGCCAGCAGGGTTCCGCCGAGCGGGCGCTGAAGCGACTTTGAAAGGGTGTCAGGAGGGTGCTAAGGTGCGTCGGAAGGGGGCATCGCCAACCTCGCTGCAAGGTGGTTGGTGTGGCAACTGTCATCTTACAATACGGGAGCCGATGTCCCTGAATCCCCCCCCTCATTTTGTACAAAGTCGAGCTTAGAGATGCCCTCATTCAATTCAATGGAGCCTCTCATGCAACGCACGCCCCGCTTCTACTACGGCTGGATCATTGTGGCCATCGCCAGCTTTACCATGATGATCATCAGCGGCCTCTTCTACACCGCCGGCGTGCTTTTCGCCGCCATCGTCTCGGAGTTCGGGTGGAGTCGGACCACGGCCTCCCTGCCTTTTTCCATCGGGCTGATCAGCTACGCCGCCACCGCCTGGCTGGCCGGGAGGCTGTTCGACGCCTACGGCCCACGCTGGCTGTTTCCGCTCGGCGCCCTTTTCATGGGCGGCGGCCTCGTCGTTGCCGCGCAAGCGACCACGATGTGGCACCTGTGCGTCGGCTGGGGCCTGGCGGCGCAGGGATTTAATCTGGCGGGATTCGCGCCGCACCTGGCGCTGGTCTCCTTATGGTTTGAACGCCGCCGCGGCACCGCCGCCGGGCTGGTTCTCGGCGGTGCCAACCTGGGAACCCTGTTTATCGTGCCGCTCACGCAGTACTTCGTCGATCTGTACGGCTGGCGCTGGACCTACGCCGCCCTCGGTGTGGTCACGGTCCTGATCCTGGCGCCGCTGAACGCGCTGTGGCAGCGTCATCGCCCGCAGGACATCGGTCTGCATCCCGAGGGCGCCGCCACAGGCCCGCCATCTGCCGTAGTCCCGCCCATGGGCCTTTCGCATCTGCTGGGTAGCCTGCGCAATGCCCAATTCTGGGGCCTGCTCGTCTCGGTATGCAGCATCGGCTGGCTGTCGAACATCACCAGCGTACACCAGCTCGCCCACATGGTCGACAGCGGCTTTGCCCATCTGCTGGCGGCTTCGGTAATCGGCTTGACCGGCCTGTTGCGGGCGGTCAGCAGCCCCGTGTGGGGAAGCCTCTCCGACCGTTTCGGGCGCGAGCCGATCTACACCGTCGGCACCGTGCTGTGCATGGTCGGCATCGGCTGCCTGGCGGGCTTGCGGCCGCAGGCCGCGCTGGGGTTGTTATATGGCTATGCCATCGGCTTCGGACTCGGCTACGGCATGCACAGCACGGTGCAGGCGGCGGCCACTGCGGACCTGTTCCCGGCGCACCATCTGGGCATGATCCTGGGCGTCCTGGAACTGGGCTGGGCCGTCGGCGGTTTTGGCGGCACCTGGCTGGGCGGCTACTGGTACGACCGCCACGGCGGTTACCACGGCGCTTTCGTGATCACCGTCCTGATTTGCGCCCTCGGCTGCCTGGGGTTGTGGCTGGCGGCGCCGCGCCACAACCGGCTCCGGCTCTTTAGCGGTTGACTTCGCGCCCTGTCTTGCTTCACAGTAAAGAGACTCCACGAAACTCGGCTGTGTCAATCCCAACAACATCCATTGGAAGGATCGCAATGCGCAACAAGACCCTCTACGCCCGTCTGTTCATCGCGTTTACGGTGGCCGTGCTGACCGGCTCGGCACACGCCGGCAAAACCCTTGATGCCGTCCTGGCGCGTGGCGACGTACGCTGCGGCGTCAGCACCGGCGTGGCCGGCTTCGCCATCGCCGACAGTGCCGGCAACTGGACCGGCCTCGACACCGACTTCTGCCGCGGGCTGGCTGCCGCGGTGCTCGGCGACGCCGCCAAAGTTACCTTCGTGCCGCTCTCCGCCCAGCAGCGCTTCACCGCCCTGCAATCGGGGGAGGTCGACCTGCTCAGCCGCAACACCACCTGGACGCTGACGCGCGACGCCTCCCTCGGCCTGATGTTTGCCGGCGTGACGTTCTACGACGGCCAGGGCTTCATGGTGCCCGGCGACCTTGGCGTGCAGAGTGCCACGGAGCTCGACGGCGCCGAGGTGTGCGTGCAGACCGGCACCACCACGGAGCTCAACCTGGCCGATTACTTCCGCGCCAACAACATGAACTTCAAGCCCGTCGTTTTCGAGAACCTGGAGGAATCCATATCGGCGTTCTTCAACGGCCGCTGCCAGGTGTACACCACCGACCGCTCTGGCCTCGCCGCCATCCTGGCGGTCGACGCGCCGAACCCCGACGACTACGTCATCCTTCCCGAAACCATCTCCAAAGAGCCCCTGGGCCCAGTGGTGCGGCGCGGCGACGACGACTGGTTCACCATCGTCAAGTGGCTGGTCTACGCGCTGATCGAGGCGGAGGAGAAGGGCGTGACGCAGGCCAACGTGGCGTCCATGATGGACAGCCAGGACCCGGTGGTGAAGCGCCTGCTGGGCGTCTCGGGCGACATGGGCACGAAACTCGGGCTCGGCAATTCCTGGGCGGTGCAGGCGATCCAGGCCGTTGGCAATTATGGCGAGGTCTATGACCGCAACGTGCTGCCGATCGGCTTGGCGCGCACCGGCTCCAACCGCCTGTGGACGCAGGGCGGCCTGATGTACGCCATGCCGCTGCGCTGAATCCGCTCCGCTCTCGCCTTGGAAACCGCACACGATGGTATCTCCAGCGACACCCGCACCCGCCGCGATCTGGCGTAACCAGCGCTTCCGGCTGGTGCTGTACCAGGCCGCTGCGCTGCTGCTTGTCATCGCCATTGGGGCGTACCTCGTCTCGAACACCTTGGCCAATCTGGAGGAGCGTTCGATCCGCACCGGCTTCGGGTTCCTGAGCCGTGAGGCGGGGTTCCGCATCGGCGAGAGCGTCATCCCCTATGATGCCTCGAGCAGCTACGGGCGCGCCTACGTCGTCGGCATCCTGAACACGCTGCGGGTATCGATTCTGGGCATCGTGCTTGCCACGCTCATCGGCGTGCTGGTCGGCATGGCCCGGCTGTCGCGCAACTGGTTGGTCGTGCGGCTGGCGTCGCTGTACGTCGAGATGGTGCGCAACGTGCCGCTGTTGCTGCAGCTTTTCTTCTGGTACACGATGATCACCGGTCTGCTGCCGTCGGTGCGCCAGGCGGTGCAGTTGCTGCCGGGGGTGTATCTGAGCAAGAGCGGGCTGATGTTCCCGGCGCCGGTGCCGCATCCCGGCCATCCGTACATGGCGGCGGCGTTTGTGATCGGCTGCGGCTTGGCGTGGGGCTATCGGGGCTGGGCGCGGCGGCGTCAGGAGGCCACCGGACAGGTGCCCAAGCTGCTCCTGCCGTCGCTGGGGTTGATCTTCGGGCCGCCGCTGCTGGTGTGGCTGGCCAGCGGCGCTCCGACGGCGCTGGACGTGCCCGCCTTCACGCGCTTCACCTTTCGCGGCGGCAACAGCATCACCCCGGAGTTCCTTTCGCTGCTGGCCGGGCTTGTCCTGTACACCGCTGCCTTCATCGCCGAAAACGTACGCGGCGGCATTCAGGCGGTGCCGCGCGGTCAGAACGAGGCGGCGGCGGCCCTGGGACTTCGTCGCGGCACCGCCCTGCGCTTGGTCGTCCTGCCGCAGGCCCTGCGCATCGTCATTCCGCCGACCACCAACCAGTACCTCAACCTGGCGAAGAACAGCTCCCTGGCCGTGGCCATTGGCTATCCCGATCTGGTGGCGGTGACCAACACGTCGCTGAACCAGAACGGCCAGGCCATCGAGTGCATCGCGATCATGATGGGTGTTTACCTGACCATCAGCCTGTCCATTTCCGTGGTGATGAACGTGTATGATCGCTACGTTGCCCTGGTGGAGCGCTAAGCATGGCCGCCGTCGTACCCGCCCCGCCCCGGCTCGGCGCTGTTGCTTGGCTGCGGGCCAACCTGTTCAGCGGCTGGTTCAATACGATCCTGACGCTGCTGGCGCTGTTCCTGCTTGTCAGGGCGCTACCGCCGTTGTTCGACTGGGGCGTGGCGCACGCCGTCTGGGGCGCCGCCGACCCCGACGTTTGCAAGGAGGCCAGCGGCGCCTGCTGGGCGATGATCCACGAAAAGTATCGCCTCATCCTGTTCGGGCGCTACCCGTACGCGGAGCAATGGCGCCCGCTGCTCGGCCTGGTCCTGTTGGTGGGCATGATCGGCGTCAGTTGCAACCGCAACGCCTGGGGCCTGCGGCTGGCCGAGGCGTGGGTCGCAGCCTTGGCGGGGTGGCTGGCGCTGATGTGGGGGGGCTTTGCAGGGCTAACGTTCGTTCCCAACAACCTGTGGGGCGGCTTGCCGCTGACGCTCATTCTTACCGTCATCGGCTTGGCTGTCGCCTTTCCGCTGTCGATCTTCCTGGCCTTGGGGCGGCGCTCGCGCATGCCGGTGATCCGCATCCTGTGCCGCGTGTACATCGAGCTTATTCGCGGCGTGCCGCTCATCAGCCTGTTGTTCATGGCCTCCTTCATGCTGCCGCTGTTCCTGCCCACCGGCGTCAGCATCGACGAGGTCCTGCGGGCGCAGGTGGCCATCATCCTGTTCTCGGCCGCGTATCTCGCCGAGGCGGTGCGCGGCGGCCTGCAGGCAATTCCCAAGGGCCAGCACGAGGCGGCGCACGCCCTCGGCCTCAGCTACTGGCAGGCGCAGCGAAAGATCATCCTGCCGCAGGCCATCACGGTGGCCATTCCCTCCATCGTCAACATCTTCATCGGCCTGTTCAAGGACACCTCGCTGGTGGCCATCGTCAGCCTCACCGACCTGCTGCTGGCCATGCGCCAAGCCATTGCCGACCCGCAATGGCGCCGATTTTTCGTCGAGGGCTACGTCTTCATCGCGTTGATTTACTTCGTAGTGTGTTTCTTCATGTCGAAATACAGCCAATATCTGGAAACGCAGTTCCGCAGCGGGCAGCAGCGCTGAGCCGCTGCGCTCGAAGTGAAGGCCTCCGCTGCCTGGAACATGTGACGCAAATTAGGCGTTTTCTGTTCCATTGAACCCGAAGATAGAATTTCCGAACAACCTGTCTTCCTGCCTTCTTCTTGGGGACAGATTGAACGGAAACTGGTGTCTGATCCTGAATTTCGTTGGCTTGCATATACATGCGAAAACTTGCTACAAGAAAGGTGATACTTCCGGGCACGGGGGCAGCTACTACGGAACAGGCGGACGATATGGTCTCCGATCAAACGCGAAACATGGTTTGGCAAGAATTCCTAGATGTGGCAAGGCTCGTCCGTTACTACGAGGCACTCTCTAACCGGTACCGACTATCCTATTATATCGTCCGTTTTTTATTATTGGCCTCAGCAGTCAGTGGAATTGCTGTCCTGTTGGAGCTACTGCCAGCGACCCTGCAATCAATTTCCAATGGGCTGATTGCGTTGCTTGTTGTGTGGGATTTCCTATCGGATTATGCACGAAAGGCCGAGGTCCTCCGCACCATCAGCTTGCACTGCAGCGAGTTGGAGAGCCAGTGGCGGGATTTGTGGATTGAACTCGACGATGTTGAATCAAGTGACATCGAAATCCGGCGCAAGAACGGACAGTTATCTGAGAGAATTTCGGTCGTAACTGATTGGGCAGGGCTTGCCGATGTTCGAGATGATCAGAAACTGAATTCGGCATGCGAAAGAGAAGCATACCAAGTCATGTTCGACTGTTACACTCATCCTCTCTGCTTAACTCTCTTGGAAGGTGAACACGATGCAAAGTAAAGGGAGTACCTCAGTAAAGCCAACTCGGGAAATCCGGGAAAGCGGTAAGCCTGCAAGACCTGGCACGACGCCGCCACCACCGCCACCTCCCAGGCCATCGCCACCCAAGGATGGCAACAAGCAATCCCAGTGAAAGGGTTGGCCCTCGGTCTTTCCAAGACTGAGGGTCTTTCTTTTGGTGCCAATGGCTGGCCCTTCACGTGGGATACTAATGACCCCTTTGGGGCCTTGGACAGGCCATTTCCAAAAATTGTGCAGCACAGGTATGGCGGGAGAGGTCTGGGGAGGGGAAAGTCGAGAGTGAAATGCCGCTGAGGAAGGAGAATCTGCAATATGGCCGCAAACGCCGGAACGATGGTGCAAATGCAGGGCTTGCACAAGTGGTACGGTCAACTGCACGTGCTCAACGACATCAACATGGACGTGGCGCGCGGGGAGCGGGTTGTCATTTGCGGGCCGTCCGGTTCCGGCAAGTCCACCCTGATCCGCTGCATCAACCGGCTGGAGGAACACCAGCAAGGCCGCTTGGTCGTTGACGGCGTGGAACTGACCAACGATCTCAAGAATATCGACACCGTGCGGCGGGAAGTGGGAATGGTGTTCCAGCACTTCAACCTATTCCCGCACCTGACCGTGCTGGAGAACTGCACCTTGTCGCCCATGTGGGTGCGCGGGCGGCCGCGGCGCGACGCCGAGAAACTGGCCATGCAGTACCTGGAGCGGGTGCGCATTCCCGAGCAGGCCAGCAAGTTTCCGGGGCAACTCTCCGGCGGCCAGCAGCAGCGGGTGGCCATCGCCCGTTCGTTGTGCATGCAGCCGAACGTTATGCTCTTTGATGAGCCGACCTCGGCGCTCGACCCCGAAATGATCTCCGAGGTGCTCGACGTGATGATCGACCTGGCCGAGTCCGGCATGACGATGTTGTGCGTCACCCACGAAATGGGCTTCGCCCGCCAGGTCGCCAACCGCGTCGTGTTCATGGACGCCGGCGAAATCATCGAGGCGGGCCCGCCCGAAACCTTCTTCAACAATCCGCAGTCCGAGCGCACCCGCCTGTTTCTGAGCCAGATTTTGTCCCATTGACGTGTGGATTGCGGATTACGTTGTGCTAATCCGGACCTACTATATCCTCCCCGGCTGACCGCTGCATTCAGGCGGCAATGACGGGCGAAATGACGTGGTCGCGCAGCCACTCCGAGAGGTCTGCGAGGCTGCGGTGGTTGATTTCGTGGCCGATGTCGTATTCGCGGTAGGTGAGGGGGAGGCGCAGGGCGCGGAGGGTTTCGACCGATTCGCGGGCGCGGTCGACGGTGACAAGTTCATCGCGCGAGCCGTGCTGGATGAGGGCGGGCAGGTACCGCAGGGTGTCGGGATCGGCAACGTTCTCTACCGCGTCGGGCGGGCACCAGGTGCTGAGGGCGGCGAGGGCGGCAAAACGCTCCGGCGCGCCGAGGGCCAGGGTGTAGGCCATGACGCCGCCCTGGCTGAAGCCGACGACGGCGAGTTTTTTGGCGTCGATCGGGTACCGTTCCGCCGCTGCGTCGAGGAAATTCAGGATTCGCTGGCGCGTCGTCTCCAGTTCCTGCGGCTTGGGGGGCGTGCCGGGAATCAGCGGGTACCAGCCGTAGCCCACCACGCCGGGTTCAAGCGGCGTCTGCACCGGCCCCTGTGGGCACAGCACCAGAAAGCGCCCGGCGGCCAGATGTGGCGCCAGGCCGAGCAGGTCCAGGGCGTTAGCCCCCCAGCCGTGCAGGACCAGCAGCGTCGGGTGCGGGCCGTCGCCCGGCGGCTCGTAGAGGGTGTGAACCAAGTCCATGTTGCTTCTCCCTTAAGCGTTCAGCAGTTCGATGACCTGCGGATGCAAGGTCGCGTTCGCCGCCACGCACGACGCACCGCTGGCGGCGTCCCCTCCGGCCCACGTGGTGATGACCCCGCCGGCGCCGCGGATGACTGGAATCAGCGGCAGCAAGTCCCACGGATTCATGATGGGATCGAGCATGACGTCGGCGCCGCCGCCGGCCAGCAGCAGATACCCGAAGCAGTCGCCCCAGGTGCGAAACAGCCGGGTATGCCGCCGCAGCGCCTCGAAGCGCTCGAAGGTCTGATGCCGCGCGATGTTGCCCAAATCGGTCGCCAGCAAGGTGGCCTCGTCTAGCCGCTGACACTCCCGCAGCCGCACGGCGCGCCCGTTCAGCGTGGCGTGCGCGTTGTCCCCGATGCACAGTTGCTCCAGGATCGGCTGGTGGATAGCGCCCAGCACTGGCTTCCCCTCGTGTAGCAGCCCGATCAGCGTACCGAACAACGGGCAGCCGCTGGCAAACGAGATGGTGCCGTCGATGGGGTCGAGCACCCACACGAACTCCGCCCCGTCGTTCTCCGTCCCGAATTCCTCCCCAACAATGCCGTGATGCGGATAATGCTGGCCGATCAGCTCCCGCATCACCGCCTCCGCCTCGCGGTCGGCCTGCGTCACCGGGCTGCGGTCACCCTTGAGCGTCACGTCCAGGTCAACACTGGCAAAATACGGCCGGATCACCTCGCCGCTGACTACGGCCAGCTGCTCCATAAACGCTCGCAATTCCGTTTCAATCACGCTCTTTTCCCTCATCGTATCCGAAGTCTTCGTTCATCTATTGTCGTGCGCGGCCCATTGTACACGCAACACTTTGACGCACCACCGTCGTGCCTCGCAGTGGATTCCCCCCTCACCCTAGCCCTCTCCCGCCAGGGGAGAGGGAACAAAAATCCCGCCTCGTGTGGTGCTCGGCCTCCTTGGTTCTCTCCCCTCTACGCGAGGGAGGGTTAGGGAAAGGGGGGCAGGGCGAACTCGGCCATGTCAAGCCGAGGCACGATCCCTGCGTGTACCCCGTGACCCAACCCTGGATTTCATGTTACTATTCCGACCTTCACATCCCACACAGAATCTCCGCAAAAGGGTTTTACCGCATGTCTGAAATTCGCCTCATGGTGTCCCGTCACTCCGCCTTTTACAGTCCGCTGATCGCCACTATCGCCGGGGGCTTTCTGGAAAAAGAAGGGCTGACCGGCACGTACGCCGTGGTGCCGAAAGGCTCCGGCACGCCCACCGAAGTAGGCGCCGGGCGGGTGGACGTGGGGCAGGCGGCGGTGGCGTCGTCGTGGGCGCCGCTGGACCGCGGCGAGGAGCCGCCGGTGGTGCACTTCGCGCAGATCAACCGCTGCGACGGCTTCTTCATCGCCTCCCGCCGGCCGGGCCCGTCGTTCACCTGGGACAAGCTGCCCAGCGGGCGCTTCATGTACGTGCACGGCGGACAGCCCGAAATCATGCTGCGCTACGGCCTGCATAAAATGGGTGTCGACCTGAGCGACGTACCGGACATCAGCAAGCCGACGACGCCGGAGATGATGGACGCCTTCCGCAGCGGCGAGGGGGATTATTTTCACGAACAGGGCGCCTACCCGCAGCAACTCGCTCACGAGGGTGTGGCGCACGTGGTGGCGTCGGTCGGCGAGGCGGTTGGGCCCATCGCCTTCAGCAGCCTGGTGGCGCGGCCCGACTGGCTGGGCACGGACGACGCCCGGCGGTTCACCGCGGCCTACGCGGCGGCCCGCCGATGGGTGCACACCGCCGACCCGGCCGAGGTGGCGCGCGCCGAGGCCGATTTCTTCCCGGACATGGCGGTGGAGGCTGTGACCGAGGCCATTCGCACCTACCAGCGGCTTGACGCCTGGTCGGGCGATATCCCCGTCGAGCCGGCCCTGTACGAAGCGGCTCTCGACGCCTTTGAGTACGGCGGCCGCAGCGGTCCCCGGCACCCGTACGAACGGGTGGTCGTGCCGCCTCCTGCCATCTGACCGCCGCGTCGCCGAAGGACATCCCGTGACCCTGAAGTTGAGCATTCTCGATCTGAGCCCGTTGTACGACTCGGAAACCGCCGCGCAGGCGCTCCAGCACACCATTGAACTCGCCCAAAAGGCGGAGGCGTGGGGCTATCACCGCTTCTGGGTCTCCGAACACCACGGCTCCGACCGCGTGGTCGGCTCGTCGCCCGAGGTGCTGATTTCGCACCTGCTGGCCAAGACGGAACGCATCCGGGTGGGATCAGGCGGCGTCATGCTACAGCACTACAGCCCCTACAAGGTGGTCGAAAATTTCAACGTGCTGGCGTCGCTGGCACCGGGCCGGGTGGACCTGGGCATCGGGCGCGGGCCGGGGGGCATGCCGCAATCCACGCGCGCTCTGCAGCAGGGGAGCGGCAACGCGGGCCGGTCGTTATCGGAGAAGCTGGTCGAATTGGAGCAACTGCTGCACGACCGGGTGACAGAGGATCATCCGCTGCACGGCCTGCGCGCCTCGCCGCTGCCGCCGCAGCCCGCCGAGCTGTTTCTGCTCGGCACCAGCCCGGCCAGCGCCGAATTGGCCGCCGACATGGCCATCCCGTACGTCTTTGCCTATTTCCTGAACAGCGACGACGCCATGATGCGCGAAGCCGTGGCCACATATCGGAAGCGCTTCGCCGCCACCAACGCCGTCCGCCCGCAGGTGATGCTGGCGTTGCCGGTGATTGTCTCCGATACCGAGGCGGAAGCCCGCGCCCACGCCGCCGAGGTCCGCGTGGTGCGCATCCGCCTGCAGAGCGGGCGCACGTTGACCGTTGGCAACCTGGAGGGCGCCGAAGAATTCGGCCGCCAAGCGGGCGAGGCTTACACGCTCGACGTGCAGCAGGCGCGGGTCATCCACGGCTCGCCGGATACCGTGCGCCAGCAGCTCGCCGACCTGCAAGGGGAATATCAGGCCGACGAGATCATGGTCATCACGGCCATCAAGGATTTTCGCAAACGGCTCCATTCCTACGCTCTGCTGCGTGATTTGTTTACCTGCGCCGCGCCGGTGTAAGGCGGCGCCAAGCCATAGGAGGATTGCCGCGATGACGACACGCCGCATGCTGCGCTTTGGCGCCTTTCTTGCCGGCACGGGCGGCAACATGGCGTCGTGGAGACACCCGAACGCCATCGCCGACGCCGCCATCAACCTGGATTACTATCGCTGGCTCACCAAGCGGGCCGAGGCGGCGAAGTTGGATTTCGCGTTCTTCGGCGACGGGCTGTACATCAGCGAGAAGTCGCACCCCAATTTCCTCAACCGCTTCGAGCCCCTGACGCTGCTGGCGGCGCTGGCCATGGAGACGACGCACATCGGCCTAGCCGCCACGCTGTCGACGACCTACAGCGACCCGTACACGGTGGCGCGGCAGTTCGCTTCCATCGATCACATCAGCAAAGGCCGGGCTGGCTGGAATATCGTCACCTCACCGCTGGAGGGTTCGGCGCTGAACTACAGCCGCCCGGAGCACCCGGAGCACGACCTGCGCTACCGCATGGCGGACGAATATCTGGAGGTCGCCAAGGGCCTGTGGGATTCGTGGGAGGACGACGCCTTCGTGCGCGACAAGGCGAGCGGGCAGTTCATCGACGCCAGCAAGATGCACCGGCTGAACCACCAAGGCGAGTTTTATTCAGTTCAGGGGCCGCTGAACATCTCGCGCTCGCCGCAAGGGCGCCCGGTGCTGATCCAGGCGGGGTCGTCGGAGGCGGGCAAGGATTTTGCGGCACGACAGGCGGACGCGGTGTTCACCGGTCAAGCGTCGCTGGAGGACGGTGTGCGCTTCTGCCAGGACGTGAGGCAGCGGGCGGCCCGTTTCGGCAGAGGGCCGGAGGACATCTTGATCATGCCCGGCTGCGGGCCGATCGTCGGCGGCACCATGGCGGAGGCGGAGGCCAAGTACGAGGAGATCGCCAACCTCGTCAGCATCGAAGACGCCCTGAACTACTTGGGCCGTTATTTCAACGATATCGACTTCACGCGGTACGACCTCGACGCGCCGTTTCCCGATCTGGGCGATTTCGGCCGCAATGGCTGGGAGAGCACGACGGACCGCATCAAGGAACTGGCGCGCGCCGAGAACCTGACGCTACGGCAAATGGCGCTGCGCTCCACCACCACCAAGCACGCCTTCATCGGCACGCCGGCGTACATCGCCGACACCATGCAGGCGTGGTTCGAGGCGGGCGCGGCGGACGGCTTCATGCTCACCGGCGCGGTGCTGCCGGACGCCCTGATCGACTTTATTGATCACGTCCTGCCTATTTTGCAAAAGCGCGGGCTGTTCCGCACCGAGTACGAGGCTGACACGCTGCACGGCAACTTGGGCCTGCCGATTCCCACCAACCACTACACGATGACGGAGACCGTGCGATGATCGAAACGACCCTCGACATCACAACCGCCGACGGCGCCATGGAGACGTTTATTTGCCGCCCGGAGCGCGGCGGCCCGCATCCGGCAGTGTTCTTCCTGATGGACGCTCCCGGCATTCGGGAGGAGTTGCGCGACATGGCGCGACGGCTGGCGACGGTTGGCTATGTGGTGCTGCTGCCCAACCTGTATTACCGCGCCGGACGCGACAGCGTCTTCGGCCCCGACGTGTTGGAGAAGGGAGACGCCGAGCATACCCGCATGCGCGCTATCCGCACCCGCATGACTATCCCCCCCGTCATGCAGGACGTTGACACGATGCTGGACTACGTGGACGGGCAGGATTTCGTTGCCGGCGGCCCGGTGGGCTGCCACGGCTACTGCATGAGCGGGCCGTACGCCCTGGCGGCCGCGGCGCGCTATCCCGAGCGGGTGGCCGCGGCCGCGTCGTTTTACGGCACCTGGCTGGTAAGCAATGCCGAGGAAAGCCCGCACTTGTCGCTGGGCCGCGTGGGCGGCGAACTGTACATCGCCTGTGCCGAGCACGATGACCTGGCGCCGCCCGATATGGTCGAGGAATTGCGCCGCCTGTTCGTCGCTTCGGGCGTCGCCGGCGAGCTGGAAATCTACCCCGAGGTGCATCACGGCTTCGCCTTCCCTGAGCGCTGGTGCTACGACAAGCCCGCCGCCGAACGCCACTGGGAACGCCTTCTGGCCCTCTACGACCGCCAGTTGAAACGTCCCGGTCGGAAGTAAGCCCCTCTTTTAGCCCCAGGCCTCCGCAGCTAGACGAAGTCAAACCGCACCTCCGTTCCGGCCAGAACCACTCGTTTCCATTCGAAGACCTCTCTCCCGATCCGCAACGGTGTTGCAGATCGCCACACCTCGCTGATTTTCCCGCGAGCAGTGCGGCAAGCCACGACGCCCTCAGAAAATCGGCGGCTCATCTCTGTCTTTCAGGGTCTTCCAACCGTTTCATTCTGCAACACCCCGGAATTTCCCCATTCTCTCCACTGATCTCCTAACGCCTTATCCATAAAGGGCTTATGCGTCCGCAAAGGACTTGGCACAGTTTGTGCCTTGGAGGATGCCTGTGAGAGCCGGCACCCCACCGGTCAGGACTCACGCAGTGCCGGATTCAGGTAATCAGATGCTTTGAGCAGAAATCGGTACAGCTCCAACGACCTGATACGCGTCGGCACGCCAAGTATGCCCATGCAGAGGAGAAGGGATATGTCCTTTGGCCAGCCGCAATATCCACATCGCTCCCCGGTTCCTTGTTGGCTTCCCAGCTTGCGACGTGCCTGGGCTCATTACTGGCGGGCAACGGGGGCGCTCAGATGCTGGTCGCAGTGTTCGTTGCCGGCACCTTATCAATTGACGCCGTGTACGACCCGTCACCCCAGTCCCAGAACGCGACATTCACGGGAAATCAGCGGTGGCCAACGAGGGTTGAGGCAATGGAGGGCAAGACGCAGACCTTTTCGTTTCCCTGGCAGGCGGTCCATGACGGAACCAAGAACTGGAGGGGGCAACCGTATCTCGAACCCGCCCATCCGCTGCGAAATCGAATCGGAAATCGTCGCTGTTTGGTGGACGCACCAACGAACAGCGACTTGGCAAGGCTGGTGACGAGCGAAACCGATACGACGGGAGCTTCAGGGAAGGGGAGCATCCAATTTGGCGCCCGAACTACAACTTCGGTGCAGCAATGACTACATGATACGTATCCATAACGTCCAGGACTTATACCGGATCGACGGTGAGGGCCATCCGACGGGCTGCACAGCGGCACTTGGCACCTATATCGGGCACCCTGCGATTGGTGAACGGCGTCATACCGAAGAGGGGCGCTTAGAAACTATCTCAAAACACTGTGTGGAACCACACAAATTCTGCCGCCAAGAACACAGGAATCCTGACAGGGAAGTCCCCCAAATCAGCCCAATTTGTCCAATCGAGACACAGAAATCCTGGCACAACCTGCAAGAAACACAACAATACTGGCACAAACTACAAAGCAAAAACGGTCCAGTAAGACCCAACCTCTGAACCGTTCAACAGGCAGGCTACCACACAAAAACAAGGGCCGTCCTGTTGTTCTTCAGGACGGCCCTTGTTTGCTCAATGAACGACAAAGAATTCGAGTGCCGCATCCAGAAAAGGCACAGCCCGCCATACCGTCAGCCCCCTACACGCCTCCTCATCTGACCAAAACGCCGTGCTCAGACAGCGCGTCATGCCAGACTTCATGATAGGCAGGAACACGCTGAAACGTTGCAGACAGGCCAGCATCTTCGAAAACACGCTGCTTCGAGGGGTAAAGGTCTGAATCAAGACACGCCAGAACCGCCGTACGCATCGCCTCCCGGCGCTGAGCAAAACGTTGCTCACGTTCATGCGCTTTATAAGCCATGCGAATAGCTTGCAGTTGGACGTACTCCGACGGGTAACGCTTCTTGAGCGTGCTCAAGGCAATACCCAAAGAAGCAGCGACCTCAGTCGCGGAAAGCCGCCCTGGCTCAGGTCCGGCAAGCACCGCAGCAAGCCCCTGCCCCACCTGCTCCCAAACGGCAGGGCCGCATCTACGACAGGTGCCGAGCAGGGCAATCTCCTGAACCAGGCCCTGCGGCGCACCGCACTTCGGACACGTCTCGGAAAACGGGACACGATGCACCGGGCAGCGGCGCACGGGTTTCATCCGCCACAGAAGCGGCTCCCAGAATTCCTTGCCCTGCGCCCGCCATGCGGCGAAACAGGACGCGCACCATCGCTTCCGCCCCCAGCGCATCGCTCCGTTACGCGTCGCCGGAAGCAAAAGCCGCCATGGCAAAAGCGTATGTAACGACAAACCCTCCAGTCCGGTCAGATGGGTCAAGGCGCCGGCTACCTCTTCCGCAGGCTTGCCAAGGCCGTCATAAACGACGGAATCCGATGCGAGATACGCCGAAAGACGAAGGCTGTCACGCACGACGCCCTTGGACACGAGCGGACGTATGAGACGATCGAAAATAACCGGCGCCGCCAGGTGACGGGCCACCGCAAGGCGGCCAATGAAACTTGTCAGGCTTTCGACCAGGGGTGTTCCCGTGCCGAGAGGCGCCCGGCCATAAAGCGGGACCAAACGCTTCACGCAACATTCACTTTATGGCGAGCAGGATGGGGCGTGCCCGGCCGGCGCCCGGAACCCTTGCCGGAGGCAGCAGGCGTAGCAGCAACGTCCTCGGACGATTCGTTTTCCGGAACAGCCGATCTCATCAGAACCTCCTCGGTTTGAGCACTCAAGTCCCTGAAGCAACGTTCACCCTTCTCACAATCCTCACGCATCTGAATGAGCTTTCTGTCAGGAAGCACCGTAGCCTTGAAGTGCGACCACTCAAGGGCCTTGCTCCCAGACTGAACACCCCGCACGAGCGCCCTGTCAAACCAGGCGCTAAGGTTACCGACACAGCCCACGGAACCCGATTGCAAACGCTGGACGGCGCGCGAGCTCAGCTTAGGCCTCATCGCCTCCGGCAACTCTTTCACAAAAGCCTGAACAACAGACAGGAAAGCCTTGCAATCTTCACTGCGCATGTCCTGGCTGAAGACGTAACGCGGGAAAAAGACCTCACGCATGCGCCGGGCGAGTTCGGGGGAAAATTCCAACGGTTCCAGAATACGCGGCGTAGACACCAGAACAATCCGGCACCCCACCTCGTCGCTGATGTCCCGGAGTACGTCAAGCCGCTGGCGAAGCGTCTGCTCGCCTCGCTCTTTCAGAACCAGATTCAAGGCTTCGTCAATGATGACCACGTCAACACCCCGGTCGCGCGTCGCTGAAACCGCAGCGCGCATAAGCGCATCGACAGTGCCGACGACCTGCCGCTGCCGCCGTGCCCCGCGCTCCACCTTGCGGTCGGGCAACGGGTCCGCCAACGTATCAAGCCACGCGATCCAGAACGCTTTCCAGGGAAAGGTAGGGCTGTACGGGCTCGGCGCCCTAAAGGCGACCGCGCGGAGAACCCGGGGATCACTGTCGACCGGCGTGTTCAACCTTTCAATCAGAAAACGAATCAGCACGCCTTTTCCTACCCCGGATGGACCAATGAGAAGCACCAGGCTGTTTGTCTCCCGGGCCTCCTCCAGACGCTCGCAGGTCTCTCGAAAACGCAGATGCTCCACCACCTTTTTCCGAATCAGGAGACGAGCAGACCGCAGAGCGTCGCCGGAACAGGTATCTTCAGACAGTACTGTCACAGGGTTCGATCCCTTCCAGCGCATCGTCGTCATCAGGCCCGAGCACCAAGGGCGTTGAGGAATACAACGCCTCAAGCGGCCCCAGTGATTCATTCTTCACCAGTCGAAGCACCGGCGAACCCATACCTGCAGGCCGAGCGGAACGGACGGCCTGAGCCTCCTCATCACGATCTACCTGCCGGGCCAAATCACCCTTGAGATCAGTTTCAAGAAGAAAGTCCCCCAAAACACGCGCGTTATCCTGACGACCCTGCGCCCCCACACGGCGCTGCCCACGCAGTTCCTGGACTATTAGTCGCACTTGTCTCCAGGAACGCCCGCCCAGGTCGGCGTCGCCATCAGCAAGCCGGCAAGTCATCCACTCCCCACGAACTTGCGCAAACAGGACACTGCAGTCCATAGGGTCGAGCTTGACCGGCACGTTGTATCCCGCAACGTCGCCGGCCTTGAAAGCATCATGCCAGTACCGCAGGTGGTCCACGGTAATCCCCCGCACCGAATCTACTTTCCGAGTCGGTCGCCTCGGGGTCAGAGCAAGAAGCATGCGAAGGGCATCGTCAAAAGGCACGTAACGCTTTACGCGCTCGCCACTGAGAGCGACACTGTGGTCGAATGCTTGGCGCCGGGTCACACCCAACGTGCCGTGCTTGAGGTCCGGGTACACCTCGAACAAAAATTTTTCGCAAACCTCGTGCAGGCGTGACAACGTCCACGTGGCATGCCGCGTCGGATGGTGTGTGGCAGACAGATTGCGACCTCGCTGGGCCAGCCTTGTATTACCCTTCAACTCGTGGATGAACGCCGTATTCGCGATGCCGAACATGCGCTCCATGACGGCGCCAAACCGAGGCCGGCTCGCCGGCCGCTCAATTTTGTTCACCCCAAGAAAAGCAAGCGCGACCTCGAAATCAACCGACTGGAACTCTGACCCCTGGTCCGCCACCAGGTTGTCGGGAACACAATGGTGACGAGCCACACAGTCCAGAAGCACCTCGGACAGAGCCACCCGGCTCGGGGCGTCGAATGACATTGACGTCGCCAAAGGCATGCGGCTCCAAGCGTCGATTATCAGTGTCAACCATGGGCGGCCAAGCAGAGCTCCCGTACGCCCGGATACGAGTTGAATGTCCAAGAGCACGTGGTCCACGTGAGCAATCTGGAAAGCCTTGTCCGGCTCTACCGGAACCGCAGTGCTCTGCTTGGGAACAGGCCCGGCCAACTGGTCAGCCGCCCGGGGGCCTTCGCGCTCGCGAGCCAGGTCCTCGAGCGAACGGCGTTTGAGCGCCCGCCGCAGCGTTTCGCGGCTTGGCGGCGGATCAATCCCGCGCTCTTGACATAAAGCGACGAGTCGCGCATAAGCAGCGGCGACACGACCAGCCCTGCGGTCTTCCGCGAAAAGCTCCACAACTTCCTCAAGCACCTGCTGCTGAGCGTCGCCCAGGTCCGACGTCCCGGGCCGACGGCCGTACGACCGGACAAGACCGGCGAAACCGCACCCGAACTGCCGCTCGCCTTCCCGAAACCATCGACGATAACGATGGATGGAGCGAAGGCTGGAACCCGGCGGCACAGCGCCGGTCTTCTCGGCTTCTTCCAAAAGGACATATCGCTTTAGAGCATCTTCCAGGTCCTTGTTACTGGCACGACGGAGGTGCGCCTTACGCCGCTCAGCCATGAATTCGGCGGCCTGAGACGCCTCCCCACGTATCGCCCCTGAACGAAGAAGCGCCTCAAAATCCCCGACCGGAACGGCGCGTCCCCATCAATCGCATCGCGGCGAAGCACCACGTCCTCATTGCCGCGGTATAGAACAACCCAAGGCTCGCCGTCCCAACGAAGGACACACCCAGGCTCGACCCGCACGGAGCAGATACCGGGAAAAAGCGCCGGATCAACCGCGGAACGACGCTGACAGCGGGCCGCAAGCATCCTGCTCATGGAGCTGTAGACCCAACTGGTATCCGTCTCGAACACCCGCTCACATTGCAGGTCGGCAAGGATTTCCCCGTTCGCCAAAAGCCACCAGACAATCTCTGATTTACCGTCGACCAGGGCCATCGCGTCGCAGACACGCATTGCCCCGGCTCTCGAAATCCGATTCATGACGGTCTGAGCAAGTTCGGAATCGGGGCAATCGACTTCGATATAATCACTGAAGAACCTGACGTTGCGAATCCAGATGGGGTTTACGTTTTCGGACGAAAAGACGCGATACGCGAGGCCGAGCTCTGCCGCCGCATCCTCTGCGGCCGGCCAGCGCCAACCCGAATCATCCCGCGTGAATTTCGGGTTGGCGCTGGCTGCGTCGCGCTGGAGCTTGTCCACAGGTTTGCATTCCACAAGCGAGAACCCGTTGTCATCCAGGACAAGATAATCTGGGACATGCCGGACTCGCCTTTCGCGGCCCCGGGAATCGGTAATCCGCACGTATAGCTCGCCGGGCTGACAGAGATAGAGGACAACTTCCGAGGTGTACTCGCAATACTCAACAAATGCCAACTCCAACGTACGCGACTCGGCCTGAATGACACGGCCCATCTTGTGACTGGCAAAGCGCGCCACGACATTACCGCCGCTACTACGGACGCGCCGGACTGGCGGGCCTGTCAGCGCCTTCCGCACAAACTCGCGCCCTGCGGTCGGCACGTGATGATGCTCGAAAAAGGCTTCCAGATCGGCAGACATCAAATATCCTCTTTGAGAAGAGAGGGCCTCATAGTATGGTGCGATAGAACTTTGGATATAAGGGTATCGGAACCCCCATTATGTCAAGGAGAAAATGCAATGAAGGGGATAGCTCTCACCGAGCGCCAGACCGAAATGCTCGACACCATCCGGTTGCACATCAAGAACAACGGCTTGCCGCCGACCCGCGCCGAACTCGCCGGAGCGCTCAACATCGCAAATCAGGCCGGCGTGGACCGCATGCTCAATGCCCTGGTCAAGAAAGGCTGGGTACGCCTCTTTCCCTCTGTCGAACGTGGAATCCAACTCCTGCGCGAGGGAGCGCCGATCGTCGGCCTGGAGGACCTGCCGGAAGTAGCCGCAGGCAACCCCAACGTTCCCGGCTACTACCCGGAACCGTAAGCGTTCAGGGGGTTGCCCTGCCCTTGTCTGTTGCATGACCGCCTTATCATCGGCTAGGGTTACTCGTTCCGCATTCTCCTATTGGCCCTGTTTTCAGGAAATCCCGAATGGCGCCGTCGATACCGCCTGAGCCGCTGTCGCAAACCGATTGGCAGCAAACACCACCGGTCGTACGTAAGCGTTCAGGGGGTTGCCCTGCCCTTGTCGTAAGCGTTCGGCGGGTGGAGCAATGAGTGGGGTCATCGTAGCCAGGCGAGATCAGGCGGACGGTCGTGCATGAACGCCTCAAGGGCGTCGACCAACACCGAGAAGCTCGATTGCTCCAGTTGCCGACACGTCTGACGCAGCGACAGACTCCGCTGCACCCAGTCGTTACCTTTGGCGCTCGCCGTACCCAAAGAACCCTGACGCCACAACACACCAAAGCGTAAGGCGCGCTCCGCCCGGTTGTTGGTCGGCTCAACTCCCGACTCATTGAGAAACACCCATAGCGAACCCATCTCGCGCCGTAAGTGCCTCACCAGGCGACCCGCATCGTCAGGGCGCAACTCATAACGCCGCACGAAACGGCACAAACGGGCATACCAAGCTTGCCACTGACCACCGCTTGGCGGCGCATGAGCCATCTGACACAATCGCTGAAGTTCCTTCAAGGCCACCTTGCCGCAATCAGCAAGGGCGGCTTGACGGCGCTGCGACAACTCCCGGGCACGACGCACGAGGTGCGCCAGACAGGTCTGACGACGGTTGCCCCAGCCTTGATACACCCCGTAGCCGTCGCTGACCAGGATGCCACGCCAATCCTTTATCAAAGACCCGAAGGCTTCCTGCGAACGCTTGGCATGAATACGGTACAGGGTGACGGTATCCGTGACCATGCTCCAGAGCCACTGCAAGGCATGGCGACAGTACCCAGGCGTCTCATCCACATAGCCCACCCGCGCCTGGCGGGCCAAGGTGGCAATCGCCTCATCGTGTGGCGCGATGGCCAGGGAGGTGCGGTCGATGAGACGCTGAATCGCACCCAGGCTGATGGGTACCCCCAGGACGGAACGACAGAAGTCCTGCACGCCACGCCGGGAGATTCGCTGCATGGCGCTGAGTTCGCCAATCAAGGCCGTCAGGCGCGGGCCATAGCCGCTTGCTGCGCCTTGGGGAGGCGGGCTCTGAGCAGCTTGCCGCAGCCCGTACACCTATCCTGGTGCAAGACCCAGTGCGTGACGGCCATCTCGACAGGTGGCAACTCCGTGACTTGATGGGTGTGATACGGCGCCACGTGGCCGGATACGCCTTGGCCGCAAGGACAAGGTTCGGGATAGATGGCCCGCCGCTCGGTGGGACGGAGCAACTTGGGACCTGAACCCGGGTGTCCCTTTCGTGCGCCCCGTTTGCCCGTGGGCTTGTCCGTAGGGTCCGTGGGTCTGTGGAAGGGTGAATCCGACGAGGGTGGTTTGTCGGAGGTCTTGGAGGTGCGTTGCGAGCGCTGTTGGAGTTGCTCGATTTGCTGTTGGAGTTGGGCCAGACGCTGATGCAGGGTGAGGAGATGGGCTTGTACGACCGGTGGTGTTTGCTGCCAATCGGTTTGCGACAGCGGCTCAGGCGGTATCGACGGCGCCATTCGGGATTTCCTGAAAACAGGGCCAATAGGAGAATGCGGAACGAGTAACCCTAGCCGATGATAAGGCGGTCATGCAACAGACAAGGGCAGGGCAACCCCCTGAACGCTTACGGGACGTTGTGTTTGATCCCTTCTGTGGCTGCGCCACCACGCTTGAAGCAGCCCACAATCTCAATCGGAAATGGATCGGCGTTGACATCGCTATCCATGCCGTCAAGCGCATAGCAGCGATCCGGCTACGTGACCGGCTTGGCTTGAAAGAGGGGACCGACTTCACCATCGAAGGCATCCCGCACACGCTGGCAGGCGCCCGCGACCTGTGGCAGCGAGCCCCCTATCATTTTCAGAAGTGGGCGGTTGAACAGGTTGACGGCTTCGTGACAACTTGGCGCACAGGCGACGGTGGGATTGACGGACGCTTGTACTTCGCTCTACCAAACACGCCGACCCTGCAAAGCATGGCGATTGAAGTGAAGGGTGGGCAGGAGGTATCAATCCGTGACCTGCGTGCTTGAAAACGACGACGCCCTGCTGGCTGGGCTGGTCATCATGGAAAAACTGGGCGACCGCAAGGAGCAAAACTTCCGGCGCTTCATGGCCGAGGCAGGTGATATGGACGTGTTGTGCCTAAAGTACCCGCGCATGCAGATGCGATCGGTGCCGGAAATCTTGGACGGCAAAGGGTTTGACACGCCTGGAGCGGTTGCGCGAGGTACCCAGCAGGGCATACTATTAAGCCCATAACTTATGATTGCGTAAAGGGTTAGTGATATGGAAGAACTGAGAGTGACCGCCGACGCCGCCTTGCGAAGGCCTGGCCAGACATGTCGATGAGAAGAACCTCAAGTCAGCATTCGAGCAAAGATATGGTCGTGGCTGGCAGCGCAAGCTCGGCGCGGTTCTGGATGTGCCCGAGACCACCGTTAACGGCTGGTTCAAATCCGGCAAGTTTCCGGTGCTGGCCAAGCTCGCATTCGGCGTCCTGCTGAGCCCCGCCATACGGTCCCCTCGAAGCTGGATCCCCGTCAGGAACGGGGCCAGCTATGTTGCGGTACCCAAGGGCCAATCGGTCGTCGTGGCGGACAACATCTCCAGCCTTGATGACGCGATGCTGCTCGTAGCCGCCCCTCAGCTTTACGAGACTGGTGGTGATGTCTTTGTCGTATTTAATGATGCAAGAGACTTCATGGAAGATTGGGGTGAGTTGGCCGACAACCTTAGGGCGAGGACCGACGCGGCAACCCTCGGTCGATCCGGAGACGTGGACGACGCCAGACAAGGGGATTTCGGAGAGGAAGACACCATGAAACAGACGGCGATAAAATTCGATAACTTGGACCGGAAGCGCGTTATAGATGCGGTTCAAGAGCACTACGGCGTCAAACTTGACAAAGTGGGGCATCGTCCAAGTGGCTACGAGACGAATCAGGTAGAACTTGTTGGGTTCTGGGTGGAGTGGAGGATTGGCATGGCATACCGAAAGAAATGATGGAGCACGAAAAGGAAGCGCAGATTGAAGGCACGCTCGTCATAACAGAGAAAAAATGCACAAGTATTGAGGTGTTCGTGGGACTGTTGAGGCAACTTGTCAGTTCAAAAGACAAGCTTTCTCAAGCGAAAAAGACAGGAGCATATCAGTTCACTGTCAAAGTGAGAGGAGATCTCATGCAATGTGTTCAGGCGCCTGCCGTCGAACTGAAGCGGATTACCTCCATCCCTCACTCGTAAGCGTTCAGGGGGTTGCCCTGCCCTTGTCTGTTGCATGACCGCCTTATCATCGGCTAGGGTCACTCGTTCCGCATTCTCCTATTGGCCCTGTTTTCAGGAAATCCCGAATGGCGCCGTCGATACCGCCTGAGCCGCTGTCGCAAACCGATTGGCAGCAAACACCACCGGTCGTACAAGCCCATCTCCTCACCCTGCATCAGCGTCTGGCCCAACTCCAACAGCAAATCGAGCAACTCCAACAGCGCTCGCAACGCACCTCCAAGACCTCCGACAAACCACCCTCGTCGGATTCACCCTTCCACAGACCCACGGACCCTACGGACAAGCCCACGGGCAAACGGGGCGCACGAAAGGGACACCCGGGTTCAGGTCCCAAGTTGCTCCGTCCCACCGAGCGGCGGGCCATCTATCCCGAACCTTGTCCTTGCGGCCAAGGCGTATCCGGCCACGTGGCGCCGTATCACACCCATCAAGTCACGGAGTTGCCACCTGTCGAGATGGCCGTCACGCACTGGGTCTTGCACCAGGATAGGTGTACGGGCTGCGGCAAGCTGCTCAGAGCCCGCCTCCCCAAGGCGCAGCAAAGCGGCTATGGCCCGCGCCTGACGGCCTTGATTGGCGAACTCAGCGCCATGCAGCGAATCTCCCGGCGTGGCGTGCAGGACTTCTGTCGTTCCGTCCTGGGGGTACCCATCAGCCTGGGTGCGATTCAGCGTCTCATCGACCGCACCTCCCTGGCCATCGCGCCACACGATGAGGCGATTGCCACCTTGGCCCGCCAGGCGCGGGTGGGCTATGTGGATGAGACGCCTTGGTACTGTCGCCATGCCTTGCAGTGGCTCTGGAGCATGGTCACGGATACCGTCACCCTGTACCGTATTCATGCCAAGCGTTCGCAGGAAGCCTTCGGGTCTTTGATAAAGGATTGGCGCGGCATCCTGGTCAGCGACGGCTACGGGGTGTATCAAGGCTGGGGCAACCGTCGTCAGACCTGTCTGGCGCACCTCGTGCGTCGTGCTCGGGAGTTGTCGCAGCGCCGTCAAGCCGCCCTTGCTGATTGCGGCAAGGTGGCCTTGAAGGAACTTCAGCGATTGTGTCAGATGGCTCATGCGCCGCCAAGCGGTGGTCAGTGGCAAGCTTGGTATGCCCGTTTGTGCCGTCTCGTGCGGCGTTATGAGTTGCGCCCTGATGATGCGGGTCGCCTGGTGAGGCACTTACGGCGCGAGCTGGGTTCGCTATGGGTGTTTCTCAATGAGTCGGGAGTTGAGCCGACCAACAACCGGGCGGAGCGCGCCTTACGCTTTGGTGTGTTGTGGCGTCAGGGTTCTTTGGGTACGGCGAGCGCCAAAGGCAACGCCTGGGTGCAGCGGAGTCTGTCGCTGCGTCAGACGTGTCGGCAACTGGAGCAATCGAGCTTCTCGGTGTTGGTCGACGCCCTTGAGGCGTTCATGCACGACCGTCCGCCTGATCTCTCCTGGCTACGATGACCCCACTCATTGCTCACCCGCCGAACGCTTACGACAAGGGCAGGGCAACCCCCTGAACGCTTACCCTCACTCGGACGAAGACAGGGAGCGAGAGCGAAGAATAAACGAGGCCACCCAGATGGCCGCGGGCCTTTCGTGTGAGAAACTCGGTGAGCTTCTCGATAAGCTTGCAACGAGCGGCGCTTACTTAAACGCCAAAGGCAGCATAACGGCAATGACCATACCCTTCCGTGATCAACGTGTCGCGGGTACCCTTCTCCGTGAGTTTACGTTCAGAAATTGCAAAACCGCCTGGAGTGGCCGGGTATTGAGCAGATGCCGCGGTTCGGCCCAACCTCGGCGTGCCGTCGTCACGCCGAGGGTAATGGACTGCATGTCACGGATACGCTGTGCGCCGGAGCCGAGGGTGAGCATCACGCCGCGGTCCCTGGCTTGGCGTACATGGACGTCCGGCAGTCCAGGACGCAGGGGGTGGCTATTGATTTCCAGGCAGGTATGGGTGGCGGCCGCGGTTTCCAGGATCGCTTCCATGTCGATGGGCGGCATCTCCGGGTCGCCCGCTTGACGTCCGGGCGGAAGCGCCAAGACGTGAACGAGTGGATTCTCCATGGCCCGGCACAAGCGGCGGGTCAGTTGACGCCGCGGTTCTTTGAGGCTGGTGCGTGCGGCGGCGACCACCACGTCGCAAGTCTGTAACAGCACTGCGGGGGCTTGGGGGTCGCCATCGGGCGAAAGATCGACTTCCACGCCCGCCAGCAGGCGAAAATCGTCCGGCAAGGCGGCGTTCATCAGTTCGATCGAAGCAATCTGTTGCTCGAGCTCTTCTGAACTGAGCCCGCGGCCTGTGGCGGCTGAGTAGGCAGCGTCGCAGATGGCCACGTATTGGTAACCTATCTTCCGGGCGGCCTGGGCAATCTGGTCCAGGCTGTTGGCACCGTCTCCCCAATGGCTGCCGACGCGAAAATCGCCTAGCACGTCTTGCTGCGACATGAGTCGCGGCAGATCGTCTGCTTCCGCGGCCTCGATCTCACCGCGGCCCTCGCGCAATTCAGGGGCGACAAACGGCAATCCTAGCAATTCGTACAGGGCTGCTTCTTTTGCCGCGGTGTGCTCGCTGAGGCCCCAACCGTGACGTTGAGCCCGCCGCTGCAGCGCGGCAACGTGGGTGCCGGAACCCGTGCTCAACAGCAGGGCGCTGACAAACTGCGCCGGCGGCACGGCAGCAAGCGAGACGCGCAGGCCCTCGGAGATGAGCATCACCGTCGAAGTCGCCCCGCTGTCGAGGATTTGCGTCACTTCCGGCTGGCGGCGGCAATACCGAATCAGGCCCTCCGGGTCCTCGGAGCCCATGACGATATTGATGTCCGCTACCAGAGGCGCGCCGCGGCGGATACTGCCGGTAATTTCAACCTGTTGAACAGTTGGAAGTTTTGCGAGATTGCGCGCCAAGGCCTCTGCTCGCGGGCGAGCGATGCCGAGCAACATGCGATTTTCGTCGCGCTCCCAGGCTGCGAGGTCTCTGCCCAAGACGGCAAGCGTGGCTGCGTCCAGGCGTGTCTGGTCGGCTCGGTAAGCCTGGGCAAGTTGCTTCAGAGAGGTGATCCGATGCTGTTGCCACAAGGTGCGTGCCTGCTGGACCGTCAGACTCGGGAGGCGTAGCAGGGCTGGCAGGCCCTCGGGCACTGTACTCTTTAGCTGGTCGTGATAACGCAACCGGCCGGTGTTGAGGAGTTCGTTGATTTCCCCGGCGAGTATCTTGCCAATACCGGGAATGGCTTCAAGAGCGTCGCGCTGCGCGACGGCCTGCAAACTCTCGTCAATGGATAGGAGCGTCTGCGCGGCCCGTCGATAGGCGCGAATACGAAACGGATCGTCCCGCCGCAGTTCCAGCAGATTGGCGATTTCGTCAAAGATGGCGCTGACGTATTGCTGATCCATGAAATGGCTCACACGTCTCTGCCAGCTTGCAGGCGTTGCCAGAACGCCACAACGTCGCCGACGACCAGCAGGGACGGTGGCGTCAACTCGGAGGTGGCTACCGCATCGCCGATCTGCGACAGTGGCGTTGTGAGCAGCGCCTGATGCGGATACGACAGCCAGGAAACGCACAGAGCCGGCGTCTCCGGCGGCATGCCGCGTGTCATCAGGGTATGCGCAATGTCACCAATATGCTGGAACGACATGTAGAACACCAGGGTCTGGGAGGGCGTGAGGGATGCCGATAGCGGTAGTTCGTCAAACATGCCAGTGGTCGTGCGGCTGCCGGTCAGCAGCGTCACCGAGGACGACACGTCCCGGTGTGTAACGGGAAAGCCGAGCAGCGAGAGCCCGCCAATGCCGGCGCTGATGCCAGGGACGACTTCCCATGGTATGCCGCGCGCGGTGAGAAACTCCATCTCCTCGCCACCGCGGCCGAAAACGCACGGGTCGCCACCCTTGAGGCGGACGATTGTGCCGTACTGGCCGGCTGCCTCAGCCAGCAACTCGTTGATGTGCGCTTGCCGGTTGGGAACCCGAAAGCCGCCGCGCGTGCCGACCGGCACCAGGAGGCATTCGGCGGCGCAGTGCGATAGGGTCTCCTTGTTGATCAGCGTGTCGTGAAAGACGATCTCAGCTCGCGCCAGCACGTTGACGGCGCGCACGGTCATCAGGTCTGCGGCACCCGGCCCCGCACCGACGAGATAGATTTTGCCGCTAACCATGGCGAATTGAGTTCCTGCTCAAGAGTTCGGCGGAGTTGAGAAGAATTCGTAGCGAAGGTGCTCAAACCACCTCGAAGGAGGAGCCGAGTACGGGGTCCTTGGTGACCTCAATATGAGTCTCGAAGGCGTTCTTCAACTCGCGCAGATGGGTAATGATGATGATCTTGGCGAAGTCGTCCTGGATGGCCTTGATTACCTCGACTAGGCGTTCGAGGCCCTGGGTGTCCTGGGTGCCGAAGCCTTCGTCGATAACCAGCGTGCGGAGGCGAGCGCCGGCGCGCCGGGCCAGCATGCGGGATAGCGCGATGCGCAGGGCGAAGTTGATGCGAAACGCCTCGCCACCGGAAAACAATTCGTAGTTGCGCGTGCCCAGGTCGTCGCTGATCTTGATGTCGAGCGTTTCAGCGACGCCGCCGGTGCGGGTGTCGCGTTGCGTTTCAAGCGTCACATGCATGGCGTTGTCACTGACCCGGGAGAGGATGCGGTTGGCCTCTTCTTCCATCTCGGGTATGGCGTTTTCAATCATGATGGCCTGAATGCCATTCTTCCCGAACATGCGGGCGAGATCGTCGTAGAGTTGTCGTTCGGACACCACGTGCTGCTGCTGCTTTTGTTGTGCCTGTAGTTCGGCCTCCTGCTGTAAACACAGCTCATATTGCGACTGGCTGCGACCCAACGCGACGCGGGTCTCCCCTTCCCGTTCCCGCAGCGTGCGTACAAGATTCTCGGCAGTGTCGGAGTCGGCGCACACCGCGTCGAGGGATTGCACCTCGTGCTCAATGCGCTGGCGGTCGTCTTCCAGCGTTTTGATTTCCGACTCGGTGCGTGCCCGCGTGGATTCGAAGCCCTGAAGTGCAGCACGTGTTTCGTCCAAGTGTTGGCGAGCGGTTTCGAGTTGTGCGTACCGGCGTTCGACGTCCTGCTGCTCTTGCAACTTGCGGCGCAGAAGGTTGTGTTGTTCGGGCTGGTAATCCAGACGCAGAAGGCGTTCTTCTACCTCCTGGAGTTCCTGCTGTTCGGTGAGGGCGAACTGGTTCGAGGTCAGGGTCTCTCGCAGCACGGCCTGTTGTTGGGCCAGTTCCCGGCGTTGGTTGTTCAAGGTTAGCAGGTCCGCTTTTGCTTGCTGCAAGCGCAGATGCCGGGTTTCGGCTTCGGCGAATTGGGCCAGCTTTTTGCGCAATACCTCGTGGGCTTCTGGGTCGTAGGCAAGTCGTTCGAGTTCGACGTTCAGTCGTTCCAGATGTGCCAAGTCCTCGCGGGCGTATGCGCCCGCCGCGAGTTTGGCGTCAATGTCTTGCAACGATTGTAAGACCGTGGCGCAGTGGTCGCGGGCGCGCGTGGCCTCTTCGAGACCTGCCTGCGCGGCGGCAAGCTGTTTTGTGAGCGTCCTGCTCTGCTCTATTCGCTCTTCCAACTGTTTGCATGTCAGGTGCAGTTCCTGCCGCTGCGCCTGCAACTCCTCACGTTCGTCCTGCATGTCACGGATGTGCTGCTCGCGCTGCTCGATTTCCAGCTTCAACTTCCGCATCACGCGGTGCCGTTCCTGGTCGGTCAGGGTGTTTTCGCATAACGGGCAATGTGCCTCGGCGCTTTCAAGCAGCAGGCGTTTGCCTTCGTAGTCCATGATTTCCGCGCGCAGCGTGTCGTGCTTCTGCGGCAGGGCGTGGTCGAGCTGAAATGTCAGCGTCGCGTCGGCCGCACGCACGCCCTCAAGTTGATGCGTCTGCCGTTCGACATCGGCCAATTGCTGGTGCAATCGCTCCGTCTGTGCCTGCCAAGTCGGCAGCGTGGCTTCTTTCCGGTGGTATTCCATCTGCCGGTCCAGGAGGGAGCGTTGTTCCAGCTCCAATGCGTGCCGCTTCTGCTGGATGCTCAATGCAATCTGGCCTTTCTCCTGCTCCAGGGCGTATCGCTGCTGCAATGTCCGGGCCATTTCAGCATCGCGTCGGGCGGCCACTTGCAATGCCTCGTATGCCTGCACAATGTGCGGCTCCTCCAGCACCAGGGCCTCGCAACTATGGTGCTTCACATCGATCTCCGTGCCTCGCTGCTCAGCGGTCTGCAACTGGATGTCGAGGCGCTGACGGGCCGACGCGACAGCGTGTTGGAGAGCTGTAAGTTTTTGGTTTAGCGCCGCGAATTCGTCCGCCTGTTGGCTGCAGACACGCTCCTGGTCGCGGAGTTGTTGCAATGCTTGATATGCAGCGATGATGGCCTGTTCCCGTTGCAGCAGGGTTTCATAAGCGGCGAGATGCCGACGGTGAAGGGCCAGTTGCGGCGCCAGATCGTCCTGTTCCTGCCGGCGTTGCTGCAAACGTCGGGACACATCCTGGAGCCGCTGTTGTTGCAATACCAGATTGTTCCGGTGTTGCTGCAAGCGCGCCAGGTTTTCCTGGGCTTTGTGCAACTCCGCTTGCAGGCTGGTCAGTGCTTTCCGGTGGGCATCCACGGCGGCGGCAAGGTCGGCCTTGCGCGCCACCTGCTGTTGCAACTCGTGCAGCCGTTCGGCGATGGTTCTGGCTTCCTGATCCAGACTGCCGTGGCGAATTCTGGCGCGGGTCTGGAGCTCATCGAAGACGGACAGGCCCAGTATTTCCGAGAGGATGCGTTTGCGCTCGCCGGGGCGCCGGGTGGTAAATTCGTCGGCCCGACCTTGCAGGATGAACACCGAGTTGACGAACGTGTCGTAGTTCATGTGCAGGATCTGCGCGATTTTGGCTTCGGTCTCACGGATGGAGTTGCCGCTCAGGGCGCGGTAGCTTCGGGTCGCCGGATCAAAGCCGTGCAGTTCAAGGGCCGAGAGTCCGCTGCGGGTCCGCAGGCTGCGCTTGCGCAGCACGCGGTAGCGGTCGCCCTCAAGGTCGAAGACGAACTCGACCTCGCATTCCTCTTGGCCGAGGCGCACGATGTCATCCAGGCTTTTGGCGCGCGTCTGGCCCCAGAGCGCCCATGTGATGGCGTCCAGCAGGGCCGATTTGCCGTGGCCGTTGTCGCCCGTGAGGCAGGCGGTGGTAATGGGGGTGAAGTCGAGGGGTGGTACGTGCTCGCCGTAGCTCATGAAATTTTGCAGTCGCAGACTGAGCGGAATCACGCCAGCAACTCCTCCTGCATTTCCTGGAGTAACCGTTGCGTGTGTTCCAGCAGAGCCTGCTGGCGGTCGGCGTATTCCGGGCGGCTTTGCAGGTAGCGCTCTACGGCTTGCAACGGTGCCAGGGTCTCGGTCAGGCCGGAATCGCGCGTGCGTGCCGGACCGCGCATCTCATCTCTGACAATGCCGGCGACGAGATAGGCGGACCGAAGGCGCTCGCGCATCTGGCGTTCGTCGAGGGGAGCGGTGTGTTCGGCGGGTATGGTGACGATAACCCGCACGATGGCGTCGTCGATGTCGTGCGCCGTCAGTTCCTTCTCCAGTAACTGAACCGGGTCGCCATTTCGAGCATCCAGGCGCAGGGTGACGAAACGCCGCGCCGGCACAGGAATGAAGATGAACGTTGTATACCCCTTTTCGACCTGCGCCCACACGAATCCCTTGGCTTCCTTTTCCTCGCCGAAATCAATGCGCTCGATGCTGCCCGCATACACCACCGGCGGCTGTGCCCCGTGGTGCAGGTCCTGGTGGCGATGGATATGTCCGAGGGCGACGTAATCCCAGGCAGGATTGGTCAGGGTGCTGAGTGGGATCACCGGATCGTGTCCTACCATCATGATGCTTTGTTCGGAACTGAGGATGGCGTTGGACACGCTGCCGTGGAGGGTGAGCACGGCTGGCAGCGCGGGGTCGAGTTGCGCGGCCAGGGAACGCAGAATTTCTTCAGCCTGTTTGATCATCAACTGGTGGGCGCTGGAGATCGACAGCTCTTTGTACTGTTCGCGCGACAGCATGAAACTGCGCGTCATGTAGGGGAAGCCGGCAATCTGCACGGGACCGACGGTCGTCTCGATCGTGTGCAACTCCGGCTTGCTGATGACCGTCACGCGGGGTAGTCCGAGGGTATCGAATATCTCCACGGCGTGGGCTTTGCCGAAGGTATTCGGCTGATCGTGGTTGCCGACCAAGATGACCACGGGAATCTCGGCTTCGGCGAGACGTCGCACGCAGCCGGCGAAGGCGCGCTGCCAGGAGGGATCGGGGTCGCGGTGCTTGTAGATGTCGCCCGCGAAAATGGCGAGGTGGACGTCGTGGTCGAGGGCGTAATCGATTGCCGAATGCACTGATCGGGTGAAGTCGAGCAAGCGGCGGTTCAGCCCGCTGGCGGGGTCGAGGCGGCCGTGGTTCTCCATGCCGAAATGAATGTCGGCGAGGTGAAGCAGGTGGAGCATATCGAAACGCCATCCTCTCCGGCGCGGCGCTACCGGTCGCCGAACAGATCCGCGATGTTGGACTCGGCCTTGCGGGTCAGGTCTTCGCCCTCCACGTACCCCAGCGCGCTGTAAAAGGCGGGATTGTAGTCTCGCGTGCGGATGACGACCGGCATCGGCACGGCGTGTCCCATGAGCAGAGCCTGTTGCTTGGAATCCAGGCTTGCCAGCACGCCGCGTAGCCAGCTTGCGTTGCTGACGCCGGTCAGCACGGCGCCAATGTCCTTTTCGTCATTCAACAGCGCGGTGATGCGGGTGCCCACCTGGGACAGGATTTCATCGTCGATACTGGAGGGCCGCTGGTCGACGATGAGCAGGGAGACGAAATACTTGCGCATTTCGCGCGCAATAGTGCCGAAGATGGTCTGCCGGGCGGCGACCGGATTGAGGAACTTGTGCGCCTCTTCGATGGTGATAATGAGCTGCTTCGGTTTGTCTTGCGGCTGGTGAGTGGCGAGGTATTGCTCGGTCTTCCTGACGTAGAGGTCGTGGATGCGGCGGGTCAGGATGTTGGCGACGAGCATGTAGCACAGAAAGCTGCTTTGCTGACCGAATTCCAGGACGATGTGCATGCCTTTGCCAAGGAACTCCATGATTCTATAGACGGCGTCCTCGTGCACCTGTTTTTGCAGAAAGTCGAATTTTTCAAGCCGTTTGAGCTTGCGGTGGAGGGCCGAAATGGATTCCGGGTGCGCGCCAACGTTGTCGGCAAAGTCTTTGATCTGCTCAGGTTCTTGGCTTAGCAGGGTGGATAGCCACTCGCGCCCGTGCTTGTTCCAGATCAAGTACGCCGATTCCACCGCGGTTGGGTGCAGGTTGAGCTCGTCCGACAGGGAGGCGATGTCTTCCACGGTGATTTGGTTGTAGGGGATTTTGACCGCAAAATCGCTCTGCACGCCGCGCCGCCGGGCCGAATCAGGATCAATGGTAAAGATGGCTACCTTGCTGCCGAAAAGTTGCTTCAGGCCCTTGACGAATCCTAGCCGTCCGCCGTTGCTGGATTCTTGCGTTGCCTGCCAGCCGTATTCGCTGTGCATGTCGAAGATGAGGTTGACCGCGCGGTCTTTGTGAATCAGGCCCGCCAGCATCAGGCGGGTCAGGAAGGTCTTGCCGGTGCCCGTTTTGCCGAAAATCCCGTTGCTGCGTTCGATAAAGTTTTCCAGGTCGATGCAGACCGGCGTGTCCATATCCAGAGGTTGACCGATGTGAAAATAACGGGGGTTGCCCTCGTGTCCGAAGATACGGTTGACGTCTTCCTCCTCGGCCTCGCCGACCACGGAGAAGTGTATAGGGATGGTTTTGACGAGGTGGGGCTCCCCCGGTATGTCGCCGGTAACGTCGTCCTTCTCCGTCATCAGGAGGGGGCGCAGGCAAACGGTGCCATAGGTGGTTGTACCGTGCAGTACCTGGCGCATGAGTTCCTCCGCCTCGTCGGGCGGGTCGGCCAGCACCTGGGGGTTGGTGGTGTCGAGGCGAACGTCGGTGACCATGCAAAAGAAACGGCTCTTCTCGCCTTCGATGACCACGAACCGGCCAGCGCGAATGTCCTCGACGGAGTACCATTCGTCCAACTTCATCTCCAAACCGTTGATCAGGGAGCCGTTGACGATCACGCCGACGCGCCGTCTGCCCTTCTGCACGTTATCCATTTGTAGGCCTTTAACCCAGTGGTCAGTCCTGGATTCTGCGTAAGATAGAGGAAAGCAATTCGTAATCGTCGCCGATGATTTTGATCAGTTCCTTGCCGATCTTGACCAGGAACGACCGCTCGCCTTTGTGTTCCGCGTAGGCAGTGCGGATGGCGGCGGCGATCAACTCGTCGCGCGGGGCTTTCTCGACGCTCATCAGTGAACGCAGGAAGTGGAATTGCGAGGTTAGGCGGCGGACCTCCAAAGGGCGGCACGGATAGACGAAACTGTGGATGCGGGGCGGCTGCGGCGGCAGGTGATATCGAACAGCGCCTTCGGACTCATACCCGATGATGACCGCCTCGAATTTTGTTTTCAGAAGCTCGAAAATCTGTGGCTGCTCATCGCGCAGTTCCTGATCCGAGCGGTGATAGGCAATGGCCAGGCGATTGGGCTCCAAGCTGTGGGTGTAAGCATTAAACACCGCAGCGTAGATCGTCTCGCGTGACTGTACCTTGATAAAAGTGCCAAAGGGTGGGGAATTATGCAGCAAGACGCTTTCGGCAATGAATTCGATGTTGCTGCTGCCGATCACCTCACCAATTTCGTCATCTTGCATGGCTACACCGTCATTCTGCGTTTGCGGAGGTTCTTGGGCGAGACGGCCAGGGATGCGCCACGTTGCCGGAACACGGTGGTTATCATGTCGTAAAACAGATCGCGTTCGGCGCCCCGCACCACGGCTTGCTGGTGGGCCTCGGCCAGAGCGACTGGATAGCCCATGCCTTTCTGGGCCTGATCATAGGCGACGGCGTGGACCAGATCAAGCAGCGCGGTGTTTGTGCTGACCCATTGTGGCAGCTCGATACGCACGATCTCGGACCCCACGTGGAGATAGAAAAAGCCGATACGGTGCGCGCCGTACTTGTTGAGGATTCGGGAGGTGCTGCCAAAGACCTGGGAGCGTTCGCCCGCCTTCAGGAGATTGACGAAGAGGCGGCGATCCGTCAGCCCCTCGATCTGCGCACACGGCGGTTGCTCGTCCTGTTCGTGCGGACAGCGATCGTAATTCGGGGCGTCTTCGGGGCAAAGCCCAACTCGCAAGGCGTTCACAACGTCGCGGCTGCGCGGCCGACTGATGTAGCCAATGATCGGAACGCGTTGCTGGTTGCCTTGGTCGAGGCATGCCAGGTAATCCGTCAGCATGGATTCCTGGTAGTCCGGCGGTCGCCCCTCTAGTTGCCAGAGAATCAGGCTGCCGTCACTAAGCGCACAAACAGCATCGCCGCTGTTGCGGGTGGCAATTGCCTGTTCGATAAGGCTGTCGAATTCCATCAAGGTCCGGCGCATGCCCAGCAGGTCACCGGTTACCTGCACGCGCTCCCCACCATATTCCAGGTACAGATCCTCGTCACGATAAAACAGGCTTGGCGTACTGGTAAACGTCGCGCCTCCGCCGTTGCCGTAGTGTAGGACGACTGTGGCGATGTTGAGTAGAAAAGCCGGGACCACTTCGTGATGGCTCGGCATGATTTGTGAGCCGTCAGCGGCCACGACAGTGACCGTCTCGGGGCGCGGCGGCAGGTCGTACGTGCGGCTAAGAGGCTCATGAATGGTGGCAACCAGCCAGGAGGTCTTGCTCATCGAAAGTTTGTCAACGAATTCCTGCCAACGGGCGGATTCCAGATGCACTCGTTCCACGGCCAAGGCGAGTCGTTTGGCCATGTCATCGGCAACCAGATGGCCCTCAGTAGCCATCTTGGCGATTTGTTGATTCACTTCCACCAAGTCGAGCATGCGAGCCTTTCTCCTATACCGGGGGTCTGGAATTGCTGACGGCACCGTGGCGTATCTTACTGGGACTGGGTTATACCCCTGAAAGAGCTGGTTTGAGACTGGGCATGCGGAGCACGTCGTTCAAGGTCGATTCATGTTCCTCTTCCAAGGTGGCGAGGTGAGAAGACCAAGTCTGACTGCCCCACACCTCCAAGTGATCGTACATGCCGACGAGCACGACGTTGTCATTGGCGCCGATGTACTCTCGCAGCCGGCGGGGCACCAGAAGACGATTGGCGCGATCCATCTCAATCTCGACCACGTCGTACACCATATGGTGCATGAAAAGCCGGCTTTCACGCTCGCTCAGCCGTTCCTGCTGGAACTCAAGCAGCGCGCGCCAGTGTGGTACGGGAAGAAGCCAAAGACATAGCTCCCGCTGCGATTTGACCAGCATCGCCCGCCTCGCCTCGCTGTATTCCGAAAGACTGAACGGCTCCCGGAGGGACGTCGGGACGGAAAAGCGACCCTTGTCATCCAGTTTGCATGCGTATTCACCGGCAAATATATCGCGCATGATTGCGCTGCTCCTTCCCATCGAGATTGCCTATTGTAAGCGCCCTGGAACGCATTCAACTGATTTCCAGTCGATCGATGTCCTCCTCCACGGCAGCAGGCTCATACAGATCCTCTTCGGTGCTGGCGGCCTCGGCGGCAGCGGCAAGTTTTTCGCTGATCACCTGAGGAATGTTGTAGGCCTCACGAATCATCGCTTCGATGGCCGTGGCCGCATTGGCGTGCTCTTCCAGATAGCTCTTGGCGTTCTCTCTCCCCTGGCCAATACGCTCGCCGCCGTAGGAGAACCAGGAACCGCTTTTCTGCACCACGTCACGCTGTACCGCCAAGTCAAGCAGCTCTCCGACCGCGCAAATTCCCGTACCGTACAACATGTCGAACTCGGCCTGCCGGAAAGGCGGGGCCACCTTGTTTTTGACGATCTTGACCCGAGTGCGGTTTCCGAGAACTTCCTGACTGGATTTGATCGAGTCAATGCGGCGAATGTCGAGACGTACGGAAGCATAGAACTTCAGGGCATTGCCGCCGGTCGTCGTCTCCGGGCTACCAAAGAAAACGCCGATCTTCTGGCGAATTTGGTTGATGAAGATCACGCAGGTCTTCGTTTTATGGATGATGCCGGTGAGCTTGCGCATCGCCTGCGACATCAGGCGCGCTTGCAGGCCCATCTGGGGTTCACCCATGTCGCCATCGATTTCGGCTTGGGGCACGAGGGCTGCCACTGAGTCGACAACGACGACATCCAAAGCCCCGCTGCGAACGAGGACGTCGGCAATCTCCAGGGCCTGTTCGCCGCTGTCGGGCTGTGAAATGAGCAAATTGTCCGTGTTGACACCCAGTCTGCGCGCGTAGGAGGGATCAAGGGCGTGTTCGGCGTCGATGAACGCTGCCTCGCCGCCGCTGCGCTGTGCTGAAGCTACGACGTGCAGGGCCAGGGTGGTCTTGCCGGAGGCTTCGGGCCCGTATATCTCAACGATACGACCACGTGGTAGGCCGCCAACTCCCAAGGCAATGTCCAAGGCAAGGGAACCAGTGGAAATGACCGGAATATCCAGGGCTTGGCTCTCGCCGAGGCGCATGATGGCGCCCTTGCCAAACTGTTTTTCGATCTGGCTGAAAGCCAGGCTCAGGACACGTTGTTTCTCGTCTTGTCGATCAGGCGTGTGTTTCGCCATGTGTTCTTCCTCCTATTCTCCGAAACGGTGCCGAAGCAACCGCGTGCATATCGCGTTCCTTCGGACTGCTGAATGACGGCTCCGGCGGCAGTACCAATTGCAATGCCTCCGAGACCGTCCGGATGCCAATGCTCTCAATTCCAGCCACCATCGAAGCGGCTTGGACATTCGTCTGCGGGATCAGGCAGCGGCGAAAGCCGAGTTTGGCCGCTTCCCGTAAGCGGGCTTCCACATGCCCCACGGCACGCACTTCTCCAGTTAAGCCAATCTCACCCAGGACGACCAGATCGGCATCGATTACCACGTCCTGCAAGCTCGATGCGACCGCTACTACGACGCCAAGGTCGATGGCTGGCTCGTTCAAGCTGAGGCCGCCAACGACATTGACGTACACGTCGTTTGTTTGCAGGGGTAGTCCAAGGCGCTTTTCCATGACCGCCAGCAGAAGCATGAGCCGCTGGTAATCTACGCCGTTGGCAACGCGCCGCGGGTTACCGAAGACGTTCGGGCAGCCCAGGGCCTGTAACTCGACGAGGAGCGGGCGGGTGCCCTCCAGACTCGCCGCTACCACCGAACCGCTGGCTTGTGACGGCCGTTCGGCCAGAAAGAGTTCCGACGGATTTTCCACCTCCATGAGGCCTGCTGATTGCATTTCGAACACGCCAATTTCGTGCGTTGGGCCGAAGCGGTTCTTGACCGCCCGCAGCACGCGATAAACGTGGTGCCGTTCGCCTTCGAAGTAGAGCACGGTATCCACCATGTGCTCCATGACCCGGGGGCCGGCAATGGTGCCCTCTTTGGTAACGTGTCCGATGATCAAAACTGGCAGGTTGTGCGTTTTGGCGAGGCTCATCAGGCGAGCGGTGCTTTCGCGCACTTGATTGACACTGCCCGGCGTCGAGGTCGAATCTTCCGCGAACACGGTTTGGATGGAGTCGATGATGAGAACGTCCGGTCGTAACGCTTCAGCCTGATCGCAGATATGCGTCACGGAAGTTTCGGTCAAAATGTGAATGTTTTGATTTTGCAAGCCGAGACGCTCGGCGTGCATGCGGAGTTGGCTGGCCGATTCTTCCCCCGAGACGTAGAGGGCCGCGGGACCGTTGCCTTTGTGAGCTCGGCTCAGGCCGCAGGCCACTTGTAAAAGCAGGGTCGACTTGCCGATGCCCGGGTCGCCACCGATGAGCACGAGAGACCCGCGTACGATACCTCCGCCGAGCGCGCGGTCGAATTCCCCAATACCCGTCAGCAAACGCTCCGTGTCGTCGTGGACGATTTCCGTTAGCGGCAGCGGTGATTGGATTGTCCCTGGCTGCGTCTGACGCATCACCGGGGTCGAAATTTGCAGCGTTTCGACAAAGGTGTCCCAACCGCCGCAATCCGGGCAGTGTCCGAGCCACTTGGCCGCTTGCCAACCACACGCTTGACAGTTGTATAGACGCTTTTTCTTGCTCATGATCCGCATCTTGGTTAGAACACGTGGGGCCGCACGAGGGCAATGACCTTGCCACAGATGTCTACGTCGGTACTGTAAATGGGCTCCATGGTTGGATTTTCCGGCTGCAGGCGTATTGTGTCCTTCTCCCGATAAAAACGCTTGACGGTGGCCTCTTCGCCCATGAGCGCAACCACAATGTCCCCGTTGTCCGCGCCTTGTTGTAAACGCACCACCACAATGTCGCCGTCGAGAATTCCGGCGTCGATCATGCTGTCGCCGTTCACCCTCAGGGCGAACGATTCCTGGTTCTTGATCAAGCTCGCATCGAGGGTTAGGGAACCCTCGCGGTTTTCCGTGGCCATAATGGGCATACCTGCTGCTACCCGTCCCAAAATGGGGATATCCACGGTTGTCGAACAGGACGGAGAGACCGCATTTGAAAGGCGGTTGAGGCTGACGATGCCTCTGGAGGTGCGTTGGCTACGACGGATATAGCCTTTCTTCTGGAGTGCTTGCAGATGCAGTCGGACGCCGTTGGTGGAACTGATGCCCAAGGCTGCGCCGATTTGCCGGATGCTGGGGGGAACACAGGTTGAACTGGTTTCGCGCTCGATGTAATCGAGCATTTCCTGCTGTCTCGCGGTGAGCTTTGGTCTCATAATCTGCCCCGCTGTTGACATTACCATTAGGGATTGGGGAGATTTCTTTTCCCCTCGTATGCCGCATAGGTACATCTGTCTATTCGATAGATAGTGCACAAACGAGCATACTGCCCATACTGGCATGTGTCAATAGGTGAGCAAAATTATTTTGGCGGGTTGGTCCTAACGCCGACGACGCCGCACGGAAGGGGACGGCATGGCCTTCATGGTGGCGGGTGATGTTGAATTGTGCGATCGAGTGTTGATACGAAGTGGAATGCTGGCGATCAGCTTGTCCTGCTCCATGGTACGGTCGAGTTGGATGGAGATGTCTTCCTGGTCGAGATCCAGGTGTTTGGCAATTACCTGGATGATTTCGTCACGCAGTTGTTCCAGGGCGTTGTATCCGATGCTTGCGCGGTCGTATGTCAAAGCCAATTTCAAACGCTCTCGCGCTGCCTGTTTGCTCGGGTGGGGAGCATCGTCCTCCGACAGGTCGAACCCAAATATCTTGCTAATGAGTTTTTTCACGGTGGCCCCTTTGCAGGAGGTGTCCGGGTGGCGGGTTATTTGCTTTTGAACATGCTAAATAGCCGTTGAAACACATTCGACTTGTCGTCGATCGTCATAAACGACACTTCCTCACCCAGCATGCGCCGTGCGATGTTCTGATACTCCTGACCAGCTGGCGACTCAGCAGGGTTCAGGGTGGCCAGCTCGCCGCGGTTGCTGGACACAACGATGTATTTGTCCTCAGGAACGATGCCCAAGAGGTCGACTGCCAGAATTTCCATTACGTCGTTGATGCCGAGCATGTCGCCGTTGCGCACCATTTCCGGCTCCAAGCGGTTGAGCACGAGGTGAATATCCTGTTGGTCGCGCGACTCCAGCAATCCGATGACGCGGTCGGCATCGCGGACCGATGAGACGTGCGGCGTCACGACGATGATGACGTTATCAGCACCGGTAACGGCTGTTTCGAAACCGCTTTCGATACCCGCTGGCGAGTCAATGATGACATAGTCGCAAAGCGACCGCAGGTCGTCGCAAACCTTGCGCATAGCATTTGGGCTCACCGCAGTCTTGTCACGTGTTTGGGCTGCCGGTAGCAACTGTAGAGTGGGGATGCGCCTGTCGCGGATACAGGCCTTTGAAAGGGGGCAACGCCCCTCCACCACGTCGACCAAGTCGAAGACGATGCGATTTTCCAAGCCCATAACGATGTCCAGATTACGCAGCCCCACATCCGTATCCACCGCGATCGTCTTTTTGCCGAGCTTTGCAAGCGCTGCGCTGACGTTGGCACTCAGAGTGGTTTTGCCAACCCCTCCCTTGCCGGAAGTTATGGTGACAACTCGTCCCGCCACGGACTACCCCCTTTTTAGAGAGACTCGGCCTCGCTCCCAGGATTCGACCACGATTTCGTTTTGGGCGATGCGTGCTAACTCGGGAACCGTCGTCGTCACCGGTCGCACATCAGGCGACCGAGCAATGTATCCGGCGATTCGCAATTGAATGGGAGAGAGGTGCAGCGCAGCAATCACGGCGTCCTCGTGATTGGGCACGCCGGCGTAAGCCGTACCCTTGAGGGAACCCCAAACGATGATGTTATTTTCGGCGATGACCTCGGCCCCGGGGTTTACATCGCCCATGATGATAAGATGGCCTTCGGAGGCAACCTTCTCACCGGAACGCAAGGTGCGGTGTTCAACCACCGTGGCCTCTTTTTTGTTAATGGTCGGCGTGATCACCTTGGATGGTTCCGGCACGGAGGGCTGAGGCCGACTGATACCCTCAACCCTGCTGGCAGCGGAAACGACGCCCTGTAGGGTCAGTCCGTGGCGTGACAGAACCACGCCGAGTTGTTCTAGTTCGTGTTGTAGAACTGGCCGCGTGCCCGCTTCAAGAAACACCTTCGCATCGGTAAAAAAGGCGGGCGATTTCTGGATGTGTTCCTCCACCTCGACCAAGAGCTGTGACAGGGGCACCTCCCAGTCCATGCACACCAGCAGACCGTAATCCACGCCTGTAAATCTGATTCGTGATTTCGACATGTCTGCTTGTCTGTGACCCCCTACTCTAACTCTGGAGCACGCGAATGAGTTGCTCGACTTCCTCCTGGAAATTCCAGTTTTCCTTTAGCATCCCTTTTATTTTATTACAGGCGTGTATGACCGAGGTGTGATCGCGGTCGCCAAACGTCTTGCCGATGTGCGGTAGCGATGCGTCGGTCAGTTGACGTGTCAGGTACATGGCGACATGTCGGGCGTGCGCGATATCCTTATGGCGTCTTTTCGAGCGTAGTAAGGCAGTCTTGATGTGATAGTGATCCGCGACGACGCGCTCGATTTCAGCGATCGTTATGGGTTTGTCTTCTCCCTCTGCCAAGTCGCCGAGCAAGCTTTTGGCTAGTCCGAGGGTGATCTCCTGCCCGGTTATGGAGGCGAATGCCTCCACCGTGGTGAGCGCGCCCTCGAGCTTGCGCGCATCGCTGCGAATCAGGCGGGCGATATACAACACCACCTCATCGGGCAATTCGAACTGCCGGTACTCCGCCTTCCTCTTGAGGATGGCGATCTTGGTTTCCAGATCCGGCGGCTGCAAGTCTGTTACCAAACCCCACTCGAAGCGTGACTGCAGACGTTTTTCCAGGCCGGTCATGGCCTTCGGCAGTTTGTCGCTGGTCAGCACGATCTGCTTGTTGGCGTTGAACAGCACGTTGAAGGTGTGAAAAAATTCTTCCTGGGTGCGCTCCTTGCCGATGAGAAACTGCACGTCATCAACGAGGATCACGTCGTTTCTACGGTAACGATTGCGAAAATCCTCCATCTTGTCATGGCTTAGTGCACCGACGAGATCATTGAGGAATTTTTCGGATGAAACGTAGCAGGTCACTAAATGCGGATGATGCTGTTGAACGTAGTGGCCAATGGCGTGTAACAAGTGGGTTTTGCCCAAGCCAACGTCGCCGTATATGAAGAGGGGATTGTAAGTGCCCGCCGGGTGCCGCGACACCGCAAGGCAAGCGGCTTGCGTAAACTGATTGCTTGAGCCGACGACAAACGTTTCAAAGGTAAAACGGGAATTGAACTGCGTGTATCCGCTGCTGGCGCTGGGCGGCATGACCACCTCGGCCGCCGGCTCCGGTTGCGAGGCAGGCTCGGCCTTTGGTTCACCCACAACGATAAAAACTTGGTAGGGAATACCAGTGATCTGCTGTAACAAGTCAACGAGAAGACCGTGGTAGTGCTCAAGAATCCAGTCGCGAACGAATTTATTGGGGGCCGCCACACGCAACATGCCGCTTGAGCCCGAGAGCAGGTAAAGTGGCTTGAACCAAGTGCTGAATTTGGTATCGTCCACATGCTCGCGAACAATTTGCAGCACCTTGAGCCAGATTATTTCCGCGTCATCATTACGACGTCTGTCTATACGGCCCGCTTCGTTCTCGGCCAATAGCCTCTCGCTCAACGTGATACCCTTATACAGTCGCCTTCCTTCCCGTGCAGGTACGAAACATGCCTATATATTCCGACAGAGATATTTTGTCAATAACCATCCCAAGTTTGAAATCCGCCGACTCGTTCATGCTTGCCGACCAGAGCCTCCTCCCAACCCTCTCCCACGATGCGTGGGGTTGTGCGGCTTCCCTCTCCCTGTGGGATAGGAGAAGGATTGAGAAGAAAATTCAAACTAGGCTCAGGACCTATAAAAGGGTATCATGGGGCCTGTGATGAGAGTCAACACGCTGACGCCACAAGGAGAGCGATCATGCCCGAGCACCTCTTCTGGCTACCCGACGACCCGTTTGACCGCCTCAAACCCCTGTTACCCAACAAGGGGCGCGGCGTCCGCCTGTTACGGACCCCACAAGACCCTCTACAATCGCTTCGTGCAGCTGGAGCAGGGCCGCGGTCTTCGACCGCATCTTCCAAGCCCTGGCTGCCGAAAGCACCGCCACCAAGACGGTCATGATCGACAGCACCCATCTCAAAGCGCATCGCACCGCCGCCAGCCTGCTCAAGGGGGGGGCTTTTCCACGCCAGATCGGACGCACCCGGGGTGGGCTGAACTCGAAGCTCCACGCCGTCTGCGACGGCGATGGCAAGCCCGTCGTGCTGCGGTTGACGGCGGGGCAGGTCAGCGACTACTGCGGGGCTGATACGGTGCTTGAGGCCCTACCGGAAGCCGATGTCCTGATTAGCCGACAAGGGTTATGACAGCGACAGGTTGCGCGAGGCCCTTGCCAAGCGTGACATCAAGTCCTGCATTCCGGGCCGCGCCAACCGTAAAGAGTCGATTTGTCTGCGACACGGAGCTTTACAAGAGCCGTAACCTCATTGAGCGCCTGTTTGGCCGGCTCAAGGATTGTCGCCGCATCGCCACTCGTTACGACCGCTGTGCGCATACGTTCTTCAGTGCCATCTGCATAGCTGCCACGGTTGGTTTCTGGTTATGAGTCCTGAGCCTAGACTCGGCGCCGCCGTCAGCACTTGGCAAGCCTGCGTGGTGGCGCACCTGGGCGACCCCGAAGCCGTGCTGCTGGTGGATGAGACGGGATGTTTGAAACAGGTGAGCAGTCCGCTGGGGTAGCAAGGCAGTCCAGCGGGCCGGCAGAGAAAGTCGAAAACTGCCAGATCGGGGTGTCCTTTGGCCTGTGCCAGCGGTTCGGACCAGACCTTGGGAGCGTGCCTTGTACCTGCCCATGTCGTGGCCAGAGGACGCCGGGCGCCGTCAGCGGGCGGGTATTGTCCCGCAGGCAGGCTTTGCCCCTCAGCCTGAGTTGACCCAGGCGATGCTGGGACGCGCCGTTGCGTTGGGTGTGCCGGCGTCGTGGGTGGCAGGCGACCGCGTTTACGGCGATGCGCATCGCTTGTGGCGGTGGTTGGAAGGTTGTCAAAAGGCGTATGTGTTGGCGGTGTCTGGCAAGGAACGTGTGGGATTGCAGGGAAGTGGTCAGCGTTGGGTGAAGTCGGTTCTTACGGGGCTTGGCGAAGGGGGCATGGCAGCGGCTGAGCGCGGCTTCAGGCAGCAAGGGGCCGAGGCTTTACGTTGGCAGTGTGTGCGGTTGATGGCGCCGGCCTTGGCGGGTTGGCGCCATTGTTTGCTGGTGCGGCGCAGCTTGACAGCGGAGCAGACATTAACGGCCTGTGCGGTGTTTGCGCCGTCGCAGACGGATTTGGCGACGCTGTGAACATTGAGCAGTGTATTGAGGCGGCCAAGGGGGAAGTGGGGCTTGAATGAGTATGAGGTTCGCAGTTGGCCGGGCTGGTACCGTCGCGTCACCTTGTCGATTTGTCGATGTGGGCATTGGCGTTGCTCGGCGTGTTGCGAGCGGCGCGCATGGAGGGGGTGGGGGAAAACGGTTGGGTGTGAGCAGTCTGACGGTTTTTCAAGTCGTCACGGGGCCTTGTGTCGTCGCCACGTCAGGCGCGGGTCCTTATCGCTGGCGTCAGACCCGCAATATGGAATTACAACTGTAGTACTAGCCTCGTCCATGGTGCGGTACAGTCGGGAGCTGACATTGAAATCTATAGAGGGGGTGCTGGACACACGATGAATCGTCGAAATCGAGTGCTGGTGACCGGAGGGGCAGGATTTCTCGGGTCACATCTGTGCGAACGGCTGCTTGCGGAGGGTTGCGACGTCCTCTGCGTTGACAATTACTTCACAGGGTCACGAGACAACATCGCTGCCATGTTGTTGAATTCGCATTTCGAGGCCATCAGACACGACGTCACGTTTCCACTCTACGTCGAGGTGGACCAGATCTACAATCTAGCCTGCCCGGCTTCGCCGGTTCACTATCAATTCGATCCCGTGCAGACCACTAAGGTCAGCGTGCATGGCGCGCTCAATATGCTGGGGCTCGCAAAGCGGGTGCGAGCGCCCATTCTCCAGGCATCAACCAGCGAAGTGTACGGCGACTCCCAGGTGCATCCGCAAACGGAGGACTATTGGGGCAACGTCAACCCAAACGGGCCGCGCGCATGCTACGATGAGGGCAAGCGTTGCGCCGAGACGTTGTTCTTCGACTACCGACGCCAGCACGGTATGTCGATCAGGGTTGCGCGGATATTCAATACCTACGGACCGCGCATGTTGGTTGGTGATGGCCGCGTCGTGTCCGCCTTCGTGGTGCATGCCCTGCGCGGCGAGCCACTCACGGTTTACGGTGATGGTGATCAAACCCGTTCCTTCTGCTATGTAGATGACCTTATTGATGGCTTGGTGAAGTTGATGAACACATCCCATGAAGTCGCCGGGCCGATCAATCTTGGTAGTACGAGGGAGATCACCATTCTGGAGCTCGCAAGGATGATCATTCGTCTGACCGGCTCGAAATCGGGCATCATCCACAAGGAGTTGCCGGAAGACGACCCGCGGCGTCGGCGACCCGACATTACGAAGGCCGGGGACATTCTCGGCTGGGCGCCTTCCACGCCACTGGAAACGGGAATCGAGAAGACGATCGGTTTTTTCGATCATCTGCTGAATACGGAGCGTATCTCTCCCCCTCTCATCATGGCACCGTGAGATACGGGCCTCTTGAGAGACCATCCTAGCTTCGTCCTTCCTGCAATCAAGGAGCGCACTACCGCTCGCCAAGGGCCTTCAGACCACCCCTGTGGACGGCGTCCCGGCCTGCGGGCGCGCGCGGGCTCCACACCGACCGCAGGAAACGACCTTGATGTTCATGAGGTGAATTGGGGAAAGCGTTTACGTGTCCATGAAACGGGGCAACCTCACACTTCGCCGAAATTCGTGATCCACATCCCTGGAATCGGTGACACACTTCAACTCAACAAAATCCGCATGAAATGAAGGGCATCATTTTGCAGCGCTTCAGTTACGGTCGATGGAAGCGGGTGACCCTGTTCCGACCTCCAACTTCGCTGCTGCGCCGAACCGAGCCGCTCCGGACCACGCTGGTCGCAGTCGCGTTCTGGACATTGGCGGTCATCGCTCTGACCAACCTGAGGTACGTGCATCTTGGGGGGACGCCAAAGGTCGAGGTCCTCACGGCACGGGCTACCATGGCCTGCTGTGTCCTCTTGTTGGGGCTGGTTGGAGCCCGGTGCGTGATGGACTGGCGGAAGTCCGGTTCACTCGCCCCCATCCGGAGGACACTCGGCGGAACGCCCGGCATGTTGCTGTTCGGCGCGGTGGCGTCCTATCTGGCGGTCGGCGCCTCGGTGCTGGGGATGGAAGCAATCCGGGAACCGGGTACGGCCGGGCTCTTGAAGTATTCCGTCCTCCATCTCGGCGTGCTCGCGGCCGCTGCGGTCGGCGGTCGCGCGGTGCTGGAACGAACCGGAGCCGGGCGGTTGTTGCGAGGCGTGCTTGTCGTGCTGATCGCGGGCTGCGCCGTCATTCTCGCTTCGCCGGCCCTACGCGACCTCGGCATCCTGCCGCCCTACAGAATTCCGTTTCGCCTGACCGGCGCTTTCGACCCCAACGAAGCCGGCTTGGCCGCCTGCGTGACGGTGGCGTTGGCCGCGGCGTTGCTGACCAATGGCGGGCCGCGCGCGCTCGGCTGGCTGGGCCTGGCCGCCGGCCTCGCCGCAAGCTTGGCCACGGCGTCCCGAACGGCGCTCGTCGTACTCGGCGCGCTGGCGGTCGTGTTCCTGTTGATCAACGTCCACAGCAAACCGAGGACCTTCGTCCTTGCCTGGGCCGCCACGGGATTGACCGGGATGGCGGCATTCGCCGGCGTCGTGGGCTTCTCCGGAGGTTTTTCCGAGTGGTCGAGGTTGCGGTCCACTGTCGACGTTGTGCATGAGGAGGGGAGTTTGTTCTGCGACCCTTCGCCGACCGACAATCCCGGCGCGGACTGCGCTGTCCTGCTGGCGATGAGGGACATCCTGGCCGGGGATATGGCCTTGAACTTGAACTGGCGCAGGGCCGTGTCCGTAAATAGTTGGCAGGGCGTGACGGTGGACGGCCCGGAGGGACGCGTCACTGGGCTGGATCTGGCGGGACTGGGATTGAACGGCCGCATCCCGTCAGCTCTCGGCCGCCTGGATCGCCTCGTTTCGCTGTCCCTGCAACGGAATCGGCTCGCAGGCCCCATTCCGTCCGAGTTGGGCGATCTGGCGCGCCTCGAGCGTCTGAACCTGAACTACAACGCCTTGACCGGGGGCATCCCGCCGGATCTGGCGAAGCTCGAGAACCTCGAGGAGCTGTGGCTGAAATACAACCGCTTGACCAGCCCTGTCCCGGCTGCTCTCGGAGAGCTCGACCCGTCCGTCCTGCGTCTCTCGGGCAACGATTTCGACACCATTCCTCCCGAATCCACCGCCGTCGCCGATGATCGGACCAATGCGCGACTCTGCACGCCGCTGCCGCCAACGAGTCCGGCGCCGTTCGACGACTGCGCGGTACTATGGGCCGTGAAAGAGGTGCTGGCCGGCAACGCGTCGCTCAACTGGCGCGCGGCAGTCCCCGTCGGCTCGTGGCAGGGCGTGACCTTCGGACGAGAGGGTCGCGTCGTCGCCCTGGACTTGCGGAACAGGAACCTCACCGGACAAGTCCCCGCGGAACTGGGCGAACTGAGCCATCTCCAGGTGCTGCGGCTCGACGGCAACCGACTCACCGGCGGCATTCCACCGGAACTGGGGAACCTGAGCCGTCTGACCATGCTGTCGCTCGACGGCAATCGCCTGACCGGCCCCATCCCGCCCGCGCTCGCCAATCTGTCGAATCTCGGGCAACTGTGGCTGGCCGACAACCGTCTCACCGGTTCCATCCCGCCCGAATTGGCCAGAATCGAGCGTTTCTCCCTGGCCGTCGCCGGTAACGACTTCCACGGCTGCATGCCGTGGGTGCTGGGCCGTCTGAGCAGACACGATATGAAGAATACTCTCATCTGCACTTTTCTGGGCAATTCCAGACTGCGGATTTGGAGACTTGGTTTTGAAAAGGCCATGGAAGCACCCGTCTTCGGTCACGGCTATCGGAAGTTGGCATCCATGGACGGCGCCCCCATCGGACATAACGGCAATCCGGTCAGCCCCCACAACATGTACCTGATCTTGCTGGGCGAGGCCGGCATCGTCCCGCTGCTGCTGTTCGTGTCCGCCATTGTCCTGCTGCTGCGCGCGCAGTGGGGCACGCCCAAGTCGCTTGCCCGGGATGCGACCGTGGCCTGGGTCATCGCCATCGCCCTGTACAGCATGGCCCAACCGCTCGCGTTCACTTGCGGCGCGTACATGTTTCTCGCCGGGTTGAGCGTCGCGACAGGGACGGCGCACGACTCCTAGGCTCAGGACCTATAAAAGGGTATCATGGGGCCTGTGATGAGAGTCAACACCCTGACGCCACAAGGAGAGCGGTCATGTCCGAGCACCACTTCTGGCTGTCCGACGACCAGGTTGACCGCCTCAAACCCCTGTTACCCAACAAGGGGCGCGGCGTCCCGCGCGGCGATGACCGACAAGGTCATCAGCGGTATCCTCCACGTCATCCGCTATGGGCTGAGGTGGTGCGACGCGCCCGCCTGTTACGAACCCCACAAGACACTCTACAACCGCTTCGTGCGCTGGAGCAGGGCCGGGGTCTTCGACCGCATCTTTCAAGCCCTGGCCTCAGAAAGCACGGCCACCGCGACGGTCATGATCGACAGTACCCATCTCAAGGCGCATCGTACCGCAGCCAGCTTGCTGAAAAAGGGGGGCTTTCGCGCTGCATCGGACACACCAGGGGCGGGCTCAACTCGAAGCTCCACGCCGTCTGCGACGGCGACGGCAAACTCATCGTGTTGCGGTTGACGGCGGGTCAAGTCAGCGACTACCGGGGGCTGACACGGTGTTGCCGGTTCTAGGAGACCTTTGTCCTGATTGCCGACAGGGGCTATGACAGCGACAGGTTGCGCAAGGCCCTTGCCGAACGTGGCATCAAGTCCTGCATTCCGGGCCGCGCCAAGCGCAAAGAGCCCATCATCTACGACACCGAGTTGTACAAGAGCCGTAACCTCATCGAGCGCTTGTTCGGCCGGCTCAAGGATTGGCCGCCGCATCGCCACGCGATATGATCGCTGTGCGCACACCTTCTACAGCGCCATCTGTATTGCCGCCACGGTTATCTTCTGGTTATGAGTCCTGAGCCTGGCGTTCGACGCGTCCATTCATGCGGAGCACTCGTGTGCATGGCATGCATCAGAAGACTGTGCGCGGCACTGACAAGATACACGGGGCGGGCCCTTGCCGCAGCGGCACCTGACAATCCCCAAGACCCAATGGCTGCTTGCCGTCCCCGATGAAAGGCCTCGGCGCCCGTCCAGCGATGGCGGTACCCTCTCAACAGGCGAAGCCCTTCCCAAACAACCCGCTTGCACACCAGGGCTTAACGCGCGCCGCAGTCGCACCTCCTGCAACTTCTGCTCCCGGCCCTCAAAGACCTCCTTTGCGGTTGAGTTTCAAGGCGCCCACAGAGTGACGCTGCTGTTCCTGAACAGGGTTCAGTATGTTGGCGTGGGCAAAGATGAGGTCGCCAGGAAGGTCCCGTGAAAGGGCATCGTCGATCAAATCAAGACACCACACGGGCGAATGGGCGATTGATGGTGCTTGTGTTTTTGCGCTCTGCCACCATCAAACCGGTGAGAGACTCGACAAAATGGCGGCGGGCGGGTTCGTTGTCAAAGACATCGCCGAAAAGCTGCTGACCCTGGAGACGAAAGGCATTCACCTGAAAGGCGGCGAGGATACGGGCTACAAGAAAGACCTGCTGGCAACCCTTGAGGAGGCATACTCGACGGCCCTCGAGAGGGGGCGCATGAAGGCCGGTGAGCCGTCGGCTACCTTGCAAGCCTATTCATCTGCCCGTGCAAACCTCATCGCCGTTCGACCTCGTGACACTCCAGTTGGCTGAAGAGGAACGGGATTTCTTGTTCTGCCGAGGCGGGCGAATCGGACCCGTGGATGGAATTTTTTTCCACGTCAACGCCAAATTCCTGCCGCAGAGTGCCGGGCGCCGCTTGGCTCGGGTCTGTGGCGCCCATCACGTCGCGCAAGGTCTTGATGGCCTCATCGCGTTGTAGCAGCAGTGGAATGATCGGCCCTGACGCCATGTAGGCGGTCAGGCCGTCGAAGAACGGCCGCTCGCGGTGTACGGCGTAAAACCGCTTGGCGTCGTCCTGGCTGAGGCGGATCATTTTCAGTCCGAGTACAACGAACCCCTCGCTTTGCAGGCGCGCGATGATGTTGCCGGCAAGGTTGCGTCCCACGGCGTCCGGTTTAATGATGGCTAGCGTGCGTTCCAAATTTTGCCCTTTCAGGGGTTCCCGTCCAACACGCCCGCCACTGACGCGCCGATGCCGGCGGGGCTGCGGACGACTGTGAGACCGTTTTCTTCCATAGCTGTAATTTTCGAGGCCGCGGTGCCCCGGGCGCCGTCGATAATCGCCCCGGCGTGCCCCATGCGGCGGCCCGGGGGAGCGCTTTGTCCGGCGATAAATCCGACCACCGGCTTGCTGATGTGCTCGGCGATATAGGCAGCCGCTTCTTCCTCCGCTGAGCCGCCGATCTCTCCGATCAGAACAATAACGTCGGTGCCCGCATCCGCCTCGAACAGGCTCAGGCACTGCGCGAAATTGAGGCCGCCGATCGGGTCGCCGCCGATGCCGACGCAGGTGGATTGCCCGATGCCACGCGCCGTGAGCTGCGCCACGGCCTCGTAGGTCAGCGTGCCACTACGGGAAATCACCCCGACGCGTCCAGGTTGGTGAATGTGTCCCGGCATGATGCCTACCTTGGCTTTGCCCGGCGATATGACGCCCGGGCAATTGGGGCCGATCAGAGTGGCGTCTTTGCCGGCCATATAACGCCGCACAGTGACCATGTCGAGCACCGGAATACCGTCGGTAATGCAGACGATCAAGCCGATGCCAGCGTCGACGGCTTCGCAGATAGCGTCCGCCGCGAAGGGTGCGGGCACGAAGATAATGCTGGTGTTCGCGCCGGTATCGGCCACGGCGCTCGCCACCGTGTTGAACAGCGGTCGGCCCAGGGCTGCACCGCCGCCCCGGCCCGGATTCACGCCGCCGACGTAGCGCGTGCCGTAGTCTACCGCCTGCTCGGCGTGAAACCACCCTTCTCGTCCCATGCCCTGCACAAGCAGGCGGGTATTTTTGTCGACCAGAATACTCATTGTCCGTCCTGCGCGCGGATGACTTGCGACACCTTGGCAGCAGCGTCCGCCATGTCGTCTGCCACCAAAAAATTCAGACCCGACTCGGCAAATAACCGCTGGCCTTCTTCGGCGTTGGTGCCGGCAATGCGAACGATCACCGGAACTTCCACCGCAACCTTGGACACTGCATGCAGCACGCCTTCCGCGAACACGTCGCAGCGCAGAATGCCGCCGAAAATGTTGATCAGCACGGCTTTGACGTGTGGATCAGCCATCAGAATGCGAAACGCGTTCTCGACCCTGTCGGCATCGGCGGCACCGCCTACGTCCAGAAAATTGGCCGGGGAGGCGCCGCCCAGCTTGATAACGTCCATCGTGGCCATGGCCAAGCCGGCGCCGTTGACGATGCAGCCGACGTTGCCGGAGAGTTTGATGTACGAAAGGTCGTACGCGGCCGCTTCAACTTCTAGAGGATCTTCCTCGGTGGGATCGCGCAGCGCGGTAACGTCGGGGTGGCGGAACAGGGCGTTGTCGTCGAATTGTATTTTGGCGTCCAGAATCACGGGACGGTCGTCGGGCGTCAGAATCAGTGGGTTGATCTCCAGCAGGGAGCAGTCCTTGGCGCGGAACACATCGTAGAGTTTTTGCAGCAGGGGTGCCAGGGCGCGTTGCGCCGCGACGCTGACGGGCAGGTTGGCGACGAGTCCGCGGGTCTGGAAGTCGGCCAAGCCGAGCAATACGTCGATGTGGGTGCGGAAGATTCTCTCAGGATGGTCGGCCGCTACCGTCTCGATGTCCATGCCCCCGGCGGGGCTAAGCATCAGGGCCGGTTGGCCGGCGCCGCGGTCGATGAACAGGCTGCAATACAACTCTTGGGCGATGTCGCAGCCTTCTTCAATAAGAACCTGCTGCACTTCCTGGCCTTGCGGCCCAGTTTGCGGCGTCACCAGGCGACTTCCTAGCAGTTGTCCGGCGCATTGCTCCACTTCCGACAGGCTGGCAGCCCGCCGGATGCCGCCGCCCTTGCCGCGCCCGCCGGCATGAATCTGCGCTTTGACGACCCAGCGTTCGCCGCCGAGGGCCTCAGCCGCTTGTCTCGCCTGCACTGCGGAGGATGCCGGCGACCCCGCCGGAACGGGCACGCCATGATCCCGTAACATTGCCTTGGCCTGATACTCATGGATTTTCACGGCTGTTCCTTCGGCCTCAGAGTCGGGCGTCGGTTACACGGGATCGGCTATACTGCCGTTAACGCTGGCTTTTGAAGCGCTTCGGGGTTCATGGAAGGAAGGGAAAAACGGCACGTGGCAAGATATATTTCGAATCGCCGCAAGCGTCTGGGACAGGTTTTTTTGCGTGATCGCTCGGTGGTCGAAAAAATCATGCAAATTACCGCCCTCGCGGCCGGTGAGACCGCCTTGGAAATCGGCCCGGGCCGGGGGATTCTCACCACTGCGTTGGCCCGCCAAGCAGCCGCTCTGTACGCCCTGGAGATCGACCCGCGTTACGCGCAGGCCATGCGGCAACGGTTCGCTGCCGCGTCGCACGTTCACGTCCTGCAGGCCGACGCGCGGAATTACGATTACGACCAACTGCCGCAGCCCCTGGTCGTCGTAGCCAATCTACCGTATCAAGCGGGTATGGCGATTCTGACACAACTCTTCCGCTTCCGCCACCGGCTGAGCCGACTCGTCGTCATGCTGCAAAAGGAAGTGGCCGCCCGTCTCCTCGCCAAGCCCAACGCCTCGGCGTACAGCACCACGTCCGTATTCTTCCAATACTACGCCACCCTGAGGCATGGGTTCGAGGTCTCACGGTACGCCTTCACGCCCGTGCCCGCGGTCGATTCAACCGTTATCGTCTTGACGCCTTACGCCGAACTGCCGTGGCAGAATCACGATGAGCAGTTCTTCTTCCGCATCGTCCGGCACGCTTTCACCCACCGCCGCAAGTTGCTGCGCGGCAATCTCCTCAGCCTTCCCGAGCCGTCCCTCAGCCAAACTGTTATCGCACAAGCTTTCGCCACCCTCGGTCTCGGAAGCAACGCACGGGCGCAGGAGTTGCCCGTTGCCCAGTTTATCCAGCTCGGCGAGACGCTGCGCCAATTGGTGTCGAATAGGGGCGCCGGTCAGAGCGAGGGCGGCTGTAACAACTTGCCGAGCCTGTCCCAGCGGATGTAGTCCGGAAAGCTGGTGGCGCGGTTCCATGACCAGTAGATGAAGAAGGCTTTGCCCTTGATGCGCGTGCTGCGCACCAGTCCCCAGAAGCGGCTGTCCCTGCTATTGCCGCGGTTGTCGCCCAGCGTGAAGTAGTAATCATGCTCGACCACTAGCGGCCCGACGGGTTGCCGCAGGGTCGTTCCGGGCGGGAACAGCGGCCCGTAAAACACCTGAAAACCGTCCATGGGTTGGCCGTGGTCGCGCGGGTAAAACGTCCCGGAGGGGATAGGAACGCGTTCGTTGTTCAGGTAGAGGTTTTGGTCCTGCCGGATCTCGACTGTGTCCCCTTCCCGCGGGACGACGATTGGTCCGAAGCCATCGTGTCCCAGGGAAGCCGTCTCGTGCAGGTACCACTCCTGCTCCAGTGCCCCGCCGTTCACGTAAACTTGTCGGTCTCGAACTTCCACCCGGTCGCCGGGAAGCGCGATAACGCGCTTGATGAAATCGCGCTCCTCGTCCCAAGGATATCGGAAAACGATAACGTCGAATTGTTTGGGGTCGGTGAAGTGATAGAGAAATTTGTTCACCAGAATGTGGTCGCCGATGAGCAGGGTGTCCTCCATGGAACCCGAGGGAATTTTGAAGGCCTGCACGACAAACTGGCGCAGGATCAGAGCCAGAACCACGGCAAAAATGATTGATTCAGCATATTCGCGAAAAACGGATTTTTCTCGCTTTTGTCCGGTTGGGTTTCTTCTCAGTCCTGGTACCATGTCTTCTGCTTTCTTGATGTGCGTTCAATGCCGCTTGCGGAGCGGACTCGGTATGGTAGGTCAAATTAAACCGAGGCACTATAGACGATAAGCAAACGCATTGCCATTGGCTGGGGTGCGCCGGCAGGGTAAGCGCAGTTGTCTTTGCGAGCCAAGACATAATCAGCCCCTTGCCCGGCGATGAGATGAGTGGCGATCATCTGGCTAGGCTCAGGACTCATAACCAGAAACTAACCGTGGCAGCTATGCAGATGGCACTGAAGAACGTATGCGCACAGCGGTCGTAACGAGTGGCGATGCGGCGACAATCCTTCAGCCTGCCAAACAGGCGCTCAATGAGGTTACGGCTCTTGTACAACTCGGTGTCGTAGATGAGGGGCTCTTTGCGCTTGGCGCGGCCCGGAATGCAGGACTTGATGCCACGTTCGGCAAGGGCCTTGCGCAACCTGTCGCTGTCATAACCCTTGTCGGCTATCAGGACATCGGCTTTCGGTAGGGCCTCAAGTACCGTATCAGCCCCGCGGTAGTCGCTGACCTGCCCCGCCGTCAACCGCAGCACGACGGGCTTGCCATCACCGTCGCAGACGGCGTGGAGCTTCGAGTTCAGCCCGCCCCGGATGCGTCCGATGCAGCGCGAAAGTCCCCCTTTTTCAGCAAGCTGGCTGCGGTACGATGCGCTTTTGAGATGGGTGCTGTCGATCATGATCGTCTTGGTGGCGGTGCTTTCGGCAGCCAGGGCTTGGAAGATGCGGTCGAAGACCGCGGCCCTGCTCCAGCGCACGAAGCGATTGTAGAGTGTCTTGTGGGGTCCGTAACAGGCGGGCGCGTCGCGCCACTTCAGCCCATAGCGGATGACGTGGATGATACCGCTGATGACCTTTCGGTCATCGACGCGTGGGACGCCGCGCCCCTTGTTGGGTGACAGGGGTTTGAGTCGGTCAAACGGGTCGTCGGACAGCCAGAAGTGGTGCTCGGACATGATCGCTCTCCTTGTGGCGTCAGGGTGTTGACTCTCATCACAGGCCCCATGATACCCTTTTATAGGTCCTGAGCCTAATCATCCAGGAGGACCCTATACGGCAGATATGGAACTGGATCAGAGAAAACGTAGGGACCATCGCGGCGGTTGACACCATCCTTATCGCATTCACTGCCCTCATCCAATTCGCCGTCCTCAATCCCATTCACCAACGCTTCGACGCCCAGGATAAACGTCTTGGCGATCTTAGGGCCGAGATGAACCAGCGCTTCGATACCCAAGAGAAGCACTTCAATCAGCGTTTCGATGACCAGGAAAAGTACATCAACCAGCGCTTCGACGCCCAAGACAAACACTTCGACCAGCGCTTCGACGCCGTGGAGCAGCGCCTTGAGGTCCTGGAAAACGACGTGTCGGAACTTCGCAGGCTCAGCGATCGCGTCTCCCGCAACGAAGGACAGATCGACGCCATTAAGCGGCAGTTGCAAACCGCCGACGCGCCCTGAATCCGGCGCCAGCCCACCCAACGCAGACAGACGGTAACGGCAGCTACATAAGACACTCCTGACCTTCTCTGTGCGGATTCCCGACTTTTTGTACAAAGCCGGCGGGTAGTCGAGCGCGACGGCTTCTACCGGGCGCCCACGCACGGCATCCCCTTGGGGTGTCCGCTGGTTCAGTGTTGGGGGCGTTTTTCCTGGGCGAGCTGGATTCGGCGCTGGAGCGGGGCAGGTTTTTTTCATCTGTGCTTCATGGACGACATGCGAGTGCTGACGGCGACCGCTGGAAGCTGCGCGCCGCCGTCAGGGTAGTCAACCGCGCGCTGGCCGCATGAACGATCCGAAACTTTGCCGCGCGTGTGTCCCGGCTTTACGAACACGAGTCAGGGCAGGCCGATAGGACCCCCGACTTGGGGCGTACACGCGGCGGTGGGCGACGATCGATCAAAACATGTTGGGACGATTGCAAGCGGGGCTCGCAATCGTACGGCCCCGCTTCCTCGTTCGCCGCTATCCTGGTAAGCCATGGACTGGGCTGGTGCTTGATCCGCCGTACACTGCCGTCCTGCGGGGAGCGGTTGGCTCATAGCGCAATTTGAGATCGGCTTTGACCGGTCGTCAGGCCGGACCGGGGCTGGCATGCCCTCCCTGCCCGGGGCTGGGGGTGTCTAAATGGGACGTGGTGCGGGTGCAAGACGTTTGGTCGTTCTCCTGAGGGGCGTCCTGTCAGCCTATTTCACTCGGAAGCCGCAGTTGAAGTCGGGTGCCGTCTGGCAGGTGTAGTATTCGTCCAACCGTACTATGACCGGTTGACCCGTCGGGCCTACATATCTTGAAGGGTATCCACAAAAACCTGGTCGTGTCGTTGAGACGTCCCGTGAACGTGCGGCTTTCTCCGGCCAGATTCACCGTCACCCTGACTGGGGGCGAGGGCGGTGGCCCGGCTTCCCATGTGTATGGGAATACATCGAAGTAGTAATCACCCGGATAGGGGAACCGGGGGATGGTCAGGACTTCGGGACCGTAGCCATTCCGGTCGTCGACATCCACTGTGATGGTGACTCCACCCACTGTCACCGTTCCGCTGGCGGACGTCTGCGAATGTACCCACGCGTCCCCGTTGGGGGTTGGTATCTTGAGCCGCATATCAACATCCGGCGGTATTCTCCCCAGTTTAGCTGAATCGTCGTGGCGGTGGTGCCGCCGATGATCAGGCATCGACTTAACGCCATGCCGTTCCGCGCAGACGCCTTGTATTGCTAAAGGATTGGCGCCGCATCGCCACTCGGTACGACCGCTGTGCGCATACGTTCTTCAGTGCCATCTGCATGGCTGCCACGATTAGTTTCTGGTTATGAGTCCTGAGCCTAGGCAGTGCACTCAGAAAACTGATCGCGTCAAACAGATTCGATTTACCCACACCATTTGTCCCGACCACACAGGTGAACGGACTCAAGCTCACGTCAACGTCTACCAGGTTTTTGAAACCCGAGACTTTCAGTCGGGTCAGCATGAGCGACCTCCTGAGCAGGGGGCTTTAGCTATTGTCAACCGGAACTGAGGTGTCTACGAAGAAACGGCAGGGCTTGTCTGAACAGTTTCTGGAGCAGATTTGGTTACCGGCGGAAGGCACTTGGTGAGCAATCGTTACTGTACCAGATGCTCATACACCGCCTGCAGGCCCGCTCGGCCAATACGCTGGCGGGCGAAGCGCATGCTGCTGGCGCGGCGGTATTCATACGGGGTCACGGCGTCGGCGCCGTGGGCTAGGGCGATGCAGGCCACGGTTTCCTGACCACCCTGAAACTGCTCGGCGCCAGTAACCGCCAAGCCCAAGTCGGTGCCGTTGCGCTGCCGTACGTTGTGGGCCATGACGGCGGCGACCTCGGGGCTGACGATGCCGTGCCGGGCAACCAGCGCCTCGGGTACATCCAACAAGCGCTCCAGTGCCGTCGGGTGGTGCGCCATGACCGCAGCAACGAACCGATGATCCGGCGTCAGCGCGCTGCCCAATTCATGGCCCACGCCACCGCTCATGCCGGATTCCGCCACCGCAATCGTGAGATCGTGCTGCCGCAACAGGTCGGCAACGGCCTGGTCGTACTCCATCGCATCGCGCCCGTACACGGCTTTGCCCAATCGTTGCCGCACCGCGGTCTCCAGCGGGTCGAGCAGGACGATAGCGGCCGCCTCATCAGCCGCCTTTGCTGTCAGGCGCACGTGAATCTCGCCGAGTTGCATCTGCGCCAGCAGGCCAATCGTCGGGTTCGAACCCTCTTGGATCAGGTCGTCCAAGGTTTCGTCAATGTAGCTCTCGGTCAGCCCGAGACACTTCAGCGTCCGCGACACCAGTAATGACTGCACCTGAAAGCGCTCCTTAAGATGCGGCAGCACGGCGTTTTCCATCAAGTAGCGCAGTTCGCTCGGCACGCCGGGGAAGCACACCACCGCACCGCCGCGCGGCGTCGGCGCCACGAAGATAGGCGCGGTGCCGACTGGATTCTCAATCGGCAGCGCGCCGGCCGGCGCGTACGCCTGCCGAGCGTTGTTCTCCGTGTACCGGCTTCCCATCATCGCCTTGATCTGCTCCAGCAGGTTGGAGTGCAGTTCCAGCGGTACCCCGAGCACCTCGGCCACCGACTCGCGCGTCATGTCGTCCAGCGTCGGGCCGATGCCGCCGGTCGTCAGCACCAGGTCACTGCGGTCCACCGCCCGCTGCAGCGTCTCGACGATGCGGCCCTTGTTGTCCCCCACGGTGCTCTTGTAGTACAGATCAATCCCCAGGCTGGACAACTGCTGCGCGATGTAGGCGGCGTTGGTATCGATGATCTGCCCGAGGAGCAATTCCGTGCCGATGACGATAATCTCGGCTTGCATGCCAGTGCTCTCCTACTCGCTGTCGAAACGCTGAATGTCCAGGATGCGCAGATGGCGGGTGCCTGCCGGCAGGGCGATATCAATGTCGTCGTCGAGTTCTTTGCCGACGAGCCCGCGGCCCAAGGGTGACTGGTAGGAAATGATGTTTTGTTCCGGCACCGCGTCCGCTTCGCCCAACAGGGTGTACGTCACTTCCTGCCGGCTTTCCAGGTCGAGGCAGCACACCCTAGTGCCGATGGATACGCGCTCGCACGAAATCTGCAAATCCTCGATGAAGCGGGGGGAGCGGAGTTGCACTTCGAGATCGTGAATGCGTCGCTGTACCTGCTCCAACTGCTCGCGAGCGGCATGGTACTCGGCATTTTCGCTGAGGTCGCCCTCGGCGGCGGCGATATTCTTTGCCCGGCTCAGGTTCATCAGGTCCTCGGAGCGCAATTTTTGCAAGTCCTCGGAGAGTCGTGCATGCGCTGCACGGGTGAAAAAATGGCTCATAAAGTGTTACGTCTCCTCATTTTGGCTGGAATCCATGCGGAAAAACGCGAAGGCGTGCACAATTTCGCACGATCACGGGGCCGTGTCAAAGCGCCACGCCACGCCCTCGTGCCGGGATTTGCGGCCCGTCCGACATTGTGCCGCCCCTCATCGATCTGCTACAGTGCGCGTCGGTTTCGACAACAACCGAACAGGGCTTGTAGGTGAACCCCGAATGGTCACGCGCTTTCTCCGCCGGCGCCAAGCGCCCGATTCCGCCAGGAGTCTGAGGCGCGCCGTACTTGTCGAGGCTTTGCAGTCGCCTGCCTGCGCGCTTTGCCAAATCGCCCAGCAAAACAACCCGCGGTACGTAGAAACCCTGCTTGACCGAGCGGTCGTCGACGTTGAGCAGCGGGACGCTTGGCGTGCCGCCAAGGGCTTGTGCAGTTGGCACGCCTGGATGGCCGTCAAGACGCCGCAAGGCGCCGGCAGTCTGGCCATCCTGTACCAGGACGTGCTGCGGCATGACCTGTCGCAGATCGATCCCTTTACCGTGCCGAACGGCGACGGGCGGCAGCGGAGCGCGCAACGCCGGTTCCTGCGCCGTCTGCGAACTTGGCTGGAATCGTGGCAGGCGGGGCCGACGTGTCCCGCCTGCCGTACCTGGGGTGAGCAGGAACGCCTGTACGTCCAGGTGCTCCTCAACGACTGGCCCGAGCCCGCCTTGTCCCAGGCTTTCGCGGCATCGGTCGGTCTGTGCTGGCCGCACCTGCGGCGGTTGACGGCCTGGCAGCCCCACCACGAGCACCTGCCGGCCGTTCTCAAGGCGCAACGCGCCTGCCTCGAAACCTTGCAGCGCGACCTGGAATCGTTCATACGGAAGCTCGACTACCGCTTCGCCGACGAGCCATACGGCCGCGAAGCCGACGCTTGGCGGCGCGCGGTGTCGCTTTACGCCGGTACCGACGGCTGGCTGGGCAGCGCGCCACAGTAACCTGACGCGAGGAGCGGCTTCGGCATGCCCGAATTGCCCGAAGTAGAAACCATCCGACGCGGTCTCAGCCAGCAACTCGTGGGGCGCACGATCAGCGCCGTCCGGGTACGGCAGGCGAAGCTCCGTCACGTGGTCGATGCCCGGGCGCTGCGTAAGCATGTCGTGGGCCGCACGATCGACCGCGTAGAGCGACGCGCCAAGTACCTGCTGATCTACTTACGGTCCGACCGGGTCTTGTTGTTCCATCTCGGCATGAGCGGACGCCTCCGGGTGGGCGTCCCTGCCGACGAGGACGCCAAGCACGACCACCTCATCTTTCAGATGGGACCGGAACTGGAGATGCGTTTCCACGACCCGCGGCGATTTGGCATGTGCCTGCCCACCATGGTTGCCGACCTACCGAGTCACCCGCGTCTGCGCGGCCTTGGCGAGGAGCCCTTATCGGAAGCGTTCACCTGCGATTACCTGCGGGCACAAGCAAAACGGTCGCGCAAACCGGTCAAGAATTTCCTGATGGACGCCGCGGTGGTTGTTGGCGTCGGCAACATCTACGCCAGCGAGAGCCTGTATCTGGCCAAATTGCGCCCGACCCGGACCGTGGACCGTTTGCGCCCCGTGCACTGGGCACGCCTGCACGACTCGCTACGGCAGGTGCTGCAAGCCGCTATTGACAAGCACGGCACCTCGCTGTCGGACTACGTTGACAGCAACGGCGAGCGGGGTGAGTTCCAGAACGAGCTGTTCGTATATGGCCGCGAGGGCGAGTCGTGCGCACGCGACGGCCACCGCATCAAGCGCATCGTGCAGGCGGGACGGAGCAGCTTTTACTGTCCCTGGTGTCAACGCTGATGCTGAAACCCGAAAGGAAAGAGTAAAAACGGGCCAAGAGAGAACTGCGGCGAGAACTTTCCGTTGGACGATGATGGCGAGATTCTTGAGATCGATTCTCCGCAAAAGCGAGTGGGAGGGGCCATATATCGTTAGTTGTCAAAAGCCTGACGGAGCGCTTGGGTATTGTGGTTATGAAGGGGGACAAAAGAGCCATTCCTCGGAATTCGCTGGTTCTGGGGTGGAAATGGTAAACCCAACTCACATAGCTCATGGTTCGTCATCCCCGCAATTCTGGACAAGATCATATTCCCCAGGATTGCGCTTGGAGGCTGGGAACCGCAGCATGCTGGAAGATTTCTTGCGGGGTAATAGCACTGGCTGTCAGTTGCGTAATACGGGACGCTTGTGCTGGCAGCGGATCGAGAACCGGTAGCATCATATCTGGCGCCATTCCAACCAGCGTGGCTGCACACGAACGCCGCTACGCGCCGGTAAACGTTCATGTCAGTACGTTTCGCACATGGAGATATTAGGCTCAGGACTCATAACCAGAAACTAACCGTGGCAGCCATGCAGATGGCACTGAAGAACGTATGCGCACAGCGGTCGTACCAGGTGGCGATGCGGCGCCAATCCTTGAGTCTGCCGAACAAGCGCTCGATGAGGTTGCGGCTCTTGTAAAGCTCCGTGTCGTAGACAATCGGCTCTTTACGGTTGGCGCGGCCCGGAATACAGGACTTGATGCCACGTTCGGCAAGGGCCTCGCGCAACCTGTCGCTGTCATAACCCTTGTCGGCTATCAGGACATCGGCTTTCGGGAGGGCCTCAAGTACCGGATCAGCCCCGCGGTAGTCGCTGACCTGCCCCCGCCGTCAACCGCAGCACGACGGGCTTGCCATCGTAGACGGCGTGGAGCTTCGAGTTCAGCCCACCCCGGGTGCGTCCGATCTGGCGTGGGAGAGCCCCCCTTGAGCAGGCTGGCGGCGGTGCGATGCGCTTTGAGATGGGTGCTGTCGATCATGACCGTCTTGGTGGCGGTGCTTTCGGCAGCCAGGGCCTGGAAGATGCGGTCGAAGACCCCGGCCCTGTCCAGCTGCACGAAGCGGTTGTAGAGTGTCTTGTGGGGTCCGTAACAGGCGGGCGCGTCGCGCCACATTAGCCCATAGCGGATGACGTGGATGATGCCGCTGATGACCTTTCGGTCATCGACGCGCGGGACGCCGCGCCCCTTGTTGGGTGACAGGGGTTTGAGTCGGTCAAACGGGTCGTCGGGTAGCCAGAAGTGGTGCTCGGACATGATCGTTCTCCTTGTGGCGTCAGGGTGTTGACTCTCATCACAGGCCTCATGATACTCTTTTATAGGTCCTGAGCCTAAGCTCCCCTGCAAAATACGAAAAAAAGTGTTCATTCTAGTTTCCGTCGACCCGCCGGAAGATGACGGTATCGCCGCTTGGATCTGGAAGAGAATAGAACCGCATTTCGACTACCAATCGGACGGCGCCAGGCTCCTTGTTGACGGGCGGCTGGCGCAGGCCTTCGCCAGGGAATGCGATCCGGATGAACTGGTCGTCTGGCGCTGGGCCGGACCAGGGGATGGAACGGTCGCCTGGACGCAAACGCGAACGGGGTTGTGCGTAGCCGCCGGCGTTATGCCCCACACCATATCCAGCCGATTCGGACCGAGACAATGTCAGCAAGCGACTATCTGATTCGCCTGACGGGTGGCAGCCCGCCGGTAATCCGTTCCGATTGGGAGGTGTATCTCATCGGGAACAGTCTCATCTACAAGAAGGAGCAGTGCACCCCGGAGGACACTGAACCAACGTTCTTCCTCCACCTGGACCCGGTTGATGCGGCTGACCTCCCCGTCTGGCGCTGGCTATACGGCTTCGACAACCTCGACTTTTCTTTCAGTAATCACCTTCTCATCAAGAGGGGAGTCTGCGCAGCGAGGCGGGAGCTGCCTGATTACGCCATCGCCGCGACCCGCACCGGCCAGTTCACCGGCGAAGGCCGGATCTGGGAAGGCAGCTTCGATGTTGCCGAACCGGCGGGTGACGGGAACACCGCACCGTGAACGGCGGGGTCGAAACGGCGCTGGTGATCGGCGCCACCTCGGACATCGGCCACGCCATCGTGCACACGCTGGTGCTGCTCGCGGCGATCGACGCGATCACCCATGCGCACGGCGGTCGCGTCTATCTCGCCAAGGACGCCTGCTGCGCGCCGGAGCGGGTGCGCCAAGGCTATCCCCAACGTGACGCCTTCAAGGCCGTCCGAACCGAGGCGGTCGGGGAGACTCCCAGGTTCGCCTCCGCGCTCTCACGGAGGCTCGCGCTATAGGCTCCCCATATCAGAGAGAAACAATATGACCATGCCGAACGACCCAACGCCGAATGACCACTGGAATGCCCTAGAGACAGCCAAGAACAAAGATGGTATCTACCTCCCCCCGAAAAATTTCATTAAATTCAGTAAGTTACCGCTTTGTCTCTACAACCGCGAGCTTTACAAGAGCCGTAACCTCATTGAGCCGCCTGTTTGGCAGGTTCAAGGATTGTCGCCGCATCGCCACCCGGTACGACCGCTGTGCGCATACGTTCTTCAGTGCCATCTGCATAGCTGCCACGGTTAGTTTCTGGTTATGAGTCCTGAGCCTGGCATGTCCAGACAGACCTGAACGGCCGCAGGGTAAGCGCATATACGCCCAGGAAGTCTGCCTGCGCGTCATGCCGGGCTTGACCTCGGAATGCCCCCCGTATTGATACGGGGTCCAGCGCAGGCTCCGGCATCCACGGCGGCATGACTGGATTCCGGCGTGCGCCGGAATGACGCTGCGGTGGCCTTGCATGGCGCCAATCAATGTTGAACTGCCGTAACCATCTGCGCTTACCCTGTGAACGGCCAAATGTGCGGGGGTGATATTGACACGTTTTCGGCCTGCTGCGTATGGTAAAGGCTCACCTCGTCGAGCGATTCCAACACTCCAGTGCAAAGGAACGTCCCTGTGGAACGGATTCCGTACGTCATCATCGGCGGCGGCTTGGTAGCCACCGCGGCCATTGATGCCATTCGCCGCCGCGACAAGACAGGGCGTTTGGTGTTGATCGGTGCTGAGGTCCACCTGCCCTATGATCGTGTGCCGCTATCGAAGGATTACTTGCTGGGCCGTATGGAGCGAGAGGACGTGTTCCTCCGCCGGCCGCGATTCTACGAACGCCACCGGGTGGAACAATTTCTGGGGCAGTCGGCGACGGCGATGGACGTGAGCACGCGCACCGTCACGCTCGACAATGGCGACGAGGTGGGATTTGAGAAGCTGTTGCTGGCCACCGGAGGGCGTCCGCGCCGGTTGTCGATAACGGGTGCCGACTTGGAGGGCATCTATTACCTTCGCACCCTTGAGGATTCTGACGCCTTGCGAGCCGCCATGGCCAACGCGAAGCGAGCAGCCGTGGTAGGCGGTGGTTTTATTGGTTGTGAGGTGGCAACCGCGTTTGCCCAATCAGGTTTGCAGACGACCCTGATCGAAGTCACCCCGGCGCCGTTGAGTCTGGTGCTCGACGCCGAAACCAGCGCCTTCATCACTTCGTTCCTGAGCCAACAGGGCGTCACGCTGCGCACCGATACGGCAGCGGCGCAATTCGTCGGCGCGCAGGGCCGTGTCGAGCGGGTGGTCACGAACGGCGGCGAAAATATCGAAGCGGACGTGGTGGTCATCGGGGTGGGTATTGCTCCAAACACCGAACTGGCTGCTGCTGCCGGGCTCAATGTCGATAACGGTGTGGTGGTGAACGAATACCTTGAGGCGGCGGATGCCATTTACGCCGCCGGTGACATCGCGCGCTACTACAGTCCGACCCTGGAGCGCCATCTGCGCGTCGAACACTACGACGTGGCGCTGCAGCATGGCCGCACGGCTGGCGCGAACATGGCAGGCGCCCATCTTGCCTACACGGAGCTGCCCTATTTCTTCTCCCACATGGGCGCCCTGCGCATCGACGTCATCGGCGATATGAGCGTCCGTCATCAGTGCGTGCGGCGCGGTCCCCTGAGCCTGGAACCCGGATTCACGCAGTTTTACTTCGCCGATGGTTTCCTGCAAGCGGCCCTCTTCATCAACGGCAAGCCTGACCTTCTGCAGGCTGCCCGTGAGCGTATCGCGCAGCGGCGTCCGGTGACTGACCCCGCGGCATTTGCTGACGAGACGCGGGAGCTAGCCGCCTTGTAAGACTGCTTCCCCAATGCCTCCCATTCCTTGCGCGGGGCTATTACGCAATGTAGGTCAAGGCGTTGCGCGCCGCCGTCGATTGAATAGCCGCTCGCCGTCGTGATATAGTGGCGTACACGTCAGAAGCAGCGCTTCGTGCCTTCTTGCCTCCAATTCCATCCTGTCGTGAGGAACGGTGTGATCTTTATCGTCTTGCTGATGCTGAGCTCATTGGTACTGGTTTTTTTGGGGCTGGTTACCGACGTGACCATCCGCATGCAGGACACCTCGCCGCTGACCCACATGGTGCTGACCTACGCCGGCTTATTGGTGACGCTGCTCTCCCACATTGTTGCCTTTGGCTACATTATCGGACTCCGCAACCTCATCCAGTTCGGTCCGCCCGAGGAGGAAGAAACGCAGAACATTGCCGGGGATGCCGTGTAGCCGGGGGCAGGTGCCGTGGGGCTCGACGCCAAAAGCAGTGCCATCATCGGCCTCTCCCTGTTTCTCATTTTCTCTCAACCCGTACATGCCAACGGCGGGCACGTGCATTTGGGCGGCATGTTCTTCCTGCTGTTTGGCGCCCTTGCCTTCGTGGCCGGACTGGTTACGGTGATCTATTTCTTGGTGCGCGCCACCCCCCCTGAGGACATCGACGAGGACGACGAACATAGTTTGGATTAACAAGGAAGTATTGGACTGATGACGAGACGCAGCCGCCGAGCGGGCGAGACAGGGGGACGGGTATGAGGGCGGGAGGTCGGCGATTTGCCGCGGTGGGAGCCATCCGCCGTGCTTTGGGGCGGCCGTATCTGCTCATGGCCGCAGTTGTCCTGATTATCGGGGCGATCTGGTTTTCCCGCTTGGCCTTGCAGGAATTTCTTCTCCTGGACCGCTTGGTGAATGTGTACACCAACGACGCGCAGGTCAGAATGGACTCCTATGCCATCACCCCGGTGGTAACCGCCAGAGTGCTGGAGGTTCTGGTCACCGAGGGCGACAGAGTGAGTAAGGATCAGGTGCTGGTGCGTCTGGACCAGGACGACGTGCTCGCGGAGCTGCGCCAGGCAGCGGCCATTGCTGAGGGTATCGCGCAGCAGGTGCAGGAATTGCGACTCGAACTGCCGTTGACCATCGAGCAGGCTGGCCTCAAGGTGGACCGTGCCGAGGCCGCATTGGAAATCAGCCGGCAGGCCGTTCAGCGCGCCCAAGTGCTGCTCGACGTGCAGCGTGACCGCATTGCCAAGATGGTAGCCGAACAGCAGGCCGGTCTGGAGGCCGCCCGTGCGCGGCTGCGGGAGCAGGAGGCCGCTCTGCGCGAAACGGAAATGGCGCTCGGACGTGCCCGCAGCCTCTTTGAAGAGGGGATTGTGCCGCAGGAGCGCCTGGACGCCGCGCTCGTGACCTTCGAACGCGAGCAGGCGCGGTTGTCAGTGGCGCAGGAGCAAGTGCGGCAGGCGCAGCAGCATTACCCGACGGGAGATTCACCGGAAATGATCCGGGTGCATGAAAAGGACGCCCATGGCGCCGCGGCGCGAGTCGCAGAGCACCGTGCGGCACTAGGTTTGGCGCGCACCGAGTTGCGTCTTGCAGAGTTGGGTCAGCAGCGGCTGAAGGTTCTGGAGGCGCGACACGAGGAGGCGAAGGCGCGGGTGCAGGCCCTCGAACTGAAGCTGTCCAGAACGGTTTTGCGTAGCCCCAGCGACGGCATCGTCGGCTACAACAGGATCGAGCCCGGAGAAATGGTGAAGGGTGACCCTAGCGACCCGCCCATCTTGGTCATCCATGACCCCCAGAGTCTGTATGTAACCGCCAACGTCTGGGAATCGGACATCAGCCGCGTGCGCATCGGCCGCCCGGCGGAGGTCTGGGTCGACGCTTATCGCATCCACGTTCTGGGACGCGGCAAGCCGTACCGCGGGCGCGTGAAGCGTATTAACCCGACCACCGCGGCCGAAATGTCGGGACTACCCCCCGAACGCTTCTTCACCCGTCGCGAGCAAAAGGTCCCCGTCAAGATAGCCATCGAGGACGCCGACCCCGGCTTCCGGGCCGGCATGCTGGCCGAAGTCCTGATTCTCGTTGATGAGGGGGCTATCGCTGAAGAACAGTAGGCGGGGACGCTTGGCCACTATCCCACCACATGCTGTTCGCGCAGGCTTTGCAGATCGGATTCGCCGTATCCCAGGTTGGACAAAACCTCGTCGGTATGCTGCCCCGGCTGCGGCGCCGGGTGGCGGAGGCGCCCCGGCGTGTCACTGAGCTTGATGCCCATGCCGACTTGGCGGTCGAGTTGGCCCTCCCCTGCCGAGCCCTCATGCTGCACGAGCATGTCGCGGTGCTGCACTTGCGGGTCCTCAAATACCTCCGACAGGGTATTGACCGCGCTAACGCAGACGTTCTTGTCAGCCAGGTAGGCCAGCCAGTCGTCACGGCTACGTTGCCGGAAGATGGCTTGCAGTTGCTCGCGCACCTGGGCTTCTTCCGACGTGGGGCCGCGGGTCAGGTGCTCGGGGCCGCGCGAATATCGCGACAGATCGGATCGGCCCAGGGCTTCGCACAGGTTACCCCACAGCCAAGGCTCGCTGCTTCCCACCGACAGTAGCTTGCCGTCCTGCGTTTCGTACGTGGTGTAGAACGCATACCGACCGCTGTACGGCCCTTGGCCGCGCCGCGGCAGCACCCCGCCGTCAAAGAACGGCACCATCAGCGGGGTGGCGGCAAGCATGGACAGGGTGGCGTCGAGGTGCGACACGTCCACGTGCTGACCGCGCCCGCTGTTGCCGCGAGCATACAGGGCCATCAGAATGCCGACGACGCCGTGCATGGCGGCACCGCCGTAATCGGCGATCAGGTTGAGGGGGATGGCGGGGGGGCGGTCGGCTTCGCCAATCAGGCCCAGCACGCCGCTCATGGCGAGGTACGTCACGTCCGAACCCGGCAGGTCGCGGTACGGGCCGGTCTGGCCGTAGCCGCTGAGCGAACAATAGACCAAGCGGGGGTTGATGCGGTTGAGAGTGGGATAGTCGGCGTTGAGCCGCTGCATGGCGCCGGGCCGGAAGCTCTCCACCAACACGTCGGCGCCGCCGGCCAGTTTGTGCAAAATCTCCTGACCGGCGGCGCTGTTCAGGTTCAACCCCAGGCTCTTCTTGCTATGGTCCAGATAGGCGTTGGCGACCGGCCGTTCACCCACGTCCGGGCCTTCGATCTTCAGCACCTCAGCGCCCATGCAGGCCAGCATCATGGTGCAGAAACTGCCGGGGGAGGTCCCGGAAACTTCCAAAACCGTAGTGCCTTCTTGCAACGCATCCGTCATATTTCCGGTCCGGCTTCTAATCCAGGTCGAAGGGGCGCAACGGGCGCTCGGTCGGCGTGGCGTCAGCTTCCTTGCGGAGTTCCTGGAACTTCTTACCGAGCAAAGCCTTGCGCGCCTTTTCCTCTGCCACGGCCTGCTGGAAGCGCCCGCTTTTTTCCTTCTCCCGCTCCCGCAGGTCCTGCAAGGACTGTTCAAAGGAGGCGCCGCCGGCTTTGATGCGGTTCTCGGTGGCGTACAGGATCCGCAGCGTTTCGCGATCGACCACCAAGGTCGCCTGGCAACAAGGACAGGTGAGTTTGGCTGAATCATTATCTGCATCTGCAGCCATGATGTCTCCCCCTCGAAAAAAAGGTGAGCGATACGCGGTCTCAAAGGGGGTTATTTTATCCCAGTATCGCCTTGAATACAAAAGTCCGCGTTGTCACGGCGCCGCGCTCAAGCGTATAATTGCCGCGCTCAACAGCCCCGTTTCAAGCCGGAGAACAGCATGTCAGTGAGCGATCAGAATCCGTTGGTTGACCAGTTGCGCGAGGTGCACACGGAGGCGCTGGAACGCTTGGTGCTGGTGAGCGACCTCACCGCGCTTGACGACTGGCGCGTGCACTACCTGGGCCGCAAGGGCGCGCTGACGCAGGTGATGCGGGGCATCGGAACCCTGCCGACGGAACAGCGGCCGCAGGTCGGGCAGGTATCGAACGAGGTTAAAAGCGCTCTGGAGGCAGCTTTCGAGGCGCAGGTTGGGGCGATCAAGCAGGCCAAACTGGCCAAGACCCTGGCGCAGGAGCGGGTCGACGTGACTCTCCCCGGTTATCCGGTGAGCCTGGGCCGGCTGCACCCCAGCACCCAGACGCTGCGGGAGATCGCCGCCATTTTCGGCGGCATGGGCTTTCAGATATTCGACAGCCGCGAGGTGGAAAGCGATTACTACAACTTCGAGTTGCTCAACATCCCGCCCTACCATCCCGCCCGCGATATGTGGGATACCTTTTACGTCAACGAGCGCGTGGTGTTGCGTACCCATACCTCGCCGGGTCAGATTCGCGCCATGCAGGCGTTTCATCCCGACCCCATCCGGGTGATTCTGCCGGGCATGTGCTACCGCTACGAGGCCATCACCGCACGCTCGGAGATTATGTTCCACCAAGTGGAGGGACTGGCGGTCGGCGAGCATATCACCATGGCTGACCTGAAGGGCGTTCTGGTCAACTTCGCCCGCCGCATGTACGGCGCCGAGCGCCAGGTGCGCTTCCGCTGCAGCCACTTTCCCTTCACCGAGCCGAGCGTTGAAGTCGACATGGATTGCATCGTCTGCAACGGCGCCGGCTGTACCCTGTGCAAGCAGACCGGCTGGCTGGAAATCCTGGGCGCCGGCATGGTGCATCCCACCGTGCTGCGCAACGGCGGTTACGACCCGGAACGTTTCAGCGGCTTCGCCTTCGGCATGGGGCCGGAGCGGATCATGATGCAGAAGTACGGCATCGACGACATCCGCTACTTCTTCAGCAACGACCTCCGCTTTCTCGAACAATTCGGATAGACCGCACCGGCAACACAGGCCGCATCGCGGGGCCGAGGCATGCCTCGGTGATTCGCGGCTGCATAAGGGACATGAGCATGCGCGCGCCGCTGAGTTGGTTGAAAGATTTTGTGGATATTACGATACCCCTCGACACACTCGTGGACCGCATGACGATGGCCGGCCTGGAGGTAGGTGGCGTCGAGCATATCGGGGCCGACTGGCAGCACGATAAACTGTTCGTCGGCGAGGTGGTGGAAGTCAGCGCCCATCCGCACGCCGACCGCTTGGTGCTGGCGACGGTGGCTTACGGGCAGGGCGAACCTCAGACGGTGATTACCGGGGCGCCGAACCTGAAGCCGGGCGACCGCGGCCAGAAGGTGGCTTTCGCGGTCGAGGGCGCGCAACTGCACGACGGATACAGCGAGACGCCACGCCTCCAGACACTCAGCCGCACCAGCATCCGCGGTGTGGAGTCGGCCGGCATGGTCTGCTCGGAGAAGGAATTGGGGTTGTCCGATGACCACACCGGCGTGATCATTCTCGACCCCGACCTGCCGGTGGGACGGCCGTTAAAGGACGCGCTGGGCGATGTCGTTCTGGAGGTCGAATTGACGCCCAACCTGGCGCGCGCCAATTGCATCGTCGGTCTGGCGCGGGAAATCGCCGCCCTCACCGGCCAGCCTTGGCGCGCCGGGCCCGCCGCCGCGGCCGGCTCCCTCGTTCCCACCACCGCGTATGGCTCCGTGGCCAGCGCCGACGCCGAGTTGTGCGCCCGCTACTCGGCTTCCCTGATCGAGAACGTCACCATCCAGCCCTCCCCACCGTGGATGCAGCGGCGTTTGCAGTACGCCGGGCAGCGCCCGATCAACAACATTGTGGACATCACCAATTATGTCATGCTCGAAACGGGCCAACCCCTGCACGCCTTCGACTACGAGACGCTGCAGGGCGGCGTCGTGGTGCGGCGGGCGCGTCTGGGTGAGACGATGCAAACGCTGGACGGCGTCGAGCGCCAGTTGACGACGGACATGCTGCTGATCACCGATGACTCCGGCCCCATCGCCCTGGCCGGCGTCATGGGCGGCGCGGCGACCGAGGTGACCGAGGGCACCCGGCACATCTTTCTGGAGTCGGCGAATTTTAATTTCGTCAACATCCGCCGTACCTCGCAGCAATTGCGCCTGCACAGCGAGGCGGCGCAGCGCTTTGGCCGCCGGGTGGACCCCGACCTGACGATCTCGGCCCTGCTGCGCGCCTCCCGACTGATGGAGACCCTGGGCGGCGGCGCCCTGCACCCCGATATCGCCGATACCTACCCGGCGCCGTCGAGCCCCAAGACCATTATGCTGCGGGCTGCGGAGGTCACGCGCATCCTCGGCATGGAGTTCAGCCCCGCCGACATGACGCGAATTTTGACGTCTCTGGAATTCGGCTGTATGACGTATCACAAGAACGGCGACACCCGCCTGGAAGTCGCCGTGCCGAGCCACCGCCTCGACGTGTCGGAGCCCGCCGACCTGATCGAAGAAATCGCCCGCATCCACGGCTACGATGCGATCCCGACAACGCTGATCCGAGACGTGCTGCCGCCGCAACGCTCACAGTCCCACCTGGAGGGTCTGGAGCAGACCCGCGACATCCTGGTCGGCTGCGGCCTGACCGAAATCCTCTCCTATTCCCTGTCCAACCTGGACAGCATCAACCGCGCCCGCACCGAGGGGCCGCCGGCGGTGGCCGATGACTACATCGGCCTGGCCAATCCGATCAGCCAAGAGCGGCAGCTTCTGCGGCAATCGCTGCTTCCCAGCCTGCTGGAAACCCTGAGCACGAACCGGCGCTACCGCCAGCGCATGGCGCTGTTCGAGATCGGGCGGGTGTACCAGCCGCAGGCCGGGGAGGAGTTGCCGCGGGAACAGCGCTATCTCGGCATCGCCATCACCGGCCCGCTGCTGCCCCGCTCGTGGCACGACGCCGACGAGCCGCCGCAGTTCGGCTGGACACACCTCAAGGGCATCATCGACACCCTAGTGCAGCGCCTCAACGTGCCGCAGGTGCGTTTCGCCGCCGCCACCCACGCCGCCCTGCACCCGGCGCGCACCGCGGCCCTGTCTGTCAATGGCGAGGCGCTCGGCATTGCCGGTGACGTGCATCCGCAGGTGTGCGAGCGCTTCGACTTGGCGGGCCGGTCGGTGGCCATGCTGGAGTTGAACCTCGACCTCCTGCTGGCGCATCGCCAGCCGCGGCACTACCAGCCTATCTCGCGCTTCCCGGCCGTTCTGGAGGATGTGGCGCTGGTGGTTGACGACGACCTGCCGGCGCAGGTCGTCGAGGACGCCATTCGCGCCGCCGGTGGCGAGTGGCTGCGCGACGTGACGCTTTTCGATCTGTATTACGGCGAGCCGATTCCGGACGGCAAGAAGAGCCTGGCATACGCGCTGACGTTCCAGGCCGACGACCGCAGTTTGACCGAGGATGAGGTGCGCGTGTTGTACCGGCGCATCCAGGCGCACACCGCTGCCGAACTGGGCGCCGCGATGCGCGAGTAGACAGCTTTCGTAGAGATTTGGGATTTTTGATCGCAATTACAAGTTACAGGCTTGACAGTTCAGACATAGGGTAGTCCCTTCTCTTTAGGAGGTGACGCCATGAACCTGATCAGTATTTTCAGCAAGTATCCGACGCAAGAATCCTGCCTTGAACACCTTGAAACCGTCCGTTGGGGGGATAATCCGACCTGCCCGCATTGCAGGAGTGACAAGGTGGCCCGCAAGAACGAACTGGACAAGGTGGGCCGTTGGAATTGCCACGCTTGCAAGTCCAGCTTCAACGTCCTGTCCGGCACGCTCATGCAAAAGACCAAAGTCCCTTTGCAAAAGTGGTTCCTGGCAATCGGCTTGATGGTGAACGCCAAGAAACGCCTGTCGAGCTGCCAGCTTGCCCGCGATCTGGACGTGAGGCAACAAACCGTAGGGTACATGCAAACCCGCATTCGGGTTGCGATGGTGAACCGCGAGCGTCACCTGCTCCAAGGCATCATCGAAGCCGACGAAACCTATCTGGGCGGCAAGCCGCGTAACGGCAATCGGCGCGAAGACGACAAGCCCGCCAAGAAAGGACGCGGCACGGCCAAGCACCTGATCGTCGGCGCCGTCGAACGCGGCGGCCGCGTAACGGCCCGCACTGCCGCCAAGGTCCGCGGCAAGACCCTGCTCAAGTTCATCAAGGACAACGTGGAACCCGCCGGCTCGCTGCTGATGACGGACGAATGGAAGGGCTATGGCGGCGTCAAGAACTTCATGCAGCACGCCGTTATCAACCACAGCACGGCCTATGCCGAAGGCTCGGTTCACACCAACACGATTGAGGGCTTCTGGTCTTTGCTCAAGCGCGCCTGGTACGGCTCGCATCACCACTACGGCGTACCGTTACCCTGCTGTACGTCGCCGAAGCCTGCTGGAAGTACAACGAACGCAAGAATGTCGATCCGTTCAGCACCTTCCTCCGGGGATGCTTCGCGTGAACCGGCTCTACTACGGCGACTGCCTCACGATCATGCGAGATCACATGAACCTGGGCAGCGTGGACCTGATTTACCTGGACCCGCCCTTCAACTCGAATCAGGAATACAACGCGACGCACAAGTTCTCATAACGATTCCAAAGGCTTTGGGCAGGTGAGAGACCTCATCTTGTCCTCTTCCAAGACATCTGCTAGGACGTGGAATCCGGTGTATGTGCCTCATGATGAGAAATAGGTGTCCGACTTTTACAGACCTGAAGACGAGAAGGGCAGATACAGACTTCACGAAATCATACGCACGGCATCAATGGGAGAAAGGCCGAACCTTGTGTATGAATACAAGGGATATGTCCCGAGATGGGGGTGGCGTATGAAGCCCGCCAAGTTGCGGGCGTTGGACAGAGAGGGGCGACTTGTATGGTCTGGCACGCGGGGCGCCCTGATCGCAAGACCTATCTCTCTGGCGGGCGACCTGCAACGAATTTGTGGAACGATATTGACAACTTGTCTGGCCGCGCCCGTGAACGCATGGGCTACGCGACGCAAAAGCCCTTGGCGCTGCTTGAGCGCATCATCAAGGCGAGCAGCAATGAAGGCGACGTGGTATTCGACCCGTTCTGCGGTTGCGCCACCACGCTGGAGGCTGCCCACAGACTGGGGCGGCGCTGGGTCGGTATCAACATCGCCATTCACGCCGTCAACCACGAAGTCTTTACCCTCAACCAAGCGCAGGCGGTCTTGCCAGCGCACTTTCGCCACGCGCTTGACGGCATGAATGGCAATGTCGATGCCGGTCCACTTCCGATTGAGTCTGTGGGCGGCTTCAAGTGTCGTAGCGCATCCACAGAAGGGATCAAACACCGTGTCGCCCTCGTTGCTCGACGCCTTGAGGATGCGTTCAAGCAAGGCAATGGGCTTTGGGTGGCATATCCGATGCGTTCACGGGCGCGGCCAGACAGGTTGTCAATATCGTTCCACAAATTTGTTGCGAGTCTCCCAGAGGGGAGATAGGTCTTGCGATAGGGGCGGCCCGTACCAGGCCATACAAGTCGCCCCTCTCCGTCCAATGCCTGCGGCTTGGCGCGCTTCATACGCCAGCCCCATCTGGGAATATATCCCCTGTAGGCATACGCAAGGTTTGGCCTTTCCCCCATTGATGCCGTGCGTATGATTTCGTGAAGTCTGTATCTTCCCTTTTCGTCTTCATGCCTGTAAAAGTCGGACATGTATTTCTCATCCTGAGGCACGTGCACTGGATTCCACGTCCTGACAGCTGTCTTGGAATAGTACAAGATGATGTCTCTTACCTGCCCAAAGCCTTTGGAATCGTTATGAGAGCTTGTGCGTCGCCAAGTAATCTCGCTTCTGAAATTCTCATGCCCAAAGATGGCGTCCATCATCACCTTGATGTAGTGGCTGGCGGTCGGGTCACAGGGCAGGTAGATGGAGCCAGTCGGTTTCAGGATAGGCCTCATTGCAAGAGCCGCTCCACCATGTACGACAGATACGCCAGCAAGCGTGGCAGTTCCAGCAGCCCACTTTATCCAGTTCGTTCTTGCGGGCCACCTTGTCGCTCTTGCAATATGGGCAGGTCGGGTTGTCGTTCCAACGGACGGTTTCAAGGTGTTCGATACAGGCTTCTTGAGTCGGGTACTTGCTGAAAATGCTGATCAGGTTCATGGCATCACCTCCTACAAGAGAAGGTACTACCTTACATGTCTGAATTGTTAAGCCTGTAACTACTAATTGTTCTCTTTATTCCGACCCGGAACACTTACCAAACTCAGTCCTATCCTCCGAAAATTACTCTGGGCAGCCACAGGGCCACCTCCGGGTATAACAGCACGACCAGCAGGCCCACGACCTGCAGGATCATGAACTGCAGCATGCCGTTGTAGATGTCCGACAGCTCCCACTCCGGCGCAACGCCTTTGAGGTAGTAAGCGGCCATCGCTACCGGCGGTGAGAGGAAGGCCGTCTGCAGGTTCACCGCCACCAGGGTACAGAACCACACCATAGCATGCTGCGGTTCGATACCCGGCAGCAGCGGGTTGTCCGGGTTCTGCTGCAGGGCTTCGACGACGGGGAGGAAGATCGGCACGAAGATCAACACGATGGCCGGCCATTCCAGCGGCCAACCGAGCACGAAAATCACCGCCATCAGGATGATGATCATGGCCATTGGCGACACCGGCAAGGCGATCATCGTATCGGTGATGAGCGTCGCCGTGCCCAAGCGGGCGAATACGGATCCGTAGATGTTCGAGGCTACGGCCAGGAACAGCACCATGCTGGAAGTGCCGAGGGTGCTCAGGGTCGCCTCGCGTAGCATGGACCAATTCAGCCGCCCGTACAACGCGGTCAGCAAGAGGGCGCCCAAGGCGGCCATGGCAGCCGCTTCGGTCGGCGTTGCGAGCCCGGCGATGATGCTGCCCAGGGAGGCAAACACGACAACCGCCAGCGGCACGATGCCCAGGAAGAATTCGCGAATAACGATCCAGAAAGACTCCGGCTGCTCCTCGGGCGGCAGCGGCGGCCCGAGGTCCGGATTGATCTGGCAGCGAATGAACGTGTAGCCGAAATACAGCCCGGACAGGATAAGACCCGGCACGATCGCCGCGGCGAAAAGCTGTACCACGGACACCCCGACCACCGGTCCCAGGACGACCAGCAACACACTGGGCGGAATCAGGATACCCAGGCAGCCGCCGGCCGTGATGACACCAGCGGACAGCGCCGTGTTGTAACGGCTGCGCATCATCGCCGGCGCAGCCAGCAACCCCATGACGGTGACGGAAGCGCCGATAATGCCGGTCGCCGTGGCAAAAATCGTTGACACAAACAGCACGCCGAGAAACAGTGAGCCCTTAACTCGCGCCAGGATGAACTGGAACGACAGAAAGAGGCGCTCCATCAGCCCCGCCTGTTCCAGAATGTGCCCCATGAATATGAATAGAGGCACGGCGGCCAGGGTCTCCTCTTTCATGATTTGCCAAGTCTGGAAGAACATCAGGAAGAAGACTACTTTGCCGAAGCCGATGTACCCGAACACGACGGCCAGGATGATCAGGGTGAAGGCAATCGGAAAGCCAATGAAAATACACGTGATGAGGGCGACGAGAAGGATCAGGCCAAGATATTCCGGATTCATAGGATGTCGCCTCTCAGAACGGGGGGTTCGCTTTCAATGAGGGGTTCGCCTTTAATGGCGGCGTACGCGCTCTTGAGGAACTCCGAGACCCCTTGGGTGATCAGGAGGGCCGCGGCGACGGGCACGACGGTTTTGAATGGGTAGATGATCGGCCGCCACGGGCTGGCGTCCGAGCGCTCGCCAATTCCCCACGAATGCATCGCCTCATCCCAGCCGGCGAACATGAAGAAAAGCATCCCCGGGAAGAAAAACACCAGGTACATGCTTGCGTCCACGATGCCTTTCCATTGCACGGTGAAGTTCTCGTACAGCATGTCGGTGCGGATGTGGTTGCCTTTGTACAGGGTGTAGGCGGCCCCCAGCATGAAGTGAGAACCATACAGGATGTACGTCACGTCATAGGCCCAGATGGTGGGCGCGTTGAAGAGATAGCGGGCGAAAACCTCGTAGCACAAGCCGCCCACCATGGGCAGCACAAGCCCGGCAAAGAGCAGGCCCGATCCCCGCCCGATGACGGTATCGATGATGCGCACCGCAAGAATCAATGCCTTGGGCGGCACCTCTTGCGGGGATACGGTCTCGTTTTCAGCAACCATACTGGGCTCCCATCCTGGCAGCGGGAAAAGATAGACGCTCACACGCCCAGGCCCGTTTGTGCACAACCGGCCCTGGGCGTGTTGTCACCTCACTCTCAAAGGGCTTTCCTTACTTCAGGAAAATCAGGTCTTTCCAGTAGTAGTCGCTGGCGAACTCGTACGGCGGCCACACGGAGCGCCGATAGGGAACCAGCAATGAGGCATACGCCTTCTGGGAATCGACCACGCGCTTGATGAAAGGGTCCTCGGCCATCTTCTGCTGGAGGATTTTGTCGTAGGTCTCCAGGAAGGTGACGAGGATGTCGTTGGGGGTGCGGCGGACCTCGACGCCGTGCTTCTCGACCATCTCCTTGTACGCCTCGGCGTTCTGGCGCTGCCAGCTCACCCACCAGTGGAAGAAGGTGGCCTGCGTCGCGGCGCGCACGATCTCCTGGAGGTCGGGCGCCAGACTCTCCCAAGTGCTCTTGTTGATCAGCAGGTCGCCGACGGTGGTGGGTTCGTGCATGCCGGGGGTGTAGTGGTACTTCCAGACGTTGTAGAAGCCGAGCTTGAGGTCCTCGATGCCACCGACCCATTCGGCGCCGTCGATGACGCCGCGCTCAGCCGCCGGCAGGATTTCGGCGCCCGGCAGGGTCACGACGGTCATGCCCGCCTCTTTGAACACGTCCGCACCGATGCCGTAGATGCGGAACTTGACGCCCTTGAAATCGTCCCAGCCGTCGATAGGCTTCTTGAACCAGCCCAGTGCCTGCGGCGCCGCCGCCAGAATGGGAAAGCTGACGACGTCGAGCCGCAAGACTTCCTGGTACCACTCGTTGATCAGTTCGAGGCCGCCGCCTTCCCATATCCAGCCGAACATGTCGATGGTATCCATGCCGAAGAGCGGTCCGTGGGACAGCGGCACGGCAGCCCAGTGCTTGCCGATGTAGTAGCCGGGTGCTGTGTGGCCGCCGTCGATGACACCGCGTGCCGTGGCGTCGAGGACCTCGAACGGCCCCACCACGGTGCCGGCGGGCAGCGTGTCAATCTTCAGCCGGCCGCCCGACATTTTGTCTACCTTGTCGGCGAACATCTCGAAATTGTCGTACAGTGTCAGGCCCGACGGCCAACTGGCTTGAAACGTAAGTGTTTTGCTCTGCGCCAGGGGCTCCGGCACCTCCCCGGGACCCAAGCCAAGCATGAGTGCCAGCACCACCAGGGCACTGCTCACCCCTACCCACATCCGTCTGCTCATTCCCGCTTCTCCTTCGAGTGAGGTCTCCTCAAAAAAAGTGCGCCATCCTAACAAAGATTGAACCCCTGTCAACCCCTGTCGCCCCCGCCCTTTGCGGTATCGGAATCAGGACGACCTCGCCCATCCTTTCTCTTTTTCGCAATCATAAGTTATGGGCCTATCAAGTACCCGCGCATGCAGATGCGATCGATGCCGGAATCTTGGACGGCAAAGGGTTTGACACGCCTGGAGCGGTTGCGCGAGGTACACAGCAGGGCATACTATTAAGCCCATAACTTATGATTGCGGAAGTATTTATGAGATGGCTTCTAGGCTCAGGACTCATAACTAGAAACTAACCGTGGCAGCTATGCAGATGGCACTGAAGAACGTATGCGCACAGCGGTCGTAACGAGTGGCGATGCGGCGACAATCCTTGAGCCGGCCAAACAGGCGCTCAATGAGGTTACGGCGCTTGTACAACTCGGTGTCGTAGATGATGGGCTCTTTGCGCTTGGCGCGGCCCGGAATGCAGGACTTGATGCCACGTTCGGCAAGGGCCTCGCGCAACCTGTCGCTGTCATAACCCTTGTCGGCTATCAGGACAGCGGCTTTCGGTAGGGCCTCAAGTACCGTATCAGCCCCGCGGTAGTCGCTGACTTGGCCCGCCGTCAACCGCAGCACGACGGGCTTGCCATCGTAGACGGCGTGGAGCTTCGAGTTCAGCCCGCCCCGGGTGCGTCCGATGCAGCGCGAAAGCCCCCCTTTTTCAGCAAGCTGGCGGCGGTACGATGCGCTTTGAGATGGGTGCTATCGATCATGACCGTCTTGGTGGCGGTACTTTCGGCAGCCAGGGCTTGGAAGATGCGGTCGAAGACCGCGGCCCTGCTCCAGCGCACGATGCGATTGTAGAGTGTCTTGTGGGTCCGTAACAGGCGGGCGCGTCGCGCCACTTCAGCCCATAGCGGATGACGTGGATGATACCGCTGATGACCTTTCGGTCATCGACGCGTGGGACGCCGCGCCCCTTGTTGGGTAACAGGGGTTTGAGTCGGTTAAACGGGTCGTCGGACAGCCAGAAGTGGTGCTCGGACATGATCGCTCTCCTTGTGGCGTCAGGGTGTTGACTCTCATCACAGGCCCCATGATACCTTTTTATAGGTCCTGAGCCTAGATGCGGAAGTGCTCTAGAGCAATTTCGATTCTAGTTGTACTATCATGGTATCCTGGCTAGCTTGAGTCGTCTTTCCTACCGCTTTCCCACAGGAGACCTCCAACCATGGCAGCTTACCTGTCTCAAGACCTCCGACTGCGCGTCATCCGAGCCGTCGAAAGCGGCCTGTCACGAAACGCCGCCGCCAAACGATTCGGTATCAGTGCCGCCAGCGCCGTCAGGTGGATGCAGGCCTACCTCAGCACCGGACGCACCCAGGCAAAACCCTGTGGCGGCGGCCGTCGCTCCAGGCGCATCGAAGCACAGGCCGACTTTCTCAGGGCTGCCATACACCAGACGCCCGACGTCACCCTCGCCGAACTCCAACAACGCCTGCGCAGCGAGCGGGGTGAGACCTTCGCCATCAGCACCCTGCACGAGTTCTTCCGACGCCACGGCATCACGTTGAAAAAAAGACGGCGCACGCCCGTGAGCAGGAGCGTGATGACATAGCCGCAAGGCGACAAGCCTGGGCTGCCATGCAGCCCAGGCTTGAGGCGACCAAGCTCGTCTTTATCGATGAGACCGGAGCGACTACCAACATGACCAGGCGGCGGGGCCGTTCGCCGCGCGGCAAGCGTTGCCGGGCGTCCGTTCCACACGGTCATTGGAAGACCACCACGCTGGTGTGCGGCTTGCGTCTGGATGGTCTCACGGCGCTCATGGTCATCGACGGCGCCATGGATGGCGCCGCCTTTCGTGCCTACGCCAGCACCCTATTGGGTCCGAGTCTTCGCGTCGGCGACATCGTTGTGCTGGATAACCTTGCGGCTCACAAAGTTCAAGGGGTCCGCGAAGCGCTCGGCGAGTCGGGAGCCACGCTGTTGTACCTGCCGCCGTACTCACCGGATTTCAATCCGATTGAGCAAGCGTATGCGAAGCTCAAGGCGTTGCTTCGCAAGGCTGCAGCACACACCGTTGACGGCCTGGAGTCGGGCATCGCCACGGCCCTGGAGGCGTTTTCACCTGAGGAATGCGCCAACTACTTCACAAGGGGAATTACATACTTGACACAACAATTGGCATTATATTGGTTGTGTAAGAGGGAGACACAGCCATGAACACCAAGGAATATGATAGCCTTTGCCAATGGTGTGGCTGCTGTCGAAAGTTCTACGCCATCAAACGACGACATGTCTACAAGTGCGCCGACTGCAAGCGCGAATTCAGCGTCCGCAAGAACACCATCTTTGAAGACAGCCCTGTCAAGCTGCGCAAGTGGTTTGCCGACGCTTGGCTGATGGCCTCCAACCGCAAGGGCATTGCTTCCACCCAGCTGGCGCGCGAAGTCGGCGTCACCCAGAAAACCGCCTGGTTCATGCTCAGCCGCTCACGCGCCGTCATGCGCATGCTGAACGATAAGGCCGGGCCGCTGGATGGCGAAGTTGAAGCCGATGAGACTTACATCGGCGGCAAGGAAGCCAACAAGCACGCCAACAAAAAACTGCGTACCGGACGCGGGCCTGTGGGTAAGGCATCGGTGGCTGGGCTTCGCTCCCGCCGTGGGAAGATCAAGGCTGTTCCTGTAACCAGCGTGAATCGGCGAACCCTGCATCACTTTATCCGTTCCAATGTCATTGAAGGTGCGACGCTCTACACGGATGAAGCCCTGGTGTATGACGACTTGGCCGGATACAGCCATGAAAGCGTCAATCACGGGCATGGCGAATACGTGAGAGACAAGGTGCACACCAACGGCATGGAGTCCTTTTGGGCCATCGTGAAGCGCAGCTATGTCGGTATCTTCCATCACTTCAGTTGGAAGCACCTGCATCGGTATATGCACGAATCGAGTGCCCGATGGAACATGATGGGGCTGACGAATGCGCAGCGCATGGACGTGATTCTGGGATCGTCAGCTGGTATCCGGCTCACTTATCAGAGGCTTGTCCAATGATGAACATGAACAGGGTTCTGAAACAAGCCATGACGCGCGTCAACCCGGAGATCATGGGGCAATGGCTCAGCAAGGTGCATCACGGGGATTGCGTGAAACTCATGGACAAGATGCCAGTTGGTTCTGTGGACGTGATTGTCACCAGTCCGCCATATAACATCAGGAACAGCACGGGTAACGGCTTGAAGAACGGGCGCGGCGGCAAATGGGAGAGAGCAGAACTGGTGAAGGGCTACGCCGTGCACAACGACGCCATGCCGCACGATGAATACGTAGCCTGGCAGCAGGGTTGCTTGCGCGCCATGATGCGCGTGCTCAGAGAAGACGGCACTATATTCTACAACCACAAGTGGCGTGTACAAGGTGGCCTGCTACAAGACAGGGCGGACATCGTACAGGGCTTTCCCGTGCGCCAGATCATCATCTGGCAACGTAGCGGCGGCCTGAACTTTAATCCTGGCTACTTCTTGCCCACGTTATGAAGTCATCTATCTGATTGCCAAGCCCAACTTTCGCCTCGCGCCGAAGGCAAATGCGCTTGGCGACGTGTGGCGCATTCCCCAGGAAGCCAACAACCCACATCCCGCGCCCTTTCCGGTCGAGCTTGCACAGCGTTGCATCAATTCTACAACTAGGCAGATCGTCCTTGATCCGTTCATCGGTTCAGGCACCACGGCAATGGCTGCGGAGATGGCGCGTCGGGCATGGATCGGCATGGAAATCTCTGCTGATTACTGCAAGCTGGCAAGCGAGCGAATCAACGCTGTCAGAAGGATGATCCGATGACCGACTTCCCGGGCAGTCCGCCCAAGACCCGTAAGGAGCTGTTTGAGCGTATGCGCACTATTGTAGAACCACAGGATATCTGGCAGTTTTGCCAGTATTCCTGTGTTTTTGGTTTGTGCCAGAATTCCTGTGCAACATGGCAAGGGCTTTCGTCTCGCTCAGTGAATGACGAAAGCCCTTGCGGGCGCCTCGAAAAATGCCCGCGAACGGTCAAAGATGACAGGGTTGGCAATTCGCTGGCACGTGGCGGAAAATGAACTCGGCTGTTCAGGGGGGATTCGCCTGTCAATGGGACATCCGGCGTACCCTTCCGCACCCTTGGCGCTTAACCTACCCTCGCCAGACGTTGCAATTGAACCAGACGCCGCATGTTGTAAGCGAGGTTCTTGAGACCTATCCGCGCCCTCGCTCGTACAAGTCCGATACTGCGAACCAGCGTCCCGCCCATGTCGTTTTGCTGCGCGCCGAAGACATGCTCTACCCGTGCTCGAAACCGGCAACGACGCCGGTTGCCCGCTTTCTCCCAAGCATGCAACGGACGGTTACGAGAAGCCTTGCGGTGTATCCGACTTGTCAGGCCCTTGGCTTTCACCTTTGCTTCAATGTCTTTCGACCGGTAGGCGCTATCCGCCCAGACGCCGCGTGCCGTGTTGTCCGACGTCAACAACTCCTCAAGGACCTGGCTGTCGTGGACCGCCGCCGTCGTCACCCGGTAACGCCGGATCAGTTTGTGCCGACGGTCAACGGTGACGTGGTTCTTGTAGCCGTAGTGGCTCTTGCCGTGCTTCTTTGTCCAACGCGCATCCCTGTCCTTTTGCCGACGCTTGGCCGGCTTGTCAGTCCAGGCCTCGGGTAGCTCACCGCGCTTGACGTGCTCGTTTTCGTCACGACGATTGCGTTGAATGGGAACCGCCACAATCGAAGCATCGATGATCTGGCCGCCCATCGCTCGGTAGCCTTGGCTTTTCAGGTAAGCGTCGACATCCTCGAACAAGGCCTCCATGAGGCCAGCCTGTGACAACTGCTCACGGTAGAGCCACACGGTCTTGGCGTCCGGCGCCTTGTCTTCAAGGGCCAAGCCCAGGAAGCGCACGAAGGACAGGCGGTCGCGCATCTGGTACTCGCCTTGGTCATCCGACAGGTTGTAGAGGGCGCACAGAAGGATGGCTTTGAACATGACGATGGCGTCCCAAGGTTGGCGCCCCGCGTTCGACTTGCGCTCGTCGGGCGGCTTACGCCAGACGCTCTCCAGGCGGCTGCGGAATGCTTCCCACGGCACAACGGCATTGATCTTCACCAGGGGGTCATGCTTGGCGTCCAAAGCGGCGTAGCGATTCTCGACATCGAAAAAGCCCATCTGACCCATGCTCAACTCCTCCCGTCTTGTTGGTTAACGTGGTTCAGTAATTCTAAATCAAGTGGGAGATGAGTATTATTAGAGATGCCCTTGCCATGTTAGACGCTGTAGGCAGTCCAAATCTGACGTGTTTGTCTGTTTGAAGGAGGCGTGACATGAAGGTTTTCATTTTGTTGTTCTGGGTGCTGTCGCTTCTGCCGCTGTCCATGACGGCGTAGGCGGGGACCCTGATTGGCGACATGAAGGTTGTTGATGGCGACACGCTGGCGTTCGAGGGACTCGGCGTTACGGTCCGGCTTGACGGTATTGACGCGCCGGAACGCCGGCAGGCGTGCGAAACAGCCGAGGGCGAACCCTACGAGTGCGGTCGCGCGGCAACGCGACTGCTGCAGGAGAAGATTGGTGGTAAGCCAGTGCGCTGCGCGGGCGACGAGCGCGACCGCTATGAGCGCCTGCTTGCGACGTGTTTCACGCCGAATGGCGCAGACTTGAACGGTTGGCTGGTGGAGCAGGGGCATGCGTTAGCCTACCGGCGCTATTCCGAGCGGTACGTTCCGCAGGAAGAAACAGCGCGTGAGGGCAGGCGCGGGGTATGGGCAGGCCGTTTCATCAAGCCGTGGGATTGGCGGCGCGGCGAGCGGTTGGAAAAGGAGTTCCGGGGGCTGAAAGAGGACACAGGGATGAGCGACTTGTCCTGCCCGTTACGGGTTCAAGGGTCGCTGCAATTGATGACGACGTAGTCTCTGGGGCAGTCGATTTCCCACTCGTCGTAAGGCCAGCCGTAGGACTTGTCGCCGTAGCAGCGGCCGGGGCCGATGGGGTTGCCGAAGGACAGGTCGTCGTCGAAGTCCACGAGCAGGCGGTGTTCGAGGGCGTGTTCCAGTTTGCTCAATTCGTAGCCGGAAAGTCGTCTGCCGGGCGCTACGTCGTAGCACAAGGGGGCCGTATGGTCGTGATGCGCGGTTTCGCAGCCGCTCAGGACCGTGAGCAGGAACAGGCAGAGTGTCGTGTGTTTCATGGGGATTGCTTTGATGCGGATTCTTCGAGTATGAAGCCACGCGAAGAGGTAGTGGCTCGTTTTGAAATTCAGTCTTACCTTTCGTATTTATCCAGATTTGTGCGGATTTCGTAACTCTGTTCAAGATACATTCGATCTATCAGGTCCAGGCATCGAGTGGCCCACTCATCGTCTTGGTGCTGGTGATAGGTTCGCAAAACCAATTTTGTCATGTTTGAGCCGTCAACAGCTCGGCGGGTGCGATATCCCTTGCCTCTGCGCCGGAACGATCGAGGAGCTTTTCGCATGCAATCAGCGTGATGCCGGGTAGTCTGTAGGTGGACTTCTCAAGGGCATTGAGCAAGGAAAATGAGTCTTCCTGGTAGGCGGCGCTATCGCAGAACTTGGTTATCAGACCTTCGCAGGACTCAGGAGCGTTTCCGGCGTGGCGCCGAGGGTGGCCCACAGCCTGCCGAGGTCGTCGAGGGCGCGCCGGGCGGCCAGGCTGTTGCGCCCGAACTCGCGCGTGATGGTGTCCGGGTCGGGCGACAAGCTGTCGCCGATGGCCACGGCGCCCTGCAACCAGGCCACCAGGTCTTGAGGCGCTGTCGGGTCCGTGCGGCAGGCGCCTGCGTCAACGACACGGTCGTTCTTGAGGAAGTACGCGATGAAGTCGGCGCCGTCGGTGGCGATGCCGACGTACCGCTCGCCGGTCTGCCCCTCGCGTTCCGTGAGGTATCGCGTCAGCCCTTCCTCGGCGTCCCTGCGCTCGCGGTTCAGATCGGACTTCAACTCGAACACGGTCCGGCCAAGCAGGGCGTCGATCCGTCCGTGGACTTCGGGTACCGGTTTTTCAAAGTCGATGTCCCGGCTGTCGGCGCCGAGCCCGCCTGTGAGCAGGCGGTGCAGCAACGCGCGGACTTTTTCGTGGCCGGGCCGGGTTGCCAGTTCCGAGGTCAGTTCAGCCCTTTGTTCGGATGTCAGCACGCAAGCTCCTTACGGACAACGCCAGTGACATGCCGGACACCTTCATGCTAGGCTCAGGACCTATAAAAGGGTATCATGGGGCTTATGATGAGAGCCAACACGCTGATGCCACAAGGAGAGCGATCATGTCCGAGCACCTCTTCTGGCTGGCCGACGACCCGTTTGACCGACTCAAACCCCTGTTACCCAACAAGGGGCGCGGCGTCCCACGCGTCGATGACCGAAAGGTCATCAGCGGCATCATCCACGTCATCCGCTATGGGCTGAGGTGGCGCGACGCGCCCGCCTGTTACGGACCCCACAAGACACTCTACAATCGCTTCGTGCGCTGGAGCAGGGCCGCGGTCTTCGACCGCATCTTTCAGGCCCTTGCTGCTGAAAGCACCGCCACCAAGACGGTCATGATCGACAGCACCCATCGGGGGGCGTATCGCACCGCCGCCAGCCTGCTCAAGGGGGGGCTTTTCCACGCCAGATCGGACGCACCCGGGGTGGGCTGAACTCGAAGCTCCACGCCGTCTGCGACGGTGATGGCAAGCCCGTCGTGCTGCGGTTGACGGCGGGCCAGGTCAGCGACTACCGCGGGGCTGATCCGGTACTTGAGGCCCTCCCGAAAGCCGCTGTCCTGATAGCCGACAAGGGTTATGACAGCGACAGGTTGCGCGAGGCCCTTGCCGAACGTGGCATCAAGTCCTGCATTCCGGGCCGCGCAAAGAGCCCATCATCTACGACACCGAGTTGTACAAGAGCCGTAACCTCATTGAGCGCCTGTTTGGCCGGCTGAAGGATTGGCGCCGCATCGCCACCCGGTACGACCGCTGTGCGCACACCTTCTACAGCGCCATCTGCATGGCTGCCACGGTTAGTTTCTGGTTATGAGTCCTGAGCCTAGGCTGACGCCAAGGCATGGGCGCTTGGCACCGAGGCACCGAACAGGACCCGTAAAGGGGACTCCAGATGATTACCGTGGGCATGAATTACAAGGTTTTGCAGGGCAAAGAGGTTCAGTTCGAGAAAGTCTTCGCGAATGTTCTGGAGAGCTTGCAAACGACGGAAGGGCGCGCGAAGTCGGCACTGTACAAGGACATTCAGGACGTTCAATCCTACCTCATCGTCTCCGAATGGTCTTCGGAGGACGCCTTCCAGGCATTTATCCAGTCCGATCAGTTCAATTGACTCCTGAACAGCAGGAAGAAATCGTCGAACATGGCACCGAGTCTGGACGACGTTCTGAAGCAAGAAGAAGACCGATTGCGGAAGCGCCTCGGACGGTACAAGGCGACCACCATCACGATTAGGAATTCAGGACCTTCAGGCAGGAACCCTCAAGAGGCCGCTTGGTCAGCGTCAGAATCGCGTTTTCACCTGGCGTCGGCGGCCTTCTTGGCGATCTGCTTGCGCCGTTCTGGAGTCATCGAGACAGCGCGGGCGGTCCCGCCGCGGGAGCGGCCAGGCTTCGGCTCGGTGTCTTCCACGTCACCGACGGCGATGTCCGTGACGAGCTTCCCGAGTTGGTTTATATCGGCGGGTCTTTTCTTCATGATTTCTCCAAAGGGTATAGGGGTGTCGTGTGGTGCTGCCTTTATAAGTACCCAAGGCCCCCGCCTGTCGTCAATAGGGCATTTTTGTACCCTGAATTTCAAAACGAGCCACTACCAAAAGATCCACCATGCGGCTGATGGTGGCGGCGCTCCGGGTGTGCAGCGTGGCGAACACCAGATGCCCGGTCGAGGCCGTTTCGATGGCGAAGCGAATCGTTTCCAGGTCGCGCATCTCGCCCACCATGATGATGTCCGGGTCCTCCCGCAACACGGCCCGCAACGCCGCGGCGAACGTGCGCGTATGGCTGCCGACCTCGCGCTGATTGACCACGCAGTTCTTGTTAGCGTGGACGAATTCCACCGGATCCTCGATGGTCAGGATGTGGTCCCTGCGGTGCGTACTGGCGTAATCGATCAGCGCCGCCAGGGTGGTGGATTTGCCGCTCCCGGTCGGCCCCGTGACCAGGCACGAGCCCCTGCGGCAAAAGGGGTAATTTGAGCAGAATGCGCGGCAGCCCGAGTGCTTCGAGGCTGGGAAGAGTGGTGGGAATTTGTCGGAACACCGCTGCAACGCCGTGTTGCTGCAGGAACAGGTTGACCCGGTAACGCGACAGGCCGGGCGCCTCGTGGGCAAAATCAGCGTCCCCCGTTTCCTCAAACTGTTTCACCATGGTCGCCGGGGTGACTTCATACAGCATGGTCTTGAGGTCGTCGTTGCTTAAGGCGGGGTAACGCACGCGCTGCAGGTCGCCATTGACGCGCAATAGGGGCGGGGAACCAGAGGCCAAGTGCAGGTCACTCGCCCCCTGCTCCGTCATGAGCTTGAAGAAGGCGTCGAGTTTGGCCATGGTGTGATTCCGCTTCCGGCGGGCATCGGCCGGGTTACTTCACCAAACGCAGGTGCCCCCGTTTGCGAGGCGTTTGGGAGGCTGGCGCCTCGCCGTTGACGCGCGGCACCGCTTTTGGCCCTAGCTTGCGTGCTGGGTCGGGATCTGGCTCGGCGGTCTGCTTCACCGGCAACTGAGCCTTGAGGCTTTGCAGCACCTCGGGCGAGGCGCTTTCTTGCCACAGGGCGCCTTCCATGGTGTGCGGATTGAACGCCGCCCACAACGCGTCCATGGCGACGTAGCAATCGAATCGCCGCCCACCGAACGACAGGTTGACGCGGATACCTTCCTCGGTCACGTCGATAGGGCGCGGAAAGTCGCGATTGAGGATCAGTCGCAGAGCCGGGTTCTGGGCTTGGTGCGACGGAACGCAAACGTCGGGGTGGCGTGCATCGAGGCACAGCATGGTGTCTCCCTCTGCCAACAACTTGAGGACGACCGCTTCTTTGCTGACTGGAGCCGAATTCATAATTATTCCTGATTCGATTGGAGGGAGACAGGTTGGCAGCCAAATTCGCGGCTCACTCTAGCAAGGGACATGGGCACGGTCAAGCCGTTCCGGGCACGTCGGGAAGCGGTCCGCGTGGTCTTGAGTGCCTCTTTCCGTGTGTGTACGATGGGCGCCTTCACAAAACCGCACGGCGCCGGATGGGCCGGAAAATTCTACCTGCGAGAGGGGAATCGTGATGCAACTTGGATTTATCGGGGTCGGGAACATCGGCACGCCGATGTGTCGCCACCTGATCGAGGCCGGCCATGACGTGTTGGTATTCGACGTGCAGCCGTCGAACCTGGCGCGCATGGTCAGCCTGGGCGCTCAGCAGGCCGACAGCCCTAAGGCGGTGGCGCTGGCGTGCGACATCGTGTTCAGCTCGCTGCCGGGGCCGCGGGAAATTGAACGGGTGGCGCTGGGGACCGACGGCATTGCGGACGCCGCCCGCCCGGGTCTGATCTATGTCGACCTGAGCACCAATTCCCCGACCGTGGCGCAGCGGCTGTGTGCCACCCTCGCGGCTAAGGGCGTCACGATGCTGGATACGCCGGTGAGCGGCGGCGTGGTGGGCGCCGAGCAAGCGACTTTGGCCGTCATGGTGGGCGGCGACGCGAGCGCCTTTGAGACCGTCCGGCCCCTGCTGCAGCACCTCGGCGCCAATGTTTTCCGGGTCGGTGACAGCGGCAGCGGCTGCGTAGCCAAGGTGGTCAACAACATGCTGGCCTTCGTCAACTCCATGGCGGCATTCGAGGGCATGCTGCTGGGGGTCAAGGCGGGGGTTGATCCACAGATTTTGCACGACATCGTTCAATCTAGCAGCGGCGCCAGCTGGGCCATGCGGCAGTTTCCCCACAAGATTTTCGCCGGCGATTTCTCTCCCGGCTTCACCATCGACTTGGCGCACAAGGATTTGCGTCTGGCGTTGGAACTCGGTGACGAGCTGTCGGTGCCGCTGGTGATGGGAAGCGTGTGTATCAACCTGATGCGTCAGGCGCGCGCCAACGGCCGCGGTGGGAACGATCTGAGCGGCATGATGCAGGTGTTGGAGGATAATTTGGGAATGCAGGTGCGCCAGCCGCCAAGGGACAATTGAGGCCGGCGCCGGCGGGGAGGGAATCAACGGCGTTCGGCTTCTTCGAAGCCTTGCCAGGGGTGCACGCCCGGCCCCTCGTGCGACGCGATGACATGATTGGCCCGGCGGTCCATCGGCGGCTCGACGTGCACCAGGCGCTCCTCGGAATAAGCTTGGCCGTTTACCATGATGGGGGCGCCTCGATTGAGAATGTCTTCGCCCTCAACCTTCTTCTGCAACAGCATCAGCCCCTCCAGCACCGCCTCTGGACGCGGTGGGCAACCCGCGATGTACACGTCCACCGGAATGATGCGGTCGATGCCCTGCACGGTGGCGTAATTCCGGTAGAACCCCCCCGAAGACGCGCAGGCCCCAAAGGCGATCACCCACTTCGGCTCACACATCTGATCGTAGACTCGCTTGAGCACCGGGGCGATCTTGTGATTGATCGTGCCGACCACCATGAGCAGATCGGATTGCCGGGGCGAAAATCGCGGCAATTCCGCGCCAAAGCGGGCAACGTCGTAGTGCGACCCCCAGGTGGCCATGAATTCCATGCCGCAGCAGGCAGTCACGAAGGGCAGGGGAAAGAAGGAATTCTTGCGCCCCCAGTTGATGATTTTATTGAGCTGCGAGGTGATGAATCCGCTTCCAAAGATCGTTTCCAGTCCCAATGGGTTTCCTTTCTACGGCGCGACGAGCAAACGAGGGCGCTTCCGTCCGGATGGGTAACCAAAGTTCGGTATTGTAAACAACGGGGCATGCCTGAAGCAAGCCACGGCGAGGCCCATTCAGTCGCCTTGACATGACCCTGGAGCTTCTGTACAACCGGACGCCATTCAGCCGGGGCATTCCTACTTTTTGCGAGGGACACACTGATGACATCACGCACGGCGATTGAGCGCACGCAGTCTGACCTGGCCCACCTCATTCACCCGTTATATCACCCATCCGACCACCAGGAACCGAAGATCTGGGTCGAAGCCAGCGGCGCCGTCATGCGGGACGTTCATGGCGACGAATTCATCGACGGCCTCAGCGGGTTGTGGAACATCAACGTCGGCCACGGCAGGCGGGAACTAGCCGAGGCGGCGATGCAGCAGATGCAGACCCTCGCCTACTGCTCCTCGTACACCGGCGCCAGCAACCTGCCGGCGATCGAATTGGCGGAGCGCCTCAGCGGCTTGGCCTACCCCTCCATTAACACCTTCTTCTTCACCAGCGGCGGGGCCGAATCAACGGAGAGTTCGTTCAAGACGGCGCGGTTTTACTGGAAGGCCCAAGGCAAACCGGACAAGGTCAAAATCATTTCGCGCCACCTGGGCTACCATGGCGTCACCATGGCCGCTATGAGCGCCACCGGCATCCCGGATTACTGGCGCATGTTCGAGCCCCTGGTGCCCAATTTCGTGCACATCGATTCGCCGTATCCGTATCGCTTCCAAGGCGGCGACGGCAGCACCAGCCCCGGCATGGCGGCGGCCAATCTGTTGGAAGAGGCCATCCTGCGCGAGGGTCCGGACACGGTGGCGGCGTTCATCGCCGAGCCGGTTCAGGGCGCCGGCGGCGTCATCGTGCCGCAGGAGGACTACTTTCCGCGCATTCGCGAAATCTGTGACGCGTATGACGTGCTGTTGATCAGCGACGACGTCATCACCGGCTTCGGACGTACCGGCACTTGGTTCGGCCTGGAGCACTGGGGCATCGAGCCGGACATCATGCAGTTCGCCAAGGGCATCACCAGCGGCTACGTGCCGCTCGGCGGCATCGGCGTGTCGGACAAGGTGAAACAGGTCATGGCCGACGTGCCGCCCTCGCAGCGCTGGATGCACGCCTACACCTACTCCGGCCATCCCACCAGCAGCGCGGTGGCATTGGCCAACATCGACGTCATCGAGCAAGAAGGACTGGTACAACGGGCCGCCGAGATGGGCAATCGCCTGCTCGAAGGACTGCACACGCTGGACGATCTGGACGGCGTCGGCGACGTACGCGGCCTGGGCCTGATGACCGCTGTGGAGCTGGTGGCGGACAAAACCACCAAGGCACCGTTCCCGGCTGACGCCAAAGTGGGGCCGCGCATGCACCAGGAAATGGTGCAACGCGGGCTGTTTACCCGCATGCGAGGCGAGGTGGTCTGCCTGGCGCCGCCCCTGGTGACCAGCGCAGAGCAGGTGGGTCGCATCGTGGAGATTCTGCACGACGCCATTCCGGCGGCGTTGCGTGGGGTGTAGGCTACGGCTCTGGGATGTTCTGACAAACCGCGGCAAAGAAGCACGCGGGCCTTTACGACACGGGAGCGAGGGGGAATTGGGTTATGGCCGAAAAGACCGTTTTCAGTGCGTGTCCGCACGACTGTCCTGACACCTGTGCGATGCTGACCACCGTTCGTGACGGCAAGGCGGTTGCCGTGCGGGGCAACCCGGATCACCCGTTCACCCGGGGCGGACTCTGTGTCAAGGTCAACGATTACGAAAACCGGGTCTATAGCGACAACCGGGTGCTGACGCCGTTACGCCGCACCGGCGCCAAGGGCGCCGGGGAATTCCAGCCGATCACCTGGGACGCGGCGCTGCAGGAAATTTCCAGCCGCTGGAGCGAGATTATCGACCGCGACGGCCCCGCCGCCATCATGCCGTACAGCTATCTTGGTACGGAAGGAATCCTGAATGGGCTGAACGCGGGGGACGCCTTCTTCAACAAGCTCGGCGCCACGGTGGCCGAGCGCACCTTCTGCGATTCCGCCGCCATCACCGCATTCTTCATGACCTGCGGCCCTACCGCGGCGGTGGATCCGGAGAGTTTCGTCCACTCGAGATACATCATTCTGTGGGCGATCAACACGATCAGCAACAACCTGCATCACTGGCCGTTCATCGCGGAAGCGCAGCGCCGCGGCGCCAAGGTCGTGGTCATCGACCCGGTCGCCACACGGACGGCCAAGCAGGCCGACTGGCACTTGGCCATCAAGCCCGGAACCGACGCTGCCCTGGCCTTCGGCATGATGAACGTCATCATCGCCGAGGGTCTGGTCGATCACGATTACGTCGAGAAATACACCGTCGGCTATGAGGACCTGAAAGCCCGCGCGGCCGGCTTCACCCCGGAAAAGGTTGCTGCCATCACCGGCATTTCCGCCGACGATATTCGAACCCTGGCGCGGGAATTCGCCACCACGCAGCCATCGGTCATTCGGATGGGCGTGGCGATCGAGCGCAACGCGTCGGGCGGCAACGCCGTCCGCGCCATGTCGTGCCTGCCCGGATTGGTGGGCTCATGGCGCCATTGCGGCGGCGGCATCCTGCATATGCCGATCTGGGCGTTTCCCATGAAATGGGACGATCTGAGCCGGCCCGATTGGATTCCCGAAGGCACGCCGGTCATCAACCAGTGGCGGCTGGGCCCGGCGCTTCTGGGCGAACTCGACCGGAAGATCAATTCGCTATTCGTCTACAACTCCAATCCCGCCGTGGTCGCGCCGGAACAGGATAAAATCCTGCGGGGTCTGGCCCGCGAAGACCTGTTCACGGTGGTCAGCGAACATTTCATCACCGATACCGCGCGCTACGCGGACATCGTCCTGCCGGCGACGACGCAACTCGAACAGTTCGACCTCATGTTCTCGTGGGGCCATCTGTACCTGACGCTGAACGAACCGGCCATCGAACCGCTCGGCGAAGCGGTGCCGAACACCGAGCTGTTCCGGCGGCTTGCAGGTGCTATGGGCTTCGACGATCCCCACTGGCAACGCACGGACGAGGAAATGGCTCGGGACGCGCTGGATTGGAGCAGTCCGGTGCTCGAAGGCATCGGCCTCGACAGTCTGCGCCAAACTGGATACGCGCGTCTCAAGGTCGGCTCGCCCGACGATTTCGTGCCGCACCGCGAGGGAAATTTCCCGACCCCTTCCGGCAAGCTCGAATTCAAGTCCTCCATGGCCGAGGTCGGCAACATGGTGTTGCCCCTGTTCCGCCAGGGCTATGTGGCCAACCAGTCGGGCGAACCGCTCGATCCACTGCCCAACTTCATCCCGCAAAACGAGTCTCCCGATACCAACCCGTCGCTGGCGGCCCGTTTCCCCCTCAACATGATTTCGCCCAAGAGCCACGCCTTCTTGAACTCGTCATTCGGCAATCTGCGAACGCAGTTGCATCACGCTGGCGAGCAGATGGTCCTGATCAATCCGGCGGACGCCGGCGAGCGGGGAATTTCCGACGGCGGCGAGGTTCGGGTCTTTAACAACCGCGGCGATTTCCACGCTGTGGCGCGGGTCACCGAAGACGCCCGCTCGGGTGTCGTCGTGGCTCCCATGGGCTATTGGGCAAAGGACAGCCGCAACGGGTACACGGTGAACGCGATCAACCCACCGGCTTTCGCGGATTATGGCAGCGCTCCGACGTTTTCCGACACCCTGGTCGAGGTGGCGGGTGCCTGATCGCCGCGGGGCCGGATGTGATGGGTGTTCTCAGCGTATCTGAACGTCGGTGATGACGAAGGTGAAGCGGTAGGGCGTGATGTCGTCGCCGGTTTGCAGGCCCAGCACGAGGTGGAATTCCTGGCCTTTGTAGGCTTCGGCCAGTGCCGGGGCGTTCCCGGTGTTAGGAAGGAAGGATGAAGCAGGGGAAACAACCCCCACTTCGCCGCCATCGTAAAGCGTTAAGGTGAGCGGGTTCAGAACCAGTTGCCGGTCCACGGGCGACAAGCCGTCTTGGTCGTTCTGGGCTGGTAGGCGCCGATCAGCTTGGTTGCGCGGCGGTTCGGTCTGCAACGGCCGAGTCGCTTGCGCGCCCCCAGGTTGTACAGTCCCCCGCCACGTTGCGCCCGGCGCAATCGCGCCCTCGCGCATCGACGCGTCTGGCGCCCGGATAATGCCCTGATTCGTATTGATCGCCTGATGCCGATGCCCGTGCGGGTTGACGAAGTACGATTCGCGCCACGCCACCGCTACAGGTTGCAGGCTCTTGTTGATTACCGCCAACTGAACAACCCCCGGCACCTCGGTCGGCGCCACTCGCACCCGTACCTCCTCGTTCTCGATGACCCCTTCCATACGCTTGTCAGGAGCCCTCAGCGCGTAGTCATAGTGGTACCGATGCGCCGCATTGCAGCTACTCAAAAGTACCGCAAGCACCACACACCATCCCCCAGCATGGCGTCCGTAGGCGCGTCGTGAGGATTCCAATGCCGTTCCCCTTACAAAATTGCCCTGTCGTTGAGGACCTGTGAAAGCGGCTTGAAATCCTAGCATAAAACCCGGCCGGACTGGAGTTGCCCTGTCTCCGCGTCGTGCATCGCCCTGGATTTTCCCCTCATCCCAACCCCCGGATCAAAGCCTCCCGGACTTGATCCGGTCTCAAGGGCAGGTGTGCAAGCCGAACATCATTTACGTTCCTAGCGCCACCCTCCGGTGCTGACGTTGTGGTATTCCCCCATCTTCTATAGTCTATCAGAGAGAAGAAGCCGAAACGGCGGTCGGCGGCGCCAGGATGCGCCGGAGAAATTTTGGTCCGCCATTCTTCAACCTTCACCAGCAGGAGTACTTGCAGATGAAACACACGAACCTCCTGACGCTCGCAGCGCTGGCATTCGTCACGCTGCTCGCCTCACCCGCGTCTGCCCTCGATAAGATCACGGTGGCCTATTTCCTCGAATGGCCGACCCCCAACCTGGTGGCGCAGGCCGAGAAGACCTACGACGAGGCGCTCGGCGTCAAAGTGGAGTGGCGCGCCTTTGGCAACGGCAACGAGATGAGCCAGGCAATGGCCTCGGGCGACGTCCACATCGCCTATTCGCAGGGACTGGTGCCGTGGGTGGTGGCGGTCTCCAACGGCCTGCCGCTCAGGCTCGTCGGCATCGCGGCAGCCTATGCCGAGGCTGACAACTGCGTGGTCCACGCCGATGCCGGCATCACCCAGGCCAATGCCGCCGAGCTGGAGGGCAAGCGGGTCGCGACGCCAATCGGCAACGTCACCCATTACAAACTGCTGCGCACCCTCGAGCACCTCGGCGTCGACGCCTCGAAGATCGACTTGGTGCAGATGAACCCCCCCGACGCGGTGGTCGCCCTGGCGCGTGGGGACGTCACGATGGCGTGCGCCTTCGGCGGGCCGCTGCAGCGGCTGAAGGAGTTCGGCTCGGTGTTGATGACCGCGGCCGAGCAGGAAGCGATCGGTATTCGCGTCTTCGACGTCGTCTCGGTGACCGAGCAGTTTGCCAGGGATCACCCTGCTCTCGTGCGTAAGTTCATGCAGGTTACGGATCAGGCGAACGCGACCTACGCCGCCGCCCCGGACCGATTCAACGAGACGATCGCCGTGGCCGCCGGCATGGAGTTGGCCGCGGCGCTGGAGTTCCTCGAAACGTCGACGTTTCCCTCTGTCGAAGAGCAGCTGTCCGCTGCCTGGCTGGGCAGTAGCGTGCAGGCGTTCATCAGGGAGGTGGCGAAGTTCTTCGCCAAGCATGGACAGCTCGACCGAGCCTTAGACAGCTACGAGTTCGCAATCGACACGAGCTTCCTTAAGGCAACCGGGCCATAGAAACGCAATCAGTTTTGAGTCTTTAGAAACTCAAGACTAGCAACTAGAAACTAGACACTCGACAGGAGCCAAGGAACGAGGGGGAAGCCATGAATGGGCTCGTCATCGACGACGTATCGATGATCTTTACCTTGCCGGACGGCGGTGAGGTCCACGCCCTTCAAAACGTCTCGCTGCACCTCGAGCCGGGCGAGCTGATGGCCGTGCTCGGTCCCTCCGGCTGCGGCAAGACCACGCTGCTCAACATCATCGCCGGGTTCCTGGCGCCGACCGCGGGGCAAGTGCATCTCAACGGACGCCAAGTGACCGGGCCGCACAAGGAGCGCGGTATGGTGTTCCAGCAGGGGGCGCTGTTCGAGTGGATGACGGCCGCCGAGAACGTAGGCTTCGGTCCACGCATGGGCGGCGCGACGCGGGCCGAGATCGCGGCGAAGGTCGGCCACCTGCTGGACGTCGTGGCACTCCGGGAGTTCGCCGACGAGCCGGTCTATCGACTCTCCGGCGGCATGCAGCAGCGCGTGGCGCTGGCGCGCTGCCTCGCCAACGATCCCGACGTGATCCTGATGGACGAACCCCTCGGCGCCCTGGACGCCCTGACGCGCGAAAAAATGCAGGGGCTCGTGCTCAAACTCTGGAAAGACACCGGCAAGACCATCGTTCTCATCACCCACTCCGTCGAGGAAGCCCTGTTTCTCGGCGAACGCCTCGTGGTCATGGCGCCGCGTCCCGGGCGCATCCACAAGGCGTTCGCCTTGCCCTTCGCCGATCAGGGAGTCGAGGGAGACACGCGCGCGATCAAGATCCAGCCCGACTTCATCGCCACCCGTGAGGAGATCCTCACCATGATCTGGGAAATGGAGGAGGAAATCATGGGCGGCGGCAACACGGGCTGAGGAGAAACTCATGGCGGATCGCAAGCAACCGTCGAAGCTGGCCGTCTGGCTGGGTGTCGCGGACAACCCCTTCACCCGGCAGAAGACTGTCAAGTTCGGCGATGCCTCGGCGGTGAACTCCGGGCGCCTGTGGTCTGTCGCCACCGTCGCCGCGCTGCTCTTCGCCTGGTGGGCCGTGACGCGATGGGGCCTGCTCGATCCCATCTTCTGGCCGCCGCTCGACGGTGGCCTCTATCCGTGGGACAACCCGGCGCGGGCCAGGCCGGGAGTGGTCGACCGCTTCGCCAGCCTGGTGGTCGAGGGCTATCGCAACGTGCCGCTCTGGGAACACGTCTGGACCTCGGTCCGGCGCGTGTTGCTCGGCGTGCTCTGCGGGGCGCTGGCGGGCATTCCGCTCGGCTTCGCCATGGGCCTCAATTCGGTGGCGCGCGGGCTGCTGGACCCCGTCGTGGAGTTCATCCGCCCGATCCCGCCGCTCGCCCTCATTCCCCTCGTGATTCTCTGGCTCGGGATCGATGAAGCAGCCAAGACGTTCCTGCTGTTCCTCGCGGCGCTCTTCATCATGCTGATCGCGGCGCGCGCCGGGGTGAGCTCGGTGCGTATCTCCAAGGTCCACGCCGCCTATTCCCTAGGCGCCTCCAAGCCCCAGGTGCTCCGCTACGTCATCCTGCCGAACGCGCTGCCCGAGATCTTTACCGGCCTCAGAACCTCGATGGGGGTGTGCTGGGGAACGCTGGTGGCGGCCGAGCTGGTGGCCGCCGACCAAGGCGTCGGCTCGATGATGATGGTCGCCAAGAACTTCCTGCAGACCGACGTGGTGGTCATCGGGATCATCCTCATTGGCGTCATCGGCTTCACCATCGAAATGCTGATGCGCGCGCTCGAAGTCTGGCTCATCCCCTGGAAGGGAAAGGGCTGATCTTCCCTCGACGAGAGAGGGAATTCCTGTGTCCTCCCTTCCGCTTCCTAATATTTGAACGCCACCTGACTGAATGCCCAGCGGGTGTCTTTGCCTTCGAACACGTCGCCGCCGCACATGTAGGCGTAGCCGGTTGCCAGCGGCCAGTGGTCGTCGACGCAGTAGCTCACCACCATGCCCACTTCGGTTCCCACATCCTTTGAACCATGCGAATCCGAGCTTCCAAAGCCCATCACCTTGCGGTTAGAGCAATTTCCGTTCAACCTACACCGTAGCCTGCGTTTCTGAAGTAGTTGGCACATGCTTCAGGGCTGAAGGCATCCAGAGCATCGGCGCCCGCAGGCCATCCACGCCAAGGGCAGCGCTCAACGTCGTGGTTTCCCACCCACCAGGCGCCGCCACGCCACGACCGTAACGACGGGCCATGTTCGTGCTCACGCCCGTCTCGCCGCTGAACAAGAGGCGTGCCGGGTCGAGGGCTGCCTGGGTCTTGAGCCAAGCCTCACGACGACAGGCCACGTCAGGCCGCTGGGGTTCGTCGGCGCGCGCCGTTTTTCTTGAAGCTAATGCCGTGGCGCTGGAAGAATCGCCACCCGGCGCCGATGCCGACCGACAGGTCGCGCCTGCGCAGTTGGGCTTTGAAGTTCCGCCAGGGTCACGGCGGGCGTCTGTTCGATCTGCTGATGGAAAGAACTCTAGGCTGGCGATACAGCCTACGGGGCCGCAAAGTCGGTGTGCCTCGTTGGCTTTACCCATTCGCTGGCCAAAGAAGCCGCGTCACACGGCATTACGGCGAATGTCGTCATGCCAGGGTATTTGACACCGATACGACTCCGAATTAATCCCGCGAAGCAAGGACCTGATGGTGTCACGGATACCTTTAGGGCGTGCCGGTCCGGAGGAAGTGGCGGAGGTCCTCACATTTCTGGACTCGCAGGCCGCTTATGTAACAGGGACGGTCTATGTCGTCGATGGCGGGATGCCATTTGAGAATCCGTGATGGGGCAGCAACGAAGGGGCAGTGAACGGACATTAGTCAATTCGCAGATATGTCCACACTGGCGGAGATTCAGGAACGCATTGTCAACTGCGTCTGCTGCCCCCGGCTCGTGGCGCACCGCCAGCATGTGGCGGACCGAAAGGTGCGTCGGTTTCTGAGCGAATCCTATTGGGGCAAACCCGTTCCCAGCTTCGGCGACCCGCTTGCTCGACTCTTGATTATCGGGTTGGCCCCGGCAGCCCATGGCGCCAACCGCACAGGGCGCGCCTTCACAGGCGACCGTAGTGGTGATTGGTTGTACGAAGCATTGCACCGTTTCGGCTTTGCAGACCAACCGGTTTCTTCCCATCGTCAAGACGGTCTAACTCTCCACGATTGCTTCATCACGCAGGTGATCCACTGCGCTCCGCCCGGCAATAGCCCTGACCGTCAGGAAATCACAAACTGCCGGCCCTATTTTCTGAACGAGTTGCGATTGCTAAACAACGTACAGGTGGTTATCCCGCTGGGACGGCTCGCTTTCGACGCATACCTGCACGCCTACCAACAGATCGGTAACATCCTGCCAACACCGCGCCCACGCTTCGAGCATGGAAAACCCACGCGCTTGCAAACTGGCCACGCCTTTTTGCCCTCGTATCACCCAAGCCAGCAGAACACGCAAACAAAACGCCTGACACGCACCATGTTTCACGAAGTGTTTGCCACTGCCCGGAAGCTGCTTGATGAGAATTTCAGGAAAGGATTGGGACCTACAGATAGACCACGCGACTGCTCAACTGCCCCCCAAAGAGGTGCACAATCCCGTAACCGGGGGAGCCGGACCAGACCTTCGGAGCGGTGACGGTATCCCCAAACTGGTAGGCACTGGATGGCACGCTGGTAAACGATACACCCCGCGCGGTGATCTGTATCGGCATGTGAACGTGTCCGAAGAACACCCGTTGCACCTGCCGATGCTGGGCTAGGATGTCCAGAAGATCGTCCCCGTTGCCGAACGTATAGGCGTCCAACCAATCCACCCCCGTAGGAACGGGTGGATGGTGCATAAACACCACCGTTGGCTGCTGCGAACCGTCCGTTAGCGTGGCATCCAGCCAAGCGAGCTGAGCCGCGTCCAACGCTCCTGCCACTTGCCCTTCAATCAGGGAATCGAGAACGACGAAACGGTACCCGGCAGCGTCAAACGTATAGTAATGCGGCTCGGAACCGGGTGATTCCTCTCCCAAGACAGCATGACGAAATGGCCGTCGCAGGTCATGGTTGCCCATGGCGAAGTACGCCGGGCTCGGCAAATGGTCGGTTAGCAGCTTGAGATGGCGGTAGGACTGCAGCTCGTCATCACTAATCAGGTCGCCGGTGAACATGACAAAGGCGGGCGGTGGACCGAGGTGGGAAATATGGATGATGATCCGTTCGAGGTTCTCGTAGGGATTAACCCCGTATGATTTCAAGCTGGTGTCGGCTACGAGATGGGTATCCGATACCTGAATGAAATAGGGCGTTGTTCCCACCGTGCACTCCCGAAAGTTGAAGGCCCAGGGCTTGCCGCCGCTCTATCTAACGGCAGCGCCGGGCGTTACGCCAACGCCAATACCGTTGCTGCATGGGAACCACAAAGCGGTCCCAAATGCTTGCCACAAAAGGAATATCCTTGCGGAGGATGGCCAGCGCGGCAACGATCAACATCACACCTTGCAAAACGGGCAATACCAGCCCCGCCAAGCCGGCGATCAATAGCGCAATGCCCAACGCAATGCGGGATATGCGGTAAAATCGCCTTGAGAGACCCGAGGTAGTTTCCGTCACCGCAGAGCCCTCAGCGTTTTCTTCAATACTTGACGACACGGGGCGTTACCTTTCCGCGCTTCCTCGCGGGCTTCTTCGTCTTCGTGCCTCAGAGCTCCATATAGGGGGCAAGAACTTCGATCAAGTCCCGCTGCTTGCTTATATCACGTGCCAGCCGCATGAGACCCTCGATTGCCTGCTCACGCACTCGTTCGGGTGAACAACTTGGTTTAGCAGCCACTCCGTTTCCGGGTTCGCTTTCAGATCCTCAAAAATCGATATGGAGGCGCTATCTTTCCCCTGTGGGGGTACGCACCGTCGTACGCGAGCGCGTTCGCTCCGACCGAGTGGCCGCTCGTGGCTCGGCAGCAGCACGTGGCCTGGCGCCTGCGCTCGCATTGGCATCCAGAAACAGAATACGTTCGATCTTCACGCCGTCTTCCGTGTGGGCAGTAATGAGCGCATACCCTGACACCCCGGCGACACGCAGCAGACGTTTGAGTCCTTCTACGAGAGGCAAGTCGGTGAACTGTGTTGAAATTCGGCGGCTAGGTAGGCCATTCAGATTGCTGACGTCGATCTGTGCTTGCGAGGCGATGTCTCGGAAAATCGCACCGAAGTCCTCATCTTGCACGTCCACCGACAGGCCGCCTTGTGCGAAGACAACACCCGCTACTCGGTGGGACGACCCAAGGGCCGCAGTACCAGCCCTCTGAGCCCAGGTAGAAGAGACGCTCCCACCGCTCAAAACCAGGACCATACCGAAACCGAAAAGGCTTACCCAATAGCGGTAGATCTGCATTTGACACCCTTCCCTCACCTATGGGTTATGGCTATAATGGCGCGCTTCCGAACAGGCTATAATACATTGTTCACCATGTTTCAATGAGGAGTGAGAGATGCCAAAGGATAAAGCTCTTTATTCATTTGAGCTTGAGAAAGATATGATGGTGTTTATTGAAGAAATGACGGAGAAGTATAACTTGCCCGACGTTTCGAAGACCATGCGTTGCATGGTCAACCACGCTCGCGAGGCAGAGACGGCACAAGAGGACATCTTCGCCGAGATCCGCTGCCTCAGTTGCGGATGAGACGGTTTGTAGACCAGAGCGTCTGGGCATGCTCTTTGTTAAGTCTTGGTCCTCAATACGAACGCGGCATGCCCAGCACGTGCTCACCTAGGTAATTCAATACCATTTGTTGAGAAATCGGCGCAATTTTGTAAAGACGAACTTCACGATAAAGCCGCTCGACATCAAACTCGCGTGCATAACCAAACCCGCCATGTGTCTGCACGGCGTGATCAACCGCCTCACAGCCCGCCTCGGCCGCTAACAACTTTGCGATATTCGCCTCCTTGCCGCAGGGCAACCCGTTGTCATAGAGCCACGCCGCCTTGAGCGTCATCAACTCGGCTGCCTCCAGGCGGGCGTAAGCCTCCGCCAAGGGGAACTGCACACCCTGGTTCCTGCCAATTGGACGACCAAAGACAACTCGATCCTTGGCATAGTGCACGGCTTTGTCGAGCGCGGCTTTGCCAATGCCCACCGCTTCCGCCGCGATCACGATGCGTTCCGGGTTCAAGCCGGTCATGATATGAGAAAAACCCTCGCCTTCCTCACCCACGAGGTCGGCATGCGGCACCCGTAGGTCGTCGATGAACAATTCGTTGGAATCAACCGCGTGGCGGCCCATTTTCTCAATCAGCCGCACCGAAATGGCGGAACGATCCATCTCGGCGAAGAAGAGGGACATGCCTTTGGACCTTTTCGCCACCTGATCCGCCGGGGTCGTGCGCGTCAAGATGAGAACGCGGTCCGCGTTTTGGGCGTTCGTACACCAGATCTTGCGTCCATTGATGGCCCACTCGTCGCCGTCTCGCACCGCCGTCGTCTGCAATTGAGTGGTGTCGCTGCCCACGTTGGGCTCGGTTACCGAAAAGGCCAGTTTCATCTCGCCCCGCGCGATGGGCGGCAGATACCGCCGCTTCATCTCTTCACTGCCATGCAGAATGATCGGCATCGGCGGGAACATCGAGAAATGGATGGGCGAAGCGCCGGACGTTCCCGCACCCGACGCGCAGATTTCCAGCAGGACGATGGCGGCCTCGGTCACGCCCAGACCGCTGCCGCCGTACTCGGCGGGGATGACCGTGCCCAGCCAGCCATTGGCGGCAAATTCGTTGAAGAATACGTGCGGGTATTCCCCGGTGCGATCCAGATCGCGCCAGTAGGCCCAGTCAAATTTCCGCGCCAAGTTTCGCACTTCGGTGCGAATCAATTGCTGCTGCTCCGATAGCTCGAAATCCATCCGTCCATAACCTTCCGTGTCAGGAATTTTCAGGGCTGCCGCCCGCGGACCGTGCCAGGGATTCGCCCCATTGGGTGATGCGGTCCGGCGCGATTTTGATCACCAACCCGTCACTGCTACTCAGGTGGCGATCGCGATACTGGGCGTATTTTTTCTCAAGAAGCGTGAACGCGTGAGCGCGCTCGGCTCCCTCCTCCAATATCGTCGCCGGGCCGCGCATCATCACGTAATAAAGCTGTTGCCAGTCTTCCTCATAATGGTGCACCAGAAACGCCACGCGCGGATTCTCAACAATGTTGCGAATGCGTTTCATACTGTAACCGGCACGGCGTTTGGGCTTGTGGTCGATGGCCGAATAGATGGCCTGCCCATCGTAGGCGAAGCATATCGGCACCATGTGCGGGGCGCCGAGTTTGTCGGCCGTCGCCAAGTGGCCGAAGCGGTGCGTTTTCAGCAGTGCGACAAGATTGCTCGATGCCACCATGACGCGTTTCCCTTTTCGGCTGAAATCGCTCCTAAGCGAAACGCACGCCGACCGGTCCCAAGCCGCCACCGAACGTCGCCTTCAGCGCATCGCCGGACGCCATGCGCACGGCGCCGGTCAGGGCGCCGGCGAGCACCATGTCGCCCTCCTCGATCGCCAGATCGAACTCGGCGAGTTTATTGGCCAGCCAGACGACCGCTTGCGTGGGATTACCCATCACCGCGCCCGCTGCGCCCGTTGCAATAATGTCGCCGTTCTTCTCGACCACCATTCCCGTGTAGCGCATGTCGAAATTCTTGACCGAATGAAGCTCGCCGCCCACGATAATGCCGGCGGTGCCGCAGCTATCCGCCAGAATGTCGGCCACTTTGGCGCAGCCGATCCAGTCTCGCATGCGCGAATCCCCGAGTTCCAGCGACGGCATAATGCCCTCCGTGCTGCGCAGCACCTGCGGCACCGTCACCCCGGGTCCCTCGATACGCCGGCACATCACAAAGGTGATCTCACATTCAATGATCGGCTGGATCAGCGACGCCATGTCGACCGGCGTTCCCTCCGGGTAAACGCCTCGGCCCATGAGCTGCCCGCAAACCGGTTCGTGTACGCCAAAGACTTCCTGATTCGCCCGGCTGGTGAGGCCGATTTTCTTGCCGACTACCCGGTCTCCGCGCGCCATCCTTTTGTCGGCAATGGCGAGTTGCACCCGATAGCCGTCCGCGACCGTCATGTCCGGATGGTCAAGCGTCAGTACCTCAACCGGCTCGCGGCTTTCTTCCGCGGCGATCAACCGGTCGGCGAGCGTTTCAATCGTTTGTGCATCCATAGATTTCCCTCACGAAACAGACTCCTGCGCCAGCCACGCCTCCGCCACCTCAAGATGCGTGGCGAACCACACCTCTTCGCGCTCTTGCAAATGGCGGATGAGCCGCTCCAACATCGCCATGCGGGAACGCCGTCCAATCACTTGCGGGTGCATGACGATGCTGAGAAAGCCGCCGTCATCAAAGGCGCCATCGCACTCGGCTTGCCAGATTTCGTAGACTTTGTTCTGACTTGACATGCCAGTGTAATAGGGATGATAGCTGAAGAGGAAGTGTGAGGTATCGGTCATTTCCCAACTGAATGGCACTTCCAGGAGGGACCGGCCGGTCGCGGGTGTCTGGATCCGGTAGGGTTCATCGCCGCCGACCAGACTGCTGTCATACGTGAAGCCGTGGTCCAGCAGTAGCTCCAGGGTATGAGGACCGGCGTTGCCTGCCGGGGCGCGGTAGCCTTTCGGGACGGCGCCGGTAATGCGTTGCAGACTCTTGATGCCCTTGCTCAACACCTCCAGTTCGACCTCTCGGCCCTTGTTGACCACGTATTCGTGCTCGTAACCGTGATGGCCGATTTCGTGACCCGCGGCGTGCATCTGTTCGACTAGGTGCGGGTACTTGTCAGCCGTCCATCCCGGTACGAAGAACGTGGCCTTCAGGTCGTATCTGCGCAGCAATTCCAGAATGCGGGGCACGCCTTCTCGGGCGCCGTACTCGCCACGCGACATCTGACCGGGAAAGGGCTGACGCAGGGTGCGAAACCAAATTGTCTCGGCATCGAAATCGAAGCTCAATCCCACTGCGCACCGCTTGCCTGACGGCCATCGACCTTGCATGGCGTTCCTCCGCTCCGTCACGTGGTTTATGACCCGAAATCGGCGGGTATTATAGACCAGAAATGGCTAATTCTCAATCGTCGATCCGGAGCGCACGGACAGACTTTTCGCGGCGTCCTTTGGGGTTCAAAACTGTCCGAAGTAATGCCAGGAGTTGCCAGAAAAGAGGCAAGGCGATGCCGTCGTGGACCACGGACAGAACGAGGAAGTTGATCGATTGGGTTCGATACCAGTCAAGTGGAGGTGGACGCATGGTGCGAAGAATCCTCAGTGACTCGCAATGGGCGCGCGCGGTAGGCCTCGCGCTTTTTGAAGTGAGGTCCCCAGCGCCGCGCCAGGGTTTCGTCAAAGCCGAACGTCAGGCTACCGCCAGCAGCTACCTTTGGAGCGGATCAGCGAGCCCGGTTGAACCCCTGCTGATAGAGCCGAACAACGGGGTATCGCCCTGTCCAGTGTGTCTCAGGGCTGCGGTGATGGTTCGCCGTCGGCGGGCCAGCAGGGTGCCGCTGAGCAGGCGCTGGACCTTTCGCCAAGTGGGCGTGCTGAAGGGACTTTGAAAGGGTGTCAGGAGGGTGCTAAGGTGCGTGGAAGGGGGCATCGCCAATCTCGCTGCAAGATGGTTGGTGTGGCAACTGTCATCTTGCAATACGGGAGCCGATGTCCTTGAATCACCCCCTCATTTTGTACAAAGTCGAGCTGAGGAGCCGCCTCGCCGCCGGGTGAAAGGCGTGGTGGTATACTTACGGGCTTTATCGGTTTCTTCCAAGCGAGCGTGAAATCCCATGATGGATGTCTTTGTCCTGAAAGCCTTTGTCGATGAACTGGCGCGTTGCCTGCCCGATTCGCGAGTGTCGAAGGTATTTCAACTCGGTCCTGACGACCTCCTGCTGCGATTGTGGCGTCATTGTGACCAACGGCTCCTGCTCTCCATTCATCCCACTGGGCAGCGTCTGCATCTCGTCACGGAGCGGTTCGAGGCGCCGCCGCGCCCGCCCCGGTTTGCCGCCTTGCTGCGCGCCCGGTTGCGGCGTGCCCGGTTGCAGTCGGTGGCCGTGCAGCCCTATGAGCGGGTGGCCACGCTTGCTTGGCGGCAAGCCGACGAGGCGACGCCGTCATTGTGGCTGATTCACGAGTTGCAGGGCTCGCAGGCCAACCTCCTGTTGGTGAACGCGGAGGGTGTGGTAATCGACGCGCTCAAGCACGTGCCGGCATTGTCGTCGCAGAGTCGTCCCTTGTTGCCGGGAGTCCCCTATGTGCCGCGCGCCGTGCCACCGCAGCGGGTATTGCTGTCCGACCTGACGGTCGATCATCTAGACCGGTTGCAGGCGCAGGATGCGTGGAGTGCTGCCAGCCTGAAGCGGCTCGTCGTTGGCCTGTCACCGCTACTGGCTACGGAGTTGGTGCATCGTTACCCGAACGACACTCGAGCGTGTTGGGAACAGTTGAACGCATTACGGCAGAATTACGACAACCAGACATTGCCTCTATACCGTTGCACGGCGCCGGACGGCCAGCAGCACGTCAGTGTTCTGCCATTGGGCCATGCCGGGTATCGTGCCGAGCCGCTGGCCAATGCGCAAGCAGCCATGGCGGCCATCTCCCAGCCTGCTCTGGTGTCTACCGCGTTGAACGAGGCGCGTACCAGCGTGCGCAAGATGCTGCGCCGACGGTTGCAAAAGCTCGGCAGGAAAGTCGAACACCTCAATCGAGACCGGGAGAAGCTGAAAGGCTATGAGCCGTACCAGCGCTACGGAACGCTGCTCCTTGCCCAGCGACTGCCGCGCGGATCGACGTGCGCCACGGTGACCGATTACTACAACCCAGAGCAGGAAGCCATTCGCATCCCGCTCGACCCTCGCCTGTCCATCCACGAAAACGCGCAGGCGTACTTCAAGAAATACCGCAAGACCAAGACCGGCCTGAGCAAGATCGAAACGTTGTTGCAGGAATGCGCGGCGGAGGAGCGGTACCTCGAAGGATTGGCTCATCAGGTGTCGGTGGCCGAGGACTGGCCCACCCTGGAGGAAATCGAGGCGGAACTCGGCGGCAAGCGGCGAGCGGGTCCGACACGGCCCTCGATCCGCCCTCGCGCCGCCGCTACGCAGCCTTACCGAATGTTTACGCTGTCCGGCGGCTATACCCTCTATTGCGGCAAAAGCAACCACGGCAATGACGCGCTTGTGCGCCAGGTGGCGGTGCCCGACGACCTGTGGTTCCATGCCCACGGGCACGCTGGGGCGCACGTGGTGCTCAAGGTGCCGAGCGATGGGGCGGTGTCCAACGAAGCCCTGCGCGCCGCGGCCGGTCTTGCCGCTTACTACAGCAAGGGTAAGAACGCCGCGACCGTAGAAGTGGTCTACGCAGCCGTCAAGCACGTGCGCAAGTTTCGCGGCGCGCGGCCCGGTCAGGTGCAGGTGAACAACTTTCGGACACTGGAAGTCGCGCCAGGGCTCCCCGCAACGCCTAAACTGAGCGAACTTGAAGAGGTGCCGTCGTGAAGTACGCGATTATCTCCGACCTGCATGCCAATCTCGAAGCCTTGCAAGCGGTATTGGATGACGCATCGTCCAGAGTCGACACCGTCGTCTGCCTTGGGGATATTGTCGGGTATAACGCCAACCCGCACGAGTGCCTGCGCCTGGTCCGGGAGACCTGCGCCGTCGTCATCGCGGGCAACCACGACCAAGCGGCCTGCGGCGTGCGGCGCTATGATGACTTCAACGAATGGGCGCGGGAAGCGATGGACTGGACGCGGCAGCAACTCAGCGCCGCGGAAGTGGGATATCTGAAGGCCCTGCCCGGCACGGCGCCGTTCGGCAACGGTTGGTTGGCGGCGCATGGCTCGCCACGCGACACGGACGAATACCTCTTCGACGCATTGGGCTTTGAGATGGCGTTTGACAGCCTGCAGCGGCTTCGACCCGAGATGCGCGGCTGCTTCGTCGGTCACACGCATGTGCCGATGATCTGGGCGTGCGGTTCCGAGGGGCGAGTGGTTCAGGTGAGGGCCGAGTTGCGGATCGTCAGGCTGGACCCGGCGTGCCGTTACATCGTGAATCCGGGCAGCGTCGGCCAACCGCGCAGCGGCAATCCCTTGGCGGCGTACGCGATTCTGGACGATGAAACGGCCGTGGTCGAGTTTCGCCGCGTCCCCTACGACATCCCCGCGGCGCAAGAGAAGATATACGATGCCATGCTGCCGCCACTGCTGGCGGAGCGCTTGGCGATTGGCCGTTAGCCGGCGGATCGGCAGGTCGGATTAGCAAAGCGTAATCCGACATCCCACTGCGAATCAGTTTTCGACCAGCGCGCCGCTCCTGCGCCTGACCAACAGATGCCATGCCGAGTCGGCGATCTCCACAATTCCTTCCATCGTCTTCCGATACAGGCGCTGCACCGGCACCTCGTCGATCGTCAGACCTTCGAGACCCTCGCCGTTTCTGGCGAGGCGGATCTCCTGTCCGGGGTGCATGCGGCGAATGATCTCGTACTCGTCCGGGCCGGTACCGATGAGAAATTCATGCCGTTTCCGCCCGATAACCGCTTGCAGCAGCACGATGCTGTTGAGGGGCTCGCCCTTTGGGCTGAAGCGCGTTGTTGCGCAGTGAAATCGCGCCTTGATACGCTCGCGCTCGGCGAACAGCGCCTCCAGAGACATGCCTCTCGGCTTCGGCGCCGCCAGCAATGGCAGTGAGGTCGGCTTGAACGGCGCGCGCTGGGCATTTTGGCAGTGTTCTGTCTTTTCCAGCAGCGTCACGACGTTGTTGTTGATCGGCCCGCCGATCGAGTGGGACAGCGCCATCTGATAGGCCGGCGTGTCCATCAGCATCTGATAGTTCTCCACCACCTGCACCATGCCGGTGGCGCCAAGCGGATGTCCGCGCGCCAACAGGCCACCGCTCAGGTTGGTCGGAAAGCGTCCTTGCGGTCCGGTGATGTCCTCGTCCAACAGGGCCGTCAGGCAGGCGTCGCGGTCGATCAATCCCAAGTCCACGAGGTTGACCGGTCCGAAGCTGCTGAACGGGTCGTGCATGTTGACGTACAGCTCACCCGCTAAGTCGCGGATGTCGAGTATCCCGGCCATGCCGTAGGCGCAGCGCGAGGCCATGACGGTGGCCGGGAAGCTGTCAAAGCGCCCGCGGTCGGCAATGGTGGGCAGGTCGGTGGCCGAGCCGACGCCGACCACCTGCACTGGCTGCGGCTCGGCGGTCAGGATGCACGCCGCCACGGCGTCCGACATGGGACAGCAGTCATACAGCCGCAGCGGGTCATAATACACCCAATTGCGCCCGCTGTGGGTGTCGTCCATGTAGGTTTCCACGGGCAGGGGAAAGTTGAGGTGCGTCTCCTCGCGCCCGGCGGCGAAACGGTGCGCGCGCTCGGCCCATTGCGCAGCCAATCCCATCCAGGCTTCCTCACTGAGTTTCAGTTCGTGCATGAGACTCTTCGCCACCAGGGCGCCGCAGGCCGGCATGGTGAGACCGAATTCCGCTTCCTCGCGGTCGATTACCCCGGCGATGATCCGTGTGGCGTCCGCCGTGCTCACGTCGGTCATCTTCTGAATGCCCAGTGCCAACACATGATCGTAGCGACCCGATGCCACTTCCAGGTAGGCGTTTTCAAAGGCGCTCGCACCGGAGCTCGAGGCCGTGTCGATCAGCACCGACTTAGCGCCGCTGATTCCCAGCAAGCCCGAAATCTTGGCCGCCACGTTATCCATATTGTTGAAGGCGAAAGGATTCTGACTGCCCACCACCACCGCCTCGATTTCCTCGCGGCGCACCGGGCTGTCGTCGAATATCTCGCTCACCTGTTCGGCAAGCTCGACGAACGTCCGCTTTTGCAGATGACGCCCGTTGTATTTCCCCACGCGACTCATGTACGACGACGCAACATACACGCCACGGGCTTGGAAGGCATGCAACCCACTCATTTAATGATCTCCATTCAGCGGTTTGGAATGGGGTCTGTTTAACCGAACGCTTGCCGGTAGTCAAGCGCGCATCGGGGGCTTGCGTCATCGTCCCGATTCACCGCGCCGTTTGCGCAGAGCCATGAAAGATGCTACGGTGTGCCACTCGAATCATGTATGGTCGCGAATGATTTGGCGCCCTATTTCCAGGTGGTGGAGGCCTCCTAGATGGACCTGCGATTTTCTCCTGAAGACGAGCAGTACCGACTGAAGTTGCGAACTTGGCTTGAGGCGAACATGCCGACGGAGGCGCCGCCCTCGGATCAGGACGCCGATTTCGCCTTCCGGCGTGCTTGGCAACGTAAGCTCTACGACGGCGGCTGGGTTGGCATCAACTGGCCCAAGGAATACGGCGGCCAAGGCGCCACGCTGATTGAGCAGGCCATCTACGCCCAGGAGATGACCCGCGCCCGCGCCCCGCAGCCCGCCAACGGGCTGGGCATCGGCATCGTCGGTCCCACCCTCATGGAGCACGGCACCGAGACCCAGAAGCAGCGCTTCATCCCCAAAATTCTCGACGCCGACGAAATCTGGTGCCAGGGTTTCTCGGAACCCAACTCCGGTTCGGACTTGGCGTCGCTGCAGACCAAGGCCGTGCTGGACGGGGATGACTTCGTGGTCAACGGCCAGAAAATTTGGACCAGCCTCGGGCAGTATGCCGATTGGTGCATTCTGTTGGTGCGCACCGACACCGACGCCCCCAGACACCGCGGTATTTCTTACCTGCTGGTCAATATGCAAAGCCCCGGCGTTACCGTGCGTCCCCTGAAACAGATCACCGGCAATTCAGAGTTTAATGAGACCTTTTTCGACAACGTGCGGGTGCCGAAGCAAAACCTGATCGGCGAGATGAACGAGGGCTGGCGCATCGCCATGACCACTCTGACTTACGAGCGCGGCATCTCGTCGCTGGCCACCCAGGTACGCATCAAGCAACAACTCGACGGCATGATCGGCTACGCCAGCAAGACGCGGCGCAACGGCGGCACCTTGTCGGAGGACCCGCTGTTGCGGCAGGACTTGGCGCAGGCGCACATCCGCGTTGAGATCATGCTGCTCAATCTTTACCGCGGCATCACGAGTCGTCTGCGAGGGCAGCCGCCCGGTCCGGAAGCGTCGCTGGACAAACTGTACTGGAGCGAATTGGACAAGTGGATGCAGGAACTCGGCATGTCGCTTCAAGGGCCTTATTCGCAGCTTGTGGAAGGCTCCGAACACGCTATTGAGGGTAATTGGCAGTATAATTTTCTGCGTAGCCGGGCGGGGACCATCTACTCGGGGACGTCGGAAATCCAGAAGAACATTATTGGAGAGCGGGTGCTGGGCCTGCCCAAGGGGTAGGTTGGCATTGGAAAGGGGCAGGGCAGAACATGGCTGACGCCAGAACGCCGTTCGATTGGAACGTGATCTTTAGGGTGGTTCTGTGCCTGTTTCTGGGCGGTGGTTTCGTGCTGTTTATCCGCAACAATCGCCTGTTGGAACACGGATTCCGGGTGCTTGCGAATCTGGAAGTCCTGATCATGCTGGCGCTGTTGGGAATCCCCTTCCTGTTCGCCCTTGTGCACCTGATACGGAGCTTTTCCCACCATCGGTCCGGCGAGCCGCAAGCCTGACGGCCATCGCTGGGCCGACCTTCAGATCATCCCCATCTCGCCCGAACGCTTCAAACTCCTCTTGCACAGCGCCCTGGCAATGATCAGTTTGTGGATGCTCGGGGTGCCCTCCTCAAGCCAATTCAGATGCGCAACAAGTTTCGCAAGAATAACTTCTCATATTTCGCAATACTCTAGTCTGATCTCATCCGAGCTTGATTGGCTTGCCATGTTCATAAAATACAGAAGAGCGTGTCAAGCTTCTTAAAGCATGTAGAGATAGGGCCGAAAGCCCTTCAATCGATACTGCGCCGCTTGACTTCGTTGCGGTTTTGTCCCTTTGCCGGGTGTCTTGCCATGCGTCGGGGCGACTCTGGCGAGGCGGAACAATGGGACGTAAACCCTGGCGGCCGATGCCAGTTGGCGTGTCTCGTTGCCTCCGTAGGTACGGTCCATCAACAAAGCCGGGGGCTGATACTTTGGAACCAGGCGGCCCCACAGCACCAGCCCTGGTGTTAACACGCCTACTGCGCGGCCGCCAGTGCTTGGTCCAGGTCCGCAACGATATCCTCAATGTGCTCGATACCGATGCAAAGCCGGATCATGTCGGCTGTGACACCGGCATCTGCCTGTTCGGACTCGGTCAACTGGCGGTGCGTGGTTGACGCCGGATGGGCCGCCAGGGACTTGGCGTCGCCGATGTTGACGAGGCGCTTGAACAGCTGCAGGGCGTCGTAGAACTTCACGCCGGCGTCATAGCCGCCCTTGACGCCGAAGCTGAGCAGGGCGGAGGGGCGACCGTTGGTGTACTTCTGCGCCAAGTCGTAGTACTTGGAATCGGGTAGCCCGGCGTAATGCACCCACGCGACCTGACTGTGCGATTGCAGGTGCTTGGCCACCGCCATCGCGTTGTCCACGTGGCGCTCCATGCGCAGCGGCAGGGTTTCGAGGCCCTGCAGGAGCAGGAAGGCGTTGAACGGACTGAGCGCCGAGCCGGTGTTGCGCAGCGGCACCGTGCGCACCCGTCCGATGTAGGCCGCCGGGCCAAGGGCGTCGCTGTACACGATGCCGTGATAGGCCGGCTCCGGCTGCGTCAGGCCGGGGTATTTCGCGACGTGTTCGGTCCAAGGAAATTTGCCGCTGTCGACAATCACGCCGCCCAGCGAATTGCCGTGGCCGCCCATGTATTTCGTCATCGAGTGCACGACAATATCGACGCCATAATCAATGGGCTTGAGCAGCGGCGGCGGCGTCACCGTGCTGTCAACGATCACCGGCACGCCGTGACTGTGCGCCATGTCAGCGATCGCTTCGATGTCCGCGATATTGCCCGCCGGGTTGCCGATCGTCTCCGCGAACACCGCGATGGTCTTATCGTCGACGAGCCGCTCCAGGCTCGCCGGACTGTCGTCGTCCGCAAACCGCACCTCGATGCCCTGCTTCGGCAGCATGTGCGCGAACAGGGTATAGGTGCCACCGTACAGCAGCGGCACCGACACCACGTTGTTGCCCGCCTGGGCAATGGTCAGAATCGAGTAGTTCACCGCCGCGCTGCCGGCGCTCAGGGCCAGCCCGGCGATACCGTTTTCCAGGGCCGCCACACGCTTTTCCAGCACGTCGTTGGTGGGGTTCATGATGCGGGTGTAGATGTTGCCCGGCACCGCCAGGTTGAACAGGTCGGCGCCGTGCTGGGCGTTGTCGAACTCATAGGCTACCGTCTGGTAAATGGGCACCGCCACGGCATGGGTCGTCGGATCCGTTTCGTAGCCGGCGTGAATCGCTATGGTTTCGTCTCGCATGCAAACACTCCTTCGTTAACGTCGCAACGTTGTAAACGCGGATGGAAATCAGGATGGGCAGTCCCTCAGGCCGAGCGGGTCGTGGGGATCGACGTCCGGCATGAATGGCAGGCGGCGGTCCGGGTGGGTCAGGCGGTACACCAAGCCCAGCCAGTTGTTGAAAATCGCCTTGCCCGTGTCGCCCCAGGTGTTGTCGAGGTGGGGCTCAAACGCCGCTTCCGGGAAGTCGGGAAGCGGTTCCCCGTGCACCTTGGCCAAGGCGGCTTGGCGCAAATGGGAAGCCGCCAGATCGGCGGCTTTGGCGGAGAAATAATGATCCGGATGGGGCGGTGAGTCGTCAATCTCGTCGCTGAGATAGCGCAGTGCCTCGCGCTTGTACTCCTTCAGCAGGCTGTTGTAGTCGTACTCCGGGTGGCCCTGAAAATACACGATGCGGAACTGATCGGGGCTGACGGCCATGTGCACACCGGCCTCGTCGCTGTCAACCAGCACCCGCAAACCCGCCGCCGTGAGCTCAGCGTGCGTCACCTCGTTCCAGCGCGAGTGCGGCACGTCGAAGCGCGTGTTGATGCCCTGTAGCAGTGGGTGCAAGCGGTTGCGCACGCGGTGACTGTAAACCCCCCACTGCTTGCGCGGCAACGGATGCCGGTTGATCTGATACAATTGCTTGACCAGCGCGTGCGTGGCCAGGCACGAGCACAAGATGCTCGTCACGTTGTCCGTCGCCCACTCGATCACTTCCCGCAGCGGCGTCCAGAACGGCTCCAGTTCCAATGAGGGCTGGGTGACGTTGGCGCCGGAAATGATCAGGGCGTCCAACCCCGCCTCGCGCAACTCTTCGAACTCCGCGTAATAGGCATCGATGTAAGCGGCAGCCTCGGCGCTGCGCGGCAGGCCGGGAACGGAAAAGGGATGGATGTAGAACTGCGCGATCTGGTTGCAGTTGCCGACGAGGCGCATGTACTGCTGCTCGGTGACGGTGAGAGCGGCGTCAGGCATCATGTTCAACAGGCCGATGTGGAGCTCGCGGATGTCCTGCGCCACAGCCCGTTCCAGGCTCAGGATGTCGTAGCCCCCGCGGCGTAACCGGTCGAAGGTAGGCAGGTTGGTATGCGCCACGAGAGGCATGGTCGACTCCTTCAATTCCCCGCCGAGCAGCGAGCGCCACGGGCCGTTCCAGATCGCCGGGGAGTATACCGCAGAAGCCGAAACGGATTCAAAGGAGCAGGCTTATGGAGGCACCGCTGTCGCCTGAAACCCTGGCCGCCCAAGCCATGGGCGTGGTGGACCCGGAAACCGGCGCCCTGGTGCCGCCGCTGCACCCCGCCACCACCTACGAGATGCATCCCGACGGCTCGCTGCGCGACGGCCGCGCCTACACCCGCGCCGACAACCCCACCTATGACCCCGCCGAGCAACTGATCAACACGCTGGAAGGCGGCGCCGGCTGCATCCTGTTCGCCTCCGGCAACGCCGCCGCCACCGCGGTGTTCCAGGTGCTGCTGCCCGGCGATCACGTCATGGTAAGCCGCATCCTCTACTGGGGCATTCGCAAGTGGCTGGCGGAGTTCGCCGTCACCTGGGGCCTGGATGTCGAATTCGTCGACGTGACGGACCTGGAAGCTTTGCAGGCCGCCATGCGTCCCGGCGTCACCCGTCTGTTGTGGCTGGAGACGCCGGCCAATCCGACGTGGGAGATTACCGACATTGCCGCGGCCGCCAAGGTCGCGCACGCCGCGCAGATCTGCGTGGCGGTGGACAACACGGTGCCGACGCCGGTGCTGACGCGGCCCCTTGAATTGGGCGCTGATCTGGTGGTGCATTCGGCCACCAAATACCTCAACGGCCACAGCGACGTGCTGGCCGGCGCGGTGGTCACGGCGCGGCTCGACCCGCTATGGGAGCGCCTCCGCTCCTGGCGCCGCAACGCCGGATCGATGCTGGGGCCGTTCGAGGCGTGGCTGCTGCAGCGCGGCATGCGTACCCTGTTCGTACGGGTGCGGCGTGCCTCGGAAACAGCGCTGACGCTGGCGCAGCAGTTGCAGGGTCACCCGGCGCTGAAGGCGGTGCTGTATCCGGGGTTGCCCTCGCATCCAGGCCACGAAGCGGCGGCGCGACAGATGCAAGGCGGCTTTGGCGGCATGCTGTCGATCCGGGTCGCCGGCGACGAGGAGCAGGCGTTGGCCGTGGCCGCGGCGGCGCGGGTGTTCAAGCGCGCGACCTCGCTCGGCGGCGTGGAGAGTCTGATTGAGCACCGCTTGAGCACCGAAGGCCCATCATCCCCCGTGCCGGGGGATCTGCTGCGGCTGTCGGTCGGCCTGGAGACGCCGGAGGACCTGCTGGCGGACCTGACAGCCGCGCTCGATGCGTCGAGGCGTGTGCGCACCGCTGTGCCATCGGAACCAACCCCAACGGCGGGGACGGTGTCACGGGTCACGGCGGCAGTACAGGACGTGGTGGAGCGCAGCGTCGCGCCGCTGATCATCGCACGCGGCGGCAGGGTGCGATTGGTATCGGTCGATAACGGGGTCGTCACCCTGGAGGCGAGCGGGTCCCCCGGCGCCGTTTTGCCGGCTGAGGGACACGTAAGGTCGCTTCTGTGCAGCACGGTCGCCGAAGTCACGGACGTGCGGCTGGTCTGGCCTGGGGACACGAGGTTAGGTGGGACTGATACGGATTTGAGGGGTTTGCCCGAGCGCGTGCAGGCCATCTTGGAGGCGGAAATCAACCCCGCCGTCGCCACGCACGGCGGCCGCGTCACCTTGGTCGCGGCGCAGGCCGACCGCATTACCATCCGCCTTGAGGAGGGTTGTCAGGGCTGCAATCTCGCCATCGTCACCGTCCGCCAAGGTATCGAGCCCCTGTTGCGCGCCCGCTTGGGGCGTGATGTGACGGTCATCGACGCGACCGATCACGCGGCCGGGACCGCACCCTTTTTCACGCCGTCCAAACGGTGATTCGTGGGGTCATCTTTAACTGTAATGAGTGATGTTACGCAGCGTTGAGGAACGGGCGTTGCGAGGCGCCCAAAGGGTCATTCCGCGAAAGCTGGAACCCAAAGGAATTTGTCATGACGGAGATTTTCTGCTATCAACAGGAACCAAGGCAAATTCCGGTAGTGGCTCGTTTTAGAATTCTCAGCTATGTCCGCTATCTCTCTGATCTCCCACAGACGGCGCGTGACGCCAGCTTCCATCGTGGGCGCCACGCGCAGCGTCTTGTGAATACGGCGCAAGTTGTCGTACATGAAGGGCCGGGCGCCAACTGAGGGCCACTGCCAACGCCGTGTCCCGGCTGGATATGTAAAAATGAAGGCGGCCAGGATGAGCGCCTGTGGCGTCGTCCAGGTGACACTTGCTGACAGGAGAATGCACGCATGATGACTCACATACGTTTACGCAGACCCTTATGGATAGCGTTCATAGCCCTGCTAGTGATGACGGCGGGCATGGCGCCGGACGGCAGGGCGCAGAGGAGTTCGACGCTCCACGTGAACGCGGGTGAGGACCAGTCCGTTGACGCCGGGGTACTGGTGATCCTGTCGGGCACGGTGTGGGACGAGGACCCGGACGGCTCCATCGCCAGCTATACGTGGGAACAGGAGGACGGCACGGAGGTCTCGCTGAGCGCGGATGGCACCATCGCCATGTTCACTGCCCCCGGTGTATTGGCGGACGAGGAACTGACCTTCCTCTTTACCGTCACCGATGACGTCGGCGCGGTGGCCGAAGACGTCGTAAGGGTGGTCGTGCGGGCCGATGATGGAGATAGCGTCAACAGATTTATCCTGGTCAGCGCCGGGGGGGATCACACCTGCGGCTTGCTTGAGACGGGCGCCGTGCAATGCTGGGGTGATAATGACAATGATCAGTCCACGCCGCCGACGGGCGTCTTTACCGAGGTCAGCGCCGGGAGGTATCACACCTGCGGCTTGCTTGAGACGGGCGCCGTGCAATGCTGGGGTTGGGATCGCCATGGTCAGTCCACGCCGCCGACGGGCACCTTTACCGCGGTCAGCGCCGGGGGGTATCACGCCTGCGGCTTGCTTGAGACGGGCGCCGTGCAATGCTGGGGTGATGATCTCGATGGTCAGTCCACGCCGCCGACGGGCACCTTTACCGCGGTCAGCGCCGGGCATAGTCACACCTGCGGCTTGCTTGAGACGGGCGCCGTGCAATGCTGGGGTTATAGAGGCTTTGGTCTGACCACGCCGCCGACGGGCGCCTTTACCGCGGTCAGCGCCGGGAGTAGTCACATCTGCGGCTTGCTTGAGACGGGCGCCGTGCAATGCTGGGGTAGTGATGATCGCTATGGTGAGTCCACGCCGCCGACGGGCACCTTTACCGCGGTCAGCGCCGGGTATGAGCACATCTGCGGCTTGCTTGAGACGGGCGCCGTGCAATGCTGGGGTGATAATCTCTATGGTCAGTCCACGCCGCCCGTGGGCACCTTTGTCGCGGTCAGCGCCGGGGATGAGCACACCTGCGGCTTGCTTGAGACGGGCGCCGTGCAATGCTGGGGTGATAATCGCCATGGTCAGTCCACGCCGCCGACGGGCACCTTTACCGCGGTCGACGCCGGGGGGGTTCACACCTGCGGCTTGCTTGAGACGGGCGCCGTGCAATGCTGGGGTGATAATGGCAACGGTCAGTCCACGCCGCCGACGGGCACGTTTGTCGCGGTCAGCGCCGGGTATCGGCATACCTGCGGCTTGCTTGAGACGGGCGCCGTGCAATGCTGGGGTTTTAATCGCAATGGTCAGTCCACGCCGCCCGTGGGCACCTTTACCGCGGTCAGCGCCGGGGCGCTTCACACCTGCGGCTTGCTTGAGACGGGCGCCGTGCAATGCTGGGGTGATAATGGCAACGGTTGGTCCACGCCGCCGACGGGCACGTTTGTCGCGGTCAGCGCCGGGGTGCTTCACACCTGCGGCTTGCTTGAGACGGGCGCCGTGCAATGCTGGGGTTTTAATCGCTATGGTGAGTCCACGCCGCCCGTGGGCACGTTTGTCGCGGTCAGCGCCGGGGATGAGCACACCTGCGGCTTGCTTGAGACGGACGCCGTGGCCTGTTGGGGTCTTCGTGTCCGTGGTGTGGAAGAGGATGCAGATGGACGGCTCCGTGTGTCGTCAACGTCGCCGCTCGCTGAGGAAGTGGAGACGGGGCAGGAATGGGAGAGGCTGGGTCTGGTCATGACGCGGGTGGCGGGCGGCAGCTTCATCATGGGTTGCCAGAGCGATCGGGATGGTGTTTACGGTGATTGTTTCAATCGCGAGAAGCCGGCTCATCGGGTTGAGGTGGGCAGTTTCGAGATCGGCAAGTATGAGGTCACGCAGGCGCTGTGGCAGGCGGTGATGGGAGGGAACCCGAGTCATTTCAAGGGTTGTTCCGAGTGTCCGGTGGAGAAAGTCAGTTGGGACGACGTGCAGGCGTTTCTCCAGAGACTGAACGCCCTGACGGGGAATCGTTACCGGTTGCCGACGGAGTCGGAATGGGAGTACGCGGCGCGCGGCGGTCGCCAGAGCGGTGGTTACAAGTATGCCGGCGGTAATGATGTGGGTTCTGTGGGCTGGTATAGCGATAACAGCGGAGGTAGAACTCATCCGGTTGGCCGGAAGGACGCCAACGAACTGGGTCTGCACGACATGAGCGGCAGCGTTTGGGAGTGGGTTCAGGACTGTTTGAACGGCAGTCATGAGGGCGCGCCGGGTGATGGCCGGGCGCGGGAACGGGGGGATTGCAGCCAGCGCGTGGCGCGCGGCGGTTCCTGGATCAGCGGACCGAGGTACCTCCGTGCCGCCTACCGCATCTGGGGCACCTCCGGACTCCGCAGCGGCGATCTGGGTTTCCGAATTGCCCGGACGCTTACCCCTTGAATCATTGCCTCCTTACCTCGGGGGGCCAGGGGGCAGAGCCCCTTGGTCGGCGTCAGAATCACGTTTCCCCTTGGTGTCGGCGGCCTTCTTGGCGATCTGCTTGCGCCGTTTCGGGGTCATCGAGACGGCGCGGGCAATTTCGCCGCGGGAGCGGCCAGGCGTCGGCTCGGGTCTTCTACGTCGCTGACGGCGATGCCCGCGACGAGCTTGCCGAGTTGGTTCACGTCGGCGGGTCTTTTCTGCACGATCTCTCCAAGCAACCGCGCCTTCACTACCGCCGCCCGCAGGACCGCCGAAGCCGGCCCCGGCGCTGGCGCGACGCCGTCCAGGCGCTCGTCGGCCTGCAGGCCGAGTACCAAGACTGGCTCGACAACTTGCCCGGCAACCTCCGGGAATCGGCCGTCGCCGAGCGGCTGGCGGCGACCTGCGAGTACGACTTCGGCGACCTGGAGGCCCTGGAGCCGCCGCGTGGCTTCGGGCGCGACTGACAGGAGAAGCGCATGGACTGGAAGACAATCAGCAACAACTTGCTGTTGGTGGGTTTGTTCGTGGCGATGCTGACTATGTTCAACCAGGTCAACGGACGCCTGGACGCCATGCAGGCGGAGACGAATCGGCGCTTCGACACCACGCAGACGGAAAACAGCCGCCGGTTCGACGCCTTGCAAGACGAGATGAACCGGATGAACCAGCGTTTCGACAGCATGCAGACGGAAAACAACCGCCGGTTCGATGACATGAACCGCCGATTCGACACCTTGCAGGCGGAGAACCAGCGCCAGCACGACGAGATCAAGGACGTGCTGCGCGTCTTCGAGGGGCGCATCACGCGCCTCGAAGAAAAAGCCGGCGTCGGCCCCGAAAACGCCGACTAGGGGTAGTTTGTGAATACGGCGCAAATTGTCGTACATGAAGGGCCGGGCGCCAACTGAGGGCCACTGCCAACGCCGTGTCCCGGCTGGATATGTAATAATGAAGGCGGCCAGAATGAGCGCCTGTGGCGTCGTCCAGTTGACACCTGCGGACAGGAGATTGCACGCATGATGACTCACATACGTTTACGCAGACCCTTATGGATAGCGTTCATAGCCCTGCTAGTGATGACGGCGGGCATGGCGCCGGACGGCAGGGCGCAATCGGACAGCACGAGAACCGCTCTGCAGGAGAGGCTGGTGATGGTTCGTGTGGATGGCGGCAGTTTCATCATGGGTTGCCAGCGCGGTCGGGACGGTGATTGTTACGATAGTGAGAAGCCGGCTCATCGGGTTGAGGTGGGCAGTTTCGAGATCGGCAAGTATGAGGTCACGCAGGCGCTGTGGCAGGCGGTGATGGGAGGGAACCCGAGTTATTTCAGGGGTTGTTCCGAGTGTCCGGTAGAGCAGGTCAGTTGGGACGACGTGCAGGCGTTTCTCCAGAACCTGAACGCCCTGACGGGGAATCGTTATCGGTTGCCGACGGAGTCGGAATGGGAGTACGCGGCGCGCGGCGGTCGCCAGAGCCGTGGTTACAAGTATGCCGGCGGTAATGATGTGGGTTCTGTGGGCTGGTATAGCGATAACAGCGGAGGTAGAACTCATCCGGTTGGCCGGAAGGGCGCCAACGAACTGGGTCTGCACGACATGAGCGGCAGCGTTTGGGAGTGGGTTCAGGACTGTTGGAACGGCAGTCATGAGGGCGCGCCGGGTGATGGCCGGGCGCGGGAACGGGGGGATTGCAGCCAGCGCGTGATACGCGGCGGTTACCGGGGCAACTCACCGAGAAACATCCGTGTCGCCAACCGCGCCGGGGAATCCACCGGACTCCGCGAGGACTATCTGGGTTTCCGAATTGCCCGGGGGGTGGTCGTGCGGGCCGATGATGGAGATAGCGTCAACAGATTTATCTCGGTCAGCGCCGGGTTGTATCACACCTGCGGCTTGCTTGAGACGGGCGCCGTGCAATGCTGGGGTGATAATCGCTATGGTCAGTCCACGCCGCCGACGGGCACCTTTACCGCGGTCAGCGCCGGGGATGCTCACACCTGCGGCTTGCTTGAGACGGGCGCCGTGCAATGCTGGGGTAGTAATACCTTTGGTGAATCCACGCCGCCGACGGGCACCTTTACCGCGGTCAGCGCCGGGGGGGTTCACACCTGCGGCTTGCTTGAGACGGGCGCCGTGCAATGCTGGGGTCGTAATCGCCATGGTCAGTCCACGCCGCCGACGGGCACGTTTGTCGCGGTCAGCGCCGGGGGGGATCACAACTGCGGCTTGCTTGAGACGGGCGCCGTGCAATGCTGGGGTTTTAGAGGCTTGGGTGCGTCCACGCCGCCGACGGGCACCTTTACCGCGGTCAGCGCCGGGGATGCTCACACCTGCGGCTTGCTTGAGACGGGCGCCGTGCAATGCTGGGGTTTTAGAGGCTTTGGTCGGACCACGCCGCCGACGGGCGCCTTTACCGCGGTCAGCGCCGGGATGGAGCATACCTGCGGCTTGCTTGAGGCGGGCGCCGTGCAATGCTGGGGTGATAATGACGATGGTCAGTCCACCCCGCCGACGGGCACCTTTACCGCGGTCAGCGCCGGGGGGTATCACACCTGCGGCTTGCTTGAGACGGGCGCCGTGCAATGCTGGGGTTGGGATTTCCATGGTCAGTCCACGCCGCCGACGGGCACCTTTACCGCGGTCAGCGTCAGGGTGCTTCACACCTGCGGCTTGCTTGAGACGGGCGCCGTGCAATGCTGGGGTTTTAATACCTGGGGTCAGTCCACGCCGCCGACGGGCACCTTTACCGCGGTCAGCGCCGGGTATGAGCACACCTGCGGCTTGCTTGAGACGGGCGCCGTGCAATGCTGGGGTGATAATCGCAATGGTCAGTCCACGCCGCCGACGGGCGCCTTTACCGCGGTCAGCGCCGGGAGGGATCACACCTGCGGCTTGCTTGAGACGGGCGCCGTGCAATGCTGGGGTATTGATGACTCTGGTCAGTCCACGCCGCCGACGGGCGCCTTTACCGCGGTCAGCGCCGGGTTGTATCACACCTGCGGCTTGCTTGAGACGGGCGCCGTGCAATGCTGGGGTTTTAATACCTGGGGTGAGTCCACGCCGCCGACGGGTACCTTTACCGCGGTTAGCGCCGCCGGGGGTGCTCACACCTGCGGCTTGCTTGAGACGGGCGCCGTGCAATGCTGGGGTGATAATCGCGATGGTCAGTCCACGCCGCCGACGGGCACGTTTGTCGCGGTCAGCGCCGGGTATGAGCACACCTGCGGCTTGCTTGAGACGGGCGCCGTGCAATGCTGGGGTAGTAATAGCTATGGTAAGTCCACGCCGCCGACGGGCACGTTTGTCGCGGTCAGCGCCGGGTGGAGTCACACCTGCGGCTTGCTTGAGACGGACGCCGTGGCCTGTTGGGGTCGTTATGTCCGTGGTGTGGAAGAGGATGCAGATGGACGGCTTCGTGTGTCGTCAACGTCGCCGCTCGCTGAGGAAGTGGATCCGGGGCAGGAATGGGAGAGGCTGGGTCTGGTCATGACGCGGGTGGCGGGCGGCAGCTTCATCATGGGTTGCCAGCGCGATCGGGACGGTGATTGTTTCAATCGCGAGAAGCCGGCTCATCGGGTTGAGGTGGGCAGTTTCGAGATCGGCAAGTATGAGGTCACGCAGGCGCTGTGGCAGGCGGTGATGGGAGGGAACCCGAGTTATTTCCAGGGTTGTTCCGAGTGTCCGGTAGAGCAGGTCAGTTGGGACGACGTGCAGGCGTTTCTCCAGAGACTGAACGCCCTGACGGGGAATCGTTATCGGTTGCCGACGGAGTCGGAATGGGAGTACGCGGCGCGCGGCGGTCGCCAGAGCCGTGGTTACAAGTATGCCGGCGGTAATGATGTGGGTTCTGTGGGCTGGTATAGCGATAACAGCGGAGGTAGAACTCATCCGGTTGGCCGGAAGGACGCCAACGAACTGGGTCTGCACGACATGAGCGGCAGCGTTTGGGAGTGGGTTCAGGACTGTTGGAACGGCAGTCATGAGGGCGCGCCGGGTGATGGCCGGGCGCGGGAACGGGGGGATTGCAGCCAGCGCGTGATACGCGGCGGTTACCGGGGCAACTCACCGAGAAACCTCCGTGCCTCCGACCGCGGCGGGAGCTCCACCGGTCTCCGCGAGGACTATCTGGGTTTCCGAATTGCCCGGACGCTTACCCCTTGAATCATTGCCTCCTTACCTCGGGGGGCCAGGGGGCAGAGCCCCTTGGTCGGCGTCAGAATCACGTTTCCCCTTGGTGTCGGCGGCCTTCTTGGCGATCTGCTTGCGCCGTTTCGGGGTCATCGAGACGGCGCGGGCAATTTCGCCGCGGGAGCGGCCAGGCGTCGGCTCGGGTCTTCCACGTCGCTGACGGCGATGCCCGCGACGAGCTTGCCGAAGGGTATCGGGGCGCCGTGCGGTACTGCCCTCTATAAGTACCCAAGGTTCGCCTGTCTTCAACAGGGCACTTTTGTACCCTGAATTTCAAAACGAGCCACTACCCACTTCTGGATGATTTCCTGGCTGGCAATTTGGCGCTGTTGACACCGACGCTCTTTGATTACGAAATAGCCAACGCCCTCAGGATGGCCGTCACCCGACAGCGCCTGAGCGAGCAGGAAACCGGTTGCGACCCTGAATGATTTTTCTCAATATCATGCGGTACGAATTTCCAAGCCTCTCCATGAGAACTCTCCAATTGTCAGGTGAACACCAACGCTCGGCATACGACAGCGCCTATTTGGCGCTGGCCGAATCGCAGGGCGTGTGGTTCTTCACCGGCGATAAACGTCTGTTCAATGTCGTCAGGCAATCCCTCGCATGGGTCAAATGGATTGGCGACTACCAATTCGACGCCGTTCCAGTTCAAGCAACGGGCATTCGATGAGCTGTCGCGTATGGCTTCACCAATTTGTCATAAGGAGAACCACCCATGAAACACCGACACGACCCGGACGGCGAGCGGCTGCCGATCAAGGTGGATTCAACGTCGAACGGGGAGTTTGTGCCGATTCCTCTGACTGCGAGGCAGCGGGAGGCGAATCGGCTGGCGCGGCAGCAGGCGACGGAGAACGCCAAGCGGGCGGGCATGGGGCGCCGGGCGTTTCTGGTATCGGCGTGCGGTGCGGCGAGCACGTTGTTGGCGTTCAACGCCGCGGCAGGCAAACGGGGCGGCACGTTCGAGCTGATGGCTGAGGCGGCCGTGGACCCGGAGGCGGCGGCGCAAGCACTGGGCGGCAAGGAGTTCATCTTCGACGTGCAGGGCCACTTCATCGGCGAGGCGGCGTTGCGGCCCGGCAGCCCGCGCGGGCCGAAGAATTTCATCAAGGACGTGTTTCTCGACAGCGATACCGACATGATGGTGCTGTCGTTCGTGCCGTCGCGCCGCGACAGCGAGCCGTTGACCATCCGCGAGGCCGACGCGGTACGGCAGATCGTGGACGACTTGGAAGGATCGCACCGCCTGCTGCTGCACGGGCGGGTCAACCCCAACCAGGCCGGCGACATCGAGGGCATGGACGAGTTGGCCGAACGCTGGGGCGTTTCGGCCTGGAAGACGTACACGCAGTGGGGACCCGACGGGCGGGGCTATTTTCTGTCCGACCCGGGCACCGGCATTCCGTTCATCGAGAAGGCGCGCCGCCTGGGCGTCAAGGTCATCTGCATCCACAAGGGCATTCCGTTCGGCGGGCGGTCGTACGAGCACAGCCTGTGCGACGACGTAGGGGTGGTGGCCAAGCAATTCCCGGACGTGAGCTTCATTATTTACCATTCGGGCTGGGTGCCGGGGCAGCCGGAACGGGCCTACGAGCCGAACGCCAAACGGGAGGGCGTCGACTCGCTGGTACGCTCGCTGCTGGACAACGGGGTGTCGCCGAACAGCAACGTCTACGCCGAGCTCGGCAGCACGTGGCGAGGTGTGATGGGCGACCCGGATAGCGCCGCCCATTGCCTGGGGAAACTGCTCAAGTACGTAGGGGAAAACAACGTCTTGTGGGGAACGGATTCGATCTGGTACGGCTCGCCGCAGGACCAAATCCAGGCGTTTCGTGCCTTCCAGATCGCGCCGGAATTTCAGGAGCGCCACGGCTATCCGGCCATGACGCCCGAACGACGCGTCAAGGTCTTCGGCCTCAACGCCACCAAGCCGTACCAGATCAGCGCCGACGAAGTGCTGAAACGGGCCGGCCGCGACACTATCGCCACCCGACGCTTCGCCTACGCGGAAAATCCCGACCCGCACTTTCTTACCTTCGGGCCGAAAACCCGCCGCGAGTTCAACCGCCTCGTGCGTTTGCACGGCGGGTCGCGGGTGTGAGCCAGCTTACCGTAGGTCGGATTAGGGCCTCTTGTTTAAGTACGTAATTCCCTACATTAAGGTCTTGACGTAAACACGACGCAGTTTCAGAGGCAGAAAGGAGGTTCATCCCATGTCTGCTGAGACGATGGAAGTCCGCTTACAACCTACTCATCAAGCGCAATCATCCGATCTTCGGGAGTTGCCCGAAGGTGCTTTAGAATCCTTGGGCGACTTGAACAAGCAAGGCTTCATCGTTCAATAGGTAAGATAAGTCCGCGCACAAGGTCAGACGTGACCTCCAAATGTCTTCACGGACACGAAGCCGAAAGCCCCCAACAGGCTTTCGCGTTTCTACTGAGCAGTGCTCTTACCGTCCAAGATTGAACAGTCCTGTCACGATCCCCGTGACGCCCTCCTTCGCCGGAAGGATGTCCCCGGCGCCCGGATTGGCACCGGGCCGTTGCAAACATCCTCTGGTAGAAGGAAGTTCCCACCTATTTGCCCAGACTTGGGGAGCTACCCCTTGCCTTGCGCGGGCTCTTAGATTCAGCAGACAGCCCGACACAGCGGGTTACCAGAGAATGTTTGCAGGACGGGTCGGATAGACCGTTTGCCAGGGGGTGTATAGGAGGTTATTCGTCGAGGGGTAAGGGAACCTCTTCGTTCATTTTGGGGAAGGCCCGCCTTAAGGAACGCAGAAAAGCATCCCATCTCGAAGCGGCGCGCATCAGAGCGACTACGCCAGCAATATGTTCCCTGAGCCTGGGATGACCCAATTCGGGCGTGAACCATTGATGACGCCTGTGCCTTCGCTGGCCGGGCGCGAGGGTAGGGTTAATCCTCCTGAGTTCTTCAAGCACTTGCGGCGCGATGCGGGCATACACGAAATCGTTGGTGTAGTGACCGATCATGGATGGACGTTTGACGCCATCCGGCCCAGGCCACCTCTTGAGTCGGAATATCTGGTCATAGAATTCATACGGGAAGGTGCGAGTCCAAGGCTGCAATTCCTTGGCGATAAACTTCTCAAGGATGGTGGCAAGGGCACGTTCTTCTCGGATGCGCTGATAGCCAGTCGCCTCGTCTACCAAGGCAATGATGGCCGTCCTCATAAGGGCGCGTGACAAAACCCTACAATTCTCAGCAATGGGTATCTGTTGGGGACGCAAAACGCCCGCATGGCGAGCCTCCAAAATAGCCTCGCAGACATCAGCCAGTATGGTTGCGGGGTATCCGTAGGCCGTTCTTCCACCCTCTGGCGGCTGAAATAAAACGGGTGATTTGAGCACCGCGATCAACTCATTGGAAACAAAAGGGAAACGCGATTACAAGTTACAGGCTTGACAATTCAGACATAGGGTAGTCCCTTCTCTTTAGGAGGTGACGCCATGAACCTGATCAGTATTTTCAGCAAGTATCCGACGCAAGAATCCTGCCTTGAACACCTTGAAACCGTCCGTTGGGGGGATAATCCGACCTGCCCGCATTGCAGGAGCGACAAGGTGGCCCGCAAGAACGAACTGGACAAGGTGGGCCGTTGGAATTGCCACGCTTGCAAGTCCAGCTTCAACGTCCTGTCCGGCACGATCATGCAAAAGACCAAAGTCCCTTTGCAAAAGTGGTTCCTGGCAATCGGCTTGATGGCGAACGCCAAGAAACGCCTGTCGAGCTGCCAGCTTGCCCGTGATCTGGACGTGAGGCAACAAACCGTAGGGTACATGCAAACCCGCATTCGGGTTGCGATGGTGAACCGCGAGCGTCACCTGCTCCAAGGCATCATCGAAGCCGACGAAACCTATCTGGGCGGCAGGCCGCGCAAGGGCAACCGGCGTGAAGACGACAAGCCCGTCAAGAAAGGACGCGGCACGGCCAAGCGCCTGATCGTCGGCGCCGTCGAACGCGGCGGCCGCGTAACGGCCCGCACTGCCGCCAAGGTCCGCGGCAAGACCCTGCTCAAGTTCATCAAGGACAACGTGGAACCCGCCGGCTCGCTGCTGATGACGGACGAATGGAAGGGCTATGGCGGCGTCAAGAACTTCATGCAGCACGCCGTTATCAACCACAGCACGGCCTATGCCGAAGGCTCGGTTCACACCAACACGATTGAGGGCTTCTGGTCTTTGCTCAAGCGCGCCTGGTACGGCTCGCATCACCACTACGGCGTACCGTATACCCTGCTGTACGTCGCCGAAGCCTGCTGGAAGTACAACGAACGCAAGAATGTCGATCCGTTCGGCGGCTTCATCCGGGGATGCTTCGCGTGAACCGGCTCTACTACGGCGACTGCCTCACGATCATGCGAGATCACGTGAACCTGGGCAGCGTGGGCCTGATTTACCTGGACCCGCCCTTCAACTCGAATCAGGAATACAACGCCATTTACAGGGATGCCACCGGCCGCCTGACCAGATTGAAGCCTTCTGCGACCTGTGGACATTGGACGAGGAGCGCGAACGCGGCATTGATGACAAGGTGGCTGAGTTCTGGCGTCTTTGGGTGAATGCCTTGCGCGGCACGCAGCCGCGCTTGCTGGCGTATCTGTCCTACATGGTAGAGCGCTTGCTGCCAATGAAGCCCATCTTGAAGCCGACTGGCTCCATCTACCTGCATTGTGATCCGACTGCCAGCCACTACCTCAAAGTGATGATGGACGCCATCTTCGGGCATGAGAACTTCAGAAGCGAGATTACCTGGCGACGCACAAATTCTCATAACGATTCCAAAGGCTTTGGGCAGGTGAGAGACCTCATCTTGTCCTCTTCCAAGACATCTGCTAGGACGTGGAATCCGGTGTATGTGCCTCATGATGAGAAATAGGTGTCCGACTTTTACAGACCTGAAGACGAGGAGGGCAGATACAGACTTCACGAAATCATACGCACGGCATCAATGGGAGAAAGGCCGAACCTTGTGTATGAATACAAGGGATATGTCCCAAGATGGGGGTGGCGTATGAAGCCCGCCAAGTTGCGGGCGTTGGACAGAGAGGGGCGACTTGTAGGGTCTGGCACGGGGCGCCCTGATCGCAAGACCTATCTCTCTGGCGGGCGACCTGCAACGAATTTGTGGAACGATATTGACAACTCGTCTGGCCGCGCCCGTGAACGCATGGGCTACGCGACGCAAAAGCCCTTGGCGCTGCTTGAGCGCATCATCAAGGCGAGCAGCAATGAAGGCGACGTGGTATTCGACCCGTTCTGCGGTTGCGCCACCACGCTGGAGGCTGCCCACAGACTGGGGCGGCGCTGGGTCGGTATCGACATCGCCATTCACGCCGTCAAGCGCGTGGCGAAGGTGCGCCTGCAAGACCGCCTGCGATTGGTGGCGGGCAAGGACTTTGAAGTTGACGGCGTGCCGCGCACCCTGGAAGGCGCCCGCGACCTGTGGAAGCGTGATCCCTACCACTTCCAGAAATGGGCTGTCGAAGCCGTGGACGGCTTCGTGACAACGCGGCGCACGGCAGACGGCGGCATCGACGGACGCTTGTACTTCGCTATGCCGAACGTGGACGACCTGCAAAGCATGGCGATGGAGGTGAAGGGCGGCAAGAATGTCGGTATTGCCACGCGACGCGCCCTGCGAGGCGTGTTGGAGAACGGCGCGGCGCTGAGGGTCGGCCTGATTATCCTGGAGCCATTGGGCGTAACGAAGGAACGTAACTTCCATCGCTTCATGGCTGAGGCAGGGGATACCCAGTCCACGTTTGCGCGGCCATACCCCCGTATGCAGCTACGGACGGTTGAAGACATTCTGAATGGCAAGGGATTCGACGTGCCGGGCATGGTTGCGCGCGGCACCGGGCAGGGCGTGCTATTAAGCCTGTAACTTGTAATTCCGTTTGCGCCTTTCTTCCCCATGGCGATGGCGTTCCTGAGCCTGTTCGGCATCAAACCAGTGGACGGGGGCCGGTTCCTGAACGCCGTCGCCTTCGGCCTGCTCATCTTGGTGTCGGGCCTCTGGCTGAGCCGGCGCCTCCGGTCGCAGCCAATCGCGCTGGGAGCGGTGGCGGCGGTCATGGTAGCCCTCCCCCTCGCTCATTCGGCTTCGTCCCTCGACAGCGAACCCCTCTTCATCCTGTTCACCCTCCTCGCCCTGATGCCGCTGGAGTCGTTCCTGAACCGGAGAAGCGGCAAGCCGGCCCTCGTGCCTTCCGCCGTATTCGCCGCGCTGACGAGGTACATGGGAGCTACGCTCATCATCTGCGTGGCCCTCATGCTCCTTTCGCGTCGGAACGCCCCGGTAGGCGAGCGGTTGAAGCACGCCCTGGCCTTCGGCGCCATCTCGTCGCTGCCGCTGGCGGCGGCGATGGCGCGCAACCAACTGGTCTCTGGAACTCTCACCGGGGACAGGTCCGAAGCGTCGGGACAGTCCCTGTTCGATTCGCTAGGCTCAGGACCTATAAAAGGGTATCATGGGGCCTGTGATGAGAGTCAACACGCTGACGCCACAAGGAGAGCGATCATGTCCGAGCACCACTTCTGGCTGTCCGACGACCCGTTTGACCGACTCAAGCCCCTGTCACCCAACAAGGGGTGCGGCGTCCCACGCGTCGATGACCGAAAGGTCATCAGCGGTATCATCCACGTCATCCGCTATGGGCTGAGGTGGCGCGACGCGCCCGCCTGTTACGGACCCCACAAGACACTCTACAATCGCTTCGTGCGCTGGAGCAGGGCCGCGGGCTTCGACCGCATCTTCCAAGCCCTGGCTGCCGAAAACACCGCCACCAAGACGGGCATGATCGACAGCACCCATCTCAAAGCGCGTCGCACCGCCGCCAGCCTGCTCAAGGGGGGGCTTTCCCACGCCAGATCGGACGCACCCGGGGTGGGCTGAACTCGAAGCTCCACGCCGTCTGCGACGGCGATGGCAAGCCCGTCGTGCTGCGGTTGACGGCGGGGCAGGTCAGCGACTACCGCGGGGCTGATACGGTACTTGAGGCCCTACCGAAAGCCGCTGTCCTGATAGCCGACAAGGGTTATGACAGCGACAGGTTCGCGAGGCCCTTGCCGAACGTGGCATCAAGTCCTGCATTCCGGGCCGCGCCAAACGCAAAGAGCCCATCATCTACGACACCGAGTTGTACAAGCGCCGTAACCTCATCGAACGCCTGTTTGGCAGGCTCAAGGATTGTCGCCGCATCGCCACTCGGTACGACCGCTGTGCGCATACGTTCTTCAGTGCCATCTGCATGGCTGCCACGGTTAGTTTCTAGTTATGAGTCTTGAGCCTAAGGGGTACGGGCGCGTTCTGCCAATAGCGTTCTGTGGAAAAATGTGCGACTCTGGCCACTCGGCGAAGACCGCTGATTCTGTTGGAGAGAATTATGGGTGAATCTGTCAATATCTTGATCCCAGTAATAGCGGTAGGTGTTGCTTTAGGCGGGCTAGAGCAATTTCGGTTCTAGTTGTACTATCATGGTATCCTGGCTAGCTTGAGTCGTCTTTCCTACCGCTTTCCCACAGGAGACCTCCAACCATGGCAGCTTACCTGTCCCAAGACCTCCGCCTACGCGTCATCCGAGCCGTCGAAAGCGGCCTGTCACGAAACGCCGCCGCCAAACGATTCGGTATCAGTGCCGCCAGCGCCGTCAGGTGGATGCAGGCCTACCTCAGCACCGGACGCACCCAGGCAAAACCCTGTGGCGGCGACCGTCGCTCCAGGCGCATCGAAGCACAGGCCGACTTTCTTAGGGCTGCCATACACCAGACGCCCGACGTCACCCTCGCCGAACTCCAACAACGCCTGCGCAGCGAGCGGGGTGAGACCTTCGCCATCAGCACCCGGCACGAGTTCTTCCGACGCCACGGCATCACGTTGAAAAAAAGACGGCGCACGCCCGTGAGCAGGAACGTGATGACATAGCCGCAAGGCGACAAGCCTGGGCTGCCATGCAGCCCCACCTTGAGGCGACGAAACTCGTCTTTATCGATGAGACCGGAGCGACTACCAACATGGCCAGGCGGCGGGGCCGTTCGCCGCCTGGCAAGCGTTGCCGGGCGTCCGTTTCACACGGTCATTGGAAGACCACCACGCTGGTGTGCGGCTTGCGTCTGGATGGTCTCACGGCGCTCATGGTCATCGACGGCGCCATGGATGGCGCCGCCTTTCGTGCCTACGCCAGCACCCTATTGGGTCCGAGTCTTCGTGTCGGCGACGTCGTTGTGCTGGCTAACCTTGCGGCTCACAAAGTTCAAGGGGTCCGCGAAGCGCTCGGCGAGTCGGGAGCCACGCTGTTGTACCTGCCGCCGTACTCAGCGGATTTCAATCCGATTGAGCAAGCGTATGCGAAGCTCAAGGCGTTGCTTCGCAAGGCTGCAGCACACACCGTTGACGGCCTGGAGTCGGCCATCGCCACGGCCCTGGAGGCGTTTTCACCTGAGGAATGCGCTAACTACTTCACCCATGTAGGATATAAAACAATATGATCCGAATATGCTCTAATTCTGACGAGTAGCCGGGGACTTCGGCAGGAGGTAGCACAGATGGAATCGCAGCTGCGGAAAGAAATGACCCAGATGGAAACACGGTTGCGGCAGGAAATGGGGCGTCTGCAGGAAGACGTGACGCGGCTGGGCTAACGTGTTGCGCGGCTGGAGCACGGCCAGGCCCGGCTCGAAGGGTTGCTGGACGGATTGCGCGAGGCGATTACCGGACGGACCGCGACCAGCTAGAAATTTTGTATCCGAAGGATCCGCTTGATGAACGAGGTTGTGGCACAACACTGGGCCGACCAGGTAGCCCGCGAGCTTTTGGCGAACCAGCCACGGCACTTGCTGAGTACGGGCATTACGCCGTCGGGGGAGTATCACGTCGGGCACTTGCGGGAGGTGCTGACCGCGGAAGGGGTGCGCTGCGCCTTGCGGGAGCAGGGGGCCGACTGCCAGTTAAATTACGTGGCCGACACCATGGACCCGCTGCGGCGGGTTTATGACTTTCTCGACCCTGAGCGCTACCAGCCGCACGTCGGCAAGCCGTTGTGCGACATTCCGTGCCCGTGCGATGAGCACGTCAGTTACGCCGAGCATTTCCTGCAGCCCTTCCTGCAGGCGATGCAGACGCTGGGCGTCGAGTTGGAGGTGCATCAGGCGCACGAGTTGTATCGCGGCGGCCATCTCGACAACCAGACCATGACGGCCCTGAGAAGCACCGAGAGAATCAAGACCATCCTGCACCACGTAACCGGCAAGGCGATGGCCGACGACTGGTCGCCCTACAACCCACTGTGCGAGGCGTGCGGTCGTCTGGCGGGGACGCGGGTAACGGCATTTGACGCCGCTGCCCGAACCGTATCGTACGTCTGCGACTGCGGTCACGACACCACGGCGCCGGTGTCCCAAGCGGGCAAGCTCACTTGGCGGGTGGACTGGCCGGCGCGCTGGCAGGTTTTGGGGGTGACGGCAGAGCCTTTCGGCAAGGACCACGCCTCGCGCGGCGGTTCGTACGACACCGGTAAGCGCATCATGCGCGAGGTGTTCGACGGAGACCCGCCGCACCCGATCCCCTATGAATGGATCGGTCTGAAGGGCCAGGGGGACATGTCGTCCAGCAAGGGCAACCTCGTCAGCATCGTCAACCTGACGCAGGCCATCCCGCCGGACGTGGTGCGTTACCTGATTTTCCGAGTCAAGCCGATGCGGCGTATTGCCTTCGACCCCGGCCTGCCACTGCTCAACCTGATGGACGAGTACGACAACCTCTCCGGTAACAACCGCGATGCCCGCGCCGCCGACCTGGCCAGCATCACCGACCTGGATTCCATCGGCGTGCCCTTCCGGCACCTGGTCAATCTGGTGCAGATCACCGACGGCGACGTGGCCAAAATTCAGGTCATTCTAAAGCGCCACAACCTGCCGGTGCCCGACGCCGAAACCCTGCAGAAACGAGTGGATTTCGCCGCCTACTGGGTGGAACGCTTCAGCCCGCCGGATACCCGTCTGCGCTTGCAACCGACCTTGCCCGAACGCGCCGTCAACTTGACCCCGCCGCAGCGTCATGCCCTGGCGCTTCTGGATCAGCGGCTGCAGCCCGACATGGACGGCGACGCCATTCATGCCCTGGTCTATGCGCTTGCCGAAGAGTCGGGATTGGCCGCCAAGGACGTTTTCGAGGCGGTCTACGTCGCGTTTCTGGACCGCATCCGCGGCCCGCGGGCAGGCTGGTTCTTACGCTCTCTGGAGCCCGACTTTGTGCACGCCCGATTGCGGGAGGCCGCCGGTCAGGGCGAGGGAGCGCGGTGTTGACGTACGAGCAGGCCCTGGCCTACCTGTCGCAGTTCATCAATTACGAATCCGGCCAGCGGGTTCCCTACGCCCCCGAGCATTTCAACCTGGACGCCTTCGCCGCCTTCCTGCACGAACTTGGTGACCCGCACCGGGCCTTCCCTTCGGTGCTGATCGCCGGCTCCAAGGGCAAGGGTTCCACCGCCGTCATGATCGCGGCCATTCTGTCGCAAGCCGGCTTGCGCACGGGACTGTTCACCAATCCGCATCTGGTCACCCTGCGCGAACGAACCCAGATTGACCGCCAGCTCATCAGCGAACCGGCGTTTGCCGCCCTTGTGTCCGAATTGCGAGGCCACCTGCAACCGACGCAGCGCGGCCAGCCGAGGCGCTTTCGCACCTTCTTTGAGCTGACAACGGCTTTGAGCTTTCTGCATTTCGCCCGCCAGCAGGTCGCCATCGCGGTGGTGGAGGTGGGACTCGGCGGCCGCCTCGACGCCACCAACGTTCTCACCCCGCAGGTCGCCGTCCTGACACCGATCGGTCTGGAGCACACCCACATCCTAGGCGATACGCTCGCGGCCATCGCTGGTGAGAAAGCCGGCATTATCAAGCCGCAAGCCTGTGTGGTGAGTGCGCCGCAAGAGCCGGAGGCGGCAGCGGTTTTCGAGCAGTGGTGTCGGGAAAAGAGAGCGATATTGTCAATGGCGGGGCAGGATTTTGTCTGGCAGGTCATCGACGTCAGCGCCGAGGGCACGCGTATGCGCTTCCGCGGCTTCGGCCGCGAAATTGACGATATCACCGTGTCGCTCGTCGGACGCCATCAGGCGGCCAATGCTGCGGTGGCGGTGGCGGTTTGCCTGCAACTGCGGCAAAAGGGCTGGCCCATCAGCGACGACCCTATCCGCCATGCACTCGCCGCCGTGCAATGGGAAGGCAGGGCTGAAATCATCGGTCGCCAGCCGTGGGTGGTGCTCGACGCCGCTCACACGGTGGAATCGGCCCGCTGTCTCGCCGACACGCTGAGCGAGCTGTTTGGCGCCGAGCGTCTGTTCCTCGTGCTCGGCATGGCCACGGACAAGAAGGTGGAGGACATCGTGGCCATCCTGGCTCCCCTGGCCCACGAGGTGATCGTCACCGCCTTCCACAGCCCGCGCGCCTGTAAGCCGCAACGCCTTGCCGATGAAGTACGACGTCACGGCGTGGCGGTTCGACTCGCCGAGACGCCTGGGCAGGCGCTGGCCCTGGCGCGCGCCAAGGCGCGGCCAACGGACGCCATTTGCGTCACTGGCTCGGTGTTGCTGCTCGGCGAGATCAAGGCCCACCTTCTAAACCAATCCCTCGAATTTTCAGGCTGACATGCCGAGCGACGACTTGCTGGACGCGAACTGCGTTAGCACCTCGCCAGGCGCCCGCGGCGGCGTCAGATAATCCACCCCGTCGAACACCTGAACGCCGTTGACCCACGTGCCCAACAGCCCCGGCGCGCGGCGCAGCAGACGCTCACCGCCGGCCGGCAGGTCGTGATGACGCGCCGTGCCGGTGATGCGCAACCTGTCGGGGTCGAACAGGATCATGTCGGCGAAAGCGCCAGGGACAAGACGGCCCCGGTCGATGATACCGTACACCTCGGCCGGGTCGCTGGTGACCTTTCGAATGGCTGTCGGCAGATCGAACACGCCTCTGTCGCGCACCCAATGGCTCAGCAGGTGCATGGCGTAGGCGGCGTCGCACAGCAGCGCGTTGTGCGCACCGGCGTCGGACAGGCTGACCAGGGTGCCGTCGTTGGTGATCAATTCCTCCACGCCCGCCTCGTCCATGTTCAGGATGTAAACAGTGTAAAACGTCTCGAAGTTTTCTTGTAGGGCAAGGTCCAGAAACAGATCGAGCGGATCGACGCCGCGCGCCCGTGCGATGTCGGCGACGGTCTGGTTTTCGAGTTCGGCGTTCTCCGAGCGACCGGTTCGGGTTACCAACACCCAGTCCCAGCGACCATTGAACACACGCCCGCCGACCGGGGTGGCGAGGGCGTTGCGAAAAGCCTGGCGGAATGAAGGGTCCGAGAAAATGCGGCGCAGTTCCGTATGATCCGAGGTGGCGGGCCAGGGATCAATGGCCTTGAGGATGTAGGCGGCGTCGAGCGGGAAGCTGAGGCTGAGAGGCTGGCACGACCCCTGCGTGTAGACGCGGTGGCCGCGCTGGCGAGCAGCCTGCGCCTGGAGCATGAGGTTGCGCCCGCGCTCGGGCTCATGGGCGTAGTGGAAATGCGCCGCGTACACCGCCGGGCGGCCGCTGCGGCGGGCGAAATCCTCCATGAAGTCCATGCCCATGTGATTACCGGGGGTAATCAGGAAGACACCGTGATTGTAGTCCGCCATGGCGTCGGCGAAGGCGCCGAACTCCGCGAATTCGGCGAGCCGCGAGGCGATTGGCACGCCGCCGTGGCCGCGGTGATTTTCGTTGGTCGAGGAGCCGAACCCGACCGCGCCGGTGTCCATGGCGTCGCGGAACAGCCGCACCATCGCTTCGAGTTCCTCATCGCGCGCCGGGCGCCGGGAGCTGTCCTCGCCCATGACGACGGTGCGAATGGTGGCGTGTGAGGCCAGCGCCGCCACGTTCGGGTAGACGCCCTGACGGCGCAACAGGCCGAGGTACTCGCCAAAGCCCTCGAAGCCCCAGCGCACCCCGGCTTTCAGGGTATCGAGCGACATGCCTTCGACCTCGGCGAGATTGGCGAGAATGGCGTCGCGCGCGGCGGGTGGAGCGGGTGCAATACCGAAGCCGCAGTTGCCGATCACCACGGTGGTGACGCCCAGCGCGGGCGACGGCGAGGCGGTGGCGTCCCAGGTCAACTGCGCGTCGTAATGGGTGTGCAGGTCGATCACGCCGGGCGCCAGTACCATGCCCTGTGCGTCTACGGTCTCAGCCGCCGGCTGCCGCACTTCCCCAACCGCCGCCACGCGGCCGCCCTCAACGGCAAGATCACCCTCTTGCAGGGGATTGCCGAGCCCATCGGCGATCTGCGCATTTCGTATTACCAAGTCGTACATCAGTTGTTTCTCCCTTCCGTGCAACCACTCCACGGGTTCGCCTTACAAGGCCCCACAATCACGCCTGAAGAAGCGCAGCCTAGCATATTCTCGCCCTGCACGTCTTGCCGTTATCTTGCAAAACCATCCTCACCCAGCTACAACAGACGTCGTACCCGCCGGTCTGATGCGCGTGTTTTGCAGGATTCCAGATGCCCGTCCACTCTATTTATGGAGAGGTTTTCTGGAAACGGATGTGAGGCCGTTCGACCAAGATAACCCGTAAACTACACACAGCGGTGTTGACAACACGCCGACATTCATAGGTCTGAGGAACACAAGATGCCCCCCAAGGACATGTCCAATCCACTAGCCGCTTACTTCAACGCTCTGAAGGCGGTGGATGTTTCCGAGACCACCGAGCATACCTTACGAGGCGCCCTGGAAAACCTGCTGAACGCCATTGCTGCCCATGAAAACCCGAATATCAAAGTCATTCACGAACCCAAGCAAGACAAGACCGGGCTGGGCACACCGGATTTCAAAATCAAGTTAAATGAAGCGATTTTGGGTTATCTCGAAAACAAGAAAATCGGTGAAAACCTGGACGCCGTTCTGAAAGGCGACCAAATCGCCAAGTACAAACGATTGTCCGGGAACCTGGTTCTCACCGACTATCTGGAATGGATATGGCTCAAAGACGGCGAAATCACCGGGCGGGAAACGCTGGGTGCGCCCATCGACGCAGGTAACCACAGGGCACGCCTCGACCCGAAGAAGGCGGATGCAGTGCGGAAGCTGATCGACGACTTCCTGTCCGTGCCGCCCGAAAAGCTGGACAACGCCGGCACCCTGTCTCGCGCCCTGGCCGTGCGCTGTCACGATTTGCGCGATTTTCTGTTGGCCGAACTGGAGCGACAAGAAAAGGAACATCAGGAAGGCCGGCTATACGGGCTGTACATGGTGTTCAGGAGAGAGGTGTTTCAGGAACTCGCACTGCAAGAATTTGCCGACGCCTTCGCCCAAACCCTGGGCTACGGGCTGTTCATGGCCAAGCTCAATGCCGGGGAAATGACCGAGGTCACGCTGGTCAACGCCAAGAACCATATTCCGACCAATTTCGCCCTGCTCCGCGAACTGGTCGATTTTCTCGACGAACTGGACCGCGACGAATACCGGGGCATCAGATGGCTGGTTGAAGAAATCCTCAGCATCATGAACACCCTCGACCTGAACGCTATTCACGAAGACCTGGCTTTCAGCAAGCGGCAGGGCCGGCTGGCGCGTACCGAAGAAGAGTGGTTGCTGTTCGCCAAAGACCCGTACGTCTATTTCTATGAAGGCTTCCTGAAAGCCTACGACAAGGACACCCGCAAAAGCCGCGGCGTGTATTATACCCCGCCGCCGGTGGTGAATTTCATTGTCCGGGCGCTGAATGACATCCTGAAAGAAACGTTTGACATCACGCAGGGACTGGCAGACAGGAAGCGCGTCACGGTGCTGGACTTCGCTGCGGGCACCGGAACTTTTCTGCTCGAAATCCTGCACCACATCTTCGAAACCGTACCCGAGGCTGTCCGCCATCCCATCGTCAAGGAACACGTGCTGAAGAACCTGTACGGCTTTGAATATCTGATTGCCCCGTACACGGTCGCGCATCTGAAATTGTCGCAATTCCTGCATGACAAGGGCTATGCCATGCAACCCGGCGAGCGGCTCAACGTCTACCTGACCAACACCCTGGAACCGATAGAGCCGCAGGGCAATTTCCTGTTGCCGGCCCTGTCGCGCGAAGTGGAGGATGCCCAAGCGACCAAAGACAAGCCTATTCTGGTCATCACCGGCAACCCGCCCTATGCAGGACATTCGAAGAACACGGGCAAGTGGATTACGACATTAATTGACACCTATAAACAGGTGGACGGCAAGAAACTGGGCGAGAGAAACCCCAAATGGTTGCAGGATGACTACGTGAAATTCATCCGCTTTGCCCAATGGAAGCTGGAGCAGGTTGCGGAAGGTGTGGTCGGCATCATCACCAATCATTCCTTTCTGGACAATCCAACCTTTCGGGGGATGCGCCAATCCCTGATGCAAAGCTTCAATCGGCTATATCTGATCGACCTGCACGGCAATGCCAAAAGGAAGGAGACGACACCCGAAGGCGGCAAAGATGAAAACGTGTTCGACATTGAACAGGGGGTGGCCATCTCTTTGCTGGTGAAGAAGGAAGGGTTGTCGCGCGGCGTGTATCACGCCGACCTGCAGGGAACACGTCAGGAGAAATACCGAACGTTGCTTGAAGCCGAAAAGGACGGCATGACATGGGCGGAACTGCAGCCGTCCACACCGTTTTACCTGTTTGTTCCGCAAGATGAAGAATTGCGAGGGGAATACGAATGGGGGTGGAAAGTGACGGATATTTTTTCCGTTAACGTTCTGGGGTTTCAAACCCACCGTGACCACTTTGCCGTCGCTTACGAAAAAAGCGAGATTGAGCGTCGTGTAAGAGATATGCGTGATAAAAGCATTTCAGACCAAAGGCTACGAGAAGAATACAAAATCCGAGATACCCGCGACTGGCATGTACCTGAAGCTCGCACTTCACTCCAAGCAGCGGACGAGCCAACGCAGAGCGTCATTCCTTGTTCCTACCGTCCCTTTGATACACGGTGGTGCTTCTTTGGCTATGAATTTATGGATTGTCCACGAAGAGAGCTTATGAATCATGTCAAGTGGAAAGAAAACGTCTGTTTGTTGGCCCCAAGACAAATAGGAACCTCTGTTTGGCGACATGGGTTCGTCGCGGATAGTCCTCCAAATGACTGCTCAGTCTCTAACAAAAGCAGAGAAGCGAGTTATGTTTTCCCTTTATATCGTTACCCGCTGCCAGAGGGTAGAAGCAGTTTCATAACTTAATTTACCATGAGGCCTCCTTTTGGTATGCAATCAATGGCTCAAAGGAGGCCTGATATGAACCGCCATCAGAGTGAACTAAGCGATGAGCAGTGGGGAAAAATCGCTCCCTTCCTGCCCAAACCCCAAGCCTCGCCTTGGGGTGGACCCAAACCAATCCCCAATCGCCCTTGCTTCGAGGGCATCTTGTGGGTCCTTCGCAGCGGCGCCCGCTGGAAAGACCTGCCAGCGTCCTATCCTTCTCCCAGCACCTGTTGGCGTCGTCTGTGCCTCTGGGAGGAACAAGAGGTGTGGCTTAAGGCATGGCGCGCCTTTCTGGCGCAACTTGACCGCCAAGGACAGCTTGATGGGGCCGAAACCTTTGCTGACGGCAGCTTTGCCCCGGCCAAAAAAGGGGGCCTTGCGTCGGCCCTGCCAAGAAGGGCAAAGGCCTGATTGGGAATTCATATTGCCTTTTCTCCGATTTCTCTCGAAGCCTCTCGTCCTCATCCAAAGGAGTTTCAAACAGCAGGACGACCGGGACGACTCCTTGAAAGTGATTGTTAGCTCAATGCTTCAATCTCGATTTGCTGATAGTCAGCCGGTTTCGCCAATAAAGCAGCTTCTCCTATGCCCTTTGTCCGACAACCAGAATCTTCTTGCCAAGCGCGTCAGCAAGCCCCGCTTCATAGTTGATCCATGGGGATGTCGCGGCGTGTTCGGGCATCACCGAGACAACGGCATCCGCCGCCACTGTGCGCCAATTTATTGCGGCGTTACATTGGCCTTCCACTAGGGCCTGTTGACATTCATATAGTCCATCGTCTGTAATTGAGGGGAATTCAACCCTCAATCCAGATCAGCCAAGTGGAGGTGGACACATGGCGCGAAGAATCCTCAGCGACTCGCAATGGGCACGCGTGGCGCCCCTACTACCTGGAAAGAACGGCGACCCCGGACGTTCCGCAAGAGACAATCGGGAGTTCCTCGAAGCCGTCCTGTGGATGGCTCGCACCGGAGCTCCATGGCGCGATTTACCCGGCGAGTTCGGGCTGTGGAACTCGGTGTTCCAACGTTTTCGGAGGTGGGCGCGGAAAGGCGTCTTCGAGCGAGTCTTCAAGGAATTATCAGCCGCTGCCGACTTCGAGTACGTGCTGGTCGACGGCGCCATCGTACGGCTCCATCAACACGGCGCCGGGGCTCAAGGGGGATCCGCAGCCAAGCCGTCGGTCGCTCGCGGGGTGGCCCAAGCACGAAGATCAGCGTGAGGGTCGACGCCCTGGGCAATTTGGTGAAATTCGTCCTGCTGCCGGGCCAGCGCCACGACCTGATCGGCGTTCCTTCTTTGCTTGATGGCGTCGCGTTCGAGGCGTTGATTGCAGAGCGAGCCTACGACAGCAACGCCTTGCGCGCCGAGTTGAAAGAGCGGGGTGCGATGGCGGTGATTCCCCCCAAGTCGAATCGCATTGATGAGATCGACTACGACGTGGAGATGTACAAGTGGCGTCATCTGGTGGAGAATTTCTTTTGTAAACTCAAACACTTCCGTCGTCTTGCGATGCGCTTTGAGAAGACGGACGTCAGTTACGCCGCGATGATTCATGCGGTGAGTTCTCGCTTGGCGCTTGCCTAAATGTCAACAGGCCCTAGAAGCGGCGGTGCGCCACTATCGGGAGCCCTCAAACCTTCATACTGAAGGTGAGGCAGCAAGACGAATATCGGCACCTCAAAAGCATCTGCATAAGCAAACTCCACCCACTGCGTCGCACCGCGGGCAAAGGTAGCCGGTGAAACGGAGAAAAATCAGGGCGCGCGACGGTCTCGCGTGCTCCTTAAGGCTTCCGCAATATCCCGTTCCGCTCTGTTCTGATCCTGCCGGAAAATCCATGCGCCCACGCCAACATCCGCAGGAATGTCTCCAAGGCAAACTTGAGCAATTCCGCCTCGAACTCGTCCTCACCAGCGTATGAAATGAAGACGTGTGGCTTGGACATGCTCATTCCGTTCGCTTAAGCGGACCCATTGAAGCGCCTAAAAGGGTGCGCCAAGTGTCATTTGAATCTTCTCGACAGATCAAATCCGGGGTTTGCAGCGTCAAGGCAATCCAATAATTGCATACAGACTACGCGCTTTATTCATCGCTCGTCAACGTCTCAGCCCCCCACTGGTTCGACGGCGGAGGCCGGGTCTACGGCCACGCATCGTTGACAAGGCAGACAAAGGCAGGTATCAACGCCGCCGGGGATACTTGGCATCCAGTTGGCCGTGTTCCGCTTTTCCCCATTCCCTCGCCGTCCGGGCAGTAGGCCCGCGAGACGCGCGGGGAGCTCCCGAGTTGAGACAGCATCCCGACGCCACTTCAAGGAGAATCCACCCCGTGGCCACGTCCTCGAAGGTCCGCTACCAAGCGGACGAGAAGCCGCCGAGCCCGCTCGCCTTCGGCCTCGGCTGCAATATACGCCGTACTCACCATCGCCGGTATCGTGCTTACGCCCGCCATCGTGATTCGCGCGGCCGGACTGGGCGACCCGCTGCTCACCTGGGCGGCGTTCGCGGCACTCGTTGTGAGCGGCGTTACGACGATCATCTAGGCGCGCCGGGTTGGACATGTCGGTGGCGGCTACATCTTGCTGATGGGCACGTCCGGGGCCTTCATCGCCGTGTGCGTCACCGCCTTGATCGAGGGCGGCGCAGCCCTGCTCGTCGTCTCCTTGCTGTTCCAGTTTCTCCTCGTTTGGCGGCTCTCCTGGCTACGCCGGACCGTTACGCCCATCGTCGGTGGCACCGTCATGCCGATCATCTTCGGCATGCTGACGCAGGTCCCACCGGACGCGCCGCCGGCAGCAGCGCGGTGAGCGCGGTTGCAACGCTTGCCCTCATCATGGGCATCGTCATGCGCGGACGGGGCTATCGAAACCGTCGGCGACGGGGTGGCCATCCAGCGAGTGGCGTGGCGCAATGGTCGGGCCATAGATTATCGCGCGGTGCGGGGGCTGTGAACGCGGACGGGCGCGGCAATCTCCTTTTCGGCTGCTCGGCACCATCCCGAACACCACGTACTCCACCAGCGTCGCAGTGGCCGAACTCACGGCGTCGGCACCCGCGTGGTCGGCGTCTCGTTCTGGATTGGCGTCGGTTTCCAGCATGAAATGATCTTCGCGGACCGTCTCAGGGAGTGGTGAGGCGCTTTGCTCGGCAACGACATGACCGCCGGGGGCTTGGCGGCTGTGGTGCTGTCTCTGGCTTTGGACCTGACCGGCGGCAGACGGGGGCGCATGGAGGTGGAGTTGAACGTGGAGGCATTGCCTACAATCCGGACGTTTCTGCGAAACGTGTCCCGCCGCGCCGGGTGGAGAGAACCTGGAAGGCCGGGTGGTGCTCGGCGACTCCATCGACGTGCCGCCGGAGCAGAACGTGTCGCTGCGTCACTTCGCCTCCGAAGTGCGCCACTAGCAATACCACGACGCGAACATCGTGACAGTGCGGGTGGAACGCGCGCCAGCGCCGCAAGGCTAAAACTCCCAACACAAAACGGGGCAACCGAACGCGCCAAGTGTGGCCGCGTCCAGATGCCCCGAATTCGTCGGGCGATCGTCAGTCCTTAAACGCCGGTATGACGTGCTTGGCGAACATCTCCAACTGGCGTTCCTGCTCGTCCCACGACATCATGCCCTGATCGAAGAACCAGCCGAACCATTCCAGCTCGCCGTCGCCCTCGTGCATCTTGTGCAGGGCCTCGATCTCGCGCTTGACCTGATCGGGGGTGCCGGCCAAGGCGTACTTGACGTCGCGCATGCGCTGCACCGTCCACTCCTTGGGTGGCAGTGGGGTGTACGGGTCGAGAGGGTACTGCTCGGCGTCGTCGGGCGAGCGGTGCGCCTCAAAGAAGCCAAACGGCCCGAAGAACTCTTTGAAGCTGGCGAAATTGGTTTTGGCCAGCAGGTCCACGGCCTCCTGCTCGTTGTTGCCGAAGTGCACGGAGCGCACCGCGCCCAGAGACTCGCCGAACTTGAGGCTGCGGCCCTCGTCGTTGGCCGAGTTCTGATAGACCTTGGCGATGTGCCGGAAACTCTCCGGATGGGCGGTCAGAATCCACGGCGTGATGCCCTGCTTGGCGCACCAGAAGATGGTGCGCTCGCTGGCGCCGAAGGGCTGCATCATGGGCGGGTGCGGCTTCTGATAGGGCGCCGGAATGACGCACACGTTGCGGACGGCGCCGTTTTCGTCCAGCTCGCCGGGGGCGCCGTAGATGTTCGTGAATTCCGTGATTGGCCAGCGGGTGACGCCGGTGTCGTAGGGGTAGGGCACCTTGTAGTACTCGCCGTCGTGGTTGAAGGCCTCCTGCGTCCAGGCTTTCTTGATGACCTTGACCGCTTCCTCAAAAACCGCGCGGTTGTGGTTATCCACGGCGCTGCCGTCCATGGTGGCGCCGGTGGAGTGGTACTGCTGCCCCATGATGTTGACCCAGCGGTCCTGGTAGCCGCGCGCGAAGCCGACGTACAGGCGGCCCTTGCTGAGGTGGTCGAACACCGCCACTTCTTCCGCCACCCGGATCGGGTCCCAGGCAGCCAGAACGAGGCCGAGGGGGGCGAACTTGAGCCGCTCGGTACGGGCCGCCAGGTCGGTGTACAGGAGCATGGGCGCCACCGAGGCTTCCATGCCCTCGGAGTGCATGTGATGCTCGGTGGTTCCCATCACGTCAAACCCCGCCTGGTCGGCAACGACGGCCATCTTGCGCAACTCGTCGATCATCTGCTGATACTTTTCGTCATTTCTGCCGATGGGCCTCAGTTGCTCGCGTTCCGCAAATGTTTCGGCCGGGACGGTCGGCAGGGCAAACAGCATGAATTTCACGCCACACCTCCTGTGTTCTCCACGGGTTGCAAGGGAGCTGGAAAAGTGGGCGGCATTGTAGGTGAGGCGCAGGAGCGGCGCAAGCCGGGCAGCCGGCGTTAACCAAGGCAAGCGCGTATGGGAGTTGTCGTCATAACCATGCGGTGCGCCATCGTCGCCCCACAAACGCATTGGACACCGTACCTTCCGTTGTGTAATTGTGTAATATAGACTCAATGGGGAGAATGGCTCAAGGTGTCGTGTTCCAGCCCTGCAAGACGTGATGCATCCGTTGCGTATCAGGAATTCCTCAGGAGGCGTGGCATGAAACGGTTCGGTGTCTGGACGTTGGTGGTCTTGATCGCGATCATGGATGTCGGCTACGTCAAGCTGGGTTTTGCGCAAACAGAGGACGAACCACCCGTACCAATCAGCGGCGCGTCGGGCCAGAGCGTTCGTGCAAACGTCTGGTACGCGGAATGGACCTGGACGGCGCCGGCGACAGGCCTCGTCACCTTCGATACCCGAGGCACCGACCTCGACACGCTGCTGCTGATTTACACAGACGATGCGCTCGATGACTTCACCCGACTCTCCAGCGAGGTGCGCTTCACTGCGCAACGGGGTCACGTGTACGTCATTGCTGCAATCCGTTTCGGCAGCGGGTTTGATTCAGGCACAATCGTGCTGAATTGGCAGGCATCGTCATCGGGCGGCGGCAGTCGTGCCAGCTTTGGATTGGGGGCGGTGGTGGGTGATCAAGCCTTCACGGTAGGCAGGGTCATCGACCCACTGACGCTGCCGGCGGCGACTAGCGGCGACGCGCCGCTGACGTACAGCCTCATGCCGCTCCCCGACGGCCTGAGCTTCGACGCCGCTACCCGTACTCTCACCGGCACGCCCACGACGGAGCAAAGTAAGATCACCCACACGTACGCGGTGGCGGACAGCGACGGCGATGTCGCTACGCTGGAGTTCGGCATTACGATCAACGCAGCCCCGATGCTTGATCCAGCGTGCGAGAATACGGAACCCTGCCTTCTAATCACCGTGGTGGACTTCAGTACTCATGTTAAGGATGATAATCCGATTTATGCGTTGGATGATGAGAGAGGATTATCAGAACTCTCGGCTTATGTAGATCGTCTGAATTTCGAGGGAGCTACCTCCGCATATGAGGCACTATATAAAGGGACGAACCGTGCGGTGAATGTACAGCTAGGATCAGGACAAGTCCAGAGAAGGGTAGTATTCTTTACTGATGGTTTGGAAACCAGCTCGCTTGATGTAGAGCTTATGGACATATATGACTTACAGCACGAATATGAAGATGAATTGCACACCATTGTGGTCGGTGCCAAGGGTAGGGATATTACTAAGACTGACCCAGCATTTTTGGATGAGTTGTGCAAATACGTTAGAGATTATTATTGCCGATCGGACGAAGACATCACTCTACTTCGCGGTGTCGAGCAACTGGGAGCGGAATTTAGGGAAATTGCAAGTGAGATAATAATTGGATCAACTAGCAATGTAGTTACCGTAAGTACGCCGGTAAATTCGCCTAGATTCCTGCTATGGACGTTAGATATCCTCCGTGAGGAGGAGGAAGGACGCGAGGAATACAGTCTATACATTTTGGCTGAATATGATAGTGATGGGGAAATGGTAAGCGTTCAGGGGGTTGCCCTGCCCTTGTCTGTTGCATGACCGCCTTATCATCGGCTAGGGTTACTCGTTCCGCATTCTCCTATTGGCCCTGTTTTCAGGAAATCCCGAATGGCGCCGTCGATACCGCCTGAGCCGCTGTCGCAAACCGATTGGCAGCAAACACCACCGGTCGTACAAGCCCATCTCCTCACCCTGCATCAGCGTCTGGCCCAACTCCAACAGCAAATCGAGCAACTCCAACAGCGCTCGCAACGCACCTCCAAGACCTCCGACAAACCACCCTCGTCGGATTCACCCTTCCACAGACCCACGGACCCTACGGACAAGCCCACGGGCAAACGGGGCGCACGAAAGGGACACCCGGGTTCAGGTCCCAAGTTGCTCCGTCCCACCGAGCGGCGGGCCATCTATCCCGAACCTTGTCCTTGCGGCCAAGGCGTATCCGGCCACGTGGCGCCGTATCACACCCATCAAGTCACGGAGTTGCCACCTGTCGAGATGGCCGTCACGCACTGGGTCTTGCACCAGGGTAGGGGTACGGGCTGCGGCAAGCTGCTCAGAGCCCGCCTCCCCAAGGCGCAGCAAAGCGGCTATGGCCCGCGCCTGACGGCCTTGATTGGCGAACTCAGCGCCATGCAGCGAATCTCCCGGCGTGGCGTGCAGGACTTCTGTCGTTCCGTCCTGGGGGTACCCATCAGCCTGGGTGCGATTCAGCGTCTCATCGACCGCACCTCCCTGGCCATCGCGCCACACGATGAGGCGATTGCCACCTTGGCCCGCCAGGCGCGGGTGGGCTATGTGGATGAGACGCCTGGGTACTGTCGCCATGCCTTGCAGTGGCTCTGGAGCATGGTCACGGATACCGTCACCCTGTACCGTATTCATGCCAAGCGTTCGCAGGAAGCCTTCGGGTCTTTGATAAAGGATTGGCGTGGCATCCTGGTCAGCGACGGCTACGGGGTGTATCAAGGCTGGGGCAACCGTCGTCAGACCTGTCTGGCGCACCTCGTGCGTCGTGCTCGGGAGTTGTCGCAGCGCCGTCAAGCCGCCCTTGCTGATTGCGGCAAGGTGGCCTTGAAGGAACTTCAGCGATTGTGTCAGATGGCTCATGCGCCGCCAAGCGGTGGTCAGTGGCAAGCTTGGTATGCCCGTTTGTGCCGTTTCGTGCGGCGTTATGAGTTGCGCCCTGACGATGCGGGTCGCCTGGTGAGGCACTTACGGCGCGAGCTGGGTTCGCTATGGGTGTTTCTCAATGAGTCGGGAGTTGAGCCGACCAACAACCGGGCGGAGCGCGCCTTACGCTTTGGTGTGTTGTGGCGTCAGGGTTCTTTGGGTACGGCGAGCGCCAAAGGCAACGCCTGGGTGCAGCGGAGTCTGTCGCTGCGTCAGACGTGTCGGCAACTGGAGCAATCGAGCTTCTCGGTGTTGGTCGACGCCCTTGAGGCGTTCATGCACGACCGTCCGCCTGATCTCTCCTGGCTACGATGACCCCACTCATTGCTCCACCCGCCGAACGCTTACGACAAGGGCAGGGCAACCCCCTGAACGCTTACGGGAAATGAGGACCCTAAGAGATGCGATAGCAGTGGTGGGGGATGGGCCATTATTCGTGGCGCAAGGGGCTCACGCGCCTGATCTAATACGGGCGCCTTTTACCGCCTATCGAATAGTGGATGTGAACTGGAGGCGTTTATCGAATTCGGATGAGATAGAGAGAGACCGCCAAGTAGTGTTTGAACTGCGATTTATACTTCCTTATCCCTATATTATCCCGGAAGATGCAGAAGTTCCTCTGTTGTGGACAAGTCACGCAGCACGTTACCTCAGTCGTTTGCTGCCTCATTATCCTGACATCTGGCACTGGCAGGAGGAACCTGAGGAAACAGTTGCAATCGAACCAGCTAGACCTCAAATTGATGTAATAACTGTTACACTGGGAACCCCCTCTAGGTCTAGGTATCTGTACTTGTGGTGGCGCGGTAGTGCATGCACGATTATAGCCGAATATGATGGAGTGATGGAAACTCTAATAGAAAGCTGGTCATTAACAAGGGGAAACGATGGAAGATTCCTGGGAGGAGGGGATGGGTGTTATAGACTTGTGGACTGGAGGCGTGTGTCAAATTCGGATGAGGAGGTGGTGTTTGAGTTTGAGGTAGCGGGTCATGATGGACTATCTCCTTCGTTGTTTACAGTAGATGGAGTTCTTCGTGCAAACTATCAACATTTCTTAATGCAGCAAGGCTACTTATACTTACAATCAGATGGAAGGTCCTTAACACTTAAATCTAGTCCTAGATTTGACGAATTTTGGCAACAGGATACAGAACCGGATAGCAAGATTACAGGTCGGAAACTTGACTTTGATAATACAATCGTAGTGTTGGTTATCGATCGGAGTGGCTCTCTTGAGGTAAGCGTTCAGGGGGTTGCCCTGCCCTTGTCGTAAGCGTTCGGCGGGTGGAGCAATGAGTGGGGTCATCGTAGCCAGGAGAGATCAGGCGGACGGTCGTGCATGAACGCCTCAAGGGCGTCGACCAACACCGAGAAGCTCGATTGCTCCAGTTGCCGACACGTCTGACGCAGCGACAGACTCCGCTGCACCCAGGCGTTGCCTTTGGCGCTCGCCGTACCCAAAGAACCCTGACGCCACAACACACCAAAGCGTAAAGCGCGCTCCGCCCGGTTGTTGGTCGGCTCAACTCCCGACTCATTGAGAAACACCCATAGCGAACCCAGCTCGCGCCGTAAGTGCCTCACCAGGCGACCCGCATCGTCAGGGCGCAACTCATAACGCCGCACGAAACGGCACAAACGGGCATACCAAGCTTGCCACTGACCACCGCTTGGCGGCGCATGAGCCATCTGACACAATCGCTGAAGTTCCTTCAAGGCCACCTTGCCGCAATCAGCAAGGGCGGCTTGACGGCGCTGCGACAACTCCCGGGCACGACGCACGAGGTGCGCCAGACAGGTCTGACGACGGTTGCCCCAGCCTTGATACACCCCGTAGCCGTCGCTGACCAGGATGCCACGCCAATCCTTTATCAAAGACCCGAAGGCTTCCTGCGAACGCTTGGCATGAATACGGTACAGGGTGACGGTATCCGTGACCATGCTCCAGAGCCACTGCAAGGCATGGCGACAGTACCCAGGCGTCTCATCCACATAGCCCACCCGCGCCTGGCGGGCCAAGGTGGCAATCGCCTCATCGTGTGGCGCGATGGCCAGGGAGGTGCGGTCGATGAGACGCTGAATCGCACCCAGGCTGATGGGTACCCCCAGGACGGAACGACAGAAGTCCTGCACGCCACGCCGGGAGATTCGCTGCATGGCGCTGAGTTCGCCAATCAAGGCCGTCAGGCGCGGGCCATAGCCGCTTTGCTGCGCCTTGGGGAGGCGGGCTCTGAGCAGCTTGCCGCAGCCCGTACCCCTACCCTGGTGCAAGACCCAGTGCGTGACGGCCATCTCGACAGGTGGCAACTCCGTGACTTGATGGGTGTGATACGGCGCCACGTGGCCGGATACGCCTTGGCCGCAAGGACAAGGTTCGGGATAGATGGCCCGCCGCTCGGTGGGACGGAGCAACTTGGGACCTGAACCCGGGTGTCCCTTTCGTGCGCCCCGTTTGCCCGTGGGCTTGTCCGTAGGGTCCGTGGGTCTGTGGAAGGGTGAATCCGACGAGGGTGGTTTGTCGGAGGTCTTGGAGGTGCGTTGCGAGCGCTGTTGGAGTTGCTCGATTTGCTGTTGGAGTTGGGCCAGACGCTGATGCAGGGTGAGGAGATGGGCTTGTACGACCGGTGGTGTTTGCTGCCAATCGGTTTGCGACAGCGGCTCAGGCGGTATCGACGGCGCCATTCGGGATTTCCTGAAAACAGGGCCAATAGGAGAATGCGGAACGAGTAACCCTAGCCGATGATAAGGCGGTCATGCAACAGACAAGGGCAGGGCAACCCCCTGAACGCTTACGATGAGGCGGGTCAGGTAAAAGACGCAGTTAAGACACTGGTGGACGAAATGCAGATGAGGTTTGAAGAGATTCTTGACCGCTTCAATTCAGATCCCTAACCCAATCCGGTGCCCGCAGATGGATTTTGAAGTGGTTCGCCTTGCCCCCTCCCATAAAGCGTTAACCTGATCGGCATTGTACCACGTTCCATGATGTCGAAGTCTTGGTTGATGTCATGGCAGAGATGCGGGTATGGACGAGGTTTGGAACGTGCTGCCGGGGTTTCTGCCGTCGGACTGGCGGGAACGGGCGCAACAGACCGGAGCGTTGAAGGGTTTGCGCAAGGACAAGTCGGTCGAGCGCCTGTTGCGCACGCTGTTGCTGCATCTTGGCTGCGGCCACTCGTTGCGCGAGACCGTGGGCCGCGCCCAGGAAGGCGAAACTTGACCGAGTTGTCCGCCGTGGCTTTGCTGAAGCGCTTGAGAAAGGCGAAGGCGTGGTTGCGTGCTCCGTGCGTCGCGTTGTTCCGCGAGAGGGGCGTCGCCCTGACGGGCGTCGGCGGGTTCCAGCTCCGGGCCTTCGACTCGACGACGGTGAAGGAACCGGAAGGTCAGGAGTGTCTTATGTAGTTGCCGTTACCGTCTGTCTGCGTTGGGTGGGCTGGCGCCGGATTCAGGGCGCGTCGGCGGTTTGCAACTGCCGCTTAATGGCGTCGATCTGTCCTTCGTTGCGGGAGACGCGATCGCTGAGCTTGCGAAGTTCCGACACGTCGTTTTCCAGGACCTCGAGGCGCTGGTCCACGGCGTCGAAGCGTTGGTTGAAGTGCTTGTCTTGGGCGTCGAAGCGCTGGTTGATGTACTTTTCCTGGTCATCGAAACGCTGATTGAAGTGCTTCTCTTGGGTATCGAAGCGCTGGTTCATCTCGGCCCTAAGATCGCCAAGACGTTTATCCTGGGCGTCGAAGCGTTGGTGAATGGGATTGAGGACGGCGAATTGGATGAGGGCAGTGAATGCGATAAGGATGGTGCCAACCGCCGCGATGGTCCCTCGCGATGGTCCCTGCGTTTTCTCTGATCCAGTTCCATATCTGCCGCATAGGGTCCTCCTGGGATGATTAGGATTCAAAGAATTGTATCACGAGTTGAGGGTACGCCGGTCCAGTTGGTACTCGGCATGTCAGGCATCCGCGGGGATTGTTTGTGCCCGCTGGATTTTTTCGCAGGATGATGCGTCGTTGCGGGGGGGGGCATTTGCAACGTGTTATGATGCGCCTCTGTCGTCAGGGGAAAGGAGGGCAGCCGTCATGCAAGTCGACCTCAGACGTTGGGTGGTTCCCCAAGGCCATCAAGTCCTTTTGACCGGTGTCACGTGGTCCGAGCTTGAGTTGATTCTGGATGAATTGGGAGACAAACGCTCCACACGGTTGTCGTACAGCAACGGAATGCTTGAGATCATGTCGCCATCCCCCGAGCACGAAGACGATAAAGTCATTCTGGCCGACCTGGTCAAAATCATCCTGGAAGAGCAGGGACGTGAATTTCGCAATCTGGGTTCAACGACCTTCAAGAATGAACCCATGAACCAGGCGGTCGAGCCAGACGAGTGTTTCTACATCGAACATGAGCCCGCCATTCGCGGCAAGAAACGTATTGACCTGACCCTTGACCCACCCCCCGATCTCGTCATCGAGATTGATCTGACCGCCCGCACCCGCTTTCACAACTACGCTCGCCTGGGTGTGCCGGAGTTGTGGCGGTACGACGGCCACACCCTCGAAATCCACATTCTGCGCCACGGCCAATATGTCCCGTCACCCCAGAGTCGTCATTTCCCCGCCATTCCGGTGGCGGATGCCCTGCATCATCACCTGGTACAAAGCCGAAGCATCGGCAGAACGGCTGTCATGCGAACGTTCCGCATCTGGGTCAGGCAGTATCTGGACTGAAGACGGTATGCTGCGCCGCTGCCTCCACCGCTCGATCAACACGCGGCCCGCGCTGCCGGCAGACGGCCCTCAGCGCATGGTGGCCCCGTATTCCCGCTGCAGCCGCTCAATGACCAAACGGTCGGTGGGAAAGGCCAGGTTGCCCGGCACGTCGTTCAGAGGAACCCATTCAACTTGGTCAACGTCGTCTGCCGCCTGCAAGGCCCCTTCCACCAAGGTGCCCCAGAACCAGATGCCGACCGAATGCGACGCCGGATCGTGGAAATTCGAATGCACTGCGTACACCTCGCCGACCTCGACCGTCAGACCGGTCTCCTCCCGGAATTCGCGCCGCGCCGCCGCGCGCACTTCCTCGTCGTATTCGACGTAGCCGCACGGAATGCACCAGGCGCCGCGATACGCCCCGCGGGCTCGCCGAGCCAGTACGATGCGGCCTTCCTGCAAGACGATGACGGCGACGCCGACGGCGGGATTCTGCCAGAAGATGAACCGGCAGGCCGGGCACACCATGCGTTCGTGGCCGTGCAGCACTTGGCGGGTGAAGGCGGCCGCGCATCGCGGGCAGTAATCGTAGGTTCGCGGTATGGCGTCACCTCATGGCGTGCGTTGCAAGTGGCCGTTTGGACGGGGTATAGTGCCCACTGTCGCGTGCCGTTCTCAATCCCTGAAAGGAGTTTCGACCATGCTGTCCGATGCGCCCCTGCCGTCCGTGCCGCCACACGTTCTGGGCGCCATCTATGCCCACGCCCGTGAGACCTACCCCGACGAATGCTGCGGGTTTCTCATCGCGCCTCAAGGCAGCCCGGTGATCGACGAGGCGCGCCCATGCGTCAACGAGCAGAATCGCTATCACGCCCGCGACCCGGAGCGCTTTCCGCGCACGGCGCGCGAGGCTTACTACCTCGGCGGCAAGGATTTGAGATTCCTGCTCGAAAGCGTCTCTGGCGAGCGCCCGGTGAAGATCATCTACCACTCCCACCCCGACGTCGGCGCCTACTTTTCCGCCGAGGACACCCGCGCCGCGCTAGGCCGCGAACCCGACGACAACGCCGAGCCCCTCTACCCGGTGGACCACATCGTCATCGACGCCCAGTCCGACCACGTCGCCGAGGCCAAGCTCTTCCGCTGGGACGACGGGCAGCGTTCCTTTATGCACGTGGACACCTACGCCGGGGAGCGCTCCGCGCCTTCCCAGTAGACGGATCAGCCACTTTACAATTGATGCGCCAGCGGCATGCCCGGATAGGGCGCGCGGAAGCTCGGCAGCGTGGCGCCTTCGAGGTTGCCCACGTAGGCGGTGCATAGGTCGTCGCCGCCGAAGCAGAGATTGCTGGGACGCGGCAGGATGGTGCCGGAGGGGTCGTCCAGCACGACGTGCCAGTCCGCCTCCGGCGTCAGCACGCCGATGGCGTTGCGGAACGGCATGGTGACCCACAGGTTGCCGGCCTGATCGAAGGAGCAGCCGTCGGGGTAGGAATTCTCGCCCAGGTGCGGGCCGAACTGCTCGCGTGGGCCCAGGGTACCGTCGGCGCGCACCGGGAAGCGCATGATGCGGATGGTCGAAGTTTCGGCGATGTACAGGTATTCCTCATTGGTGTCCAGGGTGAAGCCATTGGCGAAATACACCTCGGTGGCGGCAAAGCGCGCTTGGCCATCCTCGATGACCGCGATGGCGCCGTCGGGCCTCGGCTCCCATATCGCGGGCCGGCGCGGCTCCGCATCGGTGGAGTGGGAAACCCAGATGCGGCCCTTGCTGTCGACAAACGGGAAGTTGGGCGCCTTCAAGGCGTGGCCGTCGGCGTGCGTCGCCAGCACCTCGTGCCGGCCGTCGGGGTGAAGTCGCTGCACTTGGCCGTTGCCGATGTTCGCCACGATGATATCGCCGTTCGTATCGATGCAGATGCCGTTCGGCATGCCCTGCAGGTTCCCCACCAGGGTAGGCTCGCCGTCGGGCGTGATGCGGGCGCAGCCGCCGCGCTCGTCCGCCGCCCAGACGACGCCATCGCGGGCCGCCATGGCGCCTTCCGGGCGGTGCAGGTCGTGGCTGAATTGGGTGATGTCCGACAGCGCGAGTTGCATGCGGTTGTCCTCCGGCGATGGTTGCGTCAGGTGCTGGTTTGAAGGGCCGCCACTATAGCGGACGGCCTCAGACCATACAAGCCGCAGGCTGTCTTGACATCCCCGCCTTCGCCATCGCATGATGCCACCGATTTTCCCTCCCCCCCCCCGCCTGATGGGCACCTTTGGAAAATGATTGGAGACACGATGCAATACACGAAGCTCGGGCGCACCGGTATGACGGTGTCGCGAATCTGCCTTGGATGCATGAGTTACGGCGGCGGCGAGCAGCCCGCCTGGGCGCGGCCGCGGGACTGGGCCTTGAGCAAGGCGGACGCCCGCGAGCACTTCGCCGTGGCGCTGGAGGCCGGCGTCACCTTTTTCGACACCGCCGACGTGTACTCGGTGGGCCTGAGCGAGACCATTACGGGCCACTGGCTGGGCGAGATGGCGCAGCGCGACGACATCGTGGTCGCCACCAAGGTGAACGGCGCCATGGGGCCGGGGCCCAACCGCCGCGGCCTGAGCCGCAAGCACATCATCGAGGCGTGCGAAAATTCGCTGCGGCGGCTCAACATGGACTACATCGACCTCTACCAGATCCATCGCTGGGACCCGACCACCCCGATCGAGGAAACGCTCGATGCCCTCGACTCACTGGTGCGCTCCGGCAAGGTGCGCTATCTAGGCGCCAGCAGCATGGCGGCGTGGCAGTTTTCCAAGGCGTTGTACGTGGCGCGCGAGCACGGCTGGCGCCGCTTCGTGGCCATGCAGAACCATTACAACCTGATCTACCGCGAGGAAGAGCGGGAGATGATTCCGCTGTGTCTGGATCAGGGGGTGGGGCTCATTCCGTGGAGTCCGCTGGCGCGGGGATTTTTCGCTGGCAACCGTCACGGCGAAGACGAGGCGTTGGTAACCAGGCGGGCGCAGACCGACGATTTTGCGCAGCAGATGTATTTCCGGGACAACGATTTCAAGGTCGCGGCCGCCGCGCAGCAGGTCGCCAGCCAGCGCGGAGTCACGCCCACCCAGATCGCCTGCGCCTGGATTCTACAAGCACCGGGCGTCACTGCGCCCATCATCGGCGCCACCAAGATTCATCACCTCAAGGAACTCTTTGACGCCGTTGACATCACCCTCAGCGCCGAGGAAGTGGCGGCGCTTGAGGCACCCTACCAACCCCATCCCATTCTGGGCCACGAGCAGCCCAAACCGGCGGACGTGGCCGGATAACACGCGACTTCTCAGCCGTAGCGGGGATGCCAGGAACCGCTCCAGGTGGTCATCTTGCTCGGTGTCAGCTTCAGCAGGTAGCGGGGCTTGTCGAGCGTGCCGCGCAGGTAGGTAAGCCCCGCCTCGCCGCCGTAGCGTTGGGCCATTTCGGTGGCGATCTCCAACATTTGCCCCTCCATCTTGACCGGCCCGGCGACGATTTCGATGCTGCCCTCGAGCAGCACGCGGGGGTGCGCCGGGTCAACGTCGTCGGCGCACGAGACGGCAACCCGTGCTTCGTGTTGGAGGTGGGCGACGAAGCGGGATTTCTCGCGCGGAATGATATACATCGACGTGCCGTCCCAGTACTGCCACACCGGTACCACGTACGGCGCGCCGTCAGGCTTCACGGTTGCCAGGCGGGCGTTGATCGGACCCGCCAACAAGGCGTCGAGATGGGCTTTGGTCAACGGCGGCATGGTGTGCTCCTCAGATCATACAAATACGACGTGGCCTTCGGCCCACGCCTTGACGAGGTGATGGGCGATGGCGATGGGCGCCGGAACGCGCAGGTCCGGGTTTTCGTCGCGCAGCGCCGCCAGCACCGCGTTGCGGCTGAACCAGCGCACGTCCGTCATTTCCTCGTCGTCGATGTGAATGTCCGTGCTCAGCGCCCGCCCGTGGCAGCCGATCATCAACGACGACGGAAACGGCCACGGCTGCGACGAATGGTAGCGCACCTCGCCAACTTCGATCCCCGCTTCTTCCTTCACCTCGCGGCGCACCGCTTCTTCGATCGACTCGCCTTGGTTCATGAATCCGGCCAAGGCGGAATACATGCCCGTACGCGACAAGCGGCCGCGGCTCTGGCCCAACAAGCAGCGGTCACCGTCCGCTACCAGCATGATGGCGACGGGGTCGGTGCGGGGAAAATGCTCGGCCTTGCATGCGGGGCACTTACGAACGATGCCGCCGCGGCCCTGCGCCGTGCGCTCGCCGCACACGCTGCAGAACCGGTGGCGCCGATGCCAGTCGACCTGAGCGCGGCTCTGCGCCACGATGCCGGCCTCGGGGCCGCAAAGCTGAGTAGCGGCGGTGCGGGCGTCTTCAAAGCGCCAGCCGTCGGGGAGGCCTAACTCCTCGCGCGGCTCCTCCAAAGCGGATACGTCGATGGCAAAGTGCGCCACCCCATCCCGCAGGCCGAGAAATACGGGCGGCACACCGTTTGTGCACGACGCCAGCGCCTCAGGCCCCAGCCATCCAAGCCGCATGCCCGCCTCGTCCTGAATCAAGATATTGAGTTGCCACAGCGGCAGATATCGGCTGCCAGGGTTTCTGGCCTGTTCGTCCAACCATCGCTGATCGCGGCGCTGTACGTCACCGTGGTCGAGCGGGTTACCAGCAAACACGTGTGGGGTCATGATCTCCGTTCCGGTTGACAAGGTGGAAACGTTCCTGTTTTATACATCCAGGTCATGATGCAAGGCATTTTGTCTCAGGCAGCGGCGTTGACGCCAACACAAAATCAGAACCGCGGCCGCTTTTTCGTTGTCCGAACGGCTTTATCAGGCATCTCACCACCTCGGACACCTCGGAGGGTTGATCCATGAGAAGGCACCCCCTGCAACACACATTCATCGCCCTGTTCATTTTTCTGCTGGTCGGAGTCCCGTCGGCAGAAGCCCTTGTAGCTGTCATAAAACCTTTAACCAAGATGGCAGGCGCATTATCCGACAAGGTGATCGTCAGACTAGAAGCAGTTTCATAACTTAATTTACCATGAGGCCTCCTTTTGGTATGCAATCGTAAGCGTTCAGGGGGTTGCCCTGCCCTTGTCTGTTGCATGACCGCCTTATCATCGGCTAGGGTTACTCGTTCCGCATTCTCCTATTGGCCCTGTTTTCAGGAAATCCCGAATGGCGCCGTCGATACCGCCTGAGCCGCTGTCGCAAACCGATTGGCAGCAAACACCACCGGTCGTACAAGCCCATCTCCTCACCCTGCATCAGCGTCTGGCCCAACTCCAACAGCAAATCGAGCAACTCCAACAGCGCTCGCAACGCACCTCCAAGACCTCCGACAAACCACCCTCGTCGGATTCACCCTTCCACAGACCCACGGACCCTACGGACAAGCCCACGGGCAAACGGGGCGCACGAAAGGGACACCCGGGTTCAGGTCCCAAGTTGCTCCGTCCCACCGAGCGGCGGGCCATCTATCCCGAACCTTGTCCTTGCGGCCAAGGCGTATCCGGCCACGTGGCGCCGTATCACACCCATCAAGTCACGGAGTTGCCACCTGTCGAGATGGCCGTCACGCACTGGGTCTTGCACCAGGGTAGGGGTACGGGCTGCGGCAAGCTGCTCAGAGCCCGCCTCCCCAAGGCGCAGCAAAGCGGCTATGGCCCGCGCCTGACGGCCTTGATTGGCGAACTCAGCGCCATGCAGCGAATCTCCCGGCGTGGCGTGCAGGACTTCTGTCGTTCCGTCCTGGGGGTACCCATCAGCCTGGGTGCGATTCAGCGTCTCATCGACCGCACCTCCCTGGCCATCGCGCCACACGATGAGGCGATTGCCACCTTGGCCCGCCAGGCGCGGGTGGGCTATGTGGATGAGACGCCTGGGTACTGTCGCCATGCCTTGCAGTGGCTCTGGAGCATGGTCACGGATACCGTCACCCTGTACCGTATTCATGCCAAGCGTTCGCAGGAAGCCTTCGGGTCTTTGATAAAGGATTGGCGTGGCATCCTGGTCAGCGACGGCTACGGGGTGTATCAAGGCTGGGGCAACCGTCGTCAGACCTGTCTGGCACACCTCGTGCGTCGTGCCCGGGAGTTGTCGCAGCGCCGTCAAGCCGCCCTTGCTGATTGCGGCAAGGTGGCCTTGAAGGAACTTCAGCGATTGTGTCAGATGGCTCATGCGCCGCCAAGCGGTGGTCAGTGGCAAGCTTGGTATGCCCGTTTGTGCCGTTTCGTGCGGCGTTATGAGTTGCGCCCTGACGATGCGGGTCGCCTGGTGAGGCACTTACGGCGCGAGATGGGTTCGCTATGGGTGTTTCTCAATGAGTCGGGAGTTGAGCCGACCAACAACCGGGCGGAGCGCGCTTTACGCTTTGGTGTGTTGTGGCGTCAGGGTTCTTTGGGTACGGCGAGCGCCAAAGGCAACGCCTGGGTGCAGCGGAGTCTGTCGCTGCGTCAGACGTGTCGGCAACTGGAGCAATCGAGCTTCTCGGTGTTGGTCGACGCCCTTGAGGCGTTCATGCACGACCGTCCGCCTGATCTCTCCTGGCTACGATGACCCCACTCATTGCTCCACTCGCCGAACGCTTACGACAAGGGCAGGGCAACCCCCTGAACGCTTACCGCAAAAGTAGTTATTTTTTACGATCTCCTGGAAGATTATGATGAGGATCAATTCAGGCTTGCATCATTTGTTGATGGCCTGAGAACCTACCAAAATGCCTCACATTAAAAGCCTTACCACCAGGTCACAAGCACCCGCCGGTCTCACGCCAAAAGTACCTTCTCATCCTCGTCGTGTCGGATCGGAGCAGCCTTGTCCTGGATCAACCAGGGCAACGCATCATCCGCAGCATAGCCGAGCGGCGGTGCAGGGTTACAGAAGCCTCTCCACGGAAATCGCCAAAGTCGGGGAAGACCAGCGGGGCGAGCTCGCACCGGCTCAGGGTCTGCTCGAACCGGTAAGTGTCATTTGGCGGGCTGACGGAAAACCAACAGGGTCTTGTCTCGCAGGTTGACGACCCCAATACTCGTGAATGCCGGCGTCAGCATAGAGCCCTTCTTTTCGGCCAGAACCTTGCTCAGACTGGTCTGAGCGTATTCCACGAGCCAGAAAACATCCTCCGGGGCGGGATGCCGGCGGCGATAGGCCCAGCCCAAACGGCGCACAATGGCCAAGTCCCGCTCGGGCTCAGACACGAGAGCGGTTATGGTGATGCGTTTGGAATGACGCACCTGAGCGCGGACGCCCAACAAGCCCGACAGATAGTCTCTAGGCTCAGGACTCATAACCAGAAACTAACCGTGGCAGCTATGCAGATGGCACTGAAGAACGTATGCGCACAGCGGTCGTAACGAGTGGCGATGCGGCGACAATCCTTCAGCCTGCCAAACAGGCGCTCAATAAGGTTACGGCTCTTGTACAACTCGGTGTCGTAGATGATGGGCTCTTTGCGCTTGGCGCGGCCCGGAATGCAGGACTTGATGCCATGTTCGGCAAGGGCCTTGCGCAACCTGTCGCTGTCATAACCCTTGTCGGCTATCAGGACAGCGGCTTCCGGTAGGGCGTCAAGTACCGTATCAGCCCCGCAGTAGTCGCTGACCTGCCCCGCCGTCAACCGCAGCACGACGGGCTTGCCATCGCCGTCGCAGACGGCGTGGAGCTTCGAGTTCAGCCCGCCCCGGGTGCGTCCGATCTGGCGTGGAAAAGCCCCCCCTTGAGCAGGCTGGCGGCGGTGCGATGCGCTTTGAGATGGGTGCTATCGATCATGATCGTCTTGGTGGCGGTGCTTTCGGCAGCCAGGGCTTGGAAGATACGGTCGAAGCCCGCGGCCCTGCTCCAGCGCACGAAGCGATTGTAGAGTGTCTTGTGGGGTCCGTAACAGGCGGGCGCGTCGCGCCACTTCAGCCCATAGCGGATGACGTGGATGATACCGCTGATGACCTTTCGGTCATCGACGCGTGGGACGCCGCGCCCCTTGTTGGGTAACAGGGGTTTGAGTCGGTTAAACGGGTCGTCGGCCAGCCAGAAGTGGTGCTCGGACATGATCGCTCTCCTTGTGGCGTCAGGGTGTTGACTCTCATCACAGGCCCCATGATACCCTTTTATAGGTCCCGAGCCTATTCAACGTCTGTTCCCAGCAAAGGCACGAACCGGCACGCCACCGTCTTTTCCTCGATAAACGTATCCCCTTGCCGGGTCACGATGACCAGCCGTTGTCCTTCGGGGCCGCCGACTGGTATGACCAGCCGTCCGCCATCCGCCACCTGGAGCCGCAACGGCACCGGGATGAACGGAGCCGCTGCCGCCACGACGATGCCGTTGTATGGCGACCGCTGGGCAAATCCTTGACGTCCATCGGCTTGTACGACCTGCACGTTCTCATAGCCGAGCTGTTGCAAAACGAGACGAGCACCGGTGGCCAGGGAGGAGAAGCGCTCCACCGTGAATACCTCGGCTGCCAGTCGGCTGAGCACTGCGGCTTGATAACCCGAACCGGTGCCGATTTCGAGGACTCGCTCGCCGCCCCGTAGCCGAAGATACTCGATCATCACGGCGACCATGTAAGGCTGCGAAATTGTCTGCACCTCGCCAATGGGAACAGGATGGTCACCATACGCCTCGTGACGCCGCTTCGCCGGCGCAAAGACGTGCCGGGGCACCTCGCGCATGGCTTGCAAAACACGCTCGTCCATGATGCCGCGCCGTTCGAGCTGGTTCCGCACCATGTCCAAGCGAGCGGTCCGATCGTCGTTTGCCCGGCTGCGGTTACGTCGCGGCCACATGTGACAACCACTCCCCTTTAGGGACCACCGGAGCCGGGGCATTACGGCAATAACACGTGCTCCGGCTTTGCACAAAAAGTCCTGATTCTGCATAAAAAGGCGGCGGAATTACAAGTCGGAACTACAAGTTACAGGCTTAATAGCACGCCCTGCCCTGTGCCGCGCGCAACCATGCCCGGCACGTCGAATCCCTTGCCATTCAGAATGTCTTCAACCGTCCGTAGCTGCATACGGGGGTATGGCCGCGCAAACGTGGACTGGGTATCCCCTGCCTCAGCCATGAAGCGATGGAAGTTACGTTCCTTCGTTACGCCCAATGGCTCCAGGATAAGCAGGCCGACCCTCAGCGCCGCGTCGTTCTCCAACACGCCTCGCAGGGCGCGTAGCGTGGCAATACCGACGTTCTTGCCGCCCTTCACCTCAATCGCCATGCTTTGCAGGTCGTCCACGTTCGGCATAGCGAAGTACAAGCGTCCGTCGATGCCGCCGTCTGCCGTGCGCCGCGTTGTCACGAAGCCGTCCACGGCTTCGACAGCCCATTTCTGGAAGTGGTAGGGATCACGCTTCCACAGGTCGCGGGCGCCTTCCAGGGTGCGCGGCACGCCGTCAACTTCAAAGTCCTTGCCCTCACCAATCGCAGGCGGTCTTGCAGGCGCACCTTCGCCACGCGCTTGACGGCGTGAATGGCGATGTCGATACCGACCCAGCGCCGCCCCAGTCTGTGGGCAGCCTCCAGCGTGGTGGCGCAACCGCAGAACGGGTCGAATACCACGTCGCCTTCATTGCTGCTCGCCTTGATGATGCGCTCAAGCAGCGCCAAGGGCTTTTGCGTCGCGTAGCCCATGCGTTCACGGGCGCGGCCAGACAAGTTGTCAATATCGTTCCACAAATTCGTTGCAGGTCGCCCGCCAGAGAGATAGGTCTTGCGATCAGGGCGCCCCGTGCCAGACCCTACAAGTCGCCCCTCTCTGTCCAACGCCCGCAACTTGGCGGGCTTCATACGCCACCCCCATCTTGGGACATATCCCTTGTATTCATACACAAGGTTCGGCCTTTCTCCCATTGATGCCGTGCGTATGATTTCGTGAAGTCTGTATCTGCCCTTCTCGTCTTCATGTCTGTAAAAGTCGGACACCTATTTCTCATCATGAGGCACATACACCGGATTCCACGTCCTAGCAGATGTCTTGGAAGAGGACAAGATGAGGTCTCTCACCTGCCCAAAGCCTTTGGAATCGTTATGAGAACTTGTGCGTCGCCAGGTAATCTCGCTTCTGAAGTTCTCATGCCCCAAGATGGCGTCCATCATCACTTTGAGAGTGGCTGGCAGTCGGATCACCATGCAGGTAGATGGAGCCAGTCGGCTTCAAGATGGGCTTCATTGGCAGCAAGCGCTCTACCATGTAGGACAGATACGCCAGCAAGCGCGGCTGCGTGCCGCGCAAGGCATTCACCCAAAGACGCCAGAACTCAGCCACCTTGTCATCAATGCCGCGTTCGCGCATGAGCACCGGCATGCCGCGGATGGCGCGTTCGCGCTCCTCGTCCAATGTCCACAGGTCGCAGAAGGCTTCAATCTGGTCAGGCAGCAGGCGTCCGGTGGCATCCCTGCAAATGGCGTTGTATTCCTGATTCGAGTTGAAGGGCGGGTCCAGGTAAATCAGGTCCACGCTGCCCAGGTTCACGTGATCTCGCATGATCGTGAGGCAGTGACGTACAGCAGGGTTACGGTACGCCGTAGTGGTGATGCGAGCCGTACCAGGCGCGCTTGAGCAAAGACCAGAAGCCCTCAATCGTGTTGGTGTGAACCGAGCCTTCGGCATAGGCCGTGCTGTGGTTGATAACGGCGTGCTGCATGAAGTTCTTGACGCCGCCATAGCCCTTCCATTCGTCCGTCATCAGCAGCGAGCCGGCGGGTTCCACGTTGTCCTTGATGAACTTGAGCAGGGTCTTGCCGCGGACCTTGGCGGCAGTGCGGGCCGTTACGCGGCCGCCGCGTTCGACGGCGCCGACGATCAGGCGCTTGGCCGTGCCGCGTCCTTTCTTGACGGGCTTGTCGTCTTCACGCCGGTTGCCCTTGCGCGGCCTGCCGCCCAGATAGGTTTCGTCGGCTTCGATGATGCCTTGGAGCAGGTGACGCTCGCGGTTCACCATCGCAACCCGAATGCGGGTTTGCATGTACCCTACGGTTTGTTGCCTCACGTCCAGATCACGGGCAAGCTGGCAGCTCGACAGGCGTTTCTTGGCGTTCGCCATCAAGCCGATTGCCAGGAACCACTTTTGCAAAGGGACTTTGGTCTTTTGCATGATCGTGCCGGACAGGACGTTGAAGCTGGACTTGCAAGCGTGGCAATTCCAACGGCCCACCTTGTCCAGTTCGTTCTTGCGGGCCACCTTGTCGCTCCTGCAATGCGGGCAGGTCGGATTATCCCCCCAACGGACGGTTTCAAGGTGTTCAAGGCAGGATTCTTGCGTCGGATACTTGCTGAAAATACTGATCAGGTTCATGGCGTCACCTCCTAAAGAGAAGGGACTACCCTATGTCTGAATTGTCAAGCCTGTAACTTGTAATCGCGTTTCCATGATCCGCACGTTCCCCCGCCGTTGCATCGTCTGTCGCAACAGTGATCCGTCGAGGCGGCTGTATGGCGGCGGCGTCGCCGCATTCCGGCCCCACAGGCCGTAGAGGGTCTGTGGGGTGGTGGAACTGTGGTCACCGGTTCCAGATTTCTGCCTGTACCAATGTACACCATGCTGCCCGTGAGCGGATGCGGCCCCACCTCCGGGCGCGTCGTAATCGTTTGGCGCTGGCCGCCGGCGTCATTGCACACAAACATCGGCGCCGGCTGTCGCCCCATTGTGGTATGCGCTGCCCCAATCGCCTGGGAATGGGCTACTCACGTCGAATTTCCAAAGGTTGCCTTGCAAATCACCGGCGTAGATCAGATCAGTGGAAAAGTCGCCGTCGAGGGTCCACGGCGGCGGGCGTCGACAGGCCGTTCGCCGCGCCGGCAGGGGCGGGCAGGCCGCCACTGGCCGGTATGCGGACGTAATCGACGCCTTGCGTCCAGGCGCCGTCCTGGCCGCCGTCGAGAAAGATGATATACAGCACGGCATGGTCGTTGGGGCTGTTGTAGCCGTTGCCGAACAGCGCCGCGCCTAGCGGCCATTTTGCATGCGGACAACGGACGGCTGGCTGAAGGTGAAACCCAGGTCAGCGTCATCGGCGGCGGTAAATTCCCACTGCACGATGAGCGCCGGATTGCCGGACGCCGCCGCATTAGCGAGTCGGGCTGGGTCGGTCACGTCGAGCGCGTAGATGCCGCGGCCGCCGGCGCCCAATCCGCCGACGACCCAGGTCGCCAGCCGCTGGCCGCCTGCACGTCCGCGGCGGTGGGGGAGCCGTCCACGTAGTAGCGGTGCGCGTATGCCGGTTTGGTCGAGTCGATAAGGTGCGGAAAGACGGCGTTCGGCGCGTAGGCCATGAGTTCCTGACCGGTGGCGGCATTGAAAACGTGGACAAAGCCGTCGTTGCCGCCGACTACGAGCATCGGTGCACGTCCCGTTTGAGCGCTGCGAAACGCCGGATAGGTGTGCGGGTCGATCATCTCCGGGAGCCCCGGCGCGCCAATGAACACCGGCCGCGAGTGGACCAAGTCGCCCAAAGGGGTGCCGCGTTGCCGAAAACCGTCGGGCCCGCCTTCCCTCGACGGGTCGCCGCGCAGATAGGTAAGGCGGTCTATGGCCGCTTGGTCATCTATATCGTGCGGCTCCCGCAGGGCGTCCCTCTGCCCGTCGGATAACTCGTTCCACACAAACGGCACGCCCCGTCTGGTGGTGGCGTGATAGGTGAGAATCTGCCGCCGCTGATGGCCGTTCGCCGCCAGGATCTGCTGCAGCAAGGGACCGGCCCGCCAGGCAAGGGTCAGCCCACCGGCTTCGTCCAGCCCATAGGCCACCACGTCGCCGTGCCAATCGTTGGCGTCGAACAGTGTCTGGTAGAGCCGCGTGCCGGCGCGCACGGTTCGGCTGCTGGCCGTTACTCCTGCCGCGGAACGATAACCGGCTTGGCCGACGAACGGCGCCTGGCTCAAATTCAACGCGGCGGCGAATACCATCCCAACACCGCTCAACACGCCCGCGGAGATGGCACTCACGACATACAGGTTGAGGCAGGTATTCCGCGTCATACGTGATCCGACCGTCAATTGAACCGCTTGGCGTAGATGCTTTGCAAGATGACCCGCGAGGGCTGGGCGCCAAAAACGCCCGTGATCCCGGCACCGCGCGCGGAGATGCGGAAATAGGTGGTCTCGCGCGGACCGTGGTACTGCACGCCGACCACATAGCTGTCCTGTACGGCAGGCAGGCGTTCGATGGTGTAACGGGGGACCAGGGTCTGTGGAGCGCTCAAAACGTAGGCCATACCGGCGGGCAGGTGGCTGGCGGAAACCGACTCGGCGGCGCCGCTGCAGGTGCCGGGCAGCCCGTCGCAGGCGGCGTCCCATTTCAGATAGCCCCACGCCGGCTGTTCACCGACGCCATAACGGCCATCCTCAACGCTGGCGTCCTCATCAAGTTCAGCAGGATCCGTCCACGACTCGATGACTGTTTCGCCGATTGTCAGGGCAACGGCGGCGGCCAGGGCCTGCTTGTGAGCGCGGTCATTGGCGGCAAGTTGCAGTTCGATGCGGCTGTTGGTCAGGGCGGCGACGCCGAGCAGGGTCAGCACCATCAGGAGCAATAAGCTGAGGATCAACACGGCGCCCGACTCACCGGCCGGGCAGTGTTCGAGACGCCCCGAGCGCGTTTGCATCCACCCCGGTGCTGACGTATGATGCTCTCCCATCACACGATACCCTTCAATAGGTTCGCACTCCTCCAAACCCGCAGAACCACTTACCAACAAGGGCGTCATTGTACCACGGCGAAACGCGCGGTACGCAGACTGGGAGGCGCATCTCCCATTTTCCGACAGGAGCACATCATGGCTGAAATCGATGGCGCGAGGCTGGTAGCCCGCTGCCTGAAGCAGCAAGGCGTGGATGAATTGTTCGGCGTGGTCGGCATCCCGGTCACCGGGATTGCGGCAGCGGCAGCGAGCGAAGGCATCCGCTACATCGGCACGCGGCACGAACAGGCGGCGGGCTACGCGGCGCAGGCCATTTCGTACCTCAAGGGCCGAGTCGGCGCTTGCCTGGTGGTGTCCGGCCCCGGCATGACCAACGCCATCTCCGCCCTCGGCAATGCCTGGGCGAACTGCTGGCCCATGCTGCTGATCGGTGGCTCGTCCAATCAGGCCCTGAACCACATGGGCGATTTTCAGGCCGCTCCGCAGGTGGACCTCGCCAAGCCGTTCTGCAAATGGGTGGGACAGGCGGAGCGCATCGACCTGATTCCGCGCTACATCGCCACTGCCGTGCGCCATTCGATCTCCGGACGGCCCGGCCCGGTTTACCTCGACCTGCCGGGCGACGTGATCGCCAGCAGCCTGGAAGAAGATGACCTGACTTATCCGGCGCGGGTGGAAGCCCCGCCTGCCCCGCAGGTGGATCCGTCGGCTATCAAGGCGGCCCTGGCGGCCCTGAAGTCGGCGCGCCAGCCGCTGGCCATCATCGGCAAGGGAGCCGCTTGGGCCGGAGCGGAGGATCAGGTGCGGCGGTTTATCGAAGAGACGCAAATGCCCTTCCTGCCGTCGCCGATGGGCAAGGGGGTCGTCCCCGACGGGCATCCGCTGAGCATGGCGGCGGCGCGCACCTACGCCTTGCAGAACACCGACCTCGTATTCACCATCGGTGCCCGCCTCAACTGGATCATGCACTTCGGTCTGCCGCCGCGTTTTCGGGAGGACCTGCGGGTGGTGCAACTCGACGTGGCCGCTGAGGAAATCGGCTCCAGCGTGCCTTCCGAAGCTCCCTTGGTGGGCGATGCCAAGGTAGTCATGGCGCAAATGGTTGCGGAGCTTGAGGAGAATCCCTGGCAGATAACCGCTGACAATCCCTGGCGGCAGGCGCTCGCCAAGGAGAAGGCGGCCAAGCAGGAGGCCACCGTGCCGATGCTGGAGTCAGACGAAGTGCCGATGAACTATTACCGTCCGCTACAGGAAATCCAACAACTCCTGCCCAACGACGCCATCATCGTCACCGAGGGCGCCAGCACGATGGATATCAGCCGTCAGGTACTGGACAACTACGAGCCGCGCAAGCGCCTTGACGCGGGGACATGGGGCACCATGGGCGTGGGGCCGGGCTTTGCCATCGCCGCGCAGGTGGCCAATCCGGACAAGCGCGTCATCGCCCTCGAAGGCGACGCGGCGTTTGGCTTCGACGGCCTGGAGGTCGAAGTGGCGGTGCGCCACAAGCTGCCCATCACCTGGATCGTATTCAACAACAACGGCATCGGCGGCGGCCCCAGCAATCTGTCCGATGGGACATCGTATCCGCCCAACGCTTTCGTTCCCAATGCGCGCTACGACAAGGTGATGGAGGCGTTCGGGGGCAAGGGCTATCACGCCGAAACGCCGCAGGAATTGCGGACAGCTTTGCAAGAATCGTTCGACAGCGACGAGACGACGCTGATCAACGTGACGATCAACCCCGAGGCCAAGCGCCGGCCGCAGCAGTTCGCTTGGTTGACACGAGGTTAGACGGGGCCGGTCGCCCCTACTAATCGGTCCGATACAGGTAGCGAATGTCCCAGAGCCCGTACAACGTGGGTGTGGTGTTGCCGAAGACGTTTCGGACCGCGCTCAATCGTTCGCCCTGTGTCGTGTAGACGACCGGCACGTTCTCGGCGGCGATTTCCTGACTGGCCCTGATGTAAAGGTCGTCGATCTCGGCTTCCCATGCCGTCTGGACGCCGATGTCCTCAAGGCCCTGCTGGATGATCCTACCGATTTTCTCACGCACGCTGTTTTGGGTGGTCGTCCTTGTTGTCTTCGTGTATTCCGTCCCCGTTGGTATCCATCCAGCCAAGCTTATCAAGGATGCGGTTGGCTTCGACGACGACGTATTCGTAATCAATGCGTGTCGGGATTGTGAAAGCTGCCCGCGGCCGGACCGACGGAGGACCACTGCGGATAGCCGAGTCCGTGCTGCACTTCGTCGATGATCCTATCCTTGTCGATACTGTGCGCGACAGCTTGGCGGAACTGGGCGTTCTGGAACCACGTCAGCTTCTCTGGTACGACTGCGTTGGAGTTCATGTTGAACGCCAACGCCAGCAGCGTTGATCCGAAACCTGGGCCGCGCTTGTAGACCGTGAAGTTCCCTTCTGTCTGCAGCGGTTCGAGTTCTGCGAACTCCTCGCCTAGAGCACGCCGTGAAAGTCGCCCTCTCCGGCTTTGAACTTGGCAAGTCGGTTTTCAGGTTAGGGACGATGATGTGAAAGACTGCTGGCGCCAACGTAACCTGTTGATTCTCGTCGGTGAAACATATCCGTTGCTCCATGTTCAAGTTCCTGATCTTGTCTGCATAGCAGACCATCTCACAACATCATGCGTCTGGGTTGCCCATCAAGTTACGCCAGCAGCCAGCCAGTCATTTTCCCAGAGAGTGGAGCCGACTCTCCGATGATTTCACCCGCCACCCAACGCCGACTGGATGCGCTACGACGCCAGATTAAACGGCTGGATAGCCGTCTGCTCCGCCTGGACCAACTGAGTCGGAATTTCTCGCGGCTGCGGGTCGCCCTGGTGCTGACGGGGGTTTGCTGTGCGCTGGTCGTTGAGCGCTTTTTCGGCGGCAGCTTCGCCTGGCTCACACTCGGCCTGTTTGGCGCCGCATTCGTGGTAGCAGCGGTCTGGCATCGTCGCGTGTATCGCAGCGGCATCCGGCATACCGTGTGGAAACGTATCAAGTCCGACCACGTGGCGCGCCTGACGCACGACTGGGCGAACATCCCGCAACCGCCCGACATGGCCCCTGACCCGGAACACCCATTCGCCGCCGACCTTAACCTCACCGGCCCGCGTTCCGTGCACCATCTCCTGGATACCAGTGCCTCGTACGGCGGCTGCGCGCGGCTGCGCAATTGGCTCCTCAACCCGCTGGATGCCCCCGAAGCGGTGCACGAACGTCAGCAAGTCGTCCGCGAGCTGATACCGCTTGCACGTTTTCGCGACCGGCTTAACTTGCAGGGCATCCTGCTCGGCACTCAGCCGCAGGCGCGCTGGTCTGCTGACAAGATCGTCGACTGGCTACTGGAGGAGTCGCCGCCGCGGCTGACGCCGTGGGTGTGTGGCCTCGGCCTCTTGGCGCTCACCAACATCGTGCTCGCCGTCCTGTACGCCTTGGGCCACCTGCCGCCGTTGTGGGCCGCAACGTTACTGGCCTACCTCGTTCTCTATACCTACAAGCACCGGGAAGCCCGTCACCTGTTCTCCGATGCCTATCAACTCGAAAGGGTGCTGCGGCACTTGCGCGCCGTGTTGATCTACCTGGAGAGCTTCCCATACGGCAGGACTCGGCACCTTGCCAAGCTGTGCGAGCCGTATTGGCGCGCCGCCGTCAAGCCGTCGGCGTCGCTGCGCCAGATCGTGCGCATCGCGGGCGCTGCCGGCGTGCAACAGAGCCACCTGCTCGGCTTTCTGGTGAACATCCTGGCGCCGTGGGATTTGTTTTTTGCCAACCGGTTGAACCGGTATAAGGCGTCGGCCAAGACCGCAATGCCGGTGTGGATTCATACGTGGTATGACCTGGAAGCCCTGAGCGCCTTGGCCACCCACAGCTACCTGCACCCCGATAGCGTCTTTCCAGAGATCGTGCCGCAGGACGGACTGATTCTGCAGGCGCGTGCCCTGGGGCATCCGCTGTTGCCGGACGCCGAGCGCGTGCACAACGATTTCAGGCTCGACACGCCGGGGGCTATCGCTCTGATCACCGGCTCCAACATGTCGGGCAAGAGCACGTTTCTGCGCACCCTTGGGGTCAACCTGTGTTTGGCCTATGCCGGCGCAGCGGTGCATGCCGAAGAACTGCGCACCGTGCCGTTGCGGCTGTTTACGTGTATCCAGATTACCGATTCGGTGACCGACGGCATCTCGTATTTTTACGCCGAGGTGCGGCGCCTTAAAGCCCTGCTGGCCGCCCTGAACGCGGAAAACCAAGCGCCGCTGCTGTACCTGATAGACGAAATTTTCCGCGGTACCAACAACCACGAGCGCTTGGTCGGCAGCCGCGCCTATATCAAGGCCCTCGCCAAAGGCCGTGGGGTCGGGGTGATTTCCACCCACGACCTGGAACTCGTCGGCATGGCCGACGACCTACCCGGGATTCGCAACTTCCATTTCCGGGAGGAAATCAGCGACGGTCGGATGGTGTTCGATTACAGGCTCCGTCCGGGACCATGTCCGACGACAAACGCCTTGAAAATTATGCGCTTGGCCGGACTGCCTGTATTTATAAGAGAAGGGTAGGTGGAAAAACGAGAGAAGCTGCCCTGGCTGTGTCACCGCTGGACAGCTTCCCTCTGGTTTCACGGGTCAGCTGGCTTACCCGTCGGGCGTCAACATGCGAACCCGGTTGTTGTCCGAATCGACGACATCCGCATCAATTTCGATCCCCGAGAGCCGGTCGAGCTGTGCGTCAAGCGCTGGCCCGCCATCGCCGCCGTAACCGGGCTGCCCGCAAACGCCAGGCACGCGTGCAGACCTCTACTGCCCCAGTTTCCCGAGCCAATCCTCACCAGCATCCCAAAACGCAAAAGGCCGGGCGGTTCCTCTCCTTGAGGACTGCCCTGCCTTTTGCCTAGACTCAGGACCTATAAAAGGCTTATCCTTGGGCATGCAGGATTCAAGACTCTGACTCCATCAGGAGGTTCCTCATGCCCGAACACGACTTTTGGCTATCCGACGCTCAGTTTGCCCGACTTCAACCCCTGCTGCCGAACAAGGTGCGTGGCGTCCCACGGGGCGATGACCGAAAAGTCATCAGCGGCATCATCCACGTCATCCGATACGGGCTGAGGTGGCGCGACGCGCCCGCCGGCTACGGTCTGCACAAGACCCTCTACAACCGCTTCGTGCGCTGGAGCAAGGCCGGGGTGTTGATCGTATCTTTCAAGCCCTGGCTGCCGAAAGCGCCGCCACAGAGACCGTCATGATCGACAGCACGCATCGGGGGGCGCATCGCACCGCCGCCAGCCTGCTCAAAAAGGGGCTCTTTCGCGCTGTATCGGACGCACCCAAGGGGGGCTCAACTCGAAACTCCACGCCGTCTGCGACGGCGATGGCAAGCCCGTCGTACTGCTGTTGACGGCGGGGCAGGTCAGCGACTACCACGGGACTGATACGGTACTTGACGCCCTACCGGAAGCCGATGTCCTGATAGCCGACAAGGGTTATGACAACAACCGGCTGCGCAAGGCCCTTGCCAAGCGAGGCATCAAGTCCTGCATTCCGGGCCGTGCCAACCGTAAAGAGCCGATTGTCTGCGACACGGAGCTTTACAAGAGCCGTAACCTCATCGAGCGCCTGTTTGGCAGGTTCAAGGATTGTCGCCGCATCGCCACTCGTTACGACCGCTGTGCGCATACGTTCTTCAGTGCCATCTGCATAGCTGCCACGGTTAGTTTCTGGTTATGAGTCCTGAGTCTAATCGAAACAATTTTGAAACCGTTCAACCGTCCTTTGCGCACCACCTGACCCGCCAAACCAAGCGCCTGACGCCGCCGAAACGCAGTCCGTAAAGACGCACCACGTGGCGCAGGAAAGCCGTCACCCGCCTGAACCCCATCTTGCTCACCCCGGCCCGACGCTCGGCGAATCGGAAAGGTACTTCCTCCACACACAAACCACCCCGCACCATGAGTTCAAGGCCGATCTTATAACCCACTGGGCCGGAACCGTTCCAGGTTGCCCAAACGCCGTAAATCCACCGCAAAAAAACCCCGACATCGGATCGCTGCAACCCGTGAGCAGCCGCATCAGCAACGAGGCCAGACGCGAGCCGGCAAACCGCCAGCGCTCCACTCATCCTCCACGCCGCCGCCTTCCATGTACCGACTACCGATTGCCATGTCGCAATCACCATCCAAAGCCACCAACAAATCGGCAATCCCGCCTCCGCAAGCCGCCACACGACACCGACGCTGCCGTCACGTGAGTCGTCGTCCACCAGAATCAATTCCCAGACAATTCCCGCACACTGCAACGCGGCTCTCAGACGCTCGACCAGAACTGCCAGATTCTCCACTTCCCGGAATACCGGCCACCACCGTCACACGTTCGACCATCCTACAGCCTTATAAACCGAGGCATTTCGTCCCACACCTAACCGTCCAGGAGCCGGCCAGTACGCTTCTTCGCGGCGCCCCATTGCTTGAAGAAAATCCGTAAGTTTCGTCCGCCGCATGTCGTCGATCTCCTTCAACATGCCGCCGGGCGCCAAGCATACGGCCTCGGGCCAGCGATATACGCGGGTGAAGAGAGGCGAAACGGGTATCGCGATACCGTATTTGCGCAAGTCTTCCATTACTCGGCAGGTGATGTCCTCGTCGCTCAACGTGAGTGGGTCGCCGGCCGGCCGCGTTGAACAGGAAGGCGCTGGCATAGCCCTTACCGCGCGGTGCAGACAGAAACGCCTTGAGGGCGCCGCCATTACAGTTGACCATGAAAGAGCCGGTTCATCTCGGGAAGGAAACACCGAACCAGCCTTGCGAAAATACCGGCCCCTCAACGCCGAAAACCAACTGACAGCCACTGGAATACGTCATCTTTCGCAGCACGGCTACAATACTTGCCGGAAGATCGGGAATGATCTTCAAAGCCGCACTGGCGGTGGTGGCGCAGATCACCGCGTCGGCCCCGACAAAGCCTTGCTGGGTTGTCACGCCCTTTACCTTACCACCTTCGAGCACGATGCGCTCAACCGGCGCGGAGATGCGAATATCCTTTTCACACGCCTGTGCCAAGGCCGCCGCAAAGGCGCCGATACCTCTTCCAGACGTCAGCAATTCCGTCTTGGCAACCTGGTGAATGTCGTGCTTGTGCCGAGTCAGCGCCCTGATTTGGTCGGCGTTCCTTGCTTGATGGCATCGCGTTCGAGGCGTTGATTGCCGACCGGGCTTACGACCGCAACGCCTTGCGCGACGAGTTGAAAGAGCGGGGTGCGGCGGCGGCGATTCCCCCCAGATCAAATCGCGTCGAAGAGATCGCTTATGACCGGGAGATGTATAAATGGCGTCATGTGGTGGAGCATTTCTTTGTTGTCGGCGGCGGCTTGCTTGCCTTCGTCAACGTCCCCGAGGGCCAACGCCTCGCCCGGCAGGCCGAACAGGCTTTCTCTGACGCTGCGCGGTGAGATAACTGGCGGCGTGGAAGAAGACGAGAATGGGTGGATGAAGCCCCATCGATACGTAGCGCCCTGAAAAAAGGCTGGGAAAGGCCGCATCTGGTATCTTCACAGAAAAGGCCGCAAACAGGTAGGCGCAACGCCGTCAACGCACCGGAAATCAGGGGGTATGTGCATGGACAAACGGATTACCATTGATCCCAAGGCGTGCCACGGGCAAGCTTGCATTAGGGGGACGCGCCTTCCAGTGCATCAAATTCTCCAAATGCTTGCCAATGGCGATACTATCGAAGACCTGCTCCAAGAATATCCTTCCGTAACACGGGAAGTTTTGTCGGGCGAGGATAAAGATTCGCAATCATAAGTTATGGGCTTAATAGTATGCCCTGCTGGGTACCTCGCGCAACCGCTCCAGGCGTGTCAAACCCTTTGCCGTCCAAGATTTCCGGCACCGATCGCATCTGCATGCGCGGGTACTTTAGGCACAACACGTCCATATCACCTGCCTCGGCCATGAAGCGCCGGAAGTTTTGCTCCTTGCGGTCGCCCAGTTTTTCCATGATGACCAGCCCAGCCAGCAGGGCGTCGTCGTTTTCAAGCACGCAGGTCACGGATTGATACCTCCTGCCCACCTTTCACTTCAATCGCCATGCTTTGCAGGGTCGGCGTGTTTGGTAGAGCGAAGTACAAGCGTCCGTCAATCCCACCGTCGCCTGTGCGCCAAGTTGTCACGAAGCCGTCAACCTGTTCAACCGCCCACTTCTGAAAATGATAGGGGGCTCGCTGCCACAGGTCGCGGGCGCCTGCCAGCGTGTGCGGGATGCCTTCGATGGTGAAGTCGGTCCCCTCTTTCAAGCCAAGCCGGTCACGTAGCCGGATCGCTGCTATGCGCTTGACGGCATGGATAGCGATGTCAACGCCGATCCATTTCCGATTGAGATTGTGGGCTGCTTCAAGCGTGGTGGCGCAGCCACAGAAGGGATCAAACACAACGTCCCCCTCGTTGCTGCTCGCCTTGATGATGCGCTCCAGCAAGGCAACCGGCTTTTGGGTGTTATATAACCCATGCGCTCAGATGATGTCCGGCCAATAGCATTCAATTCCCAAACGTCACGCATGCTTGCCATTGTGAACCAACGGCCTGAATCGTCTTGAAATTCGGCAACACCTTTAAAGCGATAAGGCTTGTCACCTCGATTGTAGAGGCTGTTTCATAACTACCTGATGATAGTCACAAGCAAATGAGTTAGAAGCCATTGAAAAGCTTATTCAGCGTTATCAGCATGCACGCGATAGGAAAGAAACCGCGGTAGACCTCAATATAGCGATCCCAGCGCACCACCAAGCGACGAAAATTGCCCACCCAGGAAATCGTTCGCTCAACTTTCCAACGACGTTGGTAACGGCGCAGCTTGCGACCGTCCTGCAAGGAGGCTCGTTACGATTTCGTTTCTGAAATTTTCATGTCCGAAGATGGCGTCCATAAGCGCCTTGATATAGTGGCTGGCGGTCGGATCGCAGTGCAGATAAATTGAGCCAGTTGGCTTCAGGATGGGTTTCATTTGCAAGAGGCGCTCCGCCATATACGTCAGATAGGCCAGCAGACGCGGCTGCGTGTGACGCAAGGCGTGAACCCACAGTTTCCACAGCTGTGCCGCAGCATCGTCAATGCCAGCATCACGCATCAGCACGGGCATGACTGGATGGCACGCTGGCGTTCCGCGTCCAGCGTCCACAGGCCGCAAAACGCCTCGATCTGGTCTGGCAGCACCCGTCCCGTTTCGTCCTTGTAAATGGCGTTGTAGTTACGATTGCTGTTGAAGGGCGGGTCCAAGTAGATAAGGTCTACACTACCGAGGCCCATGTATCCCTGCATCACGGTCAGGCAGTCGCCGTAGTAGAGTCGGTTCATCCGAAGCACCCCCGCAGGAAGGCGCGGAAGGCGTTGTCGTTCTTGCGCATGTTGTATTTCCAACACGCCTCAGCCAAGTACAGCAGCGTATAGAGCTTGCTGTAATGGTGATGCTGGCCATACCCGGCCCGCTTGAGCAGGCTCCAGAAGCCCTCAATCGTGTTGGTATGCGTGCTGCCGTCAACGTAGGCTGGGCTATGATTGATGACTGCGTGCTTGACGTGCTTGCGGACGCCGTTGTAACCCTTCCATTCGTCCGTGATGAGCAGCGAGCCGTCAGGGTCGATATTGGCCTTGATGAAGCGCAGCAGCGCCGTACCCGAAAGGCTGGTGGACGTGCTGGCGAACACGCGGCCGCCACGTTCAACAGCGCCAACCACGGCTTGCTTGCTGGTGCCGCGTCCTTTCTTGGCGGGCTTGTCGTCTTCGCGCTTGTTTCCTTCGGGGCTTGCCGCCTAGGTAGGTCTCGTCCATCTCGATGATGCCCTGGAGCAATTCGCGTTCGCTCGCCACCATGGCAACGCGGATGCGCTGCTGCATGTACCACGCGGCAGGCTGCGAGACCTGAAGGTCGCGCGCAAGCTGGCAGCTGGACAGGCTTTTCTTGGCGTTTACAATCAAGCCGATTGCGATGCGCGTTTTTTGGAACACGGTGCCGGACAGCACGTTGAAGCTGGACTTGCACGCATGGCAATTCCAGCGCCCGACGCGATCAGAGTCGGCTTTGCGGGCAATGTTCGTGCTCTTGCAGTGGGGGGCAGGCAGGATTGTCACCCCAACGAACAGCTTCAAGGTGTCGGATACAGGCTGCCTGATCGGGGTACTTGTTGAAAATGCTGATCAGATTCATGGCGTCACCTCCTCCTGGTAAATGTACCAGGTGGTGCATGAATTATAAAGCCCATAACGTATGATTACGGTCGTCCTTGCCCCAGGCATCTTCGGCGGGAGACCAACAGCCATGGCAGCTTACCTGTCCCAAGACATCCGTATCCGCGTCCTCCGGGCCATCGGAGGCGGCCTGTCACGAAACACCGCCGCCAAACGATTCGCCATCAGCTCCGCCAGCGCCGTCAGGTGGATGCAGACCTGCCTCCGTACCGGACGCACCTAGGCTCAGGACTCATAACCAGAAACTAACCGTGGCAGCCATGCAGATGGCACTGAAGAACGTATGCGCACAGCGGTCGTACCGAGTGGCGATGCGGCGCCAATCCTTGAGCCTGCCAAACAGGCGCTCAATGAGGTTGCGGCTCTTGTACAACTCCGTGTCGCAGACAATCGGCTCTTTACGGTTGGCGCGGCCCGGAATGCAGGACTTGATGCCTTGCTTGGCAAGGGCCTTGCGCAGCCGGTTGCTGTCATAACCCTTGTCGGCTATCAGGACATCGGCTTCCGGTAGGGCCTCAAGCACCGTATCAGCCCCGCAGTAGTCGCTGACCTGGCCCGCCGTCAACAACAGCACGACGGGCTTGCCATCGCCGTCGCAGACGGCGTGGAGCTTCGAGTTCAGCCCACCCCGGGTGCGTCCGATCTGGCGTGGCAAAGCCCCCCTTGAGCAGGCTGGCGGCGGTGCGATGCGCCCCCCCGATGGGTGCTGTCGATCATGACCGTCTTGGTGGCGGTGCTTTCGGCAGCCAGGGCTTGGAAGATGCGGTCGAAGACCCCGGCCCTGCTCCAGCGCACGAAGCGGTTGTAGAGGGTCTTGTGCAGACCGTAGCCGGCGGGCGCGTCGCGCCACCTCAGCCCGTATCGGATGACGTGGATGATGCCGCTGATGACTTTTCGGTCATCGACCCGTGGGACGCCACGCACCTTGTTCGGCAGCAGGGGTTGAAGTCGGGCAAACTGAGCGTCGGATAGCCAGAAGTCGTGTTCGGGCATGATCGCTCTCCTTGTGGCGTCAGCGTGTTGACTCTCATCACAGGCCCCATGATACCCTTTTATAGGTCCTGAGCCCAGGCAAAGCCCTGTGGCGGCGAGCACTTCGCCGTCAGCCCTGGCCACGAGTTCTTTCAGCGCCACGGCATCACGTTGAAAAAAAGACGGCGCACGCCCGTGAGCAGGAGCGTGATGACATAGCCGCAAGGCGACAAGCCTGGGCTGCCATGCAGCCTCACCTTGAGGCGACGAAACTCGTCTTTATCGATGAGACCGGAACGAGGCGGGGCCGTTCGCCGCGTGGCAAGCGCTGCCGGGCGTCCGTTTCACACGGTCATTGGAAGACCACCACGCTGGTGTGCGGCTTGCGTCTGGATGGTCTCACGGCGCTCATGGTCATCGACGGCGCCATGGATGGCGCCGCCTTTCGTGCCTACGCCAGCACCCTATTGGGTCCGAGTCTTCGCGTCGGCGACGTCGTTGTGCTGGCTAACCTTGCGGCTCACAAAGTTCAAGGGGTCCGCGAAGCGCTCGGCGAGTCGGGAGCCACGCTGTTGTACCTGCCGCCGTACTCAGCGGATTTCAATCCGATTGAGCAAGCGTATGCGAAGCTCAAGGCGTTGCTTCGCAAGGCTGCAGCACACACCGTTGACGGCCTGGAGTCGGGCATCGCCACGGCCCTGGAGGCGTTTTCACCTGAGGAATGCGCTAACTACTTCACCCATGCAGGATATAAAACAATATGATCCGAATATGCTCTAGAGCAATTTCGGTTCTAGTTGTACTATCATGGTATCCTGGCTAGCTTGAGTCGTCTTTCCTACCGCTTTCCCACAGGAGACCTCCAACCATGGCAGCTTACCTGTCCCAAGACCTCCGCCTGCGCGTCATCCGAGCCGTCGAAAGCGGCCTGTCACGAAACGCCGCCGCCAAACGATTCGGTATCAGTGCCGCCAGCGCCGTCAGGTGGATGCAGGCCTACCTCAGCACCGGACGCACCCAGGCAAAACCCTGCGGCGGCGACCGTCGCTCCAGGCGCATCGAAGCACAGGCCGACTTTCTCAGGGCTGCCATACACCAGACGCCCGACGTCACCCTCGCCGAACTCCAACAACGCCTGTGCAGCGAGCGGGGTGAGACCTTCGCCATCAGCACCCTGCACGAGTTCTTCCGACGCCACGGCATCACGTTGAAAAAAAGACGGCGCACGCCCGTGAGCAGGAGCGTGATGACATAGCCGCAAGGCGACAAGCCTGGGCTGCCATGCAGCCCCACCTTGAGGCGACGAAACTCGTCTTTATCGATGAGACCGGAGCGACTACCAACAGGGCCAGGCGGCGGGGCCGTTCGCCGCGCGGCAAGCGCTGCCGGGCGTCCGTTTCACACGGTCATTGGAAGACCACCACGCTGGTGTGCGGCTTGCGTCTGGATGGTCTCACGGCGCCCATGGTCATGGATGGCGCCGCCTTTCGTGCCTACGCCAGCACCCTATTGGGTCCGAGTCTTCGCGTCGGCGACGTCGTTGTGCTGGCTAACCTTGCGGCTCACAAAGTTCAAGGGGTCCGCGAAGCGCTCGGCGAGTCGGGAGCCACGCTGTTGTACCTGCCGCCGTACTCACCGGATTTCAATTCGATTGAGCAAGCGTATGCGAAGCTCAAGACGTTGCTTCGCAAGGCTGCAGCACGCACCGTTGACCGACTGGAGTCGGCTATCGCCACGGCCCTGGAGGCGTTTTCACCTGAGGAATGCGCTAACTACTTCACCCATGCAGGATAAAACAATATGATCCGAATATGCTCTAGGTTGCTGTTGCTTGGAGCAACGTTACTCTGGTTGGTGGTGGGCTGTACTCCTGAGGAAATACTGCTTGGGGCGGGGTTGCTTGAACTGCTACAGGATGATTTCAAAAGAGGCTTGTCAGCTTATCAACGGGGTGATTACGCCACCGCTCACGGAGCGTGGCGACCACTTGGTGAACGAGGCCATGCTGAAGCGCAGTATAACCTTGGTTTGATGTATAACAAGGGTCGAGGTGTATCCCAAGACGATGTGCAAGCGGTACGTTGGTACCGCTTGGCCGCTGATCAAGGGGTCGCTCTAGCCCAGCATGACCTTGGCGTTATGTATGCCAAGGGTCGAGGCGTACCCCAAGACGATGTGCAGGCGGTACGTTGGTATCGCTTGGCCGCTGACCAGGGGGTCGCGGAATCGCAGTTTGCCCTTGGCGTTGCGTATGCCCAGGGTCAAGGTATACCTCAAGATTATGTTCGGGCGGTGCGTTGGTTACATATGGCCGCTGAACAGGGTTACGCCGCGGCACAGACTTACCTTGGTATCAGGTATGTCAAGGGCGAGGGGGTTACCAAAGACGTCGTCGAAGCGGCGCGTTGGTTCCGTTTGGCTGCTGAACGGAATTACGCCGAGGCGCAGTTTCTCCTTGGCGCCATGTATGGCGAAGGTGAAGGTGTACCCCAAGACGATGTGCAGGCGTACGCTTGGTTCATTGTTGCTGCTACTCAAGGCAGCGCAGTAGCGAAGGAATACAGGGGATACAAAGAACTCATTGCCGAACGCATGACTGACTCCGAGATCGCCGCCGCGGAAAAGCTCGCGCACGAATTCTGGGAGGCCTACGTCCTGCCTTTTCGAGAATGACCTCCAAGGGGTTTACATAAGGCGCCTTATCCGGAGTTGGACGGCGTCTCGGCGAGATGCAGGGTCGATGCTTTCTGCCTGACTTGATCCATCGGGTGCCGAACGACGCCTCGCAAAGTAAAGAACCAGGGGCTTTCGCTACAGACCTTGGTCTGCCTCGCCTCCCCGCCGTATCCCCTCCGCCTGCAGCAGAGCGTTCAGGCGATCAAGAACCTCCGTATTTTCGGACAAGTTGAAACTGTCCACCGTGCAGTCGGCGACGCCGGTCACCCCGTCCACGGCTCCCAGTGAGACCAGGCGACGTATGCAGGCCGACTCGTCGGCGGGCCGCGGCAGCAGATTTCGGCCCGTCAGGCGAGACAGCGCGGCCACCACGCCGTACGCGCCCCAGTTGGCGACGCTGGCGATGACCAAATGAGTCGTGCGGGTGACGGCGGGCTCGTCGGGCAGGGTGGCTACATCGGGGATGCGAGGCGCCAAGTTTCCCATGCCGATTTCGTTGCCGCCGTCGCCGATGCCGATGGTGTGCGGATGTTGTCGGAAAAGATGGTCGAGCCGGGCGGTGTGCGGGGAGATGTCCTGCCCGCGCATGTTCAGGTAGGTCCCGCCGCGGGTGAGACCACAGCGTTCGATGGCGATCAGAGCGGTCGGCGCGATGCGGTCAAGCAAGTCGCGGGCATGCTGGTGGCTCGTTGCGTCATCAGCGATGGGAAAGTCAATCGTTTCCGTGCCGCTCGGAGCCAAGTCGGCCAGAAGGGGCGCGGTGTAAGCGTCGCTCACGTACACCGCCCGGTTGCCCAAGGCCGCCAGCGCCCGCCCCAGGGCCAGCGCCCCCGGCGGGCCGTCGGTTTCGGGCGCGTCAGCGCGCTGCACGTAGAAGCCGGTGGCAATCAACACCAGTCCCGCATGCTGCAGCAGAAACCGCGTCGCCGCCTCGCAGAAGCCGACCGGAAGATGCTGCCGCAGAGCCGCAACGCCCCGCCTGTCCTGCGCCAGAATGACATCCTCTAGGGTCGTCATAAAGCCTCGCCTCGGCGTTCGCGCGCGGGCCGGTGCGTTACGAGTCGAACGGGTGATCGGGGTCCAGGTCGCGCAGGAAATGGCCGATTCTCGTCACTTCAGCGGTCTCGCCGATGGCCTCGGCAGCCTGCCGCAGCCCGTTCAGGCAGCGCAAGAACGGCCGGTTGGGCTCATCCTGCCAGCGCAGTTGCTGTGTGCCGTTCCAGCCGCTGGCGCGGGCGCGGTCGAGGCCGCGATGGTAGCCGGTGCGGAAGAAGGCGTATGCCGCGACCACGTCGTCGGACAACGCCAACTCGCCGAGCGCCGTCCAGGCGCTCAACGAGGCGGGATACTGCGACGCAATTGCGCTCAGCCGCTCGCGGCAGGCCGCCGGCTCGATTTCGCCCACTGCCAAGGCCGCCTGCGCCTGCGCGGCGCGTTCGGCGCTGTCTCCAGGGTCGTCGGACAACACGGAAACAGGTTGCCCGAAGGGAATGTCGATCGCCATCTTAACCTCCAGTTCAAGGGGATAGGGACTCAGGAGCGCGGCGCCGTACTGAGGATGTCCGCCAAGCTGCGCAGGTCCGGCAGGGTGTCGAGCTGATACAGGCAGCGCGCCGCCAGCAGCGTCCGCTCGGTTGACAACACAGCGGCGGCGCACTGGCGAAACTTGGCCTCAAACTCGGGGCGCGTCGGGGGGCGCTGCGGGCTGCCGCGGGCGTGTTCGACGGTCTCGATCAGGCTGCGGCCGTCGTTGAGGTCGGCTCGCAAAACAACAGGGGAGGCGGAACCGCCCAGCGCCTCGAAGGATGCGTCCTGCTCCACCTCGACGCGCCCCGTCAGGGCTTGCACCTCGTCAGCCGACACGCGGGAGGGGTTGAACTGCGGCAAGCCCACCCGGCCGTCGCACAAGGCCACCGCAACGGCATACGGCAGACTGCGCTGCGCCTGCTGTGGCGTGGCGGGCGCAAAGGACAGGGCCGGCGCGGCGGACGGGATCACCCGGCAAACAAGACGCCGCACCTGATCGGGCGTGACGTCCTGTTGATGCAGCGCCAACGCGGCATCGATAAAGCCATGCGTGACGATGTCAGTCGGGTACAGCTTGAAGTGCAACTCGGCGCGGTCCAGCGCGAAATCGTCGCCCCAGCTTTTCAGCACCCTGTCGGTCTGAAATGACCCATCACCAAAAAGCGCCAACCAAGCCGCCAGTTCCTCGCCGGCCTTCACGTCGCCGCTGTTGAAGTCCTGACCCGCCTGCAAGGCACTGAGCATCCCGTTGCGCGCTGCGCGGCCGCTCTGCATCTCCGGGTTATCGCCGCCGGTCGTCTCACCCGCGGCCATCATAAAGGCATGACGCAACTGCTCGGGCGACAGGCCCAGCAACCGTCCCGCGGCTGCCGTCGCGCCCATCGTCCCGGCAACGGCGATCATGTGCCCACGCTGCAGGTCGGAACCCACAGCCGACGCCAGCCGCGCCGCGACCTCGTAGCCGGCGACGTACGCCGTCAGCGCTTCCGGCCCACTGACCTCTCGAACCTCGCTCGCAGCCAGCAGAACCGGCAGCAGAACCGACGTAAAATGCCCACCGCTGGGGACATGAACGTTGCTGTAGAGATAGGCGTCCGTCATGGTGCCCAGCAGCCACGCGGCGTCGAGCTGGCTCACACGCAGCGACGAGGCGCCGATGACGCGAACCTGCGGCGCCGAATCCATGTCCGCGATCAGGCGTCGCACGTGCTGCGTTGCTGGGTGGTGCGTGCCGGCCAGCGCCGTGCCACAGGCGTCGAACACGGCCAGTTTGGCGCGGCTGCGGACGCGACGTGGCAGGGCTTCGAAGCTCAAGCCGGGAATCCAATCAGCGAGAGAAACGCTGGTCATAAGGGACGGCCTCCGCCGCCTGTCCACAGCCCTGCGAGCGTTAGCGAGACAGGGCATATTAAGACGCGAGTGCCGCTCGCGTCAGCGCGCGACGCCGCTAAGCAGCCGCGCGGGCCAGCATGTCGCGTGACGTCTCGGCGCTGCTCTGCACGTTGTGCTCGGCCAGATACTTGTCCAGGTCCGCATCGTGTAAGTCGCCGACGGCATGGAAGCTAACGGCGAACTGATCAGGCTGAAACCAGGTGGCTTTCTTGAGGAGGGACACCGACGCCACGCGGTAGCTCGAATCGCTTGGCCGGCGTTGCGCCAGATGTTGCAGAAAATCCGCTCGTTGGAAGAGGTCCGGGGACCACTTGAGGCGCACGGGCTGATCCGACTGCGCCATGTAGCACAGATCGAGCCCCGCTTCCTTGAGGTCACGCCGCAAGCGCCGGTAATCGGCGTCGGTCAGGATGATCAGATCTGGGGTATTCAACTCACGCTCCCTTCTTCAATGGCCATGCTGCTTTCCCACTCTTCCAAAAGCTGTTGCAGCCGTTCCGAGGCGTCCCCTTGTCGGCTGCTGATGTCGGCAAGCTGCTGCCAATCGCTGGGGTCATGGCGGGTGTCCAATTCGGCCTGCAGAGCGGCGAGTTCCGCTTCGACCTGCGCGATTTCACGCTCGATGGAGCCCGGCGTGCGCCGTTTGACGCCGCGGCGCCGGGGCGGGGACGGCGCTTTCTTGCGAACCTTGGGCACCGGGGCGGGCGCCGGGGCCGTCATGGCCGCTTGGTAATCGGAATAGTTGCCGACGTGCGACGTGCACGTGCCGTCGCGCAGGATCAGCAGCCGGTCGATAACGCGGTCCAGAAAATAGCGGTCGTGCGACACGATCAGCAGGGTGCCGGGGTAGTCGACCAGGGCCTGTTCGAGCATCTCGCAGGCAGGGATGTCCAAGTGGTTGGTCGGCTCGTCAAGCACCAGCAGGTTGGCCTTGGTCAGCATCAGCTTGGCCAGCGCCACGCGGCTCTTCTGGCCGCCGCTGAGGCTGCCGATGGTCTGCGACACCTCGTCACCCGAGAACAGGAAGCGGCCCAGATGGCTCCGCATCTCGCCCTGTGTCCAACCCGGCGCCACCTGCCATACCTCGTCGAGGACAGTATTGCGCGCTTGCAGACCGCCCAATTCTTGGTCGTAATACGCCACGGCAATGTTGCTGCCGGCGCGCAGGGCGCCTCCGTCGGGCGCTTCCTGGCCCATCAACAGGCGCAGCAAGGTGCTTTTGCCGGCGCCATTCGGCCCCGTCAGGCCGACCTTCTCGCCCCTGTAGACGGTAAACGACAGGCGCCGCAGCACCTCGCGGTCGCCGTAGCGCTTTTGCAGATTGCGACACACCAGCACCTCGTGGTTCTCACGCCGATTGGTGGTAAATTGCACGTTCATGCGACGGCCGTCGCCACCTGGTCTCTCAAGCCGCTCGATGCGCGCCAGCATCTTCTGGCGACTCTGCGCCTGCTTGGTGTTTTGCCCCGCCATGTTGCGACGCATGAACTCCTCGTGGCGCTCGATCTCGGCCTGCTGCTGCTCGTACGCCTTTCGCTGCTGCTCGCGGCGCAGCGCCTTGGCGGCCACGTAGGCAGAATAGTTGCCGGGATAGCGCTGCAGGCTTTGCTGCTCCAGTTCGACGATCTCATCGACGGTGCAGTCAAGAAAATAGCGATCGTGCGACACGACCACGACGGCGCCGGCATAATCCCGCAGGACGCCTTCCAGCCATTCCGTCGCCTGCACGTCGAGATGGTTCGAGGGCTCGTCCAGCAACAGCAGATCCGGCTCTTGCAGGAGCACGCGGGCCAGAGCGGCGATATTCTTCTGGCCGCCGCTGAGGTGCCGAACCGACGTTTGCAGCGCCTCGTGGCGGAATCCCAGCCCGGACAGCGTGGCCTCGACGCGCGCCCGGATGGCATAGCCCTGCCGAGCGTTGAACTCCTCCATCAACGCCCCGTAGCGCTGCAGGTCGGCGTCACTCGCCTGCTGCTGCGCCATGCGTGTTTCCAGGCGGGTCATCTCCGTTTGCATGTCCAACAGGGGACGGAACGCTTCGCTCACCTCGTCGTACAGCGTCCGGTCACCCTCAGCCGCCATTTCCTGGGTAAGGTAGCCGAGACGCATCTGACGCGCCGTTTCGATGGCGCCGCGGTCGGCGCTCATCACGCCGCTGAGGAGATTGAGGAGGGTGCTTTTACCGCTGCCGTTGGCGCCCACCAAGCCGATCTTGCGCCCGGCTTCGATCTGCCAGGAAACATCTTGCAGAACCGGCACCCCGGCGAAGGTCTTGGTGATATTGCTTACGCGCAGAAGAGTCATGGGCAGTCAGTCTAATTGACACCGGCGAGCAGCGTCAAGAACGGCGACGGCGCGCGCTTCGGCGTCGCGCCGAGCGGAGGGCGTGTCTAGGCTCAGGACTCATAACCAGAAGATAACCGTGGCGGCAAGACAGATGGCACTGAAGAATGTATGCGCACAGCGATCGCACCGGGATGGCGATGCGGCGCCAATCCTTGAGCCGGCCAAACAGGCGCTCAATGAGGTTACGGCTCTCGTACAACTCGGTGTCGTAGATGATGGGCTCTTTGCGCTTGGCGCGGCCTGGAATGCAGGACTTGATGCCTTGCTTGGCAAGGGCCTTGCGCAGCCGGTTGCTGTCATAACCCTTGTCGGCTATCAGGACATCGGCTTCCGGTAGGGCATCAAGTACCGTATCAGCCCCACGGTAGTCGCTGACCTGGCCTGCCGTCAACAGCAGCACGACGGGCTTGCCATCGCAGATGGCGTGGAGCTTCGAGTTGAGCCCGACCCTGGTGCGTCCGATCTGGCGTGGAAAAGTCCCCCCCTTGAGCAAGCTGGCTGCAGTACGATGCGCCTTGAGATGGGTGCTGTCGATCATGACCGTCCCGGTGGCCGTGCTTTGCTTTCTGAGGCCAGGGCTTGAAAGATGCGGTCGAAGACCCCGGCCTTGCTCCAGCGCACGAAGCGGTTGTAGAGTGTCTTGTGGGGTCCGTAACAGGTGGGCGCGTCGCGCCACTTCAGCCCATAGCGGATGACGTGGATGATGCCACTGATGACCTTTCGGTCATCGCCGCGCGGGACGCCGTGCCCCTTGTTGGGTAACAGGGGTTTGAGTCGGTCAACCTGGTCGTCGGACAGCCAGAAGTGGTGCTCGGGCATGATCGCTCTCCTTGTGGCGTCAGCGTGTTGACTCTCATCACAGGCCCCATGATACCCTTTTATAGGTCATGAGCCTAGGCTAACGGGCTCGCGCGAACGTAGCGTACTTTCGTGAGCCGGCTGATGGACCTGGTGACATTCTCGGCGTTCTCTGACGACAACCGCTTTGTTCCTGGTGCCCGCAGAACAGCAGGCGGCCATGCTCTCCCGCATGGAAAACCCGCCGGCATTCCCGTTGGTGCTGGATTCGACCGGCTCGCAGCTCATATATGAAAGCGGGAGCCGCCGGAGTGGTTTTCTGATACAGGACGATATGATGAGAGCGTTCCGGAAGTCGTAGTTCGCGGTCGGACGCGGTTTGCTGAACAGAGGTCGGCTTGACGAAATCCACCGGTGCCAGAGCGGTATGGCTCAATGCTGAAGGAGTGAACATCACTGCTTGGTACGACTGTCCAAACCGCCCAGATGACGGATGTTCGTGCCGCAGACCAGCCGTCGGTCTGTTCGAGCGGAGACGTCGAGAGTACACTAACTATTACGCTGAATCCCTCATCGAGGCCGCTCAAATAATCATGCGACCAACCGCAGGCCACCCGTTGGTACGCCGTGCAGGATACAGAATATATGAGTATGGATACCCCGGAAACATCATCATCAATACGGATTTCCGAAGAACATAATGGAATGCGCGTGGTCTCCGTGTCGGCAGATACGTCCGCTAACAGGAAGGAATGGGAGACCGCCTATTCGCTTGAACTCATTGAGCACATCCTGCGGGTCAAGGGACCGGCCTGGCTCTGCGATGAGATCATGAGAGACGAAGATCCTTCTGCGTCTCAGAGCTTTATTCGTTGGAACGTCTTGAGCTATTCGGACCGAGAAGACTTCGCCGGGTGCCGCCTGCTCGACTTTGGCTCTGGCTGTGGAGCATCGACTATGGTGCTCTCGCGAATGTTCCCGCAGACTCAAATAGTGGGCGTGGAACTCGTACCCGAGTTTGTGGAAGTCGCCCGGAGGCGGGCGGAGTTCTACGGTGTGACCGACCGCGTCAGGTTTGCCCTGTCTCCCGATTCGGACAGTCTGCCTGCCGGCATCGGTAATGATTTTGATTACGTCGTACTCTCGGGCGTATATGAGCATCTGTTGCCGGAGGAAAGGCAGTCGGTCATTCCCCTCGTCTGGTCGAGGCTGCGACCAGGAGGCATGCTCTTTCTCTTCGAAACTCCGCACCGATGGTTTCCCATCGAGTCGCACACGACCGTCCTGCCGTTCATCAACTACCTGCCCGACTTTATGGCTCATTGGTCTGCGCGCCACTTTTCGCGTCCGTACCGAGTAAACTCGGACATATCATGGACGGGACTATTGCGACTGGGTATACGTGGAGGAACTGTGCGGGAGATCGTGTCAATTCTGGATGGAAGGGGTGCGGAACTTCTTACCCCCTCGTACGATGGCGTGGCCAGAGACCAAATTGATCTCTGGTATCAACATGTCGTCGATAGCGTCGATGGACGGAAATCCCAGACAAAACGCCTTGCGATGCTGATTCTCAAGGGGATCAAGGCAGTGACGGGTTACGCGTTGAGTCCCTATCTGGGAGTTGCTTTCAGGAAATACGAGTCCCCTTGAACATGTGTGGGTCAGGCAGTTCTCGGTTGGGGTACTAGAGCAATTTCGGTTCTAGTTGTACTATCATGGTATCCTGGCTAGCTTGAGTCGTCTTTCCTACCGCTTTCCCACAGGAGACCTCCAACCATGGCAGCTTACCTGTCCCAAGACCTCCGACTGCGCGTCATCCGAGCCGTCGAAAGCGGCCTGTCACGAAACGTCGCCGCCAAACGATTGGGAATTACATACTTGACACAAGTACAATCGCTCCTTTTTCAGGTAGAGCCTGCATACCGTCAGGGGTGGAATGCGAAACTTCGTGCCATGATTGCGTAGCCCATCACTGCCTGGCGTCATTTCCCGACAATCGAAATCCAACGCGATCGTCCCCCTGACCAATTCGTAGACGAAATCGGCAAGGTGAAAGGTCTCATAGGCGTCAGCATACAGAAACCGGACGCTTTGTCCTTGCCGCTCGCCCTTCACCAATAACAGGCGGCGCAGCTTCGCCCCCGCCGCTACCAGTTCTTCAGGCGCCCAATAGGGAACAGGGCCGTTACCCTGGACTGGACGCACAACGACTTGCCCTGCATCGTTCACGACACGAAACAGGTCAGACTTACCCCTGGCCGCACCATGTAGCGCATGATAGCCTCCGGGCCGTCTGCTTCCTTGTGGAACAACGTCACCAAGTGAGTGCGCCCAGAATGCCACTTGAGTTCCCAGCTTGCAGTAATCAGCAGAGATTTCCATGCCGATCCATGCCCGACGCGCCATCTCCGCAGCCATTGCCGTGGTGCCTGAACCGATGAACGGATCAAGGACGATCTTCCCAGTTGTAGAATTGATGCAACGCTGTGCAAGCTCGACCGGAAAGGGCGCGGGATGTGGGTTGTTGGCTTCCTGGGGAATGCGCCACACGTCGCCAAGCGCATTTGCCTTCGGCGCGAGGCGAAAGTTGGGCTTGGCAATCAGATAGATGACTTCATACGTGGGCAAGAAGTAGCCAGGATTAAAGTTCAGGCCGCCGCTACGTTGCCAGATGATGATCTGGCGCACGGGAAAGCCCTGTACGATGTCCGGCCCTGTCTTGTAGCAGGCCACCTTGTACACGCCACTTGTGGTCGTAGAATATAGCGCCATTTTTTCTGAGCACGCGCATCATGGCGCGCAAGCAACCCTGCTGCCAGGCTACGTATTCATCGTGCGGCATGGCGTCGTTGTGCCCGGCGTAGCCCTTCACCAGTTCTGCTCTCTCCCATTTGCCGCCGCACCCGTTCTTCAAGCCGTTACCCGTGCTGTTCCTGTGTTATATGGCGGACTGGTGACAATCACGTCCACAGAACCAACTGGCATCTTGTCCATGAGTTTCACGCAATCCCCGTGATGCACTTTGCTGAGCCATTGCCCCATGATCTCCGGGTTGACGCGCGTCATGGCTTGTTTCAGAACCCTGTTCATGTTCATCATTGGACAAGCCTCTGATAAGAGAGCCGGATACCAGCTGACGATCCCAGAATCACGTCCATGCGCTGCGCATTCGTCAGCCCCATCATGTTCCATCGGAGGCTCGATTCGTGCATATGCCGATGCAGGTGCTTCCAACTGAAGTGATGGAAGATACCGACATAGCTGCGCTTCACGATGGCCCAAAAGGACTCCATGCCGTTGGTGTGCACCTTGTCTCTCACGTATTCGCCATGCCCGTGATTGACGCTTTCATGGCTGTATCCGGCCAAGTCGTCATACACCAGGGCTTCATCCGTGTAGAGCGTCGCACCTTCAATGGCCTTGGAACGGATAAAGTGATGCAGGGTTCGCCGATTCACGCTGGTTACAGGAACAGCCTTGATCTTCCCACGGCGGGAGCGAAGCCCAGCCACCGGAGCCTTACCCACAGGCCCGCGTCCGGCGCGCAGTTTTTTGTTGGCGTGCTTGTTGGCTTCCTTGTCGCCGATGTAAGTCTCATCGGTTTCAACTTCGCCATCCAGCGGCCCGGCCTTATCGTTCAGCATGCCCATGGCGGCGCGTAAGCGGCTGAGCATGAACCAGGCGATTTTCTGGGTGACGCCGACTTCGCGCGCCAGCTGGGTGGAAGCAATGCCCTTGCGGTTGGAGGCCATCAGCCAAGCGTCGGCAAACCACTTGCGCAGCTTGACAGGGCTGTCTTCAAAGATGGTGTTCTTGCGGACGCTGAATTCGCGCTTGCAGTCGGCACACTTGTAGACATGTCGTCGTTTGATGGTGTAGAACTTTCGACAGCAGCCACACCATTGGCAGATGATGCCCTTCGGCTAGCGGAGTTGTTCAAGATGCTCGATGCAGGCGTCTTCGGTGGGAAATGCTTCCAGCAGAGCGTAAAGGCTATCATATTCCTTGGTGTTCATGGCTGTGTCTTCCTCTTACACAACCAATATAATGCCAATTGTTGTGTCAAGTATGTAATTCTCTTTCTTAAGTGGTCGATACGCTCGTTGATCTGGTTGAACATCACGACCAGGGCGAATGTCAACGACTTAACGCGGCTGCTCAGCGTTCAGGGCTTCGGCCCGCTCCAGGAAGACCGTGGGGTTTGCCGCCCACTCCCGATAGCCAATACGGCGGTTGTCCGTCAACAGGCCGATGTCTTTGTTCAGACAGGCCAACAACTCGACGGCGTCCACATCGACGGCGAAGCCGCCGTATTCGGACTGCGGATCCAGGGCTGTGACCTCGAATACGCCGCCGGAGTCCACCGCCGCATCACTGTTGCCGATTTCTCCCCTAGCCACCGCGGTCACGTCACCGTTGCGCAACGCCCCTAGCTGCTGGTCTTCGCTGGTGTGAATCACCACTTGCGGCAGCGGTACCGGCGGGATGAGGCGCTGGCGATCAGCCAGCCGGGGCGACGGCATGGCAGCGGTGATCGTATAAGCCGCGCTGCCGTCAGCGGTCAACGTTCCCGGCGGCGTCCTGATGACTTGCGTACCAGCCATCAGGACGCCCCGGTCGTCGACAATGCCCACCAGCTGCAGCAATCGCTCTTCGCCTGTGGTGCCGCGGTGTACGCTGACGACGTCGTTTTCCGTGAGGTCGCTGTGCTCGGCAAGGCGTTGGGCGTCCCCGCTGCGCACCAGGAGAGACTGGCGGAACCCCACATGCCCCGAGGTGAAAGCCACCACCTGCTGACCGGCGGCGTTTCGGGTCCGGTCGTCGCGAATGGTGATCCCACCACTGATCAGGTCGTAGCCCGGCTCGGCGGCCAGCAGCCAGATGCCGCCGAACGGGAACGTCCGTCCCGCCGTCGTCTCATCGGGAACGATGCCACGACGGGAAAAGGAAAGGCCGGTACCCTCCAGGGCCTCCAGAGCCGTCAACAGATCCGCTTCATACCCCCGGTGGGCGTTGTAAGCCTCCGAATTCGTCGGCGCCTGATTGTCCTGACTGTAACTGAGCGGCACGAAGTCCGCATAGAAGCCGACGTTGAGCACCCGGTCCGCGCACCTTCCGAGGACAGCGCGATCGCCGTCACAGCCGGACAGCACTAAACAGAGCGCCAAGCAAGACATCCACCAAGGCAACGCTTTCAACCGCTTCATTATTCGCCCCCCTTTCTTTCGAGAAGATGATTCCCTTTGACATTCTTTGCAGATTTGTAAACCCAGAACCGAGAAATAGGACTAATCCTTTAACCGGCTCCCACGGAGTGTCCAACTCGAAGGTTAGTTCATGTTCAAGGCTGGCTCCAATGAATACCTGACAGGGCGTGAAAAAGCCTCTCCGGGGAATGTCCCGGAGGGGCGACTGGCGCGGTAGCGGTAGGCGGATAGGGGTAAGCTTCCCCGGCGGCTTTCGCGATGCCGGTGCCTCACTCTCCGCCATAACCCCGTTTCCAGTCGCCACTCTCCGAACCGAGCAGGCGGATTTACTGCACTCGGCTCTCCAGTGGGATCATGCGTCTCGCACACGGAACACTTGGCGACCGCAGGCCGCAGGTGATCTTAACCGAAAGCGGCACGCCTTCCGCTTGCCCTCAAGACGCATCACAGGCCCGCCAAGAGCCTACTCCACAAAGGGCTCACTTCGCCCAAAGCGCCTCTCCTTCCGCTTTAGGGCCTGTTGACCATTCCTATGGCCCATCGGCTGTAATTGGGGGAATTCAACCCCAATCAACAACAGCCAAGTGGCGGTGGACGCATGGTACGAAAGAATCCTCAGCGACTCGCAATGGGCGCGCGGGGCGGCGCTACTACCCGGAAAGGACGGCGACCCCGGACGGTCCGCAAGAGACTATCGGGTCCTTGAAGTCCTTCGCTGGACACAGAAAAAGGGATTTTTAAGCGAGTTTTCAAGGTTTTGTCGGCCGATGCCGACTTCGAGTACGTGCTCCTTGAGGTATTATCGTGCGGCTTCACCACGGCGCCGGGGCAAAAGGGGGAGCCAAAGCCAAGCTATCGGTCGCTCGCGCGGCGGCCCAAGTACCAAAATCAGCGTAAGGGTCGACACCCTTGGAAACTTGGTGAATTTTGTGCTGTTGCTGGGTCAGCGCCATGATTTGATCGGCGTTCCTTGCTCGATGGCGTCGAGTTTGAGGCGTTGATTGCAGCCCGGGCTTACGACCGCAGCCTGGCGCGACGAGTTGCCAGAGCGGGGTGCGGCGGCGGTGATTCCCCCAGACCGAATCGCGTCGAAGAGATCGCCTATGACCGGGAGATGTATAAATGGCGTCATGAAGTATCTTGGAAACCCATTCCTTAGCTGACCAGACTTGTTCCATCGTTGTAGAACTGTCGGAACGCGAAATCGCGGCGCAAACCGCCGTTCATTCTCTGTCGTCATGACGCGACAGGGCCATTCACGCCAGCTTTGTCCGCCAGTGAATTATTTTTCGAGGCACCCTTGTGTGTACAGAAGGGTTTTTGGACATGATTCCGGGGAACGAAAATAACGCTCGTTTACTTTGTGGAAGGGGACTGCGTGGCGTGGAGGGAGACAACAGATCAAGCGGCATCAGGCGGGCTTCCCGCGTCATTCTCAACAAGGTGAGCCCGTCTCAGATAATCTGCGCTCATTCTCAGATAATGTGAGCCCGAAGGCAGTTTCGTTCTCAAATAATCTGAGCCCAAACTGGCGATGTTCTCAAGCACGACACCGGATATTCTCAAGTCACTACAACTAGGGGCGTGGTCGGTCGAGCGTGGCCCCAGCCACATCGACGGCACCCCGACGCCGTCGATGTTCGACCGGCTGCCATTCACCTTTCCGTTCAACCTGACGGGACAGCCCGCCGCCAGCGTGCCGTGCGGATTCACCTCCGAGGGGCTGCCGGTAGCGCTCAAATCGTCGGCCGCTGGCACGCCGATACGCTGGTCCTGCAGGCTGCTGCGGCGTGCGAGCAGGCGGCGCCGTGGGCGCATCTGAGACCGCCCGAACTGTAACGCCGGGCATGCGTTGCAGCCTCGTCTAAGCGGCGCATTCAGGGCTTGCAACCGCCAAGCGGTTCGTGCTATTGATAGCGAATTCACCTGCAAATGGATTCGGTTAACGCAACCGTGAGGATTGGTGCGCAACCACAGGGCTACTGGCCTGCCACCCAAAGGCATGGGAGAGGTACACGATGGAAGTGCAAGAAGGTCTTGAAGGGGTCGTCGCGTTCGCCTCTGAACTGAGCTCGATCGTTGGGGCAACCCTGACCTATCGCGGCTACGTGATCGAAGATCTGGCGGAGCACTCGACCTTTGAAGAGGTGGTGTACCTGTTGTGGCACGGGCGGTTGCCGAGTCAGGCCGAATTCGACCAGCTGATCCACGACATTCGCAGCCAGTACGCACTTCCGGAACCCGTGCTCGACGTCATGCACCGTCTGCCGACCGATGTCCATCCCATGGAGTACGTGCGTACCGTCACCTCTATCATGGCCCTATACGACCCCGACCGGCACGACAATTCACACGACGCCAACGTCCGCAAGGCCACCCGCATGGTGGCGCGCATGCCCGCCTTGGTGGCGGGCTTCGACCGCATTCGCAGCGGCAAGGAACCCCTGGCGCCGAGGCCGAACGGCAACATCGCCACCAACTTCCTCTACATGCTGCAGGGTCAGGACCCCGATCCGGAGTTCGCGCAGTTCTTCGATACCGCCTTGATTCTTCACGCCGACCACGAAATCAACGCCTCCACGTTCGCCGCCCGCGTTACCGTGGCGACCGTCTCGGACATCTATTCCGGCGTGGTGTCGGCCATCGGCGCTCTCAAGGGTCCACTGCACGGTGGCGCCAATGAACAGGTGATGGTCACCCTCAAGGCCATCGGCAGCATGGACAACGTCGAGCCCTACCTGATGAAGGCGCTGGCCAACAAGGACCGCATCATGGGATTCGGCCATCGCGTCTACAAGGAAGGCGACCCGCGCGCCAAAATCCTCGGGCCGATGTCGAAACGCATGGGCGAGAAGACCGGACAGCCGCAGTGGTACGAAATGTCCGTGCAGGTCCACGAGCTCATGGAGCGCGAGAAGGGCCTGATCCCAAACGTCGATTTCTACTCCGCCTCGACCTACCACAACATGGGCATTCCCACCGATATCTTCACGCCGGTCTTCGTGATGAGCCGCGTGGCCGGCTGGACCGCGCACATCATCGAACAACTGGACCGCAACCGCCTGATTCGCCCGCGCGCCAAGTACGTCGGGCCCGTCGATCTGCAGTGGGTGCCGCCCGACCAGCGTTAGGACAAGATAATCGTGAGCCTGCTTGGCGGACATGTATGCTCCCGGCACACGGCAGGGCATGGTTTCCGGCGGTGCTGACTGAAAGACGAGACCGTCTTGATGGCATTGCCATCGCCTCGCAGATTAAGACCACGTTGAGACACATGGAGGCGTGGCCATGGCGAGCATCACGATTCGCAATCTGGATGACGAGGTAAAGCACCGCCTGCGCGTGCAGGCGGCAGGGAACGGCGTTCCATGGAAGAGGAGGCACGGCTGATCCTGCGCGAGGCTATCGCGCTGGCCCCCGAGCCTGAAAACTTGGTCCGTTTCATTCACGACTACTTCGCGCCCTACGGCGGCGTGGACCTCGAATTGCCCCCACGGGAGTCGCCAGATTTCAGTTGAGGCTCTGCCGATGTTCATTCTGGACACGAATGTAGTGTCTGAGTTGATGCGTCCGGCACCCGATCCCGCGGGCGTATCATGGGTTGCGGACCGTGCGACTGCGAGCCTGTTTCTGACGGCGAGCAGCGAGGCGAAGCTGCGTTTCGGTCTTGTGGTGATGCCGCCAAGGAAACGCCGGGAGGGTCTTGCCCGCGGGCTTCGAACGGGCTTTGCAAAGCGCGCTCTACCCTTCGACAGCACTGCGCATGCGCCTATGCGGAAATTGCCGCTACGCTGCCGGGCGTCCAGTCTCACACTCCGACGGCCAGACCGCGGCCGATTGCGCGCTCACGCGGCATGGCGATGGCGACGCGGAACATTCGGGATTTCGAGACACGGGGACCGCCCTCATCGATCCGTGGGCAGGCGCGTGAGTGGTACGACCGAGGCTCTCACGCCAAGTACGTCGGGCCCCATTGATCTGCAGTGGGTATCGCCCGACCAGCGTCAGGACAAAACAATCAACGAAATGCCGGGCTGCGCCGGTGGGCCGGGCGGCCAAGTGGACGCGAAGCAAACCGTACGCAAAGCGGTTGAATACATTACGGATATCTAGGCTGACACAAATATCGAGATGTTGACGTCGAGGAAATCGTCTTCGACGAGACGGCAGACACTTGGAAAATAACCACCGGATTCTTTCAGCCTTGGGACCAACCAACGGGAACCTCGCAAGTCCTGGCACGCATCAAGTCCCGGCAGTGGAAGAAGCGCACCTTCAAGGTCGTCCAGATTAACGACCACGATGGCCGAGTTGTACCATGACGCACCGCGAACTCGATGCTTTGAATTGATTCCATGCCCGTCAACCAGATCGTCATCAATGCGGATTTAGAGGAGATATGAGGAACATAAAGGAATTTGAAGGTACCGTGTGGATCACAGAAGGAATTCGTATTGTGATTCGTGCCAGCTCAACTAGAGGGCATCTCTAATAATACTCATCTCCCACTTGGTTTAGAATTACTGAACCACGTTAACCAACAAGACGGGAGGAGTTGAGCATGGGTCAGATGGGCTTTTTCGATGTCGAGAATCGCTACGCCGCTTTGGACGCCAAGCATGACCCCCTGGTGAAGATCAATGCCGTTGTGCCGTGGGAAGCATTCCGCAGCCGCCTGGAGAGCGTCTGGCGTAAGCCGCCCGACGAGCGCAAGTCGAACGCGGGGCGCCAACCTTGGGACGCCATCGTCATGTTCAAAGCCATCCTTCTGTGCGCCCTCTACAACCTGTCGGATGACCAAGGCGAGTACCAGATGCGCGACCGCCTGTCCTTCGTGCGCTTCCTGGGCTTGGCCCTTGAAGACAAGGTGCCGGACGCCAAGACCGTGTGGCTCTACCGTGAGCAGTTGTCACAGGCTGGCCTCATGGAGGCCTTGTTCGAGGATGTCGACGCTTACCTGAAAAGCCAAGGCTACCGAGCGATGGGCGGCCAGATCATCGATGCTTCGATTGTGGCGGTTCCCATTCAACGCAATCGTCGTGACGAAAACGAGCACGTCAAGCGCGGTGAGCTACCCGAGGCCTGGACTGACAAGCCGGCCAAGCGTCGGCAAAAGGACAGGGATGCGCGTTGGACAAAGAAGCACGGCAAGAGCCACTACGGCTACAAGAACCACGTCACCGTTGACCGTCGGCACAAACTGATCCGGCGTTACCGGGTGACGACGGCGGCGGTCCACGACAGCCAGGTCCTTGAGGAGTTGTTGACGTCGGACAACACGGCACGCGGCGTCTGGGCGGATAGCGCCTACCGGTCGAAAGACATTGAAGCAAAGGTGAAAGCCAAGGGCCTGACAAGTCGGATACACCGCAAGGCTTCTCGTAACCGTCCGTTGCATGCTTGGGAGAAAGCGGGCAACCGGCGTCGTTGCCGGTTTCGAGCACGGGTAGAGCATGTCTTCGGCGCGCAGCAAAACGACATGGGCGGGACGCTGGTTCGCAGTATCGGACTTGTACGAGCGAGGGCGCGGATAGGTCTCAAGAACCTCGCTTACAACATGCGGCGTCTGGTTCAATTGCAACGTCTGGCGAGGGTAGGTTAAGCGCCAAGGGTGCGGAAGGGTACGCCGGATGTCCCATTGACAGGCGAATCCCCCCTGAACGGCCGAGTTCATTTTCCGCCACGTGCCAGCGAATTGCCAACCCTGTCATCTTTGACCGTTCGCGGGCATTTTTCGAGGCGCCCACAAGACAACCTGTTGCACATTTCTTGACAACGTTGCATGATGCCCACTGTCTATTCTGAATGGGGATGCGGGTACCATGCTGATTGGCTATGCGAGGGTTTCCAAGGCGGACGGTACTCAACTCCTTGACCTGCAGCGGGACGCGCTGATCGATGCGGGCGTCGACGAAGAGCGCATCTACGAGGACCGCGCCTCGGGACGCCATGATCACCGACCCGGCCTGGAGGCCTGCCTGAAGGCCCTGCAGCCGGGCAACACGTTTGTCGTCTGGAAGCTCGACCGCCTGGGACGCAACCTGAAGCATCTGGTGACGACGATCGAGGAATTGCACAGCTGCGGGATCGGCCTACGCGTGCTTGCCGGCGCCGAGATCGACACCACGACGGCCAACGGCCGCCTGGTCTTTGGCATCTTCGCAGCGCTCGCCGAGTTCGAGCGTGAACTGATCGCCGAACGCACCCGCGCCGGCCTGGCTGCGGCGCGTGCCAGGGGACGCCTGGGCGGCCGGCCGCGCAAGATGGACTTGGCCATGCTGCGCCTGGCGATGAGCGCCATGGCGGATCGCGACACCGTTGTGCACGACCTGGCAAAGCGGCTCGGCATCACCACCACGACCCTGTACCTGTACGTCAACGGCGACGGCACGGTGAAGGCCCCCGGCCAGAAGCTGCTCGACGCGGCCCGGAACGCATGAGTCAGAACGGCGGCATTGCCGCAGAGGCATTGCTCGACCTGCGCCGGCGACGCGATCAGCTGCCACCACGCCACGCCTCAAGGCGGGCGATCGTGGAGAGCGCTGCCGACCTCTTCGGGGTGTCGCGCGCCACGCTCTACCGGGCGCTGGCAGGGCAACTCCAGCCGCAGGGCTTGCGGCGCGCCGACCGCGGCAAGCCGCGCAAGATCGACCGCCAGGAACTCGAGCGTTACTGCGAGATCGTCGCCGCCTTGAAGCTGCGCACCTCCAATCTCAAAGGCCGGCGCTTGTCGACTTCGCGCTGCATCGAGCTCCTCGAGACACACGGGGTCGAGACGCCGCAGGGCTTGGTTCGGGCCCCCGGCGGCCTGCTGCACAGGGCGACTGTGAACCGCTACCTGCACCTGTGGGGCTACGACCATGCCCGCATGACCCGGGCGCCGGCGGCCGTGCGCTTCGAGGCCCGAACCGCCAACGCCCTTTGGCAGTTCGATATCAGTCCGTCGGACCTCAAGGAGATCGAACAACCCGTCTGGATCGACCCCGACCGCAAGGGCCTGCCGGTGCCGATGCTCTTTTCTGTCGTCGATGACCGCAGCGGCGCCGCCTACCAGGAATACCGCTGCATCTATGGCGAGGATGTCGAAAGCGGCCTGCGCTTCCTGTTCAACGCCATGGCGCCCAAGGACGAATCGGGACAGGCGCTGCAGGGCATTCCGGAGGCGCTGTATCTCGACAACGGTCCGATCGCCAAAAGCGGCGTCTTCAACACCGTCATGGAGCGCCTGGGCGTGCGGGTCATGACGCACGTGCCGACCGGCCGCGACGGCCGCCGACCGACGGCCCGGGCGAAGGGTAAGGTGGAGCGGCCGTTTCGCACGGTGAAGGAAGCCCACGAGACCCTCTATCACTTTCACAAGCCCGAAACCGAGGCGGAGGCCAATGCCTGGCTGTCACGGTTCATCGACCGCTACAACGCCCAGCCGCACCGCAGAGAGCCCCACAGCCGCATCGAGGACTGGGTGCGCAACCTCCCCGGCGAGGGCCTGCGCCAGATGTGTTCCTGGGAACGCTTCTGCGCCTTCGCGCGCGAACCCGAGCGCCGCCGAGTGGCCAGTGACGCCCGTGTCCGGGTGGAAGGCGCCTTCTACGACGTGGATGCCGACCTGGCAGGCGAGACCGTAACGGTGTGGTGGGGGCTGTTCGACCACGAGCTGTTCGTCGAGTTCCGGGAGCGGCGCTTCGGCAAGCCCGTCGCCCTGTTCATCGACGAAGCCCACGACTTGCACGGCAGGACCCTGAACGGGCTCAAACGGCTCATGGAGGTCATCGCCCGAGGCGGCGGCAGCCTGTCCGTGGTGCTGATCGGGCATCCCAAGCTCCGCAACGACCTGCGACGCCCGAGCATGGAGGAGATCGGACACCGTACCGACATCCTGTCTTTCGAGGGACTCGGCGAGGACGCGCGCGCCTACCTGGACTGGCTGCTCGGCGAGTGCACCGAGGTCGATACCGACGCAGGTGCCCTGATCGAGCCTGCAGCCCTGGACGTGATGGCCATGCGCCTGAACACGCCGCTGCAGTTTGCCGAGCACCTCAACCGGGCTTTCGAGGCCGGCTTCCGAACGGGCCAGAAACCCGTCACCGCCGAGATCGTGACGGCCACGCTGGCGCCCGACTTCGACGATCTGGAACCGCGGCTGACCCGCCAGGGGTATTCGCCCAAGGTGCTGGCGGATCAGTTCCACGCCAAGCCCAGCGAGATCCGCCGTTTCCTGAACGGTCAACTCGACGCCGGAGGCACGCGGGAGTTGGCTGATCGGATGCGCGCCGTCGGGCTGGCTTTGTAACAGGAACCGGCAGCTGGCGCGGCTTTCGTCTCATTCTCAACGAGGTGAGCCCGTCTCAAATAATCTGCGCTCATTCTCAGATAATGTGAGCCGGGAGGCTGTTTCATTCTCAAATAATCTGAGCCGAAAACCGCGATGTTCTCAAGCCGCTACAGGTAAGGGCCGAAGCGCCGTTGCCGGAACTCGACGAACGGTTCGTGGTCGAACAGTCCCCACCCCACCGTCACGGTCTCGCCCGCCAAGTCGGCATCCACGTCGTAGAAGGCGCCGTCCACCCGGATGCGGGCGTCAGCCGCCACCCGGCGGCGCTCGGGTTCGCCCACGAAGGCGCAGAAACGCTCCCAGGAACACGTCTGCCGCAGGCCCTCGCCGCAGGTTGCGCACCCAGTCTTCGATACGGCTGTGGGGCTCCCTGCGGTGCGGCTGGGCGTTGTAGCGGTCGATGAACCGTGACAGCCAGGCATGGGCCTCAGTCTCGGTTTCGGGCTTGTGAAAGTGATAGAGCGTCTCGTGGGCTTCCTTCACAGTGCGAAAGGGACGCTCCACCTTACCCTTCGCCCGGGCCGTTGGACGACGGCCGTCGCGGCCGGTCGGCACGTGCGTCCTGACCCGCACGCCCAGGCGCCCCATGACGGTGTTGAAGACGCCGCTTTCGGCGACCGGAGCGTTGTCGAGATACAGCGCCTCCGGGATGCCCTGCAGGGCCTGGCCAGCTTCGTCCTTGGGCGCCATGGCGTTGAACAGGAAGCGCAGGCCGCTCTCGACGTCCTCGCCATAGACGCAGCGGTATTCCTGGTAGGCGACCGCCGCTGCGGTCATCGACGACAGAGAAGAGCATCGGCACCAGCAGGCCCTTGCGGTCGGGGTCGATCCACACAGGCTGCTCGATCTCCTTGAGGTCCGACGGACTGATATCGAACTGCCAAAGGGCGTTGGCGGTGCGGGCTTCGAAGCGTACGGCCGTCGGCGCCCGGGTCATGCGGGCGGGGTCGTAGCCCCACAGGTGCAGATAACGGTTCACGGTTGTCTTGTGCAGCAGGCCTTTGGAAACGCGTACCAGGCCCTGCGGTGTTTCAACTCCGACTTCTTCGAGCAGCTCGATGCGGCGAGCGGTCGACAGGTGACGGCCCTTCAGGTTCGAGGTGCGCAGCTTCAAGGCGGCGACGATCTCGCAGTAGCGCTCGAGTTCCAGGCGGGTCAGCTTGCGCGGTTCGCCGCGGTCGGCACGGCGCAGGCTGCGGGGACGGAACTGCCCGGCGAGCGCCCGGTAGAGCGTGGCGCGCGACACCCCGAAGAGACTCGCGGTGCCTTCCACGAGCGCCCGCCTGCCCGCATGACGGGGCGGCAGGTCGTCGAGACGCCGGCGCAGGTCGACAAGCGCCTCCACGGGAATGCCGCCGTCCTGGCTCATGGTCCTGGTCCGCGTCAAGCAGCTTGTGGCCGGGTGCCTTCACCGAGCCGTCGCCGTTGACGTACGTGTACAGGGTCGTGGTGGTGATGCCGAGCCGCTTCGCCAGGGTCGTGCACAATGGTGTTGCGATCCGCCATGGCGTGCATCGCCAGGCGCAGCGTGGCCACGTCCATCTTGCGAGGTTTGCCGCCCAGGCGCCCTCCGGCGGTGGTGGTGTCGATCTCGGCACCGGCGAGCACGCGCAGGCCGATACCGTGGCCGTGCAGCTCCTCGACCGTCGTCACCAGATGTTTCAGGTTGCGCCCCAGGCAGTCGAGCTTCCAGGCGGCAAACGTGTTGCCCGGCTGCAAGGCCTTCAGGCCGGGTCGGTGGTCATGGCGTCCCGAGGCGCGGTCTTCGTAGATGCGCTCTTCGTCGACGCCGGCATCGAGCAGGGCGTCACGCTGCGGGTCGAGGAGTTGAGTACCGTCAGCCTTGGAGACTCTCGCGTAGCCGATCAGCATGGTGTCTGCCTTCTCTTTCAGAATAGACGGTGCCCATCATGCGATGTTGCCAAGAAATATGAAACGGGTTGTCTTGTGAGGACTGGCGGGTTTTTGGACATTGCTCGAAGGAACCAGAAAATCGTCCGTTTTCTTGGTACAAGGAAGGCCTGCGGGACGCAGGAAAGCCACCGACGAAGGAGGGAAAGACCGCCGGTCTCATGCTTCCGGTCTCGGTCTCAGCAATGTGGGTCCGTCTCAACTAATGTGGGCTCATTCTCACGTAATGTGGGCCGAAGCCAAATTACAGTCTCAAATAACTGGGCCGAAAATGGCGATGATCTCAGGTCCGGTGCCCGATAATCTCAAGCCGCTACACGTACCAGCCCCAATGCTGCGAACCAATGTCCCGCCCATGTCGTTGCGTTGCACCCCGAAGACATGCTCTACCCGAGCCCGAAACCGGGAACGACTCTGGTGGCCCGCTTTCTCCCAATCACGCAGCGGATGGTTGCGATAGCCCTTGCGATGAATCCGACTCGTCAACCCCCTGGCCTTCACTTGGCTTCAATCTCTTTCGACCGTCAGGCACTGTCCGCCCACACACCGCTTGTCGTGTTGTCCAACGCCAGCTTGGCTGTCGTGCATCGCCGCGTATAAAACGAAGGGTATTCAGGGGCACCGGCCCCGTATTGCAAGATGACGGATTCCACACCAACCATCCTGAACCATCCTGCAGCAAGGTCAGGGATGCCCCCTTCAACACACGCTAGAGCAATTTCGGTTCTAGCTGTACTATCATGGCATTCTGGCTAGCTTGAGTTGTCTTTCTCCAGTTGAGTGTCGGTGATAAGGCTGTGGATTGGAGCAGGTCGGCGAGTCTGGTAGAGAGTGCTTCGGGGTGTCATCTCCTAAGTTGTCAGTCGTTGTGGAGAGGCTTGGTAGAGCATCCACGATAGGAGGTTACACCTTTTCTTGCAACTACTTATAACTTCTGTCGTGCGCAGTGGAAATTCCTGCCTGCTTTGGGGATGTCACCGGCTTTAGGAACAGACTCTTGTAGCGGTTTACGCTCGCATATCTGGCCTACTACGGCATCGGGTAATCGGGGCTGGTTTGCCTATTTCGGGCATCCCATATAGTCATGCGAAAACCGCCATAAGTTCGACCGGCAAGGAGGTTTTGTCGTAAGCTGCAGGGCCTGTGATGTTGCTAACGAAGTATGTCCAAGCCTCACCCCACGCGGTAGCGCGACAACACGTCCAGATCGATCTCCAGCCCCAGCCCCGGCCCTTGGGGTACGGCAAACATGCCATCCACAACCTGTGGCTCCTCGGCGAACACGCTGGCTTCCTGCGGCGCGTACAGCACCTCCAGCCACGGGGCGTGCGGCGTGGCTGCCACCAAGTGCGCGGTGGCCAGCAGGCCGGGTCCGAAGTACGGCGAATGCGGCCCAACCTGGATGTTGCGGGCCTCCGCCAATGCCGCCACCTTGCGCCACTCGCTGATACCCCCCACCTTTGTGACGCTCGGCTGCACAAAGGATGCGCAGCCGGTCTCCATCATGTGTTGAAATTGGTACACCGTGCAGGCGTTCTCGCCGGTGGCGATCGGCGTCTCGCTGGCCTGCCCGAGATGCGCCAGCACCTCGAAATCCTCCGGCGGCCAGATGGGCTCCTCCAGCCAATAGAGATTGTAGGGAATGCACTGCATCGCGATATCCAACGCCTCGTCCGGCGCCCACGAACAGTTGACGTCCAGCATCAGCAGAATGTCCTCGCCCGCCGCCTCGCGCGCGACGTGCACGCTTTCCACATCCACTTGGTGCAGTTTGATGGCGTCGTAGCCCTCATCTCGCGCCTGCGCCACCGCCTCCGATACGTGCTCCGGTGCCGAATAACGAACCAAGCTGGCATAGGCCGGCACGTCGGTGGCCTCGGCACCGCCGAACAGGCGGTACAATGGCAAGCCGGCGCTCTTCCCGGCCAAGTCCCACAGCGCGATGTCCACCCCACTGATCGCAAAGTTGGTGACACCGTAACGTCCGAACAAGTGGGTGTGGCGGAACATGCGATCCTGCAGCACGGTGATCTGCGTGGCGTCGGCGCCGACGAGCATGGGCTTGAGAATCTCGCTCACCACCGAAGCGGTCGCCTGCGGCACGCCGTACCCAAACGCCTCGCCGTATCCCGTCAGGCCCGTATCGGTATGCACGGAAATAATGACCTGGTTGAAATTTCCCCATGTCCACGGCATTTTCTGTTTGCCGGGCGCCATGGGAATCGCCAGCACGTGGGCTTGCACGTCGGTAATGTTCATGGTGGTCTCCTGTAGTTGGGCGCCACGGCCCAGGGCTCTTGTGGAATCGTGAATGTGCTATGATACGCAGCCGCTGAAAAGGGCTGAGGCCGTCTCTTATCCGCTCCGTTGACCGGGAACGCAACCCTTGCTTCCCAGCCACTATGGAAAGCCAACTCTGATGCTGCAAACAGAGGCTTGCTCGTTGCTCGACACCGCCCGCGAAATGGCCCCTAAAATTCGCGCCTGCGCCGACGAGATCGACGCCAACCGGGAGTTGCCGCGGCCGCTCTTCGAGGCGCTGGCGGACGCCGGGCTGTTCCACATGGCCCTGCCGCACGCCTTGGGATGTCCTGAGCTCGATCTGCCTACCTACATCCAGGTCATCGAAGAACTCGGCAAGGCCGACGCCAGCACCGGCTGGGTGATCAACCAGGGTGGCATCTTTGCGACCTTTGCGGCGCGCATGCCACGCGAGGTGGCACGCTCGATCTGGATCGACACGCCGCGCAGCGTCGTCTCCAACACCCCGGCGCCGACGGCGCAGGCTGTCGTGGTGTCGGATGGGTACCGCGTCACCGGTAACCAGGGCTTCAGTACCGGCTGCAAGCATGCTTCCTGGGTGGCGCCGCACGCCCTCATTGTCGAAGACGGCCAAGCCCGGCAACTGGAAAGCGGCCAGCCAGAAACGCGCTACCTGTTCGTGCCGGTCGACGAAGTGGAATTGCTCGATACTTGGGACGTACGCGGTCTGCGTGGCACCGGGACGCACCATTTCGCCGTGCGGGATGTCTTTGTTCCCAAGGAGTTGAGCGTCCTCGCCGCCACCGCCCCGATCCTTGAGAACGGCCCCCTGTACCAAATCCCGCGCACCCTGATGTTCGCCTCGGGCGACGCTGCGGTGGCGCTGGGCTTGGCGCGTGCCTGCCTGTCCGTGTTCATCGAATTGGCGGGAACGAAAACGCCGCGCGCCACCGAAGGACTGCTGCGCGACCAGCCGATGGTGCAGGCGGATGTCGGCCATGCCGATGCCAACCTGCGGGCCGGGCACGGCCTGCTGACCGAAACGGTGCGAACCGTGTGGGACGAGGTGAATACCACGGGGACGATGAGCATGGATCAGCGGGCTGCCCTGCGCATCGCGACGACGCACACCATCCGCTTAGCCGTGCAGGTGATCGACACCATATACAACGCCGCCGGGACAACCGCCATCTACGGCGCCCACTTCATTCAACGGGCCTTCCAGGACATTCACGTGATCAGCCAACATACCCAGGCCCGCCGCGGTCTTTACGAACTGGTTGGACGGCACTGGATGGGCCTGCCCGTTGACACCTCAAAGCTCTGAATCCACCCCTTCACACAAGCCGGTCATTTCGGCTCGACCTGGAATCCAACGACATCATCCGAAAGAGACACCTTCCGGCTTGCGGGTGATTACCAAGCGTGTTCCCGCCCGTCCCAGGTCAAGAAGCACCCGTGCTCGGCTGCCGTCAGGGAGGCAATGACCCGCCGCATGCCGGTGACGCTTTCCTGCACGGAAAGCGTCGCACCGCGCCCGCCCATGTCGGTGCGGACCCAGCCGGGATGCATGACGATGGCGAGCAAGCCCTCGGCCCGCCACGCCGGTGCCAGTTCGCGGAACCGGTCGTTCAGCGCCGCTTTGGATTCGCCATACGTGCCGAGGCGGCGCTTGCTGCCGTAACGCGCTCCAAGCTGGCTTGTCATCAAAACAATTTTCTTCTCGCGGCTGCGTCGCACTGCATCCAGCAGGGCTTTGGTCACGCGAATCGGCGCCTCGGCATTTATCGCCATGACCTCCTCGGAGCTCAGACCCCTATCCATGACGCCGGCGTTATGGATCAGAAGATCAATGCCTTCGGACGCAACGGCAGCGGCCAGGGCGGCGGTCTGATCGGACCGCCGTACGTCAAGCTCGTGCAGCGCCACGTCGCCAGTAAGTTGGCCCAGCGCGCCGGGGCGGTCCGGGGTGCGAGTCGTGGCATGCACGCGCCAGCCGCCGGCAGCGTATTGACGCGCCAACTCCAGCCCGATGCCGCGACTCGCCCCGATAACCATCACGGTGCCCATCATGCAAGGCCCTACGTAACTTCAAGGGTGGGATTGCGCAGTGGAGCGGCAAACTGCGTTTCGTCCAAGGGGATAGCGTCTTTCTGGTAGATCTGGATGCGGTAGGATTCGTAATCGGCGATGAACAGCCGGAACTCGTCGTCGATGCGCACCGAGCGCGGGCGCCTCAGGTACTGTTCCTGCTCCAGCTTGCCGACCTCACGCAGGCGGTTGGAAACCGCGTTGGTCAGCATGTAGCTGCGAGCGACGCGGGACAGCGAGGCATTGCCGTGGAAGCTCCATACGTAGTGCCCCTCGGCGTTGAACATCTGCACGCGATTGTTGCCCCAGTCGGCCACGTAAACGTCACCGTGGGCATCAACCGCAATGCCCGTCGGGCGGTCGAATTCGCCCTCGTCGCTGCCCGGTTTGCCGACGGCTTGCTTGAACTCACCGCTGCCCGAAAACACCTGGTAGCGGTTGTTGCCCCAGTCGGCCACGTAGATGTCGCCAAGCTCGTCCACGTGCACGCCCCACGGCAAGTTGAACTGCCCCGGCTCCGAACCGTATGAGCCGAAGCCGCCGAGGTATTTGCCATCGGCGGTGAACCTTTGCACGCGGTGGTTGCGGGAATCGATTACGACCATGTTGCCGTCGCCGTCGAAGGCGATGCCGGTCGGCCCGTTCAACTCACCCTTGTCGGTGCCTTCGGTGCCCCATTTGTCCAAGAAGTCGCCGTCCCGGGCGAACCGTGTGATGCGGTGGGTTGCTTCATCGCTTACGTAGAGGTCGCCATTGCCGTTGGTGATGACCTGTACGGGCCAGATGAATTGCCCGTCGTCGGAGCCGTAGCCGCCGATCTGCTTCAGGTCGTCGGTCTGTTGCTCCATGTCCTCCATGGGCCAGACACGAATCAGCGTCACACCCTCCGAGCGACACAATATGTAGGCCGTGTCGTCCCCGAAGGCGATATCCGTCGGGAAGTTGGTAATGCGGCGCATGCCAAGGGTCTTCAGATACGGATACCCTGCTCTCAGTAATCCATGTGGGCGTGTCATAAGTCGCTCTCCCTGCTGCCGCCTAGTTCTTGAAGGGCGTCAGTTGCTCGAACGTGCCCTTGACGATCGGCTTGGCCTCGACACCCATCCATTGTTCAAGCACCGTCCCGTAAACGCCGCGAAAATCGATCGTGTGCTTCAGGTCCTCGCCGTGCTCCCAGTCGGCGGGGTCAAGCGACGGGTACTCCGCGTACAGGCCGCCGTTCACCTGGCTGCCGAACAGGAAGGCGCCGCCGCCGGAGCCGTGATCGGTGCCGCTGCCGTTGTCGCGCATGCGGCGGCCGAATTCCGTGAACACCAGCATGGTGACGTCGTCTGCGGCGGCGTGCTCTTCCAGGTCATCGAAGAAGTCCGCGATAGCGCCGGAGAGGTCTTGCAGCAGCTTGGGATGCGTCGGCATCTCGTTGGCGTGCGTATCGTAGCCGCCGTGCGCGGTGTAGAAAATCCGAGTGCCGAGGCCGGCCAGATGGATGCGGGCCACGTCGCGGAGATTCTTGGCGATGACGTTGTCGGCATACTCGACCGTCGATGAGTACTTGTCGGCCACGTCGGCCAGCAGGTCAGCGCCCTTGAGGATATCGATGCCTGTCTTGCCGATGTATTCCGACACCGGGCCGGTGCCGATGGCTTGGTCGTAGATGTTCTTGAATGCCGCCAGAGCCTTGCCGCGCAGTGCTTCCTTTTCCAGCCGGTTCATGACGCCATAACCTTCCAGGTCGCCGACCGAGGTCACCGGCACGCCGGTCACGGCCATGGCACGCGGCAGACCCATGCCGACGTTGACGCCGGTCAGCACGTTGTCCGCCTGCGGGTCCAATTCGCGCACGGCCAGCCCGACCCAGCCTTCGTTGCCCACTCTGTCGGGCTCGCAGGTGTGCCAGATGTCCATGCCGCGAAAGTGCGAGCGGTTTGAGTTCGGGTAGCCGATGCCCTGGATGATCGCCATCTTGCCTTCATCGTACAGCCGCTTCAGCGGCGCCGCGTTAGTGTTGAGGCCCAGCGTGTCGTTAATCGGCAGCACCTGATCCTGCTGAATGACGATCTTCTTGCGGGCGTCGTAATAGTGCTCACTGGTGTACGGCACCACAGTGTTCATGAAGTCGTTGCCGCCGGTCAACTGCACGACGACCAATGTGTTTTCGGCTTTATTCGCGCTCATGTCTCTCCCTTTCCTCATCAGGCGAACTGAAAGTCAACGGTGGAGGCCGCCATCTGCAGCAGATTGTGGACGCCGGCATTGTCCTGCCCGCTGTTTTCCAAACTCTTGATCTCCCTTGTGTAGGCCGTTAGGGCCTCGTAGGTCTTATCGCTAACCTTGACCCCGCCCAGCAGATCCAGGCAGCGGTCGACCACCTGAGCCGGTTCGCCATCCAGGCCACCGGCACGCGCCACGATGTCCTGGACGCCCGGTTTGGAGCGGTCGGCGAATTGCCGCTCGACGAAGCCGATCCTCTCGCTCAGGGTGCCGGAATCGATCCACTCGTGCCCCGTATGCCAGCCCTCAACGGTCGGTGGATTGAGCAGCCGCTGTCCCATGATCGCCATGGTGCCCTCGTACAGCGAGCCGTTCAGCGTCGTGACCGCGAACTCGTGCAGGCCGGGCGTCGGCGACTGAAATTCGCCCGTCTGTTTCAGCACGCCCGCTACGAGCTCGGTCGGGCTTTTCACCTTCCGCAAGTCGATGGCCTGCTTGAAATAGTCGGCGTTAAACAGCGCTCCAAGGATGGCACGCATGTCGCCCTGAGTGTCCATGAAAATACCGGACAAGTGCTCAATGGCCGCCTCGTTCTTGGCCGGCACCGTTGCCCAGGACGGCACCTGCACCTCGTCTTCTACGAAGAAGTTGTAGAGGTGGCGGCATATGAATCGTGCCGTGGCCGGCTGTTTGACGATGAGGTCGATGATGTCGTCGCCGTTGAAATTCCCGGTTTCGCCAAGGAACGTCTTCGGGCCGTCGTCATGGTCGTCGGGCAGGAACTCGAACTCAGCGGAGAAGTGGCCGACAGGGTACAAAGACAGCGGCTGTCGGAAGGTCCAGCCGGTGAAGGCGCGCGAGGCGTTCTTGATGTCGTCCTCGGTGTAGTTGCCCACGCCCATGGAGAACAGTTCCAGCAGTTCCCTGCCGTAGTTCTCGTTGATTTCGTTCTTGTGATTTTCGTTGTTGTCGAGCCAGAAAATCATGGCGGGGTCGCGCGAAAGCTCCAGCAGAATGGTCCGCATGTCCGTCATGGCGACGCTGCGGAACATGTCGATCTGCCGGTAGATGGAGGGCCCGTGCTCGCTCTTGCCCCAGGCAACGGGAAAGATGTGGTGCAGGAACAGCGCCATCTTTTCTTCCAGGGGCCGCTGCGTGTTGACCATGCGGTACAGCCACTTGCCAACGTGGATGGCAACCAGTTCACCGCCGTAGTAGCGATCCACGAATGACATGTCGATAGTGGGAAAGCGCTCGGGATGAATGAGATCGTCAACGATTTCTTCGTAAGTCTTGTCTCGGGTTAGGGCATCGAGTTCGGCCGGCGTGGCGCCGAATCCGGCGCGCCGCATCAGATGGGCTACCAATGTACGAACAGATTTCATCTTGCGACCTTCCTCCGTTCAGGGTCCGACGATGGCTCAGAGCTTGGATAATTGAAAGGGGGTGAAACCCGTCAACTGAAGCCAGTTGACCAGCGACGCGCATTATACCGGCAGTAATCCGCCAAATTCAACGCCGCCAGGCGACCTACCCGGTGGACTCCACGAGACTGAACACCGAGACGCGGAACCGTACCGAAAGCAGTTGCCGGTTCTCACGCGTTGGCTTGACCTGCAGGCGTTTGATCCTTAGCACCTGCGGCGACCTTGCCACCTGGTGGAGATACTGGGTGAGCTGCGTGAGGGTGACACCCTCCATTCTGACCTCTACCGAGTCTTCCTGGTAGACGGTGTTGGGTGGGCTCGCAACAGTGTTCATGGATTGAATCTTGTCCTGAATGCCGGTTTGTCCGGCCACTTGCTCCAGGTGCGAAAAAATGGCGAAATTCTTCCTCTGCCGCCTCAACTGTGCATCAATGCGGTCAATAATCTGTTTCTGGTGCCGGTAATCGCCGCGTAGAGTCTGCAATTCCATGAGTTGGCGGCTGGCGGCAGCGAGCCGGCGATCCAAGTTGGCGGCGCGCGCCAGGATGGGATCAATGACAAAGGTGAACAGCACGACCACCAGCACCAGAGCACCCGCGCCGACCACGAGAATCTGTTCGCGCCGCTGCAGCATGTGAAAGTAGTTCATGGCGTCCCTTGAAGGCCACTCGCGGCGCGCAGGCTGAGCTTGAATTGCACCGAATTGTTTGCCCCTTGCCGGGTATTGTTAATCGTTACGTCACTCAGGAGAGGCGAGGCGGCAAAGGCGCTCTGCAGCTTGACCACGTTGTCGTAGGACGCCGTGCTGGCACTCAATTCGATCACGTCGCCGCTGATGTTCAGGTTGTCGACCTCAACCCCCAGCGACGCCGGCACTCGGGCGCTTAGCTCGCGCAAGATCTGAAGCCCGGAAAGCTGCGCCCCCGTCAGGCCGCCGAAGGCTCGCAGGCGCTTGTCGAGGTCGCGCATTTTCTCACGCATCTGTGCCACCGGTTGCACCATACGTGTGCTCGGCAGCACGTCGTTGAAACCCTTGGCGATACTGTCATGCAACTGCGCCAGACGCCGGGCTTTGTAATGATTCTGCAAGTATAGGTTGCCCAATCCCAGACCGCCAACGGCAACCGCCAGAACACCCAAGGCAATGAGCTTGCCGCGCAGTTCGCGCAGGTTGCTGTGTGGCGCAAACTCCCCGCGGCGCAGGTTCAGCCCCCCAACCTGGCGGTGCAGGCCGCGCAATGCCGCGCCAAGCGCAATGGCATGCCCTGCCGACCCCGGATCAGGTGACGCGCTACCGCCATTGGCCGGTTTGTAGCCCGGTGCCTCAAGCCGCCACACGTGCGTCTGCAGGTCGGTGGCTTCGCTCAGCCCCAGAGCCAGGTGTGCCAATTGATCACGGTCGGCACCGAATAGCAGCAACAGGTCCGGCTCATAGGCCACTTGCACCGCATGTTCGCAGGCGTACAGCGTATGCCGCAATTGCTTGCCCAGCTTCTGCGCGTCCGGTAAATCATCGCTGTCCGTCGGCATGCCCTGAGCCAGGCTGCGCACGAACAGCGGTGCGCCGTCGTGCAGCAGGGTCAGTAGCGTTCGCTCCGGATGTACGTGGAGGAGGGCGGTCTTGCCCGGCACGCCGTTACTGCCCAGCACGGCGGCGCTGGCCAGACTGAACACGTCGAGGTCGAGCACGCTGGGTTCCAAACCGGCGCTCCTGAATAGCGCCAGATCGCCAACGATTTCCTGCTTGGGCATCCCCGCGACCAACACCTGCGTCTGCTGCGGAACTTGCTGTATGGGCAGTGGGCGAAAATCCACCACCACGTCTTCTGGCTCGAAGGGCATGTGTTCGTCCAGCGCGAAGGTAATCATCTGGCGAATGCGGCGCAGGTCGCGGAACGGCAGCGTCAGGTTGCGCACAATGGCGTGGTGCGCCGGCAGTGCCGCCAGCACCGTGTCGCCCCGCAGGCCATGGGCCTCCACCACTTGCCGCATCGTCTCGCGCTGCAGCCTGGCGTGCTCCTCCGGGTCGTCGTGCGCCGACAAGGGCTGGCGCAACGCCAACGTGACGTCGTACGCCCTGCTGTGTCCCGTCAGCCGTACCGCCGTAATGTGGTTGTCCTCAAGCGCAATACCGAGCACCTGTTGTGGCATGAGCGTTTGCCTTCGCCAAATTGCCGCGCGGATCAGCGGATTGTCGTATTGAGTTCGAAAATAGGTAGCAACACCGCCAGCATGATGCCGAACACCACAACCGCCATGAGCACGATGATGACCGGTTCCACCAGCGAGGTCAGGCCCTCGACGCTCGAGCGCACCTCGTTGTCGTAATTGTCGGCGACCCGCAGCAGCATTTCTTCGAGTCGCCCGGTCTTCTCGCCAACGGATATCATGTGCGACACCAGCGGCGGGAAATAACCGCTGGCCTGCAAGGGCGCGGCGATCGTGGCGCCCTCGCGGATTTCCTCTTGGGCGCGCCGAATGGCGTCCGACAGCACCGCGTTGTTGACCACGGCGCGGGCGATCTCCAAGGAATCGAGCAGCGGGATGTCGCTGTGCAGCAGCATGCCCAAGGTGCGGGTGAAGCGCGACATGGCCATGCGTAGAGCCAGCTTGCCGACGAGCGGCGCCCGTATCTTCCAGAGGTCAAATCGCCGTGTGCCGCGCGTGGTGCGTCGGTACCGTTCCACGGCCAGGAAGATGCCGAAAGCGGCCAGACCCATGATCCACCAATACGCCTTTAGGAAGTCGCTGACCGCGATGAGGATGCGCGTCGGTAGCGGCAGCGTGGCGCTCATGTGACTGAAAATCATGGTCACGGTCGGCACGACGTAGGTAAGCAGTGCCAGCAGCACCAAGCCACCGATGACCAGCATGAAGAGGGGATAGTACATCTTGGCGGTGATCTGGTTGCGGGTGTCGAGCTGCCGCTCGGTCAAATCCGCCAGCCACAGCATGACCACCGGCAGGGTGCCGCTGGTCTCGCCGGCGCGCGCCATGTTGACAAACAGACCCGAAAAAACTCTCGGATGCTGATCCAACGCCGCCGCCAGGCTGCTGCCCTCGTTGATGCTCTCCCGCACTTGGATGAGCGTCTTCTGCAACTGCCGGCTTTCCGTTTGCTCAATCAACGCCGTCAGTGCCTCGACCACGGTCAGGTTGGCTGCCATCAAGGTGGCGAACTGGCGCGTCATCACCGTCAGATCCTGCGGCCGAACGCGTTGCAGCAGCGAGAAGCTCGACAGGTTGCGCCCGCCACCGTGGGCCTCGGCCTCGGCGGTTTCCAGAATGTCGGTGGCGAAAAGACCCGTCTGTCGCAATTTGCCGCGCGCCGCTCGGGGGCTGTCGGCATTGATGACCCCCTTCGTCACCTTGCCGCGTTCGTTCAGCGCGCTGTATGTGTAAACCGGCATGACCGCTTACCCTCGCAATAGCCTTCTCTGGCCGTTTGCTGTCAGCCTGAAATCAATCGTTATCCTGAGTGACTCGCAAAACTTCTTCCGCCGTCGTTGTGCCCGCCAGCACCTTGCGCGCGCCGTCCTGCAGCAACGGGCGCATGCCGCGTTCGATGGCAGCGCTGCGCAGCATGCTGGCGTTGGCCTGCTCCATAACCAGACGGCGGATGGGGTCATCGACCGGCAGCAACTCGTAAATGCCGGTGCGCCCCCGGTAGCCGGTGCCGCGGCAGCCTTCGCAGCCGCGGCTGACAAACCATTCCCCCTGTGCGACTCCGGCGGCGTCGGACTCCAGACCTAGCTCGCGCAGCGTTTCGCGCTCCGGCCTTCCCGGCTCGCGGCATTCGGGGCACAGCACGCGCACCAGGCGTTGCGCCATCATGGCCAGCACCGAGGAGGAGATGAGGAACGGCTCGATGCCCATGTCCAGCAGCCGCGTCACCGCGCTGGCGGCGTCGTTGGTATGCAGCGTGCTCAGCACCAAATGCCCGGTGAGCGACGCCTGGATGGCGATTTCCGCGGTCTCGCGGTCGCGAATCTCGCCTACCATGATAACGTCCGGGTCCTGCCGGAGAATGGAGCGCAGGCCATTGGCGAACGTCAAATCGATTTTGGGATTAACGTGAATCTGCCCGACGCCGTTGATCTGGTACTCGATCGGATCCTCGACGGTGATAATGTTCAACTGCGGCGAGTTGATACGTTGCAAAGTGGCGTACAGTGTCGTGCTCTTGCCGCTGCCGGTGGGTCCAGTGACCAGAATGATGCCGTGGGAACGGTGAATCAGGCGGCCATATGCCGGAAGCAGTTCCGGCGACAAGCCGATCTCCTCTAGTTGGAACAGGGCACCCGACTTGTCCAGCAATCGCAGCACCAGGCGCTCGCCGAACGCTGTCGGCACCACCGATACGCGAATGTCGATCTCGCGGTTGCGCACCCGGATGGCGATTCTGCCGTCCTGCGGCAGCCGCGTCTCGGCGATGTTCAGGTCGGCCATGACCTTGAGACGCGAGATGATGCGCGGCTGAAGCGCCTTGGGCGGCGACAGCACCTCATGCAGCACGCCGTCGATGCGGTATCTCACCTTGAGCGTCCGCTCGAACGGCTCGATATGGATGTCACTGGCGCGGTCCCGCACCGCCTGCGACAAAATCAGGTTGACGAGCTGGATGATGGGCGCCTCGGTCGCGTGCTCGAGAATGTCCTGCGGTCCTTCCATATCGTGCGCCAGGCGGCCCATCGTTTCATCGTCCAGGTTCTGAATGACTGTGTCGGCCGTCTGCGAGCCGGTGTCGTAGAAGCGGTTCAGGGCGCTGATAATTTCGCGCTCGCTGCTGAGTACCGGCTCTACCGGCGCCTTGAGAAGCAGGCTGACGTCGTCGAGCGGCTGCAAATCCAGCGCCCGGCTGATGGCCACCAGTGCGGTGTCGTCCTGCATGCGGAGCGGTACCAGCTTGTGCTGCCGCGCGAACCCCAGCGGCACACGATGCATCAGCGACACGTCGAACTCGCCGTCGGGTAACGCCTTCCAGTACGTCATGCCGAGCTGCAAGCCCTGCGCCCGCAACAGCGCATCGTCGCTGATCATGTGTTGCCGCAGCAGCACCTCCGACAGCGGCAGCTGACGTTCTGCGCTCAACGCCTCGGCGCGCGTCCGCTGCTCGGGCGTCAGGTCGCCGGTGTCGATCAGGATGTCAGCCAGGGACGTTCGCGGCATGATGGACGTTTCCTCCGTTGTAGCCCTTAATCGAGCAGCCATTCGAGGTTGTCTTTCGGCTGTCCTGCGCGCAGTTTTTGCTCAATGACCTCGGATTTATCGGACTGCCCTCGTTTGTGCGCCGTCACCCGGTCGACATCCTCGCGTGTGGAAATGATATGCGGGGTCAGGAAGATCAATAGATTGGTCTTCACGTTCTGCTTGTTCGTCTGCTTGAAAAGCCCGCCGAGCAGGGGCAGATTGCTCAGAAAAGGCACTCGGGTTTCAGCGTCGTTACTCGCTTCCTGAATGAGTCCGCCGAGCACGATCGTCTGCCCATCGTCTACGATGACCGTTGTCTTGGTTGAACGTTTGGTCGTCCTCACAGCTCCGACTTCGGCCTCTGAAACAAAGCGGGTGATCTCCAGGAACAACTCCGTGCGGACCGTACGATCCTGACTGATTTGTGGTGTCATACGCAGCGTAATGCCCGTATCACGGAATTCGAAGCCACGGGTCGTTGAAACAACCCCACCGGATGGCGTGCTTTGGCTCGAGGTTAAAAAGGGCCGTTCCTCACCGACGACGATTTCGGCCTCTTCATTATCGGTCGTCAGCAAGTTCGGCGTGGCGAGGACATCGACATTGGTATTACCTTGAAACGCCCGTAGGAGGGCCGGGATATTGAAAATCTCATTGTTGCCGATTTTTATCGTATTGCGCAGGGCGCCAATCAGAAAGCCCGAGCTGCCCGCGGCCAGAGGATTGGACGTGAGGGCGTTGAGCACGCCGGTACCGCTGGGACCACTCGATCCCGTTGAGCTGGCGAACACCTGAAAGCCATTGGGTTCGTCGATGACGCGCCACTCCACGCCGAGCTGGCTGGCCGTATCCAGTGTGACCTCTGCAATCAAGCCTTCGATCAGCACCTGGGCACGGCGAATATCGAGTTTCTGAATAATCTCCTCGATAACCGCGTAGGTTTCCGTATCGGCCGTAATGACCAGAGAATTGGTCGGCTTGTCGGCGGTAATCGTGATGTCCGTGGGCGTCGTACCGCCAGCGGGCCTTCGGGCTTGCCGGGGTTGTTCGTCCGCCTGCGTTTCCTGCATCCGGGCAATTTCGGGCGCCTGCGCCGTCAGTACCTGCGCCAGTTCCTCGGCGTTGGCGTGGGACAGGTAATAGACGTGAATTTTGCCCCGGCCGGCAGGCGTTGGGATGTCCAGCTTGGTGATGATGTCTTGGGCCACCTCCATGCTGGCGGGTGTGGCGATCAGCACCAGGCTGTTCGTCCGCGTGTCGGCGATGATGGTCGGCCCGTCGCCGGCGCTCTGCGGCGATTGCCCACTCCGCTGCCGTCGCCGTCGCCGCCGCTCCGCTTGGTCGGACGGCGGCTGTCCTTCGGCGGCGGTTTGCGTCTCCGCCAGACCCTCCAGCGCCGTCTGCAGCGAACTCGCCAACTCTCCCGCGTCGGCGTGCTGCAACGGAACCACCCGGAAAATTCTCGTCGGCGCCTTCACGTCCAGGACAGCGATGATCTTCTTCAGCCGCGCAATGTTCGACGCCGTCTCGGTGAGAATCAGCGTGTTCGTCGGCACGTACGACAGCAGGCTGCTCTCCTTGGACACCAAGGGCGACAGCAGCCCGCGAATCTGGTTCACGTCCGCGAATTTCAGGGGGATGAGCTGCGTCACAAAGGCGTCGCTACCGGTCGGCGACAGGGCTCCCTCGTCGTCCGTAGCGGTGGGGATCGGGCTGTCCTTGATGTCGCTGGACGGAATGACCTTGATGACCGGCCCCTGCGGCACGACGGTGAAGCCCTGAATCTCCAGGATCGACAGAAAAACCTGGTACGCCTCGTCGAGGCTCACCGGCTCGGGGGCAATGAGGGTTACTTTTCCGCGCACGTTGTCGTCCACGAGAAAATTCTTGCCCGTCAATTCGCTCATCAACCGGATGACGTTCAGAATTTCCACGTCGCGGAAGTTCAACTGGATCTTGCTACCGCTATCTGGCGCCTCGGTTTCAGCAGCGGCCTCCGCCTCGTCGAGTCGCGCCGCGTAGCCCGTTTCGAGCCCTGCCAGAAACACGACGCCGATCAACAACAGTCCAAGCAGGCGGAGCTTGTATGAACACATGGAATCCTCGTTCTCAGGTCAAATCGCAATGGGCTATCGAATTTCGTAGGTGAGGGTGGTAGGGCTGTTGCGTCGCAGGATCTCCAGTCGTACGGTGGGTTCATTCTGTACCGCCTGATATGCCTTCAGGGCTTCTTCTGGCGAGTTGATGTCCAGCCCGTTGACCCGCTGCAGCACGTCGCCGTTGATCAGGCCGATCCGCTGCAGCAGGCCCGGCCGCAGACGGGTCAGGCGAAAGCCGCTCGGCTTGCCCTGGATCGAGTGCGGGGTGACACGTACCTGCCGCGATAGCGTTCCGAGGTCGGCAAATTGTTCTGTGATCAAATCCCGCTTGACGTGCCAAGTTCCATCATCGACCCGGACAATGCCGCCATCCGCTGACCTGTCGGAAGGGGCAGCGGAATCGTTGCGGGCATCCCGGCCGCGCGACGGTGTAGGACTGCCGTTTGTATTGCCGGTGTGCCTATCATAATCAAAACACAGCTTCTCGCGCTGCCGGCGCGTATCCAGCAACACGCAGTCGGGACGAATGTCGACGATGGCGGCGCGTTGCAACACGTCGCCGATTTGGTAGATGTCCTGCGCGCCGCTACGTTGCAGGTCCTCGATTATGGCGTACTGCTGCTGCGATTCCCCAAGCGCGATGCCAAGCAGTCTCAGGCGGAGCTGCGTCGGCTGCACCGCTTCTTCCACCGGCTTCACCGCGGCCACCGACGCCGAATTGCCCGATGGCGGGTTGGCGTTGAACAGGTTGCGCTCCGAAATGACAGCGTAGTCGGCCAGCGCCATCCGTGGGACCGCGGGCGCCACAGGGTTCGAAACCCAGGTCGGCGGCTGTACGGATGGCGCGCTGAGCCGCATCGTGACGTACCCTTTGGCGATGTCGGCAGCCACCACCGCTGCGGCGGTGACGAAGAGCAGATAGGCGAGCCAGAAGTAACGCTTCAGCATCGTCATGGCTCCAGAAGCTGACGGAATTCCGGCGCGTTGCGCACCGAGGCGAAATCGGTGTCCGTGCTCGCCCAGTTACGGGCCTCAGGCTCGATAGCCACGGCCTGCAGCAGATACGCCACGGCGCTTTCCACGTTGCCGGCGCGCGCGTACACGCAGGCCAGGTTGTAATAGGCAAGGCTGTAGGCGTCGTCCAGCCGCAACACTTCCTGGAAGGCCGCCATGGCGCGGTCGTCCAGGGTGAGTTGCAGGTAGGCGCTTCCGAGATTGTTGCGGGCTTTGACGTCGAGCGGGTCGAGCGACAGGGCGGCCTGATACGTGTCGATGGCTCGTTGGTACTCGCCCTGGTGGTAGAGGGCATTGCCGCGGGCAATGTAGTCGGCGGCGGTGACCGGTGGGTTGGGACGCCGTGCAAGAGCGAATTGGACGGGCTGGACCGGGGCGACGCTGGCAGCCCTTGGCAGGTCCGGTTGCCTTTTGGGAACGGCATTGACGATTTGGCGCGCGGGCCTGAAACCCATTCCTACTTCCTTCGATGGCTTCTCCGGCTCCGGTTGCAGAATCGGACCGGTGACGGATCGGCCGGGCTCGAAAACGGTTTCGACCTGCGCCGTCGGGCTGGCAAGCCAAGCGTGCAGTGTCGCGCCGAGGCTCAGGGCAAACAGCGCCGCCCCGACGATCCATACCGTTTGGCCGCGCCTCCGGGGCGCCGCGGCCTCCGCCGATGCGGGCAGCACCCAGGGCGTGCCGCCGTGCACCAGTTGCTGCTCCCGCTGTGCCTTTTTCAGGGCTTTGTTGATGATGCTCATAAGCGGCGCTCGCTGTTATGTCGCGCGTTCCAGGGTATTGCCTCCGAAATGCAGCAGGGCAATCAGCGTCTGCCGTCCGGCGTTGCCATCGACGGGCAGCCAATTGTCGCGCTGAAATCGTTTGACGGCCTGCTGCGTCTGCATATCGAACAACCCGGAGGGCTCGTCAAGCAAATAACCGCCCTGCTTCAACGCGAGCTGTAAAGCCCGCACCTGATCGCCCTGCATGCCCGGTCGCAGCGTCAGGTCCTCATCGGTCTTCGCCCGTGCCGTCAGATACAGTGTGCCGTACCACATCCGCCGCAATTCGGACAGGGATATCGGCGTTAATTCCCCTGACTCACGGTAGATCAGCACGCCGTCCGGCACCCCACGTGCCAGCACCCACAGCACGGCGTGCGGCGCCGATACATGCGGCAGCACCTCGATGAAACATGGCCGGGAAATGTGCGGTAACTGTGCCAAGCGGGGCTGAAACGGTATCACCTCCAGTTCGCCCGCGACGGTTCTCAGCAGGTTTTCCCAATCCGCCAACGCCGAGTCCTGCAAGGTCGGCAGCAGCGCCTCGGCACCCTTCCGCAGGCGCCACAGGGCCTGCGACAATGCCACATCGCCGTGCGGTTTCGGGGATTCGGGTTCCGGGGCAGACACGGTTTGCGATCCCGGCTTAGGCACCGGCACACCGGGCGGGACTGCAGGCGCAGCATCGTCAACCACCTGGAGCACAGGCGGCGGAGAGGTTGTCGCCCGGCGCGCCGCCACCGGCTTGGCGGCCGGCGAGGTGAGCCCGGCACGCCCATCAGGCAACATCCAGACACTGGTGGCCAGCCCCAGCAGGGCGCAGCCCGTCAGACTGGCCAGCGCCAGCCGCCCCACCAGACGCGCGCCCGGCGTCCTGGCGCCGACGGCTCGTCGTCCGCCGTTCAGGTCGCGCACGCTTTGCCGTACGATGCTGCCGTTGATGCACCGCGTTTCGTGCACAAAGGCGTTCATCAGCGTCCGGTCGCACACCAGATTGATGCGCCGCGGCAGCCCGGCGCTGTATTGGTAAATCAGCGCCAGGGCGCGCCGCGTGAAAGTGATGCCGTTTCCGATTGCTGCGCTCCCTGCGACTCCCGCCACCCGCAGGCGGTGCATGACGTACTTGTCCGCCTCCGCGCGGCTCAGCTCGTTGATGTGGAACCGCACCGCAATCCGCTGGTCCAATTGCCGCATGCCGGGAAGGGAAAGCTTGTCGCGCAGTTCCGGCTGCCCCACCAGGACGATCTGTAATAGCTTGCCGCGCGCCGTCTCCAGATTGGACAACATACGCAACTGCTCCAGCACCGTCGGCTCCAGGTTCTGCGCCTCGTCGATCACCACCACCGCGTTGCGCCCGGCGCTGAACTCCGACAGCAGGTAGGTGTTCAGCCGGTCAATCACGGCGGCGCCGGTAACGCCTTCGGGCGGCAGCCCGAATTCGCGGCTGATGGCTTCCAGAAGTTCCGTCCGGGTCAGGTAGGAATTGAAGAGCAGCGCCGTGGAAACCGAGCTGTCGAGTTGCTCCAAGAGCGCCCGGCACAGCACGGTCTTGCCGGTGCCGACCTCACCACTAATCTCGATGAACCCCTTGCGCTCGTGGATGCCGTACAGCAGGTGGGTGAGCGCTTCTTCATGCTGTGAGCTGAGGAACAGGAAGCGAGGGTCAGGCGTCAGGTCGAACGGCGCTTCGCGCAAATTGAAGAAGGGCAGGTACACGGATGTGTGGCCTTTTCGTCGTGCGGCGAATCGTCTGGATCTTTTCGGATATTCACTGTCGTCAAGTAGTAGAGTATCCCCGTGGATGTGTCAATGGGGTTTCGGGGCGTGGGGACGCAGGTCGCGTAATTGCAATTCCAGGATACGGCGGTCGCGCCAAGTGTTGATGGTCGGCGTGAAGGCGATATCGTGCGCGCCGCCGTCGGTCGCCGCTTCCGCCGCGCGGTCGCCCATCTGGAAGGCGATGACGTCCAGGCCGGCGCCCGCTTGCTCGACCCGAAAACGCGCGTGTTGTCCTTCCTGACCGAGGCGCCGGATGGGGGAGGCGATATGCACGCCATAGGCGGCAAACACCGGCGTCGGATTACCCGACCCGTGCGGCGCCAGGGCCTCTAGGTCGTTCACCAGTGTTTCGGTGACGTCAGCGAGCGACACAACCGCTTCCAGGCGTAAGACAGGCTGCAGATCATCCGGTCCGAGGCGGTCGTCGGCATAGCGAATGAGGGTTTCCTGCAGGGCCGGCAGATGTTCGACAGCCATGGTCAACCCCGCGGCGTAGCGATGCCCGCCGAACTGTTGCAGCCATTCGGCGCAATGCTGCAAGCCGCCGTACAGGTCGAACGCCGGTATGCTCCGTCCCGAACCTCTGGCGATGCCGCCGTTGATCTGTAACAGAAACGTGGGGCGGTGATAGGTTTCGGCGATCCGGGCCGCCACGATGCCCACCACCCCCAGATGCCAATCAGGATGGCCCAGCACGATGGCCGCCGGCGGTGCGCCGCCATACAACTGTCCGATACGTTCGTGAACCGCTTGCTCGACGTTGCGCTGCAGCATACGGCGCTGCTGGTTCACTTCGTTGAGCATTCCTGCCAAACGCTCGGCTTCTGCTCGGTCACGGGCCATGAGCAATTCCAGGCTTTGAGCCGCCGACCCCAGCCGCCCGCTGGCGTTGAGCCGCGGCGCCAATTGAAATCCCACCTCGCCGACGTTCGCCGCCTTGCCCTGGCGGCTGCTCACCTGGCGAAGTGCTTGCAAGCCCGGCTTGAGCGTTTGCGTCAATTCCTGCAGGCCGTAATGCACGATGACACGGTTTTCTCCGCGAATCGGGGTGACGTCCGCGATGGTCCCCAGCGCCACCAAATCGAGATGCCGTTTGAGGTTCGGTAGCCGCTCGCGGAACACCCCAGTCTGTCGCATGGACGCCCGTAGCCCCGTCAGGAGCTTGAACACCAGGCCGACACCGCACAGGTTCTTGTTCGGATAGCTGCAGGCCGGCTGGTGCGGGTTCAGCACCGCCAAGGCCGCCGGCAGCGTTTCGGGCGGTTGATGGTGGTCCGTGATGATGGTGTCGATGCCCAACTCGCGCGCCAGTGCCACCTCCGCCAAGGCCGTGCTGCCGCAATCCACTGTGATCAGCAGCCGCGTGCCTTGCCGTGCCAGTCGGTGCATGGCCTCTTCGTTGAGCCCATAGCCTTCGCCCTCGCGTTCCGGGATGTACGACGCCACGCGTAGCCCGAGTGCCTCGAAGAACGTCATCAGCAGCGCCGTGCCGGTGACGCCGTCCACGTCGTAGTCGCCATACACTGCCATCTGCTCGCCCTGCTGCACGGCGGCAACGATGCGTCGGACCGCGGTGTCCATACCGAGTAGCAAGTAGGGGTCATGCAGGTCGTGCAGCGATGGGGAAAGAAACGTTCTGGCGGCTGTGGCATCGGAGATGCCGCGATTGATGAGAATCTGGCAGAGCAAGGGAGAGAGGGACAACTCGGCGGCCAGCCGGTCTTGGGTGGCGGCGTCGGGGTCAGCAACCTGCCATTGCGTCAGCACGATGGGCTCCCCACCCCGATGTTATTGGTTTACACCTTGCGGCTCGGCTTCCGACGCATCAGCGCCGCGCTTGGTGGAGGGGCTTAGAAACTCCGAGATTTTCCTGATAAGGCCCCGTTTGGAAAGACCTCGTTCAGAAGCGGCAAAGCGACCGCCGGCCACGTCGGCGGGGAAGAGGGTCTTGCGGGATTTCATGCCCCAGGCGTTTTCGCCCACCAGATGACAGGCGCGGCACTGCGTGGCGGCGGTGTACGGCTCGCGGTCATAGAGGGCTTGCATCCGCGGGGGGTGGTTCGCCGCCTCGAAGGTGCGGTGAATATGGCATGACTGGCAGTAGGCGGTAATAACCGTGTTGCTCTCGCCCTCGGGCAATTTGCCCTGGAGAGCCAAGTCGAGCGGCTCGGGAATGCAGGCGGTCAACAGGAAGAGAGGAACGGTCAGGCACAGGAACCAGCGGTGAAACACGCGCGGCCTCAACGGAAAGCGGGGAACGGCAATAGAAAGAAGCGCGAGACGGGGGTCGAACCCGCGACCTTCAGCTTGGGAAGCTGACACTCTACCACTGAGTTACTCGCGCTCGGTACGACGTATCGGGGCACGTCAACTTACACAAGTTGCCGGGTCGTGTCAATTGGGCGAGCCTTCACCTGGGCGAAGTGGCATGGGCGTTTTGACAGTTTTGCAAGCGGTAGCGTATCATGCCGCTCCTGCGGGGCGGTCCCGAGAAGACAATGGCAGGTTTTCCAGACAGGAGGCGCTCGTAATGAAAGTGAATTGGTTCCACCTCATGCCTTACCCGTATCTGCCGGACGATTTCAAGCAGAAATACCGCAGCGTGTGGGTCGACGTGCCGAGCGAATTGTATGACCCCGAAAAAGGGCACACCGTTTATAACGATTACCTGGATGAACTGGAATTCGCCGAGCAATCCGGCTTCGACGGCTTGTGCGTGAACGAACACCATGCCAACGCCTACGGCCTGATGCCGTCGCCGAACTTGATGGCCGCGGCGTTGACGCGGCGCACCTCCAAGGCGGCCTTGGTCGTGCTGGGCAACTCCATCGCGTTGTACAACCCGCCGGTGCGGGTGGCGGAGGAGTTCGCCATGCTCGACGTCATGAGTGGCGGGCGGCTGGTGGCTGGTTTCCCTGTCGGCAGCTCGATGGATACCAATTATGCGTACGGCGAGGCGCCCGCCTCTCTGCGCGACAAATACCGCGAAGCGCACGACCTGATTATCCAGGCGTGGACGCGCGCCGAACCGTTCCCGTTCAACGGCAAACACACCCAATTGCGCTACGTCAACATCTGGCCGCGCCCGCTGCAGAAACCGCATCCGCCGATCTGGATTCCCGGCGGCGGCAGCGTCGAGACGTGGGATTGGTGCCTGGAGCACGATTACTGCTATTGCTACCTGAGCTATTTCGGCTACAAACGCGGCAAGAACGTGCTGGACGGCTTTTGGGAAGTGGTGGATCAACGCGGCGTGGAGCCCAATCCGTACCGGGTCGGCTTTCTGCAGCTCGTGGCGGTTGCCGATACGGACGCGCAGGCCGAGAAACTGTATGCGGAGCACGCCGATTATTTCTACAACCGCTGCCTGCACATCTACGAAGGCTTTGCCGACGCGCCGGGCTATCGCACCGCGGAGACCCTGCGGCGCGGTTTCAAGCCGCAGTTCGGCGCTGCGGCCGCGCAGGCGCGCGACAAGCTCACCTGGAAGGACTTCGTGGAGCAGGGCTACGTGATCGGCGGCAGCCCGGAGACCGTGCGGCAGCAGCTATCGGAAGCCATGCGCGACATGCGCGTCGGCCACCTGATGGTGCTGTGCCATTTCGGCAGCATGCCGCCGGAATTGACGCGCTACAACACGGAGTTGTTCGCCAAGGAAGTGATGCCCCACGTGAAGAGCATGTGGAGCGAGTATGAGGACCGCTGGTGGCCGGAACCGGCGGCAGATCGGGCGGTGCCGGCGCCCCTGGCATAACGTTGTGCGGGCGGGTTTCTCTCAACCCGCCCGATTTTTCCCGCCTAAAATCCCCAGACCATCGGAATCAGCATTACCGCAGTGCCCCACACCAGGATGCTGAGCGGCAATCCCAGTTTGACGTAATCGCTGAAGCGATACCCGCCTGGGCCGAAGACCATCAGGTTGGTCTGGTAGCCGATAGGGGTGACGAAACTCGCCGCCGAGCCGATCATGATGGCGATGGCAAATGGCATCGGGTCGATTCCCAAGCTGCCGGCGGCGTGCACGGCGATGGGGAACATCAACACCGCCGCGGCCTTGGCGTTGATAATGTTGGTAAACAGCATGGTGACGCCGCAAATCACCGCTAGCAGCAGGCGCGGCTCGCTGCCCGCCATCGACAGCAGCCCGGTCGTAATCCAGGTGGCCGCGCCGCTCGTTTCCATGGCGCGTCCGATGCCGAGCGAGGCCGCGATGATGAGCAGCATCTGCCAATCAACGCTGCGCAGGGCCGCCGCCGCGGTGCAACAACCGGTGGCGATCATCAGTCCGGTGACGATCAAGGCGGCGTTGAGCATGCTCATGGGCGTCAAAGTGACCGCCAGAACCATGCCCCCGAGCAGCAGCAATGCCAGGGGTGCTTTTTCGTGGCGTGGCGGCGCCGAGTTTTCGATCTGCGAGACCAGGTAAAAATCGCGGCTGTTGCGCTGTTGATCGGCGAACGAGGCGCGGGCTTCCAGCAACAGCGTGTCGCCCGCCTGCAGGACGATGTCGCCGACCTTGCCGGGAAGGCGCTGCCCGTTGCGCGCTACGGCGATGACGGCGGCGTGATAGCGGCTGCGGAACTGGCCGCGGCGAATCGTCTGGCCAATGATGGGGCAGGTGTCGGAAACGACGGCCTCCACGAGACGGCGGTTGGGACGCGGTTCGTCGATTTTGTACACTTGGTCGGTGGCGGGCTCGAGGCCGCGAATTTTCTGCAAGTCAACCACCGATTCGACAATCCCCACGAGCACCAGACGGTCTTGCTCGCGCAGCACCACGTTGGACGACACCGCCGGCAGCACCTCTCCCATGCGTTCGATTTCCATCAGATAGAGCCCCGGCAGATGCCGCAGGCCGGCCTCCTCGATCGACTTGCCCGCCAAGTGACTGCCACCCGACACTACCATCTCCACCGTGTACTGTCGCACGTCGTCTTGTTGGCTGAGGACTGGCCGGCGGTCCGGCAACAGGCGGCTGCTGCATAGCAACAGGAACGCTAGGCCCACGACGGCGCAGGGAAGGGTGACGGCAGTGATGTCGAACATGCCGAGGCTTTTGTCGACGCCGAGCTCGGACAGAATGAGACCGTTCACCACCAGGATCGTGCTGGTGCCGATGAGCGTGCAGGCGCCGCCGAGAATAGAGGCGAAGGAGAGCGGGATGAGGAGCTTGGAGATGGAAATGCCCTGCTTGCGTGCCCAATCGTTCAGCACTGGGAGCATGGCGGCCACCAGCGGGGTATTGTTCATGAAGGCGCTGAGCACCGCCACCGGCCCCATGATGCGCACTTGCGCGGCGCCGAGCGAGTGCGGCCGGCCGAGCAGCGGCTCCGCCAGCCAGTGCATGGCGGCGGTCTCGCGCAGGCCGGTGACCACCGCGAACAGCACCGCCACGGTGACCATGCCGGGATTGGCGAAACCGGCGAGCACGTCCTTCTCGGTGACGATGCCCAGAGTGAACAGGAGCGTCAGGCCACCCAGCAGAACGAGGTGCGGCGACAGCCGGGTGCAGATCAGCAGAACCAGCAGAACCCCAATCACGGCCAGGGTGATGGCCGATTCCAAACCCATGAGAAACTCCGGGGTTTTTGGTTGGCCGCCGCGCTATCCCTTGTGATCGGGTCCAGCGCTTTCAATGGTGATGCGGATGAGCACGCGCTGATCCCGCTGCATGGCGCGGCGGTAGTCATCCCAATCGGGGTGCTCGCCGGCGACTTGCCGGTAGTAGTCCACCAGCAGTTCCATGGCCTCGGGCAGGGAGACGATTTCGGCGGTGCCGTTGACCTGCACCCACGGGCCGGTGAACTCGTCGACGAAAACGCACAACGATGCCTGTGGATGGCGGCGCAGATTGTGGACTTTGTATGCGGTCTCGCGGCTGCTGACGACTGCCCGTCCCTCGGCATCGAGGCCGACGGTGACCGGCGACATCTGGATCTGACCGTTGCGGCGTGTGGTTGCGAGAACGGCGCATTCGTTGTCGCGCAGGAATTGTTGCGCCTTGGCAATATCCATGGGTTGTTCCTTCATGCCCGTGAGGGGTAGGTGTTCAAATCCGTTCGCTCATTTGATTCAATACCCGGCGCGACGTGATACCGTGCAAGCGGCGCATCAGGGAACGCGGCAGCGCCGAAATGAGAGCCGTCAGCACTTGGTATATTGGCCCGGGCACACACACCAGGGTGCCGCGGCGCAGACCGGTCAGCGACGCTTCGACCACGTATTCGGGACTCATCCAGGCGAAAGACGGAACGTTCCGTGAGGCGACGCCGGCGCGTTCCTGGAACTCGGTGCGCGTGAAACCGGGGCACAGGGCCTGCACGCGCACGCCGGTGCCGCGCAATTCTTCGTGCAGGGCCTCGGTGAAGCTGTTGACGAACGCCTTAGTGGCGCCGTAGGTGGCATGGTAGGGACCGGGCAGCAGCCCCGCCACGGACGATACGTTGATGATGCCGCCCAGGCCGCGGGCGATCATGCCCGGCAACGCGGCGCGGGTGAGGCGGGAGAGCGCCACGACGTTCAGGCGAATCTCGGCTTCGTCACGGTCCGGATCCAGCGCCGCGAAGCGCCCGATAGTGCCGAAGCCGGCATTGTTCACCAGGATCGTCAGGGCGGCGTCACTGGCCACGTGGCTCTCGATGGCTTGCAGGTCCGCGGCCTGGGTGAGATCGGCAACCAGCACCTGTACGGCCACTTCGTAGCGATCGCGCAACTCCTCGGCCAGGGCTTCCAGCCGCTCGCGCCGCCGCGCGACGATCACCAGGTCAAAGCCACGCCGCGCCAGCGCCTCGGCGAACGCCGCGCCCAGCCCCGACGAGGCGCCGGTTACCAAAGCTCGCCGCCGGGTGCGGCGGCCGTCCGCGGAGCGGCCCAATCCTCGCATTGCAATGCCCTTTCGTCTGGGTCGCCCGCCTTTTCACGGTGCAGTACCCGTAGCACAGATTCAAATCCTATGCCCTGTTTTGCCCTGTTTCCGCCAATTGGTTGAACGGTCCCATTGTACACAACCCCTGCCCAGACAGGAAATTGCCATCCTGACCCCTTGACGATATCCGTTATAATCTTTCCATTTTCGCTCTCCTTAACCTCCGCCTCCGAGGAATTCCCCCGTGCCAATCGAAACAACCATCGCCGCCCGTCTGATCGAACGCGGCTGGCGGCTGGCGTTGGCCGAGACCACCACCGGCGGTCTGATTTCGGTGCGCTTTGTGAGCCTCCCGGGCAGCTCGGCATATTTCGACCGCGGCATCGTGGCATACAGTCAGGCGGCGAAGGTTCAGGCGCTCGGTATCGACCCGGACGTTACGAAGACGCACGGCGTGGTGAGTGGTGAGTCGGCCCGCGCCATGGCTGCGGGGTTGCAGCGGCTCAGCCAGGCCGACTTGGTCTTGGCCGAGACGGGCATTGCCGGGCCGATTCGCGGGCGCTCTCCCAAGCCGCTGGGGATGACGTATTTCGCCCTCCATACCCCGACCGGCCTGCTAGCTGCCGAGGCGCAATTCGACGGTGACCGCCACGGCATTCAGCAACAGATCGCCGATTACGCGCTCGCCATGATAGCCGGCTACCTTGACGTCGACGTCGGTACGGCAGGCGCGTAGATGGAGACCATACCCGTTGTGCGGCCTGTCGCCCTGCGGGAAGGCGACTGCATCGGCTTGGCGGCGCCGGCCAGCCCGTTCCGGGAGGAGGCATTGCACGAGGGCATCGAGGTGCTGCACGACATGGGTTTCCGGGTGCGCTACGAGCCGCGGGTGTTCGAACACTACCGCTATCTCGCCGGGCGCGACGCCGAGCGCGCCGCAGAGTTGCAGTCTCTGTTCACCGACCCGGACATCAAGGCCATCTTCTGCTGTCGCGGTGGCTATGGCTCACAACGGTTGCTGCCCTTCCTTGACGCCGACGCCATGCGCGCCAATCCCAAGCTGTTCATGGGCTACAGTGACCTCACGAGCCTGCTGTGCTATCTCGATGCCCGCTGCGGGCTTGCAACCCTGCACGGCCCTGTGGTGTGCGGCGATTTGCGCCGCGAACTGAGTACCGCGGCGCGACGGCAATTGATGGGCGTACTGACGGGCGACATGGAGGCCATGCAACCGCCGGACGCCTGTCAGGACGGCCTCACGGTGCTGTGCGCCGGCGATGCCGAGGGGCGCTTGCTGGGCGGCTGCCTGTCGGTATTTGCCTGCGCTATCGGCACGCCGTTCCAGCCCTGCACGCGGGGCGCTATTTTGTTCCTGGAGGATAAGGGCGAGCGCCTGTACGCCATTGACCGCCTGCTGACGGCGTTGAAACTGTCCGGCCTGTTACAGGGTGTGCGCGGTCTCGTGTTCGGGCGCTTCGAGCGGGTTGAGGCTGACGCCGATTTGCCATACGACGCCAAGGACGTCATCGTCGACGTGCTGGGTGGTCTGGGCATTCCGATTGTCTACGGCTTTCCCGCAGGTCATTGCCGGCAGCCGCTGACCCTGCCGTTTGGTGTTGGGGCTGCGATTCGCGGCGGGCGGCTGGTGTTCTGCGAGTCGCCGGTAACGATGCGGGATTGTTGAACATGCAGCAACTCGATGCCTGCCTCCGGCAATCCGCGGCCTGCGGCGACGTGCCGGGTGTGGTCGTTTGCGTGGCCCACCGGGGCGAGGTCGTGTGGCACGAGGCATACGGCGCCGCGGCGTGGGTTCCAGACCGGCGAGCGATGCGGCGCGAGACGCTGTTCGACATTGCCTCATTGACCAAGGTGATGGCCACCACGCCTCTGGTGTTGGGGGCGCATCGGGACGGCGTTCTGCAATTGGACGATCCGCTGCGGCGTTTCTACCCCACTGTGCCCGGTGACGTGGGCGCGGTTACCGTGCGCCAACTGCTGTCGCACAGCGGCGGCTTTGCCGACTGGTTGCCCTTGTACATCAAGCTGGGGGCAAACGGCACGGGGCGGCAACGCCGGCAGCAGGCGGCGGCGTTGATCCTGGGAGAACCGCTCGCCTACCGGCCGGGGCAGGCATCGGTGTACAGCGATTTGGGATTCATCGTGCTCGGCGATATTCTGGAAACGTGCTATGCGCAGCCGCTCGACCTCCTGTTCGAGCAACGAGTGGCGCGGCCTTTGGGTCTGAACCAGGTCGCGTACCGCCCGCTGGGTGCACCGGAAAGTGACGGCGACCCGTCGGGCTTCGCCGCGACGGAGCGCTGCGACTGGCGCGGGCGGGTGTTGTCGGGCGAGGTGCACGACGCCAATGCCTGGGCCATGGGCGGCGTTGCCGCGCACGCCGGCCTGTTCGCCACCGCCGCCGGGGTGTGGGAATTCGCGCACGCCATGCTGGAAGCCGCCGCCAAACGGCGCGATTGGCTGCCTCCTGCGTTGCTGCGTCAGAGCTGGCTGCGGCAGGCCGTTCCGCTAGGCACCACGCGGGCCCTGGGATGGGACACGCCGACGCCGGGACGCTCCAGCGCCGGATCGTTTTTCAGCGCCAATGCCGTTGGACATCTGGGGTTCACGGGGTGTAGCCTGTGGATCGACCTTGAGCGGCAGGTCAGCGTCGTTCTCTGCACCAATCGCGTGCATCCATCGCGGCGAGCCGACGGCATTTCCCGGCTACGCCCGCGGGTGCACGACCTCGTCATGCACGCCTTGGGAGTTGCCGCCACTTGACGCTACGCCCGCAGCACATCCACCTCATCGCCATCTGCGGCACGGGCATGGGTAGCCTGGCCGTCCTCCTGAAGACCCTCGGCCACCGGGTCACCGGCTCCGACCAGCACGTCTATCCGCCGATGTCCACGCAGCTGCATGACTGGGGCATCCCGTTGTACGAGGGATTCAAGGCCGTCCACCTGCAGCCGCGCCCCGATCTGGTCGTCGTCGGCAACGCTGTGTCGCGGGGGAATCCCGAGGCCGAAGTGGCGGAGCAGACTGGGGTTGCCGTGATGTCGTTTCCGCAAGCGTTGGCCCATTTTCTCATCGACAAGCGGCACGCCGTGGTCGTCGCCGGCACGCACGGCAAGAGCACCACCACGGCATTGATCGCCTGGTTGCTGGAGCACGCCGGTAGGGACCCCGGTTTTTTCGTCGGCGCCGTGATGCGCAATTTTCCCACCCCCATTCGCCTGGGAGCAGGGGAGCATGTTGTCGTGGAAGGCGACGAATACGACAGCGCCTATTTCGATAAAGGCCCCAAGTTCCTGCATTACCGCCCCCGCACGGCGGTATTGACGGCCCTGGAGTTCGACCACGCCGACATCTACCGGGATTTGGCGCACGTGCGGTCGGCTTTCGCGCGGTTCGTACGCCTGTTGCCCGTTGAGGGCTGCCTGATTGCGTGCGCCGACGACCCCGGCGTGCGCTCCCTATGCGCCGAGGAGGCGAATGCCGATGGCGTGCAGACCTACGGATTGGAGGCGGGCGCCGATTGGCAGGCGGCTGAGTGGGGCGCCGGGGAGGGCGGCACGGTGCTGGAGGTTCGCCACGGCGGTAAAGGGTTCGGGCGTTTCGTGACAACGCTGTTTGGTCCCCACAACGTGCGTAACGCCTTGGCGGCGATTGCCGTCGCACACCGACTGGGGGTCCCGAAAGAACGCATCGCCTCGGGGCTGGCAAGCTTTACTGGCCTCAAGCGGCGGTGTGAGGTGCGCGGCGAGGTGGGCGGCGTCACGGTTGTCGACGATTTCGCGCATCACCCGACGGCCGTCGGCATGACGCTGGAAGGTCTGCGGCAGGCGTATCCCGGGGCCCGTCTGTGGGTCGTTTTTGAGCCGCGCTCCGCGACGACTCGACGCAGGGTGTTTCAAGAGGCTTACGTCGATGCGCTGAGCCGCGCGGACCGCGTGGTCATCGCCGAGGTGCATCGCCGAGACGAACTTGCGGCCCACGAACGGCTATCGGAAGAGCGGCTGGTTGAGGCATTGAAGGCGCGCGGGGTGGCGGCGTGGTTCCACCCGGACACGGCGGCTATCATTGCGCGGGTGTCGGGTGAGGCACAGGATGGGGACTTGGTGGTCGTCATGTCCAACGGTGGTTTTGATAACATCCATGAGCGGTTGCTCACGGCATTGCGGCAAAAGGCTGAGGCGCAACCCCTTTGCGAGGAAGCTTAACGTGCGAGGAATCTGGCAGCGAACGATGTTGGTGCTGGTCGTCCTTTCCTTGGTGAGCAGCGTGGCCTGGACAGCCCCGAAGGCATATACCGTGCGCTTTTCCGATATGCCAGACGCGGATGTCCACGCCTCCAACGGGGCGGAGGCGCCGATCGTTTCGGCGAATAGATGGCTGCGAAAAAATGGCTGGGAGCAGGTGTGGCCGATTGTGTTGATCGGAAAAGGCAAACCCCTGGACTTCGCCGGGCCGCTTCAGAATCGGTTCCTGCGCGTCGCGACTGACGAGTCGTTCTTCATCTGGGGTAGCGAAGTCAATTTGGACCCGCAGGAATTTCCCGTGCTGGAATTGGTCTGGGGCGTTGAGGCATTTCCCAGCGGCGCCGCCATGGATCTATATGAGCGCAACGACCGTGCCATCGTCGTTCAGGTGCTTTTTGGCGACAAGTTGCCCACCGCCGGCCTTCCGGATCTGCCGCGCATGCTGGCTTTCTTCTGGGGCGAGACGGAGACCGTCGGCGATATCTATACCTGCATTCCGCCGCGCGAAGGCCCCGCGGACGTACGGATCCTGTGCGTTTACCCACACGTGAAATACATCGCTCTGCGAAGCGGCAGCGAGGGCGGCGTGTTTACCGATCGGGTAAATTTATTGGATTACTTCCGAGAGCAGTTTCCCGACTATTGGCGCGAGCACCGGCAAGCGCCAACCATTGTCGGACTCAGCTTTGAGGCGCAGTCGGGCCACACGAAGAGCCGTTCCAGCGCACGGTTGTATAGCATCCGGTTGTTGTCTGGGATAGATGAAACCGCTTGGAACGATAGCAATTCCGGCGGCGGGGCAGAAAATTAGGTGAGAGGTACGAAACCCGGCGCGGCTTCCTCCGTTTCCCCCGTGTACGCCTGCAAGGTCAGATAACCCACCCGAGGAATGGTGATCCGAGTCGCCAAACCCTGAGCGTGTTTGAGGCGCTGAATCGTGAACAGATGCGCCAATACCTCCCAGTACAACATCCACAGCGAGGCTTCCAAGGTGTAGCGAATGCACCCGGGGTCATCCGGCTCGACGTCGGCGCCGCGCGGCAGCACTTGGATGACGTGCTTCCAGAACGCCGTGGCCCGGTGCACGGACTGCGTGGCGCGCAGGGTTTCGACCGGCACCGTGCTGACGACCTGCGTGGCCCACTCGGCGCCAATCCTCAATTTGTCCAGTAGAACCCCGATTTCCCAGTACCGTTCTTCATCGAGACGGCGGTCGGACTTCATGTTGGCGAGATTGTGGTCTTCCCAGCGAATCGGCGCTGGGATGTTGCCGTCGGGCCACAGGAAGGTGTGGCAGCGGCGGCGCATGACCGCCAGGAAGACCCAGGCAATGTGGCTGACCTGGCGGCGAATGGACCACCACATCCATTCGCACCCCGGGTCTTGAGAGTCGAAGTCGAGCTGAGCGTCGCTGAGGCCGTGGACTTCCGTTTCCAACCAGCGTCGGAATTCCTGGTAGTTTGGCCAAATTACGATAGAAGGGTCCTTGTGCATCCGTCATTCTACCTTGCTTCAGGTAAGGTTGTAGGGTGCGCGGTTCGGTTTACCAATCGCGGCGGTTCGAGCGCGGCTCGCGCGGGCGAGCTTCGTTAATGGTCAACGTGCGGCCCTGGATCTCGATGCCATTCAGGGCCTCGATGGCGGCGCGCGCCTCGTCGTCGTTCGGCATGCCCACAAAGCCAAAGCCGCGTGAGCGACCGGTTTCCCGGTCTGTAATGATGCTGACCCGTTCCACGGTGCCAAATTCGTCGAAAAGTTGCCGGATGTCGTCCTGGGTAGAAGTAAACGGGATGTTACTGACGAAAATTTCCATCGACTGCGTCCTCTCGTGAGGTTAACGCATGTGCCGGTGCGGAGCGCACGACAAGGGCGCTTGGGAGCTTGCCGGCGCACATGCTGCGAATAAACTGCTCAGGCGGAATGCGGGCCAGTGTACACCCAACAATGTGGATGGATAAATAACAATATTGCGTGGCAGTGGAAATTTCGTCGGTTACCGGCTGTCGTACCGTGTTCTACGATGCTTGAAAGTCCCGCCCGACCAGTGCTACGGCTTGGCGAGCAAGGCGGCGGGCGTGCTTCTGCTTGATGGGTGAGTGGAGGAAGCGATTCAGGCTGGCAAGCAGGTAGAAATGGCACGTCTCAGAGGCGGCGGGTAGTTCCTCCTGCACGGCCCGTGCCGTCTTGACGACGTGGGCGGCGTAAATGGGCTCCCGCAGGCCGTGGTCCAGCAGCAACTCAGTAACCTCTCCAAAGAAGCCATCGGCATCCGCGACGGCCCATTCCCCCTCCGTTTGTGCGAGTTCCAGGTCCAGATAGCGGCGGTTGCGCCCTACGAAGCAGGCCATTTGCAGCAGGCCGGGCGCCCACAGCGACGGCAGGGCGGCGCACTGCGTCCGCACCGCGTTGGCAAAGGTGATGCCGTGCGTGAAGCTCAACCAGCTGACGTTATCGCTCACGGGCCGATGGTACTGCGTATCGTAGGTGGCGTCGTAGCAGAGGAAGTTACGGGCCAGGGCCTCCAGGAGCGCCTGGTAGAGCGCCTCCGGGGTGTGCAAGGCGGCGTTTCTTACCACCCATGCCAGCGCCTGTTTGGTCGTCGCTGGGTAGGGTAGGGGCTCGCAAGTCTTGGATGGCCCCCAGGCGCTGGATTGCAAGGCCGCCAGAGCGCCGGCGTAGTCCCGAAAGTCGGGCAGCAAATCCTCCCGTGTGGTGTAGCAGAGATGTCGCGCCAGGGTGGGCAGCAGAAAGGGTTCGACCTCCACTCCCAGGTGCTCGACCAGTTGGGAGGCCTTGTAGACGTAGATCAGCGAGTGGCCGAAATCGTTGTAGTGGGCCAGCGCGGTGGTGGCCAGTGCCTCGTGCATATCGTGCCAGTGCAGGCCGTTGGCCAGTCCTTGCAGAACCATCCCCTCGGCGGCCTGCGGATTTTCTGCCTCGACCGCGGCGGCGAAGCCCTGAGTCGTAAACGGCTCCCCGGCGTCGCCAAAAGAGTAGACGGGGTGCCGCAGGGCCGTATGTGCCATGTGGTCGATGGATTCCGCCAGACAGATGAGTTGCGGTTCCCATTCTCCGGCGCACTGCCGTGCCAGGGTCAGCCAATCGGCGGCGGCGGCGTAGGCATGCACAAAGCCGAACTCCAGGCGATCGTGCGACCACTCCACCGCCCGGCGCACCGCCGTTAGCGAGTCCAGGCCGTGAAAGTGCAGGCGGCTCAATTCGCGGCAGATGCGGTCGTATTCCTGCTTGCGGAAAGCCTCGTAAAGGCCGTCCAGAATCTCCGCCTGCACGACCTCGGGCGGCGGGTCGGCCAGGTTGAGCCACACGTAGCCGTCCTCAACGCGTGTTTCGTAGGACCGCAGGTTGTCGCCGCCGAGGATGCAGCGGCCGTCGCTGAGGCGGAATTTCCAGTTGTGCCAGTTGCAGGTGAGGGTGCAGGCGCCGTCAATCTGACCCTCGACCAAGGGATAGCCCTCGTGCGGGCAGCGGTTGTCCACGGCGTAAACAGACCCGGCGACGCTGAATAAGGCCACCTGCTTCGGCGGGTGTTGAAATACGACCGGACGACCTTGCAATTCGGAGCACGGCACCGTTTTAACCCAGGACATACGCCACCTCCAGATAAGACAGGGTTGGCCTGCGGCGTCTAGCCTTCCGGCACTTCGGGAGCATACGGATAGTTATCCGCGGTCAGCGCCCGCAGCGTGAACGCGCCTATTGAAATGAGGCCCCACAGCAACCCGACGACCACCCCGGCGTCGACAATCCCCCGCCACGGTTGCGCGAGCCAGCGCACTGCAATGATGAGCAGGATGATGAACACCGTCAGCGCGTACACGGAGATCATGCGCCGCTTTGTGGTATGGAAGTAACCCATGCAGAACAGCGGCGCCAGCAGCACGTGCACTGGGCGCGGATGCGCAATCAGGTGCTTGGCGCGGGCTACGATGCGCGGCGAGAAACTCTGCTGAAAGCCGCGGTAGCCCTCGGACCAAGCCATGAAGGCGACGTGCGCTGCCAGCACCAGCCAGTGATGAATGTAAAAATCGTGAGACCAAGCGCCAACGGCGACCGCCGCCAGCCGCCATACGGAATAGCCCAGCAAAGCAGCGATGCCCGCGAGGCCCCAAACGGCTCCAAGGTAACCGGGTAATGGTTTAGGAATAGGCTGTAGAATCATACGGTCTCTCGGCAGAGGCATCTTCGAATCAATCCTCACAGGACCTTGCAAAAGGGAATTATATTCGGATAGTCACATTGGGGAAGGCTCCCCTATGCTGGCGAGCCATTGGGCTTCTACTCTTCTTTCTGCATGATGACCGGGCGTACCCATGCCTGCCGGAGTTCTTCCGGTGTCGCGTCGATATGCAGGTCGGCTTCGAGCTCTGCCTTGCTTGGCTGGTAGGTGTGCGGTTTGACCCTGATCGTGGTGGCTTCACGCTCGGTTGCCGTTGACGGCTTGCCTTGCTCATTTTGCATACAAGACCCTCTCTTGAATGGCCCCCTCCAAGAAACAAATGATAAGATAGGGGTGCCTCGAAAAACAACTCACTGGCGGGCATAACGGGCGTGAGTGACTCTGCCGCGTCATGGCGACAGAGCATAAACGGAGGTTTGCGTGGTGAGGTCGCTCCCCAACAGGAGCCATGACGCTTGCAAAAAGGGCATCCGGCACTCACCCCGCGTCCCCCTTTACCGTGCATCCACCGTCGCCAGACGTTGCAAGAGAACCAGGCGCCGCATGTTGCAGGCGAGGTTCTTGAGACCTGTCCGCGCCCGTACCAGCCCGATGCTGCGAACCAACGTCCCGTCCAGGTCGTTGTGCTGCGCCCCGAAGACATGCTCTACCCGTGCCCGAAATCGGCAACGACTCCTGTTGCCCGCTTTCTCCCAATCGCGCAGCGAGGGATGCAAAAAAGGCCACCACGCCATCGCGGGTCGCCAAGGTCTGGATGTCGGATTTCGACAGATTTCATGTCATCAATCATCGGTGATTCCCGCTTGTATTTTCTGGCATCCGCTTTGTTTTTCAGGTCAATCGCGATGGCGGCTGATTCGTTTCGTTGCCGGACGACACGCCCCGAATGCTGGCAACGGTGCCTGGGGAGATACGGCGAGCGCCAGAGAACTCACCGTTTCGCCGGACCAAGCCAATTACAGAAAATCCTCGCCAATTTCTTCCAGTCCGTCGCGAATCGCCTCCCGCTCATCAGCCATGAGTTCCGGCAGGTCGCTGACGGCCAGGTTTTCCTCCGTCTGCGCGACCGTTTTGATACCGGGAATGACCACGGAAATTTCCGGCGCGTCCAGAACGAACCGCAACGCCGCCTGCGCCAGCGAGCGCCGTTCCGTGGCCAGAAAGCGGACGCCGTTGGCCACGTCCACTTGCAGGGCGAGATAGCCCGGCGGCCAAGTCGCGCGCACGTCGCTGGGGTCGAACGTGGCGTCTGCCGTGTAGTGGCCGCTCAGCATGCCGCTGCACAGGGGCGAGCGGACGATCAGGCCGACGTCATTATCCCGCGCCTCCGGGAACAACTCCTCACGTGGGTCCTGCCGCAGCAGGTTGTACTCCACTTGCAGGGCGTCCGGCTTGCCGGTATGGATGGCCATGCTGCCCTCGTAGGCGTCATGCACCGAGACCCCGTAGTAGCGAATCTTGCCTTGGCGCTTCAGATCGTCCAGCACCTCGTAGTGCTCACCGCGCTCCAGCATCATCAGCGGCGGATTGTGAAGTTGATACAGATCGACGTAGTCCGTGCGCAGGCGTTGCAGGCTCTTGTCCAGCGCCAACCGGATGTAATCGGGATCGAAGTTCTTGCGGAACGGCCCGTGGTAGAAGTCGCATCCCACCTTGGTGGCGATGACGCAGGCCGAGCGGTGCTTGGCCAAGGCTTGGCCAAGCAGCTTTTCGCTGAGGCCGTGGCCATACACGTCAGCAGTGTCGAAAAATGTGCAGCCCAGGTCGAAGGCGCGGGCCACGGCGCGCAGCGATTCCGTGTTGTCGGTCGGGCCGTAGCTATGGCCGTGGGCGTTGCCACCGATACCCCAGGCGCCGAATCCCACCTCCGATACCTGCAATTCCGTCCGTCCCAACCGCCGGTAGCGCACCTGATCCTCCTTCCCTTGCTAAATTGCCTTCGCCCCGTTGTCGCCCCTCACCGTCCGCCTGCCGCACCCCAATCGGTGGCAGGTGACAGAGGCACGGATCAGATAGTATAGTAGCCCGCCGCAAAAGCCGAGCCGCTTTTCGGAACGCGGATTCCCACCCTTGACGTAGGGGCCCATGAACGACCTGCTTGCGTACCTTCACCCTGCCATGCAAGTGCTCGTGTTGGTCATCGCCGTGGCGACGCTGCGTCTGGGTCTGGCCCTGAAGAAAGATCGCCTGGGGCCGCGCCACCTGGAGCAGCGACAGGGGGTGATGCGACGGCATACGCAACTGGGATGGCTGTTCCTTGGCTGTCTGGCCACCGGCTACGTGTTCGGTTTGGCCAGCATGTGGCTGTTTCGCGAGCAGGCGCTATTTCGCTCGGCGCATTTTTTCTTCGGCACGCTGGCCTTGCTGCTGTTTCTGGGCGGTGGTTACATGGGCTGGTGGCTGCAACGCGGCACGCGCCGTTACGCGGACGTGCGGGACGTGCACGGCTTTCTGGCGTACCTGGGGCTGTTCGTCTCGCTCGGGGCTGCGGTGATGGGGTTTATCCTGCTGCCTTAATGTCCAGGGGACGAGCCGATTGTTGGGAGAGCCGGGGGGCGTGACCCTCGGCCATTGGGAGAAAGGCATGATGACAGAAGCTCCGCCGTCGGCAGTCGCCGACAGCATGTCCTGGTTCGCGGACACCCACGAGCAGTTGTTGGAGGAAACGTTGCATCTCTGCCACATTCCGGCACCGACGTTCGACGAGGCCGAGCGCGCCGTCTACGTGGCCGAGCGCATGCGCACCATCGCGCTGAGCGACGTGCAGGTCGACGCCATTCACAACGTCAGCGGCGTGCTGAACCACGGCAGCACGGGGCCGACGACGCTGGTGGTGGCCCATCTGGACACCGTTTTTCCACGCGCCACCCCCCTGAACGTGCGGCGCACCAAGCAGCGCCTCTACGGCCCCGGCATCGGCGACAATTCCCTGGCAGTGGCGGCGATGCTCAACGTAGCGACGGCCATGCAGCGATTTCGATCCAGGGCGGCCGGGCGCGTCATCTTTGCCGCCAGCGTCGGCGAGGAAGGACTGGGCAACCTGTGCGGCATCCGGCAGCTGATGGAAACCTGGGGACGCGATGTAGATACGGTCATCGCGGTCGAGGGACACGGCGTTGACGAAATCCGTCACGCAGGCATCGGCAGCACCCGTCTGAAAGTAACCTTCAGCGGTCCCGGCGGCCACAGCTGGGGCGCCTTCGGCACCCCTAGCGCCATCCACGCCATGGGCACCGTCATTCACAAGCTGTCGCAATTCAAGATGTCCACCGACCCCAGGACCACCTTCAACGTCGGCCTCGTCGAGGGTGGTGCCAGCGTCAACACCATTGCGCCGCGCGCCACCATGCTGGTGGACCTGCGTTCGGTGTCGGCGCGCCACTTGGCGCAACTGGAAGCGCGCGTGACCCATCTGCTGAAAGACGTCGAGCGCCACACCGGGGTCAACGTGGAAAACACCGTTGTCGGCCGGCGCCCGGCGGTGGCGTTGCCGGTGTCGCATCCGCTGTGTCGGGGCATCGTGGGGATTCGCAAACATCTGCGCATGCGTCCGGCGATCTTCAGCGCCGCCAGCACCGACGCCAATTTGCCGCTCAGCCTGGGGGTTCCGTCGGTCTGCCTGGGCATTACGCGCGGCGGCTTGGCGCACACCGTCAAGGAATACATCGAATGCGGCCCCATCCTGGGCGGCGTCAAGCAACTGTTTTTCACCCTTCTGCACACCCTGGAGAGCCCTGCAGCCACGTAGCGCAGAGGCCGGGAAAGGAGTTCGAGATGACGGATGGGCCGGTGGTCTGCGAGCGGCGCGACGGCGTCGTGACCCTACGGCTGAATCGCCCCGACACGCTCAACGCCATGAACGAGGCGATGATGGCGGAATTCGAGCGCTTGTTGCCGGACATTGCGGCTGATTCCGCGGTGCGGGCAGTGGTGCTGACGGGAACGGGGCGCGCCTTTTCGTCGGGCGGCGATCAGAAACGCGACCGCGGCCGGGAGGCCGAACGCAAGTTTTTCGACGGCGACCTTGGGGGCGGCGTGGTGGAGCGGCTGCATCGCTGCATCCTGCACCTGCAGCAGATGCCCAAGCCGGTGATTGCCAGCGTCAACGGCGTTGCCGTCGGCGCCGGTTGCAATCTGGCCCTGGCCGCCGACCTGCGCATCGCCGCAGACAGTGCCCGGTTCGGCGAGGTGTTCAGCCTCAGAGGGCTGGTGCCGGACGGCGGCGGCAGCTACTTCCTGCCCCGGCTGGTCGGCGTCGCCAAGGCGATGGAACTCATCATGCTGGCCGACATTATCGACGCCGATGAGGCGTTGCGCATCGGCCTGGTCAACTGGGTCAAGCCGGCGCACGAATTGCAAGCGGAAACCGACAAGCTGGCTGAGCGCCTGGCGCAGGGACCGACCCTGGCCTACGGCATGGCCAAATCGGCAGTGTATCAGGGACTGGAGATGTCGCTGGAGGACGTGCTTAACGTGGAGGCGCGCAATCAGGCGATTGCCGGGCGCTCGCAGGACCGCGCGGAAGGCGTCGCGGCGTTTCTGGAAAAACGCCAGCCACGCTTCATCGGGCGTTGAGGATTGGCCGCGCGCGTGCACGACTTACCGCTCCGGGGGCTGCGGCGCGGGCGCCGGAGATGTCTCGCTTGAAGCACGTTTCTCGACTTTGATGCGCGCGATGCGGGGACCATGCATATCCACCACGGTGAAGGTGTAGCCGTGCTCGGTAATGGATTCACCCCCCTGCGGAATGTGCCCTAAGCGCGTCAGCAGCATGCCCGCCAAGGTCTGGTAATCCGACGCCTCCTCCACCGGCAATTCGTAGTGTTCCCGCAGGTCCCACAGCGGTGTGTTGCCCTGCACCACCAGCGCGCCGTCGGGTAATCGCGCCACCATGGCATTGGCCTCCGGCTGCGCCTCGTCCGGCAGGTCCCCCACCAACTGTTCCAGCAGATCCTCGATGGTGATCAAGCCCGCCACCCCACCGTGCTCGTCCACCACAATGGCCATGTTCAGATGGCGCTGCTGCAAGGTGCGCAGCACCCGGCTGATCTGCACCGTTTCCGGCACGTAAAGCGGCGGGTGCAGCAGGCCGCGCACGGTCCAGGACTGGTTCTCGATGACCACGCGCAGAACGTCCTTGAAATAGAGCACGCCGACCACGTGATCGAGGTCGCCGAGGTAGACCGGGACCCGCGCGTGCCCGATGTCGACCAGCCGGCGAGTGACTTCTTCGGACGGCGTGCTGACCTCCAGCGCCTGGATGCGCACCCGCGGCACCATCACCTCCCGCGCTGCGGTATCGGTGAACTCGAAGACCCCCTCGATCAGCTCCTGTTCGACTTCCTCGAAAATGCCCCGTTCGGCCCCCTCACGCACCAGGCTGGTCACGTCTTCCTCGGTCATCGCGGGAATGATTGGCGTAGCTTCTGAAACTCCCCGCTGGCCCAACAGCCAAAGGACGGCGGACGATGACCACGCCACGACGGCACGCGCCACGCCGCAACATTGCGTCAGGGCGTGAAGCGGCCAAGCGGCCGCACGTATGACGTGCTCCGGGTGCTGCTGAGCAAGTGCTCTGGGTACGATCTGGCCTGCCACCAAGGCAACGTAGGTCAGCGCCGCGGTGACCAGAGCGATGGCGGCGACGAGGCCCCACGAACCGTCGCTGGCGAACGGCCAGCGGACACCCATCCAGGGCGCCACGTCGCGCACCGCCAGCCAGCCGGCCAATACGGCGGCGAGGATGCCCATGAGGGTCATGAAGAGGCGCGCGGTGGTGAGATGGCGCTCCGGGCTTTCGCGGATCAGCAACGCCGTCGCCGCGCCCGACCTGCCGGCCTCCAGCATTTGCTGCAGGCGATTTTTCTGCGCCGCAAGAAGCGCCACTTCGATGGCATGAAACGCGCTATACAACAGCATGGCTATGGCAATCAGGATGAGCTTGCCACCTATCGCACCGGAATCCATAGACGCCTTTCTCCTGCGCAAGCCTTACAGCTTGGCCGGTTGATTCTCCTTACCCGCCGGGAGCGGTCGTGTCGGGCAGCCGGTCGACGTACAGCGTCAGGCGCTGCACCCCAACCACCTCCACCGGTTCGCCGTTGTCAATCGTCTCGCCGCTCTGCGACACCGCGTTCCACAGCACGCCGCCCGGCATGTTCACCTTGCCTGCTGGGGTAAGCGGCTGCACCACCGTGCCGCATTGATAAAGCATGCCCTCGGCGCCCGTCCAATTGCTGTTGTCGTACTGGTAATATAACGCCCCGTGCCGCCATTCGTAGACCAGGATGCGGGCGGTCAGAACCACTGCCCACGTCAGCCCGCAGCATGCGCCCAACACCGTCCACCAGTGGTCCGACAGGCCCGCGGTCACGACGACCACCACGATACCGAGGGCCACCGGGATGGCCAGATAGTAGCTGTAGATGAACGTTGCGGCGAGAGCTTCGAAGGCGCTGAGGTAATTGACCGGGATTTTGTTGCGCTCGTAACGCCGGTCGCGGCGCGTGATGCGCCGGGCCAGATAACGCCAGTGCAGAAGCGTGCCCGGAAGGGCCAGCGCCGCGCCCCAGGCCAAGGCGTCAGGCGTCTGCCAAGCGCGGTCGCCAAGCAACCAGACGAGACCGCCGCACAGCAGCCCGAGGCCGATAAGGTTGCGCAATACCCGCGTCTGCTTGACTTGAGCCATGCTGCTGGATGACCTTCTTGCGTGCGTCAGAGCCGACGAGCGTTCTTCACGGTTGCACCCATCGGCGGTCAGTACCCCGAGCCGGAGGGGCTTTCGTGCCGGCGCCTTGTCTCTCCGGTGGAGAGCTTACGCTTTCAATTGGAGCTCTCATTGGCGTTCATGACTTCTCAACCCGTACCCGGTCGCCCAGGCCGAGATCATCCAGAACCTGCTGCAAATCCGTCTCCATGCTTCCGGCAAGCATGGCTTGAACGCGGACCGAGCACTCGACTTTCATGCTGAGATCATCGCCGGCGCGTAGCTTGGGCAAAATTCTGGTCCCGAACCGGTTCCAGGTTTCGGGAGGCACGGCGCCGGACAGCCGGAGCGTGACTTGCGATTCGTCCGGGACGGGTTCAGGAACAGGCTGGAGTGCCGGCGCAGGTTCCGGGTTCGGAACGGGTTGCGGCGGTGGACTCGGCGTGGGTATCGTCTTGAGTGCTTCGGCCTTGGCCTTGGTGAGCAGGAAGACACTGGACTCAAACGCCACTTCCTCCGGGCCGACCGGCTCCGCATACCACAGCCGACCGTAGCCGCCATCGCTGCTGGCGTCGGAGGCCAAGCCGAAGTCGCCGCGCGCCACGAACTCGGGGATCTGCTGGCGCAGGAACGTGTCGGGATCGATCAGCCGCGTCAACGAGCCGTCGAGCAGGCTCTGCCGCAAGCTTGTGAGCGGCCAAGCGCCCGTGTCTGCGAATGCCGGCGGCCAATGGCGGTCGAGGTAACCAGCGCCGACGCCCTCGTTCAACAGGGCCTCGGACCTCAGCGCGCCGATAATCCGCCCGCAAAGCGTCTCGCTGGCGTTGCTGTGACCGGCCCCGAGGTCGATAACCCTGAGCCCGTGCGGCCCCCGCGCATCCGAGAGAGCCACGAAGCGGTAACCGGCCCACACCTCGTCCTTGGCGGCGTCCTCCGCATCCTTGAGCTTCGCCTGCACTTCGGCCCGCTCGGCGCGGTCGAATTCGCTGCCCAGCACGCCCTCCTCTACTTCGCGCGCCACGCGCCGCCAAGCCAGCCACAAAGCCACCTTTTCCCGCAATTCCCGCCCCGGTTTCCTGGCGCACCACACCAGCGAGCCCGGATAGAGCCGCGGCGACTGGCCCCGTTCTCTCGTCCAACGACCAATGCGGTCGCCTGCCTGGTTCCCATCTTGCCATTCCAGCTCGGGGTCGAGAACGATCAACGCCAAGCGCGGGGAATCCTGCACCGCGGTGCTGTCTTCAGGGAAGGGCACGAGAGGGAGGGTCGCGCCCTGCCTGAACGCGCCCTCCACGAGCTTGCGGGTCGCCGGCTTGATCTCCGTCTCTTCGTCCAGCGACGCCTGCCGGTCGCTGACCACCTTTCGCAAGGTCGCCTGGTGATGGATGCGATAGCCGTCGGTGCCAACCTTGCGGATAAAGAAGCCGCGCGCCTCCAAGGCTGTCGCGGCGCTATCGATCGTGGTTGTATCCACGTCCGGCTCGCCCAGCGCGAAGCGCAACTCGGGCAGGTGGGCTACTTTGTCTACCTGTCCGCCGGAAGACTCGAACAGGATTGTCGTACCCACGCGACAGTGGATGTCCCGCAGCACCCCGGCGGCGTCTGCATCCAGCGCCCGAGCATGCGCAACCGGCCCGGCAAGGTCGGCATCGATAGCCGTGTCGAGCCGCGCCTCCCCCAGTTGACCGAGCACCACGGCGCGAAACTCCGGCACGTGCAAGGGCGCCGATCCGAGCGTGATCAGCGGCTCCGTTCTCGCCTTGTGGAACCCCTCACTGGCCGCCCAGGAAATCCATTGCCCCAGCATGGCCAGCGCCCCCCGGGTCTGCTGAAACTGAGCGAGCGCACGCCATTTGCGCTGGAAGACCGACAGGGTTGCCGGGTGAAAGGGATAGCACGCCTCGAACCGCTCTCTCAGAAATTCTCTGGCCTTGGCCCCGGGCTTCGTGGTATCCACCGCCAGCCATTCGTTCGGAAGACGGGCGCTGCGCTCGAAGCACCAATCGGCATAGAACTTGGCGACCCGCCTGCGAACGCGCTCATTGCCAAGGTCCTTGAACAGCCGCCGGCGCACCACCTCGCTGATCTCCGACTCGTCAATGGCGATCAGGTCCCGGGCAACGCGGCGCACCACCTTGGTGATGCGGTCCTGCCACTGCTGGTCCCAGTCGGTCATCTCCACCTGGCTGCGCGGCAGGCTGATGACCGCTGCAGCCCGCGTCGCGCCGGTGACGGCGACCGTCAGGTTCTGGATAAAGGCATGGAAGCCGTCGGCCATGTTGCGGTGGCGGTTGACGAAGTTGAGCACCTCGTCGAACAGCAGCAGCACGGGAGACTCGGCGGCGGCGAATACCCTGGCCAACGCCTCCGTCCCCGGCGGGGTGGTGCGCGCCGCCGCGCCAAGCGCGGCAACGCCCTGATCGCCCGCCAGCTGGCGAGCCAGATCGATCCACGGCGTCTCCCGCCCGTCGGCCGGGTCCCAGGCGTTGCCTACGAACACGCCGACACGGGCGGCAGGAGGTTCTGCCATGCCGGCCGCGTTCAGGATTTCAGCAACACCCGGAAGCTCGACGGCTGGCGCGCCGGTCTTGGCCAAGTGATAGAGCGCCGTGAGGGTGTGCGTCTTGCCGCCGCCGAACTGGGTGACCAGGGTGAGCACCGGCGCCGTGTTCGCGGTCTGGCCGGCAAGACGCCGCAGGACCATGCCGGCATGCTCCTTCAACGCCCGCGTGAAGCAGGTGCGCGAAAAGAACTGTTCCGGGTCGCGGTAATCCGCCGGAGCGGTTCCGGCAACCACTTGCTCCAGGGCAATGGCGAACTCGTCCGGGCTGAACGAGCGACCTTCCCGTACTTCCTTGCGGAGCGTCACAACCTTGTACCAAGGGTTCATCAGGCCCCATCCCCTTTCGCGCGTTGTCTCTGACGTATCCGTACTCGACTCTGCGTCACCACGATTCAGACGAAGACATCCGGGCGCGAGGTAATGCGTTCGAGCAGTTTGTTCGCAGCCGTCATCGTACTCCCTCCAGCAGGTTGGCGATCCAGGCAAGGGCGCAAAGAGCGGGTCACCTCGGCGCCGCCAGCAGCATGGCGTCCAGCAGACGCTTCTCCTGGCTGCCGCGCGGGTACAGGGCGGAGAGCGCGTTGGCGAGGCGCAGGAAATCGGGACCGCGCTCCTGCTCGTCCACGATCCATTTCCGCAACGCCGCGGCGTGGCCCCTGGCCTGCAGCAGCATGGCGACGTGCACGCGATCGAGCGTCGTCGCCTCTGACGGCGCCCGCGGGGCACCGGCGGTTATAGCCGCTCGGCCCCGAACGGCGGGCGGCGCTTCGGGAAAGAGGCTGAACTGCGGCGACGCGGCAGCGCCGGACGCGATGTCATCGGCCAAGGCGCCGGCCCCCGACTCGCCGAACAACTTCTGGCCGCGTTCCATCACCGCCAGCAGCCGCACCACGCCCTTGCGGGTCTCGATGACGCGCGTCTCCCAGGCCTCGAGGTGGATGCCGAGGGGTTGGGCGAAGCGCCGCACCACGTCGAAGGACAGGCTGTAGCCGGCCGCCTTCGGGCGCGGCGTTTCGTCTGCGTCCATCTCGTCATCCGCGCCCGCGTCGTCGTCGTCGGAGGCGGCGCTTTCGGCGGTGCTCTGGAGCGTCCACAGGAACAGCGCGGTCAGGCGGGCGTCTTCTTCCAGCGTGTCACCGCGTGATGCGGGCAAGATGCCCGCGCTCCCAGGAGCAGGCAGGCCGTCTTCCGCGTTGCCGAGCACCTGATGCAGCGCCGCGCGGCCGACGACTTCCCAGACCTTTTCCAGGTATTCGGTCAGCCCGACCGTGCGGCCCTCGGCCGTCTCGACGGCGCGAAAGCGGCTGAAAATTTCCAGCGCCGGGCCGATGCAGGCGAACACCAGATCGGCGCCGCGAATGCCCTCGGCCTGCAAGCGCGTCATCCAGTCGCCGACGCGGACGGGCAGTTCGCGCAGCACGTCGGCCCAATCGCCCACGGGCGCGTTTTCGGGACGCGGGCGGCAGATGAGGTGCACGCTGGTGGCGAGGGCGGCGGAATCGCGGGCGCGCAGGCGCGAGCCCATCTCGGTGGCGATGGGCCACGAGCCGGTGATGGTCCAGCCGCCGCGGATCATGCCGGCGAGCAGCGCCTCCCAGCCCTCGGTGGTCTTGTGGGCGAAGACGACCGAGCCGATGCCGTCGTCGTTCAGGACGCGGCGGCCTTCGGCGAAGGCGGCGCCCATCGTGTCCTCGAAGAAGGCGCGGTCCTTGACGCGCCCGTCGCACGTCTTCGTCTCGTCCTGCACCGCTTCGCGGGTCTTGGGCGACAGCGGGTTGTCTGGATCGAAGGGGTCGCGCAGCAACGGATGCCCCGGCAACGTGCGCTTGAGCCAGACGAGGAAGAAATCGGAGAGGTCCGAATAGGGAATCGCATCGTAATAGGGCGGGTCGGTGAACCAGACGCCGGCGGCCGAGTCGGGAAGCGGGTGCTCGGTTGCGTCGGCGGGTTGAAACTGGCCCGACTCACAAAGGAACGAAAATTGCTCGACCACCCGCACCATTGTGCCAACCGTCGTCGAATGATCTCCTGCCTGCCCACCGACAAAGCTGGCCTCTGCGTAGTCCCAGACCAAGGGAATTGCCTGTCTGGTGAATAGATGTCGTACTTGGTTCTTCGTGTTCTCCCATTGGCACAGACAATTCGCGATATCCGCGAATCTACTTATACTCAACGCAAACAGCGATTCAATGCCTGCTTGCCAGTGGTGGGCCGTCGTCAGTTTGAGCATGGTTGCCAACGCCACCTTCTGCCGCGCCGTGAACAGATCGCCCCATTGGAACATGCCGTAACGCTGCACGCTGAACGCACGACCCGCCCCCGATCCGCCGCCAGCCGGCGTCGGTTCATCCGGCACCGGACACAGCCCCTGCTTGCCGCCGTCCTCCCATTCCTTGAGGATAGCGGCCAAGCGCCGTTGGGCGGCATGCACGGCGGCGTAGTCCGCCTCGGCAGGCAGCCGGTAATGCCGCCCGGTTTCGCCGGGGCGCAGCGTCACCACGGCCGTCAGGCGCGCCCCGCCCGTCCGTCGCCCCGCCGCGTCGAACACCACGTCCGCCCCACCCCGCTGCGCGGCCAGCTGCGCCCGCACGCGCTCGGGCGGCAGCACCGCGCCGCAGCACAGACAGGTCGCCCTGGCGCGGCTGACCGTGCCGCCGCGCACCTCTTTTTCGCTGGCCGGCTCGAACACCTCGAACTCGGGTCCTGGGAGCGCGGGCATCCTGCCCGCATTGCCCGGTAGCGGGCTGGAAGCCCGCGCTCCCAGGGGAGGAGCTCCCAGGCTGCTCCAGGGCCAATTTCCAGGCGCCTCACAGAGCCCGGCCTGTACGGGATTGTGCTCGATGTAGGCCACGGCAGCGCGGAAATGGCGTTCGTCGCGTATGGCCCGGTCGAAATACTCCGGCATCCAGAAGCTCCCGCTGCGCTCCAGCTGCCGGTTGGCTTCCTTCGCGGTGAACGACTTCCACGAGTGGAGAACGGCGGACAGACGGTGCCCGCCAAGCGGCGTCACCAGAACGTGCACGTGATTGGGCATCACACACCAGGCGTGAAGATGATAGCGTTCGCCATCGAAACGCTGAAGCGCGTCGACGACCAGTCGGGCAATACGGGAATCCGCCAGGAAACAGGCGCCGTGACCGTCATCGAGAGCCGCTTCGATACGCTTGCGCCGGTGCCGTTGCTGCTGCGAGTCGGGTAGGCGTTCGAGTTCGGCGGCCCACTCGGCGCGAAGCGTGGCAGGGAGGCTGTCATGCAGGCGGAACGTCAGGCTCTGGGCCGTTTCGCCGGCTTCGAAGTGCGGCAGGTCGCCGCGACTGCGCCACTGGGATTCGTGGCCCGGGAGCGCGGGCCTCTTGCCCGCATTGCCCGGTAGCGGGCTGGAAGCCGGCGCTTCCAGGAGGGGCGTTCCCAAGACGCGCAGCGCCCGCTTGCGTTTCGGCTTTTTGCACAGCCAGAAGGAACGCATGAGGGGAATCTCGGCGCCGCAGTTGGGCGCCTCACAGCGCACCGTGCGCGCCCACAGGTAGGCAATCGGCGTCGCCCCGTCGGCGTCCTTCGGATAGAGATCGGCCAGCCCGGCCGCCGCCTTCGCCTTGATTGCCGCGCCCACGCGCCGGAGTTCGTCCGCCAGGCCCGGCCCGTGACGCGGGATGTCTTCCAGCATCACCTTGAGGATCAGGCAGGCCACCGGGTTCAGGTCGCTGGCAAACGCCTCGCAGCCCAGCCGCAGCGCCTCCAGCGGAATCGAGCCGCCACCGGCGAACGGGTCTACCACCAGCGGCGGTTCCGCGCCGTGGGCGGCCCGCACCAGGGCGCGGCTGACCTCGAGCCAGGCGGAATGAGCGGCTACGTCCCAGTTGGCGAAGTCGGCGATGAACTTGAGCAGGCCGCGGCGCAGGTCTTCATCCGTTTCACCCGCCCTGCAACCGACTGACGGGAGTTGCGCGCGCGCTGTCTGTTTGAACCCCTCCGGGCAATGCGTATCGCACGGGTCCGGCAGCAACAGCGCCAGCAGCACCGCCCGCGACGAAGCCAGCGGGCGCCGCGCCCACCACAGGTGCAGCGTGCTCGGATGCCCATGCCGGATCGACTTCTCCCGCGCCGCGTGCCTGGAGACTTCGGCGATCGGGAAGTCCACCTCAGCGAGGCGTTTGCATTCCTTGGGGATCACAGACGTTCCTCCGCCCAGCGGACGACAGCTTCGGCGATGGCGACAGCTTCAGCATGCTCCTGTTCGGAAACGGGTCGCTCCATACCGGGATAGCGTGCCGCCGTCGCATAGCGGGTGAGCCTCTCCGCCCGGTGAATCTCGTCGGGCACGCCTTGTCCGGTCGCCTCCAGCAGCGTAAACAGCCGGTCCAGATCGTGCACATACGGAAACTCGATGTCGCGTGCGATCATCACGGCCTTGATGGCTTTCTCCGCCGCCTGTTGTGCGTCGAAGCACAAGTCTTCAAGATAGGCGCCGGGAATGCGGCTTTTTGCCCGAACCAGATTGCTTCTGGCGCGGTTCATCCATTCCCGCGGGTCGTCGGGCGGAAAGCGCTCAGGGGGCCTCATATATCACCCTTCCTTCCCGTAGCGCGGGCTTGATCACCAAGGCGTGACAGTCCTTGTAACGATCCACCTGGGCCGGCGTCACCACGATGGCGTCCACCGCCGCTCCAACGCCGCGCAGGTTCCCGTAGATGTCTCCCATGACAGCCCACGGGTCGCCGCCGTCCTTGACCACGAGCAGGTCCACGTCGCTGTGTCGGTTCATGTCGCCGCGAGCGGCGGACCCGAACAGGATGATCTTCTCCGGCTGGGCCACCTCGACAATGCGCCGGATGATGTCGTCCAGGGCCGTTTGTTCCAACATGGCGTTGCCTCTTCTCTCGGCAAAGATTTCAGCCTGAAACCCGGGAGCGCGGGCATCTTGCCTGCGTGGGTCCGCTTGGCGGGCTGGAAGCCCGCGCTCCCAGGCACGGGGACCAATGGAGAAGCTTGGCGGTAACGTCACTGCTGGGAAGCCCGCGCTCCCAGGCGCGGGGACCAATGAGGCCGGCAACCAGCGTCTCTGTCATGGCCTGTCCGTACCGCTGTAGCTGCCCCCATCTTCCCGCACTTCCATCGGCTGCTGCAGCGCATTCACGTCTAACCAGTAGTGCTGCACCTTGGTCACTTCCCGCCATGCGAAGCTGGCCGGGTCGCGGAGCGGCTGCTGGAGCTGCGGGCCGCTCGCACAGTTGGTTACGACGTAGAGCCAGTAACAATCCCGGCGATCCTCCGCCACGCGGCGCTCGTTGGGGGTCAGCAGGACGCTGCCGGTAGAACCCGCCAGTCCCTTCACCTCGATCAGGCGCAGTTCACCCGATTGCAGATCGAGACTCCTTACGTCATAGCCGAGGTTCTCTTTGTGCACGTCACGGCCCGCACGCCCTTGGGCGGCCTCGTATGCCATGACCACGCGCATGGCCGTCATTTCGGTTTCGGGGTTCGGGCGCAGGCGCCGCACCTCCGGGGTCTCGCGTTCGGGGTGGGGCAGGAGGAGCACGCTCGCCAGCCTTTCGACGCCCTGCAGGGTCACCGCCTGCTGCCGTTGGAGTTCCTCGCGCCGGCGCTGGCGGCGCGCCATGACCTCGGCGTGACGGGTCTCGGCCTGCGCAAGGCGGCCCTCGGCGCCGGTGACGCCGGCCTCGACTTCCGCCGCGGCACGGCCAATCTCGTCGTCGATGCGTTGCAGAACCTCGGTCAGGGAGAGATTGACGTGTTCCGCAATGCGCTCGACCTCGGTCAGGCGTTCGGCACGGACCTCGTTGACAAAGGGCGCCAGGGCGTTGTCGTGGAGCCAGCCCGTTGCCTCCGGGGACGCGGCGACAGGCGGCAGCTCCGTTGCTGCCGAAGCGGGGCTGAGATTGCCCAGGACATCGGGTTCACGGAGACAGGGCGTACCGTCGTGCGCCAGCTCTATGGCGAACAGTCGTTCGTGGATGACGTGTCCGAGGCCGTCCACGACCCGCGCCCGGTAGAAATCCAGGCGCGCCGGGGCGTCGTGTGCCAGGGAATGGAAACAGGCGCCCGTGGCGAACGCCTCCCGGCTGCGATCGAGGCTGTGCCGGCGCAGGGCTTCGAAAAGCGGGTGGCCGGGGGGCACCCATTCCAGGTTGTTTGATTCGGCCGTTTCGCGGTCGGTGGACAGGCGCGGGTAGCGCGCCGCCAGCGCCGGGAGCTTCCAGCCCGGCTCGCGCTCGTACTTCTTCAGGCCGGGCGGCGTGCGACCTGGCTCGAACGTATGCGCCAGGTTGCCCGTGGGCCGCAAGGTCAAGGCGGCATCCTGCGCGCATGCCGTGATGAAGCGTGCGATGGTCTCGGGCACGACGCGCCGCTCCTGCGCCCGCGCCCGGCGCTCGATGAGCATGTCGAGGTTGAGCCTCTTGGCCGCCAAGCCTTCCAGCGCCGTCTGGCAAATGTCACGGAAGTGCTTCTCGTCGACGTCCTTGAGTAGCCGCTCTTCGAGGTCGGCGTCGCCCAGCTTGCCCGCGTAGTAGTCGCGCAGCACGCGCTCGACGTGAGCAGCCGGCAGGACCTCGCCCACGACGTTGAACACCGCGTCGTCGTCGAGGGCATCACGGATCTCCCGCAGCTTGTCCAGGAGGCGTTGGAGCACCCGCCCTTCAATGGTGTTGGTAGCGACGAAGTTGAAGATAAGGCAGTCGTGCCGCTGTCCGTAGCGGTGGATGCGGCCCATGCGCTGTTCGAGGCGGTTCGGATTCCACGGGATGTCGTAGTTGAAAAGGATGTGGCAGCACTGCAGGTTGATACCTTCGCCGGCCGCCTCGGTGGCCACCAGGACCTGGACGTGCCCGTCGCGGAACTGCTGCTCGGCGTACAGCCGGGTACCGAGCTCGTCACGCGAGCCGGATTTCATGCCGCCGTGGATGCAGCCGGTACGGAAGCCCCAGGCCCGTAACCGCTCCATCAGGTGGTCGAGCGTATCCCTGAACTCGGTGAACAGCAGCAGGCGCTGATCGGGGCGGTCGAAGAACCCTTCCAACCGCAGGATATCCCGGAGTTGGGCGAGCTTCGCCTCGCAGCCCGAGCCTTCGATGGCCTTGGCGGCTTCGGCAAGCCCCTGGAGCTCGGTAATCTCTTCACGCACCTGCTCGGCATTGCCGGCCAGCGTGATGGCTTCCAGCATGCGCTCCAGGTGTTCGCGCTCGGCGTCCTCAAGCTCCTCGAGCTCTTCCAGGTCCGGAAGATCCGGCGGCGCGGCGCGCACCAGTTCCTGGGCGCGTTTGAGTCCATCGTCCAGCCGCCTGGCGCGATTTTCGAGCGACCGCCGCATGGCGTAGGTGCTGGAAGCGAGGCGCCGCTGGTAAAGCGACATCAGGAAACCGATCGCCCGGGCGCGCGGGTCGTCGCCCTGCGCTGCGGCGCGGGCACTCTGGCGTTTCACAAAGCGCGTGATCCTGGCATACAGGTCGTACTCGGCGCCGTCGATGGCGAAGGCGGCAGTGCGCGGCATGCGTTTCGTGAACACCGGCTTGGCGGCCCAGGTCCCATTCGGCTGGCGCTCCGGGAAACAGACCATCGCCTCCTTGGTGCGGCGCAGGTAGAAGGGGGCTCGCTGCCGTTCCATGGCCTCGCGGATCGACCGCACGTCGGCATAGACGTCGCGGTCGAGCAGTTGCAGAAACAGCGTGAAGTTCTGCGGGTCGCCCTTATGGGGCGTGGCGGTCAGCAGCAGGATGTGATCGGCGCGGTCGCGCAGCAGCTCGCCCAGGGCGTAGCGCTGGCTCTTGTGGGTCTCATCGCGCGCCGACATGCGGTGCGCCTCATCCACAATCACCAGGTCCCAATGCACCTGCCGCAGACCGGGCAGGATGTCGGTGCGCTTGGCGAGATCGAGCGAGGTGATGGCCTGCTTTTGTTCCATCCATTGGTTGACGCCGAACTGGTCGCGGATGTCGCTGCCCTTGAAGACGAAGAAGGTCTCGTCGAACTTTTCCTTGAGCTCGCGTTGCCACTGGAACGCCAGATTGGCCGGACAGACGACCAGCACCCGCTCGACGAGGCCCCGCAGCTTGAGCTCGCGGATGAGCAGGCCGGCCATGATGGTCTTGCCGGCACCGGCATCGTCGGCCAGCAGGAAGCGCACGCTGGGCAGCTTGAGGAGGTATTCGTACACGGCTTCCAACTGGTGCGGCAGCGGATCGACGCGCGAGATGGACAGCCCGAAATAGGGATCGAATTCGTGAGCGATGCCGAGGGCATACGCCTGCAGGCCGATCCGCAGAAGTCGTCCATCGCCATCGTAGGAGAGTCCGGCGTCGGCAATGGTCAGGCTCGAAATGTCGTCCGCACCCAGCGCCACGCGACGGAACTGCTCGGACTGCTGACCGACAAGGCCGGCCTCCCAGATACCCGTTCCGCTTGGGCGTACGGTTTCCACCCGCATCGACTCGTTGAACAACGGGCCGCTGAGGACCTGTCCTGCTCGGATGGGCGGCTCAGTACTCATAACGGCTTGATTCTATCGCTTCCGGATTCAACCCAATCTTCCCTCACGGGTTCCGCATCCGTACACATGCCCAAAGTTTGTGGGCTTGGTTAGCGGACAGTTTCTGTTGTTGTGGAGGCAGATCCGCCTAGCCGATCATCATTGCGAGTCCGACTGACAGAGCCAATGCGAGGTGGAAGGGAAGCAACGTTACGGAAAACGTCGCACCCAACCAGGTTCGCTTGAACGCTCCAATATTCATTGAGAAATCGACCTCCGCTCCGTCCAAAATTCGAACGTGATCATAAAGGTCTCGAAACAACCTCTCCTGCCAGAGAAAATAGCCGTCGAGGCCCCAGAACACCAGCACCGGGACGAATCCAATGCAGGCGAACTCTCCACGGCCTTCCCTTACCAGCAGGACCAGCAGGGCCGAAACCAGGACCACGGCCCACCCTTTCATACGAAACGAATCAGTGGCGAGCCGGTTAATCACGCCCTGGATGAATTCCAGGTGTTTATATTTCGCTTCCATTGACGCGGCCCTCCTTTCTGCACGCTATGTCTGCCCGCAGGCAAGCCCTCTGTCTCTTTGACTCATCATGGATTGCTGAAACCCGTTCGTGTCCACCCCAGCGATTAAGGCAGTCCACCGCGCCCGAACTCACAGCGTAAAGGTGAAATCCCGCACCAGGGCGCCGGGTACCCGGCTGCTGCCCGTGGAACGGCGGCGGTAGGTGCTGCCATCCAGCAGGAACGCCCGTTCGTCCGTCAGCCCCAGGAGGTTGTCCCCGAACATTCGGTAGATGGACTCGTCGAAGCGCATGACGTTCAGGGGCGCCCGAATCGCGCCGCTTTCCACCCAGAAGGTGGCGAAGCGAGTCATGCCGGTGACCCGGGCCGAAGCACGGTCGGAGTAGTTGAGGTACCAGACGTTGTTGACGTAGACGCCGGTGTCGAGTTGCGCCAAGACCTGCCGCGCCGGTATCTGGCCTGCCGCCATGTCCAGGGATTCGGGCGCCTCGCCGCTGCCAGCGCCGTTGGTGGGCACGCCGTATTCCTTGCCCGAGCGCGCGGAAACCAGGCAATCACCCAGGCCGCCGGCGTCGATCAGGGTAACCTGACCGGGCTTGATAAAACCGGCGGTATCGAAGTTTGGCGCTACGCCCTCGCGGGTGTTCTCGCGCAGGGTGACCTCCGGGTGCAGGCGCCGGCCCGCCTCCGTCATTTGCACCAGGGCGGTCCGTTTGGTGCGATGCGCCTTGAGACCGAAGCCGCCCCAGGCCAGCATGTCGAGGATGTCGGCCACCGCGGCCGGCGCCAGGTAGACCCGATAGTTCCCCGGCGGGATGGTCTGTGGTGGCCGCCCCAGGGCTTCCAGTTGCGCCGCGGCGGCGTCCACTTGGCGATCGAAGGCATCGGCTTCCCAGCGCAAGCCGGCATAGGCGGTTTTGACGGCCTTGTCGCCCTGAAAATAAAAGCTCCAATCGCAGTTGAAATTGTAGCTGGCGAACCAGTTACGCTGTCCGAAGGCATTGGCGAACCCGACGTAAATGCCCCCGGCGGCGTAGAGGCCAACGAGGTCGCGTCCGCGTCCGGCCCGCAGAATAGCGTCCACCGCCGCGGCGCGTTCCGGCAACTCGCTGCGATCCGCCGCGGTGCTGGAGCCCACCTCGGTGGCGTAGAGCAGGTGTGGGTCTTCGGGGAGAAACGGCAATTGCTCGCGCAGCCCCTCCAGCAAGCGGGTGACGCGAGCGCCGTCCTGTTGCAGGTCGCCCGCCAGGACCACGTTGCCGGTGGCGTGCCGTTGTCCCTCGATGAGGTCAAGGCTCAGGGCGCGCTGACGCACGGTGCCCGCCTGCCGCACGGCGCTGCGGTTGAAGCGCACGAAGTCGGAATCCTCGCCGCGAAAGGTGCAGGTATACACTTCCTGGCCGCGCAAGTGGGCGGTGATGGTGTCCGCCAAGGCGTGAAAATAGTCCTGCATGGCGTCCTATTCTCCTCCGAAAACCTCGACGTTGGTGAACAGGCAGGCCGGGGAAGCGTGCCCGACGCGGATCATCTGATTGGGCTCGCCCTTGCCGCAGAACGGCGTCCCCATGATCTCCAGGGTGCTCCGGTTGCCCACCATCGCCAGATTGCGCCAGAAGGTCGCCGAAATGCCCCGGTAGTTCGGCTTCTTCACCACCGTGGTCAGACGCCCGTCCTCGATCAACTGCCCCCACTCGCAGCCGAACTGGAATTTGTTGCGCGAGTCATCGATAGACCAGGAGCAGTTCGTCCGCATGAAAATTCCGCGCTTCACGGCGGCGATCATGGCATCGAGGCTGGCGTCGCCCGGCTCGAGGTCGAGGTTCGCCATGCGGTCAATCGGCGGGCGGTTCCAGCTACAGGCGCGCGAGGTCGCCACGCCCGGCACGTCGGCGCGCACCTGCGAGGTAAGGCCGCCGAGGGCGCGCTGCAGGATACCGTTTCGGATGAGATAAGCATGCTGCGCTGGCTGGCCGTCGTCGTCGAACCCGTAGCTGGCGAACGCTTGCGGCTGGGTGGGATCGAAGGTGACATTCAGGAGGTCGGAGCCGTAGCGGTAGGTGCCGAACATGTCGGGGCTGACGAAGCTGGTGCCGGCGTAGTTTCTCTCGTCGCCGAGGATGCGGTCGAGTTCCAGCGGGTGGCCGATCGACTCGTGGATTTGCAGGATCATCTGGTCGGGGGCCAGCAGCACGTCCATGGTGTCGGAGGGGCAATTGGGCGCCAGGAGCAGTTGGATGGCTTCTTCGGCAATACGCGGCGCGGCTTGGCGGAAGCCGAGGCGGTCGAGGATCTCAAGGCCGCCTTGGCGGCAATAGCCGCGCCCGCCAAAGGTGCGGGTCTGCGTTTCCGGGCCGTCGTTGGCGGTGGCGCTGAGCGAGGGCACGAGGGTGCGGAACAATTGGTGCACGCGCCCGCCGTCGGCAGTGAGGTAGAGGGTATCAACGTCGGTGTGCCACAGCGAGGCGTCCCAATCGACGATGCGCGGGTCGATGTTGAGACGGGCGCATTCGCGTTGCAGCAGGTCGATCTTGTCGGCCAGCGAGACGTTCTGCCACGGTTCGGTCTCCGGGCTGGCGTAGTCGCCCTGGGGCGGCTCCATGACGATCTTCGAAAAGTCCACCACGCTGTGGGCGGCGCTTTCGTGGGCCCACTGGCGCGCCTCGTCAATCGCCTGGCGCAGGCCGCTCGGGCTCAGATCGCTGGTGGCGGCGTAGCCCATGCCGCCGCCGTCCCACACGGTGAGCATGGCGCCGCGGTCCTCCGAGGTGACGACCGGTTGCAGGACGTCCTGTCGTACTACGAGCATCTCGGAGCGCTCGCTGACGAGACGCAGGGAGCAGAAATCCACCGCCGGGACTACCTGACGGAAGTGCGCTTCAATGGGATCGGACATGACACAACTCCTCTGCGGCGCAGGGTTCAGCTTGTCCGCCGGTGCGGCGCCTAGTAGACTTGGGACAAGTCAACACCTTGAATCAGAAACCATTGTAGCATGCAAACAAGCCCCCGAGCAGTTGTCCCGCCCACCCCCGAAAGCGCCGCGTCCTATCCTTCCGGCTACGTCTTCTGGTCCATGACGTCCATCGTCCTGGGCGGCTATATCAGCGTCCTCAACGTGCACGTGATCAACATCGTCATCCCCAACATGATGAGCGATTTGAGCACCGACGTGGTGACCATCCGCTGGGTGGTCACGGCATTCATGTTGGCCAACGCGGTGGTGATTCCGCTCGTCGGCTGGATCAGCCGGACGCTGGGCGCCCGCGAGTTGTACATCGTCGGGCTGGCGGTGTTCACCGGTAGCGCGGTGCTGTGCAGCCTGGTGGGCAACGTCTGGCTGCTGGTCGGCCTGCGCGTGGTGCAGGGGCTTGGCGGCGGCATCATCATGCCGGTAACCATGCTGTTGATGCTGGACATCTTCCCGGCGGAAAAGCGCGGTCTGGGCACGGCCATTTGGGGCATGGGGGCATCGTGCGGCGCGCTCACGGGCATTCCGTTGGGGGGCCTCGTCACCGAATGGCTGAACTGGCGCGCGGCGTTCTTCATCAACCTGCCGGCGGGAATTGTGGCGCTGCTGATCGCTATCTTCATCATGCGCCGGTCGCCGCGCCAGTCGGGCGTGCCGCTTGACTGGTGGGGATTTCTGACGCTGTCCACCGCCCTGGTAACCCTGCTCCTGGCGCTGAGTGACGGCCAACGCCTGGGATGGGACAGCACGCAGATCGTCACGTTATTCGCTATCTGCGGCTTGGCCTCGCTGGCGTTTTTACTGCTTGAGTCGTACGTCAGCGTGCCGTTGATCGACCTCGACACGTTTCGCAGCCGACCCTACGCCATCGCGATTGTCCTCGGCCTGATTGCCGGCGCGATGTTCAACGGCGGCCCGTTTCTGCTGTCGCTGTTCCTGCAGCAGGCGTACGACCTGTCGGTGTGGCACACAGCGTTGATCATGTTCCCGAGCTCGGCGTCCATGATCCTGTTCACCTCGGTCACCGGCTGGGCCAGCGATCGCATTGACACGCGCGTGCTGATGGTGCTGGGTTACCTGTGCTACGGCACCTTCGGAGCGCTGATGATGTTCGCCGACCTGAGGCTGTCGCTGCCGGCCATCTTGCTGATCTACTTTGGCCGCGGGCTGGGGCTAGGGCTGTCCTATCCGGTGCTCTACCCGGTTGGCATCAGCGGCCTGCCGGCGGCGCAGGGGAAAACGGCCACCACGATCCTCAACCTGTGCATCGTGCTCGGCGGCGCGCTGGTGGTGTCGCTGTTGGCGGCCCTGCTGGATCAACGGTATCAGATCCATCAGGCGTTGCTGGCCGAGACGCAGTCGCTGCCGGCAGTCGGGACGCAGCACGGGCTTCGGGTGTTTGAAGCACTCGCCACGCAACTCGGCGGCGCGTCGGCGCCGGCAACCCAGGCCAGATTCCTGCTGGGCCGTCTCGTCAACCAAGAGGCGCTGTTGCTGGCCTTCAACGACTGTTTCGCGGTGTTCGTGGTGATTTCGCTGGCCGGTATCGCACTGGCCTTATTCTTCCGACGGGCGTCACGGCAATTCTGAGGTTGACGCTCAAACGTGAATCTCACTTACACTACAGTTGTACTTTCATGTCACGGACCTGACGCCGCCGACACCTGCACCGAGCCAACCCGGGCCACACCCTCACCACCAAACGCCACGCAAACGACGTATCTCCGGCGCGCTCAGAACTTCACTCCAGAGCGAACCAAGGGCCTGTTGATGCTCGGGCGCAATCACGTGGGTCATCGCTGCTTTGTTGAGCGCGACAAAGTCAAACGGTCGGTCGTACCACCGCGCAGCGGGCTCATGCGGCTACCTCTTGTCAATACTGTCCGAAGTATTGGGACTGATACACGACCCAGAGGCGTCTCCGATTACGCTGCCGCTCCCACCTGGGTGCGGTCCAGCCGCCGCACCATGAGCCACGCCATCGGCAGCGCCGAGAGCAGAAAACATACGCACACAAAGAGAAAGCTGTCGCGGAAGCCGGCTGCAATCGCCTCGACGTCGAGTTGCCGCTGGATGGCGCGCAGCGCCATGCGGTTGGTCGCCGAGCCTTCAATACCCTCCTGCGTCAGGGTGTCTTCCAGCCGGCTTAGCGTCGCGTGGTGGCCCGGCGCACCGGCGTCGTACGCGTTGTACCCCCAAAGCTGGTGCCGTGCCCGCCGCTGCTCGAAAAACACGCTGGTCACCGTCACGCCCAGCGAGGCGCCGATGTTGCGAATCACCCCCAGCAGGCCCTGTCCCATGCGCACCTGGCGGGTGCCGAGGATACGGATGTTGAGGGCCGTGACCGGCGTTGAAATGCACAGCATGCAGATGCGGTAGAGCATGATGTACACGACCAGCACGCCAACCGCGGTCAGCGCCGTCACCGAGGAAAACACGTAGAAGACGCTGGTGAGCGCCGCCAGGCCGGCGATCACCAGAAGCGCCGGTGAGATCATGTCGGTGAGACGCCCGATCAGGACGCCCGTCATGGCCGACACGATGAGGGCCGGCACGATGGCCAGTCCGGCCTGCAGCGGCGTCAGCCCGATCACTTGCTGCAGGAAGATCGGCACCATGAACTGAGCGCCGAACAGCCCCAGGCTGTTGAAGAACGCCGTGGCGCAGATGAGCCCAAAGGCGGGCTGCTTGAACAGCCGCAGGTTGACCGCCGGAAAGGCTGCCAGCAACTCGCGCAGGATAAAACCGCCGCCGCCTAACAGGGCTCCCACCCCCAGCAGGACCAGCATCGACGTCTCCACGTCTGCCCGACGCCCCAGGCTGATGAGTAGCAACAGGGGAATCAGAAAACCGCCCAGGCTCACCAAGCCGGGGTAATCGACCGGTTCGCCCCGGTACTCACGCTGCTGCGGCAGCATCAGCCAGCCCAGCAACGCGGCCAGCACCCCGGTCGGGATGCCCAGCAGAAACAGCACCCTCCATGAGAACTGCTCCATCAGGTAGCCGCCCGCGGTAAACGAGACGATCTGACCCGCCGACCAGCCGATCGAACGCAGCCCCAGCGCCGTGCCCCGCTGCCGCGCCGGGAACGTCTGCACCAGGATGACGGCGGTCAGCCCCTCCATCGGCCCGGCGGCGCAGCCCTGGATCAGACGGCAGATGATGAGGACCGGCAAATTGGGCGCAAAGCTGCAGCCCAGGCTGGCGATGACGAACGTCACCAGCATGGCTACGAACAGGTTGCGGTTGCCCATCGCACTGCCGAGCCAGCCGAGGATTGGGGTGACCAGGGTGCGGGTAATCAGGAAGCTAGTGGTAACCCATTGGGCGGTGGCCAGATCGGTGCCGAAGGCGGCCATGAGGCGGGGAATGGCGAGGTTGACGCTGTTTCCGGCGAACGTCTGCGTGCCGCCGGCCAGCAACACGATGCCGGCCACCAGCCACTTGTAGGAGGGTGCCCGTGTGTCGAGCCCCATGACCGTATAGGGCGGGGCGGGTTGGGCAGGTTCAGCCATCGGGCTCCCAGGTTGTGGTCCGGGCGGCTGGTTACGCTCCCAGAATGTGGTAGCCGCCGTCGACGAAATGCACCGTGCCGGTCACGCCGCTGGCGAGGTCGCTGCACAGGTAGAGGGCCGCCTTGCCCACTTCCTCGGCGGTGACGTTGCGGCGCAGGGGGGATTTTTCGGCATGTTGCTTGAGCATGTCGGTAAAGCCGCTGATGGCGCGTGCGGAGGCGGTGCGCACCGGCCCTGCGGAAATTGCGTTGACGCGAATCCCCAGCGGCCCCAGGTCGCTAGCCAGATACCGTACGCTGTTTTCCAGGGCGGCCTTGGCCAGCGCCATGACGTTGTAGTTGGGCACCACGCGCTCGCTGGCCATGTAGGTGAGGGTAAGGATGCTGCCGTCGCCTGCCGGCATCAATGGCGCCGCGCGCTGCGCCACGCCGATCAGCGAGTAGGCGCTGATGTCCAACGTGGTGTGGAAGCCGCCGCGTGAGATATTGCGAAATGCCCCTTGCAGATCGCTGCGGTCGGCGAAGGCAATGCAGTGAATCAGGTAGTTGAGGCTACCGAATTCGTTCTTGAGACGTTCGAACACCGCCTCGACCTGCGCGTCGTCGGTCAGTTCGCACGCCAACGGCAGCACACCCGGCCAGTCGCCGGTGAGTTTCAGCACCTCGTCGGCAACCCGCTCGTTCTGGTACGTGACCGCCAGCCGCGCGCCGTGCGCCTGCAGCAGCGAGCCAATGGCGTAGGCAATAGACCAGCGGTTGGCAATGCCCAGTACCAAGGCTGTCTTGCCGCTCAGGTCGAGAACATTCATTGGGAATTTTCCTTAGCGTGATGGATGGCGGAAAGCGGGCTGTCTGAAGTGACTATAGAGAGGAAGAATACGCAGGTCAACCGCTGACGCACCGCCGTGTACTTGGCCGGGGACATCTGATACACTGCCGGACTTGAAGCCGGTAAAAACCGGTCCTTCCCGCCCGACAACAACCGGTGGCGGACCCATGCCAGCAAGCCCGTACAACCAACCCATCAAGGACTGGCCGGAGGCCGAACGCCCCCGCGAACGCCTGCTGCATTTCGGCGAGGCCAGTCTCTCCGAGGCCCAACTCCTGGCCATTGTGCTGCGTACCGGCGACCCTGCCAGCAAGGCCAGCGCCGTTGACGTGGCGCTCGGCTTGCTCGGCTTGTTCGACAACGATCTGTCGGCCCTCAGCAACGCCACGGTCGCCGAACTGTGCAAGGCGCCAGGCATCGGACCCGCCAAGGCGTGCGAAATCAAGGCCGCCTTCGAGCTTGGGTTGCGCCGGTTGCAAAAGCAGGGTGGCCCCTTTCAGCAGCAACAGTTCCGCTGCAGCGAGGACGTGGCCAATTTCTACATGCCAAGATTCGCCGACAAGAAGCGCGAGCAGTTTCAAGTCCTCATGCTCGACCGCAAGAACCGCTTCATGCGGGACGTGATGATCTCGCAGGGGTCGCTCGACGCCAGTGTGGTGCACCCGCGCGAGGTGTTCAACACCGCCATCCGGGATTCCGCCGCCGCTATCATCTGCGTGCACAACCATCCCAGCGGCGACCCGCAGCCCAGCCCGGAGGACCGCGCCCTGACTCGCCGCCTGCTCGACGCCGGCGAGACGATCGGCATTCCCGTGCTGGACCATATTATTGTCGGGCGCAATTGTTACGTGAGTTTCAAGGATGAGGGGTGGCTGACGAGTGGACGCGGATAAGCTTCACGACGAATGTGCCATCGTCGGCGTATACGGCCCGACCGAGGCCGCCAAGCTGACCTATCTGGGGCTCTACGCGCTGCAGCACCGCGGGCAGGAAAGCACTGGCATCGTGGCCTCGGACGGCGAGACCATGCAGACCGAAGTGGGCATGGGGCGCGTCAACGACGTGTTTACCGAAGACCGCCTGGCGCGGCTGCCGGGATGCTTGGCGATTGGCCACAACCGGTACGCTACCACCGGCGTATCCAACCTGCGCAACGCCCAGCCGCTGTTCGTCGATTACGCCCGCGGCTCGCTGGCCATCGCCCACAACGGCAACCTCGTCAACGCCGCCCGCATGCGCACCAGCCTGGAGGCCGACGGTTCCATCTTCCGATCCACCAGCGACACCGAGGTCATCCTGCACCTCATGGCGCGCTCGCAGGCCGGGCACCTGCTGGATAGCGTCGTCGAGGCACTGCAACAGGTCCAGGGCGCCTATTCGCTGCTGATCATGAACCCCCACGAAATCATCGCGGTGCGCGACCCGTACGGCTTCCGGCCCCTGTGCCTCGGACGGCTGCAGAGCGGCCACGTGGCAGCGTCCGAAACCTGCGCCCTCGACCTCATCGAGGCGACCTACGTGCGCGACGTGCAGCCGGGCGAACTGGTGCGAATCTCTCAGGACGGCGTGCAGTCCTACTTCCCCTTTCCCACCCGGCCGCCCCAACATTGCGTGTTCGAGCTCATCTACTTTGCCCGCCCCGACAGCCAGGTGTTCGGGCACAACGTCTACCTCACCCGCAAGGCGTTTGGCCGTCAACTGGCCCGCGAGGCGCCGGTCGACGCCGACGTGGTGATCCCGGTACCCGATTCCGGCTTGCCCGCGGCGCTCGGTTACGCCGAGGAGGCGGGCATCCCCTTTGATACCGGCCTCATCCGCAACCACTACGTGGGCCGCACGTTCATCGAGCCGCAACAGGCCATCCGGCACTTTGGCGTCAAGATCAAGTTCAACACCATCCACGGCTTGCTGGAAGGCAAGCGCGTCATCATTGTCGACGATTCGATCGTGCGCGGCACCACCAGCAAGAAGCTGGTGAACATGCTCCGGCAGGCGGGCGCCAAGGAGGTGCACATGCGCATCAGCTCGCCGCCCATCACGCATCCGTGTCTCTACGGCATCGACACGCCGACGCATGAGGAGCTGATCGCCTCAAGCTACTCGGTCGAGGACATCTGTAGCTATTTCCAGGCCGACAGCCTGGCCTATCTCAGTCATGAAGGCATGATGGACGTGGCGCGCCAGCAGGAGCAGGGCTATTGCAGCGCCTGCTTCACGGGCCAGTATCCCGTGCACGTGCCGTGGCGGGACGACCTGCACCAGCTAGCTCTTTTCGACAAGCAGGGCTTCTGACGTTGCCTGTGGGTTGGATGAGGCGGGAAGTTCCGGGACGGCAAGCTGGTCGGCGTGTCCCCACAAGCGTTCGAGGCCGTAAAATTCTCGGGTTTCGGGATCGAAAACGTGGACGACCAGGTCCACGTAGTCGATCAGAATCCACGAGCCGGTTTGATACCCCTCCATGGCCCGCGGTTTCTCCCCACTCTTGCGTAGTTGTTCATCCACCGCGTCCGCGATGGCCTTGACCTGGCGGTCGGACCGCCCCTGGCAAATAACGAAGCGGTCGGCGATGGACGAGTGCGGCGTCATGTCGAGTACGACGATCTCGTCGGCCTGCCGACTGTAGGCCGCCAGAACGCAAACGCGGGTTCGTTCGTCCAGCGATAGGTCCATACCGTCTCCTTATAGCAGCACCAGGTTGTCCCGGTGGATCACTTCGTCATACGCCTTGGCGCCCAGGATGGGCTCGATGCGCGAGGTATGCTGGCCGCGAATCGCCTGCAGCTCGGCGGCACTATAATTCACCAGCCCTTGAGCAAACCGGTGCGCGTTGGTGTCAATACAATAAACGGCGTCGCCGAAGAAGAAAGTCCCGGCAATGGCGACGATGCCCGACGGCAGCAGGCTACGGCCTTGGGTGGTGAGCGCCCGCTTGGCACCATTGTCCACGCAAATCTCGCCACGCGCCTTCAACGCATAGCCGATCCAGCGCTTACGGCTCGACAGGCGCGGCGTTTCCGGTGGCGGGATGTGGGTGCCGACGGCCTCCCCGGCCAGCACCCGCAACACGCCGTCGGGCTCAAACCCGTTAGCGATGTGGGTATGAACGCCGGCGGCTCCGGCCATCCTGGCGGCGCGGATCTTGGTGGCCATGCCACCCTTGCCGGTGGCGTGTGTGGCGGGGCTGGCCAGAGCCTCAATGCTATTGATGTCCTCGACGCGCGGGATGAGCTTGGCCTCGGGGTGCAGCGAGGGGTCGGCGGTGTACAAGCCGTCGACGCTCGTCAGGATAATCAGGCGGTCGGCATCTACGAGGTTGCACACCATGGCGGCCAGCACGTCGTTGTCGCCGAAGCGGATTTCGTCCACCGACACGGTGTCGTTTTCGTTGATTACCGGCACAACGCCATACTGCAGCAACACGAGTAGCGTGTTACGGGCGTTGAGATAGCGCTTGCGCACGCGCAGGTCGTCGTGCGTCAGCAGTACCTGCGCGGCCTTCTTGCCGAAATCGGCGAACAAGGCTTCGTAGATGCGGATCAGATGGCCCTGGCCGATCGCCGCCGCGGCCTGCTGGTGGGTGATCGCCTTGGGAATACTCGCCTGACCCAGCACCTGGATGCCGAGCGCAATGGCCCCCGAGGACACCAGGATGACCTCACGGCCCGCGTCGCGCAAGCTGACGATCTGCCTGACGATGCGCCGCACAACGTCGTTCCGCAGCCCGCCGCCGGGGTCGCGCAGCAACCCGCTGCCGACCTTCACCACCAAGCGTTCGCCGTTTGCCATGAGGAGTTCTCTCGCGGCTGTTGTTTCACGCCGCCTTCAGTTCAAGTGCCAACCGATGTATCAGCGCGTCCAAGCCAGCGCCGGTGACCGCCGAAATCGGCACCACTTCCAAACCCTGGACGGCGAACAGTTGCTGCATCTCCGGCAGACGCTGCTGCGCCTCGGGCAGGTCCATCTTCGACGCCACCACGATCTGCGGGCGCTGTGCCAAGTCCGGTCTGAAGCAGGCCAGTTCGTGGTTGATCGCCGTGAAATCGCCCCACGGCGTTCTGCCATCCTCCTGAATGCCCAGGTCCAGCAGGTGCACCAGCACGCGGGTGTGGTCAATGTGTCGGAGAAATTCAAGGCCCAGCCCCTTGCCTTTGTGCGCGTCAGGTACTAGGCCGGGGATGTCCGCCATCACGCACGACGCATAATCGGGCAAGGCCACCACACCGAGATTGGGCGTCAGGGTAGTAAATGGGTAGGAAGCGATTTTGGGAGTGGCGGCCGACAGGCGGGAGATCAAAGTGGATTTGCCGGTGTTGGGAAAGCCGAGCAGCCCGACGTCGGCCAGCAGTTTCAATTCGAGGAGCAGCCAACGCTCCTCGCCCAAGGCGCCTTCGGTGGTCTGCCGCGGCACTCGGTTCGTTGAGGTGGCGAAAGTGGCGTTGCCGCGTCCGCCTCTGCCGCCATGCGCCGCGATGAAGCGCTCGCCGTGCGACTGGAAGTCCCACAGCACCGCCTCACTTTCCGCATCACGGCAGATCGTGCCGAGGGGAACCCGTATGACGCAGTCGTCGCCGTTCCGGCCACGCATGTCCTTGCCCTTGCCGTGCCGGCCCCGTTCCGCCATGTTGTAGGTACGGTATCGCAGATCCAGGAGGGTGTGCAGCGCCGCGTCGCCCTGCATGATGACGTGACCGCCGTTGCCGCCGTTGCCGCCATCCGGCCCGCCGCGTGGCACAAACTTCTCACGGCGGAAACTCATGCAGCCGTTTCCACCCTTGCCGCCACGCACGAAAATTTTGGCTTCGTCAACGAACATGAACCGTCGGCATCCTCGCCGTGCAAGAGGCTTGCAGAAAGGCACCCACCGGGGCGGAAGAGCGCCAGCCGGAACGACTGGACTGCGATGAAGAGTGGAAGGGGAAGCTAAGATGCCGCCTGCACGTGGATGCGACGGTTCTTCTTGCCTCTGTTGGTGAACTCGACGACACCGTCGATCTTGGCGAAAAGAGTGTAATCGCTGCCTACGCCGACGTTGACGCCGGGCTTGAAGGTGGTGCCGCGCTGCCGCACCAGGATACTGCCAGCCGTCACCGTCTGGCCGGCGAAACGCTTGACGCCCAGCCGCTTGCCGATGCTATCGCGCCCGTTCGTCGAGCTGCCCTGCCCTTTCTTGTGTGCCATGATTGCGGACTCCTCTTTCAGCGCCTATTCCGCCGGGGTTTCGGCGGGTGTTTCCTCGGGGACTACGTTAGCTTCTGCGGACACCAGAGATTCACTCTGCAACGGCTCCGGGGCAGCGGCCGTCTCAACCTGCGCCTCGTCCTGCGGCGCCGCCGTGGGATGAATGCTGGTGATCTTCAGGGCGGTCAGGCTCTGCCGGTGGCCCTGTTTGCGACGGTAACCTTTGCGGCGCTTGTGCTTGAATATGATGATTTTCTTGCCTCGCTTCTGAGCAACGATCTGGGCCTCGACCCACGCCTCGTCCAGCCTCGGGGTGCCGATCGACACGGCCTGCCCCTCGCCGCCAACCATCATGACGTGGTCCAAAGCAATGGTCTGGCCGACCTCGCCGGCGAGCTTTTCCACCTCGATCCTGTCGCCCGGACTAACTCGATATTGCTTGCCACCTGTTGCAACGACTGCGTACATAACGTCCATACCTCATGCTCGAAAAGTTGCGCCAAACCCGTTTGATATTCTGATATAACGATTTTCATAAGCAATACGAAGCCCGGACGGGTGTCTGTCACGTCATCAACGCGCCGTCCAAGTCATCAAAGATGGTTATAATGCTATCGGAGGGTCGGGCGTGTGTCAATTCAGCCGCATGGAATCTCAGGGTAAGCGCATATGGCGTCGTCCAGTTAACACCTGCAACGGGATAGCTGCATTTTCTTCGGTTCGAGCCCCCTTACACACGATGTCTTCCAAAATTTCACCCTGAAACTTACGAATAATTGTGAGGGTCGGTTGTACGTGAAAAAATGCAATGATTCGCTTCTCGGCGGTGTCAGATTCTTCGTCAGATATACGCGCGCCCTTGTATTCGACGAGGGGAGTATCAAAAAGTGTGGGCATTCGGACAGCGTGGGGTTCCGTTGCGGGTTCTGCCCTCAACTCGACGTTGTAAAAATGAGGGAGTATCCAAGGACGTCACACCTGCTATTGTAAGATGGCAGCAGGTAGCCCAGCCAGTCGAAGCCTTTCTCGATATGCGCCCGATGAACTCTTGATATGCGCCCGATGAACATCTTAACCGGGGTGCTTCCACAGGGCCAGGATGGCCAGCGCCCGGTTGACCATTTCCAGGAAGCGCAGGTGAAAAAACCCGCCCCGTTCCAGCGCCGCGTCCAGCTCGACCAGAAAAATGCCCCCAGCGCCGGACTCAACGGACACCCGCCAGTTTGCACAAAAAGCCGGAAATCCGCACAGAAAGTCAGTGGGGTCTCATGTAGCTGCCGTTATCGTCATGTCTGAGGCGGGGTGGGGTGGCGCCGGGCTCAGGGCGCGTCCGCGGTTTGCAACTGCCGCCTGATGGCGTCGATCTGTCCTTCGTTGCGGGAGACGCGGTCGCTGAGCTTGCGGAGATCCGACACGTCGTTTTCCAGACCCGCGAGGCGCCGGTCCACGGCGTCGAAGCGTTGGTTGATGTATTTGTCCTGGTCATCGAAGCGTTGGTTGATGTGCTTGTCTTGGGCATCGAAACGCTGGTTCATCTCGGCCTTGAGGTCGTCGAGACGCTTGGCCTGGGCGTCGAAGCGCTGGTGAATAGGGTTGAGGACGGCGAATTGGATGAGGGCAGTGAACGCGATCAGCATGGTGCCGACCGCCGCTATGGTCCCGGCGTTTTCTCTGGTCCAGTTCCGTATCTTCTGCATAGGGTCCTCCAGAGTGGTGGGACGCAGAGAATTGTATCACGAATTGGGGCTATTCCGGTTCATCTGGTACTCGGCATCAGGGTAAGCGCACATGAGGTTGGCATGCCTTCTGATCCAGGTTATCCAGGGTCATTCGTGTGTGAGGAGGCCTTCAACCTGGAGAAGGACAGGCTTGGGAGGTCGTGTGAGCAACACTATTTCCTGACTTCGCTTGGATGTCATGCGGAGCGTTTTGCGCAAGTCGTCCGGCAGCATTGGGACGTTGCGACTTTGCTCCATTGGGTGCTTGACGTGAGCTTTCGGGAAGACGCCCGTCGGATTCGCCAATGCTGGCGCTCAAACGATGTCGGTGTTGCGTCATACGGCGCTGAACCTGATCCGCCGGGAATCGAGCCACGAGCGGGGGCGTGAAGGCCCGACGCAAATGGGCTGGATGGAAGCGGCGTTATCTGTTAGCAGATTTTAACCGCATGACGCCATCTGCGCTTACCCTGTATGGAATCTGCCGCCGGCGGCGCGGCCTATTCCACACTGAAGTAGATAGTGCACAATACCCGGTCGGTGTCTCCGATTTCCACAATGTCCACCCTCCACATCCCTTGGTGCATGGATGCCCACCGCGAGATGGACTTGGCGCTCCACGTGCGGTAGCCAGCAGCCGGTTCAACCGACAGCACGATATTGGTTGCTACGGTGAATCCTTCTTCGGTGTCCATAAAATAGCGGTGATGGATTTCGCGGGATTGCGATGCGGCGATCTTGGTCCATACGTAAACACCGTGGTAGGCTTGGGAATCGACGACGGGGACGCCGTAGGCCGGCGGCGTGCTCGTCCGACACGTCGCCGCCGGTGTAAACACCCCGACAGGTTCCCGCGCGCTGACGCTGGCCGCCAGGGCCACATCGACCACTTCCGCCGCCCCCGCCACGTTGATCCACAACAAAGCCCCCAGCATCATCATGAGAATTGTCATCTCGTGTTCTCCTTTGGAGACATCCGTGTTAAACACCTTGTTCGTCATGCCAGGATTCCGTATAGCCAAGCGACTCGTGTGATAGTATGAACCACCCGATGCTAAACCTGCGCAAGAATAACACGGGCAGCCGGAGTTGACAGTCCGAACACAACCTGACGATGCGGGGTGTTGGCCGGAAACTGTGTTAAGACACGTGGCCGACGGCGTCCCCGCTGTTCCGGGAGTCGGTGTGAGACAGGGTTCTGATGCTGGGAAACCCACGACAGAAAGGCGGGCAGGATGCGATATTTTGGATGGCTGATCGTCGGGTTACTCGCATGCCATTTGACTGCCGAAGTGCTGCACGCCGCCATTCTGGCGGTGGATGGACCGCCGAGTTCGCGGGGTGAGACCGCGGTCATCATTGCGGCGCCGGCATCGGTGCATGATGACGCCTTTTTCGCCGACGCCATGCGGGGTTTCGACGAGCGGCAGGGCGTGGTGCTGCAGAAGCGTCTGGTGGTGGACGGCGGCGCCATCGCAGCAGGCACGGCGGTGGACAGCCATTTGATCTTTCTGAGCCCATACCCGGATCACCCTACGCGCCACGTGGCAGTGTCGTGGCGTTTCAGCGGGCCGGTGCTGGGCGTCATGTCAGACACCCACTGTGAGTTGCAAATGCAATCTGACGCGCTGCTGGGCAATCCCGGCACCCGCTACCCGGGCCGTTCGGCGTTCCGCGGCATGGAACGCCGCCTAGGGGACGACTACCACAGCGTTGCCGAGACCATCACGGTCACCATGACCGTGCCCCAGCTTGGCGACTGGATACGCGTGATCACGGCGGCCGGTTACCCCGCCGCATACTCGGGAAAGGATGATAATGGATTTTACGGTACGGAAGCTGACGCCCAACGTCGGCGCGGAAATTAGCGGTCTCGACCTTCGGCGTCCCCTTGCTCCGGACGCCATGGCCGAGGTGCGCAAGGTGTGGCTCGATAACGTCGTGGTGGTGTTTCCCGAACAGTCGATCGACGATGATCAGCAGATCGCCTTCAGCCGCCAGGTTGGTGCACTGGAACTCATCAAGATGTCTGCCCTGCAAATGCCCGGCAAGCCGGAAATTTACACGGCCACCAACTTGGACGAGAACGACGAGTTCATGCCGCCGGATCATCCCGTCATGCAGGTGAATCACGACAACCGCAAATGGCACTCCGACAGTTCGTTCAAGCGCGTGCCCGCCATGGCGTCGCTGCTGCACGCCCGCATCGTGCCGCCGGTCGGCGGCGATACGGCGTACGCCAACATGGCCGCCGCCTACGGGGCGCTGTCGGACGATATGAAGGCGAAACTCGAGGGCTTGGTGGCGGTGCACAATTTCTACTGGTCGCGGCGCAACGTCGAGGTGACGGCGTTCACGCAGGACGAAACCAACGCGCTGCCGCCGGTGCGGCATCCGGTGGTGCGGCGGCACCCGGAAACCGGGCGCCCGGCCCTGTACGTGGGCTCGCACACCGAATCCATCGAGGGAATGGAGTGGGACGAGGGGCGGGCTTTGATCGACAAGCTCATCGAGCACGCGACGCAGCCCCAGTTTGTATATCAGCACGCTTGGCGCGTCGGCGATCTGGTGTGGTGGGACAACCGCGCCGCCTTGCACTGCGGCATGCCGTTCGACATCACCCGGCACAAGCGGCGGCTGCATCGCACGACGGTCGCTGGTACCGGGCCAACTCTGTAACTACGCGGGGGTGTGCTGCCCGAGGAAGCGTTCGACGGCCTGCATGGCCGCGGCGTGGTGCTCGGGCTCCTTCCACTTCTCTACGTAGATGGAGTTGGGTGCCAGCGCGTGCACGTCCTTGGACGAAATCTCGGGATGATGCAGATCGTTCCCCGGCATCACCAGCAGCGGCGTCTGGCAGGCGCTTACGAAATCCCGCGAGGCGTTGAACAGGAAATCCCCGCTGTACATGGATGTCTTGAACGATTCCCAGGCATCCTCGCTCACCTCCGGGCGATTCGGCTTCAGGTCGTTCGCCCAGCTATCGAACATCTCGAAGAAGGCTTGCCGGTTGTCGTCGAGACCGATGGTCTGAAACAGTACGGCCGAGGCCACCCGCTGCGGCGCTTCCCGGATCAGCCCCATGATGTAGGGCCCGCCGATGCACATGCCAGCGACGTGAAAGCGATCGACGCCCAGGTGATCGAGCAGCGCGAGTTGGTCCTGCGTGTACACGTGCCAGCTATCATCAGCGCTAACCGGTGCCACCGAATTGCCGGCGTTGCGCTGGTCCATGGCAATGACCCGGTAATTCGGCGACAGATGCGTGATCGGGTTCCACGGTGTCGTTTCCCAGTACGACACCGCCGAGCGCATGCCGCCGGGGGCGATCAGCAGCACCGGGAAGCCGGCGCCGTGCGATTCATAATAAAGCTTGATGGCGTCACGTTCGAAAAACGGCATTTTCATCTCCATGACTGGCGGTAACGTAGGCGCGAGTCGCAAGTAGGTCGGATTAGCGCAGCGTAATCCGACATTTCCGGGCGTGCCGTTAAACCCGCTCCAGCACGACGACCGGGATCTCGCGTTCGGTCTTGGTCTGATACTCATTGTAAGGCGGCCAGATTTCGGCCATACGATCCCACAAGGCGGCGCGCTCGTCACCTGAAGCGGTTCGGGCACGGGCCGCGAAGCGCTCGGCGCCTACCTGCACCTCCACGGTGGGTTTCGCGACGAGGTTGACGTACCAGCCGGGATGCTGCGGGTTCCCGCCCTTCGAGGCCACCACCACATAATGATCGCCGTGGGTGCCGTAGATGAGCGGCAGCATCAGCGACCTGCCGGAGCGGCGCCCGGTGGTGGTCAGCAGCAGCGTCGGCACGCCCCGCCACACGTGTCCGTCCTCGCCGTTGGTGGCGAGATACGCCTCCATGTGTTCGACCATCCAGTCGGCCAGTTGACGCGGCTGGTTCTCTTCGTTCATGACTCTTTATCCCCCTTTTCACGTCGGATGGATGGCGGCAGTACACCGTCGCTGGATGAAGGCCACAGCATAGGCACATCAGGGGGCCATTTCAAGCCGCGCCGGGGCTGGTTGACCGGCTTGCTGGACAAACGTAGCATGCGGTGACATTGAAGCCGTAGCCAGCACGGAGGGGATGAGTCCATACCTCGGAAAGGGGGTCGCACATTGCATGTCGTCGTTGTTGGAGCGGGAATTCTGGGCGCCTCGATTGCCTGTCACCTCACCCTGCACGGCGTGCGGGTGACGATCGTCGATGCCGGCCAGCCTGGCGAGGGGGCGACGCGGGTGGCGTTCGCGTGGCTGAATGCCTACGGCAAGACGCCGTTTTCGTACCACGATCTCAACCGCCGGTCGATCGACATGTGGGCCGGTTTTGCGCACCGTTTGGGGGTCAACGTCACCTGGGGTGGCGAATTGCGCTGGGCGGTGACGGCTGACGGCGCGGCGGCGCTGGCCGCACAGGCGGAAGCGTTGCAGGCGTGGGGCTATCCGACGCGCATTCTGGACGCCGCCGAGGTGCGGCAATTGGAACCGGATTTGCAACTCGATGCGTTTACCGCTGCCTCGTACACGTACAGCGACGGGCACGTCGATACCACAGCGGTGGTGGAAGCGTGCCTTGCAACGGCGCGTGAACGGGGCGCGGTGTTGCGCACCGGGTCGGCGATAACGGGTATCGAAATCGACCGCAGTCGGTCGGGCGCAGCGCGGGCCGAAGCGGTTCGGACCGGCGGCGACGTGGTGCCCTGCGATATTGTCGTGCTGGCCGGCGGGGCGGACATGCCGGCGCTGGCGGAAATGGCCGGGATACAGGTGCCGCACTATCACACCTTCGGCGCCACGTTGCTGACGCAACCGCTGCCGCCGCTGTTCAAGAATATCGCCTTGCTGCATTCCCCACGCGAACGGCAGCCCTTGATCAACGTGCGCCAGTTGCCCGACGGGACGGTCATGGTGCAAAGCGGCGCGCCGGACAACACCCAGGAGGGCGACCGCGGCGCCACGGACGCGGAGGCGGCGCAGATTGCCGCCGACGCAGGGGCCGTGCTGCCGATACTGCAGGACATCAAGATCGCCGAGGTTCGGCGGGGCCGACGCCCGATTCCGAAGGATGGCAGGTCCATCGTTGGATTCGCGCCGGAGGTGAGCAACGTGTACGTCGCCACGACCCACAGCGGCGTGACGCTGACACCGTTGATCGGCGCTTTCGCGGCGATCGAAATCGCGCACGGGGCACGAGTCGAGGTGCTGGCGCCGTTTCGGCCGGAGCGGTTCGGAAGCCAGATATGACGTGTCGTCTGGACCTGATAACCTGAGGTGCTTATACTGACGCCCCTCGTTTCAGCCGCCCTCATACGCTCCAGACGGAGAACCCCACCCCATGCACTTTGAATCACGACTCTGGGCCTTCACCAAGGGATTGCGGCTGCGCATCGTGTACGCCGTGATCATCGGGCTGGCGGCGACGGCGTTCGGCATTGCGCGGCTGGCGCTGTTGGGCTGGCTCATCGGGCGCATTTTTGTGGGCGACGGATTCGGCGACCTGCTGCTGCCGCTCCTGGCGGTCGGGCTGGTGATCGTGCTACGCGGAGCGCTGGAGCACTGGCGGGCCATCGTGGCGCACGAGACCGCCGCCAAGGTGCAACTGCATCTGCGCCGTCTGTTGTTCGATAAGGTGACCGAACTCGGCCCCGGTTACGTCGCCCAGCAGCGCTCCGGCGACGTGACGCTGTCGCTGGTCGACGGGGTGGAACAACTCGAGGTGTATTTCGGCCAGTACCTGCCGCAGCTCACGGTGTCGATGCTGACGCCGCTGCTGATTTTTGCCTGCATCGCCTGGCTTGATTTGGTCGTCGCCGCGGTGGTGCTGGTTTTCGCCCTTGTCGCCCTGTTCGCTCCGGCGGTGTGGCACCATCTCGATTCCCGTAAATCTATCGAGCGCCGCCGCGCCTATGGCGCCTTCGCCGCCGAGTTGCTCGATTCCATCCAAGGACTGGCGACCCTCAAAGCCTTCGGCCAGAGTAAGCCCAGAGCCGACACCTTGGCGGTCCGGGCGCGCGAGTTGTTCCGATCGACCATGTGGGTACTGGCGACCAATTCCCTGGGGCGCGGCATCACCGACAGCGCCATCGCCGTGGGAGCCGCCACAGCGCTCGCCGTCGGCGCGTTTCGCGTCGCCGACGGCGACATGGAATTGTCGGCCTTGCTGGTCATCCTGATGCTCGGCGTCGAGGTCTACCGCCCCATGCGCGACCTGCGAACCGTCTTGCACCAAGGCATGAACGGCCTGTCCGCGGCGCAGGGGATATACCGGTTGCTGGACGGAGAACCACAGGTGCACGATGCCGAAGCAACCACCGCCCCCGTCTCCCTGTCGCCCGACATCGTGTTCGACAGCGTGACCTTCGGCTACCCGGGCAGCCAGCGCGCCGTCCATCGCAACCTGAGCTTCACGGTATCGGCTGGCGAGCGCGTCGGCATCGTAGGACCCAGCGGCTGCGGCAAGTCCTCCATCGTGCGCCTGTTACTACGCTTCTACGATCCCGAGGCCGGCGAGATTAGCATCGGCGGCCATCGCCTGCGCGACCTGCCGTTCGCCGCCATCCGCAGCCAGATTGCCGTGGTGTCGCAGGATACCTACCTGTTCCACGGCAACATCGAAGACAACATCCGTATGGGGCGCCCAGACGCCTCGCACGACGAGGTGGTGGCCGCCGCCAGTGCCGCCAACATCCACGGCTTCGTCTCCTCACTGCCCGACGGCTACCAGACGCTGATCGGCGAAAAGGGTATCAAGCTCAGCGGCGGACAGCGGCAGCGGGTGGCCATCGCCCGCGCCTTGTTACGCGACGTGCCGATCCTGGTGCTCGACGAGGCGCTGTCGGCAGTGGATGCCGAAAACGAGGCCGTCATCCAGGACGCCCTCGACCGCCTGATGCGGGACCGAACGGTGCTCATCCTGGCGCACCGGCTGTCGAGCGTGATCGACTGTGACCGTATCCTCGCCCTGGACGACGGCCATGTGGTGGAGAGCGGCGACCACGCCACGCTGATGGTCGCCGGCAACGTTTATCACCGCCTGATGGCGGAGCAGGTGCGGGACACTGACGCTTTTCACGGCAACGGCCACGTCAACGGGGCTGGGCGCAAGCCGACCGAGGACGTGACCGTGCCGGTCGACGCCACCAATCCGGTGGACCGACCAACGGAGGGCATTCTGAAGGCCGAGGGCATGGCGTGGCCCGAGGTGGTGGGTGAGTTGCTGCGGCTCATCGTACCGTGGAAGGGCAAGCTGACGCTCACCTTCCTGTTCGGCGTCCTGCGGGTGGTCGGTTTCATCGGCGTCGGCGTGCTGAGCGCCTTGGTCATCCTGGCGCTGAAAACGGGTCAGCCGTTCAGCGGCTACCTGTGGGCGCTGGCCGCGGTGGCGCCGCTCGCCGGGGTGCTGCACTGGCTGGAAAGCTGGATGGCGCACGACATGGCCTTCCGCCTGCTCGCCGAGATGCGCATCGATTTCTTTCGCAAGCTGGACCAACTGGCGCCTGCCTACTTGGTGCGGCGGCGCACCGGCGATCTGATGGGCGTCGCCACCCAGGACATCGAACTGATCGAGTATTTTTTCGCCCACACCATTGCCCCCGCCTGTTTGGCGATCCTGGCCCCCGGCGTAGTGCTGCTGGTGCTGGCTTGGCACAGCCCGTGGCTGGCGCTCACCTTGGCGCCGTTCCTGTTCATCGTGGCGCTGAGCCCGTTGGCCATGCGGCACCGGGTCGACGAACTTGGCTCCCGTGCCCGCGAGGCGGCGGGTGAGTTGAACGCCCACGCGGTCGATACCGTGCAGGGTCTGCACGAAATCAACGCTTTCCAGTACGAAGGCCGGCGCGGCGAGGAATTCCACGTCCTGGGCGAACGGCACATCCGCCTGCGGCTGCCTTTTTTCCACCAACTAACCTTGCAGCAGTCGCTGCTGGAGGTGATGACCGGCCTCGGCGGTCTGTCGATCGTCGCCGTCGGGGGGGTACTGACGGCCAACGGCTATGTGGAGGCTGGGGTGCTGCCGCTGCTGACCATCCTGTCGCTGTCGGCCTTTCTGCCGGTTTCGGAAATTGCTCAGATCGGTCGGCAACTGGCCGATACGCTGGGCTCCACCCGTCGCGTCTACGCCATCCACGCCGAAGAGATTACCGTGCGCGACGGCCCCGGTGTGGCTAGGGACCACCGGGCTGGCGAGGCGTCCCTGGAACTGCAGGACGTTTCGTTCGCCTATCCCGGCACGTCGCGCTTGGCGCTGTCGCACGTCGATTGCGTCATTCCGTCCGGGCACACGGTGGCGCTGGTCGGCACGTCCGGCGCCGGCAAGACCACCACGGCGCATCTGCTGATGCGCTTCTGGGACCCGCGGTCGGGGCGCGTTCTGCTCAACGGCGTCGACCTGCGCGATTATGCTTTGGACGACGTTCGCTCACGGGTCGCGCTGGTGGCGCAGGACACCTATCTGTTCAACGACACGCTGCGCCGCAACATCATGATCGCGCACCCGCAAGCCAGTGAGGCCGAACTGCAACGCGCCGTGCATTACGCCTCGCTCGACGACATGGTGGCGGCCCTGTCCGAGGGTCTGGACAGTCGTGTCGGCGAGCGCGGCATGAGCCTGTCGGGCGGTCAGCGCCAGCGCGTGGCCATCGCCCGCGCCTTCCTGAAAGACGCGCCGGTTCTCATCCTCGACGAAGCCACCTCGCACCTGGACGCCATCAACGAGCGCGCCGTGCGCGACGCCCTCGACCGCCTCAAGGCCGACCGCACCACAATTGTCATTGCCCACCGCCTGTCAACCATCCGCGACGCCGACCTGATCATCGTGCTTGACGCCGGGCGGGTCGCCGAAACCGGCACGCACGACAGCCTGCTGGCCGCAGGCGGCCTGTACGCGCAACTCGTGCAGCACCAGCTTTCCGCCGCCCACGAAGTCGCTACGTAAGCCAAGCGCCTGGGTTGGCAACCAGGAATCTCCCTCGGCCTCGGTCGGGAGAGCGAATTGAAACACACGGAGGTAAGAAGATGACCACAGAAGGCTACGCTCACCCCGAACTTCTTTGCGACACGGAATGGCTGGGGGAACACCTGGATGACCCCAACGTGCGCGTCGTGGACTGCGACCAGTTCATGGAGTACCGCCGCGGGCACATCCGCAACGCCGCGGCCATCATGGCCCCGCATCACTACGTCAAGGAACCCGGCTACGAGCGGGCGCCCAAGGCGCATCCGCTGGTCATGCCGCAAGAGCCGTTCGCCGACCTGATGATGCGCATGGGCATCGACGAGAACACGACCGTCGTCACCTACGACCAGTCGGCCAGCCTCTACGCCGCGCGCTTCTGGTGGGTACTGGGTCTTTACGGCCACACCAACGTCAAGGTGCTCAACGGCGGCTGGCGCAAGTGGTTCGACGAGGGGCGGCCGCTGTCCATCGACCCGCCGCCGGCCCGCGACACCAGCTGGGCGCCGCAACGCCAGCCGGATTGGGTCTGCACCCTTGCGGACGGGCTGGCCGCAGTTGGCGACCCGGGCACCCTTTTCCTGGACGTGCGCTCGCCGGCGGAATGGGACGGCAGCAACGACCGCGGCAATAGTCGGGCGGGGCGCATCCCCGGTGCCGTTCATCTGGAGTGGACGGATCTCATGGACACCGATCGCTCTCGCAGCTTCCTGCCCGCCGACAAGATGCGCGCCATCCTGGCGGAGCGCGGCGTAACGCCGGACAAGAGAATCATTACGTATTGACAAGGTGGCATCCGTGCGGCGCACGGAATGTTTGTGCTGAGGCTTCTCGGCTACCCGCAGGTTCGCAACTACGACGGCTCGATGAACGAGTGGGCCAACCGCGACGACACGCCGCTGGTGCTCGATTAGCGGACGTGTTTCGGAATCTTGCCGATGCGGATTATGCAGGTCGGATTAGCCGCAGGCGTAATCCGACCTTCCGCTGACTACACCCCACCGTCGAGGCAGCGTTGCCGCTCGGCGGCGGCGAAAGCCTGCAGCTTGGGAAAGTAGCGATGAAAGTCGTCGACAAAGGCGGAGAGTTGGGCGTCGAGGAGCGAAGCAAGCTTGGGGCTGAGATGGGTGATCCGCAAGCGGCTCAGGACGTACTGCAGGGCAGGATCGCGCACGGTCGGCTCGGCATATCGCGCTAGCAGGTCGGTGTCGATCATGCGCTCGATGAACGGCCTGCCTCTGTCGGGCACGTACGCATCGAACCGGCGCAGGGCATCGTAGACTTCAGCAGTGAAGTCGGCGAGCGTGACGTCAGCGTAGTGCGGCCACGCGAGCGCCAAGCAGTGATCCGCCACGATGTCGAGCAGCACCGGCGCCGCCCGTCGCAACTCGGTGTCGAACCGCGCGATGCTGGGTTTCATGTCGGCGAGGCGGTTGGAAAACGCATCAATGCGCCGGTGCAGACGAACGCCGGCCCGCAACTCGGACGGCAGCGACTCGGGCACTCTTCCCCTCACGAAATCGCCGAGCACCCCACCGGCAATCCAACCCTGACCGGGCCAGGCCAGCAGGCAATGGGCGAGAAAGTTCATACAGTCAGAACCAAGTTAAAGTTTCGGAATTTCCTAGGCTCAGGACCTATAAAAGGGTATCATGGGGCCTGTGATGAGAGTCAACACGCTGACGCCACTAGGAGAGCGATCATGTCCGAGCACCACTTCTGGCTGGCCGACGACCAGGTTGACCGCCTCAAACCCCTGTTACCCAACAAGGGGCGCGGCGTCCCGCGCGGAGATGACCGAAAGGTTATCAGCGGCATCATCCACGTCATCCGCTATGGGCTGAGGTGGCGCGACGCGCCCGCCTGTTACGGACCCCACAAGACGCTCTACAACCGCTTCGTGCAGCTGGAGCAGGGCCGCGGTCTTCGACCGCATCTTCCAAGCCCTGACTGCCGAAAGCACCGCCACTGAGACCGTCATGATCGACAGCACCCATCGGGGGGCGCATCGCACCGCCGCCAGCCTGCTCAAGGGGGGGCTTTTCTACGCCAGATCGGACGCACCCGGGGCGGGCTCAACTCGAAGCTCCACGCCGTAGGCCCTACCGGAAGCCGCTGTCCTGATAGCCGACAAGGGTTATGATAGCGACAGATTGCGCGAGGCCCTTGCCGAACGTGGCATCAAGTCCTGCATTCCGGGCCGCGCAAAGAGCCCATCATCTACGACACCGAGTTGTACCAGAGCCGCAACCTCATTGAGCGCCTGTTTGGCAGGCTCAAGGATTGGCACCGCATCGCCACCCGGTACGACCGCTGTGCGCATACGTTCTTCAGTACCATCTGCATAGCTGCCACGGTTAGTTTCTGGTTATGAGTCCTGAGCCAGACTCCGATAGTACTGGTTGTCCTTCTTCAAATCACGCGCCCATCTTAAGCAAACGTCGCCGAAACGGCGCCCACCGAGGAGAAGTGCGTTTCCCAGCGCTCGCCCTGCTTGATGGGCAACGGCTTCGTGAACGACCCGGTGATGACACACTGCCCGGCCTCCAGTGCTCTGTCGAAGTTGGCCAACTGGTTGGCGAGCCAAGCCAGGGACTGGAGTTGATCGTCAATGACGTCGGCGCCGAGCAGGGTGGCGATGACGTTGCCATCCGTCTTGACCTTGGCGGTGACCTCCCCCAGCACCAAGTCCTTCGGGTACGGTTCCACCGCGGTGTGCGTCACGTAGCCCCACTGGCTGACGTTGTCGGCGACGCCCAGGGGCAAATCCTCTGCCATTTTGACCTGCAGCGACACAACCTCGAACGACGGCGCCACCGAGCTGACCGCGTTGAGCGCCTGCTCGCGGGTCACGCCGGGGCCGCGCAGCGTTTCGCCGAGGGTGAAGCAAAGCTCGGATTCGATGGCCGGGTTGACGATGTCGGCGAAATTGAAGCGGTGGCCGCTGCCGTAGGCGTTGCTTTCCAGCAGGAAGCCGAAAGCCGGATCGCCGGTGGCGTAGATTTGTCGAATGGCGTCGGCTGTCAACCCGATTTTCCACCCCGCCTGCGTTTCGCCGGTGGCCTTGTAATGCTCTAGAACCCCCAGTTGCACCCGGTATGCGTCATGCAACGACAGCTTGCCCTGCAGCGCCTCGGGCGCGTGATCGCCTCGCTGCAAACCCTGCCACTTGATCTCAATTGCCTCGTCAACGGCCATTCTGATTCTCCTTATTCATTGCGAAAGATGGCGTGCCTGTCCCGTTAGGCAACGGGGGCGGAATGTAGCAAACACCCCTCGCCGGGGGCAAGTTGCCGCGCCGACACGACACCCGGGCGCGGCCGATCAGGGGAAATGTCGGAGGCGACGGTGCAGCCGCAGGCCGACGCTCAGCGGCAAGAGCAGCAGGCCGGGCAGAAACCAGTGCGCCACCGGCTGTCTGGTTACTTCGGTGGCGACCACGCTTCTGCCGCGCGCCGTGGTGTCGATGTCGCGGGCGATCTGGTCGAAAATGCTGCGCAGGCCGCTACCGGTCTGGTCCCAGGTGTACGCCCGCCAGCTCGGGTTGCGCCCCAGCAGCGGGTTCAACTGCGCCGGGTGGGATTTCAGGCTGACAAAGTAGAGGTGCCGAAAGCCCAGTTGCTCGTAGTAGTCCAGAATTTTCAGATAGTCCACGCGGGTCGCGTCGGAACTGGATTCCAAGAGTTGGCCGTCGGTAACGAGGATCATCGACTTGCCGGTACCGATGTCGGCCAAGGTGTCGACAAGCGGGATTTCCAGTTGGAATTCGTCTTTGCTCTTGCTACGGAAATGTCTCAGAAATTGGGCCAGAACGTCCTGCAACTCGCGGTAAATGCCGTCCTGCGCCGGCACGTCGAGGTGCGCCTCCACCACCCGCCGTTCCACTTCGTCCTCGACAAAACTGGCCAGCGCCTTGAACAGGCCGACGCCGAGCTGCGTGCCCTTGGTGCTCAGCATGGCGAGGTCCCGCGCCACGTCGAATTGCTGCACGACGCTGCGCCGGGTGATTTCCATGATGACGCCGTCGTGATTGCGCGTGAAGATGCCGCCGCTGGCGTCGGAATCGAAACGCGCCACCGCCAGACGGTCGTCCACGGGCCGCTGGGCGATGAACGGCACCAGAAAACCCGTCACCACACGCTTCAGTAGTCCGGTCTGGATCATGCTGGCGGAGGTGTCGAGGAGCATGAGGACGCTCCGTGCTTCTTCCACCTCATGGGTTTCCACAGTGCCGAGGTAAGGCTCGGACATGACGACGAGCAAGATGGCGAGAAAGCCGTAGAGACAATACAACGGCAAGCGGGTGAGGCGGCGCTGTCCGGCCACCGCACTGGCGCGCGCGCGAACGGCCGGGGGTACGCTCACCGCCAAGTATGGCAGCGGACGGCGACGCGGCCACCAAGCCAGCGCGACGAGGGGCAGGGCGAGCAGGAAAACGGCAGGGTGCTCGAATTGCAACATGGGCTATTCACAGAGGGCTTCGGCAAGGCGGGTGGCGCGGCTCAGCAGATCATCGACGGTGTCTTTGGAGAGCGACAGTTCCTGGCTCAGCGCCTGGCCCTCGATGGCTTGCAGCAGATCCAGTGCATCCGCCACCGACGGCGCCTGCGGGTCGACCGAGGTGGCCAGCATGTACCGATGGATCGTTGCGCTCGACGTGCCCAGGCCGCCGAGCAACCTGTCCTCGTCCGCATAGCAGCGCTCACCGACAAGCTGTTTCAGGAACACGCTAAGCGCCCGCAACCAGGTTCGGTCGTCCGCGTGGCCTTGCAGGGATAGCGATTCCGCCTGCTGCGTCAGGTCGCCGAGCCGCTCACGGTAGCGCCGCCGCAGAGCCGCTAATGCCTCCGCGTGTGCCTTGGCGTCGTCAATAACGGCGGTGGCGCGAAAGCTCCAGGTGCGGTTCGAGACGCGCAGGGCGCCAATGAGCCCGACAACCATGCACAAGACGCCCAGCGCCAGACTGGTCGGGCTGATCCAGGTTGGCGTCTGCAATCCCGCAACGGGCAGCAGTTGCCCAGGCATTTGACCGACCTGCCGCGGCAGGTGGCCGGGAATGCTGAGGAAGTTCTGCGCCTTGGCGTTGAACACCTCGATGCGACGCTGGTCGTTCAGGCCCGAGTAGGTGGCCTGAATGGGATACGGGGAGAAAATGTAGATGCCGGTTTTGGACAGCCGGAAGGTCAGTGACACGTCGTCCAGGGCGCGCCCATCGCCGAGCTCACGGGTTTGCCGCTCGATGTCGTCCACCTGGATGAGTTCGTCCGGCAGCCTGGTGTTGTCCGACAGCCAGGCGCGCACCGCCCCCTCGGTGAAGGCTTTGGGCAGCAGATCGACGTCCTGGTCGCGCTCGATGGACAGCTTGTAGCGCACCGGTTCCCAGATGCCGAACGAATTGATGCCGGCGGGCAGTTCCCAGTTTGCCTGCACCTCCACCGGCATGCGCAGCCGCAGCCAGCGCAATTGCGCCTGCTTGACGACGCCGGGCATCTGTTGGTAGCGCAGCACCGTGGCCAGGATGTTGCTGGGGGCCTCCTTGCTGAGTTGCAGGACCACTGGCTGCTCAAAATCGGGCGCCTCCTCGGATTCGTTCTGCGCCGGTTGCACGTGATTGGTCCGGTTCAGCGACACGATGCGGCTGAGGCCGCCGGGGATAATCTGCGGCGCCAGGAATTCGACCTCGAAAAGCGGGAACGGCGCGGCCATCTTGTCCGGGAAGAAAAATGCCGGCAGGGCGTAATCCACCTCCGAGCGGTCGGCCAGCACCTGCAGGGCCTGCAGGAAAACGCCCATGCGCAAGCGCTGGTCGAAGGTGATCAGGAAGACGGCGAAATCCTTGCCGGCCTTCAGGCGCCGTTCCCCCAGCGGGTCCTGAATATAACCGATCGCAAAGGTCTCGGCGGTTTTCGGACTACGCAGATCGCGGAAGGCGGCGATGGGCGGCAGGCTCTCCGGCGGCTGTTGCAACAGCTCACGCACCCGGCGTTCGCTGTAGTCGCTCGGCTTTTCCAGCACGATGACGGCGTGCTGACGCGACAGCAGGGGCAACAGATCCTCCCGCTGCGGGCCTGCGTCGCCGATGTGGTAACGCACGAAATGCTCGGGTTCGTAATACAGCCGGTCCTCTTCAGAGCGTTCATAAATGGCGTCCTGCGGCCAAGCGGGCGGCGCCAGACCGGCACTCACTGCCAGCAGCAAACTGGCAAAGGCCAGCAACACGCGGCGTCCGGTTGATGGTTTTGGTTTGGACTGTCTTGGAGCCAAAAGAGAATCCTTTCTTTCCATGACGTGACGAGCGGACGTGTCGGATTACGCTATGCTAATCCGACCTTACGTCGATCGAACCAGCGATTACGGGCGTTGCGCTTCGAGGTACTCGATAATGGCGTCCACGTCAAAGGTTTGCCGCGACACGAACAACCCCGCCAATCCCGACGCCTCGAAGCCGGCCAGATGGTGGTCACGCCGTTCCAGCCTTTCCTCGTCCAGGAGCCGCAGCCAGGCGCGCGCGTCAACCGTCTGCAACTGTCCGCTCTCGACATCACGGTACGTCAGCAGTCCTGCCGAGGTCGGCAGGTGTTCCGGCACGGATTCTTCCAGCACGATGGGCAGCAACGGGTGCATAGCACGTATGCGCTGCGCGGTCGGCAGCCAGTCGTCCTCGGTCTCGAAATCGGACAGGAGTAGCAGCAGGCGCTTTTTCTTCTGCTGCGAGACGCCCTCCTGATTCTCGAAGAACCGTAGGGCCGGCAACAGCGCGGTGGCGCCGCCGCTTTCGGGCTGGTGCTCCCAGATCATCCTCAGCAGATTGACGAAGGTCTTTTCCGAGCGAAATGGCTGCAGTACGGTATGGATGTTGCGATCGAAGCTGACGAATCCCAGGAGATCCTGCTGGCCGATGACCGAGCGCCCGATGATGGCGATGAGGTCCAGGAGGAGTCGTTGCTTGCAGCCTTCGGCAGAAAAACCGGTAAAGATCGAGGCACTGAGATCGGCGGCGATCCACACTTCGAGCACACGCTCCTCGCGCAGGCGGCGCACCAGCAGGCTGTCTTCCAATCGCTCGCTGGCTTTCCAGTCGATGTGGGCGGTGTCCTCGCCGAGGGCGTGCGGCTGGAAGAACTCGAAATCCTCGCCGCGGCCGCGAAAGGTACTGCCGTGCCTGCCCTGCATGACGGTCTGCACCCGTTGCCTCAGGTGCAGGTCGGCACGGCGGGTGGCGTGAGCGTACCAAGTGCCGAAATCCATATCGCCAATATCGCTCGCTGTCTGCATATATGCGCTTGGCTCTGCTCGCTGTGGCCTTAATCGGCCACTTCGGTGGGAACACCGCGCAGGACGCGGCGCACGAGTTGGCGCAGGAAGCCGACGTCGTCGCGCAGGTCAAAGGCGCGCTGGCCCTGCTCGATCAGGTTGTCGTCCAGAAACGCCATGGGACGGCTGACCCGCTGCGCCAGCAGGGTTCCGTCCAGCACCAGACGGTGATTGAACACGTCGAACGCCAAGTCCTGGATGTCCTCATACCACACTTCGTCGCGGCCCTTAAGAAACGCTCGCGTTTTGGCCAGGTTGATCAGGATGAGGTGGGTACGCGGCGAGCAGCCGACCAGTACGGGGGAGCGGTCGCCGATGTACAGGTCATCGAGGCATTGCCGGTGCAGCGAGCCGGTGGGGTCGTCGGTGGGCGGCCGCGTCGCGTGCACCAATCGTACGGCGTAGGCGCGGCAGGCGCGGTCGACGTATACGTTGGCGCGAATGAAAGCCCGTGCGGCAACCACTTCTTCCCGGCTCATCACTGGCTTGAGCGACAGGTCGGCGAACACGTCCTCGCGCTCGGACAGGAGCATTTCCTCGGCTTCGGAGAGATAATCCAGGGTGATGCGCATGGCGAAACGGTCGAGGAGAGCCTCCGGCAGCGGATAGGTGCCCTCTTGTTCAAGCGGGTTCTGGGTGGCGACGACGAAAAAGGGCTCGTCAATGTAGAACCGCTCGTGGCCGACGTCCACTTTGCCCTCCGCCATGGCTTGCAGGGCGGCGCTGAGGGTGCGCGGCGGCGTGCGGTTGATTTCGTCGAGCAGAACGCTGTTGGAAAAAATGGGGCCGCGCAGGAAGGTGAATTCCTTTTTCCCATTCTGGCTTTCGAGCACCGGGGCGCCGAGGATGTCGGCGGGCAGCATGTCGGCCACCAACTGAATTCTGCGAAAGACGCCGCCGATGAGTTGGGCGATGGTTTCGCCAGCGGTGGATTTGCCGAGGCCGGGATAGGCCAGCAGCAACAGGTGGGCGCAGGTGGTGCGGCCCAGACTTTTCTGGCCGTCTGAGAAGAGGCCGTAGAGCAGCCGCCGTACCAGCCGGTCGTAGCCGACCATCACCTGCCGGATTTCCCGATCCAGCGCCGTGAGTTTTTTCCGGTACGTTTTCCTCTCCCCGGCAAGGGCGCTCAAGACCTCCATGATGTTGGGCTGTTCCTCCAGTTCTGCAGCGTGGACACAAAGGGCGAATTGCCCCTTGTATCAGAATTGGCCTCGTCAGACAAGGGCGTTCGATTGAGGCTGGCCGTGCCTTACAGCACGTTCCAGCGACGATTCGCGGTCTTTTCTGCCAGCAGGGTCTCAACGATCCAGTCGCGCACGGCGGGCGCGACGTAGAAGGTGGGCTTGACGAGTTCAGCCTCGTCGGCGATGCGCCCCTCGGCCAAAGCGCGGGCGGCCACCGCGGTGCCGGGTAGAACGCTAACGCCGACGCGCAGGTTGGCCAAGGAGGGTTTGACGCTACGCAGGAGATCGAGCTTGGCGCCGACCGTTTGGCGCGTCTCGTCGGGCTCGCCGAAGGTGACGGAGAGGGTGTAGTTGAGCCCATGCTCCTCGCACAGGCGGCAGGTATCGAGTGCCGGTTGCAGCCGTTCGGCGAGATTTCCCGCTGCCAAGGGGGCGGTGGGCAGGCCACCCATGAGGACGAGGACGCAGCCGGCCTGATTCATGAGCCGGATCAGCGCGGCGTCGCAACCGAACGGCGCCAGGCAGGTGTTCCAATGCACCTTCGTGTCTGAGGCGATGAGGGCGCGGCACAGGTCCTTGGCATGCGACAGCGGCACGTTGAAGGCGTTGTCGATGAAGAACACCTTGCGCAGACCGTGGCGGGCTTCCAGCTCTTGCACCTCGGCGAGGACCTCGTCGATAGGGCGTATGACGCGCCACGTTTGCTGCTGCGCGTTGTCATCGGCAGCAGTGGGGTAGGCGAAACTGCTGAGCTTGGTTACCACGCCCATGCCGAAGCCGGCCTGCGCGTATTTGGCAATGTCCAGATCGTCCAGGCGGGGCGGATGGGTGAAGGCAGGGGCGTCGCCGGGCGGATTCACGATGACGCGGCCGTCTCGGCGGTAGGCCAGTCCGGGCAGATGATCGTGTGGCGCGCCGGATTCCAGGCTGTCGGCAAGGCGCACGAACGCGTCGGCGGCGTCGCCGACCAGCCCCAAGTCCGGTTCCAAATAGTCGAACACCGCCTGCGGCAAAACGCTGAAGGCCGGACCGCCGCACACGATCGTGGCGCCACAGTAGGCCCGCACCGTGTCGATCACCGCCTTCGAAGCGGGCAGCGCCCATTGCGGGTCGAGGTAGCTATGGTTGCTCAGGTTGCGCAGAGAGATACCCACCAGATCGGGTTGCACGTCACGCACCGCCCGCTCGACGTCAGCAGAAGCGTCCTCGGAGAACATCAGGTCCAGCGACGTGACGGTGTGCCGCGAGTTCGTAAAAGCGCCGGCGACGTAGGCCAGCCCGATCGGCAACGGCTTGGCGTTCAGACGGCTCATCAGGCGGTCGTGCCGGTTGGTGGCGATCAGCAGCACGCGCACATGATTCTCCTTCGTCGGTTGGATTCACGTATCATCATCCGGCGTTCCTGCCGGTCCACGGAGGTCGGCCATCCATCGGCTATGTTTGCACGCTCTGTCCTGTATGGGAATGACGGCGCACATCATAATACTAGGTTCAGGACTCATAACCAGAAGCTAACCGTGGCAGCTATGCAGATGGCGCTGTAGATGGATGATGCCGCTGATGACTTTTCGGTCATCGACCCGTGGGACGCCACGCATCTTGTTCGGCAGCAGGGGATGACGTCGATAACTTCCTGCGAGATATCGGCACCCCAACGATCTTCAAACCAAGCGGTGAGTTTCTGACAGACGGCATGGTCGAGCACGTCTACGTTGAGTCGCCCTGATTGGAAAGACCGGCCTGGGTCAGATTTACTGCTTCCCAGATAGCCAATAATCGGGTTGATCGGACCGGAGCAGGAGGTAGAGGTTGGCATAGAGCGGGTGTATGAGGAAGAGCTTGACCATCACCTTCTTTGCTTCAAGCTGTCGTGCCAGCCTGCGCAGACCGGCTTCGTCCTCATTGACTGGGGTGCCCAGGTGAGCTGTTCCCGAAATTCCTCTGCAAGTCTTTTCTTGAGTCGAAGCGCCGTCTGATTATCAAGTCCCGGTTGGTCTCCCAACAGGCTCTGGGCCATACGCAGTTCTTCATGCGGTAGCCGCTGCATGCCGACCAGCAGACGGCAGCAAGGTCTCTCACCCTCACTCCTATTGACAGTCGTTTGGCGGCAACCGGGAATCCCCGTCGGAAGGAGAACGTCAATCTCCTTCTGCTTGGGCTACCACTTCGATGGCTTCCAGAGGTCGCTTGAGGGGAAGGACGATCCGCATCTCGGTGAAGGTGCCCTCTTCGGTGTCGAGGGAGATGGTTCCCCCATGGCGGGTGAGGATGTCCATGGTGAGCGAAAGGCCGAGCCCCGTTCCTTCGCCAGCGGCCTTTGTAGTGACGAAGGGCTCGAAAATCCGTTCGCGCAGTTCTTTTGAAATGCCGGGACCGTTGTCGCGGATGCATATCTCCGCCTGCTCCTCCAGTCGGCGGGTGGTGACACGCAATTCCGGCTCATAGTCCGGGTCGTTCGACGTGCGGCGTTTTTCATCAAGGGCCTGGTAGGCGTTTGTGATGAGGTTGAGGAATGCCCGGCTGATCTCCTGGGGAACCACTTCAACCATGCCGATTTCCGGGTCGAGGTCCCGGCTGAGCGTCGCGTTGAACCCCTGACCATGGGCGCGCATCGCGTGATAGGCGAGATCAACGTATTGCTTCAACAAGGCATTCAAGTCCGTCTCCCGCCAATCCCCCGGCGCGGAGCGGGAATGCTCGAGCATGCTGCGTACGATGCCGTCGGCGCGTTCGCCATGTTCCTTGACCTTCTGAAGATTCAGTCTGAGGTCTGAGAGAATGGGCTCGATCTCGCCGGCAAGGTCGCCCTCTTCTTTGTCCTTGATTTCCGTCATCACCTCGTCGATCTCGTCAATCAACTCGACGGAGACATCGGAAAAGTTGGTTACAAAATTGAGCGGGTTCTTGATTTCATGGGCGACGCCAGCCGCGAGTTGACCGAGCGATGCGAGTTTTTGCTCGGCAACTATCTGCTCCTGCATCTTCTGGAGATTCTCCAGAGCTTCTTCCAGCGTGCGGTTCTTCGCGTCTAACTCCTGGGCCAGCTTCTCGACCAGATTCAGCCGCTGTACTTCAAGCGCGTGGCGCCGGAACACCTCCAGGGCGTCGGCCATGTCGGCCACCTCATCATGGCCCCGCACCTTGACGGGCACCTCCAGGTCGCCGCCCGCCATGGAGCGCATCGCCGTCGCGAGTCCGACGAGGCGGCGGATCAGGTAACGTCCTACGAACAACCAACCGATGAGGAGAGCGGCGGAGATACTCAGAATATTGACCAGGGTGAGGAGCAGCCGTCCGGTTCGTACAGCGGACTGTGAGGCGTTGCTTACGGTGACGGCCTCGTCGTTGACATCCGTCACCAAGGTGTTCACCGCGGCGAGCAGCAAGACGGAAGCCTCGCGCCCTCTCGCGAGCGCTTCTTGCTCCTGTTCCAGCCGACGCAGGACTTCCCGACGCAGCGTGATGATTCCCTCGCCGGATTCTCCCAGTCGCGCCAAGCGCTTCAGATTTTCACCGAGGTCGCTGTAGTCGCTGTCAGGCATCCGGCCCGACAGCCTCGCATAGGCCCGTTGTAAATTCTGCACGGCGCTGCGGAAACGATCCTGCAGGATCGGCAAATGGCTGCGGTCGGAAAGAAACAGGGCGTCCCCCAGCAGCAGCGCGGCGAGGTTGGCTTGATGATTCACGGTGACCAGGTCCCGGTAATACGCAAGCTCGGCCTCGGAGGCCCGCTCCTCAATCGGACTTGGCTGGTCCTCCAGGTGGTGCAACCCTTCTACCAAGTAAAACGCCTGGTCGTCGGTGGCGATAATGAGGTGGCTGGCGATGAGTCGATTCGTCTCGGCAAGATCCTCCTTGAGTCGTTCCAGGGTGCTATCGATGGCAAGACGCTGGGCAGCCGATTCTTGTATCTCTCCCAAGTAGAGATCAATATCGGCAAGCTGCCCTTCGATATGGGCCAGGTGCAGCCCGATATCGGCGAGATGCACGCTGTCCAACCGAATCTGCCCGCCGAAAAGGGAGCGAGTTTCGAGCTCGCGGGATTCAAGATCATACGCACGGGACTCAAGCTCGAAGATCAGGTCGCCCAGGAGGGCCCGTTCCTGGGCCAGCTCTTCGGCCACCGCCTCGTGCTCTTCCAGAGACGATGCCGCGATGAGATGGAGTGCTCCGTTGACCACAATGCCGCTTTGGCGCGTCACACCCACCGCACTGCTCAGGTTGGGGATGCCGGATTCCGCGAGTCGGGAGCCGTGTTGGAGAATCTCGTGGAAGGAATAATAAGCCACAAAGCTGGCGCTCAACGTAAGGAGAACGCTGACCAGAAGGCATAAAAAGAACTGCTGCCCAATTCTGAGGTGCAGCCAACTGCGTTTTTCCGGCTTCGCCCCGTTCTTGGCAGCAGAAAATTGCGGCGTGGGCCCGCTAGGATCAGAGGCAGGGCGATTATTCATCACGGCACCATTCTGGACACGGGCTGGACATGTCCTTGCTCGTCAATGACCGTCAGGTAGACGCGGTCGGAACCCTGATTGTCAGCGTCACCGTAACGCAGCAGGAAACCGCCAAGGTCAATGCTTTCAGCCGCTTGCAAGGCTTGCAAAAAGCCCCGTTGGGTCGGTTTCGGACCGGCCAGACGCAGACCCTCCACCACCAGGCGGCCAGCGAGGTAGCCTTCCAGCGATACAAAGTCCGGCTCGCTCTCAGGGGCCACCATGGCCAAGGCGCGCCGATACTGGACGACCACCGGAAGGCTGGTGTCCAGGGGAAAGGGTACAACTTGGGTAATGTAAACTCCGACGCCATCGGGACCGAGTTCCTTGGCAAGGGCGGAACTCCCCACGACGGAAATGTTGACGAAGTAGGGATTGAAGTCGAGCCGTCGCGACCAGCGGATCAGAGCAGCAGCCGGCTTGTAGGTACCGATGATGACAATGGCCTCGGGACGCGAGCGCCGCAGATCAAGCAGGGCGATTTTGATCGCCTCGGTGCTGCGTGGATAGTCCACCTCGGCAACAAGGGAAAGGCCATGTCGAGCGACGGCGCGGCGTAATCCGTTGAGTCCGGCGCGTCCGAAAGAATCGTTCTGGTAGAGGACACCGATGCGCTGGACGCCCAAGTCCTCAGTAAGGCGAACCACCATCTCTTCGGTTTCCTGGTAGTACGACGCCCGCACGTTGACGACGTTGGGGCGTAGCTGCGCGACGCGCAAGAGCTCGGCCCCGGTAAAGGGCGCGATGTAGGGAACACCGCGTTCGGTGGCGATGGGCTGGGCCGCCGCGGACGCAGGGGTGCCCACGGCCCCGATCAACGCAAAGACGCGGCGCTGGTCAATGAACTCACGGGCGTTGGTGATCGCCTTCTCGGGCTCATAGGCGTCGTCGAGAGATTCGAGGATAAGGCGGAAATTGTGCACGCCACCCGTTCGGTTAACCTCCCTGAAAGCCGCAGAAAGGCCCAGACGCATGCTTTGGCCCAATAGGCGCGCCGGCCCTGTCAGGGCGGCGGATTGGCCGAAGATAATCTGTTTGGTGGAGAGCATCTTCGCCAAGCTGTCATCCGGCGCTGTTCCGGCCAGGACTACAAGGAACAGGAACACCCGAAAAACAAGGCACAAATTGTATCCCGCTTTCCACATTCCCTTAGTGGCCTCGCTGACGATTAGACAGAAAGCATGGCGTTGAAGCGCAATGCGATGCAGGTGATGTCGTCCGATTGCGGCGTGTCTTCGGCAAAGTGATGCACGGCATCGACCACCTCGCCCACGACGTCGCGGGCGGTCGCCTGCTTCAGGCTCGCCAATTTCTCGTCGAGACGCTCTTCTCCGAATTCCTCGTTGCGGGCGTTCTGGGCTTCGGTGATGCCGTCGGTGTAGAGGAAGAGGGCGTCGCCGGGGGTAAGCCGGACCTCACCATCGACATAATCGTGCCCGGGAAACACGCCCAGCACCACGTTTCCGGTAGTTGGAAGCGCCACGACTCGGGAATCGCCGCGCACCAGACGAGGCGGGTTGTGGCCACCGTTGCAATAGCGGAAAGTGCCGTCTCGCAGGTCGAGAATGCCGTAGAAAACGGTGACGAAAACGCAGGTCTCATTGTCCTCGGCCAGCATCTCGTTCACTTCGCTCAAGCAGCGAGCAGGGGACGCAAAATTCCTCACAGCGCCCTTGAGTAGCGTCTGTGTCACCATGGTAAACAGGGCGGCGGGAATGCCTTTGCCGGAGACATCGGCGATGACCAATCCAACCATCGCGTCATCGAGGCTGAAAAAGTTGTAGAAGTCTCCGCCGATCTCCCGGGCCGGGATCATCATCGCCTGGATCTCGTGGGTCTCGCTGCTCGCATGATCTCGCGGCAGGATTGACATCTGAACCTGGGTTGCCACTTCGAGTTCGCGCGTGATGGCAACCAGCCGGTCCCTTGATTCAAGCGCATTTCGCATTATTTCAATGTGTCTGAGGGTCTTTCGGATCGTGATTTCGAGATCCTTGAAGTCGATGGGTTTGGTGACGAAGTCGAACGCGCCCCGGTTCATGGCGGTACGGATGTTCTCCATGTCGCCGTATGCAGAGACGATGACGGCGCGTATTTCAGGCCGGATTTCCTCGAGTTGGCTCAGCAGCGTGAGGCCGTCCATGACAGGCATGTTGATATCCGACAACACGAGCCGGATTTCGGGATGTTCGGCGAGTTTTTCGAGGGCATCCTTGCCGTTGTGTGCAAAAACGAAATCGATCTCGCCTTGGCGGATGTCCCGACGGAATCTCTGGCGAATGAGTAATTCCAGATCTTCCTCGTCATCTACCACGAGAAGTCGGGTGGGTGATTTGCTCAAGGCCCAAGTCCTCCTTCAAACACTGTGTTTACAGCGCCACGAGAGCGTCGCTACGACTGTCGTAAATCGAGAGGATGGCGCTGAAACCGCTGATCTCGAAGATGTGGGCGATGGGGTCGCTGAACCCGAAAAACAACGCCTTCCCCCCTTCTCCCTGCAGGCGGCGAGCCGTCATCAGGAACACCCGCAAGCCGGCGCTGCTGATGTAGTTCAGGTCCTTGAAATCGAAAACCAGGACCTTTTCGCCTGCATCAATTTGCTCCTGGATGGCACTTTCCAGGACAGCCGCGTTGCTACCGTCCACCCGTCCCAGCGGAGAGACGATAACGGCCTTCTCAACGCGTTCGGTTTGAATCGACAGTGTGCTCTCGTCCGCCACTAGCTTTCCCCTTCTATTAAATGTCTCAATGTGATGCGATTGCGCCCATCGACGCGTTCGTATGCCGTGCTGTCGGCGAATTGCTTGACCAGGAAAACCCCGAGCCCTCCAATGGGCCGCTCTTCAAGCCCCAAGGTCGGGTCCGGCTCCGGGGCCTCTTCAAAAGGATTGAACGCACCGGCGTTATCCTCGAGTTGAGCCACCACGGCGCCGTTGTCAACAAGGAGACGCAACCGAAGTTCGGGTTCAGGAACCTTGAGCAGGCCATAGGTTATGCTATTTGTGATGAGTTCGTCCAGCATGAGGTTCAGGCGGCTCTGGACCGCGCCGCTCAATGTGTGCGCGGACCCAAATTCCTGGATGATGCCCGCGAGCGCCGCAAGAGCGGAAAGGTCTGGGGCAAGGGCAATTTCGACCGTTTTGCTATCCGGTGAAGGTTCGCAAGGCTGCATCAGCTTCTCTCCAATGGGCGTTCGTCAGATGCTCAAGGAACGGACGCGAATTCCGTCGGGCAGGACATGTAAGTTCGCTCCAGGGTTTCATGACATTCCCGACACAAAGTGACCAGATCACTGAGAACGTCCCTCCCTTTCTCATCAACCGCCAAGCTCATCTCCTGACGGGAGAGAATCGAGGCCAGACGACTGGCCATCTCATGGGGCATCGCGGAAATTCGCCCTGCAGCCGGCGAGTCGATTGCCTCCAGACTACTCCAGATCCCGTTTACCGCAAAACATAGCGCATGGGGCAGCCCGGCATCGTACACCAGAAAGTCTAACACCTTTTCTTCCCTGACCTGGGCGCCGTGCAATTGACAGTAGGCTTCAAAGGCATCGCAGGCCCACAGAAGGCCGACCCAGTCGTCTTTTCCCTCGGAAGGGTTTTTAGCAGCGGCGCAATGCGCTTCAAGAAGGGAGCCAACGAGCTGGACGCGCTCAATGAAACGCCCAAGACGCATGAAGTGCCATCCTGTGTCCCGACGCATGGAACTCGCGCAGATACCGTCGAAGAGCTGCACGGCCTGGATGATGTCCCGATACAGCATGGCGGGGTCGCGCCTCCAGACATCGACGAGCGTGATTTCCTGCAAGCGCAGGTACTCGCGGTTGAGGCTCGACCAGATCGCATTGCTGATGGTGTCGCGTACCTGCCGGGCGTTCTCCCGCGCCGCCATCAGACAGAACATGATCGAATTGGGATTGGCCGTCTCGAAGGTGAGATAGTCTGTCAAGGTATAGCCATCGGCGAACAGAAAGTCGTCCTCGTCTTCCGCACCGCCGTAGGTATCCGCACCCGGGGGATGGGTGCCAAGACTGCGGAAAAGCCGTCGCCAGCCTTCCGCAATGTCCCGGGCCGGGCTGGAAGGGAGGCGCTCCAACTGCAGCCCGATGAGACGGGCAATATGCTCGACGCGCTCCAGGTAACGGTTCATCCAGTAAAACGAATCAGCCACACGCGCTAGCATCACGGCTCATCCCCTTCGAGGATCCAGGCGTCCTTGGCGCCGCCGCCTTGGCTCGAATTTACCACGAGGCTGCCCTTGCGCAAAGCCACGCGGCAAAGCCCGCCCGGTACCACCCGGGTGTCTTCCCCGTGGAGCACGAACGGCCTGAGGTCCACGTGGCGCGCATCGAGCCGCCCGTCGATGAGGCACAGGGCGCGCGCTAAGGCAAGCGTGGGCTGGGAGATGTAATTTTCAGGTCTGGCCCGGAGCTTGGCCGCAAACGCTTCCCGCTCTTCCCGACTGGCATGGGGGCCCACCAGCATGCCGTAACCGCCCGACTCACCCACCGCTTTCACCACCAGGTGTTCGAGGTTTTCGAGCGTGTAGGCCAGCCCTTCGGGTTCCCGGCACAGGTACGTTGCCACGTTGTCGAGGATGGGGTCCTGGTCGAGGTAATAGCGGATCATGCGAGGCACATAGGCATATACTGCCTTGTCGTCTGCCACCCCGGTGCCGGGCGTGTTGGCGAGCGCGAGATGCCCGCAACGATAGACCTCGAAAAGTCCGGGCACCCCGAGGCAGGAATCGGAACGAAAGACCTGTGGGTCGATGAAATCGTCGTCGATTCGCCGGTAAAGGACGTCCACAGGATGCAATCCGCGCACCGTGCGCATGCACAACCGTCCGCCGTGCACGAGCAGGTCGTCGCCCTTGACGAGTTCAATGCCCATCTCCCGGGCGAGAAAGGCATGTTCGTAGTAGGCCGAGTTATAAACCCCGGGCGTCAGCAAGGCAATCGTTGGCTCTTCCCCCTGCCGGGGCGCCAAGGCGTGCAACACCCGCAGGAGTTCCTGCCCGTATTGCTCAACCGGTCGCACGTGATAGCGCCGGAAGACCTGGGGAAAGGCGCGTCGGATCGCATCCCGACACGCCAGCATGTACGAGACTCCTGACGGCACCCGGAGGTTGTCCTCCAGCACCATGAAACCGTCCGCGGTCCGCACGATGTCGCTGCCGCATACCGATACGTAGGCGCCGAGCGGAACCTTTACGCCCTCCATTTCGGGGCGGTAGTTCGGGCAGCCGTGCACGAGATCGCGCGGCACCGAGCCGTCGCGCAGAATGTGTCCCTTATCATAGACATCCGCCAAAAAGAGGTTCAGCGCCTGCACGCGCTGGATGAGCCCTCGTTCAATGTGCGCCCATTCGCGGGCAAGCAGAAGGCGGGGAATGCAGTCAATGGGGATAGCCCGTTCGATGGAAGCCTCGTCCCCATAGACGGTGAAGGTAATGCCCTCGTGAAGAAATGAGCGGGTTACACGGTCCTGCAGCCGCTCCACCTCTTCCTGCGGCATCCCGCCCATTTCGTCGATGAACATCCGATAGTGGGCGCGCGGTTGCTCTGCGGATTCAAACGTTTCGTCGAAAAAACGGTCATCGGTCTCATAGCGTTCAAAGAGCAAACGCGCCGAGGCGTCGTCACGACCCAGCCGCGGTCCGTGCAAATCGCTCGAGGTTGTGTGGTCCATCTTGCCGTCCTTCATAGCAGTTTCAGGACAAAATAAACTTAATTCAGACCTTCCTCAACAACACGTGCGCCATCATAGCAGAAACAGAAATACAAACCGTCTTTTCCTTCTTGTCATTGGCGGATACTGGTGTATTTTAAGCGGTATCTCGAGTCCGCGTCCTACTTCAGGACAGGAGCCAGCCCATGGCCGTTCAACCCGTAGAGTTCAACTTGGCCATCCGCCCCGAGCGACGCTTTGAGATCGTCGACGTTGCGGCCCTGATTCGCACCCAAGTCGGCGAGGAGCTGAACCAGTACCGCAAGGCGGCGTACTGCTCGTTTCACACCACGGCCGGCTACCTGGAGCAGGCCGTCTGCGCGCGCTTGGGCTATAGTCACAAGCAGCTTGCCCCCCTTATCCGCGCCGTCCAGAAAATCTTCCCCCACAACGCCGGTTATTTTCACGACCGCATGCAACTGCGCGACGAGCTCAGCGAGAGCCAAAAGGAAGAGGAGCCGATAAACGGCGATTCGCATCTGACCTTTATCAGCGCCGGTCTCAACAACTGCGTCATTTATCTCCACCACCCCAATGAGCCGGTTTACTTCATTGAGCTCGACGGAATCTACAAGCACCACCTGCGCCAGCGCCGCACCACGGTCATGGCGTATTCCGACACGGAAGTGGTGCATCGCGGCCGGGTGGCGATTCCGGTCAGCGAAGGCCGGGCGATCGATGCCTTTAATCTTAAGGACCCCCGCTACGGCCTTTTCTCACAGGTCGCGGACTGGTCCCGCCAACACGGCGTTGAAAAGGGCTATATCGACATCCGCTTGGCGCCCGAAGAAAAGCACGTCGGCATGACCGTCAACGAGTACGAGACCCTGCTGATGCGCAACGATTTGCCCCAGGCCCTTATCGACCCGCTGCGCTTCGCGCTCCAGCGCGGCAATGACGTTGTGCAACTTTACAACTACCTGATGGACCAAGTCCCAGTAGGGCGCTCGATGATCGACCGCATTTTTGCGGCCCTCTCGACACCGGCCAAGCGCATCCTGCGTCTCAAGCGGCACATTCGGCTCCTGGTCTCCGACAGCGCGGAGGCTGGGGCCAACCACATTCTCCACGGCACCTACCAAAGCCCAATTCTGGTCCAGTACCACCCGGCCGCGAGCGGCGTGCGCCATCTGAGCATCGCGTTGCATCGCTTCATCTGAACAGGCGCGGCACGTTACGCCGCTTTCACAGGAATTCCCCTATGAACACCGCCGCCCTTCAGCCCGACAGTCTGGTACTGTTCAAGAACCGTCCGGCCCGCGTGCTGCGGGCTGGCGACAGCTTAGAAATCGAGCTCGGAAACGGCAAGATGCTGAAAGTACGGCCCAAGGACGTCGCGCTGCTGCACCCCGGCCCGCTGCACGCTCTGGCCGACCTGCAGGCCGAGGACGGCGACGTGGAGACGGCCTGGGAATTATTGGCGGGCGGTAATACGACGCTGGCCGAATTGGCCGAGCTGGTTTATGGCGCCTACACGCCGCCAACGGCGTGGCTGGCCTGGCGGCTCGTTGCCGAGGGGCTATATTTCGGCGGTACGGTGACGGAGGTCGTTGCGCACACGGTGGCGGAAGTGGCTCAGAAACGCGCCGCACGCGAGGCCAAGGCAGCCGCGGAACACGCTTGGTCCGATTTTATGGAACGCCTGCGAGCCGGGAAGCTGATTGCTGAAGATCGCCGACATCTCGCCGAGGTCGAGGCTTTGGCCCTGGGCAAGCGTTCCAGCAGCCGCGCGCTTCGTGAGTTGGGCCGAACGCAAAGCCCCGAGCGCGCCCATGCCCTTCTGTGCGAGCTGGGCCACTGGGACGTCACCGTCAATCCCTATCCGCAACGCCTGGAGGTGGACACCCGCGTTCCCCAGGCCCCCCTGCCGGATTTGCCGGATGAGACGCGCCTTGATCTCACCCATCTCGACGCCTTCGCCATCGACGACGAAGGCAGTAAGGACCCCGACGACGCCCTGAGCTGGCACGACAACCGCCTGTGGGTGCACGTCGCCGATGTGGCTGGCTTGGCACTGCCGGACAGCGACGTGGACCTGGAAGCGCGCGCCCGCGGCTGCAATCTGTACCTGCCGGAAGGCACCGTTCCGATGCTGCCGCCCGCGGCTACCCCCACGCTGGGGCTGGGCCTGCAGGCGGTCTCACCGGCGCTGTCGTTCGGCCTGGAGGTGAACGCCGACGGTGGCATCGTGAAGACCGAGATAGCGCCAAGTTGGGTGCGTGTCACGCGGTTGACGTACGGGGAGGTGGAGTCCCGCCTTGAGGAATCGCCGTTCAAGGAATTGATGCGTCTGGCTGAATTGTCGCAAGCCCGGCGGCGCGCCCAAGGTGCGGCGTTCATCGAGCTTCCGGAGTTGAAGATTCAAGTGGAAAACGGCCAGGTCAGCTTGCAACCGCTGGCGTCTCTGAAAAGCCGGGACTTGGTAGCCGAGGCGATGCTACTGGCCGGTAAAGCTGCGGCGCAATTCGCCCTGGCGCAGAACATCCCCTTGCCGTTCACCACCCAGGCCACGCCCGAGGCGCCCCAGGCGGTCGAGGGGCTGGCTGGCATGTTTGCCTTACGGCGCACCCTGAAGCGCAGCGTGCAGACGAGCGAACCGGCGCCCCATGCCGGCCTCGGCCTCGCCGCCTATGCCCGCGCCACCAGTCCCCTGCGTCGTTACCTGGATCTGGTGGTGCACCAGCAGCTGCGTGCGTATCTGCGCGGCGACGCGTTGCTGGACAACCAACAAATCCTGGAACGCGTCGGTGCCGCCGAGTCCGTCACCTACAACCGCCGTCAAGCCGAGCGCCTTACCCGCCGCCATTGGACGCTCGTCTACCTGCTCGCCCACCCCGATTGGCGCGGCGATAGCGTTGTCGTTGAAAAACGCGGTCCCAGAACGACCGTCCTCATCCCCGACCTCGGCCTTGAGCCCGTCCTCACCCGCCGCGATAACCCGGCCCTGAACACCGTCCTCCCTCTCGCCCTTACCGGCGTCTCGCTGCCGGACCTGGAAGCGTATTTTCAAGTTGTGTAGGGCCCGATTCGCGCAGCGTCATCTGACGTTCCGCGGGGCAGCACCGTATCAACCGCCGGACGCGGGCGGGATGGGCCATACGGAAGGCGGGAAGTCGAGTGGCGCGCTGAGATCGCCGCCCCAGACGATGATGCAACGTAGGAGGATGCCGCCGAGGAGGACGAGGGCGAATTTCGGGGCGGTGAACAGGACATTACGCCATCTCAGGGGGCGTGCGCGCCAGTCAAGGAGGAATTCGACAAGGGTGAGGAGCAGGGGGGCGGTGAGGCCAAGTCCGATCACGCCCCACCAGAACCAGGGAGCCAAGGCGCCGCGGGTGACATATTGATAAACATGCGCGCCGCCTTTGGGGGCCAGGAATTGGCCCGTGGGGGCGTGCTGCCCGGAACCGGCGAGGTAGGTCATGAAGTTGTAGATCTCGAACAACTCCAGGAGGATGAACAGCCCCACGGCCATACTGATCCAACGCACGACGCTGTGCGCGGTCTGCGGCTGTGGGCCGCGAAACCACAACGCCACGAGGCCCACCAAGCCGCTTGCCGCCAAGCCGGTGGTGACGCCGGAATTGAGGAACAGAACAGGCAGGTACTTGCTCGACCACAACGGCACGAAGGTGCCGCGGCTGAGCAACAAGCCGGTGTAGACGGCAAGCATGAGGAGAACCGGCAGACCCACGAGCCCCACAAGGCGGCGCACCCAAGCCGCGCCGCCGCGATACCATAGGGCGGCGTAGAGCAGCACCAGCAGGGTGCCGGCCCCGACGATCCAGCCGCCGCGCGTCATCCACGAGTCATAGTTGGTGAAGAACAGGGGAAACGCCAAGCCGCGCTCCGGCTTACCGAGGTGCGCGGTGAGAAAGAATCCGGCCAGGGCGAGGGTTACGATGGCACTATACGATGACACCTTCGACACCAATGCAGCGCCCTGCCACTTGCGTTCCAGCAGATCCGCCACCACGGCAGCCAGAAATATCCCCGACGTCAACCCGCCGAAAAACAGGTAGAGCGGTACGTGCAGGCTGTAGCTCCACTTTGTTTGCCACAGAATGATCGGTTCCACGCTGCCTCTCCGGGCGCGGCGCCCTGGCTGGATGGAATGTCGGATTCCGCTGTCCTGCCCCGGTCTACTTGCTCTCCGGGTAAGCCGTCCCCCAGGCCCAGCCGCCGCCGCCGGAACCGCGCGCCGCCATGCGCTGACGCACCACGTTGGCCACTTCCTCGCCGTCGCCGGCAACCAGCGCCTTGGTCGAACACACCGACGCGCACATGGGCAGCTTGCCCTCGGCAATGCGGTTGGAGCCGTACAGCCGGCGCTCGCGGTCCGAGAACGGTTCTTCGGGGCCGCCCGCACAATACGTGCACTTGTCCATGACGCCGCGCGCACCAAACGGCGACGACTTGGGAAACTGTGGCGCCCCGAACGGGCAGGCGTACAGACAGTACCCGCAGCCGATGCACGTCTCCTTGTTCACCTGCACGATGCCGTCCTCGCGGTGATACAACGCGTCCACCGGGCACACCGCCACGCACGGCGCCTTGGAGCAGTGCATGCACGGCACCGCCACGTTGGATTCGCCGGCCTCGCCCTCGTTCACCGTCACGACGCGGATGCGCGCGATGCCTTCGGGCACGTTGTTCTCGTTCTTGCAGGCCACCTCGCAGCCGCCACACTCGATGCAGCGCTTCACGTCGACATAGAACTTCAAGCGCGCCGGGGCGTGCTTTGCCTGGGGTCCCTCCGACTCACGAAACGGAATGGTTACTTGCGTCTGTGCCATGCTCTCGGCTCCTCTCTCGTTTCAATCCGCTCCCCTAACCGAAGTCAGGGAAATTCGGCGGTACGCGCCTGCTCAGGCTTTGCTGATGCGGCATAGGCCGGTCTTGGTTTCCTGCATCTGGGTCACCCGGTCATAGCCGTAATTGGTCACGATGTTGGCGGATTCACCCAATCCGTACGGGACGTAACCCGCCGGGTACTTGCTGGCCAGCGATTCGCCCTCGAGCATGCCACCCCAGTGAAAGGGCAGATACACCATGTCGGGGCCCACCCGCTTGGTGATCTTGGCCTTCACCTTGATGCGGCTCGGCTTGCCGTCCTGATCCTCGGGGCTCTCGATCCATACCCAATCGCCGTGCTTGAGGCGGTGGTCGTTCGCCAGCTTGGGGTGAATCTCCACGTACATCTCCGGCTGCAGTTCCACCAGCCACCAGCAGGCGCGCTCGCTGTTGCCGCCGCCCTCGAATTCCACCTGCCGGCCGCTGCTCAGGATGATCGGGTAGTCCTTCACCCAATCCGGCTTTTGCAAGCTCTTGTACAGGGTGGGCACGCGGTAGTGGTCCTTCACGTCGTCATACGTCGGCCATTGCTCGATCAGGTCAGGCCGCGGGCTGTGAATCGGCTCGCGGTGCGCCGGCACGGGATCAGGAATGTTCCACGAATTGAACCGCGCGCGGCCATTGCCAAACGGCGCCAACTCCTTGGCCATGGCGTCCGCAAACACCTGCCCCGTCAGGTCCGTCTTCCAGTCCTTCAACTCCGCGTAGCCGCCGTTGATCGAACTCCCCGCCGGGGCTGAACCGTTCGCCGCCAACAGCGTGTCGCCGTCCGGCGCCTGTGTCCCCCAACGCGCCCGGAAGCCCAGGCCGCCCTGCGACACCGGGATGTCGGTGCGGTACAGGATGTGAGTGCCCGGGTGCTGCTCGGTCCAGCACGGCCACGGCAGGCCCCACTGCTCGCCGTCCACCGGGCCGCCGACGGCTGTTTTCGTCTTGATGTCGAAGGCATGCGCCCATTCCTGCTGGCGTTTCATGCGCTCGTACGTCTGTCCGGTCATGCCGATGGTGCGCATGCCGAGGTTCCATTCCCGGATGATCGACGCATACGTCTCCTCCGGCAGTTCTTTCACGTCCTGCATGCTCTCCGGCACGCCCTCCCAAGCGGCCTGCGTGTTGCGGGTCAGGCTGTCCTTGAATCCCAGGCGCTCGGCGAGGTCGAGCAGAATGGCCAGGTCAGAGCGCGATTCCCACACCGGCGACACGACGCGGTTGCGCCACTGGATGTCGCGGTTGGAGTTGGTCACCGAGCCGTACTGCTCGTACACCGTCGCCGCCGGCAGGATGTAAACGCCGTCCGGGCGGTCCGGCAGAATCGAGGTGGTGGTGACGAACGGATCGATGTCGACCAGCAAATCCACCTTTTCCAGGGCGCGCTTGATGCGGTCGAGCTGCGACTGGCAGTTCGTCGAGTGCCCCCAGTAAAAGGCGGCGTGGACGTTCACGTCCTGCCCCAGTTCCTCAGCGTCGAGCAGCACGCCCTCGTACCAGCGGGCCACCGTAAAGCCCACCTTCTGCATCATCTTCTCATTGGTGAAGCGCGACTTGAGTTCCTCGGCGTCAGTGCCCCAGACGTTCGCCCAGTGCTTCCACGCCCCGGCGCCCAGGCCGTAGTAGCCGGGCAGGGTGTTGGACAGCACCCCGAGGTCGGTGGCGCCTTGCACGTTGTCGTGGCCGCGAAAGACGTTGGTGCCGCCGCCCGGCACGCCCATGTTGCCGAGCACCAGCTGCAGGGCGCAGTAGGAGCGGGTGATCGACGTGCCGTTGGTATGCTGCGTGCCGCCCATCGCCCAGATGACGGTGCCCGGCCGGTTGTCGGCCATGGTTCTGGCGATGCGCTCCAGCTCGGCCTTCGGCACGCCGGTGATGTTCTCCACCGTATCGGGATCGAATTTACCCACCTCGTCCACCAGCGCCTGCAGACCGTAGGTGCGCTCGTTCAGCATGCGCTTGTCTTCCCAGCCGTTTTTCAGAATGATGTGGATCAGGCCGTAGATGAACGCCACGTCGGTGCCCGAGCGGATACGAGCGTACTGATTGGCGAACGCCGCCGTCTTGCTGAAGCGCGGGTCGACGACGATCACCTGCGCCCGGTTCACCTCCTTCGCCGTCAGGATGTGCTGCATGGCGATGGGGTGCGAGGTGCAGACGTTCTCGCCGATGATCATAATGCTGCGGCTGTGGCGGATGTCGTTCATCGAGTTGGTCATGGCACCGTAGCCCCACACGTTGGCCAGCCCGGCGACAGTGGTGGAGTGGCAGATGCGCGCTTGGTGGTCGATGTTGTTCGAGCCCCAGAAGGCGGCGAACTTGCGCAGCGCGTAGGCGGTTTCGTTGTTGTGGTGCGCCGAGCCGAGGAGCATGAAGGCGTCGGGCCCGTGCTGCTCGCGGATTTCCTGCAGCTTGGCGACGATCTCGCTCAGTGCCTGATCCCACGACAGCCGCTGCCACTGCCCGTTGACGCGTTTCATGGGATAGCGCAGGCGCTTCTCGCTGATGACGTGCTCGCGCGCCGCGGCGCCCTTGGAGCACAGGCTGCCGAGATTGATGGGGTGCTCGAACCACGGCTCCTGGCTCACCCACACCCCGTCCTGCACCTCGCCCACGAAGCCACAGCCGACGGCGCAATTGCCACAGATCGTTTTGACTTGCTCCAGTTGCGGAAGGTTTATCGCTCCCGGCTCCTGAGCGGCCTCGGTTTCCTTGACCAGACCCGCGGTCATCGAGGCGGCCAGGCCGCCGAGGCCGGCGGCGCGCAGAAAATGGCGCCGGTCGAGGCGCGGGTCCAGGGCTTGCGGCCATCCCGACTGTGCTGCCGGGACGCCGTGGTCCTGCCGGCGGATGAGTTTCATCGTCTGTTCTCCTCAAAGGCAATGGATAGCAAGACTCGTCACTGATCTTATTGATACAAGGTCCGGTAATAACGCTCGGTCTCCGCGGTGCGGCGATACAGGACCGGCCCTTTGGCCGGCGCAGATTCGGGCGCCGCCGCGCGCCCGCGCCGCGGGCGGGAAAGCAACGCCACCGCTGCGCCCAGGCCCGTCAGCATTCTGGCGAGAAACGTACGCCGCGCCTGTCCTGCTTGGGATTCACCGTCTCGTGACATGCTTGGTCTCCTTCCAAAAGCAGTGGTTAGTGAGGAGCCTACAAGCCCCAACGTATGAGCAAGTATCAGGACGCCTCACGCGCTCAGCGTACTCCTTTGTAATATCCGCGTCGATTTAATTCATTACCCCTCATTTAAACTTGCAGACTGCTACTTTCTCTTGCAATCTTTCCATACCCCTTGCAACCTTCCTACAGTCGTAGACATATCGCTCGTTCAGTCGCCTTTTATCACGGCAAAACTTAACCCATCCGGTTAAACGCTGCCTCCTCCTCCGCAACCCTGTAGCAGTCCAATTCGTACTTGTTTATAGCGCGCTTAGGTCTGTACTACTCCCAATCGCCATTCCCAGAAATATCAGCAAGCCGGCTCCAACTAGTAACCACCGCCCAGCGTAGAACCATCTAACAATACGCATCTCTCTTCTCCTCTTGCGTACCCTCCACCAACATCCTCATTAGGCTCAGGACCTATAAAAGGGTATCATGGGGCCTGTGATGAGAGTCAACACGCTGACGCCACAAGGAGAGCGATCATGTCCGAGCACCTCTTCTGGCTGGCCGACGACCCGTTTAACCGCCTCAAACCCCTGTTACCCAACAAGGGGCGCGGTGTCCCGCGCGGCGATGACCGAAAGGTTATCAGTGGCATCATCCACGTCATCCGCTATGGGTTGAGGTGGCGCGACGCGCCCGCCTGTTACGGACCCCACAAGACGCTCTACAACCGCTTCGTGCGCTGGAGCAGGGCTTGTGAAACCGCCTCTAGAGATGCCCATCACTAAGTTAAGAGTATTCGGAGGTGGGAGGCTATCAACCCCTCATACCCAATTCTCAAATGGTAGGCTATATCTTCTTTCGCCCCCCTTCCCCAGTCGCCATGCACTGAAACCATACGTCCTGACCCATCCTGTATCCCAATTCAAAACCGCCAACAACCCATAATGTCGTAAGTTACCCTGCCGACGCCCTTCAGGCACCGGCGATTACCAGCATTTCCACTCGCGAAGAAGCTATTTCACCCGCCAGGGCGTAGAGACCGGCCTGGGTTACGCGCACGGGCGCCAACTGGCCGATGCAGGATGGGTCGGCGGGGAAGTTGATGATCTTGTTGGTGCGGGTGCGCCCGGTCAGCTTGGTGGGGTCTTTCTTGCTGGGTCCTTCCACCAGAACCTCGTAAGTCCCCCCTTCGTAAGCCAGATTCGCTGCCAGAGAGATGCGCTTCTGCATGTTCAGGAGGCCGTCGAAACGGCGCTGTTTGTCGGCGTGCGGCACCTGATCGGGCAGGCCGGGGGCGACGGTGCCGGGGCGTTCGGAGTAGTTGAACAGGTAGATGGCGTCGAAGCGCACCAACTCCAGCATGCGGCGCGTTTCCAGAAACTCCGCTTCGGTCTCGCCCGGAAATCCCACGATGACGTCGGTGGACAGCGCCAGGTTGGGCACCGCCTCGCGGATGCGGGCGATGAGGTCGCGGTAGCCCTCGGCGGTATAGCCGCGGCGCATCAGCTTGAGGATGCGGTCGGCGCCGGCCTGGAAGGGCAGGTGGAGGAATTCGCAGACTTTGTCCAGCCCGGCCATGGCGTCGATGAGGCGCTGGGTGAAATCCAGCGGGTGGGAGGTGACGAAACGGATACGCTCAATGCCTGCTACCTCCTGCACGGCTTCGAGCAGGGCGGCGAAATCGGAGCGATGCGGGCGGAAGTCGCTGCCGTAGGCGTTGACGTTCTGCCCAACCAGGGTGACCTCGCGGTAACCGGTGTCCGCCAAGCCGCGTATTTCGTCCAGAATGACCGGCATCGGGCGGCTGACTTGCGGCCCGCGCGTGTTCGGCACCACGCAGAACGAACAGCGTTTGTTGCAGCCGTGCATGACGCTGACGAACGCCGTCACCCGGCTGTCGCGCTGCACGGGCAAGGCGCCGAGGTCACCGTCGAGCACCTTGTCGGTGATTTCCAGAACCGGCTCGCTCGCCGTCTCGACCTGCTGCACCAAGTCCAGCACACGGCTGACGTTCAGGGTGCCGAAGACCAGATCGACGTACGGCGCCCGCTCCAGAATTTCCCCCCTGGCGCGCTGCGCGATGCAGCCGCACACGCCGATCATCATGCCCGGGCGCTGCTGCTTGAGACGCCGCAGGCGGCCCAGTTCACTGTAAAACTTCTGCTCCGCCTTCTCGCGGATGCTGCACGTGTTCATCAGCACCAGGTCGGCCTGTTGCGCGTCCGGCGTGAGCTCGTAGCCGCCCTGCCTGAGCACCCCGGCCATGCGCTCCGAATCGTACACGTTCATCTGGCAGCCATAGGTGATGATGGAAAGTTTCTTCGTCGAAAGCCCCTCCTCTTGCGGGAGGGGTTGGGGAGGGAAAATGGCCTTTGTTGTCATGCGATGTCCTTCGGGTGGGATATGGCGTTGTACCTCGCGCGTTTCGGCACGCCGATTCATGGCAATTCGACCGAATGCTGACGGCAAACGTCGTTGAAATCACGTTTATTGAAGGTCAGCATTGCGGTGACGACAACGTTCGTATCTTCAATAATCGCGCGGAGCACGACGTCGACGAGGCTCATCGGGCGGCGCGTTCCGCGCCACCGTCTGGTATGCCTCGACCCGATATGGCGAATCATCGGGCAACGCCGTATTACTGGACATGATGATGGCGTCGAACTGGGCCATGATCCGGCGTCTCCGGGAAAAGCGTGTATTGATCGTCTCATAAAGCACCGGCCACGGCAGAATGATGGCGTAACGTCCAACAGTTTCTGTTTGTCTTGAACTTCGGAGTGATGTGAGTCCCGCTCATCATACATGGCAATGAAGAAACCGGTATCGACCAACAATCCCTGGCCTTGACTCATTGGGTGTCGCCCAGGTCTTCTTCGGTTTCATCCTTGTCGCCGAAACCCTCCCAAGGCGCGCCCTTGCGGTGTCCGATGAGATAGCGCCCGGACATTTTCTCATCCTTCTTGTAAATGACGTATATCCTGGAACGTTTGTTCAGGGCAACCACGCTCTCAATGTCGCTCTTCAGAGAAGCCGGGAGGTCGCCGTCATGGGTAAACTGCAAATACGCGACACTGCCGCCGCATTCCTTGGCGCCGTGGTTGTCCAGCCACGCATACATGCCTTCGTAATCACCGTTCACGCCGAGATCATATGACAGCCAGATGGCGCTCTTCACCGTTTTCTCCTGTCGCCGTCGTCACCGGTCCCTCAAACAACGCTTCGTACGCCAGCCGCGCCGTCGAGGTGCCCTGTCGTGTGGCCGTGGCGTCAATTTCCAATCCGACCAGCCGCGAATTCATGCCTTCGTAATCGCCGTTCGCGCCGAGATCATATGACAGCCAGATCGTGCTTTTCGTCGGTTTTCTCGTCTCAACGTCACCAACGCCCAAGGCCCGGCTCTCAGCAGACGTTGAACTCATCGCGAGCGCTGCACGCCGACGCGTTTGCAGAACGACGCCACTGGGCACTGGCTGCACATCGGGGAGGTCGGCTTGCAACAGTGCTGCCCCAGCGCCACGAGCATGGGGTTGTAGGTGATCCACAGGTCGCGCGGCAGCTTCTTGCGCAGCGCCATCTCGGTGGCCAGAGGGTCCTTCGTCTTGACGTACCCCCAGCGGTTGGAAATGCGGTGCACGTGCGTATCGACGCAAATGGCGGGGATGTTGTAGCCCTCAGCGAGAACCAGGTTTGCCGTCTTGCGCCCCACGCCATGAAAGGATGTCAGGACGTCGATGTCGTCGGGTACCTGGCCATCGAATTCGTCCAGCAGCCGCTGCGAGATGGTCAGCACCTGCTCGGCCTTGGTGCGATAGAAGCCGACGGGATAAATGGCGCGCTCGATGGTTTTCTGGTCCAGCTTCAGCATGGCCTCCGGCGTGTCCGCCAGGGCGAACAGACGCTGCGCCGCCGGGCCGGTCGTCTGGTCCTGAGTCCGCAGGCTGAGCAGCGTGGCGATTAGCACCCGGTACGGGTCACGGTGTTCCTGCGCCATCAGGGTGATTACCGGCACGTCCCAGTGTGGCACTTCGCTCTGCAAAACGGCCAATGCTTCGCGCACTTGTTGACGTGTCATGGCGTTCCAATCGGTGAGGGTTGTTGAGTCGCGGGATTATAGGTTGACGGCGAGTGGTCTACAAGGACAGAGGCTCGTTCAGCAGGGGAAGCGTGCATTCAAGCAGGTCGGATTGGCCGCAGGCAATCCCGTAACCGAAGCCTGCAGACGCGAAGGAATATCAGATTACGCTTCGCTAATCCGACCTATATTGAATGCCTTTGTCTGGTACTTTCAGCCCTGCAACAGGCCGTGCAACTGCTCTTCGTCCAGGACTGGAACGTCCAGGTCTTGGGCTTGCTGGAGCTTGCGGCCCGGGTCGCTGCCGGCGACGACGTAATCGGTGTTGCGGGTGACGGAGGAGGTAACTCGGCCGCCGGCGGCCTCGATGAGGGTTTGGGCTTCGCTACGCTTCAGGTTGGGCAGGGTGCCGGTGAGGACGAAAACCTTGCCGGCCAAGGTGTGCGCGACATCGGGTGGGGTTGCGGCGACGGGGTCTTGATCGAGCCGCACACCGGCTGCGGACAGGCGCTCGAGCGTGCGGCGGTTTGCCTCGTAGGCGCAGAATTGGCTGACGCTCTCGGCGATGACTGGGCCGACGTCGCGGACTTCCGCGAGATCCTCGGTGCTAGCTTCGGCCAGGGCGTCAAAGCTGCCGTAATGGGCAGCCAGCAGCGCCGCGGCGCGTTCGCCGACGTGCCGGATGCCGAGGCCGAACAGCAGGCGCGCTAAGCCGCGCTGGCGGCTGCGGGCAATGGCGTCCAGGAGGTTGCCGGCGGATTTCTCGGCGAGGCGGTCGAGGGCTTCGAGGGTGGATTGGTCCAGGGCGTAGAGGTCGGCGAAATCACGCACCAAGCCGCGGTCGACCAGTTGCTCGACCACCGCGGCGCCCATGCCGTCGATGTCCATGGCGCGCCGGCCGCCATAGTGCAACAGCCGTTCGCGCAACTGCGCCGGGCACACCGCGTTCGGGCAGCGCGCCACGACTTCGCCAAGGGGCCGGTAAACCGCCGTCTGGCACACCGGGCACTGCTCCGGCATGACGAACTCTTCGCTATATGCCGGACGTTGGTCGAGAATCACGCTGACGACTTGCGGGATGACGTCGCCGGCGCGCTCCACCCACACCGTATCGCCGACGCGAATGTCCTTACGGCGGATTTCGTCCTCGTTGTGGAGGGAGGCGCGGCGTACTGTGACGCCGGCGATGTGTACGGGATCAAGGACGGCGGTGGGCGTCAGCGCGCCCGTGCGGCCTACATTGAGGGTGATCTCGCGCACGACGGAGGCCGCTTGCTGCGCCGCGAACTTGAAGGCGATGGCCCAGCGAGGGTGGTGCGCGGTGGCGCCAAACGCCTCCTGCAACGCCAGATTATCGACCTTGACGACCACTCCATCAGCCTCGTAATCCAGTTCGTTGCGCTCGGCTTCGAGCTTCTGGCAGTAGGTGACGACTTCATCCATGGTGTCGCAGCGCACCGCACGCGGATTGATTCGACAGCCGGCCTGTGACAGCGCCTGCAGGGCGTCCCAATGCGACGGGGCGGGGTGGGGTGGGGCAGCGTAGCCCAGAGTGTAGAGAAAAACGTCCAGCGGCCGGCGGGCGGTGATGCGGGCATCCAACAGCCGCAGCGAGCCGGCGGCGGCGTTGCGCGGATTGGCAAAGGGGGCCTGCCCATCCGCTTCGAGTTGCCGGTTGAGGCGCGCAAAGGCGCGCCGCGGCATGTAGACTTCGCCGCGGATTTCCAGGCGGCTCAAACGCGCCAACTCGCCGTCCAGGCGCAGGGGGATGCTCTTGATGGTGCGCAGGTTCTGCGTGATGTTTTCGCCCACCCGGCCGTCGCCGCGCGTCGCGCCGCGCACGAAGTCCCCGTTTTCGTAGAGCAGCGCCACCCCCAGGCCGTCAATCTTGGGCTCGACCACATAGCTCAGGGGCTGCGGCGACTCGTCCTGCAGCCGCATCAGGCGCGCCTCGAATTCCCGCAGTTCATCGGCATTGCGGGCGTTGTCCAGGCTGAGCATCGGCACCTGATGCGCCACCGACTCGAACCTCTCGGCCGGTTCCGCACCGACGCGCTGGGTTGGCGAATCGGGCGTGACGAGATGCGGGTGCGCCGCTTCCAGGCCCTGGAGCTCGCGGTACAGGGCGTCGTAATCCGCATCGCTGACGGTGGGCCGGTCCTCCACGTAATAGCGGCGCTGGTGCTGGCTGACGACGTCGCGCAAGGCGGCCAGACGTTCCCTCACAGCCGTCTGTTCTTCCATCTTCCCTTTCTCAGTCCCTTCGCCCTACGCCGATCCCCCTCTCCCACCAGGGGAGAGGGGGTAAGACACACCCTCTTGGAAGTTAAGGTGCATCACACCGACCTCTGGGAGCGGGTAAGGTGAGAGACGTGTTCTTGTCGCAGGCGACTCTTGCATGACGAATGACGTAAATGGAGATGCGGTGGGTACCTTCCCACTGCACGCGCTGGATGTGCTGGCGGTAGGTAAAGCCACGCTGCCGCAGCAGGGTGAAAAACGGCGGGGCGTTGACGCGCCCGGGCTCGGCAAGAACGACCATGCCGCCGCGCGCCAGATAGCGTTGCAGCAGCGACACCAGGGGGGCAAAGGAACGCACTTCGTAAATGACGTCCGAGGCGAGAATGCAGTCATAGCGGCGCCGCAGGGCCGGGTCACACCAATCTACCAGCCGGAAGCGCATGCGGCGGCAGGCATTGCCGCGGGCGTTCCGGCGGGCAAAGGCCAAGGCGGCTTCTTCATAATCGGTGCACAGCACCCGCGCGCCTTGCAGGGCCGCCACCACGCTGACCAAGCCCAAGCCGCAGCCCAGTTCCAGGACGCGCCGGCCGTCCAAATTCAGGTGTTTGGCGATGTAATGTGCCAGGGCCACGGCGGAGGGCCACAACTCGGCCCAGTAAGGCAGGCGTTCGGCCTCGGCAAAGGTTACCGGCTCGATGTCCGCGAGCAGCGCCTCGGCGTCGGCCACCCGGGTCATGCGTACGCGATGTCCCGGCACCTCCAGCAGCGTTTCAGCGGTGGCGTAGCCGTGGATCACGCTTTCTCCTGGAAGATACCGACGCTGGCCGTGAAACCGTGCAGGAAATTGCTGTTGCCGATGGGGCCGATTTCGCCGTTGCAAAAGAAACCGGCGCTGGGGATGTCGCCGGTGGCGGCGGCAATCACCTCGCTGTCGTGGTTTGGCTTGCCGTACAGGTGGGCGCCGCGGCCGTTACAGGAAAAGACGAGCGCCCCCTGCGCCGGCCGGTCGGCCAGTTTGGGGGTGAGGGCGCCCATCATCTCGGTCAGATCTTCCCGCGCCGTTTCGGCGTCGCGTACGTGCAGTTGCACCGTCTGGCCGGGCCGAGTCGTTTCCCCAACCGCGATGGCGCCACTCTTGGGATCGGCGCCGAGCAGGGTGCGAATGAGAAAATCGCCGCGCTCGAAGGTCTCCTTGTACTCGTCCACCACGCGCCCGATGAGCAGCGCCGTGCGCGCCAGTTCCTGATCCTCGGGGGACAACTCGCCGACGGTCTCGCGGGCCACTTCCAGCGCCGGGCGGCCGCTCAGTTCGTAGATGATCTGGTCTTCACATCGCGTGACGAACTGAGGGCGGCCGATGGGCTTGCAGCCCTGCGACACCACGGTGTGCAGCACGAAGTCCCCCTGCAGGGCGATGCCGACCGCGCCGTGCAATACCTCGCCGTCCAGAAATAGGGCGCAACTGCTCTGCGACTGGCCGCCGCTGGCCAGCCCGCCGAGGATAGGGCGTTGGGGGTAGGCGACGTTCAACACGTCGAGCAGCTTGCGGGAGTCGATGACGTAAGGGTCGGGCAGCAGGATAAAGGTCGGCTTGTCGTCGGGCGACAGTCCCAGCCGCTCGTGCCAATAGCCCTCCGACGTTTCCTCTTCCAGATCGGGCTGCTCGATATGAAACGGCGTGATGGTGACGCCCGGCAGGTGGGCCGCCATCAGGGACAGGCCGGGCCGCTGCTCCACCTCCTGCTGGTCGCCGATCACTCCGCCGCCGGTGCAGCCGATCAGGGTGTGGCTGGACAGCCGTTCCTGCATGACTTGCAGCTGATGGGGGAAATCTTTCAGGTGATGGGGGGAAGCAAAGACAAGGCTCAGGTGGGCAGACTGTTCGGATAACTGGATGGTTACGTTGTCCAATACCTCTGCAACCGCCGCTGCGGTTTGCACCTCGCGTGACATGGCACTGGCAAACTGCATGACAAGGCTCCTCTGTTACGTCGCTATTCTTGCGGTTGCCACAGGTGAGTGCTGGCATAGCGCTCGCCGAGATCGTTGAACAGGGTGACGATGCGGCCCCGGTGCACGCGCGCGGCGACCTTGGCCACCCCCTGCATGTAGCCGCCGGAGGACTGGCCGACGAAAAATCCCTCGCGCGCCAGGCGCCAGCACATGTCGTATGCCTCTTCGATGGTAACGTTGACGCGCTCGTCGATGACGCTCTGATCGAGAATGGCCGGCACAATGGCGCCGGGCGTGCCGAGTGGCTTCAGCCCTTCGATGCCGGGAAACTCCTCGGGGATGATGGCGATGACTTGGATGGAGGGGTCGTATTCCTTGAGCCGCCGGCCGATGCCGGTGATGGCGCCGCCGGTGCCGATGCCGCCAACGAAATGTGTCAATTGGCCGCCGGTCTGCTCCAGGATTTCCAGGGCGGTGCCGTGGTAATGCGCCTGCCAGTTGCTCGCGTTGCCGTACTGGTCGGCGAAGAAATAGCGCTCCGGCTCCTCCTCGGCCAAGCGGTGTACCTCGCGCAGCGCCTCGTCGTATCCCTTCAGCGCGTCGGTGGTGATGAGGTTCGCGTCGTGCGCCACGATGCGTTTGCGGCGCTCCAGACTGGCGTTTTCGGGCACCACCAGGGCCACGGGATAGCCGAGGGCAGCACCGAGCATGGCATACGCGATGCCGGCGTTGCCGGAACTCGAATCCAGAATCGTCTTGCCGGGAGATAAGGCGCCGTTGGTCAACGCATCCAGCAGAATCTGCCGCACCGGACGATCTTTCAGCGACCCCCCGGGGTTGAAATACTCGAGCTTGGCGAACACGTCGATATCCGGCAAGGTGTCGCGCAGGACGTTCACCTGCACCAGTGGCGTGTTGCCGATCGTTCCCAAGAGAGGGTATTGCTCAATCAACTGCTTGTGGTCACTCAGTGTTGGCATGATGCGGTCTCATTTCGTGCGTGTGACAGTCTCTGGTGAGATAGAAGACATTGCTGTATTGGCGGCAGGGCGACACGGCTTACGACGGCGGTTTTGCTCATTTTCAGAGGTTGAGCCAGTTTAATGGGGAGACAAGGGCCGCGCAAGTGGCGTCTTTCAAGCTCGGCGAGCTTCCTTTTGAGTAGGGTCAGTACCCACTCTCGGCGCGCAAGTGGCAACGGCTCCTGAATGACGCGCCGCCGGGTCCCCTCGCCCGGCGGGGGCGTATCTCCTGGGATTGTCCTGGTGGCTCGACGGGCAGAAGACCGAGGCGCGTGACACCTGCTCCCCGCTGGCAATCCGTTGTCCGATCAGTACTGACTCTACAGGCAGAAGCCCAACACTGCCTCCGACGTGCCGCAAGTCGCCCACCGTGACCGGGGTCCTCTCCGGCATTCTGCCGGGCGCCGGGCATCTGTACATCGGCAAGCCACTGCGGGCCCTAACGGCCTTGCTACTCAACGGCTTGCTCCTCACCGACGCCGTCTATCCTGCACGAGGGATTGGAGAACACGGCGGCCATTCTATTTTATCCAGTTCGTTCTTGCGGGCCACCTTGTCGCTCTTGCAATATGGGCAGGTCGGGTTGTCGCCCCAACGGACGGTTTCAAGGTGTTCGATACAGGATTCTTGAGTCGGGTACTTGCTGAAAATGCTGATCAGGTTCATGGCATCACCTCCTACAAGAGAAGGTACTACCTTGCATGTCTGAATTTTTAAGCCTGTAACTACTAATTGTATTTACTGAAACTGATCTCAAGGGTGATTTGGCCCGGCAGGTAGATCGTGATGAGGAGGCTCAGGCCGTCCGTTCCGCTCGGCCTGCAGGTATGGGTTCGCCGGTGCTTCGACTGGCAAAGAATGAATCACCGAGGCCGCTTGAGGCGTTGTATTCCTCAACGCCCTTGGTGCTCGGGCCTGCTGACGACGATGCGCTGGAAGGGATCGAACCCTGTGACAGTACTGTCTGAAGATACCTGTTCCGGCGACGCTCTGCGGTCTGCTCGTCTCCTGATTCGGAAAAAGGTGGTGGAGCATCTGCGTTTTCGAGAGACCTGCGAGCGTCTGGAGGAGGCCCGGGAGACAAACAGCCTGGTGCTTCTCATTGGTCCATCCGGGGTAGGAAAAGGCGTGCTGATTCGTTTTCTGATTGAAAGGTTGAACACGCCGGTCGACAGTGATCCCCGGGTTCTCCGCGCGGTCGCCTTTAGGGCGCCGAGCCCGTACAGCCCTACCTTTCCCTGGAAAGCGTTCTGGATCGCGTGGCTTGATACGTTGGCGGACCCGTTGCCCGACCGCAAGGTGGAGCGCGGGGCACGGCGGCAGCGGCAGGTCGTCGGCACTGTCGATGCGCTTATGCGCGCTGCGGTTTCAGCGACGCGCGACCGGGGTGTTGACGTGGTCATCATTGACGAAGCCTTGAATCTGGTTCTGAAAGAGCGAGGCGAGCAGACGCTTCGCCAGCGGCTTGACGTACTCCGGGACATCAGCGACGAGGTGGGGTGCCGGATTGTTCTGGTGTCTACGCCGCGCATTCTGGAACCGTTGGAATTTTCCCCCGAACTCGCCCGGCGCATGCGTGAGGTCTTTTTCCCGCGTTACGTCTTCAGCCAGGACATGCGCAGTGAAGATTGCAAGGCTTTCCTGTCTGTTGTTCAGGCTTTTGTGAAAGAGTTGCCGGAGGCGATGAGGCCTAAGCTGAGCTCGCGCGCCGTCCAGCGTTTGCAATCGGGTTCCGTGGGCTGTGTCGGCAACCTCAGTGCCTGGTTTGACAGGGCGCTCGTGCGGGGTGTTCAGTCTGGGAGCAAGGCCCTTGAGTGGTCGCACTTCAAGGCTACGGTGCTTCCTGACAGAAAGCTCATTCAGATGCGTGAGGATTGTGAGAAGGGTGAACGTTGCTTCAGGGACTTGAGTGCTCAAACCGAGGAGGTTCTGATGAGATCGGCTGTTCCGGAAAACGAATCGTCCGAGGACGTTGCTGCTACGCCTGCTGCCTCCGGCAAGGGTTCCGGGCGCCGGCCGGGCACGCCCCATCCTGCTCGCCATAAAGTGAATGTTGCGTGAAGCGCTTGGTCCCGCTTTATGGCCGGGCGCCTCTCGGCACGGGAACACCCCTGGTCGAAAGCCTGACAGGTTTCATTGGCCGTCTTGCGGTGGCCCGTCACCTGGCGGCGCCGGTTATTTTCGATCGTCTCATACGTCCGCTCGTGTCCAAGGGCGTCGTGCGTGACAGCCTTCGTCTTTCGGCGTATCTCGCATCGGATTCCGTCGTTTATGACGGCCTTGGCAAGCCTGCGGAAGAGGTAGCCGGCGCCTTGACCCATCTGACCGGACTGGAGGGTTTGTCGTTACATACGCTTTTGCCATGGCGGCTTTTGCTTCCGGCGACGCGTAACGGAGCGATGCGCTGGGGGCGGAAGCGATGGTGCGCGTCCTGTTTCGCCGCATGGCGGGCGCAGGGCAAGGAATTCTGGGAGCCGCTTCTGTGGCGGATGAAACCCGTGCGCCGCTGCCCGGTGCATCGTGTCCCGTTTTCCGAGACGTGTCCGAAGTGCGGTGCGCCGCAGGGCCTGGTTCAGGAGATTGCCCTGCTCGGCACCTGTCGTAGATGCGGCCCTGCCGTTTGGGAGCAGGTGGGGCAGGGGCTTGCTGCGGTGCTTGCCGGACCTGAGCCAGGGCGGCTTTCCGCGACTGAGGTCGCTGCTTCTTTGGGTATTGCCTTGAGCACGCTCAAGAAGCGTTACCCGTCGGAGTACGTCCAACTGCAAGCTATTCGCATGGCTTATAAAGCGCATGAACGTGAGCAACGTTTTGCTCAGCGCCGGGAGGCGATGCGTACGGCGGTTCTGGCGTGTCTTGATTCAGACCTTTACCCCTCGAAGCAGCGTGTTTTCGAAGATGCTGGCCTGTCTGCAACGTTTCAGCGTGTTCCTGCCTATCATGAAGTCTGGCATGACGCGCTGTCTGAGCACGGCGTTTTGGTCAGATGAGGAGGCGTGTAGGGGGCTGACGGTATGGCGGGCTGTGCCTTTTCTGGATGCGGCACTCGAATTCTTTGTCGTTCATTGAGCAAACAAGGGCCGTCCTGAAGAACAACAGGACGGCCCTTGTTTTTGTGTGGTAGCCTGCCTGTTGAACGGTTCAGAGGTTGGGTCTTACTGGACCGTTTTTGCTTTGTAGTTTGTGCCAGTATTGTTGTGTTTCTTGCAGGTTGTGCCAGGATTTCTGTGTCTCGATTGGACAAATTGGGCTGATTTGGGGGATTTCCCTGTCAGGATTCCTGTGTTCTTGGCGGCAGAATTTGTGTGGTTCCACAACAAACTTGGGAGTAACGCGATGACCTCAGCATGGTGCCTGCGGCTGGCCGCGGTGAGCGGATTCCTCGTGGTTGCCCTGGGAGCTTTCGGCGCCCACGGGCTCAAGGCCATTCTGCAACGGTATGAAACCCTGGAGACGTGGCAAACGGCGGTGCTTTACCATGCCCTTCACACGCTGGTCCTGCTGGCCCTGTCAGCATATCCCGGCATCGGCAAGGGCGTCGTCATCAGCTTTGTGTTCGGCATCTTGGTGTTTAGCGGCAGCCTGTACCTGCTGGCGGTGACCAACGTGCGCTGGCTGGGCGCCGTAACCCCCATCGGCGGCGTGGGGCTGCTGGTCGGGTGGGCGTGGTTGTTCATCGCCGCGGGCGCAAAAACGCAGGGGTAGGCGCCATCTGGCATGCGGATGGGCGTGATATAATCCGTCATCCTGCAATTCTTCTTTTCTCCGTTAGGAATTCTCTCTCATGCCCTCGTATCGCTTTTGCCGTCCGGACGATCTGGGGTTGATCGTGCGGGCGATCAACCAATGCTGCCGCATCCACGAGACGGACACGCCGGAGATGACCGAGGAGCGGCTGAAGGCCCACATGACGCTGTTTGCCGTGCGCCCTGGGAATTGCATGGTGGCGCTCGAACGGCAGCAGCCGGTGGCGGCGATCATCAGCACGCGGCGTGAGGCGAGCGCATGGATCCAGACCCTGGGCTGCCAGCCGGCGTTTCAGCGCCGCGGCATCGCCTCGCAGCTTGTGGAGGCGTTGGTTCGTAAAATCGCTATCCAGCGCACGGAAGACATCACGGTAGACGTTCCTGAGGACAACGACGCGGCGCTACAATTCTTCCGGTCCGTCGGCTTCGAGGAACGGGGACGTCTCGTTACTCTGGAGGGCGCGTTGGACAGCTCCGGCGGCCCGATGGGTGAGGTCATCCAAGCGCCGGCGGCGGAGCTGCTGGATGCCTGTGAGGCGTTCCACGCTTTTCCGGCGTGCTGGGAGCGCAGTGCTGATTCCCTGGCGGGCTATGGCGAGTTGATACAGGGCTATGCCTGTCGTGAAAACGGCGCGATACAGGGCTACCTGTTGCACCAGGGGTCAACGATTCTGGACCTTGCCTGCGCGCCCGACGCGGATGCGACTCAGGTCAGCGCCATCTTGCTAGCCCGCCTGAATGCCGTTGATACGCCACCCTTCAAGCTCCCCAAAGTGAATGCGTCCGACCCGTTGTTCGACATCCTGCAGCAACAGGGCTTGCAGCCCGCGCGCAGCTACCGCCTGATGGGGCAGAAGCTGTCGTGAGGCGCTTCAAAACTGCCCAAATCCAAACGAAAGAGTGAGTCATGAATGGAACCACGACGCGCCCTGTCATCCTGGAGGACCTGATCGAACGGATTGCATTTGAGGCGTTCGATACCAACATCTTCACGATTTACACCAACACCGGGCGTGCCTTGCAGCGGCCGGTTAAAGACCAGTATCCGCATCTCGTGGCGGTTGGGCGGGTCAGCCAGAAGGTCGAGATCGTCGGCATGGTGGAAACCGACGAGAGCCTGCGCGATCTCGACGCCGCCATGCGGCGCTGGCGTACTCTGGACCACCTGCAAGCCGCCGCCTATCTGTACGTTCCCAAAGGCCGCGGCGCCGACGCGCGTACGCTGTGCCTGCGCGAGACCGTTCGCATTTCCGATTTCCGGCACTATTGGTTCGACGGCGAGACGCTATGCCTCGAGCGCTGCTTCGCGTGAGGCGCGCAGGCTGGGTCTTCCGGGAAGTCGCACGTGATGCTCTGCATACCGTCCAGAGCCAGTTGCAGCAGGGCAGGAGTGTCCAGCGCCTGCTCGGCCGCTTCAATGTCTGGCAGGGTCGTACGGGTGGCGGGGCGGCGCGGCACGAATAGCGTGCAGCAATCCTGATCGGGGAGAATCGAGGTGGCATAGGTCCCGATGGCTTCGGCCTGCGCCATGATCTCGGCCTTGTCCATGCCGATAAGGGGACGCAACACCGGCAGGGTGCTGACGGCCTCGATGACGCGCAGATTGCTGAGCGTCTGCGACGCCACCTGACCCAGTGATTCGCCTGTCACCAAGGCGTGGGCGCCGAGCTGCTGCGCCAGAGCATCGGCAATCCGCAGCATGTATCGTCGGTAAAGGACGACACGGTACGCCGCCGGCACGGCGCTCACGATGCGTTGCTGCACCTCGCCGAACGGCACCATGCACAATTTCGTGTGGTACTGATACTGGGTCAGCAGGCGCGCCAGGGTGTGGGCCTTGTGCTGCGAGGTGCGGTCCAGAAACGGGTAGCTGTGAAAGTGGACGACATGCACTTGGCAGCCTCGCTTCATCATCCGATAAGTGGCCACCGGCGAGTCCAGTCCTCCCGACAGCAGCCCTAGCAGCGTGCCGCCCGTGCCCACGGGCAAGCCTCCCGCCCCCGTCAGTTTTTCCACGTAAATCAACGTCCGACGCGGGATCACCTCGACGTGCACGACCAACTCCGGGTTCTTCAAATCCACTCGCGTAGCGTGCGTCTCCAGCACGTGCGTGCCGAGGATGCGGCTGATCTCCTGCGACCCCCACGGCAACTCCTTGAACGCCCGCCGCGCTGTGATGCGGAAACTGCCGAAGGTGCGCTCATGCAGGGCGCGGCTGACGGCCTGCTTGACGGCTTCGAGGTCGTGCGGCGCCGTCCAGCAGCGTGAGAAGTTAGCCACGCCGAAGACCTGCTGCAGCCGCTGCTCAAGCTGCGCCCAAGGAACTTTTTCCGATGCGGTGAGCAACAGGCGCCCCGATTGCTGCTCGACGGAACCCTCGCCTAACGAACTGAGCGCTTTCTGCAGGTTGCGCATCAGCGCGTGCAAAAAAACGGGCCGGTTCCTGCCCTTGAGGCCCAACTCGCCATAATGCACCACAATGTGGTGTCGCGTATCGTCCATGAAGTTTCCTAACGCCTACGCTGCTCGCTGGCAACAGGCCGGGAAGAGGAAGGTGTGGTAGAGGGGGCGGAGGGCACAATTCCCTTGCGTTCCGGGAGTAAACCATTGCATTGTGATGGCTCCGTCACAGCCATGTCTGGCGGCCTTGCCGGGCGTCAATTCGGCCCCCTTCAAGTATTCTCTAGCTCCTGAGGAGTTTGATTCATGACCTTCGATGTCGAACAAGTTGATTCTGTTTTACGGACGACCCGAGCGGTGCGACGGCGGCTCGACCTTGAGCGTCCGGTTCCCGACGAGATCATTTTGCAGTGCATTGACTTGGCGGAACAGGCGCCGTCTGGCGCGAATATCGCCAGCCGTCGCTGGCTGGTTATCCGCGACGTCGAGGTTAAGGCCAAGGTCGCCGAGTTGTACCGCATGGCCGGGGGGGCCAACATCATTCAAGCCGCTCAGCAACTCAAGGGCACCGGCTCGCACCGCGAACACACCGCGGCATCGAGCGCTTATCTGGCGCAGAACATGGAGCGCGTGCCGGCCCTGGTCATCCCGACCATCTGGGGCGAACACGACGGTAGCGGTTGCCCGGGACTGTTCGACTCTGTCATCCAATCGGCCTGGAGCTTCTGTCTGGCGCTGCGCGCCCGCGGCCTTGGCACCGCGTGGACCACGATGATCTTCGGCAAGCGCGAGGAACTCATTGACATCTTGGGTATTCCCAAGGGCGTGACGCCCATTGTGCTGCTGCCCGTGGCCTGGACGATCGGCACTGATTTCAAACCCACCGCCCGGCGACCGGCCGCTCAGATTACCTGGTTCGACCACTGGGGTCATACCAACGCCCAGCCCTATCACGGCGATATCCTGGCCTCGCAACCCGGCGTTACCGTCGAGGTTAACGTGGAGGCGCCGCAGCAGCGCCTCTGGGACTTGATCAGCGACGTCACACTCCCAGCCCGCTTCAGCGACGAGTTCCAAGGCGCCGAATGGCTTGACGGCGACGGCGCGCGCTTCGTGGGGCGCAACCGCATCGGCGACCGGCAGTGGGAAACCACCTCACACGTTGTCGCCTGCGAGGCGCCCCGCCTGTTCGCCTGGAACGTCAGCGACGCCGAGCAGCCGAGCGCGCAGTGGCGTTTCGAGTTGGACCGCGTTGGCGATTCCACCCGCCTGCGCCAGTGCATGACGATGGGCCCTGGCCTCTCCGGCACCACCCGGGCGATGCAGCAAGACCCCGACAATGCCAGACAGATTCTCGCCGCGCGCCGTGCAACGCTGCGCCGTAATATGGAATTGACTATTCAAGGAATTAAGCAATTGGCAGAGTCGGAGAAATAAGCCGCAGGTCGGATTACGGTCGCGCGTAATCCGACCGCCCCCGCCTACGCTCCCCGCAACGGCCGGAAGAAGGCCCGGACGTCCTGCGCCAGCGTTTCCGGCTGTTCAAAGGCTGCAAAGTGGCCGCCGCGCGGCATTTCCGACCATTGCTGAAGGTTGAAGAACCGCTCGGCCCACTCACGCGGCGGCCGGCTGATCTCCTTGGGAAACCGCGCCACGGCGCACGGCACGTCGATGCGCTGCCCGGGCTGAATGATCCACGGATTGTGCTGGTTCTCGTAGTAGATGCGGGTGGATGAGTTGATCGTCTGCGTGGCCCAGTAGATCGTAATCGTCGTCAGCAATTCGTCCTTGCTGAAGCACCGCTCCACGTCCCCGTCGCAGTCGCTCCAACTGCGCCACTTCTCGATAATCCAGGCGGCCAGCGCGGCGGGGGAGTCGTTGAGGCCATACGACAGGGTCTGCGGTTTGGTTCCCTGGATGTGGGCATAGCCGCCTTCCTCCAGTTGCCAATGCGCCCGCGCCTCCAGAAAGGTGCGCTCGGCGGGCGTCAGGTCGCGCATGCCCGGCTGCCAGCCGGTGGGCACGCCGGACACCGAGGTGGTGTGGATGCCGATCACTTGGCTGTCGTAGGAAAAGCCCAAGCGCGCTGTTACGCCCGCCCCCCAATCGCCGCCGTGGGCGCCGTAGCGGCTGTAGCCGAGCGCCGTTGTCATGAGCTGCGACCACAGGTCGGCAATTCGTGCCACGTTGATGCCGCGTGTGCCGGTAATGTCGGAAAAGCCGTACCCCGGCAGCGACGGCGCTACAACGTCGAAGGCGTCTTGCGGGTCGCCGCCGTAAGCCGCCGGATCGGTGAGCATGGGGATGATCTTGGACATCTCGAAGACAGTGCTCGGCCACCCGTGCGTGATCACCAGCGGAAGCGGTTCGGGTCCCTTGCCTTTCTCGTGGATGAAGTGAATCCCCATGCCGTCGACCGTGGTGCGGAAGTGCGAAAAGCGGTTCAGGGCCGTTTCTTGGGCGCGCCAGTCAAACTCGTTTTGCCAATATGCCGCGAGTTCCTTGACGTAGGCCAGATTGGAGCCGTAATCCCATCCCGTGTGCGGGAGCTCACCCGGCCAGCGGGTGCGGGCGAGGCGCTCGCGCAGGTCTTCCAGCGTGTCGTCGGCAACGTGAACGGTGAAGGGTTGCACGGTCATCCTGATGGGTCCTCCTTTAGATACGCAACTGCGCACGTGGGTCGAAGGGGCTTTCATGCCTGCGGTGGGCGCCCATGTTACCCGCCGGAATGGCCGCAAACAAGCGCCAAGGCACCGCCCATACCAATTACCAAATGCCTTCCACCGGGTACGCTTCGCCCTCGCCGGGCCACGGTGGCATGCTGACGCCGACCGCCGCCAACGCCTCGTCACCATCGTTTCTGAACTGGAAGTGGGTGCCCGGTGGGATGGTAATCGAGCTCCCTTCAAATACCTCAATGATTTCTTCGTCCGCCCCCTGCTTGCGCCAAAACTGGCCCCGCCCTGCCAGGAAATACCAGACCTCCTCGATGCGGTGATGAGCCACGGCTTGCGACACTTGTCCGCGCGGCAGCGAAAAGTGCGCCATGCTGCCGCGCATCCCGCTGCACAAGACGCGCACATCGGAGCCGTCGGGCGCTATCGCGTCCACTGCCGACGGCAGCCGTTTGGTCTCGAACCGTCTCATTTGTCCTCCCATTCATTGTATTGCCATTGCGTAAACATCGTAGCTTGCGTCCCGCATGGTTAAGCCTCGCCCATAATCACTCCCCCCCCGAACGTCCGGTTGAAGCGCAGATGCCGAATGTGGTAGGGTGTCGCCGCAATTGGCCATCTTCCAAGTGCAGGAGAAGCGATGATTACGTTCAGGTGCATCGTACAAGAGGGTTGCATTCCCCTCGACATCCGTCCCCACCTCGTCTCCGGCTTGGCGGGCATCACCGCCGAAGTTCTGGGTGCGGCGCCGGATGACGTGCAGGTTGAATTCAACGAGATACCGCACGGTGCCGGGTACCGTGGCGGCGAACTCTCCACCACGTCGCTGGTACGCGGTGCCATTCCGCCGGGCTGCGAACAGCCAGTGCGTGAGCAACTGCTGATGAAAATATGCGACATGTGGTGTGAGGTAACGGGCTGCGGCGTTGATGAAGTCGTTGTCAACGCCAGCGATCAGGGCTACGTCCCTAACGTCTATTAACGAGGAAAGGACTTGTCATGCCTGTGTATAATTGTATTTCTCCCGCTGGTGCCGTACCCATGGACGTGCGCCCCAAAATCGCCAAGGCTTTTACGGACATCCATTGCGACAGTACCAACGCGCCGCGCAGCTTCGTGCACGTCTTCTTCAAAGAGACCCCTGAAGGCGCCGATTCCGGTTATGACACGCCGCACTACATCGACGCCGGCAACCGCGCCGGTCGCCCGGCAGAGGTGGTGCTGAAGCTGAAGAACGACCTGCGTCAGGCATACGCCGAGAACGCTGGTGTTGCACTCGACCAGGTTGGTGCCCGCATCGTCGAGGGTCCGGCGCGCTGGTCGATGGAGGGCGGTCACATCCTGCCCGAACCGGGTCAGGAAGGCGCCGAGTGGTACGCCCACGCGGCCGACTAACCGCCTTGCAGGTTTGAGCCGCGAACGGTTTGTCGGGCAAATGCCCGAATAGGTTTTTCAAAACGCCGCACGGGAGGTCAAGCAAGTGATCTTTCGTGCGGCGTATTTGCAGGCGAAAATCAATGGAGGGATATCTTACATGGGAGCACCGTTTACGGTTACTGCCGGAAATTTTGACGCCGAAGTATTGCAGGCCGATGCGCCGGTCCTGGTTGATTTCTGGGCTCCGTGGTGCGGTCCTTGCCGCGTCATCGCGCCAGCGGTGGAAGAACTGGCCACCGAGTACGATGGCAAATTGAAGGTGGGCAAGCTCAACGTCGACGATCATCCTGCGATCGCGCAGAATTACGGCATCACCGGGATTCCGGCGCTGCTCTTCTTCAAGGATGGCAAGCGGGTCGATACCGTGGTGGGCGCGGTCTCCAAGGATGTCCTACAGGAGCACGTCGACGGGGTCGTCAGGGACGCCTAAAGCAGCTTCGGATCAGCATGGCCTATCTCTCCCATCACAGCGTCAGCAGCAGCCGTGTGGGGTCGACGAGATAGGCCATGACTGCGTTGAGAAACCGTTGCGCTGCGGCGCCGTCAAGGACACGGTGATCGAACGTCAGGGACAATGGCAGGATAGTGCGCAAGGCAACGGCCCCCTCGTAGGCGACGGGTTTCTGTACGAACCTTCCAACGCCCAGAATGGCGACTTGCGGCAGGTGTAGCATCGGGGTAGCGAAGATGCCACCAACGGCACCGTAATTGCTGATGGTGAAGGTGCCGCCGCGCAGGTCGGCCAGCGGGATGCGGCGCGTATTGGCCAATTCGACGAGGTGCTGTAATTCCGTTGCAAGGGTCAGGAGGGATTTGCGTTCGACGTCTTTCACTACTGGGACGATCAGGCCCTCGGGCGTGTCGGTGGCGATGCCAAGGTGGTAATAGCGCTTGAGAATCAGGTGTTGCTGGTCTTCGGTGAGTGACGCATTGAGCGTCGGGTGCTGCTTCAGGGCGGCAACCACCGCCTTCATGATGAACGGCAGCAGCGTCAGATGGACATCCGAAGCGGCGGCGTTGCCGCGGGCGCGCCAATCCAGCAATTCGCTGATGTCCACTTCGTCGATCGTGGTGATGGGTACGGCGGTGGTGGCCGCCTCGACCATCGCTTTAGCGATGGTGCGCCGCAAGGCGGTCAGCGGCTGAAGCTCGATAGCTCCATGCGCGTCCCGTCGTAGGTCGGTGGTCTGGGCAGGTTCGCTGTCCTGCGGGGCGGCGCGCAGCACGTCTTCGCGGCGGATACGGCCACGCGGACCGGAAGGCGTGACACGGCTCAGATCGACCCCGAGGTCGCGGGCCAGCTTGCGCACCGAAGGGATGGCGAGAACACGCCGGTCAGCGGCCGCGCCGTCTTTCGACTTAGCGGCTACCATCTCGGGTGGCAGATCCATGGTTTTGGCATCCAGGCGTCCCACAACCGAGGCCGCTTCCGGTTGCGGCGCAACGCTGGCCTCGGATCCATCCGCCTCGCCAATGACCGCCAGAATTTCCCCGACCTGAATCGTTTCTCCCGCCGCTACCGGCAGGCGCAGGATGGTGCCGGCGCGCGGGGCCGGTATCTCCACCACGGCCTTGTCGGTTTCCACCTCCACCAGCGGTTGATCGGCCTTCACCCGGTCGCCCTGGGCCACCAGCCAGCGCACGATCTCACCTTGGGCAATACCTTCTCCCACGTCCGGGAAGCGAAACTCCAGAGCCATGCCTAACCTCTAGGACACACGTCATGTTGAAGAGAGGCCGTCTGTGTCGGCGCTCCTCAGAAGGCCAGCACGCGGTGTACGGCGGCCGCAATCATCTCAGGGGTCGGTAGATAATACTTTTCGAGTTGTGGCAGGGGGAATACGGTGTCAAAACCGCTGACACGTTCGACCGGGGCCTCCAGGGACAACAAGGCTTTCTCGTTGATTTGCGCCACGATCTCGGCCCCCAGGCCAGCCGTGCGTGCGGCTTCGTGCACGACCACCGCTCGGCCCGTCTTCTCGACGGACGCGATGATGGCCGGCACGTCCATTGGGGACAGGGTGCGCAAATCGAGAATCTCCAGGCTGATACCGCTGGCGTCCAGCGATTCGGCGGCCTGCAGCACGGTGTGCATCATTGAGCCCCAGGCGATTACCGTCACGTCGGTGCCCTCCTGCACGAGGCGCGCCTCGCCGATGGGCACGGTGTAGTCTTCCTCGGGAATGTCCTGGCGTACGGCGCGATAGATACGTTTCGGCTCCAGGAAAATCACCGGGTCCGGGCTGCGAATGGCGCTGGTCAGCAACCCTTTGGCGTCGTAGGGGGTGGCGGGAACCACGACCTGCAGGCCGGGGGTGTGCACCAGCATGGCCTCAGTGCTTTCCGAGTGGTGCTCGGGCGGGTGGATGCCGCCGCCGTAGGGTACCCGCACCACCAAGGGGCAGGTGAAGCGGCCACGCGAACGATTGCGCATGCGGGCTACGTGGCTGATGATCTGGTCAAAAGCCGGGTAGAGAAACCCCATGAACTGGATTTCGGGAACCGGCCGCAGCCCCGCGATGGCCATGCCCACCGCCATGCCGACGATACCGGCCTCGGCAATCGGCGCATCCATGACGCGCGCCCGTCCGTAGCATGCTTGCAGGCCCTCGGTGACGCGAAAAACGCCGCCCTCCCGGCCGATGTCCTCGCCCAGCAGAATCACGCGCTCGTCGGCGCCCAGTTCCAGGTGTAGGGCCTCGCGGATGGCTTCGAGAAGGGTGCGTGTCGCCATGTCGATCAGCCTTTCTGCTGAGCCTGAAGCGCGGCGAGCAGCGCCGCCTCTTGTTCGCGCAGCGCCGCCGACGGCTCGGCGTACATGTAGCGGAACATATCCTGTGGGGGCGGTTGCGGCACCGCCTCGGCGTCGTTCATGGCCTGTTCCACTTCCCCGGTGCAGGCTTCCAGCAGTTCATGTTCCCAATCTTCCGACCAGGCGCCGTGGGCGTGCAGATACTTTTGCACCCGCAGCAGCGGGTCGCGCGACCGCCAGAACTCGACCTCGGCGTCGTCGCGGTATTTGGTGGGATCGTCCGCCGTGGTGTGGGCGCCGAGGCGGTAGGTATACGCCTCGATCAGGCTTGGTCCGCCGCCACGCCGGGCTCGCTCGACGGCCTCCTGCATGACGGCGTAAACGGCCATGATGTCGTTGCCGTCCACCAACACGCCGGGAAAACCGTAGGCCAGGGCCTTTTGGGCAATGGTCGGCGAGGCAGTCTGCTCGCGCACCGGCACTGAAATGGCGTATTGGTTATTCTGGCAAAAAAAGACGCAAGGGACTTCGTACACACCGGCCAAGTTCATCGCCTCGTGCACATCGCCTTCGGAGGTGGCGCCATCGCCGAAATACGTCACCGCCACGCTGTCGTCCTGACGATACTTGCCCGCGTACGCCAAGCCGACGGCGTGCAAGGGATGCGACCCGACCGGTATGGAGACGGGCAACACGTTCACCCCGTCGGGCATGCGGCTGCCGAACTCGTTGCCCATCCAATAGAGCGACAGCAGCTTCATCGGCACGCCGTGCATCCACATGGCGCCGGTTTCGCGGTAGGAACTAACGATCCAGTCGCGCGGCTCCAAGGAGTAGGCGCTGGCCGCCATGCAGGCTTCCTGCCCTTCCATCTGTGCATAGGTGCCGAAACGCCCTTGCCGCTGCATGGAGACGGCTTTGCGGTCGTACAGACGCATAGTCAGCATTTGGCGATACATCATTCGTATCTGCTCGTCATCCAGGTCGGGACGGAGGGTTTCGTCGCAGCACCCGTCCGGCGTCAGGATGCTGACCATTTCGTCTTGCAGCGGGTCGTAGCGGTCCGCGAACATGGAAGGTCCTCAAGGGCGGTCAGACGTGTTTGGAGGCCGACAAGCAATCGTAAGCGGGGCGCTATTCTAGGGAAAAGTAACGGCGGCATCAAGTGCGCCTGCGGACTGCCGCAGCCGCCGCTGGTCTGCGCGCATTGACTTGCTCCCTTGGCCGTGGCTATGCTTCCGCCACCGAGACGCGGCGCCGATAGGGTCCTGCGCAATACTGATTTGCGACGAAAAAAATGACGCAATTAGTAGTTACAGGCTTGACAATTCAGACATGTAAGGTAGTACCTTCTCTTGTAGGCGGTGATGCCATGAACCTGATCAGCATTTTCAGCAAGTACCCGACTCAAGAAGCCTGTATCGAACACCTTGAAACCGTCCGTTGGAACGACAACCCGACCTGCCCATATTGCAAAAGCGACAAGGTGGCCCGCAAGAACGAACTGGATAAAGTGGGCCGCTGGAACTGCCACGCCTGCAAGTCCAGCTTCAATGTCCTGTCCGGCACCATCATGCAAAAGACCAAGGTCCCTTTGCAAAAGTGGTTCCTGGCAATCGGCTTGATGGTCAACGCCAAGAAAAGCCTGTCAAGCTGCCAACTGGCCCGCGACCTGGAATTGAACCAGAAGACGGCATGGTACGTGCAAACTCGCATTCGCGTGGCGATGGTGCACAAAGAGCGCCACTTGCTCCAGGGCATCCTTGAGGCCGACGAAACCTACCTGGGCGGCAAGCCGCGCAAGGGCAATCGGCGCGAAGATGACAAGCCCGCCCCAAAGGGCCACGGCACCAAAAAGCGCCTGATCGTCGGCGCTGTCGAACGTGGCGGCCGGGTGACGGCCCCCTCACGGCCGCCAAGGTCCGTGGCTATGGCGGTGTCAAGAACTTCATGAATCACGCGGTCGTGAATCATCGCACGGCCTACGTTGACGACTCGGTTCACACCCACACGATTGAAGGCTTCTGGTGAACCGGCTCTACTACGGCGACTGCCTCACGATCACGCGAGATCACGTGAACCTGGGGAGTGTAGACCTGATTGACCTGGACCCACCCTTCAACTCGAATCAGGAATACAACACCATCTACAAGGACGAAACGGGCCGCCCCTATCGCAAGACCTATCTCCCCTCTGGGAGACCTGCAACAAATTTGTGGAACGATATTGACAACCTGTCTGGCCGCGCCCGTGAACGCATCGGATATGCCACCCAAAGCCCATTGCCTTGCTTGAACGCATCCTCAAGGCGTCGAGCAACGAGGGCGACACGGTGTTTGATCCCTTCTGTGGATGCGCTACGACACTTGAAGCCGCCCACAGACTCAATCGGAAGTGGGCCGGCATCGACATTGCCATTCATGCCGTCAAGCGCGTGGCGAAAGTGCGCTGGCAAGACCGCCTGCGCTTGGTTGAGGGTAAAGACTTCGTGGTTGACGGCGTGCCGCGCACCCTGGAAGGCGCGTGTGACCTGGTGGCAGCGTGATCCCTATCACTTCCAGAAGTGGGCTGTCGAAGCCGTGGAGGGCTTCGTAACAACGAAGCGCACGGCAGACGGCGGCCTTGATGGCCGCCTGTACTTCGCTAGGCCGAACATGGATGATCTGCAAAGCATGGCGATCGAGGTCAAGGGCGGCAAGAATGTCGGCATTGCCACGCTGCGTGCCTTACGCGGCGTGTTGGAGAATGACGCGGCGCTGATCGTCGGCCTGCTTATCCTGGAGCCGTTAGGCGTAACAAAGGAACGCAACTTCCATCGCTTCCTGGCTGAAGCAGGGGATACCCAGTCCACGTTTGCGCGGCCTTATCCGCGCATGCAACTACGGACGGTTGCAGACATCCTGAACGGCAAAGGATTCGACGTGCCGGGCATGGTTGCACGCGGCACCGGGCAGGGTGTACTATTAAGCCTGTAAATACTTATTGTGTTCGGTTTTTTTACCATCATTCCGTTCCACGGGAGCGACACCGAGCCGCGGCTGTTTCACGAAACGCTGGAGCGCATCGAGCTGGTCGACCAGTTGGGTTTCGACGCGGTGTGGACCGGCGAGCACCACTTCTCGCGGCACGGGCTGGTCTCGGGGGGCAACACACGGAAAAGGTCCCGAAGCCGAAATGGGCCGGCGGCGCAGAGAGGGCTGAGACCCGTCGGACGGTTGTTCAGGCTGTTTAATTTTGCCGGAATACGCCTGCGGTTAATTCGACCTGCGGGGGAACCGCGTTCCTACGGTAGCTTGACACTCTACAACGGCGGGTAATGTCTAATTCCGCTCGGCAGCATCCACAGACGTCACCAAGAGCTTGATGAAGCGCCCGGATCGACTCATCCGCCACACCGATTCCAATTGCGTCTTCACGGCACATATTCTGAGTAAGTTAAAAATGGTCACTCAGCGCTCCGCTAGAAAATCAAAAGCCTTGCCGCCCTCCGACAATGAAGTAAATCCAGCACGAATGAGTCGAGATGCCGACTTGGCCTCCGACCAAGACCAACATTGGCGGCATCCAGGCGCACGGTGGTGGAAGTTCGACTTCCACACACATACGCCAGCGTCCGCAGACTATGGCAAAGGACCGGCACAGAGTTCCTTAAAGCAGATCTCGCCGGCGGACTGGTTGTTCGACTTCATGCGTGCTGAGGTGGATTGTGTGGCGGTAACGGACCACAACTCGGGAGAGTGGGTCGACAGGCTGAAGCAAATGCTCCGTGAGCTTGAACAGGTTCAGCACCCTGATTTCCGACCGTTGCACTTGTTTCCGGGTGTGGAGATTACCGCCAGCGGCGGAATTCACGTCCTTGGGATACTCGACACCAACTCGGTATCCGCCGACGTCGCAACGCTGCCAGGGTCTGTTGGGTATCACGGCCAACGGGGCGCGAGTGAGGTTGCAGCCGAATTGGCGCCTCTCAGCGTCGTCGAAGCCGTCTGCAATGCCGGAGGCATTCCGCTCCTTGCGCACGTGGACGGGCCATCGGGCGCCTGGGGACTAAAGGGAAACACGCTGACTCCGTTACTCGACTTCAGTGGTTTGTTCGCAATGGAGGTCGTCGACCTTTGTTCCGACCCCCCTGAGCTTTACCGGCAACGCAAACTGGCCTGGAGCGACGTCATTGGATCGGATTCGCATCATCCCGCCGGCAGTACAGGGGAGCGATTCCCAGGCTCCCATTACACGTGGGTCAAAATGGCAAAGCCATCGATCGAGGGGCTGCGCCTTGCGTTACTGGATGGCAACGGTTTTTCGATCCGACGCAGCGACGGGCAGGAGCCGTTTGATCCCTTCGCAACGCCGAAACATTGCATCGAGTCCATTGAGATAGCCAATGCGCGGTATATGGGGCACGGAAAGCCGGCCAAGCTCGACTTCAGCCCATGGCTCAATGCCCTGGTCGGAGGACGCGGTACGGGTAAATCTACGGTCGTTCATGCGTTGAGGCTTGCGGCAAGGCGGGAAGATGAGTTGACGTATCTGGAGGCGCGTAGCGGGCCTCGCCTGACCTTCGAGCGATTCAATCGGATGCCCTCGAACCGTATGGATGAAGGCGGTTTGACGGATAAGACGAAGATCCAATGGACCGTGATGCGCGACGGCGTTCGACATCGCGTGCGTTGGCAACAGGACGGCGCCGGCATCGTCGTGGAGGATGAAACCGGCAGCAGAGATTGGATGCCGTCACCCGCGCAAACCGTCTCGCCGGATCGCTTTCCGCTCCGGGTGTTCAGCCAAGGGCAGATTGCCGAGTTGGCGGGGGATAGCCAACAGACGTTGCTGCAGGTGATCGACGAGGCGGCTGGGGTGTCTGCCCACCGGGAGCAACTGAACGAAGCGCGCCATGCGTTTTTTGCGTCGCGCGCGCGGATTCGAGAGCTAGACGACAAGTTGGGCCGGCAGGATGACCTGAAAGTGGCGTTGCAAGATGTCGAGCGCAAGCTGAGGCACTTCGAGGAGGCTGGCCATACCGCTATTTTGACAGCCTACCGCCAGCGCGACCGGCAGCGCAGGGAAGCCCATCGGCAGTTGGATACGGTGGAGATGGCCGCCCAACGCATCGCGGCAATGGCGGCAGACCTTCAGCCTGAAGATCTGCCGGATGGGTTGATCGACGACACTTCACAGGGAGACCGTCAGCTCGCCGGGTTCATGGCGGCCCTAGGCGCTGCCGTACATTCGGCGGCCCAGGGTATGGGCGACGTGGCGCGGCGTCTGCGTGAGGCGGTTGAAACGCAGCGTGAGGCATTGATAAAAAGTCCTTGGCAAATCTCTGTGGAACAAGCTGCCAGCAGCTACGAAAGTCTGGTTGAAGCGCTTCTATCGGAAGGCGTCTCCGACCCGAGCGAATATGGCCAGTTGGTCCAGGAGCGGCAACGACTTGAAGGAGAGTGGTGGCGAAACTCCTTGCAAATTTGCCGAAAGAAGAGTTGCCGCGGAGCGAGCAGATGGAACAGCGTCTCGCCGGCTTCAAGGGTCGTCTGATAGCGGCCTGCTCCGGTCAGGGCGATTTTGGCAGCCATTTCAACAACTATCTCAAACGCCACTTCGAACAGGCCCCCGACTTTCTCGATAGACTGCTGACGTGGTTTCCCGAGGACGGGTTGAGCGTGACATACAGCCGCGTGGGCGACGGCGCGGACTTTCGTCCAATTGCCCAGGCATCCGCGGGCCAACGGTCGGCGGCCATGCTGGCCTTTCTGCTGGCACATGGGGAAGAACCTCTGGTGCTGGATCAGCCAGAGGACGATCTGGACAACCACCTGATCTATGACTTGGTCGTGCGCCAGATTCGGGAGAACAAGCTCAGGCGGCAGATTATCGTCGTGACGCACAACCCGAATATCGTGGTGAACGGGGATGCGGAGATGCTGCACGCGCTCGATTTCGCACAGGGGCAGTGTATCATCCGTCAGTCGGGATCATTGCAGGAGGAAGCCATGCGGGCGGAAGTCTGCCGGGTGATGGAAGGCGGACTCGAAGCATTCGAGCGCCGCTACCGTCGTCTGGGAAGGGAGCCGACTCGTGTTTGACAGCAAGAAGGAATTGCTGGACAAAATTCGTCTCGGCGAAAGCACCTTCCTGGAATTCAAGGAGGTACGTTTCGGCGGCAACAGAGTTATAGGACCCCATCGGGACAGCCTTGCTGACAGCCTTGCCGCATTCGCAAACAGCCGAGGCGGCGTGTTTGTTTTCGGCGTCGAGGACGCCACCCGCGAGATCGTGGGCATTCCCGCCGATCGTCTTGACTTGGTGACCAAACTCGTCCGGGGGTATGTTCTGATTCCATCGACCCGCCAATAGAAGACCTCGTATTAGACCGGTTGTCGCTACCCTCAAGCTCTGGGGTGGAGGCAACGGTTATCAAGGTGGACATCCCCCGCAGCCTGTTCGTGCACCAAAGCCCCGGCGGTTTCCTGCACCGTATAGCTGATTCGAAGCGGTCCATGTCCACCGAGTACCTTGCCAGAATGTTCCAGCAACGCAGCCAGACCCGGATGATTCGCTTCGACGAGCAAATTGTCTCCAGTGCACGGATCGAGGACTTGGTGCCCGACTTGTGGCAGCGATTTCGCACGCCACGCTCCAACGATGATCGGGACACTTATTTGCGCAAGCTCGGCATGATGGGAGCCGATGAAGCAGGGGCAATAGGGCCGACGGTCGCCGCTGTGCTGATGGCAAGCGAGGAGCCCCGCCGCTGGCTTCCCAACGCCTACGTGCAGGCGGTCGCCTACCGGGGCGACGCAATTCGCACGGATTCGGGCGAGGATCCTTATCAGCTCGACGCCGTGGACGTATCCGGGCCCTTGGATCGTCAGATCGTTGAAGCGTGCCGTTTCGTGGCCAAGAATATGAAGACGGCTGCCGTCAAGACCATGGGCCGAATCGACCGCCCGCAATACGACATGACCGCCGTGTTCGAGGCCGTTATCAATGCCGTTGCCCACCGAGATTACTCGGTTTACGGATCCAAGATACGATTGCGGTTGTTCGATAATCGCCTGGAGTTATACTCCCCCGGTGCCATTGCTAACTCGTTGACAATCGACAGCCTCCGCTATCGGCAGTCCGCCCGCAATGAGGCCGTCTGCAGCCTGCTGGCGAAGTGCCCGGCACCCGATGACCCCTGGCTCATCACGGACCGCAAGAACATAATGGAAAAACGGGGCGGAGGCGTGCCGATCATTCTGGACAACAGCACGCGCTTATCAGGCAAGGAGCCGGAGTACCGACTTATCGATAATGCAGAACTCCTGCTGACGATTTATGCGCCGCTGCATAACGAGGCGAATACCTCATCTTGAACCAATTGGCTGAGGGGCAATCTCATGAAATTCGGATTCTTCACCATGCGGCGGCTTGACACGTTCAGCGGCGGTAATGTCTAATTTCGGCTCGCTGAGGTTTATTCATGCCATTTCCGCATTGCCCACCCGCTTCGCCCTCATCTGCCCCCCTGCTCCCGAGAACCGGACCGAGAACGAGCAGCTGGAGGTGGATGATGTGGGGGTACGAAGCGTATCCCTACGGAGGAGGCAGACCCATGAAAGCAACGCTCACCTTGTTGGTCCTTGTGGTCCTGACATCCTGCGGCGTAGCGGTGGCGCAGGACCTGCCAGATGATATTCTGGCGGATCAATACCTGCTGGAAGCGAAGCGGGCGCTGGAGAGGGGTGATGCGAAGGCGACGCTCCATGCGCTTGGAAAAATCGAGGACTTGGACACGGAGCCGCCGGTAGAGTTCTTGTATGTGTATGGCAAGCTTCTGGTAGAGACTGGTTCGGGAGCCGACTTGCGGAAGGACGAATCCCTGCTCAAGCAGTATGTGGTGCGCATCGAAAGAGGCTCGGAGCATTATGAAGCGACGCTGACCCTGCTTTCTTTGGCAGAAGCCAGATTAGCGGCAGCGGCAAAGACGCCATCTTTGTCGCCGGGAACGGTGTTTCGCGACTGTGACGAATGTCCGCAGATGGTGGTGGTGCCGGCAGGGTCGTACATGATGGGGTCGCCGTCTGGTGAAGCAGAGCGTTTCGATGATGAAGGTCCGGTGCACCGGGTGACGTTCGACCGGCCGTTTGCGGTGGGGGTGTATGAGGTGACCTTTCGGGAGTGGGACTCCTGTGTGGCGGGTGGCGGTTGCAACGGTTATCGCCCTGCCGATGCAGGCTGGAGTCGCGGTGATCGCCCCGTCATCAACGTCAGTTGGCGGGATGCGCAGGCGTACGTTCGGTGGTTGTCACGGGAGACGGGTGAGGGCTACCGGTTGTTGAGCGAATCGGAGTGGGAATACGTGGCGCGGGCGGGGACGACGGGGCCGTTTCACACGGGCGCGACGATATCGACGGACCAGGCGAACTATGATGGAAATTATGTTTATGGTTCTGGTCATCGAGGCGTCTATCGGGAGCAAACGGTAGTCGTGGGAATTTTTTCGCCGAACCGGTTTGGCCTGCATGACGTCCACGGCAACGTGTGGGAATGGGTTGAGGATTGTTGGCACAGTGATTATGCCGGGGCGCCGGTTGACGGCGGTGCCTGGGAGAGAGGTGGGAATTGTAGCCGGCGCGTGGTGCGCGGCGGTTCCTGGTTCTTCATACCGAGAAACCTCCGTGCCGCCTACCGCTTCTGGTACTCCACCGGAAACCGCAGCAACAATCTGGGTTTCCGAATTACCCGGACGCTTACTCCCTGAATCCTTACTTCCTTACCTCTTTGGGGGTCCAAGGGGCTCCCCGCCCCCTGGCGAATTTTTTTGCCGGAGCGAAATCATCTGTACTGAAAGCCACAACACGGCTGAGCGATCTGGACTCAGCCCTGCTAACGATCCATCTGAACGGTTGACTGACGAGGAACTCCGCTTATGAAATTCGGTTTTTTTACCATCATTCCGTTCCACGAGAGCGACACCGAGCCGCGGCTGTTTCACGAAACGCTGGAGCGCATCGAGCTGGTCGACCAGCTGGGTTTCGACGAGGTGTGGATCGGCGAGCACCACTTCTCGCGGCACGGGCTGGTCTCGGGGGTCAACACGTGGATGGGCGCGATTGCAGCGCGGACCAAGCGGGTGCGCATCGGCACGGCGATCACGATTCTGCCCTTCCACAACCCGATCATAGCGGCGGAAGAAGCGGCGACGCTGGACATCCTCAGCAACGGGCGGCTCAATTTCGGTATCGGCAGCGGCTACCAGCGGCAGGAGTTCGACGGCCTCGGCGTGCCGATCAACGAGGCGCGAGAGCGGTTTCACGAATCGCTTGAGGTCATCACGCGCGCCTGGACGGAGGAGCGGCTCACCTTTCACGGCCAATACACACACGTGGACGACCTCTGGGTGCTGCCCAAGCCGGTGCAGAAGCCGCACCCGCCGCTGTACGTCGCCGTCAGCACCAGTCCGACCAGCGTCGAGTTTGCCGCCAGCCGCCGCATTCCGATCATCGTCGGCGGCCCCACCGACGTGATGGGGCAGGCGCCGCAGGTCGTCAAGCTGTGGCACGACAAAATGGAAGCGCTCGGCCACGAGCACGCCCACATCGACCTGCCGGTGGCCAGTCGAGTGTACGTCGCACCGACGATGGACGAGGCGCAAGACGACATCCACGGGCTCGAGGACTTCCACGGCCGCGTGATGCGTAGCATCGGCACTACCGGGGCGCCCATCGGCATGCCGACCGACCGCGACGGCAACTTGCCGCCGGGCTACGAGTTCTGGGCCAACCGGCAGCGCGACCGCGACCGTCCGGCGGAACCCGGCCAGACCGTCATGCCGCCGCTTATCGGCACGCCGGAGGTGGTCAGCGAGCGCTTGGCGCTGATCGAGCAGCGCGGCATTCGTCGCGTGTTTGCCCAATTCGGCTTTCCCGGCGTGCCGCACGCCAAGATCATGCGCGCCCTCGAACTGTTCGGCACGCAGGTGATGCCGCATTTTCGCGCCCAGACGGCCAGCGCGGCCGGATAGCGGGGCGCCGTATGCAGGTTGTTGCGGACATTGCCGCCGTCCGCCGCGCGCGAGAAGTCGACCTCTCGGCGACGTGGGGGCTTGTGCCCACCATGGGTTTCCTGCACGAGGGGCACCTCAACCTGGTGCGCCAAGCCCGCCGCGACAATAGCCGTGTCGGCGTCAGCATCTTCGTCAACCCCGCCCAGTTCCATAATCCCGACGATTTGGCAACCTACCCGCGCGATCCCGAGCGCGATCTTGCTTTGTTGAAACAGGAGGGGGTGGATCTGGTGTGGACGCCGCTACCGGACCAGGTTTATCCCGCTGGTTATCAGACCTATATCCACGTGGAAGAAGCGTCTCGTCCGTTGGAGGGCGCCGCGCGGCCCGGCCATTTTCGCGGCGTGGCTACCGTCGTCGCCAAGCTGATGAACGTCTTTCAGCCCCAGCGCGTCTACTTCGGACAGAAGGACGCCCAGCAGGTGGCGGTCGTCAAGCGTATGGTGGAGGACCTGAATTTCCCGCTCGCGGTCGTCAGTTGCCCCACCGTGCGGGAGGCGGACGGCCTCGCCATGAGCTCGCGCAACGTCCTGCTATCCCCGCAAGCGCGCCCGCACGCCGCCTGCCTGTTTCGCGCCTTACAGGCCGGTAGCGATGCCTTCGCGCAGGGAGAGCACCAAGCGAAGTCGTTGCGCGATGCCATGCGGACGGTGATTGACGCCACGCCGATGGCGCGTATTGATTACGTCAGCGTCGCGCATCCGGAAACGCTGGCGGAGTTGGACGTCGTTGCTGTCGCTGCGTTGCTGTCGCTGGCGGTTTTTGTTGACGAGGTGCGGCTGATCGACAACATCATAGTGGGAGAGACAGCCTGTGCCGAGACCGGGTGATTCACGACGTCATCGAGCGGCGGGACAAATCAAGGGGAGCGGCGTCGCGGGCTTGGGCGAGTTCGAAGCCGGGGCGGGAGGGCTCCATGAAGGTGATGGCATCGTAAAAGTCGTCCAGGGGCACGAACACACCGTTGTTCTCAGCCCAGCGGCGCATTCGCTGGTTGCAGGCGTGCACCCAAGACAGAATCTCTATGTGCCATTGGCGCCGGTGCATGCGTTCCAGGGTGCTGTGAAAACCGGCTCCTTCCAGGTAACCGGCGCCGTCGCCGGTAAGCAGGACCACAATGCCGGGGTCGCCGTTGTAGTCCAAGGCGTCTTCGAGCATCCGTAATTGCAGGAGGCGGTCGGGCATTTCCTGTTCACCCCGTTCCCGACTGCCGCGATCGAATAATCTGACTTCAATTCCGTTGCTTTCCATCCGGTTCCAGAGTTGCCGCATCTCCGGCGGCACCGAGCCCACCGCCAAGGCCCGCTCAATAGGCCGGCCCGCGTGCGCCAGCCGCAGCATGTTGTCGAAGTGCACCTGGATGCGATACCGCGCATTGGGGCCTTCCGAGCGCTCCTCGGCCAAGCGCTGCGCTTCGTGGAAGATGCTCGAATTGTCCCAGTATATGAAGACGCGGCCCATGCCGCTTCACCTTCTGGTAGATAAAATGTCGGATCACGCTTCGCTAACCCGGCCTGCAGCTTGATACGAAAATGCTACCGCGTCCACGGGTGCGGCAAACCGGGAATCTTGCTGTGCAGGGTGTAGACGGAGGTCCGGGCCGTGAAGAACATCGTCTGCCGGTCGGGGCCGCCGAAGACAAGGTTCGCCGGGATTTCCGGGGTGCGAATGACGCCCAGCCGGGCGCCATTGGGGGCGAACACCCAGGTGCCGCCCGGACCGGTGCAGTAAACGTTGCCTTCCACGTCCACCTTCATGCCGTCCGGCACGCCGTCGGTCTCCACGGACGACAGGTCGGCAAAGATCTGCCGGCGCGCCATGAGGCCATCCGCGCCGATTTCGATGGCGTGGATGTAGGCGCCCCAGCGCGTGTTGGAGACGTACAGGGTCTTCTCGTCCGGCGAAAAGGCCAGACCGTTGGGATACTCGCAGTCCGCCACCAGGGTCATGGCGCCGTCGGGTGCGATCCGGTAAACCCCCGAATAGGGGCACTCGCGCTCCGCGAAGGGGACGCGCAGGCCGGGGTCGGTGAAATAGATGCTGCCGTCCGAGGCGCACACCACGTCATTGGGCCGGTTCAAGCGCCGCCCCTCATAGTGCTCGGCGATTGTCTCGACTTGGCCGTCGGCTGTCATGCGGGTGACCCGGCGGTTGCCGCCTTCGCACATGAGCAGGCGGCCTTGCAGGTCGAACGTCGTCCCGTTGCCTTCCCCGGTATTTTCACGCACCGTTTCCGGCGCCTGTCCCGGGATCAGGCGGTGCAGCCGGTTGTTGCGCAGGTCCACGAAGTAGTAAAAGCCGTCGGGATGCCAAGCCGGTCCTTCCGTAAAGGCAAATCCCGTGGCCAGCTGCTCGGCCTCCGTGGTTGCCAGAATTCTGCTGAGCGGATCACCCATGACCCATCCTCCTCTCGCCTCGTTTTATCCGTCCATCGGCCAGACCGTGCGAATGGGATCGGCGCCGTTCCAGTCGCGCGCGGCTTCGGCAATGCGCTGAAACATCCGCCCCTTGGGGCCGCTGATGTCCGACAGCTCGACCACCGTGCCGGGGTGTCCTTCGGTCTGGAAGTAGACGAAGCGTCCCGGGTCTCCGACGCGCCCGGACTGGCCGATGGCGTAGCCGGCGTCGAGGGCGCGCGCGAGGTCGGCCTCGAACGTGATCGTCCAATACGCAACGTGCTGCAGGCCCTCGTGCCCTGCTACCAAGAAATCGCGGTACATCGATGGTGCGTCGTTGCGCTGCTGGATGAGCTCGATCTGCAGCGCGCCCGAATTCGCCAGGGCAATGGAAACCTCGGCAGACGAAGGCACCCCCTTATAGGCGAAATCCTCGATGGGCGCCCGCTCGATGTAATACCACGGCCCAACGTCCAACACCTCGATCCAGTGCCGCATGGCGGCCTGGATGTCTCGCACAACGTAGCCGTTCTGGGTAACGGCTCCAAAGAAGCGGCTCATCTGTTTTCTCCTCTACCGTGACGCCGCAGGGCAGAACCTGCCTACGGCGGCGTTGCTGTTCGCTGTGATATAGAGACGGCATGATACCGTCTCCAACACCTCCTGCTTGTGAAATTCCACTCTTCCGCTTGGTTCTGTGAGTCGTTCCTTCATCAGTTCTCAAACGATCTGAGAAACTCAATAGCCCTCCCCTTCTCTCGGAAGACGCCCCGGACTTCGTCCTCGTTCGAATACCGAACGTTCAATTCGTAACGCACAAAACCCGAGGCAGGTGCTGACTGGTCGTATTCAGAGACGAAACGGACGGCATCCTTGATGGAGTTAAATCTGTGAGAAGTCCCGAGGAGAGTCAGCACGAAGATGTGCTCGACACGACGATTGAGACAAAGACGCAAGGCCTCGAAGAAGGAATTGAACCGGTCGGCGTGGAGTTTCCAGATTGCCTCCGCAATCCACTCCCGTTGAATTGGTGTCAGGAGATCGCAGGCGTCTACTTTACGTTGCAGCCCTTCCTCGCTTGTGCCTTCGTCCGACGATATGTCGACCCCTTCGCTCGCAAACGCTTGTATGATCGTATCATAGGGACAGTATGCGAGATTGAATTTGTGAGAACGAAACTGGACCAGAGAACCTTCGGTGAAAACACCTGCAAGGACCACACCCAAAAACGGCTGATAGTTCTGGTAGGTTTCCGCCAGCGGCGTGATAGCTCCCTGGATCTCTTGGGCTTTGTTCCTGGAGTGCTTCGTGTACCTGCGCCAAGCGGTCTCAATAAAGGCTCGCGGATAACCAAGCGTTTCCTCGGATCTGCCCTCCTCGAGTACATAATCGAGGTCGTGCGTGTTGCCGTGCCGGTCTCTCCAAGTGACTTTCCTCTTCCCTCCGCGTGCGGGTCGAGCGTGTTTGTAGTCCAGGTACAAACCGAATTCTTCGGCAATCGCCATCAAGGGGTTACGAATTGCAGCCTCTATTTCGTCTCCGATGATCTGTCCGAGCCGATGCGCCGGTGACTGCGCCATGCGTATTTACCCCTCTACCCACAAACGTCCTTCGGAAAGGGGAACACGATGTTTACGGTTCTTCCACTTGATATTGCGGTCACGAGTTTTCTGAAAGATGAACGACTTGAAGCCTGCCGTCGTGGCCAGTTTGCCGAGCCATTCGATTGCGGGGACGTACACGCCATAAGGTGCCGAATCTCCAAGCACAAAACAGACCTTTGACGGCGAACTGCATACGCGCCGCAAGGCTATCCAGACCTGCGCAAGGTCGAGGAAGTAACATCCGATCATATTATGGTAGGTCTTCTTGCCACCACGGGTCAGCCGAACCTTGCCAAGTTCTCTGCAGACGGTTTGAAGCTCGTTGCGGATAGGACCAAGTTCCGGCTTGGTAAGCACGCTTGCAAGGTCAACGGCTCTGTCGGGAACGTGTTGCGTGCAGGAACGGAGAAGGTGTCGGCGAATATAGGCTTGTAAATCTCCCCATCCCTTGATTTCACCGAAAAACATCAATTCCAGACGAGTGGCATCTGCATAGTCGTAGTTGTTGGGGTATGGGGGAGAGGTTATAACGAGATTGAAGCTGTCGGTGGGAACGGTCTCGCACAAACGAGCATCATCAAGGTTAAATGTTGCTCGCGGCCCAGAGAGGTCATTGGCAGAATTCATGTCCTCGTAGATTGTATACATCATCTTCTCAAACGCATCGAAGGGCTCCTGGACTCGCGCCTTTCGACGATCGGGCATCAAGTATTGCCAGTTGGCCGTGCCGACGTGGGAAGTCGGGCGTAAGACAGAGACAAGGGTAAGCCATGCGAGTCGGGCGGATTCCGAGTCATCATCCGTGCTCTCGATTGCATGTCTGAGGCAATCAAGTTGTTCCAGGGCCTCGTCCGTATAACACTTTCGGATGAGTAGCGCATACGATTCCAGAGACGGGAGATGGTGTCTGGCGCTGACTAAGACCTTCTTCACCCGCTGGAGATACTCGTTTGGCGACGAGCGGTAGGCCAACTTGGCCCGGGTGACTCGCGCCACGAACGGATGCGGATCTATTCCCAAAGATTCGACACCGCATTGTTCAGCGGCGATGAGCGTGGTTCCACTTCCGGCGAACGGATCGAAGACTCGCACATCACGATTCCGCGCCTCACGCGAGATCAAATCCTCCGCCCAAGCGGCGCTGAAGCCCGCGCTGTAGCGGAACCACCGATGAACGGGAAGTCCCATGTTGTTCACGAAACTGCCGGAGGTGCTTTCTTTGTGTTGAGGCGCGACAGCCTTCGAGAAGAGAGACAACTGCTGGTGACGCATTGTATCCCTCCTAAGTTGAGGCGGATTGTACTTGACTTGTTTTATACGGTTAGCGTCACGCCCGTCCGTTTTCAGTCCCAACGACAGCGCGACATCCTCATAGTCAGCCCCCGCTTGTGAAATGCGCGGACAAGCGGTAGACTGCCGCCCCTCCCAAACGAGCCTGCTGGCCGCGGCGCAAGCCATTGGCCGTATAACTCAACCCTCGGATAATACGGAGCTACCGGATGGAGAGTGGTATCCATTGGTTCGACTTGGCGATGATTGTGGTCTTGATTCTGAGCGGTATCTGGAGCCTGTTTCGGGGGTTCTTGCGGGAAATGCTGTCGTTGCTGGGCTTTGTCGTGGTGGTGACGCTGGCGGTGTACGCCTATCCCTACGTGTTCGATGCCCTGGAGGGGGTCGTCAGTGAAGACCGGGTGCGGCAGGTTGTCGGCATGGCGTTGGTCTTCATCGTCGCGGTGGTGCTTTTCGTCGCCTTCGTCAAATTGGGGGCGGTGTTGACCCATGCAATGGGGCTTTCCATTCTCGACCGGCTGCTGGGTTTCTGCTTCGGCCTGCTGAAGGTCGTCGTCTTCGTTTCCCTGCTGTTCTTGGTGGGCAACAAATTTTTGCCCGAACTGACGGTCCTGCTGACCCATACGTCCATTCTGGGCCCGACGTTCGGCTACACCGCCGGCCTGCTGGAAAGGACGATCCTGGAGCAAGGGGTTGGCGTCCTTGAGGAGCCGCCCATTATGCCGGAACAACTGCCCGCCCTCCCGGAGCTGCCACTGCCGGAGGTCGTCGAGCCGTACGTGCCGGACTCGTTCGCCCCGGATGACCCCGCTCCCGACAATGGCGCCCCGGCGCCCGAACCGTAACAGAGCCGCGCTTCCCGGCTTATTCCTCGGCCTTGGCCGCATCGGTTTTGCTGAAGGTCTGGCGCACTTCCTGATTGGCCTCAATGAGGCGCTGCATGCGCTCTGTCGCTTCCTGCCGCATGAAGTCCTCCACGCACGACAGCACCACGCGACCGGCCAGCGTATTGACGTTGGCAATCTCCGGCAGCGCGTAAGCTTCCGGGTCCTTCTGCAGAGCAGCGATGCGCTTGGCGATCGTGTCGTTGTCGTACATCTCCTCGAAGCCGTAGCGATAGCGCAGCCGCACGTAATCCCGCTCCTTCGTCGACTCGCCGTTCGCCTCCTGTTGCACAATATTTTCCATGTCCATTTCTTCCGGACGCTTGACGTCGCTGGCGAGGAATTCCTCAATAGCCGCGAAGTAGTTGGCGAACTCGTCTTGGTCCAGATCGTCCTGAGGGATTTTGGAGCTGATTTCCAACTCAACGGCGTCCCCGTTGATGGCCGGCGTGCTGACCTCATACGTGATGCCGTCGAGGTGAAAGCGGTTCTCCCGCTTGGCTTGATATTGTGATTGGAACGACTCGATACAACTCGTCACCCCATTGGCAACGAATTGGTGGAATAGCTGCTGCCTGAAACCCGACATCCCTTGTCCTCCCTATGTGCGAGACCCGCGTGCGGGCCTTGACGCATCGTAAAAGCCGCCCTCGCCAATGGCTTGGCGACACCGAATCTGCCCTTGCGGCATCCAATTTATGGATACGTTGACTCTAGATGGAGTGGTGCCAGTATAGAAGCTATCTCATAGGTAATTCCATATTGCGGGTCTGACGCCGTCGATAATGACAACACCGGGCTATCCACTGATGGCGTCGCCGCCACCTGCATCAAGCCACATGCTCGACACCGTGCCACACCAAATCACCACCAGACGCCAGAGCAAACGACGTATCTCCGGCACACTCAGAACTTGGCCCCGGACCCAACCAGGGGAAGGACCCGCGCCCGACGCGGCGACGACACAAGGCCCCGTGACGACTTGAAAAACCGTCAGACTGCTCACACCAACCGTTTTTCCCCACTCCCTCCATGCGCGCCGCTCGCACCACGCCGAGCAACGCCAATGCCCACATCGACAAGGCGACGTGACGGTACCGGCCCGACCAACTGCGAACCTCATACTCATCAAGCCCCACTTCTCCCTTGGCCGCCTCAATACACTGCTCAATGCTCCAGCGTCGCCAAATCCGTCTGCGACGGCGCAAACACCGCACAGGCCGTTCATGTCTACCCCGCTGTCAAGCTGCGCCGCACCAGCAAACAACGGCGCCAACCCGCCAAGGCCGGCGCCATCAGCCGCACACACACTACCAACGTAAAGCCTCGGCCCCTTGCTGCCTGAAGTCGCGTTCAGCCGCTGCCATGCCCCCCTCGTCAAGCCCCGCAAGAACCGACTTCACCCAGCGCTGGTCACCTCTCTGTAATCCCACACGTTCCCGTTCCTTGCCAGACACCGCCAACGCATACGCCTTTTGACAACCTTCCAACCACCGCCGCAAGCGACGCGCATCGCCGTAAACGCGGTCGCCTGCCACCCACGACGCCGGCACACCCAACAGCAATGGCGCGTCCCAGCAAGGTCTGGCCCGAACCGCCGGCACAGGCCAAAGAACACCCCGATTTGGCAGTTTTCGACTTTCCCTGCCGGACTGCTGAACTGCCTTGCCACCCCAGCGGACTGCTCACCTTTTTTCAAACATCCCGTCTCATCCGCCAGCAGCACGGCTTCGGGGGTGCCCAGGTGGCCACCACGCAGGCAGGCTTGCCAAGTGCTGACGGCGGCGAGCCTGATCGGTTCCTGAAAGGGGGTCAACTTCGGCTACGAATGGGGCGACACGTCGGCTTGACATCATGGCGCCTCCGCTTTGAAATCAGGGAAGAGGCTATAATAGCATCAAACTACAACTACGGTCGTACATGGCGTCGTTACAAGCGGCGCTGGAAGATCGAGCGCCTTTTTGCGGCTGCAAACCTAACGCAGGCTGGTCACTCGATAGGAACGCGATGCGGCCAATTTCCTGGCCTTTCTCGAACTTGCTGCCTTCAGCATGCTCGCCAAGAAGCATTTATGAGATGACTTCTAGGGTATGCATCGCCGTGCGCCGCCTTCCGATTACGACATCGCTACCATCCGGACCGGCCAGTACATCTCCGGTGAAGGCCAAATCTGGAAGGGACGCCACCGCTTCGACGAAGGCGACTGAGCCACGTCGCTATCAAGAAAGAAATGCTTGAAAGGCTATCCGGAGGCGTATGATGAGAGACCTCAATAGTATGGCAGGCGTGTGGTGAACGTGGAGTTCGCGCAGCAGTACGGCTTACGGGCCGTCGGACGCATGCTGCACGAGACGGCGCGCGTGCTGCCGGGGCCGCCGGGCGTACAAAGAGAATAACTCCCGCGGGGAAGCGTATCTTCACTTGGCGTGGCGGTGTTTTTTTATGATATCGTTCCGAGCTTGTTTCCGCTCAGTATGCAGAGCACGGGGTCCTGCTAAGCAGCAAAGGAAAGCGCATGGTCGCACCATATGATTTGCTCCTCAAAGGGGGTGACATCATTGATCCATCCCAAGACATGCGGCGGCATGGCGACGTCGCCTTCCGTGACGGCCGGGTAGCCGCTCTTGAGAGCGACATCCCAATCGAGGCAGCAGCAGAAGTGATTGACGTGACGGGGCATCTGATCACGCCGGGCCTTATCGATATCCACGGGCATTTCTACTATCGCGGCTGGCCCGGCGCGGTGGACCCGGACGTGGCGTGCCTGCCGTCGGGAGTAACCACCGCGGTGGACGCCGGCAGCACGGGGTGGGGCAACTACGCGGCCTTGCGTGATTACGTCATGCGCGATTCGCAAACGCGGCTGTACGCCTTCGTGCACCTGTGCGCCACCGGTCTGACGTCGCTCACGGCGCGCGTCGGCGAGTTGCAGAACCTGGCCTTCGCGCAGACCGACCGGGCCATTCGCTGCATCGGCGACAACCCGCATCAGACGCTGGGCGTCAAGGTGCGCATCGATCACCGCGCTACCGGCGAGGCCAACGCCCTGCCAGCCCTGCAAATGGCGCGTGAGGTGGCGGACGCGACGCAATCGCAGCTGATGGTGCACGTCAGCGGCACGCCCGTGCCCTTGGTGCGCCTCTTCGATTTCATGCGCGCCGGGGACGTCGCCACGCACATCCTGAACGGTCACGCGCATAACGTTCTGGATGGCAACGGGCGGATTCGTGACGGGGTGCGGGAGGCTCGGGAGCGGGGCATCGTGCTGGACGTGGGGCACGCCGGGGTGCATTTCGATCTCAACGTGGCGCGCGCCGCGGTGTCACAGGAATTCTGGCCGGACACGCTGAGCACCGACATCCACACCCCGCCGCCCGACCGGGTGGTTTACGACCTGCTGGGCGTCATGTCCACGTTTCTGGCGCTGGAGATGCCGTTGGATGCGGTGATCGCCAGCGTCACCAGCAAGGCCGCCGCGGCTATCGGCAAGCCGGAACTGGGCAGCTTGCGGGTCGGCAGTCCCGGCGACGCCACGGTCCTGGAGCTTCAGGAAGGCGAGTTCAGCTTCGTGGACGCGGCGGGCAACGAGGTGCCCGCCGGTCAACGGCTGTATGCGATGCTGACGGTCAAGGGCGGACGCCGCTGGCGGCCTGATGTGAACCCCTCAACCCTCGCCTGATACATCGACATCGAAGGGGACGATCTCGGTGAAATTGTAACGCCGGAAGTTGTTTGCCTGTCGTAAATAGTCATCTCGGCCAGTTCCCAAATCCCGGGCGCGGGACCCGGCGGCAGAAGCACGGTTCGGGTGAGGTGGTCCACTGAGTGGGGTCCTCATCGGAAAATCATGACCACGTGCCCTTGTTATAGGCCCAGTAATGATGCTTGATCTCTTGAGGGGCGCGCAGCTGCAGGGCGGCAATGCGATAACCCGACGCGTTGTCCCTGACGCGAAAGCGGATCGTCACCAGGGTTGCGCCATTGGGTGCCTCCGGATAGGTGGGCTCGGCCGCTGACCTGAATATCGTTGATGTCCAACTCAGGTTGTGCCGGTCATTAGTTGTTTCCTTTTTGTTCATGCAATTGGCCCGCACGCTGCGAATATCTGTCTCACGTTAAGACTGCAAGTCCGCTTTCATCTCCTGCCACGCCTGCCGGGCGTCCTCGACCGAGCCTTCTTCTTCAATCGTGGTGATGTCGCCTGGATCCTGGTTCAGAACGACCGCCTTCAGCACCCGCCGCATGATCTTGCCGCTGCGCGTCTTGGGCAGCATGTTGACGAAATTCAGCTCGCCGATGACGGCCACGGGCCCTAACTCACGGCGCACCGTGGCCAGCAATTCCTGCCGGATTTCCTCCGACGGCTGATAATCCGCCTTCAACGCCACAAATGCCGAAATCACCTCGCTGCGCACCGCGTCGGGCCGACCAGTGACGCCCACCTCGGCGACGCCGGGATGCCTGAGAAAAGCGGTTTCCACCTCGATGGTGCCCAGTCGGTGGGCGGCGATCTTGATGATCTCGTCGGCGCGGCCGGCGAACCAGACGTAGCCGTCCTCGTCGACGTGGGCCGAGTCGCCCGTGTAATAGATGCCCGAAATGCGTTCCCAATAATCGGTGCCGTAGCGCTCCGGCTCGCCCCATAGCATCGGGGTCAGGCCGGGGAAGGGCCGCTTGATGCCCATGATGCCTTTCTCGCCCGGCGCGCACGGCTCGCCTTCGGGGGTCATGACCACCGCTTCGACGCCTGGCATAGGGATGCCCGACGAGCCGGGCTTGATGGGCAGCATGCCCAGGCCGTATGGATTGCCGAACACCGGGCCGCCGGTTTCGGTCTGCCACATGTGGTCCATCACCGGCACCCGGTCGCCCAGGACTTCCTTCTGCAGCCATTCCCAGACGGGCGCGTTGAGCACCTCGCCGGCACAGAACACGCGCTCCAGCAGCGACAGGTCATAGCGCTTCACCGGCTTGCTGCCGTAACGCATCAGCAGCCGCACCGCGGTGGGCGAGGTGAACACGCCGGTGACGCCGAACTCCTCCATCACCTGCCACAGGGTTTCCGGGCTGGGGTGGTCCAGAGCGCCCTCGTAGACGATAGTGGTGCAGCCGCGCAGCAGGGGTGCGTAGACAATGTAGCTGTGGCCGACCACCCAGCCGATGTCGGAGGTGGACCACCAGACGTCGGTCGGCTTCATCCCGAAGCACCAGTCGCCCATGCTGTGGACGTGCACCTGATAGCCGCCGTGCATGGAGACGGCCAGCTTCGGCTTGGCGGTGGTGCCGGAGGTGGCGAGGATGTAGGCCGGTTCGTTCGATTCCATGACGGCGTGGCCGCCGTCGTGGCCTTCGCCCCGCTGCAGGAAAGCGTCCCAGTCGAGTTCGCGGTCGGAGGCCGTGGCTTGGCTGTCCGCGCTGCGGCGCAGGACCACGACGTGCTCCACGTTGTCGCCGCCGGTTTCCATCGCGGCATCGACGATGCCCTTCAGCGGCACGTCGTTGCCCTTGCGGAACGTGATGTCGGTGGTGAAGAGCAGCCGCGAGCCGCTGGCCCGCACGCGCTCGGCGAGGGCGCCGGCGCCGAATCCGGCGAAGACCACCGAATGGATGGCGCCGATGCGCACGGTGGCCAGCATCAGCATGACGGCTTCCGGGCAGGTGGGCATGTAGATCGTAACGCGGTCGCCCTTGCCGATGCCCAGCCCGCGCAGGGCGGCGGCGATGCGGGTCACTTCGCGTGTCAGCTGGGTGTAGGTGAACACGCGCCGCTCCAGGCGTTCGGTAGCGTAGATCATGGCGGCGTGGCCGCCCCAGCCCTGCGCCACGTGGTGGTCCAGGCAGTTGTAGGCCAGGTTGGTCTTGGCGTTCAGGAACCAGCGGAAATTGGGATAATTCCACTCGAAGACGCGGTCCCATTGGCGGAACCAGGGCAATTGCTCGGCGGCGTCGGCCCAGAACGCCTCGGGGTCCGCCTGCGCCCGTTCGAGCCATTGCCGCACTACCGGATTGATCAGGTCCATTGCCGCTTCCTTATGAGGTTGGGGGCGTGAGGCCGTCGAACACCGTGCTGCGCAGGGCCATGCGGGCGCTCAGGAGGCCGGCCAGCAGGCCGTCTTCAAAGTTGAACGTGGCATCGTCCGACACCTCGGGGTGGTCCTGCGGGTCCTGCAGATCGTCCGGGCTGAGGTGTGGCAGGATGTCCAGCGCCACGTCCCGCACCTTGTCGCGTTGCTGGCTGATCATGCGTTCGAGAACCTCTTCGACGTCGGCGAAGAGTTGTTGCAATTCGGGCATGGTGTCTCCTCGTTTCAATCCTCAACCGGTCTGCGAAGGCCGGTGCTGCGAGCGACTGCGGCGGGGCAGGCGAGGGCTGTCGGGGGATTCCTGTTATATGTTGCAGAGCGACGCATCATAGCATATCCGTTCGCCGCCAAGGCCGTCGCCGCTTTTCCTTTGAAAGCGGCGGGGCGATACTCTAGGATAGTCGCCCGGCTAAACAGCCTGGCCGAGAGCGTCCACCGTGTACGGGAGATTTGCTATGGTGCAGACAGCGGTCAATTACACCCCGCTCACCCCTCTGAGTTTCCTCGCCCGCACTGCGAACGTCTATCCTGACAAAACGGCCGTTGTCCACAACGATACACGCTGCACCTACCGGCAACTGCAGCATCGGGTGAACCGGCTGGCGACCGCTTTGCACGGCATCGGCGTGGGCAAGGGCGACCGCGTCGCCTTCTTGTGCCCCAACATCCCGCCGATGTTGGAGGCGCACTTCGGCGTGCCCCTGGCCGGGGCGATTCTGGTGGGCATCAATACCCGGTTGTCGTCGCCGGAAATCGTCTACATTATCAACCATTCCGGTTGCAAGGTGCTGTGCGTCGACGCGGAATTGGCGGAGTTGATCCGCCCGGTGCGGGACCAGTTGACCAGCGTTGAAACGGTGGTCAACATTCTGGACGGCGATATCGGCGAACCCCTGGATGAGGGGACGGATTATGAGGCGTTTCTGGCGACCGGCACGGACGCGCTGCTGCAAAGCCCGGTGCAGGATGAGAACGAGCCGATCAGCATCAATTACACCAGCGGCACCACCGGCAACCCCAAGGGGGTGCTGTACACGCATCGCAGCGGCTACCTGAACGCCATGACCGCGGCGCTGGAGGTCGGCATGAATTACCGCTCGACTTGCCTGTGGACGCTGCCCATGTTCCACTGTAACGGCTGGTGTTTTCCGTGGGGCGTGACCGCGGTGGGCGCGACGCACGTCTGCCTGCGGCGGCTGGAACCGGCCCGGGTGTTCGACCTCATCGAAGCGGAGAAGGTGTCCCATCTATGCGGGGCGCCCGTGGTGCTGATCTCGCTGGTCAACCATCCGCGTGCCAAAACCGCCGTCTTCCCCCGTAAGCTGCACGTCGTCACCGCCGCGGCACCGCCGTCGCCGACGGTCATCGCCAACATGGAAGCGCTCGGCTCCGAGATTTTCCACGTCTACGGCCTCACCGAGACCTACGGCCCGCACAGCATCTGCGCCTGGCACGAGGAATGGGACGATCTGCCGGTTGACGAGCGGGCGCGCAAGAAGGCGCGGCAGGGCGTGCCCTACATCGCCGCCGGCGAGATGCGCGTGGTGGACGACAGCATGCGCGACGTGCCCGCCGATGCCGAGACCCTCGGCGAGGTGGTGATGCGCGGCAACAACGTCATGCTCGGCTACTACCAGCAACCCGAGGTGACCGCCGAAGCCTTCCGCGGCGGCTGGTTCCACAGCGGCGACCTGGCCGTCATGCACCCGGACGGTTACGTGGAACTGCGCGACCGCAAGAAGGACATCATCATCAGCGGCGGCGAGAACATCTCGACCATCGAGGTGGAGAACACCATCTACCGGCATCCGGACGTGCAGGAAGTGTCGGTTATCGCCATCCCGGACGAAAAATGGGGCGAGGTGCCCAAGGCGTTCGTGGTGCCCAAGCCGGGCACGCAGCCGACGGAGGCCGACATCATCCAGTTCTGCCGCGACCATATAGCGCACTTCAAGTGCCCGAAGGCGGTAGAATTCGGCGACCTGCCGAAAACCTCGACCGGCAAGGTGAAAAAGTTCGCGCTGCGGGAAAAAGAGTGGCAGGGGCTCGAAAGCCGCATCCACTAGCGTCGTCCCGATTGACTGAGGAGGCCCGTATGGAACAGACACCTCACCCCAAGGGCGCCTTGACGTTCATGCTGATCTATCTCGTGGTCCTTTCGCTGTTCTGGCTCAATTCGTTTCTCCGCCTGTGGATTAAGGGGTAATCACGCCATGGCCAAAAACGATACGACGCTCTACCTGTACGAGCTCGCCTGGATACTCCCCAGCGTCGCCTTACCCGTGGGCATGCTGGCGGCTTTGTTGGTGACGGCGTTTGGCGCGCATATCCATTTGCCGGGACAGGCGGCGACCCTTGATCCCGCGCACATCGACACCACGTCACCGTTTGACCAGCCCGGCCTCGTCGAAGTCGGGGTGGGGCGTTACGAGGCGCGCATCATCGCCGGTATCTGGTTCTTCAACCCGCCTGAAATTCGCGTGCCTGAAGGTTCCGAGGTGACTTTCGTCGGCACCAGCCGGGACGTCATTCACGGTCTCTTTCTGCCCGATGCCGACGTCAACGTCATGCTGATTCCGGGGCAGGTGACACGAATTACCACCCGTTTTCCAAAGGCTGGCGAATATACCTTCATCTGTCACGAGTACTGCGGCCTCGCCCATCACACCATGGCCGGCAAGGTCATCGTTGAACCCCTGGAGTGAAGAGGAAAGGCCCATGGCGCCTGTGGTTGACACCGACCTGGGAGCGGAACGCCGCTTGACCGGCGCCTTTTTCCTGGTGGCGTTTGTCGCCCTCTTCGTCGGCGTGGTGACCGGTCTGTTTCAGGGCCTTTCGCATGCCGGCGTTGATCTGTATTCGTGGCTCACACCCTTGGTGAAGTCCTACTATCACGGCCTCAGTCTGCACGGGGTCATGAACGTACTGGTGTGGACCACCTTTTTCATCTGTGGCTTCGTGCCCTTCATGGCGGCGCGCGCCTATCAGCGCCCGCTGGCGAGCCGCGCCTTGGGATGGGCGACCTTCGGCCTGATGGTCGTGGGGCTGCTCATCGCCGGCATCCCCCTGCTGCAGAACAATGCCACGGTCATGTTTACGTTCTATCCCCCCATGAAGGCGCACTGGGCCTTCTACGTGGGGCTGACGTTGGTGGTCGTCGGCACCTGGCTGGTGACGCTCAACCTCGTGCTCACCCACCGGGCTTGGCGCCGTCAGCATCCGAAAGCGCGGACGCCCCTGCCGGCGATGATGGCCCTCGTCACGTTCATCATGTGGACGATTGCCTCCCTCGGTCTGGCGGCCGAGATGCTCGTTTTGCTGATTCCCTGGTCGTTAGGCTGGGTCCAAGGCGTCAACCCCCTGCTGGCGCGCACCCTCTTCTGGTTTACGGGACATCCCATCGTTTACTTCTGGCTGCTGCCCGTCTATCTTTCCTGGTACACCTTGGTACCGCGGCAGGCTGGCGGGCGCCTCTTCAGCGACCCGATGGCGCGGGCGTCGTTTCTTCTGTTCCTCTTGCTGTCAACGCCGGTGGGCTTTCATCATCAATACACCGACCCGGGCATCGAGCAGGGCTGGAAGCTGGTCCATACCTTTTTCACGTTCGCGGTGTTCTTCCCGAGCTTGCTAACGTTTTTCAACGTGGTGGCGTCTTTGGAAATCGGCGCCCGGGCACGTGGGGGAAAGGGGCTTATCGCTTGGTTCGGCAAGCTGCCTTGGGGTGACCCGTCGCTGGCGGCTCAGGTGCTCGCCATGCTGACCTTCACCTTTGGCGGCATCGGGGGGCTGATCAACGCCTCGCACAGCATGAATCTGCTCGTCCACAACACCACGTATATCGTCGGGCACTTCCACCTCACCGTCGGAACGGCGGTCACGCTGTCGTTCATGGGCATAACCTACTGGCTGGTCCCGGTGCTGGTGGGACGGGGGCTGTGGAGCCGTCGCCTAGCCTTGACCCAGGCGTGGCTATGGACCGTCGGCATGGCGCTGTTTTCATACGCGCTGCACAGCTTGGGCCTGCAGGGTATGCCGCGGCGTACGTGGATTGCCATGGCCACGTACACCCAGCCGGAGTGGGGGGAGCTCACGCCGCTGATCGGCATCGGCGGCGCCATCATGTTCGTAAGCGCGATGCTTTATTTTCTCAATCTCCTGTTGACGTGGCTGGCGTCGCAGGAACCTGCGCCCATCCCCGTTGAATTCGCCGACGCTGTCTCCGGGCCGGAGGCCGCACCCGTTTTCCTCGATCGCCTGCGTCCATGGCTGGTCCTCAGCGCGATCTTCATATTCGTGGCCTACGCCCCCACGTTGATTCACATGATCCTGGAGACATCGGCGAACGTGTCTGGATTCCGCGTCTGGTGAGTGGATGCGGTAGGGACGGACAGTTACTTCCTCTCGGGGGAGAGAAGGGACTAAGGGTTCTGGCAAATCTTGAAATGCTCAAGATGAAACCGGGGCGTCACATCTCACCGATACGTGTCAAGAGGAGTCCGCTATGGACGTTCTGTCATTTTCCAATGTGCCGACGCTGAAGCGTCCCATCCTCTTGCTCGCCTTTGCCGGATGGAACGACGCCGGGAACGCCGCGACCTTTGCCGCCAAGTTCCTCCTGCAACGCCTGCAGGGCCAGAATTTCGCCACCTTGGACCCGGAGATCTTCTACAACTTTTCCGAGCAGCGGCCACACGTGCGCTTTAGCGGCGGCGAGCGGGAAATCATCTGGCCGGCGAATGAGTTCGCCTACGCCAGCGACCCGCAACTGGCGCAGGACGTCATCATTGCGCTGGGTGTCGAACCCCATCTGCAATGGCGCCGGTACATCGATTCGGTGCTGAAAGTGGTTGAGGAATGCGAGGTGGAGTTGGTCGTCACCCTCGGCGCGCTGCTCGCCGACGTCGCCTATGCCAAGCCGGTTCGGCTGACCGGCTCCGCCAGCGACGCGGAATTGGCGCAGCGCCTGCATCTATCGCCCTCCCGCTACGAAGGCCCGACCGGCATCGTCGGTGTCCTGCACGACACCTGCCGCCGCCGCGGCTTCCCCGCCCTCAGCATCTGGGCCAACGTGCCCCACTACATCGCCGCCACGCCCAACGTCAAGGCCGCCCTGGCCATCGTCCAGCGGGTGCTCCGGCTGCTCGATTTCAGCACGGATTTAAGCGATCTCGAACGCGCCGCTGGTGAGTTCGACCGCCGTGTCAGCGATGTTCTGGCCAGCGACCCCAAGGTTGCCGAATACGTCCGCCGCCTCGAAGAACGCGATGAGGACGAAGACGATGAGATCGGCAATACCAACGACCTGCCCAGCGGCGAGGAACTCGCCAGAGAACTCGAAGCCTTCCTCCGCGAGCAGCGCCGCGAGCAGGATGAAGGGTGAGAGCCTGATCCGTAAGAGTCTGTTCCATAAGTCCGAAGCAGGGTAATGGGGTTGCCGTCGCGGACTGCGGTGGAATTTCGAGTTGAGCCCAGGTCCTTGAGGAGTTGTTTACGTCGGCCAACACGGCAAGCGGTGTGTGGGCGGACAGCGCTTGGCGGTCGAAGGCCATTGAAGCGCAGGTGAAGGCCAGGGGTTTGACGAGTCGGATTCATCGTGGGGCGCAACGCCATGGGCGGACGTTGGTTCGCAGCATCGGGCTTGTACGGGCGAGGGCGCGGACAGGTCTCAAGACCCTTGCCAACATGCGTCGCTTGGTTCACTTGCAACGTCTGGCGGTGGTGGATTCACGCTAAGGGGGGCGGGGTGAATGCCGTAGCCCCTGTCGGGACGCGCCATCACCACGCAAACCGCCGTTCATTCTCTGTCGCCATGACGCGACAGGGCCATTCAGCCGGCCTTATCCGCCAGTCAGTCATTTTTCGAGGTACCCCAATTTGTCTAGCTCGCCGAGTCAGAGCCCCGTTCGGCGGGGGGCCTAAAACGACACGCCAACTGCCCGTGACAGGAAGCCGACGAACGCGGCGCCGCTACGCGCGAGTTGCGTAAAGCGTTGGAGGAAGTCGGGTCGGATAGCGTCGGCTTCGTGGAATACCGTTCCCGCGATGAAGTCCTTGCGTTTGAGATCTTCGATCAAGGGATGTGCGGCGTCGTAACCGCGAGGCGGGCGCTTCAGGGATTGTCCCATCAGCGTGAACGTGTCGCGGAAGGTTTTCGCGTGGGTGATGCGCATCCAGCCGGCAGGGTTCTCGATGATGGCGTTGCGGATTTCAGCCAATGCGTCGCTGCCCGGATGCCAGATACCGCAGGCGGCAAAACACGAGTCTGGCTCCAGGTGGAGATAAAAACCGGGCGCGTGGACATCCTTGCCGGCAATGTGGCGGAAATGCGCCCCGGCGTTGGTCTTGTAGGGCGTTTTGTCTGGGGAGAAGCGGGTGTCGCGGTAGATTCTGAAGAGAGAGCCGCCGTTGGCTCGCGGGTCGACAACGAAGTGCGGGCTGATGTCGGCGAGCGGCTCGGCGAAGGCGGCAATGAAATCTAGCATCGGGTCGCGCACGTCAGCGTGGTAACGCGCCTTGTTGGCCTCGAACCACGACCGCTCGTTGTTGACCTTCAGTTCGCGCAGGAAGTCAAAAAACGCCGGTTTGAATCGTGGCGTCGTCATGCTTTCAATCCACTGCTTCTTCCTGCTCTTGCTTGAGGCGTAGCTGCTTCACGAGGCCGTCGTAGGAGTTTCGATGGATGATGTTGTTGAATTGGGTACGGTAGTTGTTGATCAGGCTGACGCCTTCGATAACGATGTCATACACTTCCCAAGCCGTGTTGCCGTCGCGTTGCAGCAGGCGGTATTCGACCTCTATCTGTGACCCCAGACGATTGGTAATCACGGTCAGGACTGAGGCAAAGCCCTCGACATCGATCGTTTCCCGGGTATAAGCGACCTCGCTGCCCGCTCCGGCGCCCTCGATTTTGCCAACGTAGGACCGCTCCAGCAGATCGCTGAACAATCCGACGAATTCCTGCCGCTGATCCGCGTTCAGGTCACGCCAATGCCGCCCTAAGGTGCGCCGGGCCATTTCTTCGAAGCCGAACCGCTGGTACACCGCTTGGCGCAGTTTGTCGCGGCGCAATGCTTGGCGCTCCGGGGCCCGCAGGGTTTCGTCGGCAAGGACGGTCAGCACATCCTCGATGGTCTCGCGAATTTTCTCCAACGGTTCCCCGGCACCGGCGGTCCCCGCTAACAGGCCCAAAATCGAGATGCCGACAACCCACCTGCCCAGCATTGTCACGTCCTTCCCCCCTCCCTAACCCTCCCCCTCAAGGTGGGGAGGGAACGCTGTTCATCAAACGCCGTACCTCACCGCACCTGCGGCGCCGCCGGCAGGTGCTCGCGCACTTCGGCAACGTCGCGGCCGGCCCGGTGGTCGAGCTTGGCGAGGCTGAGGTTGTAGTTGTAAACGGCCTGGAAATAGGCGGCGTGCAGTTGCGCGTACGCCAGCGCGGCTTCGGCCACGTCCTTGCCCTCGCCAACGCCGAGGTCGAAATTGGCCACCGCCGCCACCAGCCACTGGCGCCCGCTGCGAAACGCCTTGCGAGTCGCGGTGATGTTGGCCTGATGCTGCTCCAGTTCGAGGTACGCCTGCCGGACCTGAAAGGGGATGCCCTGTTCTGCCAGGGCATGCTGCTGTTGCACTTGGCCGAGTTCGGCCGCTACCTCATCGACCTTGGCCGCCGTGACGCCAAGGTCGAAATGCCAGCGCATGCCGACCACTGGCGCCAGCACGTCGTCCATCAGGGGGTCGCTGAGGAAGGGATTGCTGAGCCGGCTGCGGTTGGTGGCTTCCGCCAAGCTGCCGAACAGCCCCACGAAGAGCATCGGGTAGTAATCGGCCTCAGCCGCCGCCAGCAAGCGCTCGAATGCCTGGATACCTTCGCGCGCCTGGACGAATTCAGGCCGCAGGCGCTGCGCGTCGCTGAGAGACTCGTCGAGCGGCGGCGCCTGGCGTTCCAGCGGCTGCAGTCGGGTATCGGCCAGTTGAATGGGCAGCGACGGTTCCAGCCCCGTCAGGGTGCGCAGACCCGCCAACGCTAACGCCTTGCCCTGGCGGATGTCGTTCATCTGCTTCTCCAACTGCCCCTGAAAGGTGCGCAGCTTGAGCAGGTCCACGTTGTCCACGCCCGCCACCCCGGCGTCGAGCTGGCGCTGCACCTTCTTCAGGGGGCCACCAAGCTGAACACCGATTTCCAGGGCCAGATTTTCCAGGGAAACGGCCAGCAGATAGCCGTAATACGCCTCGCGCACCAGCATCGCCACTTCCGTCGCCTTCTGGTGCACGCGGGCTTCTTCGACGGCCGTACCGTGGGTCGCGGCGGCGCGCAGATTGTTGACCTTGCCGAACGCATAAATCGGCTGGATGATATTGAAGGTTGCCAAGCCGAAGACACCCGACACGGCGACGGCGTTTTTGGAATCCGGGGAGTCGAACTGGTTGCCGCGTGCGCGCGGCGATGGGCCGCCGACGATGGTGACGTCAAGCTGGGCGAAGCGGGCGGCGTCGGCCTGGGCGCGCTGGCTTTGGCGCATCAACACGGCAAATTGCTCGGCCTTGATTTCCGGGCTGTTGCGGACCGCCAACGCCACGGCTTCGTCGAGCGTCAACACCTTGACGGCCGGCGGCTCGGCCGTCCTGGCAAGCGCCGGTCCTACAGTCATCGCAACGGACATAAAGACAAGCACGAGCATCAGGGTGGCGTGAGGCCTCACGCGCCTCAGTCTACTACTGGACATCATGGTCACCTTAAATTTTTCCCTGGATAAGCTGGGCAATCATCTCCTCGAAATCGAGCGGCGGCTCGACCTCTCGAACTCGGCCACCTGCCGGAACTGTCCGCTCGTCAGCGCCCTGACTCACGCGCAGGTACTTCTCGCCGATCAGACCGCGCGTGCGGATGGAGACAATCGCGTCCTTGCTGAGTTCAACCCCTTTGCGCACCCGCATGGTGACCACGGCATCAAAACCGTCCAGCTCGACATTCTGCACGTGGCCCACCGGCACCCCGGCGATCTCCACCGACGCACCGCTTCTCAGCCCGGACACGGTTGGAAAGACAGCGGTGAGTGTATACATGTTGCTGCCGAAAAACTGCACCCTGGCCAGTTGCACCGAGAGATACGCCAGGCAGCCCAGCCCCACAACGACGAACAAGCCGACAACTGCTTCAAGACGGAGTTGATTCATGTTTCCTCCCCAAATGAAACCCCGCAAGACTAAGTAGGCGTGAGCGGCCCTTCGAGGCGACCCGCGATGAACTGCTGCACCACGGGGTTGGCGGATGCCTGGAAGGCGTCCGGCGTGGCGACCTCCAGCAACGCGCCTTCGTGCAACATGGCAACGCGGGAGGCAATCTCGAAAATTCCTGGCACCTCGTGACTGACCACCACGGCGGTGTATTGGAAACGCTGCTGCGTGTCGGCGATGAGCCGGTGGATGGCCCGCACCATGATGGGGTCGAGGCCGGTCGTCGGCTCATCGAACAGCATGATCTCCGGGCGATGCGCCAAGGCCCGCGCCAAAGCGGCCCGCTTGCGCATGCCGCCGCTCAACTCGGCGGGAAACTTGTCGTCCATGCCTTGCAGACCGACGCTCTTGAGCACTTCCGTCACCACCTCGGCAATCTGCCCATGCGATTGCCGCGTCTTCTCTCGTAGCGGGAACGCCACGTTGTCGGCCACGCTAAGCGAATCGAACAGCGCACCGCCTTGAAACAGCATGCCAAACCGCTCGCGCAGGCGCGACAGACGCCGCCCTCGCGCCCGGTGCAGGTCCTCGCCGGCCACCAGGACGGCGCCGCTGTCAGGCTGCGACAGGCCGATAAGGTTTTTCAGCAGCACGCTCTTGCCGGCACCGCTGCGGCCCACGATGGCCAGCACCTCGCCGGGCATAACGTCGAGGTCCACACCCCGCAGCACAACCTGTCCGTCGAAGCGCTTATGCAGACCCTGGGCGCGGATGAGTGGCGCGGCGGGCGTCACAGCAGCACCGTGTTGAGGACGTAATCCAGCACCAGGATCAGCACCGCCGAGATCACCACCGCTTCCGTAGTCGCCTTGCTCACGCCCTCGGCGCCGTATCCCGCGTGATAGCCCTTGAAACAACAGACGAGCAGGACGACAAGCCCGAAGCACAAGGATTTGTAAACACCGTTCGTCACGTCTTGCAGATCGACGACGTCCGCGATGCCGCCGAAATACGTACCGCGGTTGACGCCGAGGATCAGCACTCCGGCGACGTAGCCGCCCCAAATGCCGATGACCGAGAACATGGCGCCGAGCAGCGGCATCACCAGGGTGCCCGCCACGACGTTCGGCACCGCCACGTAGCGTAACGGGTTCAGGGCCATGACGGTCATGGCGTCGAGCTGTTCCGTGATGCGCATGATGCCGATTTGCGCCGTAATCGCCGAGCCGGCTCGCGCTGTCACCATGAGGGCCGAAAAAACCGGCCCCAACTCGGTAATCAGCGTCAGCGACACGAACTGCCCGAGCAGGGCTTCGGAACCGAACCGTGTCAGCACGTGAAAGCCCTGCAGGCCCAGTACCATGCCCGCGAAGGTTCCCGTCAGAGCGATGACCAGCACGGAGCGCACTCCGATGAAGTGCATCTGCTGGACGATGAGGCGTCCCTTGATCGGCGGCACGACGACGAGCCCCAGCACCTGCCCAACAAAAAACGCGGCTCGTCCGAGAGCGGCGAGTCGCGTCAGGGTGACACTGCCAAGTTGGGTAAGCACGCCGAGCATCATAAGCGCTGTTCGCTGGGCTCCGGGGCGGGGAGACGTGTTGCCCGCAGGCTTGTGGCGACAAAAACGGCGTAAGTCTGCATGATTGCCTGGTTTATTGCAACCAAGCGCGGGGCAATTTTGCGGATGGTCTCTGAGAGGGTCAACGAAGGGATAATGTCTGAAGACGATCGAATGAGAATGCCGCGTTCCTTCGCCAACAGCAAGATACCGGCTGTCCCCGTAATCTCCAATCCCATTGCGATGACATGGCGCCGCGCGTCCCGCTCATCCAGGACGAGCAGGGAGTCGGAAGCCTCCATCAGAGTGAATTAAGTGGCGAGCAGGGGACAAAATGGCTCCCTTCCTGCCTGAACCCCAAGCCTCGCCTTGGGGTGGACCCAAACCGGTCCCCAAGCGTCCCGGTTTCGAGGGTGTCTTGTGGGTCCTTCGCAGTGGCGCGCTGCAAAGACCTTGCTCGCTTCCTATCCCTCGCCCAGCACCTGCTGGCGCCGTCTGCGCAGCTGGGAAGATCAGCAGGTCTGGCTCACGGCATGGCGCACCTTCCTCGGACACCTCAGCCCGGCCTTTTTCGATGAACATCAAGCTGTCACGGACTGCCCACCGCACCCGCTGCAAAAAAGCCTTGGCCCCCTGCGATACCCGATTGGTCCAGCCCGTCAGAAAGAAGCGCACCCCGGCGTCGCGGTAACGCTCCACGTTGTCGTCCGTCGCCAGCGTGCCCGCCGTTCTGCTGACGGCAATGATCTGGGCCAGGGCATTGTCGATGGTGGCTTGCACGTCCGGGTGGGTATGGTTACCGATGTGGCCCATGGTCTGGGCGAGGTCGGCGGGGACGACGAAAAACACGTCGATGTCGTCCACGGTGAGGGTTCAGAAAGATGTCAGGCGACTTGAACGAAATTGGACAATAACAAGACTGCTTTAGGATAACACGACAGAATTAAATGGCAGGGATTTCTGGCAACTCCTTGTCTTCACGCTCGGCTGCGGGAAATTGCTTGCGGTAATCATCAAGCAGGTCGGCTTTTTGATCATCGCAATCATAAGTTATGGGCTTGATAATTCATGCACCACCTGGTACATTTACCAGGAGGATGTGATGCCATGAACCTGATCAGCATTTTCAGCAAGTACCCGACTCAAGAATCCTGTATCAAACACCTTGAAACCGTCCGTTGGGGCGACAACCCGACCTGCCCATATTGCAAAAGCGACAAGGTGGCCCGCAAGAACGAACTGGATAAAGTGGGCCGCTGGAATTGCCATGCGTGCAAGTCCAGCTTCAACGTGCTGTCCGGCACCATCATGCAAAAGACCGCATCCCGTTGCAAAAGTGGCTCTTGGCAATCGGCTTGATTGTAAACGCCAAGAAAAGCCTGTCCAGCTGCCAGCTTGCGCGCGACCTTCGGGTCTCGCAGCCTGCCGCGTGGTACATGCAGCAGCGCATCCGCGTTGCCATGGTGGCGAGCGAACGCGAATTGCTCCAGGGCATCATCGAGATGGACGAGACCTACCTAGGCGGCAAGCCCCGAAAGGGAAACAAGCGCGAAGACGACAAGCCCGCCAAGAAAGGACGCGGCACCAGCAAGCAAGCCGTTGAACGTGGCGGCCGCGTGTTCGCCAGCACGTCCACCAGCCTTTCGGGTACGGCCGCTGCTGCGCTTCATCAAGGCCAATATCGACCCTGACGGCTCGCTGCTCATCACGGACGAATGGAAGGGTTAACAACGGCGTCCGCAAGCACGTCAAGCACGCGGTCATCAATCATAGCCCAGCCTACGTTGGGCAGCACGCATACCAACACGATTGAGGGCTTCTGGAGCCTGCTCAAGCGGGCCGGGTATGGCCAGCTCACCATTGCCCTATACGCTGCTGTACTTGGCTGAGGCGTGCTGGAAATACAACATGCGCAAGAACGACAACGCCTTCCGTGCCTTCTTGCGGGGGTGCTTCGCATGAACCGACTCTACTACGGCGACTGCCTGACCGTGATGCAGGAATACATGGGCCTCGGTAGTGTAGACCTTATCTACTTGGACCCGCCCTTCAACAGCAATCGTAACTACAACGCCATTTACAAGGACGAAACGGGACGGGTGCTGCCAGACCAGATCGAGGCGTTTTGCGACCTGTGGACGCTGGACGCGGAACGCCAGCGTGCCATCCAGTACATGCCCGTGCTGATGCGTGATGCTGGCATTGACGATGCGGCGGCACAGCTGTGGAAACTGTGGCTTCACGCCTTGCGTCACACGCAGCCGCGTCTGCTGGCCTATCTGACGTATATGGCGGAGCGCCTCTTGCAAATGAAACCCATCCTGAAGCCAACTGGTTCGATTTATCTGCACTGCGATCCGACCGCCAGCCACTATATCAAAGCGCTTATGGACGCCATCTTCGGACATGAAAATTTCAGGAGCGAGGTAATATGGAAGCGGACCTCTGCGTATGGCGGAGCAAAATGATGGGGGCCAATTCACGATACAATCCTGTTCTATTCAAAAACTGCCCGCTACGAATGGAACCGTGTGCTTCAGCCCTACGATCAAAATTACGTGGACAGCTTCTACCGGAATGAAGATTCCAAGGGAGGCTACCAACTCGGGATTTGACAGGTGCTGGCACTCGTGATGGCGAATCCGGCATGCTATGGCGAGGCCACGGTCCCACGCTCAAAGGGCGGATTGGGCTCCCCCTTGCTCCTTTCCAGGCGGTGCCTTTGTTCCGAAATCGGTGTATGCCGCACTGGACTATCTCGACGGTGAGGGGCGCATCAATTGGCCGTCAGGCGGGGATGGCGTGCCCCGCTTCAAGCGGTATCTCGACGATATGGAGGGTGTTCCCGCCCAGGACATTATTGTAGACATCCCGCCTCTTTCAGCCAAAGAAAGGCTCGGCTTTCTTACCCAAAAGCCAGTCACCTTACTTGAGTGCATCATCAAGGCGAGCAGCAACGAGAGGGACGTTGTGTTTGATCCCTTCTGTGGCTGCGCCACCACGCTTGAAGGTAAGCGTTCAGGGGGTTGCCCTGCCCTTGTCTGTTGCATGACCGCCTTATCATCGGCTAGGGTCACTCGTTCCGCATTCTCCTATTGGCCCTGTTTTCAGGAAATCCCGAATGGCGCCGTCGATACCGCCTGAGCCGCTGTCGCAAACCGATTGGCAGCAAACACCACCGGTCGTACAAGCCCATCTCCTCACCCTGCATCAGCGTCTGGCCCAACTCCAACAGCAAATCGAGCAACTCCAACAGCGCTCGCAACGCACCTCCAAGACCTCCGACAAACCACCCTCGTCGGATTCACCCTTCCACAGACCCACGGACCCTACGGACAAGCCCACGGGCAAACGGGGCGCACGAAAGGGACACCCGGGTTCAGGTCCCAAGTTGCTCCGTCCCACCGAGCGGCGGGCCATCTATCCCGAACCTTGTCCTTGCGGCCAAGGCGTATCCGGCCACGTGGCGCCGTATCACACCCATCAAGTCACGGAGTTGCCACCTGTCGAGATGGCCGTCACGCACTGGGTCTTGCACCAGGGTAGGGGTACGGGCTGCGGCAAGCTGCTCAGAGCCCGCCTCCCCAAGGCGCAGCAAAGCGGCTATGGCCCGCGCCTGACGGCCTTGATTGGCGAACTCAGCGCCATGCAGCGAATCTCCCGGCGTGGCGTGCAGGACTTCTGTCGTTCCGTCCTGGGGGTACCCATCAGCCTGGGTGCGATTCAGCGTCTCATCGACCGCACCTCCCTGGCCATCGCGCCACACGATGAGGCGATTGCCACCTTGGCCCGCCAGGCGCGGGTGGGCTATGTGGATGAGACGCCTGGGTACTGTCGCCATGCCTTGCAGTGGCTCTGGAGCATGGTCACGGATACCGTCACCCTGTACCGTATTCATGCCAAGCGTTCGCAGGAAGCCTTCGGGTCTTTGATAAAGGATTGGCGCGGCATCCTGGTCAGCGACGGCTACGGGGTGTATCAAGGCTGGGGCAACCGTCGTCAGACCTGTCTGGCGCACCTCGTGCGTCGTGCTCGGGAGTTGTCGCAGCGCCGTCAAGCCGCCCTTGCTGATTGCGGCAAGGTGGCCTTGAAGGAACTTCAGCGATTGTGTCAGATGGCTCATGCGCCGCCAAGCGGTGGTCAGTGGCAAGCTTGGTATGCCCGTTTGTGCCGTTTCGTGCGGCGTTATGAGTTGCGCCCTGACGATGCGGGTCGCCTGGTGAGGCACTTACGGCGCGAGCTGGGTTCGCTATGGGTGTTTCTCAATGAGTCGGGAGTTGAGCCGACCAACAACCGGGCGGAGCGCGCCTTACGCTTTGGTGTGTTGTGGCGTCAGGGTTCTTTGGGTACGGCGAGCGCCAAAGGTAACGACTGGGTGCAGCGGAGTCTGTCGCTGCGTCAGACGTGTCGGCAACTGGAGCAATCGAGCTTCTCGGTGTTGGTCGACGCCCTTGAGGCGTTCATGCACGACCGTCCGCCTGATCTCTCCTGACTACGATGACCCCACTCATTGCTCCACCCGCCGAACGCTTACGACAAGTGCGGGGCAACCCCCTGAACGCTTACGCTTGAAGCAGCCCACAATCTCAATCGGAAATGGATCGGCGTTGACATCGCTATCCATGCCGTCAAGCGCATAGCAGCGATCCGGCTACGTGACCGGCTTGGCTTGACAGAGGGGACCGACTTCACCATCGAAGGCAGCCCGCACACGCTGGAAGGCGCCCGCGACCTGTGGCAGCGAGCCCCCCTATCATTTTCAGAAGTGGGCGGTTGAACAGGTTGACGGCTTCGTGACAACCCGGCGCACAGGCGACGGTGGGATTGACGGACGCTTGTACTTCGCTCTACCAAACACGCCGACCCTGCAAAGCATGGCGATTGAAGTGAAAGGTGGGCAGGAGGTATCAATCCGTGACCTGCGTGCTTGAAAACGACGACGCCCTGCTGGCTGGGCTGGTCATCATGGAAAAACTGGGCGACCGCAAGGAGCAAAACTTCCGGCGCTTCATGGCCGAGGCAGGTGATATGGACGTGTTGTGTCTAAAGTACCCGCGCATGCAGATGCGATCGGTGCCGGAAATCTTGGACGGCAAAGGGTTTGACACGCCTGGAGCGGTTGCGCGGGGTACCCAGCAGGGCATACTATTAAGCCCATAACTTATGATTGCGTAAAGGGTTAGTGATATGGAAGAACTGAGAGTGACCGCCGACGCCGCCTTGCGAAGGCCTGGCCAGACATGTCGATGAGAAGAACCTCAAGTCAGCATTCGAGCAAAGATATGGTCGTGGCTGGCAGCGCAAGCTCGGCGCGGTTCTGGATGTGCCCGAGACCACCGTTAACGGCTGGTTCAAATCCGGCAAGTTTCCGGTGCTGGCCAAGCTCGCATTCGGCGTCCTGCTGAGCCCCGCCATACGGTCCCCTCGAAGCTGGATCCCCGTCAGGAACGGGCCAGCTATGTTGCGATACCCAAGGGCCAATCGGTCGTCGTGGCGGACAACATCTCCAGCCTTGATGACGCGATGCTGCTCGTAGCCGCCCCTCAGCTTTACGAGGCTGGTGGTGATGGTCTTTGTCGTATTCAATGATGCAAGAGACTTCATGGAAGGTTGGGGTGAGTTGGCCGACAACCTTAGGGCGAGGACCGACGCGGCAACCCTCGGTCGATCCGGAGACGTGGACGACGCCAGACAAGGGGATTTCGGAGAGGAAGACACCATGAAACAGACGGCGATAAAATTCGATGACTTGGACCGGAAGCGCGTTATAGATGCGGTTCAAGAGCACTACGGCGTCAAACTTGACGAAGTGGGGCATCGCTCCAAGTGGCTAGAGACGAATCAGGTAGAAATTGGTGGGTTCTAGGCTCAGGACTCATAACCAGAAACTAACCGTGGCAGCCATGCAGATGGCACTGAAGAACGTATGCGCACAGCGGTCGTAACGAGTGGCGATGCGGCGACAATCCTTCAGCCTGCCAAACAGGCGCTCAATGAGGTTGCGGCTCTTGTACAACTCGGTGTCGTAGACGATGGGCTCTTTGCGCTTGGCGCGGCCCGGAATGCAGGACTTGATGCCACGTTCGGCAAGGGCCTTGCGCAACCTGTCGCTGTCATAACCCTTGTCGGCTATCAGGACATCGGCTTTCGGTAGGGCGTCAAGTACCGTATCAGCCCCGCGGTAGTCGCTGACCTGCCCCGCCGTCAACCGCAGCACGACGGGCTTGCCATCGCCGTCGCAGACGGCGTGGAGCTTCGAGTTCAGCCCACCCCGGGGGCGTCCGATGCAGCGCGAAAGTCCCCCTTTTTCAGCAAGCTGGCTGCGGTGCGATGCGCCCCCCGATGGGTGCTGTCGATCATGACCGTCGCGGTGGCGGTGCTTTCTGAGGCCAGGGCTTGGAAGATGCGGTCGAAGACCGCGGCCCTGCTCCAGCGCACGAAGCGATTGTAGAGTGTCTTGTGGGGTCCGTAACAGGCGGGCGCGTCGCGCCACTTCAGCCCATAGCGGATGACGTGGATGATGCCGCTGATGACCTTTCGGTCATCGCCGCGCACCTTGTTGGGTAACAGGGGCTTGAGTCGGTCAAACGGGTCGTCGGCCAGCCAGAAGAGGTGCTCGGACATGATCGCTCTCCTAGTGGCGTCAGCGTGTTGACTCTCATCACAGGCCCCATGATACCCTTTTATAGGTCCTGAGCCTAATGTCCGGGTATATCAAACCCGCCGCAAGCCCAACAACAAGTAGAACGACAGACTGGAGCAACCCTGCTTTTCGGCGCTGATTCAGATATAATTCCCCTCCATTGGGTGCTTGACGTGAGCTTTCGGGAAGACGACTGTCAGATTCGCCAAGCTGCTGGCGCTCAAACGATGTCGGTGTTGCGTCACATGGTCGCTGAGCCTGATACGACGAGAAGCGAGGCATGAAGGCCAGACGCAAACGGGCCGGGTGGGGGATCACAGCTACCTGCCGCAGGTTTTAACCGGATGACGCCAATGCGCTTACCTTGGTCAAACACTCTGCAATCGGTGAAAATCCTGCCTGCTTTGGGGATGTTCACCGATTTTAGGAACGGACTCTTAGTCAGGAAATCGTGAGGAGATAATTCGTTGACGGACCCATTTATCAGGGCACAGAACCGCCGCCCGCCACCCAAGACATGAGCGCAGAAGAAGCCGAATCGGTGCGCTGGTTCGAGGGCGGCTTCGGGTTGCTGTACGACCGTATCCTGTCCCGAAAAACGCGGCGTGGTCTGCTGCCCACGCACGTGGCCATCGTCATGGACGGCAACCGCCGTTTCGCCCTCAGCAGCGGCCTGCGCAACGAGCAGGGCCACCGTATGGGGAAGGAGAAAGTGCGCGAGGTGATGCGCTGGTGCCGCGACATCGGCGTCAAGTACCTGACCGTCTACGCCCTCTCCATCGAGAACCTGACGAGCCGCTCACCCGATGAGTTGGCCACCCTGTTCGACCTCTACGAATCCGGCTTCCTGGAACTTTGCGACGACCGCGAAATCCACCGCGACCGCGTGCGCTGCAAGGCCGTGGGGCAGCTTCACCTGCTGCCAGCCCGCGTCATCACGGCTATCGACGCCGCCGAAAAGGCCACCAAGGACTATGACGACCTCGTCTTTACCGTCTGCCTCGCCTACGGGGGGCGGCAGGAATTGGTGAACGCGATCAAGGACATTATCAGTGACCACCGCGACGGCAAGGTCGATCTGGACAGCATTTGCGAAGAGCTGGTGTCGCAATACCTGTACACCCACGACATGCCCGACCCCGACCTGGTCATGCGCACCTCCGGTGAGGAGCGGGTCTCCAACTTCCTCCTGTGGCAGATGGCCTACGCCGAGTTGTTCTTCATCGACGTCCACTGGCCCGCCTTCCGCAAACGTGATTTCCTGCGCGTCCTCCGCGCTTATCAAGGCCGCCAGCGCCGCTACGGCAGGTAGAGCCTGATTTACGCCGGCGAACCGTCAAAAAGCTCCAGTAATGCCTCGGCCACAACGCCGGGCTGCTCTCGCGGCATGAAGTGGCCGGCCTTGGGGACGACGCGCCGAACGGTGCCCGGCGGAAATTGCGTCATCTCCCCCTCCGAACGGTAAGGAGGCCCCACGGTGTCATCGGCGCCGTGCAGGATGATGGACGGCACCGTAATCGGCGGGCGCGAGGCCAGCAGGCGTTCCACCTCGGTGAAGCGCGGGTCGCTCGGGGCATTGCGGTGCCGGTGGCGGTAGGAATGAATCACCAAGTCCACGAAATTGGGGTTGTCGAACGAAGGTGCGGTGCGCTCATAGGTGGCGTCGCCGAATGCCCAGGTCGGCGACCACTCCTGCCACAACAGGCGGCAGATGTCGTAGCGATTCTGCTCCAGACCCAGCCGCCCGCGCTCGGTGTTGAAATACCATTGATACCAGTACGCGCGCTCCTCCACCGCCGTTCCCGGGCGCGGCGGCGACAGGGTATCCTGCACGTTGTAACCGCCGATGGTCACCAGCCCCCGCACCCGCTCCGGTTGCAGAATGGCCGTGATGCACGCCGCCCGACCGCCCCAGTCGTATCCGGCCAGCCCGACGCGGTCGAGCCCCAGGGCGTCCAGGAAGTCGATCAGATCCTGCGCCATCGCCGCCTGCTGGGCCATGCGCGGGGTCGCGTCATCCAAAAGCCGCGTCGGTCCATAGCCTCGCAGATAGGGCGCCAGCGCCCGATACCCCGCCGCCGCCAGCGGGGCCGCCACATCGTCCCACGCCCGCACGTCGTCGGGGAAGCCGTGCAGCAGCACGACGGGAAAGCCGTCGGCGTTGCCGTGCGCCTCATAGCCGATTTCGAGTGTGGGGGTACGTACGCTTAAACCTTCCGGCATGAATGACTCCTTTTCCGGCGTGTTTGGCCCTGAACCCGTTCCCGGCAGCATTGTACAGTACGATGGACGATCTCAAGACATCCGGCCCGCCTCCGCCCAGTTGACACCCACGCCCGCCACATTACAATGAGCTAATTCCTAATCCGCGTTGCAGTATAAGGAGATGATTGATGATCACGAGATTTGGCAGCCTGTACGCCGGACACGTTGACTTGGACAACATTGGCTTTGAGGGAACGCCGGTTAACGACCGCTGGCTGTCCGACGAGCACATCGCGACCGTTTTCGACAAGTCCGAAGCCATCGCCACCACCATGGATCGACTGGGCTACAGCACCTTCTGGGCGGCGGAACACCGCTTTCAGCGCGAGGGCTACGAGTGCATCCCCAACCTGCTGATGCTCTTCGTCCACTTGGCTCACCTGACCAAGAACATCAAATTCGGCTGCGGCTTCAACGTGGCGCCCATGTGGCATCCGCTGCGCATGGCCGAGGACTTCGCCATGGCCGACCACATGACCGGCGGGCGGGTCATCTTCGGCGTGGGGCGCGGCTACCACTCGCGCGAAAACGAGGTGCTGGGCGCGCCCAGTACGGCTCTCGACAACGAGGGCAACCGTGAACTGTTCGAAGATCAGGTCGAACTCATCCTCAAGGCTTTCCACGAGCGGTCGTTCTCGCATCACAGCAAGCATTACAGCATCCCGCCCCAGATTCCGTATCGGGGCTACGAATTGGAGGAGATCACCCTGGTGCCGCGGCCCCGCCATCTGCCGGTCGAGTGCTGGCAGCCCGTGGTCAGCGCCACGCAACGTGGCCTCGACTTCATGGCCAAGCACGGCATCAAAGGCATCATCGGCGGCGGTGCGGCAGCCGGCGGCGCCACCGACAAGGTGATGGAAGGCTGGCGGGACGCGCTACAGCGCGTCGGGCGCGAGACGGAACTGGGAGCCGACCTGATCGTGGGTTTCACCTATCACATCGCCGAAACCGAGCAGAAGGCCATCGAGGAAGCCCGGCCGTTCTTCGAGGAAAACATGAAAATGTTCGCGCCGCTCGGCTTCGTGCGCGGCCTCTCCGACGGCCAGATCGAGGCCATCGCCGATCCCAAACGGGCGCGTTCGGCCAACCTGCCAACCCTCGAGCAAGCCATCGAGGCTGGCTCCTGGCTTTGCGGTCCGCCGGAACTGATCATCGAAAAACTCCAGGACGTGCAGGATCGCTACCCCGGCCTGGAAGAAGTGAACGTCGGCTCGGTTATCGGCACGCCGCAGAGCGTCATCCTGGAACAGTTGGAAATCTTCGCCCGCGAAGTCATGCCGGCCTTCCAAAGCCAGGACCGCGCCGTTGCTCCGGCGGATTAAGCCATCTCCACTGTAGGGGCGGGTTTGGAACCCGTCTCTACGATCCCCCTCAAGCGCCTTCCTCATTCTCCGCCCTCGGCTATCTGAAATACCTCCGCATACAGCCGCGCCGCGCGTTTCCGATGAACGGCAATGTCCGACGCCAACCGCGCCACAGTATCGCGCTCTTCCCAGTAGCCCAGGCGGCGCGCCAGGAACAGAAACTCGTCGGACTCGGGGGGTGGCAGCACCAAATCCCGGGCGTGGCCGCGAACGATGCGCTGGGCGTCGATCAGGCGGCGCAGAAAACGATATGCTTCCCCCAATTGCGCCGCGTCACTGTCGGCGAGCACGCCGGCATCGCGCAATGCCTCAATGGCTCGCAGGGTGCTCGGGATACGCAACTTCGGCAGGGTGCCGCCGTGGCAAAGTTGCAGGACCTGCACGGTGTACTCCACGTCCACCAGGCCGCCCCGGCTATACTTGCTGTCAATCTGCCCGGGCGTCACCAGCTCGGCGATCTGCCGCTGTCGCAGCGCCACCGCGGCTTTGCGATCGAAAGGCGTCTCACTGTAAACGTAGCCGTCGCGCCAAGCCTCGACCCGTCGGCCCAGTTCGGCGTCACCCGCCACCCAGCGCAACTTGATCAGCGCCTGCCGCTCGAAGTCCGCGGCCTGCCCGTCGGCGCTGTAATAGGCTTTGAAAATCTCCCAACTAGTGGCCAGCGGACCCTGAGCGCCGTGCGGCCGCAGCCGCAGATCGATCTCGAAAATGCCCGATTGGCGCGCCACGATCAGATCCCGCAGGTGCTGCACCAGGAGCGTGGCGTACTCGGTATTGGCCAGGCGTTGCGGCCCGCTGGTTGCGCCGCTGCCGCCGTACACGCATAGCATTTCGATATCCGAGGCATAGCCCAACTCACGGCCGCCGAATTTCCCCAACGCGAACAGGGCGAGCGGGCAGGGTGCGCCGCCGTCCAGAAGCGGCAGTCCGTAGCGCTCGCCGAGGTCGGTCTGCGCCGCCTCGAAGGCGCCGCCCACGACGACTTCGGCGAGATCGGTCAACTCGTCGGCAAACACGCCGAAGGGCAGGTCGGGATGCAGCAGGTGACGCAAGTCGATGCGGAACATTTCGCGGTCTTTGAACGTATTGAGAGCGGTCTTGCGAGCCGGAGGCGCGTCCGCCGCTTGCAGCGTTTCTCGCAACCGCCGCCGCAGTGTAGTCGAATCCAAGGGCTTGTCAGTTGTGTGCATCTCCTTGAGAATCGGCAGCAGATTGGCGTGCTGCATGCGCAGGAAGTCCTCCCACAGGAAGTCGCTGCTGCCCAGCATGGTGGCCAGCGCCTGCATGGCGCCCTCATCACAAAGCCAGTCGAGGTCGGCGCGAAGCGAGGCATTTGGGGCCAGACGGTCCAGAAATTGATCGAAGTGTTGCAGGGCCATCGCCGGGTCTGGAGCTACGGTCAGAAAATGCGTGAACTGCTTGATCAGCAAGACGATGAAGCGCAGCTCCTGCTGTCCCTCGTCGGAGGTGATCTTGCCGCCATGGCGCCAGCCGAGGCATAACTCATCCTGCACTTTTCCCTGGGCGCTGCGGATGTTGACCCGGTGTACGTAGAAGTCGCGCATCGCCAGCGCGTTCGACAGACTGTACAGAAAACACGGCGTGTCCTCGGCGGTGATGTGCACCACGGTCCAATCGGGCGACGCGGTGTTGTCGATGCGTACCTCCACGGAAAACAGCCGCCCCGGAAACTTTTGACCGGAAGTGCGGATGGCATTGATGAGCCGGTAATTCAGCGTGTCGCGCGCCTGCTGTTGTTTGCCCTGCCGCTGCAGTTGGATAAGCGTGGTCAGGTGCGCCGCAAACGCCTCCTGGGCACCGGCATCGAATGGCTGGTTGGCGTCGTAGTCGACGGTGAACAGATCGACGATCAATCCGCCCCGCGTATGGCTGCCCCAGGGCGTCAGGCGCTCTGGCCCGCGCCTGTAGCTGAACACCTGCCCATCGCGGATGTTGAGCCCACAGGCAGCCATGGCGCCGGTGATGAGGGCGAACGCGCCCTGTAGGTCATAGCCGACCAGCAGAATCTCGGCGCTGACAGGGCTGCGCGGCGCCACCCGCACGTGCAGCGGGCACTGGTCGTCGATGGCCGCCACCAATTGCACGTGGGCAGCGATTTGCACAGCGGTAAACAGTGCGAAATAGTCGTCGTCCAACTGCTCAAAGAAGTCGTCCAGCACCTCGGGGGCCACCTGTGGGCAGCGGCGCGCCACCTCGGCGCACAGCGATTGCCGGCCCATGCTGGTCCCTCCTTGTCCCCCGCCTGCGGTTGGCTGTTCAAGTTGTTGCGAGCTCATTGCCTCCTCACTCCATGCGAAACGCCGCGACGAACAGGGCGTGAACCGCCTCCGTGCGCCCCAGATAGTCTTGGTAAAACGCCTCCCAATCGTTGTGCCCGAAATGGCGCGCCAAGCGCTGCCGCGATTCCTCGTTGCGCGGCAAGGTATGCGTTTGCGAGCCCTGCTCCATTTGCAACAGGTGCTCCAGACGGCGCAGATAACAGTAGGTGTCACGCAGCAGCGCCTCGGACTCTGCCTCCAGCAGCCCGGCGTCGCGCAGCTTGCCGAGGGCGCGCAGCGAGTTTCGCTCCTGCAACTCGGGCCGCCGGCCACCAAACAAAAGCTGCGGCAACTGGATGAGAAACTCGACTTCCCGAATACCGCCGCGGCCGAGTTTGACGTGCGTGCGCGATTCGTTCTTGTCTGCTATCTGGCTGTCGATCTGCCGCTTCATGGAGCGCAGTTGCTCGACCCCTTGTGAGTCCAGGTAACGCTGGTACACGAACGGCTGGATCAGATTCAGCAATTCCCGCCCCAGAGCCGCGTCGCCCGCCACCGGACGTGCCTTGATGAGCGCCATTTTCTCCCACGGTTGCCCGAAATGCGCGTAATAGGCTTCGTAGGCCAGCAGCGCCAGCGCCAACTGGCCTTGTGTTCCATCCGGGCGCAGCCGCAAATCGACCCGGAAAATCTGCCCGGCGGCATCCTGGCCGCCGATCAGGGTCGTCAGGCGGCGGGCCAGAGCCACGAAATACTCGTGGTTGGAAATCTGACCGTGCCGCTCGCCGTTCCGCGTCACGCCGCGCGTCTGGCCCTGGTAGGAGGTGTAGACGTACATCAGGTCGATGTCGGAAGAGAAATTCAGTTCGCCGCCGCCGAGTTTTCCCATGCCGATGACGCAGAAGCGGCAGGGGCGTTCGGCGCCGTCGTCGGTGTACACCGGCTCACCGTGCAGCGCCGTCAGCCAGCTCTGGCAGGCCCGTACGCCCGCTTGCAGTACGCAGTCGGCCAGCGCCGCCAGGCCGGTGGTCGTCTCATCGACGTCGGCCAGACGATTCAAATCCCGCGCCCCGAGGCTCAGCAAGTGCCGCTGCGTGAAGCGCCTCAGAACGGCAGCCACCTGTGCTTCGTCTTCCTGGCCTTCCAGCATGACACTGAGTTGTGCTTCAAGGTCGTCCGGCGTTGCGGGCGGTGCGTACAGGACCTCATCACGCAGCCAAAAGGCCAGCCGCGGGTCGCGCCACAGAATACCACTAAGGAAGTGCGAGCTGGCGAAAATGTTCACCAAACCGTGCATGAATTCCGATTGCTCGCGGCAGGCTCCCCAGAACACCGACGCATCGCCGAGGCACTCCAGATAACGTAACAAGTGTGACTGGGCACGATACGGATCGACCGATTCAAGAAGTGCGGACACGACGGCGGGAATGAGGTCAGGAGGACAGGAAAGCGGATTCCCATCGTACAGGGCGCGACTCAGTTCGGCAGCTTGGTGGGAGGCGGGAACGCCAGAGGCCATGGCTTGGTTTTCCCCAACAACTCAGCGAGTGCGAAAACGCCGCATGTGGCCCAGCCAGCGTATGTATCGCCACAGGGCACGGCGGTGCTGCGGTTGGCGCAGCAGGTCCAGGGCAGCGCGCCAGGAAACCTCGGCAGCCGGAATGCCGGCATATGTTTCCACGCGCCAAGCGTAGTATGCCCGGCGCCATTTCCAGGGTTTCAGGAAGGGCCTGGGTCGGAAGCACCAGAGATGCCACATGTCGATGACCTCAAGGTGGCTGAGAGTTATCAACGACGCACGATAGCAAAACCATCTCAGGGTGACAAAGGCAGGCTGACCGCGTATGCTCTGCCGTCGCCCGATAGTCCGTTACGGCGGCAAATCCATCATGAAACAAATTCAACCTGAAAAGGACCTGCCCATGGCGGAGGCGAGCAGTATCCGGCAGCGCCTGCTCAAGCTGCTGCCCTGGGTCATCACCCTGGCGATCTTCATCATTATTTTCCGTCGCGTTCCCGTCCCCGAGCTGCTGGAAGCCCTACAACAAGCTCGCCTGCTGCCCTACTTGGCGCTGATGGCGCCATACAGCATGATCTACTGCCTGATCGATACTTTCGTGCTCACGCAAGCCGTCACGTGGTTCCACCAGCCGGTACGCTACACCCGCATTCTGCCGGTGCGGGCGGCGGCGTATATTCTGTCGCTGCTCAACCCCGGCCTCGGGCAGGGCGGCACGGCGTTCTACTTACACCGCCGCGAAGGCATGCCGTTTCTCGAAATGGTCGGCACCATCGTGTTCCTTGTGGTCATCGAATTCGGCCAACTGGCCCTGTACGCCGCCATCGGCGTCTTCATCGTGCAGCCGCAACTCGCCGCCGTTTTCGCGCCATTCTACGTCGTCTTCATCGCCGCGTTCGCCATCGCTTTGACCTACGTCCGGCACGGCTTCTCGCCGCTCGTGCGGGTACTTCGGGCAGCGGCCCGCCTGGCAGGCCGCGAAATCAGCTTCACCCCCCGGCCCGGCGGGCCGCGCGCCCGGATTTTACAGACCTTGCAAACTGCCGGCGTCCGTCACTACCTGCTGGCGCTGCTCTACAAAGCGCCCAACTTTTTTCTCGCCGTCTTGGTGCACTACCTGGCGGTGCAGCAGTTTGGCGTGCAGATACCGTTTCTGGCGTTGCTGGCCTTCCTGCCAGTGGTGTTTCTTGCCGCTTCGCTGCCCATCACGGTGGCGCATCTCGGTACCTCGCAGGCCGCTTGGCTGTTTTTCTTTTCGGCGTACGGCGTTGAGGCCCGCTTGCTGGCTTACAGCCTGGCCGCCCATTTTACCTTCATGATGCTGAACAGCCTGATCGGCTTATGTTTTCTGCGACAGGCCCTGAAGGCCCCGCCCAAGCCACAACAAGAACAACCGCTCCAGTCCCGATACGAAGGCTACCCCCATCACGGCAATGAGAGCAGCCTGCCCTAGCGGTCGCGGCAGGAGCAACAGGCCCAGCGCCGGCCCGGCCATCACCCCGCCGACGGCCGCATAGTTCAAGATGCCGCCGACGTGGCCAAGCCGGCTGCCGAGCAAACGGCGCTGCCGTCCGAGTTCGCCGCTGCGCCACCAGGAGTCGAAGGCGTACAGACCGAAGGCCCAGGCAATGGCGGCCGGCAGCCACCAGGTGACCCAGCCCCAGGCCGCGAACCAACCCAGCGCGAACAGGATGAAGAAAATGTCGGCACCGTGGTCCAGGAATCGTCCGAACACGCTGCTGCAGCGCAGCCGACGGGCCAGCCAGCCGTCCAGCACATCGCTGCCGACGATGACCGCGAACAGCAGCGCTGCGCTCCAGCGCTCTACCGGTGTGCCGACCGCCGCCGCGCGGTGGCAGCACAGCACGAACGCCGGCGCACCCGCCACGCGGGTCAGGGTGACCAGATTGGGCCAGGTGAACAGGAGGGCCACCAGCTTCCTCAAGGCATACGTCAATTTCTTCATGCGGCGCATGTATGGTACAATCCGCGCCACATTTCAACCGCCTTGGCGATGCAGAATAACTTGATTACGAGCGGCTTGCCGCCGGGAGAGAGACGCTGATGCAAGACCCTGTAGCAGGCTTGGTTTCCTTCGTCATCATGCTCTACATCGCGCTGCTTTTCGTGCGCCAGTTCGCGGCCGAGAGCGAGCGCTACGACGCTGTGCTGGGCATGATCTTCCGGGCCACCGATCCGGTGGTCAGCCCGGTGCAAAACGCCCTTCCATCCGGCAATGCCCATCTCGCCCCCGCGCTCGTGCTGGCGGCCCTGCTCCTGCTGCAGGGGATTCTCATCGGGTCCATTCCCTACGCGATCAAACAGTTTGCCGACAAGCTGCTGCAGTTGTACGTGCTCATCATCATTATCATTACCGCCTTCCGCGAGTATTACACCAACCCAATCGCCGGCTTCTGTCAGCGGATCGTCAGCCCGGTGCGCGCGCTGGCGGCCGGCGTGTCGCAGCACGTGCCGACGGTGAATCTGCTGTCGGTGGCAGGGCTGGTGCTGGTCCACAGCATGGTGGTCGTCGTGCTCAATGGCCTCATGGTGGAGGGGTTCGATGATTCCGCGCCGTTCCTGGACGCCTTTATCGGCAGCGGGGCAGAGCCGGGCAGCCTGTTGCTGATCCTCAACCTGGCGCAGTTTTTTACCTACGCGATCATCGCCAACGCCCTGCTGTCCTGGGTTAGTCCCGATCCGCTCAATCCCATCGTGCAGTTGCTGACGCTCATCGCCCTGCCGATCATGGAACCGATTCGCCGTGTCATCCCGCCGCTCGGTGGCGCCATCGACATTTCGCCCATCATCGCTATCCTCGCGCTGCAGTTTTTCTACAGCATTGTCTTCAATCTGCTCACCAGCTGACATAACCGGCCGCCAAACGCAGGCCGGATCAGCGCAGCAGAATCCGACATTCGACCGTGTTACGCAGGAATCACAAATCAAAGCGGCGTGAAACACTCGGTGCGCACCAGATCCTCGAACGTCTCGCGGCGCGAGATGAGGTAGGGTGCGCCATCGTCCAGCCACACTTGCGGGGCGCGTCCGATCGAGTTGTAGTTGGAACTCATGGTGTTGCCGTAGGCGCCGGCGTCGTGGATAAGCACCAAGTCGCCCGCCTGCACCGGTGGCAGCGGACGCGGTTGCAACAGTTCGGCATCATCGCGCGTGAACACGTCGCCCGACTCGCACAGCGGGCCGGACAGCACCACCGGCTCCAGCGATGCATCGTCCGATGTTTCCCACACACTGATGCGGTGGAACGAGCCATACATGGCGGGCCGCACCAGATCGCAGAAGCCGGCATCGACCATGACGAAGGTGTGGCCCGGCCCCTTGGCGTTGGCACCGGTGCGCTTGATGTCCGTCACCTGCGTCACCACCGCGGCGACCGGTGCTACGAAGTAACGTCCGGGTTCGATTTCCACCCGGATGTCACGCCCCATCTGCTGGCTGAAACGCGCTTGGCATTCGCGCAGCAAGTGACCGAATGGTTCAAGGTCAATGGCCATCGCTTCCGGCTTGTAGGGATAGGGTAGACCCCCGCCGAGACTAACGGCCTGCGCGCGCGGATAGGCGGGCAGGCAATCAGCGAAGAAGTCGACAAGCTGTTGCATGTTGGCCTGAAACTCCTCGGTGGTCGGTCCGGAGCCCACGTGGGCGTGCAGCAGCGTCACCATCATACGCTGCCGCTCGGCGTTCTCGGCCGCCGCCAGCGCCTCGTCTGGCCACAGGCCGTGCTTGGAACTGGGCCCGCCCGTGTCGCAACCCTGCACGTGTCCGTGCCCGAAGCCCGGATTGAGGCGCAAGGCAATGGGGCCGCGGTAGCCGGCGTCGGCGAGTTGCTGCACCATGGCAGGCGAGCCGAGATTGGGCAGCACCTTGTGCCGGTTGATAACCTCCAGGGCGTTGTCCCGGAACACGTCGGTGGACAGCATCACCTCCGGGACGTCAGCGCCCATGGGATAGCCCGCCGCCTGCGCCCGCAGGACCTCGTTCCCCGATACCGCGTCGATCCATATCCCCTGATCCCGCATGGTGCTCAGCACCCGTGCCACCGAACATGCCTTCATGGCGTAACGCGCCTGCAAGCCCGGTGCGTCCGTCAGGGCGCGGATGGCAGCGATCCGGACGCGCAGAAGCTGCGCGTCATAAAGGTAAAATGGGGTGCCGACGTGCGCCGCCAACTGGCGCAGATCGACCCCCTGCCAGGGCGCTGTGGCCATATCGTCTCCTTTGCCGTTTGTCATGGTGAGGCTGTCGAATCAGGCGAAACGCCGGGGAGCATGCGCCGAGGCGTTCGAGACAATGCGTGGGCCATGATACGCCGCGACCCGCTGCTTGGAAAGGGCGTTTGAAACGCGGTATGAGAGACTCCGTCTGAGGAACAGCGGGGTCGTCTGACTACGCTTGTGGCCATATGCAATGCGTGATAATTGACGGACTTGAACCACTGAAAGGTGACCTGGGTGTTCTATTAACCAAAACCCCAGAGCTTGGCATGCCAAGTCATCACCTGGGCCTCGCAATTTCAAATAATGCTTTGCACCCTGACAGACGTTCTTCATACGCCAGAACATTCCTTCAGTCTTCCGCAAACCGGGATTGGTTTATCAGGCGAAAAGGGTAGCAATCACGGCCGCCAGCGCAAGGCGATATGCAGGCCGATATCGGGCGCGGACCAGTGCAAGCCGTCGTCTTCGGTAACGGCAACCTCAAGTGTTGTGCGGTCGGTGAGCCTCAGCGTGCCGCCGAAGCCAATCATGACGCCTGCGTCTGCGAGAGAGGGCAACTTGGAAGCGTGATAAGGAGAAGAATGCGCGTCGAACTGCGCTGTCAAGGTCAGCCGCGTCAGCGGCCGCCAAGTCATCCCAAAGCGGCCGAAGGCGATCCATCGACCACCGAGTTCCGAAAGACCGCGCGGCGCCTCTCCGGCCAGCACGCCTGCAGTCGCGGCATAAAGCCAGACGCGCGAGGCTGTTGATCCGGGCAACGCCCCCGAGGTCTCCGCCCAGACCGCCGCTGAAAAACCGCCGGAGCCAGTCAGCAAGCTCGCATCGCCGGTCGGAAGCTTCACGGCAGACCGAATGGCCAGGCCGTCGTTACCCAACGGCGATTGCGGCAGCGCGTAGCCGGCCCCGACGCTGATGTCTCCGAACGCAGCAACGTCCTGGTCCACGTCGACGTGGACTCCATCACTGTCGGCATAGAAGAGCGCCAGCCGGTTCCGCGGCGCGCGCTTCCTGCCGCCCTGATTCAGACCGAAGGTGTCGTGCCAAGTCTCGATGAACGCATCGAACGCGCCAGCACGATGCGCCACCGCGGATACCTCGAACAAAACTTCCCAACGCTCACGAAAGCCCATCCGCAGCGTTAACGCCTGCCGGTATGTCTCGCCGTCGATCAGCACCCATTCCGCGTTGGGGGCGGCAGATAACTGCCCCACGCCAGTCGTGCCCCCGCTCAAGTAGGAAGCCAGATCCAGCGATGCGGTAAGTTCGGACGCTCCCGGTGTCAAGACATGGGCGCCAAAGGAAGCAGGCACGCCATACAGGAGATGGAACGGGTGCAGATTGACCATGCGCAGCGGCGTGGCGACGGCGCCCCAGTCGGATGGGCCGGCGACGGCTGTCCAGGAAACGGAAAAAACAAAAACGCAGACAAGACCCAAACACCACCAGGAGCGGCGGCGACTGCAAATGGCGGCTGCGCAACGCCCTCCGCGCCCGCACATGGCCAGGAAGCTTTCCGGAAATCCGCCGCGATTCCCCAGATCCAAATGCAGCCTCTCTCTGCTCTGCGATGTTCCTTGCCAGCGTTGTCTTGCCAACCTGCCAGGGTCCGACCAAGTCCGCCGTAGCCTGCCGGTCAAGCGCTTCCAGGGCAGCCTGTTCATGATTGTTTTATGATTAGGGGGAGATATGGGGGAACGGAATCTAGGCTCAGGACTCATAACCAGAAACTAACCGTGGCAGCTATGCAGATGGCACTGAAGAACGTATGCGCACAGCGGTCGTACCGGGTGGCGATGCGGCGCCAATCCTTCAGCCGGCCAAACAGGCGCTCAATGAGGTTACGGCTCTTGTACAACTCGGTGTCGTAGATGATGGGCTCTTTGCGCTTGGCGCGGCCCGGAATGCAGGACTTGATGCCTTGCTTGGCAAGGGCCTTGCGCAACCTGTCGCTGTCATAACCCTTGTCGGCTATCAGGACAGCGGCTTTCGGGAGGGCGTCAAGTACCGTATCAGCCCCGCAGTAGTCGCTGACCTGCCCCGCCGTCAACCGCAGCACGACGGGCTTGCCATCGCAGACGGCGTGGAGCTTCGAGTTCAGCCCGCCCCGGGTGCGTCCGATGCAGCGCGAAAGCCCCCCTTTTTCAGCAAGCTGGCTGCGGTACGATGCGCTTTGAGATGGGTGCTATCGATCATGACCGTCTTGGTGGCGGTGCTTTCGGCAGCCAGGGCTTGGAAGATGCGGTCGAAGCCCGCGGCCTTGCTCCAGCGCACGAAGCGATTGTAGAGTGTCTTGTGGGGTCCGTAACAGGCGGGCGCGTCGCGCCACCTCAGCCCATAGCGGATGACGTGGATGATACCGCTGATGACCTTTCGGTCATCGACGCGTGGGACGCCGCGCACCTTGTTGGGTGACAGGGGTTTGAGTCGGTTAAACGGGTCGTCGGACAGCCAGAAGTGGTGCTCGGACATGATCGCTCTCCTAGTGGCGTCAGCGTGTTGACTCTCATCACAGGCCCCATGATACCCTTTTATAGGTCCTGAGCCTAGGGGGAGATATGGGGGAACGGAATCTAGTTTCCGTAATTGATCTTGTAATGCTGGTCGGGGTCCTGCATTCGCATAACACGGGAAACCGAGATATGAGTCTCCTGTTAGGCGGACAGTCTTATAAGCTCTGGCACCCATTAGAGGCTGTTTCATAACTACCTGATGATAGTCACACAAGCAAATGAGTTAGAAGCCATTGAAGAGCTTATTCAGCGTTATCAGCATGCACGCGATAGGAAAGAAACCGCGGTAGATCTCAATATAGCGATCCCAGCGCACCACCAAGCGACGAAAATTGCCCACCCAGGAAATCGTTCGCTCAGCCGACGTTGGTAACGGCGCAGCTTGCGACCGTCCTGCAAGGAGGCTCGTTTACGGTTTCTGCGAGGCGGGCAAATCAAATCAATGCCCCGAGACCGCAGACGCTGGCGAAGGGCGTCTGCGTCCGCCGCCTTGTCATCAATGAGGCGCGCGGGCTTTTGGCGAGGCCGACCGCGGCCACGACGCGGCACCGACACCTGCGTCAAGGCCCGCTCGATCAAGGTCACTTCCGCTGCGGACGCCGATTCCAGGAGGTTTCCCAGAGGAACACCTTGGCCGTCTGCCACCACCATCCACTTCGTACCTTTGCCCTTCTTGGCAGGGCCGACGCAAGGCCCCCTTTTTGGCCGGGGCAAAGCTGCCGTCGGCAAAGGTTTCGGCCCAATCAAGCTGTCCTTGGCGGTCAAGTTGCGCCAGAAAGGCGCGCCATGCCTTAAGCCACACCTCTTGTTCCTCCCAGAGGCACAGACGACGCCAACAGGTGCTGGGAGAAGGGTAGGACGCTGGCAGGTCTTTCCAGCGGGCGCCGCTGCGAAGGACCCACAAGATGCCCTCGAAGCAAGGGCGATTGGGGATTGGTTTGGGTCCACCCCAAGGCGAGGCTTGGGGTTTGGGCAGGAAGGGAGCGATTTTTTCCCACTGCTCATCGCTTAGTTCACTCTGATGGCGGTTCATATCAGGCCTCCTTTGAGCCATTGATTGCATACCAAAAGGAAGCCTCATGGCAAATTAAGTTATGAAACTGCTTCATCCCCCCAATAAACAGCCAAGCCAGAGAGCGCATGGGTTATAACACCCAAAAGCCCGTTGCCTTACTTGAGCGCATCATCAAGGCGAGCAGCAACGAGAGGGACGTTGTGTTTGATCCCTTCTGTGGCTGCGCCACCACGCTTGAAGCAGCCCACAATCTCAATCGGAAATGGACCGGCGTTGACATCGCTATCCATGCCGTCAAGCGCATAGCAGCGATCCGGCTACGTGACCGGCTTGGCTTGAAAGAGGGGACCGACTTCACCATCGAAGGCAGCCCGCACACGCTGGCAGGCGCCCGCGACCTGTGGCAGCGAGCCCCCTATCATTTTCAGAAGTGGGCGGTTGAACAGGTTGACGGCTTCGTGACAACTTGGCGCACAGGCGACGGTGGGATTGACGGACGCTTGTACTTCGCTCTACCAAACACGCCGACCCTGCAAAGGGGAATTACATACTTGACACAACAATTGGCATTATATTGGTTGTGTAAGAGGAAGACACAGCCATGAACACCAAGGAATATGATAGCCTTTACGCTCTGCTGGAAGCATTTCCCACCGAAGACGCCTGCATCGAGCATCTTGAACAACTCCGCTGGCCGAAGGGCATCACCTGCCAATGGTGTGGCTGCTGTCGAAAGTTCTACACCATCAAACGACGACATGTCTACAAGTGCGCCGACTGCAAGCGCGAATTCAGCGTCCGCAAGAACACCATCTTTGAAGACAGCCCTGTCAAGCTGCGCAAGTGGTTTGCCGACGCTTGGCTGATGGCCTCCAATTGCAAGGGCATTGCTTCCACCCAGCTGGCGCGCGAAGTCGGCGTCACCCAGAAAACCGCCTGGTTCATGCTCAGCCGCTTACGCGCCGCCATGGGCATGCTGAACGATAAGGCCGGGCCGCTGGATGGCGAAGTTGAAGCCGATGAGACTTACATCGGCGGCAAGGAAGCCAACAAGCACGCCAACAAAAAACTGCGTACCGGACGCGGGCCTGTGGGTAAGGCTCCGGTGGCTGGGCTTCGCTCCCGCCGTGGGAAGATCAAGGCTGTTCCTGTAACCAGCGTGAATCGGCGAACCCTGCATCACTTTATCCGTTCCAAGGCCATTGAAGGTGCGACGCTCTACACGGATGAAGCCCTGGTGTATGACGACTTGGCCGGATACAGCCATGAAAGCGTCAATCACGGGCATGGCGAATACGTGAGAGACAAGGTGCACACCAACGGCATGGAGTCCTTTTGGGCCATCGTGAAGCGCAGCTATGTCGGTATCTTCCATCACTTCAGTTGGAAGCACCTGCATCGGTATATGCACGAATCGAGCCTCCGATGGAACATGATGGGGCTGACGAATGCGCAGCGCATGGACGTGATGCTGGGATCGTCAGCTGGTATCCGGCTCTCTTATCAGAGGCTTGTCCAATGATGAACATGAACAGGATTCTGAAACAAGCCATGACGCGCGTCAACCCGGAGATCATGGGGCAATGGCTCAGCAAAGTGCATCACGGGGATTGCGTGAAACTCATGGACAAGATGCCAGTTGGTTCTGTGGACGTGATTGTCACCAGTCCGCCATATAACATCAGGAACAGCACGGGTAACGGCTTGAAGGACGGGCGCGGCGGCAAATGGGAGAGAGCAGAACTGGTGAAGGGCTATGCCGTGCACAACGACGCCATGCCGCACGATGAATACGTAGCCTGGCAGCAGGGTTGCTTGCGCGCCATGATGCGCGTGCTCAGAGAAGACGGCGCTATATTCTACAACCACAAGTGGCGCGTACAAGGTGGCCTGCTACAAGACAGGGCGGACATCGTACAGGGCTTTCCCGTGCGCCAGATCATCATCTGGCAACGTAGCGGCGGCCTGAACTTTAATCCTGGCTACTTCTTGCCCACGTATGAAGTCATCTATCTGATTGCCAAGCCCAACTTTCGCCTCGCGCCAAAGGCAAATGCGCTTGGCGACGTGTGGCGCATTCCCCAGGAAGCCAACAACCCACATCCCGCGCCCTTTCCGGTTGAGCTTGCACAGCGTTGCATCAATTCTACAACTGGGCAGATCGTCCTTGATCCGTTTATCGGTTCAGGCACCACGGCAATGGCTGCGGAGATGGCGCGTCGGGCATGGATCGGCATGGAAATCTCTGCTGATTACTGCAAGCTGGCAAGCGAGCGAATCAACGCTGTCAGAAGGATGATCCGATGACCGACTTCCCGGGCAGTCCGCCCAAGACCCGTAAGGAACTGTTTGAGCGTATGCGCGCCGTCATTGCGCATGGGTGGCATGACATGCCAAAAGGTCCGCGCGACAACGGCTCAGGCGCGCCAGGGCTGTTACTGGAAGACCTGCTGGGCACCACGGCAGGCTGGGAACTCAAGTGGCACTCTGAGCGCACTCACTTGGTGACGTTGTTCCACAAGGAAGCAGACGGTCCGGAGGCTATCATGCGCTACATGGTGCGGCCAGGGGTAAGTCTGACCTGTTTCGTGTCGTGAACGATGCAGGGCAAGTCATTGTGCGTCCAGTCCAGGGTAACGGCCCTGTTCCCTATTGGGCGCCTGAAGAACTGGTAGCGGCGGGGGCGAAGCTGCGCCGCCTGTTACTGGTGAAGGGCGAGCGGAAAGGACAAAGCGTCCGGTTTCTGCATGCTGACGCCTATGAGACCTTTCACCTTGCCGATTTCGTCTACGAATTGGTCAGGGGGACGATCGCGTTGGATTTCGATTGTCGGGAAATGACGCCAGGCAGTGACGGGCTACGCAATCATGGCACGAAGTTTCGGGTTCCACCCCTGACGGTATGCAGGCTCTACCTGAGAAAGGAGAGATTGTAGTTGTGTCAAGTATGTAATTCCCCTATAAAGGGCGGGTTGGTACCTCGCTGAGGCTGTGGAAGGTGCCCGGTGGCGTGCCGTCCGTTGTCTGTGGGGAGCAACAGGGGGAGGGCATTGTACCCGTACGGGGGACAGCAACGGATGCCGCTCTACCCAACCTCCCATGGCAGGCCTCCCGGACCTTTTCGGCACAGATACGCCCGCGTCGTCGCATCCCGAACCCACACGGCGGGCGCTGGCCTACCTGCATGACCGGGGTGCTCATATCGTCCTGCTGGCGGACAAGAAGCCGTTCTGGCAAGGCTACCCGAAGCGCCGCCTGGCGCTCGAAACGGTCCTCCACTCCCCTGAGCCCGGCATCCTAACCTGGAATGTCCAGAACACGGCTCTGGCCGTCGACCACGGCCAGCCGGTGCAACTCTGCCTGTTGCGTCTGCCCCTGGCCGTCCTGGCGTCGAGCAACGCGGATCACTGTCAATTGCAACCCGACGGAAGGAATACGACTCAGCCATGAACGCCCATCACGTGCCTCTGGAACGCATCGACACCCACCGCTGGCGCATCCCGCGTCACGGCGGCATGAACGTGGACGGCCTGGTGTTCGCCAGCGACGCCATGATGCAGACGATTCGCGGCGATCAGAGCCTGCAGCAGGTGGTCAACGTGGCGCACCTGCCGGGCATCGTCGGGCACTCTATCGCCATGCCGGACATCCATTGGGGGTACGGCTTTCCCATCGGCGGGGTGGCGGCGTTCGACGCCCGCGACGGCGTCATATCGCCCGGCGGCATCGGCTACGACATCAATTGCGGCGTGCGGCTGCTGGGCTCAGGTCTGAACCGACACGACGTGCAGGGCCGCATGCGCGAGGTGGCCGAGGGCCTGTTCCGCAATATCCCTTCCGGCGTCGGGTCGCGCCAGCAGGCGGTGCGGCTGTCGCACGCCGATTTGCAGGGCGTGCTCAAGCGCGGCGCCGGCTGGGCGGTGTCGCAGGGTTACGGCACGCCGCGTGACTTGGAGCACACCGAGGAGAACGGCTGCCTGACGGGCGCCGAGCCGCGATGCGTCAGTCAACGCGCTCTGGAACGCGGGCGTCCGCAACTCGGCAGCATCGGATCGGGCAATCATTTCGTGGAAGTCGATTACGTCGCCGAGGTCTACGACGCCGAGGTGGCCCGCGCCCTGGGGTTGCTCAAAGACCAGCTCGCCATCACCATCCACACCGGCTCGCGCGGACTGGGCTATCAGGTGTGCGACGACTCCATCAAGGCGATGCAGCGCGCCACACAGCAATTCGGCATCGCCATCCCGGACCGGCAGTTGTGCTGCGCCCCCCTGAGCTCCCCACCGGCGCGCGAATACATCGGCGCCATGTACAGCGCCGCCAACTTCGCCTTCGCCAATCGGCAACTCATCACCTACACGGTGCGCGAGACCTTTGCCGAGGTGCTACAACGCTCGGCGCAGGACCTGCGCATCGAGGTGATCTACGACGTGTGCCACAACATCGGCAAGTTCGAGACGCACACTGTTGACGGGCAGGCGCGCCGCTTGTGCGTGCATCGCAAAGGCGCCACGCGCGCCCTAGCGCCGGGGCATCCCCAGTTGCCGTCGGTGTATCGGGATATGGGTCAGCCGGTGCTCATTCCGGGCGACATGGGCCGTTACTCCTACGTGCTGGTCGGCACCCGGCAGGGCGGCGAGGAGACGTTTGCCAGCAGCTGCCATGGGGCCGGCCGCCTCATGAGCCGCACGCAGGCCAAGAAAAGCGCGCGCGGCCGGCCCATCGTGCGGGAACTGGAAGACCAGGGCATTTACGTGCGCTCCGCCGGACGCGCCACCCTGATGGAGGAAATCCCGGAAGCCTACAAGGACGTTCGGGACGTGGTGGACGTCGTACACGGCGCCGGCATCAGCCGGAAAGTCGTGCAGTTGCGGCCCCTCGGTGTCATCAAGGGCTAATGAGCAGTGGCAGACACGCCGGACGCTCGCAAGATCATTTACCAACCGCTCGACCACACCGGCGACCTCGGCATGCTGGTGTTCGGCGGCAACCTGCGCGAGCTATTCGCCCACGCCGCCTGGGGCCTGTTCGACTTGATGACCGACGCCGAGTGCGTCGAGCCGCGCAGCAGCCGGGACCTGACCGTCGAGGCCATCGACCTGGAAGACCTTATGGTGCGCTGGCTCGGCGAGTTGCTCTACGCCTACGACACCGAACGTTTTCTGACCGTGAATGCCGCCTTCCACACCCTGGAGCCGACCCGCCTGCAAGCCACCTTGCGTGGCGAAACATTCGACGCCGTCCGCCATCCCATCGACACCGAAATCAAAGCCGTTACTTACCACCAGATTGCCGTCGAACACCTCGACGCCGGCTGGCGGGCACGGGTCATTTTCGACATCTGATCTGTCATACCGGCGGCTCGCTTCAGCCCCGCGGGGTTGACTTGTGGCCGCATGTCGTCAAGAATGGCCTCGTTCTCAAAGTTTCGCGTCTTGAAAATCAGCATGCAGACGCGCACAGGTTTCGGTTGAAGAAGAAGGTTGAAAAGGAGCACGCGATGAAGCGTTCAGGAAGAAGTTTCGGGATCATGGCAGCCGTCGCGCTGGCGGTATTTTTTGTTACCTCCGGCATGGCGCTGGCCGCCTGCGGCAAGGTGAGCATCGGCGAGATGAACTGGAGTTCGGCCAGCGTCATTGCCAACGTCGAGAAATTCATCCTCGAGAAGGGTTATGGCTGCGAGGTCGATCTGGTGCCGACCTCGACCGTGCCGGTTATGACCTCCATGGTGGAGAAGGGCGAGCCCGACGTCGCCTCCGAAATATGGATCAACTCTGTCAAGGAGACTTTTGAAAAGGGCGTCGCCGAGGGCCGCATCGTTTCCGCCGGCAATGTGTTGTCAGACGGTGGCGTCGAAGGCTGGTGGATTCCCGAGTACTTCGCCAAGGAACACCCCGAGATCAGGACGCTGCAGCAGGTAATGGCCAACGCGCAGTTGTTCCAGGACCCGGAGGATGCGTCCAAGGGCCGCTTTTACAACTGCCCCTCCGGCTGGGCCTGTAAAATCATCAACACCAACCTCTTCCGCGCCTACGGCATGAGCGAGACCTTCAACAACTTCGACCCGGGCTCGGGTGAAGGGTTGGCGGGCGCCATCGCCAAGGCCTACGAGCGGCAGGAGCCGTGGTTCGGGTACTACTGGGCGCCGACTGGCATCCTGGCCGAGTACCCCATGGTGATGGTCGAAATGGCCGACTTCGACGCCGAGGGACACGCGTGCAATACCCGGGAGAATTGCGACGCGCCGCACGCTGGCCGTTATCCCCGCGCGCAAGTGTTGTCGGTGACGACGAAGGCATTCGCGGACAGCCACGCCGATGAGCTCGCCTTCATTGCCAATATCTCCATTCCCAACGACGTGATACACGCCATGTTGGCGTGGGGCGATGAAAACCAGGCCGAGAGTGACGAAATGGCTAGCCATTTCATGGTGAAGCACGAAGCGATGTGGTCTTCCTGGCTACCGGCGGACGTCGCGGCCAAGGTGAAAGCAGCCCTGAAATAGGCACGTCGGTCGAGGTCACCTGGGGGGTGGGTCTCAAACCCACCCCCCAGGTGTGGCCAGCAGACACCGCCGTCGGCCTCGCTGCCTAGCGGAGGACACGAACCGTGCCGTTGTTGGAAAACATCGTCGCCATGCTTGGACTGCACGCTGCCTGTAACCCCGAAGGCGGCTCTAACGAGCAGTTGTTCGCCCTCAATCGCGAGGAGCCGAACTTCCCGTCCCTGGACCAGATCAACGCCGCCTGCCCCGCCTTGCCCCGTATCCGTGACCTGCAAAAGGCCATCGACACCGGCTACAGGAACTTCACCCGCTCGTGGGGCGACGTCATCGAGTCGTTCTTCAACCCCTTCCTCGATTTCCTTGTCTGGACCGAAAATCTGCTGTTCAGTGCGCCGTGGTGGCTGACCCTCGTTATCCTCACCGCCATCGTCTATCTGATGACCCGGCAACGGTTGCTGACCGCCGCGGTCGTCGTGGTGATGACGGTCATCGGCTTTTTCGGCATGTGGGACGACGCCATGCGGACCCTGTCGTTCATCCTCGTCTGCACCTTCATCTGCATCCTCTTCGGCATTCCCATCGGCGTGCTGATGGCGCGCTACAACCGCATGCGCACCATCGTCACGCCCATTCTGGACGTCATGCAGACGATGCCGAGTTTCGTGTACCTGATCCCGGTGGTCATGCTGTTCGGGGTCGGCAAGGTGCCCGGCGCCATCGCGGTGATTGCCTACGCCATCCCGCCCGTCATTCGCCTCACCGACCTGGGCATCCGCTTGGTGGACCGCGAAGTCCTGGAGGCGAGCGAGGCGTTCGGCGCCAGCAGTTGGCAGAAGTTGATCGATGTTCAGATACCGCTGGCGCTGCCGAACATCCTGGCCGGCGTCAACCAGACAATCATGATGGCGCTCGCCATGGTGGTCATCGCGTCGATGGTGTCGGTGCGCGGCCTGGGAATCGAGGTGCTGGAAGCGGTGACCAATCAGTATCTCGCCAAGGGACTGTTCAACGGTCTGGCCGTGGTGGCGTTCGCCATTATGTTCGACCGCGTGACGCGCCAGACGATTTTGCAAAGCCAGAAACACATGCAGGAGTAAAAGTCATGCCGGGAGCCAAAATCGTCGTCGAGCAGCTTTACAAGGTCTTCGGACCGACGCCCGCCGCGGCGTTGGCGCGCGTCAAAGCGGGCGTCAGTAAACAGAACCTGCTCAGCGAGCACGGGCACGTTCTCGGTCTGTCGGATATCAATCTGACCATCGCCGAGCATGAAATTTTTGTGATCATGGGACTGTCCGGCTCCGGCAAGTCGACGCTCATTCGTCATTTCAACCGCCTGATCGAGCCAACCGAGGGCGCCATCAGCATCGACGGCCAGGACGTGCTGAGGCTGTCGCGCCGTGACCTGGAGGTATTCCGGCGCCAGAAGATGAGCATGGTTTTCCAGCGCTTCGGGTTGCTGCCGCATCGTACCGTGTTGCAAAACGTCGGGTACGGCCTGGCGGTGCAGCACCTCGGCGGCCAGAAGATAAGCATGGTTTTCCAGCATTTCGGGTTGCTGCCGCATCGTACCGTGTTGCAAAACGTCGGGTACGGCCTGGCGATGCAGCACCTCGGCAAGGCGGACGTCGACTCCCGGGCCATGCACTGGATCGAGCAGGTGGGGCTGGAGGGGTTCGAGGCGCACTATCCCGGGCAGCTCTCCGGCGGCATGCAGCAGCGCGTCGGCTTGGCGCGCGCCCTGGCTACCGACGCCGAAATTCTCCTCATGGACGAGGCCTTTAGCGCGCTCGACCCGCTCATCCGCACCAGCATGCAGGACCTGCTGCTGGAACTGCAGACAAAGCTGAACAAGACTATCGTGTTCATCACACACGATCTCGACGAGGCCCTGAAACTGGGCGACACTATCGCTATTCTCAATGACGGCAAGGTGGTGCAAACGGGTGATCCGCAGGAGATCATCCTACATCCGGCGGACGAGTACATCGAGAATTTCGTGCAGGACATCAACCGCGCACGGGTGATCCGGGCGCGTTCGATCATGGAGCCCGTTGCGGCAGCCAATGGTGCCAACCTGCAGGCCGAGGTGACAGCAAACGACACTCTGGAAACCGTGCTCGCCGCCATGCAGGGCAACCCCGACGGCTGCGTCGGCGTGACTCAGGACGGGCTGACGGTGGGAACCATCACGGCCCGCAGAATGCTGGAAGCGCTGCCGCCACAGCAGTGACACGGTGGCATGGCGTCACCCCCATAGTCTGAAGGTCGCAGGTTCGATCCTACCCTCCTCCGCAACTAGTTGTATAGTCCGCGGTTCCAATGTCCAGACCCTGCGGATGTATTCGTAAGGTGTGAAGCCTTAGGAGTGTCTTGAGGCGTCGGGCGAAGTTGCAGGCTGCGAGAAAGTCATCCAGGTGGCTGCGTAGAGAAATTTATCATAAGCCAGAAGAGTCGGGCTGCTGTGTCCGTACGAGATTCGCCCCTTGATTTCCCAGACACGGCGGATATCGCTACTTCAGCTACATTGATTTCGCTGGTTGCAGCCGACGGCGGCAACAATCAACCGCGTTTCGACCCGTTCCTTGTTCAACTCGTCTGGACCGTCGACAGTAATAATAACAAACACTGCCTGGAAATCGTTTCACCAACCATGAGTGTCTCAACTCTTTCCAGGCTGGCAGTATGAAAATCCCGAAGGCGGCTGATGGAGTACCTAGGCTCAGGACCTATAAAAGGGTATCATGGGGCCTGTGATGAGAGTCAACACGCTGACGCCACAAGGAGAGCGATCATGTCCGAGCACCACTTCTGGCTGTCCGACGACCAGTTTAACCGACTCAAACCCCTGTTACCCAACAAGGTGCGCGGCGTCCCACGCGTCGATGACCGAAAGGTCATCAGCGGTATCATCCACGTCATCCGCTATGGGCTGAAGTGGCGCGACGCGCCCGCCTGTTACGGACCCCACAAGACACTCTACAATCGCTTCGTGCGCTGGAGCAAGGCCGGGGGCTTCGACCGCATCTTCCAAGCCCTGGCTGCCGAAAGCACCGCCACCAAGACGGTCATGATCGATAGCACCCATCTCAAAGCGCATCGTACCGCAGCCAGCTTGCTGAAAAAGGGGGGCTTTCGCGCTGCATCGGACGCACCCGGGGCGGGCTGAACTCGAAGCTCCACGCCGTCTGCGATGGCAAGCCCGTCGTGCTGCGGTTGACGGCGGGGCAGGTCAGCGACTACTGCGGGGCTGATACGGTACTTGACGCCCTCCCGAAAGCCGCTGTCCTGATAGCCGACAAGGGTTATGACAGCGACAGGTTGCGCGAGGCCCTTGCCAAGCGTGGCATCAAGTCCTGCATTCCGGGCCGCGCCAAGCGCAAAGAGCCCATCATCTACGACACCGAGTTGTACAAGCGCCGTAACCTCATTGAGCGCCTGTTTGGCAGGCTGAAGGATTGGCGCCGCATCGCCACTCGTTACGACCGCTGTGCGCATACGTTCTACAGTGCCATCTGCATAGCTGCCACGGTTAGTTTCTGGTTATGAGTCCTGAGCCTAGGCTACTCCCGTCGCTTCCACGTCATGGCGGCACCGTGCTGCGATGCCGAGCACACCTACGAGAGCCTGGCGCGGGCCTTCGCCGGGTTCGGTGGCGTCACCCGGCAGGTATGGGTCGACAACCCCAAGTCCGCAGTGACCGCGCACGTGCCCGGCGCCGTGCGCTTCAACGAACGCTTCAAGCAACTGGCCCGCCATGACGGCTTCATGCCCAAAGCCTGCCGTCCTTACCGCCCGCGCACCAAGGGCAAGGTGGAACGAGTAGTGGGCTACGTCAAGCAGCACTTCTTCCAGCGTTACCGTTCGTTCGAGAGCTTTGCGCATCTGAATCAGCTCCTGGAGGTGTGGCTGCTCGAAGAAGCCGACCGGCGCCTGCACGGCACCGTCAAGGAGGTCGTGGCGGTACGGTTCCAGCGCGAGCAGACGACCCTCCTGCCACTGCCCGTCCATCGCTTTGACACCAGCTACGTCGAGACCCGGCAGGTGGGCTGGGATGCCTGCGTCAACGTACGCGGCAACCGCTACTCGGTGCCCTCGGCCTACTGCGGCCAGATGGTGACGGTCCACGTCAGCCTGGACAACGCCCTGGCAGTCTACGCGGGCGAGCGCGGCACCGCTTGACGCCAGCCGAGGCGGGCTGGCAGACGGTGGCCGATCACCACGCGCGCCTGTGGGCCGACGTGACGGTGGAAGCGGCTCGCCAGGCGCCTATGAGGAGGTGGCCCATGCCAGCGCTGGATAGCCTCTTCGAGGCCCTGAAGTTCGACCCCCTGGCGGCGCCGTGCGACGCCCTGCTGGAGCAGGCGGCGAAGAAGGACCTGGGTTACCGGGAACTGTTGGCCGAGGCCCTGAGCTGCGAGTGGCAGGGCCGCCAACACAAGGGGGCGGAGGTGCGCCTGGCGCAGGCACGTCTGCCATGGCTCAAGACCCTGGAGCCGTTCGACTTCAGCTTCCAGCCCTCGATCGACCGCAAGGGGGTGCGCGAACTCAGCGCCCTTGGCTTCGTCGGACGGGCGGAGAACGTCGTGCTTTTGGGTCCGCCAAGTCGGGCTTCATCATGCACACCTTTCTACGTTATTGAAAATCCAGCTCTTTCTGATCTGCGTTCGCTGTTCGCGGACGCTCGTAACCCACAACCCTACCCTCCAGTTCCGTGATCTGTGCCTCCGGGATCGACCAGGGCGCCCCCTTGATAGCTGCCGGGCCGTAATCGTTCCCGCGCTGATGAGGCGCAGGATCGTCAGGGTGCTGGCGCCCAGCTTCCTGGCGGTTTCCGTGCGGGTGAGTTCCCCGCGTTCTCCCATCTCGCCTGGCCGGTACACGCCGACACCGTGATGGTTCCGAAAGCTTCGGAGCCGCGCTTCGGTCCACGTGTTTCCGCGCCCGGTCCGCTTTCCCAGACGATTCAACGTTGCCGCTTGCGATTGCGGGCAACGCTCAAGCGGGTGTGATCGCCCCCGCGCCAATGCAGCAGAAGTTCGATGCGACCCGCGACCGAGGTGACGACAATCTCTTCGAGCACCGCGCGCAGTATTCGCTTGCGGGTTTGCGCCGTGGCGCCGGGGTGCTCCCAAACCGTCTCGAGTTCGCCACCAAGGGCAAGCAGTTTCTCCTTTTCCTCGCGAGACAAAGCATCCGGCTGGACAGCCGCCAGGGACACCAGCCTCTCTTCCTGCCTCGCCACCTCCGACAGCCGACCTGCGTTCAAGCTCCGCAGCCACCAACCGGTTCTGCGGGTCCACCGCATCGTACTGCCGACGCGCCAGAGCCGCCTCGTAGCGCGCCGGGTCAAGGACAACTCCACCTGGCGCCGTGTCTCGGCGACCTCGTTCGCTCGCATCGCCACAGCTTCCACCGCAGCCTCGATACCGACCGGGCTCAACAGCCGCAGCACCTCTTCGGCAACCGCCGCGTCCACGCGAACTCCGCCGAACGAGATACAGCGCCCCGTCCCATGGTTGAGGTGCGCGCCGCGGCAACTGTAGCGAACGCAGTAGCCGTCGGTCCTGCTATAGGACACGTGCAAGCGTCGGCCGCAATGACCGCAGCACAAGAGCCCCGCCAACAGCGCGTCGCCACGGCGAACGGCGCCCCGCGCCATCAAGCCCTTGCAGTTGGCATTGTCGGCGATCAAACGCTGGTTCCTCTCGAACTCTTGCCAGGATACATGACCCTCATGGTGATCCACGATCAACACGTCCCAAGCCTCACGGTCCCGGCGATGGCCCCGGCTGACGCGCTTGCGGCCTTCTTCCACCGTCACCCGGCTCCCCGTCCGCCCAAACGCATAGGCTCCGCCGTAGACCGGGTTCGTCAGCAGGTGGCGCAGGGTATTGTATACGGGGGGTTTCCAGACGATTCGCCGGCTTTCACCGTCCATCGCCACCGCCGGCAGCAGCACTTCCTCCTGGCGGAGCCAAAGATGGACTTGCCGAATGCTCTGAAACTCCAGGAACTTCCGGAACACCCGGCCGATCGCCTCCTGCACGCGCCGGTCGGGGTCCTTGACGATCCGGTCGCGCTGGACTTTCACGTAGCCCACGGCGACGCCCAGGAACAGCTCCCCACGACGCGCCTTCTGGCGTAGCGCCTCCAGCGAGCGTTGGCGTAACGTGGACAGCTCGAGCTCCGACAGGGTCCCTTTCATGCCGAGAAGGAGACGATCGTTCGGCAGGCGCGGATCGTAGATGCCTTCTTCATCAGCAAGCAGACAACCCACCAGGCCGCAAAACTCGAGCAGCGTGTGCCAATCACGACCGTTGCGGGCAAAGCGTGAAGCCTCCACAGCCAGGACAATGCCGACCCGCCCCTCGCAGATCGCCAGCAACAACCGCTCAAAACCCGGCCGGGCCGTGCCGCCCCCCGACCGTCCGAGAGCCTCGTCGATCACCACCGGCTCGGCCCATCCCAGCTTCCGGGCTCTGAACGTCAAGCCGTACTGCCGGCGCCGGCTCTCGTGATGGTATCTCAACGGGTTCGGAGTGGATTGCCGGATGTAGACAAAAGCCTGGCGAGAGAGGTGATCAGTCGAGATCCTATCCATTATCCCTTGCCTCCACCGTTACCCTGTCCGCAGCGCCTTGCGCCTCGGCTCCCACCGCTTCCAGCAGCAGTGTTGCCAGTAGCGCTACTGCTGACCTGAGCACTTGCGGTGTCAGCACCGGCGCTGGTTCCAACAGCTTCAGCAGCTCTCCCTGACGACGAATCCCGTGCTTTCTCATAGGGCTCTCCTTCGTTTGGTTGGGAGAGCGATGATAAAAGGACGTCGACAGTGATGCGAAGCGTGCGAAGATCGGCCAGTGGAAGGCGTGGGGACTTGGTCATCGACGTGTTGCCCGCCTCGGCGGCGCACGTCCAGGCGGGGAGCAGGGCCAGGGTTCCGTCGGGCTGCTTTACGACGAACAGGCTCACGTCGCGGCATCGGTGGCGCCGGACGACCTCCACCGTATCGCCGGCGCAAGGATGGAACGGGTAGTGAATCGTTTTCTCGTGGCCGTGATAATGGGCTGTATGTGGCGGGTCTACCGGGGGTTGGCAAGACCCACCTGGCCATCGGGCTTGCCGTCAAGGCTGCCGAGGTGGGCCACCGGGTGCTGTTGCTGACCCTTGAGCAGCTGATGGGCAAGCTCAAGCGGGCAAGTCAGGAAAACCGCCTGGAGCGCCAGTTGCAGCAGTTGACGTATCCCAAGGTGCTCATCCTCGACGAGATCGGCTACCTGCCCTTGTCTCGTCAGGATGCCAGCCTGCTGTTCCGTCTGGTGGCGCGGCGTTACGAGAAGGCGTCGCTGATCCTGACGAGCAACAAGAGTTTCGTGGACTGGGGCGACATCTTCAGTGATGCGGTGCTGGCAACGGCGATCCTGGAGCGGCTGTTACACCCCTCGACGACGATCAACGTCAAGGGCGAGAGCTAGCGGCTCAAGAGCAAGCGCAAGGCCGGCATGCTCAGTGCGCCGGCGAAGGGGGAGGAGGACGGCAAGGCTGCTGCGGGGTAGCCACCCGGATGAGTCTCCCTTGACGCGCAGAAAATGGGACATCTTATCGTGCCGAAAAGGGGACTTCTCTCCCCGCCGTTGACAACCGGATAGCGGACGGAAAGCAGGCGCGACCAGGCTTGGCGGTTGACTTCGCTGTTGGCGAGCCGCAGCAGGTGGCTTAAGTGGTAGAAGGCCGCCGGGCAGCCGGCAACGACGTTGTCGTCTCTGCGGTAGACCAAGAAGGTCGGCTTAAAGTCGATGCGCACGTGAGGTTCTGACGCTCCACGTGCTGACGTGCTTTTCGTCCGGCTTCCCCACGATGACCTGGGTGCGGGTTCCGATGCGCTCTGACGGGCTGCAGCGCGCCTCAGAGGTACGCTCAGAGTCGCCCTTAACGTAAATCTTCACCAGCATGGCGTAGTCCACGTCAGCCCCAAAAGCCTTCTCGACGGCATCCAGGTAGGCCCGATGCCCGTCCGTGGTCAGCTGCGCGCGCTTGGCAAGACGGCTGTATAAGTCGACGATGGACAGTGGGCTTGACGTATATGTATGGGAAATCTATATTCACCTGTAGGGTGAACTATGGAAGTCAAATTCAGAACACGCCAGCTTCGGCAGTGTTGTGAAGAATCGACCAGAGCCATCCGCCAATGGGGGCCGGAGGTGGGCCGGAAGTTTATCACCCGTATCAAGCAGCTTCAGGCCATAGCCAGCGTCCAGGAAGCCTACAACATCAAGGCTATGGGGCTCCATCCGTTGAAAGGATCCAGAAAAGGTGAATTGTCAATCACGCTGACAGGCAGATGGCGCCTCATTGTGACGAAAGGGGAAAGCGAGGATAGCGTAGTCATTGAGGAAGTGAGTAACCATTATGACAACTGAGATCTCCCATGTGGTATCGGACATGGCGATTTCCCCAGGCGAAGTCTTGCAGGAGGAAATCGAGGCCCGCGACATGACCCAGAAGGAACTCGCCGCGCGGCTTGGCAGGCCGCCGCAGGTAATCAATGAGATCATCCGGGCGAAAAAGACTATCACGCCGGACACGGCAATCGGGCTGGGAAAGGTGCTGGGAATTGATCCCCAATACTGGATCAATCTGGAAACCGACTATCGCATGACCCTCGCTCGCAATCGGGAAGCGGCGGCCCTTGCTGACAATGTGAAGTGGCTGGACGCCTACCCGGTCCGGGAAATGATCAAGCGCGGATGGATCACAGCGGGTCGTGACAAAATCAGCAGGCTGAAGGCCCTCCTCGCTTTTCTGGAGGTAGCCGTTCCTGAGCCGCTTGCGTATCAGGAAGCCATAGGATTCCGAATTACGGACGCAGCGCAGCGCAAGGTCTCTCCCGGCGCCCTTGCCGTGTGGCTTCGCAAGGGAGAGATTGAGGCGCGCGAACGCTCCACCGCCGACTACGATCCGAACACTTTCCGAGCAGTCCTTGGCGACATCCGGCAAATGACCGGAGACTCGCCCGACAAGTTCGTACCCGCCATGACAAAACTGTGCGCACAAGCCGGCGTGGCGTTGTGTCTGGTGCAGGAGCTTCCTAAAAGCGGGGCGAATGGCGCCGCGCGGTGGCTCAGCGACAGCAAGGCCCTGATTCAGATGAGTATTCGGGGAAAATGGGCCGACACCTTCTGGTTCACCTTTTTCCACGAAGCCTGCCACCTGCTCTATCATGGAACCCGCCGACGGATCGTGATCGACGGCATCGCCGACCCCGACACGGCGGAACTCGAAGACGAGGCCAATGAATTCGCCAGGGACTTGCTCATCCCGCCCGAAGCTTGGCAAGTCTTCTACGAAAACGGTTCCTTCACCTCGCAGTCTGTCAGAAAGTTTGCCCGATCCGTCGGAATCGCCCCGTTCATTGTCGTGGGACGGCTGCAGAAGGAAAAAAGGCTTCCCTACAACCAGCTTGCATCGCTGAAACTCCGGTATGAGTGGTGTCAACAGGCGAGTAAAGGAAGACGCAATACCTGACCGCATCACACAGAGCCAAGTCAACCAGACAGCCTGGGCCGCCTGCGACACCTTCCGGGGCGTCGCAGATGCCGGCCAGTACAAGGACCACATCCTGGTGATGCTGTTTCTGAAGTACGTCTCCGACCTATGGAACGACCACGTTGCCGCCTACCGCCCAGTGGTTCGGAAACGACGAGGCGCGCATCCACCGCCGGCTGGAGCGCGAGCGCTTTGTCCTGCCGGTGGGGGCGAGCTTCTACGAGCAGCGCAACGAGGCCAACATCGGCGAGCGCATCAACATCGCTCTGGAGGCCATCGAAGACGCCAACCGCGCCAAGCTCGACAGCGTGTTCCGAAACATCGACTTCAACTCCGAGGCCAACCTTGGCCGCACCAAGGACCGCAACGGCCGCCTCAGAAACCTGCTCGAAGCCTTCGCCAAACCCGCCCTCGATCTGCACCCGTCCCAGGTGAGCGGGGACATTACGCAGGTTGGGTGTGGACACACGTTACCAATCCTCGTTCCGGCCAAGGACGGCTTCGACAGTGAGGGCGCGGTCTGTCTTCTTGCCAACCTCAACAACTTCGGTTTCGATTACGTTGCTCGTCAGAAGGTTCAGGCTACGTATCTCACTTGGTACATCGTCGAACAACTCCCCGTCATTGACCTTGCCGATTACGACCGGCCATTCGGCCCGACGACCGCCCGCGACCTCGGCCTCGACTACGACAGCCCGCCCTTTGTGTGGGACGACGACGAACGTCGCCACCTGCGCGCCCGCCTCGACGCCCTCTACTTCCACCTCTACGGTCTGTCGCGGGACGACGCCGGCTACGTGCTCAATACCTTCCCCATCGTGCGCCGAGAGGATGAAAAAGCCTTCGGCCGCTACCGCACGCGGGATATGATTCTGACCTATATGAATGCCTTAGCGGCAGGCGACAGCGAGACAGTGGTCACAGTTTAGGGGATACGCGATGAGGGCCCTTCGAATTTCACGAGACGGTCCCGAATTTCCAGGGGATTTTGTCGATTCGCTACAGGCTGGCGAGATTGTTTTTCGGACTGAGAAGCCCGCTTCCGCAGATCTCAAGAGACAACTGTCGGCTCCGGCTCGTAGCTGCATTTCTGAAACACGCCCTATCGTCATTGCCCGACCGACGCCCTCAGCCACGGTCGTGACTATGACACACTACGCCGTCAGCAGGCGCAGGGCGTCGCGGTACATCTCGGCGGTCTGCGTCACGATCTCGGCGGGCAGTTCCGGTGCCGGCGGCGTTTTGTTCCAGCCGGTGCCGCTGAGGTAATCGCGCACATATTGCTTGTCGAAGCTCGGCTGCCCGCGTCCCGCCTCGTATTGATCCAGCGGCCAGAAACGCGATGAATCCGGCGTCAGGATCTCGTCAATCAGATACAGTTCGTCGTCCATCAGGGCCAACTCGAACTTGGTGTCGGCGATGATAATGCCGCGTTCCAGCGCGTAGGCGGCAGCTTCCTGGTACACCCGTAGGCTCGTATCTCGAATCCGCTCGGCCAACAAGGTGTCGCCGTCTAGAACGCCGCACATCTCCTCGAACGAAATGTTGAGGTCGTGTTCGCCCTCCGGCGCCTTCGTCGAGGGCGTGAAGATCGGCTCCGAGAACTGCTCCGACTCGCGCAGCCCGGCCGGCAGCGGCAGGCCGCACACCGTGCCCTGCCGTTTGTATTCGGACCACGCCGACCCCGTTATGTAGCCGCGCACGATGGCCTCCACCGGTAACGGCTCCAAGCGGCGCACCACCACGGCGCGGTCGCCCACCTGCGCAACCTCCGCGGCACTCAGCACTTCGTCCACCCGCCGGCCGCTCAAATGATTGGGCGCCACGGACGCCGTACGGGCAAACCAGAAGTTCGACATGCGGGTCAGGATGCCGCCCTTGTCGGGGATGGGTGTCGGCAGGACGACGTCAAACGCCGACAGGCGATCGGACGCCACGATCAGCAGATGCTCGTCATCCACCTCGTAAATGTCGCGCACCTTGCCTTGGCGCAAGCGCTTCAGGGAATGCAGGTCAGACTCGAAAAGCGTACTCATTTCTCGTTCAACTCCTCTGTCTATGCCAGACCGCGCCTCAGGCTGCCGGCGCCGCAGCGGCGAGCATGGCGGGCTCGCTCAGGGGCGTCGTGGACCACGATTTCAACTCCGGCAGGACGTGCCGGACGAAGCATTGCATGTTGCGCTCGGCCTCGTCGTAAGGCATGCCGGCAAAGCCGAAGTGGCACATGATGCCGTTCATGTCGATCTTGTCGCGGATGAGCGCCAGCTTGTCGAGCACCTGCTGCGGCGTGCCCCAGGGCATCAGCTTGGTGAAGTCGCGCGCCGCGCCGTCCATGCCGTGGCGCCCGATGTAGCGCCCGACGTTGCGGTAGAACTCGTAGCCCTTTTGGGTGCCGAAGTGCTCGGCGGTCATTTCGTAATGCCGCATGACGGTGTGGTAGTAGCCGCCGATGTATTTGTGCGCCAACTCTTCGGCGCGGTCGGCGTTCTCATCGACGAAGAAGAACCCGCCGCAGAAGGGTTGTGGCGGCTCGCAGCCGTTCTCCTCACGGTAGACCTGAGTGTAGACGGCGAAATCCTTTTCGACGACGTCCCATGGCTTTTGCGGAATCACCAGCAGGCCGACGCCGAGGCGCGCCATGATGGGCATCGACTCGGGCGATACCGCCGCCGCGTAAGTGCGGCCGCGGAAGGAGCGCATCGGGTACGGCCGCAGGTCGCGGCGCGGCTGTTGCAGCGTTTCGCCGCCTTCTATATAGCCCAGTTCCAGCCCCTGCAGCACCAGTTCGGCGTACTCGACGAAGCGCTGCCGGCCCTCGTCCTGGTCGATCCGAAAGCCTTCGTACTCCACTCGCGCCAAGCCGCGGCCTAAACCCAAGATAACGCGCCCGCCCGACAGGTGATCGAGCATCACAATCTGCTCGGCCACCCGCACCGGGTCGTGCCACGGCAGCACCACGACCATCGAACCCAGCCTGACGCGCTGCGTCTTGCCGGCCATGTAGGAGAGAAACTGCAGCACGTCCGGGCACATGGTGTAATCGGTGAAATGGTGCTCCACCGACCACACCGAGTCGAAGCCGAGGGGCTCGGCCATTTCGGCGAGGCGCAGTTCCTGGGCGTAGACCTCGGCATCCGAAAGGGCGTTGCCGGGATTCTGGAAAAGCGGTGCGTAACCCACATGCATGACGTACCTCCTCAGTGGGGTGCGACGGGTGAAGAACGGGCCTCAATAGGCCGGAATGGCGCCGGCCTTCACGCTACCTTGGCGCATGACGGCTACTTCCTCGGCCGCCTTGGCCGCCATGAAGCGGCTTTCCGACGCGATGGTGACGAATTGAAACCCCTCCTGGATCATCTTGAGGGCGTATTGCGGTGTGTTGTTGTGCAGGCCGGCGATGACGCCGTACTTCTTGCAGGCGGAAACGATGCGCCGCAGCGCATCGACCACCGCAGGCTCGTCCTGATCCAGGCTCGGCCGGTAGCCCAGCGCCAGGCTCAGGTCCGAGGGGCCGACGTACACCGCGTCGATGCCGGGCACCTGCAGAATGGCGTCGAGATTTTCGAGCGCTTCAGCGGTTTCGATCATCGGCATGACCAGCACGTCGTCATTGGCGTGGTCGCCGTAATCCGCCCCCGCGTATATAGAGGCGCGCACCGGCCCCCAACTGCGGTAGCCCTGCGGCGGGTACTTGCAGGCTTTCACCATCGCCTCGGCCTGCTCGACGGTGCTCACCATCGGGCAGATGACGCCGTAGACGCCGGCATCGAGGATTTTCATCAGCAGCGCCGGATCGTTCCAGGCGACGCGCGCCAGGGGAATGGTGCTGGTGGTGGACACCGCCTGCAGCATGGTGACGGCGGTCTGGTAGTCGACAACGCCGTGCTGCATGTCGACGGTCAGCGAATCGAACCCCTGGTGGGCCATGATCTCGGCGGAGAAAGCGCTGGGGATCGACAGCCAGCCGTTGACGACGGCGTCGCCACGGGCCCAGATCGCTTTCAGTGTGTTCTCACGCATCGGTTCTCCTTCCAGTCAGCAAGCTTGGATTAAGTCGCAGGGCGGCACGCTACGCGGTTTGACGAGAGCGGCAGGAAAGCGTACAAAATGAGGCGGCGGGCAAGCGGCGCCTGCCATGTCATCCGCTCACGTATTGCAGGGAGAATCATATACGATGCGAACTTCAGTCACCAGCGACCCCAAACAGCTTACGGACTACCGTTTTCGACGTGTACGCATCGATCTCGGAGAGGCGCGAATCGAGCAGGAGGAAGTCGCTTGCGCGGACATGGAAGACTTCCTCGGCGGCATCGGGCGCGCCTTCAAATCCCTGGCTGAGCACGACGTGAGCGATGCCTATGCCCCCGCGGCGCCGCTGATCATGAACCTCGGCGTCTTCTCCGGCACCGAGCTCATGACCGGCCTGCGCGTGTTCTTCTCCGCCTACAGCCCGCTGAAAACCGCCAACAACGGCCAGCCGCTCGCCATGTGGTCGACGGCGTCCGGCAAATTCGGCACCAAGATGTTGGCCACCGGCGTGGACGAGGTGGTATTCGTCGGACGGGCGGCGCGTCCGGTGTATCTGCTGATCCGCAACGATGACGGCAACCTGAGCTTGTCGCTGGAAGACGCCGGCGACCTCGTTGGGCAGACGACGCACGACAAGATCATGCAACTTGCCGACCGCCATGCGAATTCGCACGTGGCGGCGCTCGGACCGGCGGGTGAAAACTGGCAGAACAATGCTTATGCGGCCATCGCCTGCAGCACGGTCAACCAGTTGCAATCGCGGCAGTGCAAGCCGAGGTTCGCCGGGCGCGGCGGCATGGGCAGCGTCATGGGCTCCAAGAACCTGCTGGCCGTCGTCGCCCAGGCCCCCGACCTGAAACGCGGCAAGCTAGCCGCCGAGGTGCGAGAGGCCAACAAGGAAATCAGCCGCGGCGAGGGCTCGCGCAACTACCGCGACGCCAACAAGGCCAATGGCGCCGGCGGCACTTGGCGCAACGTTGCCGGACTGCACCCCCTGGGCGCCCTGCCGGAAACCAATTTCTGGCCGCAGGGCGACGACTCGCCGTCCAGTCTGTACCGCAGTTCCATGGAGGAGCCGTACCTCATCAAGGACGAGTCGTGCTTCCAGTGCGGCATCGCGTGCCACAAGAACATCTACGACGTGGACGAGTCCGACGGCCGTCGCAGGGCCGGCAAGTTCTACGCCAAGTTCGATTACGAGCCGCTCGACCTGATGACCATCAACCTCGGCATCTACGATCAGCAACAGGCGCTGGACCTCGTCGAGCTGGTCGATCAACTGGGCTTCGATTCGATCAGCCTCGGCGTGACGCTCGGCTATGCCATGGACTACAACCGCCAGCACCCCGAACAAGCCATTCTCGGCGGCTTGAGCTTCGGCGATTTCGACGCCACCTGCGACGTCATCCGCCAAGCCGCAGCCGGCGAGTGCTCGGAGATCGGCCAAGGTGTGAAGCGCCTTTCGGAAGCCCTCGGCGAGACCGATTACGCCATGCACTGCAAGGGCCTGGAACTGCCCGCCTACCTGCCGGAAACCAACCCCGGCTACCCCTTCGCCATCGCTGGTGGCCACATGTCAATGCGCACCTTCCTGCTGCTCGTCTTCGAGGGTCGCACGGAACTCGACTACTGGGTGGACGCCATCGTCAACAAGGGCATTTACTACACGCGCGACGACCTCCTCGGCCTGTGCAAATTCGCCGGCACCCCGGACGCCGTCATCGAGCCATCCTTCCGCAGCCTGTTCGGCGTCGAGGTCACTGCCGCCGACCTCATGCACGCCACCCAGCGCACCTATCTGCGCGGCCTGCTTCTGGAACGCAAACAGGGCGCCACCCTGGATGACTATGTCCTCCCCGCCCGCTCCTATCAGCACAACCCGCACGTGCAGCTGCCCCACTTCGTGACGCCGGAGTTCATGCACGATCTACGCCAGCAGGTATTCGAAGCCTTCGACGAGCAAATCGCCGACTACGGGCTGGCTACAACGGCCGGTGAGTAAGGCGGGGTGACTGTGGATTCACATCTCAATGTAACACGTGTTTCCAGAAGACCTCGGCTGGTGTCCGGTAGCCGAGGCATTTGCGAGGCGTGTTGTTATACGCCTGAACCAACTCCGTAAAGCGTTTCTCCCGCAAGAGCGCCAAATCCGTCTTGCGGGGCAAGTGACGCCGCATGCAACCGATGGCATTTTCCACACCACCCTTTTGCTACGGGGCATGCGCGTCACAGAAAAAGCTCGATACCGAAGTCATGGAGCCGGTAATGTCTGGCGAACTCCGTACCATTATGGACCACAGGATCGGTCGGACCCGCTGCAGTCGCCTGGTTGCGAGCAAGCGCCGGCCCTGACTCTCCACGCCAACCCCTGACGCCAGCGAACGACCAGGCGATGGTCTCCACCTTCGGCCGCATCGCGCCGCCGAAAAAGCCGACTCGTAATTGCTGAAAGCGTCACTGAAGGCCGTCGGCAAGTGTCCGGGACGCAGACGATCCTTGGCATCCCACTTGAACCGACTACCAAGAGTGTCTATCATCACTGGAACCCATGTCACGGGACGGAAACCAGTGAGGGCATTTGCCGGGGATTGTGGGAGGCAGGAGCAGGATGCGGAACGATATACACAAGCCGCACGGGGAAGAAGTCAACGTCAGGTTACGTGTTCTTCTGATGGCGGCTGTTGGCATGCTGATGCTCCTGAGTGGGCCGGCAGGTTGGGCGCAGGAGGCGCAGACGCTGGACGGCATCGCGGCGGTGGTGAACGAGGAAATCATCACCATCGGTGAAGTGCGGGAGGCGATGGCCTTCGAGGTCACCCAACTGGCCCAGACCTATCGCGGCGAGCGGCTGCAGGAGCAGATTTCCGCCACTTACAAGCAGACGCTGAACAATCTCATGGATATCCATTTACAGCTTGCCCGGGCGCGGCAGCTGCAAATGAGCGTCAGCGACGGCGACATTGATCGGCAAGTCGATGCGCTGAAGGAACAGAACCAGATCTCCGATGACCAGCTGGTGCAGATGTTGAAAAGCCGCGGCATGACCCTGGAGAGCTACCGGCAGCAAATCCGCGAGGGGCTGTTGGTTACCAAGGTCGTCAACGCCGAGGTGCGGTCGCGCCTCATCGTCCTCGACGGCGAGTTGCAGGAGGCTTACGAGGCGCGGCAGGAAAGCTACCGCGTCGCCGGTACCCAGACGGTAAGCCATATCCTGTTCTTGTTACCGGAGCGTGCTCCGGACGACGACGTGGCCCAGCGGCAAGCCGAAGCCGAGCGCGTGTTGCAGGAAATTCGCGACGGCGGCGATTTTGACGCCCTCGCGCGTCAGTATTCCGAAGGGCCATCGGCGGAACGCGGCGGCTTGCTGGGCACCTTCCAGGCCAACGAACTGCTGCCGGGGTTCGACGAAGCAACGGCTGACCTGCAGCCCGGTGACGTCAGCGACATCATCCGCACCCGCGTAGGGCTGCACATCATTCGCCTCGAAGACCGACAAGCGGACAGCTTCAAGCCGTTCGACGGCGTCAGGGAAGAGTTGCAGAGCGAGTTGCTGCGCGAGAAGACCGAGGCCAAATACCAGGAATGGCTTGAGGCCCTTCGGCTACAGGCGTACGTCAAGATACTGTATGAGGATTAGTATCTCGTGCCCCTTGGGGGCTCTTTTTTTTGTCCGCTGCCCAACGCTGACGGAGGTTGCAGGTGCGGAGACATACAAAGCTCGCTGGCAGGAGACAGGTGCTGGACGCCGCAGGCATCGAGCAGGCGCTGCGGCGCCTTGGCCGCGAAATTAGCACCCGCAATACCCCGGCGACACGCCTTGTGCTCATTGGCATCCGTACCCGCGGCGTGCCGCTGGCCATGCGGCTGGGCGCCCTCATCAAGAGCGATACCGGCACGGACGTACCTGTCGGCACCATCGACATCACGCTCTACCGCGACGACCTCAAGGCACGCCAAGGCCGACCGATGCAGGCGACGCACATTCCCTGCCTGCTCGACGCGCGGCACGTGGTGTTGGTGGATGACGTTCTGTACACCGGACGCACCGTTCGGGCGGCCATGGACGCACTCACGGATTTCGGACGCCCGCTGTCCGTCCAACTGGCGGTGCTGGTCGACCGCGGCCACCGCGAGTTCCCCATCCAGGCCGATTACGTCGGCACCATCCTGGAAACCGCGCACGACGAGCAAGTGCGCGTGCAGGTGAGTGAAACCGACGGCCACGATGACATCACGCTTATGGAAGCGGCCCGGCAGGAGGCTTGATGTATTTTCTCAGGGAAAAGACAACGCCATGAGTTCGATCAGCTTCCGTGGCCGCGATCTCCTGGACGTTGAAACCCTCTCCGCCGAGGACATTCAACACATTCTGGACGCCGTTCCCTCCTTCAAGGAAGTCTCCGAGCGCGACATCAAGAAAGTCCCGACCCTGCGCGGCAAGACTGTCATCAACCTGTTCTTCGAACCCAGTACGCGGACGCGCACCTCGTTTGAAATTGCCGGCAAGCGCCTCAGCGCCGACGTGGTGAATATCTCCGTGGCGACCAGCAGCGTGAGCAAGGGAGAAAGCCTGCGGGACATGGCCGACAACTTGGCGGCGATGCAGGCCGACGTGTTGATCGTGCGCCACCACGTCGCGGGGGTGCCGCATTTCTTGGCGCGCTCCGTGCCGCAGCCGGTCATCAATGCCGGCGATGGCGCCCACGAGCACCCCACCCAAGCGCTGCTGGATGTCTTCACGCTGCAAGAAAAATGGGGTTCACTGCAGGACCGAAGCGCCTTGATCGTCGGCGACATCGCCAGCAGTCGCGTGGCACGCTCGAACGTGTTGGCCATGCGGAAACTCGGCATGCAGGTCTGCGTCTGCGGTCCGCGCACCATGCTGCCGGCAGGTCTCGATCAACTCGGCGTCGAGTCAACCAGCGATTTGGACGAAGCCATCCAGTCCACTGACGTTGTCATGATGTTGCGCATGCAGCGCGAGCGTCACAAGGACGTGCTGTTCCCGTCGCTGGCGGAATACGCCGAGCGCTACTGTCTCACCGGCGAGCGCCTACGGCGCGCCAAGGAAGGCGTGGTGGTGATGCACCCCGGCCCCATCAACCGGGGCGTGGAGATCGCTCCCGAGGTGGCCGACGGTTTGGCGTCGGTAATTTTGCAACAAGTCACCAACGGCGTCGCGGTGCGCATGGCCCTGCTCTATCTGATTCTGGGAGGCGGCTAGTGGACTTGCTGATTCGTGGCGGTCGGGTCATCGACCCGGAGCAGGGGCTGGATGCTCACCTGGACGTGCGCGTTGCCGAGAGCCGCATTGCCGAGGTCGGGCGCGAACTACCGTTCCCCTCCCTCATGGGGGGGGGGATGTCGCCTGAAAGCAGGCCGACGTCCGCGGCGCCGCGGATTGTGGAAGCCGCTGGCTGGATTGTGACGCCGGGTTTCATCGACATGCACGTCCACTTCGGCGAGCCGGGCTACGAACACCGCGAAACGACCGCCAGCGGGCTTGCCGCCGCCGCTGCCGGGGGCTTTACCGCGGTGGCGATGATGCCGGACACCCAACCGGTGCACGATACACCGACGGTGACCGAATACATCCTGCGGCGCGCCGGAATCGCATGCGGTACCCGACTCCACCCGGTCGGCGCCGTGACCGCCGGCTTGCAGGGCGAATCGCTGGCCGAAATCGGCGGCATGCGCAAAGCCGGCATCGTGGCCTTGTCGGATTCCCCCCGATCTGTCAGCAGCGCCCGCCTGATGCGCCGCGCCATGGAATACGGCTGCATGTTTGATCTGCCTATCCTGTCGCATTGCGAGGACCGCGTGCTTGCCGGCAACGGCGTCATGCACGAGGGCTCGGTGTCCACCGTTTTAGGCCTGCCAGGGGTGCCGGCGGCAGTGGAAAGCGCCATCGTGTACCGGGATATCCAATTGGCAACCCTGAGCGGCGCGCACCTGCACGTGCAGCACGTGAGCACGGCGGAAACGGTCAGCCTCTTGCGGCGCGCCAAGGACCAGGGCGTGAGCGTGACGGCGGAGACCTGTCCGCATTACCTGACGCTGACCGACGAGGCCGTCAAGGGTTACGACAGCAACACCAAGGTCAACCCGCCGCTGCGCCCAGCGCCGGACGTCAAGGCGGTGCGGGCCGCTCTGCGGGACGGCACGATTGACGCCATCGCTTCCGACCACCTGCCGCAGCACGTGGCCGACAAGGAGCAGGATTTTCTGGCGGCCGCACCAGGCATGATCGGCCTGGAAACCAACGTCGGGTTGGCCCTGCGGCTGTACCACGACGGCCTGCTGCCCCTGCCGCGACTGGTGGCTGCTTACACGAGTCGCCCGGCCCGCATTCTCGGCCTGTCGCACGGCACGTTACGGGTTGGTGGGTTGGCCGACATCACCCTGATCGATCCCGAGTACGAAGTCGAGATCGACGCTGCCGACTTGTACTCCCACAGCCATAACACCCCGTTTCTAGGCTGGCGGTTGCGCGGTGCGGCGATGGCGACGATCGTCGAAGGCAGGATCATCTTTGAGCGCAAGTAAGGAGCACAAAACGCCATGCGGGCCTTGTTAGCCTTGGCAGACGGAACCTATTTCGAGGGCAAGTCCTTCGGCGCGCCCGGAGAGGTCGCCGGGGAAGTGGTGTTCAACACCAGCATGATGGGCTACCAGGAGATCCTCACCGACCCGTCGTACAAAGGGCAGATCGTCACCATGACGTATCCGCTCATCGGAAACTACGGCGTCAACGAGGAGGATTTCGAGTCGAGAAAGCCCTGGGCCGAGGGCCTGATCGTGAAGGAATGCAGCCCGGTGGTCAGCAACTGGCGCGCCCAACAGAGCCTACCCGACTTCATGCGCGAGCACGGCATCGTTGGCATCGAGGGCATCGACACGCGCACGCTGACCCGCCGCTTGCGCGACCGCGGCGCCCAAGAGGGCGTTATTTCGACCGTCGAACTGGACCCTGACGCCCTGGTGGCAAGGGCTCGCGGTGTTCCGTCGATGAGCGGCCAGGATCTGGTAACGGGTGTCACCTGCGAAGCGTCCTACGACTGGACGGAAGATGCCCCAGCCTCTGCCACGCCGCTTGTCGTCGCCTACGACTACGGCATCAAACACAACATCCTGCGCTGCCTCACCCGCCGCGGCTGCCGCGTGCACGTGGTGCCGGCCGGCACGCCCGCCGAGGCGGTGCTGGACATGCAGCCAGACGGCGTCTTTCTGTCCAACGGCCCAGGGGATCCGGCGGCCCTGCCGGCGGTCATCGACCAGGTGCGGCGGTTCATCGGTGTCAAACCAATCATGGGCATCTGTCTCGGACATCAGATTCTCGCGCTCGCCAGCGGCGCCGAGACCGTGAAGCTGAAGTTCGGCCACCACGGCGGCAACCAGCCCATCTGCGATTTGCACACCGAGCGCGTCCTGATCACCGCCGAAAACCACGGTTTCGCCGTCGATCCGAGCACCCTGCCGGATGCCTTGGAAGTGACCCACGTCAACCTGAATGACAACGTCGTCGAAGGCGTCAGGCACCGCGAACTGCCGGTGTTCTCGGTGCAGTTCCACCCGGAAGCGTCCCCCGGGCCGCACGATGCCGTTGACCTGTTTGAACCGTTTCTTTCCAGCATGCGACAAGGGAGTTGAAGTGCCCAAGCGTCAGGACCTCCAAACCATCTTGTTGATCGGTTCCGGCCCCATCGTCATCGGCCAAGCCTGCGAGTTCGACTATTCCGGGGTGCAGGCATGCAAGGCCCTGAAAGAAGAGGGCTACCGCATCGTTCTGGTAAACAACAATCCCGCCACCATCATGACCGACCCCGAAGTCGCCGACCGCACTTACCTCGAACCGCTGACGCCGGACATGCTGGAGAAGATCATCGCGCGCGAACGGCCGCAAGCGCTGCTGCCGACCATGGGCGGCCAGACGTCCCTGAACCTCGCCGTCGCGCTGTCGGAAAGCGGCGTGCTGGAGCGCTACGGCGTCGAGCTGATCGGCGCCAAAATGGACGCCATCCAAAAGGCCGAGGACCGCGACCGCTTCAAGCGGGTCATAGAGGAAATCGGCCTTGCCGTGCCGCGCAGCCAGTGCATTTCGCACACCGACGAGGGGCCGGAAGTGCTGGAACGGCTCGGCCTGCCGCTTATCATTCGCCCCTCCTTCACGCTAGGCGGCTCGGGCGGTAGCGTCGCCTACAACCGCCGGGAATTCGACGAATTCGTGGCGCGCGGCCTGATGGCCAGTCCGCACCAGCAGGTGCTCATTGAGGAGTCCGTTCTGGGGTGGAAGGAATACGAGCTCGAGGTGATGCGCGACCTGGCCGACAACGTGGTCATCGTGTGCTCGATCGAAAACGTCGATGCCATGGGCGTCCACACCGGCGACAGCATCACCGTGGCCCCCGCGCAAACGCTGAGCGACAAGGAATATCAGGCGATGCGGGACGCCGCCATCCGTATCATTCGCGCTATCGGCGTCGAAACGGGCGGTTCGAACATCCAGTTCGCCGTCAATCCCGATAATGGCGACATGCAAGTCATCGAGATGAACCCCCGGGTGTCGCGCAGCTCAGCGCTGGCCTCGAAAGCGACGGGATTCCCAATTGCCAAGATCGCCGCCAAGCTGGCCGTGGGCTATACGCTGGACGAAATTCCCAACGACATCACGCGCGTCACCCCGGCGTCGTTCGAGCCGACTATCGACTATTGTGTCGTCAAGGTGCCACGCTTTGCCTTTGAGAAATTTCCCGGCACGGACACGACGCTGACCACGCAGATGAAGTCGGTGGGCGAGGTCATGGCCATCGGGCGCACCTTCAAGGAATCGCTGCAGAAGGCGCTGCGCTCGCTGGAGACCGGCCACGACGGGTTTGAATCGCCGGCTGTCGGTAGCAGCGCCGCCGAGGACGGAACGGAGTCGCTGCGGGAGAAGTTGTCGGTTCCGCACGCCGAGCGGCTATGGTACGTGGCCGAGGCCCTGCGACGCGGCATGACGGTCGACGAGGTTGCCCGCCTGACGGCGATTACACCGTGGTTCCTGGCCAACATCGGGCAGATTGTCGACGCCGAGGCGGCCATTCGCGCCGACGCTGAGAATTATGTTGTGCCAATTGACAAGCTTCACTTACCCAAGCCACTTCTCAAAGAAGCCAAGCAAATGGGCTTTTCAGACGTGCGCCTCGGCGCCCTGCTAAGTGAGGCGTATCCTCTCCAGGATAAAGGTATCAAATGGACGTCCCAGGACATTCGCGACCTGCGCAAGCAGTACCAGATCGAGGCGCGGTTTCAGCGCGTCGATACCTGCGGCGGCGAGTTCGTGGCACACACGCCGTACCTGTATTCGTCGTATGAGGAGGCATGCGAGGCCGATCCGCAAAATGTGTGCAAAATCATGATTCTCGGCGGTGGCCCGAACCGCATTGGGCAGGGGATTGAATTCGATTACTGCTGTGTGCACGCGGCGTTCGCGCTCAAGGAAGACGGCTACCAGACCATCATGGTGAACTGCAATCCGGAGACCGTGAGCACCGACTACGACACCGCGGACCGGCTGTACTTCGAGCCGCTGACCTTTGAAGACGTGATGAACATCGTTGACGTCGAGCAGCCGGACGGCGTCATCGTGCAATTCGGCGGCCAGACACCGCTCAACCTGGCGCTGCCGCTGGCGCGTGCCGGGGTGCCCATTCTCGGGACGTCCTCCGACAGCATCGACCGCGCCGAGGACCGCAAGCGCTTTCAGCAGCTGATCACGCAACTCGGCCTGCGGCAGCCCGCCAACGACACCGCGACCTCCCAGCAGGAGGCCAGAAGCATCGCGCAGCGCATCGGCTATCCGGTGGTCGTGCGGCCCTCCTACGTGCTGGGCGGACGGGCCATGGAGATCGTATTCGACGACACCAGCCTGGAAGCGTACATGCGACAGGCGGTTCAGGTGTCACCCAATCTGCCGGTGCTGATCGACAAGTTTCTGGAAGATGCCGTGGAGGTGGACGTGGACGCCATCTGCGACGGTACGGACGTGGTCATCGGCGGCATCATGGAGCATATCGAGCAGGCGGGTGTTCACTCGGGTGACAGCGCCTGCTCACTGCCGCCGCACTCGCTTGCCGAGGAGACGTTGGCCGCCATCAGGGAACAAACCCGGGCGCTGGCGCTGGAGTTGGGGGTGGTCGGCCTGCTCAATATCCAATACGCCATCCAGGAAAATACTGTGTACGTTCTGGAGGTCAATCCGCGCGCCTCGCGCACCATTCCCTTCGTCAGCAAAGCTACTGGGGTGCCGTTGGCCAAGCTGGCGGCGCGTGTGATGGCTGGAAAGACGTTACGGGAGCTTGGCTTCACCGCCGAGGTGACGACGCCCCACAGCTCGGTGAAAGAGGCCGTGCTGCCGTTCATCAAGTTCCCGGGCGTTGATACCGTTCTAGGGCCGGAGATGAAGTCCACCGGCGAGGCGATGGGGCTGGACACCTCATTCCCGCGGGCGTTTGCCAAATCGCAGATGAGCGTCGAAAGCTCGCTGCCCCAGGGTGGTAAGGCGTTCGTCAGCGTGCGCGATCAGGACAAGCCCTTGGCGGTTGATCTGGTGCGCTCGCTGATTGAGCTGGGATTCGAGGTGCTGGCCACGGAAGGCACTGCCTCTGCCATGCAGGCGGCCGGCCTGAACGTACGGCATATCTTCAAGGTGCAGGAGGGACGCCCGCACGCGGTCGATCTGATGATCAATAACGACATTCACCTGGTGGTCAACACGGTTGGAAGCAAGACTGCGCGGCGGGATTCTTTCCAGTTGTTGCGTACCGCATTGACCCAAAACGTGCCGTATTGCACGACGCTGCAGGGTGCCTTCGCGGCGGTGCAGGGCATCGAGGCGCTGCGCCAGCGGACGCCAGAGGTGTGCTCGTTGCAGGAATATCACCAACACGTGCAAGGGCTGAGCGATTGAAAGGATCCGCCGTACCGATACCCGACTTACGGGTGAACGTTGCCGGGTTGTGCCTGCAAAACCCCATCATCGCGGCATCGGGCACCTGTGGATACGGCGAAGCATTGCACCCCTTCGTTGACCTCAACCGCCTGGGCGGTGTGGTAGCGAAAGGCTTGTCGCTTGAGCCGCGTCCCGGCAATCCGGCACCGCGGCTCGTCGAAACGACGGCCGGCATGCTCAACTCCGTCGGTCTTCAGAACATCGGCATCGAAGCGTTCTTGAACGACAAGCTGCCGCGCCTGCGGGGTTATCGTACCAACATCATCGTCAATTTCTTTGGCGATTCGCCAGATGAATACGCCGCCGTGGCGGCCCGGGCCAGTGAGGCGGAGGGCATCGCGGCCCTTGAAGCCAACATCTCTTGCCCGAACGTCCGGCACGGCGGCATGCTATTCAGCAGCGATGCGCGCCTGACGGCCGAGGTCGTCGGCAAGATACGGCAAGTCACCCACCTGCCGTTGCTGGTCAAGCTCAGCCCGAATGTCACCGACATCACGGAAATCGCCCGCGCAGCCGAGGAAGCCGGTGCCGACGCGATCTCTCTGATCAATACGGTGCTGGGTATGGCCATCGACCTGGAGGCGCTCCGGGCGGAGTTGCCACTCGGTTTCGGCGGTCTTTCGGGACCGGCCATCAAGCCCATCGCGCTGCGCATGGTCTGGCAGGTGTCGCAGGCGGTACGCATTCCCATAGTCGGCATGGGCGGCATTATGAGCGGCCGGGACGCGCTGGAATTTCTCCTGGCCGGCGCTGCGGCGTGCCAAGTAGGCACGGCAAGCTTCGTAGACCCCACCGCCTGCCGGAAAATCGTGTCCGAGATGGAAAGCTACCTGCGGCGCCGCGGCATCGCCACGGCAGCCGAACTGTGCGGCAAGCTGCATGTCGCGGCGCTGGCAGGGTGAGACCTGCCGGTGAACCCAGAGTAAGCGAAGGATTGTCCTGCGTTCTGATTCAGGTTATACGGCATCACCGCGTGCCAGGACACTCGACCTGGAGAAGAACTGAGCCTGGAAAAAGTCGCATCGTTTCGATTGTTGGATCACTTCGCCTTGGGCAGTGAGCCGCGCGGCCGCAATATCCGGCCCCCCCCTTTGTTTGACATCTCCGTGCTCGCCCTGTGTGCCGTCATCAGTGGCGCCGAGGGCTGGGATGACAGGAGTACGGCCCCGGCTCAGGCCGATTGGCTCAAAGAGTTTCTCGACCTGACCCATGGCATTCTCTCCCCCGACGCCTTCTGTCGCGTGTTCTTCCAGCTTAATAGAACAGCGATTCATTCCCGGGTCAATGGACTCAGCAGCACGCCTTGCCTGCTGCCGCGCGTCACACCGCTTGCCGTCAAGAAGTTCCTGCACCGTCAGCATTTGCATACGTCAGCGTGGATTGGCAATTGACCCACAACAGTCGCATCTTCTATATCTTTGGCGTGGGTGATGGTAACGCCAAGGCTAAGAACGTAGCCGTTTCTTTACTCGAGATCCAAAAGACGGCCCCACCATTTATCAGCCTTATTGTTCACGAGGATATGGAGGCGTTAGGGAAACAGGAACGCCTCTATCTCACTCGGAACACCGACACCCAGTACCCGGTTCTGGTTGACTTCAAAGAAAAGGGCGCCAAGGATATTCGCCGGTTCGCGGCCTGACTGTGTTTCACAGCGCCCCTCACTGCTACGGAAGCCGTTCCCCACAAACAATTCCCCAACCACAACATCTTCGCCGATAATAAAGCTTTCAGGCAGTGGTTGTCGGGTGCAGTTTTCGATCTCGCCTACGCCCGACCCGCAAAAGCGGCGAAGGAGTAAACACGCAATCGGGAAAACTGCCGAGCACCGCTATTCAGGATAGCGCACCTGGATGCGTTGGCTGAACCTGTCCCGCAGCCAGCGCTTCAACGCCAGACGGCTGCCGGGCATGAGCAGCAGCAGGCCGGCCGCGTCGGTCAGCAAGCCCGGCGTCAGCAGCACGATGCCCGCTGCCAGAATCAGCACGCCGTCGATCAGTTCCTCGTCCGGCATGATGCCTTGCGCCATCTTCTCCTGAATGCGCCACAGCACCTTCAGCCCCTCCCGGTGAGCCAGGGAGGCGCCTAGTACCGCGGTGAGCACGAGGATCGCCAACGTTGCCAGGGTGCCGATGCGCGAGCCGATCTCAATCAGCAGGACGATTTCGGCCAGCGGCAGAGCAATGAACAACACCAGCAATTTGACCAGCATGCCAACCCCTTTCTCATGTGCCGGCCCTGTGTAAAAGCCCGGCTGCGGCACCGCGTCGAAACCTCTAAAACGCGCTTCCCAGGCGGCCCAAACGCGTTTCCATATCTGTTGACACTATAGGCGGTATTCAGTAGCATGCCAACATTTGTACGTTTCTATCGGCTTGCCGCAGGAAGCGTATCGCCGGATGTGAGGCGGCTGAGGCGCGTCACGTCGTCCGCAGCAACCCCTCGGTTTCCCGGCCGTTCAGGTTGGATCCGGCAGGTAGCCGGTACTCCTACTCGCACCTTGTCGTCACACCTATCAAGCCATGAATCCTTGCAACGTTTCTTAACCCTGGCGGAGCGCGTCCTGTGCCCCATGACAGGTTGGCGATACGTATGAACGTATCCGTGGAAGCACGACTCATTCTGGGAGAGCACTCATGACCCAACGGACGGTGGTTGTACTGATAACAGCCGCGGTAATTTTCGCAGCCGCTATCGCCGGGCAGGCGGATGATGCGTTGCGGTGGAAGATCAAGCAGTTACAGGTGGAATTGAATCGGTTGCAGACGCAGGCGGCCACCCACGCTCAGTTGGAGGCCGATCTGGAGAACGAGCGGCGCCAGAAGGGTTCGGCTCGGCAGATGTTGGCGTCGGTGCAGCAGCAACTGAGGGATGCCCAGACGTCGATGGTGCGGGGTCAGGAACGTGAAGCCGCTTTGCAACAGGAGCTGTCGCAAACGCAGCAGCGGCTGGCCCGAGCCGAGGCGGAATCAGCGCAGTTGCAAGGCGCCCAGCAAGCTCTGATGGGGCTACAGGATGAGTTGGGACACACGCAATCGGCGCTCGCTGAGGAACAGGAACGGCATCGGATCACCAGAGGCCTATTGGCCGGTGTGCGTCAAGCCTTGGAGCAGGCCAGCGCCGCGGTGGTGAAGCTGCGCTGGGCACAGACCAGACAGGATCAGGCGAACGCTGCGGCGCAAACGGCCTTGCAGACGGAATTGATAGAGGCGCAGCAACGGCAGTGGCAGGCTGAGCAGGACACCGTGTCGCTACGGCAGGAGTTGTCGCGGACGAATGCGACGGCGGTAGGACTGCAGGCGCAGGCCGTCAGTGCCCAGGGCGCAGCCAGTGACGCGCAGGAGGCGCTGGCGGCGGTGCGGCAGGAACTGGCGGACACCCGCTCGACCCTGGCGCAGGAGCAGGGTCGGTATCGCGTGGTAGCGCAGGTGCTGTCGAGTACGCAGCAGCGGCTGGGGGAAGCCAACGCGCTGTCGGTGCAATTGCGGGCCGAACTGGACAATGTAGGGCGGGCGGCTGCCGTGCGCCAAGGCATGTTGGCGTCGGTGCAGCAGCAACTGAGGGATGCCCAGACGTCGATGGTTCAGGGTCAGGACCGTGAGGCTGCTTTGCAACAGGAACTGTCGCAGACGCAGCAGCGGCTAGCCCAGGCCGCGGCGGAATCGGCGCAGTTGCAGGATGCCCAGCAAGCCTTGGTGGGGCTGCAGGATGAGTTGGAACACACGCAATCGGCGCTCGCTGAGGAACAGGAACGGCATCGGACCACCAGGGGCCTATTGGCCGGTGTGCGTCAAGCCTTGGAGCAGGCCAGCGCCGCGGTGGTGAAGCTACGCTGGGCACAGACCAGACAGGATCAGGCGAACGCTGCGGCGCAAACGGCCTTGCAGACGGAATTGATAGAGGCGCAGCAACGGCAGTGGCAGGCCGAGCAGGACACCGTGTCGCTACGGCAGGAATTGTCACAGGCGCATGGAATGGCGGCGAAATTGCAGGCGCAGGCCGTCAGTGCCCGGAGCGAAGCCAGTGACGCGCAGGAGGTGCTGGCGGTGGTGCGGCAGGAACTGGCGGACGCCCGCTCGACCCTGGCGCAGGAGCAGGGTCGGTATCGCGTGGTAGCGCAGGTGCTGTCGAGCACGCAGCAGGCGTTAGCGGAATCGCAGTCGGAACTAGGCGGTGTAAGTCGGGCCGCTGCCGTGCGGCAAGGCATGCTGGTGTCCGTGCAGCAGCAGTTGAGGGATGCCCAGACGTCGATGGTGCAGGATCAGGAACGCCAAGCGGGCCTGGAGCAGACGTTGGCGCAAACCCAGCAGGCCTTGGCGCAAGCCAATTCGGCGGCGGAACGGGCGCAGAGCGAGATGGCGCGGCAGACCCGGACCAACGAGGTTCGACAGTCGCAGATGAACCGAGACCTTATGGAAGCTCGGGCGCAAGGCGAGGCGATGCAACTGATCCTGGCATCTGTTCGGGAAGAGTTGGCGCGTACCCGCCGAACACTGGAGCAAGAGCAGGGACGCAGCGCGGCACAGGGCGATGTATTGGCCAACACACAGGCGGCGCTGTCGGAAACCTCTGCGTCGCTTGTCGAGGTTCGCGCGGCGCTGGCAGAGCAGAGCGAGGCGCACGCCAACGCGCAAGCGGCGTTGCAATCTGACAAGCAGCAATGGGTCGAGCGTTACTGGGACATGGAACAACAGCGCAACAAGACGCGGCAAGCCATGAGGCGCGCGGATCAGGCGTACGCGGAGACGCAGCAAGCCCTGGATCAGACGATGCGGCAAGCCCGAATCGACGAAATCCGGCAGTCGCAACTGCGCAGGGACTTGATGGAGACGCAGACTCAGGGCGAGGCCACGCAGGCGACATTGTCGGAAACCTCTGCGTCGCTTGTCGAGGTCCGCGTGGCGCTGGCAGAGCAGAGCGAGGCGCACGCCAACGCGCAAGCGGCGTTGCAATCTGACAAGCAGCAATGGGTCGAGCGTTACTGGGACATGGAACAACAGCGCAACAAGACGCGGCAAGCCATGAAGCGCGCGGAGCGGGCGTACGCGGAGACGCAGCAAGCCCTGGATCAGACGATGCGGCAAGCCCGGACCGACGAAATCCGGCAGTCGCAACTGCGCAGGGACTTGATGGAGGCGCGGCAGGTTTTGGACCGTAGGAAGGCCCGCCGTGCCGAGGCCGCTGCGCGTGTCGAGGCGGTGGCCGATCTGGTGCGGCAGCGTTTTGCGAATGAAATTCAGCAAAACCAGTTGGGCATGCGGGAAGGCAAACGGCGTGTGAAACTGGCGTCGGCCGAGGCCTTTGATTTTATTCAGGCTGTTGAATTGGGAGAGCGATCCGTACAGACCCTGAATCGCCTTGCCGAGATACTGCAGGAGCTTCCCGCGCACCAGGTGCGGTTTGAAGTCCACACAGACAATATCCCCCTCAGGCGAGGTTCGAGATGGGCAACGAATTGGGAGTTGTCAACGGCGCGGGCCGCTAAGCTCGCGCGTTATCTGATTGATATGGGTGTGGCGCCCGAACGCCTGTCGATCGGCGGCTACGGCGAGTATCGTCCCGTGGCCGACAATAACACGCCGGAAGGGCGGCGGCAGAACCGGCGGGTTGAGGTGATCATCAAGCCGCCGCACCAGTGATCGGCATGGGTTGCTGACCGGCCCGCAAGACAAACCGCCACTGGCATGCACACACTGGACGGCTGTTCGGGGTGCAACGCCAATGGCGGTGATTTTTGCGGGGATTCCAGGGCAGGACGGAAATGCCGCTACGGCAAAGCCTGCCCCGGGCTTGATCCGGGGGCGGCCTGCGATTCCAGGGCCAATCGGTGCAGCCGCCACGTCCATTCGATGTCCGTGAAGGCGCGGTGTTGAACCTCACCTTCGCGGTTCTGCTTGTAATGTTCCGCCACCGTGCCCAGCCCGAGATGCAGGTCGGCGGGCAGGTTGCCGAGCAGTTGAAAGTGCTTATACAGACTCCACACGTCGAAGACGTGATAGTCAAACCGCCAGGGAATGCCGTGGCGCCGGTAGGCTCGATACAGAAACGCCTCTTCGAACTTCGTATTCCAGCCGCTGATGATGGCCTCGTCCTGACATCGCTTGTCGAACTGCCGCAACACCTCCTCAAGAGACGGCGCCGCAGCAATGCTGGCAGGCGAAATTTTATGGACCTCAGCCGCCTCGGCGCTTTTTTCCACCTCGCCCGGATTGGCTAAGGAGTGAAAATCTTCAGCTTCGCGTTGACCATCGGTCTCGAAAATGCAGCCGATCTCGATGATGCCATGCCGGTCGACGTCGAGACCGGTCGTTTCCAGATCAACAAAGACTAACTGTGCCATAGGTTTTCTCATTCTGCGCCGAGAGGGTTTGGAACGTCGGTGGGCTTCGGCAAGGCCAGCAGCATAGCCCAGATTCCATCGCCGAACCAGACCTGGTTGGCGCCCGCCGTTTGGCCGTGACAGCCTAAAGAGGATTGCCGTTCATGCCACCGAGCTTTGCCGCCGTCCGAGAGCGCTATCTTGACGACCTTGTCGCCAACCAGTGGTACGACGTCCGCACCTTCGGCAAGAAGCAGAGATTGGCCCTCAGCCCACCCGCCTACCTTATCGAGCTCATCCGGCACACACAGGTGACGGCGGTAGAGATGCATAGCCACACGCCGCGCTCGGACGGGCTGATCGAGCCGCAGCGTATCGCCGCCTGGACCAACGCCCTGTACAAGAAGGGCTATTTCCGCCACGAGCACCTCGCGGTGCCGCTCGTGGTGGTCGTCACCGATCACGATTACATCTACGGCTGCGACGAACTGCAAGCCGTCTCGGACGACAGCGGCCTGACGCTGCTGTCCGCTGCCGAGGTCAGCACCGCCCACGGCCACGTGCTGTATTACGGCTCCCAGGATGAGGTCATCACGTCCTGCGACCTGCGGCAGCCGCAGCTCACGGTGCAGCCCGACGGCCCGGCATTTCTTCGCCAAGTCGCTGCTCTCGAAAGCGGCGCAGCGGTCCCGGCGCATCCCTATCGCGAAACGAGCATTTTGCGAGAGCTCCCGGGCGATGAGGTAGCGCCCTTGCTCGGAGCGGTGGAGATACTGAACGGCAAGACCCCGGCGAATCAGAACCTCAGCGCCATCGAGTACGCCCGCAAGCACGGTCTGCGCGGCACGGGCGGTAGCGATGCGCACCAGATTTCCCGCCTCTATTCCTACCTGACCTTGTTCGACGGCCCGATTCGCACCCGGCACGATCTGGTTCTCGGCCTGCGCCAAGGCGACTTCTTCCCCGTGCACGGCGAGCATTTGCGTTTCAAGGAAAGCTGAGGCGAGAGAATCGGCAATGCGGCGGGTCAGTAGCTGCCGTAGACGCCGAGCGAGGATCGCAGACGTTCCTGCATTGGTTCGGAAGGATCGATGGTGACGTCGACGACCGCCGGTTTCTGGCCGCTCAGGGCCTCGCGTACGGCGGGTTTGATGTCATCCGGCTGTCTCACCTTGAGGCCCACGCAGCCGTAGCCCTGTGCGACCGCCGCCCAGTCGGTGCGGACGAACTCCGAGGCGACCGGCTGATCCCCCTGCCCCTGCCGCACCATGCCCAATTGGGCGTCGTTCATCACCACGTAGGTCACTGGCGCGTCGTATTGCAAGGCGGTACTCAGCACGTGGTTCTGCATGGCGAAGCCGTCGCTGCACACCGACACGCATTGGCGGTCCGGGTGGAGCAGCTTGGCCGTTAGTGTCGCAGGGAGCGACCAGCTCATGCCGGCGATGCCGTAGGTACCGAAATAGTTGCCGGCCTGCTGGGTTTGAAAGTAGCGCAGCATCCACACCCGGTTGTTGCCAGCGTCGGCACACACGATGGCGTCAGGGTCTAGGGTTTCGGACAACTCCCTAGCCAGCCGTTGCGGGAGGATGGGCACGGCGCCCGATGTGCTGTAGGTGTCGTCGAAGTAGTGGAGGGTTTGCTTGTCGGCTTGCAATTGGGAAAAGCGTGGCAGGTCGGTATAGGCGGGGCGTTTGTCGGCGCCGTCGGCCAAGGCTTCGTTAAGTTGGGTGAGGGTGGCCTTGGCATCGCCGATCAGGCCGAGGTCGATGGGGAAGACCCAGCCGGCGTTGCGCGGCTCGACATCGAGCTGGATTAGTGTTTGGCGGTGGGGATCGATCAGGTGCGGACTCTCCGTAATCGTGTCCGGGCCCTTTAACCGGCAGCCGACGATGAGCACGAGGTCAGCCTCGCTGACGGCCTTGTTGGCCACCGGCGAGCCGAAAATGCCCATGCCGCCGAGCGCCAGCGGATGGACTTCTGCAAACACCCCTTTGCCTAGCGTGCTGGTGGCCACCGGGATGCCGAGAGCCTCAGCCAGGGTTTGCAGTTCGGCGTAAGCCTTGGAAGCGTGCACGCCGTTGCCGGCCACGACCACGGGCCGTTCAGCAGCCAGCAGACGCTCGCCGGCGCGCTCGACGTCGCTGGGGTGCGGAATCGTCGAGGCGTTCTGCATGTAGCCCCGCGTGTCGTAAATACGCGGAAACGTATCGTCCGTGATCTCGCCGCGCAGCGACTCGATGGCCAACACTGCGGCCGTCGGACCCGGACGTCCGGTGACTGCGTGCTTGATGGCGCGTTGCACCGCCTGCACGCCTTCGCCGGGGCTGTGTGCGACCGCGGTGAATTTGCAGGTCGCCTTGAAAATCGCTGCGATGTCGAAATTGCCGTATTCCCCGCCACCGCATTGCAGGGAGCCGTGGCCGGGCGGCACGCCGTACGTGGTGATGTCGGTAATCACCAGCATCGGCGAACTGCCGAGCCCCGCTTCGATGACGCCGAACAACCCGGTGGAAGCGGCGTAGCAGCCCTGCGCCATGAACACCCCCGGCTTGCCGGTCAGGCGGCCATACATGTCGGCCATGCAAGCCGCCGTCTGCTCGTCGCGCGCCAGCACCACCTTGATTTGGTCCTGCTTGCCGTACAACGCCTTGAAGATCTGACCGGTATCGCCGCCGGGAAGCCCGAAGACGTGATCAATGCCGGCTTCTTCGAGAACGTGGACAATTTTATCAACGGTACGCATGCCGAGGTTTCCTCACATGAATTGGGGTCCGGAGCCGTTTTTGCACCAAAATCATGGGTTTCTGGAAGTTGGACGCCTTCCTGTGGATAAACGCGACACGCGTTTGTTGCGTTTTGTAGCAGATGTCTGCTACAAATTTGTACAAGCCAGTAAGTTATTGCAAATCAAATACTTATGGGATTGATGTAAAAATGGGCATTTTGCTCTAGAACCACGAAATAGCGTCATTTTAGCCGTCCTCCGAGTTTCTCTTTTCCCCATCTTTTCCACAAAACCTGTCAACAACTCCTAACCTATTCAATTGCCGCTTTTCGGACCTACGCGGCGGCTTCGTCGGGCAGATGGATGCCGTAGAGGCTGAGAACGTTCCGGCTGGTCATTTTTTCTTTTTCGTCCTCGGGGACGCCATCGAAAATGCGATCCAGCACCGACATGGAATGCGGCCAGATGGAGTCGTGGTGCGGGTAGTCATTACCCCAGATGAGGTTGTCTACGCCAATCAGATGGCGGGTCAGCACGCCGGCCACGTCGTCCTCAAACGTGGCGTAGAACTGGCGCCGGAAATAATCGCTGGGCTCCATCGTGAGGTCGGGGGACGCTTCCGAGCGGGTTCGGTAGGTGGCGTGGTCGAGGCGCTGCAGAATGTGCGCCAGCCAGCCGGTCTCGAATTCGCAGCACACGAAGCGCAGCTTGGGATGATGTTCGGCAACGCCGCCGCAAATCAGTTGCGCGATGGTGGCGACGATGCCGCCGTGCGTCATGGTGTAGCCAATGATGCTGCGTCCGGGGTTTCCCCAGTGCGCCGGCAGGCCCATATCCGGCGTGCTGCCGCAGAAGATGTGCATGGAGACGGGCAGGCCGATTTCTTCCGCCGCCTTCCAGAAGGGCTCGAAATCCGGGTGGTTATAGGGCTTGTCGAGCGGCGCCGTGCAGGGGACCGCCACGCCGCGGATACCCATCTTGGCGACACGGTGCAACTCGGCGATCGCTTCCTCGACGTCGGGCAGGGGCAGGCAGGCGATGCCGACCAAGCGATTCGGGGCGTGGCTCCCGTACTCATGGATCCAGTCGTTGTGCCGCCGGAACACCGCGTGCACCACGTCCCGCTCGGGGTAGGCGAACGCCGCCATGTTGACGCTGGGGTACATGACCTCTCCGACGATGCCGTCGACCGCTTGTTCCTCAAGACGGGCTGCCGGGTTGTGGACGCCCGGGTTCAGGCCATCGTAGCCACGTTCCATGAGCTCGTGCGTCTTGGGATTATCGAGGCGGTTGCCGGCGATGCCGAGGCGGCCGATGTTCATGAGCGTCTCGCCATAGGCCACGTAAGTGCCCTTGCGCCCGTCCGGATCGTTCACGATACGCGGCGCGCGGCTGCCAAAACGTTCTTCCAAGCCGGCAAATACCTCGGGCGGTTCGACAACGTGCGAGTCGCATGAATAATACCTGCTCATGGTCATGTCTCCTTTTGGTTATCGGGCCATCGGGACCTCAAAGCGGGACGCTAGTCTGGTCTTTCTGCTCCAAAAAATCAAGCAGCCGCCGGGCCGATTCGGGGTCGAGACGGCGGCTGGCCTCCTTGCGCGCAACCCCCTGCAACCGGTGCCAATTGGCTTGCAGAAAATTCACGACGCGCGGCCCATCGTGCTTGCTCAACTCCCGCAGCCACCAGCCGATGGCCTTCTGGATGAACCACTCCGGGGCGGTGGCGTATCCGGCGGCCCAGGCCAGGACGCGCTCGGGGTCGTGGCCGGGCTTCGCGTACGGCAGGGTGTTGACGAGCGCTGCCCGGCGGCGCCAGACAACGGGATGGGTGGTCCAGCGTTCCAGGTTGTCGAGGACGACGGGACCGTCCAACAGGCATTTCCAGGCTGCCGGGGCCAGAACGTCTTCCAGGGCCCAGCCGTCCACGTCGTCCAGCCAGGCGTCGAGGGTGTGCCAGAGTCGGGGCGAGGCGGGTATCTCCCGGCGGCCCAGGATGCGTCCTGCGGCCATCATCAGGTCGAACGTGCCACTGTCCCACAATGCCTGCGCCAGTCGCAGCAGCCCCGCCGAGGTGTGTTGTTTGGCGTGATATTTGACCACGCTGTCGAGTTGCGGCATTTTGATACCCCAGTGCGGCCGCGCCGATTTGTGGTATTGCCGGTCGCGTTCGGCGCGCGTCGGGTCCGCAAACGCCCGCACTGCCTTTATGAACTGCTGCGTGGATTCAGGATCCATGGTTTGACGCCTCCACCTAATACGTAACCCGAGACGATGCAAGGAGAATTGTGGTGTTTGAAGCGGCCGAGGTAGGGCACAAAATACGGAAAGCCGAGTACGAGACCCTCGTTCCCCAACTCCGAGTTGACCTGGTCAACGCGCAGTACGACCTGCGCCAAGCGGATTTTCCGGTCATCATCATCATCGCCGGCAACGACCGGGCGGGGTGCAACGACATTCTGCGCAAGCTGCATGAGGTCATGGACGCGCGCTTCATGCAGACCAACGCGCTGGGGCCACCGACCGAAGAGGAACTCGAACGCCCGCGTTTCTGGCGTTACTGGCGCCGCCTGCCGCCGTGCGGGCGCATCGGCATCTTTCTCGGCGCCTGGGTGGGCGCCCTGATCCGGGAACGTTTCGACAGCACCCTCGACCCAGTGCAGGTGCGGCAGCAGATCGACCACATCCGGCGTTTCGAAGAACACTTGGTCAACGACGGTGCCCTGCTGCTGAAGTTCTGGCTGCACCTGCCGAAACAGGAACTCAAGAAGCGTCTGAAGAAGGCCAGGAAACACCCCGAACGGGGTTGGCAGGTCGATACCGAGGACTGGGAAATCTACAGCCGCTACGACAAGGTGCTGCCCATCGCCGAGCAGGTGGTGCGCGAGACGAGCACCGGCGAGGCCCCCTGGCACGTCGTGGAAAGTACCGATCCGCATTACCGCAATTTACACATCACCCGCACCATCCTGGAAAGCCTGACCCGGCGGCTGACGCAACCGCAGGCCGTGCTTTCGCCGTCCGGCAATGGGCAGGTTGTCAATACGATTACCGAAGATGATCCGACCATTCTCGATACGGTCGATCTCAGCAAGAAGCTGCCGCGTGCCGAGTACCGCGCGCAACTGCGAGCGTACCAGGCGCAGCTGAACCGCCTGACGCGCCAGGCGCGCGACATTGGCCTCACCAGCGTCCTGGTGTTCGAGGGCTGGGATGCCGCCGGCAAGGGCGGGGTGATTCGGCGCCTGATTACCGCCATGGACCCGGTGAATTTTCAAATCGTGGCCATCGCCGCGCCCACCGAGGAGGAAAAGGCGCACCATTACCTGTGGCGTTTCTGGCGCCATCTGCCGCGTGCCGGCCGGGTGCTTATCTTCGACCGCAGTTGGTATGGGCGTATCCTGGTGGAACGCATTGAGGGCTTTGCCAACGAGCCCGAGTGGCGGCGCGCCTACAGCGAGATCAATGCCTTCGAGGAGCAGTTGAGCGAGCACGGCATCCTGCTGATGAAGTTCTGGCTGCACATCGACGCGGACGAGCAGATGCGCCGTTTTCAGGCCCGCCTGGAAACCTCGTACAAGAAGTTCAAAATGACCGAAGAGGACTACCGCAACCGCGAGAAGTGGCGAGACTACGAACTGGCCCTGCACGAGATGGTGCAGCGCACCAGCACCGAGTACGCCCCCTGGCATCTGGTGTCAGCCAACAACAAACCGTGGGCGCGAGTCGAGGTGCTGAAGATGCACTGCCGCCAGTTGAAGCGCAGGCTGGGGTAGCGAAGAGCGCTTTAACCCATGACTTCCATTCCGGGACCTGTGAGACGATGACGTTTATCGTAGTACGACCGCCACGCTGGTTGTGATAATCGGAATTTGACGGATGAAGAACAATCCCCTGCCAAGGCTTGATACCTCACCAGGCATTCGTGATGAGTTGCTTCCCTATTGTCGGCTCCAACTCGGCGAAGTCTGGACTGACAGTATCAGCGGTCATCGTGTCGGGTGCCTTGATGCCGCCGATATCAAGGCCATAAAGGACATCATGGCCGGCGAGCGGGCGCAACTGGCAATACACGACCCGCCGTACAATCTGGCCGCCTTTGAGCAGCGGTCCATAGCGGCGTTTATCGACTGGTGTCGAAAATGGGTATCCTGCACGGATGTCGTGTTGACTCCCGATTCGTCCCTCTACGTCTGGCTTGGCGCGGATCAGAATGACGGCTTCCAGCCGTTGCCGGATTTCATGCTGATGATGCGCGATCAACCGTTTCGTCCGCGAAGTTTTATTACCATGAGGAACCAGCGTGGATATGGCACGCAAAAGAACTGGATGGCGGTTCGACAGGAACTGCTCTACTATATAAAGGGAAATCCACAATTCAATGTGGACGCGGAATACACGGACATCCCGAAAATCCTTCGCGGATACTACAAAGACGTAAACGGGAAGAAGACGGAAAATCTTGAACGGAGCCGTTCTGATACGATTCGGGCAGGGAACGTCTGGATTGACGTCCAGCAGGTCTTTTATCGGATGGAGGAGAACGTTTCCGGTTGTTACGCTCAAAAGCCCCTCAAGTGCATCGATCGCATTATTCGGGCAAGCTCGGTTCCCCATGATTTGGTGATCGACTTTTTTGCACACTCCGGAACGACCTTGCTCGCGTCCGAAATTCTCAACCGAAGGTGCTTCACGATTGACATCGATCCGATCTATGCCGAGATGACGATTCGCCGCCTTGAACGATTTCGAGCGTCAGGGCAACTCGGATGGCAAAATGGGCATCCTTTCGAGGCCGACGTGCCGAAACCGAATATCGGGCCTGCCGTCTCTCCTACGCCCACAATGCCTGTCCAAAGGACGTTGTTCTAACAGGAGGAATCCATGGAACATCTTGAACATCTTCAGGAAGAACTGGACGCGCTGTTGGCGCAATTGCCCAACAGGGAAGAATTTCAAGACCGGCTCAATTCGCTCGTCTTCGGTTATCCCTTCAACGAATATGAATACGTTATCTCGACCCTTCTCGCGATGGGCGTTCTTACGTTGGACGGCTATCACGAACTCCGCGACAGCTACATCGGCAGGAATCCGTACCTCTACATATTTGAAATCAGCGCGCCTCGTTCTTTTGGCGAATCCTGGGCGCAAGGCCATTTGAAGGAGTTGGTGCCGGGCCTGCAGAAGCCATCAAAGAGAGCTGACCCGGGCTACTCAGGGCAATACGATCTTTATCTGGAGGGGATTCGGATTGAGGTCAAAGCCTCGCGTGCAGTCGACGCAGATATGGATGCGCCGCTTTACGTCAAAGCGCTTGCCTCGGATTCGACTAAGGGTTTCTGGATGAATTTTCAGCAAGCGAAGCCGGGTTGCTGCGACGTGTTTGTGTGGGTTGCAGTGTGGCGTGACGTGATTCGGTACTGGGTTCTGTCTTCGCACGAAGTTGAAACGAACCTTACCTCCAGAGGCCAGCATCGTGGCAACGTCGGCGAGGGACAGCTTCACGTGAGGCATAACAACATTCAGAATTTTGAAGATTATGAAGTGAAACCCAACAAGCTCGAAGAAGCGATTCGTACGGCATTTGATCGGCAGGTCAGGGCAATAAGCGCATCGTAGGAGTTTGGGGAATCAGAGTCTGTTCCATAAGTCCGACTATCTCTGGGCATCTCTAAAGCCGCCTGGAAAACGTCTGGCGCAAGCCAGCCGACAAGCGCAAGTGCCAAGGCGGGGTGCAAGCCGTGGGCCACCATCGTCATGTTCAAAGCCATCCTGCTGTGTGCTCTCTACAATCTGTCGGATGACCAGGTCGAGTACCCGATGCGCGACCGCCTGTCCTTCGTGCGCTTCCTGGGGCTGGCACTCGAAGACAAGCTGCCCGACGCCAAAACCGTGTGGCTTTACCGCGAGCATTTCCGCAATGCGGGAAACGGGGTCGGTCATTTCTGGATGGGCGCCTGCCGTTCTTCCGTAAGCCGAACCGAACGGTTGTAGAGGTCGCGTAACAATCTCATAGTCAACCCCGTCCACTGGTGGTCCTCTCACAGCGCGGTGCGCGTATCCGCATCTCCACCGCCCAAAACGTTTTCATGCCGAGTTCAGCACAGAGCCTGCCGCAGGCGCTCGAATCCTTCCTCCAGATCAGCCCTCAAATCCTCGGGAGCTTCCAGGCCGACGTGGTAGCGGAGCACGAAGCCGGGGTCCGTCCAGGGAACGGCGGTGCGCAATTGGGCAGGGTAGGCAGGGATGACGAGGCTCTCGAAGCCGCCCCAGCTGGCGCCGATCTTGAAATAGCGGTAGGCGTCCACCATGCGGGCGACGGCAGCTTCATCGCCGGTGTGCAGCACGATGCTGAACAGGCTGCACGCCCCCGTAAAATCGCGTTTCCAGATGGCGTGTCCGGGGTCGCCGGGAAGAGCAGGATAGAGGACGCGCTTCACCTCGGGGCGGCCGCGCAGCCAGCCGGCGATTTGCAGGCCGGCCGTCTGCTGTTGTCGCAGCCGCGCGGCCATGGAGCGCAGGCCACGCAGGGCCAGGTAGCTTGTGTCCGGCGCGGCGACGTCACCGAAGGCCATGGTGGTGTCCTTGATGCGGCGGAACAGCGCCTCGGTGCGGGCGGTGATGGTGCCGATGACCGCGTCGGAGTGCCCGGCGATGTACTTGGTGGCCGCCTGGATGGAGATGACGCCGGCGAGACGGCCAGTGACGACGTAAGGGTGGTCGTGCAGGCCGATGATGGAGACAGCGTTAACAGATTTATCTCGGTTAGTGCCGGGCGTAATCATACCTGTGGTCTGCTTGAGACGGGTGTCGTGCAATGCTGGGGCGATAATTTTTATGGTCAGTCCATGCCATTTACGGGCACTTTTGCCGAGGTCAGCGCCGGGAGTTACCACACCTGCGGCCTGCTTGAGACAGGTGTCGTGGAGTGTTGGGGTAATGATGATTATGGACAGTCCACGCCGCCCGCAGGCACCTTTACCGCGATTAGTGCCGGATGGCGGCATACCTGCGGTCTACTCGAAACAGGCGTTGTGCAATGCTGGGGTAGTAATTACTTTGGTCAGTCCAGGCCAGGACAAGGTACCTTCATTGCGGTTAGTGCCGGGTATAATCATACCTGCGGCTTGCTTGAGATGGGCATTGTGCGATGCTGGGGTAATAATGAATATGGTCAATCCAGGTGGCCGACGGGTACCTTTGTCGCGGTCAGTGCTGGGTGGCGGCATCCCTGCCTGCTTGAGACGGGCGTGGTACAGTGTTGGGGCTATGATGATCAAGGTCAGTCTACGCCACCCGCGGGCGTCTTTACTGTAGGCTCAGGACTCATAACCAGAAACTAACCGTGGCAGCTATGCAGATGGCACTGAAGAACGTATGCGCACAGCGGTCGTAACGAGTGGCGATGCGGCGCCAATCCTTGAGTCTGCCGAACAAGCGCTCGATGAGGTTGCGGCTCTTGTAAAGCTCCGTGTCGTAGACAATCGGCTCTTTACGGTTGGCGCGGCCCGGAATACAGGACTTGACGCCACGTTCGGCAAGGGCCTTGCGCAACCTGTCGCTGTCATAACCCTTGTCGGCTATCAGGACACCGGCTTCCGGTAGGGCGTCAAGTACCGTATCAGCCCCGCAGTAGTCGCTGACCTGCCCCGCCGTCAACCGCAGCACGACGGGCTTGCCATCGCCGTCGCAGACGGCGTGGAGCTTCGAGTTCAGCCCGCCCCGGGTGCGTCCGATGCAGCGCGAAAGCCCCCCTTTTTCAGCAAGCTGGCTGCGGTACGATGCGCTTTGAGATGGGTGCTATCGATCATGCCCGTCTTGGTGGCGGTGCTTTCGGCAGCCAGGGCTTGGAAGATACGGTCGAAGACCCTGGCCCTGCTCCAGCGCACGAAGCGATTGTAGAGTGTCTTGTGGGGTCCGTAACAGGCGGGCGCGTCGCGCCACCTCAGCCCATAGCGGATGACGTGGATGATACCGCTGGTGACCTTTCGGTCATCGACGCGTGGGACGCCGCGCACCTTGTTGGGTGACAGGGGTTTGAGTCGGTCAACCTGGTCGTCGGACAGCCAGAAGTGGTGCTCGGACATGATCGCTCTCCTTGTGGCGTCAGCGTGTTGACTCTCATCACAGGCCCCATGATACCCTTTTATAGGTCCTGAGCCTAGGACATGGACGGCGATACGGACTCTCCGGGCCTTGCCGCCGACTGGGACGATGACGTCGCCCCAGTCATGCTGCAGTTGCCTGGCGGGCTCGGTTTCGAACCGCGCGGTGGCGCGACTGGGCCGCAGGGCTCGTCTGGGCTCGATGTAGGCGCGCAAGACACGAATCTTGCCGTCGTATCCCAGAGCCTGGAGCTCGCGAAAGATGACCACGGCGTTGAAGACGCCGGCGCGGAGCAGCTTGTCCACGGTTGCCACGTAGGGCTTGAGCTTGGCGTACCTTTCGCGGCGGCGTGTCCTGGAAGGCGGCCTGCCGCGCTTGAGGGCGCGTCTGACCGTTGTGGTATGTACCCCGAGGCGCTTGGCAATGTCGCCTTGGTAGACCCCTTGGTGACGTAGCTCCTGTATCATCCAGTAGTCCTCTTGAGTAAGCATGCTGGCCTCCGGTTTGTGGGAAACCAGAGGGTTGCACGAGTTACTTGAGGGGACACCTTAAAATGCCGTTTGGGGGACTTTTTTCACTGACGCTGACACAAGAGCCGTAACCTCATTGAGCGCCTGTTTGGCAGGCTCAAGGATTGGTGCCGCATCGCCACTCGGTACGACCGCTGTGCGCATACGTTCTTCAGCGCCATCTGCATAGCTGCCACGGTTAGTTTCTGGTTATGAGTCCTGAGCCTAGGGGGTGTATAGGAGGTTATTCGTCGAGGGGTAAGGGAACCTCTTCGTTCATTTTGGGGAAGGCCCGCCTTAAGGAACGCAGAAAAGCATCCCATCTCGAAGCGGCGCGCATCAGAGCGACTACGCCAGCAATATGTTCCCTGAGCCTGGGATGACCCAATTCGGGCGTGAACCATTGATGATGCCTGTGCCTTCGCTGGCCGGGCGCGAGGGTAGGGTTAATCCTCCTGAGTTCTTCAAGCACTTGCGGCGCGATGCGGGCATACACGAAATCGTTGGTGTAGTGACCGATCATGGATGGACGTTTGACGCCATCCGGCCCAGGCCACCTCTTGAGTCGGAATATCTGGTCATAGAATTCATACGGGAAGGTGCGAGTCCAAGGCTGCAATTCCTTGGCGATAAACTTCTCAAGGATGGTGGCAAGGGCACGTTCTTCTCGGATGCGCTGATAGCCAGTCGCCTCGTCTACCAAGGCAATGATGGCCGTCCTCATAAGGGCGCGTGACAAAACCCTACAATTCTCAGCAATGGGTATCTGTTGGGGACGCAAAACGCCCGCATGGCGAGCCTCCAAAATAGCCTCGCAGACATCAGCCAGTATGGTTGCGGGGTATCCGTAGGCCGTTCTTCCACCCTCTGGCGGCTGAAATAAAACGGGTGATTTGAGCACCGCGATCAACTCATTGGAAACAAAAGGGAAAATGGCTTTAGAAGCCAAAAAACTTGGGATTTGTGCACCGCGGTCTATCTTGGGGCTTCCACGACTGGCTCCAATTCCTAGAAAGATGCCGGATTGAGTTAGAACACGTGTCTCATCTTCCAGCACATAACACGGTATCTTGATGCTACCGATAACGAGTGGGTGATCTGGCGCCCCTGCGATGACCTTCAGAGGTCCGTCACTCATATCGTCACCCCCAATGCGCGGTTGATGGTCTTGTCGAACATCGTCCAGGCCGGCCGCCCGCAGCACGTGTCGCATGTTGTACCGGAAGCAGAACTCGTCAACGTACTTCTGTAAGTGCCGGCCGCTGACGCTGTGGAACTGGCCAAACATGTCGCGCTTCAGGACGGCCCAGAACGACTCGATGTTGTTCGTGTGGACGTCGCCCTCGACATACCATTCCTTTCGAGCGCGCCGATAACCGGAGCCTTCTTCGTGCCGCGGTCGGGCTTCGGCTTGTCCTCCGGGTTGTCGTACTTTTTCCCTTTGCGCGGCTTGCCGCCGACATACGTTTCATCCATCTCGACGATTCCGCTCAGCATGCGCTGCTGGTCAACCTGGTTCATGGCCTTACGAATCTGCATGGCGATGCGCCAAGCGGTGTTCTCGTTTACTTGGAGGTCGCGAGACAACTGAAGGGCCGACAGTCCCTTCTTGGCATTCAGCATGAGCGTGACGGCTAGGAACCACTTCTGAAGGGGCACGTGGGTGTGGTGGAAGATCGTGCCAACTGTGACGCTGAAGGCAGTCCGACAGTTGTAACAGCGGTGGCGATGCTGCATCCGAGCCGTGTTGTCGGACTTGCAGTAAGGGCAGGTGGGCTTGTCGCCCCATCTTGTCTTTTCGAGGTGGGCGATACAGTCTTTCTGGGTGGGAACCTTCTCGAATACCTGGGTGATGTTCACGGCTCATTCCTTCTCTGAAACATTGGTAATGCAGAGAATCATAAGCCGTTAATCGGTTTACGTCAAGACCTTAATATAGGAAAGTCCGAAAGCTAACGTGCCGAGCCTAACGTACCCCTCGCACCAAATGAGGAGGAGAGACGACCATGCCCCCCCAACCATCGCTGAACAAGGCCTTGGCCGGCGAGGCGCTGGGCACGTATCTGTTGGTGCTGTTTGGCACCGGATCGGTGGCGAGCGCGGTGCTGTCGGGTGCGCAGGTGGGATTGTGGCAGGTGGCGGCGGTGTGGGGATTTGGCGTCACGCTGGCGATCTACGTGTCGGCCGGTCTGTCGGGAGCGCACCTCAACCCGGCGGTGTCTCTGTCCATGGCCCTGTTTCGACCGGCGGGTTTCCCGGCCAAAAGGCTGCTGCCGTACGTGGCGGCGCAACTTGCCGGCGCGGTTTTGGCCGGCGCCACGGTGGCGGCGTTGTTCGGTCCGCTGCTGCGGCGTTTCGAGGCGGCCAACGGGGTCGTGCGTGGTGCGCCGGGCAGCGAGTTGTCCGCCATGGTGTTTGGCGAATACTTTCCGAACCCGGCGATATTCGGCACCGATGCAGCGGCTCGCGCCCTCGTTTCGCCCGGGCAGGCGGCGCTGGTTGAGGGATTCGGCACCGCCGTGCTGGTGCTGGTAATCTTCGCGCTTACGTCATCGCGTAACACCGACAAGCCCGGTTCCAATCTGACCCCGTTTTTCATCGGTTTCACGGTGGCGGTACTCATCAGCCTGTTCGCGCCGCTGACCCAGGCCGGCTGGAATCCGGCGCGCGACTTCGGGCCGCGCTTGGTCGCTTTCATGTTGGGCTGGGGAAGCGTGGCGATTCCCGGTCCCGACGGTGGCTTCTGGGTGTATATCGTCGGTCCGTTGATCGGCGGGCCGCTGGGCGGTCTGGTTTGGCAACTGGTGGGGGAACGATACACCGCAAATGGAACCCCTTAAACCCGGTGGCCAATGTAGATTGTACCCACATTTAACCTGATCTTTACTCGCTCCTAATCGTCCGCTGCGTATCTTGAGCCATATTCACCGTACCTTGTTCGTGCTTGTGGAACAAGGGATTCGTGTCGTTACTGACTGTTACGCATGGGATAAGGAGGTTTGAGTGAAACGCCAAGTGCGAGTAGGCATGCCAGCGTTAGGCCTGGCGTTGGTGGTCGTCCTGAGCGCGGGCACGATGGTTCAGGCCCAGATGAGCCTGGAGGAGCGGGTCCAGCGTCTGGAAGAGGCCGCCAAGATAGACGAGTCGAAGAACCTGGAGGCGCTGTGGCGCAATGGACTGCGCCTCCGCACCCTGGACAAGAGCGTCGAGATCCGCATCGGCGGCCGGATCCAGAACGACTGGAATTTCATCCGGCCGAGCGATGAGATTGAAGATGCTTTCTTCGTGGATGGCGACGGAAATCTGGACGAACCGCTGGACCGCATCTTCTTCCGGCGCAGCCGCATCTACATCCGCGGCACGCTGCACAAGTACATCCGCTTCAAGGCTGAATACGATTTCGCCGGCGGCAATGTAAGTTGGACCGACGTCTACCTGCGATTCGTCAAGTTGCCGGCATTCGGCAATATTTACGTCGGCAAGTTCAAGGCACCCTTCGGCCTGGAGGAGCTGACCAGTAGCCGTTTCATCACCTTCCAGGAGCGTTCTCTCACTGACGCTTTCGTGCCTGGCCGGCAAGTCGGCGTTCTGCTCAAGAACAGCGTCATGAATAAACGCATCCATTGGGCTTTCTCCATGACACGTTCCGACGACGACGGAACGGTCGATAGCTTCACCGACAGCCCCGACAACAATTTCACCTTCCGGCTAGCCGCCACGCCCTACCAAGCCAGCAAGACCCAGTTGGCGCACGTAGGTTTGGCCTACCACCTGCAAAAGGAAGAGGGTTTTAGATTTCGTGCTCGCCCCGAGGGAAGGACCAAGGGCGTGCGGCTCGTCGATGTTCGCGGGGACTCCGGCCAAGTTGACCAAATCGGCTTGGAAGGCGCTTTGGTGTATGGGCCGATTTCGGTCCAGGCGGAATACATGACCGCAACGCCCGGCGGCATGGGTAAAGAACACCCCACGTTCGCCGCCTACTACGTCATGGGTAGTTATTTCCTGACGGGTGAATCACGGGCCTACAGCGGCGGCGCCTTCGGCCGTCCGAAGCCGAAACGTAAGTTCGACTTGAAAAAGGGCGCCATGGGGGCGGTCGAACTCGCGGTCCGCATGTCCAGAATCGATCTCAGCGATGGTGATTTCGATGGCGGCGTGGAGCGCAACTTCACGCTGGGCGTGAACTGGTACCCTCACAACAATGCCCGCGTGACATTGAATTACATAGCGGCATACCTGGATCGTGGCGACCTTAATGATGAACTCACCACCATCGTGTCCATGCGCTTCCAGGTGGATTTCTAGGCACGACGATGTCGCTTAATGTCAATCCTCACAGAAGCCGCGCGAGCGACTCAGCGCCTAGAGGCCCCGAAAGAGGGGAAGGCGATGAATCGCGCTCACGTCCTGGTGGTCGATGACGAACCCGATCTCCTGGAGTTGGTGCAATACAACCTCGCCGCAGCCGGCTACGACGTAACGTGTGTCGGCTCAGGCGAGGAAGCACTGGCTGCGGTGGGTTCGGTGCGACCTGATCTGGTGATTCTGGACGTGTTATTGCCGGGTATGGACGGGCTGCGTGAACTTCTGGCGCGTATCAAGGCAGCCCTGCGGCGCCGGCGGACGACTCCCGTTCCCGACGCGGAAATGATCGTTCGGGGCGGTCTGGTCATTTCGCCGGATGAGCACGACGTGCGTGTCTACAACCAATCCATCCGTCTGACCCCGACGGAATTCCGCGTTTTGCAACTCCTGGCCCAGCGGCCGGGATGGGTGTTCACCCGTTACCAAATTGTCGATTGGGCCCGCGGCACCGACATCAGCGTTACCGAGCGTTCGGTGGACGTGCACATCGCGGCCCTGCGCCGCAGGCTGGGGCGATTCCGCGAGATGATCGAGACGACGCGCGGGATCGACTATCGCTTCAAGACTCTCTGGCGCGGCGGCGCGCCAATCGGCCTGACGCAATTTTCGCCCTGTCCTAACCGCATCTTTGCAACGGGCAGGCATGCTGTACGAAGACGGCGCCCTTGCACGGGCAGGGCGTCAATGGAAGCTCCCCCTCCTCCCTACCAAAGGAGTAATGACTATGAAGACGGTTCTTGCGAGGCGTTTTGTCTCCCTCGTGCTCGCCGGCGGGCTGGTGCTCGGTGCGGCGTTGACGGCTTCGGCGCAGGTGGAAGTGGACGCTGGTCTGTCCCAGTACGAGCGCATCAGCGGCGTTTCCGGCAATCTCAACAGCATCGGCTCCGATACGCTGAACAACCTCCTGACCCTGTGGGCCGAGGCCTTTCGGGCCATTTATCCGAACGTGAACATCCAGATCGAGGGCAAGGGCTCCTCCACCGCCCCGCCGGCGCTGATTGAAGGCACCGCGCAGTTGGGCCCCATGAGCCGCCAGATGAAGTCCTCCGAGCTCGACAAGTTTGAGCAGGAATTCGGCTACAAGCCGACGCCGGTGAAGGTGGCCATCGACGCCCTGGCGGTGTTCGTGCACAAGGACAACCCGGTGGAAGGTCTGACCCTGCAGCAGGTTGACAGTATTTTCTCCACCACCTTCAAGCGCGGCGGCACCAACCTCGCGGTCTGGGGCGACGCCGGCCTGACCGATGACTGGGCAGCACGGCCAGTTTCCCTGTACGGTCGTAACAGCGCCTCCGGCACCTACGGCTTTTTCAAGAGCGTGGCGCTGAAGAAGGGTGATTACAAGGACACCGTGAAAGAACAGCCCGGTTCCTCCTCCGTGGTGCAGGGTGTGGCCAGCGATCTGGGCGGCGTCGGCTATTCCGGTATTGGCTACAAGACCTCCAGCGTGCGCGCGCTGCCGCTGGCCGATCAAGGCCCGATGTACGAGCCGACCCTGGAAAACTGCCTCAGCGGCGATTACCCGCTGGCGCGCTTCCTGTATATTTACGTCAACAAGAAACCCGGCGCCGAGCTGGACAAGTTGACCTACGAGTTCCTGAACTTCATCAGCTCGAAGGCGGGTCAGGAAATCGTTGTAAAAGACGGCTACTTCCCTCTGCCGGCCGTGGTGTCGGCTGATACGATGACGACGCTCCAGTAACGCCGGTCTGACGGAGACCTCAGTCGTCGGATTGTTACGGAAGGCAGGGGGAGATTTCTCTCTTCCTGCCTTTCCTGTCTTGAGGAGTGCAAGCCATGGCCGTGGCGCCGGTGGAGCCCCGGGTAGGATCGGGACAGCAGTTTGCAACGGCGAGAGCGACCCTGTTGATCGATCGGTGCATGACGTGGTTCATCACCATTGGCGGCCTGGGGGTCATCATTGCCGTCCTCGGTATTTTCGTGTTCATCCTGTCGCAGATCCTGCCGCTCTTCCAGGGCGCGAGCATCCGGCCGTTGCGCACGGTGTCGACCGGTATATCGAATGCCAAGGTGCTGGGCGTTGACGAATGGACGGCGCTGCCCATGCTCGTCACCGACGACGGCCTGCTTTCCTTCATCGACCTCGTGGGTGAACGAGGTACTTTCCAGGTCAATCCCACCTTCCAGGAAGAACGAACGTTTTCCGCCTACGCTTACGATCAACAGACCCAACGGGTTGTGTTTGCCACTACGCAGGGGGAATTTGCCCTCGTCGACGTGAACTACGAGCCGGTGTACGACGGCGACACCCGCACCATCGTGGCGCAGCCCAAGGCCGGGGCGTTTCTGGCGCTGGGGCAGCCGGGGGCGCCGATTACCCAGGTGGCCTACGGGGATTCGGGGCCGCAAAAGCTCGTCGCCGCGTTGCAGGACGTGGACGGGGAGCCGCAGGTTCACGCCGCGCTGCTGGAACAGAAGCAAACGTTGCTGGGTACCGGCAAAACCGTCCTCAAAGCGACGTACGACCTGACGCCGTTACTGTTGGGGACCCCGCAGATGATTGGCGTGACGCCGCAGACGGCGAACAGCGTTGTGGTGGCCACCACTGCCGGCCAAGTCTTTTACTTCTATTTCGAGGCTGGCGAAGACGTTGAGAAGGTAATTCTCAGACAGGTCTTCACACCTTTCCAAGACCTTGAGCAATCCGGCATCGCTTCCATGGAATTCGTTTTTGGCGGTGTGTCTCTGGTGTTCACCAACACCGAGGGCGAAAATCGCCTCTTCAGCCTGTTCGTGCCGCCGGACGGTAACACACGTCTTTTTGGCCAGACCAAGACCCTGGCGCCGCTCCCCGGAGCGCCGACGTTCTACGCCCCAAGCATTCGCAACAAAGCTTTCCTGATCGGCACGCCCGCGTGGCTGGGCTTGCGGTTCAGCACCACGGCCAGCACTCGTGTCGAAATTGACCTGCCGTACGAGGCGAGCCTGGCGCGGCTGAGCGGCAAGTACGACCACGTTATCGCACTCGACACGGGCGGTGACCTGCATGTCTACCAGCTGAGTGACCCGCACCCGGAGGCGGGTGGGACGGCCCTGTTCGGAAGGGTATGGTACGAGGGCGGGCAGGAACCTGCCTTCACTTGGCAGTCCACCGGCGCTACGGACGATTTCGAGCCCAAGCTGTCGATGATGCCGCTTATGTTCGGCACCCTGAAGGGCACCTTTTATGCGATGATCTTCGCCGTGCCGCTGGCGCTGCTGGCCGCCATGTACACCTCGCAATTCCTGCACCCCAATCTGCGCACCGTCGTCAAGCCAACGATGGAGATCATGGCCTCGCTGCCGTCGGTCATTTTGGGCTTTCTGGCTGCCTTGTGGCTGGCCCCGATTCTGGAAACCAAGGTGTTGTCGTTTGTGCTGGTCGTGATGCTGGTGCCGGCCGTGGCCATGCTGATGGGCTACGTGTGGTCGTCGATACCCGGCAACGTGACGAGCCGCTACGTGAAACCGGGCTACGAGTTCGTGGCGGTGTTTCCGCTCTTGGCGGTGGCTGCCTACGTCGCCTGGATGCTGGGGCCGGTGGTCGAGCGCCTGGTGTTCGTGGTCGCCGACGCCGCGACGGGAGATCGGGTTGCTGATTTCCGCCTGTGGTGGGTGCAGACGACGGGGCTGAGCTTCGAGCAGCGGAACTCGCTGGTGGTCGGCTTCATCATGGGTTTCGCGGTCATTCCTATTATCTTCACGATTGCCGAGGATGCGCTGTCGAACGTGCCGCCGGAGTTGAAGGCCGGCTCCATGGCCCTGGGTGCCAGCCGCTGGCAGACGGCCATTCGTATCGTGCTGCCGACCGCCTCGGCGGGCATCTTCTCGGCGATGATGATCGGGCTGGGGCGCGCCGTGGGCGAGACGATGATCGTGCTCATGGCAACCGGCAACACGCCGATTGTCGACTGGAACATTTTTTCCGGCATGCGCACGCTGTCGGCCAACATCGCCGTGGAACTGCCTGAGGCGCCACAATTCGGCACGCTGTACCGAACCCTCTTTTTGGGCGCCATGCTCCTTTTCCTGATGACGTTTCTGATCAATACCCTGGCGGAGTTGCTGCGGCAGCATCTGCGCGAAAAGTACCGGACGGTTTAAACAACGGAAGGCACCATGCGGTCACAGGAGTCCTCAAGGCGTCAAGCCGGTCGATCAGGCGAGCCGATGGTTTGGACCACAGCAATGGGTCTGACCGTCGGCCTGCTCATGGTGGTGTCGTTGTTGATGCTCATCTTGGTCAACGGTATCACCGCATTCTGGCCCAAGCGCGTCGTTTACCTGGAACTGGCCGGCGAGAGCCAGGCGCGGCTTGGCGAGGCGCTGGTTCTGGCTGGCGAGGTGGTAAAACGGCAATACAAGATGGCGCGAGCCGCGTCGCAGCGCCGGCAGGTGGAATGGCAGTTGTTTGTGGGCAACAAGGAACGTTACGGGCTCAGCTTCCGATACGTCGACGCCGACGACATCGTGGCGCAACGCTTCCCCGAGCAAGTGATCAGCATCGATCGTCTGGAATATGGAGACGCCATAGGCGAGCCCATCGCCCTGCGAATTCAGGGGGATAGCGAACTGACAGCCGATAATCCGGAGTTTGCCCGTCGCCTCGAAGACCTGGTGCATGAGGTGTCGGCGCGACGGCGCGAGATCAAGCATCTTGAGCACGGCGCCATCGGTGCTATCAACGCCAGGATGACGCGGCTGCGGCTGCAACAGCGCGTCTTGGATCGTGAAGGCACACCGCCCGGCGATGCGGCTTACTTGGCGATTGAGGAGGCCATGGCACCCTTGCAGGCGCGCTACGAAAATCTTGCCGGCGAGGCGCGGGAATTGCGGCGCCAGCAGGACGAGAACCAGATTGTCTATCGTATCCCGACCGGCGATGAAGTCGTTCTGCCGCTGGGACAGATTGTCGGTTATCACTTTCCCAACCAGCTCGGCTTCTGGAGCCGCCTTGGACTGTTCGCGCATAATGCGTGGGCCTTTTTGATCCAGGAGCCCCGTGAGGCGAACACCGAGGGCGGCGTCTTTCCGGCCATCTTCGGCACCTTCGTCATGACCGTGTTGATGAGCATGGCGGTGACGCCGTTCGGCGTGCTGGCGGCGATGTACCTGCGCGAGTATGCCAAGCAGGGCATCATTGTGCGTACCGTGCGCATCGCGGTGAACAACCTCGCCGGGGTGCCGTCCATTGTCTTTGGGGTGTTCGGTCTCGGCTTCTTTGTGTATTTCGTCGGCGGCAGCATTGACGAGCTGTTTTTTCATAACGCCTTGCCAACCCCGACCTTCGGCACCGGCGGCATGATCTGGGCGTCGCTGACCCTGGCGCTAATGACCGTGCCGGTGGTGATCGTGGCCACCGAAGAGGCCCTGACCGCGGTGCCGCGCGGCATGCGCGAAGGCTCACTGGCCTGCGGCGCCTCGAAATGGCAGACCATGCAGCGTATCGTGCTACCGGCTTCTGCTCCCGGCATTCTTACCGGTCTGATCCTGGCGATGGCGCGCGGCGCCGGCGAAGTGGCACCATTGATGCTGGTGGGTGTGGTGAAACTGGCGCCGACGCTGCCGGTCGACGGTATTTTCCCCTTTGTTCACCTGGATCGTAAATTCATGCATCTCGGGTTTCATATTTTCGATCTCGGCTTTCAGTCGCCCGATTCCGAGGCGGCGAAACCGATGGTGTTTGCCACCACCCTGTTGCTCATTGCCCTCGTCATGGTGCTGAATGTCGGGGCCATCTGGATTCGCGACCGGCTGCGGCGCAAATACGCCACTGGAGTGTTTTAACCAGGAAAGGACATCGTATGGCACTGCCAGACCAACCGTTGGAAGCGCCGGATACCATGACGGAAGAGGTCAAAATTCTCGATCCGATCATCAGGGTGGAGAACCTGTATCTCTACTATGGCAGCGTCGTGGCGCTGAAGGACGTCAGCATGTTGGTGCCGCGCAATCAGGTGACGGCGTTTATCGGGCCGTCGGGCTGCGGCAAGTCCACGCTGCTGCGATGCTTCAACCGCATGAATGACTTGGTGGAAAACGTCAGGGTGGACGGTGTCATCGAGCTGGACGGAGAAAACGTCAACGTGCCGACGTTGGACGTCATTTATCTACGGCGACGGGTCGGCATGGTATTCCAGAAGTACAACCCCTTTCCGAAGTCGATCTATGAGAACGTCATCTACGGTCTGCGCATCGCCGGGGTTTCTAACAAGGCGCAGCTTGACGAGACGGTCGAGCGCAGCCTGCGCGGCGCGGCGTTATGGGAAGAGGTGAAGGACCGGCTAAAGGAATCGGCGCTGCAGCTTTCCGGCGGCCAGATGCAGCGGTTGTGCATTGCTCGCGCCATCGCGGTGAATCCGGACGTGATTCTCATGGACGAGCCATGCTCGGCGCTGGACCCCATCGCTACCGGGCGGGTCGAAGATTTGATCCACGAATTGAAGCAGAACTACACGGTGTTGATTGTGACGCACAACATGCAGCAGGCGTCGCGGGTGTCGGATTACACGGCCTTCATGTATCTCGGGGAGTTGGTCGAGTTCGGTGAAACGGCGGACATTTTCAGGTCCCCTGTCAAGAAGCAAACCCAAGATTACATCACGGGCCGTTTCGGGTAGCCGCCGTCCAGAGAGGGAAAGGAGGGTTCCATGCCACAGCACTTCCTGCGAGAAATCGAAGGGCTCAAGCAGAAGCTCTTGGTGTTGAGTGCCATGGTGGAGGAGCGAATCGCCAAAGCCATCGATTCGGTAGTGAAGAACGATGCGGCGCTGGCGCTCGAGGTTGTCGAAGGGGACAACGACGTGGATCAGATGGAAGTCGAGGTGGAGGAGGACTGCCTGAAGTTGCTTGCGTTGTATCAGCCGGTAGCGGTTGACCTGCGGTTTGTCGTCGCCGTGCTGAAGATCAACAATGATCTGGAACGCATGGCGGATAAGGCGGTCAACATTGCGCGGCGTGCCGAGTATCTGTCCCAGCACCCGCGCCAGACACTGCCCTCAAGCCTGGCGGCCATGGCACGCGAGGTCGAGTTGATGGTGCGGCATAGCCTGGACGCCTTGGTGCAAGATGACACCACGCTGGCTCGCCAAGTGTGTGCCAACGACCGAGCGGTGGACCGCCACAATCGGGAGATCCACCGGGAAATCCAGGATCAGATTCGCTCGAACCCGGACGACGTGGAGCGTTTGGTACACACGCTGTCGGTGGCCCGGCATCTGGAGCGCATCGGCGACTTGGCGACCAACGTGGCCGAGGACGTGATTTATACCGTCGAAGGCGAGATCGTCCGGCACCGGACGGGGGCTTACGCTTGAGAATGTGATCGCAGAGCAGTGGGAGAGGCCAATAGCAGCATCAGGGCTGACTTTCGCTGGATGACGTCGGCCAGGGAGCACTGGTCCAGGACCGCCAGAAATGCCTCCAGCGCCTCGTGCAAGACCCCAGTCGGGCCGCATGCCAGTGTGATGGGGCATTGATTGGTCGCTTCGTTAAACCCCGCGATGTGAAACTGCTGGTTCCATATCGCGCACGACGGCTCCCAGGTGTATCGTTTCCGGTGGCTGGGCCAACCGGATGCCGCTGCCCCGCCCCCTTGTAGCGACAATCCAGCCGTGTTGTGACAACTGGTGTACAACCTTCATGAGATGGTTTTTCGAAATGCCGCAGGCGCAGCTCATTTCCTGGATGGTGGCGCGGCGGTCGTGAAGGGCGCTGTAGATCAAGACGCGCAGCGCGTATTCGGTGTAATTTGTCAGTTGCACGTTCTGCCCTCTCTCCCTTACCCTCTGACCCACCTTCCGGGTGACACGTTTGTCCTAAACATGTAGCTGTTCCGCATGTTTTGGACCCAACGCGCTTGTTGGTCCCGGAGACCGGTTGTATTCATCCTTCACGTGACCTGAGAGGAGAAAGCCTCATGACGTACCCCAAGATTGCTGTTGCCCTGGTGTGCATCCTGTCCGCCGTCTGCGTGTACGCGGGCGGGGATCCCGATTTCGTTGCATTTCCCGAGGGTTACGGCAAGTCCTTTACGAACTACGTGACCCTGAACCGCGTTGGCAAGGAACTAGTGGCCAAGATGTATGCCAACGACGTGGTCATTTCCAGCTACGAGGCAGGCGAGAAGGCAGCCTCGGGTTCCGTCCTCGTCATGGAGGTCTACAAGCCCAAGAAAGACGCCGACGGCAAGGCTCTGGTGGGCGACGACGGCATCTACGTCATCGACCAGCTCGCCGCGATTGCCGTCATGGAGCGGCGGGACAATTGGGACGTCGCTTATCCGGCGGAGAACCGGGTGGGCAATTGGGGATTCGCGTTCTACGGTCCTGACGGTCAACCCAAGGCCAACGAACTGCAGTGCGTCGTGTGCCATACCCCGCTAGCGCACCAGGACTTTATGTTCTCCAATCAGCATCTCGTCAATCACGTGGGGTCTCAATAATTCGCCATCAAGCTATTAGGTCGGAAGCGCAGCGTAATCCGCGCTTCGCCTTGTTCCTGTCCAATCGTGGCTGCACGATGATCCCCTGCCCCGAGAAGACCTGCTTACGACCTGAAACAGTCCACAGCCATTCAACAACGACCTCCCGCGAAAGTCAGCCGCTGGCGCAAACCACAGCGGACAATGCCGGCCTCTATAGCCTCGAAGTGATGCTGGAGAAACAGGGCTTTGTCCGTTGTCACCCGCCAGGTCTGGAACGTCTCATGCTGGAGTCGTTCGTCACCACCGTTGGCCAAGTCGCTGGCGACGCCATGTCCAATAAAGCGGTTGGCATTGTCAGGCGCGCGATGGCCTCGGGCGTGGCAACGAACAGGGCCGAAGAGGTAAACGTGGACTACGCGGCCGCCCTGTAAGACGTCTATGAGAAAGACACGGGCGATACCGCCTTTTTGGCCGACAACCTGGACGTTCCGGCGGAGACGGCTACGTTGGTGGTCGATTCGGTGAATCGTCCGGTTGAGGTGGTGGAGAATGAACTAATGACTACACGATTCATGACGACGTTGGTGATGGTGACGAGCCTGCTGGCGAGCGGTCAGGCGCTGGCGCAGCGTTCCGCGATTCCGAATTTTCAACGTGGGCAGGTGTTAACCGCGGACCAGCTCAACCGGGTCGTGGAGCGGGTCAACATGAACGCGAATGCGTTGAGTGAGGGCAACGGCGACATGCATGCGGTGGACTGTTCATCGGGAACGATTGCCAGCGCCATGTCTCAGGCGCAGCCTGGCGATACGATCACGATTACCGGCGCGTGCAATGAGACCGTGGTAGTGGACAAAGACGGCATCACACTGGACGGACAGGGGTCAGCGGTCATTGACGGCGGCGGCGCCGAGGTGGCGGTGATCAATGTTACAGGCCATCAAAATGTGGTCATCAAGGGGCTGACCGTTCAGAATGGTCAACGTGGGATCCTGCTCCAGAATGGCGCCGCCGTGTCGTTAGAGGATGTCACGGCGCAAAACAATCGGGTCGTAAACTATAAAGGCGGCCGGGGCATTTTTATCAGCTCTTCCTCCACCGCCAGCTTTACCGGGACCATCCGCAGCGACAATAACCAGGCTGAGGGTATCGTGATAGAGAATTCCAACGTGGTTGTTACGAATGCTACCTTGTTGCAAATGAACGGGAATGGATCTAGTGGCATTGGTATGTACTTTGCCGGGCACCTGTTCCTAGAGTTCGTGGACGAGGTCAAAGTGAACGGGAATGGTCGCCACGGCATATTTCTCAGCCATAATAGTACATTGATAACCTTTAATGTTGACGATCCCATGGCCGTCCAAGTGAACAACAATGGCCGTAATGGCATCACTGTTGGTCGCAGCTCCTCTCTGGGCATATCTGGGGCTACCTTTACGGTAGGAGGTAACGGCGCGAATGGCCTAGAGATTTACGGCGTCAGCTACGCCGAATTGAGTGGTAGCTTTACCTACCTTGGTAAAAGAACCACACCGGAGAGTATAGGCGTATTCAGCAACAATGGGGGAACGGGTGTCAAGGTGATTCAGAATTCACATGCCAGGTTTTATGGGGGGACCACCATGAACGGCAACGAAGGCAACGGTTTGGAGCTTTCCACAGGAGCCACTGTCGCCACCTTTAACCTGACTATCAAGGATAATGATGGGTATGGCATCCATGCCTGGAGCGGCTGTGGCGTCGAGCTGATCGATAACGCCACCATCATGGGCAACTCCGATGGCGATGTTGAGGTGCTCTTTGGTTCGCGCCTTTCCTTTGATGATAACGTCATCATCGGCGGCGCCATTTCCTGCGATGACACCGTGGTCAAAGATAATGGTGTAGAGTGTTCTTGAGTAAACGCCCGCTTCCGAAGGCGACACGTCAGCCGCGGCGTTAGTTCCCGTCTTTGCCACAGCCGACGCAAAGCTGACAACAACGCAGCAGGAAGCTGCCTGTCAACGCCCTCAAACAAGGAGGCTTTTGAATGGCGTGTCAAGACGCCGACCAGCCGACCAAAGGTCTTCAGCGAACCAGGCTGCTGGCCCTTGAGGGCTCTTGTCATCCATATGACCCGGGCCTCAGCTAGGTGGCGCCGCCAGCAGACGCTCGAACAGGGCGATGATCTCCGGGTGAGCCCAGTCCCGCGGGCCGACGATTTTTTCGACCAGTAGCCCCGCCTTGTCCACAATGAAGCTTTCCGGCACGCCGGCGGTTCGGTACAGGCGCTCGGTTTGACTCTCGGGATCGAGCAGGACCGGGAAGGTGAGGCGTCGTTTGTCGAGGAACGGCTCAACGGTTTGCCTGCCGAGAGCGTCCATGTTGATGGCCAGGACGACAAGGCCCTTCGGGTGCATTTCCTCGTAGAGACGCTGGATGGTCGGCATCTCCTCGATGCAGGGGGGGCACCAGGTCGTCCAGACGTTGACGAACACGACCTTGCCGCGCAGGGCGGCGAGTTGCACCGGCTTGCCGTTCATGTCCGGCAGGGTGAAATCCGCCAGAGGTTGCCCGACGCGCGGTCCGAGGGCAGGTTCAGGAGCCGGGCGGGTCCACCAGCCGTATGCCAGAATGACCACCAGAGCGAGGAGCGGCGCGAGCCACAGCAGGGTGACGTTCCAGGACCCGGATTTTCCAGGCGGTGCTTCCGGAGATGCCATGGCTTATGTGTTCCGTGTGAGGTTGGGTCGGGCTACCGGGGTTGGCAACTGACGCTTTTCAGCGTTCCCTGGCCGCACAAAAAGGCGTCGGTTTTGCTGCTGATCAGGAAGGCGCAGGCGTTGTCGCGTGCTGTGCGTGAGGCGGTCTCGGCGTCGATTCCTTCGGCCGAGCGGCATTGGGTTTGCCCTTTGTATTCGACGCACACGTCGCATCTGACCTGGTCGAAGCTGAGTGACAGGTAAAGTACCAGCCCGACTATGGCCACGCCGAAGATCACGCCGACCAATCCTGCTTTTGGCATGCCAGTTCCCTTGAGCATTTCTTTTGTTTTGATGGCCATGCGGCTGCTTGCATAGCTCAATCGCCGCGTGCCAAAGTGTAACGTCCCCGTCAATCCGCTTCAACGACCCGAGTTACAGCCCGCGTGCCGCCGCCCCACGTCGGCACATAGGTCGATTTGGCCCCCGGCCCGCCCAGCACCACCAGCATGATGTCCTCCGGGCATGGCGCGACCGTCAATTCCGTCACCGAAATTTCCCGCAGGCGCTCCGCCTGAGCCGGCGCCAGTGCGCCGACCGGCAACCGGGCGTGCTCGAATAGAAACTCCTGCGCCTGTCGGCGGCTGTGTGTCTGTGCAATGATCTTGGCGTGCTCCGGCGCCACCAGCAGCAATGGCTCGCCGCTGCCCAGCAGGTCGCCCCTCCCCAAGTTGCCGGCGATGGGCATCGAATGCGCCAGGGTGGCGAGCACCCCCTCGGCCTCAGTGCTGTCGGCATCCACGACCTCGACCGTGCCCGTGGCTCCGACCACGGTCACCGTGCTTTGTTCCGCCGCGAATCCCCGCCAAACGTGCAGCGCTTCCCATGGGCTCGCCAGGGCATTTTCCGCGCAGCAAAAGGTGAATTTGCCCGGCTGTCCCATCGTAGCTTTGTCGCCACGGCCGGGTTGGGCGCCGCCAATCGTTCGCAGCACGAACTGTAGTGCCCGTCCGATCGTGGCGTTGGCCCGCGTTCCCGGTCCCAGGGCATTGGCCGCGGTGTTCAGCCCCAAGCGTTGTATCACCGGGCCGTTGACGATGAGCAGCGGCGTCACCGTGCCGGTCGTTGTCTGAATACCAAACAGGTTGAACGCCGGATCCGCCACCGCCGCTGTTGCCGCCTGCAGAACGTTGAATTCATCAGGTCGGCACCCCGCCATGACCGCGCAGATGGCCAATCCTCGCACCGTTGCCTGCCCTTGCATCGGCGGCAGCGTTGCCACTGCCCGCGATGGATTCCGCTCTCCGACCATCGCCGCCACGCGTGCCTCGGTCGGCGGCATCACGGGCAAGCCGTCCGTAACCCCCAGCCGATAAAGCAGGTTGTTGACGTCCTCAAAGGAGGCGTCTGCATCAATGTTGAGACGTTCCAGGTCGAACATCGGGGCTCATCCGGGATGGGGACAGCGCGCTACGTATCCATCTTTGTGGGTTGCTTTTCTGTGCCTTGCTTCGAGGATTCGGATTCATCGACCTTGTCCTCCTCCTGCTCCTGCCGCGCCTTGGAGAGAGCGGAGGAAATGATGCCGGGGGGTACGGCGATGATGCCCATGCCGATCATGAGGATGAGAAAGGTGAACAACCGCCCACCCGTGGTTACCGGGTAGACATCGCCGTAGCCCACGGTGGTCAGCGTCACGACGGCCCACCACAAGCCATGGAAAACCGACCCGAATTTGTCGGGCTGCACCTCACTTTCGAAGAAGTGAATACCGCTGGCAGCGAGGTAGAGCGACACGGTGGTGAGGAAGAAAAACAGCACGATTTCTTCCTTGGCAATGACCATCGCACGCAGCAGCCGATCAACCGCCTGGTTGTACCGGATCAGCTTGAGCGTTCTGGCAATCCGCAACAGGCGCATGGCCCGCACGACGCGGGAATCGGCGCCGCCAAGGAGAATGTAAAACGGCAGAACGGCTAGCAGATCGATGATGCCTAGCAAGCTGAATATGTAGGCCCGCCTGTTGTCGGCAACATAAATCCGCAGGGCGTACTCCACGGTGAAAATGATAATGACGGTCACTTCCAGGGCAAATAGGAAGTGCTGCATACGGGGGGACAAATCCGGCAACGTCTCGACGGCATAGCTGATGATGGAGAGGACAATCAAGCCCTTAACCACGCGGTCGAAAATCCAGCCTCGCCACGTGCCCGCATCTTCGACCATGCGTTTCAGCCATGCCCTGCGGGATACGTCCGTCATGGCGTCATTCTCATTGTGGGTTACAAATCGGAAGGGTCGTGGATGCGCGAGGCCGCTTTGGCAAGGTGCCATTTTACCGCACGGTGCGGGGGAGCGCCATTTGTAGGGGCGGCCTTGCAGGGTTGGAGGCCGACTGGGTTCAGGGGGACATTCGCCGGTCTTGCGGTTATGATGAAAACCAATGCTTGCATGACGATCCACATTCGGGAGGGAAAAGGGGTGAGATGGCTTGCTTTTTTGGCGGCCGGCCTTGCGGTTCTCGCATTGTCCGGCTTGTCGTCCTCAGCCGAGCCCGGGCTGGAAGATGTGGCGGGCATCTGGAGCACGGCCGGATGCGGTGAAGACGGTCTCACGCTCCTCGTGAATTCGCGCATCGCCTTGATGATCGAAAGCGAAGGGCCGGGAACCCGGATTGCGGTCGTCCCGGCTGAATGGGTGGGCGGCTCCTTGATTCTGAGGGTGAAAGGCGAAGCGCATGAACGGGTCCTGTCCGTGGATAACCTCGAGCAATGCGATGCCCTGCCGGGGTCCATGTCCCTGCTGTTTGCCGACGTCGTTAACGTTTTCAGCGGACTCGATGATCTCGTCGCGCTGTGCAGGCGCATGGACGGCATCACGACACGATGTGTCGCGGCGGTTGCCGACTTGCTTGACGTCACCGGAGACGGGACGTTTTCGCGCGCCGAACTCAGACAAGCCATGCGCACGGCCAGCTTCTTCATTGCCTATCGCGGGATTACCGCCGAGCAGCAGAAAGCGTTCGTACCTTTGGAAAAGCTCTATGTGGCCCAACTCGCGGCTGCCGTCCTGGGGCCCTTCGTCGCCAGCCGTCTGATTGATTCATACGACTCTGACGGCGACGGCGCCGTGTCGCCCAAGGAATTGTTGCGGGATCAGAATCCCGAACAGGCCGTTCAGGACATCCTCATAAATTTGTTGTCGAACGCGCCGCCCGCGGTCGTGTCCGCGCTCATGAAGTCCATTCCCGGTTTTCTGGCGATTAAGTAGATACGTCAAGACTGTCTACAATCACCGAATTTGAGCGATAGACATTAAACAGCAAGGTCAGACGGCAGGTCGCTGATGTCTCGTAACCTGTCTCCCTGAATCATGGTCGCCAGCATTTCCGCCTGGTCTTCGCACCCGGGAAGTGATTCGCACACCTCCCTCAGCTCGTCCAAGGCGAAGTGGTACACGCAGTCCAGGTCGCCCGTGCCGAGAGCCAGTGAGGCAATTCGCATTGGGAGGGGTTCGGCGGTTACCGCCACGATATACGGCAAGTTGCCCTTGCGATTGCATGAGGTTGAGCGCCCCTCGGTGCGGGTGTTTTGAGACCGGTCGCTCCGGATCGTCCACTTGCATGACACGCTGGCATGCAGGAACGGAAGGCTAGTTGACTGATTTCTTGCCAGGAACGGCGTGAGGGAGGCTAAGCCCGTAGTGCCCAGGAAGTCGCACGTCAGTTTTTCGAAGAGGGGCCCTGCCGCCTGTCCCGAAAGCTTTGACTCGCTTCGCATCGGGAATCCGAGTGTCTCTGCGATGCCGTTGGAAATGACGACACTGGAGCGGCTGCTACCGTCCGCGAAGTTCGGATAAGATTCATCGGCATTGCCAGAGAATCGCACAATCTGGAGAGCAATGTTGCCGTGATAGGTCCGTCGCAGCTGCGGAAGGGTTGTCATCGCTTAACCTGTACCGAACCCTGCCCCGGCCGGAGGAAGAGGGTTCGCTGTAAACCGCTGTCCATACGCGCTTTAGACTGTATGGCGTAGGTCTCGTTCAGTTCGATGAGAACCGCCCGGCGATTCAGTTCCACGGCCACAACGTCCGTGGTTCCGGAGCCGGAAAAGGGGTCCAGAACCAAGTCCCCGGGACGGCTGCCCAAGAGTACGCAACGTCGGACCAGTTCTCTGGGGAAGACCGCAGGGTGGAACGTCCCACCGGGGTCGGGGCCCAGCATCCAGTAGTTTCTGAGATTGGCGCCACTCTCTTCGCGGACAGCTTGGTTATCGTAAAAATACGTCGGCGTTTTGCAGAACAGGAACACGTCCTCGGTGGCATTCGAGGGGCGATTTTTGACGCTCTCCGGCATGGGCGCCTTCTTCACCCAGGTTATCCTGGAGCGCAGCAGCCAGCCGTCCGCTTGCAACGCAAACGCTACCCGCCAGGGCAATCCCATCAGATCACGGTCCTTCAACCCCCAGCAGTCCGGCACCTCGCAATTGCGCCTTTGGATACGTTTCCTGGTATTGCCGACCTGCGCGTTGGGGCCACTTTTTCCAGTGCCGCCGTTGCGAGCGTAGCCGTCACCGACGTTCAACCACAACGTCCCGTCGTCACGTAGTACCCGACGTACTTCGCGGAAAATCCGCACCAGATTCTCCACGTAGCCATCAGGGGAGGCTTCAGCGCCAATTTGCTCGGCATGGTCGTAGTCCCTCAGCCCCCAATACGGCGGCGAGGTGACGCAGCATTGCACAGATCGGGCTTCCAGCCGGCTCAGCAGGTCGCGGCTGTCGCCGATCAAAATTTCAACGTCGCCGCTTGGAGAATCCATCGGAGGAGTTTTGGCTTCGGTCACTGTTGGGGGGCCTTGCTGCAAAGGGAGCCGTTTCGCCTGGGGCGGAGAAGACCGCAAAATTACGTCATTGACGTTACCCACGTCAACAGGCCGGGGGCTTGTCCGTCAAGGACTTGGCGGCTTCCCGCCCGGTTGAAAACAGGGGGTGAAGGTCTTATGCTGCTCGCCAGCATAACGGCCTTGGGGCACGGTAAAAACGTTTTGGAGAGGTGTTGGCGACATGCGCGTTGGGGTTGCGTTTCCGAGCGGGGTACTGTGCCTGCTGTGGATGCAGGGTGAATCTACTACAAGGCCAGTGGCATCATCTGCTACTCCGGCAACAAGCAGCAGCGATTGTCTATACCTCACAACCGACCTCTAACCACCGAAGTCTCCATTGTCAATCACTATTACCGAGGCTGCTGAATCATTGCGCCGGTATATGGAGAGCTAGAGCCTTGGCCAACAGTATCCTGAGTGAGGAAAGGCGTCCATTCCGACCACGGGCCAGGGTGCTGCAACTACTCGGTGACGAGTTGATTGGCAGCGCTCGGCTGGCAGTCTTCGAGTTGGTTAAGAACGCCTACGATGCGGATGCGAACGAAGTTGTCGTTCGCCTTGACCTCGACTCGGAACCAGAGCCTACGCTTACCGTCACCGATGACGGTGACGGCATGACGCTCGAGGTGCTCCGGTCTGTATGGCTGGTGCCGGGACACGACCATCGTCAGAAGCAGCGATTGTTAGATCGAAAAACGTCCAGATATCAGCGCCTCCCATTGGGCGAAAAAGGACTCGGCCGTTTTGCCGTGCATAAACTCGGCAATCATATCACCCTTGTAACACGGGCTCAGGATTCGGATGAATGTGTCGTAGATATCGACTGGAATGAACTCACCGAACAACGCTATCTGGATGAGGCCCCCATCGCGATACAGGTTCGTCGCCCTGAGACATTTTCCGGTGAGAGGACCGGAACCCGGATCGAAGTCCGGCAACTACGTGCCGACTGGCCGCGCAGTGAAGTCCGGCGCCTGTACAACCAGATCACATCCATCTGTTCACCGTTTGAAGAACCAAGTGGATTCCAGGCTACGTTGAACGTCCCCGACCATGAAAGCTGGATCAAAGACCTGCCAGACGTTTCTGAGATTCTTAACCGCGCCATCTGGAAGTTTTCATTCCGTATTGACCAGGACAAATTCGACTGGACCTATGAATTTCGACAAGTCCCAGGTTTCAATCTCGATAGCAGGACCGTCGAGAAACCCGGTGATCGATTAAAGCTTCCCTCTCGTTCGGACGATGACCGGATGGAGAAAAAGGTGGTAGCCGACCCAACGGTGTTGGCAGGCATCGGTCCCGTTACGGGAGAGTTCTACGTTTACGACCGGGACCGGGAGGTTCGTCAACGAATACCGCATATTCGAGCGTTGGAAGCCTACCTCGACGAGACGGGAGGCGTGCGCGTCTATCGGGACGGCATCCGGATTTATAACTATGGCGAACGTGGCGATGACTGGCTCGGCCTTGATCTTCGCCGTGTGAATGTGCCGACGCGTCGGATCAGTCGCAACATCATTTTGGGAGCGATACACCTCTCCTTGAGAGAATCACGCGACCTTGTCGAAAAGACCAATCGTGAGGGTTTCGTGGAAAACGAGGCGTGCTATCAATTGCGCCGTATCGTTCTGGGCGCCCTTGCCGCTCTGGAAGGAGAGCGTCGGATAGACAAGGAACGCATCAGACAACTTACGAGGAAACCTGATGATCCCATAACAGCGAAGATTGAGAAACCAATCCGGGAACTGAGGCGTGAGCTTGAACGGCAGGGCGTACGGGAGAAATTCGAGAATTATGTAACCAGAATCGAGGATGATTACCGGGGCATGCAGGAAACATTCCTCTCCGCGGGCATGTCCGGCCTGAATCTGGCGGTGGTGTTCCATGAAGTGGAGCGCGGGGTGCGGGCACTCCATCAAGTGATCTCCGAAGGCGCGGACATGGAGAGCGCAGCTCGTCAGGCGCGGGATCTCATGCTTCTCCTCGACGGTTTCTCGACATTGCTCAGGCGAGACAGCAAGCAGCAGCATAGCGGGCGAAAGCTTGTCAGTGCAGCGCGTCGGTTTAACGTGCTGCGCTTTCGGCACCACCACGTTCAGCTTGTTTGCCCCTTGTTGCAAGGAGATGGCGATGGGTTCCAGTCTCGCTTCGCGTTCGGCCTGATCCTGGGTGCGTTGAACAATCTCCTGGACAACGCGCTCTACTGGCTTCGGGTAAGGTGGCCGAATATCCCGGACCAAGGCCAGCCGCCCGAGCGAAAGCTTTACGTCAACATTTCGCGGGACTTTGAAGCGGGACCGGCTGTCGTCGTCGCGGACAACGGCGTCGGTTTCCAGGGAGACGACCCCGAACACGTCGTGCGGCCATTCTTCACGCGAAAACCGGATGGCATGGGGCTGGGGCTGTACTACGCAAACTTGGCGATGGAGTTGAACGGGGGGCGACTAGCTTTCCCGCAACCCGAAGAAGTCGAGATTCCCGATGAATTCGACGGTGCAATTATCGCTTTAATTTTCAATGAGGTGGCATGATGCTGCCGGCACCGCGAGTCATCGTGATTGACGACGAATCAGAACACTTGGTCGGGTTGACTCAGGGCCTAAACCGATGTGGCGCCGCATGCTTACCGATTCACTTTACCGGCGAAACAGAGACTATCCCGTTGTGCCCGCATGTTCGGGTGATCTTCGCTGACCTCCATCTCAGCGGGGGTACTCCGGGAGACCATATCCGGGATTTCAGCACGATCGGCGGTCTGATTGAAGACACCATCAAGCCATCCGGTCCCTACCTCATTATCTTGTGGACCATGTACCCGGATCAGGCGGACAGTCTCCATGACTTCCTGAAATGTCGCCTTCAGGACACGCCGAAACCATTCGCAGTTCAGGCACTCAACAAGAACAGATATCTTGATCCCCAGGGCGGCGTAAAAAGCGCCGAGTCGCTTGTTGAAGCCATACGTGAAATCGTTGGAGGACAACCGCCAGTCGGAGCGCTCTTCAACTGGGAGGAACGGGTTCTGGGCGCCGCTGGGAAGGCCGTATCATCCATCATGGAGTTGGCAGATTCAGCGGTAACAGCCGGGACGCTGAGTGAAGAGATCGGAAGACTGCTCGCGAACTTGGCCGTGGCAGCCGTTGGCAAGAGGCATACCGATGAGGATTGGTTTCGGGCGGTGAACGAGGCGCTTCTGCCCATTCTGGATGACCGTATTGCAACCATGCGTTCAAGAAATGTTGACGATAATCTGTGGCGAACCGCGCTCGGTAAAGCCAATGATGTACAAGACCTCTCTCTGGAAGAAGCCGCGAAGCTCAACCGATTGCTTCACGTTGCGCCCTCGACCCATGATGACAATAGAGCTGAACGCGGTGCCGTGATTGATCTTCCGAAGGAACTTTCGGAAACCTTTGCAGAGACATTTGATCTTGCCCCCCAGGCTGCGGCGGAAAAGCAGTTCTGGAGCAAACAGCTCGGCAAGGATGACGGTTCGTTTCGTTGGGTTCTGGTCCAAACGCAGGCGGCCTGTGACTATGCGCAGATTCAGCCAGGGCCACTGCCTTTTCATCTTGGTCTTTGCTTGCTGTCGTCAAAGGTTCGAAAGGAGACACCTCCCGCCGCTCTCTGGCGCAGTCCATGCTTCGATCTGGATGGCCAAGTCCACTACCTGCATGTGAACGCTCGGTTTCAGATGTCGTTGCCGAACGCGAAGGTGAAGCAGGCAAGCTTGGTCTTTCGCCTGCGCGAACAGCTTCTCAACGACCTGATATACCAGCTTCACGGCTACGGCGCCCGTCCGGGAATCATCTCGTTTCGTGGCAGGTAAGCCCGATTTCGAAATTCACGGCAGATCGATTTTATTGAGCATCCGGAAAATTGTTTCCAGTACCGGTGCACATACTCCATTGCCGCAGAGTCTGATTTTTTCTCGCCGATTTCCCACATTCAGATTTAATCCTTCTGCTCCCATGGCTCTGGTGAGTTCCTCTGGTTGCAGCATCCTGAGATACGGCTCTTCCTGATACCATGTGACCAAACCGAATCGATCTATGGTTGTGACAGTACGGAGTGGTGAGTTGAGGGGCTGCCAGCCGCCTGCGTAGTCCGAGCCATAATAGACGACAAGAAACGGTACATTCTTGCCGAGTTTGTCGATGGCTCTTTCCGCTCGCTCGATAGTCGCTTTGGCCCTGCCTTTCTTGAATAATGGGGCAGATTGAAACATGGCTTCAGTTACAAGAATGTCCTTGGCGGTCATTTGCTTATTGCCATTGCCAAGCCGATGATGAAGCAGTAATTCCCGGGTGATGAACATTCCGTCCCGATGACAGATGAAGAATATCCGTTTCCTGATTTGAGGGGTGCCAAAATCAGCGGAATTCAAGTACAGGTCGCTAACCTTATATCCGGCGGATTCTATTCCCGTGATGAGTTCATCATGTCGATTCCAGCGTTTCATCTGGTTTACATTCTCGATGATCAACCACTTCGGCTGCATGGCTCTTAACCAGGGGATGATTCCAAATGCGGTTTCCCGGCTCTTTTCACTACCAGGACTGGCGCCTCTCGCAATGGAGTGAGCAGTACACTCGGGCGAGGTGAGCAGGACATCAGGGCGGTAGTAGTTTGACAACTCGTAAGGGTCTAAATCTTCAATTCTTGCACAGATTACGTCAGCCTGTGGGTTATTGTTTTTGTATGTATTGGTGGCTACTTCCCAGGAATCGACCCCTAATAATGCCTTGCCGCCACCCCTGACCGCTCCCCAAGCACCGAAGCCCCCGCCACAGAACAAGTCGACAAAAGTCAGCATGTATCCCTCGCTCCCAGACAATCAAGGGTTCCACAGGCAGTCAGGATCTGGGCGCGATAGATGCTCTCGGCTAGTCTCCGTCCCATGTGATCCTCATCCCTCGTTTCACACTCCCATATGACGAGGACCTGCCAGCCTAGGTTTCGTAACGCTTCTTCGTTACGCTGATCTCGGGTGACGTTGCCTGCGAATTTCTTCATCCAGAACGCGACGCGGGATTTGGGCGTGTAGGCGTATCGGCATCCGCTGTGCCGATGCCAGAAGCACCCGTGAACGAACACGGCCAGCCGGTGCCGCGGGAAAACCAAGTCGGGACGCCCAGGGAGGTCTTTTCTGTGCAGACGGAAGCGGAGACCCATCCGGTGTGCGATACGGCGAACAACAAGCTCGGGGCCGGTATCACGCCCCTTGATCCTGGCCATGTTTTCGCTTCGCCGCTGGCTGTCGATGATGTCCGCCATGTCTTACATTCCATTCCTCAACAGCCGCGCCATGAGGGAGGCAGTGAGGGCCAAAGCGGATTCGGACGCCGATTTGGCGTTATCAGCAATGCTGGTTGCCCGCCTGACAATGTCTGCGAAGCAGCGCTGTTGGTCGGGCGGCGGAAGGGGAACCGGCATGGACATCAGTACCTTCATGTCCGTGCGAGGCATTCGAGCGCCTGTCACGGATTTCATGACGAACGCGACGATTTCCTCGCGTCGAAGCAGGTGTGCGAGAAAATCCCTGTCCGCGCCTTCGCGGGGCAGGAGCGGCACGAGTTCGGGGGAACACCGGCCAGCAAAGCCGGGTGTCGCCACCTTGTTCAGATAAGGGCGGAGCTTGGCGTAAAGGACATGACGTTCATCGAAACGAAACGATGTACTCCTCTGGTTTCCGACGCGTGAGTCGGTGTCGAAATCAAGGGAACCCGTGCCGCTAACAACATTTTCGACACCCACGAAAGGCAAGCGAGCCGCCTCGGGATCGTCCGGCTGAAGTCCTCGGCGGTCCATCTCACAAAGCTCGCCGAGTTGTATGACCGGCCACCCCAGCGGGTTTTCGACCGGATCGCCGAACATCTTGATGAAGAGCGCCGGGATGAATTCGCGGAAGCGATTGGCGGACTGGGTGCGCAAGCTTTCGATACGCGCCGCCCGATTCAGGATGCTGGCGATTCGTCGTTGCTCGTTTAGCGGGGGGAGGGGGACCGGCATGGACATCAGGACTTGCATGTCTGTACGTGGCATTCGAGCGCCCATTACTGACGACATGGCGAATTCCACGGTTTCCGTGTGCCGGAGCAAATATGCAAGAAAGTCTCGATCCACGCCGTCACGAGGTAGGAGCGGAACCAGCTCGGTCGAGCATCTGCCGGCAAATCCGGGCGTAGCGACCTTATTCAGATAAGGGCGGATTTTTGCGTAGAGGACATGGCGTTCGTCGAAGCGAAAAGCCGTGCTCTTCTGGCTTCCGATGCGCAAATCGGTATCAAAGTCCAAGATGCCTGTATTGCTTCCAACATTCTCGACGCCCACGAAGGGAAGCTGAGCCGTCAGAGGATCGTCTGGCCGAAGCCCCTGGCGGTCCATCTCGCAAAGTTCGCCAAGCTTGGATAGAGGGTAAGCACTCATTTGGAGGCCACTTCCCGCACTGCATCGGCGAGTTCGTCGATCTCTCCAAGAATCCGCCGCTCAATGCCCTTGAGTTCGTCCAGAATCTCCAGCGGGTTACGGTGCTCGACCTTGGTTCGATTTGCCGGGCGGTGTCGTCCGGCGCTGAGGTTGAAATCGGCGGCGCGGACCGCATCGGCTTCGGCGAACCACCATTTCGCTGCCCACTCGTCGTTGACATTGCGGTTGTGCCAAGCGCCCCACCGGGCCGCGCGGTCCCGGAAAGCCTCGATCAGGCCCGGCAGGTCGTCTGCCTCAACAGGTGTGTCGTGGTTGGCGTCGAGCTTGAAGCCGTCGTGGTCGGCGTGCAGGAACATCACGTGCTGGGTTGAGCCACCCTTGCGGAATATCAGCACCGAGGTCTTGACGCCGGAATAGGGGTTGAACACCCCGCCCGGCAGTGACAGCACGGCTTCCACTGTGTTGTTCTCGACCAGTTTGCGGCGCAATTCCCGATGCGCGCCGCTGGAGCCGAACAGCACCCCCTCGGGTACCACGACGCCGCAGCGCCCGCCTTCCTTCAGATGATTCAACATATATTGAACAAAGAGCAATTCTGTCTGTGCCGTTCTGCCGACTCTCACTTCCTCGACAATACGGTCCTTGTCCAGACGGCCGGAAAAGGGCGGATTGGCGAGCACGACGTCAAAGCCGTGCATTGGCAGACCTAGCTCAGCTTTCTCAGTATGGCCGAGCGAGCGGGTCAGCGCGTCACGGCGCAGGATGCGTACCTTATCCAGACCGCGGAGCGTCAGATTCATGGTGGCAAGGCGGACCATCTGCGGGTCCACGTCGTTGCCGAAGAAAGTGACCTCGTGCAGCCGGCCCGCGGCGTCACGGCCGAGCAGGTCGCCGAGGCCGCGGCGGATCGTCTGGCCGTCCGTCTCGACCGTCTCGATGCCGTCCGGCGATGAGTTTGCGAGCCGGATGTGGTCGTAGGCGCCGACCAGGAAACCCGCTGTGCCGGCGGCCGGGTCGTAGACGGTTTCACCGAGGCGCGGGTCAACGAGCTGGACTATGGCGCGGATGACGTGGCGCGGCGTGCGGAACTGACCGAGTTCGCCGGCCTGCCGGATCTGGCGCAGCATGTGCTCGAACAGATCGCCCTTGGTGTCGGCGTCGACGCGTTCGAGATGCAGGTCGTTCACCTGCGAGACGATCTGGGAGAGTACCGTCGGCTCGTCGATGACGAGGCGGGCACCGTCCATGAAGTCGATGACGCCCCCGGCGGCGACCTCGGCATAGAAGGGGAAGACCTCCTCGCGGACCCAGGAGACCAGACGCTCGCCGTTCAGCGCGTTCGCCCAAGAGGACCAGCGCAGGAGGTCGTGCGGAACGGTCGCCGCACCCGGCTCGCGGGCGTTGCGTGGGTTGCGCAGGAACCATTCGCCCTCGAAGGCGCTGGCGTAGGCGTCGGCCCCCGGACGGCGCGCGGCGCGCAGGCGGGCCGCGTCCGCCGCCTCGAACATGTAGAAGAAGATGAGGAAACTGAGCTGCTCGGCATTCTGGGCCGGGTTGGGGTAGCCACCGCCATAGAGATGGTCGCGGATGCGGTCGATGCCGCGGCGAAGATCGGGCGTCAGAGGCATGGTCAGGCTCTCGGAACGGCTGGGTGGGTGTCGTTTTGCTGGTGTGCGATTGCCTTCTCGCCGAAAACCGTCGCGTTGAAGCTCGCCAGCAGAAAGTTGAGCGCTTCCTGGCCGCCGAAGACCCGTGCGGCCCGGTCGTAGCCGCCTAGACCCGCGAAGGGATGCGCGTCGAAATCGTAGTCCGCAAAGCCGCCCATCGTCAGCGCGTCCGACTTGATGCGGTTGCCGATCAGACCAGCCCAGCGGGCCTGTTCTGCGTCGAATGCCTGTTCGCCCCGCCAAGCCTCGAAGTGCAGACTGATCTCGGCGGAGCGCGCTTCGTGCTCCGCTGTGTGCACGATTCGCCCGTGCTCGTCCAGTGTCACCCAGTCGCGGCTCGCAGGGTCGATGTGGTCGTCCACGTCGAGGGGTAGCAACGTGCGCGGCGTGGGTTTGTAAGTCGATCGCGGCTCGCGCGCGACGAAATCGCCGGAGATGCTTTCTTCGTCATCCCCGTGGAAATCGGTCACGCCCACAAAATCAAAGATCGTGAAGCCGGTCTTGTGGATATGGGGCGCCAAGCGGGTGCCGCGCCCGCGCATCTGCCGGTAGAGAATGGTGCTCTTCGTGAACCGTGCCATCACCAAGTTGACGACCTCCGGGCAGTCGAAGCCGGTGTCGAGCATGTTCACGCTGACGAGAATCTGCGGGAACGCTTCCTCCTTGAAGCGTTTGATGATGGCGCTGGCATCCGCAGACGAGTCGCTGCCAACGTCGCTGACGACGAAATCGGCGTAGCGCGTCGTCGGGTGTGGTTTCAGGTTCGCGAACTGGTCATCGAACATCGTCGCCAGTGTTTCGGCATGGCGTCGGGTGACCGCAAAGACGATGGTCTTGCCCTGGCTGGGGAAACGCTCGACGCCATCCCGGCCTCTGAAGCCGTTCTCGAGAATGGCACGGAACTCGCGCACCATCGCGCGGTTGCGTTCCGGGATGGTGAACTTCCGCTCCAATGCCTGCGGGTCTACGACGATGGTGTCGGAGGCGCCGAATAGTTCTTCGAGTTCTGCCCGTGTCGCCTGATCCATCGCGGACCAAGCGAGCTCGCCGTGTTCGACTTCGAAGCCGTTCTCGGCCGCGGTCTTTACCGTCATAGCCTTGTAGATGTGATAGGGCGCCAAATAGCCCTCTTCAATCGCTTGGTGGAGCTGGTAGCGGAATGTCGGCGCGTCGAGCTCGAAGAAGCGCAGCGTGTCGCGCACGAAATGTTCGTCCTCGGGCGGCTCGTTGGTATCGACCGTGCACGGGGTCGCGGTCAGGCCCAGTTGGATGCCGTCGAAATGCCGCAACACGCCGCTCCACTTGCCGTAGATAGAGCGGTGGCATTCGTCGGTGATTACCAGATCGAAATAGCCCGATGAGAGCGTGCGGTATTCGGCGATCATGGTCTGCAGGGTCGCGATCGTGATGCGTTTGGCGCGGTCGAAACCGCGGCCCGGGCGCAGCACATGGCAGGGATAGTCGCGGAGATGATCGGTGAAGGCGTCCTCAGCTTGGGTAGCCAATGCGATGCGGTCTACCAGAAAGAGGACGCGGGTGACAATGCCGGCCTCGAACAGACGTTTGACGAAAGCCGCCGCTGTGCGGGTCTTACCGGTCCCCGTCGCCATTTCGACCAGGAACTTGCGCCGCCCGCGTGCGACCTCGGCCGAGAGTGTCTCGATGCAGGCGATCTGGTAGCCTCGGTCCACGATCTTTCGGTCGATCGGAACGTCGGACGACTCGCGCCGCACCGCCCGCGCGGCAATTCGACGTTCCAGATCTTCTTGCGAATAGAAAGTGGCAATCTCATGCGCATGAGCGTCCCGGTCCCGGTCCAAAAACCACACCTGTTCGCCGTTCGAGAGGAAGACGAAGGGAACATTCAGAAGTACTGCGTAGTGGATGCCCTGATCTTGGGCGACAATCGGCGCCTTGCTTGAACGTTTAGCCTCGATAACCGCCATGGGCCGCCCGGCGCGATCGCAGAGCGCATAGTCAGCACGCGAGCCGTCCGTCAGCGTGCGCTCGAACAGAACGCTTATGCCGTCGATCAAGTTCCAACCGGCGTCCTTGAGCAGTGCGTCGATCTTGACGCGGGAGAATGCTTCGGTTGTTGTGTCGGTCATGGGCTTGCTATATCCAGTGCCTCGCACAAGAACTGATGCACGCGCTCGGCGAGCGATGGCTATGGATACCCATTTCCTCAGAAATCACGACTGTTGTTCCTGTTTGTCATATGGTACGGGAATGCCATAGGCCAGCGTAAGGCAACATACTTGGCTGGGGCTTGTCCGTCAAGGACTTAACGGCTTCCCGCCCGGTTGAAAACAGGGGGTGAAGATCTTATGCTGCTCGCCAGCATAACGGCCTTGGGGCACGGTGAAAACATTTTGGAGAGGTGTTGGCGACATGCGCGTTGGGGTTGCGTTTCCGACTGTCGATATCGGGGCGGATTTTGCCGCCTCGCGGGATTTTGTGCAGACTGCGGACGAGCTGGGATACTCGCACCTGCGGATTCTGGACCACGTTCTGGGCGCCGACCCACAGTTTCATCCAGAGGTGCCGGCGTTCTACTACACGCACGAGAGCTACATCCACGAGCCGTTCACGCTGATGGCGTATCTGGCCGCGATAACCACCCAGCTGGAGTTGACGACCGGTATCATCATCCTGCCGCAGCGGCAGACGGCGCTGGTGGCCAAGCAGGCGGCGCAGGTGGACGTGTTGAGTGGCGGGCGGGTCAGGCTGGGCATCGGCGTCGGCTGGAATCCGGTGGAGTTCGAGGCGCTGAATGAGGATTGGCGTTCACGCGGCAAGCGCAGCGAGGAGCAGATCGAGGTGCTGCGCCTGTTGTGGACGCAGGAGGTCGTCGACTACCAAGGCCAGTGGCACCGGATCGACCACGCCGGCATCAAGCCGCTACCGGTGCAGCGTCCCATTCCTATCTGGATCGGCGCCGGCGCGCCGGCGCGTCCGATGCCCCTCGACGTGGCCATGCGCCGCATCGCGCGGCTCGCCGACGGCTGGTTCCCGCTGTTTTCCCTGAGCGACGAAGGCCGCGAGGTCATCGATCGTATCCGCCGCTACGCCGACGAAGCCGGCAGGGACCCGGCGAGCCTTGGTCTCGAAGGTCGCATCGTCTTGGACGCCAAAGCCGGCCCGCAAGCCTGGATCGACGAGGCCAACGCCTGGAAGGCGGCGGGGGCCACCCATCTCGGCGTCGGCACCACCGGCGCCGGGCTCACCACGGCCCAGGAACATATTGATTCCATTCGGCGTTTCAAGGAGGTGTACGAAGGGTAGCTTTCAGACGCCGGGGACCAACATTCGGCCCTGGCGCGGAAAAGGCTTTGGTATGGCGACACAACGCCTTGATTTGCCCATCAGCGGCATGCACTGCGCCGGCTGCGCCGGACGCATCGAAAAGGCCCTGCAGGACCTCGCCGGCGTGCAACAGGCACAGGTCAATTTCGCCACCGAAAAAGCGACCGTGCATTTCGACCCTCTGGCGCTGGATCGCCCCGCCATCAGCCGCAAGATCGAGGAAGTCGGCTATACCGTTCCCGACGCCGACCCTGACGGCCCCATCGACCACGAGCGCTTGGCGCGGACGGCAGAAATCCGCGACCTCAACCGTAAACTCGCCGTCAGCCTGGCGCTCAGTCTGCCCGTCATGCTCGGCTCCATGCCTGCCGTGTTTCCCTGGACGCCTGACTGGCTGCGGCAACCGTACGTGCTCCTCGTCCTCGCCACGCCGGTGCAGTTCTGGGTCGGCTGGTCGTTCTACCAGGGCACCTGGGCGGCGCTGAAGCAGAAGAGCGCCGACATGAGTACCCTCATCGCCCTCGGCACCTCGGCGGCCTATCTGTACAGCGCCGCGGTCACCTTTCTGCCGCAAGCCTTCAGCCGTCTCGGTGTCGGCACGCACGTCTACTTTGATACCGCCGTCATGATTCTCACCCTGATCATCCTGGGCCGCCTGCTGGAAGCACGGGCGCGCGGTCAGACCTCCGAGGCCATCCGCAAGCTCATGGGCCTGCAGGCCAGGACGGCCCGCGTGTGGCGCGGCGGCGAGACCGTGGACATTCCGGTAACGGACGTGACGATCGGTGATCTCGTGCTGGTGCGGCCGGGCGAAAAGGTGCCGGTCGACGGTGACATCACCGAGGGCCACCCGACGCTCGACGAGTCGATGCTAACCGGCGAGAGCCTGCCGTTGGACAAGAGCGCCGGCGATTCTGTCTTCGGCGCTACGCTCAACAAGACCGGCAGCTTCACCATGCGCGCCACGCGGGTTGGGCGCGATACCGTGTTGGCGCAGATCATCCGACTGGTCGAAGAGGCGCAGGGCTCCAAGGCGCCCATCCAGCGGCTGGCCGACGAGGTCGCCCGCATCTTCGTACCCGCGGTGCTCGGCGCTGCCCTGCTGACCTTTGCCGCTTGGCTGTTGTGGGGTCCCAGTCCGGCTATTGCCTTCGCGCTTCTCAACTTCGTCGCCGTGCTGATTATCGCCTGCCCCTGTGCGCTGGGGTTGGCTACCCCCACGGCCATTCGGGTCGGCACCGGCAAAGGCGCCGAGCACGGCATCCTGTTCAAGAACAGCCCCGCCCTGGAAACCGCTCACAAGCTCCAGGCTGTCGTTCTGGACAAAACCGGCACCCTCACGCAGGGCCAACCGAGCGTTACCGACATCGTTACCCACAACGGGTTTGCCGAATCCGAGGTGCTGCGCCTGGCTGCCGCGGCGGAGCAGGCCTCCGAGCACCCGGTCGCGCAGGCCATCGTCGCCGCTGCACGCGCCGACGGCTTGGGGCTCGAAGCCGCCCGCGACGCCGAAGCTCTGCCAGGGCAGGGCATGTCGGCGACGGTCGGTACTCATTCGGTTCTGCTTGGCAATTACGCCCTCATGCAGCGGGCGAGCATTTCGCTGGGCAAGCTCGAAGAAATCGCAGATCGCTTGGCTGGCGACGGCAAAACCCCGGTGTTCGTCGCCCTGAACCGCCGCGCCGCCGGGGTCATCGCCGTGGCTGACACCCTCAAGCCGCACGCCCGTGAAGCCGTTGCCGCCCTGCACCGGCTCGGCCTCGAGGTGCTCATGCTCACCGGTGACCATCGCCGCAGCGCGCAAGCCGTGGCGCGTCAACTCGGCATCGACACCGTCCTCGCCGAGGTCATGCCCGACCAGAAAGCCGCGCAAGTGAAGCAACTGCAGGCGCAAGGCAAGCGCGTCGCGGTGGTGGGTGACGGCATCAACGATGCCCCGGCCCTGGCGCAGGCCGACGTGGGCATCGCCATCGGCAGCGGCGCCGACGTCGCCCTGGCGGCGGCTGACGTCACTCTGATCACCGGCGACGTGCGTGGCGTGGCCACCGTCATGCAGCTTTCCCGCCGCACCATGCGCACCATCCGGCAAAACCTGTTCTGGGCTTTCATCTACAACCTGCTGGGCATCCCCGTAGCCGCTGGAGTTCTCTATCCCTTATTTGGCGTGTCGCTCAATCCGGCCCTCGCCGCCGCCGCCATGGCGCTGAGCTCGGTGTCCGTGGTGTGCAATTCGCTGCGTCTGCGACGCTTTCAGCCTGGGTGGTAGTCGTTCTCTTCAAAGGAGGTAGCAACGTTATGTCTGATTTAGAACAAATCCCGTTCGTTGAATTTGCCGATAACCCGGAGCCCCGGTGTCCTTGCGTCTTGCTCCTGGACACGTCCAAGTCGATGAGCGGGGAGAAAATCGCTGAGTTGAATCGCGGCCTTGAAGCCTTCGCCGAGGAGCTTCGCTCAGATGCCATGGCCGCCAAGCGGGTCGAGGTTGCGATTGTCACCTTTGGTCCGGTGCAAACCATCCGAGACTTTGTCACCGCGGATGAGTTCCAGGCGACCACGCTTGCTGCAGAAGGCACCACACCTATGGGAGCGGCAATCAAGAAGGCGATTGAACTCGTCGAAGCTCGCAAGGCGACATACCAGGCCAACCTTATCGGCTACTATCGTCCCTGGGTGTTTTTGATTACCGATGGCGCCCCGACGGATGATGTAAGCGTCGCCACTGAGGCGATTCGACAGGGAGAAGCTAAAAAGTCATTCGCGTTTTTTGCAGTCGGTGTCAGGGAGGCAGACATGAGTTGTCTGGCCCAGATCTCGGTGCGCCAACCTCTGAAGTTACGTGGTCTTTCCTTCAGAGAGCTGTTTGTCTGGCTTTCGAAATCACTGAGTAGTGTATCGCGCTCGCGGCCCGGCGAAGAGGTTCCGCTCACCAACCCAACAACCGGACCGGACGGTTGGGCTTCCGTGGATTAGGGCCGCGTATGTGGCGATTTGTGACAAGGATATGGAATCCTGGATTGATCGGGAAGATAAGCCAGTTTCCGTGGATTAGGCCGCGTATGTGGCGATTTGTGACTGCTTACGCAACGGGAACGTCCCACGTCAAGGCCGGCCTCCCCTGCCAGGACCGGCTTGCTCATAGCGTGGTGGGCAACCGGACGCTGGTGGCTGCCGTCGCCGATGGCGCCGGGTCGGCAGCATGGGCAGAGGAGGGTGCAAGAATCGCGGTTGGGACGGTCGTCCAATACCTTTCTCACGCACTTGATGCAGGACGAGTGGACTATCGCGTGATGCTGCGGGAGGCTGCGATGGCAGCCCGTGAGACGGTTTTTACAGCAGCTTGGTTGAGTGGAAAAGAACCGCGTGATTTTGCTTCGACCCTTCTTGTCGTAGTAGTGGGACCAGATGGCGGGAGCGCGCTACAGATTGGCGACGGAGTAATCGTGGTCAGTGACGGGGGGAACGGGTGGGGCTGGGTATTCTGGCCACAGCGCGGTGGGTACGCCGACCAGCTCCCGAACCCGAATCGGGACACGACGGCGTTCCGATGGGTCTTCTGGCCGCAACGCGGTGAGTACGTCAACACGACACGCTTCCTGACCGATGCGGATGCGGTGGAGCGCCTTCAGGTCGCCCCCCGTTTAGGCAAGGTTACGGATATCGCGCTGATGACGGATGGCCTTGAGCCGCTCGCCCTGCACTACGTCAGCACGTCGGTTCATGAGCCATTTTTCCGTGGCATGTTCCGACCGCTTTGGGACGCGGATGAGGCCGGTGCAAATGAGGACAGGGAGATCAGGTCCCTGTCTGCAGCGCTGAAGAACTTTCTCTCATCCGAGCGAATTGGCTCACGGACGGACGACGATACGTCGCTCATACTGGCGACCCGTCGACAGCAAGACGATCAAAAATGATGCAGTTCACTCTGATGCGTGAGCGTACCAGCGTCCGCCTTGGTCGGGAGCTTGGCCGAGGCGGGGAAGGGAAGGTGTATGAGGTTGAAGGTCAACAGGACCGAGTTGCCAAGATCTATTCATCAGCGCTCGACCCGTCGAAAAGCCTCCGAAAAGCCTCGAAACTTGTTGTCATGGCGGAACTAGCGCAAGCGAACCCATTGCTTCGGAAAGCTGCTGCTTGGCCTATTGACGTTTTAATCGACAGTAAGGGAGTGAGGCGCGGATTTATCATGCCTCGGGTCAATGCGCGCGGGGCCATCCACGAGCTTTACAACCCTAAAAGCCGAAAAGAAACTTTTCCGAAGGCGGATTTTCGGTTCCTGGTTCACGTTGCAGCCAATGTTGCCCTGGCCTTCGCAGTCGTTCACGAGCAAGGCCACGTCGTGGGCGACGTGAATCATGGCAACCTGCTCGTCGGGACAGACGGGATTGTGAAGCTTATCGACTGCGACTCGTTTCAGATCCGATGCAGTAAGGGTCACGACCGCCCGAATGTCTATACCTGTGACGTTGGAGTGCCATTGTTCACAGCGCCGGAGCTTCAGGGCCACGCCTTTCACGGGCTTGTTCGGACCGCTAATCATGACCGGTTCGGCCTCGCTGTCCTCCTGTTTCATCTTCTCTACATGGGCCGGCATCCGTTTGCAGGCCGCTATTCTGTCTCCGGCGACATGCCGATTGAGAAAGCAATCGGCGAGTACCGCTTCGCCTACGGGCCGGACAGGGCTGTAAACGGCATGGAGTCTCCACCGGGTACAGTCCCTTTAGAGACGATGGGCAGTGCTGTCGCGCAGCTTTTCATCCGGGCCTTCGGGCGCGCTGGCGCTGGCAGCAACGGCGAACGGCCGGATGCAAGGACCTGGGTCGAGGCGCTTAAGAAGCTAGACGCCAGCCTCCGGGTCTGCTCGCGGGCGAATTGGCATCATTATCTGGGAGGACTGGCAACATGTCCGTGGTGTACGGTTGAGTCACAGACAAGCGTGCGCCTGTTCGGGCAAGGGATTGTGGCAGGCGGTACGACCGGAGCAATCGATCTTGACACGCTTTGGAGAGCCATCTCGACTATCTCAGGGCCGGGCCCAGACCCAGTCCTTCCTTGCGAGCGGTCGTGGCATCCACCGCCTGGAGACGAGGTGCCAAGCGGCAGCCTGAATATTTTCCGCAAGGTGCTTAGGGCTATATTGCCAACCAAGAAGCAAGCCGCAGCTGATAAGGCGTATTCGGTAGCGAGAACAGAATGGGAAGAAGCATTGGCTCGGTGGAATCCTGAGACATCCCGAGCCCGAGATGCCTTCGCTCGAAAGCTGAAGGTTTTGGAAAAGGCACGCGCGGAAATGACAGACCTGTTAAACGAACAGCATCGCCAGCGCCAGCTCCAGCGATATCTCAATAGATTTCGTATCAGCCAGGCTAATATCCCTGGAATCGGGGTAGGCCGAAGTGCCATGCTGGCTTCCTATGGTTTTGAGACCGCAGCCGATATTAAAAGCCAGAAACAGTCTCAAATACCGGGTTTCGGGGTAGTGCCGACCTTTGAGTTGTTGCAATGGCGACAAGGACTCGCAAGAAACTTCCGGTTCAATCCGAGCGATCCAGTTGATCGGCGTGAGGTCAACGTCATAAACCGAGAGCTTGGCGCACGGGAGCCGGGCTTGCTGTCGACGCTGCGACAAGGACCTGATGAGCTGCGGCGGCTCCGCCAAGAGATTAACGCGGCCCGGGAACGTTTGATGCCGACGCTGGAGAAGGCATGGGACGCACTCAAGACCGCGGAAGCGCGACGCAACGCACTCTGAGGATGAATTGAAGGGGAATTACATACTTGACACAACAATTGACATTATATTGGTTGTGTAAGAGGGAGACACAGCCATGAACACCAAGGAATATGATAGCCTTTGCCAATGGTGTGGCTGCTGTCGAAAGTTCTACGCCATCAAACGACGACATGTCTACAAGTGCGCCGACTGCAAGCGCGAATTCAGCGTCCGCAAGAACACCATCTTTGAAGACAGCCCTGTCAAGCTGCGCAAGTGGTTTGCCGACGCTTGGCTGATGGCCTCCAACCGCAAGGGCATTGCTTCCACCCAGCTGGCGCGCGAAGTCGGCGTCACCCAGAAAATCGCCTGGTTCATGCTCAGCCGCTTACGCGCCGCCATGGGCATGCTGAACGATGAGGCCGGGCCGCTGGATGGCGAAGTTGAAGCCGATGAGACTTACATCGGCGGCAAGGAAGCCAACAAGCACGCCAACAAAAAACTGCGCGCCGGACGCGGGCCTGTGGGTAAGGCTCCGGTGGCTGGGCTTCGCTCCCGCCGTGGGAAGATCAAGGCTGTTCCTGCAACCAGCGTGAATCGGCGAACCCTGCATCACTTTATCCGTTCCAAGGCCATTGAAGGTGCGACGCTCTACACGGATGAAGCCCTGGTGTATGACGACTTGGCCGGATACAGCCATGAAGGAGATCATGGGACAATGGCTCAGCAAAGTGCATCACGGGGATTGCGTGAAACTCATGGACAAGATGCCAGTTGGTTCTGTGGACGTGATTGTCACCAGTCCGCCATATAACATCAGGAACAGCACGGGTAACGGCTTGAAAGACGGGCGCGGCGGCAAATGGGAGAGAGCAGAACTGGTGAAGGGCTACGCCGGGCACAACGACGCCATGCCGCACGATGAATACGTAGCCTGGCAGCAGGGTTGCTTGCGCGCCATGATGCGCGTGCTCAGAGAAGACGGCGCTATATTCTACGACCACAAGTGGCGCGTACAAGGTGGCCTGCTACAAGACAGGGCGGACATCGTACAGGGCTTTTTCCCGTGCGCCAGATCATCATCTGGCAACGTAGCGGCGGCCTGAACTTTAATCCTGGCTACTTCTTGCCCACGTTATGAAGTCATCTATCTGATTGCCAAGCCCAACTTTCGCCTCGCGCCGAAGGCAAATGCGCTTGGCGACGTGTGGCGCATTCCCCAGGAAGCCAACAACCCACATCCCGCGCCCTTTCCGGTCGAGCTTGCACAGCGTTGCATCAATTCTACAACTGGGCAGATCGTCCTTGATCCGTTCATCGGTTCAGGCACCACCGCAATGGCTGCGGAGATGGCGCGTCGGGCATGGATCGGCATGGAAATCTCTGCTGATTACTGCAAGCTGGCAAGCGAGCGAATCAACGCTGTCAGAAGGATGATCCGATGACCGACTTCCCGGGCAGTCCGCCCAAGACCCGTAAGGAACTGTTTGAGCGTATGCGCGCCGTCATTGCGCATGGGTGGCATGACATGCCAAAAGGTCCGCGCGACAACGGCTCAGGCGCGCCAGGGCTGTTACTGGAAGACCTGCTGGGCACCACGGCAGGCTCACAAGGATATACCGGACGCGGCAAGCTGGAAACTCAAGTGGCATTCTGGGCGCACTCACTTGGTGACGTTGTTCCACAAGGAAGCAGACGGTCCGGAGGCTATCATGCGCTACATGGTGCGGCGCTATGGCATCAGAGACGCGAAGGCCGCCGCAGTTTTCGCCACACCATCAGGGGTAAGTCTGACCTGTTTCGTGTCGTGAACGATGCAGGGCAAGTCGTTGTGCGTCCAGTCAAGGGTAACGGCCCTGTTCCCTATTGGGCGCCTGAAGAACTGGTAGCGGCGGCGGGGGCGAAGCTGCGCCGCCTGTTATTGGTGAAGGGCGAGCGGCAAGGACAAAGCGTCCGGTTTCTGCATGCTGACGCCTATGAGACCTTTCACCTTGCCGATTTCGTCTACGAATTGGTCAGGGGGACGATCGCGTTGGATTTCGATTGTCGGGAAATGACGCCAGGCAGTGATGGGCTACGCAATCATGGCACGACGTTTCGCATTCCACCCCTGACGGTATGCAGGCTCTACCTGAAAAAGGAGCGATTGTAGTTGTGTCAAGTATGTAATTCCCCTGCAAAGCATGGCGATTGAAGTGAAGGGTGGGCAGGATGTATCAATCCGTGACCTGCGCGCTTTGCGCGGCGTGCTTGAAAACGACGACGCCCTGCTGGCTGGGCTGGTCATCATGGAAAAACTGGGCGACCGCAAGGAGCAAAACTTCCGGCGCTTCATGGCCGAGGCAGGTGATATGGACGTGTTGTGCCTAAAGTACCCGCGCATGCAGATGCGATCGGTGCCGGAAATCTTGGACGGCAAAGGGTTTGACACGCCTGGAGCGGTTGCGCGAGGTACACAGCAGGGCATACTATTAAGCCCATAACTTATGATTGCGTTGTTTTATATCCTGCATGGGTGAAGTAGTTAGCGCATTCCTCAGGTGAAAACGCCTCCAGGGCCGTGGCGATGGCCGACTCCAGGCCGTCAACGGTGTGTGCTGCAGCCTTGCGAAGCAACGCCTTGAGCTTCGCATACGCTTGCTTAATCGGATTGAAATCCGGTGAGTACGGCGGCAGGTACAACAGCGTGGCTCCCGACTCGCCGAGCGCTTCGCGGACCCCTTGAACCTTGTGAGCCGCAAGGTTAGCCAGCACAACGACGTCGCCGACGCGAAGACTCGGACCCAATAGGGTGCTGGCGTAGGCACGAAAGGCGGCGCCATCCATGGCGCCGTCGATGACCATGGGCGCCGTGAGACCATCCAGACGCAAGCCGCACACCAGCGTGGTGGTCTTCCAATGACCGTGTGAAACGGACGCCCGGCAGCGCTTGCCGCGCGGCGAACGGCCCCGCCGCCTGGTCATGTTGGTAGTCGCTCCGGTCTCATCGATAAAGACGAGCTTGGTCGCCTCAAGCCTGGGCTGCATGGCAGCCCAGGCTTGTCGCCTTGCGGCTATGTCATCACGCTCCTGCTCACGGGCGTGCGCCGTCTTTTTTTCAACGTGATGCCGTGGCGTCGGAAGAACTCGTGCAGGGTGCTGATGGCGAAGGTCTCACCCCGCTCGCTGCACAGGCGTTGTTGGAGTTCGGCGAGGGTGACGTCGGGCGTCTGGTGTATGGCAGCCCTGAGAAAGTCGGCCTGTGCTTCGATGCGCCCGGAGCGACGGTCGCCGCCGCAGGGTTTTGCCTGGGTGCGTCCAGTGCTGAGGTAGGCCTGCACCCACCTGACGGCGCTGGCGGCACTGATACCGAATCGTTTGGCGGCGGCGTTTCGTGACAGGCCGCTTTCGACGGCTCGGATGACGCGCAGGTGGAGGTCTTGAGACAGGTAAGCTGCCATGGTTGGAGGTCTCCTGTGGGAAAGCGGTAGGAAAGACGACTCAAGCTAGAGCATATTCGGATCATATTGTTTTATATCCTGCATGGGTGAAGTAGTTGGCGCATTCCTCAGGTGAAAACGCCTCCAGGGCCGTGGCGATGGCTGACTCCAGGCCGTCAACGGTGTGTGCTGCAGCCTTGCGAAGCAACGCCTTGAGCTTCGCATACGCTTGCTCAATCGGATTGAAATCCGGTGAGTACGGCGGCAGGTACAACAGCGTGGCTCCCGACTCGCCGAGCGCTTCGCGGACCCCTTGAACTTTGTGAGCCGCAAGGTTAGCCAGCACAACGATGTCGCCGACGCGAAGACTCGGACCCAATAGGGTGCTGGCGTAGGCACGAAAGGCGGCGCCGTCGATGACCATGGGCGCCGTGAGACCATCCAGACGCAAGCCGCACACCAGCGTGGTGGTCTTCCAATGACCGTGTGAAACGGACGCCCGGCAGCGCTTGCCACGCGGCGAACGGCCCCGCCGCCTGGCCATGTTGATAGTCGCTCCGGTCTCATCGATAAAGACGAGTTTCGTCGCCTCAAGGTGGGGCTGCATGGCAGCCCAGGCTTGTCGCCTTGCGGCTATGTCATCACGCTCCTGCTCACGGGCGTGCGCCGTCTTTTTTTCAACGTGATGCCGTGGTGTCGGAAGAACTCGTGCAGGGTGCTGATGGCGAAGGTCTCACCCCGCTCGCTGCGCAGGCGTTGTTGGAGTTCGGCGAGGGTGATGTCGGGCGTCTGGTGTACGGCAGCCCTGAGAAAGTCGGCCTGTGCTTCGATGCGCCTGGAGCGACGGCCGCCGCCACAGGGTTTTGCCTGGGTGCGTCCGGTGCTGAGGTAGGCCTGCATCCACCTGACGGCGCTGGCGGCACTGATACCGAATCGTTTGGCGGCGGCGTTTCGTGACAGGCCGCTTTCGACGGCTCGGATGACGCGCAGTCGGAGGTCTTGGGACAGGTAAGCTGCCATGGTTGGAGGTCTCCTGTGGGAAAGCGGTAGGAAAGACGACTCAAGCTAGCCAGGATACCATGATAGTACAACTAGAACCGAAATTGCTCTAGCCAGGATACCATGGTAGTACAACTAGAACCGAAATTGCTCTAGCGGTCGGAAGCCACTGAAGCGAAGGTGAGAGCCAGGGCTATCGCAACCATCCGATGCGTGATTGGGAGAAAGCGGGCAACAGGAGTCGTTCCCGGTTTCGGGCTCGAGTAGAGCATGTCTTCGGGACGCAGCGCAACGACCTGGGCGGGACGTTGGTTCGCATGGCGGTGGTGGATTCACGCTAAAGGGGGGCAGTGGGATGTACTGGATACCCTCTTTGAAAGCGTCATGGCCCCTGTCGGGACGCGCCATCACCATGCAAACCGCCGTTTATTCTCTGTCACCATGACGCCAGGGCCGTCCATTCACGCCGGCTTTATCCGCCAGTGAGTCATTTTTCGAGGCGTCCTAGGCTCAGGACTCATAACCAGAAACTAACCGTGGCAGCTATGCAGATGGCGCTGAAGAACGTATGCGCACAGCGGTCGTAACGAGTGGCGATGCGGCGACAATCCTTCAGCCTGCCAAACAGGCGCTCAATGAGGTTGCGGCTCTTGTACAACTCGGTGTCGTAGACAATTCGGCTCTTTGCGCTTGGCGCGGCCTGGAATGCAGGACTTGACGCCACGTTCGGCAAGGGCCTCGCGCAACCTGTCGCTGTCATAACCCTTGTCGGCTATCAGGACAGCGGCTTTCGGGAGGGCCTCAAGTACCGTATCAGCCCCGCGGTAGTCGCTGACCTGCCCCGCCGTCAACCGCAGCACGACGGGCTTGCCATCGCCGTCGCAGACGGCGTGGAGCCTCGAGTTCAGCCCACCCCGGGTGCGTCCGATCTGGCGTGGAAAAGCCCCCCCCTTGAGCAGGCTGGCGGCGGTGCGATGCGCTTTGAGATGGGTGCTATCGATCATGCCCGTCTTGGTGGTGGTGCTTTCGGCAGCCAGGGCTTGGAAGATGCGGTCGAAGACCGCGGCCCTGCTCCAGCGCACGAAGCGATTGTAGAGCGTCTTGTGGGGTCCGTAACAGGCGGGCGCGTCGCGCCACTTCAGCCCATAGCGGATGACGTGGATGATGCCGCTGATGATCTTTCGGTCATCGACGCGTGGGACGCCGCGCACCTTGTTGGGTAACAGGGGCTTGAGTCGGTCAACCTGGTCGTCGGACAGCCAGAAGTGGTGCTCGGACATGATCGCTCTCCTAGTGGCGTCAGCGTGTTGACTCTCATCACAAGCCCCATGATACCCTTTTATAGGTCCTGAGCCTAGCATGGTTAATGATATTCTGTCTCATCCGAATCCATCCTCAACACGCCACAAGATTCGACAGGGGGCCAGCAGCCATGGCAGCGTACCTATCTCAAGACCTCCGTATTCGGGTCATCCGCGCCATCGAAGGCGGCATGTCACGCACCGCCGTACGATGGATGCAGACCTATCTCAGCACCGGACGCACCCATTGAGCAGGCATTCGCGAAGCTCAAGGCGTTGCTTCGCAAGGCAGCAGTGCGAACCGTTGACGGATTGGAATCGGCCATTGCCACTGCTCTGGAGGCGTTTTCCCCTGAGGAATGCAGCCATTATTTCAGCAATACAGGATATAAGGCAGTATGGTCCGAAAATGCTCTAATAATACGCATCACCCACTTGGTTTAGAATCACAGAGAGACGTTTACCAAAACGCCGGAGGAGTTGAACATGGGTTAGACGGCCGCCAGTAGCGACGCGGCGGGCGGACGCTCCCGCAGACCGGCCTCGCCCTGGACACAAACGTGTACAGAGATACAGCGGTATCCCAGCCGCCACAGGGTGGGGTGGGCACCGAACCAAGCACGCTGGATAATGGCGCGCATGGAGGGTGCGATGGGGACATACGATCGAGGGACGAAGACACATGAATCGTAGCGAGTTCTGGACAGTCATTGCAGCCGCCGCGGCCGTAATCGTCCTGTTATGGACGATCTGGAGCGACGTTGCCGACGTCAGGCAGGAAGTCGCCGATGTCAGACAGGAAGTTGCCGACGTACACAAGGTCCTGGCCGAGATCCGGATAGACATCGCCGACCTGCGCACGGAAATGATCCGCGAGACGGCGCGGAACCGCGAAGACACCACCAAGCTAGGCGCACGGATAGACGTTCTCGAAGCGGCGAGAGAACCGGAAACGGAGGAATAACCCTCGTGACCCCCTCACCACCAAGCGTCGCCAAATCAGGCGCCGTGTCTCCGGCGCAGTTTTCCCGATGAGGCCGGTCGTCTGGTCGGCCGCTTCACGGCTCGCCCGCACACGAGTTGCGCGACCCTGGAGGGTGCGGCTACAATGCCGCCTCGTTATCCATCCATCGACCCATCACGACAGCCTGCCTGATCGTTAAGGAAAAGGGAGCCCATGGGGAACAGTTTCGGTCATCTCTTCCGCATCACCACGTGGGGGGAGTCGCACGGTGGCGCGGTGGGCGTGGTCGTGGACGGCTGTCCGCCGCGCTTGGCGCTGTCGCCGGACGATATCCAGGTAGAGATGGACCGTCGGCGACCGGGGCAGAGCCGCATCACCACGCAGCGCCAGGAAGGCGACGTGTGCGAGATCCTCTCCGGCGTCTTCGAGGGGCAGACGCTCGGCACATCGATCCTCATTCTGGTGCACAACACCGACGCCAAACCGCAGCACTACGCGCCCTTTCAGCACATGTACCGGCCCTCGCACGCCGATTACGCCTACGACGCCAAATACGGCATCCGCAACTGGCAGGGCGGCGGCCGGGCCAGCGCGCGGGAGACCATCGGACGCGTGGCGGCCGGGGCCATTGCGAAGAAGCTGCTGCGCGAGTGCTGCGGCACCGAGGTGATCGCCTACGTCAAGCAGATCCAGCACCTGCAAGCCGAGGTCGACCCCGGCACGGTGACGCCGGAACAGGTGGAGGCGAACATCGCCCGCTGCCCGGACGCCGTCTGTGCCGAAACCATGATCGAACGCATCGACTGGGCGCGCCGCCAAGGCGATTCGCTCGGCGGCGTGGTGGAAGCGGTGGCGCGCGGCGTGCCTGCCGGCTGGGGCATGCCGGTGTTCGACAAGCTGGAAGCGGACTTGGCCAAGGGGCTGATGTCGCTGCCGGCCTCCAAGGGGTTTGAGATCGGTTCCGGGTTTGCCGGCATCACGCTGACCGGCAGCGCCCACAACGACCCGTTCGAGATGCGAGACGGCCAGGTGCGCACCCGCACCAATCACTCCGGCGGCGTGCAGGGCGGTATCAGCATCGGCGAGTCGCTGCTTATGCGCGTTGCTTTCAAGCCCACCGCCACCATTGCCAAGGCGCAGGAGACCGTGACGGACGATGGCGAAGCCGCCATGCTGGCTGCCAAGGGACGGCACGACCCGTGCGTGCTGCCGCGCGCCGTGCCCATGGTCGAGGCCATGATCGCCCTGGTGCTGGCCGACCACTACCTGCGCCAGCAGGGGCAGTGCGGCGTGCCGGGTCCGGCGGTCGAGGTGCGGCGTGGCGAGTGAGTCGGCGTATCGTCCCGACCGGGAAGGCATGCTCAGCCCCTATCGGGTTCTGGACCTGACCGACGAGCGCGGCATCCTATGTGGTAAAATCCTCGCCGACCTGGGCGCCGACGTGATCCAGGTCGAGCCCCCGGGCGGTAGCTCGGCGCGTCGCGTCGGCCCTTTCTACCAAGACGAGCCGGGGCCAGACAGCAGCTTGTTCTGGTGGTCCTACGCGGCCAACAAACGCAGCATCACCCTCAATCTCCACACCGCCGACGGGCAAGCCCTGCTGAAACGCCTGCTGCCGACCGCCGACTTTCTGGTGGAATCGGGTCTCCCCGGAGAACTGGCGTCCCTGGGGCTTGGCTATGCCGAGCTCGCCGAGATCAACCCCTCGCTGATCGTCGCGTCCATCACGCCGTTCGGGCAGTCGGGTCCGTACGCCGGCTATCAAGCGCCTGATCTGGTCGGCATCGGCATGGCCGGCTTGATGTACGTCACGGGCGATCCGGACCGCCCGCCGGTGCGCGTCGGCTTTCCGCATTTCTACCTGCACGGGGCTGCCGCCGGGGCTACCGGAGCGATGCTGGCGCATGCCCACCGCACGCTCGCCGGCGCCGGGCAGTACGTTGACGTGTCGTGCCAGGAAGCCGTGACCCGGGCGCTGGCCAACGCGCCGCAGAGCTATGTGCTGGATGGGGGGATCATCAAGCGCCAGGGCTCGTATCGGCAGACGGGTTCCACCACCTACATGCGCATTACGTGGCCGTGCCGCGACGGCTTCGTGAACTTCCAGTTCTCGGGCGGCGCCGGTGCCGGCGCAAGTGTCAACAACTTCGTGCAGTGGATGGCCGAGGAGGGCATGGGCGACGCCTACTTGGAGAGCCTGGATTTCACCCAGTGGGGCTACGGCACCATCAGCCTCGAGATGCTGGAGCGCATCGTGCCGGTGGTCGAACGCTTCATACGCAGCCACAGCAAGCAGGAACTCTTCGATGGGGCGGTGGCCCGACGTATCCTGCTGTTTCCGGTGGCCACGCCGCGGGACATTTACGGCAACCCGCAGTTGGCAGCGCGCGACTACTTTCAGCAGGTACCGCACGCCGCGTTTGAGGAACCGCTGATTCTGCCGGGCCCGTTTGCCAATGCCAGCGCCTGCCCCCTTGGATTCCGCTACCCGCCGCCAATGGTCGGCGAGCACAACCGCGCCGTTTACGTTGACGAACTTGGCCTGCAGCCTCATGAATTGGTGCGACTGCGGGAATTCAACGCCGTGTGACGGAGGTCTGCATGCGACCCATGGAGGGCCTGAAGGTTCTGGATTTCTGCTGGGTGGCGGTCGGTCCCATGACCACGAGCTATCTGGCGGAATACGGCGCCACGGTGGTGCGCGTCGAATCCAAGCTGCGCCCCGAGGTGCTGCGCAGCGCCCCGCCTTTTGGCGGCGACGTGCGCGGACCGAACCGCAGCGCCTACTACGCCAATTACAACGCCAACAAATTCGGCTTCGGCCTGAATATGGCGCACCCCCAAGGGGTGGAAATCGTCAAGCGGTTCGTTGCCTGGGCCGACTTGGTGACCGAGAATTTCACCCCCGGCACGCTGGAGAAATGGGGCCTCGGCTACGACGACCTGTGCGCTATCAAGCCCGAGATCATCTTGTTCAGCACCTCCATGCTGGGCCGCGGTGGTCCGCATTCGCGGCAGCCGGGTTTCGGCCCGGTGCTGTCGTCGCTCAGCGGTATGACCGGCCTGACCGGCTGGCCGGACCGGCCACCGACCAATCCGTACGGCGCGTACACGGATTTCATCGTGCCGCGCTTCGCCATCCCCACTATCGTCGCAGCCCTGGACTACCGTCGCCGCACCGGACGCGGCCAGCACATCGACATTTCGCAGCTCGAAGCCTCCCTGCACTTCCTCGCCCCGCCCGTTGTGGAATGGGCCATGATGGGGCGGGAAGCCGAACGCTGCGGTAACCGCCATCCCAGCGCCGCGCCGCACGGCGCCTACCCCTGCCAAGGCGACGACGACCGCTGGTGCACCATCGCCTGCCTCTCCGAGGCGCATTGGCAGGCCCTATGTGGGGCCATGGAGCACCCTGCCTGGAGCCAGGCAGCGCGTTTCGCCACCCAGCTGGCCCGCAAGGCCCATGAAGACGCCCTGGATGGTCTGCTTGCCGAATGGACCCAGGGCTGGGACGCTCACGACCTGATGCACACCCTGCAAGCGGCTGGTGTGCCGGCGGGCGTCGTGCAGACCAACCGCGACGTCATCGAAGACCCGCAACTGGCCCACCGCGGCCACTTCGTCTACCTGGATCACCCCGAGGTCGGCCGCCACCCCGTACAGCGTTCCGAGTTCCATCTCTCTGCCGCCGCCCCCAAACACCGCTCCCCTGCCCCGCTCCTCGGCCAGCACACCGCCCAGGTCTGCCGCGACATCCTCGGCATGTCCGACGCTGATATTGCCGCGTTGATGCAGGAAGGCGTTCTGGAAGACGACACGCCGTTGCCGGAGGCGTGAGCCGGAGCGCCGTCTCCCCTGTCTGAACCGAACCCTAACAAGGGCCTCGGCTTCACGTGGCGGACAGCCGCAGGCGTAATCCGACATTTCACCTTTGGGTACAAGATCATGCAGGGTCCGAAAATTCTCTGCCACCGTCGTCGGGTTGGGCCATCAACTGCGCGTGGATTATTTGCCGCCGCTCATGGTTTGCGCGGCAGCGGGTATCTCGGGTTTGACGGCCATCGTCACCGTTCTCAGGACAAAGCTCATCCAGGGCTTGAGTCCGGCAGCGCGTCGCCCGGACCGGGAGCAGGCTTTACGTGGTGGGAAATTGACGTGTTGGGCTTCGATCAACAGTTCATCGCCAGTAGTCTGGCCTTGTGCGGCATGCTGATCTTTCGTCGCTTCATGGTGGAAAGTCCATCGCCTACGTGGGTCGGCTATCTGACGATCGTCGGGACGGCCCTGACGCTCCCGAATGTCGGGATGTACTACGGACTCCATACATGGACGGCGGCACACAGCAATGACATCGTGGATGCGCGGTTTATCGCCGTGATTGACTTGGCGACTGGCGGCGTCCTTCGGACAGGTCGCCATGATCCCAATGCTGGCTTGGATCGCCAACAGCGCGCCCTCCCATCTCAAGGCGACCTTCTATGCCGTCAGGGCGTCGTTCGTTAATTTGGCCCTGTCCCTGAGCCAGCTGGGGACGAAATACGCCAACCAGATCTGCACCATCACCCGCGAAGTCCGCGACTCGACGTCGGATACCATCACGACCCCGGCGGATTATGGCGAGCTTGGCGTCCTGCTCCTCGGCCTTACGGTCTTCAATCTATTTCTGCCCTTCCTCGCCATCCTGATCATCCACGGCTCACGGCTGAGCAGCGCGTGATGCTTCGGGTCCCTGTCCCCCCTCTCAAACCAGAATTTAGGTTGACAACTAACGAATTTTTGCTTGATTCCGTCAGTATGATGACAGAATTTTACATTCCCCAGGCACAATTGACTTGGCTCAACCGCTTGGTCGCTCCCGGCAAGGTCGTGGTGGTATACGGCCCAGGCGAGTTGGAAAGACCACACTCATCCGGCGTTACGTGCAACAGCACGAACCAGATGCCCTCGTGGTGACCGGTGAGGACATCACGGTGCGCGAGTATCTGGAAAGTCAATCTCTGGCCAAGCTGAGGAGCTTTGTTGGCAGGCGGCGGACACTCGTCGTTGACGAAGCTCAGTACGTGCGTCAAATCGGCCTGAATGTGAAACTACTGGTTGACCATGTTGAGGGCTTGCGCGTTATCGCCACCGGCTCGTCTTCCTTCGATCTGGCGCAACAAACCGGCGAACCTTTGACGGGCCGCAAGTATACGCTGCTGCTTTTGCCCTTGGCGCAATTAGAGATCGGCGGCATCGAAGCGGCACATGAAACAAAGGCTCGTCTCGAAATGCGTCTAATCTACGGCTCATATCCTGAAGTCGTTCTCATGGAATCGAACGAAGAGCGCGAGACCTACCTCAAGGAGTTGGTCGCGTCATATCTCTTCAAGGACATCCTTCAGTTGGAGGACATTCGGCATCCCGACAAATTGTTGCGCCTGTTGCAATTGGTAGCATTCCAGGTGGGACGGGAGGTTGCAGTGAGTGAATTAGGGGCGCAACTCGGCATGAACAAGGTCACCGTGGAGCTCTACTCGATTTGTTGGAGAAAACCTACGTCATCTACAAGCCGGCGAGGCTTTAGCCGTAATCTGCGCAAGGAGATAACCAAAAGCCGGCGCTACTATTTCTACGACAACGGCATCCGCAACGGCCTGATCAGCAACTTCAACCCCCTGTCCTTACGTGACGATGCGGGCGTCTTGTGGGAGAATTACGTCCTAGTCGAAAGACTGAAGCGCAACCTGTATACCGGACACTTGGCCGAGAGCTACTTCTGGCGCACTTACAATCGGCAGGAAATCGACCTGATCGAAGTGTGGAGCGGCCATCTGCGCGCGACTGATGTCAACGGCGGGGAGAGAAGTCCCCTTTTCGGCACGATAAGATGTCCCATTTTCTGCGCGTCAAGGGAGACTCATCCGGGTGGCTACCCCGCAGCAGCCTTGCCGTCCTCCTCCGTCGCCGGCGCACTGAGCATGCCGGCCTTGCGCTTGCTCTTGAGCCGCTAGCTCTCGCCCTTGACGTTGATCGTCGTCGAGGGGTGTAACAGCCGCTCCAGGATCGCCGTTGCCAGCACCGCATCACTGAAGATGTCGCCCCAGTCCACGAAACTCTTGTTGCTCGTCAGGATCAGCGACGCCTTCTCGTAACGCCGCGCCACCAGACGGAACAGCAGGCTGGCATCCTGACGAGACAAGGGCAGGTAGCCGATCTCGTCGAGGATGAGCACCTTGGGATACGTCAACTGCTGCAACTGGCGCTCCAGGCGGTTTTCCTGACTTGCCCGCTTGAGCTTGCCCATCAGCTGCTCAAGGGTCAGCAACAGCACCCGGTGGCCCACCTCGGCAGCCTTGACGGCAAGCCCGATGGCCAGGTGGGTCTTGCCAACCCCCGGTAGACCCGCCACATACAGCCCATTATCACGGCCACGAGAAAACGATTCACTACCCGTTCCATCCTTGCGCCGGCGATACGGTGGAGGTCGTCCGGCGCCACCGATGCCGCGACGTGAGCCTGTTCGTCGTAAAGCAGCCCGACGGAACCCTGGCCCTGCTCCCCGCCTGGACGTGCGCCGCCGAGGCGGGCAACACGTCGATGACCAAGTCCCCACGCCTTCCACTGGCCGATCTTCGCACGCTTCGCATCACTGTCGACGTCCTTTTATCATCGCTCTCCCAACCAAACGAAGGAGAGCCCTATGAGAAAGCACGGGATTCGTCGTCAGGGAGAGCTGCTGAAGCTGTTGGAACCAGCGCCGGTGCTGACACCGCAAGTGCTCAGGTCAGCAGTAGCGCTACTGGCAACACTGCTGCTGGAAGCGGTGGGAGCCGAGGCGCAAGGCGCTGCGGACAGGGTAACGGTGGAGGCAAGGGATAATGGATAGGATCTCGACTGATCACCTCTCTCGCCAGGCTTTTGTCTACATCCGGCAATCCACTCCGAACCCGTTGAGATACCATCACGAGAGCCGGCGCCGGCAGTACGGCTTGACGTTCAGAGCCCGGAAGCTGGGATGGGCCGAGCCGGTGGTGATCGACGAGGCTCTCGGACGGTCGGGGGGCGGCACGGCCCGGCCGGGTTTTGAGCGGTTGTTGCTGGCGGTCTGCGAGGGGCGGGTCGGCATTGTCCTGGCTGTGGAGGCTTCACGCTTTGCCCGCAACGGTCGTGATTGGCACACGCTGCTCGAGTTTTGCGGCCTGGTGGGTTGTCTGCTTGCTGATGAAGAAGGCATCTACGATCCGCGCCTGCCGAACGATCGTCTCCTTCTCGGCATGAAAGGGACCCTGTCGGAGCTCGAGCTGTCCACGTTACGCCAACGCTCGCTGGAGGCGCTACGCCAGAAGGCGCGTCGTGGGGAGCTGTTCCTGGGCGTCGCCGTGGGCTACGTGAAAGTCCAGCGCGACCGGATCGTCAAGGACCCCGACCGGCGCGTGCAGGAGGCGATCGGCCGGGTGTTCCGGAAGTTCCTGGAGTTTCAGAGCATTCGGCAAGTCCATCTTTGGCTCCGCCAGGAGGAAGTGCTGCTGCCGGCGGTGGCGATGGACGGTGAAAGCCGGCGAATCGTCTGGAAACCCCCCGTATACAATACCCTGCGCCACCTGCTGACGAACCCGGTCTACGGCGGAGCCTATGCGTTTGGGCGGACGGGGAGCCGGGTGACGGTGGAAGAAGGCCGCAAGCGCGTCAGCCGGGGCCATCGCCGGGACCGTGAGGCTTGGGACGTGTTGATCGTGGATCACCATGAGGGTCATGTATCCTGGCAAGAGTTCGAGAGGAACCAGCGTTTGATCGCCGACAATGCCAACTGCAAGGGCTTGATGGCGCGGGGCGATGCGCTGTTGGCGGGGCTCTTGCGCTGCGGTCATTGCGGCCGACGCTTGCACGTGTCCTATAGCGGGACCGACGGCTACTGCGTTCGCTACAGTTGCCGCGGCGCGCACCTCAACCATGGGACGGGGCGCTGTATCTCGTTCGGCGGAGTTCGCGTGGACGCGGCGGTTGCCGAAGAGGTGCTGCGGCTGTTGAGCCCGGTCGGTATCGAGGCTGCGGTGGAAGCTGTGGCGATGCGAGCGAACGAGGTCGCCGAGACACGGCGCCAGGTGGAGTTGTCCTTGACCCGGCGCGCTACGAGGCGGCTCTGGCGCGTCGGCAGTACGATGCGGTGGACCCGCAGAACCGGTTGGTGGCTGCGGAGCTTGAACGCAGGTCGGCTGTCGGAGGTGGCGAGGCAGGAAGAGAGGCTGGTGTCCCTGGCGGCTGTCCAGCCGGATGCTTTGTCTCGCGAGGAAAAGGAGAAACTGCTTGCCCTTGGTGGCGAACTCGAGACGGTTTGGGAGCACCCCGGCGCCACGGCGCAAACCCGCAAGCGAATACTGCGCGCGGTGCTCGAAGAGATTGTCGTCACCTCGGTCGCGGGTCGCATCGAACTTCTGCTGCATTGGCGCGGGGGCGATCACACCCGCTTGAGCGTTGCCCGCAATCGCAAGCGGCAACGTTGAATCGTCTGGGAAAGCGGACCGGGCGCGGAAACACGTGGACCGAAGCGCGGCTCCGAAGCTTTCGGAACCATCACGGTGTCGGCGTGTACCGGCCAGGCGAGATGGGAGAACGCGGGGAACTCACCCGCACGGAAACCGCCAGGAAGCTGGGCGCCAGCACCCTGACGATCCTGGTCTCATCAGCGCGGGAACGATTACGGCCCGGCAGCTATGCAAGGGGGCGCCCTGGTCGATCCCGGAGGCACAGATCACGGAACTGGAGGGTAGGGTTGTGGGTTACGAGCGTCCGCGAACAGCGAACGCAGATCAGAAAGAGCTGGATTTTCAATAACGTAGAAAGGTGTGCATGATGAAGCCCGACTTGGCGGACCCAAAAGCACGACGTTCTCCGCCCGTCCGACGAAGCCAAGGGCGCTGAGTTCGCGCACCCCCTTGCGGTCGATCGAGGGCTGGAAGCTGAAGTCGAACGGCTCCAGGGTCTTGAGCCATGGCAGACGTGCCTGCGCCAGGCGCACCTCCGCCCCCTTGTGTTGGCGGCCCTGCCACTCGCAGCTCAGGGCCTCGGTCAACAGTTCCCGGTAGCCCAAGTCCTTCTTCGCCGCCTGCTCCAGCAGGGCGTCGCACGGCGCCGCCAGGGGGTCGAACTTCAGGGCCTCGAAGAGGCTATCCAGCGCTGGCATGGGCCACCTCCTCATAGGCGCCTGGCGAGCGCGCTTCCACCGTCACGTCGGCTCACAGGCGCGCGTGGTGATCGGCCACCGTCTGCCAGCCCGCCTCGGCTGGCGTCAAGCGGTGCCGCGCTCGCCCGCGTAGACTGCCAGGGCGTTGTCCAGGCTGACGTGGACCGTCACCATCTGGCCGCAGTAGGCCGAGGGCACCGAGTAGCGGTTGCCGCGTACGTTGACGCAGGCATCCCAGCCCACCTGCCGGGTCTCGACGTAGCTGGTGTCAAAGCGATGGACGGGCAGTGGCAGGAGGGTCGTCTGCTCGCGTTGGAACCGTACCGCCACGACCTCCTTGACGGTGCCGTGCAGGCGCCGGTCGGCTTCTTCGAGCAGCCACGCCTCCAGGAGCTGATTCAGATGCGCAAAGCTCTCGAACGAACGGTAACGCTGGAAGAAGTGCTGCTTGACGTAGCCCACTACTCGTTCCACCTTGCCCTTGGTGCGCGGGCGGTAAGGACGGCAGGCTTTGGGCATGAAGCCGTCATGGCGGGCCAGTTGCTTGAAGCGTTCGTTGAAGCGCACGGCGCCGGGCACGTGCGCGGTCACTGCGGACTTGGGGTTGTCGACCCATACCTGCCGGGTGACGCCACCGAACCCGGCGAAGGCCCGCGCCAGGCTCTCGTAGGTGTGCTCGGCATCGCAGCACGGCGCCGCCATGACGTGGAAGCGACGGGAGTAGCCCAGGACACGGACGGCGCCGTGGACTCTCCGGGCCTTGCCGCCGACCGGGACGATGACGTCGCCCCAGTCATGCTGCAGTTGCCTGGCGGGCTCGGTTTCGAACCGCACGGTGGCGCGTCTGGGCTCGACGTAGGCGCGCAAGACACGAATCTTGCCGTCGCATCCCAGAGCCTGGAGCTCGCGAAAGATGACCACGGCATTGAAGACGCCGGCGCGGAGCAGCTTGTCCACGGTTGCCACGTAGGGCTTGAGCTTGGCGTACCTTTCGCGGCGGCGTGTCCTGGAAGGCGGTCGGCCGCGCTTGAGGGCGCGTCTGACCGTTGTGGTATGTCCCCCGAGGCAGCTTGGCAATGTCGCCTTGGTAGACCCCTTGGTGACGTAGCTCCTGTATCATCCAGTAGTCCTCTTGAGTAAGCATGCTGGCCTCCGGTTTGTGGGAAACCAGAGGGTTGCACGAGTTACTTGAGGGGACACCTTAAAATGCCGTTTGGGGGACTTTTATCACTGCCGCTGACACACGTGATTCATGAAGTTTCTTGACACTACCATAGCCCTTCCATTCGTCCGTCATCAGCAACGAACCGGCAGGCTCTACGTCGTCCTTGATGAACTTCAACAGGGTCTTGCCACGGATCTTGGCGGCCGTGCGGGGGCCGTCACCCGGCCGCCACGTTCGACAGCGCCGACGATCAGGCGCTTTTTGGTGCCGTGGCCCTTTGGGGCGGGCTTGTCATCTTCGCGCGGCTTGCCGCCCAGGTAGGTTTCGTCGGCCTCAATGATGCTCTGGAGCAAGTGGCGCTCTTTGTGCACCATCGTCACGCGAATGCGAGCTTGCACGTACCATGCCGTCTTCTGGTTCAATTCCAGGTCGCGGGCCAGTTGGCGGCTTGACAGGCTTTTCTTCAGGTTCATGGCATCACCTCCTGCAAGAGAAGGTACTACCTTATATGTCTGAACTGTTAAGCCTGTAACTACTAGTTACGAAGGAGAAAAAGCAAGGACTTTCGAGAGATCGGGAGAGTGTCGCATGCTTGGGTTTTTCACCCCAGCTTCAGACCTCTATTGTCAGCAACGCATGTGGGACTGGCGACCGGCTTGCACGCTGGCCGGGATTTACGCCCCGGCCGCTTGCTGCTGCTTGATGAGGTTCATCAGCCCGCCGGCGCGGATGATGTCCATGATTTCCTGCGGGTAGGGCGTGGCCTGGAAGGTGTTGCCGGAGCGCGTGTTCTTGACGATGCCCTGTTCGATGTCGAGGGAGATGGTATCGCCGTGGCGGAAATCGGCGACCGCTTCCGGCAGTTCGAGCACCGGCAGGCCGATGTTGATGGCGTTGCGGAAGAAGATGCGGGCAAAGGACGACGCGATGACCGCCACGATGCCGGACGCCTTGAGCGCCATCGGGGCGTGCTCCCGCGACGAGCCGGAGCCGAAATTCTCCTCGCCCACCACGACGTCCCCGTACCGCACGGTCGGCAGGAAATCGCCGTCCAGATCCTCCATGCAATGCTTGGCCAGGTCTTCCGGCTCGTTGAACATCATGTAGCGGGCTGGGAGAATCAGGTCGGTATTGACGTCCCGCCCGTACCGGTACACCTTCGGCTGTGGCTGTGCCATGTTGGGTACTCCTAAAGCTATTCCGTGAATTGGGTCAGCGCCGCGGCGCTGCCGGACGGGGCCACCTCGTTGGGGTCCGTAATGAAGCCGGTAATCGCCGAGGCGGCGGCCACCGCCGGCGACGCCAGGTAGGTCTCGCCGCGCACGTCGCCGGTGCGGCCCTTGAAGTTGCGGTTGGACGTGGACAGCATCCGCTCGCCCTCGCCGATGACGCCCATGTAGCCGCCCAGGCACGGACCGCAGGTGCCCTCGGCGACGGCAAAGCCGGCCTTGGCAAAGATGCTGATCAGTCCTTCATCCAGGGCCTGCATGTAGATGTTGTGGCTGGCCGGGATGACGACGCCGCGCGTCCACTTGGCGAGCTGGTGGCCGTCGAGGATTTTGGCCGCGATGCGCAGGTCTTCGAGCTTGGCGTTGGTGCACGAGCCGATGAACACCTGGTCGATGCTCACTTTCTCCTGCATCGCCTGGCCCACAGGCTTGCAGTTGCTGGGCAGGTGCGGAAAGGCGACTTGGGGCTCCAGATTGGAAATGTCGAACTCGTGCACCGCCACGTAGTTGGCGTCGGCGTCCGCTTCCACGCCCTGGACGTCGCGCTTCGCCCGCCCGGCCTCGTATGCCAACGTTTTGTCGTCGCACGGGAAGATGGAGTTCTTGGCGCCGCCCTCGATGGCCATGTTGGCAATGGTCAGACGCCCCTCGACCGACAGATGTTGCGTTCCCTCGCCATGAAATTCCTGCGCTTGGTACAGGGCGCCGTCGTCGCCCAATTGGCTGATGAGGAAGAGCACCACGTCCTTGCCGGAAACCCACGGGTTCTTGGGCACGCCGTTGAAGACGATCTTGATGGTCTCGGGCACGCGCAGCCACAACTCGCCCGTGGTCCAGGCGGCCGCCAGGTCGGTGGAGCCGATGCCGGTGGCAAACGTGTTGACGCCGCCGTAGGTGCAACTGTGGGAGTCGGCGCCAAGCACCAGATCGCCGGGGACGACGTAGCCCTCGTCCGGCAGCAGGGCGTGCTCGATGCCGCCCTGGCCCGCTTCGAAGTAATGCTTGATGCCGTACTTGCGCGCGAAATCCCGGCACGTCTTGGCCATGGCGGCCGAGGCGATGTCCTTGGCCGGCACGAAGTGGCTCATGACGATGAAGACTTTGTCCGGGTCGGCGAACTGGGTGATGCCGTTGGCGTCGAGGATACGGACGGTCAGGGAGGTCGTGATATCATTGCCCATGATCACGTCAGCCTTGCCGACGACCATGTCGCCGGGGGCGACGCGGGCCTTGCCGGAAGCCCGCGCGAGGATGTGTTCACTGCGAGTCATGCCCATGATGGTGTCCCCCGCTTACCCCATGCGGGGGCAAGCCTTGGTTGGGTTGCGTAAGATGTTGTGTTGCGTGCCCGAATGGCGGCACATGCGGTTGCCGTCGGAGGGAGCGGCTATTGCACGCGACTTTCGGCGAATTGTCAAGCGGAGTAGCGAGGAGCATACGGTTGAGCGCCACAGAATCAGAAGCAACGGTCTGCCTGGGTGAAGGCGCCGAGGTTGTCCATAGTTACCTGCAGCACGTCGTGGCGGGCCGCAATTGCCGGTTGATCCATTCCGTCATCACCGGCTACGAGGGCAATCCCGTCGTACTCGGCGACCGTGTGACGCTGATCAACTGTCACGTGCAGGCTTCCGGGCAGCGCGGCGCTTTCGAGTTTGGGGGGTGGGACGTGGATCGGCGCTCGACCCGTCTGGCGGACGACGTCTGGTTCAGCCACTCGCACCTGCTCGACACGCTGGTGGAAGCCGGCAGTCGCGGCATCCACGTGGCTTTGGACCACTGCCACGTCGGGCCTCGCAACGACCTTCGCACCTTCGCCAACATGACCCGCAGCCGCACGGCGGCGGATTGCCAGTTGGGTTCGGAAGTCAGCAAGACGCTCATCTTCGGCCCTGGATTCGTGAGCGAGCACGCCAATTCCTACCTCAGCCTGGTGGCGCCTGCCGACTATCCCATCCTCACCGAAGACGGGCGCGAGGCGGTGCTCGCGGGTCTGCCGAACGTCACGAACATCGGCGCCGGCACCGTCTTTGCCAACTACGGCGGCGAACCGCTGCCCGCCCGCTCCGTTGAGCAAAGCCCCGGCAGCGCCAAGGGCAGCGCCATCGTTTATACGTCCTTTGTCTGCATCAACAGCCGGGTCATCAACCGTTACGGCCAGCCGCAGGGTCAACCCGGCCCCTTCGACCTCATGCGCCGCCGCGACCTGACGATTCTGGGGTTCGGCAGCTTCGTGGAGAACAAAGTCACCGGCCGCGTCCCCGCCTTTGCCTATGCCGGAGACCTCTCGCCCCGCTCCCACCAGCTCGGCTGGGTGCTGGCCAAAAAGCCCGGCATCGTCCTCAACGTCATCACCAAAATGCGCCGCCTGCTTGGAGATCAGTCCTGGCGTCTGCGCGACCTCGTCGAAGGCACCCTGCGCCTCGAATGCCAGCTCCTCCAAGATGAACTCGCCGGAACCTGTCCCAGCTTCTACACGCGCGAGCAACTGGAAAGCGGCCTGGCCATCCTGCAATCCCACCTCCAGGACCGCCGCTGGTCCATGACCGATGCCGGGGATTGGCGGCACCGCTGGTCTTTCGACGCGCATCACCAGCAGTGGGGCAGCGACGTGCAGACCTGAAGCAACCGCACCCGGACTCATGGGTTGGTTTCGTGGGCCAGAGCAGTACCACGACATCAGATGCGACGACTGTTATCGTGTTCGTATCGGGTTGCGCCAGCGGAGGCCGGGGAACCGGCTGAAGTCCGTATCGAACGAATGCACCTCTGCCTGATATTCCATGGCTAAAGCGGCGACGTGGGCATCGGACACGAGACGCGCGCCGACACCTGCGGCTTCGAGATTGCGCTGCAGGTAAGTCAGGTGCTCGGCGCCAGGATTGATGGGGGTGACGTGAGAATAGTGAAACCAATTCCTCACGTAACCGAGGGCCTGCGCAGGAAATATGGGTGAGGCCAACACCTTGGGATGTGTCATCAGGCGTACGAATCCCGCCAATACGACCCACGGCACCCCCACTCGCTCTTTCCCGTTGATCAGGCTTTCCCACCAGTTCCGGGCGTCCTCGTGAAAAGGCGCGCCATCGTTGTAGGCATAGATGAGCAGGTTGAGGTCCGGTACGATCACGGTGTGCTCCGGTCGACGAATGCCTCGGCTTCGAGCTGATCGTAGAGTTGATTGAGCTTCTGCGGGTCGATGCCGGGAACGAGGCCGCTGTGGTTTGGGACAACCCGGAATTCGGGCGCCTTAGCCCCTTCGGAGGCCGGCGTCATGCCGCGGCGCAGTACCTCGTTTACCACCTGCTTGAATGGTTTGTTGTGGAGTCGGCACTGTTCCTTGAGAAAATCGACAACGTCATCGTCTAACGTGAGTGTCGTTCGCATTCACGCCTCCCTGGGACGTACAAAGCCTTGTGTGACGTGTGGCGCCAGTGATAATCATTTGACATCGTGATGTCTTGTATTGTTGAAGTCAAGATGTCTCTATGAGATCGCATGCCGCGGTCATGGCACAAGTCCCCTGTTCGGCCACGTATCTAACCCTGACTGCGCCACCAAGTGTTATCCCATTTGTCCATTGCGCAAAGGCGCGGTGTGTGATGCCTCGTCCCGGCTCACCTGCACCAGCGTATCGTGCCAGTCGCCGCCGCCGCCGAGGTCGCTGAGGCCGTCGGCGGTGAGGGTGTTGGCGAGGGCGCCGGCAGGGGCGTGGGCCTTCCACCAGCCGAAGGGAACGGCGACGACGCCGGGGCGCACGCGGTCGGCGAGGCGGGCGCGCAGGTGGATGGCGCCGCGGTCGTTGAAAACGCGAACGGGGTCGCCGTCGGCAATGCCTCGCGACGCGGCGTCAGCGGGGTGGATGTCGAGCCTGGGCTCGGGTTCGGCGCGCAGGTGGCGGGGCAAGTTGGCGTAGCTCGAATTGAGGAAGTGCAGGGGCGTCTTGGGCGTCATCAGCAGTAGTGGGAAACGGGCGGCCAGCGCAGCGTCGCCGGCGGGGCTTTCGTTCGCAGGCTCGAACGTCGGCAGGGGATCCAGGCCGGCGGCCTGCAGGTGTTCGGCATAGAACTCGCACTTGCCGGACGGCGTGGGGAAGTCGCCGTTGGCAAACGGACGCCAGTCGGCGGGCAGGTTGAGCGGCGCCCAGCCGTGCTCCCACAGGCGCTCGAAGGTGACGCCGTCCAGGTAGGGATGGTCGCTGTCCAGGGCGGTGCGGACGAGGCTTGCGTCGGATTCGTACAAGTCCGCCTCCTGGAGGTCGAGGGCGGCGGCCAGACGGCGGAAGAATTCGGTGTTCGGCGCCGCCTCGCCGAGCGGCGCCATGGCGGGGCGGTTCAGGGTGACGTAGGTGTGGCCCCACGACCACAGCAGGTCGAGGTGTTCGACTTGCGTGGTGGCGGGGAAGACATAATCGGCATAGCGCGCGGTGTCGGTCAGGAACTGCTCGTTGACGACCGTGAACAGGTCTTCGCGGGCCAGGCCGGCGCGCACCCGGTTCAGATTGGGCGCGATGACCGCCGGGTTGCTGTTGTAGACAATCAGGGCGTGAATGGGCGGCGCCATCGCCTCGCTGGTCAGCGCTTCACCTAACTGCACCATGTTGACGGACCGGATGCTGCGGTCTTCAAGATTGCGCTTTTCGGCGCCGGCAACGTTCAGTGCCTGGTAGTGCGGCTTGGCGGTGAAATCCACAATGCCGCCGCCGCGATGGCGCCAGGCGCCGACCAGGGCCGGCAGGCAGGCGATGGTGCGAAAGGCCATGGCCCCGTGGGCATGATGCTCCATGCCGACCAGCACCCGTATGGCCGACGGCTGGGTATCGGCATACGCGCGCGCCAGCCGCACCACGTCGTCGGCCGGCAGGTCGGTGATAGCGGCGACGCGCTCCGGCGGGTAGTCGTCAAGCCGGGCGCATAAGCGGTCGAAACCCAGGGTGTGCCGCTCGACGTAATCCTTGTCGTAACGCTTCTCATTCACGATGACGTGCATCATGCCCAGGGCCAGGGCGGCGTCGGTGCCCGGCAGGGGGCGCAGGTGCCAGTCGGCTTGCGCCGCGGTTCGCGTCCTGAGCGGGTCGATCACCACCACGGTGGCGCCGGCGGCTCTGGCTTGGCGGATGAACGGCCACAGGTGCAGATTGGTCACCACCGTGTTGGTGCCCCACAGGATGATGTGGCGGCTGTGCGCGATGTCCTCGGGCAGCATGCCGGTGGTGGCCCCGAGGGTGGCCACGATGCCGCGGCCGGCGGTGCTGGCGCAGATGTTGCGTTCCAGGCGGGTGGCGCCGAGGCGGGCGAAAAAACGGCGATCCAGCGAACTGGTCTGCACGATGCCTTGCGTGCCCATGTAGCTGTAGGGCAGGACCGTGGTAGCCCCGTGTCGGTCGATGAGGCGGCGCAGGCGCGCGGCAACGTCGGCGATGGCCTCGTCCCAGCCGACGCGCTCAAACTCGCCGTCACCCTTGGCGCCGACGCGCTTCAGGGGATGGAGCACGCGGTCTGGGCTGTACACACGGTCCAGGTAGTGGTCGACCTTGGCGCACAGGACGCCGCGCGTGAAGGGTTGCAGCTTGTCGCCGACCAGCTCGACGGCCGCGCCGTCTTCAATCTTGACCTGCCAGCTGCAGCGGTCGGGGCAGTCGTGCGGGCAAGCGCCGGGTATCCAGGTTGGCGCGGTGTCTGAGTGGGTCGGCATGGGAGCGTCTCCTTGGCGGTATGTTACTGATGGCGTTGGGGAATCATCGGATTACGCTTCGCTAATCCGACCTGTACGGGCAAAGAGGCGATTGACCCTGCCGGGGCTCGCCCGCTATGATGACCGCCTCGCATTCACGTTCAAGCCCATTATTAAGGAAGGGAGCCACATGGCGGCCTACGTTGTTGCACAAGTGAAGATTACCGACCCCGACACCTTTGCCAAGTTCATCCAGCAGGTTCCGGCGGTGGTGGAACAGTACGGCGGCAAATACCTGGTGCAAGGCGGCAAATTTGAAACCTTGGAGGGTGAGTGGGACGTCGGGCGGCTCGTCGTGATGGAATTTCCATCAATGGACCACGTGCGCCGGTTCTACAATTCCTCCGAATACGCGCCGCTCATCAAGCTTCGTCAGCAGTCCGCCGACACCATCATGAGCACCGTTGAAGGGGTGTAAGCCCCTTCAGACATGCCGCCCGCCATTTCCGCACATTGCTACCCCGAAGCCCCCGCCTGAAACGGCCCGTCGGGCCAAATCGTTCGAGCGGGGGCGACACCTTCTTACAACGTCTGTCACGTCGCTTTCGTAGCGTCCGCCGTCACGTTTAGAATCCTTTCGAGTGGTCCTGTTCCAAGGCACGTGGTCCCCTCCAAGTGGGGTTGTAACCAACTCGGAATACCACCTGTCGGGACCGCTCACGATTTTAGGAACAGACTCTTACTGATAGCGTTGAGGAATCATCGGATGACGCTCCGCTAATCCGCCCTGCACGGGCAAAAGGGCGATTGACCCTGCCGGGACTCGCCCGCTATGATGACCGCCTCGCATTCACGTTCAAGCCCATTATTAAGGAAGGGAGCCACATGGCGGCCTACATTGTTGCGCAAGTGAAGATCACCGACCCCGACACCTTTGCCAAGTACAGCCAGCAGGTTCCGGCGGTGGTGGAACAGTATGGCGGCAAATACTTGGTGCGGGGCGGCAAATTTGAAACCTTGGAGGGCGAGTGGGACGTCGGGCGGCTCGTCGTGCTGGAATTTCCGTCAATGGACCACGTGCGCCGGTTCTACAATTCCTCCGAATACGCGCCGCTCATCAAGCTTCGTCAGCAGTCCGCCGACACCATCATGAGCACCGTTGAAGGAGTGTAAGCCCTTCAGACATGTCGCCCGCTATTTCCGCGTATTGTTACCCTGAAGCCCCCGCCCGAAGCGGCCCGCCGGGTCGAGTCGTTCAAGCGGGGGCGGCACCTTCTTACGACAGCCGCGCCAGGGACGCCTGCACGGTTGGCCGCTGCCCCGCCTCGACATCCGATCTGCGGCGTTCGTGAAACACCGTGAGGATGGTGTTGGCGTTCGCCAGAATGCCGATCTCCTTGCAGTAGGCGTCCAGCTTGTCCGCCGGCAGCGCCCACAGGGCCACGTCGTCTGACATGGCGTCCAGGTAGGCGCGAGCGCCGCAGCAGCCCAGGCTCATGGCTGCCCGTCCCTGATTGACCACCTGCGGCACCACGGCGCACGCCGGGCGGCCCATGGCGGCCGGCACGCCTTCGTCAACCCGCGCCACCGCCTCGCTGAGGATCAACCCCTGCTGCGCGTGCGCGAACAGCAGCACGATTTCCGCGGTCAGCGGGAAGTCCGCCAGCGGTCCGTATACCGCATGCTGCGCCTCACGCTGCAAAACCGGTATCGCCGCCACCTCCTCAGCGCGTACGTAGTCCAGCCCGCTCATGGCCTGCAAGGCTTCCTGCAACTCGCCGGCATGCGTCGCCGGTGCCGGCGTCAGGTGGTGCGTGTGGATGCCGATCGAGCACAGGGCGTGATCCGCTGCTGAGGTCGCAAACGTGCGCGTTGCCGCCTCCTGCCAGAAGCTGCAGCCGGCGGGCACCGTGCCGTCAAAGGCCGGGACGCCCGCGGGCGCGGCGTTGCTGAACGCCACGGCAATGGGCGGCAGGGATAGTTTCAACGCGGTTGTCAACTGGTTGGCAAGCTCCGAGTAATTGCTCAAGGGTCATTCTCCTTTTGTTCGCAGGGGATAGCCGCTATGCTTCGCCACCTCCGGCGCGGGGTTACAAACTTCTCTGGATGCAAGCAGGCTCAGTGCTTGGCCTTGCGTTTGCGGGCCCTGCGGTCGACGATCATGGTGTACACGACACCAAGAGCCACGACACCGCAGAAGATATAAGCGATTAAGCGATGATATCCAGGTCCCTCATGGTGATACCTCTCTTATGAGCCCAGTGCGAAATATAAAAGATACACGCAACGCCGGCCAATACGGCCAGCATACGTCGGTACGGACAACTTGCCCGTCGCCAAGGCGATGGGCGCAGCGACCGCTAAGCCTTGGGGCATGTTGCCAAGAGCCTTTGACAATTTGACAAATGGTCACGCTGCGCATCGTTCATCTCGTGTCTTTCTGTACAACGGAACAACTCGGCGAGAAAAGTACACCCGATTTACCGGGTATGCGTCAATGGCAAAAGTCACGGTTGTCCGGTCCATGGAATCGCCTTGACCGAGGGGAAACGATAGGGAAGGGAGGAGGAAGATGGAACAGGCAATGTACTCGGCAGGTATCAACATGGTCGATGGGTTTCAGGTTTACGTGTTGCAAGAAAGTCAGAAGGCTGTCGCTGAAATTGCACCGGGGCTTGGCAACAACTGCTACGCCTTCCGGGTGGCGGACACGGGGTCTGGCTCTGAAGGGGACAACTGGCTGAACCTGATCGACGCGCCTCCCGATCTGAGGACGTTGCAAGGACATCCCGATATTTACGGCATTCCGATCCTGTTTCCCTTCCCGAACCGCATCCGAGGCGGTACGTGGCGCTTTGAGGGAGAGACCTGCCAGTTTGACAAACCGCCCGAATCCCCGACCTCGATCCACGGGCTGCTACTGAACCGGCCGTATGAAGTAGAGAGCCAAACAGCGGACGAAAACGGCGCGACGTTGGTGTGCGCCCTCGACTCGTGCGATTTCGCGGATATCGGCCGCCAGTATCCGTTCCCGTTCAAAATCAGGATCACGTACACGCTCAAAGACGCCGCGTTGTCGATGGGCGTTTTGATTCAAAATACCGGTAGCCGGAATATGCCAATGGGATTCGGCATCCACCCGTATTTCCGCGTTTGTCTGTCGCCTAATGCGAACCCCACTGCGGCACTGATCAAAGTCCCTGCCGCATCGTACTGGGAACTGGACGCAGATTCAGTGCCGACCGGCAGACGCCTCGCAGCCGCCGGCGCCCTGGACTTACGGGACGGCAAGCCGTTCACCGAATTGACGCTCGACCATGTGTTTACGGACGTTCAGATAGAAGCGGACGGTGTCAGCCGGTGCGTCATCGAAAATCGGAATGCCGGACACGACTTGGTGATGGAATCGGGGGCGCCATTCCGGGAACTGGTTGTCTATACGCCCCCGGGCAGGGACGCGATCTGCTTTGAGCCATATACCTGCCCAACGGACGCCATCAATCTGGAAGCGAGAGGCATCCCCGCAGGCGTGATCGTCCTTGCACCGGATGCAACGTTTTCGGCGATTGTTCGCATCGTGCCTATTCTTCCGAAGCCTTGATCCACCATTTTGGAAGGTCTTTCGGGGTCAAGGTCGCTGGATTCCGGCGTGCGCCGGAATGACCAACACAGTGATCGACTCTTCATAGTGCAGCAGTTTGTTCAGACCTTCCTTAACCCGCCCGGACCATTGTTCCAGCTTCCATCTCAACTCGAGCGACTGCGTAGCCGGCCCTCCTGACATCCTCAATGGCCGAACAGATAGCATCCTCGAGTGTCGCTGCTTCACGATGGAAGCCAACGAAAAGCATGCCATTGGCGGTTCCCGGCGTTCCATCGTCACAGCCTGCTGCATACAGTGCGTCGGCAAGGTCGGAAGTCAATTCGAGGGACTCTGCAAAAATCAGCGTGAAATCGTATTGTTGCATGGCTTCAGACCTCAAATAGCTGCGTTCCAAGGGTCTAATGCGTACAGCGATCAACCGCACGTCGAATGTCCTTGGCATGATTCTCTGGGTTCCTCGAAGTTGAATAGGCTGCCCTGGCGCAACCCGTGTGGTCGGATTGAGGGCAATACAATAGCCCCCACATGTGCGCACGTGGACCAGATTTCCTCAGTGTCCAGCCTTTATCCAACGCGTATGTAATCGCTTCACGAATGTATCTGTTCGGGTGATCGATCGTATCGGCCACGTCTACTGCCCGAACATGGCTCTGGGCAGGAAGGTGCTGGTCGGCGGGAACAGAATCAGAATGACCAGCGCTACCAAGGCCAGGAAGAAAAAGGGCAGGATGCCCCGGAAGATGTCGTCCAGGGAGACGTCTTGACCTTCCGGGATTTGGGTCGCTACGGAGCGCACGGTGTACACGTTCAGCCCGACGGGCGGCGTCAGCAGGCCGATCTCGATGGCCATGATGACCAGCATGGCGAAGTATATGGGGTCGATGCCCAACTGCACGATGATCGGGTGCACGACCGGCAGGGTGATGGACATCATGGAGATGGAGTCCTGGAACATGCCGAGGAAGAAGTACATGGCGAGGAAGAGCACGACCACCGCCATCGGTGGGATGCCGGCGTTCGTGACCCAGGAGACGAAGGCGTTCGGCAGGCCGGTAAATACCAGGAAGCGGGCGAAAATCATGGCGCCGATGAGGATGAAGAACACCAGTGCCGTGGTCTGCGCCGCCTCGTTCAATGCCGCCGCAAAATTGCGCCACGTCAGGCCGCCCGACAGCAGCGCCAGAAGCAGCGCGCCCAAAGCCCCGGCAGCGCCCGCCTCGGTGGGGGTGAAAACGCCGATGTACATGCCGATGATAATGCCCGCTACCAGGACGATGATGCCCCACACGCCGCCGAGCGATTTCAACCGCTCGGCCCACGACACCACCACCTCGGAACGCGGCGCCAATTGGGGCCGCAGCAGCGCCGACACCACGATTCCCAACGTGAAGATCACCGTCAGTACGGCGCCGGGCCCGACCCCGGCGATGAGCAGGATACCGATCGATTGCTCGGTCAGGATGCCGTATATCACCATCAACGCGCTGGGTGGTATGAGCATGCCCAGCATGCCCGCCGCCGCGATTGTGCCGCAGGCGAAACGTTTGTCGTACGCCCGCTTGCGCATTTCCGGCAGGCTGATGCGCGTGAACACGGCGCAGGCCACCACGCTGGAGCCGGTGCAGGCGCCGAACAAGGCGTTGGCCCACGTCGTGGCGATGGCCAGGCCGCCTGGTAGCCGCCCGACCCATTTGTACGCCGCGTCGAAGGCCCGGCTGCTCATCCCGGCGTGGGTGGCGAACAGTCCCATGAGGATGAACAGGGGCAGAACGGTGAAGGCGAACGAGGCAGTGGTGGCATACGGCGTCGTGGTCAGCAGTCCCAAGCCGAACTTGACGCTGCCCGTCATGCAGATGATACCCACGAAACCCACCACGGCGAGCGACAAGCCGACGTGAATCCCCAGCGCCAGCAGCACCAGCACCGCGACGAAGCCGACGATTCCCCATACCATTGGATCCACGCCGTGCTCCTTATGGTTGCTTTTTGAGGTCTTGGAGCCGCCGCCCTACGTCGGCGACAAACTGCAGGCACAGAACGGCGGCGCCGAGCGGCACGACGAACTGCGACGGGTAGCGGGGGATGTTGATCAGTCCGGCGACGTAATCGCCGACCAGCCACGAGGTCCAGGCCCACCCGAAGCCGCGCCACAGGATGGTGGCGTACACCATGATGCCGAGGCAGTAGGCCAGGATATCCAGACAGATGCGGGCGCGCGGCGGCAGGCGCAGGGTGAGGAACTCGACGCGGATGTGGGCGCCCGTTCGCTGCGTTGAGGCGAGGGCGAGGAAGACGATGAACACCAGCATGAAGGAGCCGACTTCGTAGGTCATGGGCACCGGGCTGTTGAATACGTAGCGCCCAGTGATGTCGGCCACCACCAGTATCATCAGCAGGAGCACGAAGGCCGCCGACACCGCGTTGGCGGCGGCAACCAGCCATCCCAATGCCCGGCCAAGCCGCGACACGTCCTGCATGGCAGCCTCCTTCGTGGCGTTAGCGAAAATCCGCCGCCCACTTGCGGGGGAACCGGTGCCCCATGGACTCCAGCAACTCCAGATAGCGCACCATCACCGCCCGCCCGGCTCGCCCCTTACCCTCCATTTCCTCGATCCAGGCGCCGGGGATGTCGGACAGGGCGTTGGACCATCTCACTTTCTCGTCGAACGACATCTCGTGGAAAATCACGCCGGCTGCCTCGAAGCCGGCCCTGGCCTCCTCGCGCCGAATGCGGATCAGGTCGGCGTTGCGCGCCACGGCTTCCTTACCCACTTCCATCATCAACGTCTGCAAGTCCTCCGGCAGGCTGTTCCAGAACGTCGTGTTGATGGTGATCAGGATGGGCATGGCGGCGCCCATGTCGATCCACGTGGCGTGCTTGTTGAAGTCCTGGTACTTGTAGGCGAAGGAGATGTCCCAGGGCAGGAACTCGGCCTCAATGACGCCCGTTTGCAGGGCCGTGTAGCGTTCGGCAACCGGCATGTGAATGGCCAGGGCGCCGGCGCCGCTGAGGATTTTCGGGTGATAGGCGCCGATGGAGGCGATCTTGACGCCATCCAGGTCGTCGAAGGTGAGCAGGGGCCGCTTGGAGGTGAGGTTGTAGGTGTCGATGACCAGCGGGAAGAGAAGTTTCTGATTGTACTGCTCGATCTCGGCCTTGAGCTCCGGCACCTCCTCGAACATGCGTTGGCAGGCGTCGAGAATCATCTTGGGATCGCCGGGGCCGAAGGGCACCGCGTAGGTCCAATTGACGAGCGGCAGCTTACCGGCGTAGTAGGGCGCGGCAATGTTGCCCACCTCCACCAGCCCGAACTCGACGGCTTCCAGCTCCTCGCCGGCCTTGGTCAGGGCGCCCATCCAGAAGAACTCCCAACTGATGCGGCCCTCGCTGCGCCGGGCGACCTCGTCGGCCCACCACTTGGCCGTTTCGCTGACCAGGAACGGCGGCGGCGCGATCGGCGACGTGAACTTCAGCCGCAGCGTCTGCGAGACGACAGGGGCCGCATACAACAGGGACAGGGCTGCAAGGATGCCGATTGTCTTCATCATACGGTTCGTACCCATCTCATGATCTCCTTAACCCGGCCAAGCCGGCGGGGGCGCGCAGCGGTCGTGAACGCCGCGCATCATAGCACAGGCCGACTTGCCCTGTGTGTCGCGCAGATCAAGCTTGACAGCGGATTGCCGGGGTCCTAGGGGTCACACGAGGGAGGCAAGATCATGCCCTTGATTGACACGCTGGCGCTCCAGACCGGCGCTCGATAGCGGTATGCCGGAGCTACAAGCGACGGCGATCGTCAACGCGCTGGTTGACGCTGCCATCGGGCAATTGGCTACCAAAGCGGACTTGGAGATACTAAAGGGTAAATTGAAAGCCCTAAACAGCAAGGTGAATATCATGCTCGCCTTCAATACACCGTTGCTGTTCGCCGTACTCGCCTTGCTTTGGCGATCTTTCTTTGTGGGGGCGGTTGATGGTTCCCCTTCGGGGTTTAAGCGCAGCCGAGGGCGATGGTTGGCTCAGTCGGTCCCTTCCCCGACGTCCAACGCCGCGCTGCGGGGTTGAACGTGTTCGAGGCAAAGCGCCTCGCCGACGGTCTGTGGTGGCAGGGCGTGTTACCCTATCCGTTGTCTCTCGGGCTACACGGTACGTTCGTGACAAGTCTGACATCTTCAAGCATTTAAGGCGGCCAACTCGATGAATCAGCCCATATTCGGAAGCTGGACGCGTGCGCCCACTGTGGGATTTAGAAGACCGCCGGCACGGATCGGGAAACCCGACTGGACCCGCAAAAGTGGTGTGAGCCATGAGCCGGGTATGAGCGGGCACGCCTTCATTGCAACTTGGGGACAGGTCACATGGCAAGCCGACACCAAGATTGGTTCAACCAGGGGCAACGGGACGTGGAACTCGCCCGCTGGTGCATTGAGGGCGGCCACTACGAGTGGGCCTGTTTTGCCGCCCAGCAAGCCGCGGAGAAGGTGATCAAAGCCGTGTTCCAGAAACTGGGCGGGGAAGCTTGGGGCCATTCGGTAACGAACTTACTGAAGGCGTTACCGGTTTCCCGCGTGGCCGAGACCGAGTTGCTGGACGCAGCGCGGGAACTGGACCGCCACTACATACCGGCCCGGTATCCCAATTCACATCCGGCAGGTGCGCCGTTTGAACACTACATGCAGGGGGAGGCCGTTCGTGCGGTATCCAACGCCGAAAGCATCATCGTCTTCTGTGAAGGTCTTCTGGCTGAACCGGAAGGCGACGATCCAGCGCCTCCAAGAGGCGATGAGGGCGCTGAAGATACGGCGCCCGGAAATTGAGCACGCAGTGCTGTTCGGCTCGCTGCAGCGCGGCGACGCCGTTCCCGGCAGCGACGCCGACGTGCTGCTGGCGCTGCGCACGACCGACTTGCCGTTTTCCGAGCGCGCCGCCGCATACCGCCCCGAGGGCGTCGGCATCCCCGTTGACCTCTTCGTCTATACTCGCGCCGAGTTGGACGACATGCTGGCCGACGGCAACCGCTTCGTCAGTCGCGCACTGGCGGAGGGCAGGGACCTATTGTAAGCCTCACCCACGTCCGACAAACGGCATCTTCGTCGCCATCACCGTGATGAACTGCACGTTCGCGTCCAGCGGCAGCCCGGCCATGTACACCACCGCGTCGGCGACGTGTGCGGCGTTCATGGTCGGCTCCACCATCACCTCGCCGTGCGCCTGCAGCACGCCGCCCTGCATGCGCTGGGTCATCTCGGTGGCGGCGTTGCCGATGTCGATCTGACCGCAGGCGATGTTGTACTTGCGGCCGTCCAGCGAGGTGGACTTGGTGAGGCCCGTCATGGCGTGCTTGGTGGACGTGTACGGCGCCGAGTTGGGCCGCGGGGTGGTGGCCGAGATGGAGCCGTTGTTGATGATGCGTCCGCCCATGGGGTCCTGGGCCTTCATCAATTTGAACGCTTCCTGGGTGCACAGGAAGGCGCCGGTGAGGTTGATGTCCACCACGGTCTTCCACTGCTCGTAGGTGAGGTCTTCCAGTGGTATGGGCGGCGCGCCCGTGCCGGCGTTGTTGAACAGCACGTCCAGGCGTCCGAACGCCTCCTGGGTCTTGGCAAACAGCGCTCGAATCGAGTCCGGATCGCTTACGTCGGCAGGAACCGCCAACGCCCGCGAGCCCGCTTCACCGGCCGTCTGCACCGTCTCGTCCAGGCGTTCGGCCCGCCGCCCGGCCAGCGCCACCGCGTATCCCGCCCGCAACAATGCCAGCGCCGTTTCCCGGCCGATGCCGCTGCCCGCGCCTGTAATGATCGCCACCTTGTCGCTCATGCCCCACGTCTCCTTCAGTTATCTGTGATGAACGTTTCACACCCGGCGCCCGCGCCCCGCGCTCCAGCCCCCGGCATCGGGTTCTAGGCTATCGAATGCGCCCCGTTTGCGCCAGCGGAATTGATACGCTCTCCCCACCGAAGGAGCGGGCTTGGGTGAGAGGGAAAACCGAAGCGGGGGACCGCCGAATTGCAGCCCGGCTTTTCGCTTGACCCGGCACGGCTCCGCCTGCATAGTAGCGTGCGTTTCCACGACATGGGGCTGCACAGCCGAGGCGAGAATCCACGCCGCGCGGTCCGGCGCGGGCACGAGGAGGAAGGCGACATGATACGAACGGGTTCGATAGTGTGTGGAGTGCTGGCGCTGGTCGTGTTGCTGAGCGCCGGCATGGTCCTGGGCGATACGACGGACGTCAAGACCTTGTCAACGGTGGTGATCGAGAAGAGCGGTGCCCACTGCCAGGACGATCCCAATTGCTTCAACCGCTACCATCCGGCCATCAAACCGGCGGCACGGGCCAAGCCGGGACAGCAGATCGTTTTCGCAACGCGGGACGCCCTGGATAGCGACCTGAATTTCGAGTCCACCGCCGACGACCTGGCGGCGCTCGACCTGAATCTCGTCCACCCCATGACCGGTCCCGCCTATATCGAAGGCGCCGAGCGCGGCGACGTGCTGGCCGTGACGCTGGTGGACATCGAGCCTGATCAGTACGGCTACACCCTGATCGTACCCGGCTTCGGGTTCCTGCGAGACAAGTTTCCCGACCCGTTCATTGCCAACTGGCGTCTGAACCGTCTGGAAGCGACCTCTCCGCAAATCCCCGGCGTGGCCGTACCGTTCAACGGCTTCATGGGTTCGGTCGGCGTGCTGCCCGGTGAGCCCGAAATCGAAACCATCCTGGCCCGCGAAGGTGAACTCGCCGAGGCCGGCGGCATCGCGCTGATGCCGCAGCCGACAGGCGCCCAGCCGGCGGACGTCTGTGGTCCGGAGGGAACGCACAAGGACACATGTCTGCGCACCATTCCGCCGCGCGAGAACGGCGGCAATATGGACATCAAGCAGATTCAGGTCGGCACCACGCTGCTGCTGCCGTGCTTCGTGGACGGCTGCGGCCTGTTCGTCGGTGACGTGCATTATGCGCAGGGCGACGGTGAGGTGTCCGGCACCGCCATCGAAATAGGCGCCCGCGTGACCGTGGTCACGGAAATCCGCAAAGGCATGGGCGCTTCGATTTCAATGCCGCACTACGAGGGTGGCGCGCAGCTCAAAGCCATCGAACCTTCCTCGTTCTATGCCACCACCGGCATCCCGATAAAGGCCGCCGGCGAGGTGCCGATCTACGAGACCTATCTCGATAGTCAGAAGATCGCCTCGCTGAGCAATCTGTCGGAGAACCTGACGCTGGCGGCGCGCAACGCCCTGCTCGATATCATCGACTACATGGTCGAACAGAAGGGCTACACGGCGCAGCAGGCGTACGTCATCGCCAGCGTGGCCGTCGATCTGCGCATCGGCCAGTTGGTTGACGTGCCGAACTACACGGTGTCGGCCATCCTGCCGCTGGACATCTTCAAGTAACCAAGTTCCGCACGGCCAGACGTGCGGACCGAAAAACGCGGGCCGGGTGCGAGGTTCACGCCTCCCGCCCGGCCCGCGCCGTTTGTGAGGCGATATGAGACGGAGACGGTTTCTGCATGCCGCGCTCATCGGCGCGCTGGGGCTGGTGAGCAGCGGTCACACGCCCTACCGGCAATGGATGGTCTATCGGCAGCGGCACCTGCTGATTCTCACCGACCGCAGCGACCCGCCGTCCTACCCCCTCGGCAAACGGGTCGCCGCCGTCCTGGCTGCCCACCTGCCCGCCAGCAAAGCCAGGGTGACCCGCGCCCCCCACACCGAACGCATCGCCAGCCTCATCAGCAGCAAGCAACTCGACGTGGCCCTGCTGTCGCCGTCCGACGCGGTTGCCCTGGTCGCCGGGCTGCCGCCGTTCGAGGCCTACGGACCCGTTGCCTTGCGTACCCTCATCGCCCTCGATGGCTACCTGCTGGTTTGCCGCGACGACTTTCCCGCCCGGCATGCTTACGCCGTGACCCGAACCTTGGACTTGCACGGTGCAGAGTTGTTGCGGGCTGCCACAGCCGGTGCGGAGCCCCCGGCAATTCCCCTGCATCCTGGTGCGCTGGCTTACTTTGAGGGGACGTCGTTGCCTGCCGAAACGGAGGAGAGACACTGATGCCTGACGCCCATCCCTGCGGCTTGGTGACGTTATGGCGACTGGGAGGCGATTCGGAAAGCGACATCAAAGGATTGCGCGTCGAGGTGGATACGCTGGAAGCGTTTGAAGCCCTGGTCGTCGATCTGACAAGCCGATGCAAAAAGTCAGTAGGGGTAACGAAGCTGCGCGATGAGTAGGGCGTCGGCCTCAACCTTATAGACCATCCGCTCAAGACCCGTAACAGATAACGCCGATGCTGGTGTCGGAGCCTTAACGCCTCGCTTGTGGCCGTGATTGCCGGTGGATCAGGTTCAAGAGGTAGCGGGCGGCTGGACGTCGAGATCACTGTCCTGGAGATCCCGTCTGGCTCAATTTTGATCCTCAGACCGGTCATGAACAAGCGGGGCGACGGCCTGCAATGGCAGGGCAGGGTTGCTCTGTGAGTTGCCGTCAGACCCAATACAACAAGGTTTTCCCATGACCGAGTTTGTCCCCGTTTGCAGAGCCGCTGATCTGTCCCCCGGCAGCATGACCTGGGTTGCTGTGGAGCGGGAGCGAGTGCTCCTGGCCAACGTCGCCGGAACGTTCTACGCCCTCAGTGACGTATGCGGCCATCTGCGCGCACCGCTGTCGCGCGGCCGCCTGGAGGGCTACAGCGTCGAATGCCCGCTGCACTTCGCCTGCTTTGACGTCCGCACCGGAGCGTTGATCAGCGGCCCGGTCGCTACCGACGTGCCCACCTACCAAGTCCGCATCGAGGACGGTACCGTGTACGTTAAACGCTAGCCACCGGTCTGGTTGACAATCGAGCATGCGGCATATACGTTGCACACGCGCATACGGCCAAGCGGACGTCTGAAGCAAAGGGAAGCAGCATGGACACACCACAGGGTGTAGAGATATACGTCACGAAAATCGACTTGGAAATCTTGCGCGGAGAGATGAAAGAAGGCTTTGCAACCGTAGCGGGCGAGATTCATCTGCTGAAATGGATGGTCGGGATGCTGATGTCCCTGATGCTCCCGCTTATCGCCGGCTTGGCGTTGCTTATTATCAAACAATTTTTTGGTTCGCCTTAGCCAAATTTCCCCTCCTGATCCTTTACCTCGAATCACCACCGAGGACCCGCACATGGAAAAATTCACGACCCTGAGCGGCATTGCGGCGCCCATGGACATGATGAACGTCGACACCGACCAGATCATCCCCAAGCTGCACCTGCGCACCATCAAGCGGACGGGCCTCGGCAAGGTGGTCTTCGACGAACTGCGTTTCAACGCCGACGGCAGCGAAAAGCCGGACTTCGTGCTCAACCGCGAGCCGTACCGCCGGGCCAGCATCCTCGTCGCCGGGGACAATTTCGGCTGCGGCTCATCGCGCGAGCACGCTCCGTGGGCGCTGCTTGATTTCGGCATCCGCTGCATCATCGCCACCAGCTTCGCCGACATCTTCTACAACAATTGCTTCAAGAACGGCATCCTGCCCGTCACCGTCGGCAAGGACGATTGGCGCCTGCTGCTGAACGACGCCGCCAACCCGAAAAGCCCCGGACTGACGGTGGACCTCGAAGCCCTGAAAATCACCCGGCCCAACGGCGACCCGATCACCTTCGAGATCGACGGTTTCCGGCGCGACTGTCTGTTGAACGGCCTCGACGACATCGGCCTGACACTGCAGAAAGCCGACAAGATCGACGCCTTCGAGACGGTGCAGAGAGAACAGCAGCCCTGGCTCTACGCTCCGGCCCCGCGCAACAAGGAGAGACGCTGTGACGAGCCCGCAAACCCTGTTCGATAAAATCTGGCAGAGCCACGTCGTGGACGTGCAGGACGACGGCACCGCGATTCTGTACATCGACCGCCATCTGCTGCACGAGGTGCTGTCGCCACAGGCCTTCGAGGGTCTGCGGCTGGCCGGGCGCCAGCTGCGGCGGCGCGACGCGACTCTGGCCGTGGCCGATCACAACGTTCCCACCACCGACCGCCGGCAGGGCATTGAAGATCCGGAATCGCGCCTGCAGGTCGAGACGCTGAGCATCAACTGCAAGGAATTCGACGTGCCGATCTTCGACATGCTGGACCCGCGTCAGGGTATCGTGCACGTCATCGGGCCGGAGCAGGGGTTCACCCTGCCGGGCACCACGGTGGTGTGCTGCGACAGCCATACCGCCACGCATGGGGCCTTCGGGGCGCTGGCGTTCGGCATCGGCACTTCCGAGGGTGAGCACGTGCTGGCCACGCAGACGTTGCGCACTTCCAAGCCTAAAAACATGCGGGTGCTGGTTGACAACCCGCTGCCGCTGGGCTGCACCGGCAAGGACCTCATCCTGACGATCATCGGGCACATCGGCACCGCCGGCGGCACCGGTCATATCGTCGAATACGTGGGGCGGGCCTTTCGCGATTTGTCCATGGAAGGACGCATGACGGTCAGCAACATGACCATCGAAGCCGGTGCTCGCGCCGGTCTGATAGCGCCCGACGACAAGACCTTTGACTACCTCAAGGGCCGCCCCATGGCGCCGCAGGGAGCGCAGTGGGACGCCGCGGTGGCCTATTGGCGGACGCTCAAGTCCGACGACGGCGCCGCGTATGACCGCGAGGTGTGGATCGACGCGGCGGATATCGCCCCGCAGGTGACCTGGGGCACCAGCCCGGAGGACGTGGTGCCGATTACCGGCGTGGTCCCCGACCCACAGGACGCGCCCACGGAAGCCAAACGCGCCGCCATGCGCCGGTCGCTCGACTACATGGGGCTGACACCGGGCACCCGCATGACCGACGTGTCCATCGACAACGTTTTCATTGGCTCGTGCACCAACAGCCGCATGGAGGACCTGCGCGCCGCCGCCGACATTCTGCGCGGCCGGCGGGTTGCCGCCCACGTGGACGCGATGGTGTCGCCGGGGTCGTCGATCATCAAACAGCAGGCCGAGGCGGAGGGCCTGGACCACGTCTTCATCGCCGCGGGGTTCCAATGGCGCGAATCTGGTTGTTCCATGTGCCTGGGCATGAACCCCGACCGCGTGCCGCCCGGCAAGCGCTGCGCCTCCACCTCGAACCGCAACTTCGAGGGTCGCCAGGGCCGCGACGCCCGCACCCATCTCGTCAGCCCGGCAATGGCCGCCGCCGCGGCGGTCAGGGGCCGTCTCACCGACGTGCGCCAACTGGCCCGCTGAAGAGGTCCGCATGGTGCAGCGCCTTTCCGTCCTCGATCAGACCATCGCCGCCGCCGGTCAACCCGTCCACGTCGCCATCCGCAACACCGTGGCGTTGGCACAGCATTGCGAACGGCTGGGCTATGCGCGCTTCTGGGTGTCCGAGCACCACAACCACCCGACCATCCTCGGCACGGCGCCGGAAATTCTGATCAGCGCCATCGCCGCCACCACGTCGCGCATCCGCGTCGGCAGCGCCGGGATCATGCTGCCGCACTACGCGCCGTTCAAGGTCGCCGAACAGTTCCGCGTGCTCGATGCCCTGGCGCCCGGGCGTATCGACCTGGGGTTGGGGCGCGCCCCCGGCTCGGACGGCCTGACCGCCTTCGCCCTGCACCCGCTGGCGAACGAGCGCCCGGCGCAATTCCCGGCCGACGTGCGTGACCTGCTGGCCTGGGTAAGCGGCGCGCCCCTGGCGGACGGCCATCCGTTTGCGGCCGTCAAGGCGCACCCGATGAGCGACACCGTGCCGGAGACGTGGATTCTCGGCAGCTCGACCTACGGTGCGCAGGTGGCGGCGCATTTCGGCCTTCCGTATTGCTTCGCCTGGTTCTTCACCGACGGCCAAGGCGCCCGACAGGCGCTGCGGGTTTATCAGGGCGCTTACCAGCCCAGTGAGCGGCACCCGCATCCGCACGCCGGTATCTGCGTGTGGGCCCTGGCCGCCGACAGCGAGGAAGAGGCGCAGCACCACTTCACTTCGCGGGCCATCTGGCGCCTGTCGCGTGACCGGGGCGTGTTCCTGCCGTTTGAAGCGCCCGACGTGGCCGCCGCCCAACGGCTGAGCACCGCTGAAGAAAAACGGGTGGAACAATTGCGCCGCGATTCGCTGGTGGGCACCAAGGAGCACGTGGCGGCCCGTATCCGCGAGCTCGCCGCTGAGCTCAACGTGCAGGAGGTCGCGGTCGTCACCTGGACCTGCGACGAGGCCGTGCGCCGGCGCAGCTACGAGCTTCTGGCTCAGGCCTTCGGGCACGCCGATCAGGGCATCGCCGTCACCACCGGAAGGGCCCCGCTGCAGTCGTGAGGCGTGCAACTGCCTGCTGGCTGATCCACGGAGAGCTATGGATACCCCGCAACCGTTCAGCCTGCTATGGCCCACCGGCGCGGCGCGCCGCCATACGGAATTGGACGCCCAATGCGTGCGCGATCTGGAACTGGACCAGACCCTCTTGGCGCTCACGCGCAGCAGTATGGAACGCGGCAAAGTCCGGGAGATTCTCACCCGCATCTGCACCGACCCCGCCGTTATAGCCTACCGACAGGACGTCATCGAAGACCTATGGGACCATGCGGCGTTCCGCGAAGGTCTGGAAGCCCTCTTGCCGTCCGTTGGCGCCCTGGACTCGTATCGCTCCGCCTTTGACCGCAAGCGCTCCACCTTTCACGACGTCACGTGGCGCCTGGGCGAACTGGATTATTTCGTGAGTTGCGTCAAGGGCCTGAACGACCTGTTCGACGCGGTGGGGGAGGGTGTGCGGGCCGTGGGTTGGCGCACCCTGCGCGGCCTTACTGCCGACACCGCCGCCGACCCCGTCTACCGCAACCTGACGCGCGAACTCCCGGGCATGCTCGACACGCTGCGCACCAAGGCCAGCGTCACCATCGGCGTCAATCTGGACAGCCAATTGCGGCCCGTGGCGGCCACGTTGTTGTCGGTAAACGCCCGGCGCTTCACCTCGTCGTCGTTTATCGACCGCCTCCTGGGCCGGGAACGTGATGCTTTCAAGGGCATCGGCCCGCTGCACAGCGTGCCCGAACTTGACCCCGGCCCTGGCATTCCGGGCTTGGCCGGTAGCCAGCAGGACGTCAATCCGCTCATGGTGCCGCTGTTTAGCGACCTCGCTCGCGTGCTGGATTCCGTCTGCCATCCGATTGCCCGTATCCTGCGCCGCTACGTTACCGTGCAGAGCGGCTTTCTGGCCACGCTGAGCGGCGACATGGCGTTTTACATGGCTGCCCTACGGCTCATGGAACGGCTGCGCGGTCACGGGTTGCCAGTGTGCCGGCCCGGCATTGCACCGATGGACGAACGGGTCGGCGAATTGCGTGAGGCGTACAACCTGAACCTGGCGTTGCAGGGCGCGGAGCAGAAAGACGGGACGCACCGTGTCGTCAGGAACGACGTGCGCATGGGCCGTGACAGCCGTATCATGATTCTGACCGGCCCCAATCAGGGCGGCAAGACGACCTATACGCAGATGGTCGGCCTGTGCCAAATTCTCGCTCAGGCCGGCCTGTGGCTGCCGGCGGCGGAGGCCCGTATCAGCCCGGTCGACAACCTCTTCACCCACTACCCGGTCGAGGAAAGCCTGGCCAAGGCCACGGGACGGTTTGGCGACGAAGCGCAGCGCCTGAGTCAGATTTTCAATCGCGCCACGCGGCACAGCCTGATTTTGCTGAACGAATCACTGGCCAGCACCAGCCCCGGCGAGAGCGTCTATCTGGCGCAGGACATCAGCCGCATCCTGCGCCGCATGGGCACGCGCGCCATCTTCGCCACCCACCTGCACGAACTCGCCGCCGCCGTGCCGCAACTCAATGCCGAAACCGAAGGAGACGGTGCGTTGGTCAGTCTGGTGGCGTCGCGCTTGCGCGACGGCGAGGACGGCGATCAGCGGTCGTACAAGATTTTGCCGGGGCCGCCCATGGGGCGCAGCTACGCCCGCGAGATTGCCTCGAAATACGGCATCAGCTACGAACAATTGGCTGACTTGCTGCGTCAGCGCGGCGTGCTGGATGGAAGCGCAGAGGCTATCGGCAAGGTCTGAAAACAATGCCCCAGACTGTTTTGCCTGTAAGGTAAGGTGGCTGAAAAAATACTGCGGATGTCCTTCAGTCCCAGGACGCGCTCTACCAGCAGGAGCGGCAGTTCGAACGTCATGCCACAGAACTTGTTATGGTGCTGGGTAAAGGTGTCATCGTCCCCGCTATGTATGCGAAGTTTCTGCAGCGAGACGTCGCTGAGTGCGCCCGTCCCACGACACACCGTCATCGTCGACAACGACAACGCCTGCTATTAGGAAGAGGGCGCGGACGATGAGCGCCCACACCGGGTAGAGGATGCGGGACACCAGTCGATTCAAGCAGGGCGGCAAGACGATGAACCGGTCAAGGGCGTGGGCGAAGCACGTAGGGCCGCTCGTTTGGCTTCAATGGGAGCATCACCGCCTCCGTGTCGAAGACAAGCTCATCCAGCAACTCACCATCCTGGGAAACGGTGAAGGGCACGCCCACCCAATCCGTCGGCTGGTCGAACAGTATCGTCAGTGGCTGGTTGAACCTGACGTTGTCCAGACCGTCGGACAGCGTAATCTCGATGCTTTCGGTTCCGGCGCTGCCCTCAGCCACTTCAACCGTTATCACGGCATGCTCTCTTTCCCGGACATAAAGGGTTATGTCGTTCATCGAAGCCGTCCAGAAATCACGCGCCGCGATTGATTGAACGTCTTTGCGGAATTCGTCCCAGTCGTACCATCCCCACCACTCAGGCTGTCCGATGGCGTGGTACGTCAATATGATCCACGCGGTCTGCGCCAATGCCTCATCCAGGACAGTCACCAACTCGTCATTGTCATTGATGCAGGGGTCACAGCCTTCAAACTCGATACTTTGCATCTCCACCGACATCAGGCCAAACCAATTATCCGGCGCCAACTGGGTCCCTGGCATGTTGTAGAACTCTCTGGAGTTCCTGGTCAGCAGTCTGCCGCTCAGAAACCCTGAAGCCTCCAAAGCCCGTTGCGTCTCTGCTTCGTGCCCGGCGCTTCTCGGATAGGCGTAGGCGACGGGCTTCATTCCCCACTCTTTCATGGTGTCATAGTTGGCTTGGAACGATTCGAGGGCCTCTTCGTAAGACAACTCGTCGTGGTCGACGTGATGGTGCCCATGCCCGAAATAGCTGAACCCCTTGGGAACCAGCTCCGACATCAGATAGACAATCCGCTCATCGTCAGGCCCGCTGAATATGCGATCACCATAAAAGGTATTTCCGGTCACCATTTCATAGCCCATGACGAGGCCCTGCTCCAGCACGTAGCTGTCTATGTCCGGTTCCCTTCCGGGGGTGGGCCAGTCATCGTTGGTAATCGAGATGGCGGCGGCGTGGTTGTCCAACCACTTGGCGACTGAAGCATTCAAGGGCGCCGTGGTGGTTGCCGGCGCAGGAGTGGGAACACTCGTTGCTCGGAACAGGTATCCCGCCGCCAGGACCAGAACGCCGAGTAACAGCCCCGCCGCCATGATTGCAGCGCCATTTTGTCGGAGGCGGGTCATGGTGGGTCTGCCTTCCTCATTCTGCCGCATTGAAAAGGTCATCAGCGGCATCATCCACGTCATCCGATACGGGCTGAGGTGGCGCGACGCGCCCGCCTGTTACGGACCCCACAAGACCCTCTACAACCGCTTCGTGCGCTGGAGCAGGGCCGCGGTCTTCGACCGCATCTTCCAGGCCCTGGCTGCCGAAAGCACCGCCACCAAGACGGTCATGATCGACAGCACCCATCGGGGGCGCATCGCACCGCCGCCAGCCTGATCAAGGGGGGGCTTTCCCACGCCAGATCGGACGCACCCGGGGCGGGCTGAATTCGAAGCTCCACGCCGTCTGCGACAGCGATGGCAAGCCCGTCGTGCTGCGGTTGACGGCGGGGCAGGTCAGCGACTACCGCGGGGCTGATACGGTACTTGAGGCCCTACCGAAAGCCGCTGTCCTGATAGCCGACAAGGGTTATGACAGCGACAGGTTGCGCGAGGCCCTTGCCGAACGTGGCATCAAGTCCTGCATTCCGGGCCGCGCCAAGCGCAAAGAGCCCATCATCTACGACACCGAGTTGTACAAGAGCCGCAACCTCATTGAGCGCCTGTTTGGCAGGTTCAAGGATTGTCGCCGCATCGCCATCCGGTACGACCGCTGTGCGCATACGTTCTTCAGTGCCATCTGCATAGCTGCCACGGTTGGTTTCTGGTTATGAGTCCTGAGCCTAGCGTAGACCAGCGTGTTGGCGTCGATATATACGTCAAAGTCGGAGCGAATGACGGGTTCGCCGGACACCAACCCTAGTGCGGGGCGGGCCACCAGTTCGCTGGACGCTTTGATGTTCCCAATCAGAGCGATCCTGAATTTTCCGTCGTCAGCAGTGACGCGCTCAACTGAAACTTGCCCGCCCAGCAGTTCCAATTCCTCCAGTATTGATATTCTGTCATAGACTAGGAAGATTCTATCTGGAACCTTGGGGAACAAGGCGACCAACTCGATCATCTCACGGAGACCCGGTTCGGCGGAGGCCGTACACCAAAGGGGCCCTATAATAGTAATTGTCTGGTCTTCCCTCTGCTCCCGTGTGGTAGAACTGGATGGACGGGGCTGCCCACAATATTACGTAAACCACGTCCTCTTCCCGCACCTGTTCTTCCAGGGCGGCAAGAACGGATTTGATGTTTTGACGCGTCTTGTACGGACTGTCCTGCCTCATGGCGCCCACTCCACAAGAGCTATTGCGCTAGCGGCCACGACGGCCAGCGCCGGAGCCAGCCACATCCGGTGCGTCAGCGCAGCCAGACTATCAGCTATCCAATGTATGGCGATGCCGGCCGCCAGGAAGATGACAGGCCCCAGATAGATAACCTGGCGAGCCCCCAAGGGGGTATATTCCCAGCAAGGCAGCGTCGACGGAAACTGCAATGCAAAGCGTAAATAAAACTGCGATGGCACTGCCGGGAAATTCTCCTTGCAACTTTCCGAGGGATGCCGCGACCAGGAAGACCGCCAATGTGGTAAACGCCGCTATCGCAACAACCCACGGCAAATGATACGTCAATAAACTCCAGGTCCCGTCAATCGAAAACTCGAAGATCGACTGCGCATCGAGTTTTCCATGGTAGTAAGACGCCGATAAATAGGGGAATTATATACTTAAGTAACATTTACCAACGTACAAGGCAGCATGGGCCGGCCGCCGGTTCGTTGGAAGCTGCCCTCGCTACGCGGCGACGGCCTTCGCGCTGCGGCGTCCGGGGGGGAAACCAGAACGGGTACGATTGCCCGACGTATGGCGTCTCGCTTGACCGCAACGTCAACACTGCGGTCAACATCTTAGTGGCAGGGTACTTTGCCCTTACCAAGGCGGCCCTGACGTCGAGGCAAAACGGTATGTCTCAGTGAGCGGTTACCAAAGTATATAATTCCCTTCAGGAAAGGCTGGAACGGGGAAGAATGCCTGGCCACGGTAAGCCGCAGCGTGAATGAAGCAACTTCCCGAAAGAGGCCCGGAAGTCTCTTGCGGTGTGAAAGGCAAGGCCCTTTATTCACAACATGGTCATGTTATCGCGCACAGCGTCACGACTGGTTGCGTGGGATGTTGACAAATACAGATTCTCCATGTTGTGATGGTTCTTTCCCGGCTCTCATCGCCGACAAGCCTGCATACGAATGGTATCGGAGTTGCTCTTCACGTGTTATGAATACCGGACAAGTTAGCATATGTACCCCCCCCCCCCGCAAAATCTCCGTAAATTGAACAGGTTAGCCTCGAATCGTGATAGGGGTCCCGCTCTCCTGTCGGTCGTCGTCCCCTGTTTCAACGAGGAAGCGGTCATCCGCGAGACGCATCTCCGCCTTGTCGCCACCCTTGAGACCGTCCCCGATCTCGACTTCGAGATCGTCTATGTCGACGACGGCAGCCATGACGCCACGCTGAACCTGCTGCGAGGACTCCAGCACGCCGATGCGCGCGTGCGGGTCCTCGCCCTGTCGCGCAATTTCGGCCACCAGATGGCCGTCACCGCTGGCTTGCAGCACGTCGCTGGTCATGTCGTCGTCCTCATCGACGCCGACCTCCAGGACCCGCCCGAGGTCATCCCCGAGATGCTGGCCCGTTGGCACACAGGGGTCGACGTGGCCTACGGCGTGCGGACCAAACGCGACGGCGAGACGCGGTTCAAGCGCTGGACGGCCAGCGCCTTCTACCGTCTCCTCGACTGCATCACCGACATCTCCATCCCCCTCGACACCGGCGACTTCCGGCTCATGGACCGCACGGTGGTGGACGCCTTCCTCGCCATGCCGGAACGTGACCGCTTCGTGCGCGGCATGGTGGCCTGGACTGGCTTTCGGCAGGAGTCCGTGCCGTACCAGCGGGCGGCCCGGTCGGCCGGCGAGACCAAGTGGCCGCTCAGGAAGATGCTGCGCTTTGCCACCGATGGCATTGTGTCGTTCTCCCTCGCGCCGCTGCGCCTGGCGACCTGGCTCGGCTTTGTCGTTTCCGGGCTGGCCCTGGCGGGCATCGTCTACGCCCTCGTCCTGCGCCTCTTCACCGCCGTCTGGGTCTCCGGCTGGACGTCGCTCCTCATCGCCGTCCTGTTTCTCGGCGGTGTACAGCTTCTGATGCTCGGCATCCTCGGCGAGTACGTGGGGCGCATCTACGGCGAAATGAAACGCCGACCGCTCTATCTGGTCAAGGAGCGCCTGGGCTTCACCTCTATGAGCCGCCCGCCGCACCCGCACTTCCGCGACGATACCAATCCGAGCGACTCTTGAGGGAATCCCCATGCGAGCCCTGGAAATGCACGCCGTAGCCCGGCGCATCGTCCGTTTCAGCCGCGATCGCAAGGCGTGTCTGTACTACGCCGCCTGTATCTGCCTGCTTGTCGCCGCGGCGGGGCTGCGCTTCCATGATCTGTCAAAGCACCAGTTACGGTTCGACGAAGCGGCAGCGGCCAACTATTCAAGAGGCACGCTCTCGGAAATCATCTCCAACACCCGTTACCATAACTCCTCTCCGATCCTGTACCCCCTGGTCCTGTACACAGTCCAGAAAGTCGAGAACACGATCTTCAGCGTTCGAATCGTGTCGGCGACGGCCAGCGTTCTGACCGTCGCCGTGATGCTCTTCTTGCTGCCGCGCCTCGGGGTCGCTCGGGGAGCCGCGTTTCTGGCGGGCCTGCTGGCGACTCTTTCGATTGCCGCAATAGAGCACGCCCAGGATGTGCGGGAGTACTCCATTGACGCGCTGCTAGCCCTGATCATGGTGGCGGGGCTGCTACGGTATCTGCGAGACGGAAGGACCGCCCTGCTCTGCGTCTCTCTGTTCCTCGCGCCGCTACTCCAGTACGGTTTGGTCCTGTTCGGTGCCGCCGTAATGGGTGCCGCCGTCGTCGCTCCACGCGTCTCTGGACAGGAAAGGTGGGGTGTCTACCCTGGCCGGATTGGAGACTGGCTGAAACGACGTCTGGACTTGGCCATGCCCTGTGTATTCTTCTTGGCGGCGAGTACCGTCAGCTACCTGGTGACTGTACGCTATCAATGGAATCGACCGATCTTCGCCGTGGATGACTATTTGTCGTCGTATTACTATCAGGGAGAAGAATTCGATGCGTACTCGATCTTCGAGTTTTCGATTGACGGGATTTGGAGTCTATTGACGTATCACTTGACGGAGGCTGTGGCGGTAGCGGCGCTTCCCGCATTCGCGATCCTCCTGGTCGTAGCATTCCTCGGAAAGTTTCGAGGCAAGTTGCAAGCCAGCGCCATCGCAGTTTTATTCTCGTTTTGTATTGCAGCTTCCGCCGGTGCTGCCGTGCTGGGAATATATCCGCTTGGAGGCATTCGCCAGAGCATCTATCTGGGTCCGATCATTTTTCTGGCGGTCGGTTTGGCGGTTCATTCGGGAGCTGACGCGCTGGCATCGACCGCACGGCAAGCATGGCTGCGGCCCCTGTTGATCGTGTTGTCCGCAAGCGCAATAGTGCTTTCCGGAGTAGATGCCATACGGCGGACTGATTTTGTACGGGCCCATGACAAAGGCGAGGAGATTCTTTCTGTACTACAAGAGCGCGTACAAGAAGATGATGTTCTATATTATGGCAGCGATATGCGACATCTTGTGGAATTCCATGGAAAGCCAAATCAAGGAAGGTTGGCGTTTGATGGAAGGGCAATTTGTTGGCAAGCGGACGAACTGTGCTTCCAAGAAATGATCGTGGAGATCGCCCCGAAGATTGGAAGAAGTAGACTATGGTTGGTTACTTACAAGCCTTGGGTCTCTTTGAGGGCGCTGCAAACGATGGCCGCGCTCATTCCGTTTGAGCACGTCGTTTCCGGCGGAACCCCCAATCTCTATCTGATTGAAGATACGAAGTCCTTGATTCAGTTCACTGCCGCTACCGATATGTTGAAAGATATAAAGCCAATCTTACCTCGTAAGCCGTCAATCCGCTCCACCTTCGACGTCTATCTCCGCGAGGACATGCTGATCTATTTCAAGGAGCCGTGCGGCGCAGAGGACGTGCAGGAAACCTTCTTCGTGCATGTCGTCCCGGCGGACGAGAACGACCTTCCTGACCACAGAAAGCAGTACGGCTTCGGCGGCTTCAACTTCCGCTTTCGTGACTACGACTTGTCGTTGGACAAGGGATGCGTCGCTCTGCGCAAGCTTCCCGATTACCCCATCACCCGCGTCCGCACCGGTCAGTTCCTCGTCAACGAGGACGGCTCCACCACACACCTCTGGGGAGGGGAAATTCGTTTCGATGAGTAGCCGGGCGACGGCCGGCGCCTCCCGGCCCCACGTCGCGGTGATCGGCGGCGGCTTCTGCGGGCTCGCCGCGGCCTACGAACTGGGCCGGCGCGGCGTCCGCGCCACGGTGCTGGAACGCGACGCCGAAATCGGCGGCCTCGCCGGCAGCTTTCCCGCCGGCGGCACGCGGCTCGAGAAGTTCTACCATCACTGGTTCACCAACGACGTCCACGTGATGAATCTCATCGCGGAGTTGGGCCAGTCGACCGAGGTGGTGCTGCGCCCTACCCGGACCGGCACGTACTACGCGCACGACTTCTTCAAGCTCTCGACGCCCCTCGACCTGCTGCGCTTCTCGCCCCTGCCGTTCCCGGACCGCCTCCGGCTCGGCCTGCTGGCGTTGCGGGCGCGCCGGGTGAAGGACTGGCGCGCCCTCGAAGACCGCACCGCCGCGGACTGGCTGCGCGAGATGGGCGGCGAGCGGGTCTACAGGGTGGTCTGGGAGCCGCTTTTGCGCGGTAAGTTCGGCGCTTTGGCGGAAGAGGTGGCGGCGGTCTGGTTTTGGAACAAGCTCAAGCTGCGAGGTGGCAGCCGCGGCAGGGGCGGTGAGGAACGGCTGGCCTACTACAAGGGCGGCTTTGCCGCGCTGGCCGAGGCCCTAGCCGACGCCGTCCGGGGCCAGGGCGGGCAAGTCAGAACCGGCGTCCCAGTCCAGGGGTTGCAGGTCGAAGACGGGAAGGTGACGGGGGTCATAACCCCGGAGGAGACCGTGCCTGCGGACGCCGTGGTCGTGACGCCGGCGCTGCCCATCGTGGCTGATCTCCTGGAACCTCACGCGCCGAGCGAGTACGTGGACAGTCTGCGGCGCATCCGTTATCTGGCCAACCTCTGCGTCGTACTGGAGCTCGACCACAGCCTGTCGGACCTCTACTGGCTGAACGTCAACGACCCCGGTTTCCCCTTCGTGGGCGTCATCGAGCATACCAACTTCGAGCCGGCCTCGACCTATGCCGGGCGGCACATCGTGTATCTGTCCCGCTATCTGCCCGAGAGCGACGCGCTCTGGCGGATGCCGGACGAGGAAGCGGTCGCGTTCACGCTCAAACACCTGCGACGGATGTTTCCCGACCTGACGGGCGACTGGATTCTCGCCGCCCACGTCTGGCGCGCCCAGTACGCCCAGCCCGTCGTGGAGCGCGGTTACCGCCGGTTGATCCCCGCTACGCGCACGCCCTTGGCGAACCTGTTCCTGGCGACCATGGCCCAGATCTATCCAGAGGACCGGGGCACGAACTATGCGATCCGGCAGGGCCGGGAGGTTGCCCGGGCCTGTGCGGCGACGTTGGACGGTGCGGTGTGAGATTCAATGGGAAGTGCTGGGTGGAGTGCGAGCTTCCGGAGTACGCCACCACCAGCATCCGAACCGGCCAGTACGTCCCCGGCGCAGGGCAGGTCTGGAAGGAGGAGTTCCCTTGGAAAGAACGCAAATGAGCATTCCCGTTCCCTCCCTCCCCGTGCGCATTTCCCCGGAACGGCTGGCCCTTGCGGCGTTCGTGTGCCTGCTCGTAGTGGCGGCGGCGCTGCGCTTCCATGACCTGCCGGGGAATTCCGTATGGTATGACGAAGCGGTTGCCGCCAATAATTCGAGTGGCGCCCTCGCGGAGGTATCCAATACCCGCCACAGGAACTCCTCGCCTATCCTGTATCCCTTGGCGCTGTGGGCGGTCCAGAAAGTGGATGTCTCCGCCTTCAGCATCCGCGTTCTGCCGGCGACGGCCAGCGTTCTGACCGTAGCGGCCCTGCTCTTTCTACTTCCCCGCGCCGGAATGAACCGGTGGGTCGCGTTTCTGGCGGCGCTGCTGGCGACTCTTTCGGTTGCCGCAATAGAGCACGCCCAGGGTGCGCGCGAATACTCCATCGACGCGCTGCTGGCCACGCTGATGATAGCGGGACTGCTGTGGTATCTGCGGCACGGCCGGAAGGCCCTGCTCTGCGTTTTGCTGTTCCTCGCGCCGTTGCTCCAATACGGTTTGGTCCTGTTCGGCATCGCCGTAATGGGCGCCGCTATAGTCCTCCCCTCCGACTTTGGCGGCGCCAGAATGGAATTCATACCTAAACCGGGTTCAAAATTGGTTCAAGTCGCGCATCGCCCTGCTCTTGCCCGCGGCGTGCTTTCTGGCGGGGTGAGCCATAAGCTACTTGATGACTGCGCGCTATCATCAGTGGCGGTTAGGAGTCAGGGGAAACTATAATTATTATTGCCAAGACGCATACGACGCAGCCGGCCATTTAGGATGCGTGGCTCAGCGCACTTGGAGACTCTTGGACTATCACCTGCCGCCAGCCGTTGCCATACTGGCAGTTGGGGCATTTGCCCTGATGCTGATGGCATCCCTGAAAAGGCGGCGCTCCGATGCCATTGCAACCTTGGCCCTGCTCGCCATTGGCATCGCCATTTTCGCCGCCATACTGACAATTTATCCCTTTGGAGGGTATCGCCAAAACATCTATCTGGGGCCGGTCATCTTTCTGGCCACCGGCGTCTCCATCCATTGGATGGCAGATAGTCTGGCCGCGCTCACGCGCCGGGAGTGGCTGGCTCCGGCTCTGGCCGCCGTGGCCGCCGGCGCAATAGCCCTAGCCGGAGTGGGCGATATGCAGCAGGACAGTCCATATGAGAAACACCACAACGCCAAGGCCGTTCTCGCCTTTCTGGAAGAGAATGTGGAAGAAGGAGACATGGTTTACGCAAACATGTTTGCAGCCCCTTCTATGAAATTCTATCAAGATGAAAAACCGAGCAACTACCACTATGGAGAGGCACAATGCTGGAGCGCCTTCGAAAGGTGTACCCAGGAAATGTTCGGTTTAGTCGTCTCGCGTCCCAATGTCCCGAATAGAATCTTCTTGGTCCATGGACGTGAATCAATACTGGGGGAATTAGAACTGCTGGGAGAGCAAGTTTCAGTTGAGCGTGTCATTGCTGGCAAAGATATCAATATCTCTCTGATTGCAAACGCCAAAGAGTCCCTCGAAGCGGCGGTCCGTTCTCACTACGAGGCGCTGGTAGCCGGCGAACCGGCAGTCCGCGCAGACTTTGATATATCTCTCAGCGAAAACACGCTGGTCTACGTCAAGGAGCCGTGCGCCCGCGCCGACACCGAAGCGATGTTCTTCCTCCACCTGTACCCGGTTGACGTGAACGACCTTCCCGACCATCGCCAGCAGCACGGCTTTGACAACCTGGACTTCAATTTCGCCGGGCGCGGCGTGATATTCGGCGGGAGATGCCTGGCGACGGTGGCTCTCCCTGAGTATGATATTGCTCGCATCAGTACCGGCCAGTACGTGCGCGTGGAAGGCGGGTTCGATCACCTCTGGGAGGGGGAGATACGCCTTGAACAGTAACGGGAACGGCCTGCAAGGCTTCGCACTGAATGATCTGTGGCGCGCCCTGACAGTACGCCATCAGAACATTTGTACGGGGGGGGGGGTAAATTCCTTCCTCGCCGAGATTTTCGCACCACCGGGTTACCCGCTTACCGGGAAGATTTCGAACAGGCAAGATCATGCTGTGGAAGATGAGGGAAAAAGCCTGATGAAAATCAAAGACGTCAGAACCTACGTAGTGGGTAATCCGCCGCCACACCACGGCGGCGGGTACTGGGTATTCTTGAAGCTGACGACGGACGACAACGTTGAGGGCTTTGGCGAGGCTTACGGCGTGCCGTTTCACCCGAAGCTGGTGGCACGCTTGGTCGAGGACGTGGTCGAGCGCTACGTCATCGGCGCGAATCCGTTCCAGATCGAGAAGCTGTGGCGCGTCATCTATTCGAGCGGCTACACGCAGCACCCGGATCTGGGCCTCATGGGGGTGCTGAGCGGTATCGAAATGGCCTGCTGGGACATCGTGGGCAAGGCGCTCAACCAGCCGGTCTACAACCTGCTCGGCGGCCAGGTGCACGAGAAATTGCGATCTTATACCTATCTCTATCCCGCCCCCGCTACTGTGGAGCCGGACGGGACTTCGGACGCACTCGAAGTCGCCAATATTTTCGGCGACCCGGAGCGGGCGCCGCGCCCTGCAATACCTCGAACAGGGCTTCACCGCTCTGAAGTTCGATCCCATCATGCCAATGGGCGCCTTCGACCCCAGGCAACTCACGCTGGAAGTGCTCGACAACGCCGAGCTGGTCGTCAAGAACATGCGGGAGGCGGTGGGCAGCAAGTGCGACCTGCTCATTGGCACGCACGGCCAGATGACGACCGCCGCGGCGATTCGCTTTGCCCGCCGCCTGGAGCCGTATGAGCCGCTGTGGTTCGAGGAGCCGGTGCCGCCGGAAAACCTGAACGAGATGGCGCGGGTGGCGCACTCCACCCGCATCCCCGTGGCTACCGGTGAGCGGCTGACCACCAAGTACGAGTTCGCGCCGCTGCTCGAAAAACAGGCGGCGGCCATTCTGCAGCCCGCCCTGGGGCGTGTCGGCGGCATCCTGGAAGCGAAGAAGATCGCCGGTATGGCGGAGGCGTATTATGCCCAGATCGCGCCGCACCTCTACTGCGGACCGCTGGAAGCGGCGGCCAACATCCAGATCGCCACCTGCAGCCCGAACTTTCTGATCCAAGAGAGCATCGAGACCTTCGGCGGCTTTTACGGCGAGGTGCTGAAGGAGCCCATTCAGTGGCAGGATGGGTTCATCATTCCGCCCACCAAGCCGGGCTTGGGCATCGAACTGAATGAGGAAGTGGCCGAGCGGCACGCTTACGAGGGCGGGGTGTTTCCGGAGTTGGTGGCTACGCCGATTACGGGGCTTGAGTAAAACCTGTCAAAAGGAAAATATCGGATTACGCTTCGCTAATCCGACCTGCATGGGGCCGCCAGTTCCTCGGCATTGCGTTTCATGCGTTGCAGAAGCGCCGCCAGTCCGCGCAGCCGCAGGGGCGAGATGACCTTGTGCAAGCCAAGTTGCTGGTAGAGGTTGACGGGGGTGGCGGCGATGGCTGCCGGCGTGGCGCCGTTCAGGCCGCTGTGGAGGATGCTCGCGAAGCCGCGCACGGTGGGCGCCTCGCGGGGCACGTCGAGGTGGTAGACCATGTGCCCGTCGTGCAGCGAGGCGTGCAGAAAGACGGGGCTCTGGCACTCGTGAACCTGCTCCATGGTGTCGCGCGCGTGGTGCAACTCCTCCGGCAGGTCGGGCAGGTCCATGGCGAATTCCAGGAGCAGTTCCAGGCGTTCTTCGGGCGAGGCGCTGCTGAACTCTGCGATGATGTCTTGCAGCGCCTCGGGGCATGCGGTCTCGTGCATGGCTGGGCTCAGGACCTATAAAAGGGTATCATGGGGCCTGTGATGAGAGTCAACACGCTGACGCCACAAGGAGAGCGATCATGTCCGAGCACCACTTCTGGCTGTCCGACGACCCGTTTAACCGACTCAAACCCCTGTCACCCAACAAGGGGCGCGGCGTCCCACGCGTCGATGACCGAAAGGTCATCAGCGGTATCATCCACGTCATCCGCTATGGGCTGAGGTGGCGCGACGCGCCCGCCTGTTACGGACCCCACAAGACACTCTACAACCGCTTCGTGCGCTGGAGCAGGGCCGCGGTCTTCGACCGTATCTTCCAAGCCCTGGCTGCCGAAAGCACCGCCACCAAGACGGTCATGATCGATAGCACCCATCTCAAAGCGCATCGTACCGCAGCCAGCTTGCTGAAAAAGGGGGGCTTTCGCGCTGCATCGGACGCACCCGGGGCGGGCTGAACTCGAAGCTCCACGCCGTCTGCGACGGCGATGGCAAGCCCGTCGTGCTGCGGTTGACGGCGGGGCAGGTCAGCGATTACCGCGGGGCTGATACGGTACTTGAGGCCCTACCGAAAGCCGCTGTCCTGATAGCCGACAAGGGTTATGACAGCGACAGGTTGCGCAAGGCCCTTGCCAAGCGAGGCATCAAGTCCTGCATTCCGGGCCGCGCCAAGCGCAAAGAGCCCATCATCTACGACACCGAGTTGTACAAGAGCCGTAACCTCATCGAACGCCTGTTTGGCAGGCTGAAGGATTGGCGCCGCATCGCCACTCGTTACGACCGCTGTGCGCATACGTTCTTCAGTGCCATCTGCATGGCTGCCACGGTTAGTTTACGGTTAGTTTCTGGTTATGAGTCCTGAGCCTAGCGCGACGGCGAGGGATTCATACTATAAAGGGCGGGTCGGCACTTCCCTGGAGGTGTGAAGATGCCGGTGGTGTTCCATCTACTGCTTTTGGGGAGCAAAAGGGGCGGGCGTTTTACCGATACGGGGGACAGCAACAGATGCCGCTCTACCCAACCTCCCATGGCAGGCCAGGCCTCCCGGACCTTTTCGGCACCGATGCGCCCACGTCGCCGCATCTCGAACCGACGCCCGGCGCTTGAAACGGTCTTGCACTCCCTTGGCGTGTTCAGAACACGGCTCTGGACGTCGCCCGCGGCCAGCCGATGCTGCGTGCAATCAATTAGTTTGGACGCGGGTAGGGTTGTGGAAAACTGGGATGTAGGCGGTTTTGGCATGCTTTTTGAGAGGGGTGTGGAGATGAGTAGAATAGAGTGGACGGACGTGACCTGGAACCCGGTGACGGGCTGCACCAAGCTCACGCGGGGGTGTGACCCTTGTTATGCGGAGCGCTTCGCCGATTGTGTTCGTGTATCGAATTTTCGAGGCCATGGAGGCCGCGAGCTGGCACGTCTTCCAGGTGCTCACGAAGCGCAACACACGCATGAGGGATTATTTGCGACGAGGTATGGGCACGTGGGGGTGCCCCAACATGTGGGAATTACATACTTGACACAAGTACAATCGCTCCTTTTTCAGGTAGAGCCTGCATACCGTCAGGGGTGGAATGCGAAACTTCGTGCCATGATTGCGTAGCCCATCACTGCCTGGCGTCATTTCCCGACAATCGAAATCCAACGCGATCGTCCCCCTGACCAATTCGTAGACGAAATCGGCAAGGTGAAAGGTCTCATAGGCGTCAGCATGCAGGAACCGGACGCTTTGTCCTTTCCGCTCGCCCTTCACCAGTAACAGGCGGCGCAGCTTCGCCCCCGCCGCCGCTACCAGTTCTTCAGGCGCCCAATAGGGAACAGGGCCGTTGCCCTTGACTGGGACGCACAATGACTTGCCCTGCATCGTTCACGACACGAAACAGGTCAGACTTACCCCTGATGGTGTGGCGAAAACTGCGGCGGCCTTTCGCGTCTCTGATGCCATGTAGCGCATGATAGCTTCCGGGCCGTCTGCTTCCTTGTGGAACAACGTCACCAAGTGAGTGCGCTCAGAGTGCCACTTGAGTTCCCAGCCTGCCGTGGTGCCCAGCAGGTCTTCCAGTAACAGCCCTGGCGCGCCTGAGCCGTTGTCGCGCGGACCTTTTGGCATGTCATGCCACCCATGCGCAATGACGGCGCGCATACGCTCAAACAGTTCCTTACGGGTCTTGGGCGGACTGCCCGGGAAGTCGGTCATCGGATCATCCTTCTGACGGCGTTGATTCGCTCGCTTGCCAGCTTGCAGTAATCAGCAGAGATTTCCATGCCGACCCATGCCCGACGCGCCATCTCCGCAGCCATTGCCGTGGTGCCTGAACCGATGAACGGATCAAGGACGATCTGCCCAGTTGTAGAATTGATGCAACGCTGTGCAAGCTCGACCGGAAAGGGCGCGGGATGTGGGTTGTTGGCTTCCTGGGGAATGCGCCACACGTCGCCAAGCGCATTTGCCTTCGGCGCGAGGCGAAAGTTGGGCTTGGCAATCAGATAGATGACTTCATAACGTGGGCAAGAAGTAGCCAGGATTAAAGTTCAGGCCGCCGCTACGTTGCCAGATGATGATCTGGCGCACGGGAAAGCCCTGTACGATGTCCGCCCTGTCTTGTAGCAGGCCACCTTGTACGCGCCACTTGTGGTCGTAGAATATAGCGCCGTCTTCTCTGAGCACGCGCATCATGGCGCGCAAGCAACCCTGCTGCCAGGCTACGTATTCATCGTGCGGCATGGCGTCGTTGTGCCCGGCGTAGCCCTTCACCAGTTCTGCTCTCTCCCATTTGCCGTCGCACCCGTCCTTCAAGCCGTTACCCGTGCTGTTCCTGTGTTATATGGCGGACTGGTGACAATCACGTCCACAGAACCAACTGGCATCTTGTCCATGAGTTTCACGCAATCCCCGTGATGCACCTTGCTGAGCCATTGCCCCATGATCTCCTTCATGGCTGTATCCGGCCAAGTCGTCATACACCAGGGCTTCATCCGTGTAGAGCGTCGCACCTTCAATGACATTGGAACGGATAAAGTGATGCAGGGCTCGCCGATTCACGCTGGTTACAGGAACAGCCTTGATCTTCCCACGGCGGGAGCGAAGCCCAGCCACCGGAGCCTTACCCACAGGCCCGCGTCCGGCGCGCAGTTTTTTGTTGGCGTGCTTGTTGGCTTCCTTGCCGCCGATGTAAGTCTCATCGGTTTCAACTTCGCCATCCAGCGGCCTGGCCTTATCGTTCAGCACGCCCATGGCGGCGCGTAAGCGGCTGAGCATGAACCAGGCAGTTTTCTGGGTGACGCTGAATTCGCGCTTGCAGTCGGCGCACTTGTAGACATGTCGTCGTTCGATGGCGTAGAACTTTCGACAGCAGCCACACCATTGGCAAAGGCTATCATATTCCTTGGTGTTCATGGCTGTGTCTCCCTCTTACACAACCAATATAATACCAATTGTTGTGTCAAGTATGTAATTCCCTTATTTTTCTGCCGCAATTACAAGTTACAGGCTTGACAATTCAGACATAGGGTAGTCCCTTCTCTTTAGGAGGTGACGCCATGAACCTGATCAGTATTTTCAGCAAGTATCCGACGCAAGAATCCTGCCTTGAACACCTTGAAACCGTCCGTTGGGGGGATAATCCGACCTGCCCGCATTGCAGGAGCGACAAGGTGGCCCGCAAGAACGAACTGGACAAGGTGGGCCGTTGGAATTGCCACGCTTGCAAGTCCAGCTTCAACGTCCTGTCCGGCACGATCATGCAAAAGACCAAAGTCCCTTTGCAAAAGTGGTTCCTGGCCATCGGCTTGATGGCGAACGCCAAGAAAAGCCTGTCGAGCTGCCAGCTTGCCCGTGATCTGGACGTGAGGCAACAAACCGTATGGTATATGCAAACCCGCATTCGGGTTGCGATGGTGAACCGCGAGCGTCACCTGCTCCAAGGCATCATCGAAGCCGACGAAACCTATCTGGGCGGCAAGCCGCGTAAAGGCAATCGGCGCGAAGACGACAAGCCCGCCAAGAAAGGACGCGGCACGGCCAAGCACCTGATCGTCGGCGCCGTCGAACGCGGCGGCCGCGTAACGGCCCGCACTGCCGCCAAGGTCCGCGGCAAGACCCTGCTCAAGTTCATCAAGGACAACGTGGAACCCGCCGGCTCGCTGCTGATGACGGACGAATGGAAGGGCTATGGCGGCGTCAAGAACTTCATGCAGCACGCCGTTATCAACCACAGCACGGCCTATGCCGAAGGCTCGGTTCACACCAACACGATTGAGGGCTTCTGGTCTTTGCTCAAGCGCGCCTGGTACGGCTCACATCACCACTACGGCGTACCGTATACCCTGCTGTACGTCACTGCCTCACGATCATGCGAGATCACGTGAACCTGGGCAGCGTGGACCTGATTTACCTGGACCCGCCCTTCAACTCGAATCAGGAATACAACGCCATTTACAGGGATGCCACCGGCCGCCTGCCGCCTGACCAGATTGAAGCCTTCTGCGACCTGTGGACATTGGACGAGGAGCGCGAACGCGCCATCCGCGTCATGCCGGTGCTCATGCGCGAACGCGGCATTGATGACAAGGTGGCTGAGTTCTGGCGTCTTTGGGTGAATGCCTTGCGCGGCACGCAGCCGCGCTTGCTGGCGTATCTGTCCTACATGGTAGAGCGCTTGCTGCCAATGAAGCCCATCTTGAAGCCGACTGGCTCCATCTACCTGCATTGTGATCCGACTGCCAGCCACTACCTCAAAGTGATGATGGACGCCATCTTCGGGCATGAGAACTTCAGAAGCGAGATTACCTGGCGACGCACAAGTTCTCATAACGATTCCAAAGGCTTTGGGCAGGTGAGAGACCTCATCTTGTCCTCTTCCAAGACATCTGCTAGGACGTGGAATCCGGTGTATGTGCCTCATGATGAGAAATAGGTGTCCGACTTTTACAGACATGAAGACGAGGAGGGCAGATACAGACTTCACGAAATCATACGCACGGCATCAATGGGAGAAAGGCCGAACCTTGTGTATGAATACAAGGGATATGTCCCAAGATGGGGGTGGCGTATGAAGCCCGCCAAGTTGCGGGCGTTGGACAGAGAGGGGCGACTTGTATGGTCTGGCACGGGGCGCCCTGATCGCAAGACCTATCTCTCTGGCGGGCGACCTGCAACGAATTTGTGGAACGATATTGCCAACTTGTCTGGCCGCACCCGTGAACGCATGGGCTACGCGACGCAAAAGCCCTTGGCGCTGCTTGAGCGCATCATCAAGGCGAGCAGCAATGAAGGCGACGTGGTATTCGACCCGTTCTGCGGTTGCGCCACCACGCTGGAGGCTGCCCACAGACTGGGGCGGCGCTGGGTCGGTATCGACATCGCCATTCACGCCGTCAAGCGCGTGGCGAAGGTGCGCCTGCAAGACTGCCTGCGATTGGTGGCGGGCAAGGACTTTGAAGTTGACGGCGTGCCGCGCACCCTGGAAGGCGCCCGCGACCTGTGGAAGCGTGATCCCTACCACTTCCAGAAATGGGCTGTCGAAACCGTGGACGGCTTCGTGACAACGCGGCGCACGGCAGACGGCGGCATCGACGGACGCTTGTACTTCGCTATGCCGAACGTGGACGACCTGCAAAGCATGGCGATGGAGGTGAAGGGCGGCAAGAATGTCGGTATTGCCACGCTGCGTGTCTTACGCGGCGTGTTGGAGAACGACGCGGCGCTGAGGGTCGGCCTGATTATCCTGGAGCCATTGGGCGTAACGAAGGAACGTAACTTCCATCGCTTCATGGCTGAGGCAGGAGATACCCAGTCCACGTTTGCGCGGCCATACCCCCGTATGCAGCTACGGACGGTTGAAGACATTCTGAATGGCAAGGGATTCGACGTGCCGGGCATGGTTGCGCGCGGCACAGGGCAGGGCGTGCTATTAAGCCTGTAACTTGTAATTCCGATGCTGTTTTGCGTTTCGAGACCGCCGATATTATGGAGACGAATAAAAGGACAGCCTGAGCCCCCTGCACGGAAGCAGGAAAAAGCATCTCAAGAGTGTCCCCAAAGCGAGCGTTAAAGAGACGGCCAAGACGACCCGCAGTGGCGATGTTCTCTACCATGCCCGCCCCGGTGACAGCCTCTGTATCACCCGCCTCGGGCGCTCCCTCAAGGAACTGCTCGAAACGGTCGAGAACCTCAAGGCGCACGACCTCCACCTGGTCAGCCTCGAGGAACGCATCGATACGACCTCGGCCGTTGGCGAACTGGTGTTCCATATCTTTGGAGCGATCGCCCACTTCGAGCGTCGGCTCATCTTCGAGCGCACGCGGACGGTATTGCGGCGGCCAGAAAACGCGGCAGGAGGCCCGGTCGCCCGCCACTCGACCGGGAGGCCGTGTCAGCCGCGCAGGCCCTGGTCGAAGCTGGGTTGACACCGGGGCAAGCTGTGGAACAACTGGGCATTGGCAGGGCAACGGCCTGCAGGATCGCCAAGGTGGCACGCTGAGGCCGCGCAATCGGCTTATGTGGGAGTAATTCTGGATACAAACCTTGCGATGACGCCTCTACGATGGCTCGGGTGGACAACTGTCATCCTGCAATATGATGGCAACATCCCGGAACCCTCCTCATCTTGTACAAAGCCGAGCTGACTCGCCGGAAATGACTGAAGCACAATAACGCAACATGAAACTGGAAGACCTCCAAACCAACGCTGCGGTTCGCGGCATTCTGCCCGACGGCCTCGTGACCGTTGTCAGCGTGCAATGGTTCGGCTCCGAGGCGCTCGAGCTGACCTATAAGACGCCCACTGGCAAAGTCGCCAATGAGCTTCTGTATCGTGACGACGAACCACGGCTCGAGTTGGCCGAAGTTGGCCGGCCGTGGAGCTTCGATGGCGACGGCGCCCTGTTCCGCCTGGTCTCCGAGGCACAGCGTATTCGCCTTGCGCATCTCTTCGACCCGGTGCTCGCCGTGCATACCTCGGAGGTCGAGCCGTTGCCGCACCAGATCACCGCGGTGTACGAATCCATGCTGCCGAGGCAGCCGCTTCGTTTCCTGCTGGCCGACGACCCGGGCGCCGGCAAGACCATCATGGCGGGGTTGCTCATCAAGGAATTGATCGCGCGCGGCGATCTGCAGCGCTGCCTGGTGGTCTGTCCCGGCAGTCTGGCGGAGCAGTGGCAGGACGAGCTGTACCGGCGCTTCAACCTGCCGTTCGAGATTCTGACCAACGACAATCTCGAAGCCGCTCGTACCGGCAACTGGTTTCTGGAGACCCATCTCGTCATTGCGCGCCTCGACAAACTCTCTCGCAACGAAGACGTCCAGCACAAGCTGCAAGCGCCGGCGGCCGGCTGGGATCTGATCGTGTGCGACGAAGCCCATAAGATGTCGGCCACGTTCTTTGGCGGCGAGATCAAATACACCAAGCGCTACCGCCTCGGGCAACTGCTGTCGAGCCTCACGCGCCATTTTCTGTTGATGACGGCCACCCCGCACAACGGCAAGGAAGCGGACTTTCAGCTCTTCATGGCACTCATCGACGGCGACCGCTTCGAGGGCCGGTTCCGCGACGGCGTACACGCCGCCGACGTCTCCGACCTGCTGCGCCGCATGGTGAAAGAGAAGCTGCTCAAATTCGACGGTACGCCGCTGTTCCCGGAGCGCATCGCGTACACGGTGCCGTACCAGCTCTCGCCGCCCGAGGCCAGTCTGTACAAGGCGGTCACCGACTACGTGCGCGAGGAGTTCAATCGTGCCGAGGCGCTGCAGAACGATAGACGTGGCGGCACGGTCGGTTTCGCGCTGACGATCCTGCAGCGCCGCTTGGCGTCTTCGCCTGAGGCCATCTATCAGTCGTTGCGCCGCCGCCGCGAACGGCTGGAGGGCCAGTTACGGGAGCTCGAGGTTTTGCAGCGGGGTGGCCGCAATGCGGCTGAATTTGCAGCGGGGCCGGGATTCGACCCGGAGGATGTCGAGGACCTCGACGAGGCACCCGAGTACGAGGTGCTGGTTGCCGAGGAAGCCATCCTCGATCAGGCGACCGCGGCGCAGTCCATCGCCGAGCTCAGGGCGGAGATCGACACCCTCAAGAGCTTGGAACGCTTGGCGCTCGACGTGCGCCGCAGCGGCACGGATACCAAGTGGCGGGAGCTGGCAAGCCTGCTCAGCGAAATTTTCACGGTCGCCGGGCTCACCGGCCAGGTTGCGGAGCCGGACATCCCCTATGGCGCCGGTCCGATTCCCCGGCCGGCAGCGTCGCCGCGGCAAAAGCTGGTCCTGTTCACCGAACACCGGGACACGCTGAGCTACCTGCACGATCGCATCACGACTTTGCTCGGACGCCCCGAGTCCACCGTGATAATTCACGGCGGCATGGGCCGCGAGGCCCGGTTCAACGCCCAGGAAGCCTTCCGGCACGATCCCCAGGTGCAGGTACTGCTGGCCACCGACGCCGCCGGCGAGGGCATCAACCTGCAGCGCGCGCACCTGATGGTGAACTACGACCTGCCGTGGAACCCCAACCGCCTGGAGCAGCGCTTCGGACGGATTCACCGCATCGGTCAGACCGAGGTGTGTCACCTGTGGAACCTTGTTGCCGAGGGAACCCGCGAGGGCGACGTCTATCGCAGGCTGCTCGACAAGCTGGAACAGGCGCGCGAAGCCCTGGGCGGGCAGGTGTTCGACGTCCTCGGCAAACTCGAATTCGAGGGGCGCCCGCTGCGGGATCTCCTGGTGGAGGCCATACGCTACGGGGAGCAGCCGGAGGTTCGCGCCCGTCTCGACACCGCCATGGACAACACGCTCGACCGCGGCAGGCTCCAGGCTCTGTTGGAAGAGGGCGCCCTGGCTCAAGACGCCATGGACGCCAGGCGCGTGCACCGCATCCGCGAAGACATGGAACGCGCCGAAGCCCATCGGCTGCAGCCTCATTACGTCGAGTCATTCTTCTGGCAGGCGTTTCAAGGTCTGGGCGGTACGGTCCGGCAGCGCGAGCCGCGGCGCTACGAGATCACCCACGTGCCCGCGACGGTGCGAAACCGGGACCGGCTCATCGGCATCGGCGCACCCGTGCTCCCCCGTTACGAGCGCATTGCGTTCGAGAAATCGCTGGTTGCGCCCCAGGGACAACCGCTGGCGGCTTTCGTCTGCCCCGGCCATCCATTGCTCGACGCCGTCATCGACCTGACGCTGGAACGTCAGCGCGACCTGCTGAAACGAGGCGCCGTGTTGGTGGACGACCGTGACGACGGCACCGTGCCGCGCGTCTTGTTCTATCTCGAGCACGCCATCCAGGATGCCGGTCTGACGCGCTCCGGGGAGCGCCGGGTGATTTCCAGGCGTATGCTGTACGTGGAGCTCGAAGCCGACGGCGTGGCGCGGTGCCTGCGCTATGCGCCTTATCTCGACTATCGACCGCTGGCTGCTGACGATCCCGCCCTGGACCGCATCCTCGACCGCCTGGAGTGCGCCTGGATCGACCGCGATATGGAAGCGAAGGCGCAGGGCTATGCGATCGCCAAGGTGGTTCCGGATCATCTGGCCGAGGTGCGTGACGCCAAGCTGGCCCTGATCGCCAAGACCGAGGCCGCGGTGAAGGACCGCCTCACCAAGGAGATCGCCTACTGGGATCACCGCGCCGAGCAGCTCAAGCTGCAGGAACAGGCCGGCAAAACCGGCGCCCGCCTCAATTCAGGCGAGGCGCGCCGGCGTGCCGACAACCTGCAGGCGCGGCTGCAGAAACGGCTCGCGGCGTTGCGGCTCGAAGCGCAGATTTCGCCCTTGCCCCCCGTCGTGCTGGGCGGTGTCCTGGTGATCCCGAAAGGGCTCATCGACGCCATGGCCGGGCGGCAATCGGCGGGCGCCGCGGCGGCCATCGACACGCAGGCGGCCGCAGCCCGAGCCCGCGCCGTCGTCATGGAAGTCGAACGGCGTCTTGGCTACGAACCCACCGATCGCGAGGTCGAGAAACTGGGCTACGACATCGAAAGCCGCGTACCGGACACGGGCAAGCTGCGCTTCATCGAGGTCAAGGGGCGGGCCCGCGGCGCGGCGACGATTACGGTGACGCGCAACGAGATCCTGTACTCGTTGAACAAACCCGAAGACTTCATCCTGGGGATCGTCGAGTTCCTGGAGGATGGCTCGCACCACGTCCATTACGTTCGCCAACCCTTCCAGCGTGAGCCGGACTTCGGGGTGACCAGCGTCAACTACGACTTCGCGGAACTGCTGGCGCGAGCGCAGCCGCCGTCCTGAAATCCCCGGGCACGAGAAAGGATGACATGACGACCGGAAAGAAGCTGATCGAAGTCGCGCTGCCGCTTGACGCCATCAACAAGGCCTCGGCGCGCGAGAAGTCGATCCGCCACGGCCACCCCAGCACCCTGCATCTGTGGTGGGCGCGCCGGCCGTTGGCGGCGGCGCGGGCCGTCATCTTTGCGCAGATGGTCGACGACCCGTCCGCCTATGAGCCCGATGAAGCGATCGCCGAACGCGAGCGCAAGCGGCTCTTTGCGATCCTGGAGGACCTGGTGTTGTGGGAGAACACCACCAACGAGGCGGTGTTGCAGCGCGCCCGGGATGCCGTCTGGCAGAGCTGGCGACGGACCTGCGCGGCGAACGCCGACCATCCCCGCGCCGGGGAGCTATTCGATCCCGACAAGCTGCCGGGATTTCACGATCCGTTCGCCGGCGGCGGCGCGCTGCCGCTGGAGGCGCAGCGGCTGGGTCTCGAGAGCTACGCCAGCGACCTGAACCCGGTGGCGGTATTGATCAACAAGGCGATGATCGAGATACCGCCCCGGTTCGCCGGCAAGCCACCGATAAACCCGGCGTCACGCCAGGACAAGGACTTGGTCGCGCGGCAGTGGACGGGGGCCCAGGGCTTGGCCACGGACGTGCGTTACTACGGCCAGTGGATGCGGGACGAGGCCGAGAAGCGCATCGGGTGGCTCTACCCGAAGATCGCGGTGACAGCCGAGATGGCGCAGGAACGGCCCGACCTCAAGCCCTATGTCGACCAAGAACTCACGGTGATCGCCTGGCTGTGGGCGCACACGGTGAAGAGTCCGAACCCGGCCTTTGCGAACGTGGACGTGCCGCTTGCGTCGACGTTCATGCTGTCGACCAAGAAGGGCAAGGAGGCGTATGTCGAGCCGGTGATCGAGAACGGCGGCTACCGCTTCACGGTGAAGGTGGGCGAGCCGGAAGACGCCGAGGCGACGAAGGCGGGGACCAGTGCGGGGAAGCGGCAGGCGTTCCGTTGCCTGATGTCAGGCGTGCCTATCCCCTATGACTATATTCGTAATGAGGGCAAGGCTAAGCGGATGGGCGACCGGCTTATGGCCGTCGTTGCCGAGGGCAACCGGGGGCGGATGTATCTGGAGCCGATTCCGAAACACGAAAAGATTGCCCGCCAGGCGAAGCCGACATGGAAGCCGGATTGCGAGATGCCAAAGAAGCACCGCAATTTTCAGGGCCCTGGCTATGGATGGAACAATGTGGGTGATCTCTTCACCCCCCGCCAACTCGTGGCCCTGACGACGTTCTCGGATTTGGTGCAGGAAGCGAGGGAGCGCGTCAAGAACGACTACCTGGGAGGGAGGGCGTCTCGCCCTCGCCGAGGGCAGGATGCCCGCGATCCCGATGCCAATCCAAATGATGCAAACACAGCCGGCGTCGCGCCGTCCAGTCCATACCACCGCACCCACCTGCCGCATGTTGAGGCTGGGGCAGTGCCTCAACACATCTGTTTCAGGCTGGCGGACAGCTTGCCACAGTCCCTGCTCCAACAATGGGACGATGAACTGCGGCGGCTCCCGGAAACGCAACAACGAAACGAAAGACGCCGGCGGATCGAGGCCGCGCTTGACCAAGGACACGGCGCCTGCTGGTTAAACCACCCGGAGATCGCGGCCTTGGTACGCGATGCGCTGCGGTATTTCGATGGCGACCGATATCACCTGCATGGATGGGTCATCATGCCCAATCATGTCCACGTCCTCGTCACCCTGCGGGACGATTACTCCTTGTCTGGCGTCGTGCATTCATGGAAGTCCTACACCGCACAGCGGGCAAACAAAATACGGGGGCGGAACGGTGCGTTTTGGTATGTGGACTATTTTGACCGGTTCATGCGGGACGAAAAGCACTTCGCGACGACGCTTGATTACATCCATTGGAATCCAGTGAAGGCCGGCCTGTGCGCGGAGCCAGGCGATTGGCGATGGAGCAGCTACCGGGAACAAGGCCCGGAGCCGGAACGAGGGCATCCTGCCCTCGATAAGGAGGGCGAGACGCCCTCCCTCCCAGAGCCCGCAACCATGGTCGAGGACGAACGACCCCTGCGCGATGGCGGTGCCGGCGCGACCGCGTATGCCGAGGCGGTGGGGGTGTATTTGGGAGTGAGTACAAGCAGGGCGGTAGATGCCTGGTCGACCATCACAAGTTGGAGGAACGGTGTCGAGGCAACGCGCGGCACATTTGCTCGGCAAGCCCTGCCGATGGTCTGGGACTATGCCGAAGCGAACCCGCTCAGTTCGTCTTGCGGAAACTGGTGTGGAGCTTGCCTTAACTGGGTTGCAGAGGCACTTGATTTTCTACCGCAGAAACAGCCCGGAGCGGCAGTTCAGGCCGATGCAACCCGGCAAGCTCTCGCGCCAAATGCGCTCGTTTCCACGGACCCACCGTACTACGACAACATCGGCTACGCCGACTTGTCCGATTTCTTCTATGTCTGGCTGCGTCGTTCCCTGAGATCGGTTTTCCCCGACCTGTTCGCCACGCTCGCCGTGCCGAAAGCCGAGGAATTGGTGGCCACGCCATACCGCCACGGCAGCAAAAAAGAAGCCGAAACGTTTTTTCTCGACGGTATGTCACAGGCTGTCCGTCGACTAGCCGAGCAGGCGCATCCGGCCTTCCCGGTCACCATCTACTACGCTTTCAAGCAATCGGAGACGAAAGGCGATGCCGGCACGGCCAGCACCGGCTGGGAGACGTTCCTGGACGCGGTCATCAAGGCCGGCTTTGCCATCACCGGCACTTGGCCAATACGCACCGAACGGGACGCACGGTCCGTAAGCATCGGCACCAACGCCCTCGCCTCCAGTATCGTCTTGGTCTGCCGTCAGCGACCCACCGACCTGCCCTTGGCCACCCGCCGCGACTTCCTCGCCGCGCTCAAGGCCGAGCTGCCGACAGCACTCACCCATTTGCAACGCGGCAACATCGCCCCCGTCGATCTCGCCCAGGCGGCCATCGGCCCCGGCATGGCGATCTACACCCGCTACGCCAAAGTGCTCGATTCGCACGGCGAGCCGGTGCCGGTACGCGATGCCCTGGCGCTGATCAACCAGACGCTCGACGAAGTGTTGGCCGAGCAGGAGGGCGACTTCGACGCCGACACCCGCTGGGCCCTCGCCTGGTTCGAGCAGGCCGGCTTCGACGACGGCGACTACGGCATTGCCGAGACGCTCTCCAAGGCAAAGAACACCAGCGTGGGTGGCTTGGTTGAAGCCGGTATTCTCGTCTCGAAAGGTGGCAAAGTCCGGCTGTTGAAGCCCGACGAATTGCCCGGCGACTGGAACCCGGCCACCGACCCGAGGCTGACCGCCTGGGAGACGGTCCACCATCTGGTTCACACCCTGGAATCCGGCGGCGAAAGCGCCGCGGCCGAGTTGACCGCCGCGCTCGGCGCCACCGCCGAGACCGCCCGCGAGTTGTGCTACCGCCTCTACACCCTGTGCGAACGCAAGAAACGCGCCGCCGAGGCGCTGTCGTACAATGGCCTGGTGCAAAGCTGGCCGGAAATCGCTCGTCTGGCGCAAGAGCGGAAGTCGGAAGCGGAACAAGCTACCCTCTTCCCAGGGTAAGCGCATATGGCAGCAGCATCGGAATGTCGGGTTACGCCTTGCGGCTAACCCGACCTACATCCTCTGGAAGGTGGCAAGGACGCTTCCGAGCGTCGTCGCCGGAGGGACGGATTTCAAGCGAGTTACGACATGAATCGAACCGATCTGGCCGAGCTGATTCACCATGGCGAGAACTCCGGCGTCGAGTTCAAGCGCGACGACGTGACGCCTGCGAGGCTGGCCAAGGAGATGGCCGCCCTACTCAACCTCGAGGGCGGCCATATCTTGCTGGGCGTCGAGAAGGATCGGAGCGTCTCGGGCTTGACCAGAGAGCACGAGCAGGCCGAGGAGTGGGTGATGGAGGTCGCGCGCATGCACCTCCGGCCAGCGGCCCTTCCATTCTGGGAAACGCTGGACTGGGGCGAAGGGAAGACCGTGGGGGTCATCTCGCTTCCAGCCGACGCACCCGACAAACCGTACAAGTGCCGGCGCGGCGCGGCGTGGGTCACCCAAATCCGCGCGGGCACGACGTCGCGCGACGCGACCGACGAAGAGGAGGCGCGTCTGTACATGCAGTCGGGACGGCTGCAGTACGACCGCAAGCCCGTCCCCGGCGCCGGTCTGCTTGATTTCGACATGCGCCGGCTCGTGAATTACTTCCGCGACGTGCGCCGGCAAACCTGCCCGCCTGTGGAGGACCGCGAGGCCTGGACGAGGCTGCTCGTCAACACCGACTTCATGTACGAGGATCGCGGCCGCCCGCTGCCGAGCGCAGGGGGGCTGCTGCTCTTCGGCGTACGAGCGCAGAAGTACCTGCCGCAGGCCGGAATCAGCGCGGTCGCCTACACCGGCATCGAAAAGGACTACGATGCCAGGGAGCGAGCGATGCTGCGGGGCGCTGTGGTCTCTCTGTTCCCCGAGCCGCTTGCCGAAATGGGGCAGGCATATCCAGGCTTGCCGCCAACCTTTTCGGAAGCCGGCAGCGCCGTCGAGTCGGGCGTTATCGAGCAGGCGATGGATTTCGTCCGCCGCCATATCACGATTGCCGCCTCAATCGACAACGGAGGGCGGCGGGTGGAGCGCTGGGACTATCCAATCGAGGCGGTCCGCGAGGCCATCGTGAACGCCGTCGCGCACCGCGACTACACCATTAGCGTGATGGACATTGAACTCTCGATCTATTCGGACCGGCTGGAGATCATCTCTCCCGGTCGTTTGCCGAACACGGTCACCGTAGACAAGATGCGCGCGGGCTATCGCGCTTCGCGTAACGAGCTGATGAAAGAGGTATTGCGCGACTACCGGTACGTTGAAGCCACCGGTTTGGGCGTGCCGCGCAAGATCATCGCGGGCATGCGGCGGCACAATGGCACCGAACCCGACCTTGTCGAGGAAGACAGTCGATTCATCGTGCGCCTGTGGAAGCACCCTCACCACACCCCGTGACCCGTCGCCTGGAAGGAGAAACAACGTGGCCATCACCAATCACGAACGGGTCGGCAAGGCGCTGGACCTGCTCAAGGCGGGCCTTGGCCCGTTCGTCCAGCGCGAAGTCAAGGACGCCGAGTCCCGAAAGCCCGGCGCCTGGAAGCTGCCTCACTATGCAGGCGACCCCGCGTTGGCGGACAAGCCTGTTTCCGAGTGGGACGCGGCCGGACTGCTCAAGCTGATGTGGGAAACCTGGAACGACGTGTTTCGGAACACCCTCGGACTCGCCGAGCGCGGTTTCGTCGGCGAGTTGCGCGGGCACCGCAACAAGTGGGCGCACCAGGAGAACTTTTCCAGCGATGATGCCTACCGCGTCCTGGACTCGGCCGGCCGGCTGCTGGCCGCGGTCTCGGCGCCGCAGTCCGACGAGATCGACAAGATCAAGATGGAACTGCTGCGGGTGCGCTTCGACGAGCAGGCGCGGGGCGAGCGGCGCAGACAGGCCAGCCTGGCGATCGAGAGCGCGGCCGCCGCAAGCCTGAAACCCTGGCGGGCGGTCGCGACGCCCCATCCGGACGTGGCCAGCGGCCGGTATCAGCAAGCCGAGTTCGCCGCCGACCTCTGGCAGGTGCATCTGGGCGAAGGCACGGCGGAATACCGGGATCCAGTCGAGTTCTTCCGCCGCACCTACCTGACCGAAAGCCTGAAGCGAATGCTGATCGGGGCGGTGCGCCGTCTGGCCGGCCAGGGCGGCGATCCCGTCGTTCAGTTGCAGACCAACTTCGGCGGCGGCAAGACGCATTCCATGCTGGCCCTCTATCACCTGTTCTCCGGCGCGGCGCCCGGCGACCTCCCCGGTATCGAGGCGGTGCTGCAGGAGGCGCAGGCCAGCCGACCTGCGACGGTTCGGCGCGTGGTCCTGGTCGGCACCAAGATCTCGCCCGGAAATCCCGTCACCAAGGACGACGGCACGGTCATCCGTACGCTATGGGGCGAACTGGCGTGGCAGTTGGGCGGCAAGCAAGCCTTCGCGCGCATTGCCGCGGATGACGAAAACGCCACCAGCCCCGGCGACGCGCTGCGGGAACTCTTCAAGGAATACGGCCCCTGCCTGATCCTCATCGACGAATGGGTCGCCTACGCCCGCCAGTTGCACGACCAGAGCGACCTGCCGGCTGGCGGCTTCGAAACCCAGTTCAGTTTCGCCCAGGTGCTGACGGAATCGGCCCGGCTCGCCAACAACTGCCTGCTGGTGATCAGCCTGCCCGCCTCGGATACGTCCGCATCGCCCCACGCCGGGGCTGACGACGTCGAGGTCGGCGGGCAACGCGGCCGCGAGGCGCTGGACCGGCTGCGCAACGTGGTTGGGCGCATCGAGTCGTCCTGGCGCCCGGCGAGCGCCGAGGAAGGCTTCGAGATCGTGCGGCGGCGGCTGTTCGAGCCGTTCTCCGACCCCGCGCAGTTCAAGGACCGGGACGTGGTTGCGCGGGCGTTTACGGACCTCTATCGGACGCAGCAGCAGGAGTTCCCGCCCGCGTGCCGGGAGGCGGATTACGAAAAACGGATCCAGGCGGCCTATCCGATACATCCGGAGATCTTCGACCGCCTGTACACGGATTGGTCGACGCTGGTCAAGTTCCAGCGCACGCGCGGCGTGCTGCGGCTGATGGCGGCCGTGATCCACTGTCTGTGGGAGAAGGGCGACGGCAACCCGCTGATTTTGCCGGCCAACATCGCCATCGACGATCCGCGCGTGCAGTTCGAGTTGACCCGGTACCTCCCGGAAAACTGGGTGCCGGTGATCGAAAAGGACGTCGACGGGTCCGGTTCGCTGCCGTTGCGGATTGACGGAGACGTCCCGAACCTCGGCAAGTTCGCCGCTTGCAGGCGCGTCGCACGGACCATTTATCTCGGTTCGGCGCCCACCGCCCAGGCCGCCCATCAAGGACTCGAAGATCGCAGCGTGAAGGTCGGGTGCGTGATGCCGGGCGAGTCTCCGGCCGTGTTCGGCGATGCGTTGCGAAGGCTTGCCGGCGCGGCGACCTACCTCTATCAGGATGGTCGGCGCTACTGGTATTCGACACGGCCGACTGTCACCAAGCTGGCCGAGGACCGCGCGGAGCAGTTGCGGAACGATCCCGACAAGGTGGCGCAAGAGCTCGACACCCGGCTGCGCGCCGACCTGCGCAGCCCGGGCGACTTCAAGCGCGTCCATCCACTGCCGCGGTCCGGGCAGGACGTGCCGGACGATTACGACGCCCGGCTCGTGGTGCTCGGCATGGACCAGCCGTACGGCAGGGACGAGGGCAGCCCGGCGGAGTCGGCGGCGAAAACCATCCTGGAATCCAGGGGCAACGCGCCGAGGATCTATCGCAACACGCTGGTCTTCCTTGCTGCGGACAAGACCCGGCTGCAAGAACTCGACGAGGCGGTGCGGCGTTACTTGGCGTGGAAATCCATACTCGAGGAGCACGAGACCCTCGACCTCTCGCCCCACCAGGTCAGGCAGGCGGAAACCCAGCGAGACGCCGCGTCCAGCGCCGTGACGGCACGCATGCCGGAAACCTACCAGTGGCTCCTGGTCCCCGTTCAGGCCAGTCCCGATGCAGCGATCGAGTGGTCGCCCATCCGATTGACGGGTCAGGATTCACTGGCGGTCAGGGCGAGCAAGAAACTGAAGGGCGATGAACTTCTGGTGACGGGCTTCGCTTCCACCCTCCTGCGAATGGAGCTTGACCGCGTGCCCCTGTGGCGCGGCAATCACGTAGCGGTCGAACAGATCGTTGAAGATTTTGCGCGGTTCCCCTATCTGCCGCGCCTCAGCGACGCTTCGGTTCTCCTGAAGGCGATCGGCGAGGGCGTCGGTCTGTTGACCTGGGAACAGGACGCCTTCGCCTTCGCGGACAGCTTTAACGACGAGGCCAGGCGATATCGCGGTCTGCGGGGCGGACAGGTCGTTGCACTGGCGGAGGCGGCCGGGCTATTGGTCAAGCCGGACATCGCCCGTTGCCAGATGGATGCCGAGCGTGTGAAGTCAGACCCTGGCGGGGAACCGGGGATTACCGGGTCTGACCAAGGGGTGCCGGTTCCCGTGGCGGAACCGGAGCCCGGCGGCGGGTCGCCCGAACCACCTGCTGCGCGGCAACCGACTCGTTTCCATGGGACCGTCGAACTGGATTCAACGCGTGTGGGCCGCGACGCAAGCCAGGTTGCGGACGAAGTCATCTCGCATCTTTCCGGCTTGATTGGCGCGAGGGTCACGGTGACGCTCGAAATTGAAGCCGAAGTGCCTTCAGGCGCACCGGACAACGTTGTTCGTACGGTGACGGAGAACAGCCGGACATTGAAATTCACCAGCCAAGGGTTTGAGAAAGAGTAGGCCCGGTCAGGACGGGCCGCCACACTGCCGGTTGACCCTGAGCGTCTGGTTCCCAACCAGGAATGCAATCCAGCAGATATCTCCTTCGCAAAGGTCAGGTATCCACGTAGTCCGCGGCGTTATGCCGCGGCCTCATTGAAGCCGAAGGCACCGCCTTGATAATCTCCATCGACCGGGACGCAATCGGGGCCGAGCAGACCGCCCGTGTTGGTGCCGAGGCGAAGGATATACGTTGTCATGTTGTCTCCTTTCCTGCTGTGGGATACGGTCAGGAAAGCCGGTAATCCGGTTGGAGCGGGTCTACGCTGCCGCGCTCATGTCCACGTGGTCGGCGTCCGGGTGCGCAGGCGACTCGCCAGCGGCGTCATCGGCAGGCACAGCGGCCGCTGTGGGATCAACAGCGGGGAGGCCATCGCGCCGGGGAGCCACGTGCGGGCCGCCTCGGTGTAGTCGGCCAGCATCTTGACCAGGGCCTTCTTCTTGTCCGGCAAAGGACCTGCGGCCTCGATGACGCCGCTTTCCTTGGCAATTCCATCAGCTGCAGTTTGGTGCGCATCGAAAGAAACGCCTCGTCCGGACGCCAGTGGTTGCACATGTGGATACCCAGGCCCTGCGCCACGGTGTTGAACAGGCTGGCTTCGGTGTCCAGGCATTCGCCTGTCTGCTCGTCAAAGGCCAGAACGGGCAGAAGCAGGTGCAGCGTTTCCAGGTCCTCGTCGGAAGAAAGCGCCTGCACACGGGCGTACAGCATCCTCGCCGTTGTAGTGCCAGCGCCAGTCGTGCAGCAGTTCCTGCCATGCCGGGTTGTCGCCTTTGGGCGTGTGGCCGCCGTCGAGCGCCGCAAGGAGGCGCTTTTCGGTGGCATCCACGGCGCCGTAGGTATCGGGGGGCAGGCACAGTATGCGGGCCAGTCGCCACGTTGCTGCCTGGAATGATGACTTCCTCTATTCACTGCTCACCCAATGACGTTATTCATTCGATTGCCCTGCCTGCGGCTCTGGTCATCATTCCATATCAGGAATATAATCATGACATGCCATGGGAGGTTGAGTACACGAATGAGTTTGGGGAGTGGTGGCACGGGCTTTCGGCAAACCAGCAAGATGTTGTGGTCGTGAGGGTTGGGCTGCTCATGGAGCACGGTCCCAATCTGCCATATCCCTATTCCTCGGACGTCGAGAGCTCACGCCATGGGAATATGCGTGAGTTGCGCATACAAAGCGGCGGTAAACCCCTACGTGTCTTTTACGCCTTTGATCCCAGGCGAGCCGCCATTTTGCTGATCGGTGGCGACAAGACAGGCCAAGGGCGTTTCTATGAAGTCTATGTGCCGATAGCCGACGATCTTTACGACACGCATCTGGAAGAATTGCGAAAGGAGGGATTGATCGAATGAGCGGGCACCATCCCTTTAGCGAATTAACAAAGGACTTCACACCGGGCCGCCGCAGGCGCATCCAAGCCATGAAAGACAAACTGCTTGCCGATATGCCGTTGCACGAGCTACGCCGGGCGCGGGCACTCACTCAGCAGCACTTGGCCGAGACGTTGAAGGTCAACCAACCTGCCGTGGCCAAGCTGGAACAGCGAGCGGATATGTATGTCTCCAGTCTTCGTTCTTATGTTGAAGCTGTGGGCGGACGGTTGAAGATCATTGCCGAGTTTCCCGAGGGAGATGTGACGATCAGCAATTTTTCCAACTTAGGCTCGGGACTCATAACCAAAAGATAACCGTGGCAGCCATGCAGATGGCGCTATAGAAGGTGTGCGCGCAGCGATGCTATCGTGTGGCGATGCGGCGCCAATTCTTGAGTCTGTCGAACAAGCACTCAATGAGATGACGGCTCTTGTAAAGCTCCATGTCGCAGGCAATCGGCTCTTTACGGTCAGCGCGACCCAGATACAAGGTTTGATGCTTGGCTCGGCAAGCGCCTTGCGCAATCTGTCACGGTCATAGCCTTTGTCGGCGATCATGACATCGGCGTCCGGTAAAGCAGGCAGTCCCGTGTCAGCCCCTCGGTAGTCGCTGGCTTGACCCGCCGTCAACCGCAACACGATGGGTTTGCCATCGCCATCGCAGCCGGCGTGGAGTTTCGAGTTGAGCCCGCCTCGGGTGCGTCCGATGCAGCGCGAAAGCCCCCCTTTTTCAGCAAGCTGGCGGCGGTACGATGTGCCCCCCGATGCGTGCTATCGATCATGACGGTCTCGGTGGCGGTGCTTTCTGAGGCCAGGGCTTGAAAGATACGGTCGAACACAACCGGCCTTGCTCCAGCGCGCGAAGCGGTTGTAGAGGGTCTTGCGCGGACCGTAGCCGGCAGGCGCGTCGCGCCACTTCAGCCCGTATCGGATGACGTGGATGATGCCGCAGCCTAGGGAGGAGGTATCCACTATCCCGAGCCACTCCCATGCTGCCGATCAGGCAAGCCTTGAACGGTCACCACGCTGATCCCAGATACGTAATACTTCGATTCGGTCATCAACGACTCGGTAGATGAAAGAGAACGGCGTGCGCGGGATCGAGAATTCTCGCACCCCCTCCATCTCTTCGACTGGACGGCCCATCAGCGGATTATCACGGATAACGCCGCAGGTCCTGCCATACTGGTCGGCGGCGCGCTTCGCGCCATCCGGGAAGATGTGAGCGTAGTAGGTGCGCATCCACAGCAAATCCGAACGTGTGGACGGCAAGAAGACCAGCTTCATCGGTCACTGCGAAGCGATTTGAACATCGGGTTCGGGCGGCGGAAGTTCCGAGTCCTCGCCCCAGGAAGAAACCCAGGCGTCCATCGTCTCCTGCGAAATGAAGGCGCCCTCGCCGGCTTCCGAGACAGCCGCGCGGATCGCGGCTCGTTTCTCGGCCCGGCCACGCAGCATGGCCTCGATCGCCTTGACGGCGAGGTAGGATGCAGAGCGCTCCTCGCTCCTCGCTTCCCGTTCAAGGTTCTTCTTGAGATTCGCGTCGATTCGCAAGCTCAATCGTTCTGTCGTCATGCGGTAAATCCTCTATATCAGTCAGCAATTGTCGGACATGGTATGACAGTTGAATAGGTTTGTCGAATCCCGGCCCGCGACAGGTGCCATCTCACGGTCGTGCCAACTGGCGTGGACGTGTCCGGCTGCCTGTTGTGGGGTCATGGCGAGCAGGTCGTGGCCGTAGCAATGGTTGTCGTGAGGATCACCCCGGCGACATCTTCGAACGCTTCCTGGTCGCCGGCTCCGACGTACGGAGTCAGATAAGCCATGATGGCATCCACCGTTATTTCGTCAAAGGATTCAGTTCATAAGCTTCGATGTTGTTATTTCTGATTGATACTGGTCAATCATACAGACTGCAATACTGCTGTATGAAAAGCATTCTTCTTCGTGTTAAGGCCCATATCTTCGTGCCATTGATGCCGTCGGCGCTTGGTTGCGCGCTAAGGTCGCGTAAAGCATGGCGTGCGGATACAGGGAATTATCGTTTGCGATCCGATCGGGCGCCGGCAGGGATGCAGGTTCCGGCGCCGGCGGGCTTGCCGGCGGCCTGTCTGTCGGCGTTGCATACTTGGCTGCTTTGCCGGGGCGTTGCCTTGGGTATGCGTCGGCGCGTTGCTCGGCGTTGCTTGCGGCGGTCCGGCCGCGCTTGGCCTGGTTGCGGCTCGGGCTTCGGGCCGGGCGCTTGCCTCGGGCCTTGCGCTGCGTCTGTCGCGGGCGGTCTTGCTTTCGTCGACGCGCGAGGGGCGGCGTTTGTGGAACCGCAAGAAGATGCCAGGCAGTCTTGCCGGTATCCCTGCGTGACGGGGAAACGGCTTTTTCGCGGGGGATTAGCTTCCCTTCGCTTTGGTTCTTCTTGCGTTTTCTCGCCGGATTGCCGCTCGCAAGTGGCCTTCGCTTAGAAGTTCTTTCTCGGAGAGAATCATGTCCTTGGCGGCGCGCTGGATGACGCGCTCCGCGTCGGCGTGCGACATGCCTTCGAATAGCCCGGCGATGCGCGCGTCGTCGGTCTCGAACTCTCTTCGCAGCCCCCGGAGCTTGACGGCGAGAAGGCGACGCAGTTGCTCCAGGTTTGGGGGCTCGAATGCCAGGACTTCGTCGAATCGGCGCCAGCCCGCGGCGCTGAGAATTCGTTCGCGTCTGGTTGCCGCTATGAGAAGGCTCTTGCCGCGGTAATCGCCGATCATCTGAAGGAGTGCGTTGGCGACGCGTTTTTTGGCTAGCGCGTCGAATTCGTCGAGCAAGGCGACCGTCGGAAGGCGCGCGGGTGTTCGCCCCGAGCGCCAGTCAGATACACCGACGCATCAAGGCCGCGGCGCTTGCGGCCGGTCTCGGCGACGGCTTCGGCGGTCACAGCGGGCGGGTAGGACTGGCTCGCCGCATGACGGCGGCGAAAGCGCCGCTCGGCGTGGTGATGCAGCAAGGCCGGTGGTCCAGTCCTCGTATGGCGGCGGCGTATACCCGCGGCGAGCCCGGCGCTGCCGCGTTGACGTTCCTGGAGTAGGCGCCGCACGCCGTTCAGGTCCGCCGACTGGCGACGACGACGCGCGGTTGGTGGTGTTTTTCTGGTTTTTCTCCCTGTCGACCCCACCCATCCAACAGCGGACGTCCAGTAGCCAAACCCGGGCCGTCGGTGCGCGGCTACCGCCTAGGCGCGTCCAGACCCGGTCTCTGGACATCCTGCCCGCCGTGGCGTATCTTGATCTCACCAACGGGTGTCGTCTTTTTCAGCTCTGCACCCGCCCTTTGACGCGTCGCCTGCGAAAAACCTGCGCGGCAGGGCGCGACACTGTACGCCACAAGGCGAACAACGCAGTACAGCACGCCGTTCACGGCGCGCACCCCGCCAGCCGCTACCCAGCGGCCCCCATGCAACGCCGTTCACGGCGTGCGCCCCGGCGCCGACAAGCGTCTACAGCCGCGATCCACGCGGCGACTCCCTAAAGCGCGCAACATTGCCGCACGGGTTTGACTTGCTTTTGCCACACCCGCGGCAGTTTTTCATTTCTGGGGTCAGAGTCCTGCCTGCTTTGTGCAGCGTTGTGGCCAGTTCGTTGATTGCTCGGCAGTGATGGAGACGCTGTTCTTCTTTTCGGAAAGGGTGGATTGAACGTGATGATGGATGAGATGATACCGAACGTGCCGCCGTTGTCGGCGCCTGTCGAGGCCGTGTTGCGGGCTGCGTTGGAAGCTGAGCAGGCGCCGGCAACCCGTCGCGGCCTATGCCACGGCGCGACGTATCTGGGCGAAATGGGCACAGGAGAACGGCGTGTCGGTGTTTCCGGCCGAGCCGGAGGCCTTGGCGGCGTTTCTGGCGGCGCGTCATGCCGCCGGGCGGTCGCCGGCGTCGCTGCGCATGACGGTGGCGGCGCTTGCCCGGGCGCACCTGGAGGCTGGCGAGGCCGATCCGACGAAACATGCCAGGGTGCGGTCGGTTCTCAAAGGGCTGGGTCGCCTGGCGGGCGAGCGCGGCCAAGGGGCCGCCCGTCAGGCGCGGGCGTTGACGGCGGAGGCGCTGACGGTGCTCAGGGCCGCGCAGCCGGTGCGCCGCAAGAAGGCCGGCGCGGGGCTCGAGACGTGGGAGGAGGCGCTGGCGCGGCAGGTTTTCGACGTGGCCCTGGCGCACGTCTTGTCGGACGCCGGGCTGCGGCGAGGCTGCTTTGGAAGGACGTCGAGCGGATTCCCGCCGACGGCAGCGGCCGCCTGACGGTGCGGCGCTCGAAGACGGATCAGGCGGGGGAAGGCCGCACGGTGGCGCTGACGCCGATGGCGGTGCGCTTGCTGGGGCGCATGGCGTCCCTTTGCGGGGTGCGCGAGGACGGCCTGGTGTTCGGGCTGAGCGCCTCGCGGCTGTCGGAACGGCTGGCCAGGCTGTGCAAGGAAGCCGGCTTGGGGCCGGGCTTCAGCGGGCATTCGGGGCGCGTCGGCCTGGCCCAGCGCATGGTGGCGCAGGGGGCGTCGGATGCCGCGGTGCAGCTCCAGGGACGCTGGAAGGAGCCGCGCATGGTGGCGCGGTACGCTCGCAGGGCAGATGCGGCGTCGGCACTCAGGTGGTTGTAGTGTGTTGTGTGGGGTTGGGGTCCCTTCGGCAGCGGCTGGACCGGGCACTGGCGCAGGTTGCCGTTGGCGTGGCACGGACCGCCACTTCGAGTTCATGGATTCCCAGTACAGGCCCACTGGCGCCGTAGTGGCGGCACGTCTTGTTGGCCGTGCTGGGCCGGTCTCCGCGGTGGCTCCATCCGGGGGCGGTGTGCCTGCCGGCATTGCCGGCAGTCAACCGGGTCGATGTCCTTCTTTGTTATTTCTGCCGGCAGGAATGGCAGCTCCACATGACGTCTTGTGGCAACAGGTTTCTTTTATAAAGGTGGGTTTGAGCGGTAGCAAGCGTTGCCTCGAAGTTCTTTGCAAGCCGACGATTGCGGTTCAGCCAGGCCAGAGTTCGTTCCACCACCCAGTGCCTCGGCAAGACTTCAAAGGTGTGCGCGGTAGCTAGGCTCAGGACTCATAACCAGAAACTAACCGTGGCAGCTATGCAGATGGCGTTGAAGAACGGTATGCGCACAGCGGTCGTACCGGGTGGCGATGCGGCGCCAATCCTTGAGTCTGCCGAACAAGCGCTCGATGAGGTTACGACGCTTGTAAAGACCGTGGTCGTAGACAATCGGCTCTTTACGGTTGGCGCGGCCTGGAATGCAGGACTTGACGCCACGTTCGGCAAGAGCCTTGCGCAGCCTGTCGCTGTCATAGCCCCTGGCGACAATCAGGACAAAGGCCTCCGGTAGAGCCGGCAACACCATGTCAGCCCCGCGGTAGTCGCTGACTTGACCCGCCGTCAACCGCAGCACGACGGGCTTGCCGTCGCAGACGGCGTGGAGCTTGGAGTTGAGCTCGCCCCGGGTGCGTTCGATGCAGCGCGAAAGCCCCCCTTTTTCAGCAAGCTGGCTGCGGTACGATGCGCCCCTCGATGGGTGCTATCGATCATGACCGTCCCGGTGGCGGCGCCTTCGGCAGCCAAGGCCTGGAAGATGCGGTCGAAGACCCCGGCCCTGCCCCAGCGCGCGAAGCGGTTGTAGAGCGTCTTGTGGGGTCCGTAACAAGCGGGCGCGTCGCGCCACTTCAGCCCATAGCGGATGACGTAGATGATACCGCTGATGACCTTTTGGTCATCGACCCGCGGGACGCTACGCACCTTTCCCGGCAGCAGGGGTTGAAGTCGGGCAAATTGCGCGTCGGATAGCCAGAAGTCGTGTTCGGGCATGAGGAACCTCCTGATGGAGTCAGAGTCTTGAATCCTACATGCCCAAGGATAAGCCTTTTATAGGTCCTGAGCCTAGCCAGGGCATCGGCCATCCGCCTGGACATCACGGAGGTCTATCATGCACATCGCTATCGCTGACAAGAAGGAGGAACTGGCGGCAGTCTGCCGACGCTATGGCGTGGCCCGGCTCGAAGTGTTCGGCTCAGCGGCGCGCGGCACGGATTTCGATCCGCAGACCAGCGACGCCGACTTTCTGGTGGAATTCGACCCCGACAGCGGTTTGGCGCCGTTCGACCAGTTCTTCGACCTTGCCGAAGCTCTGAGTATGATCTTGGGCCGCCCTGTCGATCTCGTCGAGTCCGGCGCAATCAACAATCCGTATCTGCGCGCGGCCATCAATCGATCTCGCGAGCTTGTCTATGCGCCCTGATTCACGTGTCTTGCTGACGGATATCGACCGGGCGGGTGCGGATATCGGGCACTTCATCGAAGGTATGGATGTCGGTGCCTATGCCGACAACGCGCTGACGCAAGCCGCGGTCAACGAAAATTCCATTAGATACGGAAATGCTCTAGCCGAAGAACGTGAAGTCTTCGGTGGCGGGGAACGGAAACCGCCGCGCGCCAGCCGAGTTTTCGATGCCGAGGTAACGGCGCAGCGCCTTGTGCACGTGCTTGGGGTAGATGATCGTTCCGCCGTTATCGTCGCGGCGCAGCGTGCGCGGGTCGATCCGGTAGGCGAAGTGCAACTCGTCGGTCTCGCCCACCACCCGGTTGGTCCAGCGCTGGTTCTTCTCCATGACGACGTAGCTGCCGATGGGCCAGTGGTCCTTGCCTGCTACCGAGTTGTAGAAGTTGGTGCGCCCGAAGTCCGAGCCCATCACCACTACCAGGCGGTCGGCGACGCCGTGCGCCTCGGCGTAGTCCCACAGGTAGTCCACCGAACGGGTCAGGTTGCCCAGCAGCCATTCGTGATCCGGGTCGTGATTCTGGTGCGTGTCGAAGCCGCCCAGGTGCAAATCCGCGCTGACCGCCACGCCGGTCTTGAACGCCAGCACCGTCAACTGCGCTTGTGGGCGTAAAGAACTACTCCAGAGGTCATTCGGCCCCTCCTCCTCTTGTTCAAGCTCGTTTTCGGGAGGAAGCGCGTCGCTGTACGCCTTCAGCCCTCCGAACCCCTCGGGCGCGAAGGCGGAGCGGTAGAACGCCAGATGACGCGTGTCGCCCGGCAACAGATCGGGCGCCGCGGCCAGGCGCTCGGCGGTAGCCGCCCGGTACAACTCCAGAGCCGCCCAGTCCGCCTCGCTGAACGTCCGCTCGGCGGGATTCCCTATATGTGTCGTCGGGTCAGCGATGGCGCGCAGCGGCTCGGGCCTGTCGATGCGGGTGAATCGCGTGAGGCCGCCGGTCACGGAGTAACCACCGAAGCTCAGGTAGGGAATCGGCAGGTTCGGGGCGTAGTGGGCGGCGCTCAACGCGCTGAGCGTCGGATAACCCTCGGAATTCCGCCCGCTCCAGTTGTGCACGACGCCCACGGTGTGCGAGTTCGTCTGCGCGTCCACGCCGTTGATGACCAGCATGCGCTGGTGATATTTCTCGAAGAACGCCGCGTTGTTGGCGAAAGGCGCGTAGAAGATGTTGCCGACCTGGCGGATGTCGTCGCGCTCGGCCCAGTGGTTGATGACCGGCTCGCCCCGGGTGTTGGCCTTGGGGTCGCAGAAGCTCGTCGGGTCCCAGCCGCCGTCGGCCTGCACGAAGACGAACAGCTTGCCGCGGTAGTCGGCGGCGTTGACCAGCGGCAGGCGGAAGCCCGGCGCGCCGATGGCGGCGGCCAGCAGGCCCTTGAGCAGCGTGCGTCGTCGCATGGCGTTGTCTCCCTTGAAGGCGGTTTTTAGTTTTGGGTTTTCAGACTGGAAGCTGAAAACTCGCAACTCAAGGCTCAATTCAGATACAGGTAGCGGTAGTCCATCATCAGGGCGGCCAATACGACCTCCCAGGCGCGCGTGGTGTTGTGAGGATCCGAGAAGTCGATGTCGTCCAGGAAGTCGTCGATCCGGTCCCAATCGAAGTTGTACTGCCAGTCTCCGTATTCATTCCGGCGCTCCGTCACGGCGCCATCCAGGATGCCTTCGAAGTAAGATCTGTCGCTGGCAAAGTGGTGGCAACGCCACCACGCGAACCGACCATCCCCCGCCTCGCGATGGCGTTCCCACACGTCGACGAAGAGCCGGTACGCTGCCTCCACGTCCGGCGAATCGGGCCTGACCTGAGCGCCGAACAGCTTGTCGTGCAACTCGACGAGCTTGTTCCTGATGGCTCCCGACCCGGCCGAGCCTCCGGTAGCCGACTCGACCGCGACGCTCAACCTGGGAAGCTCGTCGCCAGCGTGGTCAGCCCAGGCTTCTACCTCGACTCGGTATATGCCATCGGAGGGAATGTCCACGGGCACGGCCAATACGCATCCCTCGCCGCTGCCGGAAAGATGGAAGGCGCCCTGTTCCACGTGGTGGCATTCGGGTTGGTGGTCCAGATTTTCCATCTCGTAGCGATAAACCACCGTGTTTCCTTGGCGAACCGTCAACCGGTCCAGCAGGACGTCGCGATCGCCCCTGGTTTCGTGATCGTAGTAGTCGTTGAGGAACGCCAGCAATACGGTCTTCCCGCCAGCCGTCAGGTGGCCCTGCAAGGGCAGGGTCTCCCTTGCCGACCGGGATGCCGCCGTTATCTCGAAGGTGTCGCTGAACTCCGATACCGGCGTCACGTACGGGGTGATGCCGGCGAACAGCCGCCGCTCCGCATCAGGCAGGAAGTAGACCTCGCGCATGACGACCGGGCAGCTCATATCTGCCGCGTGCCGCTTGGCAACGCCGGCCATCACCGCCGTGATATCCCGCGCCCGCTCCGTAATCCCGTCCGAGTCGATGCCGCCGTACAGCAGTCGAAAATCGTCTGTCAACGCGCTGAACGCACCTACATGACTTGGCGAGAGTCGTCTTGACGCGGGATATCGTCCCCACTGCACGCCGGTGATGGCGGCGGTCTTGCGCGCCAGTTCCTCCGGCGTCAGCAGCCGCCGGGCGCCGGCATCGTGAAGCGCCACGCGTCGCGCCGCGTCCGCGTCGCTGACCGCGTCGGCGCGAAACCACTTCGAGAGCACGATCTCCACCAGCAGGTTCTTGAGATTGTACGTGTACGAACTGCCCTGGAAGCCGCGCCGGAATCCGCCGGCCAGCCGCGTCACCTCGGCGCCCTGGGCATTGGCGGCGAGCAGCCGCCCCTCGAAGTCCGCATCTCTTTCGTCCTCGGGTGTCTCCGCTACCTCGCTGCCCATGATCGCCGGCCACCAGAACTTGACGGCCGCCTCGGCAAAACGCTCGTCGGCGACGATTCGCCTGGCCAGCCACTGCGCGCTGTTGTCGGGGCTCGGCGCCGACTCGCCGGCGAAGCCCGGGGTACGCATGTCGCGGTACCAGGTGTCGCCTTCCTGGTAGAAGTTCCCCGCTTCTGTTACCGAGAGCCTCGCATAACCGTCTTCCCCGTACCGCTCGTCCAACCCATTCGACCAAGCCACGACCTCAACGTCGTAGACGCCGGCGTTCGGAATCTCGACCTCGATGAAGAATGCGCAGGAGGCGCCGCCGCTCCAGAGCAGGAAATGGTCACTGCGCCCGGTGGCTGGGTTGCGTTCGGCCTGCCCGCAACGGTTCCCCCAGTGAGCGACCGGCGGCTCCAGGCTCTCGAACTCGCGGCTGACGATGACGCGGTCATTGACATCGGTCACACGCAGGCGGTCCAGATAGACGCGCCCGCTCTCTTTGGCAACCCCATCCCAGAAGTCATTCGTGTGCGTCACCCTCAAGGTCTCGACGCCGGCGGCCAACGACACGGGCCAGACCAGCGTCTCCCGCTCCGCCCAGGACTCGGCCCGGATCGTCAACGACGGTCCCTCCCGCTGCTTGTAGAACTCGTCCAGCGAGTCCAGCCCGCCCTCCTGGTCTTTGTACAGCCCGTCGTCGCCGTAGTTCTGGAACGCCCCGGCCACCGGATCGAGGACGCTGTGGCACACCGTGCAGGCGGGATTGCGCAGGGTCGGGTTGTTGGTGTCCGCCAGAGCCACCGGATCGGTGGTTCGCGACGCGGACTTCTCCACGTCGAGGCCGAGGAAGTGGTAGTAGGTCCAGCGCGCCCGCGCCCGGTTGCGGTTGGTGGCCGTCGTGGGGTAGCGAATGAGGAATGACGTCGTGTTGAGAATGCCGGCGTGCGGATAGGTCGTGCTCAAGGACCCGGGATTAAGCACGCGGTTTAATTGAAGGATCGGATCGTATTCGGCCTCGAATCCGTCACCTCTCCGGTAGTAGCTCACGATCTTCGACGGCCTGAACTCGAAGGGGTCTCCGGAGTCGTCGAAGCGCGTCGAAGCGCCGTAGGCGCGGGCCGCCCACGGATTCGCCATGATGTAGTTGGCGGTCAGGATCTCCGTGTACGGCAGGTCGTTTTCCGCCACGTGCGCAATCAACTCCAGCGGTGCTCGGCGAAAACCGTATTGTGTCTTCTCGAACCAGGCGACAAATTCTTGTTCATCGCCGTTCGCAAGTGCTGCCTTCCTTCGGCGATAAAGTTCATTTGTGTAATCGACAAACTGGACTTCATCGTTCATGAGCAATGTATCCCGATCCGTCAGCAGCCGGTCATTGCTCGCCCGGATCAGGAACTCGTGGAACTCCGGCCCCTCCATCAACCCCCGGACCGTGGCGCGCAACGCCGTCTCGTCACCACCTTCAACCGCCGCGTACTCCGCTTCCGTCGGGAGGCGCCCCGCAAAGATCAACGCCGCCCGCCGCAAGGTCTTGCGGGGCGACGCCATGCGTACCGTACTGAACAACGTCTCCGGCGTCAGCCGCACCCGCACGATCGGCTCGCCCAGCAGCCCCAGAAACCGCTGCATGTTGGCAAAGTCGGCAGAGCCCGCCGGCACCTGCGCCCCGCCGCCGTGCGACACCCCCTGAATCTTGTTCAGGACGTAGGTTCCGCCGCCCTCATCCTCGACCGCGTTGAGAAGATTCTCAAAGGCCCGCAGGTTGAGCGCCTCGTGATCGGCTGCGTCCGACGACCGCACGAACACCAGCCGCGTATGACCCGACACGCCCCCCTCAACGTGGCAGTTGACGCACCTCGACTGCACGATCGCCCCCGAGACGTGGGTCGCGAACACCGCCGCCGCCGTGTCGCCGCCCTGCGCGCGCGGCGCGCCCATGTCCGAAGCGAGAGCCGCCACGACGCACAAGGCGCTCGCCAGCGCTTTGCATAACCGTTTCACGCAGGACATCCGTTGTCCTCCCAAGTCAGGGGGTTGATGAACCGGGCTTGCGGCATCCATGTCGTCTGTCGGCTGGACGTGTCACCCCATCGCGGCCTGACGCCTCAGGCGCCGTCGTCCAAAAATCAGGTAGAGCGTCACGAGTCCCAGAAGACCGATGAGCGTGGGGTCCGGAGGCGCCCCGGGGAAGCCCGAAAGCACGGCGCATCCACCCCCACTCGGCCCTGCCGGCACGCGCATCGAAACGCTCACCTCCCGAACGCCGCCATTGGACCTGATATGCAGCGTGCCGGCATAGTCGCCGGATTCCAGGCCCGTTCGGTCCACGGACACCGCGACCCTGGCTCCCGACCCCGAGTCGCCGGCGCCCCGGTCCGGCGCGACGGACAGCCACGCCGGGGCCGGAGGATCAATCGTCCAGGTGAGGGGCTGCGAAGCGGGATTGTCATTCACCACGGTAAACGTCAATGCCGTTGCCCCGGCGCCGAAAGCCAGGCCCGTCATGGCCCCTCCGTCCTGTTCCACCCGCAGCAGCGGGGCGTTGAAGATGCCAAATTCCCCCGTCTGCGTCCCGTCGGCGACCACCAGGTCCGCATCGGGCTGCACCCTTGACGCGGGAATCAACACCCAGGCGTCCGCCTGCGGGTCGAAGAACCATAGCGACAGGCCGGTTTCCGGGATGGACGTGTGGTCCACGAGCCCGTCCGGCTTCCCTTCCGGGTATGGGAGACTGACGGTAACGGCTTCACGGAAGACATCTTGTCCACTGGACAGCGCGATGTCGATCCCGATCCCGACGGCGTCGCCCGGCGCTGTTTCCGGGTCCGGCGGGTCTGTCACCGTTATCATTATCCGATCGTCGCCGTCAAGGGCGCCGGCCGGAATCATCACCACCACCCCGTCGGCCGTGATCACCTCATGCGCCGCATCCATCCGCAGCGCCTGCGTCTTGTGGCCGCGGTCTTCCTCGATGTCCGGCGGTTCGGCAGGCTCGACGTTATCGACGCTCACCACGATGGCATCGGAGGTGACGTTGTCGCCCTCGTCTTGCGTGAACAGGGCCGCAATCTCGTAGTCTCCATCCATCAAGACCGAGGTGTTCCACGCCAGCCGGGCAGCGGCTCCGTTGGCTGCTGCGCCGAGATACGCGAACCCTTCTTCCGGGGCGTCGGCCAGGCGGTATGCGAAGTGAACCGCCGCGGTGGGGGCGCCAGTGGCCGAGATGGCCACGGCATCCCCTGCTACGGTATCCCCATCCGCAGGCGTGGTGACGCCAAACAGCAACGAGGGTTCTCCGGCGTCCAGTCGTTCCAGGAGGCGTGCGATAAAACCCTGTGGATGGCCTGCCAGCAGCGCCAGGAAGTGATCCACGTTCGCGAAGTTGGCGGACCCCGCCGGCACCTGCGCACCGCCGCCGTGGGCCACCCCCTGAATCTTGGTCAGGATGTGTTCCTGGCCACCCTCGACCGTTGCAAGAAAATCCGCAAAGGCCTGCAAGTTGAGCGACTCATGGTCGGGCGTGTCCGATTCGCGCACGAACACCAACCGGGTGTGGCCCGACCGACTGCCCTCGACGTGGCAATAGATGCACCTCGTCTGCACGATCGCAGCCGATATGTGGTCGCGGAACACCTCCCGGGACACCGGCTCCGATGTCGCGCCAACCTGCGCGCGCGCCACGCCGCCGTTCGAGGCGACAACCGCCACGACAAGCAACGCGATGGTCAGAACCCTGCACAATCGTTTCAGGCCGGGCATGCCTTATCCTCCCAAGTGGGGGTTTGATGCGCCGTAGAGGGTCGGGATGTCGGGCGCGCTATTGATACCGGCGAGGTGGAAAGGCTCGGGAATGGGACGCGGAAGAGTGGCGATTTAGATATACAAGTTATTGTAATTAAATGAGTTATACTTTTTCGGGGGGGGGGGGGGGGGTAGTAGGTTTGTTCGTCCTGCTTGTCGTTCGGTACGTTTGTCGGCTCATGATTGCGCACCCTTGAGCAAGCCACCGTGGCGTCTTGATTCCAAACGTCTTGAAGCAGTTACCATGACAGCCTGAGCGGTGTCAACAACAGCGGACGGAATCCAGTTCGATTTGGGAACCATATACCTAAGTGACGTTTCCCAACGTACAAGGCAACATGAGCCGGCCGCTGGTGTTGGAAGTTGCCTCCGCTACGCGTCGAAGGACTTCGCGCTTCGGCGTCCAGGGAAGCCAGAACGGTACGATTGCCCGACGTATGGCGTCTCGACCCCGTGCGTTTCGAGCAGCTCGATAGGCGCCGGCCTTTCAGGTTCGAGGTGCGCGGCTTGCCGAGGTCGGCGCCGCGCCGGCCCTGCGGGTGGAGCAGCCCTGCAAGCGCCCGATAGAGCGTGGCGCGCGACACCCCGAAGAAGCCTGCGGCGCCATCCTGGCTCATGCGTTCCCAACCGCGTCGAGCAGCTTCCGGCCCGGTTCCTTCACCGTGCCGTCGCCGTTGACGTACATGTACAGGGTCGTCGTGGTGATGCCGAGACGCTGCGCCAAGTCCTGCGCGTTGGTGTCACGATTTGCCATGCTGCGCATCGCCATGCGTAGCATGGCCACGTCTATCTTGCGCGGCCGGCCACCCAACCGGCCCCTTGCCCGGGCCGCCGCCAGGCCGGCGCGGGTGCGCTCGGCGATCAGTTCGCGCTCGAACTCGGCGCCGGCAAGCACGCGCAGGCCGACGCCACGGGCGCGCAACTCGTCCACGGTAGTCACCAGATGTTTCAGATCGCGTCCCAGGCGGTCGAGCTTCCAGACGACGAAGGTGTTGCCCGGCTGCAAGGCTTTCAGGCAGGCCTCCAGACCCGGGCGGTGGTCCCGGCGCCCCGAGGCGCGGTCTTCGTAGATGCGCGCTTCGTCAACGCCGGCGTCGAGCAAGGCGTCGCGCTGCAGGTCGAGGAGCTGGCTGCCGTCCGCCTTTGAGACGTGCGCATAGCCAATCAGCATGCTGTCTGCACTCCCATTCAGAATAGATGATGCCCATCACGCAATCTTTCCAAGAATGATGCAACGGGTCTTCTTGTGGGAGTCAGCGGGCCTTGCGGCATCGGTGGGGGGTATCAGAAAAACGGGCGTTTTCCTGACAGGAAGAGGCTGCGCAACCCGGCGAAGAGATCGCCGGTCGAACCGCGAGGGATGCCATCTCCCTGGCTCAGTCTCAACAAGGTGGGCCAAAACGGCGGACAATCTCAGTCGCTACGCCTGCGAATCAGATTCTGACGGCTGCGCCTTGAGCGCCTGGAAGCTGGCCTCGGTCAATCCGGTGGCGGCCTCGATGACATCCCACGCCACCCCGATCCGAAGCAGGCCCTCCACGACTTCCACCTTGGCGCGTTGCTCGCCGCGTTGTTCACCCTCTATCAGTCCTTCTGCCCGGCCTCTCGCCTCACCTCTCGCCTCACCTCTCGCCTCGCCTTCGGCCAAGAGTTCTTCCGCATACGTCATGATCTCTCCTCCCAGCTCAAGGCCGTGGCGCTCAAGCGCCTCCTTGAACGTCTCAACCACCTCGCCATCCTGGACCGTCGCCAAGTAGACGATAAACCGGCGGAACTCATCCACCCCGCCTTCGGCTTGGCGCAGCGACAAGGTCCAACGCGCCGCCCTGTCCAGCGCTGCGTCCACGTGACGACCAAACGCGACCATCATCAATAACTGCGCGATGCGGCCCTTGACGCCGCCGCCGATCGCCTCGGGCTCCAGGGTCGTCTGGTCCAGAAGCTCGTGAACGAACTGCGGCACCCACGGCCAGGAGCGCGCGGCTTCGGGAAACAGATCGGCAAACTCGCGCGAATGGCTCCAGCCCCGCGGTCCCTGATAGAACACCACCGGCACGATGGGCCGCAGCTCGGACCTGTCCGGATCGTCGCGCCGCTCGGCCTCCCAGATACGGCAGCAATACCGCAACAGCCGCAGGCGCAGCCACGGGTCGGGCGACGACTGGTGCTCAAAAAGAAGGTACATGGACACGGGCTGTCCGGTCCCGGCGTGCTGGACCTGATAAAGCAGGTCGGACTGGCTTTCGCGCAGGTCCTCGTCGACGAAGGTGCCCTCGTCCAGGGTCAAGGTCGTCCAGTCGAAGCCCTCCCGGACCGTGTCGGGCAACGCTGCCTGCAACAGGCTGGCAGCTTCGGCGGCATCGGAGAAAACGGCGCGGAAGAGTCGGTCGTGGGGTTGGTAGATGTCGGCCATTTTCTGCTTCCGCCTAATCGGCCGTTACGTCCTGATGTCCAACTGCTGCCAGCCAGCCCCGATGACACCATCCAGTCTTGTTGATGCCCTGATCTGACGTCCTTCGGGATCAGGTAGCGTGCTATGACTGCCGCCGTTGTCCAGTCTCGCGCCGAGTCGGTCGCCAGGAGCGGCTGTTGTGCGCGCGTTGCTTGCTCATGTTCCTTCACTCGACCAGGGCCCCTATGCGTTTGGGTCATCCCCCTCTTCGGGATTGCAACGACTTCAGAACTGTCCGGTCGCCGGGTTCTACCCCCGTTCGCTATTGGCCTCCTGTCAAGCCTGCCGTAGATTGGGTGGTGGCTCGTTTTGAAATTCAGGTACAAAAGTGCCCTGTTGAAGACAGGCGAACCTTGGGTACTTATAGAGGCAGCACCGCACGGCGCCCCTATACCCTTCGGCAAGCTCGTCGCGGACATCGACGTCGACGACGTGGAAGACACCGAGCCGACGCCTGGCCGCTCCCGCGGTGAAATTGCCCGCGCCGTCTCGATGACCCCGAAACGGCGCAAGCAGATCGCCAAGAAGGCCGCCGCCAGGGGGAAACGGGATTCTGACGCCGACCAAGCGGCCTCTCGAGGGTTCCTGCCTGAAGGTCCTGAATCCCTGTCGTGATGATTGAAGGGTGCGCGTCCATCAGTTGTCCTGGCCGGTGGCGGGCTCTGGCGCAGACGTAACCACCGCAGCGAGCGGCGCCGTTGACGACACGCGAAGCCATCCATCTGCATCCACTTCCACACCATAGGCATAAGAACCCCAACAGGCTATGGCGCCCGTCTCAAGCAAGCCGCAGGCATGCGTGTCCCCGGCGCTGACCTCGACAAAGGGGCCCGTCGGCGGCGTGGACTGACCCTGGGAATTACTACCCCAACACTTCACCACACCCGTCTCACGCAAGCCACAGGTGTAAACATGCCCGGCGCTGACCGCGACAAAGGTGGTGACCGTCGGCGGCGTGGATCGACCATCGTCATCATTACCCCAACACTTCACCACACCCGTCTCAAGCAAGCCGCAGGTGTGATCCCACCCGGCGCTGACCGAGATAAATCTGTGGACGTACACAGCCACCTTCACATCGTCACTGGCCGTCTCGCCGGCGTCATCGACAACGGTGAGGCGGACCGGTGTCAACGGACTGGTCCTCGCCCGCGTTCACCACCGGCGCCGCGTTCAAGATGGCGCTACAGGCGCTCACCCTGGCCGCACTGATTTTTACATATCCATCCGGGACACGGCGTTGGCAGTGGCCCTCAGTTGGCGCCCGGCCCTTCATGTACGACAACTTGCGCCGTATTCACAAGACGCTGCGCGTGACGCCCGCGATGGAAGCTGGCGTCACGCGCCGTCTGTGGGAGATCAGAGAGATAGCGGACATAGCTGAGAATTTCAAAACGAGCCACTACCCCCTGATGGTAATCATAATGAACTCAAATCATTAAGTATACTGTTTGGTGGATTGTCGCTAGGCTCAGGACCTATAAAAGGCTTATCCTTGGGCATGCAGGATTCAAGACTCTGACTCCATCAGGAGGTTCCTCATGCCCGAACACGACTTCTGGCTATCCGACGCGCAATTTGCCCGACTTCAACCCCTGCTGCCCAACAAGGTGCGTGGCGTCCCGCGCGTCGATGACCGCAAGGTCATCAGCGGCATCATCCGCGTCATCCGCTATGGGCTGAGGTGGCGCGACGCGCCCGCCTGTTATGGACCCCACATGAAGCTCTACAATCGCTTCGCGCGCTGGGGCAGGGCCGGGGTCTTCGACCGCATCTTCCAGGCCCTGGCCTCAGAAAGCACCGCCACCGGGACGGTCATGATCGACAGCACCCATCGGGGGGCGCATCGCACCGCCGCCAGCCTGCTCAAGGGGGGGCTTTTCCACGCCAGGTCGGACGCACCCGGGGTGGGCTGAACTCGAAGCTCCACGCCGTCTGCGATGGCAAGCCCGTCGTGCTGCTGTTGACGGCGGGGCAGGTCAGCGACTACCGCGGGGCTGATACGGTACTTGACGCCCTACCGAAAGCCGCTGTCCTGATAGCCGACAAGGGTTATGACAGCGACAGGTTGCGCGAGGCCCTTGCCAAGCAAGGCATCAAGTCCTGCATTCCGGGCCGCGCCAACCGTAAAGAGCCCATCATCTACGACACCGAGTTGTACAAGAGCCGTAACCTCATTGAGCGCCTGTTTGGCCGGCTGAAGGATTGGCGCCGCATCGCCACTCGGTACGACCGCTGTGCGCATACGTTCTTCAGTGCCATCTGCATAGCTGCCACGGTTAGTTTCTGGTTATGAGTCCTGAGCCTAGGGTGCCGAGCAGTAGAATGGCTGCAGCCAACCACGCCGCGTGCTGCGGTAATAGGTTTGAGGGTAGAAGGAGATCTGGGCCGGTCGGGGATGATTGCGGCTTTCTGACGGCGCTGTAGTCTACAGGGACCATGAAGAACACGTGTCCGTCCCACAACTTGTACCCATATTGGCGGTAATACCAGGCAAAAATGGCGAGAGTGACCCCGTAAATCCACGCGAGCATCTTGAGGATATGTGACTCACGTATTCTCTGGAAGAGTCGGCTGATCATGTCCTTACTGCCGTGGATAAGAGAAAAAACTCGCCCATGACTATCACCACTGTACATCTTCTACGGCAAGCATCTTTTGTGCGTGTGTCTGTAGACCTCAGATCAAATCGCTCAAACCCACGAACATGCCGAGCCAGTGCCCACGACGTGAACCACCACTCCGATATCAGCATCGAATGAGTCAGGTCTTGATCCACGCCGCCCTTCTACCGTTGCCAGCGCCTCCACTGACCTCATCCCTTCCCGTAGCAAACCCTCGTACCCCAACGATTTGACCTAATGATACATCTGAGACCCGTTGCTAGATCTATGGCCTTGTGGCTTTCTGCAGGCCACGCTCCAGAGGGCAATCCATTCTCTCGTTCTTGCCATCCAGCTGGATTCCCAACTGTCATTGAGAAATCCAGCTGGATGGCAAGACAACGAGTCCTCCGGCAACAACATGAAGTCACTGTCGCCAGGCCGCGACAACCTCCAACCCACAGCACACATCCCCACCCAAGGAGCTTCCGATGCGACCATCCCGAACCAAGCCCGCCTCTTCTGCAGCGCACCCGAAATCATCGCCACAGAAAGATGAATTCCTGTATCGCACTCACAAGGTAGCCCTCGACCCGACACCAGAGATGGAATGCTTGCTGACCCGAACCGCTGACTATGCCCGCGCCGCTTATAACTGGGGCCTGAAGTCCTACATGGATGACAAGAAGGCGGGACAAGAACCGACCATGATTGCACTCCGACGCAAATGGAATGCCATCAAGGGATCGGAGTTCGCGTGGGGTAAACACTTGGCCCAGAGCACCGCACACTATGCCTTCGACGCCTTGGGTCATGCGATCCAGGCAGGAGACAACCCTCGCCTCCAAAACACCGCCGCCAGGTATCACAGCAAGACATGGCACACTGCGTTTCGCATTGGCGATAAAGTCGAGCGGGTCCGCTGCCACGACCAGCGTGTCCAGCTGCCGGGCATTGGTGGTGTCCGCATGTGCGAACCTCTTCGTCTGTCCGGCAGTCTCCAGAAGGTGACCATTAAGCGCGAGGCGGGGCGTTGGTTCGCTTGCCTGACCGTGAAGCTCACACAAGAGAAGCGGCCAGATCGTCCTGGCAGGACATCCATCGGCGTTGATGTTGGTATCCGAAACATGCTGGTCTGCTCAGATGGCACCGTGTACGAGCAATACCCCAATGCCAAGGCCGAACAACGTGCGAAACACCAAGAGCGCAAGATCAAGCGCTATAACAAACAACTCGCCGAACAGGTCTTGGGAAGTGCCCGTCATGAACGTACGGTGCTGAAGATCCAGAAAGCCCGCTACCGCATCCAGCGCGCCCGCGACGACTCGCAGCACAAGGCAGCAACCGAAGTTGTCGACAAGGCTGGCGCTATAGGCATAGAGACGCCTGATATTCTCGGTATGACGCAAGGCAGCGGGCAAAGGTCGCCAGGTCAAATATCCGGCGCTGCCATGAGTGCCATGCTGTATAAGTTGGCATACCGGTGCGAGGCTGCGGGGATCAAGCTGACCCGAGCGGACCGTTATTTTCCCAGCAGTCAGCTCTGCAGCAACTGTGGAAGGCGCCAGAAAATGCCCATGCGGAAGAAAGAATATAGATGTCCCTGTGGCTTGGTGCTCTGCCGTGATGTCAACGCCGCGGTCAACCTCAAGCCCCCGGCAAGCACGGCTGCCTAAACAAGCAAGTTCCCCTTGGCGATGTGGGGACTGAAAACGAGCGTAAGATTACCACACGGGCATCTCAGCGCTTATCATCGCAGATAAAAATCAGAGACTAGGCATCATCGCAAGGTTTGTACCCAGAATTACTCTTAGCACGACAAACACGGCTGTTCCCGAAGAGCGTTAAAGAGACGGCCGGAAAGACCCGCGGCGGCGACGTGCTGGGCTATGCCCGCGTGTCGACCGCAGATCAGGATGTCGCTGCTCAGGAAGACCGGCGCTATTCGCGTCTTTGTCGACGTGATCTCTGGGAGGCAGTTCGAGCGTCCAGGACTGGGTGAGCTCATCGACCATGCCCGCGCCGGCGATAGCCTTTGTGTCACCCGCCTCGATCACCTCGGCCGCTCCCTCAAGGAACTGCTGGAAACGGTCGGGAACCTCAAGGCGCACGGCATCCGCCTGGTCAGCCTCGAGGAACGCATCGACACGACCTCGGCTGCCGGCGAACTGGTGTTCCATGTCTTCGGGGCGATTGCCCACTTCGAGCGGCGGCTCATCTCCGAGCGTACGCGGGACGGAATTACGGCGGCCAGAAAACGTGGCAGGAGACCCGGCTGCCCGGCACTGGACCAAGAAACCATTTCGGCCACGCAAGCACTTGTCCAGGCTGGACTCACGGCGGGACAGGCCGCGAAACAACTGGGTATTGGCAGGGCTACGGCCTACAGGATCGACAAGGCGGCACGCCGAGGGCACGCAGCCGGCTTATGATGCCCACCAGCGCTGCGATTCGACCTCCGAGGAAGGAGAACCAGCCATGACTTGCCAGGGCAAGACCCACGCCGAGACGACCAGGACCCTCGATGCGCTCCACAACCTCGGCGAAAGCCTCGGCCACGAGTACCGCATCCTTCATTGGATGGCCACCGCCCAGTTGGCCCTGGTCTGCGCGATCGCCACTAGGCTCAGGACTCATAACCAGAAACTAACCGTGGCAGCTATGCAGATGGCACTGAAGAACGTATGCGCACAGCGGTCGTACCGGGTGGCGATGCGCGCCAATCCTTCGGCTCTTTACGGTTGGCGCGGCCTGGAATACAGGACTTGACGCCACGTTCGGCAAGGGCCTCGCGCAACCTGTCGCGGTCATAGTCCCTGTCGGCAATCATGACAAAGGCCTCCGGTAGAGCCGGCAACACCGTGTCAGCCCCCCGGTAGTCGCTGACTTGAGCCGCCGTCAACCGCAGCACGACGGGCTTGCCGTTGACAGACGGCGTGGAGCTTGGAGTTCAGCCCGCCCCGGGTGCGTCCGATCTGGCGTGGAAAAGCCCCCCCCCTTGAGCAGGCTGGCGGCGGTGCGATGCGCTTTGAGATGGGTGCTGTCGATCATGACCGTCTTGGTGGCGGCGCCTTCGGCAGCCAGGGCCTGGAAGATTCGGTCGAAGACCCCGGCCCTGCTCCAGCGCGCGAAGCGGTTGTAGAGCGTCTTGTGGGGTCCGTAACAGGCGGGCGCGTCGCGCCACTTCAGCCCATAGCGGATGACGTAGATGATACCGCTGATGACCTTTTGGTCATCGACCCGCGGGACGCTACGCACCTTGCCCGGCAGCAGGGGTTGAAGTCGGGCAAATTGCGCGTCGGATAGCCAGAAGTAATTCGGGCATGAGGAACCTCCTGATGGAGTCAGAGTCTTGAATCCTGTGTGCTCAATGATAAGGGCATCTCTAATAATACTCATCTCCCACTTGATTTAGAATTACTGAACCACGTTAACCAACAAGACGGGAGGAGTTGAGCATGGGTCAGATGGGCTTTTTCGATGTCGAGAATCGCTACGCCGCTTTGGACGCCAGGAATGACCCCCTGGTGAAGATCAATGCCGTTGTGCCGTGGGAAGCATTCCGCAGCCGCCTGGAGAGCGTCTGGCGTAAGCCGCCCGACGAGCGCAAGTCGAACGCGGGGCGCCAACCTTGGGACGCCATCGTCATGTTCAAAGCCATCCTTCTGTGCGCCCTCTACAATCTGTCGGATGACCAAGGCGAGTACCAGATGCGCGACCGCCTGTCCTTCGTGCGCTTCCTGGGCTTGGCCCTTGAAGACAAGGTGCCGGACGCCAAGACCGTGTGGCTCTACCGTGAGCAGTTGTCACAGGCTGGCCTCATGGAGGCCTTGTTCGAGGATTTCGACGCTTACCTGAAAAGCCAAGGCTACCGAGCGATGGGCGGCCAGATCATTGATGCTTCGATTGTGGCGGTTCCCATTCAACGCAATCGTCGTGACGAAAACGAGCACGTCAAGCGCGGTGAGCTACCCGAGGCCTGGACTGACAAGCCGGCCAAGCGTCGGCAAAAGGACAGGGATGCGCGTTGGACAAAGAAGCACGGCAAGAGCCACTACGGCTACAAGAACCACGTCACCGTTGACCGTCGGCACAAGCTGATCCGGCGTTACCGGGTGACGACGGCGGCGGTCCACGACAGCCAGGTCCTTGAGGAGTTGTTGACGTCGGACAACACGGCACGCGGCGTCTGGGCGGATAGCGCCTACCGGTCGAAAGACATTGAAGCAAAGGTGAAAGCCAAGGGCCTGACAAGTCGGATACACCGCAAGGCTTCTCGTAACCGTCCGTTGCATGCTTGGGAGAAAGCGGGCAACCGGCGTCGTTGCCGGTTTCGAGCACGGGTAGAGCATGTCTTCGGCGCGCAGCAAAACGACATGGGCGGGACGCTGGTTCGCAGTATCGGACTTGTACGAGCGAGGGCGCGGATAGGTCTCAAGAACCTCGCTTACAACATGCGGCGTCTGGTTCAATTGCAACGTCTGGCGAGGGTAGGTTAAGCGCCAAGGGTGCGGAAGGGTACGCCGGATGTCCCATTGACAGGCGAATCCCCCCTGAACGGCCGAGTTCATTTTCCGCCACGTGCCAGCGAATTGCCAACCCTGTCATCTTTGACCGTTCGCGGGCATTTTTCGAGGTGCCCATAAGCCTTTTATAGGTCCTGAGCCTAGCCAGGGCATCGGCCATCCGCCTGGACATCACGGAGGTCTATCATGCACATCGCTATCGCTGACAAGAAGGAGGAACTGGCGGTAGTCTGCCGACGCTACGGCGTGGCCCGGCTCGAAGTGTTCGGCTCAGCGGCGCGCGGCACGGATTTCGATCCACAGACCAGCGACGCCGACTTTCTGGTGGAATTCGACCCCGACAGCGGCTTGGCGCCGTTCGACCAGTTCTTCGACCTTGCCGAAGCTCTAAGTATGATCTTGGGCCGCCCTGTCGATCTCGTCGAGTCCGGCGCAATCAACAATCCATATCTGCGCGCGGCCATCATCGATCTCGCGAGCTTGTCTATGCGCCCTGACCCACGTGTCTTGCTGACGGATATCGACCGGTCGGGTGCGGATATCGAGCACTTCATCGAAGGTATGGATGTCGGCGCCTATGCCGACAACGCGCTGACGCAAGCCGCGGTCGAACGAAAATTCGAGATTATCGGCGAGGCGTTGAACCGCCTGCAGCAGACTCACCCTGACCTCGCCGAACGGATTCCGCGGCACCGCCGGATCATCGACTTCCGCAACTTGTTGATTCATGGCTATGCCAGCGTGACGCCCGAGCGAGTCTGGGATTACGCCGAAAACCACTTACCGCAACTACGTCGGATCGTGCAGGCCCTGCTTGCTGAGCTGGCACCGCCGAAGCACAGTGCATAACCACGAGGTGGTCGATCTGATTCGTAGACTTTTCAGGAATCAGGCACGCCTCAAGGGCGCGCCTATTCCCCACCTGCACCCCACTTCCGGTGGCAGGGGTGGGAAGTGCGGACCGGAGCCAGGCGCAGGCGCTTTCGGGACGCCCCCCGACACACCGGGACAAAAACCCGGCTAGAGCACTTCCGCATCTAATAGAATTATCGAAAGACCAATTCGCAAAGTGGACGGAGCTGGCCATCAAGCGCGTCCGAATGGACCAGGCCGCCTTCCGCTTGCCCAGCATGTCAAAACAGTTCGCGGACTTCGGAGATTGGCTGATCCAGAAGGTCGGGGAACACAAGGCGGCCTTGACCAGTCACAAGTACCTGGCGTTCTTCCTGGAAATCGAACGGGAATCGAAGCCAGCTTGGAAAAGCTCCCGGAGGGGTCGCGCACCCGAATGATCCTGGACGGCTATCACCAGTATCTGATGCGGCGCGTGGCGGCAGGCACGACCACGCTCCGCTCCGTTCGCCTTGCACTCTCTCCGGCGGCGGCTCTGCTGATGTTTGCCGAGACAATGGACCGTATTCCACCCGACCGGAAGGCGCTTGACGGGTTCCTCCGCCAAGCGCCGGGGCGGCGGGCGGCGCCGAGCGGCCTCGTCAAGTATCTCCGCGAAAAGCACTGTGCGGACATAGCCCTGCCGAAGCGTGATTCAGGCCGCGCGTACAGGATGCGGCACAGGAAGCTCGAAGCCGAAATGCTGGCGTTGATGCAGGAAGGCCGGAAGGGTGGGAAAATGGAGCCGCGCTGGCTGGGCGTGGCGCTGGCGTACTTTCACGACCTGCCGGTCAAGACGGGAGAGAAGGTCAAGGACGAAGACGTGACGGCTGACGAGAGTGGGATTGACCGTGCGGGTTCGCGGAAACAGCTACTGGATTCCTGCTCTTCCCTCCATGAATTGACCCTATTCACCGTCGGCCAAAGCTGGAAGGCTAACTCAACTGATGACTTTTCGGTCATCGACCCGTGGGACGCCCCGCACCTTGCCCGGCAGCAGGGGTTGAAGTCGGGCAAATTGCGCGTCGGACAGCCAGAAGTCGTGTTCGGGCATGAGGAACCTCCTGCATGCCCAAGGATAAGCCTTTTATAGATCCTGAGCCTGATCTCCAATATCCCAAACCGGAACCGACGTGCCGTCTCTGCGCCAGTACCGCCGCTCCGACAGTTCTTGCTTGGCATAAGGCATCAACGCACGCCGTTGCCTGACCTTCAGCACGCCACTGTCGGCAATGCCGTATTCGTGCTCATAGCAAAGTCTCTCTTCGGCAGAAAGTTCGGGCGAAAGAACGTACCGAGTTCCCTCGAACGCGCGCCAGTCCTCATCCTCCTCAAGTCCGATGAAGGCATTTGCTTTTGTGGCATTTATTTCCAAAAATGACAGCTGCGGCTCGACGACGTGGGCACAAGGGACTGCGACATCCGAGTAGGATAGGTTGGAGGGTAGGGGTAAAACGAGCGGCGGCGTATATACGCCAGCCTGAAAGCCCGCATGACCCGCATCGAAGGCCGCCGATCCGGGTCCGTCTGCGCAATCCCCACCTGCACCCGCGCGGACCAGAGGGCTTCGGCGGGGATGCGGTGGCAAGCGAAGGAACCATGAAAAATCGGAGAATTACAGACTCGACCCACCTTCGGCGATTGCCGAAGCCACCTTCTACGCTGATAAACAAGGAGCGAATATGAAGCGCAAGACAATCGGAATCATCTCGGCGTTGTTCGTCGTGGGTCTTGTTCCGGCCGCAGCCGCGGCCAGCACGGATTGCAAAGGGTGGAATACCGAGGAATTCTTCAAAAAGGTCACGGTCGCCGACGTTGCCCGTTGTTTGGAGGCTGGTGCGGATCCCAATGCCCGGACCGCGCACGGCCGGACGCCCCTGCACGTGGCGGCAGAGTTCAACGAGAACCCTGCCGTTATCCAGGTTCTGCTCGACGCCCACGCGGACCCCAATGCCCGGAGCAACAACGGCGGGACTCCCCTGCATTGGGCGGCGGCGCTCAACGAGAACCCCGCCGTCATCCAGATTCTGCTCGACGCCCACGCGAACCCCAATGCCCGGGACGAGGACGGCCGGACGCCCCTGCACGTGGCGGCAGAGTTCAACGAGAATCCCGCCGTCATCCAGACCCTGGCCGTCGCCGGTGCGGACCCCAATGTCCGGGACGAGGACGGCTGGACGCCCCTGCACACGGCGGCAGAGTTCAACGAGAACCCCGCCGTCATCCAGATTCTGCTCGACGCCCACGCGAGCCCCAATGCCCCGGCCGAGAACGGCGAAACTCCCCTGCACACGGCGGCAGAGTTCAATGAGAATCCCGCCGTCATCCAGGCCATGGCCGTCGCCGGTGCGGACCCCAATGCCCGGGACGAGGACGGCTGGACTCCCCTGCACACGGCGGCAGAGTTCAACGAGAACCCCGCCGTCATCCAGATTCTGCTCGACGCCCACGCGAACCCCAATGCCCGGGCCGAGAACGGCGAAACTCCCCTGCACGTGGCGGCAGAGTTCAACGAGAACCCCGCCGTCATCCAGGCCCTGGCCGTCGCCGGTGCGGACCCCAATGCCCGGGCCGAGAACGGCGAAACTCCCCTGCACGTGGCGGCAGAGTTCAACGAGAACCCCGCCGTCATCCAGATTCTGCTCGACGCCCACGCGAACCCCAATGCCCCGGCCGAGAACGGCTGGACTCCCCTGCACTTGGCGGCGGAGAACGAGAACCCCGCCGTCATCCAGATTCTGCTCGACGCCCACGCGGACCCCAATGCCCGGGAGCACGGCCGGACTCCCCTGCACTTGGCGGCGGAGAACGAGAACCCCGCCGTCATCCAGGCATTGGCCGCCGCTGGCGCCGACCCCAATGCCCGGACCGGGTACGACGGCTCGACTCCCCTGCACTTGGCGGCGGAGAACGAGAACCCCGCCGTCATCCAGGCATTGGCCGCCGCTGGCGCCGACCCCAATGCCTGGGACGAAGACGACTGGACGCCCCTGCATTGGGCGGCACGGTTGAACGAGAACCCCGCCGTCATCCAGATTCTGCTCGACGCCCACGCGAATCCCAATGCCCGGGCCGAGGACGGCCGGACTCCCCTGCACGTGGCGGCAGAGTTCAACGAGAACCCTGCCGTTATCCAGGTTCTGCTCGACGCCCACGCGGACCCCAATGCCCGGAGCAACAACGGCGGGACTCCCCTGCATTGGGCGGCGGCGCTCAACGAGAACCCCGCCGTCATCCGGGTTCTGCTCGACGCCGGCGCTGCCCCGAGCGCAAAAGACGCCGATGGCAACTACCCTTGGGATTACGCCAAGGGCCGGGAGGAACTCAAAGGCCACGACGTGTACAGGCGCCTGAACGACGGACGGTTCTAGCCAAGGTGTTAACTGGAGAGCCGGGGAAACAAACCGGTGGGCTGGCTCAAGGCCAGCGTGCTGACCGGCCGCGGCGGTGTCCAGCGCGGATCGCCGCCCGCCGGCGCTTCCCACCGCCGCCCCACTTCCCGGGGCAGGGCGGTCGGCAAAGGGCCGCCCTGCCCCACCGACGATTGACCGCCTTCAGCAACCACGCCGACCTTGCCCGGGGACGGTGGGGCATTCCCCCGAAGCCCGTTTCGTCCAGCGTCTACGCCGACTGAAAGGTTACATAATGGAGGCTGATGCGAAGTTGGTCTAAGCAACTAGGGCCTGTTGACATTCATATAGTCCATCGTCTGTAATTGAGGGGAATTCAACCCTCAATCCAAATTACCAAGTGGAGGTGGACACATGGTGCGAAGAATCCTCAGCGACTCGCAATGGGCACGCGTGGCGCCCCTACTACCTGGAAAGAACGGCGACCCAGGACGCTCCGCAAGAGACAATCGGGAGTTCCTCGAAGCCGTCCTGTGGATGGCTCGCACCGGAGCTCCATGGCGCGATTTACCCAGCGAGTTCGGGCTGTGGAACTCGGTGTTCCAACGTTTCCGGAGGTGGGCGCACAAAGGCGTCTTCGAGCGAGTCTTCAAGGAATTATCAGCCGCCGCCGACTTCGAGTACGTGCTGGTCGACGGCGCCATCGTACGGCTCCATCAACACGGCGCCGGGGCTAAAGGGGGACCCGCAGCCAAGCCGTCGGTCGCTCGCGAGGTGGCCCAAGCACGAAGATCAGCGTGAGGGTCGACGCCCTGGGCAATTTGGTGAAATTCGTCCTGCTGCCGGGCCAGCGCCACGACCTGATCGGCGTTCCTTCTTTGCTTGATGGCGTCGCGTTCGAGGCGTTGATTGCAGAGCGAGCCTACGACAGCAACGCCTTGCGCGCCGAGTTGAAAGAGCGGGGTGCGATGGCGGTGATTCCCCCCAAGTCGAATCGCATTGATGAGATCGACTACGACGTGGAGATGTACAAGTGGCGTCATCTGGTGGAGAATTTCTTTTGTAAACTCAAACACTTCCGTCGTCTTGCGATGCGCTTTGAGAAGACGGACGTCAGTTACGCCGCGATGATTCATGCGGTGAGTTCTCGCTTGGCGCTTGCCTAAATGTCAACAGGCCCTAAGTTAAGTAAGGAAGAACAGATGCCAGAGACAAAGCGACTGTATCACTTCACATCCACAAATACGCCTTGGAGGCCATATGAGGTGGTTTCATGACTATCTGATACTTGTCACAAGCAGGTGATTCAGACGACGTTGGTAACGGCGCAGCTTACGACCGTCCTGCAAGGACGCCCGGTTGCGGCGATGCGGACAGATCAAATCAATGCTCCGAGCCCGCAGACGCTTGCGAAGGGCGTCGGCGTCCGCCGCCTTGTCATCAATGAGACGTTCGGGCTTTTGTCTAGCCGACCCCGGCGCGGCGCCGATACCCGCGCCAGCGTCCGCTCGATCAGGTTCACTTCTGCTGCGGACGCCGATTCCAGTTCGTCCCTTTGCCCTTCTTGGTGGCGCCGACACAAGGTCCCCTTTTTTGGCCGGGGCAAAACTGCCGTCGGCAAAGGTTTCGGCCCAGTCAAGCTGTCCTTGGCGATCAAGTTGTACCAGAAAGGCGCGCCATGCCGTCAGCCAGACATCTTGCTCCTCCCAAGTGCGCAGACGACACCAATAGGTGCTGGGCGAGGGCTAGGACGCGGGCAGGTCTTTGCAGCGCACGCCGCTGTGAAGGACCTACAAGATACCCTCGAAACAGGGGCGATTGGGGAGATTGGTTTGGGTCCACCCCAAGGCGAGGCTCGGGGTTCGGGCAGGAAGGGATCCATTTTTCCCCCTGCTCATCGCTTGATTCACTCTGATAGGAAGCTAAGTTATGAAACTGCTTCTACGACCCATTGCCCGGCCGTTTCGTTGTCAGTGAACGTGCGTATTACATCGGCAAGACTGATAGCCTTCCCGAAATACTTGCCCAGTGCTTTCTTCGACATGGCTGATTCCTCTTTTCTCGTCAGAAACTTGTGTACCATGAAGTGCCCAAATGAGCAGTATGAGTCAAGACGGATTTTGCGCTTCGGTATGTATTTGCCTCTCCTGTGGTTTAACCCTTCCCGGACCGTGCTATGGTTGGATGCGAGGCACCCGCTTGGCTGAGCGCCGGCCCGTGCCTGATGATGCAAGGCATGTTGTGAACCATCTGGAAGGCAAGAAGACGGTTCTCGCGGTCACCGGCGGCATCGCCGCTTTCAAGGCATTGGGGGTGCTGCGCCTGCTGAAGAAGCAGGGAGCCGACGTGTACGTCGTCATGACTGATCATGCCGCCGAGTTCATGACGCCGGCCGGCTTCGCCATGCTCTCCGGGCATCCGGTCAACCTGGACCAGTTTGCGCCGGCGCACGGCTGGCAGATGGAGCATCTGGCCCTCGTGCGGGGCACGGATTTGGCTCTGGTGGCACCAGCGACGGCCAACGCTATCGCCAAGCTCGCCACCGGCAGCGCGGATGATTTGTTCAGCACACTGTTTGTGGCCCTGGCGCAACGGGTTCCCACCTTCCTGGCGCCGGCGATGAACCCCCTCATGTACGGCAACGCCGTGGTGCAGGCGCATCTCGACACCCTGCGCGGGCGGGGCGTTCAAATCATTGAGCCACGATACGGTCAACTGGCAAGTGCAAAGGAAGGGGAGGGGGTTGGAAGACTGGCAGAACCGGAGGAGATTATCACCGAGATGCTGGCTTGCTTGTAGCGGGGCAATGCCTGAGGTCGGCGACGGCGGCCTGAGGGTTACACTTCTTCGTTCAACAACACGTCAACGTCGGCGCCCGAAATCATCGTAATGGTGTCCCAGGGGCACTCTTTGGCGCAAATGGTGCATCCCGTGCACACGTCCCAATCGACGATGACGACCTCGTGGGTGCCGTCGCCGGCGTAGGAGGGATCGGCAATTTTGTCAATGCAGTCGACCGGACAAAAATCAACGCACCATTCACAACCGGTGCAGCCATCCACATCAATCCACGCTTTAGGCCGCGGTTTGCGCGCCCGCCTCGCTCGCTCCGCCACTACGTTTCTCCATGTATTGGGTCGGCTCTTGACGTTTACTGTTGAACCGGGTCATTCTAACGGCCTCGTTGGGTCATTGCAACAGGTGCGGGAGGCGCTGGCAGCGCGAGCGCGGCGCCCGGAATGGAGGGCGGCGTGATGCGGGCCGTGGTGCAACGGGTTTCGCAGGCCCAGGTCGACGTGAATGGCGAAACGGCGGGCGCCGTCGAGCGGGGCCTGCTGGTGCTCTTGGGCGTGCAGACGCCGGACACGGAACGGGACGCCGATTATCTGGCGGCGAAGATCGTCGGGCTGCGAATTTTCAACGATGCGCAGGGCAAGATGAACCGCGACGTGCAGGACGTTCAGGGCGGCGTGCTGATCGTGTCGCAGTTCACCTTGTACGGCGACGCCCGCAAAGGCCGCCGCCCATCGTTCGTTCAGGCGGCGCCACCGGAACAGGCCGAGCGCCTCTACGAATACTTCCTCGAAGCCACCGCCCGGCGCGGCGTGCCAGTCGCGCACGGCGTTTTTGGCGCCGACATGCAGGTGTACCTGGTCAACGACGGGCCGGTGACGCTGCTCCTCGACAGCCCCCACGGCGGCTGAATCAATGGCAGAACGCATTGCATAAGGAAACGGGAGGGACCCCATGGACGCCAGCAGTATCCCACAGGTGTTTTTCGAGCGTGCCGCCCAGCGCGGCGGCAAAGCGGCCCACTTGGTCAAGCGGGACGGGACTTGGCGCGAGATTTCCTGGCAGGCGTTGCGGGACCTCGTGCGACACGTCGCCAGGGGCCTGCTGACGCTGGACCTGCAGGCGGGCGACCGCGTTGCCATCCTGTCCGACAGCCGGGCGGAATGGGTGCAGTGCGACCTTGGCATCATGGCCGCGGCGGGCATTACGGTGCCGGTCTACGCCTCCTCAACGCCCGACCAGGCAGCGTACATTCTGCAGAACTCCGGCGCGACGGCGATGTTCATCGATACGTCCGCGCAACTCGACAAGATCCTGGCCGTTCGCGATCAGGTCCCGACCCTGAAGCACATCGTCATGGTGGCGGATGACCCGCCGGGCGCCGATGATTCCATCCTGACGCTTGCCGACCTGATTCAAAGAGGCCGCGACGACGCCGAGCAAGAAGCCGTTCTCGAACAGCGCCTGCAAGGCCTGACGCCGGGACACGAGGCCACCTATGTTTATACATCGGGCACCACGGGGCCGCCCAAGGGGGTAGTGCAAACCCACGGCAACCACCTGTTCATGATGGAGAGTTGCGGCGCGATTACCGACCTGGGCGAGGGCGACGTCAATCTGCTTTTTCTTCCCCTGGCGCATTCGTTCGCGCGCCTCGAATCCTTCCTCGGCTTTTACAAGGGCTGGACCACCGCCTTCGCGGAAAGCATCGACGCGTTGTCGCAGAACATGCGTGAAGTCCGGCCCATGCTGGTGATAAGCGTGCCGCGGGTCTATGAAAAAGTCTACGCCAGCGTGCAAGCCGGTGCTGCCGGGTCGCCCGTCAAGCAGGCCATCTTCAACTGGTGCGTGGGCGTCGGGCGGCAGGCCAGCCGTCTGCTGCAGCAGGGCCAGCCGCTGCCGCTGGGCCTCAGCCTGAAAAGACACTTGGCGCACCGGCTGGTGTTCGGGAAACTGCACGAAGCGCTTGGCGGGCGGTTGCGTTACTTCGTTTCCGGCGGCGCGCCACTGGCACGCGAGATCGCCGAATTCTTCCACGCCGCCGGCCTGCTCATCCTGGAAGGCTACGGACTCACGGAGACCTGCCCGGCACTGACCGCCAATCGACACGACAACTACAAATTCGGCACTGTCGGCCTGCCAGTGCCGGGAGTGGAACTGCGCCTCAGCGACGATGGCGAAATTCTGGCGCGTGGGCCGAACATTGCCAGCGGCTACTACCAGCGGCCGGAGGCAACGGCGGAGGTGTTTCTGGATGATGGCTGGTTTGCCACCGGGGACATCGGCGAGATCGACGCGGACGGCTTTTTGCGCATCACCGATCGCAAGAAGGACCTCCTGGTCACGGCCGGCGGCAAGAACGTGGCGCCGCAAAACATCGAGAATCTGCTCAAGGGCGATCCGCTCATCAGCCAAGCGATGGTCTACGGCGACCGCCGCCCCTTTCTGACCGCCGTGCTCACCCTCGACATGGAGGCCGCGACGGCTTATGCCCGGGAGTTGGGCATCAGCGGCGAAACAGCTGCCGAGTTGGCCGCAAACCCGCAAGTCCGCACCTTGCTGGAGGGCCGTGTGGAACGGGTCAACCAGCGATTGGCGCCGTACGAGTCGATCAAGAAGTTTGTGATTGCGCGGGAGGATTTTACCGAGGCAAGCAACGAATTGACGCCGACGTTGAAGGTCAAACGGCAGGTGGTGACGCAGAAATACCAGGCTGAGCTCGACCAGCTCTATTGATCTCGGGGAGGTGTGCGGAAACGCCTAACGCTTGTCCATCTCCAGCTCGTAGAGTTTCTGGTACATCACGTCCCATTCCCTGCTGCCTTCCACGATCCGGCGCGTATAGGACGCCAAGGTTTGCCGGACGGCGAAGTCGACTTCTTCTTCGAGCCGGAGCGCTTCCTGTATGGCGTTCACGATCTGCAGCCGCACGGTGTTGGAGGGCATGCGGAGCGTCACCTCCGGCATTTCCTCCAGCCTCCGCACGACAAGCTGAGAAAGATGATTGACTTTTTCCCTTGAGAGGCTCATCGGTAGTTTCCCCGCTCTGAGCTGCTTGTCTACAAGATCAGCCCGCGGTCTCGCACAAGCTGGCGTTTGACCATGGAAAACATGCGCGAGTAGTCGATGTTGCCGCGGTCCATTTCGTTGAGGTGGGCCTCCAGGATGTCTCTTACCTCGGCGTTGAGCCGATCCTCAACCATAAGGTCGTTGACAATCAGTCGGCTCACTTCCTCGGTTACGGCACGCGGGTCCACCTCGATATCCAACATGTCTTTCCGGGTCAACACGTCCGTGATGGTCTTGGCGACGTGGTCGATCATTTTCCTGCCCAGTCGCATACCCGTCCTCCTTCGCATATCCAGCAGATTCCAGGGAATGATATGTTGCGGACAGCGCAAGTTCAAGCGCGCACGCGGCGCGTGCAGGGTAAGCGTAGATGGCGTCATCCGGGGGCAAGCCGCTTGCGTCTAGCCTTTACCCCTTGACAGAGGGGATATTCAAAAAATTGCTGTGACCAAACGCATGCAATGCTGATATGCGCTTACTCTGCCCATTACCTGCCGCCGCCCTGACAATGCCGGGGCGGTGTGCTACCATTGGCCTCTTTCATTCACACCATGCAAAGGCTGCACGGCCCGCAACGCAGCTAAGGAGAACCTTCATGAACCAAGGCTATCACTTCACCATCTGGAGCTGTTACGTTTGACCATACGCTTGGCGAGCCGCGGAGTGGCTCGATCGCGTGAAAGACAAATTGGGCGAAAATCTGCAAATTACCTGGAAGTCGTTTCTGCTTGAGCAAGTCAACAGTCGCCGTGGGCTGGAGTGGAAAGCCTGGGATGATCCCCGTTTCACCAGCCGTGACATCCCGCCGCATGAAGCCGCAAAGAGCATCCTGGCCGAGCAGGGCGAGGACGCCTTCAACCGCTTCCATATCGCCGTGTTCCGCGCCCACCACCAGCAGAAGCGGGACATCGCCAACCCCCTCGAACTGATGCAGTTGGCCCGTGAGGTCGATGTCGACGCCACCGTGCTGGCCGAGGACCTGCGCACCCGCAAATATCGTGCGGCGATTGGCGCCGACCATCAGGAAGCGGATGAGCAGCACGACATTTTCGGCGTGCCGACCATCCTCTTCGACGGCTATCAGCCCACCTTCATCAAGCTCGATTCCGGGGCATGGGAAGGGCCGGACGACGTGGAACTTTTCCACGCGCTGTACAACATTGCCGCCCCGCGTCCGTACGTCATGGAAATCAAGAAACCCGCCTCGGCGACGGTCGCTGCTGCTTCGGAGGCGCGCCGCCGTGCGGATGAGGGACGCTAGGCGACTTAACGGCCGTGCCGGCAGGAGGGCCGCTCCGAGAGCCCTCCTGCCGGCTTTGAATCAGGCAGGCAGAAAGGTCGGTTGTGGCCGAATCACTCGACTCGTATTACCCCGTGGAAATTCAGCGCAACGACGGCGGCACCCTGCGTATCCTGTGGAACGACGGGCGTGCCTGCTTCTATGAATACAGCAATCTGCGCCGGGCCTGCCCCTGCGCCACCTGTGGCGAACTGCGCACCCGACAGCAGGAAGCCGCCAAAAACCCCTTCCAGACCGTGACCACCGCGACCACCCAAGACGTGCAGCCGGTGCACCTGAACACCGTAGGCCATTACGCCCTCGGCATCGAGTGGGACGACGGCCACCGCACCGGCATCTACCCTTGGGCCATGCTGCGGGCGCTCTGCGAGGACGATGATTAGCCCCCCACCCGTCCGGTCCTCACACTGGCTTCTTACGCATCAAGCCCGCTCGGCGAATTCGGGCCACCAGCTCCTTGCGCTGATTGGTTGCGCGGTGCTCGAAAAACACCACCCCGGCGTCAGGGCGCGACCGCGACTCCCGCTTGTCCATGACTTCCGTCTCGATATACAGCGTATCGCCGTGGAACGTGGGTTTCGGGAATTCGATCTTGTCGAATCCCAGATTGGCCACCGTTGTTCCAAGTGTCGTATCCCCCACTGAAAGCCCCACGGCAATCCCCAGCGTCAACAGGCTGTTAACCAGCCGCTGCCCGAATTCCGTCTGACTGGCAAACGCCGCATCCAGGTGCAGCGGCTGCGGGTTCATCGTCATGGTGGTGAACAGCACGTTGTCCGCTTCCGTCACCGTACGCCCGGGTTGGTGCTTGAACACCTGCCCAATGGTAAATTCCTCGAAATACAATCCAGCCATTACCAAGGGTCTCCTTCCGCCTGTTGGGTATGATTGCCGACCGCCTGCATGGTATCGGAACCTCATCCTGGATACCATGCAGGCGCAATACCTCAGCAAGATGTAAACCATGTTCCCGGTTTATACCGTTTTTCCCCTCTCCCCTGGCGGGAGAGGGCAGGGTGAGGGGGGGGGCGACGTGAACCAAAAAGCCATCTTTGCCGGTTATTTCAAGGACCTTGCCGACGTCGCGCGGCAAGGCGACGCGCGCGAGGAGAGCTACTACCCGGCCCTGGCGGCGATGCTGAAAGAGGTCGCCGACAACACCGGCCGGCAGCACGTGCACGTCACCACCCTGCCCAAGCCGACCGAGGGCGGCAATCCAGACTTCCGGCTGTGGAACGGCACGGACCGCATCGTCGGCTACGTCGAAGCCAAGAGGCCGACCGAAGAACGGCTGGACGACGTCGAAAACTCCGAGCAGTTGCAGCGCTACCGATCGACCTTCCCGAATTTGCTGCTCACCAACTTTCTGGAATTTCGTTTGTACCGCAACGAGGTGCGGGAGCAGACGGCTCTGGCCGCCCGGCCCCTGGCGCTCAACCAACTGCGCACGGCGCCGCCGGTCGAGCGCCCGGAAGAGCTGTCAGCCCTTCTCGAGCGCTTCCTCGATTTTGCCCTGCCCAAAACCTTCACCGCCGAGTCCCTTGCCGTCGAATTGGCCAAACGCACACGCCTGCTTCGCGATGTCGTCAGAGACCAGTACGACGACGAAGCCGATAACCCCGGCATGCTGCGTGGCTTTTTCGACGCCTTCCGGGAATACCTCATCGGTTCATTGACGCCGGAGGCGTTCGCCGACCTGTTCGCGCAGACCATCACCTACGGCCTTTTCGCGGCCCGCATTCGCGCCGGCGACGACTTCAATCGCCGCGCCGCGTTCGACAACATTCCCCACGCCATCGGCGTCCTGCGCGACATGTTTCGCTTCATCTCGCTGGGCGACCTGCCGCAACCGCTCGCCTGGTGCGTGGACGACCTCGCCGAAGTCCTGGCCGTGGCCGACGCTCCGGGCATCCTCGGCCGCTACTACCGGGAGGGCAAGGGCAGCGACCCCATCGTGCATTTCTACGAGACGTTTCTGGCGCAATACGACCCCGGCGAGCGCGAGCGCCGCGGCGTCTATTACACCCCCGAACCGGTGGTCGGCTACATCGTCCGGTCCCTGCACGGCATGCTCAAGGCCGCCTTCGGCCTGCGCGACGGCCTCGCCTCGGAGGGCGTCACGCTGCTCGATCCCGCGGCGGGCACCATGACCTTCGTGGCCCGGGCCGCTCAGGAGGCGGTGGCCGAGTTCGAAGCCAAGTACGGCAGCGGCGGCAAGGCAGACTTCATTCGCCAGCACGTCCTCAAGAACTTCTACGCGCTTGAGCTGATGATGGCGCCCTACGCCGTCGGCCACCTCAAGATGAGCTTCTTCCTGGAAGAGCTCGGCCACCGCCTGGGCGACGACGAGCGCATGCCGTTTTACCTCACCAATACCCTGGACTGGAAGGAGCTGGAGGAGAGCCGCTTGCCCGGCATTTCGGCTCTGGCCGCCGAGTCACGCCTGGCGGGCGCGGTGAAGAAAGAGAAGCCGGTCCTGCTCATCCTCGGCAACCCGCCCTATTCGGGGCACTCCAGCAACAAGGGCGGCTGGATACGCGGCCTGATCGACGACTACAAACAGGTGGATGGCCGTCCGCTGGGCGAGAAAAACCCGAAGTGGCTGCAGGATGATTACGTCAAGTTTCTGCGCTACGCCCAGTGGAAAATCGAGCAGGCCGGGCGCGGCATTATCGGCATGATTACCAATCACGGCTACCTCGACAACCCCACCTTCCGCGGCATGCGCCAGAGCCTGCTGCGCACCTTCGACGACCTCTACGTTCTCGACCTGCATGGCAACGCGTTGAAGAAGGAAACCGGTCCAGACGGCAGCCCGGATCAGAACGTCTTCGACATTCGCCAAGGGGTGGCCATTGCCTTCTTCGTGAAGCGGGGCGATTCAAACATGGCTGGACAAGATAAACAGGATGACCCAAAGGGATGGGTCCATCACGCTGAACGTTTCGGAACCCGAGAAAGCAAATACGGCTGGTTGCACGCGCACGATCGCAACAGCACCGAATGGCAGGCGTTGAACCCGGCGTCGCCACATTACCTGTTCGTGCCGCGCGACGAGGCGCTCGAAGCTGCTTATAACCGCTTCATGCCGGTGGCTGAGATCTTCCCCGTGCATAGCGTCGGCATCGTGACGGCGCGCGACAGCCTGACGATTCGCTGGTCGGCGGATGAGGTGTGGAGCACGGTGACCGTTTTCTCGCGGATGGAGCCGGAGTTGGCCCGGCAAGGGTACCAGCTTGGCAATGATTCGCGGGACTGGAAAGTGACGATGGCGCAGCAGGATTTGCGCGATTCGGGGCCTGCGCGTGAGCGGGTGACGCCGATTCTGTACCGGCCCTTTGACATGCGGCATACGTATTACACCGGGCGGTCGCGGGGGTTCATCTGCATGCCGCGTCCCGAAGTCATGCGCCACATGCTGGCCGGGAAGAACCGGGCGCTGCACGTCTGCCGACAAACGGTCAGCGAAACGTGGCAGCATTGCTTGGTTACGGATGGCATTGCTGAGAGTTGTTGCGTCTCCAACAAGACCAGAGAGATCGGATACACCCTTCCCCTGTATCTCTATTCCACTGCCGACAGCGGTGATCTCTTCGCAAGACTCGGGCCGTCCGCACGGCAGCCTAACCTGAATCCCAAGCTGGTCGCGGCCCTGACGGCAGCGCATGGCCGAGCACCCGCGCCCGAGGACGTTTTCCACTACGTCTACGCCATCCTGTATGCCCCAACCTACCGCGCCACGTACGCCGACTTTCTGCGCACCGACTTCCCGCGCATTCCGTTCACGAAGGAGCGCGCCGTGTTCGCCCAGGTCGCCGCCTTGGGTGCGCGACTGACCGCCCTGCACCTCCTCGACTCTCCCGAACTCGACACGCCGACCTGCCGCTTTGAGGGCGATGGCGATGCCGTGGTCGCCCGAACGAAGACGCAAGGCTTTCACTATGACCCCGATGCCCAGCGCCTGTACATCAACAAAACCCAGTATTTCGGCCCCGTCCCGCCAGAGGTGCATGCTTACCGCATCGGCGGCTACCAGGTCTGCGACAAATGGCTGAAAGACCGCAGGGACCGCCGCATTGACCTCGACGACATCCGCACCTGCTGCCGCATGGTGACGGCTGTCGGGATGACGCTCAGGATTCAGGAGGAGATGGACAATTTGTATCCCGAGACCGAAAGGAATGTGGTGGTGATCTCGTGAGGTGAGAGAAACCGTTGGCGATACCTGCCAGATTCCTATGTATGAACTCCTACCATGAATTGCTATGATGTCATAGTATGTCAACCTCCCACGGTGCTGTTCGCCGAACTATTTCAACTGTTCTGAGGAAAGACAGGACGATGGCAAGGCAACGTTCCAAAATCGTGTTAGCTGCTATGGCAGCCGGTGGCCCAGAAGCGCGATACGACCCGGTCCGGGTACAAAAACTCTTCTTCCTGCTTGATAGAGAAATCCCGCGGTATATCGACGGCCCTTATTTTCATTTCGAGCCCTATCATTACGGCCCGTTCGATAAAGCGGTCTATGAGGATCTGGACAGGTTGGCTGAGCAGGGGAAAATAAGCATTGATACAACCAGACGGTATAATCAGTATTCACTGACGGATTCCGGCCATGAGAGAGGCGTGACGGTTTTGAGTACGCTCCCGGAGCCGGCGGCGCGCTACATGGAGGACGCTGCCAAGTGGATACGCTTCGTTCCCTTCAAACACCTGCTGTCAGCGATCTATCGCCAATATCCCGACATGGCGGTCAACATCATTATCCCTCAGGCTGCGCCTGGATATCCGCACGCATCTTTTCGTTTCGCCATGCCGTCGTTCCTTTCAGGGATGGCGCGAACCCTCGACTTCATGGGAACCCTGGACGACTATCAATGGGACACGAGCGACGAACGGCTCGATGCGTTGGCGCTCTATCACGACTGGAGCGCGGTAGGAGACGACCTCGGGGCGGCTATGAACACGTACCTTGCCCAAGGGACATCCCGTGAGCCGCAGACGTAACAGACGTACCAATCCGCGACGGACGTCGAGCCTATTGCAGTCTGTTGATAAACAGTCGTCGCACACATCTACTCTACCCTCGGAAATCGACAGCGCGGTCAGACTCCGGGTGCAGGAGACGTTGGCGCTTCGGTCTGAACTCTTTTCTGGTCCACTTCCTCATCCGGAGCATCTTTCGGCATACGAGCGAACAATGCCCGGGGCGGCCAAATGTATTTTTCAGGCGTTCGGAGCAGAAGGAGGACATCGGCGTACCGGCGTACCACGGAATCAAAAGTTGTGGATTCCAATATACGGTTGGAGTCACGGGGTCAAATCTTCGGCTTTGTTCTCGGAATGACTGCTCTAGCGGCATTGGTCTCATGGCTTCCGATAAATCCATTACGGGAGCGGCAACGAGCCTCTCCGCCCTTGCCGCTCTGGTAGGCGTATTCGTCTGGTCGGAACACCGGAGGAGGCGTGAATTACGTGAAAAGGCCAATCCCGCAGCGTTCGGTGCCGAACCAATAGCCCCTCCACAGCTACCCAACGGTCCCAATCAAAACTGAGAGCGGCGCGGTTTTCATCAAGTGCCATGTTGGTCGGGTTGGTGCGTCCTGATCTGAATACCTGCCCGGTCTTTCAAGACACTGCTCCCAGCACGTTGTCGCCTGCCCGCGCGGCCTCCAGGCCCTCGTCGAGCGTGGGATCGTCCCCAACGCCCACCAGCGTCTTGCCAAAGTTGCCGCCCTCCAGCATGGCCTTGAACGCCGCGGGGGCTTGTTGCAGCCCCGGCCACAAGTCCTCCTTGTATTTGATCAGCCCGTCCCGAACCCAGTTCGCCATGTCGGCGAGAAATGGGTCCTGGTGCGTGGCCACGAAGTTCCCGACGACAAGCTGGTGCACCGCCACGTTTTGGCGCTCAAATGTGGATTGCCCCTGGTTGCGCCATGCGGCGTGCGGATCGTCTGGGGACAGGTTGCCGTATTGCGAGACCAGGCCGCAGAGGCTGATGCGGGAGCGCGGGTTGAGCAACGGCAGGACGGCCTCGAACACCTTGCCGCCCACGTTCTCAAAGTATGCGTCAATGCCATCAGGACACGCCGCGGCCAGCACTGTCGGCAAATCCGGGCTCTTGTGGGAGACACAGGCGTCGAAATCCAGGGTCTCGGTTACGAAAGCACACTTGCTTGGGGCGCCGGCGATTCCCACCACGCGGCACCCGCAAAGCTTGGCAATCTGGCCGGCGATTTGCCCGACACCGCCGGAAGCCGCCGACACCACGACCGTTTCCCCGGCCTTGGGCGCGCACTGGACGTACATCCCTGCATAGGCCGTCAGGCCGAGCATGCCCAGCACGCCGACGGCCGTGGAGATGGGGGCCAGCGCCGGGTCGATCTTGCGGGGAAACATGTAGGTGAACACCGAGATGCCCTCGCCCGTGAGGCCATAAGCCTGCCAGCCGTTCGTGTTGAAGACGAAATCGCCTTCGCGGTAGGCTGGCAGGTTGCTCTCGACCACCTGCGAAACGGTGCGACCGTGGCAAACCTCACCAACGGCTTCCAAGCCGCTGCGCCGCCGCCCCCACTGATACGGATCCAGCGACAGGTAGATCGTGCGTGTCAGCATCTGGTTGGCGCCGGGGCTGGGAATAGGGGTCTCGATCAACCGGAAATCGTCGTCCACCGGCAGCCCGCCGGATGGCGTGCGTGCGAGTAACCACTGGGTGTTCATCAGTGTTTTCCTTGTTCGAAGCGGGGAGAAAATGGCATTGCCAGCAACAGGTGGAGCGGGCAGACTGTTGCTTGGCGTTTCCGGGGTGTCGGACTGCCCTTGGCGGGCGGGGGGAACCCGTCTCTACCTTACAGAGAGGATCGTGACATGACGGCATTCACATCCGTTTACAGCTACGCCGCCGAGGAGGCGGCCTACCGGCAGCGCAACCCGCGCTCGGCGACGCGGTTCGCCGAAGCGCAACAGGTTTTGGCCGGGGGCAATTCGCGTCTGACGGCCTTCTTCAAGCCGTTTCCCTTCTACGCTGAACATGGCGAGGGCTGCGTGCTGCGCGACGTGGACGGCAACGACCGCCTCGATTTCTACAACAACGCCACCTCGCTGATCCTCGGGCATCGGGATCCGCAGGTCACCGCGGCGCTGCAAGCGCAGGCCGAAAAGGGCACCGCCTTCGCCAACCCGACCGAGCCGGAGGTGGAACTGGCCGGCCTGCTGACCGCGGCGCTGCCGTCGCTGCAGCGGTTACGCTTTACGAACAGTGGCACGGAGGGCGTGGCGTTGGCGCTGCGGGCGGCGCGGGCGTTTACCGGCAAGTCGAAAATCGCCAAAACAGAGGGAGCCTATCACGGCACCAGTGACCACGCCAGCATCAGCGTGACGCTCCGCGTGTCGGAGGCGGGAGACGAGACGGCTCCCCGCGCGGTGCCGAGCTCGCAGGGGCTGACGGCCAAGACGCTGGACGACGTGCTCATCATCCCATTCAACGATGCCGCGGCGGCCCGGCGCCTCATCGCTCAGCACCGTGACGACTTGGCCGCGGTGATCGTCGAGCCCGTCATGGCCGGCATTGGCTACGTGCCCGCCGAGGCGGCGTTCCTGGAAGCGTTGCGCGAGGCGTGCGACGGACAGCGCACCCTGCTCATCTTCGATGAGGTGCAAACGCTGCGCATGGCCCCCGGCGGCGCCCAGCAGTGGTACGACGTCGTCCCGGACATGAGTTGCCTCGGCAAGATCATCGGCGGCGGCTTGCCGGTGGGCGCGTTTGGTGGCAGGGCCGACGTCATGGCGGCATTCGACGCTACCGAGGGGGCGCCCGCCATCCCGCACGGCGGCACCTTCAACGGCAATCCCATGACCATGCAGGCCGGTCTGGCCACCATGCGCCAGCTCACCCCGGAGGTCTACGAGCAGATCAACGAGCGCGGCGAGACCCTGCGGCACCAGCTTGAAGAAATGGCGCGCAGCGCCGGGGTGCCGGTCCGCATCAGCGGCATCGCGTCGTTTTTCGGCGTGCAACTGACGGACCGCCCGGTGACGACCTACCGCAGCGCCCAAGGCCAGGACGAGGCGCTGCGCCAAAAGCTCTTCCTGCACTTGCTGAACGAGGGGATTTACGTGAACAGCCGGCTGGTGGGCAACATCTCAACGCCCATGGGCCGCCATGAGCTCGACAGCTTTACGGCGGCTTGGGAGCGCTTTCTTGCCAACATACGGTGAGATATCGGCAAGCCTGCAGGCGCAGCGGAATGTCGGATTACGCTGCGCTAAGCCGACCTGCAGATTGAAGCGGAGGTGAAAAGCAAAGCCGAGGCAAGCCAATGCGGGCAGGATTTACTGGCCACTTGGTCACTATCCGCCGGGTTTCTCGGCGATGTAGGCCACCTGTCCAAGACGGCCGGAGGCGGAGTATTGCTGGCTCATTTGCAAACGGTCGAGCCCTTCGAGATACCGCTCGGTGCCCCGGATGGCCTCGAACTCTTCGCGGCGTGCGGTGAAGCCCTCGACGAGGCGGGTGTAGAACCGCGCGGCGTAGGCGGACGACACGTCCCGGACGGTCAGGTGCAGACCCGCGGCCTCAAGCGCCTCGGCATAGCTCCGGGGCGTTTCCAGCTCGGGGAAATGCCAAACCTCAAAAAAATGCTCGCGCCTCTCGGCAGGCAACGGGCGCCGCTCCGTGTGGTCAAAAATAGCCATGCGGCCGCCGGGCTTCAGGAGGGCGGCGCAACGCTGAATCAGGGCGGCGCGCTGCGGGATGTGGCACCAGGTGTCGTAGGTGATCACAACGTCGAAAGAGTCGGGTGGCAGGTCGATGCCCTGAATGTCGCCCAGGCGAAACTGCACCCGGTCGTCGAGGCCGGCTGCCTTCGCCTGCGCCACGGCCCGTTCGTGGCCGACGGCGGAAACGTCCACGCCAAGCACCTGGCAGCCGAGTTGCTCGGCGAAAAAGCACGCCGGGCCGCCGGTGCCGCTGCCCACGTCCAGAACCGACGTTCCGGCACCGACCCCGGCGCGCCGGGCGAAGGTGAGCATTTCCCGCGGCAGCAGGGTGCATTCCTGGCCGACGAAATCTCCCCCGTATCCCAGCGCGGCTGATGACACCGAGCCGCTGCGCAGCGCGTCGTAGAAACTCGCCGCCGCGGCGCCTGCCTCGCTTTGTGCCTTATCCATTTGTTGTGTCCTCCCGCCGCCCGTGCCCACCTCAGGCGAGCCAGCGTTTGCGGCGCCGATAGTGTTTGACGTCGCGGTAGCTGCGGCGCCCGGCGGTACCCAATCCCAGATAGAATTCCTTCACGTCCTCGTTGGTGCGCAGGGTCTCGGCGTCGCCATCCAGCACCACTCTGCCGTTTTCAAGCACGTAGCCATAGTCGGCGACCCGCAGCGCCACCGTGGCGTTCTGCTCGGCGAGAAGAAAGCTGACCCCCTCCTCGCGGTTGAGCCGCGCCACGATGTCGAAAATTTCCGCCACCAGCTGGGGTGCCAGGCCCATGGACGGTTCGTCCAGCAGGATGAGCTTGGGACGGGCCATCAGGGCGCGCCCAATGACCATCATCTGCTGCTCGCCGCCCGACACGTAGCCGGCCTTGGCATGCCGCCGCTCGGCCAGCCGCGGGAAGTAGGTGTACACCATGTCCATGTCCCGCTGCAGCGCCGTGCGCCCGTCGTGTCGCGTGTAGGCGCCGGTCAGCAGGTTCTCCTCACAGGTGAGGTGCCCGAACGGGTGGCGCCCCTCCATCACCTGGATGATGCCCTGGCGCACCAAGGCCGACGGGTTGAGCCGGTCGACCCGTTGGCCCTGATATTCGATGCTGCCCTTGGTAACCTCGCCGCGCTCGACGCGCAGCAGGTTGGAGATGGCTTTCAGCGTCGTCGTTTTGCCCGCCCCGTTGGCGCCGAGCAGGGTAACGATGCGTCCCTCCGGCACCTCCAGGGAGACGCCCTTGAGGACGAGGATGACGTGGTCGTAGATGACCTCGATGTTGTTGACGTTCAGGAGCATCTGGTTCGACGCAGTCGTGGCGGCAGTCACAGGCGCTCCACCTTACCCTTCCGCGGCGCAGTCGCGCGGCGTGATGTTGTTTTCCTTGGCGTATTCCGCCGCGGCTTTCTCGATCTGCGCCCGCACCACCTCGCGCATCGGGCTGATCCAGTCGCTCACCTTGTCCCACGTCTGGCCGTTCCACTGCTGAATATAAACGGGCCCGTTGCCCTCGTGGTCCTCACAGGTGATCTTGATAGGTTTGGCAAAGCCGGCCAGGCCGAGTTCGTCAAGGCGCGCCGTGGTGAGTTCCAGATTCTCCAGCCCCCAGCGCACCTGTTCGCCCGTCATCGTCTGGTTGCCGAAGCGGCCCATGGCCGTGCGGATGGCCTCGGTGTCGTACACGGCGTTCATGATGCCGCGGTTGTACAGCACCTCGCCGAAGTTGTGGCCCGCGGCGGCCGCCTGATCGCCGCCGTACACGTGCGACAGGATGGCCTCGTGCACCGGAAAGCCCGCCCCAGCGCCGTGGAAGTTGCCGGCTTTGTAGCCGATGGCGCCGTCACCCGCGGGCACGACGTCCGATTCGGTTCCCGACCACCACACGCCGATGAAGCGGTCCATCGGGTAGCGGATCAAGGTGGCTTCCTTGATCGCCACCTGGTTCATGACGCCCCAGCCCCACATGAAAATCCAGTCCGGGCGGTAGCGGCGCACCTGCAGCCAAGTGGATTTCTGCTCCTGACCCGGATGATCGACGGCGAGCAGTTTGAGGTCGTAACCGTATTTTTCGGCGAGAATCGTCAGCGTCGGGATCGGCTCCTTGCCGTATGGGCTGTTGTGGTACACCAAGGCGATTTTCTTGCCCTTCAGCGCCTCCATGCCGCCTTCCTGCTGCCCGACGTATTTGACGAATGCGGATGCCTGACTCCAGTACGTGGTGGGGAAATTGAAGGTCCATTTGAAAATGCGCCCGTCAGCCGCCGCGGTGCGCCCGTAGCCCATCGAGTGGATGGGCAGTTGGTCCACCGACGCCTTGGGGATGAGCTGATAGGTGATGCCGGTACTGTAGGGATTAATCAGCGAGGCGCCCGTCGCGCCTCTGTTTTTCAGCTTCTCGTAGCACTCGACGCCCAGCTTGGTGTTGTACTTCGTCTCGCACTCTTCCCAGGTGATTGTGACGCCGTTGATGCCGCCGTCGCGCGCGTTGAGCATCTTGATGTAATCGACATAGCCGTTGGCCACCGGGATGCCGTTCGGCGCATAAGGCCCCGTGCGATAAACGAGAAGCGGGATGAACTGCTCGTCCTGGCCCCATACCGGAACCACCATGAGCATCGCCGCCAGCACCGCCATCCCGGCCCACGCGCCGGGCGTTTTGATACGTTTCATGACAGGCCTCCATCGAGAGTTGCAAGGGATTGATTTATCGGCAGAATGCGCCGTTGTCGTTCTGGATCAGGTGGCGGCTATTGTAAACGCGCCCGCCGCGCGAACGCAAATTGGTGAGCCGCTCGTATGTTGTCACTTGCCTGTACCGGCATGATCGTCCGTCGTCGGATGTGATATGGTAGCCGGACGCTTCAACGATGGAAGATGGTGTTAACTCCCTAAGCCACATTCAGTGGCAAGAGGTAGGAAGTGCTTAAGGTTTCGGTCAAGGACTGCGGTCCGATCATCGAGGGTACGGTAGACCTGAAACCCCTCACTCTATTCGTTGGCCCCAGCAATGCCGGCAAGTCTTATCTGGCGATGCTGGTTTACTCCCTGATGAAGTCCTCCGATGCGTATTCCATAGATTCCTTCGGAGGTCCGATAAGTTACGACTATTTCAGGCTTGGGAGACTAGTTGGACGTAGATCGGCCATGGCCTTAGTTGATGTCGATGCAGGAGTCGTAAAGGCCATCAACAACTGGGCCCAAAGTATCGAAATCAACCCGCAGGAGGCCCTTGAGATTCCATTTGTGGCTCTTCCTGAAGGGGTACAACACCTAGTCCATAATACCGTCGAAAAGTCATTCAAGTCGATGGGACAGTTGTTCAGCGAGGACCTGCAACGGTGTCATGGTGACATCTCAGACATACGAAGTCGCAGGAGGGGCGCCGCGCGCCTTCAGATTGGACTTGAGCAGAGTCAACCGCGACTGATTTTGAACTTCGAGGAAGATCAGGAGGCTCTTCGGGTTTTGCCCGGTGCAGAATGGGATATGTCCAAATCGAAATTTCCTATTCGCAGGGACTTGGTACGTTCATTACAAGCCGGGGCCGCATCTAGACGAAGTCGTCGGTCAGGCAACATCTTGGAGGCGCATTATGAATTTCTCGTGCTGCTGATGGAGATTGCTTCAGCCACACTGTTCGAGAAGTTTCCGAGAGGTTGTTACTACCTTCCGGCCGCGCGCTCGGGGATTGCTCAGGGGCACAAGGCCATCGCGAGTATTCTGGTAAGGCAATCCTCATTCGCTGCAATAAGACCACTGGAGATCCCCACTCTTTCCGGCATCATTACTGATTTCATGGGACATATCCTTACCATGGAGCGGGCAGGAAACCGACATCTCGGGCGAGACGTGGAAGCGGTGGAAGACGTGGTCGATTTCCTAGAGACTCAAGTATTACGCGGGAAAATAGACATTGAGCGGGATAGAGAAATGACCTATCCAGAGATTTCGTACGCGCCTGTCTCGGGCCAACCTGATACGGGCAAATTCCCTTTCCATAAGACATCTTCCATGGTCTCTGAACTGGCTCCGGTCATCTTGTTCCTTAAATATCTGGTTCGCCCGGGGGATTTGATTATCCTCGAAGAGCCGGAGTCGCACTTACACCCTGCCAGCCAACGGCAGATGGCCAGAGGCATAGCGCGGTTGGTAAACGCCGGTGTCAGAGTCATCATCACGACGCATAGTGACTATTTCATCGGTCAGATCAATAACTTGCTGAAGCTTAGCCGCGCCAGCAGACAGAAACGCACGAGAGAGGACTATGATGCCGTGGATTGCCTGAAGTCGGATGACGTAAGTGCATACCACTTCCGGCTAGATGACAGATCGGGAGGGAGTCGGGTTGAAGAACTACCCATCCTTCCCGATTTCGGCATCGATGAGCAGGAATTTGCTGCCGTTTCCGAAGCGCTTTATGAAGAGACCGTTTCGCTCCAAAGGATTCGAGCAAATAGGTGATGGAAGACAGCGTCGAATCCATTCGTCGGAACTATCCAGACTGCATGACCAGGTCCTGTCGGGAAAATCAATGCCGTTTGCAATTGGACGGTGTGAGTTCCGCGTCGCTGGCCATCATTCACGGCACCAAGTATCAGAGAAATCATCATTTCACCGAGAAGTTGTGCGACCGGATCGTATTCTGTGAGGAATATAGTTTTGTCCTGGTAGCCGTCGAACTGAAAAGCGGTGGCACCATCCATCTGTCTGACGCGATCACGCAAATTCAGAATGGACTGCGCGTTGCAGGGGACATCCTGGGCAACCGTCCTGTGGCGCAATGGCTTCCTCTTCTGCTGTACAACGGCAACATGAAACCCAATGAAACCAGACTTTTGCGAACTAAATCAGTCAAGTTCTGAGGCGAACCGAAGAATGTCGAGAAGCGTGGCTGTTGTGGCACCCGGTTCAGCGAGATTGTGTCCAATTGAAGTTTATTCAAGCAGGAGAGAAGACCACACCGCCCATCCTGGATTAGGTGGTGGGTATTGAAGACGCGCCTGCTGCGTCATGCAAATTGGTGAGCCACCTGTCACATCACAAGATGCAACAGTGGCAAATCAGCACATCCGATGGCTTTTTCTTAAATTACGCCATAATACGCATCACCCACGTGGTTTAGGATCCCTGCAACACGCTAACCAACAAGGCCGGAGGAGTTGAACAGGGCTCAGATGGGCTGTTTCGATGGCGAGAACTGCTACGCCGCTGATGCATCGCTTGTGGCGGCGACCATCCAACGCAACAGCCGTGACGACAAGGAGCAGATCAAGCGCGGTGAGACACCCGATGCCTGGGCGGATGAGCCGGCCAAACATCGGCAAAAGGATACGGATGCGCGCTGGACGAAAGAAGCACGGCAGGCGTCACGATGGCCACAAGAACCCCGTCACCATCGCCCGTCGGCACAAGCTGGTAGGCGCTACCGGGTGACGGACGCGGCGGTGCACGGCAGCCGGGTCCATGAGGAGTTGCTGGCGTTGACAACACGGCAAGCGGAATGTGGGCGGACAGCGCCTGGCAGTCGAAAGAGATTGAAGCGACGGTGAAGGCCAGAGGCGCCCTTAAGGAATCCACATGCGACGTTCCGCACACGCACTCGAAGATATGTCCGTTCTGCTGGCCGTTGCCCACCCGGACGACGAAGGCTTTGGAACCGGCGGCGTTCTGGCGCTGTTGGCAGGCCGGGGCGCGCGGCTCACCCTGGTCTGCGCCACCAACGGCGACGTCGGCGAGATCAGCGACCCCGCCCTCGCCACCCCTGATACGCTCGGCCAGGTGCGCCAGGCGGAATTGCGGCGAGCGATGGCCGTGACCGGCGTGCACGACCTGCGCTTCCTGAATTACCGTGATTCTGGTATGGCTGGTACGGACGACAACCGACACGCTAACGCGCTCATGCAAGCGCCGCCCGACGAGGTGATCGGCCGGCTGGTGGACGTGATGCGCGAAACCCGCCCGCAGGTTGTGATCACCCACGACCCGACCGGCGGCTATGGCCACCCGGACCACGTCGTCATGTGCCGGCACGTCACCGCGGCCTTTCGATTGGCAGCTGACGCGGCCGCCTACCCGGAGCAGCTTGCCCGGGACTCTCAGACGTGGCATCCGGGACTGCTTTATTACGTCTGTTTCCCGCGCAGTTTTTTCCGCCGCATGTGGCAGTACCTGCGCGAGGCGGGCATCCGACCGCCGTTCGCCAGTGACGAGGTCGATACCCTCGGCACCCCGGACGACGAGGTGACGACGGTCGTCGACGTCGAGCCTTACCTGGCCACCAAAATCGCCTCGCTGAACTGCCATCGCACGCAGATCGATCCGCAAGGGCCCTTCCACAAATTGCCCACCCACAGGCTGCATGATATGATGCGCAACGAGTATTTCACGCTGGCTCTGCCGGATGACGCAGGGGCTGACGCTGACCTGCTGGGCAGGCTGGCGCCTGCCGCCGCCCGCCAACCGGGGCTGCCTTGACGTCGTTCGCGTCGGCTGGTTTACTCTGCGACACGTTCTTCCCCTCTGATCGACGAATTCAGCGAAAATCCTGGAGCGCAGTACCATGGCACAAGCCGAATTGACCCTGAAGCAACACGGGTTCGGGCAAACGAGACGCCAGGACCTGTGGTGGCTGCAGCCGCTGGCGGTCTTTGCGGGGCTGTCCGCCTTTATCATCTATACGACCTGGGCGGCCTTTCAAGGCGAGCATTACGCCTTCGGGCCGTATCTGTCGCCGCTGTATTCCCCAGAGCTGTTCGGCGAGTCCTCGCACAGCTGGTTCGGCGCCAAGCCGTCCTGGTGGCCGTCGGTGCTGCCGTGGTCGCCGTCCTTTCTGATCCTGTGGGCGCCCGCCGGCTTTCGTCTCACCTGCTATTACTATCGCGGCGCCTATTACAAGGCATTCTGGGCCGATCCCCCCTCCTGTGCCGTGGCCGAACCCCGCCACCGCTACCTGGGCGAGAACTCCTTCCCGCTGATTCTGCAAAACGTCCATCGCTATTTTCTCTACCTGGCGCTGCTTTTCATCGTGATCCTCGCCTACGACGCGTGGAACGCCTTGTGGTTCACCGACACGGCGACGGGGGCCACGTCCTTCGGCATCGGCGTCGGCACGCTGGTGCTGACGGCCAACGTGGTGTTTCTCGGCGGCTACACGCTGGGTTGTCATTCGCTGCGCCACCTGGTCGGCGGCGTTCTGGATCGCCTGTCGGCGTCCCCGGCGCGGCTGAAGGCGTACCACTGCGTCGGCTGTCTGAATCGCAAGCACATGCTGTGGGCCTGGATGAGCCTGTGCTGGGTCGGATTTTCCGACGTTTACGTGCGTCTGTGTGCCATGGGGATATGGACTGACTTGAGGATTTTGTAATGCTCAACTACGAAACGCATGAGTACGACGTGTTGGTCATCGGCGCCGGCGGCGCCGGCCTGCGGGCGGCGATCGAGGCGTCGGCCACCCGATTGTCCGTCGGCTTGGTGTGTAAGTCGCTGCTCGGCAAGGCCCATACGGTGATGGCCGAGGGCGGCATCGCCGCTGCCTTGGCGAACGTGGACCGGCGCGACGACTGGAAGGTGCATTTTACCGACACCATGCGCGGTGGCCAATACGTGAACAACTGGCGCATGGCCGAGTTGCACGCCAAGGAGGCGCCGGCGTGCGTGCGCGAACTGGAGGCGTGGGGCGCGTTGTTCGACCGCACGCCGGACGGACGCATCTTGCAGCGCAACTTCGGCGGCCACAAATACCCCCGGCTGGCGCACGTGGGCGACCGCACCGGGCTGGAAATGATCCGCACGCTGCAGGACCACGGCATTCACCAGGGCATCGAGGCGCACATGGAGTGCACGGTCGTCACGCTGCTTAAAGACGACGGGCGGGTGGTCGGCGCCTTTGGCTATGACCGCGAACGCGGACGCTTCCGGGTGTTCCGCGCCAAGGCGGTCGTGCTGGGCACCGGCGGCGTGGGCCGCGCCTACAAGATCACCAGCAACAGCTGGGAATACACCGGCGACGGGCATTCACTGGCCTACCACGCCGGGGCGGACCTGATGGACATGGAGTTCGTGCAGTTCCATCCCACCGGCATGGTGTGGCCGCCGAGCGTGCGCGGCATCCTGGTCACCGAGGGCGTGCGCGGCGAGGGCGGCGTGCTGCGTAACCGCGAAGGGCGGCGCTTCATGTTCGACGACATCCCGGAACTGTACCGCAACCAGACGTCGGACAACGAAGAAGAGGGCTGGCGCTATACCCAAGGCGACCCCGACGCCCGCCGGCCGCCAGAACTGTTGACGCGCGATCACGTGGCGCGCTGCATCGTGCGCGAGATCAAGGAAGGGCGCGGCAGCCCGCACGACGGCGTATTTCTCGACATTGCCTGGATCAAGGACAGACTGCCGACCGCCGAGGAACACATCCGGCGTAAGCTGCCGAGCATGTATCACCAGTTCAAGCAACTGGCCGGCATCGACATCACCAAGGAGGCGATGGAGGTGGGTCCGACGACGCACTACGTCATGGGCGGCATCCGGGTGGACGCCGACACGCAGATGTCGAACGTCGCCGGCCTGTTCGCTGCCGGGGAGTGCGCCGCCGGGTTGCACGGCGCCAATCGTCTGGGTGGCAACTCGCTGTCCGACCTGCTGGTCTTCGGCAAGCGGGCCGGCAGATACGCCGCCGAGTTCGCCATGGAAAACGGTGCCGGCGCCATCGACGAGACGCAAATCGAATCGACCGCCGCTTGGGCGTTGCGCTATTTCGAGTCGAACGGCAGCGCCCCGTCCGAGGCGGAGAATCCCTACCGCGTGCAGGCAGACCTGCAGGACACGATGCAGGATCTGGTTGGCATCGTGCGCACCGAAAGCGATTTGCGCAAGGGCGTCGAGGCGCTGCGGCATCTGGCCGAGCGCGCCCAGCGGGTCAGCGTGCAGGGCAACCGCGAATACAACGCCGGCTGGCATACGGCGATGGATTTGCGCCATCTGATGACCGTGTCGGAAGCGATTGCCCTGGCGGCGTTGGAGCGCAAGGAAAGCCGGGGGGCGCATTTCCGGGAAGATTATCCCGACAAGGACGAAAACGAGGCGCGCGACAGCATTATCGTTCGCAGGGGCCCGGATGGAGAGATGCGGGTGACGCGAGAGGCTCTGCCCGCGACCCGTGCCGACCTGCAAACCATCATCGAGGAGATGCAGTGATGGTCATGGCAACGTTCAAGCTTTGGCGCGGCGGCCGCGATGCGGGACGCTTCGAGGACTATCAGACGGACATCACCGAGGGGATGGTCGTGCTCGACGCAGTGCACCAGATCCAGGCCGAGCAGGCCCAGGACCTCGCCGTGCGCTGGAATTGCAAGGCGGGCAAGTGCGGCTCGTGTTCCGCCGAGGTGAACGGCAGCCCGAAACTCATGTGCATGACCCGCTGCAGCGATATCCCGCTGGATAAGCCGGTGACCATCGAGCCGATGAAGGCGTTTCCACTGATCAAGGACCTTGTCACCGACGTGTCGTGGAATTTTCAGGTCAAGAAGCGCATCAAGCCCTTCAAGCCCCGGCAGCCCGATGCAGACGACGGCACTTGGCGCATGGCGCAAGCCGACATCGACCGCGTGCAGGAGTTCCGCAAGTGCATCGAGTGCTTTCTGTGCCAGGACGTCTGCCACGTGCTGCGCGAGCATCAGATGCACGATGCCTTCATCGGCCCGCGCTTCTTCGTGTATGGGGCCTCGCTGGAGATGCACCCGCTCGACGTCGAGAACCGCCTCGGCGACCTCAAGGACACCGACGGCATCGGCTATTGCAACATCACCAAATGCTGCACCAAGGTCTGCCCCGAAGACATCACCATCACCGATAACGCCATCATTCCCCTCAAGGAGCGCGTGGTCGATGAGTTCTATGACCCGCTGCAGAAGCTCTTCCGTATTTTCAGGCCGAAGCGCTGACTCGTCTCGAATTCCCTTCCATCAGTACAGGGGTGAGACAACGTACGGGCAAGGCGCAATCCGCCGGCGCAGGAAAACCTCGGGAGGTCCGCCGGCCGTTGGTTGTCTGTCTGCTGGTGGAGCGGGGGTTGGGTGTCGGACGGGCGACATCGGGCGCCTTTGTGGAAAACCCGAACCCCGGAGGGGCGACGGCATGTGCATGGACGAACTGTTCGGCCCCGGCCAGAAAATCCCTTGACGGCCCGTTACGTAACGGAGTGCGGTAGCCGCATGGGACTCAGCAATGCCGAGAGACAACGCCGCAAAACAGCAGCCCCGGGTGCGCTACCGCCGCCCACAAGACCGACGAAGCCGCCCCCAGCGCTGGTGCGATGCCGTCCAGACACTCGTTGACTTGCAGGTCGAGTATCAAGATTGGCTTGACAACTTGCCCGACAACCTCCAGGAATCGGCCGTTGCCGAACGGTTGACGGCGATCTGCGACTACGACTTCGGCGACCTGGAGGCCCTGGAGCCGCCGCGGGGCTTCGGGCGTGACTGACAGGAGAATCGTATGGACTGGAAAACAATCAGCAACAACGTGCTGTTGGCGGGCTTGTTCGTGGCGATGGTGACCATGTTCAACCAAGTCAACGGACGGCTGGACACCATGCAGACGGAGATGAACCGGCGTTTCGACGGCATGCAGACGGAAAACAACCGCCGGTTCGATGACATGAACCGCCGATTCGATGACATGAACCGCCGATTCGACACCATGCAGGCGGAGAACCAGCGCCAGCATGACGAGATCAAGGACGTGCTGCGCGTCTTCGAGGGACGCATCACGCGCCTCGAAGAAAAAGCCGGTATCGGCCCCGAAAACGCCGACTAGCCGGGTTTTTGTCCCTGCGCCCGGCGAAGGTCCGCATTTCCCACCCCTGCCCCACTGCCTAGTGCCGGGCGGTCGGCTGAGGGACGCCCTGCCCCACCGGTATTTTCCCCGCCTACAGCAACGGCGTAGATCGTCGGCGGACACGGTGGGGCATTCCCCCGAGGCGCGTTTGGTCCAGCAGCCGCGCCGAACCAAAGGTTACATAATGTTGTTATCGGAAGTTTCTCGCATTGTAACACTTGGCTTTACCGTTTCTTGCCGCAACGCCTGACAGGTGGATTTGTCTAAAATTATTGTATCAATGTCTTATATTGTGATATAGTGGCGACATGAAGATCAAGCACAAGGGCGTGCGCCAATTCGTCGCCACTGGCTCGACCGCAGGCATACCGGGACCGCTGGCAAGCAAGCTACGCCGCATCCTGTCCGTTTTGGATCAGGCTACCCAACCGAGTGAACTGGACAACCCGGCGTGGCGATTACATCCGCTCAGGGGCGACTTGGCCGGACATTGGAGCATCCGCGTCACGGGCAACATGCGCCTGGTGTTCCGCTTTGACAGGGGCGAGGCCGTGAATGTGGACTTGGTTGACTATCACTGAAAGCAGGGAGACATGAGCAACGAGCATGAAAGCATCCACCTGAGCGATCCTTGTCACCCCGGCGACGTGCTGCGCGACTGGATCAGCGGCCATGACAAGACGATCCAGGAGGCTGCAACGCTGATGGGTGTGTCGCGGGCAACGCTCAACCGCTTGCTGTCCGGTGTTGGCCGCATCGCGCCGAAGCTGGCTGTGCAACTCGAGGGTATGGGATGGAGCAGCGCAGAGATGTGGCTGCGCTTGCAGCTGGCCCACGATCTTGCGGCCGCAAGGCGCGCGAAACCGGTCGCATGAAGGGGGCGACGATCCGCGGAAATGCGGTTTATGGGAAGGCGTTGCAGCACTCCACGACAAAGAGTTGGTTGTCGTAAGAGGACCTCGGGTGCTTTGGGTCGCCAGGCGCTTCGTGAAGAAACGGCCCCGTCCTCATAGAAGGCCGCCGGTCCGGGCCCGCGGTGGCGCCGCGCAATCCCCTGGGGCGGCATGTACGTCAATGGCAGGGGCGTGCCGCAGTCGGAACTCACAGACAGAAGGAGCAATGTTTATGTGTAGAGGAGGTCAGGCGTGGGATGGAAAAGTCATTTTGAAGTATGATGGTTTCAAAGGTGGCGGGTCGTATGAATACAGGCTTGTGAGATGGAGAAATCAACCAAGAATTGCTATTCGCTGGAATGCAGGAGGTAAAATTGCCAATTGCCCGGCGGAAGTACGCACATCTGTAACACTTGATGCAGCTCTATATCCGGCGATTATCAAGAACATCCTCCCCCCTGACATGCGGGATGAAACAAGAGCATGTTTGGGTCCAGACCTTGCGGTCGGTAACTACCCGAATGCAGTGCAGTGCAATCCGAATGAGAATTACCGTCACCCTCAAGACGTAACCTCACCGCAGGATTCTTTGGGACAGTTCAAAGTCGTTTTGGACAAAGGCCCGGGAGACGGCGCCTACATGATCGGCTGGTGGGGTTCGGAAAAGCATCTTCGGGTTATTGCTTTTCGCTGGAACGGTACCAATGCAGACCAGAAGGGATTCCCGATAAGCAGGAACAAGAAGTGGCCGATCTGGATAATACTTCCAGATGATTTGCGCGAAAAATTCAAGGCTCCCGGACCGTTTGTTAACCTCCTGCCCCCTGATGTGCAGCCGCTGGTGATTGAGTTTCTTACGGGGCAGAGGGACCTACCTTAAGAATGCCAAAGTTGACATAGTGCGAGGTTGTCCGAACCTGCCAGTCACCCCTCCGGGGAATGTCCCGGAGGGGCTTTTTGCGTCTGGCGACATAATCGCCCTTATCAGAACATGCGAACCGTCGACCGGCCGCGCGCGCGAAGGAAACACGGCGACCCGGGCGAAACGGGCGAAATTCGCTTCAGAATGGCCTGCGGCGTTAGTTTCTGATTATGAGTCCTGAGTCTAGTCTCTGGCGGGGCAGATCTGTCGACGACTTTACGAAAGCGTCCGATCAGGCGAAAAGGGGGCGGCTCCGAACAGGCGTAAAAAAGGGCCTCGGGGAAACCCGAGGCCCTTACGCATCAACAATCGTTTTAGCGATTGAGGATGTACATCGTGAGCTCAAAACCGAAACGCTTGTCCTGATAAGCAGGCTTGGTCCACTTCATTGATGCATCTCCTTGAGATTTACTTCCCGTGGTTGTCATCCCCGTCCGACGGGGAAACTCATCAACATCGTTCTCTAGTACTATTGCAAGGCGTGTGCCAAAACTTCTTCAGCCTTCTATCGTCCTATAAATAAGGCAGTTACAGCCGCGGCCTGTTTCCCACTCTCTCGACAAGCCCTTGCGACAGACAGTGACATGAAAGGCCCCAATTCGTCATAACTCACTTGTCTATAAATACTTAGAATCCTGATACGACGGTTGCGTCTGCAAAAAATGGCGCACCCCTTTTGCGGCACGGCTCAAGGCTCGACGGGGTCGGGCGATTTTTGCCGCGTCAGGCGTTTGTTCAACGCCTGGCGGGTGAGGCCAAGCATGCCGGCGGCGATGCCCTGATTGCCGTCGGCACGTTGCAGGGCCTCGTCGATCAGCGCCTGTTCGGCCTCCTTCAGGGTGGGTAACCTGTCAGGAAAGAGGGACGACAGGTTCTCCAGCGCCGCGCCAGCTGGCGGTCCGTCGTCAGGGCCGTTGCGACGATCGAAGGCGATGGACCTAAAGGTCTTGAGCGACAGGACGCCGCCTTGGTGCTGGGCGACGGCATCGAAGACCATCGCTTCCAGCTCGCGCACGTTGCCGGGAAACGCATACGTTTTCAGCAGGCGGTACAGTTCCATCGGCGGGGTCGGCGTGGGCTTGCCCAGCTCCTGAGCGGCCTTCTCCAGGAAGTGGTTGATCAGCAGCGGCAGGTCTTCCTGGCGCTCGCGCAACGGCGGGATGTGCAGGTGGTGGGCCCGCAGGCGGTAATACAGGTCCTTGCGAAACGCCCCGGCGTTGACCCGCTCCACGATGTCCACGTTGGTCGCCACAATCACCCGCGCGCTGCTCTGCCGCGGATTGTCGGCGCCGAGCGGGTAATACGTCCCCTCCTGCAACAGGCGCAGCAATTTGACCTGCGACGGGATGGCCAGGTCGCCGATCTCGTCCAGGAACAGGGTGCCGTCGGCTGCCTGCGTGATCAGCCCGCTGCGCGTCTGGTCGGCACCGGTAAAGGCGCCCTTGGTGTGGCCGAACAGGGTGTCGGAGAACATCGTATCGTCCAGCCCGGCCACATTGACGGCGACCAGTTCCCCCTGCCCGTGCGACACCGTATGCACCGAGCGCGCCAGCAACTCCTTGCCGGTGCCCGTCTCGCCGGTGATCAGCACCGGCTGGCGTGAGGGGGCGATGGCGTCGACATAACGGAATATGGCGTGCATCGCCTTGCTCTGCGTCACGATGGCGGCAAAGGCGTCACGCTGGTCGATCCGTTCGGTCAGCAGGTGCTCCTTCAGCGACAACACTTCCTCGCGCAGGTTGCGGATTTCCAGCGCCCGCGTCACTGACGACACGAAGCGGTTCTTCTCCACCGGCTTGACGAGGTAGTCGATAGCGCCCCCCTGCATGCACTGCACGGCGGTGTCCAGGTCGTTGGTGGCGGTCATCAGAATCACCGGCACGTCGGGATATCCGACGGCGATCTGAACTAGCAACTCCTGGCCGGTGACGTGCGGCATGGCGAGGTCGAGCACCACGACGCCCACGTCCTGCTCGTTCAGCAACGGCATGACCTCGCGGCTGTCGTCAAGGGTGACGACGTGCTTGACGCCGGAGGAGCGCAGCAACACGCTGGCGCTGCGCAAAAGCTGCGGCTCGTCGTCCACCAGCAGAATGGGGAGCGGTGATGAAGCGGTAGATGCCATGTTTGGGGTACTCCTTGTGCTAAACCTGCAAGGCTTCTGGCACGGACACCCGCGATTCGGCAGGGCACGGCAGCGTCACGCGCGCTCGGGTGCCCTGGCCGGGGATGGACTCGAACGCCAGGTTGCCGCCGTGGTCGCGCACCAGCGTGTACGTAATAGCGAGACCGAGGCCCGTGCCGCCCTGTTCCTGCTTGGTGGTGAAAAACGGATCGCACAGCCGTTCGACGTTTTCCTGCGGGATGCCGACGCCGGTGTCCCACACCTCGATCTCGACGTCGTGGTCGTCCTGATTATAGCGCGTCGATACGGTCACCTGTCCGCTTTCTCCCGGCAGCGCCTCCAGGGCATTGGTGATGAGGTTGACCACCACCTGCTCGATTTGCTGCATGTCGCCTTGCAATGGCGGCAACCCCTCAGTGATCTCGACCTGGAAATTGATCGTCTTGGCGATGCGGTGACGCAGCAGATTCACCGCCCGCTGTACCGCTTCGTTGACCTGCAAGGTAGCCTGCACGGCCTGCTGCCGGGGGCGCGCGAAGTCTTTCAGGTTGCTGACGATGCGCTCGATGCGTTGCGCGCCGACGTGCATGTCGCGGATGAGTGCAGGCACGGTCTCGCGCATTTCTGCATACGGCAGCCCGCCAATCAGAAACTCACCGTTGTCGTCGTGGTAATCCTCCAGGATGTGCCGTGCGTCGCCCCACGCCTCGGCCACCACGCGCGCGTTCATCATCGTCAGGTTGTTCGGGTTGTTGATTTCGTGCGCCACACCGGCGACCAGAGTGCCGAGCGCGGTCATCTTATTGGCCTGTATCAGTTGCAACTCCTGCTCCCGCGCTTTCTCTTCCAGGCGCGTCCGTTCGTCTATCTCGCGGCGCAAGTTGGCATTGGCGCGCCCGAGATCGCGGGCGTTGGCACGCAAGCGATTGAACAGGTAGACCAGATAGGCCAGCAGCACGACGGCAACGAGATACAGCAGGATGCGGTAGGTTTGCGCCCGCGCTTCCATCTGGCTGTAGTACTGCAGTGAGGCGTCCCGCAGCGCTCGCACCCGTGTCGTGGTGGGAGCAGCCAGCAGTTGACGCAGCAGGGTATCCACTTCCAGCAGGACGTCGACGATCAGGTGCCCGTGCAAGGCCAGGGTGTGCAGATCGTGCTGCAACAAGTTGGCGCCAGTCATTTGGTTGAGAGCCGTTTTGATCTCGTTGCTGACCGCCCGCTGCGGCGTGCGCACGAAGCGCAGCATGGCGTTGGAAAGGGTGCCGATGGCCGCGGCCACGGCGCGGTCGTTCACCGCCGTCTGGGTGCTGAGCAGGTGGCCGGTGTGCAGGAAATACGTCAGCGAGTTACGCAGCAGGGCGTTGTCGGCCTTGAAGTATTCGAGCAGTGTTTCTTTTTCCCGCACGGCGTGCGACAGGTCCGCGATGTGCCCGCTGATGGCCGCGCTGAACTCCTCGGAGGCCGTCTCGTTCCAGGATTCCAGGTCGTACAGGGCGCCGTATAGCCCGTCCATGGCTTCCGACAACGAATCGTAATGGGGCAGCAAACCGGCGCGTGCCAGCAGCACGTCGCGGTTCAACTCGGCGTCGTGCACTTCAAAGACGTGCAGTGCCTCATACATGCGTTCCCGCAAGCCCGCGTCGGGACTTCTGCTCTGAAGCAGCAAAAACGTCAACAGCAACAAGAGACCGCTGACGGCCAGAAGCCGCCTCCACGGGATGCCCATTACGATCCGTCCTCGTCCGGGAGGGTCAGCAACTGCCCCTGGTACTCGCCGGTGAGCGTGTGCAGGAACTGCACGATGAGTTCGATCTCCTCGTTGTGCAGCGGCCTGCCGAGCTGTCGGGTGGCCATCAGGTCCACCGCGGTTTCGAGGGTCTGCACGCGTCCGTCGTGGTAATAGGGTGCCGTTACCGCCACGTTGCGCAGGCTGGGCACGCGAAACACCTGCCGGTCGCGCTCCGCGCCGGTGACGCCGAAGCGGCCCCTATCGTCATCGTCGCGAGGTCTGGTCTGGCTGCGGAAGATGCCGAAGCGCTGGAACATGTTGCCGCCCACGTTGACGCCTTGGTGGCAGGCGGCACAGCCGTAGGATTTGAACAGGTCGTAGCCCCGTTTTTCATTGTTGCTGAGCACGTCGGCGTCGCCGCGCAGATACTGGTCGAAGCGCGAATTTGGCGTGTTCAGCGAGCGTTCGAAGCTGGCCAGGGCGTGCAGCACGTTTGCTCGCGTCAGCCCGCCGGGGTAGGCGGTGTTGAAGGCGCTCACGTAGTCGGCGTCGGCCTGCAGCTTGGGCAGAACGTCCGCCCAATCGGTATTCATGATGGTGGGATCGTGGAGGGCGGCTTCGGCTTCCGCTTCGAGCGTGCGAAAGCCGCCGTCCCAATGGAAGCGGGAGTTCAACGCCACGTTGAAAACGGTCGGGGTGTTGCGCAGGTGCAGGCCACCCGCGAGGGTTGGGGGCCGTGACACGCCATCGCCGCCCCCTTGGTCGAGCCGGTGGCAGGTGGCACAGGAAAAAATGTTGTTACGCGACAGGCGCGGGTCGTGGAACAGCTTCTCACCGAGGGCGACCTGCGTAACGTCGAGGTCGGTGGTAAGAGGAATCGGGACGATCGGCTCACTGCCCCAGGAGCCCGCCGGCGGCAAGGGCGTTTCGGCGTGCGGCGTCGGTTCGGCGCAGGCGAGGTGCAGCGCCAAGACGGCCAGCGCGATTTGCACGCCAACTGATTTGCGGATAGGCCACACGATTGTTTCCAGCCCTTAGGCATCCATGGTGAAACAAGGCGCGCATGCTAGGCTCAGGACCTATAAAAGGCTTATCCTTGGGCATGCAGGATTCAAGACTCTGACTCCATCAGGAGGTTCCTCATGCCCGAACACGACTTCTGGCTATCCGACGCGCAAGTTGCCCGACTTCAACCCCTGCTGCCGAACAAGGTGCGTGGCGTCCCACGGGGCGATGACCGAAAAGTCATCAGCGGCATCATCCACGTCATCCGATACGGGCTGAGGTGGCGCGACGCGCCCGCCGGCTACGGTCCGCGCAAGACCCTCTACAACCGCGACTTGCCCTCGTGTAACGGGCCAAGTGCCCGCTTGCGGCCCGCCGCTCTGCGATGCAGGGGCGGTATTTCCAGGCCAGCCCGCCTTCCCGGTACGGATTCAGCGCCCCCGCTAACCCGAGGGTTTTGGGGATTGGGGGCGTCAGGGTCCAGATATGCTCTGGCGCCTGGAACCGCGGTCCCTGCACGCGCCTGCCACTTGGTGCGGCCGCACGATGACGCCATGTTCGGGGCAGCACTCAACCAGCAGGACGTGTCCCGGCGGGGCGGTGCTCCACTCCGGCAGGGGCGTGCCGGGGTACCAGGCGGCGACGCCTTCCTGGCTGTGGTTGGCCGTGACGTGTTTGTGGCCCATGGCGACGTAGTCCCAGCCGGTCTGGCGAATCTCCGCAGCCAGAATCGGCGACGAACGTTCGGGTGGCTCGAAGTCTTCGTAGAAAAAGCCGTGCGCCATGGCTACGTGCCAGCGCCCGTCGTGCCGCGCGGGGATGTGAGCCAGCGGATGAAAACCAGGTTCGTGCGCTTCCATGCCCCGTCCCCAGACAACCAAGTCGAGTTCGGGAAACGCGATGGTTTGGCCGTCCAATTCGGTGATGACGCGCACGTTGCCGCACGCAGCACCGAAATCGTGGCGGTGGTAAATGCCGTTGGGATGCAGGCAATCATGGTTGCCCGGCAGAATGACGGCGGGGCAGTGCAGACGCCGCAATTGGCTCTGCGCGAAGGCGATGGTGTCGTCGGCAACGCGGTTGTGATCGAAGAGGTCGCCGGCGATGAGGACGAGGTCGACCTGCATATCGAGGGCGCGGTCGATGATGGCCTCGAAGGCGCGATGGGCGCCGGGCGGCTCCATTGTGCCCTGGGGCCAGTCGTCGAGGTGTACGTCCGCCGTGTGCAACAGGGTCAGCCTGCGGCTGCCGATGGCTTCCATCTCACGTGTCCAATTCGGTCAGGGGTGTCCGGTGATCGCGACGGCGGGTCCTGGCCTTGCGGCGCGGACGGCCCTCGCGATTCCACCGGTCCGATGGGTCGCGCTGTTTCTTGTGTTCCGTGGGCGCGTCCTGCCGGGGTTTGGCTTCTCCCTTGTCGGTCAGGGCGATGTAGCGCATCCAGGCGCCGCGCGGCAGGGTGGCCACGACGAGTCGCTTGCGGATGAGGCGGCGCAGGCAGGCGGACAACTCGGCGCGGTCAACACTGAGGGCGCGCGCGAGGTCGGGGTAGGGGATGCCGTTGCCGTCCGCAAGTTGTGGCCGACGGCGCTGCTCCCGCCGTAGCCAGTGCAGGATGGCTTGCTGAAGGGCCGAGAGTTTCAGTTTCTTGTCACTTGCTTGTGAGGGATGATTCACAACACTGCCTTATCGGGTATGGAGGTGGACGCAGTGTGGAATGTCAGATTACGCTGCGCTAATCCGACCTGCATATCTGAACGCGCTGCGTAGCCGTGTTGGTATAATGCCCTGCACAGCCGTTCCCCACGTGAGGAGTCATTGCAATATGCCTCGCCAGCCTGTTCGTCCTTTGATTCCGGAAGATCTGCAAGCCTTGCAACGGGTACGCACGGTTTCGGTGCGAGACCGGCGGCACAAGGTACACGTGGCCGATTTCGTCGATCCGCAGGCTTGGCAGGCCAGTGGCGATCTGCGCGCCTTGTTCCCGCGTTTGCTGAAGGGCCTGGACATCGCCGACGTCGTGGATGGTTTCGTCGCCGCGCACCAGCGCGGGCGGGCCGTTATCCTGGCGATGGGCGCCCACGTCATCAAGTGCGGGCTCAACCCGGTCCTCATCGACATGATGCGGCGTGGCTGGCTGAGCGGTCTCGTTCTGAACGGCGCCGGGATTATTCACGACCTCGAGGTGGCGCTGATCGGCGCGACGTCCGAGGACGTGGCGCAAGGACTCGGTTCCGGGGCCTTCGGCATGGTGGAGGAGACCCCTCGCCTGATCAACCAGGCCCTGAGAGCGCATGACGCGGGCCGCCTTGGTGTCGGCGCCGCGCTGGGGCAAGCAATCGCCGAAGGGGACTATCCGCACAAAGCCCACAGCCTTCTTGCCGCCGCGTATGCCTGCCGGGTGCCGGTCACGGTGCACGTGGCCATCGGCGCCGACACCATCCACATGCATCCCAGTACCGACGCCGCCTTGCTGGGCGCCGCGAGCTATACGGATTTTCAGCGCTTAACCCTGCTGCTGCGCGGCCTTCATGACGGCGGCTGCTATTGGAACGTCGGCTCCGCCGTGCTCCTGCCCGAGGTTTTCCTCAAAGCACTGACCCTGTGCCGCAATACCGGCCACGCGGTCGAGCGCTTCATGACCGTCAACCTGGACATGCAGCAGCACTACCGCACCGACGCCAACGTCGTGCGCCGCCCGACCCAGGACGGCGGCCGTGGCTACACGCTCACCGGCCATCACGAGATCATGCTGCCGCTGCTCTACGCCCTGTTGCTGCAGGCCATGCCGGATCAGTAATACCCCTTCACGAAGCCTCCGTCGATCTGGGTAACGGTGCCCGTGATGTAGCTGCAGCGCTCCGAACTCAGAAAAACCACCAGGTCGGCAAATTCGGCAGGCTGTCCGGCGCGCCCCATGGGAATGGGCGAGACGTATGCCTGCAGTGCCTCGTCCTCGCTGATCCCCTGCGTCTCGGCCATGTTGTGCGTCACCTGCCTCACACGGTCGGTCAGGATGATCCCTGGGCACACGGTGTTGATCAGCACGTTGTCCTTGGCCAGTTGGTTGGAGAGCGTCTTGGACAGGGTGACCACCCCGGCACGCGACACGTTGGAGAGCAGCAGCGCCTCGAACGGCTGCTTGACCGTCACCGAGGTGATGTTGACGATGCGGCCCCACTGTTGCGCCTGCATCTGCGGCATGACGCCGCGAATCAGGCGGATGGTGCTGAGCAGGTTCAGGTTCAGCGCCGCCAGCCAGTCGTCGTCGGCGAAGTCCATGAACTGTCCCGGCGGCGGCCCGCCGGCGTTGGTGACCAGAATGTCGATGCGCCCGAAATGTTCCCGCGTCGCCCCGATCAGGCTTTCGATGTCGTCCGGCCGGCTCATGTCGGCCGTCTGCGCCCACACCTCGGCGCCGGTGGCCGATTGAATCTCCTGGGCGGCCTTTTGCAGTTCATCGTCGTTGCGGGCGCAAAGCGCGACTTGTGCCCCCTCGCGCGCCAGACCCATGGCGCACGCCTTGCCCAGCCCCTTGCTCGAAGCCGCTACCAGCGCGACTCGCCCCTCGATGCCATAATCCATTACGATGCTCCGCTACTGTTACGTAGTTCCTCAACATGATCCGCGTCGGGCATGAGCACGAATTCGGGATAGGCTTCGATGCCGAGTTCCATCGCGTCCTGACCGATTTCTTCGACGGCAGGCGAAACCCGGATGCCCATGCCGAGTTTCAGCGCCATCCACGTCAACCACGAAATGCCGAATACGAACACCCCTACCGCGAGTATTCCGAGAAGCTGTACGCCGAACTTGCCGCCGGCCGCGATGCAGACCGCCAGTGTGCCCCAGATGCCGGCAAACAGATGCGCCGGTACGGCGCCGACCACGTCGTCCAGCTTCACGATCTCCAACAGCTTGGTGCCACTGGCGCACAGCACGCCGCCGAGCGCGCCGATGATCACCGCCCAATACGGGGTCACGATGTCCGGGCCGGCCGTAATGGAGACGAGACCGCCGATCGCACCGTTGAGGATGGTCAGCAGATCAATGCGCCCGAACAGGGGCCGCGCTACGAAGAGGGCGGCGACAACCCCCGCCGCTGCTGCGAGGTTGGTGTTCGCCAGCACGTTGCTCATCGCCACGGCGTCAGTCACGCCGCCCAGGGCGAGTTGCGACCCACCGTTGAAGCCGAGCCACCCGAACCACAGGATGAGGACGCCGAGGGTGACGAGCGGCACGTTCGAGGGCGGCGTGATCTTCACGCTGCCATTGCTACGGAATTTGCCCGCCCGCGGCCCCACGACCATGATGCCGGCCAGCGCCGCCCAGCCGCCGGTGGAGTGCACGATGGTGGAGCCGGCGAAGTCCTGAAAACCCATCTGATTGAGCCACCCGCCACCCCACGTCCAGGCGCCGACGATGGGATAGACAAGAGCCGTTAAAACGGTCGTGAAGACGAGGAACGACCAGAGTTTCACCCGCTCGGCCAGGGCGCCGGAAACCACCGAGGCGGCTGTGGCGACGAAGACCATCTGGAAAAACCAGTCCGCCATCGTGGCGTAATTCTGCTCGATGACAGCCGCCTTTGCTGTTTCGTCGCCCGACAACAAGGCCAGCTCGTCCGATGAAGGAGCGTAGAGGAAGGTGATGGAGCCGACCCAGGAGCCGACCTCGGTGTACATGAGGTTGTAGCCGACCAGGTAATAGGCCAGCCCCGCGACCGAATACAGCCCGATGTTCTTGAGGCAGATGGCGGAGGCGTTCTTGGTGCGCACGGAGCCGGACTCCAGCATGGCGAAGCCCGCGCACATCCACATCACCAGCGCCCCCCAGAGGAGGAACGACAGGGTGTTCAGGACGAACTGGGATTCCTCGTCGATGGCGGCGTACGCGGTTGTCGCCAGCAACAAAAGGCCGCATACCGCGAGAAAAGTCTTCGCCGTCAAGGTGAAACGAACGATGCTGCGGTGGTCATACGTATCAGGTTCATGTCTGCCCGTGTCCATGCTCGCCCTCCAGTGACGTGTCTGAGGTGGTCTGAACTCGCCCGCGCGATGTCCAACGGTATCAGGAAACGTGGCGGAAGCGTGTGGGAGTCGAACCCACCTCCGAAGTTATTAGCCCCGGTCACTGGATTTGAAGTCCAGGCGGCACACCAGCACCGATACGCTTCCACGCCATGCTTCGGCAGGTTCAGATAGGACGCCCATGCTAGTGAACGTCCGTTGGCCTGTCAACAACGGCCTTATGTCGCCCGCTCGCGCACGTACGCGCCCACCCGCTCGACGGCCTTCTGCCCTTCAGGGAGCAGCGGCGCGAAGATGTGCCAGACGTGAATCATGTCGTCCCAAGACTCGAAGGTGACGTCCACGCCGGCCGCTTTGGCGCGCTCGGCGAGGCGGCTGGCGTCGTCCAGCAGCGTTTCGGCGGTGCCGACGTGGATCAGCAATGGGGGCAGACCGCTCAAGTCGGCGTACAGGGGCGCCGCCAACGGCGTGCGCGGGTCGGCGCCGTTCAGGTAAAGGCTTGCCATGCGCACCAGTCCCTCGTACCGCACCATGGGATCAACGTCCGCCTTGCCGGTCATGGAATCGCCGATACCTTCCATGTCCACCCATGGGGACAAGCACACGCCGGCGGCCGGCAGCGGGTCGCCCGATTCGCGCAGGGCAAGCATGGTGGCCACCGTCAAGCCGCCGCCCGCCGAATCGCCGGCAACGACCGTACGGGCCGGAGCGGCGCCGTTGGCCAACAGCCAGCGATAGGCTGCAGCCGCGTCCTCGACCGCAGCAGGGTATGGGTGCTCGGGCGCCAGGCGGTAGTCAATGATGAGCACGCGCGCCGCAGCGGCCTGCGACAGCCGACCGGCTAACTCGCGGTGTGTGTCGATGGAGCCGATGACGTAACCGCCGCCGTGCAGGTACAGCATGGTGCGCCCAGAGTCGGCGCCGGGGGCTTCAACCCAGGCGGCCGGCACGCCGCCCGCGTCGATACGGGTGAAGGTGAATTCCGCTGTGAGGGGGAATTTGGACGCCAGAACGTCGAAGCCTTTTCGCATGTCGGCCACCGGTGGATTTTCCACCACGGGCCTGGATTTCAGCATGGTAATGAGGTCGGTAAGTTCGGGACTGGCCATGAATCGGTTTCTCCTGATCAAGTTGCGGGTCGTTCGGTGATGGTGCGACGGCCGATTGCCGCCGCGGTCTCGCGGGCTTGGATGGCGCCCTGCTCGGCGAAATGACGGCACATGCCGGTGTAGCGGCCTGGATCCAACAGGGCGGCGACCTGCTCGTCGCTCAGGTGACCCCGGACCGCAGGGTCGGTGGCCAGCAATTCTTGAAAGGACTGTTCCTCGGTCACGGCTGCCTGCGCCAGATCGTAGATGACGTCGTGCGCCCGCTGCCGGCCCATCTGCTGGCCGAGCTCGAGCATCAGCGCCTCCGCCATGATCAGGCCGCCGCTGAGGTCGACGTTGCGGCGCATGCGCTCGGGAAACACCTGCAGGCCCGAGAACAGCGCGATCAGTCGTTGCAGGATGTCGCCGGTCAGGCCACACGCCTCGCTGATGGCGCGCTGCATCATGACGCTGGTGGTGCGGTCAGCCTCATGCTCGGTCTGCATGGCCTCCAGCGCCAGCGGCACCAGGGCGCGCACCTGGGCCACCGCGGCCACGACGTCCTGCGCCAGTTTGGGATTGCGTTTCTGCGGCATGGTGCTGCTGCCCACCGTGCCCGGCGGCACCGGCTCTTCGAGCTCGCCGAACTCCTGCTTCATGAGCGTGTAAATTTCCCGCCCGATCTTGCTACAGGTGGCGGCGAGCAGACCGAGCAGGCTCACGTATTCCGCTTGGTGATCGCTCAGGGTACGGGATGGCACCGGCATCGGCGTCATGCCGAGACGCTGCGCCATCAACGCCTGCGTCGGCAGGCCAAGGTCGCCCAACGACGCCAACGTGCCGGCGCCGCCGCCCAGCATGGCCACGAAAACGCGCGCCTCGCAACCGCGCAGCCGCTCCACGTGGCGGCACAGCTCGTCGATCCACACCGCCACCTTGTAGCCGAAGGTTGCCGGAACCGCGTGCTGGCCATGCGTTCGCCCCGGCAGCAAGGCGTCCTTGGTCTCCTCGGCGAGGTCGGCCAGCAGGGTGAGGAGGGCGGCCAATTGGGTGAGGAAGATCGTGTGCGCCCGCCGCACCAGCAGCAGTTGCCCGGTTTGCGTGATGTTCTGCGTCGTGGCCCCCCAGTGCACGTAGCCGCCGGCATCGCCGTCGCACACCCGGTCCAGTTCCCAGATCAGCGGCACCAGGGGGTGCCCGGTGCGCGCCAGACCCTCCTGAATGGCGTCCATGTCGAGGTACGAAAGCTGCGCCTTGCGGGTGATCTCCGCGGCGGCGCCCGACGGGATGATGTCGAGTTCCGCTTGCGCCTGTGCCAGGGCGGCTTCGACGTCCAGCCAAGCCTGGTAGCGCGCTGTCTCCGAGAACAGGCCCCGAACGCCAGGGTCCTCGATACGCAAGCTGGTTGGTTCTTCCTGCATGGGTTACGTCCCTCTCCGTATAGCGTCTCCGCTTGGTGCAGGTACTGCTCGCAGTGTACGGCGGTGGGCTGAACAGGGTCAACCCGCCCGACGGTTGTTTGCAGCCGTCGAATGTCCTACAGTCGCTCGCGCCCGTTTGTCGGGTGGCTATCTGCGTCAACAACCTTCCATACAAGGGGGAACACCGTGAGAGATGTCGCCATTGTCAGCCCCGTTCGCACGGCGGTCGGGAGCTTCGGCGGGACGCTGAAGGACGTATCCGCCGCCGAATTGGGTTCTGTGGTCATCAAAGCCGCCCTGGACCGCACGAGCCTGGCGCCCGACAAGATTGATGAGGTCATCCTGGGGCATGGCTATGCCAGCGGCGAGGAGCCGGCGATCGGCCGCCTGTGCGCCCTGAAGGCCGGGCTGCCCATCGAGGTGCCGGGGTATCAGCTGGACCGCCGCTGCTCGTCCGGTCTGCAAGCCATCCTCAACGCCAGCATGATGGTGCAGACCGGCAACGCCGACGTGGTGCTGGCCGGTGGCGTCGAGAGCATGAGCCGGGTGGAGTTCTACAGCACGGACATGCGCACCGGCAGCCGCCTGGGCTCGGTGACCCTGCACGACCGCCTGACGCGGGCGCGCTCCACCGTGGCTCCCGAGGAGCGCTTCGGGTTCATCTCCGGGATGATCGAGACGGCGGAAAATCTCGCCGAGCGCCACGACATCTCACGCGAGGAGCAGGACGCCTACGCCCTGCGCAGTCACCAGCGCGCCGTGGCGGCACGGGAGCAGGGCTTGTTCGCCGACGAGATCGTGCCGGTCAGCGTGCCGCAGCGCCGCGGCGACCCCAAGGTGTTCGAGATGGACGAGGGGCCGCGCGCCGACACGTCGCTGGAGGTCCTCGCCAAGCTGCGGCCGATGACGAAAGGTGGCACCGTGACGGCAGGGAACGCCAGCTCGCAAAACGATGCCGCGTCGGTCTGCCTGGTCGTGGCCGCCGACAAGCTCGACGAGCTGGGGCTGCAGCCGATGGCCTTTCTGCGGGGCTGGTCGGTGGCCGGGGTGCACCCGGCCTACATGGGCATCGGACCGGTACCGGCGGTGCACAAGCTGTTCGCACGTACCGGCGTGACGTTCGACGACATCGACGTGATCGAACTCAACGAGGCCTTCGCCGCACAGGTGCTGGCGGTGCTAAAGGAGTGGAAGATCGAGGACGATAGCAAGCTGAACGTGCGCGGCTCCGGCATTTCGCTCGGCCACCCCATCGCCGCTACCGGCGCCCGCATCTTGACGACCCTGTTGCATGAGATGCAACGTCGGGATGCCCGCTACGGCCTGGAGACCATGTGTGTGGGCGGCGGCCAGGGCGTGGCCGCATTGTTCGAGCGTCCGTAGCAGGCAAAAAAGCAGCCTTGGCAGCGCCCGCGGCCGCCAAGGCTGATCTCCCCTTTCCGAGTTTCTCTCAGCCAGCTTCCCGCATCAGAAGTGCCAGCGCATGGTCAAGCCGGCGGTGAACGGCTGACTCACGCGGTAACCCAAACGGGCGCGGCCGCCGCGTTCACGGTCGAACGACAGCAGGACGTTTTCGTTGGTGAGATTGTTGGCGTATAGGACAAGCTCCCAGGCGTCATAGATAAGGCCCGCTCTCATGTTAACGAGGCTGTACGCGGGCAAAACCAGGTTCAGGCTGGTGACCTCCGTGCCGTCCGCGCCGCCGAAGGCCAAACCGTGCGCGAAGTCGCCGGCGCCCGGCTCCTGATCCCCGGGCTGGGTGATCCGGTCGCCCACATACTGCCAGATGGCTGAGAGGTAGCTTTCGTTGGCGCCCAGAATGCCCGGCAAGGTATACGTGCCGGAGGTCGAGAACTGCCATTCCGGCACGGAGGCCAAGCGGTTACCGTCTTTGACGCCGCCGAGAACGTTGCCGTCAGCATCTCGGACCGTACTGTCGAATTCCGCGTTGACATAGCTGCCCGCGAGGGCAAACAGAAAGGCATCGGTCAAGTAGGCGTTCAACTCCAGCTCGGCCCCCAAGGTATGAGAGCGGGGCACGTTGAACGAAATACGCGACGAACAGGTCCCAGCATCCAGAGTGACCTGCAGGTCCTTGATGTCAGTATAGAAGACCGCTGCATTCAGCCCGATCCGTTGGAACAGTGACTTGAAGCCGACTTCGTAGTTCCACAGGGTCTCGTCATCATATTTTTTGATACCTCCGAAAGTCTCGACATCTCTACCCCGACAGAGGGTCTCGTTTATCGGGTCGTTGGCGCCGCCAAGACGGAATCCCTGCGCAATCTGTGTGTTCACCACGATGTTGTCGGTGAGATCGTAACTAGCGGTCAAACGAGGTGTGAAGCCGCTGGAGTCGGTCTTGTCGGACAACTTGTCTTGATTCGAGAACACTCCCCCTGAGACAAAAGAGCGCTGTTCCTCCCATTGGTACCAGCGACCACCAAGGGATAGCTCAAGACGGTCCGTGAAGGCATAGCTCGCCTCACCGAACAGTGCGACTTGTTCGATGTCGTAGGGCAGATCGGACGCGTATGGGGCGTCCCGATCTGGAAAACCGTTGCGCAAGCCGTCTGAAATCCCCGCTCCTAATGTCTCGTCTATGAAGGCGTCGTATCCCGGCGTGGGCAGGCGCTGGGCGTAGTCACGTTTCGTATCCGAATAGAATATGCCGGTGACCCACTGGAGGGCACTGTCGTTGTTGGAGCTCAAGCGGAACTCGTGGGTCATTTGCCCCAACTTGGTGGTGTCACGCAGGTTGGATGGTATGACCAACGATTCATCCGGCAAGCCCAAGTCTATGGATACGCTGTGCGTTAGAGCACTGGCGTCGCGGCTGACCAGGATGTCGCGTCTGGCATAGCCGACGGCATAGGTCATGTCAACGGCATTGAGGCGATAGTTCACGACGGCGTCCATGACCACGGTTTCGTCCTCGAAGACTTCTTCCATCCTCAGAAACTGCTCCCAATCGCCCAGTTGAATTAGCCGGCGCGTCGTGGTGTGGGGATTGGCGAACAGGTTGTACACTTCCTGCCGGTTGAAGCCTTCGAACATGATGCTTTGGTAGACGATACGCGGGGTGATGGACAAACGGTCCGTCGGTTGTAACAGCAAGGCGAAGCGGCCACCTTGGCGTCTGCCGGTGTTAACGTCTTCGTCCCAACCCGCTTCGCGCAGTGCATCGATGTAGCCGCCATACCGCGTGCCGTAGGTGACCAAGCGAAGCGCCGCCTTATCACCCAAGGGGGCATTGACAACTGCCTTCAAATGCCCGCCAATGCCTCCGTCCTGGATGGTATTGAAGTCGATTTCCCCCTTCGCTTCCGTCACGTTGAGACGCGGTTGATTGGTAATAAGCCGGATGGTGCCGCCGATAGAGCCGGCCCCGAACAGCGTTCCCTGCGGACCCCGCAAGGTCTCGACGCGATTCAGGTCGAACAGGTCCAGATCTGGTGTAAACAGCGACAGCGCCAGCGGTGTTTCGTCCAAATAGATGCCGACCTGCTCTTTCACACCCGGCTGGTCACGGACAATCTGGCCGGCGGAAACGCCGCGGATAGAGACTTGGCTCTGGCCGGGTCCCAGGTTTTGTACGACCAAGCCGGGGATGGCTAGAGACAGGTCTTCCAGGGTGGACGTATTCAGGCGCTGTATATTTTCTTCGGATTGAACGTTCACCGGAAAGGGCACGTCCTGAACGGACAAGACCCGCTTGGTGGCGGTCACTTCGATAACGTCGAGCCGGTGCACGTTATCTGCTTCCGCCTCCGGCTGCGTGGTCTCGACCTGCGCCCAGACGTTGGGCGCCAGAAACAGGCTCACCATGAGGATCGCGAGTTTCAGGACCAGACAGATTGTTATGGTTTTCTTCATGGCGTGACCTCCAAATTTAGCATGGTGAAAAGGGTGAAAAGAAGGTGAAGCACATCTTGAGAAAAGCCGCGACTGCGCATGGCGGCGGCCAGCTTTGACCCGTGCGGCAGAAACTCTACAATACTGGCGAACGTCAGGCAATCTCATGCAGATTGAACGCAGGATCGGTTCTCAGCAGGAGGGCCGACCGGAGAGGAGGGAAGCCATGCCGCTTTCGCCATACATCCTATACGCGGTGCAATACGCCCGCCGCGAGGCAACGTCGACGGAGCTGTTCTACGGCGACTATCACAACACGCCGATGAAGATGGCCTACTTCGTGTGGGCGCTGGTGAGTGACCAACACACGGTGGTCGTCGACCTGGGCTTCACGGAGGCAGTCGGCACGCGCCGCGGGCGCGAATTCCTGCGCTGTCCGTCGGCGGGCCTGGCGGAGCTCGGCATCGACTGCGCCAGCGTGTCGCACGTCATCGTCAGCCACCTGCACTACGACCACGTCGGTAATTACGACTTGTTCCCGAACGCCACCTTTTACCTGCAAGAAGACGAAATGCGGTTTTACACGGGCAAGTACGTGCGCCACGCCGCCTTTCGGCATTCCATCGAGGTGGACGACGTGGTGGCCATGGTGCGTTACAACTACGAAGGGCGGCTGCGACTTGTGGATGGCGTGCGCGAGATCGTGCCCGGCGTGCACGTACATCGGGTTGGCGGACACACCGCCGGCCTGCAGATCGTCACGGTGCAGACCGCCCTGGGGCGGGCGGTGCTGGCCACGGACGCGTCGCACTATTACCACAACGTCGAAAAGGACGTGCCGTTCATGGTGCTGCACGACCTGCCCGGCATGTACGATAGCTTTGAGCGCATGCGCGAGTTGGCCGACGAGCCGGAACTGATCGTTCCCGGCCACGACCCGCTGGTTCTGGAGCGCCTGCAGCCGGTAGCGAAGGGTATCGTATCGCTGGGTTAGATTCGGCGTGAAGCCATGTTGCGCGCCAATTGGAGAGGCTATGCACATACTCGTAAGCGGAGCAAGCGGGCTGATCGGTTCCGCTCTGACACCCTGCCTTGAAGCGGCGGGGCACCGGGTGACGCGACTGGTTCGCGGGCGGGCGCGTCCGGGATGGGGAGAAGTGGCCTGGGAGCCGGAGGCCGGGCGCCTGCCCCTGCCGGCCCTGGAGGGCGTAGACGCCGTCGTGCATCTGGCCGGTGAGGGCATCGCCGGACGCTGGACGGCGGACAAGAAGCGGCGTATCTACGACAGCCGGGTGCACGGCACCCAGATCGTCTGCGAGGCTCTACGGCAGGTCGTCAAGCCACCCAAGACCTTCGTGTGCGCTTCTGCCATCGGGTATTACGGCAATCGCGGCGAGCGTCTGCTACTGGAGGAGAGCCGCGCCGGGGAAGACTTCCTGGCGCGCGTCTGCGTGGATTGGGAAGCAGCCGCGGCGCCGGCGGCGGAACGCGGCATCCGGGTCGTGTCGCTGCGCTTGGGCATGGTGCTGAGTTCTACCGGCGGCGCCCTGGGCCAGATGCTGCCTCCGTTCAGGCTTGGTTTCGGCGGCGTGCTCGGCGGCGGCGCCCAGTATATGAGCTGGATTGCCTTGGACGACGTCGTGGGCGCCATTTCTCACGTGCTGACGACGGAATCTCTGCACGGCGCCGTGAACCTCGTGGCGCCCGAGGCCGTCAGCAATCGCGGCTTCACCAAGACGTTGGGCCGGGTTTTGCGGCGCCCGACGGCTTTTGCCGTGCCGGCCTTTGCCGCCCGCCTGTTGTTCGGCGAGATGGCCGACGCCCTGCTGCTCGCCAGCACCCGCGTGGAACCCGGCAAGCTCAACGCCTCGGGCTACACGTTTCGCTATCCGGAGCTCGAGGTTGCCCTGCGGCACGTGCTGGGCAAGCCTGTGCCCGCGCCGGAACCGTCGGCTGAAGCGCCTGTGCTATAATCCGCCGCGTTCCCCTGTCAAACCCGTTCCTGCTTAGGTTGAGGAGATCGGTTCCCATGAAGAAGATATTTGACCGCGCATCCCAAGACGTTGGCAACATCCTGGCCATGGAGCACGTCAACGTGACGGCCCCCGACCAGGTGACGGCCACGCAGTTTTACGTTACCGGCCTGGGCTTTACCCGTGATCCCTACATGATGGTGAGCGCCGAAAACATGTGGGTCAACGTCGGGCAGCAGCAGTTCCATCTGCCAACCCGCGAGCCGCAAGTGTTGCGGGGCGTCATCGGCTTGGTGGTGCCCGACCTCGAAGCCCTCAAGATGCGCCTCACGGCGTTGCGGGAGCAGATGACGGACACGCAATTCACCTGCGCCGAGGAAAACGGCCACGTCAACGTCACCGGGCCGTGGGGCAATCAGTTCCGCTGCCACGCGCCGGATTCGGAAGTATTCGGCGAGATGACCCTCGGCATTCCGTACGTCGAGTTTCCGGTCAAGCGAGGCACGGCGGCGGGCATCGGGCAGTTTTACAAGACCGTCATGCAGGCGCCTTACACGCTGTCGGAAGACACCAACGGCGCCGTCGTCGAAGTGCTCGTCGGCTGTGATCAGAAGCTGATTTTCCGCGAAACCCGGAAAGTCATCCCGGCCTACGACGGCCACCACGTCGCCGTTTACGTGGCCAATTTCTCCGGCCCGCACGCCTTTCTGGACGAGCACGGCCTGATCACCGAAGAAAGCGATACCTGCCAGTACCGTTTCCAGGACATCGTGCATCCCGACACCGGCAAGGTTTTGTTCACCATCGAGCATGAGGTGCGCAGCATGCGTCACCCCATGTGGGGCCGCGAGTTCATTAACCGCAACGCCGCGCAGAACATCCGCTCGTATGCCCGCGGGCGCGATTCGTTTGCCACGGTCGGCACGGCCCTGTAGCCAGTACGCCCACAGCCAACCGAAGGCCGTCATCGCCGATGGCGGCCTTTGCGGTGCTTTCTTCCCCCGTCAATCCCAGTGCTCCCCGCCCAGCAGTATTTTCATACCGCAATAATTGCCCTGCCGTTTAAGGACGGCGCCACCGCCATTACGAGTCCGGAGACGGATGCCGGTTGTGCAGGTCGAATTAGCGAAACGCACGCCGACATTTGCCGCGAAGCCAGCAGTCAGCCTGTATGGAACCTGAATGAAGGGGGCGTGACGAAGCAAGGCGGGGCCATGGCGGGAAGGATGATGCGCGATGGCCTTCCGGGTAACGTGGCCAATTCCATGCCGGGGCCGGAAGCAGGACGCGGCAAGTGGCGACGGTATGAAATGGAGGGTGGACCATGTTCCCGTTCGTCCTCCACGGATGCGGGTGGCTCGATTCCCAAATAAGAGCAACCCTACGTTCGTATGAGTCGCCGGCTTGGCGCGGGCGTCAATGGCGATGCCCCTCTGGGAGCGCGGGCATCTTGCCCGCAGGGTTCCGCTTGGCGGGCTGGAAGCTCGCGCTCCCAGGCATGGGAAGCGTGGCGATGAGGCCGCAAGGCGACAGGCCCTAGGAATGATGATGGCAACGAACACAAAACTGACCGCGGCCGTCGAAGCGTGCTTCGCCGATCTTGCACGGGTGCGCGCATCGGGCGGCGCTACCGGGGAACGGTCGAGCTACGGGCCGCTCGCCAATCTGTTGAACGCCATTGGCGCGGCGCTCAAGCCCAAGGTGTTCTGCGTCGGCGAGCTTGCCGAGCAAGGCGCCGGGCATCCCGACTTCGGCCTCTACACGGCAAGGCAGGTGCAGAAAGGCCGGCCACGCGAGGGCCAGACGCCGGAGCGCGGCGTGGTGGAGGTGAAGGCCGCCGGCGACGATGCCTGGCTCACCGCGGACTCCGCTCAGGTCAGCCGCTACTGGGGCCGCTACCGGCTGGTTCTGGTGACCAACGCGCGCGACTTCGTGTTGGTGGGCGAAGACCCGGCAGGCCGTCCCGCGAAGCTCGAAGCTTTCCGGCTGGCCGACAACGCGGAGGACTTCCTTCGCAAATTGGCGAAGCCGCGCGCCTTCGCCCGTGACGTGGGCGCCGGACTCGGCGAATATCTCGCCCGCGCCTTGTCGCACCGGGCGGCGTTGGCCGAACCAAAGGACTTGGCGTGGCTGCTCGCTTCCTATGCGCGCGATGGGCTCGCCCGTGTCGAGACGGCGGGCGACGCGCCGTCGCTCAAGGCGGTGCGCTCCGCCTTGGAAGAGGCGCTCGGCGTGCGGTTCGAGGGAGAGCGCGGCGCGCACTTCTTCCATTCGACCCTGGTGCAGACCCTGTTCTACGGCGTTTTCTCCGCCTGGGTGTTGTGGGCGCGCCAAGCCCCGCCGCCAAACGGCGCGTTCGACTGGCGCACGGCGGTCTGGCATCTGCGCGCCCCCGTGTTGCGGGCGTTGTTCCAGCAGCTTTCCGACCCCGGCCGCCTGCAGCCGCTCGGCCTCGTCGAGGTGCTGGACTGGACCGCCGCGGCGCTCGACCGGGTGGATCGCCCCGACTTCTTCGACCGCTTCCAGGAGGGCGAGGCGGTGCCTTACTTCTACGAACCCTTCCTGCAAGCCTTCGACCCAGAGCTACGGAAACAACTCGGTGTCTGGTACACGCCCGCGGAAGTCGTCCGCTACATGGTCGCCCGCGTGGACAAGGCGCTGCAGGACGATCTCGGCATTGCTGACGGTCTGGCGGCGGAGAACGTCTACGTCCTCGACCCGTGCTGCGGCACCGGCGCCTATCTGGCCGAGGTGCTGCGCCGCATCGCCGCCAACCTCGACGGGCAGGGCCTTGGGGCGCTCACCGGCGCACGGGTGAAGCAGGCGGCGACGGAACGGGTGTTCGGCTTCGAGATCATGCCGGCGCCCTTCGTCGTCGCCCATCTGCAAGTCGGCTTGACCCTGCAGGGCCTCGGGGCGCCGTTGGCGGACGACGGAGCCGAACGCGCCGGCGTGTTCCTCACCAACGCGCTCACCGGCTGGGAGCCGAGAACGACCAAGCCGCTGCCGTTTCCCGAGTTGGAGGAGGAGCGCGACCGCGCCGAGCGGGTGAAGCAGGAGACGCCGATTCTGGTGATTCTCGGCAATCCGCCCTACAACGGCTTTGCCGGCATGGCGGTGGATGAAGAACGGGAGTTGTCGGACGCCTACCGGACGACGCGGCGGGTGCGGAAACCCGAGGGCCAAGGGCTGAATGACCTGTACGTGCGGTTCTTCCGCATGGCGGAACGGCGCATCGCCGAGAAAACCGGCCAAGGGGTGGTCTGCTTCATCTCCAACTACTCATGGCTCGACGGGCTGTCGTTCACGGGTATGCGGGAGCGTTATCTGGAGGCGTTCGACGCCATACGGATCGACTGCCTGAACGGCGACAAGTACAAGACCGGCAAGGTGGCGCCGGACGGCTCGCCCGACCCGAGCATTTTCTCGACGGAAGGCGATCCGGTGGGCATTCAGGTCGGCGCCGCCATTGCGACGCTGGTGCGCAAGGCCGGCCACACACCCGCGGATGCGGTCGGCTTCCGGCATCTGTGGGGGCAGGCCAAGCCGGCGGAGTTGATCGCAACGGCTGAGACGGAACCGGATGCGCTCTACGAAGGCGTCAAGCCCGTCTTGCCGCTTGGCCTGCCGTTCGTGCGAACCGCGGCAAGCGATGCGTGGTTCGACTGGCCCTCTCTGCCCGATCTGTTTCCGGTGTCGTTTCCCGGCGTCAAGACCAGTCGCGACGGGTTTCTCGTCGACGTCGATCTGGATCGACTCAAGACGCGCATCGCCGATTACTTCAACGCCGCCTTGGGCCATGAAGAAATCGCGCGGCGCTATCCGGGGGTGATGAAGACCACGGGGCGGTTCGATGCCCGCGCCGTGCGCGACGCGCTGTTGAAACGCGGCGGGCCGGATGAGACCGGTTTCGTCCGCTTCGCTTATCGCCCGTTCGACAACCGGTGGCTTTATTGGGAGGCGGAAACGAAGTTGCTGGACGAGAAGCGCGCCGATTACCGACCGCACGTTTTCGGGGGGAATGTGTGGCTCGAAGCGCGCGAACGGGAGGCCAAGGAAGATTTCTCGCGTGGAACTCCGGTTCGCCACCTTGCCGACAACTTTGGCAATGGCCTTTCGAGTTATTTCCCGGCTTGGCTTCGTGGCTATGGGATCGGAGAAGATGAGAACAATACACGCCGCCCCAATTTGTCCGGCACCGCGCAACGTTATCTCAGTCGCCTCGGCGCGGGAGTAGAGGACCTCTTTCACCATGTCCTCGCCACCCTCCATAACCCCGCCTACCGCAAAGCCAACGCCGGGGCGCTGCGCATGGAATGGCCGCGCATCCCGCTTCCCGGCTGGCCTGATCCTGGGAGCGCGGGCATCCTGCCCGCACCCGGCGCGACGGAAGCGCTCCTTGAATCCGCAGGGCGCGGCCGCGAGCTCGCCGCTCTCCTCGATCCCGACACGCCGGTTGCGGGCGTCACGCAAACGCCGCTGCGCCCGGAGATAGCCGCCATCGCCGTGCCGGCCACCACCGACGGGCGCAACATGTCCGGCGAGGATTTCGCGGTGTCAGGCTGGGGACATTTCGGCACCGGCGACGTGGTGATGCCGGGCCAGGGCCGCATCGTTGAGCGCGCCTTCACCCCGGCGGAGCGGGCGGCGATGGGCGATGCCCTGCCGGCGCTTGGCGGCACGACGTTCGACGTGTATCTCAACGCCCATGCCTACTGGCGCAACGTGCCCGCCGCCGTCTGGGATTACCGGCTCGGCGGCTACCAAGTGCTCAAGAAATGGCTGTCGTACCGCGAGCGCGCTATCCTCGCCCGCCCGCTCAAACCCGGGGAAGTCCAGCACGTCAGCGACACGGCCCGGCGAATTGGGTCAATATTGTTGTCGTCTGGCCCCGTCTTCCAAGCCGGTTATCTCACCGCGCAGCATCAGAGAAAGCCTGTTCGGCCTGCCGGGCGAAGCGTTGGCCCTCGGGGACGTTGACGAAGGCGAGCAAGCCGCCGCCGACAACGAAGAAGGTGATCACGGCGAGGATGGCGTTGCGGCTGGAACCGGTGAGGGCGATGGTGCCGGCGAAGATGGCCGGGCCGAGGATGCCGGCGAATTTTTCGAAGACAGCAAAGAAGGCGAAAAACTCGGTCGAGCGGTGGCGTGGAATCATGCTGGCGAACAGGGAGCGGGAAAGCGCCTGGCAGCCGCCCTGGACCATGCCGACCAGCACGGCCAGGATGATGAAGTGGGCCGCTGTCTTCATGTAATACCCAAGCACGCTGACCCCGGCATACACCGCCAGAGCGAGGAAAATGCTGCGCTTGGCGCCGATGCGGGATGCCAGCCCGCCGAACAGGAAGGCGAACGGAATGCCGACGAACTGCACGATCAGAAAGGCGCCCATGAGCGCCCCTTGCCCGATGCCGATCTCGGCGCCGTATACCGTCGCCATGCGGATAATGGTGCCGATGCCGTCGTTGTAGACCAGAAAGGCGACCAGTAACAGAAACGCCTGCGGATAAGCACGCAGTTCGCGCAGCGTCGCCCGCATGCGGCCCAGTGCACCGCGTACGGGTGAAAAATCGCTGTTCTCGCCAACCGCCAGCGCGCGCGGCGGCTCGGGAACGCGGCGAAACAGTGGCACCGAGAACAGCAGCCACCACCCCGCCACGCTCAGAAATGCCCAGCGGCTGCCCGCCGCGGCGTCCGCCATCCCGAAGGCCGTGGGAAACTGGATCCATGCCAGATTGACCGCCAGCAAAACCCCGCCTCCCAGGTAGCCCAGCGCGTACCCCGCCGAGGACACCCGGTCCATCTCGTCCGGCCGCGCCACGTGCGGCAACAGCGCGTCATAGAAAATGAACGACCCGGAAGCGCCGATATTGGCGAGGATAAACAGGCTGGCGCCAAGCATCCACTCGCCGCGATGGATGAAAAACATGCCGCCGCAGGCCCCTGCACCCAGAACCAGAAAAGCCGCCAGGAGCTTTTTCTTCATGGCGGCAAAATCGGCCAGGGCGCCCAGAAACGGCGCCAGAATCGCCACGACGGCCAGGGCGATGGTCGTCGCTGCGGCGAAGCGCGCCGTGGCCATGGGCGCCGGCATCTCGGCAGCCGCGACGGCGCTGAAGTAGATGGGAAACACGGCGCCCACCACCGTGGTCATGAACGCCGAGTTCGCCAGGTCGTACATGGCCCAGGCGCGCAGTTCGGGGCGGTCAAGGCCAAGCCGCTGCAAAAACGTGTGACGATTCGCCTGCATCAGGCCGTTTTCCCTCCTGACAGTCCGAACGCGCCTCAGCGGTTGTCGCCAAACGCCTCGTCACGCTGCCGGGCACGGTCGGAGCCGGCGAGTGTCTGTTCCCCGTGGTCGAGCCGATAGGCGCGGGTGACGGCATAGGTCTGAAACGCGCCGGTGACGCCGGTTCGGTAGCCCATTTCGTCCTGCATCTGGTTGAGCGAGAACTTGGCCATGCGCAGGGCGAACGGGTCCTGCATGGCAATGCGCTGCGCCAGCGCCATGGTTTCCTGCTCCAGGTCGTCGCGCCGCACCACGCGGTTGACCAAGCCCAGCCGGCAGGCCTCATCGGCGCTGATCCAGTCGCCGGTGAACAGGTATTCCTTGGCCTTGCGCACCCCGATGTCCCACGCCAGGCTGGCGTACTGCACGTGCGCGCCGCCCCAGCGCACCGTGCGGTCGCAGAACTTGGCGTCATCGGCGGCGATAATCAGGTCGCACGCCGACGCCAGCATAAGGCCGCCCATGATGCAATAGCCTTGCACCTGGGCGATGGTCGGCTTGGGACAGTCGCGCCAGCGAAAGCCAGTGTCGATGTACAAGTTCCAGGCGCGCAGGTATTCCCCGGAGATGCCCGCCGGCCAGGGGCGGCGCTCACGGTCGGCGCGCTCCTGCGGGCTGCCGATGTCGTGCCCGGCGGAAAAGTGAGTCCCGGCGCCGGCCACGATAACCACCCGGATCGTGTCATCCGCCATGGCGTCCATCAGGGCGCGGTCGAATTCTTCGAGCATGACGCGGCTCTGGGCGTTGAGGACTTCCGGACGGTTCACGGTCAGGGTCAGCACCGCGCCATCCTGTGTGAGTTTGAGGGTCTCGTAAGCCATGCTGTTCCTTTCTAACGCTGTGTCGATTCACGCCGCCGCCAAGCCGCCCCGCACGGCTGCGGGCGGGCTATTGTAGTCGGCCCATCCCGGCGAAACAAACCGCCGCGAGCGGCGGCCTGGGCGCCTTGTTACGGCCTGTCGCATCCCGCCGCATCGCTTGATCTTGCCACCGACTGCCGCTACACTGCGCACCCTGCCGGACGGTTCCAGCACATCTCTAACCGACACGCCGTAACCAGGCGCCATTCCAAGCCTGCTAGCCAAAAGGCGCCCGACTGCCAGAACTCAAATCCTGCCAGCCAGAAGCGGCACATGCGAGGGTAATCATGACTGAGGCAAGCCAACAGGTCATTTCGGGGCTCGAGGGCGTTCTGGCCTTCGAGTCGAGCATCGCGTTCATCGACGGAGCCATCCCCGAGTTGTCGTTTCGCGGTTACGACATTCAGGACATTGCGCAGAATCTGACGTTCGAGCAGGCAGCCTACCTGCTGTGGAACGACAGGCTGCCGAGCGATGACGAGCTCGCGGCGTTCAGCGCCGAGCTCGCCGGCCAGCGGGCGGTTCCCGAGGCACTGATCGGCATATTGCGCGGCCTGCCGGCCTCGGCCCATCCCATGGCGGCGCTGCGCACCGTGGTATCGTGGCTCGGTGCCATGGACGCGCAGGCCGAGGACATCGGCGCTGCGGACAACCAGAGAAAGGCTATGGCGCTGACGGCGCAGATGCCCACCATCGTGGCGGCGCAGGCACGCCTGCAACAGGGGCAGGAGCCGGTCGCCCCGCGCGCCGACCTCGGCCACGCCGCCAACTACTGCTATATGCTCACCGGCGAGACCCCGGACGACACCACGACCCGCACCTTCGACGCTATGCTCATCCTGTACGCCGAACACGAAACCAACGCCTCGACGTTCGCCTGCCGCGTGGTCGTGGGCACCGAGGCCGACCTGTATTCCGCGGTGGTGGCGGGTCTTGGCGCCATCAAGGGCCCGCTGCACGGCGGCGCCATCGACGACGTGATGCGCATGCTGATCGACATCGGCTCGGCCGACCGCGCCGCGGCGTTCGTCGACGAGGCGCTGGCGGCGCGACGCAAGCTGCCCGGCTTCGGCCACCGCGTGTACCGCGCCGGCGATCCGCGCGCCGCCCAGCTTCGCGGCATGGCAGAGAAGCTCGGCCGGGCCAGCGGCGACGACAAGTGGTTCGCCATCGCCACCGCCGCCGAGCAGCGAATGCGCGACACCAAGGGCATCATCGCCAACGTGGACTACTTTGCGGCGCCGGTGCTGTATCACTTGGGCTTCCCGCTGAGCATCTTCACCAACGTGATCGCCAGCACGCGCATCGTCGGCTGGTCCGCGCACATCCTGGAACAGTACGCCAACAACCGCCTGATCCGGCCGCGGGCGCTGTACGTCGGCCACCGCAACCGCAAGGTCGGGGCGTAACGCGAGGGTCGCAGCCATGCAACACAAAATCCCGGCGGTGTTCATGCGCGGCGGCACCAGCCGCGCCGTGTTCTTCACCCAGGCGGCCATGCAGCCTTACGACGCCGCTACCCGCAACGCCATCATCCTGACGGCCCTCGGCAGTCCCGATCCGTACGGGCGGCAGATCGACGGCCTGGGCGGCGGCATTTCATCGCTCAGCAAGGCCGCCATCATCGGGTCGTGCGACGGCCCGGAGGCCGACGTAACCTTCAACTTCGCGCAGGTGGACGTGCACAAGCCGCTCGTCGATTGGCGCGGCACCTGCGGCAACATGTCGGCGGCGGTCGGACCTTTTGCCATCGACGAAGGCTTGGTGCAGCCGGTCGAGCCGGTGACGCGCGTGTGGGTGTTGGCCACCAACACCGGCAAGCGCTACGTCGCCCACGTGCCGGTGCAGGACGGCCACGCGATAGTCGAGGGCGACTACACGGTCGATGGCGTGCCGGGCACCGGCGCGCGCATCGCCCTGGAATACCTGGAACCGGGCGGTACGCTGGGCGGTGACCTGCTGCCCACCGGACAGCCCCGGCAGCAGATCAATCTGGCGGATGGGCGCCAAGTCAGCATTTCGCTGGTGGACGCCGCGCTGCCCGTGGTTTACGTGCGCGCCGAAGAGTTGGGCGTCGATGCCACCTTGCTGGCGCCGCAATTGGACGCCGATACCGGCTTGCAGGCGGTGCTGGAAGAAATTCGCTGCCGCGCCGCCGTGTTGCTCGGGCTGGCGGGTGACGTGCAGCAGGCCGCCGACACGGTCAAGGCCGTGCCCAAGGTCGCCCTCGTCGCGCCCCCGGCGGATTACGCCAGCAGCGCGGGCAAGGCCATCACCGCGGAGCGTATCGACGTGGTAGCGCGGGCCATTTCCATGCGCAACACCCACCGCACGTTTCCCGGCACCGCCTCCATGTGCACCGCGGTGGCCGCAGCCGTGGAGGGCACCGTGGTGCACGAGGTCGCCCGCCCCGAACGCGGCGCGCGCCTGCGCCTCGGCCATCCCGCCGGGATCATGGAAATCGCCGCCCAGGTGCATCAGAAGGACGGTGTCTGGCAAGTCGAAAGCGTCACTACACAGCGCACCGCCCGCCGCATTATGGAGGGCACCATCCTCGTCCCGCGCAGCACCATGGCCGGCAAGCCTTGGTTCAACGCCTGCTAGCCGGAGGAGCCCCGCATGAATCTCACTCGCCAATTAATCCAGGCCCATCTCGTCAGCGGCGACCTGACGCCGGGCTCGGAAATCTCCCTGCGCATCGATCAGACGCTGTCCCAAGACGCCACCGGCACGCTGTCGTACCTGCAATTTGAGGCCATCGGCGTGCCGCGCGTGCAGACGCAACTGTCGGTGAGCTACGTCGATCACAACATGCTGCAGGGCGACTTCCGCAACGCCGACGACCACGTCTACCTGCAGGACGTCGCCGCCAAGTACGGCCTGCACTACTCGCGTCCCGGCAACGGCATCTGCCATCAGGTGCACCTCGAACGCTACGCGGTGCCGGGCACCACGCTGCTGGGCACCGACAGCCACACCCCGACGTGCGGCGGCATGGGCGTACTGGCCATCGGCGCCGGCGGCCTGGACGTCGCCCTGGCCATGGCGGGAAGCGCCTATAACATGCGCATGCCGAAGGTGCTGGGGGTGGAGTTGCACGGCCGCCTGCAACCTGGGGTGACGGCCAAGGACGTGATTTTCGAGGTGCTGCGGCGGCTGACCGTCAAGGGTGGCGTGGGCCGCGTGCTCGAGTATTACGGCCCCGGCGTGGCGCACCTCGACGTGCCGGAGCGCGCCACCATTACCAACATGGGGGCCGAGCTCGGCGCCACCACGTCGATCTTCCCGAGCGACGAGCATACCGCGGCGTATCTCGAACGGCAGCAACGGCTGGACGCCTTCACCCCGCTGGCCGCGGTGGACGGGGCTGCGTACGACGAGCACCTGCGCATCGACCTCGACACCCTGGAGCCGTTGATTGCGCAGCCATCGAGCCCGGACAACATCTGCCCGATCCGCGAGGTGCTCGGTATCCCGGTCAATCAGGTGGCGGTCGGCAGCTGCACCAATTCATCATACAGCGACCTGATGACCATCGCCGCCATTCTCAAAGGCCGCACGGTGCACCAGCGGGTCAATCTGGTGGTCAGTCCAGGGTCGCGGCAAGTGCTGCAGATGATCGCTCGCAATGGCGCTCTGGCGGACCTCATCGCCGCGGGCGCGCGCATTCTGGAATCCGCCTGCGGGCCGTGCGCCGGCATGGGGCAGGTGCCGTCGTTCGACGCCGTGTCGGTACGCTCGTTCAACCGGAATTTCCCCGGACGCTCGGGCGACCCCAACAACCGCGTCTACCTGGCCAGCCCGGCGGCCTGCGCAGCCGCGGCCCTGGCCGGCGAAATCGCCGACCCGCGCCTGGTCGCGGTCGAACCCGTCGGGCTGCCCGACGCCTATGTCATCGACGATACCGGCGTGCTGCCGCCGGCCGAAGACCCGGCGCAAATCGAGATTCGCCGCGGACCCAACATCAAACCGCTACCCAGCCGCGGCGACCTGGAGAAGACACTCGCCGGCGAGGTGCTGCTGAAACTTGACGACAACATCTCCACCGATCACATCCTGCCCGCCGGGCCCACGGTGCTACCGTTGCGCTCGAACGTCCCCGCCATTGCCGAATACCTGTTTCGCTACGTCGATCCGACGTTCGTCGAGCGCGTCAAGGCAGCGGGCGGCGGCTTCGTCATCGGCGGCCATAATTACGGCCAAGGCAGCTCGCGCGAACACGCCGCCCTGTGCCCCATGTATTTCGGTGTCAAGGCCATCATCGCCAAGTCGTTCGCCCGCATTCATCGCGCTAACCTGATGAATTACGCCGTGCTGCCCCTGACGCTCGTCGACGAAGACGATTACGACCGCCTCGCCCCCGAGGACCACCTGGAAATCCCCGACGTGCGGCAGCGCCTGCTGGACGGCGCCGAGCACATCCCGGTGCACAACCGCACCCAACAATGCGTCATAGAAACGTACCTGCCCCTCACCGACCGCGAACGACAGATCGTGCTGGCCGGGGGCCTGCTGCGATTCGCCGGAAAGGAGTTCACCACATGAGCGATCTGCCCCTTCTTCCCACCACCGTCGTCGGCTCGCACGGCAAGCCCGGCTGGTGGCACGCTTGCAAGGACCTGCACGACGAGGGCGCCTGGGGTCCGTACGATCTGGCGGAGTTGCTCGACGACGCCACGGACGTTGCCATCCTGGATCAGGAACGCGCCGGGGTGGACATCATCAGCGACGGCGAATCCCGCCGCCTGGACGGCTACGTGGACGGTTACTACGGCGTCATCGATGGTATCCGCGCCCTGCCCACGGCACGCCACGCTGGGCCCTGGGGATACGACCAGCAGACGCGCTACGAGGCCATGGGCAAGATCAACGCCCCCACCGGGCTGGGTATCGTGCAGGAATTTGAGTACCTGAACGCCCACACGCAGAAGCCTACCAAGGTGACGTGCGCGGGGCCGCTGACCTTCGGCTCGCGCATCCGGCCCAATAATTTCTACAGCGACACGGTGGCGGTGGCCGAGGAGTTCGCCCACGTAATCAACGCCGAACTCAAGGCGCTGGTCGACGCCGGGGCGCGCTTCATTCAGATCGACGAGCCAGCGCGCGGCAATGTGACCGGCGCCGAAATGGCCCGCCTGTTCAACCTCGCCACGGAGGGCGTAGAGGCCAAGCTGGCGTTTCACATCTGCTTCGGCAACCGCTTCGGCAGGGCGCGATTCCAGCGCCATTACGGCAACTACTTCCCCGGCGCCCTGGAAGCGCGCGCCGATCAATTCGTGCTGGAGTACGCCAGCCGCGAGATGGCCGAGATCGAGAAATGGCGAGCGTGGAACGACGGACGGGAACTGGGCGCCGGCATCATCGACGTGAAGTCGTTTCACCCGGAAACGGCGGGGGACGTGGCAGCGCGGCTGCGTCAGGTCCTCAAGTACGCCGACGCCGACAAGGTGTATATCAACCCCGATTGCGGGTTTGGCTGGAGCCCGCGCGGCATGGCGGTGGGCAAGCTGCGCGCCATGGTCGCCGGGACCCGTATCGTCCGTGAGGAACTCACCCGGTAAGGAGGTGACCCATGTACTGGCCCAAGAACAAGGTGCAGACCGTATTGACGGTGCTCCTGACGCTCGCGTTTCTGCTGTCGGGTATCATGAAGTTGACGGGGGCGGAACAGATCAGGCAGGGCTTCGAGAACTGGGGCTATCCGATCTTCTTCATGTACGTCATCGGCCTCTGCGAGGTGGCGGGGGCCATCGGCCTATGGCTGCGGCGATTCTCGTACGCCGCCACAGTCTGCCTCCTCCTCCTCATGGCCGGCGCGGTGCTGACGCATCTCGTCTTCGATGGGGTCAGCGACGCCGTTACCGCGTTCATCCTGTTGATCTTCGCCGCGGTGACGCTGATGCTGCATCGTAAGGAGCGCGACACGAATGATGAGTTGATGCCCGCTGCCTAGGAAATGCTTGGTATCAGCCCTGAGTGGGGTATATAGGGACGATGCGGAGTCCGCGGCGTGGATAGTGATTTGTATGGGACGGAGGACAAATACCGGGAAGTGCAAACGAAGCATCTCAAGATTGAGCAGAGTCTGAGTTCAAACATGGCCGAGTCATTCCGGCTTCTTCTGGAATGACCAACGGGAACCATCGACGAGTCATATTGCCATGAGTACTTCTGACGGGCCGTCCGTTCAGGTAACGGCGAGAGGCTTACCTAATGAAGGCGAAAACGGGAACGGAAGGCGTAGCAAAGGAGCGCAACTGCGCGGTGGGGCTGATCGGCGCCGCGATGGCGGCAATGGCGATGCTGCAGGGGTGCAGCGACAGCATGGTGGCCGAAATACTGTTCGGTATCGAGAAGTACAACGAGAACCAATGCCTGCTGCGGCCGCAACCCACGCACGCGGGCGTCACGCTGCCGAAGGGAACGCGCGGGACGTTCCAGGAAGACGGAGGGCGGGCGGAATTCATCGTGACGCCAACGGAAGGTGGATGGCCGGTACGCTACGACATCACCGGTCTTGGATGGTGGATGCGAACGTGCCGTCCGGGGGACTGAGTGCCCTTCTCTTTTTTCCAGTTTGCGCCCAAGCTGATACGTATCCCTTCAGAAGTTGTCACCAGAACGCTACAGCCTGGAATAAGCCTTGCTTGCAGTCATGCCAGGCTTTGTTACCTGCATGACGTGATTCAGTGGATTCCCGCGTGCGCGTGAGACCGATTCGGGGGCGTTGTGCACAGGCTGTTTTCAGCGTGCTGCGAGGGGCAAGGGCTCACCTCACAGGTACGCCGGCCAGAGCGGCGCCGTGGCAGGGCTTGCCACCATGAAGAACGGGTTGAGCAGGTCTTCCTTGTTGTAGCGCAGCGGCTCGTTGTTCAGCGTGGTGACGCGGCCGCCGGCCTGCTCGACGACGCATTGTGCCGCGGCGGTGTCCCATTCCATGGTCGGGGCCAGCCGAGGGTAGAGATCGGCCTCGCCTTCGGCCACCATGCAGAGCTTCAGCGCGCTGCCTCTGGACACCACCGCCAAGTCGTGTTCTTGCGCCATGCGGTCCAGAAACAACACGGTTGGCGTCAACGCATGCGAACGGCTGGCCACCACCTTCACGGGCTGACCGACGGTTCGTGCAGCCTGTAACCGGACGGTTTCGCCGTTGGCCGATCTGAAGGCGCCCTCCCTTTCAACCGCCCAGTATGTCTGACCCGACACCGGCAGGTGCACCACCCCCAGAACCGGACGGTGCTCGCGGATCAATGCGATATTGATCGTGAACTCGCCGTTGCGGCGTAGAAACTCCTTCGTCCCGTCCAACGGATCGACCAACCAGAACGTGTCCCAATGCTGTCGTTGTTCGTACGTAATGCCCTCCGATTCCTCCGACAGCACCGGCAACTCCGGCGCCAGATGCTCCAACCCCGCCACAATGTGCCGGTGCGACGCCAGATCCGCCTGCGTCAGCGGCGAGAAATCTTCCTTGACGGCCACCCGAAACTCCACCGACTGATAAACCTCCAGGATGGCGTCAGCGGCTTCGCCAGCTATACGCCGCACCTCCGGCAAGAACTCCTGCATATTGTCTCCCAATTGAACGCCTTGACACCGCGCGTATGGCAACCGATGGGATACTCCTCCTCGTTCCCCCAATCGATTCCCGCTGACCGCCATGACAACAATAAGGAACTATTAACGCTTTTGATTTCATTCTGAGGTTTTGCAATATGGCCTGAATATTGTAGAGTACACGCTCCTCACTGTACACGACAAAATCAGATGGGCCAGGCTCAGGACCTATAAAAAGGTATCATGGGGCCTGTGATGAGAGTCAACACGCTGACGCCACTAGGAGAGCGATCATGTCCGAGCACCTCTTCTGGCTGGCCGACGACCCGTTTGACCGACTCAAACCCCTGTTACCCAACAAGGGGCGCGGCGTCCCGCGCGCCGATGACCGAAAGGTCATCAGCGGCATCATCCACGTCATCCGCTATGGGCTGAAGTGGCGCGACGCGCCCGCCTGTTACGGACCCCACAAGACACTCTACAATCGCTTCGTGCGCTGGAGCAGGGCCGCGGTCTTCGACCGCATCTTCCAAGCCCTGGCTGCCGAAAGCACCGCCACCAAGACGGTCTCGACAGCACCCATCGGGGGGCGCATCGCACCGCATCCAGCCTGCTCAAGGGGGGTTTTGCCACGCCAGATCGGACGCACCCGGGGTGGGCTGAATTCGAAGCTCCACGCCGTCTGCGACGGCGATGGCAAGCCCGTCGTGCTGCTGTTGACGGCGGGGCAGGTCAGCGACTACCGCGGGGCTGATACGGTACTTGACGCCCTACCGGAAGCCGCTGTCCTGATAGCCGACAAGGGTTATGACAGCAACCGGCTGCGCGAGGCCCTTGCCAAGCGAGGAATCAAGTCCTGCCTTCCGGGCCGTGCCAACCGTAAAGAGCCAATTGTCTGCGACACGGAGCTTTACAAGCGCCGTAACCTCATTGAGCGCCTGTTAGGCAGGCTCAAGGATTGGCGCCGCATCGCCACCCGGTACGACCGCTGTGCGCATACGTTCTTCAGTGCCATCTGCATAGCTGCCACGGTTAGTTTCTGGTTATGAGTCCTGAGCCTGGACCGCCATTTCGGGCGGGGCGATGGGGCCGGCGCCGTGCCAGGTGACGAACGTGGGCCTAGAGCAATTTCGGTTCTAGTTGTACTACCATGGTATCCTGGCTAGCTTGAGTCGTCTTTCCTACCGCTTTCCCACAGGAGACCTCCAACCATGGCAGCTTACCTGTCCCAAGACCTCCGACTGCGCGTCATCCGAGCCGTCGAAAGCGGCCTGTCACGAAACGCCGCCGCCAAACGATTCGGTATCAGTGCCGCCAGCGCCGTCAGGTGGATGCAGGCCTACCTCAGCACCGGACGTACCCAGGCAAAACCCTGTGGCGGCGACCGTCGCTCCGGGCGCATCGAAACACAGGCCGACTTTCTTAGGGCTGCCGTATACCAGACGCCCGACGTCACCCTCGCCGAACTCCAACAACGCCTGCGCAGCGAGCGGGGTGAGACCTTCGCCATCAGCACCCTGCACGAGTTCTTCCGACGCCACGGCATCACGTTGAAAAAAAGACGGCGCACGCCCGTGAGCAGGAGCGTGATGACATAGCCGCAAGGCGACAAGCCTGGGCTGCCATGCAGCCCCACCTTGAGGCGACGAAACTCGTCTTTATCGATGAGACCGGAGCGACTACCAACATGGCCAGGCGGCGGGGCCGTTCGCCGCGCGGCAAGCGTTGCCGGGCGTCCGTTCCACACGGTCATTGGAAGACCACCACGCTGGTGTGCGGCTTGCGTCTGGATGGTCTCACGGCGCCCATGGTCATCGACGGCGCCATGGATGGCGCCGCCTTTCGTGCCTACGCCAGCACCCTCTTGGGTCCGAGTCTTCGCGTCGGCGACATCGTTGTGCTGGCTAACCTTGCGGCTCACAAAGTTCAAGGGGTCCGCGAAGCGCTCGGCGAGTCGGGAGCCACACTGTTGTACCTGCCGCCGTACTCACCGGATTTCAATCCGATTGAGCAAGCGTATGCGAAGCTCAAGACGTTGCTTCGCAAGGCTGCAGCACGCACCGTTGACGGCCTGGAGTCGGCCATCGCCACGGCCCTGGAGGCGTTTTCACCTGAGGAATGCGCCAACTACTTCACCCATGCAGGATATAAAACAATATGATCCGAATATGCTCTAGCGATCATGTCGCGGTGGCCCTGGTCACGCGCCGCCTTCGAGTCCACGTGCACCAGCTCGGTGCTTTCGGTGTCAGCGGCAGTGATAAAAGTCCCCCAAACGGCATTTTAAGGTGTCCCCTCAAGTAACTCGTGCAACCCTCTGGTTTCCCACAAACCGGAGGCCAGCATGCTTACTCAAGAGGACTACTGGATGATACAGGAGCTACGTCACCAAGGGGTCTACCAAGGCGACATTGCCAAGCGCCTCGGGGGACATACCACAACGGTCAGACGCGCCCTCAAGCGCGGCAGGCCGCCTTCCAGGACACGCCGCCGCGAAAGGTACGCCAAGCTCAAGCCCTACGTGGCAACCGTGGACAAGCTGCTCCGCGCCGGCGTCTTCAACGCCGTGGTCATCTTTCGCGAGCTCCAGGCTCTGGGATGCGACGGCAAGATTCGTGTCTTGCGCGCCTACGTCGAGCCCAGACGCGCCACCGTGCGGTTCGAAACCGAGCCCGCCAGGCAACTGCAGCATGACTGGGGCGACGTCATCGTCCCGGTCGGCGGCAAGGCCCGGAGAGTCCACGGCGCCGTCCGTGTCCTGGGCTACTCCCGTCGCTTCCACGTCATGGCGGCGCCGTGCTGCGATGCCGAGCACACCTACGAGAGCCTGGCGCGGGCCTTCGCCGGGTTCGGTGGCGTCACCCGGCAGGTATGGGTCGACAACCCCAAGTCCGCAGTGACCGCGCACGTGCCCGGCGCCGTGCGCTTCAACGAACGCTTCAAGCAACTGGCCCGCCATGACGGCTTCATGCCCAAAGCCTGCCGTCCTTACCGCCCGCGCACCAAGGGCAAGGTGGAACGAGTAGTGGGCTACGTCAAGCAGCACTTCTTCCAGCGTTACCGTTCGTTCGAGAGCTTTGCGCATCTGAATCAGCTCCTGGAGGCGTGGCTGCTCGAAGAAGCCGACCGGCGCCTGCACGGCACCGTCAAGGAGGTCGTGGCGGTACGGTTCCAGCGCGAGCAGACGACCCTCCTGCCACTGCCCGTCCATCGCTTTGACACCAGCTACGTCGAGACCCGGCAGGTGGGCTGGGATGCCTACGTCAACGTACGCGGCAACCGTTACTCGGTGCCCTCGGCCTATTGCGGCCAGATGGTGACGGTCCACGTCAGCCTGGACAACGCCCTGGCAGTCTACGCGGGCGAGCGCGGCATCGCGCGGCACCGCTTGACGCCAGCCGAGGCGGGCTGGCAGACGGTGGCCGATCACCACGCGCGCCTGTGAACCGACGTGACGGTGGAAGCGCGCTCGCCAGGCGCCTATGAGGAGGTGGCCCATGCCAGCACTGGATAGCCTCTTCGAGGCCCTGAAGTTCGACCCCCTGGCGGCGCCGTGCGACGCCCTGCTGGAGCAGGCGGCGAAGAAGGACTTGGGCTACCGGGAACTGTTGACCGAGGCCCTGAGCTGTGAGTGGCAGGGCCGCCAACACAAGGGGGCGGAGGTGCGCCTGGCGCAGGCACGTCTGCCATGGCTCAAGACCCTGGAGCCGTTCGACTTCAGCTTCCAGCCCTCGGTCGACCGCAAGGGGGTGCGCGAACTCAGCGCCCTTGGCTTCGTCGGACGGGCGGAGAACGTCGTGCTTTTGGGTCCGCCGGGGGTTGGCAAGACCCACCTGGCCATCGGGCTTGCCGTCAAGGCTGCCGAGGTGGGCCACCGGGTGCTGTTGCTGACCCTTGAGCAGCTGATGGGCAAGCTCAAGCGGGCAAGTCAGGAAAACCGCCTGGAGCGCCAGTTGCAGCAGTTGACGTATCCCAAGGTGCTCATCCTCGACGAGATCGGCTACCTGCCCTTGTCTCGTCAGGATGCCAGCCTGCTGTTCCGTCTGGTGGCGCGGCGATACGAGAAGGCGTCGCTGATCCTGACGAGCAACAAGAGTTTCGTGGACTGGGGCGACATCTTCAGTGATGCGGTGCTGGCAACGGCGACCCTGGAGCGGCTGTTACACCCCTCGACGACGATCAACGTCAAGGGCGAGAGCTAGCGGCTCAAGAGCAAGCGCAAGGCCGGCATGCTCAGTGCGCCGGCGAAGGGGGAGGAGGACGGCAAGGCTGTTGCGGGGTAGCCACCCGGATGAGTCTCCCTTGACGCGCAGAAAATGGGACATCTTATCGTGCCGAAAAGGGGACTTCTCTCCCCGCCGTTGACAATACCAACACGGCTACGCAGCGCGTTCAGATATGCAGGTCGGATTAGCGCAGCGTAATCTGACATTCCACACTGCGTCCACCTCCATACCCGATAAGGCAGTGTTGTGAATCATCCCTCACAAGCAAGTGACAAGAAACTGAAACTCTCGGCCCTTCAGCAAGCCATCCTGCACTGGCTACGGCGGGAGCAGCGCCGTCGGCCACAACTTGCGGACGGCAACGGCATCCCCTACCCCGACCTCGCGCGCGCCCTCAGTGTTGACCGCGCCGAGTTGTCCGCCTGCCTGCGCCGCCTCATCCGCAAGCGACTCGTCGTGGCCACCCTGCCGCGCGGCGCCTGGATGCGCTACATCGCCCTGACCGACAAGGGAGAAGCCAAACCCCGGCAGGACGCGCCCACGGAACACAAGAAACAGCGCGACCCATCGGACCGGTGGAATCGCGAGGGCCGTCCGCGCCGCAAGGCCAGGACCCGCCGTCGCGATCACCGGACACCCCTGACCGAATTGGACACGTGAGATGGAAGCCATCGGCAGCCGCAGGCTGACCCTGTTGCACACGGCGGACGTACACCTCGACGACTGGCCCCAGGGCACAATGGAGCCGCCCGGCGCCCATCGCGCCTTCGAGGCCATCATCGCCCGCGCCCTCGATATGCAGGTCGACCTCGTCCTCATCGCCGGCGACCTCTTCGATCACAACCGCGTTGCCGACGACACCATCGCCTTCGCGCAGAGCCAATTGCGGCGTCTGCACTGTCCCGCCGTCATTCTGCCGGGCAACCATGATTGCCTGCATCCCAACGGCATTTACCACCGCCACGATTTCGGTGCTGCGTGCGGCAACGTGCGCGTCATCACCGAATTGGACGGCCAAACCATCGCGTTTCCCGAACTCGACTTGGTTGTCTGGGGACGGGGCATGGAAGCGCACGAACCTGGTTTTCATCCGCTGGCTCACATCCCCGCGCGGCACGACGGACGCTGGCACGTAGCCATGGCGCACGGCTTTTTCTACGAAGACTTCGAGCCACCCGAACGTTCGTCGCCGATTCTGGCTGCGGAGATTCGCCAGACCGGCTGGGACTACGTCGCCATGGGCCACAAACACGTCACGGCCAACCACAGCCAGGAAGGCGTCGCCGCCTGGTACCCCGGCACGCCCCTGCCAGAGTGGAGCGCCGCCCCGCCGGGACACGTCCTGCTGGTTGAGTGCTGCCCCGAACATGGCGTCATTGTGCGGCCGCACCAAGTGGCAGGCGCGTGCAGGGACCGCGGCCCCAGGCGCCAGAGCATATCTGGACCATGACGCCCCCAAGTCCCTCAGGTTAACGGAACGGGGAGCGCTGAATCCGTACCGGGAAGGCGGGCTGGCCTGGAAATACCGCCCGTGCATCGCGGAGCGGCGGGCCGCCAAAGGCGCGTGGTCTGTGCACAAGGCGAGAAGGGAAGGCGGAGAATACAACGCAGCGGCGGACTTTCTGTGGTTTCCAAGATTTCAGCTTTCTCTGTCGTCGATGACCTTACGAAAAGTAAGCGAAATTCGGCGCTTACGCTCACGGCGCACTCTGCTTGGCTTCTTCCTGTCTGATTCGACGCTGGGTTCGGTTTTCCTCCTGGGTATCTCGTGTGTCCAAAGATACCGCGCTTCGCCGTTGATGATCGCGGCGCTCCGCCGCTCAAGCTTCTGATTCTGTTTGCGCTTGTCGCGTCGTTCGCGAAACACCATCTCCCACGACTCCAGCAAGCTGACCATGGCGATACCGTCTTCGAAACTCGATTTGCTGTCGACATGAGGTGCAATACCCTGATTTCCGACATACTCATTGACGATGACCTGATCCGGAAGATTCGGGACAAGCCCCCTTTCAACAAGACGACGTGCCACGCTATCGGCCCACGGTGGCAGCGGACCTAGCCGCATCGCCGGGTCGACCTGCCGGGCCTTATAGTCGTACCGCCAGCCGTAATGCTGAACGCGACGTTGAAGTTCCTCGCTCCAAGCACCTTTGTCGATCTCTTTCATGATTTCCATCTCCTCGCCTTCGCTGAGGAAATTCAGCACATACCTAAGGCCCGGAATACCCGCCGGTTCGTCCGACTTGTCAGGAATCTGTGGAGCCGGCGGGGCTGGAACCCGACCGAATTCCGTTGCAATCAATCGCCGAAACGAACCAATGTTGACCACCTCCTCAACTTCGGCGTCGGCTGGTAACTGAAAGTGGCTCTTCCCACGAACAATGAGTTTCGGGTTCCCTCGCTTGTATACAGATACATCTCCCCAACCCGAAAAAGGGACTCGTGCATCAGTGAGCGTGATCTCTCGGGTGAGACACGGCCAACCCAGTTTTTTTGCAACGGTTCCTGCTTCGCGTCGAATCCCCATGTCCTCAAAATTCGCGGCATACCATTGGCCACGTTCCCGAACCTGCTTTCTGGCAAAATCAATACCATCCCACGACAAGACGAAATCAGAGTCCACCTTACGCCAACTCGGTTTGTCATCGACATGACCCGGCCAGCGAATATCCCGTAACGTTTCGGAGCACGCACCTAAGGTGCGTATGGCAACGACCTCGCGCTGCAGCGGTTCACCCCGGAACTCGGTGTCCAGTCTTTTATAGCCGTTATAAAGCCCGCACAACACCGCCGCAGACCACGCCACTGCCGGAGGTAGGTCGGGTCTGTCCTTAAACCATGTTTTGAACGCTGCTGGCTCAGGACGAGTCAGCACGAGTTGAATCGCCATACCCACCGGGCACGATCGCCAGCGGTCGAATTCAATCGTGGATTCCGCACGCAAAATCCTATGAGTTGACTGGAGCCAAGCAGCCGTTTTGTCACTTGCCGAACTGTCATATCGTAACGCGGCGTTAGTTATCTCACTCACCAATTCACGAGCCCGAACGCGATGACCGCTTGGGTGAGCACGAAAAACCTTGATAGCTGCCAGCCAGAGACACTCTTGCAGGTCGGCAGGCTTAGTCTCACTCGAAAACTGTACCCAAGGCGGAAACTGCCACCAACTGGCATCGACACCATCTGCCAACTCCGGTAGCCGCGTTCGATCGGACGACAGGCTTTCCGTGAGAACAGCCAACCATGGATCAATCCTTGGAACCGCCCAAAAAGCCATGTTCATAGCACCGTGTATAGCGTCCTCATCTGGTGGGATTGCGAGTTTGTAAACTGTTTCGGGAGGGGCAATGGCGGGCATGCGTACCTCGTCGTCTCCAACACGCACGACGATTGGCACTTCTGGTATCTTGATGTTTGAAAAGTGGCGGGCCAAGCCAATGAGACGCGCACGTTCTTCTTCCGTTGACACGGTGAGTTCGGAAATTGCAAAGGTGGGAAGAACACCTGGCCAAGCCAACAATGCCATATCCGATGTTCCTGCCTGCTGAAGAGTTGAACGCATCCATTCGCCGCGACGGAAGACAGCAACTTCCAGGTCAGGAAGCTTGGCAACATTAAGTTTGATACGGACCGGTATGCGACCTATCTGGACCGTATCCTTTTCCCGAGCGTATGCGCCAACACCCACTAGTAGACCGGAACCTGCTCGCAGGGGGCGTAACCAGCCGTCCTGCAGTACGTCGAACAGTCGACGGTTGTCTGTAGACAGGCCCAACCAGCATGGCTTTAGGCAATCAAACAGCGAGGGCGATTCCGCGTGAGATGTCATGGCCTCTCCAAAACATCCGTACCCGGCAATGCCGCCACGGCCATTGTTGTGAGGTCTCCAGGACCGTATACAAGGAACAGATTGTCACGGGCTCGTGTACACATCATATACATAGCCCGGCGTTCCATGTCGTTGGTGCATGGGACGAATTGGTCAAGTTCCACAATGAAGACTGTGGCAAACTCCAGACCCTTGGCCGAGCCCTTGTTCACCACCGTAATGCCATCTTTCAGGACATTTATGGTGTCTTCGTTTTGCTGGTTATGCGTGTAAATGTCAACCCGTACTCCCGGAAGCCGGTGAGTCAGGCCGTCACGCAACGCCTGACCCATATTGTTTCTGTCAATGATAATACCAATGCTGCCGCCGGTATTCTGGTACCAATTCGATATAGTTGTCATCGTGGACTTGATGTTCTCCGACCAGATAAGGCGCGGGAGTTCACCCGAAGTGGGACGATGTACCGCGGCGGCCGGCAAGCGACCGCTGTGAAAATGTTCGGCCAACCGTGATACCTCGGGCGTGTTTCGGTGATTTTGGCTTAGCATTGCGGGGTCGTCCAGACCGGTTGCTTGCTTGATTTGTTCAAGAGTCGTGCATTCACGCTTGAGCGCCTGATCCTCATCGGCGAATACTGTCATCGTCCGCGCGACGTAGCGGGAAGCATATTCGAAGAACTCAGGCGGGAGGTCTTGACCCTCGTCCACGACCAGATGGGGTCTGTTGGGGCGTATTTGCCCCCGTTTCATACGCGCCATCATAGTGGGCCAGATATATGCAAACGAGTCACGGGTGTCGCAGGGTGGCCATTCTCCAATTCGATCATAGTAGTCGTACCAGACAAAGCGCTGCATCGTCTGTGCTTCAATACTGCCGTCAATCATCAAAGCGACCAATCGTCTGAGCATGCGATTGTACGTAACGACCAAAACGTCGGGCTGGGCTTCTGCCACCATCTGCGCTCGCCGCACGGCCAGGACGGTCTTGCCCGAACCGGGCGGCCCCACAACAAATAGAGATTGGTCGAGAGGGCACTCCAACACATTGAGTTGCTCCTCCACGCTGGCGAGTTCTTCCCAAGTTGGCAGGCGCATCTCATTGAGCTCCAAGCCGGAGTATGCTTTGACGGTCGCGATGAAACAGAGCGTATCGGAGCCGATGGGTTCTTGCGCCGGTCCGCCTCTTGATTTCGATGTTTCCCGTGTCGTCAGCGTATAGCTGAAACCCGGCATTCTGCAGCGTGTCACAGAACACTGGGAAACTGAGATTGACGCCCTGCCGGGCGGAGTTCGTGTAGAGAACCGTCACCCGACCACCGCCAAGTCTTGAGAGTAAACCTTCCAACTCGGCGATAAGGGCCGCAACATCCAGCGTGGGGCTTGCAAACAGGTAAGACACGATGACAATCACATCACGCCAACCGGGAGCCTCGTTCCAGGAAACGGAGGCGAGGCTGGGCGACCAGTGGCGAACATTATGTGGCATCGCGTCCAAACGTGCAGCAGCGGACGCCAATTGTTCGCCGAACCGACGCATAGCACATGATCGGTCCACGCCAACGTAGTCAAACCGAGTATCGGCGCCGAGCGCGCTGGCAATGGCGAGACCTCCCGTGAATGGCCCGCAGCCTAAATCAACGATGATGGGATCATTCGGATGGGTGCCGGCAAAGAGCATGCGAAATGCCTCGGCAAGCTCCTCCAAATGACGCAATTGGAGGAAATAGGCGTATAGAAGGACTCGGTCATCGGAAGACAGGGTACCCCAGGGCTCATCGAAGTCGGCTTGCCCCCAACCGATCACTTCATCCATCACAGCGTCCTTGTCTACGCCTAAAACCTTTCTGCCGACCGAACGTGGGTCGTTCCCTACGCGTTCAGTAATCTCATCACGGCGTAAGTCTTGCAGCCATTGGGGAAGTGTAACGGGCATCTTGACCTCGTCTGTAATCGCGTTCTTGAGAAATACAACCTTCTGATCAACTACAAGACCACGGCCTGTGAACCATTCTACCACCCCAAGATAAACGAGTTGCGCAGCAGGGCAACGCATTCGCCGTCCTGATTGGTCACCGTGGTTTCCCGCACCACGAAACGCATCGTGCCGGAGCGGCCCGTCTTCTCGTAGAGGTCGGCGAGGCGGGTCATGTAGGTCAGCGTATCGCCGGGATAGACGGGGACGTGGAAGGTGCAGTCGTAGCCGGCGTTGATGCCGATGCCCTGGACCGCCATTTCGGGCGGGGCGATGGGGCCGACGCCGTGCCAGGTGACGAACGTGGGCATGGCGATCATGTCGCGGTGGCCCTGGTCACGAGCCGCCTTCGAGTCCACGTGCACCGACTCGGTGCTTCCAAGAATACTGGCGTAGTCGAGGAGTTGCTGGCGCGTGACGAGTTGCTCGGTGCGGCTGAAGACCTTTCCCGCCAAGCCACGGTCCCAGTTGACCATCGTTTCTCTTCCCACCTTTACCCGCTCGGCTTGCGCTGCCCGGACGCGCGACGCAGCAACACGTAGACAGCGCCAGCGCCGGGGTCGGTGCCGGAGCCGTTGTCGTGCACCCGGCGACCGAACTCGGTGAAAATCAGCATCACGACGTTGGCAGCGGCGGCGTGCTCGCCGGTTTGGCTGGCGTGTGTATCAAAGCTGCCGTGGTCCAGATAGAAAATGCGCGTGCCCAAGTCGGCGGTGTGTACCTGCGCCACACCGAGCAGCTTGCGGGCCACCTTGGAAGCGGTACATGCGGGGGCCGAAACTGACGCCGGTCACCACGTTTTCCTTGTTGGGATCAATGTCCCGCAGCGCACGGCCCAGCCAGCCCTCCACGCTGGGCGGATTGAGCAAATCCTGGCCCATGCAGGTTGGCTGCCGGGCGGTCTCGCGCCCATAATTGGCGCCTGCGGTTCGTCGGCCACGAAAAAGTTGCACAGGTGACGCGCGACGAAGCGACCACAGGCCGGCTGCTGCACGACGATATCGATGATGTCCTCGCCGTTGAAATTGCCGGTCGCGAAGACATGGCGCCAGAAGAGCGCCATCTTCTCTTCAAGGGGACGCTGGGTATTCACTCGGTATTGTTGCCGGGGTCGGCACGGCGGTGGCGGCTCAGGTAGCCGTCGAGTGCCCGTTGCAGGCTTGGCGGCAGGTCGAGGCCGCCCAGGCCGCGGGCACGGTTAAATTTGTCCAGCGCTTCCTCGTGTCGGCCGAGGCGGGCCAAGGCGGCTCCCCAGTTATAGAAGGCGGCGGCATTGTCCGGCTCCTGCGCCAAGACCTGCTGGAAATGGTCCAGGGCTTCCAACGGACGGCCAGCGCGCGACAAGCTGGCGCCCCAATTGATCCTGGCCTTGATATGCTCGGGGTCGGCGTTGGCGATGCGGGCGAAATGCCCGGCGGCGTCTTCGTAGCGTCCGGCCAAATATGCGGCACGTCCTTCCTGATAGACCTGCTCCAGTTGCTCCGTTTCCTGCGTATCGAGCGGCGCCGGCTGCTCGTCCTTGGACGCGCAGGCCGCCAACAGCACGGTGAGAGCCAGGAGGACGGCCCATCTCGCGTACCAACTTGGATTTTGGATTGAAATCAACAATCCAAAATCAGCAATCCATCCCATCCTCCCGTCTCCTCTAAACATACTGCACCGTGTCGAACCGCTGCCGCAGGGCGTGCACGGCGTCCTTGACGGTCTTGTTGCGGATGGCGTCGGCGATCAGCCCGGCGAGGTCCTGCATGTCCGCCTCGCGCATGCCGTAGCGGGTCATTTCTTGCACGCCGATGCGTAAGCCGGACGGGTTGCGTGCATCGGTGTCGGTGGGCAGCAGATTGTAATTGACGATGATGTCGTTGGCTTCCAGGCGTAGCGCCACGGCTAGGCCGCCGCCGTGCGCTGCGACGTTGACGGCGAGTTGATGGCTGCGGGTATAGCCGAAATCGCGCGCCGCCACGGCGATGCCGGCGTCGTCCAAGGCGCGCCCAAGGGCTTGGGCATTAGCGACGACCTGGGCGGCGTAGGCTTGCGCGTGCTGCTTCATCTCGCGGATGGCGACAAGCAGGCCCGGCAGGCTGTGCAGGTGGTGATTGCTGGAGGAGCCGGGGAAAACGCCGCGATTGGCCGCCGGCCAGTAGCGCTTCTCGTCCGCCTCGTCGAGGTCGGCGAGGATGACGCCGCGTTGCGGGCCGGGAAAGGTTTTGTGCGTGCTGGCGGTGACCCAGGTGGCGCCCTCGCGCCAGGGGTCCTGGAACTGGCCGCCGAGGATCAGGCCGAGCACGTGGGCGCCGTCGTACAGGATGGGGATGCCCTTGTCCCGGCACAGTTCGGCAAGCTCGCGCACCGGCTCCGGGAATAAGAAAAGGCTCTTACCCAGCACCACCAAGCGCGGCGCGGCGCGCTCGATGAGAGCGAGGCTTTTCGGCACGTCGACGTGGTAGTGGTCCTCACTGAGCGGCAGGTAGTGCAAGGGGATAGCTTTGTCCGATTCGAGGTTCAGGGACGCACCGCGTTTCTGGATACGCCTGCCGAAGACGCCGATGGTGTTGTGGCTGATGTGGCCACCGGCAGGGGTCGAGTTGACGATGATGGGATCACCGGCGCGCAGATAGCCGAGGGCGATGGCGGTATTGGCGGCGTTGCCGCTGATGGGCCGCACGTCCGCCTGGCGGCAGCGCGCCAACGCCAGCAACTCCTCCCGCGCCATGGTTTCAAGACGGTCGATGTACTGCGTGCCCTGATAGTAGCGGTTGATCTGGTCACCTTCATTGGGGTGCCCCTCGGCGTAGCGGGCCATGAAATCCGAGTTCTGGACGTCGCGCACCGCTTGGCTCTGGACGTTCTCGCTGGCGATAAGGTTGATCGTTTGCCGCTGGCGCCAAGCGTCCTGGGACGCCACGAGGCTGCGGATATCGCTGATGTCGACCGGCATACGGGATTCTCCTGAAAGGCAGTGGTTAGTGGACAGTGACCAGTATAACCAGAACCTTTCTTTGTTGATCACCAGCCACTGGTCACTACTCACTGGTTTTAATGCGGTTCCGTGGTGGACGGCGGTTTGCCGGTCACCTCGACGAAGACGCGTACGAAGCGGGTGCCGTCGCGCATGCTGATTTCGTTGGTCAGGCGCCGTGCCGCCTCCTGCAGGAAGGCCGGCGAGAAGTCGAAGGCGCTGACCGTGACGTAGCTCTCGCGGTCGTGGGTGGTGACGCCACGAATGACCCACGCGTAGCCGTAGACGCGGTCGTCGCCCATCAGTCCGCACGAAGCCAGGGGGGCAAGGGCCAGGTAGTACTGCGTCGGGCGCTGCTGCGGCTCGGGGTAGTACTGGCGCACCAGTTCCTCGAAGACGCGCGTGCCGCGGCGCAGGGCATCGACCTTCGAGCACGTCACCGGTCCCCACATGCGGATGGCCAGACCCGGGCCGGGGGAGGGCTGGCGGTGCACGACCTCGTCCGGCAGGCCGAGATGGGCGGCGAGCTGGCGAATTTCAAACTTGAACAGGCCGGCGATGGGCTCGATGACCTGCACGTCGAGCTGGGCCGGCAAACCGCCGACGTTGTGGTGCGCTTTCAGGTTGGTAATCGATTCGATAATGTCGGCGTAGTTGGTGCCCTGCACGAGGGCGACCGGCTGGCGGCCCTGCCCACGGGCGTGGCGCACGAAGGTGTCGATGAAACGCGCGCCGATGGTGCGCCGCACTTGGTCGTAGTAGTGCGCCTCGCCCTGCGGATCGGGTCCGGTGTAGGGCAACGCCTCGACGGCGGGCAGGAAGGCGTCGGATGCCTCAAGGTACGAGATGCCCGCATCGCCGAATACCTCTCGCACCTCGGCTAGTTCCCCCTGGCGCAGGAAGCCGGTGTCCACGCAGGTGGCGCGCAACCGCGGTCCGTAAGCGCGCTGGGCGAGCTTGAAGGCGACGGCGGAATCCACCCCGCCGGACAGCCCCAGTTCCACGTCGCCGTGCGGCACGGCCTGACGCAACCAGTCGGTACACGTATCGACGTAGGTGGCCAGGTCGTACGTGTAGTCAGGCTCGCAGCCGGCAAGGGTGAAGGCAACGTGTGCCAGGAAGGCGTCGCCGTTCTCGGTGTGATCGACCTCCGGGTGGAACACCACGGCATACACGCCGTCGGCGCCAACCAGGGCGTGCCGGCAGTGGACGGTACTGCCCATGACCTGCCAGCCGGCGGGCAGAGCGGCGATCTCGTCGCTGTGGTTCATCACCGCCGTGCCGCCGGTGTAAGCACCGAAAGGCGCGGCAACGTTGACTTGCACCTCTCCGAACTCCGGCACGGCCGCCGGCGCCACCGCGCCGCCCAGCTTGCTGGCCAGGAGTTGGGCGCCGTAACAGATGCCCAGAACCACGCCGCCTTGGCGTAGTGTCGCCAGGTCGGTATCAGCGATGGTGGGGGCATTCGGGTTACCGATGCGGTCATCGCCGCCGGAGAGGATCGTTAGCTTGGCGCCGCGCCCGGCGACGACCGTCTCCGGCACGTCGGCAGCGTGAATGACGCGGCTGCGCAAGCCGATCTGGCGCAGTTGCTGGGCTATCATCGGCGTCGATTTCGAGCCGAAATGCACGATCAGGACTTGGGCATCGTCCCGCGTGCCCCAGGCAAAACGTTGGATGCGATTTCCGTCCGGCATGGGCTCCGACCTTACAAATCAGGCTCAGCTTGCTCCCTCTCCTCTGGTAGGAGAAGGCTGGGGTGGGGGAAATATGGATTTTATTTCTCTTGGCACGTCCCCGCCGCCATCTTATGATCATCATACAAAGAGCCTGAGGGTGCTGTCTATGGAAGGCGTTAAAGTGCCCCGAAGCGTCGGCGGTTCTCGGCGACGTGAATGCTTCCCTAAGCGGATAAAGGAAAGATAATGGCGGAAACCCGTGCCGTGATGCGAGAAATCTCACCGAAATTGGCGGACTTGACGGCAGACGTGCTGTTCGGCGACGTCTGGGAACAACCCGATCTGTCGAAACGCGACCGCAGCCTGATTACCGTGGCGACCCTGACGGCGCTCTACCGCACCGATCAGCTGCGCGGCCACATCCGGCGGGCGCTGGACAATGGGGTGACGAAGGCCGAGATCAGCGCCGTGATTACGCACATGGCCTTCTATGCCGGCTGGCCCACCGCGGCCAACGCGGTGCGGGTGGCCAAGGAAGTGTTCGACTCGGAATAAGCGGGAACGCCGGGTGAGCGGTTTGACGTCGAGGCCGGGAACCTATGCCTTGATCCTTGCCTCGACCGAGGTCTGCTGCCTGCGCGTCGGGCGGCTTGGCAGCTTGGCGCTGCGGCCCGGCTGGTGCGTCTACGTCGGCAGCGCTTTCGGTCCCGGCGGCGTCCGCGCGCGGTTGGCGCATCACCGGAAGCAGGCCGCGCGGCCGCACTGGCACGTCGACTATCTACGACTGCATACCCAACTGGAACGCGTGTGGTTCACGCACGACTCGATTCGTCGGGAGCATCAATGGGCGCAGGTGATGCAGCAATTGCCAGGCGTCGAGATGCCGCTTCATGGCTTCGGGTCCTCAGACTGCAGATGTGTGTCACACTTGGTTTACTCTGTCCGCCGGCCGTCCTTTCGCCGATTCCAATGCGCAGTCCGCTCTCTGTTTCCGGAGCACGCGCCTATCCGCTCGACCCTTACCGCATAGAAAGGTTGCCGTGCGCAGTTTCGACGTCCTGGGTTGCAAGAAAGTCGTCATCGGTCTCGTCCACCTGCTGCCCCTGCCGGGCACACCGTTTTACGAGCCGGGCAACACCGAGCGGGCGCTGGACAAGGCCGTGCGCGACGCTACCGCCCTGTCGCAAGGCGCCGCCGACGGTTGCCTCATCCAGACGGTAGACCGCGTGTACCCCACCGGCGACGAGGCGGATTACGCCCGCGTTGCCGCCGTGGCGGCCATTACCCGGGCGGTCGCCGAGGCCACGCCGCCGGACTTCCAGATCGGCGTTCAGATCATGGTCAACGCGCTCAAAGCCGCCGCCGCGGTCGCTACCGTGTGCGGCGGCTCGTTCCTGCGCTGCACCGCGCTCGTCGGCGCCACCGTGACGCCCTCGGGCATCGTCGAGGCCAACCCGCTCGATTTTCTCACCTACCGCGCCCGCATCGGCGGCGAGCGGCTCAAGCTGATCGCCGAGGTGGACAGCATGCACTTCCACTGGATGGGCGACAAGCCTACCGCCGACGTGGCCCGTACCGCAGCCCGCATGGGCGCCGACGCGGTCGAGGTGGCGCACCCCGACGAGGCCGTCAGCAACCGCCTGGTCCACGACATCAAGCGCGCCCATCCCCACCTGCCCGTCATCCTCGGCGGCCACACCAACCACGACAACGCCGCCCGCCGCCTCGCCGAAGCCGATGGCGCCTTCGTTGGCTCCTGCCTCAAACTCGGTGCTTGGGATAGCGACATCGCCGTGGAACGAGTGCGAGAATATGTAAAGATCGTTGCCAGTCTGTCTTGAGTTGTCCATAGGCGGCAGGCGTCATCATCAGCTCGGCCCCAAATACATGGATCGACGACAGCATTCTCAAAAAATTTGGCGAGCGGGTACGCCAGCTTCGAAAAGCTCGGGGGCTTTTGCAACAATCTTTTGCGGCAGCGTGTGGGCTTGACCGAACTTATATTGGAGGAATCGAGCGCCGGGAGCGCAATGTTGCTTTGCAGAACATCGTGGTGATTGCCAAATCCCTTCTGGATGTCAACCATGATCCCTCGTGCGCTTCCTGGGGCTGGCACTCAAAGACAAGGTGCCCAACGCCAAAACCGTGTGGTTCTACCGAGCAGTTGTCACAGGCCGGCCTCATGGATGCCTTGTTCGAGGACTTCGACGCTTACCTGAAAAGTCAGGGCTTTCAGGCAAGGGGCGGCCAAATCATTGATGCATCGCTTGTGGCGGTGCCCATCCAACGCAACAGCCGTGCCGACAAGGAGCAGATCAAGCGCGGTGAGACACCCGATGCCTGAGCTGACAAGCCGGCCAAGCGTCGGCAAAAGGGATACGGATGCGCGCTGGACGAAAAAAGCACGGCAAGCGTCACGATGGCTACAAGAACCCCGTCACCATCGACCGCAAGCACAAGCTGGTACGGCGCTACCGGGTGACGGACGCGGCGGTGCACGACAGCCAAGTCCTTGAGGAGTTGCTGGCGTTGGACAACACGGCAAGCGGTGTGTGGGCGGCCAGCGGCCTGGCAGTCGAAAGAGATTGAAGCGCAGGTGAAGGCCAGGGATTTGACGAGTCGGCTTCATCGCGAGGGCTATCGCAACCATCCGCTGTGTGATTGGGAGAAGGCAGGCAACCAGAGTCGTTCCCGGTTTCGGGAGCGGACAGGTCTCAGGAACCTCGCCTGCAACATGCGTCGCCTGGTTCACTTGCAACGTCTGGCGGTGGTGGATTCATGCTAAAGGGTGCAGCGGGGTGAGTGCCGGAGTGCCCTCTTTGAAAGCGTCATGGCCCCTGTCGGGACGCGGCGTCACTCACGCCGGCTTTATCCGGCCAGTGAGTCATTTTTCGAGGCGCCCAAGTGTTTGTCACACCCAACCCGCTCACCGAAGCATCCAATCTGCTTGCCCAACGCAAGGAGCCGGAACGCTCGCGTCTGTTCGGCGTACTCCAGGCTCTTCTCGAAACAACCGAAGAGAGAATTGTTGAAAGCAAGGTTGCAACCTCTTCCAGGCCCTGGCTGCTGAAAGTACCGCCACCAAGACGGTCTCGACAGCACCTATCGGGGGGCGCATCGCACCGCCGCCAGCCTGCTCAAGGGGGGGCTTTCCCAGCCAGATCGGACGCACCCGGGGTGGGCTGAATTCGAAGCTCCACGCCGTCTGCGCAGATGGGAAGATCATGTCTGGCTGACGGCATGGCGCGCCTTGCTCGGACACCTCAGTCCGGCCTTTTTCGATGAACATCAAGCTGGTCACGGACTGCTCACCGCACCCGCTGCAGGAAAGCCTTGGCCCCCTGCGATACCCAATTGGTCCAGCCCGTCAGAAAGAAGCGCACCCCGGCGTCGCGGTAACGCTCCACGTTGTCGTCCGTCGCCAGCGTGCCCGCCGTTTTGCCGGCGGCGACGATCTGGGCCAGGGCATTGTCGATGGTGGCTTGCACGTCCGGGTGGGTATGGTTGCCGATGTGCCCCATGGTCTGGGCGAGGTCGGCGGGGGCGACGAAAAACACGTCGATGTCGTCCACGGTGAGGATATCGGCGAGGTTGTCGACGGCTTCGATCTCCTCGATCAGCACGACGATAAGGGTCTGATCGTTGGCGTGCTGGAAATAATCCGGCACCCCGAAGGACTGCCGGCCGCCGAACATGCCGCGATAGCCGACGGGGGCGTATTTGGCCGACTTCATGGCCTGCTCGGCGGCCTCGCGGGTGTTGACGTGCGGCACCACGATGCCCATGGCGCCACGGTCGAGGGCGCGCATGATGGCGCCGGGGTCGTTGTTGTTGACGCGCGTCACCGACGCCATGCCCCACAGGTCGCAGGCGCGCGACATGTCACCGATGGCGTCCCAATCCACGGGGCCGTGCTCGCCCTCAAGCCACACGCCGTCGAAGCCGAATTGCCCGAGAAAATCGATCATGTCCGCATTATGATGGCCGGAGACGGCGATCGCCGTCTGGCCCGCTTGCAATTGGCGCTTGATGCGGTTTTCGCGCATGGACTGTCTCCTTCGTTTCCCTGATGTCGTTGGCGTGTCGCAACCTGGAGGCGATGCGGCGATTGTGGCAGAATGCCCACCCTCGGACAAGCTTCTAACGTTGGAGAACCCAGACGATGCCAAGCCCGCTGCGATCTCTGTTGTTTGCCCCCGGCAACCGCCCGCGCATGCTGCAAAAGGTGGGACAGTGTGGCGCCGACGCCGTGATTCTGGACCTCGAAGACGCGGTGCCGATCAGCGAAAAGGAAGTCACCCGGCAAGCGGTGCGCGACGCGGTCGGCGCTATCGACACGTGCCCCGTGTACGTGCGCGTCAACCCGTTGGTGGCCACGGCAGGATTCTCACAGCCCATCGGTGAGGCGGACCTGGCCGCGGTGGTGCGGGCCGGTCTGGCGGGCATCATCCTGCCCAAGGTGGAATCGCCCGCCGACCTGCGCCGCGCCGACACCCTGCTGCAAGAGCTGGAAGTGCAGCACGGCCTCGCGCCCGGCAGCGTTGACGCTATTCCCATTATCGAGACCGCTCTCGCCGTGCAGCGCGCTTACGACATCGCCGCCTCCGGCGCGCGCGTCAAACGCCTCGCCTTCGGCGCCGGCGATTTCACCCGCGACATCGGCGTCGCCTGGTCGCGGCGCGAAATCGAAAGCCAGTACGCCCGCTCGGCCCTCGTCGTCGCCTCCCGTGCCGCCGGCCTCGAACCGCCCCTCGACACCGTCTGGGTCGACCTGCGCGACCCACGCGGTCTTACCCGCAGCGCCCGCACCGCCAAGCAACTCGGTTTTCAGGGCAAGATGGCTATCCACCCCAGCCAGGTCGAGCCGATCAATACCGTCTTCTCCCCCTCGGCCGCCGAAATCGCCTTCGCCACCCGCGTCGTCGATGCCTTTACCCAAGCCGAAGCCGACGGTCTCGCCTCCATCCAGCTCGACGGTCAGTTCATCGACTACCCCATCGTCGAATCCGCCCAGCGCGTGCTGGCCATGGCGGCGGCGCTGAACCCGTGAGTTCCCTGTCTGATCTAATGAAATGACTACAACCTGAGACAAAACCCGAAGCAGAACTGTAGGTCGAATCAGCGCCGCGTAATCCGACATTCCACCGCGTCACGCGGCCTTCTGCTGTTGGATTACGCCTGCGGCTGTCCAACCTACATCCGGTCAAACAACCCTGGCTCCGCAGGACTGTGCGACGTGGCCAGCCGCGCCGGGGTCAGGATGGCTGCGTCGTTGTTGGTAACGCTGTTCACCCGGGTGCTGAGGGGGCGTTTCTCGAAGGGGCCGGTGCAAGGTTCACGCACCAGATCGAGGAGTTGCTCGAGCCGCAAAGTGGGATCGAGCCAATCGGCAACATGGTCGGGGTGGATGATCGCGGGTTGCCGGTGATGGATATCCGTCAGACTCTCGCAGGCTTCCGTGGTGATGATGGTGAAGGTTTCCAGACCATCGCCCGCCTTGTCCCAGCGTTCCCACAACGCCGCGAACGAGACTGGTGAACCGTCCGCCAGGGCGACAAACCACGGCTGCTTGCCACGCCCGGCGCGCTGCCACTCGAACCAGCCATTGGCCGGCACCAGACACCGGCGCGCGCGAAAGGCTGCCCGGTACGCCGGCTTGTCGCTCACCGTCTCCGCCCGCGCGTTGATCAACCGCGCCCCTATCCCGACGTCCTTCGCCCAGAACGGCACCAGTCCCCAACGCAACCTGGTGACGACACGGCGCCCCGTCTCATCGAGCCGACACGCTGAGAAGTCCTGCGTCGGCGCACCGTTGTAGCGCGGCGGCAAATCCAGCGGCAGGGTCGGTTGCGTCACACCGTACAGGTCGTGCATTTCGCCTTCGGTCAGTTGCTGGGTGAAACGACCGCACATGGTTCTTCCTTGTTCTCAGAAGCCGTACTTCAGCCGCCTCGTCTCAAAGGCATCTTTGCCGCCTTCGAGAATGTCCTCCACCAACGCGCGCACCAGTTGGGTATCAATCGAGCCCAGGTGCTCCGGCGCGATGCGCCCCTGTCCGCCGCCGGTCTCGCCCGAGGCGGTCAGCCCGAGGATCAGTTCGGCGTCGCCGAGCACCGGGATATTGGCGTTGTGGGTCGAAAAGATGAACTGCCGCCGTTGCTTTTCCTCACGCATCCGGGGCACGATGCCCTCGGTAATGGAGCGGTTGTCGAGGTCGCCTTCGGGCTGATCCACAATCAGCGGCGCGTCGGATTCGAGAAGAAGGAGCAGCAGCACCGCGGTGGCCTTCTGGCCGATCGAGAGCGCGTCGAGCGCCTGCCACGACGGCGCTGCACCGGGCGGCGCGGTGTTGAGCCGGATGGTGGTCGTGGGCGGCAGTTCCAGTTCCTCGATGCGCAGGGCAATATCCGGCCCGGCCTCGGCGATGTTTCGCGCTTGGCCCCGAGTCAGGCCGTAGGCGTCGACCAAGGCGTCGGCGCCGTCGCGGCAAGCGGCGGCCAGATCGACCAGGGACATCGTGCCCAGCCCCGCCAGTTTTTCGACCGTGCTCTTGAGGTTGCCGCCGACCCGGTTACGCAGTAGCGCGGCCAGCGGTTCTCGATTCCCCGCGGCCGTGACCTCCACTTGAACGCGGCCGGTCAGCCTGCTACTGACGCTCTGCGCGGCCCGGTCGAGGGCGCGGAACTCCTCGGCCTTGACGTCCTCCCACTCGGCCAGCAGCGCCCGGCGGCGGTTCAGGTATTCGCTTTCCTGCTGCTGCAACAGCGACTGGCGATCCTGCAGCGGGCGCAGCCCCTCAATCTCGCCCCGCAGGCGGATGAACTCCTCACCGTCCACCGCCGCCTGCTGCAGCTCACGTAGAATTTCTTCGTACGCGTTCTGCACCTCCAGCCGATGCCTGTCCCAGCGGGAACGCACCTCGGTGATGCCGTCGTCGGCGCGCGCCAGCGCTTCGTCCAATTGACGCACGATGGATTGGAGATCGTTGCTCAGGCGCTCCAGCACGCGGTCCGCGCCGCCGAGGATGTCCCGGCCCGGCAGGTCCTCAAGCGCTTCGGGCGACAGGAACACGCGATTGAGGGGAAGTTCCTGCCGCATGGTTTCCAGGCCGTCGCGGAAGGTGCGCAGGCGTTCGGGAATCGAGTCCATCACCTGCTCCCCGCGCACCAGCAGGCTACGCCCGCGCAAGCGGTCCTCAAGCCCGACTTCCCGGAAGCGTTCGAGGGTCTCTTCCAGGCTGGGCAGAGCCGCCAGCCGCTCTGCGATGTGCCGCAACTCCGCCTGCGCGTCCAACAGGGCTTCCCGCGTCTTCCTGAGATCGCGGCGGAGGTCGGCCTTGCGCCTGGCCATCGACGGGTCGGACTGGGCAAAGCGGTCGAGCAAGCGGGTGAGCTTCTCGCCGCTGCGGGCGAGCTCCGAGATCTCGTGCTGGCCGTACACCTCGACGCGGGGCAGGATGTCCCTGGGCAGCAGGTTGGAGACCAAGCCGTTTTCGTCGCGGACCACGGGCGGATTGGGGACGGTGCGCTCGATCAGGTACTCGCGCCTCGCCGGGCGATAACAGCGCACGCGCAGCGAGACCTTGGTGCCGCTGCGCAGCACGTGGCGCACGATACCCTGGTGGGCCTTGCCCGCCTCTTCGCCGACGGGGGCCAGAGCCAGCACGTAGCGCAGGCTTTCAATGATCGTTGACTTGCCGGCGCCATGCCCGCCGACCAGGACGTTGAGGTTGGGGTTCAGCGAGATGCTGGCGCCGTCCAGAAAGCCCCCCTCCCACGCAAGGCCCATCAACTCGGTGTGCGCCTCGGCTTCCGATTCGCCGTCCTGACGATTGAGGCGGATGCGCGAGTCTGGATCCAGAAACGCCTGCCGCAAGCCCTCGATGCTCACCTCGGACATCTTGATGCGGCAGGTAGCGGCGGGGTGTTCGAGGTCCGCAGCGATCGTAACGTCGTTTGCGTTGATCACGGCCACCGCCTGTTTGTCGCCCGCGGGATGGACGCGCCGGTAGTCCGCGTTCCGGTTTTCGAGGATACGGCGCGTGTCTTCAGGAAGCTCCTCGATGGGTCCGGGAATGCGGACGGCGAGCAGGTCTTCGCTGCGCCACGTCTGGGCCGACAGGCCATCGAACAGGCCACCGTCGGGCGTCGCATGTGCGGCAATCACCACGCCGCCCTGTACGCGGACCCGCGTCAGAACGTTCTCGAACGACGCGCTTGCCTCGCCGACGGAAGATGCGGGACGGTCAACTCCGAGCTGGCCGAGGAATCGTTCAAGTTTCCTCTCGTCCGTGTCCGGCGGGTAGATGCAAAGAACATGAATGCCCTCGGCGGACGTTAACTCAAGGCCGGGGAACAGGGTGATGCCCTGGCCCGCAGCCGCGGTACGAAACGCTGCCACGCCACCAGGGTCGGAAACGGCAAGCACGGACACGCCGAGCTCGACGGCCTTGGCTACGATCGCCGCGGCGCCGTCGTGGTGCGGATTCACGTGCAAGGCGCAGCGATGAAACACCGCGCCCGTTGGCCGCAACGCAGTCATTGGGATCGGCTCTGTGGCGTTCATGTCATGTCTCCTGGGAACGTTGGGGTTGTGGGAATACGAACCCCTGGATCACGGCTTGGTTCAGAATGAACCAACGGGGAAGTCATGAAGCTGAAAGGCAGGCGTTCATCCAAATGGGAATCGGAAACCGGCAATCCGGATTCTCGGGAATGGAATTTTCTTCGCTAACGCCAGGCTTCATGCGCCAGTGGGCTCTGATTCAACTCATCCCGATAAACGCGCCACTGCGGCATGAGTGTGTCCATCAATTGCCGAAACCGGTCGGTATGATTACGCTCAATCAGGTGGACCATCTCATGCACCAGGATGTACTCAAGGCACAACACCGGTTTCTTCGCCAATTCGAGATTTAGCCAGATACGGCGGGCATCCGCGTTGCACGTTCCCCAGTGGGTTTTCATCTTCTTGATGCGCGTTTCAGTACCCCGCGTTCCAACCCTCGATTCCCATTTTGCAAGAAGCGCGGGCAGACGGCTTCGGAGCCGGTGGCGATACCACCGGTAAAGCACAGCCTCCCGCTTGTCGCGGCTGGTGTCAGGACGAACGGTTAAAGCTAACGTCGTATTGTTAAGCAGACGAACAGTTGGCGGGCCATCGTGTTCGGTTACGCCAAGCCGGTAGCGCCGGCCTTCAACGTAATGACTCTCGCCGGTGACGAACTCCCGCTGGGACTGGCGAGCCTGCTGCTGGAATCCGGCCTGTTGACGGCGAATCCATCCAAGGCGCGAAATAACGGCCAGACGCACGGCATCCTCATCAAGGCGCAACGGCGCGGCCACCCGCACCCGACCGCTTGGCGGATAGACACCCACGTGGAGGTTCTTGATGTCCCTGTGGACGATCTCCACGGTTGTACCCCGCACGTCGATTTGGTGGCCTCTGTCATCAATAGTCACGCTGTGCCTTCACGAGTTCGAATATCGTCCTCACCAGGCCCTCGTCGTCGCCGAGCACTGACTTGATAGCGTTGCGAACCTCGCGTTCCTTGAATCTGTTCCCGCGCCAGTCTGCCTTCTTTACACGACGGATGGCACGATCCAGGGCAAGAACTCGCCCTTCCCTGGCGTCAGAAGTCGGCGTGCCACCATATTGCGTCATCGGGTCGCGCACGACCGAGACCTCTGGTTCTTGCAGATTATCGTAAAGCGCCCGTAGGGTGGCGTTTTGGATGTTCGCAGGATAGGACGTAGCGGTTTCCGGCTGACTGACCTTCCCGGTCAACGCGACGATCTTGGCCAGATAGGCCTTGTAGTCCAAGGCTTCCTGCTTGCGCTGGCGAATCAGGGCATCCAGCAATTCCGACATCTTCTCATAATACTTGGGGTTGACGGCCATCTCGTCGATGATGAGCCGCCGGACGTTGTTCTCAATCGTTTCGGCCACCGCTTCGGGGTTCTTGCGGGTGCCCTCGGGCAACGCATCGATCGCTGCTTCGCCGCGCTCAACGATCAGCTGTATCAACGTCAAGTCGTCGAAAGCAGAGAGTTGCTCGCTCTCTTCGGCCCGGATGTACGTGTCGAGCAGATGCCGCATGGCCGGTTCATACATTTTCAGGTCGATGTAATCGCCGCTGGCGAGCTTGACCGCCTGGCGCACCTTTTCGTAATGATCCACCTCGGCCTTGATCCGCTGCGCCTCGGCGTCGGAATAGCCAGCCTGGCGCATCTCGTTGGCCAAGTTGGCATAAGCCCGCAGGAATGCGGCGGCCAGCCGATAGAGGGTTACGCGCTTCGCTTCGTTGTCCTTCAGCTGCTCGGCATTGCCGCTCTCGGCGGCGCAGAAGAAACGCCGGTAGGCAGCGGCATCGCACGGCGGCTCAACCGGCTCGCACAGCGCCTTTACCGCCTCGCGCGCTGCCTCCAATCGCTCCTGGCCCTGCGCCAGCCGGTCCTTCAGCAAACCCTGCACGTCGTCCCTGTCGTAGCCATCGAAAGCCTCGCCAGTGTAATCCTTGATAGACCGCTCCAACGACCGGAACAGGTCCTTGTAGTCGATGACGTACCCGTATTCCTTGTCCTCGCCGTCGAGGCGGTTGACCCGGCAGATGGCCTGGAACAGGCCGTGGTCTTGCATCGGCTTGTCAATGTACAGACAGGTCGCCGGCGGCGCGTCAAAGCCCGTCAACAGTTTGTCGACCACGATGAGGAGCTTCATCCGTCCCGGCTCGTCAATGAAGCGTTTTTTGACCTCCTGCTCGAAACGTTCCACCTTGTGCATGGCCGAGTCTTCCGGCTCGTCGAAGTGCGCCGCGAGCATTCTTCGGTAGATGTCATACTGGCGCAGTTTCTCGGTCAGCCCCTCGTTGCTCGCTTCCCCCTTGATGCTCGCCGGGGACGGCTTGTAGGAGGTCACGATGGCGCATTTACCCGCCAGATCAGTCTGGCGAAACATGTCGAAGAAGCGACACGCCGAGTAGATGCTGTCGGAGACCAGCAGCGCGTTGCCGTGGCCACTCTTGAGACGATCGCGCGTCTCCATGTCGATCAGGATGTCATCAACGATCTTGCCCAATCGGTCCTGCGAACTCAGCACGCTCCGCAGCGTGCCCCACCGTTGCTTGAGTTGGGCCTTTGCCACGTCGGTCAGGCCCCGGGTCTTGAGCTCGAACCACTGGTCGATTTTGGCCTGCGAGGTCAGGTTCTGGTCGATGTCGCGCGCCTCGTAGCGCAGGTCCAACACCACCCCGTCGTCCACCGCCTCGTCGTACTTGTAGGTGTGGATGTACGGCCCAAAGGTCTCAATGCTCCGGCGCTTGTCGTCCTTGAGGAGCGGCGTTCCAGTGAAACCGATCAGCGTCGCCCGCGGCAACAGCGCTTTCATCGCATGATGGAGCTTCCCGGATTGCGTGCGGTGACATTCGTCCACGAAGACGAATATCTCGCCCTTGGCGTGGAACCCCTTGGGAAGGCTTTTCCTGATCTCCTCGACGTAGGTCTCGATATCCCTTTCACTCATTTCCTCTGAGGCGCCGAATTTGTGGACCAGCGAGCCGATCAGCCATTCATTGCCGGTGCCCAACGCCTGCACCAAATCGGCGCCGCTGCTGCTGCGGTGGATATCCTCGCTGACGCCCTTGAACACCTTTTCGATTTGCTCGTCCAGTTCGGTACGGTCGGTGACGACCAACACTCGCCCGCCGGTCACGTGCTCGCGGATCCATTTCGCCAGCCAGACCATGGTCAGGCTCTTGCCGCTGCCTTGCGTGTGCCAGATGATGCCGCCTTCGCGGCGCTGCACACGCGCCTGTGCCGCCCGCACCCCGAAGTACTGGTTATGGCGGCAAATTTTCTTGACGCCGGCGTCGAAGACGACGAAATCGTGCACGACTTCCAGCAGCCGCTCCGTGCCGCACAGTTGGCCCAGTTCCCGTAGCAGCGGGTTATCTTCCGCGGCTGGGTGGGCTTCGGCTTCCTTCCAGCGCAGCCAGTACTTCTCCGGCGTTTCAATCACGCCGTAGCGCAGCCCCTCGGTGTCGTTACCCGCCATCAGGAGTTGCACCGTGGTGAAGAACGGCTGGATGAACATCTTCTTCTGGCTGTCGAGATTCTGGCGGATACCCTCGCTCACCGATACGGTCGAGCGCTTCAACTCCAGCACGCCCAAGGCGATGCCGTTGACGTAGAGCACGAGGTCGGGCCGCTTGGTATTCTCCCCCGCAACCGTCACCTCTTCGGCAAGGGCGAAGTCGTTATGGTCGGGATTCGCCCAGTCAATCAGCCAGACGGTCATGTTCTGCTCGTCCACGTCCGGCTGGATTTTCACGCCGTAACGCAGCAGGCCGTAGACCTGCCGGTTGGCGTCGTAGAGGGTCTTGCTGCCGCCGAGTGCCGTGGCCTTATCCAGTTCAGACAGCACCTTGGCGATGATCTTGTCGTTGTAACCCTGGCGCGTCAGCCAGTCCGTAAGCAACGTTTCCTCGATGTTGCTGTTGCCGTCGCGATCTTTCCAGTGACCGAGGTAGGCATAGCCGAGTGCCTCCTGGAAGAACGTAACAACACGTTGCTGGGTGCGAATTTCCCGTTCCCCGATCGTACTCATGACGCCGCGAGCCCCCGCCTCAAGGATGCCGACAGACCCGCACCCGCACGCCGTTGCCGTCGGACGGGTCTGCGGGGCTGGACGGCACGCCTGCGCAAGCGGTCATCTGCGACAGAACAGACTCGGGGCGTTCGGCTCCGTCCGTTCGGTTGTCGTGTCATGGCTTCTTCCATATCTCCGCCATTTTTGCTGGCTTAATTTGCGCGCCACCGCAGCAGCGCATTCGCCAACCCTTCCACCAAAGGCTGAATATCGCTTTCCTTCCGGCTGGCCTCCAGCCGGGCAACGACCCGGCAAATATCCGGGGGGTCCCAACCCAGGGGTTCGGACAGACCGCGAAGTTTGGTCTTGGCGATCTGTGACGGGTGGTCGGACGCCGAGTCGTAGACCGAGTCCAGCCGATTCATCCGTTCGAACAGTTCGGCGGGATCAATGCTCAATTCCCTGGCGCCCTCCGAGCTCTGCCGCAACCGATCCCACACCCAGACTTCCGGCGCGGCACGGCCGGCAAGAAACAATACGGGGACTTCACTCCCGGCGCCTTCTTGTATCTTTCGTTCAATGTCGCAGCCCCGCTTGTCGCCATCGAGAATGAAGACGACGTTTTGGAACTGGCCGAATTTCCTGAAAGCCGCGGCATGCGCCGGGAACTCGCCGGCACCTGTGTCCCGCCCGATGCGAACCGATTCCCTCCTGATTCTCTGTCGGGGTAGCAAAACGTCAAAAATGCCGTGCAGAACGCCTTCGGCCGCATCGTCTTCACATAGCAGGTTGAGCGCGTCGCCGGAGCGCCCGTACAGGGCGTCCTGGACCACATCGCGATACGCCGGGCGTACCGCAACCCGGCCCTTTTCGTCACGTTCGAGAAAGATGCGTCCGTGCGCAGGCACCGAGTCGAGCACGACCGGGCTGTGAGAGGTTACGATGATCTGCAGGTCGTTACGCAGGGCAAGTTGCTGTAGTTGCAACATGAGAAGTTGCTGGATCCACGGGTGCAGGCCAGCTTCCACTTCGTCAATCAGAACCAGCGCGTCTTCGAGCTGGGCGATTTCCCGCGACAGCCGCAAGATGGCGCGCTCGCCAGCGGCCATGTGCAATTCGGAGTATGACGCGCCACCTTCCTGAGCGGCAAAGAGCAAGTTCTTGCCGCCACTGGACAGGTGGACGACTTCTGAATACCGGAAAGGAAGCATCCGCTGCGCGAACTCGATCTGTGACGCTGTCAAAGGAGATTCCAGCGGCTCGGAACTCAGGCGAGACATGCTGAGTACACCGCGAACCTCGGCCGGATTGCTGAGATTGCTGAGTGTCCTGAGATAGAGCAACCGTTCCGGCTGGCTGGCGTTCTTACGACCGAGGAAGCTGCGATTCCAACCCTTGGCACGCCGCCACCGCATGGACTGCCGCCCATCGGGCGTCGAATAGTCGAACTCAAGAACGATTGCATGCTTCTCATCCTCGCGTTCTCCCAGCTTGGGCCGGTAATCGGGAAAAAGCGTGGACGGCACGAAGTCCTTGACGCCCGCTCCCGGCACCTTGTAGGCGCAGGCAGCCGCAAAGAGCACGGTCGACTTGCCGCTGGCATTGCCGCCGGCGATGACGCTCACCGGGTAATCGAACACCACCCGGATATCGTCGATGCCGCGAATGCCCTCCAGGTGGATTTCCGCCAGAAAATGCGGCAAATGGGGTTTCTTGCCCTGCAACCGCTCCCAGAGGTCTCTGAAACGCTTCTCGATCATGAACGCCGCTCCTTCACGTCGATTTCTCAATGGCGCCGAGGTCGACGCGGCCGAGTGCCGCCTGGAAGAATGCAACAACACGTTGCTGGGTGCGAATTTCCCGTTCCCCGATCGTACTCATGGTTTCACGTTACCCAATTTCAGGTGCTTCACCGCGGGCTTCCCTCCCCTCCCCCGAAATACTTGCACCCAGAAAGTGCATGATCCTGTCGCGGTTCGCGGCCAGACTGGAAAACTGCTTCTCGCACGTGTCGCTGAAGCGCGCGAGCACCTTCCGATTGATCGATTCCTGGTCCTCGAAAATGGCCAGGGAACGGAACGCGATGCCCCACTTCTCGAACTGGTGCAGCGCGATCGTGGCATCGCGGGTTCTCCCGTCACCCGTCAAGGCATGAACAAAAAGAGGGCGCGGCATACCGTTGATTCGGCAGTCCACCGTATAAATTCCACGCGGGTCGTGGTCGGGGTCGCTCCAATCGAAAACCCGGCGTTCCTCGGGAGCAGCCTCGCTCAGCAGCGCCCGGAAATCTTCCATGAAAGTGGACCGAGCCCGCTCCCGCGACAGGTACGAGACGTCCGTGATCTTGAGAAGCGCCTGAACAAATGAATAGAGCGCGTCGCCGTAGCGCTCATCCGGCACCTCGAGTACCAACTCTCCGTCCCGGTCTTCGACCTGGAAAACAGACAGCGCGTTGGCGATGATCTTCTGGCGTGTGCCGGTATGGAGGTCTCTCTCGTCCAGGTCATAGGTAAGGTGCATGTACGTGTGCGCCTCGTCGGATAGCACCCACCGGGCGCCTTCCTTCTTCAGGACGATGGACAAATGGTCGCCGTCTTCGAACAGGAAGGGCGTCAACACGCGGAAGCGTTCCATGCCCTCGGCTGCGAGCCGAATCTTCGTCGAGACCTTGTCGTGAAAGTCTCGCTCCACGGTCTCGATGGCCATCGCCTATCCCTCCTCGAAAAGGTGGCCCTGCGGATCAGGTGGGACCTCTAAACTGGCATCGGCGATCAGGCGCCGAAGGGTGCCGAGAAAGTCGCCGTAGCGACTGGACGGCAAAGGCTTGCGCTCCCGCACCAACGATTCGATCTTCTGGTCCGAGTAGATTACTGCCACAGTCTACTCCGGCTTCACAAGCCGAACTCGGCCGGTGAGGAGTTGCTGCATCATGCCCTGCTTGATGGCGCGGGTCTTGTCCCGGCGGCGTTCCAGTGCGGCAATTTCGGCGTCCATGTCGGAGAGGACGGCAGCGATGGTTTCTTGTTCATCGCTATCAAGTGGGATATATATTTCAATCTTATTCATTTCGGACTTGTTGAGTTTCGCACGAGTACCGCTAGCTAAGTACGGGAGTATGTTCTTATGCACCAGAGAATAAAATAGAAATCCTTGGCTATAGCCAAATTTAGCTTTAAGGATATGTGCATGATTATTCACCCAGATTTTTCCCGACATCCGGTAAGCTATAGGACGATAAGCATATTCGTCAAAATATCCTCCGTCCTCAGCGATCAAAATTACATCATCATCAAGAACGAAGTCGTCCACATAATCTAAGACACCGTTTGCACCACAATACGGATAAGGCCCCGGCCTGTTGACTCGTTGAATTTCATTCAAAGGGATACGAACGTGGTCAAAGCAGTCGGTGACGTGCTCCAACCGCTTCGTCTCCCACGCCCCGCCGAAGCCCGGTAGGCGCGTCTTGCCGGTAAGAAGTTGTTGCATGACAGCCTGCTTGATGGCCTGCTTCTTGGCAATCAACTTCTCTAACGCCCCGATCAATCCATCGACGTCGGAGAGGACGGCAGCGATGGTTTCTTGTTCATCGCTATCAAGTGGGATATATATTTCAATCTTATTCATTTCGGACTTGTTGAGTTTCGCACGAGTACCGCTAGCTAAGTACGGGAGTATGTTCTTATGCACCAGAGAATAAAATAGAAATCCTTGGCTATAGCCAAATTTAGCTTTAAGGATATGTGCATGATTATTCACCCAGATTTTTCCCGACATCCGGTAAGCTATAGGACGATAAGCATATTCGTCAAAATATCCTCCGTCCTCAGCGATCAAAATTACATCATCATCAAGAACGAAGTCGTCCACATAATCTAAGACACCGTTTGCACCACAATACGGATAAGGCCCCGGCCTGTTGACTCGTTGAATTTCATTCAAAGGGATACGAACGTGGTCAAAGCAGTCGGTGACGTGCTCCAACCGCTTCGTCTCCCACGCCCCCTCGATATTGATAACCACAAACTTGCCTTCATCAGCGGGTCCAGCATGGGGGCTTATGTCTCGATCATAAATCTCATCTCCGCGGCGAGCGAACTCCGCTTTGCTGTACCGAGGTTTGGGGGTGGGCATGTTACTTTTCCTTTGCAATTGCAGGCAGCCAAAATCGCCCATCCAAAGACCTGACGTTACGCATGGGTTGCAGGGACATAACCCCCTTGCCCCCCTTTATCAGGGGGGATAGGTCAAAAGCCCCGAGTAACCAAGACGGCCCTCCAAAAGCCCCCCTGACAAGGGGGGTTGCATGGGATGAACGTCCGTGCTGGCAGGGAGTCGTTGAAGAGTAACGCGCTGACAATGACGATTGTATCGAAGACGAAGCGGGTCATTCGTTGGCCAGGATGGATTGCAAAATATCGGGGGTCAGACCGCGCCGTTGCGCGTTACGGTTGATTTCCAGCATCGTGTCCCGAAGTGATGCCGCGGATTCCGTCGCGTCACGCAAACACAAATCCGGCATTTCTACCCCTCCGAGGCAAACGACTTCAGCGATAGCAGGGGTTGCCGGGCTAGCCAATGCACCCAAGTGACGGCCCTGGTTTTCATGGCTCTTGTGTGGCCTGCGGGCCATGGCGATTCCTGTACAAGGGATCATGGTCATTGACGCTCAGCCGTTTAGTCGGTGATCTCTCTCGTATGAGTGATGTCCGTGCGAGTTACCAGACGCGCTTGTGACGGCAGAACCGAGGCCAATGCCGCCGTGTTGCCATCAAGGGTCAGAAACTCCACCTCGAAAGCCTCTCCATTGGGATACGTGTGGACGATCGTTCCAACGTCTCCCGCCTTCAAACCAGAGTCGGAAATATCGTCCGTGAGCACAATGCGATCATGTTCTTCGAGCATCTTCCCTCCTGAGCGGACGTGCGGTAACGAGCCGTGGTTGGCTGCCCTCTTTGTCAATGATCCACACGGTTCTCACGTGTGGGTTACGTCCATCGGGTGTTTTGATTATGCCATCCACGCTGTAACGTACACCATAGTCCGATGTCACGATTCCAGAGACTTCATTGCTTCGTTGCTTCGTTCCGTGATCACGCAATGCAATGGCAAAGCTTTGCCATTGCTCTACATTAAACCCAAAGTTCGAGAAGAAGACGGCTTTGCTCCGACCGTCAGAATGGCTTGTCGAAAGCAGGTAATCGACAATCTTGGCGGCATCGACACGAGCTTGACTCGCATTGGGTAACTTCACCGATTCCCCCGACGATCAAACGTCATGTTCTCCGTAGGTTCACAGGCGTGATTCGAAGCTAATTTCAACGTTAAACGCTTGACTCATAGAAAGAGGCCCATCCGCTTCAAGTGTCCCTCGACCTTGGCGCCAAATGCTTCCACCTCCTGCTCCAACTCCGGCAGCGGCCGGGCGTAGCGCCCTTCCAACTCCTTGACGCGCCCGGCAAGCTGCTGGGTCAACCGCTGCATTTCGCCCTCGACAGCCTCCCGAATAGTAGCGAACCATTTGTCCTCGACCACCAGCGTCTTGATCTCGGTTTCGGTGAGCGTGGCATAGCGGGCCAGCACCCGTTGATCCAGCTCGGCCTGGGCGCCCTTGACGGCCTTGCCCACGCTGGATTCAGCCTCGATCAGGGCAAGGCAGCACATGAGAAATGCCCATTCCACGACGCTTTCCGGCTCGTGCTGAATGGTCTTGAGCCGGTCCTTCACGCCTGTCTTGGTGACCTTGCCCTTGTCGTTGACCGCGTTGGCCAGCAGACCTTCGTCGCCGGTGAGCTCCTCCTCATAGACCGCCTCCCGCTCGCGGGCGACCGCGTCCAGCCCGGCCTGGAATCTCTCAAGGGCGGCGTGCTCGGCAGCAAAGTAACGCGCAACAACCAAGGCCGGGGGAATCAAGTCCATTTTGTACTTCTTGCGACCGATGGTCAGGTCCGGCGTCTCTTTGAGTTTCCTTCCCTTGTCCTCGATGATGTCGCGCGGTTTGGCCGCCTCGACCCAGCCATCGGCGACGAGGAGGTACACGTCATCCTGCATCGTCTCGTCCCAGTAGTCCAAAAGCCGTTGGTAGACATCATAGGGGTCGAGCAGCGGCAGGGCGGAAAAGCGCGCGAGCAGGTCTTCCGCCAGGGCGTGGACGACGTTTTTCGGATTGGCGCCCGTCTCGATTCCCTTGAGAAGCGGTTCATGGCTCTGACGCCAGCCGTCGAAGATGGCGGCGGTCCGCTCCCGGTAGGACTCGAACTCGTCGTGCCCGTGGATGGCGTCTTTCACCTGCTGCGTCTCGGTCCGGGCCTCGCTGTAGCCCGTTCGCCCGTTGTCTGCGAACAACGCTTGGCGCAGGGACGGAAAGACAGACCAGTAGGCACTCAGGGCGTCAAGGTCGCGATTGGGGATGCCGCCGTGCAGATGCGCGTCGAGGTCGTGCAGATCTTCCGGTTCGCTGGAGTCGACGTAGCGCGGGATGTTGAGGTTGTAGTCGTTGGCAGGACTGGCGATCTCGGCCACCGGCACCATGCGGGAATAACGCGGCAATTCGGTCTGCTTGGTGAACACGTCCACGATGCGGTGGATGTCCTGGGCGCGCAGACGGTTCTTGTTGCCGTCCTTGAGGAAGCCCTTGCTCGCGTCGATCATGAAGATACCGGCGCGGGCCTCGGCGTGTTCCTTGTCGAGGACCAGGATGCAGGCGGGGATGCCGGTGCCGTAGAAGAGATTGGCGGGCAGGCCGATGATGCCCTTGATCAGGCCGTGCTGTATGAGCTTCCTGCGGATGTCGGCCTCCCTATTGCTGCGGAACAGCACGCCATGAGGCAGAATGATGGCGCCCTTGCCCTTGCTCTTCAGCGACGCGATGAGGTGCAGGAGAAAGGCGTAATCGCCGTTCTTGGCCGGGGGAATCCCATGCTCGAAACGCCTGAATTCGTCGTGGGCGGGATCGAGACCGCTGGACCACGCCTTGGCTGAGAAAGGGGGATTGGCAACGGCGAAGTCGAACGTCTTGAGACGACCGTCCGGGTTCTTGAAATAGGGAGCGGCCAACGTGTTGCCGCGCCACAACTCGGCGGTCGAATGGTCGTGCAGGATCATGTTCATTCGCGCCAGCGCCCAAGTGGCGTTGTCCATCTCCTGGCCATAGACGGTGATGCCGTGAGGCGCCTCGTCGGCGGCCTTGAGCAGCAACGAGCCGGAGCCGCAGGTGGGGTCGTAGATCGTCTGGTCCTGGCGGGTGTCGGCGTCGATGCCGATCACTTTGGCCATGATGCGCGATACTTCGGCCGGGGTGTAGAACTGTCCCTTGCTCTTGCCGGACTCGGTGGCGAAGTGGCGCATCAGGTATTCGTAGGCGTCGCCGAGCAGGTCGTCGCCCTCGGCACGGTTGGCGCGAAAGTCAAGACCGTCGAAAATGGCCACCAGCCTGGAGAGCCGGTCCTGCATCTCCTTGCCGGCGCCGAGCTTGCTCTCGTCGTTGAAGTCGGCCTGGTCGATGACACCCTTGAGGTCATTGGCCTCGGCGAGCCGTGCGATGATCTTGTTGATCTTGTCGCCAATCTCCTTGTCGCCCTTGAGCCGCACCATGTCGGCAAAACCGCCGCCGTCGGGCACGTCGATAAGCGCGTCCGGCCTGCCGGCGTCTTTGTCCGACACATACTTCATGAACAGCAGGGTAAGAACGTAGTCCTTGTACTGCGAGGCATCCATGCCGCCGCGAAGCTCGTCGCAGCTTTGCCAGAGCGAGGCGTAGAGTTGGGACTTTTTGAGGGCCATTTTTCATTCCTCACTGGTTCCGAGGCGTCGGCAAATGGATGAAACCTTCCTGTCACCAGATACAACAAGACCCCGAGAAGATCACCTCTCGGGGTCTCGCGTCATGTAAGGAGGCGCCGGAATGGGCGGGCTCGCTTCAGGCTCCCCGGGCCGGACTCGAACCAGCGACCAATTGGTTAACAGCCAACCGCTCTACCTGCTGAGCTACCGGGGAATCGTGAGGCATGTATTATACTGCGGCTTGGCTATTCGTCCAGAACAAAAATGGGCTTCCAACACGAGGACAACAGGCACATGTCCCGGCACGAACTGACCCAACGCATCAAGCAGCACGCCCTGGAGCTGGGATTCGATCTCGTGGGGGTGGCGCCGGCGCAGGGCAGCCCGGAGCTGGACTTCTATGAGAAATGGCTGGCGGCGGGCTATGCCGGGGACATGCACTACCTGTCCCGCACTCAGGAGCGTCGCAGCGACTTGCAGAAGGTGCTGCCGGGAGCGCGGTCGGTCGTGGTGTGCGGGCTGAACTACGACACGCCTTATCCCTATTCCACCGACCACGATGACTCAAGGCGGGGTTGGGTGGCGCGTTACGCCTGGGGCGAGGATTACCACGGGGTGCTTGAGGACAAGCTGCAACGACTGCGGGACTTCGCGGCCACCCTGCTACCATTGGAGGCAGCCAGCAAGCTGTACGTGGATACCGGGCCGGTGGTCGAGCGGGTCTATGCGAAATACGCCGGCCTCGGCTGGTTCGGCAAGAACACCTGCCTGCTCAACAAGCGTCTCGGCTCCTGGCTGCTGCTCGGCGTCCTCGTCCTGACAGTCCCGCTGGACATCGACCACCCGACGCCCGACCATTGCGGCACCTGCACCCGCTGCCTGGACGCCTGCCCCACCGAGGCGTTCCCCGAACCGTACGTCCTCGACGCGCGGCGCTGCATTTCCTACCTGACGATCGAGCTCAAGACCGCGATTCCCGAGGACCTGCGCGCGCCAATGGGCAGCCACGTACTGGGCTGCGACATCTGCCAGGACGTCTGCCCCTGGAACCGCAAACGCCATTTCACCGCCGAGCCCAGCCTGCAACCTCGTCCGCAGCACATGCATCCGGACCTCGAAGAACTGGCCCGTCTGACTCTCGAAGCCTTCAGGCAACGCTTCCGCGGCGCCGCCCTCGAACGCCCCAAACGACGCGGCCTGCTGCGCAACGTTTGCGTGGCGATGGGCAACTCCGGCAATCGCGCCTTCATCCCCGTGCTCGAAGACCTGCTGCAGGACAAGGAACCGCTGATACGCGAACACGCCGCCTGGGCCCTCGACCAACTGCGCGACGCCCCGGCCCGGCCAGCGGACCCAGCCCCTACTCGCCCATCCCGTACTTGATGAATTCTTCCGTGAAGGTCAGCGACTCCATGCTCGTCATGCGGTCGAGGTACACCTTGCCTTGCACGTGATCGCACTCGTGCTGAATGACGCGGGCGTGAAACCCCTCCACCACGAAGTCCAGCCGCTGCCCCTCGCGGTCGTACGCCTGCAGGCGAATCCGCGTGTGCCGGGGCACCCGTCCGCGCATGCCCGGCACGCTCAGGCAGCCCTCCCAGTCCTCCACCTTCTCATCGGTGAGCGGCGTGACTTCCGGGTTGACGTAGATCTTCAGCGGAATGTCCGGGGCGTTCGGATAGCGCGGGTTCTGCGCCACCTCCATCACCACGATCTGCCGTGACACATGCACCTGCGGGGCGGCCAGCCCGGCGCCGTCGTATTCATACATGGTCTCGATCATGTCGTCGATGAGCTGCTGCACCTCCGGCGACGTGATCTCATCCGGCGGCACCGGCTCGGCAACCTGCCGCAGCACCGGGTGCCCCAATCGAGCTACCTTGAGAATCAATTTACGCTCCTTTGCTCCATGCGCTTCATGAGCTCAGCGAACTGTTCGACCCTGACAAACTCGTCAGCCATGTCTTGTCGCCCTCTTCACCAGGGAATTTCCTCATGGCGGCGGTGCAGGTTCTCCAGCCGTGCCGCGACGAACAGGAAATCCGACAGCCGATTCATATACCGCACAATAATGGGGTCAATTTCCACCTCGTGCGACAACGCAACGATGCGCCGCTCGGCCCGGCGTCCCACGGTGCGGGCGAGGTGCAAGGTGGCCCCACCCTTCGAGCCGCCGGGCAGGATGAACTGTCGCAGCGGTTGCAATTGCGCCTCGAACCGGTCGATCCATTCTTCCAATTGGCTCACCTTGTCTTCCGTAAAGGCGGCCTTGGCGCCGCGCTTGGCCTCGACCCGCGCGCTCGGATCGGCCAACTGGGCACCGACCGTGAACAGGTCGCGCTGGATGGTCAGCAGGCACGGGCACAGGTCGTCGTCCTCGCGCACGAAAGCCAAGGCGAGGCCCAGCACGGCGTTCAGCTCGTCCACGTCCCCGTAGGCCGCCACCCGTGCGGCGTCTTTCGGCACCCGCGTGCCGTCGAACAACCCGGTCTCGCCTGCGTCACCCGTCCGGGTGTAAATCTTCACGCCTCATCTCCTTCACACGACTGGGGCGCCACCACGTCGGCCACGACATCCGCGGGCAGCAATGCCAGCAAGTGCTCGTGCGCCCGCTTCAGGTAGGCCGGATCCTTGGATTCCAGGGTCAGCTTGACCCGGTACGCCGGGTTGTCCACCTCGGGATAGGAGCCCAGCATCAGGTCGGGAAACGCCGTCATCACGGCTTCCAGATGATGGGCAAAGGTGCTCTCCCTGGCCCGCACGTACACGTGGCGGACGTGATACGGCGATTCGCGGAAGCGCTCCTTGATGTCGTCAAACAGCCGCCGGAACAGCTTCGGGATGCCCGGAAAAACGTACACGTTGCCGACCAGCAAAACCGGGATGGGCAGGCTGGGCTCCATCAGCAACTGCGTACCCTCCGGCACACTCGCCATCTTGTCCCGCACCGCGGCGGGCCGCTCCGTCCAATGTTCCTGCAACAGGGCGCTCAACTCGGGGTGGATGACCACTTGCCGGCCCAGCCCCCGGGCCACCGCCTCGATGGTAACGTCGTCGTGCGTCGGGCCGACACCGCCGGTCGTCAGCACGTAGTCGAAGGCAGCTGCGAACGCTGCGACGTGCTCGGCAATCACCTTGACGTCGTCCGACAGCACCACGATGCACCGCACGTCCACCCCTAGCGGGCGCAGTTCCTGGCACAGGTAGGGCGAATTGGCGTCCACCACCTTGCCGGAGAGAATCTCGTTGCCAATCACCACGATGCCGGCCGTCTTTGCCACGGGATCACTCCGAATCTACGTCGCTCCGCCGGCGGATTGCCGCAGCGGGGCGGTCACCGCAAGGCGGCAGATGTCGTTGGTGCCGGCGAGGATCTGTGTCATCTTGGCGTCCCGGTAAATCTTCTCGGCCCCCGACTTGCGGGTCGTGCCGTAGGCGCCGAGCAGCTGCACGGCGTCGCCGGCCGCCTGCACGGCGACCTCGCTGGCAAACACCTTGGCCATGGAGCTCAGAGCCAATTGCGGCGGGTCGCACAGCGCCGCCTTGTAGGCCAGCAGACGCGCCGCCTCGACCCGCATGGTCATGTCGGCCAGAGCGCCCTGCACCATCTGGTGACCCAGGATCGGCCCACCGCCCTGCACCCGCCCGACCGCGTGCCGGTGCGCCAATTCGTAAGCGCCGCGCGCGATCCCCACTGCGACGGCAGCGGCCTGCGCGCGGCCACGGGCGATCAACTTACGCACCAGGTCAGCCCCGCCGCCCTCGACCGTCAGCAGATGCTCGCGCGGCACCCGGACGTTCTCCACGTAGAACTCCACCAGCGGGCAGGCCCGCAGGCCCATGGTCGGCAACACCTCGCTGACGTGGAAACCGGGGGCATCGGTGGGAATAAGGAAACCGGTCAGCCCTTCGGGGCTGCGATCCTCGCTCAGGGTGGCGAAGACGGCGATCCAACGGGCGGCGTTGCCGGCAGCACAATAAGACTTGCGGCCCGACAGCGCGTAACCGCCGCCGCGTCGCTTGGCGGTCACCATCATGCGCCCGGTGGCCGGCGCGTCGGGGTGCTGCAGGTCGCTGCCCACGTGCCGCTCGCTCAGAGCCAGAGCGCACAGCGCCGACTGACGAGCGCTTTCGGCAGCCACGATTTCGGGAAACATCAGGTCCATGAGGCGATGGTTGCCCGACAGCGAAACCGCCGCTTGCGCCTGGCCGTTGGCCATCAGCAGCGCCGCAGTACCCGCATCCCAGCAGGCTATCTCTTCAGCCGCGATGGCGGCGCTGAGGCCGTCCATGGTGCCGCCGTAATCGGCGGGCAATTGCGCCGACAGCAGACCCACGTCGCAACACAGCGCCAGCAAATCTGCGTCCAGCGAGCCCGGCGGCGCGGCGTCCAGCTTGCCGGCCCGCCAGCGCAATTCGCGCCGGGCGAAGCGGCCCATGCTACTCCGCACCCCCTGTTGCGCTTCCGTCAGCTCAAACATACCCGGCCCGTTCCACCAGGCGCAGCGCCGCCACCCTACCCTTCTTCCGCCTGCAACTTGCCGTACTTGCTGGCAAAGAAGAGCAGCGGCCGCAGGCTTTCGTCCTCGCTCACCGCGGCCTCCTGCACCTCGCCCAGGAACAGGGTGTGGTCGCCGCCCTCGTAGCGCGCCCAGACCTGGCAATCAAGGAAGCCGAGACATTCGTCCAGCACCGGGCTGCCGGTCTCCTTCGCGCCGTGGGGTATGTCGGCGAACTGATCGCCGTCCTTGGGCGCCTTGCCGGCCCACCAATCGGACCAGGCGCGACGGTGCTCCGGCAGGATATTGACGCAAAAGACGCCCGAGTCCATCAGCCAGTTGTGCATGTCGGCCTTTTTGTCGACGCTCACGAGGATCAGCGGCGGGTCAAGAGACACGGACGTAAAGGCGTTCGCCGTCATGCCGTGCTTGGAATCTCCCTTGCGGGTGGTAATCACCGTCACACCCGTAGCGAAGCGGCCGAGCACCTGACGAAACAGCGCTGGATCAAATGGCATAGCGTTTTCCTTCTGGACTTAGGAACGAGGGCCTGGGCGATGCCAGGACTCGTGCGCGGCGCGTCTCAGGTATCGAGACCGGCCACGTATTTGGCGAGCTTGAGACTGTCCTGAAAATCGTATTCGCGGTGAATGGTCATCTTTTCCGCCTCGATAGACCCCTCGGCGTGAATCGCCAGCACCGCCTGATAACCGCCGAAATCCGCCGCCGTCAACTCCGAAATCATGTTGAGCACCCGCAGGCGGTCCGCAGCCGACACCCCTTCCCGGCCCCCGAGGTATTTCTCGATGAGGGGGCGTGTCTCCGGGTTCAGCAGGTCCTCCTCGCCGGGCGCCGTGACCAGAATGCCGCCGCTGATGTCCTGCAGAGCGCCGATCATCGCGTGATAATTCTCGGCGAAGTGCAGCTTGGCGATGTTGACCAGCAGCGGACTGGGCACCGCGATGCCCTCCTCGGCCACGCGACAGGCCAGAGCGGCCTGCGTGGTGAGGGCGCGCAGGGTTTGCGTGTAGGCGATGAGGCGAGTGATCTTCTCGCGGATGTGGCCGGCGCGCAGCAGGCCGTTGTAGTCGGCGATCAGTTGCGCCGCGCCCGCCAGGGTATCGGTGAGGGGCAGTTTGTAGGAAATGGCGGTGAAACGGTGAAACTCGACGAACGTCTTGGCCAGCGCGCCGGCGTATTGCCACTCCTTTTGCAGGAAGACCCGCTCGCGCGGTACGAACACATCGTCGAACACCGTCAGCGTTTCGGTCATTTTGTGCTGTGAGGTGATGGGGTGATCGAAGTTGCCGCGCCGCGGCGCGCCGTACGGGCTGCAGATCATCTTCAGACCGGGGGTGTCGACGGGGATGGCGAAGGCCACGGCGTAATCGCGGTCGGCCTCGGACATGTTGCGCGTCGGCAACACGATCACCTCGTTGGAATTGGTCATCACCGAAGTGTGAATTTTGGCGCCGCGCACTACGATGCCGTCCGGCCTTTCATCGACGATGCGCACGTAGTAATCGGGATGAATCTGCTGCGAAGGCGGCCGACCGCGGTCGCCCTTCACGTCGGTCTGGGCCACGGCGACGGCCAGGTCCTGGGTCGCGCAGTGACGGTAAAACGCCTGCACGCGCGGCAGGTAAGCGGTCTTGAGGTTGTCGTCCAGGTGCCGCGCCACCACGTGCAGAGCGAAGAGGGCGTCGGTGCCGATCTCCTTGATCAGCACCACCAAGGTGCGGCCCAGGGCCGTGGCGGTCTCGATGAGCTTGCTGCGCTTGAGCAGGTCGTCGCTGTCGCGGGGCAGGTGGTAGTAGCGGCTGATGGTTTCGCCGACGTGGGCGTCGTCGATGACGGCGAGGTCGCGGTGTGTCGGGTCCTCCGCCATTTCGTAATCGATGCAGGCGTGCTTGACGGCGACGCTCAGGGCGGGGTGGCTGGTCACGTCCTTCACCCGCTCTCCTTTGTAATAGACCACGCGCCCGTCTTGCAGGCTGGCGATGTATTCCTGTGGCGTTCTGAGCGCCATGCAACTCTCCTTTGCAGCGCGCTGCTGCGCGTGTTTGTCGGCCTCCTGCGAGGCGCCGTCGGTACGGTGCAAACGCGGTTCATTATATCTGCGCGAGGGCGCGAAACCAGCGAAAAATAGCCGCTTGCGTCGGTCTGTTCAGCCGCGCAGGCCCCGCTGCAACGCCGCGACGTGGCGGCGCATAGCCGGGGCATCAGGCGCCTCGGGACAAGCTTCCAGGTAGGCGGTCAGGTCTTCCAGGGCTCTGCGCAATTGGCCAAGCTGAGCGTGCAACAGACCGCGATCACGTATTTCGGAGGGAACATCCGGTTTCAGGAGAATGAGGCGCTCCACGGCGCCGAGGGCCAGCTCGTGGGCGTCCTTGCGCACGTAGATGACTTTCAGATTATTCAGCACGCGCGCCAGGATGTGCAGGTCGCTGACCGCGTCGAGATACGACTCCTGCCACGGCAGGTCCCGGCCGTAGATTTGCGCTACGCGGTCGGCGCAGTCCTGCGCCGAGAGGATCTTGCCGTTGTGAAACGGGTCAACGTAGAACGGCTCGGGTTGGGCGCCGTATTGCACGACGAAGTGCCCCGGCAGGCCGACGCCGTTGACCGGCAGGCCAATGCGGCGGCCGATGTCGAGATAGACGATGGAGAGGGTGATCGGGATACCGACCTTGCGGTCCAGCACCTCGTTCAGGAAGCTGTTACGGGGGTCGTAGTAATCCCGGCGATTGCCGCGAAAGCCCTGTTCTTTAAAGAGACAGGCGTTGATGTGCGACACGATGCGGCGGGGTTCGAGCTCCAGGCCCAGGTGGGCCGAGATCGTTTTCGCCATGCCGTCGAGGCGTCGCAGACAGGCACCGACGTCGAGGTCGGGATAGGCTTCCAGGGCAATGAGAAGCGCGCCTTCGGCCAGATGGAAGTCCTCCGGCGGGCGCGCGATGTACGCCGCAAAACGGCGTCGGGCCTCTGAGACCTCCATGCTACCTCCCCAACCCCTCTCCTTGTCCTGACACCGTTTTATTGGCCGTTGGCCCGCTCCAACGCCAGCTCGACCAGCTCCACGAAGCGCTCGAAGGGCACGGCGCCGTTGATCGGCAGGCCGTTGACGAAAAACGACGGCGTGGCGTTCACCCCGGCAACGCGCGCATCGTCAATGTCTTTCTGCACTTCCTGGCTGTATTTTTGGGAATCCAGGCAGGTGTTGAAGCCCTCGGCGTCGAGGCCCAATTCCACGGCGTATTGCTTGAGGGCCTCCACCCCCAACTCGGTGGCGGCAAACAAGCGGTCGTGATAGGGCCAGAACTGCCCCTGATCGTTGGCGCATTGCGCGGCTTCGGCGGCCTTTTGCGCCTCCGGGTGAATCTGCCGCAGCGGAAAATCGCGGAAGACGAGTTTCAGTTGGCCGTGGTAGGCCGTCATGAGCCGTTTCAGCACGGACTGTACGCGGCGGCAGTAGGGACATTGAAAATCGGAGAATTCGATGAGGGTGACGGGTGCGTCCTGCGGACCCAAAAATGGGTCGTCATCGGCGTCGACGTCAGCGCGGGGCGGCGCCAGGGCAATGCGCACCGGGTATTGTTGCCGCAATTCGCGCCCCAATGCTTCGCGGCGCTGGACCTCCGACTGGCGCTGCAGGTGCACCGTGATACGCCCCTCCAACTCCTCGAACGAACGCGGCAGCCGTTCCTTATTGGCGTCGTAGAAGCTTCTGACTTGCTCGGGGGTTACGGGTTCCATTTTGGCGAAGATTTCGACACGCTCGAATTCCTCGACGCTCACACCGCGTGCCGCCGCTTCCAAAGCGATGAGACGCTCGGCGACGAGGGCATCGAGCTGGGCCTTCATGGCCTCGTAACGCTCCATGTCCAACTGCAGGAGCTGGCCGCGCATCGAGTCGCGCAGCGCTTCGGCGGAAATGGGCTGATCGTGCACCGTCGCGACCACCTCAGGCAGGTCGGCGGCCAATGCTGGCAGGCAAAACGGTATGAGCAACATTGCCCAGGGCAACCAGGCCAGCCAACGGGCGGGGACGGCAAACGGGCGTAACGTCATGGCAAAACTCTCCGTATTTCGATTGGGCCGTTTAAGAGTGGGCGACTTTGAGTACGTGAGGCGAACGCAGGGAACCCGCATTGACGAGGTACAGGGGGTGTGGAAAAATACGCCGTTCTGTATCACTCGCGTGAATGGCGGGGAGTATACCATGTTTCGCTGTTGACGGTGGCTGGGGAGATGGCGTGAAAGCCTATTTGGAACTCATTCGCAACGTCCTGGATAACGGCGTGGAGCGGGCCAATCGCACGCAGATGAAGGCGTTGTCCCTGTTCGGACTACAAGCGCGCTACGACCTGCGGCAGGGCTTCCCGCTCGTCACTACCAAGAAGGTGCTGTTCGACGCCGTGCTGCGAGAGCTTCTGTGGTTCCTGCGCGGCTCGACCAACATCCACGACGGCTTGGCGGCCCACACGCCCATCTGGAACCCGTGGGCGAACGATGCCGGCGAATTGGGTCCCATCTACGGGTACCAGTGGCGCAAGTGGCCGCGCTATGCGCGCGATGAGGAGACCGGCGAGTTCACGGAGAGCCACGTCGATCAAATCCGCCAGGCGATTGACACCATCAAGAACGAGCCATACTCCCGACGCATCGTCGTGAGCGCCTGGAACGTCGCCGACCTGCCCGACATGGCCCTGCCGCCGTGCCACCTGTTGATGCAGTTCTACGTCGCCGATGAGCGGCTCGATCTGCAAGTGTATCAGCGCTCGGCCGATTTGGCGGTCGGCGTGCCGTTCAACATCGCCAGCTACGCCCTGCTCCTCATGATGGTGGCGCAGGAGTGCGACCTGCAACCGGGCGTCTTCGTCCACACTCTCGGCGACGCTCACGTCTACCTCGACCACGTAGACGGCCTCCGAACCCAACTCCAGCGCGAGCCGTTTCCCCTGCCCCATGTCCAAATCCGCCGCAAGCCCTTCTTTGACCTGCGTTTCGAGGACTTCGCCCTGCTGGATTATCGCTGCCACGCCTTCATTAGGTTTCCCGTCGCCGTGTAACGGCTAAGGCTCGGCGGTGCCTTTATGGCGCCTTGCTGCTACTGGCTTAAACTGGTCGTAAAATCTGGCTTGATCTCGCCCGCCGGTTTACATTGACCGCGCACGATGCAGCGTATCTGGAAGTTGCCTTTCGGCGCAGCCTGCCCTTGGCGACGCTCGACCACCAGTTGCGCGAGGCGGCGGAGGCAATCGGCGTTGCGGTTGTCCATCACCAAAGGCCGGACCGCGAATGACCCGGGGTGTTGTCAAGGCTCGGTTCCTATGGACCGGCGAGGTCTGCGAGGAGTTGTTCGGCTATGCCTTCAAGAATGTCGAACCCCAGCGGTCAGGCTTGCGCCGGCGTTCAGAAAAACCGAATGCGGCCAGTGCGTCCGGGCGAGATATGGCGCGAAGGACTTGACGCGCTCGGCCTATTGGCCAGTGCGCTGTCGAAAGCTCTGGACGTGCCGGTGAACCGGGTTAAGATGACCATGCGCGGCCAGCGACGTGTGACGGCCGACCCAGCGTTGCGGCTCGCACACTATTTGGGACGGGGCGGGCTTGTCGTCTTCGCGCCGGTTGCCTTTGCGCGGCTTGCCGCCCAAGCAGGTTTCGTCGGCTTCGATGATGCCTTCGCTCGCGGTTCACCATCGCAACGCGGATACGGGTCTGCGTGTACCAAGCCGTTTTCTGGTTCAAGTCCAGGTCACGGGCAAAGCTGGCAGCTGGACAGTTTCTCTTGGCGTTGACGAGCAGGCTGATCGCCAGGAACCACTTTTGCAGAGGAACCTGGGTCTTGTGCATGAGGGCGCCGGACAGGACGTTGAAGCTGGACTTGCAAGCGTGGCAATTCCAACGGCCCGCCTCGTCCCGTTCGTTCTTGCGCGCCTCTTGCAAGATGGGCCGGCAGGGTTGTCGCCCCAACGGACGGTTTCGAGATGGTCAAGGCAGGATTCTCGCGTCGGGTTGGTGAAAAGGCTGCTCAGGTTCATGGCGTCACCTCCTGCAAGAGAAGGTATTATCCACAGTCTGAATTGTTAAGCCTGTAACTACTTATTGTGCAACAGAGATAGCCGGACTTATGGAACAGACTCTAATGGCCGCTGGCCGAGGCGCCGTTTGAGGCAGGGACCAGCTGCTTGATCTTCTGCCAAGCGGGGAAGTCGGATTGCAGCCACAGGCTGCCGACTTGCGGCACGAAGTTGAAGGCTTTGACGCGCACCCAGTCGTCGTGCAGTTCCAGCACCGACAGGGCGCCGTTGTCCAGACTCAGGCGGCGGTAGTCGTTGAACGGCATGTTGAGGTAATGCGCCATCGTGGTGCGGATCACGTCGCCATGCGACACGACGGCGACGACGCCCTGCGGATACCGGCGGCGGGCTGATTCAACCGCCTCGACGCCGCGCCGTTGCACGTTGGGCAGGCTCTCGCCGTTGGGAAAGGCGGCGTTGACCGGATCGTGGAACACGGCATGCGCTGCCGGGTGGGAGCGCTGGGTGTGGAAGAAGGAGCCTTCCCAATCGCCGTAATCCACCTCGTGCAGGCTTGGCGCCTCCTCGATTGGCTTGTCCAGCCGCTGCGCGATGGCCTCAGCGGTTTGACGGGCGCGCGCCACCGGGCTCGACAGCAGGTGGGTCACCCCCAGCGGCGCCAGCACCTCGGCGGCCAGACGGGCCTGTTCCTGTCCGCGTACGTTCAGCGGTGCCGCGCCCTGGCCGGAAATTTTGCCGCTGACGTTTTCATCCGTTTGACCGTGCCGAATCAGTATCACCAGCGCCATGCGCCCTTCGTCCTCCTGTTAGTGTAAGGCAGTGGCGGGCCGCGTCTCGTTTCCCCCTCACCCCGGCCCTCCTCTCGTGAGGAGGTGGGCTATCAAGGAGGCCAAACCAGCGATGCCGACGCCTTTGGAAGGAATTACCGTTCTCGACTTTACCAGTTACATTGCCGGACCGTTCTGCCCCGTCATGCTGGCGGACATGGGCGCCGACGTGATCAAGATCGAAGCCCACGGCGGCGACCCGACGCGCGCCTTTCCCTCCTCGATGCCCAACGGCAGCCGACTATTTGAGGGCGTGAATCGCAACAAGCGGGGACTGCGGCTCGATCTCAAACAGCCCGAGGGCCGCGAGGTCGTGTATCGCCTGGTGCGCCAGGCAGACGTCGTCGTCGAGAATTTCCGTCCGGGCACCGCAGAACGCCTGCAGATCGGCTATGACGACCTGCGGCAATGGCAGCCGAAGCTCATCTACTGCGGCATTTCGGGTTACGGGTCCACCGGGCCGCTGTCCGGCAAACCCGGTTTCGACCAGGTGCTGCAAACGATGACCGGCATCGCCGCCGCGCAGGGGCGCTCCTTGGGACGCCCGATGCTCGTCGGCGGCTCCATCGTCGATTTCTTCGCCGCCATGCTCGCTACGTACGGCGTCATGCTCGCCCTGTTCGTGCGCGAACGTACCGGCGAGGGGCAACGGGTCGATACGTCGCTGCTAGCCGCGGCGCTCTCGATGCAGGCCGGGCGTTTTGTGGCCAGCGAGCATGAGCCGCCCGACAACGAGCGTGACCTGGACACCGGCATTTCCGGCCTGTACGCCTGCCGGGAAGGCCACCTGTACATCTCGGCCCATGTCCAGAAATTCTGGCTGGCCCTGTGCGACGCCGTCGGGCTTCCCGCTCTGGCCACCGATCCGCGTTACGACACCATGCGCAAGCGCAGCACCCACGCCCAGGAATTGCGGGAGCGGCTGGAGGCCGTGTTCCAAACCAAGAGCGCCGACGAATGGGCCGCGAAACTGGAGGACGCCGGCGTGCCGAGCGCCGCGGCCGACGCCATTCACCGTCTGTTCGAGCACCCGCAAGTGCTGGCCAATCAATTGGTTGAGCAGGTCGCCCACCCCGCCTTGGGCACCCTGTCCCTCTTCGGCCTGCCGCTCAAGCTGAGCGCCACCCCCGGCTCGGTGCGGCGCGCTGCGCCGCTTCTGGGGCAGCACTCCGAGGAGATTCTGGCCGCCGCCGGTTACGACGCACAGGAAATCGCCGCACTGCGCGAGTCGCGGGTCATTTGAATCGGCACTCACGCAGCGATCTATTGAGTTGGCGAGATAGCGGGTATGGGAAAGGCGGCCAAGCGGGACCGGGCATGACGATACGGCCGCCGAGGCATGCGGCTGAAGTGCTCCTTGCCGGGTTAGGCAAGACCCTGCAGCGTTTCTTGAATCTTGTCGAAGTTCGGCAGGTCCCTGGGGCTTTCAAGGACTTCGGCGTACTGCACCTTGCCGCCCTTGTCGATGACAAAAGCGGCACGCTTGGCCACGCCCGAAAAGCCCATCAGGTCGTCAAACTGGGCACCGTAGGCTTTGCTGACGCCGCGGTTGAAATCGCTCACCAGGGTGAAATTGAGGTTTTCTTTTTCTTTCCACTGCTTCTGGGCGAAGGGGCTGTCGACGCTGATGCCCAACACTTCGGCGTCCAGCTGGCTATACGTATTGAGATTATCCCGCACCGAGCACAGCTCGGTGGTGCACACACCCGTAAAAGCGAACGGCACGAACAGCAGCACGACGTTCTTCTGACCGCGAAAACCGCTCAGCGCCACATCCTGCGTCTCGGTGTCCTTGAGCGTAAAATCCGGTGCCTCTTGCCCTACCTGTACACTCACAACCACGCCTCCTGTATGGATAGATTTCCCCGCATGCCTGCGGTAAAAGGACTGTTTTGGAACGGCGCAAACTGTATCGGCTTTTGGCAGGGTCGTCAACCTGGTTAGGGGCCTGCAGAGCCGTTGCCGAAGCGGGTACAACGTCCGTTCACCCGAGGTTACGCCATCTTTGGAGCGTCAATCCCGGCGGCTTGTCCGGCGGCGGCGAGTGCCCGGTCCAGCGCGGCAAGCGGTATCCGCATCCGCACCGCCAGTTCAAGATACATGGCATCATAGACGGAAAGCCCGTGCTGGTTGGCGAGATCGAGCACAGCATCCCACACGCGGCGCCTGTGCGGACCCTGTACACTGTGCGCCTTTCGCCTCGCAGGCTGTGGGATCGTACGGCATCTTGGTCAGGACGTCATAGCAAATGGGGAACGGATTGAATACCGCCGACCGATTCAAGCGTGGCGGAACCAGCTTCGGCAACGACGCGTCGGGGCGGACGCTGCCATGACGCCGGGCGCCTTCATCGCCAAGTGGCGCGCCGCGGAACTCAAGGAGCGCTCGGCGGCGCAGGAGCACTTCATCGACCTGTGCCGATTGCTGGACGAGCCGACCCCCGCCGAGGCCGATCCGACGGGCGACTGGTATTGTTTCGAGCGCGGCGCCCGCAAGGACAGTGGCGGCGACGGCTGGGCCGACGTGTGGAAACGCCATCACTTCGCCTGGGAATACAAAGGCAAGCACGCCAACCTGGACGTCGCTTTCAATCAACTGCGGCAGTACGCCCTCGCCCTGGAAAACCCGCCGCTGCTCATCGTCTCCGACGTGGCGCGCTTCCGTATCCGCACCAACTGGACCAACAGCGTCAGCGAGACGCACGAGTTCAGCCTGGACGACCTCGCCGACGCGGCCATTCGCGACAAGCTCAAGTGGGCGATGTCCGACCCCGAACGATTGCGGCCGGGCGAAAGCCGTCAGGCGCTCACCGAGCGCGCTGCGGCAACCTTCGCGGCGCTGGCGCAGTCGTTGCGCGCCCGCGGCCACGAACCGCAGGCGGTGGCGCACTTCGTCAACCGGCTCGTCTTCTGCATGTTCGCCGAGGACGTCGGCCTGCTGCCGAGCAACCTGTTCACGCGCATGCTGGAGCACGCCCGCCAGCGGCCCGAGGACTTTGCCGCGCTGGCGCGCGACTTGTTCGGGGCGATGGCCACCGGCGGGCGCGTCGGCTTCGAGGCGGTGGCGTGGTTCAACGGCGGGCTGTTCGACAACGATGTCGCTTTACCGCTGGACAAAGCCGAGATTGAAACCACTCTCAAGGCAGCGGCGCTCGACTGGTCGGAGATTGACCCTTCCATCCTGGGCACGCTGTTCGAGCGCGGCCTCGACCCAAGCAAACGCTCGCAGCTCGGCGCCCACTACACCGACCGCGACAAGATCATGCGCATCATCGATCCGGTAGTGATTCGCCCGTGGCTGGCCGAGTGGGAGGCGGCGAAAGCCCGCCTCGCCGCCAGCCTGGAACGGCAAACCGCCGCTCGGTCGGCGTCCGCCCAGACCAGACGGCGCCGCGAGGCCGAGCGGCTATTGGGCGATTTCCTCAAGCGGCTGCGCGCCTTCACGGTGCTGGATCCCGCCTGCGGTTCGGGCAATTTCCTGTATCTGGCGCTGCAGGCGCTCAAGGACCTGGAGCACCGGGTGCAGTTGGAAGCCGAGGCGCTGGGGCTTCCCCGCGCCTTTCCCGAGACCGGCCCGGCCAACGTCAAGGGGATCGAGATCAACCCGTATGCCGCGGAACTGGCCCGCGTTTCTGTGTGGATCGGCGAGATTCAGTGGATGCGCCGCAACGGCTTTGCCGGCTCGCGCGATCCGATCCTGAAGCCGCTGGACACCATCGAGTGCCGCGACGCGGTGCTGACGCCGGCGGGCGGCGAGCCGGAGTGGCCGGCGGCGGACGTGGTGGTGGGCAACCCGCCGTTTTTGGGAAACAGAAAGCTCCGAAGTGAGTTGGGACATGATTACGCCGAGGCATTGAGCCAGGCATACAGCGGATTGGTGCACGGTAAACCGGACCTGGTTTGCTATTGGTTCGCCAAGGCCGGACGGCTGGTTGCCGAAGGGAAGACCGACCGCGCCGGTCTGGTGGCAACTAACTCGATACGAGGCGGTACGAGTCGGTTGGTGTTGGAAAGAATCCTGAATGACTCGATCATTTTCGACGTTTGGCCGGATGAGCCCTGGGTGGTAGAGGGGGCAGCGGTTCGAGTGTCGCTAATTTGTTTTGCACACAAACAGGCCGCCCATGCTGTGTGCTTGAATGGGGCCGCGGCGGCCCGCATCAGCGCAGACCTCACTGCGGAAACGTTTGATCTAACCCGCGCGCGATCATTGGCGCGCAACGAGAGCACTGCGTTTCAGGGAGACATTAAGCGTGGGCCGTTCGACATCCCCGGTGGCCTCGCCCGTGAGTGGCTTCGCTTGCCCGTGAATCCGAACGGACGACCCAACTCCGATGTGCTCAAACCCTGGGTTAACGGCATGGACCTCACACGGCGGCCTGCGGACAAGTGGATTATCGATTTTGGCGATACGATGAGCGAAGTTGAAGCGGCGTTGTATGAAGCGCCTTTCGGCCATATCGAAAAACACGTCAAGCCCTTTCGCCAGAAAAACCGGGAGAGAGCGAGCAGGGAGTTCTGGTTCAGGCATTGGAATCCGCGCCCCGCCATGTGGCGGGCGCTCAACGGTCTATCGCGCTACATCGCCACGCCGACGGTCGCAAAGCACCGGCTGTTCGTTTGGTGCGACCCCCGCGTCTGCCCCGACCATCAACTGATCGTCATCGCCCGCGACGACGACACGACCTTCGGCATCCTGCACAGCCGCTTCCACGAAGCGTGGTCGCTGCGGCTCGGCACCAGCCTGGAAGACCGCCCGCGCTACACGCCGACCACCACCTTCGAGACCTTCCCGTTTCCCGAAGGGCTATCGCCCGACGTTCCCGCTTCGGCGTACGCGACCGACCCGCGCGCCATCACCATTGCCGAAGCCGCGCGGCGGCTGGTGGAATTGCGCGACCGCTGGCTCAACCCGCCCGAATGGGTGGAGTGGATCGACGAGCCGGTTCCCGGCCACCCCAAGCGTCCGGCGCTTCGCAACGAAGCCGCAGCCAAGGAACTCAAGAAACGCACCCTGACCAACCTCTACAACACCCGCCCGCAATGGCTTGCTGACGCCCACGCGGGCCTCGACGCTGCCGTGGCGGCGGCCTATGGGTGGGACGCGGCCATATCCGGCGATGCGGCGCTGCAGAAATTGCTGGCGCTCAATCTGGGGGGCAAGCACGGATAAGTCACCCGAAGAAAACGATGACCGTTGCGGCTTCCCCGTCATCCTCAATCGGTCATGAGGGACAGGGCCGGAAGGAGATCGATCAGCTATCCAGGCAGGTGTCTGGAAGATGCGGCTGGGGTTGGGACATGGGGGCAGACGTTCAGGCATCCCGCAAAGCGGCGGTGCAATCATCAGAGCACGGCATCAGGATGTCGAGGCAGAATCAATCGCACTTTCTCACAACAGGGAGGGACCCCACCATGCAACACGACACACCCCAACAACCCGCGATCGTGGAAGGCGCCGCCTCCGGCGCCGGGCCGGACGCTTCCTGGCGCTGGCCCGAGGCGCGCTGGCGGCAGGCGGTCAATCAAGTGCGGGCCGGCAGGACGCTGCGGCCCAATACGTGGCCCGGCGGTGCGCAAGTGGCCGTGGCGTTGTCGTTTGACGTCGACCAAGAGACGTTGACGCTGCGGGATGGCAAGACGTCCCCGGCGCTCCTGGCACAGGGTGAATACGGCTCTCGCGCCGGTCTGCCGCGTATTCTGCGGCTGCTGCAGCGTTACGACATTCCGGCGAGTTTCTACGTCCCCGGGGTGTCGGCGCTGCTGCACCCGGACGACGTGACGGACATTGCCGCGGCGGGCCATGAAATCGGGCTGCACGGCTGGATTCACGAACGCAACAGCCTGTTGGAAGCGGCGGACGAGCGCGACCTGACCTGGCGCGCCGCTGAGGTGCTGGAAAAATTCACCGGCTCCGCGCCCGTGGGCCTGCGCACCGCGTCCTGGGACTTCAGCGATGCCACCTTGAGCATCATCCGCGACATGGGCCTGCTGTACGATTCTTCCTTGATGGGCGACGACGAGCCTTACGAGATCCTGCAGGACGGCGAGCCTACCGGCGTGGTGGAACTGCCGGTGGAGTGGATCAAGGACGATTATCCCTACTTCGGCATGGACCGCGTGACCACCATCCGCCCGCACACGGCGCCCTCGTCGGTGGGCGAAATCTGGCGGCGCGAATTCGACGGCGCCTACGCGGAACGCGGCCTGTTCCTGCTCACCATGCACCCGCACATTATCGGGCACCGCTCGCGCCTCAGCGTTCTCGACGAACTGATTCGCCACATGCGTTCGCACAGCGGCGTGTGGTTCGCCACGCACGCCGACATCGCCCGCTACGTCAAGACGCACACCGGGTAAAGGGCGACAACTGGGCATTATGAGCCGCGAACTTATTCCCTTGGCGAGGCATCGTGTCGCTGAAGAGTTTGGCATCAAAAAGTCTGCAAAGCCCGAATAAGGGTGGAAGCTGCGGGGTGCGCCCGCGGTGGGGCACAAACCTCAGGACGTGAAGAATGACCTTGAAATAGGAAGTTCCGATTTTTTACGTAGACCAGCCGGGTTTTGAGCAATACAAGCCCGAATCGTTCCGGGACTTGGTCGAAAGTTTCACGTCCCATTAAGAACGTTAATCCGGAAACGGGCAGTTGATTCGGGGGATTCCGTTGGATGACACGGGGCCAACAAAGCTACGCAACCAGCGAAACGAATCAGACATGACGACACCAGAGTAGGGTGTCACTCCGAACCGAACCCCCGGGTCAATGCCGCGTGGTTGCTTTGCTTTGAACCACTGGAGTAGGATGTACACAAAATTACAACCCATGCGTGGAGGGCTCAGGGGTGGCGGATAACGTTTTTCAGGCGGCGATCGACATACTTGAAAGAGGCGAGCAGGCGGCGCTGTCGACGATCATCTCGTCGAAGGGGTCGCTGCCGATGAGCGAAAAGAGCAAAATGCTGGTGACGCCGGAAGGGAAAATAATCGGCACGGTCGGCGGCGGTTGCCTGGAAGCGGACGTGTGGACGGAGGCCCGCGAAGTGATGGAGGCAGGCAAGAGCCGTATCCAGAAATTCATTCTGACGGAGAAATACGCCGGCGAGAGCGGCCTCAACTGCGGCGGCGTGGTGGAAATCCTGACGGAGCCGTTGCCGGAGCGTGGCCAGGACGTGTTCCGCACCATTCTCGACCTCAAGGAATCCGGGCGCCGCGGCACGCTGGCGACGATCCTCACCGACCACCCCGATTACCCGGAGGGGCACCGCAAGCTCCTGCTCACCAACGACGGCAGTACGGTTGGCTCCCTGGGCGACCCCGACCTCGAAAGCTTTGTGGTGCGGCGTGCCCAGGACGTGCTGCGGGGCGAAAACTTCGCCATCGAATCCTATGCCGCCGCTTCCGGCGACAGCCTGCAAATTTTTCTGGAACCCGTTCTTCCCACGCCGACCGTCTGGGTATTCGGCGGCGGACACGTGTCGTTTTTCCTGGTGCGGGCCGCCAAGCTGGCCGGTTTCCGGGCCAAGGTGATCGACGACCGCCCCGCCTTTGCCAACAAGGAGCGCTTCCCGGAAGCCGACGCGACGATCGTCATGGAATTCGACCAGGTCCGCGAAGCGTTTGATTTTGGCCATGACGACTATGTGGTCCTGGTGACGCGCGGTCATCAGCACGACCAGCATATTCTGGAGCAGATTTACGACTGCGACGCTCGTTACCTCGGCATGATCGGCAGCAAGAGCAAAATCGCCAAAATGTGGCAGCGCCTGGAGTCCAAGGGTATCGACCGTCATTACCTCGGCCGCGTGCACGCGCCGGTCGGCCTGAACATCGGCGCCGATTCGCCCGAGGAAATCTGCATCAGCGTCATGGCCGAGATCATCCGAGAGCGGCGCATCGGCAAGGTGCAGGCCACCCGCCACAAGCGCAGCCACGACAAGCGCCGTGAGGCCGTTACAGAGGCTGCGGCGTCGTAGGCCGCCGGGAGATACCCGTGCAATTGGTACAACTCGAAACCCGCCCGCAGCCGCCGAAACCCTCCTGGTTGCGCGTCAAGCTACCCACCGGCAAGACGTATTCGGAAGTCAAAAGCTTGGTACGCCAACACCGCCTGCACACCGTGTGCGAGGAGGCCATGTGCCCCAACATCGGCGAGTGCTGGGAACAAAGAAGCGCCACCCTCATGCTGCTCGGCGATACCTGCACGCGCAGTTGCGGTTTTTGCGCCGTGCGCACCGGGCGGCCCGGTAGCGTGGACGAGCAGGAACCGGAGCGCGTGGTTGAGACGATTGCCACCCTGGGGCTGCGATATGCGGTGGTGACCTCGGTGAACCGAGATGACTTGGCTAATGGCGGCAGCCATATATTTGCCGCGGTCATTCGAGGCGTGCGGCAGCAGGCGCCAGAGTGCCGTATCGAGGTGCTGATTCCCGACTTCAAGGGCAACTGGGAGGCGCTGGCGGAGGTGGTGGAAGCCGGTCCCGACGTCCTGAATCACAACATGGAGAGTATCGCCCGGCTCTACGACACGGTCAGACCACAAGCCAAATACGAGCGTTCTCTGGAGCTGTTGCGGCGGGTGAAGGACGTCGATGCCGCCATGCGCACCAAATCCGGCCTGATGGTCGGCCTGGGGGAGGCGCCCGAGGAGATCGTCGCCACGATGCGGGATTTACGGGATGCCCACTGCGACCTGCTGACCATCGGCCAGTATCTGCGCCCGTCCCTACAGCATCTGCCGGTGCAGCGGTTCTATCATCCCGACGAGTTTGCCGAGCTCAAGCGCCGGGGCGAGGCGCTGGGCTTCGCGCACGTCGAGTCCGGCCCGTTGGTACGCAGTTCTTACCATGCGTCAAACCAGGAAGCGGCGGCCCAAGCGCTGCATTTGACGGGATAATTCGCGCTGGCCGCAACCCTGCCGAGCGGCGCACATTTCTTCCAACTGCCCCTCCCCTTGAGGGGAGAGTTGGGGAGGGGAGGTCTTATGAGCACGACCATGACCATCGAGGCGAAACTCGACAAGCTGTTGGAGACGTTGCGCGGCATGGAAAGCGTTATCGTGGCGTTTTCGGGCGGAGTGGATAGTTCGCTGCTCGCCAAGGCCGCTTATGAGGCGCTGGGCGACAAGGCCATCGCCGTCACTGCGGTGTCGCCGTCGCTGCCGCAGGCGGAGCTGGAAGAGGCGCAAGAGGTGGCGAAACGCATCGGCATTGAACACCGGCTGGTGAACACGGACGAAATGGACAACCCACAGTACGCCGCCAACCCCGAAAACCGCTGCTACTTCTGCAAGTCGGAATTGTTCGTCAAACTCAATCCCCTGGCCGACTCCATGGGCTTCAAGCACGTGGTATACGGCGCCATGATGGACGACCGCGGCGACCACCGCCCCGGGGCGCAGGCGGCGCAGGACTACGAGGTGCGGGCGCCGCTCGATGAGGCGGACCTCAGCAAGGACGAAATCCGCACCCTCTCCAAGCGCTGGGACCTGCCGACCTGGAGCAAGCCGTCTTTTGCCTGCCTGGCCTCGCGGGTGCCGTATGGCCAACTGATCACGATCGAAAAACTGAGCACGGTCGAGCAGGGAGAAGCATTCCTGCGGCGGCACGATTTCCAGGTTTTTCGGGTGCGGCACCATGAGAACGTGGCGCGCATCGAGGTATTGCCGGAGGACATGCTCCGCCTGTGCTCGGAACCCCTGCGCAGCGAGCTTGTGGCGCATTTCAGGGCCATCGGATACACCTACGTCACGGTGGACCTTGCGGGTTTCCGCTCGGGCAGCATGAATGAGAGCTTGACTATGAGGGAGGGAGCTTGAACGAATACTTTTGGGCGGCCATTCACCGGAAACGTTAAAGTAAACGGGCGCAAGAGGCATATTGGATGGAGTCAAACGAAAAGTACATTCGCTACGGAACTGCCATCCTCTTTTTTGTCCTTGGGCTCGTCGGGGCCTTAATTCTCAAGGGCAATTCTCAACCTTGGATCTCCGGTCTCAGCGTGCTTGGTGGCATCGCCCTCGCCACTCTTCTCCTCATCCCAGTAATTGGCGGAAAGGTTCGGTTCGCGTCCAGAAAGATGGAATGTCAGTGGAGTGGGACGTTCGGAAATTAGAGCCAATTGACACTCTTGTCCCTTCACGGACGACGGATTCGAGTGAGTCGGGGGATGCGAAGCGTCTTTGCCAAGAAGGACGGGACTTACTCGCATCGCATGCAGGGGGCGGGAGTATAAACTTGGGAGAGGCTTACTCATTGTTCGAAAGGGCAGCAGAGATAGACCCTAAGTATTGGGAGCCCAAAATGAATATGGCTGGAATCCTGATCCTACGAGGAGAACTTGAGAAAGCGTTCACTATGGCGTCCGAGATAAGAATGCAACATCATGATAACGTGCTTGCTTTCGCTGACGCCTCCTTAATTATGGCAAGTGCTATCGAAACAAGTATAGATTCAAATTCACATCAACAGGTACGCTCTAAGTATGAAAAAATCATTGAAATACTCGACGAAGCACTGGCGAAGGCTCCTGAAGATGATGTCGTACGATCGGCTTTGATTAAATCGCTCATCCTAGGAGGAGGTGAACGGGATAGAGTTGGTGACTGCGTTAGAGGTGGGCTTAAGAACGCCGGATTCCGCGGAGAGTTTTCCGCAGCTCTAGAGGCAGATAACGACTTGCAACGAGAATTTGCAAGCGCGTATCCTGAACTCGCCGCCGAGTTATTCCCAACCCGTTGACGAAGGAGAATGTCATGGCTGACCAACGTATTCTGTCCTGGGGAGTGGTTATGTTGGCCGTTTTGCTCAACATGAAACCTGTCATGGGAAACTATTCAAGCCAAATTTTTCCCATTTCTGCTGCCCATTCCTTCGCGACTCCAATACCTGACACTGGCAGCGAACTTCGTTTGTCAGAAGCAAAGCAGGATGGACAATTGCTGGAGTTGGGAGGTCGAGCAGTCCCGATACGTTGGGCGTGAGATCTGAGTAAACCCACCTTGCATGTTTTCTGGACTTTTGTTGTCAATCATTACAGGCGGGACAGACGGGCTGCCACTCATTCGCGTGCGGTTTTTCGCGCATCTCAAGAATCTATTCAGGCAGTTCTTCCTCTGGGGCGGGAACGGTTTCGGGGATGTCGTCAGGCGCTGGGTTCGGGATGGCTTGTGGTGTTTCGGGCGTATGCGCCGGCATTGGGGTCGCCAAGTCGACTTCGGTTTCATCGTAGCGGTACTGCCGGGCCCCGCGCGGATGATGGTATTGGGTGGTCGCCGCAGACGGCGCGCGTTCCAAGTCAACAGTCGTCTCGTCCGTCATGCTCCAATCGCCGGGCTGCATGCCGGCAAGCAGTATCAGCATCCCTAAGCTGTAGACCAGACGATGTAAATGGTTGTGCAGCACGTATCTCAAGTCTCCCGGTAAAATTGATGTTCACCCGGCGGCCCGCGCTGACGAAGGCCAGAGGACAGGCGGCGCAGTATCCCACACCGTCCCGCCGGGGCGCAAGGCGTGCCGCGCTCGCTTTCCAGTCCTATTCCGGAACGCCATTCCCATGAATCAACTAGCAACTCCGCGCCGCGGACTGCTGATCGTTTTCGAGGGCTTGGACGGCGCGGGCAAAACGACGCAGTTGGGGCTCTTGTATGAGTACTTGTGCCAGCAGGGTCAAGACGTTGTCCGCCTCCGGGAGCCCACCGAGGGGCCGTGGGGTCAAAAACTGCGGCAGCTCCTGTTACACGGGCGCGGCGACGTGACGCCAGACACGGAACTGGAATGGTTCCTGAACGACCGGCGGGAACACGTCGATCGATGTATCCAGCCCGCGTTGAATCGGAAGCAAATCGTCCTGCTGGATCGTTACTATTTTTCGACCATGGCATATCAGGGCACCCGGGGCTATGACCCGCAAGACATTCAGGCGCGCAATGAGGCGTTTGCGCCGCCGCCCGACCTGCTGTTGCTGTTGGATTTGCCGCCCGAGGTGGGCTGGCGTCGCCTGAAGCAACGCGGCACGCCGTCGCATTTTGAACGGCTGGGTTATCTGGAGCAGGTGGCCGGCATTTTCGCCGCTATGGACTTTCCGTACCTCAGACGCATCCCGGCGGCTCAGGAACTGGAGGCGGTGCAATCGCAGGTGCGCCGGGAAATACAGCAACTGCTGCAACGCCACGCACAAATCGGGGGCTGACATGGTCGAGCGCGTCATCGGGCCGACATCACACGTTTTCTATTCACAGCGGTTGAAACTGCATTACGTGGACTGGGGCAACATCAGCGCACCGCCGATGGTGCTCATCCACGGCGGCCGGGACCACTGCCGCAACTGGGACTGGGTGGCGCAGGAACTGCGCGAGCAATATCACATCATCGCCCCCGACCTGCGCGGCCACGGCGATTCGGAATGGTCGCGCGGCGGGCAATACGCCCTCATCGACTATGTCCTCGACGTAGCGCAACTGCTTGAGCACTTGCAGTTGTTCCCCATCACGCTCGTCGGCCACTCCCTGGGCGGCGGCATTGCCTGTCAGTACAGCGGCATTTATCCCGACCGCGTCAAGCAACTTGTTTCCATCGAGGGACTCGGCCCGCCGCCCGAGCACATCCGCCACGGTCCGGCGCACCAGCGCATGCACGACTGGATTGCCCAGATGCAGGCGTTCGCCGGTCGCCACGTGCGCCGCTACCCCAGCCTCGACGAAGCGGTGCAGCGCATGCAGGAGGCGAACAAGCACCTGAGCGCCGAGCAAGCGTATCACCTGACGCTGCACGGCACCTACCGCAACGAAGACGGCACCTACACCTGGAAGTTCGACAATTACGTGCGGTCGCAATCGCCCTATTCCTTCAACCTGGAAGAAGCCAAGGGCATCTGGAGCCGGATCACCTGCCCGACGCTGCTGCTGCGGGGCCTGGAGAGTTGGGCCAGCGATCCGATGCTGGACGGACGCGCCCAAGCATTCCCCAACGCCCGCTGCGTGAACATCGCGCAGGCCGGCCACTGGGTGCATCACGATCAACTGGACAAATTTCTGGAGGTGGCGGGGGACTTCCTGCGGGAGAACGCCTGAGAACCGTCGGAGAGCCACACGCACAAAGGAGGGTTGTCATGGACGCGCTGAGAATTGAGGAAGACCTGTCGGGCTTGCGCCAGCCGCATCTGCTGTTGACCTTCTCGGGTTGGAGCGATGCCGCCGGGGTTGCCACCGCGGCAGGCCGTTTTCTGGTCGAGCACTTGGAAGCGGAACGCGTTGCCCAGATCGACCCGGAGGATTTCTACAGCTTCGCCGATCAGCGGCCGCAGACGCAGTACGATGATAACGATCAGCGTGAGATTATCTGGCCGGCGAACGAGTTCTTTCTCAGCCGCCAGCCGCAGCTTGAGCACGACGTGATTATCGGAGTCGGCGTTGAGCCGCACCTCAAGTGGCGCACGTTTACCGACTTAATGATGGACCTGACGCAGCGCTGCAACGTGTTCCAGACCGTCACCCTGGGCGCGCTGTGGGCAGACGTGCTGTATTCGGCGCCGGTGCGGTTTTCCGGTTCGGCGACCGATCCCGAACTGTCGCGCGCGCTGGGCTTGGGTACCGGCTCGCGCTACGAAGGGCCCACGGGGATGATCGGCGTCCTGCACGACAAGTTGCGCCGTAACCAATTCGCCTCGGCCAGCCTTTGGGCCAACATGCCGTACTATATTTCCGTTACGCCGAACCCCAAGGGCATGCTCGCCCTGGTGCGCCGTGGCCTGGAAATTATTGGATTGCCGGCGGACTTCCCGGACCTGGAAGAGGAAACGCGGGAGTTTGAAGAGCGGGTTGCCGAAGCGATTGCCCAGGACCCCAAGATTGCCGCCCACGTGAAGAAGCTCGAACGCCAGCAGGCACGCGCCGATTCGGGGTCTCTGTTGCTGCCGGAGGACGTTGTCAGCGGCGACGACCTGGCCGCCGAGCTGCAGCGCTACCTGCGCGAGCAGCGCGGCGAGCCGGAGGGAGAATAGGCGCGCGGCCTATCTGACGACTTGCACCTTTTCCCGTTCCACCAAAGCCCAGTCGATCTCATACCCCAAGCCCGGCTTCTCGGGCGCATAGACGTATCCCTGATCGTCTACCTCGATGTCCTCCACCAGCGCGAACTTGTTGGCGCCGCTGGCCGGGAACACCTCGTAGTAATCGCAGTTGGGGATGGCCATGGTGACGTGCAGGTTGGCGACGTTGTTGAGCGAATTGCCGCCGTGGTGAATCTCGCACTTCATGCGAAACGCCTCGGCCATGTGGGCGATTTTGACCAACGGGGTGATGCCACCCGTTACCGCCACGTCGCCGCGCAGAATGTCGGTGGCCATCTGCTGCACCCACTGCGCCATGCCGTACAGGCGACCGGGGGCGTATTCGGTGGACATGATGGGGATGTCCATTTTGTCGCGCAGCTTGACGTAGTTGTAGATGTCTTCCTCGACGAGTGGGTCTTCGTACCAAAAATAATTCAGCGCCTCGATGGCGCGACCCACCCGCACGGCGTCTTCATAGCCGTAGGCCCACATGGAGTCCAGCATCAGCACCATGTCGTCGCCGACGGCGCGGCGCACTGCCTGGCAGATTTTGATGTCGTCCTGCGGCACGCCGTGGGGGTGAATCTTGTAGGCGGGCCATCCCAGGGATTGAAAGTGGCAGGCTTCCTCACCGTAGGCTTCGGGGGTCGGCAGCCAAGCCGAGCTGGCATACGCCGGCACGCGGTCGCGGCAGGTTCCCAGCAGGCGGTGGATGGGCAGCCCTGCCACCTTGCCGGCGATGTCCCACAGGGCGACGTCCACCGCGCCGATGGAATGGGTGGACACGGAGCGGTTCATCTTCCACGTGCGCTGCCAGATGGCGCCGCTGTCCAGGGGGTTGGCGCCCACGATAGCCGGCTTGATGAATTCCATCAGCGGCCCTGCGTGCGCGTCGGCGCCCTGCCGCGAGGAGCCGAGAAAGGCGTGTCCCTCAACGCCCTCGTCGGTATGCACCGTTAACACGCCCAAGAGCCTGGTGCCCCCGAAAGAACCGCTTCCCGTCTGCCATTGGGCACTGTTCCAGTTAAACATGGTGACGCTTACGTCGGTAATTTTCACGCCTCGCCTCCTTGCGACGAACGGTTCGCATCTATAATTGAACTGAGGGTTTGAGAAGAGCGGACATCATAGCCGAAGGGTCTGGCGGTTGCCAGACGGCGGCCCCGCGCGGTGCAAGCGAAAGGTAGCTGTGATGGATCAGCCGGACACCACCGTTTCGCCAATTCGCGTCGGCGTTTCAGCCTGCCTGCTGGGGCAACGGGTACGCTACGACGGCGGGCACAAGGCAGACCCTTTCATTATCGAGACGCTGGGGCGGTATTTCTGCTGGGTGCCCGTTTGCCCGGAGATAGAAATCGGCCTCGGCACGCCGCGGGAGCCCATACGCCTGGCGGGCGACGTGACGGCGCCGAGACTGGTCGCCACGGTGTCGGGGCATGACCATACGGCACTCATGCAACGCTTTGCGGCGCAGCGCGTGCCGCAACTCGCGGAGTTGGGGTTGCACGGCTACATCCTGAAAAAGAATTCGCCATCGTGCGGTATGACCGGCGTGCGGGTGTACGGCTCCTCGGGCAGGCCGCGTCGCAGCGGACGGGGCCTGTTCGCCCGCGCTCTGATGGCGCGGCTGCCGTTGCTACCGGTGGAGGAGGAAGGCCGCTTGCAGGAGCCGGGGCTACGCGAGCATTTCGTCGAGCAGGTATACGCCTACCACCGCTGGTGTGGATTCCTGGCGTCGAATCCGGCGCCGCACGACGTGGCGCAATTCCACATGCGCAGCAAGCTGTCGCTGATGGCGCACAGCAGGTCGCATTATCAAACGCTCGGACGCATGGTGGCGCGGTGCGGCGAGGGGCTGGACGAGGATTTTCCGGGCGCTTACGGCGATCTGTTCATGGCTGGGCTGAAGGTCAGGGCGACCCGCAAGAAGCACGCCAACGTTCTGTCCCACGTCCAGGGGTATTTCAAGCAGCACCTCGGCAAGTCCGATCAAGTCGCCTTGACGGCGTGCATCGACGATTACCGGCAAGGGCTGGTGCCGCTGACTGCGCCGCTGGACTTGCTGCGCGATCACTTCCGGCGTTTCCCGTGCCCGTACGTGGAAGCGCAGACCTACCTGAATCCCTACCCCGACGACCTGATGCGGTTGCTTCACGCCTGATCAGAGAAAAGACCCGTGGGCGATCATCTTCACGCCGCCACCCACCGAAACGGTGATGCCGTCGGCGTCATCGCTCGCCTTGAGGTAGAGCAGGGAAGGGCGGCCAACGGCGTGGCCCTGCTCGACACGAATGTCGATGCGGTCCGAACTGAAATAACGGTGCCGCGTCAGATACGCCGCCAGACAGCCGTTGGCGCTGCCGGTGGCCGGGTCCTCCGGCACCCCGTAGTAATCCGCGAACACCCGCACGCTCAAGTCGTTGCGGCGTTGATACGTCTCGGGGCTGAAGACCAGCAGCGCCTTGGCCTGCGCGTCCGCCAGCAGGGTCAGGCAGCGGTCCCGGTCCACCTTGACCTGCTGTAGGGCCGCCAGGTTCTGCAGCGGCACCACGACGAACGGCAGGCCGGTGGACACCTCCTGCGCCGGGAAGCGCGTATCCAGCGCCGTAACGTCGAGACCGAGCACCGGCGCCAGTGACTCGGGGGCAAACGTCGCGCCAAACACCGGCGCCGGCTGCCGCATCCACAGAATGTCCGGGTCATCGAGCAGATACGTAAAGGTGACTGGAATTGGGCCGACCGGCAGATTGAGGGTGAGGCTGTCCACGGGCGCTTTGACAATCTCCTGTTGAATCACGAACGCCGTGCCCAGCGTTGGGTGACCGGCAAAGGGAACCTCTGCCTCAGGAGTGAAAATGCGCACGTCGTAACCACCGTCGCGCGGCTCGCGGGACCGCAGAAAGGTGCTCTCGGAAAAGTGCATCTCTTTGGCGAGTCGCTGCATGTCCGACCCGGAAAGCGAGGCGGCCTCGGTGAACACGGCAAGCTGGTTGCCGGCGTATTTCTCCTCCGCGAATACGTCCACAATGAAGAACGGGATGGTTGGCATGCAGGGCTCCGGCGGGAAGATACCCCCCCTATTCGCTTGTTGGTAACTCTTGTCGTCCGATAATGCCGTTATGAATGTCATCCCGACAATTTTATCCAGTTTCGTCCATCCCGATTGTACCTGAATCTTGCTCAGATATTGACGTGATGACGTCTGAATCACGAACCGATAGTTGGCAGTTCCGCTCCATCGCCCCTAGCACGGCAACTCCGCGATGACGCGCCGCAATGCAGGCATTGAGAGTCGCTCCTCGGGTTCATGCGGTGAGTTCTCGCTTGGCGCTTGCCTAAATGTCAACAGGCCCTAGGTAAATGTCTTCCACGTCCTCAATTTTTTCGAGGATGGCTTCACGGGCGTATGAGCTTTTTCTTTCGGCCTGTTTGTTTCGCAAGGTGCTCGAGCCGGGCTTCGATTAGCCTACGGATGCCCGCCCGCCGCTCAGGGTCTCAGCACCACCTTGACGGCGGCGTCGGGCTGGTCCTGAATGGCGAACCCCTCGGGGGCTTCATCCAGGTCGAGGGCATGGGAAATCAAGGGCTGGCGCCGGACCTTCCCGCTTTCAACAAGCTCAATGGCGCGGCGGTAGTCGTCGCCGGTCCAGGTCCAGGACCCATAGATGGCGACATGCTTGCGCACCACTTGATTGAAATCCAGATTCGCGGGGCGCTCAAAAAGGGCGACGCACACCAGGCGGCCGTACTGCTGTTTCAACATGAGCAGACCCTGGTTGGGCGAAGCCGGCGCCCCGGCGCAGTCGATGACCACATCGGCGTTGCCGCCGCGAACCCCGAAGCGCTCTACTGGCTTGGCGCCGCCGGTGAGCTCAATTACCGCTTCCACCGAATCGGTTTCGGTCAGGTTGACGGTAGCATCGGCGCCGAGGGATTTGGCCATCTCCAACCGGCGTTCGGAAGCGTCGACCGCGATGATACGGCAATCGACCGTCGCTCGGATAGCCTGGATGCAGCCGAGACCGATGATGCCGGCACCGAGCACCACCACCGTCTCGCCGGCGGCAGGCTGCCCGAGCGACACGCCATGCAGGGAGGTGGCCAAGGGTTCGAGGGTGGCGCCATCCTCGAAGCTGATCGGCTCCGGCAGAATGTGCGGGCTGCGCTCGGTGACCGGCATCGGTACGTATTCCGCAAAGCCGCCCTGCCCCACTCCGGTAATGCGGTCGCCAACCCGAAAGCCGCTGACTTTCTCGCCCACTTCGACGATCTCGCCGCTCAGCTCGTGACCCATGATGCGCCGGTGGTCGTCAATCGGGCGTCCCAGCGTCTCGAACATCCCGAGCCGGTACATGTGCAGGTCGGAGCCGCAGATTCCGCACGCCTTCACCCGCACCAACACGTCGTGATCGCCGATTGCCGGGCGATCAACCTCTTCCACCCGGATGTCCCGCGGCCCGTGATAGACGGCTGCCTTCATTTGCATGCGTAATCCCCTTTGGATCGGTAGTGTTAGGTCGGCTGAACCGGCGCATCATACGTGTAGCACGGTACGGGATCAAGACGGCAAGTCGCGAGATCCCACAGCGTCGACCAGACGCTTCAGGAAACGGTGCACTTCGTCAGGATCCCGTAGTGTATAGTAGGCCGCGGTTGGGCGCGGCGATTCGGCGACCAGGATGCCGGCGCCGCGGCCGGCCAGGGCGGCGAAGGCGTCCTCGTCGGTACGGTCGTCGCCGACATAAATGGGCAACACGTCGGCGGCAGAAAGTCGCAGGGCTTCCAGGATGTGAAGAACGGCATGGCCTTTATGCCAATCAAGCCGCGGCAGCAACTCGAATACCATCTTGCCTGTGCCTTTGCGCAAATGGGCATGGTGGCTGAGGGCGGCGTCAACGGCAGCCTCAGCGGCGAGTGCGGCATTCGGCGGCAGTCCCCGCACGTGCACGGCGAGCGAGTACCTCTTGCGTTCCAGCAGTGCCCCCCGGATGTGGTTAAGAGAGCGTCGCAGTTCCGTCTCGGCGTCGTCCAGATTCGGCAGATACGCGGCTCCGTGCTCGGTTTGCAGGCCCGGACCGCTGATGTCGAATCCGTGACTGCCGGCGTAGATGAGGCCGTCGATGTCGACCAGACGCTGCACGTCGGAGCGGTCGCGGCCGCTGACAACGGCTACCGGGCAGCGCTTGGCCAACGCCGCGAGCGTGTGGCGCACCGCTTCATCCAGAAGGGCCAGCTCGGGACGCGCCATGATGGGGGTCAGGGTGCCATCGTAGTCCAGGAACACAGCGGGCCGCTTGGTCTCCAACTGGCGCGCCAGGGTGCTGGAATCAAGGGCTGAAGGCAAAAGGGGTGATGCGGAATTGGCGGGGATGGGCGGCTGTTGTGTCACGGATATACCTCGTGAACGAGCGGACGATTCGGACTTGGTTTTGTAATTGATCACCGGGTGTGATTAAGATGACCATGAGTAGCGAATTGATACTTGTTTTCACTCTCTTGGAAGCCGGTCTCTAAGAGTCAGGCGTGCTTGATGCTTCTGTGTCAGCGTGCCCGTTCTATTCCAGCAACGCCAGACGGTTGCCCAGAGTCGCTTTCACTTTGGTGATCAACGTCATTCTCACCGACCCGGATGATCACGTAACGCCTCATGGAGGCAAGTTCTTCATGCCAAACCTGAAGATTGTTCGACTTCTGAACGTAGGTATCGAGAAGCTGTCCCGGGAAACGTGGTTGCGTTCTCCTGAAGCGGCGATGGAACCGGATAGCCAAGAGCCCGGCAAACATGTCCCTCGATGATTTTCGACCGGGTCCTTAGCGGTAACCCGGCAAGTGAGATACCCGTCAGGGCCGCGTTGAGCAGTTGTTCCAGTTCCGGCGTCGGAATCCACAGTTCAGGATCACCCATCTCGACAGGGGCGTAGATCGCTAGGCCGCTCTGACGGATTGCCCCAACATACCGCTTCGGGTCGTAAACGTCAGCCGTCATCCTCAAATGCTCTCTTGGTCAGGAGTTCCGGGATGCTCACACCAAGGGTAGTGGCTAGAATCTCCAAGGTGCTGAGCGTCACGTTACGCTCCCCTCTCTCTACCGAACCCACGTAGGTCCGGTGCAAATCGCACATATTGGCGAGTGCTTCTTGCGAGAGGTGCTTCACTTTTCTATAGGTTCGGAGGTTGTCCGCAAGAATTTGCGTTACTTCTCGGCTTGGCTTTCTGAGTCGTTTGTCGCTCATCGTGTATCTGGCAGTATGAAAACGAGGCTTGGAAACGAAGACTGAAACGTAACTTTGGTAGGATGATGCTTTTGGGTCTACAGACTATGGGTAGCTTGATTTGTCAATCAGACCATTTGACAGCGTGATGGAAGAAGGTGCAGGTTCTATGAACGTCAGCAGTGTTGCAGAGATGCGGGCGCTGGACCGCGAGGCGATCGAGAGTTTCGGCATTCCCGAGGACCTGCTCATGGAGAACGCCGGCGAGGCGGCCTGCGCCGTGCTTGGACGCGAGGTCGGCGTAGCGGGCAAAAGTTTTGTCATCGTGTGTGGCGTCGGCAACAACGGCGGCGACGGCTTCGTAGTGGCGCGTCGCCTTCACGCCGCCAAGGCCGACTTGAAGGTGGTCGTGGTCGGTGACGAGAGTCGCCTTCGTGGCGCCGCCATGAAAAATCGGCAAATCTTGTCCCGCCTGCCGATCAAGGTTGACACCCTCAAAGAAATCGGTCCTCTGGCCGCCGATCTTGCTGCCTGCGACGTGATTGTGGATGCCCTATTGGGCACGGGACTGTCCCGTCCGGTGGCGGGTCTGCAACGCGAGGCCATTGAGCGAATCAACGACAGCGGCAAAACCGTGCTGAGCCTCGACGTGCCGTCCGGCGTGCACGGCGATACCGGTGCGGTGATGGGTGCTGCCGTGTGGGCCGACCTGACCATCACCTTCGGTCTGCCCAAGCGCGGCAACTTGTTGTGGCCTGGCTTTGGTCATTGCGGCAGCCTGTACGTCTCTCCCCTTTCCTTCCCGCCATCCATGATCGAGGCGGCCGGCTTGCAGGTGGCCGTCAACGCCCCCCTGCCGCTGCCGCCACGCAACCCGCAGGGCCACAAGGGAACCTTCGGCGACGCGCTGTTCATCGCCGGAGCGGGCAGTTATTACGGCGCACCGTACTTGGCCGCCATGTCGTTCCTGAAAGCCGGTGGCGGCTACGCGCGCCTCGCTGCCCCCGTTTCCATGACGCCGTTCCTGGCGAACAAAGGCCCTGAGATCGTCTTCGCCCCGCAACGGGAAACGCCGGCCGGCAGTATAGGTCTTGGCAACAAGGCGGCCCTGTTGGACCTCGCCGAGCGGGTAGATTTCGTGGTGCTCGGCCCCGGGCTGTCATTGGACACAGAATCGCAGCAATTGGTGCGCGAGCTGGCTGCCGAGTTGACCAAGCCGCTGCTGATCGACGGTGACGGCATCACGGCCGTGGGCGGTGAACCATCGGCTCTCGCCAATCGACAGGCGCCGACCATTCTAACTCCCCACACCGGCGAAATGGCCCGCCTGACCGGGCGGTCCGTCAACGAGGTGGAATCCGACCGGATTGCTATCGTCCAGGAAACCGCGGCGCGTTTCGGAGCGTTTGTCGTTCTGAAAGGCGCGCACTCGTTGATTGCTACCCCCGACGACGGACAGGTGTTCATCAACTTGAGCGGCAATTCCGGCATGGCCACGCCGGGAGCGGGCGACGTCCTTACCGGCGCCATTGCAGCCATGTCTGGATTGGGCCTTACGATTCCTGAGGCGGTCTGCATGGGTGTCTTCGTACACGGCGTGGCGGGTGACCTGGGCGTTGCCGAAACCGGCCCCGACGGCGTGGTGGCGTCGGATATCCTGCAGATGTTGTCGGCGGTCATGCGGCAGGCGCGCGGCGGCGGACCGTGGGCCGAACGGTACACCGGGCCACAGATCGTCTGAGCGGCGACAGATTCCCGCCTATTTGATCACCACTTCATCTACGCGAAAGCGCTCTGCCGCGGTCCAGTCGTAGGCGACCCCCAGGCCCGGCCCCTGAGGCACCCGCACGCAACCATTCTTGTCGATGCTCGTCAGTTCGTCGTCGTAGCCGTCCTGGTAGATCGGCAGCGATACGATGTTGTCCAGCTTGGGGTGTACCAGCCCCATTTCGTAGAAATTGGAATTGCGCATGGCCGCCATGCAGTGACGCTGCGCCGGACCGGCGATGTGTAGTTCCAGGTCCATGCCGAACCCTTCCGCGGCGTGGGCGATTTTCATCACACCAGTAATGCCGCCGTCGTACTCAGGGTCGGCGCGCGCGAAGTCGGTGGCCTCGGCGGCCGCCATGTCAACGTGCGCTTCGACGAGGTGCAGGTGCTCGCCCTGCAGTAGCGGCGTGGTCAGGGCGCGGCGCAGTTGCCGGTGTGCGTAGTGCGACACGCCGCCATCCTTGAGCGGGTCCTCGTACCAGAAAAATCCCTCGGCGTCGCAAGCCCGCCCGACCCGCAAGGCGTCGGCGTAGGTGTTGTAAGCGCAGCACGGATCGAGCATCAGGGCCATTTTGCCGCCAACGCGCCGCCCAACGGCGTGCACCGTGGCGACTTCCCGTGCGATGGGGCCTTCGCCCCACGAGTGAATCTTGAACCCCTGATAGCCCATTTCAAGGCACTGCTCGGCGAAGTCGGCGAACGCCTCCGGGCAGTCGAGGCCGCCGGGAGTGCGGTCGGCGTGGTAGGTGCTGGCGTAAGTCGGCAGGTCTTCGCGGTAGCCGCCGAGCAGTCGGTAGATCGGCGCCTGGTGAATCTTGCCCGCCAAGTCCCACAGGGCAATGTCGACAGGGCCGATGCCCATGCGGTCGTTCTTGCGCAGGATGACCTTGGCCTGGTTGTAGAAGCGCTCGCGTTCGAGGGCGTTCTTGCCGATCAGGAACGGCGCGAACAGGTTGATCTGCTCGAAGGTGGCGGGCGCGATGCTGACGTATTCGCCGGTCACGCCCACGTCGGTATGGATGCGGATGCCCAAGGCCGAGCGGGCGCCCTGCTGGCCGGGTTCGTAAAACGCTCCCATGGCGAAGCTGAGGTCGTACCCGATGTTGTTGAACGGAAAACGGTAGCGGGTGAGCTGGATGCGTTCGATGATTGGCGTGTGGTTCATGGTGACCTTTCATGGCGTCGCGGCGAATGAAGGTTAAAGGGAGCTTGCTTGCATAGCGGATGGTACAAGGCGAATTGTACGACGTTGTACGATGCGGATACTGTGGTTGATCTCGGTTTAATTCTCTGGCGGGACAACCTCATTGTGAATAGCAGGTAAAGATTGAATGTAGACCGCTATCGCCTCCAGGTCGCTCTCGCTGAGATGGCTGTATCCCGTTTCGATGAGCTCGCTCATGAGGCCTTGGGTATCGTCGCCATCGGGTTTCAGCCCCAGCTGGAGGAACCAGACGAGGTCCGCAGGGCTCCAGGAGCCAATGCCGGTGTCCGCATCAGGCGTGATGTTCGGGGCCAGTTCGCCGTCCGGGCCGTCAACGGCGCCGGCGTGCCGCCGGCCCTTCTGCAAGCCCCCCATGAGGTTGCGCGGGGTGTGACATTCGCCGCAGTGACCGAGGGCCTGCGCGAGATACGAGCCCCGATTCCATTGCGGCGATTGGCCGGGATCCGGTTGCAGAGTTCCAGGTTGAAAGTACAGCCACTTCCACATCCGTACGCCGAAGCGCCAGCCGAAGGGGGCCTGCAGCTCGGGCGTTCGGTTGGCCTGTTCAACCGGAGTTATCGAGAAGATGTAGGCTTTCAAGTCCAGCACGTCCTGTCGGGTCATGCGGGTGAAGGAGGTGTAAGGAAAGACGGGAAAGTACTGTTCGCCCGACGGCCCCACGCCCAGTGTCATGGCCCGCAGAAAATCCGCATCGCTCCAGGCGCCGATGCCGGTCTTCGGGTCGGGTGTGATATTCGTGCTGTAGATGGTCCCGAACGGGGTGGCGATCGGACGCCCGCCTGCCATGAAGGCGCCATCGTTTTTCACGTCAGTGTGACAACTACAGCCGCCCGCAGCCCGGAACACATAGGCGCCGCGCTCCACCGATGGCCCCTCCTGTCCCGTCGCTACACCGTGTGCAAGCCAGAGCATCAGAGCAAAGAATACGGTCATAGCTTGAAACTTGCCTTTGGAAATCGTCCTGATGCCCAATGCCCTTCCCTCCGTTCTGCGTTTGCGATCCACATGCTGCGCCTCAGTAGCAGGCCAAACTATCAGACCAAAACCCGCTGAAATCAAGGAAACTCAGGGCGGTCGAATACGGCTGCCCCCGCCGATACCCCGCGAATGTAAAATGCTCTGGAGGACGTCCCTGAACCCTGCGAGTGGAGGAATCGGCATGGCGGGCTACCTGTTGGGCTACGACCTCGGCAGTTCGGCGGTCAAGGCAGCACTGGTTGAAGCGGACAGCGGCGCGGTAATGGGCTCGGCGGTCTCGCCGGCCGACGAGTTGCCTATCCAGGCACCACGGCCTGGTTGGGCGGAGCAGGACCCCGAGGTGTGGTGGACGCACGTGTGCGCGGTCACCCGGCAATTGGCCGCCGCGCACCCGGCGTCGTGGCGGGCGGTCAAGGCCATTGGGCTGTCGTACCAGATGCACGGTTTGGTGCTGGTGGACCACGCTCTTCGGGTGCTGCGCCCGGCCATTCTGTGGTGCGATAGCCGCGCGGCTGACACCGGCCGCCGGGCCTTCGAGGCGTTGGGCGAGGACGTGTGCATGCAGCGCCTGCTCAACTCGCCGGGAAATTTCACCGCCTCGAAACTGAAATGGGTGAAGGACAACGAACCGGACGTGTTCGCCCGCGTGCACAAGGCGATGCTGCCGGGGGACTACGTGGCGCTGCGCATGACCGGTGAGGCGGTGACGACGCCCACAGGCCTCTCGGAGGGTATCTTGTGGGATTTTCAGAGAGACGGCATGGCCGAGGTGCTGTTGGCACATTACGGTATTCCGGCGGCGTACTTCCCGCCCATTGTGGAGGTCTTCTCGGTGCAGGGCACCCTACGGTCCGACGCCGCCATGGAGTTGGGGCTGTCGGCTGCCATCCCGCTGGCGTACCGCAGCGGTGATCAGCCCAACAATGCGCTGTCTCTCAACGTGCTGGAGCCAGGCGAGGTGGCGGCAACGGCGGGAACGTCTGGGGTCGTCTATGCCGTGAGCGACACGCCGCGGGTCGATGTTCAAGGTCGGGTCAACACGTTTCTGCACGTCAACCATCAGCGCCCGCGCCCGCGCTATGGCACCTTGCTGTGCATCAACGGCGCCGGCAGCTTGTACCGCTGGCTGCGGCACGCGGTGATGGCAGCGGGAACGGACTATGACGACATGAACCGCCTGGCAGCCACCGCTCCCATCGGCGCCGACGGGCTGTCCTTGCTGCCGTTCGGCAACGGTGCCGAACGCCTGCTGCACGACCGCCTGACCGGCGCGCGTCTCGACGGTCTCGATTTCAACCGTCACACCCGCGCGCACCTGCTGCGGGCCGCACAGGAGGGCATTGTTTTCGCCCTGCATCACGGTCTGCAGATGATGCGCGGCCTTGGCCTGGGAACCCGTACCGTGCGCGCCGCCGCGGCCAATCTGTTTCTCAGCCCGCTGTTCTGCTCTGCTTTCGCCACCCTCACCGCCACGCGCCTGGAGTTGTACGAAACCGACGGCGCCCAAGGCGCCGCCCGCGCCGCCGGCCTTGGCGCCGGTTTGTACCGCGATGCGGCTGAGGCGCTACGCGGCCAGCTGCAAGTGGCGACCTTCGCACCGGAGCCCAGCGCATTGCCGGCGTACCGGGAGGCATACGAGCGGTGGTGCTCCGTGTTTGAGCTGTAAATGAAACTGCCGGTTTGTGCCTCTCCCTACCCCCCCCCAAACGTGAGAGCTTCAGGAGCACCCGCCCGTGCAGTTAGCCCAAAGCCAACCTTACGGACGTGACAGAATCGTCACCCACATGGGAGTACTGCCCACGTTATAGGTTTCCAGGTGGTACAGGGTGCCGCTGTCGGCGTCGATATGGTAGGCGGCAAGGCGGCCGGATTCGAGGCCGGCGGCGTAGAGAAAATGGCCGCTGGGATCGATTCCGAAGGCGCGCGGCACGGGTTCGGTGGCAATGCGGTCGGTGGGGGTCAGGGTGCCCGTGTTGGGGTCCACGGTGAAACAGGCCAAGCTGTTGTGGCCGCGGTTCGGGGCGAACAGCATGCGGCCTGAGGGCGTCATGTGTATCTGAGCGCAGGTGTTGTCGCCGTCGAAATCGTCCGGCAGGGTGGAAACAGTTTGGAAGGCGCTCAGCGTGCCCGCTGCGGAGTTGAGAGCGTAGGCGGTGACGCTGCAGCCCTGCTCGTTGGAAAAGTACACGATGTCCCTAAGGGGATGGAAGCAGAAGTGCCGCGGCCCCACAGGCTCAGGCGGGGTGAGCCGGGCGGGCGTGTTGGGGGTCAGACGGCCTGTTGGCGCGTCGAAGCGGTACTGGAAGATGGCGTTGGGACCATTGCCGGCGATGTGCGGCACAAAGGCAAATCGATTGCTCGGGTCCGTCTGCAAGGCATGCGCGCCGGTAGCGGTGTCCAGCCATTCGATGGGCGGGGTGCCGATGGCGCCGTCGTTGTTAATGGGGTGCACCGCAGCCTTGCCGGCGGCGTAGTAGGCGGAAAACAGAAATCTGCCCTGACGGTCCATGCCTAGGTAGCAAGGCTCGGCGTCGAGGGGGGCAGTGCCGATGGGGATGAGATCGCCGGTGTGCGGATCGATGCGAAAGCTTGACACCTCGCACACGCCGCGGCGGCCCACGTGCAAGAATTTTCCTGTTGGATCGACCGCCATGGGGGCCGGTCCGCCCGGAACAGCAACCGGATCCAGGGGGGCCAGCTTGCCGGTCGGGGCATCGAGGGTGAAACGGCGGATGCAGTCGTCGCCTTGCAGGGAAACGTAGAGTTGGGTCGGCATGGAGTGGTCTCCGGGTAACGAAATGGCAAGGCTGGGACCGGTCCGGCGCCCCTAGCCCAAGCGCCTAAGGATCAATGCGGCGATAGACGCCAGGTGAGCCTTCCGCGTGTGTCATGGCCTGCCGCATGCGTTCGGAGTTCGGCGAGGAATTCTGGCGCTGGTCGTGCCAGGCAGTGGTTTCGGGGACTTTCTCGTTCTCGAACTCGTAAACCGTGGCATAGCCGGTGGCGCCGTCGATGACGCGGTAGCGGCGGGCGTAGATGACACCGGGCACCTTGCGATAGCCGGGCACGTATTCGCCGCTGTACCAAGCGTTCCATTCAGCGTCGACTTCCTGCGGAACCGACATGCGGCCGATTTGCAGGCAAGGCGCCATGCCGCGGTCCGGCATTTCCACCTGCTCAGGGAATATCTGCTGCCCGACGACGCGGGTCAGGTTCTTGCCGATGACGGACGGCGACACGCGCTCGCCCCAAGGGGTCCGAGAGCGGTTCTTGAAGGCTGGGGTTTGCAGCACGTCGGTGCTGTCGATCTCGTAGGCGGCGAGGTATTTCGGACCGCCTTTGACGGCTTCGTAGCGTGCCGCGGCCAGAATGCCGGGCACGGCGAGCAGTTCGGCGAGGTGTTCGGTGTTGTACCAGTCGTTGAATTCGTCTTCGTGTTGCGGGTCGATGTCCGTGTAGACGAGGAATATGCCGGTGCCCTTGGTTGGCATGGGAGGTTCTCCTGTGGGTTTTGGGATACGTTGATTGAAGTCCGCCCTATTCGGCTGCCAAGGCACAGCGGAAGCCGATTTCCAGGTGGCGGTCGGCAGCCAGATCGTAATTGCGGTAGGCAGCGCGGATTTTACCCCGATGGCTGCTCCAGCAGCCGCCGCGCAGTACGCGATACGGCGAAGCCGTCGGTCCGGGCGGATCGTGCGACGGCGCCACGTGGTAGTAGTCCTTGATGTAGCGGTCGCGGGCCCACTCCCAGAGGTTACCGCCCATGTCGTGCGCGCCATAGGGACTGACGCCCTGCGGGAAGCTGCCCACCGGCCAGGTGAACACTGGCAGGGCGTCGAGGTCCAGATTTCCCAGCAGCAGGACCCATTGACGGTCGTCCAGAACCGGGTGCCCAAACGTCGATTCGACGTTGTTGGAATACGCCGCCTGCCAAGTGTCGCCCCACGGATACGCCAGCCCGTCCGGGCCGCGCGCCGCTTTTTCCCACTGCGCCTCAGTGGGCAGTTGCTTGCCGGCCCAGCGGCAGTAGGCAAAGGCGTCGTACCAATCCACCGCGGTAACAGGGTGATCGGGGCCGTTAAGGCGGCTGTCGCGCCAATACGTTGGGGTGTAGTCCTTGTCGGGTGGCGCGTCGGGGTGTATGGCGTGGCGTTCGCCGCGTTTAAGCGCGTCCAGAAACGCGCCGTATTGCTGGTTCGTCACCTCGAATTTGTCGATGTAGTAAGCCGGCAGGTAAATCGAGCGTTGCGGCGTTTCAACCATAAAAAAGTCCCCGAACCGCCTGCTCAACGCATCCGCCTCTGCCTTGGTAGTACCCCGTAGAAAGTAACCCGCTGGCACGTATACCATGGCGGTATCGTCCCCGCTGTGAACGTAATCGCCCTGCGTCGCGCCGGTGATGAGCGTCTCGGGCATGCGCTCCCCGAACCAGCCAGTGTCGGCCCAGGCGGAGGACCCGAAGGCGACGCAGAGCGCCATAGCGCCCAGGAAAGCAAGCGACAGCGTCACAGGTTCTGGCTGACCCACTCGTACCACGCCGTCGGCTTCGTGTGGCCTGTGATTTGCTCCAGCGCCACCTTGGCCTTGGCGGCGCCGACGCCAACGTGCTGCCCCCACTTGTCCATAACGAGCTTGATGAGCTTGGGCACGGCGCGCTTGATCTCCAGTTCTATGGCGATCTCAACGGCTCGGATGGCGACGGCGTCCACGTGATCGGTGAGTGCGATAAGGATGGCCTTTTCCGCCCGTTTTTCCTCGTGGTAACGGATGCGGGCGACGTTTAGCAGCATGGCGCGCACCCGCCAGTCGAGATGTCTGCGCACGGCCTTGTAAATTTCCTTGCGGGCGAACTTATCCGTCATGTTTAGCAACGCCGTTTCCGCCGCGTCGAGGAGCGGCCGGGCTTGCTGATCGTCCAAGTCCTGCAGCACGGTCTCCCCCAGGCCGGCATACAGGACCGCTAGGGCGGCCGACTTGTCGTCTTGTGCGGCGTATTGGTCGTAAAGGGTGAGGATGGCCGCAACGTCGCCGCTGGCTTTGGCAGCCGCGAATTCCTTGACGGCTTGCGCCGGCGGGGCGGCCTTTCTGGCGGCGTGGACGAAGCCGGCGGTGGCTGACACCAACAGGAGTGCCGCACAGGCGAGGCCGGCGGCGCGGGTCAGCCGAGCGCGAAGGGAATGGTGAACGTTAATTACTGGCATGGGTTGCATGCATGGATCTCCTTTCGCGAGTCTGATGCCGGGTGTGCAGGCGGCGCCAGCGCGGCACAATCCACAACACCAGACCCGTTACGGCTTGCACCATCATGAGGATGGCGACAACGTCCAACACGTACTTGAACCAGATGCCAAAAAGCTCGCCGCTATGGGCATCGTGCAGCAGCTGGTACAGCGTGGTGGCCCGCACCGAGTGCTGCGGGCCGTAGGGCGGCGCCAGGAGCGTTGCCTCCCACGGTGGAGGTTTGAGGGCGACAAGGCTGGTCATCCTTTGCGATAGAAGGGTATTGCCGGAAACCACGTGCATCGCCTGACGGTCGGCGTATAGGGCGTCGATGGGCTGTTCCAGCAGGTGAGACCACTGGCCACCGAAGTTGCGGCTCACCTGCAGGCCGCGCTCGTTGCCGATGTACAGGTAATTCACCCAGCCGGGGCCGACGTACAGATGATCGACGTGCTTGAGGACCTCGGTACTGAACGTTTCGCCGACCGGCGTCCAGTTTTGCCCGCCGTCCTCGGTAGCGAACAGGCCGTAGGTATGGCCGGCCCACATGTTGGCGGGGTTGCTGCGGCTGATTGCCAGGATGCGCAAGTTGAGGTAGACCGGACCCTTCCAGCGGTTCGTGTCGAAGCTCCCGGGGAACCAGGCAGTGGGCGGGCCGTGGTTGCTGAAGACGGAGAAATCAACGATGTGCAGCAGCAGAATGCCGCTGAGCGGTAGCAGGTAGAGCAGCGGCCAACTGACCAAGCCGCCGATGCGATGCAGGTGACGGAAATACCAGTGACTCGCCGGGCGCGGTGTGTTCACGGCATGGCGTCGTTTCTGCGTCCGGCGCCACCACAGTGTCACGCCCGTGTAGGCGAGCACGACCAGCAGCAGCGCAAAGGCGTGGTTTATCCACCACCAATCGTTCTCCAGGAACACCTGACCGTTGTGCAGATTAAGCGCCACGGTCATCCAATCCAGCTTGCCGACACCGCTTGCTTCGCCATAGGGCGGAGCGAAAGAGGTGAGTTCCCAACCTTCGTCTTCGTCCGGGTGCATGAAGCGTTGGTAGACGAAGCCATTCTCGTCGATGGCCACCGCCACGCCCCGGGGCGCGAAGATGAGTTGCACGATGCCACTGGTCGACAGGTCCTCGTCGTACGATTCACCATACGGCGTCCAGTCCTCACCACCGTTCGTCGATAAGGCAATGCCGCGACCCTTGCTGACCATCAGCATCTGCGTATCGCTAGGATTGGCAGCCAGTACGGGGGGATACAAGCCCTCTCCGGCCACGAAGTCGCCGGGGATGTCGTCGGTCACGTCCCGCCACGTCTGCCCCTTGTCGAGGCTACGGAAGACGCCCTGCCGGTGTGTGGCGAACCAAGCCTTGTCGGTGACGGCGATGGACTTGACGTGTTCGCCCCAGGTGTTGACCTCGTAGCGCGGCGGCAGCAGGGCGGACTGGATATGGACGTCGCGCAGTCGGAACTGATCGAGGGGGTAGATGAAGACACCAGTGATGGCGAGAAATACGATCAGGACGAAGGTAGCCAAGGCGCTCCACACGTGAATCTTGAACCACCGCTTGAAGTTCAAGCCCCCCTTCGCTCGTTGTCTTGCCATGGTCCCTCCACGATCGGTGGCGCTGCTGGCAGGCGGGGGCCAGCGAGGGGTTGATAGGGCCGACTATATACGAGTCTTAAGCGAAAGGAAAATTCAATTTGAGGGAGGCGGCATGGAAAACGTTTGCGCAGGGGTTATCAGCCGCCGCGGGTGTGCATTTCGAGGTGGGGGTCCTGACGCAATCCTTTGAGCTGAACGAGAGCGCCACGGCCACCATGACTTTCCAGGGCTTTACGCTCTTCCGCACCGCGGTCCGTGCGGTCCTGCCATGTGCGCGTGACCAGCGACTTGAGCGCCTCCGGGGAGGCTCCGGCGCGTAGCGGTTGGCGCAGGTCGAGGCCATCGGTGGCGTATAGGCACAGATACCACATGCCGTCGGCGGTCAGGCGGCTGCGGTCGCAGGAACGGCAAAACGGCGCCGTGGTGGAGGCGATGATGCCGAAAACCGTGTTGTCGGGCAGCACGAAGCGCTCGGCGGGCGCGCGGCTGTTCTCGTTGAGCGAGGCGATGGGACCGTAGTGACGGGAAAGCGTGTTGAGGATAGCGGCGCGCGTCAGCACCTTGTCCAGACGCCAATGGGTGGCGCCGCCGACGTCCATGTATTCAATGAAGCGTACCTCAGCGTCGACCTGCTTGCCGTATTCGATCAGCTCGATGAGCTCGTCGTCGTTGTACCCTTGCATGACCACGGTGTCGAGTTTCAGGCCCTTGAATCCCACCGCCCGTGCCGTCTCGATGCCTTGCAGAACGCGGGCGTGCGTGGTGCGGCGGGTCAGGGCGGTGAAACGATCCGGGCGCAGGGTGTCGAGGCTGACGGTCACGCGGTGCAGACCGGCCGCAAACAAGTCGGCGGCTTGATCAGCCAGCAGCACGCCGTTGGTGGTCAGCGCGAGATCGTTGAGACGGGGATTGGCGGCCAGCATGCGGATGAGCAGCGGCAGGTCGCGACGCAACAGCGGTTCGCCGCCGGTGAGGCGGAGTTTCTCCACCCCCAGCTCGGTAAACAGGCCAACCAGGGTGTTCATCTCCTCGAACGTCAGCAGGTCCTCGCGCGGCAGCCACAGGTAGTCTTCTTCGGGCATGCAATACTGGCAGCGCAAATTGCAGCGGTCGGTGACCGACAGGCGCAGATTGGTCATGGGCCGGTCGAGCACGTCGGTGAGGTAGGTTGCTGGGGCCATGATTGCTAGTTCTGTGATATAGGATCGTGCTAGCCGCGGATGGCGAAACGATCGTCGGGAGTTAGCGCGGCCTGTCTTGGGTTTCGATATGGAAGCCTTTCACGAGCAATTCCAGCGTTGCTTCGACTCTGGCCAAGCACTTCTTTATCGCGGCTATCTCTCCACTCAAACCCTCATTGTCTCGCCGCAGGCTCTCCAACCGAGCCCGGCAGTGCCGACGATAGCCCAGAATTCAGGACTCATGTCTTAACCTCCGTGTGGCCCCGTGACAGCCGCGGGCAGATTTAAGCCTGCCGACACGTTGCGCAGACTATAAGGGGCGGTCGGGGTGCTGTCAAACCGCCGCGGCCGCCGGTTTCCACAAACGGTGTGACAGCACTGGGGCCACGTCGCGTTACTCCGGCGAAAGCCAGAGTCCAGGAGATTTTCTGGTGACGAAGGCCACTGGGTTCCGGCGCGCGCCGGAATGACGATTTGAGGGCGCTGCGCGAGCTATTTTTGCAGATAAAGCTGGATTTTGAATTGCTGCAAAGGGTTAGGGCCTGTTGACATTTGGCTCAGGACTCATAACCAGAAACTAACCGTGGCAGCTATGCAGATGGCACTGAAGAACGTATGCGCACAGCGGTCGTACCGGATGGCGATGCGGCGCCAATCCTTCAGCCTGCCAAACAGGCGCTCAATGAGGTTACGGCTCTTGTAAAGCTCCGTGTCGCAGACAATCGGCTCTTTACGGTTGGCGCGGCCCGGAATACAGGACTTGATGCCACGTCCGGCAAGGGCCTCGCGCAACCTGTCGCTGTCATAACCCTTGTCGGCTATCAGGACAGCGGCTTCCGGTAGGGCCTCAAGTACCGTATCAGCCCTGCGGTAGTCGCTGACCTGGCCCGCCGTCAACCGCAGCACGACGGGCTTGCCATCGCCGTCGCAGACGGCGTGGAGCTTCGAATTCAGCCCGTCCCGGGTGCGTCCGATGCAGCGCGAAAGCCCCCCTTTTTCAGCAAGCTGGCTGCGGTACGATGCGCTTTGAGATGGGTGCTATCGATCATGACCGTCTTGGTGGCGGTGCTTTCGGCAGCCAGGGCTTGGAAGATGCGGTCGAAGACCGCGGCCCTGCTCCAGCGCACGAAGCGATTGTAGAGTGTCTTGTGGGGTCCGTAACAGGCGGGCGCGTCGCGCCACATTAGAGCACTTTCGGAGCAGATTGACTTGCATCCGAAACCACGAAATTGCTGTGCTTTACGAGTTGGTCCCTCGATAATTCCATTAGATACGGAAATGCTCTAGCCCATAGCGGATGACGTGGATGATGCCGCTGATGACCTTTCGGTCATCGCCGCGTGGGACGCCGCGCCCCTTGTTGGGTAACAGGGGTTTGAGTCGGTTAAACGGGTCGTCGGACAGCCAGAAGTGGTGCTCGGACATGATCGCTCTCCTAGTGGCGTCAGCGTGTTGACTCTCATCACAGGCCCCATGATACCCTTTTATAGGTCCTGAGCCTAGTGAAGGGCGCGCGTGGCGTGCGGCCAACGTTCGGCGATGGCTTCCTGTTGCATCGTCGTCAGGCGGGTCCATTGCGCCTGCCGGGCTGTATCGGGGTCAATGTCGAGGAGCCCGCACAGGACCGCGAAATCCTGTTGGTGGAAGACAAAGGTGGCAACTTCCCAGAAGCTGTCGTCCAGGCTATGCTCCAGGTCGTGTTGAGCGGTACGCAGGACGGCGCCAAGCAGTTGCGCGCAGGCATCGTAAGGGACCGCCTCGCTGGGGTACCGAACGGTAGGCCGTACAGCTCGTGCAACTCAACCCCATCCAGCCTTGATCGGCAGACGAATAACGGCTCGGCATGTCCACGGTGATCAGGGTGTTGAAGAGGTCGAAGGCCACCGCCCGGATGTTGTCCATGAGCTCCCCATCGTGCTTGCAGTGCCGAGGGCCATCACGTAAAGTGTGCCGCTCGCACGCCGGGTTGTGTTTTGCCAACACTTAATCCCTGGAACCACAACGACTTGGGTGGGAGACGACGACATGATCCATAGACTATTCAAAACGCGGCGGCTGGCCGTTGCAGCTTTGCTGGCCGTGGCGCTTCTGACCGTGCCGTCCCTTGCGGCGAATGAAGCGACGACCCTGAACGGCGATGCGCCGACGCAGCTCGAACAAGCGGCGCTGGCGCGTATTGCCGGTCCGCCGCTGGGTTTGCCGGACGTGCCCGTGCCTGACGACAACCCGCCCACTGCTGCCAAGATCAGCCTCGGCCGTAAGCTGTTTTTCGACGAACGCCTGTCCCATAGCGGCAAACTGTCGTGTGGCTCGTGCCACCTGCCCCATGAAGGGTTCACGCTCAACAAAGGCCACACGCCGGTCGGTCATGACGGCATGGTCCTGCGGCGCAACGCCCCGACCCTGCTGAACGTCGCCTACCAGCGTTCGTTCTTCCTCGACGGACGCCAGAGCAGCCTCGAAAAGCAGGCCCTTGAGCCCTTCACCGTGGCAGACGAATTGGCCAACCCGTCGCTGGACGTGGTGATCGACCGTATCCGCCAGTTGCCCGATTATGCCGGCCTTTTCGAGGCAGCATTCGGCGAGGGTCCCGGCCCGCGAACCGTCGCGCACGCCATCTCTACCTACGAGCGCACTTTGTTGGCCGCCGATTCCGCCTTTGACCGCTGGCGCTACGGCGGGCAGGAGAATGCCCTGGACGCCATCGCCAAACAAGGTTTCGACCTGTTCACTGGCAAGGCCGGCTGCGTCAACTGCCACGCCCTCGACGACCGCGACGCCCTGTTCACCGACCACCTGTTCCACGATGACGGCATCGGCTGGATTCCGGCCCGAGACATCGGCGCTGGACAACTGATAACGCGCCGGGGCATGCCCCTCTACACCGCGGTCCACGACCCCGACGCCGTCGCAACGCCTTCCGACATGGGCCGCATGGAGATCACCAAGGAATTCATCGACATGTTCCGGTACCGCACGCCTTCCCTGCGTAACGTCGAGCTCACGGCGCCCTACATGCACAACGGCACCTTCGAGACGCTTGAAGACGTCGTCGCCTACTACGGCGATGGCGGCTTCCGCCATTTCGGCATCGACCCGCTGGTGCGCGACCTGCGGCTGAACGAGGCGGAAGAGGCGGCGCTGGTGGCCTTCCTGAAAAGCCTGACGGCGGGAAACATCGAGGCGCTGATCGTGGAGGCGCAGAGCAAGGCCGCGACGGAGCCATAACGCCGGTTGGTGTGATGGGTTCAGCCGTTGGGGGCGGGTCACGGGCGGAGCCGACACGCCGCCCGTGCGATCAAGCCGCAGGAAGCGACGCGTTAACCACGCAGGTTCTGCGCCACGAAATCCCAGTTGACGAGGTTCCAGAACGCCTTGACGTATTCGGGGCGGGCATTGCGGTAGTCGATGTAATAGGCGTGTTCCCACACGTCGCAGGTGAGCAACGGGGTGAGGCCGTCCGTCAGCGGGCAACCGGCGTTGGCCGTCGTGGTGATACTGACGTTGCCGGAAGCGTCTTTGACCAGCCAGGCCCAACCGGAGCCGAATTGCCCGGCAGCCGCAGCGCTGAATTGTTCCTTGAAGGCGTCGAAACTGCCGCATGCGCGGTTCACCGCGTCGGCCACGTCGCCAGCGGGTTCGCCGCCGCCTTGGGGTGACATGGAATTCCAATAGAAGGTGTGATTCCAGACCTGCGCGGCGTTGTTGAACAGGCCACCGGAGGCGGTGCGAATCAACTCTTCCAGGGATTTGTCGGCCTCTGGCTTGCCCTGCGTCAGATTGTTCAGGTTGTTGACGTAAGTCTGATGGTGCTTGCCGTAGTGGAAGTCAATCGTTTCGTGGGAAATGTGCGGCTCCAACGCATCGTGGGCGTACGGTAGGGCGGGTAAGGTGAAGGCCATGCTGGGTATCTCCAATGTACGTCATGCAAAACACGGCAAGCGGGGGCGCCCGGCAATCAGGGGTTCCCTTGCCGTCTGATAAACCACTCATAGGGTGCTGAAAGTAAACGCAGCACCGCAGGGTGTCAAGTCCTTGACGGGCACCGCAATCCAGGGTCCGAGCATGCTGCCGGGCCGGGCGGAAGGTGACCAGGAGGGGGTCCATGGCAATCTATCATCAAAGCGAGCACACCGAGGTTGACCACAGGACTGGCAGACCTGTGATTCGCGGTCGCAACGGTATCGTCGCCACCGGCCACTACCTGACCTCCATGGCGGCGATGCGGCAGTTGCTGGCCGGCGGCAACGCCTTCGACGGCGCCGTGGCCGCCTGCCTGGCAGCCGCAGTGGTCGAGCCGACCGCGTCCTACTCCCTGGCTGCCGAGGGAGTCGGTATGTTTTTCCACGCCGCCAGTGGGGAGTTGTCAGCAGTAAGCGGCCAAGGCGTGGCGCCTCAGCTCGCCACCATCGAGGCGTTTCGGAGCCGGGGACTGGAGAAAATTCCTACCGGTCCGGGGCCGCAGGCGCACCTGTCGTTCACCGTACCCGGCGTGGTGGACGCCTGTTTCCGCCTGCTCGACGCCTACGGCAGCAAAACCTTGACGGAGGTCCTGGCCCCGGCCATTGAATACGCCGAGCAGGGATTCCCGATGTACGAATACATGCACCGCATGCTGGGCGGCCCGGACACCCGGGCGCAGTTCGACCTGTACCCGCCGGGCGGCACGGACGTGTTTTACCCCGGAGGCTCAATTCCGGTTGTCGGCGACCGGTTTGTCCAACCCCAGCTTGCCGCCACGTTGCGCCTGCTGGCGCAGGCCGAAGCGAACCCCACCGCCTCGCGGCGGGATGGTCTGCGAGCGGCGCGGGCGGTATTTTACCAGGGTGAAATTGCCCACCGCATCGCCGCATTTTCCAAACGCTGCGGCGGTCTCTTGCGGCACGACGATCTGAGTGCCTACCAGTCGCGTATCGAGAGTCCCATCGCAACCCACTTCGTCGGCTATTCCATCCATACGCAATCGACGTGGTCGCAGGGCGGCGTTCTGCTGCAAACGCTGAACCTGCTTGAGCCCCTCGACCTGCGTGCCCTGGGACACAATTCACCCGCCTACGTGCACACCGTCACCGAGGCCCTGAAGCTGGCCTTTGCCGATCGTGAGTGCTACTACGGGGACCCCGAATTCGCGGTGGTGCCGGTCGCCGGCCTGCTCGACAAGGCTTACGCGGCGCAGCGTCGGCAAGCCATCGGTGAGCGGGCTTGCCCGCAATTGCCGCCGCCCGGCATGCCCGGAGCAAGCGGTGTATCGACAAGCCCGCAGCCGGCGGCAGCCGGTTTCCCCGAGGCGTTGGAAGATGGCACGACGCATCTGGCCGTGATCGACGGTGCCGGCAACATGGTCTGCATGACGCCGAGCGGCGGCGTGTTTCGCAAGTCCGCCTTCGCATCGGAGTTGGGGTGCACGCTCAGCACCCGCAGCGAGATGTTTTTCCTCGCCCCTGATCACCCCAACGGCCTTCAACCCGGCAAGCGTCCCCGCACCACTTTAGTGAATTACATCGTCTGCAAGGAGGGGCAACCGGTCCTGACCTTTGGCTGCCCTGGCGGCGACGATCAGGCGCAGGCCAATTTGCAGTTGATGCTCAACGTGCTCGTTTTCGGCATGGACCCCCAACAAGCGGTAGAGGCGCCGAGATTTTCCACCCAAAGCATGCCCAACTCATTCTATCCGCGCGTCTACCACCCCGGCGTTCTCAACCTCGAAAGCGGATTTTCGGATGTCGCCACCGCGGCGCTGGGCGCCATGGGTCACAAGATCAATCGCGTCGGCGCCTGCGGCATCGGCGCTGTGATTACCCAGCGTGACCCCGGCACCGGCATCCTGGCCGCTGGGGCCGACCCCCGTCGCCCGACCTACGCCATTGCCTGGTGATAGCCGCAGGGGTTGACGGGTATCGGCCCAACAGCCTGGCGCTGCTGGAGCGGTATTTGAAAAATGCTCCCATGGATACATTGGCTATGTTGAGGAGCTGTGCCAGTACACAAGGAAACACCCTGGAAGAGGCGAAAGCGAAGCTGATCGAGGCCGTCCAACTTGTGATGCAGGCAAACCGGGAATTGGCGGGCGAGCCATTCGTCGCAGGCAATCGCGAGCCCGAGGGATTCAGTGGTAGCGAAACACCACGTGACCTCCAATTCTGAGGGAGAGGAGGGTATGAAGTCCCAAAACCAACGTCCGCAGACTGCGGATTTCACCCCGCAGGCCGTCAAAGCGCTGATTGATGTGAAGCAAGTTCTGCTCCCGCGCTTTCTCGGCGTGAGAAAAGCCCTGCTCCATGCGTTTTTCGACCACTGAGAAAGCGCTCGTCCATGCGCAGAGCGTATTCGTCAAAGTGCTCTTTGCGGACAAACTCTTCAACCATGGTCGTCTTCTGTTCAGCAAATGAACGGCTGACCTTTCCCTGAGACCGAACCTTTTGCATGTTGCTGAATTCATACGTCAGACGGCAAGCTGCGGCAAGTTCCTGAAGATGTCGAGGGCTTCGGGGTTGGCGAGCGCGTCGCGGTTGCGTACCGTTTCGCCGTGAATGATGCGGGCGACGGCGATTTCCACCTTCTTGCCGTTGAGCGTGCGGGGGATGTCGGGGACTTGCAGCACCTTGGCAGGCACATGGCGCGGGGTGCAGTTGGCGCGGATAGCGGTTTTGATTGTGCCGGTCAGGGCGTCGTCGAGTTGCTTCCCCTCCGGCAGAACCACGAACAGAACGATACGCACGTCGCCGTTCCACTGCTGGCCCACGACCAGCGCATCGACGATTTCCTCCAAGGTTTCCACCTGCCGGTAGATTTCCGCGGTGCCGATGCGCACGCCACCCGGGTTCAGCGTGGCGTCGGAGCGCCCGTACACGATAACGCCGCCCCGCGGGGTGATTTCGACATAGTCGCCGTGATGCCAGACGCCGGGGAACGTGCGGAAGTAAGCATCCAGGTATTTCTCGTTGCCGGGGTCGCGCCAGAAGTAAACCGGCATGGAAGGGAAGGGGGAGACACACACCAGTTCCGCCTTCTCGCCGGTTACGGGCCGCCCCTCCTCCTGCCACGCCTGCACGTGCATGCCGAGGCCGCGTTTCTGGATTTCGCCGGCGTACACGGGATCGATGGGCGAGCCGAGCATGAAGCACGAAATAATGTCGGTGCCGCCGCTGATGGAGGCCAGTTGGACGTCCTGCTTGACCGCCTCGTAGACCCACTCGAAGCCCTCTTCGGGCAGCGGCGAGCCGGTGGAGCATACGGCGCGCAGGCGGCCGAGATCGAACGTGTCGCCGGGTCGCACGTCGGCCTTGTGGCACGTGCTGAGGTACTTGGCGCTGGTGCCGAAAACGCTGATGCTCTGGTCCTGCGCCATCCGCCACAGCGCCGACACGTCCGGGTAGCCGGGGCTGCCGTCGAAGAGCACTACCTTGGCGCCGGTAAACAGGGCGCTGACCAGCCAGTTCCACATCATCCAGCCGCAGGTGGTGAAGTAAAAAACAGCGTCGTCACGGCTCACGTCGGTCTGCAGGACGTGCTCCTTGGCGTGCTGGATGAGCGTGCCGCCGGCACCGTGTACGATGCACTTGGGCGCGCCGGTGGTGCCTGAGGAGTACATGATGTAAAGCGGGTGATCAAAGGGAAGCTGCGCGAAGTCAATGGACTCAGCCGGGTTGTTCAACGCCTCGGCCCACGGCAGCGAGCGGGGAACTTGGGAGATGTCCGGCGCCTCGCTTACGAAAGGCACGATTACCACGCGGGCGACTGACTCGATGCCCTGCGCCACCTCGACAACGCGCGGCAGGGTGTCGTAGCTCCTGCCGTGGTAACGGTAGCCGTCGGCGGCAATCAGGACCTTCGGCTCGATCTGGCCAAAGCGCTCCAACACACTCTTGAAGCCGAAATCCGGGCTGCACGACGACCAAACGGCCCCCAGGCTCGTGGCCGCCAGCATGGCCACCACGGTCTCGACGCAGTTGGGCAGATAGCCGGCCACGCGATCCCCTGCCGTCACACCGTTTTCGCGTAGAAAGCCAGCCATCCGGGCTACTTGCGAGAACAGTTCGGCGTAGGTCAGTTGCGCCGCCACCGCACCGCCTTCCTTGATGGAAACGAGTGCCGGGCGGTCGTCCCGATACCGCAACAGGTTCTCGGCAAAATTCAGCCGGGCGCCCTTGAACCACGCAGCCCCCGGCATGCGCGGATTTTCCAGAACCGACGTATAGGGGGCGCTGTGCCGGATGTCAACGAACCGCCACAATGCCTCCCAAAATGCAGGGATATTGGCGATTGACCAATCGTACAGCGCGTCATAACCGTCCAGCGCCAAGCCATGCTCGCGGTTCACGGCGTCCATGAACCGTGTCAGGTTCGACCGCGCGATACGTTCAGGGGAGGGTGTCCACAAAGGCTTCGTCATGGGATTTCTCTGCAAAGCTGCCGGTACGCAGCCAACGCCAGATGCTCTGCACGTCGTACAGCAACAGATAGAGGGCGGGCACCAGCACCAGGACCAGGACCGTAGCGCCCATGAGGCCGAAGCTCATCGAGATCGCCATCGGAATGAGGAACTGCGCCTGCACGCTCTTTTCGAACAGGATGGGCGACAAACCCGCGACGGTCGTCACGCTGGTCAGGATGATGGCGCGGAACCGTTGCTGGCCGCCGGCCAACACGGCCTCGAACGGCGGGGCGCCTTGGCTTCTGGCTCGGTTGATGAAATCGACCAGCACCAGCGAGTCATTCACCAACACGCCGCTCAATGCCACGAGCCCGAACAGGCTGATCAGGGAAAGGACGTGTCCCATAATGAAGTGACCGACCACGGCGCCGATGAAGCCGAAAGGAATCACCGACATGACGACCAGAGGTTGGGCGTAGGAACGGAAAATCACTGCGAGAATCGTGTAGACCAGCAGCATGGCAATGATGAAGCCGCGGAACAGGCTGCCCACCGAGCGCTGCGTTTCCTTATGTTGGCCTTCGAAGGAATACCGCATGTTCTCGTAATCGGCGAGCAGACGCGGCAGGAAGTCCGCTTCCAGGGCGGCGAGAATTTTTTCCGCATTGGCCTTGGTGGAATCAACATCGGCGGTGACGGAAAGGGCGCGCTGTCGGTCGGTCCGCTTGATGACCGCGAAGCCGCGCCGCAGGGTGGCGGTGGCCACCTCGCCAAACGGCACTTCGCTGCCGTTCGGGGTGCGAATGCGAATGTTGTCGAGGTCCCCCAGCGAGCGCCGTTCCGCTTCCGGGTAGCGGATGACCACTTTTACGTCGTCGCGGCCGCGTTGCAGGCGCAGCGCCTCGGCGCCGTAGAAGCCCTGATTGACCTGTCCGGCGAGATCGGCCAGGGTGATGCCGAGAACCCGTCCGGCGGGCTTCAGCGCGAGCTGGATTTCCATCTTGCCGGGGCGGAAGTCGTTGCTGATGTCCAAAACGCCGGGATAGGTGGCCAGTTCGGCCTCCAGCCGCGCCGCGGCCTCGCGCATGGCGGTGAAATCATCGCCCATCAGGCGCACTTCGATGGGCTTGCCAACGGGAAAAATGTCCTCGCTCATGAAAATGAGCTCAAGCGCGTCCGGCACGTCGCCGGCGAGATCTCGCCAAGTGTCCGCCAAAAGCGTGCTGGGAATACCGCGCTGCTCGGCGGCCAGGAGTTCGACCGTCACCTCGCCGACGTGGCTGCCGACTTCAGGGTCGAAGTCCGAATTGATGCCGACGACCGTCATGATCTGCTTGACGACGCCGTCGTACTCGGGGTCAGCGGGCCGAAAATGTTTATCGAGTTCGCGCGCCGCGGCTTCAAGACGCGCCGTCGCCGCGGCCGTTTGCGCCAGTGGGGTGCCCTGCGGCATGGTGAGGCGCGCCAGAATCGTATCGGTGTCCCGGTCGGGGAAGAGTTCGAACTCAAGATGCCCGCCCAGCAACAGGCCCAACATGAGCATTAGAATCGCCACTGCCGAGGCGGCAACAACCAAGCGCCACGCCATGGCGCGCCTCAGCAGGGGCATATAGACCCGCTCGATAAACCACTCGAGAGCGTTGTCGATGCCGTCTCGGATGCGTTGCGCCAGGCGGCGAATACCTCGTTTGGGCGCTTGATGCCCGCCCTCCGGCAGCGCGTGTGCCAGGTGCGGCGGCAGAATCACCATGCACTCAAGCAGCGAACCGAGCAGGGCGGCCACCACGGCCACGGGCATCAGGGCGACGAACTTGCCCAGAATGCCCTCCATGATGAACAGCGGCACAAACGCTGCAACGGTCGTCGCCACCGCCCCGATAACCGGTACGGCCACCTCGCTGGCGCCGTCGATGGCCGCCTGCACCGGGGATTTGCCGCGCCGCCAATGGCTGTAGATGTTCTCGCCAACCACGATGGCGTCGTCGACCAGCATGCCGAGCGCCATGATGAAGGCGAACATGGTGATCATGTTGAGGGTGCCGCCGTACAGGATCAGAATCCAGAGTCCGCCCAGCAGAGCCACCACCAAGCCGGCCGCTACCCAAAACGCCAGCCGCAGGTTCATGAACAGCCACAGGCTGAGAAGCACCAGAAACAGACCTTGCAGCCCGTTACGGCTGAGCAACTCCAGACGGCTTTTGGTAACGGCCGAATCGTCCGCCCACACGCTCATGGACAGCCCCTCCGGCAGTTGCGGCGCCTGCTCGGCAACGTACTGGCGCACCGTGTCGGAAATGACCAGGGCGTCTTCCTCACTGGTCCTGAACACGGAAACCATGACGCTGGGGGTGCCGTTGAACCGTCCGACGCGCCACGCATCGACGAAACCGTCGCTGACCCGCGCGACTTCGTCTAGCGTGACCACCGTACCGTCCGGGCGCGTCAATAACGGCAGAAGGGCGAATTCCAGCCCGGTGTAGCGTTGTCCGGCGGTGCGCACCACGATGTCCTGCGTCGGCGTCTTGATGCTGCCCCCCGGCAGGTTGAGGCTGCTGCGCTGCACCACTTGGCGGATTTCTTCGAAGGTAAGGCCGTGACGCCGCAGGCTCTCCTCGGATACTTCGACGCTGATTTCATAATCACGGGTGCCGAAAATGCGAATCTGCGAGATGAACTCGGAAACCAGCAGGTCGTCCCGCACCCGGGTGGCAACTTCCTTCAACGTTCGTTCGGGCTGCTTGCCATAGATGGCGATATTGATGACCTTGCGCCTCTCCGAGAGCTCTTCATAGCGCGGTGGTTCGGCGTCCTCAGGAAACGTATCAATCTTCTCGACCTCATTCTGGATATCCTCCAGGACACGGCGATTGTCGACGCCAGACTTTAGCCGGGCGAGCACCACGCCTGAGCTTTCGCGCGCTTGTGAGAGGATGTCCTGAATGCCCTCGACGCTCTTAATCGCCTCTTCGATTTTGACGACAATGCTTTCTTCGACTTCCTCCGGCGTGGCGCCGGGAAAGATGGTCTGCACTTGGATAATATCGAAGGATATTTGCGGAAAGGTCTCGCGCCTGAGGTTGTAGGCGCTCATGCCGCCGACCACGATGATCACGATCATCAAGAGATTAGCCGCCACCGAGTTGTGAACGGCGGCTGAGATGAGGCGTCGCATGCCTTAGCGCTCCTCTTGCCGCGCGACCGTGTCTTGGGTGTCGGAGATGGCGGGCGCCACAGGCTGGGCTTCCAGAGGGCGAAGTTTCATGCCGATGACCGGAGCGCTGAGGGGAGAAACCACGAGTCGATCGCCCGGTTGCAGCCCAGCACTGAGGATGGCCTGGTCACGGAGGAAACGCAAAACTTCGACCTGTCGTCGAGCCAGACGTCCGTCGGTGACGAGATACACCGAGTTGCCATCGTGCAACGCGGTGCGGGGGATGACAACGGCATTGGGCTGGCTGCCGGCGGAAATTTCTACCCGACAAAACATGCCGGGTTGCAAGGCGGGGTGTTCACCGGGGCGGAACGAATCCCAGGGCCTGGGGACTTCCACCACCAGGGTCAGGGTACGCGTCCGGGCATCCAGGCCGGCCTCCCAGCGCACCACCTTGCCGCGCCACACATAATCGCGCTGGCCGCTTTGCCAGTGAATGGTGGCCGTCGGCAGGAGATCATTCAGGACCGGAGTGGAATTCGCCGCAGGTGAGAAGCGGTCCGGGGACAACGTCGGCAGCCAGCGGAGCTCGTCCATGGGCACGGCAATGGGAATCTCCACGGCATCCGTGCCGTGCAGGGTGGCAACTTCACGCCCGGCGGTGACGAATTCGCCAAGATCAAGGGTGGTTTGCACGAGTTGACCGTCGGCGGGCGCTAGCAAGCGTGTTTTGCTGAGTTTCAACTTGGCCTCTTCCAACTCTGCCCGCGACACCTCGATGGCGGCTTCGGCCTGCTCGATCCGCGGCCCGTTCAATGCCAACAGGTTTTCGATGCTCTGCACGGCGCGCAACGCCTCGTTTCGCTCCTGCTGGCGGCGGTCCCGCTCGCGCGGTGAGATGGTGCCCTTGCGCACCAACGCCTCATCGCGCCGCAGGTCCTCTTCCGAGATGGACAGGTTGGAGCGCACCAGTTCAAGCGTTTCCACATGATTCTTCCGCTGCTGCTGCAGCACGACGATTTCTTTTTCGTGCTGTACCAGACGGGCCTCAATGCGCTCCACGGCCAAGCGGAAGGGGCGGGGATCAACCTCGAACAACAACTCACCCCGCTTGACGTGCAGCCCGGCCCGCAAATGCGGTGACAACCCGACAATCGGTCCCGACACCTCGGGCGTGACGCTCCACTCGTGCTTCGCCCGCACGGTGCCGAATCCGGCCACGGAAAGCGGTACCTTGCGCGGCTCTACGTTGACCACGCGCACAACCGGACCGGGGTTGTCGAGGACCTGCCGCTGGGGCGGCTCACGCATGTCCTTCAGCGCCTTCATGCCGACAACGCCCAGGATCAGAATCATCAATGTGCTGAGGCCGATCAGCAGTCTCCGTAGCATCGAAGTCTCTCTCTGCTTAACGTCGGGTGAATCTGTACCATTTTGTCCTGTAACTATTGCCGTTCACTATACCTTCCACTCCCGACCGGTGCACGCCGTTTTTCCCTGCGGCGGGCCGCCCGCAGCGCGCCAATGTGTTACAATGCCACTTGTCATCGTTGGTTCTCGCCGCGATTCATCCCATCCCTGATAGCAGACAGAAGGCGTTACGGCACCTGAAAAGCCGAATTCGCCAGCGCCGCCGTGGTTGACGCACACGGAAAATTGCGGCCCATTATCGCGCCGCGCTCTCTGCTTTTCGCAACGTATCCGAATGGAGGACGACTTGTGGTTCAACTGGTACTGACCATTGTGTGTAGCGTGTTTGGCCTCGCCTTTGCCGTCTATCTGGCGCGCTGGGTGCTGGAGAAGGACGACGGCACGCAGGAGATGCGGACCATTTCGGACGCCATCCGCGAGGGCGCCGAGGCCTTTCTGCGACGGCAATACGGCACCATCACCCTGCTGACGGTGCCAGTCACGGTCATCCTCTTCGTGCTGTACGCCTACATCCGGCCCGAAAATGCTGCTGATCCAGTGGACCGCGTGCAGATGGCGATCTACGTAGCGGGGTCGTTCATTTTTGGCGCTTTGTGCTCCGGTATCGCGGGCTACATCGGCATGTTCGTCTCCATTCGCACCAACATCCGCACGGCGTCCGCCGCACGTACCAGCCTGAACGACGGCTTGCGCATCGCGCTTCGCGGCGGCGCGGTGTCCGGCTTGTTCGTCGTCGCCATGAGCCTGATCGGGGTCGGCGGCCTGTTCCTGCTGCTGTGGATGCTGGGCATCGAGGACAAGAAGATCCCCTTCCTGATCGTCGGCTACGGCTTCGGGGCGAGTTTCGTGGCGCTGTTCGCACAGCTTGGCGGCGGGATTTACACCAAGGCGGCCGACGTCGGCGCCGACCTGGTGGGCAAAGTGGAAGCCGGGATCCCGGAGGACGATCCACGCAACCCGGCAGTGATTGCCGATCTGGTGGGCGACAACGTGGGCGACTGCGCCGGCCGCGGCGCCGACCTGTTCGAGTCCACGGCTGCCGAGAACATCGGCGCCATGATCCTTGGCGTCGCGCTATATCCCTACTTCGGGTTGAAGGGCGTCCTGTTTCCGCTGGTCGTGCGCGCCTTCGGGCTGCTGGCTTCCATCGTTGGCGTCATGGTGGTGAAGACGGACGAAGACGGCGACCCGATGGAAGCACTCAACAGGGGGTATTACCTCACCACGGTGCTGGCGGGCATCGGATTCGGCATCGGCTGCTATTGGCTGATGTCCACCCCGCAGGCGCCGAACGCGTGGCTCTACTTCTGGATTTGCGGGCTCATCGGGCTGGCGACGGCCATGGTCTTCGTTTACATCACGCAGTACTACACCGAATATAAATATCGCCCGGTGCGCTCCATAGCCGAGGCGTCCGAAACCGGACCGGCAACCAACATCATCACCGGGTTCGCGGTGGCCCTCGAATCGACCGCCCTGCCGGTCATCGTTATCGCCGTCGCCATCGTGGCGTCCTACCACATCGGCCTGGCGAGCGGCGTCGAACACGCCGGCTTCTTCGGCACCGCGGTGGCCACCATGGGTATGCTGGGCACCGCCGCCTACATTCTGGCCATGGACACCTTCGGACCGATTGCCGACAACGCCGGCGGCATTATCGAGATGAGCGAACAGCCGGAGGAAATCCGCGTCAAGACCGACCGCCTGGACGCGGTTGGCAACACCACCAAGGCGCTCACCAAGGGTTATGCCATCGGCAGCGCCGCCCTCGCCGCCTTCCTGTTGTTCACCGCCTACCTGGACGAGATCAAGCACTACGACAAGGACTTCGTGGCCGCGGTGGACATCGCCAAGCCCGAAGTGTTCGTTGCCGGCCTGCTCGGCGCCATGCTGATCTTCCTGTTTTCGGCGCTGGCCACGCGGGCCGTCGGCAAAGCCGCCTACTACGTCATCAACGAGGTGCGTCGGCAGTTCCGTGAGCACCCCGGCATCCTCGAGGGCACCGAAAAGCCGTCGTACCGCCAGTGCGTCGACATCGTCGCCGCCGGCGCCCTGCGGCAGATGGTCCTGCCGGGACTGCTGACCGTCGGCATGCCGATTGCCGTCGGCCTCATCTTCCGACAGATGGGTATCGGCGCGGAAGCGGTGGCGGCGCTGCTGATGGTCGGCACCATCACCGGCGTCCTGGTCGCCACCGTCCTCAACAACGGTGGCGGCGCCTGGGACAACGCCAAGAAATACATTGAGACCGGTGCGCACGGCGGCAAGGGCTCGGAGACTCACAAGGCCGCTGTCGTCGGCGACACCGTCGGCGATCCCTTCAAGGACACCGCCGGCCCGTCGCTGCACGTGGTCATCAAGCTGCTCAGCACCATTACTCTGGTGCTGGCGCCGTTGTTCCTCTGACGACGTTTGCAAGCACGCGTAGAGGCGAAATACCTTCTTCGCCTCTACGGTTCGGAGGTGGCTTCAAGTCAGTCTCATATGCCCCCGCATTTCACACAAACAGATCACGAACCTGGCACCGAAACCCTGCAATGACATCACCGCCCTCAAGCAAGTCATCGCCGCTCAAAACCACAAGCCCGCCGGCAGGCCGGTAAACCTCAACGATTTCTCGCCGCGGATTTGCAACCCAGACCATGGCACAACCGGCACGCAACCATTCGTCCACTTTCTCGGCCACTTCGGTATAGGTGTCATTGGGAGAAATGATTTCGACCGCGAGGTCGGGGGCGCCGTCCCAATAGCCTGTCTGCATCCCCTGCTGGTCGATGGACGCCTGGCGCACAAAACCGACATCAGGTGCACGCACGGTGTCGGGATTTTGGGAGATTCTAAATCCCGTTTCGGCAGCCAACACACGTCCCAGTCGGTTTTCGCTGACGTATTGCGCAAGTCGCCAGCCAATGTCCATCGCCCGGGTACCATGCTCGAATCCGGCGGGGAGCATCTTTCGAAGCTTTCCTTTCACCAATTCGTAGCGATAGCCGTCATCAGGCCGCTTCCACAAGTCCTCAGCCGTCACCTCTATGGGTTGCGTGCCGGGCCATTTTGCTGGCGGTCGATTCATTGGCGTGTCGGCCATGTCGTTCTCTCCGTCTGTGCAAGTGACGCTGGGTCGTGATACGTCGAGCGAGCGCGTCCGCTTTCAGTAATATACCGCCAACCCAGTACCGCCGTTGGCAACAACGAGCTCACCGGTGACGGCCCATGCTTTGTCTGAGGCCAGGAAGACGGTTAGACAGGCAATCTCCGAGGCGTCGACCATACGCCCGATGGCGTTACCGCGAGGAGCGCCCTCGGCGAAATCCCGGGCTTCTACCTCAGCGGCGGTAATGCCAAGCTCTTTGGCGCGGGCGGCCAGCAGGCCGGGGGTTCGCTCGGTGCGGGTGATGCCGGGATGGATGCAATTGACCGTGATGCCGTCGCGGCCGAGTTGCAGCGCCAGGGTGCGGGTCAGATGCACCAGGGAGGTGTTGCGGGCGCCGCCACTCAGGTTGCCGGCCGTGCGGGCGTTGGTGCCGCTGATGTTGATGATGCGTCCCCAGCCCGCGGTCTTCATGTGGGGAATGGCGGCACGGCAGCAGCGCAGGGCGCCGAGGTACTTGACGTTGAAATCCTGCAACAGGTCTTCGTCGACTACCGTGTCGATGCGCCCGACTGCCGTGGGCGAGCCACCGGGCAGGGCGCCGCTGTTGACCAGAATGTGCAGGCCGCCAAGCTGCTCGGCAGCTTGATCCGTCATGCGGTCGACCTGCTCGCGGCTGGTCACGTCGGTCACAAGCGGAATGACGCGGCGCCCCGTTTCGGCTGCCAGTTCCTCGGCCGTCGCCGATAATTCCTCTTGGCCGCGCGCCACGATGGCCACGTCCACGCCCTCACGGGCCAGTTCCAGCGCAATCGCCTTGCCAATACCGCGGCTTCCGCCGGTCACAATCGCCTTCCTGCCTCGTAGTCCAAATTCCATGGGTTACCTTTCCGCCTCGAATCGTCCTGGTTTGTTGCCTGCTGTCCAGCATACGATAAAGCCCTGCTCGGAGCGATGAATTGAGACTGTAACGCAGAGATGATGGGAGGAAAATATGACCAACTGGACCGCCAGGGCAATTCAGCAGAGGAATGTCGGATTACGCATCGCTAATCCGACCTACAGACTGACGCAAAATTGCTTAAGACGTGTTCCGCGCGGCCTGTTCACGGCGCTCGCGGCCATCGTCGTTCTCGCCGTCTTGGTGGGTTTGGGCGCAGCGGACGGCATTGAGCGTCGCCCTATCCATATCTGGAGCGACGGCACCAGAATGGCCGGTGACCTTTGGCTACCCGCCGGCTTCGGCGAGGGTAGCGACGCGCCCGCGGTTCTCCTCACCCATGGCTGGGGCGGCACGCGCGATCACCTCAACAGCACCTATGCGCCGAAATTCGCCGACGCCGGCTTCGTAGTGCTGACCTTTGACTACCGCGGCTGGGCCGACAGCCATAGCCGTCTCGTCATCATCGGCGAGCAACCGGAGCCCGACGCCAGCGGCGAGGTAACCGTCCGCGCACGCGCTATCCGGGAGGTCGTGGATCCCCACGACCAGATTCGCGACATCACCAGCGCGCTGGAATACCTGAGTGGCGAGCCCGGCATCGACCGCGACCGCATCGGCGTCTGGGGTACGAGTTACTCGGGCGGTCACGTCATCCATGTTGGCGCCCGCGACGACCGGGTCGCGGCCATCGTCAGCCAAGTGGGCTATCAAGGCGTTGGCGGTTGGAGCCCCGAAGCGAAACGATTCGCCCGCCAGCGCGCCATCGACAAAGCGCGCGGCAAGATCGATCCGATCCCACAAGGCGTCGATCAAATTCCCAACCTGAAAGGAACCCCGGATCTGGCGAAGATGCTGGATCACCGCCCGATCGACCAAGCGGGAGAAGTGAGGGCCCCGACCCTGATCATCGACGTTACCGAGGAAGAACTCTTCGACCGTATGGCCAACGGTCGCGCCGTCTACGACATCATCCGTCAAAACGCCGAGGCCGCATACAAGACCTATCCCGGCCAGCACTACAGCATCTACGGACGGCACTTGGCGGCGGCGTCTTCCGCGGCGCTGGAATGGTTTCAGAAGTACTTGATGCCGCGGTAACTTCAGAAAAGGGTGAATGGCAGGATAAGCGCAGCTGGCGACTTTCCCCTCATTCCAACCCCCGGATCAAGTCCGGGGGCAGGCTCTCCCCCGTCAGGAGCGAGGGAAAGGCGCAGCCCGGCAAAATCACTCCCCCATGAGGGGGAGTCGGCGAAACACAGGTGGGTCGGTGGCGGGAGGGCACCGTCACGCAAATGATGCAATCAGGCACGGGAATGATGCCCTAGCGGGTGACAGGATGGTCGAAAAGAGCCTCTGAGCGTCTATTTTGAAACCCGTTTCGGGCGCATTTGTCACGCCGACACCGCCCGCCTGGGCGTGAGATGGCACGCTGAGCACAAGAAGGATTACAGCAACAAGCAGAATGTACTGACGATTTAAAGCCACCCGGCAAGCGAGGTTACGGGATGCAGTCAATCAAATACCCGTGGGTTGACACGTTTGACCAGTTCGCCGGCTCAATTCGAGAATCGGCGATAATCGCTGCACCGTTTATTACCCGGGAGCCGGTTGAACGGTTGGTTGCGAAGTTGCGCTCTCGGCGACGGTCGGTCCAAATTAACCTGCTGACCAACCTGGCGCCAAACAGTGTGATCGACGGTTCGCTGGACGGCCGGGCAATAACATGGCTATGCGAGCGGGTCCCAGGCACCACGGTCAGGCATTTACGTTATTTACACGCGAAAGCATACATAGCGGACGAACACATGGCCCTAGGCTCAGGACTCATAACCAGAAACTAACCGTGGCAGCTATGCAGATGGCACTGAAGAACGTATGCGCACAGCGGTCGTAACGAGTGGCGATGCGGCGCCAATCCTTGAACCTGCCAAACAGGCGCTCAATGAGGTTACGGCTCTTGTACAACTCGGTGTCGTAGATGATGGGCTCTTTACGGTTGGCGCGGCCCGGAATGCAGGACTTGACGCCACGTTCGGCAAGGGCCTCGCGCAACCCGTCGCTGTCATAACCCTTGTCGGCTATCAGGACAGCGGCTTTCGGTAGGGCCTCAAGTACCGTATCAGCCCCGCAGTAGTCGCTGACCTGCCCCGCCGTCAACCGCAGCACGACGGGCTTGCCGTCGCAGACGGCGTGGAGCTTCGAGTTCAGCCCGCCCCGGGTGCGTCCGATGCAGCGCGAAAGCCCCCCTTTTTCAGCAAGCTGGCGGCGGTGCGATGCGCTTTGAGATGGGTGCTATCGATCATGACCGTCTTGGTGGCGGTGCTTTCGGCAGCCAGGGCTTGGAAGATGTAGGCGCGCAAGACACGAATCTTGCCGTCGTATCCCAGAGCCTGGAGCTCGCGAAAGATGACCACGGCGTTGAAGGCGCCGGCGCGGAGCAGCTTGTCCACGGTTGCCACGTAGGGCTTGAGCTTGGCGTACCTTTCGCGGCGGCGTGTCCTGGAAGGCGGCCTGCCGCGCTTGAGGGCGCGTCTGACCGTTGTGGTATGTACTCCCGAGGCGCTTGGCAATGTCGCCTTGGTAGACCCCTTGGTGTGTAGCTCCTGTATCATCCAGTAGTCCTCTTGAGTAAGCATGCTGGCCTCCGGTTTGTGGGAAACCAGAGGGTTGCACGAGTTACTTGAGGGGACACCTTGAAATGCCGTTTGGGGGACTTTTATCACTGCCGCTGACAGATCGACCCCGACCGCAAGGGCCTGCTGGTGCCGATGCTCTTCTCTGTCGTCGATGACCGCAGCGGCGGCCGCCTACCAGGAATACCGCTGCGTCTATGGCGAGGACGTCGAGAGCGGCCTGGCTTCCTGTTCAACGCCATGGCGCCCAAGGACGAAGCTGGCCAGGCCCTGCAGGGCATCCCGGAGGCGCTGTATCTCGACAACGCTCCGATCACCAAAAGCGGCGTCTTCAACACCGTCATGGGGCGCCTGGGCGTGCGGGTCAGGACGCACGTGCCGACCGGCCGCGACGGCCGTCGTCCAACGGCCCGGGCGAAGGGTAAGGTGGAGCGTCCCTTTCGCACTGTGAAGGAAGCCCACGAGACGCTCTATCACTTTCACAAGCCCGAAACCGAGACTGAGGCCCATGCCTGGCTGTCACGGTTCATCGACCGCTACAACGCCCAGCCGCACCGCAGGGAGCCCCACAGCCGTATCGAAGACTGGGTGCGAACCTGCCGGGCGAGGGCCTGCGGCAGACGTGTTCCTGGGAGCGTTTCTGCGCCTTCGCGCGCGAACCCGAGCGCCGCCGGGTGGCGGCTGACGCCCGCATCCGGGTGGACGGCGCCTTCTACGACGTGGATGCCGACTTGGCGGGCGAGACCGTGACGGTGGGGTGGGGACTGTTCGACCACGAACCGTTCGTCGAGTTCCGGCAACGGCGCTTCGGCCCTTACCGACCGAGTGGCGGTCCCATCCCCTTGCACCGTTACCGCAAGCGCCGTATGTCGGCAAGCCAGAAGCGCTTAGGCCGCATCGGCGATCTGGCCAGCAAGCTGTCGGTGCCAAGGACGGCGCTCAGCGGTGTGGACGGCAGCCTGGCGCGCGCTGCCGTGGTAGCGCTGCGCGGGCAGCCGTTTGTCGATCCTGACCCCTACGGCCAGTTCACCTACGGCGGCCGGCTTGATGCCCTGCGCGGCGTCTCCGACCTGCTGCACCGGCCGCTGGCGCGCCTGGCCGAAGGCGACCTCGCTTTCATTAACGCGCTCGTGGAGCGCACCCTCGACAAGGCCGCCATCGAGCACGCCGTCCTGGAGCGGTTCATGCTGAAGCGGTCCACCGCAGACAAGGAGAACACGTCGTGCTGAACGCCGAAATCATGGTGCAGTACGGTCTGGTGAAAGACTGGCGCAGTGCCGGATTCTACGAGACCGAGAACCACCGCCAGATCGGCCGGGCGGTGCGCGCCGGACTCGGCTCCGGTCGCCTGATCGCCATCACCGGCCCGAGCGGCGTCGGCAAGACCGTTTTCCTGCACCGCCTGCAGGACGAGATCGCCAGCGAAAACAAGGTGACGGTGGCCGAAAGCCTATCGGTCGACACCCACCGCACGACCGTGCCGACCCTCATCGCCGCCCTGTTCTACGACCTGTCGCGCGAAAAGGAGGTGAAGATTCCCTCCCAGGGCGAGAAACGCGAGCGTGAGCTGCGAAAGCTCGTGCTGCGCTTCGGCAAGCCCGTTGCCCTGTTCATCGACGAAGCTCACGACCTGCACGGCACAACCCTGAACGGGCTCAAGCGACTGATGGAGGTCATCGCCCGCGGTGGCGGCAGTCTGTCGGTGGTCCTGATCGGACATCCCAAGCTACGAAACGACCTGCGGCGCCCGAGCATGGAGGAGATCGGACACCGCACCGACATCCTGTCTTTCGAGGGTTTCGGCGAGGACGCCCGCGGCTACCTGGACTGGCTGCTCGGCGAGTGTAGCGAGGCCGATACCGACGTCGATGCCCTGATCGAGCCTGCGGCCCTGGACGTGATGGCCATGCGCCTGAACACGCCGCCGCAGTTCGCCGAGCCCCTCAACCGGGCCTTCGAGGCCGGTTTCCGGACGGGCCAGAAACCCGTCACCGCCGAGATCGTGACGGCCACGCTGGCGCCCGACTTCGACGATCTGGAGCTGCGGCTTACCCGCCAGGGCTATTCGCCCAAGGTGCTGGCGGACCCGTTCCACGCCAAGCCCAGCGAGATCCGTCGTTTCCTGAGCGGTCAACTCGACGCCGGTCGCACGCGGGAACTGGCTGACCGGATGCGCGCCGTCAGACTGGCTCTGTGACAAGCGACCTCCATTCGCACGGCTTCGGTCTCAGTCTCAGCAAGGTGGGTCCGTCTCAACTAACGTGGGCCGAAGCCAAATTACAGTCTCAAATAATCTGGGCCGAAAATGGCGATGATCTCAGGTCCGGTGCCCGATAATCTCAAGCCGCTACACGTATTCATGCCAAGCGCTCGCAGGAAGCCTTCGGGTCTTTGATAAAGGATTGGCGTGGCATCCTGGTCAGCGACGGCTACGGGGTGTATCAAGGCTGGGGCAACCGTCGTCAGACCTGTCTGGCGCACCTCGTGCGTCGTGCCCGGGAGTTGTCGCAGCGCCGTCAAGCCGCCCTTGCTGATTGCGGCAAGGTGGCCTTGAAGGAACTTCAGCGATTGTGTCAGATGGCTCATGCGCCGCCAAGCGGTGGTCAGTGGCAAGCTTGGTATGCCCGTTTGTGCCGTTTCGTGCGGCGTTATGAGTTGCGCCCTGATGATACGGGTCGCCTGGTGAGGCGCTTACAGCGCGAGCTGGGTTCGCTATGGGTGTTTCTCAATGAGTCGGGAGTTGAGCCGACCAACAACCGGGCGGAGCGCGCCTTACGCTTTGGTGTGTTGTGGCGTCAGGGTTCTTTGGGTACGGCGAGCGCCAAAGGCAACGCCTGGGTGCAGCGGAGTCTGTCGCTGCGTCAGACGTGTCGGCAACTGGAGCAATCGAGCTTCTCGGTGTTGGTCGACGCCCTTGAGGCGTTCATGCACGACCGTCCGCCTGATCTCGCCTGGCTACGATGACCCCACTCATTGCTCCACTCGCCGAACGCTTACGACAAGTGCAGGGCAACCCCCTGAACGCTTACGACCGCGGCCAAAGCCTGAACGTCTCATTGATGACAAGGCGGCAGACGCCGACGCCCTTCGCAAGCGTCTGCGGGCTCGGGGCCTTGATTTGATTTGTCCGCATCGCAGAAATCGCAAGCGAGCATCCTTGCAGGACGGACGTAAGCTGCGCCGTTACCAACGTCGTTGGAAAGTTGAGCGACCGTTTTCTTGGTTGGGCAATTTTCGTCGCTTGATGGTGCGCTGGACGTGGCCGTGTTGTCGCCATGGTCGCCGCCAGAACCTGGCGTTGGAGAGACTGACGCCGAAGCGCTTGTCAGCCTGTTGTTGCGAGGCGCCAGCCTCAATGGCTGCCACAACACGCTTGCGGAGGGTTCGGACAGTACGGCTCCATGTCTATCGTTCCTCTCTGTCTCCCGTTAAACAGGACGGAAAACGCTCTAAAAAAGCGTCCCAGAATGGCGCAGGCCGAAGCCGCACACTTACTCGGCGGTTCCGGGGTCAACACCAGCTTTTTCTTCGAGGCGAGTAATCCGTACCTCGAAGACGCGCAGCACCTCCTGCATGGCATCGTGTTGACGTTGGTTTTCAGCCTGCAAGGTGTCGAACCGTCGGTTCATCTCCGCCTGCATCTCGTCGAACCGCCGATTGTTCTCCGTTTGCATGGTGTCAAGGCGCCCGTTGACCTGGTTGAACATGGTTAGCATTGCCACGAACAAACCCACCAATAGCACGCTGTTACTGATTGCCTTCCAGTCTATACGGTTCTCCTGTCTGTCACGCCCGAAGCCACGCGACGCCTCCAGGTCCCGACGTCGTACTCGCATATCGTCTCCAGGCGTTCGGGGAGCGTCGATGCCTGGGAGACGACCGGGCAGGTTGTCGAGCCAGTCCTGATACTCGGCCTGCAAGTCCACGGGAGGGTACTACCCCGGTCCGTGGAGAAATGCCCGGTAAGGACAAGGAACGGTAAAGTCCAGAATTCCGGCTTGATACGCAAATCCCAGCCGATTGCCCTCGCCGCCTCTGAACAATTTCGTTCCCATCCGCAACCGGGCTGGTATCCTGAGGACGCCTACGTTTCTTCTTCGGAGAGCCAGCGCCGCGTTGGCGGCTGTTGGTGCCGCTGCAGCGCTTCGAGGAGGGTGTGGGGCTGCTCGGCGGTTACGAACAAGCCTCGGTATTTGGATTTGACGAAGCCTTCCGCAATCGCATGTTCGACGAACGATATCAACCCGTCGAAAAAGCCCGCCACGTTCAGCAGGCCGATCGGCTTACGATGAATGCCGAGTTGCGCCCAGGCAATCACTTCGAACAATTCTTCGAGGGTGCCGTAGCCGCCCGGCAAGGCGACAAAAGCGTCCGACATCGACGCCATGAGGGCCTTGCGCTCGTGCATGCTGGACACGACGTACAGTTTCGTCACCGTCTCGTGAGCCAGTTCTCGGTCCGTCAACGGCTCGGGAATCACGCCGGTCACGGTGCCACCCGCCTCCAGAACGGCATCCGCGATAATCCCCATCAGGCCGATGTGCCCACCGCCGTATACCAAGCCGTGGCCGCGTTGCGCCAGCAAGCGGCCCAGTTCGATGGCGGTTCGCCGGTAGCGGGCGTCGGTGCCGCTTTGCGAACCGCAAAACACGCAGAGATTCCGCATGTCTTTTATACCTCTTTACCTTTCAAGCTACGTCCAGGAGCATCAGCAGATCTTGCCAGGACGTAATGACGGGTACCGACAGATCAGAGGGAGGCGTCATCAAAGCAGCTGCGTCCCGCTGCCGCTGGGCATAGACCGTCTGCACCGGTCGCATACCCGCCAGCAGGGAGCCCTGCACGTCGGTCCGCGGGTCGTCCCCAACAAAAAGGATTGACGCCGGCGGCACCTCCAAAGCGTCAATCAAACTCTGAAAAATCTGCGGGTGCGGCTTTCGATAACCCAAATCGCCGGAAACCAGCAGAACGTCGAAAAAGGACGACAGGTGCAGATGATCGAGAATCTGTCGCGCTGCCGGGCCGTGCGTCAGATTGGATAGCAGGCCGAGGCGGTAGCGCGGCTTGAGAGCGGCCAGCATGTCAGCGGTGCCGGGGAGCGGTCGGGCGTTATCGACGAAGGCCGAGAAATACGCATCCACGGCCTCGGCCACGCGCGCATCCTGCGGCGGCACGTCGATACCCATCTGTTGCAACGCGGTACTGACCCACAAGCCATTATGGGTTTCCTCGCCGAGGCGCTCGGCCTCGCTGACGAATTCCCGTACCACGTCGCGGTACACCGGCATGAAGTCATCGGCATGCACGGCAACCCCTTGCGCCTTCAGACTATCGAGAAGCCGGTCGATCGACGAATAACGGCTCGGCATGTCCACGGTGATCAGAGTATTGAAGAGGTCGAAGGCCACCGCCCGGATGTTGTCCATGAGCTCCCCATAATGACGCTTTTCAGTTGCCGGTTTCTGCTTTCCGGCGGCTGCATCTTGCCACACAAAGGGACACCCCACAATTGCGCGGCGCCGTGCTTGCAGTGCCGAGGGCCATCACGTAAAGTGTGCCGCTCGCACGCCGGGTTGTGTTTTGCCAACACTTAATCCCTGGAACCACAACGACTTGGGCGGGAGACGACGACATGATCCATAGACTATTCAAAACGCGGCGGCTGGCCGTTGCAGCTTTGCTGGCCGTGGCGCTTCTGACCGTGCCGTCCCTTGCGGCGAATGAAGCGACGACCCTGAACGGCGATGCGCCGACGCAGCTCGAGCAAACGGCGCTGGCGCGTATTGCCGGTCCGCCGCTGGGTTTGCCGGACGTGCCCGTGCCTGACGACAACCCGCCCACTGCTGCCAAGATCAGCCTCGGCCGTAAGCTGTTTTTCGACGAACGCCTGTCCCATAGCGGCAAACTGTCGTGTGGCTCGTGCCACCTGCCCCATGAAGGGTTCACGCTCAACAAAGGCCACACGCCGGTCGGTCATGACGGCATGGTCCTGCGGCGCAACGCCCCGACCCTGCTGAACGTCGCCTACCAGCGTTCGTTCTTCCTCGACGGACGCCAGAGCAGCCTCGAAAAGCAGGCCCTTGAGCCCTTCACCGTGGCAGACGAATTGGCCAACCCGTCGCTGGACGTGGTGATCGACCGTATCCGCCAGTTGCCCGATTATGCCGGCCTTTTCGAGGCAGCATTCGGCGAGGGTCCCGGCCCGCGAACCGTCGCGCACGCCATCTCTACCTACGAGCGCACTTTGTTGGCCGCCGATTCCGCCTTTGACCGCTGGCGCTACGGCGGGCAGGAGAATGCCCTGGACGCCATCGCCAAACAAGGTTTCGACCTGTTCACTGGCAAGGCCGGCTGCGTCAACTGCCACGCCCTCGACGACCGCGACGCCCTGTTCACCGACCACCTGTTCCACGATGACGGCATCGGCTGGATTCCGGCCCGAGACATCGGCGCTGGACAACTGATAACGCGCCGGGGCATGCCCCTCTACACCGCGGTCCACGACCCCGACGCCGTCGCAACGCCTTCCGACATGGGCCGCATGGAGATCACCAAGGAATTCATCGACATGTTCCGGTACCGCACGCCTTCCCTGCGTAACGTCGAGCTCACGGCGCCCTACATGCACAACGGCACCTTCGAGACGCTTGAAGACGTCGTCGCCTACTACGGCGATGGCGGCTTCCGCCATTTCGGCATCGACCCGCTGGTGCGCGACCTGCGGCTGAACGAGGCGGAAGAGGCGGCGCTGGTGGCCTTCCTGAAAAGCCTGACGGCGGGAAACATCGAGGCGCTGATCGTGGAGGCGCAGAGCAAGGCCGCGACGGAGCCATAACGCCGGTTGGTGTGATGGGTTCAGCCGTTGGGGGCGGGTCACGGGCGGAGCCGACACGCCGCCCGTGCGATCAAGCCGCAGGAAGCGACGCGTTAACCACGCAGGTTCTGCGCCACGAAATCCCAGTTGACGAGGTTCCAGAACGCCTTGACGTATTCGGGGCGGGCATTGCGGTAGTCGATGTAATAGGCGTGTTCCCACACGTCGCAGGTGAGCAACGGGGTGAGGCCGTCCGTCAGCGGGCAACCGGCGTTGGCCGTCGTGGTGATACTGACGTTGCCGGAAGCGTCTTTGACCAGCCAGGCCCAACCGGAGCCGAATTGCCCGGCAGCCGCAGCGCTGAATTGTTCCTTGAAGGCGTCGAAACTGCCGCATGCGCGGTTCACCGCGTCGGCCACGTCGCCAGCGGGTTCGCCGCCGCCTTGGGGTGACATGGAATTCCAATAGAAGGTGTGATTCCAGACCTGCGCGGCGTTGTTGAACAGGCCACCGGAGGCGGTGCGAATCAACTCTTCCAGGGATTTGTCGGCCTCTGGCTTGCCCTGCGTCAGATTGTTCAGGTTGTTGACGTAAGTCTGATGGTGCTTGCCGTAGTGGAAGTCAATCGTTTCGTGGGAAATGTGCGGCTCCAACGCATCGTGGGCGTACGGTAGGGCGGGTAAGGTGAAGGCCATGCTGGGTATCTCCAATGTACGTCATGCAAAACACGGCAAGCGGGGGCGCCCGGCAATCAGGGGTTCCCTTGCCGTCTGATAAACCACTCATAGGGTGCTGAAAGTAAACGCAGCACCGCAGGGTGTCAAGTCCTTGACGGGCACCGCAATCCAGGGTCCGAGCATGCTGCCGGGCCGGGCGGAAGGTGACCAGGAGGGGGTCCATGGCAATCTATCATCAAAGCGAGCACACCGAGGTTGACCACAGGACTGGCAGACCTGTGATTCGCGGTCGCAACGGTATCGTCGCCACCGGCCACTACCTGACCTCCATGGCGGCGATGCGGCAGTTGCTGGCCGGCGGCAACGCCTTCGACGGCGCCGTGGCCGCCTGCCTGGCAGCCGCAGTGGTCGAGCCGACCGCGTCCTACTCCCTGGCTGCCGAGGGAGTCGGTATGTTTTTCCACGCCGCCAGTGGGGAGTTGTCAGCAGTAAGCGGCCAAGGCGTGGCGCCTCAGCTCGCCACCATCGAGGCGTTTCGGAGCCGGGGACTGGAGAAAATTCCTACCGGTCCGGGGCCGCAGGCGCACCTGTCGTTCACCGTACCCGGCGTGGTGGACGCCTGTTTCCGCCTGCTCGACGCCTACGGCAGCAAAACCTTGACGGAGGTCCTGGCCCCGGCCATTGAATACGCCGAGCAGGGATTCCCGATGTACGAATACATGCACCGCATGCTGGGCGGCCCGGACACCCGGGCGCAGTTCGACCTGTACCCGCCGGGCGGCACGGACGTGTTTTACCCCGGAGGCTCAATTCCGGTTGTCGGCGACCGGTTTGTCCAACCCCAGCTTGCCGCCACGTTGCGCCTGCTGGCGCAGGCCGAAGCGAACCCCACCGCCTCGCGGCGGGATGGTCTGCGAGCGGCGCGGGCGGTATTTTACCAGGGTGAAATTGCCCACCGCATCGCCGCATTTTCCAAACGCTGCGGCGGTCTCTTGCGGCACGACGATCTGAGCGCCTACCAGTCGCGTATCGAGAGTCCCATCGCAACCCACTTCGTCGGCTATTCCATCCATACGCAATCGACGTGGTCGCAGGGCGGCGTTCTACTGCAAACGCTGAACCTGCTTGAGCCCCTCGACCTGCGTGCCCTGGGACACAATTCACCCGCCTACGTGCACACCGTCACCGAGGCCCTGAAGCTGGCCTTTGCCGATCGTGAGTGCTACTACGGGGACCCCGAATTCGCGGTGGTGCCGGTCGCCGGCCTGCTCGACAAGGCTTACGCGGCGCAGCGTCGGCAAGCCATCGGTGAGCGGGCTTGCCCGCAATTGCCGCCGCCCGGCATGCCCGGAGCAAGCGGTGTATCGACAAGCCCGCAGCCGGCGGCAGCCGGTTTCCCCGAGGCGTTGGAAGATGGCACGACGCATCTGGCCGTGATCGACGGTGCCGGCAACATGGTCTGCATGACGCCGAGCGGCGGCGTGTTTCGCAAGTCCGCCTTCGCATCGGAGTTGGGGTGCACGCTCAGCACCCGCAGCGAGATGTTTTTCCTCGCCCCTGATCACCCCAACGGCCTTCAACCCGGCAAGCGTCCCCGCACCACTTTAGTGAATTACATCGTCTGCAAGGAGGGGCAACCGGTCCTGACCTTTGGCTGCCCTGGCGGCGACGATCAGGCGCAGGCCAATTTGCAGTTGATGCTCAACGTGCTCGTTTTCGGCATGGACCCCCAACAAGCGGTAGAGGCGCCGAGATTTTCCACCCAAAGCATGCCCAACTCATTCTATCCGCGCGTCTACCACCCCGGCGTTCTCAACCTCGAAAGCGGATTTTCGGACGCCACCCTCGCGGCGCTGGGCGCCATGGGTCACAAGATCAATCGCGTCGGCGCCTGCGGCATCGGCGCTGTGATTACCCAGCGTGACCCCGACACCGGCATCCTGGCCGCTGGGGCCGACCCCCGTCGCCCGACCTACGCCATTGCCTGGTGATAGCCGCAGGGGTTGACGGGTATCGGCCCAACAGCCTGGCGCTGCTGGAGCGGTATTTGAAAAATGTTCCCATGGATACATTGGCTATGTTGAGGAGCTGTGCCAGTACACAAGGAAACACCCTGGAAGAGGCGAAAGCGAACCTGATCGAGGCCGTCCAACTTGTGATGCAGGTAAACCGGGAATTGGCGGGCGAGCCATTCGTCGCAGGCAATCGCGAGCCCGAGGGATTCAGTGGTAGCGAAACACCACGTGACCTCCAATTCTGAGGGACGGGAGGGCGTAAACCCATCGACGTCACTCGAAAAGCGCCAATTTCCACTGGCTGATTCGGATGTGAAGGCGGTTGTCCAGTCCATCGACCCTCCCGATAGCAAGCAAGGCCAATTACCGCTCAATCTATTGTTTGGAGAACCTCTGCCCGAAGCCAAGACGAAAAAACAATCAGGAAGGACCAGCACGCCGAAACGTGAACGGCCCGCCTCGACCGAATCAGCGCGCGTGATGTTGGAAGCGGTGCTCTGTCATGCCCGTGCTGTTGCAGCATCCATACGCACAGAAGACCGACTCGGTTTCGCACGTGGTTTCGTGTTTGACGTGATCTCCGCCTACTGGAGGAGGCGGCAGCCACGTCAGGGACACAGCCGGTCATTGCTCAAATTGTCACCAGGCATTGAGGTGGCTTCTGTGCCGGGAGCGACGACAGAGATTGCGCGAATCATCGGTGCCGCCGCCGCAGGATTGGATGCGACGGCGGCCAGTTACGTGATCGGCGTGCTCTACACCGCGACGATGCCAGACAGGTTTCGGACGCAACTTGGCGCCTATTACACGCCGCCGGAACTGTGCGAGCTGTTGCTGGACATGGCAACGGAGGCCGGCGTCGATTGGCGTTCGGCCCGAGTGCTTGACCCCGCATGCGGGGGCGGGGTTTTTTTGTCGGCGGTGGCACGGCGTATGGCAGATAAGATGGGGGACTGCGACGCCAAGACGGTTCTGACGAATATCGTGGGGCGGTTGTGCGGGTTCGAGTTGGATCCATTCGCTGCCTGGATGTCACAGGTGTTCCTTGAGGTGACACTCGATGACCTCTGCCGGTCGGCCAAAATGCGACTCCGATCCATCGTGCGTGTCTGTGATGGTCTGGCGCAAGTCCCCGAAAGTCATAGATTTGATCTCGTCGTCGGAAATCCGCCATACGGGCGCGTCACCCTGTCGCGAGCGTTACGGGACGTGTACCGACGCAGCCTGTTCGGTCACGCCAACCTATACGGCTTGTTCACCGATCTTGCCCTGCGCTTTGCCCGGCCCGGCGGTGTCATCGCCTACGTGACACCAACCAGTTTCCTTGCGGGTAAGTATTTCAAGTCGTTACGCGGTTTGTTGGGGCAAGAAGCACCGCCGGTAAGCATGGGTTTTGTGGAAGCCCGTAAGGGCGTATTTGCTGACGTGCTGCAGGAAACGTTGCTCGCGACGTATTGCCGCGGTGGTAATCCGCGCGCGGCGCACGTGCATTTTATCTTCCCGACCCTGGATGGTCCGATCAAGACGACGACGGCTGGCTCGTTTCATCTTCCAAAGCGTCCCGACCAGCCGTGGTTGATACCGCGTACGCAACGGCAAGGTGAGTTGATTCGTCGAGTCGGTGCCTCCCCATACCGGTTAGCTGATTACGGTTATACAGTGAGCACAGGCCCCCTGGTCTGGAATCGTCACAAGGAGAGCCTGCGGGACGTGGGTGGGAAGCGACGCTATCCGGTGATCTGGGCAGAATCGGTACGTTCGGATGGCGAGTTCGAGTTCCGAGCGCGGAAGCGGAATCACCAACCGTACTTCGAGCCGAAACCGAACGAAAAGTGGGTAGTAACGGACTTCGCGTGTGTGCTCCTGCAAAGGACGACGGCCAAGGAGCAACGAAGACGGCTGATCGCGGCAGAGCTTCCGGCGTCGTTCATCGCTGAGCACCGAGCGGTCGTCGTGGAGAATCATCTCAACATGGTCAAGCCGATCAGCGGAGCGCCCAAAGTATCGCCGGCAACCGTTGCGGAACTGTTGAATAGCGAGGTTGTCGATCAACTGTTTCGTTGCATCGGCGGCAGTGTGGCGGTGTCGGCATACGAATTGGAGGCGCTGCCCTTGCCGCCGCCGGACGCCCTGAAAGAATTCGAACGGCTCGTCGAACAGCGCGGGAATCGCAAGATGCTTGCGAAGGCCGTGGAGCGTCTGTACGGAAATGGGGCGGTATGATGCCATTGCCCGCGCTCTTGCCTGTCTCTGAAATTCACGAACGATTGCGGGTCATTTTTCCGGAAGGAACGCCAAACCGGAATTATGTAACGCGCGAAATCGCGGCGGACGGTGTTGCTAGCTCTGGCCATGGAGGCCGGATTCCGGGAAGAGCAAGTGGAGTTTGTTACGGCCTATGCGGACCGCGACAATACGGCGTTCAAGGGTTCCGTCAGTGAATTGGCATGGAAGTCGTTTGCCTGGTTTGCGTCCGAACCTGAACACATCATCATGCTGCATCGAGGCGCCAACGTCGAACAGGCGCACCTGTCGGATCTGATGCGAATTTGATCCGAAGGCATTCATCAAAACTCATGAAGGGGTCCCCATGACAAATGAACAATTACGCTCCGATCTCGCGCCAACCGGCGTGCTGCGGGCGGGTATCAACATGGCCAATTTTCTGCTTGTCACCGGGCGCCGGGAGGACGGTGCTCCGCAGGGCGTGGCGCCCGACATGGCGAGCGCCGTGGCGGAGCGCCTGGGCGTGGAAATCGCTTATGTGCCTTACGAAACACCCGGACAACTCGCCGACGACGCAACCAACGGTGCCTGGGACATCGGTCTGATCGGCGCTGAGCCGGCGCGCGCCGAGCACATCGCGTTTTCGGCGGCGTACGTGGAGATCGAGGCTACCTACCTGGTGCCGGCGGATTCCCCGATACAGGTCTTAGCGGACGTCGATCAGCCTGGCGTACGCATCGCGGTCGCCGCCCGCAGCGCTTACGATCTCTACCTGTCCCGCAACATTCAGCACGCCGAACTGGTGCGGGTGGCCGGGTTGAACGCCTCCTACGATCTGTTCGTCAGCGACAAGCTGGACGCCTTGGCCGGACTACGGCCGCGGCTCATGTCGGACGTTGAGAAGCTGCCCGGCGCCCGCCTGCTCGACGGCAAATTCACCGCCGTGCAGCAGGCCATCGGCACGCCGCGGGACCGTGGGGCCGCCGCGGCGTTCTTGCGTGACTTCGTGGAGGAGGCGAAGGCCAGCGGGTTGGTGGGTCAATTCATTGAGCGCCACCAAGTAAGGGGCCTGTCGGTGGCGCCACCCGCGTAAGGGTCGGGTCAGATACAACGAATGCCGCCGCCGTCGACCGGGGTGATGGTGCCGGTCATATAGGAGGCAAGCGGCGAGGCGAGAAAAACGGCGAGGCTGGCGACTTCATCAGGCTCCCCGGGCCGCTGCAGGGGATAACCCTGCATCCAGGCGGCTTCGGTTTCCTGCCGGGATTGGCCGCGCTGGGCGGCCACGGTGTCCATGATCGTGTCCCAACGCTCGGTGCGAATGGGGCCGGGATTGATGGCATTCACGAGAATGCCGTGCGGCCCGCCCTCTTCGGCCAGCGCCTTGGTCATGTTCATCAGCGCCGCGTTGGCGCCGCCCCCGGCGATGTAACCGGCGGTCGGCTGCCGGCCGGCGGTGCCGATGATGTTGACGATACGCCCGCCGCCCTTGGCTTGCATCAGGGGGAAAATTTCGCGTATCAGCCGGAGGTAGCCGAACACCTTCAAAGACCAGTCGGTGTGCCAGTCCTCGTCCGGTTTGGTGAACAGTGAACCGGCGCGGATGGCGCCGGCGTTGTTGACGAGAATATCAAGCGTGCTGAAGTGGCTGACCGTTTGTTGCACCAGGCTGCGCACGCCGTCCAGTGAACTCAGGTCGGCGCTCACCGGCAACACCCGCACGTCGTGGCGCTGCTGCAAATCTTCGGCCACGGCCTCCAAGAGGTCCGCACCCCGGGCACAGAGGGCCAGATTGACACCCTCGGCCGCCAACCCCTCGGCAATCGCCTTGCCGATTCCTTTGCTGGCGCCCGTCACCAGAGCCACCTGCCCGCGCATGTTCAGTTCCATGATTCCTTAAATCCTTCCTTGGTTCGACTATTGGCGCCGCCATGGTGAAGAATGATCCGCCCCGTTTTGTAACCTGACGATTGGCGGACAAAAACAGAAGATAGCACAGAAACGCTACCCAGCCGCCATGTCCTATCCGTGTGGTAAGCTTTAGCATCCGTACGTTGTGGAACATTCCGCTGCACCCAATCCCTGCTGATACGTGAGCCATGAGCGAATTCCGGGACGCCTTGCGGACCGCCATTGCCCTGCTCGTGAATCTCGACGGCGACCTGATGGCCATTGTCGGACTGTCGCTGTTGGTGAGCCTGTCGGCGGTGCTTCTGGCCGCCCTCGTGGGGCTACCGCTTGGCGCGGCGGTGGCGGCATGCCGTTTTCCCGGCCGGCAGGCGGTGCGGGTGCTTCTTAACGCGCTGCTCGGCATTCCGCCGGTGGTCATCGGGTTGATCGTCTACCTGCTGTTGTCACGCGCCGGACCCCTTGGTGCTTTAGGGCTGCTGTTCACCCCAACGGCCATGATTATTGCCCAGTGGTTGCTGGTGACGCCCATCATCGCCGCCCTGACGCAGCAGACGGTCAGCGACCTGCACGACGAATACGCCGAGCAACTCCGGTCACTCGGTGTCGGCTCTTTGCGCGCCATCCCCACCTTGCTGTGGGAAGGCCGCTTGAGCCTGCTGATCGCCGTGATGGCCGGCTTCGGGCGGGCGATTGCCGAGGTCGGCGCCGTCATCATCGTGGGCGGCAACATCAACCACGTGACGCGCGTCATGACGACCACCATCGCGTTGGAAACCAGCAAGGGCAATTTGGCGCTGGCCTTGGCGCTCGGCATGCTCCTGCTGCTGCTGGCGCTGGCCGTCAATGCCGCCGCCCTGGTTGCACGGGACGTCGTCAACCGCCTTTACGGATGAAGGACTGGCGTGGCAGCGTGCGATACAGAACACCAACGTACCGGCGATACCACCAACATCTTGCCGCTGCGGGTGCGGGATATTTGTTTCGACGTGGGCGGTAAGCGGCTGATCGAGCATATCTCGTTCACGGTCCATGCGGGGCCATGCCTGATCATCCTGGGACCCAATGGCGCCGGCAAAAGCCTGTTGCTGCGGCTTTGTCACGGGCTGCTATCCCCTTCTGAAGGCACTATCGAATGGGCCAAAGCCGATTCCAGCCGCGCCCGAAACCAACAGGCCATGGTGTTTCAGCGCCCGGTGCTGCTGCGCCGCTCGGTGGCGGCGAACGCCCATTTCGGCCTGCGGCTGCGCCGGGTGCCACGGCGGCAGCGGCAGGCAGTGGTGTCCGAAGCACTGCGACAGGGCGGCTTGACCCATGTGGCCAACCGCGCTGCGCGGGTGCTCTCCGGCGGCGAGCAGCAGCGCCTGGCCCTGGTGCGCGCCTGGACGCTGCAGCCGCAGGTGTTGTTTCTCGACGAGCCGACGGCGCACCTTGACCCGGCAGCTACGCGGGCCGTCGAAACGCTGCTGAAGCGGTTCCACGCCGCCGGCACCAAGCTCATCATGACGACCCACGACCTCGGCCAAGCCCGCCGCTTGGCCGACGAGGTGATCTTTCTGCACCGCGGCCGGCTGCTGGAACACAGTCCGGCCAACTCGTTCTTTGCGCAGCCACACAGCGCCGAGGCGGCTGCGTTTCTCGACGGCAACCTGCTTTGGTAAACACGAGTTGGACCCATGCCGGGAGGAGACGACGCATTGCGACCGGTACGCTTATTGATTTGTCATCAAAATGAAAACGGTGGATTCGATGTCTCGGCCGCATGACCTACACGGTCCAGGCATGCAACTGCCGACCGCATCCAACCCGGTGATGGAGCCGCAGTTCTCTGGCCATCCGGCAGCTCTGGCCTTGGCCGGCCTTGTGTCGCTTGCGGTCGCCATCGGAATCGGGCGCTTTGTCTACACACCGATCCTGCCTTACATGACCGTTGGCCTGGGGCTCAGCAAGTCGGAAGCGGGCCTGATTGCATCGGCCAACTTCTTGGGATATCTGCTGGGCGCCGCCGCGGTGGCCTGGCGCGCCGTGCCAGGCGAGCCGCGCCGCTGGCTGCTCGGCGCCCTGGCGGTGAGTGGGCTCAGCACCGGTGCCATGGCGCTGACAACGAGCTTGGGCCCGTTCTTGCTTCTGCGTTTTACAGGCGGTGCTGCCGGCGCCTTGGTGATGGTGCTCGCGTCCTCCTTGGTCATGGACCGGCTCGCCGCCGCCGGACGGGCCGGTTGGGCGGCGGTAATGTATGCGGGGGTCGGCTGCGGCATCGCGGTCTCGGCCCTGGCGGTACCGGCGATTGCCGCGGGAGGTAGCGATTGGCAAGACCCGTGGCTGTTCTGCGGCGCCCTTTCCCTTGCTTTGTCGATCCTGGTCGGGGTGCTGGCGCGAACCCCTCCGGCGCCTGTGGCAACGACGGTAGGTGCTGGAGCCGGTATGGAGGAACACGGTCTTCGCCGTTTCATTCTCGCCTACGGTCTGTTCGGTTTCGGCTACGTCATCACCGCCACGTTCGTCTCCGACATGGTGCGCGCCGACCCGGTGTTGCAAGCGGCTGAAAATTGGGTGTGGCTTTGCGTCGGACTAACGGCAGCGCCGTCGGTCCCGCTTTGGTGCTGGGCCGGCCGTCGTTGGGGCAACGAGCGTGTCTTTGCGGTTGCCTGCATTGTTGAGGCGGGAGGCGTGGCGCTAAGCGTGTTGGGGGGTGGCATAGGGTATCTGCTTCTGGCGGCTGGCCTGCTTGGTGGGACGTTCGTAGGACTGACCGCGCTCGGTCTCGTGCACGTCCGACGCTTGGCCAGCCGCGACCCGCGCCGCCATCTGGCCCTGATGACCGCCGCCTTTGGGCTGGGGCAGATGGCAGGCCCAACTCTGGCCGGCGTGCTACACGATTCGCTGGGCAGCTATCTCGCTCCGTCGCTACTCGCTACGGTTGCTCTCATGGCCGCTGCGGCACTGGCCACTCGCTGAATGGTCCGCATTCCATACAGTTGAGAAAACGCCCCCATGTTTCTCCGCCCGATCATCTACCTGGTCGCCAGTCTCCTGTTCTTACAGTCAAACGGCCCCGCCCTTGCCGCGGAACGCTTCATCACCGTCGCCTCGACCACCTCTACCGAGAATTCCGGCTTTTTCCAGGCCATTCTACCGTTGTTCGAGCGCGCCACCGGCGTTGCCGTGCGCGTTGTGGCGGTGGGAACCGGCCAGGCTGTTCGCATGGCAGAACGAGGCGACGCCGACGTGCTGTTCGTTCATCACCAACCGTCCGAAGCGCAATTCGTGGCCGATGGTTTCGGGGTCAAGCGCCATGACGTGATGTACAACGATTTCGTGCTGGTGGGCCCGCGGCACGATCCGGCGAAGGTCAGCGGCATGTCCGATGCAACCGGCGCTCTGGCCCGGGTCGCCACGCAACGGGCGGTATTCGTCTCACGCGGCGACGACAGCGGTACACACAAGCGGGAATTGCGTCTGTGGCAAGCGGCGGGAATCGACGTGGCAGCGGCCAGCGGCACTTGGTACCGCGAGAGCGGCGCCGGTATGGGGACAACGCTCAACATCGCCAGCGGCATGGACGCCTACACCCTCACTGACCGCGGCACTTGGCTCAATTTCAACAATAGAGGCGATTTGGTGGTTCTAGCGGAGGGCGACCGGCGCCTGTTCAACCCCTACGGCGTCATATTGGTGAACCCGCAACGCCACCCGCACGTCAAGGCGGCGGACGGCCAAGCATTCATCGACTGGTTGCGGTCACCGGACGGACAAAAGGCCATTGCGGCATACCGCATCGATGGCCAGCCGGTTTTCTTTCCCAGCACCGACAACGACGCCCGGTAAACGCTGCCTCAGCCCTTGACCGCGCCGGTCATGCCGGAGACGTAATTTTCGACGAAGAAGGAATAGACGAAGGCCACTGGAATCGAGCCCAGCAACGCCCCCGCCATCAGCGAACCCCAGAAGAACACGTCGCCCTTCATCAGTTCGCTCACCACGCCGACCGGGATGGTCTTCTGCTGCGGCGAGGAGATGAACACCAAGGCGTAGAGGAACTCGTTCCACGACAGCGTGAACGAGAAGATGCCGGCGGAGAGAATGCCCGGCATGCCGAGCGGCAGGATGATTTTCGTCATCGCCTGCAGACGCGTCGCGCCATCGATGCGGGCGCACTCCTCGAGCTCACGCGGGATCGTCTTGAAGTATCCCATCAGCAACCAGGCCGAGAACGGCACCAGGATGGTGGGGTACGTCAGGATGAGCGCCCACGGCGAATCGAGCAGCCGCAGATTGGCAATCACCGAGGCCAGCGGGATGAACAGCAAGGTGGGCGGCACCAGGTAGGTGATGAAAATCGAGATGCCGAAGGTGGCCGAGCCCGGAAAGCGCAGGCGCGACAACGAGTAGCCGGCCAGGATACCGGCAAACAGGGAGATGGCGGTGGACGCCGTGGCGATCCACAGGGTGTTCCACGCCCAGCGTGCGAACATGGTCTCCTTGAACAGGTAGAACCAGTGCTCCAGCGTGGCCTGCGACACGATGAACGGCGAGCGCCGGACGTTGTAAAGCTCGAAATCCGGCTTGATCGAGGTGATGAACATCCAGTAAAACGGAAACAGCATCACCGCCACGAACAAGAACAGCGGGATGTAGAAGACGATCAACCGCTTGAAAAACGTCTCGCCGACATACGCTTGCATGAATGGAACCGCCTCTATGGGATCACGCGGCTAGCCGCCGCTGTCCTCGCGCCGCAGGTAGAAGAGTTGCCACAGGATGACCAGGCCGAGAATGGGGAACATGAACAACGCCGCCGCGGCGCCCTCGCCCAGGTTGCCCGAGGTCATGCCGAGTTGGTAGGCCAGAGTGGCGAACAAGTGGGTGCTGTTGTGCGGTCCGCCGCGGGTGAGGATGTACACCACCTGAAAATCCGAGAACGTCACCACGAACGAAAACACCGTCACCACCACGGCGATGGGTTTGACGAGCGGCAGAGTGATGTGCCAGAACTTCTGGAACTCGTTGGTGCCGTCGATGTTGCCAGCGTCGTACAGTTCCGGCGGCACCGTCTGCAGGCCCGCCAGGAACGAGATGGCGAAAAACGGCAGGCCGCGCCAGGCGTTCACCAGGATGATCGAGAACATCGCCAAGCTTGGGCTTCCCAGCCACAACGGACCCCGTACGTAGCCCCAGTTTTCCTTCAGCGCCAGGCCGAAAACACTGATCTCCATTTGCCATAGCCACTTCAACACCCAGTTGAACACGCTGAAAGTGGCGTCGAACATCCACAGCCACGCCAGGCCGCTGAGCACGGTGGGAACGATGAACGGCAGCAGAACGGTGGCGCGGGTGAAGCGCGCCAGCCGGAACTTGCGGTTCAGCAAAATGGCGAGCCACATGCCGAACACCGCCTTGATGACCGTGGCGGCGATGGTGAAAATGACCGTGTTCCACGCCGCCTGGTGAAAAATTTCACTTCTGAGCAGCTTGGCGAAATTGGCCAAGCCGACGAAATTGCCCGGCGTGCCCACCACCTTGTCGGTCAGCGACATCCAGACGCCTAGGGAGAACGGATAGGCGATGAACACGACGATCAGCAGCAAGGCCGGCACCATCAGCACGTAGCCGAGCACGGCCTCGTTCTCCAGCCACTGGCCGATGCGTTTGCCCAACGGCAGGCGCGCTGTGGCTTCCAGGGTATTGGACGATACGGTAGAGATGGGTGGCGTTGTGGATTTCAACGGATGTTCCTGCATGGGGCGGGCGCGCCCACCGGTTTCGGACACGACAGGCGCATCAGCAGATTACGCTTCGTAGATGGCCTTCAATTCTCTTTCGGCCGACTCAATGACGCTCTGGGTCGAGTCACCCCGGACCGCCTTGGCGAACAGGTCGACGATGATGTATTTGGCAAACGCCTCTGAGGATTGGCGGTTGTACGGCCCGGCGTACCCGAGGTTGCGGCCGTACTGCGGCAGCTCGCGGTAGATGGTGACGGCCGGGTCTTCCTCCCACATGGGGTGTTCCTGCCACTTCGGTAGCGGGCCGTTGACGTAGCCCTTGTTGATCACCAGGAACTTCTCGAAATTATCGTCCTGGTGAACGAAGCGGATGTAGTCGCGCGCCGCCTCCTTGTTGGCCGAATAGCGCGTGATGCAGTTAGTGAACGGTCCGACGCCGTGGTAGCGCCCGTGCGGGCCTTCGGGAATCAGGAAGTGGCCCAGCCGGTCGGCGAAACCGGGGGCGACTTTGCGGGGGTCGTTGCGGGCCACAAAATAAATACTGGCGCCGTTCAGGGTGACGGCAATGGTTTCCGCCAAGAAGGCGCGGTTGTTGCTGGTGTCGTCCCACGCCAAGCCGCCTTCGTCGCAGGCGGCGAGCCAGAATTCTTTGAGGAAATCAACCGCGTTGGCCGTCTCCTTGCTGTTCAGGGCCACCCGCCCGCCTTCGTCCACTTCCTTGCCGCCGAAGCACCACAACAGGGTGTAGGCGAAACCGGGCGCGTCTCCAAAGGTGTGGCCGAGGCTTTGGCCCACCGGCATGCCGTAATGTTTCAGCTTCTTGCCGGCTTCCAGGTACTCGTCCCAGGTTGCGGGCGGGCCGGCGATGCCGACTTCCTCGAAGATGTCCTTGCGGTAAACGTTGGCGCCGCCGCCGAAGAAGTTGGGCACGCCGCGGTGCACACCGTTTTCGTCTCGCACCGCTTCCCGGATGAACGGGTAAATCTCGTCGCCGCCGAGCTCTGCGATGAGGTCGTTGTGATCGTCAAGACCCGCGGAGTAGAGCAGCGGGTAGTTGGAAAGAAGTTGCAGAATATCGGGACCCGTACCGCCTTCGATGGCCGCGGTCGCCCGCGCCGGTAAGTCGTTGGCGTTGATGTGTTCAACGGTCACCTTCACCCCGGCCTGCTTGCCGAATTCCGCCGCCTGCCGACCCCGTTCGACGTCGGCCGGGGCGACAAAACTGCTCCACTCCAGGACGTGCAGGGTTCGTTCCTGCGCAAAGGCCGGTGCCTGGCCGGTCAGCCAGTTCGTGCCGGCGATGGCCGCCAAGGCTGCACCGGCTTTACCCGTGTGGGCCAGAAAATCCCGCCGCCGCATCCGGCCGGGGGCCGTTTTACCCCGTTGCCGCCCTGCTTCGTGTGTCATGACTTGCCTCCATAAGGCGCTGCCGCGCCTGACCTGTCGTGCCCGTCCAGTTGCCTTTCGGTGGGCCTTAGTATCGTGTTTTCTCTTGCGCTGTCAAGTCGGTATGCAGTCCTGCACATGGCTGGCGGTGAGCAAAAGGGGGGAATTAAAGGGAACGGAGAAACTGGAGAATGGCTTCGCGGTCGGCACGCGGCAGGTGGCGGAAATACTCCTTGGAGTCCTCGGCCTCGCCACCGTGCCAGAGGATGGCCTCGGCCAAGTTGCGGGCGCGGCCGTCGTGCAGGAAATAGGTGTGGCGGTTGACTGTCCGCACGAGCCCAATGCCCCACAGGGGCGGTGTACGCCATTCGGAGCCGGTGGCTTCGAAATCCGGCCGGCCGTCGGCCAAGGCAGCGCCCATGTCGTGCAGCAGCAGGTCGGTGTAGGGGTGGATCACTTGCCGCGACAGGTCCGGCAGGCCGGGCACCGCGCCGGTATGCAAGGTGGGTTTGTGACAGGCGCCGCATTGCGCCTCGTCGAACAGTTGCCTGCCGCGCTGCACGTCGAGTCGTCCCGGGTTACGGCGGGCCGGCACCGCCAGGGTACGGTTGTAGAAGATTACGTGTCCAAGCAGGTCCGCGGGCAATTCGGGGCTGCCGCCACTCAGTGCTTGCCGGCATTCCGGGGCGTTGGGGGGGCAGTTTTCATCGGGGAAAAGAGACGATGTAATGCCGAGGTCACCGAGGAATGCGCCGGCCACCTGCTGAGCCACGGTGGGCTGATTGGCCTTCCAGCCGAAACGACCCAGAACCGTCTGCTGGCTGGCTTTGCCCCAGACCCGATTGGGCCGTCCGGAAATACCGTCGCCATCGGCGTCGTCAGGGTCGGCCAGAGCCAGCAACACCTCCGCGGGCACCGCTTCCAGCAACCCGAGTCCGACGATGGCAGGGGCGACTCGGGGCGACAGCAGTGTGTCCGGGTGCATGGGGCCGTACTTCAGATCGGTGAAAGTGTACGTCGGTTTCCGCAGACTGTAGGGCTCGCCGTCGCCATACGCGCCGGTAATTTCTTCATAAGTTATCACCGCCCTGCCCTCGGGCGGCACGCCGTGCACGGCCAGGCCATTCAACTGGTCGCCATAGGTCGGTTCGGGCACAACCCCCTGGTGCACGTCACGGCCCGGAATGCTGAGACGTACGAGCATCGACAGCATGTCTTCATCGGGCGCCGGCGGCCGGCCGCGGCCGTCGTGCAAGTGGCAGGCGGAACACGAGCGGGCGTTGAACAGCGGCCCGAGGCCGTCACGCGCCGTGGTGGACGACGGCGCGCTGACCCAATTGCGGTTGAAGAAGGAATTGCCGACGAAGAACCGAGTTTCCTGGTCCGGCGTCAGGTGGGGCAGCGGTTGGCCAAAGGCTTGCCGCGTGGTGGCGAACACGGTCGCCGCGCCGCCCGACAGCGCGTCCGCTACTTCTTCCGAGAACGCTGCGTTCGACATGAGCGCGGCGGCAAGGAGGCATGCGGGTAAGACGAGAAACATCCGTCGCATGTAGGATGGCCTATAAGAGGAAGGACGCCTACTCGGGCAACTCGACTTGCAAGTTGGCGATGCCAAGGTCCGCGGCCGCATTGACGATCGCTTCAGCCTGAGCCCGCAGCGCGTGGACCGCCGCCTGCACCCGCTGGCGTCCTATCGGCGTCACGATCTCGCGGTCGAACGGCGGCTTGATGGTGTGCACCGCAGCCATGGCGTTGCGCATCTGGCGATGCAGTTCGGCTTTTCGGCCGTCTTGCAGTAGCGCCAGGAGGCCCGGTCCGGTTAGCACCGTGCCGTTGCTGCGCACGTAACGGCCCTCGATAACGTTCTGAATGCCCTGGGCGTTGCGGACGATATCGACGTGGGTGTTGTCGCTGAAGCAGGAATGCTCGTCTTCCTGATCGCGCGATTCCAGGGCCACCGCCATGCGTTCGCCGGCCAGCTCGCTGCGGCTCAAGGTGCCGATGCCGACCAGAATCTGGCGCAGGGCTTCGTTTGGCTCCTGGGCCAGGAATGCCGTGCGGAAATTGCCGTTTTGGCGCGGCGCCCATTCTTCAACCAAGGATTGCAGGTCATCGACCAATTGCGACGCCGCGGTATGCAGGTACCGCACGCGCCGCGGCGCTTCCACGTAGTCGGAAACCGGACGGGCGCCGGGTCCATCGGCGCTCAGGTCCTGCCCCCACAGCAGAAATTCGATGGCGTGGTAGCCGAGGCTGACGTTTTCTTCACCGCCTTGCTCGTTGAGCGCGAGAAGGTGTTCCTGGGTAATCGGCGCGTCAGGATCGTTGATGATGCCGGCGCACGGGTTGCCCTGCACGTAATCGACGTAGCTCTCGTCCATCGGCCAAGCGTTGAGCTGCCCTTCCGGCCCGTCGGCGTCGTCGATGGGTCCGCCGTAGAACCGGAACGCCTCAGTCTGGCCGTACGGAATGCGCGCCCGCTTCCAGGCATTCTTGGCGGCTTCCAATGAGGCGGCACTCGGCCGGTCGGTCAACGCCTGCAAGGCGCTCTGCAAAGCGACGGCCCGCCGATAAGAATCCTCGTAGCCGGCGTGTACGATGTCGGCATAATGGGCCACCACCTGCTGCACGGTGGCGGGGTCGGCCCCTGCCACCGGCGGACTGGGCGCCAGGCTGGCCAGCAAGAAGAGCAAGCAAGAGACGAATGCCAGGGAGCGTGTTCGCATGGTCAGGTTCTCCTCCAGACCGGATTGGGGCGATGGCTTGAGTTTCCAATAATGATAGTCACTATCAATTTCAAGTCAACAACAGATAGCCTGTGATTGTCCCCTCCCCTTCCGGCCCCGGATCAAAACGCTGTCGCGGTATGCGGTATACTGTGACCCTTCAATTCGTCCGTTCCTCATTTCCTTAGGAGAACTGAACCCATGGCGCGAATGACCACGCAGAAGATGCTGACCGAACTGAGCAAGATTGATACGCCCTCCATCACCAACGTGGTGGCGACCTACCCGAAGAACGACCTTTGCCTCGGCCTTTACAATCCGTGGACCGAGAACTGGTACACCGACGACTCCATCCGCTGCATGTACCCCGAGTTGGGCGCCAAGGTGGGCTACGCGGTCACCTGCATTTACGGCATGCCCGACCCCAACTTCTCCCGCCTGTCGTTCCTTGATGTTATCGACGCCCTGGACGCCTCCCCCAAACCGACCATTCTCGTTCTGCAGCAGAAGTACCCGCCCGAGATTGCCGGCAAGGTCGGCCTGGCGGGCGAGATCATGGTCACGGCGATGCAGTCGGTCGGATGCGTAGGCATGCTGTCCAACGGCCCGTCGCGCGACATCGACGCCATCCGCGCCATGAAATTCCAGTACCTGCTCAGCGGCGCCTCGGCCGGCCACGGCGACATGGCGGTGCACGCGGTCAACGTGCCGGTGAACATCGGCGGCATGGACGTGTCGCCGGGCGAAATGGTGCACATGGACGAAAACGGCGCCTGCAAGTTTCCCGCCGACAAAATCGAGGCGGTGCACAAGAACGTCAAGGCGCTGCTCAAGGACGAGGAAGTGCGCATCACGGCGCTGCGCAAGGCCAAAAACGCGGCGCAGGTCAAGGCCGCCTTTGCCGGGCATTCGTACAGTGAAGAAGACGACTAGGCCGGCGCGCCGCAGAGGACTCACGACATGACCGAGCAACACGGCCTGCGCATCGGCGTGCTGGGCACCGGCTGGGGCACGCGCATCTCGGTGCCGGCCCTGCGTGCCGAGGGCTGGCACGTCGCGGCGCTGTGGAGCCGCAACGCCGAGCGCGCCGAAAAGCAGGCCGCCGAACTGGAAATCCCGTTCGCCACCCACGACGCCTCGGCCCTGATCAATCGCTCTGACATCGACGCCGTGACGATCGTCACGCCGACGCCGACGCACCTCGACCTCTGCCTGGAAGCCTTGGCGGCCGGCAAGCACGTGTTGTCCGAAAAGCCCATGGCCATGAACGCGGTTGAAGCGGAGGAGATGGTAGCCGCGGCCGAATCCGCCGGCGTCACGGCGATGATCAACTTCGAGTTTCGCTTCACGCCGCAGCGCCTGCACGTGCAGCGGCTACTGGCGGATGGCTACCTGGGCCGCCTGCGCCACGGCATGGTGGAGTTGTACTGGGCGCCGCCGCTGGCGGAACGGGAATTGAATTGGCGCAGCCAAGCGGCCATGGGGGGTGGCGTGCTGAACGAGCACGGCTCGCACTACATCGACGCCCTGCATCAATGGTTGGGAGACATCCGCAGCGTCAGCGCGCGGGTCGAGACGTTTGTGCCTCAGCGCCGCGGCCCCGCCTCGGGGCCTCCGGCGCAGGCTGACGCGGACGACTTTTTCACCGCTACGTTCGGCATGGCGCAGGGCGGCGTGGTGGTGCTGACGCAGTCATGGGCGGCGGCGTTCGGACACGGCATGCGCGCCACCCTGGCGGGGTCCGACGGCATGCTGGTAACGGCGTGTCGGGAAACGATGATGTTTGCCGGCGAGGTGTGCGGCGCCCCCGCCGGCAGTGACGACCTGCAACCGCTGACGCGCCCCGCGGACATCGCTCCGTTCGACGAGCCCGACTGGCGCGTCGGCTCCTCGCGGCGCCTGCTGCGGGAGTTTCTGCGCGGCATTCGCGAAGGCTGCTCGCCGGCCCCGAACTTCGCGGACGGCCTGCGCTGCCAGCGGGTGATTGACGCCGTTCGCGAGTCGGCCCGCAGCGGGCGGACGGTCATATTGTGAGCTCGGCATTTGCCAAATCAAAAAAACAGTCATCCAAACTGGCCCTATCGAACCTTAAGCGGCGCAGGAGATTTCTCGATGGCTGAACAAGACACCTTGCTGGCATATTTGGTGCCGAAGCTCACCAACCAAGTGGAGAACGCGGCTACGGATGCCCTCGCGTTCATCCTGAACAATTCCGCGGCGTGTCGCAGCGTTTTGAACAACGTGCTTCGGGATAGCGACTTCAACCCGGAACCCATCGTCAGCGTCCAAACACAGGTGATTTACCAGGACGGCTCCCGCCCCGACATGGTTGGTTACGACCAGCGAGGCGTTAAGCGGTTGCTCGTGGAGGCAAAATTCTGGGCCAGTCTTGGGCAACGGCAAGCCAGCGGCTATTTCGAGCAACTGGAAGAGGCCAGGCCAGGGGTGTTGTTGTTTATCGCCCCGGACAGCAGGATTGAAACCCTGTGGACTGAGATCAGGCGTCAGATGGAGAACGGCGAAGCAAGCGTACAAATGGAGCTTATGAAAACGGACGGACGGACCCGAAAAGCTAAGATAGTCGGTTCAGACAAGCGGCTGATGCTGGTCAGTTGGGATCAGTTATTGGGCAGTATGGCAGTCGCCGCTGCCAGCGATGACCGGCGGCTTACGTCGGACATTCAGCAACTCAGCGGCCTCGCCAAGTCCCAGGATGAAGAAGCTTTCCACCCGATGCACCCGGAGGAACTCGAGCGCGCGCTGCCACGCTGAATCCGAGGATTACATCGCCTGATTGACGCCGTGGTTGACGTCGGTGTCGCCGAAGGTTGGATGAAGGCCAAAAAGAAATCAGCGCTGAAGGAAGGCTACGGACGCTGGTTCCAATTTACCGATGTTTCCTCCGGAAAACCTATTCCGGGAGACTTGTTTTTGTGCGTCAACTACGCTGTGACGTGCCGATTTACCTGAAAACCGGCGTAGAATACGACAGGGTACTCGATGAGGTCTTCTGTCAAGTAAAGGCAATCAGAGACATGATCGATGAGCCCTGTTTTCACACTCCGTAGCGGATTTCAGCGCCCGCGCTGCCGCAATTCCTGAAGTTCGGCTTCCAATGCCTGCCGGGCCACCCGTTCTTCCTGCAGTCGGGCTTCGGCTTCCCGAAGGCTCCGCAGAGGCTCTCCGCGCACGGGATCATAAAAACGCATCGCCTCCCGCACTGGCGCGCTTGGCGTCAGACGCAGTTCCAACCCCAATACGTTGCTGGGGGCCGTCAGTACGCCAGCCTCCATGATCGTAACGGGAATCGGCGCGTAGCGGCCATCGACGAGTCCGAAGCCCAACAGAGGCGGTTCAAGAAACCTGCCCGCCGGATCGCACTGCCAATACTCCGAAACCCCCATGCCCGCATAGATGTCGTGCTTCTCGTGCTGATCGGTCCGGTACGTGCTTTCCGAAGCGATTTCCAGAACGAAGTCTGGCGCCTTCGGCTCCTCCCACAGCCGGTAGGATGAGCGGACGTGCTGCGGCGCCCCCAGCACCACCATGAGGTCCGGCGACACCGATTTGCTGGGGTCGCCTTCTTGGTAATACAGCAACAGGTTGCCGACGACGTACACGTTCTCGCGTGCCTGGAAGTACCAATCCAGGGCGGCGCCGACGTAGAGGATCGGCCAGAACTGTGATTCGCTTTCAGCCATGGGCAGCCCGTCCGAGTCCGGGTAGTCGATGGCTTCGGTAACGCCGGTGCCACGCGCCATGAGATCGTCCTTTCCTATTGGTGTTCACCCGCTTCGCCTCACCGACGGAATGCAAGTCAGGTTCCCCTTTCCATCGGAAAACCACTTGTCGGAATGGAGGCCCTTCAATTTTCAGGATCAACTGCCGTCGCGGACCTCTTTGAACACTTTGCTCGCCGTCAGCAACGATTCGCGGACCAGTGGCAAGCCGACATAACCGGACATGTGGATCAGCACCTCCACCAGTTCGTCCTCGGTCCAGCCCTGCCGCAGCGCCATGCGCAGGTGCAGCGCCAACTCGGGGTCGCGTCCCGTGGCGACGTCGGAGACCACGCATACCAGCGCGCGCGTTTTCAGGTCCAGCCCTGGGCGGGTCCACAGGGCGCCGAAGACGGTCTCGGCGGCGAGATCGCGGAATTTCTGCATGATCGGGTCGCTGTAAGTGGTGCTGTTCATGCTGGCGGCGAACGCCTCGCCCATCAACTCGCTGCGCAGCGCGATGCCCTTGCGGTACAGGTCACTCTCGGCCATGGTGTCTCTCCTTTGTCAAACCGACTGTTCAGGGTCGTGCGGCCATTCCCTCTCCTGCTTCGGCGAGGGCGCCGCAAGTGGCGCGTAGGATAGCACAGCGGCCCGCCGGCGGTTGACCCACCGCCGCTTCTCCTCTATCTTGACGGCGTTCCACCTCCCGACACCCTGCACGGCCTCCGGGACCCGCCGCTTCGCCCGCGCTGGTGCCGTGACGACCCAACCACCGCAAGGAGAAGGCAAGGCATGAAATACGGCGTGGTATTTCCGCAGACGGAGTACGGCAACGACCCGCAGGCCATCAAGGATTACGCCCAGACCGCCGAGGGACTGGGCTACGACTATCTGCTCGTCTACGACCACGTGCTCGGCGCCCACCCGGACCGCCAGCCGCGGCTCACCGGCCCCTACACCGACGCCCACCCTTTCCACGAACCCATGGTGTTGTTCGGCTTCCTGGCCGCGGTGACCACGAAGCTGGAGCTCGTCACCGGCATTCTCATCCTGCCGCAGCGCCAGACCGCGCTGGTAGCCAAGCAGACGGCGGCCGTTGACGTGCTGAGCGGCGGACGGCTGCGGCTAGGCGTCGGTATCGGTTGGAACTACGTCGAGTACGACGCGCTCGGCAAGAATTTCCGCACCCGCGGGCGGCAGGTCGAGGAGCAGATCGAGGTGCTGCGTAAACTGTGGACGCAGCCCCTGGTGATGCACCAGACCGACGACCACAACATCGACAACGCCGGCATCCTGCCCTTGCCCGTCCAACGGCCCATCCCGATCTGGTTTGGTGGCGTTGCCGAACCGGTTCTGAAACGCGCCGCCCGCCTAGGCGACGGCTGGATGCCCGCCGGGCGTCTGCCGGATGACGAGATGCGCGGGCACGTTGAGCGCCTGAACGGTTACCTGAGCGACGCCGGCCGCGACCCGCAGAGCTTCGGCATCGACCCCTGGATCAGCATCTTGGACCTCAGCGAGGACGTGTGGCGCCAACGCGTCGAGGCATGGCGGGAACTCGGGGCTACCCATGTCGCCATCGACACCATGCGGGCCGGCTTCAAAACGCCGCAGGAACACATGGACGCTATTCGCGCCTTCCGCAACGTCCTTGACTAAACGCTGCGCGCCAGGCACCGGCGCAACCGATAGCAGGGAGCTTCCGCCATGACGCGCAGAAACATCATCGCCGTCGTTCTCGTCCTGGTTTCGCTCGTGGTCGTCGTGCCGGGCCTCATCCAGCCGATCATCACCCTCAGCGCCAACATGCTGGGCCGTCAGGTGTTCGCGGAAACCCGCAGCATCCTGCAAACGGTGAAGGACCTGCATGAATCCGGCAACGACTTGGTTGCCGGGATGATCCTCTTTTTCAGCGTCCTGGTACCTTTCATTAAGGCCGTGCTGTTGGGCGTGGTGGGGCTGCTCAAGCCGACCGTATCGCTGCGTTACCGCATCTTCGCCTTCGTGCGCGGCATCAGCAAGTGGGCCATGGCCGACGTGTTCGTAGTGGGCGTCTACATCGCCTATCTGTCGGCCAAGGCCACCGACGCGCTCGACGCCGAGTTACACGAAGGTTTTTACTACTTCACCGCCTACTGTCTGATCTCGCTGCTTTCCGTGCAGGTCATGCACATCGAGCAGCCGCAGCAATCTCGGGCCAGCGGCGCCTGACCCCTTATCAAATTGAAGGAGATTTTTCATGTCTTCCGCAGACGGAATTCTGGCTGCCCTGGAGTGGAACTGGCGCATGGTCGACGGCACCCTGGCGGACCTCGACGAGGCCGCGCTGGCACGACAGCCGCAGCCGCAGTGCAACTCCATCGCCTGGACCCTCTGGCACATGAACCGGGTGGTCGATACGTTCGTCAACGAGCGCATCGGCTCGGAGACGCCGCTGTGGCTGCGCGACGGTTGGTGCGAGAAGTATGGCATGGGCGACACCCCCGAGGACCGCGGCGTGGGCTGGAACGCCGAGCAGCTTGCCGCCTGGGCACCGCCGGCCAAGGACGTGCAACTAGGATATTACGAAGCCGTCAAGGAAGCGGCCCGTGCCCGTATCTCTGGGCTGAGCGAGGCCGAACTGGCGCACCGCAGCGTCATCCCGCCGATGCCCGAGCCGCGCAGCGTCGCCCAAGCCCTGGGGCAGATTACGTGGGACAACGTGTCACACGGCGGGCAGATTTCGTACATCCGCGGCTTGTTCGACGGCATGGGCTGGTATCCGCGATAATGCCAACGACCGTAACGTGCGCCGGGCCCGGCGCTGCACGAAGAAAGGAATCCGCGTTGAGACGAATTCGCAGCCAATGGCGCGCCCTCCTCGCCGCAATCCTGCTCGCCTGCTTCTGGTTCTCTGGAGCCGCGGCTGACACGCCTAAATCGGGCGGCACACTCAAATTCATCCCGCACGCCGACCTGAAGATCATCGACCCCATCTGGACCACCGCCTACATTTCCCGCAATCACGGTTACATGATCTACGACGTGCTGTTCGCCTTGGACGAAAACCTGAATATCCGCCCGCAGATGGTGGATACCTGGGAGGTGAGCGACGACGCCCTGCAGTACACCTTCACGCTGCGCGACGGCCTCCTGTGGCACGACGGCCAGCCGGTCACGTCCGAAGACGTGGTCGCCTCGCTGCGGCGTTGGGGCCGGAAAGACGGTCAGGGACAACTGCTCATGGCGTTTACCGACAGCCTCGAAGCGCTCGATGCCAAGACCTTCCGCCTGACGCTGCAGGAGCCCTTCGGCCTGGTACTGGACGCCCTGGCCAAGCCGAGCAGCAACGTGCCGTTCATCATGCCGGCGCGGGTCGCCGCCACGCCGCCGGACGAGCAAATTCAGGACACCACCGGCTCCGGCCCGTTTATCTTTGTGCAGGATGAATGGCGCCCCGGGCATAAAGTGGTGTACCGCCGCAACGACGCCTACGTGCCCCGCGAGGAGGCGCCGAGCTTTGCAGCCGGCGGCAAGCGAGTGTACGTCGAGCGCGTCGAGTGGCTGTATCTCCCCGACCATGCCACCGCCAGCGCCGCCCTGCAACAGGGTGAGGTGGATTACTGGGAGTCCGCGCCACCCGACTTTGTGTCCTCGTTGGAAGGGACGTCCGGTATCCGCGTAGAAGTGGCCGATTTGTTCGGCGCCCAAGCCTGGCTGCGGCCGAATCATCTGCATCCCCCGTTCGACAACAAGAAGGCGCGCCAGGCGCTAATGTGGATGGTCGATCAGGAGGCCTACATGCGTGCCGCTTACGGCGCCGAGCGTTTCTGGAAGACCTGCCCGGCATTTTTCATGTGCGATGGGCCGTATGGCTCCGACGCCGGTTCGAATCCGCTGATGCAGCAGGACTTCGACAAGGCCAAGCAGTTGTTGCAGGAGGCAGGATACGACGGCCGCCCGGTGGTGTTGATGGACGCCACCGACATCGCCACGAACCACTACGCTGCGCTGGTGACCGCGCAATTGCTGAAGAAGATCGGCCTCAACGTGGAATTGCAAGCCATGGATTGGAGCACCGTGGTGGCGCGGCGGGCCGACAAGAAACCGGTGCGGGAAGGCGGCTGGAACCTGTTTCACACCGGCTGGATTTTCGCCGACCTGTTCACGCCAGCGGTTAACCAGGGCGTGCGCGGCGGTTGCGACGATGCCTGGTTCGGCTGGTATTGCAGCCCCGGCATGGAGGACCTGCGCGCCGCTTGGGCGAAAACCACGGACGAGGCCGATCGGCAGTCCCTGAGTGCCGACATCCAACGGCTCGCCATGGATGAAGTCCCCTACGTGCCCTTGGGCGAAAACGTCACCTATCGGGCCTACCGCGAGCACGTCAAGGGCGTGCTGAAATTCCCCGCGCCGATTCTGTGGAGCGTCTGGATGGACAAGTGAGTGGGTTATTCGACGTATAGCACGCGCCGACGCCGGCATGGTCCGCTGGCCAAAGCAGGGTGCCGTATTCCTGGTTACGCGCTCAGAGGGCTGGTCACCCACCATGAAGGCGTCGTCTGCATTAGTGTCAATGAATGCAGCGCCAGAGGTTGACGCCTTGCGAGCGAAAAATTGGCCGCATTGACAACTTTGATCATAGATCTCAAGAAGTGGTTTGAGCCACCTGGGCAAACGCATTCGCTGAAAAACCGCCTCCATATCGCCGCCCAGATAGACGTTGTATATCATCCACGGTCAAAGTGTCGTCATCGTCCGGTCCACATCCGGCTACCAGCGAAACGGTCAACAGGCAAAGCAACAACACGGTTCGTGCCCTCATCCATTCTCCCCCCTCGAACCTCGCTCATCCCGCGAGATATTTGGCCAATGCCAAACGCCTAACCAGTGCAATCCGAGTAACCCCAAGCCGCCGCTAACAGGAACCCGTCACCTGTTACGAGGTGGTTCATCGCTGCGAATCCGCCAGAAAACAGGGAATCTTGGCTTGCCCGAAGCCGTGAACCCCTGGTGTTTGAAGGTAATGGCGGAGCCAATGGGCGGCGGATTCTTGCGCTCGTCGTCGGAAAACCCGCTGCCGACCCGGACGATGATGCCCTGTTCCGTCCGCACCGTGACGCTTCCCATCAGGCCAGCCAGCCTTCCCTTGCCGGGATTGTGAGCAATCACGATTCCCTCCGCGTCGTCGAATCGTTTTAGTTTCAACAGGTCCATCCTGCGTCCGGCATGGTAGCGGGAATCGCCACGATGCAGCATCAACCCTTCGCCGCCGTTGGCAACGACGGTGTCTAGTTTTTCCAGCAGCGCCTTGTGGCCGGCGATTCTGTACTGCGGGATGACCGCGAGAAATTCGTTCGGCGATGCGGCGACGGCGGCATGCAGGTTCCGCAGCCGCACGTCAAACGTGCCGGGGTCCTCGGGCAAATCAAAGACCATGTAGCGCACCTGTCGCCAGCCGTCGTGCGGCATGTGGCGGGATACGATGGAAGTGGTCTCTTCGAACTGCCCGCGCCCGACCCATAGTTCACCATCCAGTGGGGTCGACGGGAAATCAGCGGTGAACCAAGACGGCGCTGCAAAGGTGTTGCCGCCGCGCGAAATTAGCTGACCGCCATTCCAAAATGCCCGTACGCCATCCAGCTTTTCGCTCACCCAATAGGCATCCAGGTCAATATCCTGGTGGTATTTTTCAGCGAGGAGGAGAGCCGGCTTGTCTTCGGCGACAACCGCCGTCGCGAGTAGAGAGACAACCGTGAGACAGATGGTGAGAGCAATGGAAAACCTGAACATAACCGGCTTCATCTTTTTGGATTCCTTGCAGAAGGTTATTCGCCGCGTGAGGATCAAACCGTTCGATTGTAATTGTAATGGAGGGCGTGGGTGAAAATACCCCTATGCTTCCGCTATGATGGCGAGTATTTCGCAGCCAAGTGATTTATGGATAAGGAGAAGAGGTATGGGACGTTTGGATGGCAAGGTGGCGGTGATAACCGGAGCGGCGCGTGGTCAGGGTGTAGCGGAAGCGGAGTTGTTCGCCCGCGAAGGCGCTCGCGTGGTGCTGACCGACGTGCTGGTAGAAGAGGGGCAACAAGCCGCCGACCGCATTCGCGTGGCGGGCGGCGAGGCGCTGTTCGTCAGGCTCGACGTCAGCAGCCCGGAAGAATGGAACGAGGTGGTGCGGCACACGGTACAGACGTATGAGCGGCTCGACATCCTGGTCAACAACGCCGGCATCGCGGTGCGCGGCGGCGTCGAGAGCACGCCGGTCGAGGAGTGGGACCGCTGCCTGGACGTCAACGCCAAAGGGGTGTTTCTGGGCATGAAGTACGCCATCCCCGCCATGCTGCAAAACGGCTCGGGATCGGTCATCAACATCTCCTCCACCAGCGGCATCGTCGGCTTTCCGGGTGGCACCGCCTACCACGCCTCCAAGGGCGCCGTGCGCATCATGACCAAGGCCGCGGCGGCGGAATACGCCCAGCGCGGCGTGCGGGTAAACTCGCTGCACCCTGGCATCATCAAGACCGCGATGACCGACAACATGACTGATGACCGTACCGCCGGCATTATTGACCGCACCCCCATGGGCCGTAAGGGCACCCCGATGGAAATCGCCTACGGCGCTCTGTTTCTGGCCTCCGATGAGTCGTCGTTCGTCACCGGCGCCGAGTTGGTCATCGACGGCGGCATGACGGCCGTCTAAACCACTCCAACCTCCAGGGAGACATCATGACCACGAACAACGGCGCTCTGCCCCTTTCCCGTTTCACCGTCCTGGATCTCACCCGCGTGCGGGCCGGCCCAACCTGCGTGCGCCAACTGGCCGACTGGGGCGCCAACGCCATCAAGATAGAACTGCCCGAGTCGGTGGAGGGCAACGCCGCCCTCGGCGGCCCGCGGCACGGTTCCGATTTCCAGAACCTGCACCGCAACAAAAAAAGCATCACCCTCAACCTGAAGGCGCCGGAAGGGCTGAAACTGTTCAAGCGCTTGGTCGAGAAAGCCGACGTGGTGGTGGAGAACTATCGTCCGGACGTGAAGCATCGCCTAGGGGTGGATTACGAATCGCTGTGCACGATCAACCCCCGCTTGGTTTATGGCAGTATCTCCGGTTTCGGCCAAGACGGGCCGTACCACGGCCGTCCCGGCTTTGATCAGATCGCGCAGGGCATGGGCGGGCTGATGTCCATCACCGGGCTGCCCGGTCAAGGGCCTGTGCGCGCCGGCGTACCCATTGCTGATCTGTGCGCCGGACTCTCCTGCGCCTTGGGCATCCTCACCGCCCTCTTGGAAAGAGAGGTAACCGGCAAGGGTCAGTGGGTGCAGGCGTCGCTGTTGCAGGCGCAGATTTTCATGCTGGATTTCCAGGCAGCCCGCTGGCTGCTGGAAAGGGAAGTGCCGCCGCAGGCCGGTAACAATCACCCCACCAGCATTCCAACCGGCGTGTTCAAAACGGCCGACGGCCACATCAACATCGCCTCAGCCGGCGAGGCGATCTGGCAGCGCCTCTGTAAGGCCATCGAAGCGCCCGAATTGCTGGACGACGCCCGGTATGCCGACGGCGCCGCGCGTTCCCGCAATCGTGACGCCCTCAATGCGGCCCTCGAGAGCCACACGCAGGTCTACACCAGCGACGCGCTCATTGCGCTGCTCAACACGGCCGGGGTACCGTGCGGACCAATTTACGCCGTCGATCAAGTCTTCCAGGACCCGCAGGTGAAGCATCTCGCCATGGCACAGCCCGTCCATCACCCGGAACTTGGCGATATCGAACTGATCGGTCAGCCGTTCACCCTCAGCCGCCACGGCAGCAAGCTGCGAACGGCCACCCCGGCGCGCGGCCAGAACACCACCGAGATATTGGGCGAGTTGGGTCTCACCGCAGAAGAAATCGAGGGCCTGCAAACTCGCCAAGTCGTGTAATGGGGGGAGCGCTGTTGGTGTGCTATGATGCCCGGCGCTTTTTACATACCTGAACTGAATACCTATCAATCCACATGGAAGGAAACGATATGCCCAGATACGTCATCGAGCGAGCCATCCCCGACATTGGCTCTGCCGAGCGCGAAGCCCTCCGCGACGCGTCGCAGAAGTCCAATAGCGTTCTTGCCGCCATGAAGGCTGAAAACAAGAACATCCAGTGGGAACACAGCTACGTGGCCGGCGACCGCACCTTTTGCGTCTACATCGCCGCCGACGAAGCCCTCATTCACGAACACGCCGAGCGCAGCGGCTTTCCGGCCACGGTGGTGACGCCCGTCCGCAAGATGATCGACCCTGTCACTGCTGAAGGCTGACGGCACCAATCGGCATGGGCGGGGTCGCGTATCAGCCCTGCCCTGCCGGTTTAGTCCTGCTCCGTAATCCTGCACACTTGTATGGCTTTCTGATTTCGATTTTGTACAAAATGAGGGGGTGATTCAGAAGTCATCTCATAAATGCTTCTTGTCGAGTCTGAGTGCCTGTCAAGCGAGCTTGACAGGCAAGCGGCATTTTCACTTCAACGCCAGTATGAGTGCTCTCACCATTTGCAAGTTGGAAGCCCGACAGCAAGACGGCGATGCCGAGTTTTCCATGGCCAGCCTCAAACGTCGCGCCTTCAACCGACACCTGCTTGAAAGCATTTCTCAGCATTTGGCCCAGGGGCACAGCTTGGAAAAATCCAGCCCGCATGACCAAGACCTTTGTGACGATGACACCATCAACCATCGAGCAACCTGAATACTGTCCGAAGTATTATGGGGAGCAGAGTTGAAAGTAATAAAAAGGATGGTCCGCAGGCTCCTCCCCGCGCCGGTGGACAATGTGGTCCGGCGGGCGCTCCAGGTCCGGCGGCTGAGCCGCGTGCCCGCGCAAGCCGCGGATGTCTCTCGGCTTCCAAAGGCGGAGGAAATATCGCTTTTGGAGCTGTTCGAAGACGACGGTATCGCCGACGAATGGGACCGGACACGGCGACAGGTCGGGGAGGTCTTCGAGTATGAGAACAAGTGGCAGGCCGTCGATACAGGCGTTCGGCGGGCGCTCTGGTATCTGGTTCGCCGTTGGAAACCGCGGCGGGTTCTGGAGATCGGCACCCTCGTCGGGGCCTCCACCCTACATATCGCCATGGCGCTGAAGACGTGCGGCCATGTAGACACGCCGCCCTCCCGCCTTGTCACCGTGGATTTGAACGATGTCAACGACCCCGTCCGGCGCCCGTGGAAGCGCCACCGCGTCTCCGCCTCGCCTCAGGAGATGTTGGCGCGGCTGGACTGCGCCAACCTGGTCGAATTCGTCGTCGCCTCGTCCCTGGACTATCTCGCCGGACGCGAGGCGGAGTTCGATTTCGTCTTCGTGGACCACGCCGCCTCTGCGGACGTCGTCTACCGGGAGATCCCGCTGGCGCTCACGGCACTGTGCCCGGGCGGACACTTGCTGATGCACGCCTATTATCCCGACGGGAAACCTCTGCATCCGGGCGGCGTCGTGGCGCCGGGGCCCCACCTTGCGGTGCGCCGCCTGCGCCGGCAAGGCGTCGGCCTTGCCGGCTTGCCCTTGGGTCCGCTACCCTGGCCGACTGAGATTGGTAGTTCGAACCACATCACCAGTCTGGCCCTCTTGGTGAGGGAATGACAAACGGTGAACCTCGCTGGAAGAAGTGGAGAACGTGACATGGCTCCTTTGATACAGATTGTGGAAAGGCAAGAGCCTGAAGTGTTTTCTGCCCCGCCACCCGGCAAGCGGAGGATCATGATCATCGACCCGCCTTTCAAGCGCCTCTACCACGATCATGCCTCACTGGTGAAATTCCCCCTGGCGCTTGGCTATCTCTCGGGCGCGGTCTTGAAGTGGACGGATTGGCAAGTCCGGGCCTACAACGCTGATTTCGATCCGCACAAAAGCGCTATCACACTCGATAACGTAACCCGCATAGAAGAAGGGATGGACCGCTACCTGCGGATATTGGAGACCCCGGCGGCGCCTATCTGGGCAGAAATACGGTCGGCCATCACGGAGTTCGCTCCGGATGTCGTCGGCATAAGTTCCAAGACCCAGAACTTCCCGTCCGCGATGAGAGTCGCGCGCATCGCCAAGGAGCACAATCGCAACCTCCTCGTCGTCCTGGGCGGTCCCCATGCGACCTTGTCTACGAAGACTGCGTTGGATTGCCCGGATATTGATGTGGCGGTGTTGGGCGAAGGGGAGATGACGCTGGTCGAGCTGCTGAAGGCCCGGCAGAGCGGCGCGGCGTTGAGCGAAGTGGCGGGGATTGCCTACCGCCAGGACGACCGTGTGGTGTTTACCCGGTCTCGCGCCTACATTCCCGACCTCGACGAGTTGCCTTTTCCAGCGGAAGCCGCGCCGCAAGTTCTGCGGGACTACGAGAGCTATCCGGCTGAAGCCTTCGGTTACGTGTTCTCGGCTCGCGGCTGTCCCTACGCTTGCACGTTCTGCGAATCCAAAGCCATCTGGTCGCAAAAGACCCGCTGGCGCTCGCCGGAAAACGTGGTGCGAGAACTGAAGCTACTGGTGGAGCGGGGCGTCAAGTATGTCTATTTCGACGATGATACCTTCGGCATCCGACAGAGCTATATCAAGGAACTGTGCGGCCTGGTTGAAACCGAGTGTCCCGGACTCAAATGGGGCTGTGAGATAACGGTGGGCGTCGTCAAGGAGCGGTCAGTCGAATATATGCGCCGTTCAGGCTGCGTGCGGATCAATATCGGCATCGAATCTGGAAACAACCAGATACTGCGCAGCGTCAAGAAGGGGCACACCATCGAGAAGGCGTATGAGGCGGTGGATGTCTGCCGACGGAAGGGTATCGAAGTTGGTACTTTCTTCATGATCGGTTTCCCGGAGGAGACGGAAGAGACCCTGCGGGACACTATGACCGCCATGCAACGGATTAACACCGATGTCGTCATGCTGAGCATCTTCACGCCCTATCCAGGCTCCGAACTATTCCAGGTGTGCAAGGAGCTTGGGGTGGTGGACGACAATTTTGACATCACGATTCACAACCATCAGAGCCCGGAGAATTGCTTCACCGCCTATATCCAGCCGGAGCGTTTCAAGGAACTGCTCCGGGAGGCGGTCTCAATTGTCAGACGCAAGAACAACCACGGCCGGTGGCGCAGGATCAGCCTGATGCTGCGCCACCTCGACTTCCAGCGCATGAATCACATGGTGCTGCATTTCCTCCACTCGCGCGTGGTGTGGTATGCAGGCGGCCTTGGCCGTCGTCTGCTCAGGAATCGTGCTGACGCTAGTGTGACAATTGTTGATTGAAGATGACTATCCTGGGCGGCGAATAGCGTGAGAGAAAGGCGAAACTCAGGAACGCCGTAGGACTTACGTCAGGGCAATCGCATTTTCAAAATGGACAGTTGTCCACATACGGTTAGGGCATACCTATGCCGAATAAACTGTGGCGTCTTCGCAGTGCCTTACTCTATCCGAACGGGGTAGGTCAACCGGTGCGTTATGGGTCGGTTATGCGTGCGGGGCTGTCGGCTTATAAGGTTCTTGATACACTCGCTCTGCGGCGTAAGAACCGTGCGAACTACCGGTCCGAGAAAGTACTGCTCCCCAGCAGAAAGCTCCTCTATGTCGCCGTTCCGAAAGCGGCGAGTCGATCACTGCTGCATTTTCTGATGGGAGAACAGGCAAGGGGAGAGATCGGACCAGCCATCATTTACAAAAAGAGCACGGACGCGTTGTTTCGATCTCACCCGGAGGCGCGCGACTATTTCAAGTTCACGGTGGTCAGAAACCCATGGAGTCGTGTGGTCTCTGTTTACAATCAGAAGATACGGAGCGACGACCCCCTCATGGCGGTGCGTTTGATGAACGGCCGCAACGGGTTGTTTCCCAATATGTCGTTCGATGAGTTTGTCGAATGGCTTTGTTCGGAGGAAGGCGCGGATGAAAAGGCCGATAGGCACTGGCTGTCCCAGCACAAACTTCTGGGCATGGCGGGACCGGAGCCGGTTCGCTACGACTTCATCGGCAATCTCGAGCGGCTGTCCGTCGATCTCGATACGTTGTCGGCAAAGCTAGGAGTGCCCCTGTCGGGAGTCGGTCATCTGCTGCGTTCAGGCGCCACAGAACGCTACCGGACGGCCTATACGGACCGGACGGCGGAACTGGTCGCACAGCGCTATGCGCGCGACATTGAGCTGTTCGGTTACCGCTTCGATGGCGCCGAATCCGACGGCGGACGGTCGCAGTGACCATACGCATAAGAGAAGAACCCCGGGCTTCCCTTGTATCTGCCAAGGGGGTTGCGCCCCAATTGCCCGGGACTACGGCGTGAACGTGAAGGAGCGGGCATACGTACACAACAGCCATCATAGGCGCCGGGTTCATATCAGTGTGGCTCCGGTTACGCCAGCAGGTGAAAATCGCCGCCGTCTGCGACCTGGACCGTGCCCGGGCCGAAGCGATGAGCCGCGATTTCGGCGTTCCGGCGGTCTATACTGACGTTCGGCAGATGCTGGAGACAGGACGTCCCGACTTCGTTGACGTTTGTCCGCCGCCGAGCTCTCACGCCGACATAATGGAGAGCCTTTGACCGTAGACAGTAAAACCAGGGTCCTGGCCATCGGCCCGCTGCCGACCGCCGGACACGCGATCGGCGGCTCCAGGACGCTGTTCGCGGAAACGATCCGACAACTGAAGCTGCGGGGGTTCCATCTGGACATCCTGAACACCTCGCGCCCCCGCAGCGGCTTGGCCCCCTGGCGCATGCACCTCGCCGGCCTTGCCGTGCTGGCACGGGTGATGTGGGACATTCTGAAGCGTGTCCCGCGCTCACAGCTCGTTTTTCTCAACATGTCCTCCTCTTCGGCGATTGGCGTAGCATCGGCCATCTGGCTCATCTGCAAGGTCGCGCGCCGGCCCTTGGCGCTGCGATTCTTCGGGGGTACCCTGCCCGAGCTCTATCAAGGGTATGGCCACGTGGCCCGCTGGCTGGCCGACCGGACCTTTCTGCGTTGCCCGCTCGTGTATGTGGAGACCCACTACCTGCTCCGTGCGTTCGGCAACCCGTCTAACTTTCGCTGGCTGCCCAATACGCGGGACATTGCGGCTCCGCCGCGGGCGCGGCGCACGGAGGTTCACAGACTGGTCTTCGCAGCCCAGTTGTGGATGGACAAAGGACTGGCCGAGGCGCTGGAGGCCTGCCGCGCGCTGCCCGAGGGCTGTCATCTCAACGTGTTCGGACCCGTGATGCCCGACACGGACCTCTCGCTGTTCGAGGGCCATCCCCGCGCGACCTATGGCGGTGTGCTGGAGCCGGGCGAAATGCCTCGGATCCTGAGCGAACATGACCTGCTGCTGTTTCCGAGCTACCGGATGCACGAGACCTATGCCGGCATCATTGTCGAAGCCTTCCAGTGCGGCGTGCCGGTCGTCGCCGCGCGGTGGGGAGACGTTCCCGAACTCGTCCAACACGAAGAGAACGGGCTGCTCGTCGAACCGCGCTCTGCCTCCAGCCTGAAGGCCGCGATCGAGCGGCTATTGGACGATCCAATCCTGTACGGACGGCTGTGCGAGGGGGCACGGAAGCGAGGCGATATCTATCGCAGCGGGCCGTGGTACGATAAAGTGGTGCGGGACTTGCGCTGCCTGTGTGGACAATAACCCGTCGCGCGGGTCTTGGGAAGTTGCCGGGCAATCGCATTCTAACCAGGTGATGTTACGCACTTGGCAATCCGTTAACCCATCTTGAGGTGTCCTTCCCCAAGGTGCCCCCAGAACGCCATCGTGCCGAGGCGTAGGTCCCGCCTGCCGGCATGCCGGGCCTGACCCGGCATCCATTGGCAACACCAGTGGATTCCCGCTTGCGCGGGAATGACGCTTTGAGACAAGGAATGAGCTGATTTCATCGTCAGGTCGTAACTCAACTCCTCAAGGCCGCGTAACGTCACTAACCAGCATGTTCGTCACCCCGACTTTCGCCGAAAAGCCCGCTATTTATGACATCCTCACACAAGCCCTTACGGATTGCCCTGCTGATTGACAGCCTGAAGGTTCCCGCCTGGGTGGCGCGCATCGTTGGCGAAGTGCAGGCGGGCGATTACGCCGAGATTACGGCGGTTATCGTCAATAAGACGTCCGAGAACAAGGCACGCAACAGCGCGATTAGCGGCTTGCTGTTCCGCGTATTCCACCTGCTCGATCGCCTGGCGTTTCGCGCACCCAACAATCCTTTCCGGCGCATTGACCTCGCGGCAGACGTATCGGCGGCGGAGACGTTCTCGATCGCGCCGCAGACGTCCGAAACAGGCTGTCAGTTGAGCACCGTCGACTTGGCGCGCGTCCGCCGGCTGGATCTGGACGTGATTCTCTGCTTTGGATTCCGAACCCTGCGCGGGGGTATTCTCGATGCCGCCAGATATGGCGTGTGGTCGTACCGTCACGGGCAGGACCAAGCGCACCGGGGGGCGCACGGTCTGTTCTGGGACATGTATGACCGCAGAGCCGTTTCGGGCACCGTGTTGCAGATTGACGGGCCGAGGCCTCGCGGCAGACAGGCCATCTATCAATCCGTCGGCAAGATCATTCGTTGGTCATATTCCCGGAACGCCTATGGCCACTATGATAAGTCCGCCAACTTTGCGCCGAGACGCCTGAAGCTGCTTGCCGAAAAAGGATTTCCGGCAATCGAAAGGCTGTCGGAGAATAGCAAACCTCCCGCGCGGGGACGCGACCGCCTCCCGACCAATCGGGAAATGTTGCGCTTTCTGCCGCGCCACGCGGCGTTGCTGGCGCGCGTGGCGCATCGCCGCCTTTTCCGCCGGGAGAAGTGGTGCCTGGGCGTGAACGCCGGGCCGCGCTTGGCCGGCCTCGCCCCTGCCGCCGAGGCGAAGGTGAAAATCCACCGCGCCCCGCCCGGCCGCTTCTGGGCCGACCCGTTTCCCGTGGTCGTTGATGGTCAGGTTTGGGTGTTTTTCGAAGATTACCGTTTCACGTCGAAACGGGCCATCATCTCATGCGCTCCGGTGTCGGTCGACGGCGGCCTCGGCGCGGTAGCCACCGCATTGGAGCGCAGCTACCATCTTTCCTGGCCGTTTATCCTGGAACATGAAGGCGACCTCTACATGGTGCCCGAAACCTGGTCAGAGAATCGGGTCGAACTGTGGCGGTGCCGGAAATTCCCGGACGATTGGGTGCTGGAGAGGGTGTTGATGGATGGTCTGAAAATGTCCGACCCGACTATTCATCCGCAGGATGGAAAGCTGTGGCTGTTCGGCACTGTGGGCGAGAGGAGAGAGTGGGCGAATGACGAGCTGCATATCTACGTGTCCGACGCCTTGGACGGGGCATGGCGGCCCCATCCGGCGAATCCGGTGGTGTCCGACTGCCGGCATGCGCGTCCGTCCGGCCGGTTGTTTTTCCAGGGCGGCGAGCTGATCCGGCCCGCGCAGGATTGCAGCGAACGCTACGGACGCGTGGTAGTCCTCAATCGAGTAGATGAACTGAACGAGCACGCGTATGCGGAAACCCCTATCGGGTGCCTCGACGGCTCATGGCTGCCCGGTAACCGCGGCACCCACACGCTCAATTACGCGAGCGGTCTCGAGTTTCTGGACGGACGCGAGATGACGCGCAAGGGGACGTAGTTGCCGGACCGATTCGGTTCAAGTCAATACAGCTTACGACGAGGCGTAGAAAAATCTACATCCCGTACTGCTCAGTATGAACGCACCCTAACCACCTTCGTGCACGCGGCGCCACAGGATCGCGGCCAAACGGGGCATGACGTCCCTCACGTTGCCTCTGAATTGTAGGGTCTCAGCGTGCAGGATCGTTGCCATCGGGACGTCGACAAGTTGCGCGGAAACAAACCAGATGAGGGCGCTGACCTTGGTGACCTGTCCCCACATGACACGCTGCACCCCCAAGGCGCGACCCCGGTGCAGCGCGCAGTCAAGGTTGGAGCAGGGTAGATCGGTGCCCACCCCACGGCCATCGGCGAGAGCATAGTGTTCACTCTCAGAAGCCAGACGGCGCAGGTTTTGGCTGACCAATCGGACAGGCAGGCGGTCGTGGACGGCATCGTCAGGGTTGGCGATGTCGAGGTTGAGCGAGAATTCCAGCACCGCAAGTGTGACAGGCGACGCAGGACTGTTGGCCCAAGCCCGCGGTGCTGGAAAGACGTGAACGAGGAGGCCCGCGGCCACGATAAACAGCCTGAAGAAGACTATCTTCGTCATTGCTCATCGGGTCTGCCGGGTTTCAACCGCCCGGCGCTGCGTTCCATCACGTATTGGTAGATATCTTCCATTTGAGAAGCGTCAAGCAGCACGTTCCACGCCTGCATGCCTTTTTCAGGTCTGCCCTCGCGGATGACCCTGATGAACTCGTCGTGCGGCAGAATCTTGATGGATTCCCGCAAATTGGGCGCGATCTGACTGCCGACGGCATCCATGCCGTGACAGCGGAAACAGTAGACGTGAAACCAGCGCCAGCCGTTCATCACGACTTCCGACACCTGGGAAGCCTCCTGAGCCTCGCCTTCCGGGATGCCCTGACAGGCGCCCAGCAATATGAACAGAACCGTTGACAGGACGATGGGGGAGGGAAAACGGCGGCGTGAGACACGATTCCGCCCACAGATCGAGGATCGCTGCAGCATGTTCACCCCCTGTCTTCGCGTTCTCAATATGTTACCCGTCATTGGCGCAGCGCCTGAGCATCCAGCGGCACGCCATAGTCTTGCAAAATACGCCTGATTTCGTCTTTCTTGGCTTTGAGCACAGTCTCCAGGACGCCGCGAAGTTGCTCGTCGGTTTTTCTGACGCCCATGGACATGGCGAAGACCGGCCCGCCTTCGCTGTTCCTCTCCAAGGCTGGGACTTTAATGGGGGCCAACCGCAGGATTTCGGACTGCCGCTCGACAAAATACCCGGCTGCCGGGCCCCACACAATGGCCACATCAATGTGCCCGGAGGCGACGCCTTCAATAATTTTCCCAGGGTAGTTCGTCCGGCCATCGTAAAACGTGCTGTAACCGAAAACGTTTTCAACAATGCCGCGGCGGCCGAGCACAAAGTCGATCGGGGAATTTCGGTAAACCCCAATGCGAAGTTGCTTGAGAAGGGGGTCATTGAGGGAAGCGATGTGCAGGTCGTCCTGGCGCCGGGAAACGATGACGTAAGGAGATGAATAGTAAGTACTCGTCGTGAGCGCCATCGGGTGTCCAACCGGCATGCCGATGACAACGTCACAACGCCTAGCGTTCAGCGTACCGCGCAGGAAGCCGCGCCGCTGCGGCCACCAAGTGTAGGTATGGGGAATCCCCAGTTCCGCCGCCACCAGGGCAGCGATGCGGTTTTCGAAGCCTTCCTCTTGCCGATTCGAAAACGGCAGGTTGTCCGGGTCTGCGCAAACGTGCAGGGCCTTTAGCTCCGCGCTCCGTGTGTCGGGAATGGCCACAGCGGCCATCACCATGAGCCCTGCCAACCACAGAAGCTGTTTTCGCCGGTGCATAAGGCTCCTGCCGTACCGTCTAACAGGGTCTTCGGCTATCCGGCGGCGGGGGACGCCGACGCCATCACCGACGTTCCCCCGCCACCGTCCGACTGCGATTCGCAGGCGATTACAGTCCGAAAACGTACAACATGGCTCCCTTGGTGCTGTGCATCCCCGCGTCGCCAAAGGCGCCGAGAGCGCCCAGCCCCGCGGTGGGATCCTCAGGTCCGATGTCCAGGGCCGCCGCGATGCCGGCCCAGCCGCCAACGCCCGAAATAACGGCCACGTACTGCTTGCCATCGGGCGCCAGATAGGTCATCGGGTTGGCGATGATGCCGGAGCCCGTCTTGAACCGCCACAACAACTCGCCGGTCTTGGCGTGCACGGCCTTCAGCCAGCCTTCCATGGTGCCGTAGAAAACCACGTTGCTAGCGGTGACCAACGCACCCCCGTACGCCGCCAGGTTCTCTTTGATGCCCCATTTCTTCTCCCCGGTGGTGGCATCCCAGGCGATGAACTCGCCGCGGTTGCCGCCAGGGCCGGGATACATGCGCACAATCGCGCCGACGTACCATTGTCCGGCTTGGTACTTCACTGGCACGCCTTCGTAATCCATACAGATGTTGTTGGTGGGCACGTAAAACAGGCCGGTCTTCGGCGAGAAGGCAGCGGGTTGCTGGTCCTTGGCGCCGATGGCCGCCGGGCAAATGTCCTTGCTGTTGCGGCCTGCCTGGGTGCCTTTTTCGGCCACCCGAATGGGCAGGCCGGTTTCGAGGTCAACGCCGGTTGCCCAGTTGACGGCGCCGAACTTCTCGGCCACGAGTACCTCGCCGGTAGCGCGGTCAATAGTGTACCCGAAGCCGTTGCGGTCAAAGTGCACCAGTACCTTGCGCGTATCCCCGTTCATGCGCAGGTCGGCCAGAATGTTCTCGTTGACGCCGTCGTAATCCCACTCGTCGTGCGGCGTCATCTGGTAGGCCCAACGCGCCATGCCGGTATCCGGATTACGCGCGAAGATGGTCATTGACCATTTGTTGTCGCCGGGACGCTGCGTCGGATTCCACGCCCCAGGATTCCCGGTGCTGTAATACAGCAGGTCAAGCTCGGGGTCATAGGTGTACCAGCCCCAGGTCGTGCCGCCGCCGCGCGTCCACTCGTCATCCTTCCAGGTGCTGACACCGAGGTCGGCACCCTGATGGCTGGCGTAGGGCGAGCTGAAATCGTCGCCGATCAGCACGTCCGTATCCGGCCCGGCGCTGTATGCACGCCAGACCTGCTCGCCGGTGTTAATGTCGTTGGCGGTGACGAAGCCGCGCACGCCGAACTCACCGCCGCTGATGCCGGTGATGACCTTGTCCTTGATGACCAGCGGGGCGCTGGTAATGGTCATGCCTTGGGCCGGGTCGCCCTGCGTCACCTTCCAGATTTCTCTGCCGGTCGCGGCGTCGATGGCGACGACGTTGGTGTCCAATTGCGCCAGGAATATCTTCCCCTTGGCATAGGCCAAGCCGCGATACACCGTGTCGCAGCACGCCACCGCGGGCACGTTGGGATCCTGATTGGGCTTATAAGCCCACTTGATGGGAGCGCCGTCCCGTGTCAGATCCAGCGCGTAGACGTTGTTCGGAAAGCCGGTGTGCACGTACATCGTGGTGCCGACCACCAACGGGGCGCCTTCCTGTCCACGCAGCACGCCGAGCGAAAACGTCCAGGCAGCTTTCAGGTTCTTGACGTTGCGGGTGGTGATCTGGTTGAGGGTGCTGTAACGGTTGGCAGAGTAGTTCTTGCCGGGCAACGTCCACTGCCCGGCGTCCTCCTGCAGAATCAGAAGTTCATCGTTTGCCTGCGCCCAGAAGGGCACAACCAACATCAAAGCAACAGCGATCCATAACGAGCGCCTGAGCATTCGGACCCCTCCTTATATCGGTTGTCAGTGGATGGCGGAATGTTGTCGTACCAAGGCTTGCGTTGGTATCACCGTTGGACAGGCGAGTCAAGAAGAAATCCAGCGCCGGCTTTGAGGCAGGAAGAACGCGCCGGCAGGTGAGGGGGGTGGTTATGGCTTCGGCTTGACGATGATGGTTCCGATCATCGGCGGGTGCAGTCCGCACCAGTAGGGCAGTTCTCCCGGTGTGTCGAATCGAATCAGTGAACTGCTTCTCGGCATCAGCGTGCCGGTGTTGAACGTCCGCGTTCTGGCGACGGCGCTGTGCTCGATCTCGTGAATGTTGACGAAGCGCACGCAGTCGCCCGCCTCCAGCACCAATTCCTTTGGCGTGAACACGTGCGTCACGATAACTTCGTGTACCTTGCCGCATTCCTGGGCATCAACCATTGACGACAAACCGAAAAGACTGCAGCCAATGAGCAGCACCAGAGCAATGTATCCTGCATTCCGGCGACCGCTGAGGGTGCCCAAGCGTGTCATGAACAGTCACTCCTTCGTATGTGGGTGGACTTAGTGGTCGTGATCCCAAGGATCGTGCTTCACCTGCGGCGGCAACCAGACGGTCTCGTAATTGCGCTGCAATTCCTTCTCGCGGGCCATTTCCTCGGTGTGACTCATCTTGGCGTATTTCGCCTCGGTCGGGCTGGAGAAATTGCGCAGGTTCAAGCTGGCGGCCGACATCACCCGCCGCACGGAACCGGAACACCTCGGGCACGTCTGCAGGGGCTCATCGCTCATCCCTTGCAGCACTTGATAGATGACCAGGCACGGACTGCATTCATACTCATAGACAGGCATATCTGGGCTCCTGCCGAAAGGCCAAAGCAAAAGCCAGGGATGCGTGTTCCAACATCCCTGGCCCGTTTTGTCCTACGCGGCGACGATCCTTGACGGTTCGGCCGGAGGCGTGTTAGAGGCGGTCTCGAGTCCCCACAGGCGCGCGGCATTGGTGCCCAACACCTTGGCCTTGAGTTCATCCGTCAACTGCGGGTAACCGTACCCTTCGACCAACTCATCGGGGATACGGAAGCGCCGGAAGGCCTCGATCTGCCACTGCGGGTTGCCCCACAGCACGGAGTCGGTGCCCCACAACACGGCATCCTGACCGAGGTCGCGCAGCAGGGTTCCGAGTACGTGAGCGCAGTCTATCGGCCGACTGGTGACGGTCGCAGCGAACGTCGATCCCAACTCACAGAACATGTTGTTGCGCTGCGGCTTGAACGCCTTCAGCGCCGCCAACTCGCCGTGGTAGGGCCACGCGGAGTGGAACGCGATCCAGTTCATGTCGATGAAATCATCGGCCACGGCATCGAAGTCCTCAGCGTGGGCGTAGCGCGCCATGAACTGCCCGAAGGGGATACCCTTGTGGCAGCCGACGTTCTTGATCCCGAGTTCACGGCACTTTTCCCAGATCGGGTAGGCCAGCTTCACGTCGTCGAACCACCAGCCGCGCTGCGGCGTGGCGTCAAACGTGTAGAGCTTGAGGCCGGAAATCTGGTAATCCTCGACGAACATCTGCAGCCGGTCCAGGGTGTACTCCAGCCCCTGGTTGGGCGTCAGGCCGCCGCCGAGCATGAGGGTGCGGTTGGGCCAGCGGTTGCGAACCTCGACCTGCTCCTCGATGGGGATCATATCCTTGTCGCCGTAGTCCTCGCGGAAGCCGAACGGGTTGAAGATGCCCACCGTGGTGTCGCTTTCGTCAAGGATCAGCTTGCCGTAGTTCTCCACAGTCATGTCCTGGATGCCCTTCTCCAGGCCCATGGCCTTGCCCAGTCCGTCCAGGAGGTTGACGAACCACATGCCCTTTTCGGACGTGTTCACGCCGGCCACGTAGCCGTCCTCCCGCCAGCAGATGTGGGTGTGCTGGTCGACGACGTAATTGAGGTGGGATTTCAGGAGGGCGTTCTTCTCGTGCGCCGCTGCCTGTTCCATGGCCTCGGCCTCGGAAACGTCAAAAAAGCGCATGCCGGTCGCCTGGTTCACGGCCAGCATTGCGCCCGTAAAGCCGCAGACCGTCTTCATGAAGCTGCGGCGCGGCATGTTGACCCGCTCCGCGAAGCCGTCGAGCTTGGCGCGAACGCGAGCGCCGAGCTGTCCGTTGGAGAAGTAATTGGCCCCCTGCTCGTAATGATTCGTGGGCTCGTTGGACGTTATGCCCATGCCTTTGAAGTGCTCGAATATGTTGAACTCCATACCTGCCATCCTCCTTGCCGTGTCATAGATCGTGAGACGCAAAACGTATGACATCGCCTCAGGAAAACAGTAGCCATCGCGCTTCGAACGCCTTTGGCGGAACGTAGCATAGGGACAGTCTCAGGTAGTGTCAAATGCAATATGGAATTGCTGATGCACGCCTCCAAACGCCTCCCTTCACAGGTACTTTGGTCTTGACAGTCAGGGCGCGTTTGTTGTAGCCATGAGGGGTCTGGCCGCCTTTGATGGCGCAACAAAGCCCCGTTCAAGGTATCACCGCAAACTACACAATTTCGAGGAGTGACGCGTGGGTGAAATACGCCGAACCGGCTTATGGGTAAAACGACTGTGCGGACGTCGGATGCTGCTGAAAATGCTGATGGGTGCAGGATTTGCTTTGAGCGGCTGGAAACTGGCCGCGGCGCGCAGCAAGGAGCCCCGGAAAATGCGTCCGCAGGAAAACGATCAGTTTGTCTTCATGCGAGGCGATAAGAAGGGCGAAATTATAGCGCCAGAGGACATCCCGCTGGGCGGGCCCCAGGTGCTGGCCTACGCAATCGAGCCGGTCAGCAAGGTGGTGCGCAACGGCTCGCGCCTCAATCAGGTTATGCTGGTGCGTTTCAAGCCTGAGGAAATCGCCGAGTCCACTCGTCCCCATTCGGCAGACGGTATCGTTGCGTATTCGGCCGTCTGCACGCATGCCGGTTGTCCGGTGGCCCTGTGGATGAAAAAGACGCGAACCGTCAAGTGCCCCTGCCACTACTCGGAATACGACCCGACGAACATGGCGACGGTGGTCGGCGGGCCAACGCCCAAGCGCCTTCCCATCCTACCCCTCAAGAAAGTTGACGACGCTCTGATGGTGGCCGGGAAGTTCATCGGCAAAGTTGGATTCAAACGTACGATATGACACGCGGCGTCTGCTCTTGACACCCCCGGTCGACTCCTGTAAAAGGCGCTGGCTCGCAGGGGAACCTTGGCAGGGCAACCACGCCACAGTCGGGAAAGTCGAAGACCACGTACACAGGAGGGAGTCTGGATATGAGGCAGCGGGTTTCTGGAAAGAAAGGGCCGGGGCATTTGATATCCGTGCTCATGCGTTGGGGTCTCACCGCGGGGAGCTTGGGCGCTCTGCTTTGCGCGGGGATGCTTGGGCTGTTCCTGTCCACCCCCGTGGCCGTTGAGGCGCAGGACTTCACCAACCCCCTGCACGGCAACCCGGAAGCAATCGAAAAAGGCTATAAACTGTTCCACCGTTATTGCTCAATTTGCCACGGTACCCGAGGAAAGGGCGCTAAGGGGCCCAATCTGCAGGATGAAGTCTGGACATGGGGCGGCGCGGACACCGACGTTTTTGCAACCATTGTCGCCGGCCGACCCGGCACACCGATGGGGGCTTTCGGAGCCCGCGTCCAGCCCATGGACATCTGGTCCATCATCGCCTACCTGCGCACCGAGTACAAGGGCGCTCTCCACAACGCCAGGGAGAAGGGCGTTCTCACCGTCTGCGCCATGCCGAATCAGTTGCCAGCCTCCGACAAGAGTTCCCCCGGTGGCTTTGACGTCGCGCTCGCCGAGGAAATCGCCGGCCGCATGGGGCTGAAGACGCAGTATTTCTGGGCCAAGTCGCGCCGCGGCGTGCTGGGCGCCCTGAGTCTCTCCTTGGTCCAGAAGCGCTGCGACATGTTCATGGGCGTACCGGTTCAGCCGGAGCCCATTGACCGCGTGATTCTGACGGACCCCTATTTCGGCACCGGTTATACCTTGGTGCGGAACGAGGAGGCATCCGAGGTGCAAGACGTGATGGAGTTGGCCGATAGAACGACGGCGGTGCCGCTCAAGTCACAGGGGGAGAGGATCCTGCTCCAAGCAGGCTATTCCTGCCGACCGTTTGCATCCAGCCACGACGCCCTGCAGGCCGTGCAAAAGGGTGATCTGGAGGTGGCCCTGGTGCCCGCGCTGGAAATGGACTGGTGGCTCCAGAATCGCCCCGATAGCACCATCAAGCCGGTGGAAGGGTACGTATCCGACCCGAACCTGTTGTGGAACGTCGCCATTGGGGTGCGCAAGAATGACTATGACCTGCGTGAAACCCTGAACGGCGTTCTCAGCGACCTGGCGGCGGAACAACAGGTTCCCAAGCTGATGTCGGAATACGGGGTTTCGTACACGCCGCCCTGGAGCGAGGATAGATCCTGATGCGGCGTTTCAAGAGAGGGGAGACGGTGCTATGCAGCGGGTATGTCTTGCGTTGATGTGTGGCCTTCTGCTCGTGGTTCCGGGCCTGACCTTTGCCAATGAGGGCATGACCGAAGGCAGCGAGTTGGATCCCCTGGGGCAGCCGACGGCCTACGAAATTGGCTACGATCTCCTGAAGACCGGCAGATTTCTGCGGGCGATCGAGGCATTCGAAAAAGTGATCGCGGCGGACCCGACCCACGCCATGGCCTATACGAACATGGCGTACTCGTTCCGTCGCATGGGCCAATACGAGCGCGCCATCAAGCTGTACCGGAAGGCGCTCGACCTGCAGCCGGACTTGGCCGAGGCGCATGAGTATATGGGCGAGGCGTTGTTGACGGTCGGCAAGGTGTCGGAAGCCAAGTCGCATCTGGCCATCCTGGAGGGGCTCGACGCCACGTTGGCCGAGGAACTGCGGGCCAAGATCGCCCGTCACGACAATTCCTAAATCCATAAACGCAAAAGCAGGGCAGCAGAGTTCTCTGCTGCCCTGCTTTTTTTGGGCCAAGTCTCAATCAGTCATCAATCACCACACCCCACGGCGCCGTGCCCACCTGGATGGTGGCGGCGACCGTGAGGCTGGCGGTATCCACCACCGACACCGTGTCATCCACGCCGTTGCAGGTGTACAACCGGGAGCCGTCCCGTGACAGGGCAATGCCCCACACCCGCTTGCCAACCTTGACGGTGCCTAGCAACTCCAGTGTGTCGGCGTTCAGCGCCGCAATCATGTTGCCGCTGCCGGTGGACACGTACAAGGTTTTCTGGTCCGGGCTGACAACGACACCCTTGGGCTTGGCCTTCGGGATGTCCAGCTTCACCTGCCGTACCACGGCGTTGGCCGCCACGTCGAGTTTGCTCACCTGACCGCTGATCTCGCTGGTCACGTAGGCCCACTTGCCGTCCGCCGAAAACGTCACCTCTCGCGGCCGGGCGCCTACCAATACATTGGCCACCACCTCGTGTTCCGGCACGGTAATCACGTGCACCATAAAGGTGCTCTCGCTGGTCACCATGACCCGCGAACCGTCCGGCGACACGCCCACGCCTTCCGGCTCGATGCCGACCGGAATCTCGGCCAGGATTTCCCCGGAAACCGGGTTGAGTGCCGTAGCGAGGTTGGCGTCCTCGTTGGACAGGTAGATATTGCCGTTCGGATGCACGGCGAACGCCTCGGGATCGGAGCCTGCCGATACCTTCTTGACAACATCAAGGGTGCGGGCATCGATGACGCCGATGGCGTTTTCCTCGCCCAGCGCCACGTAAACATACGCTCGGTCTGGAGAGAAGCCGATGCCACGCGGACGGTCGCCGACGTCAATGGTAGCTTCCACCTCGTTGGTGCGGCTGTCAATGACCGATACGGAATCGGCGCGTTCATTGGTGACAAAAACGCGGTAGGTCGGCTCGGCGGCGACAGTCCCGACGGCCAAGGTGAGAAACACGAGCATTGCAAAAGCTATCGGTCGCATAAACGTCTTGTCCTTATCACAAAATAAGTGGTCAGGGTTGGCACGAAGGGACGCCGAGACTGTCGAGATCCGTCGTGTCGGCCACCCCCCGCACCGGGGCTTCCCCGGTCAGTTTGCCGGCTTCGTCGACGATGAGCAGCCGCTGGCGCAATTGACCAGTGTCGCGAAAGGTGTGGGGAATGCCCTTTTGCCCGTCGAAGGCAATCTCGGACTTCATAAACGCGAGCAGCGCTGATGGGTCAGTGGACTGGGTTCGTATGACAGCTTCGGCGACCATGCGCACCGCAGCCCAGCCGGCCCAGGCGTCGTCGTCCATCGCAACGCCCTGAACCTTCAGGAAGCGCTTGTTCAGGTCGCGGGCGGCATACTTGACGAATTTGGGATGCCAAGCACGCGCCTCGACGTTGGCGTCGGGGTTCTTCTGCGTCCACTGCGCCACCGCACTGGCCTTCATGGCCCTGCTGGGTGGCACGTGCAACAGATTTGTCGTGCAACCCTGCCGCAGGTCGTCATCGTCGGCCGTCACGTTGAACACGGCGGTGGAGGCCATCCCTTCGCTCAGGCTTTGAAGCGCTGAGGCGTCGCCCGCCGCGATAATTGCCGCGGCTCGCGGCTCCGATTGCGGAAATGCCTCCGGCGTCATCGCTTCCACGGTATAGGTTTGGTCGAGAAAACGTCCCTGGATGTTGGCTTCATGCTGTCCCTGCAGCACACCGAGCCACGCCGACTCATCGGTACTGCCCACGTAGACGAGCCGGATTTCCAGTGCGGTAACTGCAGAGGCGCAAAACAGAAACGCGATTGCCGCGCTCAGCGGCAGAAGACTCCGTGCGGTGATACGCATGTCCAGACTTCCTATGTTGGTTGGATAAAGGCAGGTCCGCTGACCTGGATGAATCCTGCCCCCGATCAGCGGGCGCAAGCCTACCTTAATTCAGGACCTCGTTCAACGCCGTCAGGATGTAGTCGAAAAGAGTGAAATAGTTGTCCGCTTCGGGCACTCCACCGACATGCGCGGGTAGCTTCAGCACTGTAACGGGCTCGCCAATCTGATCGACCACTTGGCGGGCCACGGCGCGCGGCGTGCGCGGGTGATAGACCGGCGCATGGATGATGAGGCGAACGTTCTGCCGCGCCATCGCGGTCACCAGATTGCGGATTTCCAGCGGCGATGGCGCGATGCCAGGCTTGGGTTCCACGTAGCCCACGATCTCCAGACCGAAACGCTTCAGCAAGTAGGACCACGTGCGATGATACGCTGCCAGCTTCTTGCCCCGAAGAGGCGCAGCCATTTCCTGCCAGCGCCCCATGGCCTCGTCGATGCGGCGCTTGAAGTCCTCGGTGTTGGCCGTGAAGAAATCCGCCTCCTCGGGTGACATAGCCACCAGCGCCCGCAGGATGCTGTCCGCCACGATCTTGGCGTTCAGCGGGTCCAGCAGGTAATGCGGATTGCCTTGCAGGTGAATCTCGCCGCGGGAGCGATCCACCGGGCCGGTCGGGATTTCCAGCACGTGGATGCCCTGCGAGGCGTCAACGTGCCCGGGCGCGCCGGGATAGATGAGCGGGTTGCGTGCGTCGATCACCAAGGCATCCGCCCATACGTCGGCGAAAAGCCCGATGCGGATATAGCCGTCGGCCCGCGACGCCTGAATGATCCAGGACGGAAACACCTCTTCGATGTACAGCTCGGGCTCCTGGTAGCCGGGCAGCGGCGCGTAGACCTGCACCCGATCGCCGCCGATCTCCTTGGCAATGGCCGTAAAGTCGGTGGAGCTCCCGACCAGGAACGCCGAATGCCCATGTTCAGCGGCCCAACCGCCGGATGCAAACACAAGTGCCAGGGTCAGAATACCCAGCATTGCCGAACGCATTGTTACAAAAAACGTGGTCACTGGTGCTTCCTCCTAGAAAACGTCCGGACGTTCGTAGCCAATGATGAACAGCGCCTGCAGAAGGAACTCCTGGGAATCCTCGGCGTAATTTCGGTGGGTGTGTTTATATTGCGCCCGCAAGGTCAGAAAGGGGCTCGGATTGAAAGTAAGGATGGGTGAGAACGCCCACTCGGAACGATCTTCCAGCTCAGCGATTCCGAGGGTTTCGCCCTCCTCGACTCCGAGATTGGCGCACAGCGAGTTGTAGAACCCAGGGCAGTTAACCGCATCGAAGCGGGCGCCGATGGCAAAATTGGCGTTGATCCCATACTGCATCAGGGCGTAACCGCCAAACTGGTTCAGGATGCCGTCGTGACGCTCGACGCTGGAATAGAACACTTCGGTCAAGAAGCCGAAGCTATGTTCCAGGCTGTACAACGGCGGTTGCCAATCGAACTCGAAGTGGGCGTTCATGAGCGTGGAGTCGAATTCTCCAGCCAACTGTCCGACGCCGCCGTCATCATCATCGTCGTCGTCATCCCCATTGCCATTGTCAGCATCGTCGTCGTGACCGTTGTCGTCATCGTCATCATCGTCCAGCATGCCGTTCATCATGTCGTCAAAATAACGGTCCAGCCGTTTACCCTTAGCAAGGCTGAAGCCGAGTTCCAGCCCTGCCCGCGGGGCCACCTCGTAGAACAACTCCAGCCGGGTGAACCAGACCGGCTTGGTGAGCTGCCCGCCGTGAAAGGCCGTCCCATTTTCCCCGCTATAAATGCCAAGCCACACGACGTGCGTCATGCGCTCCGAAAACGGGCTCGCGAACTGATAATTCAAGTTGATGCCGGGCTCCTTCCAGCCCTCACCTTCGTCGCCGTAGAGTTGCGTGATGATGTTGGGCGGGTCGACCTGGGGAAACTCGTCCGGGTCGTCGTCGTTGTATTCACCGAAGCTGGTGCGCATCAGACCCAGCTTGCCGCGCAGACTGAATGGCAACCGCGCCAACGTCAGGTGGGCCTCTTCGAATTCCACCTCCCCCGGGGGGCCTTCCAATTCTTCCTCTCCGTCCTCAAATTCGATCTCCGCCAGATGCTGGGCGCTGATGACCGCTTCCAGAACGGCGAAGGGGTCCACCGAGGCCCGGAAACCCAATTCGACTTCACGGAGATTGAAGCGGTTGTTGGAAAAACCTTCCTGCTCGGCGCGGCGCGCCAGGCCGCCGGCGAGATAACTGCCCTGGAAGTTGCCTTCGACGCGCATTTCCGGGTTGAGCAGCAGGGCGCCTGGCAGCCGCAATTGTTGGCTGAGCAGGCTTTGGCGCAGGTCCTGAACTTCCTGCTGCAACTCCTGCAAGCGTTGCTCAACATTGCTCTCTTGAGCGGAAACGGAACCCGGTATCGCCAGGCTGAACGCCAGCATCAGCGCCGCAGTTCCTGCAGCCACACGCCCAGCGCCGCGATACAGGCTGCGTCCCGTCAGGACGGCGAGCAACATGACCACGCACGTGCCAGCCACCGCAGTACCGGTCGGCAGGTCGATGCGCACGGCCAAATACAGACCGAGCGGAACCGCCACAACCCCGAAGCCAATGGCCAGGGCAAACATAGCCATCATCCTGTGCGCCACAAGGCGCGCCGTCATGGCCGGAACAAGCAGTAGTGCAAACACCAGTAACACCCCCATTGAGTGAATGGAAAACGCGATCGCCAGACCGATGGTGAGGTACAGCAGAAGGTCCCACCCGCGTACGTTGATTCCCTGAGCCTGGGCGGTTTCCGGGTCGAAAGATACGAACAGGAACTCCTTGTAGAAAACCACGTGTACGATGGTCAGCACCGCCAAAAGCACGGCGAGGGCCACCATCTCCCCGGTGTGAACGGACAGGATGTTGCCGAACAGCACCTTCAGATTGCGCGCTTCGCCCACGGGATTCTTGGCCACGCAAATAATGCCGAGCGCCGCCGCCATCACGTAGCTGGCGCCAATCACACCCTCTTGCGGAACGCGCTGGCCGCTACGGGTCAACGCAAAACAGGCCACACCCGACAGGGTCGTCACCAGGGCCATGATCATCGGGTGCACGTCGATCAGCAAGGCCACCGCCACGCCCAGTGAAGCGAGCTGGGCCAGCGTAATGCCAACGAACACAATGCGCTTGAGCAGGACGTACACCCCCACCAGGGCACACATGGCCGCCGACAACGTTCCGGCGATGAGCGCCGACTGGAAGAATGGGTAGGAAAGCATTTCCCACATCGCGTTGATTCCCCGTAGCCTCAGACGATTAACCGCTGGCCCTGGACTTCGTGCACCTGCAACTCGACGCCGTATACCTCACTGAGTTGCCGGGTCTCCAGAAGTTCCGCTGGCGAGCCGCTAATGACCTGCCCGCCCGCAACAATGGTAATTTTGGAGGCGTAGCGCCCGATCAGGTTCAAGTCGTGTGTTGCCAGCATGACCGTCAGCCCTCGATCCTCGTGTTGCTCACTAATCACGGCCATGAGCCGTTTTTCAGCTGCCAGGTCCATAGCGCTGGTCGGTTCGTCAAGCACCAGCACGTGCGGCTCGGTGGCCAATGCACGGGCCAGAAGAACACGCTGTTTCTGACCGCCTGACAAATCCTGAAAGGACGCGTCAGCGAGATGCTCAAGCTGTACGTGGCCAAGACACGCCAGTGCCGCACGCCGGTCCACCAACATCGGACGCCGGCCCGGCCCGAGCAGCCGGTAGCGGCCCATGAGCACAACGTCCAGCACCGACAACGGGAAAAACGGATCAACCGCCTTTTCCTGCGGCACATAGCCGAATACCACGTCGGCAGCGCCGTCAGGGGGGCTGATCCGCCGCTCGCCACGCTGCGGCCTGATCAGGCCCAACAAGCCACGCAACAAGGTGGTCTTGCCCGCGCCGTTGGGTCCGACAAGGCCGACGAAATCTCCCGCCGCTAGGACGAACTGCACCCTTTGCAGGACACTTGTGCGGCCGTATCCGAAATTCGCATCCCGTATATCAATCAAACGTTCGCTCATCGCTAAACCCACGTGCTCCGTTTTTAGGAGAAGGTCGGAATAAATCGGCCCAAGTCCATAACCTCTGACGGGATTGGCCGGCGCCGCCTGTTCTCGCCATTCCAGCGAAAGCGAGTCCATTAGCTTCCCGAACGCAAAGGCTCTGCGCCGGAATAAGCATTTGAGGATATGAGCACACAGCCCGCGTCTGAGCGATTTCCTCAGACCTTCCCGAAGCGCGCAAGCAATGAGCTAGAGCGGCTTCCTAACACGTCACCATATACCCATGCTCAGGAGGAATCGGCAACGGCGAAAGAGGGCGCAAATCCGCAATAAAGCCGTCTGGCCAAGACGTTACGGCCAAGTGGCTACAATCTCACGGATCAATGAGCCCGAGGCGGATAGCTTCCACAACCGCGCGGGTGCGATCTGAAACCTGAAGGGTGGTGAAAATATGCTGGAGGTAATTCTTGACGGTGCCCAGGCTGCAGCGCAACTGCAAGCTGATTTCTTTATTACTGAGTCCATCCGCTAGCAGCAGCAACAATTCGCGTTCGACCGGACTAAGCGACGCAGGGCCAGACGGCGCCGCCGTCTGTGCGGCGTTGAACGGCACCCGTTGAGATTTGCTCAACAGGACAGGGGTGGGGGCTGCCGATGGCTTGAGCACCGTGCGAATTGCCGTGAGGAGATCGTGGCGATTTGCCTCTTTGAGCACGTATCCGGCGGCACCGGCTGCAACGGCGCGTGAAATGTAATCGGGATTGTCGTGCATCGTCACCATGACGACGCTGGTGTCAGGCGACACCGCCTTAATCTGGTTCAGGACTGCCAGACCATTCCCATCGGGCATGCGGATGTCGAGCAGCATGACCTCAGGCCGTAGCGTCTGAGCTCGCGCCACCGCCTCAGCCCCGGTGCCAGCTTCGCCGATGACCTCTATATCCGCAGCCGTCAAAAGGATACTCCGCAGACCCTCCCGCACCACCGGGTGATCGTCGGCTATCACGACCTGAATGCGGCGCTGTTCCCGCAGACTCATACGGCTTCTCCATGCTGCAGGGGAATCCGTAGCCGCACCGTCGTGCCGCGGCCGGGGCGACTCTCGATGCTGCACACCCCGCCCAGCTGCCGAGCGCGCTCGCGCATGCCCATAAGGCCGATGCCTTGGGCATCGGAGTGGATACGGGCGGGCTCGAAACCTGTTCCCCAGTCCTGGACACACACAACCAGCAGGTCGTCTTTTTCGCCTTCGGTATGCAGGCTGAGACGCACCATGGATGTCTGTGCATGCTTCCAGGCATTCGTCAGCGCCTCTTGCAGAATGCGGAAGAGGGCGGTTTCCCCGTCCGGGGAGAGGTGCAGGGCGGCGACCTCGGCGTGATAGTCGATTTCCCAGCCAGCGTCTTTGCCCAATTCGTTCAGATACTGCTGCACGGCAGGAATCAAACCCAGGGTTTCGAGGCTGACCGGGCGCAGCTGGGTCATCAGCCGTCGTGTTTCGACAATCGCCTGACGGAGTTTGGCACGGCCGCGGCCCAACTGATCCTCGGCCAAAGAAGCGTCATCGCGGCAGAGGTAATCGAACGCCTCCAGATGGTGCTGGGCGCCCACCATCAACTGCGCAATGCCATCATGGATGTCGTAAGCGATCTTGCGGCGTTCCTGTTCCTGGCCTCGACGCTCCGTAATGTCCAACACCGTAATCATCAGGGCCGGGGCGCCGTCCCACGTGATGCGCAGCGGAAGACTTTCGAGCCAGAGTATGGCGCCGTCCCGATGCACGCCGTGCCATTCGTAACGCCGCGGTTCGGCATGGCCCGCCAAGGCGGCAGCGTTGCAGGCCGTCAGACGCGCCTCTTCATAAGGCGAGCAGAGCTGTTCCACGTCCTCGCCGACCAGCGCTGCGGCGCTTTCATAGCCAAACAGCCGGCCCAGCGCCCGATTTGCAAACCGTATGGCGCCTTGCTGGTAGATATAGATGCCCTGCGCCGAGGCTTCCACTAAGGTACGGTAACGGGTTTCGCTATCGGTAAGCGCCTTCTGGATCTGCCTGCGCTCGGCGACCTCCGTGATCAATTCGCGGCAGCGTCGATAGGCAAACCAAGCACAGGACAGCGCCACAAAAAAGAGAAGGAAGGGGACCTCATCGAGCTCCCAGGATTCGAAGGGGCGCGTGTACTGGATAAGCCACTCATGCAGATCAAAGACGACCGTGAGGAAAGAGGCGAGTAGAATCGCGATTATCATCCAAATGATGTCGTAGATAATTTTTGCACTTTTCATAATCCACATCCATTCATCAGAAGACCCGTTGTGTGTAGCCTGGCTTTTCCTGGCGGATCAATGAGGTCCAAATAAAGGACACACCCGGCTGAACGAATTGCGTCTGGACCATTGGACATCATAGCCTACCACCTGTATCCCACAACTGTGACTTGGCCCATGAGCACGGAGATTAACATTGCAACAAGCCCACAGATTGGGCTGGCAAAACGAAATCGGGCTTGACACGGTTGGTTGGGATGATTATAAACCTCCGATCTATCCATATAGACAAAACACAAACCGCAGTCTACTCACACTGAGGTTGGGTTTGGCTATTGGATTCGAGTATCGTTGAAATGCCTCCCTGCACGGGTAGGAAATTCAGCGACAACTGGAGTTGGTATTTGTACTAAGGAGGGATTATGTGCAAGGCAATGGCAAGATTTGGTAAGGCCTTGGCGTTCCTGGCGATTGCCGGCCTGCTTGTGGCTCCGGCTGCGATGGCGATGGGCCACGGCAGCTCGGGCGCCGACAGCATCCGGAACTGCCCGGCTGAGAACTGGTGCGCGTACCATCGCACCACCGATAAAGCTTGGCGTCACAGCCCGCTGGATCAGATCAACAAGGACAACGTGTCCCAGCTCAAACCGGCGTGGATCTTCCTGCCTGGCGGCGGCGGCACCGGCAGCGGTAATGCCGGTTTGCACAGCACGCCGATAGCCATTGGTGGCAATATTTACCTCCCCGCCAACCCGTCCACGATCTGGAAGCTCAACGGCGCGACGGGTGAGCGTATCTGGGCCTTCGTACCGGAAATGGACGAGGCCGTTGTGGCACGCTCCGTGTTCGCCCACTCCCGCGGCACTTCCATTGGTGACGGGCGCCTCTACATGGGCTTGGCCGATGGCCGCGTGGTGGCGATTGACGAGAACACCGCCGAGATCATCTGGGACCGCAAGCTGGTCAACTCCCAGAAGGACACCGCTGGCTTCAGCGGCGCCGCCACCTTCGTCAATTCCGACCTGCTCGTCATTGGCCAGAACGGCGGCGAGTATCCGATTGAAGGCCGCATCTTCGGTCTCAATCCCGAGACCGGTGACCTGAAGTGGACGTTCTACACCACTGGCCGCGGCGATCCCGCAGCCCTCGCCACCTGGGGCGGTGACTCGTGGAAGTACGGCGGCGGCGGCTCCTGGCAGCCCGGCACCGTGGACTACGCCAACAACCAGATCCTGATCGGTACGAGCAACCCGGATCCTGACTACGACTATTGCGGTGATCAGTGCCGCGACCCGAACGCCAACGGCTGGCGCCCGGGTGACAACCTGTACACCTCCTCCACGATCGCTCTGGACCTGGATACCGGCAAGTTGAACTGGTACTTCCAGGAAGCGCCGAGCGATCCCTACGACTACGACGCTTCTCCTGGCGAGTACGTGATGTTCGAGCACGACGGCCAGACCCTGGTTCTGCACCCTGGCAAGAACGGTTTCAACCACGTGCACGAGCCCAAGAGCGGCAAGCCCGTGAACGTGTACCCGGCCCAGAAGAGCCAGAACTGGACGAGCGGTTTCAATCTGGAAACGGGCGAGTTTGAGAACATGCTGTGGCCCAAGGCTGGCGAGCGCACGCTGGTTTGCCCGGCTATCGACGGCGGCCACAGCTGGAACGCCGGTACGTACAACCCGCAGACCGGGCTGCACTACCGCGTGGTCAACGAATGGTGCATGTGGCTGACGGTTGCCCCCGAGGGCGGCGGCACCACCATCTCCTTCGGTACCGAGACCCGCGTGACGGAGCCGTTCGCGCAGGTCTTCATGGCCGCCGAATGGGTGGGCACGCATCCGCCGGGCGACAAGGCGCACGGACGCATCACCGCGCGCAACCCGGTGACCGCCGAGCTGGCCTGGGACAAGCGTTATGACATCATCCCGCACTCGGCGCTGATGTCCACCGCTAGCGGCTTGGTGTTCAACGGCACCATGGACGGTTGGGCGGAGGCGTTGGACGCCGAAACCGGCGAAACGCTGTGGCGTTTCAACAACGGCACCGGCCACAACGGCGGTATCATTTCCTACGATGCCGATGGCAAGCAGTACGTGTCCATGGTGGTCGGTCATGGGACCTACGTTGCTGGCGCAGTGCTGGCCCTGTTCGGGGATGAGCTGATCAACTATCAGTCGACCGCAGCGCTCGTCACGTTCGCGCTCCCGTAAAACACGGGCTGACGACGGCGGGGCTGGAAACGCAAGGCCTTTCCAGCCCCGCCGTTTTTTTCTGTTTTCTGCCAAGATTTTCGTGGACTGTAAGGGAAGGAGAAACAAAGGTGATAACCAACTCGGGCAAGACTCGGGTGCGGTTTCTTGCCACTGTTGTCGTGGTGATGGGCTTGTTGATGGTGCACGGCCCCAAGCATGCGTTGGCCGCCGAGGAGTGCACGGATGGAACCAACACCTTGGCGCTCCCTGAAAATCCGGTTCCGTCGTCGAATCCATACTCGGGGCAGTGCGACGCGGTCCTCGGAGGGGGCAAGCTCTATTTTACTTGGTGCGTGCAGTGCCACGGGGTGAAAGCCGACGGCATCTCGCCGCGCTGGGGCGGGTACGCCAAGGACTTGCGCCGCTTCTGGGCCGGCTACAGCCAGTTCGTGTCCATCGTCGTAGCCGGCAGACCCAAGTTGAAAATGCCGCCGTGGGCCGGGGTGCTGAATCCCGAACAGATTTCCTACATCGGCGCCTATCTGGAAACGCTCGCTCTGGACGGAGCGAACTGGAAAGACAACTGAGCGGTAAGAAGGGAGTGTGAGCTATGCGAGGTCGTGTGAACTTAGGTCTCGTTATGCTGCTGATTGTCCTGCTGCTGGGCACCGCCCAGGGCCACCACGACGATGACCGCCCGCACACGCTGCTCAGGGGCTCGTGGGTTTGCGTCAGCCAAGCAGCCTACGGGCAAGCGGCGGCGGGGCAACGCGTCGGCAAGGACGTTCAGGCATTGCGGAAGGACCTGCGCAACGAGAATGGCGAGGACCTGTGCATCTATATCGATGATGAAATACTTGAAGACATGATGGCCCCGTGGGTACGGGTGCTCGGGCAGGAGAGAGACCAGATCCGAGTGGCGTTCACGGTAGAGTTCTACCAGCGCCTCAACATCGTGCACCGCCGCTTTTCGCGCGTGCAGTTTACGGGTTGGACCGGCGTCGGAAATTTGGACATCTACATTCAGTGACGATCCACCGAGGGCTGTCTCAATTGGCGAGAATCAGGTTCGTATGCGGTGTGTGCCTGCTTGTTGGATGGCTGTTCAATGCCGCTTGGGCCGCTGATGATTCTAAGAAAACGATCCAGGGGACGATCCGTATCCGCGCCGACCTCATCCAGCACGTCTCGCCAAGCGACCGGTTGATCATCAAGTTGTTCCATCCCGGAAACGGCGTGGAACTCGACGCCAAGTATGCAATCCTGCCTACGTTTACCCTGCCTGTTGATTTCCGTATCGCGCCGACTATCGACATGTCCGGTCGCAGCAAGTGGAAATCCTACGTTGTGCAAGCATTCACCGACAAGGACGGCGACGTCCTCTCTGTCGTGCCCGGCGAGTTGCTCGCCAGCACGCCGGGATTGATACCCCTCGGCGCCACCGGGGTTGTCCTCGAACTGAATACCCTTCGCAAGTAACACCAATGCCCCAAAGGCGTCACCCAGCCTGCGCCGGGGTGACGGACCTTTCCATCGATGGGGAATTATGGAACGGTCCGCAAACGGGTGTTGACGAGCACGGCTTCCAACAGGACGAGCCCCAGGCCGGACAGCAGGAATGCAGGGAAGAAGTCGATGTATTGCTGGTAGTGTTCCGCCACCGTGGTGGTCTTTTCCAAGCGGTCGATCTCGGAATAAATTTCTTTCAACGCTTCACTGTCCGTGGCTCGAAAATACTGCCCGCCGGTGAGGTGGGCAATCTGCCGGAGCGTCCGTTCGTCGATCGATACCTGCATACGCCGCATCACTTTCCGGCCATCATGCGCCCGCATGGGAACAGGGGCCGTCCCGCGTTTACCGGTGCCGATGGTGTAGATCTTGATCCCCAGCGCCTTGGCAATCTGGGCCGCTTCCACAGGCTCCGTAAGCCCCGCGTTGTTACTGCCGTCCGTCAGCAGAATCATCACCTTGCTTGTCGTTTTGCTCTGGCGCAGGCGTTCCACCCCCAAGGCAATAGCTTCACCTATGGAAGTGCCGTTGTCTTCCGGCAAGGTGACGATCTCGATCTGATCGAGCAGCGATAACAACATGTCGTGGTCCAGCGTCAGCGGCGTGACACCGTCAGCGTATTTCGCAAACGTCACCATGCCAATCAGATCGCCCTCACGCCCACCGGCGCTGTCGCCTTCACCCCGCACAAACTGACGAAACGCTTCCTTCACCACCTCCAGGCGGTCCCTTTCCTCGCCCTCCAATTCCAAATCCTGCGCCGCCATGCTACGGGAGGTATCCACGACCATGTCGATGGCGATGCCTTGGCGCCGTACCTCGGTGGTTTCGAATCCCCACTGCGGCCGGGCCAAAGCCACAACGCACAGAATCAGCGCCAGCGCGCGCAGGACCGGCAGCGCACGGTGTAGCCATACCGCGAACGACTGCGGCAGCCTGCGCAGGTCCTGTAGCGTCGGGTAGGATATAACCGCCGGTTGCTGGCGCCGGTAACGCAGGTAAAGCAGCAGCGGCACCAATACCAGGAGAAACAGAGCCAAGGGATTGACCAAGCGCATAATGATGAACTCCCAAAGTAAATACGCACGAACGATGTCGATAAAAATCGGCAGCTTCACCGAAACAATGACGAGAAAAAGGCACCTACAACCCTCTGCAGGCGCCTTTTCCTTGCCCCGGCAGAATCAGAATTACCAATATTTCTCCACCTTGCCGTCGCGCATGCGAGCCTTCTTCCACTCCTGGCGCATTTCCGCGATCTTTTTCGCCCGATCACGAAATTCGTTTAGTTTCATTTCGGCCTCTTCCAGACTCAGGTCGTCGGGCATTTCCATGTCTTCCGGCGACTCCTCCATACCGCTGTCGGCCATGACGCTCTGCGATGCCTCGCTGCCCGCCTGACCTTCATCTTCCTTGCTGTCCTTCCGCGAGTTGCGTTGCTCAGACTGCCGCTGCTTCGACTCGTCGCTTTCTGACTTCCGTTCCGAATTACGGCCGTCATCGGCGTTATCCCGCCGGTCCTCTTGTAGTTCATCGTAGAGTTGGCGCAGCAGGCGATGCGCCAACTCCAAATTGTAGCGGGCGTTTTGTTGTTGCGGATCGACCGCCAAGCTGTCGCGGTAGTACGTGATGGCCGACCGCAACAGCAGCATGGAATCCTGCGGCGTGCTCATCGCAATCAGGGCGCGGCGGTACTCGACGTTGCCGAGATTGTATTTGACGCGACTTTCCAAAACGCCGTTAACCGACTGCAAAGCGTTCGTGTAATGCGCCAGGGCCTGGAGGAATTTTCGCTGCTTGTACAGCACGTTGCCCTGATTGAAGTAAATCTCGGCGGCCTCGGGGAGGGCCTCGCTGGCGCTGGCATAATGTAGCCCCGCGGCGTCGTATTCACCCGCCTCGTAAAATTCATTGCCCCGTTGCACAGCCTTGTAAGGCGATGCAGCCTGCACATGGAGCGGTAGCAGCACCAGAACCGCTAACGCCAACAGCATGCCTTTACTCCTCACGTGTCCCTTTCTGTCTCTCATATCTGCCTCTCCACGGGGATTTTCCGCTCGCGCAGCAACATGTCGGTGGCAAGCAGCAGCACGGCTGCCAACACAAACCAGTGATAGCGGTGGATGAGGTGTTCGCGCTCGGAGACCTCGATATTGCGGCGAGGCTTGTCGGCGATTTCGTCGCGGTAGAGCCGATCGAGAGGTACCTCGCGGGTACCGCCGGGGAGGTAGGCGCCGTCCGTCAGCCGCGCCATTTCCAGCAGCAGGCTCTGGTTCATCTGCGACCGTACCGCCTGCCCCTTATACTTGGCGAAGTAGGGCAGACCCTCCTTCGTCCACTTGATCGGCACCAAGTGACCCTGACTGGCGTCGCCGATGCCAACCGTGTAGAGATTCATTTTCTTGGCGGCGGCCAGACGGGCGGCTTCCAGGGGGAAGCTGTTGTGGTCTTCGCCGTCGGTCAGGATGATGATGTCGGTGTACTCGTGTTCGATCTTGCTGAAGCCTTCAAGAACCTGCCGGATGGCGGCGCCGATCGACGTGCCATCGCGCGTGACGGTTTCCGGCCCCACCTGTTCGAGGCGTTTGATAAAGAAAGGATAGTCCAACGTCATCGGGGATTGCAGACTGGCCCTGCCGGCAAAGGCAACCAGACCCAACCGGTGCCCGCCCGTTTTCTGCAGGTATTCCACCAGCTCCGTGACCGCCTGTTTGGCCTGTTCGAGACGGTTCGGCAAAACGTCCTGGGCTTTCATGCTGATTGAAACGTCCAGAAGAATGATCAGATCGCGTCCGCGCCGCGGGATATCCTGCCAATCAATGCCCCACTGCGGCTGCATCAACGCCACCACCAGGGCGGCCACGGCGCCAACCATGCACAGCGCCTTGGCCCATTGCCGTCTACGGCTGCGCCCGGGCAAAAGGCGCGAGATCAGCGACGGGTCCATGAAGGCCGTCAGGGCTCGATGCTTGCGGACGAAGGCATAGACGTACAACGCCAGCACGACGGGGACCAGGATCAACAGGTAAGTGTAGGGTGAAGCGGCAAAATACATACGAGCAGGCTCCAATTGCAGGACACGGGACAGCCAAGGGCATTACGGGCTTACATTACGCCCAGGCCCTGGCGCCACGCCGCTCCCGCTGCCGGAAGAACCGCAGCAGGGGACGAATATAGGGCTCCTCCGTATTCACATCAATGGAATCGATGCGCAGCGACTTGAACAAGTGCTGGCGCTGTTCGACCGCGGTTTCCCGGCGACGTTGGTAGTTCTCACGTACCGCATCGCTGGCCGTGTCAACCAGCAGATATTCACCGGTCTCAAGATCCTGCAGGGCGACCAGACCAAGCTGCGGCAGGCTGGCCTCACGGCGATCGGCAATGCTGACCGGGATCATGTCATGGCGCCGGTGCGCGACGCGCAGGGGCATGTCGTACCCCGACGTCATGAAGTCGGAAACCAGGAAACTGACCGTGCGACGTCGACTGATGTGATGCAGAAAGTCCAACGCCAAACCCACATCCGTGCGCCGCTGTTGCGGTTGAAAATACAGCAGGTCCCGCATGATCCGCATCCCGTGACGCTTGCCTTTCTGCGGCGGCACGAATTTTTCGATCTTGTCCGTAAACAGTAGCAGCCCGACTCGGTCGTTGTTGGCGATGGCGCTCAGCGCCAGAACCGCGCACATTTCTGTCGCAATATCCGTCTTCAGCCGGTTGACGCTGCCGAACTGCCCGGAGGCGCTGAGATCGACCAGCAACATGACGGTCAACTCCCGCTCCTCCACATATCGCTTGATGTAGGGGTGGCCCCGCCGCGCCGTGACGTTCCAATCAATACTGCGCACATCGTCGCCGGGCGCATACTCGCGCACCTCAGCGAACTCCATGCCGTGGCCCTTGAAGGCGCTCAGGTATTCGCCCCCAAATGTTTCATTGACCAGCCGGTTTGTGCGGATGTGGAGACGGCGTACTTGGTGGTAGAGTTCCGACGAAATCATGGGGAAATCGGTACCATTCCTGGTGGCGGCAGTGGGGGAGCCTGGGTTGAGAATCTTCACACTCGGACAACAATGTGGCAAGAGGTCACAGACGACCTGTCACAAAGCACTTTGTATACCACTAACGTCAAAGCGGTGTCAAACAAGTGTTTGGCCGGTTTCAGAAAGCCGCCATGCCACGGTCTTGCCGGCGCCGAACGGCAAGACCGTGGCATATCGCTGAGGGACGACGGTGGCTTCCTTGACAAAGGAAACCGCCTTGGGCGCGGGCGTGAAGCTATAGATGCGGCGGGCATTATCCGAAACAAACGCTTGCAGGTTATCCAGGGCGTCGTGCTTTTCGAATAATTCTACGAGCATCGGCAGCGCAACCGGCGCGGTGAACACCCCGGCGGCGCAGCCGGCGCATTCCTTACTGTGCTGCGGGTGCGGCGCCGAATCGCTCCCGAACATCAGCTTGGGATGGGCGCTGAGGGCGGCGGCGAGCAAGGCATCGCGGTCCTCCGGACGCTTGGCGATGGGTTTGCAAAACAGGTGCGGCGCCAACAGGCCGCCCGCAACGTCATCCAGCGTCAGCACGAGATGGTGCAGCGTGACGGTGGCGAAAACGTTGGCATAGCGATCGAGGAACGCCACGGCCTGCCGCGTGGTGATATGTTCCATCACGATGCGCAGGCGCGGGAATGTTCGTGCCAGGTGTTCATACACCGGCATGAACTCCGCCTCCCGGTCCATGACGAAACCGTTGCTCTCGCCGTGCACCAGCAGGGGAATGTCGAGCTCCTGCATCAATCCCAGCGTCGGCTCGGCCTCTTGCAACGCCCGCACACCGGCCTCGCTGTTGGTGGTGACGCCGGCCGGATAGAGCTTGATGCCGACGATGCGCGAGCGCATGGCCTCAAGCTCGTCTGCGGTGTATGGGCGGAAGAATAGTGTCATGTAGGGTTCGAAGACGGCATCGCCAATGGCCGTGTCGACGGCGGCGCGGTAACTATCCAGGCGTGCCGCATTATCGACAGGCGGCACCAGGTTGGGCATGATCACCGCGCCGGCAAAGGCGCGGGCGCTCAGCGGCGCCACGAGATTCAGCAGGTCACCCTCGCGTAAGTGCAGGTGCATGTCGAGAGGCGATTGGAGTTGGAAGGGTGCCATCCGTCGTCCTCACGCTGGCGCCTTCGGTACACGCCAACGCTGTTGTCGATGATTTTGCTGATGTATAGTAGCCGCGCCATTATAGTGCAGCTTACCCCGAAAGGAAGGAATCCCCGAGGAGACTATGGCAACCCATCAAAGCATCAGTGGCATGTCGGATACGGAACTCGTCGAGCGCATGGTCAACAGCCACGACGAACGCCACGACCACGCCTTCCGGAGCTATTTCGATACGCACGTGTCACCAAACCTGCCGGCCCGGCCCACCATTGTCGACCTTGGCTGCGGCCCAGGATTGTTTCTCCGCGACCTCAGCCGGCGTTTCCCCGGCTCTGCCTTGCACGGATATGACCTCACGCCGGCCATGATCACCTACGCGCAGGAGGAAGTAACCTACGCGGGTCCGAAACCGACCCTTGCGGTCCACGACCTGACCGCGCAGCCCATCCCGCTGGCCGACGGCTCGGCGCACCTGATCAACATGACGGCCATCCTGCACCTGCTCGACGAGCCGTTGCCAGTGCTGGGCGAAGTTCGACGGTTGCTCGCCCCGGAGGGCATTTTCTTCCTGAACGATTGGGTCCGCGCACCCCTTACCGAGTATCTTGACTCGCGCGTCGAAGGGGAGGGCGAGGAGCGCCAGGCCAGCCTGCGGCGCTGGTTCCGTCTCTTCCCGGTGCACAACAAGTACACCCCCGAGGATTGGCAATGGTTACTGGCCGAGGCGGGCTTCGCCATCCGGCAGACCGCGTCTCTGCGCGCCAATTTCCGCGTTTTCGTCACCATGCCGATTACCGCTTAGTCCCACGTATAAGGGAGGGCAATCCCGTGTCGGTGCACACGTTCACGCTGTACGACATGCTGCTGCGCAATGCTGCACAATTCGGCGGCCGGCCGGCAGTCATTCAGGAGCACGGTCAGGTTGACTTCCGTGAATTTCTCTCGCGCGTCGACGCTTTGGCGGCCGGGCTGGCAGCATTGCAGATCCGGAAAGGGGAACACATCTGCATCCTGGCGCAGAACCACCCCGGATACCTGGACCTCTACGGCGCCTGCGCCAAGCTGGGCATCCTGGCCTATCCGATCAACTGGCGTCTGACGCCTGAAGAGAGCCGCCGCATCGTCGAACGGGCCGAGCCGAGCATGATGGTCGTCGACCCCACCACGCAGCCGGCGGTGGCGGATTGGCCCACGAGCATCGGTATCGCTCACTGGTATACGTTCGGCCCAACGCCCTCCGGCCCGTTCGCCGCCTTCGACACCCTGTACGCCGCTGCCGAGTCTGCCAATGTGTCCGACACGGTTATCGGCGACGACCCGTTCGCGGTCATCTCCACCGCCGCGGTGGACGTGGTCCCGCGCGGCGCCGTGCTGACCCACAACAACCTGCTGGCCGCCAACCTGCAAACCATGGCCTGCATGGGCCTGACCGAATACGACTGCAATCTCCTGGCACTGCCACTGTTTCACGTCGCCGCCTTGGGCGCGGCGTTCGCCACCATGCACGCCGGCGGCGCCAACGTGCTGACGGCTCGTTTCGACGCCGCCCAGGCCGTACAACTCGTCGACGCGCACAACGTCACCTATCTCACCAGTTTCCCCCCCGTCCTCGGTTCCATCCTGGACGCCGCGGAGGCGGCCGGTAGCCGGCTGCCCAGCCTGAAGCACGTTGTCGGCCTCGAAGGTCCAGACGTCATCGGGCGCCTGCACGCCAGTACCCAAGCGCAGTTCTGGACCGGCTTCGGCCAGGCCGAAACCAGCGGCTTCATCACCCTGCAACGCGCCGCCGAACGACCGGGCGCCGCGGGCCGGGTGGCGCCGTTATGCCGCGTGCGACTGGTTGACGAATACGACCGCGAGGTGCCGGTCGGCACGCCGGGCGAAATCCTGGCGCGCGGCCCTGTGGTCTTCCAGGGTTATTACGCTCAGCAGCAAGAGACCGATTACACCTTCCGCGGCGGCTGGCACCACACCGGCGACGTGGGCCGCTTCGACGAGGACGGTTATCTACATTACGTAGGCCGCAAGCCGGAGAAGGAATTGATCAAGCCGGGTGGCGAGAACGTCTATCCCGCCGAGGTCGAGACGGTCATTATGGAGATACCGGGCGTGAGCGCCGCATGCGTCTTTGGCGTGCCTGATGCCCAATGGGGCGAGGCCATCAAAGCCGTTGTCGAGAGCGGCGACGGTGGTCTGAGCGCCGGTCGGATCATCGATCACGTAGCCGGCAGAATCGCCCGCTACAAAAAACCCAAATGGGTGGAATTCACCAACGCCTTGCCCAGAACGGACGCCGATGCGGTTGACCGTGAAGCCGTGAAGTCGCGCTGGGGACAGGAAGCCTGAGCTCGAGGTGAACGGCCTGTTGCCGCTCGCCTTTCAGAACTGTAGGTCGGATTAGGGAAGCGTAACCCGACAGTCCGCTACACTACGGAATCAACAACACCTTGCCGGTGGTCTTTCGGCCTTCCAGACTGCGATGCGCTTCCTCCACTTCGGACAACGCGAAGTTGTGCTCCATGCGCAACTTGAGGCTGCCGTCGGCGATCCACTTGAGGACGTCGCCGGCGCGTTTTTCGAGACTGGCACGGTCCGCAATGTAATGGAACAAGCTGGGACGGGTGAGGAACAACGACCCCTTGGCGTTGAGGACAGCGGCGTCGAACGGCGGCACCGGACCGCTGGAAGCCCCGTAGAGGACCATGTAGCCCAGCGGCGCCAAGCAATTCAGGCTTTTGTCGAACGTCGTTTTGCCCACCGAGTCGTACACCACCTGTACCCCCTTGCCGTCGGTCAGACGCTTCACCTCGGCCTCGAAATCCTGCTCGGTATAGAGGATCACCTCGTCGGCGCCGGCATCCCGCGCCAAGGCGGCCTTTTCCGCCGTCGAGACGGTGCCGAAAACCCGCGCGCCGCACTGCTTGGCCATTTGTACCAGGAGCAGACCGACGCCGCCGGCCGCCGCGTGCACCAAACAGGCGTCACCGGCTTTGAGAGGGTAGGTGGTCTTGACCAGATAGTGCGCCGTCATTCCCTGCAGCATGGCTGCCGCACCCACTTTGACGTCCAGCCCGTCGGGCATGCGCACCAAGCGCTGTTCGGGCACCACGGCATACTCGGCATAGGCGCCGGGCACGCCGGTCCACGTAACCGGATCGCCTTCCTTGAACGCGACCACCCCGGCTCCCACGCCCGCCACGGTGCCGGAGCCTTCCAAGCCGAGCGTGTAGGGCAGGGCATTGGGATACAGGCCAGTGCGCTGGTAAACGTCGATGTAGTTCAGACCGCTGGCCGCCAGTTTCACCAGCACTTGGCCCTCGCCGGGCGAAGGAGTGGGAACCTCCTCATAGCTCATCGCCTCGGGGCCGCCAAACTCGTGGACACGTACAGCTTTCATAAAACGGACTCCTGCTTGCGGAACACATTGTCGTTGGCATAAATGGGACTGACTATCGAGGGCAGTCATCCTGCTTGCGGAGGCGTTCGGAGTCAACCAGAAAGTACGGTGTTGCGGGCTTGACGGCGCGTTAGCAATCCCCGGGTTGTGTCATCGTCATGGTAGTGCCTCACTTTCAAACTTCCTCGCACCAGCCCTCCCTCGCAAAGGGGGGAGGGGGTCGGGGTGCGGGGGAAATCGGCGGTCGGACGACCGAGCCTGCAACCCGTCTGGGGCACGTGAGCCAGTCTTTTCCAACTGAGACACTACCGTCGTCACTGTTTTCTTGACCTTCCGTTACCCTGAAAAACGAGGCGCCTGATGCCGTCTGTGGATTACGACGCCGTGGTAGTCGGCTCCGGCCCCAACGGCCTCGCCGCCGCCATCACGCTGGCGCGGGCCGGTTGCTCGGTGCTGGTTCTGGATGCAGCTGATACGATCGGCGGCGGGTTGCGTTCCAAGCCATTGACCCTGCCTGGATTCATACACGACGTCTGCGCGGCGATTCACCCGCTGGCCAAAGCCTCACCGTTCTTCCGTTCGCTGCCACTTGCCGACCACGGCGTCACCTGGGTCGAGCCGGACGCCGCACTGGCGCATCCCCTGGACGACGGGCCAGCGGTGCTGCTCGAACGGTCCTTGCCACGCACGGGTGCCGCGTTTGGCGCCGACGGCGACGCCTACGTGCACCTGATGGGCCCGCTGGTGCGGCGCTGGGAACCGTTAATGGACATGCTGCTGGGCCCTTTGCGGTTACCGCGGCACCCCTTGCTGCTGGCCAGCTTCGGCCTGCGCGGCCTGCGCTCGGCGGGCGCCTTGGCGAACAGCGCATTTACGGGCCAAAGGGCGCAGTCATTATTCGCCGGTTTGGCCGCCCACGCGCTTCTGCCCCTCGATCAACGCCCCAGCGCGGCGTTCGGCTTGGTGCTGGCCCTTCTGGGACATGCCGTCGGCTGGCCGCTCGTGCGCGGCGGTTCGCAGCGCCTTGCAGACGCCATGGTGTCGTATCTGACATCGCTGGGCGGGGAAGTCCAAACCAACACGCCAGTCGCCTCAGTGGACGACTTGCCGCCGAGTCGCGTCGTCCTCTTGGACGTGACGCCACGCCAAGTGCTGCGGCTGGCCGGCCACCGCCTGCCAACTTCCTACCGCCGCCAACTGGAACGTTATCGCTACGGCCCGGGCGTTTTCAAGATGGACTGGGCGCTCGACGACCCAATCCCCTGGCGCGCCGAAGCGTGCAAGCGCGCCGCCACCGTGCACCTGGGAGGCACGCTGCGCGAGATTGCCGACGCCGAAGAGGCCGCCTTCAACGGTCAACACAGCGAACGACCCTTCGTGATTCTGGCCCAGCCGAGCCTGTTCGACGACACCCGAGCCCCGGCCCGTCAGCACACGGCCTGGGCCTACTGTCACAGCCCACACGGCTCGACGTTCGACATGTCCGAACGCATCGAAAGCCAGATCGAACGCTTCGCACCCGGATTTCAGGAACGCGTATTGGCCCGCCACGTCATGGCACCTGCGGCGCTGGAACAATACAATTCCAACTATGTGGGCGGCGACATCAGCAGCGGCGTGCAGGATTTGCGTCAGATATTCACGCGGCCGGCAATACGACTGACGCCTTACACGACGCCGGACAAGAAGTTGTTTATCTGTTCCGCCTCCACGCCACCCGGCGGCGGAGTGCACGGCATGAGCGGCTACTTTGCTGCCCAAGCAGCCCTGCGCCGGGCACTGTAGTGTCATGGTGATTGAGGATGTTTTCCCTGAACGACTTGTCGCAGGGTAACCGTTGAAGCCCCTCTCAACGCCAGATGCAGGAGTGTTCGCTGAGGTGATAGGGAAAGTTCAGACTATAGGTCTCCCAAGTATTGGACATGTTCCATAACGTCCTCAAGTTCCAGAATGGCTAATTCTTTGTGCAGGCGCAACGTTCTCAAACGATGCGTAAAGATAGACTTCTGTTCCGCAATTTCTTCGAATAATGCCTCTACTCCAGAATTGGCTTGTCGACAGGATGTTGTTGAGAAAATTTTCTGTCTCAAGCCTTTATAGTTGGTGTAATAGGCTGTTTCAATAGCTCTCTTTTCTTCACCATTATAAAATTGTAAAATGTTATGATTAACATGGGTATATTCATGGAATAGTCTCATGGTTTTTTCAGCCACGCACATAATCCTGGAAGTTTTTTCGAGCTTCTTATGAATTGTGGTAATGATTTGCATATCGTCTATGGGGTTACGATTTAGTTTATTTGTTGCATACTGATGATCGTATGCCATAAGTAAATTGATGCCATGTAACACATTGTATCCGTACATGCGTATGACCAAGCGTCTGGCATGATTCTTATGATGTGAAAAGATCTTCCGAATGATCTTTCTCGCCTCGGATTTAATCTCATCAACAATGGTGGGAGCTTTGCCGCCTAATTGGTGTTGCAGGCAGTCTAACGATTCCTTATCCTGCCAAATGATATCCTGAGCGTCGATCATCCCCGTTTCATATTTGTTGTGGAGTCTGTAGAGCAGACTCCCGACACTGGCTTCTATCGACAGGGCGATATTGTATTGCCAGAACGCCTGACAATATCGCAACCAAGCTTGGTGAATCCGCCACGTGGCATAGCCCCAGAACGGGAGTTGGTCTGCGACACAAACGGCAATTTCCTGAAGGGAGGAATGCGCGCGTTGCTCAAAAATTTTCGTGTCGTTTCGGGTAAGGGTGGCGCCGTCGAGAAGGTCCTCCAACTGGGCAATGCTGAAACCCAGTCTTTTGGCTTGGACACTCTGCGGATGGAAGGTCCTGAGCTCATATTCTACCGCTGCACAGAAGCCCTCCTTATCGAGTAAAGCATATCTCTCATCACTGTTACTCAGGATATATCCGAGATCGAAGCGGATGATCTCCTTGATATCGCAGGGGTTCTGAGCAGGTAGAATTTTTTGCCAATGTTTTTCACAAACAGCTTTTTTGATACGGGCAATTTCTGTGGCAGCCTTACGCCGATGGGCTTCCGAAAACAAGACAGACGACTCCGGGGCATACACGGCTTCCCACAAATTGCCCAGTTGCCCGAGGAAGTGTGCTTTTTTCCGATCTTCAAGCAGGTTGGCGCCATGTGACTGCGCATAGTCGATATGTTTGTGGAGCACTCTGTTGGCCCACCACTGGAAACCATAGGCTACAAGTCCGGCAATGGCTGCCAAAGCTCCCACCTGGCTGAGATGTACCTCTTGGCCGGTGACCGCTTTACCTCCAATAAAGCAGGTGGCCGCAAAGAAAATGAACTGACCCACGCGCCGTTTGACGGATTTGTACAGAAATTCACCACTCTTGGCGATGACGTAATGCTTATCTGCAAACCGTGTGACATCTTGAAAAAAATGCGCGGTTTGGGTCGTTGTCGTCTTGACGGTTTGCTCAATGCGTCTGCGTGCTGCTTTCATGACCTGGGGGTCGGGCTGCCGGATGCCGGTGCGAACCTTACCGACCTTCCTATTGTTCATCGTCGTCTTCGGACGCCTCCTCCCCTCGGTGCTGGACGACCTCTCGCAGTTCGAGAAGACGGTCCATCTTGCTGACCTTCGAAGAAAGCGCCAACACATTGGGAATACGATTAATGACCTGCCTGGAACGAGAATCACGGACGATGAGTGTTCCGGCACCAAACCCCAGGATCCACTCGATCAGGTCGGGAAATTCGGCTTCCACCGTCTTGGCGCCACGTGCAAAGGCCCGGCGGCGACGAAACAGGACCTGGTGCTGTAACTCGTTGGACGTCATGTTCCAACGCCCGTCATACAACACACGTCCTAAACTGTAAGCGAACAGCAGGGCGCCGAGAATGAACCACAAAAACGCCGTCTGCTCGTTGAATTGGAGATCAAGGTCACGGAACAATGCGTAAATGTTTTGAAACACTGGGATGTTAAAGGCGTAGGTCATCCACAAGCCGCAGAACAGCCCAACCAGCAACAACAATCCGAAAACCGCGAGCACGTGAATATCCACATCAAGGGCCAGAGCCAGAATGACGCCCACCAGCATGGCAAATTGTCCCCACGCCAGCCATTCCGGGTTCACCCCGACGTTGTAGAGAAGGAGACACAGCAGACTCAGGAAACACAAGGGCCAAGCGAAAATCGCCTTGGGAAACTGCCAGATCGTGATGCGATTCGGGTCGGCCGACCCGCCTACCAGGGTGCGCAGAACAACGAGCGGGAAACGCAGGAAAGACCTCACAATACCTCTGCTTTGCGCAGTTCCCCGAGATTTTTGCTGCGGTGCGTCATCATGGGTTTGTTCAGCAGGCATGTCGCAACTCCTGATACGAGACATGAAGGCCAGCGCGACGAGTCGTGCGTCCGGGGCTGACGGTTACATCTATACTTCACACTCTATAATAGTACGGAATGTTTTTACAACTCGTTGCAGCCTGTTCGCAGAGCGGGGTTTGAAACCTGCCCGGACTGGCTGAATCGGATTCCCGGACGCGGGCACGCCAGCCCCGATATGTCCGACCACGGTTCCCCATAGATAAAGGACACCACGTGAGCGATAGACGGGTTCTGGCTGTGGTCATGGATGGCGTTGGAGCGCGCGAGGAACAGGTCGGCAACGCCGTGAAACTTGCCTGGACGCCAGCCATGGACTGGCTCAAACAACACGGGCTCTATACCACGCTGCAGGCCCACGGCACTGCCGTCGGCCTGCCGAGCGCCGACGATATTGGCAACAGCGAGGTGGGCCACAACGCCCTCGGCGCCGGGCGTGTCTTTGCGCAGGGCGCCACGCTGGTCAGGGAAGCCATTGCTTCCGAACGCATCTTTACGGGCCACACCTGGCGAGACCTGCTGGCGCACGTTGGGACGCACGACGCGACGCTGCACTTCCTCGGCCTGCTGTCCGACGGCAACGTACACGCGCATGAACAGCACTTGTACGCCATGCTGGCGCGGGCCAAGGCCGACAGCGTCCGGCGAGTTCGGGTACACGTACTACTCGACGGCCGCGACGTGGGCGAAAAGTCGGCCGAGACCTACGTGGAGCGCCTGGAACGGACCATGGCCGAGTTACGCGGCCCCGATTTCGACGTGCGGGCCGCGTCCGGCGGCGGGCGCATGCGCATCACCATGGATCGTTATGAGGCCGAGTGGGGCATGGTGCAACGCGGCTGGCGGGTGCACGTGCTGGGCGAAGGGCCGGGCTTCCCATCGCTAACCGCGGCCCTACAAGCCTGCCGCAAGAACACCGACGAGGGCGACCAGTATCTGCCCGAGTTCGTCATCACCGACGAGGGCGGCCAACCCGTCGGGCCGATTCACGACGGCGACAGTGTCGTCTTCTTTAACTTCCGCGGCGACCGCGCCATTGAAATTTCGAGGGCCTTCTGCGATGCGGAATTTCCGTATTTTGACCGCGTTCGCCGCCCCAGCACCTTCTACGCCGGCATGATGCTGTACGACGGCGACCTCGCCATCCCCGCACGCTACCTCGTGGCGCCGCCTGAGATCGACCACACCCTGAGCGAGTTCTTCGTGGACCGCAAGCTGCGGCAGTTCGCTTGCAGCGAAACGCAGAAGTTCGGGCACGTGACCTATTTCTGGAACGGCAACAGGTCCGGCTACGTCGATCACGCCTTGGAGGAATACCTCGAAATTCCGTCGGACGGGGGCATCGGTTTTGACCAGCGGCCCTGGATGAAAGCCGCGGAAATCACCGACGCCGCCGTGGCGCGCATGCGCAGCGGCAGCTTCGACGTTGGCCGTATCAACTTGGCGAATGGGGATATGGTAGGGCATACCGGCGATTTACCGGCCACTGTCGTGGCCGTCTCGACCCTCGACATGATGCTGGGCAGGCTGGTCCGGGCGGCCGATGCGAGCGACACCGTCCTGCTCATCACCGCCGACCACGGCAACTGCGACGAGATGCTCGACGTCGAACCCGGCCAAGCGGCTGGCTGGCAAGCTCTCGACGCCGCGCTGCCGCCCAAGACCTCACACAGCCTGAGCCCGGTGCCGCTCTACCTGTACGACCCGTCAGGGGTCGATCATTACCAACTCCGGCCGGGGCAGGTCCACACGCTGGCGAATGTTGCCAATACAGTGATTCAACTCATGGGATTGGAGCCGTGCGAACGGTACGAACCCGGACTGATCACGTGGCGGTGACAACCGCGGGGCAGACGGCGCTACTCGGCCGCCTCGGGATTAACCCACTGCGCCGGGTCGGGGCGGCCGCCAGCCAGAACGGCGAGCACGGCGCGGGCCGCCAAAACGCCGGTTTCCCGCAGACCCTCGCGGCTGTAGGCCGCCAAGTGGGGGGACAGCACAACGTTGTCGAGGCCGCGCAGCGGGCTGTCCTGCAGCGGTTCGTCGTGGAACACGTCGAGGCCGGCACCGGCCAGGCGCCCGGCGCGCAAGGCCTCGGCCAAAGCGACTTCATCGACCAAGTCGCCGCGCGCCGTGTTGATGAGATACGCTGTCGGCTTCATCGAGGCGAGGGCTCGCGCGTCGATGAGATGACGGGTGTCGCCCTGCAATGGGGCGTTGATCGACACAATGTCTGCCTGCCGCAGCAATTCCTCCAGCGTCACGTAGCGCACGCCGTGCGACGCCGCGAACGCCTCGTCCCGCACCACGTCGGTGGCCAGAATCGGCATGTCGAAGCCACGCGCCCGCCGCGCCACCGCCTTGCCGATTCGCCCCAGCCCGATGATACCCAGGGTTTTGGCGGCAATGTTGGTGCTGACCAGCACTTCCCAGCGCCGGTCCCGCACCAGCCGGTCCGCCTGCGCCACCTGGCGCGCCACCGCCAGCAGCAAGCCAAACACGTAATCGGCCACGCTGTTGGTGAACCCCGGCGCCACCGCCACCGGAATGCCGCGCGCCGTGGCTGCGGGCACGTCCACCGAGTCGTAGCCCACGCCGCGCAGGACAATGATCTTGAGCCGCGGCACCTCGTCGAGAACTGCCGCGCTAATCGGCATCGACGAAATAATTGCCCCATCCGCGTCGTGCAGAAGCTCAATGGCGCGGGCTTGCGACACGTTGCCGTCGCCCAGGGTCCAATCAATGTCCGGGTGGGTGATGACGCAGCCGTTGTCCCGCAACAAATCGAGGGGTTCGGGGTCGACGGCAAAATACCGCGCGGTAATCAAGACGTTCGGCATCAGGCGTCGCCCAGAAAAGCCACAACCCGCTCCACAAAGGCGTCGGCCTGCTCGATCTCCGGGCGATGGCCGCATGAATCGAAAACAGCCAACTCTGCGCCCGGAATCGACGCCTGATATACCTCCGCGGCGCTCAGGGGCACGATGGCGTCCTGTTTACCCCAGGCCAGAAGGGTGGGGAGCCCGCGCAGCCGGCGCAGCAGATACGGCAGGCTCGGCGAGTGCATGAAGGGCCGCCAACTCAGCCGGCTAGCCATCTCACGCGCCACTTCCCAGTTCTCCACCTGTTCGGGTGTCGGGTCGGCGCCGTACAGTTCTTGGTACTCCGCACAGTTCGTGGCGTCGTGGAAATTGGCGGCAACGTAGTCCTTGGCGATCACCAAGAAAACGTCATAAATCTCGCCGCGCGGCGGCTTGACGCCCGGCGCCCCCACCAGCACCAGTCTGCCGAACTGCTGCGGGCACATGGTCGCCATTTCCGCCGCCAGCCAGCCACCCAGCCCGACGCCGATGACCGGCACCTGTTGCAAACCCAGTTCGTCCAGCGCGTCCAGGTACCAGCAGGCCAGGTCCCGCATGCTCGTAATCCAGTCCGGGCGCTCGGATTGTCCGAAGCCGGGATGCGACGGCAGATGCAAAGTGTAGTGCCGGGCCAGAGCATCGTGATAGCGCAGCCAGCCGGGATGTCCCAACTCGTCGTGCAGCACCAGCAACGGCGGCCCGCTGCCGCCTTTTACAAGCTCGATCTTGAGGCCCGCCGCCTCGATCATGTCCGCCGTCCAGGGCGCCGAAGGTGTCGTCATGGTGGGTTGTCCTCGCTCCTCAAATAAGCCGTCGACCTGTTGCACAAAGCTCGCATTGTCACACCCTGGAAGCATCCGGTCAAATATCCTGCGGGCGCCAACAGGGTAAGCGCGTATGAGAATTGCCATGCGTTCTGTATTGCAGGTTATCCAGAGTCTTTGTGTGTGAGAACACTCAACCTGGAGAAGGGCGGGGTGTGGAAAAAACCGCGTCGTCTCGATTGTTGCATCACGTTGCCTTGGTCAGTGATCCTCGCGGCCCCAACCTCCGGCGCCCCTTGTTTGACATCCACTGGCATGGTCGAGTCGCAGGTGGAGCTTGAGGATGCTGTCTTGTGAGCGGCGCTACCTGTGTTGCAAGTCTTAACCCGATGACGCCATATGCGCTTACCCCGCGGGTGTCAACCATCGCTGGGATGAAGGGCTGGCGGTGCTATAATGCCCCTCGCACGGCCCGCCGCCCATCCTGCGGCAGCCGCCGTTTTCAACCGTCCCGCAACTACAGGGAGAACCACCGATGTTTATCGGGTACTTCACCGAGCGGCCCTACCAGGACCCGAGCTCTGGCTATTTCGGCGCCACCGGCAAACCCATCATGGACCTCACGGTCAGCAACGACATCTATGATCCCAAGCTGGGAGCCGACCTTTACAACCGTTACCTCGACGAGAAAACCTACGCCGAGGAGATGGGCTTTGACGGCCTGATGCTCAATGAGCACCACGGCACGCCGTTCTGCATGGGCGGCGCCATGAACGTGGAAGCCTCCATCCTGGCGCGCATGACCAGCCGCGCCAGGATCGTCCTGCTAGGCAACATCCTGCCGCTGTGGGACGATCCGATGTGGCTGGTGGAACAGCTCGCCATGATCGACATGATCTCGCGCGGCCGGCTGGTCTCCGGCTGGGTGCGAGGCACCGGACGGGAGAGCGTGTCGCACAACATTCCGCCGCATTACAACTGGGAACGCTTCCAGGAGGCGCATGACTTCATCGTCAAGGCGTGGACCACCTCCGGTCCGTTCCGCTGGGAGGGCAAGCATTTTCATTACCGCCACGTCAACCCGTGGGTGAAGCCCTACCAGAAGCCCCACCCGCCGATCTGGCTGCCGGGCGTGGTGAGCCGCGATTCGCTGATGTGGGCCGCCAAGCAGCGCATTCCCTACATCATGCTGGCCACCGAGCTCGAACCCACCCGCCAGGCCTTCCAGCTCTACCACGACACCGCGGCCGAAGAGGGCTATCAGTCCGGCCCGCAAAACATCGGCTACTTGTGGAAGGTGCACGTAGACGAGACAGAGGAACTGGCGGACCAGACCAGCCGCAAGTTCGTGCAAGGGCCGAGCAACCCGTTCCTGGCCGGCAACGAGGGGACGGTGAACCCGGCGCTGCTCAACCTGCCGGGCCTCACGTCCCGCAAGCGCGTCCTGCCGACACAAACCGTAGCGACGCGGGCGCGCGGCGGCCTCGCCAGTGCCTTGGGGCGGCCGTATGAGCAGCAGATTGAGGATTACACGGTGATTTCCGGCACCCCCAAGACCGTCATCCCCAAAATCCGCCACGTGCTGGAATACCTGCGCCCCGGCAGCATTTTCTTCTGGGACGGCGACGGCGCCATGAACCATGACGACGCCATGCGCAGCTTGCGGCTGATGGGGCAGGAAGTCATCCCCGCGGTGAAGGAAATCGCTGCGGAACTGGAATTGCCCGGCCCCTTCGAGGTCGACCCGGCGACTGGTCAGCCGCCCGCGGCTAATGATGACGCCGCGGACAGCCCGCACGTCGAAGCCGCCCCGGGTGCTGCCGAGCACGTTGCCGATTGATCTCGGCGCGCTGGGTATGACGGTCCCCAATCAACCGGATATCAACGCCGACGTGGTGGTCATCGGCGGCGGCCCAGGCGGTAGCACCGCCGCCACCATGCTGGCCCGCAAAGGCTGGCGCGTTCTGCTTCTTGAACGCGAGCGTTTTCCGCGTCACCACGTCGGCGAATCCCTCCTCCCGGCCAGCCTGCCCGTCCTGGAAGAACTCGGCGTCCTGCCCGCCGTGCAAGCCGCCGGATTCCTCCCCAAATGGGGCGCCACCATGGTGTGGGGCAAGGCCGACAAGCCCTGGAGCTGGTACTTCCGCGAGACCAACCCGAACAATCCACACGCTTACCAAGTGTGGCGGCCCGTCTTCGATCAGTTACTCCTGGAAAACAGCCGCGCGTGCGGCGTCGAGGTGCGCGAGGGCCATCAGGTCGTCGAGGTCCTGTACGAGGAGGGCCGGGCCGCCGGCGTGCGCTATCGCAGCGACGCCGGACGTGGCGGCGCCGCCCGCGCCCGCTTCGTGGTCGATGCCAGCGGCCAAGCCGCGCTGCTGGGCCGCCGACTGCAGCTGCGGCGTTGGGACCCGTTCTTTCGCAACCTCGCTGTTTACGGCTACGTGAGCGGCGCCGATCGCCTGCCGGCCCCTGACGAGACCAACATCTTCATCGAAGCGCATCCGCACGGCTGGTCGTGGATGATTCCCCTGCACACCGGATGGACGAGCATCGGCACGGTGGTGGATAGCCGTCGTGGGCAGGAGCGTTTGTTGAAGGGTGATTTGCGAGATGTCTTCTTGGAGCAGATAGCCGAGGCGTCATACACGACCCGCCTGCTGCGGGATGCCGACCTGGTTTCCGGGCCGCAGGTGGTCAAGGACTGGTCCTACACCTCGGAGCGGCTGGTGGGCGACGGCTACGTCCTGGTCGGCGATGCGGCGTGCTTTGTCGATCCGTTGTTTTCGTCCGGCGTGCACCTGGCGCTGATGTCCGGCGTGCTGGCCGCCGCCTATGTGGGCACGGTCCTCAATGACTCCGATATGGCCGCACCCGCCGGGGAGGTGTACACCGAGCTGTACCGCAAGGAATACAACCACTTCCGCACCATGGCCCAACTCTTCTACAGCAGCAACCGCACGGCGGAGTCGTATTTCTGGGAGGCCCGGCGGCGGCTGGGCGACCAGGAGTCGTTATCGCCACGCCACGCCTTCATTCACGCGGTCGCCGGACAGCCGCCGCGCGGCTATGAGCGCGTGGTGCTGGAGCGCGGCGAGGCGCCGGAGCCGTTCGTCCGCAACGTCCGAGTCGTGGAATCGGCCCGCGCCGAGCGCCGGGCGCAACTGGCGGCGCCGGGCGCATCCGAGGCTCTGCTGGCAGCGACGCCGCGTCTCGCCGCTGGCGTGGCCGTGAGGCGCAAGCCCGTCCTCGGCGCCGGGGAATTCGTGTGGGGTCACGTGCTGGTAACCGACGGCTACCCGGAAGGCACGCCGTGCAGCCCGCTGGCGGCGCAGGTCGTATCGCTGATCGACGGCCGCGCATCGGTGGCCGAGCTGCTGGAGCGACTGTGCGTCGGCCGGGACGCGGTGCAGCACGCGGCGATTATTGACAGCGCGCTCAAGACCCTCGGCATTCTCTACGTTGACGGTGCGGTTGCGAGGTTACCTGGTGTTGCGCAGGGACCCCTAGCGGATTATTCCCGATACCACTCGTGAATGTTCCACAGTTCGGCGTCCCAGGCGTTGAGCCGAACCCCTTTGAGGCTGTTGCTGACAGCCGACGAGACGGTGGCGCGATTAACCAGGGGAATCAGGACATGTTCCTGAACCAGCAGGTCGTTCAACTCGATGCTCAAATCTTCGCGCCCTGGCCCAAGCGGGGCGCCTTCCAGTTCTTCATAGATGGCGTCGTACTCCAAGCTGTACCAGCGGGACACGTTGCCGCCTTCCCAGTCGTTCTCACGGCGCGCAATTTCGCTCGTGCGCCAGCTCGACAAGTAAGCTTGCGGGTCGATCCCGGGTCCATTGGTGTACATTTGAATGTCGGCATAGAACCGGCCTACGGTGTCGAGAGCGGGGTTCCCCCCAAAGAATTCGGCCGCGTCGATGGCTTTCAATTCAGTCTCCACGCCGATCTCCTGCCACCATCCCTGAATCAACTCTTGCGTCTTCTGACGAACCGAGTTGGTGGAGGTCTGGTAGAGAATGCGCAGCCGGACGCCGTTTTTCTGGCGGACGCCATCGGGGCCGGGTAACCAGCGAGCGGCATCGAGCCGGGCATTCGCCGCCGCGATATCCTGGTCCAGACAGTCATCATTATGGGGTGAAGCATACCGGGGCGGCGCTGTAACCACATTACAGGTCGGCGCACCCGCCACGCCGTAGAGCTGGTCAGCGATGTGGCCGCGGTCGATCGCCAGGGACAAGGCGCGGCGTACCTCGGCATCGCTCAGAAACGGATGGGGATTGGGGTCCTCGATCGACCACGCGGAGCGTTTGTCCGCCAAATCAGGATCAGGATTGGTGAAGTTAACCACCAAACGCTCAACATTGGAGGCGAAGGCGGTCACCAGCATCCCCTTACCGGCTGCTTGCAGGGATTGCAGGACATCGGGCTCGACCTGCAGGTTCCAGGCGTAGTCGGCGGCGCCCGTTTCCAAGACGGTCCGGGCCGCGTCGATAGCCTGCCCACCGCCCTTGAGGAGAACCTCGGAGAAGAACGGCTGGTTGGGCGTGCGGAAATGTTGGTTGATTGCGTAAATGATATTGGCGCTACCCGCCGTCTCGATACGGAAATCAGCGATTTTGTAGGGGCCTGTGCCAATCGGATACAAATTCTCCGTTTTACACTGCCGGGCGGTTTCGCCAAGACAAGGCTCAAACTGTGCTTTCTGCAGAATGACGCCTCTGGCGCCAACGAAGCTGGTATAAGGATACGATTGGGGGAACCTGAAAGTAATTCGAAGGGTCAGGTCATCAAGCGCCTGCACGCTTTCGATGGGTTCATTCTCACAGTTGCCATCCGGCAGCGCGCAGGCGTAGTCATGGGTGAAGACGGCATCTTCGGCTGTGAGGAGCGTGCCATCCGACCAGAGAACCCGCTCTTTCAATTTCCAGGTCACCCGGGTCCGGTCCACCGAGACGCCGCCATTTTCCACGGTTGGAATGGATGCCGCCAAGCGAGGGACCAACTCTCCGTTTTCGTCATAGCTCGCCAACGGCTCCAATACCAAAGCGGCGGCCTCGGTGTCTTTGTTCCCTGAGGAGAGGTAGGGATTGGCGATGGAAGGAGCCTGCCAGAACAAGAGGGTCAAGGTTTCATGGCCGCCGTCTCCGCAAGAACCCGCCAACAGCCCGACAATCACCGTCACTACGCTGAACAACCACGGCATGCGTTTCATCTTGAAGTCTTGCCTCCTCAAGCGTGTTGGGCGCCCGCAAAAGCTGAGGCGCCAGTAAATTCTACCAGCGGGAATCCAGCGACCCCGGATCAAAGCCTGCCCCGGACTGGCTCCGGGGGCCGGGCCAAGCTATTGGTTACGAGAAAGTCTTCCAACTGACGACGCATATCCTTCCCGTTGGCGTCCTTCTTAACCACGATGAACAGGCCCCGGCCGTCACTTTTTTGCTGCCACAAGGCGCCAATGGTCTGCTTTTCGGCGGTATCGGGTCCGTCGGCGATATGCGCGCCCTTGTATTCGACAACGAGCAGCCGGCCATCCCCCAACCGAGCGACAAAGTCCGGGTAGAACCTGTCGGTCGCGGTGGGCAGCCAGAACGAAGCCGGATGGCGTGCGACGTTGCGAATCCAGTACGTCACGTCCGCCAGACTGTCGATGACCTGCGCACACCGGGCCTCCTCGCCGTCATCGGCGCCGTCAAAAGCGGGCACGTTGTCCGGTCCCAGAAAGTGCCTGCTCGGTCTCCAGCGCCCACGATAGCGACGTTGATCCCGGTACATATCGTCGGCAAAGGTAAAGGCGGTGTCGAACGAGACCGTCACGTTGGCCTCGGGCGCGAGGAGCCATCGCTGGTAAACGCGGTCACGTTCCCGCTGGCGAATGGCCTTGATCTTGCTTTCGATTTTGCTGGAAAGCAGGAACTTGCAACGCATCAGCGCGGCGACGGTCATGCCGCGCGCCCGGATCAGGTAATCGACCAAGTCGCTCAGCCATTTGAGCAGGTCGCTCTGGTGAATATCCAGCTGACGCACCTGCCGGTCGAGCCACAGGACCAGCGCCTCCGGGGTCCAGCCTTCGACGTGGGTATCCAGAACCAACTGCTCTTTTTCACTGGCGAACTGGTAGGCGACCCGCCTGCCGTCCAGGTCGATTTCAAAGCTGCGCGCCGTCGCGCGGATCGCGAACTCCTCTGGCTCCATCTTCGGCGAATGATCGAGCAGCGACCAGTCGTGGTATTCCATCAACACGTCCGTATCGGCAAATTCCAGCGTGCCCTGGATTTCCGACATCAGACGCGGGACGTTGAAGGGCTGTCCTTTCTCGGCGGGCGATAACCGGTCGCGGTAAGCGGCGCAAGCCTCGGAAAACCGCGTCCGCTCGCTTGCTGGCAGGGCTTGGTAGATGGCCTGCTCCACACCGCCGTCAACCCGCCCGGGGAGTTGGATTTCGACCTGCCCGGCGGCCGCCTCACGCGCCACGAATCCATCGTACGTCACCGCCCGGAGCACCTGCAAGACGCCTGGACTTGCCGTGACGGTGTGCGTGAATACCAAGTCCGGCTTTGCGCGCGGGCTGAACAAACCTGCATGAATCTCGAGCGTGCCCTGCACCGGCTTGATGTTGTCGCGTGCCTCGTCCTCCTCGAAACCCATGGCCACCAGCTTGTCGGCCAAGGCGCGCGCCGCCTCGCCAAAGGACGGCTCGGACAGGAAGCAGTACGCCTTGTTCAGATCGGCGTTCTGGCGCCGTTTGGCGTAGGGCATGCGCAGCACGCGGCCGAGAAGCTGCTCCACGTCCGTCGCGCTCTGGATGCGCGACACGGAGCAGAATACGTAGGCGAACGAGCAGTCCCAGCCTTCCTTGAGCGCCTCGACGGTGATGACGTAGTCGATGGGACAAGCGTGGTCGAACAGGTCGATGCCGTCGAGCTCGCGCTGGCTGCCGGTAGCCACGGCAATTTTGCCGGCGGGGATCTGTTCGACGTCCACCAGATGCTGTTTCAGCGCCTCGACCGTCGTTTCCTGGTTTTTCGGCTGCGCCTGGAACAGGACGATGGGCCGGATGTAGTCGGGATCGTCCCGCGCGGTCTCGGCAAGCGCGGCGCGGGCGGCGATGGCCCCGCTTACCGCGTTTTGCCAAGCGTCGTGCTCGGCGAGCATGATGGGCAGTTTGATCATGTCTTCGCGCTTGAGTTCCTGGGCGGTGACGCTGTGCAGGATATTCGACTTCAAACGGGGTGTCGCCGTGAACTCGATAATGGCGCCCGGATTCACCCGCGCCTGCATGTCGCGCGTCAGGCCGGTGACGGCGTTGTGCGCCTCATCGACGATCATCAGGGGCCGGTGGAGGTGCAGCAGGTTGGCGAAGGAAAACTTGACGGCGCCGTTGGCCAATCTCTCCAGGCCCGGCGGCGTTGGCGGCGCCGCGGCGAAGTGCGGCTCCATCTCCTCATTGTGGGCGTAGACCTTGCGCCCCTCGGTGCTCTTCACCCGCAGCGTCTGAATGGTGCCGAGCACCAGGCAACAGCGGTCGCGCAGGTCGTGCGGTCGGATATGGGTGAAGTCGGCGATGTCGAACACCCGTACCCGGCCGTCAAAAGCGACGTCCAGCACCTGCCTGTACGCATGGCGGGGGTTTTTCAGCGCCTCGACCGTCTGCAAACGGATGGTATTGGTCGGCACCAGCCACAGGACCAAGGGATAGTCCTTCTCGAGCCAGGCATTGCGGGCGATGGAGACGGCATGCGCGGCGAGGATGGTCTTGCCGCCGCCGGTGGGCAGGCGCAGGCAGACGTAGGGCACGTCCGGCAAGTCGTTCAGCGGCGCGTAGGCCCCGGCGTAGCCGCCAAGCCGCCCCGCCTGCTCCGGCTCGCGGGTGATGGCCTCATAAGCGTTCTTGGGGCCGGCGATGCGCGCCGCCTCGAAGAAGCGACGCAGCACGGAGAGGGTGTCGGCTTGATATTGCTTCAACTGCATGAATCAGGTCCACGCCTTGATGTGATAGGGCACCTGCTTGAAGGTGACGCGCTCGCGGTCGAGGGTGGCTGGCATCAGGCGCGAGCGCTCGCCGTAGACCGTGAGCGGACCGGCGGCCCCCGCATCCTGCCGCGCCATCGCCTGCCGAATCACCGCCAGGGTGGCGCGGGTCAGAACGTTGCCGCCGCCCGGTCGCCTGTCGCCGAGAATGCCATTGTACAACAAGGCGTAAGCGCGACCGTCGTGCCGGCCGAGGAAGGGCGATTGGCCGTTGCGGCGCCACGAACGCCCGGTCTCGCTGAACCAGACGTGGGCGGCCAGCACGGCAAAAGGGACGTCGGCGCGAATCCGCCCCGCCGCGTCGAACACCGGCGGCCCGAGACGGTAGAAGCGAAAGCCGCCGCCGCCCTGCCAGCCGACGTTTTTGGAGATGCCGCCCTGTTCGCCGTCGATGACTTGGTTCAGCCGCGGGACGCAATGGCTGACGGCGTGCGCGCCCATTTCGATGCCGATGTAGCGGCGGCCCATCTTGTGCGCCACCGCCGCGGTGGTACCGGAGCCGAGGAAGGAATCGAGGACGAGGTCGCCGGGGTTGGTGGCGATGTGGAGGATGCGTTGAATGAGAAGTTCGGGTTTTGGAGTTCCGAAAACTTCATTGCCAAATAGCTTCACCGTTTCCTTTTTTGCGTCCTGCGTATGACCAACCTCTTCATATGACCATAAAGTCTGTGGAACTCTACCCTCTTTTACTTCTGACAGAAAACGCTTTATCTGCGGGATTGCATCTTTGTTTTTTCCCCACCAGATACGGTTGTCTTCGTGTAATTCCTCCATCTTCTCTTTTTTGATTACCCAATATCGGCCTTTGGGGGGGCCTTCTATGACGCGCCCGTTTGGAGTCGTAATAGAGTACTTGCCAAGGCTGTATGGATTGCGGGCCGAAAGATCACTTGTTTTCCATGGTCCGCGAGGATCATTATCTGGGTTTTTATAAGCCTTGTTTTGTCTCTCTGTGCGAGGCATCAGGTTTGGCTGGAAGGAATCAGGACTTCTTGCAAAGACCAAGATATAGTCGTGGTCTGACGAAAAGTGCCGCGCACTGGACTTTGGGGAATAGTTCTTCCGCCAGATTACCGTATCAATGAAGTTCTTCCGCCCAAACACTTCATCCATAACAATCTTGAGGTAATGCCCCTCATTGTCGTCAATCGACACCCAGATTGAGCCATCCTCCGCCAGCAAGTCGCGCAACAGTTCAAGGCGCGGCCACATCATCGCCAGCCACTTGCTATGCTCCAGATTGTCGTCGTAGTGCTCGAAAGCCGAGCGCGTGTTGTACGGCGGGTCGATGTAAACGCACTTCACCCGCCCGGCATAAAACGGCAGCAGCGCCTTCAATGCTTCCAGGTTGTCGCCCTGGATGAGCAGGTTGCCGGCGTCCGGCTCACCGGCGGAAAGCCCAGACGCTTCTTCCAGCAGACGATAGGGGACACGGGAGGCGGCATGGATGTCGGCGTCGCGTGTCAGCCAGTGCAGGGTCGGCATGGGTTAGATTCCCTCACTGGTTTGGGAATTCCGACACGCTTGTCTTTTGCGGCATGCGACCAGCCGTGGGCCGGCTCAGCCGAACGTCTCGCTCTACTGCCTGGACTTCATCCAAACAACATTTCTTGTACTTTACGCCGCTCCCGCAGGGGCATGGTGCATTTCTACCAAGGTTGCGCCGAGCGCGATTGAGCATTTCTTTTTCGTGTTCCCGGAATCCCTCATCTCCATGCGAGTACTCCCCCCATAGGTCATCTCGAGTAGCTTCGACGCCAAAGCGGTCGGTATACGAGAGCCGATAAAAGAAGGGAACCACTCTCTCATAAATGAATCGTTTTATTGCAAGATTCCGCTCCTGCGAGCGTCTAATGCCCAGACAGCAGGCTCCGTCTTCGGGGTAAAAATGCAGGTCAATCAACCTAACCTTGCACTTCTCCGCAATAGATTTGCATCGTCCACCCACTTCATACACCTTGGGCCATCCATTGGAACCTACCGACTCAGCATCCAGAAGAATCTCGATTTCAAACACATCGCAAATGAAGCTGGGCGAATTTCTGATAGCGTCCTGACGCTCCATAAGCTCGATTTTTACTTTTCCTGTTACCTTCTCATAGCAGGCACAGAAGCTCAGTTCTCCGACTATCTTCTGCGCCTCGGGTTGATAGACCAAACTGGGGAACCAAGACCCTAGCCAGTCGATATCATCTGCTGATAGCCTCATCGCGCATAAGGCTTTCTCGGTCTGACCGCAACGAAAGGCGCACTCACAGCAAGAGGCGCACTCACAGCAAGTTTTTGACTACCACCGCTGCCCCCACCTTTCTTGCTTCCAAATTTCTCTCCGAAGATTTCGCGCCACTTTTCAACGCTGTCATCATGTTCTACAGCACAAAAGGCTTCGTTGATCTTGCCATTGTAGACCTCAAACAGACTCCTGAAATTCTCGTACTTCTTCTGATCCCAATGCCGGGTGAAATCTTCATCCACGAGAACAGGGTTGGCGATCTTCGGCATTCTCGGGTTGTTCTGCAAGAAATCGTTAATGCGATTCGAAACGGTCACCAAAGCATCGGGAAGGCTCTTGAATTGGTCGCCATCACTTTCATCGCCCACGGTATTACCAATGAGCGTAGTCAGAAGAATTGATTTCGCAGTAAAATTCCCCTTGTGATCTCTGACATATTTCAGGAGCCTCGTAACCCTCTTGAGATTTCCATGCGTGCTCCTGTTCTTGTCGTTAAACCAATCCCTGTAACCCGTGCCGTCGGTTTGCTCGTATTCATTGGTCTTGTTGTTGCAGATACACTGCTCACCGTCTTCCATGGTAACGCACGGAACAATGTCCAAGTGAAAGTCGCCCGCATAGTCCATGAACACGCATCTGGTTTTCCGATGCGCTTTCTCCGCATACACCTTACTTTCCCTAAGGCAGTCATATACCTCGTTGATATAGGACTTGGGTTCCTTTGCCCCGTCGTATTTTAAGTACAGCAACATGTCGGCATCATATTCTTGGTTGTCTTTGACGGGTTTAATTATTGTACGCAGGGCATGTGACCCCTGGCGTTCAACCTTCCTGTATGACTCCAGATTTTGAGACAGATAATCGCTTACGGCCTTCACACTAGTATTCAGGCGTTCCAGTCGTGATTCATTGAGGTTTACTTCATCCCTTAGAAAATCGCTAAAGAACTGGATGTGCTTCATGTGTTTGAACCTCCTGATGGGGTGTTTTGTGTTCCGTGAGCATCTTGTTGGTCAAATTCATTCACGGAATCTACTCAATGCCAATTCAAGGCCGGTGATGGTCTCGAGTTAACCGGCGCTCACTAACATGATAGGGTACTCCTTTCGATTGAGAGGAATTCGGCAATCCTTGGCGAATTGTGAGTAAAAATATGGTCCGCCTTTGTGATCCAGTCATCTCGCTTCCATACACAGTCCAGGGGCAACGGTTGGTCCGCCTCAAAGGTCAACCGAAGAACTTGTTTCGAGTTGAGCGGACTTTCACCCATAAGCAGGCAGAGCGCGTTGTGGGCGTAGTCGGATTGCAGATTGAAGATCAGATCAATGAACTTGCTGCGCTGCCAGCGAGTTAGAAGGCCCCAACCTCGCCAACTGTCAAGTAAACGATCCTTCCATTTGCCTCGGCTTCGAGGGTAGAACGCCTTGCTTTTGCCGGTGCCGATGGAAAGAACTTTCATTTTTTCAAGCGGGATTTCAAGTCGATAGTGGGCATCAATTGCCGCCACGAGGGATGGATTGTTAGCCCAGAGGCCACCATCAGAGAGTTGGTATTTCCCATCAACTACGACAGGGTCGAAATAAGTTGGAGCGGAACAGGATGCTAAGACTGCATCCGACACTCGCACATCAGGATCTCGGACAAAATCGCCATGATACTTCGACTTGAAGACATGTACGCAACCATTACCAATATCAACGGACGGTAGAATGAGCGGAATATCAAGTTGTCCCAAGGTAGTCTTGCCTAACATTTCCTCAAGGCGTGTCTTGAGATTTTCACTCGAATACCGACTCGTGAAAAGCTTTGAGGGGCCAATGCGAGACCGAAGACGAGGAGTGAAGATCGCTTCGGCGTGAGTGCCGTAGAAACAAGCCAACTCCACTGCAGACTTTCCACAGGCCAAACCGGCAGCCAAAATTGCCCCTGTACTGGTGCCCGCCATAAGACCAAAACGGTTTCTCCAATCGATTTGCCACTCCTCTTCCATCCTCTTCAGCAGATGAGCTGCAAAGAGCCCGCGGAATCCACCCCCGTCAATGGATAGGATGTAAAACGGCTTACCCACAGATTTGGTTTCTCCGATGTCCAGTTCCAACTCTTTGCCCTCTTGTTTATGAATCATGTGGACATCAGATCACGAAAACTGGCAAGCCTCGCTTTAAAGCGGTGTTGTGTCGCCCACTCGACAAGAAACCCATCGGCCTCTTCAAGGGTCAGGTGTCCGGCCTGAATCAGCGTCAACACCAAGTCCTCCGTCTGACAGAGCGCCAAGTCTTCACGACGGCGTTGACCCTCAAGGCGCGCCCTGCGGTCCTGAAGTCCGGCGACCCAATGCCGGGTAAGCGCAACAGCCAGGACGGCGCATTCACCGGCGCCAAGCCGACCGTCTGCCCGTAAGTCGGCAAACAGGGCGACTTCCGCCGGATTGTGGATGCTTTGCCAGTCAAGGATGCCTGCCGTCACGGCATCTTCGACCGCCTCTCTCTGTGCCGGGCGCCGTATCTCATCAAGAACTTGGTCGGGCAGCACGACCGATTTGTCGAGTTGACCAAGCAATACAATGCGACCGATGTTCACGAAATTCAGCAGGACCGACGTATCCAGAACGATCGTCGCCGGGTCTTGGCGCGCCATTCAAAGCGCCTCAATCGGCCAGATCGAGGATCGTCTCATCCTCAATATCCAACAGCCGACCCACTTCGAGCAGCTTGCCCTGCGAAATCTCGCCGCGCCACCATGCTTCCAAGGCCAGCGACAGGACCTGCCCGTGCAACTCGTGGTCCTGATGCCCCTCGACGGGCGCTTCGTCTTCGGCATCACCCAGGTCGGAAAATGCGTTTACCGCACGCAGATAGCGGTTGGCCTCTTCGGTCTGGCTGAGGAGCGCTTGGGTATGTTCGACGCTCACGAGATTCAAGCCACGCAGGCGCCAAATCGACGCCGCGTAGCTGGCGCCAAAGTGCCGGGCCAACAACGCCGCATCTGCGTAGGTCACGTTCTGCGCACGCGCCGGGTTTCGCAACGTTCCCCGAATGCCCGCTTCGGTGACGGCATCCACCGCCGCTTCCTCGTGGCGGGCGCCTCTTCCTTTGCCCAAGTTGTACAGAAAATCCCGCGTTCCCTCCGCGGGCATGAGGAAGGCGGCTGCAAAGGCGTTGGCTCGCTGCTCGGGCCTGGTCTTGGCATTGTGGACACTCGTAACCGTAGCCGGCGTATCGCGGTCCATCAGTGCATGGCCGTATTCGTGCGCGTATGAAAACCGCCGCCGCGCCGGCGGTTGGGTGAGGTTAGCCAAAATCGCCATGTCGAAGTCGGGGCTGCTCAGAAAGAGCCCGGAGATCTCGCTCGGCAACGGCAGGGCGGCCGTCCAGATGTTCTGATGGGCCAACGTCTCAGGCACGTTTCGCACAGGCGCTTTGCCGAGATCAAGACGTCGACGCTCCTGCTCGGCCACCAATTGCCCTTGAGCAATGGCCTGTCCGACCGTTCGAGGGAAGGGCAGTTCATAACGCGGCAGGGAGGCGGTGGTTCTGCGGCCGGCCAGCCGTCGAAGCAACGCCCCTTCTCTGAGGAGCCGCAGACAGCGAGAGGCGTGCCGCTGAACGTCTTCATTTCGCAAACCTGGCTCAGCGCGAAAGAGCGCGACGACCGGGTCTTCTTGCTCGAGTGGAATGTTCGGGTTCACAAACCATTCGATAGCCCGTCCGTACAGGTCCGCAAGACGGATCAGTTCGAGCGTGGATACCTGCCGCTGGCCGGATTCCATGAGGCTGATGGCGGACCGCTGCAGTCCGAGCATAACACCGGCGTCTTCCTGGGTGATTTGCCGGCTTTCACGCGCGAATCGCAATCGTTGCCCGATCTCTTCGGCTGCAATGACCATGGGGGTCTCCAGGTTGCTGGACACGTCTCTCATCCGTACGGCAGCGTAACAAAGGACATAAAAATAATTTAGATAATCAAACGATTTTTGTCAATAATTATCTGATTAAGTTTCGATAATAGCACTTTGGCAACCAATCTTCCGCGGATTCAGGGTCGGATTTGGGGCAGAGGCTATTTGTCAGGAGATTGGGCAGGAGGTGGATCAAGGTCTACAGCGGGCGGGCTCTAAGGATGCCTTGTATGCAGTTTTCTTCGAACAAGTTGCACACGCCGTACGTCGGCAGTGTCGCCTTGTTGGAGTTGCTTGCTGCAGGCTGTTTTGCGGCGTTGCCAAGTTTCGTAAATGCCTTTCCACCGACTGAAATCGGTTCGGGTTTCGTCGAAATCATCGTAGCGTGACAGCTTTCCCGCTTTCAGGGCGTTGTAAAATCCTGGCTGAGAATGCCGTATTTCTCCTCGTAGAGCATGAGCCGCCGTTCAAGCTGCTTCACCTCAAGGACGAGTTCGTGAAGCTCCATAGCAGTTCTCCCCGTGGCCTTTTTTGCAGCCACGTTACGACGCTCCGATGAGGACGGTCTGACCGCGCTCCAAGGAAATCCAGGTTATGCATCAGATCAGGCACCAATAATCTCAAGTCGTGAATGCCATTCATTCGTGCGGTGAGAACGACTACTGCTCGCTGGCATGTGGCGGAAAATGAACTCGGCTGTTCAGCGGGATTCGCCTGTCAATGGGGATCCGGTATACCCTAAACGGCAGCAGCGCCTTCAATGCTTCCAGGTTGTCGCCCTGGATGAGCAGGTTGCCGGCGTCCGGCTCAGCGGCGGAAAGCTCAGACGCTTCTTCCAGCAGACGATAGGGGACACGGGAGGCGGCATGGATGTCGGCGTCGCGTGTCAGCCAGTGCAGGGTCGGCATGGCTTTGTCTCCCGTATCTCCCTCACGGCAGAGGCAAGGGTCGAACTGACTCAGTAGCCCATCTCGAAGCGGGCCTGGACGCCGTGGGCAGGCGCCGACCCCAGGGTCGTCTGGCGGTCGACTTCCAGGCTGAAGCCAAATCGCTCGTTCAGCGTCAGACGACCGCCCAGACGGTGGCGCTGACTGTCTGCGCCGCTCTGCGACAGGGCACCGTAGAACTTGACCAGGCCCCGATTCCCGAGCGCGGACAGGCCGTAGCCCACCTCCAGGTCCACGCCGCCCGGCGCCGCGCTGATGACCGGCGTCACCCCCGGCTGGTTCAGCAAGCCCTGCATCTGGCTCGCCGCAACGCCCCACGCCGGCGTCAGGGTCAGCGACAGGCCCCGCTCTGGAATGCCGGGGTCCAGGGACAGCGCCACGCTCGCCCCCCAGTCCTCGAAGCCTGTCAGCTGGTGCGCCAGCAGGTAGCGACCGCGGACATCCAGGCGCAACCCCAAGGCGGCGTGATGGTAGCTGAAACCGCCACCCATCTCTATGCCCAAGCCGCGCCCGGCGTCGCCGCCATCCCAGCGAGCGCCGACCTCGACGCTCAGCTCCAGACTCGAGGCCGACGACAGCACCGCAGTGCGCCCCTCCAGCAGCAGCCGAAGCCGCTCCGCCGCCGCCCTGACCGCCTCCAGACCGGGCACCGCATCCGACGTCACCGTCACCGCAAAGGCGTCGGTCTTGACCGCCAGGGTGACGGCCTGCCAGGCCGCCAGATCATGGCGACCGCCCAAGGCCGCCAGACGCAGGCCGATATTGGTGGCGGTGGCGTCATTTTCATCCGACAACGTCGCTTCACCCGTGCCCGCGCCCAACAGGCCCCACACGCTCAGTCCGGCGCGCGGCGCCCAGTGAACGTAGGGCAGCACGCTGGTCAGGGCCGCGTCTACGTGGCCGCGGCCCAAGACGTCGTCGCTCACGCCCAGGTCGTAGGCCACCTCACCCGTGCTGTGAGAGAAGGCCACGCCCAACATCAGCGACGGACGCGGACGAACGTCGGCGCCCAGGTAGAGGGTCAGAACGTCGGCGTTCGGAATCCTGGTGCCGGAGAAGTTGCTGACCACGCCGCGGCCCCACACCCACGGCGTCCAGGGTGCCCGGCCGTCCTCCTGAGAGGCGACAGACAAGGCGGACGCGCCGGGCGGGGAGGCCGGGAGATGACCGTTGCCGGCATCGCCTTCCCCGCTCAGGCGAAAGTTGAAGGCGCTTTGCGACAGCAACTCACGGCCCGAGGGTCGCCCTTGAGCCTCCTGCACGCGTTCGAGGTCTCGCAACGCTTCGTCAAGGGTCACGTAGGCGGCGTTGCGCACCTGCCAATTGCTCGTCGACGCGCCGTCCAGGGTATAACCGCCCACGATGGCCTGCGACGTATAGGCGGTCGGGTCAAAGCGTTCGCCAATGGTGTTCACCGCCTCGCTCGCCACCACGCGAGCGAAATGGGCCAGGGCCAGTTTGAGGCCACGAGCGCGCAGCGCGGCGACGGGGTCCCTCACCGTGATGGTGAAGCGCAGTTCTGCGGTGTCGCCGTCTTCATCGATGACGGTCAGCGTGTAGGGGGTCTCCGCCAGGGCCACGACCGGCGTGCCAGAGATGACACGGGTGGTGGCGGCGAAGGTGAGGCCGGCCGGCAGATCGGGGGCGAGTTCGTAGCGCAGCTCGCCGTCACCGCCGCTCGCTGCGGGCAGGGTGACCGGCGCGCGTTCCGTGTTCTTGATCCAGATCTGGTTGGCCACCGTGGCGTCGCCGAAGGTCAGCAGCGTGTCGTCGTCCGTAATCGTGCCGAGGCCGGTGAGGGTCGAGACAACCTTACCGTCCCCTTCCGTTGCCAGGGTCGCGTTCACCGGATTGCTCAGCGTCACCACCACCGTCTCGTCCGCCTCGTCCAGCGTGTCGCCCGTCACCGACACGTCAATCGTCTGGCTCGTCTCCCCTGGCAGGAAGGTCAGCGTGCCGCTGGCAATCGCTTCATAGTCCGTCCCCGCCGTCGCCGTGCCCGTCTCCGCGTCGGCGTAAGCTACCGTGACCGGCTTGCCGCTCACCGCGCTCAACGTCACCGTGAACGTCAGCGCCTTGGAACCGTCGTCGCCCTCAACCACGTCCGGCGAGTCGATCGACAGCACCGGCGTCGCGTCGTCGTCCGTAATCGTGCCGAGGCCGGTGAGGGTCGAGACAACCTTACCGTCCCCTTCCGTTGCCAGGGTCGCGTTCACCGGATTGCTCAGCGTCACCACCACCGTCTCGTCCGCCTCGTCCAGCGTGTCGCCCGTCACCGACACGTCAATCGTCTGGCTCGTCTCCCCTGGCAGGAAGGTCAGCGTGCCGCTGGCAATCGCTTCATAGTCCGTCCCCGCCGTCGCCGTGCCCGTCTCCGCGTCGGCGTAAGCTACCGTGACCGGCTTGCCGCTCACCGCGCTCAACGTCACCGTGAACGTCAGCGCCTTGGAACCGTCGTCGCCCTCAACCACGTCCGGCGAGTCGATCGACAGCACCGGCGCCGCGTCGTCGTCCGTAATCGTGCCGAGGCCGGTGAGGGTCGAGACAACCTTACCGTCCCCTTCCGTTGCCAGGGTCGCGTTCACCGGATTGCTCAGCGTCACCACCACCGTCTCGTCCGCCTCGTCCAACGTGTCGCCCGTCACCGACACGTCAATCGTCTGGCTCGTCTCCCCTGGCAGGAAGGTCAGCGTGCCGCTGGCAATCGCTTCATAGTCCGTCCCCGCCGTCGCCGTGCCCGTCTCCGCGTCGGCGTAAGCTACCGTGACCGGCTTGCCGCTCACCGCGCTCAACGTCACCGTGAACGTCAGCGCCTTGGAACCGTCGTCGCCCTCAACCACGTCCGGCGAGTCGATCGACAGCACCGGCGCCGCGTCGTCGTCCGTAATCGTGCCGAGGCCGGTGAGGGTCGAGACAACCTTACCGTCCCCTTCCGTTGCCAGGGTCGCGTTCACCGGATTGCTCAGCGTCACCACCACCGTCTCGTCCGCCTCGTCCAACGTGTCGCCCGTCACCGACACGTCAATCGTCTGGCTCGTCTCCCCTGGCAGGAAGGTCAGCGTGCCGCTGGCAATCGCTTCATAGTCCGTCCCCGCCGTCGCCGTGCCCGTCTCCGCGTCGGCGTAAGCTACCGTGACCGGCTTGCCGCTCACCGCGCTCAACGTCACCGTGAACGTCAGCGCCTTGGAACCGTCGTCGCCCTCAACCACGTCCGGCGAGTCGATCGACAGCACCGGCGCCGCGTCGTCGTCCGTAATCGTGCCGAGGCCGGTGAGGGTCGAGACAACCTTACCGTCCCCTTCCGTTGCCAGGGTCGCGTTCACCGGATTGCTCAGCGTCACCACCACCGTCTCGTCCGCCTCGTCCAACGTGTCGCCCGTCACCGACACGTCAATCGTCTGGCTCGTCTCCCCTGGCAGGAAGGTCAGCGTGCCGCTGGTAATCGCTTCATAGTCCGTCCCCGCCGCCGCCGTGCCCGTCTCCGCGTCGGCGTAGGCTACCGTGACCGGCTTGCCGCTCACCGCGCTCAACGTCACCGTGAACGTCAGCGCCTTGGAACCGTCGTCGCCCTCAACCACGTCCGGCGAGTCGATCGACAGCACCGGCGTCGCGTCGTCGTCCGTAATCGTCCCCGTCCCACTCGCCGCCGTCCCCAGCGTGGCGTTCACCGGACTGCTCAGCGTCACCACCACCGTCTCGTCCGCCTCGTCCAGCGTGTCGCCCGTCACCGACACGTCAATCGTCTGGCTCGTCTCCCCTGGCAGGAAGGTCAGCGTGCCGCTGGTAATCGCTTCATAGTCCGTCCCCGCCGTCGCCGTGCCCGTCTCCGCGTCGGCGTAGGCTACCGTGACCGGCTTGCCGCTCGCCGCGCTCAACGTCACCGTGAACGTCAGCGCCTTGGAACCGTCGTCGCCCTCAGCCACGTCCGGCGAGTCGATCGACAGCACCGGCGTCGCGTCGTCGTCCGTAATCGTCCCCGTCCCACTCGCCGCCGTCCCCAGCGTGGCGTTCACCGGACTGCTCAGCGTCACCACCACCGTCTCGTCCACCTCGTCCAACGTGTCGCCGATCACCGACACGTCAATCGTCTGGCTCGTCTCCCCTGGCAGGAAGGTCAGCGTGCCGCTGGCAATCGCTTCATAGTCCGTCCCCGCCGCCGCCGTGCCCGTCTCCGCGTCGGCGTAGGCTACCGTGATCGGCTTGCCGCTCGCCGCGCTCAGCGTCACCGTGAACGTCAGCGCCTTGGAACCGTCGTCGCCCTCAGCCACGCCCGGCGAGTCGATCGACAACACCGGCGCCGCGTCGTCGTCCGTAATCGTCCCCGTCCCACTCGCCGCCGTCCCCAGCGTGGCGTTCACCGGACTGCTCAGCGTCACCACCACCGTTTCGTCCGCCTCGTCCAACGTGTCGCCGATCACCGATACCACAATCGTCTGGCTCGTCGTCCCCGCCGCGAACGTCAGCGTGCCGCCCGAGATCGCCGTGTAGTCCGTCCCCGAAGTGGCCGTGCCGGTACCGGCGTCTGCATAGGCCACCGTCACCTGTTCGGTGCTCGCCGTGTTCAGGGTCACGGTGTAGGTCAGGGTCGCCGAGCCGCTGCCCCCCTCCGCCGCGCTCGGCGAGTCGATCGAGACGAGAACGCCATCGTCGTTGACGATCGTCCCCGTCCCACTCGCCGCCGTCCCCAGCGTGGCGTTCACCGGGTTGCTCAGCGTTACCACCACCGTTTCGTCCACCTCGTCCAGCGTGTCGCCGATCACCGACACGTCAATCGTCTGGCTCGTCGTCCCCGCCGCGAACGTCAGCGTGCCGCCCGAGATCGCCGTGTAGTCCGTCCCCGAAGTGGCCGTGCCGGTACCGGCGTCTGCATAGGCCACCGTCACCTGCCGGCCGCTCGCCGCGCTCAACGTCACCGTGAACGTCAGCGCCTTGGAACCGTCGTCGCCCTCAGCCACGCCCGGCGAGTCGATCGACAGCACCGGCGCCGTGTCGTCGTCCGTAATCGTCCCCATCCCACTCGCCGCCGTCCCCAGCGTGGCGTTCACCGGGTTGCTCAGCGTCACCACCACCGTCTCGTCCACCTCGTCCAACGTGTCGCCGATCACCGACACGTCAATCGTCTGGCTCGTCGTCCCCGCCGCGAACGTCAGCGTGCCGCCCGAGATCGCCGTGTAGTCCGTCCCCGAAGTGGCCGTGCCGGTGCCGGCGTCTGCATAGGCCATCGTCACCTGCCGGCCGCTCGCCGCGCTCAACGTCACCGTGAACGTCAGCGCCTTGGAACCGTCGTCGCCCTCAGCCACGCCCGGCGAGTCGATCGACAGCACCGGCGCCGCGTCGTCGTCCGTAATCGTCCCCGTCCCACTCGCCGCCGTCCCCAGCGTGGCGTTCACCGGGTTGCTCAGCGTCACCACCACCGTCTCGTCCACCTCGTCCAGCGTGTCGCCGATCACCGACGCGTCAATCGTCTGGCTCGTCGTCCCCGCCGCGAACGTCAGCGTGCCGCCCGAGATCGCCGTGTAGTCCGTCCCCGAAGTGGCCGTGCCGGTACCGGCGTCTGCATAGGCCACCGTCACCTGCCGGCCGCTCGCCGCGCTCAACGTCACCGTGAACGTCAGCGCCTTGGAACCGTCGTCGCCCTCAGCCACGTCCGGCGAGTCGATCGACAACACCGGCGCCGCGTCGTCGTCCGTAATCGTCCCCGTCCCACTCGCCGCCGTCCCCAGCGTGGCGTTCACCGGACTGCTCAGCGTCACCACCACCGTCTCGTCCGCCTCGTCCAACGTGTCGCCGATCACCGATACCACAATCGTCTGGCTCGTCGTCCCCGCCGCGAACGTCAGCGTGCCGCCCGAGATCGCCGTGTAGTCCGTCCCCGAAGTGGCCGTGCCGGTGCCGGCGTCTGCATAGGCCACCGTCACCTGCTCGGTACTGGCTGCGCTCAGGGTCACGGTGAACGTCAGGTCTTTCGAGCCGCTGTCCCCCTCGGTCACGCTCGGCGAGTCGATCGACAGCGACAGCACCCCGCCGTCATCCGAGGGCACACCGTTATCCGAGGGCCCACCGTCATTCGGGGGCCCGTCGTCATCCGCGAGACTGATCGTTTCCGAGTTCACCGTCAGACTGCCTGATGCGCCGCTCACCGTGATGGTCTCGTCGGTCTCGTCTACCGTGTCGTCCATTGGCGTCAGCGTGAAGGCGCCGGCGCCGCTCGCCGCCCCGGCGGCGATCTCGATGTTGAAGTCCGACACCATCGCGAAGCCCACCGCCCCCGCCTTGCCGTCCCCTGCCACGCTCACCTGCACCGTCTTGGCCGTGGCGAACCGGGTCGTGCCGTCCACCGTGGCCGTCACCGTGATCGTGGTGGCCCCGTCGCCCTCGCTCACCGCGTCGTCGTTCACCGTCAGCGTGATCGAGGTCGGCGCAGCGTCGTTGTCCGTCAGGCTGATCGTGGCCGAGTTCACCGTCAGACTGCCTGACGTGCCGCTCACCGTGATGGTCTCGTCGGTCTCGTCCACCACATCGTCCGTCGGCGTCAGCGTGAAGGTCCCGGTCTTGCTCGCCGCCTCCGCGGCGATAGAGATGTTGAACGCCGACACCGCCGCGAAGTCCACCGCCGTCGCCGTCCCGCTACCCGCCACGCTCACGCTCACCGTCGTGGCCGCGGCGAACCGCGTCGCGCCGTCCACCGTGGCGGTGACGGTGATCGTGGTCGCCCCGTCCCCCTCGCCCACGCTGTTATCATCCACCGTCAGCGTGATCGTGGTCGGCGCCGCGTCGTCGTCCGTCAACGTGATCGTGGCCGAGTTCACCGTCAGGCCAGACGACGTGCCGCGCACCGTCACCGTCTCGTCGGTCTCGTCCACCGCGTCGTCCGTCGGCGTCAGCGTGAAGGTCCCGGTCTTGCTCGCCTCCCCCGCGGCGATCTCGATGTTGAAGTCCGCCACCGCGGCGAAGTCCACCGCCGTCGCCGTGCCGCTACCCGCCACGCTTACCCGCACCGTCTTGGCCTCAACGAACCGGGTCGTGCCGTCCACCGTGGCCGTCACCGTGATCGTGGTGGCCCCGTCGCCCTCGCCCACACTGTTATCGTTCACCGTCAGCGTGATCGAGGTCGGCGCCGCGTCGTCGTCCGTCAACGTGATCGTGGCCGAGTTCACCGTCAGGCCGCTCGACGTGCCGCTCACCGTCACCGTCTCGTCGGTCTCGTCCACCGCATCGTCGGTCGGCGTCAGCGTGAAGGTCCCGGTCTTGCTCGCCGCCCCCGCGGCGATCTCGATGTTGAAGTCCGCCACCGCGGCGAAGTCTACCGCCGTCGCCGTGCCGCTGCCCGCCACGCTTACCCGCACCGTCTTGGCCTCAACGAACCGCGTCGTGCCGTTCACCGTGGCCGTCACCGTGATCGTGGTCGCCCCATCGCCCTCGCCCACACTGTTATCATCCACCGTCAAGGTGATCGAGGTCGGCGTCCCGTCGTCGTCCGTCAACGTGATCGTGTCCGAGTTCACCGTCAGACTGCCCGACGTGCCGCTCACCGTGATGGTCTCGTCGGTCTCGTCCACCGCATCGTCCGTCGGCGTCAGCGTGAAGGTCCCGGTCTTGCTCGCCTCCCCCGCGGCGATCTCGATGCTGAAGTCCGACACCGCGGCGAAGTCTACCGCCGTCGCCGTGCCGCTGCCCGCCACGCTCACGCTCACCGTCGTGACCGTGGCGAACCGCGTCGCGCCGTCCACCGTGGCCGTCACCGTGATCGTGGTCGCCCCGTCGCCCTCGCCCACACTATTATCGTTCACCGTCAGCGTGATCGAGGTCGGCGCATCGTCGTCGTCCGTCAACGTGATCGTGGCCGAGTTCACCGTCAGACCGCTCGACGTGCCGCTCACCGTCACCGTCTCGTCGGTCTCGTCCACCGCATCGTCCGTCGGCGTCAGCGTGAAGGTCCCGGTCTTGCTCGCCTCCCCTGCGTCGATAGAGATGTCGAATGCCGACACCGCCGCGAAGTCCACCGCCGTCGCCGTGCCGCTACCCGCCACGCTCACCTCAACGGTCTTGGCCTCGGCGAACCGAGTGGCGCCGTCCACCGTGGCAGTGACGGTAATCGTAGTGGCCCCGTCGCCCTCGCTCACCGCGTCGTCGTTCACCGTCAGCGTGATCGAGGTCGGCGCGTCGTCGTTGTCCGTCAGGCTGATCGTGGCCGAGTTCACCGTCAGGCCAGACGACGTGCCGCGCACCGTGACGGTCTCGTCGGTCTCGTCCACCGCATCGTCGGTCGGCGTCAGCGTGAAGGTCCCGGTCTTGCTCGCCTCCCCCGCGGTGATCTCGATGTTGAAGTCCGACACTGCCGCGAAGTCCACCGCCGTCGCCGTGCCGCTACCCGCCACGCTCACCTGCACCATCTTGGTCTCGGCGAACCGCGTCGTGCCGTCCACCGTGGCCGTCACCGTGATCGTGGTCGCCCCGTCGCCCTCGCCCACACTGTTATCATCCACCGTCAAGGTGATCGAGGTCGGCGCCCCGTCGTCGTCCGTGATCGTCCCCGTGCCGGCGCCCGCCGTAGTCGAGACCACCGCGTTCGTCGGGGCGCTCAACGACACCACCACCGTCTCGTTCGACTCGTCCAGGACGTCGCCCGTCACCGACACGTCGAAGGTCTGGCTGGTCGTCCCCACCGCGAAGGTCAGCGTCCCGCCGGTGATCGCCGTGTAGTCCGTCCCCGAAGTGGCCGTGCCGGTCCCGGCGTCGGCGTAGGCCACCGTTACCTGTTTCCCGCTCGCCGCATCCAGCGTCACCGTGTAGGTCAGGTTCACCGAGCCGCTGTCGCCCTCAGTGACGCTCGGCGAGCTGATCGACAGCGTCGGCGCATCGTCGTCGTCCGTCAACGTGATCGTGTCCGAGTTGACCGTCAGACTGCCCGACGTGCCGCTCACCGTGATGGTCTCGTCGGTCTCGTCCGCCGTGTCGTCCGTCGGCGTCAGCGTGAAGGTTTCGCTCCCGCTCTCCGCCTCCGCGGCGATAGAGATGTCGAACGCCGACACCGCGGCGAAGTCCACCGCCGTCGCCGTGCCGCTGCCCGCCACGCTCACGCTCACCGTCGTGGCCGCGGCGAACCGCGTCGCGCCGTCCACCGTGGCCGTCACCCTGATCGTGGTGTCCCCGTCCCCCTCGCCCACGCTGTTATCATCCACCGTCAGCGTGATCGAGGTCGGCGCATCGTCGTCGTCCGTCAACGTGATCGTGGCCGAGTTCACCGTCAGACCGGACGACGTGCCGCGCACCGTGATGGTCTCGTTGGTCTCGTCCACTGAGTCGTCCGTCGGCGTCAGCGTGAAGGTTTCGCTCCCGTTCTCCGCTCCGGCGTCAATCTCGATGTCGAACGCCGTCACCTCGGCGAAGTCCACCGCCGTCGCCGTGCCGCTACCCGCCACACTTACGCTCACCGTCTTGTCCTCGGCGAATCGGGTCGTGCCGTCCACCGTGGCCGTCACCGTGATCGTGGTGGCCCCGTCGTCCTCGCTCACACTGTTATCATCCACCGTCAGCGTGATCGAGGTCGGCGCATCGTCGTCGTCGGTGAGACTGATCGTGGCCGACTTCACCGTCAGGCCGCTCGACGTGCCGCTCACCGTCACCGTCTCGTCGGTCTCGTCCACTGAGTCGTTCGTCGGCGTCAGCGTGAAGGTTTCGGTCTTGCTCGCCTCCCCCGCGGCGATCTCGATGTTGAAGTCCGCCACCGCCGCGAAGTCCACCGCCGTCGCCGTGCCGCTCCCCGCCACACTTACGCTCACCGTCTTGTCCTCGGCGAATCGGGTCGTGCCGTCCACCGTGGCCGTCACCGTGATCGTGGTGGCCCCGTCGCCCTCGCCCACACTGTTATCATCCACCGTCAGCGTGATCGAGGTCGGCGCCGCGTCGTCGTCCGTGATCGTTCCCGTGCCGGTACCCGCCGTGGTTGATACCACCGCGTTCGTCGGGGCGCTCAACGCCACCAGGATCGTCTCGTTCGACTCGTTCAGGACATCGCCCGTCACCGACACGTCGAAGGTCTGGCTCGTCGTCCCCACCGCGAAGGTCAGCGTCCCGCCGGTGATCGCCGTGTAGTCCGTCCCCGAAGTGGCCGTGCCGGTCCCGGCGTCGGCGTAGGCCACCGTTACCTGTTTCCCGCTCGCCGTATCCAGCGTCACCGTGTAGGTCAGGTTCACCGAGCCGCTGTCGCCCTCAGTGACGCTCGGCGAGCTGATCGACAACGTCGGCGCATCGTCGTCGTCCGTCAACGTGATCGTGTCCGAGTTGACCGTCAGACTGCCCGACGTGCCGCTCACCGTGATCGTCTCATCGGTCTCGTCCGCCGTGTCGTCCGTCGGCGTCAGCGTGAAAGTTTCGGTATCGCTCTCCGCCTCCGCGGCGATAGAGATGCTGAAGTCCGACACCGCGGCGAAGTCCACCGCCGTTGCCGTGCCACTGCCCGCCACGCTCACGCTCACCGTCGTGGCCGCGGCGAACCGTGTCGCGCCGTCCACCGTGGCGGTGGCGGTGATCGTGGTGGCCCCGTCGCCCTCGCCCACACTGTTGTCGTCCACCGTCAGCGTGATCGAGGTCGGCGCCGCGTCGTCGTCCGCCAACGTGATCGTGGCCGAGTTGACCGTCAGACTGCCCGACGTGCCGCTCACCGTCACCGTCTCGTTGGTCTCGTCCACCGCGTCGTCCGTCGGCGTCAGCGTGAAGGTTTCGGTATCGCTCTCCGTCCCCGCGGCGATCGTAATGTCGAACGCCTCCACCGCCGCGAAGTCCACCGCCGTCGCCGTCCCGCTACCCGCCACGCTCACGCTCACCGTCGTGGCCGCGGCGAACCGCGTCGTACCGTCCACCGTGGCCGTCACCGTGATCGTGGTCGCCCCGTCGTCCTCGCCCACACTGTTGTCGTCCACCGTCAGCGTGATCGAGGTCGGCGCCGCGTCGTCGTCCGCCAACGTGATCGTGGCCGAGTTCACCGTCAGGCCGCTCGACGTGCCGCTCACCGTCACCGTCTCGTTGGTCTCGTCCACCGCATCGTCCGTCGGCGTCAGCGTGAAGGTTTCGCTCTCGCTCTCCGCCCCGGCGGCGATAGAGATGTTGAAGTCCGACACCGCCGCGAAATCCACCGCCGTCGCCGTGCCGCTGCCCGTCACGCTTACCCGCACCGTCTTGGCCTCAACGAACCGCGTCGTGCCGTTCACCGTGGCCGTCACCGTGATCGTGGTCGCCCCGTCGCCCTCGCCCACGCTGTTATCATCCACCGTCAAGGTGATCGAGGTCGGCGTCCCGTCGTCGTCCGTCAACGTGATCGTGTCCGGGTTCACCGTCAGACTGCCCGACGTGCCGCTCACCGTGATGGTCTCGTCGGTCTCGTCCACCGCATCGTCCGTCGGCGTCAGCGTGAAGGTTTTGCTCCCGCTCGCCGCCTCCGCGTCGATAGAGATGCTGAAGTCCGACACCGCCGCGAAGTCCACCGCCGTCGCCGTGCCGCTCCCCGCCACGCTCACGCTCACCGTCGTGGCCGCGGCGAACCGCGTCGTGCCGTCCACCGTGGCCGTCACCGTGATCGTGGTGGCTCCGTCGCCCTCGCCCACGCCGTCGTCGTCCACCGTCAAGGTGATCGAGGTTGGCGCATCGTCGTCGTCCGTCAACGTGATCGTGTCCGAGTTCACCGTCAGACTGCCCGACGTGCCGCTCACTGTGATGGTCTCGTCGGTCTCGTCCACCGCATCGTCCGTCGGCGTCAGCGTGAAGGTTTCGCTCCCGCTCGCCGCCTCCGCGTCGATAGAGATGCTGAAGTCCGCCACCGCCGCGAAGTCCACCGCCGTCGCCGTCCCGCTGCCCGCCACGCTCACGCTCACCGTCGTGGCCTCGGCGAACCGCGTCGTGCCGTCCACCGTGGCGGTCACCATGATCGTGGTGGCCCCGTCGTCCTCGCTCACCGCGTCGTCGTTCACCGTCAGCGTGATCGAGGTCGGCGCCGCGTCGTCGTCGGTGAGACTGATCGTGGCCGACTTCACCATCAGGCCGCTCGACGTGCCGCTCACCGTCACCGTCTCGTCGGTCTCGTCCACTGAGTCGTTCGTCGGCGTCAGCGTGAAGGTCCCGGTCTTGCTCGCCTCCCCCGCGGCGATAGAGATGTTGAAGTCCGCCACCGCGGCGAAGTCCACCGCCGTCGCCGTGCCGCTGCCCGCCACGCTCACCTGCACCGTCGTGGCCGCGGCGAACCGCGTCGTGCCGTCCACCGTGGCCGTCACCGTGATCGTGGTCGCCCCGTCGCCCTCGCCCACACTGTTATCATCCACCGTCAAGGTGATCGAGGTCGGCGCCGCGTCGTCGTCCGTGATCGTTCCCGTGCCGGTACCCACCGTGGCCGAGATCACCGCGTTCGTCGGGGCGCTCAACGACACCAGGATCGTCTCGTTCGACTCGTCCAGGACATCGCCCGTCACCGACACGTCGAAAGTCTGGCTCGTCGTCCCCACCGCGAAGGTCAGCGTCCCGCCCGAGATCGCCGTGTAGTCCGTCCCCGAAGTGGCCGTGCCGGTACCGGCGTCGGCGTAGGCCACCGTTACCTGTTTCCCGCTCGCCGTATCCAGCGTCACCGTGTAGGTCAGGTTCACCGAGCCGCTGTCGCCCTCAGTGACGCTCGGCGAGCTGATCGACAGCGTCGGCGCATCGTCGTCGTCCGTCAACGTGATCGTGGCCGAGTTCACCGTCAGACTGCCCGACGTGCCGCGCACCGTGATGGTCTCGTCGGTCTCGTCCGCCGTGTCGTCCGTCGGCGTCAGCGTGAAGGTTTCGCTCCCGCTCGCCGCCCCGGCGGCGATAGAGATGTCGAACGCCGCCACCGCCGCGAAGTCCACCGCCGTCGCCGTGCCGCTGCCCGCCACGCTCACGCTCACCGTCGTGGCCGCGGCGAACCGCGTCGTGCCGTCCACCGTGGCCGTCACCCTGATCGTGGTGTCCCCGTCGCCCTCGCCCACACTATTATCATCCACCGTCAGCGTGATCGAGGTCGGCGCATCGTCGTCGTCCGCCAACGTGATCGTGTCCGAGTTCACCGTCAGACTGCCCGACGTGCCGCGCACCGTGATCGTCTCGTTGGTCTCGTCCACTGAGTCGTCCGTCGGCGTCAGCGTGAAGGTTTCGCTCCCGTTCTCCGCTCCGGCGTCAATCTCGATGTCGAACGCCTCCACCGCGGCGAAGTCCACCGCCGTCGCCGTGCCGCTGCCCGCCACGCTCACGCTCACCGTCGTGGCCGTGGCGAACCGCGTCGTGCCGTCCACCGTGGCAGTGACGGTGATCGTGGTGGCCCCGTCGTCCTCGCTCACCGCGTCGTCGTTCACCGTCAGCGTGATCGAGGTCGGCGCCGCGTCGTCGTCGGTGAGACTGATCGTGGCCGAGTTCACCGTCAGGCCGCTCGACGTGCCGCTCACCGTCACCGTCTCGTTGGTCTCGTCCACTGAGTCGTTCGTCGGCGTCAGCGTGAAGGTCCCGGTCTTGCTCGCCTCCCCTGCGGCGATCTCGATGTTGAAGTCCGTCACCGCCGCGAAGTCCACCGCCGTCGCCGTGCCGCTGCCCGCCACGCTCACCTGCACCGTCTTGGCCGCGGCGAATCGGGTCGTGCCGTCCACCGTGGCCGTCACCGTGATCGTGGTCGCCCCGTCGCCCTCGCCCACACTGTTATCATCCACCGTCAGCGTAATCGAGGTCGGCGCCGCGTCGTCGTCCGTGATCGTCCCCGTGCCGGTACCCGCCGTGGCCGAGATCGCCGCGTTCGTCGGGGCGCTCAGCGACACCAGGATCGTCTCGTTCGACTCGTCCAGGACATCGCCCGTCACCGACACGTCGAAGGTCTGGCTCGTCGTCCCCACCGCGAAGGTCAGCGTCCCGCCGGTGATCGCCGTGTAGTCCGTCCCCGAAGTGGCCGTGCCGGTGCCCGCGTCCGCGTACTGCACCGTTACCTGTTGCCCGCTCGCCGGGCTCAGGGTGACCGTGAACCTCAGGTTCTTCGAGCCGCTGTCGCCCTCAGTGACGCTCGGCGAGTTGATCGACAGCGTCGGCGCGCCGTCGTCGTCGGTGAGACTGATCGTGGCCGAGTTCACCGTCAGACTGCCCGACGTGCCGCTCACCGTGATGGTCTCGTCGGTCTCGTCCGCCGTGTCGTCCGTCGGCGTCAGCGTGAAGGTTTCGTTCCCGCTCGCCGCCCCGGCGGCGATAGAGATGTTGAAGTCCGACACCGCCGCGAAGTCCACCGCCGTCGCCGTGCCGCTACCCGCCACGCTCACGCTCACCGTCGTGGCCTCGGCGAACCGCGTCGCGCCGTCCACCGTGGCCGTCACCGTGATCGTGGTCGCCCCGTCGCCCTCGCCCACACTATTATCGTTCACCGTCAGCGTGATCGAGGTCGGCGCATCGTCGTCGTCCGTCAACGTGATCGTGGCCGAGTTCACCGTCAGACCGGACGCCGTGCCGCTCACCGTCACCGTCTCGTTGGTCTCGTCCACCGTGTCGTCCGTCGGCGTCAGCGTGAAGGTCCCGGTCTTGCTCGCCTCCCCTGCGTCGATAGAGATGTCGAATGCCGCCACCGCCGCGAAGTCTACCGCCGTCGCCGTCCCGCTACCCGCCACGCTCACCTCAACGGTCTTGGCCTCGGCGAACCGAGTGGCGCCGTCCACCGTGGCAGTGACGGTGATCGTGGTGGCCCCGTCGTCCTCGCCCACACTGTTATCGTTCACCGTCAGCGTGATTGAGGTCGGCGCATCGTCGTCGTCCGTCAACGTGATCGTGGCCGACTTCACCATCAGGCCGCTCGACGTGCCGCTCACCGTCACCGTCTCGTTGGTCTCGTCCACCGCGTCGTCCGTCGGCGTCAGCGTGAAGGTCCCGGTCTTGCTCGCCGCCCCCGCGGCGATCTCGATGTTGAAGTCCGCCACCGCCGCGAAGTCCACCGCCGTCGCCGTGCCGCTCCCCGCCACGCTCACCTGTACCGTCTTGGCCGTGGCGAACCGCGTCGTGCCGTCCACCGTGGCCGTCACCGTGATCGTGGTCGCCCCGTCGCCCTCGCCCACACTGTTATCGTTCACCGTCAGCGTAATCGAGGTCGGCGCCCCGTCGTCGTCCGTGATCGTCCCCGTGCCGGTACCCGCCGTAGTCGAGACCACCGCGTTCGTCGGGGCGCTCAGCGACACCAGGATCGTCTCGTTCGACTCGTCCAGGACATCGCCCGTCACCGACACGTTGAAGGTCTGGCTCGTCGTCCCCGCCGCGAACGTCAGCGTCCCGCCGGTGATCGCCGTGTAGTCCGTCCCCGAAGTGGCCGTGCCGGTCCCGGCGTCGGCGTAGGCCACCGTTACCTGTTTCCCGCTCGCCGCATCCAGCGTCACCGTGTAGGTCAGGTTCACCGAGCCGCTGTCGCCCTCAGTGACGCTCGGCGAGCTGATCGACAGCGTCGGCGCATCGTCGTCGTCCGTCAACGTGATCGTGTCCGAGTTGACCGTCAGACTGCCCGACGTGCCGCTCACCGTGATGGTCTCGTCGGTCTCGTCCGCCGTGTCGTCCGTCGGCGTCAGCGTGAAGGTTTCGTTCCCGCTCGCCGCCTCCGCGGCGATAGAGATGCTGAAGTCCGACACCGCGGCGAAGTCTACCGCCGTCGCCGTGCCGCTGCCCGCCACGCTCACGCTCACCGTCGTGGCCTCGGCGAACCGCGTCGCGCCGTCCACCGTGGCCGTGACGGTGATCGTGGTCGCCCCGTCGCCCTCGCCCACGCTGTTATCATCCACCGTCAGCGTGATCGAGGTCGGCGCATCGTCGTCGTCCGTCAACGTGATCGTGTCCGAGTTCACCGTCAGACTGCCCGACGTGCCGCGCACCGTGATGGTCTCGTTGGTCTCGTCCACCGTGTCGTCCGTCGGCGTCAGCGTGAAGGTTTCGCTCCCGTTCTCCGCTCCGGCGTCAATCTCGATGTCGAACGCCGCCACCGCCGCGAAGTCCACCGCCGTCGCCGTGCCGCTCCCCGCCACACTTACGCTCACCGTCTTGTCCTCGGCGAATCGGGTCGTGCCGTCCACCGTGGCCGTCACCGTGATCGTGGTGGCCCCGTCGTCCTCGCTCACCGCGTCGTCATTCACCGTCAGCGTGATCGAGGTCGGCGCATCGTCGTCGTCGGTGAGACTGATCGTGGCCGACTTCACCATCAGGCCGCTCGACGTGCCGCTCACCGTCACCGTCTCGTCGGTCTCGTCCACCGCATCGTCGGTCGGCGTCAGCGTGAAGGTCCCGGTCTTGCTCGCCTCCCCCGCGGCGATCGTAATGTCGAACGCCGCCACCGCCGCGAAGTCCACCGCCGTCGCCGTGCCGCTACCCGCCACGCTCACCTGCACCGTCTTGGCTTCGGCGAACCGAGTGGCGCCGTCCACCGTGGCAGTGACGGTGATCGTGGTGGCCCCGTCGCCCTCGCCCACACTATTATCGTTCACCGTCAGCGTGATCGAGGTCGGCGCATCGTCGTCGTCCGTCAACGTAATCGTGGCCGAGTTCACCGTCAGGCCGCTCGACGTGCCGCTCACCGTCACCGTCTCGTCGGTCTCGTCCACCGCATCGTCGGTCGGCGTCAGCGTGAAGGTTTCGGTCTTGCTCGCCTCCCCGGCGGCGATCGTAATGTCGAACGCCGCCACCGCCGCGAAGTCCACCGCCGTCGCCGTGCCGCTACCCGCCACGCTCACCTGCACCGTCTTGGCTTCGGGGAACCGAGTGGCGCCGTCCACCGTGGCAGTGACGGTGATCGTGGTGGCCCCGTCGCCCTCGCCCACACTGTTATCATCCACCGTCAAGGTGATCGAGGTCGGCGCCCCGTCGTCGTCCGTGATCGTCCCCGTGCCGGTACCCGCCGTGGTTGATACCACCGCGTTCGTCGGGGCGCTCAACGACACCAGGATCGTCTCGTTCGACTCGTCCAGGACATCGCCCGTCACCGACACGTCGAAGGTCTGGCTCGTCGTCCCCGCCGCGAAGGTCAGCGTCCCGCCGGTGATCGCCGTGTAGTCCGTCCCCGAAGTGGCCGTGCCGGTCCCGGCGTCGGCGTAGGCCACCGTTACCTGTTTGCCGCTCGCCGCATCCAGCGTCACCGTGTAGGTCAGGTTCACCGAGCCGCTGTCGCCCTCAGTGACGCTCGGCGAGCTGATCGACAGCGTCGGCGCATCGTCGTCGTCCGTCAACGTGATCGTGTCCGAGTTCACCGTCAGACTGCCCGACGTGCCGCTCACCGTGATCGTCTCGTCGGTCTCGTCCGCCGTGTCGTCCGTCGGCGTCAGCGTGAAGGTTTCGCTCCCGCTCTCCGCCTCCGCGGCGATCTCGATGTTGAAGTCCGACACCGCCGCGAAGTCCACCGCCGTCGCCGTGCCGCTGCCCGCCACGCTCACGCTCACCGTCGTGGCCGCGGCGAATCGAGTGGCGCCGTCCACCGTGGCGGTGACGGTGATCGTGGTCGCCCCGTCGCCCTCGCCCACGCTGTTATCATCCACCGTCAGCGTGATCGAGGTCGGCGCCGCGTCGTCGTCCGTCAACGTGATCGTGGCCGAGTTCACCGTCAGACCGGACGACGTGCCGCTCACCGTCACCGTCTCGTCGGTCTCGTCCACCGCATCGTCGGTCGGCGTCAGCGTGAAGGTTTCGCTCTCGCTCTCCGCCCCGGCGGCGATAGAGATGTTGAAGTCCGACACCGCCGCGAAGTCCACCGCCGTCGCCGTGCCGCTGCCCGCCACGCTCACCTGCACCGTCTTGGCCGCGGCGAACCGCGTCGTGCCGTCCACCGTGGCCGTCACCGTGATCGTGGTCGCCCCGTCGCCCTCGCCCACACTGTTATCATCCACCGTCAGCGTAATCGAGGTCGGCGCCCCGTCGTCGTCCGTGATCGTCCCCGTGCCGGTACCCGCCGTGGTCGAGACCACCGCGTTCGTCGGGGCGCTCAGCGACACCAGGACCGTCTCGTTCGACTCGTCCAGGACATCGCCCGTCACCGACACGTTGAAGGTCTGGCTCGTCGTCCCCGCCGCGAAGGTCAGCGTCCCGCCGGTGATCGCCGTGTAGTCCGTCCCCGAAGTGGCCGTGCCGGTCCCGGCGTCGGCGTAGGCCACCGTTACCTGTTTCCCGCTCGCCGCATCCAGCGTCACCGTGTAGGTCAGGTTCACCGAGCCGCTGTCGCCCTCAGTGACGCTCGGCGAGCTGATCGACAGCGTCGGCACGCCGTCGTCGTCGGTAATCGTGCCCGTCCCGGTCCCCGCCGTACTCGATACGGTCGCGTTCGTCGGATTGCTCAGCGTCACCAGGACGGTTTCATGGACCTCGTCCAGGGTGTCTCCTGTCACGGAAACATTGAACGTCTTGCTCGTCTCCTCCGCCGCGAAGGTCAGCGTCCCTTTGCTGATCGCCTCGTAGTCGGTCCCCGAGGTCGCCGTGCCGGTGCCGGCGTCCTCGTAGTCCACGGTCACCTGCTGCCCGCTCGCCGGATCCAGCGTCACGGTGTAGGTCATCGTGGTGGAGCCGGTATCGCCCTCGTTCACGTTCGGCGTGCTGATCGACACCGTCGGCGAGGGGTCGTCGTCGGTAATGGTGCCGATGCCGTCGGCCACCGCGATGGTGGCGTTCGTCGGGCTGCTCAGCCGGGCCAGGATCGTCTCGTCCGCCTCGTCGACCTCGTCTCCGTTCACCGTGACACTGAGTGTCCAAGTGGTTACTCCGGGCTCTAAGCTAAAGCCAAAGGGACCCCACCGGAGGTAGTCCGTTCCCCTCGTCGCGGTGCCCGACCTCGCATCGGCGATGGTGAAACCCACCTGCTCCTCGCTCGCCGAACTCAGACTCACCGTGAACTTCAGCGTGACCGTCGAACCGGCGCCGCCCTCGGCGACCGACGGCGAGTTGATCGATATGGACGGCGGATCGTCGTCGGTGATCGTGCCGGTCCCCGTCCCCGCCGTAGTCGATACGGTCGCGTTCGTCGGATTGCTCAGCGCCACCAGGATGGTCTCGTGCGGCTCGTCCACGGTGTCACCCGTCACCGATACATCGAACGTGGCCGACCCGCTCAGTGTCCCTGCCGCGAAGGTGAAGGTGCCGCCGGTGATGGCCGTGTAGTCCGTTCCCGAGGTCGCCGTCCCGGTCCCCGCGTCCGCGTAGTCCACGGTTACCTGTCTTGAACTGGCCCCGCTCAGGCGCACGGTGTAGGTCAGCGTCACCGAGCCGCTGTCCCCCTCGGTCACGCGCGGCGAGTCGATGGAAACCGTGGGCGGATCTTCGTTGTCCTTGATCGTCCCCGTCCCCGTCACCCGCGGCTGCCCGTTCGCGGCTTCGCTCACCGCGAGCACGATGGTTTCGTCCGGTTCGTCGAAACCGTCGTCCCGCACCATGATGTCGATGGTCTTGCTGATTTCCCCCGCGCTGAAGGTCAGCGACCGCTGGCCCGGAGCGGTGACGCTCGTCTCTGTATAATCGGAGCCCGCGGTCGCCGTGCCGGTCCCCGTGTCCCACCAGTACACCCGCGCCGACTGCGAGCGCGCTGCGCCCAGGGTCACCGTGAACCGCATCGTTACGAGCGGCTCGGTCACGGTCGGCGACGAAATCGACAGCGACGAGGTGCCGTCGTCGTTGGCGATGGTGCCGGTCCCCGTCGCGGTCAGGATCGTCGCGCCCGAGGCGTTGCTCAGCCGCGCCACCACCGTCTCGTGCGGTTCCACGGTCGTGTCGCCGGTCACCGACACGTCGAAGGTCTGGCTCGTCGTCCCTGCCGCGAAGGTCAGGGTGCCGGCGGTGATCGCGGTGTAGTCGGTGCCGGAGGTCGCCGTCCCCGTCCCCGCATCGGCGTAGGACACCGTCACCTGCCGGCTGGCCGCCGCCGTCAGCGTCACCGTGTAGGTCAACGTCGCCGACCCGCTGTTCCCCTCGGTCACCTGCGGCGACGAGATCGAAAGCCCCGGCGTCGTGTCGTCGTCGGTGATCGTGCCGGTCCCGTACCGCGTCCCGAGGGTCGCGCCGGTCACCTCGGGCGCGAGGAACAGTTCCGCCACCACCGTCTCGTTCGGTTCCTTCACCGTGTCGCCGGTCACCGCAACGGATACCGTCTTGCGCGTCTCGCCGGCTGCGAAACGGAGCCACTGCAGCCGGAAGGGCGGGTAGTCCGTTCCCGCCGTCGCGGTGCCGGTCCCGGCGTCCGAGAAACGCACCGACAGCTGTTCCGCGCTTGCCGGGAATAGCGTCACCGCGTAGGTCAGCGTCGCCGAGCCGCTGTTCCCCTCAGTCACGCTCGGCGAACTGATCGAGAAGGTGGGGGTGCCGTCGTCGTCGATGATCGTGCCGGTGCCCGTTCCCGCCGTGCTCGATACGGCCGCATTCGTCGGGCTGCTCAGCGATACCAGGATCGTCTCGTTCGCCTCGTCGCCGGTGTCGCCGGTCACCGACACGTCGAAGGTCTGGCTCGTCGTCCCCGCCGCGAACGTCAGCGTGCCGCCCGAGATCGCCGTGTAGTCCGTCCCCGAGGTCGCCGTCCCCGTTCCCGCGTCCGCATAGTTCACCGTGACCTGTTTGCCGCTCGCCGGACTCAGCGTCACCTTGAAGGTCAGTGTCGCCGAGCCGCTGTTTCCCTCCGCCACGCTCGGCGAGCTAATCGACAGCGACGGCTCGCCGTCGTTATCGGTGATCGTGCCGGTTCCCGTCGCCGTCGAAATCGTCGCCCCGACCGGGTTGCTCAGGGTCACCAGGATGGTCTCGCTCTCCTCGTCCGAGCCGTCGCCGGTCACCGAGACGGTGATCGTCTTGCTGGTCTCGTTCGCCGCGAAGGTGAGCGTGCCGGCGGTGATGGCGGTGTAGTCCGTCCCCGAAGTCGCCGTCCCGGTTCCCGCGTCCGCGTACGCCACGGTCACCTGCTGCGATTTCGCCGGACTCAACGTCACGGTGAACGTCAGGTTCTTCGAGCCGCTGTCCCCCTCGGTTATGCTCGGCGAGTCGATGGAAAGCAGAGACCCGTCGTCGTTGGCGATCGTGCCGGTCCCCGTTCCCGTTGCGATGGTGGCGCCCGAGGCGTTGCTCAAGGTCACCACGACGGTCTCGTCCGGCTCGTTCGTGGTGTCGCCGGTCACCGACACGTCGAAGGTCTGGCTGGTGGTGCCCGCGGCGAAAGTCAAACTCCCGCCGGTGATGGCCGTGTAGTCGGTCCCGGAGATCGCCGTCCCCGTCCCCGCATCGGCATAGGACACCGTCACCGCCCGCCCGCTCGCTGGACTCAGCGTTACCGTGTAGGTCAGGGTCGCCGACCCGCTGTTCCCTTCGTTGACGCTCGGCGAGTTGATCGACAGCGTCGGCAGCGTGTCATTGTCGGTAATCGTGCCGGTTCCCGTTCCCGCCGTGCTCGATACCGCCGCATTGGTCGGGCTGCTCAGCGACACCAGGATCGTCTCGTCCGCCTCGGGGTGGGTATCGCCCACGACCGACACCGCGAAGGTCCGAGTCGTCGTCCCCGCCTCGAAGGTCAGGCTCCCGCTGGTGACCGTGGTGTAGTCGACCCCGGCAAGCGCCGTACCCGTCTCGGTGTCGGCGTAGTTCACCGTCACCCGCTTGCCGCTGGCCGGACTCAGGGTCACCGTGTAGGTCAGGTTCTTCGAGCCGCTGTCCCCCTCGGTCACGCTCGGCGAATCGATGGACAGCGTCGGCTCGCCGTCGTTGTCCGTGATCGTCCCGGTCCCGGTCGCCGTCGAAATCGTCGCCCCGGACGCATTGCTCAGCGTCACCAGGATGGTCTCGTCGCCCTCGTCCACCGTGTCGCCCGTCACCGACACGGCGAAGGTCTGGCTGGTCGTCCCCGCCGCGAAGGTCAGCGTGCCGCCGGTGATCGCCGTGTAGTCCGTCCCCGAGGCCGCCGTGCCGGTCCCGGCGTCGGCGTAGTCCACCGTCACCTGCCCGGTGCTGGCCGTGCTCAGGGTCGCCGTGAACGTCAGGTTCTTCGAACCGCTGTCGCCCTCGGTCACGCTCGGCGAGTTGATGGAGACGAGAACGCCGTCGTCGTTGACGATCGTCCCCGTGCCGGTGGCCGTCGAGAGCGTCGCGTTCGTCGCGCTGCTCAGCGTCGCGACCACCGTCTCGTTCGGCTCTGCGTCGGTGTCGCCGTTCACCGACACGCCGAAGGTCTTCGTGGTGTCGCCCGGCGCGAAGGTCAGCGTCCCCCCGGCGAGCGCCGTGTGGTCCGTCCCCGAGGTTGCGGTTCCGCCCGTGCCCGAGGCATAGGCCACGGTCACCGTGCGCCCGCTCGCCGCGCTCAGACTCACCGTCCAGTTGAGCATCCGGGTGCTGCTGTCGCCTTCGTTGACGCTCGGCGAGTCGATGGACAGCGTCGGTGTCGGGTCGTCGTCCGTGATCGTCCCCGTGCCGAACACGTCCGGGCTGTCCGGTTCAAAGGTCTCGCCGGCCTTTACGACGACCGTCTCGTTCGGCTCGTCGCGCGAATCGGTTATCACGGCCACATCGAACGTCTTGCTGACCTCGCCGGGCTCGAATTCCAGCCCCGGCTGATTAATCACGGCGTAGTCGATCCTTGGCGACGCCGTGCCGGTTCCCGCGTCCCCCAGACTCACGTGCACCGTCTGCGAGCGCGCCCTGCTCAGGGTCACGGTGAACCGCAGCCTCGACGCCGGCCCGCCGGTCCCCTCGACCACGGTCGGCGAGGAGAGCGAAATCGACGAGGCGCCGTCGTCGTTGGCGATGGTGCCGGTGCCGGTCGCGATCAGGATCGTCGCGCCCGAGGCGTTGCTCAGACGCACAGCGATGGTCTCGTGCGGCTCCACGGTCGTGTCGCCGGTGACGGAGACGTTGAAGGTCTGGCTGGTGGTGCCCGCCGCGAAGGTCAGTGTCCCGCCGGTAATCGCCGTGTAGTCGGTCCCCGCCGTCGCCGTGCCGGTGCCCGCATCGGCGTAGGACACCGTCACCTGTCGGCTGGCCGCCGCAGTCAGCGTCACCTTGTAGGTCAGCGTCGCCGACCCGCTGTTTCCCTCGGCCACGCGCGGCGACGAGATCGAAAGCCCCGGCGCCGAGTCGTCGTCGGTGATCGTGCCGGTCCCGAACCGCGTTGAGTTCGACAAGGTCGCGAGGTTCTGCCACACATGGGTGATCTCGAGCACCACGGTCTCGTCCGGCTCCTTCACCGTGTCGCCGGTCACCGAAACCGAGAACGTCTGCGCGGTGTCGCCGGGAGCTATACTGACCCACTGACTGGGGAAAGGCGTGTAGTCCGTCCCTGACGTCGCCGTCCCTGTCCCGGCATCGCGAATATACGCATACACCCGCCGCGCGTGCGCCCGGGTCAGTTTGAGCGTGAACGTCAGCATCCGGGAGCCGCTGTTGCGCTCCTCCACGCTCGGCGAGTCGAGCGACACCGCGTGCGGCGCGTCGTCGTCGGTGATCGTGCCGGTACCGGTGGCCGTCCCGATCGTGGCGTTGGTGGCGTTGCTCAGGGTCACCCTGAGGGTCTCGTTGCGTTCGCCGTTGGTGTCGCCCGTCACCGACACGTTGAAGGTCTGGCTGGTGGTGCCCGCCGCGAAGGTCAGCGTGCCGTCGGCGATGGCAGTGAAGTCGGTCCCCGGGTCTGCCGTGCCGCCGCCCGTATAGCCGTAATCCACCGTCACCCGCTTGCCGCTGGCCGCGCTCAGCGTCACCGTGAAGGTCAGGTTCTTCGAGCCGCTGTCCCCCTCGGTCACGCTCGGCGAATTGATGGACAGCGACGGCTCCGGGTCGTTGTCGGCGATGGTGAGCGTCACGCTCGTCGGCTTCGCGACCCCGCTGGCGCCCGACACCGTCGCCGCCACCGTCACCGTCTCGTCCGCCTCGTCGGTCGTGTCGTCCACCGCCGTCACCGTCACCGTGCCGGTACTGGTCGTCGCCTCGGCCGCGATGGTCAGCGTCTTGGCGCTCGACAGACTGAAGTCGCCGGCCGCCGCGGTCACGCCCGTTGTCGCCACTGTCAACGTCACCGCCGCGCTCGACTTGCCGCTCAGCGTCGCCGTCACCGTCGTCGCGTTGCCTGTCCCGCTCTCGGCGATCGTCGTCGGACTCAGCGCCAGCGTCACGGTGGGCGTTATCTCGTCGTCGGTGAGCGTCAGCAGCGCTCCCGTCACCGTCCCCACGCCTTGGCTGTTCGTTGCCGTCCCCGTCACCGTGGCGGTGCGGGCCGTCACGTTGTCGATGTCGTCGTCCACCGCCGTGATCGTCACGCTGTCCGACGCGTTCGCCGTTTCACCCGCGGCGATCGTGATCGTCGCGTCCGACCCCACCGTGTACGACCCGTCCACCGCGGTCACCGTCACCGTCGTCGCCGCGCTCGACGCCTGGCTCAGCGTCGCCGTCACCGTCGTCGTGCCGCCGTTCTCGGAGATCGACGCGGCCGCCAGCGCCAGACTCACCGTCGGCTCCGCATCATCGTCCTCGATCGTCAGCGTCACGCTCGCCGGCGCCGCCACCCCGCTGGCGCCCGACACCGCCGCCGACACCGTCACCGTCTCGTCCGCCTCGTCGGTCGTGTCGTCTACCGCCGTCACCGTCACCGTGCCGGTGCTACTGGTCGCCCCGGCCGCGATGGTCAGCGTCTTGGCGCTCGACAGCGTGAAGTCGCCGGCCGCCGCGGTCGCGCCCGTCGCCGCCACCGTCAGCGTCACCGTCGCGCTCGACTTGCCGCTCAGCGTCGCCGTCACCGTGCTCGACCCCGGGTTCGTCCCGTCGTGCTCGTCGATCGTCGCCGGACTCAGCGCCAGCGTCGCCGTCGGCGTCGCTTCGTCGTCGGTGAGCGTCAGCGCCGCTCCCGTCACCGTCACCGCGCCCTGGCTGTTCTGCGCCGTCCCCGTCACCGTCACCGCACGGTTACCCACGTTGTCCACGTCGTCGTTCACCGCCGTGATCGTCACCGTGTCCGCCGCGTTTGCCGTCTCACCCGCGGCGATCGTGATCATCGCGTCCGACCCCACCGTGTACGACCCGTCCACCGCGGTCACCGTCACCGTCGTCGCCGCGCTCGACGACTGGCTCAGCGTCGCCGTCACCGTCGTCGTGCCGCCGTTCTCGGAGATCGACGCGGCCGCCACCGCCAGACTCACCGTCGGCGCCGCCTCGTCGCTGTCGCCGCTCACCGCCGCCGCATCATCGTCCTCGATCGTCAGCGTCACGCTCGCCGGCGCCGCCACCCCGCTGGCGCCCGACACCGCCGCCGACACCGTCACCGTCTCGGCCGCCTCGTCGGTCGTGTCGTCTACCGCCGTCACCGTCACCGTGCCGGTGCTACTGGTCGCGCCGGCCGCGATGGTCAGCGTCTTGGCGCTCGACAGACTGAAGTCGCCGGCCGCCGCGGTCGCGCCCGTCGCCGCCACCGTCAGCGTCACCGCCGCGCTCGACTTGCCGCTCAGCGTCGCCGTCACCGTGCTCGACCCCGGGTTCGTCCCGTCGTGCTCGTCGATCGTCGTCGGACTCAGCGCCAGCGTCACGGCGGGCGTTATCTCGTCGTCGGTGAGCGTCAGCGGCGCTCCCGTCACCGTCCCCACGCCCTGGCTGTTCTGCGCCGTCCCCGTCACCGTGGCGGTGCGGGCCGTCACGTTGTCCACGTCGTCGTCCACCGCCGTGATCGTCACGCTGTCCGACGCGTTCGCCGTTTCACCCGCGGCGATCGTGATCGTCGCGTCCGACCCCACCGTGTACGACCCGTCCACCGCGGTCACCGTCACCGTCGTCGCCGCGCTCGACGCCTGGCTCAGCGTCGCCGTCACCGTCGTCGTGCCGCCGTTCTCGGAGATCGACGCGGCCGCCAGCGCCAGACTCACCGTCGGCGCCGCCTCGTCGCTGTCGTCGCCCGCCGCCGCATCATCGTCCTCGATCGTCAGCGTCACGCTCGCCGGCGCCGCCACCCCGCTGGCGCCCGACACCGCCGCCGACACCGTCACCGTCTCGGCCGTCTCGTTCGTCGCGTCGTCCACCGCCGAGACGGTCACCGTGCCGGTGCTACTGGTCGCGCCGGCCGCGATGGTGAGCGTCTTGGCGCTCGACAGACTGAAGTCGCCGGCCGCCGCGGTCGCGCCCGTCGCCGCCACCGTCAGCGTCACCGCCGCGCTCGACTTGCCGCTCAGCGTCGCCGTTACCGTCGTCGCGTTGCCTGTCCCGCTCTCGGCGATCGTCGCCGGACTCAGCGCCAGCGTCACGGTGGGCGTTATCTCGTCGTCGGTGAGCGTCAGCGGCGCTCCCGTCACCGTCCCCACGCCCTGGCTGTTCTGCGCCGTCCCCGTCACCGTGGCGGTGCGGGCCGTCACGTTGTCCACGTCGTCGTCCACCGCCGTGATCGTCACCGTGTCCGCCGCGTTCGCCGTCTCACCCGCGGCGATCGTGATCGTCGCGTCCGACCCCACCGTGTACGACCCGGCCACCGCGGTCACCGTCACCGTCGTCGCCGCGCTCGACGCCTGGCTCAGCGTTGCCGTCACCGTCGTCGTGCCGCCGTTCTCGGAGATCGACGCGGCCGCCACCGCCAGACTCACCGTCGGCGCCGCCTCGTCGCTGTCGTCGCCCGCCGCCGCATCATCGTCCTCGATCGTCAGCGTCACGCTCGCCGGCGCCGCCACCCCGCTGGCGCCCGACACCGCCGCCGACACCGTCACCGTCTCGGCCGTCTCGTTCGTCGCGTCGTCCACCGCCGAGACGGTCACCGTGCCGGTGCTACTGGTCGCGCCGGCCGCGATGGTCAGCGTCTTGGCGCTCGACAGACTGAAGTCGCCGGCCGCCGCGGTCGCGCCCGTCGCCGCCACCGTCAGCGTCACCGTCTCGCTCGACTTGCCGCTCAGCGTCGCCGTCACCGTCGTCGCGTTGCCCGTCCCGCTCTCGTCAATCGTCGCCGGACTCAGCGCCAGCGTCACGGCGGGCGTTATCTCGTCGTCGGTGAGCGTCAGCGGCGCTCCCGTCACCGTCCCCACGCCCTGGCTGTTCTGCGCCGTCCCCGTCACCGTGGCGGTGCGGGCCGTCACGTTGTCCACGTCGTCGTCCACCGCCGTGATCGTCACGCTGTCCGACGCGTTCGCCGTCTCACCCGCGGCGATCGTGATCGTCGCGTCCGACCCCACCGTGTACGACCCGGCTACCGCGGTCACCGTCACCGTCGTCGCCGCGCTCGACGCCTGGCTCAGCGTTGCCGTCACCGTCGTCGTGCCGCCGTTCTCGGAGATCGACGCGGCCGACACCGCCAGACTCACCGTCGGCGCCGCCTCGTCGCTGTCGTCGCCCGCCGCCGCATCATCGTCCTCGATCGTCAGCGTCACGCTCGCCGGCGCCGCCACCCCGCTGGCGCCCGACACCGCCGCCGACACCGTCACCGTCTCGTCCGTCTCGTTCGTCGCGTCGTCTACCGCCTCGACCGTCACCGTGCCGGTGCTGCTCGTCGCCCCGGCCGCGATGGTCAGCGTCTTGGCACCCGACAGACTGAAGTCGCCGGCCGCCGCGGTCGCGCCCGTCGCCGCCACCGTCAGCGTCACCGCCGCGCTCGACTTGCCGCTCAGCGTCGCCGTCACCGTGCTCGACCCCGGGTTCGTCCCGTCGTGCTCGTCGATCGTCGCCGGACTCAGCGCCAGCGTCGCCGTCGGCGTCGCTTCGTCGTCGGTCAACGTCAGCGCCGCTCCCGTCACCGTCCCCACGCCCTGGCTGTTCTGCGCCGTCCCCGTCACCGTGGCGGTGCGGGCCGTCACGTTGTCCACGTCGTCATCCACCGCCGTGATCGTCACGCTGTCCGACGCGTTCGCCGTTTCACCCGCGGCGATCGTGATCGTCGCGTCCGACCCCACCGTGTACGACCCGGCCGCCGCGGTCACCGTCACCGTCGTCGCCGCGCTCGACGCCTGGCTCAGCGTCGCCGTCACCGTCGTCGTGCCGCCGTTCTCGGAGATCGACGCGGCCGCCACCGCCAGACTCACCGTCGGCGCCGCCTCGTCGCTGTCGTCGCCCGCCGCCGCATCATCGTCCTCGATCGTCAGCGTCACGCTCGCCGGCGCCGCCACCCCGCTGGCGCCCGACACCGCCGCCGACACCGTCACCGTCTCGGCCGCCTCGTCGGTCGCGTCGTCCACCGCCGAGACGGTCACCGTGCCGGTGCTACTGGTCGCGCCGGCCGCGATGGTCAGCGTCTTGGCGCTCGACAGACTGAAGTCGCCGGCCGCCGCGGTCGCGCCCGTCGCCGCCACCGTCAGCGTCACCGCCGCGCTCGACTTGCCGCTCAGCGTCGCCGTCACCGTGCTCGACCCCGGGTTCGTCCCGTCGTGCTCGTCGATCGTCGTCGGACTCAGCGCCAGCGTCGCCGTCGGCGTCGCTTCGTCGTCGGTCAACGTCAGCGCCGCTCCCGTCACCGTCCCCACGCCCTGGCTATTCTCCGCCGTCCCCGTCACCGTGGCGGTGCGGGCCGTCACGTTGTCCACGTCGTCGTCCACCGCCGTGATCGTCACGCTGTCCGACGCGTTCGCCGTTTCACCCGCGGCGATCGTGATCGTCGCGTCCGACCCCACCGTGTACGACCCGGCCGCCGCGGTCACCGTCACCGTCGTCGCCGCGCTCGACGCCTGGCTCAGCGTTGCCGTCACCGTCGTCGTGCCGCCGTTCTCGGAGATCGACGCGGCCGATACCGCCAGACTCACCGTCGGCGCCGCCTCGTCGCTGTCGTCGCTCACCGCCGCCGCATCATCGTCCTCGATCGTCAGCGTCACGCTCGCCGGCGCCGCCACCCCGCTGGCGCCCGACACCGCCGCCGACACCGTCACCGTCTCGGCCGTCTCGTTCGTCGCGTCGTCCACCGCCTCGACCGTCACCGTGCCGGTGCTGCTCGTCGTCCCGGCCGCGATGGTCAACGTCTTGGCGCTCGACAGACTGAAGTCGCCGGCCGCCGCGGTCGCGCCCGTCGCCGCCACCGTCAGCGTCACCGCCGCGCTCGACTTGCCGCTCAGCGTCGCCGTCACCGTGCTCGACCCCGGGTTCGTCCCGTCGTGCTCGTCGATCGTCGCCGGACTCAGCGCCAGCGTCACGGCGGGCGTTATCTCGTCGTCGGTGAGCGTCAGCGGCGCTCCCGTCACCGTCCCCACGCCCTGGCTGTTCTGCGCCGCCCCCGTCACCGTGGCGGTGCGGGCCGTCACGTTGTCCACGTCGTCGTCCACCGCCGTGATCGTCACGCTGTCCGACGCGTTCGCCGTTTCACCCGCGGCGATCGTGATCGTCGCGTCCGACCCCACCGTGTACGACCCGTCCACCGCGGTCACCGTCACCGTCGTCGCCGCGCTCGACGCCTGGCTCAGCGTTGCCGTCACCGTCGTCGTGCCGCCGTTCTCGGAGATCGACGCGGCCGCCACCGCCAGACTCACCGTCGGCGGTGCCTCGTCGCTGTCATCGCTCACCGCCGCCGCATCATCGTCCTCGATCGTCAGCGTCACGCTCGCCGGCGCCGCCACCCCGCTGGCGCCCGACACCGCCGCCGACACCGTCACCGTCTCGGCCGCCTCGTCGGTCGCGTCGTCCACCGCCTCGACCGTCACCGTGCCGGTGCTGCTCGTCGCCCCGGCCGCGATGGTGAGCGTCTTGGCGCTCGACAGACTGAAGTCGCCGGCCGCCGCGGTCGCGCCCGTCGCCGCCACCGTCAGCGTCACCGCCGCGCTCGACTTGCCGCTCAGCGTCGCCGTTACCGTCGTCGCGTTGCCTGTCCCGCTCTCGGCGATCGTCGCCGGACTCAGCGCCAGCGTCACGGTGGGCGTTATCTCGTCGTCGGTGAGCGTCAGCGGCGCTCCCGTCACCGTCCCCACGCCCTGGCTGTTCTGCGCCGTCCCCGTCACCGTGGCGGTGCGGGCCGTCACGTTGTCCACGTCGTCATCCACCGCCGTGATTGTCGCCGTGTCCGACGCGTTCGCCGTTTCACCCGCGGCGATCGTGATCGTCGCGTCCGACCCCACCGTGTACGATCCGGCCACCGCGGTCACCGTCACCGTCGTCGCCGCGCTCGACGCATGACTCAGCGTTGCCGTCACCGTCGTCGTGCCGCCGTTCTCGGAGATCGACGCGGCCGACACCGCCAGACTCACCGTCGGCGCCGCCTCGTCGCTGTCGTCGCTCACCGCCGCCGCATCATCGTCCTCGATCGTCAGCGTCACGCTCGCCGGCGCCGCCACCCCGCTGGCGCCCGACACCGCCGCCGACACCGTCACCGTCTCGGCCGTCTCGTTCGTCGTGTCGTCCACCGCCTCGACCGTCACCGTGCCGGTGCTGCTCGTCGTCCCGGCCGCGATGGTCAGCGTCTTGGCGTTCGACAGACTGAAGTCGCCGGCCGCCGCGGTCGCGCCCGTCGCCGCCACCGTCAGCGTCACCGCCGCGCTCGACTTGCCGCTCAGCGTCGCCGTCACCGTCGTCGCGTTGCCCGTCCCGCTCTCGTCAATCGTCGCCGGACTCAGCGCCAGCGTCGCCGTCGGCGTCGCTTCGTCGTCGGTGAGCGTCAGCGGCGCTCCCGTCACCGTCCCCACGCCCTGGCTGTTCTCCGCCGTCCCCGTCACCGTGGCGGTGCGGGCCGTCACGTTGTCCACGTCGTCGTCCACCGCCGTGATCGTCACGCTGTCCGACGCGTTCGCCGTTTCACCCGCGGCGATCGTGATCGTCGCGTCCGACCCCACCGTGTACGATCCGGCCACCGCGGTCACCGTCACCGTCGTCGCCGCGCTCGACGCATGACTCAGCGTTGCTGTCACCGTCGTCGTGCCGCCGTTCTCGGAGATCGACGCGGCCGCCACCGCCAGACTCACCGTCGGCGGTGCCTCGTCGCTGGCGCCGCTCACCGCCGCCGGCAGCGCAGACAGCAGCACTAGCGTCGCGACAAGGACACCGAGCACCTGCCATTGTCGATTGATGACACTTATGTTTTTGCGCTCCGCCACCATCAAACTGGCGAGATACTCGGCAAAATGGCGACGGGCGGGCGCGTTTGCTTGATTCATCATCGTTGGGAAGTCCTCAGTCGTCGGCGATTGTCGATTGATGACACTTATGTTTTTGCGCTCCGCCACCATCAAACTGGCGAGATACTCGGCAAAATGGCGACGGGCGGGCGCGTTTGCTTGATTTACCGTCGTTGGGAAGTCCTCAGTCGTCGGCGTAGGAGCACCGATGATCAAACGCGGTGAGACACCCGATTCGAGGCGCAGCATAACGACATGGTCGGGAGTCGGGACATTGGAGGACCCAGCTATCGGGCTCGTACGGGGGGGAGGGGCGAACAGGTGTCAAGAGCCTTGCCTGCAACATGCGTCTCTAGTTCACTTGCAACGTCTGGCGGTGGTGGATTCACGGTAAAGGGGGCAGCGGGAGTGTGTCGGATACCCACTATATAACATTTACCAACGTACAAGGCAACATGGGCGGTCGTCGGTTCGTTGGAAGCTGCCCCCGCTACGCGTCGACGGACTTCGCGCTGTGGCGTCCGGGGAAGCCAGAACGGTACGATTGCCCGACGTATGGCGTCTCGCTTGAGCAACGTCAACGCTGCGGTCAACATCTTGGTGGCAGGGTACGTTGCCTTACCGAGGCGGCCCTGACGCCGAAGCAAAACGGTATGCCTTAGTGAACAGTTACCAAATGTATGTAATTCCCTTTCCTCCAGATTTAACAATCTTCAGCATGTTATACAGCGGACGGAGATTGACAACCTCGAGTCTCAGACACCCGCGGCAAGCTGCCGAGCCAGCTGGTCGAGCGCCTTGATGGCGCTTTGCTTTCATTCCTCTTCGCGCTTCTCGAAGTACGCCTCACCGCATTGGTCACAAACCCAGGCCGGGACTGTATCGAACAGCAAGTGATAGCCGTTTCGATCGCCGGGAAAGGGCGCTTGCGAACGCTGCATCCCCCAACAGCGGATGCTGTTCATCGTGGATTCCTCACGCCATTCCGCAGCCAGCGCGCGAGGGTTTTGTCGGGGTCGGCGATCTCGTCGATTGAGGCATACCAGCAGGCTTCCCAACCGGTTTGTGGGAGGCCGGTGAAGAGCATCAGATTGAGGGGATACGTCTCGCTGTCGGTGCAACGGCGGAAATCGTCCCGAAAGAGAAACACCGGTTTTTCCCAGGCGATGGCCATACCCAGTTCCACCATGACGCCTTCGTCCGGGGGACAGCCGTTGACCACTGCGAACAGCCCGTCGGCGTCGCGCACGTCGCACAGGTCGGCTTGGCCGATGCGGTAGGCCCAGCCGGAGCTGGCGCGGTCGATCTGGTTGTTCCGGGCAAACGGCTCCCACACCTCGGCACCCAGCGCTTCCAGCGCCGTCACGAGTGCCGCCAGGGGTCCCTCGCGCTGCTGGGACGAGAAGCCGTAGGGATTCGCAAGATAGAGCGTTTTCTTGGATGTCATGTTCGGGGCTCCGTTACAAAGGCGGGATGCGGTCGTTTTCCTGGAGAGACGTTATACGACCGCAGTATGGCAGGTCTGGGGGAAGGGTTGCAAAAGCTGGGTGGCGGGTCCTGTGGAGTTCCCCCCTCTCCCTGACCCTTCCCGCGGAGGAGGGAGGAAACGGGAAGGGCAGGGAGGGGGGCCAACGACCGCTACGCTTTGAGCACGACGTAGAAGCTGCCCTCGCCACGTTTGATGAGCATCAAGAGAGGGGATGCCTCGTCCGCCTCGGCCAGTGCCTGTTGCACGTCGGCAATAGAGTCGACGGGCTGCTGGGCCACTTGCAGGATGACGTCGCCACCGCGAATACCGGACGCGGCAGCGGGGCTGCCGGGCTGCACGCGGGTCACCAGGACACCATCAGCCGGCGGCGCGTCATCGCCGCCGCGGGAGTCGGCTTGCCGGTCGCGCAGGTAAAGGCCGAGGTTACCGCTGTCGGATTCCGGGCTGCCGGTGGCCTGGGCCGTTTCAGTGTGCATCTTGCCAACGGTCACCGTGAGCTCAAGCGACGCGCCCTGTCGCTGCACGGTGACGGTCATCTCCTGGCCGACCGGGGTTGCGGCGACCCTGCCCGGCAGGTCCTGCGAGCTGGCAACCGGCTTGCCAGCAAACGCCGTGATCACGTCGCCGGTCTGCAAGCCCGCCCGCGACGCCGGGCTGTCGGGCATCACCTCGCTAACCAGGGCGCCCTGGGTTCCGTCGAGCTTCAGGGCCGCCGCCAAATCCGGGGTGATGGACTGGATGGAGACGCCGAGATAGCCGCGCGTCACGCCGCCGGTCGCCACCATCTGCGGAATCAACGGCTTGGCGGTGTCGATGGGGATGGCAAAGCCGATGCCGCGTCCATGCGGCACCATGGCCGTGTTGATGCCGACTACGTCGCCGCGCATATTGAACAGCGGCCCTCCGGAGTTGCCGGGGTTGATCGAAGCGTCGGTCTGGATGAAGTCGTCATACGGACCGGCGCCAATGATGCGTCCCTTGCCGCTCACGATGCCCGCCGTCACCGTATGGCTCAGGCCAAACGGATTGCCGATGGCCATGACCCAATCGCCCACCCGCAGGGTGTCGGAACTACCCAGCGTCGCCACCGGCAGCGGCTCGCCTGCGTCCACCTGCAGCACCGCCAGATCGGTCTTAGGATCGCGCCCCACGACGCGCGCTTCGTACTCGCGCCCATCGGCCAGCGTCACCCTGACTTCCTCAGCGTGCTGGACAACGTGGTGATTGGTGAGAATCTGCCCCGCGGCGCTGATGATGACGCCCGATCCATTGCCGTGCTGCCGAAAATGACCGTGTCGCTGGTGATCGTGCCGTTGCTGGCCGTGCCGCCGGTGCGGCATACCTCGGAAGAAACGCCGGTAGAAATCCCCGAACGGGCCGCCCTCAAACCCCTCGGGCAGGTGCCAGGAAACCCCGGTCACCGACTTGGTGACCTTGATGTTGACCACGCTTGGCGCCAATTTGCTCGCCAGGTCGGCAAAGGAATCGGGAACTGCCTGGACGGCCGGCATGGCCGGTGCAGCGGTTTCGCCGGCGGCGGGAATATTACGCATCTCCTTGGCAATCACGAGGCCGCCCAGAAAACAGACCGCTAGCACCGTGGCCAGGACACCAATCCCCAATCGTTTGTTCAAAAAGGCTCCGTATGACATGTCAACCTCCGTTGATAAAGCGTTGGATATGGCCGCCTGCCATCCATACCTTGGCGCGGCGTGCCGGTTCTACTGCTTACGGAGGGAATATGACACGGCAGGGTGAAAGCCAAATGAGAGGGTATTAAGAAGTGAATGAGAGAACGCTTAGAAATTTCTCATGAAACGCCGAGCGGGGTTGTCAGGCCGCTTGCGGCAGGCACACCGTGAAGGTGCTGCCCTCGCCGCGACGGCTGGCGACCTGCAGCGCGCCGCCGTGCGCCTCGACGATGGAGCGGGCAATGCACAGGCCTAGCCCGGAGCCTTGCGCGCCGTGGTCGCGGGCCGAACCGGCGCGGTGGAAGCGTTGGAAAATATGTTCCTGCTCGGCGCCTGACAGGCCGATGCCGGTATCGCGCACCGACAGGCAGACATACCCGTCGCGCCGCTGCAGCGACAACGTGATGCGGCCCCCGGCGGGGGTGTATTTGACGCCGTTATCCACAAGGTTCAACAGTACGCGCCGCAGCCGCTCGCGGTCGCCAAAAACAATGTGCGGCTCAAGGGCTTCGAGGTCGAGGGTAATCGAGCGCGATTGCGCCAGAATCTGCGTGCGTTCGTACACCTCGGCGAGCAACTGCGCCGCGTCCATCGGCTTCAGGTCCAGCCGCAGCATACCGGCATCGGCCCGCGCCAACAGTAACAGGCCCTCCACCAAAACGGCCATGCGCTCGATCTCTTGCAAGCCGCTCTTGATCACCTTCCGATACGCCTCCGGGGTGCGCGGGCTGCGCAGGGCCACCTCCAACTCGCCCTGCAGAATGGTCAGGGGCGTTTGCAATTCGTGGGAGGCGTCGGCGCTGAACTGCCGCATCTGGCGAAACGATAGATCGAGACGTTCGAGCATGGCGTTCAGCACGCCGGAAAGGCGGTCCAGCTCATCGCCGTTGCCGCTTTCCTCAAGGCGCTCGGCCAGATGCTCGGCACCAATGCGCCGCGCCGCTTCCACCATGTGTTCAACCGGGGCGAGCGCCCGCCGCGCCAGCGCCCAACCGCCCCCGGCCGCCAGCAGCAGGCCGAACGGCAGCACCGCCGCCATGACCCAAAGGAATCGGCGCCGGGTGGCGTACAGATTCTCCTGCGACATGCCCACCTGGATGACGTTTCGTATCCTTCCTCCGGCAAGCACCGGTTTGGTGAGCACCCGTACCGGATAGTCCCCCAAGCCTTCCACGGTCTCGTACGTCTCGCGCCCGGCGGCGGCATTGCGCCTCGCTTCGGCGCTGAGCGGCAGCGTGCCCGAAGGCGCTCGCCGCCGACGCGGCTCAGGAGGGCTCAGCAGATCGCGACGCTGCACGTAGCGGTCCCAGGGCGAAAAGCCGAAAAAACGCCGGAACAGCGCGTCGACGTCCGCAGGTACGAACGGGCTGCCGCGCCGTGGCGCTTGTTGCTCCAGCGCCCGCGCCACGCTTTGCAGGGCGCCGTCCATGTCCTGCATGCTGCCGTACCAGAGCAGGGCGTACGCTGCGCCGGCCAGGATGAGCACGGTGACGGTGAGCAGGGCGGAATACCACAAAGTGAGGCGGGCGCGAATGGAGAGGGCCGGCATGGCTCAGGGCACTTTCAGGACGTAGCCCACGCCCCGCACGGTGTGGAGCAGTTTGGGTTCGTGCCCGGTGTCGATCTTCTTGCGCAGATAATTGACGTAGACGTCGATGACGTTGGTGGCAGCGTCGAAGGAATAATCCCACACGCGGTTGGCGATCATGGTGCGGGTGAGCACCCGATCAGGGTTGCGCATGAAATAGTCGAGCAGGGCGAACTCGCGAGGGGTCAGCTCGATCTTCTGGTCGCCCCGCGACACCACGCGGCGCGCGGGGTCGAGCGTCAAGTCGGCGACCCGCAGGACGGGCGGCGCGGTTTCAGCCCGGCGCCGCAGCAGGGCCCGCACGCGGGCAACGAACTCCTCGAAGGCGAACGGCTTGGTCAGGTAGTCGTCGGCGCCGGCGTCGAGCCCTAAGACCTTGTCCTCGATGGTGGCGCGCACGGTCAGCAGCAGCACCGGCGTGGTGATGGTTTCCTGCCGCAACTGTTGCAGAACGCTCAGGCCATCGAGCTTCGGCAGCATGACGTCCAACACGATGACGTCGTGCAACCCCTCCAGCGCCATCTGCAAGCCACTGGCGCCGTCGGCGGCGTGGTCCACCGCGTAGCCTTCCTCTTCCAGGCCCTGTTTGATGAAGTTGGCCACCTTCTGTTCGTCTTCGATCACCAGAAGCCGCATGCTGGGGTCCCAAGTGGAGGTAAGCGCGTCTGGCCAGGATGGGCGGGCCGTCACACCGGCCAGGATTCGAGATTATAGGCCATGTCCCAGAACATGTATTCCATCCGGCAACTGGTGAGGAAATGATCCGCCATGCGCGTTTTTTCCGCCTCGTGGGCTTGCGCGGCGTAAGCGTCCAGCCGTCCCAGGAACAACTCGCTGATCTCCTCGCTGGCGTGCGCGGCGTAAAAATCGATCCATGGCTTGAACGGGTGGCTGTCGTCCGGCTTCACTTCCTGTTGCAGCTTGAGGCCGATCTCCCAGTAAGTGAGCGGACAGGGCAGCAGGACGGCGAGAAGCTCTCCCAGCGTGCCGCTGTAGGCCACGTGCAGCATGTGGCGCGTGTAATTGCGCGACGTGGGCAGCAGGTCGGCGTGTTCAAGATCCTCCAGCTTGTAGCCGGCGACGTCGGCAAAATTGTGGTGCGGGTGCGTTTCGCTGTGCAGGATGAACGTCATGCGCTGGTGAAAAAAGGCCATGTCCTCGCGCCTCGAGGATTTGGCGATGGCCAGCCCGTATATTTGACAGAAGACGTTGAGGTATTGAAAATCCTGCTTCACGTAATGGGCAAGCTGCTCGCTGGTGAGATCGCCGTTGGCGATGCCGCGAACAAACGGGTGGGCGAAAATGGCCTCGAATATGGGGTCTGCTTGTTGGCGCAAGTATTTGGAAAACCGCATGGTGCTTCCTTCTTGTAGGGTGTACGCAATGGCTCGTGCTCAGGGGCCGGCATCTCGGTTGATCAGGAACGTGGCGACGTGGCGGAAGAAGTCTTGCAGCGTGGCGGTAATGTCGGCGGGCAGCGCCGCGGCTTGCAGGGCGTTGTCCATGAGCGAAATCCAGCGGTCGCGGGCGTGTTGGTCGACCGGAAAGGGTGCGTGCCGCAGGCGCAGGCGCGGGTGGCCGCGTGTCTCGATATAGCGCTGCGGACCGCCGAAACGATAAACGAGGAAATCGCGCAGGCGTTGCTCCGAGCCCTGCAGGTCGTCCTTGGGATACATCGGGGCGAGCAGGTCGTCGGTGGCGACTTGCTGATAGAATGATTCGGTGATGCGGGTGATGCCTTCCTCCCCAATGGTGGCGTAGATCACGTCCAGAGAGGAAGCTTCCCGTACCGGCAAGTTGAACGGATTCATCGGGTGTCGTCTGCCTTAGAGGAAATCTGAGGGCGAACCACATCGGTCGTCGTTCGACGAGTTGAGCGTAGAAATATTGCCCGGCGGTGTCAACCCCGACGCGGCGGGATGACATAGATACGGACGGGGAGGGCAGGACGTGGGGGAAACCCAGTACGACGCAATCGTCATCGGCGCCGGGCACAATGGTCTGGTATGCGCCAGTTATCTGGCACAGGATGGACTGTCCGTGCTGGTGCTTGAGCGGCTCGACCGCACCGGCGGCGCCATTGTCGGCGAAGCGATTCATCCCGGCTTCACGGTGCCGTATTGTCCATACGTCTGCCACATGTTCCAGGGCAAGGTGATCGAAGAACTCGACTTGCCCCGCCACGGCTACGCCACCTATCGCTATGACCCGATGGCCTTCCAGCCCTTCCCAGACGGCTCGTACCTGATGTCCTGGCACGACGACCGCCAGACGCACGACGGCATCCGGCGCCTCTCCGAGCGCGACGCCAGGGCCTTCCCGGCGTGGAACGCCTTCTGGGAACGCGCCGCCGGCATTCTGTACCGCTATTTCTTCACCGAGCCGCCCACCTTTGCGCAGGTGACGGCGGACGTGCGCGGCACCCCTGACGAGGAAGTGTGGGAAACCATGCTGACGGTCGGCGTTAGCGACCTGCTTGACCTGTATTTCGAGGACGACCGGGTGAAAGCGTTCTTCGTCGAGGCACAGGACATGGGCGATCCGAGCGCGCCGGGCAGCGTGTTCAGCGTCGCCTACATCATGTGGATGCGGCGGTTCAACAAACCCGAATATTTTGGCATCCCCATAGGCGGCATGAACGCCGTGGCCGCAGCGCTGACGAGCGCGGCGCAGGCGCGCGGCGTCGAGATCCGCACCGGGGTGAGCGTCGAACAGGTCTTGGTTGAGGATGGCAAGGCACGCGGCGTTCGGCTGTTCGGCGGCGAGGAAATCCGCAGCGCAGTAGTGGTTTCGAACGCCGACCCCAAGCGCACCTACCTGAGCCTAGTGGACTCGCAAACGCTCGACGACGGATTCCTGCGCCGTATCACCAACCTGCGAACGCGGGCCAACTGCGTCAAATTTCTGGCAGCGCTGAGTGACCTGCCCGACTTTTCACGCCATTTGGGCGCCGGTTACGACCCGAAGCTGACGACTTACGTGCGCATCTGCCCGTCGGTCGCATACTTCCAGGCAAGCTGGGACGCCTGCAAGCAAGGCCGGCCCGCCGCGCATCCCCTCATTCGCATGCAGATCCCCTCCATCTGGGACGCCACTCTGGCGCCGTCGGGGCAACACGTCGTCTCGTGCTGGACCCTGTACTACCCGCGGCATCCGGTGGGCGAATCGTGGGACGAGGCTCGTGAGCGGGTCGCCGAGTCGATTATCTCCGCGCTGTGTGAATACGCGCCCAACTTTCGGAAAACCCTGATTAGTTGGACGCTTCGCACCCCAGAGGATATCGAAACCACCATCGGCATGACCGACGGCAACATCCGACATATTGACGTGGTGCCGAGCCAAGCGTTCTCGCGCCGGGTGGCCTATCGGGCGCCGATAGCTCAGCTCTATCTGTGCGGCGCCGGGACGCACCCGGGCGGCGAAATCACCGGGGCTCCCGGACACAATTGCGCCCAGGCTATTTTGCGGGATAGACGGCAAGAACAACTGCGCTGACCTGTGATTCGCGGCGCGACGCAAGGCCGTGCCGCGAGGCGGGCGGGACATTGGGGAGGGCTACGTGCCTTCTTGCCACGACGACAGATACGCTTCCTGCTCCTCGGACAACGCGTCGAGCTTGACGCCCATGGCAGCAAGCTTGAAACGAGCGATTTCCAGATCGATGTCGCGTGGCACCGGGTACACCTGCTTTTCCAATTCTCCACGATGGGTATAGACGTACTTGGCGCCGAGCGCTTGGTTGGCGAAACTCATGTCCATCACCGCTGCCGGGTGCCCTTCGGCGGCGGCCAGGTTGACCAACCGTCCTTCACCCACCAGACGCAAACGGCGGCCATCGGCGAGTTCGTACTCGTCGATGAATTCCCTCGGCTGCCGGGTCTCCACCGCCATGCCCTCAAGGGCCGGGATGTTGATCTCCACGTTGAAGTGGCCCGAGTTGGCAACCACGCAACCGTCCTTCATCACCTGGAAGTGGGCCTCGTCAACAACGTGCTTGTCGCCCGTGGCCGAAACGATGAAATCGGACTGCGCGGCGGCCTCGACCATCGGCATCACGCGGTAACCATCCATCACCGCCTCCAGGGCGCGCAGGGAATCCACTTCAGTGACGATGACGTTGGCACCGGCGCCGCGGGCGCGCATGGCGATGCCCCTGCCGCACCAGCCGTAACCGGCCACCGTGAACGTTTTGCCCGCCAGCAAGATGTTCGTCGAACGCAGCAGGCCGTCCAGCGTGCTCTGACCGGTACCGTAGCGGTTGTCGAAAAAATGCTTCGTCATGGCGTCGTTCACGGAAATAACTGGAAACTGCAGCGCGCCGTCTTCCGCCATGGCCCGCAAGCGAATGACACCGGTGGTGGTTTCTTCCGTGCCGCCGATCACGTTCGGCAACAATTCGCGGCGGTCGGTATGCAGCACGCTGACCAAGTCGGCGCCGTCATCCATGGTGAGTTGCGGTTGGTGCTCCAGAGCGGCGTGCAGGTGTTGGTAATACACCTCGTTGCTCTCACCTTTGATGGCAAACGTCGGGATGTCGTAATGCTGCACGAGCGCCGCCGCCACGTCGTCCTGCGTGCTGAGCGGATTGCTGGCCGTCAACACCAGCTTCGCCCCTCCTGCGATGAGCGCACGGGCCAAATTAGCCGTCTCGGTGGTGATGTGCAGACACCCACTCATGCGCACGCCCTCAAGCGGACGTTCGGCGTTGAACTGCTCCATCAAATGCCGCAGAACGGGCATTTCCTGAAGCGCCCATTCGATGCGCCGGCATCCCTGATCGGCCAAGGAGAGGTTTTTAACGTCGGATGCTGGTGTTGCCATGTCGGCTCCTCTTGCATGGTAGCGTATGACGGACTGAGGGCCCAATCCATGGGCGTTCCGTCCAGCCCTGTTGTTTCGATGCGAAAACAATAGCCGATACGGCGATGGGGCTCAAGTTGGAAGCGGCGCTTGACATTCCCATTTTGGCTGGTAGTCTAAGCTCTCTTTCTACAAAACAATTGCGACCTTACAGGGAATCCTGCGAAGTCTAGGCTCAGGACTCATAACCAGAAACTAACCGTGGCAGCTATGCAGATGGCACTGAAGAACGTATGCGCACAGCGGTCGTACCGAGTGGCGATGCGGCGCCAATCCTTGAGCCTGCCAAACAGGCGCTCAATGAGGTTGCGGCTCTTGTACAACTCGGTGTCGTAGATGATGGGCTCTTTGTGCTTGGCATGGCCCGGAATGCAGGACTTGACGCCACGTTCGGCAAGGGCCTCGCGCAACCTGTCGCTGTCATAACCCTTGTCGGCTATCAGGACAGCGGCTTTCGGGAGGGCGTCAAGTACCGTATCAGCCCTGCGGTAGTCGCTGACCTGCCCCGCCGTCAACCGCAGCACGACGGGCTTGCCATCGCAGACGGCGTGGAGCTTCGAGTTCAGCCCGCCCCGGGTGCGTCCGATGCAGCGCGAAAGCCCCCCTTTTTCAGCAAGCTGGCTGCGGTACGATGCGCTTTGAGATGGGTGCTATCGATCATGACCGTCTTGGTGGCGGTGCTTTCGGCAGCCAGGGCTTGGAAGATACGGTCGAAGACCGCGGCCCTGCTCCACGCACGAAGCGATTGTAGAGTGTCTTGTGGGGTCCGTAACAGGCGGGCGCGTCGCGCCACCTCAGCCCATAGCGGATGACGTAGACGATACCGCTGATGACCTTTCGGTCATCGACGCGTGGGACGCCGCGCACCTTGTTGGGTAACAGGGGTTTGAGTCGGTTAAACGGGTCGGAGGCGGTCAAACGGGTCGTCGGACAGCCAGAAGTGGTGCTCGGACATGATCGTTCTCCTAGTGGCGTCAGGGTGTTGACTCTCATCACAGGCCCCATGATACCCTTTTATTAGGTCCTGAGCCTAAGGAGGTCCGGTGACAGATCCCCTTATCCAATCCGCGCACACGGGCAGGCTGAGCCGCCGCCAAGTCCTCCGCATAGGTACCCTGTTCATTGCGACGAGCCTCTCTCCATCCCTGGGGTGGTCGCATCACATCAATCGGTCCCTGGAATTACACAACATATTGACTGGCGAAGACATCAAGGTGATGTATTGGGTGAAAGGCGAGTACGTGCCCGATGCGTTAAAAGCGCTCAACCATTTTCTTCGGGACCCTCATAACGGCAAGGTGACTGAAATCGATCCCGCATTGTTTAACCTCATCCACGACATTGCCGGGAAACTCGAGGCCAAGGGGACGATCAACATTATGTCCGGCTACCGCTCACCGGTCACCAATGATCGGCTCCGACGCCGTAATTCGGCGGCCGTCAAGGACAGTTTCCACGTCAAGGGCAAGGCGGTGGACATTCGCATTCCCGGACACAGCGCCAACTCCGTTCGCCGTGTGGCTCTGGGTCTCAAGCAGGGTGGTGTTGGTTACTACCCGCGCTCCAAATACGTTCACATTGACACAGGACCCGTGCGCACTTGGCGACACGCCTAGCCCTTGGCGTATACATGAGGCTGGGTCGTACCATGAAGAGCATTTTTTCTATGTAATTCCGCTAACCGTCGTGTCACAGTTTGACCGTTTCCCACCCCCTTCCACCCACCAGGGTCCGTGTACCGAGTCAGCCATTCTCCTCACACTCGGACCCCTGGAAGATGCATCCCTTTTGATTCGCGCACGGAAATCAGCTCTAATGGTTTTGTTTTAATAGAATTGTCCGTTGGTCAACAGTGTCAATCAAGCTGGGAGATGCCTGTGGATACCGTGAGGCTCTACAAGCGGGTGGGTTGAAGCTCATGCCGCGCTCTGGAAGAGTTGCTTGCGTCATGGAAGGTCGATTTCGAGGCGATTGATGTCGAGGCGCAGCCGGAGGCCATGGAGACGCTGCACAGGCATGGGATCACGCGGGTGCCTGCGGTAATCGTTGGAGGCCGCGCGGTGCACGGATGGAATCCGGCAGCAGTGGCAGGTTTGGTTGGGGCAACCTACGACGATGGTTTGGCGTTGCCATTGCCAGAACTGCAGGCGCGCCTCAACACGATTTTGCAGGCCGCGCAACGGGCCATCATGCAGGTTCCGGCAAAGCACATGCACATGCGGACGCCGGGGCGCGACCGCTCAGTGTACCAACTGGCTTACCATCTGTTCCGGGTCGGGCAGGCGTACCGCGACGCCATGGAGCAGGGCCATCTTCCGGAAGCCTGGTTTGAGGAGCAACCACCGCCGGACATGCCTGACATGGTCGCCATTGCGCACTACGGCGAGAGAGTGCGCAACGGTTTGCATGATTGGTGCGAGAGGCCCGCAGCATTCGATGGCACAGTAGAAGCCTATTACGGCCCACAACAGGCGGCGGCATTCTTCCAGCGCACCGTTTGGCACACGGCGCAGCATCTGCGACAGCTATACGATCTGCTCGACCAGATGGGCGTAACACCCGAAGCACCGCTCGCTGCTGAAGATTTCGCCGGATTGCCCTTGCCGCAGAGCGTATGGTGACCCTTCACGGTTCGCAGATGTCACAATAGGGGAGGAGCACAGGACAATGCAGAAACCGCCGCTGCCAGTCCTGCTCGGGCAGGCGATCCGTCTAGGCGTAATGTTAGGATTACTGGGGCTGCTCTTACTGGTCGGGTTATCGGCACCACTGAGGGAGACGCTTTGGGCACTGGTCGCCAATCCCAGCACCGAAGGCGTGCAACGCCTCCTCACTTCCACTCCTGTTTGGCTGCCTCTTGTCATCATCGGACTGATGATCCTGCACACCCTGGTGCCCGTGCCGGCCGAGTTCCTAGCCTTGGCGGCAGGCATGACGCTCGGGCCGATATGGGGATTTGTCACCATTTGGGTCGGCGCCATGCTGGGTGCCTATCTGGGTTTCCTGCTGGCCCGCTCCTTCGGGCAGCCAGTGCTGCGCCTACTAGTCAGCCCCGCCAGGCTTGAACGCTCTCAACATTGGCTGCAGCAAATCGACATACCCATCCTGCTCGCCGTGCGCCTCCTGCCGGTTCTCTCCTTCAACCTGATCAATTTCGCCCTCGGCCTGACCACGGTTAGCTGGTGGCGGTTCAGCTGGACCACGGCTATCGGCATCATCCCTGCAACGATCTTGATGGTAACGTTCGGCGCCCATTTGAGTGATTGGAGGATACTCGTTCTCATGGCGCTGGCGGCGCTGCTGTTATGCCTGGGCGGGTACGCTATGTTGAACCGTCGTCAAGCGAATTAGCAGTGTGCCTTCAATCCAACGTCACAAAGATGCAACGGCGTATACGATCATTGATTGCCTTGCTCAGATGTCCTTTGCCCGTGGTGTCCTCGACGAGAACCACCTCGCCCGCCGCAATCGTGCGGGCTTCGCCATCGCTGGCTGTGATTTGCACGCCGTTGTCGAGATTGATGATGTACTGGCGGCGCGGCGCCGGGTGCCAGTCCAGATCATAATCCGGCGGAACTTCCCGAAAGATGATGCCCGTTGCGGGCAGGCGCTGCGAAAGTCGTCCCGCGCGGGTGGTCTCTACGTATTCGATGTCAACGTCCTCAAAGTGCGAGATACCGTTTTCATCCTCGTACAGTCGGTGGATTTTCATCCTTGCTCCTCCTCGCGAATTCGCGGTGTATCAGGCCACCGTGCCGGCCTGGCGCAATTCTGCCCGTCTGGTTTCGTCATATCCCAGCGCCCGCAAAACTTCATCGGTATGCTCGCCCAGCGCCGGCCCGGCGCCGCGAATGCTGCCCGGTGTGTCGGACAACTTGATGGCGATGCCGGCCTGGCGCACCGGGCCGTGACGCGGGTGGACCACATTGACCGCCATTTGCCGAGCCAGGACCTGCGGATCGTCAAATGCCTCGTCCACCGCATTCAGCGGCGCAGCGCTCACCTGCTTGTCCCGGAAAATCGCAAACCACTCATCCCTCGTTTTTCGCCTCAGAACCACTTGCACGGCTGCCCTCGTGGCTCGAGTTGCGCCATCGGCCGTGCGGTCTGAATGAGCCTCGTCGGGACCGACTGCGGCCGATGCCCCCAATCCGATCGTTTTACAGAAGGCGTCCCACTGCTCGGCGCCCGTGCAACCGACCGCCAGCGCCTTGCCGTCGGCGGTTTCATAGGTGGTGTAATGCGGATACGAGCCCCCTGCCAAGCCAGTGCCACGGCGGCTATCAGTGCCGTTACAAAGGAAATCCTGCATCATCGGCGTGGTCGCCAATAGAACGAGGGACGTGTCCAGGTACGACACATCGACGAGTTGCCCACATCCGGTGCGCTGCCGTGCCAGCAAGGCGAGGAGAATACCCGCGACGCCGTGCAAGGAAGCGCCGGCGTAATCGGCGATAAGGTTGAGCGGAATCACTGGCGGCCGGTCGGGCTCGCCGATCAGGTTGAGTACCCCGGCGATGGACAGGAAATTGATGTCGTGTGCCGGCTGGTCGCGGTATGGACCGTCCCGCCCATAGCCGCTGAGCGAGCAGTAAATAAGGCGGGGGTTGACGCGCTTCAACGTCTCGTAGTCGCCGCTAAGGCGCGCCATAACGCCGGGCCGGAAGCCTTCGACCAACACGTCAGCATCAGCCGCGAGTTGATGCAGCAATTTCTGGCCGTCTGATTGCTTCAGATTGATGGCGATGCTGCGCTTGTTACGATTGACGAACCGAAAAGCCGCTCGCCGTTCCGCTTGTGCCATCTGCTCCGGAGTCGCCCCCACCGGCGTTTCGATCTTCACCACTTCAGCGCCCATGTCGGCGAGCATCATGGTGCAAAACGCGCCAGGGGGCACGCGGACGAGTTCAAGGACTTTCAGGCCTTCCAAGGGACCGGCCATGGCTTCTCCAATTCTTTCTGGTTAACGGACGGAAGGCGGTGAGAGGCTGTCAATCGTGTCCCAAGCACAAGTGGCATCTGTGATGCGCCGGACGTTGACAAAAAACAGTTGTTGGATATATACTATTATCTAGTACTCTACCCTCACGTTCCGGCATGTTTTCATCATATACAAATCCAACCCTACCAGTAGTACAAGTCTCAACGTATCCCAGGACTTTACAATCAGATTTTTGTGATGGTTAGGGATTAAGGAAAGAAGAAGTTGTTTGTTTCCTTAGTAGGCCGAATCTAGCGGAATTCGTCAGGGTTGTAAAGTTGTTCCCCGTATGTCTTTCGGTTTTGTGCGCAGCGGCAAGCTGCAAGTTCAAATAATGGCCAAGTCCCACGACTTGGTGAACAACGGAGTGCCCGATGAAGCAACGTTCAAGGACTGCAAAGGTGAAGACGGCGCCTGAGTTCCAGGACAGTTCATTACCGGCAGACCTGCCCATGGTGGACCTGGAAATATCAGACACGCCTGAGGATACGGACGGGGCGGAAGACCTGTTCGCCTTATTCGAGCAGAAAGACCTCGACACTGAGCCCCCCATACCGGAAAGCTATGCCATCGACGAGCCGGTGAGCAACAACGCTGGGCCTCCGGCGAGCGCGCCGCCCTCCAGGCCTGAGCCAAACTATGAGGAGCGAACCGACGAGCCCGTGCTGGTTTATTTTCAGGAGATTCGCACGGTACCGCTGCTTGACCGCAAGGGCGAGGTGGAAATCGCCAAGCGCATTGAGCAAGCCGAAAGGGACCGGCTACTGCACGCTCTCGGGACGCCATTCATCACCCATAAGCTCCTGACCCGTCTGCAAGACGGTGAGTTGGCCCTGGAAGACGTCTGCGAATTTCCTGACGACATGGAGTATGCCGCCAGCGACCACTTGGAAGAAGTGCGCGCGACCTTGGCGTCATGCGACCCCTGCAAGCCGGTGGGGGCGTCTACCCCGGCAACGGCAGTGTTCGAAGTGGCTGCTCCAGTAGCAACCGAGGAGGTTCTGCAGCGCTTGCAAAGCCTGCACTTCAAGACTTCACTGCTGCAGGAGTCAGTGGAAGATGCCAAGCAACACTACCAGGCGTTAAGCACCATCAGGCAGAACACGCTTGACGGGCGTCCGGCTACTGATGAGACGTCCGAAGCACTGGCAGAATACGATGCTCTGCACCATTTCGTCGAAGAACTAGACCCTATTGAGGAGCGTCTCAAGCAGGCCAAACGGGGAATGGTGGAGGCGAACCTGCGCTTGGTGGTCAGCATTGCCAAGAAATACATCAATCGAGGTTTGTCGTTCCTTGACCTTATCCAAGAGGGCAACATTGGCTTAATGAGGTCGGTGGACAAGTTCGATTATCACCGCGGCTTCAAATTCAGCACCTACGCAAGCTGGTGGATTCGCCAAGCGATCACACGGGCGATTGCCGAGCAGGGCAAAACGATTCGCATCCCCGTTCACATGATCGAGATGCTCAACAAGGTCGTGCGCTCAACGCAGGCCCTGACCGCCGCACTGGGCCGCAAGCCGATGCCCGAGGAAATTGCCCAGGATACCGGCCTGCAGGTCGAAAAGGTCAAGAGCAGCCTGAAGGTAGCCAAACGCACGATCTCGCTGGAGAATCACATCGGCGACGGGGATACCGAACTGGGCTCGTTGATCGAGGACAAGAATTCGCCTTCACCTCTTGAGGCGGTCATCAACTACGATTTGCAGGATAAGATTCACAAGATGCTGAACACGCTGAGCCCGAAGGAGGAACGCATTTTGCGGATGCGTTTCGGGCTGGGCGAGGAAACGCCGCACACGCTGGAAGAGGTGGGGCAGATGTTTGGCGTCTCACGTGAACGCATACGGCAGATCGAAGCTCAGGCACTGCGTAAGTTGAAACACCCCACCCGCAGTGACCATCTTCGTAATTTCGTGGAAAATTAAAACTCCGCCCTGTTGCCCCAGGCTCAGGTCAGTTGGGTCAACAGGGCAGACGGCCTTCAGTTGATAATTTTGACGGCCGGCCGCTGCGGTTTGTTCGTCAACACGTCCACGACCGCGGCGGCGATTTGACGAAACTCCTGGCCGGCGCGGCCTTCGGGTTGTCCGACCACCACGGGCACCCCAGCGTCGCCAGCGTCGCACACGGCTGATTCGAGCGGAATGCGCCCGAGCAGCGGAATCCCCAGACGCTCGCTCTCCTTTTCTCCCCCACCACGACGAAAAATCTCCGTCTCTTTGCCGCAATCGGGACACTGATGGAAGCTCATATTCTCGACAATGCCCAGCAGAGGTGCGTTGACGTGCTTGAACATCTCGGCGCCTTTCTGAACATCCAGTAGCGCCAAGTTCTGTGGCGTGGTGACGAGCACCGCGCCAGTTAGCGGCACCGTCTGCACCAGTGTCAGTTGCACGTCTCCGGTGCCAGGCGGCAGGTCGATGACGAGAACGTCCAGTTCTCCCCAGTCGGTATCCTGCAAAAGCTGCTGCACGGCCTTCATCACCATGGGACCGCGCCAGATGACCGGCGTATTGTCGCTTAAGAAAAAACCGAGGGACTGCATTTTGACACCGTGGTTGAGGAACGGCACAATGCGGTTGTCGCCTCTAACTTCCGGCTTTTCATCCACCCCCATCAGCAGCGGTATGTTCGGCCCGTAAATGTCGGCGTCCAGCAGGCCGGTACGCAATCCCGCCAAGCCAAGCGCCACGGCCAGATTGGTGGCGACCGTGCTCTTGCCCACGCCGCCCTTGCCGCTCGCCACGGCAACGATGCTCTGCACACCCGGCAACGGCTGTGCCTCGTGCGTGGGAAATGGCGGTGCTTGGCGGCCATGACCATGGCCGTGGTGGTCGTGCCCATGATGCTCGTGCCCTGTTTGGGGGGCGGGCGCGGGCGGCATTTCCAGATCGACTTGTAAGTTGCCCACGCCCGGCAGGTTGCGCAGGGCGGCAGAAACGGATTGACGAATCTGTTCGGCTATCTGCGGTCGGTGTTCCGTCATCCTGATGAGCACGCCGACGTTTTTGCCTTCGATGCCGATGTTTTTGACCATTCCAAAGGAGACGATGTCGCGGCTGTACCCGGGATAAGTAACGGTCTTTAAAATGTCGTGCACTTGCGCTTCGGTAGGTTTCTGGCGTCTGAACATAGGGTGGCTTCCTCGACTATAAGGCTCAAATGTACATCCATCATTTTGGGTCCCTTTGCACTGTAAGCTTGGTAAGTGTAGCAAAAACCGGCGGTGCAAGGTTGAGACAAACGATTGCCTTGCAGTAGCGTGCAGGTTGACTCTTTCTTGGGCCGTCTTCGATGCACGACCAGCTATCCAGGAGGGACTTCGTGGAATACAGGCACGGGCCGCACCTGAGCCACATGAGTGCCCGGGACTACCATGTGCAAGTCATTCAACACCTGACCGAACGACTGAGCGAAGTGCCCGACGACCGGCACGCCTATTTCCTGCGTGGTAATGCCTACCTGGATCACGGCGATTATCAGGCTGCCATCGACGATTACAGCCGGGCTATCGACCTGCAGCCCGATGCAGTGGTTTACAACAACCGCGGCATCGCCTACCGCAACCTCAAGGATCCGCAACGCGCCATCGCGGATTACCGGCAAGCCCTGGCGCTGGACATCGACTACCGCGACGCATACAACAACCTCGGTCTGGTGTTATCCGATCAAAGCGCCTTTGAAGAAGCCATTCGATGTTTCAACCGCGCCATCGACCTCGACCCGAACTACTGGTACGCCTACAACCATCGCGCCACCGCCTTGTGGGCCCTGGGTCGGCGAGAGGAGGCCCGGCACGACTACGAGACCGTCAAAAACCTCTTGAACCCATCCGGTCCATGAAGGTCCCGGCCTAGAGACCGAGAATTTCCGGCAGCGTACTCAAAGTGTCGACTTCCACATCCGGCTGTGCCGTCAACCGCTCGCGTTGCTGCCCGTAGCGGTTGCACCATACCACTCGCATGCCGAAGGTCGCCGCCGCCACAGCATCCCAGGCATTCGACGACTGAAAGCTGATCGCCGACAGCGATACGCCAAATTCCCGCGCGGCCAACTCGTACACCGATGGATGCGGCTTGTAAACTCCCGCCGCCTCGACGGATAACACCGCATCCAAATCGTCTCCAATTCCCGTGTGCCGAACTGCCGCCTCCAGCATGTCCGGTGAACCGTTGGACAGGATGGCGGTGGTGATGCCCGCCTGCTTCAACCGTCGCAGCACCCCCGGCACCTCGGGAAAAGCTTCAATGCGGTCATATAGCTCCATCAGTCGATTGCGTAGCACCGGGTCGTCCATCCCGAGCGTTTGCAGAGAGAAATCGAGCGCGTCGCCCGTCACCTCCCGGAACGGCTTGTGCTTGCCCATCAAACCCCGCAGCCAAGTGTATTGCAATTGCTTGCTGCGCCACAGGGCCGACAACTCATCGGTCTTATCGCCGAGGGCGTCACGACAGCGCTCGGCTGCCGAGTTGAAATCGAACAAGGTGCCATAGGCGTCGAACACACACACCTTGATGTCGCGGAACGGGCTCTCAACCATAAATCGGTGTCTCCTGACAGGGCGGGTTTAAGGCCAGAATGAATACGCCCCATCATAGCAGGCGCCGCTGCACCTGTGGTAGACTTCGGGCCTCGTGGCTAAGGTAAACAAGGAGGGTAAGCATTGTCCAATTGGGAGCAGGTGATCGATTTCGACAAAGCTAGCGGGATGGTGCCCGTCATCACGCAGGACGAGGCCACCGGCGAGGTGCTGATGATGGCCTACATGAACCGCGAAGCCTTCGCCGAGACCCTGCGCACGGGCCATGCGTGTTATTTCTCCCGCAGCCGTAACCGTCTCTGGCGCAAAGGAGAGGAGAGCGGCAACGTGCAGGAAGTACGGGGTGTTTACGTGGATTGCGACGCCGACACCCTGCTTCTCAAGGTGCGACAAGTCGGCGACGCGGCCTGTCACGAGGGCTACCCAAGCTGTTTCTTCCGCCGCGTGGCAGACGACACATTGCAGATCGTCGCGCAGCGCGTCTTCGATCCCCGCGAGGTCTACAACACCAACGCATAGATGGCCGACATGACGCAACCCCAGGTATTGAAGCTAGGCATCCCGGCCGGCAGCCTGCAGGAGGCCACCGCCGGGCTGTTCCGCAAGGCCGGCTATCAGATCAACTTTCCCACCCGATCGTATTACCCAACCATTGACGATCCGGAAATCACCTGCATCCTCATCCGCGCCCAGGAAATCGCCCGCTACGTGGAAGACGGGGTAATGGATGCTGGACTGACGGGCCACGATTGGATCGTCGAGAACCGCGCCAAGGTCGTCGAGGTGGCCGAGCTGGTGTTTTCCAAAGTCAGCCGGCGTCCAGTACGCTGGGTGCTTGCCGTGCCGCAGGATTCGTCTATCCAGGGTCCGCGCGGTCTGCAGGGCAAGCACATCGCCACGGAGGCAGTCAACCTGACCACGGATTACTTGAAGAGCCACGGCGTGCAGGCGCACGTGGAGTTTTCCTGGGGCGCCACCGAGGTCAAACCGCCGCAACTCGCCGACGCCATCGTCGAGGTCACCGAGACCGGCAGTTCACTGCGCGCCAACAACCTGCGCATTGTCGACACCATTCTCGAAAGCACGCCGCGCCTGATCGCCAACACCGCGGCCTGGGAGGATGGCTGGAAGCGCAAGAAGATCGAGAACATCACCCTCATGCTGCGCGGCGCCATTGCCGCCGAGGGCAAAGTGGGGCTGATGATGAACGTGCCCGAAACGCATCTCGGCGACGTACTCAAGGCATTGCCGGCGTTGCAGAAGCCGACCGTCTCGTCGCTGGCCAATGGCGACTGGGTGGCGGTCAACACGGTCATTGATGAGTCGGTGGTGCGCGATCTCATCCCGCGCCTCAAGGACGCGGGGGCGAGCGGCATCGTCGAATACCCGCTGAACAAGATCATCGATTGAGTTCCCAAGGAGGGCATCATGTCGCAGGAAAGCAAGAACTATCGGCTAGTGGTCAACCGCGCCGACAGCGCCGAGTATGAAATGGACGGCTTGCGGGAAGAATTCGTTTACCGCGACCTCGGCCTCGCCGACGCCACCGGCGGCGAGTTCCACGCCCACGTGATCAAGGCCAAGCATCTGAACGGCGGCCACAACGGACTGCATCGGCACGTCGTCGATATGCAATTCGCCCTGGTGCTCAAGGGGTGGGTGAGTTTTTACTACGCCGACCTCGATGAGGAACTCGTTTATCGCGAGGGCGATGCCGTCACCGTACCAGGCAATCTGCTGCACGAATTGCGGGATTATTCCGAGGACCTGGAACTGCTCGAACTCACCAGCCCAGCGACCTACGCCACCATCCGGGCGGACGGCTCGTCCATGCCGACGCCAGGGCAGAAGCAGAGAATCAACGAGCGGCTGGAACAACCCGCCGGCGCATGAGGCGCCAGACAGGCTACTAAAGGAGGAACGATGTCCGCATCGCTCGTGTACCGTGATCTGGATCAGCAGGCGCTCGACGCCCAATACAATAACCGCCAACGCTTTCCGGATTACAAGGAACGCTTCAATGACTGGAGCGAACTCAGCGTCAAGACACGCACCACGCTGGGAGGGCATCTCGACGTGACCTTCGGGCCACGGCCCAAGGAGGCCATCGATATCTTCCCGGCTGAGGGCCAAGGCGCGCCGGTCTACGTGTTTGTACACGGCGGCTATTGGTACTCGTTGGACAAGATCGACTGCAGCTACGTGGCGCAGGGCATGCAGCCGCACGGCGTCATGACAGTGGTCAACAACTACGACTTGGCACCCACTGTGGATATGGACGAGATCGTGCGCCAGAACCGGGCAGCCATCGCCTGGCTGTATCGCCATGCCGCTGAGTATGGCGGCGACCCGGACCGTATCTATGTTTGCGGTCACTCGGCCGGCGGCCATCTGGCGTGCATGATGCTCGCCACCGATTGGCCGACGTTCGCGCCCGGCGTGCCCCAGGACGCGGTGAAGGGCGTCTGCGCCATCAGCGGCCTGTTCGACCTCGAACCAATCCAACTTTCCTACCTGAACGACACGCTGCGCATGACCCCGGAAATGGCCACCCGCAACTCGCCGGTGCACCAATCCTACGCAACCCGGGCGCCCTTGCTTCTCATCGTGGGCGCCGACGAGTCCGAGGAATACCACCGTCAGACCCACCTGATGGCTGACTTCTGGCGCGCCCACGGCGCTCCCACGGAGGTTATCGTGCCCGAAAATCTGGATCACTTTTCTATTGTTGATTCGCTGTATGACCCTGCCGCTGAGCTGGTGCACAAGCAACTCGGGCAGTTTCCAGCCTGAAACAGCAAAATACGGCATTCGATTTCGAGAAGGCAGGGAACTGAAAAAGGGTGAGGCTTTGAAAGATTTTGCCAAACCTCTGCCACAAAAACTGCTCAATATCGAAGACAAGAGCCGCTCTAATCTATTTGCTTGGCGTGGCCAATTCTCTCCTCAGCTCATCGAGTGCTTGCTCGATGCGTATTGCCTTGATGCTTCCGTATTGCTGGACCCCTTCGCCGGAAGTGGCACAGTACTTCACGAAGCTGCTGCTATGGGTCTGCCCGTGTATGGTTTTGAAATCAACCCTTCGGCGTGGAGTTTCAGCAAAATTTACGAATTTGCGAACCTCTCAAAAGACGCCAGAAACACGCCTATCCAGGAACTACGAAAGCAAATTGAGAATGCGTTTGCAATCAAAATTTTCTCTGGTGATCCCTTATCCAAAGATGCGGTGGAAGAAAAGATCACTGGTATCGGTAACTCGATCAGCAACCACGCGAAAATTTTGTGCAATGCCCTTGTGATCCTGCTTGATATTCACAACAATCTGATAACCAACGATTTCATTCAGAGCAAATACACCGCCTTGACAGAAATGGTGCGGCACTTACCGTATTCTGCGAAACCCGTCAAAGCCGGCCTCCAGGACGCACGGTCCCTTCCACTACAGAACGAGTCCATTGACTTTACGATTACCTCTCCACCTTACATCAATGTTTTCAACTACCACCAGAATTACCGCAGGTCAGCCGAACTCTTGGGCTGGGACTTGTTGCGTGTCGCAAGGTCAGAGATCGGTTCTAACCGAGCCAACCGCGGCAATAGATTCTATACGGTCATCCAGTACTGCATTGACATGACGACAGCGCTACGGGAACTGGCAAGAGTCCTTAAACCCAGTGGCCGTGCAATCTTCATCGTCGGTTACGAGTCACAAACTCTCGGAACCCCTTTCTACAATGCTGCCATAATTGAGCGAATCGCCACAGAATCACAAATGTTTGAAGTCGTGCTTCGCCAAAAAAGAATTTTCCTGAATCGGTTCGGGAATACCATTCGAGAGGATATTCTCAATTTTGTTAGGACCGCTTGGAACGCGGACGGAACACTTCCTCACGATGTGGGAAGAAGGGTTGCTCAGGAAACGCTTGTTGAGGCATCACCTAATGTGCCAGAGAAAAATAAACCCCTTTTGTCAGAAGTCATCAGGCGTATCAGCGAGATAGGTGGAACGCCGATATTCGACGGTTTCAGCTACCGCGAATATCAGACGAGAGATTGCGTTATGATGGTTAAGGAAAAGGAGGAAAGCCCGATGAACGCAACTTTTCCAAGGCTTCCGACACCACATCTGGACAAACTAACCAGCCTATTGCGGAATCCTCGCCTTCCCGCTGTTGACAAACCTCGAGTTGAGGAAAGCGCTTTCGAGGTATCGCAGTTGGATTCAGAAGATGGAAGCCGTAACGCCTGAACAGAAGAATACTGTCCAACAACTTATTGACATAACGAATCGCTACAAGAGATTCGTCGAACTCAACCTGATATTTGACAGTCCAGAGAACTTCCTTTACCGGCAGAAAGGACAACTAAAGCTGGACAATACAATTCTCGAAGAATTCTTGCCACAACTCTGTTACAGAAGTCTGCGCCCAACGGAAAACAATCTTGAATTCGGTCCACATAAGACATTTGCAGGTCTGAGTTTTACTTCATCGCTGGCACATCCTGGAATTGGCGGCCAGCCAAGTCTGAGGAGCAAGGATCAGGACTTTATCCTTGGTAAACGACTATACATGATGACCTCGTTTGACAAGGAGTTCCACCAATCAGAGAGAGTTGAGTCCTATCTTGGATACGTGTGCGTGGAGTGCAAAACGAATCTGGATAAGACTATGTTCCAGGAGGCAGTGGCAACAAGCCGAGATTTGAAGATTGCTGTCCCTTCTTCGCTGTATTTCCTTGTGTGTGAGTTTCTCGACATGACCCCGGTGTCAATTACCTCAACGTATATCGACGACGTCTTTATCGTCCGGAAAGCCAAGCGGATGCCATCGAACACCCGACAGGAATACAGAACTGCACGTGCCAGACGCAAGCTGCGCCAAGAATATGTGAACTTTCTCGACTCAGCGACATACCACGCTGATGTGTTCCAGAGAATGATTGATAAGATTTCAGCGTATGACTGACGCCACCGCCCCTGAGACAGACAAGGTCCTGGATCAAGGGCATTTTTGAAGGTTCAGTCAAGCAGTCGCGCTGAGCGGTGAGGTGATCGTCTGCCCAATGATCCGACAGGAAACGAAACAATCATCCATCCTTTAAGGTGAGGCGAAAATCTTCATCAACTGCCGCTACCGGTAATCGAAGATACGTTCCAGCACGCGGCGCACGAACAGCCGGTGTGCCAAGGCGCCTAGGAAGCCGAAGGGCAGGGCATAGGTCATTCGGTCGAGAGCACTTCGGTGGCGCCTGGAGCGTCCTGGAATTCGTGCACGTGGTGCCAGTAGCGGTAGGGACCGGAGAGTTGCACGATCAACGAAGCGCGTCGGCGCCTCGAACGTCTCAATGCGCGTTCGCCAGTGCATGGGAACGCCGCCCAGGCGGATAGAATAATCAATGAAGGTGCCGCTGCGCATATCTAGCGGCAGGGGGTAAGAATACGGAAGTTAAGAAAAGCCGGGGGCGAGCCTTTCGATGTTTTAGGCCTCGGCGAAGAACGCGAACACTCGTCGCGCGGGCGCGGCACGAATTGTTGACATTCCAGCCGGTACACCGCGTTCCTCACCCTCACCAAGCCGATATCAAGCGTCGTCGCGTAGAGCCGGCAGCACCTCCTTGCCGAACAACTCGATGCTGCGCACCGTGTCCTGGTGAGTCATGTAGCCGTCATGACTCCACAGGCACATGTGTCCGACGCCGAGCAGATTACGCACGTAGCGTAACTTCTCAATGACTTGATCCGGCGTGCCGATCACCACTTGGTAGTTCTTCTGCGCCTCCTCGTATGCAAGCGAATCGAAAGCACGCGACACCGCCCGCAGGCGCCGAATCCCCGCCACGTTGACGGTGGCATATCCCGGCGGCGCCATCCATTCGCGCGGCTGCTTGTTCAGCGCACCATTCTGCCAAAAAAAGTTCTTGCCCTGCTCCTGGGCGTGCTCCTCGGTGTCCGACACGAAGCAGCGAATGAGATAGCCGATGTGCTCCGGCTGCATCTCGTAGCCCACCTCCTCAGCCGTCTCACGGTAAATCTGAATCAGTTCCTGGGTCTGTTCCAGGAACGACCCAAGCACGATGTACGGGTAGCGATGCTTGGCGGCCCAGATCACCGTCTCCGGGCTGGCGGTGCCGGGTACCATGATGGGCGGGTGCGGTTTTTGCAGCGGCAACGCCCACGGATTTACCACGCGGTACTGAAAATGCTTGCCCTCCCAACGGAACGGACCGGGGCGCGTCCAAGCCGCGATGATCAGGTCGTGAGCTTCCTCAAAACGCTCGCGGTTGTGCGCCGGATTGACGTTGTTCGCCAAACTTTCCACGCCGCCGCCTCGCACCACCCCGGAAACCAAGCGGCCACGCGAGATGCAATCGATCATGGCCAGTTCCTCAGCCAGACGCAGCGGGTTGTCCACCACCGGCAGGGGGTTGCCCAGCATGATGATCTTGGCGCGCCGGGTGATTTTGGCCAGCACCGCGCCGGTGATGTTGATCGAAGCCTGCATGCAGAACGGCGCCGTGTGATGCTCGTTGATCATGATGCCATCAAAGCCGGCCTCGTCCGCAACCTGGTATTCGTCGTGATAGCGATTGTATAGCTCGCTGGCAAGCCGTGAGTCGTACAGGCTGTTCGGCAGGGTGAGGCGCAGGGCAGGGTGCTCTTCCTGCACCGCGGGGTCGTAGCCGGTGTAGGGTTGCTCGGTAAAATAGTAGTACTGGGTGGGGGCCATGGAGCGCTCCTTACGGTAGTGGGTACGGTGTAGGCAGGTCCGAAACCCGCCCCTACGGGGCGAGGAACGTCTGGATCACGCTGGCAAGCTCCTCGGCTCGCTCGAATTGCGGCCAGTGTCCGCAACGCTCAATCTCGTGCAGGGTAGCGCCGGGGATGGCTTGCTGATAAAGCCGGCCGCATTCCGGCGGGATAATGTGGTTGCCGGCGCCCCACACCACCAAGGTCGGCAGCGTAACCTTGCCGAGCATACCCGGCAGCGACGAGTCGTACATGAAGGGCCGGAAGCACATGCGGATGGACATGGTGCGCCCGGCCTCGCGCGGACCGCCGAACTCCTGCCACTCACCGCCGTACAGCCGGTGATACTCCGGGCACACCTCAGCGTCGTAAAAACCACGTTCGATCACTTGTTTCCAGGGAATGATAAAGATGTCGAAGATGTCGCTTTCCCGCGGGCGAACACCGGCGGCGTTCACCAGAACCAGACGGCGCAGATTCTGCGGGCACATAACGGCCATCTGCGCGGCGATCCAGCCGCCGATGCCGAAGCCGACAACATCCAATCCGGCCAAGCTCGCCCGCTCGATGAACCAGTGATAGAAGACCGCCTGGTGCACGATGGTTTCCAGCCACTCGGGCCGAGCCGTCTCGCCGTAGCCCGGATGCGCCGGCGCATACACGGTCGCCTTAGCCGCCAAGGCATCGTGGAATGGCAGCCAGCCCTCGTGCCCCTCGACGCCGTGCAGCACCAAAAGCGGCCGGCCCTCGCCTCCCTTCAAGAGGTACAACTCGGTATCGGCAAGCGCCATGCGTTCTTCTTGGTAAGCCTGTGCCGCTGTCGTCATTCGCCTTGCTCCCCTTGTCTGATAGGCACCGCCGCAGGCGGAACACCCCTCTACGACTCATGCGCCGCTTCCTCTCTGAAGCGTCCGGCAGGCCAGCCTTCAATGCGTGCCAATCGCTCCTTGACGGTCCCCACATCGACGCGCAGACCGTCGAGGGCACGGCGCGGGCTGTCGAACATGCGCCAGCCTAGGATGAGGATAGCCATGCCAATGCTGACGATTGACGCACCGACACCGATAGTGGCCCAGAACTCAGCGCTCATGGGCTCCTCCTTATCAGCTTTCCCCTACGCCCGCGGTCAGGCCTCCGCACGCTTCGTTGAATCCTGGGCAACGTGAGCTGGTACTCCACCCAGAGTCGTCCCGTGGACGAGCAAGCCTTATGTCTCGCCAGCCCACCAAAACGACCGGTGTCAGCGACCCTACGCACTCTTTCCGGTAAGCCTGCGCCGCCTATCGTCATTCGCCTTGCGCTCCTTGTCTGGATGCCCGATGCTCCGACGCGCGGCAGTTTATCTGCAAGTCGCTACCAGCGCAAGACACCCCACCGGAGCTCGCTTGTGCCACTGCCACAGGCCGGTATGCGGACGTCTGCTTCTGTTTAGTCTGAGAATCTGTTCCAGAAGTTCGACTATCTCTATTTTGCCGGCATCGGGTAACACCCGCTATTTCCAGGGGCGCTTTTTGGCGTCAAACACCCTGCAATCGGTGAACATCCTGCCTGCTTTGGGGATGCCACCGACTTTCGGGGGACGAGTATGAAGTTCGCAGTTGGCCGGGCTAGTACCGTCACGTCACCTTGTCGATGTGGGTGCTGGCGTTGCTGAGTGGAGTACGTGCGGCGCACCTGGAGGTGTCGGGGAAAAACGCTCCGATGCGAGCAGTCTGTCGGGCTTCAAGTCGTCACGAGGTCTGGTGTTGCCCCCGTGTCAAGCACCGGGCAGGCTCTGAGCGTAGCGGAGATACGGCGTTTACTTTGGCGTCTGGTGATCCTGTGTCCCACGGTGTCGAGCAGGTGTTTGGGGGGCCAAGTGGCGTCGTCGGCATCAGTGGGTAGTGCGATGGTGTCATTATCGGCGGCATCAAGCCAAGACTATGAAATTACAATTGTAGTACTAGGGCCTGTTGACATTCATAACAGCCCCTCGGCTGTAATAGGGAGAATTCAACCCCAATCCATACCAGCCAAGTGGCGGTGGACCATGGTGCGAAGAGTCCTCAGCGACTCGCAATGAATGCAGGATTCAAGACTCTGACTCCATCAGGAGGTTCCTCATGCCCGAACACGACTTCTGGCTATCCGACGCTCAGTTTGCCCGACTTCAACCCCTGCTGCCGAACAAGGTGCGGGGCGTCCCACGGGTCGATGACCGAAAAGTCATCAGCGGCATCAGCCACGTCATCCGATACGGGCTGAGGTGGCGCGACGCGCCCGCCGGCTACGGTCCGCACAAGACCCTCTACAACCGCTTCGTGCAGCTGGAGCAAGGCCGGGGTGTTCGACCGTTACCCTGCTACTGACGGCGGCTCAGGTCAGCGACTACCGGGGGGCTGACACGGTGTTGTCGGCTCTGCCGGAAGCCTTTGTCCTGATTGCCGACAGGGGCTATGACAGCGACAGGTTGCGCAAGGCCCTTGCCGAACGTGGCGTCAAGTCCTGTATTCCAGGCCGCGCCAACCGTAAAAAGCCGATTGTCTACGACCACGGTCTTTACAAGCGCCGCCACCTCATCGAGCGCCTGTTCGGCCGGCTCAAAGATTGGCGCCGCATCGCCACCCGGTATGACCGCTGTGCGCATACGTTCTTCAGTGCCATCTGCATAGCTGCCACGGTTATCTTCTGATTATGAGTCCTGAGCCTAGGGGATTCTGTTTCAGAAAGATGAGGCCGAGAACGACGTGCTTGTATTCGGCGGCGTCTATTGAGCCGCGCAGGGCGTCGGCCATGCGCCAACTCGGCCTCGTAGCCAGTCGTCACGCCATGAGCGCCCATCTTGGGGTTTTGTCTGTCAGCCATGGGTGGTCCTTTTGTATTTCAGACCTGACCGCTACGGAAAAAGCAGCTTCGCCAAAATGCCCAGTTGGACCACGACAATAGTCCCGCCCATCCAACGCAACAGCCTGATATCGCCGCCCAGTTTCTCTTCCACAGCTTTGATAGAGCCACCAACTTTCTCTTCCACGGCGCTGATAGCACCGCGCAGTTCCGCCATTTCAACCTTTACCTCCGCGATATCCGCTTTCACCTCCGCGATGCCCGCTTTGGTTGCTACCTGTCCGGTAACCGCCATGGTCAGCGCTTCATCGAGCTCCTCGACGAGGACCTGAGCCTGGGACTCCGGCATGCCGCTTTGCGACAGCCTGGTCTTCAGTCTGAGCGTGTCAACCATTGGCATTTCGGCCTCCTTCTCGTTACGTGAAAAAGGCATCTGTGTGCCCTACAAAGGGCATGGCGTAAGCTGACGGAATTCTTGTACAAATGGAACGTCAAGACAAGCCAACAGGTACTCAGGCGGGGAGAGACCCAACCTCAGCCGAGCTTCCTGCGGATGAAGGGGAGGTGGATGAGGTCCTGTTTGTAGTTGACGGTGAGGGCGTACATGATGGCGTTGACGCCGAGCTTGAAGGCTTGCAGGCGCTGGGCTTCGCCGCCGGGGTGGCAGGCGGACACCCAGTTGCCGAGGTAGTCGCGCTCCCAGGCGGCGCCGAGGCCGTTCTGGCAGTAGAGCAACGGGGTGCGGTCGCCGATGTGCACGCCTTCGAGGTAGGGATTGACGATGCGCACGCCGCCGAGAGTGCGGATGAGGTAATAGGTGCGGAAAACGGAATGATCGGGCGACAGGATTTTGAGTGCGCGGGCCGGGAACAGGCGGGCGATTTCGCGTCGCACGCTGGCGTCGAAGTCCTGCCCCTTGTTGCCGCGTGCGTCGTCGATGAGCAGCAAGCCGCCGAAGCGCAGGTAGCGGCGCAGAATTTCCAGCTCCTCGGTGTCGAAGGGTTCGAAAGCCTGTTCACCGGTCATGTACAGGAAGGGGTGGGAAAACAGCGCCGGGTCGCGCGGGGTGAGGATACGGCGCTCGTTTTGGGTCTCGACACTGGTGCGCTGGCGCATTTCCTGCATCAGAGGGGCGACGGCCAAGGGCCGCGGGTCCCACTGGCCACCGCGATACTGTAACTGCGCCAGCACGAACGTGTTGGTGGCCGGCATAGCGGCAGCCGGCAGCGTCCGAAGCCCCAGCAAAGCGGGAGCGGCGGCCAAGCCGCGGGCCGCAGAACACAGCAGCGCCCGCCGCGACAGCGTCGCGGACCCGGCACGTGAGGTCATCAGCTTGGCATCGTCAGGTATCGGCATCACACTCCTCGCCTCACAATCGGTTGGCGCAGACGTTCTCGACCATCAGCACCGCCACCAGCGACAGTAGCAGTATGCCAGCGATCTCGCGGCCTGGCAGCGCCGTGCCGTCGGACTGCTGGCCGAGCGCCGCTTCTTCTTCCAATACAACCAACAACGGCTGCCAGCGCGCCTGCAGATCGGCCTGCTGCAATTTGGCAAAGTTCGACTCCGCTCGCGTGGCATTCACGGCGAGGTAGTCGGTGTCGGCACTGCTGCTGAGGCGATAAATGCCCGGCACGGTGTATTCCGTCACCGGCGCCTCGATAACGCCTTCCTGACCCGCAAAACGGCTCAGCAACTCCTTTCCGTCCGGGGTGAGAATGGTGAGGCTGCCGCCCTCCTGCGCCCCGCGAATGCGCACCGACGTCGGGCCGGGCAGGAGCACCTGCGGGCGTTGCGCCGCCTTGGAAAGCTGTGCAGCGTACCCGACCAGGCTGTGCATCAAAGGCACGTATGCCGTCCGCGTCGGGAGGTCCGTCCAGTCGCGGTCGGCGGTGGAGGTGAACAGCAGCACGCGCCCGCGGCCCAGGGAGCGTTCGAGCAGGAACGGCCGGCCGTCGTCGTACGACAACAACACGTCTGCGCCTGCCGCCTCGTCCTCGGCCACCGAGAAATAGCGATAGAACCGGCTGCGCGTCAGCATATCCGCCGCGCCGCCGCTGAAGACCGCCACCGCCTCATGCGCGTTGTCGGCCAGTTGCAGCGTCACCGGCGCTTCCTCGGGTAGCTGCACCGGCTCGCCCAGGGCTGCTGGCAATAGCGGCGTGTCCGAACCGTAGAACAGGGTGTTGTAGCGCGTCACCTCCACCTGATGGCCGGTGAAGAAGATCAGCCCGCCGCCGTCGGTCACGAACTGGTGCAGCCCTTGGCGCACCTGCGGCGACAGCGCCTCGACGTTGCAGAGGACGATGACGCTGTAATCGCTCAGACGCTCCTGTTCCAGGCCCTCCCAGACCAGCGGCTTGGGGTGGAACAGCGGCGGCCCCAGCGAGCCGCGCGGCTGCAGGGCACTGAACAGGTAGAACGTCTCGCTGTCGAACAGCGACGTGCCCGGGTCGCCGTCCACCACCAGCACCCGCGCCGGCGCCACCGTCTGCAGGGCGACGTAAAACCGGTCATCCTCGGCGAAGGCATCGCCCTGCAAGCGCACCTCGCCCCAGTGCAACCCCGCCTCCGGCGCCACGACGCGGAACGGAACGGCTACCTCTTCATCGGCAGCCAAGCCGGTCAGTTGCTGGCCAACCGTCTCGCCGCCCAGCAACAGATCGACCCGCAGGTTGCGCACCGGCTCGTCACTGTAATTGCGGACCAACACGGTGACGTCTAACGGCGTCTGCTCAATAAACGGCGGCTCGGCGACGCGCACGCCGCTGATCAGCGCGTTGGTGTCACGCTCCGGCGAGCCGAGGCGAATCACGTGTACGGTCAGGTCTTCCGGCACCCGCGGCAATTCCGACAACCGAAAACCTTCCCAGCCATGCACCGTCAGGTCGGTCAGTAGCATCAGCCGCCGCCTCGGTGCCGTGCTTTCCTGCAAAATCTCGATGGCGCGCTGCACCGCAGCCGCTGCGTCCACCGCCGCGTGGCTGGCCGAAATGGCCCGCACCTGATCCCGCAACGCTGCCGCATCGGCACCCAGCACGGGCGGCTCCGAATCGATATCGGCATCATCCGTCACCAGCGGCAGCACGACCGCGCTGTCCGGCGCCGCAATCCCATCCAGCAACTGTCCCGCCAGCGTCTTGGCGCGCGCCAAGCGGGTTTCCTGGCCGTCGCGGAACTGCATGCTCAGGCTGTTATCCAGCAGCACGACCGTCGCCTGGGACGGCAACGCCAGCGCGGCGCTGGCCTCGTCGCCCCAGCGCGGCTGCGACAACAACAGTGCCAGCAGCAGAATCGCCAGCACCCGCAGGGCCAACAGCAGCAACTGGTACAAGCGGAACTTGCGCGCCGTCCGACGATCCGCCATCAGCAGGAAGCGCAGCGCCGGAAAGCGGTGCACCAGCGCCCGGTGGCGGTTGATCAGGTGGATCAGGATCGGCACGCCGGCCGCCAAACCGGCCAGCAGGAACGCCGGCTGCAGAAACGTCAAACCAAGCATGCTGCCTCCCTACCGCCGCCGCGCCAAGTACCGCGTCAGCGCCACGTCCAGCGGGGTTGTCGTCGGAAACAGATGGTAATCGATCGCATCGCGCCGGCAGATGCGCTGGTAGTCTCCCAGGAACGTCTGCAGTTGTTGCAGATACGCGGCCCGGATGCTCCTCGGCTCCGACAGAATGCGGCTGCTCGCCTGCTCGATGTCCTCGAACACCGTCAGCCGTTGGAAGGGAAATTCAAGCTCGTTGCGGTCCAACACCTGGAACACCAGCACCTCGTGCCGCCGATGGCGAAACGAACGCAAGGTGCGCAGCACGGACTCCGGATCGTCGAAGAAATCCGAAATGACGATCACTAGGCCGCGCTGCCTGATTTTGCCCGCCAACTCGCGCAACGCCGGGCCGAGGTGCGTCTCACCCTGCGGCTGCACGCTCTCCAGATGGCCGGCCAATTCCCGCAGGTGGCGGGTGCCGCTGCGCGGCGGGATGTAGCGCCGCATCTCGGTATTGAAGGTCACCAGCCCCACCTCGTCGCCCTGCCGCAGCATCAGGTAGGCCAGCGACGCGGTCAGGGTGGCAGCGTAGTCGAACTTGCGCAGCACCGACTCGTCAGCGGCGTAGTCCATCGAGGCGCTGGCATCGAGCAGCAGATACGCCCGCAGGTTCGTTTCCTCTTCGTATTCCTTGATGAAATAGCGGTCGAACTTGCCGTACGCCTTCCAGTCGATGCGGCGAATCTCGTCCCCCGGCACGTACTCGCGGTGTTCGGCGAACTCGACACTGTGGCCCCGGTACGGGCTCTTGTGCATGCCGCTCAGCAGCCCCTCGACGATGTGCCGGGCACGCACTGACATATTGGCGATTTTGGCGAGAACCAGGGGGTCGAAATAGCTGCGGCCAACTTGTTGGCGGGCGCGGGCGGCTCGCGGCGTGGCGCCTCTCACGCCTCGTTCCCTTCGAGTTGTACCTCGTCCAGCAAGCGCCGCGCGATGTCGAGCGAGGTCATGCCCTCGGCCTCGGCATTGAAATTGGTGAGAATGCGGTGCCGCAGCACCGAGGGTGCCAGCGCCTTGACGTCCGCCACCGAGGCGGCAAAACGCCCGTGCATGATGGCGCGCGCCTTGGCCCCCAGGATGAGGTACTGCGAAGCGCGCGGACCGGCGCCCCAATTCACCCAGTCGCGCACGAAGTCCGGCGCCTGCGGCCCGGGCCGCGAACGCTGCGACAATTGCGCCGCATAGCGCACCACCGAGCGGGTCGCCGGCACCCGCCGCACCAGATCCTGCAAGCGCAGGATGGTGTCGGCGCTGAGGACGCGCTCCAGCTGTGGCTTGTAGGCCGAGGTGCTGTTGAGAACGATGTCCACCTCGTCGTCCAGGCCAGGGTAGTCGATGCCGATGTGGAACATGAAGCGGTCGAGCTGCGCCTCCGGCAGCGGGTAGGTGCCCTCCTGCTCGATGGGGTTCTGGGTGGCCAGCACGAAGAAGGGCAGGTCGAGCCCGTACGTCTGGCCGCTGGCGGTGACGCGGTATTCCTGCATCGCCTGCAACAGTGCGGCCTGCGTTTTGGGCGGCGTGCGGTTGATCTCATCGGCCAGCACGATGTTGGCGAAAATCGGCCCCCGCAGGAAGCGATAGCGCCGCTGGCGCGTCTCCGGGTCTTCCTCCAACAGATCGGTGCCGGTGATGTCCGAGGGCATCAGGTCCGGGGTGAACTGCACGCGGTTGAAGCTCAGGTGCAGCACGTCGGACAGCGTGCTCACCAGCAGCGTCTTGGCCAATCCCGGCACCCCGACCAACAGGCAGTGCCCCTGCGCCAACAGGGCGATCAGCAACTCCTCGATGACGGCGTCCTGGCCAACGATGACTTTCTTGATTTCCTGCAGAATGAGCTGCCGCTGCCTGGCAATCTCGGCGACCGCCTCCACCTCCTCGGCGCTGCCGTTCCCGCCGATCGTTGCCACCGCTTCCTCAGCCCCGCTTGCGTATTCCATTTATAGACTTCCCTCAAGTTGCTCGAACAGTTGCCGTTCCTGTTGCGCCTTGTCCTCGTCGCCCAACTGCGCGTGGCAGGTAGCCAGATGCAGGTGCACCGTGGGGTCGAAGGGATTGATCTGGGTCGCCTCCGCCAACGCCTCGCATGCCCGCTCGTATTCGCCCAAAACGATGTACAACCCACCCAGATTGGTGTACGTGGTGACGTAATCCGTCTCCAGTTCGCTGGCCCGCAGCAGGTGCCGCAGAGCCTGTTGCCGCCGCCCCTGCGCCATCAACGCCGTGGCCAGCTTGTTGAGCAGAAACGGCGACTGCGGCTCCTGCTCCAGGGCACGGCGATACTCCATGGCGGCCGCCGGCAGACGCCCGCGACGGCGCAGCCGGTCGCCCAGGCGGCTGTGCATACGGGCCGTGCCGGAGCTGATTTCGCGGCGCAGATCGGCCATCGTCGTCTTGCCATCTTGTTTCAGATCGAAGCGCGGCATGCGCACGCCGTCGTGCGCCTTCAGGCCGCGTTCTGCCAAAAATTGCCGCCAAGCCTTTTCAAAGGCGTCAAACCCGAGGCCCATCAAGCGTGCGATGGCTTCGGCGGCGCCTTCCCCTTCCGGCGCCTGTTGCAACTCCTGCAGCAGCAGCGGCAGACCCTCGAAGCCGAGCCGCTGCACGATGAAGTCGATGGCCGAGGCGGCCTCGGCGTACCCGAGTTGCACCTGATAGGTCGTCTCCAGCTTGACCAGCGACGGCTCCATGTTCTTGAAGCCCACGAAGCTGTCGTTGGCCAAGGCGTGCGCCAGCAGCGATTCGGTACGGCGGTTCAGCCAGCCCGGCTGCGGCAGTCGCCAAGCGTCCTCGAAGTAGCGCGCCATGCCCTCGTGTAGCCAGATCGGCGCCCGGTTGTAGCTCAGGTGCACCAGGATGTAATGGACGTACTCGTGGCTCAGGGAGTCCGTCCAGCGATATCCGCGCGCCAGGTTGCGCGGCGACAACAGCATGATCTTGTTGAACTTGCAGATGCCGATGGCGCCCGACACCTCGATATCGCGGGCGGACAGGCTGGAGGCCGGGTAGAAGGCCGACGTGGTGGGAAAGATCTCGACGCGAATCTTTTCCGAGGGGAAAAACTGAAAATAGCCGCCGAGGCGCTGGTAGCTGCGCTCCAGCACGTCAGCCACGTATGGCATCAAGGCGCCGTCGCGCTGGGGATCAATGTAGATGCGGAAGTGCGGCGTTTCCAGCAACTCCAGGTTCGCCGTGCTGCGCTGGGTTTCGGCGACAAAATCGCGGTAGGCCTGAAAACTCGGATGTGGCAGCACGTCGAGCAGGGCATCGAAAGCATCGAGGGCTTCCTGGTAGCGGCCCTGGTAAAACAGCGCCCGGCCGTGGAGGAATTGCCACGCGGGCTGCATCGGTTCGGCGGCGAGCTTGGCTTCCACCCAGTTAAGAGCGGCGGCGGCCTGCCAGCGGTCCAACAGCGCCTCGCCCTCGTTCGCCAAGCGAGTCTCGCCTTCCCTGCCCTGCCGCATGCCCCAGGCAGCAGCCGGCAATAAACAGAGGCAAAGGACGATAGCCACGAGGTATTGAAAACTGACACGGCTCAACGGACGATGTCCCGATAATACTGCTCGATGCGTTCCTTGTAGCGTTCCGGGTAGCCCTCTTGCAGCGCTTCCATGATGTCCTCGCGGAACATACGCGGCACCTTGTACGCCTCCTTGTCGGGCAACTGGAAATTGCGCACGCTGGTCCCCATCCGGCCCGCCTCCTGCTCGTCAACCCGCATCTGCTGCAGCATCCCCGGTATGGGCATGCGGCCGGCCTGCTGCAACATGGGCATGGACATGCCCATCATCTGGCCGCGCTGCTGCATGCCCTGCATGGCCTGCTGCATGCTGGTGTTGGCGCTGCGCAGGCGCTCCAGAGCGGCCTGCTCAGGCGGGATGGCAGGCTGGCTTTGCTGGTTGCCGAGAGCATCCCTGGCCTCCCCCATAAACGGCACGGCGTCCTGCACGTTCTGGCTGATGTCGCCCGGCAGCGACGGCAGCAACGGCATCATCTGCGCCAGTTCCTCGGCCAGTTGCTGCGTGTCTGCCTGCACCCCGGCCTGCTGCTGCGACAGGCCGCCGAGCTGCTCGCGCTGCTGCGGCGTCAGCATGGCGTGGCGGTCCTGCGGCAGGCTGTCGAGCGCCCGCTGCGCGGCCTGCATGCGCTGCTGCGCCTGCGTCGACTGCTGCTGCAGGGCGGCATCATCCGGCATCGTCTGGGCCGCGCGCTGCTGCAGCCAATCGAGTTGTTCCTGGGCCTTCTGCATAGCCTGCTGTGCCTTTGGCACGTCGGGTTCGTCCAAGTGCTTCATGGCGTCGAACACCGGCCGCAGAGTATGCCGCGCAACTTCGTCGAACATGCGATCGGCGTCCGGCTGCCGACGCCAGCGCTGCGCCCATTCCGCCAACTGCCGCGACAGCGCGTTCAACTCGTCCTCAACGGTCTGACGCGCCGACTCAAACGCCTGCTGCTGCGCCTCGTTAAGCCGCTTCACCGCGTCCTGGTCGATCTGCTGCGTGTCGTTCAGAATCTCATCCTGGCGCTGCACCAGATCCTGCAGGCGGTTGGCCGACTCCATCAGTTGCTGGCCCATGGCGTCCATCGTGCCCTCGCCCGCCTGCTGCTGCATGTTCTGCATGGCGGCCACCATCGCCGACATGTTCTTCAGAAGTTCCTCGGCCAGCTTCTTGGCGGCCTCAAGATCGCCTTCGGCCAGTTTTTCCCGCAGTTCCTGCATTTGCTGCGCCATGTCGTCCAGCGGCAGGTTTTCGAGCTGGCTGTTGAGAAACTCGTCGGACATGGCCGTGGGCATCTGAGCCATGGCCTCCATGAGTTGCTGCATCATGGATTGCAGGTTGTCCAGCATCTCCTGGAGTCCTGGCGGCAACTCACCGCCCTGGAAGTCCTGCGGCAGATCGTCGAGCGCCGACAGCAGAGAATTCTGCTCCTCCATCATCTTGGTGCTGAGGCGCTCCAGGTCCTGCATCTTCTCGTTGTCGGCGATCTGCTCGGACAGCGACGCCATGCGCTCCAACTCCTCCAGTACGTCTTCAAGCCGCTCCTGCGGTTCGGACAGTTGCGGCGACGAGGCGTTCTGCTGCGGCATGGCCTGCATGCTCTGCTGCAGCGCGGGCATCAGGCTGTTCTGCAGGCGCTCCATGTTGCGCTGCAGGGCCTGCAAATCGGCAAAGCTCTCGTACGAACTATATGGATCGTTCTGAACCCTGGCGAGGGCCTCGTCCACCTGCTCGGCGAGTTGCTCGGCGCGCTGCTCAGCCTCCTGCTGGCGTTCTTGGGCCTGTTCCAGAGCGTTGGGGGCGAGTTCCTCTTCCGCCTCGGCCTGCTCCTGCCATTCCTCGAATTCAGCGGCCAGGTCGAGGTGGTCGGCAAGCAGGTCGAGCAGGGCGTCGGCAAGCTCTTCCTGTAACTGCTCCAGTTCGTCGTGTTCCTGCTCGCGGTTCCGCATGCGCAGGGTCACGGTCTCCGACACACCACGTTTGGGGCCGCTGATGGTGTCGTTGTCGTACACCTCGACGTAGAACCGCAGGGTATCGCCGTCCGGCAGCACCCAATCGTGCATGTTCCAAGTGAAGGTTTCGAAGACGGACGAGCGGTCGAAACGACCCTGGTGCATCGGCACGCGCTGTTCGCCGCCGGCCGGGCCGAAGTAGATCAGCGCAGCGTTTTGCAGGCCGAAGTCGTCCGCCGCCTGGTAGCGGATACTCAGGGTGGTGGTTTCGTCTACTTCAACACCGTCGCCGGGTTCGATCACCTCGACCGTGGGCGCCGCGTCGGGCTGCACCTGCACCGCGAAGTGCGGCGGGCGAGAGTTCTTCAAGCCGTGCAGGTCTTCAACCTCAATAACGTAGGCGTCGTTCTGCATGACCAGCAGCTCGCCGCGCAGTTCCTGGCCGTCGGTAATGGCGAGGGGGACTTCGTCGCCGACCTCGAAGCGCATGCGGCCGCTGGCCAAGGGGACGTTGGCGCGCATACTGACGCGCACCTGGGTGCCGGGCAGCGCCTGGATGTCGCCGCCGCCCTCCTGCACCTGTTCGGGCAGGCCGGTGTAGTCGGGATACAGGTAGCGCAGAACCAGTTGGCCGACAGCGGGGTCGGGCACCACCTTCAACGCGCCGGGCTCGGAGGCGTAACCGCCGCTGACGGCCTGAAAGCGCAGCGACGCCTGCGGTTCGAGAAGGGTGTAGCGGAAGACGCCGGGCTCCTGGCCTTCCATGTCATACGATTGCGCGGCCTCACCGTCGCGTTGCAGGCGGATTTGCATATGACGCGGCAAACGCCCGCTCACCTGCGCCTGCACGTCGAAGTTGTCGCCGCGCGCGATGACCGCCTGAACGGGCTCGATGGTGATGTCCATAGCGCGCGCCGGCAGGTAGGACTGGGGCTGGGTCAGCATGCGCCACGACTCGCCCAGGGCGCCCGGCTGCAAGCGGCTGACGCCCACCGCGGCCAGTACCAGCATGGCGCACCAAGCCACGCCCTGCAGGCGCCGGCGGCGCCCCACGCTCCGGGCCTTGAATTCGGCCACCTGACGGGCGACGCGCCCGTGCAACGCCTGCACCAAATCGAGCGCCACGCCATGCGGGTTGGCGCGGGCCAATGCCTCGGCGTCCAATTGCAAGGCGTTGCGCAGGTCGTCGTGCGAACCGGGATAGGTCTCCTCGATACGCGCCAGGGCTTGCTTCTGCGTTACCCAGCGCAGGGCCGGCCGCAGCACGTAAGGGATCAGCGCCAGCACGGCCAGTACGCCCACGGCGCTGTAGGCCACGGCGGCCAGCGGTAGCCGTGGGAGCAGCGGCTGTACCGCGACGCCCAGCAGCAGCAAGGCCAGGGCCACAATGCCGGTCAGCACGGCGCCCTGCAACAGGCGGCGTTGATAGAGGCGACGCTGCACCCGCCGTACGAATCTGGCAAAAACGCGGTATTCCTGGCTCATGGCGTGATTCCTAGCTAAAGCGGACGTCCACTGCCCGCTGGTGTGCAGCAAAGCCCTCGGCGGTGGTCAGGGCGCGCAGCGGCTCTTGCAGCGCCTGCAGGCCCTGCGGCGTCAGTTCCTGGACTTCCAGTTTTTTGATGAACTCATCGACCGACAGCGGCGAGAACATGCGGGCGTAACCCCCTGTCGGGATGACGTGGTTGGTGCCCGACAGGTAATCGCCCATGGTGACGGGTGAATAGTGGCCGAGAAATACCGAGCCGGCGTTGACGACACCGCGGCTCACGGTCCACGGGTCCTCGGTCATGATTTCCAGGTGCTCGGGCGCGTAGGCATTGGCGAAGTCGGTGCAGTCATCCAGGTCGTCGGCAATGAGAATCATGCCGTAGTTGTCGAGGGCCGCCTGGATGCGGCGGGCCTCGGGCAACTCGGGTATCTGCCGCTCGACAGCTGCCTGCACTTCCTGGGCCAAGGATTCGCTGGGGGTCAGCAGGATGGCCGCCGAGTCCTCGCCGTGCTCGGCCTGGGACAACAGGTCGGCAGCCACAAAGGCCGGCTGGGCGGTATGATCGGCGATAATCAGCACTTCCGACGGGCCGGGGGGACAGTCGATGGCGACCGGCAGACCGCTGCTGGCGGCGCAGATTTTGGCGGCCACCACGTACACGCTGCCGGGGCCGAATATCTTGTAGACCTGCGGCACGCTCTCGGTGCCGAACGTCATGGCGGCAATAGCTTGGGCGCCGCCCACCTTGAAGATGTCCCGGATGCCGACGCAGTCAGCAGCAGCCAGCATGACCGCGGGCAGGCTGCCGTCTTTCTGCGGTGGCATGCACAACACCCGCTGCTCGCAGCCCGCCACCATGGCGGGCACCCCGAGCATCAGCACCGTGGAGGGATACAGCGCCTTGCCGCCAGGGGCGTAGAGGCCGACCTTCTCGATGGGCCGCCACATGCGCCCGGTACGCACGCCGGGTTGCAGTTCATGCAGGTCTTCGGCGGGAAGTTGCTGGCGGTGAAAGCGTTCGATGTTGTCGCGCGCCTGCTGCAGGCTAGTCAGCAACTCCGGCGCCACTTGGCGCTTGGCCTCGGCGACCTCGTCCTCACTGACGCGGATGTCATCCACGGCAGCGCCGTCGAACCGCGCGGCGTATTCGCGCAACGCCGCATCGCCGCGCTCGCGCACCCCCGCCATGATCTCCTGCACCTGCGGCATGACGCGCTGCACGTCCGCCCCCGAACGCTGCATCAGCCGCTCGTAGGCATCCGGTGCCAAATCTTTGATGCGTGTGATCTGCATGCGCCTCGCTCCGTCCCGTGCGGTCGCATCTGAACCGTCATGTCCGCCGGGTTACGGTACTTCGTCCAAATGGCGTTGAATTTTGTCCATCGCGGCCACGATGTCGTCCATGTCGCGCTGCCCACCCAGCAACACGTTCTGCCGCAGCCACAACGCCTCGTGGTCGCAGGCGTATTCCGTGACCGGGCAGGCCAAGGAACCGTAGTCCGGCACCGCCGCGTGCGATCCGTTGAGAAACGGCGGCTTGGCCAGACCAAAATTTTTGGCCAGCATAACAGGCTGACGGTATGCGGGCAACGAGTACCCGGCGTGCAAGTCGGTGATACCCTCGGCCCGCATGGCGGCGATGAAGCGCAGCTTGCCGATACCGCTGAAGCACTCGGCGTCGTATTTCAGGAAGTACACGTGGTAGGCGTTGGCGGTGACGCGGGGGTCGGCGGGAAGCGGGGTGATACCATCAATGGCGGCCAACGCCTCGGTGAGGTAGGCAGCGTTGGCTTGGCGGCGTGAGAACTGCCCGGGGTAACGCCGCAACTGGCTGCGCAGCACGGCGCCCTGGAACTCGCCGAGGCGGTAATTGCCGCCCAGCAGGTAGTGCGCGTACCACAGGCCGTCAGGCTGGCGGCCGCAGTTGCTCAGCGAACGGACCAGAGAAGCGACGTTGGGGTCGTTGCAAAGAACCATGCCGCCCTCGCCGGCGGTCAGGTTTTTCGAGGCGTGAAAACTGACGATGCCGCACTGCCCGAGGGTGCCGACGCGACAGCCGTTCCATGAGGCGCCCCAGGCTTGCGCCGCATCCTCCACCACGGCAATCCCGTGCCACCGCGCCAGGGCCAGCAGGCCGTCCATGTCCGCCGGGCAGCCGCCGAGGTGGACAGGCATAATGGCACGTGTGCGGGTTGTGATGCACGCCGCCACGCTGTCGGGATCAAGGGTGTAGGTCTGCGGCTCAACGTCGGCAAAGATGGGGATGGCGCCGAGTTCCAGGGCGGCGGTAGCGGTGGCGATGAAGGTGTAACCCGGCACGATCACTTCGTCGCCCGGCCCCACCCCGGCGGCGATCAGCGCCAGCTTGAGGGCGACCGTGCCGTTGGTCACCGCCACGCCGTAAGCCGCGCTTTGGTAGGCGGCGAACTCGGCCTCGAAGTGACTCACTTCCTCGCCCTTGAGGGCGTCCCAATGGCCACTTTGCAACACCCGCTGCAGCGCCTGCACGTCGCTTTGATCCCAGACCGGCCAAGCCGGAAAAGGCGCCCGCCGCAGCGCTGTCCCACCCGCTATTGCCAAGTGAGCCATAAGGCTCATGCTCCCTGCCAGGGCTGATACGATGCCGTGCAACCGAGGTATTTTACTTTGGCCCATGGCTCTTGACAAGCGCGTGTACAAACTCAATGGATTTCAATACATTATACAAAGCAGGGGCGGGCGCTTCCGACGACTGGGCGGGAGGCCTCCGGCGTGTGAAGCATGCCGCCGATGCAGCATACTCATCAAGAACGAGCACCCATGCTCCGACCTGCCGGGCTGCGGCGCTCAGAAGGGAAATCACATGAAGCGTTCCTATCTCGTAGTCCTGGCGCTGGTGCTGGGACTCGGCTTCGGCACGGCATACGGACAGGACGAAGCCATCACCAAACAAGCCGACATCAAGAAACTTCTCGGCATCACCGGCGCCTCCAACACCGGTCTGCGGGTGTTCAGCCAGGTCATCGGCATGTTCCAGCGCGCGCACAGCGACGTGCCCGAGGTGGTGTGGATAGAGATGGTCAGCGAGGCGGAGGCGAAGGTGGACGCCTTCGTCATGGAAATGCTGGTGCCGATTTACGATAAGCACCTGACACACGCGGACATCAAGGAGCTAATCGCGTTCTACGAAACACCGGTCGGCCGCAAGCTGCTGGCCGTCATGCCGCAGATGCACCGCGAAAGCCGGACCGCCGGTGAGATCTGGGGCCGGGAATTCGCCCGCACCGTGCAGGAAAGGCTCGCCGAAAAGGGCTACGAATAGGTCGCCGTCACGTCAGGCTTGCCGCCACTTCCAGAAGGGCGCGGGCGCGCTTCACCACCGGCACGTCCACCACCTGACCGTCCAACGACGTGGCTCCCCTGCCCTGCCGCTCGGCTTCTTCGAAAGCTGCTACGACGCGGCGGGCGTGCTCTACCTCGGCCTCGGAGGGCGAAAAGGCGGCGTTGATGAGGTCCACCTGCGCCGGATGAATGGCGAACTTGCCTTTGAAGCCGATCTTGCGGGAGGCTCGCGCGTTGCGTTGTAGCCCCTCCGGGTCACGGAAGCTGAAGTACGGTGTATCCAGCGCCAGTACCTCGGCGGCCCGCGCCGCCACGCACATGACGTTGCGCGAATACGCCACCTCGGCGTCGTCCTCGCTGCGCTCGACGCCCATGTCGTGCGTCAGGTCCTCCGCCCCGAACGCCACTCCGACGATGCGCGGTGACGCGGTGCAGATGTCGTAGGCTTTGACGATTGCCAGCGCCGTCTCGATCCAGGGCACCAGCTTGACGTGGCCACGCTGCAGGCCGGCCTTGGCTTCGAGCTTCTCCAACACGGCGTCCACCGCGGCCACGTCTGCAGGGGCGGAAATTTTGCCCACCGAAACGCCATAGATATGCGAGTCGACGATGGCCTCCAAGTCTTCCTCCAGCAGGCCGGTTTGCAGAGAATTGACGCGCGGAATGACCCGCGGCCCGACCTCGGCGAGTTGCGGCAGGAACGACGCCGTCACGTTGCGCGCCTGCGTTTTTTCGTCGGCGGGAACGGAGTCCTCCAGATCGGGAATGAAGGCGTCCGGGACGCTCCCCATCGCCTTTTGCAACATGTTGGCGCGGTTGCCCGGAACGAACAGCAGACTTCTGAGCACTGGCATGATTCTCTCCAAGGAGTTGGCGTTTAGGGGTGTCGGTCGATCATTAGGCTCAGGACTCATAACCAGAAACTAACCGTGGCAGCTATGCAGATGGCACTGAAGAACGTATGCGCACAGCGGTCGTAACGAGTGGCGATGCGGCGCCAATCCTTCAGCCTGCCAAACAGGCGCTCAATGAGGTTACGGCTCTTGTACAACTCGGTGTCGTAGATGATGGGCTCTTTGCGCTTGGCGCGGCCCGGAATGCAGGACTTGACGCCACGTTCGGCAAGGGCCTTGCGCAACCTGTCGCTGTCATAACCCTTGTCGGCTATCAGGACAGCGGCTTTCGGGAGGGCCTCAAGTACCGTATCAGCCCCGCAGTAGTCGCTGACCTGACCCGCCGTCAACCGCAGCACGACGGGCTTGCCATCGCCGTCGCAGACGGCGTGGAGCTTTCGAATTCAGCCCGCCCCGGGTGCGTCCGATGCAGCGCGAAAGCCCCCCTTTTTCAGCAAGCTGGCTGCGGTACGATGCGCTTTGAGATGGGTGCTATCGATCATGACCGTCTTGGTGGCGGTGCTTTCGGCAGCCAGGGCTTGGAAGATACGGTCGAAGAACCCCGGCCCTGCTCCAGCGCACGAAGCGGTTGTAGAGCGTCTTGTGGGGTCCGTAACAGGCGGGCGCGTCGCGCCACCTCAGCCCATAGCGGATGACGTGGATGATACCGCTGATGACCTTTCGGTCATCGACGCGTGGGACGCCGCGCACCTTGTTGGGTGACAGGGGTTTGAGTTCGGTCAAACGGGTCGTCGGACAGCCAGAAGTGGTGCTCGGACATGATCGCTCTCCTTGTGGCGTCAGCGTGTTGACTCTCATCACAGGCCCCATGATACCCTTTTATAGGTCCTGAGCCTAGTTTCTGATTATGAGTCCTGAGCCTAATCCTTGACGATGCCAATTTCCACCATCATGCCAGGCTTGAGGAGACCGTCGGCGTCGGCGACGGTGATCTGGACGGGGATACGTTGTTCGACCTTGGTAAAGCTGCCGGTAGGGGGGAAGAGCGCGAATTCGGAAATGGCGGCGTGGCCGATGGTGTCCACGGTGCCCCGGAATTCGCGGCTGGGGTAGGCGTCCACTTGGATATCGACGGGCTTGCCGACGGCGACGTCGCGGATGTACGACTCCTTGATGTTGGCCAGAATCCACACGTCATGTGGGTCGCCGATCACCAAGACCGGCTGGCCCTTCTGTACGACCTGACCTTCCTCGACGCGCTTGCGGCTGATGACGCCGGCGATCGGGCTTCTCAGCACCGTCTTGCCGACGTTGCGTTCCGCAAGGTCGCGCTTGGCGCGTGCCTCCTTGAGTTGCGCTTCCAGGATGTTGATGCGCTCCTGGCGGACTTGGCTACGCTCGCCCTCGGTCTCCGCTAGGCGCACGCTGGCAAATGCCTTCTCAACTTCGTCTTTCAGTTTTTGCACGCGATGGCGGCGTACCTGAATGTTTTTTTGCGAGGTCAGGGCGCTGTCCAAGCGCGCCTGAAGCTGTGCCACACGCTCCTGCGCAGCGCTCAGACGGGCCGCGGCTTGCGCCAGATCGTCCTGGGCGTCTTCGCGGTTGGTGGCGGACACAATGCCCTCGTCAGATAACGTGCTGACGCGCTCCCAGTTGTTCTCGGCGCTGCGCACTTGCCCCTGCATCTCGGCGACCGTGGACTCGGCTTCTTTGAGCGCCGCCTCGGCTTCGGCCAACTGGTTTTGCACCTGTTCGGTTTCGATCTCCAGCGCCGTTCTCTCCTCGGCCAAGGCGCTCTGCTTAGCGGCGTGTTCGGCGCGGGCATGAGCGATCTGATCCCGCGCGCGTTTGCTGTCGAGTTGAACCTCCTCGCGCAGTTCCTTGAGCTGGAAGGCAACCATGTCTACCCGGGCCTGCGTCTCTTCGAACTGAAGCTCGTAATCGGTGCTGTACAGTTCCAGCAGCACATCGTCCTTCTGCACCACGCTGCCCTCGCCGACGTGCAGGGCGCGCACCGTGCCGCCCACCTTCGGCGCCACCGATACCATGAGTCCCTTGACACGCGCGTCGTCGGTCACCACATGCTGCGTCGTGTATATCCAGTAATCAATTCCGTAATACAAGCCAACGATCACCCCGAGGCCCAAGACAATAGCGGGTAGAATGACGCGCAAGCGGCCCGGCAGGGCGATTTTTTCGGCCATAAGGCGTGTGTTCCTGCAGAAGAAGGGATTTGATGCGTTCGTTACTACGTGGAGGTGAGATGCTTAATGCTATCATATTCAAAGATGGCTAGCCAGAAGCCGTTGCAGGCTGCCCTTGAGCCGTGTCAGGCGCTCGGCGGGCGTTCCGGCGGGTTCGGGAATGCACACCACGCGCTCGGATTGGAAGCGAAATCCGGGGTTGTCGGACTCCAGCCACGGCAGCAGTCGTTCCGGCGCCAGCGGCGTCGAGGCGTGGAAGGTGAGACAGATGTCCCGGCCGCGTTGCTCAATGCGTTCCAAGGCCAATTGCCGGGCCAGAATCTTGATCTCCAACACCTCCAGAAGCTGCCGCGTGGCCTCCGGCAGCACCCCGAAACGATCCTGCATTTCGTTACGCAACACCTGCAGCGCCGCGCTGTTTGTTACCGCCGACAGACGCCGGTACAACTGCAGGCGCTGGGTTTCGCTCTCCATGTAACTCTCCGGGATGTGACCCTGCACCCGCAGACGAAGCTCGGGCTCCACCCACACGGTGACAGCCTCGCCCTTCGCCTCACGTACCGCGTCGGCCATCATCTGGCAATACAGATCGAATCCCACGCTGTTCATGTGGCCGGATTGCTGCGGTCCTAGCAGGTTGCCGGCACCGCGGATTTCCAGGTCGCGGGAGGCCAGATGAAAGCCGGAGCCCAGTTCGGAAAACTCCTCAAACGCCTCGACCCGCCGCCGCGCCACGCCGGACAGCAGCGCCTCGCCGGGAATGAGCAGGTAGGCATACGCCTGGATCAGGCCGCGTCCTACCCGGCCGCGCAATTGGTGCATCTGCGCCAAGCCGAAGGTATCGGCGTGGTTGATGATGATGGTGTTGACTGACGGGATGTCGAGGCCGGATTCGATGATCGTGGTGCACAGCAGCAGGTCGAAGTCGCGCCGCAGGAAGTCCAGCATGACCGCCTCCAGTTGGCGCTCCGGCATCTGGCCGTGCGCGGTGCGGATGCGGCACTCGGGCACTAGGCGCTGCAGCATGGCGTGGATGACCGGCAGGCTGGCGATGTGGTTGTGCACGAAAAACACCTGCCCCTGCCGCGCCAGTTCCTGCCGCACGGCGCGCTCGACGAGCTCTTCGCTGAACGGCATGACCACCGTCTCGATGGCGCTGCGTCCGCCGGGTGGCGTCTCCATTCTGGTGCAATCGCGCAGGCCACTGAGTGCCATCTGCAGCGAGCGCGGAATGGGCGTGGCGGTGAGAATGAGTACGTCGGTATTCACGCTCAGACGCTTGATGCGCTCCTTGTGCCCAACCCCGAAGCGGTGTTCTTCATCCACCACCAGCAGGCCCAGGTCTTTGAAACGGATGTCCTTCTGCAGCAGGCGGTGGGTGCCGATGACGATGTCGACCGTTCCCTCTTGCAGCCCGTTCAGCGTTCGGGCCTGTTCCTTGCGGCTGTTCAGGCGGCTCAGCATGGCCACCCGCGTGCCGAACGCCTCAAAGCGGCGCTGAAAGGTCTCGGCGTGCTGCTGCGCCAGCACCGTGGTGGGCACCAACACGGCGACTTGCTTGCCGTCGAACACTGCCTTGAAAGCGGCGCGCAGGGCGACTTCGGTCTTGCCGTAGCCCACGTCGCCGCACACCAGCCGCTCCATGGGCCGCGGCTGTTCCATGTCGCTCAGCACGTCCTGGATGGCCTGCAACTGGTCATCGGTTTCGACGTACTCGAAGGCGTTCTCAAACTCTTGGTGCAGCGTTGTGGACGCCGTAAACCGGTGGCCGACATCCTGCTGGCGTGAGGCGTGCAGGCTGACCAACTCGCCGGCCATGTCTAGCAGTGCCGCCTTGACGCGTGCCTTGGTGCGCGCCCAGGAGGTAGCCCCGAGGCGGTCGAGTGACGCCTTGACGTCTTCGCCGCTGCCGCTGCGGTATTTCTCCACCAGGCTAAGACGGTAGGATGGGACGTAGAGTTTGGCGTCGTCGGCGTAGGTGAGTTCCATGAACTCGCCACCCTGGTGATCGACGTCGAGGGACATCAGGCCGCCGAAACGCCCGATACCGTAGTCGGCGTGTACTACCAGATCGCCGGGACGCAGCGTGCTGACGTGGCTCGTCGGGCGCGCCGCACCAGCGGGCGATGGCGCGGCTTGCTGCTTGTTGCCAAACAGATCGCCCCCACGCAGGACCACGAGGCGTTCGTCCGGCCACAGGAAGCCGTGACTGAGACTGCCCGCGGTCAGCATGATGCCGCCCGGCGGGACGGCGCTTTCGTCCAGGCATTGCGCGGCAGCGTCCGCGGTGTGGCACCCGAGGTCGTACGACGCCAGCACGTCGTGCAGTCGCCGCGACTCCGGGGCGGAGCGGCATAGGATGAGCACGCCGAAGCCATCGTCGTGCCACTGTCTCAGGTGGGCGATAAAACGTCCCAGGTCCCCCGAAAACGCCGGCGTTCCGCGCATCCGAAGTTCGGTGAGGTTGGTGGATAGTGGATAGTAGTTAGTGGCGAGCGGGTTTTGTTTTTGCTCCTCACTGTTCACGAACCACTCATCACTACCTTTGAGGTTGTGGTAGCGGGTCAGCGCGACGTCGGTTCGCTCGCGCAGTTGACGGGTCAGGGTTGGCACGGCGGCGCATCGCCCCGTAGCAAACGGCACGGTGTGGTCGCCCAGTCGCATGGCGAGCGGCGGCGGGAGTTGATCCAGGGTGAGATGAACGTCTTCCAGATCGACGCAACACAACGTCACGGCGTCCGGCAGATGGTCCAACGGGATTTCCAGGTCGTCAAAGAAAAAAGTGTCCAGACCCCACGGCCAGGCGGCGGGATGCTGCTGGCGCCAATGCTCAAAGCTGGCGGCGATTCTGGCGTCATCCCAGTCGTGGGCGCACAGATGCGCTCGCAACCGCTCCCAGCCCGGCGCCGTTTCGGAGCCCTGCGGCGGTAGGGCGTGCAAAGGCCCGATGACAATGCGTTGCAGCGCGTCTATTGATAACTGCGAGGCGACGTCAAAGCTGCGTATGGTTTCCACCTCGTCACCGAAGAATTCGAGCCGCCAAGGTCGCCTTTGGCCGGGCGAAAAAACGTCCAGGATGCCGCCGCGCAGGGCGAACTCCCCAGCCGCTTCCACCATGGAGATGCGCCGGTAGCCGCGTTCGACCAGTGCCGCAGCGAAGCCCGGCAGCGGGGTGGCGTCGCCGACCTGAACCGGCAGCAGGCGCTCGGCGAACAATCCCGGGGCCGTCCCGTAACGCAGCGAGGCGGCAGCGGCGACCACCACCACGGGTTCGCCGTTGCGCAGCCGCCATAGGGGCAGGTCAGCCGACAGCACTTCCGGCTGCGTTCCTTGCGGTTCGGGTATGTAACCCAGGACGACGCTGGATGCCGCGGGACAGGAGGGCGAACTTGGCGGCTGGTCGTCGAGAAAACAACGCAGATCGTTGATGATCTCGTCGCGGCGGGAAGGCTCCGGCGTTACGACGAACAGTGGTGCCCGGCGTTCGGCGAACCAGCGCGCCAGCAGAAAGCCCTGGCCGCCCGGGCGCGACCCTCGCAGGATGTGTGGCGCCGGCCACGCCGTCTCGTTAGGGCGCGCAATGTCGGTTGCAGGTGTCGGCATGGTCATCAGCCAAAGGTGCCGGCCATCTCGAAGATGGGCAAATACATGGCGATCAGCATGAAGCCGATGAGCGCCCCGAGAACTACCATCAGCAGCGGCTCCAACAAGGAGGTCAGCGCCTCGACGGCGTGGTTCACCTTGTCATCGTAAAAGTCGGCGATCTTGTTGAGCATGGCGTCTAGGGCGCCGGCGTTTTCGCCCACTTCGATCATCTGCACCACCATCGGCGCGAAAACCACCTGGTCGCGCAGCGGCTCGGCAATCGTGCTGCCCTGCTTGATGCGCGCAATAGCGGTCAGAACGGCGTCTTCCATCACTTTGTTGCCGGTGACGCGGGCGGTGATGGCCAAGCCGTCGAGGATGGGCACGCCGCTGCTCAGCGCCATGACGAGCCCGGCGACCGCGACGATGGCCGCCGGATAGGCCATGGCGCCTCTGACTTTGCCCCGTAACGCGCGGGCTTTTTCCAGGTAAACGGCCAGACGGGTCAGGATGGTGTCCAAGGCGCCGCCCGCTTCGCCCGCCTCCGCCATGTTGACGTAGAAATCGCCGAACACGCGCGGCTGTTTGCGCAGCGCTTCCGTGAAGCTGGCGCCTGCCTTCACGTCCGCCTTCACTTGCATAACGATTTCCGCGAGGCGCTTGTTCGGGGTTTGGCGGCCCAGCGTGTCGAGGCACTGAACGAGGGGCAGACCCGAGGAGATCATGGTGGCAAATTGCCGGGTGAATACGACGAGGTCCTTGACTGCGACGCCGCCCGTGAGGCCGGGGAGGTTGATCGCCAGATCCCTAGGCCGGGCACGCAGCGATGTGACGATGAGTTGGCGTTGCCGTAACGCCAATGCGGCCGCGCGACGGTCGGCAGCCTCGATTTGGCCGCGTTGCGTGGCCCCGGTGGGTGTTCGGACCGTGTACGTGAAAGTCGGCATGGGCTGTCGATTGACCTTTAATCGAGACGGGCTTCCAGCGCCGGACGCACCGCCTCCAAGGGGAAAGCGAGGCCGGTCCAGATCGTGAACGCCGCGGCGCCTTGGCCCAACAGCATGTCGAGGCCGCCAATCGTGGTGGCGCCGGCGGCTCGGGCGGCCTGCAGGAACGGCGTGTTCAGGGGGCGGTAGACAATGTCGTAGACGATCTGCTCGGGGCCGAAGCAGCGGTTGGGCAGCAGGGGTTCGTCACCTTCGTGCATCCCGATCGAGGTGGCGTTGACGAGCAGGCGGCTCTGCCGGGCGGCGTCGGCGGCGTCCGACATCGGCACGGCGCGCACTTCGACGGCCACAAACCGTTTCTGCAAGTCCGCTGCCAAGTGTTCGCTGCGGGCGTGGGTGCGATTGGTGATGACTAGTTGCGGGCAGCCAGCGTTCAGCAGCGCCGCTGCCAAGGCCCGCGCCGCGCCGCCGGCGCCCAAGACGCACACGGCGAGCTCGTTCAAAGGCGCTCCCAGATTCTGCAACGGTTGCAGAAACCCGGCGCCGTCCGTGTTGTAGCCGGTGGTGCGGCCGTCCTGCGCGTGCACCGTATTGACGGCGCCGATTGCCCTCACCTCGTCCGTCACCTCGTCCAGACACGCCATGATGGCTTCCTTGTGCGGGATGGTCACGTTAAAACCCGCCACCCCCAGCGCCATTGCCCCGGCGACGGCCTTGGCGAGGTCCTCCGGCGCCACAGAGAAAGGCACGTAGACGGCGTCCAGCCCGTGGTGCCGGAACGCCAGGGTGTGCATTAACGGCGACAGGGAATGCCCGATCGGATAGCCCATGATGCCGTACAGCCGGGTGGACCCGGAGCCGCTGGTGGGGGACGTGGATTCGGCTGGCATATTGTCCTTCTGCATCGTTCGCTGCCGCTCGCGATGCTTCATTGTATACGCTCGCTGGCGCTCGCGGGTGCGAGGCGGTCGAGTTTTTCGCGGGACGCAGCGGCGAGGGGACTGTCAGGTTGCAGGGCGATGACCCGTTCCAGCGCCCGACGCGCCTCGTCCACCTGTCCAGCAGCTAGCAGCGCATCGCCGAGTCCCGCATAGGCGGGTCGCAAGCGAACGGCCTCACGAAAGGCCTGGATGGCGGCGTCAGGGCGCTCCATGCGATTGTATGCCAAGCCCAGGTTGTGGTACGCCTCGGGCAGACTGCGGTAGGTCAGGGCGCGGCGAAACTGCGCCACCGCCAGCTCGAACTGTCCCTGCTGTGAATAGGCCAGTCCCATGTTCACGTGCGCCAAGGCGGGCCGGTCGTAGCCGGGGTTTTTCAGGGCGCGCTGCGCCAAATCCAGAGCTTCCTCGGGACGGCCGCGCAGCAACAGCAAAGTGCTGTAATTCACCAGAACGGAGGGAGGCGGGTTACTCTGCTGCAGCGCCTGTCGGTAGGCGTCTTCGGCGAGGTCGAAGCGGTTACGAACTTGGTATGTCAGGGCCAGAAGCTCGAAGTAGCTCGGCTCGCGCGGCCGCAGGCTCAGTGCCTGGCGGATCGTCTGTTCGGCGGCCTCGTAGGATTCGGCGCCAAGATACGTCTGCGCCAATCGGTAGTAGTTGTCGGCCTGCGCCCGCTGTTCGGCGATCGTCCCGCAGCCCAGCAACACGCCGGCGACGGCGAGGAGCAGCGCGAAAGCGAGAAGGCGGTAATTTGTGGGAAGTGGCTTCATACGAGGCTGGCCTCAGGTTTGGCGAAGCAGTGCCTGCTCAGACCGATTTGTGATTATCATGGCTCGCCCAACTGCGCCAGCCGTTCGATGAATCAAGGCTTGCGCGCGTGCCGCTCACGAAGCGAGCGAACGCGATTCCTGAAGGTTTCTGTTTCGCCGTCTTCACCAGCCAGCGCCTGCAGACCGAGGAGCAGACTCGTAGCCTGTTCATAGCCGTCTTGCTTCCTCGGCCTCCTCGTGCCTCCGCTGTCGTTCGGTCTCCCGACGTTCGGCTTTGATGGCCTCACGCGTTGCACATCTCGCGGCGGCACGGCTGCGAAGGTCCGCGACGGTTCTGCGCTTCGTGTATGTCTCGCCCGGCGCAAGCGCAACGATTTTGCGAACCCGCGATCGAACCTCCGTTGCCACGTGCGGGTCGCCGGCGGCGAGCGCTTCCAGCGCGCCGGTGAGCGGCTCGATGCCCGGCAGCGGCTCCGTTTCGTCGTCTTCCAGCTCGCCACGCTCCAGCGCTCCGAGCCAGAGGAGATAGAAAAGTCTCAGATCGCCGGAAAGCACGTCAGCGCGAAGGGGCGCCAGCGCTCCGAGCCACCCGGCGCCGTCGTCCCAGTCGCCCCATTCTTCCCACTCATCGTATCCCGACAACTCGTCGTATATATCGACACCTACAGATTTTCCCCGGATTCCAGGATGTCGACCAGATCGGTTCCGCGCAGGAAGGCATCAAGATGGGCACGATCGACGAGGCGTTTTGGCAGCCGCATCATCAGCCGTCACATTCCCCAATTGGCGAGATACAAATGCAGGTCGAACCAACGCTCCATCAGTTGCCGGGGATCACCCTTGAAGCTGCCCCATTCGTAGTGATTGGTATAGCTTATGGCTGTGATTCGCGCCCGCGTCGATAGACTTCGCAGTGCTGACCTGTCCGCCTCGCTGAGCGGATGGTCGATGGCTTGGAACTCGTATCGCTCAATGACTGATCTCCCTCGAAACGCACATTAGACGTACCGATGTAACGAGTCGTTTGCAGACTGAGGCAGGGACCCGAACGGCAGCCGCAGCAGCCTCTGGGTTGACTATCGGTCACCGGGAGCCTATCTCTATGCGTGTAACGCCCAAAAGAAGAAACCCGGAAACGGTGTGCCTAAGGATAAGGAACCACAATGAATGTCGCTGAAGGCTACAAGGACTTCACGACCCGTCTCAAACTGCTGATCAGCAAACAGCCTGAACTCATTACGACGACGCTTGGAAATATTTTCACGCTGCGGCTTATCGGGAACAAAACGCACGGGGACCTCGCCGAAATCGCCATTGCCGAATTCATCAATCAATTCATGTACGACTTCCGCTCCATTCACGTTGGAAAAGACCTTTATCGAGCCAAGTCCCAAGAGGAAGACATCAAAGTCGTCAACGAGATCACAAAGGACGAATTTCCAGTCAGCCTCAAGGCGTATCGCGATGGAGACCTGCAACTGTCCACAGACAAGACCTATTCCATGTTTCCGCGTCTTGAGCAGGAAGCCGGTGACATCGTTGGAACCGATAACGTGAGCAAGATTCTCGACGAACCTGCGTTCGCCAATTTCAGCCATGTCAACGTTCTGCCATTGATCTATGACGAGAAAGCTCGACGCTGCAACATCATGGTGTTTGATTATCTGCGCGCATGCGATGCGACCGTGCGTATTGCCCGCGAGAGGCCAGGAAGGAAGAGAAAACATCCGGTCTATCGCTTCTATGATGCCGAGGATGATTACATTTGCGAAGTGCGCTACGGTGATGCGGCTGCAAATGCGCTTCAACGCGGACTTTGGACGCACACGAGAAAAGCTCTCAAATTCTTCGACAGCATCACGAATGGCTGGATCGATTACGCCGACAATCTCGTCCTCGTGGAGCTTTTTTCGTATGCCCTTGTTTCCTCCGCCGCTGGCCATACAACCGCGCTTGACAAGATCAAGGAAGATATCGATCGCCTGAAACAGCAAGCTGGATTTTCACAATGAACAACTTGCCGCTGTTCGATGATATCGTTGTCGATGCCCCCCCTACGGAAGGTATCAAATATGCGGGTTCAAAGCGCAGACTCTTACCCTACATTCTTGAATTAACGCAACGAACGGGGGCAAAAACCGTCCTTGATGGTTTTGCCGGGTCAACTCGCGTATCCCAAGCATTTGCCCAGTCAGGATATCAGGTGATCAGTAATGATATTGCTGTTTGGTCGGAAAATTTTGGAATTTGTTATCTGCTGAATCCTGAGCCGAGAGAGTACTACCTGCCGTTGATCCGTCATTTGAACCGTGTTCCGCCCAAGGAAGGTTGGTTCACTCAACACTATGGCGGTCAACCAAACGGCGGTGTGGCCGTTCAGCGCGATGGCCTCAAAAAACCCTGGCAGATTCACAATACTCGCAGATTGGATGGTATCCGTGAGGAGATCGACAATCTTTCGCTCTCACCAGCCGAGAAGGCTGTTGCATTAACAAGCCTGATCCTGAGTTTGGATCGGGTAGACAATACACTTGGTCATTTTGTGTCGTATCTTAGGAAATGGTCGCCTCGGTCCTATAACGAGTTGCATCTCGAAGTACCAAATCTATTCGTCAATACAAAAGAAAATCAAGTCATGCGCGGAGACATATTCAACGCTGTTAACCGTGCCGTCGACCTTGCGTACTTTGATCCACCGTACGGTTCCAATAACGAAAAAATGCCACCTTCACGAGTACGGTACGCGTCATACTATCACGTATGGACAACCATTTGTCTCAATGACGAACCAGCATTGTTTGGCAAAGCCATGCGTAGAAATGATACGTCTGACCTTGTCTCAAGGTCGGTATTTGAAGAATTCCAAAGGAATCCTGACTCAGGACGATTCCTCGCGGTTGAAGCGATCGAACGTCTGATCCAATCCACGGCGGCACGTTGGATCATTCTCTCTTATAGCTCGGGCGGCCGCGCAACCGCGCATGAGGTGAACGATATTCTTTCTGCAAGTGGCGATGTCGTTGATATCATCGAGTTGGACTACAAGCGCAACGTCATGGCAGGAATGAAGTGGACCAACGAATGGCTTCGTGACGCGGCGTCTCCCAATCGCGAGTTTCTGTTCTTAATTGACAAGGGTTAGACCCACCCGACCAGCTTCTCCATTGCCTTGGGACGCTTTGCCTACCGGTAAACTATTCCCAGGAATCCCACTTACAACCTCTCTTCCGAAAGCATCTCGGCAAACAGAGCCGCTGTCCATTCAGAGGCGTCCAGGTGCCTCTGCAACAGGTCGTTCACGGACTCACCCAGGGCGCTGGGCCAGTAGTGGCGCAGCCAAGCGCCGCTGTCGGGGTTGCGGAACCAGTCGGTGGCGAACTGCTGGTACAGGGTTTGCATGAGAACGCAGGCCAGGTTTTGGCTCCACAGGGCGGTAACCGACTCATAGTGCCAATCAACATCAAGCAGGTAGTATTCCGGCGCGTAATCGACGCAGCAGGCTTCCATCATCAGATCGCGGTAGGTGTCGGCGGCGGCGGCCAGGGAATCGGTGGTGTACAGGTGGCGGGTGAACAGGAAACGGCCCAACTGCCGGCGCAGTCGGTAAAGACGGTCGAGCCGGCGCCATAACCGGTAATTCTCATCCACGTGCACGGACAGATAGTGCTGCAGCCAGTCGGGATGGGCCACCAATTCGGCCAGCAGGCAAGCGCTGCTCTCGGCAATGGCCGGATCCGCGAGGAGGCGGTTGACCAGCGGCAGGTCCGGCTCGGCGTGGGCCCACAGCAGCGCGCGGCCCAAGGCGCTGGCCCAAAGCTCGGCGCCCTTGATGCTGCTGATGGGTGGGTAGGCGAGAAAGACCTCGTCGGGAACGTGGAGCGCGAGGGCTTCCGGCGGGCCGAAGTGGCTGGGGCGTTCGCGCCAGGTCAGGCGGCCATCGGCGTTCGGGTCCAGCCCCATGTGCCGGCAGCAGGCTTGCATGGCGGGCACCAGCGCGCCCGGCTGGTAATACTGCTGGTACTCGGCGAAGGTGAACAACGCCAGAACGTCGTGCCGCCGCAATTGGCTGAGCGGCAGGCGCAGGCGTTGCTTGACCGCCCAGGCCAGCAGATCGACGTACACCTCGCGGGTTTCTTCCAGAACCTTGATTGCCGCATCCTGCTGCGCGGCGGCGTCCATATCCACGATACGGCGCCACAGGCCGTCCGGGGAATCAAAACCGAGGTCGGCGGCAGTGCGCCGGTGCGCTTCGAAGTATGCCTCAAAGGGTTCATTGACCGTGCCAAGCTGCGCCACGACGGCCGATTCGATGGCCGCCCGCTGGTCGCGGCGCCGTTCGGCGGCCATGTGGGTAAAGGCGTGGCGTAGCGGGATGGCCTCTTCATCAACGTAACAGGTGGCGCCTTGCAGTCGGGACTGCGCGGCGTGCCAAGTCGGCCGTAGCCTCTGTTGCACGTGCATACCGAGTCCCCAGGCGTTGAGGCGCCGCATGGCGGGCCGCTGCGCCTCCGGGGAGTTGGCGCCGAGGTTGGCAAAAGTCCGGAGGGCAGGAATCGTGCAGGCGGGTTCAGTTTGCGCCATTGCCTCGGCCAGCTTGGCATCCCGCGCCTCACCAGGCGGGGTGTCGAGGTGGGCCAAAGCGACGCTACGATGGTAGGTCTTGCAAGCGTCGAGAAGCTGTTCCGGGTTGTCGTCGGTGGAGGTCATGGATGGTTTGCGGCTCCCGTCTTACCGGCGGCCGCCGGCGATCGCGGGGATGATGGCTAGCTCATCGCCGTCTTGCACAGCCGTTTTCTCGCCGTCCATGAAACGAATGTCCTCATCGTTCAGATAGAGGTTGATGAATTTGCGGATGGCGCCGCTATCGTCGCACAGGCGCTCGCGAATGCCGGGAAACCGCGCGTCAAGCTCGCCTACCACGCCATCAATGGTGGTGCCGCCGACTTCAACCGCGCTCTGATTCTGCGTGAACTTCTGCAATGGGGTGGGGATGCGTACTACTACAGGCATATCGACTCCTTCCTGACACGATTGGCACGCCGTGCATTTCCGGCAAGCCACGAAACGTGCGTGTGTAACCGACGGCCTTGAGCCCGCGTTCATGCGGGGCGACCGGCGGCGCGGATTAGAAAACGTACTGCGAGTTAACCACCAGATCGCCGTCGCGCAGCAATTGCTGATACTGTGTGGCGAGAGACTCCTGAAACGCCTGGACCAGTCGGTTTTGCTTCTGAGCAAGCAGTTGTCGGCGGTAGTCCGGCAGGTCTGCCTTGAAGGTGTTCATGTCGGCATCTCGGTATTCGATCACCTGAACCACGTAGGTGCGGTCGCCTTCGCCGACCGCCTCGGCCTCGTTGGGTCGCAGTTGAAATGCCGCACGGCGGAACTCGCTCACGTTGCCGAGGTCGGGAACTGGCTCGTTGCGGCTGAACCAGTCGGTCTCGGTCACCTGTAATTCCAAGGCACCAGCCAACTCCGCCAGCGCTGCGCCGTCGCGCAACTGCGCCACCCATTCGGCACCCGCCTCCGAAGCCAAGCCGGCGCCCTTGCTGTCGCGCGCGTCCCGGGTGACGCGCTCCACGATGTCCTCCAGCGGCGGCACCTTGTCGGGTTGGGTCTCGGCGACCTGGAAGATGTAGTGGTTGCCGTTCGCGCCAACCACGGCATCAACCGCCTGCCCGCGCAATGCGAAAGCCCGGCCGATGAGCTGCGGCGCTTGGGCCAACTCCTCAATGAGCCCGGCGGCTTCTACAAAGGGCGTGGTCGCCACTTCCAGACCGTGCTGGTCCGCCAATTCCACGAATCGCTCCGGCGCCTCATCCATCGCGACTACGAGGTCGTCTACGAAGACCAAGGCGGCTTCCCTGGCTTTCTCCTCCTGTAGAGCGTCGCTCACTGCCTGTCGCGCCTCCTCGAGTGGCTTGATGCCGGCTTCCATCCGTTCCTCGACGCGCAGGATGTGGAAGCCCAACTTAGTGCGCACCGGATCGCTGAGTTCCCCGATGGGCAGCGAAAAAGCGGCTTCTTCGAGCGGTGGCATCATCCGACCACGCGGGAAGAAGCCCAGGTCACCCCCCGCCTCGGCGGTGCCCTCATCCTCGGAATGTTCGGCTGCCGCGGCTGCAAAGTCGGCGCCGCCGCGTAGGTCATCAAGCACGCCTTGAGCGAGACCGCGTACTCGTTCCTCCTGCTCTGCAGAGGCATTTTGGGGCAACCTGAACAGAATATGCCGGGCCCGCGTTTCCTCACGCCGGACGAAGGCTTCCGGATGGCTGTCGTAATAGGCGCTGATCTCGTCGTCAGAGAATTCTCGTGCCGCCTGAAAAGGCTCTGCGGTCACGGTGAGGTAGCGAATCTGTCGTTTCTCGGGCTCGCGGTAGGACTCTTTGTAAGTGTCGTAGTGGGTCTGCACCTCTTCGTCGCTGACGGCGGCTTCGGCCTCGAACAGGCTCGGGACGAGGGTGACGTAGCGCACGTTGACCTGCTGATGCTCGTGGCGGTAGGTCTGTTCGGCTTCAGCGTCGGTGACTTGGGCACCCTGTTGCACCAAGGCGAAGACCTTGGACTGCATCAGGCTGCGGCGCTGTTCATCCTCGAACTGTTGCATGGATACCGGCGGTACCACGCTCGCCAGGGCGGCGCGGTAGCGGTCGGAATCGAATTGCCCCGGTGGGTTCTGAAAACCGGGTTGGCGGGCGATGTGGGCATAGAGCTCAGCGTCGGTGACCTCCAGGCCGTTTTCTTCGGCTATGCGCAGGAGCAGGGCGCGGCTGACGATCTGCTCGAGAGCCATCTGGCGAAAGTTGAAGTGCTCGCGCAGGTCCATGTCGGGCTGGTTGCCGAAAACCTGCCGGTACTGTCGATACAGGGCGTTCTGGGTGCGCTGGAATTCAGCCGCCTCGATCCCTTGCCCCCACAGCGTGGCCACTTCCGTGCGCGCCGGGCCGGAACTGGACTGCACGCCCCAGGAATAGAAAATCGTTACCACAAAGGCAAGGACGACAGCCCACAGCACGCCTTTGATCATCCATGCCTGGGCCTCGCGCATCTGTTTTAACATCGGGGTCCCCTTGAATACCGGCCGAGCCTCGCGGCCCTGGAATGAAGCCGTTGTTGCCGATTCCGTTTCTCGTTATAGTGAACTACCCTGGACAGGGTTTCCGCAAAGCAGTTTGGGCGCGAAAGCCGTGACTATAACGTAAACCCCAGCGGGTTGTAAACGCCGCCATGACCTCCACGATTTCCTCCGACGCCGCGTCTTGGTTAGCGCTCAACATGGTATGCGACAACTGGCCGGCCGTGCGTGGGCAGATCGCCCGGCATATGGCGACGCCGAACGACCTGTCGCGGTTGCAGCATCATGGTGTGCCGGAATTGGAGCGGGTTGTTCCCGGCCTCCGCGACAAACTGGCGGCGGTGCGGCAAGGCACGGCGTTCACGCAGGAATGCGAACGCTTGGAGGCCAACTGGGCGCAGCTCGTCACCTTTGCCGACGCGACGTACCCCGACCTGCTGCGATGGTTGCCGGACCCGCCGCCGGTGCTGTACGTGCGCGGCGAATTGCTGCCCGCGGACAAGCTGGCCATGGCGGTGGTCGGGTCGCGCCGGCCGAGCCACTACGGCCAGTTGATGGCCAAGCGTTTCGGCGCCGAACTGGCGGAGCATGGCTTCACGGTTGTCAGCGGTCTGGCGCGTGGGATTGATAGCCTGGCGCACCAAGGCGCGCTGCGGGCCGGCGGCAGGACCATTGCCGTGCTCGGCTGCGGCGTCAACCGCATCTACCCCGCCGAGCACCGCCGTTTGTATGACGCCGTTCGTGACCAGGGCGCCGTGGTGTCGGAGTTTGCCTTCGACACCAAGCCCGACCGCTGGAATTTTCCGCGTCGCAACCGCATCATCAGTGGCTTGTCCTTGGGTGTGCTGGTGGTAGAAGCCTCCGACCGCAGCGGTTCGCTGCACACCGCGCACCATGCCGTCGAGCAAGGCCGCGAGGTGTTCGCGGTGCCGGGCCGCATCGATGTCGAGAGCAGCCGCGGCACGCACCGCCTGATCCAAGGAGGTGCCAAACTGATAACTGGTGTCGGCGACATTCTGGACGAGTTGCCCGATGCGGTGCGCACCGCGGCATTGCAGCAGCACGCCGCCGCGCAGGCGCTCGTCGAGGCGGCGCCGGCCGATCTGTCGCCGCAGGAATCGCAGATTCTGGCGCTGCTCGGCGGCGAGGAGAGCCACATCGAGGCGGTGATTCACGCCAGCCAATTGCCAGCCCACGTTGTCGCCGGTATATTAGCTACCCTTGAGTTGCGAGGCATGGTGCGGCAGTTTCCCGGCAAATTTTTCGCACGAAGTTAATTTTTAAGAGAAAGCCCCTGGCACCTGGGAGTGATGATCGATCATGGCAAAATCCCTGATTATTGTTGAATCTCCGGCGAAAGCGCGGACGATCAAGAAATATCTGGGTCCAGACTACACGGTGAAGGCTTCGGTGGGCCACGTGAAGGACTTGCCCAAGCGGCGCTTGGGCATCGACACGGCACGTAATTTCGCCCCGGAGTACGTCACCATTCAGGGTAAGAAGCAGGTGTTGCAGGAACTGAGGTCGGAGGCCAAGAAGGCGTCCCAAGTATTCCTGGCGCCGGACCCGGACCGCGAAGGCGAGGCGATTGCCTGGCACATTGCCAGCGAGCTGAATCAAACGTCTCCGGACCAGGTGTACCGCGTGCTGTTGAACGAGATCACCCGCAAGGGCGTGTCCGAGGCGTTGCAAAATCCCGGGCGCATCGACGAACACAAGGTGTCGGCGCAGCAGGCGCGCCGTCTGCTCGACCGGCTGGTGGGCTACAAAATCAGCCCGCTGCTGTGGCAGAACGTTCAGGGCGGCCTGAGCGCCGGGCGGGTGCAGTCGGTGGCGCTGCGCATCATCTGCGACCGTGAACAGGCCATTAAGGCGTTCGTGCCGCGCGAATACTGGAGTATCAACGCCACCATGGCGGCGGAGCCGGAGAAGCCGTTCAAGGCTTATCTGCACGCCATCGAGGGCAAGAAGGCCAACATCCCCAGCGGGGAAGAGGCCGAGCGCATCGTGGCCGACCTGCGCGGCGCGAAATATACGATTGCCAAGGTCCGCAAAACCGCCCGGCGGCGTCAGCCCGCCCCGCCGTTTACCACCAGCACTCTGCAGCAGGAGGCGGTGCGCAAGCTGCGTTTCACCGCCCAGCGCACCATGCGGGTGGCGCAGCGGCTCTACGAGGGTCTGCCCATCGGTGACGCCGGCGAGACCGGCCTGATCACCTATATGCGGACCGACTCGACGCGGCTGGCCGATGACGCTGTACAGGAAACGCAAGCCTACATTGCCGAACACTACGGCAAGGACTACGTGGCGGCCAAGCCTCGCAAGCATCGCCAGCAGAAGGGGGCGCAGGAGGCGCACGAGGCGATCCGGCCCACCTCGGTACTGCGCTCGCCGGGCAGCCTCAAGCCGCACCTATCCCCCGAGCAGCTTGCTCTCTATAGGCTGATCTGGAACCGGCTGGTAGCTAGCCAGATGAGCGCGGCGGTCATCGACCAGACGCGGGTTGACGTGGAAGCGGCGCCGTATTCGTTTCGCGCCACCGGCGCGGTGATGCGCTTTGCAGGTTTCACGGTGCTGTACGAGGAATCGCAGCCCGATACCACCGCCAAGCAAGAGGACGGTCACAACCCGACGCTGCCGCCGCTGCAAGAAGGCCAGCGGGTGGAGGCCCGCGAATTGGTGCCCAATCAGCATTTCACACAGCCGCCGCCGCGTTACACCGAGGCTTCCTTGGTCAGTGAGCTGGAAAAACTCGGCATCGGGCGTCCCAGCACCTACGCCTCCATTCTCGGCACCCTGCGCGACCGGCAGTACGTGGAGGACCAGGAGCGCAAGCTCGTGCCTACCGAACTCGGCATCACCATCACCGGCCTGCTGGTCGAGAATTTTCCCGACTTGTTGAACGTGCAGTTCACTGCTCAGTTGGAGGACAAGCTTGACCAGATCGAAGCGGGCCGACACGACTGGGTGGACACCTTGCACGGCTTCTACGAATCCTTCGAAGGGGATCTCCAGCGTGCCACGCAGAAGATGCGCGGCATCAAGAAGGAAGTCGAAGAGACGGACGAAGTGTGCGACAAATGCGGCAGCGGCATGGTGATCCGCTGGGGACGTTTTGGGCGCTTCATGGCTTGCTCGGCCTATCCGAAGTGCAAGAACACCGCCGAATTGCCGTCTTCCACGAACGGCGCCGCGCAGGCAATCCAGCAGCCGCAGACCGAGACATTCTGCGACAAATGTGGCAAGCCGATGGCCGTACGGCGAGGCCGGTTCGGCGAGTTTCTGGCGTGCACCGGCTATCCCGAATGCAAGACGACGCGCCCGCTCGGAGGGGTGGTCATGGATTGTCCCGAGGATGGCTGCGGCGGCGTTATCGTGCAGCGGCGCACGCGGCGCACGCGGCGCGGGCGCATTTTCTTCGGCTGTAACAATTATCCGAAATGTACGTTCACCACTTGGCAGCGTCCGGTGCCGCAGTCCTGTGCGCAGTGTGCCACGCCGTATCTCCTGGAAAAGCGTACCAAGAAGGGGGTCACCCTGCGCTGCCCCACGTGCGCTACCGAAACGGCGCCCGAAGAAGCTGCGGCGTCCCCGGATGCGTCAGAACCGCAAGCAGTTTCGCCATGAATGCCCACCCCATTACGGTAATTGGCGGCGGTTTGGCCGGTACCGAGGCGGCTTTCCAGATCGCCAGCCGCGGAGTGCCGGTCCGGCTCTACGAAATGCGCCCCCAAATCCCTACCCGCGTGCACTGTTCCGACCTCCTCGGCGAGTTGGTGTGCAGCAATTCCCTCAAGGCGGACACCCTGTCGTCGGCGCACGGCCTGCTGAAAGCCGAGATGCGGCACCTCAACTCGCTGGTGCTACGCGCTGCCGATGCCTGTCGCGTGCCGGCGGGTTCGGCGCTGGCGGTCGATCGGGAGCAATTTGCGCGCTATCTCACTGATGCTGTTTGCCGCCATCCCGGCATTTCGCTGGTTCGGGAAGAGGTGACGGAACTGCCGTCGGACGGTTTTGTCATTGTCGCCAGCGGTCCTCTGACCTCGGCGACCCTGACCGCCGACATCCAGCGTCGCGTAGGGGCCGAGCAGTTGTACTTCTACGACGCCCTGTCGCCCATCGTGGCCGCCGATTCGATCGATTATACCAAGACCTTCTTCGCCTCGCGCTACGACCGCGGCGGCAAGGATTACCTCAATTGCGCTTTGAACCGCGACCTGTACGAGCAGCTATGCGACGCCCTGTGCAATGCCGAGTGCGTGGCGCTGCACGAGGTGGAGCGAGAGCTGTTCTTTGAGGGCTGCCTGCCGGTCGAGGAAATGGCGCGCCGCGGTCCGCAGACCCTTGCTTTCGGCCCGCTCAAACCGGTGGGCCTGACGCCGCCGGACCAGTCGCAGCTCCACGCCGTGGTGCAGCTTCGCCTGGAGGACCGCATGCGCAGTGCCTACAACATGGTGGGCTTCCAGACGCGCTTGAAGTACGGTGAGCAACGCCGTATTTTCCGCATGATTCCCGGTTTGGAGCAGGCGGTGTTTCTGCGCCTGGGTTCGGTGCACCGTAATACCTTCCTGAACGCGCCGCGCCTGCTGCTGCCGACGCTGCAAACGAAGTGCGACCCGAACCTGCTGTTTGCCGGGCAGATAACCGGGGTGGAAGGGTACGTGGAATCAGCGGCGACCGGTCTACTGGCCGGGCTCAACGCGGTGGCCCTGTCCCGCGGCGACGCTCCGCTGGTGCCGCCGGCGACCTCGGCGCACGGGGCCTTGGTGCACTACATCTCCGGAGCGTGCCCGGACACCTTTCAGCCGATGAACATCAACTTTGGGCTGTTGCCCGCTTTGCAAACCCCGGTGAGCCGCAAGCGGCTGCGGCGCGAGGCCATGATCGACCGCGCCTTGATGGATTTGCGGACCTGGAAGCAGAAGGTGGCATGACGCGATGCAGACCTACCTGAACGCCTTTCAAACCCATCTTGAGGACGAGCGCCAAGTGTCGCCCCACACCGTGCGCAACTATCTGAGCGACCTGCGGCAGTTCTTGGAGGTCGTGGCAGAGGCGGGCGGAGAGGGTGCCACGCCGCTCAGCCATCCCGAGCAGATCGATGCCGGCATGATTCGTACGTATCTCAAGGTCCTGTATCAGCGGGGTGTCGAGGCAAGGACGTTGGGGCGCAAGTTGGCGAGCATGCGCAGCTTTCTGCAATTTATGGAGCGCCGCGGGCACGTCAGCAGCAACATCGCACGTACGGTTCGTACGCCCAAGGCGCAACGCCCATTGCCCAATACGCTGCCGATCGATCACGTGTTCGCGCTGCTCGACACGCCGCAGGAGCCCAACCCAGAAGCGGCCGTCCCGTGGATGCGTCAGCGCGATCAGGCCATCCTGGAGTTGTTTTACGCCAGCGGCGTTCGTGTCAGCGAATTAGCGGCCCTCGACGTGCACAGCATCGACCTTGCGGCAGGCGCCATGCGAGTGCTTGGTAAGGGCAACCGCGAGCGCCAGGTTTTCTTCGGCAAGACCGCTGCGCAAGCCCTACGGGACTACCTCGAAGCACGCGAGATCAGCGGCCTTGGGCAGTCCGAGCCGGCGCTTTTTCTCAACCGTCACGGACACCGGCTCAGCACGCGCGGCGTGCAGTTGCTCATCAAAAAGCATTGCCGCCGCACCGGCATCTCCACGCGCACCAGCCCGCACACCCTGCGGCACGCCTTCGCCACGCATTTACTGGACAACGGCGCCGACCTGCGCAGCATCCAGGAACTGCTGGGGCACCAGCAGCTTTCCACTACCCAGAAATACACCCACGTCAGCGTGGACCGCATGCTCGACGTGTACGACCAGGCGCATCCGCGGGCTCGGCGGTCACAGGGGAACACATGATCCGCAGCACGACCATTCTATGTGTGCGCCACGACAGTCAGGTGGCGATGGCGGGCGACGGCCAGGTGAGTTTCAATACGACCGTCATGAAGCACCACGCCCGCAAAATCCGCAAGGTGCATCACGATCAGGTGCTGACAGGCTTCGCCGGCGCCGCCGCGGATGCCTTCACGCTGGTGGATCGTTTCGAGACCAAGCTGGAGGAATACCAGGGCAGCCTGATACGCGCCGCTGTGGAATTGGCCAAGGATTGGCGCGCCGACCGCGTTCTGCGGCGCCTGGAGGCACTGCTCGCCGTGGCAGACCGGGAGACCTCGTTGATTCTCTCCGGTACAGGCGATATTATTGAGCCCGACGATGGCATTATTGGCATTGGTTCCGGCGGTTCATACGCCTTGGCCGCCGCCCGCGCTTTGCAGCAGCATACGCAACTCAGCGCCCGTGAGATTGCCGAAACAGCCATGCGTATCGCCGCTGACATCTGCATTTACACGAACGACCACCTCAGCGTCGAAGAGCTTTAACTCTCCCTTCAGCAGGTTGCCGTATGGGTACCCTCACCCCGCGTGAGATCGTTCAGGAACTGGATAAATACATCGTTGGGCAAGACGACGCCAAGCGCGCCGTGGCGATCGCGCTGCGCAACCGCTGGCGGCGTCAGCAGCTGGCCCCGGAATTGCGCAACGAGGTGGCGCCCAAGAACATCATCATGATTGGCCCCACTGGGGTCGGCAAGACTGAGGTGGCGCGCCGTCTCGCCTCGCTGGCGCACTCCCCTTTCCTCAAGATCGAAGCCTCCAAGTTCACCGAGGTCGGCTACGTCGGGCGCGACGTGGAATCGATGATCCGCGACCTCACCGAGCTCAGTAAGAACATGGTGCAGCAGGAGGAGATGAAGCGAGTGCAGGAGAAGGCGGCAGAGAATGCTGAGGAGCGTCTGCTGGATTTGTTGCTGCCGCACCCGCCAAGCCCGCCGGATGCCGAGCCGTCCGGCAATTTCGATGACTTGGGGCAGCAGCATTACCAGAAGACGCGCGAGAAGTTCCGCCAGTATCTTCGGGAAGGCAAGCTCGACGACCGGTTCGTCGAGCTGGAGGTACAGGACGGTAACAACCTGCCGATGATCGAGGTGGTGTCCGGCTCCGGGATGGAAGACATGGGCATTCACATCAAGGACATGCTGGGCAACCTGTTCCCGCAGCGTAAGAAGCGGCGCAAGGTCAAGGTGCCCGACGCCTTCAATGTCCTCATGCAGGAAGAGGCGCAGCGCCTGGTCGACATGGATGCCGTGGTCAAGGAGGCGGTGCGGCGGGTGGAACAGTCCGGCATTATCTTCCTGGACGAGTTGGACAAGATCGCCGGGCGCGAGCGCAGCAGCAGTCCGGACGTGTCGCGCGAGGGCGTGCAGCGCGACCTGCTGCCGATCATCGAGGGCAGCACCGTCAACACGAAATACGGCATGGTCAAGACCGACCACATTCTCTTCATCGCTGCCGGGGCGTTCCACGTCTCCAAGCCGTCGGATCTGATCCCCGAATTGCAGGGGCGGTTTCCCATCCGGGTCGAGCTGCAGGCCCTGGGAAAGGACGACTTCGTACGCATTCTGCGCGAGCCCCGCAATGCCCTCCTCAAGCAATACCGGGCGCTGCTCGACACCGAAGGCGTGGATGTGGTGTTCAGCGACGACGCCATCGAGGAACTCGCCGCCATCGCCGACCGCGTCAATCAGCAAACCGAAAACATCGGTGCCCGCCGTTTGTACACCATCCTGGAGCGCCTGCTGGACGATCTCTCTTTCCGTGCCTCGGACATGACGGAGGCGCAGGTGATCATCGACCGCCAATACGTCACGGAGCGCCTCGCGGACATCGTCAGTAGTGAGGACATCACCCGCTACATCCTGTAAAGCAGCGCCGCCGCGCGAGGAGTCGTTGGTCATGCCCCCGACTGACCATATTCAGCAGGCCCATACGCTGATCGAGGCCCTGCCATACATTCAGCTGTTTGCCAACAAGACCGTGGTGGTGAAATATGGTGGCCACGCCATGACCGACGAGGCGCTGCGCGATTCCTTTGCGCGCGACATCGTGCTGCTGCAATGCGTGGGCATGCACCCCGTCGTCGTGCACGGCGGCGGACCGCAGATCGACGCCATCATGAAGCGCATGGGCATCTCGGCGCGCTTTGAGGCTGGGTTGCGGGTGACCGACGCGGCCACCATGGAAGTGGTTGACATGGTGCTGGGCGGCAAGCTGAACAAGGAGATCGTCGCCACCATCAACCTGCACGGCGGCCAGGCGATTGGCCTGAGCGGCAAGGACGCCAACTTGATCACCGCCACCAAGAAACAGTTGTACCGCTCCGTCTCGCCCGGCAGCCCGCCGCGATTAGTTGATATCGGGCTGGTCGGGGAAGTCACGTCTGTCAACACGTCGATTATTCACACGCTGGAGAACAACGGTTTCATCCCCGTCATCGCGCCGACGGGCGTGGGTGAGAACGGGGAAAGCTACAACATCAACGCCGACACCGCCGCGGGCGACATCGCCGCCGCCCTGCAAGCCGAGAGGCTATTGTTTCTGACGGACGTGGAAGGGATTCTGGACCGCGACAAGAAGCTGCTGCCGAGTCTCGACCGGCAGGCCGTTGAGCGGCTTCAGGACGAGGCGGTAATTGACGGCGGCATGCTGCCCAAGGTGGAAGCGTGTCTGCGTGCGCTGGACGACGGAGTCGCCAAGACCCATATCATCGACGGACGGGTGCCGCACGCGGTGCTTCTGGAACTGTTCACGGACCGTGGCGTGGGCACGGAGATCGTCCGCTAGCCACGCGACGCCGGACGATCATGATGATCATTCATAAGGAAGGCATGGTGAAACGCGATTTACTGTCGCTCGCCGACGTGACGCCGGCAGAGATCGATGAACTGCTGTCCTTGGCTATTGATCTCAAGGCGCGGCGAAAATGTGGCGAATCGACGCCCCTGCTGGCCGGCAAGGACTTGGCGGTGTATCTGGAAAAGCCGTCGCTGCGCACCCGGGCGTCGTTCGAGGTCGGCATGACCCAACTCGGCGGCGCCGTCACCACCCTGCGCAAGGAGGAGGTCGGTCTCGGTGCACGAGAGCCGGCGGGGGACGTCGGCCAAGTGCTGTCGAGATATTACGACGTTGTTGTCATGCGCACCTTCGAGCACGACGACGTGGCGGAAGTCGCGCGGCATGCCAGCGTGCCGGTCATCAACGGCCTGACCGACCTGCTGCACCCGTGCCAGATTTTGGCCGCCCTGCTGACCCTGCGGGAACACTTCGGCAGCTTGGACGGTTTGCACGTTGCCTACGTCGGCGACGGCAACAACGTGGCCAACTCGTGGCTGCTGGGCGCCGCGCAGACGGGCCTGCGGCTTACCATTGCGTGCCCGCCCGGTTATGAACCGAACGCCACCATCCGCGAGCAGGCCGAGGGCTTGGCGCGGGGCACCGGTGCGGTGCTGCAGGTCGTCGAGGACCCGCGGCAGGGCGTCAGCGGCGCCGACGCGGTATACACGGACGTCTGGGCCAGCATGGGACAAGAAGCCGAGGCCGCCCGGCGGGCCGAGGTCTTTCGCCCGTATCAGGTCGGAATGGATCTAATGGCGAAGGCCGCTCCGCACGCCGTGGCCATGCACTGCCTGCCTGCCCATCGCGGCGAGGAAATCACTGCCGAGGTTCTGGAAGGGCCGCGCTCGCTGGTGTTCGAGGAAGCGGAAAACCGCCTGCACGCCCAAAAGGCCCTGCTGGCATTTCTGGTCAACCCGGAAGGGAGGCACGTGTGACGACGCAGCCGAAACGAGTTGTCCTGGCATATTCCGGCGGACTGGATACGTCGGTCATCATGCGCTGGCTGCAGGAGACGTACGGTTGTCCGGTGGTGGCGTTCGTCGCCGACCTCGGACAGGACGAGGACCTCGAAACCATCGCCCGCAAGGCCGAGCGCACCGGCGCCGAACAGGTGTTCGTGGAGGACGTGCAGGAAGCCTTCGTGCGCGATTTTGTCTTCCCCGCCCTGCGCGCCCATGCCGTGTACGAGGGCACCTACTTACTGGGCACCTCGCTGGCCAGGCCGTTGATCGCGCAGAAACAGGTGGAAGTCGCCCAGCGCGTAGGCGCCGATACCGTGGCCCACGGCGCCACCGGCAAGGGCAATGATCAGGTGCGCTTCGAGTTGACCTTTCAGGCGCTGGCGCCGTCCCTGCGCATCATCGCGCCGTGGCGCGAGCCGTCCTGGGACCTGAATTCCCGCGACGCCATGATGGATTACGCGCGGCGGCACGGCATCGAGGTGCCGACCACGCCGGCCAAGCCGTATAGCATCGACCGCAATCTGCTGCACAGCAGCTATGAGGGCGGGGTGTTGGAAGACCCTTGGCACGAACCGCCGGACGACATGTTTCTGCTCAGCGTGTCGCCCGAGCGCGCCCCGGACAAACCGACGTATGTGGAGGTCGACTTCGAGGCCGGCGTGCCCGTTGGCTTGGATGGACAGTCGCACAGCCCGGCCGCCCTGTTGCGCGCCCTTAACCGCTTGGCCGGCGATAACGGCATTGGCCGTGTCGACATGGTGGAAAACCGCTTCGTCGGCATGAAATCCCGGGGCTGCTACGAAACGCCCGGCGGCACCGTTCTGCACGTCGCCCACCGCGCCCTTGAGTCCATCACCCTCGATCGCGAGGTGATGTACATTCGCGACAGCCTCATCCCCAAGTACGCCCAGCTTGTCTACAACGGCTTCTGGTTCGCCCCCGAGCGCGTCATGCTGCAGAAAGCCATCGACGAGACACAGCACGACGTGACCGGCACCGTGCGCCTGAAGCTGTACAAAGGCAACTGTATCGTTGCCGGCCGCCGTTCCAGCCGTTCCTTGTACCGCACCGATTTCGCCACCTTCGAAGCCGATGACGTCTACAACCAGCACGACGCCGAAGGCTTCATCCGCCTCAACGGCCTCCGTCTCAAACTCCGCGCTTGGCGCGACGCGCCCACCACTCGCTGATGTGACGCGTTTTGCGTCGCTCTGAACGGGCCGCAGATAATCAGGTCAAGCGGCTTCCAGCCGATAACGGCACGGTTTCCCGGGTTGCGGTCGGATGACACTAAAAGTTGACACGGTTGGCATAAGCGTGTCTTATATCGGGAGTCAGGTATTTTCTGAGCACCTATCAACATGAAGAAGGAAACTAGTGATGAACAATCAAAGATACGCACAGCGGCTCGTCCTCGCTATCGCCTGTTTACTGCTTGCGGCTTCGCTCGTGATGGCGCAGGAATCCGAGAAGCCCCCGATCAAGCTCGGCGGGGCGATAGGGGTGAACTATGTCTACGGGAGTTACGATGATCCCCATCCCCGCGGCGAAGGAATTGGCAAGGCTGAATTCGAGCTTTTTCGCCTCAACGCCGACCTGGACTACCAGAACGTCATCGGCAGGGTCGAGTATCGCTGGTACGATAAGTACACCATGTTTCATACGGCATGGCTAGGGTACGACTGGGGTAATTCGGGCACCCTCAAGGCCGGCATTGTGCGGGTTCCCTTCGGGCCGACGGCGTATGGCGTCTCCAGCAGCTGGTTCTTTGACCAGCATTATTACGTCGGGCTCGCCGATGACATGGACCTGGGAATCACGTGGGGCAGGGCCTTTGACAAGCTGACGCTCGATGTGGGCTACTACCCGCGCAGCGAATTTCAGACCGATGGGCAGACTCTGGAGAGTTCGCGATATAGCTATGACGTGGTCAAGCGGGATAGCGACAAACAGGGTAACGTCGAAACCGGCTTTGAAGAGCAGCACCAATTCAACCTGCGTGCGATCTATGCGCTTGAAGGCGGGACGGAGGTGGGCGCATCGCTGCAATACGGGCTGCTACAGGGGACGAACGTAGGCGACGATGACAGGGGCAACCACTACGCCCTTTCGGGCCACATGAAAAACGGCTTCGGGGATTTCATCCTCTACTCACAGTTAACATATTACGTTTACAACATTACGGACGAGACGCCCTGGGAAACCGACGATCTGATTCCCATGGGGGCTTTCGATTACGCCGATCTGGTTGCATCTGAGGGGATCATGCCCGCGCTGTCTTTGCGCTATAACGGGGTAGACGCGTCGGGTGTCTCGTGGCTGGACAGCGTGACGCCGTATGTTGAGTGGAGTTCCATCCTGAAACAGGCGGATGGATTCAACGACAGCACGCTGGTAACGGTGGGGGCGGCCTGGACGATCGGCGCGCTGTACATGTACAGCGACCTGGCATTTTCCGACGGCAACTACTTTGTGGGCTTTGACAGTGCCGGCGGGGATTTTGGCACCAACGGAGACGACTCGTGGAATTGGCGGCTTAATTTCAATTTCCGCTATTACTTCTGATCTGCCTGACTGGGTATGATTGCCTCACGCTGTTGGACCGGCGTGGGGCAAGTCGAAGGCCGCAGCGACGCCGGGGTGGACAACGTGGCCGTTGATGGTGTTCAGCCCGCGTTGCAGGGCGGGATTGTCGCGCAAGGCGGTGGTCACGCCCTTGTCGGCCAGTTCGAGGGCGTACGACAGGGTGACGTTGGTCAGGGCATAGGTCGAGGTGTGGGGAACGATGGCCGGCATGTTGGTGACACAGTAATGTACCACTTCTTCATCCCGGTAAATCGGGTTGTGGTGCGTGGTCGGACGTGAGGTTTCGGCGCTGCCGCCTTGATCAATCGAAATATCGACAAACGCCGCACCGGGCCGCATGTCTCTGAACAGGCTGCGGGTGAGAAGCTTTGGCGTACGGGCCCCCGGTACCAGAACCGAGCTGACGACCAAGTCGGCCGTGGTCACTTCCTCTTCGATATTGGCCCGGTTCGACATGACGGTGGTGACGTGGCCGCCGAGGATATCGTGCACGTAACGCAACCGCGCCGGGTTCACGTCCAGAATGCTCACGTAGGCGCCGATGCCGACGGCCACCTGACAGGCGCTGGCCCCCGCAATGCCAGCCCCGAGAATGACCACGTGGCCGGGCTTCACCCCGGATGCACCACTCAGCAAGACACCCCGCCCCCCGTTTTGGGCTTGCAGACTCCACGCCCCGACCTGAATCGCCAACCGTCCGGCCACCTCACTCATCGGCGCAAGCAGCGGCAACGAGCCGTCCTCCAACTGAATGGTTTCATACCCGAGCGCGGTCACCTGACGATCCAGCAGCAAGTGGGTGAGTTGTTCTTCGGCGGCGAGATGGAGGTAAGTGAACAGGATCAGGCCGGGACGCAGAAAAGGGTACTCCGCGGCAAGCGGCTCTTTGACCTTGAGGATGAGATCGGCTTGCGTCCAAACCTCTTCGGCGGAATCCAGGATATGGGCCCCGGCTGCGGCATACGCCTCGTCCGAGAGGCTGCTTCCGACACCGGCCTGGGTTTCAATCACGACGCGGTGGCAGTGCGCCACCAGGGCGGCGACGCCGCTGGGCGTAATGGCGACGCGATTCTCCTCGGCTTTGATCTCCTTCGGAATGCCAACAACCATACGGAATTCCCTGTCGTTGCCTTACATGACGGATCAGGAGGGCTAGGCGAAGCTGGTAAGACATCAGGGAGCCGGCAGGGGGGTCATCTGGCTGTCCGGGCGATGAGTTCCCGTAAGGCTTCCCGTTGGATATCCAAGGCGTGCATGGTGGCTCCATGCTGGCTTTTCATTGCTTCCATCGCTTCTTCATGCTGGCTCTTACGATCTTCTGAGGCTTGCCCCATGCGTTTCAAGCCGATGTAGATCAGACCGCATTGCACGACACCGATCACGAATCCCAAGCTGGCTTGCAGAAAGGCGCCTATTATCTGCCAGTAACCCAGGTTCAAGGCGGCAGTTTCATACTCTGTCACGGGCGGCTCCTTACTTGCTTCCGGCCTAACTCGTGCCGCCGACGGCGACGCCGCTGGTTTGGCGGCGTGGGATGCGCTGGTGCCAGTAGACGAGCAGCGGACTGGCTATGAAGAGGGTCGAGAAGGTCCCGGCGATGACGCCGACGAGCAGGGCGAAGGCAAAGCCGCGGATGACCTCGCCGCCGAGAAAGAGCAGAGATACGATGACGATGAGGGTCAGGCCCGAGGTGAGGATGGTGCGGCTAAGGGTCTGGTTAAGGCTTTCGTTGACGGCCGACGGAAAGTCGTCCCAACGCCGGCTGCGCATGTTTTCGCGCACGCGGTCGAAGATGACGATGGTGTCGTTCAGGGAGTAGCCGATGATGGTCAGCAGCGCCGCCACCACCTGCAGGTCGAATTCGCGGTTGAAGATCGACAGTAGACCCACGGTGACGAGCACGTCGTGATACACGGCGACCAGCGCCGCCAGGGCGTAGTGCAGCCGCAGCAGCAAGCTGAATGCTGTAGTGACCCCTAGGGCAATGACGATCAGGACGGTAGGGGAGACGTTGGGCAGCCACTGCATGATCGGGTACGTCACGATGAAAATGGTGCCCGCCAGGGCGAGCGAGATGAGCCACTTTGCCTCAAATCGTCCGGACAGATAGATCACGATGCCCAGCACGGCGTAGAACAGGGCGAACAGCGCCTTGCGCCGCAGATCCGCGCTGACCTGCGGGCCCACCACTTCCACCCGCAGGACTTCCACCTGCTGCTGTGGGAATTTCTGCTGCAAGGCCTCTTGCAACTGAGCCGCGATGTAGGACATGTCTTCGTTCGACTGAGCGACCCGAATCAGCACTTCGTCGTTGCCGCCGAAATGCTGCACGATGCTTTGCTCCAGACCCACCGGCGCCAGCGCCTCGCGCACCACCCCGAGTTCCACGGCCTGCCCGAAACCCAGGTGCAGCAGGGTGCCGCCGCTGAAGTCGATGCCCTGTTTCAAGCCGCCGTACAGCGCGATGGAGCCCAGGCCGATAAGAATCACCGCCAGGGAGGCGATGACACAGACCTTGGTCTTACCGATGAAATCGATGCGTAGTCCGCTGGGGATCAATTCAAGCATGATGGATGAACCTGTTTAGACGCTCAGTCTGTTGACTTGTCGCAAACTGAAGACCGTTTCGAAGATGGTACGGCTGACAAACACCGCGGTGAACATGCTCGCCGACAGGCCGATGCTAAGGGTGACGGCAAAGCCTTTAATGGGTCCAGAACCGAACTGGAACAACACCACAGCCCCAATCAGGGTGGTAACGTTGGCGTCCAGAATAGCCGTGAAGGCTCTGCCGAAGCCGGCATCGACGGCGCCACGCACCGATTTGCCGAGCCGCAGTTCTTCGCGGATACGCTCGAAAATCAAGACGTTGGCGTCGATGGCCATGCCAAGTGTCAGGAGGATGCCGGCGATGCCTGGCAGGGTCAGCGTGGCGCCGAGGCCGGGGAGCGCCAGGACGCCCATCAGGATGAGCAGGTTCAGACCCAGGGCGACGTCGGCAACGAGACCGGACATGCGGTAATAGGTCAGCATGAAGAGGATGACCAGGGCGCCGCCGAGCAGAGTTGAGCGTAGCCCCCGGCTGATCGAGTCGCTGCCCAGCGATGGGCCGACGGTGCGGTTCTCGATGATACTGACGGGTGCCGGCAGGGCGCCTTCGCGCAGCACGATGGCGAGGTCGCGGGCTTCCTCTGGGGTGAAGGTCCCCGTAATCTGCGCCTCACCGCCGAGAATGGGTTCTTGGATCACCGGCGCTGAAAAGATGGTGTCGTCGAGGACGATTGCCAGGGCGCGTCCGACGTTCTCCTGCGTCAGGCGGGCGAACAGGCGCTTGCCGCGACTGTTGAGCCGCATCTGCACGTAATACTGTCCGAACTGATACTGATCCGGCAGGGCACGGGCGTCGGCAAGCATGTTGCCGGTAAGCCCGGCGCGGCGTTCGACGATGTAGGCTTGGCTCTGGACCATTAGCTGCGTCTGTGGGTCTTTCACCTTCTCATAAAGAATTTCGGTGCCGGGCGGGGCGGGCTCGTTGGGATTGGTGGCCAGTGACTGCACCAGCTTGAATTCCAACTGGGCGGTCCTGCCGATCAGGTCGATAGCGCGCTGGGCGTCTTCGAGGCCAGGGAGCTGGATGACGATGCGACGGGCACCTTGGCGGCTGATGCTGGGCTCGCTGACGCCAAAGGCGTCCACGCGGTTGCGGATTTTCTCGAGCGCCTGGTTCACCGCGTCGCTGCGAATCTGGTTCAGTTCATCGGCTGGAATCTCGTACGTCCAGACCTCAGGGGATTGCTCAACGGCCTGGGAAAAAGGCAGCGCGTTCAGTACGGCATCATTCACCGCCGCCTGCTCGGGCGGCTCGCGAAACAGCAAGCGAATTCCCTGCAAGTTATAGGGTTCCACGGCAACAACAGGAACGCCGGCGGCCAGCAGGTCCTTGCGAACGGTTTCGGCGGTACGTTCGAGCGACTGCTCCACCGCCTTGTCAACCTGTACCTCCAGCACGAGATGCAGCCCGCCGCGCAAATCCAGCCCCAGCGAGATTTTCTCCCCCGGCGGCATGGACAGAATCAGGCTGGCAATAATCACGACGCCTACAACGGCGAGCTTAATCAATAAGGTCCGTCCCACGTTGTCTCCCACGCATGGCCCGCAAAGAGTGTTCCGGATCAGGCGTCCTGCACCACCTGATCGACATAATCACGCCGCATCTTCAGCTTGATGCCGTTGCCCAATTCGAGACGCAGCGATTTTTCCTCAACCTTGTCAATGACGCCCTCGAGCCCGCCGCGGGTGACAATGCGGTCGCCCTTCTTGAGGCCCGCGACCAGTTGCTGGAATTCCTTACGCTGCTTCTGCTGCGGACGGAAAATCAGGAAGTAAAAAATGAGGATGAGGGGGAGGAAAAGGAACAGCGAACTCAGTAAATCACCCGCTCCGCCGAATACCGACCCTTGAGCGTACGCAATATCTACCCACAAAACAGGATTCCTTACCCGAGATGGATGCCGCGAAAGATGCGAATATAGCATTGAGGCTGCTGAAAAGCACGGTCAAAATCGGCGCTTCCTTCTCGAATGAGAAGGTCTGCTTTCCGCGCCTTGTCTTATCTACCCCGCTAATCTATGATCTACCGCCTTTTGAACAGTGCGTTGCGGAGTGAAGGGAAGGGGCTGCCGTACCGAAGGATTGTATGGTAGACGCTGCGAGCTTGCCTGAAGGGATAGGGGAAGAGGTTCATGGCCCACAACGAGCAGGACTGGCGGATTCGCACGGCGCAGTTCTACGAATCGCTTTATACTTGTGTGTGGCAATACCTGGAGAGCCTGCTGGGCGCCGCTGCAACACTGGAACTCGTTGCCCTGAGCCGCAATGCCCTGCGTGAGCGCTATCCCTTTCTGTCGCATATTGCGTGGTCCGCACAGGGGCTGGAGCCGGACAGTCTGTCCAAGGCCATTGCCGGCGAGACGCGGGAGCAGGTGCACGCCGGTTGCGAACGCCTCTTGCAGGGCGTGCACACGATCGTGCGCGAGATTGGCGGTGATGCCTTGGCGCAGCACCTGGCGGCAGCAACCGAGCAGCAACGCGGCATTCTCGCAGGCGTCAATGGTTCCCAGCCTGCTGTTGAAAAGACGGACGCCGTCGCCCCCACACCTGAGGCGACGCTACTGTTGCAGGGTGTGGCGCGGCAGGCCCTTCGACTCTACGGACGCCTGCAGGGTCAACCCATCGCCCAATCTACCATCCAGGCCGCCGCCCACGGCGCCACACCCAGCGCCACTGACGCACTCGTCGACATCCCCGAGGCCTCCAAGGATTTGGCCCGCTCCGAGGCCTTCTATCACGGCCTGTTTGACCTGTCTCCCGACGGTGTAGTCGTCACCAATTCCACCGGCATCATTCTGAAAGCCAATCCACGCGCCGCCGAGTTGCTGGAGTTCGACGCCCCGGAGGTCATGGTCGGGCTGGACGCCGTGGAATTCTACGTACATCCCGAACAGCGCCTGGTGCTACTGGAGCAGGTCACCCAGCGTCACCACATCGAGGGCCGTGGCAGCGAACTCCGCACCCGTCGCGGACGCACTATCATCGTCCAAGCATCCACCCGTCTCATCGAATACGAAGGACAGGTCTGCCTGCTGTCCGTGTTTCGAGACGTCACCGAACGCGCCCGACTGCGGCAGGAAATGGAGGATTTCGCCTACTCCGCCAGCCACGATTTGCAGGCCCCGCTGCGCACCTTCGAGGGCTACGCACGCTGGCTCGTCGACGACTACGGCGAGGTTCTGGGCGAGGCGGGCCGCCAGTTGTGCGAGGAAATCATCGACGACGCTTTGCACATGAAGAAGCTGCTCGACGGTCTGCTTGAATACTCCCGTATCGGGCGCATTCATACCCAGGCGGTGAACGTGGACGTGTGGCAGGTGCTCGACCGGGTGCTGCACGATTTGCAACTCGAGGTGACCGATACGGGGGCGGACGTCCACCTGCCCGAGTCGCTTCCCACGGTAATGTATTCCGAGGTGCGGCTGGTACAAATTTTCAGCAACTTGATCAGCAACGCGCTTAAATTCACTAACGGCGAAGGACTACGCGTGACCGTGGCGTGCGAAGACCAAGAGCGGTATTACCGCTTTGCAGTGAGCGACAACGGCATCGGTATCGCCGCGGAGCATTTCGGACGCATTTTCGAGATTTTCAAACGGCTGCACACCCGCGAGGCATATCCGGGCACCGGCGCCGGGCTGACCATCGTGAAGAAAATTGTCGAGTCGAATGGCGGTCAGGTCGGGGTGGAGTCGGCACCCGGCGTCGGCTCGACGTTCTGGTTTACGATTCCGAAAACGGAGGGCTCACCATGCGCCGCCTGACCGTGTTGCTCGTGGAGGACAATCCGCGCGACGTGCGCCTGACGGAACGGGCCTTCGCGCAGGCCAATATCCCGCACGATCTGCGGGTGGTGCGCGATGGTGACGAGGCGCTGGCGTACCTCCACCGCGAGGGCGCCTACACGGTGTCCGATAACTCGCCGCGCCCGGACATGATCCTGCTCGACCTCAACCTGCCGCGTATGGGCGGACACGACCTGATGCGGCACGTCAAGCAGGACGTGCGCTTCCGGCAGGTTCCCATCATCGTTCTGACGACGTCCGGGCGCTCCGATGACGTGCGCCAAGCCTATGAGAACGGCGCCAACGCTTATCTGCTGAAACCCGTTGAGTTCAGCCGCTTTACGGAGGTCATCGGCCACTTGGCGAGTTTCTGGCTGGAAACGGTCGAATTGCCGCCAGAATTATAGAAAAGGTCTGACAGCCTCAGGAGGAAACAACCGATGGGAACCCCATCCTACCGACTCTTGGTGATCGACGATTCAAAGCGCGACACGCTGCTGCTCGAGCGCATCCTGCAGCAGGCCAATGACGCCAGTTTTACGATCACCCACAGCGATTCGGCGCGCGCCGGGCTGGAAGAACTCGCCTCGCAGACCTACGACCTGGTGCTGCTGGATTATTACCTTCCGGATATGGACGGCTTGGCTTTCCTGGTGGAGAAGCAACAGCGGGGCATGGCGACGCCGGTGATCATGCTGACGGCGTTCGGCGAGGAGCGCCTGCCGGTGGCGGCCATGCAGGCCGGCGCACTGGATTATTTCCGCAAGGATCAGGTGAACTCCGGATTGCTCGGCAAGGCCATCCAGCAGGCAATCGAAAAGGCCCGCTTGCAGACCAGCGCCGCGGCGGATGCCGCACGGCTGCGGGATATGGAAGAGACGATAGCCCGGCTGCAGGCTCAACTGCAGGCACTGCAACAGGATAAAGGCGCGTGAGGCAGGTATGCGTCAGGCTTCGGGCGATTTTAGGATCGCCTCGATTTGCCGCGCGGTTCCCGGGCTGAGCGCCCCTTTTTCAACGCCAAACGGCACCGCGGCGCGGGCCAGTTCACGGTACAAGGGCAGCACTTCAGGCGCGCGGGTGGCCAACGTCTCAATGTGCTTGCGAATCGTTCCCAGATCGCCTCGCACGTAGGGCCCGGCAACTGCGCCGGGCACCCCTGAACGCTCCAGGTTGTTTACCACGCCTCGCATCATTGACACCAACGCCTCAACCCCTTCGGCCCGCGAGTATCCGCACTGTTCCCACAATTGCGCCGCGGTGGCCGCCAGACACGTCAGCAGGTTGCCCATCATGACGCCCGACAGGTGATAGAGCGCCTTGTCCGCGGCGTTCAGAAATACCGGCCTGCCGCCGATGACTCGTGCTATGTCCGCCAACGCCGTCCGCATCTCCGGACCGCCCTCGATGCCGAACGTCGTTCCCGGAATACTGTCTACGCCGTTTTCCACCGACGAGAATACCTGCAGCGGATGCAATGCCCCCGCTACCGCCCCCTGGCTTACCGGATGCTGGAACACGTCCAACGACATGGCCCCTGAGCAATGCACAACCACCTGTCCGGCCCTCCATGTCATGCCTTCCGCAACGCTGCGAATCGTGTCGTCGGCCGTGCTGATCACCACCAGTTGCGCGGCGTCCGCCACCTCCTGGGCCGTGCGATACGCCCGACACCCGTCGATGCGCTCGGCGAACCGCCGCGCCGAAGCGGACGTCCGGCTCCCAACGGCTGCCACTCGATACCCGGCACGCGACAGGCACACGCCTAAGGAGCCTCCAACCACCCCGGCGCCGATAAAGCCGATTTTCGATGTCCGGTCGAACAATGCCATACAAATGATTCCTCCTAACCCGACCTGCGTGGGAATTCGAGCAGGGCCTGCTCAACGACCTCCGTGAGTGCCGGGTGGATGTAGATCGTGCCGGCCATGTCGTCAACCGTCTGGCCGTACTTCATGCCCTGTACCAGCGGCTGGATGAGCAGCGAGGCGTGCGGCCCCATGATGTGCGCGCCCAGCAGCAGACGGCTAGCGGGGTCGGCGAGCAACTTGACAAAGCTGCCGGTGTCGCCGATGGCCCAGCCGTAGGCGGTGTCGGCGTACAGGCGGCGCGTCGTCATATAGGGACGTCCTTGCTTAACGGCATCGCGCTCGGTGAGGCCCACGGCCGCCACCTGCGGGGCGCTGAAGACCGCGTTGGGAACGCCGTCGTAATCGACCGGGAGCTTGTCGCCGCCCAAGAGGTGCCGTGCGATGGCCCTGGCCTCGGCGTTGGCGATGTGCTTGAGCGGATAGCGGGAAGCTAAATCGCCAAACGCGAAGATGCCGGGAACGTTGGTTTCCATGCCGGCGTCGGTCAACACGCGCCCGCGGGCGTCCACCTCGATGCCGGCGGCGGCGACGTTCAGGCGATCCGAATTGGGACGCCGGCCAGTGGCGATGAGCACCGTATCGACCCTGACCGTGTGGTGTCTGCCGTCGACGCCGACCTGCACGGCGATACGGCCATTCTCCAGGCTGACGCGGCGAACCTGGGTGTGCAACAGGACGTCGAAGCGCCGCTGATAGATGCGGGTGAACGCCTGCGCCACGTCGTCGTCCTGGCGTTTGATGAGCGCTCCGCCATGATCGGTAAGGGTGACGTGTGTTCCCAGCGAGCCGAAGAAGTGCGCCATTTCCACACCGACATACCCGCCACCGACGATCAGCAGGGAGCGCGGCTGTGTCTCCAGTCGCATGATGGTGTCCGAGGTATGATACGCGATGTTTTCCAGCCCTGGAATATCCGGCACCACCGGCCGCGCCCCGGCGCCGAGAACGATGCGCTCCGCAGTAATGTGGTGTCCACCCGTTTCCAACACGCGCGGCGCCACGAATTGCGCCGGGGCGTCATATACCGTCACGTGCGGCTGCGACTTGCGGTACTGGGCACCCGCCGCGGCAGCCGGGTCGATCTTCTCCCACACCCGGCCCACGAGTCGCTGCCAGTCCACGCGCTCCAGGGTATGGCGCAACCCCAGCTGCGCGCCGTGCCGCGCCATTTCGGCTACTTCCGCCGCATACAGCAACATTTTGGAGGGGATGCACCCGCGGTTCAGGCACGTGCCGCCAAACTTGTCCGGCTCCACAATCGCCAGCCGCCACGTATCCATTTCCGGCACGGGAATCATATTTCCGGAACCCGCGCCAACGATGATCAGGTCATATTTTTCGATATTCATTGGAAATCTCCCCGGTTATTTCTCTGTCTCAAACGATACACTCTACCTAACGATTTTAGTCTTGCCCACCATCCAGCCGATTCGGTAAAGTGGCGTGTTTCCAACTACGGGTAGAGCGGGATTCAGCTGCGTAGCCTGAAGCCCCACGAGGACAGGTGAATCAGGTCTGAAGGAGCTGGCAACATCATGCGCAACGCACACGTGCTTATTAGGAGTTTTACTATATTGACGCTGGCCGTCCTGCTGCCGGGTCTCGTGCTCGCCGCCGAGCCCAAGCGTGGAGGCACGCTGCGGGTGGCCTACGGCAACAAAGTCTCCCACCTCGATTTCCATACCGCGCCGGGCTACGAAATGATGTGGGTGGCCATGAACATCGGCTGCGGGCTGGTCAACATCACGCCCGACGGCCAATTCGTGGGCGACGCGGCGACGGCCTGGAAACTGTCGGACGACGCCCTGACGTGGACCTTCAAGCTGCGCGACGACGCCTTCTTTCACGACAACACCCAGGTGGACGCCGAGGCCGTGAAGTTCAGCATCGACCGCATCATGGACCCGGAAACGAAGTCCGGCATGCGGCGCTTCTATGAGTCGGTGCAAAGCGTCGAAGTCGTTGATCCGCTGACCGTCAAAGTGCACATGAAGCAGCCCTACGCCTTCTTCCTGCACATGCTCGCCGGCTACCGAACCGGCCTGGTGCTCTACTCTCCCGCCGCCACGCAGGCGCACAGCCTCAAGGCCCGCAAGCGCGGCGACCCGAGCGCGGTCATCGGCTGCGGCCCGTTCCGCCTTGTCGAGTGGGTGCCGAACAACCATCTCGTCATGGACCGCTGGGAGAAGTACTTCAAGCCCGGCCAGCCCTACGTGGACCGCGTCCTCATTCGCGTCATTCGCGACCCCATCGCCCAGATGGTCGCCTTCAAGACGGGTGAGATCGATTTCATCGCCTCCTTCAGTCCGGAGCACGTGCAGACGATTCAGGCGCAGGTGCCCGAGGCGCAGGTGCTGACCGGCCCGGAAACCACCCCCATGGTGCTGCGCGGCAAGGTGACGGTGCCCTGCGACGGCAAGCCCGATGCCTCGATGACCAATCCGCGCTGTCCGCATCCGATCTTCGGCGACATCCGCACCCGCAAGGCGCTGCTGTGTTACGGCATCGACCGTGAGGAAATCGTCAAGGTAGCCCTGCGCGGCCTGGCGACGCCTTGGGTCGGCATGATTCCACCTGGCACCATGGACACGGTGGACGTTAATTACATGTGCCCCTACGACCCGGACAAGGCCAAGACATTGCTGGAGGAACTGGGTTACGGACCCGACAACCCGCTGGTTACCGAGTTGACCACCGACACGGAAAAGGCGGTGTTCAATGCCATTGCCACGGTGGTCAAGGACCAGTTGGCCCGCCTCGGGGTGACCGTAAACATCAAGCTGGTAGACAAGGTGACCTGGATGAACACCGGCCTCAAGGACGGGCCGTGGGACATGGACGTCGAGGACTTGCTGTCGCTGTTGACCCTGGACAGCAACGCCTACCTGACGGTAACCCAATCGACGTGGAACCAGACGCGCCAGACGGATGTAACGGTGGACGAGTACTTCGCCCGCTACGCGACGGAGATGGACGCCGACAAACGCCGCGCTATCGCCAAGGAATTCCAGGAGTTCATGGCCGACAAGCTCTATTGGAACGTGGTGTCGGGTTCGCCGTTCTTCCAGATCGCGCAGCCGTGGATGAAGGGGTACACCTTCAACTCGGAATTCGAGGTGCATTACGAGACGGTGTGGCTGGACAGGTAGCCACGCCACGTCCGTGAGGGGGTTGCCATGCGGGAATACATCATTAGACGTCTATTGCAGGTCATCCCGACCGTCCTGCTGATCACCCTCGTGGTGTTCGCCATGATGCAAGCCATTCCCGGCGACCCGCTGATGGCCCTGCTGGGCGATGCCTATGATGAGGAAGACGCCCAGTTGTTGCGCCAGGAATACGGCCTGGACAAGCCAATCATTTCGCAATACTTCATCTGGCTGGGGAAGCTGGTGCAGGGCGATTGGGGTGAATCGTTCATCAGCGGCCGTCCGGTGCTGCAGGACGTTCTGATCCGCTTGCCGGTCACCGCCGAGCTGATCGTCCTGGCCATGTTGGTGGCGCTGCTCATCGCCATCCCGGCAGGCACCATCGCGGCGCTGCGTCAGAACACCTGGGGCGATTACACCGCCATGTCCACCGCTCTGATGGGCATTTCGATTCCCGATTTCTTTCTCGGCATTCTACTGCTGTTGGTTTTCTCGGTATCCTTTAACGGACTGCTGCCGAGTTCCGGCTGGGTGTACCTGCCGGGGACGTGCCCCAGCCTCATCTGCGAGGCCAGCGTGTGGGGTAATCTGAAGCACGTCATGATGCCCGCCATCGCCCTCGGGGTCGGGCGGGCAGCCATCTTGACAAGACTGCTGCGTGCGAGTCTGCTCGAAATCATCCGTATGGAATACGTCACCACGGCACGTGCCAAGGGCTTGACGGAGAAACTGGTGATTCTGAAGCACGCCCTGAAAAACGCCCTTATCCCCACGGTCACCATCATGGGCTTGCAGGTCGGCTTCATGATCGGCGGGGCGATTGTCGTCGAAACCCTGTTTGCCATTCCTGGCCTGGGCACCTACGGCATCAACGCCATCATTCTGCGCGATTACCAGCAGGTGCAGGGCTTCATTCTTCTGGTCGCGGTGTGTTTTGTGGTCGTCAATGTATGGGTTGATCTGACCTACTCGCTCCTGGATCCGCGCATTCGATACAACGCTTAGGCTGGAACTCAAAGGAGAGCTTTGAACCGGTACGTACCACATATCTCCATTGTGAAACGCTCCCTGAACTGGAGGCGAGGGATCATGGCACGCAACCTTTGTCGGTTTCCTGAAGTACGGCCGGCAGCAGGTTGGACTAGCCGTAGGGGTAATCCGACATTCCACAATCCCACAGCGGCCGCCTGGCGCCAAGTTCCCTCTCCCCTGGCAGGGAAGGCGACACGCTGATGCAATCGGCTCGTTGCTCGCATAGCGAACAGGAGGGTCTACGATGAAGCTCCAGGTGCTGAACGGCGCGACCAACGGCAGCGCCGCCACCGCGGTGATCGAACCGGAGGCGCCGGTCGGTCGGGCAGGCGTGCCGTCTGAATCGCTGCTGGCCCAGACCGCGCGACGGTTGAAGCGTAGCTACACGGCGCTTTTCGGTCTGGGCATTGTGGTGCTGCTGGTTCTGGTGGCGATTTTCGCCGACGTCCTGGCGCCGTACGATCCGGTGGTCAATTCCATGAACGAGATGTTCCAGGCTCCGAACCGCACCCACTGGCTGGGTACCGATCAGTTCGGGCGCGACATGCTGAGCCGCATTATCCACGGCAGCCGGGTGTCACTGGCCGTCGGGCTATCATCCGTGTTGCTGGCCATCTTCGTCGGCGTACCGCTCGGCATCATCGGCGGCTTCTATGGCGGCAAGGCCGACACCCTCATCATGCGCGCCATGGACCTCATTCTCGCCTTCCCCGTCTTCCTGCTGGCCATCATCATCATGATCATGTTTACGCCGACCGCCGGACTGCTCGGCGCCATGAAGGTCATTATGGCCATCGGCATTGTGCGCATTCCCATCTATGCCCGGCTGGTGCGCGGCAGCGTGCTGTCCATCAAGGAAAAGGAATACGTCGAAGCCTGTCACGCCCTCGGCCAGCACGACCCCAAGATTTTGCTGCGGCACATCCTGCCCAATTGCATGGCGCCGATCATCGTCACCGGCACCCTCAGCATCGCCACCGCCATCATCGTGGAAGCCTCCCTCAGCTTCCTCGGTCTGGGCACCCAGCCGCCAACTCCAAGCTGGGGCTGGGACCTGAAGGCCAACGTCGCCTGGATTCAGCAAACCCCGTGGCTGGCGCTTGGCCCCGGCTTCGCCATTTTCATCACCGTCTTGGGCTTCAACTTGTTCGGCGACGGCTTACGCGACGCGCTGGACCCGCGGCTCAAATAGACTGGCTTCACGGCTACGGGGCCATCCGTTTTTTCCGAAACACCTCGGTGGATCACCGGGGTGTTTTTTGTGATGAACAGGAGCGACGATGAACCCACGCAAGGAAGTGAGCCTCGAAGAATTTCAGCGCGTTCGGATTCACGCCGGGACCATCGTTGAGGCGACGCCGAACCCGCGGGCTAGAGTGCCGGCCTATGTGCTGCGAATCGACTTCGGAGCACTCGGGTTTCGAACGAGCTCGGCACAGATCACCCGTCACTACACGCCACAGGACTTGGTTGGGAGGCAGGTTGTGGCGGTGATGAACTTCCCGCCGAAACGCGTGGCGGGCGTCAAATCCGAGGTGCTGGTGCTCGGTGCCGTCAGCGAGGATGATGGCGTGGTGCTCCTGCATCCATCGTTTCCGGTCGCCAACGGCACCCCCGTAGCCTGATCGTCACGACATGGGGCAGTCCGACAAAGGACGTAGCGGTGCAGTAAACGGTCTTGCTTTGCTGTGACGCGCAGGCGCTGTCCGAATGCTTATGGGGCAGTGTGTCAGTTTACGCTTTGCTCACCCACCCTACGATTCCTTCCCCCGCTGAACCAGCCTGTCGAGGTCCCAATCCACCGGTACGCGCAGGCGGCCTTGGCCTTTGCGGTCGAACAGGATGTGGCCGTGGGCGAGGCCGTAGCGGAAGAGGTCGCGGGTGATCTCGACGTCTTTCCTGCAGTAGGTTTCGATGAGGTCGAGGCGGCCCTCTTTGTACCATTGCAGGGCTTGCAGGCCGTCGGCGGACTTGGGGGTGTCGAGGGTGGCGGCGCCGAGGGCGTCGAGGCTGAGGCGGTAGCCGAGTTGGGCGTGGACGTCGCGCAGGATGTCGAGGGTGTTGAGCGTGCTGAAGTCGAAAGCGGTATAGCCGCGCAACACGCTGTAATCGAAGCCGATGACGTTGAAGCCAACCACAAGGTCGGCGCGTTGCAGGTGGGCCAGAAGGGCTCCGACATCGTCTTCGAAGTAGGTGGTATGGGCTTGCTGGTGGCTGTCCCAGACGATGCCGAGCGACATGCCCATGAGATAGGCGCGGTTCCAGCCGCCGACCTCGGCGGCGCTGCGCTGGGTTTCGAGGTCGAACACCACGAGGTGCGGGCCTTGCGGGGGTGGTTCCTCCGGGGTGGCTTCGGCGGCTTCCCAGGTGCCAAAGATGGGCGCCTCTGCAGCCGCTTCGACGATTGGTTGGCTGCTGAGGTCGAGGCGCTCACGGCCCGTCAGCCTTTGCAGCAGGTGGATGCAGCCCGCCTTGTCGAGCGGCACGTTGCCGGCGCCGCAGGTAGGAAAGTGGATGCACGACGGGCAGCCGCGTTCGCAATCGCAGGTTTCGACCAGCTTCAGGGTCATGTCCAGCAGCCGGTCGAGCATCTGAAAGCCTTTCTCGGCCAAGCCGATGCCGCCGGGATAGTAGTCGTAAACGAAGATGGCCCCCTTGCCCAATTGCGGGTGCAGCGGGTAGCAGATGCCGCCGACGTCGGTGCGATTGCTCAGCGCCAGGAGCGGGTAGAGGGACTTCATGGCGTGCTCGATGGCGTGGACCGAACCCATGGTGTGGAAGGCGTGCCGTTTCAGGTCCTGTTGGTATGGCGCCTCCAGTTCCAGCCAGAAGCCGATGGTCTCCAGGTGCTCGACCGGCGATTCCAGCGGGTGCTGGCTGATCATGGCGCCGTCGCGCACGCGAATCTTCTCGTAGCCCACCACTTGGGAACGCACCTTGAGGCGCCCCAGTTTGGACAGAAAGCCCTGCATCGGGCGCGAGCGCAGGGTGTCCAGGATTTCCGTTTCCTTCTCCGTTTTGGCGCGGGTGTAATACGGCACCTCGACCGCTTCGGCGTGGACGTGGCCCTTGGCCGGGTCGCGCCCGGTGATGAGGTACTGGCGGCCGCGGTGCAGGTACACGGCGCCGTCGTGGCACTCGCCGTACACCTGCCCGCCGCTCACCGTGCCGATGGGCGCCCCGGCGCTGAGGTCGTAGAGGGTCCACGAGGCGCCGATGCTGCGCAGATTGACTTGGCGGTGCGGCTGTTTGCGGGCGGCGTGCCAGGCATCGCCGTCGGCGTTTTGCAGGAGTACGCCGTCGCGTACCAGTTCGTCCACCGCCGTCTGCCAGCCGGGGATTGCGTACTCGGGCTCGTCGCGGCTCAACGGCGCCTCACGGGCGGCGCACGCCAAGTGGTCCTTGAGGATGTAGGCGTTGGCCGGGTCCACTACGGCATCCTCGACGCTGCGACCGAGGAAGTGCTCGGGATATTTGATGAGGAACTGGTCCAGTGCGTCCCGGCCGGCGATCAGGATGATCAGCGCCTCGCGTCCGCTTCTCCCCACCCGTCCGGCGCGCTGCCAAGTGTTGACGATGGAGCCCGGGTAGCCGACCAGCACGCAGACGTCCAGGGTGCCGATGTCGATGCCCAGTTCCAGGGCCGAGGTGGACACGACGCCGAGCAGCTCGCCCGAATACAGGGCGGCTTCGATCTGGCGCCGCTCCTCGGGCAGGTAGCCGGCGCGGTACGAGGAGATGACCTCGCGGAGTTCAGGATGCCGCTGGGTTGCCGAGCGATAGACGAGCTCCGTGACCACCCGCGCTCGCGTGAAGACGATCGTGCGTAGTCCGTTCGTCACGCTCATCCGCAACAGGCGCGCGGCCAGGACCTGTGGGCTTTCGGGCGGATTGACGAATACCACGTGCCGCGCCGCGGCCGGGGCGCCATTGTCGGAAACGGTGTGAAACGGCCGGTTCACCAGGGTGCTGGCCAGATACCCGGGATTGCCGATGGTGGCCGAACTGGTCATGTACACCGGCCGGCTGCCATACGCGGCACACAGGCGGTTCAGCCGGCGCAGCAGGTGCAGCACGTGGGTGCCGAACACCCCGCTGTAGGTGTGCAATTCGTCGATCACCACGTAGCGCAGCCGCGCAAAGAACCCAGCCCATGCCTCGTGGAAGGCCAGCAGCCCGGCGTGCAGCATGTCCGGCGTGGTGATGAGCACGTTCGGCGGCGCGGCGCGAATCTGCCGGCGCCGGTGCGCCGGGGTATCGCCGTCGTAAATGTCGACACTGAGGCCGCGGCCCAAGCGCTGCAGCAGGGTGTGCAACTCGTCGTGCTGGTCCTGAACCAGGGCCTTGAGCGGGAAGATATAGAGGGCGTGCGCTGCCGGATTCTCCAACAGCGTGGTGATCACCGGCACGTTGTAGACCAGGGTCTTGCCGCTCGCCGTCGGCGTCGCCACCACGACGTTCTCGCCATCGAGCGCCTTGCCGATACCCTCGGCTTGATGGCTGTACAAGGACGTCACCCCGGCGGCTTGGAGGATGTCCGCCACCGCGGGCGGGAAACGGCGCAGCGGCGGCGCCAGCCGACGCGGCCGTGTCGGAAGGGTGGTGTGATGAACGACGGCGTCCTGCAGCACGTGGGCCTTGAGGAACTCCACGTAGTCGGCCATCGAGCCGGGCTGGGACGTCGGGTTGGGAAAAACGTCGGGCAGGTTCCTGTCGCTCACCTGGGTTCCTTGCGCGGATGTGGTGGACTGAGCTGAAACACAGCGGTGTTCAGCCTACCGCCTTACTTCCGCCAGGGCAATATGGTAGTCTTTCGCGGCTGCCTGTAGCGGTACGCCCGTCCATGACGCGAATCTACAAGGAGAAAAGAGATGGCGGAAGCGAAAGACGCGGTTGAGTTTTATTGGGACCCGGTTTGTCCCTGGTGTTGGATCACGGCCCGCTGGATGGAAGACGTCGGGCGGCACAAGGACATCAAAGTGCACTGGAAATTGTTCAGCCTGAAGAAAATCAACGAGGGCCGCGACCTGCCGCCGCAATTCGGCCCCCGGCACCTGATGGGACTGCGCGCCCTGCGCGTCGCCGCGGCGGTGCGCCAGGATCTCGGCGAAGAAGCGGTCGGCAAGCTGTACACCGCCATGGGCGCTCGCTGGCACCACGACGAGGTGGACATCGGCCAAGTGCCCGAACTGGCGTCCATTCTCGAGACCTGCGACTTTTCCACGGACTTCGCCACCGCCGCGGATGACGAGGCGTGGGACGAGATGATCAAGAAGGACATGGAAAACGCCGTCGCCAAGGCCGGCACCGACGTCGGCGTGCCGTTAATCGTTCTCGACGGCGGCAGCGGCCCCGGGTTCTTCGGCCCGGTGTTCAGCCCGGCGCCGACCGGACAGGCTGCCGTGGATCTGTGGGACGCCATGGTGTTGGCGGGTCGCACGGACGGCTTTTACGAGTTCAAGCGCACGCGCGAGACGGGTCCCATTTTTGCCGAGCGTCCCAGCGTCTGACCTCACACTGCACCCTTCCGCAAGTCTGGGCAGAGGGCAGCCGCCCCCTGCCCTCTGGAAAGCGGATCAACCGCCATGCCGTCTGACACGCCGCCAATGCCCCAGCGTCACCTGAAATTTTCGGGGACGTATAATTTCCGCGACACCGGCGGCTATCCCACCCACAACGGCGGCGCCACCCGCTGGCGCACCCTGCTCCGTTCCGACAGCCCGCACCGCCTGTCCGAGGCCGACCGCGCCTCCCTCATCGGATACGGCCTGCGGACCGCGATCGACCTCAGGCAGGCCGCGGAACTGGCCGAGGCGCCCAACGTTTTCGCGGTGTCGGCTCACGTTACCTATCGCCACCTGCCGCTCCTGAACGACATGCCGTCGATGCCGGAGGTTTTGCCGTCCCTCGTTGAGATCTACCGCAGTATTCTGGACGACCGCAGCGAGCAGGTGGGCGCTGCACTGGCGGCTCTGGCAACGCCGGGCGCCTTACCGGCGGTGATAAACTGCACGGCTGGTAAGGACCGCACCGGGCTGATCGTGGCGTTGGCGCTCGGCCTTGCCGGGGTGCCGGAGGAGACCATCGTGGCGGATTATGCCCTGAGCGGCGCCTGTCTGGCGGGTGTCTATCTCGAAGAGGCCCGCCAGCGGGCCGAGGCGCAGGGCTTTTCGTATGACTTGTTGGTCCTGTGCGACCCCGACTTCATGCGGACGACGCTGGCGTATCTCAAGACACGCTACGACGGTATTGAAGCGTATGTTCGGACGACCGGTTTGGGTGACTCGGAAATCGACCGATTACGGCGGGCTATGGTGGCGTGAGGGAGAGGAGAACGGCATGAACGGCATTCACGACATGGGCGGCATGCACGGCTTCGGGCCGGTCGAGCGAGAAGCGAACGAGCCGGTGTTCCACCACGAGTGGGAGGGCCGGGCGTTCGCTATGCGGGTGGTGACGCCGGTGCCCATTCCGGGCGGCGCGCGCAACAACATCGAAACCATGGAACCGCTGCGCTACTTGCGGTCGAGCTACTATGAGAAATGGCTGCACGCCCGCGTCAAGGGACTCATCGACAGCGGCGTGCTGACGGCCGCGGAACTGCAGGCCCGGGAAGCGCTTTACCGCGGTCGGCCCGACACCCCGGTGCCGCACTGTGAGGACCCGGAACGGGTGCAAGCGGTTCTAGCCAACCTGCGCAAGCACCGCTCGCCGCGCCGCGAGGTGGACGCGCAGCCGCGATTCGCCATCGGCGACGTCGTGCGGGTCCGCAACCTGCACCCGCACGGCCATACCCGGCTGCCCCGCTACGTGCGCGGCAAACGCGGCGTGGTGACGCGTTTCTACGGCTTTCAGGACGTGCAGGACGCGCAGCCGTCCGGCGCCGCCGCCGAACCCCAGGCGGTGTACGCGGTGCGTTTCGCGGCCTTGGAGCTTTGGGGCGACGCCGCGGAGGCCAACAGCACGGTCTGCATCGACATGTGGGAGAGCTATCTCGAACCGCTGGAGGAGCAAAGCCAATGAACGGCGCACACCACCACGCCCATGCCGGCAGCGACGCGGACATGGCCCTGCGCACCCAGGCCCTGGAATCCCTGCTGGTCGAAAAGGGCCTTATCACCACCGACGTCATCGACGCCGTGGTGCGCACCTACGAGCAGGACATCGGGCCGCTCAACGGCGCCAAGGTGGTGGCCCGTGCCTGGGTCGATCCCGCCTACAAGCAGCGCCTGATGGCCGACGGCACCGCGGCGGTGGCGGAGTTGGGATTCAGCGGCGCGCAGGGCGCCGACATCGTCGTGTTGGAGAACACCCCGAGCGTGCACAACGTGGTGGTCTGCACCCTGTGCTCGTGCTACCCCTGGCCCGTTCTGGGGCTGCCGCCCGCCTGGTACAAGTCGTACGCCTACCGCTCGCGGCTGGTCCGCGAGCCGAGAACGGTGCTACGCGAATTCGGCCTTGACCTGCCGGAGAACATCGAGGTGCGCGTCTGGGACAGCAATTCCGACATCCGCTACATGGTGCTGCCCGAACGACCGGCGGGTACGGAGCATCTGCGCGAAGACGAGCTCGTTCCCCTGGTTACCCGCGATGCGATGATCGGCACTGCGATTGTGCGCGCTGGCGGTGTATCATCGGCTCCGGCTGAATCATGAGGGGACGAAAATGAAGCACGTCACCATCACCCTGACGGAGGATCTCGTCTGCCGGTTGCGGATGCGGGCAGCGGAGAACGAGCGCAGCGTATCGCGGTGGGTGGCCGAACTCCTTGATGGGATGCGACGCCAGGAGGACGAGTACGAGGCCGCCATGCAGCATGCGTTGGCGATCCAGCCTGAGAAGTTGAACGATGGCGGGAAACCTTTGGGAATACAAAGGCAAGCACGCCAACCTCGACGCTGCTTTCAATCAACTGCGGCAATACGCCCTCGCCCTGGAAAACCCGCCGCTGCTCATCGTCTCCGACGTGGCGCGCTTCCGCATCCGCACCAACTGGACCAACAGCGTCAGCGAGACGCACGCGTTCACCCTGGACGACCTCGCCGACGCGGCCATTCGCGACAAGCTCAAGCGGGCGATGTCCGGCCCCGAACGATTGCGGCCGGGCGAAAGCCGTCAGGCGCTCACCGAGCGCGCTGCGGCAACCTTTGCGGCGCTGGCGCAGTCGTTGCGTGAACGCGGCCACGAACCGCAGGCAGTGGCGCACTTCGTCAACCGGCTCGTCTTCTGCATGTTCGCCGAGGACGTCGGCATGCTGCGCGACAACATGTTTACGCGCATGCTGGAACGAGCGCGCTTACGGCCAGAGCGATTTGGCAACATGGCTCGCACCCTGTTTGGAGCCGTGGCAACGGGCGGTGAGATCGGTTTTGAGACGGTCGATTGGTTCAGCGGAACTGGCCCGCGTCTCGATGTGGATCGGCGAGATTCAGTGGATGCGCTGCAACGGCTTTGCCGGCTCGCGCGATCCGATCCTGAAGCCGCTGGACACCATCGAATGCCGCGACGCGGTGCTGACGCCGGCGGGCGGCGAACCGGAGTGGCCGGCCGCAGACGTGGTGGTGGGCAACCCGCCGTTTTTGGGAAACAGAAAGCTCCGAAGTGAGTTGGGACATGATTACGCCGAGGCATTGAGCCAGGCATACAGCGGATTGGTGCACGGTAAACCGGACCTGATTTGCTATTGGTTCGCCAAGGCCGGACGGCTGCCGAAGGGAAGACCGACCGCGCCGGTCTGGTGGCAACTAACTCGATACGAGGCGGTACGAGTCGGTTGGCGTTGGAAAGAATCCTGAATGACTCGATCATTTTCGACACGCAATAAGTATTTACAGGCTTAGTAGTACACCCTGCCCGGTGCCGCGTGCAACCATGCCCGGCACGTCGAATCCTTTGCCGTTCAGGATGTCTGCAACCGTCCGTAGTTGCAGGCGCGGATAGGGCCGCGCAAACGCGGACTGGGTATCCCCTGCTTCAGCCAGGAAGCGATGGAAGTTGCGTTCCTTTGTTACGCCTAACGGCTCCAGGATAAGCAGGCCGACGATCAGCGCCGCGTCATTCTCCAACACGCCGCGTAAGGCACGCAGCGTGGCAATGCCGACATTCTTGCCGCCCTTGACCCCGATCGCCATGCTTTGCAGATCATCCATGTTCGGCCTAGCGAAGTACAGGCGGCCATCAAGGCCGCCGTCTGCCGTGCGCTTCGTTGTTACGAAGCCCTCCACGGCCTCGACAGCCCACTTCTGGAAGTGATAGGGATCACGCTGCCACAGGTCACGCGCGCCTTCCAGGGTGCGCGGCACGCCGTCAACCACGAAGTCTTTACCCTCAAAAGCGCAGGCGGTCTTGCCAGCGCACTTTCGCCACGCGCTTGACGGCATGAATGGCAATGTCGATGCCGGTCCACTTCCGATTGAGTCTGTGGGCGGCTTCAAGTGTCGTAGCGCATCCACAGAAGGGATCAAACACCGTGTCGCCCTCGTTGCTCGACGCCTTGATGATGCGTTCAAGCAAGGCAATGGGCTTTGGGTGGCATATCCGATGCGTTCACGGGCGCGGCCAGACAGGTTGTCAATATCGTTCCACAAATTTGTTGCGGGTCTCCCAGAGGGGAGATAGGTCTTGCGATAGGGGCGGCCCGTTTCGTCCTTGTAGATGGCGTTGTATTCCTGATTGGAGTTGAAGGGTGGGTCCAGGTCAATCAAGTCTACACTCCCCAGGTTCACGTGATCTCGCATGATCGTGATGCAGTCGCCGTAGTAGAGCCGGTTCACCAGAAGCCTTCAATCGTGTGGGTGTGAACCGAGCCGTCAACGTAGGCCGTGCGATGAATCACGACCGCGTGATTCATGAAGTTCTTGACGCCGCCATAGTCATGGACATTGGCGGCCGTGCGGGGGCCGTCACCCGGCCGCCACGTTCGACAGCGCCGACGATCAGGCGCTTTTTGGTGCCGTGGCCCTTTGGGGCGGGCTTGTCATCTTCGCGCCGATTGCCCTTGCGCGGCTTGCCGCCCAGGTAGGTTTCGTCGGCCTCAAGGATGCCCTGGAGCAAGTGGCGCTCTTTGTGCACCATCGCCACGCGAATGCGAGTTTGCACGTACCATGCCGTCTTCTGGTTCAATTCCAGGTCGCGGGCCAGTTGGCAGCTTGACAGGCTTTTCTTGGCGTTGACCATCAAGCCGATTGCCAGGAACCACTTTTGCAAAGGGACCTTGGTCTTTTGCATGATGGTGCCGGACAGGACATTGAAGCTGGACTTGCAAGCGTGGCAGTTCCAGCGGCCCACTTTATCCAGTTCGTTCTTGCGGGCCACCTTGTCGCTTTTGCAATATGGGCAGGTCGGGTTGTCGTTCCAACGGACGGTTTCAAGGTGTTCGATACAGGCTTCTTGAGTCGGGTACTTGCTGAAAATGCTGATCAGGTTCATAGCATCACCTCCTACAAGAGAAGGTACTACCTTACATGCCTGAATTGTCAAGCCTGTAAATACTAATTGTGTTAGACATTACCGCCGCTGAACGTGTCAAGCCGCCGCAGGGACGCAGTTTCCGACGGCTTGGCACGGGAGTCAATGGGGGCTACCAGAAGCCATGCTTGTCTTGGAGGGTATTTGTGAATCGCGATACCTCTCCGGGAGCGCGGGCATGGGGGCATGGCGGACACCACAACAAATCCCTTCTTCGTGTCGATCGCATGGATGTCAACAGGCCCTGGCCGCAGACGTGATCCAGGCAAGATTGAACAGCCTGAAACAGCCGTCCGCCGGGTCTCAGCCCCTATTGCGGCGGCCCATTTCGGCATAGCAATAGACGAGGGCGAGGCCGCGATAGGGGCGCCAGCGTTCGGCAAAGGTGCGCATTTCGGCTTCGGATGCCTTTTCCGTTTTGCCCAGCAGGCTTTGGGCTAAGTATTTGACGACTGCAAGGTCACCGGCTGGAAAAACGTCGGGGCGGATGAGGCCGCGTACCAAAGCGGTTTCGGCGGTCCAGCGGCCGATGCCCTTGAGGGTGGTCAGGCGTTCGATGAGATCATCGTCGGACAGCGAATCCAGCTCGGCGGACGGCGCGGGGAAAGGGATGGATGACGCAAAGGCGTCGCCAAGGCGAATGAGCGCCCCGGCCTTGGCGTTGCTCAGGCGGAAGGCGCGCAGGGCCTCCACGCTCTGCTCGGCGAAGCGGCGCGGCTCCGGGAAGGCCCAATAGGTGCGGCCCCCGACCCGCCATTTGCACCCGAAGCGCTCGACCAGTTCCCGCTTGATCGAGTACGCGAACGTGAGGTTGACCTGCTGCGACAGCACTGCGCCGACCAGCGCCTCAAACAGCGTCGGGCTAGCCGCGAGGCGCAAGCCGCGGAAGCGGGTGACCAAGGGCGCCAGCAGATCGTTGCCGCGCGCCAGGCGATGGAACGGTCGAAGGTCGAGATCGGTGCACAGGATGTGCCGCACCTGCGCCTCGAAGGCTGCCCGTTGCAGCGGCGCCTTGGACGGACTACGCAATTCCACGGCGAGACGCGGCTTGCCGACCGTGCCGACGTCTGTCACCGTGGCCAAGGCAAGCTGGCGCCCGGCGGTGAGCAGGCGTCGGTACTGCTTGCCGTCGAGCAGATCGACGATCTCGCTGGCAAAACGCCCGAAGCGCGCGGCGGTCAGGTCGAACGAGTAAGGGGCTCGCGGGATGATCTCAAAGATGTGGGGCATGGTTTTCCGTTCAAGAGGGCGTGGCGGATCAGGGCACGGCGCTGGTCACGCTTATCAGGGTCGGGCCGATTTCGCGGTGCAGCGTCAGGTCGGCGAGGGGGTCGAGGTCGGTTGGCTCGCGGTTGAGGATCACCAGGCGAGCGCCGCGCCGCTTGGCGAGGGCGGGAAAACCGGCGGCGGGGTAGACGACCAGGGACGAGCCAACGGCGACGAACAGGTCGCAGGCGTTCGTTTCCGCCTCGGCACGTGCCATCTCCGCCTCCGGCATCGCTTGGCCGAACGAGATCGTGGCGGTCTTGATATAGCCGCCGCAGTGGCAATTCGGCGGCTCGCCGTCGCGCTCGAATTGCTCCCGTATAGGGTCAAGCTCATAGCGCTCGCGGCAGCCGAGGCAAAGGGCGTAAGTCGTGTTGCCGTGCAGCTCGATGACCTGCTCGTGCGGCACTCCGGACGCTTGGTGCAGCCCGTCGATGTTCTGGGTGATGACGCACGACGCCTTGCCCTGCCGCACCAGCCTGGCGATGGCGGCGTGTCCGTCGTTAGGCTTGGCGATGCTGAGCGTCTCGTCGGTCTCGAACTTGCGCCGCCACGATTCGCGCCGCGCCTCCCGCGACGCCATGAACTCCGAGAAGTCGATGGGCCGAAAGCGCGTCCAGATACCGCCCGGACTGCGAAAATCGGGAATGCCCGATTCGGTGCTGACGCCAGCGCCGGTGAAGAACACGATGCGGCTGGCGTCCTCAATGTACTTGCGGAATTGCATCAGACCGACGTCCAAAGCGATGACTTCCTCACATGGGTCCAAAGCTTTCGGCTCACACTTCCACAGCCGATTGTCCCGCCGGCCGTATCACCTCCAGCAACAGCCGGAACGGGATCAGCAACAGCGCCGCAAACACCGCCTTCACGGCCAGATCGCCCAGCGCCCAAGTGGTCCACGGCAGGTCGGTCCCGGCGAAGGCCAGCGAAAAAAACAGCGCCGTATCCAGGATCGACCCCAGCGACGACGACACCAGTGGCGCCTGCCACCACTTCAAGTGCCGCAGGCGGTCGAACACCCACACGTCGGCAAGCTGGCCGACCAGAAAGGCGCTCCCCGACGCCCCGGCAATGCGCGGCGTCGCCAGCCAGGCGGAGAACACTACCGCGAACGCGAAGCCGACCCACACCACGCGTCGCGCGCTGCCCGGCCCCAGACGCCGGTTCGTCAGATCGGTGACCAGAAACGCGAACGGGTATGACAGCGCGCCCCACGTCAGCCAGTCGTTGATCGGATATTGCACCAGGATGTTCGAGGCCGTCACCACCACCGCCATGGCGGCAATGCCGATCGCCACTCCGCGGGCGCCCTGGCTGTTGTCTTGTTCCTGCATCTTCGGTCTATCCCCAGTTTTGTGATGCGTCCCCTTCTGGAAGGGCCTACCCTACCCCGCTCCCTCGGCGTTGTCCATTTTGGAAACACGAGAATTCTCTGTCGGAATCTGCCGAAATGCACAGGAATGCCGGCGCACCTTGCAGGGGAGATCAAACACAAGGAAGGAGGAACTTGATGCCCAACATCGTTTGAAGTGCCGCCGGGCCCACGCTGGCTGTTCACCTCGGGGACGCCGGTGCTGCCCCACTACCGGCAACTGGATGGCAGTCCCAAAAAGTGGTGGCCCGATTGCATCGGCCGCTCTGGCGACTGCACGAGCCGTCCCCACTCTCCGTCAGGTAGTACTTTCATCTCGACGCATCAGAGGAACATCTGAAAGCCCTCTTCCCTGCTCGGACGACGCAATTCCGCCCGCATGCGGTCAAAAACGTGTTCGGGCACCGCACGCCCCGGACCGCGCGCAAGGTTGCGTTCCCAGGCTTTGTCGCCGGTTGCGTGCATGACGGCTGCGATGCGCAGGTAATCCTCGGGAAATAGACGCAGACGCCAGCGGCGAGCGTTCGTCGTGAGGTTCGTCTGATCCCAGATGACAGAAATTCGCCTGCGGATGGCCTCCTTGGCGCGGCTCCACATGATGGCGTCCGCTAAGTGGCGCTGCTCCGCAAAAATCGCTGTGTATGACAGACCTCGGCGTGCTGCTTCGGCCTCCAAGTAGACATCGATACCAATTATTTCGCACGGTCGCCCCTGGCTGCTGATGACAGAGGCCAAGCGTTTGGCAGCGGTGCTCTTGCCACTTCCCGGCAGGCCAACGAGCATGACCAATAAAGGAGGTTCGACAGCCATCAGGTCTCCTTGTCTTTCGACGGAAACGCCTCAGGAAATTTTGCGGGGCAACCCAGCGGCGCTGGGGGCCGCCCTGTGCGGCGCCTTCGCGCCAGACTACCACACGCCTCTGCTCGCATTGCCGGCTGCCGCCCCACGACCGTCAGACCGCGACACCCACGAGACGAATCTGTCACCCGTTCCGAGTCCTTATTAGTTGACTCTGATTTCATAGCTCGCCCGTGCTATTCATGACCTCGTTTCCTAGCTCCACCGAGGCTACGCTCAGGACTCATAACCAGAAACTAACCGTGGCAGCTATGCAGATGGCGCTGAAGAACGTATGCGCACAGCGGTCGTACCGGGTGGCGATGCGGCGACAATCCTTGAGCCGGCCAAACAGACGCTCAATCAGGTTACGGCGCTTGTAAAGCTCCGTGTCGCAGACAATCGGCTCTTTACGGTTGGCGCGGCCTGGAATACAGGACTTGACGCCACGTTCGGCAAGGGCCTCGCGCCACCTCAGCCCGTATCGGATGACGTGGCTGATGCCGCTGATGACTTTTCGGTCATCGACCCGTGGGACGCCACGCACCTTGTTCGGCAGCAGGGGTTGAAGTCGGGCAAACTGAGCGTCGGATAGCCAGAAGTCGTGTTCGGGCATGAGGAACCTCCTGATGGAGTCAGAGCCTTGAATCCTGCATGCTCAAGGATAAGCCTTTTATAGGTCCTGAGCCTAAATTCGGTGAGCGGGTTCCGGCGTTGTCGGTTGCCCGGTCCAGTACCAGTGATGTCCGGTTCCGATAAGGCGCCCAGATAGAGGGGGTGGCGTCAAGGTAGACCACACGGGCTGCCCTCAGGTGTAATAAGGGTGTGTATTTGGAGGTATTTCCGGTTGGCGTGGTCGTCTGGATGACACTCTGTTCCCTGGATCGCCATGAAAAAGTGTCATCTCTTACCCGGCAACTTCAGCTCTCAGCAAGAAATTCCGTCAAGACCCGCCGCCGCAGTTATATGCTAATTATGAGTCGTGAGCCTAATAATCGATACGCCATAACAGATCGAGCGAGGTTTGCCCTTCGTTATTGCTGGTGCCCTTGAGCTTCACGTGGGGGCTCAGGCTGTACTCCACCCCCACGGTGTTGTGGCCTTGCCCGCCGAGTTGATGCTGGTAGGAGATAAACAAATCTTGTGTGACGTAGCGGCCGCCCCTCACGCTACCGCTACCAAACTCATCCTCCACGTCGACTTCCAGGGTGTCGAGTCCGAGGGTGCTGCCCACTCTTTTTTCCAGAAATCCCGAGATGACATTGCCCGCGACTTCCGCCGCGTGGCTGGAAAGAGCGGTTTTCTCCGAACCGGTCAGGCGGTCCCGGGTTCTGCCGAAGACAAGCAGCGACAAGATATCCTCTTCCGCAAGGTCCGGGGTGCTGCTGAAATTGAATTGGGGACGTTTGCTTTCGCCCTCGACGTGCAAGGCGATGCTGTAGCCAGAGACTTCGTGGCGGGCGACGACGTCGAGAAACGGGTTGAGCTCGTTGGCTCCCGTAAACGTCATTTTGCCGCGTTCGAGGTCGAATTTTTTCCCCCTGAAGCCGACAAACCCACGCACGGTTTCGGCGCTGCCTCCGATAACGAAGGGCTCGTCGAAGTTCTTGGCGACGAGAAACGAACCCCGAAGCTCAAGGGCGGTTTCAGGGCCTACCAACCAGACGTTCTTGGGCATCCTGACGCTGAGTTCCGTTTGTAAATTCCGCGTGATGGACGATTCCGGCGCGGCCTTGTCGGCTTGCGCGGCATCGGTCTCACCTTCAGGGTGACCGCCGTAGACGCTTGGCACGGTCAGATCAGAGGGTGACACGGAGACCGGACCGGCTCCAAAATCATCAATTCGAATTCGCGCCCGCGGAATGGTCAAGTCGCCCTTGACCGTGAGCGCATCCAAGGAGCCTTGGGCTTCGACGGCGCCCGTTAACCGGGCTTGGATGGAAGGCGTATTCATTGCGGTAAAGTCGTGCGCCTGCAAGAAAAGTTGCAGCTGTTCCAGGCCGTCTCCGGTGACCTCCAGCCAGCCGTTCACACCGACTGTTCCGGTCTCTGATGCCATGCGTAAATCATGAATATCCAGGCGGTTGTTCGCCAAGTTGAGCCGCGCCTGGATGTCGCGATACGGCTCGCCGATGACGGCCAGCAGCAAGGCGCCGTCACGCAGGGAAACGTTGCCGTGCAAGTCCGGGGCCTTGGCAGTACCGCCCACCCGCAACTGAGCATCCAGCCATCCGCTGCTCCGCTGGATCGTGTCCACGAAAGGAGCCAGTCTTGCGAGATCGAAGGACGACGACGTCACCTGTAAGTCCAGCGGGTAATTGTGCTGCAGTCCCACCCCGCCTTTCACGTCGAGAAGCGCCGTGCTGCCGTCGTGCCACTGCAAATGGTTGTCGACCATGTCATCTGCCAGCCCCAAAGCGAGGCGGATTTCACCGAGGGGTTGGTCGTTCCAAGTGAGGTCGCTTAGCTGCAAAACCCCGGCGGCTTCGGGATGTTCCACACTACCCTTTGCGGTTAGGTGCAGGTTCATCCGTCCACCCGCAGGCACGGCGGGCACGAAGGTTTGCAGCCACGGTTCGATTTCTACCTGATTCAGGGAAAACGAGGCAGCGAGGGGGCCAGAGGGTTGCAGGGAACCGCTCGCGCGAATCGCCTGCTCACCGTATTGGAGATGGATGTCCCTCAATAGAATCGTCCCGTTGGCCTGGCGCACCATCCGGATCGGGTTGGGATTCGTCCAGCGCCAGTGGCGATACTGCAGCCGCAAGGTGTCAAGTCTGACGTCCTGATTCTCCTGCAGGGCGACGTGCCCGGCGATGCGCGTCTGCCGGTAAGGGCCATCGGTGACGGAGAAATCGACCTGAGCTTGCTGGTCACGGTAGCGCCCGTCGAACGTCACCGAACTGGCCGGCAGCGCGCTGCCTTGGATGCCATCGAGGGAGGCGGTCAAGGTCGCCCGCGGATTTGTCGTCAATTCCTCTCCCTGCAACGTCACCCGAACGCGCTCACCTTGGAAGTCGCCATAGCGCCAATCGTCGAGGTGCACTTGGCTTTGAGCCTGTAGGGCATCGAGAGCCCCGCTGAGCGAGCCGGTAAGGCCGCCATTGGCCCGAATCGGCGCACCGAGTTGTGACCCCAGCGGGACGAGGTCTTTGATGATGACTTGGTAGTCAGCCTGAAGCTGCTGAGTCTGCGACAACGCGCCTGCCGCCGTGAGCTGCGCGGGGACGCTGTCGAAGTGGAATTCATCGAGTGTCACGGCTGAACCGATTAGTGCGGCTTGCACGACACCTGACAGCTTTGGCGCCAGATTGAAATCCTGAGAGTTGACGGTCAGGTGCAAGTCGGCACGGCGTTCGGACTCGGAAAATCCGCTCCCCTTCAGAGACATCTGCACATCGAACGTGCCGTCACCAGCGGGAAGAAAAGAAGCGATGTCCAGGTTATTGAGCGTCATCTCGGCCGAGTACGCCGGGCGTTGCAGGTCGGCGGTCCCTTGCAGATGCAAGTCGGTCTCCCCATAACGCAGGTGTGCCATGACCGTTGGCGCGGCGGTAGAGCCGCCGAGTTGCAGATCTCCCGTTACCTCACGAGAAAGGGAGGGTGGCCAAGAGGCGGCGAATTCAGTGAGATTCAAGTGAGGCACTTGAAGTCGCAGGTTGAACCTCCGATCAGCCCACGTCATCTGCCCTTGCCCCTCAATACGACTCCTCGGGGTGATGATCCGAATCTGCCGCAGGTCGAACTGCGACGGGCTTAGGTGAGCGTTTGCTGACAGCGTTATCGAGGGTAGATCAAGGGCGTCGGTCGTAGCTCGAAAACGGTCAATGGTTGCCTGGAAGCCGTCGGGACTCCAAGCCGCCTTCGCCTGCAGCCGTACATCCTTTACCGTGATGGGCCGTGTGGATTGATCTGGATCAGAAGCAGGGAACTGTCCGCTGGCCGAAGCAATGCGGAGGTCGAGACGAGACACGTGCGGCTGCACCATGCCGGCCGTCAACGCCTGCGCCAGCTCGGGGACCGAGCCGGCGATTTCGAGTTCGGCGGTCATGCGAATCGGCACGTCGAGCGCCTCAATGGCGTTCTCTACGCCGAGGTTCTGCAGATTGATAGCGGACGTTAACTGCAATTGTGCAAAGGTGCCGCCAAGGGTGACGTTGCCTTGTACGGTACCCGACAGGGCCGGGGTTGCCGCGATGGTCTGCAAAGACGCGAGCGAGGGCTGCAGGATCTGAACGGACAGATTTACCGGTGCGTCGAGCAGACGCTCTGGGAGAGGGACGTCGGCCAACGCCAAGTCCAGCGGCGCTTCGACATCCACCCGCATCACGTCGCGCTTGTCGTGGCGCGCTGAGATCTGGCCGGTCAGTTTCTCCCCCTCATATCGCATGCTTGCCTGGAGACGGTCGAACAGCGGCTCTTGCACTGCGGGCGGGATCAGACGGATCTCGGCTTGGAATTGGGGCTCGGTCAACGTGCCGCTCGCGTGCACGACGAGTGAGGCACGGCCTGCCACCAGATTGGATAACGCCAAATTTTCTTGTAAATACGTCAGGTCAACGGACGACGCTTCGAGACGCACGTTGCGGATGAACTCCTTTTCAATCCCGCCGCTTAGCGAGACCGCTTCCCCACCGTGTGCCAGTCGAAAAGACTTGATGTTGAAGGCCCCGGATTTCACCGTTACATCCCAGGGTTCGGGGGCATGCCAAGTTCGGTCTTCAAAACGAAGCTGAACGGTGTCGAGGACTACGTGTTGCCCCTCCTCGTCCAGGGTGAGCTGACCGGCCAAGTTACCTTCTATCTGGGTTGACTGGTTGAGTTGGGTGGCGAAAGTCACCTTCCGTTGTACGCTATCATAGGTGGCTTGAAGCTGCGCGTCAGCAGCAGGGAATTCGCCAATCGACAGGTCGCGTAAACGCAACTGGGCCGAGGCACGCGGGGCTGTCCCGAGCTGGCTCGCGTGGTAATCGAGTTCGAGACGTTGAAGGCGATTGGCATCGAGTTGCACCTCCGTGGCGGTCAGCTTGCCCGCCGCATTGAGGTCCGGCCAAGCGCCTTTGACGCTGCCTTGCAGGTGCAGCCCGCCGTTGAGTGCGTTAACGCCGAATAGCGGCCTGAGTTGAGAGCTCTGAACTCTCGCCTCGTAGGTGAGATCGGACGTACCCTGAAAGTCGAGGGAGCCGCCTGCAGTGACTGTGACCAACGATGAGATGAGTTCAAAGGCTTCAACGTGAGCGCGCTGTGATTGCGCCACGATGCGAATCTGCGAAGGACTCAGGGTGACGTCGCCGAGGCGGGAGGGTTGGATGGAGATGCTCAATTGCCCCTCAAGCGTTTGAGGCGACAGCCCTCTGGCATCGACATTCAACACCATGTTGAGATCGCTCTTCAGGGTTTCCCGATTGGCCAATGCAGCCATATCGAGCTGGTGCACCTTGAGCGTGCCGCGATATCGTCGAGGGTTGTCCGCCGCGTTGACATGACCTTGAAATGTGACTTGGCCGGCTTCGGCGCGCAAATCCGCATCGAGGCGGAGATCGGTGCGGGGGCCTTTGGCCTGCAAATCCAGGTGAAGTTTCCCTCGCAGGGTGTCATCAGCGAGCAAGCGGCCAATTTCAGCCCCATCGACTGGGTACAGCTTGGCGCTGAACTGAACCGGGTGGGGACTGCCGGGCAGTATGAGGTTGAAGTCGGCCTGCGTGTTTTCCGTTCGGAGTTGCAGTTGCTCGATTCGGAGTTGTTCTCCTGTCATGTGAAGCGTGCCACGCAACCCGGTGAGATTCACCTGCGCCGGGTGAGTCTGCGCGGCGATTTCCTGAACCGTCAAGCGAACGCCCGTGTCATCGGCGTGTCCTTCGAGCGTGATCTGCAAGCCTGAAATTGCGGTGACACCTTTGAGGAAGCCGAGTGCAAGCCGGCTGCGGCCGTCTTCTACGCGAAGACGCTTGATTTGCACGGCGATCGGCGACGCTAGGGAACCGCCTTGGCTCGCGGCGGAGTCGGCAGGCTGCGAGGTTGCTGGAACCAGACGGGCCAGGTTGATTGTCCCGTCGGGAGCTTGGCTCAGTGTCAGGTCGGGGCGGATAATTTCGATGTCGTGAACGAGAAGCTTCCCGCGCAGCAAGCTTACCGGCTGATAGTGCAGGTGGACGGCATCGATGCGGGTGACGACGGCGTCCGTATGGTCGCGCACGACAACATTGGTAAGGCTGGGTGCACGGAGCAGGGAACCCTCCAATGCGCCGATTTCCAGGGTGCCATTGAGTTGCTGGGATATGCGCTGAGCCGCCGTTTGAACAAGCCATGCACGGACGGGCGCGACAATGGGTCGCGCAGGCGTCGGAGCCGTAACCAGAAGTGTAAGAAAGAGAACAAGCAGCCCGAGACCCACACCTGCCGCAATGGATATTCTGCGCCACATGCTTAGCGCTCCTTATCTCGGTTAGGTGGCAGACCAACGGCAATAGGCATCCTGCGCCTATCGCCTCAAAAAGCCTGGATGATACTGAGCTCAACGCGGCCAAACGGTTCATCCGGGCGGCGATCCGTGATGAAACCCACGTCGAAGCGGAGCGGGCCAATAGGGGTGTCGTAGCGAATCCCCGGACCGACGGCATAACGCAGCTGATCGAGATGATAGACAAGGGACGGTTCGAACACCTGGCCGAAATCCACAAAAAGAACCCCGCCCAGGTCGCCGATGAATGGAAAGCGCAGCTCCGTGCTCCCTTCGATCAAGCTACGACCGCCAAGAGGGGCATTGCCGTCAGTGAGCGGTCCCACCCGGTTAACGGTGAAACCCCGGATACTACCTGGACCACCGGCAAAAAAGCGGACGTTGAACGGCACTACCTCACTATCCCTGTAGGGCTGTACGAAACCGAGCTTGAGGCGTGCGGCAAATATCACTCGGCGCCAGAGAGGGAGGTAGTGGCGCCCTTCGATTGAAGCCTTGACGAAGTCGAATTCCGATAACAGACCGGTCGTTGAGTGCTCCGTATGAAGCAGGACTACGAAGCCCCGTGTGGCGTTAATTGCGCTGTCGCTCGTGTTCCACGTCAGTTCGGCAAACTGCGTGAACAAAAGGTGGTTTATTGCGACCTCAGGGGCGAGCCCGCGGATGGCATCTGGATCGACGTTGCTGAAAGCATTGGCGCTGAGTTCGATACCGGCCGAACCGCCAAATTCTTTGGTGAATTGATGATCCACGCGCGATTCTCCCCCGTAGCGCAGCACGTCGAAGGCGGGCTGGGCATCCTCGATCTCGAGTATCTGATCCGTCAAGCCGAGGGGGTCCGTGTTGATCTCTTTCTGGCTGTCGACGAAGACGGTTTGGGTGAACCGGGTGCGTCGGGTGACGAAGTGCGGCAAGTGAAAGCGCGTCTCGAAAGCGAGTCCGGGAGACGAGATTTTGCCGCCCAGCGACAAGTGCTCGGCGCCGCCGAAGACATTGCGAAATGTCCACTTGGCTTGCACGCGAAATTGTTCGACGGTGCTCAATCCCAGCCCGATTTCAAAGCTGCGTGGCCTGCGCTCGCTGACCTCGAATTCGATGTCCAAAGGCGCGTCCGTCGCTTCCAAGTTGAGGCTTCGGTGCGTCACGGTGCGAAACATCCCGAGGTCGTATATCGCGGCTTGACTATCGGCCAATTCGGTCGGGCTGTAGAGCTGACCGGGCTGGAACGTCAGGCGTCGTCGAATGGCTTTGGCTTTGACGTTTTCGGCGCCTTGAATGGCCACTTGGCCGAATGCCGTACGCTCGCCCGATTCGAGCGTGTAGGTAAGGAACGCCTCATGCGTCTCCCGGTCGACCTCTGTGCGTGGATGAACTTTGGCGCGTGCGTACCCGGCACCCTGCAGCGCAAGCAGCAACCGGGCTCTGCTGGCGTCAAACGCCGCCTTCGTAATCGGTTCGTCCACGCGCAGCGGCAGGTCATTTCTCAGCGTCTCGACCGGCGGCAACTCCGGCGGCGCCGGGCCCTGCACATTTACCTCTACCTCGCGCACGGTCGTGACTTCGCCTTCCTCGATTCGAATGTGAAGCTGGACGGTGTTGTTGGCCTCGTTTTGTTCCACCTTAACCAGAGTGGTGCGAACGTCGAGATAACCACGATCGAAATAGTATTTCTGCAGGCGCAATAAATCGTCGTCGACCGTCGCAGGATTGTAGTCACTGCCACGCTTCCACGGGGAAAGAAGCGAGCGTTGTTTGGTGGCCATCGCGTTACGCAACCTGGCGCTACCGAACTTCTTGTTGTCGAGAAAGACGATCTTGCGGACCTCCGGAAAGGCGCTCGGCGGTTCGGTTTCCGGAAACGGCGCCTTTTGCGAGGCGCAAGCACTGAGCATGACCACATGCAACACGAGCACCAGAGTGTATCGTGCGGCTTTCATGTCTTCTCCGTATGGTGTCCGCGCTCCGAATGGCAGGAATTTGCGGGGATTTTCGGGTTGTGTGGAAAAAGTCGTCAAAATTCCGCGATCGTAACCGCGAGAGCGGCCAGGATGTCGCGGGGAGGATGGGTTCCTGGAGCACCAAGGCGGATTCCTCAACGGAAGCGATTTCGCCGGCTGGCTTGCCTTCCCATGGCAATCACGTCTCCCGGGTATTCACGGATAGCCGAATCGAGGGTTGTGCACCATCTTTCGGCGCGACCCAATAAAGCGTGCGCTGGGGGAATGGAATCTCGATGCCGCGTTCGATCAGCCACAGGCGCTCTGCTTCCAGCGCTTCAATGTTCGCATTGTCCTTGGATTTGCACGTCAAGCAGCTCGGCCGGTGAAATCCAGGAGCGCTCTTGGGGCGCCGTACGACACGACTCCCGTTGCTCCAACCCCAGCTTTTCCAAGGCGGTCTTGGATTCCTGTATTTCTTCAGGAAGGCGAGCCAAACGCAGCCCTCCTGACGTAGTTTGCTTCGTCAGATCATTCAACTCAACTTCCAGTGCTTGCCGCTGACTCTCATACTCAGCACGTAGCGATTCCGTCACGTCAGGAAGATGTGGGGTTAGCGCCCTGCCCCCCGAGCCACAATGGGCCACAGGGCTTCGACACGGTGGTTACGCAGACCGACGTACCAATCGTAGAGGTTGACCGTCGGGTCGCAGTGACCCGGAATGAGCCGCAGCTTGTCGCCGAGGCGTACCGGGCTATTGGGGTCGTGCAACAACACCTTGCCGTGCTCGTCGGAGGCGCCGACGTACTCGGATTGCGGCAGGTCGGCCATCATCGGTAGGCCGGAATCGACGCTCAGGGCCTTCAGACCGGCGTCGACGACTGCCCAGTCGGGGTTCGGCCGACTCATGACGGTGGCGTATACGAATAAGCTGTGCTCGAACTCGCGCCACGGCGTGCCGTCGGCGGTGAGATTCTTGCCGTAATCCACGTCCATAAAGATGTACGAACCGGCCTGCAGTTCGTTGTAAACCCCGCTACCGGCCTCGAACGCGTACGTGCCGCTGCCGGCGCCGGAGACCAGTTCGCATTCCAGGCCGTGTTGTGACAACAGGTTCGCGGTGTGTTGCACCTGTTCCACGGCTTGGCCGATGGCTTGCCGGCGTTCCTCGAACGATCGCAGGTGCTGCGCCCGTCCTTGGTAAGCCTGCAACCCGGCGAAGCGCAAGCCCGGCGCCTGATCGATTTGCTGCGCCAAGGCCAGCACCGCCTCGCCCGGCTCAACGCCGCAGCGATGGGCGCCAACGTCGATCTCCACCAGCACCGGCAGCTCAACGTTGTAAGCCAGCGCCGTCTCGTTGAGGTCCCTCACGTTCCCCGCATCGTCGGCGCACACATAAATCTGCGCCTGCCGCGCGAGAGCCGCCAGCCGTTTCAGCTTGGTGACGCCGACGACCTCGTTGCTGACCAGAACGTTCGACACGCCGCCGTACACCATCGCTTCCGCCTCGCCGACCTTCTGGCAGCATACCCCGACGGCCCCCAGCGCCATCTGGCGCCGGCCGATCACGGCGCATTTGTGCGTTTTGGCGTGCGGCCGCAAGCGCACTGAAGAACCCGTCACGGCGTTGGCCAAGTGCTGCAAGTTCCGTTCGAAAGCGTCCAGGTCGATCAGCAAGGCCGGGGTGTCGACCTCTTCAAGAGCCATCCCGATTTCCGCCGGTGGACGAGTAGTCATGGGTCTTTCTCCTCTGGGTGTCGGTTCGTGGCAAGCCTGTAGGGGCCGGAAGTCCGATTATAGGACAATGTCGAGGCATGTTAATGCACCAAGGTAGCTTCGCGCATGAGACGGCAGGGCCGCAAATGGAAGTCGGCGTTGCGGTCCCTTCTATTCCCCGCAACATTGTGAAGAAACCGTTAGATATCCATTCTTGAGTGGGTTTACGAATCCTGGTGCGTCTCGTAAATTTCAGCCAGCTACAATTTTGAAAACGATTTTCGATTTCACTATGGCCACGTCAAGGAGTGGGGGCTTGCGTGTGATGCGTGTGACCAGACCTCTCAGACTGCTGCCGCAGTCTGTTTTAACCAGGCGTTGCTTCCTGGCTGTGGCGGCCACGGGAACTGCGGGGCTTGTACTGCCGAACGCGGCATGGACGGCACCGCAACCATCCACCCCTGGCCTGCTACGGTCGTTGCCCATTATGGGCACGGCGGTTGAATGTCAAGCGTTCCATGCCGTTCCGAGGCAAGCGAGACAAGCCGTCCGGTCCGCCTTTGCTGCAGTGGAGCAAGTCGACCGTGACATGAGCCTGTACCGGTCCGAAAGCGACGTTGGCCGCTTGAACCGGCTGGCCGGGCAGGAGGAAATGCCGATCCACGACAGTACGGCCGCGGTGCTCCGGGAATCCTTGAGCGTCGCCGCAGCGAGCCAAGGTGCCCTTGACGTCACCATCAGTCCTTTACTGGCGCAGTGGGGCTTCCATAGCGTCCGGCAGGAAGCCCCCGGTCCACGGCAGCTTGAGGCCGCCCTGGCCTTGGTTGACTACCGGCACGTGCACTTTGACGGCGCCAACGGCACGGTGCGCTTGGCAAGGCCCGGCATGCAGCTCGACTTCGGCGGTATCGCCAAGGGTTACGCCGTTGACCAAGCCGTCGAAGCGCTTCGGCATTGCGGCGTCCATCAGGGCATGGTCAATGCCGGTGGCGACCTTCGTCTGTTGGGCCGCCATCCGGACGGCGCCCCCTGGGTCGTCGGGGTGCAGCACCCGTTGGTCCCTGCCCGACTGCTCCTGGCGCTTTCGCTCAACGGCGGCGCCGTGGCCACCTCCGGTAACTATCTGCGTTACCGTGTATACAACGGCCAACGTTACGGTCATCTGCTGCATCCGCAACGCGGCTACCCCGCCGACACGGCCCTCAGCATGACGGTGATAGCGCCAACGGCCATGCGCGCCGACGCCTTGGCGACGGCGGCCTTGGTCATGGGGCGCGACGGCCTAACCTGGCTCCGCGGCCGGTCGGGCGTCGAGACCCTCATGGTAACCCGTACCCCTTCCCGTCCGAACCGCCTGCTGGTGCATGCCAGCAAGGGGCTGCGCGGCCGCCTGACCCTGTTCGACGGCACGGCAACCGTCGAGGCCGATTCGTGATCCCGTTCGTACCTTAAGGAGGACTTCATGCGGAAGATATTCGTACGTGTACTGACCTTGGCGCTTGCCACCCTGCTTTGCCTCGGCGCCGGCACCGCATTCGCGCAGGACGACCTGGAGCAGCGTCTGCAGAGCCTTGAGGAGCGCCAGGGCATCCTGGCTACCGAGTTCGACCGCCTCAGAAGCCTTTTCGTGCTTCCCGAAGAGTCCGACTACAAGAGCGCTTACGGATTGGGTCCGGCGGCCTCCAAGATATATGGACGTGAGCGCGGCCTGTCGCTTGGCGGCTACGGCCAGACTTGGCTGCAGGTCTTTGATCGTGCTCAGGACAAGTGGGATTACAAGCGTTTCATCCTTTACGCCGGCTTCAAATTCACCGAGAACCTGCTGCTGAATGCCGAAATTGAATTCGAGCACGCCAATGAAGTCTTTGTGGAATTCGCCACCATCGACTACCTCTACAGACCCGAGGCCAATTTCCGTTTTGGCATGCTCTTGATGCCGGTCGGCTTCCTTAACGAGATCCACGAGCCCCCATATTATTACGGTAACGAGCGGCCCGTCGTGGAACTGACCATCATCCCCAGCACGTGGCGTGAGAATGGCGCCGGCTTCTTCGGTGAATTCGCCGGCGGTGCCGTGCAATACCGTCTTTACACCACCACTAATCTGCGCGCCGACAAATTCTCGTCGTCAGGCGTCCGAAGCGGCCGGCAAAAGGGCAGCAAAGCCTTGGCCGACATGAGCATCGTTGCCCGTGTTGATGCGATACCGATGAACGGCTTGTTGGTTGGGGGTTCCGTGGTAAGGGGCGACACCGGTCAGGGCCTACTCTTCGGCGACCGCAAGGCTTCCGCCACCATGATCATGTGGGAGGTCCACGGGCAATACCAGTACCGCGGCTTGCATCTGCGTGCCCTGTACGTACGGAACACGATAGACGATACAGAAATTCTCAGTGGCTGCTAAAGGTGAAGGAATTAGCGAGGTCCAATGGGGTTGGTACGGCGAAATCGCCTATGATATTCTGCCTGCCTTTAAACCCGCTACCCGTATGGGTCTGGTGCCGTTCGTGCGTTACGAGCGCTTCAACACGCAGGAGGATGTGCCGGCAGGCTTTCTTGCCGACGAGACCAAAGACCGAACGGTGGTCACCGCGGGCATCAATTTTCTCCCGCACCCAAACGTTGTGTTTAAGATTGACTACCGCCAATTCGATTCGAAGGGTGGCGACTTGCCGGAGTTGAACGACCTCAACATCGGTGTCGGCTTCGCCTTCTAGGGCCTATTGACATTCACGCGACCGGCACGAAGAGGGGGGTTTGTGAGTGATCCCGCCCTTGTTGTGGCCGGTTTCAGAAGTCGTCCGGCGGCCTCATCGCCATGCTTCCCATGCCTGGGAGTGCGGGCTTCCAGCCCGCTAAGGCGGAACCCTGCGGGCAAGATGCCCGCGTTCCCAGAGAGGCATCGTCGTTGACTCCTGCGTCAAGCCGGCGACTCATACGACCGTAGGGCTGCTCTTATGAATGTCAGCGGATCCTACCCCGTGTAGGTCGGATGCGCCTTGTGATCTGACGTCCAGCGAAGCGCTGGGAATGTTCGGATTACGGATCGTTATTCCGACCTGCTTTTTTTGGAGATGGTTGATGCGGCAGCGGCTGGGACAGGCCACGGTTTTGTTTGCGCTAGTTGGTGTTTTATGGCTTCCAGGTGTCTTCAATTCGGCTGAGGCCGTGGTTCTCTATGCCAAAAACGAGGCCCTGCAACTCATTTTTCCTGAAGCCGACAGCATTGAACCGGAGGCGGTTTTCCTGACCGCCGAGCAAGCCGCTCACGTCGAAGAATTGGCCCGCAGCCCGTTGGAATCCCAACTTCTGACCGTTCACGTCGGGCGCAAGGGAGACGAGACGCTCGGCTACGCCTTCCTGGATATTCACACCGTTCGCACCCAGCCCGAGGCCCTTTTCGTAGTGCTGACACCGCAAGGGGTGGTCGACTCCGTACTCATCGTCGCCTTCCACGAACCGCAGGAATACATGCCCAGCGATCGCTGGCAACGGCAATTCCCTGGCAAAACCCTGACGCCCGACCTGCAAGTGAGGCGCGGTATCGCCCCGATCAGTGGTGCAACCCTGAGTGCCCACGCCATGACCGACGCGGTGCGGCGCGCCTTGGCCGTGTACCAAGTGGCTCTGCGAAAGGCCCGGCCCTAGAATGCGCTTCGTCATCACTGGCGAATGGCGCCGCAACAGCCTTTTGCGCCTGATTATCGCGCTGTTCCTGCTTTACACCGTCGGCCTCTGGGTCACCAACGCCCTCCTCTACTTCAACAAAATGAAGCTCACGCCGACGTCGGTGGTGGAATACTACCGCGGCTCAGAAGAACGCTTTACACGTCCGCGCACCTACCAGGGCCTGCTCGAAATTTCCCACTTCCATCTGTTTGCGATGGGTATTCTCATCCTCACCCTGACCCACTTGGTGTTGTTCGTTCCCCTGTCCGTACGCCTGAAATTCTGGCTGCTGCTCGTCTCCTTCGGCACCGCCGTCGCCAACGAGGCAGGCGGCTGGCTGGTGCGCTACGTGCATCCGGCCTTTGCCTACTGGAAAATTACCGCGTTCCTTGCCTTCCAGATTTCCCTTGCCGTGCTGATTATCGCCGTCCTGATCGCCACTTTCGGGCGCACACGTAATGCTTATACCGATGACATATAGCCTTGCAGGGTGGTTAGCGCAGCGTAATCCGACCTCGCCCTGTCCTCTCCCCTCCTTTTGCAAAAAAGGGTTAGAGGACAGGACAAGATTACACAGGCCGGATCAATGTCAGGTGGTTATCCCACATCGTGTCAGCGATGCTGACAGGCGCTGACGCAGGGGTCAGGGTGGCGGCACGGATGGTGTGAATCTCTCCCAATCCATTGGTGATTACAAAGGATTGCCCATCGGCGAAGAGGCTGATGCCGCCCGCGTCGCGGATCGGCAAGGCGGTAACGAAGCCTGCCGTCGCGGCGTCCCAAAACGTCACTTGTCCGCCCCGCGGGCACGACACCGCCGCGATGCCAGAGGTGGGGTGTAGACAGATGCTGCCCGTGTAGTGGTTGAGTCTGCGCAGCAAAGAATCCGGCGCAGTGGCCAGCACGATCGGCGCCTGGCCGCGCTGAAATCCGACGAGTGGTACTGTGGCCTCAAGCGGTCCTTCATGTTGCAGCGCAATGCCGATAAGGTCGCCGGGCCCAACGGCAAGGTGGCGGATACTGAGAAAGCGGTTTTCCAGGGTGTGCTTGGCGCGCAATTCTCCGCTGGCGGCGTCGACGTAGGTTAGAGACGGCGCCATAGTGGGGATGTTCAGCTTTTCGCGGCGGGAACCAGGACGGGTGCGAATGCCGCCGTTGGCCACCACCAGCGTCTGGCCGTCCGCCAGAAACACCAGCTCGTGGGGCCCGATGCCGTGAGACGGCATCTCCCGCAGCAGGGCCAACGTTTCGCCGTCACGGACGCCGATTACGCCGACGCCGTTGGCGAAATCGTTCTCGGTCGTGAAGAGATACCGGCCATTGGGGCTGTACACGCCATGTCCATAAAAGTGGCGGTTGCCGGCGCTATGTGCCACGCGCCGGATCGCGCCGCCGGCCAAGTCAAGTTCGTATAGCAAATCGCCAGGTCGCCTGGCAATGATTACGGCAACGTCGCGATGGACGGGACGCCCCACCGCAGCGTGCGCCCTCAAGCCGATAGGCAGTCGGAAGCGCAAGCGTCCCCACGCGTCAAAGGCGCCGACGTGGGGACGCTCGCCGCGGTCGTGATACGCGCTCAGGAACAGCCTGTCCCGGTGTCGTGAAGGCCAGCCGACAAATCCGGCGCCCACGGCAGCCGCCCCTGCCCCGGTAAGAAAGGCGCGCCGACTGACGTGGGGCGTTCGCATTGGCTAATCCCCATCGGCGTCATTGAAGCCGAAGAACACGTCCAGGTGTTCCGACAGATCGCGCTTGAGCAAACGGAGTAATGCCCTCGATTTTGCCTCAGCGTCATCAACAAGGCTTAAATTGCCAATCACCGCGTCGGCAAGGGCGCCAGGGATGGCGTCCAGGCCAGACAGCGCGACGCCAAACTGAGCGCGTATCTGAGTATCGAGGCCTGCCTCCCCGGTCCGCCGCAAGTAGTCGTCCATGCCAAATTGGTCTTCGCCCGTATCTCTATCGACACCGAGGTATATCATCTCAGCGGCTTTGATGCGGCGGCGCACGTTGGCAATCGAATTCCCACTGCGCCACGACTCTGGTTTCCTTTGTACCCAGTTGACATGCTGCAGTTTGACGTTGACCAAGTCGTCCATGACAAATTCCATCTCCGTCATCAGATCATCGATCGCGCTTTGGACAGAGGGATAGGTGGGATTGTCCGTGCCGCCCGCGGAGTTCCAATCGTCGATGTAGCCGCCGTTGGCCTGCCATCGGGTGAGAATTATCTCAACGTTGGCGTGCAGGTTGCCGACGATTGCCTTCAGATAGTCACAGCGCCTCCCCCAGAACTGGTCACTGGTTGCAAGCATGGTCTCGCCCTGGCCATCGTCGCCGAAGAGTACGTATTCGATACCTTCCAAGCCGCGCTGATTTACGGGAAGTCTTCTGGCAAATGCCGGATCGTCCGGATCAATGTCTCCGCCCCCTCTGATCCGCGCCTCGATGCCGTTAGCATTGGCGTGGCCGCCCCTGGGTATGTCGATATTGTCGTGCACGAGGTCTTGCTTGGCAGGTCCAAACTTGACCAACTCGCTTTCCATCCACAGACCGACGACTTGCCGCCATTGGTCCTGAGCGGCGTGCAGGCTATTCTCATTCGGAGCCGCGCAGAAGGTCTCCGCCGAGGCGATCAGTTCGCTTGCCTCCTCCATGGCAGTATAGGTAGGCAGAATAAAGCCGTTACCGATGGCTTGAATGAACTGCAATCGCAATTGGGCGTCGCTAAGTCCCCCGTCCTCGGCGCCTCCTCCGCCACCGCTGCCGCCATCTCCCCCGCCGCCGCAACCCGGCGTCACGGCAGCGAAGAGTAACACGAGCGTACCCAGCGCCAACCAGCGCCACGGGAGCCTGACACCGCCTGGAAATGCGCACCAACTTCTATCGCGTGCCGGCATATCCACCCTCCTTGTTCTGTACGTGAATAGACCCTCCAAAGTCCAACTCGTCATTCCGGCGGAAGCCGGAATCCACTGGGCGCCGGGTCGAGCTTGGCATGACGTGCAGGCGATACCGTTCCGGGGCGCTGTTCATAGAGACTCGAGGAACGCCACCAGCGCCTGCCGCTCGCCGCGTGACAGGTTCAGGAATACCAGCTGCGCAGCCTGAGCCTCGCCGCCGTGCCACAGAATCGCCTCGCTCAGGCTGCGAGCGCGGCCGTCGTGCAGGTAGGATTCGTGACCCGTGACGCGCTTGCCCCAGCCCAAACCCCATAAGGGCGGTGTGCGCCATTCTCGACCCCTGGCGTCGAATTCGCGGCGGCCATCGGCCAAGCCGTCGCCCATGTCGTGCAGCAGCAGATCGGTATAAGGCCAGATGATCTGATTCGACAACTCAGGAAATCCCGCCAACTCGCCAGTCACGTGCCGGGGCACGTGGCACGCTGCGCAGCCGACCTGGCGAAACAGGTGTCTGCCCTCAAGCACCTCTGTCCCCTGCGCATTACGGCGCCCAGGAATGGCGAGAAAACGCAAGAAATAAGTGGTCGACGCCAGCAGATCGTCTGAAATTTCGTGCGGGGTACCCGGACCTCTACCGTTCCGTGCCCGGCGGCACGACCTCTGTGCCGCGGTGCAGGATTCGGAGGGATACAACGTATTCGTGATGCCAATGTCGTTGCGGAACGCTGCCGCGGCCTGCTGCAGCAAATTCGGTTGCGATGCCTTCCAGCCGAAACGCCCCGGCACGACCTGCAGTTGGGCGCGGTCCCAGACGCGATTGACACGGCCCGATATGCCATCGCCGTCCATATCTTCGGGGTCGGCCATCTCCGTGACGACCTCCTCTGGAATCGCCTCCAGCAAGCCGGCGCCAAGCAATGCCGGAGCCAGCCGCGGCGACAGAAGCGTGTCGCCGTGCAGTGGACCGTAGGCAAGATCGCGAATGCTGTAGCGCGGCACGCGCAATTCCCATGCGTCGCCGTCCGCGTATTGGCCATGCCGGGTTTTGTAGGCCACCTCGCCGAAGCCTTCCCCGACGGGGCCGTGACCCTCTGGGGCATCGTCACCGGGACTCAATCCCGCTTTCTTTGTCAGGGCAGTGCCCAGGATTTGGAGTTGGTCCCCATAAGTCGGTTCCGGCGCCACCCCAAGATGCGGGTCGGCGCCTGGGATACTCAGGCGCAGGGTCAACGACACCATGGGCTCCTGCGGCGTCAGGGGCGGGCGCCCGCCCCCGCCACGGACGTGGCACGTGCTGCAGGCGCGCGCGTTGAACAGAGGACCCAAACCGTCCCGCAAGGTGGTGCTACTTGGCGCCATCAACCACGCCTGCCGGAATAAGGATCCGCCGGAATAGAATTCCAGTTGTCGTTCCAAAGACAGATTGGCAGCGGGTTCCAGGAAGGTTTTCTGCACTCCCATAGCCCGCGTCGTGCTGCCGCCGGGGAGAGACTCGGCAGGGTCCGGCGGCGCCTGATGGGACGGTCTGAATAATTCAATGACCAGGAGGACCAAAGCCCCGAGTATGGCGGTCACCAAGGCGCTGTAGCGCCAGTAACCGCGCCGCGGACGGGGCCAAGCGGGGTCCGTCATGGCTACAACGATTCCAGGAATGCCAAAAGATCATCACGCTGGGAGTGACTGAGGTTGACGAAGAATTCCCAGGCGCGCCTTGCCTCGCTGTTTGCATGCCCGTGCCAGAGGATGGCCTCCTCGATCGTACCGGCGCGGCCATCGTGCATGAAACCGGCGTTGGGATTGACGGTCTGTACCAAGCCCAGACCCCACAGTGGCGCCGTTCGCCATTCCGACCCGCTGGCGTCAAAGTCGGGGCGGCCGTCGGCCAATCCGTCGCAGCGTTGCACCCAGAGACAGGATTGAGCTGCCTCGTCCGGACAGGGACCCCCATCTTCATCCTCACGCATCACGGGCTCGCAACTGCCGCCCATGTCGTGCAACAGAAGGTCGGTGAACGGCCAGATCACCTGTTGAGACAATGACGGCAACTGCTCCGACGGCCCGTTCAACCCATCCAGGGTGTCGGCGATTTGACCTAGCACGCTGCCGTCGGCGTCGCCAGTGACGTGCCGCGGTACGTGGCATCCGATGCAGTTGGCTTCGAAGAATAGTTGGCGACCACGCCAGACTTGCGGTTCCCATGCTTCCGATCGATAGTCCCAACCGCGGCGCTGCGGCACCGCAAGCTGGCGCACGTAGAACTCCACCAGCGCCAGGGTCAGATTGTCGATTTCCACGGCCCTATCCGTAGGTCTTTGCTGTTGCGCCAGCGCCTCACAAGCGGGTTGGTAAACCGTGCAGGTATCGTCGGAAACAGGTCGCTGGTGATACCAATGTCCCCGAGATACGCAGCGGCCAGTTGATGCAGCAGGGTCGGCTTGCTGGCCTTGTGTCCGAATCGGCCCAGCTGACCAGAGGCTTCCGTCCACACGTCCCAGACCCTATTCGGGCGACCAGATATGCCGTCGCCGTTGATATCCCGCGAATCGGCATGCCGCAGGATATCGGTCTCCGGTATGGCTTCCAGCAGGCCGAGGCCGATGACCTGGGACGCCACGCGCGGGGAGAACTGAACTTCATCTTGACGGCAATCCGGCTCATCGCCGCAAAACGGCCCGTAGGCGAGGTCGCGGATGCGATACGTCGGCTGGCGCAGAAGATAGGGTGTGCCGTCGGCGTATTGCCCGGCCATGGTTTCGTAACGGATGCTGACGAAAGCCTCGCCTACCACGTCTTCGGGATCGTCTGAGGGATTGCCGTCGGGGAACAGGGCGCTATGGTGGAACGATGGCCGGCCTGGCGTTCCAATTCCCCCCAAGACCTGAATCTGGCCGCCGTAGACGGGCTCCGGCTCCACCCCGTCCATGACTACTACGGAATCGGTGGGATCAATGACCGGGATGCTCAAGCGCACCAGCATCGACTCCATACGCTGGTCGGTCTCACCGTCGCCGTTCGCATCCTGTGGCGGGTTGCCTCGCCCGTCCTTCTTATGACATCCCTCGCAGGTCCCATTGTTAAATAAGGGGCCCAATAGACCCTGGCGAGGTCGCTCGAACTCGGAATCGCCCGATTCGAATTTCCCTTGATCCAAAAGCCCGAGTTGCGGATTGCTTTTCGAAAAGGCGTCGGGATTGCTGAGGGCCACGGTGTTGCCGCCGCCTGAGGCGACTTCGCTTGGGTCAACAACATCGGCCCTTACCGGCAGAAGTTCATCGGCTGCCGGTGGCGGGCTCGCCTCGCCATCTCGGGATGCGTCGCCATCGCCGCCCCCGCCGCACGCCGACAGCGCGCAGACGAGAGTGACTAGTAGTGCCAGACGGTGAGGGCGTTCAAAGACGCACCCCAACCGCAGCCACTGATGTATCGGGGTACGCAGCTTCGGTATGGCCTCTAACCTCACTAAGCGAGGTCTTTGATGTCTTCCTCGGTATCCTGCTCGAGGTCCTCAGTTTCGAGTTCGAGCGCCTGGATCGCCTGTTCGATCAAGGCGGTCTGCCTTACCAAGGCGGCGATGAGGCCCTTGATGTCCAGATTCTCGGGACCCTCCTCGATTTGCTGGTCGAATGGCTTGCCGGCCATGGCTTTGGCGTCGATTACCTCCGCCTTGATAATCGAATCCTCAATCGCCATGCGCAAATCTTCCGCAAGCTCGGGGTCTGCCGCCATCAGGAGGTCGTAGACCCCGGGGCCCTCAATCCTATCCCCCTCAAAGCTGTATTGACCCAAATACTGGTTCTGGATGCCGACCACGTTGAGCAGGATGTCACGGTGCGTGTTGTCGCTGAAGCAGGAGTGTTCGTCTTCCTGCGAGTTATTGGCGCGGGCAATGTTGATACGCTCGCCCGCCAACTCGCCGAATCCCATGCGCCCCATGCTTTGCAGCATTCCGGCTAGGGAAGCGTTCGCATTGTCTTCGGCGGTATATGACGCATAGTGGTTGCTTGTGCCGTTGGGATTCCAAGCGTCCACAAGGCGCTGCAGGTCATGGACTAGGAGTTCCGCGACAACTTTGAGGTAGGTCGCCCGTCGCGTGCAGATCATGGCGGGTTGAGAATTTCCCCGGCCGCTGGTGCATCCGGCATTCTGGGAGTAGTCGGAAACCGGACGCTGCCCCGGCGTGTCGTCTCGAGGGGTGGTCCACCTGGATGTGTCCCCCTCATTCAAATCCTGACCCCACAGCAAGAACTCGATGGCGTGGTAACCCGTGCCGATATTGCGATCATCATTGAATTCGACGAAGGGCATGATGGTGTCTCTGGTAATCGTTGGCACATTTGCCGTATCAGAAATGATGTTGTCGGGATAAGAAATGCCAGCAGCTTCGACACTCTCCTGATCGCCCGGATCGCCATCGGGTATTCCATCAGCAACGTAATCAATCAAAGCCTCACCCAGTGGCCAGCCATTGATGCGCGCTTCGGGCCCCTCGCCCATAACCATCGTCCCGTTATCCGCAAGGTCCTCAATCGGGCCGGGTCGAAAGCGGTACACCTCAGTCGGCTGATAAGCCTCGCGCGCCCGCAACCAAGCCATCCTGGCGGTCTGCAAGGACATCTCGGTCGGAGCCTTCACGAAATCGTCGATGGCGATTTTCAGATCCGCTGCGGTGGCATACGCGTCAGCATAGCCGGCGAATGCGATGTTTGCGTTGGTGCGGACCACGTTCGCCCTCGTGGTAGGTAATTCGACTACCGGTGCATCATCCGGTTCATCATCGTCGGATTCGCAGCCTCCGAGGAACATAGTGACACCCAATCCCAATACGAATATCAGGCACCAGATTAGCCGACTTTGTCGAAATGAGCGCACGCTTCCACCTCCTTTGCCGTTGGGGGCATACGGGGTAACGTAAACAACCGCTAAAGTGACAGACTATAAAGAGCACCTTGCGGCATGGGAACCCACTTGTAAGTAGCCCCTAAGCGCAGGCGTAATCCGACGTCCCACTATCGCGGAAAGCGATAACGAGAATGACTATTGTTATTAACTTATTGAAAAATAATAAGTTATATTGACAATCAGAAAACCATGAGGTATTTTTTGCCTTCGTTCACGATAATCAATCCAATTTGAGGAGAATGAAACGATGGATACACGGCAAGTCATTGATGCACTCAACAAAGCGGTCGCCTTGGAGCACGCGGCCTGCATCCAGTACAAGCAGCACGCGCTTCTGGCGCGCGGCCTGTGGCGCAAGGTGTACTCGGAGTTCTTCATGTCCGAGAGCCGCGCGGCCCAGGAGCACGCCGCCAAGTTCGGCCAGAAAATCGTAGCCCTGGGTGGTATGCCGACGGTGGAAGTCGGGGCTACTATTCGCCAGTCGCTTGACCTTGAAGAGATGCTGCGGCAAGACCTGGGCCTCGAACGTGCCGCCATGCAGGCGTATCTGGAGGCTCACAAACTGGCCGCCGATGACGTGGCGCTCACCAACATGCTGGAAGACCACATCGAGGGCGAGCAGCGTGACATCGAAGAGCTTGAGTTGTGTCTGGATATGGTGGCGACCGGCGCGGTTGCGCCTGAAGTCAATCTGCGGGTGGTGTAGACAGGTGGCGAGATTCGTTCCGCTGTGGGCGAATGGAGAGGTCCGGCTTTATTTGCGGTGTTTCTTCAGCAGTTGCTTGGCCTCTTTCTTCCCCAGCTGGGCCATGGTGGGACAGCCTCGGCAGGCCTTGCCCTTGCGTTTGTAGCGTTTGCAGCACGATGATTTCATTCGTTGAGCCACCGCCTGTGGATACGTGGATCGTTGAACAGGAACGCCGGGACCCGCCTCAGATCGCCCGGCGCTTCGTCTCAGCCGAAGAAGGCCCAACACCCGGAAACGGAATGACTTTCTTGTTCGATCCGGCCTTGCCTCTGGGTACCAGATGACGTCGTACCTGGCCCAGCGCCCTCAACAACGAATGCGCCGCCCGTGCTTCCAGACGCAGGGTTTTCTGGCGATACCAGCCCAATCCCTTTCCCCATACCAAGTGGCGCAACTCAATACATGCGTCACCCGTCTCGTCGTGAACGAGTGCCACCTCGAGGGTGACCTCGGCTTCGTCCTGGGGAATCGTGGCGATGATTTCTTCCCGCATACATTCCCTCCTTATCGCATGCTTCGTCCGGTTCCAGCCCTTCCCTGCCAACGCGACAGGTATCTCATAAATTAACTGATATTGACAATCGTTTTCAATTTAACAATGCTTGCATTGCTATGTCAAGAGACAGGTCAAATGGGGCAGTCGCCGTGCCTCGCCGTTGGGCTACGTCCGTGGACTACGACGCCGGCGAGGCGGCCAAGCCGCGCCCGATGACAGGCAATCCCATCTTCAGCTTTGTAGAACGATCTCGAAACGCTGCAGCTTGGGGTGCCCCAGCACCATGCCCTCCGGCAGTGGGTCCCCGCCGTGAGCCTGCGCAAAATGGTCCGATTTCGTCCAGGCTTCAAATGCTTCCTTCGATGCCCAGACGGCGTGCGACGCGTAATGGACCACCCCTTCCGATTCGTCGCCGCGCAGGAGACGGAAACTTTCGAATCCCGGCACTTCCTGCAAGTGGCTGCGTCGCTGTCGCCAGCGCGCTTCGAATTCCTCCGCCTGCTCAGCCGCCACTTGGAAATTGTTCATCGTAATATAGGCCATGTTGTTTCTTCCTCCGCATGGTTGGTCGGGGTCTCGCCCGCCCCTCGCTACGACACCACCAATGGGCAGGGCCGAGATGAATGGGGCATTACCGTGGCGGAAAAGGCGAAGGCAGCTTGGATGATGTCTGGTGTCAGGACATCGTGCGGGCAGCCGGAAGCCAGTTGATGACCGTCCCGCAGGACGACGATGCGGTCCGCGAATTGCGCCGCGAGATTGAGGTCGTGCAGGACGGCCAGCACGCCTGCACCCTTGGCGGCGAACTGCCTGAAGGTTTCGAGCGTGTGGTGTTGGTACGCCGGATCCAGGCTTGTGGTCGGTTCGTCGAGCAGCAGATAGCAAGGACCGTCTCCGGGCTCTTCCCACACCTGCGCCAACACTCGTGCGACATGCACGCGCTGCCGTTCGCCGCCCGATAGGGTCGGGTAGATGCGCTGCTCAAAAGCACCCATGCCGGCGGCTTCCAAGGCGGCACGGGCAATGGTCTGGTCCTCCCGGCCGCCGGGACCGTGCGGGGTGCGGCCCATCACGACCACTTCGAGAACCGTGAACGGAAACGTCAGAGTCGATTCCTGAGGCAGCACCCCCATGACCCGGGCGCGTTCACGGCGTTGCCACGCTTGCAGGCGCCGGCCATTGAGCACGACCTCGCCGCAGCTTGGAGTGATGTCGCCGCACAGGGCCTTGAGCAGGGTTGATTTGCCGGCGCCGTTGGGGCCTACGATGGCCACGACCTCACCGTTTGAGACGGTCAGTGACACGTCGGTAAGCAAGTGGCTTGCGCCAACGCGCACGTGGATGTTCCGCACGGCAAGCATCACAGGCTCCACTGGTGCCGCTGGCGCATGAGCAGCCACAGGAAGCAGGGCGCGCCAAGAGCGGCGGTGACGATACCGATCGGCAATTCCGCCGGCGTGACGAGCGTGCGGGCCAGCAGGTCGGCACCCAGCAGCAGGACGGCGCCGAACAGGACGGCACCCGGCATCACGTAGCGGTGGTCAGGGCCAACCAGCAAGCGCAGCAGGTGGGGCACGACGAGTCCCACAAAGCCGATGATGCCGGTGACGGAAACGGCGGCTCCGACCGTCAACCCCACGAGAAGCACATTGATTTGTTTGACCCGTTCCACGTGCACCCCAAGATGACCGGCTTCCATTTCTCCCAGCAGCATCACGTTCAGGGCCAGAGCGCCGCGCGTCAGCAGCCACACGGCGGGCACGATGCACGTTGCCACCACCCCGACCGCGCTCCAGGTCGCACCGCTCAGGCTTCCCAGACTCCAGAAGGTGATGTTGCGCAGCGCCTCGTCGGTGGCGACGAAGGTCAACAGCCCCGTGCCCGCGCCGGCTAGCGCGTTCACCGCAATACCGGTCAGCAGTAGGGTGGCCACCACGGTGCGTCTGGCAACGCGCGCCACGCGGTACACCAGCAGGGTGGTGCTCACGCCGCCGACAAAGGCTGCCAGCGGCAGGGTGAACGGACCCAGCAGGCGGGTGATGCCAGGCAGCCAAGTGGCGCCGAGCACGATCACCGCCACAGCAGCCAGCGCTGCGCCGCTGGACACGCCCACCAAGCCGGGGTCGGCCAACGGATTGCGAAACAGCCCTTGCATGGCTGCACCAGACACCGCTAGCCCGGCGCCGACGAGAACGGCCAACAGGACCCGGGGCAGGCGGATGGTCATCAGCACCGCCTCGTGCTGGGAACCATACTCCCACGGCAGAGACAAGCCGACCTGCTGGGCCAGAATGGCGATGACCTGAGCAGGCGCAATGTGCACCATCCCCGTGCCAACGGCAACAATGCCGCTCAGCAACAAGAGCACGAACAGGATCATCAGGACGAGCGCCGCCCATCGTTGGCGGAGGGGTATGGGCGCTTCCGGACGGGTAGCGTCGCCTCTCTCCGAATCCGTTTCCTCTGCAACCGCCTCTCGCATCACGGCGAATCCGGTTGCAATTCAGGGTGCAGATGGAAGATTAATTCCCTTAACGCCGCTCCGAGACGTGGGCCGAAGCTGCTCAGATACAGGTCGTCCATGGCAACGATGCGGCGATGCTTGGCAGCCTCGATGAGAGCGATGCCGGGGAGTTGCAGGAGTCCTTCGATGCCGCCAAGGCTTTCAAGCCCTCGGGACAGCATGAGCAGTACGTCAGGCGCGGCTGTCACAACGGCTTCCGGGGTGAACGGCTTGAAGTCCTCGTATTCGCTGACGGCGTTGACCCCGCCGGCCAGCCGGATCATGGCGTCGGCGGCTGTGCCGGTTCCCGAGACGTACAGGGTGCCTAAGCCACGGGCATACAGGAACAGCACGCGCGGCTGCGAGCGGACCTGATTCAAGGCAGCTTGGGCGGTGGCGAGGTCGCAGTGCAGGGTGCCCACCAGTTTTTCGCCTTGGTCTTCTCTACCGAGAATTCGGGCGATCGTGCGGATTTTGGCTTCGGCGCCGGCGACGCTGTAAACCGAAGAGACCTCGACAACTTCTACAGCCGCCTTGAGATGCTCCAAAGCCACCGGCGGACCGGCATCGCTGCTGACCAGCACCACGTCCGGCTTCAGAGACAATACGCCTTCGGCGGAAAGCCGGCGTTGGTATCCCACTTGCGGCAATTGTGTCGCGGCCTCCGGGTAAGTGCTCGATGTGTCCACGCCCACGACATCGGCTCCGGCACCCAAGGCGTACACGATTTCGGTCACCGAGCCGCCGACACTGACAAGGCGGGACGCGGCATCCGTCACAGAAGCAAAGGCCATCCAGACCATCAGCACCGGTAACAGGAAAGACCAACGTTGGGACATGGCGAGCTCTCTTCTCCACTGAGAGGATTAGGGCGAGTCGAATTGCTGCGCATCATACCCTCACCCACCGCCCTTCTTAAACCAACTTGTAACTAGGTATTCCCTCTTCATGATGTTTGTTCTCCATACAAGTGGGTTTACAAGATTCTCAAAAGGGAAAATGATAACCGTTTTCAATATTATGAATTCGATCTGAACGCTCCATCTGCCGTGGGCAGTGGGCAATTGCGGTCGGAGCAACGGTAAACCGTGCTGAACGGCCCGCAGGATTCGTCACAACCTCAACGCATAGGGTTAATCGATAAGGAGACCGTCTTGCAAACAACGACGGCATGGCAACAGGGAACGGCTCCACAACGCCTTGGGCGAGTGCCACACCAGCATACCTTGGGACGCGCCTTGGTTTTCTGCATAGCTCTGTGCTGCGTGGTACCAGGTTATGGCATCGTGGCGCAGGAAGCCGCGCCGGCCGTCGAGGAACGGCTGGCGGCTCGGCAACAGACACCATGGGTCACCGACACGATAACGGTCACGGCGACCAAGACGCGGCGGGATCCGGTGGAGACTCCCGGCGAGGTCAACGTGATTCACCGTGAAGAAATCGACCGTATGCAGGCGCAGAGTCTGGATGACGTGCTGCGTTACCAGCCAGGCATTGGGGTGGGCGGCGGGCCGCGGCGTCTTGCGGAGTTGCCGTCGATTCGTGGCCTGTCAGGTCCGCGGGTGCTCGCCACCATGGACGGCGTGCGGCTCAATTACAACGCCGGCCATCAGGGCAGAATGTTCCTGGACGTGGGCGCGCTGCGTCAGATCGAGGTGGTGCGGGGGCCTAATTCGGCGCTCTGGGGCAGTGGCGCCTTGGCCGGCGTGTTGGCCATGAGTACGGTCGATCCGGCTGACTTCCTGGAGGAAGGTGACCGTATGGGCGGCCAACTGAGACTGGGTTTTCAGGGCGTTAACGAAGAGGTGTTAATGGACGGCATGCTGTTTGGGCGTTTGGGTTCGAACGTGGAATTCCTGAGTTCCCTGACGTTCCGCCAGGGGCAAGACATCGAACTCGGCGGCGACGCCGGCCGTCTCGACAACTCTGCCACAGACGTCCGCAACGGCCTTGGGAAGCTGATCTGGCGCCCGGCGCGTCATTCCGAGCTGCGTTTCACCATACAGGGATTCGAGGAGGACGGCGAGGTGCCAGCGGCACCTGATGGCCGGACGGATGCCCGCTTCAACCCACTGATGAACCGCCAGACCAGGCAAACGACCTACCGCCTGGGATACACGTTCGATGACGAGGAAAACTCGCATCTTCGCTTTAGCGGATTTGCCTATCTCACCAACTTGGACACCCGCCGCCACCGGCTGTCGGACGACCGGCCGGACGTCACTAATTATGACACCACGGGCGTCGACCTGCGCAATTCCTCCGACATCCGGCCGTCACCATCGCATCGGCACGTGTTGACGTACGGCTTCGAGTACTTCCAAGATCGCCAGCGCGCCGAGCAGGATGGTTATCCGTATTTCTTCTTCCCTGATGCGGACGCCCACATGATGTCCCTATACGTGCAGGATGAAATCAGCTTGGGAGAACGCCTGTTTCTTATTCCGGCATTGCGCTGGGACCGTTTTCAGAACGAGACCGAGGGGCAGGAGGACGTAACTGACAGCCACCTCAGCCCCAAGCTCGGCGGGGTCTTCAAAGTGACCGACTTCCTGTATCTGGAGGCCAACTATGCCGAGGGCTTCCGCGTCCCAGCATTCGGGGAGTTGTATATCAGCGGCAGCCACACCGCCGGTCTGGCGGCAGAATTTCTGCCGAATCCGGAACTGGGACCGGAGAAGAGCCGTAGTGTCGACGTGGGTCTTCGCCTGCGCCGCGAGGGTGTGCTGTCGGACCACGACCGTTTTCTTTTCAAACTTGCTTGGTTCCGCAACCAGGTAGACGACTTTATCGATGCTGACGTGAGGGTGAGTTTCACTCCCCCAATACCTGGTCAGATGCCTGCCCCGCCCCAGACGACAATCCAGTATGTCAATGTAACGAAAGCCCTCATACAAGGAATCGAAGCCGAGTTGCGCTGGATCTTCATGATGGGGCTAGACGTGTGGGCTAGCTACACCGACACGAAGGGAGACGACATCACAGGAGCCGACGGAGCAGGTGATGTCCCGCTGGGAGATATTCCGCCGCGCAAAGGGATACTCAGCGTCAGCTACACCCACGTGCCATGGGGCGTCACGGGGGGCGGCCGGGTGCGGGTGGTTGCTGGCCAGCACAGGGTGCCTGAAGACGTGGATACGACACCCGGCTACAGTGTTTACGACCTTTTCGCCACTTGGCAGCCACATGCCGGATGGTTTCAAGGCTTCCGGGTCGATGTGGGCATCGACAACCTGACCGACAAGGAATACCGGCGGCACTTGTCAGCAATCCCCGAGGCCGGTATCAACCCCAAGGTGACGATATCGTATGCCCGGACGTGGTAGTACTGCGAAGCGTGAAGAATTCTCTGACTTGGCGGCAGGGATTATTTGCGCGGAAGCGGGTCAGCCTTGATTCGGTTCCGCTGACTGCGCCGTGTCGAGACCGGCCTGATTGCACGAGCTCCGTGCGGATATTGCCGATTGGCCGTGGCGGTGTCAAAGGCGATGCGTGTGCCGGGAAAGCGTTGTGCGAGGACACGCACGATTTCGAACGCCCGCTGGTCCTGCAGCTCTCACCGGAGACGCCAACCCTGTTGGTTATCGCAGGCAAGTGTGGCCCTCGCCCACACTCTAGAAACCTGAGCCCGGTACATCAGCCGGCTACCACCTCGCGCAGCTTCTCCCGCAAGTGGGAAATGCCCGAGCTGCGCAGGAAGTGGCACGGCTTGTCCAGCGAGCGGCACAGCTTCTTGGCCGCGCTGGCCGTGCCGTGACTGACGCAGTCGACTGGACAAAACACCACGTCCGCCTGCCGGATGATCCGCGCCAGTTTCTTGTGCCCCTGATTCGCGCTGCCCTCGTACCGCATGCACAGGCCGCCGAGTTCGCTGATGGTCTGCTCGTAATGGCCAGACGCCTTGGTAAGCCCGCCGATCAGCGCCACCCGCTTGCCGTGCAGATCGAAGACGGGCCATTCGGGCAACGGCGGCTCGCTGGGTATGTTTTCATCGACAGGGTAGTCGTTGTTCGGCGGTGGCGTGTGTTCGTATGACGCCACCGCGGCTGCAAGGCGTGCCGCCTCCTCTTCCTTTTCGCGCAGGGCGTCGCTCAGCCGCGTGACTTCATACTCCAATTTTCTGACGTCACGCAGCGTGACACCTCGAGACGCCTGCACGGCCTGACTGTGGCGCTGCTTCTCCAACGCCGCGCAGTGCCGCTTCGCCTCGTCAAGGTCGCCTTGTAAACGCGCGTTTTTCTGGTTCATCCGGTTGTTCGCGCGCTGCAGGTTCTGCATGTCCTGACGCAGGACACTCCGTTCCGTTTCCAGTTGTTTCAGTGTTTGCTCCAGGTCCTCACGTTTTGCACTCGTGGCCACCGGGTCGGCAGCGGGGTGGGTTTCGCCCCGGAATTGAGCGAGCAACAAACAGTGGCTGCGCAGGTGCAACTCCTCGATGAAGAACTGCTCAATCGGGCGCAGTTCCAGGCGCGGGTCGCTGCACACGGCCCACATCATGCCCGGCAGCAGGCTCCCCGACTGCATCTGTTTCTGGGCGAGCACGTCCGTCACCCTGGCACGTACGTCCGACGGAGGTAACTGGGCAATCTGCGAGATGAGCGCCTCGTACCTGCGGTTGAGATAGCGCTGCACCTGTCTGGAAAATGGCGAATCCCGATGACAGTGCTCGTGCGCCAGATGGTAAAGGGCGAGGTCGCTAAAACTGGCGTCGGGCAGGGGATACTGGTAGCGGCGGCACAGTTTGACGATGAGGTCGGGCGTTAAGGAGGCGGCGAAATTCTGGAACAACACCTCGCATGACATGGTCCACAACTTGCGCCGGTTCAGGACAGAACGTGTCATGAGGTTACTCCTCGGATATGGATGATATGTCACGGTACAAATAAAAATGAAAATCATTATCAATATGATACGTACCAAATTCAGCTTTGCAAACCCTCTCGAAGGTGTATGTGGCGTATTGCAGACGAGACAAGGTGGGCGGGAAAAGCCAGGAATAAAGAACTGGAACAGAATAGGGTGAGCGAGAGGCCCCTTCTTATAAAATTGATCGAGGAAGGAGATATTACCGCTGCGACGCCCCCCTAAGCAGGATTCTGTTCACAGCCATCGGCGTTTTGACGACTTGAAAAATACGACGCTGATGTCGTACATCCCGGTTGCCCCGACCCTTTTGGGTGCAATGGTGAAGTATCTCCTTTCTCCAAGTGAAATAGGCACTGCGTCAACCATCGCCATGGCGTAACCAACTTTGAGTCCTGGAGACTCTGTTGGTTTCGGCCGTGCAAGCCATGCAGGTCAGCCCCGCACAGGCAACAGCGCCAAGATACCCACTCAGAAGAGGGTTGCCGATATTGGTGTCAGGGCGTATAAATGAAAATGATAACGATTTTCATTATTATGTTCCATGGCGAGAAGAAATTCCAAACACTGGAGGAAAGCCCTTCATGGACTCGGTTGGTGTGAACCTACAAGACTGCGTGCTTCAGGATTTTGGCAGCCGGCTGCGGCAGATGCGCAAGATGCGGCAGCTGCGGCAAATGGATATGGCCTCGTTCGGGCTAAGCTACAAATACTACCAGCGGATCGAGGCGGGCCACGTGAACCCTACCCTGATTACCATGCACCGGCTGGCATCGGCGTTTGGCGTGTCGGTCCACGATTTGTTCCGCCCGGAGGTTCCAACGGAGGACTAAGACGACTGATTCCGCGTAAGCCGCGCTCTCATTGCCGCTTTAATCGCTTCTCAGCTCACCTTTTGAACAAAAGTGCCTCTCGCACGTCCTTCCCCCCTCTGCGTCAGGCGCACCCGGCAGGGGTCGCCGTGGGCTCCTGCTACTCCCTGAGGGATTGGTTGACTTCAACGGGAACCCAACAAGGTGCAATTCGCAACATCCCGAGCCATCCACAAAGGCAGGCATTCATTCCCGTTAACTCAACCGAGCCGATGCGGTTCCAGTTGCTCCCAGATGAAATCGACGCTGTGGCCGGGGCGTTCCGGGGCGCGGGCCATGCCCTTGACGATGGGCAACGGCACCTGTACGTAGGACTCAACGCCAAAGCCGTGGATTTCGAGGTAGTTGGCGTTGGGAATGGCGGCCAGAAGGTGGACGTGCAGGTCGTGCACGCCGTGGGAGGTGATCGGCAGGTTGTAGGCTTCGGCCATGTGCGCGACCTTCATCCACGCCGTGATGCCGCCGCAGTTCGTGACGTCGGGTTCGACGAACGACACGGCGTTGGCCGCCATGAATTTCTGGAATTCGTAGATGGTGTGGAGATTCTCGCCGGCGGCGACGGGTGTCAGGCCCTCGGCGACGATGCGGGCATGGCCGGCGACGTCGTCGGGAATGGTGGGTTCCTCCAGCCAGTAAACGTTGTGCTCGGCCAGTGCCCGGGAGCGCCGAATGGCCTCCTCGGCGGACCACTTCATGTTGGCGTCAACCATCAGGTGAACGTCCGGGCCGATTTCCTTGCGCACCGCCCCTACCCGCTCGATATCCTCCCGCAGCGTCTCCTTGCCCACCCGCATCTTCACGGCGTGAAAACCATTGTCCACCAACTGGCGGTTCTGCTCGATCAATTCAGGTATGGAAAAATTGAAGTTGATGCTGCCGGCGTAGGCGTGCACGTCCGGGTTATGGCCGCCGAGCAGCCGCCAGAGAGGAACGCCGAGCTTGCGGGCCTTCAGGTCCCACAGGGCGATGTCGATGGCCGAAATGGCGAAGCTCGCCGAGCCGCCGCGTCCGGCGTAGTGGACGTGCCACCACATGTCTTTCCAGAGCGCCTCAATCAAATCGGCGTCGCGGCCTTGAAGGAACGGACCGAGCTCGCCGTCGATGAGCGCGGCGATGCCCTTGCCGCTGTTAAGCGCGTAGGTGTAGCCGACGCCCTCACCCCCATCGTCGTCACGCAGGCGCACGACGACGAATTCGGAATGGGTCATTTTGCCGTGCATGGAATCCTGCATGACGAACGGCAGCGGAAGGCGGTACAAAGACGTTTCAACGTGTGTGATAGACAAGACGGTTTCCTTGATTATTGTGCGGCGGCTTGGGCCGTCCGGGTGTTTGGGTGGACCGGGGTCGGTCAGGGGTTGGAACGGCATTATACGGCAGCCGCCCGGCGGGCGGCTACCACAAGAGGCTACCTTGGCTTCCTGCTCATGCACCCGACGCATTAGCGACGGTTTGACGCTCTTCCCTTAGTTTCTTCACAATGCTTTCGGGAGTGTGGTATAAGCACCAAAATTTTCCGGAACCGTCTGCGGCTTTCGTATACGTGCCGCTGTATCCGCTGGCGGAGTGGCTGGTAACGAACTGGTGGTTCCTGAGTCACGAAGTTGAGAACCCAGACAAAAGGATCGATGTAGGTTTCCATGGCCGCCATGCCTTGGCGGCCGATGAACGAGATGGCGGTCGAGTTTGGGGTTTCCTCGCGCCTCATTGAGCACCAGATCCATAATCATCAGAATCGCTGACATCTGGGACGGCTAGCAAGACGTCTTAGTTCCATAAAGGAGGATTATAGCATGCACACCCTCGAGGTATTGAATCCTGTCGCCCAACAAAGGGGCGTTTTGACCACTAGGCCAATCAACCCGCGGCCAGCCAGCCTCGACCGCAAAACCGTGGGGCTGTTGTGGAGCGGCACGCATGGCGGGGACGTGGCGCTGAAACGGGTAGGAGAACTGCTTCAGGAGATGTTTACCGATGTGACCGTCAACTTCTACACCGGCGGCAACTACCCTGCCCCGCCGCCCGTCGTCAAGCAAGCCGCCGAGGAGTGCGACGTGGTCGTCGGCGCCACTGCGGATTGAGGAACGTGCGCGTCGTGGATGTGCCACGACATGATCGAGATCGAGAAGATGGGCAAGCCCGCCGTCCCTATCGTCTCGGGACGTTTTGAGAAAGACGCCGTTGCCAGCTCCCGCACCTTCGCCATGCCGGATCTGAAATTCGTTACCGTGCCCCGTATCTATCGCAACCTCGCCCTGGATGAATGCGTCAGGCAGACGGAACTGGCCATTGACAGCTTGGTTCACGCCCTCGTGAGCGGTGGGCAGGAGGCCGAGAACGGCGCCACTGTCCACGATCCCGAGCGGCGCTATTCATACGACGCCGATGACCGCTACGCCGCCGTACTGCGCATGAACGAGGATTTCCTGAGCCGCGACTGGGGCGACAGTCTGCCGCTCTACCCGGCCACCCGCCGGGTGGTCGATGTGCTGTTGCAAGGCACGTGTCTGCCGCCGGATCATCTGGTATGCGACATGCCGCCCGGTTTCGGGCTCGCCACCGTTGAAAAGATCGCCATCAACGCGGCCATGGCCGGCGCCTTGCCGGAGCACATGCCGGTGATCATCGCGGCGGTCAAGGCGTTGTCCGAACTCGGTCCGCACGGCGGCAAGTCACTGCTGATGTCCACCTCGCCGCACGCGCCGGTTCTGGTGGTGAACGGCCCCATCGCCCAGGAGATCGGCCTTAATCCACGCTCGGGGCTGGGGCCGGGGCGGGATAACCGGGTCAACATCACCATCGGCCGCGCTTTCTCCCTGTGCCTGCGCAACATCGGGCAGTGGTATCCCGGCCACATGGACATGGACACCATTGGCACGACGCGCAAGTTCGTGCACTGCCTGGCCGAGAATGAGGCCATGAGCCCGTGGGAGCCATTCCACGTCGACCGGGGGTTTGGACGCGAGGAGAGCGCCATCAGCATCTTCGTCACCGATGGCGAATTGGACGTGCAGGATCAGGGCAACACCAGCGCCGAGGGACTGCTGAAGACTATTGCCTACGGCTGCACCTTCGGCACTCGCAGCCTTGGCGAGCGGCACGACGCCGAACGGCTGATTTTCATGCCGCCGGACGTGGCCCGGCCCGTCGGCGCACAGGGTTTCAGCAAGCGCGGCGCCAAGGAGTTCATCCACCTCAACGCCAACGGCAGCCTCGGTAAGATGATCCAATACATGCCCCTGGAGGGCGAAGCGCGCGTCGCCGCCAACTGGAAGTGGCTGCTGAACCACAGCGAGCGGGAGCGCCTTGAAATGACCATTCCGGTGCTCGAAAGCGCTGAGCGTTATTACATTATGGTGATTGGCGCAGACCGCGCCAAGACGCTGGTGATGCCCAGCGGCCCGAGCCCGGCAACCGTCGGCATCGACGCGTACCGGCCCTGAACGAGCGGCGCGCAACACCTCATTGAGCGGCTGGCAGTTGATAGGATGAGAACCGATACCCCCGCAACGGCCACAGATAGTCGTACCGGATTATTCGACCAGCATTCTGGTAATGTCTCGCTGTGTCATTTGCACCACACCTGTCATATCAATCGCCATTTGCGATTTTCCAAAACGATCACTCCGTGACGCTGCAGCTGTTGTTGTGCATTGCGCATGTCGTGCTTCCACCTTTTGCCAAAGGTCCGCCCATTGATTATTCTGTCCACTTTATCGTCGCACAACTCAGGTTTCAGTGTTCTCACTAACGGACTGATTTCGCTGGTGGGAAGCGGCCCATGTTGGCGCAACACATACCTGACCGCATCAGCGAATTGGGCGGTGATTGAACCTTCCGGATCGGTAATGAATTCCGCTCCGGCAGTTCGAAGTTCTACCAGACGCTCGTCGATACTTTTGACGATAGCATCATACTCAGCCTTCACGTGATCTGGCATAGCCTTTTCCGCAGTCGCTTTTCTTTCTCTGGCCCGCTGCCCCATGTCTCCCAGAGCCACTAGGCTCAGGACCTATAAAAGGGTATCATGGGGCCTGTGATGAGAGTCAACACCCTGACGCCACAAGGAGAGCGATCATGTCCGAGTACCTCTTCTGGCTGTCTGACGACCCGTTTGACCGACTCAAACCCCTGTCACCCAACAAGGTGCGCGGCGTCCCACGCGTCGATGACCGAAAGGTTATCAGCGGCATCATCCACGTCATCCTATGGGCTGAGGTGGCGCGACGCGCCCGCCTGTTACGGACCCCACAAGACGCTCTACAACCGCTTCGTGCGCTGGAGCAGGGCCGGGGTCTTCGACCGCATCTTCCAAGCCCTGGCTGCCGAAAGCACCGCCACCAAGACGGTCATGACCGACAGCACCCATCTCAAAGCGCATCGTACCGCAGCCAGCCTGCTCAAGGGGGGGGCTTTTCCACGCCAGATCGGACGCACCCGGGGTGGGCTGAACTCGAAGCTCCACGCCGTCTGCGACGGCGATGGCAAGCCCGTCGTGCTGCGGTTGACGGCGGGGCAGGTCAGCGACTACTGCGGGGCTGATACGGTACTTGATGCCCTACCGAAAGCCGATGTCCTGATAGCCGACAAGGGTTATGACGGTGACAAGTTGCGCAAGGCCCTTGCCAAGCAAGGCATCAAGTCCTCTATTCCGGGCCGCGCCAACCGTAAAGAGCCGATTGTCTACGACACGGAGCTTTACAAGAGCCGCAACCTCATTGAGCGCCTGTTTGGCAGGCTGAAGGATTGGCGCCGCATCGCCACTCGTTACGACCGCTGTGCGCATACGTTCTTCAGTGCCATCTGCATGGCTGCCACGGTTAGTTGCTGGTTATGAGTCCCAAGCCTAATTGTCAGGCCCGTAGAGAGCAGGCTGCTCGCGACATCGCCGAACGACTTGCTGAGAGCGTCAGGGGGTTCCGATACCGCCAAGAGGAAGATGCCTGGCTGTTGGTAGGCGGTGTATGGCACCCAGATTGGCAGAAGATAGGCGACAGTTGGTGCCGTTGCTTCACGATTGATCGAAACGGCGATGTCGTCGACTTCTGATAATCCCTCATTCTGCAAACTTTGATTCCGCGCTGTTGCAGGACGAAACGGCATTCGCGGCCAGTTCCCCACTGGAGAGCAATTTTGCCCGTTTCGTGTGGAAAGGGTGGGGCGATCCGCAGTGACAGAGCAGCCTCTGAAGCGGTGGCCCGCAGGGATACCCCTCACGCCCAGGGCAGGAGCACAGTAGCGCCCGTGGTCTCTCTCGCTTCGAGCGCCCGGTGCGCTTCGGCGGCCTCGGCGAGCGGGTAGACGTGGTTCACGGCGGGCCGCACGACCCCCTGCCCGAGGACCTCGAACAGCTCTTCCCCGCCGCGCTCCAGAGCGTCGCGCGTTCCGAGGTAGTGCATGATGGCAGGACGGGTGAGAAAGAGGGAGCCGCGCGCGCCGAGCTCGATGACGTCGACGGGGTCGGGAGGGCCGGAGGCATGGCCGTAGCTCGCCATCATACCGAGGGGGCGAAGGCAATCGAGCGAACGGCGAAACGTGTCCCGTCCGATCGATTCGTAGACGATGGCGCAGCCCTCGCCGTTCGTCACCTCGCGGACGGTGGCAACGAAATCCCTCTTGCCGTGGATGACGACGTGCTCCGCCCCGGCCGCGCGTGCCTGTTCTGCTTTCGCCGCTGAGCTCACGGTGCCGATGACGGTCGCCCCGAGATGCTTCGCCCACTGGCAAAGCAGTAGCCCCGTGGCGCCCGCCGCGGCGTGGACGAGCACGACGTCGCCCCACTCCACGCGATACGTCCGCCGCACGAGGTATTGCACGGTCAGGCCCTTGAGCATCGAGGCGGCGAGGACGCGGTCGTCGAGATGGTCGAGGGAAGCCGGTACCTTGAGGAGATTCGCCGCCGGATAGTTGCGCACTTGGCTGTAGGCGCCGTGGGGCGGCAGCGCATACGCGATCCGGTCGCCCGCCGCAAACCCGGTGACGCCGGCTCCGACCTCCTCGACGCGCCCGGCGCCCTCGAAGCCGAGCACGACCGGCAGCGTCGGCACCGGCCAGGGGTGCGGGATGCCGCGGCGGTGATAGGTATCGACGAAGTTGAGGCCCACCGCCTCGTTGCGGAGCCGAACCTCGCCAGGGCCCGGCGCCGGTATGTCGATGGACTCCCAGCGCAGCACCTCGGGCGCCCCTTTCTCATGGATCACCGCTGCCATCGGCATGGTTTGCTTTCCTCCTGTTGTGTTGTCAGACTCCCTTCGTTGGGCTGGAAAGTCGGGTTTCAGGGCGTGGTGGCGCGCATTGAGCCGGGGTGCCCGGGCAGCGCTAGCTTGCGGCCCGTATCGACAACCTGGCCGTTCCGCACCTCGAACACGCTGACATTGGCATCCAGCAGGTTGGCCACTAGCAGCCAGCGGCCGTCCGGGCTGAAGGCCAGGGCTTCGGGAACGCCGCCGGCCGGCAGTTCCGCTACGTGGCGCACGCCCGAATCGCTGATCTCGAACACCTGGATACAGCCGGGGCTGCGCAGAAACCAGGCGTCCGGCGGCGCGTCGCTGCCGCATAGGTTGCCGGTCACCGCCAGACGGCTGTCCGGGCTGATGGTGATGCCCTCCGGCGCGTCGCCCGCCGCCAGGTGGTCGATGACGCGCGGTGGATTGTGCTGCAAGTCGATCACGGTGATCGAGTCGATGTTGCCGTCGGAGCGCCCGTTGTTACCGGTGTTGGCCACGATGCCCAAGTGTCCGTCGGGGGTGATGTCGGCATTGTACGGATAATCGCCGACCGCCAAGTCCGGCCCGGCGAGGGTGACCTCGGCGTCGTCGATGGCCAGGAACGACACTTGGTCCGTGCTGGCCTTGTTGATCATCGCCCGTTTGCCGTCCGGCGTGAACGCCACGTGGGTGACCTGGTCGCCCGTTTCCACCTTGCCCTTGAAGCGCACCTGCCTGCCCGTGATGCTGAGCACCGACACGGACGTCTCGGCGCGGTTGGCGACGATCGCCATGCGCCCGTCGGGGCTGATAGCCATGCCGGAGGGCTGGCGGCCCACGGTGAGGGTGTCGATGATCTGCGGCGGGTCGGCCTCCAGGTCGATAACGTGCAGCTTGTCGCTGGGCATGAACTTGGGCGGCGAGGCGTCGGGATCGATCATTACGGCTTCCGCCACCAGCGCCAAGCGGTTGTCTGGGGTGACGGCCAAGTTGGTCGGCGGGCCAAAAATGCTGTTGGGCGTCTCAACGGTGGCGCGCAGCGTCGGGCCGTCCGGGCCGATGTCGATGATGGACACGGATTGCACGCCCTGCGGGTCGATCTGCAGCTTGCCGTCGACAACCAAGGCCTTGTTGTCATTGCCCGCAATGACCACCTGCGCCAGCAGGGTCGAGGGGAATTGGACGGCCAGCGCAACGGCCAGCGGCGCCAGCAGCCAGCGAATGCTTGGAATGGTTCTCATGGTGGGATTCCTCCAGCCAAATGCCACGATGTTTTCTTTGGGGGTCGTTCTCAGGGCGGCAATTATAGCACGCCGGGGGACGGTCACTTCTGGCGGTTGGGGTCTCTGTCCCCTATGATGGGCGCTTTCTTTCGTTAACGATGGGACACTCATCACAGAAGGGGAAACGTATGGATCGGGTAGCTGCCGCGGCCGACTTCCTGGCGGAGCTGCGGCGTACACGGAGCGTTGCGGAGGCGCTGCCGGAAACCTGCCGACCGGTGGAAGCGTCCGAAGCTTACGCCGTGCAGGCCGCCCTCGTCGAGCGGCTCCTGGCGCCCTCGCACGGGCACGCGGTGGGCTACAAAGTAGCGTGCACCAACAAGCTGGCGCAAGACCTGCTGCGCGTTGACGGGCCGTTCTGCGGCCGCCTGTTGTCGCCGACGCTCTATGCGGCGCCGGCCCGCCGGCCCGCCGGTGACTTCGTGCACCGTATCATCGAAGCGGAGTTCGCCTTTGAGATGGCCCAGACGGTGCCTGCAGCCACCGAGCCCTACACCGCGGAATCCATCGCCCCCTTTGTGGCCGCCATCCTGCCGGCTATCGAGGTCGTCGATTGGCACTACGTGGACTGGACCGCGGCCGGGGCGCTGTCGTTGATCGCCGACAACGCCGTCCACGGCGCCTGGATTGTCGGTGAGCCGTACGTAGCGTGGCGCGATCTGGATTTGCCCGCGCACGATGTGCGGCTCATTGTCAACGACCACGTCATCACGCAAGGTAATGGCGCCGCGGTGCTGGGCCATCCGCTCAACGTGCTGGCCTGGCTGGCCAACGAGCTGCCCAAGTTCGGCGGCGCCCTGAAGGCCGGGGAGCGGGTCAGCACCGGCGTGTGCACGGACGTTTACGAGGGCAAGGCCAGCGACCGCGTGCGGGCTGATTTTGGCGTCTTGGGCGGGGTGGATCTGAGCTTCGACTAGCCGGGGGAAATGGGTGCGCGTCACGGTCGCAAGTTGCGGCATTCTGCTTGCCTTGCTGGTTTTCAACGCCTTCAGCCTCCTGATGGCGCAGGAACGCCCGCAAATCCCATCCGAATCACGGCAGGAAGCGTTGTGGCAATACGCGGTGAGGCTCGGCAAGGGCAACGGCCTCATCGCGCGGCCCGCCATCCGCCTGGTGGAGCTCGACAAGGGCGCCGCCATGGCCGACCTTCGGAAGGGCGAGGTGCACCTGCATCCGGTGCACGCTTTTTCCGGCGCGCCGCGCATTGTCGAGCTTTATCTGGCGCACGAATACCTGCATTTCGTGCTCTACTACAAGGGCATCCCCGCCGCCGTGCAGCACTGCTGGATGGCCCGCAAGCGCATCGAAAACACGTTGACGTTCGATTTTCTCGACCGTATCGGTCAGCACGGTACGCTGCGGCGTTCCATGCTCAGACACGCCACCTTCATTTCCTGGAAGTGGCGCCAGCAGTGCCAGGAAACCAGCGGCTGGTGGCACCCCCGGGTCTTACGCCAGGGAGTAGACGTACCGCGCTTGGCGAACTAAAGTGGTTTCATCTGGAGGCCCAAGCAGAGTGAAGAATGGAGAAAGCTGACTATGGCATACGAATTTGCTACCTATGAGAAAAAGGGCCGCATCGCGACGGTGACGATCAACCGCCCGGAGCGTATGAACGCCCTGCATCCGCCCGCCAATCTTGAGCTTCATGAGATCTGGAACGACTTTCAGAACGACCCCGAGGTATGGATCGGCATCCTCACCGGCAGCGGCGACAAGGCGTTCTCGGCGGGCAACGATCTGAAATACACGGCCGAACACGGCTTGGGCATGGTGCGCGTCGGCGAGAGCGGCTTCGGCGGCCTGGCCAAGCGCACGGATTGCTGGAAGCCGATCATCGCGGCGGTCAACGGCTTCGCGCTCGGCGGCGGCTTCGAGATGGCGTTGGCGTGCGACATCATCATCGCCGCGGATCATGCCCGCCTCGGCTTGCCCGAACCGCGCGTCGGGCTGATGGCGGGCGCCGGCGGGGTGCACCGACTGCCGCGCATGATGCCGCAGAAGATCGCCATGGGCTACATCCTGACCGGCCGCCACATGACGGCGCCGGAAGCGCACCGCTGGGGCATCGTCAATGAGGTGGTGCCGCTCGCCGACCTCATGTCCACCGTCGATCGCTGGGCTCAGGACATCCTGGAGGGCGCGCCGCTGTCCATCCGGGCCAGCAAGCAGGCGGCGATGATGGGGCTCGGCCATCCGCTGGATATCGCCCTCAACCTGGAATACACCCAGAGCACCGCCATGCGGCGTTCCGAGGACATCGTCGAGGGGCCGAAAGCCTTTGCCGAGAAACGCAAGCCGAACTGGAAAGGCCGCTGAGGATGAGCGATCTGCTGCTTCCCACCACCGTCGTCGGCAGCCATGCCTATCCGGGCTGGTTCTTCACCGCCCTTGAGGAGATCGAGCAGGGTCGCTATGGCAGCACCGATGCCCGCGAGGCCGTGGACGACGCGGTCAACGCCGCCATCCTGGACCAGGAGCGCGCCGGCGTGGACATCATCTCGGACGGCGAAATGCGCCGCTGGTACTTCGTGCAGAGCTTCTACCGCCGCATGGAGGGCCTCGAACGCCTGCCGGAGCTACGCAAGACGGGCGTTTATGGCTACGACATGCCACCGCGCTACCGCCCGGTCGAGCCCGTGACCGTGCCGCAGGGGTTGGGCATCGTCGAGGAAGTGCGTTATGCCCGACAGGTCGCGCGGCGCCCCCTCAAGGTGACCTGTCCGGGTCCCCTGACTCTGAGCATCCACATCCAGACCCGCGATCAGTCGTTTTACAAAGACCGCTTGGAGTTATGCTGGTCCTTCGTGCCGGTGATCAACGCCGAGCTCAAGGCACTATCGGCTGAAGGGGTTGACTTCCTGCAGATCGACGAGCCCTCGTACGCCATCGTCCCCGGTACGGCCAAGGATTACCTCGACCTGTACAACGCCACTGTCGCCGGGGTGGAGGCCAAAATTGCCCTGCACGTGTGTTTCGGCAATTTGGGCAGCCGGCCACGCGGCCCGCGGCGATACGCGCCGCTATTTCCCACCTTTCACGAGGCGCGGGCGGATCAGTTCGTGCTGGAATTCGCCAACCGTGAGATGAAGGAGATCGAGCGTCTCGATGAATTTTGCGATGGGCGCGAAGTGGGGCTGGGCGTCGTAGACGTGAAGTCGTTCTATGTGGAGCCAGTGGAGGAAATCGCTGAGCGGATTCGTGAGGGCTTGCAGCACGTCGGGCCTGAAAAGGTGTTCATCAATCCCGACTGCGGGTTTTTCCAGTTGCCGCGCTGGCTCACCGTGCTGAAGCTGCGGCGCATGGTCGAAGCCACCCAGTTGGTGCGCCGCGAACTGGCCGGCAAGTAGGGAATTTTCGTGTCATGCAGGTCGGATTAGCGAAGCGTAATCCGACATTCCACTGAGACGAGACGCAGAGCCTACCCGAAGATCATGTCCTTCAAAATCATCCCAAGAAAGCCGAAGGCAATGAAGAAGTAGAGACCCACTAACCAGGAGCGCATTTGCGCGACGCTCTGATTCAGATCGTTGAAGCGTTGATTGACGCTCTGATTCAGATCGTTGAAGCGTTGATTGACGCTCTGATTCAGATCGTTGAAGCGTTGATTCATGTCATCGAAGCGTTTGTCAATTTGCTCGAAGCGTTTATCAACCTGTTCGAAACGCTCATGGATAGCGCTGATGGCGGCGCGCAGTTCAACGACGTCCGCCTTGGTGGCGACTTGGGCGGCAATTGCCGTACTCAGCGCCTCATCGAGTTCTTCAACGAGAACCTGTGCCTGGAGCTCAGGCATGCCGCTGCCCGACAACTTGGTTTTCAGTCTGAGTGTGTCAACGACGGGCATTGCATGACTCCTCGGACGCCTGCAAAAATTTGGCAGGTCACTCTATCACAGAGATGTGTTGGAAATCACCGCATCGGCTCGAACACCAGCGGGTAATGCTTGAGGCCGCGGAAGAACGGGTTGTCGACGCGCTCGATTATCCCGTCCGGATCCGGCTCCACGTGGTGCATGCGGCGCAGGATCGTTTCGGTGGCGACGCGCGCTTCGAGTCGGGCCAGCGGGGCGCCAAGGCAGAAGTGAATGCCGATGCCGAATGCCAGATGCCGGTCGATAGGGCGTTCAATGTCAAAGCGGTTCGGATCAGGGAACACCGCCGGGTCGCGATTGGCTGAGGCCCAGAGCAGCAGGACTTTGCTGTCGCCGGGGATCGTCACGCCCTGGACGTCGACCGCTTCCGTGGTGGTGCGGAAGGTGCCCTGGATGGGTGAGTCGTAGCGCAGCACCTCTTCGATCATGCTGGGGATGAGTTCGGGCTGCTGGCGTACCTTCAAGCCCTCTTCGGTGTGCGTGAAGAGCGCCCGTGCGCCGTTGCCGATCAGGTTGGTGGTGGTTTCGTTGCCCGCCACGAGCAGCAGCAGGCAGGCGTTGAGCAACTCGCTCAGGGTAAGTGCATCGCGTTCTTCCTGGGCCTGCACCAGCGCCGATACCAGATCGTCCCGCGGTGCGCGGCGACGCGCCTCAATCATCTCCACGAAGTAGGCCTTGAATGCCTCCCAGCTCTCCATGTACTGTGCCATCCGCGTTTCATTCTGCCCGGCGGCCACGATGTGGATCACGTCGTCCGACCAGCGCTTGAAATCGTCCCGCCGCTCCGGGTCGACGCCCAGCATTTCGGCAATGACGATGACCGGCAGCGGGTAGGCCAGGTTCTGAACGAGGTCGAACGCCCCCCTCTCAATCACCCTATCGATCAATTCGTCCGTAATCGCCCGAATGCGCGGTTCCAGTTGCGACACCATGCGGGGCGTAAACGCCTTGCTGACGAGCTTGCGCAGCCGCGTGTGCTCCGGCGGGTCCTTGGTAATCATGGACACTCCGACCTGGCGGTCCGGCCCGATGCCCTGAGCCGAGGAAAATATCTCCGGCCGGCGCGCCGCCCACTCGACGTCCTCGTAACGGCTCAGCGCCCAGAAATCCAGTTTTTCATTGTGATACACCGGGTGCTCACGCCGCAGCCAGTCGTAGGCGGGATACGGGTCTTCTTTCACCTCGGGTGCAAACGGATTGTACGTTTGTATGGCGGCCATCGTACTTCTGTCTCCCCTTATTTCAGGTCGTCTTTTTCGGCTTGATCAGCCACGCGCCGAGCGACGGCAGCAGCACAATAGCGCCGATCATGTTGACGAGGAACATGAACGTCAGCACTGTACCCATGTCGGCCTGGAGCTGAAGCGGCGCCACGATCCAGGTCGCCACGCCGGCCGCCAGGGTGAGGCCAGTCAGCACCACCGCGGCTCCCGCGGTGGCAAGGGTGCGTACGTAGGCGGTCGCAAAGTCGAGGCCATCCGCCAAGTGGAGGCGAAGCTGCCCGTAGATGTAGATGCCGTAATCGACGCCGATGCCGATGCCGAGCGCCACCACCGGCAGCGTGGACACCTTCAGCCCGATCTCCAGCGCCGCCATCAGCGCATAGGCGAGCAGCGACACGGCGGCGAGCGGCACGACGATGCACACCGTGGCCGCCAGCGAGCGGAAGAAGATCAGGCACAGGATGATGACCGCGGCGTAGACGTAGCCGAGAATCGGGAACTGCGAGGCCGAGACCTCCTCGTTCACCGCAGCCATGACGCCGACGTTGCCGGAAGCGAGACGGAAGACGATCTCCTCGTTCGGATTGGGGGCGTTGAACGTCTTGACCGCATCGACGATGCGCTCGATGGTCACGGCCTTGTGGTCCGTGGTGTAGACCATCACCGGCATGGCGCTGCAATCGGCGTTGAGGAGGCCGCTGCTGGTCGGCACGTACGTTCCGGTCTGCGCCAGCACGTACGGATCGCGCGGTACGGTCCGCCATTTGAGGCTGCCTTCCTTCAGGCCGGACGCAACCTTGCGAACGGCGCCGCTCAGCGCGGCCACGGATTGCACACCCTCCACGTTGCGCATGTGCCACTCGAACCGGTCGAGGGTGTTCATCACCTCATAGTCGATGCAGCCTTCCGACTTGGTTTCCGCGATGACCGTGAAGACGTCGACGCCGATCTCGAACCGCTCACCGATGGCTGCGGCATCGAGATTATACGCGGAGGCCGGGCGCAGTTCCGGCACGCCGTGATGCTGGTCGCCAATGTGCACCATCGGCGCATAGGAGGCGCCGATGATCATCAGGACGACGGCCAGGCCGATGGTGACGAGGGCGGGGCCGCGCCGCGCCACGCCCGCAAAACGGGCCCACAGCGGCGCCAGGCGGCGGTCGCGTTCAAGGGCCGCGTCGCGTTGCCGGGTGTTGATCGTGACGTAGGAGAGCAGCACCGGTAGGAGGCCCAGGTTGGTGAGGATGATGGCGGCGACGCCGAGGCTGGCGGCAATCGCAATTTCCTGGATCACCGGCACTGCGATGAGCGAGATGGTCACGAAGCCTACGGTGTCGGAGGCGAGCGCCACGGCGCCGGGCAACAGCAGGCGGCGCAGGCTGTTGCGTGCGGCCGTCAGCGGCGGCGCGCCGCCAATCGCTTCGGCTCGTACGGCGCTGACCATCTGCACGCCGTGGCTGACCCCGATCGCGAACACCAAGAAGGGCACGAGGATGGATATCGGATCGATGCCGAAACCGAGACCGACGAGCGCGCCGAGCTGCCACACCATCGCAATCAGAGCGCAGGCGAGCAGCATGACGGTGAAGCGCAGGGAGCCAGTGTAGACGTAGACGAACAAGGCCGTGATCGCAAAGGTGATGACGAAGAACAGCACCACGCGCACCGCACCCGCCGCGATGTCCCCCACCACCTTGGCGAAGCCGATGACGTGCAAATCCGCGATGGGCCCGCCTCCTTCATGTCCGCTCGCCTCGACGCGGATGCGTTCGAGTTCCGCCGCCACGTGGAGGTAGTCGAGCTTCTCCCCGGTGTTGGGATCGAATTCCTGCAGCTTGGCGCTGACCAGGGCGCCGGAAAAGTCGTTGGCGACCAGGCGGCCGACGACGCCGGCTTTGATGATGTTCTCGCGGACCTGCGCCAAGCTTTCTTCAGTCGGTTTGAAATCCGACGGCAGAACATCCCCGCTCATGAGGCCGTCCTCGATCACCTCGATGAAACGCACGTTGGGGGTGAGGATAGAGTAGACCTGGGTGCGGTCGACACCCGGCAGGAAGAACACGGCGTCCGTCACTCGGCGCAGCAACGCGAAAAACTCGGGCGTGAACATGTTGCCGCCGCGCGCCATCACCGCCACGGCCACGCGGTCGGCGCTGCCGAATTCGTCACGATACTCAAGGAAGGTCTGCATGTAGTCGTGTTCAACCGGCAACAGCTTGGTGAAGCCGGCATCCACGCGCAACCCGGTAGCCAGCCACGCCAGCGCCACTGTAACTACCACGAAGACGACGAGGGTCACGAGGCGGCGGCCGAACACCAGACGGTCGACGAAGGTGGCGATGGGATGCCTGCTTACGGATTGCTGATTTTGGACGGCTGATTTTGGATTGTCAGCTAAATCCACAATTCACAATCTCCAATCCTCAATTTGTCAGCCGTTGCTTCCGCCATCACGCCCGCCTATTCGATTTTGGAAAGAGGTTCGACGCCGGATTCCCCGACCAGTACGACGTTGCCGCTGGTTGTTGTCAGGGCGGTGGACATGCCCTGGCGCGCGGGCAAGGTCCGGTACGAGACGCTGAGGCCGTCGTCGCGACTGGTAAGAAGGGCGCCGGCGAGGCCGGTGATCAGCATCAGGTCGGGTTTCACCTGCACGAGGTCGGTCAGCGTTGCGGTTGTGCCGGTTTCGATCTGCGTCCAGTTTTCGCCCGCATCCTCGGAACGGAAGAGGCGGCCGCGAAGCCCCGCGACGAGCACCGTATTCGCGTCCAGAGCCAAGGCCCCGAACCATGAGCCGCCGTAGGGCGAGGGCAGGGCGCGCCATGTCTCGCCGTCATCGTCGGAGCGGTACAGAACGCCCGCTTCGCCGGCAAGAAAGAGCCGCCCGGGTCCGGCTGGCGCAATGGTGTTGAGGTGGAAATCGTCCTCGAAATCACTATCGGCGGCATGGAGTAGCGGCGGCCTGCTCTCTCCATCATCGTCTTCCCAGCAAGCGTTGCGGCAGGTCCAGGTGTCGCCGCCGTCCGCGCTGGCGAGGAAGGTGCCGAAAGCGCCCACCGCGAAGCCGTTGTCTGCGTCACGGAACCAGACGTCAAGCAGCGGTAGTTGCGCTTGTGGCGCGTAGTGAACCAGTTGCCACGTCTCGCCGCCGTCGCGCGTGCGCAGGATAACCGCGTCGTGCCCGACCGCCCAGCCCGTTTGCGCGTCGTACATGCGGACCGCCGTCAGCATCACCTGCACCGGCACTTGCGCCTGCGTCCAGGTGGCGCCGTTGTCATCAGACAACAAGATATGACCGCGTTCGCCGACCACGAGCAGACGCGATCCGGCTGCGGTTCCATCAAGCAATAGCGAGGTCGCGGCAAGGCGGGACTCGACCACCGGCATCTGGGCTGTGGCGGATGCGAGCAGCGCCCCGCAGACGATCAAGGCGAACCACAACCCGAGGCGCCCAACGTCCCCGAGCAGGGCGGTTCGCCCTCGTCGGCCGCCCAAAATCAGCGCCGACCTTCGCGGCGCAGGGCCGCCGGGGTGAAATCCCGTGTCTGCACCGCCGCGTCGTAAGTGCACATCGGGAATTCGTTGTCGAGGCCGAGGGTAAGGTAGCGTCCCGCCTGAAGGTCGGTATGCACCTCAAGCGTCGGCCAGATCAGCGGCTTTTCGTAGTAGTTGATGACGTGCCCTTCCGACACCCGCCACAGCTCGTCGCGATTGTCATAGATGTCGGCGAGCAGAATCTGCCACGAGTCCTCGTCGATATAGAGGGTGCGCCGTTTGTAGATATGCCGCGCGCCCTCCTTGAGGGTGGCCTCGACCACCCACACCCGGTGCAGCTCGTAGCGCAAATGTTCCGGGTTGACGTGCAGCGGGGTGAGAATGTCGGTGAAGGCAAGCTGGTCGCTGTGCAGCCTATAAGCATTATACGGCACGTAGATCTCGCGCTTGCCGACGAGTTGCCAGTCGTAGCGGTCGACCGCACCATTGAACATGTCGAACTGGTCGGCGGTGCGCAACCCGTCCGTGGTGGTGCCCGGGTTGTCATAGGCGACGTTCGGCGCCCGCCGCACTCGGCGCTGGCCGGGGTTGTAGGTCCAGGCGTTGCGCGGCTCGCGCACCTGATTCATGGTCTCGTGCACCAGCAGGATGTCGCCGGCCAGCCGTGCCGGCGCCAGCACCTTCTGCTTGAACAGGATCATCGTGTTGTCGAGCTCTTCTTCGGTCATGCCCGGCAGCGAATAGCGCAACTCGATTTCAAGGCCGTATTTGACGACCGTGTAGGCGCCATTGCGGGTCACGGCGGCTTGGCCGATGGTACATTTCACCGTCTCGCCTCGGTAGCGCAGGAGGTGGTTCCAGACGGCTTCCAGGCCGTTGGCCGGGATTGGAAAGGGAACGCCGACCACCGCGCCGCCAACGCCATTGCCGTCGTCCACGAGTTTCGCGGTGGCGGCGATGTTCCGGGTGGCGTCGTAGATGCGCTGCGGCGCCGAGGCGCTGCGCCGGGTCGGATAGACCGGCATCTCGAAGGACGCATAGGTTTCCAGCATGCGCTGGTGCCCGACCGACAGCTTGTCGCGATAGGCGTCAAGGTTGGCGGCGTTGATGACGAAGAGCGGCCGGTCGTCGCCGTAGGGGTCGCGATGATGCTCGCCGACAACGTAGCCGTTCGGCGGTTCGGTAATGCCGCCGGTCCATCCCGGGATGGTGCCGTCGGCGTTGCCCGCCCGCTCCCCGCCGAGGGGCGTGAGGTCGCCGCCGAGGCGAGCGATTTGTTCCTCTGTAATTTCCGCTGTGGCGGGAAGGAGCAGGACGCACCCAAGGAGGAGCCCGGCACTGAATCGAAGTGTGATTGCTTTCATAATCGTCATGACCTTGTAACCTCTAGAACGAGTACTTGATGGAAGCAGACACGAAGTCTCGGTCCGCCAGCCAGTGGCGCCGGCCGTCGTACTGCGTGTAGCTGAGGTCGGCCTGCCAGCGGCTGAGGTAATCGGCGCGCAGTCCGAGGGTCAGCGCCGTCCGACCCTCCGCGAACGGTCCCATGGGCGACGGGCTGTTGCCGCTGACGTCGTGCTGAAACTGCAGGTACGGAAACAGGTTCACCGCGCCGATGGCGTTATTGTAGTCCAGGCGCGCCGCCATCCGGTAGCCCCAGGACGTGGCGGTGGTGTCGGCGCTGGTGTCGGGATTGGCCGTCGAGTCTTCGTCGATCCTCCCGAGGACGGCGGGGCTCTCTAGCGGGTCGTCGTCCGGCAGGCCGTGCACGTGCATCAACGCCGCTTCCGTTACGAATACTAAGCTGTCGGCGCCGAGCGTGGGGCCGAACACTTTCGTGGCAGTTGCCTGGACCTGGCTCACGTTGCGCTCGACGTAGCCCACAAGGTCTTCCGGTCTGTGGTTTGCGAGGAGGCTGTCCAAGGCAGTCTTGGCCGCTGCGGCTTCGGCGGCGAGCTCGGCGGCGGCTGGGGCGGCCCGGGGGTCACTCCGGGCCGCCTCGGCGGCGGCCCGCGCCAGACCAGCCTTGAGGGTGGCCTCGGCGGCAAGTCCCAGAGCCGTCAAAATCGGCTGGATGCCTTCACCGATCACCGATCGTTCGGCCCTTTGCAGCGGTGTGTCGAGGTGCATGGTGTACTCGCCCTGCAGCGCCCAACCCGAGGCTCCGAGCAGGGTGTTGAAGCTCAGGCCGAAAAGCTGGTTGTCCTCGGGATACTTGGTAAGGTAATGCCCGGTCTTCGCGTACCGGTCGACCGCGAGGGAAGCAGCGATTCCGCCAACCTGCTCTCTCACTTGCGCCTCAATGAGCGTCCGGGCATCGGCGGGGTTGATCAATCCGTCCCGGACACCCGCCATGATCTTCGCGGTGACCGCCTGGGTCACTGCCGCGGTCGTGGCGGAGGTGGGCGAACCGACTGCCCCGGCGGCAGCGAGACCTGCCTGTATCCCCTCCCGGGTGCCGGTGCGTGCGGTGAGGACCGGCAGCCGCGCGTGATAGTTGACGGCGTAGAGGCCGAACTCGGTGTCGTTCAGTCCTTCGGCGAGATAGCGCAGCGACAGCCCCCACTGTCCCGAGTCGCCGGGCTTGCGGTCCGGGCCGCGTAGTACGGTCAGAAAATCGGGATCGATTTCCGGCTGGCGCGGCTGCGGAACGAGGAGCAGGCCGTGCTGAGGATGGAGCACTTTGTAATTGGCCAGGTCGGCATTGAGGGCCGGCGTAAGGGGTCCGAACCCGAAACCGAGATCGGCTCCGCTCCCGACGCTCGTCAGCGTCGGGAAGGGGATCACTACCTCCCGGGCGCCCGGACCTACGTAATCGCTGGTCGAGAAGTAGCTGCCGGTCGGGTCGATAATGGTTTTCTCCCAGTCGAACTGGTAGAAGCCTTCCACCGACAGGGTGTAGGCTGGCGCCACCGCCAGGGAGACCATCGAGAGCGGCACTAGCGCTTCGCGCAACTCCGAGCCCGGCAGCCTAAGCTTGCTCACGTCGAAGCGGTTGAAGGCGTTGACGCCGTTCTGAATGAAGGTGCTCTCGCCCCAGTTGAGCACGTGCCTGCCGAGCCGCAGGTCGACCGCCGCGCTGCCGACCTCGAAGGCGCCGGTGACATAGGCGTCGAGCACTTCGGCAACCGTTCCCGCCCGGTCCTTCGCTGCGTCACTCAACGGGGTGCGCGCCCGCTGGCCGTTCTCGTTCTCGAAGTCGATGAACCCGGTGGCTCGCACGAAGGCGCCGACGTTACGGTAACCGATATCGAGATCGGTGGTGAACTTGGAGGTATTGCTGACTAGGCCGCGGTCATAGTTGAGATTGCCGTCGTTGGTGTTGACGAGGGCGTAGTGGCTCAGAATCTTCCTGCGCTCCTCGACGCGGAAGGTGAGGCCGTGCGACAGGGTGGTGTCGAGGCTGAGCCGCAGCTCGCCGTCGCTGAAATCCGCCGCCCGCGCGGGCGGCGGATTTCCGACGACTCCGAGGGCGTAGACGCAGAGGACCGCAATGGCCATCGCGCGAAGGCCTCCAAGCCACAGGTTTGGTAGCATCTGGCGGCAACGGCCGCGTGGTATTGCGTGCATGAACGAATCCTCATAGAACTATGTTTGGTTAAGTTATGATATGGTTTCCTAGAATCCCATAGCCTTGACAGGAATACAGGGCGAACGGGGATGGTGTCAAGGCGGAATTTCCGGCGGCTCGGCCGCTAGCGAAGAATTGCAGTGGCTACCAGCAGCCATGCGGCGTATACTGAGTACCGTTCTAATTCCAGATAGCTCTCCAGTAGCTGTGAGGAGGTTGTAATGTTCGGTCTAGGCGTGCAAGAACTGGTTATCATCCTCGCCATTGCCATGCTGTTTTTCGGCGGCAAGAAGATCCCGGAAATCGCCAAAGGCTTGGGCAAAGGCATTCGGGAATTCAAGACAGCCAGCGAAAAGATGACGGACGACGTGACAGACGCCATCGAGGAAGGCGGGGGCGAGGAGTCCAAATCCAAAAAGGTTGAAAGCCAAACGTCCTGACGCACCGCAGATGAGCGCGACCAGGATACGCCTCAGGAGATGCCGGCGAGTCTTATCGCGGATCGTCCCAAAGTGAGGTGCTGACGTGTTTACTTGCCGGCCTTGGTCCGTTTCATCCTGCGATCGGCTTACCATGATTACGGTATGTCGATGACGTCCGGTTTCACCCTGCAATGGGCGCCGGGATGTGAGCCACAGCACGTCGAGGCTATTGAGGCGGCCAACCGCCTGTTCGGTTGCGTGCGTCAAGCCTTGGACCGGGTGCACCCCGCTTCCAGGATGCATCCTTTTTCGTGGTGCGGTGTGGTCGCCCCATTGGCCGTGGGCGGCGCCATGTCCGTCTACAAGCTGACCGTGCAATGCGGTCGGCATGCCTTCCCTCTGGTCTGCAAACTTCCTCACCGACGGCGTCTCGTGTATTCGGCTACCGCCGACGCGCAGGCACAGGATGACGCCACCTCCAATCTCCTCGATACGCTTGCACATCTTGCCGAAACTGTGAACCGCCGCGCCGCCGGGCTGTTTCCACGCTGCGGTGGCGTGTGGCATTGGCGCGATGACGGCGTGCTGCGCCATCTGCTCATCGAGGCCTTCATTCCCGGCGTGTCGGTGGAGCGGCTGCTGCTTCAGTACGAACGGCGACTGCTGGCCGGTGAGTTGGACGCGGCTGCATACGCGCAGCGGCGGGCCGGTGCCGAGCGGCTGGCGGTGGCGGCCTACGTGCGGCTGTGGGATGCCTTGGACCGGCGGCTGTTCACCTCCGATCCCAGTCCGTGGAATGTTTTGGTGCAAGATGCTGGCGCGGCGTGGGACGGGCCCGGGAGCGCCACGATTATTGATCTGCACAGTTTGCAGACGGATGCCGGCTTTCCCTACGTGGTGCAGCGCCTCGCCGCCGTGTACGGGCTGCGTGAAGAGGTACTGGAGCGGGCGCTGCTTCCTGGTATTGTCGAGGCGATGGGCCAGGAAGAAGGGCGGTGCTTGCTGCTGGATAGCCTGCCATGCCTGGAAGCCACTGCCGAGAAGGCGCGCCGCAATCTCGGCGTCGATACCCTGCAACCGCTGCTGCGGCTGATCCGGCGTATGGAATAGACAACGTTGTCGGACTACGCTGCGCGAATTCGACCTACCCATCTTGGGTGGCAGCCTGTCGCTGCTCCAACTCGACCCAGTGGGCATAGGCGGCGTCGCGCTCGCTGGCCAGGGCCGTCAACCGCTCCATAATGGTCTGGAATGTCTTCGGATCCCTCTGAAAAAGCTGGGTGTCCTCAAGTTGGGCGTGCAGGGCCATCTGTTCGTTTTCCAGGGTTTCGATGGATTCCGGCAGCCCTTCGAGCTCGCGTTGCTCCTTGTAGGTCAGGCCCCGGCGTCGCGGCTGCCTGGTTGGAGCCGTCGTAGAACGCCGCTTCGCCGGAGGCGGCGCCTGCAGAGCCTCCTGCCAGTCGCTGTATCCCCCGACGTACTCCCGCACCCGGCCCTTGCCCTCGAAGGCGTAAATCGACGTCACCACGCCGTCCAGAAAGGCGCGGTCGTGGGACGCCAGCAGCAAGGTGCCGTCGTACTCCGCCAGCAAGCCCTCCAGCAGTTCCAGGGTCTCCGTGTCGAGGTCGTTCGTTGGCTCATCGAGAACCAGAAAATTGGCCGGCTGCGTGAACAATCGCGCCAACAGCAGGCGGTTGCGCTCGCCGCCGGACAGAGTCTTGACCGGCGCCCGGATGCTCTGGCGCGGGAACAGGAAGTCCGCCAGGTAGCTGACCACGTGACGATGCTTGCCGCCCACCATGACCTGATCGCCGCCGTGCGGGCAGAGGGTCTCCCACAGGGTGGCCTCGGGGTCCAGTTGGGCGCGGCGCTGATCGAAATAGACCTTGGACAGCCTGGTGCCGAAGCGCAGGCGCCCGGCGTCCGGTTGCAGTTCGCCCATGAGGATTTTGATCAGCGTCGATTTGCCGATGCCGTTCGGTCCGACCAGGCCGATGCGGTCGCCGCGCATGATGCGAGCCGAGAAGTCGCGCAGCACCTCATGGTCGCCGAAGGTTTTGGAGATGCCCTCGACTTCGGCGACCATCTGGCCGGAACGCGTACCGCTGCTCAGGGTGAAACTGACCTGCCCCGTCACCTCGCGTCGGGCGCGTCGTTCTTCACGCATGGCCATCAGGCGGCGCACGCGGCCCTCATTACGGGTGCGGCGAGCGCGCACGCCCTGGCGTATCCAGGCTTCCTCCTGCGCCAGGCGTTTGTCGAACTGCGTGGCCCCGGCCTCCTCCACGGCGAACAGGTCGTTTTTGCGCTCGCGGTAGGCCGTCCAGTTGCCCGGGAAGCGCCGTAGCCGCCCGCGGTCCAACTCGACGATGCCGGTGGCCAGGCGGTCGAGGAAGACGCGGTCGTGGGTGACGAAAACGAGCGTGCCGGGGAAGCTCAGCAGGTAGGATTCGAGCCACTCGATGGAGCCGATGTCGAGATGGTTGGTCGGTTCGTCCAGGAGCAGCAGTTCCGGGTCGCCGACCAGCGCCCGCGCCAGGGCCACCCGGCGTTGCCAGCCGCTGGAAAGCGCGCCTACCTGCGCCGCGGGGTCGAGTTGCAGCCGGGAGAGCACGGTCTCCACCTGCGTGTGCAGGCGCCAGCCGTCCTGGCGCTCCAGTTCCGTCTGCAGGGTGTGCAGCCGCGTCATCAACGCCGTGGCCTCGGCGCCCTGCGCGACGGTCAGTTGGGTAGTGGTGTGGTGATAATCGGCGACGACCTCACCCACCGCGCCCAGGGAACTGGTGAGCGCTTGCTCGACGGTATGATCGGAGTGGAACACCGGCTCCTGCGGCACGAGCGCTAAACGTAGCGCGTGGGCGCGGTGCACCGTGCCGGCATCGGGTAGCAAATCACCGGCCAGCAGCTTGAGGAGCGTCGATTTGCCGCTACCGTTGCGCCCGACCAGGGTGAGCCGCTCGCCGGATTCGACTTGCAGTGCCACCGCATCCAGCAGGGGCACGCGGTCGAAGGCCAGTGACACTTGTTCAAGGGCAAAAACTGCCATGGTGTCTCAACTCTTATGAAATATGTGCGAGGGAGGTTGAATCCCAGGGGCGGGTTAAACCGGCGGCAGGCCGTGCTTCTTGCGCATGGCGTTGATAGTGGCCCGGAAGCCGTCTTCCATGGTGAATTGTGGGCTGTAGCCAATGGCGGCTTCGGTCACCGAGGGGTCGTAATTCATGGTGCCGACCGAGTGGCCGTCCTCGACCCGCAGGTCGGCGTCGGGCAGCAGGCGTTTGACGAACGTCACGGCGTCCCGCATCGATCCGGTGCTGCCGCAGATGGTGAGGCCCGACTGCGGGCACGGCGGCGCTTCGGTGGCCAAGTGGATGGCGTGGCCTACGTCCTCGGCGTACAGGAAATCCGGCGTGTCGTCGCCGTTGCGGATCACGCCGGGCTCGCCGATGGCCGGCTTTTCCAGCAACTCGGTCACGAAATCGGCGCCCGTTCCGCGCGCCACGGTCAAGCCCTTGCCGTAGCCGTATACGACCGTGAAGCGCAGGCCGATGTTGTCGAGGCCGCGCTGGTTCTTGTAGTGCATGCCGAGGCTCTCGTTGAACGACTTGACGGCGCCATAGAGGCCGGTCGGCTCGTGGTGGGCGTTGTTCTCGATGAACCCCTCGCGCTCCCCTGAAATGCCGAACACCGCCACCGAACTGGCCCACACGACCTTGCTGACGCCCAACGCCAGCGCCGCCTCGAAGACGTTCAGCGTGCCCTCGCAATTGACCTTTAGCGTGCGCAGAGGATTAACCTCGCTGCTGACGCTCAACGTGGCCGCCAAGTGCACGACCCGCTGCGCCTGCGCGCTTCCCATAGCCCGTAACACCGCTGGCAGATCGGTCACGTCGCCGCTCACCAATTGCACCTTGTCTGCCGCCGGACTGCCAAGCACGTCGGCCAGGTATTCCCGGTTCAGCATCAGATCGAACACCGTCACCCGATGACCCGCTTCGACCAGCGCCTTCACCGCGTAGGCACCTACGAAACCCGTTCCACCCGTTACAAGGTAATTCATGTCTCACTCCCCCAGCCGTGTGGTTTGCAGCGCGTTCCCAGACCTTCATGAAACCCGACGGATGATATCGCACCCCTCCCAACCGGGCAACACGCCCGCCCCGGTTCGTCGGCGCCAGATTTCCTTCTGGTAAAATGATGCGGCTTACGAGTACGATGCGCTGTCGAGTCGTCAGCCTGTGACAGATATCCTGGAGAATACGTAATGTGGGCATGGGTCAAAGAGAACGGTACGGGGTTGCTTGCTATTGCGGCGGTGTTAACCATACTCCTCAACGTGGTGAATGCCAGGATCGAGGCCAAATTCGAGGCCATGAACCAGCGATTCGACGATCTGATTCAGAGCATGAATCAGCGCTTTGACGCCGTCGACCAGCGTTTCGTGGATCTGATTCAGAACACGAACCAGCGCTTTGATGCCGTTGACCAACGTATGGACCGCATGACCGACTCAATCGATGCTCTACGCGGCGACCTTGTACGGCTTGGTGAACGCGTATCCAGCAACAAAGGTGCGCTGGAGATACTAAGCCAACACATACAACGAATATCGGACGCCCCGGGTGGTGATGCAACCCCTTGAGAGATCGTTTTCCACCACGGCCTCGCCTCGGTCCCTGCTTCCGGACGACCTCAGACCCATGCTGCTTTCAAATCCTACCTCGTCTGTTCCCGCACCAGTCTCCCCCGAATCCAGACTTGGATAAATCGGGACGCCTGCCAAGGTTTGTGAGGGAATCGTCCTGCTGATAGAGATCGTTCGCGATGCTGTACGATCCGATCAGGAAAGGGTTCAGGCCCAAAACGCTGGTTAGCGTTCTTAACGCTTGGTTAACCAGCTTATACGATCCTGGTGCTTCCCAGCTTGTTCGTTACCTGATAAGGTGCATCATCGGCGCTGGGAGATGACTTGGTGGTGGATGATGGCGAGTGGCTGAAGAAGAGACGGGAACCGGGATAGTACGATGAACACACCGTCGCATTTTCTGATGACCGCCGCCTTGCGCCGTGCCTGGAAGAGCCAGCCGCCGCCCGCCAGCGCCTTCCTGCTGGGGTCGGTGGCGCCCGACATCGCGCTGTACCTGCTGTCTCTCGGCGGCGCCCTTCACTTCCGCTACCTGCTGGGCTGGAGCGCCGAGGCGACGTGGCGCTACTTGTTCGACACCCTCTATTTCCACAACCCGTTCTGGATCGCCGCGCACAATTTGCTACATTCCCCGACCGTGCTGATCATCGCACTTGTCTTGCTGTGGCGCACCCAAGGTCTGCGGGAAGCCCCACGGCGCTGGCTGTGCTGGTTCCTGGCAGCGTGCCTGCTGCACAGCTTCGTGGACGTGTTAACGCACGTCGATGACGGCCCGTTGCTGTTTTTCCCCTTCGAGTGGACGATTCGTTTTGAAAGCCCCGTCAGTTATTGGGACAGCCGCCATTACGGCACGCAGTTCGCCGTTTTCGAGCTGACGCTCGACGTACTTCTCATCGCTTACCTCTGTCTGCCGCCCCTATGGCGCTTGGCGCGGGCGTGTTTGGTGCGAGCACCGCAATCCGACAACTAACGCCATCGCACAGCCTTACGATAAGGATTTACGATGATTACCTTGCCGCCCTACTGCCGGGACCCCTTCACCTACCACCGCCGCAAAACGCGCGTCGTCAACGTCGGCGACGTGCCGCTCGGCGGCGACCACCCCATCCGCCTGCAGTCGATGACCATCAGCGACACCATGGACACCGACGCCGCGGTGGCCGAGACCATCCAGCTGGTCGATGCCGGCTGCGAGCTGGTGCGACTGACGGCGCCGTCGCTCAACGAGGCCGAGAACCTGCGGCACATCAAGTCCGCCCTGAACCGCCGGGGCGTACGCGTGCCGTTGATCGCCGACATCCACTTCACCCCCAACGCAGCGCTCAAGACGGCGGAATACGTGGAGAAGGTGCGCATCAACCCCGGCAATTACGCCGACAAGAAGAAGTTCGCCGAGCGCGAGTACACCGACAGCGAATACGAGGCCGAGCTCGAACGCATCGAGCAGCGCTTCAAGCCACTGGTGCTGAAGCTCAAGCAGTACGGCGTGGCCATGCGCATCGGCACCAATCACGGCTCGCTGTCCGACCGCATCATGAACCGCTTCGGCGACACGCCACAGGGCATGGTCGAATCGGCCCTGGAGTTCGTGCGCATCTGCCGGCGTTACGATTACCACGATGTCGTCCTGTCCATGAAGGCATCCAACCCGCTGGTGATGATTCAGGCGTACCGGCTGCTGGCGGCCCGCATGGACGAGGAGGGCATGGATTATCCCTTCCACCTTGGCGTCACCGAGGCGGGCGACGGCGTGGAAGGCCGGGTGAAATCGGCCATCGGCATCGGCGCCCTGCTGGAGGACGGCATTGGCGACACCATCCGCGTGTCGCTCACCGAGGACGCGGTTTGCGAACTCCCAGCGGCCCGCGCCATCGCGGCGCCGTATAACCGCCGCGAGAGGTGTGCTGAGGCGCCGGAAGTACCCGGACCCGACGAACGCCGCAACCCGTACGGCTACGACCGACGCTTCAGCCACGAGGTCGGCCTGGACGGCCTCGCCATGGGCGTCGGCCAGCCGGTGCGGGTCGAATTGGCGACCACCGTTCCCGTGACCGACCTTGAGGGCACTCTGGGCCAGATCAAGGCGCTGACCGTCCCGGCGCAGACCAACGATCCGGTGTGCGAGATCGTCCGGCTGCGCGCCGAGACCCCTGCTGATCTGCAGGCCCTGACAAGACTGAACGAGCGGTTGCAACAAAGCCCCGCTCCACCGTTGCTGTCGCTGTGCGTGCCGCTAGCCGACCTCGCCGACGTGCCCCTACTTGCCGGGCTGGCCAAAATCGTGACTACACCGCCATGCGAGGAGGATCCGACCGCTTGGGATCAGCACGCGCAGCGCGCCCTCATGTGGTCGCAACAGCACGGCACCGCTCTCGAATGGCGCCTGAGCTTGGCATCCATTCCGCCGTTCATCCGCGACCCGCACGGCTCCACCCTGGCAGGGCTGGCCTACACCGCCAGCCGCCTCGCCGGGCTTGCCGGCCTGTTCCAGCCCTGCCAGGGTGCGTTCTCCCTCGACGTGTCGGAGCCGCTACCGGCCTACCGCTATCTGGCCGCTCACCTCGACGCCCAAGGCCACGCCTGCCCCCTGCACCTGAAGACCACCGCCCTGCACGACCGCCGCGACTTGCTGTACCAAGCCGCCATTCAACTCGGCGCCCTGCTGTGCGACGGCTTCGGCGACAGCATCCAGATCGACAGCGACGCCGCGCCGGCCGAGGCTGTGCGCCTCAGCTACACCATCCTGCAGGCCGCCCGCCTGCGCATGTCCAAGACCGAGTTCATTTCCTGCCCGTCCTGCGGACGCACCCTGTTCAACCTGCAAACCACCACCGAGCGCATCAAGTCGCGCATGTCCCACCTCAAGGACGTCAAAATCGCCATCATGGGCTGCATCGTCAACGGTCCCGGCGAAATGGCCGACGCCGACTTCGGCTACGTCGGCTCCGGTCCCGGCAAGATCAGCCTCTACGTCGGCAAGGAATGCGTCGAGCGCAACATCCCCACCGACCAAGCCGAGGAGCGGCTTATCTGTCTCATCAAGGACCATGGCAAATGGGTGGATGCTGTCTGATCGTTCGGATGTCTAAGAACACTCAAGTCTGAAGGGGAAGGAGGGGGATATGCGTGAAATTTACGATTGGACCAAGTGGTTCACGGAGCTTGCCCGCAAGATCGCTGAGGGCGGCGAGAGGTATCTGGTCGGTAAGGCGAAAGACGATAGGGTAAAGTGGCGCGATGATGGTAAGGTGCAGCCGTTGCTGGCCTATGATGACGAGAGTATTGATCCGTTTTCGTTCGTCTATAGCCTTGCGGGTCGAGGCATACCCCAGAGTAGGGAGCGGGTATATCCGAACATTGAGTCAGTTTTCGAGATGGATTCCCGGCTTCCGGTTGACTCTGACGATGTGTTTACATTCCCCGTGCCAGACGCGTGGGACTTGCTCTTTCACGATAAGGGTAAGGGCAACCCAGAATTGCTTTGGCGCCTGTTCCGCGATGCCGTGAACGGGGCCGAGTCAGTGAACGCTCAGGACTTCAGCGGCGCCCTTGAAATTGACCAGGTTACGATAACAAAGCTGACTCAGGCGCTCTTTCTCATAAACCCGTCCGAGTTCCTGCCGTACGATGACACGACGCGTTCCTTGGGCATTCACGACCTGCAAGACGCTGTCAATTGGACACAGTACAAAGAGGAGTTACAAAGGTTTCGTGACGCCTTTCCCGGCTGCGCATTCTACGAGATCAACTTATTTGCAGACTTATGGAAGAAGAGGGATATCCGGAAGGAGGGGGCCCCAATTCAGTACTTTCACGTCAGCACGCAGGCTAGGGGGGCCGGTAATGGCGACTACTGGAGGGGTTTTAGTCAGCTTGACTTTGAACCGAACAACTGGGTCTTTACCGGAGGCCCCAAAAGCGGGGTGGATTGGCACAAGTACGAGGGGTCGGGGGGTGGTTCTCCCACATACCCACTTCGTGACCCAAGACCCGGCGATATCATGCTTGTTAGAACTGGCCAGCTTCAAGGGCGAGGCATTGGGATCGTCCGTAAGAATGATTACCAGGATCGCCTCGCTGGGGACAGTAAGATACATGTCGTGTGGGTAAACAAAAGAGAGGGGGAATTGAGGGGCAAAACGGATAGGAAGGGTTTTAACTACGCTCGCACCGGTACCCGGAACGCGTTCCGTCAGGCGCCGGCATATGCGAGGACTTTTGAGTTGCTGGAGCGACTCAGTGGCCGTGAGGAGCCTATGGTGACCCAAGGGACATCGCAGAACTCGGGCTTGGCGCACCCTCTCAATCAGATACTCTACGGTCCACCGGGAACCGGGAAGACCTATCACACAGTTGACCACGCACTGAAGATTATCGACCCTGGGAGCGTGAGGGAGAGTAGGGAGAGTAAGGTCAAGAGATTCCGTGAATTCAAGGACTCTGACTCTGGCCAGATCGAGATGGTGACGTTTCACCAGAGTTACGCTTACGAGGACTTCATCGAGGGCATCCGGCCGGTATTGGGAGCTGAAACCGGTGATCAGATCGGATACGAGTTGCGTGACGGTATTTTCAAGCAGATTGCTAAGAAAGCAGAAGATGAGAGAGCAAAAAGCGATAAGCCGAAACGGTTTGTCCTGATTATCGACGAGATCAACCGCGGTAACATTGCGAAGATTTTCGGCGAGCTCATCACGCTGATCGAGGATTCCCGACGGCTTGGCGCGGACGATGAAACGACGGTCAAGCTGCCATACTCGCAGGAGTCCTTCGGTGTCCCGAAGAACCTCTACCTGATCGGCACGATGAACACGGCGGACCGGTCAATTCAATTGCTGGATACGGCGCTTCGCCGCCGTTTCACCTTCGTTGAGATGATGCCGGATCCGGAGCACGAACGCATCTCCGAGGATGTGGACGGCGTGAATTGTCGAAAGATGCTCAAGGCCATGAATGAACGCATCACGGCGTTGCTCGACCGCGAACATCAGATCGGCCATACCTACCTGATGGGCGTCAACACGATGGAGAAACTGTCGGACGTTTTCCGGAACAAGATATTCCCGCTTCTGCAGGAGTACTTCTTCGACGATTGGTCGAAAATACGAGCCGTTTTGAACGATAACGGTTTTGTCAGTGAGCCAACAGCCGTGAATCTGCCCCCGGACCCCACACCAACGGACAAAGATCGGATGATTTATAAGCGACTGCCCGACGACGACGACCTTGGGTGGGAAGCTCCGAAGGAGTATCAAAAGATATACCCAGCGGGCGAGGCAGGGGACAGCTGATGCGCGGCCGCCACACGGTGAGGGAATATGAGGTGAGGGAATATGAAACGATCCAGGATTTTGATCAGGAAGAATTAGAGGAGCTAAGGTCGCTGGGTGAAAACGTGTTTGTGTTTGAGAAAAAGCCCGACGACACCTTGGCGGCAAGCAACTATACCTTGGCGGCAAGCAACTATGTAGGGATTGTAACGACAAAGCGCGGCACGGTGGTAGAAGTCCTCCCGAAGATTGACCTCGGTCCCGACGATGAAACCACCAAACATTTTTTCTTGCGAATGCTGCGATGTTCACGCTATCTGCGGTGTCCAGAGAAGCTACCCCAAGGCGAGAGCAACATCCGTGCCGTGCGGCGATTCCCCATACTCCACGTTTTCGTCCGCCAGTTCCTTATCACCTTGAAAGCACTCACCCGCAGTGGTCTCGCCAAGCGCTATGTTCCGGTGGAAGAGAACCTGCCGTACCTGCGGGGACGCCTCCTCTTTCGCGAGCAAATCCGTGAGAACCTGACCAATCAGGCGCGTTTCTACGTCGCGCACGATGAGCTGAGCGTCGACCGACCTGCCAACCGGCTCATTCACAGCGCGCTTACCAAGCTGGCACCGCTGGCGCGGAACACGGAAAACCGCCGGCTACTGCGGTTGATGCGCCAGTTCATGGAGGCTGCTGACGTACCGCAATCGGCCAATCCGCACGCCGATTGGCAGCGGCATCAGGTGGATCGTTCCATGTCGCACTACAAGCCAGTGATGCAGTGGGTAAAACTGTTCTTGTTCAAACAGGGATTAGCCACCTACTACGGGCCCCATCGTAACCTGTCTTTGTTGTTTCCCATGGAGGAGGTGTTCGAGGACTACGTCACGCACAGTTTTCAGAGTCACCAAGAAGCCTATGCGGCGCGCGCCAAGCAGCCGCAGAAGAAATTGGCCTGCATCAATAACCAAAAGGCGTTCACGATGGAGCCGGACATCACGCTATCAGCCGGGAACCGTGTTGTGTTCATCCTCGACGCGAAGTGGAAGCGCATCGACGCGTCGCCTGATGACCCGAGGCATGGCATTAGCCAAGACGACCTGTATCAGCTTTACGCCTACGCCAAGGGCTACGGCTGTGAAGCTGTGGCACTGGTTTACCCACAAACGCAGACCTTCAAAATCCGCAAGACATGCCACGCAGACAAAACAGAATTTCGGTATCAACTTCCCGACGGTGTAACCCTCCTCTGCCTACCGTTCGACGTCGCCCACCCCCAAGAAAGCGTCCAGCACTCAATAGCGGCCCTCACAGGCTCTTGAACTCTGTCTGAAACCACTCGCCCGCGAGCCCACTTCCACGTAGGTGACGGACGCGGAGGTGCACGACTGTCAGGTCCTTGAGGAGTTGCTGGCGTTGGACAACACGGCAAGCGGAGTGTGGGTGGGCAACGCCTAGGCTCAGGACCTATAAAAGGGTATCATGGGGCCTGTGATGAGAGTCAACACGCTGACGCCACAAGGAGAGCGATCATGTCCGAGCACCTCTTCTGGCTGTCCGACGACCAGTTTAACCGCCTCGAACCCCTGTTACCCAACAAGGTGCGCGGCGTCCCGCGCGTCGATGACCGAAAGGTCATCAGCGGCATCGTCGATGAGATCCAAGCCCAAGATCTTGCAGAAGAAATCCTGCAAAACCCACCGGAGATCGGCTATCTCACTGTTTCCAATGCTCTCCAGTGGCGGCTTCAATACAGGAGGCTATTGATATGGCTGGTGCAGTAGGTGGCCTTACCAGGATCGTCTGAAATGAAGACCACAGCACAGACTCAATTCGGGGATTTTCAGACGCCCATTGATTTGGCCTGCCAAGTCACGCAGTTCCTGATCGCGAATGGGGTTTCTCCTACTGCGGTCATTGAACCAACATGTGGCGTCGGGAATTTCCTCGTTGCGTCCATACGTACGTTCGGCGGCGGCATTCCGTACCATGGTTTCGACATCAATCCCGAGCATATCGACATAGCCAGAGACGCGCTGGCCGGACAGGAAGGCGGGTGTTACGAGCTGACGTGCGAGAACTTCTACGACAAGGACCGGACTGCTTTTTTTCGGTCCCTTCCTGAAGGGTTACTCATTGTCGGAAATCCGCCTTGGGTGACAAACGCGACACTCGGTTCCATACGGAGCGATAATCTTCCGAAAAAGTGCAATTTCCAGGGGCACCGTGGGTTTGCGGCGAAGACCGGAAGGGCGAATTTCGACATTTCCGAATGGATGCTGATCAAGTTGTTGGAGAGTCTGCGAGGCAGACAGGCAACCCTGGCGATGTTGTGTAAGACCGCCACCGCCAGAAGGGTCTTGAGGCATGCCTGGAATCATGGATTTGACGTCGGGGAGGCCTCGCTGCACGGCATGGATGCCAAGCAATCCTTCGGCGTCTCTGTTGATGCGTGCCTTTTTGTCGCGCATACCGGCGGCGAGGGTCACAGGCAAACCGCACACGCTTACGCTGACTTCCGCTTTACGGATCCGGTTGCCACGTTTGGCGTCTATCGTGATGAGTTGATCGCCGATATTGACCTTTTCAGGAGCGTCGAAGACATCGATGGGGTCGCGTATCGCAAGTGGCGGTCGGGCGTCAAACACGATGCCGCCAAGGTCATGGAGTTCAAGCCTGACGGTAACGCTTGGGTGAATGGCTTTGGCGAACGGCACTGCCTGGAGTCAACCTGCCTGTTTCCGCTCCTGAAGTCCTCGGACTTGGCCAACGACCGGCTGCAGCCGTCAAAATACGTCCTGCTCACGCAACGCCAAGTGACGGATGACACTTCCTGCATCGGTCTGAACGCTCCCAGGACGTGGCGCTACCTGCTTACACATGGCGATGCCCTTGATAGACGTCGGAGCAGCATATACGCTAGGCGCCCCCGCTTCGCCGTATTTGGTGTGGGACCGTATACGTTTTCACCCTGGAAAGTTGCGATCTCCGGACTTTACAAAACTCCTGTGTTCCGAGTGATCGGCAGCGTGAACGGCGTCCCGATCGTGTTGGATGACACCTGCTATTTCATTCCTTGCGAGACCAGGGAAGAGGCGGTCTTCTTCTGTTCAATGTTAAATTCCGATATAGCCAAGACGTTTATCCGGTCATTGGTCTTCTTCGATGCCAAGCGGCCCATTACCATTGACGTCCTGAAGCGGATTGACCTCAAGAAACTTGCCGCAAGAATGAATCTTGGGGCAAAAGCTGCCTCTTATCTGACCGATGTTGTCTTCGAGGCAGGGCAGCAACCATTTCTTACCTTCGAAAAGTGAAGGCGCGTATGGCACGGATGTGACGCCAACCGGCCCTTCGGGTTGACATCTGGCTGACGCAAAACCATCCTCTCCGCATCTGTGCAGTAGCATGAAAAAACTCACCATGGAGCAGCATCCTTATGGCGATTCGTATTGGCGTGGTCGGTGCGGGCAACAACACCCGCGTGCGGCATATTCCAGGGTTGCGGGCGATTGACGGCGTCGAAGTGGTCAGCGTCTGTAACCGCAGCCGAGAGTCCTCGCAACGGGTGTCAGAGGCTCTGGCGATTCCGCAGGTGTACGAAGACTGGCGGGAACTGGTCGCCGCCAATGATATCGACGCGGTTGTGATCGGCACTTGGCCGTACATGCACTGCGAGATGACCTGCGCGGCACTGGAAGCGGGCAAGCACGTCATGTGCGAGGCGCGCATGGCGAAGAACCCGGAGGAGGCCCGCACCATGCTCGCCACCGCGCAGGCGCACCCGGACTTGGTGGCGCAAATCGTACCGTCGCCGTTTACCTTGCGCGTCGACCGCACTATCCAGGACTTGCTGGCCAACGGCTATCTGGGCGCGCTGTACACCATGACGGTGCGCGGCACCGTGCCGGGCTTCGTCGACCCCGAGGCACCGCTCACTTGGCGGCAGCGGCAAGATCACAGCGGTCTCAATATTCTCAACATGGGCATCTGGTACGAAGCCGTCATCCGCTGGGTGGGACCCGCCGCAAACGTTTTCGCGCGTTCCCAAATCCTGGTGCCGCAACGCCATGACCCGGAGAGCAGCGCTCCCTTTCAGGTCGACGTCCCGGATCACGTCAATATCATCGCCGACTTGGCGTGCGGTGGTCAGGCCGCCTTTGAATTCAGCTCGGTGTGCGGCTTGGCGCCAGAACCCGGCGCTTGGCTCTTCGGCAGCGCCGGCACCCTGCACTACGACCAGATGAGCAACAAGCTGTTCGGCGGCCAGAGAAACGATCCATCCTTGCAGGAAATCGACGTCGCCCCGGAGAAGGCGGGCAGTTGGCGCGTGGAGGAGGAATTTATTGGCGCCATTCGCGGTCAGGAAGAGATCGTCCTGACGGACTTTGCTACCGGCGTGAAGTACATGGAATTCACCGCCGCGGTACATAAAAGCGCGGCTACCGGCCAAGTCGTGCCCGTGTCTGCATAAGGTTACGGGCGAGGCACAGCCGTTGTGAGCAGGGGAGGGCCAGTGGGGAACCCGCAGCGCGATCATCCGGGCGCCGACATGCAAGGCTTCGTACGCGAATTGGTGGCGTTCGTCGGCCTCACCGACGCCGACGTAGCGCTCATTCGCCGCACCGCGCCGATTGTGCTACAGCACGAACGCCAGATCACCGACGCTCTGTACGGACACTTCCTGAAATTCCCATCCACCGCCCGTTTCTTCCTCGCCGAAGACGGCAGCCCGGATGCCCAGCGGCTCGAACGGCGCAAGCACAGCCTGGCGCGCTGGCTGCGTGAGACCGCCGAGGTGGCGATGACACACGACTTTGTATACTACCTGCTCGCTGTCAGCCTGTCGCACAGCCACCGGCAGCACGGCCCCGGCGGTAAGGTGCCGCCGCAGTTCATGGTAGGCGCCATGAGCTTGGCGCAGACGACCTTTGCCGGGCTGTTCCGGGAAGCCTTGGATGCGTCCGACGCCCTGGACGCGACCCTGGCGTGGAACAAGCTGTTGCTGGTTCATCTGAACGTCTTGTTGCTTGGCTATTTCCTGCCGCAGCCAGCCAAATAGGCCAGATGGGGGCGGGCATGCGAATAATCGATATGCGCCGCGACGGCTGGCGCCGTGTCGTGTATGACGGCATGCAGGGGCTGCCGGTGCCGTTCTGGGTTCGCGCGGGCCTATCGCCGCTGTGGCTGGCTTCGCAGGGGTATCGGGTCGTGGCGGGGGCGCACCGGGCGGGTTACACGTCGGGCGTACGCCGGCGTCGACGGCTGCCGTGCCCCGTGGTCAGCATTGGGAATCTCACCCTCGGCGGCACGGGGAAGACGCCCCTCACCGAGTGGACGGCGCGGTGGTGCCGGCGCCAAGGCTGGCGCGTGGCGGTGCTGAGCCGGGGATACGGCGGCGAATCTGCCGAGCAGCCACAGGTCGTGTCGACGGGCAACGGACCCGTGACGGATTGGCGGACAGCGGGCGACGAAGCCTTTCTCCTGGCCCGCCTTTTGCCGGGCGTGCCGGTGCTTGTCGGGCGGGATCGATATGCGAGTGGTCTTTACGCCTGTGAACAATTTGGCGCGCAGGTGCTGGTGCTCGACGACGGATTCCAGCATCACGCCTTGCATCGCGATTGTGACATCGTGTTGATTGATGCCAGCAACCCATTTGGTCACGGCGCCCTGCTGCCGCGCGGCACGCTACGCGAGCCGCTGCACGCATTGCGGCGGGCGCAGATTATTGTGCTGAGCAGGGTGGAAACGGCCGCGGACGAGGTGTCGTGGCTTTGCCGGCAAATCAGGCGCTACGCCGGCCGGCAACCGATTTACCGCATGGCCGTTAGCCCGCAAGACCTGTATCGCCAAGACACGGGTTGCTCAGTGGACCCGTCGTGGCTTCAGCACCGCTGCGTGGTGGCGTTTGCGGGTCTTGGCAATCCGCGCGCCTTCGCTGCTAGCCTCGCGCACTGCCGAGGGCGGGTGGCAGCGTTTCTGGCCTTCCCAGATCATCACCCCTACACCCCGGCAGACTGGCAGGCCGTTTGCAATGTTGCTCGCCGCGAGGGAGCGGAAGCCTTGGTCACCACGGAGAAAGACGCCGTCCGCCTCGATGCGTCCTGGCCGTTGCCGGTACCGCTTTATACGCTGCGCATCAACGTTGACATTGCCCCACACGATCCGCTGTTAACGACCCATCTGGACGCGCTCTTGCACCATGCGACGCCTTGCTGAATTTGTTGCCGACAGCCTGCTCCAGACGCTGACGGCCGGTCTGACGCGCCTGCCTCGACGTCCGGCCTACTGGCTGGGTGCGCGCTTCGGCGACTTGGCGTACCTGTGCCTCAACCGGCGCCGGCAGGTCGCACTGGACAATCTCGAGATCGCTTTCGGCGATGAGAAATCGGCCGCCGAGCGTCGCGCCATCGCTCGTGCCATGTTCCGCAATCTCGGAGAGCATCTGATCGATTTCAGCCGTATGCGCTGGCTGCCGTCCGATACGTACCTATCGGTGGTCACGGTCGAGGGCCTTGAGCGTGTTGAACAACTCCTGGCGCGCCAAGCCGGGCTGCTCATGATTTCGGCGCATTTCGGAAGCTGGGAGTTAGCCTCGGCCATTGCGCTGCGCCTTGAGCCCCGCATGCACGTGATCGCCCGGCCCCTGGATAATCCCGCATTACATCGCTTGGTTGACGCCTACCGGCGCGACAGCGGCTGCCACGTCATTCCCAAGAGCCGGGCGCTGTCCGCCAGCCTCAAAGCACTGCGGCGCGGCGAAATCGTCGCCCTGCTCATGGATCAAAGCAGCTTGCGGCGCGAGGGTATCCCGGTGCCTTTCTTCGGTGCCGAGGCATACACTTCCATCGGTCCGGCGCTCATGGCTCTGCGTTCTGGGTGTCCGGTCATCGGCGTGTTCCTGGTTCGGCAGGGTCTCGGAAAGCACCGGCTGGTGTTCAGCGAGGAAATTCCGATTCAGCGCAGCGGCAATCTGCAGCAGGATATCGCGGATAATACGAGGCGTTTCAACCAGCTTATTGAGTCATATGTGCGGACGTATCCCGACCACTGGTTTTGGCTGCATCGCCGTTGGAAAAAGCGGTAGGGTCATCCGACGTCGCCTGCCTACAATATGTTGGCCGTTGGCCGTGGATGCCGCTGTCTTCAGAGAGTGGGCCAAGCTTATGCACCGGTGCTCGGACAATCTGACGCAGGACGCCATGATCGCCAACGTAGCCATCTTGCGCCGGCTGATTGTGGCGGTCCGAAACGTCTGCGATTATTGAGCCGTCTGGGCAGGGATGGCTTTGCACAAACAGTCGCTGATCAGTGGGACTTTTTGCGCAACATGATTTTCCGCACAAAAGTCCCGTCGTGCCGGGTGCCAAGCGAGCCGGAATATTCACACACAATAAGTATTTACAGGCTTAATAGTACACCCTGCCCGGTGCCGCGTGTAACCATGCCCGGCACGTCGAATCCTTTGCCGTTCAGGATGTCTGCAACCGTCCGTAGTTGCAGGCGCGGATAGGGCCGCGCAAACGTGGACTGGGTATCCCCTGCTTCAGCCATGAAGTGATGGAAGTTGCGTTCCTTTGTTACGCCTAACGGCTCCAGGATAAGCAGGCCGACGATCAGCGCCGCGTCATTCTCCAACACGCCGCGTAAGGCACGCAGCGTGGCAATGCCGACATTCTTGCCGCCTTTGACCCCGATCGCCATGCTTTGCAGATCATCCATGTTCGGCCTAGCGAAGTACAGGCGGCCATCAAGGCCGCCGTCTGCCGTGCGCCTCGTTGTTACGAAGCCCTCCACGGCTTCGACAGCCCACTTCTGGAAGTGATAGGGATCACGCTTCCACAGGTCACGCGCGCCTTCCAGGGTGCGCGGCACGCCGTCAACCACGAAGTCTTTACCCTCAACCAAGCGCAGGCGGTCTTGCCAGCGCACTTTCGCCACGCGCTTGACGGCATGAATGGCAATGTCGATGCCGGTCCACTTCCGATTGAGTCTGTGGGCGGCTTCAAGGGATCAAACACCGTGTCGCCCTCGTTGCTCGACGCCTTGAGGATGCGTTCAAGCAAGGCAATGGGCTTTGGGATGGCATATCCGATGCGTTCACGGGCGCGGCCAGACAGGTTGTCAATATCGTTCCACAAATTTGTTGCAGGTCGCCCGCCAGAGAGATAGGTCTTGCGATCAGGGCGCCCCGTGCCAGACCATACAAGTCGCCCCTCTCTGTCCAACGCCCGCAACTTGGCGGGCTTCATACGCCACCCCCATCTTGGGACATATCCCTTGTATTCATACACAAGGTTCGGCCTTTCTCCCATTGATGCCGTGCGTATGATTTCGTGAAGTCTGTATCTGCCCTTCTCGTCTTCAGGTCTGTAAAAGTCGGACACCTATTTCTCATCATGAGGCACATACACCGGATTCCACGTCCTAGCAGATGTCTTGGAAGAGGACAAGATGAGGTCTCTCACCTGCCCAAAGCCTTTGGAATCGTTATGAGAACTTGTGCGTCGCGTTGTATTCCTGATTCGAGTTGAAGGGCGGGTCCAGGTAAATCAGGTCCACGCTGCCCAGGTTCACGTGATCTCGCATGATCGTGAGGCAGTGACGTACAGCAGGGTATACGGTACGCCGTAGTGGTGATGCGAGCCGTACCAGGCGCGCTTGAGCAAAGACCAGAAGCCCTCAATCGTGTTGGTGTGAACCGAGCCTTCGGCATAGGCCGTGCTGTGGTTGATAACGGCGTGCTGCATGAAGTTCTTGACGCCGCCATAGCCCTTCCATTCGTCCGTCATCAGCAGCGAGCCGGCGGGTTCCACGTTGTCCTTGATGAACTTGAGCAGGGTCTTGCCGCGGACCTTGGCGGCAGTGCGGGCCGTTACGCGGCCGCCGCGTTCGACGGCGCCGACGATCAGGCGCTTGGCCGTGCCGCGTCCTTTCTTGGCGGGCTTGTCGTCTTCGCGCCGATTGCCGTTACGCGGCTTGCCGCCCAGATAGGTTTCGTCGGCTTCGATGATGCCTTGGAGCAGGTGACGCTCGCGGTTCACCATCGCAACCCGAATGCGGGTTTGCATGTACCCTACGGTTTGTTGCCTCACGTCCAGGTCACGGGCAAGCTGGCAGCTCGACAGGCTTTTCTTGGCGTTCACCATCAAGCCGATGGCCAGGAACCACTTTTGCAAAGGGACTTTGGTCTTTTGCATGATCGTGCCGGACAGGACGTTGAAGCTGGACTTGCAAGCGTGGCAATTCCAACGGCCCACCTTGTCCAGTTCGTTCTTGCGGGCCACCTTGTCGCTCCTGGCGGGCAGGTCGGATTATCCCCCCAACGGACGGTTTCAAGGTGTTCAAGGCAGGATTCTTGCGTCGGATACTTGCTGAAAATACTGATCAGGTTCATGGCGTCACCTCCTAAAGAGAAGGGACTACCCTATGTCTGAATTGTCAAGCCTGTAACTTGTAATTGCGTAAGTATTTACAGGCTTAATAGTACACCCTGCCCGGTGCCGCGTGCAACCATGCCCGGCACGTCGAATCCTTTGCCGTTCAGGATGTCTGCAACCGTCCGTAGTTGCAGGCGCGGATAGGGCCGCGCAAACGTGGACTGGGTATCCCCTGCTTCAGCCATGAAGTGATGGAAGTTGCGTTCCTTTGTTACGCCTAACGGCTCCAGGATAAGCAGGCCGACGATCAGCGCCGCGTCATTCTCCAACACGCCGCGTAAGGCACGCAGCGTGGCAATGCCGACATTCTTGCCGCCCTTGACCCCGATCGCCATGCTTTGCAGATCATCCATGTTCGGCCTAGCGAAGTACAGGCGGCCATCAAGGCCGCCGTCTGCCGTGCGCCTCGTTGTTACGAAGCCCTCCACGGCTTCGACACCACTTCTGGAAGTGATAGGGATCACGCTGCCACAGGTCACGCGCGCCTTCCAGGGTGCGCGGCACGCCGTCAACCACGAAGTCTTTACCCTCAACCAAGCGCAGGCGGTCTTGCCAGCGCACTTTCGCCACGCGCTTGACGGCATGAATGGCAATGTCGATGCCGGTCCACTTCCGATTGAGTCTGTGGGCGGCTTCAAGTGTCGTAGCGAGTCCACAGAAGGGATCAAACACCGTGTCGCCCTCGTTGCTCGACGCCTTGATGATGCGTTCAAGCAAGGCAATGGGCTTTTGGGTGGCATATCCGATGCGTTCACGGGCGCGGCCAGACAGGCTGTCAATATCGTTCCACAAATTTGTTGCGGGTCTCCCAGAGGGGAGATAGGTCTTGCGATAGGGGCGCCCCGTTTCGTCCTTGTAAGATGGCGTTGTATTCCTGATTCGAGTTGAAGGGTGGGTCCAGGTCAACCAGGTCTACACTCCCCAGGTTCACGTGATCTCGCGTGATCGTGAAGCAGTCGCCGTAGTAGAGCCGGTTCATGCGAAGCATCCCCGGAGGAAGGTGCTAGAGCAATTTCGGTTCTAGTTGTACTGTCATGGTATCCTGGCTAGCTTGAGTCGTCTTTCCTAACCGCTTTCCCACAGGAGACCTCCAACCATGGCAGCTTACCTGTCCCAAGACCTCCGCCTGCGCGTCATCCGAGCCGTCGAAAGCGGCCTGTCACGAAACGCCGCCGCCAAACGATTCGGTATCAGTGCCGCCAGCGCCGTCAGGTGGATGCAGGCCTACCTCAGCACCGGACGCACCCAGGCAAAACCCTGCGGCGGCGACCGTCGCTCCAGGCGCATCGAAGCACAGGCCGACTTTCTCAGGGCTGCCATACACCAGACGCCCGACGTCACCCTCGCCGAACTCCAACAACGCCTGCGCAGCGAGCGGGGTGAGACCTTCGCCATCAGCACCCTGCACGAGTTCTTCCGACGCCACGGCATCACGTTCAAAAAAAGACGGCGCACGCCCGTGAGCAGGAGCGTGATGACATAGCCGCAAGGCGACAAGCCTGGGCTGCCATGCAGCCCCACCTTGAGGCGACGAAACTCGTCTTTATCGATGAGACCGGAGCGACTACCAACATGACCAGGCGGCGGGGCCGTTCGTCGCCTGGCAAGCGTTGCCGGGCATCCGTTTCACACGGTCATTGGAAGACCACCACGCTGGTGTGCGGCTTGCGTCTGGATGGTCTCACGGCGCCCATGGTCATGGATGGCGCCGCCTTTCGTGCCTACGCCAGCACCCTATTGGGTCCGAGTCTTCGCGTCGGCGACATCGTTGTGCTGGCTAACCTTGCGGCTCACAAAGTTCAAGGGGTCCGCGAAGCGCTCGGCGAGTCGGGAGCCACGCTGTTGTACCTGCCGCCGTACTCAGCGGATTTCAATCCGATTGAGCAAGCGTATGCGAAGCTCAAGGCGTTGCTTCGCAAGGCTGCAGCACACACCGTTGACGGACTGGAGTCAGCCATCGCCACGGCCCTGGAGGCGTTTTCACCTGAGGAATGCGCTAACTACTTCACCCATGTAGGATATAAAACAATATGATCCGAATATGCTCTAGTGTCCTGCGGCTCGTGGACGCCTTCGACCGCGGCGATTTCTCGCCGGCGTTGGGGGCGACAGAGCGTCGGCCGATTTCTGAGCGATGGTTTTTCAGCAAGCGATAGGAGACAGGGATGCTTTCTCATGTCGATGCTTCGCAGGGCCTGGCGAAGAGGTCTGTGCCTTTCCCCGGAGCTCCGCGATAAGGCGAAGGGGAAAGGCTGTGCCGGGTTAGGGCTGATGTTGAGGGAAGCAATCTGCTCAGGCGCTTTCGATGTCAATAGGCAGCACTTTTCCACACGGTCGGGGGAAAAGTAGGTGAGGGTGTCAGTGGGGACGTTTGAAGTTGGCCGTGTGGGTGTGGTTTTGTTGCTGGGTGTGGTTGCCGTGGCTGTTCTTCAAGCATAGACGGCGTCGAAGGTTGGTTGCAAAACAGTTGTATGAGTCGCCAGCTTGGCGCTGGAGTCAATGGGGACGCCAGAAACCAGCACGATGCTTGTCTCGGTGTCGGCCTCTTGCTTGAGGGTTTGGAACTTCGAGACGCTGATTGCGGCTCTCTCCATGTGCGATGCTCAGGCGGAAAAATCCTTCAACATCAATACGTTGCCATGATTCGTGGAGTTGATCCGTGCTTGGCAATCGCGCGAATGTCAACAGGCCCTAGTCACCGGGAGGCGACCAGGGCATTTTTTGTTTCGTCATTTGGTTGGTCTGTTGTCCTGACGTTCTTCAGCTGTCCGAGGAGATAATCCATGCAGGTAGTGGCGGCCCAGGTCCTTGCACGTACTCACCGCCGTTGTGTTTATGAGTTGTTCCGCCTCATTGGTCGTCTAAGGTCATACTGACACTGGCCACGGTCCCGGAACGCTAACTCGATTAGAACCGACAGAGTCTTGGCATTGATTCTGTTCCATGGTGTAACAGACACCTTGGCTTTTGGTTCAAGCAGGTTGTCCATGAGCCGAGCAGGCATGTAGCGATCTTCATATTTGGTTTTGCTATCTATTGAAACCCATGACATGATGTCTGGGTAAAGGTTTCTTTCTTCTTCTCCGTGTGATGTATGAATATGCTCACTGCCCGTTTCCGACAGATTGACTACCAGAATCCCCGACTTTTTGTTTACCTTCCCATCGTACATGCTCGAATAGATTTCCCAGTCCACATGTTTCCTGCGTTTTGTCTCCGTCCCAACCAAGACAATTGTTACCGTTGAATCCCTTAAGTATCCGTCCCTGATTATCTCGCGTATCCGCTCATCGCTCAGGTCATCCGAAATATCTCTCGTATCAACGGAAGCGTCCATAAATATGGAATTATCCTTACCGAACTTTACCAATTGCTCCTTGTAGCCCTGATCGTTGTCGTGGTAATAGCTGATAAATACCTTATGCAATTTCGTCTCCTCCTTTTGGCCTCTTACCGGTTGGATTGTTTAGATATTCGATGGAGCCCCCGTAACATGAGGGTTACTGCTTGGTCAATGTGCGGCGTTCGGGCAAGAATCGCATTATCTTCGTCCGACAGACCGTTGTGCAGGTCTCTCGGCGAGTACCGCCTAAAGGACGAGCGGCCACTCCAGTCCCCACGCGAACCAACCCACCGGTCCACAAGACCAATCGTCTCCGCAATATCGCGAGTACAGCCCCCGAAGCCGCCGAGCAGAAATACCGGCTGCTGCGCCTGAAGGGATAAAAGCGTTTCCTCGGCGATGCCCGGCATGCGTCCCTTGTAGCCCTCCACCCTGCCGCCAAGAACGATGCGAGCCTGGGTTTCCTGTCGCATGACGACTCGCATCTCGGTTAGCCCATCGGCCCACTCGTCGTCATCCGGTTCATGCGACGGGAGTTTCAATCGTTGTTCCTGCTCCAATCGACTGCCATCCCGTGCAAGAAAGACGAGGCGCACGGTCCCTTCGTGCCCCGAGAAGAACACGGCCAGATCGCCCGCCGTCATTCGAATGTGCACGGGCCACGCCAAGTAGTCAGTCACGCTGATCTTTTCGCTATGGCGCGGATGATCCTGATACCGTATGAGCAGTTCAAACAACAACTCCGTAAAACCGTTTGCGCGCAGGTCACCCCCATATGCTAGGCTCGTTCCTGAAGAGAGCAGAGATAATGCAAGCTCGTCCATGGCTTCTTGCAGATGCTTGTTGCTCAATCCGAGTACGGCTGTGTCGGGGCTATCAGATATTGAAATGGCTACACGTGATATTGTTTCGGTCCTCTGATTCCTCATTGGTTTTCCTCTATCCACTCGGTCAGCGTCAGCACAGGCACATGAGGGGCAATTTCCGAAAATAGCCGGGCCTCGTCTGCGCCCAGGAGTGGTTCGGGGTACACGATCTCCGAGGTGCCCTCGCTCTGGTGAACGGGCAGCGTTGCCAACGAAAGTAATTCAGGCGGCCGTGCTGTAAACAACACGTTGGGGTGCGTTTTGCGAAATGGCTCGATCCGGCAGCGCCATAGATAGGTCCGAAAAATCTCGTCAAGCAAGCATCCAGTGACTGTATCTATTCGGTCCTGCCGGTCTGGGTTCATCCGAACGATCGGAACGTTGCCCATGTATGGAATACTGCCTTGATCGAGGTCGCGCAAGCAATCCACGACAATCATCGGCACGTGGCGCCGTTTGGCTTCAATGATCTCGCGGCGACACCACTCACTGGACGAATAGGCGTCTGTGTGCACCGCCACGACAGCGCTAGTTTCAACCTCATGTAGCAGAATCTCCCGAAACGACAAACCAGCCGGGATGTCAAAGACATCAAAGAAGCTCGACAAAGCAATGTTTTCATGCAGCCAGTTGCGGATGTTTCTCGCAATCGGTTCACCATCATCATCGCGCTTGGCATGGCTAAGAAACACCTGGATTTTCTCCAGATACTCTGAAAGAGACGCATCCTCTGCTTCAGGTTGACGAAGCAGGGCAAGACGATGCCGCAGCATCCGGCTAAATTCATAGGTGAGTTCGTGGACGAGCCGCTGTCTCTTCTCCTCATTCGATCCCTCCCAACGGTCCCAACGTAACGCCTGCTCCTCCAACTGGAGTTCATGACCTCTGGAATCCATCGTGACGGGAAATAGGCGGGCGAGCAGGCGCCCTCTCGTCTGCGCGTTCCGGGACAGTTCATGAACATAATCCGACCATGCAGAATCGTCGGCAAGCGCCGAATCCGCCAGCACGATGGCTGCCGTGGTTTCTGCTTCGTCCCAGTCGATCCCCAACGGAGCAACACCTGCAGGCGCGATTTCACTACGATAGAGGACACTTAATCCAGGATCTCCAGCAATATCCTGATGACGGGTACGACCAAAATGCCCGTGAAGCAGGTTCGCCACTTGAGCACCGTTCGCATTCGAGGGATGCCAGACAATGTAGAGAGCGAATAAAGGACGTGTTGTCGCTTCCATGGCTTGTTCAACTACTCCGAGGTGCAGGTGTTGTCTCTGAAAGATAGAGGTCGGCGACGCGAAGCTGTCCTTCGAGTTCCGTTACTAGAACTCATCTCATAAATGGTAGGACCGTTAGTTTGGCCTAGGAACGCCGGGCCACCTACAGAGCCACCCGTCAGACATTTATGAGATAGCCTCTAGAGCCTTTCCGCATCTAATGGAATTATCGAGAGACCAACTCGCAAAGCACAGCAATTTCGTGGTTTCGGGTGCAAGTCAATCTGCTCCGAAAGTGCTCTAGTCAGGCATTCATCGGAGGAGCCGACACTTGGTTTAGTGTGGTCCGGGTGGCCCGGGCGTACAGGCCGGGCAGGTTACTACCTGCGCCGCAATATTCTTCACGCGAGCGTTATGAGTGCTATCGAACTGACCGTTTAGCAGACTGGTGATCTGACTTTTGAATGCTTGCCGAGAAACGGCATACATACCGCCCCGTGCTCCTTCGAAACCGCAGTTCCAAGCCGCAAGTGCTTGGCCATAGCGAAGAGCTGCCCGAACGCCACGAGCACCGGCACAGCGCAACCCTTCCTGCCCCCCGATTGTGGCCTTAGCAATCAGGCCAGCCGTACACCAGTCGCCGGAACCACAGGCATCGGTAAGCTGAGGCGCAGTAACGGCCTCAAGATACATCCAATCGGAAATACCACGGCCCAGGCGGTGCCGGTACTTCAGACCTTTCTCCCCCAGGGTTTGCACTTCGAGTAGTGCTGCGGAGCCGTTCGCCATTACACTGCGAATAAAGGAATGGCGATCGTTAGCGTACTTAACAATATGAGAGAGTGTGAGCGCTTCCGCCATAAGCTTGTTGGTTGATTTGTTGGATGGTTCAAACACTACCAAGGCCCCACGAGCAGATGCCTCGGCGGCTAATGCGAGGGCGCCGCGCGACAGGCGATCCAAGAAGAACACCGACGCATCGACAAGCGCCGGCTTAACCCTCTCTACCGCATCGACCGTGATTGCCTTATAGGGGGGTAGACATGTGCCACAACTCGGACATGACCAGGAAAACCGATGGTGGGATCGGCCATCTCGCCTACGTCGGATTTCTTGAACGACCATCGGCGTGTTTGTGGTTGGGACGCAGTTAGCCCAATCGAGGTGGACTCCCCACCGCTTCATGTCGGCGCGGACATGATCCGATGCCACGTCACTGTTCATGCGTGAAACCGGGTAGGCATCCCACCCGAGATACGCCAAAATCGACAATACGTTGCCGCACGTTCCGCCCGCCCAAGATCGGATTGGGGTCCCCAGATTGAGGCTGATGACAAGATCGAGGGCTATCAGCCCTGTCCCGAAGACCTTGGGTCGGGTGACGGTGGTCATGGCGCCGGGAATCCTTCCATCTGCAAGGCGGGACGGGGCTGCGGATAGACCTCACCTTCCAACCATACATGTATGAGATCCGGCTCGTCGATCTTCTCTGGCATTGACGCCTCAAACTCGTAGCCGATCGGCTCGAGATGGGCTACGGGCAAGTCGCGTTCCAGTGCCGCCATCAGTGCACCAAGAGCCATCACCTTACTGCCCAGCGGGGAGAGGATAAGCATAGAGCCTCCTGCTTCTGCAAAGACAGGTTTGCGAAGGTCGTCCAGTCTGAGGATGGTTCGGTAAAGATCCAAGGGATCGCTCTCGTCGGCGTACACGACGTTGCGTGTGTCAACCGACCAAGTGCTCTCGAGTTCGGTCAGATACTCTTCCGCCAGTTCGTCTCCGCGACGAGGGTTGCTTGCTGGAAAGGGAAAGATCGGGCACGTGTCGTGGGGTGAGACGAAATCATAAAGCAGCCGGAGTGCAGGGCGCCGTCCGGTAGCCAGTTGTGGCAGCCACAACCGTGCAGAATTAGCCTCGTCAAAGAGCGTCGAGCGACCCTTGAAGCCGTGGACATAGCCGGGTGTGTCGCTGGGTTTGGAGCGGATATTAGTATCCAAACACGGGTCATGTGCGACGAATAGATGCAAATTTGTGGATTTCTTGCCGTGAACGGTCCGCTCGACAAAGTAGCGGATGATCGGGAAACTAGTCCCCACCGACAACGCGCTGATGTCCACGACAATGTCAGTTACGCCTTCCATATGCTGGCGACTTAGGACGTTGATGGCGTTGCGCCCGCCGACCACCGCACCGTCCGATCCGAATATATGAATCGGTTCCACTTGCAGACCAGCCAGCGTAGAGAGAAGAGTATTCGTGTTCTCAACGGCTCGATCGATTTGATCCTGCGGGGGATTAGGTCGACCTTCCTTGATGAGCAAGGCGCGAATGACGGAGGCTGTGTTGCCAAGACGGTGAGCAACGGCGCACGTCCGTGGATCGAAGCCAGCACCCCCCACAAACAGGACATTTCGATCCGGCTGGGCGAAGTAGTGAGCGAGGAACCTCTCCAATTCGGTGCCGCGGTGGGCGATGCAGGGGTCCCAGCGGCGTTCGCAACTCACCTCACATCTCGCCAAGAAATCGCACCAGATCAACGGCGCGACCTTCGAGGAAGCCACCACGTCTCAAAGTTAAACCGTGATGCAAGAGGAGTACCCCGCCGAGCTCGATCAGGCGCCAATGACGCCTTTTGGTGCCGTAGTTCGGCACAAGCACGAAGGCATTGTATGCAACGCCGAATTGAAGCACTCGTGCCAAGCGAGGGTGCGCCTCGGGAATCGTATCGAACTCCTCTTGTGGGATGCCGAAGGCAATTGCGCCACCGCCGAGTGAGGCGTTACCCTCAAGACTTTTGGCCCGACATTCAGCGGCAATACTGTCGGCAAGTCGACGAACAAGCTGAAACTCTGGGAAGTCCCACTCCTGCATTATCTCCGTGGCACGTTCGCGCAACAATTTATGCTGAACAGTGCTCGACAAAAGCGCGTTCTTCCCGCGTATAAGTTGGGTTTCCGAGTGCGAGACGAGACAAGCCGCGAGTTGAAGGAATTGCTCAGCGTTCTCAGAGCCCGCATCGCACAAGGTGTCAATGCCGAAAAAATAGGGTCGATCATACTCGTGTAGTAAGAAAATGCGCGCTCCGTCGGCTACCCCCGCGTCGGCGCTCAGGACTCGGTTAGGCTCGGCATCGTCGGTGTCTTTGTAGAACAAGTTGCCCTGGGCGGTACGCTTCGCGTAGCGCTCCAGCAGCACCGACAGGATCCCGAGCCGCAAGTCCTCGCTGTTATCCCTGGTGACAGCGAGGTAGTCTTCGATCTGTTCCTCGAGCCTACGGCGTCGCTTGAATGACACACCGTACTGGCGTTGCAGGGTGTCCACACGTTTCGCAAGCTCTTTGCACTTACTGATGGAGACCGGTTGTGGCGACGTGGACAGTAAATCGCCGAGGCTGTGGAGACCGTGGCGATTGAAAACCTCCATCTGATTTAGGTAGCGTCCTGACATATCCTTGGCCATCTTGCGAAACGTCCGACGTTCCTTCCTGCGGTCCTCGGCGCCTTGCATCCGGATTATGGTGATCTCGCGTGAAGGATTGATTCCGGACGCGTCGGCGTATGCCGGCTCCAGAAGTACTTCGCTGGGAGTGAGCGCGTCGAGCCGCGTTAGGATCCATCTTGATACCTTGAGTTCGCGTCGCGCCAACCAGCGTCTAAGAGCCTCAAGCTGGGCGGGGTGGAGACTGTGGGCGTCGTCAAAGATGATGAGTGGTCGTAGTTGAAGCACATCCTCGCCATCGGTGATTCGGACGACCTCGATCACGTCGAATGGCCGATAGGCGGCGCTCGCTACTTGGCCGATGTTTTCAATGTCAGGGGGCACAAGAGCGGCTGAGATGCGGTAGATGGCGAGTTCGACCTCGCGGGCGCGGGCAAGCAGGTCTAATCCCATCGTGCCGCCGATCGCAGTAAGCGCGGCGTTGGCGTCAGCACGTGGGACGATTTCGACCTGATCCAGCGACACCCCGGAAGTTTGGAGGTCCTGGAACCAAGTTAGTATCGTACGGGCCTGAAGCAATGCGATCATCAAGTGTGTCTTAAGGTCCTTGGGGTAAGGAAGCTCCCAGAACTCTCGATATTCCGCCTCGAGCGGGAGCCGCCCGCCTATGAGTGTTGGGTGCCTGTCAGCGATTGCGCCACAGGCCGTGAGCGTGTCGATGAGCCCCCTGTAGTTGGTCATGCTGCGATTGCGCAGCAGCGTCTTCAGTGTCGCGAATTGGAAGAGTCGCGCAAGCGTGGTCTTACCACTACCCGGCGTGCCGATAATCATCGCGAGGCGGTCGTACAAGCGTTCTTCTCTCGCCGGCTTCTGCAAGAAGGTGGCAAGCGGCTCAGGAGTGACCACGGCTAGGAAAGCCGAAGCGTCCCGCAGATACTCTGTCGCCCGCTTTTCGAATGGGTTCGCCATACCGCATCCTGTTACCCGTGTCGCTGGCGACGGCGGAAGAGCGGCCGCATCGCCGGCGTGGGAACACCATTTTGAAGACCGCCATCGGTTTCTGCCCAGAGTAAGGCGACCGAATTGTTCGGAGTGTTGTGTTCGAGCACAAGGGGGAGAGCGCAGCCGCCATAGCCGAGGCCAAGGTGGTTTAACGCCGCCTACATTGGTGTGCCTCGTACGGATTGTCGGATCATAGTAGGTCTGGGTCAATTCGAGGAAGTCGTCGTGTCGCCCGTCGACCGCATTGATTGGTGAGTCGCATGGAAGAATAATGCCGTAGGACGGATGTGTTTCTCGGGTCCAATATTCTGGGAATTTGCCCGCTTCGGCCGACTGGTCGAGACGCTCTCTGATGGTTTGGACGGCAACTGATGACGCCACATAATGGTGGACGCAAAGCTCCCAGTCGTTCTCGAACAACTTGTCGCCGTTGAGTGCGTCATTTGCGCTCGCCACCGAGTCTTTGAAGTGGAGAAGCTTGCCTTTCCACTTATCCTTTTCGTTATCGAACCGGAGAAATGAACTCCCGGACCCAGTGAAATCGTCGACCAAATAGACGAGACGGAATCGTGCTTTCGGATCGCATAGGTCCTCGCGAAGATTATCGAGCAGATCTTTCCACTTCTCTGTGTCGACCTGGGTGCCCTGGACGAACTGCTCGTTGCTAAGCAAACCCGAATTTGCGTGACGGATCGTGTCCATACGGGCCCCGTCGCTCAACCCCATGAATAGAGTTTGACGGCGTAGGCGCTTGCTCACAGCTTGGGCGTCCTCGTCGATCAGAATGCGATGGGACCGAATGCCTTGCTTACTTGCGACGAAACGGACCAGACGATCTCGAACGGCGCGCGGGTAGAACTGCTCGACCAGTCGTTGCATCTCGCTGGGACCGATGTAAACGAGGGTGCTACGCACGAAGGCGTATGCGGTCTCCCGTTCGTGCGGTCTGAATTGCTGGAGCCAATTTGCCAAGCTTTCGATGAATCTCATGCCGGCCTGGAAGTCGCGATAACCATCGTATTTGAGGCGCGACATCAATCTCAGCCAATCAAACTCCTTGCCTGCTTGGTCGTCGGTCCATTTCATGATCTGGCCGAGGACTCTCAGCCCGACGCCCTGGTTCATCGCAATGACTCCGCCGCGAACCTCATACGACCATTTTCTACTTCCAGTCCCGACAGATATTCAAGAGAGACTGCCGGACCCCGTTGGCTTGGTTTGCCCAAGTGCCAACAGGTTTCGGGATCGGAACTCACCTCGTCGACCCCAAGTGCAAACGGCTCGCTAAGCAACTCGTAGTCGTTGCCCGGCCAGCGACCGCGATCCCCAATTGCAAGGATGGGTGCATCACCGATCGTCTCACGCAGCCTCCGGACTACGTTAAGCTTGGATACTCTTGCCGCTACAATGTCAACTGAGTGACTGGAACGCGTAACATTTACTCCATCTGCGCCACTCAGCAGGACGACTTGGCAGACAAGCTCCCAAAGCCTGCCCTCAGGCATGACACGGGTGGCCTCAAGCGTGATTTGGAAGCGGCGATCTTCCTGGCGCGCGCATTCGGAGAGCTCCGGCTGACGATGCAGGGCATTGGTGAGTGACTGGAGCGCAGGACAGATCTTCGCGAATCCGTCCGGAACGCTATTGTCATCAAGCGGCGCGATCTCCGCGCCGTTATAGTAGCCAACAAAAATGGAAGGCCAAAGTGCGCATGGAAGCAGACTCTGCAGGCCCTGCCGAACCGATTTGCCTCTCCCTGTTGCGACCGCGAGATGCGCCCCTGCTTCGGCGAGGCGGATCAACTCGTCGGCCATCTTTGGCTCGGCAGACCCGAACCGATGACGAGTGTCGACTATCGTGCCGTCGTAGTCGAGAACGATTCCGGCGAAACGAGTAACGCGCAAACGAGTGAGAAAGTCTACGAGCGCGGTGTGCCAGCGGCCGAGCTCTCCGGGAACTAGTTTGCTCGGGTCGGTGCCCGCTTTCCGAGCGATGGCTGCAGCTTCCCGAGCCGTAAGACGCCGTAACCCCGCAACCTGTCGGGGTCGTGGAGGAGACGACAGATGATAGAGTTTGCGGCCGAACTCGGGCACGCCAGGCCGTCCAGGGTCAATGCCGCGGGCGCGTCCGGCCCATCCCGTGATCCTAAGCGCCGCAAGCAATGATGCTAGCGATACGGCGCTCGATCCGCCGTTGAAGACGATCCGCGCTTGGGGGATGTCTGCGGGGATCAGATCGAGCGTGCGCTCAGCAAGCGAGCGGTCCGCGTCGGTTATGAAGGCGAGCACGGCACTCGTCTCACTCCGCTTGGCGAGCCAGTGGTGTCGACCGTGGGCAAAGTTACGGTAGTCGGCCAGATGGAGGTGCCCAAGTGCCGCTTCCGTGAACTTCGACTCAAGGTCAACTGCCCCAATCCGTGTCGACGAGCCATGGAGGACGAGTGTAGTGGATCTCCCCCAGATGGGCCCCGTGGCGGTCTCCCAGCCCTCCAAGGCTGGGGCTGTATCCGACAGCAGCGGCTCAAGGCAACCGACCGCCTCCAACCAATCGGCTTCCGAACCAAATTCAATGGCGTAAGCCCGTGTAAGAAGGGCGGTGAAGCCGAGGAGTGAGTTGGTAGCAAGAAAACCGTCTCTGCCAGCCGGCGGCGGGTAGAGCAACAGATCCACAAATGGATGCTGACGGCAAAGTTTGGCCAAAGGACTAGCCGCACGACCACAAAGGACGCTGAGCACACGCGGCTCTCGTAGGATTATAGATTTCGCCGCCGTCATTATGTCGACGTTGTTGCCACCAGCACTTAGTAGCCAAGTGGTAACAGTGGAGCCGAGCGGCTCGTCGGTTGCCACCATTGGCGTGACAGCCGTGGCGAGACGGCCAGTATACCGCTGGTGCAGACCAGCGAGTGCATGGGCGACTGTAAGGGAACCACCGGATCCAATGGCCCGTAGCGGCCAAGAGCCAGCCATACGAACGGCTTGTTGCAGAGGCTGGAGGTCAGTCCCTGCTACCCAGACGAACGTTTCGGCCAGCTTCGTCATCTCTTCCGCATAGGGCCTTGCCATGGTCGTCCAGACTCCTTTCCACAGCTCACACAAGCCGAATCATAGCCCTGAACGAAACGAGATTACAATGGGATGGGCCTGCCTCATCCTCTCCTCAAGGGACGGTAGCGATCATTAGCTCCATGAAGATCACCGACTTACTTGGGTCATCTCTGGTTCAAGGTGCAAACCCTGCGATTAGCTTCATGCCGGTTTGCCCAAGGGCTGGATAGAGATTTGATCAGTCTCTGGGACTTCGCAGCGATAAGTTTGCTCTGCTTGAAGATTGCTTCGTTTTTCTCCCGAATCCATCAACGAAACTTTTCTGACTGTTTTCAATCACGCCAACAGCCAGTCCCTTGATTCGAACGATATCCATCAGGAGTTATTTTCCCTCATTATCTTGTCAATGGACAACCACTATGAACAATGCACAGTACCAGTTGCTTGCTAAAACCCTATCTGACGTTGGGAAAGGCATACTGATCGCCGTCCCTCGTTGGCCTGTTCACTGGAAGCCGGTGAGCGGCTCTTGTTTTGAGAAAGGGTGTCTTGTCCTATTATTCACTGAGGATACCTGTCTAATACAGGTTGTTTTATATATAGGTTTGCGCGACCGATTACACGTGGATAACTTCAGCTTTTCACAGGGTTTGTACAGCGAGTTTGCGCACCGGAGGTTTGCTGTGACGGAGCATCAGTCCTCTGCTGCGGCCGCTATCAGTCTTGATTTCGTCTATGCGTGCATCGAGATAGACCGCCTGCACATCTGCAAGGTGTCTCAGGAACCGAGTTCTGAAGTCTCGTATGCGTTTGTAGCCTTCTCCGTATTGATCGTGAAGGGTTGTCCACGAAATGAACTGCGGCTTGTTATGAGGGACCCGGTGCAACCGTTCGGAGAGCATCGCGTACAGGTCCAGTTCCACTGCGCTGTCCCGCAGCAGGTACAACGCGCCCTCATCCAGCGATACGGCGTGGTGCATGAGGCTGTTGAAGTAATCAATTGATAGCGTGACCGTATTCGGCCACAAGATCCGCTGCTTTTCGTTCTTCGAACTTAATCTCAAGGACTGCGGGTCAAAATCGCTTGTCTGTTCCAGTCCAGAAGGATCAGGCGCGGCTTTGTGCCGTAGGGCACAACCCGAGCTTGACCATATCGGTCTTGTTCGGGTCGTAGACCTGCTCCCGCTTCGATCAGGACAACCGATCGCCCGTTTTGGTTTTTCCATTCTCTGGTGGCTGATTGGTCCTTGAACGGTAGCGAGGTCTGACAGAGGACCGAATGGCTGTAGGTAATCCGTTTCGCTTCCGTCCTCGACCAAACGCCCCGCTCCCACAACAATGCGTTCCTGTTTCGGGGTCAGATGAAATCGCGCGACGTTTGTGTTTTCGCTGCTGGTCATGATAATGAGTAAATATATTAAATTGTTAACTAATCAACGTGTCTACATATTGACATTATGATACCTTGTCATATTTCTGGAATAACATCTCCAGGGCCTCCTCGATTAACTCCGGTCCCTTCTTTCCCTCCGTATGCTTCACGGTTGCCGCCAGGACGTCATAACGCTGCTGATAGTCCTGACGAATACGAAACCCCTTCAGGGTGCGTGGTGGCATCTTGCTGGCCGAGGGGTTGTTCACTTTCTTGCCACTGTCGTGAAGGTGGGTGGCGCGCTCGGCTTCGCCGTTGAGCCAGTCGGGCTCGCCGTTGTTACGCTTCGGCATGGTTCAAATCCTTTCCCTGTTGGTTTTGCAGCACTGACGCGAGAATGGCGGAAAATTCGTGGCGGCGGTCGCGGACGCCGTAGGCCCCATTGATCGCGGGGTCATAGATCGTCCGGTAGTCGTTGTCGGCGCGGCTGAAAATGCCGCTGGCGCGAATCTCGAAGGCACCCCTTTGTTTGATCGCCAGCACGACGGCGCGCTCCTGCTCACGCCGCAGGTCCCCGTTCGTTACTACGGTGATGATGCGTTTGCCCGCGTCCTCAGCCTGTTTCAGGGCCTCGACGTAGGCGGCGTACTGTGACCGCTTCGGGATCACGGGCATAACGAGAAGCGGCGGGCGGGGGACCACCCTGTCGTTCGCCATATGGTCGACCAATACCAGATCCACATTGGGTGCCGACCGGGGATAATCGGGCAGTACCTCGAACGGCAGGTTGCCGGCTTGGTGGTACAACATGGAGGTACCCTGCTCATCGCGGTCGATTACCACGGGCTTGAGCCCAAGTTCAACGGCCGCGGCTGCCAGGTTGATCGCCACCATGCTCTTGCCCTGTCCACCCTTGGGATTCCACACGCTGGCTGTTTTCACGGCTTAATCTCTTGTCACAATAAAATGTTAACATCATACGTATGATAACATATTTATTTAATAGCGCAACAATATGTGAATTTGCCTGTCTGACCACTGATTATCACGTTGACGCAGGCCCGCCTGCGGCTAGACCGTGATACTGATCCCGCTCCTTCGACCCGTTTGGCGCACGTCTGCCAGAAACGACGGATCCACCATGCCGTCACGGGCCTGCACGAGGTTGAAATCCTCCGCGGCCACCCGGTCCCCGAAAAACAGGTAGGCCGTGTCCGGGTCACACTGGTTAGAGGTCCAGAGCAGCCCTTCGACATCCGGGAATTGGTGATGGATGGCCGCTGCCCAAAGGGCGGTGTCCCGATAGAGAGACGGCGATGTGGTGATCAGCGAATTCCGGCTGATACGCCACTGCCGCAGGTCGGGACCGCGTAGCGAGGCCAGTTGCAGACCGCGCCGGATCTGCAACTGGCCGTGGGCGCGGCTCTGAACGAGCGTTCTGGGAACGGTCCTGCGTCTGGCCGTAACCGGAATGTCGTGGAAGATCGTCTCGTAGACCGCCGCCTTCAGCGTGTCCGCTGCATACAGAGACGGAACGCAGTTTCCTTCGGCGTCGTGAACGGGCGCGAAGCGTGTGGGAGCCCCTTGGCAGGGATTGAAGTGGTCGGCGCCGTAATTGCGGGCGTGCACCCGGTGTACCAGCGCGTCGGCAGGGAGGATGACGATGTTGGGACCGGCGAGTCTTGCCGGCGGCCTTCGGATGGACATGTGGCGGACGACCCTCACCCGACCGCGGGGTCGGCGAGTTTCAGAGCCGCGTCGATTACGGCGTCCGGGTCAACCAAGCGCTCCTGCGGCTCGTCGCCACCGAGCCAGCCGTTGCCGGAGGCGAACCATAGGGCGATCTGCCAACCGGTCATGTCTTTCGGCAGTGCGGCGAGGATCTTCTTGATGACAGGCCGCGGAACTCCGTCCTCAAACTGAAAGGCCGGGTAGAGGTCAATGCCCGAGCGGCGCACGGCAAACAGTCTGCCCTCTCGTTTCCAGCGGGAGGCGGGTTCGCTCCTGTTTCTTGGATTGAGACCCGAGGCGGCGTGCACCTGTGCCGCTGTCAGACAAGGCGTTTCCTGGAGGTAGTCGGCACGCAGTCTGGCATTGTCGATGTCGAGTTCAGTCTCGACCGGCGGGCGCGGCGTGTCGGAGAGAAACACGTCGAGCATTTTCTCGATATTGGCGTCGCTCAATTGTTCATTGTGCTTGGCCGCGGCCCGAGGAAACAGTTCAACCACTCGAGCGATCCGTTGTGCGATTCGCTCCGTTGTGCCGCCCACGAGCCAAACGCCAATGACATCGGTTGCGCTGATCTTGTCGCGGAGCTTGGCGGGCAGCTTCTCAATCTCGTCGGGCGTCAGGTTGATGAGGGGCAAGGTCTCAGCCACAAGGCGATCCTTCCTGAAGAGACATGATACTCAAGTCAGTTCACACTATAGTGAACATCATGTTTTCCATCAAGTCTCTCGTGTTCAGTTGCGGGGGGGGCAAGCGTCATCTCTTCACCGATACTGGCGGCCTGCTGGTCACCGTGCAGGTCCATGGCGCCAATGTCCAAGACCGTGACGGCGCGCCTGTCGTGTTGGCCTCTGTGCGCCGCGCGTTTCCGAGGATGCGCCATGTCTTCGCCGATCAGGCCTGTTCAGGCCCCAAATTGGCGGCGGTGCTCAAACCGCTTGGCCGCTGGCGCGTGAAGATTGTCAAGCGACCGGCTACCGCGCACACCTTGAAGACACTGCTTCACGGCTCACCAAAGAAACCGGCTGCGCCGACGTCAACATGAATCTGCTCCGGGTATGGCGCGAGCGCTGCAAAACCGTTGCCTGCCATGGCGCCTGGACCGCTAGAGGAAAATGAAACCGAATCCACCCTGCTCATAAACGGACAACGCATCCCCTTCGCGAACGGCAGCGCCCTGCTGTCCGCCTTCCTGTTTTCCGGCCCGCCCGACGACCTGGAAACGCTCTGTCAACGGATACGAAACGAAACCGGTCTCAAACGCGCCCTGCACGACTGCCTGCGACAGTGGGCCGCCGAGATAACCCCGACCTGTGGGGGAACAAGTACGGCAACCGCATGTTCGACGCCAAGATTGCCTTCACCGGCAAACCTCGCTCGGCAGCCCGCATCACGATCCAGGACATCGCACGCCACTGGTCAGGCGTCGCCGACCGCATCAAGGCTCACGAGCGCGAAGCCGCCGCCGCGTCCGCACGTGACAGTCAGCATCCACCTTGCCGGAAGCAAGGCGCCCTGCGCCCGGCATAGAACAAGCGCCACCAGACGTCCACCCAGTCCGCAGCAGTGACTGCGCCGGCCGCACCAGTACGTCCGCCGCCTCGTCGTCCAGATGATGGAGAACGCCGAAGGCCGGCGTCACGTCCACCTCAACCCCAACGTAAATGACAGAATCCGGCAAGTAGCGCGCGCAACCCCGTTCCACGACCCATGTCCAGAACGCGCCAGCCGGCCTGTGGACGAACGCAACGCTCGACCAGGCTCCGAACAGAGCCACCGACCTGGCCCCGACGCTGCATAAAGCAGGACTCTGACACCAGAGATGAAAAACTGCCCCGCGTGTGGCACAATCAAGCAAGACTCAACTCCCGAAAAGGAGGATGACCGCCACCATGTTATCCTGGCTGAAAGACAGGGCGAACGTCATCGGCGCCGTCGCTGGAACGATTGCCGCCTTCGTCGCTGTCCAGCAAGTGTTCGTCGTCGGTCCCATGAACCGGCGTTTCGACGCCATGGAAAGAAATATGGACCAGCGCTTTGACGATCAGGACAAGTACATCAACCAACGTTTTGACGCCATGGACCAGCGCTTCGAGGCAATGGATCAGCGCTTTGACGACCAGGACAAGTACATCAATCAACGTTTTGACGCCGTGGAGCAACGCCTCGGACGACTGGAAGACGACATGGCGAAACTCCATGCCCTCAGCGACCGAGTTTCCCGCAATGAAGGCGAGATCGACGTCATCAGACAGCAGTTACAAACCGCGGACGCACCCTGAACTGCGCTCTGAAAGCCGATCAATCCGTCCTGCTTCTCATCCGACCCGCCGGCGGACGACTCTCCGGTCGCCCCTGCAGCCTCAGCCACACCCGACACGGCAGGGTCCTCAGCCCCCGGCCACACCAGCTCCGGCAAAGCCCTGTGGGACTGCCTGAAACCCGGCAATCAATCGCTTATCCGATGACGGTTCAGGCCACGACCAACGCAGGGCCGCCACAGCCGTTCCAGCCAGACGATCCATCAGGCTTCCTGCCCATCCGCCGCTTCCGCGGACCCGTTCTCCGCTCCGCCCACCGGCGCCACCGGATCTTGGGCGCCTGGCCAGACGTCATCCACGCCGGCCGCCGGCCCATCCCAGGCAGCCGAACGCCGCGGCGGGTGTCCACCACGATGCACGATACGCAGATTGCGCCGAAGATGAACGTGGTTAAGACCGTTTTGCAACGGGTGTAGGGAGGGGGGGTGAAATGACTGCCATTCTCATAGCCCAGTTATATCGTTTCGGCATTTTCTCTTGTAATTATACCACTAAGTGCTATAGTTTGGCGAAATAGTCGAGAGTACGAGCTACAATTGAATTTAAGAAACTATTTTCGCTGCTACGAAGAATTGAGGATTGAGAATATTCTTGAACAGATAGTTTATACGATTTGCACGCCAGCATAATGTCGAAGACACGAACTTACGCAACGCAATTGTCAGGGCCGTCAAAGGGTTGATTGATGCCGACCTCGGAGGTGGCGTGATAAAACAGAGAATCGCGCGCCAGAACGAGGGCAAGTCCGGCGGCTTCAGATCGATTATTCCGTTTCCTTCCGGTGACAAGGCCTTCTTCGTCTACGGTTTTCCGAAGAGCAACCGCCACAACCTTCGGGAGGACGAATTGAAAGGCTTCAGGGAATTGGCGGATGTGATGCTTAAAACTAGCGAGGCCGCTCTTGCCCAAGCGTTGAAGAGCGGAGTGATAGCGGAGGTGAATTGTCGTGAGAAAGATATATCGAAGTGAAGCCCTTGGGGCAATCCATGAAACCGCATCCGACCTTCACGATGCAGAGCTCATGGATAAGCGGACCTTGCGCAAATTCGACGCCCTTTGTCTGACGCCTGTACGCCAGATACGGCCGGATCAAATCAGTGCACTGCGTGAGCGCGAACGGGTAAGCCAAGCGGTGTTCGCTCGGTATCTGAACGTTTCGACGGGCCTGATCAGCCAGTGGGAGCGCGGCGAGAAGCGTCCTGCCGGCGCCTCCCTCAAGCTCCTTGCACTAGTTCAGGAGAAGGGCTTGAGCGCTATTGCCTGAGTCTGTCAAGCCATAAGCTCCTGTCGATGGTACTCGCAGTTGCTATACACGGACATTCGGATATCTTGGGGCAGCGGTGGCGACTGCAACACGGCCGCTCCGACACCAAAGAGACGAATGCGCAACGGAGGTAGGCAGTTGGCCGGCGGAAAAACTGGAGCAAATCACGGGGGCTCCAACGCTGATGTCGTTCGGGTCATCGACCTCATTACTCCTCATGGGGATTGGAAACCTCCCTGCTGGAGGGCTTTGCTGTGCCTAGACGTAATGGACTTTTCCCGGCGTGGCTGTCGGTGTCGCTGTCGGCAGAAACGATGCGCAGACTCAAGACCGAGGCAGAGCGGCATGACGTGGCGCCCGGCGTACTGGCGCGGTGGGCAATCGAAGCCGGCCTGAAAACGGCGACGAACAAGGCACGGCGCGAAGCGGCGGAACGAGCGGCGGCCTGAAATTGCCGCTTGGCAAGCAACGACGCGGAAAGGAACGACGCGGAAAGGAACTGGCCTATGAGTACCCACTACGCAACCGACCGTGACGGCGACGACTGGCGAACCCTCTGTGGTGCGCTGGTGTCTGAAACAAGACGCGCCGACGGCATAACAAAAGTGGCGGACGGCATGACCTACCCGGGCTTGCCTGGCGCGTGGTCTGGATTGGACTATCGGCGACGTAGAGCGGCGGAAAGGGCGCAGCAATGAGCGGCCTTGAACTGCCGACCGCACAAACGGCGGCGACTCTCACCCCACAAGCAACAACGCTGCTGTCGGCTGGCGTCCAGGCAGGCGCTACTCTCGTTGTCGGCCTGGCGCAAGGGGTCTTGATATGGGCGGGCTTGCGGCAAATACGAACGGCTTCGGCGACCCGTGACCGGCAAATGGACTACCAGCACACCGAAACCATGACGGCGCTAACGACGCTGATTGAACGAAGCGAGAAACGGCATGACAGTTGGTAAACTTGGCGCGCGGCGCGGTATCGGTGGACACGCTGCGCATGCTAGCGGAATCGTCCAATTTTGCGCTGCAGCTGGACGATGGCGATGACTGAAAACATCGACTGGCGGCGTGACCTGCCGCGGCCGCGATGGTCTGATCCATCATTGGCGGCGGCGACCTGTTCCGACTGTGGCTGGGCATGCGTTGATTGGCCGTGCGCGGCCCCGCCATGCCCCACCTGTGAGCAGGCGAGAAGGGAAAGCGGATGAACAGCACGCTGTGGCACTACACCATCGACACCGAACACGTTGGAGTTAACCATGCAAAAGCCGCTCCCCAACCTTCTGAAGACCGACGATAACCCCGACCGCCGCACCCAGGCGCTCAAAGCGGAATTCGAAGCCTTGGTGCCCAGTGCTACCCAGCAGACGCCGGTACCCACCAAACAGACCGACAGGTCATCCAGTTGCCCCTGTGGTCCGACAACCACCGAGGCGTACCCAACTCCGTCCTCAGAAGCGCCCTCTTCCCCGCCATCCAGGGCAAAGACCGCAAATATCTGAAAGACGTCCAGCTCAACACCCAGCAGGGCATCGAGATTCGATTCACCGGCATGCAGCTCGACCAATCAGACCTTGACGTCTGGGAACACGCGCTGCATCTGGCGCGCCGCCACCCGCTCGGCACCGAGTGCCAATTCAGCGCCCGGTCGTTCCTCAAGCATATCCACCGCTCTATCGGCCACCGTGACCACAAGTGGCTCAAAGAAACCTTGCAACGTCTGGCTACCGCGCTGGTGGACATCACCCATGGCGACCTCGCGTACTTCGGAACACTCATCCAAGGCGGCTTTCGGCACAAGGGCCAAAATTATTACTGGCTCCAGCTTAATCCCCAACGCAATTACAAGTTACAGGCTTGACAATTCAGACATAGGGTAGTCCCTTCTCTTTAGGAGGTGACGCCATGAACCTGATCAGTATTTTCAGCAAGTATCCGACGCAAGAATCCTGCCTTGAACACCTTGAAACCGTCCGTTGGGGGGATAATCCGACCTGCCCGCATTGCAGGAGCGACAAGGTGGCCGCAAGAACGAACTGGACAAGGTGGGCCGTTGGAATTGCCACGCTTGCAAGTCCAGCTTCAACGTCCTGTCCGGCACGATCATGCAAAAGACCAAAGTCCCTTTGCAAAAATGGTTCCTGGCAATCGGCTTGATGGTGAACGCCAAGAAACGCCTGTCGAGCTGCCAGCTTGCCCGTGATCTGGACGTAAGGCAACAAACCGTAGGGTACATGCAAACCCGCATTCGGGTTGCGATGGTGAACCGCCAGCGTCACCTGCTCCAAGGCATCATCGAAGCCGACGAAACCTATCTGGGCGGCAAGCCGCGTAACGGCAATCGGCGCGAAGACGACAAGCCCGCCAAGAAAGGACGCGGCACGGCCAAGCACCTGATCGTCGGCGCCGTCGAACGCGGCGGCCGCGTAACGGCCCGCACTGCCGCCAAGGTCCGCGGCAAGACCCTGCTCAAGTTCATCAAGGACAACGTGGAACCCGCCGGCTCGCTGCTGATGACGGACGAATGGAAGGGCTATGGCGGCGTCAAGAACTTCATGCAGCACGCCGTTATCAACCACAGCACGGCCTATGCCGAAGGCTCGGTTCACACCAACACGATTGAGGGCTTCTGGTCTTTGCTCAAGCGCGCCTGGTACGGCTCGCATCACCACTACGGCGTACCGTATACCCTGCTGTACGTCACTGCCTCACGATCATGCGAGATCACGTGAACCTGGGCAGCGTGGACCTGATTTACCTGGACCCGCCCTTCAACTCGAATCAGGAACTAATGATACCCATTACCCAGGAAGCGCATATGGCGTCATTCGGTTAAGACCTGCAGCAGATAGCTGTGATCTCCCACCCGGCCCATTTGCGTCTGGCCTTCATGCCTCGCTTGCGACTCGACCATGCCAACACCCGCAAGGTCGTCGTCGGGCCAGTAACGGCGCGTCTCAATACGCCCGGGGTCGGCATCAACGCTCTAGTAATAATCGCAACTCACAACGGACGTAAGCTGCGCCGTTACCAACGTCGTTGGAAAGTTGAGCGACCGTTTTCCTGGCTGGGCAATTTTCGTCGTTTGATAGTGCGCTGGGCCCGTCCTATTGAACTCGATCGCGGTTTCTTTCCTATCGCGTATATGCTGATAACGCTGAACAAGCTTCTCAATGGCTTCTAACTCATTTGCTTGCGACAGCTATCAGATAGTTATGAAACTGCCTCTATAGAAAACGCCAAAGGTTGACTCATCCTTTGCTTTCCCCTTCTTCGTCGAGCCACCACGGGTAGGCGGGTTCCTCGTCGATCGTGACGGTTAATTCGTCGTGGGGCCGCAGACGTTGGATGGCCTCCCTGGCGATCTCCCGCTTGGCCTCGGTATCCACGACGATGCGGGAATCCGGAGCGGCTACGCGGATTCGTTTTTCCAGCATTTCAAGCCACGTCATCGAATGACTCCCCTAAAGCCAATCACCATGGATCACTTAACACCTCGCCAAGGTTGAAATAGCCGCGGCTGCGCAACCGAACGCCGTGTTCCGCAGTAATGCGGCCGATCACCTGTGCGGTGATGCCGTGGCGCTTGGCGACCGCCAGTACGGCGTTGGGCCACGGCGTGCAGACGAGCATGCCGTGGCCCATGTTCCATACCCGATAGGCTTCCCGGTCGCTCACCGGCCCGTGCGCCTGCAGGTACGTCAGCAGTGGTCCTGGCGGTAACGGCGAGGTGATGTCAGCGCCCAGATTGGCGCGGCGTAGCAGGCGCCCGAGCTTACCCGGCAGCCCGCCGCCGGTGACGTGCACCACACCGTGCAGCGGCGCTTGCGGTTCGCCGTGGATGCCGCCAAGCATTTCGACGATCGCCTTCGCAAAAATGCGCGACGGCTGTAAGGCCAGTTCACCCAATGTCGTCTCGCCTTGCGGCACGGTGTGCCAGTCGTCGCCATGTAGGCGCTGCAGAATCTGACGCAGTAAGGTGTAGCCGTTCGAGCGGCAGCCGGTTTCGGCCAAGCCCACGATGGCGTCGCCGGCACGCAGCGCGGCGCCACTCAACAGGCGGTCACGACGGGCGAACCACACCACGCCGGCGCCCCAGTTACAGGAGAAGGGACCGTAGCCGTTGAGGCGCGAGCCGCATTCCGCCAGTTCGCCGTTGAGCACGGCAACGCCGGCGGCAGCGGCAGCTGATACGTAGCCCTCGGCAAGCTGGGCGACGGCGTCGAGGTGCACGCGATTCACGTCCAGAACGGTACCCACCAGCACCGGCTCGGCGCCCTGGGTAACGGCGTCATCGCACACCATGGCAAAGAGATCGTGAGCCAGCGTGTCCCAGACGCCCATGCGCTCGGCAATTTCGATCTTGCTGCCTATGCCGTCGAAGCCGATCCCCATGACCGTGTCGGGCGGCAGGTTTCCCACCTCGATGGCGCGTATGCCGGAGAAGTCGTCGTGCGGTATAATCACGGTGCCCAGACGGTCCTGCCGCTGTTGCCAGGTTTGCTGGGCGGCCTCGTAGAGCAGGCGCGAGGCAGCGTCGCCGAGCTCCAGATCAACACCTGCGGCGGCGTAGGTAACAGGATCACGTGTTTCCGCCATGAAGTGCCTCAGCCGGAGGAAAGGAGGGGAAAATGTCCGAACAGCCGCATTACAGGTCGTTGGAAGCTTCCGAGATGTTTTGCCAGCGTTGCCGCCAAGCACGGCCCGTGCGCCAGCATTTGTTGCTAGTCCTGCCGACGGGGAACAAGTACGACTATCGTTGCGCGGTCTGCGCGACCTCGGTGGGATCGAAAATGGATTCGGACGCCAGCGACTTCTCCACCCTTCTTTCCGGTCGGAAATAACATTCTGCCTCTGCCCGTCCCCATCACCAACAAGCTCAGAACAGGTCCGTCAAAATACCGTATCCGCCCACGTAGGTGCCGATGAGGCTGCCGAGCGTCGGCAGGATGAACGCCAGGAAGATGCGCAGCAGCCGGTTGCGCCACCAGTTTCCCGGAACCCGCATGTCCTCCGCAATGGTCTGCAACTCGTGCACCAGGGGCGGGGCGACGTACGCCTGCACGAAGGCGGTGACGTATCCGGCGCCGATGACCGGGGTCAGGCTGGTGAGCGGCGCGGCCACGAGCCCGGCGAGGATCGTCAGCGGATGCGCAAGCGCCAGGGTGGCGCCAATGGCGCAGGGAATGGCGTTGACCAGAATCCAGTAGAGCACGCTGTCGCCCATAGCAGCGGCGCCCTGCCGCCAGCCGATGGCGGCAATAGCCGCGATGATCAGGGCGGGAATGGCCCAGCCCAGCCATTTGCCGATTGGCAGCGTCGGCGGCACGGTGTCGAGTTCGTCCAGATCGACGGGAGATGAGGCCTGCAGCGCCCGCGCAATGCCGGGTACGTGCGCCGCGCCGACCACGCCCACAACGCGTTCGCCCTCGGACTGACGCATTTTTTCCGCCAGGTATAGGTCGCGTTCGTCGATCAGAACCTTGTGCAACGCCGGGAACATCGTGCCGAGCTCCTGAAGCAGCTCGGTGAGAACGTCTTGCTGCCGGATGTCGCGCAAGTCGTCTTCGGAAATGCGGGTGCTGTCGAACATGCTGCTGATCAGCGCCGATAGCAGCCAGAACTTGCGCAGAAACGACGTGGAACGCCAAGCTCGCAGCATGGTTACCCGCACGGCGCGGTCGCACAGCGCCACGGGTATGCCGTGCTCCTCCGCGACCTTGGTCGCCTCCAGCAGTTCCATACCCGGCGTCACGCCCAACTGGCCCCCCAGCCGCTTCTGATAGGATGCCAGGATCAGGTTGGCCAGCAGCGCGCTGAGCTGACGCTTGCGAATGACCTCCTTGAGGTCGAGGTCCTCCCACCGGCTGCCCGCAGACAACGCCGCATAACGCTGCGCGTCCAACTCCGCGCACACACAGTCCGGCTGTTCTTTGCTGATCACCTGCCGTACCAGATCGGCAGACTCCTGCGAAATATGGGCGGTGCCCACCAGCAAGAACGTGCGCCCCTGGTGCTCCACGATTTGCACGTCAGACGGATATCGATCGGGATCAAACGATGCGGGGTCGGACAAGATGTTCGCTTTCGTTGGCGGTCTCGGAAATCGGTTGAGATGGGCTAGCCTGTGGCCGGGAAAGAATAACACGCCGTGCAGCGCCCGGCGAGGTTGTGTCACAATTTGGGCTTCACGCGAACAGCATTATACAGGCACGAAAGGAGCCACTGATATGAGAGTCTTTGAAATTCGCGACGCGTTCGGCATCGACAACCTGAAGCTGGCGGAGCGGCAGGAAGCGGTCTTGCAGCCGGGAAAGACGCGGGTGCGGGTGCGAGCAACGTCGCTGAATTACCGGGATCTGATGACCGTCAAACACGGCGGCGCCCGGGGCGTGCGGGTGCCGCTGATCCCGCTGTCGGACGGCGCGGGTGAGGTTGTCGAGGTTGGTCCGGGCGTAAGCCGCGTCAAGCCGGGCGACCGGGTCATGGGTATTTTCATGCAGACCTGGCTGGCCGGGGAACCGACGCAGGCGCATGCCGCATCGGCGCTGGGCGGCGCGATTGACGGTATGCTGGCCGAGCAGGTCGTCTTGCACGAGGACGGCTTGGTGCACGTGCCCGATCATCTTTCGTACGAAGAAGCCGCCACGCTACCGTGCGCCGCGGTGACCGCCTGGCAGGGGTTGATGACCAAAGGAGGCCTGCAGGCCGGCGACACCATCCTGGTGCTCGGCACCGGCGGCGTGTCGATCTTCGCGTTGCAATTCGCCGCCCTTGCGGGCGCCCGGACCATTATCACGTCCAGCAGCGACGCCAAGCTGGAGCGGGCCAAGCAGATCGGGGCAGCCGAGTGCATCAACTACAAAGCCACGCCGGATTGGGAAAAACGGGTGTTGGAATTGACCAACGGCGGCGGCGTGGATCACGTGGTGGAAGTCGGCGGCGTGGGCACGCTGGAAAAATCGCTGCAGGCCGTACGCATCGGCGGCACGGTCAGCCTCATTGGCGTGCTGACGGGCAGCGGCACCATGGACCCCATGGCCATCCTGCGTAAGAGCATCCGCATGCAAGGCATCTACGTCGGCTCGCGGGCGATGTTCGAAGCCATGAACCGCGCTTTGTCGCTGCATACCGTACGGCCGGTCATCGACCGCGCCTTCCCGTTCGAGGAATCGCGGGCAGCCCTGTCCTACATGGAAAGCGCCGCCCATTTCGGCAAGATCGTGGTGACCTTGTAAATCAAGATCAGGGTGGCTTCCGTGCCGCCTGTTTAGCGGAATGTCGGATTACGCTTGGCTAATCTGACCTAACAGCGGCTCCCCTCCCGTGACGTCCGGTTGGCGGCGAGGTGGCCGCGAATTTCATCCAACAGAATCTCACCGTACTTGCGGGCCTTTTCCTCACCAATCCCGTAAATCTGCAACAGGGAATGGCGCTCGGTGGGCAGCCGCCGCGCCAGTTCCCGCAGCGTGCGGTTGTTGACGATGCAATACGCCGGCAGGGACTCGGCCTCTGCTAGTGACTTGCGCCGTGCCTGCAATCGCTGCAGCAAAACGGCATCATATTCGGACTCGGGCTCCGAGGTCTGCGAGGGGGGCTGGAAATCCGCCGCGGAGAGCACGTCAGGCGTCAGCGATGGGATCGCCGCGGCGGAGTCCTCAGGTCCGGCAGGTCGGGACCGATCCAACGGCGCGGCAGCTTGCCGGGGCGTCGTCCCAATATCGGGCAAGATCGGCAACTGGATATCCTGCTGGCGGCGCATCACCGCCTGTCCGTGATCCGTAATTTCCAGCTTCGGGTATTCGTCCCCCACGACGTCGATGCAGCTCGCGCCGATCAACGCCTCCAAGTAGGCGTCGATCATCTCACGTGGCGAACCTTTCAAAATGCCGTAGGTCGATAACTGCGACAGGTGCGTATCGCGAATCTCCCGCGCCCGCGAGCCCTGCAGAACCTGCACCACCCGGGTGCGGCCATAGCGTCCGCGCATGCGGGCCACGCAACTGAGGACTTTCTGGACAACCAGCCATTCGCCCTCCGAAGGGGTACGCGCCGGACTCGCCGCTGCGCTCTTGGGAACCGTATCGCTCAGGCAATGGTCGCAGGCAGCGCAGTTTGGCTTGTCCCAAGTCTCGCCGAAGTATCCCAGTATCTTCTGCCGCCGGCATTGACGGGCGTTGGCATAGCCGACCATGCGGCGGATTTTGGCCAATTCGTTTTGTCGGCGACGCCGCAGGGGGCCATCATCCAAAACCAGCGACTGCCCCGGCACCGGTTCCCCGACCAAGCGCACCAGCATGTTCGACGTGCCGGCCGACAGGTCGTCCCCGGCCTCGAAATTGGTCAGCTGCTGGACGTAACCCGCCGTTTCCAGCAGCCGGGCAGCCGCGGCGAGTTGCATGGCGCTGCTGCCGCGCCCCAAGTGCCGCAGCAGCGCCGACAATTGCACGTCCGTACCCGTCGGCCCCACCCCCGCGATCAACTCGTAGACCCGCTCCAGCACCTCGCGGGTTGGATTGTTGTGCTCCACCAGGAACTCTTGGATACGCACGTCGCCGTAGCTGAACAGCAGCACGCACTGCGCCTCATCGCCGTCGCGCCCGGCGCGCCCGGCTTCCTGATAGTAAGCCTCCAGCGAGCGCGGCAGGTTGAAGTGCACGACGCAGCGCACGTCCGGCTTGTCGATCCCCATGCCAAAGGCGTTGGTTGCCACGATCAGACCGCTTGGCCGCTCCATGAAGGCGTCCTGGGCCTGCTTGCGCGCCGCATCCGGCAGCCCGGCGTGGTAAAGCAGTACTTCTGCGCCCCGCTCTTGCAGAAACGCGGCGACCTCCTGCGCCGCCCGGCGCGTCGAGGTGTAGACGATCGTGCTGCCGTCACGCTGAGCGACAAGCGCCTCCTGCAGAGCCCGCAGCTTGGCCGTCTGGCCGTTCAGGGTCAGCACTCGATAAACCAGGTTGGGGCGATCGAAGCCATACACGAAGGGCTGCATATCCGGGCGGCCCAACTGCTGCACAATGTCCTGCTGCACGTCCACCGTGGCGGTGGCGGTGAGGGCCAGCACCTGCGGCCGGTCTGGCTGCGCCACGGCTTCGCGGAGACGCAAGTAATCGGGGCGAAAATCGTGCCCCCACTCGGAGATGCAATGGGCTTCGTCGACGGCGAACAGCGACACCCGCATCCGCGAAACGGCTTCCACGAAGCGTGGGCTGCGAAACCGCTCCGGCGCGATGTACAGCAGGTCGTAGACGCCCGCCTGGCACGCCCGCAGCCGCTCCTGCTGCTCGCGCGGCGGCAGCGAGCTGTTGACGTACGTGGCGGCGATGCCCTGCGCCTGCAAGGCGTCAACCTGATCCTTCATCAGGGCGATGAGCGGCGAGATCACCAGTGCGCAGCCCTCCCGGAACACCGCCGGCAATTGGTAGCAAAGGGATTTGCCGCTGCCGGTCGGCATGACCGCCAGCACGTCGCGCCCTTCCAGCACCGTTTCGATAATGGCGGCCTGACCGGGCCGAAAATCGCGGTGCCCGAAGCGCTCCAACAGGATGTCGCGGGCTCGACTCAGGGTGTCGGTTGCTGTCATGGTTCCGTGGATTCAGTGGAGTGTGGGAACGAGCGGAACAGACGGGGTACCAAACGAAGCGCAAGCATACCCCAAGGGATCAACGAAGGCCAAGGCATATTTTGACAGATAAAATTGACAATAAGGCTGGCAGCCGTTACATTACCCGGCACTATCCTCTCTTATTGAGGGAACTGAGCCATGTTATCCGACATACGACATGACAATTCGCCGGCCGGCCAGATTCTGCGTCTCTTGCAACACCAAGGCAGGCGCAGCATCAAGGAGATCGAAGTCGAGTTGGGCGTCACCACGACGGCCGTACGCCAACAGTTGACGGCGCTGGTCGCCGCCGGTCTGGTGACGGCTGACACGGTGCGCGAAAAGCGAGGCCGTCCGCACGCTGTCTACAACCTCTCGGACAAAGGCCACGAACTCTTCGCCCGCGGCTCGATGGACTTGGCGCACGCCCTGCTCGGCGAAGTGCTGCGGCTCGGCGATCCCGGACTGGCGCAGCAGCTTTTGAGCCGGGTCAGCACGCGCCTGGGGCGTCGTTACGCCGAGCAAATGCACGGCATCGCGGTGCAGGAACGCTTGCAGGACTTGGCGACCTGGCTCGAGGTGCACGGCATTCCCAGCAAGGTGGACGAAGAAGCCGACGCCTTCGTGTTGACCGAGTACGGCTGTCCGTATTACGGCCTGGCCCGCGAGCACCGCGAAGTGTGCGACATGGAAATTGAAGCGATGGAACTGGCCCTGGGGTCACCGGTGACGCTGTGTCAGTCGCAGCTCGACGGGCACCATGGCTGCCAGTTTCAGGTGAAGAAGCCACCGGCATGAAGCCAGACGCCCAGCGCTGAAGAAACGGAATTGGCTTTCTTTAGGGAGAAATGAGCCACATGGACTTGAGTATTCGGAACCTGCAGGTCAGTGTCGACGACAAGCCCATCCTGCGGGGCCTGAACCTGGAGATTAAACAGGGAGAGATTCACGCCCTGATGGGACCCAACGGCTCGGGCAAGAGCACCCTGGCCTACGCCCTCATGGGCAGTGAGAAGTACCACGTGGATGCCGGCGAGATTCTGCTGGACGGTGAAAACCTGCTCGATCTCGCCGTTGACGAACGCGCCCACCGCGGCCTGTTCCTTGCCTTCCAATACCCCACCACGATTCCCGGCGTCACCCTGGCTGATTTTCTACGCCGCTCGGCCAGCGCCGTGCGCCGCGCTCGCAATACCGCTGCTGGCGCCGAATCCCAAGAGACAACAACCGGTCAGGGAATGCTCGTGCCGATGCGCGAGTTCCGGCGCGAGTTGCTCGGCAAAATGAAAGACCTCGGCGTCGATCAGGCGTTCGCGCGCCGCTACCTGAACGAAGGCTTTTCGGGTGGGGAAAAGAAACGCGTTGAAGTCTTGCAACTCGCCATGCTGCAGCCGAAATTCGCCATTCTCGACGAAACCGACTCCGGCCTCGACATCGACGCCCTGCGCACCGTGGCGGAAGGCGTCAACGCCCTCGCCGGCTCGGAGCTCGGCGTTCTCGTCATCACCCATTACCAGCGCCTGTTGAACTACATCAAACCGCACTTCGTGCACATCCTTCTGGATGGGCAAATCGTTGAATCGGGCGGAGCGGACATGGCCGAAAAGCTGGAAGCGAGCGGCTACGACTGGCTCCGTGAGAAATACGCCGAACCGGTCGCCTAGCGGCCTGGCTCATTTCGTTACACAAGGCATGAAGGAGATACCCAGATGGCAACGCCTGTACAGGAAGAACGGGTCGAAGTCGCGGCAATGAAGAGCGACTACCAGTTTGGTTTCCACGACCCCGACCAGTCGGTCTTTCGCGCCAGGAAGGGCATTGACAAGGAAATCGTCGCGCAGATGTCGGAAATCAAGGGCGAGCCGGGCTGGATGCGCGACATTCGCCTCAACGCCCTGGAAATCTTCTTGCAGAAGCCAACCCCGATGTGGGGCGGCAAGGTCAGCGATATTGACTTCGACGACATCTATTACTACGTGAAACCCGCCGACCGCGAGGGACGAACCTGGGAAGACGTGCCCGACAACATCAAGAAGACGTTCGACCGGCTGGGCATCCCCGAGGCCGAGCGCAAATTCCTGGCCGGCGTCGGTGCGCAATATGACTCCGAGGTCGTGTATCACTCCCTCAAGGAAGACCTGGAGCGTCAGGGGGTTATCTTCCTGTCGCCGGATCAGGCCCTGCGAGAGCATCCCGATCTGTTGCGCGAGTACTTCGGCACCATCATCCCACCGGAGGATAACAAGTTTGCAGCGCTCAACACCGCGGTGTGGAGCGGCGGCAGCTTCGTGTACGTGCCGCCCGGCGTCACCGTGGACGTGCCGCTGCAGGCATACTTCCGCATCAACAGCGAGAACATGGGGCAGTTCGAGCGCACCCTGATCATCGTCGACGAGGGCGCCCAGGTGCACTACGTGGAAGGCTGCACGGCGCCGACCTACTCCAGCGAGTCGCTACACAGCGCCGTGGTGGAAATCATCTGCAAGCCCGGCTCGCGGGTGCGCTACACCACCATCCAGAACTGGGCGGACAACGTTTACAACCTCGTCACCAAACGCGCCGTTGCCCACAAAGAAGCTACCATGGAATGGGTGGACGGCAATCTGGGCAGCAAGTTGACCATGAAATACCCTTCCGTGTACATGCTCGGCGAGGGGGCGCACGCAGAAATCCTGTCCATCGCCTTTGCCGGTGTCGGCCAGCACCAGGACGCCGGCGGCAAGGTGGTGCACGGCGCCCCGCACACCTCGTCGATCGTCACTTCCAAATCGATCAGCAAGGACGGCGGGCGCAGTTCCTACCGCGGCCTGGTGAAGGTGGCAAACGGCGCCAAGGGCGCGCGTTCGAAGGTGGTGTGCGACGCGCTGATCCTCGACAAAGCCTCGCGTTCCGACACCTATCCGGTCATGGAAATCGACGAGTCCGACGTCAGCATCGCCCACGAGGCGTCGGTCAGCCGCATCCAGGAAGAGCAGCTCTTCTACCTGATGAGCCGCGGCCTGTCGGAGACGGAAGCCTCGACGATGATCGTCAACGGCTTCATCGAACCACTGGTCAAGGAACTGCCGATGGAGTACGCGGTGGAGATGAACCGCCTGATCGAGCTGCAGATGGAAGGATCCGTCGGCTAGGGGAGGAGCACGTGGCCGTTGTAACGAATACGAGTGAGCTGAGCGCCGAGGCGGTCGAAGCGCTCAGTGCCTTGAAGAACGAACCGGCGTGGCTGCGCGACAAGCGCCGCGCCGCCTGGCAACTCAGCCGGGAGTTGCCCATGCCGACCGGTACCGACGAGGCATGGCGGCGCACCGATCTGCGTGGGCTGGACCTCGGCCAATATGCGGCCGTGTCGCCACAAGTCGAGGCGATTTCTGTCCGTGAGGAATTGCCGGCCTATATGGCGCCGCATCTTGCCATGCCGGAAACAACCGTCGGCGGCCTCCTGGTGCACCAGGACGGCAACGCCCTGTGGCAAACATTCGAAGCCGATCTGGCCGGGCAGGGCGTCATCTTTTGCGACCTCGACACCGCGGTGCGACAGCATGCCGATCTCGTCGCGGCCCACTTCATGACCGAGGCCGTGCCTGTCAACACCAATGCCTTCACGGCCTTGCACGGTGCTTTGTGGCAAGGCGGCGTTTTCCTCTATGTGCCCAGCGGCGTGCAGGTGCAGGTGCCGTTGCAGGCGCTGACCACCCACGCCACGGCCTCCGGTATGGTGCAGCCGCACCTGCTGCTCATCGCCGAGGCCCAAAGCGACGTGACCTTCGTGGATGAGCAGGTTTCGCAATCGTCCGACCTGGCCGGCTTCCACAACGGTGTTGTCGAGCTCTACCTCAAGCGCGGCGCGCGGGTGACCTGTCTGCAAATCCAGAACTGGAGCCGCCGCCTGTGGGGCATCAGCCACCAACGCGCCGTGCTCGACGCCGATAGCCAGCTTCACTGGGCCGCGGCGGGACTGGGTAGCCGCCTGCACTGGACCGCGCAGGACGTTTGGCTGCGGGCGCCGGGTGGCAACTCGAAACTCTTCGGGTTGACCTTCGCCGACGGACGCCAGCATCTGGATTATCAGACCCGCCAGGACCACACCGCGCCGCACACCGAAAGCGATCTGCTGTTCAAGGGCGTGGTGCTCGACCGGGCGCGCACCGTCTTTCGCGGCGTCTTGCACCTGCGCAAGGAGGCCCAGCAGACCAACGCCTACCAGGCTACCCACAGCCTGCTGCTGAGCCCGAGGGCGCGCGCCGATGCCCTGCCCATCCTCGAAATCGAGGCCGACGACGTGCGTTGCAAGCACGGCTCCACCACGGGCCGGGTGGACGAGGAACAAATCTTCTACCTGATGAGCCGGGGCCTGTCGCGTCGGGACGCCCAGCGCTTGATTGTCCAAGGGTTCTTCGAGACGGTCATCACCGAGTTTCCGGTGGAGGGCGTGCAGGAGAAGATCCGTTTGGCGATCGAGGACAGGATTTAACGGGATGATTGATACGAAAATGTTTTAACGAGAAGGAATTGGACGACATGGCAGAACGGGTCAAGATAGGCGAAGTGGGGGAGTTGGCCCCCGGCGAGAAGAAACAGGTGGACCTGGATGGCCTGGAAGTGGCGCTGTTCAACGTGGACGGCGAATACTACGTCATCGAAGACGTGTGCACGCACGACGGCGCGCCGCTGGCGCACGGCAAATTCGTCGGCAAGGAAATCAGCTGCCCACGACACGGCGCGCGCTTCGATGTCTGCACCGGCGCCGCCCTGTGCATGCCGGCCATCGAGCCGGTGGACACCTATGAGGTCAAAATCGACGGCAACGACATCTGCATCGAGGTCGATCTGTAACCGGCCGCGAGGGAATTTTCTGCCATCTTGGGAGGATTGCACGGATGCTTGATCAAGAAACAGTCTACGAGGCCCTGAAGCAGATCATCGATCCCGAGGTCGGGCTCAACATCGTCGACATGGGGCTGATCTACGACCTGGAGATCGGGGATCAGAAAATCGATCTGACCATGACCCTGACGAGCCCCGCCTGCCCCGCCGGCCCGATGATTCTGAGCCAAATCGACAATCAGCTGAAGACCTTGGAAAACGTCGAGGACGTTGACATCCGGGTCGTTTGGAGTCCGCCCTGGACTCCGGACATGCTGTCGGAAGACGCCAGGGACCAACTGGGGATTTTCTAGCCATGCACGAGACCGCATTCCCCGAGGCGCTGCAAGACATCATCGCAGAGTTCAGCGACGCCTCGCCCGAAGAACGCCTGGAACTGCTCCTGGAATTCGCCATGGACCTGCCCGACCTGCCGGAGGAGTTGCACCACGCGCGCGACACCATGGAGCAGGTTCACGAGTGCCAGAGCCCCGTCTTTCTGCACGCCTCGCTGCACGACGGGCACATGGTCTACCACCTCGACGTGCCCCGCGAGGCGCCCACCGTGCGCGGCTTCGCGAGCATCCTCCACAGCGGCCTGAACGGCGCCACGCCGGCAGCCATCGCCGCCACCCCCATCAACCTCTACCAGCAACTTGGCTTGCACAAGGTCATCTCGCCCCTGCGGCTGCGCGGACTGGCGGCGCTTCTACAGCGCATGAAACGCAATGCCGAGGAACTGGCGGCCCCATGCAGGTCGGATTAGCGAAGCGTAATCCGATATTTTCCTTTTGACAGGTTTTACTCAAGCCCCGTAATCGGCGTAGCCACCAACTCCGGAAACACCCCGCCCTCGTAAGCGTGCCGCTCGGCCACTTCCTCATTCAGTTCGATGCCCAAGCCCGGCTTGGTGGGCGGAATGATGAACCCATCCTGCCACTGAATGGGCTCCTTCAGCACCTCGCCGTAAAAGCCGCCGAAGGTCTCGATGCTCTCCTGGATCAGGAAGTTCGGGCTGCAGGTGGCGATCTGGATGTTGGCCGCCGCTTCCAGCGGTCCGCAGTAGAGATGCGGCGCAATCTGGGCATAATACGCCTCCGCCATACCGGCGATCTTCTTCGCTTCCAGGATGCCGCCGACACGCCCCAGGGCGGGCTGCAGAATGGCCGCCGCCTGTTTTTCGAGCAGCGGCGCGAACTCGTACTTGGTGGTCAGCCGCTCACCGGTAGCCACGGGGATGCGGGTGGAATGCGCCACCCGCGCCATCTCGTTCAGGTTTTCCGGCGGCACCGGCTCCTCGAACCACAGCGGCTCATACGGCTCCAGGCGGCGGGCAAAGCGAATCGCCGCGGCGGTCGTCATCTGGCCGTGCGTGCCAATGAGCAGGTCGCACTTGCTGCCCACCGCCTCCCGCATGTTCTTGACGACCAGCTCGGCGTTGTCGAGCACTTCCAGCGTGAGTTGCCTGGGGTCGAAGGCGCCCATTGGCATGATGGGATCGAACTTCAGAGCGGTGAAGCCCTGTTCGAGGTATTGCAGGGCGCGGCGCCCGCTCCGGGTCGCCGAAAATATTGGCGACTTCGAGTGCGTCCGAAGTCCCGTCCGGCTCCACAGTAGCGGGGGCGGGATAGAGATAGGTATAAGATCGCAATTTCTCGTGCACCTGGCCGCCGAGCAGGTTGTAGACCGGCTGGTTGAGCGCCTTGCCCACGATGTCCCAGCAGGCCATTTCGATACCGCTCAGCACCCCCATGAGGCCCAGATCCGGGTGCTGCGTGTAGCCGCTCGAATAGATGACGCGCCACAGCTTCTCGATCTGGAACGGATTCGCGCCGATGACGTAGCGCTCGACCACGTCCTCGACCAAGCGTGCCACCAGCTTCGGGTGAAACGGCACGCCGTAAGCCTCGCCAAAGCCCTCAACGTTATCGTCCGTCGTCAGCTTCAAGAATACCCAGTACCCGCCGCCGTGGTGTGGCGGCGGATTACCCACTACGTAGGTTCTGACGTCTTTGATTTTCATCAGGCTTTTTCCCTCATCTTCCACAACATGATCTTGCCTGTTCGAAATCTTCCCGGTAAGCGGGTAACCCGGTGGTGCGAAAATCTCGGCGAGGAAGGAATTTACCCCCCCCCGTACAAATGTTCTGATGGCGTACTGTCAGGGCGCGCCACAGATCATTCAGTGCGAAGCCTTGCAGGCCGTTCCCGTTACTGTTCAAGGCGTATCTCCCCCTCCCAGAGGTGATCGAACCCGCCTTCCACGCGCACGTACTGGCCGGTACTGATGCGAGCAATATCATACTCAGGGAGAGCCACCGTCGCCAGGCATCTCCCGCCGAATATCACGCCGCGCCCGGCGAAATTGAAGTCCAGGTTGTCAAAGCCGTGCTGCTGGCGATGGTCGGGAAGGTCGTTCACGTCAACCGGGTACAGGTGGAGGAAGAACATCGCTTCGGTGTCGGCGCGGGCGCACGGCTCCTTGACGTAGACCAGCGTGTTTTCGCTGAGAGATATATCAAAGTCTGCGCGGACTGCCGGTTCGCCGGCTACCAGCGCCTCGTAGTGAGAACGGACCGCCGCTTCGAGGGACTCTTTGGCGTTTGCAATCAGAGAGATATTGATATCTTTGGTAAGCGTTCAGGGGGTTGCCCTGCCCTTGTCTGTTGCATGACCGCCTTATCATCGGCTAGGGTTACTCGTTCCGCATTCTCCTATTGGCCCTGTTTTCAGGAAATCCCGAATGGCGCCGTCGATACCGCCTGAGCCGCTGTCGCAAACCGATTGGCAGCAAACACCACCGGTCGTACAAGCCCATCTCCTCACCCTGCATCAGCGTCTGGCCCAACTCCAACAGCAAATCGAGCAACTCCAACAGCGCTCGCAACGCACCTCCAAGACCTCCGACAAACCACCCTCGTCGGATTCACCCTTCCACAGACCCACGGACCCTACGGACAAGCCCACGGGCAAACGGGGCGCACGAAAGGGACACCCGGGTTCAGGTCCCAAGTTGCTCCGTCCCACCGAGCGGCGGGCCATCTATCCCGAACCTTGTCCTTGCGGCCAAGGCGTATCCGGCCACGTGGCGCCGTATCACACCCATCAAGTCACGGAGTTGCCACCTGTCGAGATGGCCGTCACGCACTGGGTCTTGCACCAGGGTAGGTGTACGGGCTGCGGCAAGCTGCTCAGAGCCCGCCTCCCCAAGGCGCAGCAAAGCGGCTATGGCCCGCGCCTGACGGCCTTGATTGGCGAACTCAGCGCCATGCAGCGAATCTCCCGGCGTGGCGTGCAGGACTTCTGTCGTTCCGTCCTGGGGGTACCCATCAGCCTGGGTGCGATTCAGCGTCTCATCGACCGCACCTCCCTGGCCATCGCGCCACACGATGAGGCGATTGCCACCTTGGCCCGCCAGGCGCGGGTGGGCTATGTGGATGAGACGCCTTGGTACTGTCGCCATGCCTTGCAGTGGCTCTGGAGCATGGTCACGGATACCGTCACCCTGTACCGTATTCATGCCAAGCGCTCGCAGGAAGCCTTCGGGTCTTTGATAAAGGATTGGCGTGGCATCCTGGTCAGCGACGGCTACGGGGTGTATCAAGGCTGGGGCAACCGTCGTCAGACCTGTCTGGCGCACCTCGTGCGTCGTGCTCGGGAGTTGTCGCAGCGCCGTCAAGCCGCCCTTGCTGATTGCGGCAAGGTGGCCTTGAAGGAACTTCAGCGATTGTGTCAGATGGCTCATGCGCCGCCAAGCGGTGGTCAGTGGCAAGCTTGGTATGCCCGTTTGTGCCGTTTCGTGCGGCGTTATGAGTTGCGCCCTGACGATGCGGGTCGCCTGGTGAGGCACTTACGGCGCGAGATGGGTTCGCTATGGGTGTTTCTCAATGAGTCGGGAGTTGAGCCGACCAACAACCGGGCGGAGCGCGCCTTACGCTTTGGTGTGTTGTGGCGTCAGGGTTCTTTGGGTACGGCGAGCGCCAAAGGCAACGCCTGGGTGCAGCGGAGTCTGTCGCTGCGTCAGACGTGTCGGCAACTGGAGCAATCGAGCTTCTCGGTGTTGGTCGACGCCCTTGAGGCGTTCATGCACGACCGTCCGCCTGATCTCGCCTGGCTACGATGACCCCACTCATTGCTCCACCCGCCGAACGCTTACGACAAGGGCAGGGCAACCCCCTGAACGCTTACTATCTTTGCCAGCAATGACACGCTCAACTGAAACTTGCTCTCCCAGCAGTTCTAATTCCCCCAGTATTGATTCACGTCCATGGACCAAGAAGATTCTATTCGGGACATTGGGACGCAAGACGACTAAACCGAACATTTCCTAGAAGCAGTTTCATAACTTAATTTGCCATGAGGCCTCCTTTTGGTATGCAATCAATGGCTGAAAGGAGGCCTGATATGAACCGCCATCAGAGTGAACTAGGGCCTGTTGACATTTAGGCAAGCGCCAAGCGAGAACTCACCGCATGAATCATCGCGGCGTAACTGACGTCCGTCTTCTCAAAACGCATCGCAAGACGACGGAAGTGTTTGAGGTTACAAAAGAAATTCTCCACCAGATGACGCCACTTGTACATCTCCACGTCGTAGTCGATCTCATCAACGCGATTCGACTTGGGGGGAATCACCGCCATCGCACCCCGCTCTTTCAACTCGGCGCGCAAGGCGTTGCTGTCGTAGGCTCGCTCTGCAATCAACGCCTCGAACGCGACGCCATCAAGCAAAGAAGGAACGCCGATCAGGTCGTGGCGCTGGCCCGGCAGCAGGACGAATTTCACCAAATTGCCCAGGGCGTCGACCCTCACGCTGATCTTCGTGCTTGGGCCACCCCGCGAGCGACCGACGGCTTGGCTGCGGGTCCCCCTTGAGCCCCGGCCCCGTGTTGATGGAGCCGTCGATCAGCACGTACTCGAAGTCGGCAGCGGCTGATCATTCCTTGAAGACTCGCTCGAAGACGCCTTTGTGCGCCCACCTCCGGAAACGTTGGAACAGCGAGTTCCACAGCCCGAACTCGCTGGGTAAATCGCGCCATGGAGCTCCGGTGCGAGCCATCCACAGGACGGCTTCGAGGAACTTCCGATTGTCTCTTGCGGAGCGTCCGGGGTCGCCGTTCTTTCCAGGTAGCAATGGCGCCACACACGCCCATTGCGAGTCGCTGAGGATTCTTCGCGCCACGTGTCCACCTCCACTTGGCTGATCTGGATTGAGGGTTGAATTCCCCTCAATTACAGACAATGGACTATATGAATGTCAACAGGCCCTAATTGATTGCACACAGCATCGGCTGGCCGCGGGCGACGTCCAGAGCCGTGTTCTGAACACGCCAAGGGAGTGCAAGACCGTTTCAAGCGCCGGGCGTCGGTTCGAGATGCGGCGACGTGGGCGCATCGGTGCCGAAAAGGTCCGGGAGGCCTGGCCTGCCATGGGAGGTTGGGTAGAGCGGCATCTGTTGCTGTCCCCCGTATCGGTAAAACGCCCGCCCCTTTTGCTCCCCAAAAGCAGTAGATGGAACACCACCGGCATCTTCACACCTCCAGGGAAGTGCCGACCCGCCCTTTATAGCATGAATCCCTCGCCGTCGCGCTAAGAAGTACCGACCTCCGCGGACTTCCGAACGTCACCTTCGGGCGCAAAAAGCCCCTCCGGGGATGTCCCGGAGGGGCGGCTGAGTGGTTCGTATAACCCTTAACCCTAGGTTAGGTCAACTTTATCGCTATCTTGGCTCTGTGACGCGCGTCGTTCGTTTGCACAGCCACGGTTTCATCTCAACAGGCTCAGGCCATCTTAACTGACGTGGGCCGACAGCGGTGATGATCAGGCCGACGCCGGATTACTCAAGCCGCCACAACTACCGGTCCGCTTTTTCCGGTTCCAGTCTCCTTCTCATATCTTGTACTGCCTCCTTTGCGCCTTCTAGCTGGATCGTTTCAGTAGCAGTGTCATCTATTGAAAAGTGAAGTTTCTGGCCGTTTGATATTTCTTGCATGATCTCATTGGCTAACGAGTCATTCAAGATGTAAAGAAGGCCATCTTTAAAAAGGCGCCCACGTCCAGTAAGAATTTCTCCTTTGTCCACTCTGAATTTTACCTCTGAGTTGGATGCCTGCTTTAGCTCTTCTAAGGTTGAGTTGTCGGCCACCATTTTAGTTAAGTTGGTTTGAATGCCTATCTGGAGGCCTAGTTGACCCGGTTCCTGGCCAATAAAAAGTATTGTTGGTTCGGAGCCGCAGAAAAAAAACGCTCCAGACTCGTCCGACATGGGATCGGACATTGTTCCGCTTACGCAGTTTCCGTGTCTTCTATAGTCTGAAGGTTCTTGAGCAGCAACGGGAATGGTTAGGATGAGAATAGCAACTACAACCAAAGACTTAAACTTCATTATGCAACCTCCACTTGTAGGAAACACCTGGGACGGGCATCGTGGCCGTGTAATGCAGCGCGCTACAACAAAGAATATTTATCGTGGACCCGATGTCAAGGTTATGAGGGAGCTAAAAAGAGAACTCGGCGCTCAGAGTGTCAACAGTGTCATTTGACCCTTTGCCGCAACCAACCCCAATCAATCACGCTGCCGGCAACTTCGGATAAGCCGTCATATGGAAACTTTGCCGGGAGCGGAAATCCGCGCCGTTACTGGACGTGGGCCATTTGCGCCGCAGGCCCTCGGAGCGTCCCACCGGATGCCATCAATCCGCCAAAATCGCCTCGTATCGGTGGGAAAACTGTCGCCAATTCATGCCGCTTTTGCCACCCCGGTGGGATGAAAGCACCGCCCTTGGTGACGTCGTGCAGTTGCCCGTACGCCGACTTGGGCATCGCCAAGCCCCGCGGCGAGCGGTCGTATCGGGGAAATTTGGGCCGCGGCCCCACCGAAACGAGCTTGATCCCCGAAAAAGGCGCCACAGGAGGGCGCAGGAGGGATTTTTGATCGGGGTCGCGTGCTTACTCGTCGGTTCCGGGGCCAATACCGGCTTTTTCTTCGAGGCGCGTGATACGACCCTCGAAAACGCGCAGCACCTCCTGCATGGCATCGTGTTGACGTTGGTTTTCAGCCTGCATGGTGTCGAAGCGCCGGTTCATGTGCTCGTTCATGGTGTCCAGCCGTCCGTTGACTTGGTTGAACATGGGCACCATGGCGACGAACAAGCCTATCAACAACACGTTGTTACTGACGGTCTTCCAGTCCAAAGTTTCCCCCGCTCTCAGTCGCGTCCGGAGCCGCGCGGCGGTTCCAAGGCCTCCAGGTCAACGATCTGCCAACCCTATGCAAGCGGCCCTATTCGCGGAAATGATCGTAACCGCCGACGGCCAAGGATTCCTCGCTGCCGTCCGGGTAGCGAAGCGTGACGCCGGTGCCGACCTGGATGGTGCCGATACGGGTCAGCGGGCAGTCGAATTGGCCGCGCAAACCTTGTTCCAATGTCGCCGCGGCGTCGGGCGGCGCCGTCACGCACAATTCGAAATCCTCGCCGCCGTGCAGGGCAAACGTGAGCGCGTCCAGGCCGAGGGCGCCGGCCACCCGGCGCGTTTCATCGCTGATCGGGATATGTTCGGCATGCAATTGTGCGCCCACGCCGCTGGCCTCGCAGATGTGCGCCAAGTCGCTCGACAAGCCGTCGCTGAGGTCGATCAGGCTACGCGTGCCGTGCTGCCGTAAAAATTGCGCTTCCCGCAGCCGCGGCCGGGGACGCCGGTAGCGCGTCAGCACCGCATCGGCGGGCAGTCCAGTCGCTGCTTGTGGATGGATCAGGGCTTCCAGGCCGGCCTTGGCGCCGCCGAGGTCGCCGGTTACCCAGATGGCATCGCCAGCGCGGGCCGAGGCTCGGTACGCAGCGGTGTCCTGCGGCGTCGAACCGAGCACGGTGATGGTCACCGACAGCCGTTCGGTGGACTTGCTGATGTTGCCGCCGATGATCGGACAGTCGTAAGCCTCGGCCATCGCGCTCATGCCGTCGTACATCGCCTCGACGAACGCCACCGCCAGCGTTTCCGGCAGCGACAGCGCCACGACCGCTCCCAGTGGCACGCCGCCCATGGCCGCGACGTCGCTGACGTTCACCGCCAGGCAGCGCCAGCCGATATCCTCCGGCGTTGACCAGTCACGCCGGAAGTGCACGCCTTCTTCCTGCGTGTCCGTCGTGACCAGCAGGTCGTGTCCGTCAGCAGGGCGCAGCACCGCACAGTCGTCGCCAATGCCGCGCACGACCGGCGGCCCGGCGGCCCGTTTCAGCCGCCGCTGCAAGCGCGCCAGCAGGGCAAATTCCCCGAGTTCATGCACTATCAATTCTTCGGGCAGTTACGGGCATCATGTTCAAAACCATTGCAGACCCTACACCTTCTCACTTCTGGACAGTTTTGGATGGTGTGGTCGGGGCTACCACAACGTGAGCAACGATCAGCGTTAGGACAGTTTCGTTTATCGTGGCCATCGATGCCGCAGATTGAACATGCCATTTATGCCCCTCCTTTATAGTTTGGGTAAACGAATTTCACTACCGCACGATGAGGTTGAGAATGCGATTCGGCACGAAAATGGTCTTGACGATCGACTTGCCGTCGACGTGCCGCTGCAGCTTGGCATCGGCCAAAGCGGTGGCCTGGACAACCGTCTCGGGGCTGTCGGTCGCCACGGTGACGGTGCCGCGCATCTTGCCGTTGATCTGCACCGCCAGCACCGCCTCGCTCACCTGCGTCAGCGCTTCATCATAGGCGGGAAAGCGCTGCCGGAAAATGCTGCCGCCCTCGCCGAGCCGCTCCCATAACTCCTCCGCCACGTGCGGCGCGAATGGCGCCAGGGCGATCAGGAAAGCGCGCCGGGTGTCGCGTCCGACGGGCTTGTCGGCGACTTCCGGCTTGGTGACGGCGTTGAGGAACTCCATCATGGCGCTGATGGCGGTGTTGAAGCGGAAGCTTTCCAGCCGCTCGCCGACGTTTTTGATCATAACGTGCAGCGGTCGCGCGACCTCGTCGGCTGTCGTGCCGTCGGCGTCCGGCGAAGCGGTCAGCACCCAATTCCAGGCGCGACGCAGGAAGCGGTACATCCCTTCGATGCCCCGGTCGCTCCACTCCGAGCTCTCCTCCGGCGGTCCGATGAACAGCTCGTAGAGGCGTACCGAATCGGCGCCGTAACTGCCGACCAGATCGTCGGGATTGACCACGTTGCCCTTGGATTTGGACATTTTTTCCAGCTTTCCGGTGAGCTCGGAACGGCGCACGATCATGCCTTGGTTGAACAGGCGGGTGAACGGCTCGTCGAACGGAATGGTGTCAATGTCGTGGAGGAACTTGACGAAGAAGCGGGCGTACAGCAGGTGCAGGATGGCGTGCTCGATGCCGCCGACGTATAGATCGACCGGTAACCAGTCGCGCACCGCGCCGGGATCGACGAGAGCGGTGTCGCAGGCGGGCGAGGCGTACCGCAGAAAATACCAGCAGGAGCCCGCCCATTGCGGCATGGTGTCGGTTTCGCGCGTTGCCGGACCGCCGCAGGTTGGGCATGCCACCTGCAGCCATTCGGTGATTGCCGCCAGAGGCGAATCGCCGGTGCCGGTCGGCTCGTAGCGTTCCACGTGCGGCAGCAGCACCGGCAGGTCGGCCTCGGGCACCCGCACCTCGCCACACGATTCGCAATGGACGATCGGGATCGGCTCGCCCCAGTAGCGCTGGCGGGAGAATATCCAGTCGCGCATGCGGTAATTGACGGTGGCCTCGGCCGCGCCGCGCTCGGCGAGCCAAGCTACCACCTGACGTTTGCCTTCTTCCCACGGCAGGCCGTCGAACTCGCCAGAGTTGACCATGCTGCCGGGTCCGACGTAGGCTTCGGTCAGTTGGCCGTCGGTGTCCTTGGGGCTGTCCGGGTGGCCTATCACCTCAATGATGGGCAGGCCGAAGACGGTGGCAAACTCGAAGTCTCTCTCGTCGTGCGCCGGCACCGCCATGATGGCGCCGGTGCCGTAGCCCATGAGGACATAGTCGGCGATCCAGATAGGGATGCGAGCACCGTTGACCGGATTGATGGCGACGGCGCCGAGATCGACGCCGGTCTTGTCCTGTTTCACGCTGGTGCGCTCGACGTCGCTCTGCTGGCGGCTCTTGTCGATGTAGCGCCGGACGGCCTCGGCCTGCTCGGGGGCGCACAGGGTGTGGACGAGGGGATGTTCCGGGGCCAGCACCATGTAGGTGGCGCCGAAGAGGGTATCGGGACGGGTGGTGAAGACGGGCAATTCGTGCTCGCTGTCGTCCTGTGCCGATACCGCCGTGAATCGGATGGTGGCGCCCTCGCTGCGGCCGATCCAGTTGGCCTGCATCGTCTTGACTTTCTCCGGCCAGTCGAGCTTGTCGAGGTCGCGCAGCAGGCGCTCGGCGTAATGGGTGATGCGCAGCATCCACTGGCGCATTTCCTTCTGCGTCACCAGCGTGCCGCAGCGCTCGCAGGCACCGTCGACTACTTCCTCGTTGGCCAAGCCACACTTGCAGCTCGGACACCAGTTAATCGGCATGGAGGCTTTATAGGCCAAGCCATGCTTGTGCATCTGCAGGAATATCCACTGTGTCCAGCGGTAATAAGCCGGGTCGGTGGTGTCGATCTCGCGCGACCAGTCGTACATGGCGCCGATCTCGTCGAGCTGGCGGCGGAAGGTCTGGATATTTTGGTCGGTGCCGAGACGCGGATGGATGCCCTTCTTGATCGCGTCGTTCTCGGCGGGTAGGCCGAAGGCGTCCCACCCCATGGGATGCAGCACGGAGTAGCCCTGCAGTGTTTTGTAGCGGGTCCAGACGTCGGACAGCACGTAGCCGCGCCAGTGCCCGACGTGCAACCCCGAGCCGGACGGGTACGGAAACATGTCCAGGCAGTAATACTTGGGCCGCGGGTCATTGTCGCGCACGCGGTGCACGCTGCTTTCTTCCCAACGCCGCCGCCACTTGCCCTCGATCTCTGCGGGGGTGTAGACCTCGCTGCTCATTACTCTCCCTTTGCCATCATCCGCAGCAACCTCGCGGCTGCAAGTCTGCACTTCGGCAATCTGAATACGTTGCGGTTCGTTTATGCCGTCCTGCCTTGCGACGGCTCCCTTCGCCCCATGAAGCCGTCAAGCGCGCCTGCAAGTCTGGCCACGCGCTCGCCAAGGTCGATGACCCGTTCACGCAGGGCGCCGATTTCCTGCCGCAACTCGGCAAAACCGGCGTGCATCTCCTGTCGCAAACCATGCACCATACGCCAGTTCAACCCGACGATTGCAATGCCGATACCGAGCATGGTGAGCAATTCGGTCGTCATACCGTCCTGTCCTTTCCGTCAAGGCTCTTCGTCGTCCACCACGCGATGAGTCGTTCGTCTTTGGCTCTATGAACAAAGGGTAGCACGTCATTTTGCGACACACAAAATCAAGCTTTTCGGTATCATTTTGCTTGCAACCTCCAATAGAAGGAACGGTCATGAAGCAGCCATTTCTCCCACCCGGAAAGTTGCCCGCAACATTGCTGGAAGATCTCTTACGTCAGCAGGAACCACCCGCCGACCCGCGGCTACTCATCGGCCCACGCCCCGGCGAGGACGCAGCGGTAATCGACTTCGGCGAGCGGTTACTGATCGCCAAGTCCGACCCGATCACCTTCGCCACGGACGCCATCGGTTATTACGCCGTCAACGTCAACGCCAACGACATCGCCAGCATGGGCGGCACGCCGCGCTGGTTCCTGGCCACCCTGTTGCTACCGGAGAAGGGCACCACCCCAGACTTGGTGCGGGACATTTTTGCGCAGATACAAGAGGCGTGCCGGGCTTTGCAAGTAACGCTCGTCGGCGGGCATACGGAGATCACGCTGGGGCTGGACCGGCCGCTTGTCTGCGGCCAGATGCTGGGCGAAACGACGCGCGAGGCGTTGGTGACCAGCGCCGGGGCGCAGATCGGGGATGCCGTCTTGCTCACCAAGGGGTATCCGCTGGAAGGCAGCGCCATCATTGCCCGCGAACGGGCGGCGCAATTGGCGGCTCAGGGATTTGCGGCATGTGACATCGCCCGCTGGCAGGGGCTGCTGTTCGATCCGGGAATCAGCGTAGTCAGGGACGCCGCCGTGCTGCAACAGGCGGTCGAGGTGCACGCCATGCACGATCCGACTGAGGGCGGCGTAGCAACCGGCCTGCGAGAATTAGCCAACGCTTCCAACGTCGGGTTACGCCTGCAAGCCGATCAACTGCCGATGCTGCCGGAAGGCCGCATGCTCTGCGAGGCCTTCGGTCTCGATCCCCTCGGCGTCATCGCCTCCGGCGCCCTGCTGGCTACGGTCCCGGTGGCGCAGGCCACCAGCGCCATACAAGCCTGTAACGCCGCAAGCATCGCCTGCTACGACATTGGCAGGGTCGCGACGCCCGACGCAGGCTTGCTCCTGTGCAGTCAGGATGCCCCAGGGCAGTTGCCCAGCTTCGCGCGCGACGAAATTGTCAAGCTGTTTGAAGTTGAAGGGGTCGAGTAACTTCACCTCTCAGTTTCTGATTGAAACCAGACGCCTCCTTGCCATAGCGGAGAAACGACGTCATACGCAGGACAGATAAGGGGTCTTCGATTGTCCAGGTATTGGACCTGTCCTATAATGGCCCGCCGCTCAACGGCTTCACTCCACGGCAATACCGGGTTGCAGCCAGCCGCCTGACCGCGCCACAGAAAGAAAGGGACCAATCATGTACGCCATCTTCGTAACCATCAAGATCAAGCCGGGATTTTCGGAGCAGTTCAAGGCGGCCAGCCTGGGAGACGCCCAGGGGTCGGTGCGCGACGAGCCCGGCTGCCTGCGGTTCGATATTCACCAGAGCCCGTCCGACCCCAATACGTTCTATCTGTACGAGGTGTACGAGACGCAGGACGATCACCTGACCGCTCACCGCAATGCGCCGCACTACGTCAAATGGCGGGAGACCGTGCAGGACTGGTTTGACGGCGACCCGCAGGCCATCCCGCTGACCACGATCTTCCCCTCCGACGCCGGCTGGCGGCAACAAAAGCCGCATTTGGTAAACTGGTAGTCGAGAAGCTCGAAGCGACCCTGGAGAGGGAACTTTCAAATACCTGCTTGAGGTCACCATCAGATTCATGACGAAACGGACGCAAATTCACGAACGTTTGATCCGTGACGAACCGGTCAAAGGAAGCTCCGACCGCGGCTTCGGCGTTGTCTTCGCCATTGTGTTTGCCGCCATCGGCTTGTTTCCGCTGCTCAACGGCGAATCACCCCGCGGTTGGTCGCTTGCGGTTGCCGGCACTATCCTCGCGGCAGCGCTGGTCAAAGCGGAATGGCTGGCGCCGTTCAACCAGGTCTGGTTCAGGTTCGGTCTGCTTCTTCACCGCATCGTCAACCCGATCATCATGGCGTTGTTGTTCTACGGCGTGGTCATGCCGACGGGTCTCATCATGCGCGCTGCGGGAAAAGACCTGCTGCGTCTGCGTTACGACCCGGACGCCGAGAGCTATTGGATGCACCGCGATCCGCCGGGCCCGAACCCCGAATCACTGAAACACCAATTCTGAGGCTTGCAATGTCCTTTCTCCGCGAACTATGGCTATTCATGCGGGTACGCAAGAAATACTGGCTATTTCCGGTCATCGTCATGATGTTCGTGCTGGGCGGCCTGCTCATGCTGAGCCAGGGCAGCGCGGTCGCGCCGATGATCTACACCCTATTTTGAGCAGGGACGCCGCCGTGCTGCAACAGGCGGTCGAGGTGCACGCCATGCACGATCCGACTGAGGGCGGCGTAGCAACCGGCCTGCGAGAATTAGCCAACGCTTCCAACGTCGGGTTACGCCTGCAAGCCGATCAACTGCCGATGCTGCCGGAAGGCCGCATGCTCTGCGAGGCCTTCGGTCTCGATCCCCTCGGCGTCATCGCCTCCGGCGCCCTGCTGGCTACGGTCCCGGTGGCGCAGGCCACCAGCGCCATACAAGCCTGTAACGCCGCAAGCATCGCCTGCTACGACATTGGCAGGGTCGCGACGCCCGACGCAGGCTTGCTCCTGTGCAGTCAGGATGCCCCAGGGCAGTTGCCCAGCTTCGCGCGCGACGAAATTGTCAAGCTGTTTGAAGTTGAAGGGGTCGAGTAACTTCACCTCTCAGTTTCTGATTGAAACCAGACGCCTCCTTGCCATAGCGGAGAAACGACGTCATACGCAGGACAGATAAGGGGTCTTCGATTGTCCAGGTATTGGACCTGTCCTATAATGGCCCGCCGCTCAACGGCTTCACTCCACGGCAATACCGGGTTGCAGCCAGCCGCCTGACCGCGCCACAGAAAGAAAGGGACCAATCATGTACGCCATCTTCGTAACCATCAAGATCAAGCCGGGATTTTCGGAGCAGTTCAAGGCGGCCAGCCTGGGAGACGCCCAGGGGTCGGTGCGCGACGAGCCCGGCTGCCTGCGGTTCGATATTCACCAGAGCCCGTCCGACCCCAATACGTTCTATCTGTACGAGGTGTACGAGACGCAGGACGATCACCTGACCGCTCACCGCAATGCGCCGCACTACGTCAAATGGCGGGAGACCGTGCAGGACTGGTTTGACGGCGACCCGCAGGCCATCCCGCTGACCACGATCTTCCCCTCCGACGCCGGCTGGCGGCAACAAAAGCCGCATTTGGTAAACTGGTAGTCGAGAAGCTCGAAGCGACCCTGGAGAGGGAACTTTCAAATACCTGCTTGAGGTCACCATCAGATTCATGACGAAACGGACGCAAATTCACGAACGTTTGATCCGTGACGAACCGGTCAAAGGAAGCTCCGACCGCGGCTTCGGCGTTGTCTTCGCCATTGTGTTTGCCGCCATCGGCTTGTTTCCGCTGCTCAACGGCGAATCACCCCGCGGTTGGTCGCTTGCGGTTGCCGGCACTATCCTCGCGGCAGCGCTGGTCAAAGCGGAATGGCTGGCGCCGTTCAACCAGGTCTGGTTCAGGTTCGGTCTGCTTCTTCACCGCATCGTCAACCCGATCATCATGGCGTTGTTGTTCTACGGCGTGGTCATGCCGACGGGTCTCATCATGCGCGCTGCGGGAAAAGACCTGCTGCGTCTGCGTTACGACCCGGACGCCGAGAGCTATTGGATGCACCGCGATCCGCCGGGCCCGAACCCCGAATCACTGAAACACCAATTCTGAGGCTTGCAATGTCCTTTCTCCGCGAACTATGGCTATTCATGCGGGTACGCAAGAAATACTGGCTATTTCCGGTCATCGTCATGATGTTCGTGCTGGGCGGCCTGCTCATGCTGAGCCAGGGCAGCGCGGTCGCGCCGATGATCTACACCCTATTTTGAGCCATGAGAATCCTCGGCATCTCGGCGTTCTATCACGACAGCGCCGCCGTCTTGGTGGATGGCGGACGCATCGTCGCGGCTGCGCAGGAGGAGCGATTCACGCGCCGGAAGCACGACGCCGACTATCCCGCCAACGCCGTCGCTTACTGTCTCGACCAAGCCGGCATCCAACTTGGCGAGGTCGACCGGGTGGCGTTCTACGACAAGCCTTTCCTCAAGTTCGAGCGGCTGCTGGAAACCTACGTGGCGTTCGCGCCGCGCGGCTTCCGCTCGTTTCGCATGGCGGTGCCGGTGTGGATCAGGGAGAAGCTGTTTCAGAAAGACCTGCTGCGCCGGAAGCTGCGGGCGCTCGCCCCGGACGTGGACTGGCACGCCAGGCTGCTGTTTGCTGAGCACCATCAATCGCACGCCGCGAGCGCCTTCTATCCCTCGCCCTTCCATGACGCGGTCGTCCTCACGATGGACGGGGTGGGCGAGTGGGCCACCACCTCGGTGGCCATCGGCCACGGCAACGATCTGGAGATGACGCGGGAGATCCACTTTCCGCACTCCCTGGGGCTGCTCTACTCGGCGTTCACTTACTACACTGGCTTCAAGGTCAATTCCGGTGAGTACAAGCTGATGGGCCTGGCGCCCTACGGCAAGCCGACGTACTCAAAGATCATTCTCGACCACCTGATCGACCTGAAGCCGGACGGCACGTTCCGCCTCAATCTCCGCTATTTCGACTACTGCACCGGGCTGACGATGACCAACGGCAAGTTCGACGCGCTGTTCGGCGCCCCGCCGCGCCAGCCGGACGAGCCACTGACGCAGTGGCACATGGACCTGGCCGCCTCGGCACAGGCCGTCATCGAGGAAGCCGTGCTGCGGCTGACCCGCTCGCTTCGGAAGGAGATCGGCATCCCTTATTTGTGCCTGGCGGGCGGGGTGGCGCTCAACTGCGTGGCTAACGGCAAGGTTTTGCGGGACGGCCGGTTCGACGGCGTTTGGATTCAGCCCGCGGCGGGCGACGCCGGGGGCGCGTTGGGGGCCGCGCTGACGGCGAGCCACCGTCTGTTCGGCGAACCGCGTCCCTCCGTATCATCCGGTCGCAGCGGAGCGGGCGCTCCTCCTCGTCATTCCCGCGAAAGTGGGAATCCATCCGCGTCGCCCTCAGCGTGCGGAAAAGACGCCATGCACGGAGCCTTCCTCGGCCCCGCATTCAGCTTGGATCAAGTCCGCCGGGCACTCGATGCCGCCGGCGCACGCTATGAGACGCTCGCGGACGACGCGCTGATCGACACCACAGCCGAGGCGCTGGCCGCGGGCCAGGCGGTCGGCTGGTTCCAGGGCCGCATGGAGTTCGGCCCGCGCGCCCTCGGTAACCGGTCGATCCTGGGAGACGCCCGTTCGCCCACCATGCAGAAGACGCTCAACCTCAAGGTCAAGCACCGCGAGTCGTTTCGCCCCTTCGCGCCGAGCGTGCTGCGCGAAGAGGTCGCGGACTGGTTCGAGCTCGACCGCGACAGTCCCTACATGCTGCTGGTGGCGGACGTGAGAACCGAGCGGCGCAAGCCGCCGGCTCAAGCGCAGGAAGCGTTGTTCGGCATCGACCGGTTGAACGTGCCGCGCTCGGACGTTCCCGCGGTGACCCACGTGGACTATTCCGCCCGCGTGCAGACCGTCCATCGCGAAACCAACCCCCGCTACCACGCGCTGCTGGAAGCCTTCAAAGCCAAGACAGGCTGCCCAGTCATCGTGAACACCAGCTTCAACGTGCGCGGCGAACCCATCGTCTGTACCCCGGCGGACGCCTTCCGCTGCTTCATGGGCACGGATATCGACTGCCTCGCCATCGGCAACTGCTTCCTGCGCAAAGAGGCGCAGGACCCGGCGCTCAAGCGCGAGTATGCGGACTCGTTCGAGCCGGACTGACGGGTGGAGCGATCGAATGAATACGCCCATGAACGATGATGTATACGGCCAGCCCACGACCATAGGAAAACAACACCCATGTCTAACGCGAAAACGCGCGGCGTGAAGCCGCATCCATCCGTTGCCGGGCGCATCCGCCGCGTGCTGCGCCTGGTCGGCTGGAACGCGCTGTTTCTCCTGGCGGGCCTGGCGCTGATTGGAGTTGCCGGTGAAACGTACTTCCGGCTGCGGACGCCCTTCGTGGGGAAGGTCCATCCCTACTCTTGGTCTCCAACTGTCGGGGTGATATTCACGTCCAACGCAGAGGTGCGTCATACGAACGGCCTTGACTTCTGGACCATCTCTCGCACGAACATCCTGGGGTTTCCCGACCGCGAACCCATCGGCATCGAGCGGGCCGCGGCAAGCTGCCACGTCGCCATGATCGGCGATTCTTATGTGGAGGCGCTCCAGGTTCCCATCGCCGACAAATTTCACGTTCGGCTGGAGGAGCTCGCCGCCGAGGAGCTACGCCATCTGGACATCACGACCTCGGCGTTCGGGATCTCCGGCACCGGCCAAGTCAACCAACTGGCGTACTACGACGAATTCGCACGGCATTTCCGGCCCGCCCTGTTGGTGCTCGTCTTCGTTGGCAACGACTTCATGAACAATGCGCCCATCCTGGATGGGTTGCACCGGGGAGTGGATCCGGACCGACTCAAGAATGTCTCCGCGACACGAGACGCGGATGGAACCATCACGCTGCGACCACCCTATCCCGGTACGGCAGTCCGGATGGCCGCGATGCCTCCTCCACCTGTACCTTGGTATACGCGCGCCACGGACCACCTGACCGGCATATCCCCCCTCGCGAACCGGCTGGATGCCAAGGGGCGCGCTTTTTCCCAAGACGACACCGATCCCGAACTGGTCGCCCAAGTGGCGCTGCTGAGCCGGCGCTCCCCCCGCTACGCCGCGCTGTTCGATGGATGGCGGCCAACGACGCGGGAAGGCATCAATGATCCGTTCCTGTCCGCACAGGATATGCCACCCGTCTACGAGGATGCCCTGGACTTTACGGCCTTCGCGCTGGACCAATTCAAGGAACGCGCGGACCGCGACGGCGCCGCGTTGGTCATCCTGACCTCACACACCATGGGCACCCGAGGCGACCTCGCATTCGACCGCATGACCGCTCTGGCCGAATCGCGGGGCATCCCCGTCATCAACCAGTACGACTACATAACCCGCCAGGGCACCAGGCCGAGGGATGCGATATGGGCGCACGACGGCCACTGGAACGTCGCCGGCCATCAATGGGCGGCGGAAGCCCTGCTCGAGTACTTGAAACAGAACCAGGCGATCTGCACGACGCGAAAGCGCCCGGCCTCGCCCCCGCCACCTCCCTCCTGGCAGACGGACTATGAGTCCATCGCGTCCGGCGAACCGGCGGCCCGCTCCGTCTTCGACGTCTATACCAGCGAGAACACGGTGGCCTACCTCAAGTCGCCGTGCAGCGTGGCGGATGTGCAAGCGCGGTTTTTTCTGCACGTCGTCCCGGAAAACGTGGAAGACCTGCCGGTCCATCGCCAGCAGTATGGCTTCGACAATCTGGATTTCCGCTACCAGAGAGGCGCCGCTCTGGCCCTTGGCGGCATGTGCATTGCGAAGCATTCGCTCCCCGACTATCCCATCGCCCGCATCCGGACCGGGCAGTTCACACCCGAAGGCGACCAGAACTGGATAGTGGAAGGCAAACCGTCTTGGCTGACGGACTACGAGTCCGTCGCGTCCGGCGAGCCGGCGGCCCGCTCCGTCTTCGACGTCTATACCAGCGAGAACACGGTGGCCTACCTCAAGTCGCCGTGCAGCGCGGCAGATGTGCAAGCGGAGTTTTTCCTGCATGTCGTCCCGGAAGACTTGGAGGACCTGCCGGCCGACCGCCGGCAGCACGGCTTCGACGGTGTGAACTTCCGCTACGGGGAAGACCCCGCCCTGGCCTTTGGCGGCCGGTGCATTATGGAGCATCCGCTCCCCGACTATCCCATCGCCCGCATCCGCACCGGGCAGTTCACCCCCGCAGGCGACCAGATCTGGATAGTGGAAGGCAAACCGTCTTGGCTGACGGACTACGAGTCCGTCGCGTCCGGCGAGCCGGCGGCCCGCTCCGTCTTCGACGTCTATACCAGCGAGAACACGGTGGCCTACCTCAAGTCGCCGTGCAGCGCGGCAGATGTGCAAGCGCAGTTTTTCCTGCACGTGGTCCCGGAAGACCTGGAGGACCTGCCGGCCGACCGCCGGCAGTACGGCTTCGACGGTGCGAACTTCCGCTACGGGGAAGACCCCGCCCTGGCCTTTGGCGGCCGGTGCATTATGGAGCATCCGCTCCCCGACTATCCCATCGCCCGCATCCGGACCGGGCAGTTCACCCCCGCAGGCGACCAGATCTGGATGGCCGAGTTCCCCGTCAGCGCGGTGGAAGGCGAACAAGGCCATTGATCGCGTTCCGGTGCTTCGACACCGCTTGGCGTTGTTTCCTGGGCACGGATATCGACTGCCTCGCCATCGGCAACTGCTTCCTGCGCAAAGAGGAGCAGGGCCCGGCGCTCGGTCGCGGATACGCGGGTTCGTTCGAGCCGGACTGACGGGTGGAGCGATCGAACGAAGATGCACAGGAATGACGATGTGCACGACCAGCCCACGACCATAGGAAAACAACACCCATGTCTAACGCGAAAACGCGCGGCGTGAAGCCGCATCCATCCGTTGCCGGGCGCATCCGCCGCGTGCTGCGCCTGGTCGGCTGGAACGCGCTGTTTCTCCTGGCGGGCCTGGCGCTGATTGGAGTTGCCGGTGAAACGTACTTCCGGCTGCGGACGCCCTTCGTGGAGAAGGTCTATCCCTACGCTTGGTCTCCAACTGTCGGGGCGATATACACGCCCAACGCGGAGGTGCGTCATACGAACGGCCTTGACTTCTGGACCATCTCTCGCACGAACATCCTGGGGTTTCCCGACCGCGAACCCATCGGCATCGAGCGGGCCGCGGCAAGCTGCCACGTCGCCATGATCGGCGATTCTTATGTGGAGGCACTCCAGGTTCCCATCGCCGACAAATTTCACGTTCGGCTGGAGGAGCTCGCCGCCGAGGAACTACGCCATCTGGACGTCACGACCTCGGCGTTCGGGATCTCCGGCACCGGCCAAGTCAACCAACTGGCGTACTACGACGAATTCGCGCGATATCTGCGACCCGCTCTGTTGGTGCTCGTCTTCGTTGACAACGACTTCATGAACAATGCGCCAATCCTGGATGGGTTGAACCGGGGAATGGCTCCGGACCGATTCAAGAATGTCTCCGCGACACGAGGCGCGGATGGAACCATCACGCTGCGACCACCCTATCTCGGTACGGAATCCGGGATGGCCGCGATGCCTCCTCCACCTGTACCTTGGTATACGCGCGCCACGGACCACCTGACCGGCATATCCCCCCTCGCGAACTGGCTGGATGCCAAGTGGCGCGCTTTTTCCCAGGACGACACCGATCCCGAACTGGTCGCCAAGTGGCGCTCCCCCCGCTACGCCGCGCTGTTCGATGGATGGCGGCCAACGACGCGGGAAGGCATCAATGATCCGTTCCTGTACGCACAGGATATGCCACCCGTCTACGAGGATGCCCTGGACTTTACGGCCTTCGCGCTGGACCAATTCAGGGAACGCGCGGACCGCGACGGCGCCGCGTTGGTCATCCTGACCTCACACTACATCGGCACCCGAGGCAACCTCGCTTTCGACCGCCTGACCGCTCTGGCCGAACCGCGGGGCATTCCCGTCATCGACTACTACGACTACGTCCTCCGCCAGGGCGCCATGCCCAGTAGGGATGCGGCGTGGGCGCACGACGGCCACTGGAACGTCGCCGGCCATCAATGGGCGGCGGAAGCCCTGCTCGAGTACTTGAAACAGAACCAGGCGATCTGCACGACGCGAAAGCGCCCGGTCTCGCCCCCGCCACCTCCCTCCTGGCAGACGGACTATGAGTCCATCGCGTCCGGCGAACCGGCGGCCCGCTCCGTCTTCGACGTCTATACCAGCGAGAACACGGTGGCCTACCTCAAGTCGCCGTGCAGCGCGGCGGATGTGCAAGCGCGGTTTTTTCTGCACGTGGTCCCGGAAAACGTGGAAGACCTGCCGGCCCATCGCCAGCAGTATGGCTTCGACAATCTGGATTTCCACTACGGGGAATACGCCGCCCTGGCCTTTGGCGGCCGGTGCATTATGGAGCATCCGCTCCCCGACTATCCCATTGCCCGCATCAGAACCGGGCAGTTCACACCCGACGAAGGCCAGATATGGAAGGCCGAGTTCCCCGTTGGCGCGGTGGAGGGTGGACGAGGCCGCTGATCGCGTCCCGGTGCTTCGACACCGCTTGGCGTTGTTTCCTGGGCACGGACCTCGACTGCCTCGCCATCGGCAACTGCTTCCTGCGCAAAGAGGAGCAGGGCCCGGCGCTCGATCGCGGATACGCGGGTTCGTTCGAGCCGGACTGACGGGTGGAGCGATCGAACGAAGATGCACAGGAATGACGATGTGCACGACCAACCCACGACCATAGGAAAACAACACCCATGTCTAACGCGAAAACGCACGGCGTGAAGCCGCATCCATCCGTTGCCGGGCGCATCCGCCGCGTGCTGCGTCTGGTCGGCTGGAACGCGCTGTTTCTCCTGGCGGGCCTGGCGCTGATTGGAGTCGTCGGCGAGATGTACTTCCGGCTGCGGGCGCCCTTCTTGGAGAGAGACGCTCCCCGTGCCTGGTCTCCAACTGTCGGGCGCATATTCACCCCCAACGCGGAGGTGCGTTGGACGAACAGGCTTGATTTCTGGACCGAGTCACGAACCAACGGCCTGGGCTTCGTGGACCGCGAACCCATCAGCCTCGAGCGCGCCGCGGCAAGCTGCCACGTCGCCATGATCGGCGATTCCTATGTGGAGGCGCTCCAGGTTCCCATCGCCGACAAGTTTCACGTTCGGCTGGAGGAACTCGCCGCCGAGGAACTACGCCATCTGGACATCACGACCTCGGCGTTCGGGATCATGGGCACCGGCCAGGTCAACCAACTGGCGTACTACGACGAATTCGCACGGGCTTTCCGGCCCGCCCTGCTGGTGCTCGTCTTCGTCGACAACGACTTCAGGGATAATGCGCCAATTCTGGACGGTTTGCACCGGGGAGTGGACCCGGACCGACTCACCGAGGTTTCCGCGACGCGAGGCGCGGACGGGACCATCACGCTGCGACCGCCCCATCCCCCTTCTGCGGAGTCCCGATTGGCCACCATGGCTTCGACTTCTCCACCCTGGTATTCGCGCGTCACGGACCGCCTAAGCGACATGTCTCCCTTCGCGAGGTGGCTGGAGCGCAAGAATCGCGCTTGGTTCCCGGCCGACACCGCCCCCGAACTGAGCGCCTGGGTGGCGTTGCTGAGCCGGCGCTCCCCCCGCTACGCCGCGCTGTTCGATGGATGGCGGCCAACGACGCGGGACGACATCCGGGCTTCGTTCCTGTACGCACGGGACTTGCCGCCCGTCTACGAGGACGCCCTGGACTTCACGGCCTTCGCGCTGGACCAGTTCAGGGAACGCGCGGACCGCGACGGCGCCGCATTGGTCATCCTGACCTCAAACTACATGGGCACCCGGGGCGACCTCGGATTCGACCGCCTGACCGCTCTGGCCGAACCACGAGGCATTCCCGTCATCGACTACCACGACTACGTCCTCCGCCAGGGCGCCGTGCCCAGGAGGGATACGAGATGGGAGCACGACTGGCACTGGAACATCGCCGGTCACCGGTGGGCAGCGGAAGCCCTGCTCGAGTACCTGAAGGAGAACCAGGAGATATGCACGAGGCGAAAGAGCCCGACCTCGCCTCCGCCACCACCACCTTCCTGGCTGACGGCGTATGAGTCCATCGCGTCCGGCGAACCGGTGGCCCGCTCCGTCTTCGACGTCTATACCGGCGAGAACACGGTGTCCTACCTCAAGTCGCCGTGCAGCGCGGCGGATGTGCAAGCGCGTTTTTTTCTGCACGTCGTCCCGGAAAACGTGGAAGACCTGCCGGCCCATCGCCAGCAGTATGGCTTCGACAATCTGGATTTCCACTACGGGGGAAACGCCGCCCTGGCCTTTAGCGGCCAGTGCGTCATGGAGCATCCGCTGCCCGACTATCCCATCGCCCGCATCAGAACCGGGCAGTTCACACCCGACGAAGGCCAGATATGGAAGGCCGAGTTCCCCGTTGGCGCGGTGGAGGGTGGACAAGGCCGCTGATCGCGTCCCGGTGCTTCGACACCGCTTGGCGTTGTTTCCTGTGCACGGATATCGACTGCCTCGCCATCGGCAACTGCTTTCTACGCAAAGAGGCGCAGGACCCGGCGCTCGATCGCGGATACGCGGGTTCGTTCGAGCCGGACTGACGGGTGGAGCGATCGAACGAAGATGCACAGGAATGACGATGTGCACGACCAACCCACGACCCCAGGAGAACAACACCCATGTCTAGGTTCAGGACTCATAACCAGAAACTAACCGTGGCAGCTATGCAGACAGCAGCACGACGGGCTTGCCATCGCCATCGCAGACGGCGTGGAGCTTCGAGTTCAGCCCGCCCCGGGTGCGTCCGATGCAGCGCGAAAGCCCCCCTTTTTCAGTAAGCTGGCGGCGGTGCGATGCGCTTTGAGATGGGTGCTATCGATCATGACCGTCTTGGTGGCGGTGCTTTCGGCAGCCAGGGCTTGGAAGATGCGGTCGAAGACCCTGGCCCTGCTCCAGCGCACGAAGCGGTTGTAGAGCGTCTTGTGGGGTCCGTAACAGGCGGGCGCGTCGCGCTACATTAGCCCATAGCGGATGACGTGGATGATGCCGCTGATAACCTTTCGGTCATCGACGCGTGGGACGCCACGCACCTTGTTGGGTGACAGGGGTTTGAGGCGGTTAAACGGGTCGTCGGCCAGCCAGAAGTGGTGCTCGGGCATGATCGCTCTCCTTGTGGCGTCAGCGTGTTGATTCTCATCACAGGCCCCATAATACCCTTTTATAGGTCCTGAGCCTAGGCCAGTTTCGCGATTAACTGTCTGATTTTAGGTGGCACGTATACCTTCTGAATATGCTGAGTGGCATCGACTGGGGGGCTGCCGCACAGGATAAAGGCCGTGTTAGGCGTTGCCGTCGTCCGTGATCAGCGCGCCCGAGGCTTGCAGCGCCGCAATGTCCCTTGCGTCGTAACCGAGTTGGCGCACAATTTCGGCGCCGTGCTCGCCGAAGCGTGGCGCGTGGCTGCGGATGCTGCCGGGGGATTTCGAGAACCGTACCGGCGAACGCACCAGCAGCGTGTCGCCCTCGCTTGGGTGATGATGCTTCTCAAACATGCCGACCGCCTGCAGGTGTTCGTCCTGTATCAGGTCCTCAATGTCGGCAACCGGCATGCAGGGAATCTCCGCCTCTTCGCATATCGCCACCCACTCGGCGGTGGTCTTCAATGGCGTGACGCTGGCAACGAAGCCATACAAGTCGTCGACGCTCGTCACCCGCGCCCGATAGGTGGCGAAACGCGGCTCTTCCATCAATTCCGGACGCCCGACAGCCGTGAAGAATCCGAGCCACTGCTTATCGCTGTACGGCAGGATGCACACGTGGCCGTCGCGGGTCGGAAATGGCCGCCGTGCCGGCGTCAACACTCGTTGATAGCCAAGCGGAGCCATGGGCGGCTGGTAGGCGCAGCCATCCAGGTGCTCCACCAGATTGAACGCCACCATCGTTTCCAGCATGGGGACCTCAACGAACTGCCCTTCCCCCGTCCGCATCTTGTGCACCAGAGCCATGACGACCGCCTGACTGAGCGTCAGCCCGACGATCTTATCGGCAATGGTGGAAGGCACGTAACGCGCCTCCCCGTCCTGTCGCTTGAACAGGCTGGCCAAGCCCGAGGCGGCCTGGATGGCGTCGTCATAGGCGGGCTTGGCGCGGTATGGGCCGTCCTGACCAAATCCGTAGGCCCCGACGTACACCACGTCGGGCTTCAGCGCCGCCACCGCGGTGTAACCGAAACCGAGGCGCTCAATTGCCTGTGGGCGCATGTTGTGCACGAACACGTCCGCGGTCGGAATCAGGCGGCGCAGCACCTCACGGCCCGCCTCCTGCTTCAGGTCGAGCGCCAGCGAGCGCTTGTTGCGATTGGCATTGAGATAGATGCCGCCCATGCCGGCCCGGCGTACCGTGCCCATGTCGCGCGCAATGTCACCCGTGGGCGGCGCCTCTACCTTGATCACGTCGGCCCCCATGTCCCCCAGGATCTGGGTGCCGTAGGGGCCAAGCAGGACCGTGGTGATATCGATGACGCGAATGCCGTCCAGGGGACCGGGCACGATAACCCTCCTTGCAAATCGTAAAAAGTGGCTGGTAACTGTCTCTGAAAACCGCTGACAAGAGCGGCATGATGCCACACGCCACACCCGTGTTACAAGGCGGTGAAAGGGGCAGGACAGCCCCGCATGGACACCACCTTGTGCATCCCTTAAGATGCCGTCCCTCGGTACGATTCACCATCCTTTGGAAAACCTAAGGAGACGGGAAATGGCATACTTTCTGAGTAAAGAGGAACTGGATAAGCTCGAACACGCGGAGCATGAGGGTTTCCGCTCCCCCATTCCCACCCGCATCATTTCCAACGGTGAGTTCGACCCCCTACCGCAGACGGAACAGCAGGGGCGCTTCGAGACCAGAATCCAGGACTTGGCCGATACCTATGGCAAGAAGCTGGGCATGGACCGGCGCGAATTTCTACGCTCGAGCTGCGGCATGGCGGCGGCGTTCCTGGCGCTGAACGACGTGTTCGGACCGGTGTTCACGGTGGATCAAGCCGAGGCCGCCGACCCCGAGGTGGTGATCGCCCGCGCCGAGGGTCTGAAGCACCAGTTCATTTTCGACGCTCAGACCCATTTCGTGCGTGACGATTTCATGCACGAAGAGGCCCTGGGCCTGCGCAAATTTGCCGGTACGCACTGGAATCCGAGCAACGAGTCGCTCGACCCGGACCATCAGGAACTGTGGATGGTCAAGTTCGAGAACTACGTGAAGGAAATCTTCGTCGACAGCGATACCGACGTTGCCCTGCTGTCGGGCGCTCCCTTCGACGATCCGACGTGGATACTGGTTCACAACGACCAAATGGTGCGCGCCCGTAACATCGTCAACAGCATCAGCGGCAGCCGGCGCATGCTGAGCCACGCGGTGTTGCGGCCGACGCAAGCCGGCTGGGAAGAGGAAGTGGATGAGGCCATCGAAGTGCACAAGCCGGACGCCTGGAAGATGTACACCATCGGCGACCCGTTCGGCACCTCGAATTACCCTTGGCGGCTGGATGACGAGAAGCTGATGTACGGCACCTACGAAAAGATGGTGAAAGCCGGCATCACCAACGTGGCGGTGCACAAGGGCCTGTTGCCGCTTGACTTCATGCAGAGCCGCGCCGATACCTGGCAGTACGCCACCCCGTGGGACGTGGGCAAGGTGGCAAAGGATTGGCCGCAACTGAACTTCATCATCTATCACTCGGCGTGCCAGCCGTTCCTGGAGCTTCCCGACCCGCAGCTTGAACTCTTCGAGCAGACCGGGGAGATTCGTTGGGCCACCGACCTCGCCAAGGTTCCCGAGGAATACGCCGTGAGCAACGTGTATGCCGAGTTGGGCACGGTGTTTGCCAACTGCTGCGTCACGCACCCGCGTCTAGCTGCGGGCCTGCTGGGCACCCTCATCAAGGGCATGGGGGCGGACCACGTCATCTGGGGCAGCGAGGCGCCGTTCTACGGCTCACCGCAGTGGGAAATCGAGGCGCTGCGGCGCTTGGAAATTCCCGAGGACCTCCAACGCAAGCACGGTTTCGCGCCCTTGGGCGCCGCGGATTCGATGGTCAAGAACACCATCTTCGGCCTCAACTCGGCCAAGATGTTCGGCCTCGACCTACGCACCGCCCGCGGACCGATCTCGCAGGACACCTACGCGCAGATCAGGGAGGAATATCATCAGTCCGGCGGTTTCTACCGCAATCGTAGCAACGCCGCTTACGGCTTCGTGCAGGTGTAGTCGCCCCAGGCGATGACGGACGGCGTTTGCGCGGGTGCTTCCCCGGTCCGTGCAAACGCCCTTTTGATCTGTACGGACAAGGGCAATCAGGAGGAAGACAGACCGTATGACCGTACCCTATATGGCGCTGAAGGAGGCTGACCTCGCCGGCAAGACCTTGATCATGCGCGTGGACTTCAATTCACCCGTCGAGGAGGCGCGCGAGGGCTCTGTGCTGCGGGATACGACGCGGATTGACGATCACCTGGATACGTCGATCATGCCCCTGTTCGAATTGCCCAGGCCGCCGCGCAACATTGTACTGCTGGCGCACCAGGGCCGGCCGGGAAGGAACGATTGCACGACGTTGTTGCCGCACTTCGTATACTGCCGCGACAAACTACGCTCGAAAGGAATTGAGACGGCCTATGTGTGGGAAGGAGCCGACAGCGCAACCATTAGACAACTTGGCGAAGAGGCGGTGGCGTCTGACGCTGTCCTGACGCGCATCCGCAGCCTGCCGGAGCGCACGGTGCTGATGCTCGAAAACGTACGCTTCAGCGAAGCGGAATCACGGGTGCAGGGAGACCAGCCGGCGGCTTTCGCCGATACCCCTCTGATCCGTATGCTTGCCGAGGTGGACAATCGCGTCGTGGCGCTGGACGGCTTCTCGGTCGGGCACCGCGCCCAGGCTTCGGTGGTGGGTCTGGCGGCCTTGGGACCGCTCTATGCGGGGCCAGTCGTAATGCGTGAGATTGAGCAATTGTCGCGGGCCCTGGAGTCACCGAAAGCCCCCATGCTGCTGATCGTCGGCGGCGCCAAAGTCGATGACTCACTCAGCAGCATGCAGTATTTCCTGGAGCAGGGAAAGGCGGACACGGTCATTACGGGCGGGCTCGTCGGCTTGGTGTTGTTGCAGGCGCAAGGGATTCAACTCAACGAGCAGACGGAGACGAACATTGGCGCCGCCACCCGTGACCTGCCGCAGACCCTCGCCAAGGCCCGCGCCTTGATGGACGACTTTGGCGGCGACAAGATCAGAGTGCCGGTCGACGTTGCCCTGGGGCCGCGGCAGGGAGCTGCGGTGGAGCGAGCCGAGCTAACGGCGAGCCGGATTGACCGGAGCGACCCCCGCCATATCGGCGACATCGGTCTGCAAACGATCACACGGTACACATGCGAGATCGCGCAGGCCAACACGCTGGTCATGAATGGACCTATGGGCCGCTACGAATGGCCGTGTTTTGCGCATGGCAACGAAGAAATCCTGCGCTATGCCGCCTATGCGGCGCAGGCGAGAGACGCCCACGTTCTCGTCGGCGGCGGCGACACCGGGGCGTCGCTCGGGGCGTTACCCACGGAGCTGGTCGGGCACATCAAGGTATGCTCGTCAGGCAAGGCATTTCTGGAGGTGTTGGCAACGGGCACGGTGGAGTCGTTGATCGGCGTCCGCATGTTGGCCCGTCGATGAAAGGCTCTCCGGCGAGCGCGTCAAACGGTGGCGCCTCGCCGGAGGGGGTAGGGGGATTAATTTTCGCTCAGGATTTGCGGCCAATTCACGTCGGCCTTCGCAATATATCCAGGAATGTCCTTCTCCCAGAGCTTCTGCACCTTGAGGCTGAAGTTCAGGTAAAGCTTGTCGTCGACGATTTTCCAGGCATCCGGATCGATCTTGGCGGTATAGCCCTGGCTTACCGCGTAAGCGCAGTAGCCGCCGTATTGGGGCGCATACTTCTCCGGTTCGGCCGCGAACAATTCCATGTTCTCCGAGCTGGCAAAGTACCAGGTCGCGTCCATCCACTCGTAGCTGTGGGCGCCTCTGCCCTTCACCGGCTCGCCTTGAATGAAATAGGCCACCGGGTCGTACCCCTTGATCGCCCCTCTCAACAAGCTGGAATTGATCGGCTTGACGGCGATGGCCGCAGCCGGCACGAGTATAGAGACAACGATCAGAATCCCAAGCGCCGCTTGCCAACCGTTGCTCGTTCTTAGCAGTGTCATATTTTCCTCCTTGTTTCCGGCCCCCTTCATGGAGGCATTCCCTTAAAAACCGTTTCACCTCGCGGGGAATTCCCTGACCCATTGTGCGTGCGGCTTTGAATGCTACGGCTCGTCGGCAAACTCGAACACCACCTCGCCGGGACGCACCAGCCGAAGCTCCTCGCGGGCAATCTTCTCGATGTATTCCAGATCGTTCAGCAGACGCCAGATCTCACTGCGCAACTCGGCGTTTACTTCCTCGACGTCGGTGATGTCGCTTTCCAGCACGGCGAGCTCGTACTGCTTTTCCCACATGGCGAGGAAACCCTTCTCATTATGGATGGCCAGCGCCATCATGCCCAGGATAAAGATACCGCTGAGGAGCAGGGCGATGCACAGCCAGGGCGTGGTGAAAATCTGACGTATGACGCCGCTCCTGGGGGCTTCGGAGCCCATACCCGAGGATGTCATCGGGGCGCCGTGCATCGTTGGTGTCCTCTAATTGGAATGTCGGATTACGCCCGCGGCTAATCCGACCTGCATTCCTACAGGGCCTGCAAGGCCGCGGTGCCGGCGCGCAGGGTGGCTTCGAGATCGGCGTCGGAGTGCGCCGTAGACAGGAAGCCGGCCTCGTACTGCGAGGGCGCCAAGTAGATACCGGCTTGCAGCATGGCGGCGAAGTAGCGGCGGAAGGCGGGCACGTCGCAGGCGCTGGCGTCGTCGAAGTTGCGCACCGGCTTGGCGCTGAAAAAGAGCGTGAACATCGAGCCCAAGGCCGTGGTGTAGACTGCCACCCCGTTCTGACGGGCTGCCTTGGCGGTCTCGTCCATCAGATAGGCGGCGCGCTCGCCCAGGGCCGCGTAGGGCGGCTCGGCGCGCAGAATCTCCAGGGTGGTGATGCCGGCGGCCATGGCCAAGGGGTTGCCGGACAGCGTGCCAGCCTGGTAGATCGGCCCGACCGGCGACATGTGCTCCATGATTTCCCGCTTGCCGCCGTAGGCGCCAACAGGCAGGCCGCCGCCGATCACTTTGCCCAGGGTGGTCAGGTCGGGGTCGATGTCGTACAGGGTCTGTACGCCGCCGTAGGCCACCCGGAAGCCGGTCATCACTTCGTCGAGGATCAACAGCGCGTCGTGCTGGCGCGTCAGGTCGCGCAGCCCCTGCAGAAAGCCGGGCTCCGGTGGTACCAGCCCCATGTTGCCGACGGCCGGCTCGACGATGGCGCACGCCATCTTGCCGGAGTTCTGCTCCAGCGCCGCGCGTACGGCGTCAAGGTCGTTGAACGGCACGGTCAGGGTGTGGCTGGCCAAGTCAGCGGGCACGCCGGGGCTGTCGGGCACCCCGAAGGTCATGGCGCCGGAACCGGCTTTCACCAGGAGGCTGTCGGCGTGGCCGTGGTAGCAGCCGGCAAACTTGAGGATGCCGTCACGCCCGGTGAAGCCGCGCGCCAGGCGGATGGCGCTCATCGTCGCCTCGGTGCCGGAATTGACCAGGCGCACCATGTCGATGGACGGAAATGCTTCGACGATTAGCCGTGCCAAGTGCACCTCGCGCGCCGTAGGCGCTCCGAAGCTGCAGCCCTCGACAGCGGCGGCCTGAACGGCTGCCACCACCTCCGGGTGGGCGTGCCCCAAGATCATCGGACCCCACGAGCCCACGTAGTCGATGTAGGCATTGCCATCCACGTCGTAGACCCGCGAGCCCTCGGCGCGTTGGATGAAGGGCGGCTGCAGGTTGACCGACTTGTACGCCCGCACCGGGCTGTTGACGCCGCCGGGGATGATCTGCTGTGCCTGCTCGAAGAGCCCTGCGGAGGTGTCCATACGCTGATCCGTCACGGCGCCATTCCTTTCCTTATGAGAGGTAACGATCAATCAGTAGCCCCAGCCGCTCTCTGGCCGCCGCCGGAATCATCGCCGGGTCGGTAATCAAGGCGTATTGCAAGGCGGTGCTGCACGGGCATGTGCGCTCCCCCTTCAGGGCGGGCGCGGTGTGCGTGATGATGTCCTGGGCGAGCTGCACGTTGCGCCGCAGGACTTCCAGGATGGCGCCAATGTCCACGTCGCTGGCGCTGTCGTGCCAGCAGTCATAATCAGTGCACAAGGCCAGCGTAGCGTAGCACAATTCGGCTTCACGGGCTAGGCGCGCCTCGGGCAGGTTGGTCATGCCGATCACGTCCACGCCCCACTGCCGGTAGATCTCCGATTCGGCGCGGGTGGAAAACTGCGGCCCCTCGATGCACAGGTAGGTGCCGCCGACATGCACCGTGGCCCCGGAGGTGGCGGCAGCCTGCTGCAGCGCTTGTGCCATGACACCGCAGACGGGGTCGGCAAAGGCGATATGCGCGACCACGTCGGTGTCGAAGAAGGTGGAGATGCGCGATCGGGTGCGGTCGAAGAACTGGTCCGGGATGGCCACGTCGCCGGGGTGGATGTCCTCACGCATGCTGCCGACGGCGCTGACGGAGATGACCCATTCGGCGCCGAGCAATTTCATGCCGTAGAGGTTGGCGCGGAAATTGACAGCGGACGGCGGGATGCGGTGGCCGCGCCCGTGGCGGGGCAGGAAGACCATCTCCCGGTCCCCCAAGGTGCCGAGTATGAAGGCGTCGGACGGCGTCCCGAAAGGCGTCTCGACCCGCTCTTCGCTGACGTTTTCCAGCGCCGCCATGGCGTACAAGCCGCTGCCGCCGATCACTCCGATTTTGCCCCTGTGCATGTGTTGCGTTCTCCTCTGTTCCGGCTTCAACTAGTGTAACGAATGAGTGCCTAGCGCAGGTCGGATTAGCTGCAGGCATAGTCCGAACGTCTGATTGTGGGAGGAAGTCGGATGACGCTCCGCTAATCCGACTTACAGCGTCAACTGGCCAAGTGCTCGGCGATCTGCACCGCATTTAGCGCCGCACCCTTGCGCAGGTTGTCGGCCACCACCCACAGGTGCAGGCCATTGGGCATGGAGAGGTCGGCGCGAATGCGCCCGACGAAAACCTCGTCCCGGCCGTTGGCGTGAATCGCCAGGGGATATTCCTGTTCTCGGCAATCGTCCTCGACCTCCACGCCGGGTGCCTGTTCGAGCAGATCGCGTACCTGCGGCACGCTGAGCGTGCGCTCGGTCTCGATGTAAACGGAGGCGGAGTGACTGTGCGCCAGTGGCACGTAGACCACCGTGGCGCTCACCGGCAGGTCCGGCGCCGCCAGCAGCTTGCGGGTCTCGTCGATCAGCGCCATCTCTTCCTCGCAGTGGCCGTTGTCCCCAAACGCTCCGCCCTGCGGCAGGCAGTTGAAGGCAAGCTGGTGCGGAAATATCTCTGCTTCCACCGGGCGGAAATTCAGCAGGTCGCGCAACTGCTGGTCGAACTCCCGCACGGCGTGGTGACCGCGTCCGGAGGCAGATTGGTATGTGGATACCACAATACGCGTCAGGGTCGCCTCGGCATGCAGGGAGGCGAGGGCAAGCCCGAGTTGCGTCGTCATACCGTGTGGGATGGCGATGATGCCGTGATGGCGCTGCAGTACCTCGGGATTGATTTCCGGCACGCAGAGCGGCACGTGCGGGTGCAGGCGAAAGGCACTGCTGCAGTCGAGGACCAGGGCGCCCGCCTGCGCGGCTTGCCGGGCGTAATCGTGGCTTGTCTCGGCATCGGCGGCAAAGATGGCGGTGTCCACCTCGTCAAAGGCCTCCCTGCTCAGTTCGCGCACCACCGTGCTGCGGCTGCGAAACTCCACGCGGTTGCCGGCGGAGCGGTCCGAGGCCAGCAGGGTGAGAGTGCCGACGGGAAAGCCGCGCTCTTCCAGGATGCGGAGCACTTCTTGCCCAACCAGTCCGGTGGCGCCGACGACGGCCAGATGACATGCTTCCATGGCCTAGCCGGCGCTCGCCGCGGCGTCGTTCAGAGCGGCGCAGATCAAATCGCCCATTTGGACGGTGCCAACCCGCGTGGCGCCGGGCCGCATAACGTCGGCGGTGCGGTAGCCCTGATTCAGGACCGTCTCCACTGCTGCTTCGACGGCCTGCGCGGCATGTGGTTCGTCCAGCGCATATTGCAGCATCATGGCGACCGAGTTGACGGTGGCGATCGGATTGGCGATGTCCTGTCCGGCGATGTCGGGGGCGCTGCCGTGCACGGGCTCGAAAAGCCCCACCGTGCCGCCGAGGCTGGCGGACGGCAGCATGCCGATAGAGCCGGTCAGCATGGCGGCCGCGTCGCTCAGGATATCGCCGAACAGGTTGCCGGTGACGATGACGTCGAACTGCCGCGGGTCGCGGATGAGTTGCATGGCACAGTTGTCGACGTACAGATGCTCGAGTTCGACGTCGGCGTAGCCGCCGGCCAGTTCCGTCACCTCGCGGCGCCACAGCACCGACACGTCGAGCACGTTGGCCTTATCCACCGAGGTCACCTTGCCGCGACGCTTGCGGGCCAGATCAAAGGCCAAGTGCGTGATGCGGGCAATTTCGGCGCTGTTATAGCTCATGGTATTGACACCGCGCTCGCCGCTGGCGTCGGGCTCGATGCCGCGGGGCTCACCGAAATAAATGCCGCCGACCAACTCCCGAACGACCAGCAGGTCGATATCCCGCACCACTTCGGGGCGCAGGCTCGACGCCTCGATGAGGGCGGTGTAGAGCTTGGCCGGGCGCAGGTTGGCGAACAGGTCGAGCGCTTGCCGCAGCCGCAGCAGGCCACGCTCGGGCCGCCTGTCCGGGGGCTGGTCGTCCCATTTGGGGCCGCCGACGGAGCCGAACAGAACCGCCTGGCTGTCGCGGCACAGTTGCAGGGTCGCTTCGGGCAACGGATCGCCGGTCGCGTCGACCGCGGCGCCGCCGACCAAGCTCTCCTGCAATTCACACCGGATGCCGAACGGTGCCTCCAGAGCGCACAAGACCTTGGCACCCTGCGCCACAACCTCTGGGCCGACACCGTCTCCGGGTAACACTGCAATTCGGTACGTCATGTTTCCGTATACTCCCGCGTCAGGTCCGTTTCCCGGGACCTACTTGAAGATCAAACCTCTGAACAGGATCAGCACAATCGCGCCGACGAAGCTGAAGACCATCAGGCCGTAGAGTCGCACCAGCCAGTTGCGCATTTGTCGCATTTCGGCTCGGAAGTCCAGCATCTGTTGGTTGAAGTCGTCGAAGCGCCGGTTGACACTTTGGTTGAGAGCGTCGAAACGCTGGTCGACTTGGGCGAAGCGTTGTTCAAGATGGGCGAGGTCCTGCGCCCTTGCCTTCTCCATATAGGCGAAGCCCTGCTCCATACGCTTTTCAAGGCTGAGAAACCGCTGGTCGGCGCGCTCTTCAGCGTGGTCGAAACGCTCCTCCATGCGCTTGACGAACTCCTCGAAATGCTCCTTGCTAACGTACTCGGCCATCAGGAGCCCTCCTGTCTTCCATTCGTCATCGACTTGGCGCGCTTCACGAAGTCCTGCACCTTGGCGGTGTCCTTTGTTCCTGGCCTTGCTTCCACACCACTGCACACGTCGACCGCGTAGGGCCGCACGGCATCAATGGCTTCCTGGACGTTATCAGGCGTCAGCCCGCCGGCCAGGATGATGCGCCCGTAGCCGTGCAGCGACGCCACCCGCTGCCAATCAGCCTTGACGCCGCCGCCGCCGTAGAGCTCGCCGTGGAAGCCTTCGATCAGAAAGGCGTCGACGGGATAATCCGGCATCATCTCCGGCTGCACCTGCTCGGTGAAACGCAAGGCTTTGATACGGCGCCACGGCAGGCGGCGGCACAGAGCGGGGCTTTCATCGCCGTGCAACTGCACCCATCTGACGCCGCTTTGCCGTACTACCTGCGTGATCGTCTCGAAGCTCTCGTTGACGAACACGCCGACGGCCGGCAGGTCTACCGGCAGGCTGGCGACGATGGCGCCGGCTTGTTCGGGAGTCACGTAGCGGGGGCTGGGAGGGTAGAAGATCAGGCCGATCATATCGGCGCCGGCGTCCACCGCCACGCCGGCGTCGGCGACCGAGGTGACGCCGCAAATTTTGACAAGGGTCATGACGGGCACACTAGGACGCGGGCGCAACGCCGCGAAGCTGATCCAGCTTTGCGCCGATGTCGGGCTCGCGCATCAGGGATTCACCGACGAGAAACGCCGCCACGCCGTGGGCTTCGAGTCGTTCGACGGTCGCGCGGTCCCGGATGCCGCTCTCGCTGACCACTTGGTGGCCGGACGGCATTTTGGGCAGAAGTTCCAGGGTGGTCGCCACGTCGGTGTGAAAGGTGTGAAGGTCACGGTTGTTGATGCCGATCAGGCGGCAGTCGCAGGATAGCGCCTTTTCCAACTCCGCAGCGCTGTGCACCTCGACAAACGGCTCCAGGCCGAGCTCGCGGCTCTGGGACGCTAGATCGGCCAGAACCGGCACTTCCAGCGCCGAAGCGATCAGCAACACCGCATCAGCACCATGCAGGCGCGCCTCGTAGAGTTGGTAAGCGTCGAGGATGAAGTCCTTGCGCAGGAGCGGCAGCGCCACATGCTGCCGAACGGCTTGCAGAACGGCCAGATCACCTTGAAAAAAGGGCTTGTCCGTTAGCACCGAGATGGCTGCGGCGCTGTGGCGGGCATACGTGGCGGCGATGGCGAGCGGATTGAAATCGGCGCGAATGACGCCGGCGGAAGGCGACGCCTTCTTGATTTCGGCGATGATGCGCGTCCTCCTGCCGTCCTGAACCTGCAGGGCGCTCCAGAAGTCGCGCGTGGGCGGCAGTGATTCGGCCTCGCGCCGCAGGGTCTCAAGTGGCACGGCTTGCCGCGCGCGGGCGACCTCCTGTCGTTTGCTGTCCAGGATACGCGCTAGGATGTCGGCGACCATTGTTGGGTAAACTCCCGCAGTTGTTCGAGCTTGGCGAAGGCGCGGCCGCTTTTGAGGGATTCGCGCGCCTGCGGCAGGCAGTCGGCGATACTCTGATCGGCGGTGCCGGCAGCAATCGCGGCGGCGGCGTTCAACAGCACGATGTCGCGCTGCGGTGATGCCTCGTTGCCCAAAATCCGCTTCACCAAGTCAGCATTGTGAGCGGCCTCACCACCCCGCAGGTCGGTAGGACGGGCGCGCGTCACGCCGAAATCTTCCGGGCGCACCTCGTAGGTATGCACCTCGCCGCTGCGCAGTTCCGAGACTATCGTGGCACCGGTCGTGGTCAGCTCGTCCAGACCGTCGTTGCCGTGCACCACGAAGGCGCGCTCAGCGCCGAGGTTGTGCAGCACCGCGGCCAGCACCGGGGTCAGCTTGCTGTCGTACACCCCCACCAACTGGTGCCGGGCGTGGGCCGGATTGGTCAGGGGGCCAAGAATGTTGAAGATTGTCCGTACGCCGATTTCTCGTCGCGGACCGATGGCGTGCCGCATGGCGCCATGGAGCGCCGGGGCGAACAGAAAGCCGATGCCCACCTCGGCGATGGCCGCCTCCACGCCGGCGGGTTCGAGCGACACGTCGACGCCCAGTGCCTCCAGCACGTCGGCGCTGCCGCACTTGCTGGAAGCTGCCCGGTTGCCGTGTTTGGCCATGATCACCCCGGCGCCCGCGGCTACGAACGCCGCCGCCGTCGAAATGTTGAACGTGCCCGTGGAGTCGCCGCCCGTACCCGCGGTATCCACCGGCGTGCTGCCCGCCGGGGTGCGGATAAACGTCGCCTTGTCCCGCATCACCCGGGCGCAGCCGGTAATCTCCGAGATGCTCTCGCCCTTCACCCGCAGGCCGATCAGAAAGGCGGCAATCTGCGCCGGCGTTGCCACCCCCTCCATGATCTCGGTCATCACCCCTATGGCCTCCGCTTCGGTGAGATGCCTCCCCTCGACGACCGCCCGGATGCCCACTCTCATCATGGCTGATTTCCTATCCGTAACCCCAATGGATCTGTCGATTTATGGGCGGCGACCTTATCACACGGACCGGCAAAAGGCAAAATGCGCGGTGGGGGGATGGTCCTCAGTGTTGACGAGGGGTTGCGGGGCGCGGACCGGGAGGCGCGGCGGGTGGAGCTGCGCTGGATACAAGCGGCCTCAATTTCTGGAGGTCAGTCCACTGGCAGGGCTGCATCAGAGGCACTCGGACTTACCCATTTTGTAGTCGGCTGGCGGGGATTGGCTATGCACGTTGAGCGATTTGATCGCGGCCTCCGCGTGTCGACACACTTGACTGATCACTGCCCTGATGGCGTCGTAAAGGGCGACCTTGTCAGCGTAACGTTCCGGGTGGCGTCCTTCGCATGCAGGTACCTGACGGAGCCGGCCACCCGCAGCAGGACTTGGTGGTCGATGTCGCCGACCATGGAATAGGTCACGCCGGCACGCTGCCACAATATAACCGGACGGCCCTCGACGTGCCGTACGTAGAAGTTTCCGGCTTCGGTCGGTGTCATGCGCCGGTCAGGAAGCGACAGGGCGGCATCCCGGAAAGCGAACACCAGCAGGTCCGAGCCCTCGTGCCTGTACTTCATCGCCAAGCCCTTGCGGTCCCGTAGTCGGCACAGGCGGCCCCCCACCAACTGCGCGGCTTTGTCGGTAATGCAGGGCACGTGCAAGGAATGGCCGATGACGTCGTTGGCCCATCGAATGAGCTGGCCGTCGTCACTTGTCTTGACTTCCATGGGTACGTCCTGGTCCAGATAGGTGTGATACGCCATGGCGGTCTCGTGCACGAATTTGTGCGCCGCGTTGTCCCCGCTTAACAAGCCGCGCACCGGATTCAGGAACACCAGCAGCATGGCTGTGGCCACCGCTGCGCCAAGGCCGACGTCTCGCCACTGCACAGCTTCGCGCAGCGTCGCTAACTGCGGCCAGCGATGCCTGCGCTGTTGCATGGCGCGCCGGATCAACTGCTGTTTTTCCGTCTGCGGCAAAGGCGCCGTGGCAGCCTGCTGACGCACCGCGGCCCGCACGGCACGCTCAGCCGCTACTAGATCAGTGCACTCCGGGCATTCTTGCAGATGCTCCTGCATGTCCAGGCTTTCCTTTACGCCCAGCGCCTGATCGAGAAAAAACGCCAGATATTTCCTACATTGCTCACAAGACAACATGACTTATTCCTTAATGTATCCATTCTTACGCGCGAACTCCGCGAGACTCTTTCGCAGCAACCGTCGCCCGCGAAACAGACGGCTCATCACCGTTCCTTCCGGGCAGTCGATGATGGCGGCGATTTCCTTGTACGAAAATTCGGCCATGTCGGCCAACAAGACGACCATGCGATAGACCTCAGGGAGCGCGTCCAAGGCGCGTTTAACGTCGTCTTGAACGACGTGCCGCAGCACCTCTTCCAGGGAGGCTCGATCGGTCCATTCGGGGAACAGGGTCGGATCGGCATAGAAGGGCTCGACACGTTCAAAATCCGTCTGCTCCTGCTGCCGCGAGGCTTTTCGATAGGTATTGATGTGTGTGTTCCGTAGAATCGTGAACAACCACGCCTTGATATTTGTTCCAGGTTCGAAACGATCAAAGAAGCGATACGCCTTGAGGTAGGTCTCCTGAACCAAGTCCTGGGCCTCATGGACGTTGCGTGTCAGGCGCATGGCGGTGCTGTAGAGGACGTCGAAGTGCTCAAGGGCGACGGCTTCGAATTCCTCTTGACGGCTTATGGCATCTCGTTTAGCCATGGCTGTCCTCTTCGGCCTGCTCAGGGAAACTGGTAGGTGAAGGTGGGGATCAGTAGGCTCAGGACCTATAAAAGAGTATCATGGGGCCTGTGATGAGAGTCAACACCCTGACGCCACAAGGAGAACGATCATGTCCGAGCACCACTTCTGGCTGTCCGACGACCCGTTTGACCGACTCAAACCCCTGTCACCCAACAAGGGGCGCGGTGTCCCGCGCGGCGATGACCGAAAGGTCATCAGCGGCATCATCCACGTCATCCGCTATGGGCTGAGGTGGCGCGACGCGCCCGCCTGTTACGGACCCCACAAGACACTCTACAATCGCTTCGTGCGCTGGAGCAGGGCCAGGGTCTTCGACCGCATCTTCCAAGCCCTGGCTGCCGAAAGCACCGCCACCAAGACGGTCATGATCGACAGCACCCATCTCAAAGCGCATCGCATCGCACCGCCGCCAGCCTGCTCAAGGGGGGGCTTTCCCACGCCAGATCGGACGCACCCGGGGTGGGCTGAACTCGAAGCTCCACGCCGTCTGCGACGGCGATGGCAAGCCCGTCGTGCTGCGGTTGACGGCGGGGCAGGTCAGCGACTACTGCGGGGCTGATACGGTACTTGACGCCCTACCGAAAGCCGATGTCTTGATAGCCGACAAGGGTTATGACAGCAACAGGTTGCGCGAGGCCCTTGCCAAGCAAGGCATCAAGTCCTCTATTCCGGGCCGCGCCAACCGTAAAGAGCCGATTGGCTACGACACGGAGCTTTACAAGAGCCGCAACCTCATTGAGCGCCTGTTTGGCAGGCTGAAGGATTGGCGCCGCATCGCCACTCGTTACGACCGCTGTGCGCATACGTTCTTCAGTGCCATCTGCATAGCTGCCACGGTTAGTTTCTGGTTATGAGTCCTGAGCCTAGGCAGGTTATCACTGGCTCGGTGTTTGTGGTCGTACAGGTAGCCCCGCAGACAGAGGAGACCTTACCCAGTGATGTTACGCGCCGTTAGGGTCATTGAGTCAAGAAGTGGATGAGCGACTATGAACAGAGAACTCGTAGACCTCCACAGCAATACCTCTTGAGTTCCTTCGGCGCAACCACCGCAACGGGTCTCTCAGACCTGCTCGATGGCTCAATCAGCCATGACCAGATAACCCGTTTCCTATCCCAACAACACTTTGATTCCAAAACCCTCTGGCAACTCGTCAAACCCATGGTGCGCGCCGTTGAAGACGATGCCGGCGTCCTCATCTTCGACGACACCATTGAGGAAAAGCCCTATGGCGAAGACGGGCCGCTTGAAGCGCAAGAGCCCTCCTTTCCAAGAATGAACAGCTGCGCCGCATGCTCACCGTGTGCCAACGCAATCAGTTGGCCTATCGCTACGTGCTGGCTGAAAGCTGGTTTTCAGCCAAAGAAAATCTGCACGTCATCCGCCAGACTCTGGGCACAAGCATGTCGTCATCGCCCTGAAAGCCAACCGCGCGCCGCTTGACATGGCTCAATGTCACCCATGGGCTCAATCACGTTGCCCTTATTCGATGGAGACGAAGATGCCGGGCCATTCAAATCCGTTATCAGGCATTGGCGTTTGAATCTTCCAGGAAGTATGCCACGATAAAGATCAATACGGCTCCCAGCAAATATAGCACAGAGCCAGGAGCTTTCTAGGGCCTGTTGACATTCATATAGTCCATCGTCTGTAATTGAGGGGAATTCAACCCCCGATCCAGATCAGCCAAGTGGAGGTGGACACGTGGCGCGAAGAATCCTCAGCGACTCGCAATGGGCACGCGTGGCGCCCCTACTACCTGGAAAGAACGGCGACCCCGGGCGCTCCTGGATGGCTCGCACCGGCTCTCCATGGCGCGATTTACCCGGCGAGTTCGGGCTGTGGAACTCGCTGTTCCAACGTTTCCGGAGGTGGGCGCACAAAGGCGTCTTCGCCGAATCGCGTTGATGAGATCGATTACGACGTGGAGATGTACAAGTGGTGTCATCTGGTGGAGAATTTCTTTTGTAACCTCAGGCACTTCCGTCGTCTTGCGATGCGTTTTGAGAAGACGGACGTCAGTTACGCCGCGATGATTCATGCGGTGAGTTCTCGCTCGGCGCTTGCCTAAATGTCAACAGGCCCTAGAAGTCATCTCATAAATACTTCTTGTCGAGCATGCTGAAGGCAGCAAGTTTGAGAAAGGCCAGGAAATTGGCCACATCGCGTTCCTATCGAGTGACCGGCCTGCGGTAGGCAGCCAGGCAAAAAGGCATCGATCTTCCATCGCCGCTTGTAACGACGCCATGTACGACCGTCTTGTGGGCGAGGCTTGCTGTGGTGTCTGCGGGGCGGCGCAATCCACTCGACACCTGACTCCCGGCACGCCGCATCCAACAGGTCGCTGTCATAGGTTTTGTCGCCAATGGCCGGCTCGGCTTGCGATCAAAGCGCCGACGAAGGTCGTCTCGTGCGGCGTAGCACTTGCTGTGCCCAAGGAGACAGGAAGACCAGAGCCGTCTGCAATCGCCATGATCTTGCCACCTTTGCCCCCCTTATTGGTGACGCTGAAACTGCTATCCACAAAGCACTCGTCCAGAACACCCAGAAGATGGTTATGGTCGGGGTATTTTGTACCTCTCATTCGATGCGAACGGAGTAGATCAGGCGCCATTTCAGACAAGGGCAACATAACGCAGGGTTATCAGAAGTTGGCCGATTGGAATGCAGACAGTTTTTCGACAGAAGGCTCACCTAAACAGCCGCGACGCGAGGTGGCACATACCGGTCCACCGCCCGAACCCGACGGGGCTTCGGTCTAGTGGGAAGCGCATCGACACCTGCAATTGTGGAGCCCATACCCATTGGTTCGGCGAACACTGCCCGAGCGTGCGCATCTCTGCAGGCACACCAGAATACCTGATCGAGATGTCCGTAGGTTAAAGGTGCAATACCTTCACTTTCCCAGGGGGAAAGCGTCGTTGTTCCCGGAGCCCCGTCTGCCTGGGTGTACAACCACGGCACCTGAAGAGTTGTTCCAGCCAATTTCGTACTGTATCCGTACGTGACGTGCATCGTCTCGTTGCAGGTGTTTTGCAGCTTGGCCTGAAAAAAGGCGCCAATGGAGAATCCTGGTAATCTGTATGCACCACGGCGCGGGATTTGGCTGGAAGGTCGATTGAGGTATTGGTCGGATAGACATCCGAGTTCACCGGCTTGGGGTTTTCTGCCATAGCCCGCATGACCTCGGAGAACGTTCCCAATTGCTCAGACGTACAACCCGGAAGCGTGAGCAACCACAGAAGCGCAACGCCGAACCAGTGGCGCCTCGTGCTCCGGATGTCTCATGGTTTTTGAGCAGGCCATGCGGCATTGACATCTGCACCTGTTTAGCCTTGTCGCGGGTTATCGAACCCGCTATCGCCACGTAAGCCGACAGCAGAAGCCTACGGGGGGCGGTGGAATGTCGGATTACACTTCGCTAATCCGACCTACAGCTTGATGAGGAATCCAACATGCGAGGCGGCATCGAGGCCGTGATCTTCGACTACGGCGGCGTCTTGGCCCGGACCGCCAACCCGGAGCCGCGGGCGGCCTGGGAACGCGACCTCGGCTTGGCGCCGGGCACCTTGACGGCGACGGTGCACGACAAGCGGTCATGGGTGGCGGCGCAAAACGGCAGTATCCAATCGGACGCGCACTGGCAGGCGGTGGAAGGAGAACTGGGGCTGAGCAAATCGCAATTGCGCGGGCTGCGGGCGTCGTTTTACAGTGGGGACGTTCTCAATCAACAACTGTTGGCCTGCATCGACCGCCTGCGGCAACAGGGCATCACACTGGGACTGCTGAGCAATTTCAGCACCGATCTGCGTGGCATGCTTGAGGCGCAGGATCTGGTGCGGCGCTTCGACCACATCGCCATTTCCGCCGAGACCGGCGTGATGAAGCCGGACGCCGCGGCGTATGAAGCCATCCTCGCAATGCTCGCCCTGCCGGCGTCCGCCTGCGCGTTTATCGACGACCTCCCGGCAAACGTCGCAGCCGCGCGGGCGCTAGGCATGCACGGCATCGTGTTTGAGGACACGGCGTCGTGCCTGGCGACCCTGAAAGGGTTGATACGCGGACAGCTTTAGGGGATCAACTCTGCAGCGGCGACGTGCCCACCCAGCCGGTCTCCGACACGTCGACAATGACGCCGTCCGGTCCGCTGTATTTGACCTCGACGTTGGCATGATGCGGGCGCCCCATACCCACCCCGAGCGCCTGGTTGATGTCGTCGCGCGGCGCCGCGTCGACTGCGGTCAGCTTGGCCGCGATGTCCTCCAGGCTTTCCACCTGAAACCCGATGTGGTGCAGGCCGCTCCATTCCTTGCCGCGCTCCGTTCCGGCGACGGCATCGTTCTTGAACTTGAGTATCGCTATGTTGATGTCGCCGTCGCTGAGGTAGTAACCGGAAGCCCCCGGCCCGTCGAGCTTGGCGATTTCTTCCAGGCCGAACACCTCGGTATAAAACTTGGCCGTTTCGTCCGGGTTCTGCGTCGAAAGAGCAATGTGCTTGATCTTCGCCATGGCTGGTTCTCCTTGTGATCGCCTGTCCTGACACGATGTCCCTGCGGCGGGTCTCACCTTATGCCAACTCCCCCCGCAACGCAACCGGGGTATTGACCCATCAGATCGCAACGGCTATTCTGCCGCCCGCTCAGAAGCCGCCTGTTATGGACAGTTAGAGAATAGGCGAGATCAATCGGAGGGAAGCGAGGAGGAAAGCTGGAAATGAATCAGACGTACCTGCAGCGGACGATGCGCCGCCTGACCGGCGTAGCGGCCGTCACCCTGATGTTAGGCGCCGGCACGGCCTATGCGAAGAACCTCAACGTTTACACGTGGATCCAGGTAAATGCCCCCACCGAAGCTGTTTGGGGAGAAATCGGCGGCTTTTGCGACTTGACAAAGTTCCTTCCCATTGTCGTCGATTGCGTGATGACCAGTAGCAAGGGGGTTGGTTCGATCCGCTACCTCACGTTCGAAGACGGCATGAAGCTGGACGAGCCCATGGCCGATCAAGGCCCGAGCCACTACACCTACATCATGAGCAAGGGCTTCCTGACCGACGCCCGCTACCGTTCCACGGTCAGGGTGTACCCCGCCACGGACCCGGGAACTTCCGTCGTCGAGTGGATCGGTCAGATCGACGCCGACACCTATGAAGACGATGGCGCCGAGATGGCCGAAACCCTGCGCGGCATTTATCAGATGGGCTTGGATAACATCAAGAAGATGTTCGAATAGGCCAATTGAGACTGAGCCTGCGAGCCGGATTGCCAAGGGTTCCTCAATTGCCCTTGGCAATCTCCTGCCTGAAAAAGGGAATTATATACCTAAGTAACATTTACCAACGTACAAGGCAGCATGGGCCGGCCGCCGGTTCGTTGGAAGCTGCCCTCGCTACGTGGCGATGGCCTTCGCGCTGCGGCGCCCGGGGAAGCCAGAACGGGTACGATTGCCCGACGTATGGCGTCTCGCTTGACCGCAACGTCAACACTGCGGTCAACATCTTAGTGGCAGGGTACTTTGCCCTTACCGAGGCGGCCCTGACGCCGAGGCAAAACGGTATGTCTCAGTGAGCGGTTACCAAAGTATATAATTCCCCAATGAAGCATATGTGTGACAATCTAACGGAGGCGCGAACAACTACTGAGGCGAGTATCGAATGAGCCAATTCTACGAATTTTTCGCCGGCGGTGGAATGGCTCGCGCGGGTCTTGGCACAGCGTGGGTTTGTCTGTTCGCCAATGATTTTGACTACAAGAAAAGTCGCATCTATGCGAAGAACTGGGGACGCGATGTCATCAAGACAGCTGATGTTCGCACCCTTACGCCCAACGATTTGCCAGGGCGGGCCGACCTGACGTGGGCTTCTTTCCCATGCCAAGACCTGTCCCTTGCCGGGAGTGGGGCTGGCCTTAAAGGGGACCGTTCAGGAACGTTTTTGCCCTTTTGGCGTCTCACACAAGCTGTTATCCAGAAGGGCTCGCACCGCAGCTCATCGTGCTTGAAAATGTTTGCGGCACGCTCGCCTCACACGATGGGAAAGACTTCACGACGATTTGCTCCGTCTTCCAACAAGGATGAAAGCGGATGCAAAGTACAGAGGGCCGAAATCCGCTTTGACGACATGGCAGGCTGTCTCCGAACCCCCGGCTGGTGGTTCAAGCCGCCAATTGATAGTGGTGGTGGCGGGGAACGCGGTAAAGTCCCGGCTTATATCAAGCCGGGAAACGGCGCGGCTTATGGGGCTTCCCGATCACTACATTCTGCCTGTCAACTACAATAAGGCGTATCATTTGACTGGGGACGGCGTTGTCGTCCCGGTTGTCCGGCATTTGGCGGAACATATTTTCGAGTCGATTGTTGCTGCGGCTCGAAAATCGAGTCGTGAGGCTGCATGACGATCATTCCTTGTCAAAAGAACGATGAACTTCAAAGACAAATTAACCGCTTCGCCGAGGTCCTCAAGACTGAAGCTCATAAACTCGGTAACCACGGATTAGGCTCAGGACCTATAAAAGGGTATCATGGGGCCTGTGATGAGAGTCAACACGCTGACGCCACAAGGAGAGCGATCATGTCCGAGTACCTCTTCTGGCTGTCTGACGACCCGTTTGACCGCCTCAAACCCCTGTCACCCAACAAGGGGCGCGGCGTCCCGCGCGTCGATGACCGAAAGGTCATCAGCGGCATCATCCACGTCATCCGCTATGGGCTGAGGTGGCGCGACGCGCCCGCCTGTTACGGACCCCACAAGACACTCTACAACCGCTTCGTGCACCGGAGCAGGGCCGCGGTCTTCGACCGCATCTTCCAAGCCCTGGCTGCCGAAAGCACCGCCACCAAGACGGTCATGATCGATAGCACCCATCGGGGAGCGCATCGCACCGCCGCCAGCCTGCTCAAGGGGGGGGCTTTTTCACGCCAGATCGGACGCACCCGGGGTGGGCTGAACTCGAAGCTCCACGCCGTCTGCGACGGCGACGGCAAGCCCGTCGTGCTGCTGTTGACGGTGGGCCAGGTCAGCGACTACTGCGGGGCTGATACGGTACTTGATGCCCTACCGGAAGCCGCTGTCCTGATAGCCGACAAGGGTTATGACAGTGACAGGTTGCGCGAGGCCCTTGCCGAACGTGGCGTCAAGTCCTGCATTCCGGGCCGTGCCAACCGTAAAGAGCCGATTGTCTACGACACGGAGCTTTACAAGAGCCGCAACCTCATCGAGCGCTTGTTCGGCCGGCTCAAGGATTGGCGCCGCATCGCCACTCGGTACGACCGCTGTGCGCATACGTTCTACAGCGCCATCTGCATAGCTGCCACGGTTAGTTTCTGGTTATGAGTCCTGAGCCTAGTCCGACCTGCATCTGGATTGCCGTTTAACCCGAGCGGTCTTCCTCGGATAGGCACGCCAGCAGCAAATCCAGCGCCGCCTGCGCAAACGCCCACATGTTCGCTTCGCGGTCGGTTTCCCCGGTTTCCAGCGTGATGACGCGCGTTACCGGGCCAACGACCGCGATGCAGGCGTGTCCGGCAGCGTCGCCGTAGCGGTTGCCCGTAGGGCCGCTGGCGCCGGTTTCGGCCAAGCCCCAGGTGGCGCCCAGGGTTTCCCGGATGGCGCGGGCGTTCAGCAGCGCGTACGCCTCCGTGCTGGCGCGCAGCCCCTGCATGGTCTGCGGGGTGATTGCCAACAGCCCCTCGCGTGACACCGCGGTGTAGATCACGCCGCCGCCGAGGTAATACGCCGAGGCCCCTGGCACCGCCACCAGGGACGCCGAGATGAGGCCGCCGCAGGAAGATTCCGATACCCCCAGCGAGACGCCGGAGGCTTTCAGGCGCTCGCCGACCGCCGACGCCATAGCTGACAATTGAGACATGTAATCCCTCCTTATACCTTGCGCAGCGCCGGCAGCAGCTCGTCTGATATCAGCCGGATGCTGGACAATGCGGCGGACAGCGGCAGCCCCGCCCAGTGGGTGCGGATAATCAGGTGGTTCACGTTCAACTCCTCCCAATACGGCCGCAGCTGCTCGTAGCAGTCCTCGGGCGATCCCAGCACAAAGCGGTCCTGCAGCAGCGCGTCAAAATCCTGGTGGAACGACTCATCGTCCGGCATGGCGTCGTCCTGGCCCCACTTGGCGTAGTCCTGGTACTTGCCGAACAGGTACGGGCCGGCCATCTTCAGCGCCGTAGCACGGTCTTTGGCGCAGAAGACTTCCTTGATTGACGGCAGCTCGCTCGGAAACGGCTTGTCCGCCTTGGCCAACTCGTCGCGATACAGCACCAGTTGGCGCCGCACCGTCTCGACGGTCGAGTGCGGGTTGATCATCCACGCATCGCCCAGACGCGCCGCGCGCCGCACCGCTGCGTCGTTATTGGCGGCGATCCACAACGGCGGGCGCGGCGGCTGCACCGGCAGGATGTTCATGCGCACCGCGTCCAGCTTGCACATCTCGTCCTCGTAGGTCACCGCCTCGCCGGACCACAGCCGCTGCACGACGTCCAAGTACGCCTCGAAGCGTTTCACCCGCTGCCCCTTGCGCACCCCGAAGGCGTCGAATTCCACCTCCCGGTAGCCCAGGCCGACGCCGAACACGAAGTTGCCGCGGGCCAGTACGTCCATCGACGCCACCGTCTCGGCCACGTACACCGGGTTGTGCAGATTGAGCAGCAGCACGCCCATGCCGACGGTCATGTCGCCCGCCTCCGCCATCAGCCGCGACAGGAACGGCACGATCTGCAACTGCTTGTTATTGCCCTCGTTGAGGTAGTGCTGTCCGGTGAACAACGAATCCCAGCCGCGGTCGCGAGCCAGGCGCACCATGGCGTATTGCGCCTCCAGCGCGCCCACCATGTCCGTATCCAGATATTGTTGATTGGTGGTAAACAACCCTATTTTCATCATCACATCCTTTGCTTTCCCTCGCCCGCCAGGGGAGAGGGTTGGGGTGAGGGAGAAGGATCAAAACCGAACGTTCCCCACGTCCAACTCCCGAAACCGCCGCAGCAACTCCTCCGGCGTTACGCGCCCGATGATACGGAACAGCGCCCGCTTGCGGTAATACACCACCAGCGCGGGCGTGCCGAAAACGCCGTGACGGCCCGCCCAAGGACGGTGCTCGCCGAGCTTGAGGTGCAACACCGAGACCTGCTGGAAATGCTCCAGGCTAGCGAGCATCTGCGCCATGTAGCGGCTGGCGTCGCAGCCCTCCTGCCAGAAGTTGACCAGCACCGGGTCCGGGTACTGCTGCAGGAAGGTTTCCAACTCGCTACTCATGCGCCACTCCCGCATCACTGGCCACGGCGGGTTCGGCGCTGTCCGCCGGCTGGCCGGCGAGGTCGGCGCGGGTGATGCCAAGCGTCTTCATATGCCGGTACAGGGTCACCTTATGCACCCCGAGCAGCCGCGCGGCCTGCGTAATGTTGCCCCCCGCCTGCCGGTAGGCGCGCTTCAGACGCTCCGGCGTCAGGGGTGGCGGGCCTACCGGCAGGTCCAGAGGCGGCCATTCGTCGTCGGGTCGCGGCCCGGGCGTCAACAGCAGCGGCAAGGCGGCCGCGTCGTTCGGCAACGGCGTGATGAGTGGCGCGCGTGCCATCTGCGCTTCGTGACGCGCCTGAATATCCCAGCCGCCGGGCGCAAAACGCGAGCGCTCCGCTACCCACTCGTCGAAGGCACGGCGCCCGATGATCTCCGTCGAGGTCTCGACGTACACTCGCTCTAGCACGTTGCGCAGCTCACGCACGTTGCCCGGCCAGGCATAGGCTTGCAGCAGCGTCATGGCCTCGGGCGTCAGCCGCCGCACCTGCCGCGTGTACTTGGCGTTGAGCAGGCGCAGGAAGTGCTCCACCAGCAACGGCACGTCGTCGAGGCGCTCGCGCAGCGCCGGCATGTGGATGCGCAGCACCTCCAGCCGGTAGTACAGGTCGGCGCGAAAGCTGCGCGCCTGCACTGCCTGCTCCAGCGACACGTTGGTGGCCGCCAGCAGGCGAACGTCCACTCGCACTTGGCGCTCGCCGCCCACCCGCTCGATGACCCCCTCTTCAAGCACGCGCAGCAACTTGGCCTGCAGCCGCAGCGGGATCTCGCCGATCTCGTCGAGAAACAGGGTACCCTCGTGCGCCCGCTCGAAGCGCCCGCGGTGCGAGCGCACGGCGCTGGTAAAGGCGCCGCGTTCGTGGCCGAATAATTCGGACTCCAGCAACTCCTCGGACAGCGCCGCGCAGTTGACGGCGATGAAATCGCGCCCGCGCCGCTTGCCGTGCTCGTGCAGGGCGCGAGCGGTCAACTCCTTGCCGGTACCAGTCTCGCCGGTAATCACCACCGGGGCATCAGCGGGGCCGTAAATCTCGATCTTGCGCCACACGACGCGCAGGACGTCGGAGCGTCCCATCAAACCGCTGAAGCCGCTGATGCGGTCATCGGCGGGCGGCGGGGGGCGACCCGGCGTCTCCTCCAGCCGGATAGCGATCCGCACCCGTCCGTCCGGAAAGGTTTCGGGATCGCGCGAAGCACGGATCAGCACCGTACGGTCGAGGCCGTCCTGGTCGGTCAGTGACACGCGGTAATCGCGCACCGGCAGGCCGGAGTCGGCCACCTGCTCGACCACCGTGGACAGGGCGGGAATGGCGTCGTCGAACGCCTCCGCAAGCATGCAGCCATCGAACGACTCGGCAGAACGGCCCAGCCAGGCGGCCAATTGCGGGGTCACCGCCTCGATGGCCGGCTCGTCGCCGGGCCGCACTGACACCAGCAGCCCCGGCGCCACCGGCGCGAGCCACAATGCGGTGTCGTGTGTGGAAGCGTCCATGGCTTGCCCCGTTGTAATTTCGCGTCCCCTGGATCGTCAGCAAGGTTAGCTGTTGCCGGCGACGACCTCATGCGTGACCGAAGTGCTCCCGCCACCATTCTTCGAGGGCTGATCCGTGTCGTTGTCGAAGTTCATGCAGTCGCTCCTTTGATGGGTGCAGTTTAGCGGAATAGGGCTTGCCTGTCAGTGCTACGGCACCTATCACGCGCCACCATGGACCAGTTAACCAACACAGCTACAAGGCTCGAAAGCCCCTGATGCTTGACTATATGAAGTCAATACTCACTAGTACGCGATAAAAATGATTAAGTATTTGAAAGACAAGGTGTAATCTCCCTTCCTGGCCAAAAAGGGGCAACTCCGATACCCAGGAGCGCATCGGGTCAAACCGGTTGCACTCAAGACGCATAGAGGACCGCGAAGTGCCTGTTTCGTATGGATTCGACGGCATTCGCCAAGCCGTCCTGAAAATGTGGCAGACCCATGGCAGCAGCTTGAGCGGCTCCTGAGCGTGACAGAGAGGGGGTTCGCCTTTGAGTTTCCGCCCCTTCAGGATCGAAAAGCCGATAATCCGGCCAGATTCATCGACTTTTTCCATCACTGCATCGTTGTCCGTCTCCCGAAAAATCCCCTCTTGCGAGCAAAAAGCACCTCAAGATAGTCCCCTGTCTCGTCATACCATACGTTTATGGTGTCTGCCATTTCTGGATGGGCTGTTTGGAGATGCCGTTGCCGCCCTGCCGCATGCCGAATCGGACGACTATGGATGTTCCCGGAAAGATTCCATCGAGCAGCGACGACGCCTACAACAGCCCCGCAATCCGCGCCCAGCGATACTTGGCGCCCAGGACCGCAACGGGCTTTTCGGTGGCGTACGGGTAGGCCAGGATGTCGTGACCGACGAGATGGCGGCAGGCGTCTTCGACTTCGACGTCGCCAACCAGCGAGGCCACGACGGGTTTGTGGATGCCGCGCGCTCTGGCTTCCGACACGACTTCTTGCAGGAGGGTGGCGAACACCATGGGCGGCGTGATGATGGTATGCCAGTAACCAAGGATGAGGGCGTGGATGCGGGCGTCGTCGAGGGCGAGCTTGATGGTGTTGCGATAGGTGGAGGGGGGTTCGCCGCCGGTGATGTCGATGGGGTTGCCGGAAGCGCCGAACGGCGGGATGAACGCTTTGAAAGCGGCGTCGAGGTCCGGCGGCATGGTCATCAGATTGAGGCCGTGGTCTACGCAAGCGTCGGCGAGCAGCACGCCGGAGCCGCCGGCGCCGGTGACGATGACAACGTTCTCGCCCTGCGGCGTCGGCAGGATTTGCAGCCCGCGGGCAAATTCCAACATGTCGTTGAGGTTGCGGGCGCGAATGACGCCGCTCTGCCGCAGCACCGCGTCGTAAATGGCGTCATTCCCCGCCAGGGCGCCGGTGTGCGACCTTGCCGCCCGCGCCCCCATCGCCGTGCGGCCGGCTTTCAGCACCACCACCGGCTTGTGCTTGGACACCCGCTGGGCAACTTCGGCAAACGCCCGCCCGTCCTTCAGGTCCTCGACGTGCATGGCCACGACCTGGGTGTTCGGGTCCTGCTCGAAAAAGGTCAGCAGGTCATCCTCGTCGATGTCGGCCTTGTTCCCCAGCCCGACAATGGCCGACACGCCCATCTTTGCCGACCGGCTAAAGCCGATGATCGCCATGCCGACCCCGCCGCTCTGCGAGGATAGAGCCACGGCGCCTTTTTCGTCGTACGGCGTGCAGAAGGTCGCGCACAGGTTCTTGTGGGTGTAGTAGAACCCGTAAATGTTCGGCCCCATGAGGCGCACGTTGTACTCGCGCGCCACCCTAATAACCTCCTGCTGCAGGGCGTCCTCGCCCACCTCGGCAAAGCCGGAGGGAATCAGAATCGCCCCGGGGATGCCCTTTTCGCCGACCTCCGCTAGCACGCCGGCCACAAAGCGGGCCGGGATGCAGAAGATGGCGATGTCGATATCTGAAGGCACGTCGGCGATGCGCGGATAACACTTCCGCCCCAAAATCTCCTCGGCACGCGGATGAATCGGGTAAATCCGGCCCTCGTAGCCGCCGTTGATAAGGTTCTTCATCACCGAGTTACCGATCTTCCCATCGTCCGGCGATGCCCCGACCACCGCCACCGCCTCGGGCTGCATGATGCGGCGCATGGCACGTAGGATGTCGTCGCGGGATGGACGAGGCGGCGCCGCGGCAGCGTCAAAGTCTGCCAGAATACGCACGTCAACAGCCGTGGCGCCGGTGCTATCGGCGAACACGGGATTAAGGTCCATCTCGTTGATTTCGGGGAAATCGTGCACAAGTTGCGAGACGCTCTCGATCACCGTGCCCAAGGCGTCTCGGTTCACTCCCGCGGCGCCCCGCGCACCACGCAGCACGGCAGCACCGGCGATGTCGTCCAGCATGCCGACGGCCTCCTGATGCGACGCCGGTGCCAAGCGGAAGGCCACGTCCTGCATCACCTCGACCATCACGCCGCCCATGCCAAAGGCGACCAGCTTACCGAAACTGGGGTCCGAAACGGCGCCGACGATGACCTCGTGCGCGGTGCCCAGCATACGCTGCACCTGCACGCCGTCGATCACCGCATCGGGTCGATGCACGGCAGCGTTCGCCATGATCGTTGCGTAGCCCTGCTCGACCTCGGCAGCCGAGTTGAGCCCCGTGAGCACGCCGCCGGCGTCCGTTTTGTGGAGAATGTCGGGGGAAGCGATCTTGAGCACAACGGGAAAGCCGATCTGCCGCGCCAGTTCCACTGCCTCGTCAGCCGAAGACGCCAAGCCTTCCTGAGGCGTGGCGATGCCGTATGCCTCGCAAACTCGTTTCCCTTCCTGGGCCGTGAGGGCACTGCGCCCATCCGCCCGCACCTGATCGAGAACTGCTCGTACCGCGGCTTGATCGTAGCTCATCGCTCATCTCCACAGGGCTGGTCAACGTGATTTGTAGGTCAGATTAGCGCAGCGTAATCCGACAAGGTAGGTATGGAACCACTCAACCTTCTCCGAACGGCAAGGCGCTCACCATCGCCGGAATCTCGCCGGCGTCCGTCCGCACCTGCAAAGCCGTGCCCGGCTCCAACGCCTCTCGGCGCACGTAGCCCAAGGCTATCGTCTGCTGCATGGTCGGTGATTGCGTCGCGCTGGTGATCCAGCCGACCTCCCGATCCGGGGAAAAAATTTTAGCCCCCGCCTCGGGCAATCCAGTGGGGCCAAGTAGCAGGCCGACAAGCTGGCGATTGACGTGCCCGCGTGCGTCGACCCGCGCGATGACCTCCTGCCCGACGTAGCAGCCCTTCGTATAGCTGATCGCGTCCTGCAGATTGGCCTCAATCGGGATCGTCGCCTCCGTCATGTCGACGCCGAAACGCGGCGTGCCCGACTCGATACGTAGGGTGTCCAGCGCCTCCAGGCCGACCGCGCGCCCCTCGAACGCCTCGCCTTGCTGTCGAATCGTCGTCCAGACGGTCTCCGCAGCCGCGGGGTCAACGAGAAGCAGATAGCCCGGCTGGCGGGTATAGCTGCGCCGCGCGATCCATACGTCATGGCCCTCAATCCGACACGACTGATTGCCGTACGGCGCCAAGTCCCGCACCGATTCCTGGCCGCTCACGGCAACCAGCGCGTCAGGGGCTTTGGGGCCCTGCACACCGAGCGCGGCCCACTTTTCGGTCTCGACCGCAAACGTGACGTCCTCGGAAATGACGAAAAAGTCGATAGCCTCCAGAAAGGTGGGCACGACGTGGGCCTCGACTTCCAGGAGATATGATGCCTCGTCAGCGTACACCACCAAGTCCGTCACCATGTGTCCCTTGGGGTTCAGAAACGTGGCGTAACATCCCTGCCCCAGCTCCAGGGCGGCGGTATTGTTGGACAGCATGGCGTTTAGGAAGCGTTGCCGGTCCTGGCCCTCGACGCGGATCAGGCCCCGGCTCGACAGGTCGATGAGCCCGAAACCGTGCCGCAACGCCTGATATTCGGCCTTTGGGGCACCGTAATGCAGGGGCATTTGCCAGTCGTTAACGGTCGTGAAGCAGGCTTGATGTTCGAGATGCTGGTTGAACAACGGGCTCGCTGGCATGTTGGAATTCCTCCGGCGAGTGAGTGGGGAAATGTCGGAGAATGTTGTCGCTCCGGCGCAGGAACGTCACCCCGGACTTGATCCGGGGGCAGTGGATTCCGGGTCAAGCCCGGAGTACCAACAGAAGGCCATCCGCGTTTCAGCGTCTTGTTCAGGTCCTCCCTGTCCGCCACTCTTTACTGTTCACGGCGTCCATACGCGGCAGACACATCGGGCGATACATACCACCGTGCAACGCCTCCACCAGTTCCGCGTCCGAGGTGATGGTGTCCTCGAAGGCCGTAGCGCACGTGAGGAACCACAGGGGACTGACGTAATGCGCGTCACTGCCGCACAGGGCGCGCAGGTCGTATCGCTCACACAGGTCCGCGGCGCGGTTGTTCTGCTCCGGGCGATTCTGGCCGTTGTGCGCCTCGATGGTGTGCATGCCCGCGATTTCCTCCGGGTCACGCTCCATGATGGGTCCGAACACCGATTCCCGAAACGGGTGGGATGGCGCCGCGAACGCACCGAGGCTGGTCAACTCCGGGATGATGCGCCGGCCGTCGTGCATGCGCTTGGTCACGTCGAAGTGTTCCAGAACTCGTTCGTTGACACCGTAGACCAGCAGATGGCCGAGGTTCGTGTCCATCTCGATGCCCTGGAAAATGCGCACGCCATGTGTGTCCCAGTAGCGCTGCAGGTTCAATCCGGGGGTGTAGGTACGGTGCTCGGTGAGGACAAAACCATCAAAGAGATGAAATTGCCGGTAGGCTTGAATCAGTTCGATATAGCCTTCGATCGTGGCAGTGCTGTCATCGGAGGCCGCGGTATGCACGTGCATGTCGAGAATCACGGGCCTTTGCTTCTCCTGACCGGAGGGAGACACCCGGGCAAAGTATTCTGAGGCGGAGGGAAGGCACCGCACGCTGCAAGTCGCGGGCGCGGTGCCTATGGGGTTATTGACCGGCGCGCTGTAGGTGGCGCAGGTCGAGTCCGAAAGCGCCGGGCCACAGTTCAACGACCTTATCCAGCGTCCAGCCGCCGGGGCAGAAGACCGTTTTTACCGGACGCGGGTCTTCGATCAGGGACAGCCGGTCGCCCGAAATGCCAACCGTCCAACCCGTAATGTCTGCCGCCGCATCGCTAGCCAGGTAAGCCACCACCGCGGCGACGTTCTCCGGCCGGCGCTCGGCGGTGGCCGCGATGACCTGTCCGATACCGCGTTCGGCGCGGATCTGGCGCGCCGATTCCGGCACGGTGGCCGTCATGCGGGTGTCGGCGCCCGGCCAGATGGCGTTGGCGCGCACGCCGTATTTCGCCATGTCGCGCGCCACGGTGCGCGTCAAGCCGAGAATGCCCGCCTTGGCCGCCGCGTAGTTGGCCTGCCCGGAATTGCCGGCCCCGGAGATCGACGAGAAGTTGATGATGCAGCCGCTCTTCTGCTGCCGCATCAGGACGCAGGCCGGCTTGTTGACGCAGTAGGCGCCGCGCAGGTGCACGTTGATCACCGCGTCCCATTCCTCGACGCTCATGTTGAAGATCATGCGGTCGCGTAAAATGCCGGCCACGTGTACCAGAATATCCAGCTTGCCGTACGTATCCACTGCGGTCTGAATGATGTTCTGGCCGCCCTCCGGGGTCGCCACGCTCTCGTAATTCGGCGTCGCCTCGCCGCCGGCGTCCTTGATCATCTGTACGGTCTGATCGGCAGCCGAGGCAGATTCGCCTGCCCCGTCAACGGCCGTTCCCAGGTCGTTCACGACCACCTTGGCGCCCTCGGCGCCCATCAGCTTGCTGATCTCACGCCCAATGCCGTTGCCACCACCCGTGACCGCGGCGACCTTGCCTTCCAATCGCATGTCGTTTTCCCTCAGGAATGGGTTGTTGCCGATTACTGCTGCGGCTGATCCAGGTGGCGCAAGTCGGTCCCGAAGGTTTCAGGCCACCATTCGGCAACTTGGTCCAGCGTCCAGCCACCCTCGCAAAATACCGTCTTCACGGGCACCGGGTCGTCGATCAGCGACAGCCGGTCACCGATGATGCCGACCGTCCAGCCGGTAATGTTCTCGGCCATGTCCGAAGCCAGGAAGGCCACCACCGAGGCGACGCTTTCGGGGCGGCGAATGGCCGACATACGCATCTCGCCCAAGCCGCGCTCGGAGCGAATCTGGCGCGCCGATTCCGGTACGGTGGCCGTCATGCGGGTGTCCGCACCCGGCCAGATGGCGTTGGCGCGCACGCCGTATTTCGCCATGTCGCGCGCCACGGTGCGCGTCAAGCCGAGAATGCCCGCCTTGGCCGCCGCGTAGTTGGCCTGCCCGGAGTTGCCGGCCCCGGAGATCGACGAGAAGTTGATGATGCAACCACTCTTCTGCTGCCGCATCAGGACGCAGGCGGGCTTGTTGACGCAGTAGGCGCCGCGCAGGTGCACGTTGATCACCGCATCCCATTCCTCGACGCTCATGTTGAAGATCATGCGGTCGCGTAAAATGCCGGCCACGTGCACCAGAATATCCAGCTTGCCGTACGCATCCACTGCGGTCTGAATGATATTCTGGCCGCCCTCCGGGGTCGCCACGCTCTCGTAATTCGGCGTCGCCTCGCCGCCGGCGTCCTTGATCATCTGTACGGTCTGATCGGCAGCCGAGGCAGATTCGCCTGCCCCGTCAACGGCCGTTCCCAGGTCGTTCACGACCACCTTGGCGCCCTCGGCGCCCATCAGCTTGCTGATCTCACGCCCAATGCCGTTGCCACCACCCGTGACCGCGGCGACCTTGCCCTCCAACAGCATGTCATTCTCCTCAAAACAGTGTTTAGTAAAGACAAACCTTCAACCCGCAGGTTCGGATTCGTAAAGCGTATCCGAGACAATAGCCCTCAGTGCGCAACCAGTTCAGGGGCCTGTTGTGCATTCCGTTCCTCGATACGAATGACGCCGTAGCGATCCGTCGAGGCCTGAAACTGCGCGCCGTTGGTCTCCTCGGAGAGGATTTCCAGGATGCGCGGGCACTTGTTCTTGCCGATGAAAATGGTGTGAATGGAAACGTTCAACTCCTGCGCCAGGGCGCGCTCCGCTTTCACTTCCCAGTCGCCCTGCGTGGGCACGCCGTCGGTCAGGAAGAGAATGTGCTGGTTGCCGCGTCCCAGGCGCTTGAATTCGTGCAGCGCGTCCTCCAGGGAATTCTGGTAGTTGGTGCAGCCGGAACAGTGCAGGTGCAGGGCGCGGCGCGTCATCTTTTCGTAGTCGCGCATGAAGAACCTGCCGTCCACCTGGTACTTGGTAGACAGGTGATTGAACTCGATGTAGCCCACCCGCATGCGCTTCTTGCGGGCCATCTCCACCAAGCGCAAGATGACGGACGACGCCCACTTGGAGTAGATGCCGGCCATGGACGAACTGATGTCGCGCAGAATGGCGAGCTCGCCGCCGCGATCGTGGCGCTCGCGCAACAACATGCGGGGAAGCTGCGGGGTGACGTTCTCGTACCAGATGGAGCTTTCGACGGGGTCGGTGTCGAGGAGGTCGTCGAACGACATCATGCGGCGCCACTTGCGCGGCTGGCCGCCGCGGTGCGGCACCTTCTCGGCGAGGTTCTTTTCGATGCGGCCCTTCAGGACCTTGAGCAGCACCTCGATGTTGTCGATCGACTCGTTGTCCAGGTTTAGCTCGGCGTTCTCGCCGTTATCGTCGGCGTTTGGGCTGAGGGACTGCTGCACCATATCGGCGAGCTCGAGTTCCTGCTTGCGGTGATCGACGTTGGCTTCCTGCGCCGTGTAATCGGTGCGCGGCTGCCCCTCCGAACGCTCCTCGGACTGCGCCTCGCTCAGTTGTTCGACGGTGTCGTCGTCTTCTGGCTCAACTTTTTTTTTTCGCAGCAGCTGATCGATGATCTCTTCGATGCGGTTGTGCAACTCCTCGGGGATACGGAACGCCGTGAGGTATTTGAGGACGTGCAGGTCCTCGGGCATGCAGCGGTCGCGGCCCGACAGCACCGCCTTGGCCTTGAGGATTTTCACCGCCTTGACAAGGAAGGTGCGGTCCGTCAGCAGCGAGTTGCTGTCGTTGCAGCCGTAGTCATTCAGCAGCACGTTGAGGAATTCCAGCAACAGGTCCTTCACCGCCGTCGTCAGGTCCACCTCGGGGAGCGACTCGGTAGCGCCGTCCAGCACCGTCCGCGTAACGCGCGGCGACGCCTCGGTGCTCAGATGGCCGTCGGCATAGCGGTCGATGACTGCTGCCGCCGCCTGCCACATGTTGCGCTGCAACAGGCCGAGGGTGCGCATCTGGATGGTGAAGCGGTCCAGGTTGGCCGGATCCAGGGGCTCGTTGTAATAATCTTCCTTGGTGGGGTTTCCGGTGGCGATGGCGGTCAGCAGGGGGATGCGGTCGTCGCCGAACTTGCGCTCGTTGAGCACCCGCAGCAGGACGTTCAGAGCCTCGCCGGGGGCGCGGGAGATATCGTCGAGCACACAGATTTCCGACGTCAGAATGCCGCCCTTGCGGTTCACCTGACGGATCACCTCGCCGCCCGACTCGTCCCGCTCGCGGAAAATCACCGTGTCGCCGACCAACTCCGCCAGTCGGGTGTCGCGGTGCAACTGATAGAAGAAGAACTTCAGTTCGGCAGCGTCGGAGGTCACCTCGGCCAACATCGTCTTCGCCGTTCCCGGCGGGCCTTCGAGGTAGATATGCTCGCGCGCGATGACGCCAAGTAGAATGCCTTCCTTCACATCGTCATGGCCGACAACGTACTGATCCATTTCCGCCCGTATCTGGGCCAGTCCCGCCAAAACATCCATAAAGAGTCCCGCTTATTGTCTTGCAACGATTGATCGTGTTGAGGAGATTGGAACAACCTGCAGAATCTGGCAACCGTAGCACACCTTGCGGTTTGGAGGCAAAAGCAAATTTGCGGCGGGGCAACGGCCCGCAGGCCCCGTGTGGCATTGAAGCACTGGTTCAACAGAGCTGCTTGCGCCGGTTACGGCATCGTGGTCCACCAGGGACAATTTTTGTCCAGGTCCCTCCAGGCGTCGTCCACGTCGTTAGCGAGAAGCATGCAAGCCTCTGATTCGCTGCTTCCCTTGCCGTCGAGGTTGCGGCCGAAGCCGATGGTAAGTTTCTTGGAAGCCCCTTTTTCATGGACCCTCCCTTCATGCGCCGTGGCTTTCCGGGCGCTGATGATGCCACCCACTTCGGTTTGGCTCCCATCCGCCTGTTCTCGCCCGGCGGAGGCAACCTCCGCGAAATTCATGCCGCCCGCTTTTGCCACCCCCTGAACCCTTACGGAAAAAGCTTGCAGTCAGACAGGAGGCTAAGTTAGGGTACTTATCTTTGGGCGGCACCGATCAAGCGGAATGCTGGATTACGTTCCGCTAATTCGACCCGCAGCTTCAGAGGACAGGATGCAGGAAACGATTGTGTTTACCCAGGGCGTCGAGATGCCGTCCGACATTGTGGCTCTGGCGCGCGACATGGCGCCCGAGGGGTTCAGCCTGCGTCATTTGCCGGTCGGCACGCCGGACGACGAGATCGTGGTCGCCATGCGTGAGGCGGAGTACCTGCTGGGCTTTGTGCGGCATTTACCGGACGAGGCGTTTGCGGAGGCGACGCGGCTCAAGCTGGTGCAGGTGCTGAGCGCCGGGTACGACCAGGTCAACATCGCCGGGGCCCGGGCGGCGCGGGTGCCGGTGTGTTCGAACGGCGGCGCCAATTCGGTGGCCGTGGCCGAGCACGCCGTCATGCTCATGCTGGCCGTGTACCGCAAGTTGACTGCCCTGCACCAAAATGTGGTCGCCGGCAAGTGGCACGGCGGCATCCCGCGCACGGTCGATATGTACGAGTTGGCCGGCAAGACGGTCGGCCTCGTCGGCCTGGGCAACATCGGCCAGCAGGTGGCCCAGCGGGTCAGGGCCTTCGACGCCAGCGTCATCTATCACGACGCCTTCCGGCGCAGCACGGAGGAGGAAGAACGCCTCGGCGCGCGCTACGTGTCGTTGGAAACCCTGCTGGAAACCGCCGACGTGGTGAGCCTGCACGTGCCCCTCAATCACGACACGCGTGACATGATTGACGCCGAGGCGCTGGCCCGCATGAAGCCCAAGGCGATCCTGATCAACACCTGCCGCGGCGAGGTGATGGACGAGGCGGCGCTGTTCGACGCCCTGCAGCAAGGCCGTATCCTGGCCGCCGGGCTCGACACCCTGGCGCAGGAACCGACGGACCCGTCCAACCCGTTACTCACCTTGCCCAACGTGACGCTGACGCCGCATAGCGCCGGACCTACCGTGGACAGCTTCCGCAAACGTTTCCACAACGGCTACGCCAACATCCGGCGCGTTGCCGCCGGGGCGGCACCGCTGTGGGTCATTCCCGAAATGCACGATCTGTTTCCCCAAAGTTAGGCATTACCTGCATAAGTAAGTCCCCGATGCCTACCTTTCGCTGGCGAATGAACGTCACCCTGGGCTTGATCCGGGGCCGAAGTCCGGGAATTTTCTGGTGGTCCAGACCGCTGGATTCCGGTTTCCGCCGGATGACAGACGGAAGACATCGGCTATTCATGCGGACCCTATTGAGAGCGTTGCCCTCGTGTACCTGCTAATCAGAAATGGGAGGAAGTATGGCTGTAGACGTAACCCCGAGTGCGAGTTATAGCGTGACGGTACGGTTGGAAATCCAGAACCGGGCTGGCATGCTCGCCCGCTTGACGGCGAAGGTGGGTGAGTTAGGGGGCGACCTGGGCGCCATCGACATCGTGTCGGTCGGCCAGGGCGTGATGACCCGCGACGTGACCGTCAATTGCCGCGACATCAATCACGCGCAAACCATCGTGCAGGCGCTCGACGCCATTGACGGCATCAAGCTCATCCATCACTCCGACCGCACCTTCCTGATGCACTTGGGCGGCAAGATCGAGGTGGTCAGCAAGGCACCCATCAAGACACGCGACGATCTCTCCATGGCCTACACGCCGGGCGTGGCACGGGTGTGCATGGCTATCTACGACGAGCCGCAGGACGTGTACAACCTGACCATCAAGAAGAACACGGTGGCCGTGGTCACCGACGGCAGCGCGGTGCTGGGCCTCGGCGACATCGGCCCGGCGGGCGCCATGCCGGTGATGGAAGGCAAGTGCGCGCTGTTCAAGGAGTTCGCCGACGTGGACGCCTTCCCGCTGTGTATCGATAGCAAGGACCCGCGCGTCATCGTGGACACCGTCAAGCGCGTCTCAACCGCGTTCGGCGGCATCAACCTTGAGGACATCGCGGCGCCGCGATGCTTCGAGATCGAGGAATGGCTGCAGAACGAGATCGACATCCCAGTGTTCCACGACGACCAGCACGGCACGTCGGTGGTAACCCTGGCAGCACTCATCAACGCGATGTACGTCGTCAAGAAAGACATCAAAGACCTCAAAGTGGTGTTCAACGGCGTCGGCGCTTCCGGCGTCGCCACCAGCAAGATCTTCATGGAAGAAGGGGTCACCAACATCATCGGCTGCGACCGCGCCGGGGCCATCTACCGGGGCCGCACCGAGAACATGAACTTCATGAAGGACTGGTACGCGTCGAACACCAACCCGAACCAGGAGAAGGGCTCGCTACTGGACGTCATTGAGGGCGCCGACGTCTTCGTGGGGCTGTCCGGCCCCGGCACCTTCACGGTAGACATGCTGCGCAAGATGAACCGCGACCCCATCGTCTTCGCGATGGCCAACCCGGTACCGGAAATCATGCCCGAGGAGGCAGCTCCCTACGTGCGTATCATGGCCACCGGGCGGTCCGACTATCCGAATCAGATCAACAACGTGCTGGGCTTTCCGGGCATCTTCCGCGGCGCCTTGGATTGCTGCGCGCGGGTCATCAACGACGAGATGAATATGGCGGCGGCGCGCGCCATTGCCGAGGCGATTCCCCGCCACGAGGTGCACGAGGAATACATCATTCCCAGCGTGTTCAATCCGGCCGTGGTGCCGGCCGTGGCGAAAGCGGTGGCCGAGGCGGCAGCGCGCACCGGCGTGGCGCGTCGCCGGACCAAGGTGCTCGATAACGTTCAGACACTGACGCGATAAAGGAGAAAACAGGCTTGGCCGCAAAAATTACCATTGTTGGAGCAGGAAACGTTGGCGCGACGACGGCGCACTGGGCGGCGGCGCTGGAATTGGGCGACGTGGTGTTGATCGACATCATCGAAGGCATGCCGCAGGGCAAGGCCCTGGACCTGGCCGAGAGCGCCCCCATCGCGGGCTTCGATGGGCTGCTGACCGGCACAAACGACTACGCCGACACCGCCGGTTCCGACGTGGTGGTGGTGACCGCCGGCCTGCCGCGCAAGCCGGGCATGAGCCGCGATGACCTGTTGCAAACCAACGCGAAAATCGTCGGCACGGTGGTGTCGAACATCGTTCAGCACTCGCCGGATTGTCGCTTGATTATTGTGTCGAACCCGCTCGACGCCATGGTGCACGTCGCCAAGCAGGTCAGCGGCTTTCCGAAGCAGCGCGTCATGGGCATGGCAGGCGTGCTGGATTCGGCGCGCTTCCGTTACTTCATCGCCCGCGAGCTGGACGTGTCGGTAGAGGACGTGCATGGTTTCGTACTGGGCGGGCACGGCGACACCATGGTGCCGGTGCCGCGCTACGCCACCGTAACGGGCATCCCGATCACCCAACTGATGCCCGCCGAGACGATCGATCGCCTGGTGCAACGCACGCGCGACGGTGGTGCCGAAATCGTCAATTTCCTCAAGCAAGGCAGTGCCTTCTATGCGCCCGGCGCTTCAATCACCCAAATGATCGAGGCCATTGTGAAGGACAAGAAACGCCTGTTGCCGGCGGCGGCGTACCTCGAAGGCGAGTACGGCCTGAGCGGCGTTTACATCGGCGTTCCGATTCTGTTGGGCGCAGCCGGCGTAGAGAAGATCATCGAGGTCGAACTCACCGACGACGAAAAGGCGGCTCTGCGCCGTTCCGCGGCAGCCGTCGAGGAGCTGGTGCAGGCACTTCCTCCCTTGGAAATACCGAATTAACTCTTTGAGGGGGTGGCAACCATACCGTAGCGTCGCACAGGGAGAAAACCCCTATGCGTCCACACTCCCAGGCAACGTGGCGCCTTACAGGTGAATCGCCGCGAGGCTGATTTCGCCTCTGCTGCAGAGTGCTGTAAGAAGACTTCCACCAAATTTATGCCGTAGGAACGAGTCCAGCAATGGGTACTGAACCGGATGCGAACACTAATATGTCACACCCCCCCCCCCCCCCCCCCGCTAAGTCGCTCTCCACAGCGAAGATATGCAAGTTCATATTCGCCACGCTGCTCATCGCGGTGGCCTTCGCCGCTACCTATACCTCGTCCAGGGCGGCCTTTTCCGAGTCGGACCTGAGAAGTATTCTCGTACTCGGCGGGACTGTTAACACCGTCCTTTTGCTCGGCACGCTGTTCTTCCTGCGCTCCAGGGTCATAGCGAACGCCGTCCTGTCGCTGATTACGTTGGCCGGCGTTGCGACGGCGTACATCATCCATACCGATCTCTATCTGACCGGAAACGGGGCCGTCCTCATTGCGCTATGCGCCGGCTCCGGCGCAGGGCTGTTCGTCGCCTTCGAGCTCATGGACAAGCAGCGCTGGGGTGGTCCTGCACTCTCGGCAGCGGCGTTACTGGGGCTTGGGATTATTGCCGGTGGGCATCCGGAGACTGGTGATGTCCCCGCAACGGTAGATACGACGCATATTCGGCATATCTCCTTCCGGGAGACACCGAACCTGTATTTCGTTTCCTTCGATGCCATGGCCCCACGCGCATTGCTCAAGAAATACCTTGCTTTGGAAACCACCGAATTTCACGATTTGTTCGACATCAATTTCCGCCGCTTTACGAATTTCTTCGCAAACGCCGTCCGGACCATAGATTCTCTCAACACCGTTCTGGCGCTGGACGTGGATGCGTATACCGCACAACGAAAGGAATTGAATGCAAGGGGATATGACCCTGATCCGCATCTCTTCTCTGGTCAAAATCCGGCGAATCTCCTTGGAATCCTTCACGGGAACGGCTACGAGACAACGTCAATCTATGTAGACAGCTATTTCGGAGAAGAAAAAGGTAAATATATCAACAATTACATTACGATCTTCAATAACACCGTCTGTAATCTACTGGATGCCGGCATCCGGGATTTCTCTTTCTGGGGATATTGCCGGTTCGGAAGGGCCGGCTGGCGGACTGCACTGGACATGAGCGCCGAGCAGGTCACCAAGGTGAACGCCGGCGACAAGCCTCAATTTGTGATCGCCCACCTGTATGCACCAGGGCATACTGACAAATCATTCCGGTATGACGATGCGGAACAGATCGAGAAATTCAGACGCAGATACATCAAACGCAGCGAACGAGCAGCCCACTACTTGGATTTAATCATCCGGCACCTGGAAGAAAATGACCCTGGCGCCATCTTGCTCATGTACGGCGACCACGGCCCTTTTCTGTCTCAGGGGCTGCAATTCGAGGACGATCCGGAGTTCGTCTTCCAAGACCACTTCGGCATTCTGGGTGGCGTCTATCCCCGTGACACGTGCGCTGGTTGGTTCGGCGAAGCGTCGTCTCGGGGCTACATGACGATTCTGGACGCCGTTCACGCCCTGCTTCGCTGCCTGTCCGGCGGTGAAAGCCCACTCGTCAAGCCGAAAGAATACACGGTGCCCTGGAACCACCAGTTTCACGGACACGACGGACTAACTTACGAGGACTTTCTCTATGAGTAGACCAATACGGCGCGATCAGTTGATCGCCGCCACCGCGTTTGTCTTTGCGCCGACCGCGGCTCACGCCTACGTCGATCCCGGCTCCGCCGGCTTCGTCATCACCAGTGTGCTGGGCTTTCTGGCAGCAGGTGGCTATATCATCCGGGGATATCTTGGCCGTTTGAAGCGCCGGGTTTTCCGTGGCGACAGGAAGGCAGAGGATAGCGACGTTTCGGACGCCACGGACGGATGAGCCGATGACAGAAAAGCTCAGGGCTGACAGCGGATCGTTCAAGGACCCAGCCGGACGGGTGTACCGGGTTGTCCGGGATACCGGAGATGAGCGCATCGTTCGTGGGCTGAATCAATCCGCAGCCGCGATTATGGAAAGGCTGCTTGTCGAGTCCTTTTTCAAGGAGTTGGTTGATGGCAGTCAGGTCGTGGCGACCCGACTGCTTCATCCGGAACTCCCCAACGCTCGCCACGTAATGAAAGAGGGCTGGAGCGCCGCCGTGGAGCATGAGGCGGTGGACTTCGTGACCTGGCCCTACGAGTGGCCGTTCTCGATGCTCAAGGACGCAGCGCTGCTGCAATTGCGGCTGCTGGAGACGGGCGCCAGGAATGGCTGGTTGCTCAAGGACGCGACGCCGTTCAACGTGCAGTGGATGGGCGCGCGGCCGGTGTTCATCGACGTACCGTCGTTCGTTCCGTGGGAGGATGGTGAATACTGGCGGGGGTATCGTCAGTTCTGCGCGACCTTCCTGACACCGTTGCTGTTGACGGCGCATCTGGGAATCCCGTTTCAGCCGCTGCTCCGCTCGCGCCTCGAGGGTATCCCGCCAGAGGAAGCGAGCCGGTACTTCTACGGGTTGCGGCGTTTCAAGCGCGGCGTCCTGTCTCACGTCTGGTTTCCCGCCAAGGCCGAGCGCGCCGTTCTCCGACCGGCGCGCCCACGTCGACGACAGCCGAAGACGATGCTGTTCGCGCTGTTGGACAGCCTGCGGCGGCTCATCAGCGGACTGTCCTATGGGCCGACGCGTTCACACTGGTCGCAGTACCCCGAGAGTCATTCCTACGACGCGACCAACTTCGAGCGGAAGAAGGATTTCGTGCTGCGGCACACTGAGACGCAGCGCCCCGGCCTGACTTGGGACCTGGGCGCGAATACCGGCGCGTTCGCGCGTATCGCTGCCGAGCACTCGGGAATGGTCGTTGCCATGGACGCGGACCAGGATGCCGTCGAGCTGCTCTACCGCGAGGCGCGGCAGGGCGGGCCGCAGAACGTCATTCCTCTGGTGATGGATATTGCGAACCTCTCGCCGGGACAGGGTTGGGCGGGTTGCGAGCGCCCGGCGTTTGACGCGCGGCGCCGTCCCGATATGGTGCTCTGCTTGGCTCTGGTTCATCACGTGCGCGTCGCAGCGAACATCCCGCTGCCGCTGTTCACCGGCTGGCTACGAAGCCTGGACGCTACGGTCATCATCGAATTCGTCGGGCGCAACGATGAAATGTTCCAGAAACTGATTGAGAACAAGCGTGAGGACTATGCGGACTATACGTCCGAGAATTTTGAGGCGGAGATTCGCAGACGCTTCTCAGTACGCGACCGGCTGGAACTGAAAGGCGGCCTGCGAGAACTGTTCCTGTTGGAGCCAGTCTGATCCACACCCGTGACGTATGCTTTGTCGCATATTTTGCAATCGGCAGCGGCCTGATCTGGCTGTGGGCAGCTTTCCGGGATATCTGATCCACGAGGGCGGGTTTGACGCTTTTTATCGGCGCGGGAGGAGTAGTTATGGCCGCTGCCAAACAAGATTCCGGTTCGCGTTGTCTCGCGCAGGAGTATTGCTTGCCTCACCGTTCTTCGTAGCGGCAACCTGCACGCTACGTAGGCCGCCGGCGTCAGCGTACCCGTTGCCCCCACCTCTGGACAGGCCGCGTACCAGATGGGGCAGGCACGGCAGGATGCGGAATGAACCGCTACCGAACATCTGCGGCAGGTAGAGCTTGGCCTGCACGTCGATGCCGGGGCGTAAGTGTGGATGCGAGCCTGACACGCCTCCCGAATGTCGGCGATGCCGTAACGCCCCGCGTAGCGGTCGTAATCGACAGCTTGCCGTCGCTGAGCAGCAGCAACAACTTCTTGGCGGCCCGCTGGCCCTTCAGCAATGCGGTGCCGTGGCGCACGGCGGGCCCAATGCGGATTCGGTCGAGGCACTCATTATCGATCAGCAGCAGGCATTTGGAAGCACCGGCTTAGTCCTTTTTGGGCTTATGGGGGGTTACCATCACCGGGCATGGCGCGAGGCGTACCACTCGCTCCGCCACACTGCCAATGAGCAGGTGCTGTAACCCCGTGCGTCCATGGGTTCCCATCACGACGAGATCGACCTGTTTGTCCCGTGCGGCCTCGACGATCTTGTGTGACGGCGCGCCACGGACCGTGAGTACGTCAGCGTTCACCCCGGTATCCTCTACCGTTTCCGGCAGGCCGCCATTCCCTGCACCGCCTCAGATCCCACTTTCTCCAAATAGGCTGAGAGGTTTACCTCTGCGGCTTCGGGAACGTAGCTCGCGTAACAGGGTCAATTGCGTCTGGAATTGTTGCGCAAGTCCTATGGCACAAGCCCAAGGCATGCTCGGAATCCGGGCTGAAGTCTATCGGAACGAGTATATGCTGACACCTCACTTTCGTCTCTCCCTAGGGATACCGCCGGAGCCGGCCGCCATGGCGCGCAACCCCATCGTGACGTGCTCAGCGGGCCAATTGGCCGTACACCTCTGACAAGCCGCGTACCAGATAGGCCGGATGCGGCAGGATGCGGAACGAACCGCTGCCGAACATCTGCGGCAGGTAGAGCTTGGCCTGCACGTCGATGGCGAGGGCATAGGTGTGGATGCGGCTGTGGTGCGCCTCCCGAATGGCCTGACGAATGTCGGCGATGCCGTAGCGTCCCTCGTAGCGGTCGTAATCGACCGGCTTGCCGTCGCTGAGCATCAGCAGCAGTTTCCTGGCGGCCCGCTGGCCCTGCAGCAACGCGGTGCCGTGGCGCACGGCGGGTCCGATGCGGGTGTAGCCCGTCGGTTCAAGGCCCGTGAGCGCGGCGCGGCTGCGGTGCCAGTCGGCGTCAAATGGCTTCAGCATGACGAACCGGCAGTCGCGCCGGGTGTTGCTGTAGAAGCCGGCCATGCCGACGTGATCCCCCCACTGTGACAGCACCTCCCCCAGCACCAACGCCGATTCCGTGGCGATGTCAAGCACGCGTGAGCCCTCAATCCAGGCGTCGGTCGAGGCGCTCACGTCGATCAGCAGCAGGGTCACCAGATCGCGCCGCTGCCGTCGCTGCGCCAGATACAGCCGCTCGTCGGGTCGCTGGCCGCCGCGCACCGTGGCATAACGGTCGACGACCGCATCAACGTCGATGTCCGTCCCCTCGGTTTGCCGGTTCCGCAGCAAACGTTGATGCCGCAGCTTGTCGAGCAACAAGCGCACCTCGTGCACCACACGGGCGTGCTTGCGCAGGATGGCCGCCACCGTCTGATCGGCACCCGCAGGGGCCGTCGACTGGTTGACGTACACGGTGCACCACGCGGGCCGGTAGCGCTGCGCCCTGCCATCCCATTCGTCATAGGCGAAGGCAGTGCCGGACTGAGACTCGGCGGATTCCAGGTCGCCGGTATCGTCACCGAGCCGCAGGTCGGCCTTGTACACGGAGTGCGTCGGGGTATTGGTTCTCACCACCTCCCGCATGTCGAGCTCGTCGAGGGCCTCGGTGTGGTGGGCGAGCTCGTCGGCGCCGTCTGGCGTGCGTGTTACGCCGCTGAACTCCTCGGCGGTTTCGATCTTCTCGAACGTGTGGATGAGGGTGTCGTTTTCGATGTCCTTGTGATCCAGGACGACCCGCCGCACGTCTTCCTTCGGCTTGCCGGGGAGTTCGGTGCCGCTCGGAAAGGACGACGCGGCAAGGCGCTGCTGCGGACTCCCCGGCGCAGCGGGCCGCGGTTCGGCCTGGAACGGCATGAGTTGGCCCCACAGAATCAGAGGCGGAGCCGGTGCGCGACGCGCGACGCGACGTACGCCGTGTCGAAACTGGCGCCAGAGGTCGTGCAACGCGCTTTCGTCCCAGGGTCGAGCAGCAGTGACGATAGATTGCAGGAGCCCGGACAATGGCTTTGGTGTGCCGGGTTCCCGCCCCAACAACGCCAGCGTTAATGCTTCCAGGCGCGCGTCCATCGTATCCATCGTCGCGGGTAGCGGGCGTTCCCGCAGCAACAGGGAGCCGAATGTGTGGTGAAGGACCTGCGAAGCCGGCATGGCCGATTCAAACGCCCGGCGGGTTGGGGGCACGGCCACGAGGGTGCGGAAGATGCGGAAATCTGCGGGCAAACCCGGCGGCAGCGTGAAGCCCAACCGGCGAGAGACGACGGCATAGGCGACGCGGTACAGGTAAACGCGGGCGTTGTCGTCGGGAGCAGGCGCCAAATGGATGGTTCGGGGTAGGTAGATGACCTCGCCGGCGTAGCCGCCGACGTGTTCGGCTTCCTGAATCTCCAGGGCCTCGCCACTCAGGGCGCGAGCCACCAGGGTCAGCGAGGTTTTCAGGTCGGCAAGTCTGGCTTCCCGTTGGCGCTCGGGCTCGGCAGCGGCGTGACGGCGGCCGCGCTTGAGCTTCCAGGCGAGTCGGAAGAGCGCCTCGTCCCAGCTCACAGGATCAGGTTTGCCGTGTCTTGCAGGGCACTGCGGATGTCGGCGTCATCGGTCAAAGGCTCGATGACGCCGACGTGGCACGCCGTGCGCGGCGGCATGCCGGTGTGCATGAGACGGCCCGCGTGGGCCAACAGGCGGGTGGAGGCGGTGGCGCTGAGGCCGAATTCCTGCAGGTTTCGCACCTTGCCGGCGAAGGCGACCAGGCGCTTGGCCATGGCCAGATCGATGCCGCTTTCCTGCGCCACGATCTCGGCCTCGACCGCCGGCTCGGGGTACTGGAAGCTCAGGCCCACGAAACGCTGCCGGGTCGACGGCTTGAGCTCTTTGAAGCCGCGTTGATAGCCGGGATTGAAACTGATCACCAGCATGAATTCGGCGGGGGCGGTCAGCGTTTCGTTCAGGCGGTCGAGATAGACCTGCCGGCGGTGGTCGGCCAAGGAGTGCAGCACCACGACCACGTCTTCGCGCGCTTCGACGATCTCGTCGAGGTACAGGATGGCGCCCTGCCGGACGGCGCGGGTCAGCGGCCCGTCTTGCCACACGGTGTCGCCGCCCTCCACCAAGTAGCGCCCCAGCAGGTCGGTGGCCGTGGTGTCATCGTGACAGGCCACCGTCACCAGGGGGCGCTCGAACTTCGCCGCCATCGCCTCCACGAAGCGCGTTTTGCCGCAGCCCGTGGGTCCCTTGATCATCAGCGCCAGCCGGTTGCGACAGGCGTGCTCGAAAACCTCCACTTCCCGCTGGATGGGGCGGTAGTAAGGAACGCTCATCGCACTGCTCAGGCGTACTCGGGGGGCACCGACGCATTGACCTCGCCCACCGGCCAGCCGGACTTCACAAAGGTGTAGACAAACGCCAGGATGCCGACGGTGAACAGGGCAGCCGCCAACACGACGCCCCAGAAGTGCACCGCCAACTCCTCTTGGACGGCGAGAAAATCCATGCCCACCCGGCGTTCGAGGTACACCTGCGTCACCCCCGCCACGGCGAACGCCGCCGTCATGCTGACCATGCCGATGTTGGACGTCCAGAAGGCAAACGCCGCGGCGCCGGTGTTGTAGAGCTTGCGCCCGGTGAGCAGCGGCAGGGCGTAAGAAATCATGCCGAGCACCAGCATGGCGTAGGCGCCCCAGAACGCCAAGTGCCCGTGCATGGCCGTCACCAGCGTGCCGTGGGTGTACAGGTTGACCTGCGGCAGGGTGTGCGCGAAGCCCAGCACGCCGGCGCCGACGAACGACATGATGGCGCAACCCACCGTCCACGACAGCGCCAGGGAGTTGGGATGCCGACGCCCGCCGCGCCGCACCATGGCCACCGCGTACACCGCCATGCCGAAGAAGGCCAGTGGCTCCAGGGCGCTGAAGATGCCGCCGATCCACAGCCAGTAGCTCGGCGTGCCGATGTAGTAGTAATGGTGCCCGGTGCCCAGAATGCCGGACAGGAACGTCAGGCCGACGATGAGATACAGCCATTTCTCGATCATCTCGCGGTCGACGCCAGTCAGCTTGATGAGCAGGTACGCCAGGATGGCGCCCATGATGAGCTCCCACACGCCCTCGACCCACAGGTGCACCACCCACCAGCGCCAGTAGGAATCCATCGTCTGGTTGGTGGTGTCGATCATGCCCGGCAGGTACAGCAGCGCCGCCGACAGCAGCCCCATGAACAACACGATGCTCGTGGTGGTGCGGCGGGTACTCCGCCACAGCGTCATGCCGATGTTGGCGATGAACATCAGGACGTTCACCACCACCAGGTAATCCAGCGGGCGCGGGATTTCGAGGAACTTCCGCCCCTCCCACCACTGGAAGTGAAAGCCGATAATGGCGATCACGCCGACAAGCACCAGGCTGACGAGCTGCACGACGGCCAGCCGGGGCGAATACAGTTCCTGACCGATCTCGTCGGGAATGATGAAATGCGCCGCGCCCATGAAGCCGCTGAGCAGCCAGACAACGAGCAGGTTGAGGTGGGTGGCGCGCGCCACGTTGAAGGGGATAACGGCGTGCAGCACGTCGTAGCCCACGTGGGCAAAGGCCATGATGAAGCCGTAGAGGATTTGCAAGCACAACAGCAGCATCGACACCGCGAAGAAATAGTAGGCGATTTTCTGTGACTGATATTTCATCAGTTGGAGCCCTCCCCCGTGCTGCTGGGTTGTTGCTTCATCTGAGACAGAAAGGAGGCGAGTTCGACGACGTCGGCGCTTGACAGCGGCAGCTTCGGCATGGCCGTGCCGGGCTTGATCTGTTGCGGATCGGTCAGCCACGGGACGAGGTCGTCGTAGCTGAGGCGGTTGCCCACGTCGTCCAGCGCCGGCCCCACGATGCCGCCCTGCCCGCCCAGGCTGTGACAGGCGATGCAAAGCTGGTTGAACACCTTGGGACGCTCGACTGCCGCTACGACGTCCGCGCCCACCGCCGGCGTCGGCACCGCCACCGGCAGCAGGGTGGGCTCGGGCGGAAAGCCGTTGAGGTCCATCTCGCCGATCCACTTGAGAAAGGCGACCATAGCCTCCATTTCCTCGTCCGTGAAGTCGTACTTCACCATCCGCCGCTGCCCGGGATACATGGCCTCCGGGTCGCGCAGCATCGCCTTGATGAACGCCGGCCCGCGTCGTTCGTAGACCTTGGTCAGTTCCGGCGCGTAATAGGCGCCCTCCCCCAGAATGGTGTGGCAGCCCATGCAGTTGCTCTTGTCCCACAAGTGCTTGCCCGCAATCGCCTGCGGCGTCAGGTTGGCGGCGTTGGTCTGCTCCGGCACCCGACGGATGGTGTCGAGCGTCAACAGCAGGAAAATGACCGAAAACCCGATGGTGCCGATCAGAAAGAACGCCCGCGCTGCGGATTTCGAAAGCATGATCTCACCTCCCAGGCCAATGAGATATCAAAGTTCCCGCAAGTCGGCGACATACGTGGCCAGGGTGCGCTGGCCCTCGGCGGAAAAGTCCCGGTCATAGCCGGGTTCTTCCTTGAGTTTGCCCAGGAACTCCAGCAGGTACAGCCCAGCGCGGTCAGCGTATCCCGCCTGGTAATCCCGCGCCGACATGGCCAGCAGGTTGTGGTAGCTCGCATCCACTTGGCCCTTGATGGCGCCGACGTGCGTTTCATACGCCGCCGTCTGCTCCGAGCCCGGAGGCTCCGGCAACGCCAAGGGATCGTCCGGCGCTGTCGCAACGAGCGACAACGTCCCAAGAGAACCCACGATATTCCCCAGTGCCGTCAGTATCGTTCGCTCTTCCACGGTTTTGCCTCCTATGACGTTCAACGCGGCGGCCTGCCAAGCACCGTTCCGGTGGACGGAATCGGCACCCGGATTCATGTCGAATACACGAATTTTCTATAGCCCATCCGGTTGTGAATGTCTACCCATATTGCGGCCTTTTCCCACGTCCGCTTTTGTTGACACCCACCAATACCGCGTCTATAACAACAAACTGCCAAGCATGGCGCACGCCGGTAATCGACCCGAGGGACCTTAGAAGGGGATGCTTCAGATGACAGAAACGCTATCGATTGACGACCTCATCGCAGTATTGGATGAGCAGGTTAGAACGGGATTGTCACAGCTTCGTCAGTTGGAGGCCGCGGGCAAGGTCAAAATGGGAGCGTATGGGCCGCGCGAAACGCTGTGCCAGCTCGTGTGGTGGAGCGCAACGGCCGCCGACGGCATGGAGTCGGTAGCCGTGGACGGCGCGCCGGTTCGCATTTATGCCTCAGACGACGAGATGGACGCCCGCGCGGTCGGCCGCCTCACCGGGCGCACCGTGGCCCAGTTGGCCGACCAGATGGAACAGGCGCAGGCGCGCCTGCGCACCGCGGCCCGGAGTCTGGCCGACCACAACGCATCAATCTTCCAGCACGGCGACGGACGGGCGGATTCGGCGCAACAATGCCTCGAAGCATTGTCACGCCGCTGGCAGGCATGTCTCGTGGAACTTCAAGCATAAACTTGCGGACCGCAGGGCGCGCCCGAGCATCAGCGCTGCGCGTTCTGCTTTGGCTTGTCTTGGATGACGCCAGCGTCAACCGGTAAGGATAAAAACAAACAGAACGATTACGATCAAGCAAGGCGTACAGAACAAATTCATACCCGGATCATTCCCCATCAAACCCCGCTACCAGACTGGCGTACGTCATATCGTACAGGCGCGCGTAAGGCCCGTCGCGCCGGACCAGGTCCTCGTGCGTGCCGCTTTCCATCAGCCGCCCGTTCTCCAGGACGATAATGCGGTCCGCCTGCTTCACGGTCGAGAGGCGGTGGGCAATGATGAACGTGGTGCGCCCGCGCAGCAGCGTTTTGAGGCCCGCCTGCACCAGCCGCTCGGCTTCGACGTCGATGCTGGCGGTGGCCTCGTCGAGGATGAGGATGCGCGGGTTGGCCAGCAGGGCGCGCACGAAGCTCACGAGTTGCCGTTGGCCATGGCTCAGCAGGCTGCCGCGCTCGCGCACCTCGGTCTCGTAACCGTGTTCGAGCCGCAGGATGCTGTCGTGCACGCCGAGCGCGCGGGCCGCTGCCTCCACCGCTGCGTCGCTGGCGTCGGGGTTGGCGTAGCGCAGATTGTCGCGCACCGTGCCGCTGAACAGAAAGGGCTCTTGCAGGACGATGGCGACCTGACGCCGCAGGTCGGCCTGCGACAGCCGTCGCAAGTCGATGCCGTCGATGAGAATGGCCCCCTCGGTCACGTCGTAAAATCGCGTCAGCAGGTTGATCAGCGTCGTCTTGCCCGCCCCGGTGTGCCCCACGATGGCCAGACGTTGCCCCGCCGGCGCCTCTAGCGAGAAGTCTTCCAGAACCGGTACGCCGGGCTGATAGTGGAACGACACCCGGCGAAACGCCACCTCTCCCCGCATTCGCGTCAGCCGCACCGGCGCTGCGCCCTCGACGACGTGTCGCGGCGTCTCCAGTACCTCGAAAATGCGCTCCCCCGACGCCATGGCCATTTGCAGCGAGTTCCAGCGAAAGCTGAGGTCGCGCAACGGCTCGAAAAAGCGATACATATAGAGCACGAAGGCGACCAGGGCGCCGGCAGTAAGATCGCCGGCCATCACCAACGGCGCGCCGCAGACGACGACCACGGCGATGGCCAGGGTGGTCATCATCTCAATGGCCGGGAAAAACAGGGCGGACAGGTGCGCGGCCTTCAGTGTCGCCTCCAGATGGTCACCGTTCAGACGCTCGAAACGCCGCAGGTTAACGGCCTCGCTGCACAGGCTCTGGATGACGCGCACGCTGGAGATGTTTTCCTGCAGGCTGGCGTTCACCCGCGCCAGCGCCCGCCGTACCACCTGGAAGGCGCGCCGTGAGTGGGTGCGCCAATACGCGGTGACCAGCAGTACCAGCGGAACCACCACGCTGGTCAGCAGCGCCAGGTAGGGATGCATGGTGAACAGGACGATCAGGATGCCCACCAGGGTGAGCGCGTCGCTGAGGATACTCAGGATGCCGCTGGTGAAGAGGTCCTGCAGGGTGCCCACGTCGTTCTGCACGCGCGACATCAGGCGGCCCACGGATTGGCGGTCGTGAAACGCCACGTCGAGGCGCATGAGGTGTCGGAACAACGTCTGACGCAGGTTCAGCAAAACGCGCTGCGCCGCGCGCATGAGCAGCAGGGTCTGACCGTATTGCAGGCTCCAGCCGGCCAGCGTGTTGCCCAGGTAAAACAGCACGATAACGGTGAGGGCGCGCGGGTCGCCTTGCGCGATGGGGCCGTCGAGGGCGAGCTTGATGAGGTAGGGGCCGAGCAACTGACTGGCAGCCACTCCGACCATGCAGACCGCTGCGACGATCAAAACCGTTGTGTGCGGCACCGCGAACGGCCACAGGCGGCGCATGACACGGGCGTCGTACACCTTGCCGAAGCGCTTTTCCTCTACGGGTTCGCGGTGGCCGTTGCTCGGCGCCGCGTCCCGGTCGCGGGGGGTTGAAGCCCTCATACGTGCGATCGCTCGACGGCAACGGGCGAGACGGCTGGCGCAACCTGTGCTTCCGGATCGCGCGATTGTTGCTGGTGCACGTTCCGGTACAGCCCCGGCTCGTCCAGTAACTCGTCGTGCGTGCCGCGCTGCACGATGCGCCCGCCGGACAGCACCAGAATCAGGTCGGCGTGCCGCAAGGTGTACAGACGGTGAGCGATGACCACGGTCGTTCGCCCTGCCATCAGCGATCGCAGGGCGCGCTGGATGAGGAATTCCGTCTCCACGTCCACGCTCGACGTGGCGTCGTCGAGGATCAGCAGTCGCGGGTCACGCACGAAGGCGCGGGCGATGGCAAGGCGCTGTCGCTGGCCACCGGACAGCGTCACGCCGCGCTCGCCGACCCAGGTGTCGTAGCCGCGCGGGAATTTCATGATGAAGTTGTGGGCGTGCGCGGCCTTGGCCGCCGCCACGATGGCCTCGAGGCCGATGTCGGGGCGCCCGTAGGCGATGTTGTCGCGGATAGTGCTGGAGAACAGCCAAGTGTCCTGCATAACGACGCCGATGTGCCGCCGCAGCGCACCCAATTGCAGGTCCTGCACGTCGATGCCGTCCAGGCTGACCACACCGCCGGTGGGGTCGTAAAAACGCGGGATCAGCTGCGCCAGGGTGCTTTTGCCGCTGCCGGTGCCGCCCAGCAGCGCCACCGTTTGCCCCGGCTCGGCGGTGAAGCTGATGCCATGCAGAACCGGCAGATGGCGGGCGTAGTGAAAGCTGACGTTCTCGAAGCGCAAGGCCCCGCGTACCTGCGGCAGGGGTCGCGCCCGCGGGGATTCGCGCACCTCGGAAACGGCGTCGAGCACCTCGAACAGCCGCCGGCCGCCGGCCTGACAGCGCGACGCCATGCCGGCAAGCCAGCTCAAGCGCCGCAGCGGGTGCCCCAGCTGCACCAGATAACTGGTGGCCGCCACCAGGGTGCCGAGGCTCATGCGCCCCAGGATGACCTCCCGGCCGCCGACGTATAGCGTCAGCGCCAGCCCCACCGCCAGCAGAAGCGTCAACAACGGCAGACTCAGCGCCTGGGCGTGCGTCACCCGCATGTGCGCCTCGTACAGGTCACCGGCCACCTCCGAAAAGGATGCCTCTTGCGACCGTTCGCGCCCGAACGCTTTGACCACCCGGATACCCGTCAGGCTTTCCTGCCAGGCCACCGACAGGCGAGCCGTGTGCGCCTGCACGATCTCCTGCAACGGCCGCAGCCAGCGGCCTATGGTGACCGACACCGCCAGAATCACCGCGAAGCCGCCGATGGACAATACCGCCAAGCGCCAATCGAGCCAGGCCAGCGCCGCCGTTGTTCCCATGCCGGTCAACAGCACGCTGAAGACCATCGGGAAGCCGAAATGGAAGAAGTGGCGCACCGCCTCCACGTCCGCTGCGGCGCGCGACATTAGATCGCCGGTCTGCGCCCGGTCGTGATAGGCAAAACTCAGCCGCTGCAATTTGTCGTATAGCTGGTTGCGCAGCCGGTAGGCGAGGCGCTGAGCCAGGAATGCTACCAAGTAGTTCTGCCCGTACACCGCGACGCTGCGCAGCGCCGTCACGCCGACCAGCAACGCGCCGGCCACGTAGACGAAGCCGGGGTTGTCCGGGTCCAGTCCGTCATCGAGAACGCGCTTGAGGATCAGTGGGACGGCGAGGTGCAGCAGCACCGCCGCCAGCGTGCAGACCAGCGCCCCGGCGAGGCGAAAGGGGGAATCGGCGTAGAGAACGCAGAGACGGGTAAAGCCACGCATCATGGGGACTCGAGTGGATGGATAGGCTGAGCTCGCAGGTTGCAAACAGGCATTCCGAACGAGGTTTTGAATCGACACTATAGAGGCTGAATCGTGCTAAAGTCCAGTGCCAGCCATCCGTAGCCGCCGGGCTGCCGGACGTTTCCGGCGTGCCGCACTTCACAAAGGGGAGCACCACGATGAAAGCCGCTATCTTCCGCAGAGCCCATGAGCCGCTCCAGATCGAATCGGTTACGGTCGACAAACCGCGCGACCGCGAAGTCCTGGTGCGCACCGCCGCCACGGGCGTCTGTCACAGCGATCTGCACTACGTCGACGGCGACCTGCCGCCACGCGACCACCCAATGGTCATGGGGCACGAGGGGTCCGGCGTGGTTGAGGCCGTCGGCAGCGCCGTCACCACCGTTAAGCCCGGCGACCACGTGGTCGCCTGCCTGTCCGGTTTCTGCGGCGCCTGCCCGCAGTGCCTGAGCGGGCATCCCAACGTGTGCGCCACCGGCTACGTAAGCCGTGGGTCCGACACGACGCCGCGCCTCAGCCTCGATGGCGAGCGACTGATCCCCTTCGCCGACGTTGGCAGCTACGCCGAGCAGATGCTGCTGCACGAGAACTCGCTGGTCAAAATCGACCGCGACATACCCTTGGACCGCGCCGCGCTGGTCGGCTGCGGCGTGCTCACCGGCGTTGGCGCTGCGCTGCGCACCTCGGGACTGCAGGCCGGCCAGACCGTCGCCGTGTTCGGCTGCGGCGGCGTCGGGCTGTCGATCATCCAGGGCGCCCGCATCGGCGGCGCCGGCCGCATCATCGGCATCGACAAGTTTCCCGCCAAGCTGGAACGCGCGCATAGCCTCGGTGCGACCGACGTCATTGATTCCAACAAGGGAGACGCCGTCGCCCAGTTGCGTGAGCTCACGGGCGGGCAGGGCGTCGATCACGCCTTCGAGGCCGTCGGCTTGCCCGTCCTGGTCCGACAGGCGGTTGAATCCCTCGCCATACGCGGCACGGCGACCATCGTCGGGGTGCCGCCCGACGGCTCCGAGTTGTCGTTCCCCTTCAGCGCCATCCGGCCCGAGTGCAAGGTGCAGACCTCACGCATGGGCTCCAACCAGTTCCGCACCGACATCCCGCGCTACCTGGAATTCTACCGCCAGGGGCGCCTGAATCTCGATGACATGGTGAGCAAACGGGGCCGGCTGGAGGACATCAACGAAGCCTTCCGGGCCATGAAGGCGGGCGAGGTGGCGCGTAGCGTTCTGACCTTCGACGGGGCGTGTTGACATGCGGGTTCGTATGGTTTAGAACCACCTCTTCACACCCCCAATCCAACGCGGAAAAACACGCACCTACATGAGGAGTCTATCTTGGCGTACGAAGCACAAATCGAAGCCGGCAAAGCACACTTCGGCCGGGTCATGGCGGAACAACTGGAGCGGGTGGAGCGCCTCAAGCAGCAGCCCGACTGGCTCGACTTCAACGCCATCAGCCCCATCGTCGTCGGCATTCTGGGCGGCGACGGCATTGGTCCGACCATCGCGGAAGAGTCGAGAAAGGTCCTGGAATACCTGCTGCGCGATCAAGTGGCGAGCGGCAAAGTGGTTTTCCGCATCATCGACGGCCTGACCATCGAAAACCGCGCTGCGAGCATGCAGTCCATTCCTGACGACGTGCTGGCTGAGATCAAGGACTGCCACGTGACGCTGAAAGGCCCGACCCACACCCCAGAGCAGGGCGACGGCTGGCCGAACCTCGAAAGCGCCAACGTCGGCATGCGCAAGGCTCTCGACCTGTTCGCCAACGTGCGCCCCGTGCGGGTGCCCGCCCAAGGTATTGACTGGACATTTTTCCGCGAGAACACAGAAGACATGTACGCCGTCGGCAGCCAGGGGGTGAACGTCACGGATGATCTGGCGATCGACTTCCGCGTCATCACCTCACAGGGCTCCGAGCGCATCATCGACGCCGCCTTTGCGCACGCCAAGCGCACCGGCAAGGACTCGGTGACCATCGTCACCAAGGCCAACATCGTCAAGACGACCGACGGCAAGTTCCTCGACATTGCCCGCAAGGTGGCGGAGAGCTACCCGGGCATTTCGTGGGAGGGGTGGTACATCGACATCATGACCGCTGCCCTCATCAACCCGGCGCGTCAGAAACAGTTCCAGGTGCTCGCCCTGCCGAACCTGTACGGCGACATCCTGACGGACGAGGCGGCCCAGATTCAGGGCGGCGTCGGCACCGCCGGCAGCGCCAACCTGGGCAAGGTGTACGCCATGTTCGAGGCCATCCACGGCAGCGCCCCGCGCATGGTGCAGGAAGGCCGCGCGCAGTACGCCGATCCCAGCTCGATGGTACGGGCCGGCGCCATGCTGATGGAGCACATCGGTTTCCAGGAATCCGGCGCCCGGCTGCACAAGGCCCTGGACATCTGCGGCCAGTACGAACGCACCGTGGCCATGACGGGCCGCAATACCGGCGTTACCAGCGGCGAATATGGCCAGTACCTGATGGAAACCGTGGAGGATTCCGGCATGGAAGCCAAGTGGGAATCCTTCGTCAACGCCGGCTGAGTTCGAGACTGTCGGCGCATGCGCTTCCGTCCTTGTATCGACCTGCACAACGGCGTCGTCAAACAGATCGTCGGCGCCTCCTTGCAGGACGGCGATGACCCGCAGACCAATTTCACAGCCGATCAACCCGCCTCCTATTTCGCCGACCGCTACCGCCGAGACGGCCTGCACGGCGGCCACGTCATCATGCTCGGGCCGGGCAACGAGACCGCCGCGACCGCCGCCGTGGCCGCCTTTCTCGGCGGCCTGCAGGTGGGCGGCGGCATCAATCCGCAAAACGCCGCGGCGTGGCTGCAACGTGGCGCCGCCGGCGTTATCGTCACCTCCCACGTGTTCCAAGACGGCAAGTTGCGCCGCGACCGGCTGCAGGACATGGTGGACGCGGTCGGCGCCTCCCGCCTCATCCTCGACCTCAGTTGCCACAAGATAGACGGTCGCTACGTCGCCATGACCGACCGCTGGCAGACCGCCACCGACTTGGAAATCAACGCCTCTACACTGGCCGATCTGACCCCAAGCTGCTGCGAGTTTCTCATCCACGCCACCGCCGTGGAGGGCCGCCAGGCGGGTATCGACGCCGAGCTCGTGGCGCTGCTCGGGCGCATTGCGCCGTTGCCGGTCACCTATGCCGGGGGCATTCGCAGCATGGCGGACGTCGAGCAGATTCGGGAACTCGGCCAAGGCCGGTTGGATTTCACGGTGGGAAGCGCTCTCGACCTGTTCGGCGGCACCGGTCTGCGCTACGCGGACTTGGTGGCTCTCAACCGGCGAAGTTGAGCATCGGTCTCCTCTTTTCCAGCACACTTGCATGCCCGGCCGAAACGCGTTTCAATGCGCGCCAATTTGAAGGTGGACGGTGCGAGGCGGGTCACGGAACGGCAAAGCCCGGACGCCGGAATGGGTCAGGGAGAGTCCTATGACGAGACGCAAGCTGCCCATCGGTCTGCAAACCTTTCGCACGCTGCGCGAGGAAGACTACTACTACGTTGACAAGACACCCTACATCGATCGGCTGGTGGACGCGGGCGCGCACTACTTTCTGTCGCGCCCGCGGCGCTTTGGCAAGAGCCTGTTTCTGGACACGCTGAAGGAGTTGTTCGAGGGCAGTGAGGCGCTGTTCGCGGGGCTGGACATCCATCCTCGTTGGGACTGGTCGATACGCCGCCCCGTGGTGCGCCTCGACTTTAACGGCGGCGACTACCAGGATCCGGACGGGCTGCGCAGAAACGTGATGGCGCAACTGGACGGCATCGAACGCCGCGCCCAGGTGACGGCGGAGGGTTCGGGTCCCGAGCGGTTCGGTTTCCTGCTGGAAGCGCTACATCGCAAGGCGGGTCGGCGTGCGGTGGTGTTGATCGACGAATACGACAAGCCGATTCTGGACGCACTGGGGTCGCCAGAGCTGGCGCGGGCCAACCGCGACTATCTGCGTAGCCTGTACGCGAACATCAAGTTTGCGGACGCGCACGTCCGCTTCACCTTCCTCACGGGCGTCAGCAAGTTTTCCAAGGTCAGCTTGTTCTCCGGCCTCAACAACCTCAAAGACATCACCTTGGATCGGCGCTACTCGGCGATCTGCGGCTACACGGAAGCGGATTTGGATACCGTGTTCGCGCCCGAGCTTGACGGCCTGGACCGGGCGGCGATCCGCGATTGGTACAACGGCTACTGCTGGCGCGGCGCCGAGAAGGTGTACAACCCTTACGACGTGCTGCTGCTGTTCGACAGCCGTGAGTTTAGCGCCCACTGGTTCGAGACCGCGACACCGACGTTCCTGGTGGAGACTCTGTTCCAGCGCCGGGTCACCTCCGTGTCGCTCGGTGAGACGGTAAGCACCGGAGAGTTGTTGTCGGCGTTTGACGTGGACCACATCGGCACCGAGGCACTGCTGTTCCAGACCGGTTATCTGACCATCCTGTCGGAAGAAAACGTGGGCGGCGAGGCCCTATACCGCCTGGGCTATCCGAACCGCGAGGTGCGTCAGAGCCTGAACCGCAGCCTGCTGCACCATCTGGTGCAGGATACGGCGCGTCAGACGGCCAACAGCATCCGCTTGTTCCAGCTTGCTGGAAGCGAACGACTTCGCGGCGATGAAGGCGCTGTTCCAGGCGTTTTTTGCGAGCATTCCATACGAGTGGTACACGAATAACGACATTGCGCAGTACGAGGGCTACTACGCGAGCGTGTTCTACTCGTACTTTGCAGCGCTGGGCTTCGAGATCGTGGTGGAAGACAGCAGCAACCACGGTCGTCTGGACATGGCGGTACGGGCGTTCGGTCACGTCTATCTGTTCGAGTTCAAGGTGGTAGAGTTGGCGCCGGAGGGGGCGGCGCTGGCGCAACTCAAGGAGCGGGGTTACGCGCGGAAGTACCGCGGCCGCGGCGAGCTGGTGCATCTGATCGGCGTCGAGCTCAGCCGTGAGACGCGCAACGTGACGGCGTTCGAGGTGGCGGATGGGTGACGGCACCGTGTCATGCGGTGCCTTGAGTGGCTCTCAACCGGTGCACCTGCGTATTCACGTGATGCGTTGGCGGAATGGCGTATGCCTTCGCGGTGAGACGGGAGGACATTTATGGCAAACTGGGTGATTAGTAGTTCGCCTTGTGGCCCTGGACGGTGCGAGGCATTGGTCCATGAGCCTCCACGGAGGTAAAGGCGGTGATCAGGTCGCTCGAAGTCAAGAATTTTACGGCTTTCCCGGAAGCTCATTTGGACTTTGCCGAAGGTCTCAACGTTATTGTCGGCGAGAACGCGACGGGCAAAACGCATCTACTGAAGCTTCCTTATGCCGTCATGGCGGCAAGCGCCGAGGAAGGTAGGAGGCGTGATAGCCGGCAGCCTACCAAGGCCTTTCTGCAAACTCGTATTGCGGAAAAAATAGTTAACGTGTTTCGACCGGATGAGGGCCGCCTAGGTCGTCTCGCGCGTCGGCGGCAGGGTCGTAACCGATGCGAAGTGAAAGTGAACTTTCAGCGGCGTAATACTTCCATCGGGCTCAATTTTGCTTCACAAAATAAGTCCGAGGCTGTCATCGACTATCCCCCCTCTAGGTGGGTGGATCGCAGGCCGGTATTTCTGCCCACTCGTGAGTTGCTGACGATCTACCCTGGATTCGTCTCTCTGTACGAAACACACTACGTTGAATTCGAGGAGACGTGGCGCGACACCTGTCTGTTGCTGGGTGCACCAATGGTGAGGGGACCACGCGATAAGACGATCTCAAGGTTGCTGGAGCCCTTGGAATACCAGATCGGGCGCGTCGTTCTGGAACGCAATGGCCGTTTTTACCTGCGTCAGTTTGGTCGCGGCGCCAGCAATATGGAGATGCCCTTGGTCGCCGAAGGTTGGCGTAAGCTCGCCATGCTGGCGCGCTTGATCGCCACAGGCTCCCTGCACAACAAGGGTGCCCTGTTCTGGGACGAGCCTGAATCCAACCTTAATCCGAAGCTGATTCGCGAAGTCGCGGCGGCGATTCTGCATATATGCAGGGCAGGGGTGCAGGTGTTCGTTGCAACGCACAGTCTCTTCCTCTTGAGAGAGTTTGAAATCCTCCTTAGGCACGAATTCGAGGGCGTCAAGCCACGCTACTTCGCGTTGCGGCGGGTGGACGACGGCGTAGAAATTTCCCAGTCCGATGAGGTTGACGCTATAGAGCCGTTGCTGTTGCTCGACGAAGAACTGGAACAATCGGATCGTTTTCTCGAGGAGTTTATGCCGTGACCGAGATTGAGGAAGGCGGTCTCAAATTCTCATTCCCGGACCACTGTGAAGCTACCAAGTACGATGATTGGGCGTTTTATCGTCAACAGTTCCAATCCGTCGCTGGCGGTTCGAAGGCGGTCGATATCCTCTGTCTTGCACAAGATGTCTCTTGGTTGATCGAAATAAAGGACTACCGGCAGCACCCGAGGACAAAACCAAGTGATCTCGGCGGCGAAGTGGCGAGTAAAGTCCGCGACACGCTGGCGGGTCTCGCTGCCGCGAGCGCGAACGCCAACGACAAGGGCGAGCAGGCCCTCGCAGAACGTGCACTGGCAAAGCGGCGGTGGCGAGTCGCACTGCACCTCGAGCAACAGTCGGTCGCGACTTCGCCGCTTCGACCACAAGCTATCAATCTCGCCAACGTGCTTAAGAAGCTACGTATGAATCTGAAGGCCATTGATACGCAACCAATGGTTGTAAGCCTGCAAAGGCCGGGCTCTGGCACACCGTGGACTGTTCAATAGCGATCATGCTTTCCGGCCGGGCTTAAAGCGAATTCAATGCGGGGCTTCACCACCGGGCTCCCTCGTCAACCCCAAGCACAAGTCGTCCAGTTCCCGTTGTGGCAGAGGTGGTGCGCCTACGGTCAGATGGGCGAGAAACTCGCGGTTGCCCTTGGGACCGGACAGGGGAGAGGGGATGGCCGCGCGGAGTGCCAGCCCGCATGTTTGTGCCGCGGTCAAAACCGCCTGCAAAACCTGCTGGTGCTGCCTCGCATCGCGCACCACGCCGCCTTTGCCGACTTCGCCTTTGCCCACCTCGAATTGCGGTTTGACGAGCAGGATCGCTTCGGCTTGCGGTGCCAACAGGGGAACGAGGGCGGGAAGCAGCAGATGCAGGGAGATGAACGAGGCGTCCACCGTCAGGAAGTTCATGCGCTCCGGGAAGTCGTGCGGCGTCAGGTAGCGGGCGTTGGTACGTTCGCGCACGACGACGCGCGGGTCGTTGCGCAGCCGCCAGTGCAATTGGCCGTACCCCACGTCCACGGCGTAGACGCGCCGGGCACCGGCTTGCAGGAGACAGTCGGTAAAGCCTCCCGTGGAGGCGCCGACGTCGAGAGCGACGGCATCCTGTACCCGGCAGTCAAACGCCTCAAGACCCGCCGCCAATTTCTCGCCGCCGCGGCTGACGTACGGACTCGGGGCGCCCAGCAGCCTCACCTCCGCCTGGGCGGCTACCTGTGCCCCGCATTGCGTCAGGCATTGGCCGTCTACGGCGATTTTGCCCGCCAGGATCAGCGCTTGCGCCTGGGCCCGGCTTGGCGCCAATTGTCGTTGCCAGACCAGGATGTCGAGGCGTTCCCGCTCGGCGGCCACGTGCGTTCTGCTCAGACCTTACGGTTGACGATGAAACGAGCCAGTTGCCGCAACCGCTCGGCGCCGGCGTCAAAATCGTCGAGCGCCGTAAGCGCCTCCTTCAGCAACGCCGCGGCGTGTTGACGCGAGGCTTCCACCCCGACCAAGGCCGGGTAGGTCGCCTTGCCGTGCTTCTCGTCCTGCCCGGCCTGCTTGCCCAGCGCGGTGCTGTCGCCTTCCACGTCCAAGGCGTCGTCGGCGATCTGGAACGCCAGTCCGATGGCCTGCCCATATCGCTTCAACGCCTCCAACTGAGCCGCCGAGCCGCCGCCGAGCAAGCCGCCGATGGTGACGGCCGCGCCAATCAGGGCGCCGGTCTTGTGGCGGTGGATATATTCGAGCACGTCGAGTGACACCTCCCGGCCTTCCGAGGCCATGTCCACCACCTGCCCCCCGACCATGCCGGACCAGCCCGCCGCGCGCGCCAGGCAGCGCGTGGCCTCCAGCAACATGGCAGGCGCAAATCGGCTCGTCAGGTCGGGTCCGGCCATGACTTCGAAGGCGTAGGTCAGCAGGGCGTCGCCGGCGAGGATGGCCACCGCTTCGCCGAAGACCTTGTGGCTGGTGAGCTGGCCGCGCCGGTAATCATCGTCGTCCATGGCGGGCAGGTCGTCGTGGATGAGGGAGTAGGTATGCACGAATTCCAGGGCACAGGCGGCGGGGAGCACCGCCTCGCTGTCGCCGCCGACTGCGTCGGTGGCTGCCAGCAGCAGGACGGGGCGCACGCGCTTGCCGCCGGCGAACACGCTGTAGCGCATCGCCTCGGACAGCACCGGCGGCTCGGCGTCAGGGGCGGGGAGATAGCGACCGAGGGCGACCTCAAGACGTTGTTGCTGCGCTTGCAGATACGCCTCCAGGGGTTGCATCAAGCCTCCGTTAGAACGGAATTTCCTCCTGACCGTTGCTACCCCCGCTCTCTTCTTGAATCGCGAAGGGTTCCGGGATCAGGGTGCCGTCGTCGTTGGCTTGCAGGATGTCGATACGCTTTTCAGCCCGTTGCAACTGCTGCGTGCAGTGGCGGTACATCGACACCCCTTCCTCGTAAAACTGCACGGATTTCTCCAGATCGAGATCGTTGGTTTCCAGCGCCTCGACGATTTCCTCAAGGCGCTTCAGTGCCTGCTCGAAGGTCAGATCGGCCATTTCGTTATCCTTCCCCAACCCCTCCCTCAAGCGGAGGGGCTTCTTTTTCTTGGACATCGTCAACCGTGCAGGCGAGTTGTCCGTCGTGTAGAACCAGTTCTACATGCTGCCCCGGCTTTACAGGCGCGGCACGGGTGATGAGCTGTTGCGTAGCGGCGTCGCGGCAAATGCCGTAACCGCGCGCCAGAACGGCCAGGGGGCTGAGGGAATGTAGCTTGCCGCCGAGGCCGTGCAGCGTTTGGCGGCGCAGGTTGAGGCGGGATCGAATGACCGTCTCGAGGCGACGGCGCTGGATATCGAGATGCGTGCGCTGCCGTTGCCAGCGCCATTGCGGGTTCGACCTGGCCAACCCCTTGGCAGCGGTTTCCAGGCGCTGGGTGCGATTCTGCACGTCGTTCAGCCAGGCTCTGTCGAGCTGCAGCATCAGGTCGTCAACCTGCTGCTGCAGCGCTTGCACGAAGCGGTGCGGGGCGCGGAATGGGCGCGACGCCGACAGGTGCTCCAGGGCGGTGGCCGAGCGCATGAGGGTGTGCTGCACCACGGTGTGCATGCGCGCCAGCAGTGCTCCGGCCTGCTGGCTCAATTCTTCGGCGCTCTTGACCACCAATTCAGCCGCTGCTGAGGGCGTCGAAGCGCGCAGGTCGGCAACGAAATCGGCGATGGTGGTATCGGTCTCGTGCCCAACCGCCGAGATGATCGGAGTTTCCGAGCCGGCTATCGCCCAAGCGACGGCTTCTTCATTGAACGCCCACAGGTCTTCCAGCGAGCCACCGCCGCGCCCCACGATCAACACGTCGAGGGGCGGCTCGAAGGCGTTCAGCGCCGCGATGGCGCGCGCGATTTCCCCGGCGGCTTCCTTGCCCTGCACCCGCACCGGGTAGAGAAACAGGTGAACGTTGGCGGAGCGCCGGTGCGCCACCTGGATGATGTCGCGGATGGCGGCGCCGGTGGGCGAGGTGACAATGCCGATGCGCTGGGGCATCACGGGCAGAGGTAGCTTGCGGTCTTCGTCGAACAGCCCTTCCTGGAACAGACGCGCCTTCAATTGTTCGAAGGCGATTTGCAGCGCGCCGACGCCCTTCGGCTCGATCGCTTCGGCTATCAACTGGTAGTCACCGCGCGGCTCGTAGACGCTCAAGCGCCCGCGTGCGATCACCTGCATACCCGCCTCCGGCGTGAACGGCAGTTGCCGCACCGAGGAGCGGAACATGACCGTGCGCAGTTGGCTTTTGGCGTCTTTGAGCGTGAAGTAGGCGTGGCCGCTTTGCACCAGGCGCAGGTTGGAAATTTCGCCCTCGATCCACACCAGGGGGTAGGAATCCTCCAGGATTTCCTTGATTTCCCGGGTGACTTGGCTGACCGTCAAGACGCGGCCAAAGGGGGATTCAAACGGCGGCGACTGCAAGGCCGAACCTCGTTTTCTGGGTATGTTGAGCGTTTCGGGAGGCAGCATTGTACAGCAAAAGGCCGTCATTGCAACGCGCCCAGCGGGGCTCTGAGGGATGCGGCGCCTTTGGACGGCCCGCCTTGCTTTCGTCAGGGGGCTCCAGCAAGATAGGTCCGCGAAACAGGCTCTAAGGGCCGAGTCTCGCAGTGCATGACAAGGCGCGCGGCCGACCCGTGCCGCCGCATCGGTTCCCAACCCATCGCCCAGTCCACCATGTCTATGACCCTCCCGCTCCACCCCGCATCCGGGGACGTACTGTGCCGCAGCGCCTTGTTTGAGGCGCGCCGCTCTGGCCGCTACCTGGTGATCGAACTACTGGCGCCGCACCGCGTGATGAGTACCTCTGCCTGTGGCGGCGGACAGCGGGATGATCTGCGGTTCCTGGTGAATCACCAGAGTTGCGAAGGGCAGGGCGATCAGGAGCGCTACGAATTGATCTCGCGCCTGGGACTGGGCGTCTATCACCGTACTGTGTGCGGGGAAATCGGCATCGACCCCGACCGCACTGCCCTGATGGGCACCGCCGCGAACATGGCGTACACCGTCCACCGCTCGGCAGAATTCGAGGCTCTGCGAGTCGACGCGTTCACGACTGCCGGCGTATCCGGCAACGCCGCACGGGCGGGCGACCCCACCGCCTGGGTGGAGACCGACGACGGCTGGCGTAAGGTTTCGCCCTACGCCGGGACGATCAACACGATCCTGCTACTTGTCTGTCCGGTCACGCCGTCTGCCCACGCCCGCGCCATCGTCACGATGACCGAGGCGAAATCGGCCGCGCTGGCGGAGTTGGCCGTCCCCAGCCGCTACGCGCCGGTCATCGCCACCGGAACCGGCACGGACCAGTTCTGTCTCGCCGCGCCGCTCGGTCCGGCGCGCAAGCCGAAGGATTCGACCAGTCCGCACGTCAAGCTGGGGGAGATCATTGGGCTTGCGGTGATGGAGTCGGTCAAGGAAGCACTTTGCTGGCAGAACGGGTTGGAACCTTCCCGGACGCGCGACCTGTTCCACGCCCTGGGTCGCTTCGGCCTTACCCAGGCGCGTGCAGCCGAGCGCCTGGCGGCGTTGTTGCCGGCTCGGCGCTACGACCTGCTGGAGAAGAACTGGAACGCCGTCTTCCACGATCCGGGGAGCGCGGCGGCGGCCCATGCGTTCGCCGCGGTGCTGGACCGCGTCGCGTTCGGCACGCTACCGCCGGGCTTGGCGAACGAGGTGCTGCGCCAGCAGGCAGCCTGTCTGGCCTGCTCGCTGGCGGCCAAGCCGGAGCCTTGGCCGGCGTTCCGGGCTGAACTCGCCCCGGCGCCCGACGATCCGGTGGAGTTGGTTCTACGGGCCATCGCGCTCGGCTGGAACGCCAAGTGGTCCTGAGCAGCCTGGCGCCGCGTGCCGACCTGCTGGCAGCGGCTGTCGTGCTGGACCTGCTGCTGGGCGATCCGGTCTACCCCTGGCACCCGGTGCGACTGATCGGCGGCTCGCTAAGCTGGACTGAAGCGCGCCTGCGCGCGATGGGCGCCGACGGGTACGTTGGTGGATGCGTGCTGTTCGTCGTGCTGGCGATCGTCTGGGGCGGCGGCACGGCGGCCTTGCTCGCCGCTGTCCGGCTGCACCCTGCGATGGCCTCGGTGGTGCATCTTTTTCTGCTCTACAGCCTGCTGGCGCTCCGCGATCTGCTGAAGCATGTGGCAGCGATTGACGCTGCCGCGGCAGTTGGCGATCTTCCCGCTGCCCGCAAGGCGGCCGGCCGCCTCGTTGGGCGCGATACCGATCGCATGGACGCCGCTGCCTGCCAACGGAGCGGCATCGAAAGCCTGGCCGAGAATCTGGTTGACGGGTTCGTCTCGCCGATTTTCTGGTATTGCCTGGTCGGCGTGCCCGGTATCGTGGTGTTCAAGACGGTCAGCACGATGGATTCAGTCGTCGGCTACAAGACCGAGCGCTACCTCCGGTTCGGCTGGTGCGGCGCGCGTCTCGACGATCTGATGAACCTGCTCCCGGCACGGCTCACGTGGTTGCTGATCGCGTGCGCCGCGGCGCTGACGCCTGGCACTTCCAGCCGCGGGGCGCTCAGGATTGGTTGGCGGCAGCACGCCATCGTGCCGGGGCCGAACGCCGGTTGGAGCGAGGCCGCGCTCGCCGGTGCGATCCGGCGACGACTGGCAGGGCCGATCTGGCTGGACGGCCGTCAGGTAACCGACGTCTGGATTGGTGACCCCGCTGCTGCTCCTGCCGGAACGAGTGCGGATTGTCGGCAGGCGTGGCAGACGGTGTTGGTGACGGCCGCCTTGGTCGTCGGCGTGGCAATCGCCTTGCTGGCTACGGCGTAGTGGCTTGGAGGGTGATGTGCGTTGGTAGACAGGGAGGAGAAACCATGACCGAACCGAACGGTAGCGCACAGGTGGAGCGTGCCCACAAGGAGCGCATGAGGATAGTCCAGGCAGAGCAGCGCCGGAAGCGCGCGGCGACCAAGAATCCCGGACAAGGGCTCGTGCTGGTATACACCGGCGATGGCAAGGGCAAGTCGAGTTCGGCCTTCGGCGTGATGGCGCGGGCGCTCGGCTGGGGGCAGACGATTGGTGTCGTGCAGTTCATCAAGGGCAATTGGGTGACCGGCGAGCGCCAGTTTTTCGAGCGCTTTTCAGGTCAGGTGGCTTGGCACACCATGGGCGAAGGCTTTACCTGAGACACCCAGAAACGCGCCCGCGACACCGCCGTCGCCGAGGCTGATTTCGCCACGGCTTGCGACATGCTGGCGGGGGGCGAACATGATCTCGTCGTTCTCGACGAGATCAACGTGGTGCTGCATTATGACTACCTGTCTTCCAGCGCCGTGCTCGACGGGCTGAAAGCCCGGGCGCCGCGTACCAGCGTCATCCTCACCGGCCGCGACGCCAAGGCCGAGATCGCCGACTACGCCGACCTCGTGAGCGAGATGCGCGAGGTGAAGCACCCGTTTGCATCCGGCATCAAGGCGCAGCGCGGCCTCGACTTCTGAATCTTGTCGGTGGGTCTTGAGCCGTCGCGGTGTCGAGACGGCCTGCATTGACATACACCCCGACCTGCCGTTAACATACCGCCACACTGAAAAAGCCGGGTCGTATCGCAGCGCCCGCTGCGATTAGGGAAGATGGTGCGAAGCCATCGCTGTCCCGCAACTGTAAGCGGAACGAAATCTGCAACCGCCACTGAGGCAGTCGCCTCGGGAAGGCGCAGAGAGTAGGTTGTAGCCGCAAGCCAGGAGACCTGCCCGGACTTTTTCACTGGAGAAACCTTTCGAGGGAGAGGGTGCCAGTGAAGGTAGCGTGTTCCAACCGCTCAGGTTGTTCTTCTTACGCCTTCCACGTGTCAACGACCCGTTTTCGTTTGCCACACCCCTGGCATCCCCTTGCCTCCCGACGGCGAACCGGCGGTTTGCTGCGTCCGGTGCGCTGCCTGACACGATACGGGAGAGGGGATCAATGCATCACAATAATTCAAGCTTCATCGCAGTTTGCCTGCTCTTAGTCCTGGGGTTGCAGGCGCTCGCCGCCTGGGCGCAGCAGGACGAAGACACTTTTCGGCTCGATCCGCTGATCGTCACCGCTACCCGCTCGGCGGAGCGGTTGAGCCAGACGACGCGCTCGGTGACCGTCATCAGCGCCGAGGACATTGCCGCGCAGGGTGTCCAGACAGTCGCCGACGCACTGCGCAGCGTTCCCGGTCTGGACGTGGTGCGCACCGGTGCGCTAGGCGCGACGACGAGCATCTTCACCCGCGGTAGTGAGTCGGATCACACGGCTGTGCTGATCGACGGGGTGAAGGTAAATATCCTCTTGGATGGCAAGTTCGATATGGCTGACCTGTCGGTGGACAACATTGAACGTATCGAGGTGATGCGCGGGCCGGCGAGCACGCTGTACGGCAGCACCGCCGTCGGCGGGGTTATTCACATCATTACCAAGCGGGGCAGCGGACCCCTGAGCGTCGATCTGAGCGCCGACGGCGGCAGTTTCAGCACCAACGCGCAACGCGCCACCTTAAGCGCCGGAACAACCTGGGGCGGCTTGTCGGTATCCGCCAGCCGCGTCGAGTCGGACGGACACCTGGCCTTCAACAACCAGTACGACAACGCCAACGTGGCCCTGCGCGCCGACTTGTCCCCGGACGAGCACACGAACATCGACCTCACGTTGCGATACATCGACAGCGAGTACCATTTTCCCACCGACGGCACCGGGCACGTCCTATTTCACAATAAATACCAGACTACCCATGAGACTACCCTGGGCCTGCGGGGCGCCCGTGCCCTGTTGCCCTGGTTGAACAGTAGCCTGCAATTCGGCTTCCATCAGCTCAAGCGTCACAGCTATCCCGAGTCGCCCGAAGAGGCCATCTTCGTCACCAGCGAAAAACGTTTGGCTATCGACTGGCAATCGGTGTTGGATTTCCACCTCGGTAGCTTCACGTTGGGTGCAGCGCACGAGGATGATGAGGATACGGAAAACGATTTCCGCCGGCACAGCACCGCCGGATACGCACAGCTTCGCTTGAAGCCGCTGGAGCCCATCGTGCTGGTCGGCGGCCTGCGGGTCGATCAACACAGCAAGTTTGGCGCCGAGTTGACCTATCAGGTCTCGGCGGCCTATTTCCTGCCCGGCGGCACCAAGCTGCGAGCGGCCCTCGGCACCGGTTTCCGGGAGCCCTTGTGGGGCGAAATTTTTTCTACCCTCTGGACCGTTGGCAACCCGGACCTGGATCCGGAGCGCAGCATGACATGGGAGTTGGGTGTCGAACAGCGGCTTTGGAAGGACCGCCTGCGGCTGGGAGGCGTCTTTTTTTCGAGCCGTTTCGAAGACTTGATCGAATACAACAGCTCACCGCCGGAGGGCCAGCCCAACTTCTTCAACATCGAGGAGGCCAAGGCGTACGGACTAGCGTTTTCCGCGACGGTCACGCCGGTGCCGGCCTGGACCTTCGGTACCGTCTATACCTGGCTGCGCAGTGAGGTCACCAATGCCGGTGCCGGTATCTTTGGATTCTTCGCGGTGGGTGAATCCCTGCATCGCCGACCAGAGCACAAGGTGCGGCTGTTCGGCCAGTACACGCGCGGGCGCTTTGACGGGCGAATAGAGCTGAGCCATATCGGCACGCGCGCCGATCTTGATTGGTCCGCTTGGCCACCCAAGCGCGTCGATAATCCAGCGTACACCAAGGTAGACATATCCCTCGGCTACCAGCTCGTCGAAACCGAGCGGCGTACGCTGGAGGTGTTCGGACGCCTGGAGAACCTCTTCGACGAGGACTACGAGGAAGTGTACGGCTTCTCTACACCCGGTTTCGCCGCATTCGGCGGTATCAGGATGACGCTGTAAGGCGCAAGCCGAAGGAGGGACAAGGAATGGCCAGACGAATCGCCGGGCGCGCCGCGGTTGTGCCCGCGGGGCTGATCGTGCTCGGAGTCGTGGCGTTCGCAGCCACCGGCGGCACGACGCGGTTGTCCCTGCTCGGCGCGCGGCCCTTTCACGCCACGCGGGTCGTCGGACATGACTTCCCCAAGCGGCTGATTGATCCGTCCGGAATACCGCAAACGCTGGCCGCACCGCCGCACCGCATCCTGTCGGGGGTGCTGGCCAGCGACGAGATCCTCACCGCCCTGGTGCCGCCCGAACGGTTGGCCGCGGTGACGTATCTGGTCGACGAGCCGGGCTTGTCGGATATTGCCAAACTGCTGCCGCCGGACCTGCCGCGCATCCACGCCGAGCCCGAAACGATGCTGGCTTTGCGGCCCGACCTGGTGGTGCTGGCCAGTTACACGCGGGCCACCACGGTTCGGCTGTTGGTGTCGGCAGGCGTGCCGGTGGTGCGCTTTCAGTGGTACCGTTCGTTTGCCGACATCATGAATTCGATCCGCATGCTGGCCGCCGCGGTGGGGGCGGACGGCAACGGCGCGCAGCTTGTCGACGACATGCGGCGGCGCATCGCCGAGGTGGAAGAACGAGCGCAGAACTTGGCGCGACGGCGCGTGCTGTATTACGGCGGGGGCGGCTACTCGGCCGGTGAAGACACCCTGATCGACGCCATGATCACCCTGGCCGGCGGGCACAATGTGGCGCGGGACGCGGGTTTACGGGGCCAAGGACGGTTGCCCCTGGAGGTGGCCGTTAGCCTGCGGCCCGAAGTGATCCTGGTTTCGGCGTGGGAGCCGGGCGCGGGTGACGATAGCGCCGCGGCATTTCTGCATCACCCGGTCTGGGCTGAGGTGCCGGCCGTTCAGGAGGGCCGTGTCTATGGTATTAACGGCGCCTGGCTCAGTTCGGTGTCCCACTATTCGGTCAAGGCGCTCGAAGCCATCGCGCGGGTGCTGCATCCCGAGGCGTTTGCCCTGTGAGACGGCGGCAGCGAGTCCTGGCGTGCGCGCTGGCCATGCTGGGGCTGGTCGCCGCCGTGCTGGCGGGGACGACGTACGGCGCGGTGTCGATCCCCTGGCGGCATCTCGTCGGCATCCTGGCGCACGCCGCCGGTCTGCCGGTAACGCCGGATTGGCCGACGTGGGAGGCCGCCGTGCTGCTGCACGTTCGCCTGCCGCGCGTGCTGGTGGGCCTGTGCGTGGGTGGCGGTCTGGCCCTGTGCGGCGCCGCCTTGCAAGCCCTGTTCCGTAACCCCCTCGCGGATCCCGGGGTGTTGGGGGTGTCGTCCGGCGCCGCCTTGGGCGCGGTCATCGCCCTATATCTCGGCCTGGCCGCCCACTCCGTCTGGCCCCTGCCCATCCTGGCCTGCGGTTCAGCTGGCCTCACCGCCTTCGTCGTCTACGGTATTGCCACCCGGCGCGGTCAGACGCCAATCGGCACCCTGCTGCTGGCGGGCGTCGCGGTCGGCAGCCTGAACGCCGCCCTGACGTCGTTCGTGCTGTCGCTGTCGCTGGCCAACTTCGACATCGGCCGCCAATTGATCCTGTGGCTGCTGGGTGGCCTGGACGGGCGCACCTGGGAACACGTCAAGCTCGTAGCCCCCGTCACCCTGCTCGCCGCCGGCCTGATCATCGCCTACGCCCGCGACCTGGATGTGCTCCTGCTGGGCGACGTGCACGCCGCCTCGGTTGGCGTGGACGTGGTGCGGGTGCGCCGGGTGCTGATTATCGCCACCTCGCTGGTCACCGGCGTGGGCGTTGCCGTTTCCGGCGTCATCGGCTTTGTCGGCCTGATCATTCCCCACATCCTGCGTCGGCTGATCGGGCCGCACCATCAATGGCTGCTGCCCCTCGCCCTGGTTGTCGGCGCCGCCTTCCTGGTGTTCGCCGATTGCCTGGCGCGCGCCCTGATCGCCCCCGAAGAACTGCGCCTCGGCGTGCTCACCGCCCTCATCGGCGCGCCTTTCTTTCTCTTCCTGCTGCTGCGACACCGGCGTGAAGGGCTGTTGTGATGTCGGCGCTGCTTGAAGTAAGCGATGTGACCTTCGCGTATCAAGACCGCGCGGTGCTCTCCCAGGTGACCTTTTCCATCGGCGCGCGGGAGGTGGTCGGGCTCGTCGGTCCCAACGGCAGCGGCAAGTCGACCCTGTTGCGTCTGGCTCTGGGCCTGCTCGCAGCGGATCACGGCGAGTTGCAGGTCGTCGGCACCCCCATCGCGGCGCTGTCGAGAAAGGCCCTGGCGTGTCACACCGCGTTCGTTCCGCAGGACACGGTGATGGAGATTGCCTTCACGGTCCGAGACGTCGTGGCGATGGGGCGGCACCCGCATCTGGGACGCTTCCAGCCCGAAACGCCGGCGGACGAGGCGGCCATCCAATGGGCGCTTGAGGCCACGGCAACCCAGGCGCTGGCCGAGCGGACTCTGCAGGAACTCTCCGGCGGCGAACGCCAGCGCGTGATTCTGGCCCGGGCGCTGGCGCAGCAAGCCACCATCCTGCTGCTGGACGAGCCAACGGCAAACCTCGACGTGGCGCACCAGTTGGAAATGCTCATGCTGGTGCAAGCCGTGGTCCGGGGAGGGCGCTGCGCCCTGGTCGCGATTCACGACCTCGCCCTGGCGGCGCGTTTCTGTGACCGCATCATCATGTTGTCGGAGGGGGCTGTCGTGGCGCTGGGCACGCCGCGGGAGGTCATCACCGAGGCGCATCTGGCACGCTATTTCCGCATCCAGGCCCGGGTGCGCTGGGAGCCGGAACTCGGCGGTCTGCTGGTGCTGCCGCGCGCGCCGCTGCCGGAGCGCGGGTTCCCGCAACAGTCGCGATACAATCCCCCGCATCCTATGGCTCTGGGGGACCTATGCGGCAGATATGGACCTGGATCAAAGACAACGCAGGACCCATGACAGTAACCGTCGCCATCCTCGGCGGATTCGCCGGAATCATGCAATTCAGCGTCGTCAGACCCGTCCACCAATGCTTCGATGCCCAAGACAGGTGCATCGAGGACCTCGCCACGGATACCTCCGAATTCCGCGGCTGTAGCCAACTCATCGTTTACCACTTCATGTATCACCGAGAGGATGTTATGCAACTCGTCGATCCGTGCACGGATCGACTCCATGAATCATGGCAACGTATTGATGTTGAAGAATCTTTCCGCCTGAACATCGCACATGGAGAGAGTCGAAATCAGCGTCTCGAAGTTCCAAACTCAAGCAAGAGGCCGACACCGAGACAAGCATCGTGCTGGTTTCTGGCGTCCCCATTGACTCCAGCGCCAAGCTGGCGACTCATACGACCGTATCGTTGCCCTGAATGTCAACTGATGACTTTTCGGTCATCGAGGCGCGGGACGCCCCGGACCTTGTTGGGCAAAAGGGGTTTGAGTCGGTCCAATTATTGCGCCTCGGTGAGCCAGGCGTGGTGTTCGCGCATGGATGAACCTTTCATGGCGTCAGAGCTTGAATCCTATCTGATTCTAGAATTGATTTTGAAATCGTCAGGGGCAGGGTTTGTAACCATTGATCGGTTCCTCAATCAATTGGGAAATGGCCGTGATTCGTCGCGGCGCTCTTCAATCACGTAGCCGTCCGGATCGCGCAGTTGAATGGTCTCGCCCGGCGCCAGGTGATACATGGAAAAGGTTTGATCGGCGAGCTTCTCGCTGTCGACCTGCATGCCATCGAAGACCCACTCCTCGCTGCCGTATGGCTTCCGCCAAATCGTGTACGCCATGTGGTTGCCTCCCCCATCTGCGATGAAGATGCCCCTAAAGGGCTTTGGCGCTGCGCAGGCGTCCAACCTCGGCGGCGTCCAGGTGCAGCCATTCGGACAACACCCGTTCGGTGTGTTCGCCCAGCAACGGTGGCGGCGTGGTCACGGCCCCCGGCGTTTCGGAGAGCTTGACCGGCACACCCGTCACCCGCAGCGGTCCGGCCTTGGGATGTTCCACCTCGACCACCATGTCGCGCGCCATCACCTGCGGGTCCTCGCACACCTCGCCCACCGACTGAATAACGCCGCACGGAATGCCGTGCCGTTGCAGCGTGGCCACCCATTCGCGCGTCGTTTTCTGCCGCATGACCGGCTCGAGTAGCGCCTGCAATTGCTTGCGGTGCTGTACACGGTCGGCGTTGGTGGCGAAGCGGGCATCCTCAGTCCATTCCTTACGCTCCAGCGCGCCGCAAAATGCCCGCCACATGGCGTCGTTGCCGCACGCCAGGTTGATATAGCCATCTTCACAGAAATACGTCTCGTACGGCGTAATGGTGGGGTGCTGGTTGCCCATGCGGGTGGGGCTCTCGCCGGTGGCGAAGTAGATGCCCGCCTGATACGTCAGCAGCGCCACCTGACAGTCCAGCATGCCGATGTCGATTTTCTGCCCGCAGCCGGTTTGCTGCCGCGCCAGCAGCGACAGCAGAATGCCCTGGAAACCCATCATGCCGGCCACCACGTCGCCCGGTGAGGTGCCGACCTTGTACGGCGGGCCGTCTGGGCTGCCGGTGAGGCTGGAGACGCCCCCTTCGCCCTGGATGATCAGGTCGTACCCCGGCAGGGCGGCCTTCGGGCCGGTGTGGCCGAAGCCCGAGATGGAGCAGAAGATCAGGCGCGGGTTGACCTCGTGCGCTTTTTCGTACTCATAACCGAACGACTCCATGGTACCCGGCCGGAAATTCTCTACCAACACGTCCGCAGCGGCGATCAGCCGCTCCAGCACCTTCAACCCATCGGCGTGCTTGAGGTTCAGTGTCAGGCTTCTCTTGTTGCGGTTCACGCTCATGAAATAGGCGCTCTCGCCATTGACGAACGGCGGACCGTAGGCGCGGGTGTCGTCCCCGGCACCGGGGCGTTCCACCTTCACCACGTCGGCGCCCATGTCGGCGAGCAGCATGGTGCAATAGGGGCCGGCCAGGACCCGTGTCAGGTCCAATACTTTGATCCCGTGCAGCGGCTTCGTCGTCATGCCTTGGGTTCCTTCCTGGCGTGTCAGCGTGGCAAGGGGGGATGGGCGCGAATGGCTTCCTCGTTCAGGTCGGTGCCCCAGCCGGGGGCGTCGGGCACCTGCAGTTGCCCGTTCTCGATTTCCGGCACGTACGTCACGATGTCGTCCTTCCAGGGCACGTCGTCGATGTCGATTTCCATGATGCGGAAGTTGGGGACGGCGGCGCACAGATGGGCGCTCATCAGGGTCGAGAGGTGGCCGTAAAAATTGTGCGGCGCCACGTTGACCTCATAGGCTTCGGCCATGGCGGCAATTTTCAGCCCCTGCCAGATGCCGTTCCACGGCACGTCGATGATGGCTACGTCCATAGCGTAGTGCTCGAAATAAGGCTTGAAGCCGCGCACGCCGAACAACGACTCGCAGGAGGCGACTGGGGTCTTCAGCGCGTCGCGGATGCGCCGCAGCGACGCCGGATCGTAAATGTCCAGCTCGAACCAGAAAAGTCCGAGGTCGTCGAGCGCGCGCGTCACCTGCAGGTAGCCCTCGGTCTTGAAGTTGAAATTGAGGTCGAGGAGGATGCCGACGTCGGGGCCCGCGCCGGCGCGGAGCGCCTCCAGTTGGGCGCGCAGGGCGTTGATGACGGAGCGCTCGGCGTTCAGCGACGGCCATCCTGGCGTACCGCCAAAGCCCGGTATGTGCAGGCGCGGCTCACTGTCGAACAGGAAGATATTAGTCTTCAGGGCCTTGAAGCCGCGCTCGCGGACTTCCTGCCCCAGCGCCACCAAGTCCTCGACGCGTTCGAGCTTCGGCTTGCCCATGACCTGCGCCGAGTTGGCGGCCATGCGATACGTGCCGCAGTGCGACCAGTACAGCGGCAAGCGGTCCCGAACCGCCCCGCCGAGCAGCGCGTGAACCGGCACGCCCAGGGCCTTGCCCTTGATGTCGAGCAGAGCGTTCTCAATGGCCGCGATCGCCTGCTGCGTCATCCCGCCGCAGGCCTGCCGGGTGATGGCGTAGAGCTGCTGGCTCAAGAGTTCATGCGTGCAGGGGTCTTTGCCTATCAGTCGCTGCGCCAAGTTTTCGATGACCCCGCTCAGACCGGGACTGCCGTAACTCTCATTATATTCGGAGATGCCGTGCAAACCCTCGTCCGTGGTCAGTTTCAAGAACGAGAACACCCGCCACCCGGCGTCGCAGTGCAGGGTCTCGTAGCCCGTCAGTTTCATCAGCGGTCCCTCTACGGTTGGTTATATCTGCGCGCAATGATTATCAAGCGGGGCCATTATATCCGATAATGGTGGACGACACGGCGCGATGGCGACGGCGGGCCCAATACCGTTGACGTCCATTGAAAACGTATACCGAAAGGAACCCTCATGGCCGACAAGCCAACCCTGTATATCGATTACGAAGGCGGCACCATCCGGGGGCCGCAGGAAATCATCGGACGGCTCTTCGCCACGCCCAAAACCAAGACGTGGATCGGCCCTCCCGAAGCCACTATGGCCATCAGCGACCCGGAGCGGTTGCGTCGGATCGCCGAGCGGCTGCGCCAGCTTGGCTATCCCTTGGTCGAGAGCGCGCCGCCGCAGGCATCGTGAAGGAGGCCGGGTTGTGGTAAGCTGGTTCACACAATGTTGGATAGAGGTATCTGCGGAATGGCAGGAAAACGCTGCTTTGCGTAACTCTGTTCATTGCCCCGTTGGGGCAGTACGGCTTGGTTCTGTTCGGCGTTGCCGTCATGGGCGCCGCCGTCGCGCCCTACGCTCTCTGAGCAGGAAAGGCGGAGTGCCTACCCTGGCCGAATTGGGGACTGGCTGAAACGACGCCAGGCCTTGGTCGCGCCTTGTGGGTTCTTCCTGGCGGTCGGTGCCGCGTTTCATTGGGGAATTATATACCTGAGTAACATTTACCAACGTACAAGGCAGCATGTGCCGGCCGCCGGTTCGTTGGAAGCTGCCTCGCTACGCGTCGACGGCCTTCGCGCTGCGGCGTCCGGGGAAGCCAGAACGGGTACGATTGCCCGACGTATGGCGTCTCGCTTGACCGCAACGTCAACGCTGCGGTCAACATCTTAGTGGCAGAGTACTTTGCCCTTACCGAAAGAGGCCCTGACGCCGAGACAAAACGGTATGTCTCAGTGAACGGTTACCAAAGTATATAATTCCCCTGAAAAACAAGACCTCCCGCTTTCGCCGGAGTGACGACCACGCCAATCACCACCCCAAGTCCATCGGGCGCAACCCTAAGAGCGCCTTCCCCGCCGATTCGACGTGCGACGCCAGCCCGGCGGCATGCTGCACGGCAACGTGGATGTCTCGGAAATAACGCTCCAGCGGGTGTTTGCGATACACGGCGTTGGTGCCGGCAGTGTGGAACACCACGTCCACGGCCCGCACCGCTTCGTGCATGGCGTGTGTGATGGCGAGCCGCGCTCGGGCGATCTCCGGGCCCGGATCGGGCGCCTGCGCACATACCGCATTCCATGCCGCCCCTACCGATTCCAGCACGTAGGCTCGCGCCGCCCCGAGAATGGCCTCCGCTTCGGCGATGCGCGACTGCACCAGAGGTCGGTCACGCAACAAAGTGGTCGAATTCGTTGAGCCGGTGTGGCTCGCCAACTCGACGAAGGTGTCCATGGCGCCGCGGGCGATGCCCAAGGCGTTGGCCGCGGTGTTCGTCCAGGCGGCGACCATAACCAGGCGTGGGTTATACAGGGGCGCAACAACCTTGGGCGCTTCGTAGAGCGAAAAGGCGTGCGCCTCCGGCACAAAGACGTCGTGGATCACGAAATCATGGCTTCCGGTGCCACACATGCCGACCACCGACCAAGTGTCCTCGATCGTGGCATTTTCTGCCGGGATATACATCGAACGGACCACGGGCGTCCCGTTGGTAGCCCGACGCGGCGTGTCGCCGTCCATGACGGTGCACGTGCAGAACAGCCAGTTGGCGTGATGCACCCCACTGGCGAAATTCCAGCGCCCGGTCACGCGATAACCGCCGTCCACGGCCCACGCCTTGCCCTCGGGCCGCACCGAGCCGGCCATGCGCACCACGGGCGGCTGCCCAAACATGTCGCGCCCGACATCCGGCGCCAGCCAGCCGGTGAAAAGCGAGACACTGTTGGCGATCATGACGCACCAACCCACCGAGCCTTCGACTTTGGAGAGTTCTTCGATCACCCGGAACGTCTTGAGCGGCGGGGTTTCCGCACCGCCGATGACGCGGGGAAGGTAAAGCTGGAAGAGCCCGGCGTCGCCGATCACCCGCGCCAGGGCGCTCGGCATGTGACGAAGCTCCTCCATCTCGTCGCGCACCGCGCGCACCTGGGGCAGCAGGTCAATCGCCGCCGCCAGGGGATCAATTAACGTGGATTGAGACATCCCTTCCCCCGCTACTTCCGCAACACCTGACCAGGCAAAACCGGACGCTGCACGCCGTGTTCAACGACAATCTGGCCGTTGACGATCACGTAATCAATGCCGGTGGAATACTGGTGCGGCTCGTCGAAGGTAGCCTGGTCGGCAATCGTCGCCGCGTCGAAGATCGTGATATCCGCCGCCTTGCCCTCGGCGAGCACGCCGCGGTCGCTGATACCGAATGTATCCGCTGCCATGGCAGTCATCTTGCGGACGCCTTCTGCGAGGCTGAGGAGGCGTTCGTCGCGCACGTACTTCCCCAGCACGCGCGGGAACGTACCGTAAGTTCTCGGATGCGGCTTGCCGCCCTGCCCCGTCGCCAGCGCCAGGGAATCGGAGCCGATCATCAGCAATGGGTGCGCGATACCGCGGGCGACGTTCTCCTCGGACATCATGAACAGCACGACCGCCACCTTGCCCTGTTCGGCCAGCAGAAAATCCATCATGGCTTCGGGCGGCTCCTTCCCCATGGCGTCGGCAATCTGCGCCACCGTGCAGCCCTCGAACTGCTTCTGCTGCTGGCAGGACGCCACCAGAATGTCGTCCCAGCCCAGCGACCCCGTAGCCCGCGACCAGCCCGCGCCGCCGCCCTGTACCTCGTCGATGATATGTCGCCGTGTGTCCCGGTCGGCGATGCGGGCCAGGAAGCGATCCATGCCACCCTCCAGCGTCCAAGCCGGGAACAAGCTGGTCATCGTCGTGCTGCCCGCGACGTAGGGGTAGATGTCGGCAGTCACGGCGATGCCGCGCTCCCGTGCCGCCTCGATCATGTGCAGTGCCCGTTCCATCTTGCCCCAATTCTCGCGCCCGGACGCCTTCAGATGGGATATCTGCACCGGAATGGTGGCTTCTTCACCGATGCTCAGCGCCTCGGAGATCGCCTCCTCGAGCGTGCCGCCCTCGCCTCGCATGTGCGTGGCGTAGAGGCCGCCGGCCTGCCGCGCCACCTGCGCCAGGGCAACGAGCTCGGCCGTGTCACCGTAGCATCCGGGGGTGTAGATCAAGCCCGAGGACAGGCCGAAGGCGCCGTCCTCCATGGCTTCGCCCACGAGACGCTGCATGCGCACCAGTTCGTCCGCGCTGGGCGCCCGGTCCGCAAATCCCATGACAGCAATCCGAACAGCGCCGTGGCCGACGAGCGGTACCAGGTTCATGGCGCAGCCCTGGTCGCTGACACGCTGGTAATACTCGCCCAACCGCTGCCAGTTCCAGGGCAGGTCGGCGTTCAGAAAGCCGACGTATTCCTTCAGCAGATCAAGCGTCTGCGACGCGACCGGCGCCGGCGAGAAGCCGCAGTTGCCGACGACCTCGGTGGTGATGCCTTGGCGCACCTTGCTGTCCGCCCCCGGCGCGCTCAACAGGGTGAAGTCCGAATGGGTGTGCGCGTCGATGAACCCCGGCGCCACAATACGGCCACTGGCGTCGATGTCGCGCGCCGCGTCGCCTTCAAGCGCGGGGGCCACGGCGGTGATCCGACCGCCGCTGATGCCGACGTCGGCGGTTACACCCGGCCGGCCGGTGCCGTCGATTACCGTACCGTGTCTGATTAGCAGGTCAAACATCATAACTCGGCTACCTTCCACCGGAAAGGTTTGCGATGCTGGAAGTAGGGTGAATCGTAGGCCAAACGCGGCCGGGATGCACACAGAAAATCTGGCAGACTTTTATGTAGACTTTGTTACAACGAATCCCCTCTTCAGCTTGTCGCTGGCCTTGTTTAGGCTCAGGACCTATAAAAGAGTATCATGGGGCCTGTGATGAGAGTCAACACCCTGACGCCACAAGGAGAACGATCATGTCCGAGCACCACTTCTGGCTGTCCGACGATCCGTCTGACTGCCTCAAACCCCTGTCACCCAACAAGGTGGCGCGGCGTCCCGCGCGTCGATGACCGAAAGGTCATCAGCGGCATCATCCACGTCATCCGCTATGGGCTGAGGTGGCGCGACGCGCCCGCCTGTTACGGACCCCACAAGACACTCTACAACCGCTTCGTGCGCTGGAGCAGGGCCGCGGTCTTCGACCGCATCTTCCAAGCCCTGGCCTCAGAAAGCACCGCCACCAAGACGGTCATGATCGACAGCACCCATCTCAAAGCGCATCGCACCGCCGCCAGCCTGCTCAAGGGGGGGCTTTTGCGCTGCATCGGACGCACCCGGGGTGGGCTGAACTCGAAGCTCCACGCCGTCTGCGACGGCGATGGCAAGCCCGTCGTGCTGCTGTTGACGGCGAGCCAGGTCAGCGACTACTGCGGGGCTGATACGGTACTTGATGCCCTACCGGAAGCCGATGCCCTGATAGCCGACAAGGGTTATGACAGCGACAGGTTGCGCGAGGCCCTTGCCGAACGTGGCGTCAAGTCCTGCATTCCGGGCCGCGCCAACCGTAAAGAGCCGATTGTCTGCGACACGGAGCTTTACAAGAGCCGTAACCTCATTGAGCGCCTGTTTGGCAGGTTCAAGGATTGTCGCCGCATCGCCACTCGGTACGACCGCTGTGCGCATACGTTCTTCAGTGCCATCTGCATAGCTGACACGGTTGGTTTCTAGTTATGAGTCCTGAGCCTAGGCGCGAGGTATTTTTCGAGGTGCCCTGAACCCTATTCAGGAACAGCAGCGTCATTCTGTGGGTGTCTTGAAACTCAATCGCAAAGGAGGTCTTTAGAGGGCCGGGAGCAGAAGTTGCAAGCGGTGCGACTGCGGCGCGTTAAGCCCTGGCGAGCAAGCGGGTTGTTTGGGAAGTTCTTCGCCTGCTGAGAGGGTACCGCCATCGCTGGACGGGAACCGAGGCCTTTCATCGGGACGGCAAGCAGCCATTGGGCCTTGGGGCTTGTCAGGTGCGCCGCGGCAAGGGCCAGCCCCACCTCGTGTATCTTGTCAGTGCCTCGCACAGTCTTCTGATGCACGCATGCACGCGAGCGCTCCGCATGAATGGACGCGTCGAACGCTGAGGACCATTGGTGAAGCCTGTCGGGCGGTGAAGGGTAACTTCTCGAACGCTTGATGGACTGGGTCGTGGACAACCTGAGCGATGACGACTGGTCCCTGTCACAGATTAAGGCTGTCTTGGCTCAGGCGTGACCGCGTAATTGATAGGGCAAAATGCAGAACTCCAGGCAAGGCCATGCCCGAGGCCGAAGAGATGGCCTCGATGGAAGGCATGCCCACGCTGGTGAATCAGATCGGTGAAGATTTCTACGTCTACGATCATGACGGCCGGCCGGTACTATGTCATCGGCAGCACCGAGATGGCTATGAAGTTCGAGGGAAGCGGCCACTTGCCCTACCCCTGCACGCTCATCGGCACCCGCCCGCATGGTTAGGACCATTATCTTCGAGGTCGTCAAGAAAAAGCCCGAATACGTCGAGCGCCTGATGACCCAATTCCAGTCAATGTCCATGTAGATCGCATCCCCCCTTCCCCACTAGGGTTGCGAGGGAGGGGGCCACCCCGCCAATCAGTGCATGGGCCACATGGCGACGGCGAGGGACGATTCGATGTCGCGTACCGCTTTCGAGACCTCCCGGCCGATCAGATCCAGCTTGCGGACCTGCTCAATGCGTTGGGTGACACCCTGCAACTCGCGCCTGGAAAGCAGGGTTCTGAAGATGTCGCAGACGTCGGCCAAGGAAATGATGATGATATCGCGCACGTCCGGGATTTCATTGCTGAACAGGACCTCCATGATCCGCAGCTTCACCTCCCGGATGGTCTGGTTGTTGATCACCGGGTAGCGCCGCGTCTGGAATACCCATAAGAAATAATCGTCCTCTCGCCGCAGGATCCCGCGCTGGACAAGACGTGCAAGGGAGCGCTCGCGAATCTCAACCGCTTGGGTGCTTATCTGCTCGACCCAGTGGCGCGTGTCGTGCTCCTCTGTCGATTCCACAATACGGGCAAGGGACGGATCCAGCAATTCATCCCCAAGCGGCGTCGGGTCGGTAACGAAGAGCCGGTCCTCATCGGTATCGATTCGGCTCTCCATTGCCAGATCCATCAGAACCGCGCCGGCAAGCGCGTACTTGAACGACAGCATGGGAATGTCGGCAAACTCCCCACCCTTGTCATCTAGCAGAAGCAATAACATCTCTTCCGAGAATCTCAACATCTACGCAGTCTCCTGATCTGAGAGCACGATAGCCAACGTGCGCCGTGGCATCACAACATGGACCCCATCAAGCCCGCAGCTTGTCACTTTCACCAATGCCGTGTTCAGTAATACTCCATATTATGACATCGTTGGGGACTATGACAAAGACGGAATCCGCTGCGACGGTTCCAAACGACAACACACATCCAGTGGTAAGCCTGTCCGCCATACGTGCTGTTCAGTGGTATGCTTCTGGCAGTCGCGCAAGACGTTGCCGTCAACCCGCGGGCTTGAATCGTCAACTCCACATATAGTCGAAGCAGACGAGGTACAGATCGTTTTTCGAGAGTGGCAACTGAGATTTGGAAGGGGTCCGGCTGGCTTCGGTGAATCCGGCTCCTGTCGAGGCTACGCGAGCAATCAGGGATTGGATGTCCTGCTCACGCTGGAATCTCCCAGGCGCCTCGCAGGTCTCTGATGGCTGCGTGGGTCATTGGAACGCGGAGATTTTGCATGGCGTTTCGGTTGCTCGCCGGGCTGTTTATGCGTAAGCGTTCAGGGGGTTGCCCTGCCCTTGTCGTAAGCGTTCGGCGGGTGGAGCAATGAGTGGGGTCATCGTAGCCAGGAGAGATCAGGCGGACGGTCGTGCATGAACGCCTCAAGGGCGTCGACCAACACCGAGAAGCTCGATTGCTCCAGTTGCCGACACGTCTGACGCAGCGACAGACTCCGCTGCACCCAGGCGTTGCCTTTGGCGCTCGCCGTACCCAAAGAACCCTGACGCCACAACACACCAAAGCGTAAGGCGCGCTCCGCCCGGTTGTGGGTCGGCTCAACTCCCGACTCATTGAGAAACACCCATAGCGAACCCATCTCGCGCCGTAAGTGCCTCACCAGGCGACCCGCATCATCAGGGCGCAACTCATAACGCCGCACGAAACGGCACAAACGGGCATACCAAGCTTGCCACTGACCACCGCTTGGCGGCGCATGAGCCATCTGACACAATCGCTGAAGTTCCTTCAAGGCCACCTTGCCGCAATCAGCAAGGGCGGCTTGACGGCGCTGCGACAACTCCCGAGCACGACGCACGAGGTGCGCCAGACAGGTCTGACGACGGTTGCCCCAGCCTTGATACACCCCGTAGCCGTCGCTGACCAGGATGCCGCGCCAATCCTTTATCAAAGACCCGAAGGCTTCCTGCGAACGCTTGGCATGAATACGGTACAGGGTGACGGTATCCGTGACCATGCTCCAGAGCCACTGCAAGGCATGGCGACAGTACCAAGGCGTCTCATCCACATAGCCCACCCGCGCCTGGCGGGCCAAGGTGGCAATCGCCTCATCGTGTGGCGCGATGGCCAGGGAGGTGCGGTCGATGAGACGCTGAATCGCACCCAGGCTGATGGGTACCCCCAGGACGGAACGACAGAAGTCCTGCACGCCACGCCGGGAGATTCGCTGCATGGCGCTGAGTTCGCCAATCAAGGCCGTCAGGCGCGGGCCATAGCCGCTTTGCTGCGCCTTGGGGAGGCGGGCTCTGAGCAGCTTGCCGCAGCCCGTACACCTACCCTGGTGCAAGACCCAGTGCGTGACGGCCATCTCGACAGGTGGCAACTCCGTGACTTGATGGGTGTGATACGGCGCCACGTGGCCGGATACGCCTTGGCCGCAAGGACAAGGTTCGGGATAGATGGCCCGCCGCTCGGTGGGACGGAGCAACTTGGGACCTGAACCCGGGTGTCCCTTTCGTGCGCCCCGTTTGCCCGTGGGCTTGTCCGTAGGGTCCGTGGGTCTGTGGAAGGGTGAATCCGACGAGGGTGGTTTGTCGGAGGTCTTGGAGGTGCGTTGCGAGCGCTGTTGGAGTTGCTCGATTTGCTGTTGGAGTTGGGCCAGACGCTGATGCAGGGTGAGGAGATGGGCTTGTACGACCGGTGGTGTTTGCTGCCAATCGGTTTGCGACAGCGGCTCAGGCGGTATCGACGGCGCCATTCGGGATTTCCTGAAAACAGGGCCAATAGGAGAATGCGGAACGAGTGACCCTAGCCGATGATAAGGCGGTCATGCAACAGACAAGGGCAGGGCAACCCCCTGAACGCTTACGGGCAATTTTCGTCGCTTGGTGGTGCGCTGGGATCGCTATATTGAGGTCTACCGCTGTTTCTTTCCTATCGCGTGCATGCTGATAACGCTGAATAAGCTTCTCAATGGCTTCTAACTCATTTGCTTGTGACTATCATCAGGTAGTTATGAAACAGCCTCTAGGGATGTTCACTGATCCCGCTGCCAGTGGGTTGAGCACGTCAGTCATTGGAGTTACGTCTGGCAAGACACTAAGGAACTTGGGCGGCGTGTCCTGATAGAGCACGACCTGGGGTGCAAAAGCCTCGCAGATCGCCATGTTTCGTTCCTCTGGTGCCTTCTTCATCATATCGACGAGACAGAATGTGCCTCCCGCGATAAGGGAACCCAACATCGCCGCATACGCTCGTTGTGAACGCGGCAGGGCGATTAGTACCCGAGGGCGCGGCTCTTCCGTGAGATACTGGATGGTTGCCGCCAGTTGAAACGCGAGTGACTCCAACTCCTTATAGGAGTAAACGCTGTCAGCCATCTCCACGGCAGGAATTCCGGACAGTTCCGCACCCGCTCAAGGAACGCGTCCAACAGGTCTACGGGCTGTTGCCTACGGCTTGTCATCGACATTGTCTAGCCTCTTGTTCTTCACGAGTCCTGTCACGGACAAAATTCGGTGGGCATCAAAACTATCCGCAAATGACGGGGCATGGGCAAGACCCTGTATTTCTTTGTCTGTCGAATAGCCCATAAATAGTGAAACTCGTCATCCCCATTCGACCCACGCACATGCCTCACGTATTCGACCTGAAAACCTTGTTTTCCAACTCTAAAGCACTTTCGGAGCAGATTGACTTGCATCCGAAACCACGAAATTGCTGTGCTTTGCGAGTTGGTCCCTCGATAGTTCCATTAGATACGGAAATGCTCTGATCTCCATGAGTCTACGGACGGCTCCATGCAGGATTCCCAAGAATATAGCTCGTCACGATTAACTGAACTCGCAAAATATATTTGGCAATGTAATCTTTCATTGTTAAAATTGCAAGACTCGATAATCCGCTGAGAGGGGATTTATGGCAACACAACTCATCGGGAAGCGAATCAAGGCATTACGCGAAGCGCGCAACCTGTCACAGGACGAGCTTGCACACCTGTTGGGATTCAAGGACCGTCAAACCGTTTCGGCTATCGAAAACGGCGTGCGCCGCGTCAAAGCAGAGGAACTCGTGACCGCGGTGCACAGTCTTGGTGTGTCACTGGACTATTTCACCGATCCCTTTTTGCTTGTCGGTGAAGGCCGGTTCTCATGGCGGCAAACCGGTGTCGGCATCGAGAAACTGAAGGAATACGAGCGTCGTGCCGGTAGCTGGCTAGCCGCCTTCCGTGTCTTGGCCTCTCAGGTAGGCGAAGAAATGATGTTTCTGCGCCGAACACTTGGCCTTACCCGCCAGTCGAGCTATGAGGATGCGATGCGGGCAGGAGAGCGCTTTGCCGTCCAATTTGACCTCGGCGATACACCCGCCACCCGCTTGGGCGACGTCATGCAACGGGAACTCGGCATCCTGGTACTCATGGTGGAGGCATGTGATGGGATATCGGGGGCATCATGCCGCCTGCCCGATCTGGACGTGGTGCTGATTGCGCATCATGAGGTTGCAGGACGGCGTCATTTCGATCTCGCCCATGAGCTGTTCCACCTGCTGACGTGGGACGCAATGGCGCCAGAGCATATGGAAGAAAGTCTGGAAACAGGCGGCAGCCGGGTTGAACAGTTGGCTAACAACTTTGCCGCTGCACTGTTGATGCCGGAAGGCGGCGTCGGGCAAGTCGAGGATTGGCAACGTCTGGATGATGAAGAGCTGATAGCGCGTCTGAATATTCTGGCCGATGACTTAGCCGTAACGTCTTCCGCGTTGCGCTGGCGCTTGGTAGCGCTCGGCAAGCTGAAGTCGGAGCGAGCCAGAGCGATCCCCGAAGCGGCACTTCGCAACAATGGTCAGGACATGCCGCAGGGCGGTTCGCCTGACCTGTTCTCCAAACGGTTTATGGACGTCATGGGTCTGGCCGTTGGCAAGGGCCATGTCTCAGCTCGAAGGCTGGCAAACTTGCTCGATATGACCATCGAGGATCTCGCGGACTTGTTCGCAAGGCATGGTGTTAACCATCCGGTCGACCTCTGAGACATCATGGCGAAACATTTCGGCCCCGTTTTCCTTGATACGAATGTCATTTTGGAATGTCACCGAGTGGGTGCATGGCGCGCGCTTGCAGGGGGTTATCGTCTGGAAACGGTTGAGGAATGTATCGCGGAGACCCAGACCGGATACCAACGGCGCCGACCTGAACAGCAGATTGACCCAACCAAACTGCGCGACTCCTTCGCGGCAATTCATTCCGTCGCGGACCTGGAGATTGCCGAGTTGTCGGTTCAAGCGCCCGGTATTGCCTTGGATAAGGGTGAAGAGTCTCTTTGGTCTCATGCCCTTAAGCGCAATGATGGCTGGATATTCTGTGGGCCGGATATAGCCAGCCTTCGCTTGGGTGTGAGACTCAGGTTTCGCGACTGTCTTGTGTCGTTAGAACAGCTTCTCAACGACATCGGTTACCGGCTCCGAATACCACTCAAACGGAACTACACCGAAAAGTGGCTCGCTGAGACGCGCGCCGCGTTGATCCTTATGGAGAGAGGGCCAATTGACTGATGCTGCTCTCCCGCTATGCTGGGGCCGGAGTTCTGATGAACCCCCAACCGCCCGGAATTTGTCACCGGTGGAAGAGGCGCATTACCTGTAGTGACCTGAGATGATCACCGTTTTGGACCCAGATTATTTGAGACCATCTTTCCGTTCCGGCCCACATCAACTGAGACAGCCTTACCTTGTTGAGACTGAAACCGTGGCCGTGCGAACCGACGACGTACGTCACAGGGCCAAGCCGCCCGCCCGCATCCGGTCGGCAAGCTCCCGGGTGCGACCGGCGTCGAGTTGGCCGCCCAGGAAATGGCGGATCTCGCTGGGCTTGGCATGGAACTAGTCCGCCAGCACCTTGACGGAATAGCCCTGGTGGGTCAGCCGAGGTTCCAGATCGTCAAAGTCGGGCGCCAGCGTGGCTGCGGCGACCTCGGCCGTGATCGGCTTCTGGTCGGTGCGAAACCCGGCCTCGAAGGCGCGGTTGAGGTGCTCGGCAACCTGCAGCGGCGTGGTCAAGCGGAGGGCCATCAGGTCCAGGGCCGTGGGCGTCCTCGCCGAGACCCTCGAAAGACAGGATGTCGGTACGTTGGTCCGGTTGGTATCGACCGGCAGGCCTTCGGCCACCGCCACCTTGTTTTCGCTGACGATCTCGTCCTGCAGGCGGTGCAGGAAAACGGTCTTGCCGACGCCGGTCGGGCCGGTGATGGCGATCAGGCGACCGGAGCCAAGTCCGGCGCGCACCGCCCGGCCGATCTGGCGGTGGTTCTCGGTCTCGTAGAATCCGGCACTGCGCCAGTCTTTCGCCAGACTGTATCGCGCCATGATTTCGGCGCCTGTACCAGATCCTGATGGCGTCTCGACCCCGTGCGCTTCGAGCAGCTCGATGCAGCGTGTGGTCTACAAGCGCCGGCCTTTCAGGTTCGAGGTGCGCAGCTTCAAGGCGGCGATGATCTCGCAGTAACGCTCGAGCTCCCGGGGGGCGGTCTTACGCGGCTTGCCGCGGTCGGCGCGGCGCCGATCCTGTGGGTGGAACAGCCCTGCAAGCGCCCGATAGAGCGTGGCGCGACACCCCGAAGAAGCCCGCAGCGCCATCCTGGCTCATGCGTTCCCAAGCGCGCCGAGCAGCTTCCGGCCCGGTTCCTTCACCGTGCCGTCGCCGTTGACGTACATGTACAGGGTCGTCGTGGTGATGCCGAGACGCTGCGCCAGGTCCTGCGCGTTGGTGTCACGATTTGCCAGGGCGCACATCGCCATGCGCAGCATGGCCACGTCCATCTTGCGCGGCCGACCGCCCAACCGGCCCCTTGCCCGGGCCGCCGCCAGGCCGGCGCGGGTGCGCTCGGCGATCAGTTCGCGCTCGAACTCGGCCAGTGACGCAAAGATGCCAAAGACCAGGCGGCCGTTGGCGGTCGTGGTGTCGATCTCGGCGCCGGCGCCAGCCAGTACGCGCAGGCCGACGCCGCGGGCGCGCAGCTCGTCCACGGTAGTCACCAGATGTTTCAGGTCCCGCCCCAGGCGGTCGAGCTTCCAGACGACGAAGGTGTTGCCCGGCTGCAAGGCTTTCAGGCAAGCCTCCAGGCCCGGGTGGTGGTCCCGGCGCCCCGAGGCGCGGTCTTCGTAGATGCGTTCTTCGTCAACGCCGGCGTCGAGCTGCAGGTCGAGGAGCTGGCTGCCGTCCGCCTTTGAGACGCGCGCATAGCCAATCAGCATGCTGTCTGCACTCCCATTCAGAATAGATGACGCCCATCACACAATCTTGCGAAGAATTATGCAACGGGTTTTTTTGTGGGAGTCAGTGGGCCTTACGGCCTCGGTGGGGGGTATCAGAAAAACGGGCGTTTTCCTGACAGGAAGAAGCTGCGCAACCCGGCGAAAGAGATCGCCGGTCGAATCGACTGGCTCAGTCTCAACAAGGTGGGCCAAAACGGCGATAATCTCAGGGCGCTACGCCTGCGAATCAGATTCTGACAGCTGCGCCTTGAGCGCCTGGAAGCTGGCCTCGGTCAATCCGGTGGCGGCCTCGATGACCTCCCACTCCACCCCGGTCCGAAGCAGGCCCTCCACGACTTCCACCTTGGCGCGTTGCTCGCCGCGTTGTTCACCCTCTATCAACCCTTCTGCCCGGCCTCTCGCCTCGCCTTCGGCCAAGAGTTCTTCCGCATACGTCATGATCTCTCCTCCCAAGTCAAGGCCGTGGCGCTCAAGCGCCTCCTTGAACGTCTCAACCACCTCGCCATCCTGGACCGTCGCCAGGTATACGAGGAACCGGCGGAACTCATCGACTCCGCCTTCGGCTTGGCGCAGCAGCAAGGTCCAGCGCGCCGCCCTGTCCAACGCTGCGTCCACGTGACGACCAAACGCGACCATCATCAATAACTGCGCGATGCGGCCCTTGACGCCGCCGCCGGTCGCCTCCGGCTCCAGGGTCGTCTGGTCCAGAAGCTCGTGAGCGAACCGCGGTACCCACGACCAGGAGCGCGCGGCTTCGGGAAACAGATCGGCAAACTCGCTCGAATGGTTCCAGCCCCGCGGTCCCTGATAGAATACCACCGGCACGATGGGCCGCAGCTCGGACCTGTCCGGGTCGTCGCGCCGATCGGCCTCCCAGATACGGCAGCAATACCACAACAGCCGCAGGCGCAGCCACGGGTCGGGCGACGACTGGTGCTCAAAAAGAAGGTACATGGACACGGGCTGTCCGGTCCCGGCGTGCTGGACCTGATAGAGCAGGTCGGACTGGCTTTCGCGCAGGTCCTCGTCGACGAAGGTGCCCTCGACCAGGGTCAAGGTTGTCCAGTCGAAGCCACCCCGGACCGTGTCGGGCAACGCTGCCTGCAACAGGCTGGCAGCTTCGGCAGCATCGGAGAAGACGGCGCGGAAGAGTCGGTCGTGGGGTTGGTGGATGTCGGCCATTTTCTGCTTCCGCCTGATCGGTCGTTCTGTGTCTGCCAAGGCATTCTTGCATGGAGAGCCGTGACAGCGTGGGCGCCACCTTTAAGACGTGATATGCAAACTCCGCACCGCGGCGCGGATCAGTTCTGGAATGGCAGCACGTACTTTTCCCAGTATTGCTGCGCAAGGCGCTGCGCATGGTTGCGTGCTTCGTAGGTCATCCGTTCCGCAGTAATATCTCTCACCTCCGCAGCCGATGTAACGCCTTGAGCGGCGGCAATGCTGAACCAGGCGTAGGCTTCAACGTCGTTTTTCGGCACGCCCCGGCCATTGGCGTACATGGCGCCCAGGTTGTACTGCGCTTCGGGATCACCCTGCTCGGCCGCCTTGCGAAGCCACTTCGCGGCCTCAACGTCGTTTTTCGGCACGCCCTCGCCATTGGCGTACATGAGGCCCAGGGCGTCTTGCGCATTGGGATCACCCTGCTCGGCCGCCTTGCGAAACCACTTCACGGCCTCAGCGTCGTTTTTCGGCACGCCCTCGCCATTGGCGTACATGAAGCCCAGGGCATATTGCGCTTTGGGATCACCCTGCTCGGCCAGTGGGCGCCATTCACGCAGAGCGGTCTCGAAATCGCCACGCTCAAGCGCTTCCCATCCAGCCTGAAAATCCCCGCCGCAGCCAGCATGAAACAGGGCAAGAACAACCAGCGCGGTCATCAAGGTATTACTCCACCGCACTTGTAACGAACGCCTACTCGCCATTACCTGCCCTCCTTTCCCTCCCCGCGCTCGACTTCCGATAAGACGTGCTATGTAAACTCCGCACCGCGGCGCGGATCAGTTCTGGAATGGCAGCACGTACTTTTCCCAGTATTGCTGCGCAAGGCGCTGTGCATGGTCGCGTGCTTCGTAGGTCATCCGTTCCGCAACAATATCTCTCACCTCCGCCGATGTAACGCCCTGAGCGGCGGCAATGCTGAACCAGGCGTAGGCTTCAACATCGTTCTGCGGCACGCCCCTGCCCAGGGCGCACATGACGCCCAGGTTGTTTTGCGCTCCGGGATGACCCTGAGCGGCCGCCTTGCGAAACCACTTCGCGGCCTCAACGTCGTTTTTCGGCACGCCTTGGCCGTTGTAGTGCATCAGGCCCAAGTTGTACTGCGCTTCGGGATGACCCTGAGCGGCCGCCTTGCGAAACCACTTCGCGGCCTCAACGTCGTTTTTCGGCACGCCCTCGCCATTGGCGTACATGACGCCCAGGTTGTATTGCGCTTCGGGATAACCCTGCTCCGCTGCCTTGCCGAAACCACTTCACGGCCTCAACGTCGTTCTGCGGCACGCCCTGGCCATTGGCGTACATGCCGCCCAGGTTGTATTGCGCTTCGGAGACTCCCTGCTCGGCCGCCTTGCGATACCACTTCACGGCCTCGGCGTCGTCCTGCGGCACGCCCTCGCCCAGGGCGTACATGACGCCCAGGTTGTGTTGCGCTTCGGAGACTCCCTGCTCGGCCGCCTTGCGAAACCACTTCGCGGCCTCAACGTCGTTCTGCGGCACGCCCTCGCCATTGTCGTACATGCCGCCCAGGTTGTATTGCGCACCGGGATTACCCTGATCGGCCGCCTTGCGATACCACTTCACGGCCTCGACGGCGTTCTGCGGCACGCCCTGGCCATTGGCGTACATGTTACCCAGGTTGAGTTGCGCCCAGGGATTACCCTGATCGGCCGCCTTGCGATACCACTTCACGGCCTCAGCGTCGTTTTGCGGCACGCCCTCGCCCTTGGCGTACATGAGGCCCAGGGCGTATTGCGCATCGGGATCACCCTGCTCGGCCAGCGGGCGCCATTCACGCAGAGCGGTCTCGAAATCGCCACGCTCAAGCGCTTCCCGTCCAGCCTGAAAATCCCCCGCCGCAGCCAGCATGAACAGGGCAAGAACAACCAGCGCGGTCATCAAGGTATTACGCCACCGCACTTGTAACAAACGCCTACTCGCCATTACCTGTTCTCCCTATGCTCACCTTCCGATAATCGTCAGTTATGTCAACTTTTAGTTGGCGTAGACGCTGGACGAAACGCGCATTCGGGGGAATGCTCCACCGACGTTTCATCACGTCCAGCAACTACGTAGATTTCCTGCGGATACGGTGGGGCCGGGCGGCCCTCGGCCGACCGCCCGGCGCCAGGCAGTGGGGCGGGGGTGGGAAGTCTTTCGGCACGCGCTTCGGCGGTTCTATGCGGGCGGGGCCGTTTCTCGCAGTACGCTCGGTACGCTCGAGCCCCTCGAAGACGCGCAGCGGCCGTTGACCTGGTTGAACAGGGTCACCATCGCTACGTCCGCGCCGCCTGGTTTTTCGACGGTTGCACGCTGGCATTGAGCCAGCCCACCGGTTTGTTTCCCCGGCTCTCCAGTTAACGCCCTGGTTAGAACCGTCCGTCGTTCAGGCGCCTATACACGTCGTGGCCTTTGAGTTCCTCCCGGTCCTTGGCGTAATTCCAGGGGGATTTGCCATCGGCGTTTTTTGCGCTCGGGTCGGCGCCGGCGTTGAGCAGGGCCTGGATGACGGCGGGATTGTCGTTCTCCGCCGCCCCCTATGCAGGGGAGTCCAGCCGTTCTCGCTCAGGGCATTGGGGTCGGCGTCGGCGGCGAGCAGAATCTGGATGACGGCAGGGTTCTTGTTCTCCGCCGCCGCCGCGTGCAGGGGAGTCGAGCCGTGGTACCCGGTCCGGGCATTGGGGTCGGCGTCGGCGGCGAGCAGAATCTGGATGACGGCAGGGTTCTTGTTCTCCGCCGCCGCCGTGTGCAGGGGCGTCCAGCCGAAACGAGCCCGGGCGTTGGGGTCGGCGCCAGCGGCGAGCAGAATCTGGATGACGGCAGGGGTCGCGTTCGCCGCCACCGCCGCGTGCAGGGGAGCCCAGCCGTTCTCGGCCCGGGCATTGGGGTCGGCGCCGGCGGTGAGCAGAATCTGGATGACGGCAGAGTTCGCGTTCAGCATCGCCGCCCCGTGCAGGGGAGTATCGCCGTCCTCGTCCCGGGCATTGGGGTCCGCGCCGGCGGCAAGCAGAGCCTGGATGACGGCGGGGTTCTCGTTGAACTGCGCCGCCGTGTGCAGGGGAGTCGAGCCGTCGTACCCGGTCCGGGCATTGGGGTCCGCGCCAGCAGCGGCCAGGGACTGGATGGCGGCGGGGTTCTCGTTCCCCGCCGCCAAGTGCAGGGGAGTCTCGCCGTCCTCGCTCCGGGCATTTTCGTTCAAGCGCCAGTATGCGTCGTGGCCTTTGAGTTCTTTTAGGTCCTTGCGTAATCCCAGGGGTATTTGCCATCGTCGTCTTTCATGCTCGGGTCCGCGCCGGCGTCGAGCAGAGCCTGGATGCCGGCGGGATTCTCGTTGAACTGCGCCGCCACGTGCAGGGGAGTCATGCCGTGCTCGTTCCGGGCATTGGGGTCGGCACCAGCGGCGGCCAATGCCTTGATGACGGCGCAGGGTTTTTGTTCAACTACCGCCCTGAATAATTTCCGGGTCTTGGTCTTGCGTTTCATAAGCAATCGCCGAAGGAGGGTCATGTCTGTAATTCTCCGATTTTTCATGGTTCCTTCGCTTGCCACCGCATCCCCGCCGAAGCTACCCGACCCCGCGCTGGTCCGGCGGCATGACGCACCAAGGGCGCAGGCGCTTTCGGGACGCCCCCCGACACACTGGGACAAGAACCCGGCTAGTCGGCGTTTTCGGGGCCAATGCCGGCTTTTTCTTCGAGGCGCGTGATGCGCCCCTCGAAGACGCGCAGCACGTCCTTGATCTCGTCGTGCTGGCGCTGGTTCTCCGCCTGCATGGTGTCGAACCGGCGGTTCATGTCGTCGAATCGGCGGTTCATGTCATCGAACCGGCGGTTGTTTTCCGTCTGCATGCTGTCGAAACGCTGGTTCATCCGGTTCATCTCGTCTTGCAAGGCGTCGAACCGGCGGCTGTTTTCCGTCTGGGTGGTGTCGAAGCGCCGATTCGTCTCCGCCTGCATGGCGTCTAGGCGTCCGTTGACCTGGTTGAACATCGTCGCCATCGCCACGAACAAACCCACCAACAGCAAGTTGTTGCTGATTGTCTTCCAGTCCATGCGCTTCTCCTGTCAGTCTTCGATTCGGGTCCAAATGCCGCTGCACTTGGCCCATCCTTCGACGTATCGGTAGTTGTCGTCGTAGTAATTCGCCGCGATGTAGGAAGCGGTGCTCATGCGGGTCGGCGAGAGAAACTCGGCGTCGATGACGAGGCGCAGGCTTCCCGATCTTTTGTGGATTTCGACGTCGTAGCGCGCGTGCTTGCCTCGAATGGCGCCGGGCGTAAACCTTTTGCCTGCGCCGCTTTCATTGGATTCCTCGAACATGAGGTAATTGCCGGCTTGCCGGATGACGAACGGGGTTCCCGGCGTTCCGGTCCGGGGTATGAGCTTGGGCGGCAGGTTGCCTTCGCAGGCGGCGTTTGCCCCTTGCCAAGTTCCAGCCACGCTTTCGGGAAGGACGAAGTCGTCCAAGCTTTCTTGCAGCGAGCGGAGTTCTTCGATGGCTTCGGCGAGTTCGTTCGTCGTCGCGTCGTGGGCGAAGCACGGGATAGGCATGAGCAGGAGGGCGAAGATTGACAGAAGCTTGAGAACGACGGGAGCTTGAGAGCGACGGGAGCGGGGCTTGCGGGACGGCAGCATGGGGGAAACCTCTTCGGGTTGAAGTTGATGCGGGCTTTTTTCTGCTGCTTGGCCTTGCCGGACATGACGGCCATTTTCGGGTCGTAGCTGGTGAACCATTCCGTTTCCCGCAGCTTGGCGCTGAAGGGCGGCTCGCCGACGATGGCGTCGAAGCCGCCGTCCAGGCGCGGGCCTTCCCAGCGTTTCCTGCAGGAAGCGTATTTCCCCGGCGGCGCAGTAGACCTTGCGGCGGAGGTCGGCGAAGGCGGGGGTATCGTCGGGGCCGGGGCTCAGCAGGGCGTCGAGGGCCTTTTCTCTCGGCGCGGCGGTGGCGGCTGCGGCGAGGATCATTTCGCAGGCGCTTCGTTCTTCCTTGTCCATGCGCTTCTCCTGTCAGTCGCGCCCGAAGCCGCGCGGCGGCTCCAGGGCCTCCAGGTCGCCGAAGTCGTAGTCGCAGGTCGCCGCCAGCCGCTCGGCGACGGCCGATTCCCGGAGGTTGTCGGGCAAGTTGTCGAGCCAGTCCCGGTACTCGGCCTGCAGGCCGACGAGCGCCTGGACGGCGTCGCGCCAGCGCTGGGGCCGGCTTCGGCGGTCCTGCGGGCGGCGGTAGCGCACCCGGGGCTGCAGTTCCTTGCGGCGTTCGCGGAAGCGCCGTTGTCTCTCGGCATTGCTGAGTCCCATGCGGCTATCGTACTCCGTTATACAACGGATCGTCAAAGGACGGTCTGGCCGGGGCCGCCTGGCCGTCGCCTCTCCTTCCACACTTGATGCTTGATAACTTACCCTATAAGGCATCGCTGGCAGCCCCCCCCGACCCCGAAAAACAAAGGCAAGAACAACCCCCTTCGCGCACCGAATCCCCTCGCTCTTCGCGCATCCACTCAGCTGACCCACTTTCGGACGCGCTCGGAGTATGCAAGTAAAGTCAAAAAAAAGACGATATAAATATCGAACAGAAAGAAGAAGAAGGAACCAAAAACCGCCGGCCGGCGCGGGTGCAACGCCGACTGTCCTAGGCTCAGGACTCATAGCCAGAAGATAACCGTAGCGGCAATGCAGATGGCGCTGAAGAACGTATGCGCGCAGCGGTCGTACCGGGTGGCAATGCGGCCGCCAATCCTTGAGCTGACCGAACAGGCTCTTGTAAAGCTCCGTATCGTAGACAATCGGCTCTTTACGGTTGGCGCGGCCTGGAATGCAGGACTTGACGCCACGTTCGGCAAGGGCCTCGCGCAACCTGTCACTGTCATAGCCCCTGTCGGCAATCATGACAAAGGCCTCCGGTAGAGCCGGCAGCACCGTGTCAGCCCCCCGGTAGTCGCTGACTTGACCCGCCGTCAACAGCAGCACGACGGGTTTGCCGTCGCAGACGGCGGGGAATTTCGAGTTCAGCCCACCCCGGGTGCGCCCGACATGGCGCGCCAAAGCCCCCCCTTGAGCAGGCTGGCGGCAGTGCGGTGCGCCCCCCGATGCGTGCTGTCGATCAGGATTGTCCCGGTGGCGGTGCTTTCTGAGGCCAGGGCCTGGAAGATGCGGTCGAAGACCCCGGCCCTGCTCCAGCGCACGAAGCGGTTATAGAGTGTCTTGTGGGGTCCGTAACAACAGGCGGGCGCGTCGCGCCACCTCAGCCCATAGCGGATGACGTGGATGCTGCCGCTGATGACCTTTCGGTCATCGGCCTGCGGGACGCTACGCACCTTGCCCGGCAGCAGGGGTTGAAGGCGGGCAAATTGCGCGTCGGATAGCACAGAAGTAGGGTTCGGGCATGAGGAACCTCCTGATGGAGTCAGGGTGTTGAATCCTGCATGCTCAATGATAAGCCTTTTATAGGTCCTGAGCCTATATTGTTTATTGGAAGGGGTCATTCAAGGGAGGGTCACGTATGCAAAATGAGCAAGGCAGGCCGTCAACGGCAACCGAGAGTGCAGCCACCACGATCAGGGTTAAAACACCTACCAGCCAAGCAAGGCAGAGCTCAAAGCCGACCTGCATATCGACGCGACACTGGAAGAACTCCGGCAGACATGGGTGCGCCCGGTCATCATGCAGAAGGAAGAATAGAAGCCCAATGGCTCCTCAGCACAGGGGCCGTTTTCTCTAATGTGACTATCCGATATAATTATAATTCCCTTCTGCCGCCAACCTTTCATCACGCGGAACAGGCGGGAAATCTTCCATCGTATCATCGGGACCCGTCGACCGGTTTCTGATCGCCCACGCGCAAACCGAAGGGCTCGCCTTTGTCACCAGAGACGCCCGCATCCCACTCTACGGCGTCCGCTCGATGACAGCCTGATCCAACGTTTTGGTCTCTGGGTAGTCACGCTGTGGGAGAACCAACGGATTGTCTCGCGGTTTGGCCAAGCTTGCAACTCGACCCGGCGTTCGACAGATTTCTGGCATCAACCTGAATTCGCCTTAGGTGAGGACACACCGCATGATCAGCCGCCAACTATTCGGCCATACCGGACACCCTAGCAGTCGTGTGATCTTCGGCGCTGCCGCCTTCAGCCGCGTCACCCAGGATACGGCCGACCGCACGCTGGAGGTGCTGCTGGAGCACGGCGTCAACCACATCGACACCGCTGCGCGCTACGGCGATTCCGAACTGCGCATCGGCAAGTGGATGGCGCGGCACCGGCAGGATTTCTTTCTGGCCACCAAGACGAGGGAACGCAGCTACCAAGGGGCTTGGGACGACCTGCGGCGCTCCCTGGACCGGCTGCGGGTGGATGCCGTGGACCTGTGGCAGTTTCACAATCTTGTCGATGCGCAGGAATGGGAAATCGCCATGGGGCCGGACGGCGCGCTTGCCGCCGCCGTCGAGGCGAGGGAGCAGGGCCTGATCCGCTTTATCGGCGTCACCGGCCACGGTCTGCCGGTCCCGTCCATGCATCTGCGCAGCCTGGAACGCTTTGCCTTCGATTCGGTGCTGTTGCCGTACAACGTCACCATGATGCAGACCCCGCAGTACGCCGCTGACGTGGCGGCGCTATTGAAGGTGTGCGCCGACAGGGGCGTTGCGGTGCAGACGATCAAGTCCCTGGCCGTTGGGCCTTGGGAAGGGACGCCGACGCGCAGCACCTGGTACGAGCCGTTGGAAAAACAGGCGGACATCGCCGCCGCGGTGCATTGGGTGCTCGGCTGCCCCAACGTGTTTCTCAACACCACGGGCGACGTTCATCTCTTGCCGCAGGTGTTGGAGGCAGCCGGCCGCTTTCAGTGCCGGCCGTCTGACGACGACATACAGGCCACGGTGGCCCGCTGCGGGATGGTGGCCCTGTTCACCGAAGAGCGCAGCGGGCCGTAGCGCCGAGGCACTGGCGGGCGGGCTTACACCAACGGAAACACCGAGTCACCGAGGGTACGAATGAGGGCTTGGCGTGCTTCCACAAAGCCGGTGAACAGGATGTTTGGAATCCCCGCCTCGCCGACCCGCCGAATCTGTGCGGCGCATTCCTGCGGGGTTCCCAGAATGGCAAAGCGCTGCACCATGTATTCCAGAAATTCCGGGTCGGCGATCAGTTGGGCGTTCGGCGATTCCCCGTGCGCCTCGTGCTGGTGCGGCTGGTAGCCTTGTTGCACGCGCCGGATGGCGTCGTGAAACGCCGGCGGCACCTGCTTTCCCGCCAGCGTGAAGCGAAACGCGTGATGGGCCGTCGAGGCCAGTTCCATGCGGATCTCGCGGATCAGGGCATCGCGGTCCTGGCCGACGTTGACGCGCGCCATAACCCAGATGTCGAGGTCTTGAAGGCTGCGACCGGCCCGCTCGGCGCCGCGCCGCAGATGCTCCAGGCACAGCGTCACGTTCTCCGGCTCCAGACCCAGCCCGCAAATCACGCCATCCGCCATTTCGCCCGCTAGTTCCAGCGTTTTTGGACCCTCCGCCGAGATGTACACCGGCACCGGGCGCGGCACCCACTGGGTGTGAATGTCCCGGCCCTGCCACTCCGTGTGACCGCCGCGCAGCAGGGACTGCATGGTCTTGATGGCGGCCCGCATCCCTGCCAGATTGAACGGCTTCTCTCCCAAGTTCAGGATGGCGCTGTCCCCTGACCCCATACCGTACAGGCAACGCCCATCGCCGATTTCGTTCAGGGTCGCAATCGCACTAGCCGCCACCGCCGGATGCCGGGTAATTGGGTTGGTCACCGTCGGGCCTACCCGCACCCGCGACGTCTGGCTCAGAATCATCGCGGCGGTCACGTACACTTCCCGAAACACCGACTGCGAATCCGCCACCCCCACCAGATCAAACCCTGCCGCCTCCGCCAGCCGCGCGTTTGCCACCGCGCCAGTCACGCTTCGGGGCAATTCAATGATGCCGAATTTCATTGGAATTGTTCCTATGACGTGTTTGTCGATCCGGGGTCGAATGTCCGGATTTTAAGGGCTGAAGCACGTTGTTTTCCATAGTTGCGCATTAGGTGTTCAGTCCCATATTTTGATCGTATGATCCTTTCGCCGCGATGGAAGGAGGCGCTATGGGACAGGTACTTCACGGCTGCGCCACGACTACGCACGCTGTCAGAAAAGCGATACAGCGATCGAAAGCTTCGCTCAAGGAACTGAGCCGCACCTACGGCGTCAATCCCAAGACCGTACCGTATCTTTCAAGCCTTGGCCGCCGAAGGCGCCGCCACCCGGGACAATCCTGATCGACAGCACGCATCGGGGGGGGGCGCACCGCACTGCCGCCCAGCCTGCTCAAGGGGGGGGCTTTGGCGCGCCACGTCGGGCGCACCCGGGGTGGGTGAACTCGAAACTCCACGCGGTCTGCGACGGCGATGGCAAGCCCGTCGTGCTGCGGTTGACGGCGGACCAAGTCAGCGACTACCGGGGGCTGACACGGTGTTGCCGGCTCTACCGGAGGTCTTTGTCCTGATTGTCGACAGGGGCTATGACCTCGACGGGTTGCGCAAGGCCCTTGCCGAACGTCGCGTCAAGTCCTGCATTCCAGACGGCGCCAACCGCAAGGAGCCGATTGTCTATGACAGCGGTCTTTACAAGATGATCGTATCCACTTGCACTGAATGGCCAGGCAACCCGCCCACAGGCGGCGGATGGGCGGGATCAATTGGAGCGGCGCGGACGCGGCATCGGTGGTGTCTCCGCTGTTCCGGCTGTCAGGCGTTCACGCCGGCGAACAGGCGCGCTTTGAATAGCGGTTCTATGGGCCTGGCGCCAATGATGCAGGAATCGCCGTTGACGTAGACCGTATCAACGCCTGCGGTCAGTTGGCGTTCGGTGACAAACTGCCGGTCCCGCGCGAAGTCCTGCGCCGACCAGCCGTCGGTCGCCCGCCAGATGACGACGACTTCGCGGCCGGGCCGTTCCCAGGTCTCGCCGCGGTACACCACATAGCGCCGCCCGCCGTCGTCAACCGTCCGGCGCGCGCGGACGTTCAGCCCCAGCAGGTAGTCGTCAAACCGCTCTTCCAGCCGCAACGGGCCGGTGGCGTCGTCAAACTCGATGCCGTCCATCGCGTCCTCGTAGGATTCCAGGCGGACGTACTTGACGAGGCGCGGCGACCGCCCCGCTTCTTCCGGGGTGGCGGCACGACGGGGCTTGCCGTCCTTCCATGCGGGCGAGGGCGAGAAGGTTACTTTCTTGATGCGGGGCAACAGCACCGTGTCGAAGTACTCGCCCATCTCGACGAGGATGAACTTGCGCTGACCGCCGTCCTCGCGGTTCAGGTTGATGACGGCGTGGCCGGTGGTGCCGGAGCCGGCGAAGTAATCCATCGTCAGCGAGTCATCGTCCGACGATAGATAGATAGAATCCATTACTGTGTGGATAGACTTTGGATACAGGTCTTCTCGTACCTTGAGACCGAGGTCTGTCAGCCACTTGATCCCATAGTCCCCAGCTATGTAACGTGGATCATCCCATACGGCCTTGAACGCACTCTTGTCACTCGCTTTGTGAATCTGGGTTTCGCCATCTCCGGCAGGGCGCGGGTTGAGCAGATGCCTGATGCTCTCGACAGAGCCACGGGCATAGCGCCATTTGCGTTCGATTCCTTGGGAATCAACAGGATAAACCGCAATTCGGCCCCTGTTCACTTGTAAGCGTTCAGGGGGTTGCCCTGCCCTTGTCTGTTGCATGACCGCCTTATCATCGGCTAGGGTTACTCGTTCCGCATTCTCCTATTGGCCCTGTTTTCAGGAAATCCCGAATGGCGCCGTCGATACCGCCTGAGCCGCTGTCGCAAACCGATTGGCAGCAAACACCACCGGTCGTACAAGCCCATCTCCTCACCCTGCATCAGCGTCTGGCCCAACTCCAACAGCAAATCGAGCAACTCCAACAGCGCTCGCAACGCACCTCCAAGACCTCCGACAAACCACCCTCGTCGGATTCACCCTTCCACAGACCCACGGACCCTACGGACAAGCCCACGGGCAAACGGGGCGCACGAAAGGGACACCCGGGTTCAGGTCCCAAGTTGCTCCGTCCCACCGAGCGGCGGGCCATCTATCCCGAACCTTGTCCTTGCGGCCAAGGCGTATCCGGCCACGTGGCGCCGTATCACACCCATCAAGTCACGGAGTTGCCACCTGTCGAGATGGCCGTCACGCACTGGGTCTTGCACCAGGGTAGGTGTACGGGCTGCGGCAAGCTGCTCAGAGCCCGCCTCCCCAAGGCGCAGCAAAGCGGCTATGGCCCGCGCCTGACGGCCTTGATTGGCGAACTCAGCGCCATGCAGCGAATCTCCCGGCGTGGCGTGCAGGACTTCTGTCGTTCCGTCCTGGGGGTACCCATCAGCCTGGGTGCGATTCAGCGTCTCATCGACCGCACCTCCCTGGCCATCGCGCCACACGATGAGGCGATTGCCACCTTGGCCCGCCAGGCGCGGGTGGGCTATGTGGATGAGACGCCTTGGTACTGTCGCCATGCCTTGCAGTGGCTCTGGAGCATGGTCACGGATACCGTCACCCTGTACCGTATTCATGCCAAGCGCTCGCAGGAAGCCTTCGGGTCTTTGATAAAGGATTGGCGTGGCATCCTGGTCAGCGACGGCTACGGGGTGTATCAAGGCTGGGGCAACCGTCGTCAGACCTGTCTGGCGCACCTCGTGCGTCGTGCTCGGGAGTTGTCGCAGCGCCGTCAAGCCGCCCTTGCTGATTGCGGCAAGGTGGCCTTGAAGGAACTTCAGCGATTGTGTCAGATGGCTCATGCGCCGCCAAGCGGTGGTCAGTGGCAAGCTTGGTATGCCCGTTTGTGCCGTTTCGTGCGGCGTTATGAGTTGCGCCCTGACGATGCGGGTCGCCTGGTGAGGCACTTACGGCGCGAGATGGGTTCGCTATGGGTGTTTCTCAATGAGTCGGGAGTTGAGCCGACCAACAACCGGGCGGAGCGCGCCTTACGCTTTGGTGTGTTGTGGCGTCAGGGTTCTTTGGGTACGGCGAGCGCCAAAGGCAACGCCTGGGTGCAGCGGAGTCTGTCGCTGCGTCAGACGTGTCGGCAACTGGAGCAATCGAGCTTCTCGGTGTTGGTCGACGCCCTTGAGGCGTTCATGCACGACCGTCCGCCTGATCTCGCCTGGCTACGATGACCCCACTCATTGCTCCACCCGCCGAACGCTTACGACAAGGGCAGGGCAACCCCCTGAACGCTTACTCTGGTTATGAGTCCTGAGCCTGGTAAACCAAGACCGCTACACCGTCATACGTAACTGCATGCCCAACGCCCGCGTGATCCGCATCACCGTGGTGAAGCTGGGATTACCGTTCTCGGCTCATTCCGACGTCACGGGCCAAGAGACTCATGCTTCCGCGCCCGGGCGATGTCGTTCAGGGCGGCGCGGATCAGGCTACCGTCGCCCAGGTCTTCCTCCGCGCACGCTTCGAGGTACAGACGAACGTCTTCCTTCGTGCTCAGATGCTCGGCGGCGTCCCACTTCGTGAATGTCTCAGGCATGTCTACCTCCAGTCCGTCGCCACGCGCCTGGCGCGTTCGATATCGCGTTGCTGGCTGTCCTTGTCGCCTCCGCAAAGCAAAGCGCCAAGCCGGCGACGTTAGCTGTCCGCCAAGGCAGGCCCGTGAACTTCGAAGGATGTGCGATGCAGGTAGGTATTCGGTGTCGGACCTGGCGGAGGTCTTCGCGGTGCCGCATGCTACCATCTACCTACAGGACGCTCGAGTCGAGGAAAACAGCAACGACGGCCTCCAGTGACGTGGAGAATTGGATCGTATGCAACCTAGGCTGGTCGTTCCCCTGCCGCCGAAGCATCGTGTCTGATCGCAAAGTGCCGGGACGAACCAACATCGCGGATCATCGACGTAGGCGCGGGGTCGGGACTGTGGACATGGGTCCTGAAACGAGCATTCGGGGCACAGCAGGTGATTGGGCTGGACCCGGAACCGAAAGGCGAAGGCGTCATTGCCACGGCGTTCGATGTCTGATGCAGGGAGACCGGAGGTCTACATGACGGAGATATCGCGTTGCTTTCATCGCCGTCATGCGAGAGACAGCCGGGGCAGGGACTTGGGAACGAAAGTATTGAATGCAATTGGTATTGAAACAGACGCTTGTCTACATCGGTTCCGGTCCGTGCGGACTGGCGGGCACGCGGGAGTTCCGTGAACAACTGAGCCATGAGTTCGAGGAATACGTGACGGAGCCGTTGCCGAGGATTTGCAGGACGATGTTTCCTCGCGATCATGCACGGGTGTATCAAAGGAAGGAAGGGGCGGGGCTGTACCAGAATGCGTGATTTGCGGGCTGCGCTTGACGGAGATTGAGATAGTGGGACATCGGGTCTTCGAGTCGGAAACTGGAGTCTCGTGTCGCCGTTCAGGTTGAAGCCTCACCCGTTTCCAGAAGCGATGCGAGCAAGGGCTTTATGTGGCATGAATTAGAAGAAGGAGTTGAAGGTGGTCGAGCTCCCGGTTTTTTCCGTGGACCTGCACGAGGCAGCAAGACGTTCGGAGACTGAGGCGTCCGAGTGGGTTCCCGAACAACTGGACGAGGCGGTAGAACGTTACCGCAGGTTTTTCTATCTCGCCAGCTTGGGGCCGGGCATTGCCCCGACGCGCGACATCGACATGATCTGGCACCTGCACATGCAGGCGCCCGTTGCCTATTACCGCGACTGCATGAAGTACCTCGGACGAGTCCTGGACCATGACGGCGGCTTTGGCAAGACGCCCGAGGAGGCGGTGATTCTCGGTCAGGTCTTTGCCAAGACTGCCGAGCGTTGGCAGGAGGTTTTCGGGGAGCCCTACGTGGCCGCCGAGCAGAGCGGCATGAAGTGTTGGCATGATTGCCAGGACCGCTGCTGGCATGCCTGTTCGGAGATTGCCGCGGAAGTTCCGGCAGGAACGGCGGAGGCATGATGGAGGCTTCTGCCGACATTCGGGCAGGGCTGGAGCAAGAGGGCTTGGCGGTCTGCCAAGTCGGATGGGAGTCGGTGCGGGGAGTTCTGTCAGGAGTCGGATATATTGTCCAGGAAACCGAGGTGCGGCAGCGCAAGGGCGCCGTCACGTACCTGAGTGGGCACGAGGCAGTGCCGCTGCATACGGATCACCCGGAGGCTTTTTGGGTGGGCTGGTGGTGCGAGGTTCAGGCCGAGCGCGACGGCGCCCTTGCGCTGGCCGACGGTCAAGCGGTTCTGGCGCTCATGGGTGAAGGGGCGAAAGCACTTCAGGATGTCGAATTGCGTGTGCCGCCACAGTTGCCGCGGCAGGTTCTTGATACCGCGCGGGTATGGGATGGCGAACGGCTCTACTATGCGCTGTGGTATCCGGTGGTACGGGCGACGACTGAAGGCCGCCACGCCCTGAGGATGTTTGTCAGCTTGCTTGCCATGGGGTTCGGTCACCGGCGTATTCGGTTGCAGCCGGGCGGCATGCTGGTCGTTGACAACGGCCGATGGCTGCACGGTCGGGACAGGCTTGAAGGCGGCAGCGGTCGGTTTCTGCGGCGATTCTGGCTGCAGCAGGCGCAAACGAGTTGAATGTGTTTCAGGACTTACTTTGCTGTTTGTTGAAAGCTTCGGAAAACCTCATGGCGGTTACCCTTTCGATTCTGATCTGGCCAGTGGTGGGCTCACCCTTTAGCCCTCGGCGGCGGAACAACACGGTTCCTCAAACACCGCTTCCGTTGTTCTCAGACCGCTTACACCTACAATCACCTTGATTCGCCACGCACGTAGTCCGCAATCTTGGCAAAGGGAGCCAAGAGGGTGCCAAGTCCAGGGCTCATAACCAGAAGATAACCGTGACGGCAATACAGATGGCGCTGGAGAAGGGGTGCGCACAGCGATCATATCGCGTGGCGATGCGGTGCCAATCCTTGAGCCTGCCGAACAGACGCTCAATGAGGTTACGGCTCTTGTCCAGCTCGGTGTCGTACGCAATCGGCTCCTTGTGGTTGGCACGGCCCGGAATGCAGGGTGTGATACCCAAGCTCGCTGAGAGCCTTGCGCAACCGGTTGCTGTCATAGCCCTTGTCGGCTATCAGGACATCGGCGTCCGGTAGAACGGGCAACGCCGTATCAGCCCCCGGTAGTCGCTGACCTGCCCCGCCGCCCATAGCAGGGTAATGGGTTTGCCATCGCAGACGGCGATGAGTTTCGAGTTGAGCCCACCCTTGGCGCGTCCGATGCAGCGCGAAAGAATCCCTTTTTCAGCAAGCTGGCTGCGGTGCGATGCGCCTTGAGGTGCGTGCTGTCGATCAGGATTGTCCCGGTAGCGGTGCTTTCGGCAGCCAGGGCTTGAAAAGATACGGTCGAACACCCCGGCCTTGCTCCAGCGCGCGAAGCGGTTGCAGAGGGTCTTGTGCGGACCGTAGCCGGCGGGCGCGTCGCGCCACCTCAGCCCATATCGGATGACGTGGATGATGCCGCTGATGACTTTTCGGTCATCGACCCGTGGGACGCCATTTTATCTATCGTACCATGTAAATGATTACTCAGATCAGGGGCCATTTTCCGGCACTTCGACACGGTGAGAACATGGTACGTTGACCCCCTGCGAACAAAACTTGGCGGGCATGTTGACACCGGCCGCGACCGGGGCGACCTCCCCTACCGCAAACAATCCCAGTTATTCTCTCGCAAGCTCGGCCCATCGCACCTCAGTTACATTGATGTATCTGCTTGACATAATTAGCATGGTAAGTATGTTTAGCAACATGAAACAGGCCACAGAAAAGCTGGGTGCCTTTCTAGCCTCAGCGCGAAACCAACTGGAGATGACACTCCGGGCCGTAGAGGAAGTGACTGGAATCTCCAACGCCTATCTGAGCCAGTTGGAGCACGGCAAGATAAAGACGCCAGCGCCGCAGAACCTCTACAAGCTCGCCGAACTCTATCAGGTGCCTTACGAACTCTTGATGGAGTTAGCTGGTTATCCGGTGCCGAAAGCTCAATCAGTTGAATCGCGCTTCGCTCTCGGCAACTTTGCCGCCCGCGTTGGTGCGGTCACGGTGGAAGAAGAGGAGGCGCTCGTCGAGTATTTACAGTTCATCCGATCTCGGAAGCGGAGGCGGTAATGGTAATGCGGTGGTCCTATTCAGCGAGCCGCTCGTTTCGCCAGTGCCAGCGGCAGTGGTATTTCAAGAATGTCGTGGCGAGTGCAATAGCCAATGACCTATTCCGAAAACAGGTCTATTTGCTTAGCAAGCTCCAAAGTATAAGCGCTTGGCGCGGCAAGATTGTCGATGACGTAATATCCAAAACGCTCATTCCGAGCCTCAACCGAGGCGTCCGCTTCACTCTGCAAGACGCGAAGAACTGCGCCCGTGGCTTATTCGACCGACAACTTGCCTACGGTCGTGGACATCCTATCGACGACCTGGGGTTGCAAGTATCTAAAGAGGGAGACGATTTCACAGTCTTTCACGCCATGGAATATCAGGGCGAACTTCCAAAGCACGAAATCCAGCGCGCATGGTGTGAGGTCGAAACCGCTCTGGTCAACCTGTTCTCGATGGATGATGTCAAATATATCCTGAAGTCGTCCGATTACATCGTTCCGCAACGTGCGCTTCAGTTCACACTAATGAACGACGTGACAATGCTCGCCTATCCAGATGTGATTGCGTTTCGTGGCGATGCTCCATCAGCGATCATTGACTGGAAAGTTCATGCCTTCGGTACACATGACGCCTGGCTGCAATTGGCGATTTATGCAATTGCGCTCAGTCGCTGCAATCCGCATAGGGATTTTCCAAGTGGCTTTGAAACGCAGCCTCAGGAATTGGCGCTCTATGAAGTCCAGCTCCTAACCAGCGTCGTGCGGAAGCACTCGCTCGAGAAAGAACAAATCGTAGAAGCGGAAGAATACATGATCAATTCCGCCTACGAGATGGCCTGTCTGACCGAAGGCGGGAAATACGTTGATTTGAATATCGAAGATTTTCAGACAACCATTCATGCGGAAACCTGTCAGCGCTGCGCATTCCGCGCCATTTGTTGGGAGAAATCACATGTCGGTCGAGACAAATTGCTTTCGTATTGACGGCCTAGATGCGTTAAGTACGACGTACCGACTGTATCAAATCGCCGGCCTGTGCCGAGGCGGCCAAGATTATTACAGCAATCTCCAACGGCTCGTCCGGCAGCTGAGCTTTGGCATGAAAGCGCCGGTGACGACCCATGACGTGGGGGGCGAGACCTTTTTGGTCGTTCCCACCGAGTCCGAAGTTCTGCCGGATCACGTTATGCTTGTCAGAGCTGTTGCTGCATTGAGGGATACCGGGAATACAATTGAACTCGATTTCACAGATGCCCATCCAGAATTCAATCCCGTTAGGCTACGCTTCCTCCAATTCATCTTTCAGGGCGAGCTCTGGAAAGACTCACGCCTCTGGCAGCCAGGAGCAGGACAGCCGTTCTTTTTTAAGAGACCGGAGAAACAACTTGGCGGGATTGACCTCTATGAGGGCTTCGCTGTGCGTGCCGCTCTACACCCGGAGGGTGGGTTCGGCCTTGTCATAGATCTGCGGCGTAAACTTGTTTCAAGATCGCCGCTACCGACGCCGAGGCGAGAACAGATCAACGCGCTCAAAGGCCGATCATGCGTCTACAAAATGGGTCACAACTGGTTCGAAGTTGCTCTTACCGGACTCTCCGACTTGAGCATCGGCACACCTTCGATACCGCTTGACGGAGCACCGGTCAGTTTGATCGATTACCTGCACAGAAAATCCCGGAAACCCGTGCCGGCTTCAATCGCGAACCTATCGCCGGACGGTGCTGCGATTTACTATCGGACGAATGGACCGGAACAGCGTTCAGCACCCACCGCACTCTGCTATCTGATCGAAGACACGCACGGCCGAGAGGGTGCAAGATACCAGCGTGAGACTGTCATTGAGCCTTGTGACAGGCATCCCCAGATTAATCGACTCGTTAAAATGTTCCTGAGACAGGTGCCGGTCAGAAACGTCGCTCTCTCGGTTTCGGACCAAGCGGGGCGTACAAGAACGAAACCGTTCTCGCCACCCAACTTGCGTTTCGGCAACAACATAACGCTGTCACTTAAGGGAAATGAGCCCAATGCGTGCGCAACGATCAAAGATTATGGACGGAGCAGGCTGACATGCTTGAAGGACGAAAAAGCAGGTTTCTTTGAGCAGAGTCTCCTTGATCGGCAATATCTCGTGTGGCCCAGGAGTGTTGAAAATAGCTATGGCTCACAGTTTCTCAAGAAGCAGTTTCATAACTTAATTTACCATGAGGCCTCCTTTTGGTATGCAATCAATGGCTCAAAGGAGGCCTGATATGAACCGCCATAAGAGTGAACTAAGCGATGAGCAGTGGGAAAAAATCGCTCCCTTCCTGCCCAAACCCCAAGCCTCGCCTTGGGGTGGACCCAAACCAATCCCCAATCGCCCTTGCTTCGAGGGCATCTTGTGGGTCCTTCGCAGCGGCGCCCGCTGGAAAGACCTGCCAGCGTCCTATCCTTCTCCCAGCACCTGTTGGCGTCGTCTGTGCCTCTGGGAGGAACAAGAGGTGTGGCTTAAGGCATGGCGCGCCTTTCTGGCGCAACTTGACCGCCAAGGACAGCTTGATTGGGCCGAAACCTTTGCCGACGGCAGCTTTGCCCCGGCCAAAAAAGGGGGCCTTGCGTCGGCCCTACCAAGAAGGGCAAAGGTACGAAGTGGATGGTGGTGGCAGACGGCCAAGGTGTTCCTCTGGGAAACCTCCTGGAATCGGCGTCCGCAGCGGAAGTGACCTTGATCGAGCGGGCCTTGACACAGGTGTCGGTGCCGCGTCGTGGCCGCGGTCGGCCTCGCCAAAAGCCCGCGCGCCTCATTGATGACAAGGCGGCGGACGCAGACGCCCTTCGCCAGCGTCTGCGGTCTCGGGGCATTGATTTGATTTGCCCGCATCGCAGAAACCGTAAACGAGCCTCCTTGCAGGATGGTCGCAAGCTGCGCCGTTACCAACGTCGTTGGAAAGTTGAGCGAACGATTTCCTGGGTGGGCAATTTTCGTCGCTTGGTGGTGCGCTGGGATCGATATATTGAGGTCTACCGCGGTTTCTTTCATATCGCGTGCATGCTGATAACGCTGAATAAGCTTCTCAATGGCTTCTAACTCATTTGCTTGTGACTATCATCAGGTAGTTATGAAACAGCCTCAAGGCTCTAAAGGCACAGGTAGATGGCCTCTATCCCGGTGGCGGCGGTTATGATCCTGAAGTCATTGTCTATGACGATCTCAATACCAGACATGATTTTGTTGGTCAGTCCCATGCGATTAGAGAGGCTCTGGGAAGCTCACATGTTAAACCGGGTTATGCGCTCGTGATGGTACACCGATATGAGCGCCGCCCGCGGTCGGCGGACCAATTGGTGGCGTGGACGACGAAGGAATTCCCTCGTCAGTTCGACCTCAGTGCGGCCGTAATTCACACGGACATGACAAAGAAGGCATACGGTAGCACGATACGGGGTGACGCAACGCGTTACGTGGTAAAGGAAGGTGAGCGTGCACGTTTCTCCAGCTACCTGCGCAATGTCGCGCTCAACAAGATACTGCTTGCCAATGGGAAATGGCCGTTTGTCCTCGACACATCCTTGCATGCGGACGTGGTGATAGGGATTGACGTGAAGAATAACACCGCCGCCTTCACCCTGATTGCCGACGGCGGAAAGATCGTCAGATTCTCCACGAGTCCGTCGCGGCAAAAGGAGCAACTGCTCAAGAACCAAGTTGCGCAGTTCGTAAGCGACCTCATCCGTAGAGAGAAATCCTATTTCAGCCAGCGTCCGAAACAGATCGTCATCCATCGTGACGGGCGTGCTTGGCTGTCTGAAATTGAAGGGTTAAAGGAAGCGTGCAGCCAGCTTGTCGTAGAGGATTGCCTCGACTCGGGCTGGCGACTCACTGTCGTCGAGATCGCCAAAACTGCGCCAGCACCGCTGCGGTTGTTCGATGTAAAGCCGTCAGGAGGCGGGACCGGGCTTCATGTGGAAAATCCGATGGTCGGCAATTGGGTGCAAACCGCTCCAGACGAAGGCTATGTCTGCACCACTGGATACCCCTTCCGAATTCCGGGGACAGCCAATCCGCTACACATCCGGCGGGCGGCTGGAGAGATGTCCATCGAACACTGCCTGTCCGATGTTTTTGCGCTTAGTTGCCTGACGTGGACCCGGCCAGAAGGCGCGATGCGGCTGCCAATTTCGATCAAGCTTTGCGATCGCAGCCTATTCGACGAAGCCGCGGAATACGATCAGGACGCCATTGAATTTGAAAACGCTCATCTTCAGGAGGTGGCAACATGAGTGATTTGAGTTTACTGACCGGTGTTTACACCGATGTCGAGGCTTATGGGGAAATGATAGACAGGGTCATCAAACAGTTGACACAGGGGTTGACCGGTCCACTTGGCCCAGATCAGAAAAAACTCGGTCAGCTTCTCATGGATGCCGGTGATCAAGGTCTCGAATCACTGTCCCTTGAGGCGCTGGTCTTGGACGGCTTGCTCCGGTCAAACACCGGCGAGCCCTTGGCGGGTCTGCAACAGCTTGGTAAGTGCCTCCTCAATGGCCAAGTCGATGCCAGCGCTCAGAAACAGTTGGAAGCTCTTGCCCAGAGACTCGAACAGGAACGCGCGGAGCTAGCTCGCCGCCTCTGGAGGCATTGATGATTGAATCCTATCTCATGGGATCAATCGGTCAGCTGTTGGAACGGGCGCGACAACTGCGTCAAATCGTGCAGGGACCGTATCGGCGGGAATATGATGGCCTGCGTCAAATATGTTTGACACGTCTTGACGCCACACAGGTGGCTCTTCAACGCCTCGCTGAGGAAACTATCGTCGATACAGTACTACAAACTCCTCGACGCGTGAGGGAGTTCAAACGCCTCGCGGAACAACTCGAAGTTGTTGAAAGCGTCGGCGTATTCGCCCTCAGCAGGGTGAGTCAGGACGATGATTTCCTCAACCGCCTGATCACGGATATTTGCCGCGAAATCAAATACCCTCTAATTCCTCCGGTCGTCAGCCGTATATCCCAGGATTACTTCCACATATACCAAGACTTCAATCTTCTATGCTTGCCTTTAATGGAGAGTCGGTTTCTCCTTCATCTGCCCGATATTTATCACGAGCTTTGCCATCCCTTTCATCAGAAGCAGAGCGCCGATTTGCCGATGCTCGAAGGGTATCATGCTACTTACAAGCGATGTTTGTTTGAGGCGGCAAGGCATTTCCGCGACGCCGGCGCAGCCGCTGATCGTTTGCCAAACTCGGAGAGCAAGCTCTACCAGCTCCAATTATGGCGCACCTGTTGGATCAAATTCTGGATGCAGGAACTTTTCTGCGACTTGTTCGGCGTGCTGACAACAGGGCCAGCCTTTGCCTGGTCTCACTATCACCTGTGCGTCAAACGTGGCGGCGACCCCTATGAAACGCCACTGACTTCGACATCAACGCATCCGGCGGATGACGCCAGGATGCGTGCGGTATTGATGATGTTGGCGATGGCTGGATTCGAGGCGGAAAGAAATCGGATTGAAACGGCTTGGCAGGAGTTCAATAAGGTTATGGGCTATCGTCCAACAGCTGAGTATCGGCAGGCTTACCCAGACACCCTGCTTTCTGAGATTGTCGGGGCGACGAAGCAGAGCGTTGAAGGGATGGGCATGGTGACGGCAAAACCAGATTCGCAGACACGGATTGCCGGTATTCTCAATGCTGCATGGCAGGAATTTTGGCGGGTACCGGGAGACTATCAGGCTTGGGAAGCGGCACAATTTGACACCTTACGCACGTCCGTGGGCATTTCTTAGCTACCCATTGTTGCGGTGGCGAGACCGGCCGCCATGACCCCGCCGGGCAGCGTCATCCGGTTGCCCCGGGCTGCAAGGTAAGACCATCAAGCGCATCGCGCAGGACGCGCGTCGCTCGGCAGTCGTCTTCGTTATAGGCGAGAATACGTTGGCGGATCGTCTCATCGCCTGTTTCCACCCAGCGGTGAAACCATTCGATGGACGCCGCCCCGGACGGGTGCGGATCGCGCCACGCGAAGCCCAGGTAACCCGCCAACGTCTTGATGGAGAAATCCCGCGTCGGCCATTCGGTGGCCTTGAGCACCACGTCGTAGTACAGGTCCACGACCCGCGCCGGATCGAACAGCGCCTCCAGCTCGTCTTCCGTGCATACGTCGGGGTATTTCTCGCGCAGCTTCCGGTAGATGGTTCGCTCGTATTTCGAGTAGTAATACACGACGCAGGGCTGGCTCTCCCGCAGGTAGCGCCACGACTCCTCAAAGGCCTGCCTTTCCGCTTCCGCCTTGGGTTCCTTGGCAAAGAAGGCAACGAACCGCTCCGTGTCGTTGTTGCGGCGGCGCCGCTCGACGAAGCCGTGCAGGTAACAGATGTCCCGCATCGGATCGACTTCGATGTCGAAAAACAGTTCCAGGTCTGCCGATGGCAGCGCAATGGACTCCCGCAGATAGGGCCTTGCCTCGTCCCCTGCCGCGAGGAGTTGCGCACGGGCGTGAAGCTTCTCCAAGGTGGCGGGGCCAATGCCGGGAAACAGCGTTTTCTTGCCGGCGAGGAAGTCGCCGGGGCTGGACTCGGCCAGGGCCCGGATCGTCGGGAGCCGTGGCCTCAAGGCGTCGCGCTTGGCCCGCCCCAACTCGGGAATCAGGGTCAGATCGTTCGTATCGGCCAGACGTGAGGTGCAAACCGTATACCAGTGACATAGCTTGCAGACACTGCTGTATGCAGCCAGGGTCTTGTCGGCTTTTTCGATGATTGCCTTGACGGCGGCGAGGGAGTCCTGGTAGTCCTGCCAGAGCGTCCTCGGCTTCCGTTTGCCCTGCAGTTCCTCGAAGTCGTAGGTCACTTCCTCTCGGTTGACGTCCCAGACGAAGGCGCGCCGGCCGGCGGAAAGGCCCTTTTTCTCCAGAATGTCCGTGTAGAGGGCGAGCTGCACGGCGTAGTGCTTCTTGGCTCTCGAAAGTTCTTCCGGTCCTTCCTCACCCGCGCCGGCCTTGATGTCGCCGGCGATATAACCGTCGCCCTCCCAGCGTAGCAGGTCCGGGTCGCCGAGCAACCCTGCGGCCTGTATCCGCCCGCTGTAGATCAGGGCATCGCCGCGCTGCATGGCCGCCAGCGTCAGCCGCTCCTTGTCGTCCCCCGCATACATCGAAAGATTGGTAAAGGGAACCCCCAGTCCTTCCATGATTTCTTTCTCGAAGGTCGAGCCCTTTTTCCAGAGGAGTTGGATGAAGGGGTTCGGCGCATCGCGTTGCGCGGTGTCGCCGAACAGGTCCATGGTCACCCGGTGCGGGCAGGACGTGAGATCATAGAGCATCGAAGCGGTGACAGGTTCCGTAATGGGAAGTTTCCTTGTGCATGTTCCTTGAAATCTGGCACTTCTGGCGTCCTGGGTCAACGAGTTATTGGCCGCCGGAAGGCGTCGCTCCCGGCCCCAGCGTGTCGTGGCGGTTCCTTTAGCTTTCCCGCCCGCAATAATTATCATTGCCACCAATGCTTACATTGAGAACGAATTGGCGAGTGTCGAGGGGCATCTGATGGAAACCGTTATACGGCGCTTGCCGGTTGTCGCTTATGATCGGAAGAGTCGTGCGACAAAAGACTTTGAGAAACTCACGAGGGAGGCCCAGGGATATGTCGTCCAGGAAACTGGCAGACTCGGGTGCGTCCAAGTTGTCGAGATCACGTCAGACTTCCGGCGACGTGTCTGATCTGACCGAGACTGTGACGGTTGCTCGGAACAAGACCTTTCGGTTGTTCCCCCGCGACTTGGTGCGGCTGCGGGACTTGACTGACAGGGGGTGCAGGCACTGGCCGGCGAGTGAGCGAAGCGGACGTAGTAAGAGCCGGGCTGGTGCTGGCTGAGAAGGCGCCGGCGAAAGAACTCCTGAGTGCTTTGAAGGATTCGTTATGGGAATAGGTAGCCCGGAGCAGCTGGACCTGATCCAAAGAGGTCCGGCGACCGCTAATGGCGACAACCACACAATGAGAAAGGTAGACAGGCATGAACTGTGCGCATTGCGGTGATCCAATCAAACGGCTTTCCAAGCCTTGGCACTTGCGGCGAGACAGCTCGCTTCCTGAATTACGGGTTGGAAGCCTGGTCGTAGCAAAGAAAGCAAGCGGGGTGTGCAACCCGGGTGAGCGGGGCGTCGTCTATGATCGGTACGAGCTCGGCGGCCGTCCAGGCTGGTCGGTCATTTTCCAAAGCGGGCAGCATGATAGGTTCAGCCCTTGCGAGGTGGATTTCTTCCTCGACGTTAGCGGCGAGGTTTGCAAGGAACTGACCGGCTATACGTTCCAGAACGTCCTGCGGCTCATGGACGACTTCGACCGAGGCGATTTCTCGCCGGCGTTGGGGGCTCGTCATGGACGCGCCTTTTTCGGTTATGGATTGCCTGGATTCACGTTCGTCGGTCTGGCGGCCATGTTTTGGAAGGTGCTTTCTCAGATAAGAGCGTGTTCTGGATTGCTTGGATTCATGTTCGTCGGTCTGGCGGCCATGTTTTGGAGTAAGCGTTCAGGGGGTTGCCCTGCCCTTGTCGTAAGCGTTCGGCGAGTGGAGCAATGAGTGGGGTCATCGTAGCCAGGAGAGATCAGGCGGACGGTCGTGCATGAACGCCTCAAGGGCGTCGACCAACACCGAGAAGCTCGATTGCTCCAGTTGCCGACACGTCTGACGCAGCGACAGACTCCGCTGCACCCAGGCGTTGCCTTTGGCGCTCGCCGTACCCAAAGAACCCTGACGCCACAACACACCAAAGCGTAAAGCGCGCTCCGCCCGGTTGTTGGTCGGCTCAACTCCCGACTCATTGAGAAACACCCATAGCGAACCCAGCTCGCGCCGTAAGTGCCTCACCAGGCGACCCGCATCGTCAGGGCGCAACTCATAACGCCGCACGAGACGGCACAAACGGGCATACCAAGCTTGCCACTGACCACCGCTTGGCATGAATACGGTACAGGGTGACGGTATCCGTGACCATGCTCCAGAGCCACTGCAAGGCATGGCGACAGTACCCAGGCGTCTCATCCACATAGCCCACCCGCGCCTGGCGGGCCAAGGTGGCAATCGCCTCATCGTGTGGCGCGATGGCCAGGGAGGTGCGGTCGATGAGACGCTGAATCGCACCCAGGCTGATGGGTACCCCCAGGACGGAACGACAGAAGTCCTGCACGCCACGCCGGGAGATTCGCTGCATGGCGCTGAGTTCGCCAATCAAGGCCGTCAGGCGCGGGCCATAGCCGCTTTGCTGCGCCTTGGGGAGGCGGGCTCTGAGCAGCTTGCCGCAGCCCGTACACCTACCCTGGTGCAAGACCCAGTGCGTGACGGCCATCTCGACAGGTGGCAACTCCGTGACTTGATGGGTGTGATACGGCGCCACGTGGCCGGATACGCCTTGGCCGCAAGGACAAGGTTCGGGATAGATGGCCCGCCGCTCGGTGGGACGGAGCAACTTGGGACCTGAACCCGGGTGTCCCTTTCGTGCGCCCCGTTTGCCCGTGGGCTTGTCCGTAGGGTCCGTGGGTCTGTGGAAGGGTGAATCCGACGAGGGTGGTTTGTCGGAGGTCTTGGAGGTGCGTTGCGAGCGCTGTTGGAGTTGTTCGATTTGCTGTTGGAGTTGGGCCAGACGCTGATGCAGGGTGAGGAGATGGGCTTGTACGACCGGTGGTGTTTGCTGCCAATCGGTTTGCGACAGCGGCTCAGGCGGTATCGACGGCGCCATTCGGGATTTCCTGAACGGAATTACAAGTTACAGGCTTAATAGCACGCCCTGCCCTGTGCCGCGCGCAACCATGCCCGGCACGTCGAATCCCTTGCCATTCAGAATGTCTTCAACCGTCCGTAGCTGCATACGGGGGTATGGCCGCGCAAACGTGGACTGGGTATCCCCTGCCTCAGCCATGAAGCGATGGAAGTTACGTTCCTTCGTTACGCCCAATGGCTCCAGGATAATCAGGCCGACCCTCAGCGCCGCGCCGTTCTCCAACACGCCTCGCAGGGCGCGTCGCGTGGCAATACCGACATTCTTGCCGCCCTTCACCTCCATCGCCATGCTTTGCAGGTCGTCCACGTTCGGCATAGCGAAGTACAAGCGTCCGTCGATGCCGCCGTCTGCCGGGCGCCGCGTTGTCACGAAGCCGTCCACGGTTTCGACAGCCCATTTCTGGAAGTGGTAGGGATCACGCTTCCACAGGTCGCGGGCGCCTTCCAGGGTGCGCGGCACGCCGTCAACTTCAAAGTCCTTGCCCGCCACCAATCGCAGGCGGTCTTGCAGGCGCACCTTCGCCACGCGCTTGACGGCGTGAATGGCGATGTCGATACCGACCCAGCGCCGCCCCAGTCTGTGGGCAGCCTCCAGCGTGGTGGCGCAACCGCAGAACGGGTCGAATACCACGTCGCCTTCATTGCTGCTCGCCTTGATGATGCGCTCAAGCAGCGCCAAGGGCTTTTGCGTCGCGTAGCCCATGCGTTCACGGGCGCGGCCAGACGAGTTGGCAATATCGTTCCACAAATTCGTTGCAGGTCGCCCGCCAGAGAGATAGGTCTTGCGATCAGGGCGCCCCGTGCCAGACCATACAAGTCGCCCCTCTCTGTCCAACGCCCGCAACTTGGCGGGCTTCATACGTCACCCCCATCTTGGGACATATCCCTTGTATTCATACACAAGGTTCGGCCTTTCTCCCATTGATGCCGTGCGTATGATTTCGTGAAGTCTGTATCTGCCCTTCTCGTCTTCAGGTCTGTAAAAGTCGGACACCTATTTCTCATCATGAGGCACATACACCGGATTCCACGTCCTAGCAGATGTCTTGGAAGAGGACAAGATGAGGTCTCTCACCTGCCCAAAGCCTTTGGAATCGTTATGAGAACTTGTGCGTCGCGTTGTATTCCTGATTCGAGTTGAAGGGCGGGTCCAGGTAAATCAGGTCCACGCTGCCCAGGTTCACGTGATCTCGCATGATCGTGAGGCAGTCGCCGTAGTAGAGCCGGTTCACGCGAAGCATCCCCGGATGAAGCCGCCGAACGGACCGACATTCTTGCGTTCGTTGTACTTCCAGCAGGCTTCGGCGACGTACAGCAGGGTATACGGTACGCCGTAGTGGTGATGCGAGCCGTACCAGGCGCGCTTGAGCAAAGACCAGAAGCCCTCAATCGTGTTGGTGTGAACCGAGCCTTCGGCATAGGCCGTGCTGTGGTTGATAACGGCGTGCTGCATGAAGTTCTTGACGCCGCCATAGCCCTTCCATTCGTCCGTCATCAACAGCGAGCCGGCGGGTTCCACGTTGTCCTTGATGAACTTGAGCAGGGTCTTGCCGCGGACCTTGGCGGCAGTGCGGGCCGTTACGCGGCCGCCGCGTTCGACGGCGCCGACGATCAGGCGCTTGGCCGTGCCGCGTCCTTTCTTGGCGGGCTTGTCGTCTTCGCGCCGATTGCCTTTACGCGGCTTGCCGCCCAGATAGGTTTCGTCGGCTTCGATGATGCCTTGGAGCAGGTGACGCTCGCGGTTCACCATCGCAACCCGAATGCGGGTTTGCATGTACCCTACGGTTTGTTGCCTCACGTCCAGATCACGGGCAAGCTGGCAGCTCGACAGGCGTTTCTTGGCGTTCGCCATCAAGCCGATTGCCAGGAACCACTTTTGCAAAGGGACTTTGGTCTTTTGCATGATCGTGCCGGACAGGACGTTGAAGCTGGACTTGCAAGCGTGGCAATTCCAACGGCCCACCTTGTCCAGTTCGTTCTTGCGGGCCACCTTGTCGCTCCTGCAATGCGGGCAGGTCGGATTATCCCCCCAACGGACGGTTTCAAGGTGTTCAAGGCAGGATTCTTGCGTCGGATACTTGCTGAAAATACTGATCAGGTTCATGGCGTCACCTCCTAAAGAGAAGGGACTACCCTATGTCTGAATTGTCAAGCCTGTAACTTGTAATTGCGTTGTTCATAACAGTTGCCCGTAGAATCCCAGCGGATTGCGAAGACGGTTTGACAGGCATGTCACCCCAAGCCCCTTGGGACCAGGCGGAAGCTGGACATTTGCAGGTATCAAGTCGGCCATCCCTCAAGCTCCTCGGCTATTCGCTTTGAAGTTGCCGTCGTAGCGCCTCGACGCGCGCCCGGTTGACACCGAAGTCATAGTAACCGAGCCGTGCCGCGGAGCGCACGTGGATCACACCGTCCGCGCGGCACAGCCAGCACTCAAGGTCATCCGCGAACCCGAGTCGGGTCCGGCACACCGCATGGACATACTCGTCTGTTGAAGTGACGATGGCGGTGCGCGGCATACCGGCCAACAGGTTCTTCAGCCGGCCGAAGGCGGCCTCGGGATCCCCTGACACGGCGAATGGCGCGATACGGTGACGAGCCGGGGCGTCGTCCCGACTGCAGACACAGTTAGGACGATTTCCACAGGGCGCAAGGGGCACACCCATAATCTTCACCCGTTTATGGTTTATGAAGGTTCTTTTAGGCGTCCTGCCGGGCTTCTGCCCACCGTCGAAACTCAGGGATGCGGCCCCCAAGGGGAGGCAAACATGAGCTTGTTCTCTTGAGCCAGGATCATGGGGCGCAGCTTGCCGGCGAAGGCCATGAACTCCGCGTCCGCGAACACCGCAGCCCAGTGCTGCCGCCGGTCGGCGTCGTCCTCGAACTTCCACAGGTGAACCAACTGATTCATCGCGCCGATGTCGCCGGTGAAGTACCCGACAAGTTTGTCTTCGTACTTCTGAAGCGCCGGCCATCCTTCCGAGTGGTATAGCGACACGGCCTCGCCCAGCCTGCCAACATGAAAGGTGTACGTCCGCAATTCATAAAGCGCCACGGGGTTCTCCCAATCGAGTTGAATGATAGAGGTTGCGTATCATGCGATGCCCGCGCACAGCATAAACGAAAGCTCCCGCCGATTCCACGCCGCCCCCTGCACTTGTTGCCAACCTCACGCGGACCTATACTTGCCGGACGTCCGAACAGCCGGATACTGACACCCGATGAACAAGCAAACCGCCACGCGGCCGTGCACTTGGCCCGGACGCGTTGGTTCCCAGCAGGATGCAGCATGCAGAATGGTTCAACACCCGTCGTCAAAGATTTGGTCCTGCTCGGGGGCGGTCACAGCCACGTCACGGTTCTCAAGCAGTTCGGCATGCAGCCGCTGCCCGGCGTTCGTCTCACGCTCATCTGCCGCGACGTCCACACCCCTTATTCGGGTATGCTGCCGGGCTTTGTCGCCGGCCACTACGATTACGACGACATTCATATCGACCTGGGGCCGCTGGCGCGTTTTGCCGGCGCCCGGTTGTATCATGACGAGGTGACAGCCCTCGACCCGGTCAATCGGCGTATCCGCTGCAGCAATCGGCCGGACGTGTCCTACGACGTGCTGTCCATCAATACTGGCTCCACGCCCGACTTCTCGCAGGTGCCGGGCGCCGACAAGTTCGTGGTGCCTGTGAAGCCCATCAACAACTTCCTGTCCCGCTGGGAGCGCCTAGTGCCCCGCGTGCTAGCGGCCCGCGGCGTGGCGCGTATCGGCGTTGTCGGCGCCGGTGCCGGCGGCGTCGAACTGACGCTGGCCATGCAGTGCCGCCTGGAGAAATTGTGCCGGGAAGCCGGATTCACGGCGCAGTTGGCCTTCCACCTCTTCAGCCGCACCGACTCTATCCTGCCAACGCACAACCAGCGGGTACGGACGACATTTCAGCGGCTTTTGGCCGAACGCGGCGTACACGTCCACGCGCCAGGCCGTGTGACCCGGTTGTGGGAAAACGGCCTCGGCTGTGAGGACGGCAGCGCACATGAACTCGAAGAGATACTCTGGGTGACCAACGCCGCGGCGCCGTGCTGGCCGGCAGACGCCGGGCTTGCGGTGGATGCGCACGGCTTCATCCGCCTCAATGACGCTTTGCAATCGGTGTCGCACGCCGACATCTTTGCCGCCGGCGACGTGGCCGCAGTCGAGAACCACGCGCGGGAAAAGGCCGGGGTGTTTGCAGTACGCCAAGGCCCGCCGCTCGCTGGCAATCTGCGCCGCGTCCTGCTGGGCCAGCCGCCGCAACCCTTTACGCCTCAGAGGCGATGGCTCAGCCTCATCAGCACGGGCGACGGATACGCCGTTGCGTCGCGCGGCAAGTGGTCTATGAAGGGCCGCTTGATCTGGCGTTGGAAGGACTGGATCGACCGCCGCTTCATGGATAAGTTCAACGTGCTGCCGGAGATGCGAGAGACACCTGCCGTCGATCTGGCGCCGGGGTTGGCAGACGCCGACACGAGGCGGGAGATATCTGCTATGGCCATGCGCTGCGGCGGCTGCGGGGCCAAGGTCGGCGCGAGCACTCTCGACCGTGCTCTGGCACAATTGCAGCCGGTGCAGCGCAACGATGTCGTCGTCGGCCTGAACCATCCCGACGATGCCGCAGTGGTCGAAGTGCCGTCTCAGAAAGTGATGGTACACACCGTCGATTTTTTCCGCGCTCTTGTCGACGACCCTTATATCTTCGGCAAGATTGCTGCCCAGCACAGCTTGGGGGACATCTTCGCCATGGGCGCCGAGGGCCAGACGGCCCTGGCCATCGCCACCGTCCCCTATGGCCTGGAACAGAAAACCGAGGACACCCTGTCACAGATGCTGCAAGGTGCGGAGGAAGTGCTGCACGACGCCGGGGTGGCGCTGGTCGGCGGACACACCAGTGAAGGAGCCGAATTGTCCTTGGGCTTCGCCATCAATGGTCTTGCCGAACGGGCCAGTCTGCTACGCAAGGGCGGTATGCAGCCCGGTGATCGCCTCATCCTCACCAAGCCTTTGGGCACCGGCACACTCTTTGCCGCTGAGATGCGGCTCAAGGCCAAGGGCCGCTGGGTCAGGGCCGCTCTGGCTTCAATGCTGTTATCGAATCGCACGGCGGCGGCGTGCCTGCGGCGTCACGGCGTCACGGCCTGTACTGACGTGACCGGTTTTGGCCTTCTCGGTCACTTGGTCGAAATGACCCGCGCGTCGCAAGTCGGCGCGTGCCTTGATCTAAGCCAACTGCCCGTCCTCGAAGGCGCCGAAAATACCGTTGCAGCGGGGATTTTCAGCACCCTGCAGCCACAGAACGTGCGCCTGCGCCGCGCCATTCGCGACCTCGATTCCGCCGCGCAGGCGCCCCGCTACCCATTGCTTTTCGATCCCCAGACCGCCGGCGGGCTGTTGGCCAGCGTTCCGTCAGACCAAGCCGCTGTGTGTCTGGCCGAGTTGCAGGCACTGGGATACGAGCACGCGGCGATCATCGGCACGGTTGAGCAACATTCTGATCACCTGGAACCTATTGCGTTGAAGACCTGAATGGTAAACCATAATCCACATCACTCCGATTCGTCCACTGCGAACCGGCCGCGGCGCGGCCAAGTCCCGGTTGGACAACATAGGAGAGGAGTTATGTATCGAATCATCGCGATTGCGTTGTTGCTGGCCGTTAAGTCAGCGGGTGCGATGGATTTCTGGGCTGGTTCTACGTACTACTTGAGGGGCGACTTTACGGCCGCCCTGCGTGAGTGGCGCCCGCTGGCCGAGCAAGGGGACGCCCGGGCACAGTATTACCTGGGCATTATGTACACCAACGGCGAAGGGGTGCCCGAGGACGACCGCCAAGCCGTGAACTGGTTCCAGAAATCGGCCAGACAAGGAAACTCCCAGTCGCAGTATCACCTGGGTATCCTGTACGCCAACGGTGCGGGAGTTCCAGAGGATGACCCCCAAGCCGTCTACTGGTTTCGGAAATCGGCCGAGCAAGGGGACGCCCGGGCGCAGTTTAACCTGGGGGTGATGTACGAATTCGGCGAGGGGGTTCCCGAAGACGACCGCCAAGCCGTGAACTGGTACCGGCAGGCAGCCGAGCAAGGACACGTACGTGCGCAGTTCGGCTTGGGGCTAATGTATGCGAACGGTGCCGGAATTCCCCGGGACAACGTTCAGGCCTATACGTGGTTCAATCTCGCCGCCGCGAGAGGTGATGAGCGGGTCCAACAATTGGCCACACGACGGAAAACAATGCTCCGCGAAGAGATGACCTCCACCCAGATTATCGAGGCTCAGCTTCTCAGCGGCGTGATCGCAGACCGTATCGACCGTGCTACCGGAATTGACCGTCCCCAGCCAGTCCCGTCTTCCAACCCGGCACAGCCGAATGACGTACAGGTTCAAGCGCCTGGCGCCCCTAGGCCCATCGTCAGCCCGTCGCAGGACACCGTGCGCGAGTCACAAAGATATCTTGCGGCACTGGGCTATAACCCGGGCCCGGCGGACGGTCTGATTGGCAAGCGTACCCGGACTGCAGTGCAACGTTTTCAGCGCAACGCCGGGCTCACGCCGACCGGACAGATAACGGAAGAGCTTCTGCGGCTGCTTCAGACAGCGGTCACGCAGGAACAGGAGAGACAGGCTGCCGAAGTGCCGGCCAAGCCCGAAACAACCGGCTCCGGCAGTGGTTTTGTGGTCAACCGCGCCGGTGAAATTTTGACCAGCCACCACGCCGTCGAAAGGTGCGCCGCTGGTGCGACGATTACGTTTGGCGACATCTCCCGTCACGCGATGGTGCAGGCGCATGACACCGATAATGATTTGGCGCTGCTTGTGGTGGAGCCCGAAGAGTCCTGTGCGTGGTGGAGCCCGACATGCTCGGATGTGTTCGACAGGCCGGCGTCATTCAGCGAGTTGCCCCGCGCCAGCTTGGGCGCGGAGGTTGCGGTGGCGGGATATCCGCTGAAGGGATTGCTGGCGCCAACCCTCAACGTCACGCGGGGAAACGTCAGCTCTCTGACTGGTCTCGGCAACGAGGCGAAGTGGCTGCAGATCAGCGCGCCGGTGCAACGCGGCAACAGCGGCGGTCCGGTATTGGATAACGCTGGGAGCGTTATCGGCGTGGTGACGGCGAAGCTGAATGCCGTCCGCACGGCACAGGAGACCGGCGACGTTCCTCAGAACGTCAACTTTGCCCTCAAAGGCGCCATCGTACGCAGCTTTCTCGAAATCCACGGCATTGAATACAGTCGCCAACCGTCCGACGAGGCACTCACGCCAGAGGGCTTGGCGACGCTGGCGCACGGCTTTACCGTGGCGGTTACCTGCCGGGAGTAACCAAAGCACGCCAAAATAAAAAGCCGTATGCAGAAATGATTCCCGCTGCATACGGCTTCACTTCTTCCCTGCCTTGGGCGTCAATGTCGTTTAGGCGAAATACGTATCCGACGTGGCTGCCGCAAAGAAGTTTTCCCGGAAATGTTCAGTGCTTTGCATATCGGCATTGACCGCGTCGAGCCCGTGCGCCAGCACATAGGCGTAACTGCGCTGGAAGGCCGTCAGGTTCGCCGCCATCATCTTGCCGTTGTACAAATGGTCATAGGCCCTCGGCTTGCTGCGCGTGAGCCTGCCACCGGCCAGGTAGCGCCCCGCCTTCATACCGATCAATCCAATGCCGGCGGCCTGCGCTCTGGCCAGCGTCGGCTGCAAGTCGCGCATCGGCGGCGTGCCGGCCAACATGCGGCGGCTTGGCCTGTCGTACCAGCCCGCCGGCGTAATGGCGATCTGCGCCAGGGTGTACCAACCGGTTTCGATCGCCACCTCCAGGAGTTTTTCGGCATTTTCGTGCGTGCTGATGCCAAAGTACGACACCTTGCCCGCCCGCCGCGCCGCGGCGAAGGCCGCGTACACCTCTTCGCTGCCAACCAGGGCGGCGTTGTTCACGCCCATGAGGTAATAGGCGTCCACGTGGTCGACCTGCAGTTCCGACAGACTGTTGTCAAGATAGGCGGACCACGCTTGCGCGGCCTCGCGAGCCTGCGCCACGGTCAAGGTATCGGACGGCTTCAGGTCCCCGCCGACCTTGGCCTTGGAGATCAGAAAAATATCCTGGCGCCGTTTCTTCAAGAAGGGCGCCAGATTCTTCTCGGCATCCTTGTAGTAGCCCCGATAGCCTACGTCAAAAACGTTGATGCCGGCTTGGAACGCCGGCTCCAGGAGACCGATCGCCTGTCCGCGCGAGAGTGCCGAACCGCAGCCGAACACCAGCCGGCTGGCTTTGAAACCGGTGCCGCCGAGCGTCCGATAGGTCATCGCCGGTGGGGCCGGGGCCGCTGCCGCTGCCGCCCCGTGGTGCATGGCGTGAGCCACGCCGGAACGCCAAGCCTGGCTTCCGAGCCCGATCCATGCCATCAACTGCAGAAAGTGACGACGTGTTTGCCGTGCCATCTATCTTGCCTCCTTTAAGTGATGAATCCCGCCGTCCTTGGCCGCGCGGGGATTTAGTACGAAATGAGAATCGTGTGCTCCCCGATCGTCGTGGTGATTTCCAATTCCCCATCGACGATCGCCCATTGCTCCGAGGGCCGGTCGTCGATCAGAACCCGCACGTCACGCCCAATGTTCTGAACCCGGAACGACGTCGCGCTGCTTGCCGCGCGCGGCAGCCCGACATCGGTAGACACAATTGGCGTGCATCGGCCGGCATCGTACCACACCTGCGACGGGCAGACATCCGGAAAATCCACCCCATAAACCGTCGGCTCGATGAACTTTCTCAGGTTCGGCTCATGGCACAGGCGCCAGAACGCTCCCGGACTGCCCGCGAGGATACCACTCGTTCAAGCCGAAGCCCCAGGTGAATTCGCCGCTTTCGCGGTCCCAGGTAGGCTCGTAGTTGGCCTCGGCATGGGCTTTCAGTTTGGCGTATATGGCGTCCTCGCCAAACTCCTGCGTCAGTGTCAGGCCGCGAAGGGTGCCGGAAGGCTCGCCCTTCAGGGTGGTGTAATCCACCGATGCCTCCTGGAACGGTTCAAGACTCCGCCAGCCCAAAAATTCGGCGCCCCCCGCGAACAGCAGCCGCGCCTCGTCGGGTTTCTGCCCGATCAGTTCGTGCGACAACAGCAGGTGTCTGCCCGCCTTGGTCATGTGATGGCAGGCCACCCGCGGGTCATAATACAACGTCGAGCGGTCGATGGCTTTGCCCTGAATCGCTCCCAGCCCGTACAACTCCTTGGCGTGCTCCCACCAGCTGTGGAATACCCGGTGCATGTCGTGCAGCCTCAGACCGAGGCCGGCTCCGGCCAGTCACTGCGGCCAGATCTTGGTGTTTTCTCACTGGCTGCCTTCCGCGACCTTGGACCACTGGTTCGCCAGATGCTCGGCGATGCCGGAGTGCGTCCACGTGAAGGTATTTTCGCCGTCCCGCACCATGTCGAAGGGTTGGTTCCATTTTTCGTCGCCGGACACGTACAGGTGAAAGCCCAGCATCATCAAGAACCAGCCCTTGAAGAACAGATTGCCGTCGGCGCCGATAGGGTCCATCTGCAAGCCCCATGGCTCGATGCCGTTGGCCGTCCAGCCCGGCACGTCGTACTCCCCGCGCAGGTGCTTGGGCATCAGCGTCTCGTACAGCCATCGGGATAGCTGTCGCGCCGGGGGGGGCGGCGGCCGATCTGATCCAACCAGTCCCTGGCGGCGTGGTAGCCGGTGTGGCGGAAGACCAGTTCATCCAGGATCGTGCTGTACACCTCACGCCAAGCCGGCGTGGTATCGGCCATCAGCACCACGGCGTGGCTGGATTCCCTGAGGTCCATGCGTGTCCACGAGGCGGTGGGCTCGCGGGAATACGAATCCCAATGCGGGTGCGCCTCGCCGTCCTTGTCCCAATTGTCCGGCGTGGTCGCCTTCCGGTAGAGGTAGCGCAGCCAGCCACGACTCCTTGCGGACGTGGCGGCGTAACCGCGATGAACAATACGGGGATATCGCCTATTTTCGTATTCTTGTCCAAGAATATCTGTGTCGTCTGCGGTCTCGGAGCAACTGGCAGAACGGCGATACCGTCTACATCCATTGCCAAGACCTTTTTCGCATGATACGCAGATAGTATTCGAGTCTCGTCAAGGATATTCTCACCAAGTGCGAGAACGGCCTTCCGTGCATCGTGCATGAGCGCAGGCCGTCATCAAACGGGTCTGTCGCGTGACCGTCACCTTCAAAGCGGGTAGCCGAGGCGCTCCAGTCCCGGACGGCATGCTTCGGTGAGTGCGTCGCGCTCGGCGGCCTCGAGCCGCTCAAACTTCGACGGCGTCGGCCGCGGAATTGCGGACGCCTCGCGCAGCCAGGCTGCATCTTCCAAAGCCGGGTCAATGAAACGCATAAGGCGCCGGATCTGAGCCCCCGGGTCCGTCTGCACGTCCTCAAACCTCAGGTTCAGCAAACGCTCGGACGGCAAGCGCCTGAGCATGCGCTCCCCCCTCTCGATCATGGCGCTCCATAGCGTCCCGAAGTATGGCAACGTCAGCTTGTCGTAGGGCAACCGTTCGGGGTTGAGCAACACTCTCGTCAACGGCTCCAACCGAGAACTGAGTCGCTCCCAGTGCTTTCCCCGGGCCAGCGACTGCATGGCATTGAATCCGTACGACCGCAGGGCCAGCATGTTCGCCGCGATCAGGCGGAAGAGGTAATGACGGCTCATCGAAATGGCCGTTTCCCTTCCATCGCGGTACACGTGAATCACCCGCGCCTCGGGAAACTCAAGCAGCAGCCTGGACGCGAACAGGAGGGACCCCCCCGAGCGTTCGGCCCAGGTTCGGCAACCGAACCGCTCACACAGCCACGCGAACAGCTGACGGAAGTGGTCGGCGGGCGATTGCTTCGGCTGCGCCCGCACCACCGGCTCGAGCTCATCGTACAACGCCTCGTATCGTTCAGTGAGATGCGGAAGCGTGGCGCACAGAATAGGCGGCACGTCGTGCTGCGAGTAGCGGGTGTTCGGATCGTCAAGCGGATAGAGCAGTTCCTCGTACCGTCCCCGTAACATGAGACGAGTTCGATGCTGTTGCCGACTGTAACGATCCCACATCCAATCGCCGGCAGGCCGACGGCGGCTGAGCGAGCGGACCCCGATGTAGCTGATGAATTCGGAGAGACTGAGCACCTGCGGGTGGCGATTCAGGATGTTCGACACCATCGTCGACCCGCACCGCCCGGTGCTTAGAATGAAGACAGGGGGGATGGTAAAGGCAGGGCGACTTACCACGGGCTCGTCTTCTCCGCTTCCAGGTAATCGGGCAGTTGATAGCTGAAGTCGCCGATCCTCGACGCGTCGAGCAGAAAGGCAAAGTTATTGCCCCGCCATTTCTCAGCCATGCGCGGCGCCAGTCGGTTGAGAATGATGATGAGCCAGCGTTTCCACCGCATCCACGTCAGCAGCCCCGTTGTTTGTTGTCGGGGAAACTGAAGCTGATCGGCGATGTCGTGACCAAGGAGGGCACGGGAGACCCGGTACGTATGGGTCACCATGGCCCGCTGGGCGGCCGGCTCGGCAAGGCCGGCAAGGTGAGGCAGGGCGGTGACCAGCGCATTGGCGATGACGGCTGCCTCCTCGCCAGGCGGCGGCTCACAGACTCTGGCGATCCGGTACAACTCGTGGGTCTTGGCCTCGTCGCCCTCGAACAGAAGTGCGTCCGGCGTGCCGATCAACCACGACGCGTAGCGCCATATCTGCATGAAGCTGGCGCGCGCCTCATCGTCCAACCGCGCTCCGAGCTGCGTCGCCTGGTGCAACATGGTGGCGGAAAAGTTGGCCGACGCCAGCGCCAAGTGTGCGCCACTGAGCGGCGCGCCATAGACCGACTCGTCCCAGTCACCCGAGATGCGAATCAACCACCTGACCCGCGCGTGCACCAGCCGGATGCGGACGGACAACTTCCAGCCATCGCCTTGGCGCTCAAGAGCGCCCGGCAGCATGATCTCGATAAAGTGCCGGGTGTTCTGTCGGATACGCCGCAGACCGTGCTCGGTCAACACCCGCCCCGTCGTGTAAAACGCCTTGCTGATCAGCGAGGCCGTGTTTTGCAAAGTGACCACGAAAAAAGCCGGGATGAACAGGTCCGAATAGTTGTGGAAGGCACGGCAACCGGGATAGACCGAATCCGGGTCGAACCAAGTGGGCATCGCCTCTATCTGCTCGAAGAAATCCCGTAGTTCCGGAGGCCCGGCCGCCAAGGTCGCGGAGTCCTGTTCCATGCCGGCGTGGATGAACCGGTGGGCGTCTTTCTGGCGTAAGACGGCCAACGCCTCAATGGCCGTATCGGCCACCGGATCGTCAATGACCGTGTGTTCGACATACCTGGCGGCGAGCTGCGGATTGAGGGCTCGCGCCTTCTCGTATCCGGCCTGATAGGCGGAAGGTATATCCATTTCGCGTCGTCCCCGGCTGGTCCGCTCACCTGATTGAATCGATAGGGATTTTCAAGCCAGGAATCCGAACCGCCTCAAGGCCCCTGGCTCTCTCCGGTCAGCCATGTTGTGCTCAAGCCGTTGAACATGCCCCAGAAGGACCCGAGGCTGCCGTCGGCTTCCTCAAATTCGGCGTCACTGAAACCTGCCACCAGACGAGGATTGCCCGCCGCATCGGGAATATTGGAAAACCCCCCGCCCCAGAAACCCTCCGATTGCGTGATGGTGCGCTCAGGATGCCTGACCGTCACGCCCGGGAGTTCGAACGTGCCGTCCGGGTTGAAGGTTACGGCGCCGAGATGCAACTCGTAGTCCGTAGGCAAGGCTTCGAGTTGCCACACCGCGTCTCCCAGAAGGTCATGCAGATGGGAACGCCGGATGGCGATATCTCCCTGACAGCCGATACAGCCGCTCAGGGTGTTGGCGGAAAAGTCCGCCGTGAGCGTGACGGTGGCTGCGTACTCTTCGACCCCGTAGGTCCCCGCGAGTTCCTCCCCCCAGCTTTCGCCGTATAGGTAAAAATAAGTCCCGCCGGCGAAGCCGCTATAGGTTGCCTGTCCCTGCATCGGCAGTTGCGGGGGACTCGCCAGGTCGGTCTCCGGGCCGTCGATGAACCCGGCGGCTTGGACCGTTTCGTAGTTGGGGGGATGGCTGGGGTAATGAATCCAGTACCCGGCGGCCAAATAGTCGGTCGGATCGTCATTGGCCCAACTGATCACGGCATAGGCATATGTGGTGCTGTTCTGGGCGGTGTTGACGAGCGCCCACGACCAACCCGAATGGCCAGGCATGCGCGGGCGAAACGACAGGCCGTTGTCTACGGCATTCCTGGCCGTCGTGAGCGTGGGCCTGCCTCCGTCTTCGCCCAGGATGCTCAGAACCTGGCCGTCGTAGGTCGTGTTGCGTTCGAACCGTATACGGCCTTCATCCTGGGGGGCATCAGATAGAGGCATCCTGCGACTTCCTCCACCGATGCAGGCAGTCGTTGTCAATGCCAGGACGATGCTGAAAAGGAACGCGATTGGTTTCATGGCGCTTGTTCTCCGAATCTCTGGTTGCGCTGCAGGCACATTGCGGAGGTCTTGAACGAGTATCTACTCCTCTATGGGCTGTTGTCGCCGCCGTTCCTGTTTGAGCAGACCTGCGCGGCGTTTTTCCTGCAGACGACGTTCGGCGGCGGCCCGGCCCGGGCGCGTGGGACGTCGAGGTTTGGGCACGTGCAATGCCTGCCGCAACAGGTGTTGAAACCGTTCGGTAACTTCGGCGCGGTTGCGAAACTGACTGCGAGTAGTCTGGCAAGTCAGGTGCATGACGCCGCGGCTGTCAATAACCGATTCCAGCTTGCTGAGCACGCGGGCGCGCTGCGCTGCGTCCAGGCTGGCCGACCGCAGCGCGTCAAACGTCAACTCCACCTGCGTCGCCGCGCGGTTGACGTGCTGACCACCCGGGCCGCCACTGCGGCTGAAGTGGAATTGCAACTCCGCCATCGGAATCGTCACCGTATCGGTAACCTGTAGGTCGGGTTGGTCGGCCATGATCTTTCCATACGAATCGGAACGTCAGGGCGCCGGCACCTTGCTCAGGGCTGCGTCGAGAATGCCGATGGCCTCATCGATCTCCGCCCGGCTGGTGGTCAACGGCGGCATGAAGCGAATGGTGTTCGGCCGCACCGCATTGAGCAGCAGACCGTTGGCGACGGTTTCGGCAATGACCGCGGCGGCCCGGTTGTCGGCCAATTCAAGCGCCAGCAGCATGCCCATGCCGCGCACGTCGGTGACCACGTCGTGCTTCGCCTGCAATCCTTCCAGCCTGCCTTTGAGGTAAGCACTGGTCTCCGCGCCCTTGGCCGCCCAGTTCTCGTCGACAACGACCTTGGCGCCGGCCGCACCGGCCGCCGTCGTCAGGGCGTTGCCGCCGAAGGTGGAGCCATGGTCTCCAGGTTCTAGAACGGCAAATTCCTGCTTGCACAGAAAGGCGCCCAAGGGCGCACCGGCGCCGAGTCCCTTGGCCATGGTCAGGGCGTCCGGCTCGAAACCGAACTGCTCGTATCCGAACAGGGTGCCGAGCCGCCCCATACCCGTTTGGACTTCGTCAGAGATGAGCAGCAGGCGCTTCGCATCGCACCAGGCGCGGACCTGCGTGAAATAATCGGGGTCCGGCACGTTCACGCCGCCCTCTCCCTGCACCGGCTCCAGCAGCACCGCACAGGTCTGATCCGTGGTGGCTTCCTTGATGGCGTCCACGTCGTTATACGGGACATTGACGAATCCCGGCATCAGTGGCCGCCAGTTGTCCTGGTAGTGCGCTTGACCGGTTGCCGCCATCATGGCCATGGTACGCCCGTGAAATGAGTTGTTCGCCGTGATGATCTCGTGCGCGCCGTTGAGGTGCAGCTTGCCGTACTTGCGGGCGAGCTTGCATACCCCTTCGTTGGCCTCCGCCCCGGAGTTGCAGAAAAACACTCGGTCCATGCAGGAATTGTCCACCAGAATCTTGGCTAACTTGAGCTGCGGGATGGTGTAGAACAGGTTGCTCATTTGCAGGATCATACCGGCCTGTTCCTGGATGGCCGTCGTGACCTCGGGGTGCGAATGCCCGACGTTGAGCACCGCCCAACCGGCAGTGAAATCGAGATAGCCGTTGCCCTCGGTGTCATACACGTAGGTGCCCTGCGCGCGCTCGAGAACCATGGGCATGCGGCGCACTACCTGCATGTAGTAGTCGGCCTCGACCTGTTTCCACTGCTCACCGGTTGTCATGTGATCTCTCCTGTTGGCTTATCGTCGGGTAGGTGTGACAAGACACGGCCTCGATCTGCGGACCGTGCCTGGACTGCAATGCTGCGCAGGGCGCCGTGAGGCTCTCCAAAGGGAGAAATCATGCGCACGACAATCCTGCCTCAGTCGTAGAAGCGTTTACGTTCCTCATCTGCAAAGAGTTCCGGGGCTTTCTTTTGCAACCATCCCTGGCAGCTTCGCCGCATAGAATCTCCTGCGCGGTGTAAGCATTCAAGGTGTAGCTGGCCGGCTGACCCCTAGCGCATTCCCACACACAATCATATTCGTTCCGGTCGCCTATAGGCGGTCTGCCAACTTCCGTGTCGAAAATCGTAAATTCAGGGTCATCCCTTCGCGAATAGATACTGAAAATCACGCCTTCCTCTCCATCATGCTACCTATTGCAAGTGCAGACGCATAGGTTACAGGCGGGTGTGCACCGTTGCAAGACGGACCGGGCGCAAGCTGAGACCCCACGGAATGCCCCCCTATCGGCGTTGCCATTTGACGTCCTGGCAAACAATTGTACAATTTCTTAGCTGCGAGGGGGTGCATAGCTGCGAGGGGGTGCATATGGACATTGTAATGGACACGTCGGCGATTATTGCAGTGCTCGTAGCCGAGCCCGAGCGGGACGCCATTGTCTCGGCAACCACGGGCCACGCTCTCATCTGCCCTGGCTCTATTCCATGGGAAGTCGGGAATGCTTTCACGGCGATGATAAAACAACGCCGGATCGAGGTCGCGGATGCCCAAAGAGGCTTGGAGATTTTTCGAAGCGTTCCGGTCCGTTATGTGGAGGTTGACTTGGCGAATGTCGTGTCCATTGCAGCCGAAGCCAACATTTATGCGTACGACGCGTACTTTCTGGAGTGCGCTACGCGGTGCGCAGCGCCTCTGCTGACGCTGGACCGGTCCCTCAGGCGGGTGGCGAACAGCATCGGACTCAGACTGGTTCATCTGGAGGTGTAAGGTGGAGGTTTACACATACTCGGAGGCTAGACAGAAACTTGCCCGTGTGCTCGACGAAGCCGAATCCGCGGGCAAGGTACTGATACGGAGACGAGATGGCAGGACCTACGCGCTGGTGCCCGAACGTGTGGCTGCGTCGCCTCTGGACGTTCCCTCGGTTAAAGCGAACCTCTCCACTCAGGAAATCGTCACGCTCGTCAGGCGCGAGCGCGGACGGACAAGAGGGCTAAAGCGCACCTGACGGTCAGGAACGTGTCTCGCGTGGCTTTCACGCGGCAGAACGTGAGGGCGCATGCTACGTTCCGGCAGATAGTGGCTCTCCGTCCCAGCTTTCGTGCCGGGCAAAATCCGGCACCGGCTTGCGGCGCAGCCGGGTGAGCCGTCTAACCGGCTGACCCAACGGGATGACGGCGCTGACGGCCACGTGAGGCGGGATATTCAGCAACGCCTGCACCTTGGATTCTTGGGCCACGGCCAGCGTCGTAATCGTGCCGCCGTACCCCTCGTGCCGGGCCGCCAGCAGGATGTTCCATACGAAGGGATAGATCGACGCCCCGCTGATCACCCCCACCCGTTCGAGATACTGGTCCGTCGAAGCGACCACTCGGAGGTCCACGCATACCACCAGCACCACGGGCGCCTGGACGAACGATTCCCTTAACCGCGCCGGAACTGCGGTGTTCTCGATGGTCGCCATATCGACGCTCGTAGGCAACACCGCATTCCACGGACTCTCACCGGCAATTTGCTGGGCGGCGTACCGCCTAGCCGCCGGCTCGCCCAATGCCGCCAATGCTTCTCGGGTTTGACGCTGGCGCACGATCAGCACGTGCCACCCCTGGCGATTGCCGCCATTTGAAGCAAAGCGGGCGTTGTCCAGAATCGTGTAAAGCGTTTCGTCCGGCACCGGCGCGCCGGTAAATTCCCGAGCGGAAAACGTCGTGCGCATCACGTCATACAATTCCATGCCGTCTCCTTCAGCCAGAAAGTTGCCGAAAACTTTGATACAAGGGGCGCTTACCATACCACAAAGACCTCGCCCCGACGGGGCAGCTCAAGCCGGTATAGCGCAGGCCGCGCAGCGGTTGATATCGGCCCCCCTGCTTTGTATCATCCGCTTTCCGACGCCGCCCCGGAAGTGCTCCACGACGGCGGCGTTCCGGCACGGCACGTGCCGTGCACGCATTGGCAGCGGTTCGACTCCATACGCCCTGATCCCTAATGAGGAAGACGACAATGGCCGTGGAACAATTTCCCGTTGAGGCGGGCCACATCATGCTGTTCGCCCGCGCGATTGGCGACACCAACCAGATCTATCACGATGCGAACTACGCCCGCGGCACGGAGCCGGGCTCCGTCATCGCGCCGCCGACGTTTGTGCAGGCCAGCGCGCAGTTCAATCCCGACTACTACCTGCGGCCCAAACCGGGCCAGCCGTGGTTCGGCTCCGGCAAAGAACCCACCGGCGTGGCGCGCGGCGAAGGCGGTGGGGGTGGTGGTCTGCACGCCGAGCAGCACTACATCTACCACCGCCATCCCAAGCCGGGCGACGTACTCACCGCCACTGTAAAGCCGGGTAAGACCTGGGAAAAGCAAGGTCGCCGCTCGGGCAGGTTGATCTTCACCGAATCCATTACCGAGTACCGCGATCAACACGGCGAGTTGGTTGTCACTTCGCGCGGTGTCGGCGTTACCACCGAGCGGCCCGTCGATCAGAGCTAGGAGAGTCCCCATGGCATTGTCAGCGAAATCCCTCAAGGTCGGCGATACCCATCAGGAGGTCGTCGTCGACAACCTGACCCGCACCCAACTGGTGCAATACGCCGGCGCCTCTGGCGATTATAACCCCATCCATACCGATGAGGTGTACACCACGCAGGTGGCCGGCTACCCCTCCGTGTTTGCCCACGGCATGCTTTCCATGGGCATGACCGGCAAGATGCTCACCAACTACGTCGGCGACGGCCGTCTCGCCACCTTCGGCGTCCGCTTTACCCGCCAAGTCTGGCCCGGCGATACCCTGACTTCCACCGCCACCGTGCAAGCCATCCGCGAAGAGGACGGCACCCATTTCGTCGATCTCGCCGTTTCTACCATCAACCAGGACGGCACGGAAGTGGCCAGCGGCTACGCCTCCGCCCGCATTGATGCGTGAACACGGCAAGGACGAGGGGAGAGACCCGGTCCCAGACCTTGCCGAATAAACGAATGCCGCAACGATGCGCGACCAAACGAAAGCGTATACGTACGGACTGGCCGCCGTGCTGCTGTGGTCCACCGTGGCGTCGGCGTTCAAACTGTCGTTGCGGCACGTGGATCACTTCCAGCTTCTGCTGGTTGCGTGTGTCGTTTCCATTCTGGTGCTCAGCGTCATCCTCGTCGTACAGGGCCGCTGGCGGCTGGTGCTGTCATACTCGGGCAGGCAATACGGGCAGTCGCTGGCCCTGGGGGTGCTGAATCCGTTCCTGTATTACCTGATACTCTTCAAAGCCTACGATCTGTTGCCGGCGCAGGAGGCGCAACCGCTGAACTATACCTGGGCGCTGACGCTGGCCTTTCTGTCCGTGCCGCTGCTGGGGCAGCGTATCGGTGTCCGGGAACTGCTGGCCGGGCTGGTCAGTTACAGTGGCGTGGTGATCATTTCGCTCCGCGGCGACGCGTCCGGCCTGCGCTTCTCGGACCCCATCGGGGTTGCCCTGGCACTGGGCAGCACCGTCATCTGGGCGCTTTATTGGATATACAACACCAAGGACGAACGCGACCCGGTGGCCGGGCTGTGGCTCAACTTCGTTTTCGGATTTCCGTTCGTCCTCGCTGCCTGCTGGTTGTTTTCCGACCCGCGCGTCGCCAGCCTGCCGGGCCTGCTGGGCGCCGCCTACGTGGGGGTGTTCGAGATGGGCGTCACTTTCGTGTGTTGGCTGATGGCGCTCAGGCTGGCGGCCAGCACCGCGCAAGTCGGCTACCTCATCTTTATCTCGCCATTTCTTTCCCTACTGTTTATCAACCTGTTGGTCGGCGAGGCCATTCGCGGCGCCACGTTTGCGGGTTTGGGGCTGATCGTCGCCGGCCTCGTCCTGCAGCAACGGCAAGGCGCCGGCGCTTGACGTAAGGCAAGCAGGTTGATTAGAGTGCTTGGCTACCACTTAATGGGGGTATCGTGCCGCTTCCAGTGCCTGACTCTAAGGAGCTTCATAACATGTCCCTGCCTTTGCAAACGCAACCGGCCCTCGACGTCGAGGCCCTGCGGGGCGATTTTCCGATCCTCAGCCGCACCATCCACGACCACCCGCTGGTCTATCTTGATAGCGCGTCATCGTCCCAGAAACCGAACGCCGTCATCGACGCCGTCAGCCGCTACTACCAGGAATCCCACGCCAACATCCACCGCGGCGTCTATGTCTTGAGCGAAGAGGCCACCGTCGCCTACGAGCAGGCGCATGTGCGCGTCGCCGACTTCATCAATGCCGACTTTGAGGAAATGATCTTCACCAAAAACACCACTGAGGCGCTCAACCTCGTGGCCTACGCTTGGGGGTTGTCCAATCTGCAAGCCGGCGATGAAGTGGTCCTTACGCCCCTGGAACATCACAGCAACCTGGTGCCTTGGCAACAGGTTGCCAAACGCACTGGCGCCGACCTTCGATACATCCGACTGACCACCGATGGCTGCCTGGACATGGATCATGCCGCAGAAATCATCGGGCCGCGCACCAAGCTGGTCTCCGTCGCGCAAGTGTCGAACGTATTGGGCACCGTCAACCCCGTCGACGAGCTAGGTCGCATGGCGCATGCCCACGGCGCCCTGATCTGCGTCGACGGCGCCCAGAGCATTCCCCACATGGCCATCGACGTGCGCGCCCTGGACTGCGACTTCTTCGCCTTTTCCGGTCACAAGATGCTCGGCCCCACCGGCATCGGCGGCCTTTACGGCAGGCGCCGCGTCCTGGAACAGATGGAGCCCTTCCTGTTCGGCGGCGACATGATCAGCGAGGTCACCTTGGAAAGCGCGAGCTGGAACGAGCTGCCCTGGAAATTCGAGGCCGGCACGCCGCCCATCGCGCAAGGCATCGGCTTGGCCGCGGCAGTCGAATATCTGCAAGGCGTCGGCATGGATGCAGTGCAGGCACACGAGCACACCCTGACCCGCTACGCCTTGGAGCAATTGCGGCAAGTGCGGGACCTGGATATCTACGGACCTGAGGCCGAAGACGACCGCAGCGGTGTTATTTCCTTCAACCTCGACAGCCTGCACCCGCACGACGTCGCCTCGATTCTGGACCAGCACGGCGTCGCCATTCGCGGCGGCCACCACTGCGCCATGCCTCTCATGCGCACCCTTGGGCTCAACAGCACCTGTCGAGCAAGCTTCTATGTCTACAACACCCTCGAGGAGATCAACCTCCTTGTGGAAGCCATTGGCGAAGCCAGGAGGTTGTTACGGCGATGAGTTTCAACATGTACCAGGAGAACATCCTGGATCATTACGAGAACCCCTACAATCGCGGCTCGCTGGCGCAACCCGCCCTGGAATTCCGCGGCCTCAACCCCTTGTGCGGCGACGAGGTCTGCATCCAGGCCAGCCTCGACCCGCAGGGCCGCCTGGAAAAGGTGTGCTTCCAGGGCGAAGGCTGCGTCATCAGCTTGGCCGCCGCCTCCATGCTGGTGGAGGCCGTGGAGGGCAAGACGCTGGAAGAAGTCAAGGAGATGGACCGGCAGGACATGCTGGAGCTGGTCGGTATTTCGCTCACCACCATGCGCGTCAAATGCGCCATGCTGCCGCTGCGCACCCTCGGCAAGGCGATTCATCAATACGAGGCACAGACCGACGGCAGCTAATTCCGCCCCCCTCATCCCGCTTGGGTACGGTCTAGCCGCCGCGCCATGAACCACACCATCGGCAGTGCCGAGAGTGGTGTTGTAACCAACTCGGAATACCACATGTCGGGACCACTCATGACTTTAGGAACAGACTCTCAGCGTGGCGTTCGGCGCACGTCTTGAGGGGGAGTCGGCGAAACAAGGGCGCAGCCCGCAGGTGAGTCGGTTGGGGAAGCCCATCGCCGCACAGACGATGCAATCCGTTTCGGAAATGCTCCAGCAACGTCAAAGGGCAATCGGTTATGGAGAGACGTCGTGCAGGACCATACCGTCGTTGTTGATCACACCCTGACACGGTCCACGATCATGTTTGCGCCGGTCTTTAACGTGGCGGTGCCTTTCATTGACCATCACCTCATAGAAGGTCGGTCGGAGAAGGTGGCCATTCGCACCGTTGCGGGTGACGTGACTTACGGCGAGCTCGCCGAGCAGGTCAACCGTTGCGGCAACGTCTTGCGCGACATGGGACTCATGCCGGGCGATCGCCTCCTGATGATCGTCAAGGATTGCCCCGAGTTCTTTTACTTGTTCTGGGGGGCCATCAAGACTGGGGTCGTACCGGTGCCCGTCAACACCCTGCTGCGCGCGCCTGACTATCAGTACATGATCAATGATTCGGCGTGTGCGGCAATCGCCTACTCACCGGAGTACGCGGCTGAAGTGGCGCCGGCCCTTGTATCCGTCGCCCGGCGCCCGGAAGTCTTGGTGACCGAAGGAGATGACACCGCGTTACAGGCCCGTTCGACAGGGGCCTCGACGGCGCTCGATGCAGTCGCCGCGGCGGCGGAGGACGATTGCTTCTGGCTTTACTCGTCCGGCTCCACGGGGCGGCCGAAAGGGGCCGTACATCGGCATCGCGACATCGTGGTCACGTGCGTGCACTACGCGGTGGACACGCTAGGAATGGGCGAGGACGATGTCTGTTTCTCCGCCGCGAAACTGTTTTTTGCCTACGGTCTGGGCAATACCATGACCTTTCCGCTCTGGGTTGGGGCAACCGCGGTGTTGAGCGATCAACGCCCCACCCCGCAGATGACCTTCGACCTTATCGATCGCTTCAAGCCCACCCTTTATTTTGGCGTCCCGACGCTCTATGCGGCCCAACTGCGAGCGCTGGAGCAGGCGTCGCGTGACGTGTCGTCGCTGCGCCTCTGCGTCTCGGCCGGCGAGGCGCTGCCCCCTGATATTTTCCGGCGTTGGCAGGCGCGGACAAACCTCATTATTTTGGATGGGATCGGTTCCACGGAGCTGTTGCACATCTTCATTTCCAATCGTTTTGAAGACTGCAAACCGGGCTCCAGTGGCCGGGTGGTGCCGGGTTATGAGCTGCAGATTGTCGATGAGAATGACGCCCCGGTCGCCCCGAGCGAGATCGGTCGCTTGCTGGTCAAAGGCGATTCGGCGGCGCGCTGTTACTGGAACAACCCGAAAAAAACGGCGGCGACGATGCGCGGCGAGTGGGTCAACACCGGCGACACCTATTTGCAGGATAACGAGGGCTATTACGTCTACTGTGGGCGTAGCGACGACATGCTAAAAGTCGGCGGCATCTGGTGTTCTCCAGTGGAGATCGAGAGCCGCCTCGTCGAGCACCCCAAAGTCCTCGAAGCCGCGGTCGTCGGCCGCGCCGATGACGACGCCCTCACCAAGCCCGAGGCCTATATCGTGTTGCATGACGCCGGCGATGCCAGTGACGCCATGGCGAACGAGCTGCTGTTGCACTGTCAAGACGGCTTGGCACGCTACAAATACCCCCACTGGATTCATTTCGTCGACGATCTGCCCAAGACGACGACGGGTAAAATCCAACGTTTTCAACTGCGCAAGAGGGACTGAGAGGGTTCTTTGATACTTTCAAGATATCGCACCTTGAATTCTCTCGCCCGATGACACCCCTTGAACATCCCGATCATCTGTGCCCGTAAACCTGCGGTTTATCGTCCCTCCTCTGGAATCCGCTATCTGACACAACCCTCGTCGAATCTGTTTGACATACTGAACAAATGTATGGGTGGGCGTCCTGAGAGTTGCCTGTATCGTCATTCCGCATCTGCAGGCCAAGGCCGATAAGCGCATCATGCCGAACACCGATGCGCCCTATGATTGTGAGGTGTTCACCCAAGTGGTGGAATCCTCACAACGATCAGTGACCGCATCGGAGGTGGCAGCGCCGGGCGCCGTGTACGTGCGGCTGGATGGCCTGGAGAAGCTGTACGGCGGGCGAGGCGCAGTTACTGAAGGCGCTGCTCGGCGCCATCCACACCTACACCGTCAAGGGCATCGTCCAGGACCTCGGCAAGGCCCTCGGGCTGCCGCGTCAGGAGTTGTCGCAACTCCCCAAGCAGCTTCACCCCCGCGACGTTGCCGACCTGCAGCGGGGAATGATGGCGCTCGACGCCTTCCACAGTCGCGTGAACGCCCCCGGCTGGGCGCCACAACTCATGGACGCTCCCAGGCTACTCAGCCAGCATGTCGGCGACATGGTGCTGAGCAGTTCGCCGATCCCGGACATGGTGCCCGTGCGCGCCGGTGCCACGCGGGGGGCGCTTCGTCATGGACTGGGACAAGGTGCTGCCGACCGTGGCGGTGGAATCACGCAGATGTACAGGTGACCGGTTAGCGGTCGGTGTCCCGGCAGCACCCCAAGAGCAAGAACGGCGTGGCGTTCGTGACCACGAGCACGGCGACCAGCAGATCATCCTCTGGGCCGACGTGGCCGGGCGCTGTCGGCGCCCGTTGCGTAGCCAGGTGGTGCTTGGTCAAGGGGTGGTGTCGCGCACGACGGCACCCCCAACGTCATCGCTTCCGGCCTGAAGGCCATCGACACCCGCGTGCGCATGCCCGAGGCGCACGACTGGTATTGAACCAGCACCGTAGCCTGGACCCGTGCCTTGGGAATGCGCTATGGTGGCCCCCAATTGTCTGCAGACACCCTGAAGCGTGAGGATTCGCCATGCCATCAAGCCATACCCTGAACGCTTGGGAAGCCGCCGAGGCCATCGCCTCCGGCAACCTGACGAGCGAGGCGCTGGTGCGCGCCTGCCTGGCACGCATCGACGAGCGCGACCCTGCGATTGCAGCCTGGACTCATCTCGACCCGGAGCAGGCGTTGGCACAAGCCCGCGACCGCGATCGTGCGCCTGCGAGTGGGCCGCTGCACGGCGTGCCGGTGGGCATCAAGGACATCATCGATACCGCGGATATGCCGACGACCTACGGATCACCGATTTACGCCGCTCATCAAACGGCCTGGGACGCCGCCTGCGTGGCGTTGCTGCGGCAGGCCGGGGCGGTGATCATGGGCAAGACCGTGAGCACCGAGTTCGCCATGTACGAGCCCGGCAAGACGGCCAATCCGCACAACCCGGCGCACACGCCGGGCGGTTCGTCCAGCGGCTCGGCGGCGGCGGTGGCGGCGGAGATGGTGCCGCTGGCGCTGGGCAGCCAGACCGCCGGCTCCATCGTACGCCCGGCGTCATTCTGCGGCGTGATCGGTTACAAGCCGACGCACAGCGATTTCTCACTGGCCGGCATCAAGCTGCTGTCGCAGACGCTGGATACGCTCGGCGGCTTCGCCCGCTGCGTGCAGGACTTGGCGCTGCTGCGGGCGGTGCTGATGGGCAGTCCGCCGCAGTTAACGGCGCTGGCGGCGGCGCCGCGCATCGGTCTGTGCCGCACGCCGCAATGGCCACAGGCAACACCCGCCACGCAGGAGGCGGTGGAAACGGCCGCCCGGCGCTTCGCCGACGCCGGGGCGCAGGTGGAAGAGGTGACGCTGCCCACCGGGTTCGACGGACTTGTGGAGGCGCAGACGACGGTGCAGATATTCGAGGGCGTGCGTTGTTGCGCCTATGAGTTGACGCAACGCCGCGACCAGTTGAGCCCCAGCACGCAGCAATTGCTGGAGCCAGGGGAAAGGCTGTCGTACACCGAATACAAGGCGGCTCTGCACCTGGCCGAAACCTGCCGCCGTGCGCTGCCCGCCGTGTTCGCCGCGCACGACGTTCTGCTGGTGCCCAGTGCACCCGGCGAAGCGCCCGCCGGCCTGGGAGCCACCGGCAATCCACTGTTCAACCGTATGTGGACGTTGCTGCACACCCCGGTCATCAGTCTGCCCGGCCTCAGCGGACCGCAGGGTTTGCCCGTCGGCGTGCAGGCCGTGGGGCCGCTTGGCGCCGACGATCATCTGCTGGCCGTGGCCGCCTGGATGCACCCGCATCTGGCCTAGGGGCGCACCGGGCGCGCCAAGCCAGGTGAGTAGGAGCGAGCCATGGCCCTGTTCGTAAGCGAGCCCGCAGGCTACTGGGCGCTGCTGCGCGACAACTCCAGCTACCGGCGCCTATGGCTGGGACTCGCTGCCAGCATGATCGGCGACTGGTTCCGCACCATGGCGCTGTATCACCTGGTCCTGCAACTCACCGGCGCTTCCGGCTTGGCGCTGGGCGGCGTCATGATCGCGCAGACGGCGTCGCTGTTCGTGCTCAGCCCCGTGGCCGGCGTGGCGGCCGATCGCTTCAGCCGCAAGTGGATCATGGTCGGAACCGATCTGGTGCGGGCGGTACTGGCGCTCGGTTTCCTGCTTATCACCTCGGCGGAACGGCTGTGGCTGGCGTACGTGCTGACCGCGGTCCTAACGTCGGTTTCGGCCTTCTTCCACCCTGCTTACGCAGCCACCATCCCCAACATCACCACACGCAGGGAGCTCGTGGCGGCCAACGCCCTGGGCAGCGCCAGTTGGGCCGCCATGCTGGCCATCGGCACGGCGCTCGGCGGCCTCGTGACCGCTTGGCTGAGCACCACCGAGGCGTTTCTGCTTGACGCCGCCAGCTATGTGGTGTCGGCCGGCTGCATTATGCGGGTGGCCATTCCGTCTGCCCCTGTCTCTTCAGACGGGAGCCCCACCGGCTGGCAGGCGTTTTGCCGTGGCCTGCGCTACATGGCGGCGCGGCCCTACGTCCTGCGGTTGCTGTCCGTGAAGGCGTGCAGCGTCGGGCTGGCCGGCGGCATGATGATCCTCATCGCGCTGTTTGCCGAAAGCATTTTCGAGGCGGGCGCCATCGGCATGGGGACGTTGTTCATGGCCCGCGGCCTCGGCGCGCTGCTCGGACCGCTGATGGCCCGGCGGCTGATCGGCGAGGATCCGCAGACGATGGTGGGGACAATCGGCATGGCTTTCGTGCTGACCGGTGGGTTTTACGTGCTGTTTGGCGCCACCCCGACTCTTGCCTGGGCCGCTCTGGCGCTCTTCATGGCCACGATGGCGTCCAACGTGCTGTGGGTGTTTAGCTCGACGCTGCTGCAGATCAGCGTGCCGGATGCCTACCGCGGGCGGATATTCGCGGCCGATTTCATGCTCTTCACCGTCATCATGTCGCTGTCCACGCTGGCGACCGCCTGGGGACTGGATTACGCCGCCCTGACGCCCCGCATCCTGGCGGTAATAAGCGGCGGCTTGCTGATGCTGTCTGGGGTCTTCTGGCTCGCCCGACCGCAGCAGCACGTTACGGAATGACTTCCCCGCCCCGCCTCTCACTCGGTTGATGGCAGAAACTCCATTTGCTCCCTCAGGCTGACGTTGGCATCCCGATTCAGCTTGGTCAGCGTCTTTTCCACCTCGCGGCCCTGCGCGAAGATCGCGGCCATGGCTTCCTCGGCCATAGCGCGCGCGAAGTCGTAGCCCGGCACCGGCGGCTCGTGGCGGCCGTACTGCAGCAGGTCAAAGGCGGTCTTGTAGGCGCTGTGGTGCTGGAAGTAGTCGTCCAGGAGCTGCGCGGCGCTCTGCCGCACCGGGAAGTAATTGGCCGCCTGTCCCCATCCCGCCTGCACTTCCGGGCTGGTGAAATACCTGATGAACAGCCACGTTGCCAGCTCGCGTTCCGGTGTGCTCTTGGGCATGCTGACGCTGGCGCCGTAGACGTTCATGACGGGCGTCGGCGTGGTGTGCGGCAGCGGCGCGACACTCCAGTCGAACTTGGCGCCGGCGTCGACGGCTGCCTTGAAGAACGGCAGGCCGGAACTGGACGCTGAGGTGAACAGCAGGCGTCCGGTGCTGAAGTCGACCAGGGCGCCGCCGCGTTCGCCAACCGGCCGCGCGCAGCCCTCGGTGTACAGGCCTTGCAGGAACGCCATGGCTTGTTGGGCGCCGTCGCTGTCGTAGCTGTATAGGCGTGTTTCGTAATCGAAAATGTCGCCGCCGAAGGCAAAAGTCCAGCTTGCCAGGCGTGAGGCGTCGAGGCTGAGCTGATAGCCCATCGTGCTGCCGCCGGCCTTGCTGAAGGGCGTTTGGGCGGCTTTGCACGCCACCGCCTTGAACGTCTCCGGCGTGCGCGGCGGCTCGTCGTAGCCGAGTTCCGCCAGCCAGTCGCGGTTGTAGTAGAGGACTTCCATCGAGCGGTTCGGCGCCAGGCCCAAGCGGGCGTTATCGAAGAGGGGGAAAATGTCCTGCCGGAAAAAGGCGGGGAAGAAGTCGGCTTGTTCCTCCGCCGACAGTCCCCACTTCGGGCTATGCAGAAGTGAGGTCATATCGACGAGGGCGTCGCGCAATTGGTAGGTGGCCGCCTGATTCTGATAGGCCACCACCAAGTCGGGGACCTCCGGCGTGCCGAGCAGGCCCAGCATTTTCCGAAAAATATCAGCGTACGAGCCCTGGGTTTCCTGGGTGACGGTGATGCCGTAAGGGTTGCTTTCGTTGAAGGTCTGCACAATGGCTTGCAGAGCATCCTGACGATTGCGGGTGTGGTTGTGCCAGAACACCAGGGTCTGGTTGCTCGGATCGACCTCGGCCCAGGGGTCGGACTGCGCGCCGGCCGGTATGACAATAAGACTGAGGGCGAGCGCGATGGCGGCTGTCAGGGACAGTACGATACGGTGTGGCATGGGGTACGGCGCTCCTTCGATTGAACGTTGTCGGGTTCATCCCTTGAGGCCCGAGGTCATGATGCCCTCGGTGAATTGTCGTTGCACCAGGAAGTAGATTACGAGGATAGGCAGCAGGGTGATGGTGGCCCCGGCCATGAACAACTGGGTTTCCGGGCCCGCTTCGGTCACCAGGGACCACAGGCCCACCATGAGGGGCCGCCAGGTTTCCCGCGTGGTGACGAGCAAGGGCCACAGCAGGGCATCCCATGAAGCGATGAAGCCGAACAGCGAGACCGTAAGCAGCGGCGCCTTGCTGAGTGGCAGCACCACGGTGGTGAGAAAGCGCAGATGGCCGCAGCCGTCAATGCAGGCGGCATCCCACAACTCCACGGGCAGGCGTTTGAAGAACTGCCGCAGCAGGAAAATGCTGAAGGCGCTGGCCATGAACGGCACCGTCAGTCCTTGCAGGGTGTTCAGCCACGAGCCGCCCGGCAGGGGAATCACGTCACCGCGGATGACCAGAAAACTGGGCAGCAGGGTCATGGCCTCGGGGATCATCATGGTGCTCAGCAGGCCGAAGAAAATGACCTCGCGGGCGGCGAATTGCAGGCGCGCGAAGGCATAGGCGGCCAGGATAGAGGTCGTCAGCAATCCCGCGAGCGAGGTGACCGTGATGATGACGCTGTTCAGGAAATAGACGGCGAAACGCGCCTCCGTCCAGGCCGTCTGGTAGTTCTGCCAGCGCGGCGTGCCGGGCAGCCATTGCCGGTTGATCGTCTCGCCCAGGGTCATCAGCGAGGTGGAGACCATCCAGCAGAACGGCAGCGCCACCACCACGGCCCCCAATACAAGGACGAGGTACAGGCAAACTCGCTTCGCTCGCTTGCATGTTTTCAATACGCTCGACTCCACTTCGTTCCGCTCGCTTTGGCGCCCGACGTGCAGCCGCGCCGACTTGGGTTGCTGGACAATATCCACGGCGCTCTCAATCATAGATTACGCTCCTTCCGAAAACGCGGTTCTGCGCGTACGTGACGCCCAGGATCATCAGGAACAGCAGGACGACCTGCGCCGCCGCGTAGCCGTACTGGTTGGCCAGGTAAAACGTGTCGAAAATAACCATGCTGGCGGTGTTGACCGTGCCCTGCGCCAGCGGCGAGCGCATCACGAAGATGTGATTGAAGGCTTTGAGAGCGCCGATGAAGTCGATGAGCGCCAAGTAGAAGGTGACCGGTGAGAGCAGCGGAAAGGTGATGTGGCGGAACACGTCCCAGCGGTTGGCGCCGTCGAGCTCGGCGGCTTCGTACAACGCGCCCGAGATGGAGCCGAGGCCGGCGAGGAAGATGACGACGTTGTAGCCCACGAAAGTCCAGACGCCGAAGAGGATGATGGATACCAGGGCCAGGCTGGGGCCGCCCCAGTAGTCGGGAAGTTGCCAGCCGAAGAGGATTTCGAGGATTGGCCGGGATTCGGCCAGCCACTGCTGGGGTTCGAGGCCGAGCAGCGCCAGAAACTGGTTGGCCATCGACGTGTCGCGCGAGCTGAAAATGCTGCGGAAGACGGTGGCGGTGGCGACGGTCGGCATGACGTACGGCAAGAAAAAGACCATGCGGAAGAAGGCGCTGCCGCGCAGGTGCTGGAACAGCACGCAGGCCAGCGCCAGAGCTATGGCGAGCTGTAAAGGGATGCTGCCAAGGGCGTAGTAGATCGTGACGGGCAGGGCGTTGAGGAATTTCACGTCGCCCGTTTCCAGCATGCGGCCCCAACCCGTAACCGCTGCCGCACCGGCCGCCACCAACAACGCCGCGGCGGCCAGCAAGCCGGGCAACCGGCGCCCGGCGCCTGCCCGGCGCGCCCGCCTCCACACCCACACGGCCAGCATCAGCAGGGCAACGGCGCCGGCAAAGATGAGGATGCCTTGCGGCTCGCCCAGCGCCTTGCCGTAGTTGCGCAGCCCCCGGAAAGGCCCCTGCCGCACCCGCCAAGCGTAAAAGCTCATATAGAAAGCGTAGCCCAGCGGAAACAGGCCGAACAGGGCGATAACCGCCACCGCGGGCGCCGTGAACAGGTACCCGATAAGGTGCTCTCTCGCCTCCCGGCGCCGCAAACGCCGGCCGATGGCCTCGGGAAGCCGCAAGACGCGGGTTGGCATGCGTGTGGCGCTCCTCACGCTGTTCGGGTACGCACCAGCGTCAGGCGGTCCGCCGTACCCAAGGCGGCGCGCTGGCTCATGTCGTCCCCCCTTCCGCCAGTGCGCTCGATGATTACGTGCATGCCGGCGCTCAGCGCCCGCATATTCTCCGTATGCCGGGCCGCCGCGGCCACCTCCTGGTTGTCCAATTGCCGGTCGCGTGCCGCGCTTGCTATCCGCATTTGCCCCAGGCCCACCCATATCAGGGCACATTGCAGCAGGCCGATGCCCGCCGTCGCCGCGACTTGCCACACGGCGATGGTTTCAGCGGTGGTCAACCCGCCCATGTTGAAGCCCTTCTCCTGAACGGAAGCCAGAAAAACCCTTGCCCGCTCCTAGCCGCTGTTCTTCAGCCACGCGGTGCGGAAGCCGCCGTGATTGTACGTGATGTTGCCGGCGACGTTCGGGCGGTAACCCTGCAGGCCGTTTTGCCAGGCGGACAGGTTGTGGGCGGTGATCGAGCGAACCTTGGGGACTTCCGCCTGGATGAGGCCTTCGGCTTCGGCGTAGAACTGCTTGCGGGTCTCGCGGTCCGCGGTGCGCCGCGCCTCGTCGATCAACGCGTCGTAGTCCGGGTTCACCCAGCCACTGTAGAACTGGTTGTGCACCGGGCTCTTGGAGCTCAGTTCCTTGAAGTAATACTCGTGCGGGTCCATGCGGTGCTCGCTGCCCAGGCCGAAGAGGTCGAACTCGCGGCTCTTCAGAGCGACGCGCAGGGGACCGGCGTCGAGGATTTTCAGGTCCACGAACAAGCCAAGCTGACGCAGGTTCTGCTGGAAAATCTGGGCGCCCTCCTTGATGTAGTTGTAGCGCGCGAAGGTGACCAGGGTGAGCCTGGTGCCCGGCTTGACGCCCGCCTCCTTGAGCAACTGCCTGGCCTTGTCGACGTCGTGCTCCCACGGCGACGTGCCCGACAGACGCCACGGGGAGGCTTGCGGGTAGTACTGGTGCATGATTTCGCCGTGCCCGAAGAGGGTCTTGTTCAGGATGGCGCGTTTGTCCAGCGCCAAGGCGGCAGCCTGGCGTACCCGCACGTCGTTGAAGGGCGGCTTTTCGGCGTTGAAGTAGTACCAGATGGTGCCGAGGGCCTTGATCAGATAGGTGTCGAACTGGTCGGTCCACTCCTGCATGAAGCGAGTCTGGTCGCGGTAGCTGACGGCGTCGATCATGTCCACGTCGCCGGTGCGCAGGGCGGTGAGGCGCACGGTGTCGTCGGCCAGGGGCTTGCCGATGATCTCGTCGAGGTAAGGCAGGGCATTGCCGTCGGCGTCTCTTTCCCAGTACCCCTCGTGACGGGCCATGACGGTGGTGTGCAGGCGTTTCCAGGAGACGTACTTGAACGGCCCGGTGGCGATGGGATGTTTCTTGGCGGTGTCGAAGGTCTGCGGGTCGAGAATGGGTAGCCAGCGGTTGGTCAGCATCGCCGGGAGGGGATAGTACTTGTCCTTCAGGGTCATGCGCAGCGTGTAGTCATCGAGCATGTTCATATGATCGATGATTTCCAGCTCGCCGCGAATGACGGAGCCGACCTTGGGGGTGAGCACCCGTTCGATGTTGGCCTTGACGTCGGCGCCCGTCATCGGGCGACCGTTGTGAAAGGTGACGTCCTTGCGGATGTGCCAAGTCCACGCCAGGCCGTCCTTGGAGGTTTCCCAGGCGTGCGCCAGGGCGGGCACGATGTTGGTGTTCGCATCCGCCTCGGTCAGGCCGTTATACAGCAGCGCCATGGCGTTGGACGTGGGATACGGCGGAAAGAGGGGGTGCGGGTCGAGGCGGCTGATGTCGCTCCGCAAGCCGATCTTGATCGAACCCCCATAATTCGGCGTGGCTGCCTCGGCGTTGCCGACAGGCAATCCCAAGGCTGACATCCCAACCACGGTGCCACCGGCGCCGGCCACGAACTCCCGCCGGCTCAACTCGGTTCCTGGTACGTGTAGCTCGGACAGGTCTTTCATCGGAATCCTCCTCTACGGCCACATTGGGGTGCAGGATGGCAGCGGCGACGCTGTTCCGGCCCGCGTGTTCAGTGGAAAAAACGTGGGCAAGGATGGCCTGGTGGCCTAACCGCTTTTGAGCCAAGCGGTGCGCAGCCCGCCGTGGTTGTAAGTCATGTTGCCGGCGACATTCGGGCTGTAGCCTTGCAGTCCGTTCCGCCAGGCAGACAGGGTGTGGGCGCTGATCACGCGCACGGTGGGCACATCTGCCCGGATGAGCTTTTCGGCCTCGGCGTAGAGTTGCATGCGCGCGCCATGGTCCGCGGTGCGCCGGGCTTCGTAGATCAGCTTGTCATAATCCGGGTTCACCCAGCCGCTGTAGAACCGTTTCTGGATCGGGCTTTTGGAACTCAATTCCCTGAAATAGTACTCGTGCGGGTCCATGCGGTGCTCGGTGCCCAGGCCGGAGATGTGGAATCTGCGGCTGGACAGGGCTGTACGCAGAGGGCCAGCATCGAGGACTTTCAGGTCTACGGAAAAGCCGAGCTTGCGCAGGTCCTGCTGGAAAATCTGGCTGGATTCCTTGACGTAGTTGTAGCGCGCGTAGGTGACCATGGTGAGATGCGTGCCCGGCTTGATGCCCGCCTCTTCGAGCAGGCGCTTGGCCTCCTCGACGTCCTGCTCCCGCGACGCCGTGCCCGGCAGATGCCACGGTGAGGTTTGCGGGTAGTATTGGTTCATGATCTCGCCGTGCCCGAAGAGGGTCTTGTCCAGGATGGCCTGCTTGTCCAGTGCCAGGGCGGCGGCGCGGCGCACCCGCACGTCGTCGAAGGGCGGATTCTGGGTGTTGAAGCAATACCAAGTGGTGCCGATGGCTTTGATCAGATAGGTGTCGAACTGATCCGTCCACTCCTGCATGAAGCGGGACAAGTCGCGGTAGCTGACCGCGTCGACCACGTCTACCTCACCGGTGCGTAGGGCCGTGAGTCGTACTGTGTCGTCGGCCAAGGGCTTGCCGATAAGCTCGTCGAGGTAGGGCAAAGCATTGCCGTCGGCGTCCTTTTCCCAGTACCCCTCGTGCCGGACCATCTCGGTGGTGTGCAGGCGTTTCCAGGAGACGAGCTTGAACGGCCCGGTGCCGATAGGATGTTTCTTGGCTGTATCGAAGGTTTCCGGGTCGAGAATGGGCAGCCAGCGGTTGGATAGAACGGAGGGGAGAGGATAGTACTTGTACTTCAGGGTCATGCGCAGGGTGTAGTCGTCGAGCATGTCCAGTCGGTCGATGATGTCCAGTTCGCCACGAATGATCGCCCCGGTCCTGGGGTTGAGCACCCGCTCGATGTTGGCCTTGATGTCGGCGCCGGTCATTGGGCGGCCGTTGTGAAAAGTCACGTCCTTGCGGAGGTGCCAAGTCCACGTCAGGCCGTCCTCGGAGACCTCCCAGGCACGCGCCAAGGCGGGCACGATGTTGGCATCGGCGTCCACCTCGGTGATGCCGTTGTAGAGCAGCGCCACCGCGTTGGACGTGGGGTAAGGAGGAAAGAGGGGATGCGGGTCGAGACGGCTGACGTCACTCCGCAAGCCGATCTTGATCGAGCCCCCATGCTGCGGCGTAGCCGCTTCGGCGCTGGCGACGGGCAGCCCCAGAGCCGATATTCCAACCACCGCGCCGCCGGTGCCGGCCACGAATTCCCGCCGACTCAACTCGGTCCCTGGTGCACTTGTTTCGGGTACGTCTCTCATCGCTCCTTACCTCCCGGCTCGACGACAGGGGCCTTCCTTCTGCCAGCCGGTTGCAATCTATGGGTTACGACACCGCTTAGGCCACGGTGCTCGCGTACGTTGTGAGGCCAACCTATTAAGCTATCGGTGTTTTGATGTCAAGGCGGCGGCCAGGCTGGCCAAGGTAAGCGAAGGATTGCTCTGCGTTCTGATTCAGGTTATACAGCGTCATCGCATGTCAGGACACTCAATCTGGAGAAGAACTGGGCATGGAAAAAGTCGCATCGTTTCGATTGGTGGATCGCTTCGCCTTGGTCAGTGAGCCGCGCGGCCGCCATATGCGCTTACCCTGAGGGGCACAACCATGAACTGGCGTGAGCTACCCATCCCGGAACATTTCGATCCCGATACGGTGGGCCAAGTCTGGCGCGTGCCGTACGGAGAACGTGCCAGGCAGGCGTCGGCCTGGGCCGAGCAGCACGGCATCGAGCCTGCGGGTGCCGACGAGAAACGGATTTGCCTGCTGGCCATCGACGTGCAAAACACCTTCTGCCTGCCGGATTTCGAGCTGTTCGTCGGCGGGCGTTCGGGGCGCGGCGCCGTCGAGGACAATGCCCGTTTGTGCGCCTTCATCTACCGCAACCTCGGATCGATCACCGAAATCCATCCCACCCTCGACACCCACACGGCCATGCAGATTTTCCACCCGGTGTTCCTGATCAACGCGGACGGCGAACATCCGCAACCCATGACGCCGGTGTCGGCCGCGGACGTCGAAAACGGCGTCTGGAAGGTAAACCCGGCGGTCGCCGACAGCGTGACGGGCGGCGACGTCGATGCCCTGCAGCGGCACCTGCTGCACTACTGCCGCAAGCTGAGCGATGCGGGCAAATACACGCTGATGATCTGGCCCTACCACTCGATTCTGGGCGGTATCGGCCACTGTTTGGTCGCGGCGGTGGAGGAGGCGCTGTTCTTCCACAACCTCGCACGCCACAGCCAAACGGGTTTCGAGATCAAGGGCGGCAACCCGCTCACCGAGCACTATTCCGTGCTGCGGCCCGAGGTTCTGGACACCTCGGGCGGGCAGCCCATCGCCCAAAAAAACGACCGCCTGGTAAACAAGCTGCTGGAGTTCGACGCGCTGATTATCGCCGGGCAGGCCAAGAGCCATTGCGTGGCGTGGACCGTCGCCGATTTGCTCGACGACATCGAGGCGCTGGACCCGGCATTGGCCCGGAAGGTCTATCTGCTTGAGGATTGCACGTCGCCGGTGGTGGTGCCGGGCGTGATCGACTTCACCGATGACGCTGACGCGGCGTACCAGCGCTTTGCAGCGGCCGGCATGCACAGGGTGCAGTCCACCACAGCAATGGTCGATTGGCCCGGTCTGCCGAAGTAACTGCTGGCTGCCCGGCCCTACCGCACGCCGTTGCCGGCCGAGGCGTTACGCATTACCCGGTCGGAGAAGGTTCGGAAGTCCGTGAAGGTCCTCCGCAAATGGGCCAGACGCTCGGCGTCGGCCACTCCCTCGTGCAGCGGATCGACCCCGTCATCCATGGCCTGAAACTCCGGCTCCGGCTCGTCCTGCCGCGTGATGGGGGCGCTGTACCAGTGGCCGCTCCGGTACAGGTAGCGCTGCTCGCGCGCCACGAAGGCAAATTGGTTGTAGCGAAACCGCGTGTGCGTGCGGCCACGGTTGTTGTACCAATAGGACTGCATGACCGGCACCGAGCGCCAGGGCTCGTCCGGCAGCGACACCAGCGTCGGATCGCGGTCGCCGGCGGCCCGCAGTAAGGAGCCGAAGATATCCCGCGCCGATACGGGCTGGTGCTCGATGCGCGGCGCCCCGCCGTTGGGCGATAGCCAGAACAGCGGCACGCGATTCCCGGCGTCGTTGACGTTCGAGAAGTGGTACTGCCAGCCCTGCTCGCCGAAGTTGTCCCCGTGGTCCGAAGCAAACACCACCAAGCTCTCGTGCTGTTCCCGCATCTCCTGAATGAATGCGTCCAGGCCCGGCGCCATGCGCTCCCACGCCCGCCGCTGCCGCCGCCGCAACAACGCCAGCATGTCCGGCCGGATGTAGTCCTTCTTGCCCAGCAGCCGCGTCTGATTCACCAAGTGATACAGGCTGTACAACTCGCGCGCTTTGTTCCAATACCCCGCCGCCGAGGTGTGGAACTGATCGCCGATGTGATACGGGAAGTGCGACTCCATGAGGTTGAGGAACAGGAAGGTTCGCTCCCCACGCTTCTCGTTGGCCCGCAGGATCGCGCGGGCGCGCTCGAAAATCGCATTCATGGTCGATTGCAGCCACACCTCGGCGGCTTGCAGGTCCTCGCTGAGGCTACCCAGCAACAAGTCCTTGGAGAGCAGCTTGCGGCGCAGGCGCGGCTTGCCGATCAGCGCCAGCAGGCCGATCAGGCTCCTGTGCCGCGCCGGCACCAGGCGCCAGATGCGGTCGACGGTCTCGAAGCCGCGGCTAAGGCCGAAAATGTCGGTGGTCACCACGTTGGCCGTCACCATGTGAGGGCGGTAACCGAGGGTACGCAGGCGTTCAGGCAGGCGGGGCACGTGCTGGTAGAGGTTGCGCGTTTGCCCGGTGGCGCCGTGCTCGTGCGGCATGAGGCCGGTGAACATGGAGGCGGTGGCGGGCAGGGTCCAGCAGCCGCCCGAGCGCGCCTGGTCAAAGCGGGTCGCGCGCGGCGCCGTGTACGGCAGGCGGTGATCGCCCCCCGCGTGCACCGAGTCCCACCGCAGGCTGTCGGCCACCAGCAGCACGATGTTCTTCGGCGTGTCCATGCGTGGTCTCCTCGTTACGCCGGGAGCGAAGCTTCCGTCCGGGATGCGGCCGCCGTCCGCCAAGTGGTTTGCAGTTCCCTGCCGTGCGGGGAGAAGCCGAACAGATCGTCTGGCGAAAAGACGCGCGCGAAATCGTCGGCACGGAAGAACACGGCAAACTTGCGGGCGCACTCGTCGAGACGCCGCAGGTAATAATCCGTGTTCTCGTCGGGTTGCGCCGCGTCCCAGGCCGACGCCAGACGCGCGTTGTCGAAGGCGGTGACGTGGGCGCCGCTGCCGGTCACGTAATAGGCGATCTGCTCGCCCTTGCGCACCGCCTGCCCGGTGTCGCGGGCACGGGCGATGGCCAACTCGTAGGCCGCTGCCCGCGAACGGCGTTTTGCCCCGACGTCGGCCAGGTATTGCGCCTCGTTCTCCTTCAGCGTTTCGGTGCGGGCAAAATCCTCCACGCTCCAATCATGCCGCAAGAGTCGCGCCCGCGTGGCCACGTACAGATCGTGCAGGCCCTGCACGTCCTCGGCCAGCAGCAAGCCAATGGCCTCCAGAACAAAGCGTCGGCCAAAGGGCTCCATGGCCCGCGACACCAGGGACGAGCCTTTGCACTGCACCCGGCCGTCATACGCGAGCAAGGCGTAGTTCTTGGCCTTGTACGACAGCATGCGGCGGTAGCGTCCGTCGTAGCCCAGACGGATGCCGGTCGGCACCTGCCGATTGATGGCATCGACAAAGGCCCGCTCGGCCTCTTCGTCCTCGATGCTGGCCGGCGGCACGAACAGAACGCCATCGGTGTCCACCTCGACCACCCTGCCGCCACCCGCGCGGATGGCGTCAATGACCCGCCGGATGATCTCCTGCCCGATCCGCGCCACGCGGTCGGCGGCGGCGAAATCGTTGAACAGCGCGACGCTGAAGCCGAGCTGCCCGTAGAAACTGTTGATCAATATCTTATAGGAACTCTGTTGCGCGTCCAGGGCGCTGGCATGCTCGCGCCGGGTGGCCGCCCGCATGCGCTGCTTGGCGTCCAGGCGCAAATCGGTGAGGCGGCGCAGCAGAACCTGGAAGAGCCCCAGGTCGTCCGTTTCGGGATGCACGTCGTAGTTCAGCATGATCGAGGGGTACAAGCTTTCCACGTCGGCGTAGACGATGGGGCCGACGACACCAGTAGCGAAGATGTTTACGTAACCGCCGCGCATGTGGCTGCCCATGCCACTGGCGCTCGGCAGGGATTGCTTCTGCCGCAGATAGGCGCGCACCATGAGCGCCTCGATCTTGGCGGCAGGGCCGGTGCGGGCGACCTGTTCGTAGGGCATCGGCACCATTCGGGTGAGGTAGAACGCCGAGCCGGAGAGCAGGCGGGCCAGGCGTTCGGTCTCCACCACGTCGTGGCGGGCGTATTCGATGAGCCGTTCCGGTTCGCTGTGCCAGACCTGCGAAATCTCCTCCCCCTTCACGTAGGTCCGGTCGTCCGCCTGCAGGCCGAAATAGCGCGCCGCGGCTTTCAGGCCGTAACCCGGCAGGTCGCGCTTGAACATGTCGAACGCCATCACCTGCAGATACGTATCGATGACGTGCCGTCCGGCGATGTCAATGGCGGGAAGATCGACCGACCGCTCGGCAAACCGCATGACGGCGCCGAACGTGCGCGGCGCCGAGCCGTCGCGGCCCACGGCGAAGGCAACGCCGTGCCGGGCGCAGCGGGCCGTGATGTAGGCCAGGTCGAAGGCATAAATGTTGTGCCCTTCAATGACGTCCGGGTCGCGCTCACGAATCGTTCGCACCAACTGCTTCAGCATCGCCTTCTCGGACAGCTCCCGCGCGTCGATGATCGCGTGCCAGCCGCGGTTGTCGCTCAGCGCAATGATGACGATACGATCCTCGGGCCGTTGGGCGTGCGGGAACGTCCCCGGCTTCGACACCACTTCGATGTCGAGCTGCATGCGGTGCAGGTCGTCGAACGTCGTGTCCTTGAACAGCGTCCTGCCGCTTTGCATCAGGTACTGCTGCGTCGGGTTGGCGATGCGGTAGATTCTGGCGCCCGGCCGCGCTTGCAGGTGCCGCACGGCGTCGTGGTAGGCCGACCAGGTGTCGAAGACGACGAGGTATCGATAGGCATGCCGGCCCTGCAGCGTCTGGCAACGAAAGCGTTGACGCGGAAACCCGCGCAGCGCTTGCAGGTCGGTGAGGAACAGGAAGGGGTAATAGGGGACGTCTTCCGCGCCCAGCGCGCCGTCCGTCTCGTGGCGTTGATATACCCGCATCAGGGCCTGATCGGCACCGTTTGCCTGCCGCAGCGGATGCAGCGCAACCAGCCGCGGCGTCGGGTCGTGTCCGAACAGCACGGCGTCGGAGACCGTTGAATTCTGTCCGGGCGGGATGGTCATGGCCTTTTCCGGCGTGGGTGAATGTCTCATCAGATAAACTGGTTTTTCAGACGTGACTGCGTATGTCCTTAAGGGTCGGCAGAGCCTTAAGCATGTTGCCGACTTTCTTCTCGGCCAAGCGCAGTTCGCAGAGCTTTTGCAGGTTGAGCCAGAATTCCGCATGGCGCCGAAGAAGTGAGCCAAGCACAGGGCCGTATCGCCAGTAACAGACCGCTGGCCGTTCAAAATCGCGGTAATGCGGTTTGTGGGCACCTTCAACTGGCGGGCGGGCTGCATTCTCAACAATGCTTCTTGATTTCCACCTCGGCTTTGGCTTCCCCGGCATCCGGCGCGGCATCAGCGGCGTAGGCCTTGAGGGATTCGGCCAACATCCGGGCGACAAAGAGAATAACGGCCACGTCGTCAAGCAGGCCGCCCGCTGGTATGAAATCCGGCACCGCGTCCAGAGGGGAAACAAGGTAGATGAGGGAACCAACGGCGGCCGCCTTCTTACCCCAGGCGACGTCCGGGTCCTTTATGAACCGCCACAGCACTTGTACCTTATCCCATATTTTCACCACAGGGCCTCGGTTCATGGCGCCGAGTTTCCTGGCAATTTCCGGAATGTCCTTTAAGGAGGCCCGCTTTGTGAACTTCCTCAGCAGCGCCATTTTTCCCATACTGCCGTTCTCCTCTTCCAGGGCGCGGTGGAATGTCGGCTTGCGCTTCGCTGGTCCGACCTGCGGCCCTGCTGGATCAAAAGGCGCTCACGTTGCCATGCGCGTAGGTGCATCCAGTACGGTGACACCCACAATCTGGTTATCCCGGTAGCGCAACAGGAAGCCTTCGTCCGTCATGTCCGTATCTGTGGCCTGCTGCGGGTGGACAAAGCTGGCCTAGAGCACGTCAGCCTCCCGATCATATCCACCCCAGTACCGGGAAACGGGAAAACCAAAGGGTACTGCCCGTGCGAGCGAAAGGGCCTGCTCAGGGGTCAGGACGTGCGCCATAACGCCTTCCTTCAGAGTCATCATGATTCTTCGACAATATGAAACCAGCGCTCATGAGTCAAACGGATTGGCGCCCCATCTATGGATATGGCAACATCCCTCGGCATGCCCATAACAGGAAGAACCTATGCCCGCTCAAAAGCCACCCGGCCAGCAACCGGCGCCGCACCAGACCGAGCCGAACGCCAACGCCGCCTTGGGCTCCCTGCTTCAGCACAGGCTTCCCGGCTCTCAGGTGCGTTCTGAGAACACACAGGTCATCGCCGGACACGCCGGACGGCAGCCCGACATCCTGATCACCACCCCCGGCCATTCGCCCGTCGTCGTCGAAGCGGAATACCTCCCGGCTTATACGGCGGAGAGCGATGCCAAAAAACGCCTCGGCCTGTCCACGACCGTCGATTCCCGTCCCCTGGAGGCCATCGTCGCCCTCCGCTATCCCGAAGCCGTCAGTCAGGCCGACAACCTGCCCGCCACCTTGCGGGAAGCCGGGCTTTCCTACTGCATCCTCACGGAAGGCGACGGCGAGCAGCCCGCGCGCCGGTTCCCGGATTCCGGCTGGCTGGACGGCTCGGTGGATGACCTGGCGGACCTCATTCGCCTGGTGTCCGTGCCGCAGCGGGCGGTGGACCAGGCTGCGCACGCGCTGGAGCAGGGCATCGAAACCGTCGCCAGAGAGCTGGACGCGATGGCCGCCCTGCGACCGGGCATCAGCGCGGAAATCGCCCGGTTGCTGGGCATGGGCGACCTGCCGCAGACGCGCCGCATGGCCTGCGCCATCATCATCAACGCCATGACCTTCCACGACCGCATCGCTGGCATGCACCCGCACGTCCGGCCCCTGCGCACGGTCTGCGGACCGGGCGTCGCCAACCCGCAAGCCCGCGTTCTGGAAGCCTGGACGCACATCCTCACCATCAATTACTGGCCCATCTTCGCCATCGCCAAAGACCTCGTCGGGCAGCTGCCAACCCGTGAAGCAACGGGCATTCTCCGCCTGTCGCAACGCACCGCCGGCAATGTCGCCGCCACCGGGGTCACCAACGCCCACGACCTCACCGGGCGTCTCTTTCAGCGCCTGATCGCCGACCGCAAATACCTGGCGACCTTTTACACCCTGCCGGCCTCCGCCGCCCTGCTGGCCCGCCTCGCCATCGCCAAGCTGGAAGGGGTGGACTGGCGCCGCGCCGACGCCATCGGCAGCCTGCGCGTCGGCGACTTCGCCTGCGGCACTGGCGCCTTGCTGTCCGCGGTGTACGACCAGATCGCCGCGCGGCACGAACGCGAGGGCGGCGACCTCGACGCCCTGCACCCCGTGATGATGGAGGACGTGCTGTACGGCTGCGACGTGATGCCCGCCGCCGTCCACATTACCAGCTCGACCCTGTCCGGGGCGCGGCCCAACGTGCGCTACGGCCACTCGCGCCTGTACGTCATGCCCTACGGACGGCAGCAGGATACCTACGTCCAAGCCGCGGCGGGGGCGTCCGACGTCAAGATCGGCTCGCTGGAATTGCTGGAATCGTCCAGCCAGATGGTGCTCATCAACACCACCGACCCGGCCCTGCGCACCGGCAGCACGGGCGAGGAGACGTCTGATCAGGTCATCGCCGACATACCCGACGCGTGGTTCGATCTGGTCATCATGAACCCGCCGTTCACCCGCGCCACCAACCACGAGGGCCGCCACGCCGAGATCACCAACCCGGTGTTTGCCGCTTTCGACGCCGACCCCGCCACCCAGACGGCGATGGGCAACCGCATCAACACGTTGGCCCGAGGCGCCTGCTACCACGGCAACGCCGGCATCGCCTCGGCATTCGCCGCCTTGGCCGATCGCAAGCTCAGGCCCGGCGGCGTGCTGGCCCTGGTGCTTCCCCTGTCCGTGGCTTCCGGCCTGTCCTGGCAGCAGTTCCGGGCGTTGCTGGCGACCGGCTACACCGACTTGACCGTGCTGAGCCTTGCCGCCAACGGCAGGGACATGTCCTTTTCGTCCGATACGGGCATGGCGGAATGCCTGGTGATCGCCCGCAAGCGCCGGCCGGACGAAGCCCAGGCGCAACGGGCAACGGTCGTCTCGCTGCACCGCCGTCCGCAAGGGTTTGCTCACGCCAGCGCCATCGCCAAAGGCATCACCGGCTGCGATGCCGTGCGGCAGATCGAGGATGGTCCCTATGACGGCACGCCTTTGATGATCGGCGACGGTCCGGGCGGGCGGACCGGCAACCTGTTGACCGTTCCGAACGACGGCAGCGGCGCGAATTGGGGCGCGGTGCGCCTGCTGGATTATGCCCTGGCGCAGACGGCCTGGGCGCTTTCTCGTTCCCGCCTGTGGCTGCCGGGCCAACCCGCGGCGCTGCAACTGAAAACCGCGCCGCTGGGCGAAATCGGCAGACTCGGCTTGGTTCACCGTGACATCACCGGCCCGCCGCCGCGCGGCCCGTTCGCCAAAACGACGCCCAGCCCGACGGCAACCTACCCGGCCCTGTGGAACCACGACGCGGCGAACGAGACGCGGATGGTCTGCGTCCCCGATTCCCAGTTGATCGTCAGGCAAGGCATGGAAGCGAAAGCCGCCGATGTGTGGGCAACCGCCAGTCGCGCCCATGTCAACCTGGACTTTACGTTTGGCTCTCAACCTCTTGCGGTTGCCTTCACGGAGCGGAAGTCGATAGGCGGCAGGATATGGCCGAATTTGATATTCGACGCTGAGAAGTTCGACGCTGTCTTCGCAGTATGGAGCAACAGCACATTGGGCTTGCTGTCGTATTGGTGGCACGCCAACCGTCAGCAATCCAGCAAGGCCGGCATGACGATCCGCTCTGCCGAAACCCTGCCCGTCCTCGACTTCCACGCCCTCAGCGACGCCCAACTACAGACCGCGCAAGCCATCTTTGACGAGTTCCGGGAATTGGACCTGCAGCCCGCCTACCTCGCGGACGCCGACGCCAACCGCGCCTTGCTGGACCGGCGGGTGGTGTGCGACTTGCTGGGATTCGACGCGGCTACCTGCGACGCCGTGCGCCGCCTGGCCGCCAAATGGTGCGCCGAGCCGTCGGTGCATGGGGGGAAGAAACGGCCTGCGGGTGCCGGATGACGTCAATCCCCCAGTGACACGGACATCCCCCTAAGCCTGAAGGAGTCACCATGCCCCCGGATACTTCCAATTCTCTCGTAAATTTGAGCGGACTGACGCAACCTGCTGACACCTTGATAAAGAAAGTGTCGGACGCAGTAGGCGGTTGGTTTGCACCCTATCAGACCAGGAGAGTTGCCAAAGCGGATGCGGAAGCTGCGTTGATAAAGGCACAATCCGAGATTGAGATTACCGACCTGCATCGACGAGCCGCACATCGCTTTATTGAGGAAGAAGCGCAACGCCAGAAGAACATGGAGGACATTACTGACAAGGCGCTGCCGCAGTTGAACGAAAACGCTAAGCCCGAGTCTATGGATAATGACTGGATCGCCAACTTCTTCGACAAATGCCGGATCGTCTCTGACGATGAGATGCAAGGGCTATGGTCGCGCGTCTTGGCTGGCGAGGCGAATGCCCCTGGCTCCTACTCGAAGAGGACGGTCAATTTTCTGTCGGATCTGGACAAAGCCGAAGCCGAATTGTTCACCAAGCTCTGCGGGTTTGGCTGGCAAATCGGAAACGTTGTGCCGCTGGTGTTCGATGTTCAGGCGGAAATCTATAACAAATACGGGATCAACTTTGGTACGTTGAGCCACCTTGAAAGTATCGGCCTTGTTCAATTCCACAACATTACTGGTTTCCTGAAGCAAAATTTGCCCAAGAAACTTAATGTGTCGTACTACGGCAGGGCACTTACCTTGGAGATACCACAAGATGCTGACAACACACTTCAGATCGGAAAAGTTTTCCTTACAAGAACCGGACAGGAACTCGCGCCGATATGCGGAAGCAAGCCCGTAGATGGGTTTTTGGAGTACGTAAAGGACCAATGGAAAGCATACTCACCAGAGGAAGCGGTGGTATAGCGGTTTACCCCCCGTTTTTGACCGGTTTCAGACACTTGAGCATCGGATTTCTGTGCATAATCACCCAAAATGGGACGGTGGAACGAGTGTCGAAAGCTCCGTACATCCAATGGGGATTGTTCACGTGATTGGCGTGATTCAGGACATCCGGCAACTGCTTGATACTTATCATGCTTGGCTCAGGGACAAAACCGTGCTCCGGGAAATTGGCCAATGGGTCGAGATTACGACGCCCTATCTCGACCGACACAACGATTATGTGCAAATTTACGCCAAGGGAGCTAACGGTGATTTCTTGCTGACAGACGATGGGTACACCCTCAACGATCTGGAACAAAACGGCTGTAAACTTGACAGCCCCAAGCGTCAGAACCTGCTTTTGTATCTTGTGATCTCTTCTGAAAGAACGAATTAGAGAAGACTTTGCAGAATTTCTGTTAAAATATGCTGTTTGTAGCAACAAATAACGACCTCTATATGGGATTTTGTCATGATTACCAAGTTGGAAATCGAAAATTTTTACTCCATTCAGGATCGCCAAGTTCTTGACTTGGTGGTGCCGGGAAACGCGCCGACGCAAACGGATCATTTGGTGGAAACCTGGGTCGGGTCGCAGGAGCGCGCCCCGAAGATTATCGCCATTTTTGGAGCCAACGGTTCCGGGAAATCGAATGTGCTCCGGGCGTTAAGCTTCATTGCTTGGTTTGTGGAACACAGTTTCTCATTCCCTGATTCTAACGACTTACCCTTCAAGCCGTACAATGATGACGAACACTCGGACAGGCCTACGAAGCTGAAACTTTGGTTTCCGGCCCAGGGATCCCCGGCAACGCAGACCGTTCAGGACAACAGATGGTGCATGTATTGCTACGCGCTTGAAATATCGAACGGCAAGATGCAGAAGGTCCATCATGAGGCCATATATTTCTGGCCCTCGGCCACCGGCGGCAGAAGGACACGGTTGTTTGAACGGTCTGAGGACGGCACCGTGAAAGTCTCAAAAGCGTTCGGCCTCGGCGGCCCCGAGAGAACATTGCTTCAGAGAATCCTCAAGCCGAAATCCAGTGTGATTCCCATTCTGGCGCAACTCATATATCCTTCCTCGATTGAGATCGTAAAGCTGGCCCATTCGGTGGAAACCAATATTCTCACTATGAAACGTGACCGGTCCGACCGGTTGGTTGTTCAAGAATACATGGACCGCCCTGAACTAATGGAACAGCTCAACAGAGAGCTCAACCAAGTCGATGTTGGAGTTCATACGTTCGAGGTATCGCCGGCCGACGACCGGGATGCTTCCTTGCACCATGAAGGTTTGAACCCGATTCCGTTTCATCTCGAAAGTCACGGCACACGCCAGTTCATCAAGCACTTTCCCTACCTCAGCCATGCCTTGACCAACGGCGGTGTGGCGGTCATTGACGAACTCGACATGGCCATGCACCCGGTGGTCATGGGCGAAATTCTGCGATGGTTCCGCGACCCGGAACGAAATCCGCACAACGCTCAGTTGTGGATGAGCTGCCAAAGCCCCTCGCTGCTCGAAGACCTTCAGAAGGATGAGATTGCGTTCTGCCAAAAGGACGAAAAGGGAAGGACGGACCTCTTCAGTCTGAACGATATCAAAGCGGTTCGGCGCGACGATAATTTTTACCGCAAATACATGGGCGGCCATTACGGTGCCTTGCCCCTGATTGGCTGATCGTGCCGCGTCGACCCACAATAAAAAAGCTGCGAAGAAGAGTCTTTGTCGCCTGCGAGGGAGAAAGCGAGCGCGGCTACGCCGGTTTCCTCTGGGAACTCGCGGAGGAAACCGGACTATCGCTCCATTTTGATCTGCAGATATGCCCCGGCGGTGATCATTTGGCCGTGGTGCAAAGGGCGGTGGATACGATAAATCGACGGGTGCAACGACACGGACGATTCTGGAAGAAGACCATCTTTTTGGACAGCGACCGACGCCACGAAAATGCGGAGCGAGCCAACCAGGCTGACAGAATAATCGCTCAATACGGCTTGTTGCCCATCTGGTCGACGCCCTGTTTGGAAGCCCTCATACTCAAGCACTTCCCCGGACGCGAAAACGCAGGGCCACCGACATCGGATATAGCGCTGCAAGAGCTTCGGCACCATTGGATGGAGTATGAGAAGCCGGTGTCGAGGTCGGCGTTGCGTGCCAAGTTCAATATTGCTCATGTCCGACGCGCGGCCGGGACCAACTTCGATCTTTTCAGATTTCTCAGGGAAATTGGATTCCCCGACATGCCATCTTCTGCTCGACCTGAGCCGAGGCCGCATTGATTTGCGCAAGGTCAATGCGGACGTGAGGCAGGCAGGTCGTCGTGCTCGGAAGGACGATCGACGGCCTTGTGGGGTGAAAAGAGGGTTGACCGGGCAGGAGCCCAGCAGGCATCAATAGACTCCTTGACACTGCCGTGTTTGCATCATAACTTGAGAATCCCATATCAAATATAGTAGTGGAATTCCGTATTATGAATAAGCTGAATCCCGCATCTCTCACACGCATTGTTGCGCTGCTGAGCGTGTTGATCCTGCTTGGCAGCGGCGTCGCCACGGCCGGGCATCATCACGAAGACGAGGATGTCAGGCACGATTGCGCCTTATGTGCGGCCGGCTCCCTGAACCCGCCCGCTGATCCCCAATCCGCGCCGTCGCCTCGCCTGGCGGCTGCGCTATCCTATCCGCCCGGTCCGCAGGGGCCGCCGCTGTGTACGCTCTACCACGCCCATCTTCTATCGCGTGCTCCACCCATTCTGGCCTGATCCGCGGGTCGTGCCGCCCATCATGGCGTCGGCACGCCGAGATTCTGTTCGCGACCGCGTCGTTTGTCCGTCTCCTGGCTTGCAGGTGACACCGAATGCCCAGGGCGCAGGCGGCAGCCGTCAGGGCCGACCGGTCTCCAGTCCGCTTTCCGGCGGACAGATACACGAATGAGAATGAGAAGAGAGCACGCGATGAAACACACGATCTTGGCAGGATTTATCACCGTTCTGGCAACCGCCTTGTCGGGTTCCCCATCGTCCTCTTGGGCGCAGGAAGCGGAAATCCAAACGCTGCGCGAGCAGGTCAACAGCCTGCAAGAGACGGTCAGACAGTTCCAGGACACCATTCAGAAGATGCAGCAGGAATCGGCTGCGGGCGGTCAAGCACCGCAAGCCCCGGCGGCTTCGCAACAGCAGCCCGCCGCTTCGCCGTTGGACGAGGCCATCGCCGATTTGGAGGCTCCGGCGCCTGCTCCACAACCCCAGGGCCAGGCTCTGTTGCGGCTGCCGCCCAGCCGCGGGCCGCAGCTGCGCCTCATTGACGTGTCCCTGAACGTGCTGCTCTTCGCCGGCGTGTCGAGCGTGCACGACGAATCCATCGCCACCCTGCAGGGCGGTGGCCACGATCCCAAGACACGCGGCTATACCCTGGGGCAGGCGGAGTTGTCGCTATCCGGCGTGGTCGATCCTTACTTCACCGCTGAGGCGCACATCCTGTCCGTGATCAGCCCCAACAACGGCGAAACGACCTTCGAGCTGGAGGAAGCCTTCCTGACCACCACCGGGCTGCCCCTCGGCTTGCAGCTTGAAGTCGGCTATTTCCTGACGGAATTCGGCATCATCAACCCGCAGCATCCACACATCTGGGACTGGCTCGACATGCCGGTCACGAACACCCGCATGTTCGGCGGCGACGGCATGCGGCAAGCCGGCTTCCGCGCCTCGTTGCTGCTGGGCCTGCCGTGGTTCTCACAGCTCCACTTCGGCATGCAGCACGCCGCTGGGGTTACCATGGCCAGTTTTCTCGGCGGTGAAATCGCCCATGCCCACGGCGGTAACGGCCACGCAGACGACCATGAGGGTGACATGCACGTGGACGACGACCACGGCGACGAGATGAACATGGCTGATGACCACGGCCATGAGGACGATCATGATGACGAGATGCACGCAGACGACCATGACGACGACATGCACGTGGCTGACGACCACGAAATCGAGGGCGGCCCGGGCATCGGCGGCCGCCCGATCATCGCGCAGGACGTGCGCCAGCTCAAAGACTTCGTCTACTTGACGCGCTGGGAAAACGCCTTCGACCTGAGCGACGAGCTCACCGCCGTCTTCGGTGCCTCAAGCCTGCTCGGACCGAATTCAAGCGGACTGGCAGGCAGCACCTGGCTCTATGGCCTCGACATGAAATGGCGCTGGACCCCGGCCAACAGCTTCCGCGGCTACCCGTTTATCACCTGGCAGACCGAGTACGTGCGGCGCCGCTATGAGGCCGCTGCCGCCTCGATGGACGTTGACCTTGAAGACGACACCACGGAGACCGTCGTCTTCCCTGCGGACACCCTGGAAGACTGGGGCATGTACACGCAGGTGCTGTGCGGCTTTCGGATCAACTGGGCTATCGGCGTGCGTTTAGAATACGCCAACGGAAAAGGGCCCGGCTACAACCACGGCGGGCGCGATGCGGACCCGTTCCGGGATGAGCGCTTCCGGATGTCGCCGCTCGTGTCGTGGCGGCCTTCCGAGTTCAGCCGCATACGCTTGCAGTACAACTACGACCAAGCCACCCATCTCGAGGAAAACGCACACAGCCTATGGCTGGGTTTCGAGTGGCTGTACGGCGCACACCCGGCTCACCGCTTCTAGGCGGTCCGTCATAGGGAGACAACGTGATGGCATATCTACGTCTAACCAGAATCGTGCTGACCGTTCTCGCCGCGCTGGTCTGCCTGTTGGCGGTCGGCTCGCTGGCGGCTGAGCCGCTGCAGGTCTGTGCGACCGTCCCGGGATTGGGAAGCCTCGCCGAGGAGATCGGCGGCGGTGAAGTCGCCGTGACCGTATTTACCAAAGGCACCGAGAGCCCCCATTTCACGGTTCCCAAGCCGAGCTTCGTCAAGGCGCTGAACGCCTGCGACGCCTACGTGCAGGTCGGCTTCGAGATGGAGATCGGGTGGGCGCCGGCACTGTTGCAAAACGCCCGCAACACCGCTGTCCTGCCCGGCAGTCCGGGGTTCATCGACGCCTCTACGGTCATCCCGGCGCTCGGCGTTCCCAGCGGCCCGATCAACCGCTCCATGGGCGACGTCCATCCCGGCGGCAACCCCCACTACCTGCTCGACCCCCTGAACGGCCTGCGAGTTGCTGCCCTGCTGCGGGACCGCTTCTCAACCCTGCGCCCCGAGGCCAAGCAGCACTTCGCCGGGCGCTACGACGCCTTCCGGCGACGCCTCGGCGCCGCGCTGGTCGGCGAGGCGCTGTCTCGCAAGTACGACTTTGAAAAGCTGGCCCTGCTGGCCGAGCACGGGCGCTTGGTGGATTTTCTCGATAGCCAGGGCGAGACGGCGCTGCTCGGCGGCTGGCTGGCCGTGCTGCGTCCGCATGCCGGCGCCAAGATAGTGGCCGAACACGACGCCTGGGTCTATTTCTCGACGCGCTTTGGTCTGGAGGTGATCGCCTTTCTCGAACCTGTTCCGGGCGTTCCGCCCACCACCTCGCATCTCGGCGCCATCATCGAGCGGATGCGCGCCGAGCAGGTCGGGGCGGTGCTTACGACCGCCTATTATGATCCCCGGTACGCACGCTTCGTGTCCGAAAAAACGGCTGCCGCGGTCGTCGCCATCGCGCACCAGGTTGACGCCCGACCCGGAACCGGGGATTACCTGTCCATGACGGACTACAACGTCAAGCAACTCGCGGCGGCTCTGGACGCTTGGCGTTAGCTTTTTCTTGTCTGATGGAATTGTGAAAAGGCAGAAGCGGCTGAATGTTTGGGAGCGTGGGCATCTTGCCCGCAGGGTTCCGCTTAGCGAGCTGGAAGCCCGCGCTCCCAGGCATGGGAAGCGTGGCGATGAGGCCGCCAGGCGACTTCTGAAACCGGCCAGAACAAGGGCGGGATCACTCATAAACACCCTCTTCGTGTCGATCGCGTGAATGTCAACAGCCCCCCAGTCTGACCCATATTAATAGCTTTGTCTGGGGCCGTATAGACTGAAGCTGTGTCGTGCAAGGAGCGTTTGTGGATGACGTCATCTACCGGGCTTCGGACGTGGCGCTGGGTTACGGTAGCCACGCCATCCTGCGGGGCGTTAGCCTGGAGATTCGCAGCGGCCAGTTCTGGTCTTTCCTGGGGCCGAACGGCAGCGGCAAGACGACGCTGCTGCGCGGCTTTCTGGGGGAACTGAAGGCGCGGGCGGGCACCCTGGAGGCGCCGCCGCCTATCGACGGCGTGGCGCCTGTCGGCTTCGTTCCGCAGCGTTGCGAGATCAACCCGACCCTGCCAATCACGCTCGACGAGTTCGTCGGCCTGGGGCTGGTCGGCACGCGGTTGAACAAAGCGGCGCGGCGCGAGCGTCTGGCGTGGGTGCTGGAGACCCTCTGGCTGCCCGCGCTGGCGCGGCAAAGCTACTGGACCCTGTCCGGCGGTCAGCGGCAACGCGCCCTCATCGCCCGTGCCCTCGTGCGGCGCCCACGGGTGCTGGTCATGGACGAGCCCACCAACAACCTCGACCTCGTCGCCGAGAGCGTGGTTCTGAAAGCGCTGACGGATTTCCTCATCCAGCATCAGGCCGCCTGCCTGTTCGTCACCCACGACCTCGCGCTTGCCGAGCGTTACGCCACGCACGTCGGCCTCGTGGCCGAGGGAGGCGTGATGGCCGGGGCGCGAGCGGACGTCCTGACCCGGGCCAACCTTGAGCCCCTGTACGGAAGGGCGCTGCGCGTGCCGACGGATGCCGCCCCCGACGAGCCGTCTCTACCGCCGGACGCTGGGGAGGGCGCATGATTGCCGCTTTTCTCGACTCGTGGGCGCTGTTTCATGACGCCTATCTGGCGGGCTGGCTCATCGGCGTGCTGCTGTCACTGGTCGGCGTCTTCGTGGTCGCCCGCGACCAGATCTTCATCGGCGCGGCGGTGTCGCAGGCGTCGCTGTTCGGCATCGCGGTCGGCATCTGGAGCGGCAGCATGCTCGGCGCCGGAGGTTGGTGGGATTCCGAGTTGTTCCACGCCGTCATGGGGGGGCTGTGCGCCGTGCTGGCGGCGTTCGTCACCGCCCGTGCCGCGCACCGCGGCGGACGCGAGACGCCCGAGGCGGTCACCGGTTGGGTCTTCCTCGTCTCGACGAGCGGTTCCATTCTGCTGATGTCGCACAACCGTCTCGGCATGGAAGAGATCAACCGGCTGCTGTCCAGCACCATCATCGGCGCCCACCGTCAGGACGTGTGGATGTTCCTGGTACTGACGGCGCTGACCGTTCTCCTGCTCAGCTTCAAATACCGCTCGGTCGTGCTGATCGCGCTGGAACCCGACATGGCCCGCGTCGCCGGGCTGCGCGTCGGGCTCTGGAACGGCCTGCTCTCCGCCTGGCTCGGCATCGTCATCGGCTTTGCCATTCACGTCTCCGGCGTCGTTTACGCCTTTGCCAGTCTCGTTCTGCCCGCCCTGATCGCCAAAAACCTCGGCCGAACGGCCCGAAGCCTGTTCTTCTTGGCCCCCTGCATCTCGCTTGCAACCGGCGTCGTTGCTTTCATCCTCGCCAACCGCTACGACTTCCCGCCGGGTCAGACGGCCGCCGCCTGCCTGTGCGGGCTGCTGGTGTGCGCCTGGCTGCTGCTTGCCGTGCGTCCGCGGTAGGGAGTGTCGAATTACCCGGCGCCAATCCGACCTGCAACTGGATCAGACCCCGACCCGCCGCAGCCAAAGAGGCGTTGGGCATTCTCCCACGTCAACTCCCGAACTTCTTCCAGCGACACACCTTTGAGGCGCGCCACCTCGACGGCGAGGCGCGCGACCACGGCGGGCGTGGTCGATTGACCGGCGAACTCGCCGCCGTACGGCCAGGGGCCATCGCTTTCCAGCAGCAGGTTGCGAAGCGGCGTCGCCCGCACCAGTTCACGGTCGCGCTCCCGGTAGCAGACCTCCGGCGTCACCGACACAAAATAGCCCGCCTCGCAGATGGCCGCGGTGGTTTCCGGGCTGCCCTTGTGCCAGTGGAACACAACGCCGGAGGGCTCGTAACGCCGCGCAATGGCCAGCGCTTTGTCGGCAGCGGCGTGCGGCGCGTGCAGGACGACCGGCAGACTCAACGCCACGGCGCCCTTCACCAAAGCGTGTAGAAGGGCTTCGTGCCGCCGCGCCTGCTCGGCCGTCATGGAGCCATCCAACAGGGCGTAGTGCGGCAGGCCGACCTCCCCCAAAGCCACCACTCGGCCGCGGTGCGACCGCAACTGAGCGAGCACCGCCTCCACCTCGTCCCAAGACGCCTCGGGCCGCTCCGGGTGCAAGCCTAACGCTGCCCACACGTGCGCCGGCTGCTGTTGTTGCAGCCCCAAAATTCTTTGGTTGGAATCCAAGCCGGCGCCCGCTGCAACGGTCACCGTCACCCCGGCTTGTTCGCTCTGGCGGCAGACGGCGGCGAGGTCGGCGTAGTTGGGAGCATCAAGATGGCAATGGGTATCGATGAAAGGCATGCGGCGTCGCTTTGAATGGCAAGGCAGGCTGGTTACGGCATCCGGGCTACGCTGGCGATGGTCCAGCCGGCCCGGGTTCGCTGAAGCTTGAAGCGCAAGCCGTGCTGCCAGAAGAGATGGAACTTCTCGGTCACCACCGCCCGCCCGCCGCCCTGCATCACCGTGAGCAGATAGCTGCGGTAGATGATACGGTCCGCGCCGGACGGCGCCTCGGCGTGCTGCAGACGCACGCGCAACGCCTCGCGGAGCGGTTCTACGGCCAATTCCGGCAGGTTCGTCGCGTCGCCCTGGTAGAGCGCGCTGTAATAACTTCGCACGGCCAAAAACGGGGTTGAGAGGTCGAAGAACGCCTCATCGGCGGGCAGGGTCAGGCACGTCCAGTTGCGGTGCCAAGTGTGGTTCAGCACCACGTCCGTCAGGCGGCCCATATGCGGCGCGGTGTACGTGCCAACCGCCACGGCTATCACCAGGGCCGCCGCGACGCCTCCGACGATGCGCATGAATTTCAGCCGCGTATCGGGCTGCCCAGCAGAAGGGTTCGGGTTCATGGGCCGGGATGCGCCTCCCATAAGCGCTAACTTGTTTAAGGAGGGGGGGGCTATGTGAAGCATTCCGCGAGTTGGGACGAGCGGCGGCGATGTTGCCGAGTGTCTTCCAGTCCATGTCCCCTCCTAATTGCTTGCCCTCACGAAAATAGCGTTCTCAATCCGCTCAAAGGCGTTCTGGTAAACAGTGGTATCGAGGATCGGCGTATCCCGCCGGCTGGTCTGGCCGTGCACGCTGGAGTCTTGGCGGGTGATGACGAAATTGAGCCGCACCCTGGACCGGTTGCCGATCTGTTCAATGAACGCCGTCGCCTTCGTTTGCATCACGCTGGTCACGTCCGACCACACCATCAACTCCGGCATTATCGTCAGCCGCGCCGGAAACGTCGCGCGGTCGCTGGTGGCGGGGCTTTCCGTGGTGATGAGCCCGGTGTCGAGGTCCGCGCTGTTGACAATGTAGCCAAGGTCCTGGAACACCGACATGGTGCTGGCGAACACGATGGCTTTGTCATGTTCGTACTCGCGAGTCTGCAGGCTCTGAATCTCCAGCGGAGTCAGAACAGGACTCGGCGGGGTGCAGCCGGCCAGGAAAGCCAGCGCTACGACGACCAGCAGTATCTTGTGGTTGCTTCTCATGGCCTCTCCTTCGGACCTAGAAGTCGGAGGTCCGACTGCGGAAATCCGTCACCACGTCGCGGCGGTCGAACTTGATGATGAGCGTGATCATTCGCGAGCCGCTCTCGAAGCCGGAGGCTGACGAGCTCTGGCCGCCGAGGATGACCGTCCAGTAGCCGGAGCGGTTCGACGACTGCGACACCTGCGCGGCTCTCTGGTAGGTCCAGACCTCTTGGCCGCTGCCATCCCGAGTGGTGACGTTCGGGGCCCCGAAGGTCTCCAGCACCTCAGCCTTGGTCGTTTGGCCAACGACCAGGTGCATCTGGATGTTCCCCTGGGTCAGGGCGGAGTTGCGTTCCGCAAGGGGTTGCGGCGCCGGCACGCATCCGGGCAATACCAAGCCGAGGCCAATGAGAAGAATCGGCCACAGCACCGACGGGACGCGTGATCTCATAACCTGCCTCCGAGAGTTCTGTCGTTCAGGATGGATAATCTGCCGCACGCGACTTCCTGGCGTTTCACGGGCGGCAAGTATTACACAGCCCCTTCCAGCTGCACCAGTGGCTGGAATTTCTCGGCCAGCTCGCCGTAGAAATCCTTGCCCTCGTGGTTGATGACGATGAAGGCGGGGAAGTCTTCCACGTCAATGCGCCAGATGGCTTCCATGCCGAGGTCTTCATATTCCAGCACTTCGACGTTCTTGATGCTGTGCTCGGCGAGGCGGGCGGCGGGGCCGCCGATGGAGCCGAGATAGAAGCCGCCGTGAGCGCCGCAGGCTTGGCTCACCTGGGCGGAGCGGTTGCCCTTGGCGAGCATGACCATGCTGCCGCCGAGGCTTTGGAAGGTGTCAACGTAGGCGTCCATGCGCCCGGCGGTGGTGGGGCCGAAGGAGCCGGAGGCGTAGCCGTTGGGCTTCTTGGCGGGACCGGCGTAGTAGATGACGTGGTCCTTGATGTACTGCGGCAGCCCGTCGCCCGCGTCGAGCCGGTCCTTGAGCCGGGCGTGGGCGATGTCGCGCGCCACCACCATGGGGCCGCTGAGGGCCAGCCGGGTGCCGACCGGGTATTGGCGCAGGCGAGCGAGGATGTCAGGCATCGGCCGGTTGAGGTCGACGGCCACCATCTCGCCGCTCAGGTCGTCCTCCGTGACCTCCGGCAGGTACTGCGCCGGGTTGGTTTCCAGTTGTTCCAGGAAGACGCCGTCCCGGGTGATCTTGCCGAGAATCTGGCGATCCGCGGCGCACGACACGCCGAGGCCGACCGGGCACGAGGCGCCGTGGCGTGGCAGCCGGATAACGCGCACGTCGTGGGCGAAATACTTGCCGCCGAACTGCGCCCCGATGCCGGTCTGCACGCACAGGTCGAAGATTTGCCGCTCCAGCTCGATGTCCCGGAAGGCGCGCCCCAGCTCGTTGCCCGAGGTCGGCAGGTCGTCCAGGTAATGCGTGCTGGCCAGCTTTACCGTCTTGAGCGTCAACTCCGCGGACAGGCCGCCGATGACCAGGGCCAGATGGTAGGGCGGACAGGCGGAGGTGCCGATGCTGCGGATCTTCTCGGCGCTGAACTTCAGCAGCGACGCCGGGTTCAGCAGCGCCTTGGTTTCCTGGTACAGAAAGGTCTTGTTCGCCGACCCGCCTCCCTTGGCGATGAACAGGAAGCGGTATTCGCCGCCCGGCTCGGCGTACAGATCGACCTGGGCCGGCAGATTGGTGCCGGTGTTCGTTTCGCGGTACGTGTCGAGCGGCGCCATTTGCGAGTAGCGCAGGTTGCGCTCGGCGTAGGCCTGATAGATGCCCCGCGACAGCGCCTCGGCGTCGTTGGCGAAGGTGAAGACGTTCTCCCCCTTGTAGCCGATGGCGATGGCCGTGCCGGTGTCCTGGCAGCCGGGCAGCACGCGGCTGGCGGCGATGTTGGCGTTCTTGAGCAGTTCCAGAGCCACGAACCGGTCGTTGTCGGAGGCTTCGGGGTCGTCGAGGATGGCGGCCAGTTGTTTGAGATGGTTGCTGCGCAGCAGGTGGGCCACGTCGTCCATGGCCTGGCGGGCGATCAGCGTCAGCGCCTCGGGCGCGACTTGCAGAATCTCCTGACCGCCAAACGTAGCGGTGGAGACGTAATCGGAGGTGAGCTGCCGGTACGGTGTCGTATCGGCGTGATGCTCAAACAACTCCTGGTATTGAAACGCAGTCATCAATTCGGTCCTCCTCAGATTGGGAATAAGGTTGTGGAAAGTGTGTGGGAAAGGTTCTGTCCTTTGCAAGAACACGCGGCATAATAGGCTCAGGCAATCGCTACTCAAGCCCTTCTTCTTAACCAGCGTTAGGAGCTTGAGAGAGGTGCCGGCAGGACGCTTCTCACCGCGTTCCCATTGGCTGATCAGGCCCGCCGAAACGTTCAGATAGCGAGCGAACACCGCTTGGCTCACCCGTTCACGCTCACGCAGCGCACTGATCTGCTCCGGCCGTATCTGGCGCACGGGTGTCAGGCGGAGGGCGTCGAATTTCCGCAAGGTCCGCTTGTCTATGGCCCGCTCATGAAGGTCGGACGCGGTTTCATGGATTGCCCCGAGAGCCTCTTGGTGCTTCCCAAAGAACCTTCTCCCTGTCGTTTGTCGCCCTACAGAACGTACACGGCATTGTCTGGCCCTCTTTCCCTTGACATATCAATAAAGGGGAATCATATACCTAAGTAACATTTACCAACGTACAAGTCAGCATGGGCCGGCCGCCGGTTCGTTGGAAGCTGCCCTCGCTACGCGGCGACGGCCTTCGCGCTGCGGCGTCCGGGGAAGCCAGAAGGTACGATTGCCCGACGTATGGCGTCTCGCTTGACCGCAACGTCAACACTGCGGTCAACATCTTAGTGGCAGGGTACTTTGCCCTTACCGAGGCGGCCCTGACGCCGAGGCAAAACGGTATGTCTCAGTGAACGGTTACCAAAGTATATAATTCCCAAAGGAATGGGATTTACTACGTGACAAAAGTCATACGCAATTAGTAATTACAGGCTTGACAGTTCAGACATTATCAGCATTTTCAGCAAGTACCCGACTCAAGAAGCCTGTATCGAACACCTTGAAACCGTCCGTTGGAACGACAACCCGACCTGCCCATATTGCAAGAGCGACAAGGTGGCCCGCAAGAACGAACTGGATAAAGTGGGCCGCTGGAACTGCCACGCCTGCAAGTCCAGTTTCAATGTCCTGCCCGACACCATCATGCAAAAGACCAAGATTCCCTTGCAAACGTGGTTCCTGGCAATCGGCGCGAAGATGACAAGCCCGCCCCAAAGGGCCGCGGCATCAAACGTGGCGGCCGGGTGACGGCCCCCGCACGGCCGCCACGGTCCGTGGCAAGACCCTGTTGAAGTTCATCAAGGACGACGTAGAGCCTGCCGGTTCGTTGCTGATGACGGACGAATGGAAGGGCCATGGCGGCGTCAAGAACTTCATGAATCACGCGGTCGTGAATCATCGCACGGCCTACGTTGACGGCTCGGTTCACACCCACGTGATTGAAGGCTTCTGGAGCCTGCTGAAGCGCGCCTGGTACGGTTCGCGTCACCATGACGGCATCCCCTACACCCTGCTGTACCTCGCCGAAGCCTGCTGGAAATACAACGAGCGCAAGAACGTTGACCCGTTTAGCACCTTCCTCCGGGGATGCTTCGCATGAACCGGCTCTACTACGGCGACTGCCTCACGATCACGCGAGATCACGTGAACCTGGGGAGTGTAGACCTGATTGACCTGGAGCCACCCTTCAACTCCAATCAGGAATACAACGCCATCTACAAGGACGAAACGGGCCGCCCCTATCGCAAGACCTATCTCCCCTCTGGGAGACCCGCAACAAATTTGTGGAACGATATTGACAACCTGTCTGGCCGCGCCCGTGAACGCATCGGATATGCCACCCAAAGCCCATTGCCTTGCTTGAACACATCCTCAAGGCGTCGAGCAACGAGGGCGACACGGTGTTTGATCCCTTCTGTGGATGCGCTACGACACTTGAAGCCGCCCACAGACTCAATCGGAAGTGGACCGGCATCGACATTGCCATTCATGCCGTCAAGCGGGTGGCGAAAGTGCGCTGGCAAGACCGCCTGCGCTTGGTTGAGGGTAAAGACTTCGTGGTTGACGGCGTGCCGCGCACCCTGGAAGGCGCGCGTGACCTGTGGCAGCGTGATCCCTATCACTTCCAGAAGTGGGCTGTCGAAGCCGTGGAGGGCTTCGTAACAACGAAGCAGACGGCGGCCTTGATGGCCGCCTGTACTTCTTCGCTAGGCCGAACATGGATGATCTGCAAAGCATGGCGATCGGGGTCAAGGGCGGCAAGAATGTCGGCATTGCCACGCTGCGTGCCTTACGCGGCGTGTTGGAGAATGACGCGGCGCTGATCGTCGGCCTGCTTATCCTGGAGCCGTTAGGCGTAACAAAGGAACGCAACTTCCATCGCTTCATGGCTGAAGCAGGGGATACCCAGTCCACGTTTGCGCGGCCCTATCCGCGCCTGCAACTACGGACGGTTGCAGACATCCTGAACGGCAAAGGATTCGACGTGCCGGGCATGGTTGCACGCGCACCGGGCAGGGTGTCCTATTAAGCCTGTAAATACTTATTGCGATAGACAGATAGCGAAAGTCACGCAAATGTTGCTTCTAACGTGCTGTTGTTTGCGCCCCACAGTGGCTTGGCGGCGTGACCGGACCTGTCCACCCGTCGCCATCGATCAAGCGCCACCCCGCTGGCGGGGAACACCGACCTTGCGGTACCACTAGCTGCGGTTGGCTGTTCCATACTGGTGTGCGGCGATCGGCACAATAGACCAAATGGTGACCTCGCGGAACGTACAGGCCGGCCGTGCGACCCGTCGAGATGCCTGCCGCATGTCTGGCAGCCCGTGGCAAGAGTCGGGCTTGGACTCGACGGATCGAACCGCGTTACACTACGTGGCATGGCAATGGGCAAGAGACCGGGGGCGCTGGCAGGCGTCGCAGATGTGGGTGAACACCGGGGGCCTTCCGACAAACGACGGACATCCTTTCTTTCGACGGTTGCACCAAATCCTAGAAGAGTCCGGGTTTGACGCCTTTCGTGGAAACGCGGCGATGTGTAGCGTCGGGAGACGGAGAATCGCACGAGGCGTTATGCGGCGGCGGAGCAGGTGGAGACGGTGTAACCGGACGGTCCTAGGGTTGAGGAGGAGGCCGACCAGGGGGTATCACCGGGAGGCTCGATCGGACCCGGGCGTTCCCCGGCTTCCATGACGTGCGCGCCGATGTCGCGGACAGCACGGCGGCCGCAGAGGTCTTCGCGCGCGCGGCCCGAAGCGGTCGTCAACCTCGCCGCGCAGGCGGGCGTCCGGTACTCGCTGGAAAACCCTCACGCCTACGTCGAGACCAACCTCACCGGCTTCGTCAACGTCCTGGAAGGATGCCGCCGCCATCGTGTCGGTCACCTCGTCTACGCCTCCACCAGCTCCGTGTACGGCCGCCAACCGGACCCTGCCGTTCTCCGAGCGCCACCACGTCGCCCACCCGCTCTCGCTCTACGCCGCCAGCAAGAAGGCGAACGAGGTGCTGGAGGCGTGCCTGGGCCGGAAGGCGGAGAGGAACCTCCTGCCCTTGCAGCCCGGCGATGTGCCCGACACGCTCGCGGCCGTCGGCGATCTGGCGAAGAACTTCGGCTACCGGCCGAACACCCCGGTCGAAATCGGGGTCCGGCGCTTCGTGAACTGGTACAAGGCGTTCTACGGGGTCTGCTGAGGGGGCACGGCCGGGCCGTTTCGGGCGAGGCATCACCTCCACGATAAATAGATCAGCGGCCTTGTTCGCCCTCCACCGCGCCGACGGGGAACTCGGCCATCCAGATCTGGTCGCCTTCGGGGGTGAACTGCCCGGTCCGGATGCGGGCGATGGGATAGTCGGGAAGCGAACGCTTCATGATGCACCTGTCGCTAAAGGCCAGAGCGGCGTGTTTCCCGTAGCGGAAATGCGTATTGTCGAAGCCGTACTGCCGACGGTCGGCGGGCAGGTCCTCCAAGTCTTCCGGGACCACGTGCAGAAAAAACTCCGCTTGCACATCCGCCGCGCTGCACGGCGACTTGAGGTAGGCCACCGTGTTCTCGCTGGTATAGACGTCGAAGACGGAGCGGGCCGCCGGCTCGCCGGACGCGATGGACTCATAGTCCGTCCGCCAGGAGGGAGGTGGCGGGGGCGAGGCCGGGCGCTTTCGCGTCGTGCAGATCGCCTGGTTCTGCTTCAGGTACTCGAGCAGGGCTTCCGCCGCCCATTGATGGCCGGCGACGTTCCAGTGGCCGTCGTGCGCCCACGTCGCATCCCTCCAGGACTTGGCGCCCTGGCGGAGTGCGTAGTCGTGGTAGTCGATGACGGGAATGTCCCGTGATTCGGCCAGAGCGGTCAGGCGGTCCAAAAAGAGATCGCCTCGGGTGCCCATGTAGTGCGTGGACAGGATGACCAATGCGACGCCGTCACGGTCCGCGCGTTCCCTGAATTGGTCCAGCGCGAAGGCCGTGAAGTCCAGGGCATCCTCATGGATGGCAGGCATGTCCTGTGCAAACAGGAACGGATCGTTGATGCCCCTTCCCGTGGTTGGCCGCCACCCATCGAACAGCGCGGCGTAGCCGGGGGAGCGCCGGCTCAGCAGCGCCACTTGGGCGACCAGTTCGGGATCGGTGTCGTCTTGGGAAAAAGCGCGCCCCTTGGCATCCAGCCGGTTCGCGAGGAGGGATATGCCGGTCAGGTGGTCCGTGGCGCGCGTATACCAAGGTACAGGTGGAGGAGGCATCGCGGCCATCCGGACTGCCGCACCGGGATAGGGCGGACGCAGCGTGATGGTTCCATCCGCGTCTCGTGTCGCGGAGACATACTTGAGTCGGTCCGGATCCACTCCCCGGTGCAACCCATCCAGGATGGGCGCATTGTTCATGAAGTCGTTGGAAACGAAGGCGAGCACCAACAGGGCGGGCCGGAGATGCCGTGCGAATTCGTCGTAGTACGCCAGTTGGTTGACTTGGCCGGTGCCGGAGATCCCGAACGCCGAGGTCGTGATGTCCAGATGGCGTAGCTCCTCGGCGGCGAGCTCCTCCAGCCGAACGTGAAATTTGTCGGCGATGGGAACCTGGAGCGCCTCCACATAAGAATCGCCGATCATGGCGACGTGGCAGCTTGCCGCAGCCCGCTCGAGGCTGATGGGTTCGCGGTCGGGAAACCCCAGGATGTTCGTGCGAGAGATGGTCCAGAAGTCAAGGCCGTTCGTATGACGCACCTCCGCGTTGGGTTTGAATATGTACCCGACAGTTGGAGACCAGGCGTAAGGATGGTCGCTCTCCATGAAGGGTACCCGCAGCCGGAAGTACGTCTCGCCGACGACTCCAATCAGCGCTAGGCCCGCCAGGAGAAACAGCGCGTTCCAGCCGACCAAGCGCAGCGCGCGACGGATTGTTGGGGGGTATTGGGTTGGCTTTACGCGGCGCGTCATGGTTTCTCGCCTTCTCTGGAACATGGTTGGCCTGGGTTCCTTCCTGTCCGAGTCATGCCTGTTGTCTGTCAATTCGGCTCGAACGAGTCCGCACGCTCGCGCTCGAGCGACGGCTCCTGGTCATCCTTGCGCAGGAAGCAGTTGCCGATGGCGAGGCAGTCGATATCCGTGCCCAGGAAACAACGCCAAGCGGTGTCGAAGCACTGGGCGCGATCAGCGGCCTTGTCCACCCTCCACCGCGCTGACGGGGAACTCGGCCATCCAGATCTGGTCGCCTTCGGGGGTGAACTGCCCGGTCCGGATGCGGGCGATGGGATAGTCGGGGAGCGGATGCTCCATAATGCACCGGCCGCCAAAGGCCAGGGCGGCGTATTCCCCGTAGTGGAAGTTCCCACCGTCGAAGCCGTACTGCCGGCGGTCGGCCGGCAGGTCCTCCAGGTCTTCCGGGACCACGTGCAGGAAAAACTCCGCTTGCACATCTGCCGCGCTGCACGGCGACTTGAGGTAGGCCACCGTGTTCTCGCTGGTATAGACGTCGAAGACGGAGCGGGCCGCCGGCTCGCCGGACGCGATGGACTCGTAGTCCGTCAGCCAGGAAGGAGGAGGAGCGGTCGGGCGCTTTCGCGTCGTGCAGACCGCCTGGTTCTGCTTCAGGTACTCGAGCAGGGCTTCCGCCGCCCACCGGTGGCCGGCGGCGTTCCAGTGGCTGTCGTGCGCCCATATCGCATCCCTCGGCTCGGCGCCCTGGCGGGTTATGTAGTCGTACTGGTTGATGACGGGAATGCCCCGCGATTCGGCCAGAGCGGTCAGGCGGTCGAATCCGAGGTCGCCTCGGGTGCCCATGGTGTGTGAGGACAGAATGACCACCGCGGTGCCGTCGCGGTCCGCGCGTTCCCTGAACTGGTCCAGCGCGAAGGCCGTGAAGTCCAGCGCGTCCTCGTAGACGGGCGGCAAATCCTGTGTGTGCAGGAACGGATCACCCAGGCCTTCCCTCGTCGTTGGCCGCCACCCGTCGAGCAGCGCGGCGTAGTCGGGAGGGGGGCGCCGGCTCAGCAACGCCACCTGGGCGACCAGTCTGGGGTCGGCATCGTCCGAGGAAAAGGTGGGCCTCTTGGCGTCCAGCCAGTTCGCGAAGAGAGACACGCCGGTCAGGTGGTCCGCGGCACGCGTGTGCCCGGATGGGACGGCCAATCGGGACTCTTGGAAATGGGGGGGATAGGGCGGTCGTAGCGTGATGCTCCCATCCGCGCCTCGTGTCGCGGAAACCTCGGGGAGCCGGTCCGGATCTATTCCCCGGTGCAACCCATCCAGGATTGGCGCATTGTCCACGAAGTCGTTGAAAACGAAGACGAGAACCAACAGGGTGGGTCGCAGATACCGTGCGAATTCGTCGTAATACGCCAGTTGATTAATTTGGCCGGTGCCGGAGAGACCGAAAGCCGAGGTCGTGATATCCAGATGTCGGAGTTCCTCGGCGGCGAGCTCCTCCAGCCGAACGTGAAATTTGTCGGCGATGGGAACCTCGGATGCCTCCACAAAAGAATCGCCGATCATGGCGACGTGGCAGCTTGCCGCAGCCCGCTCGAGGCTGATGGGTTCGCGGTCCACGAAGCCCAGGCTGTTGGTTCGTGACTCGGTCCAGAAATCAAGGCCGTTCGTATGGCGCACCTCCGCCTTGGGCGCGAATATCCCCCCGACATTTGGAGACCAGGCGTAGGGACGGAGGTCTCCACGAAGGGCGCTCGCAGCCGCCAATACGCTTCGCCGACGACTCCAATCAGCGCCAGGCCGGCCATGAGAAACAGCGCGTTCCAGCCGACCAAGCGCAGCGCGCGACGGATTGTTGGGGGGTATTGGGTTGGCTTTACGCGGCGCGTCATGGTTTCTCGCCTTCTCTGGAACATGGTTGGCCTGGGTTCCTTCCTGTCCGAGTCATGCCTGTTGTCTGTCAATTCGGCTCGAACGAGTCCGCTCGCTCGCGCTCGAGCGACGGCTCCTGGTCATCCTTGCGCAGGAAGCAGTGGCAGTCGAGGTCCGTGCCCAGGAAACAACGCCAAGCGGTGTCGAAGCACTGGGCGCGATCAGCGGCCTTGTCCACCCTCCACCGCGCCAACGGGGAACTCGGCCTGCCAGATTTCGCCGTCGTTGGCTGTGAACTGCCCAGTTCTGATGCGGGCGACGGGATAGTCGGGGAGCGGACGCTTCGCAATGCACATGCCGCCAAAGGCCAGAGCGGCGCCTCTCTCGTAGCGGAAATCCAGATTGTCGAAGCCATACTGCTGGCGATGGGTCGGCAGGTCTGCCACGTTTTCCGGGACGACGTGCAGAAAGAACCGCGCTTGCACATCTGCCGCGCTGCACGGCGACTTGAGGTAGGCCACCGTGTTCTCGCCAAGATAGATGTCGAAGATGGAGCGGGCCGCCGGTTCGCTGGACGTGATGGATTCATAGTCCATCCGCCAGGAAGGAAGTGGCGGGGGTGAGGTCGGGCTCTTTCGCCTCGTGCATATCTCCTGGTTCTCCTTCAGGTACTCGAGCAGGGCTTCCGCTGCCCACCGGTGACCGGAGATGTTCCAGTGGTTGTCGTGCTCCCATCTCGTATCCCTCCAGGGCTCGGCGCCCTGGCGGAGGACGTAGTCGTGGTAGTCGATGACGGGAATGCCTCGCGCTTCGGCCAGAGCGGTCAGGCGGTCGAATCCGAGGTCGCCCCGGGTGCCCATGTAGTTTGAGGTCAGGATGACCAATGCGGCGCCGTCGCGGTCCGCGCGTTCCCTGAACTGGTCCAGCGCGAAGGCCGTGAAGTCCAGGGCGTCCTCGTAGACCAGTGGCAAGTCCCGTGCGTACAGGAACGGAGTCTGGATGTGTCCCCGCGTCGTTGGCCGCCATCCATCGAACAGCGCGGCGTAGCGGGGGGAGCGCCGGCTCAGCAGCTCCACCCAGGCGATCAGTTCGGGATCGGTGTCGGCCGGGAACCAAGCCTTAGTCTTGAGCTCCAGCCACCTCGCGAGGGGAGACACGTCGCTCAGGCGGTCCGTGACGTGCGTATACCAGGGTGGAGAAGTCGAAGCCATGGTGGCCAATCGGGACTCCGCAGAAGGGGGATGGGGCGGTCGCAGCGTGATGGTCCCGTCCGCGCCTCGCGTCGCGGAAACCTCGATGAGTCGGTCCGGATCCATTCCCCGCTGCAACCCGTCCAGGATGGGCGCATTGTTCATGAAGTCGTTGTCGACGAAGACGAGCACCAACAGGGCGGGCCGGAGAGTCCGTGCGAATTCGTCGTAGTACGCCAGTTGGTTGACCTGGCCGGTGTCCATGATCCCGAACGCCGAGGTCGTGATGTCCAGATGGCGAAGTTCCTCGGCGGCGAGTTCCTCCAGCCGAACGTGAAACTTGTCGGCGATGGGAACGTGGCGCGCCTCCACATAGGAATCGCCGATCATGGCGACGTGGCAGCTTGCCGCGGCGCGCTCGAGGCCGATGGGTTCGCGGTCCAGGAATCCCAAGCTGTTGGTTCGTGATTCCGTCCAGAAATCAAGCCTGTTCGTCCAACGCGCCTCCGTGTTGGGGGTGAATATGCGCCCGATAGTTGGAGACCAGGCGAAGGAAGCGTCGACCTCCAAGAAGGGCGCCCGCAGCCGGAAATACATCTCGCCGACGACTCCAATCAGCGCCAGGCCGGCCATGAGAAACAGTGCGTTCCAGGCAACTAGGCGCCATGCTCGGCGGTGCGGCTTCACGCCGCGCGTTCTGGTGTCAGACATCGTGTATTGCTCTCCTATGGTCGTGGGCTGGCCGTGTGCATCGTCATTCCTGCGCATCTTCGTTCGATCGCTCCACCCGTCAGTCCGGCTCGAACGAACCCGCGTATCCGCATCGAGCGACGGCTCCTGGTCATCCTTGCGCAGGAAGCAGTTGCCGATGGCGAGGCAGTCGATATCCGTGCCCAGGAAACAACGCCAAGCGGTGTCGAAGCACTGGGTTGTCCACCCTCCACCGCGCCAACGGGGAACTCGGCCTTCCATATCTGGCCTTCGTCGGGTGTGAACTGCCCGGTTCTGATGCGGACGATGGGATAGTCGGGCAGCGGACGCTTCGCAATGCACCTGCCGCCAAGGCCCAGAGCCGACAACGAGCCGTGGCTGTAGTAGTAGAAATCCAGATTGTCGAAGCCGTACCGCCGGCGGTCGGCCGGCAGGTCTTCCACGTTTTCCGGGACGACGTGCAGAAAGAACCGCGCTTGCACATCTGCCGCGCTGCACGGCGACTTGAGGTAGGCCACCGTGTTCTCGCCAAGATAGATGTCGAAGATGGAGCGGGCCGCCGGTTCGCTGGACGCGATGGATTCATACGCCGCCAGGTAGTAGGGGCGTAGAGAGGGGACAGGCTCGGAAGCCTTTCGCGCCGCACAGACCTCCTGGTTCTGCTTCAGAGATTCGAGTAGGGCTTCCGCCGCCCACCGGTGGCCGGTGGCGTTCCAGTGAAAGTCGTGGGCGAAGTTCGCGTCCTGAGACGTCCGCCTTTGTCGGACGATGTAACTGTGCTGGTCGATCACGGGAATCCCCCGCGCCGCGGCCATGGCGTTCATGCGCTCGAACAGCGGGAGATTGCCATTCCTGCCCATCAAGTGAACAGCCAGGATGGCCAGCGAGACACCGTCGCGCTCGGCGCGCGCCTTGAACTGATCCAGCGCGAAGGCCGTGAACTCCAAGGCTTCCTCGAAGACGGGCGGCAGGTTCTTTTTCGCGAACATCAGGCGGATGGTCTTCCATGTTGTCGGTCGCCATCCATCAAGCAACGATGCGTAGCTTGGACGCCGGCTCAGGAACTCTGCCCATGCGATGAGTTGCGGATCCTGACGCTCGGCATCGGGCGGAAACATGACGCTCATCTTGGTGTCCAGCCAACTGGCGACCCAAGACTCCCCGGTTACGTCGGCCCATAGCGCCCGGGGGTAGGGCTTCGCCGACGGGGGCAGACGTGGCAGCCGGTTCGCCCTAAAACCTGGGTCCGGCGGGCGGAGCTCGATGGTTCCGTCCGCCTTTCTTACGGCGGTAGTATGCCTAGCCCCCCGGTCCGGGTCCCGTCCCGACATCAGCGCGCTCAGAAGCGGCGAATTGTCCATGAAGTCGTTTGGGACGAAGACGAGCACGAGCAGATCGGGACGGAGACGGCTTACGAATTGGTCGTAGAGCGGCAATTGGTTGATTTGTCCGGTGTTGTTCCAACCAAATGCCGAGGTCGTAACGTTCAAGTGAGACAGTTTGCGGGCGGCCAACTCCTCCAGCCGAACGTGAAATTTGTCGGCGATGGGAACCTGGAGCGCCTCCACAAAGGAATCGCCGATCATGGCGATGTGGCAGCTTGCGGCGGCGCGCTCGGAGCTCGGGGGGCGGTCGGGAAACCCCCAGACTGTTCGTGCGAGAGGTGGTCCAGAAATCAAGCCCGTTCGTATAACGGATTTCGGCGTTGGGTTTCCGCATCTGCCCTACCTCGGGGACGAAGTGCGAGGGAACGCTGTTATCCACGAAGGGCACCGTCTGCAGAAGATACGCCTCCCCGACGACTCCGATCAGCACCAGGCCCGCCGCGAGAAACAGTGCGTTCCAGGCAACTAGGCGCCATGCTCGGCGGATGCGTCCGGCAATGGATGGATGCGGCTTCACGCCGTGCGTTTTCGCGTTAGGCTCAGGACTCATAACCAGAAACTAACCGTGGCAGCTATGCAGATGGCACTGAAGAACGTATGCGCACATTGGAAGATGCGGTCGAAGACCGCGGCCCTGCTCCAGCGCACGAAGCGATTGTAGAGTGTCTTGTGGGGTCCGTAACAGGCGGGCGCGTCGCGCCACCTCGGCCCATAGCGGATGACGTGGATGATACCGCTGATGACCTTTCGGTCATCGACGCGTGGGACGCCGCGCACCTTGTTGGGTAACAGGGGTTTGAGTCGGTTAAACGGGTCGTCGGACAGCCAGAAGAGGTGCTCGGACATGATCGCTCTCCTTGTGGCGTCAGCGTGTTGACTCTCATCACAGGCCCCATGATACTTTTTGGGAATTATATACCTAAGTAACATTTACCAACGTACAAGGCAGCATGGGCCGGCCGCCGGTTCGTTGGAAGCTGCCCTCGCTACGCGGCGACGGCCTTCGCGCTGCGGCGTCCGGGGAAGCCAGAACGGGTACGATTGCCCGACGTATGGCGTCTCGCTTGACCGCAACGTCAACACTGCGGTCAACATTTTAGTGGCAGGGTACTTTGCCCTTACCGAGGCGGCCCTGACGCCGAGGCAAAACGGTATGTCTCAGTGAACGGTTACCAAAGTATATAATTCCCAAAGATAAGGCAGGGTGGTGTAGAAAGTAAGCGCGCCGGCCAGCGCAAACAGCCCGCCGGTTATCAGGATGCGCTTCCGCTCCTCCCGCCCGGAAGCGTAGAGGAGGTCAACCACCCGCATAACGAGAACGTATTCCGGAGATAGGGACTTTCGCCACACACTTGCCCTCGAATCTCACGCCCTGGTCGTCGAAATCGAAATCCAGGTTGTCGAAGCCAGATTGCTTGCGATGGTCGGGAAGGTCAGCCACGTCGGCGGGAATCAGGTGGAGGAAGAACATCGCCTGCGTGTCGGCGGAGGCGCACGGCTCCTTGAAGTAGACCAGCGTGTCCTTGCGGAGATACACGTCAAATTCGGCGCGGACCGCCGGTTCGCCGGATACGAGCTGCTCGTAGGCGGACTGACGCGCGCCGGCGCTGTCGAAGGCTGCATTCACCCTGAAAATGGCGCCATCGGCCAGTTCCGCCACCGGCTCCAACGGCAGCGGCGCCTCCATCTGCCAGAGGCCGCAAACTATCCGGCTGCCTTCGCCCTGGCCGACCCATACGACGTACTTTTCGGGTTCCCCATACTGTCGGGATTTCTGGACGGCGCGCTCGAACCAGCGCGGGCAATCGTATCTGTGGATGCTGCGGAACTTTCTGCTTGCCGGATCAGCGTCCGGCGAAAGGGGGGAGGGCTTTCTACTCATTTCCCCTCATCGTGGACGAGACTTTGCGACTCGCGGTTGGGGACTGGTGGCTCGTCGGGTTGACCACCCCGGTCCTGCTGGCGCTCGTGATGGCCGCCGGCCATGCGCTCCGTCGCTGCTCGGACCGGAAAAGCGACGCTCCGGTTGTTTCGGATGTTGCCTGGGGTCCGTTGCGCGTGTTCGGCGGTTTTGCGATCGCGTACCTGACGCTGCTCGTCACGGCGCTGCTGCTGATGGACGGCGCCCTCCGGTATGCGCGGAGGCGATCGCTGCGGAGAATCGTTCCGCGCCGGCGGGGAGTTCCAGCAATCGGGGGAGGGCTTGCAGCTATCCTGATGTTGGCGCTGCCCCTGCAGGCAGCCTGGCTGGTTGTGCTGCATGGACGCGCGATACCGCTCTGGAACGCTGGTATGCAACAGGGTTTTGTCGAACCGCGGTGGGGGAAGTCAGAGAGCCTGCGGTACGTTTTGGAGGCGGCTCTGACAGGCGCGACCCTGAGCAATGCCTATGGCGTCATGCGTTTGTACGCCCATAGTCCGGCACGCCATTACGGATTGCCGTGTGAACCGGATCATCTGCGGTCTGCGCTGCGGAACGCACCTGGCGCCGGAGACGTGCATGTCCTCTATTTCAGCGAAGGGGACGGGCAGAGAGGATGTTCTCGGCAGCAGGACGACGACCTCCGGAACGCCTTGTCTCGGGAGCCCTTGCTGGAGATGGTGGCGGAACTGGCGGACGGCGAGCTGTATCGCTTGCGCGAACGCGAATTCCTGCCGACCGCCATGTTCCACAGTCCCGATCCTCCGATGAAGGGCAAGCCGTTCGCCGCCTTTTTCAACAAATCCCGTGGCCAGCGGCTGTCCGGGCATCCGTGGCGGTGGGAGAAAGGCAGCGATGCCGATGGCTGGACGAGCCTCCCCATTCAACGGCCCACCTACATGTATATCCCCACGGCTGCCGACGTCGGGCATCGCCTGCGCGCTTCGGTGTACTACGCAGACCAGCTCGGCAACCGCGTGAAGGCGATCATCAAGCCGTCCGAACCCGTGCAGGCGGGCGCTTCCGAAGCGGACCGTATCCTTCGTTCCAGGTACGACGTGTATCTCCGCGGAAACAGGCTGACCTATGAGAACCGGAGCTGCCGCTGGGAAGACGAATACGGTACGCGGTTCCCGTTGGCCGTCTATTCGCTGGATTCCGAAAGTGGCACGCCCGAACGCGATACGCTGGATTTCGCATGGAGCCAGTCTTCCTGGCAGAACAACGGCGCCTGCATCACTGAGCGCCAGCTTCCCGACAAAGACATCGTCGGCATCCGAACTGGACAGGTTGACCGCGACGGGAACCCCCTTTGGGAAGCGGAGCACTGGTTCGAGGAGAGCCGGCGGTGGCTTGACGGGTATTTGTCGTCGTCGACTTCCGGCGAGCCGGCGGCTCGCGGCGTCTTCGACATCTATCTCGGCGCGGGAAGTCTGATCTACGTCAAGGAGCCGTGCGCCCGCGCCGACACGGAGGCGATGTTCTTTCTGCACCTGATTCCCGCCGACGAGGATGACCTGCCTGAAGAGCGCAAGCAGTACGGCTTCGACAACCTGGACTTCATTTTCGACCAGCACGGCGAGAGATTCGACGGCAAGTGCTTGGCAACGGTCCCTCTCCCGGCATACCATATCTCCAAAATCAGGACCGGCCAGTGCGTGCCCGGGGTCGGCGGTTTCAACCATATCTGGGAAGCGGGATTCGGACGATGACGAAGATTTGGGCAACTCTGTCGAGTGGGCGCTTAGGGATGAGGGGAAACCCTTGCTTTCCCACGCTCATCGCACTCGTCGCCTTTCTCGGTGCGGCGCATATCCTCGTCCGCACGTCCACCTACGGCGCGTCGCTCGACTACGCCTTCAACTACCTGTCGGCAGCCGAGAGCCTGGCCGCCGGGGAGGGCCTGCTGAGTCCTGCCGGCGGATTAGTGGCGCTCGTTGCGCCTTTCTTCTCCATGGCAATGGCGTTCCTGAGCCTGTTCGGCCTCGAGCCGGTGGACGGGGGCCGGTTCCTGAACGCCGCCGCCTTCGGCCTGCTCATCCTGGTGTCGGGTCTCTGGCTGACCCAGCGGCTCCAGACGCCGGCAATCGCGCTCGGCGCAACGGTGGCAGTGATGGTAGCCGTTCCCCTCGCTCATGCCGCTTCGACCCTCATAAGCGAACCCCTCTTCGTGCTGTTCACCCTCCTCGCCCTGATGCCGCTGGAGTCGTTCCTGAACCGGAGAAGCGGCACGCCGGCCCTCGTGCTTGCCGCCGTATTCGCCGCCCTCGCCGCGGTGACCAGGTACATGGGAGTTGTGCTCATCTTCTCCTCAGTTTTCATGCTCCTTTCGCGCCGTAATACTCCGGTACGCCAGCGGTTGAAGCATGCCTTGGCCTTCGGTGCCATCTCGTCGCTCCCGCTGGCGGGGGCGATGACGCGCAACCAACTAGCCTCGGGAGCCCCCTTCGGGGTCAGGACCGAAGCGGCGGGACAGGGTCCATCGGGACAGTCCCTGTTCGAATCGCTGCGCCAGATCGTCGAGGTGTTCCACCAGTGGGCTGCCCCGCTGTTCCCCATCCACTGGCAGTTGCAGCACTCGCCGTGGCTGATTGCCTGCCTGTTGCTGCTGCTGGCGGCGTTGCTCCTCATCACCCCCCGTCCGGGAAGAGCGTCTTCGGTCTTCTGGGTCTTCGCGTTGATGTATCTTGCGATTATTGCCGTGGTGGCACCGCTCACGGTCGGGGCGAAGATAGACAGCCGCTACCTCGTGCCGGTCTATGTCCCGCTGCTGTTCGTCGCGGCGTTCTGGCTGGACGCACTCCTGCGCGGCAAGCCGTCTGGCAGGATGTTCGCCTTCTGGTGGGCGCTGGTCGTTCTCGTGCTTGTCGGCGGTTCCTGGCATATCGGCGTCTCGGTGCAGCAGAATCTGCGGTTGACCGCCGAAGCGCTGGAATCGGGGTACATCGGCAAGAGTCTCAACACGGCGTACTGGGAGGACTCCGAGCTGGTGGCGTATGTCCGGGCGAACCCCGTCCCCGGCCGGTACTACAGCAACGATCCCAACGTACTCCGATGGAACGCGGGCGTTCCGGGAACGCTGGTGACTTGGGTGCCGGTACCGCGGCGGAACCCGGGGAACATGTGCCGGCACTGGTTCGAGCGGGCTGTCCGGAAATCCCGGCGGTACGGAGAGCCCGAAGAGCACGTCGTATGGGTCAGCGGGCGCGAACCCGGCCAGATAATCTGCACCCTCTGGGATATGGAGTCGCCGCTGCCGTTGGAGCCGGTGGCGGAACTGGCCGATGGCGCCATTTTCAGGGTGAATGCAGCCTTCGACAGCGCCGGCGCGCGTCAGTCCGCCTACGAGCAGCTCGTATCCGGCGAACCGGCGGTCCGCGCCGAATTTGACGTGTATCTCCGCAAGGACACGCTGGTCTACTTCAAGGAGCCGTGCGCCTCCGCCGACACGCAGGCGATGTTCTTCCTCCACCTGTACCCGGCTGATGTGGCTGACCTCCCCGGCCATCGCAAGCAATACGGCTTCGACAATCTGGACTTCGATTTCGACGGGCGCAGCGTGAGATTCGACGACAAATGCTGGGCGAAAGTCCCTCTCCCGGAATACGCTATCTCCGAAATCCGGACTGGCCGGTACGTGCCCGTGGACGGCGGTCTCGATAATATATGGGAGGAGGAGATACGCCTTGAACAGTAACGGGAACGGCCTACAAGTCTTCGCACTGAACAATCTGTGGCGTGCCCTGATTGTGCGCTGTCAGAACATACGTGCGGGGGGATTCCATGTTTGGTAAGACGATTGATTACAGGCTGCTTCGGCTATGCGCGCATGCCAGGAACACCGAAGGGGAGGAGCTTCGTCAGCTTGAGCGTGACCTGAGCATCGAATCCGCGAAGGCTCGCTTCGAGAAATGGAATCGCCGCCTGGACAACGAAATTCCCATTGATCCGGCTATGCGCTACCTGGAAGTCGGGTGCGGCATGGGAGAGATGTCCTTGGCGCTGGCGCAGCGCGGGTGCAGACACGTAACGGGTATTGATAAAGACCCGTATTACATCGAAATCGCAAAGCGCAGCGCCAGGAAGATGCAGTTGCAGGACAAAGTCACATTCGAGTGCATGGATGTTCATGATCTACCGAACGAGAAGGAGTATGACATCGTACTTTCTCACGAGGTGTTCGAGCACGTGGAACGCCCTGGCGATTGCCTCAGCCGTATTGACGGCGTTCTCAAGTCAAAAAGTCCGGGGGGAGGGGGCAAAATAATTCTAGCGTTTGGCCCGCTGTTTCATTCACCGCTCGGGGGCCACGTGAACCGGTTCTTCAGATTCCGCATACCGTGGATAGGAGTCCTGTTTTCGGAAGACGCGCTGATGCGTCTCAGGCAGGAGTTCTGGCGTCCTTGGGATGAGGCCGAATCGTTCGAAGCCGTGCGGGAAGGACTGAACAAAATGCGGTTTTCGGAGTTTCTTCGCTACGTCGAAGAAATAGGATGGATAACGGAACGGTTGATTGTGAACCCGCAGCTCAAGCGTTGGCCTGCGCTCTGGCGACTATCCAACCTGTTGTTGCGCGTGCCTTTGTTGCGCGACTACCTTGCGGTTTCCGTATATGCGATTTACCGGCGGCGCGCGCAAGTTCCTGCTGGTTGACAGCCTGGACTTTGATTTCGACGGTAAATGTACACGACCGTTTTGCTCCCCGGTCACGACATCACCCATAAGGACCGCCAGTACGTGTCCGGCTAGGGGCAGCTCTGGAAGGAGGAGTTCCCTTTCAATGCGGCAGAATGAGGAAGGCAGACCCACCATGACCCGTCTCCGACAAAATGGCGCTGCAATCATGGCGGCGGGGCTGTTACTCGGCGTTCTGGTCCTGGCGGCGGGATACCTGTTCCGAGCAACGGGTGTTCCCACTCCTGCGCCGGCAACCACCACGGCGCCCTTGAATGCTTCAGTCGCCAAGTGGTTGGACAACCATGCCGCCGCCATCTCGATTACCAACGATGACTGGCCCACCCCCGGAAGGGAACCGGACATAGACAGCTACGTGCTGGAGCAGGGCCTCGTCATGGGCTATGAAGTGGTGACCGGAAATTCCTTTCACGGTGATCGCATATTCAGCGGGCCTGACGATGAGCGGATTGTCTATCTGATGTCGGAGCTGGTTCCCAAGGGGTTCAGCTATTTCGGGCATGGGCACCATCACGTCGACCACGACGAGTTGTCTTACGAAGAGGCCCTCGAATCGTTCCAAGCCAACTATGACACCATGAAAGAGTGGGGAATGAAGCCCGTCGCCTACGCCTATCCGAGAAGCGCCGGGCACGAAGCAGAGACGCAACGGGCTTTGGAGGCTTCAGGGTTTCTGAGCGGTAGACTACAGAGCACGAACCCCGGCAAATTCTACAACCTCCCGACACGGATAGTTCGATATTTCCTCCACCTTGCGCGCGGGGGGGGGAGCGCAAGACCCGCCGAATGGTACCATCTCCCGGGGGACCAGTCAGCGCCGGATAATTGGTTCAGCTTGCGGGCGTTGGCGATGCAAAGCATCGAGTTTCAGGGGTGCGAGGGCTGTATCAACGACAATGACGAGTTGGTGCCTATCCTGGATGAGGCATTGGCGCAGACCGCGTGGGTCATATTGACGTACCACGCCATCGGACGGCCTGAGTGGTGGGGATGGTACGACTGGGACGAATTCCGCAAAGACGTTCAATCCATCGCGGCGCGTGATTTCTGGACGGCTTCGATGAACGACATAACCCTTTATGTCCGGGAAAGAGAGCATGCCGTGATAACGGTTGAAGTGGTTGAGGGCAGCGCCGGAACCGAAAGCATCGAGATTACGCTCTCCGACGGTCTGGACAACGTCAGGTTCGACCAGCCACTGACCGTACTGTTCGACCAGCCAATGGATTGGGTGGGCGTGCCCTTCACCGTTTCCCAGGACGGTGCATTGCTGGATGAGCTTGTCTTCGACACGGAGGCGGTGATGCTCCCATTGAAGCCAAACGAGCGGCCCTACGTGCTTCGCCCGCGCCCTTGACCGGTTCATCGCCTTGCCGCCCCGCTTGAATCGACTGGTGTTCCGCATCCTCTACCCGGTGTGGGCGCTCATCGCCCGCGCCCTCTTCCTGATAGCAGGCGTTGTCGTTGTCGACGATGACGGTGTGTCGTGGGACGAGCACACTCGGCGACGTCTCGCTGCCGAAACTTTCGCATACATAGCGGGCGACGATGATGCCTTTACCCAGCACCATGAAGAGTTCTATGGCATGACGTTCGAACTGCCGCTCCTGCTGGTAAGGCGCGTCCTGGGACTGGAGGACGCCCGCAGCCTTTTTCTCAGCCGCCATATTCTCATCCACCTTTTCTTCATCGTCGGCGGTTTCTTCTGTTGCCTGCTGGCGTGGAAGGCGGTTTCAACCACCTCTGAGAGAAGGATATCCGCCTTGAACAGTAACGGGAACGGCCTGCAAAGCTTCGCACTGACGGCGTGGAGCTTCGAGTTCAGCCCGCCCCGGGTGCGTCCGATGCAGCGCGAAAGCCCCCCTTTTTCAGCAAGCTGGCTGCGGTACGATGCGCTTTGAGATGGGTGCTATCGATCATGACCGTCTTGGTGGCGGTGCTTTCGGCAGCCAGGGCTTGGAAGATGCGGTCGAAGACCGCGGCCCTGCTCCAGCGCACGATGCGGTTGTAGAGCGTCTTGTGGGGTCCGTAACAGGCGGGCGCGTCGCGCCACCTCAGCCCATAGCGGATGACGTGGATGATACCGCTGATGACCTTTCGGTCATCGACGCGCGGGACGCCGCGCCCCTTGTTGGGTGACAGGGGTTTGAGTTCGGTCAAACGGGTCGTCGGCCAGCCAGAAGAGGTGCTCGGACATGATCGCTCTCCTAGTGGCGTCAGCGTGTTGACTCTCATCACAGGCCCCATGATACCCTTTTATAGGTCCTGAGCCTACAGCGCCATCTGCATAGCTGCCACGGTTAATTTCTGTTTATGAGTCCTGATCCTAGTCACCAATCACTGGGGTTCCCCATGTTCAGCAAACTCATTCAGTGGTCCCTGGAAAACCGCCTAGTGGTGGTGGTCAGCGTCGTCGCCATCGCCGTCGCTGGTGTCATGGCGGCGCGCGACATCCACCTCGACGTGTTCCCGGACTTCGCGCCGCCCCAGGTGGTCATCCTGACCGAGGCGCCGGGTTTCTCGCCAGAAGAGGTGGAAACGCTGCTCGCCCTGCCCATCGAGGCCGCGCTGAACGGCACGCCCGACGTGGTCAGCGTGCGCTCGTCGGCCATCGTCGGCCTCTCTACTATCGTGGCGGTGTTCGAGTGGGGTACTGATCTCACCGTGGCGCGCCAGAAGGTCGCCGAACGGCTGCGGCAAGCCGAGCAGCAGCTTCCGGCAGGCGTCGAGGCGCCCGTCATGCTGCCGGTGGCGTCGGTCATGGGCCGCCTGCTGGAATACGGCCTCACCTACGAAAGTGACGACGGCGCGGTGTCCGAACTCGACCTGCGGACCATCTGCGAATGGGACATCCGCAACCGCCTGCTGGCCGTTTCGGGCGTTGCCTCGGTGGTCTGCGTTGGCGGCGGCATCAAGCAGTACCAGGTGGTCGTCTCGCCCCGCCGGCTCAAGGCGTACGACCTCACCCTGCAAGAGGTCATCGAGGCCGTCGAGGCGGCCAACCTGAACCTGCCGGGCGGGGTGCTGCAAACCTCGGACCAGGAATACATCGTCACCGGTCGCGGCCGCATCACCTCGCTGGAGGATCTGCGAAGTTCCGTCATCACGGTGCGGGGCGGCAACCCGATCACCATTGCCCAAGTGGCAGAAGTACAACTGGGCGCGGCGCCGAAACGCGGCGACGCCAGCCTGAACGGCGGCAAGCCGCTGGTGCTCGGCGCCGCCACCAAAGCCTTCGGCGCCGATACGCTGACGACCACCTACGAGGTCGAAGCGGCACTCGACGAGATCGAGCAGACGCTGCCCGACGGCGTCAAGCTGCACAAGGCGCTGTTCCGCCAAGCGACGTTCATCGAGGCCACTATCGAGAACCTGAGAGCAGCGCTGCTGCAGGGCGCCGCCATCGTCACCGCCGTCCTGTTCATCTTCTTCCTCAGCTTCCGGCCCTCGTTCGTCAGCTTCCTGGCCATGCCGTTCTCGCTGCTGCTGGCGGTAATCGCGCTCAGAGCCCTCGACGTCGGGATCAACGCCATGACCCTCGGCGGCATGTCGGTGGCCCTCGGCGGCGTGGTCGACGACGCCATCATCGACGTGGAAAACATCTTCCGGCGGCTGCGCGAAAACCGCCAGCGCGCCGTGCCCGACTCCAACCTGCGGGTGATCTACCGCGCCTCGATGGAAATCCGCGCCTCCATCGTTTACGCTACCCTCATCACCATGGTCGTCTTCCTGCCGGTATTCTTCCTGTCCGGCCCCGAGGGGCGTATTTTCACGCCGTTGGGGCTCTCCTACTGCATCGCCATTTTCGCCTCATTGCTGGTCGCCTTCACGCAGACGCCGGTGCTGTGCTCGCTATTCCTGACCGGCGGGCGGCTGCTGGACAAGGAGAGCGCCACCAGCGTCGGGCTGAAGCGGGTCTACCGGCTGATTCTGCAACCGGCGCTGCGACACCCGTGGTGGGTGGTCGTGTGCGCCGCCGTCATGCTGTGCGCGACGATCTCGCTGATCCCCTCGCTGGGGCGGGAATTCCTGCCGCGCTTCCACGAGGGCAATTTCATCGTCGCCATGACGGCCCTACCCGGCACCTCGCTGGAGGAATCCATGCGCCTCGGGCGGCAGGTGCAGGAGCGGCTGCTGACCTATCCCGAAGTGGTGTCGGTGGTGCAGCGGGTCGGCATGGGCGAGGTCGGCGAGGAGGTGTCGCCGGTCAATTTCAGCGAGTTCGACATCACCCTGCACTTCGCCGAGCGCGACCCCGATGAGCTGATTCAGGCCATCCGCGCCGACCTGGGCCAGTTACCCGGCGTGGCCATCAGCGTGGGTCAGTTTATCGCCCACCGCATGGACGAGGCGCTGTCCGGCGTCACCGCCCAGATTGCCGTGAAGATTTTCGGCCCCGACCTCAGCGTCCTATGGGACAAGGGGCAGGAGGTGCGGGCCATCATGCAGCGCGTCGACGGCGTGACTGACCTCGAGCTGGAGCCGCTCGTCAACGTGCCTATGGTGGCCGTCAAGGTGGACCGCGTCAAAGCCGCCGGCTACGGGCTGCGGGCCGAGGACGTGCTGCGCGTCGTCGAGGTGTTCGGCAACGGCTACGTGGTTTCCCAAGTCGTCGAGGGCCAGAAGTCGTTCGATCTGGTGGTGCGCTTCGCCTCCGCCGAGTCGCCCGACCTGGAGACGCTACGCGACGTGCTGCTGGACACGCCCGCCGGCGCCCGCGTGCCTTTGCGGCAGGTCGCCGACGTGTTCCTCGAAGCGCGTCCGTACATCATCAACCGTGAGGACGTCATGCGCCGCATCGTGGCGCGCAGCAACGTCGAAGGGCGGGATCTCGGCAGCGTCGTTGACGACATACGGGCGCGGGTCAGCGCCGAGGTGGAGCTGCCGACGGGCTATTTCGTGCAGTACGGCGGCCAATTCGAGAGTCAGCAGCGAAGCCAGCGGGTCATCATGCTGCTGGGCCTCGCCTCGGTGTTCATTATTTTTATGCTCCTGTACCAGGCGCTGGGCTCGGCGAAGGCGGCGCTGCTGGTCATGGTCAATCTGCCGCTGGCGCTGATCGGCGGCGTCCTGGCGGTGTACTGGACCGACGGCGTGCTGAGCATTTCCTCGCTGATCGGCTTCGTGGCGGTGTTCGGCATCGCCACACGCAACGGCATCATCCTCATCACGCACTGTCAGCACCTCATACGCGAAGAAGGAAGGCCGGTGCAGGAGGCCGTCATGCAGGGTGCCCTCGACCGCCTGAGCCCGGTGCTGATGACCGCGGCGTCTACGGCGCTTGGGCTTTTCCCGCTGGTCGTCGGCAGCCCTGTCGGCAAGGAACTGGAGCGCCCCCTTGCCTGGGTGATTCTGGGCGGCCTAGCCAGCTCGACGTTCCTGAATCTCATCGTCGTGCCGACGCTGGCCGCGCCGCTGGCCGTTCTGTGGCGACCGGGTAGTGACTCCGACTTGCGGCCCGAAAGCTCAAGGTGAGCGCATACCGCCCAGCCTGGACGGCAACCACAACAAGGAGGTGAACCCGTGGCTACTTGGACGGCCTGTTCGGCTGTCGAGCGCTGGCAAGTCGAAAGTGTTCTGGACCATGAGACCCAGAACTTGAAGGACTCCGTAACTTGAACAGACTCTTCGACCAGGGCGCGCTGGTACCCTTCCGCAGGCACTTGGCCGAACACACGGTGGATACCGCCTTTGAGCGTGGGTGGTCGGATCTGCGCAACGGTGCTCGACCACGCGGAGATGAATGGCTACCAACTCCTGGTAACGACGGATCAAAATCTCCGTCGTCAACAGAATCTGAACGAGAGAACAATCGCCATCACGGTGTTGCTCGCCGCCTCGCAGCCCCGAAGGTCTGATTTCCAGACAAACAGCCGGTTTCTCCGCGTAAAGGACGCCAGAGAGGGCTGTTCCAGGCGGATTGGTGCCAGCCTCTCCGTGCATCAAACGGTAGAATTCTTATGTTTCCACACGACATTCCGCCGCTGCAGGCTTCCGCTGGCTGCATGCCGCCTGCGGCTAATCCGATCTTACTCAACCTCTGAATTCCGGCATGCGTCGAGCTATAGGGTTAAAATCGGTACCGAATCAGACCTTCCTTGAAAACCGGCATCTCAAAACTCCGAGGGGAGACGCATGGAAACCGTAGGATTCATCGGACTGGGCAACATGGGCATGGGCATGGCGGCAAACATCCAGAAGGCCGACTACCCGCTGGTGGTGCACGACGTTCGGCAGGCCACCGCCCAGCCGTTCGTGGCTGCCGGGGCGCGACAGGCGGGCTCGGCCGCCGAGGTGGCGCGCTCCAGCGACGTAGTTTTCACGTCGCTGCCCGGCCCCCGCGAGGTGGAAGCGGTGGCTCTCGGCGCGGGCGGCGTGCTGGAGGGCATCCGCGAGGGCGGTATTTACGTGGACCTGTCCACCAGCCGGCCGACGCTGATCCGCCAGATCGAGCCGCAGTTTCGCGCCAAAGGGGCGCACGTGCTGGACGCCCCGGTGAGTGGCGGCAAGAGCGGCGCGGCGTCACGCAACCTGGCGGTCATGGTCGGCGGCGAGCGGGAAATTTTCGAGCGCATCAAGCCGCTGCTGGACGCCTTTGGCGACAAGGTGTTCTACGCCGGCAGCATCGGCGCCGGCAGCGTTTGCAAGCTGGTGCACAACATGATCGGACACGGCGTGCGGCAGGCCATCGCCGAGGGCCTGACCCTGGGGGTGAAGGCCGGCGTCGAGGCCGAGGCGCTGTGGCAATGCGTGCGGCGCGGCGCCCTGGGCCGCATGAGCAGCCTGCACGAGGGCATTCCGCGCACGGTGTTCCGCGGCGCCTTCGAGCCCCCCAGCTTTCTGCTGTCCCTGGCGCGCAAGGACATCTCGCTGGCCACCGAGCTGGGCCGCGAGTTTGACGTGCCGATGCCGGTGGCCAATCTCGCGGAGCAAACCGCCATCGAGTGCCTGAACCGCGGCTGGGGGAATTTGGACAGTAGTATCACCTTCCTGCTGCAGGAAGAGGCTGCCGGGGTGGAAGTGCGCGCCCCGCAAGTCGATGCCGACCGCGCCGCGCGGTTCATCTCGACGCACCCGGAGGCGGAGTGACGGCGGTGGGTGATTACGTGGATACCTGCGGGCGCATTGTGCGGGTGCCGGACGCGCCGCGCCGCCTCGTTTCATTGGTGCCCAGTGTCACCGAGATTCTGTTCGATTTCGGCCGCGGCGATCAAGTGGTTGCACTGACCGATTATTGCACCGAGCCGCCCGCCGGGGTGGCCGGCAAAACGGCCATCGGCGGCACCAAGAACCCGGACGTGGCGGCCATCATCGACCTGCAGCCGGACCTGGTGCTGGCGGTGGCCGAGGAGAATCGCCGCGTCGACGTCGACCAGTTGGCTGCCGCCGGCGTGCCGGTGTACGTCTTCGAGCCGCGCACCGTGCGCGACGGCATCGACCTGTTGTGGCGCGTCGCCGAACTGCTCGGCTGCCGCGCCGAGGTCGCCGGGCGTATCGAAGCCATCGAACACGAGCTTGCCGACACCGAGGCCGTCACCGCCGCACGACCGCCCGTGCGGGTGTTCTGTCCCATCTGGAAGGACCCGTACATGACCATCAACCATGACACCTACATCCACGCCATGCTGGCGGCCTGCGGCGGCGATAACGTCTTTGCCGACCGCCAGCGCCGTTTCCCGCTCGCCGCCGACCTGGGCCGTCAGCCGGAAGCCGAGGAGCAGCGCCACGAGGCGCGCGACCGCCGCTATCCACGCGTCAGCCTGGACGAAATGGCCGTCCACCGCCCCGAGGTCGTTCTGCTGCCCGACGAGCCCTACCCCTTCAGCGACGCCGACCTACCCGATTTCGCCCCGTTCGCCGACGTGCCGGCGGTACGCGACGGGCGCGTTCATCTCATCGACGGCAAGATCGTCAGCTGGTATGGCCCGCGCATCGGCCATAGCCTGCGCGCCTTGCGCCGCTTGTTGCACCCCGGAGTATAATTTCGCCTTGAGGCGTTGTTATTCAGTAACCTGAAGTGCGATGGTGTCTGATTTAACTGGAAAGGAATTCACGATGTACGCTCGAAGCTATGCGCAGCCGGTGGTATACGCCGACGCCAGCCTGCGCACCACGTTCATCCGGCGTACCTACAATCACCTGGCGGGCGCCGTGCTGGCCTTCATTGCGGTGGAAGCGCTGCTGTTGCAATGGTCCGGGGCGGAGGCGCTGGTCGGCACCATGCTCGGCGGCTTTTCGTGGCTGATCGTCCTGGTCGCCTTCATGGGGGTGTCCTGGCTGGCCGAGAAATGGGCGCGGTCCGACGCCTCGCCGCAAATGCAATACATGGGGCTGGGGCTGTACGTAGCGGCGGAGGCGGTGATCTTCCTGCCCTTGCTCTACATCGCGGCTTACTTCAGCTCGCCGGACGTCATTCCGACAGCCGGGATCATCACCGCGCTGCTGTTCGGCGGCCTGACGCTGGTGGCTTTCACGACCGGGCACGATTTCTCCTTTCTCGGCGGCCTGCTGAAAGTCGGCGGCTTTGTTGCCCTCGGGGTGATTGTGGCGAGCATCCTGTTCGGCTTCAGCCTGGGGCTGTTTTTCGTCGGCCTGATGATTCTGTTCGCCGGCGGCGCGATTCTCTATAACACCTCGAACGTCATGCACCACTACCACACGGATCAGCACGTAGCGGCGTCGCTGGCGCTGTTCGCCTCGGTGGCGTTGTTGTTCTGGTACGTGCTGCAGGGGGTCATGGCTTTCACGTCCGATGAATGAAGCGATTCGGCGGCAAGGGGAGACGGTATGCGATTAGCAGGCAAGGTAGCATTGATCAGCGGAGCCGCTGGCGGCATGGGGGCCGAGGAAGCGCGGCTGTTTGCCCGCGAGGGCGCCAAGGTCATTATTGCGGACGTGCTGGAAGACGAGGGCCGCCAGGTTGAGGCAGGCATTCGCGGCGCTGGCGGCGAGGCGGTGTTCGTGCCGATGGACGTGACCCGCGAGGCCGACTGGGAGCAGGCGGTGGGCGCCGCGGTGCAGCGCTTCGGCAAGCTCGACGTGCTGGTCAACAACGCCGGTCTGAGCAGCACCTCGGTCGACGACCCGCTGGAGACGGCGGGCTGGCACCGCATCATGCAGGTGAACACCACCGGCGTGTTCCTAGGCACCCGGTTTGCCATTCCGGCGATGCAGGCGGCGGGCGGCGGCTCGATCGTCAACATCTCGTCGATCATGGGCTTCGTGGGCGGCGAGTCCGGCCACCCGGCCTACCACGCCTCCAAGGGCGCCGTGCGCATCTTCACCAAGGCCATCGCCGTGCAGTACGGGCCCGATAACATCCGCGCCAATTCCATCCATCCCGGCTTCATGCCGCCCATGCGCTCGGCCCGCCAGACCGTCGAAGACCGGCAAACTCGCATCGCGGCCACGCCCCTGCGCCGCCTCGGTAAGCTCATCGAGGTGGCTAACGGGGTGCTGTTCCTGGCCTCGGACGAGGCGTCTTTCATCACGGGTACCGAGCTGGTCATCGACGGCGGCTACATCGCCAGATAACGCCGGTGTCTCAGGGGCTCCGCAGTGGGTCCCTGAGGCTGCGCACGAAGCGGATGAGCTGCCAGCGTTCGGTGTCCGACAACGTGTGCTCGAAACCGGGCATCGCCGTTCCCGCCATGCCGTACGTCAGCCACCAGAAAATATCGCCGTCGGTGTGATCGTCGACGTGCTCCGCCGTCAGGTCGGCAGGGGGGGCGCCGAGCGCCGCGGCTGCCGGGCCATCGCCGCGTCCTGTCTGACCGTGGCAGGGCACGCAGTGCGCGTGGAATAAGGCCGCGCCTTGTGTCACAGTAGCGGGGCTAGCGGGCAACGGATTCGTCACGTAGGAAGTGGGATAGGCGTCGACGAGCACGACGCGCAGGCAGAGCGCCGCGCCGCAGGCGAACAGCGCCAAACCGATGGGCGCCGACCACAATGGCAACCGGCGGTGCTGGCTGGCCCAGAGCATGAAGACGGCCAAGGCGGTCAGCAGCACGCCCAGCACACACGAGAGGGTGTTCAGCGGGGCGATCGTCACCGCGGCGGGTTCGAGGCGGCGCAGGCGTCCGAGATCGAGCGCCCCGGTGTCGGCGGTGAAGTTCACCGTGGTGCGCAGGGCGGCGGACTCGGGCGACTGCACGGTCACCTGCACCTGCCAATCCCCAGCCATGCTGACGAGCCCCGCGGCGGCATACCGTCCGGGGCCGACGGGCTCGGCGGTCACGTCCGACAGGCCCATGTCGTGATCGACCATGCGCATGTAGAGCGAGACAGTGCTTTCGGGCGGCACGGGTTGGCCGTTTCGCGCCGACGCGGTGACGTCAAACGCCACGCCGCCGATATCGTTCGTCGGTGACATGGCGAGGCGCACGACCAGGGGCCCCACGCGTCGATGCCAGTCCTGGCGGGCGATGTGTCCAGGCCGCTCGGCGGGCGTGTAGGTGGTGAGAACGCCGGCCAGCACCATGCCGCACAGAATGAGGCCGGCCTCGATCTGTACAAGAACCTGCAGGTGCCGGACGTTGCGCGCCGCACTGTCGGGCGCAAAACGCCGCGCCTGCCGGGTCAGCGCCGGGCTGATGACCAAGAGATGCGCGCCGGCGATGCCCAAGGCGAGTACAAAGGCAATCAGTTTGCCCAGCAGGGCGCGCCCGTAGGGGGTGATGGTGAGCGCTTCGGGTCCGTAGACGTGCAGGAAGGTGGCGATGGCGCCCGTGGTGGCCATGGCCAGCGTGGCGCCAAGCGCCAGCGCTGAAAAGCGCCGCACGAGCCGGCCGATGAGGCGCGTGTGGTGGGCGAGATCGCCGCGTAGCATGCCCCAAGGCAGGACGGCGAAGCACAGCAAGCCGCCACCCCAAATGACTGCCGCCAAGACGTGCACGATATCGCTGATGAACGGGAGGACGTCGGCTCGCGCCGCCGCGTGGCTGGTCAGGCTGACCGCGCCCACGAGCGCCAGCCCGACGGCGCCCGTGCACGCCATGCCGATTTTGGAGACCCGATGCTGCGTCAGCACGAACAGGGCGGCGAATAGTGGCGCGAGAATCGCTTTGACCAACGCCATCTGCCCATAGCGCGACGCCGTCAGGAACAGCCATACGTCCGCCGGCACCGATACGTCGACCACTTCGCCCGCTGCTCGCACCGCTTCTGCAAGCCCGGACAGCGCGAACAAGACAGCGCCGCTGATAACCCCGAACCGGATGCGCTTCGCGGCTTGTGCCGTGGCGGCATCGACAACGCCGCCATACACCGGCCGCCACACCGCCAGCCAGAACACCACGCCGCCGCCCAACGCCATGAGTGCGGTGAAATGAACGGCTTTCAGAACGGCGTACATGGCTGGGCTGCACCGGGGACTGCGAGGGTTGGTTTGGTGAAGAATCTGGCCGCCGACGCTACCCACTCCCCCTGGCTCTGTCAAGGGTAGGGCATCGGTGCAATAATATATCCGTATGTCCGGCGCGCAGTCTCTCAACCGAATTCCCAAGGCCGCCCAGAAGGGATTTGTGCGGGAGCCACGTACAATCAGGGGGACCGAGACCTAGATGACCACGGAGTGACGCCACCCATATGAGCAAAGGTGGCGAGAGGAAGACAGACCGATGGCGAAAATTGAGGGGATCAGATTCAAGAATTACCGGGTACTGAGGGACGTGACACTCGGGAAACTATGGTATAGGCAGCACGCCCGGCCATTGACGCCACTGACGGCAGTAATTGGGAAAAATGGGGTTGGCAAGAGTTCTCTGTTCGACGCCTTTGGTTTTCTTGCGGATTGTCTGAAACTGGGTGCCGAAGAGGCGTGTGACACGCGGGGACGCGGGGGCTTCGATCACATTCGCTCTCAAGGTAGCGACAACCCGATTGAATTTGAGGTCTATTACAGGGAAGAGAGCAAGGCCCAACCCATTACGTACGAACTCGCCATCGACAAAGACGATTCGGGGCGCCCCTACGTTTCACGCGAACGTCTTCGCCAGCGCCACGCAAACCAAAGTCGTGGTCGGCCCTTCGAGTTTTTGATAATGCAAGATGGCAGTGGCGTGGTATGGAGGGGCGAAGCACAGAGGCAGCAGATTGACGAGGGCGAGGAAGTAAGGTCCGACTTCACAACGCTGCTTGACCAGATCATGAAATCGGAAGACGAGGAAAGTACCGAACGGGAATTTATTGAGCTTCAAGATAAGCGTAAGCTCGGCATCGCAACGCTTGGGGCCTTGAAGCAGCATCCCAGGATATCGTCTTTTCGCCAGTTTATCGAAGGATGGTACCTGAGCTACTTTGCTCCAGACGCTGCCCGCAGTCTGCCGTTAGCCGGCCCTCAACGGCACCTGAATGTCCACGGGGACAATGTTGGCAACGTCGTTCAGTTCATGGAGCGTGAATATCCGGACAGGTTTAAGCGCATCCTGAGTAGGATCGCAAAGAAGGTTCCCGGCATCAATCAGATTGATACGGAACGGACTGCAGATGGTCGATTGCTTCTCCGATTCAACGACAGGGGTTTCGATGACCCCTTCTACGCGCAGCAGATGTCCGATGGTACGTTGAAGGTCTTTGCCTACCTGCTCATGTTGGAGGACCCAGAGCCACCGCCATTCATTTGCATCGAGGAGCCGGAAAATGGCCTTTATCATAAACTGCTGGAGGTTTTAGCCACCGAGTTCCGTACCCATGCCGCCGCGCCTAGAAGGAACGCGCCGCAGGTTTTCGTCACGACGCACCAACCCTATTTCGTCAACGCACTCAAACCCGACGAGACATGGGTACTAGAGAAAGAGACAGACGGCTTTTCCATCATTCGCAGAGCCAGTGACGACGAAACCGTCAAAGCCATGTGGGACGAAGGGTTGCCACTCGGCGGTCTCTGGTACAGTGATTATCTGGACCGGGGGTAGGCGGTGCATTTTGAAGTGCTGATCGAAGACCAATCCGGAAGCACGGCACTCGAAGTCATTTTGGAGAAAATTCTCGGCGCAAACTCTGCAGAACATTCCTGGCGGATTCTTCCCTACAAGGGCGCTGGTCACATACCAAAGGGCTTGCGCGGCGTTACCGACCCACGCAGACGGATACTCCTGGATCGATTGCCGCGTCTGCTACGCGGATACGGGAAGAGCCTTGGAGATCTTTACGCGGTTATCGTGGTCGTGGACTTGGACAAAAGGGATTGCATGGCGTTCAAGCAGGAATTGCTCGACGTTCTGAAGGCATGCGATCCGTGTCCGAGAGCGCTATTCCGGATCGCCATCGAGGAGAGTGAGGCGTGGCTGCTGGGAGACCGGGATGCAGTGAAGGTTGCTTACCCCAAGGCGAAGGATACGGTTCTGGATAGTTATGTACAGGACAGTATATGCGGAACTTGGGAAGTTCTCGCGGACGCCATCCATCCGGGCGGGGCCTTGAGGCTCGAAAAATTGGGCTACCTTGAGGTAGGGAAAGCGAAATGTGAATGGGCAGGGAAAATTGCTCCTCACATGAACGTGGACAGGAACCAGTCCAGGAGCTTTCAAGTGTTTCGAGACGGGGTGCGGACGCTTGCGGGTATCGAGTAACCGGTGACTTACAAAATCAAACCCTGGATGTTGGCCCGTACGGTGGCGGACACCGCTGCGTGGCGCAGTACCTTTTCAACTTTTGGCTTCTTTATCCAGAGACCCGAAACACCCGAGGATCCACCAAACCCCATGACCCCTTTCCTACATTACCTGTTTCCCGCATTCAGCATCGTGCTCAGTCTCGCCCTCGTCGGCTGCGGCACGGCCTCCGATTCGAACGGCGCCGGCGCCACCGGCGTCCTGGAAATCCACCTCACCGACCACCGCGAAGCCATCGGCGATTTCGCCCGCCTCGACGTCGAAATCGACACGGTACGCCTGCACCCGAAGCGGCTTCTGTCGCTGCGCAAGTCCGACTGGCTCGACCTGCAGCCTGACGTGGCCAGCGTGGACCTGACGCAAGTCACCGACAAGCGCACCATTGCGGTGTGGCGCGGTGAGCTGCCAACCGGGCGCTTCGAAGCCCTTCACCTCAAGCTCCAAGGCGCCAGCGGCGAGCTTAAAGAGTCAGCCGCAACCGTCCCCGTGGCCGACGAAGCGCGGCCCATCCGCCTGCCGTTCGACGTCCGCCCGAACGACGCGACCCGCATCGTCGTCGATTTCGTCGTCCTCGACATGAGCGACCACCCAAATCGCGGCTACGAGGTGCACGTGCGCGGCTACGAGCTTTACTACAACAACGCCCTGGCCGACAAGGTGCCGCCAGGGTAAACCGTCAACCGCTGCCGTGGAGACCGGGAATGCAGCGTTTCTGGGTACCGTTGCTCGTGATCGTCGTCGGCGTGGTGAGCGTCTATCTGTGGGCGGACCTGTTCCGCTTTGCCGGGCAGCCGTCCGCCCCCGCGCTGGAGCCGCTTGGCACGCTGCCGGCCTTTGACCTGATCGAGCGCCGCCAAGTGCCGCTGCGCCTCGACGATTTGCGCGGCAAGGTGTGGGTGGCAGACTTCATGTACACGTCGTGCGTCGAGGTATGTCCGTTGCAAAGTGCCGAAATGGCGCGTTTGCAGGCGGGATTTGCCGCCCACCCAGACCTGCGTCTGGTTTCTATCAGCGTCGATCCCGAACGCGACACGCCCGCGGTGCTGTCCGCCTACGCCGAGAAATTTCAGGCCGACCCCGAACGTTGGCTCTTCGCCACCGGCGAGCCGGACGCCATCGTCCGCCTGGCGCGTGAGGGCTTCCGGCTGAGCGCCGCGTCGTACGTGTCCGGGGAAGACGACGAGGATTACACGTTTATTCACAGCAACCGCTTCGTCCTGGTCGACCGCCAGGGCCGCATTCGCGGTTATTATCGAAGCACGGACTCCGACGACTTGGCGCGGCTGCGGCGTGATCTCACGGTGCTGCTGCGACAGGTCGCCGCGTCAGGAGCCGCCTCACACAGGCGGCGATGAGGAGATGCGATGCAAGCAGAAAGGTTGCGCGCCATGCAGGCGCCATTCAAACAACGCTACCGCGAGGCACCCGAGTCGGCGCTGATTACGCTGTCGGCGCGCGGCGATCTGGATGACGGCCTGACGTGCTCGGTGGCAACGGGCAAGGCCCTCGTGCAGGCCGGCCTGCATCCGGCCACCGGCGGCGACGGCCTGTCGGCGTGCTCCGGCGACATGCTGTTGCAGGCGCTGGTCGCCTGCGCCGGCGTCACCCTGCGGGCGGTGGCCACGGCGCTGGGCGTGACGCTGCGCGGCGGCACCCTGGTGGCTGAAGGGGAGTTGGATTTTCGCGGCACCTTGGGCGTCAGCAAGGAAGCGCCGGTGGGATTTTCCAATATCCGGCTGAACCTCGACCTCGACACGGACGCCACGCCGGATCAGTTGCGCAGCCTGCTGACGCTGACCGAGCGGTATTGCGTGGTGTATCAGACGCTGCGCAGCCAGCCGGACGTGGTCGTCAATCTCGTCAATCCTTCCTGAAACGACAACAGGGGAATGGCCTGAGCGCCGTTCCCCTGTCTCATCATGCGGATTGTCGGATTACGCTTCGCCAATCCGACCTGCATCAGAAAATACCTTACGCCACGGTCACCTTTGACAGGCCGAGGTCGGCGATGCGGCTGAGCACAATGTCGCGCTCCGCGTCGGTGAGCGGCAGGCCGGGCGGCCGCGGGTCGCCGCAGTCGATACCGAGGCGCTCGCTGAGCACCGCCTTGATGGTGCTGTGCAGGCCGTACGTGCGTACGATGTTGGTGACGTCGGTGGCGTGATCCTGGGCGGCCTCGGCGCGTTTCAGATCGCCGTCCAGGTACGCCTGCCAGATGTCGACCCACAATTCCGGCGCCATGTTGGGCGGGCCGTCCACGCAGCCGCAGGCGCCGACGGTGAGACCGGGCAGCATGAGGGCGCTGTTGCCGACGAAGCAGGCGAGGCCCATCTTGGCGAATTCGCGCACGTTGGTGAAGGTGACGGCGGAGTGCTTCAGGCCGGTAAGCTGCGGCACGCCGTCCTGAATTTTCTTCATCAGGTCGGGCATGATCTCGGTGCCGGTGGCTTGTGGCAGGTTATAGACGAACAGCGGCAGGTCGGCAGCCGCGCCCACGACGCGGTAGTGCTCGACGATGGCTTCATCGCTGGGTTTGTAGAAAAAGGGCGGCACGCAGCAGATGGCTTCGACGCCGGCGCGGGCGGCGTGCTCGGCGAGACGGGCGGCGCGGGCGGTGGTGGTGGCGCCCACGTGCATGATGTTGGCAATGCGGCCTTGGGATTGATCGGCGGCGATGGTGGCGATGCGCATGTTCTCGTCGTCGTCCAGCAGCACGCTTTCACCCGTGCCGCCCGCCACCCAGAAACCGTGCACGCCAGCCTGAATGTTGAATTCCATTACTTCCCGAAAGGCCGCTTCGTTGAGCGCCCCTTCCGGGGTCATAGGGGTGATAATGGCAGGGAACACCCCGCGAAACTTCGTCATGAGTACGCCTCCCTCGCCCGGCTCTCCGGGCGCTATGTCGTGGTGCGAAGCCATCCGCATACGCTTGTCCTAGCTTTGTAAACCTTAGCATACCGGGGTGCGGCTATCCACAGAGAGGCGGGAGACAGGCGGCTGACGTTTAACCGCATCGTACCGCTTCCAATCCGGAACGTAAACCGTCATCAGCACCTTGAGCAGCCTACCGTGATTGGGCACTCGAAGGTACAGCAGTTCGTGCGTGATAATGAAGTCCTGAAAATCGGGCTCGTGGTCGACCAAGTCGGCGGCGAGGGTCAGAATACCCGACGTCGAGCAGGAGCCCCACTGCGGGTCATACGCCGAACGCGAACCAAGCGCGGCCGCACGTTCAGGCGCTTGGCCCAGGATTCCACGCGCTCGCGGATGGCCTTGCGGCGTTCGTCAGCGGTCTGGAAAGTGCGTAGTCCGACGGTGTGGTCGAGCACCCGGTTGAGCTCGTCCACGTTCGTGACGCCCTCCATCTCCGCCAAGGCGGAGAATTCCTTGTCCAGCCGCTCGGCGGGCACTGTCGTGTCACTCGGCCGTCATGGTGTGGCGAATAGAAAGCGTGGTTCTGCGATCGACTCCGCAATGGTGTACTTGTCCGGATATCCCAGGTCGTCGTCAACGCCGAAAATCTTGAAGGTACCTACGCCGTACTGCGTGCGGGCAATCGGCGTGCCGGTGAAGCCGATAATCGTGGCGTTGGGCACCGCGGCTATCAGGTAGGGGCCGAGTCCTTGGCGACCGAACGGTGCGCCTCGTCGATGAACACGTAGATGGCGTCGCGGGTATTGGCGTCTGTCTTGATGCCCTGGCCTTGTTGGTTAACGTGTTTCAGTGATTCTAAACCAAGCGGGTGATGCGTATTATTAGGGATGCCCTGAAGGGAGACACCGCAACGGCGCGAACCCTGAAGGAAGAATGGGTCCGGGAAATCAACCGGTTCGCAGAGGTCGTCGAGCGGTTTGAGCAAGTGCGCTATTTCCGGCACCAGGCTCGTTGGCTCACCGAGCGCTTTCCCAACGGCGAGCTGCGCGACGTGGAGGGACTGGTCAAGCTGGTGGAGGTGGACCGCGCCGAGATCGCGGCCAATGATTGGAGCCTGTCTCCCGGCCGCTACGTCGGCGTGGCCCCTGAAGCGGAAGACGAGGGCTTCGACTTCGCGGCGGCGCTGCGTAACATTCATGCTGAACTCGATGACTCAACGCCGAGGCTGTTGCCTTGGCGGCGACCATCCAGAAGAACTTTGAGGGGTTGGGGGTATGAGCGTAGCATCCAGGATGACGGGAGAGATACGGTGACAGAGGAAATCCGCTGGCATTATCGCTTCAGGAACTTCTCCCGCGCTTTTACCCTGTTGCGAGAGGCGCTGGAAGGGGAAGTGGAGGCGCTGAGCCAGTTGGAGCGGGAGGGCGTTATCCAACGCTTCGAATATACCTTCGAGCTGGCCTGGAACCTGCTCAAAGACCGGCTGGAGTACGACGGCATCGCCCTGCCGACGGTGACGCCCCGCCAGGTCATACGCCAGGCTTTTCAGGCGAGGTTGATTCAGGACGGTGACGCCTGGATCGACATGCTGACTGACCGCAACCTTATGTCGCATACCTACGATTTCGCCAAATTCAAGGCCGTCATCAGAAAAATCCAGCGCCGATACCTGGTGATTCTCGGTGAGCTTTATGAGCGGCTGAGCCTGGAGGCGCTGGAATTGTGAACGCGCCGGACCTATCCGCGAACGTCATGGAAAAGCTGACCCGCATTTTCTCCACCTATCCCGAATTGACACAGGTGATCCTCTTCGGCTCGCGTGCGACCGGCAAGGCGAGCGCGCGTTCCGATATTGACCTGGCCACACGCGGCATTGTGGACGATAGCCGCCTCGGGCGGCTTGCCCTCGATTTGTCCGATTTGGACATCCCCCAAATTTGCGACCTGAGAGCTTATGAGTACATCGTTTATGCCCCTCTCAAGCGGCACATCGACCACTTCGGGATCACGATTTACGAGAAGCAGGGGGAACGGGGGGATTGAAACTGAATACTCCGGGGGAGATGATTGCCGGCTTGCGGAATTTTCACGGCATCTATTGTCATTGCGTTGACGATTGGTATGGGTACAACAACGGCACAATGTCTATTCTTCTGGAACGGCTCGAGGCTTTTCGCCGCCACGCAACCTCAGCTGCATGCGCACCTTAGCCACCGTTTGCCCCGACTGCCAAATTGTGCAAGGGTGCTTGCACAAATTCCCTTGCAGATGGTGGTCAGTGGCTAATGCCTGTTGACATTCACGCGATTGCCAAGCACGGATCGACTCCATGAATCATGGCAACGTATTGATGCTGAAGGATTTTTCCACCTGAACATCGCATATGGAGAGAGTCGAAATCAGCGTCTCGAAGTTCCAAACTCAAGCAAGAGGCCGACACCGAGGCAAGCATCATGCTGGTTTTCTGGCGTCCCCATTGACTCCAGCGGCCAAGCTCGCGACTCATACGACCGTATCGTTGCTATGAATGTCAACAAGCCCTGGAAGTCATCTCATAAATACCGAGCATGCTGAAGGCAGCAAGTTTGAGAAAGGCCAGGAAATTGGCCCGCATCGCGTTCCTATCGAGTGACCAGCCTGCGGTGGTTTTCAGTAGGCGGAAAGGCGCTCGATCTTCCAGCGCCGCTTGTAACGACGCCATGGACGACCGTCTTGTGGGCGAGGCTTGCTATGTGTCTGCGGGGCGACGCAATCCACTCGACGCCTGACTCCCGGCACACCGCATCCAACGGATCGCTGTCACAGGCTTTGTCGCCCATGAGCCGGCTCGGCTTGCGATCAAAGCGCCGACGAAGGTCGTCTCGCGCGGCGCAGCGCTTGCTGTGCCCAGGGAGACAGAAAGACCAGAGCACTCTGCAACCGCCATGATCTTGCAACCTTTGCCCCGCTTGCTCTTGCCGACCCCGCCCCCCTTGTTGGCGGCGCTGAAACGGCCATCCCCAAAGCACTCGTCCAGATTGATCTTGCCGCGCGGCTCCAAATCCCTGACCAGGACGTCGAGGAGCCGGTCCATGACGTCGGCACGGCGCGCGAATCTCGCCAGGGGCGTCCGCGGCTGTTGGTGCGCTTGGGCATCGTCAGCAGCGGTTCGATGAAGGCCCATTGAGCGTTCGTGAGGTCTTGTGCCATCGCCACCTCCTTTACTGTGAACCAACCATGAAACAGGGTCGCCACTCTCTCAGATTTCGGATGTTGGGACCCAGCAGGAGCAGAGGATCACGGCATAACCGACAGGTCGCACCAGCAGCAAGCCTCAAAGATGCAGCCAGCGCAGATTGATCAGCACCATGACGGCGAGCGCGCAGAACGCGATTGTGGGGAACCGACCGCAGGTGGAGCCGGATTGCCGATTAAATGACGTCCGCTCTCCGCAAATCGTCCCTCGGAGAATCTGGGCTGTCGTCGCTACGCGGAGTCTGCTGCAGGCGGCGCAGGTCCGCAGCCATGCGGTCGTGCCATTTCGCGCTGCGGAAGTCCTCTCCCCGGCGTTCGGCGCCCTCGCAGAGCCGCCGGTACAGATCGGGATCGCCCAGCAACCGCTCGATGGCGGTCCACACCGCATCGGCGGATCGGGGCTCTACGAGCAGCCCGTTCTCCTCGTGCTCGACGAGCTCCGGAACGGCGCGCCACTTGGCGGCGATGACGGGCAGCCCGCACTGGAAGGCTTCGAGGATGACGCCGGGATGACCCTCCCCCGGGTAATAGCTGGGGAACAGCAGCAGGTCGTGTTCGTTCAGGACCCGGGGCACATCCTCCGGCTCCAGCACACCGCTATAGGTCGCTCTGGGATGGGCCTCGAAAAGGGACCAGTCCGTGTCGGACATGCCGGGTCCGAAGACCTGAAGATGACACTGCTCGGGCAGGTGGCGGCAGGCATCAAGGGCCTCGGCCAGCCCCTTGGTCATGTGCAGCCGAGAGACAAAGATCAGCTTCCTGAGCTCCTCACGCCTGACCCTGGCGGGCGCTTGGACGTTTCTCGTACCTGGAAGCCAGCGGAAATTGGGCAGGTGGTCGAAGTCCCGGTACACCTGCCGCGTCTCGACGTACACCAACGAACAGCGCATCCAGGCGCGATCGGCCAGCCAGCGGGCCGCGGCGCCGTATCCGCGATACAGCACATCTAGGTCACCTCCGGAGAGCCTCAGCACCAGCGGCCGACGCGCCATTCTGCAGATCGCCCAGACGGCCGACGCGAGGACGAGCGCCGAATGGGGAGCTATGACGAGGAACGCGACTTGGGAGTGTCGGATCTTCGTCGCCACACCCCAGACGACCCGTAGGAACCGCGTAAGGCGAACGACCTGGAATCTCCACGGGGAGATATTGGTCACGTCGCCCGACGTGTCCAGAATTTCTATCTCGAACCCCCGCTGGGCCAATTCACGAACCGACTCGGCGGCCAACAGCCTGTGCCCGCCGACCACGTTGGTGGCCGACGCCCCGGAGCCTAGCGGCGCGATGAGCAGGATCTTCATCATCTTGATCTCCACTGACAGTCGAACACGGATCGACCGATCGCCCACAAGAAAAGGCGTCCCGGCGACCAGACCGCGGGAGTTAGGCCATTCGCGTGTTTTTTCCGAACATTATCGCGGGGGCACGGCAACGGTCTTGGTCGAACCGACCCGAACCGGGGAAAAGAAGCCGATTCCCCAGCTCAGGTGCATGGTTGCGAGGGCCAGCGGGAGCAGAAGAGCGGCGGACGAACGGCGACGGATGCCAACCGTCAGAGAGCCGAGCGCCAAGGTGAGGACGTATGTGAGCGGCACTGCCGCTGCCGTCCAGGAGGCGCCGGCCACGGCCAGGACCGGCGAGGCGGCCAATCCCAGCAGCAACAGCGGGCTGGCGAAATGCCGGGGCAGCAGGGAAGCCGGATGTCGTCGCGCCATTACCCGCTTCCATCGGCCGTAATTGAAATATTGCCGAGCGAGAGCCCGCAAGCTACCGCGGGGTTGGTAGGCGACCACGAGCCCGGGGTCGAACCACACCGTTTCCCCGCGCGCCCGCAGCCGCCAGTTGAGTTCGTAGTCCTGATTTCGAACGAAGACAGGGTCGACGCCACCAGCCGCGTCCAACGCATCGCGCCGAAACGCGCCCAAGAAGACGGTGTCGACGGGCCCCTCCGCGCCGCCCAGTCGGTAACGGGCGCCGCCAGCCCCCAGGGGAGTGGTCATCGCCATCGCCACCGCGCGTCCGAAGAATGTGGTGCCGACCGGCCGTTGCCGGCCGCCGACATTGGCTGCCCCCGTTCTTTGCAACGTGCTCACCGCGTGGCGCAGATATCCGGGTGGGAACACGGTATGGGCGTCGCACCGCACGATGATCTCTCCGGTCGACGCCCGTTGCGCCGCACCCAACCCGAAGCCGGCGGTCTGTTCCGGATTGGGAACCAGTGTCACCGTCGGGTACAGCCGCCGAACCAGGTCGGACGTGGCCGGGGTGTCGGATCCGTCGGCGACGATCACCTCTACCGGACCCTTGTAGTCCTGAGACAACACCGAGTCGATCGCCGCCCCGATGGTCGCCTCGGCGTTCCGAACCGGGATGAGAACCGACACCGACGGCAAGGCAGTGACGGCGGTGCGACCCCCCCGGCGCGCCGTCACTGCCCACTTGGTCTGCACCGGGGTAAAGAAACCGATTCCCCAGCTCAGGTGCATGGTTGCGAGGGCCAGCGGGAGCAGAAGAGCGGCGGACGAACGGCGACGGATGCCAACCGTCAGAGAGCCGAGCGCCAAGGTGAGGACGTATGCGAGCGGCACTGCCGCTGCCGTCCAGGAGGCGCCGGCCACGGCCAGGACCGGCGAGGCGGCCAATCCCAGCAACAACAGCGGGCTGGCGAAATGCCGGGGCAGCAGGGAAGCCGGATGTCGTCGCGCCATTACCCGCTTCCATCGGCCGTAATTGAAATATTGCCGAGCGAGAGCCCGCAAGCTACCGCGGGGTTGGTAGGCGACCACGAGCCCGGGGTCGAACCACACCGTTTCCCCGCGCGCCCGCAGCCGCCAGTTGAGTTCGTAGTCCTCAGCCCCCCCAAGGGCAGGGTCGACGCCGCCCGCCGCCTCCAGCGCGTCGCGCCGGAACGCGCCCAGGAAGACGGTGTCGACGGGCCCCTCCGCGCCGCCCAGTCGGTAACGGGCGCCGCCAGCCCCCAGGGGAGTGGTCATCGCCATCGCCACCGCGCGTCCGAAGAATGTGGTGCCGACCGGCCGTTGCCGGCCGCCGACATTGGCTGCCCCCGTTCTTTGCAACGTGCTCACCGCGCGGCGCAGATATCCGGGTGGGAACACGGTATGGGCGTCGCACCGCACGATGATCTCTCCGGTCGACGCCTCGTACGCCGAGAGGATTCCGGGCGTGATGACCTGTTCCGGATTGGGAACCAGTGTCACCGTCGGGTACAGCCGCCGAACCAGGTCGGACGTGGCCGGGGTGTCGGATCCGTCGGCGACGATCACCTCTACCGGACCCTTGTAGTCCTGAGACAACACCGAGTCGATCGCCGCCCCGATGGTCGCCTCGGCGTTCCGAACCGGGATGAGAACCGACACCGACGGCAAGGGGGGCACAATGGTTGACTGCGGGAGGATAGGACTCTCCTTACATGTTCCATGGCTTCATATGGTATTGATCCGGCTGCCACCGGGAGTATGCAATTTATCACAAGAGCATCTCTTAATGGTAGGGAATTACATACTTGACACAAGTACAATCGCTCCTTTTTCAGGTAGAGCCTGCATACCGTCAGGGGTGGAATGCGAAACTTCGTGCCATGATTGCGTAGCCCATCACTGCCTGGCGTCATTTCCCGACAATCGAAATCCAACGCGATCGTCCCCCTGACCAATTCGTAGACGAAATCGGCAAGGTGAAAGGTCTCATAGGCGTCAGCATACAGGAACCGGACGCTTTGTCCTTGCCGCTCGCCCTTCACCAGTAACAGGCGGCGCAGCTTCGCCCCCGCCGCTACCAGTTCTTCAGGCGCCCAATAGGGAACAGGGCCGTTACCCTTGACTGGACGCACAATGACTTGCCCTGCATCGTTCACGACACGAAACAGGTCAGACTTACCCCTGATGGTGTGGCGAAAACTGCGGCGGCCTTTCGCGTCTCTGATGCCATAGCGCCGCACCATGTAGCGCATGATAGCCTCCGGGCCGTCTGCTTCCTTGTGGAACAACGTCACCAAGTGAGTGCGCTCAGAGTGCCACCTGCCGTGGTGCCCAGCAGGTCTTCCAGTAACAGCCCTGGCGCGCCTGAGCCGTTGTCGCGCGGACCTTTTGGCATGTCATGCCACCCATGCGCAATGACGGCGCGCATACGCTCAAACAGTTCCTTACGGGTCTTGGGCGGACTGCCCGGGAAGTCGGTCATCGGATCATCCTTCTGACGGCGTTGATTCGCTCGCTTGCCAGCTTGCAGTAATCAGCAGAGATTTCCATGCCGACCCATGCCCGACGCGCCATCTCCGCAGCCATTGCCGTGGTGCCTGAACCGATAAACGGATCAAGGACGATCTGCCCAGTTGTAGAATTGATGCAACGCTGTGCAAGCTCAACCGGAAAGGGCGCGGGATGTGGGTTGTTGGCTTCCTGGGGAATGCGCCACACGTCGCCAAGCGCATTTGCCTTCGGCGCGAGGCGAAAGTTGGGCTTGGCAATCAGATAGATGACTTCATACGTGGGCAAGAAGTAGCCAGGATTAAAGTTCAGGCCGCCGCTACGTTGCCAGATGATGATCTGGCGCACGGGAAAGCCCTGTACGATGTCCGGCCCTGTCTTGTAGCAGGCCGCCTTATACGCGCCACTTGTGGTCGTAGAATATAGTGCCGTCTTCTCTGAGCACGCGCATCATGGCGCGCAAGCAACCCTGCTGCCAGGCTACGTATTCATCGTGCGGCATGGCGTCGTTGTGCCCGGCGTAGCCCTTCACCAGTTCTGCTCTCTCCCATTTGCCGCCGCGCCCGTTCTTCAAGCCGTTACCCGTGCTGTTCCTGATGTTATATGGCGGACTGGTGACAATCACGTCCACAGAACCAACTGGCATCTTGTCCATGAGTTTCACGCAATCCCCGTGATGCACCTTGCTGAGCCATTGCCCCATGATCTCCGGGTTGACGCGCGTCATGGCTTGTTTCAGAACCCTGTTCATGTTCATCATTGGACAAGCCTCTGATAAGTGAGCCGGATACCAGCTGACGATCCCAGAATCACGTCCATGCGCTGCGCATTCGTCAGCCCCATCATGTTCCATCGGAGGCTCGATTCGTGCATATACCGATGCAGGTGCTTCCAACTGAAGTGATGGAAGATACCGACATAGCTGCGCTTCACGATGGCCCAAAAGGACTCCATGCCGTTGGTGTGCACCTTGTCTCTCACGTATTCGCCATGCCCGTGATTGACGCTTTCATGGCTGTATCCGGCCAAGTCGTCATACACCAGGGCTTCATCCGTGTAGAGCGTCGCACCTTCAATGACATTGGAACGGATAAAGTGATGCAGGGTTCGCCGATTCACGCTGGTTGCAGGAACAGCCTTGATCTTCCCGCTGCGGGAGCGAAGCCCAGCCACCGAGGCCTTACCCACAGGCCCGCGTCCGGCGCGCAGTTTTTTGTTGGCGTGCTTGTTGGCTTCCTTGCCGCCGATGTAAGTCTCATCGGCTTCAACTTCGCCATCCAGCGGCCCGGCCTTATCGTTCAGCATGCCCATGGCGGCGCGTGAGCGGCCGAGCATGAACCAGGCGGTTTTCTGGGTGACGCTGAATTCGCGCTTGCAGTCGGCGCACTTGTAGACATGTCGTCGTTTGATGGCGTAGAACTTTCGACAGCAGCCACACCATTGGCAAAGGCTATCATATTCCTTGGTGTTCATGGCTGTATCTCCCGCTTACACAACCAATATAATGCCAATTGTTGTGTCAAGTATGTAATTCCCAATGGAAGGGCTATGGCGGCGTCAAGAACTTCATGAATCACGCGGTCGTGAATCATCGCACGGCCTACGTTGACGGCGGTTCACACCCACGTGATTGAAGGCTTCTGGAGCCTGCTGAAGCGCGCCTGGTACGGTTCGCGTCACCATGACGGCATCCCCTACACCCTACCTCGCCGAAGCCTGCTGGAAATACAACGAGCGCAAGAACGTTGACTCGTTTAGCACCTTCCTCCGGGAATGCTTCGCATGAACCGGCTCTACTACGGCGACTGCCTCACGATCATGCGAGATCACGTGAACCTGGGGAGTGTAGACCTGATTGACCTGGAGCCACCCTTCAACTCGAATCGAATCAGGAATACAACGCCATCTACAAGGACGAAACGGGCCGCCCCTATCGCAAGACCTATCTCCCTTCTGGGAGACCCGCAACAAATTTGTGGAACGATATTGACAACCTGTCTGGCCGCGCCCGTGAACGCATCGGATATGCCACCCAAAGCCCATTGCCTTGCTTGAACACATCCTCAAGGCGTCGAGCAACGAGGGCGACACGGTGTTTGATCCCTTCTGTGGATGCGCTACGACACTTGAAGCCGCCCACAGACTCAATCGGAAGTGGACCGGCATCGACATTGCCATTCATGCCGTCAAGCGCGTGGCGAAAGTGCGCTGGCAAGACCGCCTGCGCTTGGTTGAGGGTAAAGACTTCGTGGTTGACGGCGTGCCGCGCACCCTGGAAGGCGCGCGTGACCTGTGGCAGCGTGATCCCTATCACTTCCAGAAGTGGGCTGTCGAGGCCGTGGAGGGCTTCGTAACAACGAAGCAGACGGCAGACGGCGGCCTTGATGGCCGCCTGTACTTCGCTAGGCCGAACATGGATGATCTGCAAAGCATGGCGATCGAGGTCAAGGGCGGCAAGAATGTCGGCATTGCCACGCTGCGTGCCTTACGCGGCGTGTTGGAGAATGACGCGGCGCTGATCGTCGGCCTGCTTATCCTGGAGCCGTTAGGCGTAACAAAGGAACGCAACTTCCATCGCTTCCTGGCTGAAGCAGGGGATACCCAGTCCACGTTTGCGCGGCCCTATCCGCGCCTGCAACTACGGACGGTTGTAGACATCCTGAACGGCAAAGGATTCGACGTGCCGGGCATGGTTGCACGCGGCACCGGGCAGGGCGTACTATTAAGCCTGTAAATACTTATTGCGGTCAACAAATACGCAAGGCGTAACTGACTTTTGTGCAGAGCCGGGAGGGATCATCCCACCGAATGACCGACGGCCATGCGGCTTGACGTGGCGTGCAATTCGGGCGCGTTTGGAGCGGAGGCGAAAGAACGCCAGCCATTGTTCCGGCCGGTCAAGGCGGCCTGTGGTGGAGGAGTGCATGACAGTCCGCGACGTCGCCATCGTTGGCCGTAACAACCAATACGGCTTGACCCGGGACGCCGAAATCCTACGCCAAGGGCTCGAGTCCATCGGCGTTCGAGCCACGCTGTTCGACAGGCGGCAGCGGGCATTGATGGACCGTCTGCGACGGCGGGAAGTGGCTGAACTGGTCGTCCACCTTGAGCGCATTCATTCAGCTTGGCTGGGGGCGGCGCGCCGTCACGTTCTGATTCCCAACCAAGAGCGTTTTCCAAGGCGCCACCTCGGCAGGCTCCGACGGATCGACCGTGTGCTGGCAAAGACGCGGCATGCGCGGGAGATATTTGCCGGGCTCGGTGTGGACAGCATCTGCCTTGGGTTTACCTCACCGGATCGTTACGACCCTTCCGTACCTAGGGACTGGAAGCGGTTTTTCCACCTTGCCGGGGGCAGCACGCTCAAGGGAACCGAAGACATTCTGGCGCTGTGGGACGCACACCCCGAATGGCCCGAGCTCGTTCTCGTGCAAAATCAGGCCAACGCACCTGACTCGGTGCCGCCCAACGTCACGCTGCGTTGTGGCTATCTCGACGATGACGAGTTGAAGCAGTTGCAAAATGCGTGCGGTGTCCATCTGTGTCCGTCGCGCTCGGAAGGTTGGGGCCACCATATCGTGGAGGCCATGTCCTGTGGGGCAGTGGTGATGACGACCGACGCCCCACCCATGAACGAGCACGTGACGGCCGACTGCAGTGTGCTCGTGCCAACCAGTCGGTCCGAACCGCGCCATCTCGGGCGCAATTTCTTCGTCGACCCTTATGCTCTGGAGGCGACCGTCGCGCGGCTGGTGACGGAATCGCCAGAAGCTGTACGATTGCTTGGCATGAAGGCGCGGGAACGGTTCGAGGCATTGGACCAAGGCTTTACCGCGCAACTGCACACGGTGTTCGATCAGGGATTATCTTAACCTTCCCGACTAATCACCAGACTGCCAAGTTGCCAACTGTAGGTCGGATTAGCGAAGCGTAGAGGCGGTTTCACAACTATCTGAGAGCGCAAACGGTTTCTGCGATGCGGGCAAATCAAATCAATGCCCCGAGACCGAAGACGCTGGCGAAGGGCGTCTGCGTCCGCCGCCTTGTCATCAATGAGGCGCGCGGGCTTTTGGCGAGGCCGACCGCGGCACCGACACCTGTGTCAAGGCCCGCTCGATCAAGGTCACTTGCGCTGCGGACGCCGATTCCAGGAGGTTTCCCAGAGGAACACCTTGGCCGTCTGCCACCCCCATCCACTTCGTACCTTTGCCCTTCTTGGTGGGACCGACACAAGGTCCCCTTTTTTGGCCGGGGCAAAGCTGCCGTCAGCAAAGGTTTCGGCCCCATCAAGCTGTCCTTGGCGATCAAGTTGTGCCAGAAAGGCGCGCCATGCCTTAAGCCACACCTCTTGCTCCTCCCAAAGGCACAGACGACGCCAACAGGTGCTGGGAGAAGGATAGGACGCTGGCAGGTCTTTGTAGTGGGCCGCCGCTGCGAAGGACCCACAAGATGCCCTCGAAGCAGGGGCGACTGGGGATTGGTTTGGGTCCACCCCAAGGCGAGGCTTGGGATTCGGGCAGGAAGGGAGCGATTTTTTCCCCTGCTCATCGCTTAGTTCACTCTGATGGCGGTTCATATCAGGCCTTCTTTCAGCCATTGATTGCATACCAAAAGGATGCCTCATGGCAAGTTAAGCTATGAAACTGCTTCTAGGCTTATAATAGAACAGCGATTCATCCCCGGGGTCAATGGACTCAGCAGCACGCCTTGCCTGCTGCCGCGCGTCACACCGCTTGGCGCATGAAACCGCTTGCCGTCAAGAAGTTCCTGCGCCGTCAGCATTTGCATTCGAGGATACTGCATGCCGAAAACGTCCACTTGCCCGGCCTGTGCCATGAACTGCCGGAAATTCCGCTCCTTTACCGCGCCAAGCGGATGCAGAATGATAAGGACCAGCCATCCATGCTTCATCGGCCTCCAGGACACCGCACAAGGCGCGCAAGTCACGTATCGACACGTTCTTGCCGCCCTTCACTTCAATCGCCATGCTTTACAGGGCTCCTTCCTGATTGGATCAGGTGCGGAAATGAGCTACCGCCAATAGCTGCAAATGTCCTCTTCCTCCTTGGTCATCATCTCCAGCAGTGCCGGCTGCCCCTCCCGGGTTGCCGCCAAGCCCCGCTGAATGGCGCCGCCGATGGCGTCCGGCGTCGTCACCTTCTCGGCATAAGCCCCAAGCGCCTCCGCTACCTTCGCGTATTCACCGCCGAGCTTGTTGCTGCCCCAGTGTTTGGCGGCGTGCGGGAAGTGGTCGGCGTAGTGCGTCATGACGCCGTTGTTGAGGACGATGGTGAGGATGCCGATGCGCGACCGGGCGGCGGTTTCCACATCCATGCCGGCCATGCCGAAGGCGGCGTCGCCCATGATGTTGATGACCGTTTTGTCGGGCGCGGCGAGCTTGGCGCCCATTGCCAGTCCGAGGCCGTAGCCGAGTTGCGTCGACTTGCCCCAGCCGATGTAGCCGCGCGGCGTCACCGGCTTCCAGAAGGGTACGAGCTGCTCGCGGGGGTAGCCCGAATCGTGCGTGATGATGGTGTTGGCCACGTCCACGTTGTGGGCGATTTCGTTGATCACCCGGTACGGGCTCATGGGTACTTCGTCCGACGCCAGCCGCGGTCCCCATTCCGCCATGAAGGCGTCCCGCGAGCGGTTGATGGCGTCCACCACGCCGTTCACGTCGCCCCGGCCATCCGCGCCGAGTTGCCGCTTGGCCTCCTCGATCATCTGTTGCAGCACGATCTTGGCGTCGCCCACGGCGCCGTAATCGACCCGATAATCCTTGTTGAGGTCTTCGGCGCAATTGGTGACCTGCGCCATGGTCACCCCGCCGGGCATCGGCACGTTGAAGTGTGAAATGGCGAAGCTGGTGCCGATGCCCAGGATGAAGTCGGTGTTGCGCAGAAAGTCGCGCGCCATCATGGTGCCGGAAGAGGCGGCGGTGCCCAAGGCCAGGGGATGGGTTTCGGGAAAGGCGCTCTTGCCGGCCAAGGTGGTAAAGACGGGAACGTGGGTCAGCTCGGCAAAGGCGACGAGCTCGGGCGTGGCCTCGGCGTACAGCACGCCCTGGCCGGCGTTGATGACCGGGTTGGACGCTTTGAGCAGCGCCGTCACCACGTCGCGCACGTCCTCGGCGCTGGCTCCGGACCTGTGCACCTTGGGCGGCGTGTAGGTGAAAGAATCGTGGGGAATCTCGGTGGCGGCGACGTCGCCGGGAATTTCCAGCAGCACCGGCCCCGGACGCCCGTGCCGCAGCTGGGTGAAGGCGCGCGACATCATTTCGGGGATGCGCTCGACCTGATTGAACAGCCCGGCCCACTTGGTGACGCCCTGATAGTTGGGCACCGACTCGAAATTCGGATGCACGCCCATGCGCGACGCGGGCTGGCCGCCGGGCAGCAGCAGGATGGGAACCGAGTCGGCAAACGCCTGCGCGACGCCGCTGAAGGCGTTCTCGGCGCCGGGGCCAGTTTGCATGGTGAAGACGCCGATCTTTTTGCCGTTGGTAATCCGGCTGTAGCCGTCCGCCATGTTCACGCCGGCCCGCTCCTGGCGGCACATGATAGGCCGAATGCCTTCCATGGACGCCACGTCAATCAAGCTCTGCGCCGGGAAGCAGGACAGCCAGTCAACCCCCTCGGCTTTGAGTATCTGCGCAATAACCTGGTTCCCTTGCATGCGTGCTCCTTCAGTGTGGAATGGCGGCGTGTTGGATTTGGAAGGTGTGAATCATAGCAAAATCGGCCACGCGGGGCATGCCTTCCGCCGCGCCCTGTTTGCTTTTGCCAGTTGTCGGCTGTTGTGCCAACATGAGCTAATTTGCACCCATCGGTAAAACCAAGGAGAAAATATGAGCGACCAGGAAATCGTGGATAAATTGGAGCGTGTGTGGGGTTCGATGGCAGAATTGTGCGCAATGTTCAGCGAGCAAGAGTGGAAGCTCGCCACCGACTGCCCAAAGTGGTCGGTGCAGGATCACGTGGCGCACATCGTCGGCACCGAATCGCGGCTGGCTGGCCGCCCGGTGCCGGATCACACGCCGGAGGATATGGAACACGTCAAGAACGACATCGGCAGGGGCAACGAGGTATGGGTGGATTTCCTGCGCCCGCGCTCCGGCGCGGACGTGCTGGCGGCGTTCCGCGAGGTGACGGCGGCGCGCCTGCAACGGCTGCGCAGCATGAGCGGCGACGACTTTTCGGAGCCCACGCAGACGCCGGTCGGCCCCGGCACGGTACGCGATTTCATGGTTATTCGCATTTTCGATTGCTGGGTGCACGAGCAGGACGTGCGCCGGGCCGTCGGACGCCCCGGTCACATGGAGGGCCCGGTGGTGGTCCATTGCATGGATCGTATGGCCCGGGCGATGCCCTTCGTGGTCGGCAAGAAAGCCGCCGCTCCCGACGGCACGACGGTCGTTTTCGAGGTCACCGGTCCAGCCGGTCGCACGATGGCGATCAGTGCCGACGGCGGGCGCGCCAACTTCCTTGACACGCCACCGGTCAACCCGAACGTGCGCCTCACCATGGACGTGGAAACGTTTACCTGCCTGGGGAACGGCCGCTGGGAGGGCAGCCACGCCCTTGCGTCAAACAAGGTGCGTATCGACGGCGACCGGACGCTCGGGGAGTCTATCGTTTCAAACATGAATTTCATGGTGTGAAAGACGGTGGCGCGTGGTGAGCACGGCCGCCGCTACGCGGGTGCGCCCTGTCTTGCGAAGGTGCTCACAGCCACGCGAATTTCACGGCGAAGAGCAGCGCCACCGCGATCAACATCGGCGAACAATCGCCCCAGCGTCCTGCTATCAGCTTGATCACCACGTAGGTCAGAAAGCCGATTCCAATGCCGTCGGCGATGGAGAAAGTCAGCGGGATGGTGATGACGGTGACGATGGCGGCGGCGGACTCGGTGACGTCTTGCCAGTCCACGTCCACCAAGGGCCGTGCCATGAGGCACGCCACGTAGAGGATGGCCGCCGCCGTTGCGTAGGATGGGATGGAGCCGGCCAGCGGCGCGAAGAACAGGCAGACGAGGAACAGAATCGCCACGACCACCGCGGTCAGGCCCGTCCGTCCGCCGGCGCTGGCGCCAGCGGCGCTCTCGATATAGCTCGTCACCGGTGAGGTGCCGAACAGGGCGCCGCCCACCGTTCCCACGGAGTCGGCAATCAGCGCGTTCTGCATACGTGGCAGCTGTCCGTTCTCGTCGAGAAGGTTTGCTTGGTGAGCAACGCCGATCAGCGTGCCGGCCGTATCGAACAGGTCAACGATCAGGAACGTCAGAATGACCGAGATCATGCCTGCTTGCAGCGCCCCGCCGAGGTCGATGGCAAACAGCGTTGGGGTTGGGTCTGGCGGCAGGGATGCGACGCCTCGCCATTCAGACACGCCGAAAATGAGGCCGATGACAGTAACGCCCAGCATGCCGATGATGGCGGCGCCCGGCACTTGGCGCGACGCCAGCGCCACGATTACGCAGAAACCGAGCAGGGCGAGTATGGGTCCTGGCGCCGTCAGGTCGCCGACCGTGACCAGCGTTGCCGGGCTATCCTGGATGATGCCGGCGTTACGCAGCGCGATGATGCCCAGAAACAGGCCGATCCCGGCGACGATGGCCAGCTTTAGCCCCTGCGGAATCGCTTCGATGATCCAGCGCCGCACCGGCAGCACACTCAAGGCGAGGAATAGCAGGCCGGAGATGAAAACCGCGCCGAGCGCGACTTGCCACGTGTGCCCCATGCCGAGGACGACGCCGTAGGCGAAGAAGGCGTTGAGCCCCATGCCCGGCGCCAGCGCGATCGGGTAGTTGGCGTACAGGCCCATCAGCAGCGTGCTGAGCGCCGCCGCGATGCAGGTGGCCACGAACACCGCGTCGAACGGCATGCCGGCGTCGGAGAGAATCTGCGGGTTCACGAAGGCGACGTAGGCCATCGTCAAGAACGTCGTTACGCCTGCCGTCACCTCCGTCTGCACGTTGGTGCCGCGCTGCGCTAAGTCGAAATAGCGTTCAAGGGTGCCTTTCATGGGGTTCCTCCTGGTCGGCAAAAGGTTGACCTTGGCATGTCACGTATGCAGAAGGGTGGAATGAGGCATTGATGGCGTTGTGGTGGACGGGTCGGGACCTCCGGCTTGCTTCAGGCCCCGCGTTAGGGGATCGCCGCCCGTCTTTCTTTGGTGAGCACCTCCTTCCTGATTCCCATAAGGCCGGTTCTGGTGCTTTCAGCTTGGCACGGCGGGAACCATGGCACCCGAAGACTAAGAATCCGCGCCAGTGCCTTCGTGCCCCATCTGGCTGATGAGGTTTTGAACCCGGGTGGGCACGCCTACGTTATCCCAGAGCGCAAGCGCGAGGGCTGCCCTCGCGGCATCGCCGCCATTGCCTTGCGCCAGCCGCTCCAGGGTCTTTCGCAGGCGTTCTCCAGCAGTCGCTGGTTTGTTCGCGGGTTCATTCTCTATTTCGTTGGTTTCATTCATTGTCCTGGCCTCCCCGATCCTGTCGGAAAATCGAACCTTAACTTCAAATAGCACCTCTCATATCAACCCGCAACCACTTCCCGGGAACGCCGAAAGCACTCCCAAATACCGGCCGAAACCGACATTGGCGGGTTCGCAGCGACCGCGCTCCCCTCAATGCGTGCAATTCTCGATTGCCTTGGACAGACTGTAAGAGACTTCCCAAGCCGGATCACCGCGACCGGTAAGCCGCGCTGATATGCAGCTGGCGGCGCGTTTTGGCCCACTCCTGACGTATCTGCTCCTGCAGCCACAGGAACTGCGCGTGGGACGCGGTGAGCACCCTGTTGAGAGCGGCGTCGGGCGTTTCGAGCGCAGCCAGTTGCCGGCGCAGGCGGGTAATTTCCTGCGCCTTGTCCTTCGATTGCTGCACCAAGTGGCGCAGGGCGCGTACGGCGCCTACGGCGGGCACCTGCAGCCGCTTGCTGTCATCCTCGATGGAGTCAACGACGGTTTCCGAAACCTCCGCCCCCAATTCCGGTTGCAGGTCGGCCTCCTGCCACAGGTCGAACAACGCTTTTACGTAGCTGTCTTCCGAGCCGTTCTGATAGACCGCGATGAGGTCGCGTTCCTGGCGCAAGATATTCGCCAGTTGCAGAGAGGCTTTGGACGGCGACAGCCGCAGCCTTGCTTCGGCTCTGGCTACCAAGTAGACGATCTCAAACCGCAGGGCGCCCTTCGCTGAGCGCCCAGTGAGGTTGCCCGATATGGTGTCGACAAACTCGCCCCCCTGCAGGTTGTCGGGCTCCAGAGCGCTGGCCAGCTTGCTATAGCGGCGAATGCGTGCTCTCAGTTCGTCGGTCGTGTACGTTTCCGGCTTGTAGTGTTCTCGAATGGCGCGCGTGAAAAACCGCAGGTCAAGCGCCAGATGTCTCAAAATACGCTCGCGGTCGCCGGGCTCCCATGCCGTGTCCGTGTCGTCAAGCAACCCTGCTGCCGCCAGACGATGCGTCTCCAGCCACTTACTCCACGCTTCCAACTCCGCCAGCGATTCGCCTTCGGCAAGCCCGCCGTTCTCCGCGTCGGGCTGCGCCGCCAATCGAGATTCCACGTGTTCCTTGGTGAAACGGGCGAAGGCGCGGGTTCCTGGCTTGCCAGCAAGAAGCTGCTGCTCGAACAGCAGCAGTGCTTGGTAGCGGGAATTGTCGTCCACCCGACCCGCCAGGGTTTGTAGGGTCTGTTCGTACGCGTTGAGTTGCTCGTGTTTCTGGAAGGGGTCTGCTGGCGTGTCGAGGAGGGCCTCGGTTTGCTCCCGCAACGCTGTTGCCGCGCGCGCCGCGGCGGGGGTGGAAAAGCTCAGGACCCGGTGCCAGTTGCTGCGAAAGGCTTGCAGTCGTTCTGGGTAGGTTCGCTCGGCAAAGCGGCGGAAGGATTGCGGCAGGCGCGCGGCCTCCCCCTCAAGCCGTCGCAGACCCCTGGCGACTCGCTCAAGCCCAGGCTGCAAGTCCGCCTTGAGCGGCGTCATGGCCTCACGCGCCTGGGTTAGCGCGGTGGCTGCGACGTCTGCAAACGGTTGTCGCTTCGCCACGGTGGCGTGAAACAAGGTCTCGGCCTGCGTCGCCGCCAGGGCTTTCAGCGGTTCGTACCACACGTCCACGAGCGACACGATCAGGGGCGCCAGAGGATACCCGTGGCCGACTTCGAGCGTGGCCGCGAAGTCCGGCTTGCCGGCAGCGGCATAGACGACGTCGAACGTCTTGGCAATCGTGTCGCGCAATTCAGAGGGCTCTTCCTTGGGCCGGGCTAGCTTGTAATTCCGCAGGTCGGTGCTGGCTTCGTAGAGCCGCAGCGTTGACCAGACAGAACGGCCAACGTCGGGAATGGCGGCCCTGGCGGGTTTCCGGTCCCAGTGCATCTCTGTGATGGTGTTCTGGATGCCCCGCCAAGTGTCGGTAAAGTCCGATTCGAGGCTGTCGCTTCCAAAGGGCCGCTCTGCGGATTGGAACAGGTACCTGTATGGCTCGATCTCTTCTTGGGCGGCCCGCAGGCTGGTCCGCACGGCGTCGAGTTGTGTCTGGATGGACGTAACGTCAAGGGCTTCGATGAGCGCTTCCTTGACGATTTCTCGTGCCGCGTCTTCGACCTCTGCCTTATAAACCGATGCCTTGCGTTCGATGTCGTCGACCTGGGCTTTGAGGCGCTCGACCCGGGCGTCAATGTTCCGCACCGCGGCATGGCCCAGAAGGGCGCCCGCCCCGATCATCGTGGCAACTACATAGACGCCGCCGACACCGGCGGCGACTCCTTTGCCGATACCGAGGTGCGGGGTACCGGGCCTGACGAACAACAGCGCCGCGAGGACGAACAGGACGGTTACGAGGGCAATGGCATTCTGACCCCGCAGCGCCGCATGCAGCAGGGGAGGCAACTGCACCTTGACGATGGCGCCTTCGAGCTGACCGATTGTCGTGCCGGTTCTCACGATGTCCGCCGTGGCCCCGATCCAGTAGTGGTGCAGCGAGAACAGCAGCGCCACCAGAAAAAGCGGGCCAAAGAACAGCAGCGCGCGGCGTACGACGCGAGCAATGAGTGATTCAGCGCCGCGGGTTATATAACGGCCAACTAGAACGGCGGCGAGCGCGACGCCGCAGGCAATCGTCAGTTCGTATGCCATGGTATGTCCTCATGGTTCCATCGGTACAACATGTGGCTGATCCATCAACTGCAGGTCGGATTAGCGAAGCGTAATCCGACATTCCGCTGCGCCCCATAGCCTTCTGCTACGGGTTTACGCCTGTGGTTATCCTGACCTGCTTGAAGCCGCCACAGTCCAAACGTGATTCAATTTGCTACCTATGTCCTCAATCCACCAGAGCGGCATATGTGAGGGTGCGCAACTCGCGGCGAATGGGGTAGGACGACGACGGCATCAGCTGTGTCATGAAGATGACGATGAGGTCCTCGACGGGGTCCACCCAGAACGCCGTGCTGGCCGCCCCGCCCCAGGCGAATTCGCCCGGCGTGCCGAGTATCTGGGCCCGTGCCGGGTCCAGCATGACGGAAAATCCCAAGCCGAATCCCACCCCGGCGTAGGCCGTCTCGGTAAACATGCCGGCCTGCGCCAGCGTCGTCAGGTCCTGCCCGCCAGGAAGGTGATTCATGGTCATCAGGGCCACGGTCTTGCGGCTCAGCAGACGAACGCCGTCCAACTCGCCGCGATTGCGCAGCATGAGGGTGAAACGCAGGTAATCCGGCGCTGTGGAGATCAGCCCACCGCCGCCCGAAAAGAAGCTGCCGCTGCGAAACTCGCTGCTGTCCGGGGCATCGGCGAGCTGCAGCCGCCCGTCCCGCAGCCGTTCGTAATTGCAGGCGAAGCGCTCAAGCTGTCCATCGGCCACGGTGAAGCCCGTATCGGTCATGCCCAGTGGCTGGAAAATGTGCTCATGCAGGTAGGCGTCGAAGCGCTGACCGGAGACCGCCTCGACCAGGTATCCCGCCACGTCCGTGGCGACCGAGTAATTCCAGCGCGTGCCGGGCGAGAATTCCAGCGGCAACTCCGCCAGGGTGTCCACCATGTCCTGGAGGGTGTAGTCGGGCCGGTTGCGGTCGGCGATTCTCAGGCTGCGGTATGCAGCGTCGACGTTGGTGCGCTCCATGAAGCCGTAGGTGAGGCCGGAAGTGTGATTGAGCAAGTCGCGGATGGTCATGGGCCGCGCCGCCGGCGCCGTGAGAAAGGTTGGATAGTTGCCGCCGACGAACACCCGCAGCCCCTCCCAAGCGGGGATGAAGCGGTGCACCGGATCGTCGAGTTGGCACAGGCCCTGTTCAACCAGCATCATGAGGGCTACGGTGGTAATGGGTTTGCTCATCGAATAGATGCGAAAGATGGTATCGCGCTGCATGGGCCGCCGGCGTTCGAGCTCGAGGTGGCCTTGCGGCTCGAAAAAGGCGGTCTCGCCGTGGCGGGCCGCCAAGGTCAGAGTGCCGGCGAGCTTGCCGCCGTCGATGTAGCGCTGCAAATGGCCACGAATGCGGTCGAGACGGGCGGATGAGAGGCCAACTTCCTCCGGTTTGACGATCATCGATTCTCCTTCGGATTGACGGCGGCGTGCAGGCTGCCGCCGGCGGGCTTAGGACTTGTAGCGAGCGGCCAAATGTGTTCTGATTTTGTCGCGTAACAGATAGTCAAATCACTGTAGGGAAAGGACTTCGGTCATGATCGAATCAGGGTATAACGGTTGGCGCAACTATACCACATGGGCGGTGCATACGTGGCTTTCCGCTGACGATGGGCACTTGGCGACGGTGCGCGAGATCGCCGCCGGGCGGGTGCCAGAGGAACGGCTCAGCGAGTGGGCCGAGGAACACGTGTGGGAGGGGCTTCTGGGCGTGAACGAGAACGACGTGCCGGAATGCCTCGGCGCCGACCTGCTGGCCTGGGCGCTCGGACAGGTGGATTGGCAGGAGCTTATCACGGCGTTCCAGGCGCCGGCAGAAGAGGCAGAGGAAGATGCGCAGCCGGAAGGCGTGGCATAAGTGAGCCCGTAGGTCGGACTAGCCGCCGGCGTAGTCCGACCTGCAGGTCAACAGGCTTAGAAATCGACCAGTTCCACGTCGAACACCAGCGTTGCTCGCGGCGGGATGACCGGCGGATAACCCCGTTCACCGTAGCCGAGATGGCTGGGAACGATCAGGATGCGTTTTTCCCCCTTCTGCATGTCGAGCAGGGCCTCGTCCCATCCCTTGATGACACGCCCCATTCCGACCTCGAAGGCGAACGGCTCACCGCGCTGCACTGAGCTGTCGAAGACCCTGCCGCTCAGAAATTTGCCGGTGTAGTGCGCCTGGATGCGCGTGCCGGGTTGCGGCTTGGGGCCGTCTCCCGCTTCAACGATGATGTACATGAGTCCCGATTCGGTGGTCTGCATTTGGCCGGGGAACGCTTCTTCCAGCACCCCCATGGCGGTATCGTATTCCTTCTTGGCGTGGGCCTCTTCGGCAGCCGCGATCTCCGCAATCATGCCGTCGAACCTCGCCTGATCGGCCCTGAACGCCTTGGCCGCGTCGCCCACCCGCACAATCGTCAGCTTTTCCAGCTTGTCACCCTGCTCGATGGCATCGACGACGTCCTGTCCCTGAATGACCCGCCCGAACACGGCGTGCTTGCCGTCCAGCCACGGCGTTGCCTTGTGAGTGATGAAGAACTGGCTGCCGTTCGTGTTGCGTCCGGCGTTTGCCATGGACAGCACGCCAGGGCCGTCGTGCCGCAGGCCGGGGTGAATCTCGTCGGGGAAGTTATAGCCGGGACCGCCGCGCCCGCTGCCTTCCGGGTCGCCGCCCTGGATCATGAAACTTTCGATGACGCGGTGAAACGTCAGGCCGTCGTAAAACGGCATTCCCGCCGGCTTGTTGGAGTCCTTGGTGCCTTCCGCCAAGCCGACGAAATTCACCACCGTCATGGGCGCCTCTTCGTAGGCCAGACGCAGCACGATAAGGCCCTTCGAAGTGTGCATTTCAGCGTACAGCCCGTCGGGATAGGCGTCCTCGGCGACGGCGGGCGTGACAAGGCCGGCAAGAAGCACAGAGGTCAAAGCTGCGATCTGAACGAATTGCCAGGGGCGTGCGATCATGGGAATACCTTCTTGGTATGGGGTGTGAGTGCTGTCGAAACGGTAAGCAGGCGCCAGAATAGCCGCAGACCGCCGGTGACACAAACGGTTGTGCTGCATGCGACACCGGATGGCGCGGTGGAATGTCGGGTTACGCTTCGCTGGTCCGACCTATGCAAATGCACGTAGAGCCTCCACCAAGGCGCCGAGGTCGTCGGGTGTGTTGTAGACGTGCGGCGACACCCGCAGCGAAGTGCCGCGCTGCGACACGTAAACCTCGCGGCGGCGCAAGTCCTCCAGGATGGCGGGCAGCTGCCCGCCGTCCGGCACGCGAATGCCGAACAGGTGCGGGGAGCGTTCCGCCGCCGGCGCCATCACGTAAGGGCTGTCCGCCAGGGCCGCTTCCACGTCGCCGCTCAGCACGGCGCAGTAGTCCCGGATGGCCGCCACACCCCACGTCAGGATTTGCTCCAGCCCCTCGTTGAGCATTGCCACCAGGATGAAATTCGAGCGCTCGCCGGTGTCGAAGCGCCGGGCGCCGGGCTGGTACTCTCGTCGGAACTGGCTCAGGTTGCTGAAGTTCTCGCTGTCCTTGCGGTTAATCCAGTTGTGTTCGAAGGGTTCGCCGTCCAGCAGTCGGTCGCCGACCGCGATGAGGCCGTACTGGTACGGACCGAGCATCCATTTGTAACCCGCGCACACCAGCAGGTCCGGTTGCAGCCGGTCGAAATCGAAGGGCAGGGCGCCGACCGATTGGGTGCCGTCCACCACGAACAGGGCGCCGACCTCGCGCGCCCGCTGCCCAATGGCTTCGAGATCAAATGGGGTGCCGTCCGTATAGTGGACGTCAGTGAGCGTCACCGACGCGGTATTGCGGTCGATGGCTTCCAAGACGCGCACGCTCCACGCCGCTGCAGACGGCGGTCCGTCGGGGCGTTCGACCAGGCGCAATTCAGCGCCGCTGCGGTCGCAGGCAGACATCCAGCCGTAGACGTTGCTCGGAAACTCTGCCGCCGGAATGACCACGTTCTGACCAGCCCGCAGCGGGGTGTTGTGGACCGCCACGGCCACCCCATAGCTGGCGGCGGGGATGCAGGCGATTCGGTCGGCCGATGTGTTGACGAGGCGGGCAAAACGGTCGCGCAGAGTTTCGACCGCCTCGAAAAATTCCGCCCTGCCGATGTCGGCGGGGGAGGCTTTCAGGCCGACAGCGTCAATCCCGGCGTCTTGCACCGATTTCAGCAGGGGCGACATGTAGGCGCAGTTCAGGTAGTGCTGAGACGCCGGCAAGGAGAAAAGATGGCGTTGACATTGCATGGTGAACTCCCGTTTGGATCGCGGGGTGAGAAATGTCGCTCCGAGCGTTGTCTGTCAGGCTTTGGCAAATCTGCGGCATCCCGGGCCGGGGTGCGTGGCAGCGGCATCGAAGTGTAGCCGCAACGCTCTTGCGGCTCAATTTCCAAATCCTGCTTCTGCACGATGGCAAGGCCTGATCGATCATCTCCCGAGCCCGTGGCAACCGGTGCAGCACGCCCGAGACCAAAAACTCTTCCCATAACGGCACGCGGATAGCTGACGCGATGTTGGCCGTGATGCCGGCCTGCTACAGAACGGCCTGAACCTCAGCCAACCGACCCGCCTGGCTCAGCTGCAAGGCGCTGAACGTCACCGAGGGATCAATGCCGACGTGGCGGATGCAGCCCGGCGCCATGATGAAACTGTAGATGGCGCACAGGCCGCCCACAGCACGGGTGGCGGACCAGGGCTTCCGCCAATTGCGAGGACGCCTCCATGCCGTTTTGCAAGGCCATCGGTATCTGGTCTGTACGTATCGTGAAGTGATCGAGAGTGGCTCAAGGATATTCCCAAAGGTGGTTTTTTCCCGAAAGAGGCCCAGAAGTCTCTTTCGGCGTGAAAAGCAAGGGCCTTTATTCACAAACACAGGATTATGTTATCGTACACAGTGCCACGACTGAGTGCGTGGGATGTCGACAAATACATGATTCTTCATGGTATTAGGGTTGTTTCCCGGCTCTCGTCGCCGACAAGCATACATGCGAATGTACTCGGAATTGCTTTTCACGTTATGAACACCGAACAGTTAGCACATGCTCCCGAATAATTTCTGTAAATTCAATAGGTTAGTCTCGGATCTGCCCTTAGCTGCGGCCGCCGTGCTGGGCGCGGGTCTGGTGCTCCTGCGGCAGGCCAGCTACGGACCGGGCATGGGGTGGGATGCCGTCAACTACATCGTGGCGGCCCGTAGTCTCCTGGCGGATGATGGCCTTGTTGGCACGGGTGGTGACCCTTTGGTGTCCTGGCCGCCGCTGTATCCGGCGATGCTCGCCAGCGGGGCGTGGCTTTGTCCAGCCAGTCGCATCGCTGCCCCGTTCCCATTGCCATGGTTGGTATCTGGAATGCCCGTATTCAACGAGGCTGGCCGCGGCGAGCAGCATCGGATACAGCGGCGGCCAGTGCCAATAGGGCCAGCCGTGAATTTGAACGAAGCCCTCTCCCGCGAGCAGACTCCGGGCCACGGAAATATAGGTGACCCAATCCCCGTGCAGCCCCACTCCGTAGGTGACCTGCCGCGCCAGGAAGTACGGCGCCCAGCACTGCAAGGGCGGCGAGGAGCAGGGTGAAGCGGTCGGGCCCTGCCTGCCGCCCAAGCAGGGAACCAGACTTTCTTCTTGCGAGAGGTTTCCCCTCGCGCCTCCCGGCCGAGGTCAGCAGGATCGCTCATATTTTTCTCCTTCCGTGGTTTCCCCCTGCACCCCCGGCCTCGGGCTCCGCGCTCGCTCGCCGGTCGCTTCAACTCACGCATTGGGGGGCGTCCTCGCGGCTACCGGATTGGTCGACGCCTACGAAAGGGAGGAGGCAGAGCAGGCCGACGACGGTGGATGGCATCCACAACAGGGCGTGAACGGTCAGCGCGAAGGCGGTGGCGACTTCCGCGGAGGCGCCATACGCGGCGAGGCCCTGCGCGGCGAACCAGTCGAATGTCCCGATGTATCCCGGCGTACTGGGAATGGTCGTGGCGAGTGTGCCGGCCGCAAGGGAGAACCACGGCCCCAGCGGCGCGGCGTCGGCACCGAGGGCCAAGGCCAGGATCACGAATACCGCCCCTTCACAAGCCCAAGTGACGACCGACAGGCCGATGAGCGCGAGCATCCTTCGCGGAGCGCGCACGAGGCTGAGCGCCTCGGCCAGATGAACGCCATGCCGGGAAACGGCTTGCGCCCAGCGCCGGGCGGTAAAGAAACGGCGTCCCGGCGAGAAGCCCTCAGCGGAGGAGCGCGAGGAGGACCCCTTCGCCAACAGACGCTCCGGGACGCGACCGAGCCAGGGCATGAACAGAAGCAGGATAAGGACCGCGGCGACAACGCATCCCGCCAGCCAAGTCACCGCGACAACGAAGCCACCCGGGAAGACGCCGTCCGGCAAGCCGAGCAGTCCCAGAAAGAACAATCCGACCAGAACGGCTACATCCAACACCCGCTCGATGACGAGGGTGCCCGCCACCCGCGCGGCCGGCGACCGAAGCTGGCGGCAAAACCCCACGACACGCAGCGCATCGCCCGCCCGCAGCGGCAGCACGTTGTTGACCGCCATACCCGCGAGAAACGGCCCCACGCACGCGCCGAGCGGCAGGGCCGGCTCAAGGGCGCAGAGCATCCACCACCAGCGCACGATGCGCACCGCCCAGCCGACGACCAGGAAGGTCAGGGCGATAGGAACCAGGGAAACCGACAGACCGGCGAATGCCTGGCCCAAGACGGCCAAGTCCAGTCCGCGCGCGAGCAGCCAGACGAACCCCGCTGTCGTGGCGACGCCGGAAGGCAGCTTCAGCCACCGAGCCCCCGTGCTATTCATTCGCCGGCTCTTCCCGGGCCGCCGGTCGGCTCGTAGAGGTGAATCCCAGCCGCTCCTACCAGATAGAGCGGTCGGCGCTTCATTTCGCCGTAGATGCGCCCCACGTACTCGCCGAGGATGCCGAGGAACACGAGTTGCACGCCGCCGAGAAACAGGAGGGCGATGAGGAGCGCCGTCCAGCCGGAGACCCAGGCGTCGGTAAAGAGGCGAAGGACGAGGGCGTAGACGATGCCCGACAAGGCCAGCCCGGAAGCGACAAAGCCGAGCCAGGTCGCCAGGCGCAGCGGCGCAAGGGAGAACGACACAATGCCATCGATGGCGAGGCGCAGCATTTTCCTGAACGGCCACTTGGTCTCGCCGGCCAACCGGGCCGCCCGCCGGTACGGCACGGGCTCCTGCCGAAAGCCAGTCCAGGCCACCATGCCGCGCACGAAGCGGTCCTGTTCCGGCATGGCGAGAAAGGCATCCACCACCGTGCGGTCCATGAGGCGGAAGTCGCCGGTGTCGAGTGGAATGAAGATGTTGGTGAGGCGGTTGAGGAAGCGGTAGAAGGCGCTGGCCGTCCAGCGCTTGAACAGCGTCTCGCCGTCGCGTTCGGCACGCACGCCGTAGGCCACGTCGACCCCTGCGCGCCAACGGGCCAGCATCTCGGGGATGACCTCGGGCGGGTCTTGCAAGTCGGCGTCGATGAGGACGACGGCAGCGCCGGCGGCAGCTTGCAAGCCAGCGGTGAGGGCCATCTGGTGGCCGAAATTACGCGACAGGGCCAGAACCCGCACGCGCACATCGGCGTGCTGGAGTCCTCGCAGCAGGTTCAGCGTGGCGTCATGGCTACCGTCGTCGACATAGACGATCTCGAAGTCGAGATCGGGGACGGTTTCAAGGGTGGCGACAAGGCGGAGATGGGTCTCGCGGATGGTCGCTTCCTCGTTGAAACAGGGGACGACGACCGACAGGAGAGCGGGATCCCGATCACGATTCGAGTCTAATCTGTTGAATTTACAGAGGTTGTGTGTGAGGGAGGGGATACATCCGCTAACTTGTTCGGTATTCATAACGTGAAAAGCAACTCCGATACATTCGTATACATACTTGTCAGCGATGAGAGCCGGGCAACAACCATAGCACCATGAAGAATCTGTATTTGTCAACATCCCATAGTAGCCAGTGGCCAGCAAAAACCAGTGGTCCGTGGCCGGTGACCAGCAAACCCGGGTCTTTCACTGGCAACTAGAGCACTTTCGGAGCAGATTGACTTGCATCCGAAACCACGAAATTGCTGTGCTTTACGAGTTGGTCCCTCGATAATTCCATTAGATACGGAAATGCTCTAGCCTAGCCACCGACCACTGCCGTTAATCGCCGCCCATCTCTTCGAGGTCGTCGGTGTCGCCGCCCAGCCGCAGAATGGTGTACAACTGCCGCTTGCCCGTCGTTACCACCTGCTCCCCGGCCTCCAGGCCGCTCTTCACCTCGGCATAGCGATCGTCGCGGATGCCGAGCAGCACCGTGTGTTTGTGGAAGGCGCCATCCTCCTGCACGAAGACGGCCGACTCGGCGCCGTCGCTGATCACCGCCGCGTGCGGCACCGCCAGGGTGTGGCCGCGGCTGCCGACGGTGACCGTGAGGATGGCGGTCATGTTGGACTTCAGCGGGTGCGTCGGGTCGTTGGCGATTTCGACGCGGAAGGGAACGGTCTTGTCCTCCGACTCGACCTCGTAGTTGATGCCGGCGATCTCGCCGTCGAACGAGCGTCCGGGGTGGGCCGGCACCTGCACCCGCACGGGGAGGCCCTTGCGAAGCGTGGCGGCGTCGATCTCGAAGGCTTCCCCCTCGGCGTAAACGCGCCGCATGTCGGCGATGCGGAAGAGCACCTTGGCGGGGGTGATGGTTTCGCCAAGGGTGACGTCGCGGTGCATGATGACGCCGGTGCGCGGCGCCCGCAGGGTGAGGGGCGAAGCGACCCGGGTGCCGTTCGGCGCGCCGTCGGATGGCTCCGGTTCCAAACCGATGATGCGCAGTCGGTTTTCGATTCCGGCGATTTCCACGTTGATGCTGCTGACCTCCGTTTCCTTTTGCAGCAGCACGCGCTTGGCGCCGATGCCGCGTTCGACGAGATAGTGGAGACGCGCCAGGTCGGCAGTGGCGAGTTGCAAGCGGTTGCGGGCTTGCAACAATTCGGTCTGCAACTCGGTCTGCAACTCCTCCAGGGCCGTGCTGCGCAGCTCGGCCAGCGTCTGGCCCTCCTGCACCGTATCGCCGACGTTGCCGACGACGCGAGTAACCTTACCGGCCACACGGCTGCTGACCGATGCCAACAGGTCGGGAATAGGCCGGATAATGCCGTTGACGGTGACCGTTTCTTCGATCACGCGCGGCTCGACGCTGGCGGTTTGCAGGCCGAGACGCTCCACCTCCTCAGGAGTGAGCTCGATGCCTTTCGAGGGGTTCGGCTCGTGTTCGTCGTCATCGTCGTCGTGCCGAGCCGGCGCGAGGCGAGGCGGCTCGGCAGCGTCCTGCTGGAAGCCAGCGGTCAGCAAGTTGCGCCGCGTCTCCTGCAGGGCAGCGAACCATTGCGGATTGCTGGCGACCCATAACCCGACAACCAGCAACAACAAGCCCGCCAGGACGATGATCGCAACGTTTTTAGCCACGTGTTCCCTCGCCGTGTTCGCGTCAGGGCTTGCGGTTGATGTCGATGACGGCAGCGCCGCTGGCGGCTTCCAGATCGACGAGCGCGGCGTTGAATGCCGCGATGGCGTCGAGGTAGCGCGAGCGGCCCTGGATGAATTCGCGCTGAATCACCAGCACCTCCGTGAGGGTGAACTGACCAAGTTGGTAACCCTCGCGCAGCATCTCGAAATTTTCTTGCTGCTGCGGCAGGATGTGCCGGGTGAACTGCTCCACGATGCGGCGCGAGGCGCGAAAGCGCTCCAGCGCCTGCGCGACCTGCGCGCTGATGGCGGCCTTGACCAGATCGAGGCGCGCCGCCTGCCGCGAACGCCGCGCCATGGCGATTTCGAGATCGCCCTCTCGGCGGTTGAACACAGGCAACGGCACCGACAGGCCAAGGACAGCGCGGTGCTGGCGCGCCTCGGCTTCGCGGCTGAACTCGTAGTGGGCCGACAGATTGACGGCGGGAAACGTCTGCTCCGCCTGCACCAGGGCGGCCTCGGCCTCGGTGGCCTGCAAGGCGGCCTCGACGGCTTTGACGTCCGGGCGCACGCTCAGGGCATTTTCGGCCAAGGCGGGTTCGACGATGGCCAAGGTACCGTAGGCCAACGGGCCGGTAGCCTCGAACGGCAGATCGGACGGCTGCCCCATGAGCAGGATGAGATCACGCTTCAGGGCCGTCAACGCGCGCTGCGCGGCGGTCTGCTCGTTCACCGCCAAGCGTTCTTCCACCTCGGCGCGCAGGGCGTCGAGGCGCGGCACGTGGCCGGCTTCGTACAATTCCCTGGCCACCCGCAGCAACTCGCGGCTCAGGGCGAGGGTCTCGCCAGCCAGCTGCACACGCTGCTGCGCCAGCAATACGGCCCCGAAGGCCCGCAGCACCTGCACCCGCAGGCCGCGCTCGGCGTCCTGCACCTGCCACGACGCCTGATCGGCCAGCGCCTTGGCTCGCCGCAGGCGAATGGCTCCCTGATTCCTGAGTTCCACCACCTGCGACACCCCGACTTGGGCGTCGTAGGCGAATTTCATTCCGGGATCCGACGGGTGGCGGTCGCCCCCAAGGGCGGGGGAAACTTCGAGTTCGGGATTGTGCGGGTAGATCTGAGCCTTGGTGACCTCGCCGCCGGCGATGTCCATGCCGTAGCGCTCCACCGCTAGGGCGGGGTTGTGGGCCATCGCCCAGCTGATCGCCTCGGCCAGCGTCAAGCGCCGCTCCTGCGCCCCGGTGTTGGCCACGCATAACGCGGCGACAAGCGACGCAATCATGCCGGCCGCGGCCAACTTGGCCATGCCCAATTCCCCTCCTTTTCGTGATAGCGGGACGTACTCAGCCGCCGATGGGTCGTGCCTCGCCTTGGATTCCCCCTCACCTACTGAACCGGTTGTTGCAGACGGGAAGTTCAATCGCCGACGCACGGCGGCTTTGTTATACCACAACTGGGCCACTACTTTTGGCTTTGCACGGACTTTCCGCGGTGCTACACTTCCGGCGATTTCAGAGCCCGACGCGCTTTCGTGAATTGAGGTTCAGGCAAGGGAGGTTAACGTATGTCTCGCATCTTGGGATTTGTCCTTATTACCCTACTGGCCATGGCCCCAGCTGCGCTCGCCGAGGACCTGGCCGCCGAATTGGTAGAGGCGGAGGGGCTATTTGACAGACATTGCGGCGTCTGCCACGGCCTCGTGGGCGTGCAAGCCGAGAAGGCTGCTGGGCGCGCACCGGCCCCGTTGCCGCTGCATGCCGTGCGGCTGGCCATGGACCTGCATCCCGACGCCGTGACGGATACACCCGCCGGTGTCAAGGTCGCCGGTCTGGCCGGCGAGCGCATGGCGATTGCGCCGCCCTTCGGCCCCAACTTGACCGGTGTGTACGGCCGTCCGGCCGGCACCGTCGAGAGTTACAACTATTCCAAAGCCTTTCTGAGCGTCCTGCGCGGCATGGTGTGGAATTCCAGCACCCTCGACGTCTGGCTGACCAGCACCCAGGCGTGGGTGCCCGGCGTGCGCATGTATTACAAGCAAGACGATTCCGAAATTCGCCGCAAGATCATCCTGTACCTGAAAGACAATTCCTGACGTTCTGACCGCGGCGGCCCCACAAGCCGCCGCATCCCGCCTGTTTACTTCCAAAGCCCCCCGCCGCTTGAGCCCGAACGCTTTGCCCCGGCCGGTAGCCGCGATCCGTATACCTATAAAATCACTCAGGAGGACAACATGCAGGTAAAAGACAAAATCGCCCTCGTCACCGGCGGCGGCGTTGGTGCGGGGCGGGCGATCGCGTTTGCCTTGGCGCACGAGGGCTGTCACGTGGCGGTGAATTATTCGCGCTCGGAGGGGCAGGCCATCGCCACCGCGGAGGCGCTGCGGGAAACGGGCGTGCGGGCTATGGCGGTGAAGGGCGACGTGGGCGACGACGCTTCCGTGCGCAGCATGGTGCGGCAGGTGGCCGACACCCTTGGCGGCTTGAACGTGCTGGTCAACAATGCCGGGGCAACGTCGTTCATCCCGCACGGCGACATGGAGGCGGTGCAGGACGAGGATTGGGACAAGATTCTGGACGTCAATCTGAAAGGCCCGTTCTACGTCATCCGTGCGGCGCGGCCCCACCTGGAGCGCGACGGCGGCGTGGTGGTCAACATCTCCAGCGTGGCGGGGGTGTACGGCGTGGGTAGCTCGGTGCCCTATCTGGCTTCCAAGGCCGGGTTGAATACCATGACCATCGCCTTGGCGCGCGCCCTGGGACCGGCCATTCGCATCAATGCCATCGCGCCGGGCTTCATCGACACGCGCTGGTGGCAGGTCCGCGACGAGTATGAGACCGTGAAGCAGGGCGCCACCGAGAAGTCGCCTCTGAAGAACGTCTGCCAGCCGGAAGACGTGGCCGATCTGGTCATGGGCCTGATTCGCGCCGACCTGATCACCGGTCAGGTTGTAGTCCTCGACGGCGGCAGCAACCTCGCCTGAGACGGCAAAAATCAGTGGTTAGAGGCTATTTCATAAATGTCTGACGGGTGGCTCTGTAGCCCGTCGTTCCTAGGCCAAACCAACGGTCCTACCATTTATGAGATGAGTTCCAGCCACTGACCACTATCTACTAACCACTGCCTTTACAGGAGACATCAGCATGTCCATGACAGGACGAGAAATGATCGAGGCGGCCCGGCGCGTCGTGCCCGGCCTCAACCAGACCGACCTCAGCGCCCAACTGGACGCGGGCGAGCGCGTCGTGGTGCTGGACGTCAGGGAGCGGGCCGAGTGGGACGACGGCCACATTCCGCAGGCGACGTGGCTGGCGCGGGGGTTCATCGAGGGCCGCATGGAGGAAACCGTCCCCGACAAGAACACGCCCATCGTGACCCATTGAGGCGGCGAGAATCGTGCTGTCCTGGCAGGACAGACCTTGCAGCAGATGGGTTACACGAACGTGCATTATCTGGTCGGCGGCTTCAACGGCTGGCGGGAAAACGGGATGCCCGAGGCGCCATGAGTACGGACGAGCGGGTGCGGGCCGGCAAGACGGTATGCCTCGATTACACGCTGTGCCTGGCCGACGGCACCCTGGTCGACTCGGCGCAGCACAGCGGCACCTGGACTTACGTGCACGGCCACACCCGCATGCCGCCCGGCCTGCACGCAGGCGTGGAAGGTCTTGGCGTCGGCGACACCGTGCGGCTTGAATTGGAACCTGCCGACGCTTTTGGGCGAGTCGACCCGGCGGCCTTCCAGGAACTGTCCAAGGAACAATTCCCCGCCTCGGCCCGGCACCTCGGTTTCGAGGGCGAATTTCCGGGGCCGGACGGCAGCATCATCCCCTACCGCATTCACGCCATCAACGACACCACCGTGACGGTCGACCTGAACCATCCCCTGGCCGGTCAGCACGTTGTCTTCGAGGTCACCGTCATCCACGTGCAGGACTGAATTTTCTGACCCGACGTGCCAAGGAGCCGTGAATCATGCCCTCCCCAGATTCCGAGCCGACCCCCGCCACCGCGCGGCCGCTGGACGGCGTGCGGGTGCTCGAGTTGGGCCAATTGTTGGCGGGACCGTTCGCCGGCTGCGTCCTCGGGTACTTCGGTGCCGAGGTGATCAAGGTCGAGCCGCCAGGCAAGGGCGACCCGATTCGCGGCTGGCGGCTGCTCGACGACAACGGCACGTCGTTCTGGTGGCGCAGCCTGGGGCGCAACAAGAAGAGCATCACGCTGAATCTGCAGACCGACAAGGGGCGCGGCATGGCCCGGCAATTGGCGGACCGGGTGGACGTGCTGATCGAGAATTTTCGCCCCGGCACCATGGAAAAGTGGGGCCTCGGACCCGATGAGGTCAAGGCAACGAATCCGGGGCTGATCTACGCGCGCGTCTCGGGCTACGGCCAGACCGGGCCTTACGCCGAACGGCCCGGCTACGCCTCGGTGTGCGAAGGGGTCGGAGGCTTTCGCTACCTGAACGGCTTTCCCGGCGAGGCGCCGGTGCGCCCCAACCTGAGCCTAGGCGACACGCTGGCCGGCCTGCACGCCGTGCTCGGCATCCTCCTCGCCTACGTCCAGCGCGGCAAGCCGGCAGGCGGCGACGGGCAGGTGGTGGACGTGGCCATTTACGAATCGGTGTTCAACATGCTGGAGGCCGTGGTGCCGGAATACGACGGCGCCGGGCTGGTGCGGCAACCCTCCGGCTCGACCCTGACCGGCATCGTGCCGACCAACACCTACGCCTGCCGCGACGGCGCCTACGTGGTCATCGGCGGCAACGGCAATTCCATCTTCCAACGACTGATGCGCGCCGCCGGCCGGGCCGACATGGCCGCCGACCCGCGCTTTGCCGAAAACGCCGGTCGCGTGGCGCACGAGCGCGAAATCGACACCGCCATCGCCGCCTGGACCGCCGGCCTCGATGCCGACGACGTGCTGGCGCAACTCGCCGCTGCCGCCGTTCCCGCCGGCCCGATCTACACCGTCGCCGACATGTTCCAGGATCCCCATTTCCGCGCCCGCGGCCTGTTCCAGCAAGTCGAAGTGGACGGCCAGCCCCTGCGCATCCCCGCTCTCACCCCCCATCTCACCGCCACTCCCGGCGCCACCACCTGGCCCGGCCCCGCCGTCGGCGCCCACAACCCGGAGATTCTGGGCGGCTTGCTCGGGCTGTCGGATGCGGAGCTCGCCGCGCTGCGGGAGGAGGGTGTGATTTGAGGGGTGGGGTGCTGGCTGATACGGGACCGACCTGGATGTGGATCACCTCTCGATGGACGTCGATGCCATTCAACTTCGCTGGAATGAACCTGTCGGACCTGTCACGGCTGCTGCTGTCCGACATGGCCCGAGGATTGGTTGCCATTTATGACCGGCTCCCTCCGCTCTATGTCGCTCCATAGGCGGGAGTCGGTTCAAATCCGCGCCACTCAGACCGAGAGATCTTGATTCCCGTGGTGAAACGCGACGAATTTCTTCAGATGCTCGGCCAAGTAAAATTTTGGCGGACGCGCGGACAGCGCGCACCACATAAGCCACTACTGGTTCTGCTCGCGCTTGGCCGGATCCATCGGGGAGAAGAGCGCTTGGCTCGTTACGAACAGGACCTTGAAGGTCCGCTGACAGATTTGCTGGAACGCTTCGGACCGCCCCGCAAGGCTATTCATCCTGAGTATCCATTCAGCCGTCTGCCAAATGACGGGTTATGGGAAATCCCGGGCAGAGAATCGTTGCCCGCCACGGGACAAGGAGATTTACACCGGGGCGGGCTCATTAAACACTCCGTGACAGGCGGTTTTCCTGAGCCAATCTACGAACTTCTCCTCTCTGATTCTGGACTCGTGCAGCAAGCCGCTCAAGCACTCCTCTACGAACACTTTCCTTATTCGTTGCACGATGATATTCGCACCGCAGCCGGCTTCCCGGCTGAGTTTCTGGTACAGGAGTCCCCTGGTCCACCCTACGGCTTGGGAGGGCCGCGTCCTTTCGCCCGCCGGCGTGATCGAAACTTTCGCCACGCCGTCCTCCGCGCGTACGACGGTTGTTGCGCTGTGTGTGGATTTGAGCTCCGCCTGGAAGACGAACTCCTCGGATTAGAGGCCGGGCATATCAAGTGGCATGCGGCTGGCGGCCCGAGCAAAGTTCCGAACGGGTTGGCGCTATGCAGTATCCATCATAAGGCGCTTGACCGGGGTGCACTCGGCTTGGCACCGGTCGCCGGGGAATTCAAAGTACTCATATCGTCCAAAGTCTCTGGTGAAAGCGATGCGACGCGGTGGTTCTGGGATTGTCACGACGCACCACTCCGACATCCCCGTAGTAGTGAGCTCAAGCCGAAAGCCGAGTTCGTAAAATGGCATACACACGAGGTCTTTCGCTCCCCGCCGCGGGATTCACCGAGGCAACCGACTCTTGGCAACGCATAGGTGCATAGGCGGCTGGGCTACCTTGGCAGAGTTGAGTACCAAGTATCTCAAGAACCGCTGCGCCAACCATTTCGACCGAGAAGAATTGGAAAAAATCGGAAGGTGTCGTGACTATGGCAGAGACAGAACGACACGTACTTGGGTTGTCCGGTAGGCGTAACAGTGCTGCACCTGCGGTCTGCATGCGGTAGCAGCACCTTAGCCTCGAGATTCAGCATTTCTTGACGTATGAATTCACGTTCTGCTCCTGCCGCAAAAATACTGGGCAATCCCGAACCGAAAATGGCTGAGAAAACCTAACAACATGGAAGAACAATTGATCAATGCTTTCGTGCCTCCCTGTAACGCAAGGTTTACCGGGAAGATGAACACGGTAAAAGGAGCATTCTGATGAGCACCAATCTTAGCCGGCTGTTTCTGCCCGCTCTACGCGCAAAAATGGGAGATTGGATCTACTACATAACGTTCATCAATATGAAGGAGGTCGCCTCCCGGATCAGCGTTGTCGATGATATCCATACCAGTAAGTCCCTGAAGGACTTGCTGCAGAAAATGATCACCAATAATTCCGAAAGGATTGCTGAGTATTTGCTTGGCCAAGAGCAGCGGTTTTTCAATGCGATCGTAATTGGCACTTACGGCGGCAGCCCGAACTGGCACGACCTGTCCGTCAGGGGCAGGGAGGGCGTTGCCGACGTGCCGGAACACCCCGAGGGGTCAATAGGCTTCCTCGAACTCAGCGGGGACGAAAAATTATTCGCGATTGACGGACAGCATCGTGTAAAGGGGATAAAGGAAGCCGTCGTTCAAGACAGTTCACTTGAAGAAGAAGAGGTGTGCGCAATCTTTGTCAAGGGGGTCACGGCCAGTGAACGCGACAAGGACCCTGACGGCTTTGAGCGCACACGGCGCCTTTTTTCGACACTCAACCGGTATGCCAAGCCCGTCAATAAGCGGGATATCATCGCGCTCGACGAGGACGATGTCGTTGCAGTTATCACACGGAGGCTTCTGGAAGAGCACCCCCTGTTGCGCAACAAGGTAGACACGGGCCTGAAGAACTCCATTAAGCCCGATGATCGTACCAATCTGACGACAATTGCAACGTTGTATGACACGATGGACATTGTCTTACGCAATTGCAACAAAGGCTGGAACGATTACAAACGTTGGCGACCGCCTGAAAAGGAGGTTGATGTCTTGTACTCAGAGGCCGTGAAGTTTTGGGATGGCTTGAGTGATCAATTTCCACCACTGACAGAACTGCGGGAAAGCTCGGCAGAAGCAGAGATCGCGGGCAAGTACCGGAGTACCCATGGCGGGCACCTGCTGTTTCGGCCTGTCGGGCTGCTTCTGGTCACCCGCGTCGCTGTGGACCTTCGTTCCAGTATGGGCCTGAGTGAAAATTTTGCTTTGGAATACGTTGGCCGCACCCCTACTGAATTATCGGAATATCCCTGGGCGGGGCTACTTTGGGACGGCGCAAACAAGCGGATGATAACCGCGAAAGAGAATCAGAACATCGCCCGCCGATTACTCTTCAACGCGCTAGGTGGTGACCTTTCTAAAACGCCCTACAAAACAACGGCCGATGCACTACTGACGCAGTATGCCGGCGTCCTGAATCGGGTGCCTGATGATGTCGCCCTCCCCCGTTACTAATCCAGCCCAGAATACCATTGAGTGAACACTTGCGTCATTTGCAATCCAAGTACAAGTACGGCCTCCCTCAACTGGCGGTTGGTTACGGCAGAATTGCGGCGGGAAACTCCATACTTCTGCTGTAATGGCTCCATAAGTCCACCGCTTAAGGCAGGCTCCTAAGGACAATATGGCTGACGCGAAAGCACCACCCACTTTCACGAGTGGTCCCGGACAAGATTTGGGTGAGGTGGCGCAGCATCCAACCCGGTTGAATTGGTCACGATACTGGGGCAAGACGTCGTTTCTCTGATTGATAGACTTGTTGATCCTGAAGAGAAAATTGCGATCCTGCGCCGGGTCGCCACTGGCGTACTCCGCGACCGGCCTGATGTCCTCTTGGCTCGCAGAGCTGTCTGAAGGATTGTTTACGGCGTCATGTCGGATGAAAAGCTCACCGTATTCGCGGACCGGCTGGGTGTCCCGAATGCCGGACTGATTCATACCCTCGACCCGACTGAGGATGAACGAATTTGCGAGACCTTTCTGGGCTTCTTTGGGATTGACACGCGCGGCTCGGTGTTTTTCTCAGTTGAACCTGAGCACCAATGCGTTCGTCCTGAGTTCGGGCTGTTCCCGCATCAGCGACATGCCGCGGACCGTGTTTGTGATGCAATTCGGGGCGGGCGTGGGCGGGTTGTTCTTCATATGCCGACAGGAGCGGGCAAGACCAGAACGGCGATGCACATCGTGAGCCGGGTTATGACAGAACACGAACCGGCTGTCGTCGTTTGGTTGGCTGCAAGCGCCGAATTGCTTGATCAGGCAGCAGACGCATTCCAAGGCGCTTGGTCAAGGCTTGGCAATCGCCCGATTGATATCGTGCGCTTCTGGGGGGATTACACGCCAGATATTTCTGTAATCTCGGATGGTTTAATCATCGCCGGTTTGCAGAAAATGTACGCATGGAAAACAAGGGACCCCATCGGCGTCTTGCGGATTGCAAAGTCTGTCAAGCTAGTCGTCGTTGACGAAGCGCACCAGGCCATCGCACCGACCTATCGGGAAGTAATTGAAACCTTGGCTGAAACAGGCGTAAATAACGCACTCCTCGTGCGTAACATCACTGAATAAGAAAACCTATATCTTTCCGGTCACGCTCGAATCGATGGGCGCTTCAACCTGGGGAGAAACTCAGGAAGAAGCCTCGAAAAATATCCGGGAAGTGCTGGCCGTGATGCTGGAAGAGTTCCTGGAGGAAGGCAAGGACATAGCCGCGCAAGGCATCGTTGCCACTGAGGGGGCTGTCATCACGATCACCTGATGAGCGACTTGACTACCGCAGCCTGCGAGGACTTACCGCATGCCAACCCGTACGCGCCCTCCGGCAAGACGAATTTGAGTCTAGGCGGAAAACCGGGAGCCACGAACGATATGCGCATCAAGATGGCCGTCGCGTCACCGTTCCCTACACACGCCGGGGTGATACATTTGCGATGAAGAGACCCTGCGAAGTTATCCCTGAGCAACAGGCTCAATTGGGGGCTGGATGATCTCAAGCGACTTGGATTGACGGATTGACAAGCAGAATACAAGAAATTCCGAACAGGCCCCGCCCACGTTCTGTAACTCGCTGTCTACACCGGGTGGAATGTCGGATTACGCTTCGCTAATCCGACCTACAGGCTGCGCCAAACTCAGTTCTCCAGCACGACGTCGAAGCATTGCAGGCGGGGGTGGGCGAGGACCATCCCCTTGGGCAGGGGATCGCCACGGTGGGCTTGGACGAAGTGGTCCGAGTGCATCCAGGCTTCAAAGGCTTCCTTGGAAGCCCAGGTGGTGTGCGAGGCGTAATGCACGGCGCCCTCGGACGTCTCGCCGCGCAGCAGGCGGAAACTCTCGAAGCCGGGCACGCCCTGCAAGCGGCTGCGGCGCTGGCGCCAGCGTTGCTCAAAACCCTCGGTCTGATCCTCGGCCACCTGGAAATTGTTCAGCGTAATGTAGGCCATCATCCCTCCCTTTATTGGCCTGATGTTTCCCACACGGTGTCCACGTTGCCGTCGCCGTCGGTGTCGCTCTCGACCTTGTGCGGCTCGTCGCTGCCGGGCTTGAAGTGCTCCCACTGGTCCGGGCGCCCGTCGCCGTTCTGGTCGTATTCGATGCGCTCCACGTGGCCGTCGGCGTGGTAGTGGTGCCATTGATCGGCCTTGCCATCGTTGCTGGTATCAAAGGCGCTGCTGGCGAGTACGCCCTCCGTGTACGCCATCCAGGCGTGCGGCTTGCCGTCCGCGTCGAGGTTTTGCAGCACGCGGGCGATGCGGCCCTCGCCGTCGTAGTGGATGATCTGATCGATCCTGCCGTCGGCGTCCTCGTCGATGTCCACCTGCCCGACCCTGCCGTCCGCGTAGCGGTGCCACTGATCCACCTTGCCGTTACCGGTGCTGTCGATCTCGATCAGCGACGTGGCACCCGAGGGCTGAAACGACTGCCACTGTTCGGGCTTGCCGTTGAAGTCCTCATCCAGGGTAATGCGCGCCACCTTGCCCTGCTCGAACGACTGCCACTGGTCGGGCTTGCCGTCGCCGTTGGTGTCCTTTTCGAGGCGCTCGAGCTGCTTGTCGGCGCCGTAGAAAATCTGCTGCTCGAAGGCGCCGTCGCCGTCCTCGTCGCTGGCCACACGTTGCAGGGCACCGTCGCCGTTGTAGAATTCGCGCTGATCCGCCTTGCCCGACCCATTGGTGTCGAACTCGGCCTGCACCGCTTTGCCGTCCTGGTACGTCACCCAGTGATCGACGCGCTGATCGTAATCGCGGTCCTTTTCCAAGCGCGTCAGAACGTCCGACTCGTAGTATTCCCATTGATCGATCTGGCCATCTCCGTTGGTGTCGAAACGCTGCACCGTTTCCGCCGCGCTTGCCGCCAAGCACAGCGCGAGCAGCCAGATCACCGCCAACACAACACGCATGATTGCTCTCCTCACCTGTCTTCAATCTTATACGCAATAGGTACTTCCACCAGGAGTTCGCGGCGCCGAATCTCGTCGGGAAACCGCGGCAATTGACCGATCCGCGTCAAGGCTTGCAGCGCCGATTTGCGAAACGAGTCATGCCCCTCGACCTCGACGACTTCCGGGTTGAGTACCTCCCCGTCCCAGCGCACGGTGAAGCGCAGCACGACCCGGCCGTTCAGGCCGTTGCGCTCTGCGACCCTCGGATAACGCTTGTGGCTTTCCAGCTTCTGGAAAACAAGACCGAGGTAGGCCTGAATGGTGTCCTGTTCCTGCTCGGCCTGGAGCTGTTCCCGCTCGGCCTGCAGGATCGCCTCCCGGGAGGGTTGGCGCGGCTGGGACAGGGCGGCGACGCGGGTCGGCACCGGCGCCACCGTTTGCGGCACAACCGCCGTCACACGGCTCGGCGTCTGCCTGCCGGTCGTCTGGGTGGCGGTCTGCGATCGCGGCGTCCTTTCAGCACGCTGGCGCGGGATGGGTTTGACGACCACCGGCTGCGGCGGCGGCTCAACCGGCGTTATGTCCGGGCGCGGTTGATGCGCCTGCGCGACAACGTGTTCACGCCGCGAGATCGTGCGGTGCTTGCGCTGTTCCTGCTGCTTGGGAATCACGGGCTTCACCGGCGTCGGCGCCACCAGCGGCTCGACGGTATGTTCGGGCAGGGTCTCCACCCGCTCGATCGGCTTGGGAGTTTGCAGGTCCGCTACGGGTTCGACCGGTGCGGGCGCGATGGGGACTGGTTCGGCGACGGCGACTTGGGTCAGCATGGGAACGGTCGTCGGCACCGGCTTGGCGAAGCGCACGACGTAGCGCGTCAGGCGGTAGACGTCGGGAGGACGGTCAAACAGGTGGGGCAGGCCCGTGACAAACAAACCGTGCAGGAGGATCGAAAAGCCGAGCATCAGAACCAACAACGGCCGTCCCGCGTCCATCATGAGCCGGTATCCCCCACCCGCTGTGTTTCAATGGTGAGTTGGGTGGCGCCTGCCCCTTTGACGGCGTCCATGACCTTGACGAAATACCGGAAGGCGCTCTGCTCGTCGGCGCGCACCATCACTGGCACTTCCGGGTCTTCGGCGACCGCCGCCTCGATGCGGCCTTGCAGTTCCTCAAGCGGCACGAACGTCTTGTTGATGAACACGTCGCCGTCGCTGCTGACCGAAATGGTGAGGGTGTCGTTCTGCGGCGCGTCGGATTCGCTGTGCTCGGCGTCCGGCAGGTCGACCTCCAGCGCCGGCTGCACGAACACCGAGGCCAGCAGGAAGAAGATCAGCAGCAGCAGCATCACGTCGAGCAGCGGCATGAGGCTCGGCCCGGACACCACGCTGCGCTGGGCTTGCTCCTCGCTGAGGTTAAGCATCAACGGACTCCGGGCGGCCCGTCAACAGGCGGATCAGGGCAGCGCTGAAATAGTCCATCTCAAAGGCGCAGCGCTTGACGCGCTGGTCCAGGGCGTGGTGGAAGATGACCGCCGGAATGGCTACGGTGAGGCCGGCGCCGGTGGTGAGCAGCGCCTCCCAGATGCCGTTGGCGAGCATGCTCGGATTCACCGCCCCCTGCGCCTCCGCCACCTGCTGGAAGGCCTTGATCATGCCGATCACCGTGCCCAGCAGGCCGAGCAGCGGCGCCAGGCCGGCGAGCAGGCCGAGAGCGGGAAGCCGCAGGTTGAGCAAGCGCAATTCCCGTCTCGCCTCCATCAGGGCCGCATCTTCCAGGTCGGCTTTTTCCCGCGACTGCGATTCCAGCACGACCCGCAGCACCGCGGCCAGCGGACCGCGGAAGAAGCGCAGATGGGCGTAGGCGCCGGCCATGTCATCGTGGGTAATCATGTCCTCGACCGGGCCGAACAGCGCCTCGGTATCGGTGCGGGCGCGCCGGAGGCGCACCCACCGTTCGAGGGTGATCGACAGCACCAGCACCGAGCACAGCAGCAGCAGGTACATCAGACCGCCGCCCTTGTCGAGAAAGGCCCAGCCGGCCTGCCAGTCGATGTCTTGCCAACGTTCCATCCATGACATGATGGGGTCCCCTGTGTGGGAGAGCAGGCGATTGCCGTGCGTCTAGAAATCGACGTCGAACGCCACGTAGTAGAAGCCGCCGTTGAACCCGAACGGCGCTGAGCGGCGCGAGTACGTGAACACGCCGGGGGAGGCCACGATCACCGTGCCATCCGGCGCAATGATCGTGCCGCCCCTGGATTGGCCGATCTCGTTTTTCTCCGGCGTTACGTTGAACAGGTTGTTGGCGCCGATGCTGAGCGTCCCGAACCCAAGGTTGTAACCGAGTCGAAGATCGGTGAGGTATCTGGCGTCGTACGTCTGCCGCTTGCCGTCCAGCACGGTGTAGGGTCCGTAGCCGTGCACCGCCAGAGCGGCCGACAAGCTATTCAGCCGATACGAACCTGAAAGCGTGAGACGATAGCTTGGCTGCCACTCCTCAACAATCGATCGATCCTGTTCGCCGAAGAGTGCATCCGGCAGACCAGCAGGCAGATTCACCTTCGTGATCTCGGTTTCCGACATGGTAGCCAGGAACTTCAGGCCCAGATCGCCTGTCGTCACGAACGGCACGTCCCAAGTAGCGACAATATCGACGCCTTGGGTCCGTGTGTCCGCGGCATTCATGAAGAATTGCCCCTTGTCGCCTCCCGCGGCTGTGATCGCCTCCTGGACACTCAGCGGGATTCCCGGAGTATCCGCTGCCACTTGGTTACTGATAATGATCCGGTCATTGATGTTGATGTGGTAGAAATCCGTAGTGAGGGTGAATGCAGGCATGGGCTGGTACACAAAACCAACGCTCCCAGTGATGGAGGTCTCCGCGTCCAATTCGGGGATGCCGATTGCCTTTGCGAGGTCGCTGTCATTCCGGAATGTGCCGACTTCGAAAGCAATCTGCTCGCCACCAACGTTCCTGAACTGGGTACTTATGTTGTTGAAATAGAGTTGCTGCATGGACGGCGCCCGGAACCCGGTGCTCACCGAGCCGCGTAGCCCAAACTGCGCACTGAGGTCCAGCTTTGTGGCCACCTTGCCGTTGATCGTACTGCCAAAGTCACTGTAGTTCTCAAAGCGTACCGCCGGACTGATCAGGAACGTGTCGGAAACATAGAACTCCGTATCTACGTACAAGGAAAAGGCACTTCTCAACTCATCGACTTCGTTCGCGGGTTTAAAGCCGGGAAATACTTGGATACCGCCTGCTCCGCCGACACCCGGTCCGTCGTAGTCCCTGTACGAGTATTCTTCTCCGGCCTCAATCCGATAACGGTCCAGCCTGTGCTCCAAGCCCCACGCCAGATGCAAGGCATCCCGCAAAGGCAGAGTGAAATCGAGATTGATGGTGGTGAGATCGAGTGACAAGGTCCCGGCATCGGCGGATGTCTGCGCATAGCAGGTTTCACGACGAGTGCAGTTTCGGGCTACCCACGAAGCATTATGGGAGTTTGTAACCTCAAAGTTGAAACTGTTGCCGCCATGCACCACTGCGATGTCGGCTTTGAGGCTGTTCTCAAATTCGCTCACGAAGCCGCCGCCGACCGAGAAGTCCGATACTGTGGTGTGGATGAGCGGCAAGAAACCGTCCGGGTAAATGGAGGTCAGGGGATTTCGATCGATCTGGTTGGCCCTTCTGTAAAACCCACCGCTTTCGTTCTGCACCCTTGAGAAGTCGCCAAAGGCATACACTTCGGCCCCGGTCCCGTCGATAGGGTTGGAGTAGTTGAACGCACCGCTGAGCTGATCCAGGTCGGCATCTCCGATGCGGAAATTGCGGCGGTTGAAGTTCCGCTCCTTATTGCCGGGGTCTAACGTCAGGACATTGCCATCAATGACAGAGTCGCTGTACTGCTTTACCCCGCTCAACCCTGCACGGTTCGTGGCACCCCGGTGGCCGAACTCCAGCGCCGCGTGCAGTACGCCATCGTCGCCGACCTGAAAGCCCTTGTTGAGGCGCGCCGTGTAGCGGGTGCCGTCGCCTTCGTAGGTCTGGCCGACGGAGGTGTGGATGGCGCCGTCGTAGCTGTCCTTGAGGACGATGTTGATGACGCCGGCGATAGCGTCGGAGCCGTACTGCGCCGAGGCACCGTCGCGCAGCACTTCGATGCGCTTGATGGCGCTGACCGGGATGGCGTTAAGATCGGTGCCGGCGGTGCCGCGCCCGACGGAAGTGTTGACGTGGATGAGGGCGCTGCCGTGGCGCCGCTTGCCATTCACCAGCACCAGCACCTGGTCCGGCCCCAGGCCACGAAGCGTGGCGGGCCGCACCGAGTCGGTGCCGTCGCTGATGGTCGAGCTGGAAAAGTTGAAGGAGGGAATCAGCGCCTGGATGATCCGGCCGACCTCGATCTCTCCGGTTTCGAGAATCTCCTGCTCGGTGACCACGTCGACCGGCACGGGCGAATCCGTCACGCTCCTGCCCTCGACGCGGGTCCCGACCCCGACCACTACCAATTCCTGCAACTGAATCGGCTCATCAGCAGGGGCCGCTTCGTGTTGATCGGCCACGGCGCCGGCGGCGAGCAGGCCAACCAGCAAAATGGACAGACAGCCGGCGAACCGGACCTTCGCGTAACGTCTCATAATCTTCCTCCTTGCGGCATTGCAGACCCAGCGCACTCCATCCGGTTTGGCCAACATGGTCACGTCTGATGGGGTTATGCTATCGTGGCACGCCTTCGGTATGGTGGAGTAAGTGACTTCCTTGATTGCCAAGTAGCGCCTGAACAAAGGCCGAAGCTGGCCAGCCTTTCTTGGGGTCGCGTGAAATGCCTGGAAGACCGGCTGCCGCCGGAATGACAGAAACCCGCAGCGCATTTCCGAAATGATTCCCGGCATGATTCTATGCAGTATAACGTATCTTGCCAACGCATGGTAGAAGGAGAACGACCGTGATCATACGCCCGAATCGGGTGAAAGAGCGATTACGCCAGGGTTTGCACGCCCTGTGCTTTGCGGCCTGGGGCTACAGCGGCGCCGACCACCTGGAACGGCTGGCCCCGGCGCGTCCGGACGGCGTCTGGCTGGAGGGCGAGCACGGCGACGTGAGCTTTTCCGACCTCGCCAACCTGACGCGCGCCATCGACCTGATCGGCGCGACGCCCATCATCCGCGTGCACCAGAACGAGGCGGGCGTGATCTACCGCTGCCTCGACCTCGGCGCCATGGGCATCGTGGTGCCGCACGTCAACAGTCGTGACGAGGCGGAAGCGGTGGTGCAGGCGGGCAAGTTCTGGCCGCTCGGGAAGCGCGGTTCCTATACCAGCCGGCAGGGTATCGGAGTGCCGGATTACCACAATCTGGCGAACGACCAGACCCTGCTGATCGTGCTGATCGAGGACGTAATTGGGGTGGAAAACCTGGACGCAATTCTCGACGTGGAGCACGTCGACGTGTTCTTCGTGGCCCCCGGCGACCTGGCGCAAACCATGGGCCTGCCGGGCATGGCCGGCGACGCGCGTGTGCAGAAGGTGGTGGACGAAACGCTGGTCCGCATCGTGAAACGCGGCAGGACCGCCGGCGCCCTGGTTACTCAGGCCAGCGCCGCGCACCTGTACGACCTGGGGGTGCGCTTCTTCATGTCCGGCCCGGCCACGTGGGTCGAGGCCGGCTTCAAGCAACTCGATCAGGCTGCCGCAGGAGGTGGAGCATGAGACAGATCAGACCGAACCGCGCCAAACGGCGCCTGGCTGCCGGCCAGCATGTCATCGCCATCGAGGGGCTGAACCACCCGGACGCCATCGAGCGTCTGGCGCCGCTGCAGCCGCAGGCGTTCTGGCTGGAGGGCGAACACTGGATCGCGTCGCCGACGAACATCGGCGACCTGACGCGTGCTTGTGACGTGTCGGGCAGCACGTCCATCGTGCGCGTCGGCCAAGCTGACAAGCAACTCATCTATCACGCCCTCGACCTCGGCGGTCAGGGCATCGCCGTACCGCACGTGTCCACCGCCGAAGACGCCGCCCGCGTGGTCGACGCCGCCAAGTTTGCGCCCATCGGGCATCGCGGCATTTACGTCAGCCGCCAGGGCATCGACGTGCCGGATTACTTCCAGAAGGCCAACGATGAAACGCTGGTGATCGTATTCATCGAAGACGCCGAGGCGTTGGACAACCTCGACGCCATCCTGGATGTGGACCACATCGACGTGTTTTTCGTGGGGCCGGGCGACCTGTCGCAGGCCCTCGGACACGTCGGCGAGTTCACGCACCCGGCGGTCACCAAGGTGGTGGACGATACCATTCGGCGCATCATCGACCGCGGCCGCACCGCAGGCACGGTGGGATTCCAGGACAACATGGCGCACGTTGCCGCGGTCGGGGCCAAGTTCTTCCTGTGCGGGGCGACGTCGTGGATCCTGCAGGGATTCAACGACTTGCGGGGCACGCTGGAGGGCATCGAGCACCAAGCTGCTGGGTCTGGATGAGCACCGGCGGGCGCAGGATTCGGAGCCGGCGCGATCCCGCGGCCGGACGCGCACGCGTCGGCCCACCAAGGCTGTTGAAACCGTTTGGAGAGGAGGCCGTATGGGAGCCAAACGGGTTCTGAAAGCCTGATCATTCCTCGAATTACCAACCTGCGAATTACCAAAAACGGGGTAGTAGTGCCTCACAGTGGCACGCCCTTGCCCGATGGTCTCCCAGGTGGACATCTAAAGGCACAGGTCAAGGGGGGTGGCGTCCAGGGAGAGCAACCTGTGCTTGAACCGGAAGCCGTGTCCGGGCCTTGCCTTGGCAGCGCCGCAGCAGCCGGCCGAACAGCGCCTCGTACAACTCATGCGGCTGCTCCGTGTTGACCTGCGTCTCGAACTCATATCTTGGAACCAACTTGAGCAACTGGCCCAAAACTGTGCGACGGTGCGCCATGAGCTTGGCTCTCCTTTGTTCATGCGGGTTTCGTCAAATCGCATCGTATCAAAAGCGGATGTCCAAGCTCGCGAAAAAAGGAGTCTGAGTTTGTGCTTTCTTGTGTGAGGCTTGCAAGCTGTTGACACGGTTTTGAGCCGCAGTTAGTATGACGCCCGTTTCAGCGGCAGGTTTCCTGTTACGGCATACGCCATATCCACGACTTCCTGGCCTGTGGAGGGACAATGCGCATACATGTTCTCGGGTCGGCTGCCGGCGGCGGCTTCCCGCAGTGGAATTGCAACTGCTCGAACTGTAGCAGGCTGCGCCAGGGGCAGATCACCGCCACGGCCCGCACCCAATCTTCCATAGCTGTCAGCAGTGACAACGTCAACTGGGTGCTCTTCAACGCCTCCCCCGACATTCGTACCCAACTGGAAGCCTTCCCGGCCATGCAGCCGGCCCGAACCCTGCGCGACACGGGCATCGTCGGCATCGTCCTCATCGACAGTCAAATCGACCATACGACCGGCCTGCTGGTGTTGCGCGAAGGGCAGCCGCTCGACATTTACTGCACCGACATGGTGCGCCAGGACCTCACCACCGGACACCCACTGTTTAACGTGCTAAGCCATTACTGCGGCGTCAATTGGCATCCGGTGCCGCTGGAAGCCGGTTCCCACTTCACCATCGACGGCGTCGCTGACCTGCGTTTCACCGCGGTGCCGCTGAGCAGCAAGGCGCCGCCCTATTCTCCGCACCGCCACGACCCGCACCTTGGCGACAATATCAGCGTGCACGTGGAAGACCTGCGCAGCGGCAAGAACCTGTTCTACGCGCCTGGCTTGGGCAAAATCGAGCCGCATCTATTGCCTTACATGGCGGAAGCGGATTGCCTGTTGGTCGATGGGACGTTCTGGCGGGACGATGAGATGGTGATTGCTGGCCTGGGCAAAAAACTCGCCAGTGACATGGGGCACCTGCCGCAATCGGGCGACGATGGCATATTGAGTGTCCTCGCCTCGTTGCAGCGCCCGCGGAAGATTCTGATTCACGTCAACAACACTAATCCGATACTTGATGAGGACTCCCCGGAACGCGCCATTGTCGAGGAGGCGGGTGTTGAAGTTGCCTACGACGGGATGGACATTATCTTATAACGCGCCATGCAGCTTAAGGAGTTGCCGGTATGTCTGCTTCCGAAACGGCCCCCTGGAGTCGTGAGGAATTTCACGAGAAGTTGAAGGAGAAGGGCACCTCATATCATATCTATCATCCCTTCCAGATCATGATGACCGAGGGTAAGCTGACTCGTTCGCAAATGCAGGGCTGGGTGGCCAATCGGTTTTATTATCAAAAAAATATCCCGTTGAAAGACGCCGCGGTCATGGCCAACTGTCCGGACCGGGAAGTGCGGCGCGAGTGGATTCTGCGTATGCTTGATCAGGACGGCACGGACGGCGACGAAGGCGGCATCGAAGCTTGGCTGCGGCTGGGCGTCGCCTGTGGTTTGACGCGCGAGGCAGTCCTCAGTGAGGAGCACGTCCTGCCGGGCGTGCGTTTTGCGGTTGACGCCTATCGCAACTTTGCCCGTTCGCGTCCTTGGCAGGAGGCGGTGTGCTCGTCGCTCACGGAGCTTTTCGCGCCGGACGCACATGCCTCGCGCATTGAGTCATTTCCCAAGCATTACCCGTGGATTGGCCCGGAGGGTCTGGACTATTTCCGCATGCGCCTGAGCGAGGCACGCCGCGACGTGCAGCACGGCCTCCGCGTCACCCTGGATTATTTCAAGACCCGGGCGCAGCAGGAGCGCGCCCTGGATATTCTGGAATTCAAGCTCGACGTGTTGTGGACGATGCTGGACGCCATGTACATGGCTTACATTTCCCAAGAAACCCTGCCACCGCACAAGAAATACGCTCTGATCGAGCGCTGACAGCACGGCATGGCGAAGGAGAGCCACTATGGCAGAGTCCGCGGCCCTGCAACCGGATGACATCATCAGCATCACGCGCCACTTTCGCTTGCAGTGGGAAGAGGTGCAGCAGGCTCACGTGTTGTTGTATCCCGAGGGCATGGTGACCCTCAACGGCCCGGCCGCAGAAATCCTGACCCGCTGCCAAGAGGCCAAATCCGTCACTCAAGTGGTCGAGGAACTGCAACAGGCATTTCCGCAGGACGACATCGCCGCGGACGTGCGCGAGTTTCTGGAGGACGCTTATGCAAACGGCTGGCTCTGCATCGAACGGGCAGACTAACCCCCTGTGGCTGCTGGCGGAATTGACCTACCGCTGCCCGCTGCAATGCCTTTATTGCTCCAACCCCATAGACTACACTAAGTATCAGAACGAGCTAACCACCGAGGCATGGATACGGGTACTTCAGGAAGGCCGCGCCATGGGCGCCACGCAGCTCGGCTTCTCGGGCGGCGAGCCCCTGGTTCGCAAGGACCTCGTCGACTTGGCGCGCGAAGCCAGACGGCTAGGCTATTATTCCAACCTGATCACTTCCGGCATCGGCATGGACGAGGCCCGTATCGCGGCCCTGAAGGAAGCCGGACTGGACCATATCCAGTTGAGCTTTCAGGCCAATACCCCGGAACTGAACGACTATATTGGCGGTGCCAAGACCTTTGAACGCAAGCTTGCCATGGCCCGGCTGATCAAACACTACGATTACCCGATGGTGATGAACGTCGTGCTGCATCGGCAGAACATCGATCAGACCGAGCAAATCCTGCAAATGGCCGAGGAGTTGGAGGCCGATTACATCGAGTTGGCCAACACCCAGTACTACGGCTGGGCGAAGGTCAACCGTTCTCAACTCTTGCCGACCCGCGAGCAGGTGGAGCGCGCCGAAGCCATTGCGCACGACTACCAGGAACGCTTCAAGGGCCGCATGAAGGTCTACTATGTCGTGCCCGATTACTTCGAGGATCGTCCCAAACCGTGCATGGCCGGTTGGGGGTCCGTGTTCTTGAACGTAGCGCCGGACGGCACTGCCCTGCCCTGCCACGCGGCCCATCAACTGCCGGGCCTGGACTTCCCCAACGTGCGTGATGCGAGCCTGCATTGGATATGGCACGAATCCCCGGCCTTCAATGCCTTTCGGGGCGAGGCCTGGATGAAGGAGCCCTGTCGCACCTGCCCGGAGCGCGCCAAGGACTTTGGCGGCTGCCGTTGCCAAGCCTACATGCTGACGGGCGACGCGGCCAACGCGGACCCCGTTTGCAGCCTGTCGCCGCAGCACGCCATCGTGCTCGAGGCCATCGACGAGGATCAGGTCGTTCCGCCTGCCGATCAACTTCCGATATTTCGCAGCAACAAGAACTCTCGTCAGTTTGTCGAGGCTGGCGTCTAGCGGCCGCCGGATATCGCACTTGGCCTAACTCACATGCAGGTCGCCCCCTTGCCGCAATCAGATGTTTCCCTCGCTATCCAGACAATCGACCTGAGCAAGGCCTACGGCGGGCTGCAAGCCGTTGACCGGCTGCAGTTAGCCATTCCGGCAGGCCAGTTTTTCGGCCTGCTCGGCCCCAATGGGTCCGGCAAAACCACCACCATCCACATGTTGACCACCTTGGCGCGCCCTACGGCAGGACAGGCGAGCGTTGCCGGGCACGACGTCCTCAGAGAGAGCGTCGCGGTGCGCCGGGAGGTTGGCTTGGTTTTCCAGGAGTCGGCGCTGGATCGCACGCTGACGGTGGACGAAAACCTGCGTTTTGCCGGCATGCTGCGCAATCTGTCCCGCGCCACCATTCGCCAGCGCAGCGACGAACTGCTGGAATTGTTCAACCTGCGCGAGCGACGCCACGCGAAGGTTGCCACGCTGTCCGGGGGTATGCGGCGGGCGCTCGATATTGCCCGCGGCGTGCTGCACCGGCCACGCGTTCTGTTTCTAGACGAGCCCACCCTGGGGCTGGACGTTCCCAGCCGGCGCGGTATTTGGCGCTTCATTGAACGGCTGCGCCGTGAGGAAGTTATGACCGTTTTCCTCACCACGCACTATCTGGAGGAGGCCGAAGCATGCGACCAGGTTGCCTTTCTGACCTCGGGCCGGATTATTGGCGCCGGGACGCCCGAATCCCTGGTCCGACGATTTGGCCCCTACGTTCTGGAAATTGACGGCACCGACATGGATGCGGTTTCCGGGCTGCTGTCGCCCCGCTTGGGTCCCTGCCTCAAGGAAGGTGCGACAGCGAGTTTTCGCGTACCTGACGAACAGTTTTCGTTCGCCGAGTTGCAGGCGGAACTCAACGACAGCGTGCAGGCCGTGCGTTGGCGGCGGCCCAACCTCAACGACGTGTTCCTGTGGATAAATGACCCGACCCTGAGCGCGGGATTCGAGATATGACGTGGCGACCGGTGTGGGCCTTGATCGAGCGCGAGTTGATGCGCATGGTGCGCCAGCGTGGCCGTTTGGTGAGCGCCTTGGTCCGGCCGCTCATCTGGCTGCTGGTCATCGGCGCGGGGTTCGGCACCTTGCTGGGCGATGCGGCGTCTGGCGGTTACCAGCGCTTCCTGTCGCCCGGACTGCTCGGCATGGTGATGCTGTTCGCCGCCATGCTGGTTTCGCTGTCGGTGGTGTACGACAAAGAATTCGGCATCATGCGCCTGCTGATTATTTCTCCCCTGCCCCACTACTGGGTGGTCATCGCCAAAACGGTCAGCGGCATGGTTGTAGCGGTTGTTCAGGCCGCTGCCTTCGCCGTTTTGTTGGCCCTGATGGGGTACATAGGGGGCGCCGTGTCGCTACCGTTGCTGGTGCTCGGCCTGGTCGCCACGGCCTTGGCCTGTGCCAGCCTCGGCATGCTGATCGCGGTGTGGAGCTCGACCCTGGACAACTTCGCCGTCGTCATGAACTTCGTCATTTTCCCCGTGTTCTTCCTGAGTGGTGCCCTGTATCCGGTGCAGCAGTTGCCGGACATTTTGAAAATCGTTGCCGCCATCAATCCATTCACCTACGGGGTTGATCTGCTCAAGCACGCCCTCGTCAGCGGCCTTGCTCCGCCCCTTGGCCCCGATTTCACGATAGCCATAGACATTACGGTTCTGCTGGGTTTTGCCGTTCTCGCCGTCTTTGTGGCCTGCCTGCGCTTTTCGCACGAATCCGCCGCCGGCCTGCTGGACTTTCTGCGCGGCTAAGGGTAATTTGTGCCGCTGCTTTGCCGTTTTGTTTGCTGCAATGCCGCGGCCGCAAGCGTTTACCGGCTTGCAGGCTGTATGATTCCAACACGATACTCCGCAAAGGAGGTAGACCCATGTCCGGACTTAGACGAGCAGGACGCGCTTGGGTTTGGCTCGGCCTGATCGCGGCAACCGTTTTGGCGCTGCATCCCACGCACGCGGATGCGGCAGACGGCCTCGCCCTGCCTCAGGGCATGCAGGCTCCGAGTGAATCTGTAACCCTCCCCGCCTTCGAACTTCCCGATCCCGATGGCAATCTCGTCCGCGCCGCCGACCTGCAAGGCAAGGTGGTGGTCGCACGGTTCTGGGCCACTTGGTGAGGGACCTGCCGCAGCGAGATGCCCTCCGTGCAGAGGGTACACGAAGCCTTCCCGAATGAAGATGTCGCCGTGGTTGCCATATCGCTTGATGGCGGCGGTGTGCCGACGGTGCAGTCCTACCTTGCCAGGCATGCGTACACGTTTCCCACGCTAGTCGATCAGAAAATGACGGTGGCCCGTGCGCTTGGTGCGCGGGGCGTTCCGTATACGCTCGTGATCAACCGCGCGGGCACGGTCGTTGCCCGCGCCTCCGGACCTTTCGACCTCGACAGCGGTCCGTTCCGGCGCTATCTTGCCGATTTAGCGGCTCAGCCGCGTAGCTGACGTTACACAAGGAGACTTTTTATGCAGGTAATTCAACGGCAAGGGCGGTTCGCAGCTGTCCTGCTGTTTGCCGCAGTGCTTGTCTGCGGCGCTCTTAGCTCTGCCTCGGCCCTCCGGGTCGGGGAAAAGGCGCCCGACTTCGCCCTGCCGTCGACCACTGCCGATGAGGTGAAGCTGTCCGATTTTATCGGCCAGAAGCACTTGGTCATTTTCTTCTACGTTGGCGCCTTTACCGGCGTTTGAACGCAGGAAGCGCTGGCCTTCCAACTTGACTTGCCCAAGTTCGAGGCCGCCAATGCCCAGGTACTGGGTATCAGCGTCGATTTCAACGATGCCAACAAGGCATGGGCCGAAAAGCTCGGTCTCACCTATCCCCTGTTGAGCGACATGTTCCGCAGCATGTCGAAGGCCTATGGCACCCTTTTCGATGACCCTGCCCTTCTTGAACAAGAGGGCTTCGGGCCAGTCATTTACCGTCGCAACCAGCGGGCTTTCATGATCATCGACAAGGAAGGCGTGGTGCGCTACAACAAGACCACGCCGCCTCTGGAACTCGTTCCCAACGATGAGCTCTTGAACGTGCTCAAGGGCCTGTAGCGGCCGCGGGCATGCCCTTATTTCCCGTCCGGGGTTGGCTGCAACGTTCCGCGCCGGCCCCGGCGGTTCCTTTACGCCGGACGATGGAAGACCGGTAAGACGTTCTCGATGTAAGCCCCAAACGCCTCCCAATCAATGGGCGCGCGAAAGGCGATGTTCAATCCCTCAGCGCCCGCCTCCACGTATTCCCCGATGCGATCAATGACTTCCTGTGCCGTGCCGGTAAGCGCCCCCTGACGGCGGTCAGCGGCCATTTTTTCCAGTCTTTCCCTCGCCTTTTCGGCACCGGCCGCGTCGGCAGCCATGAGAAAATGCAGATTGACGCTGCGCGTGATGCCGGCAGGGTCCCGGCCCAGTTTGTCACAGGCGATCTCCAACTGTTCCATTCGTTGGCGGAACTCTGCCGGTGACACGTAAGGCAGGTTGAACCCGTCGGCGTATTGCGCGGCCATGCGCGGCGTGCGTTTGGGACCGCGCCCGCCGATCCAGATAGGCAGCTTGCCATTGACAGGCTTGGGCGCACAGACGGCGCCCTGCAGGTCGTAGTATTTCCCCGTGAAATGGGTCACCGGCTCCTCGAACAGCGATTTGATAATCTGGACCGCCTCTTCCATCTGGTCCAGCCGCTCTTTGATCGGAGGGAAGCCGTAGCCGAACTCGCGAAACTCCTCCTCGAACCAACCCCCGCCCAGGCCCAGCTCGCAGCGCCCGTTGCTGATGTGATCGACCGTGATGGCCGCCTTCGCCAGCAGGCCCGGATTGCGAAACAACGTGCAGAACACCAGGCAGCCGACCCGCGCCCGGGACGTCACGGCCGCCAACGTCGCCATCGCGGCGACGGCTTCGAAGCATACGTTTTCACGGCTCTCGAGCGGGTTGGCATAAAAATGATCCCACACGGAAATCCAATGAAATCCGGCCTCGTCGGCCTGCATCCACAGTCGCTTCAGGTCGTCCATCGGCAAATCCTGCGGTCCTGCGTGCACGCCCAACTTGATGCTCATGGATTGTTGCTCCTCTCGATTTGGCCCAGCGAGGTGGTGGCTTGACTTGGATAAAGTCGCGAAGGATGAGACGCGGCAGTATAGCATGCGATCTTTCGCGTCCCGGCCCGTTTGCAAAATGCCTGCGTACTTCCTATTCTGAACGCCCATTGGTCGCCACGTGGCGCGGGCAACGCAATCGGCTTTAGGCATTTCACAATCAGGCAATGAATCCTGAATCGGGGAGGTATGGGTGGCAACGTTCAAAGTCGTTACCGGGAAGATGTCGGGACCCTTGGCGGATCTCGGCGGGAGCAATTACGAGATGGAACGCGAGGCTCTTGAACCCATCGGCGCCGAGATCGTCGTACTGGACGCCTCGGACGAGGACGCCTTCATCGCGCAAGCCAGAGACGCGGACGCCATCATTGGTCGCGGCGTGCGCCTGACGCCGAAGGTCCTGGTGGCGCTGGAAAAATGCAAGGTCATCGCGGGTTCAGGCGTCGGCTTCGACTACGTGGACGTTCCCGCCGCCACACGGGCGGGCATTGTCGTCACCAACGTGCCGGACGTGTTCATCGAAGAAGTGGCCGACCATGCCATGACCCTGCTGCTCGGCTGCTGGCGGCGCCTCATCACGCAGGACCGTATCGTGCGTGAGGGTCGTTGGGGCGAGGGGCGCCAGGAACTCTCCAAACACGCCCGCCTGCAGGGACAGACCCTGGGCTTCGTTTCCTTCGGAAACATTCCGCGCCTGATTACCAAGCGCGCCAAGGCTTTCGGCCTGCACGTCATCGCCTTCGATCCCTTCATCCACGAACACGTCATGCAGCAATATGAGGTCGGCGTGACGGGTAGCCTGCAAGAGTTGTTGCAGGTCTCCGACTTTGTTTCCATGCACGTGCCGCTGTCCCCCGCCACGCAGAGCATGTTTACGGAGGCGCATTTCCGCGCCATGAAGCCGACGGCGATCTTCCTCAATACCGGTCGGGGTCCGACGGTAGACGAAAGGGCGCTCATCAAGGCGCTTCAGGAAGGCTGGATCGCCGGGGCCGGGCTCGACGTGTTCGAGCAAGAACCGGTGGCCACCGACAACCCTCTGCTCAAAATGGACAACGTCATCCTGTCGGCGCACGTGGCTTCAGCCTCCTCACGCATGATGCCCGAGGCGCGTCGGCGTGCCGGGCGTGAGATCGCCGCCGTGCTGCAGGGGCGCCGTGCCCTCTCCCCGGTCAATCCGCAGGTGCTGAAATAGGGGCGTAAGCCCTATGACGCTGTTTCAGCCAGCGTTGTAGCGATGCGGGCCGTTACGACCTCCGGCGCGGTGTCACCGTCGATGCGTTTCAGCAGCCCCTGCTCGCTGTAGAACGGAATGATGGGTGCCGTTTCGGCGTGGTACTTCTCCAGACGGGCTGTACAGGCTGCCTCGGTATCGTCCTTGCGTTGCACGACGCGACCGGCGATGTCGGCCGGAGGCGGTCTGAACTGGACGTGGTAGATGTCACCGGCCTCGGGATCCATACGCCGGCCGGTGACGCGCTCTACGATGCGGCTGTCCGGCACCTCGATCAGCACCACGGCGTCGAGGGTTACGCCGGCTTTTTCCAGGTCAACGGCCAGTGCCTCGGCCTGCGGCCGGGTGCGTGGAAAGCCGTCGAGGATGAATCCCTTGGCGCAGTCCGGCTGTGCCGTGCGCTCAATGATCATCGCAATGACCAATTCGTCGGGCACCAGTTGGCCGGCCTTCATGAAACCGTCTGCCTGCTTGCCCAAATCCGTGCCGGAGGCCACCGCGGCTCGCAGCATGTCGCCACTCGAAATGTGCGGAATCTGAAATCGTTCCACCAAGTATTCGGCCTGGGTTCCCTTGCCCGCCCCTGGCGGACCGATCAGGATCAAACGCATATCGGATGCTCACTATCTGTTGACTGTTTTACGGCTTTACGGCTGGGGAAGGATTTGCTGATGGGAGCCGGAAGGTTTTCAGCCTGCCGCTACGCAGTCGAACTATACATGGCGGCCCGCAGCGTCGCTAGACCTGCGGAGCACAATGTGTGTAGAATAACTTTTCGCTCAGGCTTGTCCCTGAGGACTTTAGGGGTGCGGACCAGGAATCCGGTCTTGACGACCTGACCGGGCAGATGAACCCCTCGCACACAAGGAGAAAGAGTTTTGCAGTACAACCTGATTTCCGGCGACAACCATATTGACTTGACATACTGTCCGCCCGATCTGTGGTCGGCCGACGCGCCGGCCAAGTGGAGACTACTCGTTCCGCGGGTGGAGGAATTAGACGACGGCCTGCACTGGTTTGTGGAAGGCCAGGACAAGGGCATGTGGAACGGTGTCGGACCCGGTTTTCTAAAGTACCAGAAGGGTATGTTCGCACGCATCGATACCATGAAGGACCTCGGTTTTGAGTGGGGCAATGATTGGAGCGCCAACCCGCGCCCGACCACGCCGGAATTGCGGCTCGAAGACCTGGACCGGGACGGCGTCGATGCGGAAATCGTCTATGGCTGCCTGTTGGTCAATGATCTCATTCCCGACGGTGACCGCCGTGCTTGGGCGTACCGGCGCTATAACGACTGGGTAGCCGATTTCGCCAAGCGCTCCGACCCGAATCGTGTCTTTCCATTGGCCGTCATCCCGAACAACGATCCGCAGGAAGGTGCGGCAGAAATCCGCCGCTGCGCCAAAATGGGTCTGAAGGGCGGCGACCTGCCCGTCAAACGGATGAGCGTGCCCCTGTGGCATCACGATTGGTACCACGTATGGGAAGCCGCCGCCGAGTGCAATTTTCCCATCTCCTTCCACTCCACTGGCTTCAAGGGTCTGCGAGCCCCTGACACGCCGGGGATGGAGGAGGAATACGCGGTGGAATGGCGCCTGCTGCGCTCGGCGCTTTTCCAATTGGACGGGATGGAAGTCCTCGTGTCGCTGATCATTTCCGGGGCTTGCGAGAAGTACCCCAATCTCAAGTTCATCCTCGGCGAATCCGGCGTCACCTGGATCCCCTATGTCCTCGATCGCCTGGATACCGAGTATGAAGATCGCGCCCGCGAACTGGGCTTCTCGATGAAACCGAGCGATTACTTCCGGCGCAATGGCTTCACCACGTACCAGCAGGATGAATTCATCTCGACGATCATCCCGCTAGTGGGCGAAGACAACATCATCTGGGGCGCGGACTACCCGCATCCGGACTGCATTTGGCCTGAATCACGGCATCACCTCGAAGTCAATCTCAGTGACGTGTCGGCCAGCGTGCAGCGCAAGATCACCTGCGAAAACGTGGTCAAGTTGTACGATCTTGCCTAAGGACGCTGCCGGGTTCCGAGCGTCCGCATCAAGAAAATCAACTGCCCAGAGGCTAGCCTCTGGGCAGTTGGTGCCTTGGGTTGGGGTGGGCCAGCACGTCCTTGTTCACCAGATTCTCGGGCATCTTGCCTTGCAAGACCGCGGCGACCTCCCCTGCCGCGCGTTCCTCTAGTTCCAGCACCGCTTCTTCCGAGAAAAACGCCACGTGCGGCGTGATGATGGCATTCTCGAGTCGCAGCAACGGGTGGTCCGGCGCCGGGTGCGCATCGACCAACACGTCCAGCCCTACCCCACCGATGCGGTTGTTTTTCAGGGCGTCGTACAGTGCGTCCTCGTCGATCAATGGGCCGCGTGCGCAGTTAATGATGAACGCCGTCGGCTTCATGAGGTCGAGTTCGGCCGGGCCGATCATATTTCTCGTCTCGGGGATCAGCGGCGAATGCAGGGTCACGAAATCCGATTCCTTCAGCAGGGTCGGCATATCCGCCATTTTGCCGCCTAGTTTCGCCGCTGTTTCGGCGGGCACGAACGGGTCGCAGGCCAGGACCTCGAAGCCAAATGCCAGTGCCTTCCGGCACACTGCCTGACCGATTCGGCCAAAACCGACGATGCCCAGCTTCTTGCCGCGCAGCCTCATGATGGGCATCGTCAGGGACAGGCTGCCCCAGCCGGAGGTTTTGACCAGCCGGTCGAAATACGCAATGCGCCGGTTCCAGGTCATCAGCAGCCCCATGACGTGATCGGAAACCTCCTCGACGCAGTAGTCCGGCACATAGGTAACCGCCATGCCGAGTTCCGTCGCCGTGTCCACGGCGATGTTGTCCACCCCAACGCCGTAGCGCCCAACCACGACGCATTTCTCCGCCGCCCGCAGGACGGTTTCCGTGACCTGCGCAAAGCACGTGAGGATGCCATCGACGTCCCTCGCCAACTCCGCAAGGGTGCCCTCGCTGCCGTCCGGCGCCACCACGAGTTCGGCGCCGATCTGCGCCAACACCGCTTGCTCAGGCTCCACGGAGGGCCACACGTAGTCCGTCACCAGCACTTTATAAGCCATGGCTTTTCCCTCAGTTCAAATACTCCTTGGAATTGTTGCTGCTATTCGGTACCACAAAGGTCTTTGTTCCGGAGCAGCTTCCTGTGTGCAGCGGTGAAATTTTTGTCAGGGTTGCTTTTCACGTCGGTTGAATAAACCCTACCCGGCGGATCATCGATGAATTTCTGATTTCGGAAATCATCCATCAGATTCCTATCGTTGGAGTATAATAGCCGCGCTCCACTAACGAAGGCCAAGGCGATAACATGAGGATCGTCTGACTTGGCTGTCGACTCGATCTTGATTTGCTCTGTTTTTTTGTCAACTTCGTTTTTGCTTATTGTTCTCATTTTCCCGGCCTGCTGGACCTGCATCGCCCACTGTCTGAAATCGGAATGCCTTTCGAGTTCCTCCAACAACTTGCCACCAACCACTAGCCGCCCACTTCCTTTGTTGAGCCAAGCAAAAAACCGCTTTCCTGCTGGCGGTAAATTGGGACCAAATACTTCATGGACGACGTTCGCGTCAATAATTGCGCACATTCTTCAGTTTCCTACAGACCGTCTTTTCCACAGTGATCTCGCTGTCTCTTCCAGGAAAAATTTTCGATAGCCCTCCGGGGCACCCAGAACGTTTCCCTCATTGTCAATTCGGAGCGAATGAATACGAACATCCAAATCACAGCGTTCGAAATAAAGGATAGATACGTCTTCAGGCTTGAGCGGCACATCGCCGTCTCGAACTTCCATACGCACCCGGTCGAGCAGGTGGTCGCTATGGGTCTCGACGATCAACTGATGATTCCGGCTGGCAATGTCGCAGAATAGGGTCCCAAGGGCCGCCTGAGCGCTCGGATGCAGATGCACCTCTGGCTGCTGTAACAAAACCAGTGGCGGCACATCGTTACGGAGCAACTCCGTAATTATCGGGAGTACTTGGCTCACCCCATAACCGACATCGATCAGGTTACGGCGCGGTCCTTTTGCCTTCTGATCGTACCTCCTGACCTGAAGCTGAAAAGGTCCACTAGCAGTCTTTCCAAGGGATGTGACCGAAATTTCGTTGAAAAGACCAGCTGCATCACCGAACTTTTCCAGGGCATTTTTGAGAGATTCCCACTGTTCCTTGTCTTGGGCATATATGTTAGCTAGGTACATTGGGATGTAGTCGCCTTCGGGGTCTCGTGAAGCCCGGGAGGGGTCGTATGTTCGACGCGGCTTGGAACGGACTGGCGCACTGGCGTATAAAGGTTCACGAAAATATCTCATTTCGGAACTACACATCTTTTCAATAAGTTCCAAATCGTCGGTATCGGGTTGTCCAGAACCTTCCAATGGGGTGAACTGATTCCTTGCGCTCTGTACACTGCGCATAAACACATTAGTGAAGAGGAAAAGCGGCGCCATTTGACCATCGGCGGTTCCACGAAAAAGAAAACCAAAATCAACAAATCCTCCCGCTTCCCAACTTCCTTTCTGTGTACCAAATCTAAGCTCCCCAGACCCATCGTGTCTTAGGCCGAGCTCTACCCACACCTTTTTGTCTCTATCCGAAAGGAGTCTCTTTACCGGAACCGGTATGGTTCCCCTTTTCTCAAAAACAGCTTCGAACTGAAACGCCTCATCTTTTTTGCCTTTTCCTTCTTTACGAGTGAAATTAAATCCTGCCTGAAATGCGCCCGCACGACCTCCTTTGCCTCTCCGATAATGAGCGATTTCGTCGAAGCTGCCGAGGTCGTAAGGCTCCTCCTTGAAATCAGGAACGCGATGTCTATACCCGACATCCCATAGCGCCCTAAGCATCGCCATGAAGGAAGTCTTCCCAGTGCTGTTCTCGCCTACCAGCAACGTCAAAGGGGCGAGGCGGGCAGTCTGTTCTTCTCGGAAGCAGCGGAAGTTTTTCAGCGTAATTTGGTCCATGACCGAGTCTCCCTTCCTCACCTGAGAACCGCAAGCACCATGACACCGAAAAATGCTTCTCCTCGCTGCTTCGTTGGCGTAGACAGCATAGGCTAGTATCAGAAAGTCGAGTCGAAGCTTCTACTTTCGGCCAGAATCGGCGCTTGCAAAGTTGTTTCACGGTGGCTACACGAAAACAAAGGAAGCGTCAAGGGACTGAAGTATGTCACAAGATCTAAGCAGACTCTTCCTACCGCGGTGACTCTATGTCCCATGCAAGCTATCAACGTGTTCGGGTTGGAATGAGCATCACGGTTCAAGCGGTTCGCCCATGGGATTAAACATACAGCCCTCGACAAAGATGTCGAAGAAATCCGGGGTGGTTTCCAGTTCGACGTGCTCGATCTCAGGCGCCAGTGCTTCCATACGTTGCCGCAGGTCTCCGTTAAGCAGCATGAGGGTGGCGCCTTCCAGTGACGCGTTGCCGACTTTGGCGATGCGTTCGGTGGGCATGTTGGCGATGAAGCCGATGTCGATGGCGTTTTCGACGTTGACGTAGTTGGCGAATCCACCGGCCAGGTACAGCTTTCTGATGTCGGCCAGTGGCACCCCATAGCGCCGCAGCGCGATGTATTGGCCCGAGAAATTGGCCGACTTGGCCTGTGCCAAGGCGCTGATATCGGCGCGTGACAGCGACATGCCGCTCTCTGGCGCGAAGATGAAGGCGTCATCGCCGTTCTCAAACGCACCGAGCTCGTTCATTTTGCCGCAACGCCGCAGTTCCGCCAGCAGGTCGACGAGACCAGAGCCACAGATGCCCTGCGCCAGTGAACCGCCGATCGTTTTACAGGTGACGCCATCGTCGCCAATGGTTACCGATTCGACGGCGCCGTTATAGCCGGGCATGCCGTAGGTCACTTGTCCGCCTTCAAAGGCGGGACCCGCCGGGCACGAGGCGGCGATCATGCGATGGCGGTTGCCGACGACGACCTCCGTATTGGTCCCGACGTCCACCAGCAGAACAACGTCGTCTTCCTGGTCCAGACCCACAGCCAGCAGGTCGGCCGCTACGTCCGCGCCGACGTGTGAACTAATGAGCGGACCGCCGTAGACGTTGGCGCGTGGAAAAATCCGCAGCCCCAGATCCTTTGCCTTGACGTTCAGCGCCGTGGTCGCTCGCTGCCCCGCCAGCATCTCCAGCTCGGTGACGGACTTGTAGGGCTTTTCGCCAATCGGCTGGACGTCGAACCCGAAGAACAGGTCGCGCATGGTCGCGTTGCCAACGATGACCACCTCGTAAATTCGCCGCGCTCGCACCTTGAGGCGCCGGCACATATCCCGTATCTCAAAGTTGATACCGGACAAGATGGCCTGTTGCAGCTCGCCCTGGAACGGCCCGCCGTCGTATGAAATGCGGTGCATGACATCGCTGCCGCCAAAGCGTTGCGGGTTTTCGAACGAGCCCGTGTACAGAATGTCGCCGCTTTCCAGGTCGACCAGATTCAGCGCCACCGTCGTGGTGCCGAGGTCCACCGCCAACCCGCAGACTTGGCCCCGGTAGTCGTCGAGGCGCTCGGCACCGAAATACACGCCGTCATCCCTGCGAAAGGTCAGTGGCGCCAGCGGCACTTGGCGGCGGATGCCATGCGTCAGAATCTTCGGCTGGCGCCGTAACACGGCAAATTCGATGGCGGCGTCGGGGTCGGTAATCGTGGCCTGACAGGCAAGGCGATACGGCTCGCGCAGAAAGTTTTCCGCCTGGGTCGGGGGATTGAGTGCCGGCATGCCGCGTTTGATTTCGACAATGCACTCGTGACACTGGCCGGTTCTGCCGCACGAGGTGGGCACGCGGACTTTCAAGGTGTCGGCGTAGTCGAAAACGGACTTGCCGGCAATGGCGTCGAGCCGGTGGGAGTCGTGGTACATGGGTGCCATGCAGGCGTCTACCTATGGAATAAGTCCGCCTGCACGCCAAGCCAGGTTTGATCCCGGCCCAAGTCCGGGACAGGCGCCGGCGCCCAGCCCTGAGCGGCATCACTGGATTCCGGCTTGCGCCGGGATGGCGGTTTGGGGAGGTTGGAGAGAATTCTCATCGTGACGAATGGCCCGGACTTTGCCTACGTTTCCCAGGCACCCCGGTAGTCGAGTTTGTCATCGCTCAGGCAGATGAACAGTTCACCTTTTGCGACGCTGCGGTCCTGGTTGCGGCAGCCGAAGCCGGCGGTGCAGCGGTCCACGGCATTTTTGTATGGGCAGCGCCAGGTTGACACCTCGGTGGCGGTGTTCGACATGTCCCGGAAGATCGCCTCCAGCCGGGCCAAACTCGCCTGGTACCGCGTTTTGTCCACCCGGTGCTCCATTCGCGTCCTCCGGCCAGCGGTCTATGAGGCCTCTGGCACTGCTTCCTCGCCGACGAATCCCTTGGCGAGATCGACACACGCAATGGCGTTGCCGCCGTAGGCGTCGGCTCCCATGTCGTCCGCGAACTCCTGCGTCAGCGGCGCGCCGCCCAACATGATCTTCACCGCGTCCCGGAGCCCTGCTTCCTCGAAAGCCTCGATCGTCTTGCCCATGTTCGGCATGGTGGTGGTCAGCAGCGCCGACATGCCGAGAATTTCGGCGCCGTGCTCCATGACGGCATCGATGAACTCATCGGGCTTGGTGTCCACCCCCAGGTCGTGAACCACAAATCCGGCGCCGCGCAGCATCATGATGCAGAGATTCTTGCCGATGTCATGCAGGTCACCCTTCACCGTGCCCATGATGATCGTGCCCATCGGCTCGATGCCCGACGCCGACAGGATTGGCTCGAGATGAGTCATGCCGGCCTTCATGGCACGCGCCGCCACCAGCACCTCGGGCACAAAGATGATGTTGTCGCGGAATTTGATGCCCACGATGGCCATCCCGGCAATGAGGCCATCGTCCAGAATGGTGTTGGCGTGGAACCCATCGTCCAGCGCCTGCCTGGTCAACCGGTCCACCTCGTTGTGCTTGCCGACAATCAGGTTGTAGGCGATGTCGTGCATGATGGGGACGGATTTCTCGAACAGGCTCTGGATGTGGTTCACTTCTGCCGGCTTGGTGACGTAGGCGAATTCCTTCTCCAAGCCTTGGTTATGTATCTGCATGCCTCATGCTCCTTGGCGCAAATCCCACCTTGGGGTGTATAGGAACCGACGCGGCGATTGTATCAGGGGGAAACATTGGCGTTCTGCCCGGCGTCCTCAGGCAGCGTGCTCATGCGTCCAATCCCGCACGGCCTTCGGAATTTCCAGCAGGTTTTCCAGCTTGGTGGCCAGAGGGATGGCGCATTCGGGGGCAATCAGGTTCACCCCGGCGTCCAGGCAGCGGTAGACCTCCTGGCGCACCTCCTCGGGTCCGCGGGCGTAAAGCGTTTCGGGGTTGTTGAGGTTGCCCACCAAGGCGATGCGGCCATCGACGATGTCCATCGCCTGCTGCGGGTCGTTCTTGGAATCGAAGTGGAAGGCCGCCATGCCGGTGCGGGCAATATAGTCCATGCGATCCAGCGTATTGCCGCAGATGTGCAGGATCAGCGGCACTTTCAGGCGCTCGACCATTTCCTGGTGAAGCTCCAGCAGGAAGCGTTCGTAATACTCGCCGCTTACCAAGTCGCCGGTAGCGTGATCGGGAAAGGTCAGCGCGTCGGCGCCGGCTTCGATTTGCGCCTCACCGAACAGCACCGATATTTCCTTCAACTTGTGCAGACAAAGCATGGTGGTGTCGGGATCGTCAACGCTCATCAGCAGGAAACGCTCGACCCCAAACACGTGATAGGCCAGCGTCCACGGCCCCATGGTCTTGCCGATGATGGCCACCTCGTCGCCGAATTCCTGCTTGAGCAGGCGAAGCGACCCGGTGATGGCGACGTTGTCGCGGTGGTTCAGAAATCCAGCGGGCACGCGAATATCGTCCAGACCCTTCCAGACGGGGTTGCTCATGCGCACGGTGGGCCAATTGTCCTTCTCCTCCCACTGCATCTCGCAACCAAGCGCCGACGACTCCTGGATGATGGTGAAGTAAGGCATGATGGAGTCGAAGCCCAATTCCGTGTAGCCGGTCGCCGCCAGGCGAGCCGCCAGTTCCGGGTCGCGGCACGCCTCGGGAAACGGCGCGTCCATCATGTCCATCAGCTCCACCGTCGCCACGTTGGTAGGATTGGAAACCGGCGTGCGGTCAACGGGTTTACCGTTCAAAGCGTTCATCACCCGTTCACGGGGGGTCATGGTTTCTTGGAATGGCATGTCGGCGCCTCCTCTGGGGCAAAGAATCGAGTGCTGGAAAAAGTAACTACGTGGCCGAAAAGCCAAGGGTTCCGGTGGTCATCTGGCCGCGCAGGGCCTCGGCGGCCATCATGCCCTCAACGCTGGATATGTTACGGGAATACGGCAACAGTAGGCGGACCAGCCCGTCGTGGCGGGCGCCGCAGGGGAACATGACCTGTGTGTCGCTGACCTTGTTCATCTCGCCGTAGCGCATGAAACCGGCGACCACCATCCGTAGCCGCACCATCGGGTTCGGCGCCTCGCCCTCACTGGAAACCCGGTACAGCCACTTGCCGTCCTGTTCTTCGCCGGCGACCTTGAGCAGCAGCGGCGATTTCGAGTCCTTAATCGACATCTCGCCCTGTGGCGGCGCGAAATCCGGCGCCTTGCCGACCGCCTGGTTGAGCAGGAACTTGACCGGCCTGACGTGCAATTGGCCGCACGACGGTATGGCCTGATTGTACGTGCCGTCCATCGGCTTCATGCCGCCGAGGGCGACGAATTGATCGCGGATTTTCTCGATGCGCGCCTCCACGCCGGGTTTGTGGCTGAAGGTCCAGATGGTGAAGACGCCGTCCTTGACGTACAGCCCGACGCTGATGTTGCCAAAATTCGGGTCTATCGGGACGAGCTCCAGGCATTTGCCGTATTGTTCCAGAACGTCGGCGACGCGCGGTTTCGACGCAGCCTTGACATCAGTCATCATGTCTTCCTTCTAAGCGTGTCAACGAGCGCGCGGATATGATCAGGCGCCGTGCCGCAGCAGCCGCCCACGATGTTGACGCCCACGTCGTGCACCAGCGTTTCGAAGCGCTCGGCCATGTATTCCGGGGTTTCGGGATAGACGATCTGGCCGCTCTTGATCGCCGGGATGCCGGCGTTGGAATGGATGACCAGATAGCCGTCGGTGGCTGTCCGCAACTCACGCGCCAACTCGACCATCACGTCGATGCCGTTGCCGCAATTGGCCCCGACGATGTCGGCGCCAGCGTCTTCCAATGCCTTGACCCCCCGTTCCGGCGACACCCCCATCATGGTGAAAAAGCCGCGCGGCCCTTTGTCGAACGTCATGGTGGCGATCACCGTGAGGTTGGTGTGCTCACGCGCGGCCCTGATGGCCAACGCGGATTCCTCCACAGCAGTCATGGTCTCGATGACGACGCCGTCGGCCCCACCCTCTTCCAAGGCGGTGATCTGTTCGACGAAGGCGTCGTACATTTCTGCCTCGCTGACCTCGCCCAACGGCTCCAGGAACTCGCCGGTCGGCCCCACGGAGCCGATCACGTAGCACCCCGCCGGGGTTTGGCTGCGGGCGTGTTCTGCCGCCAAGCGGTCGAACTCGTGGACGCGCTCCCCGAAGCCGTATTTCTTCTGCATGAACTTGCTGCCGCCGAACGAGTTGGTCAGCACCATGTCGGAGCCGGCATCGAAGTACGCTTTCGCCATGCCCTTGACGACGTCCGGATGGGTGGCGTTGAACGCCTCCGGGCAGCCACCCGGCTCCAGCCCGTGCTGCTGCAGGTAGGTCCCGGTGGCGCCATCGGAGATGAGGAAGCCGCCCTGCGCCAAGCGTTCCGGGATAGTCAGCGGTGCGGTGTCGGTTTCAGGCATATCCAAACTCTCCACAAGCTCCTATTCAATCCAGTGGTCAACGGCGCCCGGACGCGGGTCGCGCTGGCCGGCTGCGTGCAGGCCGCGTATACGGGCCGCGAAATCGTGTGGGAAACCGTTGTTGTATCGCTCTGACATTACGGTGGCAGCTTCTTCCGCGGTGCCTTCAACTTCTGTCTCGCCACCCCACTCCCAAGCCATCAGGTAGTCGTCGGTGCCGCCGCTGCCGTCGAACATCGCGATGGCGTCGACACCCTGCTGAAAGCGCTCGTGCAGCGGTTTGGAGACTTGGCCATTGTCGTCTTCGGCCTGGACCTGCACCGGTACTTCTTTCCAATACATCACGCGCACGGTTGCCACTGGTCCCTCACGTTTCCTGTCGTTCAAGCGGTGCCTAGAATACATGATAACCCGAATCCTGCAAAGTAGGCCCGGCGCGGGATAGTGGCGAATAACTTGATTCTGTTGTCATATCGCCAGCCCTTCAGTCCCGGTAAGGCGTATACAGACACGGTTTTTTGTTCCCAGAAGGTTTTGCTTGGGATTACAAAGCCAGGTAGCTTCGGATGTCGGTGGAGGACTTAGAGCGGTTTGCGTTCGTATGTCTGGTCTATTATGGCATCGGGTGCTCAGGTTGTTCTGCCTGCTGCGAATATCCCATACAGTCGCGCGAAAACCACTCTAATAGGTCGGGACAAACCGAACGTTGCGATCAACGCCTGGTAATATCGGTCTCCACAGTGACGGCCACTGGAACGGCAGATCACTATCAGGCATCCGCCTTGAGGAGGCACGACAACGCTCCCCGCCAAGGCAGAAATTCCGTCACGAAGTTGTATCCGCAGACCGTCTGCAGATCACGGCCCGCGGTCAATTCCAGAATCCGATAAGCCCCCTCTCGGATCGCTCTTTGTCACCAAAGGGTGTCAGCTTCATGTCCGCGCCTTCCGTCAGCACGAAGTCACAGACGAACAGGACGTCATGGCAGATGTGCATCGTGAAACCATCGGAATGCCCACCGAGGTGATAGCCCTCAAGCGAACCCCGCTTGAAATCCCCGCGGACCTTGTGGTCCACGATGCCCTCGGGCGAATCGGTGCCCGGTGTCGAGCTCGTTCAGATAAACTTCCGTCCCCCACAATTCGCGATAGCGATTGCACGCACCCATGAAATCCCCGTGCGTGAACAGGATCGCCTCAACCCTTTCGAGGTCTCGGTCGAAGACGGCTGGGCAGTCGATCCACACGCTGTCCTGGCCGGACTCGACTCTATAACTGGCGATCCCCAGTTCCGGCTCGACGACCAGTCGCCGAACCTGATCCGTCACCTTCGACGTGACCACTCGATAACGCTGTTCGATTTCTTTCTCCGCCCTGAATCTGTTACTGGCTGTACCACACAGCGGGCATCTATCGGGTTCTTCGTCGAACAAATGCTGTCCACAACCAAGACAAATCAGGAGCTTCATGTCGTGATCTCCCTGTTCGGGTCATCCGTCTTCACACAACCGATCGCGGCTTGAGATGTGGGCGATGGTGTCCATTTTTCCCAGCTCACCCGCGTTCGTGCACCGTCATCCCAATCCACCGCGAGGGCCAAGCGTCCTCGTCATCTTTGGAACCACCGCGACCGGGAACCAAGCATAGGGTATAACGTGTGCATCCCCGTGCGAGATTATGATACATGAAGTCGAGACTTTCGAGAGTCCGCATGCGTAGCCGATGGCTTAACGAGTGTCCGTTCCATAGCAAGAAAGGTCAGATTCAACCATGCCACAAACCCAAGCGGAGCACTCACTTCACCAAGCCCTGCAAACGTTTGCCAACACGGTGACGGCCAAAATGGCGCAGTTGGCCGCCGGCTCACCGGAAGACCAGTTACGCGCCCCGTTCGAGACCTTCATGGCCGCTGCCGCCCGGACATTGGGCTGGAACGTCGTCTGCACGGGTGAAACACCCCTGCCCGACCGCCTCGGGCGCCCGGATTACGCCGTTCATCTCAACCAACAGTTGACTGGGTACGTCGAGCTCAAGGCGCCCGGCATTGGCGCCACCGCCAGCCGGTTCAAGGGCCATAACCGCGACCAGTTCAAGCGCTTCTCGTCCATCCCGAACCTTCTCTACGCCGACGGCAATGAATGGGTGCTCTACCGAGACGGCAAGCCAGTGGACCGGGTCGTGCGTCTGTCGGGCGACGTTGCCACCGACGGCAGCCAGGCCCCCACGCTTCAGGACGCCCACGCCGTCGAACGCCTGTTGCGCGATTTCCTCTCGTGGCAGCCGTTCATTCCCACTGACCGAACGGGCAAAATTGATCTCAAGGGTTTTGCCGCGCTACTCGCCCCGCTGTGCCGCCTATTGCGTGACGACGTGGCCGATGCCCTCAAGCGCCCGGCTTCGCCCCTGGTGCAACTGGCGCAGGACTGGCGGCAACTCCTCTTCCCCGACGCCGCGGACGATCAGTTTGCCGATGCCTACGCGCAGACCGTGACCTTTGCGCTATTGCTGGGCCGCAGCGAGGGCGCTACTGACGTGTTTACGCTCGAAAGCGCCGAGGCCGCGCTCGCCGTCCAGCACAACCTGTTGGCGCGGGCGCTGCAAGTTCTCACGGACCCCACCGCCCGCGCCGACATCGCCGCGTCCCTCGACCTGCTGCTGCGCGTCATCGCGGTGGTGCCGCCCGCCGCGCTGACGGCTCCCGGCGATGACCCCTGGCTCTATTTCTACGAAGACTTCCTGGCCGCTTACGACCCCAAGCTGCGCAAGGACGCCGGTGTCTACTACACCCCGGTCGAGGTGGTACGCGCCCAAGTGCGCCTGATCGATGACCTGCTCGTTCATCGTTTGGGGAAACCGCTGGGCTTCGCGGCGCCCGGCGTCGTCACCCTTGATCCGGCGGTCGGCACCGGGACCTATCTGCTCGGCGTCATCGAGCACGCGCTGGGCCGCGTTGAAGCCGAGCAAGGCGCGGGCGCCGTGGCGGGCCAAGCCACCGCGCTGGCCGACAACGTGTATGGCTTCGAGCTGATGGTCGGCGCTTACTCGGTGGCGGAACTGCGCGTCAGCCGCGCCCTGCGCGACCGCGGCGCGCAACTGCCCGCGGACGGCACGCACGTTTACCTGACCGACACCCTCGAAAGCCCGCACGCCGAAACCCCGCAACTGCCGCTGTTCCTGCGTCCCATCGCGGCGCAGCACGCCCGGGCGCTGCAGGTGAAGAGCGCCGTGCCGGTCATCGTCTGCCTGGGCAATCCGCCCTACGACCGGCACGAAGCCGCTACCCATGACAACAAAGGGCGCACGGGCGGCTGGGTGCGCTGGGGCGACGACGCAGAGCGGGCCATTTTTCACGATTTCCTCGCCCCGGTCGTCGCGGCCGGGCACGGCGGCCACCTCAAGAATCTTTACAACCTGTACGTCTACTTCTGGCGCTGGGCGTTGTGGAAGGTCTTTGAGCATCCAACGGCGCACGGGCCGGGCGTGATCAGTTTCATCAGCGCCTCGAGTTACCTCAACGGCGACGCCTTCGGCGGCATGCGCGAGCACCTGCGGCGGCAGTGCGACGACGTCTGGATCCTCGACCTCGGCGGCGAGGGACGCGGCGCCCGCAGGAGCGACAACGTGTTTGCCATCCAGACGCCCGTCACCATCGCCGTGGCCGTGCGCACCGGGGCCGCGAAGCGGGACACACCCGCCGCGGTTCGTTATGCCCGTGTCGAAGGGACGCGCGATGAAAAGCTCGCCGCCCTCGACGCCATCACCCGGTTTTCGGCAGTCGCCTGGCAGGACTGCCCGGCTGACTGGCAGGCGCCGTTCCGCCCGGCGGGTCGGGGCGTTTATTTTGATTGGCCGTTGCTGACGGACCTGATGCCGTGGCAACAGTCGGGCGTCCAATTGAAGCGGACGTGGCCGATTGCGCCGGATGCAGAAACCCTGGAGCGCCGTTGGCGTGGCCTGCTGAGTGCTGGGGATAGGTCCAAGGCATTTCGTGGAACGGGCGACCGCGAGGTTCATGGCACTTATGACGTCGCCTTGACGGAGGCGAATGACTCGACTCCGATTTCCAATCTGCCGAGTGACGCGCCCATGCCGGAGGCGCAACGATACGCTTATCGCTCGTTTGACCGGCACTGCATCATCGCGGACGGTCGCTTGATGTCCCGCCCGCGTCCCGACCTCTGGCGCGCCCACGGCGAGCGGCAGGTGTATGTGACAAGTTTGTTGACCAAATTTCTCGGAACCGGGCCGGCGCTTACAGCTTGCGCAGTCATCCCCGACTTAGACCATTTTTCTGGCCGCGGTGCAAAGGACACAATTCCCCTCTACCGCGCCGCTGACGCATCCCAGGCGAATATCCTGCCCGGCCTGCTCGACATCCTTGGCGAGGCATACCAACGCATCGTCACCCCCGAGGATTTTCTGGCCTACGTTTACGGCGCGCTGGCCCATCCAGCCTTCACGGCGCGTTTCGCCACAGAATTGGAAACGCGAGAGCTGCGCGTCCCCATCACCAGGGACGCCGCGCTGTTCGAGCAGGTGCGCGCCATCGGCGCCCGGCTGCTCTGGCTGCATACCTATGGGGAACGATTCGTACCCGAGGGGCAGCAACGCGGCCGCGTGCCGCCCGGTGCGGCGCGATGTACCCAGAAGGTTCCCCTCGACGCCGGCGGCTACCCCAGCACGTTCGCCTACGCCGCTGCGACCCGCACCCTCCACGTCGGCGACGGGGCGTTTGCGCCCGTTGCGCCCGACGTCTACGAGTTCGAGGTGTCCGGCCTCAAGGTCGTCCAATCGTGGCTCAAGTACCGCATGAAAAATGGAGCCGGGCGCAAGTCGTCGCCCCTGGACGACATCCGTCCGGCGCGCTGGAGCAGCGCGTTCACCACCGAATTGCTGGAATTGCTGTGGGTACTGGAGGCAACCGTGGCGGCCTGCCCTGAGCAGGAGCGCCTGCTCGAGGGCGTTGTCGAGGAGGCTTGCTTCCAGGCTGATGATCTGCCGCCCGTCCCGGCCGACCGCCGCAAGCCGCCGCGAGCGCGAGCCTCTGGAGATGGTTTGTTCAACTTGAGCGGTTGATGACAAGGTTATACCGGAAGCGAATCGCGCCGACTGAAGGCTGCCCGAGAATGCCTCTGAATTACCTAATTTGTCTTCTGCAGGAGTCAGTCATACGGCGCTGCTCCGCGCCGCCGTGATAATTCGCCTGCGCTTGCTCATTTGACCCAGGCTTGGGATTCGACACCCCTAACCGAAACCTTTACATCGGATTCTGGAGCACTTGTTATTAGGGATGGATCAATTCTATTTTCGATCGTGTCGCGGGTCACCGAGTGCAGGCGGTCAAATTCTTTGTCTGCACCTTAGAGTGCGGGCTCCGTTGCAGTCCGCGCAAAGACGAGATACGAAATGCAGAGCCTTAGATTGCGGCCCCCCGCCAACCACCTCGGAAGGCCTGTACCAGAACGGTTACGACAAAAATTGCTGCATCAGCGCGGTTTGCCAGTGCAGCGCCAAGCCGGTTAATCCCGCCGTCAACATCAGGCTCACGACCACAATCACGCCGAGTTCCGCGGCCACCAGTTCAGCCATTTTGAGGCGGCTGCAGCCGAGTTTGTACATGGTCTCGATCTCAGTCTGACGCAAGCGCAGGGAAAGCGTGATGATCAGGACAATCGTCAGGAGCATGGCAACGCTGACGACGGCGAAAATGATGTTGAGCACCCGTTGAATCTTGAAGATGTTCTGCAGCAGCGCCTTCACTACGCCGAGGGGCTTGATCAACAGAAAAGCACTGGTCTCGGGAAGATAGCGGCCCATGAGCAGGGTGGCCGCTTTGTCGTCGTGCGGTACCGCAATGACCGAAGTGAGCGGGAACTGGCCCGTGTCGCCGTGAAAGTGAAACGAATCGATATTCTCCGGGGTGATTTCGGTGTACTGCACGATCTTGGCGCTGGCGACGAGCTTACCATCCTGCTCCGTCAGCACGACCTGGGGATCACGAGCGGCCGCAACGTCCTCATGCCCGTGCCCGAGTCCTTCGATGACCCAGGCGGTTCTGACATCGACGAACACCGCCCGGTCGTCCGGCGTATGGCGGGTTTTGAGCACCCCCACCACCTGCATCTTGAGCGGGTACACGCCGGCCAGGTCAAATGGGTTCTCCGGCGTGGATATGAGCGTATCCCCAGGGCCAAGGCCGAGTTGGTCCGCCACCGCGGCGCCCAAGACGCACTCGCCCAGGACGGCCAGCATGCGCCCGGAGGCGATCTCAAGGCGGCGGAAGCTCACGTAGTCCAGCGTGGTGCCGACAATCGGAAAGCCTCGGGCCGTGTACCGGTTGTAAAGGGGAATGGCGAAGGCAAAGCCGGTCTCATCAATGCGGTCGGCTTCGCGCATGGTGATGGTCTCGGGCGGCTTTGAGGCGAAGTAAAGCGTGTTCATCACCAAGTCGAGGGCGCTGCCCTTCTGCCCCAGGATCAGCGGCGTGGCCTGGGAGCGGGCGAGCATCTGGACCTCGCTGGCGCGCACCAGAATGTGAACGGCGAGCGGCAGACAGGTAATCAAGGTGAGCGCGGCGATGAGCACGACGGCTTTGACTTTGTGAAACCGCAGGTACTGCCACGCCACGTACAGACTGTGCATGATTACGCTCGTTGGGGGCGATCAAAGGCTTGAAAATCGACAACCCGGTCGAATCCGCTGAGCAGGCCGTGGTCGTGCGTGACCGCGACCAGCGTCGCGCCGGCCTCATCGACGTATTGAAAGAGGTGCTGCAGGATGTGCGACTTATTGGCCGGGTCCAGATTGCCGGTGGGCTCGTCGGCGAGGAGCAGAGGCGGGCGCGTCGCCAAGGCGCGGCAGATGGCGGCGCGCTGCTTCTCTCCCTGAGACAGGTGATGGACGTGACGCTTGAGCTTGTCCGCGATGCCCATGATGTCCGCCAGGTGGACGACATGCTCGCGCACCTGCGGTGTCAGGTTCAGGGCGCGATTGATCCGGTAGGGATGCAGGATGTTGTCGAGAATCGTCAGGTAGTCCAGCAGCGCAAAGTCCTGGAACACAAAGCCGACGTTGGCGATGCGAAACCGCCGCCGCTCGGCATCGCCGAGCTGATCCAGCGACGCGCCATGCACCCTGATCTGGCCGCTGACGGCCGAGACAATGCCGGCCAGCAAATTGATGAGGGTCGTCTTGCCCGATCCGCTGGGGCCGATGACGGCCGCTTTCGTCCCGGCGTCGATGCCGAGCTCAGGAATGTGGAGGTAAAAATCGCCCTCTGGGTACTGAAAGGTCAACCGCTCAATGGCGATGAAGGGAAGCTGCGCGTCAGTCATGGCAGGCGGCGCTCTTCGATGACGTCCAGGGCGACAATTTTCCAGGTCTGCTCGATTGGCTGAATGGTGACCCTGGCCTCGTATTGATTGCGGCGCTGGTGGGTATGCCCCCAGTGGTTCACCGTGCCCGTGATGCGCCAAGCGCATTGGAACGTCAGGCGCTGACGCTTGCCTGGGGGGCCGACCTGGACGGCGTCCAGCAGTTGTACGTCCTGCACCTTGGCCCGCGCCCCGCCCTGCGCTTCCATCACCAGGCGTTTGCGGCTCTGCAAATAGATGTCCGTGATCAAATCATCCGCGGTGCTGACCGCCAGTTTGTCGTAGACGTCGTTTTCGGCGCGAAAATCAAAGGCGCGATAGGTGTTTTGCAAGAGCCCTTGGAGAATCAACAACGACTCGACCTCGGGCAGTTGGTAAGGCGCCGCAAATGGGTTGCGAACCGCAATCCGTCCAAATGGTCCTACCCCTACGGCCACGACGAAAATCAAGGCAACCGCGGTGATCCGATAGACACCGTTGAGCGCCAGAAAACCGCCAAAACCAGCGATTAGCGCCGCCGCGAGGCAAAGCAGGACACTCAACAAGGGGATATCGAATTGATTGGCGGCCTGTGCGGCGATCGCATCGATGGTTGCAACCTGGTAGTTGTAGTCGTCGAGCATATTGGTCCAGCGCAACGTCGGCTGCGCCGGCGTCACGTCGTAGGGCAATTGACTGACAGGGTCGATGATCGTGGCCGGGATCGAGGTGATCTGGTCGTCAAAATGCGTCCAATCCACCGTCACATCTTGCGGCGGCCCGGGGGTAGCGTAGGCAAGAATCACGCCCACCAAGGCGGTTTGGAACGTCAGCCGCTCAGCCGCGTCCAGCGACTGAATGCCCTGCGGGGTCACCCTGACAAACTCGACGCGGTCGAGCAGCGGGCGGGACCTGACGCCGTCGATCTGCACCCGGCTTTGCTGTAAGAGAAACTGGCCGACCTGCTCGCGCAATCGCGCCTGTCTGTCTATGTCGATCGGTTCCTGAGTCGAAACATCCAGCGACATCCACGACGCCAGCGCCTTCAGCCGGATGAGAATTTCAAAACGCACCTCGTACGGCTCGACGTAGAGAAACGTCATCAGCGGCGCGCTGTGATGACGTTTCAGGTCGGCATTTTCGAAGGCGGAGTACCAGGGGTCGCGCCAGTCCAGCCGCAGGGTCTCCGGGCGTACCAAGTACTGGAAGTCGATGACCGGAATGGTTTCGTGATACACGATGAAACCGATCTGGGCCGCCGCCTCATCGCTCCCCATTCGCGGCGGTGGCATCAGCGTCAGCGTCGCAGGGTGCATTCCCAGTTCATAAACCACCTCGGCATAGGTCACCTCGGCGCTGCCCGGCACCTGGGCTGCTGTCGATTGAGAGACCGTGGAGCGATCCGTACGCGGCCGTCGCTCGATGACCTTTACCGCCCCCGCCAGCGGGGCGCCGTTATCGCCGATCAGCAAGAGTTCCCGGGAAACCTCGTCTTGTCCGGGGGCAGCGTCGTTGAGCAGGTCAACAAATGCATCTTGATCCAGGTCGCCGATCTCCAGCCGCAGCGTGATGCGTTCCTCATCAATCCATATCTCGGCCACCGTGGAACTGTGCTCGGCGCCGGTGTACTTCGTCAGGTGGGCCTGCGCGGTCCGTACTAGCGCCAGCAGACTCAGCATCAAACACAACGAGCAGGTTAAAAACCCCAGAGCAATGGGGAATGGCCGCACCGGAGGGAGAGAGCCTGCCCCGGACTTGACCCGGGGGCTGGGGTAAGGGGGAAAGCCGAACTGAGACACAACCCGGATGCAGGTCGTCTTGATCCGCAAGTGTTTTAGCTTGGTCATCACAGTGGCAATACCAATGGGAAGGGGGGGGCGCTGGAATGCTGGGCTTGTCCCGACCGATTCTCGCTCATGGCCCTGCCGGCAGCTCGAAGGTCAGCGACGCCCAATAGCTGCGCCAATCCTCCGGGACAGCCGCTGCAGCGGGAACCATGTGCACCGCCTTGACCAGCCACAGGCCGCCGCGGCGCAAGTTGAACTCGGTGCGCCCATCTAGGCCGCTTTGGACGCGCTGCACCTCGTTCGGCGCGCTCTTGTTCAGCGCCATCACCAGCGCGCCGGTCACCGGCTGGCCCTCATACAGCAGTTGCACCGTCAACGGTGTCGGGGCTGTCATGCGATACGGATTCGATTCGGGAAGGAGTTCCAGGGTCAGGCCGACCGGCTTGTTGTGGTGCGAGTCCTCGGCTGCATTGTCGCCGTCAACCCATAAGAGAGACTTGGCGCAGCGCGAGTACGCCTCCTTGCCGGGTTGGTCACTCGCCTCGGCTTCATGGCGGGCTTCTAATATCGACTCAAGCCCCTCGGCCCGCAGGTAGCTGTTGAAGCGGTCGGCTGGGAGTTCGAGATAGGTGGGCATGTTCTCAAAGCTCACCACCTGCAAACCGCTCTCCATCAGCCGGGCCATGCCGGCCGGGTCGCGCTGCAACGGCAGCACCTCGAACTGACGGGTGGCGCTATCAACGTGAAAGCGTTTCACCCGCGCGATGGAAAACGTCGCCGGCGCACCGTTAAAATTCTCGCCGACCCGAAGATAGAACAATACCCTGCCCGCTGGCTCGAGCTGAAAATTCGAGGGCTCAATCCAATAGTCGTGCGCCACCGCGAACGGCACGGAGAACAGCATCAGGACCAGACACAGCCAAACGTAGGGCGTCCTTGGCTTCTCGGTGAACATTTTTATCCCGCCTTCCTTGTTGTTCGGGAGCGGACGAAACCCCTGAGCGTACGATGGCAACAGTCGCAGCGTTAAGGTACTTGCGACAACTGCCCTTCGTCAATGAGAGACCCGGCGGCGAACCGCCGCCGTACGCTATTGGAACGCTTGCAGCAGGCGTGTCACATTCTGTTGCATGACGCTAAAAAAATCGCCTTGCTCCGGCGTATTCCCACAGGGATCGAAGACCAGGCTCTTGATTCCGAGCGCCTGCAGTTTATCCGCGGAGGCCGGCAAGGGGTCGCCCTCCCACAACATCCAGGCGGCATCGTGTGCTTGCAGAATGGACCGCAAGCCATCCCACTGCGCGTCATCCGGCATCACCTCGGGCTCCCACAAAACGCTTTGCAGGTTCAAGCCGTGGCGCTTGGCCAGATACTGGTACACCGGGTGGGAGGCAAGCAGGGGCTGTTCACGCTGCCCGGCCACAATCGTGCCGAGGCGCTCATCCAGAGCCAGCAGGTCCTGTTCCAGCTCGGCGTAGCGCCTCTCAAAGGCGTCTTTGTGCTCCGGGAGTAAGCGGCTCAACCCCTCCATGACCGCTTGGGCCTGCTGCGCGGCTTGGCGAAAGTCGAGCCAGGTGGTGAAGGCCGTACCGGCGTGCGAGTGCTCCCCGGTCGGGCCGTGGCTGTGCGTACCCGTGCCTTGAATTTCGATATAGTCCACTTTGAAACGCCTGGACGTATCGATCATTTTCGACTTCGGCAACGAGGCGGTTTTCAACCACCTGGCATAGGCGGCGCCGTTGATGAGGATCAAATCCGCCGCTTGAAACGCCGCAATCGTTTCCACATCCGGTTTCCAGAAAGCCGGATCCTCGTCAGCCGGAGCCGGGAACACCACGTGCACCTGTCCGGCCCCGATCCGCTCGGCAAAATACTGCAGCGGATAGTTCACGACGTACACCGTCGGCCGGGCTTGGCTCTCCGTCCACGCCATCAAGGTGAGGCTGATTCCCAACCATGCAAGCATCCCTGAACGCCTCAGCGACATCCTGAACCTCCATTGGTCTTTGTTGTTGTGGATTATAGAGCGTGGATTAGCGGGAGATCTGCCGCAGGTTTATACGTCCGCTTCTGCATGCCGTTGTAACACAGCGAAAAAGTGAATTACATATCCAAGCATCAAACCTCTTTTGACCAAATGTTGCACGTGTGAGCACCATAGGCGGTATAAATTATTGAGTGCTGTCACGCAGCCTTGAGGAATTGGCGTTGCGACGTATGTCCAAAGCGTCATTCCCGCGAAAAGCCTGCTCTCGACTCCGAATCGGGGGATAAGTTCCCGAGTTGGGAACTGCGTAACGTCACTTACTGGCAGCAAAGGAGAATTCGGTCATTTCAAAGAAAGTGTCGGGCAGGTCTTTGCGGAGCCATGTTAGCCGCATGACGTATGCTGTGACCCTCGCAGACCGACGAATGTCCTGAACGTCGGGCGTGTGAGCGCGCCCGTTACGCTCGACACCAAGACCCGGAGGCTGCAACATTTCGTGAGTCGAAAAGAGGAGGGTAAACAATGCCTGAGAACCGAGAATTATCCTTGCGAGAGACAACGGAAAGCGCCCAACGGCTGGCAGCCGGCGCTCTCGCTGCCGCTGATGCGGCGGGAAACGAAGCCAATCTGAGGCACGAGGTAGAGCTGTTGTTGAGGCAAGCGTGTCAAGCCCTCGGTATTTCCTACGTCCCTTATCAATTCGAGCGCGCCCTTCGGGGTGACCATCGACACGTGGCTTTCGCCGACGTTGTGCATGGCGGCGTCATCATCGAATACGAACCACCGAAATCATTCTCTAGCGGTCGTTCCCGGGCTGGCCTTCAGCACGCCAAAAACCAGGCGGCGGATTACGCTGCGCGTATGGCGTGCGATGAAGGGCGTTCAATCGAGGAGTACGTCCTCATCGTCTGGGATGGGACGCATATCGCCTTCGGTACGGCCGATGGCGTAACAGAGAGATGGGAGTCCCTGGTCGCTTTCGACGATAAGCAGGCAACACGTCTGCTGACGTTGCTGCATACCCAAGGATACCCATTAGTCCATTCTGGGCTGCTGCGTACGATGGTCGGACCGGAGTCCCGGATTGGCGCCGCCCTTATCCCGCCATTGTTTGAAGCAGTCGTTGCAGCGGCAGCCGGCGGTATGACGGGGCAGAGCAAAACCACCCTCTTGTTCAAAGAATGGAGTCGCCTGTTCGGGCAGGCTGTGGGTAGTATCCCCACGGACAGACTCAAAGATTTCTTGATGCGCCAATCCCAAGCCCACCAAAAGCCCTATGGGGAGCACATCCCTTGTTATCTTTTTTCCCTTCATACCTTCATCGCGCTTGTTGCCAAGCTGGTATCTGCTCTGGCATTGCCTCGCGCCAGCGAGGACATGAAAGACGCCAGCGTCGAACTCAGGGATCGCATGCGCACACTTGAAACCGGCACCCTTTTCACGGACGCGGGTATCCTGAACATGCTGGTAGGAGATTTCTTCTCTTGGCCTGTGGATGATGCTTCGTGGGCGAACCTGGAAGGCCCCTTGGGCGACTTATTGGCGCAGTTGGGGCAACTGTCTTTTGACATGACCCGAAAAAATCCCGAATCGGTCCGTGACCTGTTCAAGGGCATCTATGAAGAATTCATCCCGCGGGAGTTGCGACACGCTTTAGGTGAGGTCTATACGCCGGATTGGCTCGCCAGCCACGCGTTGGACGAGATGGGCTGGCTTCCCGAAAATGACCTTTTGGATCCCACCTGCGGAACGGGCACCTTCATTCTCGAAGCCATACGGCGCCGCTTAATGGATGAACGAGACAACGGTGGACAATACGCGGCTCAAGACCTCTTACGCGGCCTTTACGGAATAGATTTGAATCCGCTCGCCGTGCTTGCTGCCAAGGCATCCCTTATCGTCGTCCTCGCCGGTCGTCTCAACGCCAGGGCGCCGGTGCGCCTTCCGGTCTTCCTTGCTGACACCATCAACACCGCAGTCCCAACGAATGAAGGTTGCTTTACGCATCGCCTTCAGACCGAAAAGGGCGCCCGCGAATTCAGCGTTCCAGCCGCCATCGTGCACTCGGCTTCGCTTCATAAATTCTTTGATAGCGTGCGAGCGAACGTGCTCTCAAACGCAACAACGGAGACGATTCTATCTGCGGTGCGCGGCTTTCTGGTCAATCTTGACGAAAATGACAAGGCCGCCGTCGCTGAAACCATCCGGGTACTCGTTGACCTGCATGAGGAAAAATGGGATGGCATCTGGTGTTCGATCATCGCTGATCGGTTTGCCGCAGGCTCCATCCCCCGGATGTCGCACATTGCCGGGAACCCCCCCTGGGTAAAATGGTCTCACCTGCCCACGCCTTATGCCGAGTTCATCAAGCCACAGTGTCTGGAAATCAACGTGTTCAGTGAAGATCGATACGTTGGCGGTATCGAGTCCGATATCTCCACGGTCATTACCTTCCAGGCCATTCGCAAATGGCTGGCTCCCAATGGGCGCTTGGCCTTCTTCATCACGGCAACCGTTTTCTCGAACGAATCCAGCCAGGGATTCCGACGTTTCGCTTTTCCAGACGGCAGTCCGATGTGCCAGGTTCTGGCAGTGGAGGACTTCAAGGATGTGCAGGCGTTCAGCGGGGTAACCAACCACCCTGCCTTGCTCATCGTCAAGGGCGGCACCACCACCACCTTCCCTGTCCGCTACCGCATCTGGTCCGCGCCATCAACCCAAGCCGCGTTTGCCAGCGGCGAGGCTTTCCGGGCGCAGGCGCAGCACGTCGACCTGTTGGCTGAACCCGTTCCCGGCACCAACGCCGGCCCCTGGCTCAAGGGGACGTATGACGAGCATGTCATTTGGCGTACGCTTTTCAATGCTTCCATCCCCTCGCCGTATACGGCTCGCAAGGGCGTGACCACAGACCGCAACGGCATCTATTTCCTGAAGGTCGACAAATCACCAACCGGACATGAAAATCTCGTCTCCGTGACGAACGACCCTGGCGCCGGTAGGACATCTGGAATCCCCGCCATTTCGATGGCGCTCGAAGCCACTCATATATTTCCGCTGATGCGGGGTCGCGGGCTTTCCCCCTTCCACGCCGAACCGGACCCGGACTACAAAATCCTTCTTCCGCAGCGTGGCATGCACGGGGACCCGGCCCTGCTATCCGATTGTCCAAGAACGCTCCGTTTCCTCACCCGCTTCAAGGCTGAATTGGAGAAACGGGGGAGTTTTCGCAGGTATCAACGAAACCAGCCGTTCTGGTCGACATGGAACACCGGACCCTACACGTTCAGCCCCTACAAGGTTCTCTGGAAGGAAATGTCGGGTCGCCGCTTCTGCGCCGCCTACGTTGGGACCGTTGACGACCCCATCCTTGGCCCCAAGGCCGTTATCCCGGACCACAAACTCTACATGGCGCCCGTCGATACCGTTGAGGAAGCTCAATTCCTCACCGGCATACTCAACGCGCCGACCATCTCGAAGGCCATTGTTGCCTACGCCGCACAATTGAGCCTGGGAATCAGCGTGATCGACTACCTGAAAATCCCATCCCTGGACCTTGGCAACCGCGACCACAGGCGAATCATACAGCTAGCCGCTGTCATCACAGATCGCGGGGGCAACCCTACGGATCAGGAACTTGCTGAATTGGATCATTTTTGCGTTGCAACGATAGCGGCTGGCGAATGAACCGAAATCTTGTCTGCATGCCGTCGTCAGGCTCAGGACTCATAACCGGAAGATAACCGCGGCGGCGCCCATTTCTCGCTGCCATCAATCCTAAACCGTTGAACGCCCGCTCGCCCGCACCATGCCTTGACCCACCCCGTCCGCTTCCATAGAATGCGCCGTCCTGATCCCTGCACCCCAAATCTCCCCCGGACAACCCAATGGAAAGGTCCCAAATGGCAGCCGCACCCTTGCATTGGCAAACGATCCGTCAGTTGTCGGAACAAATTCACAGCAGTCAATTGTCGCCCGTCGAGTTAATGGAACATCTTCTCGACCGTGTCGAGGCGCTCGATGGCCACCTGCACGCTTTCCGGTTGGTTTCGCGTGAACGCGCCGTGGCGGGCGCCAGGGCCGCCGAGCTCGCGCTGCGGGCCGGGCGGAACACCGGGCCGCTGCATGGGATCCCATACGCCGCCAAGGACATCATCGACGTGCAGGGCCTGCCCACTACTGCCGGATCGCCCCTGCTGGAAGATGCCGTGGCCGACACCGACGCCACCGTGGTGCGCCGCCTCAACCAGGCCGGCATGGTGCTGCTCGGCAAAACCCACACGGTGCAGTTTGCGCTCGGTGCGCCGGGCGTCAACCACGACCACGGTACGCCGCACAACCCCTGGCACGCCAGCCACCATGTTCCCGGCGGCTCCAGCAGCGGCTCGGGAGTTGCCGTGGGGGCTGGTCTCGTGCCCGCCGCACTCGGCACCGACACGGGCGGCTCCGTGCGCATTCCGGCGGCCCTGTGCGGTACCGTTGGCCTCAAGACAACGGTCGGCCAGGTCAGCCGGCACGGCGTGTTTCCCCTGAGTTGGACGCTCGATTCCGTTGGTCCGCTGGTGCGCTCGGTGGAAGACGCCGCGTTTCTCTATCAGGCCATGCGCGGCCCGGACCCATTCGATTCCACCACCCACGACGCCCCGCCCCAGGACGTGCTTACCGGCCTGCACGACGGGGTGCGCGGCCTGCGCATCGCTTTTGTCGAAAACGTCTTCTGGGAGGATACCGACCCCGAGATCATCAGCGCCGTGCGGGCTTGCGGCGACGTGTTTGCCAATCAGGGAGCGCACGTGGAAAGCCGGTCCCTGCCCGAAGCCGACGCCGCCCAGGAAGCCAACCAGAGTGGCATCATCAGCGCCACCGAAGCCTACTTCGCCCATTTGCAACGCATGGGCGAACGCTTCGAAGAATATGATCCGGTCGTCGCCTACCGCATCCTGCCGGCCAAGGACTTCTCCGCCGCGGATTACCTGCGCGCCATGCACGCCTGCACCACCCTGCAGGGGAATATCGCCCGCGCCCTTCAGGACGTTGACGTATTCCTCGCCCCGGCCACCATGCTGCCTGCCAAGCCGCTCAGCGAGGTGGACGCCTCGCCGGACGCCTACACGCCCTTCAATCTGCGCTACTCGCGTAATACCCGCGTGGCCAACGTGCTCGGCCTGTGCGCCCTTACCGTGCCCTGTGGCTTCACCAGCGAGGGGCTGCCCATCGGCCTCATGATCCACGGCAAGCCGCGCGACGAGGCCATGGTGCTGCGCGTCGGCCAAGCCTTTGAGCAGGCTACCGACTGGCATCAGCGAACCCCTGACCTGCAGTAGACCGGGCAGTAACGAGCAGACAAACGATCCATCATCAACCAGGAAGGAACATCACACATGAAAGCTGCCGTCCTTTCGGAAGTGGGCGGACACCTGCAAATCGAGGACATTCCCCGCCCGCAGCCCAAGGCCGGCGAGGTGCTGGTGCGCGTTGCGGCCTGCGGCGTCTGTCATACGGACCTGCACGTCGTCAAGGGCGAGGTCAACTTTCCGATGCCGTGCGTGTTGGGTCACGAGGTTTCCGGCACCGTGGAAGAAGTGGCGCCCGACGTATCCACCGTGCGCCCGGGTGACCCTGTGGTGTGCGGCTTCATCATGCCGTGCGGCTTCTGCGATTACTGCGCGCGCGGACGCGACGAACTGTGCGCCACCTTCTTCGCCATGAATCGCTTGCAAGGCACGTTGTACGACGGCGAGAGCCGCCTGCAACGCGCGGACGGCTCGAAGCTGGCGATGTACAGCATGGGCGGCTTGGCCGAATATGCAGTGCTACCCGCAACCGGCGTGTTTGCAGCGCCCGCTGGCGTGGCGTTGTCCGACGCCTGCATTATCGGCTGCGCCATGATGACGGCCTACGGCGCCGTCAAGAATCAGGCGCAAGTGCAGCCGCGCGACACCGTGGCGGTGGTGGGCGCGGGCGGCGTGGGTTCCAACGTCATCCAGACCGTCCGCGCGTTCGGCGCCGGGCAGATCATCGCCGTGGACATCCGGGACGACAAGCTGGAAGCGGCCCGCGGTCTCGGCGCCACGCACACGGTAAACGCCGCGCAGGACGACCCGGTTGCCGGGGTGGCGGCGCTCACCGATGGCCAGGGGGTCGATATCGCCATCGAAGTCCTCGGGCGTCCGGAAACCGTGCAGAACGCCTTCATGATGACCCGCGACGGCGGGCGCACCGTGATTATCGGCGTCGCGCCGGGCACCGCCACCGCGGCCATCGAGATTACCCGGCTGGTGCGGCGCGGCATTCAGGTCCTGGGCTCGTATGGCAGCCGCGTGCGCACCGACTTGCCGGAAGTTATTGCCATGGCGGCGCGCGGCCAGTTGAGCGTCTCGCAGCCCATCACGCGCCGCTACGCCCTCGACCAAGTGGACGAAGCCTACGCCACCCTCAACCGTGGCGACATTGTCGGGCGCGCTATTATCGCCATGGATGCGTGATGCTTCGGGCGATGTCCCCTCACGTCACCAGCCGCCGTTTCAGCAGGCGAATCGCAATCGGCAAAATGACAGCCGTGAGGCCTATCATGTACAGCGCCGACCACAGGTGCGTCAGCCTCAGTTCGCCCCTTGCAAACCCCTGCGCGATGTGCACGCCCGGCGTCAACGGCAATGCCCAGGCCAGGGGTTCCAGAACGTCGGGCAGCACGGCGATCGGGAAGAACGAGCCGCTGAAAAAATAGAGCGGCGTTGCTACCACAGTGAATACCAGGGAAAGCGTGTGCGTGTTCGGTGACAGCGCCGCGAAGATCAGCCCTATTGCACCGATCTCCATGCCAACCAGCAGGGCTGCCAGCAGAATGCCGACTGCCCATGGCGACGTGACCCAGCCGAACGCAATAGCCACCGAACCCACCGAAATCGTCGTCAGCACCGCGCGGGTTGCCGCCCAGGTCAGGTCGCCCAAGGCTAACTCGGTGACGGTGACGGGCGCGGTCAGGACGGTTTCGTAAAACCCGCCGGTGATGCGGTAGAAGACGCCCCACGAGCACTCGAAAATGGCATGAATCATGGCCGACGCCATGATGATGCCGGGAGCTACGAAAACAGAATACCGCACGCCGCCCTCGACTTCGTCTACCAGGCGGCCAATGCCGAACCCCACCGCCACCAGTGCGAAGGCCGGTTCAACCAGGTACCAGGTCGTCGCCACCTTCCAGATACGCTTGAGCGCCACGGCGTGCCGCAGCCACAGCGCCTGTACGCTGCGCCACCGCACACCGGCAACGATCCATGTGCCCTGCGTCCTCATTCTTCCCCCAGCCCTTTGCCAGCTACTGCCAGAAATACGTCCTCCAGATTGCCGGGGCGATAGGTGACACGCACGCCTTCTAACGGCGGTACCTGGGGGCGTTGGCCATCGCGGGCCGCAACGTGGATCATCGTGCCGACTTCGCGCCAAGCATAGCCGGCCGCGACCAGCGCGGCTTGAACCTCAGCCTTTACATCCGTCACCATGCGAAGTTGCGCCACTTCGACGCTGGCGTGCCGCTCAATCAACTCGTCCGGCGTACCCTCATCCAGGATTCGGCCCTGGTGCATGATGGCGATGCGATCGCACAAGGCCGCTGCTTCCTCCATGTAGTGCGTGGACATCAGAATCGTGACGCCCGACGCTTTCAGTGCGGCCAGCTTGTCCCAAACGAGGTTGCGACCCTGCGGGTCCAATCCGGTGGTAGGCTCGTCGAGGATGATGACGTCGGGTGCCATCATGAAGGCACGCGCGATGGCCAAGCGGCGCTTCATGCCGCCGGACAAGTGATCGATGTCGTCATGGGCCCGGTCGCTCAATCCGAAGAACGCCAGCACCTCGGCAGCCCGCCGCCTCGACTCGCGACGCGACAGGCCCGAGAAGTAACCGTGCGTTTCCAGGTTCTGCCGTACCGTCAGATCGGTATCGAGGCCGTCCTGCTGCGTCACCACGCCGAGCCGCTCGCGCACCGCCCGGCCCTGGCGCGTGACGTCAAGCCCCGCCACTACAAGCCCGCCGCTGCTCAGCGGCGACAAGGCGCTCAGCAGGCGCATCAGGGTGGTCTTGCCGGCGCCGTTCGGTCCCAGCAGGCCGTAGGTCTCACCCTTCATGACGTCGAACGTCACGCCGTCCACGGCGGTCGTGGGGCCAAAACGCTTCACAATGTCGCGCCCTCGGATCATCACCTGCGACTCCGGTCCTAGGGCCGTTCCAATTGAAATGTTGGTCAAGGAATGATCTCAATGAGTTTGGGGAGATATAAGGGCCTGTTGACATTTAAGCAAGCGCCAAGCGAAAACTCACCCCACGAATCATCACGGCGCAGCTGACATCCGTCTTCTCGAAACGCATCGCAAGGCGACGAAAGTGCTTGAGTTTGTAGAAAAATTCTCCACCAAATGACGCCACTTATACATCTCCGAGTCGCAATGGAGTCCTGTTTCAGCTCCAAGGTCGTCGCTGACCTAGCCCTCGCTCAATCGCAGGATCAGGGGCTTGCCGACGCCGTTGCAGACTGCCTGTAGCTTGGCATTGAAGCCGCCTCGGGTACGTCCGATACAGAGTGGAAAAGCCCCTTGTTGAGCCGGCAGGCTGCGGTGCGACGTGCCTTGAGATGCGTGGCCTTGATCCTGAGCGTCCCGTTGGCGGTGCTTTCGGAGGCCAGGGCGCGGATTCTTTCCAATGGTGAGAATGCCCAGCACAGTCGCCGTTGGCTGGTCAGCGGCAGCGATCATTTTTGTCTCGGCAAGCCGTTCATGGGGAGAACGATCGTTGGCGGCCCGTATCTCGTCGGCAAAGGCGGCGGTTAAGTATTCGTACTCAAACTGAACCAGATTCAGGTCAGATAACCCAGCTGTAGGGATTGGCTGGAGGTCGAAAAAGGGCGGTCGCCGTATCGCCGCTTCTCGTTGAGGAGCCATTCATCTTGCGCGGTCGCAATACCGTGGCGCGGACCAATGCGAATATGGATAGCACTCTTGTAAAGAACCGGCGACGAGTTGGATGGTTGCACGATGACCACTGCAATCTCTTTGTCCTGCAGCGCACGCTTCTCCACGGTCAGCGAGGGCAGAGGTAAATGTGCCATCGGTTTTCATATCGGCCAGTTGCGATGATCTGCAGCAAGGTTTCTTCGGAGAAATCCGACATGGCAATGGCCTCCCCGCCCCCTGCCTTGAAGACGCGCCAATTTATTGACGCCCGCTACGAAACGCCGGAATGACTTCCTGGGCGATCATGGCGAGGTTCTCGTCGTTGTAATCGGCCGGGCCGGCTGCAGGCAGGATGATGGTGCGCGCGCCGGCGTCGACGTATTCCCGCAGGCGCTGGCGACATTCCTCCGGGGTACCGGCCAAGGCGTAGCGCGGCACCAGCTTGGTGAAGTCCTGCGCGTACTGGGTGCTCAGCTTGTCGTTGCACATCTGGCGAGCCTTAGCGCCGTCGCGGTGCACCGTGGTGAAGATGAACACGCCGGGGTTGAAGTCCGCCATGTCGCGGCCGAATTCGCCGCGGTAGCGGGAGATCGTCTCGATGCTGTCGTGCAGTTGTTCCGGTGTGTACATATACGGCAGCCAGCCGTTGGCGTAGCGCGCGGCGCGTTTCATGGCGGCGTCGCGGCGGCCCGCCACCCAAATGGGCGGGTGCGGCTTCTGCACCGGCGCGGGGGAAATCGTCACCTCGTTGGTGATGGTGAAGCGGCCATGAAAGGTGACGTTCTGTTCGGTCCACAGCCGGGTGATCACCTCCAGCGCCTCGTTGGTACGGGCGCCGCGCTGGTTGACCGGCACGCCGCACGCCTCGAACTCCTTGGGAAACTCGCCGCCGACCCCCACTCCGAAGTTGTATCTGCCGTTCGACGCCACGTCCAACGCGGCGCCCAGCTTGGCGGCCAGAGCAGCGGGATACAACGGCAGCAGGACAATCGAGCTCAGCAGCCGGATGCGCTGCGTCGCGCCCGCCGCCACCGACAACGAAATGAACGTATTGCCCACCGGGCCGTGAAACATCACGTGCTCACCACACCCCAGAAGATCAAACCCGAGGTCCTCGACACGGCGGGCAAACGCCGCCACGTCCGTCACCGTCTGCAAGGCCGTTCCAAACGTAATGTCCGACATGAATCCTCCCAGTTGCGCTGCGTATCAATCGACTTCAAGCGTGAGATGATAACCGGTGTACTTGCGCACGTTGATGACGCCCGTATCGAAAATGAGGTACTGGCCCTTGATGCCCTGCAGAACCCCCTCGGCCTGCGGGTTCTTGTCGAGGTTGAACGAGCGCACCTTGGCGGGGTATTCGAGCACCGGGTAGGCGATGTCCACGGGCTGCCGCTCCAGCACCTCGACGACGGGGCCGCCGAACTGCTCGTTGACAACCTGAATCGCGCCGCCAACCTGCTCCAGCAGCACGTCCCGCTGCTGCGCGAGGTCAACACCGGGCGCCTGGCCCTTGAGCATCGCCTGCCAATTGGTCTTGTCGGCAACATATTGTTTCAACGCCGCTTCCATGAGGCCGGACTGGCGGCGCGTCCGCACCTTGAGAATCGCCAGCGCCTGCGTCGCCCCCTGATCGATCCAGCGCGTCGGCACCTGCGACGTGCGGGTAATGCCCGCCTTGAGCCCCGAAGCGTTGGCCAGATAGACGAAATGGGGAATCATGCAGTGCTGCTCGCCCCACTCCGGCTCGCGGCACGTCCCCAGGTGGTAGTGGCACGTCTCGGGCTTGACGATGCACAGGTCGCACTGCGCCAGGCGCATGCAGCACGGATAGCAATAACCCTGCGAGAAGCTGCGCTTGGTCTTGGCGCCGCACGCAATGCAGGTGATGACGCCCGCGTAGCTCAGGGTCAACCGGCGGCCCAGGAAAGGATTGAGCGCCACCTCTTCGTCGCCGATGGGCAGATGGTATGCCACCGGATCCGCCAGCCGCGACCCCATCTTTTCGATTTGCCCGCTCAGCATCAATGCTCACCTCCCACCGCTTTCAGCGTGCCAACTGGTCCGCGAGATCGTTGAAATCCCGGGCATGGATGTCGAAACTCGGATCGGGCTCAGCGTCCACCTCGATGTCAGGGCCGTATTCGAGCGGACGCGGCACGAAGGCGGCCCGCAAACCAACGGCTTGGGCCGCCTTCAAGTCCGCCTTGTGAGCCGCCACCATCATCACCTCCGAGGGTTGCAGGCCCAACAACTCGGCGGCGCCCAGATAGGTCTCGGGGTCCGGTTTGTAGTGCCGCACGATCTCCGCCGACAGGATGCAATCCCACGGCAGGCCGCCGTGCTTGGCCATGTTGGTCAATAGCGCCACGTTGCCGTTCGACAGTGTCGCCAGCACGTAATGCTGCCGCAGGCGGGTCAGCCCCGGCACCGCATCGGGCCATGGCGTCAGACGATGCCAGACTCGGTTCCAGTGCTGCTTGTCGGCCTCGCTCAGGGTGCTGATGCCGTGTTTCTCGAGTAGATCGTCCAGGATCATCCGGTGCAGGGCGTCGAGTTTCGTCCACGGCAACTCGCCGCTGCGCACCCGCGCCATGGACGGCCGGTAGCCGCCGCGCCAGGCGTCGGCAAACGCCGCCCAGTCAACCTCGAGGCCCAGCGCCTCGCCTTCGCGGATGATGCTGCCGCGCCAATCGACCACCGTGCCGAATACGTCAAACGTCAGCGCCTGCACGCCTGCAAGACTCATGGCTCACCTTTCATTATTGTATGCTTGTGGGGAAGTCGCATTACAGCAGCGGCGAAATAACCTGCCGCAGGGTCGCGGCGTCGAGGGTGGCTTGCGCGCCGCGCTCGTGGGCAAAAGTCAGAACCCGGCGGCCCTGACGGTCGAAAACGAATAGGCTGGGGATGCGCCGGATGGTGCCGAACTGTTGCGAGATGGCGTCGTTGCCCTTGACCACCGTGAACGGCGGCTGAGTCAGCTTGAGAAAGGCCGCCAGCCGTTCATCGTCGGAGAAGTTGTCGAAGTCCTCAAACAAGTTGATGGCCACGACCTCAAGTCCAGCTTCGCGGTGTTGCAGGTAGATGTCACTCAGGTCCGCAAACTCCTGGCGACAGGGCGGGCACCAACTGGCGAAGAAGGTGACGATGAGCACCTTGCCGTCGAACGTGGTATCCGTCACCCGCGGGCCGTTGAGATGCGGCAGGGTCTGCATGATAGCCCGCGCGTCGGCGGCCAATGCGTCCTCCTCGGAGGTGCCTGACAACACACGCTCGCCAGACAGGACAGCCACCGCGACCAGACACACAACGCTGAGCAGCAGGATGAGATTTCGAGTCATGCCGATACTCCGATGACGCGGGATTTCGCCCCGCATGCGGGCCTGGGTTCAGATGGTGAAAACCCGGCGCTCATAGTAGCACATTTCCTTCCGAGCGCTGGGCAGAGCAGGAGCTTGGTGTGTGCACGGAGGAGTTCAACTGGCAGCGTTGTCACGAAGCGCTTGGGCGTCGCACGCCAGGCAGTGTGCATGAGGTCTCGCCGCGTCCCTATCCCGCCAAGCTGCCGGACATTGAATATGACAGCAACGTCACCGTGCGGCGGGTACGCCACAACGGTGAGTTCACATGGCGAGGTCGGCTGAGCTAACTCTCGGCGGTGCTGGCCAAGGAACCCATCGGTCTGGTTGCTTGTGACAACGACTGCCGGGAGATTCGCTACAGCTTCCATCTTTTTCAGGCATCCTGAATGATCGTACCCAATACGATTACCCATGCCTGACAGTGGCATCAACGTGAGTCAACCGTGTAAACCATGTTCCGCTTGCACATGAGGGGGCAATCCCAAGTGCGTCATGGCAGCGACTGACCGGCTTTTGCTTATACCGCGGGCTGTGCTAAAGTGAATCCTGTTTGATACCAAGAGTTTTGGTAGAAACTCGTCCGGTCGTGGCAAAACACCCTCGCAGGAACTCCAACTCCAAAAAACCCGCGATCTCAACCGGAACACACATTAGGATGCCGCGCACCTGCACAGGTCACGGAAATGGGTTGGGGAAATGTCCATGTTCATGGTGCTGTCGGCCGTCCTCCTGGGCGTCGTTGAGGGGCTGACGGAGTTTCTTCCGGTCTCGTCTACCGGGCACATGATCGTGGTCGGACACCTGATCGACTGGCGCGGACCGCAGGCGGCGACGTTCCAGATTTTTATCCAGTCGGGCGCTATTCTGGCGGTGGTGGGACTGTACAGGAACCGCTTCCGAAGCCTGCTGTCAGGCCGCCAGGAAAGCGAATTCGGGGGCCGTCGCGGGCTCCTGCTGCTCGGCCTGACCACCCTGCCCGCCCTGATATGCGGCGCCGTAGCACATGGTTTCATCAAACAACACCTGTTCAATCCCGTCACCGTTGCCTTGGGGCTCGGCGTCGGCGGGGCAGCCATTCTGCTAATCGAGCGGCTGTGGGTGCAGCTTGGCCGCGAAGGTCTGGGGGCCTTGCAATGGCGCGATGCGTTGCTGATCGGGCTGTTCCAATGCCTATCCCTGTGGCCTGGCGTATCGCGCGCTGCGGCTACCATCATTGGCGGGCGCATCGCCGGCCTCGAACGCCGCACGGCAGCCGAATACTCCTTCCTTGCCGCCGTGCCGGTGATGTTTGCCGCCATCGGCTACGACCTGCTGAAAAGCTGGCGGCACCTGGAATTCGCAAGTCTGCCGGTCTTCGCCGTCGGCTTTGTCGTCGCTTGGTTGTCGGCGCGGTTGGCGGTCAAATTCTTCCTTCGCCTGCTCGGCAGCTACACCCTGGCGCCGTTCGGCTGGTATCGCCTCGTCGTAGCGGGTGCGGTCCTGTTGCTGTGGCGCTGAGTAGTCGCCACCGGAGAGCGAACGCATGCCTTCAGATGAACTCAGCGACTTAGTGGACAACGTGGAAGCGCTCTTGCGTCAACTCGACGCACTGCACGAAACGTACGGGCCGGCGCTGGCGGAACTGGCCGCTGTCGATTGGCAGGCCTTGGGGCGCGAAGGACATCTCGCCGGTACACCCCGGCTGGCGATTGAGCGCACCATCGAAGACGCCCGCAACGTGCTGAACAGCGGGCGGGAGGCCCTGGGCCTGGTGCTGCTGCAGGCCGCGGACCCGGAGATCGTCGCCAACCCCGACCTGGACATTGCCGGCCGCCTGCGGGCGGCGACCCGGCTCTACACCGATACACCCAACGATCTACGCAACCGCTGCCAACGCCTGACTGCTTGGCTGACGGCCATTGCGCAGGCGCAGCGACAAGTCGGGGCGCCGCCGCTAACAGACCGGATCGCCTGGCCGCACATGGCACCGCCGTCGTAACGGGACGGCGACCTGGGATTCTTCCAAACAGGTGGGATTCAAATCATGACGCTACGCATAGACCGGCTGGTAACCGCCAAATACCTAAGCGATTGGACCCTCGTGCGCTTGCCTGACGGCCAAGTCGGAGTGCTCACCAAGCAAGGCGGCGGTTGCCGTGTAACCTTTGTCACCCGAAGCGGCGTCTCAGTACCGCCCGATACGGAGATCGAGGTCATCAAACATCCCGCCGAACTGGCCATGGAAGCTCTGACGAATTACACCACTGCCGCAAAGCGCGACCCATGAGACCACCTTGGTCAGTTCCTGCCCTGCTCCGTCCTCGACGCCTTGACGTTCTGCCAGTTCGTTACTTTGCCCTCTTTTATATACACGTACCGCGCCTTGCATACCGGGCAGGGGCGGTATACCCATTGCCAGTGAGTGCCCCGGTCGGTTACCGACTCGGTCACCCAGCCGAACGCCCCCGGATACCCCCACGCGCAGACCAACGCTAACTCGGTCATGCCGATGTAAATCTTCCGCTGGTTGATGAAAGACCACTCCTCGGGCGTGAACTCGTTACGCTCCTGCAACTCGAGCTTCAACTTTGCGGTCGGTCGCAGGAAGTAGGATTTACAGAGATCGAATGAAGAGACGGCTTGCAGCTTAGCGGACTTCGTAAGCAACACCCGGCCTGGGGAGCCAGCACATCCAAGCACCAACAACGGCAGTAAGACGAAGCCCCATTTCTTGAGCATGTTTTTCTCCTTCGCCACAGCTTGCGAGCGCATACAGGCGGCAATGTCGGCTGCAATCGGGTTGCGGGGCGAGGCCGTTCGTGACGTTCGCCTTGGTTGCGGCGTCTCTCAGGCGATCTCGAACAAGCCGGCAGCGCCCATGCCGCCGCCGATGCACATGGTGACGACGACGTACTTGGCGCCGCGCCGCTTGCCTTCAATGAGCGCGTGGCCAACAAGACGGGCACCAGTCATGCCGTAGGGATGGCCGATGGAAATTGACCCGCCGTTGACGTTCAGGCGCTCCATGGGAAGGCCCAGCCGGTCGCGGCAATACACGGTCTGCACCGCGAACGCCTCGTTGAGTTCCCACAGATCGATGTCATCCATCTTCAGCCCTTTGCGCTCCAGCAGGCGCGGCACCGCGAAAACCGGGCCGATGCCCATCTCATCCGGTTCGCAACCGGACACCGCCACGCCGCGGTAAATGCCCAGAGGCTGCAGGCCGCGCTTTTCGGCCAGTTTGGCATCCATCACCAGCACCGCCGAGGCACCGTCCGATAGCTGGCTGGCGTTGCCGGCCGTCACGCTGCCGCCGTCGCGCACCGGCTTGAGGCTCGACAGACCTTCCAGCGTGGTGTCGGGGCGGTTGCATTCGTCCTGGCTAACCGTCACGTCCTTATATGAAATTTCCCTGATTTCCTTGTCCATCAGCGCCATAGAGGTAGTGAGGGGGATGATCTCATCGTCGAATTTCCCCGCCGCCTGGGCCGCGGCGGTGCGTTTCTGGCTCTCCAAGGCGTATTCGTCCTGCGACTCGCGGCTCACCTGGTAGCGGTCGGCCACCACCTCGGCGGTGTCGATCATGCTCATGTAGGTCTCGGGGCGAAGCTGCATGACCAGCGGGTCTTTGCGGCGATAGGCGTTGGCATGCTCGTTCTGCACGAGGCTGATGGACTCGGCGCCGCCGGCGACGGCGATGGGCACGTCATCGACCATAACGCTCTTGGCAGCCGTGGCGATGGCCATCATGCCGGAGGAGCACTGGCGGTCGACGCTCATGCCCGCGGTGGTCACCGGCAGGCCAGCCGCAATGGCACATTGCCGGGCATAGTTGTACCCCTGCGTTCCCTGCTGAATGGCGGCGCCCATCACCACGTCTTCAACCTCGCCAGGCTCGACCCCGGCTCGCTCGATAACCGCCTGGATGACCGGCGCGACCATGCTGGGCACCTCGAGGTTGTTGAACGATCCACGATAGGATTTGGCGAGGCCCGTGCGGGCGGTCGACACGATAACGGCTTCCTTCATAAGCGGCTCTCCCAGTTCACAAGTATGGGCGTCTTTATTGAACGATGGATACGCCGGCGGCTCGCCAGCGCGAGGCTGACTATACTGGATAAGCCCCTGAAAGTCATGCCGCCGAAGGGGTCGCCCGAGGGCAATTCCGGCTTTGCGTCCGGGGACGATTTGTGACAAGGTATCCGCCTCTGAACCCCATCCAAAGCGGCGCTCACGCAGGAGGTGCCTTTATGTATCAGACCGACATGTACGAGGGCATGGTGGCGGAGACTATCACCATGCACGGGGCCAACGGGGACGTCATCAACGCCTATTTCGCCCGCCCGCTGGGCGCCGGGCCGTTCCCCGGCATGGTGCTGATCCATCATCTGCCCGGCTGGGACGAGTGGTACCGGGAGGCAACCCGCAAATTCGCCCACCACGGCTATCTGGCGCTGTCCCCCAACCTCTACTTCCGCGAGGGGCACGGCACCCCGGAAGACGTCGCGGCCCAGGTGCGCGCCGCCGGCGGCGTGGCCGACGCGCAAGCCATGGGCGACGTCGAGGGCGCCATGCGACACCTGCGTTCGCTGCCGACGTGCAACGGTAAGGTCGGCGTGTTCGGCACCTGTTCGGGCGGGCGCCAGACGGTGCTGGTAGCCAGCCGGGTGCCGGGCTTCGACGCCGCCGTCGATTGCTGGGGCGGCCGCGTGGTCATGAGCCAGGAGGATCTGACGGAAAAGCAGCCAGTGGCGCCGATCGACTATACGAATGACTTGACGTGCCCGCTTCTCGGCCTGTTCGGCGAGGAGGATCAGGCGCCAACATTGGCGCAGGTGGACGAGCACGAGGCGGCACTGAAGGCGCACGGCAAGACGTACGAGTTTCACCGCTACGCCGACGCCGGCCACGGCTTCTTCTACTACGACCGGCCCGCTTACCGACAAGAACAGGCGGTTGACGGCTGGCAGAAGGTTTTTACGTTTCTCGCAACCCACCTCAGCACGTAGGCATAAGCCGGGCAAGGAGCGCAACAATGTGTACGATGATTTCCCATCAGGCGAAGATTTTCGGCAGCGGCAAAGGCACCGCAGGCTGGTTTGAATTGAACGCCGCCAACGTCACCTATGATCACCCGTTTCATATCCGCTTGGAACATGCGCTCAATATCGACTTCGTCAATGAGGCGGCAGGGCCGGGCGCCCGCGTGGCGGTCGAGCTGACGCCAGAATCGGCGCGCGAACTGGCCCACAAAATCCTCGCCACGCTGGATCAAGCCGAGGGCGACGGTTGGCTGCACGAGCACCACGAAGCCCAGGAATAGGAGGACCGGGGCATGCGCAACGTCACTGCGGATACGATCACCGAGGCGGTGCTGCGGACGATCGCCGACACCACCGAGCCGCGCCTCAGGCAGATCATGACGAGCCTGATCAGCCACCTGCACGCCTTCGCACGCGAGGTGGAACTGACGTCGGACGAGTGGATGGCGGCCATGGAATTCCTGGCGCGCGTGGGCGAAACCACCCAGACCGACCGCAACGAGTTCATCCTCGCTTCGGACACGCTGGGAGTCTCGGCGCTGGTCGATCTGTTGCACAATCGCGCCAGCGACGGCGCCGCAACGTCAAGCCTGCTGGGGCCGTTCTACATCAATGGCGAGCGGATGCGATCCCTCGAAGTCGGGGGCGATCTCATTGGGGACAACGAGGGGGAGCCGGTTGTGGTGGCAGGGCGCGTGACCACGCCGCAGGGCGCGCCCATTGCCGGTGCCTGCCTGGAAATCTGGCAGAATGCCGCCAATGGGCAGTACGAAAGTGAGGCCCCGGAGCACGCGCCCGGCAACCTGCGCTGCAAGATGTTCACCGACGACCAGGGGCGTTACCGCTTCACGACCATCAAGCCGGTGGCCTATACGGTGCCGTACGACGGACCCGTTGGCACCATGCTGCAAGCGCTCGGGCGGCATGCTTGGCGCCCGGCACACATCCATTTCAGGATCACTGCGGTAGGATATCGGCCATTGGTTACCGAGTTGTTCGTAGCGGACGACGCCTACATTGACGCCGACGCGGTGTTTGGCGTCAGGGAACCGCTGCTCGTCGATTTTCGGCGTATCGAATCCCCGCAAGAGGCGGCGGCGTACGGGGTGACGGAGGGGTATGCGCTGGTGACCTACGATTTTGGCTTGCAGCCGGTGGCTTGAAGGCACGTCGGACCATGTAAACTGAGGAGAACGTCAGCGGCGGATGGTCTACGGTGGCTATTGGAAAAACAGGTACTTCACCGCCGCCCCCAAAATGGCAAGGACAACAGGGGTGTGCAGTCCCAAAATCAACGTTCGCAGACCGCGAATGTCAGCCCGCAGATCATCAATACGCTGGTTAACGTTGTCAAAGCGCTGGTCAATGTTCTCCTTCAGACCATCGAAGCGCTGATCAATGCTCTCCTTCAGACCATCGAAGCGCTGGTTGAAGCTTTCCTTCAGATCGTCGAAGCGTTGGTTGAAGCTTTCCTTCAAATCGTCGAAGCGTTGGTTGAAGTGCTCTTGCAGACCGTCGAAACGCTGATTGAGATGAACAACGTTCTGTTCCCGCGCTTTTTCAGCGTGTGAAAAGCCCTGTTCCATACGCTTCTCGACGCTCAGAAAGCGCTCGTCCATGCGGACGGTGTATTCCTCGAAATGCTCCCTACGGACAAATTCTTCCGCCATGTCATTCTCCCTTGGTTGAGCGACTCAGCAGGCCGGCAAGGTCAACCCGCGTGCGCAGCACGTGCAGTTCCTCCGCCGTGGGCGGCGGAGTGGTGGACACGGGCTCCGGCGTCGTGAGGTCGAAGCCGGTCCGGTCCTGCACGTCGGCCTGCGAAACACCTGGATGCAAAGCGTGCAAGCGCATGTGCTTGTCGTCCTCGGCGAAATCCATCACGCACAACGGCGTCACGCAGTACTTCGGACCGCCGCCCGGCAGGCCGAGTTGCTGGCGCGCATCCGCGCCGCCCGTCCCCCATCCGAAGGCGCTGACGTAGTCGCAGCACTCGACCAGCGTGCGCGGCGTATGGGAATTGAGCACGATGTAGTACCGCCCGACGTGGGTCGTCAACGTCGCCGTGCCCACCGGTCCCGGCCCGCGAAAGCGCAGCCGTCGATAATCCGGGCCAATGCCGATTAGATTGCTGTTGCCGAAGCGGTCCACCTGCACCCCGCCGATGAAGAACACGTGCCTGTGCCAGTCCTTCACCCGGTCGAAGCGGTGCCCCGTATCGCTGTAGGATTCCGCCCAGCGCACCACGCGGCGGTCCCAGCCAAAAGCCGGCATCGGCAGGCTGTGCAAATGCGCCACGTTCATGCGCGTACCGAGAAAGATCAGTTCCATGTTCGGACCGTGCATCACGTGCGCCAGACGCACTGCGGCCTCCACCACTGGCATTGCCACCCCGACGCGCAGCACCTCGCCGTCACGCAGGTCGCGCGCGATAAACACGGCCATCAGTTCTTGCGGCGTATAGTCTTGTGACATGGCTTCCTCGCGTTTCAGTACTCGTACAGGGAAAGCAGGCGCTTGATGCCGACGCGCTCCAGGTAGTCGGCGTGGGTGGCCGGCTCGCGGCAATAGGTAGCCAGATAACGCGCCAAGTCGTCGGAACGATTGTCGCGCGCCGCCGCGTTGGCAGCCTTCACGTAGGCTTGCAGATGCTCCTGGTCCTGCACGTAAAAGCCGCGGCTGTAATAGGGATGCGCGCCGTAGGGCGACCGGACGACGGCATCGGCACTCGGAATAGTGGTCGCCCACGGGTTAGCGCGGGTGTCCTCGTTGGCGATGATGCGCTCCACCTGTACAATCGTGCGGTCGGCGGCGCGGTGCAGAAACAAGTCGAGCCAGCCCGGCCCGCCGAGGTGCTGCACGTTGCCGTATGGGTCGGCGGCAGCAGCGTGCAGCAAGGTGACATCGGGCTTGACCGGCGGCACGGCGATCAGGGTTTCGCCGCTGATGGGGTCAGCCATAATCTTCAGGTCGGGATTGATCTGCGGCAGCGACGTGCCCACGCCGCCGCGCCAGGGCAAAAACGGCAGCGACTGCGCGGCGGCCTGCAGGCCCGTCGCCAGAATGCCCTCTTCGCATTCCCACACCTCGATCTCGCCCTGCTCCACGGCGCGCCGAAACGACGGCGCCACCGCCACGCCGAACCCCCCGCCAGCGTAGTAGCTCACCACCTTGCGGACGCAGCCGGCCGCAATGAGCAGGTCGAGCGATAGGCCGCTGTCGATGACCGTAAGATCGCTGAAACCGCGCCGGATGAGTTGTCGCACAAGCGCCATCGGGGGTGGTGAACCTATAGCAATCGTCATGCCGCTTTCCACCCAAGCCGCGGCGTCGGTCTCATCGAAAATGCGCTGCTGCCGTTCTGTTGGCTCCATGCGGCCTCCTTACTGGCGGGATGTGGATTAGGGTCGGGCAGTATAGCATGCGGGGTGCTTTCCAGACCGAACGCATACGGCAACATCCCGTTAACAACCGCAGATGGAACATCTTCTGACCGAACTGTAGGTCGGATTAGTGAAGCGTAATCCGACGTTCCACTGCGCCTGCATGTTTACGCTGTCGGATTGCGCCTACGGCTAATCCGGCCCACATGAATGCGCGCTCACCTTGGTTTAGAGCTTTTTCCGTCCTATCTAACAGGAGACAAAGAGGAACGATAGGCATGGGAGCTATACTGTCCGAAGACCTCCGCAAGCGTGTTGTGGCAGCCATTGAGACTGGCGCCTTGTGACAAGCGCTTCGGCGTCAGTCTCTCCAGGGCCAAGCTCTGGTGGCGACAAGGGCGACAACACGGCCACGTCGCAGCCAAGGCGGCGCAAGGCGGCAACCGACGCTCGCGCCGCATCAAGGCACAGGCCGATTTCCTCCTCCAGCAGATCGAACAGACGCCCGCCGTGACCCTGGCGGAACTTCAAGCCCGACTGCGCAGGCGCGGTCTGTCGGTCGGCATCGGCGCCGGGTGGCGATTCTTCCAGCGCCACGGCATCAGCTTCAAGAAAAACGGCGCGCGCCGACGAACCCCAGCGGCCTGACGTGGCCCGTCGTCGTGAGACTTGGCGCAAGACCCAGGCAGCCCTCGAACCCGGCACGCCTCTTGTTCAGCGACGAGACGGGCGTGAGCACGAACATGGCCCGTCGTTACGGTCGTGCCAAGCGTGGCGACCGCTGCCATGCGTGGCGGCGCCGGGTGGGTGGGAAACCACGACGTTGAGCGCTGCCCTTGGCGTGGATGGCCTGCGGGCGCCAATGGCGCTCGACGGCGCCATGAACGGTACCGCTTCCAGGCTTATGTTGAACAGGCTGTCGTGCCGGAGCTCAGAGCGGGTGCCGTGGGGTGATGGACAACCTGTCGTCATACCGAGTCAGGGGGGCGCGCGAAGCGATAGAAGGGGCTGGCGCCGAGTGCTTGTTTTTGCCGCCATACAGCTCTGATTTCAATCCAACTGAGCAGACGTTTGCAGAAGCTCAAAGGATTGTTTCGTCAGGTAGCAGCGCGCACGGTGGAGGGTTTGTGGCAAGCTGTCGCCTAGGCATGTTAGTCGCTGCGTAATTCCCATTCAGAATCACTTTTACGGCTGGTAAAGCACCTCGTAGGCCCGCACGCCCTGCTCCACCCCGAAGCCGCTGGCGTGCCGGATGTCCGCCTGCCGCATGGCTTCGTGGCGCGCTGAGTCAGTCAACAGGGCCACGGCCTGATCGACGGCCCCGGCATTGTCGCCGAGCGGGAAGAGCAGCCCGGTGCCGCCCTGCATCACCACCTCCGGCAGCCCGCCCACGCGCGTCGCAAGCACCGGCACGCCGCACGCCATGGCCTCCAAGGCTACCAAGCAGAAACTCTCGTACAGGCTGGTCACGAGCAGCAGGTCGGCGCCGCACAGGAAGGGCGCCACGTCACGCTGCAGGCCCGCATAGCACACGTCGCCCGCGTAGTCGCTGCGCTCCAGCAACTCCCGCACGGCAGGCAGGTCCTCGCCGCTACCCACAAGCCACAATTCGGCCTCCAGACGCTCGCGAATGCCCAGGAAAATGCGCGCCACGCTTGGGGTGTCCTTGATCGGCCTGAAATTGGAGACATGCACGATGCGGCGCGGGCGCTCCGGGTTGGACAACGGGGATGCCTCCGGGCATGGCTTGAAGCGCGCCAAGTCGATGAAATTGCTAATCACGCGCGGGCGGAAAGGCAGGTTGAACGTCGAGGCAGCCAATTTCGCATGGCTGCATGAAACGGTGGTCAGCACATCGAGACAGCGCAGCGCAGCAGCCAGTTTCGGCGCCACCGCGGGGTCCTTGCCACAATGCGTCACGTCGGTGCCATGCAGCGTGCCGACCAGCCGGGGCGCGGCGCCGCCCAGGCAACGGCGCACGTTCTGGGCCACATAGGCAAACGGCACGGCATAATGGAAATGCAGCACGTCCAGACGTTCGTCGGCAATAACCTGCAAAATGTCCTCAGTGTAGCGCTGCAGGTCGTCCGCCGACCAACTGGTATGCAGGGTTGCCGGGTGCAGGGTGTCGACAGCGTCCGGCAACAGGGTGTGCAAGATCACGCCGTTCGACCGGTCCCAGCCGCCCAGCGGCGTCGTGCGGGTAAACAAATGCACTCGATGTCCGCGCCCAGCCAAAGCAATGGCCAATTCGATGCCAATACGGGCGCTGCCGCCGAAACTGGCGTGACACATCATGCCGATTCGCATGCCTTGCTCCTCTTTGGATACTGCTCATCCCCTTTACAAACCATCGAATTCCGGCCGGTACGCCACGGCGCCGCGGATGCCGCGCAGGGCGCCCGTTTGCAGCGCCTGAACCATGAAGGCGTCCGGTGGCCCGCCGTGTTCCCAGGTGATGCCCAGGGGCTTGGCCGATTTGAAGCCGAAACGTCCGTAAAACGGCGGCGCGCCGAGCACGAAGACGAGGCCGTACGGCGTTTTGCCACAGGCCGCCAACCCCGCCCGCGCAAGCCGCGAGCCGATGCCGCGGCGCTGGCACCCTGGCAACACCGCCAGCGGCGCCAATCCCAGGGCGTTGTGGGTGCTTGTATCGTCCTGAATGACCACCGGGCTGAAAGCGATATGCCCAACGACCCTGCCGCCCTCGACGGCCACCAACGCAACGCGCAGCGCACCGGCGGCCCGCAGGGCATCGACCAGGTCGGCCTCACCCGACCGCCCAAACGCCTCGGCGTGCACCTGGCGGATGGCGGCGATATCGCTGGTGGTCTCAGGTCGAATGCCGATCATGGGAACCGTCTCCCGTTTGCTGCTTCACACGCAACAGCGACAGCAGCACCTCATCGCGCCACTCGGCGAGCGCCTGCCCTTGTTCCGGCGTGTACGCATAGAAGCCGCTGCCGCTCTTGACCCCGAGCCGCCCTTCGGCGACCCGCCGATGCAGAGTCGATGGCACCTCGGCAGCGTTATTCAGGTCCTGGAACAGATAGCCGGCGATAGCGTCGAATACGTCCAAGCCGCCGAGGTCGGCGATCTCGAGCGGTCCGAAGAGCGCCCAGCGCAGGCCGATGCCGTGCTTGATCGCCGCGTCCACGTCGGCAGCCGACGCCACTCCCGATTCGATGAGGTGCAGCGCTTCGCGCAGGAGCGCAAATTGCAGCCGGTTGGATATGAACCCCGGCACCTCGCGCTGCACGAGCACCGGGCGCTTGCCCAGGCGCCGCGACAGTGCCGTCAGCATCTCGCAGGTGGCATCCGACGTATCTTCTCCTTTAATGATTTCTGCGACCGGAATGATATGGGCCGGGTTAGCGCAGTGCAACCCCGCGAAACGTTCCGGCTGCGACACCGCTTCGGCGATGCGCGAGATGGACAGACCCGATGTGTTGGTGGTGAAAATCGTCGCGCTGCCGCACAGCCCGTCGAGCGTCTGGAACAACGCCTGCTTGGCCACCAGATTCTCGACAATGGACTCCGACACCAGTTGCACACCGGCCAAGTCAGACAACGTCTCGGTCGGATGCAGCAGGGCCAGCGCCGCTTCCGCTTGGCTTGGCGTCAGCACCCCGTGACGGATCAGCAGGCTCTGGTTGTTCCGGATGCGGGACAAGCCGCGCTGCAGCCCCGCCGCCGAGCGGTTGTACCACCGCACTGCGTATCCGGCCTGCGCGAATATCTGGACCATTCCCGCGCCCATCGTGCCGGCTCCCACCACGCCCACGTCCGTGATGTCCCCGAGTTCCATTAAGTCTCTCCCCTGCGGCGCCGCAGCGCCCGCCACCAGACAACAACCTTGCCCCTTTGCCGTGAATCCCATCATAATACGCCACCTTACGAATCCCGGCGCCCGGCGCCGAAACAAGGAGGCACGACATGTACGATCTGTTGCTGACAGGAGGCACGGTTGTCGACCCGTCCGTCGGGTTGAGCGGGCGGCACGACATCGCCGTTCAGGACGGCAAGATTGCCCACATTGCACCCCTCATCGCGGGCGACGAAGCGGCGCGGGTGATCGACGTAACCGGCCGCACGGTCACGCCGGGACTCATCGACCTGCACGCCCACGTATTCGACGGCGTCATCAGCAACGGCGTGCATCCCGATCTCGGCGGGGTGCATTCGGGCGTCACCACGGTGGTCGATGCCGGCAGCTCGGGATGCGCTACCTTCAGCGCCTTTCCCCGCTACATCATGCCGCAGTGCCATACCGAGATCATTCCCTTCCTGCACATCTGCCAGACCGGCTTGGCCACCATGCCCGACATTGTGGCGGAAAGCAGCATTGACCTCGAAAGCACACTGGAGACGGTGGACCAAAACCGCGGGCTGATCCACGGTATCAAGGCCCGCATGGTATCGCCGGCGCTGGAGCTCTTCGGCATGGAGATGCCCCGCTTGGCACGCCGCGCGGCGCGCGAAAGCGGCACCCGGCTGATGGTCCATATCGGCGACACTGAGAAGCGCTACGACCCCAACGTCATCCGCGAGCTGCTGCCCCTGCTGGACGACGGCGACATCCTCACCCATTACTTCACCGCCAACCCCGGCGGCGTGCTCGACGCCAACGGCAAGCTGGTGCCCGAGGCACGCGAGGCGGCCAATCGCGGCGTCTGGCTCGACACCGCCCACGGGCGCATGAACTTCAGCTTCGACGTGGGCCGCCGCATTATCGACCAGGGCCTGCTGCCGCACTGCATCAGCACCGACCTCACGGTGCCGGGGCGCCGCATCACCGTGCACAGCATGACGGAGATGATGAGTCGCTTCCTCGCCCTCGGCTTCACCCTGGAGCAGGTGGTGACCATGTGCACCGAAAACCCGGCCAAGGCCATCGGCGCCGAGCACCGTCTGGGCAGCTTGGGCGTGGGGCGCCAAGCCGATATTTCCGTGCTGGATATCTGCGAGGGCGAGTGGGTGGTGTACGACGTGCTGGGCACCAGCCTGCCGGTGCAACGGGCCTTCGTGCCGGTGCTGACGGTCAAGCGGGGGCAGGTCTTTGAGCCGGACTGGGGGCCGCGGCCCTGGGGCTGGGAACCGGACCGGGCGCCGCTGGCGGGCGCCACCTTCAACGGCTGCTGCTGAGCATTTATGAACAACTCCGTGCAACTGATTTCAATCGCCCAACTAGCGCTCGTCTTGCTGCCGGTGGCAGTCGTGGTGGTACTGCTATATCGCTGGTCGCTAGGCGTCGGCACCACCTTGTACGCCATGGTGCGCATGCTGGTGCAGTTGCTGCTGGTCGGCTACGTCCTGACGTACATCTTCGAGACCCGGCACGCCGGGCTCGTCATCCTGGTGCTGGCCGTCATGCTGATTGCCGCGAGTTGGATCGCCCTGCGCCCCCTGCCGGGCAACCGGCGGCAGCGCTATCTCAAGGCGCTGGGCTCGATGGCACTCGGTGGGGGGGTGACGCTGGCTCTGGTCAGCCAAGGCGTGCTGGCCCTCGATCCCTGGTTCGAGCCGCGCTACATGGTGCCCCTGGGCGGCATGATTTTCTCCAACGCCATGAACACTGTGAGCTTGGCGGCGGAACGCTTCGAGGCGGAAAAGGCCAATCAAGCGCCGTACGAGCAGGCGCGCCGCACCGCCCTGCAGACGGCGCTCATCCCGCTGATTAACTCCCTGTTCGCCGTCGGCCTAGTGGCCTTGCCGGGCATGATGACCGGCCAGATCCTGTCGGGCGTGTCGCCGCTGATCGCGGTGCGCTACCAGATCATGGTGATGTGCATGACGTTCGGCTCGGCAGGCATTGCGGCGGTGTGTTACCTGATGCTGGTGAAGCCAGTTCGAGACCCCGCAAACTTGCCTTGATCACTTGGAACAAGTCCAGCCGAGGCCCGCGGTGCTCTAAACAGTTCATCGACACAGCGTAGCTACGCTGTGTCGAATTTCCTCACCTTGCTCTTGTCCTGGCGTTGCTGCGCCCGCCACAGGTCGTACTGCATCTGCTGCTGCAACCAGCTCTCCGGGCTGCCGCCGAAGCCCTGTGACAGGCGAATCGCCATCCTCCGGCGTTATCCCGAGGCGGCCATTGAGCAGCATGGGCAGTGTATTGCGCGATACGCCAAGTCCTTTTGCGGCCGCGGTCACCGTCAACCGCAAGGGGACCAGACACTGCCGCTTGATGACTTGACCGAGGTAGGGTGGATCGTGCATCAGCATGATCTTACCGCGAAAAATGACTCGCCAATTTGCCTGTACCATCACCGACCGGAAACCCTGGTAGTTTCCCCTCAGAGGGTGGATCTGCAAACCGGGCAGATTCATGTCTTCAGGCGATGTGGAAGCGTTTAACCGCGCGTTACTCTGTCCCACCATGTGTGATTGTGCATCGCTGCGTCATGTTGTCCAATCAGTGCATGCCCTGCCACCGCGCCGCAGCTTTACAAGGCTTGGCAAGCGTGTCATGCTCAACGCCTCGTTTGGCTGCGGGTATCCGAGGAGGGCAGGGGCGTGTCCGTTGTCGATCAGAAGCGGTTGCCGGTGGACATTTTCAAGCTCGACGCCGTGCGCCTACAGCATGGCTGGTACAGCGATCACTACTTCAACAACAGCACCTTCATTCTCGGTTCACTGGCCGAACAAGGCTACCGATTTCGAGGCGTTTGTTCTACGCTCGCTGCGCAGGGCGTTGACGTGTCACAAGTCGACGTCGGCAATATCAAAGTCGACATGCAGTACTTCACCCGCCGGGCGCCGTTTTCCCTTGTCGCCGGTGTGGATGAGGCGCTGGCCATGTTCAAGCTCTGCACCGGATTCCATGACGAGCAAGGCCGCTTCATCAACACCGCTGACAACCTGGAAATCGACGCCGTACACGACGGCGCCAAGGTAGCGCCTTGGGAGCCCGTCATACGGGTTCGGGGCCGTTACCGCGACTTCGCCATTTTGGAAACGCCCACCCTCGGCGCCCTGTCAAGACGCACCCGCATTGCAACCAACGTTTACCAGACCCTGCAGGCGTCCGGCGGCAAGCCGCTGTTGTTTTTCCCCGCCCGCTTCGACATCTACGAAGCCCAAGCCGGGGATGGCTACGCCTACCGAATCGCCGTCGATGTCTGGAATCTCGAGCGGCATGACACCCTCGATGCGTACACCTCCACCGAGGCGCAAGGCGATTGGTGGGGCGGTAAAGGCAGCGGCACCATGGCTCATGCCTACCTGCTCTGCTTTCTCCGCGACACCGTGGAGGCTACGCTACAGTTTGCGTCGATGCTTCCCGCGGAGATCAAGCGCGTGGCCCTGGTTGACGTCAACAACGACTGCGTGGGCGCCAGCGTCCAAACCGCGGTCGCGATGTTCCGGCGCTACCGGGAGCACGTGGAGGCCGGGCGGTCCGAGGACGCCGAGCGCTACGTCCTGTTCGGCGTTCGGCCCGACACCTCGGGCGACATGATTGACGTTAGCGTGGCCCCGCTGGGAGACCCCACGCTGGACTGCGGCGTGAATCCTCGCCTGGTGCGCAACATCCGCGAGGCTCTGGACACCCTGGCCGACCACATCGACCTGCCATACCGCTGGTTGGAGCACGCCCGGCGTTATTTCCGCAACATCAAGATCGTAGCCACGGGCGGCTTTACCCCGCAGCGCATCCAGCAGTTCGAGACGCTGCGGGTGCCGGTGGACATTTACGGGGTGGGCTCGTTTTTCTTTGAGGGCGAGAACAACGACTTCACGGCCGACGTCGTGCGGGTGAAGATCGACGGCAGTTGGCATGATATGGCGAAAACGGGCCGGGAGGCGCGCCAGAGCGCCCAGTTACAGTCTGTCGTTTATTGAGGAGCCCCTCGGAGCGCGGGCATCTTGCCCGCAGGTTCCGCTTTGCGGGCTGGAAGCCCGCGTTCCCAGGGAGGCGGCGCTATTCACAAACACCCTCTAACACTGGTTTTTACTAACCACTGTTTTCACAGTAATGACGATGGGGGGTTGGGAGAACCGTGTGCGTGCGCTAGTTGTTTACAAGAGGAGTCATTACGAACTCTATGCATCGCGGACGGGCATCCGGACTCTGCGAGAGCAGGCGCATCCGTTCGTTCGGTCCATGATGTTGAGTCATGATGCGAACCAGCGCGCGCTCGCAGCCGTGCATCGGGCTTTCGACGCCGTGGGGATGACCTACGACTGTATCTACCGCGGGGAGTTGCGCAGCACGGAGGGCTACGACCTGTTATGCAGCGTCGGCGGCGACGGGACCTTCCTGGAGGTGGCGCGCCACAGCGTGACGACGCCGGTGTTGGGGATCAATTCCGACCCGCAGCGCAGCATCGCCTTATTTTGCGCCGCCGATCAGGATACGGTCCGGAAGCGTCTGGAAGCCGTCTTGTTGGGTGAACTGCACGAAGTACGACTGGCGCGTATGCAGGTGACCCTTAACGATACCCTGCTCGGCTTCTACGCTCTGAATGATCTGTTGTTCTGTCACGCCAATCCCGCCGCCATGACGTCCTATACTTTGCGGCTGGGCGCCGTGCATGAAACGCAAAAGAGTTCCGGCGTGTGGTTCGCCACTGCTGCGGGGTCCACCGCGGCCATTCGGTCGGCGGGCGGGTGCCGCCTGCCGCTGCGTTCGCGCCGCCTGCAGTATCTGGTTCGCGAGCCGTACATTGCCGATGGCCCGCCCTATCGCTTGGTCAAGGGCGCGGTGGCGCCGGACGAGCAGGTGGAACTGACTTCTAAGACGCGCCAAGGGCGGCTCTACATCGATGGTTCGCACCGGCACGTGCCTTGCGGGCTGGGCGACGCGTTGCAGGTGAGTACCGACGCCCCGCCCCTCCGCGTGCTCGGCATCGACGACCAGCGGCGTCAGCGGTTCTGATCAGTTCGCTCCACCGCTCTATTGAAAAAAGGATGTCCCCTTGAGCAACGTTGCAAACGCGATGATCGATGTGTTGGCCGAGGCCGGAGTGCGGCACGTCTTTGGGGTGCCGAGCGGCCCTTGGGCGCCGTTTATGGACGCCATGCGGACCGGGCCGGTGGAGTATGTGCTGACCAGCACGGAGGCCGCCGCCGGGTTCATGGCCGACGTGTGTAGCCGCATCACCGGTCAGCCCGGCGCCTGTTACGGCACCTTCGGGCCGGGCGCCACGAACCTGTGCACGGGCGTCGGCGCTGCTTATCTGGACCGCTCGCCGGTGTTGGCGTTCACCACCGAAGCGCCGGAAAGCATGCGGCACCGGACACTTCAGATGCACATCGATCACCAAGCCCTGTTCGCACCCTTGACCAAATGGACGACGCGCTTGTCGCCCACGACCGTACGCCAGACGCTGCGACGTGCCGTGCAGGTGGCGACGTCCGAGGTGCCCGGTCCTGTGCACATCGGCCTGCCGGCGGATATCGGCAAACAGGCCGCGGCACCGGAAATGGGCAACGCCTCCGTTCAGCATGGCGCGGCATTGGCAGCCCCTGACGCGGTGCAACTGGAGCACGTGGCGGATTTGCTGCGGCGGGCGAAACGCCCACTGCTGGTGATCGGGCTCTCCTGCCTGCGGGCGACGGGGCGCGACGCGCTGGTGCAGTTCGTCGAGCGTCAGCGCCTGCCCGTTGTGTTCTCCCCTATGGCCAAGGGGTTTATCAGCGAGCAGCATCCCTCATACGCCGGCGTGCTGTTTCATGCCCTGAGCGACGTCGTTGCTGAAACCATTCAAGATGCGGACTTGGTGCTGGCTGTAGGGTACGACCCCATCGAGTTCAACTACGAGGATTGGCTGACCGCTGTGCCGCTCGTCCACGTCGACACGGTTCCTGCCGACGTGGACGCATCGTGTCACCTAGCGGCCGAGGTCGTCGGCGACATCGGGGCGGCGCTTCATTTTCTGGCGCAACTGCCGCCCCTGCCCAATGCCTGGGATCTGTCGGCGTTGGAGGACCGGCGTCACCGCATGTTCGACACCCTGACGGTGCCGCGTTCTTCCTTGGCACCGTCGCAGGTTGTGTCCGCTGTTCAGGAACTGTTGCCCGAAGACGGCTGGCTGGCCTGTGACGTCGGAGCGCACACCCATTTGATCGGCCAGTTGTGGCACGCCTCAAGACCGGGCCAGTTGATCATGACGAATGGCTGGTCGTCCATGGGTTTTGGCATCCCGGCGGCCCTGGCGGCCAAGCTCTGCCAGCCGCAGCAAAAGGTGGTGTGCATTACCGGGGATGGGGGATTTCTGATGATGGTGGGTGAGATGGCCACCGCCATGCGTCTGGGGTTAGCGGTGGTGGTTGTCGTGCTGGTGGACCGGCACCTGCAGCTCATCACCGTCAAGCAGGAGCGCCAAGGCTATCCCTGCTACGGCACGCCGCTTTTTCCTGCCGCCTATCCGTCGCCGTCGCATTATTTCGGCGTTCCCGTGCTGCCGGCAACCACGGTAGCCGAGGTGCACGAGGCGATTGCCCAAGGGCTTGCCGCTTCCGGGCCCGTGATCGTCGAGGCGTCGGTCGACCCGTCGGAGTACGACGAGATCATTCTGCGCCCCCACAAGCTCGCCGAACGGGCATAAAAAACGGCATTTCCTAATGGCCTGTTGACATTAAGCAAGTGCCAGCCGATCAAATCATGGCGCTGACCCGGCAACAGCACAAAATCCACCAGATTGCCAAGCGCGTCGACCTTCACGCTGAGCTTCGTGTTCGGACCACCTCGCGAGCGACCGATGGCTTGGCTTTGGCTCCCCCTGTTGCCCCGGCGCCGTGTTGGTGAAGCCGCACGATAGTACTGTCAAGGAGCACCTACTCGAAGTCGGCATCAGCCGACAATACGATGTAAACGAACGATTGAAAAGCGTAGCTTTTCAGTCCCCTTCGCGCTTCGCGGTCCGGCGGCCGGGTACTTGGCTCGTTATCCAAAGGTGATCAAAAACAGAAGTAGCAAATGCCATCAAAATCCGAATTCGAAATCGCACTGAACGAGCTTACAGAGACCCTTTCCCATCATGTGAGCACCGATGATGGCCAGTGGACGGTCAAGGGCTTTATCGACACCTTCAAGAATGTCTACACAATTTCCTCGGATACGAAGATCGTTTCGAAGATTCTGGAGATTCACCTTTTCCCCAAGATTCTGACATTTGCGGAGGGGCATGATCTTGCGGTCGTCCTCGCGGAGCATCAGAACTATTATCCCGACATTTCGTTTGTCTCCAAGCATGACGAATCAGTGAAGTTTGCGGTAGATTTCAAGACGACGTATCGCAACTCCGACAAACCTTGGTTGTGCAACGGATTCACCCTCGGTTCACACGGAAAATATTTCGAGAATCGGACGAGCACAAAGAACATTCAGTTTCCCTATAGCGAGTATTCTGGGCACTTCTGTCTTGGGATCATCTACGATCGCGCCGATGGCGCGACGATTGATGAGACGCGGCCATGCCAGCTCAATGAACTTCACTCAATCACCTCCGTGATCTCGAACATTCAGTTCTTCGTCGCCGAGAAGTGGCGGATCGCCGGAGACAAAGGAGGTTCAGGGAACACGGCGAACATTGGAAGCATCCAGAGAATTGATGACATCCTCGCCGGAAACGGCATGTTTGCCAATCTAGGCGAGGCTTGGTTTGATGACTACTGGGATGAATTTCGGCAAGATCACAGCCAAGGCGGCTTCGGGAGAAACGAAGAAGATCACTTCCCTTGAGGATTTTGTAAGGTATCGTGGAGGCGACACCTCCCTCATAGTGAAACGGAACAACCTGGAATGAGCATTTATCGAACCATCGTCCCTCCGATCAAGTGCCAAGGCATCAAGACGAAGCTTGTGCCTTGGATTCGGGCCGTCATCCCTTCCTATCTCGACGGGGCGTGGATTGAGCCTTTTATGGGGTCTGGCGTCGTGGCCTTCAATATCCGCCCGAAACGTGCGATTCTTGCAGACACAAACCCCCACCTGATTGCTTTTTACAGGGCGGTCAGCGAAGGTCGGATCACATCCACTTCTGTTCGTCGGTATTTGGAAAAAGAGGGCAACGAACTCTTGAGATCAAAGGGAGAGCACTATTACAAAATTCGTGAGCGATTCAACAAACATCACAACTCCATTGATTTTCTATTCCTTAACAGAGCGTGCTTTAATGGAATGATTCGATTCAACCGCAAAGGTGGTTTCAACGTCCCATTCTGCCGGAAGCCTGGCAGATTTGCCCAAGCTCTCATCACCAAGGTCGCGAATCAGGTTCAAGCAGTATCAGATGCGATGAGTGTGGGAGATTACGAGTTCCATGTTCAACCATTCTCTGAAACCATTGACTTGGCAACGGAGCATGATTTTATATACTGCGATCCGCCCTACATCGACCGACACGTTGATTACTTCAACGGATGGGATAAAGAGCATGAATTGGCGTTAGAAGTCGTACTTTCGGAAGCCCCGTGTAATTTCATTTTGTCTACGTGGCATCACAATGATTTCCGGCATAATACGTTTATCGATTCATTGTGGTCGAATTACCACATCTTGACTCGCAAGCATTTCTACTATGTAGGCGCGAAGGAGGACAACCGCAACCCGATGATTGAGGCATTGGTCACAAATTATGAAGCGGTAGTTGAAGATGCTCCGAAGGAAGAGCTTAAACAGATGCGCCTGCTCGAACCGGCAGGAAGATGTGACCGACTTTAGGAACAGACTCTAAGTAATCTGCAGGTTCGGGCGAGGGAGAGAGGAACCGCATGGTGCCGACACGCGAAATTTACGGCAACATCGTAGGCGGCGAATGGGTTTACGCCTTCATGGCGGTGTCCTTCGGCATTCTCGGCTGGGCGCTTTATCGGCGCTATTGCTTGTGGATGCAGGGCCGCCCGGAGGACCGCCTGACCGACGTATGGCGGCGCTGCAAGGCCATGCTGGTCTATGGCCTCGGGCAGCAAAAGACGGTGCGTGAATGGCCAGGGGTACTACATTTCTGCATGTACGTCGGCTTCGTGGTGCTGTTCATCGGCACCCTCATGGTGGCGGTACACGAAGATCTCGGCATCGAATTCCTGCGCGGTCCCTTCTACCTGGTTTTCTCCCTCACTCTGGACCTGTTCGGCCTGCTGTGCCTGGTCGGTGTGGCCGGCCTCACTTGGCGCCGCTACGTCATCCGGCCTAGCGGCCTGGACAACCGCCGCGAAGACCTCATCGTGCTCGTGTGGTTCATCGCCGTGCTACTCAGCGGCTTTGTGGTCGAGGGCGCCCGCATCGGCGGCACCGAATTACAACAGCACCCCGGCTGGGCCGTCTGGTCGCCGGTTGGCGCGCTGATCGCCTTGGTGTTCGCCGTCCTGGGTGTCGGCGAAAGCCAGTTCCTCTTCTGGCATCGCGTGTGGTGGTGGACCCACATGGTCATCACTTTCGGGTTCCTGACCTACATCGGCTTCTCCAAGCTCAGCCACCTCATCTTCTCCCCAGCCAACTTGTTTCTGCACAAATTCCGCGCCAACGGCGAACTGGCGCCGATCGCCAATCTGGACAAGGCGCTCGAAGGCGACGAAGAAGCCATGGCGAGCGTGCGTTTCGGCGCCGCCAGCCTGGCCGATTTCACCTGGAAACAACTGATGGATCTGGACGCCTGCACCCGTTGCGGACGCTGCCAGGACAATTGCCCGGCGTGGCTGAGCGGCAAGCCGCTGTCGCCGAAATTCGTCATCCTGGACCTGCAGCGGCACATGAACGCCACGGCCGCCGCGGTGCTGCGTGGCGACCAACCCAACGGCGTGTCGATGATCGGCGACGTCGTCTCGGAGGACGTGCTGTGGTCCTGTACCACCTGCCGCGCCTGCGAGGAAAACTGCCCGGTGGGTATCGAGCACGTGGACACCATTGTCGACATGCGCCGCAACCTGGTGCTCGAACAGGGCCGCATGCCGGAGACCGCCGAGGCGGCGCTGCGCAGCCTGGAGCAGCGCGGGCATCCGTGGCGTGGCACCCAGGAAACCCGCACCAGTTGGACCGAGGGCCTCGACATCCCGTTCATCGCCGATCATCCCGACGCCGAATACCTCTTCTGGGTCGGTTGCACCGGCGCCCTCGTCGAACGCAACATGCAGGTCACCCGGGCGCTGGCCACCATCCTCAAACGCGCCGGGGTCAGCTTCGCCATCCTTGGGCAGGACGAAACCTGCACGGGAGATCCGGCGCGCCGCCTGGGCAACGAATACCTCTTCCAGCTGCTCGCTCAGCAAAACATCGCCACCCTGCAAGCCCACAACGTGCGCAAGATCGTCACCCATTGCCCGCACTGCTTCAACACCCTGAAAAACGAGTACCCGCAGTTCGGCGGCCACTTCGAGGTCATTCATCACAGCCAGCTTATCGACCAGTTGCTCGCCGCCGGCCGCATCACCCCCACCCAGGCCAGCCGCGACAAAGTGACCTACCACGACGCTTGTTATCTCGGGCGGCACAACGGCGTGTTTGCCTCACCGCGTCAAGTGCTGAACGCCATCCCCGGCGCGCAAATGCAGGAAATGCAGTGGAATCAGCGGCGTGGGCTGTGCTGCGGCGCCGGCGGCGGGCACGCTTTCATGGAAGTCAACATCGGCCAGCGGGTGAATCACATCCGCACCGAGCAGGCCATCGAGACCGGTGCCGACGTGGTGGCCACCGGCTGCCCGTTCTGCATGCAGATGTTCGCCGACGGCGTCAAGGCCAAGGGCGTGGAGGAAACGCTGCAGGTGCAGGACATCGCCGAACTGGTCGCCGAATCGCTGCCGCCCGACATGGAGGAGGGCTCGTCATGACGCCGCGGCTGGCAGACGGCCACCGTCCCATCTATCTCGACCACCACGCCACCACGCCGCTCGACAGCGCCGTGCTCGAGGCCATGATGCCCTACTTGACCGACAAGTTCGGCAATGCCTCCAGCCGCACCCACGCCTATGGCTGGGAGGCCGAGGAAGCCGTGCACCAAGCGCGCGAGCAGGTGGCCGCGCTGCTCAACGCCAGACCGGAGGAAATCGTCTTCACCAGCGGCGCCACCGAGTCGGACAACTTGGCCCTGAAAGGCATCGCGCGCGCGTACAGGGACCGGGGCAACCACATCATCACCACTACCACCGAACACCGCGCCATTCTGGACGCCTGTCAGGCACTCGAAGCCGAGGGCTTCGACGTGACCTACGTGCCGGTCGACCGCGGCGGCTTGGTCGACCCGGAGGACGTGCGCCGAGCCATCACGCCGCGCACCATCCTGATTTCGGTGATGTACGTCAACGCCGAGATCGGCACCATTGCTCCCCTTGCCGACATCGGTGCCGTGGCGAGAGAGCACGGCGTGCTGTTTCACAGCGACGCGGTGCAGGGCATCGGCAAAATCGCCTGCAACGTGGATGACCTGCGGGTCGACCTGATGTCGATTTCCGCCCATAAGCTCTACGGACCCAAGGGCATCGGGGCGCTGTACGTCCGCAAAACGCACCCGGAGCGGATCCGCTTGCACCCGATGATCGACGGCGGCGGACAGGAACGTGGGCTGCGCTCCGGCACTGCCAACGTCCCCGGCATCGTCGGTTTCGGCAAGGCGTGCGAGGTGTGCCAGGCGCAATGGGAACCCGAGGCCATCCGCCTGCGCGGCCTGCGGCAGCGGCTGCACGACGGGCTGACGGCGCGCATCGACGACGTTGTTCTCAACGGCCACCCCGAGCCGCGGCTGCCCGGCAATCTGAACGTCAGCTTCGCCTACGTGCAGGGCGAGTCGCTGCTGCTCAGCATGCAGCACGTCGCGGCGCTGTCCGCCGGCTCGGCGTGCTCGTCGGGCTCCAACGAGCCGTCCTACGTGCTACGGGCCATCGGCCTTGACGACATCCTCGCTAACGCCTCCATCCGCTTTGGCCTCGGGCGCTCCACGACGGCCGAGGAGATCGACATCGTGATTGATGCGTTGGTGGAAAAAGTGGAACGGCTGCGTGCTTTGTCACCCATGAGCAGCGGGCAGCAGACGGGGCGTTGAATCGGCTGAACGCATAAGAACCGCGGGCGGGTGTCTGGGGCCCGGCCCTTTGCATGCTTATCATCATGGCGATCATTGTCCCGAATCTCAGGCTGGGCCACGCGAAAGTAACGACCGGTGAAAGGCGGTTCGCGCATCGGCTGGAGCATCTGCTCGAAGACGACTATTGGTGTTTCTACGACGTACCTGTGGGAAAGCAACGGCGTTACCCGGATTTCATCATCTTGCATCCCCGGCGCGGGCTGCTGTTCCTGGAAGTCAAGGACTGGCGGTTACGGTCCATCGGGAGTATCGATCATCAGAAAGTTGAATTGCTGACCGCTAGCGGCTTGCAAACCAAGGTCAATCCTATTGAACAGGCGCGGCAGGGCGCCTATCAGACCGTCGATATGCTCCGGTGCGACCCGGATTTGCGTGAAAAAGACGGCAAGTTCAAGGGGAATCTGATCTGCCCATACGGCTATGGGGTGGTATTGACGAACATCACTCGCAAACAAATTCAGGCAGTCTTGCCGGATGACGCCGCTGAACGAGTACTGCCGGGTCATTTGCTGATCTACCAGGATGAGATGCTGGAGGACACCGACCCGGAAGTCTTCCAGGAACGCCTCTGGGGTATGTTCAATTATCAATTCGACCGGACGCTGACCCTGCCCGAGGTGGATCGCATCCGCTGGCACCTGTACCCCGAAATCCGAATCGACAACCTGGAGCTTTTCCCGCAGGACGCGCCCGATTCCGTTTCCGTCCCGGATATCGTCAAGGTGATGGACATCGAGCAGGAACAGCTTGCCCGCGGTCTCGGCGCAGGGCATCGCGTCATTCACGGTGTGGCGGGTTCCGGGAAAACCCTGATCCTGGGATATCGGTCCGAGGTTCTGGCAGAATTGCTCAACAAGCCAATACTCGTATTGTGTTTCAACATCACCCTGGCGGCGAAGCTCAGGAGTTATATGAGTAGCAGGGGCATCACCGACAAGGTGCACGTCTACCATTTTCACGACTGGTGCGGAGAACAACTGAGAACGTATCACGTCGACGTCATCGAAGGTGACAAACCCTATTGGGAGCGGCAGGTGGATAGCGTCATAGCCGGCGTCGAAAAAGAGCAGATCCCCCGTGAGCAATACGGCGCGTTGTTGATCGACGAGGGTCACGATTTCGAAGAAGACTGGTTACGGCTCGTGGTCCAAATGATCGACCAGAATACGAACTCGCTGTTGCTGCTATACGATGACGCGCAATCCATCTACCGTCGAAGCGGACTTCGTTTCTCCCTGTCGAGCGTAGGCGTGCAGGCGCGCGGCCGCACGAAAATTCTCAAACTCAATTATCGCAACACGCGCGAAATCCTGACCTTCGCCTACGAGTTCGCCAAGGATTATTTCGAGGAAAAAAACTCGGACGACGACCACGTGCCGTTGGTCAAACCTGAAGCCGCAGGTGTGAACGGTCCCAAGCCGATATTCAGGCAGCTGGCCTCGCTTGAAGAAGAAACTCATTTCGCCGCCAACTGCGCCGCGAAATGGCACGAGGACGGCGTGCCGTGGCGGGATGTGGCGATCATTTACCCCGAGCACTGGATAGGCAACAAAGTGGCGCAAAAATTTGGACAGCAAAAGATACCCTTCCAGTTGCTGGCCACGCCCGAGAGTAGGAAGCTGTACAACCCACAAGACGATCAAGTCGTGATCCTGACACGGCAGAGCAGTAAGGGACTGGAGTTTCCCCGCGTGATTCTCATCGGTCTGGGAAGACTGAGAACAGAACCGGAAAACATCGCCGAGGAAACCCGCCTGCTCTATGTCGCCATGACACGAGCCCGTGAATGTCTGCTGGTCACGTCAAGCGAGGCCAACGTCTACACGCGGAAGATCGAATCCATCGCCAATTGCGACATGGACTGAATCAAGGGAGCGTCGAAACATCATGGTATCCACGGCCCTCACCATCGCCGGCTCGGATTCCGGCGGCGGCGCCGGCATTCAGGCCGATTTGAAGACCTTTGCGGCCCTTGGTGTGTACGGCGCCAGCGCCATTACGGCCATTACGGCGCAGAATACGTGCGGCGTTGACGCCATGCAGGCCATTGATGCCGACATCGTGGCGGCCCAGATTCGCACCGTGGCGGCCGACATTCCCATCGGCGCCGCCAAGACCGGCATGCTGTTTTCAACCGACATTATCCGCGCCGTCGCTGCCGCCGTGCAGGCGGCCAACCTGCCGTTTCTGGTGGTGGACCCCGTCATGGTGGCCACCAGCGGCGACCGTCTGCTGCAGCCGGATGCCGAGGCCAGCTTGCAGAGCGAGGTTATCCCCTTGGCCACCGTCGTAACCCCCAACTTGGCGGAAGCGGAAGTGTTGACCGGCGCCAAGGTGCATACGCTCGACGACATGCGCGCCGCCGCCGAGCATCTGGTGGCGCACGGCGCCGCCGCCGTGGTGGTGAAGGGCGGACACGCCATGACCAAAGCCACGGACGTATTTTACGACGGCAACCGCATGGAATTGTTGGAGGGTGTCGTGGTTGAGACGTCGAATACTCACGGCACCGGCTGCACCTTCTCTGCCGCCATTTGCGCTTGGCTGGCGCGCGGCGCCGACCTTCTGGATGCCGTGCGTCGAGCCAAAGCCTATCTCACCGGCGCCTTGCAGAACGCTGCCCCGATCGGGCAGGGCAGCGGGCCGGTCGGGCACTTCTGGAACGTCACCCATGCCGCGGATTAGGACGCTCCGGGACGCCTTCCACGTGACGCCGCATCCGCAGACACCGGGCCAGCCCCGCGTCATTCTCAGCAAGAAGGCAACGGCACCGGCCCCGACTCGTCTGGGCGTCCTGGGCGGCGCATATAATCCCATCACCCTGGCGCACTTGGCTGTCGCCGAGGCCGCCAGGGCGCAGTTCAGCATCGACGAAGTGTTGTTTCTGCTGCCGCAGGTGCCGCCGCACAAGACGATTTTCGGCGCCTCCCTGGCGCAGCGTCTGGAAATGATGCGATTGGCGGTCGAGGACGCCCCGTATGCCGCCGTGGGGCTCAGCACGCACGGCCTGTTCGTCGATATGTACGAGGGCCTGTTGGCGGTCTATCCGCAGCGTCCGCAGGTGTTTTTTCTCACCGGCCGCGACGCTGCCGAACGCATCCTTGCCTGGCACTACGACGACGCCGAAGAGGCTCTGAAACGTATGTTCGACTCCTTTCAATTCATCGTTTGCTCGCGTCAAGGGCCTTTCAGCCTGCCGGACGACCCGCTTCTGACGCCGTACCGCGACCGCATCCACAGCTGCCCCCTGCCGTCGCAGGCCGACGCGATTTCCGCCACCGAGGTGCGCCAGCGCTGTGAGCAGGGGTTGCCCATCGACGATCTCGTGCCCGCCCCCGTAGCCGCCTACATCGCGACGCACAAGCTGTATAAGGCAGTGGTTAGTGGCTAGCGACCAGTGGAGAGCAAAGGCAAAAACCAGTCCCTGTTTACTCTCTGCCTTTTCCACTAACCACTAACCAACTGGTTTTTACCCATGCACATAGGCATCATCGGACGCCCTTCTTGTGGCAAGACCACCGTTTTTCGCGCTCTGACCAGCGCCGCCGCGCCGGCCCAAACCTCGCGAGCCGGCGGCAAGGGCGACACCCGCGTGGTCGAGGTCCCGGACGCCCGCCTGCAAACGCTGGCGGACCTGTACAACCCCCGCAAGGTCACGCCGGCCGTGGTGTCCTTTGTCGACCCCGTGCTGACCGGCCAGACGGGCACGCATTTCGCCGCAAGCCTGCTGACGCTGATGCGGGACGCCGACGCTCTGGCCCACGTGGTGGGCGTATTCGGCGACGACGCTAACCCGTTGCGCGATTTCGACGATCTCAACAGCGAGGTGCTGCTGGCCGACCTCGCGGTAGTGGAAAAGCGCCTGGAACGCGTCACCAAGGACCTGGGTAAAATGAAACAGACGGAGTTGCAACGGGAACAACAACTGCTGCGTCGCTGTCAGGAAGCCCTGGAAACAGAACTCCCGCTGCGCTGTCTGCCGTTTAGCGAGGACGAGCAAAAAATTCTGCGCGGTTTTGGCCTGCTGAGCAGCAAGGCGCAACTGGTGGTGCTCAATCTCGACGAGGATCGCCGCCCAAATGCTGCAGGGCTAGCCGAGGAATTCAGCGACAAACTGGCGGATGACGACGTGCAGGTCATCATCGTGTACGGCCAGATCGAGAGTGAAATGGCCCAACTCGACCCCAAGGAAGCCGAGCTCTTTCAACAGGATCTCGGCCTGCAGGAATCGGGACGCGACCGATTCATCCGGGCCTCATACGAGCTGCTCGGCCTGTGCTCGTTCTTCACGGTGGGCGAAAAAGAGGTGCGCGCCTGGACCATCCCGCACGGCGCCTGGGCGCAGCAAGCCGCCGGCGTCATCCACTCCGACTTGGCCCGCGGCTTCATCCGCGCCGAGGCCATCCATTACGACGACCTGGTGGCCAGCGGCTCCATGGCCAAGGGCCGCGAGGCCGGCAAGCTGCGCATCGAAGGCAAGACGTATCCGGTTCAGGACGGCGACGTCCTTACTATCCGTTTCAACGTTTAGGCATCTGAAAAGCAAGGAGCAGAACATGGCAGACAAGGCCTTGGAGGGGGTGCGCATCCTGGACATGACCCACGTACAGTCGGGTCCGTCCTGCACCCAGATTCTCGGATTTCTCGGCGCCGATGTCATCAAGCTGGAACCTCCCGGGCGCGGCGACATCACCCGCGGGCAACTGCGTGACGTGCCGAATGCCGACAGCCTCTACTTCACCATGCTCAACTGCAACAAACGCAGCATCACCCTGAATCTCAAGAGCGAGCAGGGAAAAACGATCTTCACCGAGTTGCTCAAGACCTCCGACGTGGTCGTCGAGAACTTCGGGCCGGGGGTGCTCGCCCGCCTGGGCTTCCCGTGGGAGACGATCCAGGCCATCAATCCGCGCATTATCTACGCCTCGATCAAGGGCTTCGGCTCCTACGGCCCGAAGAAGGATTTCAAGGCTTACGAACCCATCGCCCAGGCCATGGGGGGCTCGATGAGCACGACCGGCCTGGCGGACGGGCCGCCGCTGTGCACGGGTTCGCAGGTGGGCGACTCCGGCTCCGGCATCCACATGGTGGCCGCCATCCTGGCGGCGCTGTTCCAGCGCACCCACAGTGGGCGCGGCCAGCGCGTCGAGGTGGCCATGCAGGACAGCGTGCTCAATCTGGTTCGCGTCAAGATGCGCGACCACCAGCGGCTGCAACGCGGCCCGTTGCCCGAGTACCCAATTGAGCACTTCGACAACGCCGTGCCACGCTCCGGCAACGCCTCCGGCGGTGGGCACCCGGGCACTGCCCTGCGCTGCAAGCCCGGCGGTCCGAACGACTACATTTACGTGGTCTTCCAGCCGCAGATCTGGGACGCCCTGTTGCGCACTATGGGGCGTGAGGACCTGATTGACGATGAGCGGTTCGCCACCCCGGCGGCGCGCCTGCAGCGTCTCGACGAGGTGTACGCCCTGGTGGAGTCGTGGACGCTGAAATACACCAAGTTCGAGGTGATGGAGCATCTGAACGCCATCAACGTGCCCTGCGGCCCGGTGCTCGACAGCGCCGACCTGTTTGAGGACGATCACCTGCGGGCCCGCGACATGATCGTCGAGGTGCCACACCCGCAGCGCGGCTCCTTCAAGACAGTTGGCAGCCCGCTGAAGCTGTCGGACTCGGCGGTGGACATTACTTCGTCGCCGCTGCTGGGCGAACACACCGCCGAGGTCTTGGGACAGGTGATGGGCTACGATGCGGCCGAGGTCGACAAACTGCGGCAGGAAGGGGTGATTTAAGCCGGGACTTGCAGTCGGGTGTGACCCAGGTCGGAGGGGTTGAATTGAAACGTGCCGTCCAACAGGGCCTGCAACGTGCGAATGACGATGTCGGCTGGCAGATTGTGCAGTCCCAGCGGCCCCGGCGGCGCAGGCTGCGTGACGCAGGTTCGCCGGCTGCGCGGCCCCCACATCAGCGGGTCGGTGGGTCCGAACAACGCGAGCGTGCAGGTGCCAACGGCAGCCGCCAAGTGCGTAATGCCGGAATCGTGGCCAGCGAATACCTCGCACTTCGCCAGGATTGCCGCCAACTGGGGCAGAGGTGCGCCTCGCAGCACCTTCCACGCAGGGTTGAGGTGGTTCAACAGCGGTCCGAGGCCGCGCTCTTCCTCAGCCGGTCCGTATATCAACACGCCGGGAACGCCTTCTTTGGCGGCCCACGCCAACACTTGTTGCCAGCCTTCCAAGGGCCACAGCTTATGCCGTCCACCACTGCCGGGATGCACCGCCAAGACGCCCCGTTCCGGCAAGCCCGCCGACCGCCAGAATTGGTTGGCGGCTCGGCGGTCCTCCGTGTGGGGAAACACGCGGGGCTCGGCGGTCAGGCCCTGAATTGCATATCGCAGCACGGGTTCCATAAGGTGGTCGGTCACGTGTGTCACGCCGCTGGGATGCGGCGACCAACCCATGACTTCGCCGGGACAATACCGCTTGAGGCTGTTGGTGAAGGTTGTGTCGGACGTCGGGAGGTAGGACAGGATCAAATCAAACGCGGACAGGTAAACCGCCAGTTGCTTCGGCACTCGAGGTTCGTGGCTGAACAGCCGGTAGATGTCCCACCGTTCGGTGTCGATGACAGCATCGGCATACATGGGGTGGCGCGCAAGGTTCAACCACCTAGTGTCCCCTATGACGTCAATACGGGCGTTTGGAAACACCGACCGCAAGGCACCGATCGCCGGCAGGGTGAGAATCAGGTCTCCGATCGCCCCTCCGCGTATAACAAGTATCCGTTGCACCACACCCCCCTTTGAGAGCGCCAGCTTCGAGCTGCCGCATCCAGTAGTTAAAGGCATCATCGAAGCCGACAAGCCCGCCCCCAAGGGGCGCGGTACTGACGAGCGGTTGATCGTCGGCGCTGTGGAACGCAGCGGCCGCGTGGTGGCGAAGACAGCCGCCAGCGCGAGCGACAAAGCCCTGTTGAAGTTCATCAAGACACCGTGGAGCCTGCCGGCTCGTTGCTGATGGCGGACGAATGGGAAGGGCTATGGCAGCTGTCAAGAACTTCATGCCGCACGCGGTTATGAACCATAACACGGCCTGCGTTGACGGCTCGGTTCACACCAACACGATTGAAGGCTTCTGGTCTCTGCTGAAACGCGCTTGGTACGGTTCGCATCACCCCTACGGTATTCCCCAAACGAAAACCAGGAAGCTGGTGGTTGACAAACCAACCAAAGGAATGCCGCAGCGCGACGTAGGGGATATTTCCATCTTGGCCGGTTCTTCAAAGGAGCGCCTGGGGTTGGTTGAAGGCGTGCCACGCATGCTCGACGGCGCAAAGGACCTGTGGGCACGTGCTCCATACCCCTTCCAGAAGTGGGCCATCGAGCCTGTTGACGGCTTCGCCACAACGAAACGCATTGGAGACGGGGGTATCAAACGGGCGCTTGTCCTTTGCCTTGCCGAACACGGTCAAAGACCTGCAAAGCATGGCGATTGAAGCGAAGGGCGGCAAGAACGTGGGGACCGCTGCGCTGCGGGATCTGCGTGGCGTCTTGGAGAATGGCACCGCGCTTATGGCTGGTCTGATTGTTCTTGAACCGTTGAGCGACCGCAAGACACAGAACTTCCGGCGAGAGATGGCCGCGGCTGGCGGCCTGGAAGTTCTTGGCGTGAAGTATCCGCCTATGCGGCTGCTGACCGTGCCGGCAATACTGGGATTTTCTGGTCGAGCAGCGGCGGCGTGTTCAGCACTCTGGCGCCAAACGGATGATAGCGCCGCGCTCGATCCCAGCTTTTTTCTCCTTGCCGTTGGAATGGCTGGGCTGCTCTCATCGCATAGCCACCCACGGCAAGGCGAGGCAGCTTTGGCGGGTATTGTTCGATGAAATGCGGGATTGCTGGCTGACGGTGTCGTTGACGCACTTGCGCGAGCGCATTGAGACACGCCTCCGACAGTTCGAGCAATGGCAACAACTTGGGCGACCGGTTCGCAGAAGAGCGGAAATCGTTGAGGCCCTGACCGCATTGCGGTCGAAATTACAGTAGGAATTACACGATATGAAGCCCGACGAATACGGCGAAAAGTACCGGGGCCATCTTCTGGAGCAGTACAAGCTCTTCGTCGAGCTGGCGGATAGGATGAGCCAGCGCGGGGACCAATCAAACAGGTTTTACGTGACCTGCGTGTCCGCTATCGCCGGGCTTCTGATGGTGCTGGCAAGATTTGGCACATCGGTCAACGGTATCTGGCCTGTCGTGTTTCTGATAAGCGAGCTGCTCGGGACGGCCCTGTCGTTCATCTGGTTTCTCAACATCAAGTCCTACCGGACGCTGAATACGGCAAAGTTCCAGATCATCAACGATCTGGAGCGGCAACTGCCTTATCAGAGATACTCAAAGGGATAGGAACTGTTGCGTCCCGCAACCGGCTCTCCCAAATACCTTCAGCTCACAAGAATCGAACAGCTTGTACCTACGTCATCATGCTGATTTTTCTTGGGATAGCGGATTACGGCGCGTTTTTGCTGGTATGCGGTTAACCTTGTCAACCTGGAGACAGCCGGTGCCCTACAGACGGATGGACGCCACGTCCCGCCAACAGATAACCGACATGCAGGGTGAGATGGCCCTGCCGCGCCAGAACGGCGAACTGGTCTTCGCCACGCCATGGGAGGCGAGGGCGTTTGGCCTTGCTGTCGCCTTGCAAGAAAGCGGGGTCTATGAATGGCGGGAATTCAGCGCCGCCCTGTCAACGGAAATCGCCAGGGTGGAACGGGCAGGGAATACCTCGACTTACTACGAACGCTGGCTCTTGAGCCTCGAAAAACTTCTCGTCGCCAACAATCTGGTGACGCCGTCGGAAATCAGCGACCGCATGGCGTCACACGCCACCCATGATGACCATGGGGGTGGTGACCATGAACTGTAGGTCGGCTCCGTGCTGCCAATGACGACTTTCTATTTGCCGTCTCGACGCGTGACATATACTGGTCATTTCTAACCCGGCCCACCAAAGCCTAGGCTCAGGACTCATAACCAGAAACTAACCGTGGCAGCTATGCAGATGGCACTGAAGAACGTATGCGCACAGCGGTCGTAACGAGTGGCGATGCGGCGCCAATCCTTCAGCCTGCCAAACAGGCGTTCGATGAGGTTACGGCTCTTGTACAACTCGGTGTCGTAGATGATGGGCTCTTTGCGCTTGGCGCGGCCCGGAATGCAGGACTTGATGCCACGTTCGGCAAGGGCCTTGCGCAACCTGTCGCTGTCATAACCCTTGTCGGCTATCAGGACAGCGGCTTTCGGGAGGGCCTCAAGCACGACGGGCTTGCCATCGCCGTCGCAGACGGTGTGGAGCTTCGAGTTCAGCCCGCCCCGGGTGCGTCCGATGCAGCGCGAAAGCCCCCCTTTTTCAGCAAGCTGGCTGCGGTACGATGCGCTTTGAGATGGGTGCTATCGATCATGACCGTCTTGGTGGCGGTGCTTTCGGCAGCCAGGGCTTGGAAGATACGGTCGAAGACCTCGGCCCTGCTCCAGCGCACGAAGCGATTGTAGAGTGTCTTGTGGGGTCCGTAACAGGCGGGCGCGTCGCGCCACCTCGGCCCATAGCGGATGACGTGGATGATACCGCTGCTGACCTTTCGGTCATCGACGCGTGGGACGCCGCGCCCCTTGTTGGGTGACAGGGGTTTGAGTCGGTTAAACGGGTCGTCGGCCAGCCAGAAGAGGTGCTCGGACATGATCGCTCTCCTAGTGGCGTCAGCGTGTTGACTCTCATCACAGGCCCCATGATACCCTTTTATAGGTCCTGAGCCTAGTCGGCAATGCTCCAACAGTAAGGTGATGGAAGAGAGGTGCTCGCATAGTGGCGACAATATTTATTTCTGCAGCTTTCGATACGGTGAATAAGTCACGTTCTGAAATAATAGGGCGGATTTTGGAGGAGCTAGCACCTTCTACAGTGCCATCTGTGTTGCCGCCACGGTTATCTTCTGGTTACGAGTCCTGAGCCTAAGTTATTGAAACCGCTTCTGAACTAAGAAATTACGATTCCCAAAAAACGCCCAAGCCCATTCCAAGCTCGATACAATCCGCTCTGTTTCAAGGTTCGATGGTGAACGACAGGCATTGATGCGCCCTGCGAAGCGCCGCCTCGACCTCCTTCGGCGTGTCGCGCCGGGCAAACAGGAAGCCCAAATACTGCACGCCCTCGGGCAGCGGCACGATTTCCTGCCCAAACGCAATGGTGATCGACAGTCCCACAATCCCCGGAACACATCTCGCTGCTTCCTGACCATCAACGGCGCGCAATACGCCGCGCCGCGGAATGGGCAGCATCATCACGCCGCCAGCGGCACGTTCGCGTTTGCAGGCCGCCACGTCGACACCACTGGCGTGCATGAGAATCAATTCTTCCAGCGACAGGCCCGCCCCAAATTGCAAGACGCGGGAACACAACCCGCCGATCGGCCGCGCCGCGATCTCGAGAAGCCACGCTCCGTGTCCGTTCACGCGCCACTCGGCGTGCACGGGACCTTCCCGCAGCCCGATGGCCGCAACCGCCTTGGCCGTCTGTGCAGCGAGGTCCGCCTGCACGTCGGCTGGCAGCCGCGACGGCGTCACGTACAACGTCTCTTCAAAGAACGGGCCGTCTAGCGGGTCGGGCTTGTCGAACACGGCCAGAACGGTCAATTCCCCACCGAGTAGGAGCCCCTCCAACGCTACCTCCGTACCTGGAATGAACGCCTCCACCAATAGGTGACGCGCCAATCGGCTGCCGCGCTGCACAACGTCCGGCGTGCGCAAGATCGCCACAAGCCGTTCAAAGGCAACGACGAATTGTTTCGCATCGTCGGCCCGCATGACCCCGCGACTGGCCGCTAGATGGAGCGGCTTCAGCACACAAGGAAAAGGCATGCGCGGCGCTGCCCGAACGGGGTCATCCTCGACCGACAGGCGCTCGAAGTGCGGTGACAGCAGACCGGCCGCCGCCACCTTGCGACGCAGGCGGTGCTTGTTGCGCGTCGTCGCCACCGCCACCACCGGATTGTGCGGCAATCCCAGCGCCTTGGCGGCAGCCGCAGCCAGCAGCGTACCGTCGTCGTCAACCGCCACAACGGCGTCCAGCGGATATGACCGGGCGAATGCCTCAATCACCCGCACCGCCTGCCGCGGCCTGAAAAAATCCAGCCGCAGGTGGCCGCCAGGAAACAACGCCGCAAAGGCTTGCTGGCACTCAGAGCCCACCACCACCCCCACCCCCAGGCGGCGGGCCGCCGCCATGAAGTCGTGCGCCCGGTAGGTGCGGGTCGGCAACAGGAGCAACACACGGACCACGCGAATACCTCACCGTGAGCGGCACGGAGCCGCCGATTTCAGCCGTGTCAATCAATTGACGGAATTACCGTGGCCTTGCAGGCCATTGCGAGAGTATGAAAATGGCTCTCGGATTTCAGGTCATCACGCCCAGCGAAAGCCGGGGTCCGGGAGGCTTTCCGGAGGCCAAGGGCCTGCCCCGAACTCGATCCGATGTCCCTGGATTCCGGGTCAGACCTGGAATGTCGACTTGGGGGTATTGTAATGCCGATGTCGCCAAGCCGGGCACGGCTACACCATCAACCGGGGTCATTCAAACCGTCGTGCGCCTGCCTAAGGCGCCCAAAAACGCCCTTGGCAGACAAGAAAAGGCTTGATCTGAAAAGGTGTGTTGTAGTGAGGCCCATTAATCATCCGAATAATTCGACTTGAGCCTTACAGGCAGTGGCAATCCGGGGCTCAATGTGTCGGATGATCGCCGGGTTAAGATCAGTCAAGGGATTCGTGGTATCTGTCACAAGACCTTTGCAAAGGAGGGACGGCATGCGTCGTATTCGTTACCAGACTGGTATTGGGAAGCCTCGCCCTGTTGATCTGTCTCACAGGTTTTGGAAGATGGCAGCAGGTCGAGGGTCAAGGCGTAACGGATGACATGTTGGCCGCCAAGACGGGCGCCTCCTGGCTCCACGTCAACGGCAACTGGGCGAGACATCTCTACAGCACGCTGAATCAAGTGAATGCTTCCAACGCCGGCGACTTCAAGAGTGGCGTGGATATACTCCACCGGCGGCAAGACGGACGCGCAGTCACCCCCATCTATTACGATGGGCTGCTGTACTTTGCCCAAGACAACACGGTTTTCGCGGTCGACACCGGTGCGGGCCGCCAAGTTTGGAAGTACGCACACGAGCTGCCGGAGGATTTCGGCGGCTACAACGTTCCCTTCTTCACCGGCAAGCATCGTGGCAGTCGATACCGCCACCGGGCGGGCGCCTTGGCGCTACGTAGCGGTTCCCGGCGACCCGTGGGACTTCGACGTGCCGCAGACGCCTTTCATCATCACCCTCAATGGCCGCAAGACGATCGTGCAGCCTACGGTCCGCTCAACGGCTACGTCTATCTGCCCGCCATTAAAATGGGCATGGCGTATGTTCGAGGAGAGCAAGGTTATCAGCAACGTGCGCCACTTCGGCGCCTCTAAGGGCAAGAGCGGTTACGCCGGCGGCATGTTGACGACCGCCGGGGAACTGGTGTTCTACGGTAGCGAGACCGGCCAGTTCCAGGCCATGAACGCCAGCACGGGGGATATTTGTACACCTTCAGCCTGGGTGTCAGACCGAAGTTCGGCCCGATCACCTACGTCCTGAACGGCAAGCAATACATTGTGCAATTGACCGGCGGCGGCTCTACCGCGGGTTACACGGCACGCCCCCTGGAACACGGGGCCATATCGCGGCCTTCACGCGGTAGGCACGCCCCCTGATAGTCCCCACCCTCAAGCGGTGCGAGCGCACGGTTCTTTATGCCGCGCGCTTCTTGCACATCTCTCAAGTCCTACTCTGGACGCTTAACCGCATTTAACGAAGCAATATCTCGCAGAGGTTGTCGCCGACGGCGCTGGTGCAGTTCGTGCCGCCCAGATCCGGGGTTCGCACCTTCCCTGCCTGCACGTGCGTCTCAAGGGCGCCCAAGAGCCGCGCCGCGGCGTCGCGTTCCTCCAGAAAATCCAGCATTAACTGCCCCGCCCAGATCGTCGCCAGGGGATTGGCGATGCCCTTGCCGGCGATGTCCGGCGCCGAGCCGTGCACCGATTCGAACATCGACGGATAGCTACCGTCGGGATTCAGGTTGGCGCTCGGCGCGTAGCCCATGCCGCCCATGATCACGGCGCCGAGGTCGGTGAGAATATCGGCAAAGAGATTGGAGGCCACCACCACGTCGAAAGCTTCCGGGCGGCGGATGAAGTTCATGGCCGCCGCGTCGACGAGATTGCTGCTGGTTTCGATGTCGGGGTAATCAGCCGCGACCTCCTTGAAGATGTCGTCCCAGAACACCATGCTATGCCGCTGCGCGTTGGATTTGGTGACCGACGTGACGTGCCGCGCCTTGTTGCGCTTGCGCGCCAGCTCAAAGGCAAACCGCATGACCCGCTCGCAGCCGATGCGGGTGAACATCGACGTTTGAATGGCGACCTCCTGCGGCGTACCGGGATGCAGGCGGCCACCGGCGTCCGAGTACTCGCCCTCGGTGTTCTCGCGCACCATGATAAAGTCAATGTCCGCGGGCGTCTTGCCGGCCAAGGGACCGGCCACGCCGGGCAGCAGCTTGATGGGGCGAATGCAAGCGAACTGCTGAAAGTTCTTGCGAATGGGCAGAATGAGCGTACTCAGCGAAATATGGTCCGGGATGTGGGCGGGGTCACCGACGGCGCCAAAGTAAATTGCGTCAAAGGCTTCGAGGGTTTTGAGGGCGTCGTGAGGCATCATGCTGCCGTGTTCGCGGTAATAGTCGCAGCCCCAGGGAAAGGTCTCGAAGGCAAGTTCCAATCCCGGCGTCACGTCCTGCATCGCACGGAGCACTTTGAGTCCTTCCGGCATGACCTCTTGGCCGATGCCGTCGCCAGGGATCACCGCAATTTTATGAGCGGCCATGGTTTCTCCTTATCATTATTTCGCAATAAGTATTTACAGGCTTAATAGTACGCCCTGCCCGGTGCCGCGTGCAACCATGCCCGGCACGTCGAATCCTTTGCCGTTCAGGATGTCTGCAACCGTCCGTAGTTGCAGGCGCGGATAGGGCCGCGCAAACGTGGACTGGGTATCCCCTGCTTCAGCCAGGAAGCGATGGAAGTTGCGTTCCTTTGTTACGCTACGCCTAACGGCTCCAGGATAAGCAGGCCGACGATCAGCGCCGCGTCATTCTCCAACACGCCGCGTAAGGCACGCAGCGTGGCAATGCCGACATTCTTGCCGCCCTTGACCTCGATCGCCATGCTTTGCAGATCATCCATGTTCGGCCTAGGCTCAGGACTCATAATCAGAAGATAACCGTGGCGGCAAGACAGATGGCGCTGTAGAAGGTGTGTGCACAGCGACCATATCGCGTGGCGATGCGGCGCCAATCCTTGAGCCGGCCGAACAGGCGCTCGATGAGGTGGCGGCGCTTGTTAAAGACCGTGGTCGTAGACAATCGGCTCTTTACGGTTGGCGCGGCCTGGAATACAGGACTTGACGCCACGTTCGGCAAGGGCCTCGCGCAACCTGTCGCTGTCATAGCCCCTGTCGGCAATCAGGACAAAGGCTTCCGGCAGAGCCGACAACACCGTGCCAGCCCCCCGGTAGTCGCTGACCTGCCGTCAGTAGCAGGGTAATGGGTTTGCCATCGCCGTCGCAGACGGCGTGGAGTTTCGAGTTGAGCCCCCCCTCGGGTGCGTCCGATACAGCGCGAAAGAGCCCCTTTTTGAGCAGGCTGGCTGCGGTGCGCCCCCCGATGCGTGCTGTCGATCATGAGGGTTCCGGTGGCGGTACTTTCAGCAGCCAGGGCTTGGAAGATACGGTCGAACACCCCGGCCCTGCTCCAGCGCACGAAGCGGTTGTAGAGGGTCTTGTGCAGACCGTAGCCGGCGGGCGCGTCGCGCCACCTCAGCCCGTATCGGATGACGTGGATGATGCCGCTGATGCCCTTTCGGTCATCGACCCGTGGGACGCCACGCACCTTGTTCGGCAGCAGGGGTTGAAGTCGGGCAAACTGAGCGTCGGATAGCCAGAAGTCGTGTTCGGGCATGAGGAACCTCCTGATGGAGTCAGAGTCTTGAATCCTGCATGCCTTGCGAGTCGCTGAGGACTCTTCGCACCATGGTCCACCGCCACTTGGCTGGTATGGATTAGGGTTGAATTCTCCCTATTACAGCCGAGGGGCTGTATGAATGTCAACAGGCCCTAGGCTCAGGACTCATAACCAGAAACTAACCGTGGCAGCTATGCAGATGGCACTGAAGAACGTATGCGCACAGCGGTCGTAACGAGTGGCCGATGCGGCGCCAATCCTTCAGCCGGCCAAACAGGCGCTCAATGAGATTACGGCTCTTGTACAACTCGGTGTCGTAGATGATGGGCTCTTTGCGCTTGGCGCGGCCCGGAATGCAGGACTTGATGCCACGTTCGGCAAGGGCCTCGCGCAACCTGTCGCTGTCATAACCCTTGTCGGCTATCAGGACAGCGGCTTTCGGTATAGGGCGTCAAGTACCGTATCAGCCCCGCAGTAGTCGCTGACCTGCCCCGCCGTCAACCGCAGCACGACGGGCTTGCCATCGCCGTCGCAGACGGCGTGGAGCTTCGAGTTCAGCCCGCCCCGGGTGCGTCCGATGCAGCGCGAAAGCCCCCCTTTTTCAGCAAGCTGGCTGCGGTACGATGCGCTTTGAGATGGGTGCTATCGATCATGACCGTCTTGGTGGCGGTGCTTTCGGCAGCCAGGGCTTGGAAGATGCGGTCGAAGACCCCGGCCCTGCTCCAGCGCACGAAGCGGTTGTAGAGTGTCTTGTGGGGTCCGTAACAGGCGGGCGCGTCGCGCCACTTCAGCCCATAGCGGATGACGTGGATGATACCGCTGATGACCTTTCGGTCATCGACGCGTGGGACGCCGCGCCCCTTGTTGGGTGACAGGGGTTTGAGTCGGTTAAACGGGTCGTCGGCCAGCCAGAAGAGGTGCTCGGACATGACCGCTCTCCTAGTGGCGTCAGCGTGTTGACTCTCATCACAGGCCCCATGATACCTTTTTATAGGTCCTGAGCCTAAGGAAAGCAAAGGCAGCCTGAGTCATTTTGATTGGCTCTCAAGCAGGTTTCAGAATCGCTGCGCTCCACAACTGGCGCGGCCTGCACTGATTCACGCACAGGGAAGCATATCGCATGAGCCAAGCCGACCGCCAGCACACCCGTTGCAATCCCAATTGCTCGGTTGGAATCCCAGCCATGACAAGGGTTTGACCGGATTTTGGACCCCGGGTAATATGGCAAGAGCACGACGCACAGAAAACAAGACGCTACGACGCACGGAGATCCTATGACCGCATCACCTCCCAATCTCAATGACCATAGCTGGCTTACCAAGCTCAGCACCGACAGCCAGGAAACCGCGGCGTATTACGATGCCTGGGCCGAAGACTATAACCAGACCCTGGCACAATGGAATTACCAGAGCCCAACGGTCGTGGCAACCATGCTGAAGCAGGAAGTACCGCCGGATGGCCACGTTCTGGATGCCGGGTGCGGCACCGGACTGTCCGGGAAAGCGCTGCACGCCGCCGGGTTCCGGCGCCTGACGGGCATTGACATCTCCCAAGCGTCGCTCGACATGGCCGCGCAGGCCGGGGTCTACGAACGTCTGATCCAAGTCAACATGCAACAGGTACCCCTGCCGTTGGAGACCGACGCATTCGCCGCTGTGCAGTGCGTGGGCGTGCTGACTTATGTCCCGGACACGGCCGCTATCCTGCAGGAATTTTGCCGGGTCGTACGGTCCGGCGGCCTGGTGGCGTTTACGCAGCGGGAAGACCTCTTCAACGAGCGTGACGTCGCTGGCGTGATGAAGACGTTGGCCGATAAAAGGTTATGGACGCCGGTTTCCGTCTCCAAGCCGCAGGCATACCTGCCCGGCAATGCGGATTACGCCGACAAGGTCAGGGTCATCTACTGCGTTTGCCGCAGCGCGTAGGACAGCCATGTCGTTGTTCAGCCGCTATGTCTGCCGCTACTTCGTGACCTATTTCGCCGCTAGTCTGGGCCTCTGCACGGCCCTGTTCCTGGTCGTGGAAATTTTCGACCGCATCGACGAATTCATCGAACGGCAGGTTCTGTGGTACGACGCGACGCGCTACCTGGCGTTCAAGCTACCCGGCATCCTCTACCAGATGGCGCCGGTGGGCTGTCTGCTGGCCTCGGCGCTCACCTTCAGCACCCTGAACAAGAACAACGAAATCGTGGCAATCCGCGCGGCGGGCCGCTCCCCCCTCAGCCTCGCTTGGCCGCTGGCCGTGCCGAGCGGCATCGTATGCCTGGCCATGCTGTTGGCGCAAGTCTACCTGGTGCCGCACACCAACCACACCGCCAACCTGATCTGGCGCACCCGCGTCCGCCACACCAAGATGGACCTGAGCCAGGCCCTGTTTCAGCGTGGGCACATCTGGTATCGCAGCGCCCAGCGTATTTGGAGCATCAAGCGCGGCCTGCCGCTGGAACAACGCCTGCTCAACGTCACTATCTTCGAAGTGGACGACGCCGGGCGCGTTCGACAGCGCTACGATGCCGCCGAGGCGCGCTGGAATGCCGACGGCTGGACGCTGCACGACGGCCAACGGCACACCTTCGACGAGGAGGGCCATTTCGCCGCCAGCCCGGAGGTGTTCAGCGTCCGGCGCGTCGACTTCACGGAACGCGCCGAGGACATCAGCGCGGTGCGCAAGGAACCGGACGAGATGAGCCTGCAGGAGAGCCTCGCACACGCCCGGCGCCTGCAGCAGCAAGGGGTGTCGGACCGCCTGGCCCGAGTAGCATTTCACGGCAAGATCGCCTTCACCGCGGCGGGCGTCCTCATGACCTGCTTCGGCCTGCCTCTCTCCTTGCTCTCCAACCGCAGCGGCGGCATGCTTCGTGCCGTCGCCCTGACCTTGGCCGCCGGTTTCAGCTATTGGATTCTGCACTCCCTGGCCATCGCTCTCGGCCTCAACGGGCAACTCCCGCCGCTGCTGGCGGCCTGGAGCGCCAATGGCTGTTTCGCGGCTGGATGCGTGGTCATGGCGTCGCGGGTAAGGTGAAAAAACAGTGGGTAGGTTTTAGTGGCCAGTTGTCAGTGGTTTTGGCTATCAAAAACTATGTGGGAAGGAAAACAAACATGCGAATGCAGGACGGACCAACCGTTGAAGTAGAAATTTCGGTAGAGGCAACCCCGGCGCGGGTATGGGAACTGGTGGGCAACCTCGCGCTCATGGGCGAGTGGAGCCCCGAGTACCAGGGCGGCGACTGGCTCGACGGCGCTGCCGGGCCCGCCGTCGGGGCGCGTTTCAAGGGCCGCAACAAGCGCGGCGACCGGGAGTGGGATAGCGAGTCCACGGTCGTCGAATCGGTGCCGGGCCAGGCGCTCGCCTGGGCGGTGAGCGATCCCGACAACGCCGCCGCGACGTGGAGATTCGATCTGCAGTCCGAGGGCGGCGGCACGCGGGTGCGGCAGCACGTGCGCCTGGGGCCGGGACCCTCCGGCCTGACGGCGCGTATTGCCGAAATGCCCGACCGCGAAGAAGACATCGTCGCCGCCCGCTGCGCCGAGCATCGCCGCAACATGCAAGCCACCCTGGAAGGTCTGAAGGCTGCCGCCGAGCAAGGGTCTTGACGATGCGCGTAGCCATCCAGCTTGGCTCCGCGGGCGGTTCGTGGGACGCCGCCGTCACCTACGTGCAGGAGGCCGAGCGCCTCGGCGCCGCGGTCTGCTTCGTCGCCGAAGCCTGGGGCACTGACGGCGTCAGTCCGCTGGCGTACCTGGCGGCGAAAACCGATCGCATTCTGTTGGCCAGCGGCATCCTGCAACTCGGCATCCGCACCCCCGCCCTGGTCGCCCAGACCGCCCTCACCCTGAGCAGCTTGTGCAACAACCGCTTCATCCTCGGCCTCGGGGTCAGCGGCCCGCAGGTCATCGAGGGGCTACACGGCCAGCCGTTTGCCCACCCGCTGGGCCGCATGCGCGAGACCATCGACATTATCCGCTTGGCGTTCGCTGGGGAACGCATCGCCTACCAGGGCAGGCATTTCACCCTGCCGCGGCCCGGCGGCGAGGGCAAGGCGCTGCGCCTCAGCCAGCCGCCGAATCCCGACATTCCCATCTACCTGGCGACCCTGGCGCCGAAAATGCTCGAGCTGACCGGTGAACTCGCCGACGGCTGGATCGGCACCAGCTTCATCCCGCGCGGCGCCGCGGCCTACACCGATCATCTGGCTGCCGGAGCCGCCCGCGCCGGGCGCCGCCTCAGCGACCTGGACCTGTCGCAAGGCGGCGACGTGGCCTTCAGCGACGACGTCGACGCCCTGATTGCCGAGCGCAAACGCGGTTTGGCCTTTTCCTTGGGCGGCATGGGATCGGCCCGTACCAATTTCTATAACGACGCCTACAGCCGCCAAGGCTGGGCCGACGTGACCGCTGAAGTGCAGCAGCTTTGGGTGGCGGGCAAACGCCAGGAAGCCGTCGCGTACGTCCCCGACGAGATGGTGCTGGAAACCACGATGATCGGTACCCAGGGCATGGTGCGGGAGCGCATGCGCGCTTGGCGCAACGCGGGCATCACCACGCTGCGCGTCTATCCGGCCGGCAGCACCCTGGCCGAACGGCTGGATACCCTGGGCCGTGCGATTGACTTGGTTCGCGGGATCGATGATGAACCGGACTAATTGCATAGTTGAGATACAATGGCCCTCGTAATTCGGTTCAGTTTGGCCCCGCAACAAGGGCGGTGACGGCCTCAACCCAATTGAAAGCGGAATCAACGCTAAACTCGGGGAAATCCTGTCCCTATCACACGCCATAATCCCGTAAACAGAATTTGACGCTTCCAGCGATCTCATCTGGAAGTGGCCGCAAAGCAGGAGGAATCTATGGTTACTCAGACTTACCGGACAGCGAGCCGGCAGTTACTGGCCCAAGGGCAGGAAGAGTTGGAGCGGGGCGACACGCGGCAAGCATCGGAAAAGGGCTGGGGCGCCGCGGCGCAGATGGTCAAGGACGTCGCCGAACGGCGGGGTTGGGAACATAGAAGTCACGCTTCCCTCTACACAGCCATCAACAGACTGGTGGATGAGACCGGAGACGACGAGCTCCGGCGGCTGTTTGCTGTCGCGAGCAGCCTCCACGTCAACTTTTACGAAAATTGGGACAATGCCCAGAACGTGGCAGCAGGCTTGAACGACGTCCAGCGTTTCCTGGACAAACTCACCCTTTTGCCCTGATGCCGCACGTGCAGGGGAGACCGGACATGCACTTTACAAGCACAGCCAATTCCCCGGAAGGACACGACGAGACTGAACTGGAGAAGTTTTTTGCTGGTCTCGGTCAGAAGATCAACAACGCCGTTAAGAATTACGAGGCGGAACTGGCAAGTTTTTTCGGCGGTCTCGGCCCGGTGGGCGACATTGCCATACGGGTGCAGGCGGCGGTGGATCGGACGGCCACAACGAAGTTTTCCATTTTCGAGTACTTCAAGGTCCCGGAAGAAGTTCTGTCGGACATATTTGCCGACCTGCTCAAGTTACAACGGCGTCCGCAAGCACGTCAAGCACGCGGTCATCAATCATAGCCCAGCCTACGTTGAGGGGACCGACTTCACCTATCGAAGGCATCCCGCACACGCTGGAAGGCGCCCGCGACCTGTGGCAGCGAGCCCCCTATCATTTTCAGAAGTGGGCGGTTGAACAGATTGACGGCTTCGTGACAACTTGGCGCACAGGCGACGGTGGGATTGACGGACGCTTGTACTTCGCTCTACCAAACACGCCGACCCTGCAAAGCATGGCGATTGAAGTGAAAGGTGTGCAGGAGGTATCAATCCGTGACCTGCGTGCTTGAAAACGACGACGCCCTGCTGGCTGGGCTGGTCATCATGGAAAAACTGGGCGACCGCAAGGAGCAAAACTTCCGGCGCTTCATGGCCGAGGCAGGTGATATGGACGTGTTGTGCCTAAAGTACCCGCGCATGCAGATGCGATCGGTGCCGGAACTTGGACGGCAAAGGGTTTGACACGCCTGGAGCGGTTGCGCGAGGTATCCAGCAGGGCATACTATTAAGCCCATAACTTATGATTGCGTTCGGATTTAGCACAGAAAATCATGTTTGCTGAATCTCTCGATTCCATCCGAGCCTCTGGGCCTCCATGAGCCAGCGGTAGAAATAGACCAGATCGTGCACCCACTCCATCCAGTCGGGCCGGTCGGAGGCGCCGAAACCGGGGTGCGACGGGACGATCACGCGAAAATGCGCCGCCAGTGCCTCGCAGTACGGCATCCAGTCCGGGTTGCCGCCGGCCCCGTGCAGCACCAGAAGCGGCTCGCCCTGACTGCCGCGGTTATCGTTTCTTCCTGCCAATTGCTTGCCACGCTGGTTCTTCTATCGCTCGCTGCGTTCGCGCTACGCCAATTCGCCGATGACGCGCAGCATCTCCTGCGGGTCGGGCAGGATACCCGGCGAATAGGTCTGCCGGTAGCGGATGACGCCGCCTTTGTCGATGATAATCACCCCGCGCCGCGAGGTGCCCCGCTCCTCGTTCCACAGATCGTACGCCTGCGCCACCTGCCCCTTCGGGTGCCAATCCGACATCTCCGGGTACGGCAGGCCGCCCATGGTGGCGGCCCAGGCCCGATGTGCGGCGACGTGATCACAGCTAATCCCCAGCACCTGGGTATCCAGCTCCTCCAGCCGCTCGTGAATGCGCCGGAAGGAAACCGCCTGCTCGGTTCAGCCGCCGGTGAAGTCGAAAACGTGGAAGGAGAGAATGACGTGCTTCTGCCCGCGGTACTGGCTCAGGGTGATGTCGCCGCCGGTCGATGGAAGGGTAAACTCAGGCGCCGTCTGACCCACTTCCCCTGCCATGGTGTGTCCTTTCCGTTAAGGATTTGCGTGAGGGTGTGCGGCTCCAGGTTCGGGAGCGGCGACAGTATAACGTAATTCAGATTGGCCGCCTAAAGCGCTGTGGCCGTTAAGCAAAGCGTTGTTTTTGCTTGACTCACCTGGGGCAGAGGCATAGTGTGACGGAATCATTTCGGCCCATGGTTCTTTGGATTGCGTAGGGAGGGTTAAAATGGCAAAGCCAGTCAGTCACGTGGTAACACGACCGGGAAGGCGACAGGGTGATGCGGACGTCACGATTCCTGTTGCCGAAGAACTCGCCACCGTACCGGGAATTCCTCTCAAGGAAGAAGACCTCAGCTTCTACAGCCGGGTGTATCCTCAGGAAACACAAAACATCGAGAAAGCCGCCGACCGCGAGTGGGTATGGACGGTCTACAGCGACGAGATGGCCGCCTATCGGCGCTATCACGATGAAGTCAGCGAGCCGCTCATCGACGCCGCCGCGGTGTCCGGCGATCTCGAGCCGACCGGTACGCCGGACCCGGAATTGAACCTCACCGAGGCCATTCGCAGCAAAGCCCGCGAGCTGGGATTCAACGAGGTTGGGTTCACCAAGCACGACAAGCGCTTCACCTACACCCGCAAGAAACGCTGGATCAAATACCCGCACGCCATTTGCCTGGCCTTGGAACAGGATTACGTGCAGACGCAATCGATCCCCAGCATGGACGCGGAGTACGCTCACTTCGGCACCTATGAGATGGAAGGCGCGTTCCTGCTGGACCTGGCCGACTACATCCGCTCTCTGGGCTATCACGCCCAGGTGCACAGCCCCAATGACAACAGCGCCCCGTACATTCCCATGTTCGTCAGCGCCGGTCTGGGCCAGCTCGGCGCCAACGGCCAGTTGCTGTCGCCGCACTTCGGGTCGCGCGCCCGTTTAGCGATGATCACCACCGACGCGCCGGTGACGCACGACGAGCCCGTCGATTACGGCATTCACGAGTTCTGCCAGCGCTGCCAAGTATGCGCCAATCGCTGCCCGGGCCGCGCCATCGTGCGCGACAAGGTGTGGTGGCGCGGTGTCGAGAAGAACAAGCTGATCTACGAGCGCTGCCGCCCGGTGATGGCCCGCTACGAAGGCTGCGCCGTGTGCATGAAGACCTGCCCGATTCAGCGATTCGGCATGCCCGCGGTTATGGAACACTTCGTCGAGACCGGCGAGGTGCTCGGCAAGGGCACGCACCTGCTGGAAGGCTACACCTTCAAGGAAAAGGGCTACCACGGCCCCGGCGAGTTGCCACAGTTCGACCGGCAGTTCTTCGAGATCCCGCACGGGCGTAAGGAAGACTGGCTGTTCGAGCAGTTCAAGGAACGCCTGATGAAGGAGGGTGTCCCCGAGGAGGGCGACCTGCAGGAATTCGCGCAGCAGGTCAAGGTCATTCTGGATCAGGGGAACTCGACCATCGGCGATGAGTAGGTTTCAACTGACGGTTTGACGAATGACGTAACGCACGGGGCCAGCGCGGTTAGCTGGCCCCGTTGTGTTTCCGGTATCAGAAGGAGGGAAGGGGATGTTTGAGAAGGACCATCTGGACGCCTTGTTTGCCGAACTGGACAGCGAATGGCGCGGCTCCGTCGATTTCGACCAACTAACCCGCGACGCTCACCTCGGCATCGCCCTCAGCGACGCCGGCCGGCCCCTGGAGGACCGTGTCGACCCGCGAGTGATTGCGCTGATTGACAAGCATAAGCCGTAGGTAGTGACTCGTTTTGAAATTCAGTTTGCGTGTATGTACAGGAACATGGGGGTAGGAATGCTATTGCAGGCATAGAAAAGGGCTATCGGATAACCGGTCGTAAAATCGATCAGGTTGGTCTTGCCACCATAGTGCTGGAATTCCGACAGAATTTCAAAATCATCGGATTGAGGTGTGCCTTTTCTGGCTTCGACCAGAATTTCTTCCTGAATAACTTCAATGATGTCAAAAGTATCAGAAGTCTCAATTCTCTTCTTGTATTTGCGGTAGAGACTTGAGGATACCTTATCGTAGCATTTTGGCTCGCCGCGATAGATATAGTCGTCCTGATCTGATATTTCGGCTATCTGACGGATTATTTTCCAAACTCTACTTGTCTGGTCTTTTTCTGTACTCATTGAACCATCTCCTTTCTGCATCAAAGGCAGTAATTTTTCTTCGGAGTAAACCACGGCCACTACCCGGCCACCGGCGGTTGAGCCAACCCACATCCAACGGCCTTCATGCCCTGGTCGGGTCCGCGATTTCGTATCCGTTCAGGTCGTCAGATGCGGAAACCGCCTCACAAAACTGGACGTGATGCTTCTGTTGGCTGTTGGGGCTTTGCACAAAAAGTCGGTTTTGCACAAAAATCGGAATCCTGCACAAAAAGTCGGTCGCTGACCGACCGGAAGCAAGGCGTTCAGGTGGGCTGAAATTTCTACATTTTTGTTGTGCTGCAGGCTGAACGCGGACCTGCTTGGCAAGGGTCGAAAGCGGTTTCACACCATGCAAAAAGGGCGGGCGCCCAGTGCAAGCGCCCGCCCTTTTCGCGTTCAGGGATGGCTTGTGTCGGGCGCGACGAAAACAGACTTTCGGCGGACAGCCGGACCATTCGCCGGAGGGAAAACCGGACTTCTCGGCGCTGCCTGTCCCCCTACCCCGCCTTGAAGTGGATCGGCTTTTTGCATGTACTTTTTGGGACAGGACAGGGTAATGGGAAGTGATGAAAAAGAGAAAATCGCCAGCGGCTTTCCAGCGCGCGTCGCTGGCCGGCGTCTAAGTCGGTTCCCCCCAACAGACGGTCTCGCCCGATTCTCTGATCCCGCAGGTATTGCTTTCGCCGGCGTTGATCTCGGTAAACACGCCGGCTGGCGTCGTCGTCCGACCCGCGCCATCGTAGCCGAAGCAGGCGACCTCGCCCGTGTCGCGGATCGCGCAGGCGTGGAATGCGCCCGCCGTAATCGCCGTGAAGACGCCTGCCGGCAGCTCCGCCTGCTCAATGTGAAAGTTCTCGCCGAAGCAGTCGATGCTTCCGTCCCCCGACAATGCCGCAGGTGAAGTTCAACCCGGTAGCCGACGCAACGAAGCCGTTCGCGTCGGTGTCGACGGCCCGCACGGTAATGGTGACGCTGTCGCCGACCGTCAGCCCGTCGTCGTAGGGTACGGTTAGCTGGAACGTCAGGACGGCCTCGCCGACGGCCACGGCGGGCGCGGTAAACAGGGCGATTGCGCCCCCGATGCCTGTCGATACGCCCCCACTGGATATCAAGACTTCCGGGCCGCCCGTCTGCACCCACGGCAGGCTGTCGATGACGCTGACCGGGCCCCGGAAGATACCGGACAGGATGCCCAGCGCTCCGGCGTCGACGGACTGGTCCGCGCCGGCGTTCACTACGGGCGCGTTCGGCGGCGCGGCTGCGGTTGCCAGTCGCACCCTCAGCCACGCGAGCTCGGTGGCGGCGGCGTCAAGCTCGGTGGAAGCGACGGCAGCATCAGCGGCATTATGCGCAGCCTGCAGAGCGGCTTCGGCGGCGGCTTCGGCGGCAGCGTATTGCAAAGTGGCGATGGTCTCGGCGCCGTAAGGGACGCGCCTGCCAAGGAGCCTCAGTCGCGCTCTCAGCCACGCGATCTCGCTGGCCTGCGAGACCAGCTGGCCGCCCACGTCGTGCGCCCGCGCATCCGACGCCATGAGCGCCGCCGTTGTCGTCAGGGCTATGAACGCCATTGATAAGGGTCTGCGTAAACGTATGCCGGTCGTCATGCGTACATTCTCCTGTCAACAGGTATCGACTGGACGAGGCAAGGCAACGCGTTTGCACTCGATACCCGCGATGTTGATGTGGAGTAGTATAGCCGCGTTTTCCTACACGTAGGGATAGATCGTACTGGACGACCACTGCGTTGCCTTTTTTTCCAGCCCTGCCACATACAATTCGAGGGGGTCATGGGAGGGGGGGGGCGTCATAGCCGGAACGAGCGCTTAGTTATGACAAAAATGTAGAAATGTTGAGGATCAGGGGATTGCCGTCATGCTCTGGTCCAGGGTGAGTAAACAGCCGATTTTTTGTGCAGAAATTCATCTTGCACAAAAAGTCGGGGTTCTGCACAAAAAGTCTTCGAAAAAGGGGACTTTTTGTGCAAAGCCGATTCCGGTCATCGGCGTGCACGCCGGCGTGTTCGTCATCTTCGCCGCCAACTGGAGCCGCAGTGGAGTGATAACGGACGCCGAGCTGGTCCGGGTGCGCTACTCCGGCCGCCCGGCATACGCGCTGCGCTGGTGCCGGGCCGGGTTGCAATTGCTGCAAAACTGCGTGGTGCTTGGCTGGGTGCTGCGCGCCATGGTGAAAGTGGCGTCACCGTTCTTCCAGTGGCACGAATGGTTCCCCCGCTTCATGGCGGACGTCGAGGCCGTATGGCCCACCGGCACCGCGCTGGGCACTGCCTCGGAAGGGTTGACCATCGTCGTGCTATTGCTGGTAGTGGGTTGCTATTCCAGCCTCGGCGGCCTGCGCGGCGTGGTGGTCACCGACTTGGTGCAACTGGTCCTGGCCCTGCTCGGCAGTACGTGGCTGTCCGTGTGCGCGTGGCGAGCGGTTGGTGGAAGAGACGGCTTGCTGGACGGATTGGCGGCCCTGTACGGCCCCGGCCATTCGTATCTGGACTGGTTCCCAACCCCCGGCGGTGGTTGGCTGGGGAGCGTGGGCGTCGGCGCCGGGGTTTTCGGCCTCTACCTGGTGGTGCAGTCGTTCTCCAATATGTCGGCGGACGGCGCGGATATTTCATGCAGCGCCTGAACGCAGCCCACAGCCCCGAGGCAGCCCGGCGCGCGACGCTGCTGTTCCTCACGATTCATTACATGGTGCGCGTGTGGCCGTGGTTCATCGTCGGCTTGGCGGCGCTGGTGCTGATTCCGCTGGGACAGGAGACGACCAGCCTCAACGGCGCGGCTGCCCTTGCCGCCGCGGACCGGGAAATGGCCTGGCCCATTCTCATGGCCCACCTGCTCACCCCCGGCTGGCTGGGCATCGTTCTGGCGAGCCTGCTCGCCGCCTTCATGAGCACCGTGGATACCCATATCAACTGGGGCGCCTCGTATTTGGTCAATGACGTTTGGCTGGTGCTGCGTCCCGCGGCTTCGGACCGCGAACAGATGCGTGTGGCCAGAAGCGCGGTATTCCTGTTCGTGCTGCTGGCAATTCTGGTAAGCGCCCAGATCGACACGATTACCCAGGCCTGGAAGTGGATGGCGACCCTGGGCGCGGCGCTTGGCCTGCCGACGCTGTTGCGCTGGCTGTGGTGGCGGGTGAACGCCGCCGGCGAAATCGGCGCCATGCTGGCGGGGCTGTCGGCCGGCACCGCGTTGGCCCTGTTGACCGACACGCCGTATGAGGTGCGGCTGATCTGGGTGACAGCCGCCAGCCTGACCGGCTTGATGGCGGGCATGCTGCTTGGGCCGCCGACCGAGGCCAAGCACTTGAAACGGTTTGTGGATACCGTGCAGCCGTTCGGCGTGTGGCCCGACACGCGGCCAGCCGGAAACCAGTCTGCGCTTGGTCTTGCCGGCTGCTGGGCGGCGGTGGTGAGCGGCACCATGCTGCTGCTGTTCGTCGGTCATCAGGGACTGTTCAGTGGCTGGCGGCCGAGCGTGCTGATCGCAGGCGCCGCGGCATTGGGGTTGTTGTACGCCGGCACAAAGCCGCGGCCGAGTCGTTGGTAAGGGAGCACGGGGTTTTGAAACCCGGCTCCTGGCTGCAGAGAGACTGAGACGATGATGCAAGCCTCAACGTACGTTTGGATCGGAATCGGCGGTTTTGTCGGGGCGGTGGTGCGCTATGGGATTAACACTTGGCTCACAACTCGTTGGGGGGCGGTGTTCCCGTATGGTACGCTTTTCGTGAACGTCAGCGGCAGCTTCGTGTTGTGTCTGATTATCGCCATGCTGAGCAGGGGTTTCGACATGGCGCCCGCTCTGCGCCTGGCTCTGACGGTCGGCTTCCTGGGTTCCTACACAACGTTTTCGACGTTCAGCGCCGATGCGCTTCTATTACTGGAAAACGGCCACACGCTGCGCGGGTTGGGTTACGTCGTCGGCAGCGTAGTGGGCGGCGGGCTGATGGGCGTGGCGGGTCTGCTGTTGGGGCGATCGCTGTAGGCGTGGGGAGTTGCATGGCACGCGTACGGATTCTCGTGATGAACATAAGGACGTTGCATGGCACGCGTACGGATTCTCGTGGTGGACGACGAGCTGGATATTCTCGAACTCATCCGCTACAACTTGACCCGGAATAACTACGACATGACCGGCGTGGCCTCCGGTGAAGAAGCCTTTGCGTCGGTGCGCATGTCGCCACCCGACCTCGTCGTGCTGGACCTGATGCTGCCGGGCGTCGACGGCCTGGAAGTTTGCCGGCGGCTCAAGAACGACACCCGCACGGCAGCCATTCCGGTAATCATTCTCTCCGCCAAGGGCGAAGAGGCCGACGTGGTCACCGGCCTCGAGCTGGGCGCCGACGACTATCTCACCAAGCCCTTCAGCCCGCGCGTGCTCCTGGCCCGCATCAAGGCGGTGCTGCGCCGTCAGCAAAACGAGCCGGACGCCGGCGACGCCGTCATCACGCACCACGGCCTGCAGATTCATCCGGGTCGCCACGAGGTGCAGATGGCCGGCGCTCTCGTGCAACTCACGCTGACGGAATTCCGCATTTTGTATCTGCTGGCCCGGCGTCCGGGCTGGGTGTTTACCCGCAACCAGATCCTCGAAACCGTGCAAGGCGACGATTCCAGCGTCACCACGCGGGCCGTCGACGTGCACATCGTGGCCCTGCGCCGCAAGCTCGGTCCCAGCGGCGACCTTATCGAAACGATTCGCGGTGTCGGTTATCGCTTGCAGGAATGACACGATGCGCCGTCTGCCCATTTTCTGGCGATTGTTTCTCAGCTACCTGCCGGCGGTGGCCCTGGCCCTGTTGGTATTCTTTACGGGGGATGACCCTCGACAGGACGGCGCGAATGCCGCCCTCTGGCCCGCTCGGTCCCTGGCTGCCGGCGCTATCGTACTCACCGCAATAGCCGCCGGCATAGGGCTGGTCTCTTCAGAGCGCATCAGCCGCTCCCTCCAAGTCATGCGCGCAAGCGCGGAACACTTTGCGGTTGGCGATTTCTCTCATCGGCTCCGTATCCCCAACACCCCCGAAATAGGCAACCTCGCCGCCACCCTCAACAACATGGCGGCGCAACTCGAAGACCAGATCAGTGTCGTGACGCAGCAACGCAACGAGCAGGAAGCCATTCTCGTCAGTATGCAGGAAGGCGTGCTGGCGCTGGGCCCGCAGGCGCACGTCATCGCCATGAACCCCGCCGCGGAGGCACTTCTGGCGGTGCCGGCGACACAGGCGCGCGGGCGGACGGTTCAGGAAGTCATCCGCAACGTTGGGCTGCAACGGCTGCTCACGGACGCCATGTCAAAGGCCGAACCGAGCATGGGTGAGATCGTGCTTCGCGGCGATGAGGAGCGCTTCTTGCAGGTGACCGCAACCGTCCTGCGCGATGCCGCGGGGCGCGACCTCGGCATGCTGGTGGTGTTGAACGACATCACCCAACTGCGCCGGCTGGAAAACATTCGCCGCGATTTCGTGGCCAACGTCTCGCACGAGCTCAAGACCCCGATTACCAGCATCAAGGGCTTCGTGGAAACCCTCCGAGACGGCGCTTTGGACGACCGCCCACAGGCGGAGCGGTTCCTGGAGATCGTCGCCCGCCACGCCGACCGCCTGCACGCCATCATCGAGGATCTGCTCAGCCTGTCACGGATGGAGCAAAGCAATCTGACCGCCGACATTCCCCGTCCCGATATGCAACTGGGACCCATCGTCGAGGCCGCCGTGCTCGATTGCTCCGCCAAGGCCGCGGCGCGGCAGGTCGCGGTCGTGCCGGCCTGTGTTCCCGGCCTGCGCGTCAAGGCCAACGCCCCGCTGCTGGAGCAGGCCATCGTCAATCTTCTGGACAACGCCATCAGCTACAGCAACGCCAACGGCACGGTGTGGCTGACGGCACGGCAGGAGAATGGAGAGGTACGCATCGAGGTGCGCGACGCGGGCATCGGCATCGCGCCGGAACACGTGTCGCGCATCTTCGAGCGCTTCTACCGCACCGACAAGGCGCGCGACCGAGCCAGCGGCGGTACTGGCCTCGGGCTGGCCATTGTGAAGCACATCGCCCAAATCCACGACGGACAGGTCAGCGTGGCCAGTGAAGTGGGGCAGGGGAGCACCTTTTCGCTGCATCTGCCGCGGCCCCAAACCGCCGTCGAATCGGCGCAAGATTGACACCCAACAAGGAGGACACCATGACAAACGCTCCCGGCGGCCTTTCTCAACCCGTGCACGAGGTGAGCATGCGCTTCGACGTCAAGGTGCCGATGCGTGACGGCGTGGCGCTATCCACCGACATTTACCTGCCGGCGGTTGACCAGCCGGTGCCAGCGGTGCTCATCCGCACGCCATACAACAATAACAATGAGGCCATCGTGCAGGACTGCATGTACTTCGCCACCCGCGGCTACGGCGTGGCGACGCAGGACGTACGCGGCCGGTGGGATTCGGACGGCGATTGGTACCCGTTCGTGCACGAGGCCGAGGACGGCTTCGACACCATGGAATGGACCGGGCGGCAGCCGTGGTGCAACGGCAACATCGGCACCGCGGGCGGGTCGTACGTGGCCATGGTGCAGTGGCAGGCCGCGCCGCTGCGCAGCCGCTTTCTGAAGGCCATGGTGCCGCGCGTCGGGTACTCGAACTTCTACCACAACTGGGTATACACCGGCGGCGCCTTCCAACTTGCCTTCAACTTGCGCTGGGCCGCCGTTCAGATGTCCACCCGCACGAACCAGGTGCAGTACCTGTGGTTGCCCGCGGCAAACCACCTGAACACGTTGCACTGGCATTTGCCGCTCAGCACCATGGATGCCAAGGCGGGCCGCGCCTCGCAAGTGTGGCAGGACTGGGTCGCGCACCCGGATTACGACGATTACTGGCGCGGCATGCGGCCGGTGGAGGCGCACTATGCGGAGGTCGACGTACCGGCTTACGGCATCGGCGGCTGGTACGACGTGTTTCTGCAATCAACGCTCAACAATTTCATGGGGGTCCGGACGGATGGGTGCCCGCCGGGCAAGAAGCACCAGAAGATCATCATCGGCCCGTGGATTCACGACTGCGGCCACATGGGCCTGGACACCCATACGGGTGACGTGGATTTTGGGAATGCGGCGCGGGTCGACCTGATGGCGGAGCACGTCCGCTGGTTTGACTACTGGCTGAAGGGTGTGGACACCGGCATCGCGGAAGAGCCGCCGGTCAACGTCTTCGTCATGGGGGCCAACCGTTGGCGACAGGCTGACGACTGGCCGATTCCGGGCACGACGTACGTGCCGTATTATCTGCACAGCCTGGGCGGCGCGAATTCTCTGTTCGGCGACGGCGTTCTGGACACCCACCCGCCAGCGGCCGAGCCGCTCGACCGCTACACCTATGACCCCGGACAACCGGTGCCAACGGTTGGCGGCAGTACCTGCTGCTCCGAGGATGTAACCCCAGTGTCCATGGGGCCGCGCGATCAGCAGCCCGTCGAGTGGCGTCCGGACGTGTTGGTGTACACCTCGGCGCCGCTCGACGGCGACATCGAAGTCACCGGCCCGGTCAGCATGACCCTGTACGCCGCCTCCGACGCACCGGACACGGACTTCACCGCCAAGCTCGTCGACGTGTATCCCGACGGCACCGCCATCAACGTCGCCCAGGGCATCATCAGGGCGCGCTATCGCGATTCCTGGGAAACGCCGTCGCCATTGGAACCGGGGCGCGTTTATGCCTACCGCATCGATCTGTGGTCCACCAGCAACTGCTTCCGACGGGGGCACCGCATTCGCGTCGAAGTCGCCAGCAGCAACTTCCCGCAATTTGACCGCAACCCCAACACCGGCCACCCCTTCGGCCAAGACGCCGTGCTCCGCAAAGCGCGCCAAACCGTGCACCACGACACCGAGCACCCGTCGCATATCGTGCTGCCAGTCGTGCCAGCGAGCGGCTGAGGCTGTCTGATTACGCCGCGCTAGTCCGACCTGCGTGTCGCTTGACATTACGTACCGATGTTCGTTACGTCGCGACATGATCAGGAGCTTTGTCAACAAGCGAACAGCAGCAATTTTCGTCGGTTATGTCGTTCGCGGCACGCACATTCAGCAGCGAGACCGGGCCAAACTGCTGGCGATTGATGCGGCGGGGCAACTCGAAGACTTACGCGCGCCACCAAGCAATCGTCTTGAGGCTTTGCGAGGCGACCGTCGAGGACAGCACAGCATTCGCGTCAACAACCGGTGGCGTATCTGTTTCGTATGGCGGGATGGCGATGCCTGGGATGTTGAGATCGCGACTACCATTGAGAAGGAGCAGCAACCATGACGCTCAGACGTGAAGACGTAGACCGGCGCGCCGTTGATTTCTCGGACGTAAGATCAGGGCGGCGGCTGGCACCGGTGCATCCGAGAAAGATCTGCGCGACGAATTCCTGGAGCCGATGGCGCTCAGCGTGTACCGGTTTGCACAGGCCGTCAAGGTTCCGCGGCCGCGGCTGAACGACATTATACTCGGACGTCGCGGTGTGACCATCGACACCGCACTGCGCCTTGGGCGTTACTTCGGCACGACACCGGATTTCTGGCTCAATCTTCAAACCCGTTACGAACTCGACGTGGCCGACCGAGTGTTGCGCGGCAAAATCGAACAGGAGATCATGCCATGTGACACGGCTGCGTCCACTACATAGTCAATCGGAAGTGTCTCCGCGCTATCGCATTGCGGCGTTATGTCTTGGGCTGTAGCATGAGCGAGCACGTTCCAATCAACCTCACGACAAAGTCTGGAGAGAAGCGAATGAGAATTGCCTGTCCTTGGCTGCGAGTCCTGTTGGGTGGTGTGGTGTTGTTCGGCTTGCTGCTGTCTGTCGGGACAGCGGCGGAATTGGACCTGAATGCTCCTTTGCCGGTGGACCCCGCGGTTCAACGGGGAACCCTGGACAACGGGATGGCGTACTGGGTGCGGTCGCATGCGACGCCGCCGGGGAAGGTCTCCTTCTGGCTGCACGTATCGACGGGGTCGCTGAACGAGAAGGACGGGCAGGAAGGGATGGCGCACTTCCTGGAGCACATGGCGTTCAACGGCTCGGAACATTTTCCGCCCGGCGAGTTGCTGCCCTACTTCGAATCTATCGGGCTGCGATTCGGCCAGCACCAAAATGCCTTCACGAGCCTCGACCAGACGACCTACATCCTGACCCTGCCGGACACCAAGCCTGAAACCGTCGACAAAGGACTCCTTTATCTCTCCGACGTGGCCTTCCGCATGCTTCTGACGTCTGAGGAGATCGACAAGGAAAGAAGCGTCATTCTGGAGGAAAAACGGGCGAGGAAGGGAACACGCCAACGGCTTATGGAACAATTCCTGCCGGCTGTCCTGCCGGGTTCGCGCGTGGCGCGCCGCCTGCCGATCGGCCTGGACGAATCGATCAACGCCATCCAGCGTGAGGACATGCTGGATTATTACTCGACCTGGTACCACCCCGGCAAGGCAACCTTGTTGGCGGTTGGGGACGTTCCAGTTGACACCATGGTGGCCGCCATCAAACGCCATTTCGGCGAATGGCAACGTGAGGCCCCGGCGCCACAAGACCTGGAGGCGGGTATTCAGCCCTATGAGGGACCACGCGCCGTGGTCCTGACCGATCCCGAGTTGACGATTGCCCGGCTGGAGACGCTGGCTGTTATGCCCTACGCGCCGCGCCAGACGGTCGGCGATTATCGGCGACATCTGGTTGAGCAGGTGGGCGCCTGGATCGTCAACCGGCGCATGGAGCAGCGCGTACAGGAGGGTGCCGTGCCTTATCAGGATGCGGGCACGCATATCTCCCGGTTCTTCGGTGTCGCCCGGCAGGCGGTTGCCGGGGCCGAAGCGGCGCCCGAAAACTGGAGCGACGCCTTTCAGGCCCTGATTCAGGACGTGCAGACGGCACGCCACCACGGTTTCTCGGCCGACGAGCTGGATACCGCGATACGCGCTTTGCAGGCAGAAGCGGAGCACGCCGCGCAGACGGAAGCGACCCGCGACGCGCATGCCTTCCTGGGCGGCATGAACCGCGCCTTGACGCGCGGCGAACTGCCAAGGTCGGCTTCGCAAACCGTGGCCTTGGTGAAGGACGTCCTGCCTACCATCACCGCCGAAGAAGTCGCCGCGACTTTTGCGGACCGCTTCCAGTCGGACAAGGGGGTGCACATTCTGATCCTGCCCGAGCAGTCCGACGTGCCCGTGCCCAGTAGTGAAGACGTGCTGAAGGTCGTCCAGGATGCCTTGGCGCAGCCGGTGACGGCCTGGCAGAGCAAGGAGCGCCCCACGTCGCTGTTAGCGCAGGCCCCCCAACCGGGCGACATCATCGAGCGCACGCACTTCGAGCCGCTGGCCGTCACGCACGTGACGTTCGCCAACCAGGCCCGGCTGCACGTCCGATTCATGGATTTCAAAAAGGATCACGTTTCGGTGACGGTGACGCTGGCGGGCGGGCGCATCCGCGAGAGCGCCGCGCAGCGCGGTATCACCGCGGTGGCCACGCAGCCGCTGACGAAACCCGCCACTTCGCAGTTCTCGTCCACCGACATCCGCGACCTGATGACCGGCAAGCAGGTGCAGGTGCGGGGTCAGGCGGACGCCGATTCCATTACCCTTTCCGTGTCGGGCACGCCAGAGGCTTTGGAAGACGGCTTGCGACTGGTTCACCTGCTGATGCGCGACGCCAAGATCGAGCCGACGCTGGTGGAACTCTGGAAGAATCAGGAATTGCAGACCCTGGCCTCGGAACGCACCGACATTGGCGCCCGCAGCTACGAGGCGGCCCGGCTGGTGTTGAGCGGCAACGACCCGCGGCAGGCCAGACTGACGGCGGAGCAAATCGCCGCACGCGCGGCGGCCATTCCAGAGGCACAAGCTTTGCTTGACACCATCCTGCGTTCAGCGCCGATGGAAATTGCCATCGTCGGCGATATCCCCGAGGAACGGGCGATTCAACTCGCTGCTACCTACCTGGGCTCGCTGCCGCCGCGTCAGCGCCACGACCCCGGCTTGGAACCGCTGCGCGAGGTAGCCGGCTTCACGGGGCCCGTCACGCAGACGATCGAGGTCGAAACCATCACCCCGCGTGCCCACCCCATCCTGATGTGGCGCTCCGCCCCCTGGCGCGACGTGCGTGGCCGCCGCCTCATGTTCATGGCCGCCCGCATTCTGGAACGCCGCATCCGCAAGGAAATCCGCGAGGCGCGCGGCCTGACGTACTCCGCCGAGACCTACGTGCATCCCAGCCGCGTCTACCCGGACATGAGCGCCCTGTACGTGGATTTCACCGCCGACCCGGACAAAGTAAGCGAAGCCGTGATGATAGCGAAGAAGACGGTTGAGGACTTCGCCGCCGCGGGCCCGACCGATGAGGAAGTCGAAACGGTTCGCAAGCAGTTGCGCAACAGCCTGGAAACCATGATGCAGGAACCCCGGTTCTGGGTGTACGTCCTGGCCGACATGGAGTACCACGGCACGCGCTTGGAGAATATCGTTGGCTTGGTCGACAAGCTGATGGCCTATTCAAAGGCCGACATCGCCGCGCAGGTCAGGAAGGTTGTAGTGCCGGAACGGTTCGCGCTGGTGATCGCCACCCCCAAGGCTGCCGAGGCAGACGACCGCGAGGCGCAACGCGAGGTTCGTTGACGTGCGGGAGACGAAACCGAAGCGCCGCCTGGCGTCCCTGATCTGAAGGTTCTCGGAATGGTTACGCGTAATCATGAGACCGAGTTCAGGGCCTTTTCTATTGCCTGGGTCTCCGATGCTACATGAAGCGGAATTTGACATGGTGCGCATTCTGAAAAGCGATGTAATCAGATGTCCGCTGGGGGGCTCTCGGGGTGTTCCGCATGGAACCACTACAAGACAGCCGGTGCGATTGAGTGAGGTTGGGACGTCAGTACCTCACCTAAGTCTATCCTGCCGCTTGGCCTGATTAAACTTGCAAATTGTCAGAACAGGGAAACATATCCGATGAGCCAAACGCCCTTTATAGAACGGGTTCATATCCGAGGTTTCCGGTCATTGGCAGATGTCGAGCTATCGGAAATTCCCATGGCCACAGTCCTGATTGGCGCCAACGGTTCGGGCAAATCCAATTTCATCCGTTTCTTCGAGATGTTGAGTTGGATGCTTCGTTCCCGGCGTCTAGGCGAGTTCATCAACCGGCAGGGCGGCGCCGACGACCAGCTTTTTGGCGGTAATCGCGTGACACCGCGGATGGAAGCCGAGCTATCCATACGCACCGAGGCAGGCCGGAATGACTACAAGTTCGCACTCTCTTATGCCCAACCAGATCGTTTCATTTTCACGGACGAAAGCTTCAGATTCAGCCGACCCTCCTTTCCTGCCGAAGCGGACTGGCAACCCCTGGATAGCGGGCATCGTGAAGCGAAAATTGTCGAAGTCGCCCAAACTGACGATCATCCTGGAACGAACAAAACCGCCAACACGATTGTTTACCTGCTCCGCAACATCGCGGCCTACCAGTTCCACGACACGTCTTATGAGTCCAACTTCAAAAAGAAATGGGATGTGTCCGACAACCGTCAGTTGCGCAGCGATGGAGGCAACTTGGCGGCGGTGCTGTATCGGCTGGAACAGGAAGACGTGAGGGCTTACGAAGACATCTGCCGGCAAATAGGGCGAGTTCTGCCAGGTTTTGACCGTTTCGCCATTGAGGAGGAGTATGGCAAGGTCCTGCTCCGCTGGAAAGCCAAATGGACGGACAAGACGTTTGGCGCCCACCTCACCTCCGACGGGTCGCTGCGGGCTTTCGCCTTGGTGACGCTACTCAGAATGCCAGCGGGAATGTTGCCAGGCATTGTGCTAATAGACGAGCCGGAGTTGGGCTTACATCCATCGGCAGCGGGACTGATCGGGAACATGATCGCGTCGCGCTCCGGTGAAAGGCAAATCATCGTGGCAACTCAGGCACCGCGGTTCGTGGATACCTTCGATATCGATCAGATCTTCGTCATGGACCTGGAAGAAGGCGCGACGAGATGCCGGAAACTCAGTCGAGACGCCTATGACCATTGGCTCGAGAACTACTCGACCGGGGAACTTTGGGAGAAGAACGTCCTCGGGGGACGCCCGTGATCCGGCTGGCGATTGTGGTGGAGGGACCCACCGAAGAGGCATTTGTTAAGGAGGCATTGTTTCACCACCTCCTGCCTTTAGGCGTAGCGCCAACGCCGTTCCTGATCGGTCAACGTGGTGGCAATGTCACGGTGGACAGGTTGGCACTGGACTTGGCAAACTCGTCTTGGAACTTTGATTTTGTCACCTCATTGGTGGACTTTTATGGATTCCGTGACCACGGCCCAGGGAAAGTAGACGCATTGGAAAGCCGTATAGGCGAAGCGGTTGACAGCCGGATAGGGCGTAGCTGGGACCAGTCGCGGGTATTTCCCTATGTGCAGCTGCACGAATTCGAGGGTCTGTTGTTCTCGGACGCAAGCGCTTTTTCACGCTTGAGTCAAACGTCGGACATGATGCTGCGAGAGCTTCAGCAAATCCGGTCGCAATTCCCGACCCCGGAAGATATCAGGGAGAGTGCATCAGGAGGGGGGGGGCAAACATCTATAGCGGTTTGCGCTCGTATGTCTGGCTTGCTGCGGCATCGGATAGCCGGACTGGTTTGCCTATTGCGGGTATCCCGTATAGTCATGCGAAAACCGCTGGAATTTCCCTTACTTGCGACGCCTACCCCTGCAACAGCCGGTTCGCCGCCTGCTCCAGATGCTCCAGCGTCCAGCATTCCAACACGTCGTCGCAGAACGGCGCATATACCCCGATGATCGAATCCCCCGTGTCCCACTCGCGGCGCGGCTCCGGGTTGAGCCACAAAATCCGGCGGCTGCGCTGGCGAACTTCCTCCAGCGTCCAGAACTGGGCGTCGAAGGCATTGTTGCGCGCATCGCCCAGAATGACCACCACCGTCTCACGGGTCAATTCATCGAGGTAATCGCGGTAGAACTGATAGAAGGCGCGTCCGAAGTCGCTGAATCCGAAGAGGTTGAGGTGCGGGTACTGGCGCAGGGTCTTGAGGTCCTGGGGGAAGCGCATGCGGCGGAACAGGTCCGTCACCTCGACCATGCTGTTGACGAACACCAGGCTGCGCACTTGGCTGAACTCGGCCTGCAAGGTGTGCACGAGCTTCAGCAGAAACGTGGACACCTGCCATACCGAGCCGGACACGTCGCACAGCACCATGAGCCGCAGCTTAGTTTGCTTGCGGCGCCGATGAAGCAGGGTAAAGGGAATTTCGGTGCCACTGCGCAGACCCCGCAACACGGTGCCCCGCAGGTCGACTCGCCCGTGACGGGCGCGGCGGTAGCGCAGGGCGCGATGGGTGAGCAGTTGAACGGCGAGGCGCTCGACTTGGTGATACATGTCTTCCAGGCGGTCCGGTGGAAACGGGCGATCGATGCGCGTATGGAGCGCCTGCATGCCCGGCTTTTCGGGCTGCGCCACCACGGGACCCAGGGGCGCCTTCAGTTGCTGTTGCCAGGCCCGCTCCAGAGCGTCCAGTTTGTCCTGAGTCTGCGACTCGTGGGGATCCACGGATGACTGCCCCTTGCTCTGGTGCAGGGCGCGCAGCGACGGCGGCGAGGTCGGCGAGCCACCGTTGTGGCGGGCGTGCGGTGTCGGTCGTTTGCCTGCCTCGTTGCCGCTCTGGTGTTGGTGTTTCGACCGCCGCCGCTTGCGCCGCGGCACGGTGAAGAAGCGCTGGAAGAGGGTGTCGAACAGAGCGAAGTCGCGCTGCGACTTGATCAGGGTCGTACGCAGGCTGAGGCGCAACAACTCGCGGTCGTCCAGTCCGATATGGCCAATGCTTTGCAGGGCTTCAAGGCTCTCGGCTACGGAAACGCGCAGCCCCTGCTCGCGCAGCAGGCGCACGAAGGCGAGAAGGCGAGGCGTCATCGCTTCACGTCTTGCAACACACGGGCAATGTCGTCTTTGTCTTTCAGCAGGATGTTGAGCGTATTGACGATGAGTTGGCGGGACAGCACGTTGGCGCCGAGCACCACGAGCGCCAGCGCCCAATCCAGGGTTTCGCTGATGCTGGGCGTTTTGCGCAGTTGGAGTTTCCGCACGCGCTGGATGAACTGCACGATGTGCGTGGCCAGATGGCGGTCGATGCCAGGCACCTTGCGCTGCACGATCTGCAGTTCGACGTCAAAGGTCGGCTGGTCGATGTAGAGGTAAAAACAGCGCCGTTTGAGGGCCTCCGAAAGGCTGCGGGTGGCGTTGCTGGTGAGCAGAACGTGCGGCCTCTGATTGGCGCACAGGGTGCCGATTTCCGGAATGCTGACCTGAAAATCACTGAGTATCTCGAGCAGGAAAGCCTCAAACTCCTGGTCCGCGCGGTCAATTTCGTCGATCAACAAAACCGTTGGCCGCGGCGACACGATGGCTTGCAGCAGCGGCCGCGGCAACAGGAAGTGGCGCGAAAAGAAAGCGCTCTCCTGATGTTGCAGGTGCGCCACCGCCTCATTCAGGGAATTGGCATTGGCCAGCAGGCTTCCCAGCCGTTCCTTGAGCATCTGCACGTAGAGCAGCTGCTTACTGTACTCCCACTCGTACAGCGCTTTCGTCTCATCCAGGCCCTCGTAACACTGCAGGCGAATGAGCTCGCGCCCAGTGGTGTCGGCCAGCACCTTCGCCAGTTCCGTTTTGCCGACCCCGGGCGGCCCTTCGATGAGCAACGGACGCTGCAATTGCGTCATCAGATAAACGGCGGTGGCAACGTCCTTACCACACACGTAATCGGCGCCGCCGAACAGCTCGATGACGCTCTCGACGGAAGCCAGTTTGGGGGCTTCAGAGGGTGGGGAAAGGGGACGTGCGGGTGCCAAAACGTTCTCCTGAAAACCTTTAGTCAAACGCCCGAAAGACCAGCGAGGCGTTGGTGCCGCCGAAGCCGAAGGCGTTGGACATGGCGACGCGCAGGGCAGCCTGCCGGGCCTCGTTGGGCACGTAGTCCAGATCGCAACGCGGATCCGGGTGCTCGTAGTTGATCGTTGGCGGCAGGATGCCTTGGCGCAAGGCCAGGATCGTGAAAATCGACTCGATCGCCCCGGCGGCGCCCAGCATGTGGCCGGTCATGGATTTGGTGGCGCTGATCGGCAGCGAATAAGCGCGGTCTTTGAACACGGATTTAATGGCCATGGTCTCGGACACGTCGCCGACCGGTGTCGAGGTAGCGTGGGCGTTGACGTAATCCACGGCATCGGGCGACAGGCCGGCGTCCTGCAAGGCGGCGGCCATACAGGCGGCGGCGCCAGCGCCGTCGGGCGGCGGCGCCGTGATGTGATGGGCATCGGAGGCGCTGCCGTAGCCAACGAGTTCGGCGTGGACCGGGGCGCCGCGTCGCCTGGCGTGCTGCAGTTCCTCCAGAACCACAACGGCGGCCCCCTCGGACATCACAAAGCCGTCTCGGTCGCGATCAAACGGCCGACTCGCCGTGGCAGGGACGTCCGACTGCGGCGACAAGGCGCGCATGTTGCCAAACGCGCTGATGGCCAGCGGCGTAATCGTCGCTTCCGTGCCGCCCGCAAGCATCACGTCGGCGGCGCCGCGCAGGATGATGTGAAACGCCTCGCCGATCGAATGGGCGCCCGCGGCGCACGCCGTCACGCTGCTGTTGTTGGGCCCGGTGGCCCCGAAACGCATGGAAACGTAGCCGGAGGCGAGATTGCCCAACAACATGGCGGGGAACGTGGGGGCCACCCGTCTCGGCCCCTTTTCCAGCAACACGCCATGCACGTTTTCAAAGGATTCCAGCCCACCCATGGCGCTGCCGATGTACACGCCGGTTCGGTGACCGGCGCCTTCATCGACGTTCAGGCCGGCGTCGTTCACCGCTTCCTGGCTGGCTGCGATGGCGAGTTGGCAAAACCGGTCAGTGCGACGGATGTCGTGCTTGTCCAGGTATTTGGCGGGGTCGAACTCCCGAACTTCTCCGGCGATGTGGGCAGGGTAGGATGTGGTGTCGAATCGCGTGATAGGACCGATGCCCGATTCGCCGCGGCAAAGCCGCTGCCAGATGGTATCGACCTCAGTCCCCAGAGGTGTCATTGCTCCAAACCCAGTGACAACCACACGCCTGTCCATCATATCTCTCCCTTTTACAACTCGAACTCGGCCCCCATCAACAAGTCCGAACGGTCATCTTGGTCTATCAAAGCGTTAAAAGTGGCCATCATACAGCATGAAAGCTGTTTTTTCTTCCCCGCGCCGGCCGTCCTAACGGCCCTGAAACTGCGGCGGACGTTTCTCCAGGAAGGCGCGCCAGCCCTCCTGGAAATCCTCGGTCTCGTAGGGCGACACCGCCAGCGCCTGATGGGCCGGCGTCAGTCCGTCCAGCGCCGGATGTTCCAGAACGGTATGCAGAACTTCCTTGTGCACGCGGTGCACGACCGGCGCCAGAGCCGCAATTTTTTTCGCCATGTCGTAGGTAAACGTCTCGACTTGATCCGTTGGGACGACGTGGTTGACGAGGCCGATGGCGTGCGCCTCCGAGGCGGGAATAATGGCGGCAGTGAGCAGCAGTTCCATGGTTTTGGCGTGGCCGATGAGGCGCACCATGCGGCGCATTTCGCGGTAGGCAATCGGCAACCCAAGCCGCGCGATCGGCACGCCCATGCGGGCGGTTTCCGACGCGATGCGGATGTCGCAAGCGGTGCTGAACTCGCAGCCGCCGCCGACGCAGGCGCCCTGGATCAGGCAGAGAGTCGGCTTGCCGACAGCTTCCGCCATATCCATGGCGGCGTCGAAGGCGGCGTTGTACAGCGTGGCCTTGGCGGCGTTGTTACGGTGCGTGGCGAATTCGCTGATGTCCGCACCGGCGGAAAACGCCTCGCCACCGGCCCCTCGAAAGACGATGACACGCACCGCCGAATCTTCCTTCAAATCGACCAGCAGGCGCTGCACTTGGTTCCACATGGCGAAGGTAATGGCGTTGCGCCGCTCGGGACGGTTGAAGGTGACGGTGGCGATCGCTCCGTCGGTGCTCAGGAGAATCGGGTCGCTCGTGGACATGAAAGCTCCATCTGTGAAGTGGCAACGCCGGCTTACGACTGCAGACCGGAATACGGCTTGCCCCATTCGTCCTCGTAAACGATGTCTTCCAGGGGGCCGCGGCTGACGGGTCCAAAGCGGCCCATGGGATAGCCGATCGGCAGAATGGCGTACGAATGAACCCCGGCGGGCAGGCCGAGCGCCGCCTCGGCTTCCGCTTCGTGCAGCAGGTGGCGCGTCGTCAGGGTGGCGCCGAGTCCCAGGGCGCGAGCGGCGAGCAGCATGTTCTGTACCGCTGGGTAGATGGAGGCGCCGGACATGCGGCTGGGCGACACCGTTCCCTCGTCGAGGCAGGCCACGATCCACACCGGCGCTTCGTGGAAATGATCCGTCAAATACGCCACCGCGGCGTGCTGACGCATATAGCGTTCGCGCGACACAGCCGGCGGCGGCTCGCTGGTGGCATAGCGCGGCCCGACCACTTCCTCGAAAGCGCGTTTGTAGAAGATTTGGACCTGCCTTTTGATCCTCTCGTCCTTGACGATCAGAAAGCGCCAGTTCTGCCGGTTGCTGCCGTTCGCGGCGGCGATGCCCGCTTCGAGAACACGACGGATCAACGTATCGGGCACCGGGTCCGGCTTCAGGCGGCGCATGGCCCGGGTGGTATGGATGATGTGAAACAGGTCGGTTTCCTCGGGCATGGTCCTTCTCCTCTGCTTCCCCAAATGCTCTTCGCTGCGCCGTTACCAGCCGTCCGCCGGCGGCGATTAGCATAAGGCGTCAGACAAACAGGCGCAAATCGTTGCGGCGCGTGATCTCCATACGGCTAGCGGCTGATCCGGGCTGTGGATGCCCCCAACGCTTTGTGGTATTCTGCCCGCCCGCCGATGGGGTATGGCCTTAAACTTGGCAAATCATAAACGAGGGACAGGTGACAGGAAGCCGGCGACCGCTGAACAGGGGTGTCGTAGAGCTCAGCCTGCGGCGGCCCGGGACGCGCACCGTGGTGCGGGACGCTTACTTCCGAACCCCGTTACAGATCATGCGGCCCTACTATCTGGACGACACCGGTACGGCATACATCTACCTGCTGAGTCCTGGCGGCGGGGTGGTCGGTGGTGACCGTTACGCGATCACGGTGACGTTGGAAACCGGTGCTCGCGCCTGTATGACCACAGCGTCGGCGACCAAGCTCTACGCCTCGCCGGACAGTATGGCACGCCAACGTTTCGAGGTCATTCTTCAAGCTGGAACGGTCTTTGAATACCTGCCGGAGCAGATCATTCCTTTCGCCCGCTCTGCGTTTCACCAAGACATGACGGTGCGCCTCGGCAAGGGAGCCCTTGCCGTGCTGGCGGAGATCGTCGCACCGGGGCGTTTGGCGAGCGGCGAGGCATTCGCGTATCGCGACTACAGTTCCGGGTTAAGCGTGGTGGACGCGCAAGGCCGACTGCTGTTGCGCGAGCGCACCCGCCTGCAGCCGCTGCTCTGGGACGCTGGGAGCGGCTTGGGGCTGTTGGAAGGCTTCAACTACCTGGGCACCCTGTACGTATTGAGTGAGTGCTGCGGTACGCCAGGCGAATTGGCTGACGACCTGCACGGTCTCGTGGCGGATCGCCGGCGCTGTATCGGGGGCGCCACTGCTCTGGCGTGGGGCGGCGTTGTGGTTCGTCTCCTGTCTGAAGACCATGCCACGGTAAGCCGTACCCTGCATGCCGTATGGGACCGGGTACGGCGGTGCTTATTGGGATATCCGGCGGTGCGATGGCGCAAATAGCCACCGGTAGGGAGAAAAGGGCGCCGAGGTTGGCGCGTCCGACAAGAGAAAAAGGGGGGACGGATGTTCGCAAGGCTGATTGACAAGATGCGGATACAAGTTTTGACCACGATAGGGATGTGCTTTGGCCTGCTGATGGGTCTGACGCCAAACATGGTGCAGGCACAGGAAAGAGTTGCCGGCAGCGCGGGCGACACCGCCTGGGTGCTGACCTCGTCGGTGCTCGTCTTGATGATGGTGGCGCCGGGCCTGGCGCTATTCTACGGTGGGCTGGTGCGCCGCAAGAACGTGCTGGCGACTCTGATGCAGAGTTTCATTCTACTGGCCATGATCAGCGTGCAGTGGGTGTTGTGGGGATACAGCCTCGCCTTCGGCCCCGACATCGGCGGCGTGATCGGCAACCTCAAGTATCTCGGCCTGGCTGGGGTCGGGGGCGAGCCCGGCCCGTACGCCGATACCATTCCGCATCTGGCGTTCATGGCGTTTCAGGGCATGTTCGCAGCCATCACCCCGGCGCTCATCACGGGCGCCTTTGCCGAGCGCATGAAGTTTTCCGCCTTCCTGATCTTCGGCCTGCTGTGGAGCACCCTGGTATACGACCCGCTGGCCCACTGGGTATGGGGCGGCGGCTGGATCGGCGCCATCGGCGCGCTGGATTTTGCCGGCGGCACCGTGGTGCACGTCAGCTCCGGCGTTTCTGCGCTGGTATGCGCCATCGTGCTGGGCAAGCGCCGCGGTTTTCCGGTCGAGCACATGCCGCCGCACAACCTGCCGCTTGCCGTTGTTGGCGCGGCCTTGCTGTGGGTCGGATGGTTCGGCTTCAATGCCGGCAGCGCCCTGGGCGCCAACGCGACGGCGGCGTTTGCGTTTGTCACCACCAACACGGCGGCGGCGGCGGCGGCGATGACCTGGATGTTCGCCGAGTGGCGCTATTCCGGCAGACCCACCATGCTGGGCGCTGCCACCGGCGCGGTAGCGGGACTGGTGGCGATTACCCCAGCGGCGGGTTTCGTCGGGCCGCTTTCGGCGGTCCTCATCGGCATCGTGGCCGGTCTGTTGTGCTTCGGCGCCGTGGTCCTGAAGGTCCGGTTGGGATACGACGACTCCCTGGACGTGGTCGGCGTGCACGGTGTCGGCGGCGCCTGGGGCGCCCTTGCGACCGGCCTGTTTGCCGCCGCCGCCATCGGCGGCACGAATGGACTGTTTTTCGGCAACGTGGCGCAGATGGGGCCGCAGATCATCAGCGTCGTTGCGACCTGCGTGTACGCCGCAGCGGTGACTTGGGTCATCCTCAAGGTCCTGGATCTGACGGTCGGCCTGCGGGTGTCGCAGGAAGACGAGCAAATGGGCCTCGACCTGAGTCAGCACAACGAGGCTGGCTACACGTTGTAGCGGGGGTCGCGGGGAGGATTTGCCACATGCATTTGACGCCGCGCGAGGTGGACAAACTGCTGGTGTTCGTGGCTGCGGACGTGGCACGCCGCCGCCGGGAGCGCGGGCTGAAGCTCAACTACCCGGAGGCCATGGCCCTGATCACGGCGGAGATCATGGAGGGCGCCCGCGACGGGCGCTCGGTGGCGGAGTTGATGCGCTACGGCGGGCAGATTCTGCGCCACGACGAGGTCATGGAAGGCGTCCCGGCCATGCTCACCGAGGTGCAGGTAGAGGCGACCTTCCCGGACGGCACCAAGCTGGTAACGGTGCACGACCCGCTGCGGGCAGGGGAGGAGCACGGGCCATGAATCCCGGCGAATACATCCTGCGCGCCGAACCGGTGCAGGCCAACGTGGACCGCGACACGGTCGAGGTCGAGGTCGCCAACCACGGCGACCGCCCGATTCAGGTGGGGTCGCACGTGCATTTCTTCGAGGTCAACAAGGCGCTCGTGTTTCGCCGCGCCGCAGCCTTCGGCATGCACCTTAACATCCCCGCCGGCACCGCCGTGCGTTTCGAGCCGGGCGATTGCAAGCAGGTGACGTTGGTCGCCTTTGCCGGGCGACGCGAGATGTACGGCGTCAACAATCTGTGCAACGGCCCGCTGACCGACGCGCGGCGTGCCGAGGCGCTGGCCCGCGCCCTGAGCGAGGGCTTCGGAAACGTCGAAAAACCAGTGGAGAGTGGTTAATGGCCAGGGAAACCGTCAGGCATCCGCCGGCAGGCGGACCTTGTTCGGCGACACCCGTTAGCAGAAGGATCCCCAAGGCATGAAAACCCGGACTACCCGATGCCTCGTAACCTTGTTCGCATGCACCCTCGCCCTGCTGCTCGCAGCCTGCGACAGCGACGACGATCCCCAGGACTTCGAGGCCGGCATGCTCGGCACCGTCAAGATCGCTCCAGGCGAAGCCATCCAGATTCGCACCCTGATGACCGAAAGCGTCGAAACGGATCTCGGCCTTCCCATGCGCAGAAGCGCTGAGATCGCCGTCTCCGACTATGGGTCTATTCACGGCCGCGCCGTGGAGATCGGAGACCCCATCGACAGCATGTGTTCCGCGCAAGGCGGCAAGGCCGGCGCCCTTGAAATCGCCGCGGATCCGGGCAACATCGTGGGCGTCATCGGCACCGCCTGCTCGGTCGCAGCCGTTCAGGCCTCGCCCATCATCAGCGGCGCCGGACTTGTCATGGTCGCCCCGTCCAACACTTCCCCGGCCCTGACCTCCGACCTCGCCGGCAATCCAAACCCGAACTACTTCCCCGGCTACTATCGGGTTTCCGACAACGACCTCCACCAGGCAACCATCGTTGCCCGCTTTGCCTACAAGGAACTCGGCCTGCGCTCCGTCGCCACCGTAGATGACGGCGACCCCTACACCATGGGCCTGACCAGCGCCTTCACAAACGCCTACGAGGAACTCGGCGGCCACGTCATGCCGCAGGTCCGCCTCGACAAGGGCCAGACCGACATGCAGGCCGCCCTTGCCGAGATTGCAGACGCCTATGCGGACGACGACCAGCCGTTTAACCTGGACGGCATCTTCTTTCCCATCTTCGTCACGGAAGGCCTCCCCTTTATCCGGCAGGCCAGGGCCCACCCCAACCTTGCCGACGCCACCTTCATCACCGGCGCCGCGCTCTTCGTGCAATCCTTTCTTGCCCTTGCGGAGTCCCGGAATGCCTACATTGCCGGACCCGCCCCGCGCGACGCCACCAACGTGAACGAAGCTACCGGCAAGAGCTATGCCGAAGCCCTGGCGGACTATCAGGCCCAGCACGACGCCCCAACAACGCCCTACTGGGCGTACGCCTACGATGCCGTCACCCTGCTCCTCAGCGCCGTGGAGTCCGTAGCTGAAGACGTCAGCGGCACGCTGTACATCGACCGCGCCATGCTGCGCCAAGCCCTCACCGACACCGAGGACTTTGGCGGCCTGCTCGGCACACTGTCCTGCGACGACTTCGGCGACTGCGGCACCGTCGGGATCAACATCTACCACCACACCGACCCGAGCATTACCGATCCTGGCGGGATCGAGCCGGTTTATCCCTAACTCGGACTCATCACTGTAGGAGATCAGGGTGAGCTTACCCATCGAGCGGCGGACGTATGCCCAGATGTACGGCCCCACGACCGGCGACCGTGTGCGCCTGGCCGACACGGAGTTGTTCATCGAGGTGGAACGCGATCTGACCGTACACGGAGACGAGGTCAAATTCGGCGGTGGCAAGGTGCTGCGCGACGGCATGGGGCAATCGCCGCAGGCCGGGGCGGACGAGGCGCCGGACTTGCTGATCACGAATGCGCTGCTCGTCGATCACTGGGGCATCGTCAAGGCCGACATCGGCATCAAAGACGGCAACATCGCTGCGATTGGCAAAGCGGGCAACCCGGCGCTGATGGCCGGCGTGCACCCGCAGCTGGTGGTGGGCGCGAACACGGAGGTTGTCGCGGGCGAGGGGATGATCGTAACGCCGGGTGGCATCGACGCGCACATTCACTTCATCTGCCCGCAGCAGATAGCCGAGGCCATTGCCTCCGGCGTCACCACGATGCTTGGCGGCGGCACCGGTCCGGCCACCGGCACGAACGCCACGACGTGCACACCGGGACCGTGGAACATCCACCGCATGCTGCAGGCCGCCGAGGAGTACCCGATCAACCTGGGCTTCCTGGGCAAGGGCAATGGCTCGCTGCCGCAGCCGTTGCGCGAGCAGATCGAGGCCGGGGCGTTGGGCCTGAAGCTGCACGAAGATTGGGGCTCGACTCCGGCTGCTATCGACTGCTGCCTTGGCGTGGCGGAGGAGTACGACGTGCAGGTGGCCATCCATACCGACACGCTCAACGAGGCCGGCTTTGTCGAAGACTCCATCGCGGCGTTTCGCGGGCGCACCATCCACACCTTTCACACCGAGGGCGCCGGCGGCGGCCACGCGCCGGACATCCTGCGGGTTTGCGGCGAGGCGAACGTGCTGCCGTCGTCCACCAACCCGACGCGACCTTTCACCGTGAATACGCTGGACGAGCACCTCGACATGCTTATGGTCTGCCACCATCTCGACCCCAGCCTGCCGGAGGACGTGGCGTTTGCGGAATCCCGCATCCGCCCGGAGACGATTGCGGCGGAGGACATCCTGCACGACATGGGCGCCATCAGCATGATGAGTTCCGACGCCCAGGCCATGGGGCGCGTGGGTGAGGTGGTGCTGCGCACCTGGCAAACAGCGGACAAGATGAAGCGCCAGCGCGGCCGGCTGCCTGAGGAGCAGGGCGAGAACGACAACTTCAGGGTAAAACGCTACCTCGCCAAGTACGCCATCAATCCCGCCCTGTCGCACGGCATCGCCGACTACGTGGGGTCGATCGAGGTGGGCAAGATGGCCGATCTGGTGCTGTGGCAGCCGGCCTTCTTCGGCGTCAAGCCGTCGCTCATCATCAAGGGCGGCTTCATCGCCTATAGCCTGATGGGCGATGCGAATGCCTCCATTCCCACACCGCAGCCGGTCTTGTACCGACCCATGTTCGGCGCCCACGGACGCGCCAAGTTCGCTACCTCCTATTCGTTTGTCTCGCAGGCCGCGTTGGCGCGTGGCGTGCCGGACCAATTGGGTTTGGAGAAGCGCGTGGCGCCGGTGCGAGGTTGCCGCGGCATCGGCAAGACATCGATGGTGCATAATACGTACCTGCCGCAACTGGAGGTCGATCCGGAGACCTATGTGGTGAAGGCCGACGGCCAAGTGCTGACCTGTGAGCCGGCGTCGCAGTTGTCACTGGCGCAGCGATACTTCCTGTTCTGAGGGACCACGATGTCCACAGGCGCGCAGACCCTCCCCAGCGGCCAGGTCCTGTGGCGCCTCCTACAAACCAGCGATCAATTCTTTCCCACCGGCGGTTTTGCCTTTTCGCATGCCCTGGAGATGTACGTGGCTTCGGGCCTGGTGCACGACCGCGCCACCTGCCAGCAGTTGTTCATCGCCCTGTTCAATCACGCCATTGGCCCTACCGACGTGGTGTTCTGCGCCCACGCCCATCGTCTAGCCGCCGGGCCCGAAGCCGCCGACGTCAAATTGTCGTCCCTGATAGACCTCGACCATTTGCTGGCCGCCACGAAGGTGCCACGTGAACTGCGCCTGGAAAGCCAGCACGTCGGCAGATCGTTCCTGCGCGCCACGATGGCGTTATCGCCGTCGCGTCTGACGCAGGCGTTCTGGGAGCAGGTGCAGCAGGGCGAGGCACCGGGTCACCACGCCGTTGCTTTCGGTCTGGCTGCGCACGAGTTGGAGTTGCCGGAGAAAAACGCCTTGCCAGCGTACCTCTATACGGTGGCCGCCAGCCTGACCGCTGCCGCTGTGCGGCTGGTGCCGCTCGGGCAATCCGACGGCCAGCGCCTGTTGCACGAGTTGCAGCCGTGTTGCCTGGAGTTGGTGCGGCGCTACGCCCACCTCACCCCAGACGACGCCTGGAACGGCGCGCCGGGGCTGGACATTCGCAGCATGCAGCACGAGCGGTTGTATTCCCGTCTGTGCCGCTCATGAAGGCAAATCCCATCTGCACGTGAGGGAGAAACAGGATGCACGACAGGTATCGAGAGACGCCGCACACCCACCATGCGGCGTTGTTTGACTGGCCCGGCAAAGCGCCCAAGCCGCTGACAATCGGGATCGGCGGACCGGTCGGCTCCGGCAAAACGGCGTTGGTTGACAGGCTTTGCAGGGCGCTGCGCGACAGCTACCGCCTCGCAGTGGTGACGAACGATATCTATACGAGAGAAGACGCCGAATTCCTCTGCCGTAGCGGTGCGCTGGACGTCGACCGCATCGTTGGCGTTGAAACCGGCGGCTGCCCGCACAGCGCCATCCGGGAAGACGCCTCCGTGAATCTCGAAGCCATGGCCGGCTTGACGGCTCGCTTCACCGACCTGCAACTCGTATTCGTCGAGAGCGGCGGCGACAACCTGGCGGCCACCTTCAGCCCCGAACTCGCCGACTTCACCATCTACGTCATCGACGTCGCCGCCGGCGACAAAATCCCCCGCAAAGGCGGCCCCGGCATTACCCGCTCCGACCTGTTGCTCATCAACAAAATCGACCTCGCCCCCCACGTCGGCGCCGACCTCCAGGTCATGGACCGCGACGCCCGCAAGATGCGCGGCGACCGGCCGTTCATCTTCGCCAACCTGCTGGCTGGCGAGGGGTTGGATACGGTAATCGGCTGGGTGCGGCGCCACGTTGACGCCAGATTGAAAGACGGGCTTGAAGCGTAAATTGCAGACGCATGACTCTGCTTTTCCCCTACCGCTTGATCATCAAGCACGCGCCTCTGGCTCTCCCCATACCTCAACACCAAGACCTGGAACGCGAGCAAATTCGCGGACATTGGCCGTAACAACGGTCAGACCGTGAGCCATACACGTTGCCGCAAGCCAAAGATTATTCGGGCCGATGACGTTGCCCACTGCGGCCAACTCTGCCCGCACTTGCGCGTGCAACCGGGCAGTCGCCAAGTCTATCGGCAATAAAGGAAAGCGCTCCAACAGTGCTTCGACAAAGGCCGAACGCTTCGCTCGGACGTCCGGTTGCGCGGCGCAATGTACACCGTGGAGAAGCTCGCTCACGGTGACGACGGAGAGGAAGAACGCTTCCTCCCGGCGCCGGGCAAGATGAGGACCCAGGTCAAGACGCCTCCGCTCATGCTCGATCAGGATACTGGTATCAATCAAGACTGCCACGGGTCCCGAACCTCCGCACGCGCCAGTTCTGCCCGGGCCGCATCAAGGTCGTCAGCAAATTGCGTGGCTTCCTCGGGGGCGAGATGGGGCAGTGAGGCTAACAGCGCGGGAAGTTCCGCCAACCGTTTCCCCATGGGAAGCGGGCGGAGTTCCGCTACGGGTTTGTTGCCACGTACGAGTACGAAGCATTCGCCACGGTAAGCAACGCGGTTGATGTACTCCGCAAAATGGCGCGCTGCCTCGGTGACGGAAAGCGTTTGTATCATCAAGTTCCTCCCCTACAAGGGTATCTTCCATACGAGAACGATAATCATATTATCTGATTATTGTCTTGCTCTCCATCGCTCCACGGCTGCGCGCTTTCGCTGCTCGCACTCCCCGACCTTCGCAGGATTGACAAAGCCGGGGCAGGGGACTACCGTGCGCGCCGGTAACGCCTGCTCACGTTCGAGAACCGTCAAAACGAAGGAGTACGGTATGGCTGAGTACGATGTGGTTATTCGCGGCGGCACCATTGTGGATGGAACGGGCATTCCACCGTTTCGCGCCGACCTGGCCGTCAAGGACGGCCGGGTGGCGATGATCAGCGGTCGCATCAAAGCCGGCGGTTCCCGGGAGATCGACGCCAAGGGGTGCAACGTGGCGCCCGGCGCGATTGACCTGCACACGCATTATGACGCCCAGCTGAACTGGGATCCTTACGCCTCGTTGTCTGGCTGGTTCGGCGTCACCTCCGTCAGCATCGGCCAATGCGGCTTTGGGTTCGCGCCGACGCGGCCCGAGGACCGTGATCTCAACATGCGCATGATGAACCGCATTGAGGCCATCCCCATGAAGTCCATGGAACTCGGGTTGCGCTGGGATTGGGAGACCTTTCCGGAGTATCTCGACAGCCTGGACCGACAGGGTCTGGGGGTGAACGTGGGCGCGCTGGTACCTTTCTCGCCCCTGCGGGGCTACGTGTTGGGGATGCGAGAAGCCCGCGAGCGCGCCTCGGTAACCGAGGCCGAACTGAGGCAGATGAAGCAGCTTCTCCACGAAGCCATGCAAGCCGGGGCTTTCGGCTTCTCTGCTGATCAGAATCTCGAAGACCGCACCGAAGACGGAAGCGCCTTACCGAGTCACGTGGCGTCGCCGGAGGAGTTTCTCGGGCTCGCGGAGGTGATGTCCGACTTTGGCGTCGGGCACATGGGATGGACCATCGGCATTTCCAACACGGCCCATGAACAACACCTGCTGCTTCTGGACATGATGCAGCGCAGCGGACGGCCGCTGCACGTGGCCGTTGGGGATGATGAGGAAGGCTACACGTGGGCCAGCGAAGCGCGTGCCGAAGGGCTGCCGGTCGTGGTGCAGCAGAATTCCATGGATCCCGTGTCGGAGTTCACGCTGGCTGAATACAACATGTTCGATTACATGCCCAACTGGATTCAGCCGTTGGTGGGGACGGCCGCCGAGCGCGGCCTGAAGTTGCGCGACTCGGAGACCCGCGCCGCCATGAAACGCGACGTGGAAGAGCGGCCGCACGCCAGGACCGATTGGCGTCACATGACCGTGGTCGAGGTGGCCCATGAGCGCAATCGCCAGTATGAGGGCCTGAGCATCGAGGACCTCGCTGCCAGGCAGCAGAAGCACCCGCTGGACGCGCTCCTCGACCTGGCATTGGACGAAGGGCTGCAGACGACGTTCAGCCACCAGATGTCGAACCGAGGGGACGAGGCGCTGGCCCGCCGTATTTCCAGCCCATACTCCCACATCTCCCTGTCGGACGGCGGCGCCCATACCCGCTATCTCACCATCAGCACCTGGCCGGTGCATTTCCTGGGCTACTGGGTGCGGGATCGGCAGTTGGTCAGCATCGAGCAGGCGCATTATAAGATGAGCGCCTATCCAGCCTGGATCGCCGATTTCAAGGGGCGCGGCACGCTGCGCGTCGGCGACTGGGCCGACGTCATGATCTATGATCTCGAACAGCTCGGTTATGTCTACGACAAGCCGACCTACGCGAGCGATTTTCCCGGCGGCGAGTGGCGCCGGGTGCAGAAACCCACCGGCATCCGTCACATTCTGGTGAACGGCGCCGTCACGTTCGAAGAGAATGAATGCACGAGCGCCTTGCCAGGCAGATTGCTGCGCAGCTACGACATGGTGGGCTGACGGTCAGGCGAAGTCTGAACCAGTAGCTTTCCATAGCATCCAGGTTCGTCGGGGTTGGGGGCTGTCTGTCGCCCGCCAACCCCGCTTCTACGCCCCGCAGGCGCCCGACTCTCCCCTCACACGCCCGCGCCACGCCCTGATTTCTCCGGCTTTTGCCGAGAACGTAAACGTTTCGTACGCTCGGCCCAAAACTTGCGCTCTTCTTTTGACTTCCCGGCTAACAATTGCGCAACGTATTCTGCGCCACGACGCTTCAAGACGACACATTCTGGTTCACGAGTTGTCATATTGAATTACCCTCAAGCCTTTGAAACCTCGCTGGCCTCCTCGGATTATCCTGTCTGGGTCCCCTCACGCTGACAGCCCAAACTTAGCGCGAACTTCATTGACATCCAATTCCCGACCGGCTTCGCTATCTTCGAGTCCGGCCTCAATGGTTTGCCGGACGTAGATGGTGTACAGCAGATCGTCCCACGTAGCGACCTCAGGCAGATTTTCCTTCAAGTGATGGGCTTCCTGATTCACATTTGGCATTTGCATGGTGTCGGCCTCCAGAAACTTCATAAGATTGCTTACTATGTGCATTTGTCAGAGTCCGTAGTATGCTCCGAGAGCCTTGCCGAGCAAACCGCCTGCCGCGCCAATTCCAATCTGCCATGCATCCGTTGCCGCCTTGGAAACCATCTTGCCGACCCATGCGCTTACCTTGTCGCCAAATGACTCGGATGTAGCGGGCATTGGGTCGGCATCGATTGCTCTTTCGAGGTCATCAATATCTTCCGCGTCTACACCATGTTCTGACAAGTAAGCACGAAGGCTTGCGAAGTCGCCCTTGCGGACCATTAGGATATTCTGAGTGACCGTGCTGCGAGACACGTCACCAATTATGCCCTGAAAGTTTTCAATAATCGTGATGCTTGATTGCGCCCTCTGTTTTTCTTCCGCTGAAAACGTCATTCCTTCTCCAATTACGCCATCGGCTTCAAGTTGTAGTGACCAATCGAGTATCTTCGTTCGGACCGCGTCGAGAATTGCAGCAACTTGGTTCCGACCGACCGTTCGAACAGGCTCCAACTGCGCGAAGTTGTCCTGCATGCGCATAAGGAGCATTTTCTGATGTGGCGACAATGTGATCAATAGGGAGCCGTATCCGCGTTGGTTTTGCAACAGATCGACCAGCGAGCCGATAGGCTCCTGTATTGGTACATCATTACATAGTTGTTCCATAATTTTCCGATCTTCAATCAAGAACGGAATTAGCCCATGGTAAGGATCACGGACTTTGAGCTCGGCGTGAACTTGCCGATACTCAGGGACGTTGCTGGGGTCATATCCATGAAGTTCTTGGTTTACCCAGTCACGAAACAGCTGTAACCCAAGTTTGGTGGCCACAAGCAAAGCCTTCCGCAACAACTCTGTAACGTCAGTGCCATTGTCGATAGCCAATTGTCGCAGTTGCAAGACGAGGGGTAATTGTGCCATTGGATCAGGCCGCTCCTCTATACATAACCATTGATTGCTAGGCGCCCCTGCTTAATACCGTGATGTTCGATCCTATTTCACAAGCAGCATCACCCTTACAATATCGTTTCACAGGCCCGCTATCCGTGTAACTGTTTTGGCCTTGCTATTGAAGTTTACCGACTCGAATCTAAACCGCTACCCGCGTTTCCGTATCATCCGCTGCCAGGGCGTTTATGTAGGCCAGGGTTAGGACCCGCGTGCGGTAGTGGCCGAAGGCTTTTTCGTCCTCGCGGCGGCAAGATGGGGTAGGGGACCGGGCACGTCTCCAGCGTCGTCCCGCAAAGGCCGTAGAGGTGAAATTAGAACTTATAGAGGGAGACCGGGCAGGTGGCAGTTTTCTCGTCGTCCAGGGACAGGTCACCATGCAAATTTGGAGAAAACCACCGCCACCTATCCCAATTGAGAGGCGAAGTCGAAGACTTGCAAGGGAACAGACTTGATGGCCTTGGCTTCACCGTGAACCCATCACGCGGACTTTCTCTACGGTCTCCCGGCTGAAGGCTTGCTCACCGCATCGGACGCATACCATAGCCGGATTACCGCCGACGAGAACGTATTCCCCGTCGATTCGGAAAACCTCGTCAACCCGTTCTTCCCGGCTTTCCTCAGCATGACAGACTGGACAAACAGGCACGTCATCTCCTTATAGAAGCATCAATCCATTCGTTCGGATTCGGCTCATACAGCGTCACGATTCTCACAGTTGGGTGTCCGGCAAGGGACACTTGGAGAGGTGGCCCAAACACGAAAATCAGCCTGAGAGGCGACACGCTTGGTAACTTGGTGAATTTTGTGATTCTGCCGGGTCAGCGCATGATTTGATCGGCGTTGCGCCCTCATAGCGCCTTTGCGAAGGGAATTACATACTTGACCCAAGTACAATCGCTCCTTTTTCAGGTAGAGCCTGCATACCGTCAGGGGTGGAATGCGAAACTTCGTGCCATGATTGCGTAGCCCATCACTGCCTGGCGTCATTTCCCGACAATTTCGTAGACGAAATCGGCAAGGTGAAAGGTCTCATAGGCGTCAGCATGCAGGAACCGGACGCTTTGTCCTTTCCGCTCGCCCTTCACCAGTAACAGGCGGCACAGCTTCGCCCCCGCCGCCGCTACCAGTTCTTCATGCGCCCAATAGAGAACAGGACCGTTGCCCTTGACTGGACGCACAATGACTTGCCTGATGAGGGTCGAAAGCGGTTTTAGCACAATGCAAAAAGGGCGGGCGCCCAAGTACAAGCGCCCGCCCTTTTTGCGTTCAGGGATGGTCTGTGTTCTTTGCTGGGCTACTGGGGATGAGTCTAGCCTCTTCGGGCCGACGGCTCTAGGGCCTGTTGACATTCGCGCGATTGCCAAGCACGGATCGCCTTCATGAATCATGGCAACTTATTGATGTTGAAGGACTTTTCCGTCTGAACATCGCACGTGGAGAGAGTCGAAATCAGCGTCTTGAAGTTCCAAACCCTCAAGCAAGAGGCCGACACCGAGACAAGCATCGTGCTGGTTTCTGGCGTCCCTATTGACTCCGGAGCCAAGCTGGCGACTCATACGACCGTATCATTGCCATGAATGTCAACAGGCCCTAGGATTTCCTGATGCGCTTTAGGCTGGAACTCCTCACGTTCTTGGTTTTGGGAAGGAGGATGACCCTCATGTTTACTTCGATGGAGCTGTTCGTATTGTTTACGCTGAATGTTGATGTTAGTGTCGAAGTTGTTTGGCTGTTCTGTAGCCTTTTTGTGTAATTTTACATATGCGACTTCCTTTGTCCTTTTTGTATTATTGCTTTGTCGTAGTCAAAGAAGTACTTGATTCTTACGTCATTGTCTGTTGCTAATTTCAGAATCATTTTTGCTTCTTCGGGCATTGAATTTGGATTGATTTCATGTTTTTTTTCGATTAGTTCATACTAGTTCTCTTTGAGGCCATTTCTTTTGGAAAAAATGACTCGATAACACCACAATACCATAGTGCGAGTCGGTTAATCCCTTTGTCAATTTCTTGGCGTAGATTGCTTCCTAGTTCCAATGTGAATTCGTCATACCAGACTTTGGCGCCTATAATTCGAAGTTCTTTAGGCTCAGGACTCATAACCAGAAACTAACCGTGGCAGCTATGCAGATGGCGCTGAAGAACGTATGCGCACAGCGGTCGTACCGGGTGGCGATGCGGCGCCAATCCTTCAGCCTGCCAAACAGGCGCTCAATGAGGTTGCGGCTCTTGTACAACTCGGTGTCGTAGATGATGGGCTCTTTGCGCTTGGCGCGGCCTGGAATGCAGGACTTGACGCCACGTTCGGCAAGGGCCTTGCGCAACCTGTCGCTGTCATAACCCTTGTCGGCTATCAGGACATCGGCTTCCGGTAGGGCATCAAGTACCGTATCAGCCCTGCGGTAGTCGCTGACCTGCCCCGCCGTCAACCGCAGCACGACGGGCTTGCCATCGCCGTCGCAGACGGCGTGGAGCTTCGAATTCAGCCCACCCCGGGTGCGTCCGATCTGGCGTGGAAAAGCCCCCCTTGAGCAGGCTGGATGCGGTGCGATGCGCCCCCGATGGGTGCTGTCGGTCATGACCGTCGCGGTGGCGGTGCTTTCTGAGGCCAGGGCTTGGAAGATGCGGTCGAAGACCGCGGCCCTGCTCCAGCGGATGACGTGGATGATGCCGCTGATAACCTTTCGGTCATCGACGCGTGGGACGCCGCGCCCCTTGTTGGGTGACAGGGGTTTGAGTCGGTCAAACGGGTCGTCGGACAGCCAGAAGAGGTGCTCGGACATGATCGCTCTCCTTGTGGCGTCAGCGTGTTGACTCTCATCACAGGCCCCACATGATATCCTTTTAGAGGAAACGTACATGCACAACAAATTGACCGCTGGTGGTCAGAAAAGCTGGAAGGTCTACTTGGGCTTCACATTGCTGCTTGGTGCTGTTCTGGTGAGTTTTGCCCAAGGCATGGAGAAGGGCCAGGCGTCGAAGATCATCGTCACCCGAGAAAACCTCCACAGTTTCAGTTCGGGTGCGGATTGTAAAAGCGTCCCGTACACCGGTCTCCAAGACGGCAAGCTTTTCATGGTCGCTGAAGCCTTCGTGCGCAGGAACTCTGGACGCAAGAGGGCTTGGGGAGGCCCCTTGGGGAAAGAAGGCGTTTGATCGATTCGCAACTCTATTTTCTGCAGGGCAACGCTTACGCAAATTGGTCCCCAACAGCAAAGCCCGAAGGTGTCTGCCCCCAACTGTACGAACGCCTGGAAGCATTTCCCAAAGAGCTGGAAGGCATGCTGGGTTTGGTTCACAACAGCCCCGCCCAGCTTCATCCCCCCTGTGAGCCGGCCATCGCCCTGATGGTGAACGGTAATCGAGTTGTCGAATCCTATGAGCTTGTCACGGACTGCGGCCTTCGCTGAGACTCGCGCGATTTCCCACCAAATTTTCGGATCGATCTATAGGTCGGATTAGCGAAGCGTAATCCGACGTTCCACAGCGTCGTCTCCTGCGTTTATTCAACAACGTCAAATAGTTCCGGGTACGTGTAGAAGTTGTGAATCGCGTACTCGCCAAACTCCGGATCGAAGGGCGTGCTGACGCGCGCCGGGTGGCGGATGCTGCGGCTGGGGATATCAACGATGGGCAGGCACACCGCGTCGAGCATGATACGCCGCTGCGCCTCGTGATAGAGAGCGGCGCGTTTTTCGGAATCCCGGGTTCGGCGCCCTTCCTCCAACAGGTCATCGATGCCGCGGTAGTGGGCGAAATTGGTGCCTTTGTTGCCGGTGGCGGGGTTCGGGGCCTCGCCGGAGTGAAAGAACAGGCCGAGCATCACGTCGCCGTCGGTGAGGCGGGTACCGCCGTACAGCACAAACGGATTCAGGTTCTTGCGGATGTTCTGGTGGTAGGTGGCGTGCTCGACCAATTGCAACTGCACGTCCACCCCGACCCGTTTCAACTGCTCCTGCACCATGACCATGATTTTCGGGTAGCCGTAGGACTTGGTAATGAAGTAGTCGTGGATGGTGAGGCCGTCCGGGTATCTCGCCTCGGCCAGCAGTTGGCGCGCCAATTCGGGGTCGTAAGTCGGTATTTCCATAGGCCGGTGCCCGAAATACCCCGGCGGCAGCGGGCTCGTCGCCAGCCTGCCCAGGCCGTCCGGCCACAGCGTATCAACAATGGCCTGGCGGTCGATAGCGTGCATGAAGGCCCTGCGAACCCGGATATCGTCGAACGGCGGCTTGGTGGTGTTGAAGTAAAGACGGTACTGTTGGCCTGGGCCGCGCTCGTCCAGCACGGCACCCATGGCTGCCACCTGCTCCTTCAGGTCTGCCGTGACGACGTTCGGGAATGCGATGTCGAAGGTGCCTTTTTCCAGGCCGAGCAATTTGGTGGCGTCCTCGGGCACGTCGAACCAGTGGATCTCGTCCACGGATGGGCGACCGCCGTGGTAAGCCTCGAACGCCTTGAAGACGATCTTTTCGCGCGGCAATCGGCGGTGGAAGTAGAACGGCCCAGTGCCGACCGGATTCCAGCCAAACTCGTCGCCGAACGCCAGCGCCGCTTTCTTGCTGATGACGTAACCTTGTTGGTAACCGACCATGCGCAGCGGGAAGACGGGGTCGTATTGCTTGAGGGTGATGCGTAGGGTATAGGGACCGAGAACGGCGATGTCCTGGATGACGTCGAGGTTTTTGGCGAAGCGCACGCCGCGTTCGCGCCGCATCTGGCGCTCGAAGCTGTACTTGACGTCCTCGGCGGTCAACTCGCCGTAGCCCTTGTGGAACGGCACGCCCTGTCGCAGCCTGAAGGTCCACACGGTGCCGTCGTCCGATACCGTCCAATTCTCCGCCAAGTCCGGTTCGACTTCCGCGGTGGTCACCTGCTGTTTCACGACCTCCGTGCCGTCCGGCATCGTTTCCCTCACCTCCTTGATGGCGAAGCGGGTGAGGCCACGATACAGGATTCGTAAGCTGGCCTGCGTCTGCCCGAGAATCGCCACGTGCGGATCAAGGGTTTCCTGTTCCTCATAGGCAATCCTCACGATCTTCTTGCGCGCCGCGTCGGCGGAGGCAAAGAGCCCCAGCAGGATGAAGCCCTGCAGCGCCAGCACGGCCAATAGCCGGCCTAATTCTTGCGCCTGCTCCCCTGTATGCATTGTCACGGGACCTATATACATGAATGACGATCCTTATCAGGTCATCAGGCATACGATTCTGTGTTCTCGGACCGTCACCTGCCAGCCCGTGTTCTCCATCCTCCGAACACACCGGGGCAGTCTCACCCGGCAGGCCGGGCAATCCAGCCTGAAGGACATTCCGCGCCGCATTCACGCACGCTCCACCACCAGCCTGCACGTCAGACACACGTAGGTCCTGTCTCCCAACGTCAGCCGCTGGTCGGGCATGGCGCCACAACCGCTACAGCGTTGCGACGTGTGGCGGGGATTCACCTCATGCACCCACCCACCGGCGCTCTCAGCCTTGTACGTGAGCATGTCGAAGAAGGCTCCCCATTGTTGCTCGATAATGGCGCGCGCCAAGTGGTGGTTCTTCACCAGATTCGGCACGCGCAAGTCCTCGACGTAGAATTTCGCCGAGCGTTCGGCCACCAACTTTCGCGTCAACTCGTGCGGATAGCCGCACTCTCGCTCCTGAATGCGCTGATGCTCCTTGCCCAGCGCCAGACGCTTCTTGCGAGACAGGGAGCGCACCCGCTTCGGAGCCTGCACGCCGTCCGATAGCGTCACCTGATGCTTAACGCCAACGTCAACGCCGAGGGTCGGTCATCGGTGACGTCACATGCCGGCGTGTCCACCAGCAACTGCACCTTGACGCGCCACGCCGTGGCAACGACGCGCGCCTGCATGGGCTTGACGCCAAGCCGCCCATCATGTCGGAACCGCAACTTGCCGACGCCCTTGACGGTCAGCACCCATCGCTTGACCGACGGGTTCGGATACTCTGAAGGACCGCACGCGGCCACGTCCCTTGAAGCGCGAAAAGCCCAGCTTCTTGCCTGCCTTGAGGCGAGCGAAGAACGACTGGAACGCCTTGTGCAAGCGGTTCAGGGCGGAGCGTTGACAGCCAGCGTGGTACTGCCTGAAGTCATCGTCTTGGCGCAGGGCCGTGAGGTCCTTGCACTGATCGTAGGCCGTCAGGCTGGCGCCCTGCCGCTGCTGCTCCAGAAACGCCGCAAGGTTGGCACGCGTGCGACACGATCATTTAGCCGTGTACGTCAGCGTCTTCATGCAGGGTCACCTTATATATAGGTCCCAAAGTTATCAATAAAGAGACCGAAGAAACCGTCAACGTCACCACGGACGAACCATCGAAACGTCATCCTTAGCTCCTTTGCCTTACCGGGAAGTGTTAACGCTGAAGATGTTATACCCTAACCGGCGTGAGGTAACGCCAAAGCACGTGAGTGAGGCCGAGCACCTGCCACTTCGACAACGGTGGCCAAGTCATCCTGGAGGGGACAGGAGCGCAAAAAGGCGCTCCGCAACGTATTCATGGCTGTAACTTCTTCCTACGCCCATTCCGATAAGCCGGCCCTGGGAGCGGGGAGCCCCCACTACCATTGGTGGATCACCGCCGCGCTGATGCTGGGGTTTACCACCGTGGGACTGAGCGTGACGGTCGTGAACATTGCCTTTCCGAAAATTATGACCAGTCTGCGAGTCGACCTCGACGTGATGCAGTGGGTGCAGACCGGCTACATGATCATGCAGGCGGTGATCATGCCGAGCGTCGGCTGGCTCGGGGCACGGCTGGGCAATCGCAGGGTGTATCTGTTGGCCCTCGGCATTTTCGTGGGCGGCTCAGCGCTCAGCGGCTTGGCCTGGGACGTATCGTCCCTGATTGCGTTTCGACTCGTGCAGGCGGTGGGCGGCGGGCTGCTGTTCCCCACCTCGCAGGTCATCTTGTTCGAGACCTTTCCCGAGGAGAAGCGCGGCCTGGCGATGGGCGTCAGTTCACTGGGCTTCTCGCTGGGCCCGATGATGGGCCCGGTGCTCGGCGGCTACCTGATCGAGCACGCCAGTTGGCGGGCGGTGTTCTATATCAACGTACCGGTGGGCATCGTCGGGCTGATCCTGGCGTATCTCATCCTGCCGGCAGCACCGCGGCAGAGCGGCAGGCCCCTGGACGTCCCAGGCATGCTGACGCTGGCGGCGTTTCTGGTGTCGCTGCTGCTGGCCGTCAGCCAAGGGAACAACGAGGGCTGGGACTCGCAGTACATCCTGACGCTGTTCGGCGTGGCGTTGGTCGCCGGAGCCAGTTTCGTTATCGCCGAACTGCGCCACGAGCAGCCGTTCGTGGAGTTGCGGCTCTACAAAAGCCTAGCCTTCTCCTTGGCGTCGATCGTGGTCTTCATCAACACCATCAGCTTTATGGCCGCCAACTTTATTGTTATTTTGTTCCTGCAAATCCACCTGGATTATACGCCATTGCAAACGGCCTGGATGATGATGCCGTCCGCCGTGGTCATCGGCGTCCTGAGCGTCGGCGCCGGGCGTCTCGCCGATCTTCTGCCGGGCAAATTCCTGATTATTTTCGGCCTCGTCGCGGTGGCTTTCTGCCTGATTCAGTACGCCTCCATCACGACCTGGACCAGCGTCGGCACCATCACCCTGTGGCTGACGGCGCGGGGCTTTGCACGGGCCTTTACCATCGCGCCGCTGTCCGCGGTGTCGTTGTCGGCCCTGAACGAGTCCGAGGTGCGCATGGGCTCCGGCTTGCTGAGCCTGAATCGCGGCATCGCCAGCACCGGCAGCGTGGCGCTGGCGGCCACGGTGTTTCAGAACCGCGTAGCGGAGCGCACCACCCTGCTGGCGCAGGAGCATATGCTGTCGCCGCTCGGCGTCGATAATCTGCTGGGTTCCCTGACGACCACCTTCGAGCACCTCGGCGACCTCAACCAGACGGCGCAAATGAAGTCTCTGGCCGTGCTGCATGATCTGGTTGGCGCAGAGGCGGCGTTGCATAGCTACCACGACACCTTTCTGCTCATCGGCGCCATCACCGCCTTGGGCATCGTTCCCGCCCTGTGGATGGGCAAGGCGCGGTCTGGTCCAGTATGAAACTCACAGGCCCACACGACGACGTTGAAACAGCGGGTACCACATGGTATCCGTATAGGCAGAGCGTAGAACGTCACATTACAAAGCCCTTCGGTGCCCTTGGCTTCTAAAGGATGCAACAGTTTCCAACCCCATGGAGCGCTGAATCATGCTGAAAAACCTCCCGTTGATCGTCCTTCTTTGCTTGGCAATATCCTTGCCCCCTCGCTTGGCGACGGCGGTTGAACCAGCGACAGTTGCAGCAGTGGCCTTCCTCGCCAGCAGCGTCGTCTCGCTTTTCGACTCAGGTTCCAGCGTGACGGCCGCTGAGGGTTCTCAGATCCGCACGATGCTTGAGACGCTGCATCAGCGCCTGAAGAACTACGATGCGGCGCTTCTCAGCATTATGGAAACGCAATTACAAGTTACAGGCTTGACAATTCAGACATAGGGTAGTTCCTTCTCTTTAGGAGGTGACGCCATGAACCTGATCAGTATTTTCAGCAAGTATCCGACGCAAGAATCCTGCCTTGAACACCTTGAAACCGTCCGTTGGGGGGATAATCCGACCTGCCCGCATTGCAGGAGCGACAAGGTGGCCCGCAAGAACGAACTGGACAAGGTGGGCCGTTGGAATTGCCACGCTTGCAAGTCCAGCTTCAACGTCCTGTCCGGCACGATCATGCAAAAGACCAAAGTCCCTTTGCAAAAATGGTTCCTGGCAATCGGCTTGATGGCGAACGCCAAGAAACGCCTGTCGAGCTGCCAGCTTGCCCGTGATCTGGACGTGAGGCAACAAACCGTATGGTACATGCAAACCCGCATTCGGGTTGCGATGGTGAACCGCGAGCGTCACCTGCTCCAAGGCATCATCGAAGCCGACGAAACCTATCTGGGCGGCAAGCCGCGTAACGGCCTATGCCGAAGGCTCGGTTCACACCAACACGATTGAGGGCTTCTGGTCTTTGCTCAAGCGCGCCTGGTACGGCTCGCATCACCACTACGGCGTACCGTATACCCTGCTGTACGTCACTGCCTCACGATCATGCGAGATCACGTGAACCTGGGCAGCGTGGACCTGATTTACCTGGACCCGCCCTTCAACTCGAATCAGGAATACAACGCCATTTACAGGGATGCCACCGGCCGCCTGACCAGATTGAAGCCTTCTGCGACCTGTGGACATTGGACGAGGAGCGCGAACGCGCCATCCGCGTCATGCCGGTGCTCATGCGCGAACGCGGCATCGATGACAAGGTGGCTGAGTTCTGGCGTCTTTGGGTGAATGCCTTGCGCGGCACGCAGCCGCGCTTGCTGGCGTATCTGTCCTACATGGTAGAGCGCTTGCTGGCGTATCTGTCCTACATGGTAGAGCGCTTGCTGCCAATGAAGCTCATCTTGAAGCCGACTGGCTCCATCTACCTGCATGGTGATCCGACTGCCAGCCACTACCTCAAAGTGATGATGGACGCCATCTTCGGGCATGAGAACTTCAGAAGCGAGATTACCTGGCGACGCACAAGTTCTCATAACGATTCCAAAGGCTTTGGGCAGGTGAGAGACATCATCTTGTCCTCTTCCAAGACATCTGCTAGGACGTGGAATCCGGTGTATGTGCCTCATGATGAGAAATACATGTCCGACTTTTACAGACATGAAGACGAGAAGGGCAGATACAGACTTCACGAAATCATACGCACGGCATCAATGGGAGAAAGGCCGAACCTTGTGTATGAATACAAGGGATATGTCCCAAGATGGGGGTGGCGTATGAAGCCCGCCAAGTTGCGGGCGTTGGACAGAGAGGGGCGACTTGTATGGTCTGGCACGGGGCGCCCTGATCGCAAGACCTATCTCTCTGGCGGGCGACCTGCAACGAATTTGTGGAACGATATTGACAACTTGTCTGGCCGCGCCCGTGAACGCATGGCCTACGCGACGCAAAAGCCCTTGGCGCTGCTTGAGCGCATCATCAAGACCAGCAGCAATGAAGGCGACGTGGTATTCGACCCGTTCTGCGGTTGCGCCACCACGCTGGAGGCTGCCCACAGACTGGGGCGGCGCTGGGTCGGTATCGACATCGCCATTCACGCCGTCAAGCGCGTGGCGAAGGTGCGCCTGCAAGACCGCCTGCGATTGGTGGTGGGCAAGGACTTTGAAGTTGACGGCGTGCCGCGCACCCTGGAAGGCGCCCGCGACCTGTGGAAGCGTGATCCCTACCACTTCCAGAAATGGGCTGTCGAAACCGTGGACGGCTTCGTGACAACGCGGCGCACGGCAGACGGCGGCATCGACGGACGCTTGTACTTCGCTATGCCGAACGTGGACGACCTGCAAAGCATGGCGATGGAGGTGAAGGGCGGCAAGAACGTCGGTATTGCCACGCGACGCGCCCTGCGAGGCGTGTTGGAGAACGACGCGGCGCTGAGGGTCGGCCTGATTATCCTGGAGCCATTGGGCGTAACGAAGGAACGTAACTTCCATCGCTTCATGGCTGAGGCAGGGGATACCCAGTCCACGTTTGCGCGGCCATACCCCCGTATGCAGCTACGGACGGTTGAAGACATTCTGAATGGCAAGGGATTCGACGTGCCGGTCATGGTTGCGCGCGGCACAGGGCAGGGCGTGCTATTAAGCCTGTAACTTGTAATTCCGATCCAAAAAACAGCGCCACACGCTACGAATACCAGGGTAAGTCCGTTGTCAGAGACGACGTAACCGAGGAGATCCTGCATGTTGGCGGAGAAGACTTCAAATACTGAGACCACCACAATCTACGTTGAGTTGCTGGATGAAGGTACGTTCGTGATGCGGCCCGTAGAGGCGCGTCCGGTCACCGGGCAAATCTTTGAGATTCTACCATCAGCGGACTATGACCCGGATGTGGAAACATGGCGATTTGCCCCCGGCAATAAGGTGGAGTGTGCCTGGGCGTGCCGCGGCAACGAGCATCTGTTAGTCGCAAAGAGGCTGGCACCGGATAACGCGAATCCGCTGCTGGAAAGCGGCTCTTTCCCGGACTTCGACCGCATTCGCGCCGAGCACGTCGCGCCGGCCATGCGGCGGATACTGGAGGAAGTCGACGCCGAATTGCGGGACCTGGAGGCGCACGCGCAACCCACGTGGACAGGGCTGGTTGAACCGCTCGAGCGCCTCGGCGACCGTTTGCGCGTGACGTGGGGCATCGTGGGGCACCTGATGGGCGTCAAGAACAGCGAGGAATTACGTCGCGCCTACGAGGAAATGCAGCCCGCCGTCGTGCAGTTCTTCATGCGGCTGGGGCAGAGCCAAGCCATTTTTCAGGGGCTTCAGGAGTTGCGGGACAGCGCCGCCTGGCAGGATTGCGACGCGACCCAGCGGCGCATCGCCGAGGTGCTCCTGCGAGACGCCGAGTTATCCGGCGTCGGGCTCCAAGGCGAAAAAAGGGAGCGCTTCAACGCCATCCAACAAGAACTGGCCGAGCTCAGCACCCAGTTCAGCAATCACGTTCTGGACGCCACCAAGGCGTTCGCGCTGCCCTTGCGGGACCCCCAAGACGTGGCGGGGCTGCCGACCAGCCTCTTGCACGTCGCGGCTCAGGCCGCCCGCGAGGCAGGAACACCGGACGCCACGGCGGAAAGCGGCCCTTGGCGCATCACCCTGGACTACCCGTCCTTCATGCCCTTTATGGCGCACAGCCGGCGGCGCGACTTGCGGGAGCAGCTTTACCGCGCCTCGATCACCCGCGCCAGCAGTGACGAGTTAGACAACGCCCCGCTCATCACCCGCATCCTGCAGTTGCGGCAGGAAATGGCCGCCTTGCTGGACTACGGCAGTTTCGCCGAACTCAGTCTGGCCAGCAAAATGGCCCCGGACGTGCCGACTGTCGAAAGCTTCCTGGAAGAACTGCGGCAGGCCTCCCTATCCGCGGCGCAACAGGACCTGGAGGATCAGCGGCAATGCGCCGCGGCGGCCGGGACCCCTGAAGCAGCCGACCTGCGCCATTGGGACCTGCCGTTTTGGGCCGAACGCCGGCGCGAACAGCAGTACGACTTCAGCGAAGAAGCCCTGCGACCGTATTTTCCCCTGCCACGCGTGCTGGACGGCCTGTTCGCCCTTGCCCGGCGCCTGTTCGGGGTGCGTATCGAGGCGGCGGACGGCGAGGTGCCAGTGTGGCACGAGGACGTGCGGTTCTTCCGCATCTACGACGACGACCACGACCGGGAGATTGCGGCGTTTTACCTTGATCCCTACAGCCGTCCCGCCGAAAAACGCGGTGGTGCCTGGATGGACGAGTGCGTGGGCCGCAGCCGCCTGCTGGCGCCATCCGGGCAGTCCGTCCGCCTGCCGGTGGCCTACCTCATCTGCAACCAGACGCCGCCCGTAAGCGACCAGCCCTCGCTGATGTCGTTCACCGAACTGCGGACCCTGTTCCACGAGTTCGGGCACGGCCTGCATCACATGCTTACCGCCATCGACTACGGCATGGCGTCGGGCATCAACAACGTGGATTGGGACGCCGTCGAGTTGCCGAGCCAGTTCATGGAGAACTGGTGCTACCACCGCGAAACACTGCTCGGCATGAGCGCCCACGTGGAAACCGGCGAGCCGCTGCCGGACGACCTGTACGACAAGCTCTGCGCCGCCCGGCACTACCGCGCCGGCAGCCTCATGCTGCGGCAGATCTCCTTCGCTCTCATCGACCTGGCCTTGCACCATCGCCACGACCCGCACGGCACGGAAAGCGCCTTTGACCTGCAACGCCGCTTGGCGCCCCTAACCAGCGTGCTGCCGCCCCTTCCCGAAGACCGTTTTCTATGCAGCTTCGGACACATCTTCGCCGGCGGCTACGCGGCCGGTTACTACAGCTACAAGTGGGCCGAGGTCCTGAGCGCCGACGCCTTTGCAGCGTTTGAAGAAGCCGGCGTGGACGACCCGAGCGCCATTGCTGCGGTTGGTCGTCGCTATCGCGAAACGATCCTCGCGCTGGGCGGCAGCCGCCCGCCCATGGAGATATTCCAGGCGTTTCGAGGTCGGGAGCCAAAGACCGCCGCCCTGCTCCGACATGCGGGCTTGGCGGCGTAGAATGCAGGTCGGCTTAGCGAAAGCATAATCCGACATTCTACTGGCCTTTGCCGACTTGTAACCAGACATCCAGGACGGGAACTCAGGCAGGCTGGTACAACGCCATTACCTGACGAACGCGATGCACCGTGCGAATTTCGTGCGAGCGAATCACGTGGGTGCCGCCCAGCAGGGCCAGCACGCTGAAAAACGGCTCGGCGGAACGGCGCTCGTCCTCCAGAAAAACTTCGGGGGCATGTGGCAGGATGTTGAACGTCGGGTAGCCCAATGTATGCAGGCGGAAGCAATTCAGGAAGGTGTTGAGCTGGTAGTTGATGCGCAGGCGGCTGTCCTGCAAATTGCGATAGTAGAAGCCCAGCCCCGGATCAATGAAACACTTGCTGACGCCGAGGCCGGCAGCGCGGGCAGTGAAGGCGCGGAAGTAGTCGCCGACTTCGGCCGTCATGTCGTCGTGAAACCGAAAGTCCGACACGTCGCGTACGGTGTCACCCTGAACATAGCACAGAATGACCGCCGCATCGTAGTCGGCAGCCAGCCGGAAGATGTCGTCGCCGTAACGGGTGCCGGTCATGTTGAAAATGTCGGCCCCGGCGCGGGCACAGGCTTCCAGGACCTCCGGGTAATAGCTTTCCACTGACACCAGCAACCGGCGCGCTTTCAGCGCCTCCACCACCGGCAGCAGGCGGTCGAGTTGCTGCGCGACGTCGGCCTGTCGCGCCTCCGGCAAGGTCGATTCGGCTCCCACGTCGATGATGTCCGCGCCGTCCTGGTACAACTGCTCGGCGCGGGCGATGGCTTCCTCTGTGGTTCCGCAGACACTCTCCCGGTACCACGAATCGATGGACAGGTTGATCACGCCCACCAGATAGCGAAAGCGGTTGAAGTCAAACGGACGCCCCCCGATGTCGAAGGCGCGCACCGGTTGGCCCACGGCCTCACGATGCGCGTCCAACAGGCTTTGCAACACCCGATGATCCAGCAAAATTGCTTCCTCGGTCTGGGGTTCTGAGTTCTCAGGAAAGGTCTGAATTTGAACGCTTACGGCTATTCGGCGTCCAGGCTCTCCGGGCTCAGCTCGTACCAGAACACATCTTCCGATTCGAGGCGGTCGCGGATGCGCTCGTCCAAGCGCGCGCCCGCCACGGCGGCACGCGCCGGCCTGCCGGTGAAGCGTGACAGGAAACCGGTATTGCGCACGGCTCTTGCGGTGTCCCGTCCGTTCACGGTGAAGGAGATTTCCACGGCGACAAAGGACGTTTCGCCATTCTCGTTCGCGGCTTCTATAACCAAGTCGGCCAAGCGGAAACTGCGCAGGTGGCTGGCGGGAATGTCCGCAACGCCTTGGGAGGGAGTCAATGCACGGAGGTCGTCCCGTGACAGGACGCGCACCAGGGTAAGCCCCATGTCCTCGGCAATCATGTCGGCTTGCCGCAGCGCGGTACTTCTGGCGTGGGCGCCCTTGAGGATGCCCACGTCGTCCGTAAGCCTGTCCAAACGCCCCTCGACCCTGTCCAGGCGTCCTTCGACCCCGCCTAGGCGCTCCTCAACCCTGTCAAAGCGTCCTTCGATCCTGTCAAAGCGCTGATTGGTAGCCTCGACAAATCTGGCAAATTTTTCAGGCAGTTCAATCAGCTCACGGGTCAGCAGCCGGACACGCAGGGCTTCGACCCAGTGGGGATTGTCGTCCAGCAGTTGGATCAGGTCTTCGATGGTGTTAATGGTGGCCATCTTTCTCTTTCTCCGAGAAACGCCGACCCTAGTGGTTTGAATTGATCACCTGGAACCCTATTTTCCGATCCGAACGGCAATGATCTTGTCTGGCGTGTCGTCTGACAGGAATTCCGGCCAAGCTCTTATTATACGGCTCAAAAAGGCTAAAACGCCCGGAACAGGGCAGAGCAAAGCCGCTGGCCCTGGTCGGCGTCGCCGGTCACCGTCAGGGTGCCGCCAGCTCGTTTCGCCTCCAGGTCAGCGCGGCCCATGGTAAGCAGGATCATACTTTCGGCGTCGGCATGCAGGCAGGCATCGCAGTCGGGTGGCGCCTCGGGCAGGTAGGACGCCGTGCCACCTTGCAAGCGAATTCCCCACGACGCGTCGCCAGTTTGGAAGCCAAACGTGCCGGCAAGCTCGTCACCGGCGCGTTGGCCGAGAAACTGCGTCTGCATGTCCGGCAGGACTTCCAGCAGCGCCGGCAAAACGATGGACGACAACCCAGCGTCGGGTTCGTGTGGTTGGCGAATATCCCAGTCGTGGATGCCCAGTTCGATGAGCCGCATGCCGATCCAGCCGCTTATCGGCACCAGCCCGCGCGGATGCCAGGCCAGCTCCGACAGTTCCCTGCCTTGCAGCGACTCCAGCACGGCTTGCAGCGCTGCAGCGCTGTCCGAAAACGCCTGCAACACGGCCGCCGGACCGGCCGTCGTCAGTTTCTTGCCGGCATGTCCGCGCGCAACACGAAACTCCTCGACGTTCGTAACGCCCCACGGCTTGCCGGGCTGACCGGTACGACCCGACTCGATGACCTGTGTGTAGAAGTCGGCCCCGGTCACCAGATGCGCCACCGCGTCCGCCGCCGTCCAATCCGAGCAAAAGGTATCACGTTGCCAATCAGACTCGGACCACTCGTCATACGACTGCGCCATCAGGGCTGTCTGGCTTGCCACTACCGCGACGTGATCCTGCACTTGAGCATTCAGGGGCATTTCCGCTGTCTCCTCGTGTTCGCTCACCCCATCCTTCCCCTTCCGGTTCCGCCGGTTCGTTCGATTACCGTCTCAAGACTCTTGACCGCGGCTTGCATGCCAGCCGCCAAAGTACTCAACGCCGCCATATTTTCCGCATGCTGGTTATCCATCTGCCGGTCACGCGCCGCCGAAGCCAAGCGCATTTGCCTTAGCCCCGCCACAATCAGGGCGCATCGCAATAGCCCGACAACGAGCGTTGCGCCAGCCTGCGCCAGTGCGTCCAGCGTCAGGGGCGTTCCGATCATATTTCCCCTCGCCTTTTCTCGATGCGCTCATTTCGCGTTCCGCTGCCTTTAGGAACGCTTTATCAGCTTGCGCAGCGTTTGCATTTCGCGCGGCGGGCTCTGATGCTGGCCGATACTGGTCCAGGACACCTCCGCGACGTAGATGTCGCCGTGCGAATCAACCGTCACACCGTGCGGCGCCAGAAACTGGGCCGCCCCTTCGCCGGCCCCCTTGGTGTCGTCGCCCAGCCGCATGATGACTTCGCCCTTGCGGTTGTGGATGGCGATACGCGGGCCGAGGTTCGGGTGCGTGGCGTTCACCGCCATGCCCGAGCCCAGCTCGCCGATGTAGCACAGTTCCGCGTCGCCGCTACTCATGAACAGGCCACAGGGGCGGTGCACGTTGGTCCACTCCGTCTCGTACTTGCCGTTGCGGTCGAACACCTGCACGCGATGGTTCTCGCGGTCGGCAACGTACACGTAGCCCTCTTTGTCCGTGCAAATGTTGTGCACGATGTTGAACTGGCCGGGATCGGTGCCCGCCTCGCCCCACGAAAAGAGCAGTTTGCCGTTCGGGTCGTACTTGTGCACGCACGAGTTGCCGTAGCCGTCGGCCACGTAGATGGCGCCGGTATCCGGGCACAGGGCGATATGAGTACAGCGGTTGAACGGCTTGCCACTGTGCATCGCGGCCGCCTTGCCCGGCACGCCGAGTTCCAGCAGCACCTTGCCGTCGTAGGTGCACTTGCGAACCGTATGGTCGCCGTCATCCGTGCAATAAATCGATTCGTCAGGCCCCATGGTGATGCCGTGGGCGCGCACGAACAGGTCCTCGCCCCAGGAGCGCAGGAAGTTGCCGTGGCGGTCGAAGACGATCATGGGATGGTCGCCCCGGCTGAACACGTAGACGTTGTCATTGGGGTCCACGCCGACCGCCGCTGCCTCCTTGTAGGCCCACCCGTCGGGCAGCTTGCCCCAGGCGACGTCAACCTCGTACTGAAAATCGCCACTTCCCAACAGCGTCGCCATGCCGCTCTCTCCTTTGTGGTTCATGTGATCAACGATCCCGCCTTGCCGCGCGGCCCATTATGGCAAAGGCGACTTGGCGCAACAAGCCGAGCCGCACTTGCAAACCCGGCGGGAAGCGCGTATGGTGCGCCCTCCGACACCACCTGCCCAAACTGCCACGCCATTGCCACCCAAGCCACGGAAGGAATACTCATGCCCATGATGAAAGCCGCTTTCTTCGACGGCGACGACGCCATGACGCTGGCCGACTTCCCCGCCCCGGAGCCCGGCCCCGAGGACGTTATCATCCGCGTCCGTTCCACCGGCATCTGCGGCTCCGACCTGCTCATGAACGCCGACAAAACCGAACCCGACGCCATCCCCTTTGGTCACGAGGTCGCGGGCGAAATCGTCGAAGTCGGCAGCCGGGTAGAAAGCGGCCTGCTCGGGCAGCGGGTGGCGGTCGAAACGATCGGGCACGGGCTGGCCTGCGCGCAGTGCTGGTATTGCCGGCAGGGACAATTCCGTCAGTGCCTCAACAAGGCGGAAAACGAAGGCGGCGGATTTGCCGAGTATATGAAGCGCCGCGCCATCGGCTGCTACCCGCTGCCCGACGGTATGTCGTGGGAACAAGGCGCCTTGGTCGAGCCGCTCGCCGTGTCGGTACACGGCGTTCGCCGCGGCCAGATGCAAGGCGGCGAAACCGTGGTGATTTTGGGCGCCGGCAGCATCGGTCTGACCGCCGTCGCAGCCGCCCGGGCATTGGGTGCCGGCAGGGTTCTCGTCACCGCCCGCCACGCCCAGCAGGGAGAGTTGGCGAAACGCCTCGGGGCCGACGACGTTCTGCCGCCGGATGGCGCGGACCTCAAGGAAGCAGTCGAGGCCGCGACCGACGGACGCGGCGCCGACCTGACTATCGAAACCGTCGGCGGCAGGAACGGCGATACCTTGGAGCAAGCCATTGACGTAACCCGCATGCAGGGCCGCATCGTCATCCTGGGCGGCTTCCGACGGCCCGTCACGCTGGATTGGCTGCCACCCCTTCTCAAGGAGCAAGCCATCCTCTTTTCGTCGTGCTACGGCATCCTGAACGGCCAGCACGACTACGAGCTGGCCATCAACATGCTGTTCTCCGGCAAGGCGCCCCTGCAACCCATGGTAACCCACGTCTTTTCGCTGGACGAGATTCAACAAGGCTTCGATACCGCCTACGATAAGACCACCGGCTCCATCAAGGTGCAGCTCCATCAGGAAGCGTAGAGCCTCGACACGGATGCCGGAATATGGTCTACTGGCCGGATGCAACAGGTTCAGAATGGTATTAAGGGCAGTCCGAACAAGTCGCTGCAATGCGAATAGGGAGGCATGACCAACCATCTGCGGCATCCGTTAAACCAAGGAGAGTTGAATGCACGCCTATGACTTTATCTCCCTCCCCGTCCGAACGAAGAAACCGCGTGAGCAGGGGTTGACCTCCGTTCTCGACAAGGGCCTGGGGGTGATGCAACTGCAGGACTTCATGGCGGACGCCGCACCCTACGTCGATATCGTCAAGTTCGGCTGGGGCACGTCGCGGCTGTTCGCCGCCGAGCGGCTGCGGGCCAAGATTCACATCTTGCACGACAACGGGATTTACGTTTGCCCCGGCGGCACCCTGCTGGAAGTGGCCGTCGCCCAGAATTGCGCAGTGGAATTTTTCAAGGAGATCAAGCAACTTGGCTTCACCTGTGTCGAAATCTCGGACGGCACCGTGACGATGTCGCACGCGGCCAAGCTGGAGTTGATCCGCCAAGCCAGAAAGCACCAGCTATGCGTCTTGTCCGAAATCGGCAAAAAGTCCCCGCGCGAGGACAGCGAGCTCGGCGTTGACGAGCGCATCGCCCAAGCCAGAGCGGAACTCGACGCCGGGACGTGGAAGATCATTATCGAGGGGCGCGAAACCGGCACGGTCGGCGTGTTTGATGCGGAAGGCGACGTGCAGTCGCAGGAAGTCGATCAGATCGTTCACGCCATCGGCCTTCAGAACCTCATCTTTGAAGCGCCGCAGAAAAAGCAGCAAACGTGGTTTTTCAAGCACTACGGAAACCACGTCAACGTCGGCAACATCCCCCCCTCCGAGGTCATCCCCGTCGAGACGCTCCGCAGTGGCCTGCGCGCCGATACCCTGAAAGAGCACCACTGATTCCCGCTCGCCCATTCGTATCTGGTTTGACTCCCCGCTTGAGTACCCCAATCCCCGCGGCCTTGAGGATTCAGCCATGACGCATCCCGCTCAACTGCAAGCGGCCACCTACAACGTGGCTGACGCTTTTGAAGCCAACGAGTTCTACCAGGAACAAGGGTGGACCGACGGCCTGCCTATCGTACCACCAACCGCGGAACGCGTTGCGGCGTGCTTGCGGACGGCTGGTTTGGATGCGGATGACGTGATAGGCGTAGAGCGTGTGCGGCAACGCCCGCTGACCGCCGAAAAGGTGGCGATCAACGCCGTGATGGCGGGATGCCGGCCGGATTACATGCCGGTGGTGGTGGCGGTGTTGCGGGCCATGTGCCAGGAACGGTTCAACATGCACGGCAGCACGGCGAGCACGGGCGGCAGCGCGCCCTTCATTGTGGTCAACGGCCCGGTGCGCGGCGCCATCGGCATGAACGCTACGCACAACGTGCTGGCTAACGGCAACCGCGCCAACGCCACCATCGGCCGCACGGTGCGGCTGGTATTGATCAATCTCCTCGACTGCATTCCCGGCCAACTCGACCGTTCAACCCTCGGCCATCCGGGCAAGTTCGCCTTCTGCATCGCCGAGGACGAAGAGGACAGCCCGTGGCTGCCGCTGGCGCAGGAGCGTGGCGTACCGGCCGGTGCGTCAGCGGTCACCGTCATGTCGGTGGCGCCGCCACGCCAGATCATGAACGAGTGGACGCACGATCCGGAGGAAATCCTCGACACCTTCGCGGCTGAGATGCGACACAACATGCTGACGTATTCAGTGTGGTCCGGCAGCTACTTCCTGGTCATTCCGAAGCAATTGCGGGAGTTGCTTGTTGCTGCCGGCTGGCAGAAAAGCGACGTGCGCGAGTATATCTTTCGCGCCGCACGGGTGCTGCGGCGGCAGTGGGCGACGGTCGGCAAGACCAATATCGTCAACCGCAGCGGCGGACCCGATCAGGAATTCACCGCCCTGCGCATCGCTGACGATTTGCTCGTCGTGGCGGCCGGCGGTCCCGCCGGCGGGTTCGGGAGCGTCATTCCGCCGTGGCTCGGCTCCAAAGCGCAAGCCATCACCCAACCAATTGATTCACCCTGAACCGGGGAGCTACCGCTCATGTCTCTGCAAGTTCTCGACCCAACAGCCGAAGACGTAGCCGTTGCAACAACCCATGCTGCCCGTCTGACCTCGCTGCAGGGCCGAACCGTCGGGTTGCTGGACAACGGCAAAATCCGCGTCCGAGAACTACTGGACTATATGGAAGACATTCTGCGCGCCGAGTACGGCGTCGCCCGCGTCATCCGCCTCAAAAAGCCTGACGCCAGTCGCCCGGCGTCCGCCGACGTCATCGCCGGCATGCGGGCCGCCGACGCCGTCATCTCCGCGGTCGGTGATTGAGGCAGCTGCTCCTCATGCAGTCTGCATGACGCCGTCACCGCCTGGAAAGCCGGCATCGCCGCCACCGCTATCATGACCGACCGCTTCACCGCCACCGCCGAAGCCATGGCCCGCGCCACCGGCGTACCCGCCTTCCCTTTCGCGGTCATCCCCCATCCCATTAGCAACAATGACGACACCGTCCTGCGCGCTAAAGCCCGAGAGGCCGTCGCGCAATGCGTCGAGATTTTGCTGGCGCGTTAGCCTCGGTGCCCAACAATTACTCTGCAGGGTTCCTTCTTTCGACGACGCGTTTCAGCAGATTCCGATAACCCCTTCAAGATTGTTCAGGATCTCGAAATGATCCCTTACACAAGCAGATGGGGGACCTTCCTGATAGTCAAGCTAGTTATAGTCGACATAAGTGCGTGTTCTGCGCTTATGAGTTGGGCTATAGGCATGGCATGGAAGCTGCCAAGCGTGGGGATAGACACTTCGGACAAGCAATCCTAACAAGGATCGTCAAGTATATAGGTCCCTTATGAATTAACGCCGCAAGGAGTCCGAAAACGTGTTTGGGCTGCTGGCTGCGGCGCCAGGGTTTGCGGTGATGTACGCCCTGGGCGCCGTGTTTCTGATCGGATTACATGCGTTAGGAAAGGATCAGGGCGAGCCGCAAATCACTCAACCGTGACGGATTTCGCCAGGTTGCGCGGCTGGTCGATTTCGCACCCGCGTTCCAGCGCACAATAGTACGCAAAGAGCTGCAGGGCGACGATAGCCGGGATGGGCTGCAGGAAGTCGAGGGTAGCGGGGGTGTAGATCACGTCGTCGGCGATGTCGCTGATTTCGTCGTCGCCTTCGGTGGCAATGGCGATAATCCTGCCGTTGCGACTTTTGATTTCCTGCATGTTGGAGATGGTTTTCTCGTAGGTCGTGTCGCGGGTAGCCAGGCAGACGGTGGGGAAGTTCTCGTCGATCATGGCGATAAAACCATGTTTCATCTCGCCGGCGGCGCAGCCTTCGGCGTGGATGTACGAAATTTCCTTGAGCTTCAGGGCGCCCTCCAAAGCCATGGGGTAGTTGTACTTGCGGCCGATGAACAGAAAATTGTTGGCCTGTGTGTACTTTGCCGCGATGGCGTGGATGTGGTTGGCTTCCTTGAGAACCCTGTTGATGTCGTCGGGCAGGTGCAGGAGGCCGTTGACGACCTCCATGCCGTCGGTCACCGACAAGTGATTGAAGCGCCCGTGCAGCAGCGCCATCATGACCAGGATGCAGCACTGGCTGGTGAAAATTTTGGTCGAGGCGACACCGATTTCCGGGCCGCCGTGGTTGTACACGCCCGCCTTGGTCATCCGGCTGATAGTCGATCCCACCACGTTGACCAGCCCCAGCAGCAGGGCCCCCTTGCGTTCCGCCTCTCGCATCGCCGCCACGGTATCGGCCGTTTCGCCGGACTGGCTGATGGCCAGCACCGCGGTGCCGGGGCGGATGTTGGTCTTGCGGTAGCGCATTTCGCTGGCGATTTCCACCTCCACGGTGAGATCGGTGAGTTTTTCGAAGACGTAGCGAGCGTACAGGCCAGCGTAGTAGCTGGTGCCGCAGGAGATGATCACCAGGTGTTGCGCCGCTTTCATCCCTTGTTCGAGCATGTCGTCCAGACCGCCGAAGTGCGCCATGCCCTCGCTTTCGACCAAGCGCCCGCGGGCGGCGTTGGTAATGGCTTCGGGCTGCTCGAAGATCTCCTTGAGCATGTAGTGCGGAAAGCCCTCCAGGTCGGCGGCGTTGTCTTGCCACTCGATCAGTTCGGCGTCGCGTTGCACCTGTTCCCCGGCCAAGGTGTCGATGGTGAAGCCCTTGGCGGTGACGCTGACGATGTCATCGTCTTCGAGGTAAACGACCCTGTCCGTCAGTCGCAGAAAAGCCGACACGTCGCTGGCCAGCAACATTTCGCCGTCCCCGACCCCAAGCACCATGGGCGAACCGCGCCGCGCCGCCACCAGTTGATCCGGGTGTCGGGTGTGCATCACCACCAGGCCGTAGGTGCCGGTCACCTGTCCCAGGGCCTGTTTGACGGCCTGAACGAGGTCGCCCTTGTAGGCGTCGTCGATAAGGTGCGCCATGACTTCCGTATCGGTCTCGGAGGTAAAGCGGTAGCCGCGGCTGGTGAGTTGCGAGCACAGGCTCTGGTAGTTCTCGATGATGCCGTTGTGGATGAGCATGATCGTCTCGTCGCCGTTGGCGTGCGGATGGGCGTTGGCTTCCGACGGCTTGCCGTGCGTGGCCCAGCGGGTGTGGCCGATGCCGATGGTTCCCTCGAACTGATGCTGTGCGATTTTGGCCGCCAGTTTCTCCACTTTGCCCGGCATGCGAACGCGGCACACCTCGTCGTTCTCGATCACGGCGATGCCGGCCGAGTCGTAACCGCGGTATTCGAGCCGCCGCAATCCCTCGATGAGGATTGGCGTGGCAGGCTTGTTTCCAATATAACCAATGATGCCGCACATAACGTGTCTCCATCAGGGAATGCGAGGGTTTTTATGGCTCAGCGGGAGCCTGGAGGCATTAGGATACAACAAAAGAATTGGCCGCATCGACAGCGCCATTTTCGCCAGGCAGCGAGCAGTCTGGATTGCCCTTACGGAGCCTGCCAAAGGATGGATTCGTCCTCATCGAAAAACAGCATTTTAGGGGCGGAACGTTCGACGAGCTCACCGCTAGGCTTGACCTTCAACTCTGTTGAGCCCATCAAGATGCGATCCTTGCCGTTCTGGTCGGCAAATTGCAGAAAGGGAGCGCCGTTGGGCCACGTGGCCAGGACGGCACGGTTCTTCCAGTTGGCGTCCAGGAAACGCAGTGAGACGCCGCCGGTGCCGCTGGCGCTCAGCAGGGCGCCGCTGCGGCCCGCCTTGCTGAACAGGTTGAGCGAAGACGAGCCGTCGTCATCCACACTCAGCAGGATGCGGCTGCGCCGGCCGTCGTCGTAGAAACCCAGTCCCAAGACGCCGTGCGGCAACCAGCCAAGCCTGGCGAGCGTCGTGCCTTGTTCGTCAACGAGTAAAAAGGCTCTGGCTCGCAATTCGTCAACGACCGGCGGCCGTGCCGTTCCCTTGGCGCCCATAAATACCCCAACGCCCAGCAATGTCAGCGCCATCGTCGCCAGCAATTTCCAACGCCGGTTGGACCGCTCCAGCCGGTCCAGGCGCCCGGCAATGGCCTCGACTCCCAACTCATGTCCATGTTTCATCAGGCATCATCCCCGTCTGTAGCCACGTCGCTATCCGCTAAGTTATTGTAGCCCATGGCAGGCAAGGACGGCATGGCCCAGTGGCCGCGATGGGTTGCATCGCTCGCCGTAACTGGGCTATAACCTTATAATGTGTTCACGAGCAATCGAACTTGACACCCGGAAACTGCTGAAGGCGAGATGGAGGGGCTTACATGAAAACTCTGCGTACGCCAGTGAGCTGGCGTTGGTTCGGTGTCTTGACTATCTGTTGCGTAATGGCGGTGGGTTGCGCGTACAATGACACGTTTGAAGCACCGCTGTCACCTCTCAGCCAACTGGCCGAGGTTGCCGACGTGCTCCAGACAGTCAATGATCGCGGCTACGGGGAACTTTTTCCTGACGAGGTGGCCGCCTTGCAGGCACGCTACAAGGAAGCGCGGTTCGCGTACTATTCGTCCAGGAGGCAAGCGTCCAGCGAGATGGCGATGAGCATCATCGCCGATGCGAACGCGTTGATGGCACCCCAGCCAAATCAGGCTCCGGTGGCCAGATTCAGCGGTCCGGCAACGGGCAGGGCGACCCAGGCTGTGTCGTTTGATGCCTCTGCCTCAGTTGACCCCGAGGGCGATCCGCTTATCTATATGTGGGATTTCGATGATGGAACGACCCAGCGAGTGCTGAGGCCGCAGGTGGAACACCGGTTTGCCGTTGCCCGTACGTATGTCGTGCGTTTGACTGTTAGCGACCATCACGGGGAATCGGACACCACAAGCCAGGTGATAGAGATCGCACAGCCAATAGAGATCGCACAGCCAGTCGTGATCCCGCGGCCGGCGATTGTCTTGTTCGAGTTTGATTCGGCAGACTTGCGGGCCGACGCGATGGCGCAGCTTGGGGAAGTCGTGCAGAACATGAAGCAGCCGACCCTGGAGGTCGATGTTATAGGGCATGCCGACGCCCAGGGAGCTGAATCATACAACCTGGCGCTTTCGCAGCGTCGGGCGCAGGCCGTTAGTGATTATCTGATCACCAGTGGTGTTGCGGCCGCCAGGATCAACACGAAATGGAGCGGCGAGTCGGAACCGGCTTTCCCCAACACGACCGCCGAGTTCCGCGCCCTCAATCGGCGTGTGGAAGTCACCGTGCGCCCTCCCATGTAGCCTACCTGTCTCCGATCGTGGCACGGTTGCGTTTGTTTATCTTCACGCGACCGTGCCATTCGCCAGACATAGTCCAGCGTTCCACTAAGTCGTGTAATCCGTAAAACGCAGCGTCGTGGCGCGTGCCCGGAAGTCCGTCTTGACGTTCACGATGGCGGGCTTGCCGGAGGCGTAGGCGCGTTCCAGGGCCGGACGGATGCCGGACGGTTTTTCCACGTACTCGCCGTGCCCGCCAAAGGCGTCCATCATCTTCTCGTAACGCTGATAGCCCAGCGTGCGGCCCACCTTGTTGCCTTCCGGGTCGGCCGTCCAGCCGCCGTTCAGGCTGATCACCGTGACGATGGGGATGTTGTGCCGTACCGCCGTATCCATCTCCATGGCATTCATGCCGAACGAGCCGTCGCCGTGCAGGACCATGACCTGCTTGTCCGGCTGCCCCACCTTGGCGCCAACGCCGAACGGCACCCCAACCCCCATGGTGCCAAAGGAGCCGGAATTGAGCCGGTGCCCCGGTCGGTACGTCGGGATGGACTGGCGACCGTAGTTGAGAATCTCCTGGCCATCGACCACGAGAATGGCATCACGGTCGAGAAAATCCTTCACTTCCTTGCACAGCCGCAGCGGGTGGATCGGCACCTCGTCGGAGTGCATCAGCGGTTCCAGGCGTGCCTGCCCCTTGAGGTCCTGCTCGCGCAGCGCGGCGATCCAGGCCGTCTCTTTCTGCGGCTCGAACTTGCCCTGAACCAAGTCCAGCATCTGCCGCAAAACGGCCTTGGCATCGCCAACGATGCCCATGTCCACCGGCCGGTTGCGACCGATCTCCGTCGGGTCGATGTTGACCTGAATGGTCTTGGCGTCGGCATTGAAGCGTGGTGCCTGGCCATGCGAGATCACGTAGTTGAAGCGGGTGGCGAGGAAGAGAATGACGTCGGCCTCGCGGAAGGCCAGCGAGCGGGCGCTGAGGAAACAGCGCGGGTGGTCTTCGGGCACCACGCCGCGGCCCTGCGGGGTGGTGAAGAACGGGATGCCGGTCTCGTCGACGAACTGCTGCATTTCGGCGGCAGCGTCAGCCCAGATGACGCCCGTGCCACTGACGATCAGCGGTCGCTCCGCCCGCGACAGCATGTTGACGGCCTCAGCCACCAGACCGGCGTCACCCATGCTGCGGTGATGCGTCTTGGCGGGCTCTGGCCACATCACGTCGTCCTCATCAACGCGGCTGTAAAGAACGTCGCCGGGGAGATCCAGGTACGACGGCCCCATCCGGCCGTTCATGGCCTGGCGATAGGCGATGTTGACGTATTCGGGCATCCGCTTCGGGCTGATGGCTTGCCCGGCCCACTTGCTCGCCGGACGCATCATGCTGAGCTGGTCGACTTCCTGAAACGCCTCGCTGTGAAAGTGGTGGATAGGACTGGCGCCGCCGAGCGCAACCACCGGTGCGGCGTCGGTGAGGGCGTGAGCCAGGCCGGTCAGCAGGTTGGTGGCGGCGGGGCCGGAAGCGGTGGAGCACACCCCGGCCTTGCCGGTGACACGCGCATAGGCGTTGGCCATCATCGCCGCGGCCTGTTCGTGGCGCACGTCGATCACCTTCATGCCAAGCTGGCGGCAGCTGTCCTGGGCGCCCAGCATCGGGCCTCCCATGATGAAAAACATCGTGTCGGCGCCTTCGTTCTGCAGGGCGCGAGCGACGAGTTCGTATCCGTATACCTCTCCCATGTAACGCTCCTTGATGCGTGATGGTTGGGCTGGTTTGTCGTGTGACGTGGATGGTACGTGGCGGAAAACCGATGAGGACCCAGCGCCGGAGAAGCGCTCAAACGAGCCTCTATCATAGGGCCAAGCGGCAGCCAAAGGCAAGCGGGGGACCTTGTTCGGCGGCTTGTCCCGGCCCTGGCCTCAGATGTGGATGGCTTCGTCGTATGCGTCGCCGACCGCTTCCATGATGGCTTCCGACAGGGTGGGGTGGGCGTGTACGGTCTTGAGAACCTCGTAGTGGGTCGTTTCGAGCGTGCGGGCGATGCCGGCCTCGGCGATCAGGTCGGTGGCCTCCGAGCCGATGATGTGCGTGCCCAGGAGCTCATCGCTGTCGGCGTCGAAGATGACCTTCACCATGCCCTCGCTATCGCCGACCGCCAGGGCCTTGCCGCTGGCTGAGAAGGGAAAGCGCCCGACGCGGAGGTTGCGGCCGGCTTCGCGGGCGGCGTGCTCGGTGAGGCCGACGCTGGCGACCTGCGGGTGGCAGTATGTGCAGCCGGGGATATTGTTGTAATTGACGCCGGGATGATCCAGGCCGGCGATCGTTTCCACCGCGGCGATGCCTTCCGCCGATGCCACGTGAGCCAGACATGGCTGGCCGTTGAGGTCGCCGATGGCGTAGATGCCCGGCACGCCGGTACGGCAATGCGCGTCCACCGGCACAAAGCCGCGCTCGCTGCGCACGCCAGCGGTGTCGAGACCGAGGGTTTCGACGTTGCCCTGCACGCCGATGGCGACCAGCACCTTATCGGCCTGAACGGTCTGTAAGCCCTGCGGTGTGTTGACTTGTAATTGCAAGCTGCTGCCAGCCTGCTCCACGCCGTCCACCCGGCTTTCGACGAAGATGTCGATCCCTTGTTGGGTGAGTGATTTGTGCAGCGCGGCGCTGATTTCGTGGTCCTCCACCGGCAGCACCTGCGGCAGCATTTCGATGAGTGTCACGTGGCTGCCGAAAGTGTTGTAGAGGTAGGCAAACTCGACGCCGACCGCGCCGGCGCCAATGATCGCCAGAGATCCCGGCACTTCCTGGAGCAGCATGGCTTCGGTGCTGCTGAGAACTTGTGTGCCGTCGAACGGCAGGCCCGGCAGCTCGCGCGGACGCGCACCGGCGGCGAGAATGACGTTCGGGGCGTTCAGCGTGGCGGTGACGTTGCCCTGTTCGTCGTGCACCGAAACCGCGCCCGGCCCGGCCAGGCGACCCGTGCCCTGCACCACCTGTACCTTGTTCTTGCGCATTAGAAACGCCACCCCTTGCGCCAGCCGGTCGGCCACTTGGCGGCTGCGGGCGATGACCTGCGGAAAATCGAAGCGCAGATTATCGCAATGCACGCCAAACTCGGCGCCTTTCTGCATCAGGTTATAAATTTCGGCATTGCGCAGCAGGGCCTTGGTGGGAATGCAGCCCCAGTTCAGGCAGATGCCACCCAGGGCTGCCCGTTCCACCAGCGCCACCTGCATGCCAAGCTGTGCGGCTCGAATCGCCGCTACGTATCCACCCGGTCCACCGCCGACAATGATGAGATCCTCCGCCACGTGTTCCCCTTTGCGGGCCGTCGTCCGGCCCCGGTTCGACAGGTCTGAAATCCATGCGCCCAAAGCCGTGAACATACGTTGCTGCCAACGCAAAAGTCAACGACTTGGCGCTGCCCGGAGACTGCATGACACTGCCAGGGCGGCGCGTTGCGACGCCACCCCCCGTGTGCTACCGTTGCCGCCTGTTCCCAGTGGCCGCCAACGTGATGAAGGAGGGGTTATGACGCAGACGCTCGCCCGACCGGCGGATTTCTTTGACCAGCAATACGGCATGAACACGTCCAGCCTGCAGCGCGTCTTGGACCGCACGCTCAGCCCGCAGATCGACTATGCCGACCTTTATTTTCAATATGAAGTGAGCGACGCCGTATCCCTGGAAGAAGGCGAGGTGAAGCAGGGCTCGAAGCAGATCAACCAGGGTGTCGGCATCCGGGCGCTGGCGGGCGAGAAGACGGGCTATGCGTTTTCCGACGAGATCACCGTGCCCAGCCTGGAAGCGGCGGCTCGCACGGCGCGGGAAATCGCCCAGAGCGCTTCGCAGTCGGCCAGCGTGGCCGTCCAAGGTGCGCAGGCGCCGATGCACGACCTGTACGCCGTGCAGGTTGCCGGCACCGACGTCCCGGTGCAGCGCAAGCTTGATCTGTTGCAGCAGATTGACACCTTCTGCCGTGCCTACGACCCGCGCATCACCAAGGTTCAGACCTCCTTCAGCAGCGTTCACAAACTCGTCTTGATCGCCTCGTCCGATGGCAAGGTGGTCGGCGACGTGCAGCCCCTGCTGCGCCTCAACGTGGCGTGTATCGCCGAGGCCGACGGCAATCGCCAAAACGGTAGCGCCGGCGGCGGTGGCCGGGTTTCGTTCGAGACGTTCATCAAGGAGGAGCAGTACCTCGACTTGGCGCGCGAGGCGGCGCGCCGGGCAGTGCTCAATCTGGACGCGGTTGACACCCCGGCCGGCACCATGGACGTGGTACTCGGTCCCGGTTGGCCGGGCATCTTGCTGCACGAAGCGATCGGTCACGGACTGGAGGGCGATTTCAACCGTAAGGGCACGTCGGCGTTCAGTGGCCGCATCGGCGAGCGCATCGCCTCGGAGGCGTGCACGGTGGTCGATGACGGCACCATCCCGTGGCGGCGCGGCTCGCTCAACGTGGACGACGAGGGCACGCCGACGTCGCGCACCGTGTTGGTGGAGAACGGCATCCTTTGCGGCTACCTGCAGGATCGCCTGAATGCCCGCTTGATGGGCATGGCGCCCACCGGCAACGGCCGCCGCCAGAGCTACGCCCACATGCCCATGCCGCGCATGACCAACACCTTCATGCTCAATGGCGAATCGACGCCCGAGGAAATCATCGGCTCGGTGGCGTCGGGCCTCTACGCCGTGTCGTTCGGCGGTGGGCAGGTGGACATCACCAACGGCAAGTTCGTCTTCTCGGCTAACGAAGCCTATCTGATCGAAGACGGCAAGGTGACGAGGCCGGTCAAGGGCGCCAGCTTGATCGGTAACGGGCCGGACGTCTTGACGCGTATCAACATGGTCGGCAACGACTTCGCACTGGATACCGGCGTCGGCACCTGCGGCAAGAATGGCCAGGCGGTGCCGGTGGGCGTGGGCATGCCGACGATTCGTATGAATGCGGTCACGGTCGGCGGCACGCATTAGGGCAGGACGTTGACGCTTCACGACGGGAGAGACAGGGATGACGATTGACCCTCAGGTGGTGCAGGACCTGCTGCAAACGGCGCGCGCACGCGGCGCCACCGGCGGCGACGCGCTGCTGGTGGACAGCACGTCTTTCGAGGCGCAGGTGCGGCTGGGAGACGTTGAAACGGTGCAGAATTCGCACCAGAAGCGCCTGGGCCTGCGGCTGTTCTTCGGGCAGCGTTCAGCCACCACGTCGACCTCGGATTTCTCATCGGCGTCGCTGCGGCAACTGCTCGACGACACCTGCGCGCTGGCGCAGGCGATGGCCGACGACGAGTACGCCGGCCTGCCGGAGCCCGGCGAGGTGGCGACCACGGTGCCGGACCTGGGGTTGTGCGACGACAGCCTGCAGCAATTGCCGCCGGCCGAGCGCATTGCCATGGCGCGAGACGCGGAACAGGCCGCCCTGGACTACGACAGCCGTATCACCAACTCGGAAGGCGGCTCATACGATAGCTCGCAAGGCGAGGTGACGTACGTCAACAGTCACGGATTCGTCGGGCACTACCGCGCCAGCCTGGCCAGTCTGTCGGTCGCCTCGATTGCATCCGATGCGGTCGGCATGCAGAGCGGTTCATGGTTCACCGCCGGGCGCCGGATGGACAGCCTGCAAGCGCCGGAAGCCCTCGGCCAGGAGGCGGCGCGCCGCACCCTGCGGCGGCTGGGCGCTCGCCGCGTGCCGACGCAAAAGGCGCCGGTTGTTTTTGATGCTACCGTCGCTGCCGGTTTGCTGAACCACCTGTTCTCGGCGGTTTCGGGCTCCGCCATCTATCGCGCGGCGTCGTTCCTCACGGATTGCATCGGGCAGAAAATTGCCCCCGAAACGGTCACCGTGTACGACGACGGTACGCTGCCCGGCGCGCCGGGCTCGAAGCCGTTCGATGGCGAGGGGCTGCCGACCCGCCGCACCACCGTGGTGGAGCAGGGCGTCCTGCGCACCTATCTGCTTGATACCTACACGGGTCGCAAGCTGGGCATGCGCTCGACGGGCAATGCGGCGCGCTCGGCGGGGGACGCGCCGAGCGTGAGCCCGACGAATTTTTACATGGCGCCGGGCACGGCGACGCCCGAAGAAGTCATCGCCTCGGTGCCGAAGGGCCTGTACGTGACCGGTCTGATCGGTTTCGGCGTCAATCCCGTCACCGGCGATTATTCGCGCGGCGCTTCCGGGTTGTGGATCGAGGGCGGTGAGTTGACCTATGCGGTCGAGGAGATCACGATCGCGGGCAACTTGCGCCAGATGCTGGCTGACATCGAGATGATCGGCAACGACTTGGACCAGCGCCGCCGGGTGATGGCTCCCACGCTGAAAATTCGTGAGATGACCATCGCCGGCAGCTAGGGTATGTTCGGCTAGGTTGGCAAGCTGCTGCGTCCAGGCAAGTTGCCCTTATCAATTCGATCAGGCGCACCACCCGCCGATCACAGAAACTCCAGTCTGTCCCTCGCCGAAAATCAATCTAGAGGCTGTTTCATAACTACCTGATGGTAGTCACAAGCAAATGAGTTAGAAGCCATTGAGAAGCTTATTCAGCGTTATCAGCATGCACGCGATATGAAAGAAGCCGCGGTAGACCTCAATATATCGATCCCAGCGCACCACCAAGCGACGAAAATTGCCCACCCAGGAAATCGTTCGCTCAACTTTCCAACGACGTTTGTAACGGCGCAGCTTGCGACCATCCTGCAAGGAGGCTCGTTTACGGTTTCTGCGATGCGGGCAAATCAAATCAATGCCCCGAGACCGCAGACGCTGGCGAAGGGCGTCTGCGTCCGCCGCCTTGTCATAAATGAGGCGCGCGGGCTTTTGGCGGGGCCGACCGCGGCCACGACGCGGCACCGACACCTGTGTCAAGGCCCGCTCGATCAAGGTCACTTCCGCTGCGGACGCCGATTCCAGGAGGTTTCCCAGAGGAACACCTTGGCCGTCTGCCACCACCATCCACTTCGTACCTTTGCCCTTCTTGGTAGGGCCGACGCAAGGCCCCCTTTTTTGGCCGGGGCAAAGCTGCCGTCAGCAAAGGTTTCGGCCCAATCAAGCTGTCCTTGGCGGTCAAGTTGCGCCAGAAAGGCGCGCCATGCCTTAAGCCACACCTCTTGTTCCTCCCAGAGGCACAGACGACGCCAACAGGTGCTGGGAGAAGGATAGGACGCTGGCAGGTCTTTCCAGCGGGCGCCGCTGCGAAGGACCCACAAGATGCCCTCGAAGCAAGGGCGATTGGGGATTGGTTTGGGTCCACCCCAAGGCGAGGCTTGGGGTTTGGGCAGGAAGGGAGCGATTTTTTCCCACTGCTCATCGCTTAGTTCACTCTTATGGCGGTTCATATCAGGCCTCCTTTGAGCCATTGATTGCATACCAAAAGAAGGCCTCATGGTAAATTAAGTTATGAAACTGCTTCTACGAAAGATCGTAAAACGAAAAAGCGGACCGGACGGGATTTTCCGCCCGGTCCGCTTTTTGTGTCCTGATACAGGGCTTGTTAACGGGTAGCCCTCAATCACCCGGCGACTGGCGAGAACCATGGAACAGACAAATAACATGGCGCCGTAATTCGCGCTGTCAATCTCATCTTTTCTCGTCTGGAACATGAAGGAGGGGTCAATATGACTTATCGGTTGGCCTTGGACATGGGGTCCAATTCCATCGGCTGGTACGCGGTGGAACTCGATTCAAACAATCGTCCGCTCCGTACGTTGGATGGCGGCGTTCGCATTTTGACTCCCAACGAGGCAGCGGGGCGAGCCCCGAAATCCAACGCTTCCCTGGCCGTGAATCGCCGCGCAGCGCGGAGCATGCGCCGGCAACGCTATCGTTTCGTGCGCCGAAAGGAGCGTCTTGTGGAGACCTTGATCAATGCGGGATTGATGCCGATTGATCGGGAGGAACGCAAAAAGCTCGCAGAGCTTGATCCCTACTGGCTGCGCAAGAAGGCGCTGGATGAAGGTATCGAGCTTTACGAAATTGGTCGCGTCGTGTTCCACCTGAATCAGCACCGGGGCTTCCGGTCCAATCGAATTGCCGACTCCAAGAACGACGAAAAGAGTGCCATGAAACAGGGGATACAAGCGCTGGAGGCCAAGCTTGAGGAGAGCGGCGCACGCACGCTTGGCGAACTGTTCGCCAACTGGCATCAGCGGGATCGAAAGGGTCACCGTCTTGACGACGATGGTTCCCGGTTGGAGCGGGGAAAAGGAAAGGGCCGGAATGCGCCGCCGCGGGCGGTGCGCTTTCGCCCAACGTCCACGGGCGCCAGGAACCATTGGGATTTCTATCCGACGCGAGCGCTCATTGAGAACGAGATCGATAAGATATGGGAGAAACAGAAAAAACAGAAAAAACATCACAAGGCGCTGACGCCGGAACTTCTTGAAAAGATCAAACGCATCCTCCTCGAACAACGGCCGTTGAAGCCGCAAGTTGTGGGCCGTTGCACGCTGAGGCCAGAGAAGGAAATCGTCAACCCGTACGGGTTCGAGATCGACCTGGGCGAACGCGCTCCGAAGGCGCATCCCCTCTTTCAACGCATTCGCATTCTTCAAGACGCCTGCCAACTTCGGGTCGTGCGGATGGGCGGCGTCGAGCGCTATCTGAAGCCCCAGGAGCACGACGCCGTCGTCGCCATGCTGATGACGCGATCTACCAGCCCCGTTCTCTTCGAGAAACTCAGGGAGGCGGCGAGGCTGCCGGACGATGTGCGTTTCAACTATGAACTATCAGGCCGCAAGGGCCTGCCGTCGAACGAGACGGCCAGCAAGTTGGCCGCGAAGAAGGCATTTGGTCGGGCTTGGCGTGAACTTTCGACTGCCCGGCAGATCGAAGTTGTGGAGCGTCTGCTTGGAGAGCGGGATGAGGACGAGCTTTGCCACTGGCTGCAGGCCGAATTCGGCCTGGACAAAGAGGCCGCTGGGTACGTGTCCGAAATACGTCTTCCGCAGGGACATGGCCGTTTCGGCCGCTCGGTACTGCGTGACCTGATTGAGGTCATGGAACGGGAATCTCGCGAAGCCATCGATCCCGATACCGGCGAAGTCTACCACCGGCAACTGACCTACGACGAGGCCGTGGCCCATCTTGCCCTGCATCACTCAGACCACCGGCCCGACCAGAAAGCCAGGCTGCCGTATTACGGCGAAGTGCTGACCCGACACGTTGTCTCCCAACCTGCCGCACCTGATGGCAGTCAGGAGCGCATCGGTCGTGTGTCCAACCCAACCGTCCACGTTGCCCTTAACCAACTCCGCAAACTCGTTAACGCGCTTGTCGCCACCTATGGGCCACCCCAGGAAATTGTCGTTGAACTCGCCCGCGAACTGAAGTGGAGCAGGAACCGCATCAAGGAATGGAATAGCAAGAACGATGAAAACAGGGAGAAAAACGACGCTGCCCGCAAGAAACTTGAAGACGAAGACCTGAGCGACAGCTATGACAATATACTACGTCAGCGTCTGTACGATGAGCTTCCAGCCGGCGAGCGTGTTTGTATATACTCCGGCAAACCGATCTCGGAACAGATGCTATTCAGCCACGAGATCGAGATTGATCATATCCTGCCGTATTCAAGCACCCTTGACGATAGTTTTATGAACAAAGTGCTTTGCACCGTTGAAGCCAACAGGCGGAAAGGCGCCCGGGCGCCCGCCGAGGCTTGGAGCGGCGATAAACTGCGTGAGATTATGGAACGTGCCGAGCGGTTGTTCAAAAAGAAGGCGTGGCGGTTTCAGCCTGGCGCGATGGACCGATTCAAGGACCAAGGTGGTCCTATCGCCCGCCTCTTGACGGACACCCAGTACATATCGCGGCTGGCGACAACCTATCTGGAGCACATCTGCCCCAAAGTTCGGGCATCTAACGGTCAGCTGACGGGAATGCTGCGCGGGAAATGGGGGCTTAACCGTCTGCTGCCAGATGACAGCCATACCAACACCAACCAGCCGAAGAATCGGAAAGATCACCGCCATCACCTTATCGACGCCTTCGTGCTTGCCTATACCGACGGCGCCCTTCTGCAACGCATTGCGACGGCGTCAGGGCGGGCAGAAGCGATGAATCTCGACCGTCTCTTTCCGAAAGGCGAGTTTCCAACGCCGTACGAAGGATACCGGGAGGATCTTGACCGTCTCCTGAAGAAGACAATTGTCAGCCATCGGCCAGACCACGGTCTGTCGCCTGGCGCGCAGCGTAACGTGCACGTTACGTCGGGCACGTTGCACGAGGAGACTGCGTATGGCCTTGTTGACGAAGAGATCGATGGGAAACGCTACAATCTCGTTTACCGCAAACCAATCCATAAACTAAGCTCGTCCGAGATTAAATGCGTGCGCGATAATCTCCTTCGTCGTGATTTACAGGCCCTTGCGGCCACAGCTGGAACGGACAAAGAGCTCAAAGAATCCTTGGCGGCGTTTGGTCAGAAGCACGGCGTTCGGAGGGTTCGCGTTCTGAAGACGGAACAGTTGGTCTACGAGGTCAGGCATGGTGACGGAAACCGCTTCGTGAAGGCTTATTCGCCAGGGGACAATCACCGTATCGAAATTTACGAATTGCCCAACGGTCAGTGGCAAGGCGAAGGCGTGACCGTCCAAGACGCCAATCAGCCTGACTTCAAGCCTGCTTGGCGACAAGCACATCCAGGCGCAAAACTGGTGATGCGGGTGCACAAGGGCGACCTGATTGAGGCTGATTTTGGCGACGGTCGTGGTATTTATCGAGTGTGCCGTTTGGAGGTATCGGCTAATCAGTTGAGATTGGCCCCACATTCCGAAGCAGGTGCGCTTCAGGACCGTCATGCCGACACAGACGATCCTTTTCGTTATCAGATGAAAGCCTGGTCCAAGTTGAAAGCCGCTGGCGCACGTCGTGTCCGAGTAGACCCGATAGGCCGCCGCAGCGCCGTTCAGGAAAAATCGTGATTGGACGGATCGTCGAGATTGCCGAGGAGGGCCGGCATCTGGCCAAGTCTCGCGGTTTTCTGACTGTGGCGGCCCAAGGGGTCGAGATCGGGAGAGTGCCGCTTGACGATATTGCCGCCGTCATCGCCAGCGCACACGGGATTACCTATTCAAACAACTTGCTCGTGGCGCTTGCCGAACGTTGCGTTCCCTTGGTCGTCTGCGGTAGCAACCACCGCCCGGCGGCTTTCCTTTGGGCCGCCGACGGGCATCACGAACAGGCCGGACGCATGGCGGATCAAGCCGCCGCGTCGAAGCCGCTGCGCAAACGCCTGTGGGCGCAGATCGTGAGGGCCAAGATCGAATTCCAGGGTGCAACGCTGGAGGCCGTGGGCGCACGGCATCAGGGGGTTCGTCTGCTGGCCCGCAAGGTACGCATCGGCGACCCCGATAATGTGGAGGCGCAGGCGGCCCGAAGGTATTGGCCCCTGTTGTTCGGCAACGACTTCCGTCGTGATCGGCAGGCGGGCGGTATCAACGCCATGCTGAATTACACGTACACGGTGGTCCGCGCGGGCACGGCTCGCGCCGTCATGGCTGCCGGGCTTCATCCCAGTCTCGGCCTTGCCCACCGCCAGCGCCGCAATGCCTTCGCATTAGCCGACGATCTGATGGAACCCTTCCGGCCGGTAGCCGACCTCCTGGTGTATGACCTCGCCAGTGAAGGCGTAACGGAAGTGAACAAAGAGACCAAACCGCGCTTGGCGAACGTTCTGATTACTGACATGCGTACTGATCATGGCGTAAGTCCCGTCGGTTCGTGTCTTCAGCAGCTGGCCCTTTCCGTAGTCCGCTGCGTTGCCGGTGAAACGCGGGCGCTCGAACTGCCGCGCCGGACGTTGCTGCGGGATTCATGAGACCATGGCAAAGCGTTGGCCGGCTTTGAGTGGATACCGGATGATGTGGCTCTACGTAATGTTTGATCTTCCGGTGGGAACGCGTGACGAACGCAAAGCGGCCACCAGGTTCCGCAACTTCCTTTTGGACCACGGCTTTGAGATGGCGCAGTTTTCGGTGTACCTCCGTTTCGCCGAAAGCAAGGAAGCCGCCGAAACGCACATCAACAGGGTTGCGGTTGCGTTACCGGAGAAGGGCAAGGTCCATATCATCACAGTTACAGACAAGCAGTATGGCAACGCCCGTATCTTCACGGGGGCAAGGCGTGAACCCGCGACAAAGAATCCGAGCCAACTCGCGCTTTTCTGACGCGCTCGCCCCACACCCTGAAAAAGGTGATGAAAATGCAAAAGGCCCGGACGGGAGAGTCCCCGTCCGGGCCTTGATTTTGCGGCATTCAGATGCCTTGTTAACGGGTGGCCCGCAATATTCCAGGGTGCTGCAATCGAAAGCTGAAAATCCAGAAAACGAGTCAACCAACACGGTTTTCAGGCCATTTCCAGCCTGTTCTTTTCACCCCAAATACCAGGAAATGCCTGTATTTACAGGGCTTTGAGGCTCTCTAATTGTAGCACCCTGGAAATTGAGGGCCAGCCGCAACAGGTATTTGGACACGTCGCCGCTGTGGAGGATTGTAGCACCCTGGAAATTGAGGGCCAGCCGCAACTGGCAACGCAGGCGCACGTGCTCGCCGGCAATTGTAGCACCCTGGAAATTGAGGGCCAGCCGCAACCGTAAACCGCTGCTGCTCCTGGAGCGCTTCATTGTAGCACCCTGGAAATTGAGGGCCAGCCGCAACCGCTCACGAAGCGTGTAGGCACGGTACTCTAATTGTAGCACCCTGGAAATTGAGGGCCAGCCGCAACTCAGAGATTCTGTACACGATGGTCGGCCAGATTGTAGCACCCTGGAAATTGAGGGCCAGCCGCAACTCTCCGACCCCCGGACGATCTGTCCGCCCATTGTAGCACCCTGGAAATTGAGGGCCAGCCGCAACTAAGTGCTCCAGCGATAGCCATGTTCCCTATTGTAGCACCCTGGAAATTGAGGGCCAGCCGCAACTTCAGCGGCCTTGTCACTCTCCTGCATCAATTGTAGCACCCTGGAAATTGAGGGCCAGCCGCAACCGCGACGTTTCTCGCCTCGCTCATGGCCCTATTGTAGCACCCTGGAAATTGAGGGCCAGCCGCAACTATAGCACGTACACATGGACGGTACTTGTATTGTAGCACCCTGGAAATTGAGGGCCAGCCGCAACACCTCAACCAGCTACCCTGTCAACCTCAACATTGTAGCACCCTGGAAATTGAGGGCCAGCCGCAACGGACACGGTCATTCCTGCTCCCGCTTCACCGGATTCCGCAGCACACCGATTTGCGAGATTTCGATCTCCACCGTGTCGCCGTCCTCCATCGGCCCGACGCCCTCGCAGGTGCCGGTAAAAATGGCGTCGCCGGGGTTCATCGTGACCACCTGACTGATGAAGCTGATCATGGTTGGCACGTCGAAAATCATCTGATCCGTCCCTGAATGCTGTTTGACCTCGCCGTTCAGGCGCGTTTCCAGCGTCAGCTTCGACGGGTCGGCGATGTCGGTCTCGATCCACGGCCCGAGCGGGGAAAACGTGTCGCTCGACTTGCCGCGCCACCACTGCAAATCGCCGCGTTGCCAGCCGCGGGCGCTCACGTCGTTGCCGCAGGTGTAGCCCAGCACGTACTCAAGGGCGTTTTCCGGGGCGACGCGCTTGCACGTCTTGCCGATCACCGCCACTAATTCGCCCTCAAAGTGGGTCATGCCGGCGCCGGGCGGGATGCAGATCGGGTCACCCGGATTGCACAGCGACGAGGGCACCTTGTAGAAGGGCTCCGGCTGCGTGGGGGCTTGGCGGTTGCTGCCGCTTTCCTGCACGTGCAGGGCGTAATTCAGGCCCAGGGCCAGCATCTTGCTGGGCGTGCAAGGCGTCAGGAGCTTGACGGTATTGAGCGCAAAACTGCTGCCGGTCAGTGCATGGTCGCCGAAGAGATCGCCTTCGATCTCCCTGATGTTCTCGCCTTCGGCAATGCCGTGGCGAATCTGACCGCCGGTCTGGAAACGGACCAACTTCATAACGTGTCTTCCTTACATTAGCGAGGAGTTGTGCCTTGGGAACGTTGCGGGGGCTAATATAGTATAGGGCTTGGCGGCAGCAAAGGCATTTTTGGCGGACGATGTTTCGTGCCGCGGCACCGCGCGCCGGGGCGCTTGCAAGCGGGGACCTGATACGGCTACACTGTCCAAAAGCTCTTCCCCGCAAAGACCCGCGACTCGCTGTTTCCATCGTATTCTCCAGGAGAATTCATCGCTATCATGTCTGTCTCAGCAAGCATTTTGCGCGTGGCGATCATGGTTGGCCTGTTCGCTCTGTGGACCGGGCACGCTTGGTGTCAGAACCTGGCGGTATTCCCGAAAGAAGACCTTCTCCTCATCGGCGGTGATTTCCGTCTCCGCAGTATCCACAGCAACATGGCCGCCGCGAACGAAGCGGGCGGCGGCGAGAGCGGCGGGTTTCCCGTCGCCGACAGTTCCACGAAATCCTTCTTCGATACCCGCCTGCGTTTGTACTGGGACTTCCGGCCCAGCGAGTTGATGCGCGTTCATTACCGCATGGAAATCGGTGACGTCCGCTTTGGGGGTTGCGAAAGTAGCGACGCAGATTGCGAAACGGGCAGTGACGTCAGCGGCAATCTGGTACCGGTGATCGGGCCGGGCGCCGGCGGTGGCGTCGGGGCCGACGGGGTGAACGTCGAGACTAAAAACATCTTCATGGAAGTGACGCTGCCCTTTCTGCGCGGGCTGAGCTTTCGCGGCGGCATCTTCGGCTACGGCGACCGCTACGACTTCAACATCCTGGCCGATGACTTTGCCGGTCTGCAGTTGAACTACCGGCGCGGCGACATCTCGGCGCATCTCGTATACCTGAAATTCTTCGAGGGCGATACCCGAGACAACGCCGACGACAGCGACTGGGTCGGCATCGACGCGGAATACAAGCTGACGCCGTCTACGACGGTGGCGAGTTCCTTTCATTACTGGAGCGATCAGGGAAACAAGCGCAATCTGGAAGTCAATCCGTTCCAATACTGGGCCGGTCTCGAAGTCACCACCCGCGTCGGCCCGACGCTCCTCAACGGCTACGCGGTCCTCAATCAGGGGGAGGGCTACTTCGGCCGCCGCAGCGGTAAAAACGGCGGCGTGAACGCCAGCGTGGCGGGCGATTATTTCCTGTCCTTCGGCACCCTCGGGCTGCAGGCGCAGTACATCACCGGCGAGGCGGGCAGCAAGGTCCAGCTCGAGAAAGACGACAGGCGTGACGCGGACATCGGGGCGTGGCTGAGCTACAAGAATCACATGTATCAAGGCCCGGGGATTATTTCACGAGGTCCGATCGTCGATATCGGAGACGGCTTCAACAGCAAGTGGGGCACCGGAAACGGCTACTTCAACGGCGACTACAACGGGCGCCTGCTGCTCATCGCGCGGGGCGCATTCCCGGTCCTGCAAAAGCAGTATCGGGACAGGGTCATCCTGCACCTGGTGGGCGCTTATGACATGGCCGCCGCGGAGAACGCCAACGGCGACCGTGATCGCGGTATCGAGTTCGACGTTTGGACGCACGTCAACATCATGCCCAAACTGTGGCTGCGCCTCGGCGCGGCGTACTACATGACGGGCGATTGGTGGAAGAACAACACCGACGCCTCCTTTGACGGGTACGGCGAGAAACTTGGCTCGCCGGCGGGTTCCGACCCCGACAACGTCTGGCAATTTTCCCTACGGCTGCAATATGATTTCGGCTAATTCCACACGACGAATGAGGCGCTGCCTCACGGCGGGACTGGGCTGCCTCGCGTTTGTCGCCCTGGCGTACGGTCAGGATGGCGACCCGGGTTATCGCCTGCGCGTCGAGCCCGGCATGCTGATCATGCGGCATACCGAGCGCCCGCGCCTGACCGTGGCCGTCGAGGACGCCTCGGGTCAGCCGGTCGATGACGTGCAGGTCGACTTCACCGTCTCCGAGGGCGCTCTGACGCCCGACGGTTCCGGCCGCACCCGGGACGGCCGGGTTAGCGGCACGTTTACCCCGGGTTTCGGAGGCGACAACCCCCGCCGGGCGTTCGTAGTCGTGTCGGCCGTCGGCCATGAGATCACCGTCTTCATTGATATCGTTCCGGCCGTCTACGGGCGTTGACAGCAAAGGTGTCCCTGCGCGTGTATCCAATCCAGTCTCGTGTCATGCAACCTCTTCTCAGCGGCCTGTTCGTCCTGCTGCTCGCCGTTTTTCTTCCTCTCGGTCCCGCTTCTGCACAAGTCGAAGACATTCTCCTGGTCGGGGGAAATTACCGCTTGCAGGGCAACCTGCACAACATGCAAGACGGTTTTTTCGGCGCTCCCTCCCTTTCGGATGACGATCCCATGCAGCGGTTCTTCGACACGCGCCTGCGGCTGTCGTTCGACCTTCGACCGGACTCGCCGTTGTCGGTGCACTACGGGCTGGAGATCGGCGACATTACCTTCGGCGCCAAGGACCCGCCCATCTGGGATTCCACGGGGCATCGGCTGGAGAACGTCGGCGCCGGCAGCGGGGGCGGCGAGGGCGCCGACGGGGTGAACCTGGAAACGAAAAACGCCTATCTGAGTTTGCAGATACCGGGCGTGCCGGGCCTGTCGTTCCGCGGCGGCATCATTGGCTGGGGCGATCAGTTCGATTGGACCATTCTGGCGACGGATTTTACCGGCTTGCAGTTTACCTATGAGCGGCAAGCGTTGTGGACGCAATTCACCTTTCTGCAGTTTCTGGAAGGCAGCCTGCGGCGCGATGAGGAGGACTCGCGCTGGTTTGCGCTCGACGGCCGTTACGACTTGGCCGCCGACACGGACGTGACCGCGAGCCTTTATCTCTGGGACGATAACGCCAACGACAATCCCGGCAGCGGCGCAGACGCCTATCAGATTTACGCCGGCCTGAAGGTGAGCACGCGGGTTTTAGAGCGCGCGTGGCTGGAGGTCTCCGGCGTTTACAACGTTGGGCAGGAGTTTCTGGGCCAGTCGTGCCAAGTCAGTGTGAAACAACCTGAGATGGGGCACAACTGCCGGGATTTGCCCGGTAGTCGAACCGGGCTCGACGGCTCAGCCAATCGCGGCTTCATGGGCAGCGCGCACGTCGATTACCCGCTGGGCAAGCACTGGCTGGGCCTGACGCTGCAATACATCTCCGGGGAGGCGGGCAGCCGCGCCTCGCTGGACGATGGGAGCCGGGACGTGAACGCCTTTCTCGGTTTGTTCAACTCGCAGTATTCCGGCTTCGGTCGGTCGCGCTACACCGAGGGGGGCGGTTTGGAGTTGATCACCCTGGGCTCGCTGAACGATTCCACCGCCGGCCTCAACAACGTCTCGGTGTCGCCCTTTTTTGGCGGTGGCTACAACGGCCGCATGCTGGCCGTGCTGCGTGCCAAGTTCGAGGTCACGCCGGTGTTTTTCGCCTTTGCGGCTCTGGGGGCGGATCAGGCGGCGCAGCCCAACGAGCATGGTGAGCGGTTCCGCGGCGTTGAGGTCGCGTCCCACCTGCACTGGGACCTCATGCCCAAACTCTGGCTGCGGATGGGTGGGGCCATGATGTTCGTGCAGGATTGGTGGGAGGATAACAGCGACGTGTCCCTGCACGGCTTTCCACAGCCATTGGGTCTGGACCACAGCGGTTCGATGGAGGACATCTTCCAATTCGTGCTGCGGCTGCAGTATGACTTTGGTTAAAGCTGGATGTCGGATTTAGCAATCCGACATTCCACTCATGCGCTTCCCGCCTTTGACATCGCCAGCGCGGTGGTCGTCATGTGGTATTTCGTCAGCAGGTTCGGTATTTCCCACTCCGGTAGTGCGCCTCGTTCGAGGCAATCCAGATAGCCTTCCATAACTTTTCCAAAATGGGTTTCGTGCCCGATGCGATACGTGTCGGGAATGTGCACCTGCCAGCCCTCGCCGGCGGGCGATGTCGTCAAGCCCGGATAGCGAGGCTCCCAGTCTGCCAACGCCTTGTCGAGCGATGCGCCCAGGCCGGTGTGGCTGACGCCCGCTGCCGGTTCGACGTAGACCTCGGGGCGGTAGCCCTGCGCCTCTCCCTGTCGAATGAACACCTCACTACGAGTGCCGCGGGTAACCGACACGTGGGTATCGTCGCCGCCGGGCGGCGCCACGAAGTTCCAGGCGACCCCCATCCGGGCATACACGCCGCGAATGGTGCAGGTGAACTCGCCGTTGCAGAAATAGGGCAGGGCGCCTTGCGCGTCCAGCGTCCCGTGCAAAAACGCCGGAAACTCCTGCAGACCCGTCACCTGGGCGAATTGCGCGCGGTCCACCACCGTCGGCCAACGCCGGGCATGCAACATGCGGACATCCGAAGCGTGATCAATCGCCTCATCCGGGAAGCACTCCCACAAGGTATTGTCGATGAGGTGGGTCGTCACGTCCACGATCCCCTCGCCTTGCTGCGTCACGTCGAAATACCAGACCGGGCGAATCAGGGCCTGGCCCGAGACGTGTTTGTAGAGATGGTGCACGCTTTCCTTGACGACGGCGGGCGCCTCCGGCGTGCCCTGTTGCAGGGTGCCGAACACGCTGGGGTTGTTGACCAATTCGCGTGCGATGATTGAGGTGATCTCGTGCCGCTGTGTCATGATGTCGCGGACCAGCAGACCCTTGCGTTGCGCCTCTTGGCAGGTCGCCTCAAGCACCTCCCAACCCGGTGGGTCAATGCAGATCGGCTTGTCCGCCAGAACGTTCAAGCCAGCCTGAACGGACTTCTGCAGATACCCTGGCCGCCGGCTGCTGTTGCCCGCCACGACGACCACGTTGCCCGGCCGCTGTTGCAGCATGGCGTCGAGATAATCCGGCCCCGCGTGGACATGATGTTGCCAGTTCGTTGGCTGGTCGGCGCGCTGATTGAACGCCTCAACGCGCTGCAAATGCAGGTCCAGGTCCGGCCCTTCGGGCGCGAAGACGCTGACCACCGGGGAGACCTGTTCGTACATGTGTTTTTGCACCAGGGCGGCGTGAAAGTGACCGGGATCGAGTGTCATCAAGCGAACGTTGTCCTGCATGCCTTGTGTCTCCACTGTCGGGTTTGAGGGCGCCGGAGGCTTGGCGGCGATGGTTTTACCATACAAACTCGGGGATTGCGCCGCAATATCCGGCTGGTCTTGCGGCCCAGCCGGGTTGTGTATAATGGCCCGCACATTACCACGCAGGCGTCCGAAGGCACGGTGACAACCAAGAGGAGAACGGCAATGAAGGCGGGAAACACGCAAATCGAGGCCGGGGCGGTGACGTTCGCCCTGCAGTATCGCCCTTTGATGGAAGATCAGGGGGTCAGCATCCAGGTGCTGGGCGAGTCGGAGGGCGGCTGTGCGGAGATGCTGCGGTTCGATTGCTTCGACCAGGTTCCGCACTATCACTATGCCCCAAACGAGGCGGACGTGCGCTACGACATGGACAAGACCACGGCGGGAAACCCGATCAGCTGGACGTTGGAACAACTGCGCACCCGATTGCCGGTCATGCTGGAGCGCGCCGGTTACGAGCAGGTGGCGCAGCAACTCGACTGTGATCTGGTCCTCGAAAAGCTCGACGAGGTCGAGGAGGCCGCCCGGTACATGGCTATCAAGAAGCGCCGCACGGTGACACACAAGCGCGGCGACGTGGTTATCGAATGCGGTAACCTTCGCTTCGGGCTGGAATTCCGCGAGATCAACGGCGACCGCGGTCTGGCGGTTCACGTGTTGAGCGACGTGGCAGGGCAGGAGATCGAGATTTTAGCGTTCGATTGCTTTGAATTGGCGCCGCACTATCACTACGGCCCGCGCAACCAGGACGTGCGCATATACTGGGACACCGCGGTCGTGCCCGACCCGCTGGCCTGGACCCTGGCGCAATTCAAGCACGGCAGACTGCCTGCCATGATCACCCGCGCCGGCTACCCCACGATTGCGGCGGCCCTCGATGAGCCGCTCATCGCTCGTACGCTCAAGCGGGAGGTGAAGCCCAAAGCTCTCGCCATGCGCGCCGCGCACGCTCAGTAAGGGTCACGCTAGCAGGGTTGGACGGGTCCCCATGAGAAAGGTTTGTCATGCCACGATGCACGCCTGGGGATAGCGGAGTACTGGCAATACGACCCACGGGTGATGTGCTTGAGCCGTCCCTGCAAGGCTTCACGCTGTTCGGACGGGCGGAAGCCGCGGAGCGTCAAGCGGAAGCACGGCTGGCCGAACCAAGCCCTGTTGACATTCGCGCGATCGACACGAAGAGGGGGTTTGTGAGTGATCCCGCCCTTGTTCTGGACGGTTTCAGAAGTCGCCTTGCGGCCTCATCGCCAGGCTTCCCATGCCTGGGAGCGCGGGCTTCCCAGCCCGTTAAGCGGAACCCTGCGGGCAAGATGCCCGCGCTCCCAGAGAGGCATCGCAATTTACAACCCTCCTCCAAGACCAGCAGGGTACTGATGCCAATGCTGTATCCCTGCCGAACATGTAATAATGAAGGCGGCCAGGATGAGCGCCTGTGGCGTCGTCCAGTTGATACTTGCTGACAGGAGAATGCACGCATGATGACTCACATACGTTTACGCAGACCCTTATGGATGGCGCTCATGGCCCTGATGGTGATGACGGCGGGCAGGGCGTCGGACGGCAGGGCGCAAGGCGGGGTCGCTGACGGTAGCAGGGCCATAACCGCAACGTTCGCATCACTTCCAATCGGGACCTCCATGCCGTCATCGTTCCAGACGGCGGACATGACGTTCTTCGCGCACAGTTCGTCTACCGGCAATCCCACCATCGTGGACCAGGGCACGCCGAGCGAACGAGGCTACGGATTTCCAGGTGCGGGCGTCACGGTTACTCTGCCGATGGAAGCAAGGGACGTCGAGGTTCGCCTTTGCCTCTCCGCCGGTGGGGTTCTGGCTGAAGCGTACAGTTCGACGGGTGCTCTGGTCGCGCGGGCGCGTGCTCAGTTCAGCAATGCGTGCGACGACCTCTTTCTGAAGGGCGACTCGGACTTGATCTCGAGTGTTCGCATCACGGGCGGCGAAGGCGAGGCGTCGATTGCGCGGCTGAGCGCCATCTTGAACGCGGCGCCGGTGGTGAACGCGGGCGAGGACCAGTCCGTTGACGCCGGGGCGCTGGTGATCCTGTCGGGCACGACGTGGGACCCGGACGGCGCCATCGCCAGCTATGCGTGGGAACAGACGAACGGCACGGATGTCTCGCTGAGCGCGGATGGCGCCATTGCCATGTTCATTGCCCCCGACGTATTGGACGAGGAGGCACTGACCTTCCGCCTCACCGTTGTCGATGACGCCGGCGAGACGGCCAGTGACGACGTGAGGGTGGCTGTGTACGTCAACATATTTATCTCGGTCAGTGCCGGGAGGGATCACACCTGCGGCTTGTTTGAGACGGGCGCCGTGCAATGCTGGGGTCGTAATGACGATGGTCAGTCCACGCCGCCGACGGGCACCTTTACCGCGGTCAGCGCCGGGTGGTATCACACCTGCGGCTTGCTTGATACGGGTGCCGTGCAATGCTGGGGTCTTGATAACCATGGTCAGTCCGCGCCGCCGACGGGCACCTTTACCGCGGTTAGCGCCAAGAGGGATCATACCTGCGCAGTTCGAGACACGGGCGCCGTGCAATGCTGGGGTCTTGATGACCATGGTCGGTCCACGCCGCCGCCGGGCACGTTTGTCGCGGTCAGTACCGGGGGGGAGTATACCTGCGGCTTGCTTGAGACGGGCGCCGTGCAATGCTGGGGTCATAATGGCGGTGGTCGGTCCACGCCGCCGACGGACGCCTTTATCTCGGTCAGCGCCGGGTGGGATCATACCTGCGGCTTGCTTGAGACGGGCGCCGTGCAATGCTGGGGTCTTGATGACCATGGTCGGGCCACGCCGCCGACGGGCACCTTTACCGCGGTCAGCGCCGAGTATGATCACACCTGCGGCTTGCTTGAGACGGGCGCCGTGCAATGCTGGGGTCGTGAGCACTATGGTCAGTCCACGCCGCCGACGGGCGCCTTTGTCGAGGTCAGTGCCGGCTGGGGGCATGATTACACCTGCGGCTTGCTTGAGACGGGCGCCGTGCAATGCTGGAGTGGTGATGATTATGGTGCATCCACGCCACCGCCGGGCGCCTTTACTGCGGTCAGTGCCGGGTGGCGGCATACCTGCGGCTTGCTTGAGACGGGCGCCGTGCAATGCTGGGGTAGTAATGGCTCTGGTCGGTCCACGCCGCCGACGGGCACGTTTACCGCGGTCAGCGCCGGTGGGCATCACACCTGCGGCTTGCTTGATACGGGTGCCGTGCAATGCTGGGGTCATAATGGCTCTGGTCGGTCCACGCCGCCGACGGGCACGTTTACCGCGGTCAGCGCCGGGCAGGATCATACCTGCGGTTTGCTTGAGACGGGCGCCGTGCAATGCTGGGGTAGTAATCGCGATGGTCGGTCCACGCCGCCGACGGGCACGTTTACCGCGGTCAGCGCCGGGTGGGCGCATACCTGCGCAGTTCGAGACACGGGCGTCGTGGCATGCTGGGGTCATAATGCCCATGGTCGGGCCACGCCGCCGAGGGTCACCACTTTTACCGCGGTCAGTGCCGGGCATGTTCACACCTGTGGCTTGCGTGAGACGGGTGTGGTGAAGTGTTGGGGTCGTGATAACTATGGTCAGTCCACGCCGCCGACGGGCCCCTTTGTCGCGGTCAGCGCCAGGGGGGACGGGCATACCTGCGGCTTGCTTGAGACGGGCGCCGTGGCGTGTTGGGGTAGTCGTGCCTATGGTGTGGAAGAGGATGCAGATGGATGGCTTCGTGTGTCGTCAACGGCGCCGCTCGCTGCGGTGGTTACGCCGGCGCCAGAGCCCGCCACCGGCCAGGGCAACTGATGGACACGCACCCTTCAATCATCACGACAGGGATTCAGGACCTTCAGGCAGGAACCCTCGAGAGGCCGCTTGGTCGGCGTCAGAATCACGTTTCCCCCTGGTGTCGGCGGCCTTCTTGGCGACCTGCTTGCGCCGTTTCGGGGGCATCGAGACGGCGCGGGCAATTTCGCCGCGGGAGCGGCCAGGCGTCGGCTCGGTGTCTTCCACGTCGCTGACGGCGATGCCCGCGACGAGCTTGCCGAGTTGGTTCACGTCGGCGGGTCTTTTCTTCACGATCTCTCCAACGGGTACAGGGGCGCCATGAGGCGCCGCCTCTATTAAGTACCCAAGGTTCGCCTGTCTTCAACAGGGCACTTTTGTACCTGAATTTCAAAACGAGCCACCACCCAATCTACGGCAGGCTTGACAGGAGGCCAATAGCGAACGGGGGGTAGAACCCGGCGACCGGACAGTTCTGAAGTCGTTGCAATCCCGAAGAGGGGGATGACCAAAACGCATAGGGGTCCTGGTCGAGTGAAGGAACATGAGCAAGCAACGCGCGCACAACAGCCGCTCCTGGCGACCGACTCGGCGCGAGACTGGACAACGGCGGCAGTCATAGCACGCTACCTGATCCCGAAGGACGTGTCAGATCAGGACATCAACAAGCCTGGATGGTGTCATCGGGGCTGGCTGGCAGCAGTTGGACATCAGGACGTAACGGCCGATTAGGCGGAAGCAGAAAATGGCCGACATCTACCAACCCCACGACCGACTCTTCCGCGCCGTTTTCTCCGATGCCGCCGAAGCTGCCAGCCTGTTGCAGGCAGCGTTGCCCGACACGGTCCGGGAGGGCTTCGACTGGACGACCTTGACCCTGGACGAGGGCACCTTCGTCGACGAGGCCCTGCGCGAAAGCCAGTCCGACCTGCTTTATCAGGTCCAGCACGCCGGGACCGGACAGCCCGTGTCCATGTACCTTCTTTTTGAGCACCAGTCGTCGCCCGACCCGTGGCTGCGCCTGCGGCTGTTGCGGTATTGCTGCCGTATCTGGGAGGCCGAGCGGCGCGACGACCCGGACAGGTCTGAGCTGCGGCCCATCGTGCCGGTGGTGTTCTATCAGGGACCGCGGGGCTGGAACCATTCGCGCGAGTTTGCCGATCTGTTTCCCGAAGCCGCGCGCTCCTGGCCGTGGGTACCACGGTTCGCTCACGAGCTTCTGGACCAGACGTCCCTGGAGCCCGAGGCGATCGGCGGCGGCGTCAAGGGCCGCATCGCGCAGTTATTGATGATGGTCGCGTTTGGTCGTCACGTGGACGCAGCGCTGGACAGGGCGGCGCGTTGGACCTTGTCGCTGCGCCAAGCCGAAGGCGGGGTGGATGAGTTCCGCCGGTTCCTCGCGTACTTGGCGGCCGTCCAGGACGGCGATGTGGTTGAGACGTTCAAGGAGGCGCTTGAGCGCCACGGCCTTGAGCTGGGAGGAGAGATCATGACGTATGCGGAAGAACTCTTGGCCGAAGGCGAGGCGAGAGGCGAGGCGAGAGGCCGGGCAGAAGGGTTGATAGAGGGCGAGCAACGCGGCGAGCAACGCGCCAAGGTGGAAGTCGTGGAGGGCCTGCTTCGGATCGGGGTGGCGTGGGAGGTCATCGAGGCCGCCACCGGATTGACCGAGGCCAGCTTCCAGGCGCTCAAGGCGCAGCTGCCAGAATCTGATTCAGGCGTAGCGACCTGAGATCATTGCCGTTTTGGCCCCACCTTGTTGAGACTGAGCCAGGGAGATGGCATCCCTCGATTCGACCGGTGACCTCGTCAACGGACGACTGGGCGCCATGAACGGGCGTATCGACGCCCTGCAAACGGAGATGAACCGCCGGTTGACACCATGCAGGCGGAGAACCAGCGCCAGCACGACGAGATCAAGGACGTGCTGCGCGTCTTCGAGGGGCGCATCACGCGCCTTGAGGAAAAAACCGGCGTCGGCCCCGAAAACGCCGACTAAGGGTAGTTTGTGAATACGGCGCAAATTGTCGTACATGAAGGGCCGGGCGCCAACTGAAGGCCACTGCCAACGCCGTGTCCCGGCTGGATATGTAAAAATGAAGGCGGCGAGGATGAGCGCCTGTGGCGTCGTCCAGTTGATACTTGCTGACAGGAGAATGCACGCATGATGACTCACATACGTTTACGCAGACCCTTATGGATGGCGCTCATGGCCCTGATGGTGATGACGGCGGGCAGGGCGTCGGACGGCAGGGCGCAAGGCGGGGCTGCTGACGGCAGCAGGGCCATAACCGCAACGTTCGCATCACTTCCGAGCGGGACCTCCATGCCGTCATCGTTCCAGACGGCGGACATGACGTTCTTCGCGCACAGTTCGTCTACCGGCAATCCCACCATCGTGGACCAGGGCACGCCGAGCGAACGAGGCTACGGATTTCCAGGTGCGGGCGTCACGGTCACTCTACCCATGGAAGCAAGGGACGTCGAGGTTCGCCTTTGCCTCTCCGCCGGTGGGGTTCTGGCTGAAGCGTACAGTTCGACGGGTGCTCTGGTCGCGCGGGCGCGTGCTCAGTTCAGCAATGCGTGCGACGACCTCTCGCTGAAGGGCGACTCGGACTTGATCTCGAGTGTTCGCATCACGGGCGGCGAAGGTGAGGCGTCGATTGCGCGGCTGAGCGCCATCTTGAACGCGGCGCCGGTGGTGAACGCGGGCGAGGACCAGTCCGTTGACGCCGGGGCGCTGGTGATCCTGTCGGGCACGACGTGGGACCCGGACGGCGCCATCGCCAGCTATGCGTGGGAACAGACGAACGGCACGGATGTCTCGCTGAGCGCGGATGGCGCCATCGCCATGTTCATTGCCCCCGACGTATTGGACGAGGAGGAACTGACCTTCCGCCTCACCGTTGTCGATGACGCCGGCGAGACAGCCAGTGACGACGTAAGGGTGGTTGTGTACGTCCACAGATTTATCTCGGTCAGTGCCGGGGACGCGCATACCTGCGGCTTGCGTGATACGGGCGCCGTGCAATGCTGGGGTGATAATGGCTCTGGTCGGTCCACGCCGCCGACGGGCACCTTTGTCGAGGTCAGCGCCGGGGGGGATTACACCTGCGGTTTGCTTGATACGGGCACCGTGCAATGCTGGGGTCTTGATGACTATGGTCAGTCCACGCCGCCGACGGGCACGTTTGTCGCGGTCAGTGCCGGGGACGAGCATACCTGCGGTTTGCTTGATACGGGCACCGTGCAATGCTGGGGTCGTGATGACGATGATCAGTCCACGCCGCCGACGGGCACGTTTGTCGCGGTCAGTGCCGGGGGGCATCACACCTGCGGCTTGCTTGAGACGGGCGCCGTGCAATGCTGGGGTAGTAATGGCGGTGGTCGGTCCACGCCGCCGACGGACGCCTTTATCTCGGTCAGTGCCGGGTGGGATAACACCTGCGGCTTGCTTGAGACGGGCGCCGTGCAATGCTGGGGTAGTAATCGCTGGGGTCAGTCCGCGCCATCCACGGGCACGTTTGTCGCGGTCAGTGCCGGGTATCGTCACACCTGTGGTTTGCTTGAGACGGGCGCCGTGCAATGCTGGGGTCGTGGTAACGAGGGTCAGTCCACGCCGCCGACGGGCGCCTTTACCGCAGTCAGCGCCGGGGTGCATCACACCTGCGGTTTGCTTGAGACGGGCGCCGTGCAATGCTGGGGTCATAATGCCTCTGGTCGGGCCACGCCGCCGACGGGCACGTTTACCGCGGTCAGCGCCGGGCGGCATCACACCTGCGGTTTGCTTGAGACGGGCACCGTGCAATGCTGGGGTTATGATCGCTTTGGTCGGGCCACGCCGCCGACGGGCACGTTTACCGCGGTCAGCGCCGGGGATAATCACAACTGTGGCTTGCTTGAGACGGGCGCCGTGCAATGCTGGGGTCATAATGCCTATGGTCGGGGCACGCCGCCGACGGGCACCTTTACCGCAGTCAGCGCCGGGCATAACCACACCTGCGGCTTGCTTGATACGGGCGCTGTGCAATGCTGGGGTTGGAATAGCAATGGTGTGTCCACGCCGCCGCCGGGCACGTTTACCGCGGTCAGTGCCGGGGAGTATCACAACTGCGGCTTGCTTGAGACGGGCGCCGTGCAATGCTGGGGTCATAATGAACGTGGTCGGGCCACGCCGCCGACAGGCACGTTTACCGCGGTCAGCGTCGGGTGGTATCACAACTGTGGCTTGCTTGAGACGGGTGTGGTGAAGTGTTGGGGTAATAATCGCTATGGTCAGTCCACGCCGCCGACGGTCACCACCTTTGTCGAGGTCAGTGTCGGGCATGTTCACACCTGTGGCTTGCGTGAGACGGGTGTGGTGAGGTGTTGGGGTGGTAATGGCTCTGGTCAGTCCACGCCGCCGACGGGCCCCTTTGTCGCGGTCAGCGCCGGGGAGTATCACACCTGTGGCTTGCTTGAGACGGGCGCCGTGGCGTGTTGGGGTTCTTATGTCTATGGTGTGGAAGAGGATGCAGATGGACGGCTTCGTGTGTCGTCAACGGCGCCGCTATTACAATAGGGATTCAGGACCTTTAGGCTGGTCGGCGTCAGAATCACGTTTCCACCTGGCGGCGGCCTTCTTGGCGACCTGCTTGCGCCGTTTCGGGGTCATCGAGACGGCGCGGGCAATTTCGCCGCGGGAGCGGCTAGTTGTCGGCTCGGATCTTCCACGTCGCTGACGGCGATGTCCGCGACGAGCTTGCCGAGTTGGTACACGTCGGCGGGTCTTTTCTGCACGATCTCTCCAACGGGTACAGGGGCGCCATGAGGCGCCGCCTCTATAAGTACCCAAGGTTCTCGCCTGTCGTCAACAAGGCACTTTTGTACCCTGAATTTCAAAACGAGCCACTACCGATTTCTGGCATCCCCATTGACGCCCGCGCCAAGCCGGCGACTCCTACGACCGCAGAGTTGCTCTTGTGAATGTCAACATGCCCTGGAAACCCGACTGCAAGCCTTGCAGCAATCGCCACTTCCAGGACGGCCGGACCAATCGGAGGGGTAAGCCGGGCGTCACAGGTCGGTGCCGTTTTTGCCCCGGCGCTGGAGGAAAAAGGCTCCGTACCGGCTCATGGGCAGGGGAAACGCGGCATTCTGGCGCAGGGTTCGCATGTCCTGGGCGGCGCGGTAGAGGCTCACGAATGCCCACACCGCCAGGCCGCAGCGCAGGAGTATTGCAGGCTCGCCAGTTATCGCAAAGCGTGCCGCAAAGTACACGCTGAGGGCGGCAAAGCCGCCGGTGGTGAGGTAGAAGGCCGCGTAGCTGCCGTAGCGGATGCCGTAACCCAGGCCGAGAAATCCGACCGCGATCACCAGACCGGGAAGCCCGTCGCCGCGTTGGGCCACGGCCGGCAGGCCGCTGAGAGCGAGCAGGTGGAAGAGGGTAAACAAGATGCCGAGAAAAATGGTGACATTGGCGGCTCTGCCGACGCGTTGCTCCGGGGCGCTGCATCTCTTCACAAGGATTGCCTTCAGGGGTAGGACAGGTTCTTAACCGGTATTCCGCATGCCGGCAGCGATGCCATTGACCGTGATCAGCAACGCGTCGCGCAAGGTGGTGTCCTCCGGCTGAGTACGGAAGCGCCGCAGCAGGGCAGCCTGGACGATGTTGAGAGGGTCGACGTAGGGGTTGCGAACGTCAATGGAGCGCCGCAGCATCGGGTTGGTGGCGAGCAGGTCGTCGTGACTGGTCACGGCCAGGACGGCGCGGATTGCGGCGGCAAAGCGGCGTCGCAAGTCCTCGCCGAGCGGCCGCAGCGGTTCGGGAACCAGCCACTCGTCGTAGCAGGTGGCAATACGCATGTCGGCTTTGGCCATGACCATGCCGATGAGATCGAGCGTGGACTGCATGAACGGCCAGTCGTGGTACATCGTGCGCAGGCGGTCCTGTTGGCCGTGGCGCAAGGCTTCTTCCAAGGCGGCCCCGACGCCAAGCCAGGACGGCAGCATGAGGCGGGTCTGTGTCCAGGCGAATATCCACGGAATGGCCCGCAGGCTATCCACGCCGATGTCGGCGCGCCGCCGCGCCGGGCGGCTGCCGATGTTCAACTCACCCAGAACAGCTTCGGGGGTTGCGGCCTGAAAATAGGGCACAAAGCGCGAATCACCCTGCACCACCTGGCGGTAGGCGCTCATGGCGGTTTGGGATAGACGTTCCATGTCCCGGCGCCACTCGGGGGCAGGCAGAGGCGATGGGCGCAGCGTGGCCTCGGCGACCGCCGTGGTGTACACCTCCAGTGTTCGCAAGGCGATACCCGGGATGCCGAATTTGCTCTGAATCATCTCGCCCTGTTCCGTCACCCGCAGCCGTCCGTCAATCGAACCGGGCGGCTGGGACTGGATGGCCGCATACGTGGGGCCCCCACCCCTACCGATCGAACCCCCGCGACCGTGGAACAGGGTCAGGCGGATGCCATACTCGCGGCACACCTGAACCAGTTCTTCCTGCGCTTTGTATAGTTCCCACCCTGCCGTGAGGATGCCGGCGTCTTTGGCCGAGTCCGAATACCCGACCATTACCTGCAAGGCGTCCCCGACCTGTTGGCGATACCAGGGGAGTGCCAGGAGTTGGCGGATGGTGACACCGGCTTGCCGCAAAGCATCCACGGTTTCGAACAACGGCACCACCGGCAGCCGCTGGCGACAGCCGGCCTGATGTTGCAGAAACACCACGGCCAGGATGTCGGAGGGCGTTTTTGCCATGGAGATAACGTAGGCGCCAAGGGCATCGGGGCCGAGTTCGGCAATCGCCTTGAAGGTCTCGAGGACCTCACGATGAGACGGGTCGTTCAGCAGTTGCGGGGGAATGGGGACCGGCTCGGCCTGCAGGGCGTGCTTGAAAAAGATTCGCCGCTGCGTCTCGTCCCACTCGCCATAGGCGCCGTAACCCTGAGCGCGGGTGAAAGCATCGAGCACGTCGGTATGGCGCGCGGCCTCCTGTCGGATATCCAGGCGCGCCAGGGTCAGCCCGAAACAAGTCACACGGCGCAGCGTATCCAGCAGCGGGCCGTCGGCAATCGTCCCGGCGCCAACGCCGTGCAGCGATTGGTGACAGAGCAGCAAGTCGTCGGCGAGTTCATCCGCATTCGCATAGGTGTTGGCGTGCGTCGGTGGCTGCCCGGCCAATTGTGCGTCGATGTCCTGCAGGGTGGCATCGAGGCGTTCTTGTACGCCGTCCAAAAAGGCGCGGTACGGCTCGTGGGCATTTCCTACCCGTGCTCGCAAGGCGTCGCTGCAGGCCGTCATCGACAGCTCACTGGCCAGGGCCTTGAGGTCACGGGCGTATAGCATGATGGCCTGTCGGCGTGCCAGCAGGCAGACGTTGCGGGTGACGTCCGCGGTGACGTGCGGATTGCCGTCGCGATCGCCGCCCATCCAGGAGCCAAAGCGCACGGGCGCAGCCGCCAAGAGGAGGGGTTTGCCGGTGAATCGTTGCAGGGCGTCGTCCAGGAGACGCAAAAAGCGCGGCACGACGTCCCACAGCGTGTCTTCGAGGTAGGCCAGGCCGCCGCGCGCCTCATCCAGAGGAGTTGGCCTGGTACGGCGGATTTCGTCGGTCAGCCAGCAGGAGGTGATGTCGCGGCGCAACGCCTGCTCGGTCTCGTCGCGTTCAAATGGTGTCAAGTCCTGGGCATCGCGCCGTGCCAACAGGGCCGCAATGCGGTTGTGTTTCCGCAGCAGGGTACGGCGGATCACTTCCGTGGGGTGGGCCGTGAGCACACATTCGATCTGTTGGCGACAGATCGTCTCGTGCAAGGCTTCCGGCGTGACGCCCGCTGCGAGCAGTCGGTCGAAGGTTTCGTCGAACGATCCCCCTTGCGGCGTGGCTTTCGGGTTTTGCTGATACACCCGACGTCGCCGCACGCGGTGGTGTTGCTCGGCCACGTTGGCCAGCGTCAGAAAATGGGCGAAGGCGCGGCTGATGTTGAAGGTTTCGTCAACCGGGAGCTGGGCCAGCAGATGTTCCAGTTCCAAGAAGTCGTCGTCATTGCCGGCGCGTGCATTCTTCGCCAGGGTGCGCACGCGCTCGACGTTCTCAAACAGCTCCTCGCCAACCTGCTCGCGCAGGGTGTCGCCCAGCATGGCGCCGAGGTCGTGAACGTCATGCCGTAACGGGGCGTGCGGGTCGGGATGTGCCGGGAGCGTTAGCGTGCTCAACAGACCCTCCGTGTTCGGGGCGGCTGCCTTCCGCAGCCCTCACGAACCGAATTCTTCCAGCAGGTTCACCAGATCGTCCGCGTGTTCTTCTTCCATGGCCAAAATGGTTTCCATCAGCCGGCGCGTCGTCGGATCATCGTTGCCGAAGTAGTTGATCATCTCGCGGTAGCTATCAATGGCGATACGCTCGGCGACGAGGTCCTCTTTAATCATCTCGATGAGCGAGTTGCCTTCGACGTATTCAGAGTGGCTGCGGATGAGGAGACCATCGGGTGAGAAATTGGGTTCGCCGCCCAGTTGCACGATGCGCTGCGCCAGTTGATCGGCGTGCATCTGTTCCTCGTTGGCATGCTGCAAAAACTCCTGCGCCACGCTCTGGGCGTTGATCCCCGACGCCATGAAGTAATGCCGCTTGTACCGCAGAACGCACACAATCTCGGTGGCGAGCGCCTCATTCAGGAGTTTAATGACCGTTTCGCGGTGCGCCCGATACCCTGGCGTCACCGCCCCCTGTTCAAGATGTTGGCGAGCACGTGTTCGCAGGGTCTGGATATCGCTGAGAAAGGGTTGGTCGGCCATTCTGTTGTCCTCTGTGTGTAAATGCCTTGGGCGCCTTACCGCTTTAGAGGCAATTATTCCTGCCGGGCCATACTCATCTTGAGGCGAGGTTGTGAACGAACTCACGGAGATTGGCAAACGCTGGGGACTGGAAATTCCATACGTCCTGCAGGGCGCCTTCGCCGACTCTGGCTACGGGGTCACTCGTTGCGGCGAGGTAGGCGTGGGTGAAAGTCTTGTCCGGGACATTTGATTTCAGGGCGTTGTGGGCTGTCAAACAATCCATGTACGCTTCAACGCACTCTGCGGACTCCTCATCCTGCACGGAGCGCCGGCAGACGGTTTCAATGGCGCCGGGTTCACTGCCGTCAGGTACGATGAATATGCCAATCGAAGGGCTGGCATCCGAAAACTCGGCGTGAGCCGACGGCGGTCTGTAACCGGCCTGCTGAACACTGTTATGGACGCTCTGAAAGCTAGCTGTGGCGCTTGTGTCCGCATCCCGAACAATTCCAATTGACCGGAGGGAAGGCCGCGTTAAAGCTCCCGTCTTCAGAGTTTCCAGATTCCTCCTGAAAGTGTACTTGCCTCCTATTTCTATCACCTGTATCGCCGGCTTGTTGTCGTTGAGACAAATCTCGATCAGTTTTCCAAACAGATTTGCTTCATCCTTCCCTTCGACCAGAAGAATCCTGTTCTCAAAAATTTTGATTTTCGGTTCCCTTGAGGGCATCAACGGACCTCTAGGTGAAAGTCGCGGGCGCCCTCAAGTGTCTCACCCGTAAATGTGATTGCCTTTACGCCTTCCGACTCGTCCGTGTACAGCTTGTGTATGGATAGAGCATCTGGTTCACGCTCAAAAGCTGTCATTGCCGCATCGATACACTCGTCACTGTGAGTCGTCGCCACGAATTGCACATCCCATTCATGTATCGCGCTACGAACAAGGCTCCACAGGTCCCGCAGTACCGAGTAGTGCATACCATTCTCTACCTCGTCCACGATAACCATGCCGCTACGGGCAGTGAACAAGTTCAAATACAGCCTGAACAGCCGGACTACCCCACCGCCAAGGGCTTGCAGGGGTAGTTGTACGTTCGCGGATGTATTTGCGGACAGGTAAGACTTCCCCGTTTTGTCCGTCAGGAGTTCAATATCCTTGATTCCGGGGAGAATCAGATTGATCGCCTTTGTCAATGCCTGCTTGTGCCCTTCTCGAACCATATCGGAGTAGCGCTGTAGGTATTCATCCGGCGTTACGAGCTGCCAACTGGTACCTTCAATAATGCACACCCCTTTCTTTGTTAGGCGCGGGGGCATGCCATACAGTACCGCGCCTCTCGGTGTGTCGTGCATTGACTGGCCCCCGTGATCAATCAAGTTGTCGTCAATCCACGCGTGAAGCCGGCCGGCGACTGGGATTTGCGCTGATTCGCTGGCGTCCCATGTGTCGAATGACACCCGTTCAACCTGTTCGAAGGGCTCAAATTCGACTTTCCATTTGTCTTCCTTACCGTTTTCTTTTCCTCGGAGTTCGATGAAGCTATCCGACAGTTCTGCAACAGGATCAATCACCGGATGATTAGATCGTTGGACGTTTGTGTTCCACAACAACCCTGGATTACGCCTGCCCGTGAAAATCCAAATGGCTTCGATAAGCGCTGTCTTTCCGATACCGTTTACACCCGTAATCAGGTTTGCGCGGCTCATATTCTGCAGTGACAGGCCGTCGATGCCCCGATAGTGAATGGCCTCGAAGCTGCTAATACTCATGGGACTCCTCCGTTGGGAGATACTTTAATCCCGTGTCGCCTCAAAGAGGATTGACATGTTCGTAACTCTAAATTCTCATTACGGCTACCGGGTCGCCGGGAGAAAGCCGTTCGGCCTCTTCGGAAATGTCGATCAGACAGTTGGCGAGGCTCATGGAGCGCAGAATGCCGGAGCCCTGCGGCCCGGTTGTGGTGACGGTCGGGGGCGTGTCGTCCTGGCTCAGAACGCCGCGCAGAAAGGTGCGAACCCCGCGGCGTTTCTCCATGCCATCTTGCAAGACGGCTGCGATGCGGGGCCGGAAAAGCTCCCGGTGCCCGGTCATTTTCAACAGCGCCGGGCGCACGAAGAGCTCGAACGTGACCATCGAGGCGACGGGATTGCCGGGCAGCGAGAACACCGGCACGTGTCGCACCAGACCGAACGTGATCGGGCTGCCGGGCCGCATGGCCACGGTGTGGAACCGGGCCTCGAAATCCAGCCCATTCAGGCACTCCCGCACGAAATCGAACTGTCCCACCGACACCCCGCCGGAGGTAATCAACACGTCCGCCCGCAGGCCGCTGGCGAGCCGGTCGTGGATCACGTCGCGCCGGTCCGGAGCCACGCCCAACAGAACCGGCACGCCGCCAGCCTCCGCCACCTGTCCCGCCAGCGTGTAGGAGTTGCTGTTGAGGATTTTGTCTCGGTTATCGGGGTCACCAGGGTCGGCAATTTCGTCGCCGGTGGCGAGAATAGCGACGCGCGGGCGCTGATACACCCACACTTGCGCCTGCCCCACCGACGCCAGAACGCCCAGCTCCGCCGGACGCAACAGGGTGTGTTGGCGCAGCACGCACTCGCCCGTGTGAATGTCCTCGCCCCGCCGCCGCAGGTTGCTGGTGATAGGCGGGGCTTCGTAGATGGCAACCCTGAAGTCGTCCGCGTTGGTGTGCTCGATCTGCACCACGGTGTCGGCGCCTACCGGGAGCGGCGCGCCGGTCATGATCTTGATCGCCGTGCCTGGCGCTATCTGGTGTTGGGGCGTTTTGCCGGCTGGCAGGATTTCGAGGACGTCAAGGATGGTTGGCTTCTGGCTTGAGGAACCTGCCACGTCGGCGTACCGCACGGCATAGCCGTCCATGGCGGAATTGTCGCCGAGGGGGATGTCGCGCGAGGCGTTGACATCTTCGGCGCTGACGCGCTGCAGAGCATCGCGGAGAGGAACCTTTTCCGCACCGAGAGCGGCCACCGCGTTCAGGACGATGTCCTGTGCCTCGGCGACCTGCACGGCTTGTTTCATGCCGCTTTCCTATTGCGCCGCTATGATATCGGCGAACTGTCCAACCGCGGTCGCAAAGTAGTGCGACCGGTTCCACTTCAGCAGCACCCGGTAGTTGGGATAGGTCAGAAAGGCGGGCCCCTCGGGGCCGCCGGGCAGGATGAGGGAGGCCGACAACTGCCGGGTGGGCAGGTCGTCCCCGTTGCTGTGGCGCACGCCCAGGGCCTGCCACTCGTCGAGGGATTTCTTCACCTCGAGGCCCTTCAGGTCGAAATCGAAACGCTCCGGCAAGCGAACCCGCCGCCCCCAGGTTTGGTTAGGCTGCCAGCCGGTTTTGGCGAGGTAATTGGCGGCGGAGGCGAAAACGTCGGGCAGCGTGCCCCAGATATCGCGACGCCCGTCGCCGTCCTGGTCGACCGCAAATTGCTGGAAGCTCGAAGGCATGAATTGACTCTGCCCCATAGCACCGGCCCACGACCCCAGCATCTTGTCGGGCTGAACGTGGCCGTCATCGACAATGCGCAGCGCCTCGAGCAACTGCCCGCGAAAAAACTCGCCGCGCCGTCCGTCGAACGCCAGGGTGGCCAGGGAGTCGAGGACCAGGAATCCGCCGGTCACGCGCCCGAAATCGCTCTCGATACCCCACAGGGCGACGATAAAGCGCGGCTGAACCCCGTACGCGTCGCCGATTTCGGTCAGCAAGGCCAAGTGCTTCCGCAGCAATCGCTTGCCGCGGTTCACGCGTGCTGGCGGCAGCACCCGCGACAGGTACTCGGCGTATGTCAGGGTTCCTTCGGGCTGTCTACGGTCGAGTTCGACAACGCGAGGCCGAAACGTCAGGCCCGGCAGGACGGCGTCCAGGGTCTCGGAACTGATTCCCTCGCTCAGGGCGTCTTGGTGGAAATCCGTGAGCCATGCCGCAAAATTTTCCTCTTGGGCATCGGCGACGATGGCGTAACCCGTTGTCAGGAACAGCAAAGGCAGCACAATCGCCGTCAATCGGCGACAGTATCCGATGGCGTCCTGAAGCAACACTTTGCGCATGAATGACTCCCTGAACCGGCCTCAAAAGGCGTGTTTTGTATCGTGTCAACAGCGACGCAAGGCTACTGACAGCACCAGTGTTTGTCAATCGACGCCGCACCCGTCGGGCGCATTGACTTCCAGGTACAGGTGGAAATAATATCGCGCGTAGCCACACGTTATCCATACAACAGCTTAAGGAGCGTGCATGAAGGTCCTGCGTATTACTCCGCAGCGTTGCACCGGCTGCATGCGGTGTGAAATCGCCTGTTCGTATGAGCAGAGCGGCGTGTTTCAGCCCGCCAAGTCGGTAATTCGCATTTCCCCGTTCGAGGCGCATACGAGTTATGCCCCCTACACTTGCACCCAGTGTGATGAAGCCTGGTGCATGGTGGCCTGCCCGGTCAACGCGATTACCATTTCTCCCGTCGGCGCCAAAATCATCCTGAACGACCTGTGCGTGGGCTGCAAGTTGTGCACCATTGCCTGCCCGTACGGCACGATGTTTTACGATCCCGACACCGCCAAGGCGACCAAGTGCAATCTCTGCGGCGGTGCGCCGGCGTGCGCCACGGCCTGCCCGACGCAAGCCATCGAATACGTCGAGGCGGAGAGCGCGGACTGGCTGGGAAGCTTCGCGGCGGAGCGCGCGGAAACGCAACTGGCGCAGCAGGCATAGGGGGAAGCCATGGCACGCACGCGGCACGTCATTGTCGGCGGCGGCACTGCCGGCATGAACGCTATTAGCACGATTCGCCGGTACGACCGCGGCGCTTCCGAGATCATTCTGGTGGCCGACGAGCGCCCCTATTCGCGCATGGTGTTGCCGTATTACCTGAAGGGCAGCATCAGCGAGTCGCACGTCTTCACGGCCCCGCCGACGCGCCTGCGCACCCTGGACGTGGAGCCGTTCATCGGCCGACGCGCCGTTGGGGTCGATACGCAGATCAACACCCTGATGCTGGACGACGGCACCGAACTTCCTTACGACAATTTACTCATCGCCACCGGCTCGTCGGCCGTGCGGGCGCCCGTTGCCGGCGCCGACGGCTCCGGCGTCCACAGCTTCTGGACCCTGGAACAGGCGCAGGGCGTCATCCGGGGCATCACGCCGGGTTGCTCGGTGGTGCTGGTCGGGGCCGGCTTCATCGCCTTCACCATTCTGAATTCCATCCTCGCCTTGAACGCCCAGCTTACGGTTGTGGAGATCGCGCCGCAGATTCTGCCGCGCATGATCGACGCGACGGGCGCCGACGTGGTGACGCGGTGGCTGCAGGAACGGGGCGTCACGGTTCGCACCGGGGTGCAACTGAACGCCATTGAGGACGCCGACGGTCGCAAGCGGCTGCGTTTTCGGCAGGGCGAGGACGTGATGGCGGACCAGGTGATCATGGCGACGGGTATCCGCACCAATCTCGACTGGCTGGAAGGCTCGGACATCACCATCAACCGGGGTATCGTGGTCGACGCGCACATGCGTTCCAACGTGCCCAACGTGTATGCCGCCGGTGACGTTGCCGAGGGCCGCGACGCCGTCACCGGGGAAGCGGCGCTGCATGCCATCGAGCCCACTGCGATGGAGCACGGACGCATCGCCGGGGCCAATATGGCGGGGCAGTCGCAGACGTATCGCGGCAGCCTGTTGATGAACATCGTGGAGGTGCTGGGGCTCGAAATCGCCAGCTTCGGGGCCTGGGACGACGCCGACGCCGAGGTCATGAGCGCCCTGCGGCCGGAGCGCCCGGCGTACCGCAAGCTGCTGTGGCACGACGACCGCATCACCGGGGCGATGATTCTGGGGCCGGCGCGGGACATTTGGGCGACGAACGACGTGGGCATTCTGAAGGGACTGGTGCAGTCCGGGGTTTCGCTGCGCGACTGGAAGTCGTACCTGCGGGGCAATCTGTTCGACGTCAAACGGGCGTTCATTGCCGCCGGCGCGACCGGCCGGCTGCTGCCGCAAACGGTTCTGGGTCGTCCGTCGGTAGCGGCGGAGTCGGTCGCCGTGCAATAGGCATGCGAAACGCCATTCGGACTGCAAACACTGTGTATTGAAGGACAAGTGACATGCAAGAGGAACTGCCAGGTGGTTATGCCGGAAAGATTTTGCGAGTCGATTTGAGCCAGAATCGGACCTGGACCGAAGCCTGGACGGCCGAGATGTGCCGCACCTGCATCGGCGGGGTCGGGCTGGGCATCAAAATTTTGTGGGACGAGGTGCCGGCGGAGGTTAGCTGGGACCACGAGGACAACCGCTTGGTGCTGGCCACGGGTCCGCTGGCCGGGCTGCCGGCCTGGGGTACTGGTGGGCTCACCGTCGTGACGCGCGGCGCCCTGACCAACGGCGCCACCAACACACAGGCCAACGGCTTTTTCGGCGCCAACCTGAAGTATTCCGGCTACGACGCCATCGTTCTGCAAGGACGGGCGCCGGAGTGGGTCTATCTTTATATTCACGACGACACCGTTGAACTGCGCGACGCCTCGGCCTTGTTGGGCAAGGATACCTGGGAAACGCAAGAAACCCTGGAGCAGATGCTCGATCTGACGGGCCACCAACTCAGCGTGTACACCAGCGGCTTGGCGGGTGAGAACCAAGTACGATTCGCCGCCATCCACGGCGATTACGGCCACGTGGCCAGCAAGAACGGCTGCGGCGCCGTGATGGGCAACAAACGGCTGAAGGCGGTGGCCATCGTGCGCGGCAGCAAGGCGCTGCGCGCCGCCGACCCGCGCGGGTTGTGGATGGCCGCGCAGGAGATCGCCGAGGACCTGCAATACGACCCGTCAACGCGGTCGCTGTACGAATACGGCACGCTGCCCGGCGTGTCCGGCCTGTCGCGGCTCGGCGCGCTGCCGATCAAGAATTACACCACCAACGTCGTTCCCGAAGGCGTGGACATGAGCCAATGGACGGCGCAGGGCCTGCGCGAGGGATTCGACCATCGCGGCCACCAGTGCAATTCATGCGGCATGCACCACTGCCACGCGCAGGTGTTGCCGTCGGGACCGCACCAGGGCGCTATCGTCGACGAGCCGGAATACGAGGGCTGGTCCGGGGCCGGCTGGGCTTTCGGGTGTACCGATCCGGTGGCGACGTCGTGGCTCAACACGCAGGTGGACCGTGCATGCGTGGACGTGAACGAGTTCGGCTGGCTCATGGGCTGGGTGGTCGAATGCCAGGAGAAGGGCTACGTCACCAAGGAGCAACTCGGCGGACTTACCATTACCTGGGGCGATGCCGAGGCGGCGAACGCGCTGCTGCAAATGATCATTCGCCGCGAAGGGTTCGGCGACGTGCTGGCCGAGGGCGTCAAGCGGGCATCCGAAACGGTCGGCGGCCCGGCTGCCGAGTGCGCCATTTATGCGATGACGGGCAACACCCCGCGCGGCCACGATCACCGGGCGCGTTGGGAAGAAATGCTCGATACCTGCACGGGCAGCGGCGGCACCCTGGATAGCGGTCCGCCGGTGTTGCCAACCGAGATGGGACAGCCGGCACGCATCAATCCGTTCGACCCAGACGCCGTGGCGCGTATGGTCGGCGGCACGCGGGGCCGGCGACAGTTCGAGGATTCTTTGGGGACGTGCATTTTTACGACCCGCACCCTGCTGTCCATATTGTGCCGAACCCTGAGCGCCGCCACCGGCTGGGATTTCACCAAGGACGAGGCGCTTCTGTTTGGCCGACGCACCGCCGCGCTGATGCGAGCGTTCAACATCCGCTGCGGCATCACGCCCGATCTGGAAAGGCCGTCCAAGCGATACGGCTCCGTGCCCGTCGACGGGCCGGCCCAGGGCCAGGACATCGGCGCGCACTGGGAACACCTGCTCGACGTCTGGTACGACATGGTCGGCTACGACCGCCAGACCGGTAAACCGCTCCCGGCCACGCTGGAAGACCTGGGTCTGTCGCATATCCTTGCCGACCTCTGGGACGCCCGGGAGGCCACCCATGCCGGCACCTGATGCTCCCCGCAATGTCGCTACCGTTAACGCCGGTGAGTTGGAGATCGAAGTCGTCGCCTGGATTACCAAATTCGTCGGCGGCGACGGCAGCACCCGTAAGGTTTTCCACCTGCCCCTGCGGACGGACGACACCGTCCGCAAGGCCCTTCGCCGTCTCAGCGGCCGCTTTCCGCAACTCCACAAAGCCCTCTGGGACCCGATGACCGGCGACCTCGCCGAACACGTCGAGGTGCTCATCAACGACGCCGTTCTCGACCTCACCCACAACCTCGACAGCCCCATTGAACCGTCCGACAAAATCGCCCTCATCGGCCAGTACCTCGGGGGATGAAACCGTTTAGCCACAGGAGTCGCCGCTCATGGCAGACCTGATCAGCCCTGCAAGCCTGCTCGACCTTTTGGCAAGTGACACGCCTTGCGCCTGCATTGACGTCAGAGAGCCTGGCGAGTACAACAGCTCGCATCTTCCTGGGGTGAGCCTGCTGCCGCGCCGGCAACTCGAATTTCACATGCCCCTCGCGGTGCCCTTCCTGGGCACTCGAGTGGTGGTGTGTGACGATGATGGGCGCCGTGCGGCGCTGGCCGCGGCGACGCTGGAAAGCATGGGTTACAGCCACATGGCTGTCCTGCAAGGGGGTATCAACCGCTGGGTGAGCGAGCGTCACCCCACCGAGTGGGGCACTAACGTGCCCAGCAAGGACTTTGGGGAAAAGGTGGAGGTGGTGCATCACGTGCCGGAAATCGAGGCAACCGACCTGCAGGCTCGTATGGCGCGAGGGGACAAGCTGGAGATTCTCGACACCCGAACGCCTGAAGAGTTCCAGCGCTTCTGTATTCCTGGGGGACGCAGTGTTCCTGGGGGAGAATTGCCCCTGCGCATCACCGACATCGTCGAACAGTTGGAGGCGGGTACCACGGTCATTGTGAACTGCGCCGGACGCACCCGCAGCATTATTGGGACGCGCCTGCTGCAGCGCATGGGTCTGTCCAACGTGTACGGCCTGAAAAACGGCACGGCAGGATGGCTTCTGGCCGGTTATCAACTGGAAACCGGCGCCGACCGGCTAGAACTGCCCGAGCCGTCGCCCGATGGGCTTGCCGCCGCGGAAGCGTATGCAGCCCGATTGGCCGACGAAGATGGCGTGCGTTTCCTGGATATCCCGGCGCTGCAGACCATGATGGCCAGGCGGGAGCGGGAACCTCTTTATTTCATCGACGTGCGGACCACAGCCGAGTACGCCGGCGGCCACATCCCCGGGTTTCGGTGGTTCCCCGGCGGCCAAGCCGTCCAGCGCGCCGACGACGTGGCGGTGGTGAAACCTTGCCCCGTCGTCTTTACCTGTGACCGCAAAGCCCGCGCCACCTGCACCGCTTCCTGGTACCGGCAGATGGGGTTTGCAGAAGTCTACGTCGTGGACGGCGGAACGACAGCCTGGAACGACAGCGGTTTGGCCCTGGAGCAAGGGAGGGAAGATGCAGCGCCAGTCGGCCTTGCGGCGGCGCGAGACAAGGTGCGTCTCGTGACGCCCCAGGAACTGCACGCCGACTTGCCGCCGGTGGTCATTTTCGTTGACACCAGCCAGGACTTTGCCGGCGCTCACGTACCCGGCGCCAACTGGGTGCCGCGTGGCTGGCTGGAGCTTCAGATCGGCTCCCTTGCTCCCTCATACGAGACGCCCATCGCCGTAACCTGCAACGATGGGCGCCAAGCCACGCTTGCGGGCGCCACGTTGACGGACCTGGGCTACCAGACCGTTACCGTGCTGGACGGCGGTATGGCCGTCTGGCAGCACGCGGCCTTGCCGGTTGAGCGGGGCCTTGCCGGCGTCATGAGTGCGCCCACAGACGTGGTTCTGTCCGGCCCCGATCGGAACTTCGCAGATATGATGCACTACCTGCGCTGGGAAGAAGCCTTGGGGACGAAGTACAGTTCCTGATGCGACTTGTGCACACGTCCTGCATGGCCCTCGTCAGGCGTCCCTGGACCACTCCGGGAAGAATAGGGGAATCATTTGCCAAAGTAACCACTAAATCCTCGCGCCCTTCGCCAAGTTGCACGACTGGCAAAGCAACTGGAGGTTGCAAACGGCCGTAGTCCCACCTTTGGCCACCGGCAGGATGTGGTCAAAATGCAGCTGCTCCTTGCTCCCACATTCCACGCACTGGCCGTTGTCCCGCCGATAAACTTCCGTTCGCATCGCCTTGGTGATCGTCTCCCTTGTGGTCTTCTCGTAAGGCATCATGGCCTCTGGTACTACGAAATAAAGGGGCAGTTCAGCTTTGACTCGGACTCGCTGCGCACCCCGCCTTGGCCTTTGCAGGCTTTCCTGGAGCCTAGCATGCGCGGCGAGCCTCTCAACCTGGAGGTCGTATTCTCCCACAAGTTCCTTGATCTTCAGAGCCTCCGGACTGCCTGCAGCGGCACGTTGCACCTTTCCGCAGATTTCGCACCTGTACTGGATGGACTTTGCGTTCGGGCTGATAGAGACCAAGCCCATCTGGTTCTCATGGCAACGTGGGCAACTCTTGACCAAGAAAGCCGTCTCAATGATGCGGGGAAATTGCTCTCTCAGTTCTTCCTTTCTCCGGTGTTCTGTTGCTAGCTCCTCTGCCAGCCTCCTCTCTGCTTCCTTTGCCAACCTCCTCTCTGCTTCCATTCGCTGTTCTGTTGCTAGCTCCTCTGCCAGCCTCCTCTCTGCTTCCTTTACCAACCTCCTCTCTGCTTCCATTCGCTGTTCTGTTGCTAGCCTCCTCTCTGCTTCCATTCGCTTCATCTTTTCGTGGGCCTTCAGTTCTTGCTCCTCGCGGGCCTTCTGCAGTTCTTGCTCGAAGTGCCTGGCCAGCATGGACTTCCTGGTGGTGCGTTCTTGCTCCTGTTTCTCCCTTTTTCTACGCTCCTCCAGCCCCCTCTCTGCCTGCAGTTCTTGCTCCTCGCCACCGGCGTAGCCGCGATCCAGCCGATCCAGCCTGGCCATCCTTTCCTCAGCCGATTCGGAGGCGCTCAACTTCCAGAAGAGAATCGCGCCAATAATGCCCAGTCCCACTAGAATCGAGATTCCTTCCATTTTGTCACTCCTCTCAGTCCCCGAAAAAAGCCTTGCAGCTGCAAGCAAGGGCATTTTGCTCTGAGCGCCGCTATGCGCGGGGTACCTGGCCGGTTTTGCCGGCTGCCTGATTCCTGCATTCGTCCAACACGAGCTATACCCTGAGGTGCTCGTCGTAAAACAGCATGACGCGGTGCCACATGTCCTGAGCGGCGGCGGCGCGGTAGCTGGGCCGATAATCGGCGAAGAAGGCGTGGCCGGCATCGCGGTACAGGTGGAAGGTGTAGATTTTGCCGTGCTTGTCGAGTTCCTCTTTCATGCGGGCGGCATGCTCGGGTGAGGGATTGGGGTCTTCCTCGCCGAACAGGGCCATGAGGGGGCAGGAGAGGGTGGACAGCATGTCGATGGGGGAGACGGGGCGTTGAGGCGTGTGTTCGTCCTGGATGATGAACCCCCCGGCGGAATCGACGGCGGCGTCCAGGTTGGTGCTCTTGCAACCCAGCATCAGGGTGTAGCGGCCGCCGGAGCAAAAACCGATGGCGCCGACTTTGCCGTTGCTGTCGGACTGGCCCTTGAGAAACGCAATGGCGCCTTCCAGATCGGCCATGGCCTGGTCGTCGGGCACGGCGAACATCGTCTTGAAGACCTGGTCCATCACGGTGGGATCGGGTGAACCTTCGCGGGTGTACATGTCGGGGGCGACGGCCAAGTAGCCTTGCTCGGCGAAACGGCGGGCGATGTCCTTGATATGGTCGATGAGGCCAAAGGCTTCCATGATGACGACGACGCCGGGGTAGGTTCCGGCTTCGGCGGGGCGGCTGAAATAGGCGTTGATCGGGGTGCCGTCCTGACTGGAAAACTGAAGCATTTCGGATTGGATGTCGGGTGGATACACGGCTGCGCTCCTTCGCGGTTGAAATGGCCAATAAGTGACGGTATTTCAAGGCGGCAGGCTAGCATCGACGGGGCGCGGGGGTCAAGGGTGCCGAAGTCCTTTGTGGGAACATCTAAGTGTGCTATTTTAACGTTCCATTCAGGCACGAATGCGCTGCGTTCAGAACGTGAATTTCCCAATCGCAAGGAGGTTCTCATGTTTCATCGTGGTCAACTGTCGCGCCGTACCATGCTCCGCAACGCCCTCGCCGCCGGCGCGGTGTTTGCGGCGCCCAATATCGTGCGCGGCGCCGTGTGCGACGTCACGCCGAAGCAGGTCGAAGGTCCCTTCTACATGAACGACTACGACCGCAAGGCGCCGATGGTGAACAATAACGACCTGACGCAGATCCCCGGCGCGGAGCGAGCCGCGGACGGCGAGGTGATCTATCTCGGCGGGCAGGTGACGGACATCGAATGCAAGCCCGTGAAAGGCGCCACCGTCGAAATCTGGCAATCCTGCGTCACGGGCCGGTACGCTCACCTCCGCGACCCCAATCCGGCGCCGATAGACCCCTATTTCCGCTATTCCGGCGAGTTCCTCACCGATGAGGAGGGTCGCTATTCCTTCAAGACCATCCGGCCGGGCCCCTACCCCATTCCTGGCGGCATGATGCGCACGCCGCACATCCATTTCAGGGTCGTCGCCCTCAATCCGGTCCTCACCACACAGATGTACTTTGCGGGCGAGCCGCTGAACGACAAAGACATCCTGCTGGGCCACGTCGCCAAGGCCGAACAGAAGCGGCTGGTCGTTGAGCCCTCCACTCGCCCCGGTAGTTACGGGGAAGAGAATTACTATGCGTTCGATCTGACCATCGGCTCGTTCGGTTTCTCCCTGCAGCGCGACGGCTAGGGAGGGTGTCATGCGTGCACGCGGCGAGCATCCGACGATGCTCGCCGCGTGCACCTGTTTCGGGGTAGGAGAGCATCCTTGGATTTTGGCGCCTTTATGGAGTTTGGCAGCCGCCAGGGCAGCAGCCAGACCGACACGTTCCGCGAGGGATTCGATTTTGTAGCGGCGGCCGAATCGTGGGGCCTCGACGGCGTGTGGCTGGCAGAATTCCATTTCAATCCGGTGCGTTCCGTGCTGTCCTCGCCGATTGTCGTCGCGGGCGCCATTGCTTCTCGCACCACCCGCTTGCGCGTCGGCATGGCCGTCTACGTTTTGCCGCTGAACAACCCGCTGCGGGTCGCCGAGGAAGTGGCGACCGTGGACCACATCAGCAAGGGCCGCTTCGATTTCGGCGTTGGGCGCAGCGGCTTTGTGCGTTCCTACGACATCTACCGCACCCCGTACAGCGAGAGCCAGGGCCGTTTCCGCGAGGGCTTGGCGATCATTTTGCAAGCCTGGAAGGGCGAGACGTTCTCTTACCACGGCGAATACTTCACGGTGGAAGACGCTACCGTATCGCCACGCCCCTACCAACTGCCGCACCCGCCGCTGCGCATGGCCGCCACGACGGCGGCAACCTTCCCCGAGGTGGGGCGTCTGGGGTATCCGGTTTTCGTCGGCCTGCGCGGCATGGACATTGCGGAATTGCGGACCCACTTGCAGGCATACCGCAAGGCTTGGCGCGAGGCCGGTCACGCTGGTGACGGGGACGTGTATTTGCGTATTCCCATCTACGCGGCCGCCTCGGAGCGCGCGGCGATTGACGAGCCCCGCGAAAGCATCACGTATTACATCTCCCGCCAGAGTAGCATCGTGGCCCAGGATGCCGCGAGGCGCCGGCCAAGCGACGCGGGCGCGCGCTCGCAGCAAAGCACTGCAGAGCGCCTGGCTTCTCTGTCGTATGAGGAGATTCTGGCCACCAAGGTGGCGTTCGGCAGCGCGCAAGGCCTGCAAGATCGGCTGCAGCAGTTACAGGAGGAATTGGGTTTAGACGGCGTCGTTGCCGAGCTGAACGCCGGTGGGTTGCTGTCGGCGGATCGGGTGCAAGAAAGCCTGCGCATCCTGACGCACGACGTGATGCCGGCCTTCAAATGAACTCGACGGACGGAACCGCTGTGTAAGGCGTTTGGCAGGGATGACCGGCGGCGTAGCGGTACACCGGTTTTTGGCCGCCGGCGGACAGTGCGAGGATGGTGGACGAAACCGTGCCGTAATTGTCCGCGTCGCGGTGCATACAGATGGTTTCCCGATTCTGCACGCCGGGCTCGTGGTCGCGGCACACCTGTTCGAGGAAGGGTAGCAGGGTGAAGAGGTCGGTCCGTTCGGTGGCCCGCAGGAGTTGTTGGGCGCGGCGCAGGCGGGCAGTCTCAAAATCGTTCAGTTCGCCATTGGCAAGAATGTGCAGTCCTGGCTGTAGAGGTTGGATGACTGGCTCGTCGTCGTACGCCACCCATACCAGATTGCCGTGGTCCATGACAAGCAGATTGAACGGGTTATAGCGCTGCGGCGGTTGGGTCACAAGGGATTCCACCGCCTCGGCGACGGTCTGGCCTTGCAGAGCCTCCAGGCACGCCAGACCCCGTGAACGCCGGTCGGGGTCAGCTTCCTGTTCCGCATACAGGCGTCGATTGGTTAACCCGACGACCACCCCGTGTTCGTTGACGCCCATCCACGTGCCGCCGGCGCGCTCGTCGCGCCCGCCCCAAACCCTGGGGGCGTGAGCCAGCAGGATGGGACCTTGCGTCGGGCGATCGTAATACTCGTCACGGTTCGCCGCGACGATGATCGGGTAGTCCGGCAATACCCGGTGGATGACCATTAGAATGCACATGAGCGTTCCCCGAAGCGGGCCGGTTCTCGGCTTTACGGAAACAGGCGTAGGCGTTACAATAGGCTTCAGTTACCCAACAATCCCACGCATATATAGCCATCCTCCTGAACAGGACGCCCTAGCATGACATCACAAGATACGCTCGACAAGCCGGTGGAAGAACTCGAATCCGTCGTGATTCGCCTCGCTGGAGACTCTGGTGACGGCATGCAGCTTACGGGCGGGCAATTCACCCGTACAACGGCCCTGTTCGGAAACGACATCAGCACCCTGCCCGACTTTCCGGCGGAAATCCGCGCCCCGGCGGGCTCATTGCCGGGCGTCAGTTCCTTCCAGTTAAATTTCAGCAGCCACGACATCTTTACGCCAGGGGATGCGCCAAACGTGCTGGTCGCCATGAACCCGGCGGCCTTGAAGGTGCATCTCGACGATCTGGAAGACGGCGGTATTCTCGTCGTCAACACCGATGCCTTCAGCAAGACAAACCTCCATAAAGCCGGCTACACCAACAACCCCCTCGGAGACGGCACCCTCTCCAAATACCGCGCCTTCAAGGTTCCCATCACCTCCCTCAACGCCAAGGCCCTTGACGGCCTCGACATGACGCAGAGGCAAACCGACCGCAGCAAGAATTTCTGGGCGCTGGGGCTGCTCTACTGGCTGTACAACCGGCCCCTGGAAGCCAGCCTGCGCTTTCTTGAAGAACGCTTTAAGGAATCAAACCCCACTGTCTACGAGGCCAACAAGCGGGCCCTCCGCGCCGGTTACAACTACGGCGACACCACCGAGATTTTTACCACCGCGTACCGGGTGCGCAAAGCGCATCTGCCAGACGGCACCTATCGCAACATGACCGGAGCCGAGGCGACCGCCATGGGCTTCGTGACGGGCGCGCGCTTGCATCGCAAATCGATTTTTTACACGGCTTATCCCATCACCCCGGCCAGCGAAGTTCTGCACGAGATCGTCCACTACAAGCACTTCGGGGTCAAAACCTTCCAGGCGGAAGACGAGATTGCCGCGGTGTCCGCCGCCATTGGCGCATCCTTCGGCGGCAACCTGGGGCTTACCTGCACCAGCGGGCCGGGCGTGGCCTTGAAGAGCGAAGCGATCAACCTCGCGCACATGGTCGAATTGCCCCTGGTGATTGCCGACATTCAGCGCGCCGGGCCGAGCACCGGCATGCCCACCAAAACCGAGCAGGGTGATCTGTTGCAATGTATGTTCGGGCGCAACAGCGACTCGGCCTGCGCGATCATCGCACCGGCGACGCCCGGCGACTGTTTCTACATGGCGATTGAGACGTTTCGGCTGGCGGTGAAATTCATGACGCCGGTCTTTTTCCTGTCGGACGGCTACCTCGGCAACGGCGCCGAGCCGTGGCGCGTTCCGTCGGCGAGCGACCTGGAGCGCTACGGTGTTGTGCACCCCACCGACCCCGATGACTTCGCGGCGTACCGTCGTGACCCCGAGACTTTGGCGCGGCCTTGGGCGGTTCCTGGTACCCCCGGTCTGGAACACCGCATCGGCGGACTGGAAAAGGCCGACATCACCGGCAACGTCAGCTACGATCCCCGCAACCACGAACTAATGACCAAGCTGCGCAACGAGAAGATTGAGCGCATCGCCAACGACATCCCGCTGCAAGAGGTTTACGGCGACCCGGAAGGCAAGCTTCTGGTGCTGAGCTGGGGCAGCACCTACGGCGCGGTGATTTCCGCGGTGGACAAGCTGCGCGAGCAGGGCGAATCGGTGTCGCACGCTCACCTGCGCTATCTCAACCCGCTGCCGAAAAACCTCGAGGACATTCTGCAGCGCTTCGACACCGTGTTGATTCCGGAACTCAATCTGGGCCAGCTTCGCCTGTTGATCCGGGCGCGCTTCTTGATCGACGCTGTTGGCTTTCCCAAGGTTCAGGGGCTGCCATTCAAGGTGTCCGAAATCATTGAAAAATGTGAAGAACTTCTTGGCTAAGGACTACATGGCATGAGTGAAGCGACGAACGGCAAAGTGAACAGTGCGGCGGCGGTTTTGACACGCAAGGACTTCACCTCCGACCAGGAGGTGCGGTGGTGCCCGGGATGCGGTGACTATTCGATTTTGGCGCAGACCCAGAAGGTCATGCCGGACCTGGGTGTGCCGCGCGAGAAAATCGTTTTTGTGTCCGGCATCGGTTGCTCGAGCCGGTTTCCCTATTACATGCAGACGTATGGGTTCCACACCATCCACGGCCGCGCGCCGGCCATTGCCACGGGCCTGAAAGCCAGCCGGCCCGACCTGATGGTGTGGGTGATTACCGGAGACGGTGACGCCCTGAGCATTGGCGGCAACCACATCCTGCACGTGCTGCGGCGCAACGTCGACGTCAAGATCGTGCTGTTCAACAACCGCATCTACGGCCTGACCAAGGGCCAATACTCGCCCACGTCGGAACTCGGCAAGAAGGTCAAGTCGGCTCCCATGGGGGTGCCCGACGCGCCGCTTTCGCCCCTGTCGGTTGCCATCGGCGCCGAAGCGACGTTCGTCGCCCGCACGGTCGATACGGACACCAAACATCTGGTCGCGACGCTGGAACGCGCCGCGGCGCACAAAGGCACGGCCTTTGTCGAGGTCTATCAGAATTGCAACATATATAACGACCGTGCCTTTGCCTACATGACGGAACGCAGTGTGCGCGATGACCGTACGCTGTACCTGCAGCACGGCGAACCGATGCGCTTTGGCAAGGAGCACCAGCGCGGTATCCGGTTACGCGGCTTGGATCCGGAAGTGGTGACGATTGGTGAGGATGGCATCAGCGAGGAGGATTTGCTGCGGCACGATGAGCACAGGCCGGAAGGGACCTTGGCGTATCTGCTGAGCCGTCTGGATTATCCCGAATTTCCGGTGCCGGTCGGGGTGCTTCGGGACGTGCAGCGTCCGACGTATGACGGCCTCTTGGAGGAACAGGAGGCACAAGCTCAGCAGCGCCACGGTACGGGCGATTTGGACGCCTTGTTCAACCAGGGAGATACCTGGGTTGTGGGGTAGGCCAGCGGGGCCGTCAGGCTCAAGCGTTGAACATGTCCCGCAAGACAGTTTGCAGAATCCCGCCATTCCGGTAGTACGTCACTTCAATCTGTGAGTTGATTCGCACGATCGCCTGGAAGCGTTTCTCGGCGCCTGTCGCCACGTCCCGCGCCTGTACCGTCACTTCCTGCTGGGGCTGAAGGTCGTCCCCAATCCCCTCGATGTCATACACTTCCAGGCCCGTCAACCCCAGCGAAGCGGCGTTGTCGCCATCCTTGAATTGCAGCGGCAGCACCCCCATGGCAACCAGATTGCTGCGATGGATGCGCTCGTAGCTCTCCGTCAGGATGGCCTTGACCCCCAACAGAAAAGCGCCCTTGGCAGCCCAGTCGCGGGAACTGCCGGAGCCGTATTCCTTGCCGGCGATCACCAGTAAGGGCGTCCCCTCCTCTTGATACCGCACGCCAGCCTCGAAAATGCTCATGCGCTCACCGGCCTCGGCGCTCCCGGCACCGGGTGGCAGATACACCGTGACGCCGCCTTCGGTGCCCGGGACAAGCTGGTTTCGCAACCGGATGTTGGCAAACGTGCCCCGCATCATGACTTCGTGATTGCCGCGACGGGCGCCGAAGGAGTTGAAGTCCTTGGGCTCGACGCCCTGTTCGATCAGATGGCGACCGGCGGGGCCGCTCGCCGGAATGGAGCCGGCCGGCGAGATGTGATCCGTGGTTACGGAATCGCCGAGCAGCGCCAGCACGCGTGCCCCGGTGATGCCGGCTACCGGCGGCACCTCGGGCGTCAGGTCGGCGAAGAACGGCGGTTCCTGCACGTAGGTCGAGGCGGTGTCCCAGGCGTACAGTTCCCCTTCCGGCACGGCGAGCTCGGCCCAGGTGTCGCTGCCCTCAAAGACGGCATCGTAAGCCGTCTCGAACAGTTCCGGGCTCAGTGCCTCCTGCATGGCGGTGCGGACTTCGGTCTGCGAGGGCCAGACGTCGCGCAGATAGACGGGGTCGCCGAGGGCGTCGTAGCCAAGCGGGTCGGTCTGCGGGTCGAAATCAACCGTGCCGGCCAGTGCATAGGCCACCACCAGCGGCGGCGAGGCCAGATAATTCGCCTTGGTGGCGGCGTGCACGCGGCCCTCAAAGTTCCGATTGCCGCTCAGGACGGCGGCCACCACCAGGTCGTTGTCCGTAATGGCGTTGCTGACGCTTTCCAGGATCGGGCCGCTGTTGCCGATGCAGGTGGTGCAGCCGTAGCCGATGGCGTGGAATCCTAATGCTTGCAGGTATGGGGTCAGGCCCGCCGCCTGTAAGTATTGCGTGACCACCCGCGACCCCGGGGCCAGGCTCGTTTTCACGTACGCCGGCACCCGCAGACCCCGTTCGACGGCTTTCTTGGCCAGCAGCCCGGCGCCGATCATGACGGAAGGATTGGAGGTGTTGGTGCAGCTTGTGATAGCCGCGATGATGACCGAACCGTGTGTAATCGAGGTCGCCTCGCCGCGTGCCTCAACTGGCACCCGGTAGCCGTTGTAGAGATCGCGGCGTTTGGTCAGAGGCGCCTGCCATGCCGCCGGCGCTTCCGCGTCGCCGTCAAGCCAACTCTGGTAGTCCGAGGGGGCATCGACGTCCACCTGCGTGTTGTAGCCGGTCGGCAGCGCCTGCCGGAACGTGCGGCGCGCCTCGCGCAGCGGCACGCGGTCCTGGGGCCGCTTGGGGCCGGCAATGCTCGGCTCGATCGTTCCCAGGTCGAGGTCAACCGTATCGCTGAATTCCGGCTGCGGACTGTCGTCGGTGCGAAATAGCCCCTGCTCCTTGGTGTATCGTTCGACAAGCTCCACGTGCGTTGCACTGCGTCCGGTTGCCCTCAGGAACTTCAGTGTTTCCTCATCCACAGGGAAAAAGCCAATCGTCGCGCCGTATTCGGGCGACATGTTGGCGATGGTGGCGCGGTCCGCCAGACTCAGCTTGCTGATGCCGGGGCCGTAGTATTCGACGAACTTATCGACCACCCCTTTGGCACGCAACAGTTGCGTGACGGTGAGCACCAGGTCCGTGGCGGTGGCGCCTTCCGGTAACTCGCCACTCAACTTGACCCCGACAACCTGCGGCGCCAGCATGTACAGCGGCTGCCCCAGCATGACCGCCTCCGCCTCGATGCCGCCTGCGCCCCAACCCACAACGCCCAGCCCATTGATCATCGTCGTATGGGAATCCGTGCCGACCAGGGAGTCGGGAAGCGCCACCGTATCGCCGCCGTTCTGCCGGGTCTGCACAACCGAGGCGAGGTATTCGAGATTGACCTGATGGACGATGCCGGTTGATGGCGGGATAACCCTGAAATTGGCAAATGCCTTCTGCCCCCAGCGCAGGAATTCGTAACGTTCACGGTTGCGCTCGAATTCGCGTTCGGTGTTGAACGCAAGGGCGGGCAACGAGCCGAAGCGATCAACTTGCACCGAGTGATCGACAACCAGATCGACCTGGGTAATCGGATTGATGCGCTTAGGGTCGCCGCCAAGCCGGTGCATGGCCGAGCGCAGGGCCGCGAGGTCGGCGACTGCGGGCAGGCCCGTGTAGTCTTGCAGCAGCACCCGCGACGGCACAAAAGGGAGCTCCCGCGAACTTGGTCGCGTTGCCTGCCACTGCACCAGGTCGCTGACGTCATCGGCCGAGGCGCCGAGGCCGTCGCACCGCCGCAGGATGGCCTCGAGGATCACCTTGAGGGAATAGGGCAGGCGCGATACGGCGCCGATTCCTTCCTCTTCCAGCCGGTTGAGACGATACATCACCGCGGTGCCGCTTCCGGTTTCGAAGACGGCGCGGGCGCCGAATGGGTCCTGATGGGGTTGGGTCATGGGGTTAACCTCTCTGGCGTTACCAATGTTCCGGCGTTTCCCGGAACCTATTTCTTCCGACGGCGTTGGCGGGAAGCCTGGGCCAGATTCTCCAGCATCGGTTCCGTCGTGTCCCAAGACATACAGGCGTCGGTGATGCTCTGTCCGTAGGTCAACGCCTGCACGTCGTCGCCAAGAGGCTGATTGCCCTCGACCAAGTGGCTTTCCATCATGACGCCGAAGACGTGGGAGGACCCGGAACCGACTTGCTCGGCGAGGGACTCCACGACAGCAGGTTGATTGGCGTGCTTCTTGCGGCTGTTGCCGTGGCTGCAATCGACCATGACGCGGCCTGCCAAGCCGGCCGCATGAAGCTTTTCCGCCACGCTTTCGACGTTCTCGCAGTCGAAGTTGGTGCCGGCGTTGGAGCCGCGCAGAATCACGTGGCAGCAATTGTTGCCGCCGGTCTCGACGATGGCTGCGACGCCTTGCTTGCTAACGCCGAGGAAGTGATGCGGGCGCTGGGCGGCGCCGATCGCGTCGATGGCGATCTGGATGTTGCCGTCCGTGCCGTTCTTGAAGCCGACCGGCATGGACAACCCGGAGGCCAGTTCCCGGTGCACCTGGCTTTCGGTGGTGCGGGCGCCAATGGCGCCCCAGGAAATGAGGTCGGCGGTGAACTGCGGGGAGATGGTATCAAGGAATTCCGAACCCGCCGGCACGCCCATGTTGCCGAGGTCGAGCAGCAGTCGCCGGGCTTTGCGCAGCCCTTGGTTGATGGCGAAGCTGCCGTTGAGGTTCGGATCGTTGATCAGGCCTTTCCAGCCCACCGTGGTGCGGGGTTTCTCGAAGTAGACCCGCATGATCACGCACAGATCGTCGCTCAGGCGATCGGCGCATTTGGACAACAGGCCGGCGTATTCAACGGCCGCTTCGGTGTCATGGATGGAGCAGGGGCCAACAATGGCCAGGAGCCGTTCGTCTTGGCCGGTCACGATGGCGGCGGCCTCGCGGCGAGCCTTCGCCACCGTCTCCGATGCCTTTTCCGTGATGGGCAACTCTTCCTCGATCAGCACCGCCGGTGGGATGAGAGGCCGTAGATTGGCGATTCGAAGATCGTCCGTCCGCTGGAGCATGGGGTGGTTTTCCTCTGCTGAGGTCAGTAAATCGCGTGTCGCGCATTGGCAGTCAGGGTGTCGGAAAGCCGTATGCTACGTCTGATTCCGACGACGGTCAAGGCGCCGCCCATGTCCCGCGGATTCATGTCGTGTATGATACCGCCTCGGCGTTGCCGGCTCCGTGTCAGTCGGCGGTGACGCCGTTGGGTAGTCTTCTGCGAAAGGGTCTGCGATGCCACGCTCTACGATTGCGACGCTTGATGATCTCGATTACCCGGATTCGGATGGTCTGCCTGTGGCCGAAAGCGAGTTCCAGTTCAACCCCCTCATCTATGCCGTCGGCGCGCTCCGAAATCATTTCCAGGACCGTGAGGATGTCTACGTCGTCGGCGACCTGCTGCTGTATTACGAAGCGGACAACCCGTCGGCCGCGGTCGCCCCGGATGTCTTCGTGGTATTCGGCGTCCCCAACCACGTGCGTCGCACCTACTTGTTGTGGCGCGAGGGCAAGGCGCCGGATTGGGTTTTGGAGGTGACCTCACGGAGCACCCGGCAGGTCGATCAGGGTCACAAACGCGAGTTATACGCGCGCCTGGGGGTGTCGGAATACTGGCAGTACGACCCGACGGGTGATTATCTCGCTCCGCCCTTGCAGGGCTTGGTGCTGTCGGGGGGACGGTATAGCGCGGCGATTGCCTTGGACTGGGCGGATGGGGTCTGGAGCGCGTACAGCCCGGTGTTGGATCTGAACCTTCGTCTTGATGAGGGGGTGCTGCGGTTCCACGACCCGCGCCGGGACGAATACCTTCTGACGCATCTGGAAGAAAACCGGGCGCGGCAGATGGAAGCCCAGGCGCGCTCGACGGAAGCCGCCGCGCGTCGGGCGGAAGTCCGGGCACGGCGGGAAGCGGAGGCCCGCCTTCAGGAATCGGAACAGGCCAGACAGGCAGCCGAAGATCGGGTGGCCGAACTGGAGGCCCGCCTGCGAGCCTTGCAGCAGGCGCCGCCGGGACAGCCGGACTGACCGGACGCAATCTGGTCCTTGAATCACGGGTTTGCCGGGGCAACATTTTCTGGAAAGGAGTGCAGACGTATGAAAACCGTGGTCACGGTATTGGGTCTCATGGTGTTGACCTGCTAGTGGGTTCAGGACTGTTGGGACTACTACAGTTATGAGGGTGCTGCGCCGCGTGATGGCCGGGCGTGGGAACGGGGGGATTACAGTCGGCGCATGGTGCGCGTTGGCTCATATCTTCATTTCCATGCGTCATATGCGTAAATCGCCCTGCTCCTTCGGGCGTAGGCCTATGCTACTGCCTCACTCATCATCTCTGCTCACACCAATCGACTCGGCGAGTGAAACCGGGGATGCAACGGGCGACGGGAACGGGGCGCTACCGGCGTGTAGCCGTCACGCCCCCTGAATTTCCGGCTGCTTACTTGATCGCCCCCGCCGTCAGGCCGGAGACGTAGTAATCCATGAAGAAGGCGTAGATCACGATGACGGGTATGGAACCCACCAGGCAGGCGGCCATCAGCGAGCCCCAGAAGTAGATGTCGCCACGCACCAGTTCCGTGAGCACGCCGACCGACAGGGTCTTCTGGATCTCGTCCTGGATGAACACGAGGGTGTATAGAAACTCGTTCCAGCACAGGGTGAACGAGAACAGCACGGCGCAGGCCACCCCCGGCAGGGCCATCGGCAGGACGATGGTGACCAGGGTGCGCATGCGGCTGGCACCGTCGATGTAGGCGCACTCCTCGACCTCGAACGGCACGGTGCGGAAGTAGCCCATCAACAGCCAGGTGACGAACGGGATCAGGAACGTCGGGTAGGTGAGGATCAACGACCAGTACGTGTCGCGGATGGGTATGAAGTCGTCGATGAAATTGATCACGTTGATGAGCGGCAGGAACAGCAGGGCCTGGGGCACCAGGTAGGTGATGAACACCGCCACCCCGAAGGCCTCGACGCCCCGGAAGCGCAGCCGGGCGAGGGCGTAGGCCGCCAGGATGCCCACCGCCACGGAGATGAGCGTCGAGACCACGGTGACGATGAAGGTGTTCAGCAGCCAGTAGTCGAAGAAGTGGGTGTTCTCGGCCAGGTAGACGTAATTGTCCAGCGTGATGCCGGTAGCCCAGAACGGCGACGCGCCGAGGTTGTTGATCTCCTGCTTCGACTTCAGGGAGGTGATGAACATGATGTACAAGGGGAAGAGGGAAAAGGCGAGGTAAGGGATGAGACTGGCATACGTCACGATCTCCTTACGGATGCGCCACATGGGCGTTTTGGCTCGCGCCCCCAATCCCACCGTGCTGATCGCGCTAGACGCCATAGCCCGTCTCCTTTCGTACCATCTTGAGCTGGAGGATCACCACCAGCAGCAGGATGGGGAACAAGAACAGAGATATGGCCGCGCCGAGGCCGATCTCCTGGTTGAGAATGCCGACCGTGAACGAGTAGGTGGCGAACAGATGGGTGTAGTTCATCGGTCCGCCGCGCGTCAGCACGTACACGATGCCGAAGTCGGCCAGGGTGAAAATGGTGGAGAAGAGAATGACCACGGCCATGACCGGCCGCAACAGCGGCAGCGTCACGTGCCAGAACTTGCGCAGCGTGGAGGCGCCGTCCGTTTCCGCCGCTTCGTAGAGCTGCTCCGGAATGGCCACCAGGCCCGCAAAGATGGTGACGGCAAAGAACGGCATGCCGCGCCAGAAATTCACGAAGATGACCGAACTGAGGGCCAGGTTGGGATTGCCCAGCCATTGGTAGGGGCCCAGGCCGAGGAGATTGAGCGGCCAGGCGTTCGCCAGCAACCAGTTGATGTGGCTGTAGGTCGGGTCCAAGATCAGCCACCAGCCCAGCGTCGTAAGCACGGTGGGCGCCACGAACGGCACCAGGATCGAGCCGCGAATGAAGCGCTTCATCTTGGTTGCCCGTTGCATCAACAGCGCTGCCCCGAGCCCGAAAACGCCTTTCAGCACGACGGAAAAGATGGCGAACAAGAGGGTGTTGCGCAGCGTCATCAGGAAGATGTCATCGGCAAGCGACAGGTCCCAGGAAAAGCCTCTGAACTTGAGATACCAAGGGAGGTCCTCGCCCTCGTACATGATGCCAAAGAGGTACATGAAATTTTCCAGGCCGACCCACTGGCCCGGTTCGCCAATCACGGCGTCGCTCAGGCTGAACCAGATAGCCAGAAAGAAGGGGTATACGACCAGGCAGGCCATGATGATGACGGCGGGCAGGACAAAACCATAGCCGTCAAGGTCAGGGCCCAACGAACGGCGCCAGCGTTGTCGATTCGCCGCCGTCAAGTCTCGACCGACAAGAACCTGTTCTCTTGTGTTGGAGATCGCCATCCTTTGACCTCTCTTTTGAGGAACTGAAGAGCTGCTTCAGGCAGGGGAAATTTGTGGGCGCCGGCGGCGATCGACCACCGGCGCCCGCAAATCGCGACGCGGCCCGTCGGCTTAGCTATGCCGCCGATAGAGCCGTTTCATCTGCATTTCCGCCTTCTTCACCGCTTGCTTCGCCGTCATCCGGTCCGTGGCGCAGGCTGCCGCGGTGTCTGGGATGATGAACTGCCGCCACACGGTCTCAGAGGCGGCATTCGGGGTGCCCGGCCAACCCGGGGCGTGCGTGTACCAGCCGATATATGGGGCGAAGTAGTACTTGGAATTCGACGCGTAGATCGGGTGCATGGAGAAGGTGCGCATCAGCGGCTGGTTGTAGCCCTCGCTGGCGGTCAGGTGCTTCTCCTGCTGCTCCTTCTGGAAGTGGAAGTCCAGAAACTCCTTGGCGAGTTCCTGGTTTTTGGAGAACTTCCAGACGCCGATCGTGTTATAGGCCGCCGACATGTGGCGTCCGGCAGGTCCGGCTGGCGGCATGATGTGATTGATGACCTGATGGACCGGGCGCTCGGTGCCGGGTAGCAGGGCATTATCGGTGCGCGCCGAGTTGTAGGCGCTGATCGGGTTGAGGATCATGCTGCACTTGCCGGAATTGAGGCACACGTTGTTGTTGCGGTCGTCCCAGGCCAGCACTTCCTGTTCCATGGCGTCGTTGAACAGGGCTTTGATGAATTCGTACGCCTCGACCGTCTCCGGCGAGTTGATCGCCACGGTCTTGCCGTCCTCTTCCACCAGTTTGCCGCCCCAACTCCAGATGATCCCACGCAGGATGTGGTTGGCGTCTTCCGAGTGGCTCAACTGGATGCCGATGGGGTGTCCCTTGGCCTTGAGCTGCATGCCGATGCGGCGGACATCTTCCCAGGTGTTCGGCAGCGTCTCGCCAATCTCGGCGATGAGGTCGGTGCGCACGGCGATGGGGAAGGAAATGAAGAACCACGGCATCGCCCGATAGTGACCCTCACCGTCGCGTCCGACGATGTCGTCCGTCATTCCGCCAGAGCGCCGCCCCACCTTTTCGACCAGATCGTCGAGGTTGATCAGGTGCTTCTTGTACAGGTCCGGCATGCCGACCCACAGGGCGGTGAGGTCGTGTCCCTTTTGTCCCTGCACCTCACTGGCCAACACCGCCGGGAGTTGCAAGTGCGCCACGCGGTCCATGCGCACTTTGACGCCGGCCATCTGGCCGAACTCTTCGAGTTGCCGTTTGAGCTCCGCGTCGGAGGTGGGAACGAAGTGCGAGAACGTGATCAATCGGAGCTCGCGGTCCTGCCCGATGGCCGGAGGCGTCTTGGCGAGCAGCATGCCGGCGACTCCGGCAGAGGTTGCCATCGATGAACGCAGGAAGCTGCGCCGAGAGGCGGGACCGGTCAAACGGGTCGTCATCTCGTAGGGCGTTACCATACGACTTCTCCACAAGTTTGAGGATGTTGGCTCGATGAGGGGAATCCTGTTTCTATAGCATGGCGACTTTGGCGTGTCAATCGCTGGCCCGCGGTGGTTGCGGCCTCCCGGCGGCCTCGAATTCCGCCTCGGTTTGGAGGCGTCCGCCGCGGATTTGGCGCTCGACGATTTGCATGCGGCGGTCGAATCCTAAGGTGACACTGATACGCTGGAAGCAGCGGTCGCCGACCACGTCTTTGTGCACGGTGTAAGCGGGCCCTGCCTCGCCGGGGTCGAGAAGGTTGCTGGCCACGTCGTAGCGGCGGTCGGCGCGCACGCGGATGACTTCGCCGCAGCGGTCACAGGTCAGATGCAGCCACAAGGCGTTGTCCGCTTCCTGTCGTGGGGACCGTGCAAACAGGCTCCGCAACCAGCGCATCGCGTCACTCCTCACGGTTGTCGTCAGACGGCGTCAATTGACCGTGACCCCGTACTCGGCCGCCGATGACTCGATCTGGCTCCAGGTCTCGTCGTCAACCACAATACCGTTGGCGCGGCGGGCCTGTTCCTGGCGGCTTTCGATCTCGCCGGGCAGCAGGATTTCGCTGAATCCTTCCATCGGCTTGGCGCTCTTGACGTATGCCGTGAAGTTGTCCACCTCGTGGATGAAATCTTCCAGCGGGGTGAATGCCGAGATGTTGAGCACCAGCATGAACACGCCGTTACCGCTGCGCGTCGGGTTGGGGTGAGCGCAGCCGGCGCGCGTCAACGCACCGCTGAGAATTTCGATGACGAGTGCCAGGCCGTAGCCTTTGTGCCCCTCGCTCAGGCCGCCGAGCGGCAAAATGGCGCCGCGCGGCGTGGTGTAGAGATCATTCGGATCCGTGGTCGGGACGCCCTGGTTGTTGACCAGCCAGCCCGCGGGCGTCGGCAGTCCCTGGTTGCGCTTCACCCGCACCTTGCCTTCCGCCGCCACGCTGGTGGCAATGTCGAGCACGATCGGCCCGCCCTGTCCGGTGGGAATGCCAACGGAGATGGGATTCGTCACCATGCGGCCCTCGGCGCCGCCAAAGGGCGCGACGATGGCGCCGGCGCCGTGACCGTTCACCATGGTGATGCCGACCATGCCGCGCGCCGCCGCCATGGCGGGATACTCGCCCAGGCGTCCGATGTGATTGCAGTTGTGAATCCCCACCGAACTCACCGCCTGATTCCCGGCCTTGTCGATTGCCATTTCCATGGCTCGCGTCCCGGCCGTCTGGCCGTAGCCCCAATTGGCGTTCAGCACCACCGTCGCAGGCGTTTCCTGTACCACGTCCAAGGCGGCCCCGGGCACGCAGTTACCCTTCTTGACGTCGCTCAGATACTGCGGGATGCGGATGACCCCGTGAGAGTCGTGCCCCATCAGATTGGCCGTCACCAGATAACGGCTGATCAGGCCCGCTTCCTCGTCCGAGGAGCCGGCGCCCTGGAAAATACGTTTGCTCGTTGCTTCGAGTTCTTCCGCCTGCAAAGTCGGCATGCGTGGGCCCTTCCTGAAGTGTCGTGAGGAACAAGAGTCGTGTGGGGGTAACGTGCGGGCAGTGTAACAGGGCGCCCCTGACGCGGCAACAGCCTGGCGCCGGGTTGCAGGGGGCTCGCGCGGGCATCAGAAAAAATCCCGCACGGCCTCCTTCAGCCACACGTAGCTTTTGTACCCGAAGAAGATGATCAGCAGGGAAATGAAGAGCGCCAGCAGGCTGCACAAAATCCCGGCGAGCAGCAGCACGCCGTCGTCTTCCAGCAGCGAGAAACCGATGAGAAAAATGCCGAACGCCGGTGCCGTGTTGGTTCCCGGAATCGGCAGCAGCATGGCGCACGCCAGCGCGCAGATGATGAGGCCGATGACGACGCGCATGGCCGGCGCCCGCACCAGCCCGATGAGGCGCGGCCTGGAAAACCGCTCGACGACCTGCACGAGACGCAGCATGGCGTCCACCACGCGGCGGTTGAAGCCGGCGGTGTTGAAGGTCCTTTGCCGCAGCCTGGCGGGCAGCCAGAGATTGTCGTACCCCGCCAGCAGGCGCAGGCCGATGATCAGGAGTGGGACCGACAGCAGCGTAGAGTACCCGGCGGCCGGCACGGGCAACGCCGCCGGGACGGAGAACAGGATCAGGATGACGGCCATGCCGTGGCGGTCGAGCTCCTCGACCAGTTCGCCGCAGGTGATGGGGTCTCGGTTGGGGTCGAAGACGGACTCGATGATGTTGGAGAGCGCTGGTTTCACGTCACGGTCCTGTTGATGACTGAACGAGAATCGAGTGTTGTAAGGCGGGCGCTGCATGGCCGGGGCGTTTGCCGCGTTTGGGCGCTTCGTGTATAGTCCGCGCATGGACCGTAACACCCGACAACGCCAAGCGATACGCAGAATTTTTCAAGAAGCCGACCGTCCTCTGAGCCCCCAAGAAGTGCTTCCGGCCGCCCAATCTTACGCGCCGGGATTGGGTATCGCCACGGTGTACCGCAACCTCAAAGCATTGGTCGCCGATGGCTGGCTGGAGTCGGTCGCCCTGCCCGGTGAACCGCCGCGCTACGAGGTGGCGGGCAAGCGGCACCACCATCACTTCCGCTGCCGCACCTGCGATCGCGTCTTCGAGATCGACGGCTGTTCTACGAATCTGGTGCAACTTACCCCGCGTGGTTTCTGCCTCGAAGGCCATGACGTCGTGCTTTACGGCCTCTGTACCGACTGCGCCGAGATTGCGTAAGGCCAGGGTCGGCGGCCATCTCAAGCTGAAGTCCGAAAAGCGTTGGTCGCGGTAACCAGGGCTGGCGTCCCGCCGAACAGATAGGCCACTTCCACCGTTTCCGTTATTTCCGCCTCAGAAGCCCCGGCCGCCCGGGCGCGGTCGGCGATGGCGGCGACTCCTTCCGGATGCGCCATCAGGGCGTCGACGAGCATGGTCATGAGGATTTTGTACTTGGCCGGGATGGCCCCATCCGCCAGTATCCGCTGCCGCTGGGCAAGGTACGTGTCACTGAATTCCGGGGCGCGCTGCTGCAGGCCGGCAATCCATTCCGGCAGGGCGTTTGGGTCCATCGTCAGGTTTCCTATGGATGCGGGGATGAGTCATTGGAGACGCCAAAGGCTCCAAACCTAGGGGGTTCCGCAGCGCAAGTCAAGCGTGGGGATCTCTACGGACGGCCTGCGGCGAGCGGCTGGGAGCCGAACGACGGTGGGGTGGCTGAAGCGCCGCTCGACTGGCAACGACTGATCCCGGAAAAATTGCTGCACTGTCTCTGGTTTGACCCCCGCTGGCGTCCCACCGCCTTGCGCACCCTGGATGGCCAACCCGTCATCGTGCACTCCCCCGGACGCTGGAACGTTCACCCCGGCCCCGACTTTCAGGAGGCCACGATCACCTTCGGCGATGGCGAACGTCGCCGCGGCGACGTGGAAATCCACCGTTACGCCTCCGGCTGGACAGCCCACCGGCATCACAGCGACCCGCGTTACAACAACGTGATGCTGCACGTATTTCTGTGGAATGACCGCAAGGATCAGGGGGTCGTGCGGGCCGACGGCCAGCCCATCCCCCAGGTCGCCCTGGAAAACTGCCTGCCGCGCCCCCTGCTAACGTACCGCGCCGATGTTGTCCTGGAAGACTACCCGCGCAAGAACGTGCCGTTTCCCGGTCGCTGCTACGAGGTCTTGCGGCGCCTGGAGCCTGGGGAGGTGCGTGCCTTTCTGGACCGCGCCGGCGACGTGCGGCTGCGGCAGCGCATGTGGCGATGGGCGCCGCGGGTGTCGGAAGCGGGTCTGGAACAAGCGGCGTACGAGGCGGTGCTGCGAGGCCTGGGCTCGACCGGACACCGGCAGCACTTCCAGGAACTGGCCCGCACCGTTTCCTGGCGGGAAGCGCAGGCCTGCCTGGGCGACGTGCCGGCATCAGCGCGCCGACTGGCCGCCGAGGCGCTGCTTCTCGGCGTGGCGGGACTGCTTCCCGACCACGATCAGGCCGACCGTTTTGACGACGCCACCCAGCGCTACGTCGAAGACCTGCATGGGTATTGGCTCGGCTTCCCCGCCGCCGTCCGGCAACGTGCCTGGCACACGGTCAACTGGCGTCAACCCAACGTACGCCCCGCCAACAGTCCCGAACGCCGTCTGGCGGGAATGGCCTGCCTGCTGGACGCCTGCCACGGCACGACGTTGATCGCTGTCAGCGCGTCGCTGTGCAGCAGTTCGGCAGCCGACAACGCCAGGCCCCGCGAGATTTGCGACGCCCTGGCCGCTCTGTTGACCTGCGGCGAGCCCTCGTACTGGACCCGTCGGGCGCGTTTCGGAAGCCGCCAGGGACGCTCGCAACACCTCATCGGTGCCGGACGGGCGCTCACGGTTGTCGTGGACGCCCTCTTGCCCGTGCTGCTCCTCCATGCCCAGCATCACGCCGATACGTCCCTGCGCGACACGCTCCTGGCCTGTTACGAAGCGGCGCCGCGTCTGCCGGACAACCACGCGCTGCGCTACATGGCGCGTCGCCTGCTGGGGGATGACGCCTCGCTGGTGTCCCTGGTTACGGGGGCTCGCCAGCAGCAGGGCCTGCTGCAGGTGCTGACCGATTACTGCGGCAACGATGAGGGGGATTGCCAAGGGTGTGACTTTCCGCTGCAGGCCTTAAATACGGGGCGTACTCAGTAGCCAGTCATGGAGCCAGTCATTGAGGTCGGCCACGACACCTGGTAATTCGTTCCGATCATCGGTTGTCGTGAGCACCGCAAACTTCACACACCAGGAACCGTTCGAGTAGATGCCTTGGACGCCGTCACTCGACAGCCGAAACCGGGTTGATTCAGGCAGGTCTGGATTCCAATACGTTGTGTGACAGAAGCGGACATAAGGCCGTTCGTCGGTAAGCTTCTGCATAAAGTGCGAAATGGGCGCTTCGGCTTGTCCATAGCCGTGTTTGGCCAGATTGGACTGCTGCTTCTCGCGCTGTGTTGCCGGACGTGGCAGGCGGGTATCCTTGATCTTTCGGAAACGAGCCCGGAAGGTCTCGTGAAAAATCTGGCCGGTCGTCGAAAGCTCCAGATAATCCTCGCCATCGATCTGCACCCGATCGATCAGCGTCTCAAAGCGTTCATCCCACTCCTCACGAAACCGTTCGTACGGCTCGCAGGCGTCGACCTTGCCGAGCACCATGAACATGCCGCTGGCGCCCTCCCAGAGGGAGGAATCCAGGGATACCGGCATGGGGGGAAAGGGGATGATGGCGTCAAAGCGCTCGTGCTTGTAATACACCGGAATGCCGAGCGCCTGACCCATGAGAACGGCAATGGCGATCTGAGCCTTATAGCCGCCGGTCGCATTAATCGCACAGAAGTCAGCCTTCCCACCCGCCTCATACATCCGTTCACCCAGGACTTTTGCCAAATTGCGCAGCCCCCGGGTACGGAATGCCTGGGGGTCGTTGTCGCGCAAATCCGCCACGCAGTGCGTCTGCACCTGCCAGCCATCGGTCTCGAAATAAGCCTGCAAGACCTGGGCAATTGCCCGCCCGTCATCCGTGTCGGAAAACAGCAGATGGAGGCGGGCCTTCTCGATCAATCCATCCGTGAGCAACTCCGTTACCGAGTTGATCTCCGCGCCGCAAAGCCGCTCGGTGGGCGTCACGTGATGCAGTCGGTCTGCTACCTCCCGCCAGTTCTTTGCGGCATAAGCCTGGGCCAAGGCGGCAAGGGCCGGGTCGGATTGCGATTCGCGGGTGAGACCGGACAGATTGGGATAAAACAGACTGGTCCCGACGGTGCAGAGAAGCGTGTGAGGTCGCGATTTGGGCATGGGATACCTCTCAATGATTGACTGGTTTCAATCCCTTCTTCATCAGGACAGTACTTCAGACGCAGTGAGCAAGGGATATATGTTGTCATTTATGACAATGAGTTTCAATCCCTTCTTCATCAGGGCAGTACTTCAGACGGTATTCTTTGAGGTCCATGAGGGTTATTCTGCCAGTTGGAGGCGCTGCTTTCCCGTCATTCGGAAAGCAGCGGCGTTTCGGGCTTGGCTCCGGATCTGAAAAGGAAGCCGCCGATCGAGTTTCGCAGCGATTCTAGCGTCAGTTTCCGGTTTTCGGCGGCATCCTGCGCTTCCCAGATCCTTCCGCCGAACCACTCGCCGGCCCATTCGGAGGCGTCTTTCGTAGCGCGGGAGGCGTCTTTCGCAGCGCCGGAGACTCGTCTCCAAGCGTTTTGGACGCCTTCCCAGGCATTGTCTTTCGCGTTCTGGATGTCTTCCCAGGCTTTGTCCTTCGCGTTCCAAGCGTTCAGCATGCCTTCCCGCGCCTTGTTCCCGGCTTCGAGGGCTTGTCCGGGGAGGCTCTTGACGGGTTTCCAGGTCCAGTTCCGGAACCAGTCGGGCAGCAGCTCGGCCGGTAGGCTGGGGTCGAGGCTGACGCGTTGCCACCATTCTCTGTTCAGGTGGTAGAACCTGATTCCCAGCAGCGTGAAGCTGGCGATCGCCAGGGGCAGCGCCAGGAGCTCGAGGACCGGGATGAGGACGGGACAGAGCGTTACGAGGCCGACGATGAGCCCGGAAATGACGACGGCGTGGGCAACGGAAGTGCCCATCCGCTTCAGCACGCGCGAGTAGAATTCCCGCTTGTCGATTTCGCCGTCGAAGTAGAGCAGCCCTTCTTCCATGGTGGCGAAGACGCCTTCGACGACGGCGGCCGTCAGGCCGCTGACGACGGCGACTTGCGCCGCCTGCGTGACGGCGTGGCGCAGGGCTTCCATGCCGAGGGCTTGGCGCGCCGCGTCGAGCTCGGCCCCGGTCATTGTGGCGTTGCCGCGGACGCGGTTGAGCGAGGCGTTCTCGAAAATGCCTTCGCTGGCGCTGTTGCCGCCGCCCAAGCTCCGCGGAACGATGTGGCTCCAGTCGCGTTCGGCGTGGAACTTCCGCAGGGCGTCTTCGCCGCCCATCCTCACGGGGGCGGGAATTGTTTCCCATATGGCCCTTGCGGCGTCCAAGTCCCGGTAGGTGACGCCGGCCCGCTGGTAGTAGCTCAGGAGGTCTTTGGGCAGCGCGTTGAAGTCGAGGTTCTGCAGCCAGCCGCTGGCGGCGTGCCCGGCGACGGAGGCCGCGAGCGCGTTCTTCAGGAGCTCTTGGTAGTCGAGCTGGCGGACCCATTCGTTCATGAGGTTGCCGGCGACCCAGAACTGCAGGGCGCCGGTCTGGGCGTATCGCAGGACTTGGGGGGCGGCGGCGGCTTCGGTCATGCCTTCGATCTTGCGCGGGTCGAGGTCGCCGGCCTCGGCAGCTTGGGCGATGAGTTGCTGCCTGTACACGGGTCGGTTGTCTCCTGGGAGAAGGATTGTCAAGTATGTAGGTCCTTTCTTAATACATTGCCAAGGGAGGAATTGCGATGACCGTTTCAATCCCTTCTTCATCAGGGCAGTACTTCAGACTACAAGAGGTACGACCAACCCATGGTTTACACCATCAAGTTTCAATCCCTTCTTCATCAGGGCAGTACTTCAGACAGTGAAACGTTACGGCACGAAGTGGATTGTGGTCGTCGTTTCAATCCCTTCTTCATCAGGGCAGTACTTCAGACGGATATGGCTCGGGGAACCGAACGACGTAGGTGTTGATAAGAAGTTTCAATCCCTTCTTCATCAGGGCAGTACTTCAGACCGAAATCCCCGACGACTCCTGCTGGAGATACGTATAAAAGTTTCAATCCCTTCTTCATCAGGGCAGTACTTCAGACAAGGGCGCGGCGGCTTTGGGCGAGGCGTTGAAGGCCGGTTTCAATCCCTTCTTCATCAGGGCAGTACTTCAGACTCTGTGGAGGAGGGAGGCTCCCAGGCCAGCCTGATAAGAAGTTTCAATCCCTTCTTCATCAGGGCAGTACTTCAGACAGAGCCAAATGTTTCGCTCCGCTCTCTTGCCTATCCTCGTTTCAATCCCTTCTTCATCAGGGCAGTACTTCAGACCTTTCGGTTCTTTTTTTGGCGGCGAACAGCTAACGCCGCTGAAGTTTCAATCCCTTCTTCATCAGGGCAGTACTTCAGACAAGAGATACTAATGAGCTTAAAAGAATCGAAGCAATATATGAGTTTCAATCCCTTCTTCATCAGGGCAGTACTTCAGACTATAGGTCTGTCCAGGATGATGACAGACTCGAATAGTTTCAATCCCTTCTTCATCAGGGCAGTACTTCAGACGCGAGTAAACGCTCGTCGGCGTCTGCCCCGACGCCAGGTCGTTTCAATCCCTTCTTCATCAGGGCAGTACTTCAGACGGTATTGCAAACAATTAAATCGGCTGCCGAAGACAGCCAGTTTCAATCCCTTCTTCATCAGGGCAGTACTTCAGACAGCCAACCAATCCGAGCGTGCTTTACAGCCCTACGCTGGCACGGTTTCAATCCCTTCTTCATCAGGGCAGTACTTCAGACCCCGATCCATACCCGAGGACGCCTGGCGGGAATTCCTCGCGTTTCAATCCCTTCTTCATCAGGGCAGTACTTCAGACATGGAAAATCAAGAGCTTTTTGATGCCATCGTCAAAAGGTTTCAATCCCTTCTTCATCAGGGCAGTACTTCAGACAATGCTGATATGGTAGAAGGGGAATGAGCATGCAAATATGGTTTCAATCCCTTCTTCATCAGGGCAGTACTTCAGACATAGCTAGTAGTCGAGTGAACCCGTGTTATATTTATCAGTTTCAATCCCTTCTTCATCAGGGCAGTACTTCAGACTCCTGTCTCCCCAAAGCGGCTTGGCGACTGGTGCCAAGGAGGCAAAATGTCTAACCTCCTCATCACGGGGCGTGGGTCAGGCACCCTTGCGCCTCGCCAAGGTACTCATGGTACAGGAATCGGCGTTCTTCCTCAAATACTTAGCCACGTCGACTAACCTCCCCGCCATTTCCAGAGGGTGAAACGTTAGCATCGTGCTCAGACGACGTACACGTCGTCATCGCTGTACAGGCGGCCCTGCCCCAGAGCGGTCGCTTTTTTGCGACAGTCCCGGCAGAGAAAGTAAGACCGCACGTCGTCCTCGGATGGTTCAATCGCGTCTTTCAGACGTTGATGCAGGGTGTCGATCTGCTCAGAGCGAGCCAGTTCCATCTCAAATACGCTGTTCTGCGCCCGGTCGCCGAAATCCTCGAGAATCCTGGCTACCCGGTTTCGACGTCGATCATCACAAATGTCATAGGCGACGACGTAAAACATGCTTTCCCCTCCTGTTACCAGGTGACGAGCAACGGAACATACTCGTCGCCCCGCGTCAAATGGGCTGCCAGGCGCTCTGCCTGACGCCGAAAACTTTTTCGCAGGGTGGTCGTTTGACCCGAAACAGGGTCCGTAAAGTCCCGGTTCAGGTGCGCCTCATAGCTGCGAAAGAATTTCTTCAGGGCCTCACGGCTCAGGCGCAGGCCACCGCTCTCTTCGTGCGGCACGAAATCTTCCTGTTTCAACGTCCGCCGGTTGACGAGATTCAATACCAGGCGGTCCACCGCGGGAACTCGAAATTCCTCGAGCAGGTCCAGAGCCAGTGACGGGCGGCCATAATCGAGCTGGTGGAAGAAGCCGATGTAGGGATCGTAGCCCATCGCGTCGAGGAGGCTGTTCAACTCGGCGTTGATCAACGTATAGCCGAACGACAGCAGGGCGTTGATGGGGTCGGTAGGCGGCCGGCGACGGCGCCCGGGAAAACCGAGTCCGGTCCGGCATGCCAGGGCAAAGCCCTGGAAATAGGTGCGCGCTGCGCTGCCTTCGAGCCCGCGCAGCGAATCGAGCGTCGGGGCTTCCTCGACCCGGCGCAAGAGACGACCGAGTTCCCGACGGCAGGCGCCAAAACCGCGCTCGGGATAATTCCGGTGCTGCCGCGTCAGCAGAGAGGCCGCGTTGCGCACCTTGCCGTGAACGAACCGGCGCGCCAGGTCAAGGGCAAACGGCGTATCCTGGTGCTTCTGGTACTGCGCCACGCGTAACAGGACGTTTTTCGCCTTCGGCGGCGTCAGTTGCCCCTTGAGCCGACCGTTCTGGCTTAAAAAGGCCAACTCGATCCCATGATGGAGCAACGTGGTCAGCGCCGGGGTGGTCACGTGCACGTTGCCAAAGGCAAAGACCGTGTCCACCTTGAAGCACTCGATCTCCAGGAGTTCCTGTTTATCTTTCTCGACGATGAGTCGCTCGCCGGTTTTACGCAGCACGGCGCCCTGTTCCGTCAGGTAAAGTGTCGCCATCAGGATGTACCCATGCGTGTCGGGATAACGTGAGCTATCGGCGTAAGGGCGATTACCCCTCGCCGGGCGTTAGTTTCACCCACCCCATCGGCCATTGCGCCGCCCCTCCTTCGTATGCAAGGCGCCGGGTTTTGGGAAAAGGCGCCGCGGGATTACGCCCCAGGCGATGTTGCTGCCGCAACTTCTGGAAGCCCTCCTGTCCCAGCGCCGTGCGAAGCAGATCCCCCAAGGTTTTTGCTTCCCAACCGCCGCCCCAGCCGACGTTCAGCAGGAAGGCGCCTTCGGGTAAATCCCGCAACGTTACTTCGAGCTCTTGGTAAAACTCGTGCAGAACAGCTGGACCATAGGTCGAGAAAAATGCCTTTTCGGTTGCCATGAGGGTCTGCGCCTGGGCATTACACGTGCGCGCCAGGCCACGCACAGCCTGTTCTTGGGCGTTCCTGAAACGTAGCTCCCTCCTGGCCACGTCGCCGAAAAGATACTCGTCGAGGCGAATGGCCAGGCGCAGCGAGGCGCCGGGAAGGAGCCACTCGACAAAGCTCTTGTAGTCCCCGTTCGCCTCGCGTTTTTCCACCAGCCGTTCGCCGCGCAGGGTATACGTCCAGACCAGGCCGACCGCGAGGCGTTCGCTTGCCGCCGGATGGCTGTCAACCACCTGCACGGCGCGCATCAGGTCATGATTGGGGTTGCGGCCGAGCACGGCGCGTTCGATGGGTTGTCCCAGCCATCGCGGGTTTCCTTCCAACGCACCCAGCTTTTGCTGGATGTTACGCCACCCCTGGGTTCCAGCTTTGTGGTCGTCGGTCAGCAGCTGCGTCAGCACCGCGGTACGCAGGGCGCCCTTTACGGAAGTGCCGGGAAGATAGGGCCGGCGCAAGTGATTCTTCATGGCTTCACGAATGGCCACGGCTTCGGGGTCTTGTGGACAAGGCAGGGCGTAAAGCGCCACGTCAGAAGCGGCGAGGCCGTGTTGCTCCAACCAGACGTCCCAGGAAAAATGCCGGGCGCTCATGTCGCGCGCCAGCGCGTTTGCATCGACACCCGGATGGGCGAGAACGGCGTCGAGGTCGATGGCGAACCATTGCCGGTCACGATAGACGCCGTCGAATTTGCTCAATTGATTGCCGGAACCCACGTGCACGGGACTCAGGCAGGTCAGGGTGTAACGGGTGGTTGTCATGGCGTCGTCATCCCCACGGGAAAAGCAAAACCATAGCGCCACACGTCGTGCGGACAGGCATCGGGTTTGACGTTAACGAGTCGGCCCGGTCGCGGTCGTGCCGCGGGTTCGCCTGTCAGCACGGAACCCTCGGCAAACATCCACACCGTTTTGCGGCGCAGGTTGCCGGCCTCGGGCGAGGTGACCCAACCACGCCGGGGAATGATCTCGTACGCCGCATCGTCAGCGGTTAATCGAGCCAATTGGTCTTCCCCGCGCGGGCAGCAGGGCGAGAGCGTAACAAAGCGCCCGGCCGCGTCGAGTTCGGGCAGGGATTGGTCCTGTGCTGCATCGACGTCGAAGAGCCCGCGTCCGGCGCCGCGTTCACCGCCCAGGCCGGTGTCGCCCAAGACGCGCAGACAGGTCGTGAAACGGCGCCGCAAGGCGTCGCCGTGCTCGGGGTTGAAGGCCACGGCGAACCACAGACCCGCATCGGCTGCAAACCGTGTTTCGCCCAAGTGCCACAGTTCCGAGGCGGAAGTCATCCGGTCCAGGGTCACTCGCGGAACGATGTCTTTTTGCCACAGGACGATGTCGCCCGTTTCGTCAGACGTCCATTTCGAGAGCGTCTGACGCTCGGCTTTTGTGACCCAGACCGTTTGGCCGTTGACGCAGTTGCATCTGTTGACGCAGTTGCATCTGTTGACGCAGTTGCATTTGTTGACGCAGTTGCATTTAGCGTTTTCAAAGGTCAACGCCTGGCCCTCAACGAGCGCCGCAAAGACGGCTTCGGAGACGAATCGTATGCGTTTGAACGCCTTTTCGTCATCCGGGGCAATCGTCACGTTAGCCAGACGGGCCAGCGGCTTGGGGAAGAAACGCACCGAGCCGGCAAACGGAAAGGCCGAGGTGAGAAAAAACGGCTCGCTGCCCGCTTCGGCTTCGCCAAACCGGTCCAGCACGTCGTTGAGAAGCCCGGCGACGCCATAAACTTCTCGCCAGACCGAGCAGATAGCGCCGAACAGCGTATCCGCCGGGACGTGAATTTGCGCCGCTTCCAGGCCAACTCCCCGTTCGCCGATATGCAGCGGGGAACGGAAGACGAGGCGATAGGTGGGAAAGGTTGGCATGCCCGTCAGCCTTCTAATGACGCCTTGATTCGGTCGGCATATTCATCTGGACGCAACTCTGCCATGCTGACGCGCCCCGCCAAGGGGACGAGATCTGCCTTGCCCTCGTAATAAGCCTTGGGCTTGAACGTCACGACGAGGTTACAGAACCTGATTTTGCCAGCCCCGCGAGAGCCATAACCCCCCAGATAGTCGTCTTCAAGCATCTCCATGGCCTGGAAAACGCTGCGCAGCCAATCGATATCCGCCTGACAGCCGGCGCCGTCCAGATCATAGAGGCTGTAGACGAACTCGAAGGGCGCGAATACCGCGCCCGCCGGCACCCGTTCATTCTGACGCGGCACCGCGGCGGAGGTAATGCGGTCAATGACCGCCTCCCACTTGACTTCGGCAAATGGCATGTCGGTTTTGGCAAGACGGAGTTTTTCGGCAGACTCGTTCGCCAGCTGTACGTCGCGCACGATGAGCCGCCCCGGTTTGAGGCTTGTCCACTCTCGACGTTGATCGCCCGGCGTGACGCCAAACACCTGACAAACCGCGCAAGCGGCGTACTCCGCTTCGTCCTGGCAGACATGAACCCGGACTTCTGGTGGTTGGCGTCGAATGGGCGTATTGGCTTCTTTACCAAGGTGTCTGTCCAGCAGGGCGCGCATCTTGCCGCGCAGGGATGAGCCTGGAATATAAGGCTCTCGGCTTACTGGATGGCGAATCATCGGGTTATCGATGCCGCCAATGTCCAGGCCGGCGGAAGCACCGCCGATATGAAGCCCGGTAACGGTTTCGATGTCGCCTGTGATGAGGACTTTGCCTGTCAATGCAAGGTGTGCCATCCGCGAGTCTCCCGTGAGCTAAGAGTTCCTGCCACCATCGGCTTTATGATAAGCGAGGATGGCCTCGAAAAAGTCGACGAAACGCGCGAATTTCGTTTCATCACTTCCGACCTCATCGATAGCCCCTGACAAGACCTCCTTTAACTGTCGCGCGCCTTGACCACTCGCTCGCGCTGCCGCATAGGCGAGTTTGGGCTTGAGGAGAACGAGTTGATGGGAATTGAACTGGCCCATTTCCATCGTCTTGACCGCGCCAAAAACGTTCCGTATCTGGCTGGTCGTGAGCCGTCCTCTGTTCAATTCAGGACCTAATTTTTCAGCTATCTCCACGAGGCTTTTGCCGCCCTCCCGAATCGCCCGGCGCCCCTGGTTTTGTAAATCGTGCCCCTGCCCACGTTGCCGGCTCGGAGGTCCCTTCGCTGCCATGGTCTATTCCTCCCTCGTCAATAGAGCGGTCCATCTTGCCAGCATGTGCAAAACGTCGATAAGCCCGTCCGGCTCACGCAGAATGGCCCGCTGCAGATCATTGATTTTCGCCTGATGCGCTGTGTAGCGCTCGGCGAAGCGGCTGAGTTGATAGGTCAAGCGCCAGCGCCATTTGTCATAACGAATCATCTCCTCTATGTCCGCCATGCCGCGTTTTTCCTGCCGCTGCAGTTTCTTCTCCCGTTTGGCGTTCTCATCATACAGCGCGTGGATTTCCGTCAGACGCGACAGAAAGCCGCGCGGCAATGCGGGAACCCCTTCTGTGGTGGGATTGAGCATGTAGAGAAGGTCTCTCTGCCACGTGGCCACGTCGGTGAAGCGTTCCCATTCCACAGGGGTTCGCAAAAAGCTCAAGGCATTCTTGCGCGGCAAGGTTTTGGCCTGATCGTCAAGAGCGCCTTTGGCATCATTGGCGAGCTGGTACAGGGGGTATTTCTGATGCTCGATGGCGATGCCGCCCGACAGGGTGACGTGCGTCCCGCCCACGAAGTCCCGGAAATCCCTCTGGATGTCTTGCGCCAGCTCCGGCAAGATGCTCCAGGCCCCGACCACGAAGAGGTCATCGCCGCCGGCATAGATCAGGTATACGCTGCCCTTTCCCTGCTGTTCCAGGCGATGGTAGCGCCGGCACACCTGAGGGACCCAGGCTTCGAAAAAGAGACGTAGCGATTCACTCAAGGTGCTGACACTCGAGAGCGTTGCCCATCCACCCAGGCCGGCTCGAAACACCTCGCCCAGGCTATCCACGTCCATCCGCAACACCCCCAGCCATTTCACCCCCTCTGAAGCCTTGGCCAGATCGCTGAAATCGGCGATGGCTCTATCGCCTTTCTCATCAAACTTCTCAGGCGTAGCGTCCGGCAAGGGGCGAAAGTCGTAGCTGACCGGCAGGTCGTCCCAGCGGAAGCACTGTTGCACCGAGTCGGTAAGAAAATTCGTGCTGTCCAGCGTGTAAACCGTCGCCGCGGTGGCGCCGGCGGGTTTGGGCGGTACGTCATCGTTATCTGCGTGGATGAGCCGCGCCTCGACACCAAAAGCGCGCAGGGCGTGATCCCAGGCGGCATTTTCAGGCGGCTGAGATTCCGGAACGGTGAAGAGCACCAGATGGGTGGGAGCGCGCAGCTGGCGCCCCAACTCTTCGAACCCGGCACAGCGCCGGCATTTGCGGACGTCATCATCCAGAACGTCCACCCCGGCGCGCCACTCGTTGTGGCAGACCTGACACATCTCCTCAGCAGTGGCGCCGCGCTGCTGCGCGGTAAACAGGTGACGCATCATGTCGGCGTCGCCCAAATCACGCCACTTGTGCTGTTTACGTTGGTTCACCTGTTGCGATACCGCTCCCCACTTGCTGGCAAAGGCGTTCCCGCCGGCTTCCTGCTCCAGGAAATCCAGGGCGTTCACAGGGGTGAAGTCCATCGTGAGCGATAAATCGCCCTCATGCAGCCGCCAGAGTTTGCCGGCGATGTCTTGCCGCAGCGCGTCGAGGTGTCGCACGGTCTCATGGTAAGGAAGCAGCACGTAAAAATGGCCGCCGCCGACAAATAGCGTATTGGTGGGCGGCAGTTGCAGGCGCCGCAACACCCAATCCGCTATCACCTCGGTAAGCAGCTGCAAATAAAACGACCGACCTCGTAAGCCTCGGGTCGCGCCGCTACTGGTCAGCAGGTAGAGAAACTCCTGCGTGCCGGAAACGTCGCCTTTGACGAGAGCGCAGAGAGGGCGTTGTGTCATGTCCTCCTCTGCGGAGGTTAATTTGAGGCTTTTTTTGTACAGCCGACCCAGGGCCGTCAGCAGCGTTTGCACCTCCTGCTCCGTCAGACCTTCCCGCACCAGACAGGCCGCGATGGCCGCGGTGGTCTTCAAATGGTGGTACAGGGAAACGTCCGGCACGATGTTGTGGCGCGTATCGGAGGGGATGGCCCAGGTGTACTTGCGCAGCAAGGCCAGCAGGGTCGTGAGGTCGTCCGTGGGGCTGCGCGTCACGTCATCCGAAAATTTCTGCCACAGCGTCCGATAGGCCGCCACCGAACCTGAAGCCTCCGGCGTCGGGAACAAGGCGTCGCGGCTGAAGGACAACTCGCCGAGCCGGTAATACATCGGCTGGTCGCACGCGCGGTTATCGAGCGTCACGCGAGACAGCGCCGCGTGCAAGGTGCTGTCGGCCCGGCCGCGGGCGCCTGGTATGTCGTCTTCTGCTTCAGCGCGCTCATTGGCCGAGAGCCGGTCCGCCAGACTGACCACCTGCTCGTCGGGCAAGGATGGATTGTGATGTTTGAGCACCACCCGACTGAGGGCGTGGCGGTCTGCAGACCAACGGCCCAAATAGTCTTCCACGAACAGGGCGCTGAACGGCTCGTGGCTGTACTTGGCCGCGCGCGGATAGTGCTCGGCCCATGAAGGCAACGGTTCGGAGGTGCGTTCCCTGAACTTGCCGATGTCATGGAGCAGCGCGCCCAAAACTCGCGGATCGAGGCCGAATTGTGCCATCATGGTCCCTCCCTTGTGGGACTTCTGGAGACAACTGCGCAATGCCCAGGGCGGTTGTCGACATGCCTGTCTTCTTGACGGTCTTCCGCTACGATTTCGTATTTACCCAGACCAAACGTGACGCCTTTGCCAACGTGCACCATGGCGCCAAGGCGCAGAAACGGAAGAAAGGGCGCCAGATCGCCAGCGTACGTGACGCGCCCCACGAAACCGCCCATTTGCATACGAACCTGCTGCCGCGCCGAATACCGTTCCCAATCGTACCAGTGCAACCGCCGGGTTACTAACGTCACGTCTTTTGCCAGGTCGATCAGACGACGAAAATCCAACTGTAGAACTGCGCCGCAGTGGAAATAGGCCAGACTCGACAAGCGCCGCAGCAGCGTGCGCAGGATGACGTGAAACGCTGGCGTGTCCGTGAGCGAACCGCCATACACCAAACGAGTGGGGGTAAGAAACCGTAACGTCAGCCGGTTTCTCGCCTCCGAGTCGGACGGCGTGGTGAGGTCGCGGACGTCAAGCAATCGGAACCTATGCTGCAAGGTCTGCTCCTCACCCCGATAAATCACCACTGGCCCCGCATTCGGGGGAAGCCAGCTCACCTTTTCCAGGACGAAACGCCCCCGCCCCTTGCCCAAGCCCTGTTGCGCGCCCAAACGCTCAAACGCGTAGATAAAGTACGGCAGGTAATGTGCGCCCTTGCCGACCAGTGTCCAGCCGACGTGCAGGCATTCCCCCGGCTCATAGCGCTCTTTCTGCTCCAGAGGTGGGAGCAGGACAAAAGGGTGCGGCGCCGCCGTGTACTTGCGCATCCGCGCGGCATCGCGGGGTACTGGCGTATCGAATACGTAGGGATAGGCGCAGGTTGTACGCAGCAGGCAGCGGCCACAGTCCCGATGTTCGATCACGCAGACGGCTTGTTTGAAGGCGGTTCCAAAGCCGCCGCGCAACGTAGAGCCTTTGTAGCGGGGCAGTTGCAAAGGCGTCCGGGCGCGCAGGGTAAATCGGAGTGGAAGCAGTTGCAGTGCCGCTAGATCGTCGGACCGGGTGGCGTCCATGGGCAAACCATCCATTCTCCCGCCTCTCAATTCGATTTCACGTGTGTACTTCAGGTTGCTGGCTGTCGAGTGACGAAGAAGTAGCGGTAAAGCTGGTTGTATGGTGGTTGCCGTTGAGTTTGTCGTTAGCGATATTGGCTTGTCACCTTCGTCGCCTCTTCAGACTCGACAGGCTGGCGTTGACGTTCGATCTTGGCCGCCAGCTTTCGCAATTCATTCAAGAGAGCCATAGCCGTTCTCCCTTACCCCACGTCTACGTCGTCCGTCGCAGGTCCCGTAGTTGAGCCTCCAGAGCTTGCCGGGCTACCTGTTCTTCCTGCAAGCGGGCTTCGGCTTTTTCGCGTGCCTGTTCGGATTCCCGGTAACTCAGAAGGTACGCTTGGCGCATGGGATCATAAAAATGCAGCGCCTCCCGCACCGGCTCCCCCGGTGTCAGATGCAACTCCAGGCGCAGGGCCTCGCTGCGGGCCGTCAGGGTGCCGTCTTCCCGTGCCGTAGCGGGTATCGGCTCATATTGGCCCTCGACGAGTCGGAAGCTCTGCAGGAGCGGGTTGAGGTAGTCCCCCGCCGGGTCGCACTGCCAGTATTCCGCCACCCCCAGGCTCGCATAGACGTCGCGTTTTTCGCCTTGGTCGATCCGGCACGTGCTTCCGGCAGCGATTTCCAGGACAAAGTCCGGCGCCTTCGGCTCTTCCCACAATCGATAGGACGAGCGAATCCGTTTCGGCGCGCCAAGCACCACCATGAGGTCCGGCGATACCGACTTGCTGGCATCGCCTTCCTGGTAATACAGCAGCAAGTTGCCGACGACGTACACGTCATCATGTCCCCGGAAATGCCAGTCCAGGACGGAGCCGGCATAGAGAATTGGCCAGAATTGGGATTCGTGTTCAGCCATGGGCAGCCCGTCCGAATCCGGGTAGTCGATGGTTTCGGAAGTGACGGCAGCGCGTGCCATGTGACAGCCCTTTCCTGATTGGCGTCAGAGTGGAATATGCCCTCATGTCGGCAGCGTCCATTCATACGAAGCCTGCCTTACAGTTCCTGTCGTTCGTGATCCCGCTGTGATCCTGTGCTCAATGAAGCGCATGGTCAGGCGTGATACATCATCGCTGCCAAGGCCAGCACCAACGTCTCGCCCATTTCGTTCGTCGCGCCCAGCACGTCCGCGGTGATACCGCCCAGGCGTTTGCGGAAGTAGGTTTGCAGGCCGAACGTCGCCAGGCTGACCAGGGTGCCGATCAGCACCCCGCCTATGCCGCCGAAGCACACGACGATGATGAGCGACCAGGGGAGGGTGGCGGTGAAATGGTCGCGCCGCCGGGCGCCGCGCACGAATGGCTCGCCGAAGCCGCCGCCCGGACGCGCGTAGGCGGAGAAGCAGGCTACCTGAACCATCGCGTAGCGGCTCAGGGCGCCCAGCAGCACCAACGTCATCAGCATGCCCTCGTCGGGCACGACGCTGAGGCAGGCGAACTTGATCAGCAGCCCCAGCGCCACGCTCATGGCGCCCATGGTGCCGAGGTGCTGTTCCTTGAAGATGCGGAGGGTCGTCTGGCGGTCGTGACCGCCGCTCAGGCCGTCCATGGTGGCGGCGAGGCCGCTGATGTGCACGCCGCCGGTTACCAGGCAGAGGCCGGCCAGGAGCAGGGCGGCCACGACCGGCGGCGGAAAAACGTACGCGAGCAGCAGGTAGAGGCTCCATAACGCGCAGCCGATGCCGGCGCCGACGAGCGGGTAATACGCCATGGCGCTCCCGAACAGCTCCGGCGACCACGTATCCGTTGCTCGCAATCGGTAAACCGTCAGAAGTCCCAGGGCGCGCCGTAAATCGTCTACCATAGCCTGTATCTCCTCTCGAATCCGGCGTTTATGTTAGAGGGCATGACCGTTGCGAGCAAGGCCGAAGCACCGCGTCTGGAAAGCCCCCCGGCTGTCGGGTATTGCTCGCTGGCGCTCGTGTTACCCTATCGTATACGCTCAATTTTGCGCTTCGCTTGCTGCGGGCGCACGAAACCCCCGCATCACCAGATCAGGAGGAGAAACGCCATGCGCAAACCCGCCGTCAGCCTGGCCGCCGTTGCCGGGCGCCGCCAGGCCACCTTGGAACTCGCCCAGCGTCTCGAACAGGAAGGATTCAGCGGCCTCTATTGTCCGAGCTTTGGCGACGGCATGGGGCTCTGCGAAGCCCTGGCCCTGGTGACCAAGGAGATTCCGTTCGGCACCAGTATCGCCAACATCTACACGCGCCATGCCTATGACTATGCCTTGAGCGCGACGCTCATCCACGAGCTGTCCGGCGGACGCTTCCGATTCGGCATCGGTGTCAGCCACGCGCCGGCGCACTCCCGTCTGCGGGTGCAGGTCGGCAAGCCATTGGGCGACATTCGACAATTTGTGTCGGACTTGCAAACCGGCGCCCAGCGCAACGGCGATCTGCCGCCCATCGTGCTGGCCACCCTGCGCCGCAAGATGGTGCAATTGGCGTCGGAAATCGCTCAGGGTGCGGTGTGGGCCAATGCCGCCCGGTCGCACGTGTCCACGTCGCTCGGCCACCTGTCGCCGTCAGCCCGCCAGGACCCGAATTTCTTTCTGGGCAACATGATTCCGATCTGCATCGACGCCGACAAAGCCGCTGCCGCAGCTGTGAACCGGCGAACCCTCACCGGCTACGTGCGCTTGCCGAACTATCAGAATTACTGGATTGAAGCCGGGTTTGAAGAGGAGATGACGGCGATTCGGCAGGCCATCGCCAACGGCGAGGACGATAGGATTCCGGAACTCATGTCCGACCGCTGGCTGCAGCAAGTCACCCTTTACGGCAGCGCCGCCGAGGTGCGCGAGGGCGTGGAAGCCTGGCACGACGCGGGCATCAATACGCCCATCGTCGTGCCCTCGTCCACCAAGGGCGGCCAGATGGTCGCGTTTCAGGAACTGCTGGAAGCCTGGCGATGAGGGGAGAGTGTGCAGTTGGCAAGGCGGCGTCCGGTTTCTCGATGCTTACTGAGTGTTGACCGTCGCAATGACCGACATGCCCGGGCGCAGCATCACGCCGGGCGACGCTGACGGCTCGATGCGGATTTTGACCGGCACGCGCTGCACGACCTTGACGAAGTTGCCGGTGGCGTTTTCGGGCGGCAACAGGCTGAAGATGGAGCCCGTTCCGGGGCTGAGGCTCTCTACGGCGCCGGAGAAGACCTCCTCGGGGTAGGCATCCACCCGCAGAGTGGCGCGCTGTCCGGGACGCATGTGTTGCAATTGGGTTTCCTTGAAATTGGCCTCCACCCATACTTCTTGCAGCGGCACCATCGCCAGCAGCGGCCGGCCTGGCTGCACGACCTGTCCCACCTCCAGATTTTTCTTGGCGACCACACCGGCAACGGGGGCCTTCAGCGTGGTGTACTGCAATTGCAGCCTGGCGTAGGCAAGGTCCGCCTCGGCCTGCTGCAGAAGGGCCTGCGCGACTTTGACCTCCGCCTCCTGGATGGCCACGTTCTGGTGCTGCGCTTGCGAGCCCTCCAGCAGGGCCTCCGCTGCCGCCACCAAAGCCGCCTCCCCCTGCACCGTCTCCTGTTGCCGACGCAGGTCGACCTCGGCGCGTTCCAACTCGCTGCGGGCTTGCCGCAGATGCTCTTCCTTGGCGCGTTTCTCAGCCTTCGCCGCCTGCAGCGCACTGTTCGCCTGATCGAATTGTTGCTGCGCCACCACGCCGTCGTTCAAGAGGTTTTGCACGCGCTCGAAACCGGTCTGGGCCATGACGAGGTGCACGTCCTGGGTGTCCACGTCGGCTTCGGCAGCGGCCACCGCGGCTTCCCAGGTGCGCAAATGCGCCGCTGCCTTCTCGGCGCCGTGCTGCGCCTCGCGCAGGGCGCTCTGGGCGGCCAGCAGGGTGGCGCCGGTGCGCACCGTGTCGTTGCTGGTGCTGTCCTGTGTCAATTGCACTTGCAGTTCGGCGTGCCGCAGGCGTGCTGCCGCTACCGCGACCATGGCTTCCGCCTGGACAACCCGGGCAGCGAAATCGTCGGGGTCGAGCTCGGCCAGCAACTGGCCGCTTTCCACCTGTTGGTGTTTGGAGGCGTGAACGGCCATGACGGTGCCGCCAACGCGCGCGCTGATGGGCACGATGTCGCCAATCACGTAGGCGTCATCGGTGGTTTCGTGCGTTTGGTAGTAGCGCCACAATTGCAGTCCGTATGGCGTGCCGACAGCAATGAGGACGAGGCATAACAGAGGCCCAAGGACTCTCTTGCGCAACCACACGGGGCGGCTGCCGGCTAGCCGGGGTGCGTCGGTGGGCTCCTCATTCACGTCCTGTGGTGGAGGGGGGTCGGAAGCGTGCGCGCCGCCCGGTTGGGCGCCGCGGCTTTCTTCGGCCATTGTGTCGACTCCATGAGGGGCGTCCCCGGTTTCTTAGGGACGCGATTTTGTGCGCGCCAGCGTTGGCGGGCAATCGCAGATAAAGTGCTCTTGTCCAGGATTGAATCTTGAATTGTACCAGCCGCGAGCTCCCGGCGTGCGGGCGAATAGTATTCTGGATGCGGACGGGATTGCAAACCGCGGTCACCGTCTCGGCCCCTATTGACTTTTGACGGGAAGTCCAAACAATAACACCCCGTCACCATTCCAATCACTCCCGCCGTCAGGAGGCAGATCATGACCACAGTCGCGCAACCTCAACGATACGGATGGAAATGGCTGTTGTCGGCGTGCCTGTTGCTGGTCTGCTGCAACTCGGTGATGGCAGCCGGGGGGACGCTGAAAATTATCCCGCACGCCGACCTGAAAAATATCGATCCGATCTGGACCACCGCCTACATCACCCGCAACCACGGCTACATGATTTACGACACGCTGTTCTCGCTGGACGCCAATCTTCAGCCGCAGCCGCAGATGGTGGACACCTGGACCGTCAGTGACGACGGCCTGATCTACACGTTCACCCTGCGCGACGGGTTGCGGTGGCACGACGGCGCGCCGGTGCGGGCGGCGGATTGTGTGGCGTCGGTCCAGCGTTGGGGCAAACGCGACGGCATGGGCCAGAAGCTGCTGGAATTCACCCGATCCCTCGCCGTGGCGGATGACCGCACCTTCACGCTGACGCTTACGGAGCCGTACGGACTGGTGCTGGAATCCCTGGGCAAGCTGAGCAGCAACGTGCCGTTCATGATGCCGGAGCGCCTGGCGACAACCGACGCCTTCACCCAGATCAGCGAGCCCATCGGCTCAGGGCCGTTCGTGTTCGTGAAGGACGAGTGGATACCAGGCAGCAAGGTCGTCTACGTCCGCAATCCCGATTACGTGCCGCGCCCGGAGCCGCCGAGTTTTGCTGCCGGGGGCAAGCGGGTGCATGTCGAACGGGTGGAATGGTTATACATCCCCCACCCGGCGACCGCGCAGGCGGCCCTGGCAGCGGGAGAGGTGGACTATTACGAACGCCCGCCGGTCGACCTGCTGCCCCTGATGGAGCGCGACCCCGGCCTCACCGTGGCGGTGATCGACCCGCTCGGCACCCAAGGCTGGTTGCGCCCCAATCACTTGCACCCGCCATTCAACCGCAAGGAGGCGCGCCAGGCGCTGCTGTGGATGGTCAACCAGGAAGATTACCTGCGGGTGATCGTCGGGGATCCGAAGTTTTGGCGCACCTGCGGCTCGTACTTCATGTGCGGCACGTCGCTGGAGACCGACGCGGCCTCCGAGGCGCTCGTGCAACAGGACCTGGACAAGGCCAGGCAATTGATGCAGGCGGCCGGCTACGCGGGTGAAACGATCGTGCTCATGGACCCGACGGACATTCCACTGCTCCACGGCGCCTCGCTGGTCACGGCGCAGATGCTGAAGAAAATCGGCGTCAACGTGCAGGTGCAGGCGATGGACTGGAGCACCCTGACGTCGCGGCGGGTCGAGAAAAAAGCCCCCTCGGAAGGCGGCTGGCACCTGTTCCACACCTGGGCGACGGGCGCCGACGTGGCCTCGCCGGTCAACAACATCGGCCTGTCGGGCGGCTGCGAGGCGAAAGCCTGGTTCGGCTGGCCGTGCGACGAGCGGCTCGAAACGCTGCGCGACGACTGGGCGCGAGCCACCGACGCCGAGCAACAAAAAGCTATTGCCGAGGCGCTGCAGCGCGCGGCCTACGACAACGTGCCGTACGTCAATTACGGCCAGTGGTTCCTGCCGACCGTGTACCGTAAATCGCTCCAGGGCGTCATCGTCTCGCCGGTGCCGTTCTTCTGGAACATCGTCATAGCTGAGCAGGGGTGATCAAACGGTGACCACGCTATGATCGCCTACCTGCTGCGACGCCTGCTCGCCACGATTCCGGTGATGCTGGTGGTCGCGCTGTTCGTCTTCGCCTTGCTGCACCTCAGCCCCGGAGACCCCGCCGCGGTGATCGCCGGGGACTACGCCTCGCCGGAAGACATCGAACGCATCCGCCACAAGCTCGGGCTGGACGCGCCGCTGCACCAACAGCTGGCCATCTGGCTGTGGCAGGTGGTGCGGGGCGACCTGGGCACGTCGATTTTCTCCAACCTGCCGGTCTCCAAGCTCATCGGCCAGCGTCTGGAGCCGACGCTGACGCTTACCGCCTGCACCATGATATTTGCGGTGCTCCTGGCGGTGCCGATGGGGGTGGTGGCAGCCTGGCAGGCGGGCACCTGGATCGACCGCGCGGTGATGGTGTTTGCCGTGCTGGGCTTTTCCCTGCCGGTCTTCTGGCTGGGCTTCCTGTTCATCTTTGGCTTTGCCCTCCAGCTTCAGATACTGCCCGTTCAGGGCTACGTCAGCCTGCGCGAGGGGCTGTGGCCCTGCCTGCGGCACCTGGTGCTGCCGAGTCTGACCCTCGGCATGGTGTACATGGCCCTGATCGCCCGCATGACCCGCGCCAGCATGCTGGAGGTACTGCGCGAAGACTATATTCGCACCGCCCACGCCAAGGGGCTGAGGCCGCACGTCGTGCTGCTGTGGCACGCCCTGAAAAACGCCTCCCTGCCGATCGTCACGGTCGTCGGCGTCGGCGTTGCGCTGCTCATCGGCGGCGTCGTGGTGACCGAGAGTGTCTTCGCCATACCGGGCCTCGGACGCCTTACGGTCGACGCCATCCTGCACCGCGATTATCCCGTCATCCAGGGGATCATTCTGATTTTTTCCGGCATCTACGTGCTGATTAACCTGTTCGTGGATCTCCTGTACACAGTCCTCGACCCCCGTATTCGGTACTAAGAGGGGGCTTGTGAATAGTGACGTTCCTGGGAGCGCGGGCATCTTGCCCGCAGGGTTCCTCTTTGTGGGCTGGCGGCCCGCGCTCCCAGGCATGGAGACTGCGGCGGTGAGACCGGTCAAAGCGGTGCAGAATCACACACCCGCTAACGACAACATACGCCCCCTTGTTGCTCCTCTCCCTGGATGGTAGAGGGCTAGGGTGAGGGGAATATGGGAAACATGGGCCTCTTATGGTAACCGCAACCGCGCCAACCCACGTCGTCGGAGACCAACCGCGCCCCGCGCCCCTGCTGCGCAAGCTCCGGCGCAATCCCACCCTGGTGGGCGGCGCCTGTTTCCTGCTCGTCATGCTGGTGGCGGCGTTGGGGGCGCCCTGGTTCGGCGCCATCGACCCCGAAGAATTGAACCCCATTGACCGGCTGCGCGGCCCGTCGCTGTCGCACTGGTTCGGCACCGACATGCTGGGCCGCGACCTGTACAGCCGCACGGTGTACGGCAGCCGCATCTCGCTTCTGGTCGGGCTGTGCGTGGCGGCGCTGAGCCTGACGGTCGGGCTGGCGATCGGGCTGCTGAGCGGCTATCTGCGGCACGTCGATACCGTGGTCATGCGGATCATGGACGGCCTCATGGCCATTCCGGCCATTCTGCTGGCCATCGCCCTGATGGCGTTGATGAACGCCAGCGCGCAGAACGTCATCATCGCCCTCACCATCCCCGAAATTCCGCGCGTCGTGCGCCTCGTTCGCGCCTTGGTGCTCAGCCTTCGAGAGCAGGCGTTCGTGGAGGCGTCGCGCGCCGTGGGGGCGGGCATGTGGCGGGTGTTGCTGCGGCACATCACACCCAATACCATCGCGCCGCTCATCGTGCAGGGCACCTACATCTGCGCCTCGGCGGTCATTTTCGAGGCTTACCTCAGCTTCCTCGGCGCCGGCACGCCGCCGAACATTCCGAGCTGGGGCAACATCATGGCGGAGGGCCGGACGTACGTGCAGATTGCCTTCTGGATCATTCTCTTCCCCGGCCTGTTCCTGGCGCTCACGGTCCTGGCCATCAACCTGCTCGGCGACGGCCTGCGCGACACGTTGGATCCCAAGCTGGCGCGGCGCATGTAGTCGTGTCTTGTTTGAGCAGGCCGCCGCTATCGGGTGCCGCCGCGAAGCACATCCTGCTTCATTGACGTGCTATCCCTCCTGATCGAAGTAATGGTAGGAACGGCTTTGTCGTCTCATCTTTCAGACAGAGGGCAGGTAAGGAATGATTAGCAAGCGACATTTTGCGACTCATTCAAGGGCGGTAAATCGAACAGAGCGCGGCGCTTGCTGCCGGTGAGAAAGGAATCCATGCGGGCTATCAAACTGTCGCGCGTCATATCGCCGTTTTCCACAAGCGATAGGACCATTTTACCGATAGCCAGTTTACGCGCTGCATCATCCTTATTTTTGGGAATGGATTTTCTCGTACCCCTCCTTGAGTTTCGCAGTATCGACTTTGGACATTGGATAAAGTCTGTATGCTTAGATGGGATGGAGTGTAACCGGATTTCAGGCACGAAAAAAGCCCTTCACTCGTTCATCATAATCTCCAGATAGTCTCCAGGCGTCGACACTCGCCGAGCGCCTGGAGGCGATCTGCGAATACGACTTCGGCGCCCTGGATCCACCGAGAGGCTTCGGGCGCGATTGAGAGGAGAGAACCTTGGACTGGAAAACGATCAGTAACAACGTGCTGTTGGCAGGCTTGTTCGTTGCCATGGTGACCATGTTCAACCAGGTCAACGGACGGCTGGACGCCATGAACAAACGTTTTGACACCGTGAACGAACGCATCGACACCGTGCAGACGGAGATGAACCGGCGTTTCGACACCGTGCAGGCGGAAATGAACCGGCGTTTCGACACCATGCAGGCGGAGAACCAGCGTCAGCATGACGAGATCAAGGACGTGCTGCGCGTTTTCGAGGGGCGCATTACGCGCCTTGAGGAAAAAGCCGGTATCGGCCCCGAAAACGCCGAATAGCCGGGTTTTTGTCCCGGTGTGTCGGGGGGGCGTCCCGAAAGCGCCTGCACCTGGCTCCGATCCGCTGCGGCCCGATGACGTGGGCGCAAGGGACTACGACCGTTGCGGGGGGCGGGCGGCAGGATTCCTTAACAACCAAAATTGTTCCATTACTATCGGAATCCGAGTAGGAAAGGCTGGAGGGTAGGGGTAAAACGAGCGAAGGAGGGACGCATGAGCGCGGAATTCTGGGCGATTATCGGCGTCGGCGTGGCATTGGCGGGTTTGCAGTGGCGTATGTACGCCAGCCTGAACGCCAGTCTGAACGCCCGTATGGATCGCATCGAGGCGCGTATGGACCGCATTGAGGCGCGCTTGGACCGTCTTGAAGCGGATCTGACGAGCGTCAAGGAACGCCTGTCGCGCATCGAAGACTGGATCGCCGGGCGCTTTCGTGAAGAAACAGCCCCGTCTGCATAGGGAATCGCGGTGGCGACGGGCGTGAAAAGCCCCCACCGCCGCCCCACTTCCGGGTGTGGTGCGGCCTCTCAAGGACCGCCCTGCCCCACCACGCCCGGCGAAGGTCCGCGCGGTTGTTGAAGATGGTAAAAGCGGTGGTGGGGCATTCCCCCGAGGCGCGTTTGGTCCAGCAGCCGCGCGGATCGAAGTTTTACATAATGAAAGATTATCAGAAGTCGTCGACTTTGCCGTTTTGATCAATCGTGAAGCAAAGGCACCAAGGGTCTTCGTGCCATACACCGCCTATCAACAGCCAGGCATCGTCCTCTTGGCGGTATTTGAACGCCTTGACGCTCCCAGCAAGTCGTTCGGCGATTTCTCGAGCAGCCTTCTTTCTGTCGTCCTGCTTCTGACAACCTGGCCCATGGATGAGTCCCCCATCAAGCCCATCAAGGGCGTAGTAGGAATAGATCATCAGACGGACGCCCGCTCGCGCCAGGAGCAGCTTGTGGAAGTCATATTTGACGGCGTCATAATTCTTAGATTTGCTCCACTCGCACTCCCCGACCAGGGGCACGTCAATTAGGTGGTCGCCGTTGTATCTGCGCCAGGTAACGTCGTAGAGAAATTCAACACAGTCGGCACCAAATTTGCGAGCTTCGATGCCTACCTTGCAGCCAAATTGATGACCAATCTCGCACAGTTTGGGCATGATGACACTCGTCGCATTCTTGATACTCGTCCCATCCTTTTCTAGGAACTCAGTGTGAATAGTCTTTGGCGGTTTTAGACCATCCCGAATGGCGCGCATGATTCTGAGGTTTTCAGACATCTCCATATTGCCTCCTTGAAGGCGTGTCACCGCCGGTCAGGTGTACTTGATCCGCGCAACGGTAACATAAGCGGGGTTGTCCGAACCTGCCGGCCACCCCCTCCGGGGAATGTCCCGGAGGGGCTTTTTGCGTCTGGCGACATAATCGCCCTTATCGGAAGGTGATAGCGATGATGCAGGGAGCGGCACGAAAAATACGAGCAGGACAAGTCGTAACGGTTACAGTGGCTATCGCCGCCACGTTGATTCTCACTGCTTGCGGCAGTGGAGGCACTGAATCTCCCAGACTCCCCGACGCTGAGCTCAACCAGCTGAGAGTAGACTCAAGAGTGCTCCAGCTCGAGAAAATTGTCGAACGATCCGATACCCTGCTCCTCCCCGGTTTCCACCTTCGCTACATCATCTCTACCGAAGAGGAGCCCTATATTTTTTCGGGTGGCAATCCCCTGATCCTTCAAGGCGAAACGGTCAGGGACTACCTGAGTGTGTCCTGTGCTGGCGTGCGTTGCGTCGTGGATGACAAACCCGTGAACAGCTACCGGGACCAGAGAACCGTGATCAGCTTACAAGACTTGATCAACCCCTCTGCTGATATCGACCTGAGTGAAGTGGACCTCGAATCACGCAGCGGATTCGACACCGTACGCACCATGGGTGTCTTCGATATTTCGGGCAGTATCCCGGACCAGTGCGGCAACGGAGGCTGCGGAGTGGCAGTTACCGTCGCCCCGACCGCAACAAGCTACGGGCTCTGGAGGGACGGCGGCTCGACGACGCATGCCGGGCTGGGAATAGCCGTCGCTTTTTGCTCCGGCGTCGGGTAGGCGCCGTATTGCTCGGCCGGCGGCGTCCAGGTGCCGTCCTTGGCCATGAGGCCGAGGGCCGTCAGGGCTTTCTGCTCGTTGTCGGCGAGGTAGGGGGTGCCTAGGGGCCAGGCGTCGGCGACGAAGCCGTCGACTCGGACGTCGCCCGCGGCTTGGCGGACGTAGACGGGGTAGCCGTAATCCTCGGGTAACAGACACAAGGGGTAATAAAACTGTGGGGGGCTGGACATGATGGGTCCCTTTCCTCTCATTTTTCCTTGATTGTACTGGGCGTTTTTCCATTCCCTTTTCAAACTAGATCACTACCTGATTTCGATCAGATTTTTGTGCGCAGCGCACCAAACCGTCGCCGAAGTGCTACGCCAAAAACACGGTGTGGCCGCAGGCGTGTGGAACCGCGTAGCAAGCGGTTCTTGTTTTGACAAAGGGTGTCTTGTCCTATTATTCACTAAAGATACTTGTCTAATACAGGTTGTCTTATATATAGATTAATATAGGTTTGTGCGACCGATTACACATGGAGAACTTCAGCTTTTCACAGGGTTTTGTACAGCGAGTTTGCGCACCGGAGGTTTGCTGTGACGGAGCAGCAGTCCTCTGCTGCGGCCGCTATCAGTCTTGATTTCGTCTATGCGTGCATCGGGATAGACCACCTGCACATCTGCAAGGTGTCTCAGGAACCGAGCTCTGAAGTCTCGTATGCGTTTGTAGCCTTCTCCGTATTGATCGTGAAGGGTTGTCCACGAAATGAACTGCGGCTTGTTATGAGGGATCCGGTGTAACCGTTCGGAGAGCATCGCGTACAGGTCCAGTTCCACTGCGCTGTCCCGCAGCAGGTACAATGCGCCATCGTCCAGCGGCACGGCGTGGTGCATGAGGCTGTTGAAGTAATCAATTGATAGCGTGACCGTGTTCGGCCACAAGATCCGCTGCTTTTCGTTCTTCGAAAACAGCACATTCATGTTGCTGACAATGCGGCCGTATCCCGTCGAACCGCTCCCATTCCCCTCTGTCCAGCCTATGGTCATTTGACAGGCTGCGAGCGCGGCCAGCTGTTTCTTGATCATGCTGTACACGCGGCCTTCTGTGGGAAGCTTCAGACGATGCAGGAAAGCGTAAAGCGTGTCCTCCACCTTAATCTCAGGACTGCGGGTCAAAATCGCTTGTCTGTTCCAGTCCAGAAGGATCAGGCGCGGCTTTGTGCCGTAGGGCAACCCGAGCTTGACCATATCGGTCTTGTTCGGGTCGTAGACCTGCTCCCGCTTCGATCAGGACAACCGATCGCCCGTTTTGGTTTTTCCATTCTCTGGTGGCTGATTGGTCCTTGAACGGTAGCGAGGTCTGACAGAGGACCGAATGGCTGTAGGTAATCCGTTTCGCTTCCGTCCTCGACCAAACGCCCCGCTCCCACAACAATGCGTTCCTGTTTCGGGGTCAGATGAAATCGCGCGACGTTTGTGTTTTCGCTGCTGGTCATGATAATGAGTAAATATATTAAATTGTTAACTAATCAACGTGTCTACATATTGACATTATGATACCTTGTCATATTTCTGGAATAACATCTCCAGGGCCTCCTCGATTAACTCCGGTCCCTTCTTTCCCTCCGTATGCTTCACGGTTGCCGCCAGGACGTCATAACGCTGCTGATAGTCCTGACGAATACGAAACCCCTTCAGGGTGCGTGGTGGCATCTTGCTGGCCGAGGGGTTGTTCACTTTCTTGCCACTGTCGTGAAGGTGGGTGGCGCGCTCGGCTTCGCCGTTGAGCCAGTCGGGCTCGCCGTTGTTACGCTTCGGCATGGTTCAAATCCTTTCCCTGTTGGTTTTGCAGCACTGACGCGAGAATGGCGGAAAATTCGTGGCGGCGGTCGCGGACGCCGTAGGCCCCATTGATCGCGGGGTCATAGATCGTCCGGTAGTCGTTGTCGGCGCGGCTGAAAATGCCGCTGGCGCGAATCTCGAAGGCACCCCTTTGTTTGATCGCCAGCACGACGGCGCGCTCCTGCTCACGCCGCAGGTCCCCGTTCGTTACTACGGTGATGATGCGTTTGCCCGCGTCCTCAGCCTGTTTCAGGGCCTCGACGTAGGCGGCGTACTGTGACCGCTTCGGGATCACGGGCATAACGAGAAGCGGCGGGCGGGGGACCACCCTGTCGTTCGCCATATGGTCGACCAATACCAGATCCACATTGGGTGCCGACCGGGGGTAATCGGGCAGTACCTCGAACGGCAGGTTGCCGGCTTGGTGGTACAACATGGAGGTACCCTGCTCATCGCGGTCGATTACCACGGGCTTGAGCCCAAGTTCAACGGCCGCGGCTGCCAGGTTGGTCGCCACCATGCTCTTGCCCTGTCCACCCTTGGGATTCCACACGCTGGCTGTTTTCACGGCTTAATCTCTTGTCACAATAAAATGTTAACATCATACGTATGATAACATATTTATTTAATATCGCAACAATATGTGAATTTGCCCGTCTGACCACTGATTATCACGTTGACGCAGGCCCGTCTGCGGCTAGACCGTGATACTGATCCCGCTCCTTCGACCCGTTTGGCGCACGTCTGCCAGAAACGACGGATCCACCATGCCGTCACGGGCCTGCACGAGGTTGAAATCCTCCGCGGCCACCCGGTCCCCGAAAAACAGGTAGGCCGTGTCCGGGTCACACTGGTTAGAGGTCCAGAGCAGCCCTTCGACATCCGGGAATTGGTGATGGATGGCCGCTGCCCAAAGGGCGGTGTCCCGATAGAGAGACGGCGATGTGGTGATCAGCGAATTCCGGCTGATACGCCACTGCCGCAGGTCGGGACCGCGTAGCGAGGCCAGTTGCAGACCGCGCCGGATCTGCAACTGGCCGTGGGCGCGGCTCTGAACGAGCGTTCTGGGAACGGTCCTGCGTCTGGCCGTAACCGGAATGTCGTGGAAGATCGTCTCGTAGACCGCCGCCTTCAGCGTGTCCGCTGCATACAGAGACGGAACGCAGTTTCCTTCGGCGTCGTGAACGGGCGCGAAGCGTGTGGGAGCCCCTTGGCAGGGATTGAAGTGGTCGGCGCCGTAATTGCGGGCGTGCACCCGGTGTACCAGCGCGTCGGCAGGGAGGATGACGATGTTGGGACCGGCGAGTCTTGCCGGCGGCCTTCGGATGGACATGTGGCGGACGACCCTCACCCGACCGCGGGGTCGGCGAGTTTCAGAGCCGCGTCGATTACGGCGTCCGGGTCAACCAAGCGCTCCTGCGGCTCGTCGCCACCGAGCCAGCCGTTGCCGGAGGCGAACCATAGGGCGATCTGCCAACCGGTCATGTCTTTCGGCAGTGCGGCGAGGATCTTCTTGATGACAGGCCGCGGAACTCCGTCCTCAAACTGAAAGGCCGGGTAGAGGTCAATGCCCGAGCGGCGCACGGCAAACAGTCTGCCCTCTCGTTTCCAGCGGGAGGCGGGTTCGCTCCTGTTTCTTGGATTGAGACCCGAGGCGGCGTGCACCTGTGCCGCTGTCAGACAAGGCGTTTCCTGGAGGTAGTCGGCACGCAGTCTGGCATTGTCGATGTCGAGTTCAGTCTCGACCGGCGGGCGCGGCGTGTCGGAGAGAAACACGTCGAGCATTTTCTCGATATTGGCGTCGCTCAATTGTTCATTGTGCTTGGCCGCGGCCCGAGGAAACAGTTCAACCACTCGAGCGATCCGTTGTGCGATTCGCTCCGTTGTGCCGCCCACGAGCCAAACGCCAATGACATCGGTTGCGCTGATCTTGTCGCGGAGCTTGGCGGGCAGCTTCTCAATCTCGTCGGGCGTCAGGTTGATGAGGGGCAAGGTCTCAGCCACAAGGCGATCCTTCCTGAAGAGACATGATACTCAAGTCAGTTCACACTATAGTGAACATCATGTTTTCCATCAAGTCTCTCGTGTTCAGTTGCGGGGACAAGCGTCATCTCTTCACCGATACTGGCGGCCTGCTGGTCACCGTGCAGGTCCATGGCGCCAATGTCCAAGACCGTGACGGCGCGCCTGTCGTGTTGGCCTCTGTGCGCCGCGCGTTTCCGAGGATGCGCCATGTCTTCGCCGATCAGGCCTGTTCAGGCCCCAAATTGGCGGCGGTGCTCAAACCGCTTGGCCGCTGGCGCGTGAAGATTGTCAAGCGACCGGCTACCGCCACACCTTTGAAGTCTTGCCGAGGCGCTGGGTAGTTGAACGAACTCTGGCCTGGCTGAACCGCAATCGTCGGCTCGCAAAGGACTTCGAGGAAACGCTTGCACCGTTGCCACCGCTCAAACCCACCTTTATAAAAGAAACCTGTTGCCACAAGACGTCATGTGGAGCTGCCATTCCTGCCGGCAGAAATAACAAAGAAGGACATCGACCCGATTGCCTGCCGGCAATGCCGGCAGGCATACCGCCCCCGGATGGAGCCACCGCGGAGACCGACCCAGCACGGCCAACAAGACGTGCCGCCACTACGGCGCCAATGGGCCTGTACTGGGAATCCATGAACTCGAAGTGGCGTCCGTGCCACGCCAATGGCAACCTGCGCCAGTGCCCGGTCCAGCCGCTGCCAAAGAACCCCAACCCCACACTACAATCACCTGAGCGTCGACGCCGCATCTTCCCTGCGAGCGTACCGCGCCACCATACGCCGGGCCAGGCCGACACGCCCGGAATGACCACTGAAGCCCGGCCCCAGACCCACCTCTTCGCACAGCCGGGCCAGCCGCGCCGACAACTACCCTCCACTCAACCCAAACACCAGGCCGTCCTGCCGCACGCCGCGAAGAGCCGCGCAGCGCCCGAGCAAACACACCGTCACCGGCGTCAGCGCCACGGTCCGGCCTTCCCCCATGGGGTCCATCTTCGACCGCCGCACCAGCAGGCGGCCGCTGCCGTCGGCAACCCGTTCAATGTCCTGCCACACCAAGCCCGCGGCCTCCGAGCGCCGCAGACCGGCGTCCGACAGAACGTGCGCCAAGGCCATGTCGAAAGCCTGGCGCTGCATCGCTTCATCCCACGTTTCCAGACCGCCCAGCGCCTTCCTGCGGCGTACCGGCTTCGCAGCCCTGAGCACCGCCAGGCGACCCAGACCTTTGAGAACCGACCGAACCCCGGCATGTTTCGTCGGATCGGCCTCGCCAGCCTCCAGGTGCGCCCGGGCAAGCGACGCCGGCGACTGTCCGGCGGCATGACGCGCCGCCAGAAACGCCGCCAGGGCCGACGGCGCGACGGGTTTCCGACGCCTGCCCGGCTTCCAGCGCAGCCCACAACACGGTCTCGACAGGCACCGGCCGCGTTATTCGGCACCATCTCGTCAGTCATCACGTTCAACGCGTCCTTTCCAGAAAAAAGAACAACGTCCCCATCTGCGCAGACTGCGCGCCAACCCCTGACAACCGACAAGGAACCACCATGCGACAACATCCCGACCCTGCAAAATCCGCCAGGCAGTGAGTTACATCGAAGACACTGCTTCACGGCTCACCAAAGAAACCGGCGGCGCCGACGTCAACATGAATCTGCTCCGGGTATGGCGCGAGCGCTGCAAAACCGTTGCCTGCCATGGCGCCTGGACCGCTATCAGCATCCTCTCCCAAGACAAACCGTCATGGACATGGATAGAGGAAAATGAAACCGAATCCACCCTGCTCATAAACGGACAACGCATCCCCTTCGCGAACGGCAGCGCCCTGCTGTCCGCCTTCCTGTTTTCCGGCCCGCCCGACGACCTGGAAACGCTCTGCCAACGGATACGAAACGAAACCGGCCTCAAACGCGCCCTGCACGACCGCCTGCGACAGTGGGCCGCCAATAACCCCGACCTGTGGGGCAACAAGTACGGCAACCGCATGTTCGACGCCAAGATTGCCTTCACCGGCAAACCTCGCTCGGCAGCCCGCATCACGACCCAGGACATCGCACGCCACTGGTCAGGCGTCGCCGACCGCATCAAGGCTCACGAGCGCGAAGCCGCCGCCGCGTCCGCACGTGACAGTCAGCATCCGCCTTGCCGGAAGCAAGGCGCCCTGCGCCCGGCATAGAACAAGCGCCACCAGACGTCCACCAGTCCGCAGCAGTGACTGCGCCGGCCGCACCAGTACGTCCGCCGCCTCGTCGTCCAGATGATGGAGAACGCCGAAGGCCGGCGCCACGTCCACCTCAACCCCAACGTAAGTGACAGAATCCGGCAAGTAGCGCGCGCAACCCCGTTCCACGACCCATGTCCAGAACGTGCCAGCCGACCTGTGGACGAACGCAACGCTCGACCAGGATCCGAACAGAGCCACCGACCTGGCTGCAATCCACGTCTACGGTCGAAGTCAACTCTACTGCCGGCTGCATAAAGCAGGACTCTGACACCAGAGATGAAAAACTGCCCCGCGTGTGGCACAATCAAGCAAGACTCAACTCCCGAAAAGGAGGATGGCCGACAATGTTATCCTGGCTGAAAGACAGGGCGAACGTCATCGGCGCCGTCGCTGGAACGATTGCCGCCTTCGTCGCTGTCCAGCAAGTGTTCGTCGTCGGTCCCATGAACCGGCGTTTCGACGCCATGGAAAGAAATATGGACCAGCGCTTTGACGACCAGGACAAGTACATCAATCAACGTTTTGACGCCGTGGAGCAACGCCTCGGACGACTGGAAGACGACGTGGCGAAACTCCATGCCCTCAGCGACCGAGTTTCCCGCAATGAAGGCGAGATCGACGTCATCAGACAGCAGTTACAAACCGCGGACGCACCCTGAACTGCGCTCTGAAAGCCGATCAATCCGTCCTGCTTCTCATCCGACCCGCCGGCAGACGACTCTCCGGTCGCCCCTGCAGCCTCAGCCACACCCGACACGGCAGGGTCCTCAGCCCCCGGCCACACCAGCTTCGGCAAAGCCCTGTGGGACTGCCTGAAACCCGGCAATCAAGCGCTTAGACGACGACGCTCAGGCCACGACCAGCGCCAAGGCCGCCACAGCCGTTCCAGCCAGACGACCCATCAGGCTTCCTGCCCATCCGCCGCTTCCGCGGACCCGTTCTCCGCTCCGCCCACCGGCGCCACCGGATCTTGGGCGCCTGGCCAGACGTCATCCACGCCGGCCGCCGGCCCATCCCAGGCAGCCGAACGCCGCGGCGGGTGTCCACCGCGATGCACGACACGCAGATTGCGCCGAAGATGAACGTGGTTAAGACCGTTTTGCAACGGGTGTAGGGAGGGGGGGGTGAAATGACTGTCATTCTCATAGCCCAGTTATATCGTTTCGGCATTTTCTCTTGTAATTATACCACTAAGTGCTATAGTTTGGCGAAATAGTCGAGAGTACGAGCCACAATTGAATTTAAGAAACTATTTTCGCTGCTACGAAGAATTGAGGATTGAGAATATTCTTGAACAGATAGTTTATACGATCGCAACTACAAGTTACAGGCTTGACAATTCAGGCATAGGGTAGTCCCTTCTCTTTAGGAGGTGACGCCATGAACCTGATCAGTATTTTCAGCAAGTATCCGACGCAAGAATCCTGCCTTGAACACCTTGAAACCGTCCGTTGGGGGGATAATCCGACCTGCCCGCATTGCAGGAGCGACAAGGTGGCCCGCAAGAACGAACTGGACAAGGTGGGCCGTTGGAATTGCCACGCTTGCAAGTCCAGCTTCAACGTCCTGTCCGGCACGATCATGCAAAAGACCAAAGTCCCTTTGCAAAAGTGGTTCCTGGCAATCGGCTTGATGGCGAACGCCAAGAAACGCCTGTCGAGCTGCCAGCTTGCCCGTGATCTGGACGTGAGGCAACAAACCGTAGGGTACATGCAAACCCGCATTCGGGTTGCGATGGTGAACCGCGAGCGTCACCTGCTCCAAGGCATCATCGAAGCCGACGAAACCTATCTGGGCGGCAAGCCGCGTAACGGCAATCGGCGCGAAGACGACAAGCCCGCCAAGAAAGGACGCGGCACGGCCAAGCGCCTGATCGTCGGCGCCGTCGAACGCGGCGGCCGCGTAACGGCCCGCACTGCCGCCAAGGTCCGCGGCAAGACCCTGCTCAAGTTCATCAAGGACAACGTGGAACCCGCCGGCTCGCTGCTGATGACGGACGAATGGAAGGGCTATGGCGGCGTCAAGAACTTCAGCAGCACGCCGTTATCAACCACAGCACGGCCTATGCCGAAGGCTCGGTTCACACCAACACGATTGAGGGCTTCTGGTCTTTGCTCAAGCGCGCCTGGTACGGCTCGCATCACCACTACGGCGTACCGTATACCCTGCTGTACGTCGCCGAAGCCTGCTGGAAGTACAACGAACGCAAGAATGTCGATCCATTCAGCACCTTCCTCCGGGGATGCTTCGCGTGAACCGGCTCTACTACGGCGACTGCCTCACGATCATGCGAGATCACGTGAACCTGGGCAGCGTGGACCTGATTTACCTGGACCCGCCCTTCAACTCGAATCAGGAATACAACGCCATTTACAGGGATGCCACCGGCCGCCTGCTGCCTGACCAGATTGAAGCCTTCTGCGACCTGTGGACATTGGACGAGGAGCGCGAACGCGCCATCCGCGTCATGCCGGTGCTCATGCGCGAACGCGGCATCGATGACAAGGTGGCTGAGTTCTGGCGTCTTTGGGTGAATGCCTTGCGCGGCACGCAGCCGCGCTTGCTGGCGTATCTGTCCTACATGGTAGAGCGCTTGCTGCCAATGAAGCCCATCTTGAAGCCGACTGGCTCCATCTACCTGCATTGTGGTCCGACTGCCAGCCACTACCTCAAAGTGATGATGGACGCCATCTTCGGGCATGAGAACTTCAGAAGCGAGATTACCTGGCGACGCACAAGTTCTCATAACGATTCCAAAGGCTTTGGGCAGGTGAGAGACATCATCCTGTCCTATTCCAAGACATCTGCTAGGCTCAGGACCTATAAAAGGGTATCATGGGGCCTGTGATGAGAGTCAACACGCTGACGCCATTAGGAGAGCGATCATGTCCGAGCACCACTTCTGGCTGCCCGACGACCCGTTTGACCGAACTCAAACCCCTGTCACCCAACAAGGTGCGCGGCGTCCCACGCGGCGATGACCGAAAGGTCATCAGCGGTATCATCCACGTCATCCGCTATGGGCTAATATGGCGCGACGCGCCCGCCTGTTACGGACCCCACAAGACACTCTACAATCGCTTCGTGCGCTGGAGCAGGGCCGCGGTCTTCGACCGCATCTTCCAAGCCCTGGCTGCCGAAAGCACCGCCACCAAGACGGTCATGATCGATAGCACCCATCTCAAAGCGCATCGCACCGCCGCCAGCCTGCTCAAGGGGGGGGGCTTTCGCGCTGCATCGGACGCACCCGGGGCGGGCTGAACTCGAAGCTCCACGCCGTCTGCGACGGCGATGGCAAGCCCGTCGTGCTGCGGTTGACGGCGGGGCAGGTCAGCGACTACTGCGGGGCTGATACGGTACTTGAGGCCCTACCGAAAGCCGCTGTCCTGATAGCCGACAAGGGTTATGACAGCGACAGGTTGCGCAAGGCCCTTGCCGAACGTGGCATCAAGTCCTGCATTCCGGGCCGCGCCAAGCGCAAAGAGCCCATCATCTACGACACCGAGTTGTACAAGAGCCGTAACCTCATCGAACGCCTGTTTGGCAGGCTGAAGGATTGGCGCCGCATCGCCACTCGGTACGACCGCTGTGCGCATACGTTCTTCAGTGCCATCTGCATAGCTGCCACGGTTAGTTTCTGGTTATGAGTCCTGAGCCTAGGACGTGGAATCCGGTGTATGTGCCTCATGATGAGAAATAGGTGTCCGACTTTTACAGACCTGAAGACGAGAAGGGCAGATACAGACTTCACGAAATCATACGCACGGCATCAATGGGAGAAAGGCCGAACCTTGTGTATGAATACAAGGGATATGTCCCAAGATGGGGGTGGCGTATGAAGCCCGCCAAGTTGTGGGCGTTGGACAGAGAGGGGCGACATGGTCTGGCACGGGGCGCCCTGATCGCAAGACCTATCTCTCTGGCGGGCGACCTGCAACGAATTTGTGGAACGATATTGACAACTTGTCTGGCCGCACCCGTGAACGCATGGGCTACGCGACGCAAAAGCCCTTGGCGCTGCTTGAGCGCATCATCAAGACCAGCAGCAACGAAGGCGACGTGGTATTCGACCCGTTCTGCGGTTGCGCCACCACGCTGGAGGCTGCCCACAGACTGGGGCGGCGCTGGGTCGGTATCGACATCGCCATTCACGCCGTCAAGCGCGTGGCGAAGGTGCGCCTGCAAGACCGCCTGCGATTGGTGGCGGGCAAGGACTTTGAAGTTGACGGCGTGCCGCGCACCCTGGAAGGCGCCCGCGACCTGTGGAAGCGTGATCCCTGCCACTTCCAGAAATGGGCTGTCGAAACCGTGGACGGCTTCGTGACAACGCGGCGCCCGGCAGACGGCGGCATCGACGGACGCTTGTACTTCGCTATGCCGAACGTGGACGACCTGCAAAGCATGGCGATGGAGGTGAAGGGCGGCAAGAATGTCGGTATTGCCACGCTACGCGCCCTGCGAGGCGTGTTGGAGAACGACGCGGCGCTGAGGGTCGGCCTGATTATCCTGGAGCCATTGGGCGTAACGAAGGAACGTAACTTCCATCGCTTCATGGCTGAGGCAGGGGATACCCAGTCCACGTTTGCGCGGCCATACCCCCGTATGCAGCTACGGACGGTTGAAGACATTCTGAATGGCAAGGGATTCGACGTGCCGGGCATGGTTGCGCGCGGCACAGGGCAGGGCGTGCTATTAAGCCTGTAACTTGTAATTCCGATCGCCATTTGTTGCACAATGAAACACTGGAGCACAGGGTTCTCTCAGGCTGGAAACACCGCCGTAACCGGTACGATGATCTCAGGCGCCACCAAGGGGGAAACCCGCTCGCCGGCTTGCAGGACCTGGCAATCCTGGTAGCGCCAAGCGCTGAAGGATTGGGGGTCGGGGACGGGACGCCGGTAAACGTCGAGGCGGCGTTCGGGGAGATTGGCAAGCCAGAAGTCGCGGATGCCGGCAGCGGCGTAGAGTGAGCCCTTGTGGCCGCGGTCGTAGTCCAGGGACGATTCGGCAACCTCAATCACGAGATCGGCGCTGGTAGGGCGACCGGCCGCGCTGGTGGGTGCGTTCAGGGCCACGACGGCCAGGTCCGGTTCGGGTTCGGAGAGCAGGGAAGGCAGGGCAAGGGGCATCTGAATGCGGAGGCGATACCCCGTTCGGGAGTTGAAGTGCGGGCTCAGAATCTCGTTCAACTGTATGATGGTCAGAGCGTGGGGTTCACCCATGGGCGACATGACAAGAATCTCTCCTTGCACGAGCTCGACGTGCTTGTCTTCAAGCAGCCCTAGGGCGACGAGTTTTTCATAATCATCGAGCGTCCAGCGGTACGGCTCACAAGCGGCGCCCATAATGACAACGTCGCCATCCAGCAGTCTGACCTCGTCGAACCCCCCGGCCTTGATCATGCCTTGATATTCGTTGGCGCTCCACTGGTAACGGGGCAAGGTGTTCGTCACGGGTTGCGGCCTTGTCATCGCTTGAGACCTCACGGCAGGATGCTCGCTCGCCTTCGGGCAGAAAGTAGATGGCCGCCTGCGGAATGTCAACCGCCAAGCAGAGTTGAACAACCCAAACCTTTACGAAACAGGAGACGCCCATGTCTGCCGCACGTCCTGCCGAGCCTGTGTGGTACACCATCCTCGATACTCCCTTTGGCGCCTTGTGCATCGCCGGCACCACACAGGGACTAACCCACGTCGAATTTCAGGACGGCGAGCGTCCGGTGCGGCCGGAGCCGGATTGGCAGGAAGACCAGGGGGTTCTTGACGAGGCGCGACAGCAGTTGCAGGCGTATTTCGAGGGGCGGCGGCAGCGCTTCACGTTACCGGTAGCGCCGGAGGGCACGCCGTTTCAGCAGCGGGTATGGCGGGAACTTCAGGAGATTCCGTGGGGCACGACGACCACGTACCGGGAGATCGCCGAGCGGCTCGGGCAACCGGCCGCGGTGCGGGCCGTGGGTCATGCCAATGGGCGCAACCCGGTGGCTATCGTCATTCCGTGCCACCGGGTGGTGGGCGCCAACGGCCGGCTGACCGGCTATGCCGGCGGCATAGCGGTCAAGCGGCGCCTGCTGCAACACGAAGGCGCCCTGCTCGTGTAGCCCCAGCCGTTAATCCAGCGGTGGCAGCACGTCGGGTTCGACTTGGTAGCCGTCGGCCAAGGTGTTAGTCGTGTTGAACAAGCCGACAATCGCCAGCACCTCCCCCAGCGCCTCGGTATCCAGCCCCAGCTTGCGCACTGCGGCCGTGTGAGAATTGGTGCAATATGCGCAGCCGTTGGTCGCCGACACGGCCAGGGCGATGATTTCCCGTGTCAGCGGGTCGAGCTTCGACTGGCGCCCGACGGTCTCCGGGTGCATGAGGGTTTTCAGGTTCGTCCACACCAGTTCCAGGTGGTCGGGGTTCGTCGCCAGAACGCGCCAGAAATTGGGCACGAACGACAGGCCCTTGGTGGCCTTGATGTCGTCGAATATCGCCGCCGCCTTGCCGCTTGCCTCGTCCTCGCTCACCATGCGGACGGTGGCTACCCGTTCCTCAGTCATCGTTGCCATGAATCCTTACTCCTCGCCGTTTGCATCCCTAGCCTGCCTGGATTAACCCTGAGCGGCCACCGGCTGCTCCGCCAGGGCGCGATGCCCCCAGATGCTGCCCGTCGTGTGCTGCTGCACCTGCCAGATGTTGTCGTCCACGGTGCGCGCCCCCCAGCCGTATTCGACCTCAAAGCCCGACGGCGACGCCATGTAGAACGACACCATGTGGTCGTTGGTGTGCCGCCCAAGGGTGCGGTTGATCGGCACCCCCTGGTCCTGGCACAGCGTGTACGTCGAGCCCACGTCGTCGAGCGATTGCGTCTGCAGCATGAAGTGCCGCAGGCGGGGCTTGATCGACGCCGCCAGAAACGCGACCGAGTGGTGGCGCGGGTTGCAATGGAAAAAGGCCATGCGGGGCGAGGCGCTCCCGGCCGGGGCCATTCTGGACGTCTGCACGAAATCGCTGATGCGCATGCCGAGCACGTCACGATAGAAGTGAATGCTCCGCTCCACGTTCTCCACCACCAGCACGATGTGCCCCAAGCCCTGCGTGCCGGTCTCAAAACCGGAGATGGCGCGCGGCGAGGCGAACGGTTGGTCGTAGTTCACCAGCGGCCCGTAGAAGATTTCCGTGCGCACGCCGTCCGGGTCGTTGAAGGCAATAAGGTCCACAACCCGCCGCTGCGTCGCCAGGTCTGCGGCGCCGGCCATTACCTCGACCCCCGCGGCTTCCAATTGCGCCTGCATTGCCTTGAGGGCATGCTCGTCGGCGACTTCCCAGCCCACGTAGTCGACGTCGTCGTGTCCGTTGGCCCGCAGGGCGAAGCGGTGATGGTACTCGTCCATTTTCAGAAACAAGGCGCCATCGGCGTCCGGCTCGTGCGTTTGAAGACCGAGCGTTTGGGTGGCAAAGCGTTCCCAAGTGCCAACGTCACTTACCCCGATGCCCAGATACCCAAGTTGGGTCACGCGTTCCATGTGTGCCTCCTTGTTGCGTTACGGATTCTAGCTGGCGAGACCGGCCTTTTTGATCGTATCCCAAACCGGCTTCAAGTCTCGTGCGATTCCTTGCGCATAATCCTTCCTGTCCGCATTGCTCGACAGCCGTCTGAGGTCATCTCGGGTGGCTGTCTTTAGGTTAAGATTACCGTCGGCATATCGATACCAAGGCCAATAGTCATTTGATCGCCCACCCTGTATATTCAGTGTTGCGTTCCTGAGTTGGCCGTGCATTTGGTTGTACATTTGGTTGTAACAATGGACCCCGAAGATAAGGCCGTCGCCGTGCCCGGCTTCAACAGCCAAGGCAGCTTCGCTACCAAACGGGTAAAATAGGCCGTGATAAAGGTTTTTTGTACCAGTGAAGAAGTGTCTGATTCTTTCCTCGGAAGCATGATTCCGTCCGATGGTTTTGTCTGTTTCGCCGATGGGAGGAAGGTCTGCAATTTCCTCCTTCAGCGCGATGTCGACTTCGCACCACAATTGCTGCAATAAATGAATCTTTGCTTGAATCATGGCCTCCTCATTCAGGTCGTGGACAAGAACAAGGTTGTCGCCCTCCAAAACAAGCTCCGTTAGCTCATTCATGTATGCTCCTTCGAAATCGGTGCCTGTCAGTTTTTGAACGAGTTGCCGATACTGCGCGACCGACTCCCTCAACCCGAGTTCGTCGCAGGCGCGCTGTTGGCAGCGTTCCAACCAATCAGGAAGTGTATCCTTGTAAGAAATAGCCTCGTAGTGAGAACGCGCCTCGCAGTTGGGACCGCAGAAACTAGCCTCCGAAGGATCAGCGCCATAGAGCGTCAGGTACAGCAGATGAATGTTGCTGTATCCCCGATTCTTCAGCGTATTGTAATACCTGCAAAGTTGCTTCGGTTGATCCTTTGCCTCGATTTTGTTCTCGATCGCAATTGCCTGTCCGGCATCGTTGGTGATCAGGATGTCGATGTAGGCGCTTTCCCGCTCGACCTTGACACCATGTTGTTCAAAGTCCCCCACGCCAACATGCCGCAAGAAGTCCGCCAGGTTTTCCTTGGTTTCATGTCCCGGCTTCTTGTAGTCGAGCAGCGCGTGAAGAAAACGCGAGTGGAGGTTTACCTCGTCGTTCTCGCGGCGCAGAACGGAAAAGATGTTGAAGGGTTGCGGACGTCCGGCCTCGTACTTTTCGTAAAGCCGTGCCGCTTGTTCCAATAGCAATCGGTAGTTGTCCATAATCTCATTTCTCCGTTACCCATCCTGATCGAGAAACTCTCGGATACGCTCCATCAACGGCTCTTTCGGATACAGACTGTACAGGAAACCGGCGCGCGCCAGCGGGTCGCCGGCAAAGAAACGCTCGTAGAGCACCTGCCGGCCGCCGAACGCGCTGCAGGCGACGTCCCACGCCAGGTGGAACAGTTGCACCCGCTGCCGAGCGGAGGCCGTATCGGTGGCCAGATAGCGCTCGATCTCCGCCGCCAGCGGGGTGTCGAAGTCGGCTTCTGACGGCAGGGCCATGAAGCTACTCGATCCCAGGAGTTGTAAAATTTCCACCATACGGGGATAGACGCTCATAAACAGCGCGCGGATGGCTTCCAGCGGCAGCGCGTCAGGACACATCACCCCCCACTGATCGCGCCGCGCATCCGCCTCGGCAGCGCGCAGGGAAGCTTTCATGACCTCCGTGTAGGTCATCAGCTCGGCCAAACGCTCCTTCACCTGTGGCAATTCCTCTGAGCCCAGCGTGCGTGCCATGAGCAGCGCCACGCCTAGCACGAACTCGCTCTTCGCCACGTTCTTGATCGCCCCCTGATGGGCCGTGTGCACCGACGAGTTGGTGGCGCGCGGCATGTCATTGAGCAAATCCGCGTCGCCCAGCAAGAACACCCGTTCCCAGGGCACGAACACGTCTTCAAAGAAAACCGTGGCGTCCATTTCCTCAAAGCGCGAACCCAGGGGGTGGTCGAAGTGCGAGCGACTCATGTCGAAACTCTCGCGGCACAGAAACTTGACCCCCGGCGTGCTGCAGGGAATGGCGAAATTGAGCACGTAGGCTTCCGACCCGGCGGCGTTCCCGCCTCCAAAACGGGGCGAGTAAACGGCGATTTCGTCGGCGATCGGCCCCAACGTCGCCAGAATACGCGAGCCGTGCAGCACCAGGCCGGCGGCCGTTTCCCGCACCACCCGCAGCCCGACGCCCTCGGACAACTGGGATTGGCCCGAGGTGCGGCGGCGCTGCAGGTTGATCAGGGCATGGGTCAAGGTCAGATCGTTTTCCCGGATGTACTCATAGTACTGCCGGACGTGCGTTTTGAAGTGCGGCCGGTTTTGGGCGAAAAAGTCCGCGGCGGCGCCCCAGGCGGCGAAATTGACGTTCAGAAAGTCCGGCGAACGCCCCAGCATGCCGCACCCGGTACGCGCCCAGCGCATCATCATCTTGCCGCGTTGTTGGAGTTCGATCTGTGTTTGCGGAATGATGAAGGAGTACCCTACCCGGTCGCCGGTGGTCGGTGACACGTAGGTCATCTCATCACGCAGGTCGTCGCGGGATTGCAAGTCATAGAGGGCGGCCACGGCCTTTATACCCCCGCGCAACGCCGGATGCGTGGTGACGTCCGCAATCCGCTCGCCCCGCAACCAGACCTCGCGCGGATGTTCCTGCAAGCCGGTGATGTAATCCTGTCCCGTCCGTGCCGGCATGAAGCCTCTCCCTTCTGCTCACAGCTTTGAGGCGGTATCGTTAGAGCATATTTGTGAATGGCGGCACCTCTTCGGAAGCGCGGATATTTTGCCCGCGTAATTCCGCTTGGCGGGCTGGAAGCCCGCGCTCCCAGGCATGGGGATCATTCACAAACACCCTCTGAGACTTGGGGACAAAGAACCTGGAGGGACAATTTCTGGCAATCAGGCGCCGGGCTCGTCCAGCAGGACGAGATGCAATTCACCCGGGCCATGCACGCCGACGGTGAGCTTGAGCTCGATGTCGCCGGTGCGGCTGGGGCCGGTGACGAACGAGATGCAGCTGGTGAGATTCTGCTGCACGTCTTCCCCCGCCTGGCGGACGGTGCGCAGAGCGTCGGCGAAGGTGGCGACGACCTGGTCGGTGCGGGCGACGGCGACGTGCACGGGCGGTAGGAGCGAGACGCCGCGCATCTGGCCGGGCTGCGCCGTCAGCATCAGGGTGCCCGTTTCGGCGATGACGGCATCCACCCCCGACAGGCCCAGGTCGGCACGGGCCAGCAAGTCGCGCATCTCCTGACGGCGATTGTCGGCCTCCGCCGCGCTGGTTGGCGAAGCGGTGTGCACCTTGGCGCCACCGGCCTGTAGTGCGTCGTCGATCTCCAGCGTATCCAGCAAATCCGACTGCCAGCGCACTACCACCTCGGCGCCCTTCTCCTTGGCCAGGCGGGTGACGTATTGCGCGGCCTCGGCCACGTGCTTGACCCGCGCCACGCTGCCGCCCACGCCCTCCAGTTCGCGTTGTAAACGGGCCGCCAAGTCCTCGCCTTCCGCCACCAAGGAAACGACCTCCCCATTCTCCGCGGACACTGCTTCTGCATGATGAGATTGCCCTCCCGTTTGCAGAGCCTGCCGCACACGCGCCAGAAAGGCTTCTTGGTTACTCATGACGCCCTCCACCCGCGCCGTTGCGGCTGGGCTGCTCGTATTGCAGGGTGGCCTGCCAGCGATCCCGGAAGGACTGCGGCGCAACCGCCTTGAAGTCGCGCGATTGCGTCCAGCTATGGAACGGCGGCGGCAGTTTCCCCAGCCAGCCGCGCCGCGCGAAGGGCGTCTGTCCCAGCCGTGCCAATTTCAGACCCAATCGATAGAGCCCCGGATGCCGCATGACCCACGCCCACAACGAAAACAGCCTCCCCTCGCCTGCCGATGCGTCACCGCGGCTGACGCTCTGGCGCCGCAGGTTCAGCAGCATGTGAGGGATGTTGATCTTGACCGGGCACGCCTCACGGCAGGCGCCGCACAGCGTGCTGGCGCGCGGCAGATGCTTGGCCGTGTCCAGGCCGGTGAACAGGGGAGTCAGCACGGCGCCGATCGGGCCGGGATACACCCAGCCATAGGCGTGCCCACCGATATTCTGATAGATCGGGCAGACGTTGAGGCAGGCGCCGCAGCGCAGGCAGTAGAGCGCCTCACGGTTCTCGCTGGCCAGGATGTTGGAGCGTCCGTTGTCCATGACGACCACGTGCAGTTCCTCGGGGCCGTCGAGGTCGTGCGCCCGCCGCGGTCCGGTGATCATGGTGACGTAGCTGGATATCTTCTGGCCGGTGGCGCTGTTCGTCAGCACTTTCAACATTACCGGCAGGTCGTCGAGCCGCGGGACGATCTTCTCCATGCCCATCAGCGCGACGTGCACGCGTGGCAAGGTGGACGACAATCGCCCGTTGCCCTCGTTGGTGACCAGGACGATCGAGCCGGTATCGGCGATAGCGAAGTTGACGCCCGTGATGCCTACATCGGCGCGCAGAAACTGCTGGCGCAGGGCGCGGCGGGCGATCTGCGTCATGTCGGTCAGTTCTTCGGTGTACGGGTCGCCGAGCTTGTCGTGCAGCAGCGCGGCGATTTGCTGGCGGGTCTTGTGGATGGCGGGCGCGATGATGTGCGATGGCGTCTCTTCGGCGAGCTGGATGATGTATTCGCCGAGATCGGTCTCCAGGACCTCGTATCCCAGTTCTTCCAGATGTGGGTTGAGGTGAATTTCCTCGGCGGCCATCGACTTGCCCTTGACGATGACCTTGGCCCCGGCTTGTTGGGCAATGCTGGTAATAATATCGCGCGCCTCGGCGTCGTCGTGCGCCCAATGCACGTGGGCGCCTAGCTTGTCCAGGTTGTCGGCGAATTGCTCCAGATAGGTATCGAGCTGGGCAATCGCCTGCTCCTTGACGGCGCGCGCCTGGGTGCGCAACGCCTCGGGGTCGCCGAGCGCCTGCATGGCCGCCACCCGCCGGGGCACGAATTCGGCAGTCAGGAGGTGCAGGGCATTTTGCAGCGGCTCGTCTTTCAGGGCCTGCCTGGCGTGGTCTTGAAAGCCCTCAGTTCCCAGGTGCATGGCGCGGTTCCTCGGCGTTGTGACCGGCGTTCAGTAATTCGGCGACGTGCATGACCCGCACGTCCATCCCCTGCCGCCGGAGCCGTCCGGCAATGTGCATCAGGCAGCCGGCGTCGCAAGACACCAGCGTATCGGCGCCGGCGCGCTGCAGGCTGGCGATTTTCTTCTCCAGCATGGCACTGGAAATCTCTGGGTACTTCACCGCGAACGTGCCGCCGAAGCCGCAGCACTGCTCCGACATCTCCGCATCGCACGCCTCGACGCCGGCGACCCGGGAGATCAGCCGCCGCGGAGCTTCCGTGACGCCGAGCTCGCGCTGCAAATGGCAGGAGGCGTGATAGGCCACCTTGCCCGCAAACGCCGCGCCTACGTCGTCGGTGCCGACAATGTTGAGCAGAAACTCCGACAACTCGTAGGTGCGCGCAGCCAGCGACTCGGCCTGTTGATGCAGCTGGGGGGCCTCGGCAAACAGATCGGGGTAAAACAGGCGGATCATCGCCGTGCAGGAACCCGAAGGTACGACGACGTATTCGTAATCGGCGAACAGGGTGAGATTGCGTTGCGCGACGAGGCGGGCTTGGTCATGAAAGCCAGCGTTAAAGGCGGGTTGTGCGCAACAGGTTTGGCCAAGGGGAAAATCGACGGCAATTCCCAGGCGGTGCAGCAGACGTACGGTAGCTTCCCCCACTTGCGGGTAGAAGGCGTCGCCCAGACAAGTTATGAACAGGGCTACCCGCGTCGGCCGTCGGCGGCCGGTGGGTTCGGTCATGGGTCCTTCTCCATGGGCTCACGCGTTTGGATTTTTGTCCTGATCAATCTTCCGGAAGAGTTTCTGAAACTGATCAGTCAATTGATCAACTTCGCGTTTTCTCCCGCGCGCACGTTGGCGGCTTAGCCATTGGATAAGGGTATAGCAGGAAAACACCCCAATGAGAAATCCGATGATCAGACCACTGACGAACAACGACATTACCATAACGCTGAGCCCCCTTCCCAATGAGGAATCCCAATACGACATGGAAAGCCTCGGCGAAAATCGTTCTTGACGAGTCAGACCACGTTAACTAGGATACAACCTTTGTTTTCGTCGCCGACGTAGCTCAGTTGGTAGAGCAACTGATTCGTAATCAGTAGGTCGTAGGTTCAAGTCCTATCGTCGGCTTTCCCCATAGGTTATGATCCCGCCCACTATAAACCACCACTTGGCAAAAGGCAAAAGACCCTCCGGCACTTTTCGCCGCCGCCCGGCATAACGTATAAGGACAGCAGGGTGAACAGCGTGGTCAAACCTTCCCTGGCGCAACGCATCGCGGCCTTGGCTGAGGAAGCCGACGCTGACGTACGGTATTTGCGCCGGGATTACGCGGATTTCGACAAGTTCGTCACGCAGCGATTCCAGCGGCTCGACGAAGCGCAGCAGCGGGTCGTTCTGGCAACCCTGCGGGCTGACGAGGCGGCTGATCTGGCGCCGTTGCTGGAACGTTGGAGCCGCGGTTCCGAAGTGTCCGTGGGGGTGCGGGTCGAGGCGTTTGAGGTCCTGGAGGCCTTAGGGGAGCCGTCGGTTGATACCAATTACCTTGAGGCGCTGCGACAAGCGGCCGAGGTGGTGCGACAACTGAACGCGGACGAACCCCCGGAACTTAGCGACGACGAGATGCTGACGGCACCGCTGGACGCCGCGATACGGGCCTTGCCCCTGCCCTTGGCGGTGGACGTGGCCCGACAGGTTGCCTTGGGCGATCTGGTACGGGGCCTTACGGTCCTGCGTACGGTACGGCCGAATGTCCAGGTAGCGGATTTGCCGGTCCTGGTGGATGGACTGGCTGCCATTCCGCTGACCAGCAGCGCCATGATCCTGATGGAAATCCTTTCCGATTCTCCTCCCAAAGCCTTGCAAAAGGTCATTAAGAAAGCCCTGCATCGCCTCAAGTCGCGGGGCGTCATCTTCAATGAAAATCAGGCCCCGCGCCGCGTTGTGCTCGGCGGCGCGATAAGTCGCCTGGAGCGCTGCCTGGCAAGCTTCATCGACGGTTCCGGGGACCGCATGATCCTGATGATCCACACCCGACCGGGTGGCGGCTATCAGATCGCTTATCTGGTTCTCAACTACGGCACCGGCATTCGTTTTGCCAAGGCGCTCCAGATGAGCCGGCGCGAGTTGTCCGAGATGCTTAAGTCGGTACAAGCACAGGCGCCGCTTATCGATCTGGAGCCCGCCCATTGCCAGCGTCAGATCGCTCTGGTGCAGCAGATGAACCTCGCCACGCGGACGCCTGTGCCGGAGGAGTTCTTCATGCTGCGCGACCTCATCGGCGAGCCGGAGACGATGCCGGAAACCGGTGCGATTTACGAAGCGCTCAGCCCGGAAGAGCTGGAATTGGCCAGGGCGCAGGACGCCCACGCCAGCGACCTGCTGGAGCTGCCCGAGCTGGCCGGTTGGACCCTGCCGGAGTCGGTGGTGCAGACGTACGCTGACGCCTTGGCGGAGATCGACGAGAGCAAGATCGTGGTTAGCGAGGCGATGCAGCGGGAGCGAGTTGATCGCGTCTTCGAAAGCGCCATGCAGGAGGTGCTGGGGGAAGAATCGCGCGCCATCATGCGTTTGCGCTTAGAGGAAACGGCTTATTACTTCCTGCAAACGGACCGGCGCCTGGAGGCCCTGTGGGCCTTGGCAGCGGCGGAGTCTCTGCTTGATGACAACCCGGACCGTTTGCGCCTCAATCCCTTCGCCGGGGCATTGCTGGAGCGTAGCCTGGAAGGTGCTAAGAAGCGCCCCGGAAATCGTATTGTGATGCCGTTCTCCACGCCGTCAGCCGGCACGCCGCCTGACCCGAGCAGCGAGCCGCGCCTGATCATTTAGGTGGTCTGCTCAAGCTCTCTGTCAGCCGATAAGGATGTTCAGTTATGACCGCACGCGTAACCGAGATTCCGCCGACACCCTCGAAGGTCATGTGCCGGGAAGCATTGGCCTGTCGCATGGGGAGATTTCCGAGGCCAAGTTGAGGAGATACCCGTCGGAGACCGTCTTTGTCGTTTATTGTGCCGGACCGCATTGCAACGGCGCGTATCGTGAGCGACCCGACTGGCTCAACTCGGCAGACCCGTCAAAATGATGATCGGAGGGGTTACGGGTTGGCAGGCGGAGGGTTTCTCCTTGGAGCCCGGTTAAGGCCCATTGTTGGCGTCACATCAGGAGGTTCACCGTGTTGACTCATCGTAAGCTCAACTCCTGCCGCGCGGTCAGCCGTGCCGGTCTCCTGCTGTTCGGCCTCGCGTTTCTGGCTGCCAGCGCCGCCGGTGTGGAAGCCCAGCGGCTGTGGACCGAACAAGCCACCGGGCAACCGCCCCTGCCGGCCTTGCGGCAACTGAACGACGCCTTGTTGGACCTGACCAAACAGGCGCTGCCGGCGATCATCAGCCTGCAGGTGCGTGGCGACAAGGGCGCTGTTCCCGACTTGCCGCGCAACCACCCCCCGGTGCCGGACCCCAGCATGCCGATCACTGGCAGCGGCTTTATCATCAAGGCCAATGGGCTGGCGATCACCAACCAGCACGTGGTGCAAGACAAGGAAGACATTCACGTCCGCCTTTTTGACGGCACCCAGGCCCGCGCCAAGGTGTTGGGACGGGACATAATTGGCGACATGGCGCTGTTGCAGATCGAAACCGAAACCCCGCTGCCTGTTGTGCCGCTGGGGGACTCGGACGCACTGCAGGTCGGCGAGTTTGTCGTGGCTATCGGCAGTCCGTTCGGCTTTGAGCACTCGGTGACGTTCGGGATGATCAGCGGCAAGCGGCGCAATTTCCTGCGCTCCAGCGCGGTCGGCGGCTACCTGCAAACGGACGCCTCCATCAACACGGGTAACAGCGGCGGGCCGCTCCTGAACATGCGCGGTGAGGCGGTTGGCGTGAACACCGCCACCATCCGGCGCGGCGCCATGGGTTTTGCCATTCCGATCAATGCCGTCAAAGCCTCGTTGCCGCAGCTCCATGATTACGGCCACGTGAAGCGCGCCTACCTGGGCGTGCGCATTGACCCGCTCGACCGTGACAAGATCATCCGCCTGGGGCTTGAGTCACCGCGTGGCGCCTACATACATGAGGTTCTGAAAGGCCAGCCGGCGCAGCAGGCCGGCCTCGCCATCGGCGACATCATCGTCGGCTTTGACGGTCGTGAGGTAAATTCGCCTTTCGATCTGCAAACGGCTGTCGCGGCCAGCCCGATCGGTAAGAAGGTGCGGATCGAATTTCTGCGTCAGCAGCAGCGGCAGACGATTGAATTGGCCTTGGGCGAAATGCCGGAAAACTGACAGCCAGCGTCAACCGTAGACTCCGCTCGGTATCCAACGCGGCTTGGCGGGTTTGTGGAAAGGACGACAGCATGGCCCAAAGTGACGGCACGACGGCGGCGCCCCGACTTCTCATCGTCTCCAATCGCCTGCCGGTTACCATCCATCAAGATGGCGACGAATTCACCGTTGAGCGCAGTTCAGGCGGTCTGGCCACAGCGCTCTCCCACCCGCACGCGGCGGGTAACAGTCTGTGGCTCGGCTGGCCCGGCAGTGCTTACGAGTCGGATGCCGACCGCCGCCGTCTGACCCGCCTGCTGCGCAATACGTATCGCTTCTCCCCCGTCTACCTCACCGACGAGCAGGTTCAACGGTATTACTACGGATTCAGCAACGGCGCGTTGTGGCCGCTGTGCCACTTTTTCGAGGCACACGTGGTCTACGACGACGACGAGTGGGAAGCCTACGTGCAGGTCAACCGCTTGTTCTGCGACGCGGTGGCCGCCGAGGTGCGCGGCGACGAGCTGATCTGGGTGCACGATTATCACCTGTTCCTGCTGCCCGACATGCTGCGCCAACGTTTCCCGGAGGCCAGAATCGGCTTTTTCCTGCACACCCCCTTCCCGCCTTCCGAGCTCTTTCGTGTGCTGCCCTGCCGCGAAGTGTTGTTGCGCGGTCTGCTGGGCGCTGACGTGGTGGGCTTCCAGACGTTCAACAACCTGCAAAACTTTCTGTACTCCGTGTATCGGGTGCTGGGCATTGCCGCCGACATGAACGCGCTGGCCTACGAAGGGCGGCCGGTGCATTGCGCGGTGCACCCGATCAGTGTCGATCCCAACCAATTCATCAATGCGCTGGATTCGGATAGCGATACGCTTGAGGAGTCCCGGCGGTTGGATGAGGCAATGGCAGACCGCAAGGTCATTCTGGGTATGGACCGGCTGGACTATTCCAAAGGCATTCCCGGCCGCTTGCGCGCCTATCAGCGGCTGCTCGGGGCGCACCCCGAGTGGCGGGAGGCGGTGACCCTGGTGCAGGTGGCGGTACCGTCGCGCGAGCAAGTGACGGCCTACCAGGACCTGCGGCGCCAAGTGGACGAATTGGTGGGCGAGATCAACGGCACCTATGGCACCACCACCTGGACGCCGGTGCAATACGTGCATCGCAACCTGCCGTTCGCCGAGATCTGCGCCTTGCTGCGCCGGGCTGACATCGCGCTGATCACACCGTTGCGCGACGGCATGAACCTGGTCGCCAAGGAATACGCCGTGTGCCAGAAGGAGCGCGCCGGGGCGTTGATTCTCAGCGAGTTTGCCGGGGCCTCATCGGAGCTGGGCGAGGCATTCTTCGTCAATCCCTACGACACCGAAGGCATGGCGGCGCGCATGCACGAAGTGCTGTCGTCGTCCGACGAGGCGCTGGCCGACAGGATGGGCGCCTTGCACCGGCGCGTTTGTGGGCATACGGTGCACGCTTGGGCGCAGAAGTTCCTGGACGAATTGGCAAGCGTGCAGACGCAGCGTACGCCGTGCGCGTTGAACGACACCGCGCAGCGGCGCCTGCTCGTCGCCTACGCCAAGGCGGAGAAGCGCGTCTTGCTGCTGGGGTATGACGACGTCCCGGCCTCGTCCGTGGAACGCTGGTACCACACTGCGCCGGGCGCCGATCTGTTGGATGCCTTGCAGACGGTGAGCCAGGACACGCGCAACACAGTGGCCGTTTTGAGCGGGCGGGACCGAGATACCATGGAGAACTGGTTCGGCTCGTGCGGCAGTATTCTGGTAGCTGAGGACGGTGGTTGGATTCGGGAAAGTCCACAGGCTTTCTGGCGACAGACATTGGCGGACCTGGACGATGCCTGGAAGACCACGGTGCGGCCGATTCTGGAGGAGGCGGTAACGCGAACCCCCGGTTCCATGCTGGTAGAGCGGGGCCATTCGCTCGGCTGGCAGTATCATCTCGCCGACCCCGAATTCGGCCTGTGGCAGGCGCACGAGCTTTACGGCCAATTACAAGCCTTGTTGGCCGGCAGCGGTCTCCAGGTGCAGCGGGGAAACAAGCTGGTAGAGATCAAGTGGGCTGAGATTCACAAGGGCATGCTCGGCGCGCAGATCATCGCCGCCGGGGCAGACTTCATCATGGCCGTTGGCGGGCGACATTCCGACGAGACTCTCTTTGAGTCCGTGCCGCCGGAACAATGGACAGTCAAGACGGGCACGGGATTTTCCAGGGCGCAGTTTGTCTTGCCAACGACGACCGATGCCGTCGCCCTGCTGCAAACACTAGCCGAGCTTTCCGCGTAGCGTCAGAGTCAGGGCCGCAGCGCATCGGCCACCTGCATGTAATCGTCCAGACGCGGCAGCAGCAGGGGTGCGTCGACACCGGCGGCACGATAGTCGGCGATGCGGGTCCTGCACGTTGCGGCGTCGCCGACTAGGTAAAGCGCTTCCACCATATCATCGCTGATCAGTTCCACCACATCGGCATCGGTGTGGGACGTAGCAGCCCGCAGAGGTTTGAGAATGTCCGCGTCAAAGCCGCCTCGTGCCAACAGAATTTCGCCCACGTGGGGCTCGGCAAGGAGGCGCGCCAAACGCTGCTTGAGGCTGGGAATGAGTGCTCCGGCGTCTGGCGTCAGCCGCACGACGAGCATGCAGGTAATGTCGATGGCTTCGGGGTCGCGCCCTGCTTGGCGGGCGGCGTCCCGAATTTCCCGCACGGCATAGCGCACGTAGCCGGTCGGCACGTAGGCGTTGAGGATAACCCCGTCGGCAACGGCGCCGGCCAGTCGCAGGGCCTGCGGACCCAGGGCGGCGAGATAGATGGGCATCGGCTGCTGCACCGGCAGAATGGCGAGGCGGGTGTCGCGCATGGTGACCTGCTCGCCGGTGGTGTCCACTCGGTTACCGCCGAGCAGGTCCCGGATGTTGCTGACGGCCTCGGCAAGCACGGTGCGCGGCTGGCGGTAGTCGAGTCCCAGACGGTCGCGAATGATGAAGGGTTCGCTTCTCCCCATTCCCAGAATGAACCGCCCACCGGATACGCGATCCAGGGTCGCACTAGCCATTGCCAACAAGGCCGGATGCCGGGTGTACGGGTTGGTGACCCCCACCCCCAGTTTCAGTCGTTGTGTTATCGCAGCCAGAAAGCCGAGAAGCGTAAAGGTTTCCTCGTGAAAGTAGCGTTCGGTCACCCACAAAGACTCATACCCGGCCGTTTCTGCCGCGCGGGCATACGATTCCAGCGCCGCGCCGTTCTCGATACCGTGATAGAGCACCATGCCGAGTCGAGCCATGCGATTTCCCCCCTGCAAAGCTTGCTAGCCAGAGTCCGCTGCGATAGGTGTGGTGACGTGCATTTGTTATTATACCGACCATCTATATGCCCGCCATTGCCAGAGACTGGAGTGAGCCGCGTTGATGGATAGCCGCATCGGTATTGCCGACGGACTGGATTTGTTGATGAACGTGATGCCCACGCGCATTCGGGTAGCTCTGGAAAGCCATCCGCAGCGCGAGGACCTGCTGGAGGTCGTGCTTGATTTGGGGCGGCTGCCAGAGGCGCGTTTTACGGACTCCAAGGAGGCACTGTCGCAGACGCAGGTGATGCGCGAGGACCTGGACCACGTGGCGTCACACGTTGGGGCGTTCGGCCAGGACAACCGCGCCGGCATTGAGCGCACCCTGCACCGCATTTCGGCCATCCGCAACCGTGCCGGGGCCATCGTCGGCCTGACCTGCCGGGTCGGGCGCGCCCTGTTCGGCACGGTGGCCATCCTGCGCGACGTGATCGAAAGCGGCAAGTCGATGCTGCTGTTGGGACGACCCGGCGTCGGCAAGACAACGCTGCTCCGCGAAGCTGCCCGGGTGCTGGCGGACGAGGCGGGCAAGCGCGTGGTCATCGTCGACACGTCCAATGAGATTGCCGGCGACGGCGATATCCCGCACCCCGGCATCGGGCAGGCGCGGCGTATGCAGGTGCCGACGCCGAGCGCGCAGCACGCGGTGATGATTGAGGCGGTGGAGAATCACATGCCGGAAGTGATCGTCATCGACGAAATCGGCGCCGAAGTGGAGGCGCTGGCCGCTCGCACGATTGCCGAGCGCGGCGTGCAGCTCATTGCCACGGCGCACGGCAACACCCTCGAGAACCTCGTCCGCAATCCCACCCTCGCCGACCTCGTTGGCGGTATTCAGGCCGTCACCCTCTCCGACGAAGAAGCCCGCCGCCGACGCACCCGCAAGACCGTTCTGGAGCGTAAGGCGCCGCCGACGTTCGACGTGCTGATTGAAATTCAGGAACGCGACAGATTGGCCGTGCATCACGACGTGGCGCAAGTGGTCGACGGGCTGCTGCGCGGCCACGGCCACGGCCCGGAATTGCGCGTGCGGAAAGCGGAAGGCGGCTTTGAGGTGGTGCCGCCGCCGGGTCCCATTCTGCAGGAGCCGCACTATCCGGACGCGCCGCCTCCACCCCGCCGGCAGCCCCATCGCATCTTTCCCTATGCCGTGAATCGCGGGCACTTGCAGAAGGCCATTCAAAACAGTCGGGTGGCGGCCTCGGTGGTCGACGACCTCGATCAAGCCGACATGATTCTGACGCTGAAATCTCAGGAGAAGCGCCAGCCCAAACGCCTGCAGGAAGCGCGCGCCCGCGGCATGCCCTTCTACAGCATCCGGCACAACACGGCCACACAGATGGAGTTGTTCCTCGCCGAGGTCGGCCACCGTACCGAGGGGCACGACCACCGTGTCTATAAACAGGACCGCAGCCATCAGACGGAGATGGCCCGGCTGGAAGCGGAGGCCGCCGCGCATGAGGTCATGGCCAGCGGCCGCCCGGTGGAGTTGGCGCCGCGCAATGCCTACCTGCGGCGGGTGCAGCACGAACTCGCGGGGCTGTACGAACTGAATTCGGGAAGCAAGGACATTGAGCCGTATCGCCGCGTCATCATTTATCCAAAGGCTTGAAAGGATACAGGAGCATCATGGTGGACCTTCACATCACCCTCACCGAGGAGCAACAGGCGCTGAAAAAGGCTGTCGCGGATTTGTGCCAACTCTATCCGGGGTCGTACTGGCGGGAATTGGACGCCAAGCGCGAATATCCCGAGGCGTTTGTGCAGGAGTTGAGCAAGGCGGGCTATCTGGCGGCGCTGATCCCGGAAGCGTACGGCGGCAGTGGTCTGGGTATCCTCGAGGGAGGCCTGATCCTGGAGGAGATCAATCGTTCCGGCGGCAATGCGGCGGCCTGCCACGCGCAAATGTACATCATGGGAACCCTGTTGCGACACGGCTCGGATGAACAGAAAGCCCGCTATCTGCCGCAGATCGCCAGCGGCGCCTTGCGGCTGCAGGCGTTCGGGGTGACGGAACCGAATTCCGGCTCCGATACGACGCAGTTGCAAACGACGGCGGTGCGGCAAGGCGACACGTATGTGGTCAACGGCCAGAAGATATTCATTTCGCGTGTCATGCAGTCGGACTTGCTGCTGTTGCTGGCGCGCACGACACCCCTGAGCGAGGTTCGCAGGCGCACGGACGGCCTGTCCGTTTTTCTGATCGACATCCGCGACCTGCCGGGGTTTGAGGCGCGGCCGCTGCAGACGATGCTGAATCATTCCACCAACGTGCTGTTTTTCGATGAGGTGGAAATCCCGGCGGATAGCCTGGTCGGCATCGAGGGCAAGGGGTTTTCGCATATCCTGGACGGCATGAACGCGGAACGGGTGCTGGTGGCATCGCAATCGGTCGGCGACGGGCGCTGGTTTGTGGAAAAGGCGTCACAGTACGCCAAGGATCGCGTCATTTTCGGCAAGCCGATCGGCGCCAACCAAGGGGTGCAATTTCCCATTGCCAAGGCGCATATGGCCGTCGAGGCGGCGGACCTGATGCGTCTCAAGGCGGCGGCGATGTTCGACGCCGGCGAGCCGTGCGGCCCGGAGGCCAACATGGCGAAATACCTGTCGGCTGAGGCGGCCTGGGAGGCGGCCAATGCCTGTCTGGACTGCCACGGCGGCTACGGCTTTGCGTCGGAGTACGACGTGGAGCGCAAGTTCCGCGAGACGCGCCTGTACAAGACGGCGCCAGTCAACAACAACCTGGTACTGGCCTACGTTGGGCAGCACGTGCTGGGGATGCCGCGCTCTTACTGACGGCGGCTTTTCATCATGAGGAAACGATATGTCGATGCCAGAGCGAGTTGCGATTTGCGAGGTGGGAACGCGGGACGGGTTCCAAATCGAGCCGGCGTTCATTGCCACCGAGACAAAGATCGATATGGTGAATCGTCTCACCGCGGCGGGTCTGCCGCGCATTGAGGTCACGTCATTCGTGCACCCCAAGGCGGTGCCGCAGATGCGGGACGCTGCCGAGGTGATGGCGGGCATCGAGCGCCGGCCGGGCACGGTGTATGCCGCTTTGATTCCCAATGAGAAGGGCGCCGTTCGGGCCATCGAGGCGGGGGTAGACAAGCTGCACACGGTGCTGTCGGCGAGTGAGAGCCACAATCTGGCCAACGTCAACATGACGGTGGCCGAGTCGCTCGACAAGCTGGCCGTGGTGGCGCCGGTGGCGCACGACGCCGGCATCCCGGTGCAGGGCGGCATCTCCACGGCTTTCGGCTGCCCATTTGAGGGACGTATTCCGTTGGAGAAGCTGGAGTCCATCGCAGCGCGGCTGGTGGGTCTGGGCTTCCAGGGTATTAGCCTGGCCGACACGACGGGCATGGCCAATCCGGCGCAGGTGCGAAGGATTCTGGAACATCTGACACCCAAATTCCCGGGCCTCGAATGGAACCTGCATACCCATAACACGCGAGGCATGGCCATCCCCAACATCTTGGCCGCTATGTCGTGCGGGGTGCAGTCCTTCGATTCATCGGTGGCGGGCCTGGGCGGCTGTCCGTTTGCCCCCGGCGCGACCGGCAACGTCTGCACCGAAGACCTGGTGCACTGCCTGCACGCCATGGACGTCGAGACCGGGATTGATCTCGACGAGTTGGTCGCCGCGGCGCAGCGTCTAGAGGAAGTGATCGGCCGCCCGTTGCCGGGCCAGATCATGAAGGCGGGGCCGTGGGACCGCCGCTACGCCGTGCCGCGAGCGGTTGAAGAACGTCTGGCCGCGTTGTGATGCGCGCTGCGTCTTACCTTCCCGTGAAACCAGGTGCCCGGCGTTCTGCAAATGAGGCCCGCGACTCCTCGACGTCATGCGGCGCGCGGCGCGCCAGGATCAGCCCGTAGGATTCGTGGCGCAGTTGCGCTTCCAGGTCGGCCTCCATGCTCTGCTGCAGGACGCGGCGAGCGGTTTGCATGGCCACCGGCGGCCAGGAGGCGATCTGTCGTGCCACCGCCAAGGCCTCGTCCAGAAGATTCTCGGCAGGCACCAGGCGGTCGAGCAGGCCGATACGATGCGCTTCCTCGGCTTCCACGAAACGGCTGGTGTAGATCAAGTCGCAAGCGCGGCTGTATCCGACGATGCGCGGCAGGAAGAACGACATGCCGGAGTCCGGGCTCAGGCTGCGCTCGAGGAATACGGTCTTGAAGCGCGTGAGCGGCGAGCCGACGCGCAGGTCGCAGGCCAGCGCCAGGGACATGCCGGCTCCGGCCGCGACGCCGTTGACCGCGGCAACGATGGGCTTGTCCAGGGTGCGGTAGACGGCTATGGCTTGGCGTCCGGTCCAACCGTACATGTCGAGGCGCTCCTGACGGCTGCCGATGTCGTCTGGGGCAGACGCCGCGGCGCGTAGGTCGACACCGGAGCAGAACCCCCTCCCTTCGCCGGTGAGAACCACGGCCCAGAGGTCGTCATTATGGCGTATATCCTGACAGGCCTGCTCCAGTTCTTGGCGCAGGTCCGGGCTGAGGGCGTTCAGCCGGTCGGGACGGTTCAAGGTCAAAATTGCGATTTTATCCTGCCGTTCGATTCGTAAAACGTGGTCGGACATGTGCGTTCCTTCGGTTGCGCTGGTGCAGTGCTGGGGCTGTTTCCAGATGAGAAGGCGCCCATTTTAGCACGCGATACGGTGCGAGCCGTGGAGATCAACTGATGCAAGAAAGACCGAACACGCGGATTACCGACGTGCGATTGATTCGTTTGCGGACGGAGCGCGAGGTGGGCGCCGTCGAGCCGGCGTGGGACCCGGGTGGTACCTGGCCGCTTCGCGTCGGCGGCGGCTCGTACGTCGAGGTGCACACCGACGCCGGGCCGGTAGGCATCGGGCCTGGCTGCAGTGCTGCCCTGCTGCCCGCGGTGCGGCAACAGTTGGTGGGCCACGACCCTTTCGACATTGAGCGGCATGACGCCGTACTTGGCTACTACGCGGCGGGTCTGCCCTACGAGGGCGCCGCCGGGGTGGACATCGCGCTGTGGGACGTGATTGGCAAGCTCTGCGGCCAGCCGCTCTACAAGCTCTGGGGCGGCGGGTGCGACCGGGTTGTGCCCTACGCCAGCCTGATGCGGCTTTCCAACCCCGAGGAGCGGGCGCAGCAGGCGGCGGATTTGCGACAGGCCGGTTGGCGGGGGATGAAGGTACGGCTTCATCATCAAACGATGCAGGAAGACATTCGTACCGTCGAAGCCGTGCGGGAGGCGGTGGGCGATGACGTGGCGATCATGGTGGACGCCAACCAGGCGCAATCCGCCGGGGGCTGGCAGCCCGGCGTGCGCTGGGATTTTCGCCGTGCCGTCGAGACTGCCCGCGTCTTGCAAACCCTCCGCTGTACGTGGCTGGAAGAACCCCTGCCGCGCTTTGCTTTCGATCAGTTGGCGGAATTGAGGCAGCGCGTCGAGCTGCCGATTGCAGGCGGCGAGAACAACACCGGCCTGCACGAATTCCGGTACATGCTGCAAAACGAGGTGTACGACATCCTGCAACCCGAATGCCTCGTCCTGGAAGGCATCTCCACCGTCCGCAAGGTCGGTATCCTGGCCGGTGCCTTCGGCAAGCAGGTTGTCCCCCATCACGGCGCCTGGGACCTTGGCCTCATCGCCCACCTGCATTTTGTCGCGTCCTGTCCCTGCGCCCCCTATCTGGAAATCCTCCACGATCCCCCAATCGGCGACTACCGCCACGGCTTCGCCGTTTTGCAAGACCCACCGGCCGTCGGCCCGGACGGTTATCTCCCCGTGCCTCAAGCCCCCGGTCTTGGCGTCGAGTTGCGGCAGGACCTGATCGAGGCGTCCTGAGCCCGCGTTCCAGTACATGCCCACCTTCTGGTTTCACGGAATTCAGACACTTCGCAAGCAATGATTTATCACCACAAAGATTCATCTCAACCTCTGGCGGTACGCCTCCCGCCGGCGGGCAATACGAACGGCCAGCGAGATCATCGATGCAAAGCCGTCGCAGGCCCCGCAACTCCCCCTTCAATGCGCTGCCCAGGAAAGGGTTCTCCGACAGGCGGTCGATGGCTTCGACAAGCCGCGCACGGTCCGCCTTCGCGATTCGTTGCAATTCCTTGGCCGCACTTCCCTTAATCCGTATTGAGAAGCTCACGCTTGACCTGATCCCAATCCAGCACCGGATCGTGCGGGTCGCGGAGACGTTCGATGCTCACCGAGAGGTCGTCGAAATCCTCAAGGTAACGTTCGACCGCTTGGCGAATGATCTCTGCTCGACTGCGCTTGAGCTGGTTTGCGGCAGCGTCCAACGCGTCGACGACAGTATCGGGCAAGCGCGCGGTAATCTGAGCCATAACACCTCCGAAGTCATATGATGTCAATTGCATCATCGTACTTCTGCATTGATGTTCAGGTCAATCTGCCAACTGATCGTGCCGGCCCATTTTTCGTCTCTCAAAGTAGTCCTGACTTCCTATTCTCAGATTGACTGCGTTGTAGGCCGCAACTACGATACCGCGGCTTTGTACTTGGCCGAATGGGGGGTGCAGCGGACGCACGGAGTGACGTGCGGCGAGGCGACGGAGACATCGTGAGGAGGAAGTTCATGCGGCGACGCACGTTGATTCGGAACTTGAGTTTAGGCGCTGCAGGGGTGGCGCTGGCGGCGCCGGCAGTGCAGGCGCAGAAGAAGTATCGCTGGCGACTGGCGACGAGCTGGACGCCGGCTCTGGACGTGCTGCAGGGAAACGCAGTGCGCTTCGCCAAGGTCGTTGACGACATGAGCGAGGGGCGGCTGAAAATTCAGGTGTACGCGGCAGGCGAGTTGATTCCGGCGTTCGGGGTCTTCGATGCCGTATTGCAGGGCACCCTGCAGATGTTTAACGCCGCGGCGTATTACTGGGCGGGGAAGGAACCGGCCACGCAGTGGTTCACGGCTATGCCGTTCGGCCTTAATCCACGCGGCATGTACGCTTGGTATTATCAGGGCGGCGGGCTCGATCTATGGGAGGAAACCTACGCCGCGTTTGACCTGATTCCGCGTCCGGCGGGCACCACGGGCAACCAGATGGGCGGCTGGTTCAAGAACAAGCTGGGATCGATGGCCGATCTCCAGGGCCTGAAGTTCCGCATCCCCGGCCTGGGCGGTAAGGTGTACGCCGAGGCAGGCACCACGGTGGTGCTGACGCCGGGCGGCGAGATTTTCCCGGCCCTCGAACGCGGCGTCATCGACGGCTCCGAATGGGTAGGGCCGCACGACGACATGAAGCTCGGTCTGCACAACGCCGCGGATTACTACTACTACCCCGGCTGGCACGAGCCCGGCACCACCGGCGAGTTCACCTTCAACCGCAAGGCTTACGACGAGTTGCCCGCCGACCTGAAGGCGATTCTGGACTACGCGGCGAGCTACTGCAGCGAGCAGATGCTGGCGGAGTACGAGGCGAAGAACATCGTCGCGCTCAACACTCTCAGGACCAAATACCAAGGACGGGTCGAAATCCTCCCCTTCCCCGACGACGTCATGACCCAACTGCGCAGCTTGGCGCGTGACGTGCTGGCCGAGGAGGCGACCAAGAGCCCGATGGCCAAGAAGGTGCACGAGTCGTTCACCAGGTTCCAGGCGGAATTCGGCCCCTGGGCGGAGATAACGGACGGCGCCTATCACCGGCTTGTGAGGGGATAGGCGGGCACGTAACCACCTTGGCTCTCGTGGCGTTCCGAGTCGTAACCGCGTGAGGCTTCGGACAAGACAGAGGAGAACCCTCCATAGCCGTAGAAAATGAACCGCCCGTGGCGCCGCCGGCGAGCCCGAGGCCGGCAACGTCCAGGGAAATCATTCAGATCGCCGGCGCCGCGATAGCCCTCGTCGCGGTCATCATAGCCGGCATGAGTCTGGTCGTGCCGATGACCCTTGCGCCAATGCGCGAGGACATGCGCCTGCTTCGTGAAGAGGTTGCCGGCCTTCGACAAGACATGATTGACGGGTTTAAGGCCGTCCGCGAAGTCATGACGGCTAACCGTGAACGCCTGACGCGGGTGGAAACCCTGATTGAACAGGGCACGGGCCGGTTCCAGACCCCGGAATCCCCGCGGCCAGAATGAGAAGTCTGGAGCCGCCGCGCGGCTTCGGGCGCGACTGACAGGAGATGCGTATGGACTGGAAGACAATCAGCAACAACTTGCTGCTGGTGGGTTTGTTCGTGGCGATGGTGACCATGTTCAACCAGGTTAACGGCCGGCTGGACGCCATGCAGGCGGAGACGAATCGGCGCTTCGACACCCTGCAAACGGAGATGAACCGGCGTTTCGACGCCAACCAGCGCCAGCACGACGAGATCAAGGACGTGCTGCGCGTCTTCGAGGGACGCATCACGCGCCTCGAAGAAAAAGCCGGCGTCGGCCCCGAGAGCGCCGACTAGCCGTTTTTTCGTCCTTGCGTCTGGCTCCGATCCGCTGCGGCCCGACGACGTGGGCGCAAGGGACTACGACATCCGAGTAAGATAGGTTGGAGGATAGGGGTAAAACGAGCGGTGGCGTATATACGCCAGCCTGAACGCCCGCATGGACCGCATCGAAGCGGACCTGGCGAGCGTCAAGGAACGCCTGTCGCGCATCGAAGGTTGGCTCGCCGGGCGCTTTCGTGAAGAAACGGCCCCGTCCGCATAGAAGGTCGCCGATCCGGGTCCGTTCCTTCTCTCTGAGGGTGTATTACATTAACGATAAAATGAGTTTGATTAGTTTGAGAACAATTTCTAACATTTTTAGGTTTTCCAATAATGTATTATTATTGAGTATTGAATATAGTATTTTACGTATCTTCTGCATACGTCCTACAGATAAATTGATGGACGTAATAACGTAGAGACATTAAAGGTGAGAACATGTAATCCTTTCTAGTATATGGTTCGTGACGAAAAAAATCCCCCCCAGAAGCCAGAAGCCATAAGCGTCCGAAGAGGTGCTTGTTTAACTATAATGTATCTCGTCTGATTGTCAATGGAAGGAAAGACGCCGATGGCAAATACCCTTGGGATTACGCCAAGGACCGGGAAGAACTCAAAGGCCACGACGTGTACTGGCGCCTGAACGAAGGACGGTTCTAGGTAAGCGTTCAGGGGGTTGCCCTGCCCTTGTCGTAAGCGTTCGGCGGGTGGAGCAATGAGTGGGGTCATCGTAGCCAGGCGAGATCAGGCGGACGGTCGTGCATGAACGCCTCAAGGGCGTCGACCAACACCGAGAAGCTCGATTGCTCCAGTTGCCGACACGTCTGACGCAGCGACAGACTCCGCTGCACCCAGGCGTTGCCTTTGGCGCTCGCCGTACCCAAAGAACCCTGACGCCACAACACACCAAAGCGTAAGGCGCGCTCCGCCCGGTTGTTGGTCGGCTCAACTCCCGACTCATTGAGAAACACCCATAGCGAACCCATCTCGCGCCGTAAGTGCCTCACCAGGCGACCCGCATCGTCAGGGCGCAACTCATAACGCCGCACGAAACGGCACAAACGGGCATACCAAGCTTGCCACTGACCACCGCTTGGCGGCGCATGAGCCATCTGACACAATCGCTGAAGTTCCTTCAAGGCCACCTTGCCGCAATCAGCAAGGGCGGCTTGACGGCGCTGCGACAACTCCCGAGCACGACGCACGAGGTGCGCCAGACAGGTCTGACGACGGTTGCCCCAGCCTTGATACACCCCGTAGCCGTCGCTGACCAGGATGCCACGCCAATCCTTTATCAAAGACCCGAAGGCTTCCTGCGAGCGCTTGGCATGAATACGGTACAGGGTGACGGTATCCGTGACCATGCTCCAGAGCCACTGCAAGGCATGGCGACAGTACCAAGGCGTCTCATCCACATAGCCCACCCGCGCCTGGCGGGCCAAGGTGGCAATCGCCTCATCGTGTGGCGCGATGGCCAGGGAGGTGCGGTCGATGAGACGCTGAATCGCACCCAGGCTGATGGGTACCCCCAGGACGGAACGACAGAAGTCCTGCACGCCACGCCGGGAGATTCGCTGCATGGCGCTGAGTTCGCCAATCAAGGCCGTCAGGCGCGGGCCATAGCCGCTTTGCTGCGCCTTGGGGAGGCGGGCTCTGAGCAGCTTGCCGCAGCCCGTACACCTACCCTGGTGCAAGACCCAGTGCGTGACGGCCATCTCGACAGGTGGCAACTCCGTGACTTGATGGGTGTGATACGGCGCCACGTGGCCGGATACGCCTTGGCCGCAAGGACAAGGTTCGGGATAGATGGCCCGCCGCTCGGTGGGACGGAGCAACTTGGGACCTGAACCCGGGTGTCCCTTTCGTGCGCCCCGTTTGCCCGTGGGCTTGTCCGTAGGGTCCGTGGGTCTGTGGAAGGGTGAATCCGACGAGGGTGGTTTGTCGGAGGTCTTGGAGGTGCGTTGCGAGCGCTGTTGGAGTTGCTCGATTTGCTGTTGGAGTTGGGCCAGACGCTGATGCAGGGTGAGGAGATGGGCTTGTACGACCGGTGGTGTTTGCTGCCAATCGGTTTGCGACAGCGGCTCAGGCGGTATCGACGGCGCCATTCGGGATTTCCTGAAAACAGGGCCAATAGGAGAATGCGGAACGAGTAACCCTAGCCGATGATAAGGCGGTCATGCAACAGACAAGGGCAGGGCAACCCCCTGAACGCTTACGGTTCTAGGGCGTTTACTGGAGAGCCGGGGAAACAAACCGGTGGGCTGGCTCAATGCCAGCGTGCTGACCGGCGCTTCCCACCGCCGCCCCACTTCCTGGCGCTGGGCGGTCGGCAAAGGGCCGCCCTGCCCCACCCGTATTTTTCCGCCTTCAGCAACGGCGCAGACCGTCGCCGCGCGTGGTGGGGAATCCCCTCGCCGGGCGTTTCGTCCAGCGCCTACGCCAATTCAAAGTTGACATAACTGACGATTATCGGAAGGTGAGCATAGGGAGAACAGGTAATGGCGAGTAGGCGTTTGTTACAAGTGCGGTGGCGTAATACCTTGATGACCGCGCTGGTTGTTCTTGCCCTGTTCATGCTGGCTGCGGCGGGGGATTTTCAGGCTGGACGGGAAGCGCTTGAGCGTGGCGATTTCGAGACCGCTCTGCGTGAATGGCGCCCGCTGGCCGAGCAGGGTGATCCCGATGCGCAATACGCCCTGGGCCTCATGTACGCCAAGGGCGAGGGCGTGCCGCAAAACGACGCTGAGGCCATGAAGTGGTATCGCAAGGCGGCCGATCAGGGTAATCCCTGGGCGCAACTCAACCTGGGTAACATGTACGCCAATGGCCAGGGCGTGCCGCAGAACGCCGTCGAGGCCGTGAAGTGGTATCGCAAGGCGGCCGATCAGGGTAATCCCGGTGCGCAATACAACCTGGGCGGCATGTACGACAATGGCGAGGGCGTGCCGCAGAACGACGTTGAGGCCGCGAAGTGGTTTCGCAAGGCGGCCGAGCAGGGAGTCTCCGAAGCGCAACACAACCTGGGCGTCATGTACGCCCTGGGCGAGGGCGTGCCGCAGGACGACGCCGAGGCCGTGAAGTGGTATCGCAAGGCGGCCGAGCAGGGAGTCTCCGAAGCGCAATACAACCTGGGCGGCATGTACGCCAATGGCCAGGGCGTGCCGCAGAACGACGTTGAGGCCGTGAAGTGGTTTCGCAAGGCAGCGGAGCAGGGTTATCCCGAAGCGCAATACAACCTGGGCGTCATGTACGCCAATGGCGAGGGCGTGCCGAAAAACGACGTTGAGGCCGCGAAGTGGTATCGCAAGGCGGCCGCTCAGGGTCATCCCGAAGCGCAGTACAACTTGGGCCTGATGCACTACAACGGCCAAGGCGTGCCGAAAAACGACGTTGAGGCCGCGAAGTGGTTTCGCAAGGCGGCCGCTCAGGGTCATCCCGGAGCGCAAAACAACCTGGGCGTCATGTGCGCCCTGGGCAGGGGCGTGCCGCAGAACGATGTTGAAGCCTACGCCTGGTTCAGCATTGCCGCCGCTCAGGGCGTTACATCGGCGGAGGTGAGAGATATTGTTGCGGAACGGATGACCTACGAAGCACGCGACCATGCACAGCGCCTTGCGCAGCAATACTGGGAAAAGTACGTGCTGCCATTCCAGAACTGATCCGCGCCGCGGTGCGGAGTTTACATAGCACGTCTTATCGGAAGTCGAGCGCGGGGAGGGAAAGGAGGGCAGGTAATGGCGAGTAGGCGTTCGTTACAAGTGCGGTGGAGTAATACCTTGATGACCGCGCTGGTTGTTCTTGCCCTGTTTCATGCTGGCTGCGGCGGGGATTTTCAGGCTGGATGGGAAGCGCTTGAGCGTGGCGATTTCGAGACCGCTCTGCGTGAATGGCGCCCACTGGCCGAGCAGGGTGATCCCAAAGCGCAATATGCCCTGGGCTTCATGTACGCCAATGGCGAGGGCGTGCCGAAAAACGACGCTGAGGCCGTGAAGTGGTTTCGCAAGGCGGCCGAGCAGGGTGATCCCAATGCGCAAGACGCCCTGGGCCTCATGTACGCCAATGGCGAGGGCGTGCCGAAAAACGACGTTGAGGCCGCGAAGTGGCTTCGCAAGGCGGCCGAGCAGGGTGATCCCGAAGCGCAGTACAACCTGGGCGCCATGTACGCCAATGGCCGGGGCGTGCCGAAAAACGACGTTGAAGCCTACGCCTGGTTCAGCATTGCCGCCGCTCAAGGCGTTACATCGGCTGCGGAGGTGAGAGATATTACTGCGGAACGGATGACCTACGAAGCACGCAACCATGCGCAGCGCCTTGCGCAGCAATACTGGGAAAAGTACGTGCTGCCATTCCAGAACTGATCCGCGCCGCGGTGCGATTTACATATCGCGTTTTATCCGAAGTTGGGACGAGGTGGCTACTGCTGAAACAGGATTGATGAGATAAACACGGTACCTGCAAAGCTCCGTGAGCTTCCTCGTGCACCACACCGTTACTGCCATACCCTCCCGCCTGCCTCCGTTATCCACCCTTCCCGTCTGAAAGATGGAGGCACCTACGCCAAAGGCTGGTTGGTGTCTTTCTCAGTTGAACACATAGCGCGGCAGCCACGTCGACAACTCCGGGAAGAACGCGACGAGCATCAGCCCGATGATCTGGATGATGACGAACGGAATGATGCCGCGGTAAATCTGCCCGGTGGTGACTTGCGCCGGCGCGACGCCCCGGAAGTAGAACAGCGCGAAGCCGAAGGGCGGCGTGAGAAAGGACGTTTGCAGGTTGATGCCCAATAAGACACCGTACCACAACGGGTCGAAGCCCATGGCGCTCAGGATGGGCGCGATGACCGGCAGGTGGATGAAGGCGATCTCGATGTAGTCGAGGAAGAACCCCAGCAGGAACACCACCCCCATGATGCAGGCGAAAATGGCCCAATTGGGCAGCGCCAGCTGATCCACCACGTCGTGGATGAGGGCGTCGCCGCCCAGGCCGCGGAACGCCAGGCCGAAGGCGGTGGCGCCGACCAGGATGATGAACACCATGCTGGTCAGGCGGGTGGTCGTTTCCATGACCTCGCGCAGCATTCTCAGGCTGAACCTGCCGCTGACGATGCTGAGCAGCAGGGCGCCGGAAGCGCCCATGGCCGCCGCCTCGGTGGGCGCCGCGATGCCGAAAAAGATGGAGCCGAGCACGGCGAGCATCAGGAACAGCGGCGGGATGAGCACCTTGCCGATTCGTTTCAAGAGTTCGGAGGTGGAAATTGCCGTGCGCTCCTCGCGCGGGATCGGCGGCGCGGCTTGTGGGCGGAAGAGTGAGACGCCGAGGAGGTACAGCACGTACATGGCGGCCAGGCTGACGCCCGGAATGAGCGAGCCGAGAAAGAGGTCGCCGACCGGCACGCCGAGGATGTCGCCGACCAGGACGAGGACGATGCTCGGCGGGATGATCTGCCCGAGGGTGCCGGAGGCGCAGATGACGCCGGACGCCAGTCCGCGGTCGTAGTTGCGCCGCAGCATGGTGGGCAGGGCGATCAGCCCCATGGTGGTGACGGTGGCGCCGACGATGCCGGTGGACGCCGCCAGCAGCGTGCCCACGACGACCACCGAAATGGCCAGGCCGCCCGGCAGCCGCCCCAGAACCAGGCCCATCGTTTCCAGCAGGTCCTCCGCCAGCCGGGAGCGCTCCAGCGTCGCGCCCATGAAGACGAACAGCGTGACCGCAATGAGGGTGAAGTTGGTCATGATGCCCCAGATGCGCAGCGGCAGCAGGTTGAAGAAGTCCAGCCCGAAGCCGTACAGCCCGAAGGCCAGCGCCGTGCCGCCGATGGTGAAGGCGATCGGGTAGCCCGCCAGAATCAGCAGGCTGAAGACCAGGAACATCAGCGCCGGAAGCAGATCGGTCATCATTGCGGTAACTCCTTCCCGATCACCACGAACAGGTTTCGGATCGTCGCCGAAACGCCTTGCAGCGCCACCAGCACGAACCCGATGGGAATGACAGATTTCAGGATGTAGCGGGCCGGGATGCCGCCGGGGTCGGGCGAGCCCTCCAGGACGGACCAGGCGTTGAGCACGAAGGGAATGGACGTCCAGATCAGCAGGAAGCAGGTGGGAAAGAGAAACAGGACGCCGAAGACGAGTTCGACCCAGGCTTTCGTGTGGGGCGACAGCTTGGCGTGCACGATATCCACCCGTACGTGGTCGCCCTTGAGGTGCGTGTACCCGGCAGCGATCAGGAACAAGACGGCGAACAGGTGCCACTCCAGTTCCTGGATGAAGACGTAGGTGATGTCGAACAGGTATCGCATGACCACGTCATAGGTTGTCACCAGGACCAGGGCGAGGGTGAGCCAGGCAATGTTCTGTCCTACCTTTTCGTTCAGGCGATCAATTCCGCGCACAACGGCGGAAAGAAAATTCATGCCGTCTCCCCTCCCCTCGGCTTCACGGTCTGTTCAGATGGCGGTCTCGCAGGTTGCGGAAAGCCCGGCATTATACGCGAAAGCGGCGCCAAGGGCGCATTGACTGCCCCCCGGGGCTGCGCTACCCTGCCCGCCTGCCGCCCAACCCCTCGCTTCGGGCGGCGCCTGGGTTCTCAAGGAGTTCCTCCCGTGGCTTTCTACGCCGACCTGCACGTACACTCCAAGTATTCACGCGCCACCAGCCGCAACTGCGACCTCGAACACTTGGCGCTATGGGCCCGCAAGAAGGGCATCACCGTCGTCGGCACCGGGGACTTCACGCATCCAGCCTGGCTGTCCGAGCTCAAGGACAAACTGATCCCCGCCGAGCCCGGCCTGTTCCGCTTGCGGCCGGACCTGGAACGGGCCGTCGCCAGCCGGCTGCCGCGCGCCTGTCATGGCCCCACGCGCTTCATGCTGTCGGTTGAGATATCGACGATCTACAAGAAGGGCGAGGCGACCCGCAAAATTCATCACCTCATCTACGCGCCCGATTTTGCGACGGTTGAAGCATTCAATCACAGCCTCGGCAAGATCGGCAATTTGAAATCGGACGGGCGGCCCATTTTGGGTCTGGATTCTCGCCATCTCTTGGAGATTGCCCTGGAGTCTGGCCCCGGGGCGTATCTCGTGCCTGCCCATATCTGGACGCCGTGGTTCGCCGCCCTGGGCTCGAAGTCCGGCTTTGACTCGATTGACCTGTGCTACGCCGACCTGGCGCCGCACATTTTTGCCGTGGAGACCGGCCTGTCGTCCGACCCGCCGATGAATTGGCGGGTGTCGTCTCTGGATCGCTTTCGGCTGGTCTCCAACTCGGATGCCCACTCACCCGAAAAGCTCGGCAGAGAAGCCTGCGTGTTTACCGGCGAGCCGGATTACTTTGCCATCCGCAGCGCCCTGGAGACCGGCCAGGGGTATGCGGGAACCGTGGAGTTTTTCCCGGAGGAAGGTAAGTACCACCTGGACGGACACCGGGCTTGCCAGGTGCGGTTGTCGCCCCGCGAGAGCCGCGCTGCCGGCGGCGCCTGCTCCGTGTGCGGCAAGGCGCTCACGGTCGGGGTGATGCACCGCGTGGAAGCCTTGGCCGACCGTATGGAGGACACACCGCCCCTTACGGCCGGTAACGTGCAGAGCCTCGTACCGCTGCCCGAGGTGTTGTCGGAACTCCACCAAGTCGGCAGCAAGAGCAAGCGCGTCGGCCACCACTATGAACAGCTGCTGGGCCAGCTCGGCCCTGAGTTGCCGCTGCTCACCGAGGTGCCGCTGGACGACATCCGCCGCCTGACGTCCTCCCTGTTTGCGGAGGCGATCACGCGCCTGCGTGAGCACCGCGTCATCCGGGACGCTGGCTACGACGGCGCCTACGGGACGATCCGCCTTTTTCAATCCGACGAATTGCGCCGCCATGCCCTCGGGAGGTCCTTATTTCCAGATGTCTTGGCGCCGCCTGAGGCTCCGTCCGTCGTGCAGGAGCCGGGGCGTCAAGTCAGTGCGATGGTGCAAGAAACGCCGGCTGCCTACCCGCAAGGAAGCGAGGTCGTCCAGGAGCTGGATGCGGATCAACGCCGGGCCGTCGAGGCCGGGAGCGGTCCCATCCTGATCGTTGCTGGGCCCGGTTCCGGCAAAACCAGGACCTTGACGAATCGCATCGCCCATTTGGTTCGTCAGCGTGGCGTGCCCGCGGCCCGCTGCTTGGCCATTACGTTTACCCGGCGCGCCGCGGACGAGATGCGCGCCCGTCTGCAAACCCTGCTCCCCGCTGTCTGGAAACACATCCCGCTCTTCACGTTTCATGCCTTGGGGCTTGCCATCCTCCAGGAACACTGGAATGCGGCGGGCCTGCAGCGCGGCTTCCGTATCGCGACGGCGGCGCAGCGCCTCGATGTTCTGCGGAAGGCGCTGGACGTTTCCGAGACGCAGGCGCGCCGCTTGCTGGCGACGATCTCGCATGCCAAGCGGACCCAAACGACTCCCGAGGCGGCCAAGCTGGCGCATGCCTGCGAGACCTATCAGTGCGAATTGGCCCTCCGTAACCTGGTGGACTATGACGATCTGGTGAGTTTGGCAGCAGACGTGCTGGAGACACAGCCGGACTTGCAAGCATCTCATCGCCAGCGTTACCCCTGGGTGTTTATCGACGAGTATCAGGACGTTGACGAGCAACAGGTGCGTCTCATCAAACAACTTGCGCCAGCAGACGGGAACGTGTGTGCGATTGGTGACGCGAATCAGGCGGTCTATGGCTTCCGGGGCGCCGACGTACGTTTCTTTGAGCGTTTTCAGGATGACTTTCCGAACGTGCAGGTGGTGCGATTGCAGCGCAATTATCGCTCCCAGCCCCATATCGTCGCGCTGTCTACGCAGCTCATGGTGCAATCCGACTTCCAACCCGCATCCGTTTCTGTCCATTCGGCGGCGCCCCGCCGGATTATTCTGCATGAAGCCGCCAGCGAAGCGGCGGAGGCGGAATTTGTGGTCCGCACCGTTGAGCAACTCCTCGGTGGCCATTCTTTTTTCTCGATCGATAGCGGGCGGGCCGCGGAGGCTGCAACGGACCATTTGTCCTTTGCGGACATTGCCGTGCTTTACCGTATGGATGCTCAGGCACCGGCGCTCGTCGAGGCGCTGGCACGCTCCGGCATGCCGTTCCAGCACCGTTCGCATCGTCCTCTCATCGACCATCCCGGCGTATCCCCACTTGTCGATGCCCTGCTGCAGCGACAAGGCACAGGTTCCCTGCGCGAGCAACTCGCTGAGGCAGCCACGCCGTATGAGCATGATGAGGCAGAAACGGTTGCGGCGGCGGCTGATCGCCTCGAGGCGCTCGACCTCTTGCAACCTCTGGCGACCGCGTGCGGGAACGATCTCGAACGGTTTCTCGCCGAGCTTGCCTTGGGAACCCAAGTGGACACATGGGACCCGCGCGCCGACCGCATCTCCCTGCTGACGCTCCACGCTGCCAAGGGACTGGAATTCCCGGTCGTCTTCATCGTGGGGTGCGAAGACGGCCTGCTGCCGCTTGTATGGGGTCAGCTCAGTCAGGCGGACCTCAATGAAGAACGCCGTCTGTTCTATGTGGGGATGACACGGGCCAAAACCCGTTTGTATCTGTGCCATGCCCGCCAACGCCTCTGGCGCGGCCGTGTGCAAACGCTGGCGCCCTCACCGTTCCTGGATAACCTGGAGGAAGGCTTTCTGGACCGGCAACGTTTCCGGCCTCAGAGCGCCCGGTCAAGAAAACCGGACGCGCAACTCAGGCTCTTTTGACAACCGCTTTCAACCTTATGTATGGAGAAACCCGATGCCTCCGCCCACAACGAAGTCGTGGCTCATGGTGTGCTTGATCATTGTGCTGCTCTCGGCCACGACGCTTGCGACGGCCCAGGAAGCCGCCAAGCCCAACGAAACAGACGAGGAGAACGAGGTATTAGAAGCGCCGAATGCGGCAGGCGCGATGCTGGCGGATGCCTTCCTGCTACGGCCATTGGGCCTTGCCGCCACGGTTTTGGGCACCGCTGTGTTCATTGTCACCCTTCCCTTCAGCCTGCCGACCCGCAGCGCTGATGATGCGGCCGAAGTCCTGGTCGTCAAGCCGGCGAAATACACCTTCGCGCGGCCCTTGGGCGAGGTGGAGCCCTAGGTCGCCATACGCATTCGCTATGAGAGGATGAACTCATGAAATTCGGACTTATGTACGAGATTCAGATTCCCGAACCCCATTACCCGGGCATCGAGCGGGACGTTTACAAGCAGGTCCTTGAGCAGGTGACGCTTGCCGATGAGGTGGGGTTTGACCACTTCTGGACGGTTGAGCACCATTTTCTGAAGGAGTTCTCGCACTGCTCGGCGCCGGAGGTGCTGTACGGCGCCATTTCGCAACGCACCTCGAACATCCGCATCGGCCACGCCGTGGCCCTGTTGCCGCCGCAGTACAACCATCCGGTGCGGGTTGCCGAGCGGGCCGCGGTGCTGGACATCCTCAGCGACGGGCGCTGCGATCTCGGCACCGGACGCTCCACGACGCTGATCGAAATGGACGGTTTCCAGATCAGCCCCGAGGAGACGCGAGCGATGTGGGAAGAGGCCGTCAGCATCATCCCACGCATGTGGACGGAGGACCCCTTCGAGCACGACGGCCACTACTTCAAGATTCCGCCGCGCTCGGTCATTCCCAAGCCGGTGCAGGAGCCGCACCCGCCGCTGTGGGTCGCCTGCGGCCAGCCGGAAAGCTTCTATGCGGCGGGCGAGAAGGGTTTGGGCGCCCTGTGTTTCAATATCGGCGTGCCGGAGGAGCTTCGCAACCGCATCGACAATTACCGCAAGGGCATTGCCAACGCCAAGCCGGTCGGCAAGTTCGTCAACAATCAGGTGGCGGCGTTGTGCATCCTGCATTGCGCCGAGACCGACGAAGAGGCCATCGACAATGCCGGCATGCACGGGCTGTGGTTCATGGACAAAACGGTGGACCTGTACCAGCCGTGGCGCCAGAAGGGCAACGAGGTGCCGGATTCGTACAAGTTTGCGGTGGATGCGGTGCAGAAGGAACGCGCCGGGCGCACGATTCAGGATTATGTGGACGGGGGAACGTTCTGCATCGGCAACCCTGACACGTGCATCGAGACGATCAAGAAATACGAGGAACAGGGGGTCGATCAGGTCCTGTGCTTCATGCAGTACGGCAAGCTGCCGCACGACAAGATCATGAGCGCCCTGCGGCTGATGGGCAAGCACGTCATGCCGTACTTCCGGTCATTGTAATTACGAATTCGCTCTCACTTTCTTATGAATCCGAAGTAGATATACAAGGCAATCAAGGCTAACGAAATGATGACGGCAACCGTTCCATAGACAGGGCGCACCTGAAGTCCCAAGTACAGAGCATAACTGAAAAGTATGTACAGGACGCAGATGATGACCGCGTGTATGGCGACCTTCAGTATCTTCGGGGCGTTATTCTGCACGGTCTATCCTGCGCCCATTCCACCCACGGCGCCTCCATCTCCCGTAACGGTGCCGCCCGCCGGAGCAGACGCCAAGCGCGTGCGTCGATGCTGAGGCGGCCATCGCACCCGTTCGAGTCACTCCGTTCGCCCCCGTGGCTCGGTCACGCTGTCAAGACCTGTCGGGCGATCTCATCCATTTCAGCCAGGGCGCCCTCACCTTCTGTTTGTTCCAGCCAGATGGTGACGCGGTTTGCGCCCGCGTCGATCAATTCCGCTACCGCCTCGCGACCCTTGAAATGGCCGGCATGGCCGAAGGCCATGATCTGCACGGTGTTGGGGTCGCGGCCGGCGGCTTCGGCGAGTTCGCCGAGGGTGTTGCGGCCGCGCCGGATCTCGTCTGCCGAGGTGCGGTTCGGCATCCAGCCGTCGCCCCATTCGACCACCCGCTTGAAGACGTTCTGCGCCTTGCCGCCCAGGAAGACGGGGGGGTGCGGCTTCTGGGCGGGTTTCGGTACCGAGTGCACCGGCGCGAAATCGTAGTAGTCGCCGTGGTGTTCCGCTTCTTCCTGGGTCCACAATGCCTTCATAGCCAGAACGGCGTCGCGGGTTTGGGTCCAGCGATGCGCGAAATCGCCGCCCATCATCTCGCTTTCTTCCTTGTGCCAGCCCGCCCCGATGCCGAACAGGAAGCGCCCGCCGGACGCCTGATCCAATGAGGAGATGACCTTGGCCAGATGCAGGGGGTTGTGCTCAGGGACCAGGCAAATGCCGGTGCCCAGCTTGATCGTCTGGGTGACGGCGGAGGCGCGGGCCAAGGCAATGAAGGGATCGACGATGCGGCCGTAAGCGTCGGGAACGGCGCCGTCGGGCGAGCCGGGAAAGCGCGACGTGGTGTGGACCGGCAGGATGGCGTGTTCGGGCACCCAATACGACTCGAAGCCCAGATCTTCAGCATGCTTGGCGAGTACCGCCGAATCGACCGACGTGTTGGTTTGGAAAACGAAAATGCCTACGTTCATGGTTATTGGCTCCCTTGGTTGTTCGTTCAGGCGGTAAAGTCCTCCACCGCCACCTCCAGCCGTACGGTTTGTTGCACCGACGGCGGCAGCGAGTCGATGCAACTGGCAAGACAGGTATCAATGTCCGGGGCGAAGGCGCCGTGGGCTGTCATGAAGGCGTCCAGATCGCCGGCGCCCTTGGCAATCATCTCCGGGGCGATGGCGTGGGTGGCCAGGAAACGTTCCGGATAGCGGTCCAGAATGTAGGAAAACGCCAGGGTGATGTTGATCATCGGCTGGATGGATAATCTGGAAAGGCCCTTCTCCTGCGCCAGCTTGGCCGCGTAAATGGCGTCGACCACGGCGTGCCGGATGCCGAAGCCGGTGCCCCAGTCGTCGTCCTTGACGCCTTTGCTCAAGGCCACGTCCCATTGCCGGGTGCCGCCGGCGCCGCCGTTGAGAAAGTCGAAGTAGGCGCCCTGCTGTTCGCCGCCCATGACGCCGTCGGCGAAGCATTCCGCGTACAGCGCGGCGCCCGTGCAAATGCCGGTACAGCCGTTGAACACCAGATGCTGTCCGATGAGCTTGGTTTCGGCGCCGGCCGAGACGGAGGCACCGTAATTGCGCGGACGCCCCAAGACTTCAAGCGTTGGTTCCAGGCGGTTGTAAAGCTCTTGGTCACCGCTGGCCAGAATGAGCATGCCGTTCGGATGCCCCCCGCCGAGTTGCGCGCCCAGCGGGCCGCCGGTGAGTGGGTAATTGACGTAGCCAACCCCCAGCCCCTTGCAAAATACCTCTGCCGCAACCGTAAAGCCGGCGCTGACGGTCGACATGTGCATGATGAAGGGCGGCGTGTCGCAGCGTTCGTGCAGCAGCCGGGCCAAGCCGGCAATCACTTGCAGGTCGTCGCCATTCTTACCGCAGCACGCCACGACGCCGTCGAGCTGGCCGTCGCCAATTACGTCTTCAAAGCTGCCAACCAGTTCGGCTCCGTGCTGCCGCCAACCCTCGCGAAATGCGTCCTTTTGCTGGCCCGGCGTGCCGCGATCGTGTACCCGCAGCACGCGAGCCGGCCCCTCCGGTTTCAGATGCGTGCCTGCCGGACCTGCCATCAGCCCCAGTCCGCCAACGTATGCAAGCCGTAACATGAACTCCCCCTCTATGCGTTCGTGCGTGGATACGGGCGAGGCGCACTGCGGCCCGTCCGACATCCGGTTGACCCTGCACGTTTTTCCGATAGTATCAACGACGAATTCTATCACACCGGGAGGCGCCCATGTGCCGGTTTCTGTTGCTGTCATCCGACGAGCCCTGCGACGTGTGGAAGGTTCTGGAGCCATTTGCGCGCATGTGCGAACAAAGCACCTGTCTGGACGGGGATTGGCAGGGCGACGGCTGGGGCGTGGCCTGGTGGCAGGACGAAGTGGGTTGGTCCCTGCATCGGTCACTGGCGCCGATCTGGACCGAGGCGGATTACGGGCGTCAAGTGCCCGTCACGCGCCGCCTCGTGGTGCACGCGCGTGCCGCCTCATTCCCGGAACACAAAGGCAATCTGGCGTATGCGCAGCCCTACGTGCACGGGCCGTATGCCTTCGTGTTCAACGGCCTGATTGCAGGCGTGCGCCTGCCGCCCGGCATGAAGATTCCCGGTGCTATCGGAGCAGAGAAAATCTGGTATCTGGTGCGGCAAAGGCTGGCGGAAGGCTTGGCGTTCCGGGAGGCTCTGGCGTGGGTGTACGCCTTTCTGGAGCGCCGCAGCCGTAGAATTCAGGCGTGCAACATGGGTCTCAGCGACGGCCGGCAGGAGGCGAGCCACAACGGCAATCCCACCGGTCATTCGTATTACCGAATTCATCAGGCGCGACGCGGAGGCGTGCGCCTGATTTGCTCGGAGCCCTTCGGCGACTGGCCGTGGCAGGCTTAGCCCCAGAGTTCCTCTAGGCGCTGAGCACGGCCGCAGTTCCATTTGTAGAACTTGTAGCGCAGCGGGTTGTGTTTGTAGTAGTCCTGATGGTAATCCTCGGCGGGGTAGAACATTGAGGCTGCGACGATCGGCGTTACGATGGGATCCTTGAACGGCTTGGATTCCTGGAGGGCCTTTTTGGAGGCTTCGGCGAGTCGCAGCTGCTCGTCGTCGTGCACGAAGATGGCGGTGCGATACTGATTGCCGAAATCGCAGAATTGCCGGTCGACGACGGTGGGATCGACGTTGCGCCAGAAGACGTCGAGTAGCTGTTCGTATGAAATCTGGGCCGGATCGTAAATCACCTCGACGGCTTCCGCATGCCCCGTGCGACCGCTGGTGACCTGCCTGTACGTCGGGTTGCCGACGTCCCCGTCCGTGTAACCCGAGGTGGCCGATATCACGCCTGGCACCTTCTCGAACGCTTCTTCCACGCACCAGAAGCAGCCGCCTGCAAACGTGGCCTTGGCGTGCCCGGCCTCTGCCGCGGTGACGTGAGTCGCTAGCCCGGCCAGTAAGGCGACGCTCAGCGCAAGAGCGGTTACTAAACTGTGTATGCGTTTTGTTGTCATAATGCCTATCCTTTCTAAAATGGTTTAACAATCCTTGCCTAAACCGATTTAACAATCGGCCTTTTTCCGTAAACAGCCATCCGGCGCAAATAAGTCCCGCAATAGGCTGATGCGGCCTACTTCCGCAACATTCCGAAACTGAATCCGGTAATCAGATGCTTCTGGATGAGAATGCCAAGCACGACCACGGGCAGGGTGATGACCGTGCCGATAGCGGCCTGCGGTCCGTACAAGCGGCCTTCCACGGCACTCTGGAACTTGTTTAGCAGGACAGGCAGCGTCGATACCTGCGGCTGCGTGAGGGTCAGCGATAGCAGGAATTCGCTCCAGTTGAGGATGAAGATGAAGAGAAACGTCACCATCATGCCCGAGGCCACCAAGGGAAGAACAACGCGCCGCAGGGTGTAGAGGCGGCCGGCTCCCATGATGCGGGCGGCGTGCTCCAGGGTGTAGGGCACCTCATCGATGAAGCTGAGCATCATCCAGATCACGAACGGCAGAGTGGTCGCCACGTACAGCAGGCCGAGCCCGACGTAGGTATCGAACAGGCTGATCCGCACGCCCAGCAGCAGGTCGGTGGTGTAAGGCATCAGCACCGCATAGTACATCAGGATGGGAATGGCGATGACGATAGGCGGCACCATGCGGATAGTGAGGACGAGGTAGCGAAAGTTCTTGCCGCCCACGTTGAAGCGGGAAATCGAGTAGGCCAGGAAGGTGCCCATGAGCAGCGCCACCAGCGAGCTGAGCGTGGCGATGGCCACCGAGTCGCCGACCGCCTTCCAGATGTTGTAGACCTGTTCGGTGGCCTCCCGACTGGGTGCGGTCGCCAATGGGCCGACGGCCAGAATCTGCTGGTAGTTGTACAGGGTGGGTTGGTGCGGCAGCCAGTGCGGCGGCCAAGCGATCCACTCGCCCGATCCCTTGAACGAGGTCGAAACCATCCAGAAAATGGGAAACAGAACGATCAGCGACCAAGCGATCAGGACCGCGTGCCGAAAATAAGGAAAGAGCCGCCGGCGCCTCACCGCAGCGGTTGACGCGTGAGGGGGGCTGGTTGCTGCCATTATCCCCTCCCCTCAGGCTGCTGCAACAGGGCCCGCTCGCGCACCAGCAGGTAAATGCCGCCGTATATCAGACTGGAGAACAGCAGCAACAACAGAACCGAAGCGGCGGCGCCGAAGCCATACTTGTTGAACTGCCACACCTGACGCCACAGGAAGAAGGCGATGGTCTGCGTGCTGTCGCCGGGCCCGCCGAAGGTGAGCAGTACGGCCTGGTCGAACAACTTCAGGGCTTCCATGGTGCGGATGACGACCGCGATGATGATAGCGGGCTTCAGCAGCGGTAGCTGAATGCGGCGAAAAATCTGCCAGCGGCTTGCGCCCATGACGCGGGCCGCGTTGATCAACTCCGGCGGCAAGGCGGCGAATCCCGACAGGAAAATGAGAAACGTCAGCGACGTCCATTGCCAGACGTCGGCCAGGATAATTGCCCATTGAGCGGCGATCGGGTGGGACAGCCAACGAATGCGGGCCGTTACGCCGAACGGGGTCAGAATCGGCGCGAGAATCTGGTTCAGCGGCCCGGAATCGACGTAGATCATCGAGAAGTTGTAGCCCACCACCACCGGCACGACCATCATGGGGATGAGAAAGATGGTGATGTACAGCCGCCGCCCGCGAAACGCCTGGTGCACGAGCATGGCCAGCGAGAATCCCAGCACCAGTTCAAGGGTCACCGCCGCCCCGGCGAAGTAAAATGTTCTACCGAGCGACCACCAGAACTCCGGCTCGCCGATGACTCTGGCGTAGTTTACGAAGCCCTGGACGTAAGCTTGCTCGAAAGGCCGGTTGGCGCGCCATCTGAGCAGGCTGATGTAGATCGTCAGAACGAACGGCAGGGCCAGCAGGAGCAGAAACATGCCCTCCACCATGACGAACGGCACGAGCCGGAAGACGCGCTCCTGTGCCAGCCACGCCGTCAACCCGGCCGGCCGTCTGGGGGCTGTTTCCGTTTCCGCCACCATGGGTCTCATCCATTTCTACTGGAAGGTGTCGAGATAGGCGCCGCTGGCGACGCCGTTGCGCCAGGATTCGATCTGGTAGTCGCGTCCCACGTCGTCCGTGACGGAATTCCAGCCGCGTTCAATGCGCGCGGCGGCCTGCTCCGGCGTCAGATTCCCTTGCATCACCTGCGCCAGATTCTTGTCCAGGACGTTGAAGTACTCGTAATTGCCCTCCAGCATCAGCAGCGAGATGGCGTATTTGGTGTTCGCCATCGTTGTCTCGATGAACTGGCTGCCGAATTTTTCGACAATCGCCGGGTTGTCCAGATTCGAGCGGCGCATTGGGTCCCAAAAGCCCTGCGGGTCGGCGATGGCGACATCGCCCTGCTGAGGTCCCGTGAACCATTGCAGGAAGTAGTAAGCCAATTCCGGGTGCTTGCCGTGGCGATTCACCATGTAGCCGGTGCCGGCGGCCTGCGGCGAGCGGCGCACCAACTGGCCGTCCCGCATCACCCCGGGGACGATGCAACTGAGTTGTTGGCCGACGATCTGCGTCTGCGGGTTCTTGTTGCCATACCCCACGATGGAGGGGAAGGACATCACCGAGAAAGCTTGCCCGCTCGCCCAAAAGGGATATATCTGCGGCGTCCCCCAACCCTGGATATCCGGTGGCATGTACTGCACGATCGAGCTGAAGGCGCGGATCGCCTCAACGCCGTGCGGCGTGTTGACCAAGGGATTCATATCTTGGTCGAACAGCAGGCCTCCGAAGTAGGCCGGAAAGTGACGATAGGAGAAGTTGATCGCGCGGTAGCCCATGGCGCCGTACAAGTCTTGGTCGAACGTCTTGCCCCACCGCGTGTCGCCTTTCTTGGTATGGAAAAACGACGCCAACTGCTCCCACTGCGCCATGGTCTCTGGGCAGCCGGGTTCCCAGCCGTGCTGAGCCTGGAATTCTTCCTTGGCGCCCGGCAGGTCCAGGATGTCCTTGCGCAGTACTAAGATAATGTGATCGCCGTCCAGAAGGAAAAAATACTGTTTACCGTTGTAGCGCTGCTGGGCGCGCAGGGCCGGCTCGATGCCGGAAAAGTCCGGTCGGCCGCGCTCCGTGTAGTCGTCAAGCGGCATCAGCACGCCGGCGCCGGCGGCATCGGGCACGACGTAGGGAAAATGGTTGAAGACGTCGTACTGCCCCGTCTTGGCGATCGCCTCCGCCATGATCTTGGAGGGAATGTCGGTGTAGCCGTACTCGATGAAGTTCACCTTGATGCCGGTCAGTTCCTCCCACTGCTGAGCGTAGGCCGGCATGGCGTTGCGAAACAGGGAGATGAGCAGGATCGTGAGCGACGGGTTTTGCAATTGATGGTCCTCGACGTACGCCCTGGCGCCGTTGATGGCGCGTTCTTCCACGGTGTCGCCGGGCAGGGTCTGAGCCTGCGCCGGTGTGCATGCAAGAGCGAGGCAGAGCGCGATTGGCGCCAGCAGCCTGACCTGTTTCATAGTGTCACCTCCTTTGGGATGCTGTCGGTTTCATGCCAGGCGTGTTTCGTCCTCCGCGTCGAACACGAGCACGCCTTTAGGATCAAAGTCAAAGACGATTGCCTCCCCCACGTTGAAGGTACGATCCCCCCTATATTTGGCCACCAGTTGGGAGGGGCCGCCGTAATCGAAGAAAACCAGCGTTTCATCGCCTAGCGGTTCGGTCAGTTGAACGCGGCCGGCAGCGCCTTGAGCACCCAGCAAGACGTGCTCGGAGCGGACGCCGATGCAGACGTCGCGGTCCGTGCCAGTGCGGGGTACGGCCTTGGCTGGCAATTTGAGATCCAGGTTTTCTGATTGAAATCGTGGCGAGTCGGAATCGCAGATGCGGCCCGAGATGAGATTCATGGTCGGCATGCCGAAAAAGCCGGCCACAAACAGGTTGGCCGGCCGGCGATAGATCTCCAGCGGTGTGCCGAGCTGCTGAATGCGGCCGCCCTGCATGACGGCAATGCGGTCGGCCATGGTCATCGCCTCGGCCTGATCGTGGGTGACGTAGACGAAGGTGGAGCGCAATTGCTCGTGCAGGCGTTTGAGCTCGGTGCGCATTTCAACCCGCAGCTTGGCGTCGAGACTGGATAGCGGCTCGTCTAGCAGGAGCACGTCCGGGCTGCTGATAGTGGTGCGGGCCAAGGCGACGCGCTGCGCCTCGCCGCCGGAGCACTGGGCCGGTTTCTTGGCAAGCAGGTGGGTGATCTGAAAGGTTTCGGCGATGCGGCTGACGCGTTCGTTCAGGTCAGCCGTGGGGACTTTCCGTACCCGCAGGCCGAAGGCGATGTTCTCGAACACGGTCATGTGGGGAAACAACGCGAGATTCTGAAACACCATGCCAAGGTGGCGCTCGCCCGGTTCCAGATCATTAACGACACGGTCGCCGATAATCACCTGGCCGCTGGTCGGCTGTTCAAGACCGCAGATCATGTTCAGGGTGGTCGTTTTGCCGCAGCCGGAAGGGCCGACGAAAATCATGAACTCGCCGTCCTGAATGTCCAGACTGACCCCGGCGACCGCCGTAACCCCGGCTCCGAACGTCTTGACGAGATTTTCGAGCACGATGCGGGCCACCCTGCCCCCTCCATCCAAAGGATGCCCATTGACCATGACGGTAGTCGTCGGGCCTGTTTGCGGATTCAGCCAAGCCGACGGAGCGTCAGAGCCGGTAGACCCGAGCCGCGGTGTCGTGGAAAAGCCGCGCCTTTTCGTCGGCGGAATAATTCGTCGTGAGGCGCTTGAAGGAATTCCACAGCACGTTGTAGCTGCAACTTACCTTGTCGACCGGATAGTTGGATTCGAACATGCAGCGGGTGGTGCCGAACTGTTGGAGGGTGTGTTCGTAATACGGACGTGTAGCCTCCATCAACTCCTGCGAGGTGGGTGGCCGCTCGCGCTCGTGCCAGCCGAAGCCATTGACTTCCATGTTGATGCCGCCGAGCTTGGCCACCACGTTGTCGCATGTCGCCAGCTCGCTGATGTCCTGGCGCCACTGAGTCATGATTTCCTCGCGCTTGCCTGCATAAGGGCCGACGCCGAGCGGGCCGCCGAAATGATCGAGAATAATCGTGGTATCGGGAAAGGCGCGGGCGAGGTCGGTGAGCTCGGTGATCTGGTGGTGGTAGCACCACCCCTCGAAGGTCATGTTGTGACGGGCCAAGTGGGCGAACCCGGAGCGGAACTTGGCGTCGAGGTACAAATGTGCCGGCGGCATCGGGCGATTGGAGATGAGCGGGCCTGCCGCGTCCCACGCGGCGCTGTGGCGAATGCCGCGAAAGCGTCCGCCGCCGGCCTGGATGTGGGCTTCCAGAACGGGTGCCGCGCCGTCGCCCAGCGTGAGGTCCACCGTACCCACGATGCCGGCGGCCACCCGGCTGGGGCCATACGCCCCGGAGGCGCTCATGGCGGCGATGCCGTTGACGAATTCCGTTTCGCCGACCGGCCGCATGGCTTCCGGGCCGTCGGCCTTGTGCATGGCGCTGCACTGCACGAATACCGTCGAGACGACGTTGTGGCCGCTGTTGATGTCGGCCAGAACATCGTCCAACAGGTAGCGCGGCTCGACCCGCTCGTAACGGTGATCCCACAGGTGATGGTGCGGGTCGCATATCGGCAGATCTGGCTCAATCGTGTCTTCCTGCACGAGCGAAAGCCAGTGGTCATTGGTCGCCATGTCAGTCCTTTCGATAGTGGCTGTTTTCAACAGGTATGCGGCTCGGCTTGATTTGTCAGGGCGCCATTCTATGTTGAGCGGGCTGCGCGTTCAATAGGAGACGTGGGGAGCGCCGGTAGTCAGATGCCCGCTGGTCATCCGACACGGAGCACAGCCAGCAGCATGGTTAATGGGCGCACGGGACCTCCTTCCGAATAAGGGTCGATATGTTACCATTGCCTCCCGTTGCATCGACAGATCAGAGTAAACGGTTTCGACGGGTTACCTCTCAAGTCTACTTCCTGTTCCCTACTGCTATGTGGAGACGCGAACCGTGCGCTTGAATTACTACCGGACGAGCGCTGCCAAGAATTTGTCGGCGAAGACGGCTCACATTTCCAAGTTAACCGAAGCTGCATGGCTCCAGGATGCAAGAACGTCAAGGGACCGGCGCGCACGGATACGTGAACTTTTCCGAAGCTATCAGCAAGCGGGCGACGCAATCATCATGGGGGAACTGACGACGCTTGCCGGGGAACCCACTCGCGGGAGGCGCAAATGACAACGTTGATTACGGGAGGCGCCGGATTTATCGGCCTGGAGGTGGTACGACTTCTGCTTTCGCGGGGCGAGAAGCGCCCGCTGGTGATGAGCCGCAATCCTTCCCTGAAACGGCTCGGCGACGTGGCGGACGAGGTGGAGGTGATACGGGGCGACCTGGGGAATTTCAGTCACGTGCTGGAGGCCGTCAAGAAGGCGCGGCCGCAAATCATCTATCATCTGGGTGCTACCCTGTCCGTGCCTTCCGAGGCCGACCCGGCCAGCGCCATGCAGACCAATGCGATGGGCACCTTTCACGTGTTGGAGGCGGCGCGGATGTTTGATGTGCCGCAGGTGGTGTTTGCCAGCAGCGTGGGCACTTACGGCTCTGACATCCAGGGCGACATCATTGGTGACGCGACGATCCAGCGTCCGCAGCTTTTCTATGGCATGACCAAGGTATTTGGCGAACACATGGGGCTGTTTTACCGGCGCAAGCATGGGCTTGATTTTCGCGGCATACGCTACCCTTCCATCATTGGCCCCGGTGTACGTACCCCGGGCGCGGTGCAATACACCTCATGGGTCATCGAATCGTGCGCTCAAGGCCGTCCCTACACCATCTGGGTCGAGCCCGAAACCAGGGTTCCGGTCATGTACATCAAGGACGCGGCGCTGGCCACCGTGAAATTGGCGCAGGCGCCACGGCAGGCCATCGCCACGGTCAACTACCTCGTCACTGGCGTGACGCCAACGCCGAGCGCGGGCGAGTTGGCGGACGCTGTACGGTCCAAAATCTCGGGGGCTCGGATTGAATTTCAGCCGAACGTGGAATTGCAACGCCTGATTCAGGCGTCTCTGCGGCCGCTTGACGACCATAAGGCGCGGCAGGAATGGGGCTGGAAGCCGAGGTATGACCTGGAAAACCTGGTGCAGGATTTTCTGCTGGAGTTGAAGGCTCATCCGCCTGTTGCGGGAGATAGTGACCTCACGCTTGCCGCGGGATGACGTGCAAATGCTGCCGATTGAGCTCGACAACCAGCTTTGGCGTCGTCTGCAGCGCCAGCCGGTGATAGACATAACCTGGCAGCACGATTTCCAGATCGTATGCCGCCTCACTGTTGTCCAGCCTTAGGTGGAGCGTGTAGGTCTCTGCCTGCATGTTGGTATGCACGATGGACCCGTTCAGGACATTCTGGCGCTCGCGGGCGGCGAAACGGTCCGGGCGTACGATCAGAATCTGTGTCGGTCGGATACAGACATACACGGGTGCCCCTGCTGCCAAGGGTTGGGCGTCCGCCGCCAGCAGATGACCGCGCCATTCCAACCACAAAGTTTCCCCATCAACGCGCTGCACCACTGCCGACAGGATGTTGCCCGTCTGCACAAACTCTGCCGCCCGCCGGCTCGTCGGGCGAAAGAACACCTCGTCCCGCGCGCCCTGCTGAATCACCTTGCCGTTGTCGTACACGATGACCCGCTGTCCCAGCGCAAAGACATCGGACAGGTCATGCGTCACGATCAGCATGGAGAGGTCCCACCGCTTTTGCACGTCGGCCAGTTCCTGGCGCAAGGCACCGCGCAGGGCGGCATCGAGGGCTGCGAACGGCTCGTCCAGCAGCAGCAAAGCAGGCTGCGCGGCCAGGGCACGCGCGAGCGCCACCCGTTGCTGCTGACCGCCGGAGAGCTGCCGCGGCCGGCGCTCGGCTAACGCTTCCAGGTCGAAATTACGGAGCAATTCCGCAACCCGCTGCCGACGCGTTTCACGCGGCAGGCGAGCCAGCCCGAAGCCAATGTTGTCGGCGACGCTCAGATGGGGAAACAGGGCGTAGTGCTGCGGCACGTATCCGATACGGCGTTTTTGGGCAGGGAGATTGAGACCGCTGGAGCTGTCGAAGATGGCTTGGCCGTCGAGCGAGATGCGTCCCGCGTCGGGCTCAATCGTCCCGGCAATGGTTTGGAGCGTCAGGCTCTTGCCCGATCCTGAGGGGCCGAACAGCGTGATCAGCCCACCCGGCGCCGCGAACGCCGCATCGAGTTGAAAGTCCCCGAGCCTTTTGCGCAGGGCCACCTCAAACATAGGTTCCGTAACTCCTCCGGCGGGCAAAGAAGCGGGTGGCGAAAAGGCAACCGAACGGCACGATGATCAGTAACGTGGCGAGTACCAAGGCAGTAGTCAGATCTGACTCCATGGCAATGTAGATGGCTAGTGGCATGGTCTGGGTGCGACCGGTGAGATTGCCGGCAAACATGATCGTGGCGCCGAACTCGCCCAAGGCGCGTGCCCAAGCCATGACGGCGCCGCTCAGCAAGGCCGGGAACGCCAGGGGCACGGTGACGTGAAGGAACGTTCGGGTGGTCGAGTATCCGAGGGTGTAGGCAACGCGTTCCAGTTCCGGATCAACGCCGCGAAACCCCGCCTGCGCGGCGCGGACATACAGCGGCATGCTGACGAAGCTTTGCGCCAGGACGACCGCTGCCATCGTGAATACAACCTGGACGCCCAGCGCGTCCAGCCACGGTCCCAGGAGCCCACGGCGTCCGAACGTCATCAGCAGGGCCACCCCGGCCACGGTGGGTGGCAGCACCATCGGCAGGTCCAGCAGGGTGTCGAACAGCGTGGTTCCGGGAACGCGGTGCCGCGCCAGAGCGTAGGCCAGTGGAGTGCCGAAGACGACCGTAAGCACCAGACTGCTCAGGGACGTGATCAAGCTGGTCCGCAAGGCTTGGGTGACGAATGGCTCTTGCAAGGTATGCCACAGATGACTCTGCGGCAAGACCTTGAGAAAAATCGCCAGTAGGGGAAGGATCAGGAACGTGACCGCGAGAAAGGCGGGCAGCCGCCAAAAAATAGTTCGCCCGGCAAGCGGCCAGGAACGGGAATGTCGACGCCCATGATTTGGCATGAGAAAAACTTATTCGCTGACTGGGACGAAACCGTGAGCTTGCAGAATGGCCTGTCCTGCCGGCGAAAGCACGAAACGGATGAAGGCCGCCGCTCCGGAGGGATTGCGCGCTGTCTGTGTTGCCGCGATCGGATAACTGGCGAGGCGATTGTATGCGTCCGGGATGGGTATCGTGCTGACGTCCAGCAGGACTTTTTCCGAAACGTCGGAGGCGTACACAATGCCAGCGTCCGTCTCGCCAAGCTGAACTTTGACCAGCACCTGTTTGACACTCGCTTCTTCCGAGACCAGATTACGCAGCACCCGCGCCACAAAGTCGGGTCCGTAGTCCGCCTGTGCGGCTTGCAATGCCTCCCGGCTGTAGCGCCCGACGGGCACCTGCGGTCCGGCGAGGGTCAATTTCAGGCCCGGCTTCACAAGGTCTTCAAAGGAAACTGCTTCGCCTGGGTTATCGCGGGGCACAACGATCAGCAAGGTGTTGCGAACGAAAACCTGCGGCGGTCCGTCTATCAGTCCACTGTCCAGGGCGCGCTGCATCTGTACGTCGTTCGCGGAGGCGAAAACATCCGCCGCTGCACCCTGTTCGAGTTGGGTGCGCAAGGCCTGCGAGCCCGCAAAGTTGTACACGATACGCAACCGGGGATGGACGTTCCGAATGCCGCGGGCCATGTCCGTGAAGGCAGCCGTCAGGGAAGCGGCCGCCATGACGACCACCTCACCGCTGGGCTGCGATGCGGTGGCGCCGGCTTGGCTGACCAGCCCGACCCACAAGATCATACCTACCAGAGTGGTCGCCGCCCTGCCCTGTCCCGTCATCGGTTCGTAGCTCCTGGATTACCATCCGAGTGCATCGGCGAGACGGCGACGATGGTAGCGTGCGTCCCCGAGAAAGTGATACAGGGTGCGTGAGCGCTGCGTGTGCAGGGTCAGGCCGTACTCGCGCATCACGCCCACGCCGGCGTGAACCTCGTGCCCGCCGGCGCAGACCTTGAGAGATGCCTCGCTCGTTACCGCCTTGGCCAGATGAACACTGGACCGCGCGTCGCGCCCGGAATCGAGTTTCCAAAGCGCCTCGTAGGTCGTCCAACGGGCGGCATCCAGGTGGTTGACGGCGCCGATGATATGGTCCTGGACGCGCTGAAACCGGCCGATGGGCTGCGAAAATTGGTGTCGGGTGCGACTGTATGCCACGGACATATCCACAACGGCTTGACAGGAGCCCACCTGATAGGCGCACAGGATGGGGATCGCCCCCATCGACGCGGCTTCCAGGATATCCCACCCATTTCCTGGCGTATCGCCCAGAACGTTTGCGGCCGGCACTCGCGCGTTGTCGAAACGGATCTCGTCCATCTGCGACATCCATCCTGGGAGCGTCCGAATCTCTATGCCGGGGCTGTTGGCTTCGACCACGAAAAAGGTGATGCCGCTCCCTGGGTCGCTGCCGGGCAGCGCCGTGCGGGCGGCGCATAGCAGGTGCGTTGCGGCCTGGGCGTCGTGCACGAAGAGTTTGGCGCCGTTGAGGATGTAATGGTCCCCCTGCCGGCTGGCCGGCATGTGCACCGTGTCAGGAAGCCAGCCGTACTGGGGTTCGGTAACGGCAACGCTTAGCACCGTCGTTCCTTGCGCGACGCCCGTCAGCAGTTCCTGTTTTTGGGCTTCCGTGCCGCCCAGCAGGACGACAAGGGTGCCAAGGACGCTTGACGAAAAATGGGGACCCAGAACGGGGCCGCGTCCCAATTCCTCGAATAGAACGGCGGTATCGGTGAGGGAACGGTCAGTGCCGCCGTAGGATTCGGGGATCAAGATGCCCAGCCAGCCAAGGTCGGCCGCTTGGCGGAAAAGTTCGAGGGTGATGCCCGTGGGGGTGTTTTCCAAGGCAATCAGCGTATCTTTGTCATATTCCTGCCGCACGAAATCGGCTGCTGCCGTCTTGAGTATCTCTTGGGCTTCCGTCAATCCCAGGTCCATGCCGATTTGTTCCTTATCTTTAGCCCCATGTTTCGGGCCGCTCAGCGCAACCGGCCTGCCTGCTCCTGCGCGGTGCGACCGATGCCGATGCGCCGCGACATGACCACTTTCTGGATATCCGTCGTGCCCCCAGGATGCAGGCCGACCACGGCGGCGCGCTGATAGTGCTCCAGCAAACCCTGCAGCGGACCCCACTGTGGATCGTTCGTCATCGCATAAGGGCCAAGGGCGCGCAGCATCGTTTCGGCCATCTCCAGTGCGGTGACCTTGCGGTAGTAGGAACCCTGCGGGCCTTCATAGGACCTGGGCTGGTGGGCGTGGCTGAGCCAATAGGTGCGCAGGCCGAAGAGGCGGTTGATCTCGCTTCTGATGTAAATGTCGACCATGTCTTCACGTACATTCGGATCGTGGCTGAGGGTGACGCCGTTGTGCTTGGTCGTGGTGCAATACTCAAGGAACTGATCCACAATCCGGTTGCGGCGAACGATGCCACCGCCGCCGTGCTCCAGTTCCAGATGCGTCGTGGCCACTTGCCAGCCGTTGTTCTCGCCGCCCACCAGATTGAAGGCCGGCACCCGCAGGTTGTCGAAAAATATGGTGTGTTTGAGTCCGGGGGAAGCGCCGCCCTCGCCGCCGGCGGTGAGCAATTCCATGGGGCGTACATCGATGCCGGGCAAGTCGTAGGGGATCATCAACCATCCCAGATTGTGATGCCGCGGCGCCTCGGGGTCCGTGACCACGATTGTCCACATCATCTCGCAGCCGTAAAGGCTGCCGATGTAAGTCTTCTGGCCGTTGACCACATACGAATCGCCATCGCGCACGGCCCGCGTCTGCACGCCCGCCAGGTCGGAGCCGGCGTTTGGTTCGCTGAGCAATTGCCAAGTGCGCCACTCGCCGCGAAAGATGGGCGGTAGAAAGTGCTGCTTTTGCGCCTCCGTGCCCCACACGAAAATGCTGGCGCCCCCCAGACGGCCGCCGGAGTCGTAATAGGGCGGTAGGTGCAGGCCGTAACGGTCCAGTTCCTCTTCCAGAATGATGACGAAATCGACCGCCAGGTCGCCGCCGCCGTATGCCTTCGGATAGGTTGGATACAGCCAGCCCTTGGCGCCTAGACGGCGGCCAAGCTCGCGCAGTTTGTGATATTGCTCCAGGGTGAGGTCCGCCGGGTCGACCGGCTGCGTCAAGTCCGCCGGGATATTCTCGCTCAGCCAACCACGCACCTCGGCACGGAACGTCTCCTGCTCGGGCGTATACGTCACTTCAAAGTCCATGTTGATGTCTCCACGGGGTCGCTGCGGTCGCACCGAAGGCAGGCCGCCATCATAGCAGGGTTAGCGAAGGGTAATCCAGGAGGGGCCTGCTGAAGGGGATGCGTCCAAGTCCACATGACCGCTTCGGCAGGTAGTATATTAGGAGTTATTCAACTGCGACTTGTCTGCAAGCCGAGGACATAAACGGGAGGGCCGACCATGCCAGCAAGAACAGGTGACAAATACATCACGAGGCTAAGAGAAAACCCGCCGGAACTCTACTTGCAAGGCGAGCGGGTGAAGGATCCGACGACCCATCCGGGCCTGAGCAACGGGGTGCGTACCCTGGCCCGGCTGTACGACATGCAGCACGAACCGGATTTACAGGACGTGATGACCTACGTGTCGCCATCCTCGGGCGATCGGGTCGGCCTGTCGTTCATTACCCCCCGCAGCCGGCAGGACCTCGAGCGGCGCAACGCGATGATGACGCACTGGGCGCGCGTCAGTTGCGGCATGATGGGCCGTACGCCGGATTTCCTGAACGTGAGCTTCATGGCCATGGCGGCAGCGGAGGAATACTTTGCCCGCAATCGCCCAGAGTTCCAACACAACGTCCGGGCCTATTACGAATACGTCCGTGAGAACGACCTCGTGCTCACGCACACCCTGATCAATTTGCAGCGCAGCCGCCTGCCCTCCGGCAGTGGTCTGGACGATACGACCGACGTTGCCCTGGCGGTCGTGAAGGAAACGGACGCGGGCATCGTCGTCAATGGCGCCCGCGTACTGGCCACCTTGCCCCTTGCGGACGAGATCGCGGTTTATCCGGCTCGTTCCCATCGCCTGCCCGGTGACGCGGCGGCACGAACTTCTTTCGCATTCGCCTTGCCCTGCAACGCACCCGGTCTGAAATTCCTCTGCCGGGAGAGCTTCGATCTGCAGCGGTCGCGGTTTGATCATCCCTTGGGTTCCCGTTTCGAGGAGATGGACGCCATCGCCTTTTTCGATAACGTCCTGGTTCCCTGGGAGCGCGTGTTCCTGCTGGGCGACGTGGAGTTGTGCAACAACATGTCCATACGAACCGGCCAGTACGTTCACTCGGGGCATCAGGTGGTCACCAAGAATGTGGTCAAGTGCGAGTTCATCCTGGGATTGGCCAACCTGATGGTGCAGACGCTCGGTTCCGGCCAGTTGCCACAGGTGCATCAGATGTTGGCCGAGATCATCGAAAATCTGGAGGTAACCAAGGCGTGCCTGCGCACCGCCGAGGTGGACGCGGAGATCGACGCATGGGGCGTCATGTCCCCGGCCGAAACGCCCCTCATGGTGGCCCGCCAACTGTTCATGCGCATGTATCCGAGAATGGCGGAAATACTGCACCTCTTGGGCTCAAGCAGCCTTATGGCGCTGCCGACCGAGGCCGACCTCAACGGACCACTGGCCCCGGAGATCCATCGTTATCTTGAGACGGATACGTCCTCGGCGGAAGACCGGATCCGCCTGTTCCGCTTGGCATGGGATACCTGCTGCAGCGCGTTCGCGTCCCGTCAGGTGCTGTATGAGCGCTTCTTCCAGGGCGATCAGGTGCGTAACGCGTTCCTGCTGAACACGCTGTACGACAAAAAGCCGATGACCGACCGGGTGCGGGCCTTTCTGGAGGAATGATGGGCAGTTCGCTTATTCACCGCCTGGAGAACTCCTGTACCTGTTTCTCCCTGATTTTGCTTGCCATGCGTGGAAATATTTACTAGAGTAACGCAATCGTTTTGCCCTGCTGTGACCCCTTGCCTGTAAGAGTTTGATCCATAAGTCCGAACTATCTCTATTATTTTGCCGGCAGCGGGTAAACACTCGCCATTTTCAGGGCCAGGACCTGTTGACATTTAAGCAAGTACCAAGCGAGAACTCACCATATGAATCATCAACGCATTCCCATACTAGGGGTTGAGGATACGTTCGTGAACCGTTCCAACCGATACGGGCCTGCGCTTCTCATGGCTGTGCTGTCCTGTTTTGGCGTTTTGGCCGTCATGTCACTGTTCGAGGTGCGGACGGCGGCGGCTGACGAGAAGCAGATCAAATATCTTGGGCACCTGGAAAACAAACGCTGTCATAATTGCCACGAGGAACAATACGTCTCGTGGAAGAAGACCAAGCACGCCGACGCCATGGAGTCCTTAGAGCCGGGGACTGACGTGGGGGCCAAGAAGAAGGCCAAGCTCGACCCGGCGAAGGACTATACGGAGGACCCGAAGTGCGTGAAGTGCCACGTCACCGGCTGGGAGAAAGGCGGCTACGTCCTCGGCAAGATGCGCAAGATGAGAAAACTGGGCGGCGTGGGGTGCGAGACGTGCCACGGGCCCGCCGGCGATTACCAGCCCGTGAAGGACAGCTATTCGGAAGACGACTGGCCGCGCGAAGAGGTCATCGCTGCGGGCATGAAGTACGGGGAGCTTGAGACCTGCACATATTGCCACAATACGGATCCAGACAACCCGTTTCCGGAGCCGGATTTTGCGGATGATGCCTATTGGCAAGGTCTTGAGGAAGCCCACAAGCACGTGCCGCTCAAAAAGCACGAGATTCGCCCGGACAGCGAGTGGTTGTATGAGGACTACTAGGGCGCGGCAATCGGCATCCTGTTTTCAGGGGGGAGCAACATGAAGTGGCTTGGCTTTTGGAAAACCCGCTCGAAACCGCGTCGTAAGGAACGGCTCTTATCTCGGCGCAGCCTGTTGCGCCGAGGCGGCTGGCTGGGGTCGTTGGGCATGCTGCTTGGCGGCGGTTTGGCCGGTGGTGCACGGGCGGCAACCGATGAGGGCAGCGCGTTCTCGGACAGCATCGGGGACTTTTTTCAGAAACAATACCAGGAGATGACCAAGGAAGAAATTCAGGAGGCGATCGGCCGAATCGAACGTAAGGCGAAGCGGCGCTATGACGTAGACATCAAGGTGGGTGACGCGCCGCCGCTGCCCGGTGTGGTGTTCGGGTTTGCGCTCAACTTATCGCGCTGCACGGGCGTGCGGGAATGCGTGGAGGCGTGCGTGCAGGAGAACAATCTGAGCCGCTCGCCGCAGGTGCAATACATTCGAGTGGTAGAGTTGAAGAAAGGCTCCTTGGACCTCCATGAATCCAACCATTATTACGACACTGAAAAGGTTCCCCTGCCCGACAAGATTTACATGCCCATGCAGTGTGTGCAGTGCAACAATCCACCCTGCGTGAAGGCGTGCCCGGTAGATGCAACGTGGCTGGAGCCGGACGGGATCGTCGTGACGGATTATGACTGGTGCATCGGGACGCGCGCCTGCATGGCGGCCTGCCCGTATTCGGCGCGGCGTTTCAACTGGGCCGACCCCGTCATTCCGAAGGACGAGATCAACACCGACACCCATTTTCTGGGCAACCGGCCCAGGGAACGTGGCGTCGTGGAGAAATGCACCAACTGTATTCAGCGGTCGCGCAATGGCCGCAATCCGGCCTGCGTGGAGGCCTGCCCTACCGGCGCGCGGGTGTTTGGCAATCTTCTTGATCCCGCCAGTGAGATTCGATACGTCCTCGACAACAAGCGCGTGTTCCGTCTGAAAGAGGAAGCGGGCTGCGATCCCAAGTTCTGGTATTACTTTGATTGAGCCACTCCATCCGACCGCAACGGCAATCCACGAACGGTAAAGAGTCATCAGGTATGCGGGCATTCGGGAGCTTTTGCTTCGACTGTATCAAGCTGGCCCTTCGCGGCAGGTGGTATTACTGGCTTTGGCTGGCGGTGCTGCTGGCGGGCATCGGTGTGGGTGCCAGGTACTACGGCGGCCAACTTGTCGAGGGCATGGTTGTCACGCACCTGAGTGACCAAGTCAATTGGGGGCTCTACATCGCCAATTTCATCTTCATGGGGGGGATCGCCGCCGCGTCGATCGTGCTGGTAATCGCTGCGATCCTCTATCAACGCGAGGACGTCAGCCAGGCGGCGTTAATGGGGGTCGCGGTGGCTCTGTCGGCGGTGATCATGAGCTCGCTGTACATCCTCGTGGATCTCGGCAGGCCGGACCGCCTCTGGCACATGATTCCGTTCATTGGCAGGTACAATTTCCCCTACTCCCTGCTGTCATGGGACGCCTTGGTGCTGAACGTCTATCTTCTGTTCACGTTGTGGCTGACCGGGGCTCTGCTGTTCAAAAATTACCGCGGGCAGGGTGTCCCGATTATGCGGCGCTGGGTGGGTATCGCAGCCATCGTATTTGTCATAGGGATGGTAACGGTCGAGGCATTTTTGCTGTCCGGGTACGAGGCGCGGCCGTTCTGGAATACGGCCGTTCTGGCGCCTCGGTTCTTGGCAGCCGCTTTCGTTTCGGGGCCGGCCGTCATCATCCTGGTGCTCCAGGTGGTGGGTTGGTTCGAAAAACAACGAGCGGCGGCACCGGCGATTGACTTGCTCGCAACTATTATGCAGGCGGCGTTGCTGTTCAATCTCTTTCTCGTCGGCGTGGAAATGTTTACCCATTTTTACACACAGGGCGAACATGCCATATCTGCGAATTACCTCTACTTCGGGCTGAAGGGATTTGGCCGGCTCGTGCCGTGGATTTGGGTTGCGCACGGCCTAGGCGTGGCTGCCGTTTGCCTCGTTCTGGTGCGGGCGTTGCGTCAGCGGCGGATACTTTTGAATATCGCGTGCCTGCTGGCAATTACTGAAATTTGGATTGAGAAGACCATGGGCCTGGTCATCCCTGGGTTTATTCCCACGTCTATGGGCGAGGTTTTCGAATACATGCCGGCTGATGCCGAGATATTCATTTCCGTTGGGGTCTTATCTATCGGATTACTGGTGTTCACGGTTTTGGCCAAAATCGCCCTGCCCATTGTGCTTGGTCGGGTGAGGTATTCAACCTGAAACCCCGAGACCTCATTTCTGGCGCGCCTCTCGCGTCCCCTTGAGACTGAACACGTAGGCGACCACCTGCAAGAGTCTCTTCCTGCCCAGGGCGTAACCCCACGGCCCCATGGGGGTTCCCTTTACGCCGTTGGTCACGACCTTGACCAAGTTCTCGTACCTGTCACCGTGAATCTGCTCGTTGTCGCTGAAATCGGGACATTGGGCGCCCGTGCCATTGCGGCCGTGACAACCCCAGCAGTAGGTATGGAAGGTACGCTTGCCGAGCGCGATGGCTTCGGCATCTCCCTCCAGACTGTCGGGGATGCGTTGGGCCAGTGTCGAAACTTCTTCCTTGTCCGGCGCCTTCCTCTGTGCGGAATCCGTCGCCCAGGCCTCAGTTGGTGCCCTGGAGAGATCGGATTTCAAAGGCATTGAGGCCGTCAAGAGAGCGCCAATGGTTATGGCCGAGACGATAGAACCGGATCCGTAAATCAAACGCCGCATCACGTTACCTTATGAGTATTGGATAAAGTTTCAGGTGCTGGTATTCAGAACTATGAGACATGACAGAGGAAGCGTAATGCTATGTGTAGCTTGGTCTTTTCGCAACCAATTGTACCGGGACCGAATTGAATAACGGGCACGATTCCCGCCGTTTTTGCCTTGCGATTGCAAGGGCGTTCCATTACAGTGCCAGAACTTTAGGGAGCCCTGCAGATAACTCGCCTTGGCAGCATGCCTTGAGCATAAATTGCTCAGGGCCAATCATAATCCCACGACCCGAAGCGCCTTATGGATGTCCGACGCATTTCCTGGTTGTATCTGACCGCTTTGTTCGTTCTTTGTGGCGCAGTTTATCTCATCACTGGATACTTGGGCTCGATATCGCTGCCGGCATTTGCCGAGGATAGGGAACCCGCGTCGGCCGTTGCTGACCAGCCGTCCGAAGTGACCCCTTCAGCTGCCGAGGTTTGGGACAGCGTGGATACAACCGGCGTAGAGGAAGAGTTGGTCGAGACAATTTACGATGCGGACAAGGGCGCTTGGGTGATCGTCGGGGAGCGAGGATTCGGTGTCCGTATGTATGGGGCGCCTAAATTTCAAGTTCCCATGCGAAAGTGGGAAGATATCCCCATGTTTCCCTGTTCTGACTGCCACAAGAAAATGGAAATCAACTACACGCCTCGAGAACTCAAGAAGAAGCACGCTGACTTGGTTGTCGATCACGGCAATGATCGTTTCTGGTGCACGGCTTGCCACGACGGCAAAGGGATGGATTTTCTGGCGTCCAGGGATGGCAGACGTATTGATATGGACCACGGATACCTGCACTGCGGTGAATGCCATTTCAAGGCTCACAAGGATTGGGAGTACGGGGTTCATGGCCTGCGCATCGGAATGTGGTGGGGAATCCGCGTGCTCCGCACCTGTACGGAGTGTCATGATGCCCACCGTCCTCAAATTGCTCTTGAAGCCCCGATACCGGCACCCGAAGTGCGGGGCAACTTGCAACAATTCGCCGACCCGGTTACGGCTCATGAGTAATCATGCAGGGCGTTACGGGCCGTTGGGTGTGATCCCGAACTATGGGTCAAGGGAATTGTCCTATGATTTGGCGTGAGGCTATAACGCGACGAGGTTTACTGGGCAAACTGACCGCCCTTTCCACCCTGCTGATCTTCCGGCGCCGTGCGCAGGGAGAGTCCGAATTCGATATCACCCCTGCCCCTCCCCCGGTCTACACTTTGGAAGAACGCCTGACGCCAATCTTGGCCGGTAGAACGCCCAAGCACGAGCGGGTAACGTTGACCCTGCCTCCCCATGCTGAGGACGGGGGCACGGTACCGATGCAACTGGACGTGGAAAGCCCGATGACAGACGAAGACCATGTCCAGAATTTATATGTGATCGCTGATCAGAATCCTGATCCGTTGGTTTTCTCGGCGAGCCTTCATCCCGGAGGTGGGCAATTGCGGTGGAAATTGAACATTCGGTTGGCCGATAACTCTCGGGTTCGAGCGATCGCGGAAATGAATGACGGCGACCTGTTTGTACAAGAAGTCGAGGTCGAAGTACTTGTCGGCGGTTGTGGATGATTGGACCGGTAACCGACCAAAGAAGGATTCGTGAGCGCTTATGTTAAAAATAGGTAGACGCGCGGTTCGCTTGCCCCGTCATGAATACGGCAAGGATGACGTGATTGAGGTCAAGACTCGTATCATTCATCCAAATCATAATGGCCGGCACAAATACGAGGATAAAGGCTATATTGCCCAGCATTTCATAAATCTAATTGAAGTCTATTATGGCGACCAGCGCATTATCTCCGTGGATGCCTCCGCCGGCTTAAGCCAGAATCCCTATTTTACGTTTGCCCTGAAGGTCACCCATTCGGCCCCATTGCGGGTGGTTTGGAAAGACACGCGCGGAGAGGAATACACCGAAACCGTCGATATCCGCGTATAGTGTCCATTGGGTAGCGGATGCGCTTCGTAGAGGGTGGCATGGCATGCAGAGACGACGCTTTATTCGATTAGCTGCAGGTATCTTCGCTTTGGGGACCGCTCCTTTTATGGGCGGTGGCAGCGAGGCGGCAACACCGAAGCGTTATCAACGTGTCAAACTGGTTGACGCCCAAGGGAATGGAATCAAGGCGGCTGCGTTACAGGAGGATGAAAATTACCTGTTCTTCTATCCCTACATGGGTACGCCGTGCTTTCTGTTAAACCTTGGTGCAGGGCATGACCGTTTGCGTCTGGCATCGGCCTGTGATAATCCATGCGGATGGCCAGGGGGAGTTGGCCTTGAACGGTCTATTGTTGCCTATGCGGCAATCTGCACGCATCAGGTGACACGCCCCTCCCCGAGGAAGAGCTTTATCAATTACAGTCCTAAGGGCGGTAAATCCGGCGAAGCATCAGGTCGGATCACGTGTTGCCTGCACGGGAGCGTTTTCGACCCGGCACAAGGCGGAAAAGTAGTGGGTGGCCCGGCTCCCCAGCCTTTGACGGCAATCGAACTCGACTATGACGAAGAGACGGACGAACTCCATGCCGTCGGCACCTATGGTGGGGAAGTTTTCAAGGCTTATTTCAAAGCCTATCGTAAGGAATTGAGGCGGGAATTTGGCCCAGCCCTGGCTTGGCAGGAAAGCGCCGGCGAGATCGTTGTGATGCGCCTGTCGGACTATACGAAACGTCAGTTTTTTTGCTGAGTGATGTCCATTCAGGAAAGTGATTCACAGAGGAAGGCGGGAATGAGAGAGAACATTTCACGACGCGATTTCTTGCGGCGGTCCAAGGGTGCGGTTGCTGGTGTGGCCGCGGCTGGCATGCTTGGCGGGTCGGGACAAATCAGCCAGGGAGCGGAGTCCTATCATGGCACCCCGTCTCAAGACACGACGTATCATGGGACCCAGAAGGGGCCGCCTCTGCGCCCGGCCGCGTTCGTTATTCATAAAAAAGCAGAATTGGCCGCACCGAAAGGGCCGCGCGCGGTGGTTGTGGGTGGCGGTTGGGGTGGGCTCACCATGGCCAAGCACCTCAAATTGCAAAGCCCGGAAATGGATGTCGTGCTTGTTGAGACCCATTCCGTCTTCATTTCTTGCCCAATTAGCAATTTGTGGTTGGCAGGGCTGGTCGATCAAGGATTTATTACCCACAGCTTCCTCGACGCGGCAACGAACAACAACTATACCTTCTTCAACGCGACCGTTATGGATGCAGACCGGGAGAAACGCCGCGTTTACACGGACAAAGGGTACATTGATTACGACTATCTTGTTCTCGCTCCAGGCATTGACTATGACTATGATGCCATCGGCGTACACGACATTGATCAGCAGCAGGCTGTGATGTCGCGATATCCGGCGGCGTTTAAGCCTGGTTCTGAACATTTGACCTTGAAGGCCAAGATTGACAACTTCGAAGGCGGTTTGTTTGCGCTGACGGTGCCCAGCGGCAATTACCGTTGCTTGCCCGCCCCGTATGAGCGCGCCTGCATGGTTGCTTCAGTCTTCAAGAAAAACAAGATCAAGGGGAAGGTGCTTCTTCTGGACCATAACCCAACGATCAAGATCAAGCGGGAAGGCTTTGAAGCAGCCTTCCACGAGCTCTATAAGGACTACTTGGAATATTATCCTTCCGTAAGCATCGTCGGCGTGGATGTCGAGAAGAAGACCATCATGGGTGAGTTCGATGACTACACTTTCGACGACGCCGCCATTTATCCGCGCATCCGGGGCGCCAAGCTGATCGAGAACTTGGGTTTGGTGAACAAGTACAGCCCGCAGAAAGAGGCTTGGATCGACCAGTTCCACAGCAACGTGGTCGGTGATGAGCGCGTATATGTCATCGGGGATTCGCGTCCGACTGGTTTCTCCAAGAGCGGCAGCACTGCCCAAGAAGAGGCGAAATTCGTCGCCAGGGTTATTGCCGGAAGGATGAAAGGGCAAGAGGTCAAGTGGGAGACGCCCTACACCAGTTGTTTCTCGATGGTGAACTCCGACCCCATGGAAGCCATTTATCTTGGTTTCAAATACCTCCCCCCGCAAGCCGGCATCACACCTATGGCCATGGAACGAGTGGTTGCCTTTTGGACCCATACGGGTGCGGCGTTTGCGTGGCGCGACCGGAAAATGGAACGCAGCGAGGAGATGGGAGAGGCCATGCTTGAGTGGGCAAGGGTCCACTACAACGAGATGTTTTAAATTGCAGCGACGTGGATTTTGGAAAACCCTCGTGTGGTCCGAGGGTAAAGATTAACCCCTTGACAAACGTGCCGACGGTATGCACGATACGGAGGTGTCACTGAAAAACTGAGCCGCAAGGTTAAATGAGAGGGGAACTCTCGTAGTTAATGATGTGACGTCGTTGGGAGTGGCGCTCAACGCCGGTCGGGTTTCACCCGAAGTGGGACAAGGGCGGCGCGGGGTTTGCCAAACGCGCTCGGCGCGCCAAGAAAGGGAGAGGTCAGGTTTATGAACATAACACTTACGGTAAACGGGAAGACCAGCACGATAGATGTGGATCCCGGCACCCCTCTCTTGTGGATTCTCAGAGAGCACATGGGGTTGACGGGAACCAAATACGGTTGTGGTATTGGAGAGTGCGGTGCTTGCACGATCCATATGAACGGTGAGCCGGTAAAGTCCTGCGACAGGGCTGTCGGCAAGTCTCTGAACGCGGATATCGTCACGATCGAGGGTCTTGGTGCCAATGGTCTCCATCCGGTGCAGCAGGCCTTCATCGACGATAACACGTCGCAGTGCGGCTGGTGTATTCCTGGACAGATCATGGCAGCGGCCTCCTTGTTGGCGACCAATCCGGAGCCGACGGATCGCGATATCGACTTGGCGATGAAGGATCAATTGTGCCGGTGCGGCGCGTACACGCGCATCCGCTCCGCCATCCACCGGGCCGCCAAGGCTTAATTAAGAGGAGTACTGCGAGATGAGTCAAGCCATGGAAATGAAACGCAGAACCTTCATTCAGTCCGTTGCGACGGTCGGCGGCGCCTTGGTCGTGGGCTTTCATTTGCCCTCGCGCTACGCTGAGGCTGCCAGCGACCTGCCTGAACTGAATGCTTGGGTGCACGTCGCCCCGGACAACACGGTTACCCTACGGGCCAGCCAGAGCGAAATGGGTCAGGGCCCCACCAACGGTAACCTGATGATGTTTGCCGAGGAAATGGAGTGTGCCTGGCCGGTGAACTTCGAGTTCGGTTCCGGCCGTCCCGAGTACATCAATCCCCTGGCCGGGCTTCAGATTACTGGCGGTAGCACTGCCACGCCCGGTTTCTGGGACGTGATGCGCAAGGCCGGGGCGCAGACCCGTCACATGTTGATCAACGCCGCTGCTAAGAAGTGGGGTGTCAGTGCGGACGAGTGCAGCGCCCGCAATAGCGTGGTGACGCATGCCGATAGCGACCAGTCGGCCACGTTTGGTGAGCTCGCAGAGGCTGCGGCCAAAGAGACGCCGCCGGAAGAGCCGACCCTGAAGACGCCGGAGGAGTTCCGCCTGATCGGTACGGCGACCCAGCGTCTGGACAGCAAGATGAAGGTGACGGGTGAGGCGATTTACGGCATGGACGTCTCGGTGCCCGGCATGGTCGTGGCGGCCATCCGGCACGCCCCGTTTGGCGCCAAAATCGCCAGCTACGACGAGGCGGCGGCCAAGGCCGTTCCCGGTGTACACGACGTGCTCGAAATTGGGCAGGCCGTTTATCCCGAGAACAACGTGCCTTGCTTGATCGTAACGGCCGACACGTACTGGCAAGCCGAGCAGGGTCTGAAGGCGGCCAACCCGACCTTCGATGGAAATGGTTGGGCTGGGCTCAATAGTGACCAGATTCACCAGGCTTTTGTCGAGGGCGCCGAGGAGAAAGGTGCCTTGGGGCGTGTCGACGGCGATTTCGACGCTGCCATTGCCTCGGCCGACAAGGTCGTGGAAGCCACCTACGAGGTGCCGTACCTCAGCCACTCGCCGCTGGAGCCGATGAACTGCTTGGCCGATTACCGCGGCGATTCCCTGGAAATCTGGGCTTCGACACAGGATCCGGGTGGCGGCTACATCATGGCCGAGAAGCTCACCGGATTGTCGCAGGACAAGATCAAGATTCACGTCACCTTCTTGGGCGGCGGTTTCGGGCGTCGTGTCGAGGTGGACTATCTCGAGCAGGCCGTTGAGGCGTCCATGAAGCTGAAGAAACCGGTCAAGCTCATCTGGTCGCGCGAGGAAGATATGCAGAATAACTTCCACCGCCCGGCCTACTTGGCCAGGATGACCGCCGGTATCGATGCGGACGGCAAGCCCGTTGCTTGGCGGCACCGCAACGTCGGCCCTGGTATCTGGCTGTCTCCTTACCGCTCTTCCAGGCTGAAAGATCTGTTTGCCGATTCCGACTTCCTGAAAGGCCAGCGCGAGAGCGGCGTCGATTTCCACGCTGTTCAGGGCGGCAAGGACATTGGCTACGACTTCGCCAACCTGCAGGTCTCCTGGGTGCAGAAGGACTTTCCGGTACCCATCGTCTTCCTGCGCGGTGTCGGAAACACCATGAACTGCTTCTTCATCGAGGGTTTCATCGATGAGATTGCCGAAGCGGTTGGCAAGGATCCCTATCAGTTGCGCCGTGAGTTGCTCCACAAGGAGCCACGCATGCAGGCTGTTGTGGATATGGCCGCCGAGAAGGCGGGATGGGGTAAGGAACTCCCGAAGGGGCACTACCAGGGTATGGCCTTCCACAACAGTTTCGACACGCCGTTCGCGGACGTGATCGAGATTTCGGTGCGCGGCGGTCGTCGCATCAAGGTCCACAAGGTTGTCCGTGTTCTTGACTGCGGTATCGTCGTGAACCCGGATCAGGTAGACGCGCAGTGCCAGAGCGGCTTGGTCTGGGGTCTCACCATGGCCATGTACAGCGAGCACACGGTCAGGAATGCCAAGCTGGTTGAGAGCAATTTTGATAACTACCGCCTGCTGCGCATTTCACAGATGCCGGAGTACGAGGTACACACGGTGAAAAACACCAATTCCCCGACCGGTATTGGTGAGCCTGTGTTCCATACGGTTACGCCGGCGCTCGTCAACGCGCTTTATGCCGCGACGGGCAAGCGTATCCGCTCCGTGCCTCTGAAGAATCACGGCTTCAGCTTGGCGTAAGTCGGCGTTGAAGCAGTGACGTGATGTTCCGGCGGCCATTCTCCTCCTACGGGGGCGGCCGCCGGATTCATTTGGAGCGCTTTGTTCTTCTTGGAAAGCTGACAAGGTCGCCACATGCGTCGTTCGTTAATCCGGTTGTTTGTTGTTTCCCTCCTCGTGGTCTTTTTGGTTTCCCCTTCCTTGGCCGAAGAATCCCTTGCCGAAGACGACAAAGTACGCTTTCTGCAATCCATCTGCCAAAACGTGCAGCGGGAGAGTCGCTGTATCAACAGCGGAAAGCTCGTCCTTGCGCTCTCCATTGGCTGGATCATGTTCGAAGGTTGTTCGGTTTCCGGTGAAGTTGAAACGATGGTCGCGTGTTTTGACAGAGCCTCGTTGCTGGCTGCGGAGCTAACCGGGGATCAGGAGTTCCACAAACAGTATCGTCACTGCCATCGTTTTCAAGGCGATCATAACGAAGATGCGATCGTACGCTGTTATCGAGAAGGCTTTAAGTACAGTGTGCACACACTCAAGAAATATCACGGTGAAAGCGCTGTGCCTGCATCCGAGTAGAACTTGCGTATCGGACTGGTTTTGAGCCCCCGGCGTTGCGTCCCCCTCCCCCCCCCCCAGACTTAATGTGGCCCCTGCTCAATTATTGTGAAAGGCACGGTCTCCTCCGATGGTAACGCCTGCGGAACCCCATATCCTGAACACGGGCCTGTTGACCCGTATGCAACAGGTGCGTTCGGTATTGTTCCGTCTTGTCATCGTGTTCCTGGGCACAAGTTTGCTGGCCTACCCATTTGCCTCATATCTGCTGGGCTTACTAGCTCAACCGCTGGGGATGAAATTGGTCATGTACGCCCCTATGGAGGGATTCCTAGGCCACATCACCGTCGCCTTGGCGACGGGTTTTTGTCTGTCGGCGCCGTATTTCCTGTACACCATCGGCCGCGTGTTGCGCGCCATGGGCCTGTCGGCTGCTATGACGCGACGTTGTACGGTAGCTGCCGGAGGGCTTTTCCTGGTGGGGGCGAGCTTTTGTTACTTTGTTGTCTTGCCCGTTACGCTACGCTTCTTGCTCAGCTTTGGCGGGGAGAGCCTGGACACCGGCATTGCGGTGAGCAGGTATCTGTGGCTGACGCTAGGCTTGTCTGCTACTTGCGGATGCATTTTTGAACTGCCGCTGGTGGTCGTCATCCTGCACACGATGGGCCTGCTTTCGCGCGAAGTCCTGACACAGAACCGACGGTACGCGATGCTGGCCAGCGCCGTGCTCACGGCTATTCTGACCCCGACTCCGGACGCTTTCACCATGAGCGCCCTGCTGCTGCCACTGATCGCATTGTACGAGGTGAGCATCATTCTGGTGAGAATAGCGGAGGCAAGACAGGGAACCGAGTCCTAAAGACACTTACGTCACTCTTTCAAGACCGTTTCCCGACCGGAATCCGTGTAGGATTTGAGCCGTCCTGCCAACAGTTCCGCAAATGGCGTTGTGACTTCCATCCGTTCGAAAATAATTTTCAGAATTGCGGTGATGGGTGTCGCCAAAAACATCCCGACGATGCCCCAAAGCGTGCCCCAGAGGATCAAGGCGAGGAGTAGTGTGACAGGGTGCAGGTCGAGGGACTTGCCCATAAGTTTCGGATCCACGATGTTCCCAATGATGAACTGAATCACCAATGGCACCATTATAGCCAATACTCTCGCCGTAGGGGTGAGGTCCGGGCTTACCAGCACCACAGGCAGAGGCAGGAGCGTGGCGACTATCGACCCCAGATTAGGGATAAAGTTAAGCAGGAAGGCAAAAACGCCGAAGACCAGTGCGAGGTCGACGCCAAGAAGGACCAGGCTAAGCCCAACAAGCACGCCAGTTAGTGCAGATACCAGCGCTTTAACAATGATGTAGCGTTGGATGCGAGATTGCACTTCCCCCCAGAATCCGGCCCGGGCCATCTCCATGCCTGTGCTGCCGACCAGCATGAAGGCGACAAATATCATCACCAGCAGACCGCTCGACACCCACCCCAGGAGTTCCCTTGTCACCGTCAGCAGCATGCTGCTGACCGTCGTGAGGGAAATGTCGGACAAGGATTCAACGGCCTTTTCAACCTGCACGCCGAACCTTTCAAGTGGCAGGGCTGCCATGCCGGTGTCCAATAATTGCCCGAGTTGCTCTTGATAGATATCCCCCCGCGCCGCCAATTGCGCTACGGAAGATGAAATAAGGCCGCCAACCATACCTAGCATGACGAAGCTTGCCAGCAACGTGGCCAGAAGTGCGACAGACCTCGGCATGTGCAGGTAACGCACCAGCAAATCGATGAGAGGTACCAAACCAAACGCGATGAGGACGGCAAAAACAAACGGGACCATGACCCCGCGTAGCCAGAAGAGCGCCATGGCAATTGCCACCATACTGACAATCAGTAGACAAACTGTCTGGATCTGTTGTTCCTGTCCGGCGCCGTTCATGTGGGTTCCTTGTTAACTCGGCTTCGGCGCCATGTACACCAGCAACACCAAGCGCTTGTTGCTTGTGTTGGTGACCCCGTGCTCGACCCCTGAAGGCGCCATGACCGTGCTGTTCGCCTGAAGTTCCTTGCTTTCGCCGCCAATGTGAAATGTGCCCCAACCCTCAAGAACGTAGTAAACCTTGTCGGAGCCGGCGTGAGCATGCACCTTTTGTTTCTGCCCGGGTTCAAAACAATAGAGATCGCAGAACATACGGTCGGTCTCAAAGAGATTGACCTTATTCATTTTCTCAGTATTAAAAGCCTTGCAACTTGCCGCGTGCCTGACGTCCATGATTCACACCTCAGAGGCTGAGAAATGGGTGATAACTGGCGGGGGGATTCTCGCAAATCCCTTTGGGGATGTCTATCCATGATTGGCATCCCTGTCATTCTCACGTCGGTGGCGCAGCCATCCCCGCTGTTGTATCATCCCGCAACGCTTGGAAATGTATTGACTCAATCCTAATGCGAGATATTGATGGCCAAGAAACCGACAGCGCGCGGGTCGAAGCCCCGGCGATCCAACGCCAATCTATCCGCCAAGCGGCGCCAGAGGCTTATTTTGGGCAGTGTCGTTCTGATTCTTGTCCTGGCTGCCGGCGTGGCAATTCGCTCCTGGCAGCAGCGAAATCTGCCGCTTCGTCTGCAGGGCGCCTTGGATAACCATTACAGTAAGGGTGTGCCCAATGCCCCCGTCGTAATAAAGGAATTCAGCGACTATACGTGACCCCACTGCAAGGCGCTCCAGGAGACGATGGAGCGCATGCTTGCCCGGTTTGAGGGCGATGTGCAACTGGTGTTGTATCCCTTCACCCTGAATGCTACCAGCGAGGTAGCCACGCAAACCGCTCTTTGTGCGGGCGAGCAGGGACAATTCTGGGAATTTCACCGCATGCTATACGCTCGCCAGGAACAGTGGCGCCGCCTGTCCGATCCCCGTCAGCGCCTGCAGGAATTCGCAGGGGCTATTGGGGTCGATACCGCCGCCCTCGCCAGTTGCGTGAAAAGCGGCCGCATGGAAAAACTGATCAACGCCGATAAGGCATACGGCCGCAGCCTTGGCGTGCGCAGTACCCCCACCGTCTTTATCAATGACAAGCGCATCGTTGGGGCGCAACAAGAAGGCGACTTCGTTCGCACCATCCGACAGGAGCTGGATCGTGCACGACGGGAAGCACAGTAAACCATCGCGCCTTCAGGCGTTTGTGCAGCGTGTCAGTGCCGCGCCGTGGGTGGCTGTCGCAGCGCGGGTGCTTGTCGGCGGATTGTTCGTGTTTTCGGGGACCAGCAAACTCATCTTGCCCCACGGCGAGGTGATGGCGCTAGTGAAACAGTACCAAGTGATCCCGGATTTCCTGGTGTCCCCGATTGCTGCCGGGCTGCCGTGGCTCGAGCTCGCCTCCGGCACGGCCTTGTGCATCGGTTTTCTGACGACACCGGCTGCGTGGTTGGTCGGCATCCAGCTGGTTGGTTTCAGCGTGTTGATGGTGGTGGTGTTGGTGGCGCAGATTCCCATCGACGACTGCGGTTGTTTCGGGAATCTGGGAATTCGTGAAACACCCTTGCACGTTCTTATCCGGGACCTCATTCTGCTGGGCATATTGGCCTCCGTGCTTGCGAGGCGGCATGATGCTTGGGGCCTTGACGCCTGGACTGGCGGAACCGCCTGAACGTTGTCTGCTCACTGGAAGGGCCACGAGTGTCTGCCTCATTGGCGTCAGGGTTGTTAAACACGGCAAATCCTTTCAGTGCCATAATCCTTCTGTAGTCCTAAGCGGTCCTTCTTCCCGATAAACCTTGGATGCCCCCATTTTCACGACACACATACAAGGTGAACAACATGGCAGGCGCAATTGGAGCGAAGATTCGTCACGTAGTAGGACGTGAGATTCTCGACAGCCGCGGCAATCCCACCGTGGAGGTCGACGTTTTCTTGGACAGCGGTGCGTGGGGCCGGGCGGCGGTCCCTTCCGGCGCGTCAACGGGCAGTCGGGAAGCGGTGGAACTCCGAGACGCGGACCCAAACCGGTTCCTGGGTCGCGGGGTCAGTCAAGCCGTTCAGCACGTTAACGGTGAAATCAGTCAAACGCTGGTCGGCATGGATGCGCTCGCACAGGCGGAGGTCGACGCCGCCATCATCCGGCTTGACGGTACCGACAACAAATCACGGCTCGGAGCAAACGCCGTCCTTGGTGCCTCCTTGGCCGTGGCGAAAGCCGCAGCGGCGCATGCAGGCTTGCCGCTTTATGCCTACCTGGGCGGTCCCAACGCCTGTGACATGCCTGTTCCACTGATTAACTTGTTGAACGGCGGCGCGCACGCCGATAATAATGTCGATATTCAGGAATGTATGATTCTGCCGGTAGGTGCCGACTCGTTTTCCGAGGCCGTGCGCATGGGTGCCGAGATTTTTCACCACCTGCGCAAGGTTTTGCAGGAACAGGGCCACAATACGACTGTCGGCGACGAGGGTGGCTTTGCCCCGAATCTGGCCTCGAATGAGGCGGCCATTCAAGTTCTGCTGCAAGGTATCAAGAGAGCGGGTTACCGGGCGGGTGAAGACGTGTATCTAGGCTTGGACGTGGCGGCCAGCGAACTGTATCAGGACGGCGCCTACAAGCTCGCAGCGGATACGCAGGCCGAGCGCAGCGCCGCTGATATGATCGGCTGGTACGAAGAATTGGCGGCCAGATACCCCATTCTGTCGATCGAGGATGGCCTGTACGAAGACGATTGGGAAGGCTGGCAGCGCCTCACCGCTGCACTGGGCTCACGAGTGCAGTTGGTGGGCGATGACATTTTTGTTACGAGTACCGACCTGCTAGCCCGTGGTATCCGCGAGGGTGTGGGCAACGCTGTCCTCATCAAGCCAAACCAGGTCGGTACCCTCACGGAGACCCTTGAGGCCGTGGAAATGGCGAAGCGCGCTGGCTACGGCGTGGTGGTATCGCACCGTTCGGGTGAAACGGAAGACGTGACCATCGCCGACATTGCCGTGGCCTGCAATGCTAGGCAAATCAAGACAGGTTCTTTGTCTCGTAGCGATCGTATCGCCAAGTACAATCAACTGCTGCGCATTGCCGATAAGCTTGGCTCTAGCGTTCGGTATCCCGGCATGAGCGCGTTTCTGTAGACATCGTGGTTTGTAGGTTGAAAACACGATGCCGGTTGCTGTTGCATGGCAGTGATGGTCCTAGTCCGACTCAGCCACGACAAGCCAGATCGTCATGTCCGGTGAACCATTGATGCAAGCCCTTAGACCGCCTCACCATCACGCCGCCGCACTTCATCCATCAGGAGCACCAAGTCCAAAACCACTGTGGAGCAGGGCGTCACTAGAACTCATCTCATAATCTCATAAATGGTAGGACCGTTAGTTTGGCCTAGGAACGACGGGTTACAGAGCCACCTGTCAGACATTAAGGATTGACAGGGTCAACAAGCTCTGGCGTTGCTTTTTTGTCAATACTGTCTTCGTGGTACAAGATGTCACGGCCTTCTTCGCGTTTATCCGCCCAACCCTACCACATCTAACGCCACGTCCAGCGCCGCGGCGCTGTGCGTCAGCCAGCCGGCAGACAGCAGGTCAACACCAGCGGCGGCAACCTGACGGGCCGTATCCGGCGTGATGCCGCCGGAGGCTTCGGTGAGAACGCGGCGGCCGACCATCCGCACGGCCTCGGCAAGCTGCGCGGGCGGCATGTTGTCGAGTAGCACCGCGTCGATACGGCATGATAACGCCTCGTCGAGTTGCGCGAGGGTATCGACTTCCACTTCTACCTTGACCAGATGTCCCACCGCCGCATGTACCCGGCGAACGGCCTCGGTGATGCCGCCGGACACGATCAGGTGATTGTCCTTGACGAGCACGGCGTCGTCCAGTCCAAAACGGTGATTAGCGCCGCCGCCGCAGCGAACGGCGTATTTTTCCAGCAACCGCAGGCCGGGCGTGGTTTTGCGGGTGCAAACGACGCGCGTGGCGTAGCCCTGTACGGCCTGCACCAAGCCTTGGGTGGCACTGGCGATGCCAGACAGCCGGCCCAGAAAGTTGAGAGCGATGCGTTCGGCGCTCAGTAGCCCGCGCGCCGAGCCACGAATAACGGCCAATGTCTGGTTGGCCTCCACGGCGGCACCGTCGTGCCGGTGCCAGGAGATGTCAACGTCGGGGTCCAGCAGCCGGAAGGCGGTGGCCGCCACCGGCAGGCCGGCCAAGCAGCCACCGCGACGGGCTATCAGGTAGCCAGTGGCGTGGGCCTCCGACGGCACGATGGCGTTGGTCGTGAGGTCGCCGGCGCGCCCGAGATCCTCAATCAGGGCGGCGCTTACCAGTGACTCGTATTGCAGGGGATACAGAGGCAGGGGATTGGCGGTCTGCGCCCCACTCATCGACCTTCTCCGCGACCCAGTTCCAGCATGCGCTGCACGGAACGGCGGGCGCGGTCGGCGACCTCGGCCTCCACTTCGACGGGATATTCCATGTGTTCCAGGGTCCGCAAGATTTTCTTCAACGTAATCCGCTTCATATGCGGGCACAGATTGCAGGGACGGATGAAATCGACGTTCGGCAGCGCCACGGCCACGTTGTCGCTCATGGAGCATTCGGTCAGCATGACCACCTGGGCGGGCTGCTGTTTTTTCAAATGGCGCACCATGCCGGCGGTGGAACCGACAAAATCGGCCTCAGCCAGCACGTCCGGCGGACATTCGGGATGGGCCAGGACGTACACGTCCGGGTGGTCTTCGCGGTACAGGTGCAACTCGGTAGCGGAGAAGCGTTCGTGCACCTCACAGTGACCCTGCCACAGGATGACCTCGACGGAGGTTTGCTTGGCGACGTACTTGCCGAGGTATTCGTCGGGGATAAAGATGACGCGATCGACACCAAGCGATTCGACCGCCTGTACGGCGTTGGCGGAGGTGCAGCAGAGGTCGGATTCGGCTTTCACCGCGGCGCTGGTGTTGACGTAGGTGACCACGGGAACGCCGGGGTGCCGCTGTCTCAAGGCACGCACGTCGGCGGCGGTGATGGACGAAGCGAGCGAGCAGCCGGCCTCCAGGTCAGGGATGAGCACGGTTTTGTCGGGATTGAGTAGTTTGGCGGTCTCGGCCATGAAATGCACGCCGCACAGGACAATCACGTCGGCGTCCGTTTCGGCGGCCTGCTGGGCAAGGGCAAGGGAGTCGCCGGTGAGGTCGGCAACACCGTGGAAAATTTCGGGTGTCTGGTAATTGTGGGCCAGGATGACGGCACGGCGCTCGGCCTTGAGGGCTTCGATGGCTGCCACGTATGGCGCGTGCACGGCCCACTCCGCTTCGGGAATGACCGCCTGCAAGCGTTCATAGCGCGGCGCCAGAGCCGCCGCCAACTCCGGCGTATACGGCTGCAGCGGCACGGAGGGCGTGGCTACATGAGGTTCTTGAAGCATATCCGTTTCCTTATACTCATGTTGAGCATATCAGATGGGTAAAAAAAGAAGCCGAGCAATTCCGGCTTCCTGTATCCTCCCTGTTGTGAAGACTCCGTTAGGCTACGTCTGAGCAAAACAAATGTCAAGACCACGGAAAACGGCGGCACCTCATGACACTCATCCCTACACCCGGGCCTGGGGGCCGGGAAGCCGGACGCCGGGAGCGGCGCGCTCACGTAGAACCTCGCGGCGGAAAGCGAATAATTCCGCGGGTCGTCCGCCGGTTTCTTCGTCATATTGACCCGTTCCCTCGACCAAGCCTCCGCGCTCGACCAGCCGTCGAAAATTCTGCTTGTGCAACCGGATACCCGCCAGTGCCTCGACGACCCTCTGTAGGTGTGACAGCGTAAACGCGGGCGGCAATAATTCGAAGACCACAGGGCGATATTTGATCTTGCCCCGCAGGCGCCCGAGGGCGGTGGCCAGAATGCGCCGGTGGTCCAGGGCCATGGGACGACCAAGATTCTCCGCCTCTGGCGGTGTTGGCTTGCCGACGTCACTGGCCGCCTCGCCGACGATGCGGGCTTCGTACAGTAATTCGTAGCGTTCCAGGGTGCGCTCGGTATCCCACGGCGTCCGGTGCAGGCCGAAGGCAATGTCCCGGCGTTCCCGGCGCGCACGTGTAGCAGGCATATCGGATGCCTGAGTCAACCAGCTTTCCAACGCCGGTGTGATGGTCTGAGAGATGAGCGACGGCGGACCAGAACGCCAGTCTTCCCACGGAAAGTAATCGTACCAGTCGCGCCAATGTGCCTCGCCGCTTCCGGCAAGTTGCTGCTCGCGTACTAGCGCCAGGTAGGCGACGGAAATCATCCACGGTCCGCCCTGCCCTGCCCGCGGGTCCCGAAAGCGATCGCCGAACGTATAAAGCTGTTCGACGTACCCCAGTCGAATGCCCGTCTGCTGCCGCGCCCAACTTCGCAATCCGCGCTCCAAGGTGCGGTGCTGCTCCGGCCGCAACGGCCCGAACGGCAACGCGTCCGCCGGTCCGCCGCCCGCCAACGCGTGGTCGGTACGACTGACCGTCAGTACGCGCGGCACCTCGTCCGTCACCGCCACGATGACCGCGTTCAGGCCGACGACAACGGACGGGGCCGTCGCGGATGCGGACTTTCTGGGACGGCGAGCGGATTCCAAAGCAGCGCTGCGTGTGGCCATGGGCAAGCCGGCTCCTCCGGTGGTTTGTCCTGTCGTTCCCACGTTTAATGTACACCAGCAAGTCCGGTACCGTGCTGTGCTCCAGTGGATATTTTATCTTGACTTGCCAGTCGACGGTGAGGATAACTGCACGCAACAGGAGGGAATATGCTATGGACCTTGTGGTTCTACGTGATGAATACGACTTGGCGCGGCTGTACACCCAGAGCCTCTATGGGGATCTGCCGGAGCCGGACGTGCAATGGCGGCCGAAGCCGAAGAGCAGCGCCGTTGCCTGGCACCTTGGACATCAGGCGGCGGTGAATCATTTTCTGCTGCGTAATCTGTTCGATGCCGAGCCCAGCATTGAGCCGCGTTTTGACGCCCTGTTCGATGCCGCCAACCCGGAAGAGAACCGCGGCGACCTGCCGCCATTGGCCGCCATCGTGGCGTACCGCGACGCGGTGGCGGCCCGCACGCATGGCCGCCTTGAGGAACTGCAGAGCGGCCAACGCGCCGCCCCTTCGCAGGCGTCGCACACCCTGCGGACCCTTCTGATCAACTTGATCAATCACGAATACCAACACGACTGCTGGATCGGCGAGATGCGCCGGACGCGCGGTTATCCCGTTCCGGCGTCGGTGCCGTCGCAACGGGTGCGGCTGGTGGATGGCTATTGGATGTTGCCGACGGACGGGGAACGATAGGGGAGAGGCGCCATGGCAGACAATCATTCGCCGCGTCCGGGGTCGTCCTGGGCCGAGGCCATGCGCACCGTAGGCCCGTACCTGCACGTCGGCTGGACGCTGGTACTGACCATCCTGTTGGGGGTTCTTGCCGGGCGCTGGGTCGATGGGCGTTGGGGGACGGAGCCGGCATTTTTGTTGGTTGGGGCAGTTCTGGGTATTGTGCTGGGGATGTATTATTTTCTATCAACGGTCTTGAAGAAATGATGGAGCGGACGGGCACATGGCAGAAGAATATGTCTGTATGAACCACTTCGACGAGTACACTGTCCGCACGGACGAGCGCTTTCTCAGCGTTGAGAAGTGTAGGGAGCAGATTTTGCCCATGCCGAGAAGACGCGGGAGCAGAACATCGTTCCCCTGAACCGGCGCTTTTGAGCTTGATGCCTCTATCCCGCCTCCCGATTATGGAAACGGTAACTTTGGAACGCCGGAGGTGCTGACCGCCCCCTGTGCAAGGCGTTATATCCCACTTTCTATCTCCGTTTCTATCTCCGTGCGAACAGCGAGCGCGGGCGACGTTGCTGACCAAGGTGAATGGCTCTACGACTTCACGCGCTTGATTTTGTGAATGAGATCACAGTGTCCTTAGAGCTTTTTCCGTCCTATTTAACAGGAGACAAAGAGGAACGATAGACATGGGAGCCGTACTGTCCGAAGACCTCCGCAAGCGTGTTGTGGCAACTATTTGGCGCCTCGCAACAACAGGCTGCCAGGCGCTTCGGTGTCAGTCTCTCCAGTACCAAGCTCTGGCGGCGACAAGGGCGACAATACGGCCACGTCTCAGCCAAGCCGCAAGGCGGCGACCGACGCTCGCGCCGTATCGAGGAACAGGCCGATTTCCTCCTCCAGCAGATCGAACAGACGCCCGCCGTGACCCTGGCGGAACTTCAAGCCCAACTGCGCAGGCGCGGCCTGACGTGGCCCGTCGTTACGGTCGTGCCAAGCGTGGCTGACCGCTGCCATGCGTTGCGGCGCCTGATGGGTGGGAAACCACGACGTTGAGCGCTGCCCTTGGCATGGATGGCCTGCGGGCGCCGATGGTGCTCGACGGCGCCATGAACGGTACCGCTTTCCTGGCTTATGTTGAACAGGTTTTGGCGCCGGAGATCAGAGCGGGTGCCGTGGCGGTGATGGACAACTTGTCGTCACGCCGAGTCAGGGGGCGCGCGAAACGATAGAAAGGGGTGGCGCCGAGTACTTGTTTTGCCGCCAGACAGCCCTGATTTCAATCCAATTGAGCAGGCGTTTGCGAAGCTCAAAGGGTTGTTGTCAGGTAGCAGCGCGCACGGTGGAGGGCTTGTGGCAAGCTGTCGCCGATGCTCTGGATGCCTTCAGCCCTGAAGCATGTGTCAACTACTTCAGAAACGCAGGCTGCGGTGTAGATTGAACGGAAATTGCTTCTAAGCTGGATTGTTGGGGAAGCCCTTTTTCTCTAGCAGCCGTCCCACGACAAATGAACGGGGCGATTCGGACGGATCGGGCAAATTTCTTGACAGACTGCGAGGTGAAGGAACCATGACCGGGTAGGCATCCAACCACTCCACATTATCAGCAAGGGCCGCCTCTTCCCGATTGCAGGCGAGGGTCATGCGATAATCGGTCTCCAGATTGATCCAGTGCTGAGGAGCGATCCCAAGCACCTTTCCCAGCCCGATTGCCGTGTCCGGCGTGATAGCCTTTTTCGCCCGGATGATCTCGTTGATTACCTGCGGCGGCCTGCCAAGCCGAGCGGCGAGTTCCTTCTGGGTCATGCCGCGGGCCTTGATTCCCTCCTGCAAGACCTCGCCTGAGGAAATCGCCACATCCGATTACCACATGGGAGATCTCAGTCGTCACAATGAGGCGACACCTGTCTGTCAGCGTGATTGACAATTCGCCTTTTCTGGACCCTTTCAACGGATGGAGCCCCATGGCCTTGATGTTATAGACTTTCTGGGCGCTGGTTATGGCCTGAAGCTGCTTGATACGGGTGATGAACTTCCGACCCACCTCCGGCCCCCATCGGCGGATGGCTCTGGCCGATTCTTCACAACACTGCCGAAGCTGGCGTGCCCTGAATGTGACTTCTATGCTTCACCCTTCAGGTAGACATATTATTCGGACACGTGTTCGCCAAGCGCGCCGCCTGCACTGGTGAAGGCTGAACGGCTTGCAGGCTTCACCACGCAAGAATTTCCCATCACCCTGACCCTCTCCCTCGGTGGGAAGAGGGATCTGCAAATTCCCGCTGCTGCGCCGTCCTTCCACTGGACCAAGTGTATTTTCAGCGGGGACTCTGCTATTGTCTTGCGCCTGCAACCTTGGTGAAACCATTCCAGTTTGCTCAAACGCCAAAGAGGAGTCGAAGACATGGCCACGGTTCCCATCTCCTTTGCCAGTCTGCCGGACGGGGCGGACACGGACGTGTTGCGTGAGGCTGGGGAAGCGCACGTGTGGATGCACGGCTCGTCGTGGCGCGCCTTGGCCAGAGAATCGGACAAGCGGATTCTGGTCGAAGGGCAGGGGTGCATGGTCAAGGACGTCGATGGCAAGGAGTATATCGACGCACTGGCGGGCCTGTGGCTGGTGAACGTCGGGCACGGTCGCAAGGAAATCGCCGCGGCGATGGCGGCGCAGGCGGGCACCTTGGCGTACGGCAGCTCGATGCAGACGACCACCATTCCCGCCATTCAACTGGCCACGTTGCTGGCCGACATCACGCCGGGCGACTTGTCGACGGTGTTCTTCTGCAGCGGCGGTTCCGAGGCGGTCGAGTCGGCGGTGAAAATCGCCAGGCAGTATCAATATCTGGCCGGACACCCAAAGCGGCTCAAGATCATCGGGCGGCGCGGTTCGTACCACGGCGCGACCTACGGCGCCATGAGCGTCAGCGGTACGCGGCAGATGTCGGAGCCGTATTACAGCCCGTTCATGAACGGCACGCTGCACGTGGCGCCGCCGTATTGCTACCGTTGCGACTACCGCCACACCTATCCGTCCTGCGACGTGTATTGCGTGGACGCCATCGAACAACTGATCAACTACGAGGGCGCGCAGACCGTGGCGGCGGTCATTGCCGAGCCGGTGTCGGCGTCCTGCGGCATCGTTGTGCCGCCGCCGGAATATCTGCCGCGGCTGCGCGAAATCTGCGACCGGCACGGCGTCTTGCTGATCGTCGACGAAGTGATTAACGGCTTCGGGCGTACCGGCAAGATGTTCGCCTCCGAGCACTGGGACTTGGTGGGCGACATCATGACCATGGCGAAGGGGCTGAGCAGCGGCTACGCGCCGATCGCCGCGACCATTTGTCGGCCGAAGGTAGCCGAAGTCTTCACCACCGAGGCGGGCAAAAAACTGTCGCACCTGCTGACGTTCGGCGGCCAGGCGGTGGCGTGCGCCGCGGCTTTGGAGAACATTGCCATCATCCAGCGCGAGGGCCTGGTGGAAAACGCCGCCAGCCAGGGTGCGTACCTGCTGGAACAACTGCAAGGGCTGCAGGCGCACCACCCGACCATCGGCGATGTGCGGGGCATCGGCCTCCTCGCGGCGGTGGAACTGGTGCAGAATCGCGACAGCAAGGAGAAATTCCCCGCCGACGGCGAGGAAGTCAACGCCCTGAACGCGCTTCTGATCGAAAAGGGCCTGCTGACCCGCGCCACCCACATGATCATGCTGTCGCCGCCGCTGTGCATTACGCGGGCCGAGGTTGACCGCATGGTGGGGATTATCGACGACGCGTTGACGGCCTTCGAGAAACAGTTCAGCTATTGTTGATCCGAGGCAAACGCCAGGGGAGACCATTTATGACGAGTGCGCCAGCGTTGCCATTTCAGCCCCAGGGCTATCTGAGCGTCGCCAAAAACATCGGTATCAAGGACGAGACCCTGGATTTCACGGTGATCCACTCTACGGCGCGGGCGGCGGCGGTGGGCATGTTCACCCAGAGCCTGTTCTGCGGCGCGCCGATCATCGTGGGCCGTGAGCATTTGGCGGACGACCACGCCCACACGTTGGTCATCAACAGCAAGAATGCCAACGTCGCCACCGGTCAGCGCGGCGTGGACGATGCGCGGGCGACCTGCCGATGGGTGGCTGAGGAACTGGGTATTGCACCCGAGGACGTCATTCCGAGTTCGACGGGCGTCATCGGCCATCACCTGCCGATGGATTGTTTTCGGCAGGCCATCGTGGGGCAACTGCGAAACGAATTGCGCCCGGACGCCTTGGACTTGGCGGCCGAAGCCATCATGACCACGGACACCCGGCCCAAGCGCATCGCCAAGCGGGTGGGCGGCGCCGTTCTCGCCGGTATTGCCAAGGGCGCGGGGATGATCGAGCCGGACATGGCGACCATGCTCGCCTTTGTGTTCACCGACGCGGCCCTGTCGCCGGCGGTGCTGCGTCCGATGCTGCAACAGTCCGTGCACAAGTCCTTCAACATGATCAGCGTGGACACCGACACCAGCACCAGCGACACGGTTGTCGCCATGGCCAATGGCTTGGCAGGCGAGGTTGACCCCGACGTCTTTCAGGTCGCGCTCGACGAGGTGTGCATCCACCTGGCCAGGGAAGTGGCGCGGGACGGCGAGGGCGCCTCGAAACTGATTGAGGTTGCCGTGACCGCAGCGCGCGACGACGCACAGGCCAAGCGCATCGCCAAAGCGATCGTCAACTCTCCGTTGGTCAAGACCGCGGTGCACGGCGCCGACCCGAACTGGGGACGCTTGGCAATGGCTATCGGCAAGTGCCATGAAGAGGCGGACATTCGCCCGGAGCTTCTGCGCATGGCTTTCGGTGACACGTGTGTGTTTGCCATGGGTGAGCCGCAGGAGGTGGATTTAGGGGCGTTGGAAACCTACCTGCAAGCGCCGGAGGTGCGCATCGTTGTGGACTTGGGGTTGAACCGTGGCCAAGCCACGGCGTGGGGTTGCGATCTGACGGAAGAATACGTGCGGATCAACGCGCTGTACACGACTTGACGGTGCCGAACGGCTGGTAGCGGGAGACACTATTCCGAGGTTGGGAGCAGGAAATCGCGGGTGAAGTAGGCCATGATGACCAGATCGCGCAGTTCGCCGTGCTGATCCTTGGCGTGGTCCTTGAGGAGGGCTTCGTGGCAAAAACCCAGCTTCTCAAACATATGGATCGCCGAGCGCTGATCGACGGTCATCTGTACCATGACCTTGTACAGCCCCTCATCCACGGCCTGCGCCAGAATCTCGTTGGTGATGAGGCGACTGAGGCCGCTGTTACGAAACATTCGGTCAACGACGATGCGCAATTCGCCAATGTGCTGTGACCAGCCGTAAAACTGCCGCTCCAACTCGCAGTCGGCGATAATTCGCCCTTCATGCCCCGCCAGCAGGTGCCAACTCTGTTCGCTCTCGATGCCCTCAATCCAACGCTGCATGGACGCCGGCGTGGTGACGTCTTCTCTCAGGTACAGTAGATCTTTTGGGGGCAGAGAGCGGTAAAACTCCAGGAGGGCCGGGGCGTCGTCCGGGGTCATCGGCCACAGTTCGACTTCCATGTTGTTTTGCAGAATAACCGTTTGGGGATACACAGCTTCCTCCTGGGCGAGTCGCTTGATCGGGCAGGGACTATCTTGCCCACTGCATCACGGTCTTGTATCAGGAACTGACTGCCGGGGCAATTTCGATGTTCCGGGCTAGCGGGCGGTGTCGCAAAGCGATTGTCAGGGGCCGATCATGCCGACGTGTGACACATCCGTAGAACTTCGCGTGGCCTGTCTGACGACGCGCGCCTGGATGCCGCGGAAGGGGTACGCTACCGACGCCGGCTTCGATCTGGCAATTCCCGAAGAGCACGCGCTGCCGCCCGGTACGCTCTACCGAATCGATCTGGAGATCGTCCTGCAAATTCCGCACGGCTGGTACGGCCAGATTTTCGGACGCAGCTCGGTTTTTCAGCGCGGTTTGTCGGTCCATCCCGGGGTCATTGATGCCGACTACCGTGGTTCCGTGCAACTGCTGGTCGAGAATCGACGGCAGCAGCCCCTGCACGTGGAGGCTGGCGAGCGCTTGGCGCAGCTTCTGATTCTGCCTGTGCCGCGGGTCGCTCTGCGTCGTGTTAGCCCCGAAGAGATCGAACCCACCCGTCGGGGGGCGGGCGGTTTTGGGAGCACCGGGCGCCGAGCTTGACACTTTTGAAGGGCGGGTCTTACGATACGCGAGTTCGGCCGTTGCCTCCCATATTCCCCACCATGCAATCGTAACCAAGGAGTCGCGCGTATGAATCTGCCTCCCCTGTCCAAGATCAAAGTTATTGATCTCACCCGGGCGCGTGCCGGTCCAACGTGCGTGCGGCACCTCGCCGACATGGGCGCCCAAGTGGTGAAGGTCGAGAATCCCGCCGAGCACGCCGGATTGGGGCGTCACCATTTCGACTTCCAGAACCTGCACCGTAACAAACGAAGCCTCACGCTGAACCTCAAGCACGCCAGCGGCGTCAACATTCTCAAGCGCATGGTGCGGGACGCCGACGTGCTGGTCGAGAACTACCGGCCCGGTGTCAAACACCGGCTGGGGATCGACTACGAGACCCTCCGCCCGCTCAATCCCCGGTTGATCTATGCGAGCATCTCCGGCTTTGGCCAGACCGGGCCCTACGCCAACCGTCCGGGCGTCGACCAGATCGCCCAAGGGCTGGGCGGCCTGATGAGCGTGACTGGCTTGCCGGGCAACGGGCCGGTGCGGGTTGGCATTCCCGTGGCCGACCTCACCGCCGGCATGTTCCTGGCCATGGGCGTGCTCACGGCTCTGTACGAGCGCGAGCAGTCCGGTGAAGGACAATGGATTCACACCTCGCTGCTGGAAGCGATGGTGCAAATGCTCGACTTCCAGGCCACCCGCTGGCTCATCGGCAAGGAAGTCCCGCCACAGGCCGGCAACAACCACCCAACCGGTGTGCCTACCAACACGTTTCGGGCCAAGGACGGCTATCTGAACATTGCCCCCGCCGGCCAGGAGCTATATGAGCGTTTCTGTAAGGCGATCGATCGTAACGATCTCTACACCGACGAACGCTTCAACTCCCCGCAGCAACGGCAACGGAACCGGGATGAACTCAACGACATCATCGCCGACTGTCTGAAGGATCGCACCGTTGCCAAATGGGTGGAGCGGATCAACGCCGCCGGCGTCCCCTGCGGACCGGTGTACACGATCGACCAGACTTTTGCTGATCAGCAGGTACAGCACCTGCAAATCGCCCAAAACGTGTCGCACCCCAAGCTGGGCGAGATCGAGATTCTGGGAACGCCGGTCACCTTGACGCGTACGCCCGGCGGCGTGCGCACACCGACGCCGGAGCAGGGCGAGCATACCTATGACGTGTTGATGGAGTTGGGCTACAGTGAGACCGAAATTGCCGATTTGCAGGGCGAAGGGGTGGTGGTTTGAGCCGCCGACGGTTCCATCAAGCGGCTGAGGAGATAGCGGTATGCCTTGGCTGATACGCTTTGTCCTCTACAGCCTTATGTTCATGGGCACTTACTGGCTGGTGCGGCGTTTGCGCGCCCACCTGGCATCGTCCTTCACCGGCGCGTATTCGCAAGCCACCAGCGATGGCGACGAAGCTGCCGAGACGGGCAGGGCCAAACCGCTGGATCCGTGGGAGGTGCTGGAACTGGAGCCCGGTGCGTCGTCGGAAGAGATTCATGCGGCCTACAAAGCCCAGTTGCTCAAATATCATCCGGACCGTGTCAGCCATTTGGGTGACGAGTTTCAGCAGCTCGCGCACCGCAAGACGTTAGCTATTCGACAAGCCTATACAATCCTGAAAAATCACTGAAAGCCTTCCCGACGCCGTGTCCGAGCGGACGGGGCAGGGGACCTACCTCAGACGACGGGAGAAACCCGGCGTGGCCATTTATGTTCACTGCCCGCATTGTCACGAACACGTGGCAGACATGGCGGACGCCTGTCCGCATTGCGGGGAGGCGTTGCCCATCGGCGTGGTGCAGGCGCTGTCTTCCGCCCTCGGCACCGCCCCACCTCCGGCGTCGTTCATGGGTACCGAGTGGGTGCCGACCCACGTGACCCAAACGCCGCCCCAGACCTATGTCGCGCACCACAGCGTCTTACGACCCTGGCTGGCGGCGGTGCTGTCGCTCATATGCGGACTGGGACAGTTCTACAACGGACAATTTGTGAAGGGCCTTGTCCTGCTTGGCGGGGCTGCTGTCTGGGTTGCGGCCATTGCGGTTCTGCAATCATCTCTGGCCACGGTCATCGCGCCCTTGTGGTGGGTGTACGCAATCGTCGATGCCTACCTGGTGGGGCGCAGGGGATAAAAAAAGCCGAGGCGAGAACTATCTGTTGTCACCTCGGCTATGCGTTGCACGGATTGGGGCTTTCAATTCTCGGTCGTCTTGATCGCTTCCCCCGTCAGTTCAATCGACACGTCGTTGCCGACGACCAACCCGCCGGTATCCATCAGCCTGGAGTAGGAAAGACCATAATCCTGCCGATTCAGCTCTAGCCGCGCCTCGAATCCTAGGCGTATTTTCCCGGCAAACTCGACGATGCCGGTAATGCGAAACGGGATCGCCACCTCTTTGGAAACGCCGTGCATGGTCAAGACACCGTGCAGAATCGGGGAATCACCGCCCGCTTCCACACGAGTGGTCTCGAACGTAATTTGCGGGTACTTATCCGCGTCGAAGAAGCTGTCGCTCCGCAAATCCTTGTCGCGTTTCTGATGCGCCGTATCAATGCTGGCGACGTTGATGGTGCCGCTCATTGAGGACTTTGTGATATCGTCCGCATCGTAAACGATCGTACCGGTGAAGTCGTTGAACGTGCCCCTGACCCGGTTGATGACCAAATGGCTGATGGTAAAGCCGACGTAGGCATGGGCGCCATCCACCACGTACGTATCCGCACTCCAAACGCTGCCCGCAAAACCCATTGTCAAAAAAACGGTTAAGGCGAGCGAAGCACACCGTTTGACAAACACGTCTCCCCTCCTCATCATGTTGTGGATTGTAACTTCAAGGCCCCGGAATGGTTCCCTTCCGCTACGTACCGGAAGAGTCTAACCCACCGTCCGTGCTCCCGTGACGACACCCACGCAGTGACATGGCGTACGCAGGGAGAGGGCATTATAGCGTTGCCCCAAACCCTGAAACAACCGGCGAGACCGTGACATGAGTGTTTCCTATGAAACCGCCATCGCCCATCTGTGTACTGCCGATCCGGTGTTGGGAGACTTGATGGTGCGTTGTGGCCCGTGCACCCTGGAACCAGGCGACACCGACCCGTTTGTCACGCTGTGCCGGGCGATTATTTCCCAGCAATTGAGCGGTCGAGCGGCCAGTACCATCACTGAGCGACTGGAATCGTTGTTCGACTCCGGCGTTCTGACGCCGGAAGGCATTCTTGCCACCCCGGACGAAACCCTGCGCAGCCTGGGGTTGTCGCGTCAAAAACAGGCTTCGCTCAAGGATTTGGCGAGCAAGACCAGCGACGGGAGCCTGCAACTCGCGGTACTCCCCACGTTGAGCGACGACGAAGTGACGCGGCAACTGACGCAAGTCAGAGGCATCGGCGTGTGGACGGCGGAAATGTTTCTCATCTTTTTCCTGGGCCGCCTCGACGTGTTTCCTGCGGGCGACCTCGGCATCCGCAAGGCGATTCAGCGCGTCTACGGCTACAAAAAAATGCCTGCCGTGGTCACCATGCACCGACACGCCCGAAAGTGGATTCCCTACCGCACCATCGCAACGTGGTACCTGTGGGAAAGTTACGATGGCCTCCCACCCACTGCGTCTTGATCTTATGACCCAAAGGAAGTTGGATGCCCGGTATCGTTCTTGATGGGAAAAAGCTCGCGAAAAAGATGGAAGGCTGGTTGGCCGACCGAGTCCAGGTTCTGCTGGCGCACACTGGCGGCAAGGCCCCAACGTTGGCTACCGTCCTGGTGGGTGACGACCCCGCTTCAGCCGTGTACGTCCGCATGAAGCGGAACGCCTGCCGGCGCATTGGCATGCAGTCGCGGCGCGTCGAGTTGCCACAGGAGACCAACACCGAAGAACTCCTTGACGCCATCACCAGCTTGAACGCCGACCCGGACGTCCACGGCATCCTGCTCCAACACCCGGTGCCGCCACAGATCGACGAGCGGCGTTGCTTTGACGCCATTCGTCCAGAGAAGGACGTGGACGGCGTGACCTGTCACGACTTTGGCCGCATGGCAATGGGCGAACCGGCATACGGAGCCGCCACCCCGGCCGGCATCATGCGGCTCCTGGAACACTACAACATCCAGATCCAGAGCAAACGGGCGGTCGTGGTCGGGCGCAGCCCCATCCTGGGCAAACCGATGGCCATGATGCTGTTGAACGCCCACGCCACGGTGACCGTTTGCCATTCACGCACAACGCACCTGCCTGACATCGTGCGGCAGGCGGACCTCGTGGTTGGCGCGGTCGGCAGGCCGCAATTCATCAAGGCCGATTGGATCGCGGAGGGTGCCGTGGTTGTTGATGCCGGCTACCACCAAGGCGGAAGCGGGGATATCGAACTGGCCGGCGTGGTCGACAGGTGCATTGCCTACACGCCCGTCCCCGGCGGCGTTGGTCCGATGACCATCGCCACGCTGATGACGCAAACCCTCGCCGCGGCGGAGACTGCCCTTTCTGCGGGGACGCCATAATGTCCCGTGGTCTGCCGGAACCGCTGGTTACGCGACAGCCCGCCGAGGCGTTGCTCGGTACCGTCCGGCAGCTCATGTCCGAATTACATCCACATCGTCCCAATCCTGTCTCGGTTACGCTCGACAGCCTTTTGGACCGCGACCTCGGCTTCGACAGCCTGGAACGCATGGAACTGCTGCACCGCCTGGAGCAGGCGTTTGGCGTGCACCTGCCGGAGCAGGACATTGTCAACGCCGAGGTCCCGCGCGATTTGTTGCACGCCCTGCGCCGGGCCAATCCCGCTGCCGAGTCAGTGGACCCATTAGCGGCGTCGGGCCTTGAGCCGCAAGCCGTCGGCGAGGCGCCAAGTGCGGCCGCCACACTGATTGACGCCCTGGCATGGCACGTCAGGCATCATCCTGAACGCCCGCACATCACGTTGATCGGCGACGGAGACCACGCCGAATCAATCACCTATGCTGACTTGCAGCGCGCGGCTGAGACGGTGGCCGCCGGCCTGCAAACGCACGGCCTGCAGCCCCAGCAGACCGTGGCGTTGATGCTGCCGACCGGTCGGGAATTCTTCGCCGCATTTGTCGGCGTTCTGCTCGCCGGTGGTATTCCTGTGCCTATCTACCCGCCCGCTCGTCTGTCGCAGATCGAGGATCACCTCCGTCGCCAAATTCGCATTCTTGCCAACGCCGGCATCGTCGCCCTGATCACCGTTTCGGAGGCCCAATCGCTGGCACGGTTGCTGCAGGCGCAGATCGACAGCCTGCACAACGTACTTACGGTCGAGGCATTGTCGCACAGCGGCGAAAGCCTGAACCGTTATGCCGCTCGTCCGCATGACATTGCCTTCCTGCAATACACTTCCGGCAGCACCGGCAATCCCAAGGGCGTGGTCCTCACGCACGACAATCTGCTCGCCAACATCCGGGTTATGGGGCAAGTGGTAGGCATCCAATCGACGGACGTGTTCGTAAGCTGGCTGCCGCTCTACCACGACATGGGATTGATCGGCGCCTGGCTTGGCAGCCTGTACTTCGCCTGCCCGTTGGTCCTGATGTCACCGCTAGCGTTTCTGGCGCGGCCGGCGCGCTGGCTGTGGGCCATCCACAGGCACCGTGGCACCATCTCGGCGGGGCCAAACTTCGCGTATGAATTGTGCGTCAGCCGCATTGCGGAAGCCGACATCGAGGGTTTGGACCTCAGTTCCTGGCGCTACGCCTTTAACGGCGCCGAGCCCGTCAGTGCTCACACCATGACCCGCTTCGGTGAGCGCTTTGCGGCGTACGGCTTCCGGCCGCAGGCCATGAAGCCGGTGTATGGTTTGGCCGAGGTCTCGCTTGGTCTGGCCTTTCCACCGACGGACAGCCTGCCACAAGTGGATCACATCAACCGCGAGACGCTCATGCGCAGCAGTCGAGCCGTGCCCGTGGATGCGGACGACCCCACCGCACTGCACGTAGTCGCCAACGGCCAGCCGTTACCGGGCTATCAGATTCGCATTGTCGATGCCATGGGATACGAGGCGGGTGAGCGCCAGGAAGGCCGGCTGGAGTTTCGCGGACCCTCGACCACGCAGGGCTACTACCGCAACCCCGAAGCGACCAAGAGCCTGTTCAGTGGGGACTGGCTGGATTCCGGCGACATGGCATATATTGCCGAAGGCATGGTGTATTTGACGGGCCGCGCCAAGGACATGATCATTCGTGCCGGGCGCAACATTTATCCGCAGGAGGTCGAGGAAGCCCTGAATAGGGTGCCGGGCCTGCGGCGCGGTTGCAGCGCCGTCTTCGGCAGCACGGACACCGCTACCGGCACCGAGCGGCTGGTCGTGCTCTCGGAAACTCGCGAAACGGCACCCGCCAAGATCGAGGCGTTGCGTAGCCGGATCAACGACATCGTCACCGACTTGCTGGGCACGCCACCGGATGACGTTGTGTTGGCCCCGCCTGGCAGCGTCCCCAAAACCTCCAGCGGCAAGCTGCGCCGCGGCGCCAGTCGAGAGCGCTACGAGCAGGGCTTGCTGGGCAAGCGACCGCGCGCCGTCTGGTGGCAGTTGACGCGTCTTGCGATGGGTAGCCTGTTATCCCAGGTACGCCGCGTCGCCCGGGGCGCGGGGGAGGTTTTGTATACCGGATACTTTTGGACTCTGGCCGGTTTGTGCCTGCTCGTTGTTTGGAAACTGCTGATCGTTACACCCAATTTATCCTGGCGCCACGCCCTGGCGCGGTTTGCTGCCCGCCTTATGCGACGGCTCCTGGGCCTCCCCCTTCGGGTAGAGGGCGTTCACCATCTCGATGGGGCGGGTCCTTTCGTGATCGTCGCCAATCACGCCAGCTATCTGGACGGATTTGTTCTCATGTCGATCATTCCGGGCGAGGCGTGCTACGTGGTCAAACGCGAATTGGCCGGTCAATTCTTTGCGCACGTCCTGCTCAAACGCCTCGGCGCTGAGTTCGTGGAGCGTTTCGAGATTCAGCGTGGTGTCGAGGATACCGATCGTTTGCTACAAGTGGTGCGGCAGGGGCGATCCGTTGTCTTTTTTCCAGAGGGTACCCTGACGCGCGTGCCGGGTTTGCGGCCGTTCCGCATGGGTGCCTTTGTGGTCGCAGCGCAGGCAGGCGTGCCGGTCGTCCCCGTGGGCATTCGGGGCACCCGGTCCGTTCTTCGCTCCGACCAATGGTTTCCGCACCGCGGTGCCCTGCGGGTTCTGGTCGGCAAGCCAATCGTGCCGTCAGGAAATGATCTGGCCGCCGCCGCTGCTCTTCGCGCCGCCGCCCGTGAGCAAGTGCTGTCGCGGTGTGGGGAGCCGGAGTTGATATCCGGTCAAAATTAAAGGGAATTACCACTGTGCACGACAAAATCAAATGGACTAGAGCGGATGGAGAAAAGCGCTTTGGGCGACGTGAGCACCTTGTGGAGCAGGTTCAGGAGCCGCTCAAGCTGCCTACCTTTGGTCTGCCGCATTCAGGACGGCTTGGCGAATGCCGTCGAATCCATAGCGAAACAGGCGCTTCGCGGGCCTGTGATGCGTCTTGAGCGCAATCGGTTTGACCGCGTGACGCCGAGCACCCACGTACCAGGCCCAGCAAAACGCGATCGCCAGCACATCTCCTGACGAGATGATGAGTTGTTTTCTTCATCTGAGGTCATTCCGCGTTACGGTGGACCTTCACAAGCACATGAATATCACGATCGTCAGGACATCCCGTGGTTTAATGCTTTTCGCAGGAATGCCACCGCGCACTTGGTGGCAGCCACGCCGCACGCCCCATGGTGGAGTGCTGTACGCGCCGCAGGAAGCCAGCGTGTTCGCCGAGGAGCCACAGGTTGTGGATGGCATGTTTGCCGTGTCCCAAGGGCCGGGACTGGATCTGGAAATCGATCTGGACGTGTTGTCGCGTTACCGCGTGGGGTGAGAGTTGGACGTATTTCGTTAGCAGAATCACGGCCCTGCAGCTTACGACAAAACCTTCTTGCCGATCGAACTTATGGCGGTTTTCGCATGACCATATGGGATGCCCGAAATAGGCAAACCAGCCCCGATTATCCGATGCCGTAGTAGGCCAGACATGCGAGTAAACCGCTATAAGAGGCTGGCAAAAAAACGAGGGAACTTTGATGTCCCATAAGGATAAATCGTTCGCTGATTATCAAACCGAGAAGGAGGTATGGATAACCCTATCTGCGGGGCAGCATTACCCTGACATCTTGCCTCTTGCCTGCGAATTGTATAAGCCGGTTCTCGTTACCTTTGGACAATTGCTCAGGTCATCCCACTCATCAAGAGACCTTTACATGGCAATTTTAGACACTCAACCACAATGGATGCGCATCCAACTGTGCAGGGTCTTCCGAAAATACGTCAGTCCTGACACGCCTGTTGAGATGCTGAAAAGAAAGAACGAGGCGAAGAAAATATGTGATAGCTTTGGCGACAGATTTCGAGCGGTTACGGATGTCCAGAAACATTTCCAGGCACGCCCGATGCCAGACGAAGCCCTTTGCGCAATCTTGTGGGAATATAAGGAGAGAGGGAAGAAGGGCTACGATCTTACTGAAAGGCTCTTCAAAATTGTGAGAGAACGATTCCCATCATTGGAGATTGTCGGACCAGGTCGCGCAGGGAAAGATGTTTTGCTTGGCGACCTGTTCGTTGATTATCCCAAGCCGGACAGACCCGTCGATTTTGTGCTGTCCCATGATGGGAAGGCCGTCGCAGTTGGCCTTGCTCGTTATGACTCAGACAGGGGCGGCTCGCAGGAAGATGACAGGACGGGTCAATATAGGGAATGCGCGAACGAAGTACTAAATTATGCTGAATTGAGGGGCCTTCCACTCAAGGTGATCTTTGTGAACGATGGTCCGGGGTTGCTACTCGGGTCAATGTGGCGAGACTACGCTTCCATAGAGGAATCTCATCCAGGGTTAATAAAAATTGCAACCCTCAGGATGATTGCAGAACGCATCACAGTGGAATGGTTGCTTTCACGGAGATAAGGATGGCAACGGGTATTCCAAGAAAAATTGGTAACAGGACGGTTCAGGCCGTTGAATTGTCATATCCAGGCAAAAGGAGCCTATCAGCCATTTTGGCTGAGAAAAACTTCGCCGATTTCGATTTAGTACGGGACGCCACATCTTCGAATCGGCTGTACTGCGGGGATAATCTCGATGCTTTGAGGGAGTTGCGAGAAGACGCATCCGTTCGGGGAAAAGTCGCCCTCGTGTACATCGATCCCCCTTTCGGAACAGGCGGCGCCTTTCTATCCCGCAAGCAGCGGAATGCCTATGATGATGATCTTTGGGGAGCCGAGTACGTCGAGAGCCTGAGGCATCGGCTAGTGTTATTGTGGGAGTTGCTGTCCCCTTCAGGCTCAATTTATCTGCATCTGGATGAGAACATGATTTTCCAGATGAAACTAGTTATGGATGAAATCTTTGGGAGCACTAACTTTCGCAATATGATTGTTCGCAAAAAGTGCAATCCTAAGAATTACACCCGGAGGGCGTTCGGAAATATAGCCGACTTTATCTTATTCTATTCCAAAAGCGACAAATACGTGTGGAATCGTCCCGCGGCGTCCTTATCCGAACAGAGCGTCAAGGAATATCATTACGTCGAACCAGAAACTGGGCGACGCTTTATGAAAGTTCCTGTCCACGCTCCCGGCAAACGAAATGGCGCAACAGGTCAGCCTTGGCGGGGTATACTTCCACCACTGGGGAAGCATTGGCAATATACCCCTGAAACCTTGGACCAGATGGACGCGAGAGGTGAAATATTCTGGTCGAAGAATGGAAATCCGAGACGAAAAGTATATCTGGACCAACATCCCGGCGTTGGAATTCAGGATATCTGGCTGGATTTCAAGGATGCCCATAACCAGAATATCAAGATCACAGGCTATCCATCGGAAAAGAATCCAGACTTACTTCGCCGAATATTGCAGGCATCGTCCAACCCCGAGGATTTGGTCTTGGACTGCTACGCCGGCTCTGGCACAACACTAGCCGTAGCAAATGAATTGCAACGTCATTGGATCGGTGTGGATTGTAGTCCAGAAGCTGTATCCACTATTTTGAAACGTTTCGAATGCGGTTTGTTGCCGATGGGAGACTACGTAGCCAAACAGAGCCGACAGGAGCCGGAAAAACCCGCCCAATCCTCGCTATTTGATTCACTTGATGAAGGTGCGACAACCCCATCCGTACCCACCGCCGTTAAGCATATACCGATTACCGAATTCTCTCTATACGTACAGCAGGGCAAAATGGAAGTCATATCGTCCATTATTGATCGATGGGTGGTGCGACATGCTCTCTATAACCACGAAGCGACTGCTAATTACACGACGGTATCGGAGAGTTTTGACTTGGCTGAGGTGTGTTACGGGCTTCGCGCCCAAGATAAGAGATTAGGTCTGATTATTGATGCAATGGGGCCGTGCAGTCTGAAGTCTCGTCCAGCAGGATTTGATTTCCTTGTTGACGCAATCATTGGCCAACAACTATCGAAACATGCGTCTGACGCGATAATGAGGCGCTTGAGAGGACTCTTCCGTGGCTCCCGCCCTACACCCACTGCATTCCTGAGAATGCCCAAAGACAAAGTCGTCGCAGCCGGAGTGTCTGGCAGAAAATACGAATATGTCTTGGACCTTGCACAACGTATCCATAGTCGGCGCTTGAATCTGTCGAAGCTGTCAAACGAAGAGGAGGATTCAATACGTGCACGTCTTAAGGACGTCAAAGGCATTGGAAATTGGACAGTGGACATGTTCCTATTGTTTGGGCTTGGCAGGCTGGACATATTTCCAGTTCACGACTTAGCTCTCAGGAAGATAATGGCTGCTGTCTACGGAATTGAGCATGATGATGTGGAATCCTTGGAAAAATTGGCGGGCCGATGGAAGCCATACCGCAGCATCGGCTCCTGGTATTTGTACCGAAATGCGAATTCTCAACTAAACCGGACCGCTGATGTTTAACGTTACAATGCGCACACCCGCCAAGTCTGCCTTGCCCGCTACTTGGCACGCCCAGCGGCGGGCAAGCGTATCCTCCTCCCCTCTTCCTTCATATCGACGGGTAGAACTTGGTACGAAGGTACACGACGCCCTTGCCCCAATCGTAGGCCTTGACACCAGCGGGCGGTTGGCTGCCGGGGCCGCAGATGGTTTCGAGTTCGCGCTCGGTAACCAGCGGCCAGCGGTCGAACAACTCCGCCGGGGTGGGGTCGGAACGCGGCGTGGCGGTAGAGCCGGGCAGCGCGTGCTCCATGGCTTTGATGTAGTCCTCGAAAGCGCACCAGCCGGGGACTGTGTGCTCGCCGCCAGGACCTCGAAACAGCAGGGTCGGGAAGGCATAACGGTCGAGACCGTCGGTCTGCTTCAGGTTGCCGATACCGGGCCAGTCGCCTTCAAGGTGCCGGACGTCATCGTTGGGGCGACGAGTTTCGTCCCAATCCTGTCGGTAAGCGTCGCGGGCTTCTTGGGCAGTGAGGTCGCGGGCAAAACGCTCACGGTCGAGCCCCGGGGTGTCGCGGACGGCGTCGATGACGCGCTCTGGGGTGTCAGGCGGGCAGCCGAAGACGAACACCGCTTCCCGCATGCGGCGCAGGGCGTCACGAGCGATGGCTTCTCCCTGTAGGCGGGCCGCACAAAATCCGATGCCGGCAGCCTCGCTGCCGGCAGGCGTCCAGTTGAGCGATACCGGGTATGGGCTGCCGGTATGACCAGCCACCACGGACCAGTATTCCGACAAACGAGGCGCGCGGCCGACCGGATCCCAGTTCGGCTTCTTGGTCAAATCGCCTACCAAGCCGCCCATTACCAGCCGCCAGTCGCAGCGGTCCTCGTAACGCCACCGCAGCAGCCGCAGCTTCGGTTCCGACCCCCATGCCCACGAACACATCACGTCGGTGTACTCAACGACCTCCAAACGCTGCCCCATCACGGTTCTCCTCGTATCCATCGTCGTCGCGGCTCCAGTCCCCTGGCGGGAACCGATTTCGTAGTGTGGCCCGCAGTTTAATGGTGGACCGGGTTCGTGTCTATCTCTCAAGCGACGCAGTGCCTCACTTCATATTGCCCCTCTCCCTAACCCGCCTCCGCGGAGGGGGAGGGGACAGGAACGCAGGCTGTTTTACAATGGGCGGGGTTGTATGTTATGAAGCGTGCAAGTTGTTTCTGGCGTTGTTTTCCATCCCAATCCTGATGCGATTTAGGAGATGCCATGCCCCGTCTTACCCCGGTCCGGCTCGAGGCCATGTCTGATGAACAGCGGACGCTTTATGAGGCGATTGTGGGCGGCAAGCGCGGCCCCGGCATGCGTGGCGAGGATGGCGCCCTGATGGGTCCGTTCAACGCCATGCTGCTCAACCCGCACGTCGGCGACCGCGTGCAGCGGTTGGGCGAGGCGCTGCGATTCGACATTTCGTTGCCACGCAATGTCATCGAGGTAGCGACGTTGGTGGTCGGCAGTCACTGGCGAGCGCAATTCGAGTGGTGGGCGCACGAGCGTCTCGCCAAGCAGGCCGGCGTGTCGGAAGTGGTCATCTCGGCAATCAAGCGCGGCGAACGCCCCGATTTCAGCGACGACGGCGAAGCCGGAGCCTATGACGTGGCCAGTGAGCTGTACCGCACCCAACGCCTCACCGATGCGTCGTACGCCAAGGCCGTGCAGCGCTTTGGCGAGTCGGGGATGTTCGAATTGATCGCCTTAGTGGGCTACTACAGCCTCGTCTCCCTGCTTCTGAACGGCTTTGACGTGCCTTTGCCCGCCGGCCAGACACCGCCATTTAACGACTGAGCTTCAGGCCCATAATGCCGCAGAGGGAACCGTATGGTGCTGGGCGTTTCCGAGCAGTCCAAGAGCAGCGAAATCCACCTGATGCGGGCGACCCTGTATTACGGCAACGGGCGGCAGCGCGGCGCCCCGGCCCTGGACAACGCCAGCCTGTGGATTCGCCGCGGGGAAACGATGAGCGTGGTGGGTCCGACGGGGTGCGGCAAGTCCTCGCTGCTGCGCTTGATCGCCGGACTTGAACGGCCGGAAACCGGCGAGTTGACCTTCGACGGCGAGGACGTTAGCGCGCTTTCGCCTGCCCAACGCTCCATCGGCCTGGTGTTTCAGACCTACGCCCTCTACCCACATTTCAAGGTGCACGGCAACATCGCCTTCTACTTCCGGCTGCGTCGCTGGAAGCCAGATGCCATCGACGCCAGGGTGATGGAAACATCACGCATCATGGGAATCGGCTTTGAGAAGCTCCTGGGCCGCATGCCGCGCAGTTTGTCCGGCGGCGAGAAACAGCGGGTGGCGCTGGCGCGCTGCCTGAGTCACAGCCCCCGGGTGCTGCTGCTGGACGAACCGTTCTCCAACCTGGACGCGGCTTTACGCCTGCAAACCCGCGGCGAGGTGAAGAAGCTGATCGACCAATTCGGCCTGACCACCATTTTCGTTACCCACGATCAGGGTGAGGCCGTGTCCATGGGCCACCGACTGGCGGTCATGCGACAGGGACGAATCGAACAGGTCGGCGCCTATCACGAGTTGTATCACGAACCGGCAAACATGTTCGTTGCCGGGTTTCTGGGCAGTCCGCCAATGAACTTCTTTCCCGCCCAGCGCTGGGGTGAGAGCTTGATCTGCGACGTTGGCGGCACTTCTCTTTCCGTGCCGCTCGCTGCCGGCTACCCGAACCGCCTGCCGGACGGCGCCCGCGTCTTTCTCGGCTGGCGCCCCGAGCACCTGCGTCCCAGTACCAACGACTCACCCCCTGCCCTGCCCTGCACCGTCGACGGAGTGGACATTTCCCTCTCCGACGCCACCCAGCTTCTCCATCTGGTGCACGGCAACCGCGCGTTCTGCGCCAAGACTGATTTGCAGATCCCGGTGCGCAAGGGCGAGACGCTGAAGCTGCAATTCGCGCCTCAACACGCCTATTACTTCGATCAGAACGAGAACCGGCTGTAGGCGGGTCTAACTTGTAAAGGTGGTCGGCACCTGAATGGCACCGTTGAAGAAGAGCTGGAAGGTCTGGCCGTAGCGGGCAAACAGGTCACGGCTGAGGAAGTCGGGGGCATCGATGTAGATGGGATCGTCGGGTAGGGTGAGGTAGTTCAGGGTGTGCTGCAAATCCGGACCCTTGTTCTTCTGGATGTTGCGGATCATTTCCTCCCAGGTGCCGAGGGTAGCCCGCATGGTAAAGGCAACCTCCGGCTGGGTATCGGGCTCGCACGCCTGCACCGACTTGCAGCCGTACTCCTCGAACACGAAAACGAACAAGTGCGTTAGCTGGTCCGGTTCGGTGGCTTGGATTTCGACGGCCCAGCGCACGTCCGCGTATCCCAAGCGTCTATATGGCACGTCATGTTCGTTCATCAACCGTGCCAACTCCTGAAACCACTCGAGCGACGGGAACGTGAACATCCCTGCCTCCAAATACGCGAGGCAGGGGGTGGGGAATCCCTGCCTCTGTACGTACTGCCTACAGTAGCGTGATGTCCTGCGCCCCCTTGAGGAGACAACGGTCCTGGCGATCGATGCCGATGGAATGGCAGCGCTGCAGGTACTCCTGGACCATTTTCTTGCGGATGAAGGCGAACTTCTCCTGGCCTTTGTCCATGTGCTCGACACCGCCACCGAGGAGGATCAGGAACGGCTCGACCTGCTCGGGCGTGGAGCCCAATTCCATGGTCCGCTGTTCGGCAACGTCCAGCGCCTCCTGGATTTCCTCAATGCGATCCGGGTCTTCCTGGATGAGGTACCGCAACTGCAGGCAGCCGAAGGCGAGGTGGCGGGATTCGTCCTGGGCACAAAGGCGGAAGATCGTCTTTTCGACCTCGTTTTGCGCGATGAGTTCGCCAAGACGGAAAAGGGTGAGGACGCGGCCCTCGCCGAAGAGATTCATGCGGGCCAGCATCTGCGGGAAGGAACGCAGGTCATGGATGTACTTGAGGCCCTCTTCGACTTCCGGCGGACATTTGCCCAGGCCGCCGCCGTTGGCCAGGGCGCGTTTGCGGAACACCTCGAGATGGCGCGCCTCGTCCATGATCTGGGTGGCCATGAACAGCTTGGTTTCGTGGTAGGCGTTGTTGACCTTGTTCAGCCACCAGCCGGGTACGTCGCCGGCAACGAACTCCACCTCGGTGAGGAAGGTGCAGACCTGTGACATAGCGTGTTCCATGTCCTTGGGTAACGGTTCAAGGGTGTGCCACGGGACGTCACGGGTGGAACTCCACTGCCGCGCCACTGCTTCCTCATAGAGGCCGCTCATGTTCTGAGCCCAGGCTTCTGCGTCGGTGTTGAGCTCATAGCCCATGTCCGGCAGTTCCGCAGGATCGAAATCGGCGCCGCGAGGGGCGAAGCTGAGAGAGTCGCTGGTGTCTTTGGGAATGACGCCGTATGAGCCGACGTTGATGTCGTCAAGGGTCAGCCCGCGCTTGCCGGGTGTCGCTCTGACACCCCATTCCGAGTTGACCTGCATCCAGCCCAGGTCGTACTCGCCATTTTGCAACTTCTCTCGATAGGCCTGAGAGCGCTCGCTGTACGCCATATCTACCTCCCATTAGGCAGTCTGAGCATTTGACGTTTGACGGGAAGTATCCTAATCCCGTCCTCTTTATAGAGTTCTAAAACAGATAGCCACGGCTTAATATCAGAGAGCCGTGTGCAAAGCAAACTGTTTTTTTCACGTTAGGCTTCATCTTCCACCGGCCCCTCGACGGCCGATGCCACGGTCCAGGGGCGCGTCTGTTGGAAGTCCGTGCTTCGTAACGAGCAGGGCGCCATTTGGCAGGACAGGCAGTCCTTCGGCTGGCACGGGTCGAGATGGATGATGACATCGCCTTGCTCGGGTTGTGAGTCATGTACCACCTGCTCGATCTCTTCGATAATCTCGTGGCAGTGTTGCAGGTTCCAGTAACGCGGCAGGGTCAGGTGAAAATCGACATGGAGGCGAGCGCCGGAACGCCAAGCGCGCAGGCAGTGTACGTCGATCCAGGGGATCTGGCGGCGGGTCTGCAGGGTCTCAACGATGTGCTCAAGGAGCGACGGGTCAGCTTCATCCATCAAACGGGCCACGGCTTCGCGCAAAAGCCGGATTCCCATAATCAGGATGGAAACCGCAACGCCCAAGGCAACAACGGCATCCAGGATGTACCAGCCGGTAAGCCACACCAGCAGCATGCCCACGAGGATACCGGCACTGGTGTACGAATCCGACAGCAGGTGCTTGCCGTCGGCGATCAGGGCGAGGGACTGGATGCGGCATCCAACGTGCTGCAGATACCAGCCGGTCAGAGCATTGACCACACCGGCAGCCGCAACCAAGGCGATGCCCTCCGACAATTGGTTGAGCGCCTGGGGCACCAGCAGGCGCGGTACCGCGTGCCAGAAGATGGCTACCGCGGCGACGACAATGAGCATGCCTTCCAGACCTGCCGAAAAGAATTCCACCCGGCCATGCCCGTAGGGGTGTGACGAGTCCGGGGGCCGGGCGCTGAGCATGATGCTGAATAACGCGAAGCCGCTGGCAAAAACGTTCACGATCGATTCCAGGGCATCGGACAGTACAGCAGCGGAATCGGTCAGCCAGTAGGCCACAAACTTGACCCCCATGAGGACCCAACCCACACACAGGGCCAGCACTGCGATGTTTCGGCTTCGAATTGGTTCTGGTAGCTGCTTTGCGTCTTGCATGGTAGCCCCTCAGTATGGAAACAAAGCGGCAGATTGTAACATGTCAGCAGCAGGGTCGGCCGGGGTCGAGCAACCATTGCGAAAAAATGTTTTGGCCCTTGAGATTGCGCCTTGACATGCCTTTTGGCGACGTAGTACATTCGCTCTCATCTTGCAAAATCTGCCTACCAAAAGCAGCATCAGGTTGATGTGAGGTACCACGGATCCCATGAGTGTAAACAGAGATACAATAGGACACGATGCTTTGATAGCATGTGTCGCTGGTGCGCAGACGTGCCAGGTATCGCTGGAGCTCATGGCATCCATATCCCTTCTCACCCCCCTTCCCTTTCAGTATCACAACCGCTTTTCGGCTCACTGAACGTCGAAAACAGCGATCCTGTTCTCTTGTTTTGTACTTCCACTTCGTTCTTGTGCCATCCGTCGTCTGGTGCCTATGGGGCACGGCGGAGAGGAACCGGAACATCAGGCCACGCCGTCGGTTATGGCGGCAATTAGGCAATTAGAGGGGTCATCACTGATGCGAAAAGTCGACATTTTCGATACCACACTGCGAGATGGCGAGCAGTCGCCGGGATGTAGCTTGAACGGCGCCGAGAAACTCGAAATCGCCCATCAATTGGCGCGTCTGGGCGTCGACGTCGTCGAGGCGGGATTCGCGGCCTCCTCACCGGGTGATTTCGCGGCCGTCAGAACCATCGCCGAGCAGGTACGGGGGCCCGTCGTTACCGCCTTGGCGCGCGGGGTCAAGTCCGATATCGACGCCGTTGCCAAGGCCGTGAAGCCGGCGGAACGGCCTCGTATTCATATCGTGGTAAGTGCTTCCAACATCCATCTGGAACGCAAGATGCGCAAGTCCAAGGACGACGTGCTGCAAATGGGCATCGACTCGGTCCGTTACGCGCGCAGCCTGTGCGACGACGTGGAGTACTCCACCGAAGACGCTTCGCGCGCCGATCTGGACTACCTGTGCCGTACCTTGGAAGAAGTCATCAAGGCGGGCGCAACCGTCGTGAACATCCCCGATACCGTCGGCTTTGCTGTGCCGGGCGAGTGGTACGAGGCGTTTTCCGCCATCATGCACCGGGTGCCGAACATCGACAAGGCGAAGATCAGCGTGCACTGCCACAACGACCTCGGCATGGCGACGGCCAATTCGTTGGAGGCCATCCGCGCCGGTGCGACGCAGGTGGAGGGATGCTTCAACGGCATCGGCGAGCGCGCCGGCAACGCCTCGCTGGAAGAAATCATCATGGCCGTCCACATGCGCCCGGATTACTACAACGCGCGGACGAACATCAAACTGGACGAAATCTACCGCACCTGCCACCTCATCTCGAACCGCATGGGGATGCCCATTCCGCGCAACAAGGCCGTCGTTGGCGGGAATGCCTTTGCGCATTCCTCCGGTATTCACCAAGACGGCATCCTCAAGGACCGTCAGAATTACGAGATCATCAGTCCCGAGCTGATCGGCCTGAAAAGCCACGACATCGTGCTCACGGCTCGCTCGGGGCGCGCGGCGCTGAATTACCGGCTGTCGGCTCTGGGCTACGAATTCTCGAAGGAAGACTTGGACGCCACCTACAAACGTTTTCTGGAGGTGGCGGACCGCAAGAAGGAGGTCTTCGACGAGGACCTGCGCGCCATCATGGACGACCAGGTAGTGGGCTCTGAGGAGACCTTTGTTTTGGAACACCTGGCGTTTTCGAGCGTCAGCGGCGAGGAACCCAACGCCAGCGTGGAGTTACGCATCGGGGACGAGGTCAAGCAGGCCACCAGCGAGGGCGACGGCCCGATCGACGCGGCTTACAAGGCGGTCGACATGCTGACCGATCTGACCGTCAAGCTCGAAGACTACGGTGTGCGGGCGGTCACCGGCGGCCAGGAGGCCATGGGCGAAGCGACGGTAAAGGTGCGGGACGATGACCATTACGTGACGGGTCGAGGCGCCAGCACGGACGTCGTTGAAGCCAGCGTTCTAGCCTACGTCAATGCCATGAACAAGATCGTCGAGGAACGTCTACGGCGGGGCGGGAAGATTGCGATTCCCAACGTGCCCTAACAGCGGTGTTTCAAACCTTCAGGGATGAGTCGCGTGCCTCGCTCCTGAAGGCCGTCCCGCCGGCAGTCCGGCCTTTGGAGAAAGTTTGAGCGGCAAAACTTCGCCCCCAGTTGTCACGGAGCGCTCACAAGAAGAGGTGGCCAGTTTTTTCCGCCTTCACCTGCAACTCCATGGACCGAATTGGCGGGGTCTCGGTTGGCAGAGCCAGCGCAGTCAGCGGCGCCGCTTCGCGATCCTGTCGGAGGTAGGGCCGCTGGCCAACGCCCGGGTATTGGATATTGGCTGCGGCGTCGGCGATCTCTACAACTACCTATTGCGGCGACGCATTCCGGTGAGCTACACGGGCTTCGATATTTTGCCTGAGATGGTCGCCCATGCCCGCAAGCGCTACCCGGAGGCGCAGTTTGAAGTTCGGGACGTGCTGCAAGGGCTGGGTCCTGAGCGGTTCGATTACGTTCTGTGTTCCGGGGCGTTTAACGTCAATTTCGGCCGTAATCTGTTAGCGGTGCAAGAAGTCCTCAACGAGTTGCTGCGTGGCTGCACCCGCGGAGTGGCGATTAACTTCCTGAGCACACGGGCACGCGAACGCGATGCCATCCTGTTCAACTACGATCCGGAAACATTGTTTATCTACTGTCAAACCCTTACCCCGTACGTACGGCTGTTGGAAGGGTATTTGCCGAACGATTTCACCCTGTACCTTTATCCCAAACGCAGCGGTGAAGACCTACCGAGTGCTGAACCTCTCCAAAAAGGGAGTCCATCGTGATTTACGAAGTTCGTACTTACGGCCTGAAACCGGGGTCAGTCGCCCAGTGGGAAGGCCATTTCGAGGCGGCATTGCCCCACCGCGTGAAGTATGGGGAACTGGCGGCGCTGTGGCACACCGAGATCGGTCCGCTGAATCAAGTGATCCACGTGTGGCCGTACGACAACCTTGAGCACCGGATGACGGTCCGCGCCAAGGCTGCGCAAGAACCGGGCTGGCCGCCCAAGGGTGGAGAACTGCTTTTGTCGATGGAGTCCCAGATTTGGACGCCGGCGCCTTTTTCACCGGCCCTTGGCGGCAACCGGAAGATGGGCAATGTCTACGAGATGCGCATCTACGAGTTCCAGCCGGGGGCGATGCCCAAGGTGCTGGCAGCGTGGGAGAAATCGCTGCCAAAACGGCTCGAGTTGTCGCCGATTGCCGGCTGCATGTACACCGACATCGGTGGCCTCAATTTGTGGATGCACATCTGGCCTTATGCCGACTTGGGCGAGCGAGACCGCATCCAGGCGGCCTTGATGGCGTTGCCGGATTGGCCGCCGCAGACGCGCGAATGGCTGGTCAATATGCAGAACAAGATCCTCGTGCCGGCGGCCTGTTCGCCGATGGCATGAGGCTGCTGCGAGTTGGCTCGGCCCGAAATCCGTCGGCCTGCGGCCATCCTTGACAAGCCGGGGGTATCCGACTAAATTTCCGCCCGGTTAGGGTTAATGCCTTACAATTCAATTCAATCAACGCAACACATCATGTCTTGTGAGGGAGTCTGAGGAAGGGGGACTTTCGATGCCGATTTACGAGTATCGCTGCCAGGACTGCAACCACGAATTTGAGCGAATGCAAAGGTTCTCAGACCCGCCGGTGGCGGCCTGCCCAACCTGCGACGGCTCGGTGCAAAAATTAATTTCGCGCTCCGCGTTCCACCTCAAGGGTAGCGGCTGGTACGTGACCGACTACGGGCGTAACGGGGGTCAGAAAAGCGAATCTTCAGAAAAGAACACAACGGAGAGCACAACAGGCGAGAAGAGCACGTCCGAAAAGAGTGATGGCAAGACCGCAACAGCAAGTGCACCATCGGGGAGCAGCAGCGAATCCGCCAAGAAAAAATCGTCAGGAACAACGGCGGCGGCGTAGCGTTTCGCAGCAACCAACCTGTCTTTTCACGAACGCTGCCCAGCGCCTCGTGAACGGATACTAACGCTGAAGAGGGGTTTTTCACGCGACGCGAAAATGTTTTTGAATTGTTGCTTCGAGAAACCCTCCTCGCTTCCAGGACGCCGCCGATAGTGCAATTCCAATTGGCGTCCATCCTTCCCTAAGCCGCGAACGACAATCTTTTCCTCCACGACCCGAATCTGAAAGGTGCCGTACTGCACCTCCTCGCCGCGGGCCAAATGGCGGAACATGTTTTGCGTCAACACCGTGTATTTCTTCACCTTGATCTCCTCGAATATCTTGAACGCTGGGGGAAGTAAGGAATATGAGAGCCCTGTGGATGAATCAGCGTCGCCCGTTAAGCGCCGAATAGCCTGGCTGCCTGAGGCACGGCGGCGGGCAGGGCAAACACGATGACCCGATCGTTCGCCTGGATCACGGTGTCGCCGCGCGGGATGAGGATTTCATCGTCATGCGCCACCGCGCCGACCAAAACGCCGGAAGGCATCCTAACCTTGTATAGAGGCTTGCCAACGATCTTGGCACGCCGGGCGGCTACTAATTCTAGCGTTTCGGCCTCCGTGTTGATGGACGTGAAGACCGACAGCACCTGCCCGCGGCGCAAATGGCGGAGAATCGCCCCCGCCGTGATCAGGCGCGGCGAGATCGCCGCGTCGATACCCAGAGCGGCAACCAGCGGCACGAGATCCGGCCGTTTGATGAGGGTGACGACGCCTCGCGCACCATTGGTTTTGGCCAACAAGGCCGCGATGAGATTGGTGCCCTCGTCGTTCGTCACGGCAATCACCGCGTCCATTTCAGTGACGCCTTCCTCCCGCAACAGTTTCAGGTCCGTCGCGTTGCCATGGAGCACCAGGGTGTTCGGCAAGCGGTTGGCCAGCATCTGACAGCGTGCGGGGTCCTGCTCCAGCAGCCGCACGTCATAGTCCGTCTCGTCCTGCTCCAGCATGTGCGCCACGTTGTAACCCACTCGGCCGCCGCCGATGATGAACACTCTACGCGCTGGGTGCGACACGATGCCTAACAGATGCAGGTTGTCCCGGAGGAGGTCGCTCTTGCCGATAACGAGCAAATGATCATCGGCCTCAATCATCGTGTTGCCGGTCGGGATTAGCGTTTCCCGTCCGCGTTGTATCGCCGCAATGAGAAAGGGTGCTGGCCCATCACCGATACCAGGGATGTCCCGTAGACGATGGCGGACGATCGGTGCCCTTTTCTGCACCCGGAAAACCAGGAGCTTCACGCGGCCTTCGAGAAAGTCGGCAGCTTCCTCCGCGCCCGGCGTCTTGATCAGCCGGCAGACTTCCTCCGCCACGGCCTGACTCGGATTGATCAGAAGATCAATGCCGATGTGCTTGCCGGCTTGCATGAGCGCCGTCTCGCGAAAGTCCGGCTCGTTGATACGTGCGATGCAACTGGGCACCCCGGATTGACGGGCCAGAAGACACGCGACCAGATTGATCTCGTCCGAGCTGGTGACGGCGATCAACATGTCCGTGCGGCCGATCTCAGCGTCCTCCAGCACCTGCGGGCTTGCCGCGTGGCCCCGGAAGGCCAGGACGTCCAACTCCTCTTTCACCCGTTCGATAAGCTCGGGCGAGTGATCAATGACAACCACATCGTGCTGCTCGCGGATCAAACGGCTGGCAACGTGGTAGCCGACCTCCCCCGCTCCAAGGACGATGATGCGCACAATGATGTCCCTTCTGTGTTATTGACTGGCTGGCCGAAGCCCAAGGTTTTGCTGATGGATGCAGCGCGGACGGCGCTAGGTTTAGTGTCTGCTGACTCTCGCCCGGCAGGGATGGGCAGGAGTTGTAACAACACCCTCGATCAGGTGTCAAGCGCATAAAGCTCGCCGTCTCTTCAGGGTTGACACGACGCGCGGAAGGTCGATAATCGGCCCGAACGTAGCCTGAGCGGTAAACCAGAATTCACGGGAATGAGCAGTCCGGCTCATCGTTTCCTGAACATCAAATTGCCTGCGTAGAACTCGCCAACCCCAACCGATGGTGGCAAGGTCCGGGGGGCTTGGCTGGTGCTGGGAGTGCACACGATGAAAGTGATGCAGGTCGGCTTGGGCTCCATAGGGAAGGCGGTTACCCGGCTGCTGCTCAAGAAGCCCGGCTGGCAAATTGCCGCAGCTTTTGACATTGACCCAGCCAAGCAAGGACGAGATCTCGGCGAAGTTGTCGAGATCGATCAACGGCTTGGTATTCCGGTGTGCGGAGATTTTCTGGATTTCCAACAATACGACGGCGTCGACGTCGCCTTGCTGACCACCGTCTCCACCCTTCCCGAAATTCTGCCCACCCTGCACGCCCTGATGGAGCGAGGCATCAACATTGTCGCCTCCGCTGAAGAACTGTTCTATCCGCGCTACCGCTACCCCGATGAAACCCGCCGGCTCGATGGCATGGCCAAGCAACACGGTGTTTCCATCCTGGGCACGGGTGTGACGCCGGGCTTCGTCATGGACACGCTGGTGTTGATGCTCACGGGAATGTGCCAGCAGATCGACCGCTTAGCGGTTACACGAGTCGTCAACGCGTCGGGCAGCCGCCCCTCGCTGCAACAAAAAATCGGCATCGGGCTGACAAAGGACAGCTTTGCCGAACAGGAGGCGCAGCATCACGTGGGGGTGGTCGGCCTGGTCGATTCGCTGGCCTTCCTGGCGCACGTCCTTCAGTGGCAAATGGACGATTTCAAAGAGCGGCTTGTACCCGTCATCACCGACAGGCCCCTGCGCGTAGGACACCAACAGCTAAAACCGCAGCAGGTTTGCGGGGTTCGCTACATTGTCAAGGGCATCAGCCATGGCAAGGAGGTCATTTCCTTTGACCTGCGCACCTACCTCGAGGCCGAAAACGCCCGCAACACGATTTATATTGAAGGTACGCCGTCGCTGGAAATGACGATCAAGAGCAACGACATGGGAGACTCCGCGACGGCAGGCCTCCTCGTTAATATGAGCCCCGGCGTGCACCAGGCGCAGCCCGGATTGCTCACCGCCCTTGACCTACCCCTCCCGCATTTTCAGCGCTAAGGATTCGTCACGGCTACTACCCAGACTACCGCACATAATGACCCTGCGAACGGGCAGACGGGCGGGGTTCTGCCACTCCAAAAGCTGCGCGACGCCTTTGAGACGGGCTGGATTACGGCCCCGACTCTGGGCATCGAGGCTGAGCAATTGCAGCCAGCCAGCCTGGATCTGCGGCTTGGAGAGATCGCGTACCGCATCCGAAGCAGCTTTCTGCCCGGGCGGGAGACAGTGGCGGAGAAGCTCGCCTACCTGACGATGTACGAATTACCCCTCACACCGGCGGCGGTCCTGGAACGCGGCCACGTCTATCTCATCCCCCTGCTCGAAGAACTAGCATTGCCAGACCATCTGCACGCCAAAGCCAATCCGAAGAGCTCGACCGGGCGGCTGGACGTGTTCACCCGTGTTATCACCGACGCCAACCAGCGCTTTGACGACATACGGCCCGGCTATCGCGGCCGGCTCTATCTGGAGATATTTCCGCGCTCGTTTACGATCAAGGTCTGTCACGGCTTGTCACTGAATCAACTGCGGTTGTTCAGCGGCACCGGGACGCTGGACGACAGCGGCCTGTCCCAATTGTACCGGACGGAACCCCTGCTCTACGGCGACGATAATCAACCGCTGCCGCTGAGCGATGTGCACGTGGACGGCGGGCTGTTCATGGGGGTGGAAACGGCGCGGCGCGACGGCGACATCATCGGTTACAAAGCGCGGAAAAACAGCGACGTCATCGACTTGGCCCAGGTGGGCCTCTACGAGCCATCGGATTTCTGGGAACCGATCCGCTGTGTGTCGCAACGCCCGCTCATCCTGGAACCGGAGGAGTTCTACATCCTGGCATCCAAAGAAAGGGTGCGTGTGCCGCCCAATTATGCAGCCGAATTGATGGCATATGACGCGGGCTCAGGCGAACTGCGGACCCATTATGCCGGCTTCTTCGACCCTGGCTTCGGCTATGGCAGCGGCGCGTGCCGAGGTGCCAAGGCCGTTCTGGAAGTGCGGCCGCACGACGTGCCGTTTCTCATTGAGGACGGACAACTCTTCTGCAAGCTGTGCCTAGAGCGCACCACCGAAACGCCGAAAATTACGTATGGCGAGAGGCTGGCGTCACACTACCAAGGCCAAGCCTTGAAGCTCAGCAAACAATTTCGCCCTTGGCTCTGAATCGGTTTCGGGAGGGAATCGGCAGGCAGCGGCGCGTTTTTGACATCATTTGGTGCGCTGGGTAGAATCGCGGCGAGGAAAAATCCATGCACGTTACGGTCAAATTGTTCGCCCTGATACGGGAAAAAGCGGGTACCGACACGTTAGCTCTCGACCTGCCCCATGGGGCGGATTTGAAGCAGGTGGTTGAGGCCATACGGCATCAACAACCCGCCCTGGAACCTTATCTGGACAACCTGCGCTTTTCTATCGATATGGACTTCGTCGAAGCAGATACGACCCTGCACGACGGCGACGAAGTCGTTCTCATCCCGCCTGTGAGTGGAGGATACGAATGTTCCGCGTCACGACAGAACCCTTAGACGTGCAACAAGTCCACAATCTCGTCAAAAATCCTGCCGACGGCGCGGTCGTCACCTTTGACGGCATTGTACGCAACAATTTTGACGGGCGGGAGGTGCGTTATCTGGAGTACGAAGCCTACGCAGCCATGGCGGAAAAGAAAATGGCCGAGATTGCCGAGGAGATGCGGAGCAAATTCGCGGTGGGCGACATTGCCATGGTGCATCGTATCGGGCGGCTGGAAATCGGCGAAAGCAGCATCCTGATTGCGGTTGCGGCGCCCCACCGTCAGCCCGCCTTCGAGGCGTGCGCGTATGCCATGGATCGCGTCAAGGAAGAAGCGCCGGTGTGGAAAAAGGAATTCTTCGCTGACGGCGAGTCCCATTGGGTGCAACCAACCTGAAGCGGTTCAGTCTTTGCTCTCGCGTGGCACGCCGTTTTCTGCCAAGATTTGCCGCCGGCCCTTGATGCGTTGGTAGGCGAACAGGGCACCAATCCCACCGATAAAGAGTGCCGGCAGAAAGACGACCTCCAGAACTTGCAAAGCCTTTTCCCATCGCAGCGCATGGAACGCGATATACAGGGACGGAGCGAGCGTCACAAAACATACACCCGCAATCAGGATGGCAATCACCAACACGTCCCGGCGGGGCGGCGAAGGCATAGAAGACATAAGCGGCATCCAAGGTTGTTTGAGCATGCGATGCTACCTGTGCAGGATTCCATGGATGTTATCACACGCGTCTGATACTACCCAGCCGTTTGAGGTCCACAGCCCATGCTAGCAGAGCAGCACTACCGTCATGCCCTTCTCGCCCAGCCATTTTGGGCTCGTCTCTCCCCAGCCGAGGTCAAACAGCGCGTTCAGGAATTACTGGCCGCTCCCGATATTGTCGCAGCCGTTCAGGCGTTGCCACCGGTCGAGTACGCGGTGCTGTTGAAAGAAGCGCCGGAATCACGCGCTGTGTTGCTTGCCGTCGCTCACCCGGAGCAGAACCGCACCGTGCTTGATCTCGACTGCTGGCACAAGCAAAACCTGCGTAGCACCCGAGTGTTGGAATGGCTTGATGATTTACGCGAAAGTGGTCTGGAATCGTTTCTGGACACGTTAGCGGTTCTGGACGATGAGCTGTTGGTCACCGCTTTCAACCAACACGTTCGGGTGCACGCCACGCTGCCGATTGAAGAGGAAGAGGAACCCAGGCCCTACCACGAAGTCCTGTCAAACGAACTGTACCGCCTGGAGTTCAGCGATCCGGACAGCCCGTGGAACGAACGCATCCAACGGCTGCTGGCTTTTCTGCGCCAAGCCGACCTCAATACCTATCACGGCCTTATGCAGGGCGTTATGTGGGGCATCCAAAACGAGTCGGAGGAATGGGCCTATCGCTGGAAGAGCGGTCGGCTGCAGGACGAAGGCTTTCCTGATTATTACGACGCCCTGGAAGCGTACCGCATTATCGACAACGCCCCTAGCTTTGCGCCGGAGCATCTTGAGGCGCCAGGCCGGCCCGAAAACGCCGAAGGGTCGGGAATCGTCCCCAGTTATGCCTGGAGCATGACGCCAACTGGCTCCTTACTGGCCCGAGCCCTGACCGGGCAGTTCTCCATCGACACGCTGGACCGTTTGTGCTGGGAAATGGTAGGCCTATGCAATCGTGAGCTAGTCATTGATCAAGTCGATTTTGCCGATACCGCCGCGATCAAAGCCAGCTTGCGGCGCGTCCATGCTGCCGTGAATCTTGGTCTTGAGTACCTTTGCAGCCTGCATTCGCAGCCGCCTGATGCGCTGCTGGGAGAGCGTTCGCTGAACGCCATCTGCCAAACCGGGATTACCCTTATCATCGGCTTACGCCAGCGCGCCAATCGCATACAGACCCACCTGAATCGAACGCCAGGCACGCGTAGAGCGTTGCCGGGTCTGGCACAGCAAGTTGTGGCAGGCCTGCTGCAGCCCCATGCCCAGTTCTTCGCCGAGCTTGCATCGCCAACCGCATCGGGCTACCGCGACTTTCTGAATCTGCAGGACGTGGCGTTGGTTGACGGGGTACTGCGCGAACTGGAAAACGACCTGTCGTATGGCGCAGCTGACATGCCAAAACACCAGGGCAGGCCTGAATCGTGACAGCTTGACGGCCTTGGAACCCCTCACGTATGATGCGCCGCCCTTGGAACGCTCAAAACAGCGAACACGCTACTGACGGGACCGCCAATGCTTGCTGTACGGTCTCATACGACAAGCAAATCACCACGCTATCCGAAGGTCACGCGCAACAGTGCCGTCACATGCACGAAGGGAATCGGTTATGAGCCAGGCAGACACGCTGGGCAAGCTCAAAGAGACAGGCTACAAGCCGCTGGGCGTTAAAGCGGAGATGCGTAAGAACCTCGTTCAGAAAATGCTGGATCGTGAGCCACTTTTCCCCGGCATCCACGGATTTGAAGATACCGTTATTCCCCAAGTGCAAAATGCCCTTCTAGCCGGCCAGGACATGATCTTTCTCGGCGAACGCGGCCAAGCGAAGACCCGTCTCATCCGCAGTCTCACCTCCTTGCTCGACCCCTGGGTACCGTACGTCGAAGGCAGCGAAATCAACGACGATCCGCTAAACCCGATTTCGAAATACGCCATCGAGTTGCTTGGCAAGGAGGGCGACGACACGCCGATTGCATGGCTGGCCCGCGAGGATCGCTACAGCGAAAAGCTCGCCACGCCGGACGTCACGGCGCCGGAGCTGATCGGTGAAGTGGATCCGATCAAGGTAGCCGAGGGACGCTATCTCTCCGACGAACTGGTGATTCACTACGGTCTCGTTCCACGCACGAACCGGGGTATCTTCTGCATCAACGAGTTGCCGGACTTGTCCGAGAAACTGCAGGTTGGCCTGTTCAACATCATGCAGGAGCGCGACGTGCAGATTCGTGGCTTTCGAGCACGCCTGCCGCTGAACATCTGTGTCGTCGCCAGTGCCAACCCGGAGGATTACACCAACCGCGGCCGCATCATCACACCGCTGAAAGACCGCTATGGCGCCGAAATCCGCACGCATTACCCCAGAAATATTTCCATCGAAATCGACATCATGGAGGCAGAACGCTCACCGCTGCTGGACAGCGACACCTTACAGGTGACGGTGCCGCGTTTCATGAAGGAAATCGTGGCTGAGATAACCAATCTGGCGCGTCAACACGCCGACATCAATCAGCGCTCGGGGGTGAGTGTGCGTATGTCCATCGCCAACTATGAAAGCCTGGTCAGCAACGCCTTGCGCCGCTCTCTGCTGCTGCGGGAGGATGAAGCCGTGCCGCGCATCAGCGATCTGCCGGCTGTACTGCCCTCTTCCAACGGTAAAATCGAGTTGGAGACCATCGAGGAAGGCAAGGAGGGTGACGTTGTTGCCGAATTGACCCGACAGGCCGTGCGCAAAGTGTTCAATCACAATTTCGACCTTTCGGATCTGGCCGACGTTCTCGAATTTTTTGGCCTTGGGCAGAGCCTGGAAGTATCCGACACGATGCCCACCGGTGCCTACAAGCAGAAAACCAAGGAAGTGGACGGACTGACAAAACTCATGCAGCGTCTCGGCTGTGCCAAGAGCCCGGCTTTGATGGCCTCGGGAATTGAATTCATCCTGGAAGGTCTACATCTCAACAAGAAACTCAACAAGAAGGTCATCGAAGGCGAAATTTCGTACTGGGGCTGAGGTTCGGATCGCCCCGGCCGTTTGAAGTGCGTCCCAAGAATCCCCTGTAGGACACCTCCCCTCACCGAGCAGTAAATCACACGCGGATTGCAAGCATGGACATCGTGCAACTGGTAGTACAAGTACGGCGCCGTGATATCGCCCTCCTATGCAATCTGGTGGGGTCGTACGAGGGTCTGGGCCTCATACGCACCCTCGACGCTGCCCAAGGTATTGTCGAGTTGATGATTGCCCCGGCGTTTTACGACACGACCTTGGCCCTGCTCCATGACTTGGCACAGAACGAACTCCCGCTGCGCATTCTAAAACAGCCGGTGCCGGCCCTCGGTTGACTTCCCCGGTAGCGGTTGTTATAAGGAAAGCCCTGTTTATTCCCACACTTCAGAATCTCCATCTCACTCGCTAACGAGGCGCCCATGCAGGAACTGCTGCTTGATATTCGCGGCTTGCGAACCCAGTTTTTCACCGACGACGGCCTCGCCCGGGCTGTCGATGGGGTCAGCTACTCGTTGGAAAAAGGCGAGACCGTAGGCGTCGTCGGGGAGTCGGGGTGCGGGAAAAGCGTGACGGCCCTGTCAGTTCTACGCCTCATCCCCGACCCGCCCGGCAAAATCGTCGATGGTGAAATCATTTTTGAAGGCACGAATCTGTTACAACTCTCCTCAGCGGAAATGCGGCGCATTCGCGGCAACGACATCTCCATGATCTTCCAGGAACCGATGACCTCCCTGAACCCGGTGTTTACCATCGGCAACCAGATCACCGAGGCTGTTCGGCTGCACCAGGGCTTGAACAAGAAGGATGCCTTGGCGAAAGCTGTTGAAGCGCTGAAGCTGGTGGGCATTCCGGTGCCGGAGCGTCGTGTGCATGAATACCCGCATCAACTGAGCGGCGGCATGCGACAACGCGCCATGATTGCCATGGCCCTGAGTTGCAACCCGAAAGTCCTGATTGCCGACGAGCCAACAACGGCGCTAGACGTCACCATCGAGGCCCAGATTCTCGACTTGATGCGCACGCTCCAGGAGGAATTGGGAACGGCCATCATCATGATTACCCACGATTTGGGTGTCATTGCCGATATAGCCCGCAAGGTCGTTGTCATGTACGCCGGCAAGGTTGTGGAACAGGCGCCGGTGGAACGGATTTTTGCATCACCGAATCATCCCTATACGCAAGGGCTGCTACAGTCCCTTCCTCGCGTGGACAAAGATGCCAGCGGCGCCAAACAACGCTTGCAGGAAATCCCCGGCATCGTCCCCAGCCTGCTGAACCTGCCCACGGGATGCAAATTCGCGTCGCGCTGCCCGAGCGTGATGCCGCATTGCAAAGAGCAAGAACCCCCGCTGGAACAGGTGGCTCCCAATCACTATTCGGCGTGTTGGCTTAATCACTAGGCGCGTCTAAAGGGTGCCTGCGACCCCTGAAGGAGAACCAAGGCATGGCGGCGGAAACGTTGCTTGAGGTCACCAATCTCAAAAAGTACTTTCCGATCAAGGGCGGCGTGTTTTCGAAGACGATCGGCTATGTCTACGCGGTCGACGGCGTTTCCTTCACCGTAGACAAGGGGGAGACGCTGGGGCTGGTGGGCGAGAGCGGCTGTGGAAAGTCGACCACCGGGCGCAGCATTCTGCGTCTGATCGAGCCGACGGACGGCAAAATTCACTTCGAAGGCCAGGACGTAACCGCGCTTGACAAGAATGCGATGCGCAGCCTGCGACGGGAAATGCAGATCATTTTTCAGGACCCCTACGCCTCACTGAACCCGCGCATGACGGTGGGCAGCATCATCGGTGAACCCCTGGAAATTCACAAAATCGCCAGAGGCAGCGAAAAAACCGAGCGGGTAGCTTCGTTACTGCAGAAGGTGGGCCTGCGCGCCGAAGACATGCGGAAATACCCTCACGAGTTCAGTGGCGGGCAGCGGCAGCGCATCGGCATCGCCCGGGCGATCGCCCTGAATCCCAAGCTGATCGTCTGCGACGAGCCGGTATCGGCGTTGGACGTGTCGATTCAGGCCCAGGTGATTAACCTTCTCGAAGACCTGCAGGAAGAATTCGGGCTCTCTTATCTCTTCATCGCCCACAACCTGAACGTGGTTGAGCACATCAGCGATCGTGTAGCGGTGATGTACCTGGGCCAGATCGTGGAATTGGCCTCCGACGCCGATCTCTACAACGACCCCCAGCACCCTTACACGGAAGCCCTGCTCTCCGCCGTCCCCATTCCCGACCCTACCGTCACGAAAAAACGCATCATCCTTGAAGGTGACGTGCCTAGCCCAATTGATCCCCCCAGCGGCTGCCACTTTCACACACGTTGCATGTATAAGGAAAAAATATGTGAAGAAGAGGCCCCCGAGTTCAAGCATATCGGCGGCGGCCACTGGGTGGCCTGTCACTTCCGCCCGAAGGTATGACTTACTCCTGCCGCCGGTTTCGTTCGACAGTGCCCCTACATTGCGCCTTGGTTTCCTCAGGCGAGGCTTCCGGGTTGACATGCGCAAGGCCATTGGCTATATTACCACCCTTGGCTGTTTTCCGTCAGGAGGGCTGGCGCAGCGGCTTCATGCTCTTGAAGGGCGGGTAGCTCAGTTGGGAGAGCATCGGCCTTACAAGCCGGAGGTCACAGGTTCAAGCCCTGTTCCGCCCATCTAATCTTCGGGGTCGTAGTTCAGTTGGTCAGAACGCCGGCCTGTCACGCCGGAGGTCGCGAGTTCGAGTCTCGTCGGCCCCGTTGATTCATAAAGGGATTACACGATGTGTAATCCCTTTAATTTTTAGGAAGACGAATGACAAGTAACAGATCACTGTACACGACAAAATTATACAGGGCAGAGTGGACGGAGAAGCGCTTTAGGCGAAGTGATCGCCCCTCGGAGTAAACCCAGTGCCTGCTCAAGCTGTTCCCATTTGTCTGCCGCACTGAGGACGGCTTGGCGGATGCCGTCAAATCCATAACGAAACAGGCTTCTGGCGGGCCTTTGATGCGTCTTGAGCCGAATGGGCTTGATGGCTGTCTCCAGGCATCCAAATGCCAAGCCCAGCAAAAGGCTATCGCCAACACACCCGCTGACGTCTCCAGACGCCTGCCCTCTCTTCAAGTGCGTCGCTTCAAAGTTGAACCCTTTTGATTTGAGCGCCTTGAAGAGCACTTCGATCTGCCACCTCTGCTTGTACCTCTCCAGAGCTTGATGACCCGAACGATTCGACACCACGATCAGGTAAGCCCCAGCTGGGCAAGCGCAGACCGGTCACCCAAAGCCAGTGGCCACACACGAGACGCGAACCGATCAAGGACACGAGGTCGAACGGCGAAACCTTCTGAAGAAGTTGCCTGCTGGGTGATAAGGCCCCGGTGGTCCGCGATACCCGCATGTCGTGCCGGATTCGGATGCACCAGGGGATGGGGTGCTCTGAGCCAGGTGAAGAAGTCGGCGCCGATAAATTCCCGGTCGGCTACCAGGGGCCGTCCATCTTGTCGCCGCCAAGCACCGTCAGGATGAGCTGCTTGGACGTGCGAAACAGCACGCCAAAGACACGGGCCAATCGCTGCGTGCCGTGATGGAGGAAGGACTGAGTCAGGTCCTCGCGGGCGCAGCGCCCAGTCCTCTGTACAAGCTTGCCGATTTACGGGTTGGCAACTCCGCAGCGGACGCCCCGCTGGCGTGGTTCCCCTGGTCCGAATTGCGCGATAACGATTTATAAGACGCGATCAGCATAGCCAATCCAGGATGCGAACATAGCGGGTGAACATCGGAGAAACCATGTCAGGTATTCAACACAAACGGGCGATGCAGTACGGCTTGTGGCCAAGCCTCGTTGCGCCACAGAGTTTGGCGGAAGGGTTGCGGCTGTCGGATGTGGCGTGGGACAGCGACGGAGAGACCCTGGTGTGGCTGGAGGGCCGCTCGGACCGCGGGGTACTGGTGTGCTTGCCGGCGGGTGAGGAAGCGCCGCGGGACTTGACGACGACGCTGTCGGTGCGGGCACGGGTCGGCTACGGGGGCGGTGACTTCGGCGTGGCGGGCGGCTGGGCCTATTTCAGCGAGGCCAGTGGTCGGCTGTATCGACAACCCCTGGCCGGTGGACCTGCTGAACCGTTGACGCCAGAGTTCGGGTACGCCGCGGCACCCACGGTGTCGCCGGACCGGCGCTGGGTGGTTTTCGTCCACACGTATGAGGATGTGGATTGTCTGGCCATTGTGGATACCGACGGACAGGCATGGCCGCAGAAATTGGCGACGGGCGCGGATTTCTACATGCAGCCGTGCTGGCACCCACGGGGAGACCAGATCGCCTGGGTGGAGTGGAACCATCCGCGGATGCCGTGGGATGGCTCGCTGCTCAAGATAGGCACGGTGCAAACCGACGGCGACGGCGTTCCCCATCTGGGGGACGTGCGAACGCTGGCCGGGGACGAAACGACGGCTGTCTTTCAACCTGCGTTTTCGCCGGATGGCTGCAGTCTGGCCTATGTATCCAACGCGACGGGATGGAGCAATCTCTACCTGTACGACCTACACGATGACCGTCACCGTATGCTGACAGCCGATGGCGCCGACGTGGGGCAACCGGCCTGGCAACAGGGCACCCGCACGTACGGCTTTGCGCCCGATGGCAGCGCCCTGTACTACATGCGCAACGAGGCGGGCTTCCGGCGGCTTTGGCGCTACGACCTGCAACGCGACACGGCTGCCGACCATCATGCCGGCCTGGAAACGTATACGTATCTCGAACAACCGGCCTTGTCTCCGACCCGAGATATGCTGGCGTGTATCGCCTCGTCCAGCACGCTATCGGCGCGGGTCATCACCCTACCTCTCGAAAATCCCCAAGCCACCCGCGTGCGCAAACGCAGCGCCTCCGAAAGCATTCCCGAGCAAGAATTCTCGCGACCACAGGCAGTGTCGTGGCCGACGAACGGCGGCGCAACGGTGCACGGCCTCTTCTATCCGCCGAGCAGCACGCGCTTTCAGGGCATCGGCCTGCCGCCCGCGATTATTTCTATTCACGGTGGACCCACTTCGCAAGCGGTGGCGAGCTTTCACCCAGCGACGCAGTTCTTCACTACGCGGGGTTACGCCGTGCTGCAGGTCAATTACCGCGGCAGCACGGGTTATGGCCGGGATTACACCGATGCGCTGCGCGGCACCTGGGGCGTTTACGATGTCGAAGACGCGGTCAGCGGGGCGGGCTATCTCGTCGAACAGGGATGGGTGGACGGCGGCAAGCTGGTCATCATGGGCGGCAGCGCCGGGGGGTATACGGTTTTGCAGGCGCTGGTGAGCCATGACGGTTTCTTCAAAGCCGGCATCAGCATGTACGGTATTGCGGACCTGTTTGCCCTGGTGGCTACGACCCACAAATTCGAGGCGCATTACCTCGACCAGTTGATCGGCCCGCTGCCGCAGGCGGCCAGCCTGTACCGCGAACGCTCGCCCCTGTTCGCCGCCGACGCCATTCGCGACCCCGTGGCGGTGTTTCAGGGCGAGACCGACCAAGTGGTGCCCAAGGCGCAGGCCGACGCCATCGTCGCCTCCCTGGTGAGCCGCGGCGTACCGCACGTTTACCATCTCTACGCCGGCGAGGGGCACGGCTGGCGCAAAACCGAAACCATCGCGCATTTCTACGGGGCGGTGAATGCCTTTCTCCGCCAGCACGTTCTGTTTACGTGAGCCGCAGCGCGGCCGGGAACTCCCCTCTATGCACGACAACCTCCATCATTCCCACGAAGATTCGGTAACCATGCCCCTGCAGGGCAAACGCATCTTGGTGACGCGGGCGCAGGCGCAGGCGCACGATTTTGAAACACGGCTGCAGGCGTTGGGAGCCGTGCCGCTGGCGTTTCCAACCATTCACATCACCCCACCGAGAGACGGCTACGCAGCACTGGACGCCGCCCTGCGCGAGTTAGCAACGTTCGACTGGGTTGTATTCACCAGCGTCAACGGCGTCGATCACGTCTGGCAGCGCATGACTGTGCTTGGGTTGGACGGTCACGTTTTCACACGCCTGCAACTGGCCGCCATCGGTCCTGCAACCGCTACCGAACTGGCCGCACGAGATTTGAAAAGCGTTGTGGTGCCGAAGCGATTCGTTGCTGAGGCACTGCTGGAGGTGATGCCAGAGCCGGCCGGCAAGCGATTCCTGTTGCCGCGCGCGGCCCTGGCGCGGGATACGCTGCGCACTGGCCTGCAACGCGCCGGTGCCCAAGTGGTCGAGGTGCCCGCGTACGATACCATCCTGCCCGAACCTGCCTCCGAAATCCTGACCGAACTTGAGGCCGGCGTCGACGTTCTCACCTTCACGGCGAGTAGCACGGTGCGCAACTTCGTTGCCCAACTGGGCCAAGCCCGCGCCCGTTCACTGGCAGATCGGGCACAGGTCGCCGTCATCGGCCCGATAACGGCTGAGACCGCCCGCAACTTGGGGTTACGCGTCGATGTGGTGGCTTCCGAATACACGATTGGCGGCTTGGTCGAGGCGCTGGTCGACGCTTACGAGCTGCGTTAGGAGGTGCAGGTGGGTGAAGCGGCCCTCGCATGAGAACCGCTTCTGGAAGGGGACGAATAGTTCCGGTCTCAGGTTCGGCTTAATCGTCGGGGAGATGGACGACCGAGCGCAGCGTCTCGCCCCGCTCCATGGCTTCAAAGGCAGGTTCCGTCTCGTCGAGCGTGATGACTCGCGTGACAGCCCGGTCGAGGTCGAGGTCACCCCGCCGATACCAATCCGCCAGCATGGGGAAATCGCGCGACGGCAGGCAGTCGCCGTACCAACTCACCCGCAACGCGCCGCCCAGGCCGAAGAACTGTTGGATCGGCAGGTCAAGACGCATCGTCGGGTCCGGCACGCCGATGAGCACGCACGTGCCGGCGAGGTCGCGCGCCCACAGGGCCTGCAGTAAGGTTTCAGGTCGACCAATCGCCTCGAAGGAGAAATCGACGCCGTTACCGCCTGTCAGTTCCTTAATTGCCGCCACCGGGTCGCCATCGCGGGCGTTCACCAGGTCCGTGGCGCCAAACTCGCGGGCCCAATTGAGCTTATTCTCGGCGATGTCAACGGCGATGATCTTGGCGGCGTGGGCGATCCTGGCACCCTGAATGACGCTGGCGCCGACGCCGCCACAGCCGAAAACGGCAACGGTGCTGCCACGCCGCACGGATGCCGTGTAAAGCACGGCGCCGATGCCAGTCATGACCCCGCAACCAATCAGGCAGGCTTGCACTGGCGGGCATTCGGTCGGTACGGGGACGGCCTGCCGGGCGGCTACGACAGTGTGCGTGCAAAACGTCCCAATGCCCAGCGCCGGGCTGAGGGTGACGCCATCCGACGTCCGCATGCGCGGCTCGGCATTGAGGCTGGCGGCGCAGAGATGCGGCTGGCCGATGGCGCAGAAGCGGCAATTGCCGCAAGGCGCGCGCCAAGCCAGGATGACGTAGTCGCCCACTGCCGGAGAAGTGACGCCCTCGCCCACGGCCTCGACGATGCCGGCGCCCTCGTGGCCGAGCAGGTACGGAAAATCGTTGCCGACGCTGCCCAGCTTGTAATGCAGATCAGTGTGGCACACGCCGCTGGCCTGCACGCGAACCAGCACCTCGCCCGGTCCTGGCGGATCAATGAGAATTTCCTCGACGTGCGCCGGTTCTCCGGCGCGACGCGCCACGACGCCTCGTCCTGTGATGGTCATCCCTGATTCCCTCTCGCTGTTCACTCCCGAAGCGCGGCCAGTGTGGATTGCCGAGGCGTTCGATGGAGCAGGGTTACTGACTGCGACTCACGTTGTTGGGGCGTGTAGAATATCACACGGCGCACGGGCCGATGAAGCGCAAAACGCCGTTGACAGGTTCCAGCGTGTCTGATTAAAGTCTGGCACTCAATACGGAGCATCAAGAGATTTGAACAGCTAAACGAGGCGCCTGAACGACCCTGGCGGAGTTGTGCAACCCGGTGCCGAGGAGACATCATGTCCGCCGAGAAGTATGCCCTGTTAGAGGCAAGGATTCGCCAGACAGCGAGTTTGGTGGCGCGGCTGCGGGAGGAGAAGCAGCTAGTGGTGAGGGAGAATGAGCAGTTGTGTGAGCGTATCGCAGAGCTTGAAGAGGAACTCCAGCATGCGCGGCGCCCTGGAGTAGAGTCGACGCCCAACCTGGATCATTTGCTTGAACAGCTCGATACGTTGCACCAAGCGGGCTCGCCCCCGGCAGTCGAAGCGGTGGAGACCCATGAGCCGGAACCGGCAACGTACGACATGCCCACCGAGGAGCCGCAAGCCGAAGAGTCACAAGCCGAGGAACCACAGACGGAAGAAGATTACTTTCATCTTGGCACGACGTATGAGCGGCGCGGGCAGTTCGAGTCGGCCATTCAGATCTACCAGCAACTGTTGGAGGCGGATAACAACAACCTGGAGGTGGCGCAGCGCCTCGCGTTTCTGCTCGAAAAGCTCAACCGCGACGAGGAGGCCGCCCCGTTGTGGGACAGAATCTGGACCATGCGGGCGGGCCGGTCCAACCGGCAGCGTTGGTCGCGCTGACCGCACCCCGTTCATACCTTTGCCACACCGATTGATTTGTTTTCCAACGTAATACCGTTCCAACCGCAGCCTTCAAGCGGTGCCGCCCCGAGGCTCCATCCTTTGTAAATCCACTGCACGTCTATGGGAGAACACCATGCCAGTATGCGTACGTCTTGTGTTGAGCGTTATTGTGTCGGCCTGGGTGTTAGCCGATTCAGCCCCTGTAGCGCTGGCGGGGGCAATCGGATACCCCGCCGCCCGCCAGGAACGGCTGCTGCAGGTGCGCCTTGAACTGGCTGGCGACAGCTTCAGGGAGCGTGTGGAGTCAAAAGGCTCCATTTCGGCGGGTCAGGAATTCAAGGCTGGCACGGGGCGCGGCTTGGTGACCGTGGTCGCGGGATTGACCGATTGGAGTGAGATTTACGCGCGCTTCGGCGGTGGCGAATTCGAGGTCGTCGGAACAGACTTCAACGGTTCGTTCGGGCTGGCTTATGGTGGCGGCCTGCGGCTGCGGCTGCTGCGGTTTGGTTGGGGTGTTGTCGGGGTGACGGGGCAGTACCTGCGTTTTTCAAGCGACGACGATGATGCAGGGAGTGCCGAGGTTGAGGGCTTGTGGGAGGAATTCGACGCCGCCTTGGGCGTCGGCACGCGGCGGTTTGAGACGTTTCAACTCTACGGCGGCATGGCCTATCACCAATCAGAAATAACATTGTCAGGCGGTGTAGGCGCGTTTGAATCGGCCGTTCCAGTGCGGGGGTTTGCGGGGCTGAACTTTTATCCGCTGGTCGATTTTCCGGCCGGGCATTTTGTGGTCAACGTGGAGGCCCGTTTCATCGGCGAGACCCCGCAATTCACCTTGGGGTTGCAATACTCGTTTTAGATGTTGTGACAAGCGACGTAATGCTCGCCGCCGCGGTCGACCAATTCTGGCGACACCTCGCCGCAGACGTCGGTAGCAATGGGGCATCTGCCGTACAGCCGGCAGCCCGGTGGGGGATCGACCGGCGTTGCCAGTTCGCCCTGCAGCGTCAGGCGGGGCGGCGGCTTGAGCGGATCGGCATGCGGCACGGCCATGAGCAGGGCGTGCGTGTAGGGATGCTTGGGGTTCTCGAAGATGGTGTCCACCGTGCCGGTTTCGACGATCTTGCCGACGTACATGACCGCGACCCGGTCGCTGATGTGGCGGATGACGCTGAGGTCGTGGGCGATGAACAGATAGGTCAGGTTGAACTCCTCCTGCAACTCCCGGAACAAATTGAGAATCTGCGCCTGAATAGAGACGTCCAGGGCCGACACGGGTTCGTCGCCGATGATCAGTTGAGGGCTGACGGCCAGGGCTCTGGCGATGGCGATGCGCTGCCGCTGGCCGCCGCTGAATTCGTGCGGATAGCGGTCGGCATGCTCGACGCCCAGACCCACCAAGCGCAGCAGATGTAGCACGTGGCGGCGCTTGGCCGTCCAACCCTTGGCGAGATTGTGGACCTCCAGGGGGCGGCTGAGAATCTGCATGATGGTTTTGCGCGGGTTCAGGGAACTGTACGGATCCTGGAAGACCAGTTGAACGGTCTTCCTCACGTCCAGCATGCGTTCGGGCAGAAACGACAGCAGATCATCGTCTTTCAGGTAGATGGAGCCACTGCTCGGCTCGATCAAGCGGGTAATCAGGCGCGCCGTGGTGGATTTGCCGCAGCCGCTTTCCCCTACCAACCCAAGCGTTTCACCGGGCTTGATGAAGAAGCTGATATCGTCCACGGCCTTCAGGGTGCGGGTCTTACCGCCGAGGCGGGAGATCAGGTCGTTATTCAACGGGAAATGCTTGGTAAGATTCTTGACTTCCAGAAAATAGTCACTCATTGGCGTCCCGTTTCCCATGCCGGCTCATGGGTGCAGATGACAGGCCACGAAGTGCCCGGCAGCAACCTCTTTAAGCGGCGGCACTTCCTGGCTGCAAATGTCCATGGCGTGCTCACAACGCGGGTTGAATTTGCAGCCCTGCGGCGGTTCCAGCATGTTGCACACCAAACCCTTGATCGGCGTCAGGAATTTCGCCTGCGTGTCGAGACGTGGAATGGAGTTCAGCAGACCCTGCGTGTAGGGGTGCAGCGGATTGGCGAAAATCTCGTTCTTGGTGCCGAGCTCGACGAGGTGCGAGGCGTACATGACGCCGATGGTGTCGCAGGTGTGGGCGACGACGCCCAGGTTGTGCGTGATGAAAATCAGCGACATGTGAAAGCGTTCGGTCATGCTCTCGATGAGTTCGAGGATGGTGGCCTGAATGGTCACGTCGAGCGCGGTGGTGGGTTCGTCGGCAATCAAGAAAGAAGGATTGCAACTGAGGGCCATAGCCAACATGACGCGCTGTCGCATGCCGCCGCTGAATTCGTGTACGTAATTGCCGTAGCGCGATTCGGGCGACGGGATGCCAACCAAGTTCAGAAGCTCGATGACGCGCTCCTTGGCCTCCTTCTTGCTCATGCCGAGGTTGGTTCGCAGAGCGTCGGAGATCTGGCTGCCAACGGTGAAGACGGGGTTCAGGGCGCTCATCGGCTCTTGAAAAACCATGGCGATCTTTCTGCCGCGCAGCTCGCGCATTTCGGCTTCCGATTTGTCCAGCACGTTCTCGCCGTCGAACAGGATGCGGCCTTGAAAAATCTCGCCGGGGGGGATGGGAACGAGACGCATCACGGCGCGCGCCGTGACCGTCTTGCCGGAGCCGGATTCGCCAACCAATCCGAAGGTCTCGCTGCGGTTCACCGTCAAGGAGACACGTTCAACAGCCGTCAGCCTGCCGCGCTTGAGGTGAAAGCGAACGCCAAGGTCTTCAATCTGCAGGACAGGATCGGCCATGCTGTTGTCCAGATGCGGTTGGTTTTGATGCCACGTAGATTGAGGTTGACCTTATGCGCAATAGGTCTGGGTGTCAACCCCACAATACTTCGGACAGTCCTCAAGCCGCCCGGTCAGTGATCGTGCCATAGTTACAAAGGTCTTGGTAATCGGGGCTGGATTTTTCAGGGCTACGCCCCTGGGTTAAATGGCGAGAAATTCGCCCCCAGCAGATGTTGGTTGAAGGCGCGGCGTTTGAGGCTCACCATAGGAAAACCCTGCCTGGGCATTGCCGCCTTGCTGAAGCGTTTCCAGCTTACCCAAGGTCAGAGCACTCATACGGGCATTGCAGCGAAAATGCAGCTTGGCTGTGTACCCACTCAAAGCGTGACAGGTCATCCCGATGGACCTTACCGCCGCGGTCATGGGACGCCCCGGTCCTTGGTAGAGATAGCGCAGATTGGCGGCGCGGCGCAGCTTGCCAATCGGGTGCAGCCCCAAGGCGTGAAGGCGGTGGAGGAATTTACGTTTGCTGTTATAGGCCATCCGCTATCACATAGCGTATCGGCCAAGTAGCCCTACACGGCTTGGCGGCTGGCGATAGGCCTGCCGAAGGTGACGCGCTGCTTGACCCACGCCAGCGATAATTCCAGCAAGCCGCTCGGTGGCGTCAAGGGCTGCGACGGCGATGAAAACGCGGCTGACGTCGAGAAAAGCGAGCAACTGTTCGGGCCCCATGCCCTCTTGACCGAGGACGCTCTCGACAGGCACGGCCACGTCTTCAAAGGTCAGTAGGTCGTGCGAGGCGCCGGAGCAACCCATGGTGTGAGCCATGGGTGTGACCGTGAAGCTGGGCACATACCGCCCGCGCTCGACCAGAAGCACGCTGAACTGCCGTTCAGGGCTCAGGGCCGGATTGCTGGTGAAACAGAAAATGGCGAACAGATCGGCCTTGCGCGCGTTGGTGATCAAGTGCTTGCGGCCGTTCAGAATGTAGGCGTTACCCTTGCGCACCGCCGTGCAATTGCTGTCCAGGCTGGAGTCACTGTCCGGTGTTGTGCATGTGCAGCATGGCTCGAAGCCCCATGTATCTTGGCTAACTCCTTCAGCGCAGCGGCGTACTGCACGGTACTGAGGCTCAGGCCGCCGTAGGCTTCGGGCTCCAGGCAGTCGAAGAGATGATGGTCACGGAATTTCGGGCGCAACTGCTCGAAAGGGATCAGTTCATCGTGTTCGATTGCGGCACCAGGGGATCAATTTCCTGCCATAGAAACGCTTTGACGTCGTGCAGGTATGCCTGGAACGCGGCTTCGTCGGGAAAGAGCAGGGGGACGCTCCGTTGTGCGAGAGGCCGGCCCTAATCGGTGAGCAGTTGCTTGGAGATGGTTTGTAACTGGATGAACGAGGTGCCTTCGTAGATTTTGCCGATCTTGGCATCGCGAAAGAATTTCTCGACCGGCGCCTCCTTGGTATAGCCGATGCCACCGAACACCTCCAGGGCTTTCGAGGTAACCCGCTCGGCCATCTGGGCGGTGTAGTACTTGGTCATCGCTGCTTCCGTCAGGAAAGGCTCGCCGGCGTCTTTCAACCGTGCGGCGTTGTATACCATGAGCCGGGCGGCTTCGACCTCGGTTGCCATCTCGGCTAGTTGAAACCGCATGGCCTGGAAGGAGCTGATGGGCCTGCCAAACTGCTGGCGCGTCTTAGCATAGCCGATAGCGGCTTGCAGGGCACCTGCGGCGACGCCGACCATCTGGGCGCCAATGCCGATGCGCCCTTCGTTGAGGGTTTCGATGGCCACCTTGTAGCCTTCGCCAACCTCACCCAGAACGTTTGCCGCTGGCACCGCGCAGTTCTCCAGGAGCACCTCGCACGTACTGCTGGCACGGATGCCGAGTTTCTTCTCACTCTTGCCGACCTGCAGTCCAGGGGTGTCGCGCTCGACCAGAAAGGCCGTGATACCTTTGTGACCCAGGGCGGGGTCGACGTTGGCAAAAATGATGAACAGATCGGCCTCGCGTGCGTTGGAGGTCCACAGCTTGCGCCCGTTCAGCAGGTACTGGTCCCCCTGGCGCGTAGCGCGGGCCCGCAAGGAGAAGGCGTCGCTGCCGGCATCGGCTTCCGACAGTGAATAGGACGCAATGGCGTGTTTCGCCAGCATGGGCAGGAATGCGGCGTGTTGCTCGGGGCTGCCCCAGTGCAGGACGGCGTTGGTGACCAGGGTATTGTGCACGTCCACAACCACAGCTACCGCAGCATCGACGCGCGACAACTCTTCGATTGCCAGACACGCCATGAAGAAGGAGCCGCCGGGGCCGCCGTACGCTTCCGGGATCTCGATGCCCATCAATCCGAGGTCGAACAGCTTGGGCAGCAGGGCGGGCTCGAGACGCCCGTTTTCATCCATTGAGGCCACAAAGGGGGTGATTGCCTCTTCTGCAAAGTCGCGCACCGCCGCGCGAAAGAGATTTTCCTCCTCTTTCAGCATGGTCAGCGGTGCGGCCGTCTGGGTGTCTGTGACAGGCATACCGATCTCCAGGAAATCAATTGAAGTGACTGTTCGGAAGACCTGCATTCTACACGCAATCACGATGCGTTCCTAGGGCTGCCATGGTGCCGGACGCCCATTTGCTCCGCCCTTATCGTCAAGATATACTGCGGCGTCCAAAACATTCCGGCGTGGCTCAGTCAAGCGAACAGATGGGAAGTGACCGGATTGTGCCGCGAGTGTCAGGGAATGAGGGGAACTGCAGTGAGCAAAATCAAGGCAAGTGTTATTGGGGCTTCGGGCTATGGTGGCGCCGAGGTGGTGCGGCTGCTGGCCAGCCATCCGCACGTGGATATCGTGCACGTTACCGCCGAGTCGCAACAGGGTCGCGCCATGTCCAGCCTGTATCCGAATCTGCGACACTTTGTGGATCAGGAAATGATCGCGGTGAACGCGGAACGCATCGGGCGCGAATCCGCCGTGGCTTTCGTGTCGCTGCCTAGCGGCAAGGCTATGCACTTGGTGCCGGGGTTGCTTGAGCAGGGCTGCAAGGTTATCGATATTGCCGCCGACTTTCGTCTGCGCGACGCGTCTCTCTACCCCATTTGGTACAAGTTCGAGCATAAGACGCCGTCGTTCCTGTCCGAAGCGGTGTACGGTTTGCCGGAATTGCACCGTGATGCCATTGCCGAGACACGTTTGCTGGCCAATCCGGGCTGTTACCCCGCGGCTTCGCTGTTGGCGTTGGCGCCGTTGATGCGGGCCGGTGCGATCGGGCACGCGGGCATCGTTATTGACGCCAAGTCTGGTATTTCCGGTGCCGGACGCGGCGGCGGTGGTGGTTTCGGCTATAGCGAGGTCAACGAAAACGCGCGGGCGTACGGCGTAGCGGGTCACAATCACACGGCGGAGATCGAGCAGGAGTTGAGCGGGCTTGCCGGCAGGGCCGTGCAAGTGGTCTTCACGCCGCACCTGATACCGATGACGCGGGGCATTCTGGCCACCACCTACGCCACCCTGGCGGGCGACCTGGACCAGGAAGAGGCGCTGAGCCTCTACGACGATTATTATGCCGAGGCCCCGTTCATGCGCGTGCTACACGATGCCTTGCCGGAAACCAAGGCGACGCTAGGGTCCAATTTCTGCGACGTGACGGTGAGGGTCGACGCCCGAACCCGGACGGCGATCGCCATCGCCGCCATTGATAACCTGGGTCGCGGCGCCGCCGGGCAGGCCATCCAGAACATGAACCTGATGTGCGACTTGCCGGAGAGCGCGGGCCTCCTGTTTCCAGCCCTTTACCCCTGATACCCCTGGCCGGCCCTGTCCTCTTACTGCTCCGCGGGAATGACGTCTTCTCCAGGTTTCTTGCGTCGAATCAGGGTTTCGACAGGCCCGGAGAGCGCGTAGCTGAGGGACAGGAGAAACAGGGACAGTTCCGGCATAAGGGCGAGCATGATGAGGACGAACATGCCGCCCACAACGAGGGGCAGGGACCAGATGCGCTTGATGCGGATTTTCTTGAAACTGCGGTATCTGACGTTGCTCACCATGAGGAAGGCGAGCGCGTAGATGGCGATGATCAGACCAAGAGGCTGGTCGGCATTGAGAACATGAAAATGGCCCGTGGTGTCGTGCCCCAACAGCGTGGCCGCGGCGATGACGCTGGCCGCTGCCGGGATTGGCAGGCCCGTGAAGACATACCGCTGTACGTGTGATGCCTGAACGTTGAAGCGCGCCAGCCTCAGAGCGCCACACACGACGAAGACGAATGACGCCAGCCATCCGAACAGGCCCAACGAACCGAGAAACCAGTTGTACAGCAACCATCCCGGCGCCATACCGAACGACAGCAGATCTGCCAGCGAGTCGTATTCCAGCCCGAAGGCGCTGGCCGAGTTGGTCATCCGGGCGACTTTGCCGTCGACCGCGTCCAGCCCCACCGCCACCAGGATCGCCAAGGCAGCCTGCGTGTACTGACCGTTGCTGGCGGCAATCATGCTGAGAAAGCCAAACAGCAAGTTGGCTGACGTAAAGAGATTGGGAAGTAGATACAGGCTTTTTTTCATGTGTCTCGCGGCACCTTCAGATTAGCGAGGATGGTTTCGCCGCCGCGCACCTTATCGCCAATCTGAGCGACAACGTCGGCATCAGCAGGGAGGAACAGGTCAGTGCGCGATCCGAAGCGGATCAAGCCGTAGCGTTGGCCTCTCTCCAATACGTCGCCGGGACGCGCTCGACAGACAATGCGCCGCGCCAAAATACCGGCGATCTGCTTCACGCCGATAACCGCGTCCGGGCCGTCGATGGTCACGCGATTCGACTCGTTTTCGCGCGACGCCTCGGAGCGATAAGCCGGCACAAAGCGGCCCGGCTTGTAGATCACCTCGGTCACCCTGCCGGTATACGGAGTTCGGTTGATGTGCACGTCCGTGACCGACAGGAAAATGCTGATGCGATGGTGTCCTTCCTCTATTTCAATTTCATGTACGCGTCCGTCCGCCGGCGAAACGACAGCGCCAAGCGTCTGCGGGATGACCCGTTCCGGATCGCGGAAGAAGCACGACACGCCCGCCGTCAGCACAACACCAATCCCCGCGGCCAGTTCCCAGCCCAGCAGCAGGCTTACCACCGTTGCCGCAGCCAGCGGTAGGATGAATGGCAGGCCTTCCGAGGCCAAAGGAAGTCGGGCAGGCCAAATCGTCATACGATCCATTCCGCCCATACGGGGCTTCGGCCGGCGCTACATTGCGCCCTGGCCGCGGCCAATGGCGATTTTACCCGTGCGCACCATTTCCTTGATGCCGAGCGGCTTGAGCAGGTCGATGACAGCGCAAATCTTCCCCTCATCGCCAGTCACTTCGAGCACATAGGTCTTTGTCGTCACATCGACGATTTTCGCCCGGAAAATCTCGGCGATGCGGAACACCTCGGCGCGCCTGAAATCCTCTGTATTGACCTTGATGAGCACCATTTCCCGGTCAACGTGCGACTCTTCGCTGAGGTCCGTCACCTTGATGACGTCGATCAGGCGATTCAGCTGCTTGTTGACTTGCTCCAGGATCATGTCGTCGCCGGTCGTCACCAGCGTGATACGGGACACCGACGGGTCTTCGGTCTCCGCCACGCTCAGACTCTCGATATTGAATCCGCGAGCGCTGAACAGGCCGGTGATACGACCCAAAACACCGAACTGATTCTCCACCAGGACGGCAAAAGTATGCCGCTGCACCTCACCGTTTTGCTGCCTTGGCATCGTATGCCGCCCCTATGCCAAGAGCATGTCTTTGATGGAGCCGCCGGTGGGGATCATGGGGAAAACGTTTTCGGTCATTTTCACCACGAAATCAAGGACCACCGGACGGCGCAGGCGAATGGCTTCCTCAAGCGCAGGACGCACCTCGTCGGGCTTGGTGGCCCGTCGTCCCACCGCTCCGTAAGCCTCGGCGAGCTTCACATAGTCGGGGCTCACCTCGAGGCTGGTGTCGGCGTAACGGCCTTCGTAGAAAAACTGCTGCCACTGGCGGACCATGCCCAGGCTACGGTTGTTCAGGATCGCCACGATGACGGGCAAGTCGTACTGTACTGCGGTGGCCAGCTCCTGCACGTTCATCTGGAAGCTGCCGTCGCCGGCGATGTCGATAACGGTGCGATCCGGGCAGGCGATCTGGGCGCCGATGGCGGCGGGAAAGCCGTAGCCCATGGTGCCGAGGCCGCCCGAGGTGATGAAGTGGCGGGGCTTCGTGAAGTGGTAAAATTGGGCGGCCCACATCTGATGCTGCCCTACCTCAGTGGTGATGATGGCGTCGCCCGCCGTGACCTCGTAAATCTGCTCGCAGACGTATTGCGGCATGAGTTCGCCATCCGGATCCTGCTCGTACGACAACGAGAAATCCCGCTGCCACTCGGCGATTTGCGCCAACCAGGACGCGTGCGCCGCATACCAATCCTTGCCCTCCATGGCCCGCAACTCCTTGAGCAGGCGCTGCAAGCACATCTTCACGTCACCGACGATCGGCAGGGTGACAGGAATGTTCTTACCGATCGAGGATGGATCAATGTCGATATGGATGAACTCCGCGCCGACGCAGAATTCTTCAAGGTTGCCAGTGACCCGGTCGTCGAAGCGGGCGCCGACGGCGATGACCAGATCGGCCTGATCCATGGCCATGTTCGCTGTGTAGGTGCCGTGCATGCCCAGCATGCCGAGCCACAGGTCGTGGCGGCCGGGAAAGCCGCCCAGCCCCATCAGGGTGTTGGTGACCGGCGTCGCGGCGAGTTCGCCGAGTTCGTGCAGCTCAGCCGCCGCCTCGGAGTGAATGACGCCACCGCCCGAGTAGATGACCGGCCGCTCCGCGGCGGCAAGCATTTCAGCGGCGCGCCGGATTTGCCCGGCGTGACCGAGGGTTGTCGGCCTGTAGCCGCGAATGTCCACGCCGTCTGGATAGCTGAAGTCGGTCGAGGCGTTGGCCACGTCTTTCGGGATATCGACCAGCACCGGTCCAGGGCGTCCGGATGCCGCAATGTAGAAGGCTTCTTTGATGGTGCGGGCCAAGTCCTTGACGTCCCTGACGAGGTAGTTGTGCTTCGTGCACGAGCGGGTCATGCCGACAATGTCTGCTTCCTGAAAGGCATCGTTGCCGATAACGCCGGTAGGCACCTGACCGGTGAACACGACGATGGGCGTGGAATCCATGAACGCATCGGCGAGTCCGGTAACCACGTTCGTGCCGCCGGGCCCCGAGGTTACCAGCACGACGCCGGGCCGTCCGGTGGCGCGCGCGTACCCTTCCGCCATGTGTACCGCCCCCTGTTCGTGGCGGGTCAGAATATGGCGGATTCGGCCGCTGTACAGGGCGTCGTTGATCGGCAAAATGGCCCCGCCCGGGTGTCCAAAGATGGTATCAACACCCTCTGCCAACAAACTTTCGATGAAAATTTCAGCGCCTTGCATGGCTTAGCCCCTTCCCTAGCAACGCGTGTGAATAGAAAACCGTAGTTTAATGAGGTATGCGGATTACTGGTATTGCTGCAGGATGACCAGCATGCGGTCCTTGCCCTGGAGCTTAAGCTTCTGCAGTCGTTTGCGATCCATTTCCTGTTCACTACTGAGATACGGCAAGTTGGTGTACGCCTCAAGTTGACTTTCGTATTGTTGATGCTCGTCGAGCAAGCGCCGAAACTCGATGTCTTCCTGCCGTAGGCGTGCAATCGTCGCCTCGTCAATGCCTTCAAGCATGGGCTGCTCCTTTCTCTTGCCGGCTTGCCGTGAGTGACGCCTTGCGTCGCGGCAGGCGGGCATCGGCGGGTCTGATGTAGATGGGTGTGAGACGGTAGCCGTCGTCAGAGCCGGTCGTCGCTATACGTTCACAGCCCAAGCGGGCCACGTTAGCCGCCAGCGCAAAACCGCTGCCAAGGTCCCTGCATACCGCCCGTTCGCCCAATCTTGACGCTAAGAATTCGCCGTAGCTTTGCACCCCGCTGCCGAGAAACAAGGTGCGTTCCTGAACAAGGGTGCACAGGGTGTCTGGTGAGACGGCCATTCCAGGCATGGTTTCGTATATTTGCCGGTCTTGTCGGCGGTAAAAGGCGGCATACACCTCACCGCGGCGTGCCTCGATGATCGGGCAAATCAGGCCGTCCCAATCTGCGGCTGCGTCTACCAGCGCCTCGAAGGTACTACAGCCTATCAGCGGCCTCTTGTACGCCGTAACCAGACCCTGTGCCGTTGCCAACCCCACCCGCAAGCCGGTAAAGGCCCCGGGTCCCAAGTTTACCGCCACACCGGCAACGTCGGCGACAGCGCAGCCCGCCCGCACACACAAGTTGTCGATAAGACGCACCAAATGTGACGAGGCGGCAGATCGCCCTGGTAAGTGGGAGCGTGCGATGATTTGACCTGTTTCAACAAGGGCTGCACTACAGGAGGGGCTTGCTGTGTCGATACCGAGGATCATTATGGACGGCCCATCGTCTATTCGAGCGAAAAACATACGTTAATCGCAGTCTGGTGAAGCGCCAACATAGCATGGTATTCGTCGCATCGTCAAGGGACTTGCCCGGCTTGGGGCAGGGCAGTACAATGCCGATTTGCTTCCTGAAACAGCAGCGGCGGAGCTTGTTTTGCCAATCCTGAAAATTTGGTAAGGAACCTGACGTGGGTAGACTGCTGACGGTTGTCACAGTGGGGATTCTGTGTGTTTTCGCGCTGACTGGCTGCGCCTCGAAAAAGAAGGGGCTGACGGCGGAGGAAATCTTGCGCTCGGGCGACACGCAGCTCGGGCGCCAGCGTGGCGACAGGGCGCGCGGGTTTTACCAGCAGCTACTGGAAGAATATCCCGAGAATAGATACAAGGCGGAAGTGCAGTTCAAGATCGCCGAATCGCTATACAGCGAAAAGAGCTATCTCGAAGCTCGCTTCGAGTACGAGAAATTTCTGGAGCTTTACCCCCAACACCCGCTCGCCGCGCAGGCGCAGTTTCAGATTGCCATGTGCCACGCGCAGGAGGTGAGCCCATTCGATCGCGACCAGAAGGTAACCCTGAGCGCCTTGCGGGCGTTTCGCCTCTTCAGGCGGAACTACCCCCAGGAGACGTTGTTGCAGGAAGCAGAGGCGCAAATCCTCTCCCTACGCCAGCGCTTGGCCGAACACGAGTTCGACGTGGCGCGTTTCTACTACCGGAAGGAAGCCTATCAGGCAGCTATCCGGCGCCTGCTCAACCTGATCCAGGTATACCCCGATATGGCCGACACGGACGTCGCCTTTTACATGCTGGCCGACAGCTACCGTCGAGAAGAGAATTACGTCAAAGCGGCGCGCGTCTTTCGTAACCTCGTGGATCGTTTTCCCACCAGCGCCTATGTATCCCGCTCGGCGGCGTGGTTGCGTAACCTACCCGACACCGGTATATCGCGCGATGCGGACGGCGCCGTGCCATGACATAACGCCGGCTGGTCGAGGCTTTGGAGCTTATGGCATTACAGCAATCCGATTCATCTGCATCGCAGTCACAGACGCGGCATGGGCTGAACTGGCCTAATCGGATCACCCTGATGCGCATCTTCCTGGTGCCGATTCTGTTGGTGTTTCTTATTTCGCCGCGTGGCTGGTCGCCCATCATTGCGGCGGCCATCTTCCTCCTTGCCGCTTTCACGGACTGGCTCGATGGCCACTTGGCGCGCAGCACGAACCAGATCACGCGCCTGGGGCAACTACTCGACCCGATTGCCGACAAGCTTCTGGTTACCGCCGCGTTGGTATCCCTGGTGGGTAGGCAACAGGTGCCGGCGTGGGTCGTGGTCATCATTCTGTGCCGCGAGCTGGCAGTCACTGGCCTTCGCGCCATGGCCGCGGACCGGCACGTCATCATTGCCGCCGAAGCTTACGGCAAGTACAAAATGCTGTTCCTCATCGTTGGTGCCTTCCTGCTTGTCCTGAATCTTCCCGAGTTGTACTGGCCTGGGATGGTCGCCTTGGGCGTGGGACTGGCCCTGAGCGTCGTTTCCGGCATTGACTACCTGCGCAAGTACTTGGCGCAGATTCTCTAGAAAGCCTTCAATCATGGTCGCGAACGTCGCAGTCGTAGCAGTGGCCTACTTGCTCGGATCGTTCTCGTTTGGGCTGTTCGTGGCGAGGTGGTGTGGGCAGGCCAACTTGCGGGAGAGCGGCAGCGGCAACATCGGCGCCACCAACGTCGCGCGCACGGTGGGGCGAAGGCCGGCGCTCTTCACCCTATTGGGCGACAGCGCCAAGGGTTGTCTGGCGGTTTTGTTGGCGCAGTGGTGGGGGGCTTCCTTAATCGTCACGGCCCTGGCCGCCTTGTGCGCCGTCATTGGCCACATGTTTCCGTTGTACTACCGGTTTCAGGGCGGCAAAGGCGTAGCGACCTCGCTGGGTGTTATGATTCCTCTCTTGCCTTGGCCGACTCTGGGTGCGGTCGTCGTCTGGATGGCCGCGACGCTGTTGCTGCGTTACGTGTCTGTAGCGTCCATGCTTGCCGCGTTGGTCGTGCCGTTGCTGGCATTCCTGCGGGGCGATCCACCGCCGTTTGTGATGGCGGCAAGCGCCGCTGCGTTGCTCATTCTGGGCGCGCACCGCAGCAACCTGCAACGGCTCATGCAGGGGACCGAATCCCGCTTGTGGTGACCCCATCGCGAGGGGGATATTTTGGCTTTGCAAGAAAGAGGAATCTGCTATATAGTCTCCTCCCTTGTGGGACAACGCGGGTGTAGCTCAGCTGGTAGAGCACAACCTTGCCAAGGTTGGGGTCGCCGGTTCGAATCCGGTCACCCGCTTCCGCTAAGTGTTAGCTGCGGACACTTCCTCGGCGGCATAGCCAAGTGGTAAGGCAGAGGTCTGCAAAACCTCCATCCCCGGTTCAAATCCGGGTGCCGCCTCTCACGCCTTCAGCAGATTCCTTTTTCCCCTTCCCACAAATTCTCGTCTGCGTTTTATGCCGGGGTGGTGGAATGGGTAGACACAACGGACTTAAAATCCGTTGGACCATGCGTCCGTGCCGGTTCGAGTCCGGCCCTCGGCATGTAGCTTTCTACCGCAACCAATCCCACGGCCTTGCCGCCTTGCACCATCCCCATCCGGCCAGTAGAGCACCTGCCCCGTCGGCCACCACGTCCGATAGTTCCGCCCGCCGTTCGCTTACGAATGATTGATGCCCTTCGTCAAGACAACCATAGGCGACGGTCGCCAACACGCTAAGAACGACCACGGCTCGCTGCGGCCACGTCGGCTTCTGCAACCTCAGGGCCCGGCAGATCAATACGGCCAAGCTGCCGAATATGAGCGCGTGCAATAGCTTGTCGCCAACCTTGAGCTTTGGTAAATCGTCTCCTGGAATGCTGGAAACGACGAAAATGCCAGCAGCGTAAAGAATGGCCAGGACCCACCGGATGATGATTCTGCTGTTCCTACGGCATTCGGTCGGGGACACGACTCAGGCGGGGGTAGTGGAACAGGGGACGCCAACGGCGAGCGTGGATGTCGTGGGGTTCTGCTGAAGGATGAGACGGCGATAAAGCCGCACGTTGTTCTCGACGATAAGAGGCCAAGCGAAAGCTTGCGCCCGTTCGGGGCCGGCTTGGCGCATGGCGCTTTGCAACTGCGGGGAGGCCAGGAGACGGGAAATGGCCTGCGCAAAAGCCCGCCAGTCGCCCGAGGGAACTAGCAAGCCGGAATCGCCGTGAACGATTGTGGAGGCCAAGCCGCCGACTTTCGACGCCACCACCGGCGTGCCGCAGGCCATTGCTTCTAACGCCACCATGCCGAATGATTCGTAGTGCGACGGCATGACAAAAATGTCGGCGGCAGCGTAATACTGCGCCAATTTTTCCTGGGGCTGTGCCTTGATGTAATGCACGTTGCTTAGCCCCAATCTGTGTCCCAGTATTTGCAGGCGATTGAGTTCCGCCGTTTCACGTTCGTCCTGATCATCGAGCCCGCCACCCACGACCAAAACGCCTACGTCCGGATAGTCACGACGGATATCAGCTGCGGCCTGCAGCAAGGTATCGATGCCCTTGGAAGGCTGTAAACGCCCGACAAAGAGCAAGGTCGGCGCCGTGGGCGGCAACGCCAAGGCAGCCCTGGCCCGCCGTTTATCCTGGGGTCGGAAACGTCCCATATCAACGCCGCAGGGGATGACCGCTACGTTGGCCGGGGCGACGTCGTAATGCCACACCATGTGCTGCTTGCTGGCGGGGCTCTCCGCGACCAAGGCGTCGCTGCTCTGAAGCACCGTACGCTCGACCTGCAGCCGCCGACTGGGCTCCTGCTCCCAGGGAAGCTGGGCCGCTGCGTTTTTCGGGTAACCGAGGGTATGGGACATGTGCACGATGGGCAGGTCAAGGGTCTGACGAAGCTGCATCGCCACCCAGCCGGACAACCAGTAGTGGCTGTGGATGATGTCGTACTGCAGCGTGTGCTCGTTGATGAAGTCCTGCACGCCCTCGACAAATTCGGGCAGGTGATCCCAGACGCGGTGCTTGCTGTACGGCGCCGCTGGGCCGGCGGACAAGTGGACGACGCGCGCCTGGTCTGCAAAGTCAACCACGGTGGGATGGCAAGGGTCCTGGCGACGTGTGTAGACGTCCACGGCAATGCCTAGATTGCTCAGATGGCGGCTCAATTCCCGCACGTAAACATTCATGCCGCCGGTTTCACGTCCGCCCAGGGTAGCCAGTGGGCAACTGTGTACACTGATCATAGCCACCCGCTGTGGAGGTAACACAGGGGTTACAACGGACCTCATACGCACGATTCCTGAACCGGGCAAACACTCCGCACCATGAACTGCGACAGTGGGCGGTCGCTGGCGCCGAAGCGGTACTTGTAAGCTTCATTGCCGCGCAGAAAGTCGAAAGCGATGAAGCCGCGGTCTATGGCGCTGCGGATTCGGTTGGCAAACAGCACAATCCCCGCGCTCAGGGCGCCATAACCCGGATGGTAACCCGAATTATACGCCGCATAGGTGGTGCCGTAGGTCATACAGCACAGCCCTGCGATGGGCCGGTCATCGGCGTGCAGGAAGGCGAGTTCCAGCCACCCTTCCCGCCATAGCTGATGTGCCATGTCTCTAAAGAAAGCCACCTTTGACGAGGTCATGAAGCCCTGCTTGTCGTTCTGCTGGCTCATGCGGTGCAGGGCGATAAAGGTATCCAGGTCCTCATCGATCCGCTCCGGCGTGTTGGTGACGGTGTAGGCAAGCTCGGCGGTGTTCTCGGCGCGGCGAAGCTTGCGGCGCAGCTCGTGACGGTCTTTGCCGCGCAGGGTGGCCAAGTAGGCGTTCCAATCCGCGGGGAAAACGATGGTAGGGCAAGTTTCGATCGTCTCGGTTTCCACCAACAATCCCTGTTTGGTCAAGCTGCCCTGTAGCAGGGCTGCCGTCGCCGAACTGGCCGACAGATTGCTCAGGCAAATTTCCACATCTTCACCAGCCTGTGACACGAGGTAATCTGCCATCGCTTGTACGACGTCATCCTGCCGGTGCGGAGAAATGAGCAGGTCGAAATAATCACACAGTTCGAGGTCGCCGATGAATTCCAGCCGGGCGGTATCCGTGTCGCCGTTGTTTCTCATCAGAGGCGCAAGACCCTGTAGCCGGCCGTCGTTGGAGCGTACTGTGAGAATCGCTAACTGCCGCCCGGCTCCGAAATGGCGCCACCACGTTTCCTGCCAGTGCGGCGTGAAAAACACGCTCTGAAAAGACATCTCGCCGAGCAGCCGCAGCCACTCAGGCCGCAGCGTCTGGAAGGCCGTTTCGGTCGTCAAAACATCAACATACATGAAAGGAATCCTTACCAAGAGGAAGGCAGCCCACCGCGCGGCCTCGCCGACTGCAAGACATCTGCGACTTCGTCAAGCAGGAAGCAGGTCGACCCCCGCGGCGTGGCTAAGGGACGGCAGGTACGAATAACGGACGAAACCGATAATGTTGTAATACTTGACGCGCTGAAACTCGCGAAAGCCCGCCTTGCGAACGCCGCGAATCGAGGCCACGTTGTCACTCATCACGAAAATCAAGGCGCGCCGCAGTCCGGCATCCCGGCTGTGTTCCAGAATCCTTTGTAAAATAGCCGGATACAGATTCTGCCCGCGATATTCCGCGAACGTGAAGGCATCGTACAGGTAGATTTCGTCAGCGCGTGGGTTGATGGCGCGACCGATCTCGCCAATCTCGACCGATTTCCGGGTAACCCAGCAATACGAAATGATCTTGTTGGCGTCGTTATGGGCCGTCCAGACGAGTTCGCCGCGGTCGAATCGAGCTTGAAACAAGTACCGGTCGGTAACGTGATCGACATTCGGCTGCTCTGCCCAAGCCGCGGCGTCCAACCGTTTGTAGTCAATGGCAAGCCGTGCTTCACACGACGGCAGCGCAGCGGCGGCAAGCTCCACTTCGAACAAGCAGAGCGTCTTTTTTGTCAGCATCGGCACCATGTCCTGGACCCTTCGGACAATCAGCTAGACTCGGTTTTCACGCTGTCTTCATGGCCCACCGGATGACCAGCCAACCCAGATAAAACACCGCCGCGGCCACCGCTACCCCACCGTAGAGCAGGACGCGGATATCCTTGGCGGTTGGGAAAATAAGCAGGATCCACCACAGCAGCAGCAGGCCGAGAATCTGAAACAGCCGCCCGCCCCAGTACGCCGCTCGCCGCAGCCACCGGGACCGCTTCTCCGATGATTCGTTGCCGTGGGCCATCCGTCTGATTTTCTTTCACGCCAAACCGCACGATGAAACCTGCGCTTTGTTGCTCGAATCGCCAGATCAATAGCACTCTACAAAAGCGCAGAGAAAATATGGTAGGCAGTTAGCCATCTCCAAGCAAGCACAAAGATCAACGCACAGCAACCGCGATATCACGGATTTGCGTCTGCCGTACCAATCCTAAAACCGCCATCACCTCGCCATAAGGCAGCCGTTTGTCGGCCCTGATGACCACCGAATCCTGACGGCCCGGCGTGCGATTTTCGGCGAGTTTTTCCAGTATCTCGTGCAATTGCACGGGCATTCCGTCAAGCAGCAGTGTGTTTTGCATTCCCATTTCGATCAGGTAAGACTGCGCCGTCTGTTCGGTCTCGCCGCCCGGGGCCTCCGGCAGTTGTATGTCCAAATGGCTGCCGAGATCGACAAAGGTGGTGGAAATCATGAAGAAGATCAGCAGGAGAAAGACGATATCCGTCATGGAAATGAGTTCAAACTGCCCACCACGATCGTCTTCATGACGCTTAAACCGCATCTGCCTGTCTCCTGAGTTCGCTTACTCTCTGTCGCTGCATGAGGTCTTCGACGAGTTCGAGCGCCACTTCTTCCAGCTCCTGCACAAAGCGGTCCACGCGGCCGCGGAAGAAATGATACAGAGCAAGGGCGGGGATGCCGATGACAAGGCCCGACGCGGTGCTCAGCAGGGCGGCGGAGATGCCGTTTGCCACCAGGGAAGGATTGCTCGTGCCGGCTGCGGCGATGGCATTGAATGCGCCGATCATGCCGGCCACGGTGCCGAGAAAGCCCAGCATTGGCGCCAGGCTCGCGACCAAGCCGAAGCCGCGGATATAGCTGCTGAGGTTGTACAGCTCAAGTTGGCCTGCGACTTCCAGCGCCTTCTCGATCTCCTCCCTGTCGGCCTCGTGACGGCCCAAGCCGGCGCGCAGAATACGGGAAATGGCAGCGCGTTCCTCGTCGCAGCAGGCCAGCGCTGCTTTCACGTCGCCCTTGTACCAGTGGCGCCGCACCTGTTCGAGAAAGCCTGCCGGGATGATGCGCCTGCGCCGCAGCACCACACTGCGCTCCAGCAACAGGCCCAGGACGACCACCGAGCACAGGGCAAGTCCCCCCCACGAAGCCAGCGAGGCGATGGGCAGAACCAAGCCGCCAAGCTGCCCGGCAATCTCCGAAAATGACATGGGCAACCACTCCATGACACCCTCCAAGCCGGCGCTTTTAAGCCACTCGTACATTGTCCGTCCCCAAGAGGCCTTCCAACTGCGCCAGCAGGTTCATGGACGGCGTGACGTTGAACTGATTAGCGGCGCGCAGGTTCATGTGCTCACCATCGGCAAAGCGCAGCGCCAGCATGACGCCGCAGTTGCCAGGGGTCTGTGTCAGGAGGTCACGCACTTGCAACAGCGTCTGTTGCTCCAGGTGGCACGCCAGGGTCAGCGTCAGGTGCTTATATTCGCCTAGCGTCGCCGCATCCTTCAGCGGCACGATACGTTGGGCGATGAGACGCCCTTCACTGCTGTCGCCTTCCACTTTACCCCGGACGATGAGCGGCGCGTCGCTCTCGCAAGCGCTGATACTGTCCCGATACACGTCAGGGAAAACGATCGCCTCAAAGCTGCCGTGCAAGTCCTCGATGGTGAGGAAAGCCATGCGGTCGCCCTTCTTGGTGAGCTGCGAGCGGTGCTGGGTGACGATGCCGCCGACGGTGACCGACTGTCCACCATGGCAATCGGCGAGTTCGCGGCTGGTCACGCTGACCCAGCGGCGCCATTCGTCCTGCACTGCGATCAGCGGATGGCTGCTGAAGTAGAATCCCAGAGCTTCCTTCTCGTAGGTCAGTTGCTCACCGTTTGGCCATGCCGGCATGGCATCAATCTTGGGGGCCGTGGCCGCGGCGCCCTCGGTGCTGTTGCCGAACAGGTTGATTTGACCTTCCTGACGGTCCGTCTGCTGACGCTGCGCCCACTCCAGCACGGGGGCCATGTTGCCCAGCATGTCCCAGCGCGGCATGCCCAGACAATCAAGGGCGCCGCCCTTGATTAAACCTTCGATGACCTTGCGGTTGACCTGTCGAGAATCCAGCCGCTCGCACAGATCAAAGAACGACTGATACGGGCCGTTCGCCTCGCGTTCTTCGACAATCGATGCGACGGCATTTTGCCCGACGCCCTTGATGGCGCCTAAACCGAAGCGCAGTTGCTCGCCGCCGACCGCAAAGCCGTAGAGCCCATCGTTGATGTTGGGCGCCAGTGTCGTCAGTCCCATGTCGCGGCAGTCACCGATATATCGCATCAGCTTGTCGGTATTTTCCATGTCACAGCCCATCAGCGCGGCCATGAATTCGTTCGGGAAATGGGCCTTGAGGTAGGCTGTGCAATACGACAGAAGGGCATAGGCGACGCTGTGGCTGCGATTGAAGCCGTAGCCGGCGAAGTAGGCCATCAGGTCAAAAATGCGGCCTGCCTGATCTGCCGCGTAGCCGTTTTGCACCGCGCCCTGGACGAAATGCTCGCGTTGTTCGTCCATCACCTCGGCCTTCTTCTTGCCCATGGCGCGGCGCAGCAGGTCGGCACCGCCGGGGGTGAAACCGGCCAGGGTGGTGGCGATCTGCATCACTTGCTCCTGAAACACGATGACGCCGTACGTCGAACGTAGAATCGGTTCCAAGGCGGGCACTTCGTAGGTGATGCTCCGCTGACCGTGTCGGCGCTCGATGAAATCGTCCACCATGCCGCTGCCCAACGGACCGGGGCGGTAGAGCGCCACCAGAGCCACCAAGTCCTCGAAGACCTCCGGCTGGAGCTTGCGAAGCAGGTCGCGCACCCCACGTCCTTCAAGCTGAAAGATGCCGACGGTGCGCGCCTCGGACAGCAGTTGGTAGGTCGGCACGTCGTCAAGGGGCAGGTTGTTGCTGTCGATCTCGACGCCCCGATTTTCCTTGATCATTTTGACTGTGTTGTGGATCACCGTGAGAGTGCGCAGACCGAGGAAATCCATTTTCAGGAGGCCCATGCCCTCCACGTCGTCCATCGTGTATTGGGTGACTACTTCGTCCTTAGCACCCTTGGAGAGCGGCACGATGTTGTGTAGAGGCTCGGGCGAAATGACCACCCCGGCGGCGTGCACCGAGGCATGTCGCGACAGGCCCTCCAGCCGCCGCGCCGTCTCGATTAGGCGTGTCACCTGCGGGTCGCGTTCCTGAATCTCACGCAGCCGCGGCTCCTCCTGCACGGCGTCGTCGAGCGACACGTTCAGGCGGTTCGGTATCAGCTTGGCGATGCGGTCCACCTCGCTATACGGCATGTCCATGGCGCGCCCCACGTCGCGCAGGACCCCCTTGGCCAGCATGGTGCCGAAGGTGATGATCTGGGCGACGTTTTCGACACCGTACTTCTCGGTGACGTAGCGAATCACCTCGTCGCGCCGCTCCATGCAGAAGTCGATGTCGATATCGGGCATGGTGACGCGTTCGGGGTTCAGGAAGCGCTCGAACAGCAGGTCATAACCGAGTGGATCGACGTCGGTGATACGCAGCGCGTAGGCGACCAGGCTGCCGGCCACAGATCCGCGCCCCGGCCCCACCGGAATGTCGTGCTCGCGGGCATACCGGATGAAGTCCCAGACGATCAGGAAGTACCCCGAATACCCGGTATCGCGGATGATGCCGAGTTCCTTGTCGAGCCGCTGTTGGTACGCCTCCTCGCTGTGCTTGCGCTTGCCGCCGCGGCTGCGGACGTGCGCCAGACGCTCTTCCAGCCCTTGGCGGGCGACTTGCTCCAGGTAGGCGTCGAGGGGCACACCGTCCGGCGTCTGATAACGGGGCAACAGGGGTTTGTCGAACGGCAGGTGCAGGTCACAGCGCTCCGCGACCAGCAGCGTGTTGGCGCACGCCTCCGGCGCCTCGGCGAAGACGCGGTACATCTCCTCCGGAGTCTTGACGTAGAACTCCTCCTGCTCATAGCGCATGCGTTGAGTATCGTGCACGCTCTTGCCGGTGCCGATGCACATCAGCACGTCGTGCGGCGAGGCGTCCTCTTTGCGCAGGTAGTGGCAGTCATTGGTGGCGACGACCGGCAAGCCGAAGTCCTTACTGAATTTCAGCAGCTCGGTGTTGGCCTGACGCTGACCGTCGACACCATGATCCATGAGTTCCAGGTACACGTTGTCGCGCCCCAGGATTTGGCGATAGCTGTCGATAGCGTCCGCCGCCTGCTTCATGTTGCCGTTGAGGATATGCCCGTTGACCTCGCCCTTGAGGCAACCGGTGAGGCCGATCAGCCCCTCGGCGTGCTCAGCCAGGAGTTCCTTGTCGATGCGCGGGCGGTAGTAAAAGCCCTCCAGGAAAGCCTTGCTCAGGAGCCGGGAGAGGTTTTGATAACCGGTGTAGTTGCGAGCCAGCAGCGTCAGGTGATGCGCCGCCGAACCGATGCCTTGGCGGCTGCGGTCGAAGCGCGTGGTCGGCGCCACGTAGGTCTCGCAGCCCAGGATCGGCTTGATGCCGCGCGCCTGAGCCGCTTTGTAGAACTTCATGGCGCCGAACATGTTGCCGTGGTCGGTGATGGCCACGGCCGGCATGCGAAGCTCCTCGGCGCGGTCCAGGAGCTCGTCGATGCGGTTTGCCCCATCCAGCAGGCTGAACTCGGTGTGCAGGTGAAGATGAACGAAACTCTGTTGTTCCATGAATGCGCCTTCTCCTCGGATGTGTGCGCTACTCGGCTTGGTAATTCGGCGCTTCCTGCGTAACGATGACGTCGTGCACGTGGCTTTCCCGCAAGCCGGCGTTGGTGATGCGGATGAAGCGGCTGTCGCGGCGCAGGGCGGCCAGGGTGCCGCAGCCGCAGTAGCCCATTCCGGCCCGCACGCCGCCGACGAGTTGGTACACCACGTCCGCCAGCGAGCCCTTGTACGGGATGCGGCCCTCAACGCCCTCCGGCACCAGCTTGCTCGTCTGTTTCTCATCGCCTTGGAAATAGCGGTCCCCCTTGCCGCCGGACATGGCGCCGAGGGAGCCCATGCCGCGATAAGTCTTGTAACTGCGGCCTTGGTACAAAACGCGCTCGCCCGGGCTTTCCTCGGTGCCCGCGAAAATGCTGCCGATCATCACGCAAGAGGCCCCGGCCGCCAGCGCCTTGACGATGTCGCCCGAATACTTGATACCGCCGTCGGCAATGACCGGAATGCCGAATCGCTCGCCCACCTTGGCGCACTCGGCAATCGCCGTCAGCTGTGGCACGCCGATGCCCGCTACCACGCGCGTCGTGCAAATGGACGACGGCCCCATGCCGACCTTCACCGCGTCGGCACCCGCGTTGATGAGCGCGTTGGCGGCCTCCGCAGTGGCGACGTTGCCACCGATGACCTGCAGGCCGGGGCACATCTTCTTAGCTTCCTCGACGGCTGCCAGGACGCTGGTGGCGTGCCCGTGAGCCGAATCGACTACCACCACGTCCACGTCGTAACGCTCCAGCTCCGCCAGCCGTTCGTGCCGGTCTTCCCCGAGGCCGACCGCCGCCCCGACTCGCAAGCGGCCCAGCGTGTCCTTGCAGGCCAGGGGATAGCGCCGGCGTTTCTCGATATCCTTGATGGTGATCAACCCTTTCAGGTGGAAGGCGTCGTCCACAACCAGGAGCTTTTCGATGCGGTGCTGGTGCAGCAATTTTTGCGCCTCGTCCAAGTTGGTGCCTTGCGGCACCGTGACCAGCTTTTCGGACGTCATCAAGGCGGATACCGGCTGTTGCAGGTCGGTCACAAAACGCAGATCGCGATTCGTGAGAATCCCCGCCAGCTTCGGCCCCTCGGTGATGGGAATGCCGGAAATCCGGTAGCGCGTCATCACCTCAATGGCTTCCTGCACCCGCTGGTGCGGCCCCATGGTGATGGGATCCACGATCATGCCGCTTTCGGAGCGCTTGACCTTATCCACCTCGGCGGCCTGCGCCTCGATGCTGAGATTCTTGTGGATGATGCCGATGCCGCCCTCCTGCGCCAGGGCGATGGCGAGATTGGCCTCGGTGACCGTATCCATCGCCGCGCTGAGCAGCGGGATGTTGAGCTCAAGGTCGTTGGTCAGCAGCGTCGCCACGTCGGTGTCACGCGGCAGCACGTCCGAATGGGCGGGCAACAGCAACACGTCGTCAAACGTCAAGCCCTCAGGCAGTGATTCTTCGAGCATGGTGGTGACCTCCTTCTGGAATCATAAGTGTGGACGGTGCCCCTCTAACACCGCAGGAATTTCTTCTCGATATCGGGCAGGGCGATGTGCAAAAGCACGGGGCGGCCATGCGGGCAAGTGAATGGCATGTTGCTGCGTGCCAAATCGTGCATCAGAGCGCGCATCTCTTCATCTTGCAAGCGCTGGTGGGCGCGGATGGCAGCATGACAGGCAGTGACCGTCAACAGGCGGTGGAAGAGCCTTGGCAGACCTTCTTCAAACACGTCTTCGACGGTGGGCGAGCGCAGCGTTTCGAGAATGTCCATTAAGGCGGCGGAATAGTCACGGCTGGCGAGTACGGCTGGCACGCTGAGCAGGCGAAAGGTGTTGCCTCCAAAATGCTCCAGACTGAAACCGAGCGATTCCAGTTGTGGCAGGCAACTCTCAACCCACTGCGGGTCGGTGGCGCCCAAATCGAGCGTGGTTGGGAACAACAGGCGCTGCGATTCCACTGGGCCGTCGTCCATCTGGGCGCGTAGACGCTCGTACACGATGCGCTCGTGGGCCGCATGCTGGTCAACGAACATTACGCCACCCGGGTATTGCAGCAATAGGTAGGTGTCGTGCAGTTGCCCCACCGGGCGCCCTTCCAGAATGACTCGATTGGCCTCTGGGTAGCCGGCGTAAAGGTTGAGCCCTTGCGTCGGTTGGGCGGGCGCAGGCCTGCCAACAGGCGGGGATGGGTCGGGCACGTCGTCGGGTTCCCCTCGCGTCTCGGTGGCGCTGACCTGACCTGTCTGCCACATCATCGGCACGTTGCCGCGGGCGAGCGTCTCGGGGGGCGGGAACGTCGCTTGGCCGTTGTCTGCCGCATTCGGCCTGGGAGCGCTGAGACTCTCCTGTAAGCGCCGTTGGAAGAGGCGTCGCAAATGGTCGTACAAGCGCGCCTCTTGACGAAACCGCACCTCAAGTTTGGCCGGATGCACGTTCACGTCGACGTCGCTACCGGGCAGGGTGAGGAACAGGAAGCTCACCGGATGGCGGTCTCGCGGCAGCAGCGTTCGGTACGCCTCATAGAGCGCGTGGCCGATCGGGCGGCTCTGCACCAGGCGTCCATTGACGAACAGAAACTGCTGCCGCCGCGTGGCGCGGTGAAAGGTTGCCTTGGCGATAAAGCCGTGCACCCGCAGGCCGTCCGTGCTGTCCTCCAGCGGTAAAAGCTCTTGCTGCAGCCCCGCCCCAAAGATGGCCTCGATGCGTTCACCGAGGCTTCCTGCCGGCGCCTGGGTGTGCAGCCGGTCGTTCAAATGAAGGCTCATGTGGACGTGCTGGGCCAGCAATGCCAAGCCGGTGAAGCACTGGGTGATATGGCTGGCTTCGGTGGTGGGATGCTTGAGGAATTTCAGGCGCGCCGGGGTGTTGTAGAAAAGCTCGCTGACCCGTAGGGACGTGCCCGGTGGGGCGCCACAGGTTTCCACACCTGCAAACTCGCCGCCATCTATCCTGACGCGCGTCGCGGCATTGTCTACCTGGCACCGCGTGACTAGGTGCAGGCGAGACACCGATGCAATGCTGGGGAGCGCCTCACCACGGAAGCCGAGGGTCGCCAAGTCGTCGAGATCCGCCAAGGCCGTTATCTTGCTGGTTGCGTGGCGCGTGAAGCACTGCACCGCGTCGGCGGCGTCCATGCCGATGCCGTCGTCATCCACCTGGATCAGTTCGACGCCACCCTTTTGCACCGCCACCTTAATGGTTTGCGCCTGTGCATCCAGGGCGTTTTCGAGCAGTTCCTTGACGATGGAAGCCGGGCGCTCCACCACCTCGCCGGCGGCAATATGATTGATCACACCCTCGGGCAGCGTCTGCACCCGTCCCATCACTCGCTCCGCTCGTGCTGTTCGCAACGAATATGCCCCATCTACGAGCGCTGGGCTCGCTTCGTGGGGCTGTGGGCGTTCTTCCGCGTTTATCCGACTTGTTGCTTGGCCTGAACGTAAGCCATTTGAAGCTGCGGGAGCAATTCCTGCAGAAAGCGGTCTTCCTCGGTGGTCAGATTGCCGCGGGTCTTTTCCCGCAGCATCATGATGACGTCAATGGTGTGTTGCGCCTGCGCCAGATCGACCTGTGGCTGTTGGGTAAGCGGGTTGGGCACCTGCCCCAAGAAAACCATTACGTTGTTGGTCAGCATCATCACGAAGGCGGCGAAATCGACTGGTGGCAGGTCTTGCGGAGCGGCTTCCTTCGGCGGCGTTTGCGGCTGCTGGGTCGCTGCAGGTTCCTCCTGCTTGGGCGGCGACGGAGTTTCGGGCTCGGCAGGCTCGGGCGGGCTGGCGTCAGTGACTCTTTCCCCGGAAGGCGTGAATAATCGCTTATCGGATACGATGAACCCTTTCTCCTCCTGTTCCTCCGGCGAATGCTCCGTTGTCATGACCTTCCCTCCTGCTGATGTCCTATTCTGCGTGACGGGCAATCCAGCCGCCGCCGATGACCGTATCGTGATCATAGAACACCGCCGCCTGCCCGGGCGCGACGGCAAACTGCGGTTCGCGCAACTCTACCCGGGCCTGCTCGCCGTCCGCAGGATGCACCGTTGCCGGGATGGGCTGCTGGCGGTAGCGAATCTGCACGGTAGTGTCTAACAGACCCGCGGGGGGTGTTTGCATCCAGTTCAGGCGTTCTATCGTGAAGGTGTCCCTTGTCGCCTCGTGTCGTGTCCCGACCACCAAGGTGTTGTCGGTCGGCTGTACGCTGACCACGTGCAACGGCTGCGCCGCGGCGATGCCCAGCCCACGCCGTTGCCCCACGGTGTAAAAAGGCAGGCCCTGATGTTCGCCGAGCACCTTGCCGGAGGTGTCGACGACAGGCCCCGGTCGAAAGGTGTCCGTGTCCAGCCGGGGCCGCAGGAACGTTCGGTAATCGCCGTCGGGTATGAAGCAGATTTCCTGACTCTCCGGCTTCGCCGCCACCTTGAGGCCGAATTGCGAGGCCATGTCCCGCACCTCGTCCTTGCTGAAATCACCGAGTGGAAACATGGCGTGGCTTAACTGCTCCTGAGACAGGTCGAAGAGGAAGTACGACTGATCCTTGCCGCCGTCCCTGCCGCGCCGGATGTGGTACCGCCCGTCATCGGCGCGCATCACGCTCGCGTAATGGCCGGTGGCCACGCAGTCGGCGCCAAGTTGCTGCGCCCGTTGCTGCAAGGCGGCGAATTTCAGATGGCGGTTGCATTGTGCACACGGGTTAGGGGTATAGCCATTCTGGTAGGAAGAGATGAAATCGTCGATGACGTGCCGGGCAAACGGCTCCTTGAGATTCGCTACGTAGAAAGGGATGCCCAACTGACTGGCAACCCGCCGCGCGTCGGAAACGTCGTCCAGTGTGCAGCACGTTTTGCGATGCCCCTCGACGGCTTCCGGGCCGTCCCAGAGCTTCATGGTAACGCCGATGCACTCGTACCCCTGGGCGTGCAGCAGGGCGGCGCATACCGAACTGTCAACGCCGCCGCTCATTGCCACAACCACGCGCTTGCTCACAGGGGTCCTTTCGCTGGGGTGAGGAAAGAGAGTTGGGTATTGCCGTAACGTTTATTTTGCCAAAATGTATAGCCCGGCAGGTCAAGCGGTTCACGCGGCACGGCGTGTTGCCAAACGATGAGGCCATCGGGTGCCAGGAGGACGCAATCGTCCAAGGTGATGAGCGTCGCCTCTGCCAAATCCGAAGTGTAAGGCGGGTCAAGAAAGAGAACGTCTATCTGCCGAGTCGCCGGCAGCTTCCGCACCGCTTGGGGCAGCGACGCCGCCACGATAGTTGTCCGCGACTCGGCGCCGCAACGGCTGATATTGGTGCGCAGGGCCAGCAAGGCACGACGGTCGTTCTCAACGAAATAAACCTCTCCGGCGCCCTGGCTCAGGGCCTCCAGACCCACGCTCCCCGTGCCGGCAAACATATCCACGAAGATACTACCGGGAACCCATTCCCGCAACGTATTGAAGAGGGCTTGCCGGACCCGGCCGCTGGTGGGGCGTACCTGCCGCCCGGGGACCGTTTGCAGGCGGCGCCCCTTGGTGGTTCCACCCTCGATGCGCATCCGTTTTCTTCCCGCAGGGCAAGCGATTACCAATCCAGGGTGGGGAGCAGACGAGCCGCTTCCTTGGCGTGATAGGTGAGGATCATGTCGGCCCCGGCGCGCTTGATGCTGGTCAGCGCCTCAAGGATGGCGCGCGGCTCGTCCAGCCAGCCGTTGGCTGCCGCTGCTTTGATCATGGCGTATTCGCCGCTGACGTTGTAGGCCGCCAGGGGGAGGTCCGTGGTCTGACGGGCCCGCGCGATGATGTCGAGGTAGGGCAGGGCGGGCTTGATCATGACGATGTCGGCGCCTTCCTCGATGTCGAGTCGCACTTCCCGCAACGCCTCGCGGGCGTTGGACGGGGCCATCTGGTAGGACCGCCGGTCGCCGAACTGCGGCGCCGACTGTACGGCCTCCCGAAAGGGGCCATAGAAGGTGGAGGCGTACTTGGCCGCGTAAGCCATGATGGGGATTTGCGCGTAGCCCTTACCGTCGAGACTGGCGCGGATGGACTGTACCCGGCCGTCCATCATGTCGGACGGCGCCACCATGTCGGCGCCGGCTTCGACGTGCGAAAGCGCGGTGCGGCAGAGCAGGTCCAGGGTCGCGTCGTTGGCGATGCGCTCGCCTTCCACGACGCCGCAGTGGCCGTGGTCGGTGTATTCACACAGGCACACGTCGGTGATCACCAATAAGTCGGGCACGGCTTTCTTCATAGCCCGAATCGCCTGCTGCACCGCGCCAGAGGCGCTGTACGCCTCCCTGCCAACGGCGTCCTTACTTTCGGGCAGGCCGAAGAGCAGCACCGCTGGAATGCCGTGGTCTGCGACGTCTTTAGCCTCTTCGACAGCCATATCGGCGGACAGGTGATGCTGACCGGGCAGCGAGGAGATATCTTGGCGCACCCGGCTGCCCGGCGTGATAAACATGGGGTAGATGAAATCGCTCGGGCTCAACGTCGTCTCTTGCACCAAACGGCGCCACCCTTGCCGCTCACGCAGTCGACGCGCCCGGTATGCTGGGAAACGCATGGTCTACTTTCCTTCCTATAGAATACGTGTTCAGAGAGAAACCGTAAGGATTTTCGGCTACAGCGCCTGCAGAATGTCACCAGCGCCGTCGGCGTGCAACTGCGCGGCCAGGCGTTCGCCGAGCGGCACGGATTGGTCGAGGGGACCGCTGATCTCCCGGCGCAGCGCGTGGTTGCCGTCAGGGCTACTGACCAGGGCTTGCACACGCAGGCGATCGCCCTGGCACTGGCCGAGCACGGCGATGGGCACGCTACAGCCGCCGCCCAGGTGTTGGAGCACGGTGCGCTCGGCGGCAACGGCGCTGGCCGTGGTGGGATCGTTCAACGGCGCCAACAGGTCGTCCACCCAATGCCCGGCTGTTGTCTCCAGTGCCAGCGCACCTTGGCCCGCGGGTGGCAGCATCATGTCGATGGGCAGCAATTCGGTGATCTCCGACGCCAAGCCCAAGCGGCTCAGGCCCGCGGCCGCCAGCACCACGCCCTCGACGTCCCCCTGGCGCAGTTTGCGCAGCCGGGTGTCAACGTTGCCGCGCAGGTCGCAGACCTGCAGCGCGTTGGAGAAGGCCCGCAACTGGGCTTGTCGGCGCAGGCTACTGGTGCCGATCCGCCATGGCCCGTCGATTTGCGTCAGCCGCCGACCGTCCTGGCTGACGAAGGCGTCCCGCACCTCGGCGCGCGGCGGCAAGGCGCTCACATGCAGGCCGTCCGGCAGGTCCGTTGGCATGTCTTTCATGCTGTGCACCGCCACCTCGATAGCCCCACGCAGCAGAGCCTCTTCGATGTCCATGACGAACAGCCCCTTACCGCCGGTCTGCGGCAAGGGGTCGTGGCGGTTGCGATCGCCAGCGGTTTTGATGACGACGATTTCGGTTTGCAGTCCGGCGTGATGTTGTTGCAAGGCCGTTGCCACCCAGCGGGCCTGCCAGAGGGCCAGTGGACTGCCGCGGGTTCCGATGCGAACGAGGGGCTTTGAGGGTGTCACGGTGCGGGGTCCAGATCGAAGAGATTACGGATAAGTTGCGCCTCGTTCTGCGCCTGCCCGGCGCTGGCGCACCGTTTCAGGTGCACCGTCGGGGCGTGCAGGAACTTGCTGGTGATCGCCACCGTTAGGGCCTCAATCACGCGGCGCTGCCGCTCGTCATGCGGTCCCAACTTGGCGAGGGCTTTATCCAACTCGCGCAGCCGGGTTGCTTCTGCCTGTTGGCGCAACGCCACGATGGTCGGCACCACGTCGCGGGTGGCAAGCCATTGCCGGAAGTGACGTACTTCCCGCCAAACCAGATCCTCGGCCGCTAATGCTTCCTGTTCACGTTCACGGCGATTCGCCGCCACGACGTTTTCCAGGCCGTCAATGTCGTAAAGAAAAACGTTTTCCAGCGTGTTGACCGCCGGATCAATGTCGCGCGGTACGGCAATATCAATGAAAAACATGGCGCGCCCGCGCCGCGTTCGCATGGCTTCCTGCACCATGCCGGGGGTGATGACAAGATTCGGGGCGCTGGTGGAACTGACGACGATATCGGTTTGCGCCAAGTGTTCGGGGAAATCGTCCCAGAGGATGGCCTTGGCGGAAAGACTCTGCGCCAGTTTTTCGGCACGCGCCATCGTGCGATTCGCCACGAAAACATCTCCCACCCCCTGCCGGACGAAGTGGCGCGCGGCCAGTTCCGAGGTCTCGCCGGCGCCAAGAACCATGACGGTATGGCGCCGCAGATCCTCGAAGATTTTTCTCGCCAATTGCACCGCGGCATAACTGACGGAGACGGCGTGGTCGCTGATGCCCGTTTCGCTGCGGGCGGCCTTAGCGACATTGAAGGCGCGTTCAAAGAGGTGATGGAAGATGGTGCCGGTTCTGCCGGCATCGCGGGCAGCGTAGTAGGCAGACTTCACTTGCCCGAGGATCTGCGGCTCGCCGAGAACCATGGAATCCAGGCTGGCGGCGACGCGAAACAAATGGCGCACCGCCTCCAGGTCGCTCAGATAGTAGAGGCAAGGGGCAAAGTCTTCTTGGGCTAAGGCATGATAGGCGGCCAGGAAGCTCTCGCAGTCCGCGTTACACGCCGCCACGTCGCGGCCCTGCATGTAAAACTCGACCCGGTTGCAGGTTGACAGGATGACCAACTCCTCGACCTCCGGCGTCCGGAACGTCGTCAGGGCATCGGCGAGCGCAGCGTCGGAAAACGCCAGGCGTTCTCGAACGGCCACCGGCGCCGTCGTGTGGTTGAGCCCAACCAAGGCAATTGCCATGCTTTGCAACCCTCCTCAGCCGTCTCTTTTCACAAGGCGTGAACGAAATAGGAGACGAGCACCACGACAAATCCCCCCACAGCGGCAAACGCGGCTTTCTTGCCCCGCCATCCCAGCGCAAAACGGCCTGCCAGCAGCAGCGCGTACATCAGCCAGGCGAGCAGCAGGGGCAGCGACGTGAGGCTCCAGTGCAGATAAGAGCCGTGCAGATACTTGGCCCACACGGAGCCGGTCACAATGCCCTGGGTCAGCAGTGGAAAGCCCAAAATCAGTGCCCGCCCGTTCAAGTCGTCCAGTAGTGAGAGCGACGGCAGGCGGTAGTACAGGGCACCAGGGCGTTTCGACTTCAGTTGGTTTTCCTGCATGAGATACATCACCCCGGCGCAAAACATCAGCGTCAGCGCCGCGTAGCCGAGCAGGGCCATAAATATATGAGTACCCAACCACAGGTTGCGGAACGCCGCGGGCAAGGTTGTGGGTATGATTTCGGGCACACCCGACACCGCTGTGGCGAGGAACGCCAACGGAACAATGAAAGCCCCCAGCGCGTCAATGGGATAGCGCCATACGGTGATCAGGTAAACGGCGATAATCGCCCAGGACAGTAACCCCAAATAGGCGTAGACATGATCCCAAGAAAGGAATGTCTGGGTCCACAAACGGTAGCCCAGCAAAACGGTTTGCAGGACGAAGCCCCCCGCCAGCAGACCGCTGGCGAGTTGGTATATCCAGCGCCGACGGAGTCCGAGATGAAACCAGAAGGTGAGCGAAGCCAACAGGTATGCGAGGAGGACGATATGGAAAAGCAAGCTGTTCATTACATGCCACAGACAACGGACGGCGGCTATTTCCAAATCGCCGGTCGTGGTTCGGAATGCATCACGTACAAGCCGAGTTGAGTTCTGCAATCATGCTTTGCCGCATCGAGCTTTGTCAAGCGAGGCACATGGCCCTATCGTGAGCGGTGCCTCATGCATCCCGTTAAACCGCCGCAGTTTCTCACAAGGGGACAGGGTGGGAGGCAGCGTGTCAGTAAATTCAAGAAATTCAGTACATTACAGGAGTTATGAGGCTTGACACTTTTTCAGAAAGTATGCTACGGTAGGCGCCCCACATAGAAGGGTGGAAGGATTTGCCTGAGCACTGTTTGAATGGGAGAAGGAGGGCGGGTTTCCATGGAAGACTTCCCGGGCAAGAGAGAAGGAAAGAAATCCATTCGCGACACGGTGCGTACGTTCTCCATTGACACGCTTCGCTCACAAGCCTCCATTCGGAGCAAACTCATTCAATACGAGCTGGAGATCAAGGATCTGCGAGAGAAGATTCGACACGTCCAGCATAATTCCGAGCACGTCGAACGGCATCTGGAGAAGACGCTTGGTCATTACGAAGCACTCAAACGCAAATACCATCAGGTCATTGAGCAGTTGGGGCAGGGCAGGCGGCAGAACGAGAAGCTGGTGCACACGCTTCGGGAGGCGAAGGAGAACATCAGCACCCTGAAGAAAGAGGTGGAGAAGCTGTGCATGCCGCCGAACAGCTACGGCGTGTTCCGGCAGCGCAATAAGGACGGCACCATCGACCTGGACCTCGACGGGCGGCACTTGCGTGTCAACATTCATCCCAAGCTGGAATTCTGTGAATTTTCCCCCGGTCAACTCCTCGTTCTGAACGAATCCCTGAATGTCATCGAAGTGGGCGAATACGAAAACCGCGGCGAGGTGGTGCGTCTGTTGGACCGGCTCGATGACAGCCGCGTACTGGTGGTTGGCCGTGCGGACGAAGAACGGGTGGTCATGCTGACCGAATACATGCGCGACGTGCATCTGGACGTGGGGGACAATCTGCTTTTGGATCCGCGCTCCAGTTACGTGCTGGAAAAGCTGCCCAAGTCCCAGGTCGAGGAGGTCGTCTTGGAAGAGGTGCCGGACGTGTCCTACGACGACATCGGCGGCCTCGATGAGCAGATCGGCGAACTGCGCGACGGTATCGAATTGCCGTATTTGTATCCCGATGAGTTTCGTGAGCACCGCCTGCGGCCGCCGAAAGGCGTGCTGTTATACGGCCCGCCCGGTTGCGGCAAGACACTGATTGCCAAGGCGGTGGCCAACAGCTTGGCACAGAAGCTATCGGAGCGCACCGGCGTCGAGGCGCGTAGTTACTTCCTCAACATCAAGGGCCCGGAACTGCTCAACAAATACGTTGGCGAGACCGAGTCCAAAATTCGCGAGGTGTTCAATAAAGCGCGCGAGAAAGCGAACGAAACAACACCCGTCATCGTGTTCTTTGACGAAATGGACGCCCTCTTCCGGGTGCGCGGCTCGGGTATTTCGTCCGATGTGGAAATCACCGTGGTGGCGCAATTTCTATCCGAACTCGACGGTTTGGAATCGTTGGAAAACGTCATCATTATCGGCGCCAGCAACCGCCAGGATTTGATTGATCCGGCGGTCTTGCGGCCCGGCAGGCTCGACATCAAAATCAAGGTTGACCGACCCGGCAAGGCCGCCGCCAGAGATATTTTCTCCAAATACCTGGTGCCCGACCTGCCGTTGCACGAAGACGTGTTGCAGCAGTGGAATGGCGACCGGCAAGCGGCGGTGGCGTGGCTGATCGAGCAGGCCTGCGAGCACATGTACAGCACCCACGACGAGAACCGGTTCTTGGAAGTCACCTACGCCAAGGGTGACCGTGAGGTGTTCCATTTCAAGGATTTTGCCAGCGGCGCCATGATTGAAAACATCGTCGCACGAGCTAAAAAGATGGCTCTCAAACGCCACCTGTCGACGCAGGAGAAAGGGCTCAAGCCCGAGGATCTGATCGCTGCCGTCAAAGGGGAATTCAAGGAGAACGAGGATCTCCCCAACACGACGAACCCCGACGATTGGGCGCGCATCTCGGGCACCAAGGGTGAAAGAATCGTCAACATCCGGACCTTGATCGGCTCGACGGCGCCGCGTGCGCAGCCGGTCGAGGACATCGCGCCGGGTCAATATCTCTGAGGCTGAGCGGGCAGCGCGGAGGCAGCATGGCACTCCCCAAGATTATCGGTTCGGAAACGGAATTCGGCCTTACCGTTCAGAACGACCGGGACTTCGACTCGATCGCCACCTCGTTGTTGCTGGTCAACAGCTACAACGCCGACCAGTCGCTGAGACTGTTGTGGGACTACGATCAGGAAGAACCGTTGGTCGACGCGCGGGGCTTTGAACACGACGAGACGTGCGAGGTGCCCGATCAGCAAGACAACATGGCGTTGAACAAAATCCTGAACAACGGCGCGCGGTTTTACGTAGATCACGCACACCCGGAGTACTCGACGCCGGAGTGCTCGAACGTTTTGGATCTGTTGCGCTACGAGAAGGCCGGGGAGCGCATCCTGAACCGCAGTTGCGCCGGGGCGAATCAACTCATCCCGAACGGCCACACGATCATCATTTACAAGAACAACAGCGATCGCAAAGGCAGCAGCTACGGCTACCACGAGAACTACCTTCTGGATCGCCGCACGCCCTTCCAGTTGCTGGCGGAACACCTGATGCCGTTTCTGGTGACGCGCCAGATCTACAGCGGCGCCGGCAAGGTCGGTTCCGAAAACGGCGCCGAGCCGGTGCCCTACCAAATTTCGCAGCGGGCGGATTTCTTCGAGACCGAAATGGGCCTCGACACGATGGTGAAGCGCCCCATTATCAATACTCGCGACGAGCCCCACGCCAACCGCGACCGTTATCGCCGTTTGCACGTGATCATCGGCGATGCCAACATGTCGGAGTACACCACTTACCTGAAAGTGGGCACGACGCTCCTCGTGCTGGAGATGATCGAGGAGGGTTTCCTACCGGCCCCCTTGGCCTTGCGCAATCCGGTGCGGGCGCTGCGGGACGTGTCGCACGACCTGACGTGCAAGCTCACCCTGCCCATGCGCAACGGCACCAAAATGACGGCCATCGACATCCAGCGCTGCTTTTGGGAGGCGGCGCAGCGCTACGTCGAAACGCATGCGGATTGCCACCCTACCTATCCCGGCGTGGTGCGCGAGTGGGGGCAGGTGCTCGATTGCTTGGCGGCCGACCCGATGGACCTGCACCGTGAGATCGACTGGGTAATGAAGATGCATCTGATGCGTAATTACATCGACCGCCGCGGCAGCGATTGGGACGACCCGCGTGTGGCCATGATGGACCTGCAGTATCACGATATTCGCCCGGAGAAGAGCTTGTACGCCATTCTGGAGCGCAACGGCGCCGCCCGCCGCATGCTCAGCGAGGCGGAGATCGTGCATGCCATGGATGAGCCGCCGGAGGACACCCGGGCGTACTTCCGCGGCCAGTGTCTGAAGAAGTTCAAGCATCAGATTTTCGGTGTCAACTGGGATTCCATCTCGTTCAACCTTGGCGACGGACCCATCAAGCGCATCATGATGGAAGAACCCCTGCGCGGCACCAAGTCGCACGTACAACAGTTGCTCGAACGCTCGGAGACCGCTGCGGAACTGGTGGAAAATATCGTTACGTAATCCGCTCACGGGCGGGCTGGAAGGAGTGCTCATGATCGTCAAGCAGACCCTTGGTGTTACAGACCGTTGGCATGGAATCGTCACCTGCGCCGAGGGTGGACAGCAGCGCGGCACCCGGCGCAGCGAGACGCAGACGGACGGCACGACGACCCCGGCGACCGACCTGTCGGAGAAGGGCGACAAGCTGAAAGACGAGTTGGACACCTTGATCGACGAGATCGACGAGGTCCTTGAAGAGAACGCCGAGGAATTCGTGAAGAATTACGTGCAGCGCGGGGGAGAATAAGGTGCCGTTGTGGTCGGGCAGTTATGAGGGATCGAGTTTCTTCGATCTGTTGCGGCACGATTTTCCGCACATGCTGCCGTTGCAACATTTGCCCCAGATACCCGCAGGCGAGTCGCGGCTGCTGGAGGCGGTGCCTTGCGCCACCACCATCCTGGCGCTGCGTTTTGCCGAGGGCGTGGTGATGGCGGGCGACCGGCAGGCCACCGAGGGCTTCGAGGTGTCGTCGCGGCGCATTGAGAAACTCTACAACGCCGACAGTCATTCCGTCGTCGCCATGGCTGGGGTCGCCGGGCCGTGTCTGGACATGGCCAAGTTGTTCCAGATCGAGATGGAGCACTACGAGAAGATCGAAGGCGCCCCGCTGGCCTTGGAAGGCAAGGCGAACCGCTTGGCGCAGATGGTCAAACAGAACCTTCCAGCCGCTTTTCAGGGGCTGGTGGTGGTGCCGATTTTCGCCGGTTACGACGTCCACGCCGAGCAGGGCCGCATCTTCAAGTACGACGTGACCGGCGGGCGCTACGAGGAACGCGAGTTCTACGCCACCGGCTCCGGGGGAAAAGAGGCCCGCAGCACCCTGCGCAAGCTGTACAAGGACGGGCTATCGCGAACCGAGGCGATTGCCCTGGCACTCGAAGCCTTGGTGGATGCTGCCGACATGGACGTCGGCACCAGCGGACCGGATTTGGCCCGGGGCATCTATCCGCTGGTCAAGGTCGTCACCCTTGACGGCACCGCGGACGTGAACGATGAGGAATTATGCGCTGTGAGCGAGAGGTTGCTCAGCGTCGTGAAAGGCTAAGTACATGGCTGTTCCTTTCTACGTTTCCCCTGACCAGATCATGCAGGACAAGGCCGAGTATGCCCGCAAAGGCATCGCCAAGGGCAAGTCGATTGTAGCGATGGAGTACGCCGGCGGCTTGTTGCTGATGGCCGAAAATCCGAGTGTGTCCCTGAACAAGATATCCGAAATTTATGACCGCATCGCCTTCGCTGGCGTGGGTAAATACAGCGAATTCGAGAACTTGCGCAAAATCGGCATTCGCTACGCCGATATTACTGGCTATGCCTCCAGCCGCCGTGACGTGACCACCAAATCGCTGGCCAAGACATATTCCGATATCATCGGCACGGTCTTTACACGCGATCCGAAGCCGCTGGAAGTAGAGATTCTGGTGGTGGAGGTCGGTGAGGAGGAGGCAGCCAATCAGATGTACCACGTGTCGTTCGACGGCTCTATTAGCGACCGGCAACAGTTTTCGGTCATCGGCGGGCATTCGGATCGCATCGTGGCCTATTTGCAGGATCACTACGCCGCCAACCTGAGCCTGTCCGAGGCGCTGCTGCTCAGCCATCGCGGCGTCATGGCCGGCTACGAGCGGCCGCCGGAGGAGGCCAGCGCCCTGGAAGTCGGTATCCTCGACCGCGAGCGCGTCGGCCGCAAGTTCTATCGGATGCCGCCAGCCGAGGTCGCCGAGGCCATGGCCGTCGCTGGCGATGAAGTCGAAGCGCTATGAAAAAACGCATTTACGGCCTTGAAAACGAATTCGGCATTTCCTTCACGGCGAACGGACGCCGTTCCCTTCCCTCCGAAAAAGTTGTCCGCTACCTGTTTGAAAAACTGATCACCACCGAGGGCTTCCTGAACGTCTTCCTGGAGAACGGCGCTCGGTTCTACCTCGATACCGGCTGCCATCCCGAATACGCCACCCCCGAGTGCGCCAGCCCGCAGGACGTGGTCATCTATGACAAGGCCGGTGACCGCATTCTCGAAAACCTGCTCCAGCACGCCCAGAACAAGGTGCACGAGGAGGGCTTTCCCGGCGAGCTGGCAATTTTCAAGAACAACACCGATTTTGTCGGTAACTCCTACGGTTGCCACGAGAATTATCTCGCCGAGCGGACCTCGGACTTCTACTACATGGCCGAGCAGCTCATCCCGTTCCTCGTCACCCGTCAGATCTTCACGGGCTCCGGCAAGGTCTTCCGCACCCGCCGCGGCACGGTCTTTCACATCTCGCAGCGCGCCCAGCACATCCGGCAGAAGATTTCCGGCACCACGACGAACGAGCGCAGCATCATCAATACCCGCGATGAGCCGCACGCCATGAAGGAAAAGTACCGCCGCCTGCACATTATCGTGGGGGATTCCAACATGTCGGAGTTCACCACGTATCTGAAGGTTGGCACCACCGCCATCGTGCTGCAGATGATCGAGGACGATTTCATCACCCCGCGGTTTGCCCTGCGCAACCCGGTGCGGGCCATCAAGGACATCTCGCGCGACCTGACCTGCCGCGAATCGGTACCATTGAACAACGGCAAGCGCTATTCGCCGCTGGAGTTGCAGAAGCAGTATCTCGAGCTGGCCCACACCTACTACAGCACCCGCAAGATGGGCGCGCTGGCGGCGGACATTTTGCAGAAGTGGGAGTACGTGCTCACCAAGCTCGCCGAAGAGCCGATGCAACTGCACCGCGAGATCGATTGGGTAATCAAGATGCACCTGCTGAAGACATACGGCGAGCGTTCCCGTATGGCCGCCGAGGCGCGCAGCGACCGGTTTCTGATGCTCGACCTGCAGTATCACGACATTCGTCGCGAAAAAGGCCTGTATTTCCTGCTGGAGCGACGGGGGCAGATCGACCGCATCGTTTCCGACGCCGACATCGAAAAGGCCATGGTGGATCCGCCGCAGAACACGCGGGCCAAGATGCGCGGTGAGCTGATTAAGTTGGCGAAGAAGAAGCGTATCCCGTATGACCTGGACTGGAATTACATCCGCATTGGCTACCTGCTGAACCTGTGGGTGAAATGCAACGATCCGTTCCAGGAAGAGAACGAGAAGGTGACGCAACTCAAACGCCGCATCGAACGGTCGAATTTCAAGTACGGTTATCTACTGTAAGCTTGCCCCGAGGAATCGCGCATGCCGAAAGACGCCTTGCCCAGAATCCGCCTCGCCCTCCTCTACGGCGGTCGTTCGGGCGAGCATGACGTGTCCATCGCCTCGGCCACGTCGGTTATGCAGGCCATCGACAAAGATAAATACGACGTTCTGCCCGTCTACCTGACGCCCGTGGGACGCTGGCTGCCGGGCGTCGAACCCGTGCAGCTTACTGCCGGCGCTCATCCTGTCGCCGCTACGGTAGCCCTATTCTCCAGCGATCCCCAACAGCCTGGCTTGTTGCCACTGTCCAACGACCCGGCGGTACAACCGGAGCAGGCGCAAGCGGTGGACGTCGTGTTTCCGCTGCTGCACGGCACCTATGGCGAGGACGGCACCGTGCAAGGGCTGTTGGAACTCGCCAACGTGCCCTACGTCGGGTCGGGGGTGCTGGGGTCGGCCGCCGGCATGGACAAAGACGTCATGAAGACGCTCTTCGCCGCTGCCGGTCTGCCCGTGGTGCCGCACTTGCTCGTCCGACGCCGCGAGTGGGAGCAGCAGCCGGCGACTGTCCAAGATCGCGTGCTGCAAATGTTGCGGCTGCCGGTGTTCGTCAAGCCGGCGAATCTCGGGTCGAGCGTGGGGATTTCCAAGGTGAGCGATGCGGCCGCACTACCCGACGCTTTGGATTTGGCGTGCCGGTACGACCGCCGCGTGCTGGTCGAGCAGGGCTTGGACTGCCGTGAGTTTGAGTGCAGCGTATTGGGGAATGATGAACCGGAAGCCTCGGTTATCGGCGAGATTATTCCATCGCGCGAGTTTTACGATTACCAGGCGAAATACAGCGACGACGAATCGAGCGAGCTACGCATTCCCGCCGACATCGATGCCAGCCTCGCCGAGAACCTGCGCGCCATGGCGGTGACCGCCTTCCAAGCGGTCGACGCCGCCGGGTTGGCGCGGGTGGACTTCTTCCTCGAAACCCACACCGGCAAATCCTACGTGAACGAAATCAACACCCTGCCGGGCTTTACCACGATCAGCATGTACCCGAAGCTGTGGGAGGCGACGGGATTTTCCTACGCGCAGCTGATCGACAACCTCGTGAGCCTCGCCATCGAACGGCATCAGGACCGGCAACGCTCCCTCACCGTTTACGGTCAAGACCCGTGACTGGCAGCCAGTGGCCGGTGATCAGTTACAACCCACTTGGAATGAGGCGTCATGCCGACACTGGACTTCAAAGGCAAACAAATTGTCTACGCCCACCACATCAATGCCCCGAGCCCGCAGACGCTTGCGAAGGGCGTCGGCGGCTGCCGCCTTGTCATCAATGAGACGGTCGGGCTTCTGCCTCGGTCGGCCCCGACCCCAGCGTGGCGCCGATACCCGCGCCAGGGTGCGCTCGCTCAAGGTCACCTCAGCCGGGGACGCCGATTCCAGGAGGGTTCCCAAAGGAACTCCTTGGCCGTCCGCCACCACCCTCCACTGCGTACCCTTGCCCTTCTTGGCGGCGCCGACGCAAGGCCCCCTTTTTTGGTCGGGGCAAAGCTGCCGTCGGCAAAGGTTTCGGCCCAATCGAGTTGCCCTTGACGATCGAGGTGTCCGAGGAAGGCGCGCCATGCCGTCAACCAGACCTGCTGATCTTCCCAGCTGCGCAGACGGCGCCAACAGGTGCTGGGCAAAGGATAGGAGGCGGGCAGGTCTTTGCAGCGCGCGCTACTGCGAAGGACCCACAAGATGCCCTCGAAACAGGGACGATTGGGGATCGGTTTGGGTCCACCCCAAGGCGAGGCTTGGGGTTCGGGCAGGAAGGGAGCCATTTTTCCCCTGCTCATCGCTTCCTTCACTCTGATGGCGGTTCATAATCAGACTCCTTTCAGTGATTGATTACATGCCGAAAGGAAGCCTGATCGCAAGCTAAGTTGTAAAGCCACTTCAAGCGAATTGTGTTCAAGGTCGGGGATGAAAAAGGCGTTGTGACACTCAACGGTTCGGCAAGGGCAGTCGAAGATTTTCGATTCAGAATGTCAAAATAGGGTACTACCCGCCAGGGTAAGCGCATATGGCATCGTTCGGAAGCGTAATCCGACATTCCACCGCGCTTGCGGGCTTCCTTTTGCGGGCTAGAAGCCCGCGCTCCCGGGGGAACCGTCATATGCGTTTACCCTGTACTACCCGCCTGCCGAATTGCCGCGGCATGGAAAATATGCTACCTTGATGCCCCGACTTCAAGAAAGTTGGACTTACCCCCTCGTTTTTCTTGCCCATTTCCCTGAACCTTGGTGACTGGCGACGCGCTGGCACGGGTGTGGGGATAATTTTGTCATGCTACTAACCTGGGAGGAAAACCTTGAAAGGCAGGGCCGCGGCGCGGAGATATGCGAAAGCCTTGATGGAGTTGGCCAAGCGCGATGATCAGGTTGCCGACATCGCCGAGCAATTGCAGCAGCACCTCGATCTCCTGCGCTCAAACGCCAACCTGCAACTGCTGCTGAACAACCCCGGCATCGACGCCAAGGTCAAGGCCGATCTCCTGGCGGCCGTTCTTGACCGCACGCAGCCGTCCCCCCTGCTGCGCAACTTCCTCCTGCTTCTTCTGGAAAAAGAACGTTTGAACCAATTCGACGTGGTCTGTGAGCACTATGAACAGTTGGCCAACGCGGAATTGCAGCGTGTGGTGGCGCAGGTGACCACGGCCACCGAGCTTGCGACGGAACAACGCGACGCCGTGACGCAGAAAATCGCGGACATGACGCACAAAAACGTGATTCTGGAAACACACGTGGACCCGGGCATCCTTGGCGGCTTGGTGGTGCGTGTCAACAACGTCGTTCTGGATGGCAGCCTGCGAGGCCAGCTCACCCAGTTGCACAAGGAACTGATAGGAGGATGAGGCACCGTGGCGGAGATTAGCGCAGCAGAAATCAGTGAAATCATCAAACGCCAGATCGAGGGCTACGTCGGCGAGGTCGAGCTCGCCGAAACGGGCTCGGTGATCACCGTCGGCGACGGCATCGCTCGCATTTACGGCCTCGACAAGTGCATGGCCGGCGAGTTGTTGCTCTTCCCGCACGACATATACGGCATGGCCCTCAACCTTGAAGAAGACAACGTCGGCGCGGTGCTGCTGGGCGCTGATACGGATATCAAGGAAGGCGACGAGGTACGCCGTACCGGCCGCATCATGGAGGTGCCGGTGGGCGAGGCGATGATCGGGCGTGTCGTCAATTCGCTGGGGCAGCCCATCGACGGCAAGGGGCCGATCGACACGAAGGACAGCAGCCCCATCGAGCGCATCGCGCCGGGCGTGATCGACCGCCATCCGGTGAACCAGCCGCTGCAGACCGGCCTCAAGGCCATCGACTCCATGGTGCCGATCGGACGCGGGCAGCGCGAACTCATCATCGGCGATCGCCAGACCGGCAAGACCGCGGTGGCCATCGACGCCATGATCAGCCAGAAGGCGGCGTGGGTGGATGAGCCGACGTGGAAGCCAGGGCATCCCGGCGTCGTCTGCATCTACGTCGCTATCGGCCAGAAGCGCTCGACGGTAGCGCAGGTCGTGCGCGTGCTGGAAGAACACGGCGCCATGCGCTACTCCATCGTGGTGGCGGCCACGGCCAGCGATCCGGCCCCCCTGCAGTACGTGGCGCCCTACGCCGGGTGCGCCATGGGCGAGTATTTCCGCGACAAGGGCGGCCACGCGCTGTGCATCTACGACGATCTCTCCAAACAGGCCGCCGCCTACCGCCAACTCTCTTTGCTGCTGCGCCGCCCGCCCGGACGCGAAGCCTACCCCGGCGACGTGTTTTACCTGCACTCCCGCCTGCTGGAACGCGCCGCCAAGCTCAGCGACGACCATGGCGGCGGCTCGCTGACGGCGCTGCCGATCATCGAAACCCAGGCCGGTGACGTGTCGGCCTACATTCCTACCAACGTCATTTCCATCACCGACGGCCAGATCTATCTCGAATCCGACCTGTTCTATTCCGGCGTGCGCCCGGCGATCAACGTCGGCCTGTCCGTGTCGCGCGTCGGTGGCGCGGCGCAAACGCGGGCCATGAAGCAGGTGGCCGGGCGGCTGCGCCTCGACTTGGCGCAGTACCGGGAAATGGCCGCCTTCGCGCAGTTCGGCAGCGAGCTCGACGCCGCCACCCAGGCGCAGTTGTCGCGCGGTGAGCGCATGGTCGAAATCCTCAAACAGGACCAGTACGAGCCGCTGCGCTTCGAGCAGCAGGTCATCACCATCTTCGCCGCCGTCAACGGCTTCTTGGATGACCAGCCGACCGATACCTGCCAAGCTTTCACGCGCGACTTCCTGCAAACCGTTGAAACGCGCCACCCCGAGATTTCGCGCGGTATCGTGGAAGCCGGGCAAATCACCGACGAGACGCAAGCGGCGCTGCGAGAGGCCCTGGAAGCCTTCAAGGCGTCGCAGGCCGTACCGGCGGGAGCGGCCTAGTCATGCCAAGTTTGCGCGACATCCGCCGGCGTATCGCCAGCGTCAAGAACACCCAGCAGATCACCAACGCCATGAAAATGGTCTCCGCCGCCAAGCTGCAGCGCGCCCAGGACCGCGTGCTGGCGGCGCGGCCCTATTCGCAGCGCCTGCAGCAGGTGCTGGAGCACCTCGACGCGCGCGTGCGGCCCGACATTCATCCCTTGCTGACGCCCCGCGACAGCGGCAGGACCTTGCTGGTGCTGGTGACGTCGGACCGCGGCCTGTGCGGCGGCTTCAACGGCAACGTGCAGCGCGCTGCCGCCGAGTTGCTGCGCGAGTTGGGCGGCAATGAGAACGTCGATATCATCACGATTGGGCGCAAGGGGCGGGATTTTCTCGCCTATCGTCGCTACGAGATGCAGGCGTCTTACATGGACCTGTTCACCCGCCAAGTGGCGTACGAGCAGGCCGTGGAGTTGGCGGCAACGATTCTGGCGGCCTATGAGAACACGCCGGGTGATGCCGAGGGCGACAGTCACGGCTACCGGGACGAAGCCTCGGAGACGGCCGCCGGGTACAAGAACGTCCTGGTTCTGTACAACCGCTTCGGCTCCGCCGTGCAGCAGGTGGTCACCACCTTGCAACTCCTGCCCATGAGCGGCCACACCACGACGGACGCTGAGCCCACCGAGCCGTTTGACTTCATTTATGAGCCGTCCGCCGAGGCGGTGCTGGACAGCCTGCTGCGCCGGGAGGTGGATGTCCAACTCTTCCAGGTGCTGCTGGAGTCCTTCGCGGGCGAGCACGGCGCCCGCATGACGGCTATGGATTCGGCGACGGAAAACGCATCGGAAATGATCGCCAGCCTCACCCTGACCTTCAACCGGGCGCGGCAGGCTGCCATTACCAAGGAGCTGATCGAGGTTGTCAGTGGTGCGGACGCCCTGTAAAAAGCCGTGGATAGTGGCGAGTAAAGACAGAGATTTCCTCCTACCATTTATAAGGAAACATTCATGTTCACGACTCGCGCCATCATTTCACTGGTCTTTGCAAGCGTTCTGTTCATAGTCGTATTAGCCGCCTATGTTCCTCTGGGGCACTGCGTAACCTGTTTCCTTTCGGGTGAGCAAGTGTCCGGGCTGAACAAGATCTGCTACTACTCGTGTCCGACAGGAGATGCAGCAATCACGATTTCCTCCGTACAACTTTGTCCGCTTAGCATCAACAGATAAACAAGTTGGCGGTTACTAAGTGAAAGGCAAATACTGGCCACCGAAAGGAAGCGCATGAGCACGGGAAAAATTGTTCAGATCATCGGCCCCGTGGTGGACGTCGAGTTTCCACCCGACGGCCTGCCGGCTATCTACAACGCCCTCAAGATTCGCCGCGGCGCCAACGGCGACAGCGAGGAAATCACCGCCGAGGTCGCCCAGCACCTGGGCGAGTCCACGGTGCGCGCGGTGGCCATGCAGCCCACGGACGGCTTGGTGCGCGGCACCGAGGCGGAGGACACCGGGCAGCCGATTTCGGTGCCGGTGGGCCGCGAGGTGCTCGGGCGCATCCTCAACGTCGTCGGTGAGCCGGTGGACGGCATGGGCGAGGTGTCGGTGCAGGAGCGTTATCCCATCCACCGCGAGGCGCCCACCCTGGAGGAGCAGGGCACCAGCACGGAAATGCTGGAAACCGGCATCAAGGTCATCGACCTGCTCGAACCCTACTCCAAGGGCGGCAAGACCGGCCTGTTCGGCGGCGCCGGGGTCGGCAAGACCGTCATCATCATGGAGCTGATCCGCAACATCGCCATGGAGCACGGCGGCTTCTCGGTGTTCTCCGGGGTCGGCGAGCGCACCCGCGAGGGCAACGACCTGTGGCTGGAAATGAAGGAATCGGGGGTTATCGACAAGGCGGCGCTGATCTACGGCCAGATGACCGAGCCGCCCGGCGCTCGGCTGCGCGTCGGCCTCACGGGCCTGACGGTCGCCGAGTATTTCCGCGAGGCCGAGGGGCAGGACGTGCTGCTGTTCATCGACAACATCTTCCGCTTCACGCAGGCCGGCTCGGAAGTGTCCGCCCTGCTCGGCCGCATGCCCTCTGCTGTGGGATACCAACCCACTTTGGCCACCGAAATGGGTATCCTGCAGGAGCGCATTACCTCCACCCGCAAAGGTTCCATCACGTCCGTGCAGGCGATTTACGTTCCTGCCGACGACCTGACCGACCCAGCACCGGCGACCACGTTTTCCCACCTCGACGCCACCACGGTTTTGTCGCGGCAGATTTCCGAGTTGGGCATTTATCCGGCGGTCGACCCGCTCGACTCCACCTCCCGCATCCTTGACCCGCGCATTCTGGGCCAGGAGCACTACGACACGGCGCGCGGCGTGCAGAGTATCTTGCAGCGTTACAAGGAGCTACAAGACATTATCGCCATTCTGGGTATGGACGAGCTCTCCGAGCAGGACCGCATCATCGTGTCGCGGGCGCGCAAAATTCAGCGCTTTCTGTCGCAGCCGTTCCACGTCGCCGAGCAGTTCACCGGCACCCCCGGCAAGTATGTGCCGGTGCAGGAAACCATCTCCGGCTTCCGCGAGCTGAGCGCTGGCAATTGCGACGACCTGCCGGAACAGGCCTTCTACATGGTCGGCAATCTCGACGAGGCGAAAGAGAAAGCCGAAGCGATGGCGCGAGGGGAGGTCTAGCGGTGCCGCTGTCCGTGGAAATTCTCACCCCGAACCGCCTGCTCCTGCAGGACGAGGTGGATGAACTGAATCTGCCCGGGACGGAGGGCTATCTTGGCATTCTTCCCGGCCACGTCGCCTTCCTCACCAACCTGGGAGGGGGCGAGCTCATGCTTCGCAAGGACGGTCAGCAGCGTTACCTGACCGTCTTCCGGGGATATATGGAGGTCAGCGACGACAAGGTGACCGTGCTCGCCGAGGTCGCGGAAGACATGGCCGACATCGACCTGGAGCGTGCCGGTTCAGCGCGCGACCGCGCCTTGGAACGGCTGCGTAGCGGCGACGCGCAGGTCGTTGACTTCGACCGCGCCAGCGCCGCGCTGCAGCGGGCCCTGGTCCGCCTTCAGGTCAGCGCGCGGCGAGGCTGAGGGATTGCGAGGCGAGGCGTCGGATGCCCTTGGGGCCTGGCGCCTCGCCTTGCACCAAAACCCGAACGGCTACCGCTTCTCGCTCGACGCCTTCCTGCTCGCCGATTTTGCCCCTTCCAAAACCACCGGACCCATCATCGACCTCGGTACTGGCTGCGGCATCGTCGCCTTTCTGCTGGCGCGGCGCTTTCCGGGATCTCCTATCGTTGCGCTGGAACTGCAAGCTGGCCTGGCGGCCGTGGCGCAACGGAACGTGGTGCACAACGCTCTGGCCCAGCAAGTCAGCATCGTACAGGGCGATATCCGCGATGCCGCTGCATGTTTTGCGTCCGCGAGCTTCGGAACCGTGGTGTGCAATCCGCCGTATCGCGCCGTGGGTCGTGGGCGCCTCAACCCGCAATCCGAAAAGGCCATTGCGCGCCATGAGGTCGCGGTGACGCTGTGTCAGGTTGTGCAGGCTGCGCGGCATCTGCTGGCGCGGCGTGGCCGCTTGCTGCTTGTTTATCACCCATCTCGCCTTGCCGAGTTGTGCAGCCGTCTCGAATCGGCCGAGCTGAATCCTAGCCGCGTGCGTTTTGTCCACCCATCTCGCCAAGGCCCCGCCGCGATGGTTCTTGTTGAAGCCCTTCAATGTGGTCGAGACGCCCTGGAGGTGCTGCCGCCATTGGCTGTCTACAGAGCGCCGAACGTCTACAGCGCCGAGATGCAGGCCATTTTCCAGGGCCGCGCGCTCGCCGAGGGCCGGTGAGTCATGTCGGAAGCAGCACCGGCGGACGACCGCGGCACGCTGTACATCGTCGCCACGCCGATCGGCAACCTCGACGACATCACCCTGCGCGCCTTGCGCGTCCTCGGCAGCGTGGACCTGATCGCCGCCGAGGATACCCGGCACACGCGCAAGCTGTTGACCCATTACGACATCTCCCGCCCGCTGCTGAGCTACCACGACCACAACAAGGCGCCCCAGGCGCAGCGCCTGCTCGGCCTGCTGCAAGAGGGGCGGCGCATCGCCCTGGTCACCGATGCCGGCACGCCGGGCATTGCCGACCCGGCGTATCACCTCCTGCAGGTCCTGCTGCCGCACGACATCCCCGTCGTGCCCATACCTGGACCCACTGCGGCCATCGCGGCCCTGTCGGTCTCCGGCCTGCCCATGAATCGGTTTGTGTTCGAAGGGTTTCTGCCCGTGAAGAGCGGTCGGCGGCGGCAGCGTCTGGAAGCATTGCGCGAGGAGCCGCGCACCGTGGTGCTCTACGAGTCCCCACACCGCTTCGTCAAGCTGTTACGGGAACTCGTGGAGCATTTCGGCGCCGAGCGGCGCGTCGTGGTGGCGCGAGAACTCACCAAGCACTACGAGGAGGTCAGGCGGGGGACGGCCGCTAGCCTGTTGGAAAGCTGGCGGGATCGGCCCGCGCGCGGGGAGTTCACGGTGATTGTTGACGGGTATCACTGTACACGACAAAATCATACGGAGTAGCGTGGCTGAAGAAACGCTTTAGGCGAAGTGAGCACCTTCCAGAGCAGGCTTTCGGACAGTATTCAGGCTGCGCGATGGTTGCCTGAACATCGCACATGAAGAGAGTCGAAATCAGCGTCTCGAAGTTCCAAACCTTCAAGCAAGAGGCTGATACCGAGACAAGCATCGTGCTGGTTTCTGGCGTCTCCATTGACTCCAGCGCCAAGCTGGCGACTCATACGACCGCATCGTTGCTATGAATGTCAACAGGCTACGAATAAATTCGGGAAGCAGATCTGCACTCATGTGGTCTCCATATACTGGATAAGGGGGGATCCGTAAGGCCCCCCAACAAGGCAAACAATCCAAATAAGGGTTAAATCGGCGAGCACTATGGCAGGCGGTGGATTAAGTCAAGCCACGCTCCAGGGACTGACCCCGCCCAATTCGGTGTGCGACAGGCTGAAAACGCGGGTGTGTTGAGAGCCTCTGGGAAGTAGCGTACACTTCCGCTACGGCACATTGAAGGACTGGAAATTCGCTATTCAGGGTTGGATTATGAGGATTCAGATCAGCGTGTACAAACCGCTACTGGCGTGGTTATGCTTGCTCATGGCGCTGGTCACGGGTGCGTGTTCTCAGGGTGAGGGCGACGCGCCGGAGATATTGCCGCAGGAACTCGTGGCGCGCATGACGGCTGAGGCGCCGCCGGTGGTTCTGGACGTTCGGACACCGCAGGAGTATGCGGCGGGGCACGTGCCCGGCGCCATCAACATGCCGCACAAGGCGTTGGCCGGCCGGCTGGCGGAGGTGCTCAGCTTCCGCGACCGGGAGGTGGTGCTGTATTGCGAACGCGGCAAGCGTTCGGACATGGCACGAGCGGTGCTTCTTGAGGCGGGCTTTACAGCGACTCAGATCCTGCAGGGCCACATGGTCGAATGGCGCCGCCAGCAACTGCCTGAGAACAGGGGCACAGCCCCATAACAGGGGGACACGGCGTGACGGACGCGAACGGATTGGCGCAAAACGTAATCGCCGTGGCCAGCGGCAAGGGCGGCGTGGGTAAGTCGACGGTCGCCGTCAACCTGGCGGTGAGTCTCGCCGCCGAGGGGGCCGAGGTCGGGCTGTTGGATGCCGACATCCACGGCCCCAACATCCCGGTCATGATGGGCATCCGCGAGCAGCCCCGCCTGGGTCAGGACCGCAAGATGATTCCGCTGCAGAGGCATGGGGTGAAGCTGATGTCGGTGGGCTTCATGGGCGGGAGTTCCAAGCCGGTGATCTGGCGCGGTCCGTTGGTGGGTCGCATGGTCAAGCAATTCCTGTACAACGTCGACTGGGGAGACCTGGATTACCTGCTCATCGACCTGCCTCCCGGCACCGGCGACGCGCAACTGACGCTGACCCAATCGGTCGCCCTCACCGGCGGCATTATTGTCTCGACGCCGCAAGACGTGGCGTTGCAGGATGCCTTGCGGGGCCTGGACATGTTTCTGAAGGTCGAGGTGCCGATCCTCGGGCTCATCGAGAACATGAGCTACTTTCTGTGTCCCCACTGTCACGAGCGCAGCGACATTTTCTCCCACGGCGGCACCCGCGACGCCGCCCAAGCCCGCCAAGTGCCTTTCCTCGGTGCTCTGCCGCTGGACACCAAGATTCGTCAGGGCGGTGACCTCGGCGTTCCGATCGTGGTGTCGGAAGCGGATTCCAGCCATGCAGACTGCTTCCGCAGCATGTGTCGGGAACTGCAAGCCAGCATTAAGAAGAATCGCGCCAAGCAAACCCTCTGTACCCTCCAAATCGACCAGGACTGAGGTTCGCCTTCCTAAACCCGATCTCCGGCGGCCGACAAACGCCGATCCAGATCGTAGGCGGCGCTGATCAGCGCCAAGTGCGTGAACGCCTGTGGAAAGTTCCCCAAATGCTCGCCGTGCGGACCCAGCTCTTCGGCGTACAGGCCAAGGTGGTTGGCGTAGCCCAACGCCTTTTCGAACAGAAACCGCGCCCCTTGCAGATCGCCGCTGCGCGCCACGCATTCTACGAACCAGAAAGTGCAAATGCAGAACGTCCCCTCGCCGCCTGCCAAGCCGTCGGATACCTCTTCCGTGCGGTATCGGTACACCAGCGAATCGTCCACCAAGTCCTGGTGGATGGCTCTCAGGGTGGACATCCAGCGCGGGTCCTTGGGACCGATGAACCGCACCAAGGGCATGATCAGCGCCGAGGCGTCCATGGCCGTCGTGTTGGCGTGCTGCACGAAAGCCCGACGAGACTCGTCCCAGAATTTGGTGAACACCTCCTTGTAGATATCGGTTCGCACTCTGTGCCAGCGGTCCAGCGGCGCCGGCAATGACCGCTTATGGGCCAGCCGGAAGGCGCGATCAATGGCCACCCAGCACATGATGCGCGAGTACAGAAAGTCTTGCTGCCCGCCGCGTACCTCCCATATCCCCTCGTCCTTGCGCCGCCAGTTGGCGCAGACCCAATCGACCAAGCGCGTCAGGTTCTCCCACAGGTCGTACGAAATGGGGTCGCCGTACTTGTCGTAGAGATACACCGAATCCATCAATTCGCCGTAGATGTCGAGCTGTAGCTGATCGTACGCGCCGTTGCCGATACGCACCGGCGACGACTTGAAGTAGCCCTCCAGGTGCGACAGATGCTCCTCCGTCAGGTGATGGCGGCCGTCGACGCCGTACATGATCTGGAGTGAGCCGTCGTCATTCGGCTCCGCGCAGCGCGCCTCGATCCACTTCATGAACTCGCCCGCTTCTTGCGTGTAACCAAGGCGTATGAGACCATACAACGTGAAGGAGGCATCGCGGATCCAGGTATAGCGATAATCCCAGTTGCGCTCGCCGCCCACCTCCTCGGGCAGGCCAAACGTCGCCGCCGCCACCACCGAGCCGTGCAGGCGTGAAGTGAGGAGCTTCAACGTTAGGGCGGAGCGGTTTACCACCTCCCGCCAGCGCCCGCGATAGGTCGAGCGCGCCACCCACCGGTGCCAGAAATTAACCGTCTCTTTGAACGAATTTGACACGTAATTCGTCGACGCCGCCAAGGAGGACTCACCGGAAACCGCCTGCTCCAGAACGAACGACACCGCTTGACCGCTCCGCAGGGTAAATTCGGCAACCGCGGCACCGTCCTCGATTCGCACCGGGACCTCCGTGCACAGGCGCAGGGCTGTTTTGTCCGGCCCGTCGGAAACGAACAGGATGCCGTCATACGTTTCCATGACCCTGTGGGTTGCGCGCCCGTAATCGAAACGGGGTTGGCAGATCATGCGGAAGGTGATCTCGCCGCGTACGGTCTTGACCCGGCGCACCAAGTTATGGGCGTGCCCGCGGCCATCTTCTTCCAGGGGCATCAAGTCCGACACCTCAGCCACCCCCTCGTCGGACAGAAAACGGGTTAACAGCACATTGGTGTCGGGCAGGTAGAGTTGCTTGTGGTTCGAGGTGGCGAACATCGGGGCGATCTGGAACCGCCCGCCGTTCTTGTCGTCAAGCAGGGCCGCAAAAACCGTCGGCGAGTCAAAGTGCGGAAACGACATGAAATCGATCGACCCATTCATCCCGACGAGCGCCACGGTATGAAGGTCTCCGATCACGCCATAATTCTCAATCGGCTGGTACGTCATGACGCCTCTCCTTGCACAGCACGTTGAAAGAAGAACTCACTCCCTCCACGACACGGTTGCCGTTTCCCTAAGAGGCCCGCAATTATACAGAAAGCGGAGGCCGACGCGATGACCAAGGTTTTGATTGTCGATTCGGACGAGCGGGTTGCCGCGGCATTGTGCGCGATGCTGGCCGGCGAGGTGGATGACACCCGGCGGGCCGCGAACCCCACGGCGGCTCGGCAAGCCTTGCGGCAGGGGGCTTGTGACATCCTCATCGTGGCCTTGGGTACGACTCTGGAACAGATGCAGGAAAGACTGACGTTGTGCGCGCGGGTGAAGCAGCGCACCCCCAGCACGGTGGTGATCCTGGTGGCGACCGAGCCGGCGGCAGAAACCGTGTTGCAAGCATTGGGGGGCGGCATCGCCGATCACCTTGCCGGCGGCGATTCGGCCGCCATACAGGTTCGCGCCCTGGTGCGGCGCCTCGTGCGCCGGCAGGCGCAGCGGCAGGCGAAGATCGTCTGCACCATCGGACCGGCCAGCGATTCCCGGGACAACTTGTCGCGGCTGATTGACGCCGGCATGGACGTTGCCCGCCTCAACTTCTCGCACGGCGATTGGGATTGGCACCGCCTGGTGTGCGAGCGCATTCGCCGCCTTGCCGACCACGTTGCCATCATGGCCGACCTGCAAGGCCCCAAACTGCGCATTGGCTACATGGAGAACGACGCCGTCGTGCCCCTGCGGCGGGGTGCGACCTTCACGCTCACGTCACGGCCGGTGCCAGGCTCCGAGAATATCGTGTCGCTCGACTACCCGGACCTGCCGCGCGACGTTGCCGCCGGTGACACCCTGTACCTTGATGACGGCCTGATCGAATTGCGCGTCTTGGAAGTGCGCGACGATACCGACATCGTGTGCCAGGTGCAGACAGGCGGGCGGCTGAGCAACCGCAAGGGCATCCACGCGCCGCGCTCCATCCTGGGCATGCACGTACCGACCGCCAAGGATCGGCAGGACATTGATCTGGCCGCCGAACTGGACGTGGACTTCCTGGCTGTTTCCTTCGTTGCCGAGGCCGAGGACGTGCGTCAGGTGCGCGCCGCGGTGCAGCAGGCCGGGGCGGAAATGCCGCTTATCAGCAAGATCGAGCGCGAGATTGCCCTGGAGAATTTCAATCGCATTCTGGAGGTGTCGGACGGCATCATGGTGGCGCGCGGCGATCTGGCGGTGAACATCCCCGCCGAGGACGTGCCGCGGCACCAGAAAGCCATGATCCGCGCCTGCAACCAGCAGGGCAAACCGGTGATCTGCGCCACCCAGATGCTGGAAAGCATGTGCGCCTATCCGCTGCCGACGCGCGCCGAAGTGAGCGACGTGTTCAACGCCATTCTGGACGGCGCCGACGCCGTTATGTTGTCAGCTGAGAGTGCCGCCGGCGACTACCCCATCGAGGCCGTCGGCATGATGGCGCGCATCGTGCGCAGCGCCGAGCGCACCCTGCCACAGTTCAACCCCGCCGCCGAGAGCGTGCTGCCGGATCAGACCCCGGCGATCATCAGCCACGGTATTTCGACGATGATCGAGCGCTTCAATCGACACAGCGGCCATATCACTGCCATCCTGGCCGTCACTCGCTCCGGCCACACGGCCCGCATGCTGGCCCGCTACCGCCCCGGCGTGCCGATCATCGCCGCCACCAGTTCGCGCCGTGCGTCACGCCAGTTCCTGCTGTCGCGCGGTATCACGCCGATGCGCCTCGACGACGATCTGCCCGACCCGACCGTCGCCCACGCCGCCATCATCCAGGCCGTGCAAGAGCGGCTGCTCTCCGAGGACGACACTGTTTTGGCCGTCTCCGGCTCGGGCTGGGCGCCGCGGTTTCACACCAACATTCTGGGCCTGTTCGCGGTGCGTGACATCCTTGGCAACCGTTGCTAACATGCCCGCCCCCGCAACCCCACCTGACAGCCCTTTCGAATATCTGTCACACAAAAATAAGGAGAAGACCGTGGGAGTTCTGGATGGCAAAGTAGCCATTGTCACCGGCGCCGGACGCCTACGCGGTATCGGCCGGGCGACGGCCGTGGCGCTGGCGGAAATGGGCGCCGATGTGGCCGTGACTGGCACCGGGCGGCGTCCCGACACCTTTCCCGATGACGAAAAGGCGGTGAATTGGCGCGACGTGCACAGCACCGTGGAACAAATCGAAGCGGCGGGCAGCCGCGGCCTGGCGCTGATCGGCGACATCAGCAATTCCGATGACGTGCAGGGCTTTGTGCGTCAAACGCGCGAAGCGTGGGGGCGGGTAGACATTGTGATCAATAACGCCGCGGTGGCGCGGGGTGAAGACCGCGTGCCGGTGGTAGAACTCAGCGAGGAACTGTTCCGGCGTGTCCTGGAGGTCAAGGTCGTCGGGTCGTTCCTGTTGTGCAAGGCCGTCATCCCGGTTCTGCTGGAACAGAACGAGGGCGGCCGCATCATCAACATTTCGTCGGTGGCGGGCAAGCGCGGCTCGGCCAGCACGTCGGCGTATTGCGCGTCCAATTTCGCGTTGCAGGGGTTCACGCAGTCGTTGGCGCAGGAACTGGCGCCGCACCGTATCAGCGTCAACGCCGTTTGTCCGGGCATCATCGACACGGCCCGCATGGACGTTCTGGGGCGCGGTGAGACGTGGCAGCGCAATGTCGATACCGTGCCCATGCAGCGCGCCGCCAGCGACGACGAAGTAGCCGGGCTGATCGCCTACCTGTGCTCGCCGATTGCCGAATATATCACCGGGCAATCCATCAACATCGACGGCGGCCGGGTCATGTGGTGATCAGGCATTCCCTCTGTGGCGCCGCAGGAACCACATGAGCGGCATGACGGTCAGGCAGATTATGGCCAGCACCAGAAAACAGTCCTGATACGCCGCCACCATGCCCTGCTGTGCCAAGTGGCGGCCCAACAGGGCCCATGCCTTCGTATCCGCCATGGCGCCCACCTCGCCCATGCGGCCCATCAGGTCCCAGGCGGGCGTCAGCACGTCGTACCAGGCCAGCGAGGAAGACGCCTGCTGCTGGTCCAGGGTTACCGTGTGATACACCGAGCGGCGTTGCAGAACCGTGGTCATCAGCGCCACGCCCAGGGTGCCGCCGAGGCCGTGCTGGATGAGCGTCAGGATGCCCGACCCCATGCGTACCTTTTCGGGCGGCAGCAACACCAGGGAGGCGGCGTTCATCGGCGTGAACACGAAGCCGATGGTGATGTAGCGCACCATGATCATCCACGTCACCCAGCTAACCGGCTGGTCCAGGGTCAGGAAGGAAAAGCTGTAGGAAGCGAGGGCGAACAGGGCCAGGCCGGTCCAGATGATGTAGCGGCGGTCCAGCTTGTCGGCCAGTCGACCGGCCAGTAAGGTGCTGATGCCCATGCTCAGGGCGCCGGGCAGTTGGACGAGGCCCGCCTGAGCCGGTGTGTAGCCCATGAGGCGTTGCAGCAGGATGGTCTGCAGGAAGCCGGTGCCCCAGAAAGCCATGGCGACGCCGAGACCCGCCAGCGAGATGGCGGCGAAGGCTGGGTCTCGGTACAGGCTCACTTCTACCAGTGGTTCCTGCTTCCATAGTTCCAGAATCAAGAACACTACGAAGGCCAGCCCGCCGATGACGAACAGGAGCTGAATGATCGGGGCGTCCCAGCCGAGGCTCTGCCCCTGGCTCATGGCGCTCAGCAGGCAGACCAGGAACACCGACAGGCTGATCAGGCCCGCCAGATCGAAGGAGCGTTTGACCGATTCGCGGGTGTTCGGGAGCACCAGCATGACCAGCAGCATACCGAGGATCCCCGGTGCCACGTTGAACGAGAACACCATGCGCCAGCTCAGATACTCGGTCACGTAGCCGCCCAGCACCGGCCCGAAGGCGGGGCCGAACGACACCCCCAGGCCGTACAGCCCCATGGCCAGGCCGCGCTGCCGGGGCGGAAAGCTGTTGTTCAGGATCACCAGCGCCATGGGCATGATCGGGCCGCTGCCGATGCCCTGCAGCACCCGGAACAGAATCAGCGAGGTACTGCTCCAGGCGAAGCTGCACAGTGCCGAGCCGCTGACGAACACCAGCAGGCTGATCAGGAAGACGTTGCGATTGCCCAGCCGGTTGCCCAGCCAGCCGACGGTGGGAATGAGCACGGCGCCGGCGATCATGTAGGCCGTGACGATCCACTGTGCTTGGTCGATGTTGAGGCCGAACGCCGTCATGATAGGCGGCAGCGCGACGCTCACCGTGGCGCTGCTCATGACCACGATGAAGGCGCACAGCATAACGGTGAGCGCCACCCACCACTTGTAGGATGGCCGCTCGGGGGCGATGGTGAACAGGTGGCGCCAGGCACCCTCGGAGCGCTCGCGCATGGGCTCTACGAGCTGCGAAGACGCCATGTGGCTCCTGATCCTTTTGGGGGTGAGACGATGCGTTGGAGAAGTGCTATAAGGAATAGCCCGCTTCAGGGAATACGGGCAGATTACACCGCAGCAGACGGCGATGCAAAACAGGCGTCAGCACGACGCATGCAAAGGAGGCAGGCATGCCGCAGACAAATCGCGTGAAGGCGGCCATGAAAGAAGGCCGCATGGCCTACGGCTACAACTTGGCTTTTCCGGCCCCGTGGGTGGTGGACATCCTCGGTAAGCAGCCCTTCGACTTCGTATGGCTCGACGGCGAGCACGGGCCGTTCGGGCTGGAGCAACTGGAACACCTGTGCCGCGCCGCCGAGGCGGTGGGGGTGACGCCCATCGCGCGTGTGCCGGACATCAAGGCTTCTACCATTCTGCGCTTCCTCGATCGCGGCATACAGGGCGTTCTCGGTCCCCATATCGCCACCGCGGCGGACGCCGAGGAACTGGTGCGGTCCTGCTACTTCGGGCCGCTCGGCGACCGCTCGTTCGGCGGCAACCGCGGCACCGATTACAACCAGGGTATCGACGACAAGGCGGCGTATTACCGGGCTGCCAACGACAACATGCTGGTCGGCGCCCTGCTGGAGGACGCCAGCGTCGTGGACCACCTCGGCGGGATTTTGGCGGTGGACGGCATCGATTATTTCGGTATTGGGCCCAACGATTTCGCGCAGAGCCTGGGTTATCCGGGAGAGCCCGACCATCCGCAGGTACGCAAAGTCATGGCCGAGTTGACGGCGCGCATTCGCGGTGCTGGGAAGCACGTGACGGACGATATCATGTCATCCGCGTGGGTGAGCGCCTTGCTCGCCGAGGGGGCGCAGCGCTTTCTGGCGGACAGGAAGAACAGGCGCGGTTGACGCAGGCGCGACGACGCCATCCGAAAGGGCACACTACCATGCAGCAGCCAACCGTGGTTGCAGTTATTGACGATCTTTTCTTTCAGGCCAAAGTGCGAACCGCTTTACAGCATCTGGGGCTTGCCGTCGACCTCGTTTCCAACGGTGGGCGCCTGCAGGACCGCTTACAGGGGGGCGACGCACCGGCCTTGGTGATCGTCGATCTGACGCTGCACAGCGACGACGCGACTTCCCTCATTCGGAACCTGCGGGCCGCGGAACACGGGCGCTCGGTGCCGATACTGGCCTTTGGCTCGCACGTTGCGGTTGAGGTGCAGAAGCAGGCGCTTCAGGCCGGTGCGAGCCAGGTCGTGGCCAAGTCGGCATTTGCCAAACGACTGCCGCAATTGGTGCGCCAATTTGTGCCCGGCGGCGCCGAAGGGGACGCTGCTCCTGCGCCGCCGGAAGAGGGGCGGGACGAGGCTTGCTAGACCGAGGCGCTTGACACCTCTCCGGCGCCCTGTTACAAGGTGCCCGTGCTGGCCGGGAGGCACCGGATTAACAACGTCATGGAAGGAGGACGGGGTTCATGGCAGTCGGGAAGGTCAAGTGGTTTAACGACAAAAAGGGCTTCGGCTTCATCGAACAACCCAACGGGGAAGACATATTCGTCCACTTTTCGGCGATTGAAGGCGACGGATTCAAGTCGCTCGACGAGGGCCAAGAGGTGGAATACGAGGCGGTGCAGGGGCCGAAGGGCTTGCAGGCCGCCCGCGTTGTCAAGCGATAATACGATGCTTCCAGGCGCGGCCTCAACCCGGTGTTTGCCGGGGTGGGCTGCCGTCAGGCAGGCAGGGTTTCTAACAGATCAAGGAATTGTTTCAGGATTTTCCCCGTGGTTCCCCAGATTACGTGGTCCTGATACTCAAAGAAAATACTCCGTACCTCACGCCCCTCAAAATTGCGGCGTTCCTCCCCGCGTGGGTTGTGCTGACGCAAGAAACGCAGCGGCACTTCGACAATCGAGGCGGTTTCTCGCCGATCAACCATAAATGGATATGGATACGGGATGGTGCCGACGAAGGGTCGCACCAAGTAATTGCTGTTGCTGGTCAGCAGGTCGTCGAGTTGGCCGAGCACCCGTACGTGCGCCGTTTGCAGACCGATCTCCTCCTGGCTCTCGCGCAGGGCCGTTTGCCACAGCGTGCCGTCTTGCGTTTCGTAGCCGCCGCCCGGGAAGGACATCTGCCCGCGGTGATGCGGAACGGTTTCCGAGCGTTTGGTAAAGACGACGCCATAATCGCCGTTATGACGGTACAGCGGCAACAGGACGGCTGCCAAACGACGCCCCGGCACGGTGAGTTCTCGACCGGGTCGAGCCTCCAACAGGCATTGGATGCGCCCTTCCAGGGGTGCCCGCGTCGTCATTCCGCCGCCGGTGCGATAGCCACCACGGCGCGGCGATGCGTGCCGTCGCCAACTTTCTTGTCCTCATCGTGCGCCTCGACTTTGAATCGCAGCTTGCGCCCGTCCACGTCCAGCAGTTCGGCCCGCACCGTGACGCGCTTGCCCTTTGGCGTGGCGGCGAAATGTTTCACGTTGACCTCGAAGCCAACCGTCGTGTGCCCCTCCGGCAACAGCGACTGCACCGCCTGAATGCCCGCCCGTTCCATCAAGCTAATCATCGATGGGGTCGACAGCACGCCGTCCCCGCCCATATGACTGACCACCAGGCTGTCGTCAACCACAGTGGTGATTTCCGCCGATGCGCCCGGCTGCAGCTTGTCCAATGACACGCGTGTTCCTCCGTCTTGTGGGGATGGGATAAGAGTCGCCAGAATAGCACACTTGCCGGCGAGCGATGCAGGACAGCGCGATTGCTATCCCGCGACACCCTGATAGTCGCAACAGGCGCTCGTTGTTAAAATCTACGCCAAATTTGGTTGATGGGCGCCTCGAAAAATAACTCATTGGCGGGCAAAGCTGGCGTGAATGGCCATGACGCTTTCATAGAGGGCATCCGGTACTCACCCCACTACACCCCTGTACCGTGAATTCACCACCGCCAGACGTTACAAGTGAACCAAGCGACGCATGTTGCAGGCAAGGGGCTTGAGACCTGTCCACGCCCTCGCCCGTAAAAGCCCGATGCTGCGAACCAACGTCCCGACCAGGTCATTGTGCTACACCCCGAAGATATGCTCTACCCGTGCCCGAAACCGGGAACGACTCTGGTGGCCCGCCTTCTCCCAATCACGCAACGGACGATTGCGATAGTCCTGGCGATGAATCCGACTCGTCAAACCCTTGGCCTTCACCTGCGCTTCAATAGCCTTCGACCGCCAGGCACTGTCCGCCCACACACCGCTCGTCGTGTTGTCCGACGCCAACAACTCCTCAAGGACCTGGCTGCCGTGCACCGCCGCGTCCGTCACCCGGTAGCGCCGTGCCAGCTTGTGCTTGCGGTCGATGATGACGGGGTTCTTGTAACTGTCCTGAGGCTTACCGTGCTTCTTTGTCCAGCGCGCATCCGTGTCCTTTTGCCGACGTGTGGCCGGCTTGTCGGCCCAGGCCTCGGGTAGCTCACCGCTTCATCGGCTTATTGTCGGCACGGCTGTTGCGTTGGATGGGCCCCGCGACAAGCGACGCATCAACGACCTGGCCGCCCATCGCCTGATAGCCCTGGCTTTTCAGGTAGCCGTCGAAATCCTCGAACAAGGCATCCATAAGGCCAGCCTGTGACAACCGCTCGCGATAGAGCCACACGGTCCTGGCGTTGGGCGCCTTGTTTTCGAGCGCCAGCCCCGGGAAGCGCACGAAGGACAGGCGGTCGCGCATCTGATATTCAAGCTGGTCGTCCGGCAGATTGTAGAGAGCGCACAGAAAGATGGCTTTGAACATGACGATGGCGTCCCAGGGTTGGCGCCCCGCATTGGACTTACGGCTTGTCGGCTGTCTTGCGCCAGACGTTCTCCAAGCGGCTGCGGAAGGCTTCCCAAGGGACGACGGCATTGATCTCTTCATTAGGTCCTGAGCCTAGAGGCAGTTTCATAACTATCTGATAGCTGTCGCAAGCAAAGGAGACCTGATCGCGAGCTAAGTTATGAAACCACTTCTAGAGATGCTCTTACCTTGGTCTTCAAGCACCGCCGGCAGACCGGCCAAGCTTTCCAAAACCTCCCCCGGCTTCTCCTTAGCACCGGCCCGTTCTGCCTCCGCCCGTGTTGACACCCCCGTCAGCACCAGCACCGACAGGCATCCAAACGTGTTCGCCGCCGCGATATCCGTATCCAGCCGGTCCCCGACCACCGCCATGTCGCCTGCCGACACACCCCACGCCGCGGCGATCAGTGATAATCCCGTTGGCTGCGGCTTGCCGATGACGAGCGGCGTGGCACCGGTGGAGGTGGTGAGCGCTGCGACCAGAGCGCCACCGCCGGGAGTCGTTGTCGTGGGGCCGTCGGGAAACGTGGCGTCGAGGTTGGTGGCGATGAATGTGGCGCCGCTGCAGATGGCGTAATGGGCGTGGGAGAGTTTCTCGTAGGTGATAGTCATATCCAGACCAGCCACGACGTGTGTGGCGCCTTCGTGGGTCGGCACCACCTCGACCCCGGCTTCCTGCATCTCGCGCCGCATGCCCTCGGTGCCGACCAGAAACACTCGGGCTTCCGGGGCGTGGCGCGACAGGTACAGCGCCGTGATATAGGCGGAGCCCCACACGTCGTCCGTCGCGCAGGCGAAGCCCAGCCGCGATAGTCGGGCTGCCAGTTCTTCACGATGGCGGCTGGCGTTGTTGGTGAGAAAGGCGACGCGCCCCCCGCGGCCACGCAGCGTGTTGAGCGCGTCAACCGCCCCCGGCAGCGGGTGGTCGCCCCGATAGAGAACGCCGTCCATGTCCATGACCACGTGCTGAATCACCGTCCGTCAGACCTCCCTTGTTTCAGATACCACCGTGTTCGTTTATCGTTGCTTTGCAGGCATGTTGACCAGGGGCGTCGGGGGTGTCAAGCAACCGGCTCCGAACTCACGACTTGGCTTGAAATCGCCGGCTGACATCCCCCTCTTCCTAACCCTCGCCGGGGGAGGGAATTGTGCTCCCTTGACCTGCACAGGCCGTTCATCCAGAATGCTGCCCCGTTGGTCGTTGGAGGCATGGGGTTGAACAGTCAAGGAGGGTGAACGCATGGACAGCCCGTTGCGCGTGGTGCACTACGTGAATCAGTTCTTTGGTGGTATTGGCGGCGAGGATGCGGCGAACGTTGGAGTGTCGCTTCAAGACGCGCCCGTGGGTGCCGGCCGGGCGCTGCAGCAGGCGCTGGGCGACGCGGGCAGCGTGGTGGGCATGCTGATCTGCGGCGACAACTATTTCAACGAACGCGAAGCAGAGGCCGTGGCCACCATCAAGGGGCATCTTGAGGCGCTGAAGCCGGACATCCTGGTGGCGGGACCGGCGTTCGGCTCCGGGCGCTACGGGCTGGCCTGCGCCGAGGTTTGCAAGACGGCCCAGTCGCTGGGTATCAAGGCCATCAGCGGCATGCACCCGGACAACCCGGGGGCGCTGAGCGGCTGGCCGGACGTCGTCATGGTGCCGACCGGCGAAACCTCCGCCGACATGCCGCAGGCGCTGGCCGCCATGGTGCGGCTGGCGGGCAAACTGGGCGGCGGCGAGGCGCTCGGACCGGCAGAGATCGACGGCTATATGCCGCGTGGCGTGCGACGCGTGCACGACCGACAGCGCCCCGGTTACCAGCGCGCCCTCGACATGCTGCTGGCCAAGCTCGGGGATCGGCCGTTTGTCACGGAGGTTCCCATCCACGCGCCGGAAAAGGTCGAACCTGCCGTGCCCATCGCCGATCTATCGCAGGCCACCATCGCCATGGTCACCACCGGCGGCCTGGTGCGCAAGGGCAACCCGGACAAACAGGTGGCCGCCAACGCCTCCCGCTATTACCGCCACTCGGTCGCCGAGCTGCACAGCCTCTCCGGCGCCGCTTGGGAGGCGTACCACGCCGGCTATTTCAACCACATCGTCAATTCCAATCCCAACTACATCCTGCCCCTCAACTTCCTGCGCGATCTGGAAGCCGACAGCCAAATCGGCGGCGTCTTCAGCTCCATCTACGCGCTGCCGGGGGTCAGCACGCCGGTCGCCACGTCGCGCGACTTGGGCCGCAGCATCGCCCAGGACCTTGTCAACAGCGGGGTTGACGGCTGTCTCCTGGTGGCCACGTGAGGCACCTGCAATCGTTGCGGTGCAACGATCGCCAAGGAAATCGAGCGCGCCGGCGTCCCCGTCGGCATGATCTCCGCCATCTACGACCTCGCCCTCACCACCGGCGCCGTCCGGGTCATTCGCGGCTCGCGCATCGAGCACGTGTGCGGCGACCCGCACCTCGGCCCCGAGAAGGACTACGCCTACGGCATGCGCATCGTGCGCACCGCCCTCGACGCCATCTGCACGCCGGTGCCCGGCCCGACGCTGTTCGACCCGTTGGAAATGACCCCGGAGCAGGAGGTGGCGCATGCGTCTTGAGATGGGCGCCTTCCCCGTTGAACGCATCACCTTCGGCTCCGAAACCCGCTACGCGGACGGCCACCTGCAGGTTGACAAGGAGGCCGTTATCGAGGCGGTGCACGCCGACCCTCGCATCGCCAGCGTCGATCTGGATGTCGCCTATCCCGGCGAGTCCGCCCGCATCTGGCCAGTGCGCGACGTCATTGAGCCGCGCATCAAGGTGGAAGGACCCGGCGTCATCTATCCCGGCACCGCCGGCCGATCCATCACCACAGTGGGTGAAGGCCGCACGCACCGCCTCTCCGGCATGGGCATCACCGAGGTGTCGAGCGTCAATTGGCACGACGCCGGTGGCGACTTCGTGGAAGTCTACCTCGACATGTCCGGCCCGTGGTCGGAACTCATCCCGCTGAGCCAACTCATCCACCTGTGCGTCGTCGTCGAGCCCGACCCCGGTCTCGGTAATGAGGCGCAGAACGACGCCGTGCACAAGGCGGCGCTGGTGGTCAACGATCAGATCGCCGCGACGACGCGCCACCTCACCCCGCCGCAGCAGGAAGTGTTCGAGCTGCGCGACATCACCCCCGACCTCCCCAAGGTGATCTACATTTGGTGCGTGCACTCGCCGCAGGCCATGTCCGGCTCGCCCACGGCGTTCTGCACCACCACCTACGGCCTCACTCAGTTGACGTCGCCTTGGTTCCTGCATCCCAACGAAATCCTCGACGGCGCCCTCACCGGCCCGTACCGCACGGCGTTCGCCATGTCGTGGACGGTGGCCAATAATCCCCTGCTGCTCGACCTGTACCGCCGCCACGGCGTCGACTGGAATTTCCTCGGCGTCATCGCGCTGCGCACCGAGTGGACCACGCAGCACGAAAAGCAGCTCATGGCCAACCAGACGGCAAAGCTGGCGAAGCTCTTGGGCGCACAAGGCGCTATGGTCACCTGGGACGCCGGCGGCAACGAGTTCATCGAGGTCGTCCGCACCATCCAGGCATGCGAGCAACTGGGCATCAAGACTGTCTTCCTGACCAGCGAGGACGACGCCACCGAGGCCGCCCCGACCATGCTGGAGCCGCTGCCCGAAGCCAACGCCATCGTCAGCACCAGCTTCTTCAAGACGCGTACGCTGGAGGTGCCCGACCTGCCGCCGGTGGAGCGGGTTATCGGCCTGCAGCACAAGGACGTCGGCCCCTTGCGCGACCAGCGCGTGCCGACCGCCGGGCAACTGCCGCCGCCACCGCGCCACGACGACCACTATGGCTTTACCAGCATGAGTTGTATCGAGTACTGACCGTGCCGCCCGAGGAACACGCATGCAGCAGATGACAGCGCAGCCCGTCATTCGAGGGGTGCGATTCTTCCTGGCCCACACCCCCGGGTTGGTACGGTATGGCTCCAAGCCCAGCCGCGACATCGATCGTGAGCCGGCGGTGGTCGACACTCTGCAAGCCCACCTGCGCGGCTACGCCGACGCCGTGGCCTACCCGCCCAACCAAGCCTTCCTCGGCGCCATCCACCCGGATACCCTCGGCAGCCTGCCGACGCCGTGGTTCCGGCATACCGGCTGCGGCGAGCGCTGGGCACCGCACGGCGAGATCATGTCGGAGGAAGAGTTCTACGGCTGGCTGAAAATCGCCGACGCTTTCAATTTGGTCAGCCTGGAAGCGGGCTTCGCCGCCTCCATCCGCCCCGCGCTGGCCGCCCATCCGTTGTGCACGCCGGCTGACCTGGAGCAATTGGGAACGGGCGTTTCGCAGGCCGAACTCGACGCCCGACTGGCGGGCGACGTGCCCGACCTGCCGATCTTCCTGCGCGACGGCTCCCGCATCGGCTGCTTCCACGCCGCCCACGAGGTAGACGCCACGCTCGCCGCTGACGTGCTGCTCGAAAACCTGGCCTGCAAGACGACCGCCGTCCTGGCCATGCGCACGCTGCTGGCTCAGGAGCACATCGACCCGCTGGCCATTCCCTATGTGCTCAACAGCGGCGAGGAAGCGGTGGGCGACCGCTACCAGCGCGGCGGTGGTAACCTTGCGAAGGCGGTGGCGGAAATGAGCGGTTGCCAAGCAGCAACCGGCGTCGATATCAAGGGCTTCTGCTGCGGCCCGCTGCACGCCCTGGCCGTCGCCGGCGGCCTGGTCAGCGCCCGCGTGTTCCCGCACGTCGTCGTGGTCGGCGGCTGCGCGCTGTCCAAGCTGGGCATGAAGTATCGCGGCCACGTGCAGCACGACCAACCCATCCTGGAGGACGTGCTGGCCGCGGTGGCCATTCTGGTCAGCGGCGATGACGGCGCCTCGCCCAGGCTGCGGCTGGATTCCCTGGGCCGCCACACCGTGGCCGCCGGGCCGTCGCAGAAGGCCATCTTCCAGCAGCTCGTCAGCGAGCCCCTGCAGCGCTTAGGTCTGGGCTTCGGCGATATCGACAAGTACGCCACCGAACTGCACAACCCGGAGGTCACCGAGCCGGCGGGCAGCGGCAACGTGCCGCTCCTCAACTACCGCGTCATCGCGGGCTTAGCGGCCATGCGCAAGGAAATCACCCCCGCTCAGGTACCGGATTTCGTCGCCGCGCACGGCATGCCCGGCTTTTCACCCACGCAAGGACACATCGCCTCGGCGGTGCCCTTTCTCGGCCACGCCGTGGACGGCCTGCGTTGCGGCGACCTGCAGCGCGTGTTGCTGCTCGCCAAGGGCAGCCTGTTCCTGGGCCGCATGACACAGATGGCGGACGGCGTGTCATTGCTGTTGGAGCGCAATGGTTAGGCACCAACGGACAATCCCGAAAGGAGGTTCATCATGCAACTGCAAGGTAAGAAAATCATCGCCTTGGGTGAGCGCGACGGCATCCAGGGCAGCGCCATCGCGCAATGCACGGCGAGCGCCGGCGCCGAGGTGGTGCTGGAAGTGACCCATTGTTTCGTTTGAACGGCCGCCGGCGCCCTTGACCTGGAAGGTCAGGAGGAGATCAAGCGGGTGGCCGAGCAGTACCCACGTGAGGACATGGTGGTGGTGCTGGGCACGCCGACCGCCGAGAGCAGTCGCCTGTACGCCCTGACGGTGACCGAGGGCGATCCCTCGTGGGCCGGTGCCTTGGCCGGTACGCCATTGGGGCTGCCCGTCTACCACGTCACCGAGGACGCGATCAAGTGCCAGGTGTCGCCCGAGGTGTATGAGGAGCAGGTGACGCTGATGGAAATGGTTCTCGACGTGGCCGACATCGCCGACGCCGTGCAGGCGGTGCGGGACAGCAGCGCTCCAGCCGTATAGCCCAAATGCCCCCTCCTGTGCGAGGGAGGGGTTGGGATAGGGGGCCTTATGGCCGAACCGAAACGCTACTGGCTAATGAAGTCGGAGCCGAGCGTCTATTCTATCGGCGACCTGCAGCGCGACGGCTCGACGTCCTGGGAAGGGGTGCGCAACTACCAGGCGCGTAATTTCATGCGCGACGACATGCGGCTCGGCGACGGCGTGCTCTTCTACCACAGCAACGCCAAGCCCATGGGCATCTACGGCATTGCCGAAGTGGTGCGCGAGGCTTATCCCGACGACACCGCCTTCGACCCTGACAGCCGTTATTACGACGCGAAGAGCGACCCGGCGCAGCCGACCTGGCTGATGGTCGACGTCGGCTACGTGCGCACCTTCAAGACGCCCATCACCCTGTCGGCGCTGAAGGAAATTCCCGGCCTGCGAGACATGATGGTGGTCCGCAAGGGCAGCCGCCTGTCGGTGCAGCCGGTGACGCCACAGGAGTGGGACGTCATCACGCGTATCGCAGCGCAATGAGGCCTGTCAGCCGATGGACGTGCTGATCTCGCGCCAGCGCATTGACGAAGCGGTGGTACGGCTGGCTGGTGAGATTCGCCGCGACTACGCCGCCGGGCCGCCTGTGCTGGTCGGTGTGCTGCACGGCGCCTTCGTGTTCCTGGCCGATCTTGCGCGGGCGCTTGATCTGCCGGTGGAAATCGGCTTCGTGGGACTCTCCAGTTATGTCAGCGGCACGGTTAGCAGCGGCCGGATAGAGGTCTTTCACGAACTGCGCGCCGACATCACCGGCCGAGACGTGGTGCTCGTCGAGGACGTCGTCGACAGCGGCCATTCCGTCATCTACCTGTGCGACTACCTGTGGCAACGGCGCCCCGCCTCCCTGCGCATCTGTAGTCTCCTGGACAAACCAACCCGCCGCCAAGTGCCTGTTGACCTCGACTACCGCGGCTTCACCATCCCCAACCTGTTCATCGTCGGCTACGGCATGGATTTCAACGGGCAATACCGCCACCTGCCGGATATCCGCGTCTTGGATACCTACGTCTCCGACACCCGTACGTGCTGAATCGCGTTCGCGGTGAGCCACTCGAACAACGCCTCCTGCTCCTCGGACAGCTCGATACTGGTCGGGCGCTCCCCATCCAGCGGCGACACCAACTCGAACACGCCATCCGCCAGCCACTCGGCGGCCTGTCCGGCGTCGATCCAGTAATCGTTCGGCTCCAGCGGCGGCACCTGCGGCTCGTCCGGCGGTGTCATGAAGTAGACCAGTTGTGAGCGCAGGCGGTCGGAAATATCAAGGGATGGGGCGGCGGAATTGTCGATGGGGATCAGTCGGTACGGCATGCGGGTCTCCTGTCATTCCGGCAAAGACTTCTGGCGTCCTCGTATCAATACGAGCGAAGCGTAATCCGACATTCCGACGCGCTGGACGCCGGTTCAAGCCCGGCGGTCTGATGCCTCTCCCCCAAAAACGATGCCTCAGGGCGCCGGCAGCAAACGCTGGCGGGTTCCGGCCGCGGCCGTGATGTCGTCCCAATCCCACAACTGCGGGATGGTTTCGACGTCGGCCCACAGGGCGGCCTGGTCGGCGTAATGGGGGCTGCCTGGGTGGCCCGAGGCGCCCAGCGGCACGATCCAGCGGGAGCGGCGCCAGTCGGCGGGGTCGTGGACGTAGCGGTTCACGGACAGCGAGGTCAGGACGAAGCGCTCTGTGGTCCAACTGCCGCCTTGTTGCGGCGTGTCGCCGTCGCCACCGGCGGGAATCTGCGGCGGATTGAGCAGGTCGGCGCCAGCGGGGAAGACGCGCGCCAGCGGGTGCTGCGGCCGGGTGCGGTGCAGCGCGCTCCACTGCCAAGTCTGCATATCGTCGCCGAGGCGTTGGCGCAGGTCGCCGACGGCGCGTTGCAGGGCAACCTCCAGGCATTGCGGCCAAGTCTGACCGGACGGCAGCGGCGCGGGATCGTTCGACGCCATGGCGTGGACGGCGCGGGTATAGATTTGCAGGGCGTGCGTCGGGCCGCCGCGGCCGGTGCCGGCGGTGCCGATGGCTTCGTCGGCGAACGGTCCGAGGGCGGTTCTGAGAACGTCTTCCAACCAGCAGGCGCGTAGAGTAGCGTAGATCGTTGCGGCGATCGAATCGCGGTCCATGCGGCAATTCCAGGCCAGCAACCGGTCGCGCACTTCGGCAACCCGGGGATCGGCTGGCGGTGGCGTTTGCGCGAGCACCTGCAGGCATATTTGCGCCGGGCGCGACAGGCGGTCGGCGTGCACCGCGGCCATGTCTGCCACCGTGGCGGCGCCGGGCGCCAGCTCCTGCAGGCGGGCCGTAACTCGCCGGGCGCGTGTGTCGGCGCCGAAGTAGGTATTGATGTAATACGGATAATCGGCAGACGCCACGCCCTGATTGCAGGTGACGACGTAGCCGGCAGACGGGTTGCGGGTTTGCGGCATGGCCTCGAACGGGATGTTGCCCTGCCATTCGTGCTGGCCGTCCCAGCCGGGCACGGCGGTCCAGGCGTTGGCCATGGAGCGAATGGGAATGCGTCCGCGATAGCGATAGCCGAACTCGCCGTGCACGTCGGCGTAGACGAAATTGTTGACCGGTTCCGTCCAGGGCCGCAGCGCCTCCTCGGCCGCGTCTGCCGAACGCGCCAACAGCAGGTCGTACAGCGTGTTGGCCCACGGGGTGCCGCTGTTGGTGCCGGGATGGCTGAAGGCGAGGCCGTGTCCGGCATGCGGGTCACCGGCAATGATGGGGCCGTGACGGGTTGCCACCACCTGCAAGGCTTCCGACGCGTCGCCGCGTGCGTGCAGGGTCTCGTCGGCGACCTCGGCGGGCTGCCAATCGTTCTGCCAGGCGTATTCCAGCGCGCCGTCGTGGCTACGGAAGCGTTCGATGAACAGGTCCTGGTAGTCGGCGTAGCCGTGCGTCATGCCCCAGGCGACGTGCTCGTTGTGGCTGAAGTGCGGGGCGCCGGGAACGCCGGGCAAGGCGTAGCCGCTGACGCGGAACGACGGGCAGGCCACGTGTATCTGGTAATAGACGTTTGGCGTGTCGAGGGCGCGGTGTGAATCCCCCGCCACCAGCGGCAGCCCGGAGTCCGTGCGGTCGCCGGAGATGACCCAGGCGTTGCTGCCCGCGTCCACCTCGTCCAGCCAGTTGCAGGCGGCGGCCGCGGCGGCCAGCTCGTCGAGGCATGACAACGGCGGCCCGTCGTACGTTTCACCCGGCGGCACCGTCACCAGGCTGCCCTGCGGATAGCCCTGGAACAGTGACGCGGCACGCTCGGCGCCCAGCCCGAGGGCCAGCCGCAGCCGCCACAGCTTCATCTCGAACGTCCCCATCAGCATGTTGCGAACCTTGTACACTGCCAGACAGTGCCACGGCTCCCACGGCTCCGGCGCGGCTTGCAGCAGGGTGTATTCGACCGGCAGCGTGCGGGTGCTGGCGAGAAAGGCGTTCACCCCGTCGCTGTAGGCCGTCAGCATGTCCAGTGCCGCGCCGCTTGCCACCCCGAGGTCCATGCGCGCCGCCCGCTCGACGCGAAACCGCCGCATCAGCCGGTCCTCCGGCAACGCGTCCGGCCCGGCGAACTCCGCCCAGCGCCCCAGCGCGCGGTGGCGGTCGTAATCCATGTGCCACAGGCGATCCTGCGCCGTCACGAATCCCTGGGCGAAAAACGCGTCGTGCTCGTTGGCCGCCCGCAGGTGCGGTACGCCCCAGCGGTCGCGGCAGATATCAACCGGTTTTTCCAAGCCGGGCAGCTTCAGCGTCGAGGTCACATCGGGCAGGGCGTTTTGCAGATCGGATGACGTCAGTCGGCGGGACATCGGGACCTCCGGGCCAATGGAGCAGTCGGGGACGCAAGGCCACCGATGCTACCCCATCGCCCGGTATGAGTCCAGGCAAGGCAGGTGAGGCGACACAAACGAGTTTGCCTGGATATGTGCAAGGCGTCTATCCTGCGCTGGAGCATGATGAATTTGCGTTGTGACTTCTTGGTTTGGGGTAAGGTCGGCAGTACACTCTGAAGCAGTCGCACAAGACACCTCCATTCTTCGGTTGCATTGGCTAACACAACTACAGAATTAGAGAACGCGAACAGTTGTCACAGGCTTGGCCTCATGGATGCCTTGTTCGAGGCCTTCGCCCCTTACCTGAAAAGCCAGGGCTTTCAGGTAAGGGGCGGCCAAATCGTTGATGCTTCAACTGTGGCGGTGCCCATCCAACGCAATGGCCGTGCCGACAATGAGTCGATCAAGCGCGATGAGCTACCCGATGCCTGGGCCAACAAGCCGGCCAAGCGTCGACAAAAGGATACGGATGCGCGCTGGACAAAGAAGCACGGCAAACGTCACGATGGCTACAAGCACCCCGTCATCATCGACCGCAAGCACAAAGCTGGCACGGCGCTACCGGGTGACGGACGCGGCGGTGCACGACAGCCAAGTCCTTGAGGAACGGGCGAGGGCGCGGACAGGTCTCAAGACCCTTGCCTGCAACATGCGTCGCCTGGTTCACTTCAACGTCTGACGACGGTGAGTTGAGCGCCAACGGTGCGGCAGGGTGCCCGGATGTCCTCATTGAAAGGCGAATCCCCCTGGACAGCCGAGTTCATTTTCTCGCCGACGTGCCAGCAAATTGCCAACCCTGTCATCTTTGACTATCCACCGGCTTCCGACCTACATATTCATGCCGCAAGCCTTCACGGCGCCGGATGGCTGATGGTGCGCCAGTCGCGGGCGTCGAAGTAGGTGGCGAATTGGGCTTCGACGTGGGCTTGATCGGCGGCGGTCTTGGGACGCCGCAACTCGTAAAGGTGCGGGAAGGCGGCCCAGCCGACGGTGAGGTCCCACAGGCGCATGGCGTCATCGCCGGTGGGCGCCGGGGTGATGACGGGGCCGAACAGCGTGGTGCCATCGTCGAACACCAGGGTGGGCACGCCGAAGCCGCCGCGCTGCACCACGGCGTCGTGGTCGGTGCGCACGTCGTCGTGGGTGGTGTCGTCGACGATGGCGGCGTCGACGAGTTGGGGGTCGAGGTCCATGTCGGCCAGCACTTGGCGGGCGCCGTCGGGCAGGTGGACTTTTTGGCCCTCCTCGTGCAGGGCGCGCCCGGCGGCGGCGTAGAAGCGGTCGAGCTCGCGCATGGAGCGGCGGCGCAGCAGAGCGCCGACACGCAGCAGTGACCAGCCGTAGGACCACGGGCGCTCCCAGGGATGCTTTTTGCCTTCGGGCCGGTTGATTTCCTCCAGGCTGAAGAACTTCCAGTTGATCTCAAGGCCGTTGCGCTCGCGCACGTCGCGAATCCATTTGGAAGTCTGATAGGCCCAAGGGCACATGATGTCGAAATAGAAATCCAAGCGCGTCGGGCGGGCGGACATGGTAAGCTCCTTGGTTGAATTTTGAGCGGCGATTCCCCCGCCTTAACCCTCCCGCACGGAAGGGGTGCAGGTTTCGCTTGTCGCTGCCGAACGGCAGGTGCAAAGGGTGGCCTCTCCCGCTAGAGCAGTCTTGCATCTTATCCCCCGGCTCTTTCTCCCCTAGCGGGAGAGGGTCGGGGTGAGGGGGAACGCCAATTTGATCACCAAACATTTTACCCGAAACGCAAAACACCAGAGGATATTCCATGAAAATCGACACGCAAATCGGCGGCGGGGTTTCCGGGAACGTTACGGCGGACGCGCAGCGCCTGGAGCGCATGGGGTTCGACGGCGCCTGGACGTTCGAGGCCAAGCACGACCCGTTTCTGCCGCTGGCCCTGGCGGCGACCGCCACCGAGCGGCTGCAGTTGGGCACGAACATCACGGTGGCCTTCGGGCGCAGCCCGTTTTCGGTGGCGCAAATGGCGTGGGACCTGCAGCGCGGAAGCGGCGGGCGCTTTCATCTAGGGCTCGGCACGCAGGTGCGGGCGCACGTTGAACGGCGCTATTCGATGCCGTTCGACCACCCGGCGGCGCGCCTCACCGATTACGTGCGCTGCCTGCGCGCTATCTGGGACACCTTCCAGAACGATACGCGGCCGCGCTATGAGGGGCCGTTCTACCAATTCAAGCTCATCAATCAATTCTTCAACGCCGGGCCGATCGAGCACCCGGATATCCCGGTGTACGTGGCCGGCGAGGTAGCGGATGGCCTGCACGTGCATCCGATGCACTCGGTGGGCTACCTGCGCGACGTGGTGCGCCCGGCGCTGGAGGACGGGGCGCGGCGCAGCGGGCGGGACGCCGCGGCGCTGGAGTTGTACGCGCCGGTGATGGCGGTGACGGGCGACACGCAGACGGACATGGACGCGGCGGCCGCGAAGGCGCGGCAGCAGATCGCCTTCTATGGCTCGACGCCGAGCTATCGTGTGATGCTGGACTACCACGGCCGCGGTGCGCTCGGCGAGGAGTTGAACAAACTGATGCGCCAGGGCGATGTTGACGAAATGGGCCGACGGGTGCCGGACGAGCTCTTGGAAGCGGTGGCCGTCGTCGCGTCGCCCGGCGAGCTGGCCGCCAAGCTGCGGCAGCGCTACGAGGGCGTGCTGCACCGGCTGTCGATCTACGCGCCGGTGCCGGAAGGCGCGTCGGAGGTCGAGTGGCAGCAGTTTATCGCCACGTTTCGCGCCGCGGCGTAGATCATGCAGGTCGGATTAGCGCAGCGTAATCCGACACTTCCACACAGGGGCCACAGGAGAAACAAGGATGCGTCACGGCTTGGTGACAGTAGCAGGTTTCTTGGCGGCGGTGTTGTTGCTGGCAAGCGCCCTTTACCCTCGAGAGGAGAGGGAAGGAGCCCCTCCCCGCGGCGTGGTGGCTACCGCTGGAGCCGGCTGCACGGCGGCTGCGATTGGCGTCGCGCGTCCGGCGGCGTGTCAGGAGATGGTGCTCGTATTCGTCACCCAGTCCGCCTTCCAGGGCAACTTCGACGGCTTGGCGGGCGCCGACGCGCGGTGTCAGGAAGCAGCGCGCCAAGCCGGGCTGCCCGGTGTGTTCCGCGCTTGGCTGTCCACCACCGCCGAACCGGCCGGCGCCCGCGTCGCCCACAAGGACGTGCCCTACGTCATGCCGGGTGGTATCCGGGTCGCCGATAACTATGCCGACCTGACCGACGGCGACCTCGCCCACCCCATCGACCGCACGGAGTACGGCGATGCCGTGCCGTCGCCGTTCCTGGCCCGCACCGCCACCACGCCCGACGGCCAGGCGCTGTCGCCCACCTGCGCCGATTGGACCTCACGCCGCCGCTACGACGGTGGCTGGTGGGGCGCAACGGACGACGCCACGCCGGCTTGGTCGCGCACCGGCGTGTTGCCGGGAAGGTGCGACTATCTGGCGCACCTGTATTGCGTGGAGCAATAGGAACGTAGAATGTCAGATTACGCTGCGCTAATCCATCCGACCCGCAACTGCTCAATATCCTCTTCAAGACTACTGTACACGAAAAATTATACGGGTAGGACGCGCTCAAAAACGGCTCCCAGTCTGCCGCATTCAGGACGGCTTGGCGAAATGCCGTCGAATCCATAGCGAAACAGGCTCTTGGCGGGCCTCTGATGCGTCTTGAGCGCAATTGGTTTGACCGCGTGCCACCACCGTACCAAGCCCAGCAAAACGCGATCGCCAACACACCCCCTGGCGTCTCCAAGCGCCTGGCCTCTCGCAAGCGCGGTGTAAGGCAAAGGTGGATTGGAGCAGGTCGGCGAGTCTGGTAGCGTGCTTCACGGGTGTAATCTCCTGAGACGTTCTGTCGCACACCGAATTGGGCGGGGGCAGTCCCTGGAGCGTGGCTTGACTTAATCCACCGCCTGCCATAGTGCTCGCCGATTTAACCCTTATTTGGATTGTTTGCCTTGTTGGGGGACCTTACGGATATTCTTATCCAGTATATGGAAACCCCATGAGTGCAGACCTGCTTCCCGAATTTATTCGTACACATTATGAGGTACATGAATGGAAGGGAATTATATACCTAAGTAACATTTACCAACGTACAAGGCAGTATGGGCCGGCCGCCGGTTCGTTGGAAGTTACTCTCGCTACGCGGCGACGGCCTTCGCACTGCGGCGTCCGGGGGAAACCAAAACGGGTACGATTGCCCGACGTATGGCGTCTCGAAAGTATATAATTCCCTACCACGGCCACGGTAAGCCGCAGCGTGAATGAAGCAACTTCCCGAAAGAGGCCCGGAAGTCTCTTGCGGTGTGAAAGGCAAGGCCCTTTATTCACAACATGGTCATGTTATCGCGCACAGCGTCACGACTGGTTGCGTGGGATGTTGACAAATACAGATTCTCCAGTTGTGATGGTTTTTTCCCGGCTCTCATCGCCGACAAGCCTGCATACGAATGGTATCGGAGTTGCTCTTCACGTTATGAACACCGAACAAGTTAGCATATGTACCCCCCCCCCCCGCAAAATCTCCGTAAATTGAACAGGTTAGCCTCGAATCGTGATAGGGATCCCGCTCTCCTGTCGGTCGTCGTCCCCTGTTTCAACGAGGAAGCGGTCATCCGCGAGACGCATCGCCAGCTGGTCGCCACCCTTGAGACCGTCCCCGATCTCGACTTCGAGATCGTCTATGTCGACGACGGCAGCCATGACGCCACGCTGAACCTGCTGCGAGGACTCCAGCACGCCGATGCGCGCGTGCGGGTCCTCGCCCTGTCGCGCAATTTCGGCCACCAGATGGCCGTCACCGCCGGCTTGCAGCACGTCGCTGGTCATGTCGTTGTCGTTATCGACGCCGACCTCCAGGACCCGCCCGAGGTCATCCCCGAGATGCTGGCCCGTTGGCGCACAGGGGCGGACGTGGCCTACGGCGTGCGGACCAAACGCGACGGCGAGACGCGGTTCAAGCGCTGGACGGCCAGCGTCTTCTACCGTCTCCTCGACCGCCTCACCGACATCTCCATCCCCCTCGACACCGGCGACTTCCGTCTCATGGACCGCACGGTGGTGGACGCCTTCCTCGCCATGCCGGAACGGGATCGCTTCGTGCGCGGTATGGTGGCCTGGACCGGCTTTCGGCAGGAGCCCGTGCCGTACCGGCGGGCGGCCCGGGCGGCGGGCGAGACCAAGTACCCGTTCGGGAAGCTGCTGCGCCTCGCCATCAATGGCATTGTGTCGTTCTCCCTCGCGCCGCTGCGCCTGGCGACCTGGCTCGGCTTTGTCGCTTCCGGGCTGGCCGTGGCGGGCATCGTCTATGCCCTCGTCCTTCGCCTCTTCACCGCCGTCTGGGTCTCCAGCTGGACGGCGCTCCTCATCGCCATCCTGTTTCTCGGCGGCGCGCAACTCGTGTTTCTCGGCATCCTCGGCGAGTACGTGGGACGCATCTACGGCGAAGTGAAGCGGCGGCCGCTTTATCTGGTGAAGGAGCGGCTGGGATTCACCTCTACAAGCCGCCCGCCGCACCCGCACTTCCGCGACGCTACCAATCCGAGCGACTCTTGAGGGAATCCCCATGCGAGCCCTGGAAATGCGCGCCGTAGCCCGGCGCATCGTCCGTTTCAGTCGCGACCGCAAGGCGTGTCTGTACTACGCCGCCTGTATCTGCCTGCTTGTCGCCGCAGCCGGGCTGCGCTTCCATGACCTGTCGGAGAAGTCTCTACGGCATGACGAAGCGGCAACGGCCAATATTTCGAGAGGCACATTCTCGGAAGTCATCTCCGGTACTCGTTGCTGTAACTCCGCTCCGATCCTTTACCCCCTGGCGCTGTGGGCGGTACAGAAAGTCGAGAGCACGGCCTTCAGCGTTCGGGTCGTGCCGGCGAGTGCCAGCGCTCTGGTTGTCGCCGTGATGCTCTTGTTGCTGCCGCGTCTCGGGGTTGCTCGGGGAACCGCATTTCTGGCAGCCCTGCTCGCCACGCTTTCCGTTGAAGCAATCTGGCACGCGCAGGATGAGCGGGAATACTCCATCGACGCGCTGCTGGCCCTGCTCATGGTGGCGGGGCTACTACGGTATCTGCGAGACGACAGGACGGCCCTGCTCTGCGTTTCGTTGTTTCTCGCGCCGTTGCTCCAGTACGGTTTGGTCTTATTCGGCGCCGCCGTAATGGGCACCGCTATGGTTCTACCCCCCCCCCCCCGCGCGACTTTGGCGGCGCCAGAATGGAATGCATACCTCAGCCGGATTCGCAATTGGCTCAAGCAACGCATCGCCCTGTTCTGGCCCGCAGCGTGCTTTCTGGCGGGGAGTACCATCAGCTACCTGGTGACTGTACGCTATCAATGGAATCAACCAGACTTCGCCTTGGATGCCTATTTATCAACGTATTACTATCAGGGAAAACTCGATGCGTCCTCAATTTTTGAGTTCACGATTGATGGGATTTGGAGTTTGTTGACGTATCATTTGCCGGAGGTTGTTGCGATAGCGGCGCTTCCCGCCTTCACGGTCCTCCTGGTCGCAGCATTCCTCAGAAAGTTTCAAGACGGCGTCATCGCAGTTTTATTTTCGTTTTGCATTGCAGTTTCCGTCGGTGCCGCCGTGCTGGGAATATATCCGCTTGGGGGCATTCGCCAAGGTATCTATCTGGGTCCGATTGTCTTCCTGGCGGTCGGTTTGGCGTTTCATTGGACAGCCGGTTGTCTGTCCTCGCTCACGCGCCGGAGATGGGCGATGCCAGCCTTGCTCGTTGCGATAGCCGGCACGACGGTGCTTGCCGGGGTGAGCGCCATGTGGCAGGAGAGTCCGTACCAGACACGTACAAACATCAATCCCGTTCTCGCCGAAAACATCGAATCCGTTCTCGCCGTACTGAAAGAACGGGTGCGGGAAGAGGATATGGTCTACGCAGATTGGTGGGCAGTCCCAGCCATGCAGTTCTATCAAGGAAATGAAGAAAGACCGGCCAATTACCACTATAGGACCTCTGGTTGGTGCTGGGCCTCCTCCTCCAATGCGTGTCTCCGTGAGATGGCTGACTTAGCCTACCGGTTCGGCATCGTAAACGGAAAAATCTGGTTTGTTGGTCCCTGGCTACCGGATATGTCCGGGCTTTCGGTTGAGCAGGTCGTGTTTGGACCCCATGACGTTTATCTAATTGAAGATACGGGACCCTTGATAAATCTCTACGCTTCTGATGTGTTGAAAGGTATAAAGGAAATCTTGACTCGCAAGCCGTCAATCCGCTCCACCTTCGACGTCTATCTCGGCGAGGACATGCTGATCTATGCCAAGGGACCATGCGGCGTAGAGGACGTGCAGGAAACCTTCTTTCTGCACGTTGACCCGGCGGACGCGAGCGATCTGCCGGCCCATCGCCAGCAGCACGGCTTCGACAACCTCGACTTCCGCTTCGACGACCATGTGGTTCGGTCAGCCGAGCAGTGCGTCGCTCAGCGAGAACTTCCCGATTACCCCATCATCCGCATCCGAACAGGCCAATACACCGACGCAGGAAAAATCTGGGAAGGGGAAATTCGTTTCGATGAGTAGCCGGACGACGGCCGGCGACTCCCGGCCCCACGTCGCGGTGATCGGCGGCGGCTTCTGCGGACTCGCCGCGGCCTGGAATCTGGGCCGGCGCGGCGTCCGCGCCACGGTGCTGGAGTGCGACGCCGAAATCGGCGGCCTCGCCGGCAGCACGCGGCTCGAACGGTTACCAAAGTATATAATTCCCGAATGGAAGCATGCCTGCGCCATCCTGAAGCAAGATTTTGTCAACGAGTGGAACGACATCGTATCGGTTCTAACCGTGTTTCGCTTACTGAAGAGTTGGATCATCAATCCAGGCGGAAGCAAGTCCAAAGTTTCACGATTCATAGACAGCTATTTGTATCAACGAGAATGGATCGAGAAGGAGTTCCGAACCGAAATGGTAGTCGACGACGAGCGCACAGATGCACCAACCCACAAAATCGACTGCTTCAAGAATAGAGTGGCGCTTGAAATCGAATGGAACAACAAGGACCCGTTCTATGATAGAGACTTGAACAACTTCCGATTGTTGTTCGACCTGAGAGCGATCAGTGTGGGCGTGATCATTACGCGATGCGATGACCTTCAGGACATATTCAAGGCCCTTGGCCGGGGGCCTTCCTATGGAGCCTCAACGACTCACATGAGCAAGCTGCTGCCGCGTATTGAAGGCGGCGGCGGAGCTGGATGTCCATTGCTGGTATTTGGGATTTCGAAATCTCTGTATGTGGAGGATGATTGATGAGCGTAGCTGAAAGCCTCTTGCAGGAAACAGGCGGCAAAAGGTTCTCCACCGTGCTCGCGGACCCACCGTGGCGATTTCATAACAAGACCGGCAAGATGGCCCCGGAACACAAACGGCTGTCTCGTTACGTCACACTGTCGTTGTCGGAAATCGGCAATTTACCCGTGGCGTCGATCGTGCATGATGTCGCGCATCTCTACCTCTGGGTGCCGAATGCCCTGTTGCCGCAGGGCTTACAGGTGATGGAACAATGGGGGTTCGAGTACAAGACGAATTTGATCTGGTACAAAGTGCGCAAAGACGACGGACCGGACAGGCGGGGCGTTGGATTCTATTTCAGAAACGTAACAGAAATCATCAACGTAACAGAAATCATCTTGTTCGGCGTACGAGGCAAAAACGCAAGGACCCTGCAAAGGGGGCGGAGTCAGGAGAACATCGTCCTGTCCCAAAAGAGGGAGCATAGCCGGAAACCCGACGCGCAATACGAAATCACAGAGGCGTGCAGTCCGGGGCCCTACCTCGAGATGTTTGCCCGAGGGACAAGAGAGAGCTGGCACACATGGGGCAATCAGTCAAAACAATACATGCCAGACTGGAAAACCTACGCCAATCATTCTCAATCGCACGCCATCGCCAACAGCCAATTGACTCTGCTACATTCTCCTTCATCATAGCCGGTTAACATGTCCGGATAATCGTTCTGCTCTCGCTCCGTATCAGCCTTGCCAGAATTTGCACGGTTAAGGTATCTTTATGCAGCCTTAAGCAGCTGTAGTTGACGCACAACGACGCCACCCGTGCGTGTCAACATTTCATAGTCGGAAATGGAGGATGTGAGGACATGACTTATATAATCGCCGACCCCTGCATCGACGTCATGGATCAAGCCTGTGTGGATGTCTGTCCCGTGGACTGCATTCATTTCGAGGAAGGCAAAGACCGCATGCTGTACATTGATCCGGACGAGTGCATTGACTGCGGTGCTTGCGAACCCGAGTGCCCGGTAGAGGCCATTTTCACGGAAGAGGACGTGCCGGACGAGTGGAAGGACTACACACCCATAAACGCCGATTGGTTCAAGGATAAAGACGCCACCCGAGCCAAGGTGGACGAATTACGCCCCGAATGACCCGCCGTGGAAGAGCAGGTGCCCGGCCTGCTCTTCTCCCTTTAATGGCGTCCGACGCTCCGCCGGACGAACCGCCATCCCGGCAGTCCGACCGCCGCCACACAACAAAGCCAGGCAAACCAATCCCCAAAACGCTGGTAGACAGTGGGCATCCGCAGAGCCGCCACGTCATCCACCAAGGTGCCGCGCTGGTAGATGGGCAATGCCGCCTGCTCGCGTCCCAGGGCGTCAATGATGGACGTCACCCCCGTATTGGTCACCCGCACCAGCGAGCGCCGATTTTCCACCGCCCGGAAGGCCGCCGCATTGTGATGCTGGTACGGTGCGCGGGTCGGCCCGAACCACATGTCGTTCGTCAGGTTCACCAGCACCCGTGCACCTTGGCGCACCGCCAGGCGGGCCGGTTGCGGCATAATGTCCTCGTAACAGATCAAGGGGCCAATGGATACACCGCCCGGCAGGGCCAAGAGGCGTGGTCCCTCGCCGGAGGTGAAATTGCCGATTGCCGGCGAGATGCGCCCGAGGAACGGCAGGTAACGCTGCATGGGCACGTATTCACCAAAGGCGAGCAAGACGTGCTTATCGTAGCGACCGACAATCTGCTGCCCAGACGCCACCAGCCAAGCGGAATTGAACAACTGCCGCGCATCGTCCTGACCCTCGTAGGCCATCCCGCCGACCAGCCAGGGGACGTCGTTCGTCACCCCCTTCGGCAGGTACAGGAACGGCTCCTGGGTTGGCAGTGCATAGGGGTAGGCGCTCTCAGGCCAGACGACCAAATCCGGCTCTTGCGCCAGGGTCGCCGCGCTCAGGTCCGCCAGCAATTGCAGGCGTTCCTTGGGCTTGGGACCGTTCCGGTTTTCGTCAATGCCGAGGTTCGGCTGCACCAGCGCCACCCGCAGGCTATCGGCCTGTTGCATCGTCTCCATCACCTGCGGCATGCGCCACAGGCCGTAGCCAACCTGCAGCAAGAGCACGCATCCCACCGCCGCGGCCATCCGGTAACGCCCGCCGCCCACCGGCGACTGCCGAGCCGACACGAACGCGGTGCCGCCAGCGCTGCACAGCACGAGAATAAAAGTGACGCCGTGAATGCCGGTCAGATCAGCGACTTGGATGAGCGGCAAAGCCGGGTATTGCAGAAAGCCGAGGTACCAGGGAAACACGCGCGGAAAGACAAAATCCAGCGCGACGAACGCGCAGGCGGGCAGCAGCAGGCGGTACCACCACGGGCTCTCGCGGGTCTGCATGCGCCGCACCCACCAAGCGAAGATCCCCATGCGCACCCCGTTGGCAGTTGCGACAACAACAAAAAAAAGAAGGCTTAGCGGCAGCGGAATGTAACCGAAATCGACCATGGTGTTGACTAGCCAATAGACCCCTAACCCGTACATCAGGGTTTCCGTCCACCAACCGAGCGCGAACGCCCTTACAGCAGAAACGCCGCGCAGGGCCACAAATAGCGGCAGCAAGCCGACCCAGGCCAACGGCCACAGGGGTTCGTACAACATGGGCGAGACGGTCAGCACGCCAGCGAGCGAGGCCAGCAACACGGCGGTGGCAAAGCGTGGCGAGATATCGGCAGGCGGTTCGGGCGCGGGGCGATAATCCATACTTGACCTGTCAGGGGGTGGGACCGTTTGCAAGTGGTGGGACTGTAACAGCAAACATACCGACCCGCAAAGCCACCTGCTGCCCGCGCCGCGGTAGGTACCCATGCGCGTCACGATTCTTGTACAATGCAGGGCATACGCTGAAAAGGAGAGGGTCGGATGGAATTTCCGCAGGACTTGCGCTACAGCAGCGAGCACACGTGGGCACGGCGTGAGGGTGACCGGGTAACGGTGGGGATTACGGACTTCGCACAGGAGGAACTCGGCGAGGTGCTGTTCTTGGAGCTGCCGCAGGTCGGCCGCAGCGTCACGGCTGGGGAATCGTTCGGGGTCGTGGAGTCGGTCAAGGCCGTTTCGGACCTGTTCGCACCCGTGAGCGGCACGGTCGCCGAGGTGAACGCGCGGCTGGACGACGAGCCGGAACTTGTCAACAGCGAACCGTATGGGGACGGCTGGATGATCGTCATCGCAGCGTCCAACCACGACGACTGGCAGGCGCTGCTGAGCGCCGATGATTACCAGGCAACCATTACCTAGGAAGATGCCCTTGGCCACGGCATGGCGTTTCCTCGATACCGGCTGCAACGACGCGGCCTTCAACATGGCGGTGGACGAGGCCTTGCTACTGTCGTACGAGGCCGGCCAGAGCCCGCCAACGCTGCGGGTGTACACTTGGTTCTCACCGACGCTGTCGCTGGGATACGCCCAGAACGTGGAGAAAGAGGTCGACGTGGCGGCCTGTCGGCAGCACGGGGTATCGCTCGTACGGCGTCCCACCGGCGGGCGCGCGGTGCTGCACGATCAGGAAGCGACATACAGCGTCGTCATGCCGCTGCGGCTGTCGGACCGGGAAGCCAGCATCACGGAACATTACCACCGCATCGGCCTCGCGCTGGCAACGGCCCTGCGCTACGCGGGGCTGGCGGTGCGCCTTGAGCGTCCCAGCGTCCTCGCTGCGGCGCCCCGGGCGGCGTCCCCGGCCTGCTTCGCGGCCATGTCCCGCTACGAGTTGAGCGCTACCGGCAGGAAGCTCGTCGGCAGCGCCCAGAAGCGCGGGCGGCGTTCCCTGTTGCAACATGGCTCGATTCCCCTGTCTATGGACCGGCAGCGCCTGTTCGCGTGTTTGCGCGTGCCGGCCGACCGGCGCGCACAACTGCTCCGCGAGGCGTATGCCAGCATGGTAGCGGTGAACGAAGTGGCGCCCACGCCGCTCGATGCCGCGACTCTGCACCGGGCGTTGCGCCAGGGTTTCGCCGAATGTCTGATCGACGGCGCCGACTTGATAACCGGCGATCTGTCACCCGCCGAACGCCGTCTGGCCGCGGAACTGCAACACGCCAAGTACGACACCGATGCCTGGAACCTCGGCAGCCCTGCGGCGTGGCGGCAGCGGCAAACGGCGAGCCCCACGGAGTAGGCTTTCCATGCACATCGTCACCTTGGGCAGCGGCACTGGGCAGGCGACTCTGCTGCGGGGGCTGCGAGAGCATCCGTGCGAGGTCACGGCCATCGTCGGGGTTACCGATAACGGCGGTCACAGCGGCCACCTCCGCCGCCTGCTGCACATCCCGCAAGTGGGCGATACGCGCCAGTGCCTGAGCGCCCTAGCCGACAGCGACTCGCTCTGGAGTCGGCTGTTGCAACACCGCTTCGCAGCCAGCGATCTGGACGGTGTCAGCGTCGGCAATCTCATCCTGGCGGCGTTGGCCAGCGAGCACGGCAGCCTGAACACGGCGGCAGCCGAAATCCGCCAGGCCGCCGGCTTCGCCCAGCGCGTGCTGCCGGTATCCGACGGTGATACCCAGATCGGCGCCGAACTCGACAACGGCCGCCTCGTCGGCGAATGGCAAATCATGCAACGCCGCCCCCTGTCGCCCGTCAAACGGTTGTTCCTGCAGCCCCCGACCCCCGCGCATGCCGCCGTCACGGAAGCCATCGCCGCCGCCGACCTGCTGGTCATCTGCGCCGGTTCCCTGCTCACCGGCGTCATTTCCGTGCTTCTGCATCCCGGCGTCAAAAAGGCCCTGAGCCGCAGCCGGGCGCCCATCGTCCACGTGCTGAACCTGATGACACAGCCGGGCCAGACCGACGGATACACCGCCCGGCAGCACCTCACGACGCTGCAACCCTACTTGGGCCGCCCGGTTGACGCGGTGCTCGTCAACAACGTCCCGCTGCCACCGGACCTGTTGCGCCTCTACGAACCCCAGGGCGCCCGGCCCGTCGTCAACGACCTGACACCGGCCGATGCCTGCCTCATCGCCGCCGACTTGGTCGAGCACCCGGATCCCGAAACCCTGCGCGCCTACACCCGTCCACAAGCTTCCGGGATGCACGTCGGCATGCACCTGATTCGCCATGACGCGCACAAGCTTTCTGCCCGGGTCATGGCCCTCACAGGCCGCTTTCGTCCTTGACAGCCCAGCGACAGGCTAAGTATGATGCGCCCGCCAATCATGACTTCCAAGTTACTGATAATTGGACATCCCGCACACAACACAACGACCTGAGGAGATGGTGCATGACCCCAGACAGCACGCTTGGGGATTTCTTTCGAGCCGACGTCGACATTCCGGAAATTCCCTTTGGCGAGATGCTGTGGGAGACGGCTCAACGCTTTCCGGAAAAAGAGGCAGTCATCTTTCAGGGACAGAAAATCTCGTACCGAGAGCTCGACGGACTGACCAACAGCATTGCCAACGCCTTGAGCGGCCTCGGCGTCAAAAAGGGCGACCGCGTTGCCCTTTACATGACCAACCGTCCGGAATACATCATCAGCTTCTACGCCGCCGCCCGCTTGGGCGCCGTGGCCACACCGATGAATCCCGCCTACAAGAAAGACGAGATCCAGCACCAGCTCAATGACGCCGAAGCCAGCGTGCTGGTCGTGCAGGAGTCGCTCTACCCGCTCGTCAAGTCGGTGCGCTCAAAGGTGTCGAGCCTCAAGGAAGTGATCATTGTCGGACGGAGTACCGAGCCGAATACACACCTCTTCCGCGACCTCATCCGGCGCTCGTCCCCGAAGCACCCGCCGCAAGTGGCGCTGAACTGGACCGAAGACTTAGTGGCCCTGCCCTACTCCAGCGGCACCACCGGCCTGCCCAAGGGCGTCATGCTGAGCCATCAGAACCTGGTGGCCAACAACATCCAGTTCATCTCCAGCGGGCGCATGGCGGAGCGCGACACCCTGCTCATCTTCCTGCCCTTCTATCACATCTACGGCATGATGCTGGTCGGTGGCGGCATCTACGCCGGCGCCACGCTGGTCATCATGGAGGCGTTTGATCTGGAGCGCTCGCTGGCCCTGGCGCAGCAGTACAAAGTCACTCTGTACTACGCTGTGCCGCCCATTATGGTCGCCTTGGGCAACTACCCGAACGTCGATCAGTTCGACCTCTCGCACATGCGCTACATCATGGTGGGGGCCGCCCCCCTGGCGCCCGACGTGGGCCAGCGCGTGCAGGACAAAACCGGCGTGTGCGTCCTGCAGGGATACGGCCTCACGGAAGCCTCACCGGTGACGCACCTGAACCCCGTCGATCAGGGCTGCGTGAAGCTCGATTCAGTCGGCCTGTCGGTGCCGAATCAGGAGCAGAAGATCGTCGATCTCACCACCGGCGAGCAGGAACTGAGCACCGGCGGCGTCGGCGAGTTACTCATCAAGGGCCCCCACGTCATGAAGGGCTACTGGAAGGATCCCGAAGAAACGAGCCTCGTGCTGCGCGACGGTTGGCTGTCGACCGGCGACGTAGCGCGTATCGACGCTCAGGGATACGTCTTCATCGTTGACCGCAAGAAAGAGATGATCAAATACAAGGGCTTCTCCGTCGCCCCCGCGGAAGTCGAGGCGGCGCTGTTCCAGCACCCTGCCGTCGCCGATTGCGCCGTCTTCGGCAAACCGGATACCGAAGCGGGGGAAATCCCCAAGGCCCTGGTCATCCTGCGCCCGGGCGAGGAAGTCGCCGCGGACGTGCTGATGGACTTCGTGGCCAGCCGCATCGCCGGCTACAAGAAGGTGCGCGAGGTCGAGTTCGTCGCCAGCATTCCCAAGACCGCCTCGGGCAAGGTGTTGCGCCGCGTGCTGGTCGAAGGGGAGCAACAGAAAGCCGCCGCCGAGGCGTAGGCGCATGACACCCCGCGTACTCATCACCCACAGATTGGCCGAGGAAGCCGTCGAGGTTGCCCGGCAGTCCTGCGACGTTCACTTCACCCCCCTGGACCAGCCCCTTGATGCCGCCACCCTGCGCCAAGCCGTCGCCGGTATGGACGGGGTGATTTGCGTGGCCACCGACACCATCGACACGGCGTTCCTGAAAGCGGGCGCCGACCTGAAGGTGGTGGCAAACGTGGCGGCAGGCTACGACAACGTGGACGTGCCGGCCGCCACCCAGCGGGGCGTGGTGGTCACCAACACGCCTGGCGTCGTCACCGAATCCACCGCTGACCTGACGTGGGGCCTGCTGTTCAGCGTCGCGCGGCGTATTCCCGAAGCGGACCGCTATATCCGCGCCGGCAAATGGAAGGAGTGGCGCCTGCTGCTCCTGCTGGGCAACGACGTGCACGGCCGCACCCTCGGCATTATCGGCATGGGACGCATCGGGCAAGCGGTAGCGCGGCGCGCCCGCGGCTTCGGCATGCCGATCCTCTACCATAACCGGCAGCGCCTGCCGGAGACTATGGAATCGGAGCTCGGCGCCACTTGGGTGGAGTTGGAAACGCTCCTGCAAACCGCCGATTTCGTCAGCGTGCACACGCCGCTCACCGCCGAAACCCGTCATCTCATCGGTGAAAAGGAACTACGCATGATGCAGCCGACGGCCTACCTCCTCAACACGTCGCGGGGGGCGGTCGTCGACGAAGCGGCGGTAATCCGTGCGCTGCGGGAACAGTGGATCGCCGGCGCGGGACTGGACGTCTTCGAGCAGGAGCCCGAGGTGCCGCAGGCGCTGAAGGACTTGGAGAACGTCGTCCTGCTGCCGCACATCGGCAGCGCCTCGGTTGCCAGCCGCACCCGCATGGCGGTGATGGCGGCGCAAAACGCGGTCGCCGCGCTGCAAGGCGAACGGCCGCCGCACGTGGTCAATCCCGAGGTGTACGAACGGAAAACGCAGGGTATTTCCGTATCGGATTGAATCGTCAAGCAGCCGGGTCGTGTCTCACCTCAGATTTCCCCTCACGGTATGATCCGAAAACGCTCCAGGCAGGAACATGAAGGGCGGGTATGAATACCCTTAGTCGTTTTAAAACTTGCTGGCCGCTATGCCTTGTTGCGGTGGTTGCCGTGTTGCTGGGTGGCTGTGAGGCCCTGTATCAGTCCTACGACTTCAGCGAGCGGATGCCTACCGGCATGCCCGTGCAGGTGGCGGAAGACGAGGTATGGGTGACCTCGATTCCCGAAGCGGCGGACGTCTACGTACAGCCTTACGACCCTGAGGAAGTGCCATCGCACGATACCAACCCGGAAGCCTATCGCGGCAAGACTCCTCTGCGCTTGGCCCTGTCCCCCGGCTCGTATTGGATCGAATTGGCCTTCGACGCCGAGGTTTTCGACCTCTTTTTCGACCCACCCTATGACAACGTGCAGTTCGAGCAGGCCGGTGCCACCTACGAAGCGCTACTCTTCCAACCCCTCACGCCCGGCGCCAAACGCCGCGTGCTGCGCTACTACCGGCTCGACAAGCAGGCCGGCCAGGGGCAGACGCTGATCGCTCTCTTCCACCCACGCGGCCAATCACTGGAACGCGTTCTGGCGCTTTACCCGCAAAGCGAGCAATTCACGCTGGCGTCCGACCCGCTCAACGACTTGTTGCAGCAACTGGATGTTCCATCCGAGGCGCAGGAGCGGCTCTTGCTCCTCATGCGCCGGGGCGGCAAGGCGTTTTGGAGGGAATCGGCTGACACGCACCGGGTGGCGCTGGAAGCACGGCAAGGCGAGATTCAGGGGCAGGTCATCGTGCTGTACACCGGCACCCCCCTGCCGGCCCCCCTGCTGCCGGACGGCGGCGGTTTTTGAAGTGAGTCCCACCTGATATCAAGAATTCTCGAAACCCGGACCGGGTTTCGAACTCTTGGCCATAAAAACAAAACCCCCCGTTCAAGGAACGGGGGGTTTTGTCGGTGGAATGACCTTGGGACACCGAGCCCACACGAAGGGTCGAATTTGTTGCGAAAGGTAACTACTCGACCACTTCTCGACTTGCTACGGAGCGTATATTAGCGATTCACTTGGCGAAGTCAACAGGGGTTTATGATGCGGCTTATCTTCGGCCTTGATATCGGCACAACCTCGATCGGATTCGCGGTTATCAATCACGACCCGGATCGGTCAACAGGCGGCATTCTACATGAGGGGGCTGGGGCTCGCATCTTTCCAGAGGCCCGTGACCCGAAGGGTACGCCACTCAATCAGGAGCGGCGTTCGGCTCGTCTGCGGCGCCGCCAATTACGCCGTCGCCGCGACAGACGGAGGTTGCTGGGCGACCTGCTTTGCAAGGCCGGCTTGCTCCCTGCCCGAAACTCGCCCGAGTGGGGCGAGATCATAAAAGGTGATCCCTACGCGCTTCGAAAGAGGGCGTTCGAGGGCGATGTTCTTTCTGAGCACGAAATCGGCCGGGCCATCTATCATCTGGCGAAGCGCCGCCATTTCAAGGGGCGGGACATCGACGAGATTTCCGACGATTCCGAATCGGAAAACCAGCAGGACGCTGCCGAGAAAAAGAAGGAAAAGGAGGCGAAAAGCGAACGGGAAACGACCGTTAAGACGCTGAAACAGGCCAAAACAACGCTCGGAGCATGGCTGGCGGAACGCGGCCCGCATGAGCGCAAGCGCGACGTGCATGCGACACGCGAGATTGTCGAGAAGGAGTTCGGCGAGGTTTGGGCACCGCTTGTGCCGGAAACGTTTAAAGAAGACATCCGCGCTGCGATCTTCAGCCAACGGCCCGTATTCTGGCGTCTGAGTACGCTGGGGACCTGCCGATTTGTTCCTGGTGCGCCTCTATGTCCGAAAGGTTCCTGGCTATCGCAGCAAAAGCGGATGTTGGAGAAACTGAACAACCTCCAGATCACGGGCGGCAATCAGCGTCCATTGGACAGTGAAGAACGCGCCACGATTCTGGGCCGACTGCAAACGCAGGTATCCATGAGTTGGCCTGGCGTCAGGGCTGTGCTCAAGCCGTTGTACAGGTCGCGCGGTGAAGCTGGAAAGGCACGATTGCTGAAATTCAATCTGGAAGAAGGCGGCGAGAGGATGCTTTTGGGCAATGCGGTCGAAGCGAAGTTGTCAAAAATCTTCGACGCCGATTGGCCTGATCACCCGCACAAGCAGGAAATCCGCGACGCGGTGCATGATCGCATTTGGCAGGCAGATTACGATAAAATCGGGCAGCGAGTCGTCATTCGTCCAGCGGCCGAGCGCAGGAGACGCAGGGAAGTGGCGGCGCGCCGCTTCGTCGAGAATTTCGGGGTTTCCGAAGGCCAGGCTGCGCAGCTTGCCGAGTTGAAACTGCCGACCGGTTGGGAGCCGTATTCGGTCAAGGCGCTGCGGGCGTTTCTGCCGCATCTCGAAGCGGGTACGCGGTTCGGCGCTCTGCTGAACAGCCCCGATTGGGAGGATTGGCGCGACGCGACCTTCCCGAACCACGAGCGGCCGAGCGGCGAAGCTGTGGACCGCCTGCCGAGTCCTGCCGACAAGGAAGCAGCCAAGCGCGTCGCCAACCTGCGCAACCCTACGGTCGTGCGGGTGCACAACGAGTTGCGTAAGGTCGTCAACAACCTCATATCAAGGTTCGGCAGGCCCGACATCATCCGCATCGAGTCGACGCGTGAAGTCGGCTTACCGAAGTCCAAGCGTGATGAGATAGCACTCGGCAACCGTCGTCGGGAGCGCCAACGGAAGGCAGCGCAGGATAACCTTGCAGAAAAAAGCCGCAAACCTTCACGCGACAACGTCGAGAAGTGGCTGCTGTGGCAGGAATGCGGCCATCGCTGCCCCTACACAGGCGACCCTATCTGCTTCGATGACCTGTTCGGCTCTGCCCCGCGTTTCGACGTCGAGCACATCTGGCCGCGTTCCCGGTCGCTGGACGACAGTTTCCGGAACAAGACGCTGTGCCACAAAGACGTGAACATCGAGAAGGACAACAGGACACCGTTCGAGTATCTCGGCCATGTCGCGGAGGCGTGGACGGCTCTTGAAAACCGTCTGAATGGCATGAAAGCTACCAAGGATGGCGTTGGCATGCCTTCCAGCAAGATCAAGCGGTTTCTGGCCCAATCCATCCCCGACGATTTTACCAATCGCCAGTTGACCGATACCGGATACGCGGCGCGGGCGGCCGTCGCCTTCCTGCAGCAATTAGGACCCGACATCCAAGTTCAGGCCGTGTCGGGGCGCGTCACGGGCCATCTCCGCCGGCTTTGGGGGCTGAACAACATCCTGGCTGACACCGGCGAGAAGACCCGCGCCGACCACCGTCATCACGCGATCGACGCACTGGTGGTTGCCTGTTGCGACCCCGGTATGACGCAGAAACTGTCCCGCTATTGGCAAGACAAGGACAACCCGAACCCGCGCATTCGGGAGCCCCGTCTGTTGCCACCTTGGGAAACGATCCGTGACGATGCGAAAAAAGCCGTTGCCGACATTGTCGTATCCCATCGCGTCCGCAAGAAAGTATCCGGGCCGCTACACAAGGGCCTGCTTTACGGCGATACGCGCAAAGAGGAGACAAACGAGAAGGAGGGGATCACCTATCGCCGCTACGTCAAGCGCAAGAAGGTGGAGGAGTTGAGCAAGGGCGAGTTGGCGGATATCCGGGACGAGAGCGTTCGTAAAATCGTCAAGGAGTGGGTGGACAAGCGTGGTGGCGACCCGGAGAAAGCCTTTCCACCCTATCCAAAGCGGGGACGAAAAGGACCCGAAATCCGAAAGGTTCGCGTACTCAAGAAGCAGCAAATTCGCCTGATGGCGCAAGTCTCAACCGGCTATGCCGACTTGGGCAATAATCATCACATGGCGATTTATCGGCTGCCCAACAGTGATGTCGATTTCAAAGTGGTCAGCCTGCTCGAAGCATCACGACGCCTGGCAAGACGTGAACCGGTCGTTCGGCGCGAACGCGGGGACGGCGCACGGTTCTTGATGTCGTTGTCGGCAGGTGACGCATTGCAATTCGCTAAGGACGGTGAAGAAAGGGTGTGGATCGTCGAGAGCGTTTGGACGTCTGGTGTGGTGGTTCTGGTTCATGATAATGACGCTGTTGGTGCGACGAGATTTAGGCCAAACGCGAGGTCTATTGTGTCGAAGGAGACGGTGAAGCTCTCTATTGATCCGATCGGCCGCGTTCGTCCGGCAAACGATTGAGCTGGCTCGGCGATGATCCGTAAAACGGTAGAATTCTCAACGCTTGGCACGCGTCTTTCGGTTTCGCATCGCCAGCTTGTGGTGGAACGGCCGGACCTGCCGAAGGCGACGCTGCCGATTGAGGACCTGGGCGTGGTGATCGTGGATGATGTCCGCGCCACCTATACGCAAGCGGTATTCCTGGATCTGCTGGAAGCGGGCGCCACGGTGCTGGTTACCGGGCGTGATCATCTGCCCGTCGGGATGATGCTCCCGCTCGCTGCCCACCACGTCCAGACCGAACGACACCGCGCCCAAGTCGAGGCCAGCGAACCGACGCGGAAACGGACGTGGCAGGCTTTGGTGCGCGCCAAGATCGCCCAGCAGTCAGTGGTGCTGCGCCACTTCACCGGCCATCACGGCGGACTTGCGCCGATGATTCAGCGGGTGCGCTCCGGCGACCCGGACAACCTTGAAGCCCAAGCCGCGCAGCGTTATTGGCCGCGTCTGTTTGGCAAGGCGTTTCGCCGCGACCGGCAGGCTGATGGTGTGAACGCCTTGCTGAATTACGGCTATGCGGTGGTGCGGTCGGCGGTGGCGCGCGCTGTTGTCGCCGCCGGCCTGATCCCCTCGCTCGGGGTGCATCACAAGCACCGCGGCAATCCGTTCTGTCTTGCCGACGACCTGATCGAGCCCTACAGGCCGTTCGTCGATTGGCGGGCACGGCTTCTGGCAAGTGATGACGGGGCGTCAGTTCCAAGCCTGTCCAGGCAAGAAACCCGCGCCGCCTTCCTGTCGTTACTCAATGAGACGGTTTTTGTGGGAGGGCGTCGTGAGCCGCTGCTTCTCGCCCTGCACACGAGCGCAGTTTCGCTCTGCCGCACGCTCACTGGAGGTGGCCGAACGCTGATGCTTCCCGAGGGGCTTCCATTGGAGCCGGAGGACTTTGAAGATGGGGAAGTGGAGTGATACTCGGCAGCGAACGATACGGGCGAACCCTTGGGGATGGCGTTCGATGTGGGTCATCGTGATGTTCGATTTGCCCACCGATACGCCGAAGGCCCGAAGGTCCTATGCCCGGTTTCGAACGGACCTGCTGAACGATGGGTTCACGATGATGCAGTATTCGGTCTATATACGACATTGCGCGTCGATTGAAAACGCCAAGGTCCACGTTGCGCGGATGGGGCAATGCGTGCCGTCGGCGGGAGAGGTACGATTTCTCACTATCACGGACAAACAGTTTGGCCGCATCGAGGTTTTTGTTGGAAAAAACCGAGAAAAACCGCCGCCGCCACTCGCCCAGTTGGAGTTTTTTTGATGACTGGACGGGTAGAAACGGCAGGTTTTTCAATACCCTATGGCGAGGGCAAGTGTAGCAGGTCGAGAAGTGGCCGCAATCCGCAACGAACGACACCGAGCCAGTGTAAGGGGCTGAAGTGTAGCAGGTCGAGAAGTGGCCGCAATCCGCAACGCTGGTAATGACGCCGCCCGCGTGGTTGGAGTGTAGCAGGTCGAGAAGTGGCCGCAATCCGCAACTTTCCAGGTATCGGTTGACCATCACCACCGAGTGTAGCAGGTCGAGAAGTGGCCGCAATCCGCAACCCTGCAATCGCAGACAGACCCTCCCAAAGTGTAGCAGGTCGAGAAGTGGCCGCAATCCGCAACACGCTCTCTACCAGCGTCCGGTCCGTGATGAGTGTAGCAGGTCGAGAAGTGGCCGCAATCCGCAACCTTGTACCCAGTCAGATCGGTCGGTTGTATAGTGTAGCAGGTCGAGAAGTGGCCGCAATCCGCAACTAGGCCGGCGTGTCACAAAGTACGCACCGGAGTGTAGCAGGTCGAGAAGTGGCCGCAATCCGCAACGACTCCGGCTGGGGGGCCAGCGCCGCCGCCAGTGTAGCAGGTCGAGAAGTGGCCGCAATCCGCAACTCGGCGTCCTGGACGTGCTCGAAGCCGCACAGTGTAGCAGGTCGAGAAGTGGCCGCAATCCGCAACAAGTCGATCTGGGTAATATGGGGATGGGCGAGTGTAGCAGGTCGAGAAGTGGCCGCAATCCGCAACCAGCAGGGCGTGGTCACCGAAGAGCTGCTAGTGTAGCAGGTCGAGAAGTGGCCGCAATCCGCAACCTGCGCAGCGGCTCGAATCAGGCCGCGCAAGTGTAGCAGGTCGAGAAGTGGCCGCAATCCGCAACGACTGACGGAAGGTTACTGCTTCCGATAATAGTGTAGCAGGTCGAGAAGTGGCCGCAATCCGCAACCCCCACTGGTAACCCCCGCGACGTGCACAAGTGTAGCAGGTCGAGAAGTGGCCGCAATCCGCAACCGGTTGCCGAGACGTAAACCACACGAGCAGTGTAGCAGGTCGAGAAGTGGCCGCAATCCGCAACCAGTCATGCTGCCTCCTTACCAGGGGTTAAAGTGTAGCAGGTCGAGAAGTGGCCGCAATCCGCAACCTTGGCAATGTCGTCAGCCGTGTTGTGGCGAGTGTAGCAGGTCGAGAAGTGGCCGCAATCCGCAACACGAGCGCGTCACGCATCTCGCACGCCGCAGTGTAGCAGGTCGAGAAGTGGCCGCAATCCGCAACCACGCACGGTGGCGCTGATGACCATACGAAAGTGTAGCAGGTCGAGAAGTGGCCGCAATCCGCAACCAGGGCGAAGGCGCGCCCGATGTTGCCGAAAGTGTAGCAGGTCGAGAAGTGGCCGCAATCCGCAACTTGTACCGCCCCAACTTGAGATCCTTAATCGAGTGTAGCAGGTCGAGAAGTGGCCGCAATCCGCAACAGGCGCGCGGCCAGGGCCTCAAGGTGTTCGAGTGTAGCAGGTCGAGAAGTGGCCGCAATCCGCAACTACGACTGTGATGCTGTCCCGTCGCGCGGAGTGTAGCAGGTCGAGAAGTGGCCGCAATCCGCAACCTCGCGTATCTGCTGTCTGAGGGCAGTCGAGTGTAGCAGGTCGAGAAGTGGCCGCAATCCGCAACCGGGTCACCGGGTTTACCGGGGAGCAAGGGAGCGAGCCGCTCCCCCTGTGCGTCACGGAGCCCCGATGCGGTCCATCCGATCATCTCCTGGTGCTGGAGATTGGCAGGTTTGGGGAAGGAGCAGCCGCCTACTCATAAGCCCCGGGAGAATATGAATTCAACAGGCCCCCAAACCGCCGCGGTCATTTCTTGCCGGGTAGACCGGCCTCGTCCAGGATTTCAGGGATACGGTTCTCCTGCCCGATGGCGATGAGGTGAATGCCGTGGGCCAAACCCTTGAGCTCCCGAATGATGCGTCCGGCGATGGCGATGCCTTGGCGTGCCGGATCGGCTGCGGCTTCCATCTCTTGGATCAGGGTTGCGGGGATGGAAATACCCGGCACCGTGTTCATCCGTCGGGCCATGTTCGCCGACCTGAGCACGATGCAGCTGGCGAGTATCGACACCTTGTCGTCCTTCACCTTCTGCATAAATGCCGCGAACGCCGCTGGGTCGTACACCGCTTGGGTTTGGAAAAAGCGGGCGCCGCAAGCCACCTTGTCGCGCATGCGGCCAAGTTCCTTTTGCAAGTCGGGCGCGCCGGGGTTGACCACAGCGCCAACGCAGAAATCAGGCGCGCCGCGCAGGGATTGGCCGCCGAGGTCCTGGCCCGATTGCAGCGCGGCGACGGCCTGCAGCAGGCCGATGCCGTCAACGTCAAACACGCCTTTGGCGTCCGGGTGATCGCCGGCCGCCGGGGTGTCGCCGGTCATCGTCAGCACGTTGCGCACCCCCAGCGCGCGGGCTGCCAGCAGGTCGGATTGCAGGGCAATGCGGTTGCGGTCGCGGCAGGTGACCTGCATGATCGGTTCGATACCTCGCTGCACCAGCAGAGACGCCGCCCCCATCGGGGCCATGCTCATGCGGGCGCTGTGGGAATCGGTCAGGTTGAACGCGTCGATGTCATTCTTCAGCCGTTCGGCGTGGGCAAACAGCGGCTCGAGGTTGGTGCCCTTGGGCGGATTCAACTCGGCAGTGACGACAAATTTTCCCGATTCCAAAACTTCTACGAATGGACGCGCGTTCATTCAATAAACCTCCGCTATGACGGGCTGCTTGCGTGACGCTGCTGACGTGGTCGATGCCTGCCGTCTCATAGACAGGGGCGAGCGGCGTGGCGGCGTTGACTTTGAACCGACCCTACGCTACAAACCGCCCGGCATGTCGTGAACCTTCGAGGAGAGACCGCACCGCATGGAAACCGCTACTGACATACAGCATTTTCGCTTCTTCGACAACCGCGAAAAATACTTGTTGTTCGTGACCACGTGCAGCGAAAAATGGGTTGTTGCCGACCGCGTCGGCATGGAGTTCAAACACCTGCGGCCGGTGCCTCCCGCCCTGCGGGTCTTCGATGCTGGCATGGGCGACGCCACCGTGCTCAGCCAAGTGATGCGGCAGCTGCACCACCGCTTTCCCACCATCCCCTTTCTGGTGGTCGGCAAGGAAGTCAGCCTGGAAGACGTGCGCATCAGCCTGGGGCGCATGGGCGACCGTTTTTTCGAGCACCCGCAGACAGTGCTGGTGGTTACCAACATGTTCTACTCCGAGGCGCCGCGGTTGCAGCCGCGCAACCCGGCCATACAGGCCAAGCTGAACTGGTGGGACATACCCTTGCAAGGCACGACGGCCTATGAGTTCAACCAGCAGATCAACGAGCTGCAAAGCTATCTGCGCGAGGGCTGGCAGGCCACGACGAGCCAGCGCACCGGCAATCCGCTGTATGTGACGCCGTCGGTTCTGATTCTGTACCGCGCTGACCACAAATTCGTTCTCGACCCGATCCTCCCGCAGCCGGGTCAGCAGGATCATGAATACGACCTCGTCATCGCGTCGCAGCCCTTTCGCGCCCGCCTGCCTGCGCCGCTCAAGGTCCGCAACGTCTTGGCGCCGCTGGCCCGCAGTCTGGCGCCCGGCGGCCGGCTGGTGACCTTTCAGTCCACCGGACGCGACCCTGGCATGGAGATCATCCGCGCCGTGTGGCCGGAGGAGGATCCCTTTCGCACCCCGCGCCAAGCCCTGCTCAAGGAGCTGCGCAGCCAATTGCGGGAGAGCGAACCGGACCTGACTTACCACCCCTACAGCAAAGCGCGCTCCGAGTTCAACTACGTCCTGCACACCCAGCCTTGGGAAATCACCAACAACATCGGCACCTCCACTCTTCTCGCTGCCTGGAACGCCGCCATTTACGTTGCTCAGATCGAGGACGACCTGTTGCAGCAGGCCATGAGCCAGGGTGCCTACCTGCGAGCTACCCAGTCCGTGTTGCAGAAATACCAGTCCCTGTGGTTCACCGACGAGTCGTTCGTCGTGGCTCGCCGGACGGGGTAGTGGACGCATGAAGCCACGGCTCGGTTTTGTCAACGAGACTGTCAACGGGAAAACAGCGGCCGGGACCCCGGCACGGCCGGGCTTGGCATGATGAACGAAAGTGAGGAAAGCATGACGACGAGTTTTGAGCAGGCCTGTCATGATACGGAGACCGCTGCCGCCTCGACCCTGAAATCTGCGACGGAGCTGGCAAAACTGGCCAGAGCTTTGCAAAAGGCGGCCAAGGAGGGGAATATCGGCGCCATCAAAAGGGGGGCTTCCAGGCTGGACGGTGCCCTGGATACCCTCCGTCAGGAAGTGGCAAACGCCGTTGCTACCTGGCCTTTCGAGGACGGAGGGGAGACGGAATATCTCAAGGAGCATTACGCCGTCGAGTTACGTAGCGTTGCGGAGAAAAACGGCTTGGCCATCTATGAGCGGGACGACAGATTGATTGCTTATCCGTCTATCGTTCGTATTTTCCCTGGGGACCACGCTATCGGCATCGACAAGAAGAAGGTTTCGACATTAAGACCGTCCTACCTTACCGAAATTCTGGTGAACAACCAGAAAAAGCAGCCTCGCTTCGGGTCGGAGGCGTTTCTGGAGTCTCTATACAAGGTCTACAGGCAGTTTGCCGAACCTGCCGGCTTGCTCAAAGAGCCTGTGATGCCGCTGGCCAGAATCTACGAGATTTTCACCAGCTTGCCGGGGAGTAGCCGCGAGTACGACAAAACGGAATTCGCCAGGAGCCTGTATTTCCTGGAAAGCAACGGACCGACCCATACCAAGTCAGGGGCACGCGTTTCGTTTCCGGCTGCTGCGGGAACCCGAAGCGTGCGTGGCATCTTTCCCTTTGTCGGTCCCGATGGACAGGTCATTACGTATTACGGCATTCAGTTTTCCAGGGGCGAATAATGGCAACCACCATGCCGCTGCAGGAATGGCTGCGGTGCATTGACTCCGAATACCTGTCGTCTTTCATCAGAGATGGCGGCGCGTCCATCAAGTTTGCCGTGACGCAGGACGGCCTGAAGCCGGCACTGTATGAGGCTCTGCAGAGCCAATGCCGGGCAGCGGGTTACGTGGTGGTCAAGCTCGATGCGGTGGCGATCCGGGTTCACATGCCCCAGGATATCTTCTTCGGGATGGCGAGCCAGGTGGATTGGCGCTTGTCGGCTCGCCGCCTGATTCTGAAGCTGGCTAAAGAGAGGGGCTACCGGGCCGATCACCTTGATCCCCGTCAGGAGCGCAACCCCTTTGCGGCCATCGGAGAAGCCAACGCGCTTGAGTCGGAATCGATTTACAGGGAGTTGCGGCCGTTCATCGACAGCGACGTCGCCAAAAACCGTCACATGGCCAAAGATTTCAGAGTCGCCATGTCCCATTTCTGCCAGTGTGAGAATAGGCGTGGATATGATGCCTATGTTGGTCAGCCCTTGATCGATTGGTTGACCGGCGCAGTCACGAGAGTAAGTCACGTCAAGTCATTTTCGGTCTATACCGGTATCAACCGGACGACCGCGAGGCATTTCATTGAATCGGCTCTCTATTGGTTCCGGTATGTAGGCTATGCCGGGACCGTCATCCTGTTCGACAATTCCCGCGTCACCCTTGCTCGCAATCCGAGAGATGGGCTCAGGCACTACACCCGGGCTATGGCCATGGACCACTATGAGGTTTTGAGGGAGTTCGTTGATGCAACGGACCAACTGACAGGGGCTTTGATGGTCGTCGTAACCAATAACGAATTCCTTGATGAAACCGGCCCCAAGGGATATCACATCTATCAAGCCCTCATGACGAGAATCATGGATGACGTCCACGATAAGAATCAGGTGAATCCCATGGCTTCCCTGGTGCGACTATCCTGAAAAAAGGGGCGTTCATGGATACGGACGCAGATGGAAAACTCGTTTTTACGTACCGACGGGCGTTGGAAGCCCTGAGGAGTGGTGTGCCCAACCGGGAAGCGGTAAGGATCCTGGGATGTAATCAACCCAAGGCGGAGAATCAATTCGCCATACTCCTTCGGCAGTGCGCGGATCAGCAAAGTCCCCCTTCCAGTTCTCTGGGGATGCTGGTTTCCGGCGATTTCGGCTCGGGCAAGTCCCACCTGCTTTCCTATCTGGAACACCAGGCGTTGTCGCAAGGGTTTGTATGCAGTCGTGTGGCCGTCAGTAAAGAAACACCTCTGTATGACCTGGGCAAGGTTTTCAAATCTGCAATCGACCATGGACGCATGCCCGGCCGCTCCGGGCAATTGATGGAAGAGCTCGGGATCGGGCTGCATGAGAATCCAGAGACGGCTTCCCGTTTCTTCAAATGGGCCGATTCCGAGCGAAATGGCCTGCATCGGATGTTTCCGGCGACGCTGACCGTCCATGAAAAGGCAAATGATCCAGAACTGATTAGCGATATCAGAGCCTTCTGGTCGGGAGGCAAGATCGCGGTTTCCAGGATCAAGAACGGACTCCGAGCGATAGGTCAACTGCAAAACTATGCCTTCAAAGCGCCGAAAGCGAGCGAGCTATCTCCACAACGGTTACGGTTCGCAGTGGAACTCATCAAGGGAGCAGGCTATCAGGGTTGGGTGGTCTTGTTGGACGAAGGCGAATTGGTCGGTTCTTACAGTCGGCTGCAAAGAGCCAGGTCATACGCGGAACTGGCCCGCTGGTTGGGGAGGGTTCCCGGTGAAGCCTACCCGGGGCTTGTTGTCGTTGGCACCGTGACAGCCGATTTCGCTGCCGCTATTTTGGGCGTGGGCGGCAAGCAAGACCGCGACTATGTGGGTCCCTGGCTGCGTTCTCGCGGGGAATCTGCCATTGCAGCCAAGGCTGAGACGGGCATGCGCGTGCTCGAACGGGAGGCTATCCAGTTGGAGCCGCCGACCACTGAGAAAGTAACGACGGCAGTCGAAAAGCTGCGACACATCTACAGTATCGCCTACGCTTGGGAAGCGTCGCCAGTGGCGATAACGGCAGGCGGGGCAGGTTATCGCGGCAAGATGAGGCACAAGGTCCGAACAGCGATCAATGAGTGGGACTTGATGCGCTTGTATCCAAACTTCCGACCTGAAACGGAGGCGATGGATTACCGGCCTGATTATCAGGAGCATCCTGATCTGACGCGAGAAGCTGAAGACCAAGCGGACGACGTGAGATGATCGCGTCATGAGTTCGCCTGCCTGAGGGATACTGAGTTGCCAATTCCTTTCGAGGACCTTAGAGAGGGTGAACCCACCGGCGCCGTGGGCTTTCTGCGGTTCGTGGATGAAGCCGATGGAAAAGGCATCAGGGGTGCCCTTTTTCTGACCTCCGGACGGGGTGAACCCCTGGATTTCTGTTTCACCCGTATCGACGTTCACCACTCGCTTCTGTGGCGCCGGGGCGACGCTCGACGGCAGGCTGTAACCTCTCTCCTCAAGGTTCTCTTCCAGGCTGCGAACCGGGTCCCCGTGCTGCTCCTTGCCCTTGCCGATGAAATACCGTCGCAGGTATTCGCGGACGATATTCAGGTGCAGGTGCCTCTCTGTCTGATTGCCTCTTCCGAGGCGTCCGGACAGGCCACTACGACGGACTCCCGACCGGACAAGGATGTGCGCCTGATCTGGGCGACGGAACGGCCCGGCGACGACTCGGAGGCAATGCGACTTTTGGAGGGCATGCACCGGCACGACCCGCTCGAGCCTTTCGAGAGAGCCGCCGTCGGCCTGGAAGAAGCCTTTATTAACGACGGGTGACCGTTATATGTGGTGGCAGGCAGGCCAGCAGGAACCACGACGCTCCCTTTTCCAACGCCTGTTCCGGCCCGAAGCGGCGGCGGCAGCGCCTTTGCGTATCACGCCCTCCGTTTCGATGCCTGATCCCGCGGAGGTCGTCGCACCCGTATCCGGCGCGTCGGTAGCGGCGGCTTGGCTGGCCCCACCTGCCGCCCGTGTTCCTGAACCGGCGAGGGTCGTGGCTCTGTCGGCCTTACGAGAGCAGTCATTGTGGACGGGCGCTTCCGAGGCTGAGCGCCCATCATCCGACGCCTCGTCCCGCCCAGGCAAGTGCAGCCGGAGAGCCGGCGAAGATTCGCGCTCTTCATTAGTGGAGCGGTTGCGAAGGGTGCTTGTCCTGCCCCTGGAATTCTTGCTGCCGAGCCCGGATACCGCCCTGACATGGCCGGGTGACCTCATGCCGTTCCAGAAGGACGGGGTGCGGGCCCTGGTCAACAGTGAGCGGCTGTTGCTGGCCGACGACATGGGGCTCGGCAAGACGCTTCAGGCCATCGCCGCGGTGCGGATTCTCTGTGCGCGACGGGAGATCGAATCGGCATTGGTAGTGGCCCCGGCAGGCCTCTTGGATCAATGGCGATGGGAGCTTGAAAAATGGGCGCCGGAGCTTAGCGCCATCATCGTACGCGGTCCAATAGCCGACCGCGCGTGGCAATGGGAAGCGAAGGTACACGTGACGCTGGTAAGTTATGAGACCTTGAGGTCGGATTTTGGCAGCAATAAACGAGCGCCAGTGCGGAGAAACGTCTGGGACGTGGTGATAGCCGACGAGGCGCAACGCATCAAAAACCGGAACGCCGCGACCAGCGGGGCCCTGAAGGGCTTGCAAAGACGGCGCTCCTGGGCGCTGACCGGAACGCCCCTCGAGAACGATGAAGAGGAATTGGCCTCCATCCTCGAATTCGTAGACCATACGTGTCTCACCTCGTTCAGACGTTACCGGCCGGGGATTGAATTGCAGCACCGCCATCGGCAATTGCAACTCAGGCGCAAGAAGGGCGACGTCCTGGACGATCTGCCGCCCAAGCAGATGACAAAGGTATTCATTCCCTTGCGCACCAGGCAGAAGGAAAGCTATGACAGGGCCGAGCGGGAAGGAATTGTGTATCTGAAGTCCCTTGGCGTCCAAGTGCATGTGCAGCACGTGCTTGAATTGATTACGCGGTTGAAGCAAATCTGCAACGCAGACCCGGAAACAGGTCATTCGAGCAAATTGAGAGATATTAGGGCACGATTGGACCAACTGGTGGCGCAGGGCCACAGAGCCCTGATCTTCTCGCAATATACCAGTGCAACCTTTGGTGTTGCGGCAGCGGCCAGATACCTGGAAGCGTTCAACCCGTTAACTCTAACAGGCGACATGGACCAGAGTCAGCGGACGAGTATCATTGACCGTTTCACAACGACTGACCAGCACAAAGCCTTGGTGCTCTCCCTGCGGGCGGGCGGCGTGGGATTGAACCTGCAGGCGGCGTCGTACGTGTTCCACCTGGACCGCTGGTGGAATCCCGCTGTCGAGCATCAAGCCGAGGACAGGAGCCATCGCTTCGGGCAAACAGCCAAGGTGAACGTGATCAAGTATGCCTGCGCAGGCACCATTGAGGAAAGGATCGACGAGATTTTGAAACGCAAACAGGACTTGTTCGATCAACTCATTGACGACGTGTCCATAAATTTATCTGCAAGATTAAGCAGTGAGGAAATTTTCGGTCTCTTCGGTCTCGAACCGCCAAACAGGTGATGGGGCCTACTCGAGACTGCTTTTCAAAGCCGCTCTTTACTTGAACCCTACAGGGAGCATCATGCGCATCGAGGTTATTTGCACAGGCGACGAGGTATTGACGGGTAAGATCGTGAACACAAACTTCACGTACATCACCCAGAAACTTGAAGATCATGGCTTGTCCGTCAAATGGGAGACGACCGTTGGCGACGACCGTGGGGATTTGTTGCAGGCGTTCCGTGCCGCAGGTGAGAGGGCCGATGCGGTGATTGTCAATGGGGGGCTGGGGCCGACCGTTGACGACCTGTCGCAGGAGATGGCGGCGCAGGCGGCGGGGGTGGAGCTGGAACTGCACGAGGGCTGGTTGGCGCGCATGAAAGAGATGTTTGCGCGGCGCGGACGCACGATGTCGCCGAACAACGTCAAGCAGGCCATGCTGCCCGTTGGGGCCGAACTCATTGACAATCGAGTGGGCACGGCGTGCGGCTTCGGTGTCACCATTGGAAAGGCGCGGTTTTATTTCACGCCCGGTGTGCCACGCGAATTGCGGCCCATGCTGGAGCACGAAATTCTGCCGCGCCTCCTTCAGCGTAGCGGCAGCCAGGCAGTGATTCACCTGAAACGGTTTCACTCCTTCGGGCTGGGGGAATCGCATGTCGATGCCTTGCTCGACGGCGTGGCGGCCTTAGCACCGGCGGACAGCGTGAAGCTCGGCTTTCGTGCCCATTATCCGCAATTGGAGACCAAGCTCACGGTGCGCGGGCTTGATCAGACGGACATGGCGGCGAAGCTGGCGCCGGTGGAGCAGGAGGTGCGGCGACGTATTGGCAACTTCATTCTGGCCGAAGACGATGAAACGTTGGAGGGTGTGGTGTTGTCGCAACTGACTGAGCGGCAGGCGACCTTTGCGGTGGCCGAAACGCTGACCGGCGGGCAGGTGGCAGCGCGTTTGGCGGCGTTGCCTGGCGCCGAAGCGGTGTTTCGCCGTGGCACGGTGGCGTGCAGTGGCGCGGAATTGGCCGCGGCGTTGTCGATGACCGAGGCGCTGCCGGATGACAAACCGACAGCGGAACTGGCCGCATCCGTGGCCGGGGCAGTCCGGCGACAAAGCGGTGCCTCGCACGGGTTATCAGTCTTGGTGGCCATGCAGGCCGACGCCGATGGCCGCGAAGAAGGCGGCACCATTGCGCTCGCCATCTCCACGGAAGATGGCGCTGCGGGGCGCTGTAGCTATCTGGCCGGTGGACGCGATTGGGTACGGCTGGGGGCGATTGAAATGGCGCTCGATAGCGTGCGGCGGTTGTTGCAGGGGCTGCCGGTCGACGAGAAGATCGATTTCGAAAAGGCCGCGAGGTAGGGGGTGCGGACATGGCCAGGGAGCGCGTAGACAGGCTTAGAGCGCTGTGCTAGGCTGACGCGGGCCGTCAGAGGGTGGGTGAAGTCAACCCGTCCGCGCGGAGTTAGAGTATAGAGATGAGGTGATTTTCGTGCGATTCCGAGTATCCGTCGAACATCGGGAAACTTTTATCATTGATGCCAGTTGTGCCGCTGAGGCGCAGTTCGCCGCTGCCGACTTCGCTGTCCATCACGGCAATAGTGAGTACGCCGACCATATCCTGGAACACGCCGAAGAAACCCTGCAATATACCTGCACCCAGTTGGAAGCCTGCCAGCACACCCCTGTGCTGGCTGAGGATCAGATTGATGCGTAGGGCCGTCCAATGAATGAGAGCCGCGGCAAACGGACAGCCCAGCGTCTGGGGCCGCCGAGGTAGGCGTTGTACGCCCACATACTATGGAGTGGAAGCCACCGCTTCGAGATTGCAATTGACTTGTGGGCGAAAAAAACAACTCCAATTCTGGTGAATATAGAGGGACAAAGCCCCACATAAGGCATTGACAGATCCGGATGGGGCAGAAGCTTACTTGTCCAGCCGTAACCTGACTTTCCTATAGTGGTTATGAACATTCGAATAGATGATGGTTTTCCTCAATCGGCGCTTCAATTTTTGAAACGGTGTTACAAGTTTGTGAATCAAGAATGGCAACATGTTGCTCGTGAACCTTTGCCAGACCAAGGATTTGAGCAGCGTTTCCGCGAAAGTTGTGTGATCCATCTACCGGGGTGGAGAATCTCTTCTGAGCGTGAAATGCACTTTGGAGACGGCCTTGACACCGCATCTGGTGTATCTCACGAGATTGATATTGTGGCACAAACTTCAGATTTGATCGCAATACTGGAGGTAAAAAATCGTCAAGGGTTTCGGCCTGAAAAAACCGATATCATCATTTTCTTCGCAAAAATTTTAGATTATCTGGCTCTCAATCCCACTCTATTGCTGAGAGAAGTGTGCCCGGCGTTTATATCCAATACGCCTTTCGAGCAGAGTGGACTTGCTGCTTGTTTGGGATTGGGAATTCACCCGATTGCGCCTGGCCTACGCCCTCTGCCGCTTCTTGTGCAAAACGCCAGGATCATGGACTCTGAATTTCAAAAGAGCCTTTCACTAGCTTCTCATGTGATTGAGCGGTTTCAAGATTTCTGTGCGCAGTTGAATAACCTCTCTTCCACGCTAAGCGAAACATGGCTCACTAGCCGCTGCGGTTTCCGTTCAGAGGACACCATCGTGCTGAAAGCAGTCGGAGGCTTGCAGACACCAGCGTTGAGTCAGGAATTCAGGCGCATCAATGGGGATTGTACAGAACTATTGGATGAATTCAGGGCAGCGGTATCGAAGAGCAGGAAATGAATATATCCAGCTACAACATAGCGGATGTCGGCTATCACTATATAGGGCTCAGGGTGTTAGCTGCACTTCCTGCAACCGTGCGTCGGAAAGAACAAGTGAGCGCTATCTCCCGTGCGGTGCTGAAATATGTTAGCGATAAGGCATTACGTCTCATGCTCCCAGAACCCAGGGGAACTTTCGAGACAGTCGGCGAAAAGGTATGTCAGGAATTGGCGCATTTTGGATTCGCGGTTTCCGATCAGGGCGCTTACAAGTTGACTGAATCGGGTAGGGAAGTTCTCGGTCTGTTAAATGGACGCAGATACGCTGAGTTGCGTCAGGTCATGGCCCGTGTGCATCTTCAAACATACGATAATCTTCGCGCCATAGTACAAAGGCATCTGGAGATAGGATGCCTACGGCGTCCAATTGTTGAAACCAGTAAACTCGGGCATGAAAGATACCTCCAGAGGCTGCTTGAACCAACATTCGCAGAAGATGCGTATGAGATAGCCACGACTGTTTGGGAGACCTTCCACGGGAAAGGAGCCAAAAAGATAGAGGCTGCGCTAATCGAGAGAGTGTTGAAAAGTGCCTTGCCAAGTGTTTCCATTACAGTGACGCTCTTTCGCTCCATCGCCGACCGGTTGGTTAGCTTGCGTTTGTTGAATATCATGAAGGAATCCATCGCAGAATGCGATTTCCTAAAGAGTTATTCGCCCTGTGTGGTCGGTTCTCCGCCACACGGTTGGTATGTACCCTTGGAGATTACGCCGTCCTTCGATCCCACCACCACCATCCTCCTGCATTTCTGTGAACCAGACATGAAGGACAAGGTCACTCAGCAAGAACTTTTGAACGCCCTTGACAAAGCGTTTTCGGTGTTATCCCCACTAGGCGGGTACTATGATTTACCCGATGTACGTGATTTGGCCTGTGAGCAACTCCGAATTCCTGAGGCGACGTTCGACGAGGGGATTAACCAATTGCTGGATTTGCAACCGTCGCCCTTGACTATCGGCCTGAGCTACACAGGGATTTCCGGCCGGCGCAAACCCCTGGTTCGGAGCCGTGAATCGAACCAGATCTACAATCTTATACGGAGAGCATGATGGTGCAATTACCCAAAAGAAGTACTGCCTCCAACCCGTCGCCTTATGAATCACTTGGATTGAAAGATTTGCCATTTCCGAATGAACCCGCAGTGAATCCCTACAGTACTGACCCTCGGCGAAACGGTACTATCTACGCCGAGTCGCCAGCAAAGGTCGAAATTGAGAAATTTGAGCGTTTGCTTATTCGTCCCGACGACTTTTCTAACCGAGTCCGTTTAGCATATCTATGGTCGAAAGGGGATCAACAAAGTGGGCGTGGCATGGGCAAAACCGCGCTACTGCGCTATTTCCGGCAGCGGATCAATAAGGACTGGGGACGAACCGAATTCAATGAACAATTCTCGGCTGCGGTCATTTATGTCTCGTTTCCCTCTCAAGTAGACCGCAGATATATGGAACAATTGGCTTTATCCGCGCTTGTTGACATCTGCAAAAATGGAATCCTAGAAGCATCAAGGGCGGCACTTCGGTTAGAAGCCCTGACGGATGAACAGGCGCACGCTGTGCTCAAAAATCCTAATGGCAGTGAAAACCCCGATAATTTGCTCAACGATGCCATTTTGCAGGACAAGGCGATCCAAACTGACGTCCTGGACTGTAAAATCGCACAACGACTTCAGGAGGAGGGGATACAACCCATCGTAGCTAAGGCATTAGCCCAAGGGCAGTTCGAAAACTATCTCCGTTCTCTGCGAAGAGACGGTAATCTTGAGCCTTTATATGTTCCACGCGATACTAAAATCTTGGATTATTCACGCTCGCTGCTCTTCAATGATACGGTTTACTACTTGCGCGCTGCGGGGTTCGCAGGAGGCTATTTGTTTATCGATGACATTGAAAACCTGGTTGACCAAATGGCCAGAAAACATCGGATTGAATTCGCCAAAGAATTTGGACTTTGCACGATACGACCAGGTTATGCGAACACCACACATAACTTTTTCTCTAATGTTTTGACAACTCACCAACAGGCTTCCGTTGGATTGTCGCAAGCTTGGGGAGATGCAGGTTTATCTGCAATTGCCCGCTTAGATCCCATCTCTCCCAACTCGGTGGAATTGCCCTTACCTAAGGAAGACCAAGCCCGTGAGATTGTGGTTGCTCACCTAGATCACTACCGAATTGATAAGAGAGACAACGGAACTATAAAACCGTTCACAGAAGAGGGCATGAATGCTCTGCTTGGTAATCAGCAAATGTTGCATCCACGCGTTCTTCTTTCAACTGCCGCCAACATTGTTCAAACCGCAACGCGGGAAGGATCTGCCACCATAGATGAGGCAACCGTGAAAGCAGCTATTGACACCTCAGCACCATTACCCATGCCTGATTTCTCTGAAGGTATTGATGAGGCTATTTGAGATGCAGCAAACTTTTGAACGCTTCTGCCTTTACGAGGGCCTGTTGACATTCATATAGTCCATCGTCTGTAATTGAGGGGAATTCAACCCTCAATCCAGATTACCAAGTGGAGGTGGACACGTGGCGCGAAGAATCCTCAGCGACTCGCAATGGGCACGCGTGGCGCCCCTACTACCTGGAAAGAACGGCGACCCCGGACGTTCCGCAAGAGACAATCGGGAGTTCCTCGAAGCCGTCCTGTGGATGGCTCGCACCGGAGCTCCATGGCGCGATTTACCCAGCGAGTTCGGGCTGTGGAACTCGGTGTTCCAACGTTTCCGGAGGTGGGCGCGGAAAGGCGTCTTCGAGCGAGTCTTCAAGGAATTATCAGCCGCCGCCGACTTCGAGTACGTGCTGATCGACGGCGCCATCGTACGGCTCCACCAACACGGCGCCGGGGCTCAAGGGGGACCCGCAGCCAAGCCGTCGGTCGCTCGCGGGGTGGCCCAAGCACGAAGATCAGCGTGAGGGTCGACGCCCTGGGCAATTTGGTGAAATTCGTCCTGCTGCCGGGCCAGCGCCACGACCTGATCGGCGTTCCTTCTTTGCTTGATGGCGTCGCGTTCGAGGCGTTGATTGCAGACCGAGCCTACGACAGCAACGCCTTGCGCGCCGAGTTGAAAGAGCGGGGTGCGATGGCGGTGATTCCCCCCAAGTCGAATCGCGTTGATGAGATCGACTACGACGTGGAGATGTACAAGTGGCGTCATCTGGTGGAGAATTTCTTTTGTAAACTCAAGTACTTCCGTCGTCTTGCGATGCGTTTTGAGAAGACGGACGTCAGTTACGCCGCGATGATTCATGCGGTGAGTTCTCGCTTGGCACTTGCCTAAATGTCAACAGGCCCTAACCGAAAGACTCTCCGTCAGTTGGCGAGTTGTGGACTTCTATGGAGGGGAGGCTATGAAACGACAACTCCGCCGGCAGTGCCCGCACTGCGACCGCGAGGTGACGTGGCCCGAAACGACGACCTACCCCTTTTGCTCCGAACGCTGCCGCTTGATCGACTTGGGCGTCTGGGCTTCTGGTGACTACCGACTGCCGGGCGAACCGGCATCGGAAAATGACCTGCGCTCGGTGGCGCCCGGCGATGACGAGGTGGAAGAGTAGGTCCGTCCCCGCCCCGAGCTCTCCATGGAGAATCGAAACATGTTCCGTATGACAGCTATGGATCATATCGTTCTGAACGTGCGCGACATGGATGGGGTGTTGGATTTCTATCAGAACGTGCTGGGGCTGCCGGCCGAGCGGCTGGCGGAATTCCGGCGTGGAGAGGTGCTATTCCCGTCCGTGCGGGTCAGCGCCGATACGGTCATCGACCTGTTTCCTGCTGCCGAAAGCGACGACGCAACGCCGGAGCGCAGCGATCTCAACCACTTCTGTCTGGTGCTGAACGAGGACGACATGCCGCGTCTAATGGCGCACCTGACGGTGCATGGCGTGGCGCTCGAGGAGGGACCGGTAACACGCTGGGGGGCGCACGGCAACGGCACGTCGATCTATTTCTCGGACCCCGAGGCCCGGCGGATCGAAGTGCGTTACTACCGTGCGAATTGAGCGGCTTATCGCGCAGGGGCAAACGAAGGACGTTCGGCGGCGATGACGTAGAGCCGGTCGATGGCCCGCATCTGGTAGGTGCCAGGTGGGTTGGTGTGCAGGATGCCCTCACCGCTCTGGATGCCGACGACCAACAGATTGTAATCTCGTTTCAGTTCTACGAGGATTTCGAGGAACGTTTTGCCGACGACGCCTATCGGCGTCGGGCATAGAAACAACTCGTGACCCTGTCGGCTGCGCAACAGTTCCGAGACGATGCGGGTGACGCCGGGATCACGGGCGGCGCGGGCCAGCAAGGCGCTGCTGAGAGCACCGCCAACAATGATCTCGTCGGCGCGGGCGCTGCGGCAATGAGGCAGGTTACTGGCATCCTGAAGCTCAACGCAGGTGTACAAACCCGGATACGCTGATTTGATGGCGTGTGTGCTCAGGATGGCTCGTGCATCGCTGGAAAAGGGGTCGTCTTCGGACTCGCCCAGCACAATGACGGCACGGGCAGCCGCCAAGTTGGCTTGCTCCATGGTGCTCAGCGTCAGATTGCCGCGCACGAAATGCGGCGCCTCGGCGGGCTTTTCGGGCAAGTCGGCAACCAGCACCACCGGAGCGTTGGCGGTGCGCTGATCGCTTCTCAACTCCTCAAGAATTTGTAACGCCTTCGTGTTCCAGCCGCACAGGACGAAATGATCCGTATAGGGCTGCAGCCGCGCGAGCCGGGCATTGGAGCGCGGGCTGACCACCAAGCCGACCATTGAGGTGCCGAGAGTCGCCAGCAGGCCCAGGGCGGCCAGCATGGTGACGGCGCCGAGCACGCGCCACCACGCGGCGCTCACCGTCGGCAGCGCCTCAAAATACGCCAGGCTCAAAGTGCCGCTGCCGAGAATCAGGAGCACGAGCAAAGGCAGCGCGAAGAAGGCTCTGCGGTTTGCCAAGCCGCGTACCCAGCGCCAACAATCCCACCAGACAGACTGCATGAACGAGTGCCTCTAAAACGATTTTTGGTTTGACGGAGCGCTATGCTACCAAATTGGCGGCGCGCATGCACGCACCGCGAACATTAGGCCGTGGGGTGCGATAAGGTGCGACGAATTGTTGCGTTGTTTACCGATTTCGGGGGGCGGGATGCTTACGTGGCGCAGATGAAGGGCGTCATTCTGAGCATCAATGCGGCCCTGACGGTGATTGATCTCAATCACGAGGTGGCGGCGTTCGACGTGCGCCAAGCAGCTTATTTGCTGGAGGCGTCGAGCCGCTATCTGCCGGCCGGCAGCATCGTGGTAACAGTGGTCGATCCCGGCGTCGGCACGACGCGACGCCCAGTGCTGTGCGCGGCACAATCTGATCGGTGGTTCGTCGGGCCGGATAACGGCGTGTTCACGCACGTACTGACAGCAGGCGGGCTGCGCGAGGCTTACGAGTTGACGGAGAGCGCCTATTTTCGGCCTCGGATTTCGTCGACCTTTCATGGGCGAGATATCTTTGCTCCGGTGGCGGCACATCTTGCCAGTGGGGTGTCGGCGGCTGATTTCGGGCCGCCTGTGGAAGACTTGGTCACCTTCCCTGTCAGTCCACCGTGCGCTGTTGGCCAAGCTGCGATGGGCGAAATCGTGCATGTCGACCATTTCGGCAACGTCGTCACCAACGTCACCTCCGATCTGCTGCCGGGGCTACAGGTTGGCCGGAATCTCTCGTTTAAGATCGACGAGTGCCGCTGGACGGTGCCTTTTTGCGCCACCTATGGCAGTCAGCCACCAGGCGAGCTCGTGGCGCTCGTCAGCAGCAACGATACCCTGGAGATCGCCCTGACGCAGGGCAACGCCTCGGCGCAGATCAAGGCGCCGGTTGGTACGCGCATCACATTCGAACGCCGCTTTTGAGCGGCACGGTGGAGCATTCGTGGACTTCCGTTTCACACCCGAACAAGAGGCCTTTCGGCAGGAGATACGCGACTTTTTGCAGGAGGTGCTGCCGTCCTCGAAGGCGGTGGCCGAAGACGCCTGGCTTCTCGGTTTCGACCGTGCATTCTCGAAGAAAATGGCTTCTCGCGGCTGGATCGGTTTGACGTGGCCGCGCCAGTATGGCGGGCAGGGCCGCAGCTACCTCGACCGTCTCATTCTCACCGAGGAGTTGCTGCGCCATGGGGCGCCGGTGGCGGCGCACTGGCTGGGAGACCGGCAGATGGGTCCCTCCATCCTGCGCTACGGCTCGGAGGCGCAGAAAGCTGCCTTCCTTCCCGGCATTGTCTCCGGCGATCTGGTGTTTTGCATTGGCATGAGCGAGCCGGGGGCGGGTTCGGATCTGGCGGGTTTGCAGACCCGCGCCATGCAGCAAGGGGACGAATTCGTTCTGCACGGACAAAAGATCTGGACGAGCTTTGCGCACCAGGCGGATTACTGCTACCTGGTGGCCCGCACCACGCCGGAGGGCCCCAAGCACAAGGGCATTAGCGAGTTTCTGGTCGACATGAAAACGCCGGGCATCACCATCAAGCCCATCGTGGACATGACCGGGGCGCATCACTTCAACGAGGTGTTTTTCGATGACGTGCGCATTCCGCAAGAGGCCTTGGTGGGAGAGAAGGACCGCGGCTGGTATCAGATCGCCTCGCAACTCGACTATGAGCGCAGTGGCATCGAACGGCTGATGAGCAACTACGCCCTGATGGACGCCATACGGCGCCACGTCCGCGACACCGGCAGGGACCGCAGTGAGGTGGTGCGGCATCGGCTGGCGCAACTGCATATCGAATTCACCATGGGCAAGCTGATGATCTACCGTGTGGCCTGGCTGCTGACCCAAGGCGTCGTACCGAATGCCGAATCGGCAGCCGCCAAGGCGTACTGCACCGAGTTCGAGCAGCGCTTGGCGCAGGCCGCCAGCGAGCTTATGGGCGGCTACGGCCAACTGCTTCCCGGCTCACCCTGCGCGCCGCTGGATGGCCGCGTCGCCCGCGCCTACCTGTATGCCCCCGCCTATACGATCCAGGGCGGCACCTCCGCCATCCTGCGCAACATCATGGCCACGCGCGGGCTGGGGTTGCCGGTGTAGGACGGTCGGCTCTCTTTATTCCTCGTACGTAAACCAGAAGGCGTCGTCGCGTCGCACGATGCGCCCGAACGACGGCTCTGGAAAGTGCGTGGCGCAGACCAGCACGTCGGCCTCGCAGTGCGCGTCCAGAAATTTCTGCCGCGTCGCCTTGGCGCGCTCCGGCTCGAAGTCGGCCCGCATGATCCACGCCGGTTCGAGGCACTGCACCGGGTTGTGGATGAGATCGCCGGTGATGACCGCCTGTGCCCCCTGCGACGCCAGCCGCACACTCACGTGATCCGGCGTGTGGCCGGGCGTCGATTCCAGCCACACTTCGTCGTCGAGCGCAAAGTCGGGTTCGACCAGCTTCGCCTGTCCCGCCTCCAGAATCGGGTACACGCTGTCGATCAGGTGCGGCTGCGGGGTCTCGCGGTGCAGCTTTTCCCAACCCTCCAGTTCGCCGCGTGCAAATACGTACTGCGCGTTGGGGAACGTGGGAACCCAGCGGCCGTCGCGTAGCTGGGTATTCCAGCCGACGTGGTCCGAGTGCATGTGGGTGCAAAACACGTAATCGACGTCCTCGGGCGTGACCCCGGCCTTGGCCAGCAGCGGCAGAAAGGTGCCGAGTTGCTGCAGGTGCCAGCTGGGACGCGCCTCGCGCGGCTTGTCGTCCCCCACGCACGTGTCCACGATGATAGTATGGTGCGAGGTCTGAACCAGAAATGCCTGGAACACCAGCACCAGATTGCCGGAGGCCGTATCCATGGCCCGCGGCAGCATCCAGGTGCGATGGGATTCCCAGTCCTCGGGTCCGGTTTCAGGGAAAAACGTCAGGGGTTGGAAATCGGTGCCGATCGATTCAACGATTCGGGTGATGCGGATATTGCCGAACTGCCGCTGTTGCATAACCGAAGTGCCTCCTGGGTGGGTTTCGCGCGGTGAAACAGTGGGACCGCAAAAAAACAGTCGCCGAAGATCCGCCACGTTTCTTTTGGATTGTGACTCATTCGCCCTTGGCTTTCCTCTCAGCCTGGGGCCTCCTGTTGTGCCTTCTCGATCATGTCGAGAAGTTCTACGCACTCTTTCTGAGTGGCCACTTGCTCCAGGGCTTCCGCTTCGCCTTTCAGCCGCCCCAGTTCCTCTTCACAGGACTCTCCTTTGGGGCTCCGACTTCGCGGCATCCTACCACAGACCTTAACGCCGGACTAAGATTGCTGTTTCCAATCTGAACCCTGCATTCCAGGCCAGCCATTCAGTTTCCCAGCAGCATGTCTCTGAACGCCTGCCATTTGCCGGCGGTGACGGTACGACGGCCGACGGTGCGTACGTGTTCGTGTGGCGCAGCGCGGGGGTTGAGGGTAATGCCCCACAGACCTTCGATTTCGTTGGGCACCAGGGAGTAGCGGATATCGGTGATCGTATTCTCGCTGGCCAGGGCCAGGTAGTCGCCCGAGAACCAGCGGAAGCGCTCCACGTCGCGCGCCTGCTGGCTACCAGACTGCAGCCATGGCAGGTCGCGGTCAGTGTCCAGCTTGGCGATGGCGTCGCCGGGGTGATGGCGGCTGCCGAGGCCCACCCGCACGGCGTCGACATAGAACAACCCTTCCGATTCGTAAATAATTTTCCATACCAGGAGATTGCCGAAGGTGGGCTTGGCGGAAAGTCGTTCGGCGACGTGTCCCCGTGTGGCGGCCACGTCATAGCCGATGGCGGCGGCACGGTCTCGCTGCACGACGCCGAGTATGAGATAGGCCACGGCCCAGAGGAGTGCACAGCGAGCCAACACGGGAGACCGGCGCCAGATGCCGAGTATCACCAGCAGGAGGACCGGCACGGTGAACAGGGGATCAATGATTGAGATATTGTTCCAGGCGACGCGAAGGTCCGAGAATGGCCACAGAAGCTGGGTGCCATAGGAGGTGCAGGCATCCAACAGGCCGTGCGTTGCGTAGCCGGCGAGGCAAAACAAGTAGGTGGTCCTGAAACACAAGGTCCTGCGACCCATAATAGGGTGCAGGACCAGGGCCACAAGGAGGGCGCCGATGGGAATGAAAACCAGCGCGTGGGTGAACTGGCGATGGAATTGCAGCGACAGCAGCGGGTCGGTGGTCGAGGTAATGAATACGTCGGCGTCCGGGGCCAAACCGGCCACCAAGCCCATGAAAGCGGCGCGGCGTGCTTGGGGCTTCTTGCCTACGGCCTGCGCGGCTGCGATCCCCAGGACGCCTTGGGAGAGTGGGTCCATGCTACCTCATGCGTCCGACTCGGGGCGCCAGACGTGCGGCGGGTGGGTGGTGCCGACGTGGCCCTGCTGCTCCAGGGCGCCGAGTTCGTCAGGCGAATAGCCGAGCAGGTCACAGTAGATTTCCCGGTTGTGCTCGCCCAAGCGAACGGGACCGGTGCGTAGGGCGTTCGGCGTGCGCGCCATGCGGAAAATCAAGCCGGGGTAGAGATACGGACGCTGCTCGTCACCGGTTGGCAATTCTTCGAAAAATCCGCGTGCCGCGAGATGAGGGTCGTGCAGGACTTCAAGCGCCCGGCGCACCGGCGCAGCGCACACGCCGACGGCTTGCAGGGCGTGGAAGAGGGCCTCTTTGTCGTATGTTGGGGTCAGCGCCGCGAGGGCCTCGTCGAGCGCCACGACGTTCTGCAGCCGCGCAGCAGCAGTGCGAAAACGTGGGTCGTCGATCAGGTGCGGCGCCCTCAGAACCCCACATAAGGCGGCAAAATCGGCATCCGTTCCTACGTCGACGGCGATCCAGTTGTCTTTCCCTTGGCATGGATACACGTTATGCGGGGCGTGCCAGCGATGTTGATTGCCCTGCGACGGCGCATCGCGGCCGTTCATGGTGTAGTCCATGATGAATTCGCCGAAGGTGGGCAGGAACCCTTCCGGCAAGGGCATTTCGATGAGTTGGCCCTCGCCGGTGCGGTCGCGATGGCGCAGGGCCATCAGCACCGTGAGGGCGCCCTGCACGCCGGCGAGGCCGTCGCTGGCCAGCGATTCGCTCAGCAGCCCAGGGTTCTGGCCGGGATAGCCGCGCAGATGGGTGTGGCCGATCATGGCTTCCACGTGCAGGCCGAAGGCTCGGTAGTTTCGGTACGGGCCGTCGAGCGCGAAGGCCGGCATGCGCAGCATGATGAGGCGGGGATTGACGCGATGCAGGGTATCCCAGTCGATACCGGCCTTGTCCATCGTTTGCGGCGCGTTGTTTTCGACCAATACGTCGCAATGCTTGACGAGGCGCAGCAGGGTTTCGTGCCCCTCGGGGGTCATGATGTCGCCGGTCATGGAGCGTTTGTTGCGAGCGTGCGAGTTGAAGGAAGCGTTTCGGTTCCAGGGATCGCGTTGAGGATCGCTGTCTGCCAGCCGCGAGGGCACGCCTTGGTCGATGAGCTGGCGCGTCTGCTCGCGGGTCGGCACGCCCTCCATGCCGCGCGTGTAGGGTTGCGGCTTGTTCAGCGGCTCGACGCGCACGATGTCGGCGCCCCACTCGCCCAGGAGCTGGGTGACGTGCGGTCCAGCCCACACGACGGTGATTTCCGCCACCCGTAACCCTTCGAGCGGCAAGGGAAGCGATGCGGCTGTGTCGCGGGGTTTTGCCGGCCGGCTGGGGATTGCCGTGGACCACGCCGTGTCGCGCTCGCCAGCGTGCTCGTCGAGCAGCGGGGCGCGCTGCTGTTGGCGCCGCGGCGAGCGGGTGAGGACAAACGGCCGGCCGGGATATTGCAGCGGTCCGGTTGCGGGATGATCGATGGTGTCCCAGACGCCGCGCGCCTGGAAATGGGGGTCTTGCAACAGGTCCGCCACCGTGTTCACGGGCCCGGCCAGCAGTCCCGCAGCCTGCGCTGCAGCGACGGCCTCGCGCTTGCTTAACGGCGCCAGCCAGTCGGCATAGGCGCTTTCGACGGCGTCGATGAGTTCCTGCGGTTCGGTGCCCATGGGGGCGCCGATCTGGGGGTGATCGAGAAGGTCCTCGCGGCCGATCAGCCGCAACAGGCGCGGCAGGCGGTTCCAAGCGCCCAGGATGTTGACGTAGCCATCGCGGCATGGCCGTACGCCGGCGGCCATGCGCCAGCCGGAGGGCCCGCGGCCCACGGACATGCCGGTATACGCCGCAATGGTCAGATTGGTGGATTGGCGGTCGCGGCAACCGGCCTGACACTCGTAGACCGCCACGTCGATCCAGTCGCCCGCGCCGGTTGCCTCAGCGCGGCGCAGCGCCATCAGGGTGGCCATCGCAGCAACCATCCCGGCGTGGTAATGGGCGTAATGGCCGGCCAGCTTGAGCGGTTCGCGGTCTTCGTGGCCGTTGGTAATCAGGGGCCCGCCCATGGCCTGCAGGGTGAGTTCCGAGCCGCGGTAGTCGCGGTACGGTCCACTTTGCCCGAACGGCGTGATGGACGTCAACACCAAGGCCGGGTTGGTTGCTCGCAGGGTTGGCCAGCCCCAATCCCAAGCCTTGGCCGAGCCGGCGGGGTAATCCTCCAACACGACATGGGCCTGTGCAGCGAGCCGGCGGATGATATCGGCGCCGTCCGGGCTGGCCGGATCGACGACGATGGACTTCTTGTTGCGATTCAGATGCAGGAACAACCCGGAGCGCTCCGGGTGCGGCTCGTCGTTCGGGAATGGCCCGAAGGCGCGGCTGTGGTCGCCACCCGGCGGCTCCAGCTTGATAACGTCAGCGCCCTGGTCGGCCAGCAGCTTCGCGGCGTAGGGTCCCGCAATGCCTCGGGTGAGCTCCAGCACGCGCACGTTGTCAAGAGATCCGGCCAACTCGTGTCCTTTCCATTCGGCGTCGTGAGGGGGGAGGGAGGGTATCACAAGGCCGCCGGGAGCTACGGGGTTGCTCCCAGGGCCTGCATCAACTGCGCGGCGCGCTGCGGCAGTGGCTGGCGGGACGGCGGCGGCAGCGGGGTCTCGTCTGCCACGACCCGCAGATTGACGAAGATGGGACCTGGGCTGTTCAGAACGTCAGGCAGGGCAGCAACATAGGCGTCGAGTTCGTCGAAGTCATACGACTTGGCGATGCCGGCGGCGCGCGCCATGCCGGCGAAGTCGAGGTTGGCCGGTCCAGGGATGGGTTGCCCGCCGGTGACCTCGTAGGTGCCGTTGTGCAGCACCATGAGGATGAGATTCGGCGGCGCCTGCTGAGCGATGGTGACCAGTTGGCCGAGGTTCATCAGCATGCTGCCGTCGCCGTTGAGGACGATGACGCGACGGTCGGGCTGCGCCAGCGCCAAGCCAAGGCCGATGTCGGAGGCGTGTCCCATGCCGGTGCCGATGGTGCTGAAATCAAGCTGATGGTCGGAAAATGCCGCCCACTGCCTGACCGCCATCATGGCGGTCAGGACGATTTCGTCGGTACGCAGGGCGGCCAAGTGTTTCAGGGCTTGCGAGCGGAGTATCATCGAAAGCGGTCCTTTTTTAGTTGGCGTCACGCATCGTATTCGCGGCCAATGAGAATCGCCACTGGGCGGCTGGCTTCACGGCTTTCCTTGAAGGCGTTGGCGATTTTGGGCACGTCGTCGTCGGTGTCCAGCAGGTAATGAACGATGCCCCAGGCGTCGAGAATCGGCTCGGTGAAAGTGGCGGCGGAATCGACCGGCCCCTGCCCGTTGACCATCTCGTGATAGCCCCGATATCCCACCATCAGCAGCAGCGGCATCTTCAGATTCAGAATGTTGCCGCGCAATACGTCGCCGGACTCGAACAGGCCGGTATTCTGGATAAGCACCACCGGCGTCTTGCCGCCCAGATGCAGCCCGGCAGCGATGCCGAAAGCCTCTCCCTCGCGGCACACCGGCACCAGATGCAACGGCGAGGCGTTCAGGGCATCGTACATGTAGTGCGATTCGCTGTCCGGCAGCCATACGACGTGCGTGACGCCACAATCCTGCATGGCTTCGACGACAAGATGCGACCTTGCCATAGCGACTTGTCTCCCTCGAGAACGGGGCCGTTGTGGACCGCGGCCGGTTAACGACACGTTTCTATTGCGGCTTGGCGAACGGGTCCGAAAATTTGGGGTCGGTGATAAACGCCGTGTCGGTCAAGGTGTGCAGGAAAGCCTCGATGGCGTCCCGTTGCCTGGCGGTCAGGTTCACGCCCTTTTCCGGCAGGAAGGAACCGAGGTTCTTGTGCGACTGGATGCCGGAGCTGTAATGCTTCAGCACGTCCTGCAGGGTGGCAAACCGGCCGTCGTGCATGTACGGCCCGGTAAGCGCCGCGTTGCGCAAGGACGGCGGCTTGAAGAGCCCATGGTCGAAACCGTCCCCGGTGATCGACCCGACGCCCTTGTCGGCGTATACCACGTCGAGCCCATTGTTGCTCGGGAAAATCAGGATTTGCGTATCGGTCAGGTGGCAACGCGCACAGCGAAGCGCTTGATTCTCGAACAGTTGCATCCCGAAGTACTCCTGCCCCGTGAAATTACGGAACCCGGTGGCGATGCCTTCATCGTACTTGGATTGATAGGACACCATGGCGCGTATGAATTGCGCCACCGCCTTGGCGATGCGCTCTGGCGTGACATCGGGGCTGCCGAACGCCTTGGCGAACAGGGGCGGGTAGAAGGGAGCAGCGGCCACCTTGGCTACGGCCCGTTCCAGCGTGCTGCCCATCTCGATGGGACTCTGAATCGGCAGCAGGATCAGTTCTTCGAGGGTCTTGACGCGCGCGTCCCAGAAAAAATGATCCGCTTGGAAGAAGCGGCCGTTGGCCAGTCCCATGGCGTTTCGAGGCGTCTTGGCGCCGGCAAACCCGGTGCTGAACTGCTGCGGGTCGGAAAACGCGTATTCCTGAAGATGGCACGCGGCGCAAGCCGTGGTGTTGTTGGCCGACAGGCGTTTATCGTAGAACAGCACGCGCCCGAGGGTGGCGCCGTGGTCGGTGATCGGGTTGTCCTTGGGAATATTGGTCTGAATGACGGCCAAGTGCGGGGGTAGGGGCACGTTGGCATAGGCGTAAGGCGTGTCCGGCAGGTTGGGCACGCGGCCCGGCGTGTCTTGCGCATGTGCCGCCGCGGTCAGCAGGGCCACGAGACTGAGTGTTGCGGCCAGAGCAAGGTGTCTGATGCAATACAGGTTTCTGGTCATTGGGCCGATTCCTCGTTTCTCGAATCCGTATGGCGTACAAGGACACCGCGCGCATGGAGATACGATTTGGCGTCGGCGATGCTGTGCTCGGCGAAATGAAAGATGGATGCTGCCAAGACGGCGTCAGCACCACCGGCAGTCAATCCGTCGTAGAGATGCTCCAGATTACCCACGCCGCCGGAGGCAATGACAGGAATGCCGACGGCATCGGCGATGCCGCGGGTGAGGTCAAGGTCGTAGCCGCTCTGGGTTCCGTCGCGGTCCATGCTGGTGAGCAGGATCTCCCCCGCACCGAGGGCTTCCACTCGTTTTGCCCATTCGATGGCATCAAGGCCAGTCGGCTTGCGCCCGCCGTGCGTGAACACTTCCCATCCATCTTGGGGCTGCTCGCGCCGTTTGGCGTCAATGGCGACGACAATGCACTGGCTGCCGAAGGTCTCCGCCGCCTCCCCGACGAATTCCGGGCGGCGCACCGCGGCGGTATTGAGGGATACCTTGTCCGCCCCAGCCCGCAGCAGATCGCGGATTTCCTCGTTGCTGGTGATGCCGCCGCCGACCGTCAGCGGCATGAACAGACGCTCCGAGGTTCGCCGCACCACGTCGATAATAATGCGGCGCTTTTCGTGAGACGCGGTGATGTCCAGAAACACGAGCTCGTCCGCCCCCTGCTCGTCATAAAGCTGGGCCGCCTCCACCGGGTCGCCGGCGTCGCGCAGGTTGAGGAACCGCGTCCCCTTGACGACCCGCCCGTCTTTGACGTCGAGGCATGGAATAATCCGTTTGGCAAGCACCGGCGGCCGCGTTCCTATAGCAGTTGGGCAAAGTTGCGCAAGATGCGAAGGCCCCACGTCTGGCTCTTTTCGGGGTGAAACTGTGTAGCGTACAGGTTATCACGCCACAGCACCGAGGCAAACTCGACCCCGTAATCCGTGGAGGCGACCACCACCGAGGGCGCGGCCGGGATGGCGTAGTAGGAGTGCACGAAGTAGGTGTACACGTGCTCGGGAACACCGTCCAAGAGCGGGCAGGGGCGGTGCAGCTGTAGTTGGTTCCAGCCCATGTGCGGCACTTTGAGTGGGTTCGAGCCAGCGGCCGGCTGCGGGAAGCGACGTACCTGCCCCGTTACGATGTCCAGGCCCGGTGTGGTGCCGAACTCTTCACTCTCAGATAGCAGGGCCTGCATGCCTACGCAGATGGCCAGCACCGGCTTGCCGTCCCGGATGACTTGCCGCAGCGCCTCGTCCAGGCCGCGGGCGGCAAGGTTCTGCATGCAGTCGCGAAAGGCGCCAACGCCGGGAAAGACGACGCCGTCCGCTTTCGCAATCGTTTCCGGGTCACCGCTTACCTGGGCAGCAACGCCGATCTGACGGAAGCCGTTCTGAACGCTTCTCAGATTGCCTCTACCGTAGTCCACAATGGCCAGCATGTGAATTCCCGTCAGAAAGCGTCTTTCGTTGTCAGAAGCCCGGAGAGGCGCGTGTCCAAGCTCGTCGCCTCGTCGGCGGCGCGGCTGAACGCTTTGAAAACGGCTTCGGCGATGTGGTGGCGGTTGCGGCCGTAGTGCAGATTGCAGTGCAGCGTGGCGCGGCTGTGGCTGGCAAAGCCCAGGAAGAATGTTTCGACCAGCTCTATGTCAAAGGTGCCGATACGTCCTGGCGGAGCGTCGACGTTGTAGACGAGGTAAGGTCGGTCGCAGAAGTCGACCACGACGCTCGCCAGGGTTTCTTCCAGCGGCACGCTTGCGGAGGCGTAGCGCCGCAGGCCCTGTTTGCTTCCCATGGCTTGATGGAAGGCCTGGCCGAGGCAGATGCCCACGTCTTCGACCGTGTGGTGGTAATCGACGTCGAGATCGCCGGTGGCGGCAACTTCCAGGTCGAAAAAGCCGTGCCGGGCCACCATGCTCAACATGTGGTCGAGGAAGGGGATGCCCGTTTGCACGGTGTAGACCCCACTGCCGTCGAGGTCGAGTGACACCTGAATGTCGGTTTCGGCGGTTCGGCGATGGACGGTGCTTTGGCGTTCCATACGGAGGACTCCTCGCTTAATACGAACGCGTCATGGTAAAGAAAATCCAACGTCGGGCGCAGCCCCGGCGAGCGGCGACTCCAAGGTTACGGCATGCGGCCCCACACCACACGGTCGATTCCGGCGAAGTCACGGTGTACCCCGGTGGCCTCGAATCCTGTCGTCTGCCGCATCAGGGCTTCCACGGCGTTGGCCTGCTTCCAACCGACCTCGAGAAGCAGCATGCCTTGGGGCACGAGCACTGCCGGTACGGCGGCGATCAAGCGGCGAATCACGTCCAGACCATCCGGGCCTCCCAGTAACGCGGCGGCGGGTTCGTGGTCCTTGATGTGCGGCGGCAACTCTTGCCACTCGGCGGCGGTGATGTAAGGCAGGTTGGCAACACACACGGCAAAGCGCGGCGGATCGAAGAGCAACGGCTCCACCAGGTCTCCGCATAGCCCGGACCATCGATCAGCGACGCCAAGCTGATGTGCGTTGTGCCTTGCCACCTTCAGGGCCGCCAAGCTGGAATCAATCGCGCAAACGCGGCATTCCGGCAGTTCGTGCAACAGACTGATTCCCAGATTGCCGCTGCCGGTGCCCACGTCCAAACACTGTAAGTATGTTGTCCCATGCCGCTTCGCCCACTGCCACGCCCAGCGTACCCCGTGCTCGACCAGCAACTCGCTCTCCGGCCGCGGAATGAGAACTTGAGGATTCACCTCAAAGCTTAGAGAGCGGAATTCCTGCTTGCCCGTGATGTACTGTACCGGCTCGCCCTGCATTCGGCGGCAAAGGCGCGCCAGATAGGCGTGATGCTGCGCGTCACTGAGGGGACGATGGGCGTCAATGTAGAGATTGAGGCGCGGTAGCGTCAAGACATCGGCGAGGAGGACTTCGGCGTCGGCCAACGGCTCGTCAATTTGGTGTTGTTTCAGACATTGTGCCGCGCGCTGTAACACCGTGCGGAGGGGCAGGCTCATTGCGCCACGGCTTCCAGCTTCGCTGCGCGGTCGGCAAGCGACAGAGCCTCGACCAGTTCGCTGAGGTTCCCTTCCATCACCTGCTCCAGTTTGTAGAGAGTGAGCTGGATACGGTGGTCGGTAATGCGGCTCTGCGGGAAATTGTAGGTGCGGATGCGCTCGCTGCGGTCCCCGCTGCCGATCTGAGCGCGCCGCTGTTCGGACAGTTGCGCCTGGTGTTCGCTCTCAAGAACGTCGAGCAGGCGGGCACGCAGCACTTTGAGAGCCTTGGCGCGATTCTTGTGTTGGGATTTTTCGTCCTGGCAGGTCACCACGATGCGCAGGTCCTTGCGGTCTTTCGGCTCGTACGTCACCCGCACGGCGGAGTCGGTGGTATTGACGCTTTGACCGCCGGGACCGGACGATCGAAACACGTCGATGCGCAGATCAGCCGGGTCGATATCGATATCCACTTCCTCGGCCTCCGGCAGGATGGCGACCGTGACCGCCGAGGTGTGGATGCGGCCCTGCGTTTCCGTGGCCGGCACGCGCTGTACGCGGTGGGTGCCGCTCTCCCATTTCAGCTTGCTGTACACCTGCTGGCCGTCGACCGAGGCGACGACTTCCTTCAGGCCGCCGGTTTCGGTGGGGTTCGCGCTCAGCACCTCGACCCGCCAGCGCTGCGATTCAGCATAACGGCCGTACATGCGGAACAGGTCGCCGGCGAACAGCGCGGCTTCATCGCCGCCGGTGCCGGCTCGTATTTCCATGATCACGCTTCGGTCGTCGTGCGGATCGCGCGGTAGCAACAGGAGGCGCAAGTCCTCTTCCAGCGTTTCCAAACGGGTCTTCAGGGTGCCAATTTCGTCACGGATGGAACCGGCAAGGTCCCCCTCCGGGTCTTCACTAGCCAGGAGTTCCTGATATTCCTGCAAGTCCTGTTGGGCAACCTGATAGGTCTGGTAGACCGCCACGGTAGGCCGTAACTCGGCTTGCTCCTTGGCGTAACCGCGCAGTTTCTCCGGGTCGGCAAGGACCGCCGGGTCGCTCAGAAAGCCGCTCAACTCGTCATGCCGTTGGACAATAGACTCCAATTTCTCGAACATACTTCAATCCGTCCTGCGTCTGCTTATTCGATTGGCTTCCGACCGTATTTGCGCTGGAATTTTTCAACCCGACCGGCCGTATCGACCAAACGCTGCCGTCCGGTGAAGAACGGGTGGCACTTGGAGCAGATGGCCACACGCAGGTCAGGCACGGTGGAGCGCGTCGCGTAGGTGTTGCCGCAGGCGCAAGAGATCGTCGTTTCAAGGTATTCAGGGTGAATGTCCGGTTTCATGTTTTTCTCCTGGTTTTGGAGAGCCAATAGACGGATGGCGTTCGCAAGACGTGGAAACCACCAGCGGGTTCTCTCAACTGTTCATCGAGCGGAGAAAATCGCCATTTGTCTGGCTCTCTTTAATCTTGTCGATCAGCAGTTCCATGCTATCGACCGTATTCAGGGGGTTCAGGACTTTGCGCAGCACCCACACGCGGTTGAGTTCGTAGTTTTCAAGCAGCAACTCTTCCTTGCGGGTACCGGAGCGGTTGACGTCGATAGCCGGGAAGACTCGCTTGTCAACCAAGCGGCGGTCGAGGTGGATTTCCATGTTGCCGGTGCCCTTGAACTCTTCAAAGATGACCTCGTCCATGCGACTGCCGGTATCGACCAAGGCCGTGGCGATGATGGTCATGCTGCCGCCTTCCTCGATGTTGCGGGCGGCGCCGAAAAAGCGTTTTGGCTTTTGCAGGGCGTTTGAATCCACACCGCCGGAGAGCACCTTGCCGCTTGGCGGCACGATGGTGTTATAGGCACGCGCCAAGCGGGTAATGCTGTCGAGCAAAATTACCACGTCGCGCTTGTGCTCGACCAGACGTTTGGCTTTTTCGATTACCATTTCGGCCACTTGCACATGGCGGGTGGCGGGTTCATCGAAGGTCGAGCTCACCACCTCGCCTTTGACCGAACGCTGCATGTCGGTGACTTCCTCCGGGCGCTCGTCGATCAGCAGCACGATCAGGACAATTTCCGGATGATTGCGTGTCACGCTGTGGGCGATCGATTGCAGGAGCATGGTTTTACCGGTTCGCGGCGGCGCCACGATGAGGCCGCGCTGGCCCTTGCCGATGGGCGTCAGCAGGTCCATGATCCGGGTTGAAGTGTCGGTAGGGGCGGTTTCAAGATGAATGCGGGCGTCGGGGTAAAGCGGCGTGAGGTTGTCGAAGAGAATTTTGTCCTTGGCCAACTCAGGGTTTTCGAAATTGATGGCCTCGACCTTGAGCAGGGCGAAATAGCGCTCGCTTTCCTTGGGCGGCCTGACCTGACCGGAGATGGTGTCACCAGTGTGGAGGTCGAAGCGGCGTATCTGCGAGGGTGAGACATAGATATCGTCCGGCCCGGGAAGATAGTTGTAACTGGGCGCCCGCAGGAATCCGAAGCCGTCGGGCAGGATCTCCAGAACGCCCTCGCCGAAAATCAAGCCGTTCTTCTCCGTTTGAGCTTCCAGAATCTTGAAAATCAATTCCTGCTTGCGTAACCCACTGGCTCCGCCCACGTGGAGATGCTTGGCCACGTCGGAGAGGTCGGCGATGGTCATCTCTTTGAGTTCAACGATGTTCAAGCGCCCTTTGTGCAAGGCCGGGATGTCAAGAGTAGTCTCAACTGCCATAAGTCGTCTCAACCTCCATAAGTCGCATGCATATTTCTAGGGGCATGCGCACGTAGGATATTTTGTCCTCGGTTACTGCCCTTGCAACTGTGACAGCAGTACGCCATTAAACTGGCACTCCTTAATGTGAGTCGGTGAACCCTTGACGTATACAGCGCCGGACGAACAAGGAACGCCGCGATGGAATTTATGAACAACATGGTAAAAATGAATGAGGACCCTTGCACGACCTACGCTGCGCGCGTTAACTCGCATCCCTTGAGAAGGGCGTGTCCATGTATTGTAGGCAAGCATGATGCCATGTAGAGGGAAATCCTTACGCTCGGCAGAGGATACAACCCCTTCGTCGTATGGCTTTGGGATGGCTGGTTATTTGTGCAATGGGAGTCCTGTACCGGATAGGCCGACCGCTGCGGGAAGCAAGGCGGTGTGGTGTTGAAGCAACCTCTGCGGGGCTCATTTGGGTGAATTGCGCAAGACTATACGAGTCGTCCCCCCATAGTGTCAACCCTTTCAGCCTTTTTCTGTGCGGTTTTTGGCGATTCCGCAACCCAGCACGGATTCAATGGCTGCCTGTGGAATTTTGCCAGCACGGATCATGCGCGGCGGTTCGACGGTGATATCGAGGACGGTCGAAACCTGCGGTTCGTTGGCACAACCAGCGTCAATAATAAGATCGACGTCCGGGGCAAGCTGTGCCTCCACCTCAGCGGCGCTCAGGGCGGCGGCAGCGCCGGAGCGATTGGCGCTGGAAGCAGTGATGGCACCGCCGACACGCAGCGCGAGACCTTGGCTGAGCGGCGAGTCTGGCCAGCGCACGCCGACCCGTCCGGTGTTGCCAAGCAACGTGGCAGGTAGGTTGCAATGCGGCGACACCAGCAAGGTGAGCGGACCGGGCCAAAACGCCGCCATGAGAGATTCAGCGCATCGCGGCAAGGCGACGGCGACATCTGGAAACTGCTCCGGTGCGCCGATAATCAGCGGGATGGCCTTGTCGGATGAGCGGCCCTTGAGAGCATACAGGCTGGCGATGGCTTGCGGCAGCCGGGCGTCCACCGCCAAGCCATAGACGGTGTCCGTCAGGTAAGCCACGATGCCGCCGCGCCGCAGTACGGACGCAGCATCGTCGAGTACGCCCGAGGCCGGGCATTGCGGATCGATTCTGACACAGCGCGTCATGCACCGGTCTCCGCCAATTGAGCCTGCAGGGTTTCGGCAGCTTTCTCGACGCCGGCAGCCAGCTCGGTTTTGTAGCGCCGCAGGCGTTCCGACACATCCGGCGCCGTCAGCGCAACGATCTGCGCCGCTAGCACGCCGGCATTGGCCGCCCCTGCCTTGCCGATGGCGACCGTGGCGACCGGAACGCCGCGCGGCATCTGCACCGTTGCCAAGAGGGCGTCAAGCCCTTGCAAGGATGACGAATCAATGGGCACGCCGATAACCGGCAGCGTGGTTTCGGCGGCAACCACCCCGGCAAGATGGGCGGCCCCGCCGGCCCCGGCAATGATGACCTTGATGCCTCTCCCAGCAGCGTCGCGTGCCAGCGCCCCGGTGCGTTGCGGGGCGCGGTGCGCCGAACTGATCGTCACCTCGTACGGTACTTGAAAGCGCTCCAGCATTTCCGCGGCGCTCTGCATGATCGGCCAATCGGAGGCGCTGCCCATGACAACGGTTACCACAGGCTGGGTCATGATGTGTTCCTTTGTGAGATTGAATAAGGCTATGGAGGTGTGACAGACGTTCGAGCCGAGCAGCTTGTCACGCAGGTGCCCGCGTGTCACATCTGGTTGTTCCCTTATATTTGGGAAAACCAAATGCTAGCATCAAACTAGGAGGCATTTCCATTGACACCCGTTCAGTTCCTGTCTGCCGAATCGAACGCCCGAATCGAGCCCGCCGATTTCCTGGCGCACGTACTGGCGCAATACGGGGCTGAGCCTGCCGACCTCGATGTGCGGCCGGTTGCCCTGCTGACCTTTATCCCAGCGTTACAGCACCGGCTGCTCCGGCATCTGGGCATGCCTCCGCCGCAGCCACAGCCGATCATGCGGCAGGCATGGTACAACCCGGAAGGCCGAGCGTTTTCCGTGATGGCGTCACCTATCGGGGCGCCGGTGGCGGTGATGCTGTTGGAGCAACTCATTGCCCTTGGCGCCCGTCGGTTTTTGTATCTTGGATTCTGTGGCGCCTTGGATCCGGCTCTCACCATTGGCGACCTGTTCATCCCGCAACAGGCCATCCGGGAAGAGGGCACGTCGTACCACTACCTGCCCGCCGGGGTCGAGCCGACGGCGCCGCCGGCGATGACTGCTCTGCTTCAGGAAGAGGGAAAGCGCCAGGGCGTGCATCTCAAGCAAGGCCGCTTGTGGACCACGGACGCGCCATACCGCGAAACATCGGTGAAGATCGCCGGTTTTCGGGCCGCTGGTGTACAGGCGGTTGACATGGAAGTGGCGGCTTTGCTTTCGGTGGCGGCCTACCGCGGCTGCGAGGTGGCGGCGCTCCTGGTGGTTTCCGACGAATGCTATCATCCGACGTGGCGCCCCGGCTTTGGCGCGCCGGAGATGCGGCGGGGCTGCCAAGAGGCGGTGGGCCTCGGCGCCGCGGTGGCGGACCTGCTCGGGCCCTGACGCCAACTGCCTTTTGGGTTGCGGGCTTCGGGAAATTGGCTGACAATACGCGCCCGTTAGAGAGGTACGGACCGCCGACTCTCACGCCTCGACCCTTAATCAAAGTGAACGACCTTATGCGTGATTACGACACGATCGAACCCGAGGTGGCGCTCGATATTGTTCTCAAGCAGACAGTCCGCTTGACCCCGCGGCCTTTTTCGACGTTTGACGCGCTCGACCTGATCCTGGCCGAGGACATTCAGGCCACCGAGGACTTGCCGCCGTTTCCGTGCAGCATCAAGGACGGTTTCGCGGTGATTGCCGCCGACACCACCAACCCGCGCCGCTTGGTCGGCGAGCAGACCGCCGGCTACGTGGCCGACCTGCGTGTCGAGCCCGGCACCTGTGTACGTATCACCACGGGCGCGCCGATGCCGCCGGGGGCTGACGCGGTAATCATGGTGGAGTACACCGAGGAGGCACAGGGGATGGTGACCCTGCATCGTCAGGTCAGCCCGAACGCCGAGGTGCGGCCGGTGGCGCAGGATATCGTCAAGGGGCAGCAGGTTCTGCAGGCCGGCACTCGCTTGGGACCGCAGGAGATCGGCCTGCTCGCCAGCCTTGGACGTACCACCGTTCTCGCCCATGCCCGGCCGCGTGTCGCGGTGCTGTCCAGCGGCAACGAGATCGTTGAGCCCGACGCCAGCCCCGGCCCCGGACAGATTCGCGACAGCAACCGGTACACGCTTATGGCCGCGGTGCAGCGTGCCGGCGCGGAGGCCGTTTCGCTGGGCATTGGCAGTGACACGCAAGAGGCGTTGCGGGAGAAAATCTTGGAGGGTTTGACGACGTGCGACGCCTTGGTCACTTCGGGCGGCGTTTCGATGGGCAAACTGGACCTCATCAAGCCTATTCTCGAAACCACCGGCCAAGTCCACTTCGGGCGCGTCAATATGAAGCCCGGCAAGCCGCTCACCTTTGCCACCGTGGCCGGCAAGCCCGTCTTCGCGCTGCCCGGCTTTCCGGTGTCGTCATTGGTGGCGTTCGAGCTTTTCGTGCGGCCCGCCCTGATGCGCATGGCCGGTCACCATCACGTCCTGCGTCCCCGCGTGCCCGTGACGCTGGCGGCCGAGCTGCAGGGTGACGCTTGGCGGCCTGAATTTCACCGGGTGCACCTCACGCGCACGCCACAGGGCTTCACGGCCCACAGCACCGGCATGCAATCCTCGGCACGGCTGCTGTCGATGGTCGGTGCCAACGGTCTGCTGGTGCTGCCCAAGCGTGCCGAGCCGTTTGCCGCCGGTGAGACGGTGAGCGCCATCCTGCTGGATCATCCTGAAACCGAGCCGTACGTGGCCGGCTAGGTGGACCGATGCGTGTTGCCGGGGTGGTGCTGGCTGCCGGAGAATCCCGCCGCATGGGGCAATTGAAAGCCCTGCTTCCGTTTGGCTCCCGCACGGTCATCGAACAGGTTCTGCAACCCCTCCTCAACGCCGATTTGTCGGAAGTGGCCGTTGTCCTGGGGCATCGCGCCGAGGAGATCGCCGTGGTGCTGGAACCTTTGCCCGTTCGACTGTTTCACAACCCGGACTACCGGCATGGCATGACGTCCTCCGTGCAGGTTGCCCTGCGCTCGCTTGATCCCGTCCCGGACGCCTACCTGTTGGCGCTCGTCGATCAACCGCAAATCGGTCGCCTGGTTATCCAACAGCTTCTGGCGGCTCATGCCCGCACTCAGAAGGGTCTGGTCATCCCCGTCTGGCAAGGTAAGCGCGGCCATCCCTTGCTCCTGGCGGCGGTGTATCGTCCGGCGGTGCTGGCCCTGACGCCTGCTCAAGGTCTCAATGTGGTGACACGCGGCTACCCGCACGATACGTTGGAACTTCCTATTGGAAACGACGACATCCTTCGGGACATGGATTACCAAGAAGAATATGTCGCTGAATTACAGCGCTGGCAGTCGAAATCACCGCCGCCCGGGTTGCCTGGCTAGCCGGGGGGAGGGATCAAACGTGGCGGATGACGTGCAGGCCCGGGGTTGCCGAAATTGGGAAGGATGCGGATGAGTCGTGAGAGGGCTTGGCTAAAATACTTGATCGCGTTATGTGTGCTTCCACGGGGTATGAAGGGTTTTCCTGGATATGACGCGTGCCGCGTAGTATAGTCGCCGAACCGTGCCCAAAGCCTGAAGGTATTCGCTTGGCTATCTTCATGTCAGGTGTCGGAAGGGGGGGTTTTCCTGGTTCCTATCCGCCTAGGCAGTGGAGCGGGCCAAATTGGTTGGGATTTAGTTGCCATAAGGAGGGACACCGATGGCACAGGTCGTCTTGAGAGATCTTGTCAAGAAATTTTCGGAAGAGGTGATTGCTGTCAACAGCGTGAATCTCGACATTCAGGACAAGGAATTTATTGTATTGGTCGGTCCCTCCGGATGCGGTAAAACGACCACCCTGCGCATGGTTGCCGGTTTGGAGGATATTTCGGGTGGAGAGATTCGTATTGGCGACCGGCTGGTGAACGACGTGCCGCCGAAGGACCGTAACATCGCTATGGTGTTTCAGAACTACGCGCTCTATCCCCACATGACTGTCTTCAAGAACATGGCCTTCTCTCTGAAATTGCGCCGCACGCCCAGGGCCGAAATCGAACAACGGGTGAAGGCGGCGGCCGACATCCTGGGCATTGGCGAACTCCTGGATCGTAAGCCCAAGCAGCTCTCCGGGGGGCAGCGGCAGCGGGTTGCCGTTGGACGGGCGATCGTGCGTCAGCCGGAAGTCTTCCTGTTCGACGAACCGCTCAGCAATCTCGACGCCAAGCTGCGGGTGAACATGCGCGCCGAGCTTATTAAGCTGCACGAAAGGCTCGATGCCACCATGATCTACGTCACCCACGACCAAGTCGAGGCCATGACCATGGGCGACCGTATCGTGGTGATGCGCAACGGCTTCATCCAGCAGGTCGGCTCGCCCATGGAGGTATACAACGAGCCGACGAACCAGTTCGTGGCCGGCTTCATCGGCAGCCCGCCGATGAATTTCCTGGAGGCCATGCTGGTGCAAGAAAATGGCGCCGTACAGGTCGACGTTAAAGGCTCCCGCCTGACGCTGCCTGCCGAGAAGGCCAAGCAGGTAGAAAGCTACGTCAATCAACCCGTCGTATTCGGCATCCGTCCGGAAGACGTGGTGCCTGCCGGCAGTGGCGACGGTAATTTCTCCGAGCCGCTCAGCGCCACGGTGGAGGTGCTCGAACCGCTCGGCGCCGAGATCATCCTCGAAATGTCCTGCAAGGGAGAGAACTTCACCGCACGCATGGACCCTACCCTGCGCGCCCGCATGCACGACGAGATACAGGTGAGCTTCAACATGGAGCGCGCGCACCTCTTCGATACGAAGACCGAACAGACCGTTCTTTAACGGTTACCGACACATTTGGAACGCCCTCGACTGTCCGTTGTTGGGGGCGTCTTTCTATGCGCGGATGGGCGCCGCGACACCACTTCAGGAGGTTTGATCGATGGATTTTGGTTTTAGCGATGAGCAGGACATGCTGCGGCAGGCGGCGCACGATTTCTTGGCCGAGTATTGCACCAGCGCCTTCGTGCGGCAGATGATGGAAGACGAGCGCGGTTACTCGCCCGATCTCTGGCGGCAGATGGCCGCCCTCGGGTGGCTCGGGCTGGCGTTTCCCGAAGAATACGGCGGCCAGGGTCTGGGGTTTGTCGATCTCACGGTTATTCTGGAAGAAATGGGCGCTGCGTTGCTGCCGTCACCGTTCTTCTCCTCAGTGCTCTTGGCGGGCCAGACCATCCTGCTTGGCGGCTCGGAGGAGCAGAAGAAAACCTATCTGCCGAAAATCGCCGACGGCTCGCTGATCGCCACCCTGGCCATGACGGAACCCTCGGGCCGTTTCGAGGCGGAGGGCATTGTGGACGTGCAAGCTGTTCCTACAGACGGCGGTTTTGCCATCTCCGGCACCAAACTGTTCGTGCCCGATGCCCACGTCGCTGACGTCATGGTCGTGGCGGCACGTACCAAGACCGCCGGCGACAAGAGTTTCGGCATCAGCCTGTTCCTGGTGGATAGCGATACTCCCGGCATTTCCGTCACTCTGCTCAAGACCATGGACCAAACCCGCAAACAGTGCGAGGTGGCGTTCGACAACGTTGCCGTCGGACGCGACCGTCTGATCGGCACCGTGGACATGGGCTGGCCGGTACTGTCGAAAGTGATGCACATCTGCACGGCTGCGCTGTGTGCCGAGATGATTGGCGGGGCGCAGCGGGTGCTCGACATCAGTGTGGCCTACGCGAAGGAACGCGTTCAGTTCGGGCGTCCTATCGGCAGCTTTCAGGCCATCAAGCACAAGTGCGCCGAAATGATGTTGCAGGTGGAGTCCGCCAAATCCGCTGCCTACTATGCTGCTTGGGCCGTGGATGAGGACGTACCCGAAGCCCCCTTGGCCGTGTCGATGGCCAAGGCTTATTGCAGCGACGCCTATCGCTACACCGCCGGCGAGGGCATCCAGGTGCACGGCGGCATCGGCTTCACGTGGGAGCATGACATGCACCTGTATTTCAAGCGCGCCAAGTACGCCGAATTCACCTTTGGCGACGCCACTTATCACCGTGAGATGGTCGCCCAGGAGATCAATCTGTAGGGGGGCTTGCGGGGGGAGGGAAGCTATCGAATGTTTCCCGATGAGGGCTTGTCCGACGTGTTGTAGAGTTCCTGCAATTCCGACGGCGACGGTTCCACGCTGCTGCATTCACGCCGAACCCACACGCGGCCGTCGTAACGCAAGGGTTCCGGGTGGTCCTGGCGTGAGATTTCAATCCAGTGCACCCAGCCATTCGGGTCCTCGTGACGGCCGCACTCCCCGCTGACCGGTGCGTTGCATCCCGTGCGCAGGAACGTCTCCAAACGTTCTTGAACCTCGTCGGCCTCCTCCTTGACGCCAATGATGCTCTGCGAATCGGTAACGCCTAGGATAATAATGCCCCCTTCGGTGTTCGCGAAAGCGCAGACCGCTCTGCCGATGGCGGAGAAATCCCCGAGTCCGCGTTTGAACTCGGTCTCTTCGCCTTCTCCCGCCTCAATGCGCTGAAGTACTTCCGGCCACTCCATAGTTACGCCCTTCGGGATCAGTAAAACGGCCAGGGAACACCCCGCCGCGTGCGCAGGCAGGGAAACTCGGGTCTTTTCAGCAGGGCCTGCATGCGGTAGGCCAAGGCGTCGACTTCCTCGGGGAAGAGCAGGTCGTCCAGCTCGCCCACCGGGCCGCAGCGATTCTGCAAATCGTCCCGCACCCGCCGCACGTCACGCAACAGACGCTTGGGAACGCGCTCGCCCCCAAAATCCCAGATCACCGTGCGCAGCTTCGGATCGACGTGAAACGTCAGGCCGTGGTCGATGCCCCAGATGTGCCCTTCTGCATCGCGCAGGCAGTGCCCGGCTTTGCGGTCGGTATTGTTGGAAATGAGATCGAACGCCGCCATGGCCTGCATCTCCGGCCCGTGCTGTTCGTGGAGGGCGAAGTAATCCGCGTCTTCTTCGCGATGATGCACGTACAACTGCAACGAGCCGATGCCATTCGGCCCTTGCCGAATAATCGTGGGCGGCACCAATTGCCAGCCGAGCGCTTCGCTGAGCACGAAGGCGGCGCGTTCCCGCCTGTACAACGTCCCGTTAGGAAAATCCCACAGCGGCGCTTCGCCTCGCCGCGGCTTATAGACCGCCAGCATGAGATGCGGCTGCTGCACGTCCATCGTCACCAGAAAGGTGTAATTCGAGCCCCAGGGAATGAGACCGTGCTGCACGATCTGGCCGCTGTGCAAGAGGTCGCAGAGCGTCGTGACCGAGTGTGTTTTCAGACTGGCTCCGAAGAACGGCCCAACCGGAAAGCGCTCTCGCTGTGCCAAGGCAGCCTCCCTATACCGTCACGGGGGCTGCCTGTTCCGCTGCCTGGTAAATCTCCTCGGCCCTGGCAATGCCCGCGCCGCGGTCATGGAGATGGCCTAAACGGTACAAAATGTGGTCGAAAGCGTGAAGGGTGTGCAGAATGTTGCGTGGCGTGGCGGTGACGCCCATGTGGCCGATGCGCACGGCGGTGTCCTGGAAATCGCCGAGGCCCGGCAGGGTGAAAAGACCGTGGTCGTGCCGGAAGTGGTACAGAAATTCCTTGGACGTGATGCCCTCGGGAAGTTGCACGCAGGTGACGGTGGGCGACGCCACGTCCGGATGCGCCAGAGGCTGCAGGCCCAGCCCGATGATGCCCTCGCGGAATGCCTCGGCGTTCAGGATGTGGCGGGCGAACCGGGGCGCCAAGCCCTCCTCCAGAACCGCGGTGAATGCTTCGTGCATGGCATAAAAGAGGTGAACGGCCGGGAAAACACCGTACGTCCGTTTCTTGGCTCTGCCGCCGTTGGCGCTGGGGTCGACCTGGGATTTCCAATTCATCAGATTGCCGAACACCGTGCCGCAGGGTTTCGTGCGTTGTTCCATTGCTTTCCAGGCGCGCTCGCCTACCACCACGTGAGCATGGCCGATCGGGGCGCCAATGGCTTTGTGGTTGCAGGACACGACGAGGTCGATGTCCCACTCGTCGGTACGCAGGTCAGCACCGGCCAAGGACGATACCGCATCCAGCAAAAACAGGGCGCCGTGTTCGTGGGCCAGGCGTGCGATTTCCTGGGCCTGATACACGGCGCCGCTGGAGGTCTCGTTGTGCACCAGGGTCACTAGCTTGTACGAGCCGCTGGCCAGCTTGGCGGCGAAGGCGTCCATGTCGATGACGCTGCCCCAGGGTTCCTGAAACGCTTCCGGCTTGCCGCCCACCCCGCTGATGATTTGCATGGCGACGCCCCCGAAGTGCCCGTTGGCGACGGTGAGGGTGCGGTCGCCGGGTTCCACGACACTTGTGATCGCTGCCTCCAAGCCGTTGCGGCCCGACCCCGGAATGGGCACCACCTCGTTGGTCGTCTGATAAATCTGCACCAGCATGTCCAACGTCTGTTCGTACAGTTCCTGAAACGCTTCCGAGGCAGGGGCGGCGGCGGGGCGCATCATGGCTCGGATGACGCGGTCGGACATGTCGTTGGGGCCGGGGCACATCAAGATGTCTTCGCTTTGCATGATTTTCTCCTGGGGTACAAACAGGCTGTCGTCCCAGACGACCTGGAGCGCGCTACGCGGCAAACAAGGCGGCTAGCATAGCAAAGTTGGCGTCATCAAAGCAAACAGCCGCAGGGCGCCGGAACAGGCCGTATGCGCCGGGATTCACGGCGTCGCCAAGGCCTTTTCCAGCAAGGCGCGCACTGCCGCTGGCAGGGTCAGGTCGCGGGCCGCCGCCCGGCCCCGCGGGGACATCTTCTTCCATGTCTTGCGCACGATGTCGAGGACCTTTTGCTCGTCGTACTGCGGGGCGAAATTGGCGAAGTAGCTCTCCAGGAAGACGAGGCAGATGACGTCTTCCAGGCGCTGCATGTCGGGATTGCGCTTCAGGCGTTCCTTGCGGAGTAGCGATTGCACCGCGGCGATGGTGGCGTCGTCGTACCCGACTTGGCGCAGAATGTCGCCGGCGGTATCCGCGTGAAAACGATACAGGGAGGTGCGCCACTTCAGGTAGCCGGTGCGGGTCATCGGGTAATCGCGCCGCGGGATGGCCCAGCGGCGAATGTGCTGGGCGCGCGCCGCCAACCGCAGCACCTCCGACGCATCGGGCGCCAGCTTGTCCAGCCAGGCAGTCATGCGTTGGGCGTACAGCAGTTCCTTTGGATGGGCAACGCCATCCACCATCTCGGTGTTGGGATCCGCGGCGTTGGCTGCGTCGAAGCGGGCGATGGCAGTCTCGAAGCGCGTCGGGTCGGCAATCACGGCGGTTTTCTCCGGGCGGCGGGTCACGTTTCGTTTCCGATAAGGGATGCCGTATGATAGGCGCTCCAGCCTAATCAAAGATGGCAAGCGAATCAATTACGAAGGCATAAGGAGAACGGAATGGGCCGGCTTGACGGCAAGGTCGCATTGATTAGTGGTGGCGCGCGCGGGCAGGGCGCCACCGAGGCACGTCTGTTTGTGCAGGAGGGTGCCAGCGTCGTCATGGGCGACATCCTGGACGACGAAGGCCGTCAGGTCGAAGCCGACCTGCGCGCCGCCGGCGGCAACGCCACTTACATCCACCTGGACGTCACCAACGAGGATGCCTGGCGGTCGGCGGTGCAGACCACGGAGCAACTCTACGGCAAGCTGAACGTGTTGGTGAACAACGCCGGCATCTACATCCGCAAGCGCCTCGAAGAAACCACCGAGGATGACCTGGATCAGATTCTGGCGGTGAACGTCAAGGGCGTCTTTCTGGGCGCCAAGCACGCCGTGGCCGCCATGCGCCGAGCGGGCGGCGGCTCCATCATCAATATCTCCTCGACAGCCGGCCTGGTCGGCAGTTCGTACGGTGCGGCGTATACCACTTCCAAGGGCGCTGTGCGCTTGTTCACCAAAAGCGTGGCTATGCAGCACGCCAAGGACGGCATTCGTTGCAATTCCATCCATCCCGGACCCATTGAGACCGACATGCTCAAGCAGGCTTTCGGTCCGGACCGCGAGGAACGAACGGCCATGATTCCCTTGGGCTACGTCGGCTCGACCGAGGACATTGCCTACGGGGTGCTGTACTTGGCCAGCGACGAGTCGTCGTTCGTCACCGGCAGCGAACTGGTTATCGACGGCGGCTGGACGGCCCAATAAATCGGCGCCCTGCGGGGCGCGCAGCGCGGGAGGGCGGCTGTGGAAATACTCGGCATCGATATCGGCGCCTCCGGCATCAAGGGCGCGCCGGTGAACACGCGGACCGGCGACATGACTGCCGAACGACTGCGTATTCCGACACCCGAGGGGGCCGAGCCCGAGGCCGTGAGTAACGTGGTGGACCAACTCGTCAGGCACTTCAACTGGTCGGGGCCCATCGGCTGCGGCTTCCCGGCTGCGGTGCGGCATGGCCGGGCGCTGACCGCGGTCAATATCTCCAAGGACTGGATCGGCGAATCTGTTGCCGAGCTGTTCCGGCAGGCGGTGGGCCGCCCGGTCACGGTGATCAATGACGCCGACGCCGCCGGACTCGCGGAAATGCGCTTCGGCGCTGGGCGCGGGCGCGCCGGCGTGGTGATGATCCTGACGCTGGGTACCGGCATTGGCACGGCGCTGTTTATCAATGGCCGTCTGGTACCCAACACCGAACTGGGTCAAATCGAATTCCGCGGCAAGATGGCTGAGAAGCGTGCTGCCGCGGTCGTTCGCAAGCGCCAGAACCTCAGCTGGGCCAAGTGGGCGCGACGCTTGGACGACTATCTGCACCGGATAGAATACTACTTCTGGCCGGACCTGATGATCGTGGGCGGCGGGGTGAGCAAAAAGGCGGGGAAGTTCCTGCCTTTGCTGACGCTGCAGACGGAAGTTGTGACAGCCCAAATGCTCAACAACGCGGGCATCGTGGGCGCCGCGTTAGCAGCCCTGCCGCAGGGTGCGGCGCTAGTTGCGGAAAGCGATGCCATTCCTGCTCCCTCGCCCCTGGAGGGAGAGAGCCTGCCCCGGACTTGATCCGAGGGTTGGGGTGAGGGGGAAATCCAAACTGTTACGCAACCCTGAAAACTGGAATCATTGCTCATGGAACTGCTTCTCATTCGCCACGCTATCGCCGCGCCGCGCAGCCTGACGCTGCCGGACACCGAGCGCCCACTAACCCGTCAAGGCCGCGAACGCTTTGCCCAGGCCGTGGCTGGCTTGCAGCGCCTGGGTATCCGGCTGCGGCAGGTGCACCATAGCCCCTGGCTGCGCGCCGTCGAGACCGCTGCCCTCCTCGCGCCTGCGCTGCAAGGCGACCTCCTGCCAACCCAAGCATTGGCCCGCCCACCCGAGGCAGCGCTGCTGCACGAAATCGATCAAACCCCCGCCGCACTCGTCGGCCATGAGCCGTGGATGAGCGAATTGTTAGCTTGGCTCGTTACCGGCTCACCCGCGGCCGGCGCCATATTCGCCTTCAAGAAGGGCGGGGCCGCGTGGTTGGAGGGTCCGTTGCGCCCCGGCAGCATGGTCCTGCGCGCTTACCTGCCGCCCAAGGTCCTGCGCGCTTTGGGCGGTGCCGGCGCGTGATCAATCGTTCAAGTCCTTAACACTGAGGTTTTAGGTTGAGGAGGAACTAATGATGAATGTGGAAGCGTGGCAGCTTTGGGTGAGCGCCGCTGGCGTGCTTCTCAGCTTCGGCGTTGGCATTGCACAATGCAGCCTGATATGGGCTGGCTTGAAGCAGATGCGGGCGGCCTCGGAGTCCAGGGACCGGCAAATGGACAAGCAGCATGCCGAGACCATGCAGGCCCTGAATGACCAGCGTGAAGCTCAGGAGCATGAAAGCCAAAGGCGACACGCCGAGAACATGCGGGCGCTTGAGGCCATCATTGAACGGACCGGCGGTGGCGCGACGGCATCGTAGTGAAGTGGGTGTCCACTATTCGAGCGGTTTCGGCCCAAATCGCCTTGCGCAGGCAGTAGCCGAGGGCGAGTGACTCGAGCTGGCTGTGTACCGCTGCACCTGTCAAGTTCCCACTGATGTCCCACTACGAAGCCGGAAACCAGTCCTTTCAGCCATGCCTACCCCATCGTTTTTGCGTTTTTCGCCTGAAAATGCCCCTTGCGGTGGGGCGTCAGCGGCCGCAGATTCACCGAAGCACGGAAAGCCAGTGTTTTTGGGGATTTCAGAATTTCCAATAGGTTCTGAAAGTTAACAGAGAACGGCTTATCGGAAGTTATAGGCGGCGCAGGTTAGAGGACAGAACTTAGAATTTTCTGTTCCATTGCTACTCAAAGGCAATGAAAGGACAAGGGACGTGACTTTATGTCAATTTCATGACTTCACGGGGCAGCGATCGACGCCCATTTCGAAGTCCAGTCAGGACAATTGATTCTTCATTCACGGGGAGGAGCACGGAACACAGCATATAAACAGGATTTGCTGCGCATGCTTCTCGAGCGTATCAGACGTACGGTCCATCGTACCTTCCAGAGAGGGGCGTCCGCTGGTGCTTTCCCACATCTGGACCGCCATCCAGCCCCTGTGGGGGCCTGTAGCCTGTCAAAAGCCGTTTTCTGCGCCGATTCAGCCTTGCTCTGCACCGGCCGGGATCAGTGGCGAAATATGCCCAGCCTGGACGGTCATTCAGGATAGGGTATCCGAGGCTTCTTGCGTCGATGAAATGATACAGGAGAGGACGCAACACGCCGGTTGATCTTGGAGACCCACACCGACGGATAGGAACGAGATTGTTCAGCGGCAGCGAGGGCAATCGGCTGGGATTTGCGTGTCAAGCTGGAATTCTGGACTTTACCGTTCCTTACCGTGTATTTTTACCAAGATCGGGGTAGTACCCTTCCTCACGCCACGCCGATCCAATCCAGCAGACACGCATCCATCCAGCGATAGCCGCCGGGTCGTCCAGGGCGTCCCAGAAACCCCATGTGCCCGCCCTGCGACGTGCGCACGATCTCGACGTTCGCGGGCAGGGCGGCGCCGTCAAAAACCACGGCGTCGATGACCGGGTCGTCATCGGCGAACAGGATGCGGCACGGCAGGGTGATCTTCGGCACCCAAGGCGCGGCGCTGCTGCGTGCGTAGTAATCCTCGGCGTCGGCGAAGCCGCATTGCGGCGCGGTGTAAAGGTTGTCGAACCGGTAGAGCGACAGACGTTCAGGCAGGTTGACGGGCGCCAAGTCCGGGAACAGGCGATGGCGCTCGGCCACGGCGGCAAGCAGGCGACGCATGAAGTAGCGCTCGTACAACCGGTTGGACGGCTTACCGAGCAGGCGCGAGCAGGCTGCGAGGTCGGCGGGCGGGCATACGGCGATGACTTGGGTGCAAAGCGCTTCTGCACGCTTCCCCAGCTCGCCGGCGAATTTCAACATCACGTTGCCGCCCAGGGAAAACCCCAGCAGGGTCACGGGTGATTGCGGTGATTGCTCCCGTAAGTCTTCCAGCACGGCCAACACGTCGGGACTGCGGCCGCTGTGGTAGGGCTGCCGGGCAAGACCCACCCCCGCGCCGCACCCGCGCATGTTCATGCGAATGGCGCGGATGCCGCCCCGCCACAGCTTGCGGGCCAGGCGCATCATGTACGAGGATTGATGGCAACCGCACAGGCCATGCAACAGCAGAACGCTCGGGTCGTCGGGTCGCCATTGCGGCGGCGTGGAAACGACCAAGGCGATACAGTCGCCGTCCGGCAGGGTAACCACCTGCACCTCGCCGGGCGGCTCGCGACGCCACAGGCGCAGTTTAGCGGCTGCGATGGTCTGCAGGTGCGGTCCGCGCAGCAGGGGAAAAGGGTTAAAGCTGCCCGGGTCTGCCGCCATGCGGTCGGGTCCTTTTTCACACAAGGGTTGGCGGCATATTTATGGCATCGCCTTCATCCGCCTGCCGCAGGGCAATGGCGCGGGAACTCCCGGATGATCTGGGCTGTTTGGTCGGCGAATCGCATGATGACTCTCGTGTCCGGAAAATCGATCAATCCAACTGCATTTCGCTGGCCAATGCGGTGGTGACGCCGAACCGCGGATCATCGTGCAGCTGTTCCCAGATCACGTCCTGCAGACAGTCGATCAGACGGGTGAGGGAACGACGATCGTGGGCGGAAATCGCGACCCCTTGGTGCAAACGTTCCAGGTTGGTCGCCAACTCGGGCTCGATGAGGTCCATTTTGTTGAGCACCACAAGGCGCGGGATTTCGCCCATGTCGAGGTCGCGGAGAATGCGCTCAACCGTCTCGATGTGATCGTCCATGTGGGGGCTGCTGGCGTCCACCACGTGCAACAGCAAATCGGCATCGTGGAGCTCGTCGAGGGTGGAGCGGAACGCCGCCACGAGATCAGGCGGCAGGTCGCGCATGAAACCCACGGTGTCGGTGATGATGACTTCCAGGTCGCGGGGAAAACGCAGGCGTCGGCTCGACGGGTCGAGGGTGGCGAACATGCGGTTTTCCACCAGTACCTGGCTGTTGGTGAGGGCGTTCAGCAGAGTGGATTTGCCGGCGTTGGTGTAACCCACGATGGACAGCACCGGCAGGTGGCGACGCTGGCGCTGGCGGCGGCGCAAGCGGCGGCCCTGCGTCACGTTGCGCAGTTGTTTCTCCAAAAGGGAGAGGCGGTCCTGCACCCGCCGCCGGTCGATTTCCAGCTTGGTTTCGCCAGGGCCGCGTCCGCCAATGCCGCCGGTGAGCCGTGACAGGGCGGTACTTTGGCCAGCAAGGTACGGCATGAGGTATTTCAGTTGCGCCAGTTCGACCTGCAACTTGCCCTCGCGGCTATGGGCGTGCTGGGCGAAGATGTCCAGGATGAGCATGGTGCGGTCGATGACTTTGAGTTCGGTGCGCTCGGCGATGGCACGGCTTTGGCCGGGCGTCAGGCTTTGATCGAAGATAAGCAGATTGGCGCCGACTTGCAGGCTGCGCACGATGACCTCGTCCAGCTTGCCGCGACCGAGAACGTAACGCGGGTCGCGCCGGCTCCTGGCCTGGATGATTCGATCCACCGCCGCCACGCCGCAAGAGTCGGCCAATTCGGCAAGTTCCGCCAGCGACCCCTCGGCGCCCCGCCTGCTACCCGGCGTGACGCTGATGAGAATCGCGCGCTCCCGCTTGTCCCCATCGGCAAAGGCGTCCTGAGTGCGCTGAAACTCGTCTTCGAGCGATTGTATAAAGGACAGAAAATCCGCCTCCAGCCGGTTGATGGGCACGCCGTCTTGCACGTCCCATTGCCGGCCTTCGGGGTTGTCCGGCAGTAGCGAGGCAACGTGCGCGCTACCGGGCAGGCCATCAACGCCGACGTCAAGGGCCACCATAACGTCGAAACGCAGCAGGGCGAGGTCAGTCATATCGTCGGGGGTGAAGGGCTCGCCGCGTAGATGGGTGTGCACATAGCGCAAGCCGCGCAGACGGTTGACAGCGGTGCGAAAGCGTCCGATGTCGGGCAGGAAGATGCTCTTGTGATCGCCGACCACGACGTGTCCAATGGTGCCTTTGCGGTCAATCAGCACGCCGATTTGGCGATTGAGTTCCTGTGATAATTCACAGAGGTAGCGCCCGAGTTCCTGAGTGACGATCTGCTGCGCTGGTACCTTTCGCCGGTAGACGTGTTCAAGACGTCGGATCTGATTCGCTTTCAGCCCTGTGACGTTGCCATGGATGCGCTTGATTGCCGGTCTCCTTTCCTTGGGGGCATGCGACCGGGCACGCGGTCATCCCGTCCCGGACAATCGGCACTGGGCGTTGCGGATCTCGTCACCCATGCGCCGGGCGGCATCGCGCGCTGCAGCCCCGTATTCGGTTTCGCTGTAGCGGCTGGCGTAGGGTTCGGCCCGCCAAGCGAAGATAATGCTGCGCGAGGCGTTGATCAGGGCGCCGTGTCCGCGGTCGTCAAAACAGCACGCCACGTCAGCCGCAGTAGCGCCCTGAGCGCCGTAGCCGGGTACCAGAAACAAGGTGTGCTGCATGAGTGCACGCAAGCGAGCCGCCTGCTCAGGCCAAGTGGCACCCACCACGGCCCCAACACTCGAATAACCGCTCTGCCCGCGGCTGCTTTCGCCCCAGCATTCCACTAAGCAGGCGAGCCGTTCGTATAACGGTCGCCCGTCAACCTGCATACCCTGTAAGTCACCAGCGGACGGATTGGACGTTTTGACCAGCACGAACACGCCGCGGTCATGCTGCCGGGAGTAGTCAACGAACGGCTGGATACCGTCGCGTCCGAGGAATGGGTTCACGGTGAGGGCATCGGCGGTGAAGTCGCCAGGAGCGCCGAGAAACGCCTCGGCATAGGCGCTCGCTGTAGAGCCGATGTCGTTACGCTTGCCGTCGGCGATAACCAGCAACCCTGCTTCGCTGGCATATTGCGCCGTGCGGGCGTAAGCCCGAAGGCCGGCAACACCGTAGCGTTCGTAGAAGGCGAGCTGCGGTTTGACCGCCGGAACGACATCGTGCACCGCGTCGATGATGCCGCGATTGAAACGCCACAACGCCTCCGCCGCGGCCTCGACTTTGTCACCCAATTCGGCGCGGCACTCGGCCAACAGGTGCGGCGGCAGGCTCTCCGGGCGCGGATCAAGCCCCACCACGACGGCGCTGCCTTTGGCGTCGATAGCCGCACAGAGGCGGTCGGCAAAATGCACTTGGCGATTCCTTTATTTCACCGTGAGCTCATAATCTGTTACCGGCGTTGTCGAAGAAAAACGCCCGTTCCAGGTCCAGCCGCAGATGCACGGCTTCACCCTCGCGCGCGCTCGTTTCCCCTTGCACCATCGCCCGCAACTCCACGCCTTCGGCTTCCAGAATAATAATCGTGCGACTACCCAAGGGCTCGATGAGGGAAACCCGCGCTGCCACCGTGTCCGGCCGTTCGGGCGCGATGGCGACCAACTCGGGACGGATACCAAGCATGACCTCCCCTTGGTTCCGCAACGACGACGCCACGCCAGCCGCCTCGAGCGGCAACTGGAACGCTCGAGAGGCGAGGTTGAGGGCGCCGTTGTCCGTCTGCACGTGGCATGGCAGGCAGTTGAGCGGCGGCGAGCCAATAAAGGTGGCGACGAAGAAATTGGCTGGGTGATGGTAAATTTCGTGCGACGTGCCAACCTGTTGCACTTCGCCGTCCTTCATCACGGCAATGACGTCGCCGAGAGACAACGCCTCCTCCTGATCGTGCGTCACGAAAATTGTCGAGATACCGAGGCGTTTCTGAATACGCTTGATTTCCGTGCGCATTTCCACGCGCAGCGCGGCGTCGAGGTTGGCGAGGGGCTCATCCAGCAGAAAGGCGTCGGGTTCCATGACGATGGCTCTACCGAGCGCCACCCGCTGGGCCTGGCCGCCGGACACCTCGTGCGGCTTGCGTTCCAGCAGGTCTTCGACGTGCAGCAGTTCGGCCACCTCGTTGACCCGCCGCCGGCGTTCGGCGCGTCGGTAGGTCTTGTGCATGTCCAAGCCAAAGGAGATGTTACGCCGGATGCTCAGGTGGGGGAACAGCGCCGTGTCCTGGAACACGAACGCCAGGTTGCGGTCCTTGGGCTGCAGCCGGGTGATGTTGCGGCCCTTCACCCAGATGGCGTCGTCGTTATCCGGCTGTTCCAGACCGGCAATGCAACGCAGCGTTGTGGTTTTACCGCAACCGGACGGGCCGAGCAGCACCATCAGGGCGCCCTCGGCGAGTCGCAGATTGACGTTGCGGCACGCCTGCACACGCCCGCGCTGGAAGGTCTTGCGGAGATTGTGTACCCGAATGCCGATGTTTTCGGCCATCCCGTACTCCCTGCTTAATGGCCGCGCACGGCGAACGTCTTCAAGAATTGGCCCTGCGCCACGATATACAACAGCACCGGTGGGATGCCAGCCATCAGTGTCATGACCATCAGCACGTCCCATTCCACGCGCTCGCCACCCACTGCCGAGACGTAAATGATGACTGACGCCGTGCGCGGCCCTTCGCCCGTCGTCAACATGTTGGAGAACAGAAAATCGTTCCAGCCGACCAGAAAGGCGAGAAACATCAGCGAGGTGATGATCGGCTTGGCCAGCGGCAGCATGACGCGCCAGAACGCCTTGAACGCCGTGCAGCCGTAGACCATGGCGCACTCTTCGAGGAACGGCGGCAACTCGGCGAAATAGGCACGCAGAATCCAGATGGCGAAGGGGATGATGAACACCTGGTACGCCAGCCACAACCCCGGCATGGTGTCGTAAAGTCCGATCTTTACCCACAGAATGGTGAAGGGTACGACGAGCAGCACGAAAGGAAATAGCAACGCCATGACGATGATATAGAACATCACGTCCTTGCCGCGGAACTGCTTGCGCCCAAATACATAGGCGCCCGGTACGGCGACGCACAGCGCCAGCACCGCGGCGCCCAGTCCGGCAATCATGCTGTTGTAGATGTAGACGTGGAACTGCTCGAATTCGATGGCATAACGCCAAGCGTCCAGGCTCCACGCCCTGGGGAGCCAGCGCACGTCGAAAATTTCCTCGGCCGGCTTGAAAGCGGTAAGGGCAATGTAGCCATATGGAATCAGGACAATGAGAAGAACAACAGCGAGACCGCCGTAGCCGAGTACTTTCTGCGTGAGGGTTGAACGCTGCGTGTACATGGCCATGGCTGTTCAGCGCCTCCGTGCCTGCTTGATCTGCTTCTGAAAGCCGCGCAGAAACGGCGCGATGAGTACGAAGGTAACCAGGATGAGGAGCAGCCCGACGGTGAACGCCATGCCGAAATCACCCGACAGGTAGGCGAAGCGGTAGGTGAGGATGCTGAGGACGCTGGTTTCGTAGCCTGGGCCGCCGCCGGTCAGCTGGAAGGGTTGTTCGATCTTGGCCAGATTCCAGGCAATACGGATGATCACCGCGGCGAGCATGGCGCCGCGAATGTGCGGCAGGGTCACCGCCCGGAAGCGCCGCCACGGATTGGCGCCGTACACCTCCGCGAGCTCGTAGTAGCTCTCGGGTATGGCCTGCAAGGCCGCCAGCAGGATGATGAACATGAAGGGCCAGAAGGTCCACGACGCCACCAGCATGATGATCCACTTAGCCCATACCGGATCGGAGAACCAGTAGATCGGCTTGGAGATGATGCCCCAACTCAGCAGGTAGTGCGTCACCATGCCGAGGTCGGGATCGAGCAGGTACATCCAGATGGCGCCGACGACCACCGGCGGCATGGCATAGGGCATCAGCATGACGCCGCGCCACACGGATTTCAGGCGGATGAACGACTGGTTCAGCACCAGCGCGGCACCGAGGGCGAGGGCGAGTTGCAGGGCGGTGCTCAGCGAGTACAGCAGGGTGACCCGCATCGTGGTCCAGAAATATGCCGCGCCGAACAAGTCGCGGTAATTCTGCAGGCCGATCCATTGCGGCTCGCCGATGAACGGCCACTTGTGGAAGCTCATCCACACGCCCTGCAAGAACGGCAACCACAGTAGCAGGACGAGAAACAGGACGGTGGGCAGCAGGAACAGCCAAATCAACCAGCGCTCGCTGCCAGCGGTTCTGGGGCGGCTGGCAGCAGCGGCAGGAAGGGCAGAGCTGATGTCGAGGGTGTGTGCAGGATGTAACGCTTCTTGACGAGCCATCGGCCTTCCGGAGGGTTAACTGTCTCAGGATTACAAAATCTTGTTGACTTCCGCGGCGTAGGCCCGCAGCTCGTGGGTCACGTCGTTTCCCTGCATGGCCTGCTGGATGTGCGGCGCGAACAGATTGTACTGGATATCCACGCTCTTGACATGGTTGCTCCAGACACCGGGATTGTCCAGCATAGAAGTGACGGCCTCGATGTAGCGGTCCGGAGCGCCTTTCAGATCCTCCCACAGATCACGCCGGGCGCACAAGCCGCTGCTTTTAGCCAGGGCGATCTGATTCTCCGGCATCAGCCACTCTTTAATGAATTCCCAGGCGGCCGCCTCCTGGATGGCGGCGTCCGGGCCTTCCTGCCGGGTAATACTGAACGAACTCATGGCCAAAAAAGCCGTCGAGCCGGTGGTACCGCCGGCCATCGGGCAGTGCGGCCCCCACTGGATAGTGCCGTCCTGAATCCCACGTCGCATACGACGCATGATCGTACCGCGGTTGAGAATGTCGGCATGCACGAGGCTTTTCTGCCCGCGAATGAGTTGTTCCACCGCCCCCTCATCGGTGCTTTGCGGAGTGTTTGGTGATGAAAAGCCGTACTTGCGGTACAGATCGATATAGAACTGTACCGCTGTTATCCAAGCGTCGCTGTCGCAAGTGGAGCGGCTCCAGTCGTCGTTGATGAAATCGCTGTTGGGGATGTCCAGCGACCGAACCCAGCCGTTAAGCTGGGTGTCGCCGGCGTCCCAGATTTTGCCATACACCTCGTAGGGATACTCGGTAACGGATCGCAAAGCGGTCAGGACCTCAACGAGATGCTCGGTGTCTCGGATGGGCCAATTGCTGTCGAAGTCCAGACCGGCTTGCTCCCAGTGGTCGAGGCGGGTCACGAACGGCGCTTGCGGGATTAGCGTGAAGGGAAGGTCGTAGATCTGGTCGGCGTCGGGGTAGCCGCGATTTTGATGCTCGACCAGGGGCAGCAGCCAAGCGATGCCGGCGTGCGTTTCCGGGTCCAGTGTGGCGATAAAATCGTTCATGGGGCGCAAGAAACTCCGCAACTGGCCACTCCAGCGATTAGAGCCGTCGAACACCGTGGGAATTTTGCCGGCAACGAAGTTGGTGCGGTATTTGGGACCGATGATGCTGCCATAGGTGTCCCAGGTTGTCTTCACCTTGGCGCCCGTCCGCTGTTCAAATGCCTTGATGATCGAGGCGGAGAGGCGTTTGACGATAGGGTTCTGCACCCCGATCATGTTCCAGTAAACGATGGTAACGCCCTTGAGGTCGCTGCCGGCTTGCGCGTGCAACAGGTCCGGCGTCAGGCTGGTGGTCAACCCCATGGCCGCCAACCCGGCTGTCATCGCAACGAAATCGCGCCTGGAATACCGTCCGTTGAGGTCCATAACCGCCTCCCTGTCTGTCGTTTCGCCCCGAGAGCGGAGCCCAACTCTAGGCACCGACTGTAGGCGTGGCACAGTACTAAAGCTGGTGAGGGAGGTCAAGCGCCAGGCGGTCTTGGGCGGCGAGTTGCGTTCGGCCAGGGCGACGGGCAAGATGAACCCCGTGCGGCGGGTCTCATGGCGCCACGGGAAATCGGGAAACAATAGAGAGGAGATAGGAATGACGGCAGTGGTGATACCAACGCAGGACCGTGTGGAAGGCTATTTCAAGGAGCTCAACAATTGGGGTCGCTGGGGCAACGACGACCAGCTCGGCACCCTGAATCTGATCACGCCGGCCAAGCAGGCGGCAGCCAAGGATCTCATCCGAAGCGGCTTGGCGGTGTCGCTGGCGCGGGACGTGGTGCCCCGTCCAGTCTACATGTATCACGTCACCTTCCCGTCGAAACGCGAGCGAGTGGACATTGTGCTGGATCGTTTCGACATGGTCTACCACGGATTCTGGATCACCCACGTCGACGCGCTGTGCCACGTGGCCTGGGACGGGGAGTTGTACAACGGGCGCCCGTTCGCTGACAGCCTCACCGCTGAGGGCGCCACCTGGTGTCCCATTGATCCCATTTTCCACAAAGGTATCCTCACGCGCGGCGTGCTGCTGGACATCGCCGCCGGACGCAACGAAGGGCACATTACTGTTGGGCATCCGGTCACGCCAAAGGAGTTGGATGCGGCCGCCAGCCGCGCCGGCGTGCAGGTGGAACCCGGCGACGTGGTCGTGGTGCGCGGCGGCGACGAGGCGTTTCGCACCGCCCATCCGGACTGGCGGCCGCGAATCTCGCCACACCCGGGGCTGAATTTGTCGTGCCTGGAATGGTTCCGCGAAAAGGACATCGCCGCCATTGCCTGGGACATGATGGACGAGCGTCCGAGCGGTTACCAGGGGTTCGGCATGGGCACGCATTTGGCCATTCCGTTCCTCGGCCTCGCCCTTATCGACAACGTTGACCCCGAGCGCCTGGCGGTGGCTTGCGCCGAGCAGGGCCGCTACGAGTTCTTTTTCTCGGCCACGCCCCTTCCGCTCGTCGGGGCTACCGGCGCCCCGGCGCACCCGGTCGCCATTTTCTGAGGCCGTTGGCAGATGACACCACGCGGATCCGGTTTGCCGCTTTTCGACGCCCACGCCCACCTGTACGCGCCGGCGTTTGCCGACGACTTGGACGCTGTGCTGGACCGAGCGGCCGCCCAAGGCGTGCAGGTGGTTCTCTGCGTGAGCGAAACCCTCGCGGAAGCGGAGCAGGTCATTGAGCTGGCCGATCGCCATCCGCTCATCAAGCCCTGTGCCGGGCTGTACCCGACGATTCTCGACCGCGATGCAGCGGCGGCGATGCTGGACTTCATTCGCCAGCACCAGGACCGGCTGGTGGCCATCGGCGAGGTTGGCCTGGATTACTGGAAGGTGCAGGACGCCGCCGACCGTCAGGTGCAGCGCGATATTCTGGCGCAGCATATTGCCCTGTCCCGCGAACTCGATATGCCGCTCAACGTCCACTCGCGTTCCGCTGGCCGTCACTGCATCGCCTGGCTGCGCGAGAACGGCGCCCGGCACGTTCTGCTGCACGCCTTCGACGGCAAAGCCACCACCGCTCGCGCCGCCATCGAGGCCGGGTACTATTTTTCCATTCCCCCGTCAATCGTCCGTTCGCCGCAGAAGCAGAAACTCGTTCGCCACCTGCCGCTGGAGCACCTGTTGCTGGAGTCCGATGCCCCCGTTCTGGGTCCCGAAAGGGACGCGCGCAACGAGCCGTGCAACGTCTGGCTGTCCTGCCAGCACATCGCCGCTATCAAGGGGGTGCCCGTGGATGAGGCAGCCCGAATTACTACCGCCAACGCTAAGCGCCTGTTTCCGCGCGCCTTTCCATAGGACGCGAGCGGCCTGAATCAGCTTGTTTCCCGCACTTGGCGCATGCAGAATAGCGCGTTGTTGAAAGCCGTTACCTCGGCAGTATAACCCGCAATTGATTCCCCCTCGGCAAAAGGAGACCGCACATGGCAATCAAGGTTCTTGAACTGCACCACCACGGCATTCGCATCGGCAAGGAAGACGGCGAGGTCGAAAAAGCACGCGCGTTTTACAGCGACGTGCTGGGGCTGGAGACTGACGCCGGGCGGCCCACGATCCCCGGCATTCCCGGCTTCTGGATGTACGTCGGGGAAGGCGAGAACACCTCGCAGATTCACCTCATGGGCGCCGTCGGCATGTCACCCGTCGCGCGCAGCGAGAAGGAAGACCCCACCCACCCGCACGTCGCCCTCGCCGTCGAGGACATCCAGGAAGCCAAACGCGACCTGGACGCCCGCGGCATCTGGTACTGGCAGATCGAGGGTCTCGTCGGCCAGGGATCCGACCAGATATTCGTCCGCGATCCCTTCGACAACATCATCGAATTGCACCAGATCGGCACCTGCCGCTGCAACAAGGCGGTGCTGTAGGACTGGGGCCAAGCCGATAGAGGCTGAGGTTGTCCATACTCAGGTCGGTAAGCTGGGAGAACTGAAGCGGGAGAAGCGCGGTTGAATGGCAGGTGCTATTGGTACCGAGTACCGCGTCTGGGCTCCCCTTTGATGAGATCGGGCGGCTCGTAGCTGATGTAGAACACCCCGAACTCCGTGCTCTCGCCCGGTTCGACGCGGATCACCCTTATTTCGTTGTCCGCGTTGCCTGCCGTCTCGAGGCGTTCGGTGGTGATCTTGGGGAAGGGGATGCGATAGAGCCGCGGGGTATCGTCTTGTTCCAGCGCCTCGACGTAGATGTACAACGACTCTTCTGAGGCGCTTGGCTGGGTGGCCAGCAATTGATAGTCGCCATGCGGCGGCTTGGGGTTGGGATGGCCCAAGGCCTGCAACTGGATCCCCAAGGGCAGCCAGATGGCCACGGCGTCCGCGATGGCGGCAAGAGCCTTGAGCTTGCGTCCGGGCAGGAACATGGCGAGAAAAATGGCGAGGATGCAGCCCGTGTGAAGGGCCAGAAGACCTGCGTAGGGTGTGAACGCCATGTTTATTCCGCAACGTGGCCTGGGCGCTCGCCCTCGGCGGCGTCACCGGCCTGCAGTCCAATCCCATCTATCACGACGGCCTGTTGTACATCCCGCTGGACAACAAAGTGCATGCGATCGACGCGCGCACCGGAAGGCGGGTATGGAAATTCGAGCACGAGCTGCCCGAGGACTGGGGCCACTGGCAGTTCAACGACTTCCTGACCAACAAGCACCGCAGCGTGGCGATCTACCAGGACAAGATCTATTTCCTCTCCAACGACAACGTCCTGCACGCGCTGCATTACAAGACTGGCGAGTCGATCTTCGCCAGGAAAATACGGGAGTACCCGCGCACGTACGAATCATCCGACGACGCCGGCGGCTACCTGACCACCGTAGGTCCGCTGGTGATTCCGGGGCAAGTCCTCCTACCCATGAACGCTTCCGACATGGGCGGCAAGCCCGGCTTTGTGGACTCCGTTGACCCGGAGACCGGCGACCTGCTGTGGTCCGCGAACATGATTCCGGGACCCGGCGAGCCAGGCTACGACAGCTGGCCGGGCAACAGCCGGGATTACGGCGGCGCCGGCCCGTGGATTACCGGCAGTTGGGACCCCGAGCTCAAGATGTACTATACCGGCACCGCGAATGCCTATCCGTATACGCCGCACAGCGAACGGCAAGGCCGCGGCGGCGGTGACTACGAGAACGTCGGGGCCGCCGCCGTAGTGGCCGTCGATACGGAAACCGGCAAGGTCGCGTGGCGCTACACCGTTGTGCCGGGCGACCCCTACGATTACGACACCATGCAAGTGCCTCTGGTCCTCACCATCGACGGCCGCAAGACCGTCGTGCAACCCAACAAGACCGGCTTTATCAGCTACCTGGACGCCAAAACCGGTGAGTTCCTGAAGGCAACGCCTTTTTTCGGACCGTATCACCTGGGCGTCGGGCTTCACCAATGACGGCAAACCCATCTGGACCCAGACCATCCCTCAGGAAGGCGAGGACCCGGTGGAAGTATGGCCCAGCCTGCCGGGTGGCGTGAACATGTACCCGCCGGCGTACAATCCGCAGACCGGCATGATCTATCTGTCGGCTCGCGAGATGGGCATGCTGTGGGGGTTCGAGAAGGTGCAGACGACGAGCAACGTGCAGCTCGTTGGCGCGACGTTTGAGCTTCCGCCCGGCGGCTATGAGCTGAACAAGGCGGTGAACGCGACAACCGGGCAGGAAACCTGGCGCGACCAGAAATCCAAGGACGGCTACTCCGGCGGCATGCTCACCACTGCCGGCGGTCTGACCATGTACGGCGGGGCGGGCGGCATCGTGCACGCCGTGGACGCCGGCACCGGGGAAATCCTCTGGACCTTCAGCGCCGGTGTAACCTTCAAGGCGGCGCCGATCACTTACATGATCGACGGCAAGCAATACGTCACCATCGCCGGCGGCGGCATGCCGACGTTTGGCTCAGCCCCCGACGACCATCCCCTTGAGCATGGAAGTATCATGTTCACCTTCAGCAGATAGCCCTGTCTTGCGGACAGCGGCATTTTCGTAACGACTTGGCGAAAGCACGTCGAAGCGGCGTGCTTTCGCTGCATCTGAGAAGATGAGTTAGATGAAACGGACACGCTGCAAATCTCTACCTTTGGTGTCTGTGCTGGTTTTTGCAACCGTTGCGGCCGTAGGTCTGACGACGAGCCCGGACGCACTGGCGGCTGCCAAGGTCGCATCTTCCAATCCCTTGTCGGGTGCCGACCAAGCGATTCAAGAGGGCAAAGTGCTCTACCGTTCCGTCTGTGTGGTTTGCCACGGCATGAGAGCGAACGGTAGGGGGCGGGGGATTGCCGGGGCCTCGAATCTTCAGAAATTCAAGCGCGGCTACAGCCTCTACGTGGAAATCGTCAAGAAGGGCAAGAAAAAGATGCCGCCATACGGCGGCGGCAGGGTGTTGAGCGATGCCGCCAAGATACGCAACGCCTGCACGACGAGACGGAAGAGCGTCAGAGCATTGCCGGATCAGGAGTGGCTGGCAAGTCCGAGGCTGTTACCCCCCCACAGAGAGAGGGAGCAGCAAGGCTTCCCCTTGATAGGGGCCAAGCAGATTTCCGTCATTCATGCAAGCGCATCTCTAAGTGAGCGGGCTCGCTCCTGAAGTTTCTTCTTGCCAGTCTGGGTTTGCGACTCGCGTTTCCTGCCGTGACGCCAGCCGTCGTACAGACCAGTGTCGAGCACGGCTTGTGCGAAGGCACGTCTGTCGGCAGGGTCCGGCAACGGCTCTTGCTCCAGATGGATCCGCACCAGTGCAAGAACCTGCTCCTCGGATTTTCCTTCAAGCTCCAGACGCCAACGGCCGGCCGGCGTTTTCCTGGCTTCCTCCTGCTCACGTTGGTCGCGTCGCTTCTGTTCCTGCATGCTGAGCCGCTGGGTCCAGTCTTTGGTTTTCTCGTTGTCGACCTTGAACCGTCCGTATCCGACAGCCGTCTTGGCGCCGGCGCCAGCCCCGTCAAGGGCGGAAGACAGCCATGCGAAAATGGTTTCCAGGTCGCCCGAAGGGTTGTTCTCAGGATTACGGCGACAGGGGATGACGGCAAACAGGAATGGCGTCTGATCGGCGGTGACCAGGAACGGAACAGGCACGGGAGAGCGCCAATCACCCGGCGGATTCTCTTCATCCCAACCGGCGTAGTGCGGCGTCATGATATCCGCTTCGAGCCGGACCGGCGCAGCGGGTATGGCGTCAAGGAAAATGACGCGTCCGGTGTTTTCCGGGCCTCCGAACAGTTGGGCAACGGCTTCGCAGGAAAGTTTGGAGTCGGCCGCCTGTCTCGCCCAGGCGTGCACCATGCCTTTCACCGAGCTGCCCGGCAGATAGGGCACGCCCAAGGTTGGATGCCACGCAAAGCCGTTCTCCAGCGGGTGGCTGCGACCCAGGCCCGTTACGAAGCGGGCCGCCGTGGTAAAGACCTTCGCTCGGCCGCAGCGTCGCTCCACCAGTCGCATCAGCCGTAAGGCGTGCTCTTCGACCTGCTTCCGGCTTCCCATCTCGCGGTCGGTAAACTCCTTGACCCAGTCAGGTTTCGACACCTTCCAATGTGACTTGTCGACGTGCCACTTGTCGCAGAATTTGTCGAACCACAATCCGGCATGCCCGTCCGGGCCTCGCTGCGCCGGCGCGTCGCTGGCGGTTTTGTAGAGCGGCCGTATCACTCATCGTCTCCTTCACCCCTCGGGAACATGGCGCGACAGAACTTCTTGTGCCATGCCAGCCATGCCAGAGCCTCGGTCTGGGCGCGCAGGTAGAGGAATTCATCATTCGTCGTGATGGCCTGCAGGAGGTCTCGGCTCGATGCGGGATAAACCCCGCTGCCTTCCCGGCAGAGCCAGCAATGCAGACCTTCGTAAAGCTGCTGGTGCGCCTGCTCACGCGGAGACGCGGGCTTCTCTCCAGCGGCGGCCCGCTCGGTCGCGAGCGCCTGGCCCAGACCGTTCATGACGATCGTCGGCCCCAGACGGTCGACGTAGGCGCGGTACCGCTTCTTGAAGTCCTCGGATTGGTCGGCCAGTTCGTTAACGCGCTGCAGAGCGCTCGCCGCGCGCTGCTGTCCAAGGGTGGTGGATGTCATGGCTGCGTGGTCGGACTTTCCAGGTCCAGACTGATGACTCGGTTTCAAGGTGTCGCCCCCATTGCGCTTGGCTCCGGTCCTGTTTACGGTCGCTGACCCCGGTGCGGGTATCAGCGCGGATTGACGGGACTGATCACGATTTCGCCTGTTCTTCCTGAGCATCTTGACGCACGACGCTGACTCCGAACCAGCCTTGCCCGACCGTTTCGTTGCCGCCTGCCTGCAGGTACGGGTCGTTTTCCGGGAAGAGTGTGTCCAGGGCGCCGATCGCCTCATTATTCCGGCCCATGACGAGGGCGTACATGACGGTGTCCGGGGGCAGGGTTTCTTCGTACCATAGGTTGCGGCTCTTCTTGGTTGTTTCCTCCAAGAAGTTACGCGCCTGGATGGACAGGCCGTAACGGGCGAACCAGGCGAAATCGTCGTCGTGCAGAACGACGAGCCGGGCTTGGAGACGCGCCTGCGTGTCAGCGTGGAGCACCAGCGGCTTGAGGGTTTCCACCAGCGCCCCGACTGACTCGCCGCCGCCGGTGAAGTGCCTCTCTTCGAGGAACAGCTGCTCCTCGCGTTCAGGGGCCGCCGACAGAAACCTGCCGCGAGCCACTTGCGGAACCTCCGGCAGTGGCGCCAGACCTGCGCGGCCACGGTCCCGGCGATAGCGCTCGATCAGGTGCGGACAGGTCGCCCAACGGTACGAGGACGTCAAGCTGCGCACCGGCAACAGAAGCAGCCGCCCGTCGGAGATCAGCAGATCGCCACCTTGCTCCTGCGTCCCAAAACGTTGTTGATGCTCAGCCAGCTCCGTGGCTTTCGCCTTGTCCAATAGCGCTCCCTTCAAACTCGACCCGACGATCACCGGATAGTCCGTCGCCGCTTCGCGGGCCACGGGCAGGTCCACCACGCCCATGCCGCGCCCGCTGCCGGGGTGAACCGGGGTCTCGGCCAAGAGGCCGAGGATGGCGGTCTTCATCACGTCACCTCCTGTTGGTCAGGCCAGGCACCGAGGGCGACGAGGCCGAAGCCCCATTCCCGCCGCCTGCCGATTGTCGTCAACCCGTCGTGCGCCGCGACGGCATCCCGCAGACGCCCCGGTTCGACTGTTTCGCAGAACAAAACGCTCCCCGGCGGCAGAACCGATCGCAGCGGCAACGGACGCTTGGCAAGGGAGTTCCAGCCGCCCATGCGTTGGGGACGCTCCAGACACGCCGATACCACCCTGGCGCCCAAGTCGTCCAACAGCCGCCGGCCCGAGTAAACGCCTTCTTCCAGATCAAGAGGCGACAGCGCGACGACAGCGAACTTCCTGGTGTCCTTTACCGACGTCAGGGTCACGTCAGGTTGCCACTCCCACGCCGTACACGCCGCCATGCGGCTTTCGCCGCCGAGCGGCACCAGGCAGCCGAACGGCAGTGGCCAATCCGGCGGCAGGCCGCTGACCCGTATGCCCAGCGAGACCTGCTGACGCAGCCGCACGTGCGTCGTGCTGAACAACATGCCTTCCTTAGCTGTCCGCTTGCAGGCGTCGCGTTGCAGGCCGATTCTCGATTCGGGTGACCATAGATCGCTGCCCGGCACCACGTCGCTGGCGTCCGGCAGGTCGCCACGCAGAACGGCGTTGAAGCCCGCTTGCGTGAGCCAGACGCCCTCGCCGGGTTTGAGGTTGGCGTCCGCACACACCGGCAGGCGAACGTCGGCGCCGAGGTCGCACGTCACCGGACGCCCTGGCCAGAGGAACGCGCGCGCCTGCCAGACGCCGTCGCTGCTCGATCCCAGCACGTGCCGAGGGAGGCGGAACAACGGCTGTCCGTCGCGCAGGAGGAAGGGGCCGTTCACGGAAAGCGCCCCGAGGTCGTCCGGTCCGTCGCCAAGGACGGCGCAGATTTCCCGTGACCAGCCGCTCCGGCCGTCCCACCCTTTTGAGGCAGCCAGAGCCGCACGCACGGCGCCAACGATGGTGAGCGGACTTGGCGGAAACAGACTGGCGACGCCCTCCTGGGCGGCATCGTTGGCGGTAAACGGCGTACCGTCGCGAAAGAACCAGGTATCTATCGGATGCAACTGCATACCCGTCATCACTGGGCATCCTCGTCAGGGTTAGCCAGGAAGCGCGCCAGCAGGAGCGCGTCGACGCCCGCCTCGGCATCGTCGACCGCTGGACCGTCGCCTGCGGGACGGCTGTTCTCGGCGGGCGCGCGTGATGGTCTCAGAAGGGGGCAGACCGAGTCGGCCAACTCGCCGGCGCGTTCCTCCGCGCTTTCATCCATCCGAACGGCCAGACTTTGAAGAATTTCGGCTTGGAGGAAATCGCGCAGCATGTCGAGGTCTACAGGCAGCGCGCGCCATTCGCCGGGTCGCCATCGGTTCCAGCCGCAGAGCAGGGTAAGCGTCTCCCGGATACGGTAGATGAGCGCGGACGAGAGTCCCGGCTCCGTCGTGTTGCGTTTGAGCTGATCGACCAGGCCTTCAAGTAACGCCAGGGCCGGTGTCGATTCATCACTCGGCAGGCGACGATGCCACGTGGTTGTCCATTCGCAGTACAAGCCACTCGGTTTCAACACGGCCGCAGCCAGCGAGTCCCGCCCGTTACCGTCCTTGGCGACGTCGTCGAGCAACCGGTGCGCCTCGGCGATGACGCCCGCCAGCGGCAGGCGCACGTGCGCGAACGTCACCGCGGCCGACAGCGTCGCACCGGTTCTGTTCTTGAACGCCGCCCGGTAGCACTTCGCCAACGATTCCGCGCATGACAGCGCCTCCGTGACGGGGAGCATCGCCAGCACGTCGTCGCCGCCTGCATAGATGGTGACGCCGTCGTGCCGACACACGACCTTCCGGACCTCGCCAGTGAAGGTGGCGAGGGCGCGGCTGACGTCCCCGCCGCCGGCCTCGCCCACCAGCCGGCCCAGGCGGTCGCCGTCGGCCAGCAGCAGCGCATAGAACGAAGCAGGGGCGCCAAGCGGTTGGCCGGCAGCGTCCTTGGCGTCGTATAAGTCCTTCAGCGCACGGCCGAGTTGCTCTCTCGCACCGGCGGCAACGTTTTTCTTCAAGGGACATCGACGCGGGCTTGCCACGAATTCACGGTGAAAATAGCTGGCGTCGAGCTTCGTGAAATCGCCTGCCTCGGGTACGTTCTTCAGACCCGCGAACGACGGTTGCTGCTCGTGAAAGACGCTGGTTGCGTTCCGTCTGACGGTGTCCGCGTATGCCCGCGCCTGCCGGGGCGCCGCGTTGATGACTCGGGTAATCCACGGCACCGCGCCGACGTAGACCGTCGAAGGCCAATGGGACGTCTCGACGTTCCAGCCAAGCGCTTCGCGGGCAACCTTCGGAAACAACCGTTTCACCAGCGCAATGGCACACAGACGTTCATGGTCGCGCAGGTCCAGAGGTCCCAGACCCTGGCTTACGCGCACACGACGCCAGAACCGATCCTGCTCGCAGCGGCTGGCGCTGCTTTCCGAGCGGACGTGACCGGACAATTCCTGCAGGTCGTGCATCATCGCGCATTTGTCGCCGGGTTCGCCGGGTTCGCCGGGTTCGCCGGGTGGGCAATGGCTGCGCCAGTGCTTTCGCCGCGCCAGCAATCCACCCTCTGCGTTCAGCTCGCCAGCCGTCCAGGTTATCTCCCAGAAGTTGTCAACCTGCCGGTTCCAGATTTGCTTCGTGCCGTTCCCAATGTCGCTGGCGGGTTCCACGAACTGCTTCCATACGGCATTGCACACCTGCCGCCAAGCATCCTGAAACGCTTCAATGGCGGCGTTGGCCACCGCTGCCGGATCGCCATCAACGCTGACGACGAAGTGGTTGGGCAGCGAACCGACCGGTGGCTTGTCGCCATCACGGTGACCGCAGACCCAGCGGTAGAGTGGGTCGTCGTCAATCACCGGCTGGCTGATGGCGCCGCCGGCCGCATCGGCGCCGCGCATCGCGTGCACGGAGCCGTGCATCGCGTGCGCGGATAGAAACGCCAACAGATACGAGCTGCCCCACAGGTCGCGGGTGCGCCGCGATTGGGCAACGAAGCCCTGAACCGGGCCGATGGAGACGTCGAGGCGTATCGTCACGGCGTCACCTCCACGGCCTGCGTAAACGGCTCTCGGCGCCTGTGCTTGTCAAGAAGCCGGTCGAGGAAGTCGCGGATGGGGCCATACAGGTCGTCCTCCAGCGCCTGGGGTATTTTCTGTCCACCCACCGAGATGCCCGATTTGCCCTTGGGCAGGAAGCGGGCGGGAAGGAACGACAGAGCCGCGACAGGCGTATCGCCGCATTCGTGGACGTGGATGAACAGCGGACTTGCGCGTCGGTCCAAGTTCTTTTCGAACGGGCCAACCTGCTCATCCGGCCTCTTCCCGTAGTTGTGAGGTAGTCCGAAGGCGATGCGGCGCGGGTGCTTCTGGCGGCGTCCGGCTTCCGCCTTCATCAAGTCGTGGTCATCCTTGAAGCAGCGTTCCGATTCGCCACCGAGAACCCGACCTTGATAACCCCAGCTGCGGAAGCGGACCAGCTCACGGCCTACGAGGTCAAGCAGGTCCGTGCATTCGGTTTTGTTGCTCGAGAGCAGCACGTGGCGGGTATCTTTGGACAAGGCGGTGTACTCAGGAAGCATGGAGGCGCCGTTGCCGTGCGGAAGATCCGCGATCATCGCTCTCAGCTCGGCCAATGACCGCGGCGCGTCCCATTCCTCCGCTCCATCCACAACCAGACGGACGAGGCATAAGGAGCCGTACCCCTTGCGACTCTTCGAACCCATGCCGCCCAGGGTTCCGAGCGCGACCAGGGCCTTTTTGAGTGAGCTGAGCTGCGACGTTTCCAGGTTCCGCCCCCGCATCTGAACGGTGAAATCGAACGGCTCAGCAAGACACGGGCGCGTGAGTTGGCCCGCCTGCTGCTTCTTGCTCGCAAAAGCCGCCATGACGCCGTAGCCCAGATAGCGACACCCTTCTCCGACGACTCGAGAGGCTGGCGGAATTTTGAGCACGGCGCCGGCGGGGCTGGTTGTTGGAATGGCAGGTAAAGACAGACGCATGGCGACACGCGACTGGCCACTCTCGGAACTGCCGAAGAGCAGGTCCTCTTTCGACTTGATGGTTTCGAGGTTGCCGGCGTGCCGCGACCACGCCAGGGCGCGCCACCAGAAACGCAGCACGCCCTTGAAACTCGGCAGACGAACCTCGGCGCGCATCGGGTCGGCGCCTGCACAAAACATTGGCGTCACGACACGATAGGTTGCCTCAATCTCGGTCAGCATTCGCACCCTCCCCGGCGTCGAGCCAGAACGGCTCGCCCACCTGATACGGGTCAGCATCCTGTTCCTTCGACGACCGGCGGTCAATCAAACCGAAGCGGCGGACCGGGCAAGCCAGGTTACGCCCTGCGACAGCGAGGGCTTCGGCGGCAAGACCCATGAGCGTCGTTCCACCGGTGACGTTCACCAGAACTTCCTCGGCGCCGACGAGGTGTTTCCGCGCCGCCTTTACGAGAGCGTTGATCTCCGGGCGCCCGCCTCCGAAAGCGTCCCGGAGCACGAGCGGCTCGATGGCGCCTTTGTATCCGGCTCGTTCGACCACGTCGGCAATCATTCCTTGGGTCTCCGGCGAACAAACGACGAGGCAGCGTACCGGCTCGCCGACGGCGTCGCCCGTCCGGCAGGCGTGCAAGGCGCTGTAGAGCACGCCGGGACGCATGCCGATGGGGCTGATCAGCACCCGACCGCCGGACGAATCGCCGAGCGCCAGCGGGAAGTCCTCCGGGCATGAGCGAAGTGTCTTTTCCCAGTAGCTCAGCACGTCCTGAAATTGCCCGTCAGCCTTCTTGTCGGCGATGAGAACCTGTGGGCGCATGCCGTGGTGATGGTATCCGTTGCGAAGCTCGCTGAGTTGGCCCCAGAACGCACCGAGCGAACGCTGCTCAGGCGTCAGGACGAAACGGAGGTCAGAGCCTTTTTTGCCCACGGCCCGCATTGCCTTCAGAAGCCCTTCCGCCCCGCGGCGGACGTTGGCGTAGACGAGCCACTCGCACCCGGGTTGACGCAGCCACGCCACCCAGGACACGGTCCACTCGCGCATGAGACCCAGCGCGGCCGCGACGCTGCCATGCTGCAGAAGACCGTCGATTACCGCAGCCTGACGGTTCAATTCGTCCTTCGATAGCGCAACCCGTTGTTTCCACCCGTCCTCTGAAACCTGGCCACTCAAGACGAACGGCTTGAGGAATGCCGCTATCTGGCCGGTCAGTTCACTGGCAAGGGGCAGGTGATAACCGTCGCGGAGCAGATTTCTCAACGGCTTGATCCGCTGTTGCGCGACAATGGCTGCCTGCCGGCCGAGTTCGAGTGGGAGACCGGACAGCCAGGCTTGCGAAAACTGGCGTAGCTCCTTCGCGATTCGCTGCGGCGACTGCCCTTGCGAATCCCCGTCAAGAATCCTGGCGATGGGCAAGGCGCTCCCCGTGTCGCGCAGCACTTGCAAGGCGTGTATCCAGCGGGGCAACTCCAGCAGCGGGCGCAGGTCGAGAAACGGGCTCAGCCCGGCGGAGTTCAGCATGCCGTAGTAGGCGCCGCGCACCCGCACGCCGCGGAGGGCTGACAGGTAAAGGACGGCGACGTACGTGAGAAAGGAAAAGTGCCGGAAGCCGTGCGTGACGTCCACGGTCAAGTCGACGTCGTCGTGGATGGCGCCAGATATGCTGGCGAGGCAGGTATTGACGTCCGCCGCTGTATCCCCGGCAGGGACAGCCACCGGCTCCACGCCGCACTTGCCGTGCAGCGCCTCCTGCAGGACGGGCCAGCTGCTCTGTTTTGCCTCGGGCGTGCATAGCGCCAGCACATAGTCCGGCTTTTCCGCTTCCGGCAGCAGCTCGAGCAAAGCGACGGGCGCCAGGCTGGCCTTGACCTGTCGCCCTGCAAGCTCGTAGCAGGCCGGTCTCGGATTCACGCCAAGCACTGTCAGCAGCAGATGCCGTCGTTCGTTGCGCGGCTCCGTGGCGTGCTTGCCGTCGTGCGTGCGATCCATCTCAACCTCCTCACTGATGCGCCGTATCGCCCGGCAACGTTTCCTGTACGCAACGCTGAATGATTCAGGATACCACAGTTTCCAGCTACGGTGTGATACTATCCATTCCAGCCGTAACGCTTTGATGGCAATATGGAATCAGCAAATGCCAGAAAGCCCCCAACAAGGCGAACTGCCGCTGGAAGCGCCGCCCCTGCCGGAGGACGCGCCGCTGCTGCCGGCACGCATGGTGAACGAGTACGTCTACTGTCCGCGCCTCGCCTATCTCGAATGGGTGCAGGGTGAGTGGAAGGAGAGCGCCGACACCGTCGCCGGCGCCTATGCGCACCGCCGGGTCGACCGCGAGGACCGTCCATTGCCGCCCGCCGAGGAACTCCAGGAAGCCGGGCAGCCGCGCACCCGTTCGGTCGCGCTGTCGTCGCCCCGGCTCGGGTTGATCGCCAGAATCGATCTGGTGGAGAGCGACGGCGACACCGTTGTGCCTGTCGATTACAAGCGCGGCAAGCGGCCGCACGTGCCCGCTGGCGCCTACGAGCCGGAGCGCGTGCAGTTGTGCGTTCAGGGATTGCTGCTGGAGGAGAACGGCTACCCTTGCACCGAGGGCGTGCTGTACTACGCCGACAGCCGCGAGCGGGTCCGGGTAGTCTTCGACGACGAACTGCGGGCCGCCACCCGGCGCGCGGTCGTCGGCCTGCGTCTGGTCGCCGCCGGCGGCCGCATCCCCCCGCCGCTGCAGGACAGCCCCAAATGCCCGCGCTGCGCGCTCGTCAGCATCTGCCTGCCCGACGAAGTCAACTACTTCCAGCGCACGGGTGTCGCCCCCCGCCCGATCTCCGTGCGCCACGACGAGGCGCTGCCGCTCTACGTTCAGTCCAACAACGCACGCCTCGCCAAGAAGGGCGAGACCATTACCATCACCGAAGAGGACGGCCCCACCACGACGGCGCGCCTCCTCCACGTCTCACAGGTGGTGTTGATGGGCAACGTCAGGATGACGACGCCGTGCCTGCACGAGTTGATGCGGCGCGAGATCCCCGTCACCTGGCACAGCTACGGCGGCTGGTTCCTCGGCCACACGATGGGTGTGGGCCACAAGAACGTCGAGTTGCGCGAGGCCCAATACCGCGCCAGCTTCGCGCCGACCATCTCGCTCAACGTCGCGCGCTCGCTGGTCGCCGCCAAGGTGCGCAACGCCCGCACGATGATACGACGCAACTGGCGTGGCGAGGCAGAAGCGCGCCAGCCGGTGCTCAGCGCCCTGCGACGCGTCGCCGGACGGACGCGCGCCGCACCCGACGCCAATACCCTGCTGGGGCTTGAGGGTGAAGCCGCTGCCGTCTACTTTCGCGCCTTCAGCGATCTGCTCAAGGCGCCCGCCGCTGAAAACTCGGGCGCCGTGCCGCCCCTGCCGGTCTTCCGATTCGAGCGCCGCAACCGACGCCCGCCAACCGATCCGGTCAACGCACTCCTTTCCTTCGCCTACGCCATGCTGACGCGGACCTTTACCGTGACCCTCAGCGCCATCGGTCTCGATCCGTACCTCGGGTTCTACCACCGGCCCCGCTACGGCCGTCCGGCGCTGGCTCTCGATCTGATGGAGCCGTTTCGCCCGATCGTTGCCGATTCGACGGTGCTGCAGGCGATCAACAACGGCGAGGTGAGACCGGACGATTTCCTGCACGGCGGCGCCGGCACGGCGCTCAAACCCGCGGGGCGAAAACGTTTCATCGCCGCGTTTGAACGCCGGCTCGCCCAGGAGACGACGCACCCCGTCTTCGGCTATCGCCTCACCATGCGGCGTCTGATCGAGGTGCAGGGCCGCCTGTTCGCCCGCTTTCTGATGGGTGAGATCAAGGACTACCCGCACTACCTGCCGCGCTGAACGCGTGAGCGGCGCACCGCAGGTCGGATTCGCGCAGCGTCATCCGGCATCACCGCGGTCGCGCACGACTGGCTAAGGTTACAGGGAATACCGGGAGAGTTCATGAACGAACGGCTGTATATCGTCACCTACGATATTGCCAGCCGCCGCCGCTGGCGTCGCGTTTTCCGAACGATGGAGGGCTATGGCGAGCGGCTGCAACTCTCCGTGTTTCAGTGCCGTCTCACGTCCAGACAACGGGTGGAGATGGCCGCGGCGCTGGACATGATCATCCATCACGGCGAGGACCACGTCGTGATTCTCGACCTGGGTCCTGCGGACAAGCTGTCGCTGCGCGTTGAAAGTCTGGGCAAACGATTCGAGGTGGTCGCACGCGAGCCGATCATCGTCTGAGCAACGGACGTTGAAAGGACGTCCTGCTCGCCGTGGCGCAACGAGCGCTCCGGTGATACGAAAACAGGCGGCAGCTCTCGAAACACGGCAAGTTATTGTTTGAATGGATGTTACTGATTCTTGAAAGGCCATTCCATGCTCAAAATCAGGCCGTCCGACACCCACTTGAATGCAGCGCTCGCATTCGCGTATGATAGCCCCGTCGTTTCCAGGACTTGTGAGCGGGCTGTACTCCGCGGCATTACGCCGCGGCCTCATTGAAGCCCCGCACACGCGGGGGTAAACCGGCTAGAAGGCCACATGTACTCCGCGGCATTACGCCGCGGCCTCATTGAAGCGGCCCTTGCGGAACCAACCTCGAGCCAGGGTATTCCGTACTCCGCGGCATTACGCCGCGGCCTCATTGAAGCAGCCACGTGACGTAAAACAGAACGTCCTCAAACCTGGGTACTCCGCGGCATTACGCCGCGGCCTCATTGAAGCTTCCGGGGCGGGCCGACAAAAGACCGCGTCCGGGTAGTACTCCGCGGCATTACGCCGCGGCCTCATTGAAGCACACTCTATCCCCAGATATTTCAGCCGTTTCAGGACTGGTACTCCGCGGCATTACGCCGCGGCCTCATTGAAGCTCTCGTAGCGCTCGTAGCGTTTTTCCCGCATCGCCCGTACTCCGCGGCATTACGCCGCGGCCTCATTGAAGCCCGCAGCCTGCGCCGTGCCGACCGCGGCGAGCCGCACGTACTCCGCGGCATTACGCCGCGGCCTCATTGAAGCAGATGGTGTCCATGACCGATTCTCTCCTCCGGCCCCGAGTACTCCGCGGCATTACGCCGCGGCCTCATTGAAGCCTTATTTGGCTGGCGGGCTGGTTCGAGCCTTGGCTGGTACTCCGCGGCATTACGCCGCGGCCTCATTGAAGCCTCTTGAACATCGTGACCAACTCATTACGGGTGGCGTACTCCGCGGCATTACGCCGCGGCCTCATTGAAGCCTCGATTGACGGGCCTTCAGGTTGACGCTTTGCCCAGGAACGTACTCCGCGGCATTACGCCGCGGCCTCATTGAAGCCTGCCCTTCCACTCACGACTCTTGCTTGCCATTTCAGTACTCCGCGGCATTACGCCGCGGCCTCATTGAAGCCATACCAGAAATAGCCGAAACAGCATCCTCGGTCTGAGTACTCCGCGGCATTACGCCGCGGCCTCATTGAAGCCATGTGCACGAAGGAAACCCGCTGCTCCGAGACGTTGTACTCCGCGGCATTACGCCGCGGCCTCATTGAAGCCCAAGAACAGCTCAAAAACCGGAGGACCGAAGCCCTGAGTACTCCGCGGCATTACGCCGCGGCCTCATTGAAGCAGAGCAGCGGTTCGCCCGTATGTCGGGTAAACCTTGCCCGTTGCGTACTCCGCGGCATTACGCCGCGGCCTCATTGAAGCCTCGACTGGACCTAAATCGCAACGCGCTGCGTTTTCGTACTCCGCGGCATTACGCCGCGGCCTCATTGAAGCGGAAGCGGTGTCGGGGCTAGGCTGCTCTTGATCGCCCAGTACTCCGCGGCATTACGCCGCGGCCTCATTGAAGCTCGACGACTACGGCGTCGTTGTTGCGCAACATCTCGACGTACTCCGCGGCATTACGCCGCGGCCTCATTGAAGCTCATCCGGAGAGCCCCCTCATCCAAATACCCAAAACCGTACTCCGCGGCATTACGCCGCGGCCTCATTGAAGCGATCGGGTGGGAGATTTGGTGCTCGCTCCAATGGGCGTACTCCGCGGCATTACGCCGCGGCCTCATTGAAGCAAAAGGAAGGAGGCGGACTCGTGAAACGGATCCTCGCGAGTACTCCGCGGCATTACGCCGCGGCCTCATTGAAGCTCGTAGCGGATGCCGACGACGTTGACGAGGTCGGCGTGTACTCCGCGGCATTACGCCGCGGCCTCATTGAAGCATTACCCTCAAAGGAAAAGCCGAAAACAACGTCCCTCGTACTCCGCGGCATTACGCCGCGGCCTCATTGAAGCAGCGCGTCTCGTTGTTCGCGCTTAAAGGTCAAACGAAGTACTCCGCGGCATTACGCCGCGGCCTCATTGAAGCTAGTCTATCCAGCGCCCGTGCTCGTACAGGTTGTGCCGTACTCCGCGGCATTACACCGCGGCCTCATTGAAGCGCCTCTTGAGGAGCACACCCGTCGGCGCAGTCCTCACAAGTACTCCGCGGCATTACGCCGCGGCCTCATTGAAGCGGACCAGCCGGAGTCCGCCGACGAATCGTCGGAGAACGTACTCCGCGGCATTACGCCGCGGCCTCATTGAAGCCAACTCCTCCAGGGCTTCGTCTTGAGATGAAAAACACCTGGTACTCCGCGGCATTACGCCGCGGCCTCATTGAAGCCAGCGTGGTGGCCTGGGTCTGCGTCGTGGTGCTCTGGGTACTCCGCGGCATTACGCCGCGGCCTCATTGAAGCCGTTGCCAGGGTCGCCGCTGTGGCCGCGCACGTGCCGGTACTCCGCGGCATTACGCCGCGGCCTCATTGAAGCTCGGACAACGTCCACTCGCGATCCCAAACCTCCATGGCTGTACTCCGCGGCATTACGCCGCGGCCTCATTGAAGCATTCTGGCGCATCTTCTTTCTCCTCGTGCCCCAGTCCGTACTCCGCGGCATTACGCCGCGGCCTCATTGAAGCCTTCCAGCAGCTTCTTCGGTATTCATGATTGGCCGGGTACTCCGCGGCATTACGCCGCGGCCTCATTGAAGCCCAGTCGACCTGGCTGACAACTTCCCCGCCATCTCGAGTACTCCGCGGCATTACGCCGCGGCCTCATTGAAGCGTCGCACATGGAGCAACTGGGGTTGTCTTCCCGCTTCGTACTCCGCGGCATTACGCCGCGGCCTCATTGAAGCCACAGGTCGCAATTGGGCTGGTCCTCGCGCTTCTTGCGTACTCCGCGGCATTACGCCGCGGCCTCATTGAAGCGGCGGCTACGCGCGGATGGACTTGGCCGCATTCCACGAGTACTCCGCGGCATTACGCCGCGGCCTCATTGAAGCAAGGGCACGAACCCGGCACTGTCCGGGTATTCGTTCCGTACTCCGCGGCATTACGCCGCGGCCTCATTGAAGCTATACGAAGTAGCCTTTTCCGCGACCGCTGCCAGGCAGTACTCCGCGGCATTACGCCGCGGCCTCATTGAAGCACCGGATCTTCGTCGTGGACGGAGGTGTCCACAACGTGTACTCCGCGGCATTACGCCGCGGCCTCATTGAAGCGGCCAGTTTCCCCGGTACGGCGCGACGTGCTGCTCCCGTACTCCGCGGCATTACGCCGCGGCCTCATTGAAGCAGGTCGGCTTGCGGGGGATCCAGGCGGCGGCCGTGTCGGGTACTCCGCGGCATTACGCCGCGGCCTCATTGAAGCAACTCGTTCCGGGTGCTGAACGGCGTTGTGCTGCCCGTGTACTCCGCGGCATTACGCCGCGGCCTCATTGAAGCCGGCTTTGGGCTGGATTCTCTTGTTCTTGGGGCGCTGCGTACTCCGCGGCGTTACGCCGCGGCCTCATTGAAGCCACAACCTAAGCCACGAAACTGGAGCGCCTCACGGTCACACGTCCCGAAGCGTTCGATCTCCCGCCGCTGGCAGCCCTCGAAACGGAGCTACCGGGACTGATCGAGGCCATGCGATCAAGCGGCCACTTTGGAGAGATGCGCGTTCTCGCCGTCACCTAGCCGTGGGGACGGAACGTCAACGAAGCCGACGTTGCCTGGCCGCCGGAACCGTGGCGCCTTCTTCGCGCCCTCATCGCAACGTACTGGCGCAAGGGTTACCGCGACCACTGGACCGAAGAATCCCTCGCGCGCCTCATCGCTGCGCTTGCCGCAACGCCGCCCGTATACCGTTTGCCGAAGGGCGCGATCCATGCACATACCCGCCATTACATGCCGGTCGGCAGCATCGAGAAAGGCCGCGAAAAGACTACCCTGGCGTTCGATGCGTTCGTCCGGCTACCGAGGCGATCGGAGATCGTCGCGGCTTGGCCGGAGGCGGCATTGGACGCGGAACGCTTCGCATTGGCTGTCGACCTCGCGGCCGGGATCGGCTATCTTGGCCGCGCCGAGAGCTGGACGGAATGCGAGGCTCTGTCCGAATGGAACGGGAAGGCGAATTGCGGTCCCTTCGAAAGCGGGGTTCTCCGGCGATCCGATACGCCTCCTCGCACCCGTTTCGCCCTCAAGATATGCCGCCAGAGCGCGCGCTTGATTGCTGACGCGAAAGAACGAATTTGTGCGGCGTCAAGACGACCACCCACCCCGAAAAAGATCGAGACCGAGGTCGCCAAGGTCTTCCGAAGCAAAGGAAGCAGGATGGACACGTTGCCCGCCCGCTTCGTCGATGCGCTCATGCTCGACACGGCGGATTATCAGGATCGAGGTTGGCCTCGCCCACCCGCGGCCCGCGAGCCGGATGTCGCCCCTGGTGTCGTACCCCGCCGGTCTTTTACCGCCGACGCGGGTCGGGCGCCATCGCAGAATCTGCCGACGGTTGCCCGCTTTGTCCTCGCCGGCCGTCCTCGTCCCCGCGTCGAAGACACGATCCGGATCGGAGAACTGATGCGTCTTGCCGCGCTTTCGCAGTTCGGCTGGCGACACGACGAGGCGACAGGCCGCAAGTTCCCGAAAGCCCCGTGGCAGATTTCAGGTCGCGGCCCGGACGGCACACCGCTCAAGCATCCTTCGCATGCCCATGCTTTCTGGTTGCCGGAGGACGCGGATTCGGACGGCTTGATCGACCACGTCTCCGTATTCGTCGCGGACGGCATGGACGACAACATCTGCGCCAGACTCGACCGCATTACGCGCCTTTGGGTTGCGCCGAAACAACGTGTGGAGGCCATCGCCGCCAGTGACGCGAGTACGCCGGAGTGGCGGCTCGCGCTCGAAGGCTTCGGTAGGCCCGCCGACTTTGCCGAGAGCGCACGTATTCTTGGCACGTCGGCGGTGTGGCGGAGCGTGACGCCATTCATGGCGGCGGGACATCTGAAGGCTGCGGGCTATCCTGGCGAGGTGCGCCGCCTCGTCAAGAATCGCGGACTGGACAGGCATTTCGGATTCAACAGCCCCGAGGTCGCCGTCACTGCTCTGCAAGAAGTCGCAACGGGTGGCTCCCTTCGCCGCGCGATCCACTTTCATCGCTTCCGTTCGCGCGGTCACGAGGAGCAGCACGACACGTCCGGCGCTTTCCTGCAAATCGTATTTCCGAGGCCGGTCGAAGGCCCTGTCGCCCTCGGGTACGGAAGTCATTTCGGACTCGGGCTTTTTACTGCTGTCGAGCGAATATAACGGAGCCGGGAGGAAACGGTTGTGTTCAACGCAGAAACCACGGCAGAACCTGGAAGCCCTTGAAATTGAAACTCTCGGTCCCGCCGTGAACCAGAACTCCGCCTTGGTTCGGATTGGAGGGAATTGCCGTCCACCAGGCGAGGGTGTTGACGGCGTCGGCGGCGACGGTCTGGCCGGACTTGACTTCCACCGGGATGATCCGCTCACCCGTGTCGATCAGGATGTCGATCTCGTGCCCGCTCGTGTCTCGCCAGTGGTACAAGGGCGGGTCGCGCCGCTGCCCGGCAAAGCTTTTGACCAGTTCCGAGACGACGAACGACTCGAAGATAGCGCCGCGCAGCGGGTGGCGCTGCAACGTTCCGGCGTCTCGAATGTCGAGCAGGTAGCAGATCAGTCCGGTATCCAGGAAGTGCAGGCGCGGGCGCCGGCGAAGACGCTTGCGGTAGGTGGCGGGATGGGGCGGGAGGGTCAGGGCCAGAAAGCTGATTTCGAGCGCCGTGAGCCAACGTTTTGCGGTCTGCTGGGTAATCCCCACGTCACCCGCGAGTGCGGAGAGGTTGAGTTCCTGGGCCGTGTGCGCCGCGGCAAGCCGTACGAACCGTTCGAAGCTCCGCAGATCGGATACCTGCATGACTTCGCGGAGATCCCGTTCGACATAGGTGCGAAAGTAGTCGCCAAGCCATTCCCCGGCCGGTACGCCACGATCGTGGACCGGCGGATAGAAGCCGTCGAGGAGCGTTTCCCAAAGGCCACCGGGCAGTGGACGGTTCCCGCTTATCGGCCCGGCCGATTTTTCGCCGGGACGATCGAAGGTGAGCGGATCGATTGGCGGGCTTTCACGCAACTCCGGCAGCGATAACGGATACAGCCGGAGAAGTGCCGTGCGACCGGCGAGAGTCTGGGACACCGACTCCATCAGCAGAAGGTTCTGCGAGCCGGTCAGGATGAAGCGTCCGGGGCAGTTGTGTTCATCGACGAAAATCTGGATGTAGGAGAGCAACTCGGGAACCCGCTGGATCTCGTCGAGAATCAGCCGGTCTCCCTGTCGCAGGAAGCCCCGTGGATCCTCGATCGCCCGCGCGCGCAGATCCGGCGCTTCCAGCGAGAGATAGCCGTGCTCGGTGAAGAGGGCCCGGACCAGCGTCGTTTTTCCCGACTGCCGGGGACCGGTAAGCGTCACGACGGGATTGACCGCAGCGGCGGCTCGCAACGCTTCCGTCAAGTGGCGGTACAACATTTGTAAAGACTCCCCCTGTCAAATCGTTCGAGTCATGCCAATACCATGATTGAATCATCAATATAGCGCATTGATACGACAGGCGCTCTCTGTGTTGCCAGGGTCAGGCGCAGGTTCGGGCAGTGCCAACCGGGCGTCTTGGAACGAGACCATTCGCACGTCACCAACACGGCTTGGGAATCAGCCAAGTACGCCATAACGTGCTGGCCGAGCGCGACAAGCTGATCGTCGAATGGGCCACCGCTAGCTCCACAAACCCACGCCCGCTGCACCTGAATATGGGTGGATGGACAAGCGCACCGGCGAGGGGCATCGACCCGGGGTTTGATTACACGCCCGGACGCGCTGCCCTGAGAGAGGCCCTCACGCCCACAGAGGCAGGCGCGCGCCTGTTCCGGCCATTCCCGGACCAGCCCCGCGCTACGGACACGTTGCCCGCGCCCAGGCCAGCGGCCCGACGCGCTGATGGCCGCAGGACAGGATGAGGCCGACTACGTCAATGCGTTTCTGGAAGCGTTCGGCGCCAGACGGAGCAAGTCATTACTGTTTACTGACGTGGCGGGCGGGCGCGTGGAGATATCCGAGGCACTATTCCGCAGCGCCGGGGGGCAATACAAGGTGATGAAGGGCGGGCGGGAGCGTCACGTGCGCCTGCTGGCGCGGGCCATCCAGGAGCCTGACGAGATATGGCTCGTATGGGGCAGGGCGGGCAAGGAGCGCAAGGTGAGCCTGCGCCGTCGCTACCTCGCCCGGTTCGAGATCGAGGGCGAGGATAGTCCCCTGTTCGTCGCCTTCGAGCGCGACGCGCACACCTGGAGCGGGACCACTGCGTTTCAGTCAAGGGACGCATACGTGCTGGAACAAAGGATAGGCCAACGTGTGTATCGCAGGACTGCGGGGGAGGGGTGAGCCTGCGGCGCCGCCACACCACAGGCGCTGCGCGCGTAGGGGTGGACGCCGTGGCGGCTGCTGCTCGCGCGATCAGCACCATCTGCAACTAGGCAGCCCTAGTTTACGGGGAATGCTAACACGAACCCGCGCGAAAGGCGACTCAGGGGAATGATGAATAGTCAACTTCAAGCAGAAGAAATATGGAAAAACAGCTGTTTAGAGAATGGCGGGTGATTACCTATCAGATGCCGTAAGGCGTTGAGTACCCCGACGTTGCAAGCAGATCGCCTTGCACATGTCGTGATTACCTATCTCACGATGCGGATGAGCATGCGGCGATTCACCCAGGCTGACCAACGCTTTCAGCAAACGCCTGGAATACTTGGCGCCCTCTGTCGCCCTGCACTTCATGTACGACAACATCTGCCGTATTCACAAGAATGGAAAGCTGGTGTCACGCGCCGTCTGTGGGAGATCGAAGATATTGTGGACGTGGTGGAAGCCGCCACGCCGAAACCCAATCGGCCGGCGACCTGCAAAAAGCGAGACTGAGAATTTCAAAACGAGCCACTACCAAGATATGCCGAGCCTTGCAATGACCGATTGACTCTGTTAAGGTCATGGCCATTCGCTAGGGGTGTGAGACGCTGAGAGCTACCGGAACGGTTCGTGTCTCTGGTAGCAACCCTCAGAACCTGACCTGGATAATGCCAGCGTAGGGAAGCGCCATTCACGTATCGACGGCCCCCAGGCCGGATGCGCCGAGAATGGACCCTTTACGGAAGCTGAAGCCGCACGCCCTGGCGTGGCGGCTTTTTTTGTTTGTACAGGCCAAGCATGATGATCGACATACTCGTAAACGGCGACAAGCGCACCATTCCAGAGGCAAGTACCGTGCGCAGTTTGCTCGAATCTCTCGGCGTGGCCGAGCGGCAAGGAATCGCCGTGGCCGTGAACATGACGGTCGTGCCGCGACAGGCCCATGCGGACACCGTCTTGCAGGCGGGCGACCGTGTCGAGATCGTGCAGGCTGTCGGCGGCGGATAGGAGACAGGGACTATGCAACAGGACGATTTACTGGAAATAGGCGGCAAAACGTTCGGTTCGCGGCTCATCGTCGGCACCGGCAAATATGCCACCATGGAACTGATGCAGAAGTGCCATGAGGCTTCCGGGGCGGACATGGTGACCGTGGCGCTGCGGCGCATGGAACTCCCCGACAGCAAGGAAACGCTGCTGGATCACATCGACCGAGACCGCTTCACCATTTTGCCCAACACCGCCGGGTGCTACGACGCCGAGTCCGCCATTCTCACCGCCCGGCTGACGCGTGAGGCGGGGTTGTCGGACTTTATCAAGCTGGAAGTGATCGGCGACCAGAAGACCCTCTTTCCAGACGTGGTGGATTTGCTGGAAGCTACGCGCGTGCTGGCCAAGGAGGGTTTCATCGTCATGCCATACACCAACGACGACCCGGTGATGGCCAAGAAGCTTGAGGACGCCGGCGCCGCGGTCGTCATGCCGCTCGGCGCGCCGATCGGCTCCGGCCTAGGCATTTGCAACCCCTACACCATCCGGCTGATCATGGAGGCGGTGCAGGTGCCGGTGATCGTCGACGCGGGCGTCGGCACGGCCTCCGACGCCACTGTGGCCATGGAACTCGGCGTCGACGGCGTGTTGATGAATACCGGCATCGCCGGCGCCAAGGACCCACTGGCCATGGCGAACGCCATGCGTATGGCCGTGGATGCCGGCCGTCTGGCGTACAAGGCCGGACGCATCGAGCGCAAGCTCTACGCCACCGCCAGCAGTCCTCTGGAGGGCATCATTGGCACCTAAAACGCCACGCTCTCCCCTGATCCCTCCCAGAGGGAGGGGGAATGATTGCGGCTTTCGCCTCTACGTGGTGACCGATCGGCAGCAAACCGCCGGGCGTCCGCTGACGGAGGTGATCGCCGCCGCGGCGCGCGGCGGGCTACAGCGAACGGAGCGAGCGGCCGCGAGCTTGGCCGTGCAGTTACGGGAGAAAGACCTCAGCGCCCGCGAACTCTACGACCTGGGCGCACGCCTACTAGAAGTATTGAGTCCCCACCGGGTGCCGCTGCTGATCAACGACCGCCTCGATGTCGCCCTGGCTCTGGACGCTGCCGGCGTTCACCTTGCCGGCCATTCCCTGCCCACCCGATCCGCCCGTCATGTGCTGGGATCCGACAAGCTCCTCGGCGTTTCCACCCACAGTCTCGACGCGGCGCGCCAAGCCGCGGAAGATGGCGCCGACTTTGTGGTGTTCGGCCCCATCTTCGCAACCCCCTCCAAACTCGCCTACGGCCCGCCGCAAGGCCTGCCGCAACTGGCCGCAGTGGTACGCGAGATTCCGATACCCGTGCTGGGTATCGGCGGCATCACGCCCGCCAGTCTACCGCAGGTGCGGCAAACCGGCGCGCACGGCGTCGCCATGGTCCGCGCCGTTCTGGCGGCGTCCGATCCGTGCGCGGCTGCCCGACAATTGTGCACGGCCTTGGCATTGCCGGGGTGCTGACGGACGCGTTCTACGTCCGTCATGGCACCTGGGTACGTCATCTTGTGCCGGGGAACTCATCCCGCAGACGGCGACAGACACCTCGGGATGATCAGAGAAATTTGTCTCGCCTTTGCCAAAAGGAGGCTGCAGCTACCTACACTGGGAAAGGCTCATGCACGGTTGCGGGTAGCGCCTAGGCGTTCGCTTGCCAATTATTAGCCGAATAATATCTGAACGATGGCGGTGAGTATAGCGTCCGTATCGATGCGGTGCTGGTGATACAGTTCCTGCACCGAGCCGGTCTGGCCGAATTGCACCACGCCCAGGGGTTTGAGCGACGCGTTGAAGACGGTGCCGAGCCAAGCGAGCGTCAGAGGGTGTCCGTCGAGCAGGGTGATCGCCGGGGTTTGGCGATCGGCGGTGGGAAGCAACTCGTCGAGGTAGGAAGAGCCGGCTCCCTCGAAGTGGTCGCGAAACAAGCGGTCGGCGCTGGTGACGTTGATGACGTTGACGTAAATGCCGTCCTCGCAAGCCAGATCGCTGGCCTGCAACGCCTCCTCCAACATGACGCCGGACGCGAACAGGTGTACGCGCGGGCGCTCGGTGTAGTCGCGCTCCTGGCGGTAATCGCGCAGCCAGTAACCGCCGGCCAAGACTTGCCGCCGCCACTCCGGCGTGGAACTACGCACCGCCTGGGTAATGGGCCGGGTCGACAGCCGCAGATACAGGCTCTGGCCATTGTCGCGGTCCGCCAATTGCCGCAGCCCCCAGCACATCATGCACTCCAACTCGGCGGCGTAGGCCGGCTCATAGTAGATCAGACCCGGCATGCCCATGCCTACCAGCGGCGTGTAGATCGACTGGTGCGCGCCGCCTTCGCGGTTCAGGCTCAGCCCCGACGGGGTACCCGCAAAGAGGAATTTCGCCCCCACGTAGGTCGCGTAGGTCAGGGCGTCGAGGCCGCGCGCCACGAACGGGTCGTACACGGTGCCGACGGGCAATAACAACTCGCCATTGAATTCGTGGGACAAGCCCAGCATGGTCAGGGCCAGGTAGAAATTGTTCTCCGCGATGCCGAGCTCGATGTGCTGCCCGGAAGCAGTTTCCTGCCAGCGCAGCAGGCTGGTAATGTCGTACTTGGCCCAGTAGTTGGGCTTCTCGGCGGGTGCGTAGATACCGCGCTTGTTGATCCAATTGGCGAGGTTCGTCGATACCGCCACGTCGGGCGAGGTGGTGACGAGCCGCGCCGCCACCTCCTCGTATTCGTTCAGCGCCACCAGGATATGGCCGAACGCCCCCTGCGTGGCGGCGCGCTCGGGAAAGGCGATGTCCAGGGTGTCGGGAATCGGCGGCGTGCGCGGGGGTGTCGGCGCATGCTCTGTGCCATTGCGTCCGAAAATCTGCCGCTGTTTGATCCAGCCGGCGATCGGGTGCGGCTCCTCGTAGCCGTCCCACTCGTGGCCCTCTGCGATGCCGTGCTGTTGCTGCAGGGCGGCGATGTGCGCCGACGTCAACTGGGCGGCGTGGTTGTCGATGTGCCCGGCGATCGGCAGCCCCCAGCCCTTGATGGTGTAGGCCATGATGACCACCGGCCGGTCGGGGATGGCCTCTGCTGCGGTGAACGTCCTGAGAATCTGCGGGATGTCGTGCCCGCCGAGGTTCATCAGCAGGTCCTTGAGGGTGGCGTCGGGCACGTCGGCGAGAACGCTACGCATGTCGGCACCGACCAACTGGCCCCACTCAACCACGGCGCGGCGGATTTCCGAGCCGTCGGCGTTCAGCAGCGTCTGGTACTCGGCGTTGCTGCACGAGTCGATCCAGCGCCGCAAGCCGTCACCGCCCGGCCGCTCGAAAAACGCCTGTTGCTGGCTGCCATACTTGAGCCACAACACCTCCCAGCCCTTGGCCTCGAACAGCCGTCCGATCTGGGTTACCTGGCCCTCCGGGGCGATGTGGTCCAGGCTCTGCCGGTTGATGTCGATGATCCACCACAGGTCGTTCAGGCCGTAGGCGCTGGCCTCGCCGATGGCTTCCGGGATGTTGCCCTCGTCGATCTCGGCGTCGCCGACCAGGGCAATGTAGCGCCCCTGGCCGCCGGTTTTGCCGAAATGATCGCGCACGTAACGCTGCGTCAGGGCGCCGAAAACCGTCGCCGCGGCACCCAAGCCGACCGAGCCGGTGGAAATGGTCACGCCGTCCGGGTCCTTGGTGCGGCTGGGATAGGCTTGCAGGCCGCCGAAATCGCGCAGGGTGGTCAGCATGCGGCGCGGCAGGTTGCCGAGCAGATACTGAATGGCGTGCAGCACCGGCGCGGCATGCGGCTTCACCGCCACGTGGTCCTCGGGACGTAGTATCCCGAAATACAGCGCCGTCATCAGGTTGACCGCCGAGGCGCAGCTCGCCTGGTGCCCGCCGACCTTGAGGCCGTCCGGGTTCGGGCGAATCTTGTTGGCGTAGTGGATCATGTACGTCGACAGCCACAGGACGCGCTGTGAGATGGTTTCCAAGGTGGATATGGTTGCGGGGTCAGCCGCAACAGACGGGGCGGAGGGGGGTGGCAATATCGCCATCTGACGTGCCTCTTCTCAAGCGCTCTAACAGTCGTCTTCCAGCAAGCGGGCGACTTCCGAACGCAGGGTGTCGAGGTAAGTCGAGTACGAGTGGTCCTGATAACCGAGCAGTTGCTGCGACAACTCAGTGTCGTACCAGTCCACCCAGCCGGCTTCGTCCTGACTCCGAAACGCCGCCATGTCGAGCGGCACGCCGATGATGTCGTACAGATCGGCGACGTACTGGCGCCCGGTCGTCTGCCAAGTCGGCCCGCCGGCGATGTTCAGGGTTTTGCCGCGCGCCGCCGGAGTGGTCAGGGCCTTGTACAGTGCAGTCACCACGTCGTCGCGCTGCACCATTTCCAGGCGCTGATCGGCGGTGAACGGCCACACCTCGGGGGGTTCCTGCAGCACCGGCACGGCGATGCCGGCAATGCGTAGCACCACCGCGGGCAGGGAGGATTCCCGCACGAGCCGTTCGCTGGCAATTTTGCTTTCGGCGTAAAGATCCAGGGCCGTTTGGGGATGCTCAACCCCCAGTGGCGGGGCTTCGGCGGTGGTGTCGCCATACGTGCTCACCGACGAGCTGAACACCAGCACGGCTTCGCTGGCGGCGGCCTGCATGGCATTGATGACGGTGGCAGTGCCGTCGACGTTGACGGCAAAGGTCCGCGACCGGTCCGCCTCGCTGGCCGGCGGCAGCAGCGCCGCCAGATGTAGCACGCCGCCTGCGCCCTGAACGGCGGCTTCGATGTGGGCCGGCTGCGTGATGTCGCCCTTGACGACCTCAATGCCCGTTTCGCCTTCAAGGCCCGTAAAGTCGCATACGGGCAGGTCGAAGACACGCACCGTATAGCCGTCGGCGCGGCAACAGGCCACCAGGCTACGGCCCACGCTGCCGGCACCTCCGGTGATCAGGATCGGACCGCTCATGTAATCGTCGTCCCGTCCATCTTGGCCTTGGTCACCAGCGTCTTGGTGGCCTTTTGCAGCTTCTCCAGGGCGTCCTGCAGGTTGTCCCACTTCTGCTCGGACACCACGGACGCCACCGCCGCGGCCTCCACCCGGCAAGCCTTGGTAGGCGGTACGCTCATCATGGTCTTGAGGAAAAATTTGTCGCTGACGTCGTGAAATGCTGTCAGCGTTTCCTGCACCACGCCCTTCGCCTTCACCGCTTCGGCATCCGTGGCGTCGGCCAAGCTGGCGTCCAACTCCTCGCACGTGCTGATGGCTTGTTGCAGGTTCTCCAAACCCTTCGTTACTGCTGCCATGTTGACCTCCTGAAATTGTAGGCTGACAAAACTTCCCCCACCCTAACCCTCTCCCTCAAGGGGGGGACCGTGTTGCGTCCTAGGCTCCCCATGAGGGAGAAATTGGCACCCCGTCCCGGTGAGGGGGAGAATTTGAAGTGAGAACTACCAAATGGGGCGCGGCGTGCGACCCCGGGTTGGGGAGCGTTCCGCACGCCGCGCCCGCAGGATGTTTAATCGCCCGTGGCCGCCTCTTCGACGGCACCCGAGGCGCCCGGCACGCCGCCGTTGCCGTTACCATGCCAAGTCTTCACGAACTCCGTGTCCACTTCCTGCTCGCGCAGGAAGCCCTGGCCGTCATAGCGATCGTACGGGAAGGGCGAGAACTTCATGAACTTGGCACCGAAGCGTACCCCGCTCGGGCGCGTATCCAGCGCGAACAGGTGACGACTGGCCGGTTGCGGTTCCGCCTCGATGAGGTTGTAATCGCGGCTGCCGAGGCCGTTCAGCGTGCCCGTATTGATCTGGGCTTCCTCGCTGAGGCCGTGTACCGTGGCCGAGACCGTCTCGAATTTTTTCTCACCGGCTTCCAGCAAATCGAAATCCTCCGCAATCGATCCCGGCATGCCGTGCGACTCGCGCACCTTGTCCAGGCAGGCCATGTCGATGGCCACCGGGTCGGTGCTGGCAAACACGCCGAGGTTCGGTACCACCGGCATGTCGGCGAAGTTCACGCAGTCGCAGCGCGGCGAGATATCGATGGCCAAGTTGATGAAGCCGCACTTCTCGCGGCCCACCGCCAGCACCGCGCCCAGGGCGCCGTCGGCGATAGAGGCGTCGGTGGCGGCAAACGTCTCTTCCGGGAACTCGAACAGGCCGCGCGGCGCCATGATGCCGAGGCAACCCAGGCAGCTGGTGCAGGCGGCGCGGTCCCATTCAATCGTGTCCTCTTCGACCTTGAACAGATGGTAGGGGCAGCACTCTTCGAGGATATTCCAGTCCGGCGTGTTGGCCTTGCCTTTGAAGTTCTCCGGGTGCCAGATGGCGGAGTTGGCGACACTGTACTTGGGGTGGCCGCCGAGGTGCACGTTGTGCTTGCCGCGCTTGGACTGGCAGCCGATGCCGAGGTTCTTGATGGCGCCGCCGATGACGCCCATCGGATGGCCCTTGAAGTGAGTGAGGCAGATCAGTACGTCGGCAGCGGCAATCGCCTGCGCGATGTAGGCTTCTTTCAACAGGTAGCCGGTCGGCACGTCGACGCGGTAATCGCCGGTGCCGATGAAGCCGTCGGCGCAAATGAACGGGCAGCCCAGCACCGCGGAACTGAAGCCGTTGCGCTCGGCGGTCATCATGAGGTCGAGCTCGGTTGCCCGCGAGGCGTAGGGGGAGTAGGTGAGGGTGGTGGTGTCGCACACGAAGGGCCGTCCGCCGAGCTCCTTGATACGGTCCGCCAGGGCGCGCGGGTAGACGGGCCGCAGGTACGCGGTGTTGTTCCACTCGCCGCAGTGAAGTTTGATGGCCACGAGGTCGCCCGGCTTGATCATCGCGTCAAGCCCCGCTTCCTCGAAAACGGTCAGCATCTTGGCCACCAGACCGGTCTGGGGCGACTCGCTGCGCGCGTCCATGTAATAAACGTCAGAAGCCGTCATCGTGCTTCTCCTCATGCGATTGCACGTCTCCGGGCCGCGCTCTCATTGGGGCGCCGACCCGCTTGCAAGGGGCGAGGGAAACCGAAGCGCCGCATGCCCCTGCCGTTGTCTTGACACAGGACCCACAAGGGGTTGCACTATAATGAAATCTATAGGCCAAGTCAAAACGGCGCCGCGCGACAGCGGGGTGCCTGGAGAGGAGATGCAGGCATGACGGCGGCGCGTCCCCAACCGCTGTTCCACTGGTTCATTCCCATCGACGGCGACGGCACCCGGCTCGGCACGGAGAAGGCCAAGCAACCGCCGGATTTCGACTATCTGACGCGGGTGGTGCAGACCGCGGAAGAGCAAGACTTTCACGGGCTGCTGATCCCGACGCGGTTCGTCAACGGGTTGTTCGACGAAGGCGCGCCGCTGATGGAGACGTGGACGACGGCGACGGCCTTGGCGACGCTGACGACACGCATCCGATTCCTGATTGCCGTGCGGCCCGGCTTCATCGCCGCCGGGCTTCTCGCCAAGATGGTGGCGACGCTGGATCAGATCAGCCGTGGCAGGGTGGACGTCAATATCGTGCCTGGCGGCATCCGGCACGATTTCGAGCGGCTCGGGGTCGACAGCGATCACGCCGGGCGTTATGAGCAGGCCGGGGAACTGATGCGCGCCTGCCGGGCGCTGTGGACGGGGGAAGTGACCGATTTTGCTGGCCGGCATCTGACGCTGCGCGGGGCGCGCTGCGCGCCGACCCCATACGGAACGCCGCGTTTCTACCAAGGCGGCGCGTCGCCGCGTGCCGAAGCCTTGGCGGCGCGCGAGGCGGACGTGTACCTGCTGTGGATCGAACCGCTGGAACAGATCTCGGCGCGTATTGTGCGGGTGCGGGCGGCCTATGAGGCGTGCGGGCGCGTGCCGACGTTCGGCCTGCGCACCCACTTGGTGGTGCGCGAGGACGCGGACGAAGCATGGGACGCGGCGCATCGCCTGATTGCCGACGCCGACCCCGAGGTGCTACGGCAGCGGCAGGTAGTTGCGGTTGACGGGCAGCTGGCGCCGGGCGCGGCTGCGGACCGGCACCGGCTCGGAAGGCATCTGTGGAATGGCCTGGCCACCGTACGGGTTAACTGCGGCACGGCCATCGTCGGCACGCCGCAGCAGGCGGCTGCGGAACTCTATGAATACTGGAAGCTGGGGGTGGACGAATTTATCCTGTCCGGTTTTCCGCACGTCGAGGAATGCGTACGGGCGCGGCGGACAGTGCTGCCGCGTCTGCGGGCTTACATCGCCGGCGATCCGCACCGGCAGTTACCATTGGAAAAGAGATAGGGAGCACTTCATGCAGCGATTTATTTTCGGATTGTGCCTTGCCGTCCTGTTGTCGGTTGCCACGTCGGCCGTCGTGCCGGCGGGGGAACACGACCACCATCACGAGCACCAAAGCCAACAGGACACCCACAAACACCAGAACTGGCCAACCCCGCCCGAGGCGTACGCCAACAAGATCAGTCACCACTGGGGCGACGAGGGCGCCATCGTCCGCGGCAAGACACTGTACGACGCCCACTGCACCGCATGCCACGGTGCCGACGGCCTCGGCACGACGGCCCTTGCCAAGACCCTGCCGCATCCGCCCGCCGACCTCAACCACCACTTTCACTTGCACCCCGGCGACGGCGACGCCTATCTGTACTGGCGGGTCAGCGAGGGGGGCACGGTGGAGCCCTTCAAATCGGCCGGATCGCTCATGCCGGCGTTCAAGACCCTGCTCAGCAATGACCAGATCTGGGATGTCCTTGCTTACGTGTGCGGGGCGTTTCACGAAGGCTTCGAGTGAGAACGCGGAAAGGGCGTCTTTTCTGCCGGGTTATTGCACCACGTACGTGAACTCGTCCAGCAGCGTCGAGCCGTTGAAGACAACTTTGGTTCTGACGGTATAGGCGCCCGGAGCCTTGAAATCGACGTCGGCACCGAAGCCGTCCTTCATGCCCATAGCCATCAGCTTCTGTTTGTTGCCGTCGGGCCCGACGACCAGGTAACCCACCTTTGCCTGGCCAAGAACCGCGCCGTCGGGCCCGGTCACGTAAACCATCATGTGATGCGTTGCCTGCGTCTCCGGCATGTTTTCCATGTCCTTCATCTTTTCCCGCATGTCGATCAGATGATAGGCGAGGCTGAAGCTGGTCACGTTCGAGTTGTGAATGTTCAGGCCGCGGTGGCCGGAATGATCCACCTGCTCCATGTCGTGGTGCTGATCGGCCGAGGCCAGGACACCGCCTAGCGACAACGAGACCAAGGCGATGAGCATCGTGGTGAAAATGGCGTACATTGCGTTCTCCTTTTTTCCTGACGTTACGGCCCATCGGGGGCCAGAGCACGAACCCGTCGTCGTGCGCGCCTGTAAAGTACCAGACGTCTCCAGATATCATAAGCCACGGGGATGATGACCAGCGTGAGGATAGTTGACGACACGAGGCCACCGACCATGGGGGCGGCGATGCGCTTCATCACCTCGGAACCGGATTCAGTTCCCCACATCACCGGCAGCAGCCCGAGGAGGGTCGTCGCCACGGTCATGAGTTTCGGACGCACGCGCTCCACGGCCCCCTCAATGATCGCGTCCTGCAAGTCGGCGGGGGAACTCATCCGGCCCTCGGTTTGGCGGCGCTGGTACGATTCGTCAAGATAGACCAGCATCACCACGCCGGTTTCCGCCGCCAGACCTGCCAGGGCAATAAATCCCACCACGACTGCCACTGACAAATGGTAATCCAGAACATAGAGAAGCCAGACGCCGCCGACCAAGGCGAAGGGAAGGCTGGCCATGACGATCATGGCCTCCGTGACGCTGTGAAAGTGCAGGTAGAGGAGGATGAAGATCAGCACCAGGGTGGCTGGAACGATCACGCGCAAGGTGCGGCGAGCTTTCTCCATGTATTCGAACTGTCCCGACCAAACGATGGAATAGCCCTGCGGTAATTCTACGCCACGATCAACGATGGCCATTGCTTGGCGCACGTACGAGCCGACATCGACGCCCTTTAGATCGACGTAGATCCACGCTGTCTGGCGCGAGTTCTCGCTCTTGATACTGGCTGCCCCCTTGCGGATGGCGAAGTCGGCGAGCTGGACCAGCGGCACCTGCGCGCCGGTTTGCGTCGGCACCAGCACGCGCTTGAGCCGGTCGATGTCGTCGCGCAGTTCCCGGCTGTAGCGCAGATTGACCGGGTAGCGCTCCAGCCCCTCGACGGTGAAGGTGACGTTCATGCCGCCGATCGCCGTCATGATCACGTCCTGCACGTCCCCAACCGTCAGGCCGTAACGGGCGATCTGGGTGCGGTCGATGGTGAAGTCCAGGTAATTGCCGCCGGTGACACGCTCGGCATACACGGACAGAGTGCCGGGGATGTCCCGTACCACCGCCTCAATCCGCGCGCCCAGGTCGGAGAGCGTGTTCAGGTCGGGACCCATGAGCTTGATGCCGACAGGGGTTTTGATACCGGTCGAGAGCATGTCGATGCGGGTTTTGATGGGCATGGTCCAGGCGTTTGTGAGGCCCGGGAACCGGACGGCGCGGTCCAGGTCATCCGCCAGTTCCTGCATGGTCAAGTACCGCTCCTCGGGCCACAGCCAGGTGAGCGGCGCCTTCAGCCAGCCGGGCCAGCCTGAGAAAAAGCGCACCAAGTGTTTCTTGCGCCACTCGTGTGCGATGCCGCCGCGTTTCACTTCCGGCCACAGCCAGGTGAGGGGTTTCTTGAGCCAGCCCGGCCAGTCCGAAAAAAACCGCTCGACGGGCATGAGTTCGTACTCCACTTTGGGCCGCAGGGTAATCGTCGTCTCGATCATGGACAGTGGCGCCGGGTCCGTGGCCGTTTCGGCCCGGCCGATCTTACCCAGGGTCGTCAGGACTTCCGGGAAGCGCTGGATAATCTTGTCCGTTTGCTGCAGCAACTCCTTGGCCTTGGTGATCGAAATGCCCGGCAGGGTCGTCGGCATGTAGAGAAAATCGCCCTCGTTGAGCGGCGGCATGAACTCGCTGCCCAGTCGGCTGAGCGGATAGATGGTCACGGCGAGCACGATGACGGCGAGGAGCAGCGTGGTTTTGCGCCATCGCAGCACCAGCCGGATGAACGGGTGATACACGCGGATGAAAAAGCGACTGAGCGGGTTGCGCGCCTCCGAAATGATGCGCTGAGGCGCCAGGCAGATGAAGGCGACGCCGGACAGCAGCAGCCCGGCGACCAGGCTCCATTCCGGCAATTCCATTCCTGCGGCCCCCGCGATGATGACCAGCAACGGCGGGCCGGCCAAGGCAGCCAGCCACGTCCATCGGCGTTGGCGCCGCGGCAGGAACGGGCTGAGAGCGTGTTCTCGAATGAAGAACGTCATCAGCACCGGCACGATGGTAATGGCCAGGAGCGCCGAGGCGGCCATGGCGAAGGTCTTGGTGTACGCCAGCGGTTTGAACAAGCGACCGGATTGTTCCTGCAAGCTGAACACCGGTAGGAATGACACGGTGATGATCAGCAGGCTGTAGAACAGGGCCGGACCGACCCCTCTGGCCGCGTCGAGCATGATCGCTGCATGGCTTTTCGTGTCCCGGTATCGTTCCAGGTGCTTGTGGGCGTTCTCCACCATCACCACCGAGGCGTCCACCATGACGCCGATGGCAATGGCAACGCCGCCGAGGCTCATGACGTTGGCGTTGATGCCCAGGGGGTACATGAGCAGGAAGGACATGAGAATGCCCACCGGCAGGGTGACGATCGCCACCAGGGCCGAGCGGACGTGCAGCAGGAAGATCACGCAGACCGCCGCGACGACGAGCATTTCTTCGATCAGCTTGGTCTGCAGGGTGTGGATGGCCCGCTTGATGAGATTGGAGCGGTCGTAGCCCTCGATGATCTCCACACCTTCAGGCAGGCCCTTCTGCAGCGAACGCAGCTTTGCCTTGACGTTGCGGATGACCTCGAGGGCATTCTCGCCGTAGCGCATCACCACAATACCGCCGACGGCTTCGCCGGTGCCGTTCCATTCCAGGATGCCCCGCCGCAGCTCGGGGCCTTGCTGAATGGCGGCGATGTTTTTCATCAGCACCGGCGTGCCCATGCTGTCTACGGCCACGACGACCTGCTCCAAATCCTCCCGTGAGCGAATGTAGCCCAGGCTGCGCACCATGAACTCTGTCTCGCCCATCTCGACCAGCTTGCCCCCCACGTCGTCATTGGAGCGCTGGATGGCGCGCCTGACCTGCTGGATGGACAGACCATAGGCCAACAGCCGGTTGGGATCGACCTCGACCTGGTACTGCTTGACAAAGCCGCCGATGCTGGCGACCTCGGAGACGCCCGGCACCGACGTGAGCTCGTAGCGCAGATACCAGTCCTGGATGCTGCGCAACTCTTGCAGGTCGTAGGTGCCGGTGGTGTCCTGCAACACGTATTCATACACCCAGCCGACGCCGGTGGCGTCCGGGCCAAGGCTGGGGGTGACGCCGGCGGGCAGGCGTCCGGCAACGAAATTGAGATACTCCAGGACGCGCGAGCGCGCCCAGTAGATATCGGTGCCGTCTTCAAAGAGGATGTAGACGAAAGAGAATCCGAAGAAGGAGTAGCCCCGCACCACCTTGGCGTAGGGCACGCTCAGCATGGCGGTGGTCAGCGGATAGGTGACCTGATCCTCCACCACGCGGGGCGCCTGACCGGGGTACTTGGTGTAGATGATCACCTGCACGTCCGACAGGTCGGGGATGGCGTCCAGCGGCGTTCCCTGCATGGCCAGGACACCGCCGAGGATCACGAAGACCGTGACGAGCACGACCATGAAGCGGTTGCGCATGGACCAGGCAATAATGGCTTCAATCATGGGGAGGGGGTCTTCTTGGGTTCGGCTTCTTCCATGTCGGCGAAAAAGTCTTCGTCGTCCATGTCGCTGAAGAAGTCGTCCTCGTCTGCGTTCTGACCGGGTCCCGCTGAAGCCATGCTAACTTCAATCATTTTCTGCACGGCCTCCTGCAACTTGGACTCCGAGTCGAGAAGGAACTGGCCCGACGTCACCACCACGTCGCCCGGCGCCAGGCCGGCCAAGGCCTGAACCCTGCCGCCGTCCGTGGACAGGCCGAGGGTCACCTCGCGCGGCGTGAACTTGCCGCCGCCCTTGACCACGAACACCACGTTGCGCTCGCCAGAGCGCAGCACCGCCTCGGAGGGGAGCAACAGGCCCTGCTGGTCGGCGCGTGTCTCGATGTGGATGTCGGCGTACATGTCCGGCTTAAGGCGCAGGTCGGCGTTGTCGAATTCCAGCCGCAGTCTTACGTCCCGCGTCTGCGCCCGCAGATAGGGATAGACGTACGTGACCTCGCCGGAGCGGACGTCGCCTGGCCAATAGGGAATCGTCATTTCCGCCGCCTGTCCCTCCCGAACCCAGGGGAGCTCGTATTCAAAGATGTGGGCTTCCACCCACACGCGGGATAAATCGGCAATCCGGTAGATCGTCGTTCCGGCTTTGACGTGGCCGCCCGCTTCAGCCGTTTTTTCGATGACGACGCCGCTGGCAGGTGAGCGAATCACCAGGGTCTTGCGGACTTGGCCGGTGGTTTCAAGCGCCTCGATTTCGCTGTCGGCGATATCGAAATACTGCAGGCGCCGGCGTGCAGAGGCCAGCAGGCCGGTCTGCCTGTCTTTCGCCAGCCGCTTGGCGCTCTGAAAGGCTACCAGGTACGCTTCCTGCGCCGTGACCAGCTCCGGCGCATAGATTTCAAACAGGGGTTCGCCCTCGGTGACGGACTTGCCGGTGAAGTCCACGTGGAGCGTTTCGATCCAGCCGCTGGCCTTGGGACTGACCCGCACCGTGCGGGTCTCGTCGTAAGTCACGTGTCCGTACGTGCGGATTGTGCGCACCAGCGACTGTCGGGCGACCTCCGCAGTGCGGATGCCCATGTTCTGCTGGGTCACCGGATCGATGAAGATGTCCACGCCGCCAACCAGTTCGTCTTCGTAGACCGGCACCAGGTCCATGCCCATGGCGCTTTTTCCCGGCTGGTCATAAATCTCTGCCGGATTCATGGGTGCCCGCCAGTAGGCGATCGTGCGTTCGCCGGGGGATTCGGCGGCGTTCGGCCCGTCCCGCTTGGCAACGAGGTCCATGCCGCAGATCGGGCACTGGCCGGGCTCATCCGAGACGATCCAGGGGTGCATCGGGGACACGTAAACAGTCTCTTCCGCCTGTGCTTCCCCAGCCACGGAAGGCGCCGCCAAGTGCCTCTGCACGTTAAGGAGGGTGGCTCCGAAATAATGATACGCGGCACCGCTCAGTGCCAGGGTCACAACCGCGGTTATGGCAATGGTGCGCAGTGGCGATGCGGCTTTCGGTTTCCGCTCGGGAGTCTCCATTTCATTAACCTCCAAAAGTGACCTGACACAGCCAGGGGCCTACTCTTCCCGGCGCTGCGTAAAGGACTGTCCCACCGCCTGCTCGAGTGCTGCCAGACTTATCCCATAGGCGCTGCGTTTGTCGGCCAGGGCCAGGTTGGTGTCGAGCCAGAGGGTATAGGATGCAATCACGTCGGCAAACGCCACCCTGTCCGATTCGTACCCTCTGGTCGAGACCTCCAGGGCGGCTTCCGATAGCCGCACCAAGGTGTTCTGGTACAATCGTTTTTCACGTTTTGCTCGGTCGAGAACAAACCACTTGTTGCGGACCAGCGAGACGGTGGCGTCTTGCAGTCGGTTCAATTCCTCCTGCATGGCCTGGCGCTTCTGCCGCATTTCACGCAGATAGGCGTCAGCAAAACCGAACCAGGGTTTGTGAGGTCGTCCGGTACCGGCAGCGGCGTCTGTCCTGGTGGCGAATGTCGGTTGCCCGGCTTGGGTTCCCACTTGCCTGACGGCTTGGTCCGTGTAGGTGGAAAGACCCAGATCGAACGCCGGCAGGAGCATGGTTTCGGCCATCTCGATCATGGCGTCCATCTTGCCAATGCGGGCGCGCAGCACTCTGAGCTCCTGGCGGCCCGCGACGGCCATATCGTAGAGCGACGGCAAGTCGGGGACGTCGGCCTCGGCCAGGTTCACTTGCGGCAGGCCAATCGGGGTGTGCGGCGGCAGATGGAGGACCTTCCGGATCTCCATGTGTGCGTTATGCAACTGCTCCCGCAGCGTGACCAGTCGCTCGTCCAGCAACTCCCGCTGCACCTGCACCTTGATCACGTCCTGGAAACTGGTCCTGCCAGCCTCGTAGCGGGTGATCGACACCTGCTCCAATTCTCTCAGCAGCCCGATGGTGCGCTCGGTGATCACCAGCACCTGGTGCAGGAACCACAGCCGCCAGTGTGTTTTACGCGCTGCGGTCACGGCATCGCGGCGTGCCGTTTCCAGCTGTTCACGAGCCGCCATGACGTCCTGGGTTACCACCTGTCCTTTCAGCGCCAGCACCCCTGGAAAGGGAAACTGACCCCGCGCCCCGCCGCGCCCTCGCATGGCGCCAACCCCGGTCATCGCGCCTTCCGTGAAGGCGGTATAACGCCGCAGGATGTCGTCGACGGCGCTGACCTGGGTGTATTTTTCCAGCGCCGCCCGCACCCGATGGTCCGCCGCCTTGACCGCGGGCGAGCGCAGCAGGGCCAGCACCTCCGGTACGTTCTGGGGAAATGGCTGGCTCACGGCGGCTTGCGCCGCTGCGACATCCGTCCGCGCGCCTGCCAAATCCTCCAAGACCTGTGAGTCTGGAGGGTAGAACGTCGCGGCAGCGGACAGGTCGTGAAGCGCTTCCTGCCAGCGTGTCTTGAGTTCCAGGAGGCGTTGTTTTTCAGCCTCGAAGGCGTCGTTTTGGGCAAGCGTCTCGGACGGTGCCTCGGCGGGATGGTGGAACAGGTGTGAAGGGGGCTGGTACTGCTCAAAGGCGGTCCGCAAGTCCCGGTAATCGCTCTGAGCACCCGCCGTTCCGAATCCCATCAGGATGACGAGCCACGCCAATCCGCGTTTCATGGGCCTGCCCTCCCATCATGGGGTACGGCCGTCGGCGGAGCCTGCGGCGTCAAGGGGTATCCCACCAGCGCCTCCAGGCGAGCAAAGTGTTTCCCATAGTCAGCCTGCGCCCTGGCCAGCGTCAACTGAAAGTTATACCAGGTCGACTGTGCCTCGATGAGATCGGTGAACTCGGCGTACCCCTCGCGGAACCAAGCCTCGGTGGTTTCCAGAGCGCTTGCCGCCTGCGGCAGCAGGTCTGTTTGATAAAGCTCGATCAGGCGGCGGGCGTTCTGCAGGCGAAAGTAGGCCGCGTGGATGTCGGTGCGCGAGGCGTTGACGCGGCCCTGCCGCAGCGCCTCGGCCCTGGCCCGTTCGGCGTTGGCCTGGTTGACGCGGCCCTGGTTTTTGCCGACCCACAGGGGCAAGGTGAGGCCAAGCCGTACGCCCAGGGCGTCCTTGCCAGCCTGCGGCGGCCGCTGCGGGGTATCCGGGGCGCCGATCGAGGCGTAAAACAGGCCCACGTTGAAATCCGGGTAGTAGTGGTAGCGGGCCAGATCGACCCGCGAGTCGGCCCGGCTCACGCCTTGCTCGGCGATACGGATGTCTTCCTGATGCGCTGCGGCCAGTTGGTAGAGGTCTTCGAGGCTGTTTGGCAGCGGCTGGCGGGGCGGCGGGTTAATGCGGCCAAGAGCCGCTTGCGGGGGACGGTTGAGCAGGCCGTTCAGGCGGGTGATTTCGGTCAACTCCAGCTCGCCCAGAAGGAGCGTGTCATAGCGCAGCTGCCCGGTTTGCGACAGGGCTTTCATGACGTCCAGCAGTGCCGCCCGGTCGTCGGCATAGGCCGTTTCAGCCGAGCTGCGCAGTTGGCCGAGCAACGCCGCGTTTTGGGCCGCAATCTGCTTGGCGGCGCGAATGTAGATCAACTCATGCGCTGACGCCTGGATGCTCGCCGCAATCGTCCGCACGGTTTTATCCAGGCGCAATCTGGCGATTTGCGCTTCCGTCTTGACGACCTCGCCGGCCTTGGAAAGCTTGCCCGGGAAGGGGATTTTCTGGGAAAGGATGACATGCCAGTCCTGGGGGCCAAGGCGGGTCTGCAGAGGCTCCGGGAAATAGGTGGTCGTCAGTTGCGGATCCGGCAGGCCGGTTACAACGTGATAGCTTTCCACCTTGGCACGCCAGGCTTCACGAGCCGCGGCAATGTCGGGATTCTCGTTGTAGGCATAGGCGATCATGTCCGGCATCGTGGCCGCGTGGGTAAGCCGGCGTTCCAGCTCTTCGGTTGATGGCAGGGTTGCCGTCGGGGGCTGCGCACGGCCCGTTCCGTACAACGCGACCAGGACGGCGAATGCCGCGAGGCAGGGCAGGCATGAGACCATCGTCCCAGTGATTCGCTTCGCATCCAGCGGGCCGGGGGTGAATTCTTGCATCTGAGGTTCCTCACACCTGGCATCGACGATATAAACTGCTGACAATGTAAACATCTCCTTCCTACCTGGATATTTCTGGGGTGTCAATCCGCCGTGTTGTGGGCAACGGTGAGTTGTTCGGGGTCGGGGCCAACGGTAGAATGCGGGCGGCAAGAGGATTGCGGGAAAACACGCGGCGGGAAGAGTGCGAAAAGAGGAAATATGAAACGGCCGGACGCGAGTGGGTTGGATAAGGCTGACGGCAAGACGGACGTCACCGGGGAACTGTTGCTGGAGCTCATGGGCGTGGTGGACAGGTTGAGGTCCGAACAGGGCTGCCCGTGGGACCGGCAGCAGACTGCGCAGAGCTTGCTGCCGTATCTGCTGGAAGAGACGTATGAGGTGATGGAAAGCGTTACGGCGGACGACGCGGGGGCATTGAAGGAAGAGCTTGGGGATTTGCTGCTGCACGTCGTTTTTCAGGGGTCCCTGGCCAGCGAAGCGGGACGGTTTACGCTCGACGACAGCATCCGTAGCGTGATTTACAAGTTGATCAGACGGCACCCGCACGTGTTCGGGGACCAGCCGGCGGCGAATACGGCGGTGGTCCGGCAACGCTGGGAGGCGGCGAAGCAGCGGGAAAAGGGGAGAGAGTCGATCCTGGACGGCGTGCCGCGCACCCTGCCGGCCCTCAACCGGGCGCGCCGCCTGCAGGAAAAAGCGTCATCGGTCGGGTTCGACTGGCAGCAGGTGGAGGACGTATGGGCCAAGGTGGTCGAAGAAATTGACGAGTTGCGAGAAGCTTGCTCGGCACAGGACGGCGGCGCCATGCAGGAAGAGTTCGGCGACGTGCTGTTCAGCCTGGTGAACCTCGGGCGCTTCTTGAGCCTGAGCGGTGAGGATGCCTTACGGCAGGCGATCGGCAAGTTCGAGCAACGCTTCCGGGGCATCGAGCAGGAACTCGCGCGGCGCGGCCGGCGAATCGAGGACGCGACGCTGGAAGAAATGGACGGTATCTGGAATCGTTTGCGTCAGGAGGCAAAACATGTTTGAGACCAGTCGCCTTGAGCGTGACGGCTTTGCGGCACGGCGTTCGGTCGTCATGACGCGCAACGGCATGGTGGCCACCAGCCAGCCGCTGGCCAGTGAGGCCGGGCTGGCTGTCCTGAAAAAGGGCGGCAACGCGCTGGACGCCGCCATCGCCACGGCGCTGACCCTGGGCGTGGTGGAGCCGATGTCCACCGGCATCGGTGGGGACGCTTTTCTGCTCTACTACCGAGCCGCCGACCAACGCCTCTACGGGGTCAACGGCAGCGGACGCTGCCCTGGGCGCCTGACGCTGGACGCCTTGCGACAGCGGGGCATTGAGGGGGTGCCGTCGAAGGGTTGGGGGTCGGTTACCGTGCCCGGGGCCATCGACGCCTTTGCGGAGGTGCTGGAGCGGCACGGCAGGCTCAGTTTCGCGGACGTCGTCGAACCCGCCCTGACGTACGCGCGCGACGGCTTTCCGGTGAGCGAGATCATTGCCGATCAATGGCGACATGACGCGCCGCTGCTGTCGCGGCATCCCGCCAGCGCCCAAGCGTACCTGATTGACGGCAAGCCGCCGCAAGCCGGCGACGTACATCGTCAGCCGCATCTCGCCGAGACGCTGCGGATTCTCGCCGACGAAGGACGTGACGCCTTCTACCGCGGCGACATCGCCAAGCGCATTGTGGCCTTCTCGCAGGCCGATGGTGGTTTTTTCGACCTGGAAGACTTCGCCGCCCACACCACCGAATGGGTGGAGCCCATCGGCACTGACTACCGCGGTCACACCGTCCTGGAACTGCCGCCCAACGGCCAGGGGATTACCGCCCTGATGGTCCTGAACGTGCTCGAAGGTTTTGACCTCGCGGCCCACGAGTATGGCTCGGCCCCGTATTACCACCTTCTCATCGAGGCGACCAAGCAGGCGTTTGCGGACCGCAACCGCTACATTGCCGACCCCGCCTTCACGCGCGTGCCGGTTGCCGGCCTGCTCTCCAAATCCTACGCCGCGGCCCGCCGCCAGGAGATCGACCGCGCACGCGCCGGCGATTTTTCACCGGGCACGCCGGCGGCTTTCGGCGACACGGTGTACGTCTCCTGTGTGGACGCCGAGCGCAACGTCGTCTCCTTGATCCACAGCCTGTTTCAGGGGTTCGGTTCCGGCATCGTGGCGGGCGACACGGGCATCTGCCTGCAGAACCGCGGCGCCGGTTTTGTGGCTGATCCCAGCCATGCGAACGCTTTGCAGCCGGGTAAGCGTCCCTTCCACACCATCATCCCGGCGATGATCCTGCGGGATGGCAAGCCGTGGCTGAGCTACGGCGTCATGGGCGGCCACATGCAGGCGCAGGGGCACGTGCAGGTCGCTCTCAACAGCATTGATTTCGGCATGAACGTGCAGGAGGCTCTGGAGGCACCGCGCTACCGCATCATGGGCGGCCGCGAGGTGGCGCTGGAACGCGCCATCCCGCAGGGGGTACGCGACGAGTTGGGCTTCATGGGACATGAGTTATGGCCGCGTGGCGCGCAAAACGTATCCTACGGCGGTGGGCAGGCTATTATGATCGATCACGAACGAGGCGTACTGCAAGGTGGGAGCGATTACCGGAAAGACGGATGCGCCCTGGGATATTGAGCGGGGGACGAGATGAAATTTGTTGGGTGTTTGCCGATTTCTCCCCCCCCGAATGGTCTGTTGGCCGGCGTTTCGAATTTACCTGCGCCGCCTCGCGGGAGCGGCCAGGCTTTGTTTGAGGCCGGGGGCCGCCTTGAAACCGACGGTCTTACTGGCTTTGATGTCGATCGCATCGCCCGTGCGCGGGTTGCGGCCCTTGCGGGCTGATCGCTCCTTGACCGTAAACGTGCCAAATCCCGGATAGGAGAAACGCTTTTCATCCTTGATCGTCTTGCCGATGACGCTAAAAATGGTGTCCAGGACCCCGGCAGCGTCCTTCTTGCTGATTTCCACGCCCGCAGACTCGACTACTTGATCAATGAACTCGGTCTTCGTCATATGTCCTTAACCTCCTTAACATAGGTTCGCAGCACGTAAGCACTCTAACAAAATGTACAAGCAATCCCCTCATTTCATTTACAACACCACATTCCCGCCAGCAAAGTCAAGGGCGTGGCCGGAAATGTGCCGGCGAACCCCCCAAATTTCCTGCCCAAATTGGGCGTAAGTTCAATTTGGCTGCGGTGGCGGCAGGATGACCACCTTGAGCGCCTCACGGGCCATCATCAATTGGAAAGCCTCCGGGAGACGAGCCAGTGGCAAGGTGGCGCTCAATAACGAGGCCCAAGGCAATGTGGGATCCGCCAGGATTTCCAGGGCCTGTGCAACGTGCGCGGGTGTGTTGTGGAAGACGCCCTGCAAGGTAATCTGGTCATAGTGGAGAGCCGGGGCGTCCACGCGCATGCTGGTGCCGCTAGGGGGGCCGCCGTAAAAGATGGCTTGGCCGCCCTTGCGGACCATCGCCGTGGTGGTTTCCCAGACATTGGGGCGTCCCACCGCTTCAATGGCCACTTCTACGCCACGACGATCTTCCGTCAGGGCGCGCACCGCCTCGACCTGATCGGGCGCCTCGGCGTAGTTGACCAGCCATTCGATGCCGAACTGCTCCGCCACCTGCAGGCGCTGCGGCGCCCGGCCGCACAGAATCACCCGTGCGCCGCGCTGCTTGGCCATGGCCGCCAGCATCAGACCGCTGGGGCCGTCGCCGTTTACCACGACGGTGTCCCCGGTCGTAAAATGAGCCAGGTCCAGGCAATGCAGCACGCAGGCCAGCGGTTCGGTGATGCACGCGACGGGAAAAGCGAGGTCGTCGGGAAGGCGCAGCATATTGATGCGTACGATGCGTTCCGGCACCGCTATGTACTCGGCATAGGCGCCGTTGATGAACACCAGATCGTCGCACAGGTTTGGCTGCCCGCGGGCGCAGTAGTAACAACACCCGCACGGCGCTGAGTTGTTGGACGCCACCCGCATGCCGGGCTCGAAACCCCGCACTTGGCTGCCCACAGCCGTCACCGTGCCGCTGAACTCGTGTCCGAAGACCGATGGCGGCGTCAGCATGCGCGCGTGGCGGCCCTGCAAGAACACCTTCAGATCGGTGCCGCAGGTGGTGGCGGCAGCCACGCGAACCAGCACGTCGCCTGGGCCAATGTCCGGGACGGGCAGGGTTTCGACGGCAACTTCGCTCGGTCCATAAAGCACCGCTGCCTGCATGGAGCCGTTGGGGCGATGGGTTGTCAACGCGGCGTTCTCCTCATCCACTGCCGGTTGCCGTTTGACGTTGTCCCGGCCACCTGTCGCGGGTCTGAAGCGACACGAACGTCGCCAGGCCGATGGCCAGTTTGTGCAGACCTGACAGGCGCGTGCGACCATGAAAGACATTGAAGCGGCGGCGGCGCATCTTGTGAAGCGTGGCCCGGTAAATGGCGGCCATGATTTCCGGCGCCATCAGGGCGATACGGTCGCCCGGCAACAGACAGGCGGCGGCCTGGCGGTAATAACTCAGGATACGCTCCTGCTGAAACTGCATCATCGCGGCAAAGGTCGCCGTGTAACGTTTTTGCAGCACGTCGTCTTCCCCGACGCCAAAGGCCCGTAAATCCTCCTGCGGCAAGTAGATGCGGCCGCGCTCGGCGTCTTCCCGGACGTCGCGCAGGATGTTGGTGAGCTGCAAGGCAATGCCGAGGTGGCGGGCATACGTCTGGACGCCGGAATGGCGGTAACCAAAAATCTCCAGACAGGCCAGTCCGACCGCCGAGGCGACCCGGTAGCAATAGACCCGCAGGTCGTCGAACGAGGCGTAGCGCCGCACGGTCAGGTCCATCTCGACACCCTGCAGTAAGTCCTGGAAGTAGCTCTGCGGGATGGAATACCGCTCGATGGTGTGCTGCAGAGCGCGCGTGATGAGGCACGTCGGCCTGCCGTTGTAGCAGTTTTCCAATTCGTCGCGCCAAGCCCGTAGTTGCTCTCGTTTGTCGTGCAGGGCGCCGGGTTCGTCGGCGATGTCATCACTGTGGCGGCAGAAGGCATAGACGCTGTAGACGGCGGCGCGTTTGTCGGAGGGCAGGAACAGAAAGGCATAATAGAAATTCCTGGCTTGCTGGCGGGTCACCTGTCGGCAATGCGCCAGCGCCTGCTGCACGTCGGTGTTCACGCCAAGCCCTCATCCCGGCAATTTGCAGGTCGACAAAACGGCGGCCATTGTCGCAAATCCGGGGGCCTGATACAATCGCCACCGATACCTGTCTCCCCGGCACGGTCAACACGAGGGCCTCTTGGCTCAGGAAACCCCCATCATGCAGACCATACCCCAGGCACCTTTCCATAACCTGCACGCCCTGTGGTTCCAACTGACCGGAACCCTGTGCAACTTGGCGTGCAGTCACTGCTTCATATCCTGTAGCCCGACCAATCACGCCCTCAAGTTCGTGGCGCCGGAGACCGTGTACCGATACCTCGACGAAGCCGAGACGCACGGCGTGCGGGAGGTGTACTTCACCGGCGGCGAGCCGTTTCTGCACAAGCAGATCATCCCGATCCTGGCGCGCTCGCTGCAGGCGGCCGCCACGTCGGTGCTGACCAACGGCACCCTGATCACCCCGACCGTGGCCGACGAGCTGGCGGCGCTGGCGACCACGTCGCGTTATTCCCTGGAGATGCGCATCAGCCTGGACGACGTGGACGAGGCGCGAAACGACGCCGTGCGCGGCAAGGGCGCCTTGCGCCGGGCGTTGCGGGCACTGCGATTGTTGCAAGAGCGGGGATTGCCACCCATCGTGGCGGTAACGGAATACTTCTACGAGGCGCCGGAGACAACCCCGCAGGAGCCGGGCAGCGGCAGCGGCTTTTACCAGAAATTCCGAGATTTCCTGTTGGAAAACGGCATCGAAAAACCACGACTCAAGGTGATTCCCGTATTCGCCATGGGCAAGCTGCACCCCTCGGAAACGGGCGCCGCCTACGTCACCCCCGGCATGATGCACGGCTTCGACGTCACCACGCTGCAGTGCACCAAATCCCGCATCGTTGCTGATGGCGGCGTCTACGCCTGTCCGCTGTTGGTAGGGGAGCCGGAAGCCCGCCTGTCGGAGAACTCACTCAGTGAGGCGATGCAGCCCTGCTCGCTCTACCACACAGCCTGCCATACCTGCTACGTCACCGGCATGACGTGCAGCAACTACTGAGAAACCATATGGTTTACCGTCGCATCGCCGTCTTTGGCGGGGTGTACAGCAATTACCGGGCCCTGGCCGCCACGATCGAGGACGCCCGTCGGCACCAGGCTGAGGCGCTGTTCTGCCTCGGCGACCTGGGCGGTTTCGGTCCCTGCCCGGACCGTGTTTATCCGTTGCTGCGGGAAGCCGGCGTGCAGGTCATGCGCGGTAACTACGACGTCTCGTTGGCCGATGGGCTGACAGACTGCGGTTGCGGCTACACCGACCCGCGCGACAACTACTACGCGGCACTGAGCTACGAATACACCTTTCGACATACCTCGGAGGAAAACAAGCACTGGTTGCGCACCCTGCCAGACGTGCTGCGCGTGCAGGTGGGCAGCTACCGGTTGCACATGTGCCACGGCTCGCCGCGGCAGGTGAACGAGTTTCTGTGGGAAAGTACGACGCCGGACGGTTTTCTCAGCAAGCTGTGCGGCGACTATGAAGCGGACGTGTTGCTGTGCACCCATACGGGGATCAAGTGGCATCGCCGCCTGCCGGACGATCGGCACGCCGTGAACGTCGGCGTTATCGGGCGTCCGGAGAACGACGGCGAGACGCACGTCTGGTACACCCTGCTGACAGCCGCCCCCGACCTGCAGGTGGCGTTCATTCCGGTGTATTACGACTACGAGGCGTTGGCGCGCGACATGCGGCAAGAGCAGTTGCCCGAGGCGTTCGTCGAGACGATCCGCTCCGGCTGGTGGACGACCTGCCTGGAAGTGCTGCCGGGCAAGGAGCGAGCGTGCGGACGTTGGTAGGATTTTCGGACGGCAGCAGGCTGGTGGACGAGCCGTCCGTTCTATTCGTTGAGGAGTGAGAACGTTCCCGCCGCAACGCTGCCGATGGTCCCCGCCAATACCCCGCCCGTCCTCAGCTTCCTGGCGAGTGCCTCACGGGCCGCGGTGGTTTGCCTCGACGCGTTGGTATCGACCATGACGTAGTCCACCTGCGTGCCGTCCATAAACCACACGGTGCGAAACGGTTCCATGTAGATCCATTCGTAGACGGCTTTGCGGGATTCGACGTCGCGAAAGAATCGCAGCACGTCCGGCGTGCCGAATTCCTCGAACACGCTGCGTTCATCGTCAGACAGTTTGTCGGGGTTGATAGTGCCGCTTGTCCAGCGATTCGTGATGTCCTCCACCGGGTCCCAGCCCCGCATGTAGGACGCCTGCACGCCGCAACCCGCCAGCACGCACGCCAGCACCACGAGACCGCTCAGCTTGGACCAGAAACGTTGCACCGTCATTTGTCTCCTCAATTCGGGCCATTCGGGAATCACGAAGCGACGGCATTCTAGCAGCAGCGCCGCGCCGCCACAAACCGGCAGGGCATGGTGACAATTGATCCTGCGGAAGCCGCCCCGTATAGTAGGCGCCTCAATCTGGAATCCGTCAGCGGAAATGAAACCGACCATGTTGCCGACGCCTCAGCGTTTCGATGTGATTATCGCGGCGGGAAACCGCCGGGCGAGCCGGGCGGTTCTGGGCACCAACAAAATCCTGTTGCCCGTGGCCGGCGCGCCGGTCATTACGCACGTCCTCAGCGCCGTCGAACGCGCCCGCTGTACCGACCGCATCTTCGTCATAGGCGATACCGCGCAGCTTGAAGAAGCCCTCGCCAGCCCCCACAGCCCGTTTCAGGGCAAGCGCCCCCTGCACCTGCTTGAGCAATACCACACCTTCTACGAAAACGTCTGGCAAGGTTTTCTCCACACCCTGCCGGACTACGCGCCCGAGACCGGCTGGCAGGTCTATCTGGACAGACCCGAGGCCGACAAGGCGGCCCTGTTCATGTCGGGCGACATCCCGCTGGCGACACCGCAAGAGATCGAGGCGTTCGTCGCAAGCTGCGATGTCACCCGGTACGACTATTTCCTGGGCATGACGTCGGCGCAGGTGCTGCGAGCCTACTATCCGCGGCATGGCCCTCCAGGCATCCAAATGGCGTATTTCAACCTGCGCGACGTGCGGATTCGCCAGAACAACCTTCACATGGTGAAGCCCTTCCGGCTGGGCAACCGTTTCTACATTGAGAAGATGTACGAATACCGGTACCAGAAGGAATGGTACAACATCCTGAAGCTGTGTGGGGAATTGATCGGCAAGCAGCGCGGCTCCCTGCAATTCGTTGGCGCATTCCTGCGCTTGCACGCGGCACGTCTGCTGGCCCGCTACGGCTTGCGGGATTACCGGCTCGCCCGACCCATCTGCATACAGTTGCAGGCTGTGTGCAGCCTGTTGTCGCAACTCCTGAGCACCCGCTTCACCATTGTGACGACCCCGTACGGTGGCTGCACGCTGGACATCGACAACGCCGAGCACTACGCCGTCCTGTGCGCCAATTTCACGGCGTGGCTGAGCCACCAAGAGGCGTTGGCTCGGGACCTGAAAGACAACCCGTACGACGCCCTCTCGGCGTGACGTCAGTCCAGCTACGTACGGGGCAACGGTTTCAACATCTGCACACACCCTGAACGCCCGTTGTATCGGCCCTCCGCGCCTTGCCCGACGGCGCGGACCGAGCCAAGGCCATTATCGCGGCGATGGTGTCCATTGAGGAAGACTACGATAGCCTGCGCGGTGTTTTGCCCAAGAGCGAGTGCCAGGAATTGGGCAACGATGTTCTTGGCCAACTGCTGCGCACCCTCAACCCCGACGAGTTGAAATGGGTCGAGGGCGACGTCTTCGGCCGCATCTACGAATACTTCCTCACCTCCTCACCCAGTTCGCCGACCAGAAGGCGTACGACGGCGGCGATTCTTCACACCTGTTTCGCTGGTCTCGCTGATCGCCCACGTACTGGACCCGCAGCGCGGCACGGTGCTTGACCCGGCGTGCGGTTCCGGCGGCATGTTCGTGCAGAGTGCCCGCACCGTGGCGGAGCACGGCCAAAGCCCCACCGAGCGCCTCGCCAGGATGAACCTCGCCGTGCACGGCCTCGAAGGCGATATTCGGCAGGCCATCACCTACTACGAGGACCCGCACGAACTGCTCGGCAGGGCCGACTTCGTGATGTCCTCTCAGGCGTCCAGTGCCGGCGGCGAAGCCAAGATCAGCAGGCGGAGGCTGGTGGAGACCGGCGACGTGGACGTGGTGATTGCCATCCGCTCGAACTTCTTCTACACGCGCACCGCGCCGTGCGAGCTGCGGTTCCTGAACCGAGCCAAGCCCGAGGCGCGGCGCAGCTTGCCAATCGGGTGCAGCCCCAAGGCGCGAAGGGACCGTCGTCGAGCCGGGCTACAGCGGAGACTTCCAGACCTTTTTCACTATGTCGCTGGCGGCTGTTCCAGAAGCGTTCAAGGCCATCGGTGTGGACGCCACTTTTGGGGATCAAGCTGGCGTCGATAACGAGGGCCTGTTGATGCTCGGGCGCAATCACCTGGGTCATTGCTGCTTTGTTGAGTGCGCCAAAGTCAGCCGGTCAGTCGTACCACCGCGCAAGACTGCGCTCGTGACAGGAACTGTAGCGGCTGAGATGACGAAACGTGGCATGGCCAGGAAGCATCAGCAGATGGACCTGAAGTTTTGCAATCTGACCTGAATATCGTAGAGTACGCGCCCTTTTCTTCCTAACTCTTATTTCACCCACGCCAACCTACTGAACCCTGTTCAGGAACAGCGGCGTCACTCTGTGGGCGCCTTGAAACTCAACCGCAGCGGTGCGTGTGGGCAAGCGGGTTGTTTGGGAAGTGCTGCGCCTGAGAGGGTACCGCCATCGCTGGACGGGCGCCGAGGCCTTTCATCGGGGACGGCAAGCAGCCATTGGGGCTTGTCAGGTGCGCCGCGGCAAGGGCCAGTCCCGCCCCGTGTATCTTGTCGGTGCCGTGCACAGTCTTCTGAGGCACGCCATGCGCGCGAGCGCTCCGCACGAATGGACGCATCGAACGCTGAGGCCATTGGCGAAGCCTGTCGGGTGGTGAAGGGTGAACTCTCGAACGCTTGGTGGACTGGATCGTGGGAAACTGAGTGGTGACGACTGCTCCCTGCCACAGATTAAGGCTGTCTTGGCTCAGGCGTGACCGCGTAGTTGACAGGGCAAAATGCAAAACTCCAAGTGCTATAATAAACGCTCTCAAATCGCGGCGGAAACGTTCGGCTTGCGGGCGCCGCAGCGCTGAGGGTAACGGCGTAAACAGAGTCTTTCCATAGGAGGTCGCGCATGCAATCCGAATCGGTACTCACGGCACAATCTAGTGACAATTCTCTGAATCGGCGGGCGTTTCTGCGCGCCTCGACGGCAACGACGATCGGCCTCGCCGGCATGCTATTTGCCAAGACGGCGCCCTTGATGGCGCGGGAGCGGGAATTGAAATTGCTGACGTGGTCCCACTTCGTGCCGACCTCGGACGAGGAACTGAAGCGACAACTCGAAGAATTCGGCGCCATGGCGGGTGTCAAGGTGCGAATGGACCGCGTGGCCCACTTGCAACTACCCGCCATCATGGCGAGCGAGGTCCAAGGACAGAAAGGTCACGACATCACGATCGCGGCCGACGCGAACCCGCATTTGTACTCCAAGCACTTGGTCAATCTCGACGACCTACACGACAAGATTGGCCGCCGCGCCGGTGGCTACAGCAACACCATCATCGGCAAGGGCCGTGACGGCCATTACCGCGCCTTGCCGTGGTATTTCATCACCGGCCCGTTGGCCTTGCGCACCGACCTGATCGCCGAGCTCGGCGAGAACCTGCCGGACACCTGGGAGGACGTGCACCGCATCGGCAAAAAGCTGAAGGCCAAGGGCCATCCCGTTGGTTTTCCGTTATCTCACGGCGCCGACGCCAACGGCTCGATGCGCGCCATCATCTGGAGTTGGGGCGGCAAGCTGGTCGAGGACGACAGCAAGACGGTGGCCATCAATTCCAAGGAGACCGTCGAGGCGCTGAAATTTATCAAGGCGCTTTATCAGGACTGCATGGAGGAAGAGGTACTCGCCTGGGACGACCGCAACAACAACGTGTGCCTCAATTCCGGTAGGTGCAGCATGATTCTCAACCCGATCAGCGCCTACAATTCGGCACGGCAGGACAACGCCATGATTCCGGGCACCGAGCGTCCCATCCACACGGTCATCAACCACATCATGCCGCCAAAGGGACCGGCAGGGCGGCACGGGCCGGCGGGGCATATCGGCATCGGCATCTGGAAATGGTCGCAGGTGCAGGAGCTCGCCAAGGAATTTTTCGAATGGCACTTCGAGAAGGAGCAGCAGGAGAAGTTCCTCACCGCCAGCCTCGGATACAACCAGCCGTTCCTGAAGGCATTCTCCATGCACCCCATCTACGCCTCCAATCCCAAGTTCTACTTCGCGCCATACATGTCAAGCTATGTTCATGCGATAGGTTGGCCCGGCGTACCGACCGCGGCGGCCCAGGCCGTGGCGGATCGGTTCATCATTCCAGACGCCGCGGCGGCACACGCGACGGGCCGCATGACGGCAGAGCAGGCAGCGAAAAAGGCGGAGATGCAGATCAAGAGAATCTACCGCCGGCACGCCAGGAAGGGATGACGGAGACCGTGAAGCGCAAACGAATGGCCGTCGCACTACTCGGGTGCCTACTCTTGCTGTGCTTGCGTGGTGCCGAGCAGGGTGTCGATCTGACGTTGCAATTCACGGCTGGTTTCGACCAGATCGTTCAGGGTGGCGTTCCGCTCCTCCTGTACGCTGATTTGTTCGAACAGCATGTCGTGCATCTGCGTGGCGAGCGCCGAGACGCTTTTAACGCGGGATTCGAGAGATATGAAACCGTCCTCAAGCCGTTTCAGGGCGCCCCGGTTCGTCTGGATTTCGGGTTTGACGCCGGTGGTTTCCTCCGACAGCGCTTTGAACCGCTTATTGAGCTCGGCTTGCAAGTCAGCGATCCTGCCGTTGAACCCGGCGTTCAGGTAAATGCCAGCGCCGAGCACGACGATACAAACGATGATGAAGCCAATGCCGCGGCTCCGGGGTGGCTTGGAGTCCTGCATGAGATGCGCTCCTGTTTCCATACTGGGGGTCGAGGTCGAAAACCAAAATGCGGGGCGCAACTATCACAGCCCCGTCAAATCGTGTCAAGGCACGGTACGAGATGAGGAGAGAGCATGTCGGGCAGGCCGCACCAGGGTGAAGTGGCCGGAACGCACTGGGACCCGAATCAATACCTGAAGTTTGCCGACCACCGCCTGCGTCCGGCGTTGGAACTGCTGGGCCGGGTGCCGCTTGCCGCGCCGCGTGTGGTTTATGACCTGGGCTGCGGTTCCGGGCACATCGCACGTCTGATGTCGCAACAGTGGCCCTCAGCCACCGTGTACGGCCTCGACCAATCCCCGGAAATGCTAGCCCAGGCTAACGCTGAGCCGTCGCCGGTGCACTGGCTGGAGGCCGACATCCGCAACTGGGTACCGCACGAGGCCCCCGACCTGATTTATTCCAATGCCACCCTACAATGGCTCGATGGCCACCGCGACCTGTTCCCACGCCTGATGGGCTACGTCAACCCCGGCGGCTGCCTGGCCGTGCAAATGCCGCTGAGTTGGGACATGCCATCGCACCGCCTGATGCGCCATGCCCTCGAGCGCGGTGGACCCGATGGCACGCCGATCGGCGACGTAGCCGTATTGGCCGCGGTGCGGCGCAAATGGGTCGATGACGCAGACGTGTACTACGACCTGCTTTTCCCACTTGGGCAGTGGTTCGACATTTGGGAAACGGAGTATCTTCAGGTTTTGACAGGCGAGGAGCCGGTGCTGGAGTGGGTCAGAGGCACCGGCTTGCGCCCGATTCTGAACGGCCTGGGGGAGGCCGACAGGCGGGTATTCCTCGACGCCTACCGGCAGGCGCTGCGCGACGCGTATCCACAACGGCCGGGCGGACAGACCCTCTATCCCTTCCGCCGTTTGTTTATCGTCGCGCAGGCGTAAAGAAGGTGTCAGCGAAGCAGGCCGTAAACACGCTGTGGGCGCACCAGCACCCCCACGGCGCCCTGGTCCACCATGGCGCGGTCGTAATCTTCCCAATCGGGATGCTCGTGGTCGCCACAGGCGCGAAACATCTCGCGGAACAAGACCCGCATCTTCTCGGCTTCCGTGTTGGAATAATCGAACAGTTCCACTTCGCCTTCCACGGTCACCCAACTGCGCCAGTCCTTGGATACGGCAAGCACGGTGCAGCGCGGGTCGCGACGCAAGTTGCGCACCTTGGCGGACTTTCCGTATACCGCCACAAACACGGCTTGGTCCTGATACGCGCCGCAGTATACAATGCTGTTCTGAGCAGCGCCGTTGCGCTGATGGGTAGTCACGATGCCCCAGTGATGACGTTCGAGAAACGGACGGGCCTGGGCAAAATCCATTCTGACTCTCCTTCTTGATACGTTATTACGTTGTGTTGCCTACGCGATGGCACCAGCGGCGCGCAGTTGTGCAATTTCTTCCTGGGCAAACCCCCAATCCCGCAAGCCTTCCTCGGTGTGCTCACCCGGTGCTGCCGGGGCGCTTTGGATGCGCGCCGGGGTGCGGCTAAAGCGCGGCGCGGGTGCCGGTTGCGTGACACCGTCGACATCGACAAAGGTTTGACGGACGACGTTGTGAGGATGCCGAGGCGCCTCGTCGAAGTCGAGAACCGGCGCAAAGCAGACGTCCGTGCCTTCCAGGATGTCGCACCACTGCTGGCGGGTTTTAGTACGGAAGAGTTTCACCAAACGTTCCTTGTTCTCAGGCCACCGGTCACGCTCCATCTGGGACGGCAGGTCTTCATCGGACAAGCCGAGGCGGTTCAGCAGGTCGGCGTAGAACTTGGCTTCGATGGCGGCGATGGAGATGTACTTGCCGTCAGCGGTTTCGTAGGCATCGTAGAAATGAGCGCCGCCATCCAGGAGATTCTCGCCGCGGCGGTTGTCCACCCGACCGGCTGCGTACATGCCGTAAGTCGAGGCCATCAACGACGCGGCGCCGTCCACCATGGCGGCATCCACCACTTGCCCCTTGCCCGAGCTGCGCGTTTCCAGAAGCGCCGTCACGATGCCCAGCGCCAGATACAGCGCCCCACCGCCGAAATCGCCGACCAGATTGAGGGGCGGCGACGGCGGCTGTCCCGGTTTGCCGATGGCGTGCGCGGCGCCGGTCAGGCTGATGTAGTTGATGTCGTGTCCGGCCGCCTGCGCCAGCGGGCCTTCCTGTCCCCACCCGGTCACGCGGCCAAAAACGAGTCGCGGGTTGCGCGCCAAGCACGTCTCGGGGCCGAGCCCCAGCCGCTCCATGACGCCGGGCCGAAAGCCTTCAATCAGCGCATCCGCCTGATCCAGCAGGCGCTGCACGGCCTCCACTCCTTGGGGACTCTTGAGATCGACGGTAATTGAGCGGCGGCTGCGTTCCATCACCGCATAACGCGACGGCACCGGAATGCCCAGGTTGGACGGCTGCAGGCGGTCAATGCGCAGAATCTCAGCCCCCATGTCGGCGAGCAGCATCGCGCACATGGGGGCCGGTCCGATGCCGCCGAACTCAATGATCTTCACCTCCTTAAGCGGTCCCATTGGCTCTCCTTCATCAGGTTTCGTAAACGGAACGGCGGGCGGGCCGCCAAACGCACTCAGCCATCACTCTGCGGCGCCTGGGACGTCTCGGCTGATGGCGCCGACTTTTGCCCGTTGAGTGAGGGCCGTGTGGGGCGGTGGGACCGGAAAGCCAGCGCCCGACGGTAAAGCGCCGCGTATAGCGCAATTTGCAGGACGATGCCAGTAATCAGCCACAGCTGTTGGCGCGGCATGACAACGGCGACCAGCAAACTTGGCAGGCAGAGACACCACATCAGTACGCTGGTTATCGGATTGGCCCACTGGGGTCGCCGTATCGCTTTGCCGATTGGTTTAGCGAAAGCGCGATATACCAACATGTGCAGATGCAATCCATCTGGCTGTAGCGGGGTGAGTCTTCGGCGAGCAGTCTTCCGAAAAATCGAATACATCGTTTCGACCACCGGATAGATAACGATGAGAAGACTAAGCCAAACCGATGCCTCGGGATTACGCTCCGGTAGCATGACCGCCAAGCAGGCCAGCCAAAATCCGGCTACGTAGGCGCCACCGTCTCCCAGAAAAAGGTGGCCGAAGGGAAAATTAAACACCAGGAAACCCAGTAAGACGGCTATGACGATGGCGGCGACCAGAAGGAGTTGGGCGTCCCCGACGGCGGCGGCAACAACACCGAAGGCGCCAACCGTGAGGACGACAGAGCCCGCCGCCAAGCCGTGGAAGCCGTCAATGATGTTTATGGCATTCATCAGACCAGAAATGGCAAAGACCGTAAAGGCGACCGAAATGAATGGGAACACCATCAATTCGTCAGCGATCGGGAGTTCAAGGCGTGTCACGCGGTAACCCGTGAGGAGGCAGAACGACAAGGCGGCTACTGCCGTCCCCCCCAAGCGCAGAACAGGCCGCGTCTTTTTCCAAAGGTCCTCACTGCAGCCGATAAAGAAGGCTAGGGCACCGCACAGGCCGAAGGTGAGGAGCAGTTTCCCCACGGGCAGTGGGGTGAAAGGGACGGCCACCCAGAAGCCGAGAAATACGGCCATGCCGCCGATGCGCGAGGTGGCTTTCGAGTGGAACTTCTGTGGTCCGGCCTCCGTATCGAACGTGAAAGAGCCGTGCCAGCCCTTGGTCAGCACGATCAGGCCACAAACGGCAAGACTGACGCCGAACCCGACCCATACCGGAATGGAAGCGAAAAGAGGTATCATGACCGACGTTTCCAATTGAAATTCAATGCTGGGGAGTTCGCGTGTTTTTTGCCGTACATTCTGAGCTCGACTTTGTACAAAACGAGGGGTATCCCAAGGGTACCGGCCCCATATTGTGATATAACGGATTTGCACCAACCATCTTGCAGCGAGGTCAGCGATGTGTTCCCTTCAGCACACACCAGCACCCTCTTGGCGCCCTTTCGAAGTCTCTTCAGCGCACTAAATCTGGACGGTCGATTAGGTACGAAGGATCGCTTGGCATGGCGAGCAGCAGGCGACGTTCATTCAGCGACGCTTTGGCAGCGGTGCGGCAACCCCTGTGGGAGACCGAGTATTTTTCAACATCAACCCCCGACACCGAGTGAGTGGAAATCCCCCAAGTCTATCGGCAGCGCTTGATGCAATCGGTTGTTACACGCACTGATTTGACCAAATTCGTACAAAGTCGCACTGAAACTAGTATGGACCCATGTACACAACAAAATCAAATGGGCTAGGCTCGGGACCTATAAAAGGGTATCATGGGGCCTGTGATGAGAGTCAACACGCTGACGCCACTGCGTGGCGTCCCACGGGTCGATGACCGAAAGGTCATCAGCGGCATCATCACACGTCATCCGATACGGGCTGAGGGTGGGCGCGACCGCGCCCGCCTATTAAGGACCCCACAAGACACTCTACAACCGTTTCGTGCGCTGGAGCAGGGCCGGGGTCTTCGACCGCATCTTCCAGGCCCTAGGCTGCCGAAAGCACCGCCACCAAGACGGTCATGATCGATAGCACCCATCGGGGGGCGCATCGCACCGCCGCCAGCCTGCTCAAGGGGGGCTTTTCCACGCCAGATCGGACGCACCCGGGGTGGGCTGAACTCGAAGCTCCACGCCGTCTGCGACGGCGATGGCAAGCCCGTCGTGCTGCGGTTGACGGCGGGCCAGGTCAGCGACTCCTGCGGGGCTGATACGGTACTTGATGCCCTACCGGAAGCCGATGTCCTGACAGCCGACGCGGTGTGAGTGCCGGATTGCCCTCTTTGAAAGCGTCATGGCCCCTATGGGTATGCGCATCGATGAATCCCGGCCGCCACGATACGACCGCTGGCATTGACGTCGCGTGCCGCGTCGCCTTCCAGCGCGGGGGCCACGGCGGTGATCCAACCGCCGCTGATGCCGACGTCGGCGGTTACACCCGGCCGGTGCCGTCGACCACCGTACCGTGTTTGATTAACAGCTCGAACGTCATAACTGAGCTCCCTCTCAGTGGACTTTCAATGAAGTGGCAAGTGTTCTCGTTATTTCATGTGCACGGTTATCCATCGGCATTAAGTTCATCCCGATTCATCTCGCATTATTCCGTTCTGTCAGATGGTTCCTCATATGTTTCCGTTTCACGATTCCACCATGCATAATCCCAATCGTCTGAGACGGCAGACGGTTCGATGAAAGATGCGGGAATCCATTTTTTTGCGGGCTGTTGACCGGGCTTTTGCGAAATCGCCACTTGGTACATGAGTCCTCCATCCATCATAGTTGGCTGGATGATTTCTACCTCGACGGCGATGTGTCCGGCTTGTCGGTGGCAGACCCGGGACCCCTTCGTAAAGACGGACTCGTAACCCGTGGGAGCGACCCCGGTGACCTCTTGTGCGATGTCTCCGATAGTGAATTTCGAAATCTCACCTTGGACCCGGGTCGCCACAGTTCTGAGGCCGTCATCATCGTCACCTGAACCAGATGACAAGCCGTTCACTAACCGGTCAAGGATATGTTCGAAGTTGAGATACAGACGTTCGGTCAGTCGTAGGCTACCGTAGGTCTCGTCGTAGATTGCTATGCACCCACCTTTCACTCCCCTACCATTGGAACTCCGAACTGAAATGTTCGACGCAGCCGAACCGATGTCTTGCGGAGCGACGCTGTATTCTCGGACAAACACCTCCCACAGTCTGGCAGCGAATGCCTGTTTAACCGGCCCTCTGAACCAGTCGTGCTCAATGCAAAGCACGACTCCACTGGTGCGGAAATTTCGAGAACGGGCGCGCATATTCGGATTGCATTGTTGCAATTCCTGATAGGGGCGGAACTGATTGATACGCCCGTCGATATATCCTTCCACTTTTTCTGTAATCTGCATCTGGCACTCAGCGAGAAAACCGTTCTCGCTCCTGATGACATGATTCTCCTGAGCATCGGCCGCCGTTAATCCTGCGTTTATCCATGTCTTGATGCGTGGCTGGGTGGAGCGACCCGGCGTGCCACGTTTCACGCGAATAAACGATTCGAACGAATTCGTGTGCCATGCGGCGACCTCGTACGTCTTCGCCAAATGCAGGTAAGTAGCCCCAGGATAACATTCACGGAGTGCCTGAAGTTGACTGACTTCACCGAAGCTGTCACCGCTCGAATTCATTTTGATCTTAAAATTAACTTCTCCGACGTTGCGGAGAGGATAGCCGTAGTGTGGAGTATCTCCACCGAGAGCAGCAATCGCGTCGAATTCCAATGGCCTGCTCCCTCCAGGCCGCGCAGCCGCATGTTGATCACTAAATCCTGAGGGCCAAGCAATTCGAGCGGGCGTTTGCGATGGTGCTGCAAGGGATTCCAACTCAACGGCAAGGCATCGACCGTGGGCAAATTGCATGAACCGATTGTCGAGATACAGATAGGAAGGCTCCACAGACATATCGTGATACTGGCGAAACGAGGTACCGTATCTTCGAAAGGCATCTGGTGGGGCAATTACAACGAACACACCTGGTCCGTTTCGTCCGACGCGTCCAAGCCGCTGCCGATACGCCTTACGGGTCGCCGGGACTCCACTATTGAAACCAATGCACAAATGAGGAATGTCGATGCCGAGTTCAAGCGCGGATGTGGACACGACGCCCCGGAAGCTTCCAGATTGGAGTCTTCGTTCAATCTCCTGACGGTCCCCTGGCTCATAGCCCGCGCGGTACGGCAAAACATCTTTATAATCGCCGGCCCTACTTGCCATCACCAAGTCCTCCACGCCTTTCCTCGAATCCACAAAAGTGATGAATGCGCCCTCACGTCCGTTCTGGAGCACTTGGTCGTGCAACGCCTTGGTGACTTGGCGTTCCTCACCGACCGGACATGCAACATGCGCCACAAGTCGTTCGGAGTGGGGGGCGCCGTCGGCGTCATGATCGACGACCGAGAACTGCGACCCCGTGAGTTTCTTCATGTGCTCCCCGGGATCTTTAATCGTTGCGGTTGTCGCAACAAGTTGCAGCGGCTGTGTTTTGGACTTGTCTTGGATGAGATGGTTGCGCGCAGAGATCAGGCGACGAATTAGAAAGGCAAAGTTACTACCGAATACGCCTTCCAGCGTATGCGCTTCGTCCATCACAAGGGTGGATAGTGCTTGTACAAAGTCCCTCAATACCGGCAACGACAGTCTTGACATCAGCCAGGCATGACACACGTCTGGCGTCATTATGACAATGCGAGCACGCTGAAGTATGCCTTCGCGGTCTTGGGCCGGTACCGATCCATCAATACGTCCGATGCCATATTCGCCAAGTCCGAGGTCGCATGCCATTCTCTGCCATCCGCGGGTCTGATCCGCCGCAAGCGCTTTGAGCGGGTAGAACACAAGCACACGGCTTTCAGGGTCGAGTAGTATCTTGTGAAAGGCGAGCGACTGGAACACGAGGCTCTTGCCGGACGCTGTGCCGGTGGACACCACGACATTGTGCCCGTGCCCGAGTGCTTCGAGCGATTGGGCCTGATGCGCCCACAGTGCTTCTTCCTGACGGCGTCCCTTGAGATGCATACCAACGCCAGAATCAAAAAGGAACCGTGGTATTGGTGCGTACCGCGCAGCCTGCCCTGGAACCTCGAAGCGTTCGACAACCGAGAATTCATCGCTGTAGAGAAGGTCGCGAAGCGTTTCGTACATATCTGTGCTCCTAAGTCACGCGGGCCCGCCCCACGTGGATGATGTGAGGGTTACAGGGCGCGCCATCATAGGACAAACGCCCCCAAGTGCCTATAAAAAGCTTTCGTCATCAACCCGCCCGTCAAAGCCCGCGCGGGCACTCGCCATCGGGTCTGGTGGCGCGTGCTATACTAGCCGTCTCATTCGCCCTTGAATCTCGCCCTACCCCACCACTCAAACACGAGAGAGTGCATGCCATGATCGAGCGCATCGACGTCAATATCGCCGGCGGTCTGGCGATACCCCTGCCCCGCATGGTGCCGGTACGGCAGAAGGCCCAGACCACGCGCGTGGACAACCTTCCCGAGACTATTGCCGAGCAATTCGAGAAGCCCGAGATCACTACCAAGATCAAGCCGGGCGAGCGCATCGCCATCGGCTGCAGCAGCCGCGGCATCGCCAACGTCCAGGCCATCGTCAAGGCGGTGGTGGACGGCATCAAGTCGCTCGGCGGCGACCCCTTCCTGTTTCCGGCCATGGGCAGCCACGGTGCCAGCAATGCCGCCGGTCAACGACAAGTGCTGGAAGACTACGGTCTGACCGAAGCAGCGGTGGGCGCCCCCATCCGCGCTACCATGGACACCAAGGTGTTAGGGCAACTCGACAGCGGCCTGCCGGTGCACGCCGACGCTTATGCGGCGGAAGCCGACGGCATCGTCCTCGTCAATCGCATCAAGCCCCACACCAGTTTCCGCGGCGCCATCGAGAGCGGCATCGCCAAGATGATGACCATCGGCATGGGGAAAATTCGCGGCGCCACCACGCTGCACAGTCAGGGCATGGACCATTTTCCCGAGGTGCTGCCTGCCGCCGCTCGTCTCATCATGCGCGAGGTGCCCTTCCGATTCGGCATCGGCATTGTGGAGAACGCCCATGACGACACCATGCTCGTCGAGGCCATCGCCGCCGAACACCTGCTGGAGCGCGAGGCTGCTTTGCAGGCGCTGGCGAAGCAATCCATGGGCCGCCTGGCCATTGACGACATCGACGTGCTGGTCATCGAAGAAATGGGCAAGAACGTCAGCGGCGCGGGCTTCGACCCCAACGTCACGGGCCGCAACAATCGGGGCATCGAGGGATTCGACACGCCGCGCGTCAAGCGCATCGTCGTTCTGGACCTCACGGACGCCTCGCACGGCAACGCGGCAGGCATCTCGCTGGCCGACGTGATTACCATGAAGCTCTTCCGCAAGATCGACTTCAGCGCCTTCTACGCCAACATCATCGCCTCCGCCTACCTGGACGGCGGCGCCATTCCCCTCATCATGAACACCTCGCAGGAAGCCGTTGCCCTGGCCGTCAAGTCCGTACCGCGGGTGGAGCCCTTGGACTGCCGCGTCGTGCGCGTGCGCAACACCCTGGCGGTCACGCACTTCGAGGTGTCGGAGGTGCTAGCCGACGAGTTGCGGCACGATTCCCGCTTCGACATCCTCGGCGAGCCGGAGCCCTGGCCGTTCGATGAACAGGGCGAATTGGCCGATTCGCTGCCGACGGCGCTGCATGCGGCCGGTGGCGGTTCGTAACGCGCCGCGTTGCGTGACGAAAGAACCCATGGAGATCGTGCTCAATTCCAAATTCTTCCAAGCCCTGAGCGTCCCGGAACTTGGCGACAAGGCCCGCGCGCTGGGCTTCGACGGCATTGACGTCAACGTGCGTCCCGGCCATCCGGTGAACCCCGAAAACGCCGAAACGGCGCTGCCGCAGGCCATCCGCGTCTGGCGGGAGCAGGGCCTCACTTGTCCGCTGGCAACCACCCCCATCTCCTGGATCGATCCCGACGCCCCGGACGTCGAACCGCTGTACGCCGGTTGCGCGACCGCCGGGGTCCTTCGCGTGAAGCTCGGCTTCTTTGCCTTCAAGCCCGGGGACGCCTACTGGGCCTTGGTGGACGCCGGGCGCCGAAATCTGGAACGGTTCGCGGAGATCGGCCGGAAACACGGCGTGCAGACTGTTTACCAACTCCACAGCGGCCCGGTGCTGGGTTCCAACTGCGCCGGCATGATGCACCTGCTGAGGGATTTGGACGCGCGGTGGATCGGCGCTTACCCGGATCTGGGGCACATGATTCTGGATGGTGAGGATTACGACATGGGGTTGGCGATGGTGCGGGACTACTTGTCGATCATCGGCATTAAAGACGCCTTTCACGCCCCGCAGCCGGAAGGGAGCGAGCCGCCATTTCTGCCGCGCTTCGTCAAGCTCGGCAGCGGCGCGGTCAACTGGCGCAGGGCGCTGGGGGCGTTGAAGGCTTTGGGCTACGACGGGCCTTTTTCGGTGCACACCGAGTACGGCTTCGACGAGTCCATCATCCGGCAGGTCGGCTATGCCGATGAGACGCCGCCGAACTTGGAGGCGTGGGCGCGGGAAGACGCCGCGTACCTGCGACGCCTCTGGGCAGAAGCGTGAGCCGGTCAGACAGACGGGCCAACCTTGCCACCCGGCGCTCCCGAATCACGCAGGATTTGCTGGATGTCCTTGGCAAACCTGATTTCCGAATCGTCCTGCGGCTCGTAACCCAGCACGCGGCGGGCGCTGGTCAGCGACCAGAAGGCGCGGGTGTTATTGCTGATGCCGTAGACGACCTGCCAGGGAATGCCGTGCTCGTTGTCGATGTTGGGCGCTTCCACGGCTTTGGCGATCAGTTGGGTGAGGTCGCGCGGGCTGACGTAGGCGCCGAGGTCGCGCTTGTAATTGGCCGGATCGCCTTGGTACAGGCTCGGGTCCAACTCGCGCGGCGCGCCGATGCGCACCATGACGACGCCCATCTTGCGCTGCGTGGTGATGGGCCGGGTGTGCTGCTGGCGGCCGTTGGCATCCACGTAGTCGCCGAAGCCGCAGGCGAACAGGAATCCCATGTGTTCGTAGGTCGCCTTGGCCCAACCGTAGAAGTTGTCCGACAGGGGCAGCAGGGACGGGTCGAGGACGTCCATCTTGCCGGCGTGAATGAGGTTGTGCTCGTACCAGTCGGCGGCGTGATTGGAGCTGGCGATGACGACGCGTGAGGTGCCGGCTTCGTAGGCGCAGCGCAGCACGTTGTAGGCCATGACGACGTTGCGGTTCTCGTCGTGGAAATGGTCCAGCGGGTCGCCCGTCCGGTGCGTATAGCCCAAGTGCACCACCGCGTCCACACCCTCGAACAGATGCGCGTACTTGCTGCGATCCGTGTCGATCAGGTCGGCCAACACGACGCCCTCGACGCGTTCCCCCGCCCGGTTCTCTTCCTTCACGTCCACCAGCACCATCTTGTACGTCTCGGCGAAGGTGGGCAAAAGCTGGTTGGCAATGTACCCTGTTGCGCCGGTCATAAGCACCGTTGTTGCCATACTGTCCACTACCTTTCCGTATAGGATTCATGCAGCCGATTGAAACTATCTGACCGTACCCGACACCAAGGAGAAGATGACGTGCAACACACGCTTACCGATAGCGAATTGAACTCTTTGCGGCAAATCGACACGCCTACTATAGCCAACGCCATTGAGCCCTTCAAGCTGCGCAGCGACACCGACGGATTCATGGGCTGGGACATTCGCTGCCTGTTCCCCGAGCTCGGCGTCATGGTCGGATACGCCGTAACCGCAACGCTTGACACCACCACGCACGGGCGGGTGCACGACAAGGAAGCGCGCCTGAAATGCTTCGAGGCGATACACAACTCGCCGAAACCCGTGGTGCTGGTGCTGAAGGACGTGGGCCCCAAACCACTCCACGGCTGCCATTTCGGTGACGGCCTGACGACGGTGGCACAGCGGCTGGGCGCCATCGGCCTGGTCACGGACGGCGGGGTGCGCGATGTGGACACCGTGCGGGAAATGGGCTTCCACTACTTCGCGCCGGGCATGGTGCCGGCACACGGCAACTTCGGATTTCTCGAAGCCCAGGTGCCTGTTGAAGTAAGTCGCGTGCGGGTGCAGCCCGGCGACTTGATTCACGCCGACGCCAACGGCGTGGTCACCATCCCGCTGGAAATCGCCCGCGACGTCATTGCCGAGTCGCGCAAGGTGCTGGAAGCCGAGGCCGCCTACCGCGACTGGATCAACAGTGACGGATTCTCCTTGGAGAAACTGCGCGAACGGTAGGCAAAACTGCCAACTTGGCGAAAGGAGCACGGCATGGAACTCGGATTCATCGGCTTGGGAACCATGGGATCCAGCATGGCCCTCAACGTCATCAAAGCCGGTCACCATCTCACCGTAAACGACGTCAACCGGGATGCCGCCGGGCCGCACCTGGAAGCCGGCGCCGTGTGGGCCGACAGCGCGCAGGACGTGGCTGAGGCCTGCGACATCCTGTTCACCTCCCTGCCGGGACCGCCGGAGGTGGAAACCGTCGCCCTCGGCGAGCACGGCATTTTGCCAGGCTTCAGCCCCGGCAAGGTCTACTTCGACCTGAGCACCAATTCACCGACGCTGGTCCGCCGTATCCACGACGCCTTCGCGGCGCGCGGCGCGCACGTGCTGGACGCCCCGGTCAGCGGCGGACCGGAGGGCGCCCGCAGCGGCAGACTGGCCATCTGGGTCGGCGGCGACAAGACCGTCTTCGAGCGCTGCAAGCCCGTTCTTGAGGCCATCGGCGACCAAGTGTTCTACGTCGGCGCCATCGGCACGGGCTCCGTCGCCAAGCTGGTGCACAACTGCACCGGCTACATCCTGCAGACGGCGCTCGCCGAGACCTTCAGCATGGGCGTCAAGGCGGGCGTGGAGCCGTTGGCGCTTTGGCAGGCGGTCCGTCAGGGCGCCCTGGGACGCCGGCCGACCTTCGACGGCTTGGCGCAAAACTACCTGCCGGGACGCTTCGACCCGGCCGACTTCGCGCTCCGACTGGCCCGCAAGGACGTGTCGCTGGCAGCGGAGGTCGGCAGGGAATTCGACGTGCCCATGCGTCTCGCCAACCTGACGCTGGCGGAACTCACCGAAGCGCTGAACCGGGGTTGGGGGCAACGGGACTCCCGTGCAGCGATGCTGTTGCAGGAAGAGCGTGCGGGGGTTGAGGTGCGCGTACCGCGAGAGGTGCTTCAAGAGGTCTTGAGAAAGGAGCGCGGCGAGCAGAGCTAAACGAGAGGCGAGGTCACTTCGCGGTCTTGAGTACGTCCGGCATGTCCTTGCGAAACTTCTTCATCTTGGGGTCGATGATCACGAAGCAATACGGCTGGTGCGGGTTGCGCCGGTAGAACTCCTGATGGTAGCCCTCGGCGGTGTAGAACGTGTCGAACGGCGTGATCTCGGTCACGATCGGGTCTTTCCACATTCCGGAAGCGTCCGTTTCCTGCTTGGATTTTTCGGCGCTCAGCCGCTGCTCGTCGTCGTGGTAGAAGATCACCGAGCGGTACTGCGTGCCGGCGTCGGCCCCCTGGCGGTTCAGCGTGGTGGGATCGTGGGTGCGCCAAAACACCTCGAGCAGGTCCTCAAACGAAATGATAGCGGGATCGAAGGTGATCTGAATGACTTCCGCATGGCCGGTCGTACCCGTACAGATTTGCTGATAGGTCGGATTTTTCGTGTAGCCGCCGGCATAGCCGGAAACGACGCGATGCACACCCTTAACATCCAGAAACACCGCTTCCGTGCACCAGAAGCACCCCGCTCCAAACGTTGCCGTTGACAACGTACCTGACATGATTCTCTCCAATCAACATGATGCCAACCGGGCTATCGTTTCCGGCTGAACTTCCGCAGACACTTCAATTCCCTCGGCGGTTCGAGATGCCGCCCTCGGATGGTGTAGGCCACGTCGCCGACGTAGACGTCGCCGCATGAGTCGACGCCCACCCCGTGCGGGGCGATGAACTGGCCCGGCCCCTCCCCTTCTTCGGGGTCGCCAAAACGTGTCTGCAACTCGCCCTTCAGGTTGTAGATGCTCACCCGGTGTCCCAAGCCGGGCGCGTCATCGACGCCGGGCATACCGTTCAACTCACCGATATACAGATGACCTTCGTTGTCGAGGCAGATGCCGTCGGGACGGTGGATGTTGTTCCACATGGCGAGGTAATTGCCCTTGGCGTCGAAGACCTGAATGCGGTGGTTTTCCCGGTCGGCAACGTACACCTGATCATCCTTGTCGATGGCCACGTTGTGCGGGCGGATGAACTGTCCGGGATCAATGCCGGGCTCGCCCCAGGAATGCACGGGCCGCCCGTCGGGCGTGAAGATATGCACACGGGAATTGCCGTAACCGTCGGAGACGTAAAGGTTGCCGGTAATCGGCGAGACCGCCACGTGCGTCGGGCGGTTGAAGGGGTTGCCGGCCCATTTGGGGGCCGGCTGGCTTTCCGTTCCGAGGGTGAGGAGCAGCTTGCCTTCGGTCGTGAACTTGCGAACCGTGTGCAGGCCGTCGTCCACGCAATAAACACTGTCGTCGGGCCCGACGTAAATGCCGTGCGTGCGGTCACTGAAAGCGCTCTCGCCCCAGGAGCGCAGGAAATTGCCGTCGCGGTCAAAGACGATGACGGGGTGCTCGCTGCGGTTTAGGACGTATACGTTATCGTGGGAATCGACCGCCACGCCGGCGACGTCGACAAATGACCAACCCGCCGGCAGCTTTTCCCAATCGACCACCGGTTCGAAGCGTAAGTCACCACTACCGAGTATCATATCCGACTCCCCCTCCATTTGTCGTGAGCGAAAACGCGAACCGGAAAGCGGACGCCCCGGAACGGGCCAAAACGACGGGGCGTCTTTTGCCTCTTAGTCGCTACCGGCTTCGCTGGCGAGCGGCGTCGCGGCAGCGGCAGCAAGACTGCTCTGGCGCCGCAGCAGACTGACAGCATCAAACAAAAGCGACATGACCGACGGGATGAAAACGATGGTCGTGACGGTACCCAGGATGAGGCCGCCGAACATGACCATGCCGAGACCGCGGTACAGCTCGCTGCCGGCGCCGGGATTCAGCACCAGCGGCATGAGGCCGAAAATGGTGGTTCCCGTCGTCATCATGATCGGTCGGATGCGGGTCAGCGTCGATTCCACAATCGCCTGATGGGGATCCAGACCCTGCCGCATAAAGTTGATCGCCTGCTGCACGATCAGAATGGGGTTGTTGATGACGCTGCCCAGCAGAATGACGAAGCCGAGCATGGTCAGGACGTCGAGAGACTGGATCGTGCCCGGGCTGACGATGCCCAGATAGCTGTTGAGCGCCCAGAGCCCCAGCACGCCGCCCGTCAAACCGATGGGAACCGACAGCATCACGGTGAGCGGATAACCCCAGTGGCGGAACACCAGAACCATCGTGAGGTACGTCAGCATCAGCGCCAGCAGGAAGTCGGTGCTGAGCTTGGCACGGATGGCCGCCAGCTTGTCGCTGGTGCCGCTGATCCGCATGGTGTAGCCCGGCGGCACCAGACCCTCCGATTGCATGGCGCCGATGATGTTAGTCTGCACGATTTGAATCGCCTCTTCCAGCGAGATATTGCCCGGCGGGGTGATCCGCAGGGTCACCGCGCGCTGGTTGTCCACGCGGCGAATGCGTTCCAGGCCGTAGGTGAAATTGATACTGGCAACATCGGACAGGGGCACCGTGTCGCCTGAGCGGGTGGCAATGCGGATGGTCTCAAAATTCCCCAGGGTGTCGTAGGCTCCCATGGTGGAATATAGGTACAGGTCCATCTTATCGCCTTCGTGGTAATAGTCGTCCACGTAGGCGCCATCGCCCAGCACCCAGGTGCTGTAACCGATGTCCTGCACGTCGATACCAAGCTGCGCGGCACGCTCCCAGTCGGGCCGTATGATGACCTGCGGCTGGCCGATTTCGATTCCCGGCTTGGGTTCGGGCCGTGCCCCCGGCAGTGTCCCCAGGACCTTGAAGAAGGACGCCTGCGCAATATTCGTCAGGACTTTCACGTCGGGCCCGATGATATCGACGTTGATCGCCCGCGAGCCCATGATGTCACGGCTGAAGATGGACATTTTCAGGGCGAAGGCAATCGTGCCCGGCACGTCGCTCATGAGGCGCTGCAGAGCGGGCGGTACGGCGGACAGGTGGGCCCGGCTCTTCGGGCGGGTGAACAGGAACATGCGATTGCGGAATGCCGCGAAGAAGAAGTATTTCAGCGGCGGCGCCTCGATTCGACCTTCCTCGAAATCGGCTACGGAGGCATCCAGCATCGGCTTCACCCGCTTCTCCAACTCCTGCCCGATCGCCGTGATTTCGGGCATGCCGTAACCCTGCGGCGGGATCAGGACGCCGATAATGGTCTGCCGATTGCCTTCCGGCAGGTATTCCGTCTTGGGCATGAAAACCACGATGCACGCCACCGCAAGGGCCAGGACCGTCGCCGTGACGAAGATGCGCCGGATGACGCCGCCCATCAGCCAGGTGAGCGCGGAACGCAAGATGCCGCCGTGGATTCTCGCCGCCAGCGGCGCCAGCCCGAACAGGCGCTGAAGCTGCCCCATGAATCCCTGTCTGTCCATCGTCGGCACACGCGTGAGCAGCCGGGCGGCGAGGGGCGGGATGATGAGGATGGAAACAATCAGAGCCAGAATGTTGGCCGCCACGATGGCAATGGCGAGGTCACGGAAAATCTGCCCCGCCTCATCCGCCAGGGTGATGATGGGCGTGAAGACCACGACGTTCGTCAGCGCCGAGGACAGAATAGCCGTCCACACCTCACTGGTGCCGTCGTAGGCCGCGTCAAAGGACGACTTGCCCATGGTGCGGTGCCGGTAGATATTTTCCAGAACGACGATCGAGGCGTCGAGCACGGCACCGATGGAGAAGGCGAGACCGGCCAGTGAGATGACGTTGATGGAACGTCCGGACACGCTAATCACGAAGAAGGAACCGATGACGCACAGCGGAATGGCCAAGCCGACGATCAGGGTGGAACGACCGTGCCGCAGGAAGATCAGCAGGATGCCAAGGGCCAGCATACCGCCAAAAAGCAGATTGAACCGCACCATGTCCACCGCGTCGCGGACGTAGCTGGTGCTGTCCGTCACCTGCGTCAGATAGATGCCCTTCTCGCGCAACAGACCGTCATTCAGTTCACGAATGGCCTCCTGTACCTGCTCCATAACAACCAGCAGGTTCGTCCCCCGCTTGCGCTGCGGGCCAAACGCCAGGGCAGGTTCGGTATTCTGGCGGATCAGGGTGCGCTTCTCGGCGTGTCCCAGGCGGGCGTAGCCGACATCACGCAGGTAGACGGGCGTGCCGTCTTGCATGTCGATAATGGTGTTTTCAATATCGGCGGAGGATTCATAACGGCCGACCGTGCGAACGTTGAAGCGTCGTTTGCCCTCGTCCAGGTCGCCGCCGGACACGTCGCGATTGCGCGAGCGAATCGCCTCCCGCACTTTGGCGACGGCAATGCCGCGGTCCGCCAGCTTGGTGGGATCGATCATCACCTGCATCTGGCGCTCGGTGCCGCCATAAACGCCGCGCACGCTGGAGATGCCCGTCAGCCGCTCGAAATACGGCTTAACGTGATCCTCCACGTAGTCGAACATCTCCTGCACGTCGAGCGGCTCCGGGTGATCCGGGTGCGTACGCACGCTGATCCAGGCCACCGGCTGCTCGGACGCGCGCGAGGTCTGAATCGTCGGCTCATCCACGTTCTCCGGGTAGCCGGGGACCTGCGCAAGGGCATTGTTGATGCGGACGATGTTCTCCTGCTGATTCGTCTCCAGCCCGAATTCCAACTCGACCTCCGCCTGTCCCATCGAGGCCGTGCTGATCATCTTCTCCAGCCCGGGCAGGCTCTTCAGGTACTGTTCCTGATCGATCAGGATGTCCTGCTCGATGTCTTCCGGGGTCGCGCCGGGATAGTAAGTCACAACGCTGAGGACCGGCGCCGAAACGTCGGGGGTGAGCTGGATAGGCAGGCTGAACAGAGCCAGCACGCCGAACAGCAACAACGCCATGCTTAGCACGGAGACGGCAATACCATTCCGAATGAAATATCGAATCATCGCTTAACGACTCCCCGGCGTTCAGCCGCCGTATGCACCCCTAGTTGGTCAGAAACCGATCCAGCACGAGGGGCTGTCCCGGACGTATCCGCTCATTGCCGCGTATCACGACACGGTCGCCGGCCCGTAGATCGCCAAATACTTCCACCGCCTCGCCGAAATAGCGCCCCGGCTTCACCGGCAAAATCTCCGCAATCGGCTGCCCGTCCTTATCCTGCACGCGCACCAGAATGTGATTCGGCCCGCGCGGCACCAAGGCGTCGCGCGGCACGATGACGCTGCTCTCACCCGAGTTCGGGGTCTCCAGCATCACACGGGCTAGCATGCCGGACGCCAAGTACCCCTCGCTGTTATCCAGATTCACCAAAATGGGGAAGGCCCGGCTCCTGCCGCTGGCGCGCGGAATTTTCTTCGTCACCTTACCGACAAAGGTCTGATTGGGAACGCTGTCAAAGGTGATCGACATGTCACTGCCGATGACAATCCGGCCGTAATACGTCTCCGGGATGTCCACCCGCACCCGCACCTGGCTGGTGGTATCGAGATCGAAAACGCCGTCACCGACCGAAACCCACGATCCGACTTCCGTATGCTTAGCGGTGATCACGCCATTGAACGGCGCGCGAATCGTGGCGCGATCGAGCCGATCCTTGGCCACGGCAGCCTGCGCCTCACTGGCGGCGGCGCGGGCCTCAGCAGCCCCTATCTCCTCTTCGCGCGCCCCGGCTAAGGCGCGTTCATGGGTCGCCTTCTCAACCTCCAAGATGGCTTGGGCTTCCTCCCAGCGTTCATGCGCCTCGTCAAGTTCTTCGTCGCTGATGATCTTCTTCTCCAGCAACGACTGGCTGCGAGCATAGTTCTTGTTCGCCTTTTCCGCCACCACCTCGGCTTTGGCGAGATTCGCCTTGGCCATTGCGATGTCTTCCTGACGAGTTCCCTGGCGCAACTCCCGCAGGCGCTCCTGATCCGCCCGCGCCAGTGCTGCGGCTTGCTCCAGAGCATAGCGGTACGGCAAAGCGCGAATCTGGGCCAACACCTGCCCCTCGGTCACGGTGTCGCCCTCATCAACCAGCAGTTCGGCAAGATAACCATCGACTTCACTCGAAAGCACCGTGCTGGCCAGCGCCTCGACCGTGCCCGTCACGTGCACCGGCTTGCTGAACGCCCCACCCTCGGCCACGGCCGTAGTCACCGGCGCCGGCGGCGGGCCCGGCGGCGCGTCCTGGGCGCCCGCTGTGCCCATGGCAAATAAGGCGAGCAAACAAACCCACAAGACAACCGCCCCCGTCGTCGGGCGACCGGTGCGGAAAAGCCAGCAGGCCAAAGCACCGTAACGGCGTCGGCCGCCTCCTTGTCCACTTATAGCAGGAGAGGTCATCATGGAAGGATTACAACTAATTTTGTTCTTCATGAGCTTTATCTTAGCCTTATCTCCATAGCAGCCTTAAGCGCACCATTTGCTGTCGAAGCCACTGGCGACTCTCACCCGTTCGTCTCAAAGGATGGCATACTATACTGATAGCCGTTCGACGGTGTCAAACCACCATGCCGCCCCCCGGCAGCCTGCCTTGAGTGAGTATCGAGCAGCAGTCGAAATCCTTTTTTCAGGATAAAAACTCTATTGACATAGATAAAATCACTAGTTTAGAGTGCGCGCTATTGTGGTGTTCATTAAGACCGGCAACGAAAGTGAGACGCTACGGCGTCCTGGTGGCTGTTGCCGGGTGGTGTTCTGTGGAAACGGAAGAAGTTCTGTCCTTTGTGTACCTTGAAGAGGAGGCATCCCATGGGTACTTACTTCAGTGACAGAGAATTCTCACTCGTGGAAGGCGCGGAAAATGCCTTCCATTCACCGATTCCAACCCAGGTCGTTTCAAATGGGGAATTCAATCCGCCACCGCAAAGCGCGCAGCAAAAGCAAGTCGAAGCGCGCATCAAGGAACTGGCCGATACATACGGCGCCAAGCAAGGCCTGGACCGCCGCGAGTTCCTCAAAACCAGTTCCGGCATGGCCGCCGCCTTCCTGGCCATGAACAGCGTGTACGGCAACATGTTCGATGTCTCAGAGGCCGAGGCCGCCGACGCCGCCATGGCCACCGAACGCGCTGAATCCCTCAAGAACCAGTTTGTCTTCGACGTCCAAACCCACTTCGTACGCGACGACTACACTCAGGACGGCTTCCTCGGCTTCCTGAAAGAAGGCGCCGACGTGTGGAAAAACGGCCTGGACCCGAACAACATCAGCATGTACCTGATGAAGTTCGAGAACTACGTGCGCCAGATATACCTCAACAGCGATACCAAGGTATCCGTCTTGAGCGGCGCGCCCTTTGACGATGACACCTGGGAGTTCCTCAACAACGCGCAGATCGCCGAAGCCGCGAATATGGTCAACCAGACGGCGGGGCATACCCGCATGCTGGCCCACGCGGTGGTAACTCCCGGACAGCCCGGCTGGATGGATGAAGTGGACCAGGCCCTGGCCGAACGGCCGCCCGCAAGCTGGAAGTTGTACACCATCGGCGACCCGCTGACGCCCAAGACGAAATATCCCTTCTGGCTCGATGACGAGAAGCTGATGTACCCCTTCTACGAGAAGGCCGTGAAGTCGGGCATCAACAACCTCTGCATCCACAAGGGACTCATGCCGAGGGATTACGCCCAGAGTTGGGCCGGCGTGTGGGAATACCAGACGCCGCGCGACCTCGTGAAGGCGGCGAAAGACTGGCCGCAGCTCAACTTCATTATCTACCACGGCTGCTTCCGGGCCTTCTTCGACAAACCCGAAGACGCCTTGGCCGACTTCGAGAACACCGGCAGGATCGAGTGGTGCTCCGAACTGGCCGAGGTTCCGGCGCAAAACGGCGCCTCGAACGTCTATGCGGAGATGGGTACCACCTTCGCGTCAACCGCAATTGTCAATCCACGCCTCACGGCGGCGATTCTGGGCACTTGGATCAAGGGCTTGGGCGCCTCTAACGTGGTGTGGGGAACGGACTCCGTATTTCACGGCTCGCCGCAGTGGCAGATTGACGCCTTGCGCCGCCTCGAAATACCGGAAGATATGCAAGAGAAGTACGGCTTTGCGCCGCTTGGTCACGCCGATGGCGCGATCAAGAACCAGATCCTGGGTCTCAACTCTGCGCGCTGCTACGGCCTCAGCCTGCAAGCCGACTACAGCCGGTTCAGCGAGGACAAGTTCGCGCAGATCAAACGGGACTACGATCAGGCCGGCAAGCTCACCGCTCTGCGCGACAACAGGGCGTACGGCTACATTGCCAAACGTGTGTAGTCGGATCTGAGTTTCCGCTCTTGCCCCAACGGTGCATACGGGGCGGGCTTCCCATCCCGCATGCACCCACCAAGCGGATACGCGTTATCGTCCGCACCTGTGCAGTACACCATTGTTAACATGGGAGGGAAGTAATGGGTACCTATTTCAGTGATCGTGAGTTTTCACTCGTCGAAGGCGCGGAAAACGCGTTCCACTCGCCGATTCCCACGCAGGTCATTTCCAACGGCGAATTCAATCCGCCGCCGCAGAATGCGCAGCAAAAGCAAGTCGAAGCGCGCATCAAGGAACTGGCCGATACATACGGCGCCAAGCAAGGCCTGGACCGTCGCGAATTCCTCAAGACCAGTTCCGGCTTGGCCGCCGCCTTCCTGGCCATGAATAGCGTGTACGGCAACGTGTTCAACGTGTCCGAGGCCGAGGCGGCCGACGCCGCCATGGCCAACGAGCGCGCCGAGGCCCTCAGGCAGCAGTTCATCTTCGACGTGCAGACCCACTTCGTGCGCGACGACTACTCGCAGGAAGGCTTCCTCGGCTTCTTGCAGCAGACGGCCACGGACTTCAAAACGGGGATGGACCCCAACAACATCGACATCTATCTGATCAAGTTCGAGAACTACGTGCGGCAGATTTACCTCAACAGCGATACCGACGTGTCGGTGTTGAGCGGCGCGCCGTTTGATGACGATTCCTGGGAATTCCTCAGCAACGCGCAGATCGCCGAAGCCGCCAAGATGGTCAACACCACGGCGGGGCACACCCGCATGCTGGCCCATAACGTGGTGACCCCGGGACAACCCGGCTGGATGGAAGAAGTGGACCGTGCGCTGGCCGAGCGGCCGCCCGCAAGCTGGAAGCTCTACACCATCGGCGATCCCCTGTCTGCAAAGACGAAGTATCCCTTCTGGCTCGATGACGAGAAGTTGATGTACCCGTTCTACGAGAAAGCCGCGAAGGCGGGCATCGTCAACATGTGTATTCACAAGGGCCTGATGCCGAGGGATTACGAGCAGAGCTGGGCTGGCGTGTGGGAATATCAGACGCCGCGTGACCTCGTCAAGGCTGCGGCAGACTGGCCGCAGCTCAACTTCATCATCTACCACGGCTGTTTCCGGGCCTGGTTCGACAAGCCCGAAGATGGCTTGGGCGATTTCGAGAAGACCGGCAGGATCGAGTGGTGTTCGGATCTGGCCGACATTCCGGCCCAGAACGGCGCCTCGAACATCTACGCCGAAATGGGTACGACCTTCGCATCCACGTCCATCGTCAACCCGCGCCTCACGGCGGCGATTCTGGGCACCTGGATCAAGGGTCTGGGCGTCTCCAACGTCGTGTGGGGCACCGACTCCGTGCTCTACGGTTCGCCGCAGTGGCAGATCGAGGCGATGCGCCGCATGGAAATCCCCGAGGACATGCAGGAGAAGTACGGTTTCGCGCCTCTGGGTGGCGCTGACAGCGCAGTCAAGCAACAGATCTTCGGCCTCAACTCCGCACGCTTGTACAACCTCGACCTGCAAGCCAACTATGGCCGCCTGAGCGAGGACAAGTTTGCGCAGATCAAGCGGGATTACGACGCGGCCGGTAAGCTCACGGCCCTGCGTGACAACACCGCTTACGGGTATATCGCCAAACGGGCGTAAGTTGACCCGCTAGGCAAAAAAGAGGCCGGGGAACGTTTTTCACGCTCCCCGGCCTCTTGATTTTTCGGGACATAAAAAAGGGGACGACCCAAAGCGGGCGTCCCCTTTTCTGCTACGCGGTGGATTACCGAATAGCCAGCGGACGGGCCGGCGAGCCGGTGCCGCCCTTAAACCGAATGGGCGTGAAAATGTAGAGGAACTCGTACACGCCGTCCGCAATCACGCTCTCGAAGACCATGTTTTCCAGGTTGAAAATACCGGCCTTCGTGATCAGTTCCTGGTGTACCGGTACGACCAGGCCCGTCGGGCTCGGCCACACCTCGGTCGGCCAGGAGTCGGAGCCGACCATCGAGGCATTCTGCTCAACGATCCATGCGGCCACTTCCATGCCAATACCCGGAGGGTTGGTGTTGTAGGTGTCGGGATCGCCCCACAGTTTCGACCATCCGTAGTTGAAGAACAACGCGTCACCGTCGTTGATGCTGGCTTCGGAGATGCCCTGCTTGGCAAGCGCGCCGCGCACGTCGTCCATGGTCACTTCGTAGCTATGGTCGAGGGTATCCACGCCCTTGTATCCGGCAACGTCAACCAGCACGCCGCGGGTGATGTACGACTTGACGTTCTCGATGCCCAAACTCTCGACGCCGTAAAAACCCTTCAGATCGTCCTGCTCGGTATAGCCGTTGTAGTAGACGTCCTTGCTGGTGCCGTCGGCCATGGTCATGCGCATGCCGATGTGGGCCGGGCCGTCGAACTGCGTGCCCACCTGGCCGATCTCGGCGCACAGAAAATCGTCGTGACCCATCAGCATGTTGTCGCCAAACGGGCCGGCCTGGTTGGCGAACATCGCATAGGTGCGCTGACCGAACAGCGGCATGCCGCGTTCGTACACCTGACCGATCTCGTAGACTTTGCCGGTGGTTACCATCTTCAGCGAATCCATAATCTTTTCCGGCGTGATCCAATTCGAGCCGCCCGCCTGGTCGCCAGCACCCCAAATCGGATGCGGCCACCACGGTCCCTCGTCCTTGCTCTGAGCCATCGCCGACGAGACGCAAAATACAAGCGCCAGCACGACGATCATCAATGCCTTGTACCTTTGCATACCCTCTCTCCTACTCAAGGAATGTAGCCAAACTCGTTTACCGCCTTGCCTGTGGCGGCGAAGGCGTCTAAAGTGCCATGCTCTCCGTCACCTGTCAAGGAACATGGCGATTGCCTTGCAGGTGAAGAAAGGCGCGCTATACAACGCTCTCTTGACCCCGATTTTCCCTGACCGCACCCCAGAAAGGACACCCTATGCCAAACCGTATCAACCGTGCCGTTGCCCTACTGGCAAGCGGCCAGCCGATCTACTATGACGGCGGCCACACGGGGCACATTCTGACCTATGACAAGGGCCGTGAGGACGCCAATACGTGGGCCGATTACATCAACGTCGGGATGGAGCACGGGGCATTCGACATGACCGGGCTGGGGATGTACATGCTGGGGCTGGTCGACGGCGGCCCGATGACCAGCGGTCACCGCACCCCGGCGGTGATCGTCGAAGTTCCGGTCGATGGATCGAGCGAATCCGTCATTCGCAACAACGCTTGGCAGTTCCGGCAGATTCTCGCCCGCGGCGTGCACGGGATCCTGCTCTGTCAGGCGGAATCGGCCGACGCCGTACGCGCCTTCGTAGAGTCCTGCCGCTACCCGACCAATACCGTCGGCGTCGGTCGCGGCCTGCGGGTTGGCCGTCGCGGACGCGGTTCGGAGCCCGAAGCGTCAGCCATCTGGGGCGTGAGTCAGGAAGCCTACATCGACCGCGCGGATCCGTGGCCCCTCAATCCGCGGGGTGAGTTGCTCCTGGGGGTGAAGATCGAGAGCCTTGAAGGGATATCCAACGTCGAGCAGATTCTCAGCGTGCCCGGCCTCGGCTTCGCCGAGATGGGTCCGGGCGACCTGGGCTTGGCCATGGGCTACAGGCAGGTGCCGCGCGAGCCGTTTCCGCCGGACATGCAGCGGGCACGCGACCGTGTCTTCCGCGCCTGCCGAGCCAACGGTGTGGCCTTCCTGGAAAGCTGCACGCCGGAAACGGTGATCGAGAAAATCGACTCGGGCGTGCGAGTAATCGCAGGCGGCCGGGAGGAGACGGCCAAGGAAGGCCGGACCTACACCCGGCGCACCATGCCGGTGTAATCCGCTTGACACGACGGGCTGTTTGTGAAATCAATACCGGCCTACTTCCTTAATAATCGGTAGCGGTTATCGTTACCTCACGGAAAGCGCATCTGTTGGTTCAAAGGAGAGGATATGGCACTCAGAATGAACAAGCTGTCCGCGCTGGCCATAGTCATCGCGGCATGCCTGTTTGCCGCAATGGCCCACGCCCAGATGGACGATAAGCCGCTCAAGGAAAACTGGGCCCCAACGGAATGGGGTCCGGACGACCGGGTCGGCGCACCCAATCGCACCACGCCGGAAATCGTTCTAAACGCGATCAGGCTGGTCAAGCAAGGCAAGGTGGCGACGCTTGGCAAATTGTACGCCTCCGACGTTCCCCTTTTCGGTCCCCGCAGCTGGAATCTGACCATTCCCGGCACCCCCACCGGCGGCCCGTTCGGCAAGAACAACCTGGTGTATCACGATGAAATGGTGACCACCGAAATCGGCCAGGTGAGTACCCAGTTCGATGGTCCGGGACACATCGGCGTTCGCACTTCGGCGGGCGATTTCTTCTACAACGGACAAATGGCTGCCGAGACGTACACTCGCGGCGCCGGTGGACGGGTCATCGGCATGGGCGGCCTCGGTGTCGAGTTCGTAGCGGAGAAGGGCTTCGTGTGCCGCGGCGTGCTGCTGAATGCCGCCGACTACAAGAGCATGAACCCGCTGCCGATCCCGCGCACGACGGACAGCCCGGGCATCGTCACTGCCGACGACGTGCAGGGCATCCTGCGCAAGCAGGGGCTCTCAGACATCAGCGAGGGCGACTGCGTGTTTCTGTACACCGGCCACGGCGACCTGTGGTCGAACGAAGTGTGGCCCACCCTGTCCACAGAAGAGAAGGCGCAGCGGCGGCAGATGTTCAACTCCGGCGAGCCGGGCTTCGGTGTCAGTGCCTGTGAGTACTTTGCCGAACGCAAAATCATTCTCACCGGCGGCGATACGTCGGCGAACGACGCCCAGCCGGTTGGCGAGGCAGAAGGGTACGCGGTGCCCTGCCACACCGAGTTGCAAACGCGGCGGGGTATCTGGAACATCGAAAATCTTGACTTCACACCACTGATCCGGGACGGGGTGTACGAATTCCTGTTCGTCTGGTCGCCCCTGAAGATCGTCGGCGCGACCGGTTCCCCTGGCAACCCGGTGGCGTTGTATTAAGCCTGCCCCAGGGGCGTCGGATACACCGTCGCCCCTGTTTCCACTGACGATTCCTCCTCAGTCGTCCCCAGTTCCGCGGCCTACCTGCTGGCTTTAGAGTAATTGATCAGCGCGTTCGTCGAACTATCATGATTGGTGACTTCAGTCGTGCCTTCCAATTCAGGCAGAATGGCGTTGGCAAGCTGCTTGCCGAATTCTACCCCCCATTGATCGAATGAATTGATGTTCCAGATGATCCCCTGCGTGAAGATCTTGTGCTCGTAGAGCGCGATGAGCTGGCCGAGAATTCTCGGCGTCATCTGCGGCACCAGGATGCTGTTGGTCGGCTTGTTGCCGGGAAGCACCCTGTGGGGAACAAGGTCTGCCCTGGCCGATTCGCTCACGCCACTCTCAGCCAGTTCGGCACGCACTTCCTCGACGGTTTTGCCCTTCATCAAGGCTTCCGTCTGCGCAAAGAAATTTGACAGCAGAATCGTGTGATGATCGCCGACCGCGTTGTGACTTTTCACGGGCGCGATGAAGTCACACGGAATGAGTCGGGTGCCCTGATGCATGAGTTGATAGAAAGCGTGCTGCCCGTTGGTGCCCGGCTCACCCCAGACGACTGGGCCTGTCGCATGGTCAACCGGCGCCCCGGCGCGCTGGACGCTCTTGCCGTTGCTCTCCATGTCGCCTTGCTGGCAATAGGCGGGAAAGCGGTGCAGGTATTGATCGTAGGGAAGAATCGCGTGGGTCTGGGCGCCGAAAAAGTTGTTGTACCAGATGCTCAACAGCCCGAGCGTGGCGGGGAGGTTTGCTTCGAGCGGCGCGGTGCGGAAATGCTCGTCCATGTCGTGCGCCCCATCGAGAAGCGCGCTGAAGTTGTCGAAACCGATGGCAAGCGCAATCGACAGCCCGATCGCCGACCACAACGAATAGCGCCCCCCCACCCAGTCCCAGAACGGGAACATGTTGGCAGGGTCGATGCCGAATTCACGCACGGCTTCGGCGTTCGTGGACAGCGCCACAAAGTGCTTGGCCATGTGGGCGTCGTCCCTAGCCTGGCGCAAGAACCACGCCCTGGCGGTGCGGGCGTTGGTCATCGTTTCCTGGGTCGTAAAGGTCTTGGACGCAACGAGAAACAGTGTGGTTTCCGGGCGGCAGTGCTTCAGCGTTTCGGCCAGGTGGGTGCCATCGATATTGGAAACGAAACGCACGTGAAGCCCTTCCTTGGCGTAAGGCTTGAGCGCCTCCGTGACCATGACAGGCCCCAGATCGGAACCGCCGATGCCGATATTCACCACGTCGGTGAACGCTTTGCCGTTATAGCCCGTCCAAGTGCCCTGGCGCACCGCGGTGCTGAACGCCCGCATGCGGTCCAGCACCTCGTTGACCTGCGGCATCACGTCCGCGCCGTCCACCCAGATGGGGCGGCTGGCGCGATTACGCAACGCGACGTGCAGCACGGCGCGATCCTCGGTCGTGTTAATCTTGCCGCCGGTGAACATGCGCTCGATCCAGCCCGGCAGGTCCGCCTGTATCGCCAGGTTGCGCAGAAGCCGCATCGTTTCGCCGCTAATCAGGTTCTTGGAATAGTCCAGCAGCATGCCCCCGAAACGCAGCGAGAATCTATCGAAACGCCGCGGGTCGGCGGCAAACAGGGCGCGCATGTGCTGAGTGGCGATGACTTCCTTGTGAGCCTCCAGGGCTTTCCAGGCTTTGGACATTGTGAGCCGGCTCATGGATGGGTCTCCTTCGCAAAGGGTGGCAACTTGCCGTAATCCATATCACTTGAGAGCGGGGAAAGGTTCAGACTTGGAAATAGATAGACCTCATGGGTCGCAAGGCATGGTATGCGCTGCGCATCCGTCGGCAGCGCAGGCCGGCCTCGAGATGCTGCAACTCGGCGGCAATGCGGTCGACGCCGCGCTGGCGATTTCGTATACCCTCGGCGTCGTCGAACCCTACGCCTCCGGCCTGGGCGGCGGCGGATTCATGACGATATGGATGCCAGACAACCCTGCCGATTCCCCCGCCGCCCGCCTCGGCAATGGCCGGGTGCTCTGCCTGGATTTCCGGGAAAGAGCCCCCGCCGCAGCAACGCCCGATCACTACTATGGCACCGGCCAATCCGTGCATGATCTTACCCTGCACGGCCCGCTGGCGGTTGCAGTGCCTGGCATGCCGAGTGGACTCGCCCACGCCGCCGCCCGTTTCGGGCTGCTATCGCGTCAAACGCTGGAACCCATGATCGCGCCGGCTATCCGCCACGCTGAACGCGGCATCACCGTTACCCCTAAAATGGCTAAGCAGTTCGCCGCGTACCATGACTTTCTGTCTCGCTACCCCACGACAGCGCGCATTTTCACCCGCCCCCAAGGCCCAATACCCGCCGGCGAGGTGTTACAACAGCCGGAACTTGCGCAAACTTTGACGCACATTTCGGAAGTCGGGTTGGAAGCCTTCAGCCAGGATACGTTGGCCCATCAGCTCGACCGCTTCATGGCCGTCCACGGCGGCCTGATCGCCGCGAACGACTTGGCTACCTACCGAACGCATGAACGCCCGATTATCCGCGGCACCTACCGAGGTTACACCCTGCTAACCACCCCACCCCCAAGCACCGGCGGGATGCGGCTGCTCCAGGTGCTCAACGTCTTGGAACGCTATCCCGTGGGCGACTGGGGCCCACACGCCGCCGGCACCATCCACCTGATCGCCGAGGCGCTCAAGGCGTCATTCGCGGTGGGTGAGCGCTACGTCGCCGATCCCGACACCCTGCCGGCGATTCCAATGAGCACGTTGCTCGACAAAGCATGGGCCGCGGACCTCAGCTGCAACGTGTCGTTCGACCGAGCCAACCCGTCGTTCTCACCCGACAGCTCTCCCGACGACGGCCAAGGCTGCACGACACATTATTCGATCATCGACCGCTGGGGCAACATCGTCTCCGCCACGCAGACCATCGGCCTCTTCTGGGGTTCCGGCATGGTGCTGGACGGCACCGGCCTGCTGCTCAACGGCGAAATGAACGACTTCTCCGAAGGCCGCACCCACATCAACGCCGTGGCGCCGGGCAAAATCCCGCGCAGCCACATGTGCCCTACTATCGTGCTCAAGGATGACCGGCCCTTCCTGATTCTGGGCTCTCCCGCCAGTCATCGCATCCCCTCCGCGGTCCTGCAGACCCTGTCCAACGTCATCGACCACGACATGGATCTGGCCACCGCGGTGGCAGCGCCGCGCACGCACTGGCAAGATGGCGTCCTGCACCTGGAAGCGGGCATTGAACCACAGGTGGCCGCGCAACTGGAACAAAAGGGCCACGTCGTCGAACGCTACGCCACCAAGGACCGCTACTTCGGCGGCGTGCACGCCATCCGCATCGACCCACAATCCGGCGCGCTGAGCGGAGCCGCCGACCCGCGCCGCGACGGCCAGGCCATCGGCTATTGAAGCAGTCCCCCCAGGGTGCCCGCAGGTTGTCAAAACGCCGCGTTTTTCGTTAGGATAAGCGCTCTCTTACCACATCATCTCACCACGGAAAGGAAATGCCCCGTATGCAATGGGATTTTACGTCCAAGGTTTTTGAAACCGAAGTGATCCGGCTTGGCGATACCGAAGAGAGGATTGTACGCGGCGGTCGGGACAAATTTGCGCTGCTGCCGGCGGCCTTCGAAGGCATCAAGCAGGTCGGCGTCATCGGCTGGGGCTCGCAGGGGCCGGCGCAGGCGCAGAACTTACGCGAGTCGCTGGAAGGCACGGACATTCGGGTGAAAGTGGGGCTGCGCCCCGGTAGCGGGTCGGCACGCGAGGCGCAAGAGGCCGGCTTCACCGAGGCTGGCGGCACCTTGGGAGAGATGTACGACGTGATTCGCGAGTCGGACATGGTGCTCCTACTCATCGCCGATGCTGCCCAGGCCGCGCAGTACAAGGAAATTTTCGCAGCACTGCGCCCCGGCGCCACCTTGGGCTTGTCGCACGGCTTTCTGCTGGCCCATCTGGAAAACGAGGGTGCTGCTTTTCCCCCCAACAACAATGTCATCGCCGTGTGCCCCAAGGGCATGGGGCCATCCGTGCGTCGCCTGTACGTGCAGGGCAAAGAGATCAATGGGGCTGGCATCAACTCCAGTTTTGCAGTGGTGCAGGACATCAATGGCAAGGCGACCGATCAGGCCATCGGCTGGTCGATCGCCATCGGCGCGCCGTACACCTTTATCACGACGTTGAAGAACGAGTACAAGAGCGACGTTTTTGGCGAACGCGCCATCTTGTTGGGCGCCGTGCACGGGGTCGTCGAGTCCCTCTTTAGGCGCTTCGTGCAGCAGGAGGGTATGTCGGAAGAAGAAGCGTTCCGCGCTTCGGTGGAGTCCATCACCGGCCCGATCAGCAAGACCGTGTCGCACGAGGGCATTCTGGCGCTGTACCAGAAATTCTCCGACGACGAGCAGTTGAAATTTACCCGCATGTATACCGAGGCCTACCCGACTCTGTACGGCCTGTTAGAGGAAATTTACGAGGAGGTTTCCACCGGCAACGAGGTGCGCTCGGTGGTGGGAGCGGGACGGCGCCTGGAAACCTACCCGATGGGCAAGATCGACGGCACCCGCATGTGGCGCGTCGGCGAGCGGGTTCGCGCCGAGCGCGTCGAGGACGACTTGCCGCTGCACCCGGAAACCGCCGGTCTGTACTGTGCGATCATGATGGCGCAAGTCGACTTGCTGCTGCGCAACGGCCATTCGTACAGCGAGGTGTGCAACGAATCGGTCATCGAAGCGGTGGATTCGCTGAACCCGTACATGCACGCCCGCGGCGTCGCTTACATGGTGGACAACTGCTCCACCACCGCCCGCCTGGGCGCCCGCAAGTGGGGGCCGCGCTTCGACCACCTGATCGAGCAGGAAGTCTTCACGGCGTACGACCGCCAGGAGGTCGTCAACGAAAATCTCCTGCAGGCGTTCGTGCAGCACTCGGTGCACCAGTCGCTGTCCGTCTGCGCCGAATTGCGGCCGCCGATCGATATTTCAGTGCCGAGCTGATCCCGGTAACCGGCATCGCAGCCAGGGCACAACTCGTGGTCCGCGGTGCTTCCCATCGTGTGCCCACAGACCTTCATTCCGTCTCAAGAGGAACCCGGAGTGAGCACCAAGACACGCGCCACCATAGAAGACCTCTACAAGGTACAGGGCAAGGCTGAACTGGTTGACGGGAAAATTGTCGAGATGTCTCCAGCAGGGGATGAGCCAAACGTTGCCGGTGGTGAGATTTTCGCGAGTTTACGTGCATATGCTCGGCGCACCGGGCGTGGCAGGGCTTATACGGATGGCATCGGTTTCCACGTCCAACTCCCGCACCGGGAAGCCTTCAGCCCTGATGCGGCGTACCACGTTGGTCCCCGCACGGGCATGCGATTCCTCGAAGGGGCGCCCATTTTTGCGGTGGCAGTACGCAGCGAAAACGATTATGGCCCGGCAGCCGAACGGGCCATACGGGAGAAACGCGCTGATTATTTCGCCTGCGGTACGCTTGTCGTCTGGGACGTGGACTTACGGAGCGAGACTGTCATTAAATCCTACAGGGCCAGCGACCCCGACAATCCCGTGACGTTCAGGCTGGGGGAAACGGCGCACGCGGAACCGGCAATACCGGGGTGGCGGCTGGCTGTGGACGCGTTGTTTGGATAAATTGTGTGATCGTCGCGCCGGTCCGGGTGGTTATCATTCCGCAGTAGGCGGCGTACGCACAAAGCGCGGACGACCATTTAAGCATCCCTTGACCGAGCGGGAGACGCGCCGCTGAAAACGCTTCATGCGAGACAGGGAGCGCACCCGCTTCGGAACCTGCACGCCATCCGATAGCGTGACCTGCTGCTTAACGCCAACGTCAACGCCGAGGGCCGGTCGGTCATCGGTGACGTCACATTCCGGCGTGTCCCCTCAGCAACTACCTTGATGCACCGCGCCGTGACGGCAATGCGCGCCAGCATGGGGTGGCCGCAATAGGGGCAGTACGAGATAGGTTCTTCGCTTCCCTCGCCGAAGATGACCTTGAATCGCTGTTCGCAAGAGGGGCATTCCTGCGGGAGGAATCCATCCGCATCTGTTGGAAGGCTTATTTCCAATGCCTGCTACTACTTCCTGATAGTCGATCGTTATAACCCATTGGTCCGGCCCCACCAAAGCCATTGCCAAGATCGCCCTCTTGGGTTTGGCACTGAAGTTTACCGGCTCGAATCTACACCGCCACCCGCGTCTCCGCATCGCCGGCTGCTAAGGCGTTCATGTACGCCAGGATCAGGTCCCGCGTGCGGTAGTGGCCGAAGGCTTTTTCGGCCTCGCGGCGCAAGATGGGGTAGGGGGCCGAGCACGTCTCCAGCGTCGTCCCGCGAAGGCCGTAGAGAGGCGAAGTCGAAGACTTGCAGGGGAACAGACTTGACGGCCTTGGCTTCACCGTGAACCATCACGCGGACTTTCTCTACGGTCTCCCGGCTGAAGGCTTGCTCACCGCATCGGACGCATACCATAGCCGGAATACCGCCGACGAGAACGTATTCCCCGTCGATTCGGAAAACCTCGTCAACCCGTTCTTCCCGGCTTTCCTCAGCATGACAGACTGGACAAACAGGCACGTCATCTCCTTAGAATCGGTCTCGTCCGGTTCTCCCCAATCATCTGTGTCGACGGGTGTCGCCTCGGTCGACATCAGTTATGGGCGCCGCCTAAACCTGCGATAACGACCACCTCCATCGACCCGTCCTTCTTTCTGATAAGCAACTCGTCTCCGTTCACAATCTTTTTGGTAAGGCCCTCCGTGATTGCCAATGCGCTACTCACAGTTGATGCCTTGTTCCTTAAGTTCAGTCGCCGGGTAAGCGTCTCAGTGTTCTCAATGTCCCGTTCGGTAAGGTTCATGGTTACCTTCCTCATCACGTGTTCCTTCCCTACGTAGATATGCGTCTCCTATATCGGTTTAGGATGTACAAAATACATACAAAATATGGCATTGTACATGCCTTTGCAGGGTCGTTTGCAGGACAAGGCGACCTAATCACCCTCAGCCGAAGTTCATTAGGGATGACCGCCTGCAGTGGTCGACGCGGATGACCGGAGGAGAATCTTGAGATCGTGTCTGCCCTAAGCAAAAGCTGATGTCTCCCAAAATCCGCAATTGGATCCACTCTTCTCAGTTATGCACCAGGGAGTTCGTCCGCCGCCTTGTAGCCTTCGCGCGTCACTTCAAACATCTCGCCCTTGTGTCCACGGTCTTTGATATATCGCCGCTGCCGCAAATCTTCCAAGCCACCCACCCAAATGGCGATCGTTCGTCGGTCCTGCTTCGGTATTAAATTGTTGCCTCCCACTCGTATGGCTTCCCCACCTATGCCTATGTAACGCATGTGCATGATTTTTCCGTCACCGGCTGCTGCTGCCTTCAAAATGGCCTTTGCTTCCTCGGAGAGTTCCGTAACCGTCGATTTCGTCTTGGGTGCGGTGACAACGCCTGCAATTTCGTCTCGCCAGTCAATACTTACAGGGGCGACAGGCAACGCACGGACAATTTCTCGCAATGCCTCAAGCCGTGTCTTGGGTTGCTTCCAAACATAAGTTTCGAGCGATTTCGGGATTTCACCCGTGTTGCCGTCAGCGCCAACGAATTGCAAAGGAATAATTACGAATTTTTCGCCCTTCTCTCGCCTCTCTTGAACCGCGTAATCAATTTCGGTCTCCAAAAAACTCTCATCCTTGAAGGACGGAGTGATGAAGAAAACAACACCGCAAGAATCCTGCATGCCTCGACGAAGTCCACGTTCGAGTGTCGTACCGGGAGGCATCGCATCTTCAGCGAACCATACGTCGTAACCTAAAAGCTTCAGGGTTTCCTTGAAATCGTTTACGAGTTTCTTGTCATCGCCCTTGTGGCTCAGAAAGACCTTCTTTGCATCACTGATTGTCATGTCAATCTCCGTACCGCAGATAATGCAGAAGTGCCGCTCGTGACGTGTCACCTTGACCGTTTCATTGCAGCATGGGAGGTGCAGGATGTCGAGCAGATCGTCGGTTTCCGTAGGCGCGGGTAATGGCTCCGAAAGATCGGAGGTCATGTCGACCTTGAGAAACCCTTTCGACATTCCTTTCAATTGGCGTTCGAGCTTCTTGAGTTCCGGGCCAAGAGCAACGTTGACGGCGACCGACTGCAGGTAATCGACCTGCGCTTGAGTATGCCAGCAGTCCTGCCCGTTGTGGCCGCAATAGGGACAGTACGAGATAGGTTCTTCGCTTCCTTCGCCGAAGATGACCTTGAATCGCTGTTCGCAAGAGGGGCATTCCTGCGAGAGGAATCCATCCGCATCTGTTGGAAGGCTTATTTCCAACGCCTGCACTCCTTCCTGATAGTCGATCGTTCTAACCCATTGGTCCGGCCCCATCAAAGCCATTGCCAAGACCGCCCTCTTGGGCTTGGCACTGAAGTTTACCGGCTCAAATCTACACCGCCACCCGCGTCTCCGCATCGCCGGCTGCCAAGGCGTTCATGTACGCCAGAATCAGGTCCCGCGTGCGGTAGTGGCCGAAGGCTTTTTCGTCCTCGCGGCGCACGATGGGGAAGGTGTCGAGCACGTAGCCGGCATCGTCCCGCGACAGGCCGTAGAGGTGGAAGTAGAGAGCGTCGAGGCGGGCGCGCAGGTGGCGGCGGTCTTCTTCGTTCCATATGAAGGGCGGGCTGTTGTGGCCGAGGTCGCGGGCGAAGGGCGCCACGTCGTGGGCGGTGTAGGTGAGGCGCAGCACGTGGTCGCGAACGAGGGCGCGGGCGGTTGTGGCGCCGAATGGCCGGTTGTAATCGGCGGGGGCGATGACGGGGAGTTGCTCGACGATGTACCAGTTCAAATGAGTGCCTTGCGCCTTTTGTCTCGCAACGAAGTCCGCACACATGGCGCTCAGATTCGCAACAAGACAAGCACCGGCGAGACCGTCACCTCCAAGGAGCAAGGGGACTGTGTTGCCGTACCCAACCCACGGGACAATCGACGCAACCATCGTTCTTTCGTTTGTGGGATTGGTGATGTCGCGGAAGCCCAGCGCCCAGCCGCGAGCTGGCGCTATGACTGGCGCCACCTCTGACGCCAGAACCCAATACTGCGTTTGCGGAAGAAAACCGGGGTCGGCGTGCTGCGCCTCGCTGACCGCCTCGCTCAGGTAAGGATTGTGCGTGCTCTCCGGGTTGACGCGAACCGAGTTGGCGCGGTGGTCAAAATGCCAGAGCATCCGGCCCTGGTACAGCGGCAGATACAGGTCCTCCCCCCGTTTCCAGCGATTGCCCTGCACCGGGTAGAAACCCTCCGCATCGAGTTGCGCGGCGGTGCGGAAGCGGTGCGAATCGTTCGTCATGTGAAACATCGTGGCATACTTCACCGGCCACGCCTTGCGCTCGCCGCCGCCGGAGCGATCCACCAGCACCGGGTGGCGCTCGTAGATGCGGCGGGTGATGTCGGCGTCGCGGCGGGTACGGAACACGGGCGCGGTACCGGTGTTGGGGTTGACGCGGGCGAAGTCGGACGGCGCCAGCGGGAAGCAGCGGTCCGCGTCGTCGATCTCCGCGGTGTCGTGCAGGAAGAACGCGCAGCGCGTCTCGCCCCACCGCCGCGCCTCGCCGCCGACGATCAGGGCGCAGAATTTGAACGAAGCATGGATATCCTTGAAGAATATCTTCCTGTTCTCGAAGTCGAACAGCCCTCCCAATCGCCCGCCCGTGGACACGGACTTGAAGAAGTCGGCCGCCGTCTTGTCGGCGTAAATGCCCGACGGCGTCAGCAGGCCCACCAAGCCGTCGGGCTTCACCAGCCGCATGGCCCGCTCGACGAACAGCGAATACAGGTTGACGTCGCCACCGCCGAGCAGCGGGTAATCGCCGGATACGCGCACCAGTTGACCCAAGCTATCGGCGCGCGCCTTGGCGTCGTCGAACGCGCCGGCCAGCGGATCGCCGGCGTCGCGCAGCCGTTGGATGCCCTGGCGCCGCGCCGCCGCGGTGGGCGCCAGCGCCAGATCGGGAGCGCGGCTGGCGAACCACTCGACCTCCTGCAGCTTGATGCGGTCCCACGGCGGGTTGCCGATGACGGCGTCGAAACCGCCGTCGGGACGGGTGTTCTGCCAGTGCCGCCAGACGCCGGGAAAGGCAACCTCCCAGTGCAGGAAGTCCTCGCGGTCGGCAATCGCGCGGGCGTCGCGCCACAAGTCGGCAAAGGCAGGGGAGAGGCGCACGGGTGGGTGGGATGAAGTCGCCGGAGGCGCTGGGCCCTGGGCCAGCAGGCTGTAGGCGTCGTCCGGTTTTTGTCCGAGCGCCTCGACCAGCGGGACCTCGCAGGCGGCTCGCTCTTTCTGCTTCATGCCCGCCGTCATCCACCGCCAGCCGCAGACAAAATCGAGCAGGCCGCGCAGGTCGGCGGTCGTCTCCTCCACGCGCGCGAACAGTGACGCCGATTCGCGCACCTCGGCCACGTCGGCGTCGGACATCGCCTCGATGCGTTGCATGCCCGCGGTGGCGGCCTCGGCGCCGGCGATGGCGGAACCGGCGAACAGGCCGCCGAGGCGGTGCAACTCGCCCGTGGCGTCCTGCACCCGCACGCCGATGAGCGAGTCGCCGACCCGCAGGTGGTGGTCCAGAAAGGACAGCGGCGCGCCCACCGTGAAGCTGTGCAGCCACAGCGACACCTTGGCCAGTTCCACCGTCAGCCGGTTCTTGTCGACGCCGTAGATGCAACGCTTGAGCACCATGCGGCGGATGATGGCCTGATCCGTCAGTTGCGCTTCGTCAACAACCCAGTTGGACGCCGCGGCGCGTTGCAGGATGTCGTGGCGGATGCGTTCGATGCGCTGCACCAGCGGCGAGGCGTAGTCGCCGTCCAGCCACGCCGGGACTACAGGCACGTACTCGATCAGCTCGGCGACGTAGTCGGACAGGAAATCCACCGCGGTAACCAGGAAGTGGCCGCTGCCCATCGCCGGGTCCAGCACCTTGAGGTCCAGGACCGCCTCGGCCGGATCGAGCTGGCGGAGTTCGGCGCGCCGTTCCGCCTTGGGCCGGCGGTCGCTTTGCAGCGCCGCGGCGTTGTCCTCGAACGCCTTGAGCCGTTCTTCCGCCAGCGGCTTCAGGGTGCGATCCACGATCAGATCGACGAGTTCCTGGGGCGTGTAGAAACTGCCGCTGTCCTTGCGGGCGTAGGCGTTGGGGCGGATGGACACCTTCGCGGGGCCGTCGCCGCCGCGCACCGGCTCGCGCTCCAGCAGGCGTTCGTAGATGGAACCGAGTTGCTGCACGGACATGTCGCGGTAGTTGACGAAGTGGCCCTCGCGGTGGCTCATGGCGTAGAGGATGGGCGCGACGGCGGCGTCCGGCAAGCGAACGGTTTCCAGCAGCGGGGCGGCTTCGGGCGCGAACAGGCCGCCGTTGTATGGGGGCAGGCCGATGGAGGCGTCGCCCTTGTCGATGAGGGTGAACAGCGTCGTCAGGTGATTGTAATAACTGGCGGCGTGGGAGGAGAACGTATCGCCGCCGCGCGTTCGCCGCGCCACGTCGTCGCGCGCCCGCTTGCGCAGGCCGTAGTCGTCATAGCGCGGGTCGTTGACGGGAAGCAGCCCGCGGTCCTCGGCGTACAGCACGAACAACAGCCGGTACAGGAAGATCAGCGCCGCGTCGCGGATTTCCGGCAGGTCTCGGGTCGATTGCCGGGCGAGGGCGGTGACAAGCCCTGGGAACACGGTGTCGAACACCACGTTGGAGAGGTCGCGCGCCACCTGCTCCTCGTAGCGGCGCCCCTCGGCGAGCGCGGCTTCCAGGAAGGGGGCTTGCGTCCCGTCCCGCAGGGTGAAGGCATCGCGGCGGCACAGCAGGTAGAAGGTGCGCAGCGCGTCTTCGTTGCCGGGCCGCAGCAGGGCAACCAGATCGGCCTCGTAGTAGCCGCTGGCGCGCGGCCGGGCGCGGGTGTCGTAGAGCCGCCAGACGGCGCCGTTGGTCAGCATGCCCCAGCGGATACGGCCGTCGGTGATGCTGTCGGCGGTGGACAGATAACGGCGTATCTGCCCATGCGGTGTGCCGGAGCGGGCTTTGTCGGTTGCGTCGCGGGTGTCGAGGGGCAGGCCGAAGCGCTTGCTTTCTTCGATCAGCAGGGCGTCCCGGTAGCGTGCTTCGGAGTCGCGGCGGCTGGCGGCGCGGGCCTTGGATGCGGCGTCGGCGAACAGTAGATGATCGGGGATGTCTTCGTTGCGCGCGGCGCCCTGCTGCGGCAGGTTGCAGTCCCAGCCGAGCAGCGCCAGGACAGGGCGAATCAGGTCCTGCTCGGTAACCGATTCGTTGGGGTTGTCGTATCGACTGAATGCCTTGAACCGCTCCGCTACGGCGCCGGCGAATGCGGTGAAGGCTTGCGGCTGGGCGACCGACGCCCGCCACTCAGGGGTATGCCGGACGCCGTCGGTCAGGAAGTATTGGGTAAACAGTTGGCCGGGCATGTGGGCCTCAAATGGTGAGATTCGCTTGCCGGGCATCGTGGCCGCCAAAAAGCATTCTACTGCAAAATGGCTGCGCGCCTATCGCTGTGAGCTGTTGAGGGGGTTCTGTCCGGAGGGAAGAACGGCTTGCTTGGCGGACCGGTTCAGAAGGCCAGGTAGCGTTTGAGGTCCTCGTCCGACATGTCTTCGAGCTTGCCTTCCAGAACGATGCCGCCCTGTTCCATGACGAAGACGTGGTCGGCGAGGCGGCTGGCGAACTCGACGTATTGTTCGACGAGCAGAATCGCCATGTTGCCGGCCTCTTTCAGGCGCTGGATGATGGCTTCGATCTCCAAAATGATGGAGGGTTGGATGCCCTCGGTGGGCTCGTCGAGGAGGAGGAGTTGGGGACGGGTGACGAGGGCGCGGGCGATAGCCAATTGCTGTTGCTGGCCGCCGCTGAGGTAGCCGCCCTTGCGGCGCAGCATGGTTTGCAGGACGGGGAAGAGTTCGAAAATGTCGTCCGGGATCGTGCCGGCGGGCAAGCCTTGGGCGATGCGGCCGATGCGAAGATTTTCCAGAACGGTCATGTCGGGGAAAATTTCGCGGCCCTGCGGCACGTAGCCAATGCCCTGCCGGGCGCGGCGGTCGGAGGACAGCGCGGTGAGCGGCTTGTCCTGGAACGTGATGGCGCCGGAACGGGGTCTCAGAAGCCCCATCACACTCTTCAGCAGCGTGGTTTTGCCGACGCCGTTGCGTCCCATGAGGCAGACGACTTGGCCGGCCGGAACGTGCAGACCGACGTCCCAGAGCACCTGGCTTTCGCCGTAGCTCACGCACAGGTCGTGGATGGTAAGCATCGCCGGCTAACCCCTTCCCAGGTAGACTTCGACGACTCGGGGGTCGCGTTGCACGTGCGCCACCGAGCCCTCGCAGAGAATCCGGCCTTCGTGCAGAACCGTCACCCGGTGGGCCGTCTGGCGCACGAATTCCATGTCGTGTTCAACCACCAGCACCGCATGCTCCTTGGCCAGGTCCTGCAGAATCCCTCCGGTCTTCTCGCGTTCCTCCCGGGTCATGCCGGCGACCGGCTCGTCCAGCAGAAAAAGAGCCGGCTCCTGCACCATGACCATGCCGATCTCCAGCCATTGCATCTCGCCGTGCGACAGCGCCCCGGCTTGGTTCTGGGCCTTTTGTTCCAGCCCCAGGGTCTGCAAGGCCGAATAAATTTTGTCCGTATGGCTACGGTTCAAGACGCCGAACAAGGTCGCCATCACGTCGCGGCGGTAGCGCAGGGCGAGGGTCAGATTGTCGATGAGCGTGAGGTTCTTGAACACGGTGGGGGTCTGGAATTTGCGCCCGATGCCGAGCATGGTGATCTCGTGTTCCTCAAGTTTACTGAGGTCGGTTCGCTGGCCGAAGATGACGCGCCCGGTGTCCGGTCTGGCCCTGCCGCAGATGACGTCAAGCAGGGTCGTCTTGCCGGCGCCGTTAGGGCCGATCAAGGCGCGCAGTTCGCCATGATCGACGTAGAAATCGACTTCTTTCAGCGCCTGGAAGCCGTCGAACGTGACGGTGATGTCCTCGATGTACATGATGGTGCCGCGTTGTTGTTCCACGTATCGCTCCCTGTCAGCCGTCGGACCGGCTAACGGTTGACGCCGGTTGCTCGCTTGCGCGTGTTACCGGCGCCGGACGACGGGCCGGAGCGCCGGCCAGCCGAGCACGCAGCCTTCGGATGCCCCTGCGGCACTGGGCGGGGATGCCGACGATGCCATCGGGAAAGAACAGGACAACGGCCACGAACAGACCACCCAGGATTACCGGCCACCATTCCGGGAAGCGGGCGGTCAGGACGCTGCGCGCCGCGTTGATACCCACCGCGCCGATGATTGCGCCAAGGAGGCTGTTGCGCCCGCCGGTGGCCACCCAGACGACGATTTCCAGCGACGGCAAAACGCCGACCTGGCTGGGCGTGATGATACCGACTTGCGGCACGTACAAAGCGCCCGCCAGGCCGCCCAAGGCCGCCGCCACGGCGAAAATGAAGATCTTGTACGAGGCGACCGGATAGCCCAGAAAGCGCAGGCGCTGCTCCTGGTCGCGCACGGCGGTCAGCACCAGCCCCATCTTCGAGCCCACCAGCCAGCGGCAAATGAAGAAACTGACGACCAACAGGAGCGCGGTGCACAGGTACAAGCCGCGCTGCGTGCTCGGCTCGCTCAGCGAGTAGCCCAGCAGGGTTTTGAAATCGGTGAGGCCGTTGGTGCCGCCGAGGTTGAGTTCGTTGCGGTTGAACATCAACCAGGCGGCGAAGGCCATGGCCTGGGTCAGAATGGCGAAGTAGGTGCCGCCGACGCGACGCCGAAACGTCAGAAAGCCGATCACGACGGCCACGACAACCGGCGCCAACAGGGCCGCGAGCAGGGCGAAAGGCAGGGAGTGGAAGGGTTTCCAGTACAACGGCAGCTGGGTGATCTGGTTCCATACCATAAAATCGGGAATCGCTTCGCCATAGACGCCTTTGCCGCTCGATTCGAGCATCAGGTACATGCCGAACGAGTAAGCACCGATACCAAAGAAGATGGCCTGCCCAAGGCTCAAGATGCCGGCGAACCCCCAGATGAGGGCCATGCCCATGGCCAGAACGGCCAGCGACAGGTACTTGCCGAACAGGTTGAGGTAGTAGTCGGAGACGTACCCGGCGGCGTTCAGCAGCGGCAGGCCGATCAGCAGAATAACCGCGAGCAGGGCGCCTGGCAGCAGCGCTTCTTTCCAAGCCGAGGTGGGTTTCATGGTCGCGGTTGACCTTCCTTATCGCAGCGTGCCCGCGGCCGTGCGTTCCTTGGCCGGGAAGAGCCCCGTGGGTCTGAGCTGCAGGAAAATGATGACCAGCACGAGGATGCTGACCTTGGCGTAAACGGCGGCGGCGGTACCGCCGATCAGCGGCTCCAGGAGCTTGTTCGACATGCCGACGCCGCCGGACGCCAGCACCGTGCCGAACAGTTTGCCGACGCCGCCCAGCACCACGACCATGAACGAATCGACGATGTAGGTCTTGCCAACCTCCGGGTCCACGGTGCCGATGAGGCTCAAGGCGCAACCCGCCAGTCCTGCCAACGCGGTGCCGAGCGCGAAGGTGAGGGCGTCAACCTTGTGCGTGGCAATGCCGATACAGGCAGCCATGTCACGGTTCTGCGTTACCGAGCGAATGCGCAGGCCGACGTTGGAGCGATACAGCAGCAGGTACACCATAACCAGAGAGAGCACCGACAGGGCAATGATGAAGAGCCGGCTGTAGGGAAAGATGAGTCCCGGCATGACCTCCCAGCCACCGCGAAACCAGGTAGGCGGGCTGACGCTCGTTTGATCTCCGAAATAAAGCCGCGCGCCCTGTTGCAACACCATGCCGATGCCCCACGTGATGAGCAGGCTTTCGAGCGGACGCCCGTACAGGAAACGCAGGATGCCGCGTTCCATCAGCAGGCCGACGCAACCCGCCGTGAGGATGGATAAGGGCAGCGCCAAGACGAAGTAATAGTCGAGATAACCCGGCAGATAGTCGGCAAAGAATTCTTGCAGCACGTAGGCGGTGTAGGAACCAATCATCAGCATTTCGCCGTGCGCCATGTTGATGATGCCCATCAGTCCGAAGGTAATGGCGAGCCCCAGGCTCATGAGCAGCAGGATGGAAGAAAGGCTGACACCGTTGAAGAGGTAGCCGACGCTGTTGCGAACCAGCAGAAAATTCTCAATGGTTTCGATGGCTTCGACGACCGCGGCCCGCACCTGGGCGTCGGTCTCGTTCTGGCGCATGTCGCGCAGACGGCTCAGCGCCGCTTCCGAGCGCGTGTCGCCGAAGTAGGCTACGGCTTGGCGCCGTGTCTGTGCGTCCAGCACATACAATTGCAACTTATTGACGGCCTCGATGAGGACGTTGCGCACCGTGGCGTCCTGTTCCGTTTCACGTGCCTTTTGCAGAACGGCAATAAGCGACACGTCTTGCATATTTCCCAGCCGCAAAGCGGTCGAGCGCCGCGCCTTGGGATCCGCGCCAAAGAGTTGGATGACGTCAAGGGCGCGTTGCACCAGCGGGATGTTCTCTTCCTCCAAGGGGACCTGCTCAAGACCCTCCTCGGGGAAAATGGCCTCACCGGCGGCGTCGAGCAGCGGGGCGCCGGCAAGGTCCACAAAAACCCCATCGTCGGTGAAGATAAGGAGACCTTGCGGCCAGCTATACAGGGCGCCTTCCTTGAGGGCCTGGAGCACGCCCCGGAAGGCCGGGTCGGCGAGGTCGCGGATTTTCTCGAGGGTGGCCTGCTGGGTGGCGGACGCGGCGAGATCCTGCGCATAGTCGGCGGGCGTGTCTGCCGCTACCGTCGCATTGGGGCACATGCTGCCGGCACAGCAGACGACCAAAAGGAAGGCCAGGGTGCGTAACAATGGGTGTCTCCGCGTGCTCGAAGCGATTAACGGGGGAACGCCGCAAAAGGCACTCCCCCGCTGCACAGATCGTTATTTATTGCTGGGACAGCCAAGCACGGTCGCCGTTCACCATATCATAGGTTCCCAGACCGTCGCCGCTCCAATCACAGGCCCGACCCGGATAGGTGAGTTCGCTCCACGGCAGGGGCCGCACCCACTCTTTGGTCTTCCACACGACGTCAAATTGACCATCCTCGCGGATTTTGCCGATGTAGACCGGCTTCCAGGTGTGGTGGTTCTTCTCGTCGACCTTGTAATCGCCGACGGGGCTGCTGACCGTCAGGCCCTCCAGCGCCTTCAGGACCGGTTCGACGTCCGTGCTGCCGGCCTTCTCGACGGCCTGGGCCCACAGCTTGACGTGCGTGTAGGCGTGCATCATCGGATCGTCGGTCACGCACTGCTTGTCGGGGATGCCGCGCTTTTCGCACCATTTCTTGTACGCCTTCACCCACTTGAAGTTCTGCGGGGACTTCAGCGACATGTAATAGTTCCAGGAAGCCAAGTGACCAGCCAGAGGCTTGACGTCCAGGGTCTGCAATTCCACCTCGGCAAAGCTGAACGAAATGACCGGACAGGTGTCTGCCGTGATGCCCTGATTGGCCAGTTCCTTGAAGAACGGCACGTTGCTGTCGCCGTTGATGGTGTTGATCACCGCGCCATCGCCGCCGGCGCAGAAGCTTTTGATCTTGCCGACGATGGTCTGGTAGTCCTGATGGTGAAACGGGGTGTATTCCTCAGCGATGCCGTCTTCCGCGACGCCCTTGGCCTTGGTGAGGTAGAGGCGCAGGATTTTGTTCGTGGTGCGCGGGTAGACGTAGTCCGTACCGACCAGGTAGAAACGCTTCTTGCTGCCGCCTTCCGGGCTCATCAAATAATCCACCGCGGGAGAGGCTTGCTGGTTGATCGTCGCACCGGTGTAGATGACGTTCTTGGAGCACTCCTCGCCCTCGTACTGGACAGGGTAGAACAGAAGGCCGTTGTACTGCTCGAACACCGGCAGCACGGACTTACGGCTCACCGAGGTCCAGCAGCCGAAAACCGTCGCCACCTCATCTTGCGTCAACAGTTTCTTGGCCTTTTCGGCGAAGAGGTCCCAATTCGAGGCGGGATCTTCCACGATCGGCTCCACAGGGCGCCCCAACACGCCGCCAGCCTCGTTGATTTCCTCGATGGCCATGAGGATGATTTCCTTGAGGGGTCCCTCGCTGATAGCCATGGTGCCGCTCAGCGAATGCAACACGCCTACCTTGATGGGCTCCTGCGCCACGGCGCCGGTTCCCATCAGCCCTGCCAACAGGACGAGCGAGAGTCCGAGGGTGCAGGCGGTCCGTTTCATGGCCTGCCATTTGTGCGTGCGGGCGCGGCCCGCGGGGTACAAGTTGGTCACAATGTTCTCCTTAAGTAACTTGAACGAGACAATGCTGCGGACTTGCGATACTTGTCTAGTGACAGCAACTTGCATGCCAACTGCTGGAGGGAGTGCCAAAGCCTTTGTATGGGGCGGCTTTCCTTGCCTGTCGGAGGCGGCAAGAGGTGATCAGCGCCTTCAGGGAAGACGGTACGGTAAAGACGGGATTGTCAAGCAAGACATCAATTTTGTACAGGCGGACAATTATGTATGTTTTGATTGTCTTAAAGTGGGATTCCGTGCATGGGGGTGCCGTCGGGGCGTCAAAGCAAATCGAGACTGGGCGTGATGACCAGATGCAGACGTCGGTGAGCCTCACGCAGGGCCTGTTCGACCGCCTGCGGGGTTTCGCCGCGGGCAAAAATGAAGCCGGGGTAACTGGCGCCCTCGGGAAAGGGCTGGAGTTTCTCGTGCGGTTTGGCGGTGGTCACAACATCTTCGATGCCGGGAACGCTGAGCGCTGCGTCCAGGCCCGTCACGTGTTTGAGAAAGCCGGCACGGGGAATGGGTAGCATCATGGTGCCGGCAGCGGCCTGCTCGCGTGACAGAGAGGGCAGGGGGAGCTGGCAGGCGTGGCGGATGAGCAGTTCTTCGAGGGACATCCCGGTCCCAAAGCGCAACGAGCGGCTTCACAAGCCGCCGATAGGCCGGGCGGCGAGTTCCAGAAGCCAGGTGCCTTGACCGTTGACACGAAATTCGGCGTGCAAAGGACCGTGGCAGAGACCCAAAGCATGGGCCGCCTGCTCGGCGCAGCGGACGACCTCAGCCTGCCGGTCTGCGCTGAGACGGGAGGGGGTGATGTAGAGGCTTTCTTCAAAGAAAGGACCGTTTAGGGGGTCGGGTTTATCAAACAGGGCCAGCGGTTGCAGGCGGCCCGCGGTTAACAGGCCTTCCAGGGCCACCTCGGTGCCGGGGATGAAACTTTCAATGAGGATCCCGTCGTTTGCTTCGTCCTGCTTCTGACGTATCTCAGGCCGTTCCAACAAGGCACGCAAGCGCAGGAAAGCCACAACGAATTCGGCAGGGGTATTGGCCCGCATGACGCCCCGGCTTGCCGACAGGGCGAGCGGTTTCACGACGCAAGGATACGGAATCTCGTGTTGCACGACACGGGGGTCGGTTTGCATCGGGAACAATCTGAAGGAGGGCCCCTGCGCAAAAACCGCTTGCAGGCGCTGGCGCATGAGGTATTTGTTGCGGCTGGCCAGTACGGCATCTGGTGAGTTGTGCAGCAAGCCCAATTCCCGGCTCGCTTTCGCGGCGCTGAGAAGCGGGGTGTCGCCGACGGGAAGAATGGCGGTGACGGGATACTGGCCAGCAACATCGACGATGCGCTGCGCGGCTTCCTGGGGTCGCTCAAACCGTAGCGGCACGGCATCATCTTCCCAGGGATCGTCCAGAACATCGCAGCGGTCGCTGCCGAGCACCGTTTCCACGCCGAGTTGCTGCGCCGTTCGCATGAATTCTCGTGCCTCATACCCTGTCGTCGTGTACAGGAGCATGAGCCGGGAACGGCCGACGTCGGGTGTTGCCATCCTGCTTTCCCCAGGCTGCGCTCATGGCCGGAGTGCCAAGAAGACCTTGGCTCTAGAAGGGAGCGACCTGCTCCTCAGTGGGTTCCGCTCAACAATACCACGGCTCGTCGAGGTAAGGAATGGGTCCGCGGGCGGGCGGGACAACGGGGGCGGGCACCGGCGGGGCAGGGATTTGGGCGGCCTTGTGGGCGGCGCGCCAAAGGCGTTCAAATATCTTATCGCGACTGGCGCTCTCCACCGCACCGCTTTGAACCAATTGGAGCGCCTCCGCACATAGTCCATCCATCCGCACATCGGGATGTTCCCAGCGGTACGACAGGGCGTCGGCGTCGAATTCCCGCAGCGAAGGGCACATTTCGGGTAGGTGCAGCAGTTTGGAACCGTCGGGGACCAGCAAGCGCATGGCAAGTTGGATGGGCGCCACCTGTTCGACCAGACCTTGCACGGCAATTACGGTTAATAAGTCGATGTAGTCGGCCAAGGAAATCCAGGGCATGAAGGCGACAAAGGTCGGATTGAAACAAAGACCGACCTGCCTGCAGAGGGCCAGAGCCTGGAGAAAATCCTGCCGGGTGTGGCCTTTATCGAGCAGACGCAGAACGTCATCCCGAACAGACTCCACCGCGCTTGTCACCATCAGGCAGCCGGTCTGGCGGAGAGTGGTCAGATGCTCGGCATGCCGCAGCAGGTGTTCTATTTTGATGGTCACGTCGTAGGTGAGGTGGGGAAACTCCCGATGCAGGTCACGCACCAGCGGCAAGGCATGACCAATGCCGTTGAAAAAATCGGGGTCGCCAAAGGTTACATGCTCGGCACCGGCCGCGACTTGGCGCCGGATATCTTCCACGACAACATCCTTCTGTACGATGCGAAAACGGCCTTCGTAGACCGGCACGATCGGACAATGACGGCACAAGTGTTTGCAACCGCGGCTGGCTTCCGTGTAGCCGGCGACGTGCGACCGCTCGCCTATTTTGAGTTGTGCGTAAACGGGCAGGGGGGGCAAATCACGCCGATCAGGTACCTGAAATTGTTGGCGTTGCAGGGAAATAACGGCTTCTGGCTGTTGAGCGGAAGGCGGTAAGTCTATCTGCAGGCGTCGTACAAGCTGTAACAACCCGGATTCAAATTCCCCACCCAGCAAGGTGGCGGCCCCCAATTCACGCAGCAACCGGTCGTTCATGGGGGCGTAAAGGCCGTAGAAGCAGAGGCGAGCTTGCGGGTTAAGGATCTTGACATGTTTCGCAACCTGGATGGCAATCCGCGTTGCGGTGTGCATGGGGATGTAGAAGGCCACTAAGTCGGCCGCCCGAATGGCCTCGCGGTCCAGGCGACTGCGTGACAAATCCTGGCACTGAACCGTCGCCCCAGCCTGTCGCAGCCAAGCGGCAGGAGAAGCCAAACCAAAAGGCTGCCGTCCCATTTCGTAGGTTGCGAGGAGTACGACGCGCACCGTAGCCCTCCTGACTGATGCCGCTCTCAAGCGGCTGACCTAGCCCTTGCCCATTGGCGGGACATACCCAGGCGGCAGGGCAGCGCCTTCGCCGAAAAAGAATTCTTCCATTTGCTGGCGGATAAACTCATCGGCCTGTGGGTCCATGACATTCAGGCGGTACTCATTTAGAATCATCGTCAGGAAGCCTTTCCACAATTCCCAAGCCTCCATGGAGATGTTTTCATAGATACGTTGACGTAACTCGGCCCCTCCCAGCGATTCGATCATTTCCAAGGCAATGTTGCCCTGGAGATCCTCCTCATCAATGCCAGGGGCCTCTTTTTGAAGCTTCGCGCAGTAGACGGATCGTTGCGTCATAGTTGAACATCTTCTCCCTGTCAGGCACCATCGTCTGCCGTTTCAGACGTTTCCACCACTCCACTGTCGTCCTCAAAGGTGCCCATTGCCGGAAATTGCGGTGGGGACAGGAGGGGCACTCTCAGGCGGGGGGACAGATTCAAAAGACAGGTGGCCGGCAGCAATTTCACGAACCGCGATGGTAAAAAAGCTGTCTGCCTCCTCAGTTGGCACCTGCGGCCGGGCGCCGTGATGGAGTTGACGGATGCGTTTGGCGATCAGCATGGTCGTATGGTAGCGGTTTCCTACCGCTTTAATGGCGGCATCAAGAAGAGCGTGCTGCTGTCTCAAGTGATTCCTCCCGGAGCGTGCTCCGCGAACTAAAAGATCAATTGTGGTGATCAACACTCTACTATAACATCATGTGCATAGAAATTCTTGCCACCTGTATGGCAATTCTTTTGAGTAGCATTTTACATTGGCTAGAGACACATGAACGCGAAAGCGACGCTGACTCCAAAACGTATCGCGGGGCTTATTCCGGCTGCCGGCAGCGGCGTCCGGATGGGTGGAAACATTGCGAAGCCGTTTTTGAAACTCGGCGGGCGAGAGATATTGGCGCGCACGTTGGACGTTTTTGAACGTTGTACGGTTATTGACGAGTTATGGGTTGTTGTTGCGGCCAAAAATGTTTCTTCTTGCCGCCAGGGCATCATCGAACGTTACGGATTCCGTAAGGTTTGTGACGTCGTGGCAGGGGGAGCGAGTCGCCAGGAATCGGTTTGGCGTGGTCTGCAGCGGGTCGATGCCGCGGTTGACTTGGTGGTGGTTCATGATGGCGTCCGCCCTTTTGTAACGGAGGCGGTTTTGCAGGAAACGCTAGGTTGTGCCGCACAGCACGGTGCTGCCGTGGCAGCCATACCGCTGCGAGATACGCTGAAGCACATCTCCGAAAAGGGAGAAGTTGAAGCAACGGTTCCGCGGGAAAATTTGTGGCGTACGCAGACGCCGCAGGCATTTCAGCGACATCTCCTGATGTCGGCGTATCGACAGGCTTGGGAGCGAGGCGTGTATGCGACGGATGACGCCGGTCTGCTCGAATCGATGGGACATCCGGTGAAAGTGGTCTCGGGGTTGGAAAACAACATCAAGATTACGACACCGGAGGATTTGATTTTAAGCGAAGGCTTGCTGCGTACCCCGCGTCAGTGAGGGGAGTGCATGCGAATAGGGTTCGGCTACGATGCGCACCGGCTGGTGCCTCACGCTGCCTTGGTGTTGGGCGGTGTACCCATTCACCACGAATATGGCTTGCAAGGACACTCTGACGCGGACGTCGCTGTGCATGCGCTGTGCGACGCCATGCTTGGGGCAGCCGCACTTGGCGATATAGGCCAGCATTTCCCAAGTGCGGACGAACGTTGGCGCGGAGTTTCCAGTCTCATTATCCTGAAAGCTGTAACACGATTGCTGGCGGAAAACCACCACACGCTGGGGAACGCCGATATTACGATTGTGGCCCAACGGCCTCGATTGGCTTCCTATCTTCCACGCATGGCGGCAACGCTCGCCACCACCGTAAATGCCGAGCCTGCGCAATTTAGCGTTAAGGCCACCACGACGGACGGACTGGGTTTTCCCGGAACGGAGATGGGCATAGCGGCCTACGCGGTTTGTCTCGTATGGCCGTCACAAGCTGCTGCGCCCTCTTAACGTGGACGACGGAGTGACAAAAGAGACTTTGTACGGTTTCCACGCCGTTATCGGAGCCCTGAAAAATGAGCAGCGGCATGTATCGAAAATTGTGATCGATGAACACCGCCGCGGTGGCGCAGTGCGACAGGTCCTGGCACTGACTCAACATCGTGGCATCACCCTTGAGTTCGCCAAGCGGGCGCAACTGAACCAGTTACTTGGGCATACGAGACATCAGGGGGTTGTCGCCCTTGTCGAGTCGTTGGAGTATGGTTCTTTCAGTCAGGTGAGTGAACGAACCGAAGATATCGCAGGGCCTCAAACGCTTCTGGTGCTTGACGGCGTGACAGATGTCGGCAATTTCGCGTCTCTCATACGGTCAGCCGTTGCTTTTGGTGTGGACACGATTGTAATACCGCGCAATCGCTCCGTTGCTTTGACATCCGCAGTCGCCAAGCGGTCGTCCGGCGCGATTGAACGGGTGTCAGTAGTCCGAGTGGTCAACATTGCAAATACGCTCGACGAACTGAAACAGCGGGGGTTCTGGATTTATGGTGCCGGCATGACAGCAGAATTGCGGGTCGCCCAGGTTCAGTGGCCGGAACGCCTCGCAATTGTTCTGGGCGCCGAGGGAAGCGGCATGCGGCGGCTCGTGCGTGAACGTTGTGATGCCTTGGTACGCATACCGATGCACCCGCGCAGCAACTCGCTCAACGTCGCCATAGCAGGCGCCATCGTTCTTGCTTATGCCTGGGAACAACGGTGCGCTGTCGGTTCGACATCTTGACGGCGTGGAGCTGACCAATGGGGGTTCTTGGCGTTGGGAGGTTACCTGCTTCCGCCAGAAATTGGTTTGCGCAGCGCTTGTGTTAGGATTCATACAATGTCCGGAAACTACACCAGATACTCATTGACACAAGGGACCAATTTGTTTATCTTACCATTTCGCTCTTTCCTGGCTGTCGCATGAGGATGCCCTCTCCGCCGATGTAGCTCAATGGCAGAGCAGCCGATTTGTAATCGGCAGGTTGGAGGTTCAACTCCTCTCATCGGCTCCTGTTTGTACCCATCTTGCGTAATTGAATACCACTCAGCTCAACGCATGCGTTCTTGGGGAGGTTCCCGAGCGGTCAAAGGGGACAGACTGTAAATCTGTTGGCTGATGTCTTCGGAGGTTCGAATCCTCCCCTCCCCATAGCATGATGTGGGCGTCGGCGACACGTTGCGGGAATAGCTCAGTTGGCTAGAGCATCAGCCTTCCAAGCTGAGGGTCGCGGGTTCGAGTCCCGTTTCCCGCTCTTCTTTGTGTTATGTCGTCTTCCGGTGAACGCCCACGTAGCTCAGGCGGCAGAGCACTTCCTTGGTAAGGAAGAGGTCATCGGTTCGAGTCCGATCGTGGGCTCCTTTCCACATCCACTATAAATTATTTTTGGTACTGTAGTTTCTGGAACACAGTACATTCGACCCAGAGGGGGTAAGTTAATGTCGAAGGCGAAATTCAAGCGTAGCAAACCGCACGTCAACGTCGGGACGATAGGTCACGTAGACCACGGCAAGACGACGCTTACGTCCGCCATGACGCAGGTACTGGCAGCGGAAGGCAAGGCGGACTATGTGCCCTTTGACCAGATCGACAAAGCGCCCGAGGAAAAAGCCCGCGGCATCACTATTGCTACTGCGCACGTGGAATACGAAAGCGAGAACCGCCATTACGCACACGTCGATTGTCCGGGACACGCCGACTACGTGAAAAACATGATCACGGGCGCAGCGCAGATGGACGGGGCGATCCTGGTGGTGAGTGCCGCCGATGGTGCGATGCCGCAGACGCGCGAGCATATTCTGTTGGCGCGTCAGGTCGGGGTTCCCTACATCGTGGTGTTCATGAACAAGGTGGACATGGTGGACGATGAGGAATTGCTGGATCTGGTAGAATTGGAGTTGCGGGAGTTGCTTAGCAAGTACGAATTTCCGGGCGACGACATTCCGATCATCCGTGGCAGTGCGCTGCAGGCATTGGAGAGTGGTGATCCGAGTGCTTCGGAGACCGCTTCCATTTTTGAGTTGATGGGTGCGATTGACGAATACGTGCCGACGCCGCAGCGCGCCGTGGACCGGCCGTTTCTGATGCCTGTGGAGGACGTGTTCACGATATCGGGGCGAGGGACGGTGGCGACGGGGCGTGTTGAGCGAGGCGTGGTGACGGTAGGCGACGATGTGGAGATTGTGGGGATGAAGGAGACGCACAAGACGGTGGCGACGGGCGTGGAGATGTTTCGGAAGATATTGGACCGCGGCGAGGCCGGTGATAACATAGGGGTGTTGTTGCGCGGCGTGAAGCGTGATGAGATTGAGCGTGGTCAGGTATTGGCGAAACCGGGTTCGATTACGCCGCACACGCGTTTTCAGGCAGAAGTGTACGTGTTGTCGAAAGACGAGGGGGGGCGCCACACACCGTTTTTCAATGGCTACCGGCCGCAGTTTTACTTTCGCACGACGGATGTGACGGGTGTGGTGACGTTGCCTTCGGGTACGGAGATGGTGATGCCTGGGGACAACGTTGGCGTGGAGGTGGAGTTAATCACGCCGATTGCTTTGGAGAAAGAGTTGCGCTTTGCGATCCGTGAGGGTGGCCGGACGGTGGGAGCAGGCGTCGTTAGTGAAATACTGGCGTAACATCCTTTAATTTTGACGGGTCGCATTGGTGACTAATCACCCCTTGTTATGGATGTACTTTGGAATAACGTTAAGGAGTACCCGTGCGGGATTTAGTTACTTTGGCGTGCGTCGAATGCAGGCGCCGCAACTACACGACGACGAAAAATAAGCGACGTACTCCTCAGAGATTCGAGTTCAAAAAATACTGCCGTTTTTGTCGTCAGCATCAGCTTCATAGGGAAACGAGGTAAGCTGCTCAAAACGGTAGGCCAGTAGCTCGAACGGTAGAGCACCGGACTCCAAATCCGGGTGATGGGGGTTCGAATCCCTCCTGGCCTGCTTGAGTTATAGTGTGTGGAGCCTTGTAGCAGACAAACCGTACAGGCGACCAAAGAAAACGCATCCGTCCTTACCATTTTCGCCGACCAAGATACCCTCGTGTTACATAAAGGTAGCTGCTGTGTTTGAGGCCCACGTCCAGCGGTACGTTAGAGATGTCTATGGCAAAAGTATTCAATTCCTTCAGGATGTGCGCTCTGAGCTGAGAAAAGTCACATTCCCTAATCAAAAAGAGACAATCGCATCCACGTCGGTTGTTATTGTCGTTGTTTTCATCATTGCCATATATCTCGGCATAGTAGATTTCATCCTTTCAATGGCTTTAGGCAATCTTCTCAAATAGTCCATGCAGGACAAGCCGCTATGAGCAAGCACTGGTACGTCATTCACACATATTCTGGCCACGAGAATAAAGTTAAGACTAGTCTCGAGGAACGTCTGAATTCGAGAGGCTTGCTTGAACGAATTGGACAGATTCTGGTGCCGGCAGAGGATGTTGTTGAAATCAAAGGTGGCAAACGCAAAATATCGTCACGGAAATTCTTTCCAGGATACGTTCTGATTGAGGCCGAGATAGATGACGAAGTATGGTACGCAATCAAAAATACCCCGAAGGTCACCGGATTTCTGGGCGGTGGGAAAGACCCAACGCCTTTGTCAGAGGAAGAAGTAGCTTACATTCGGAATCAGGTCAGCGGCGAAACTTCAGAACCAAAACCCAAAGTAATTTTTGGGCCGGGTGAGAATGTGCGCGTGACCGATGGGCCATTCACAAACTTTACCGGCGTGGTCAGAGAGGTACATCCTGAGCGTGGAAAGCTCAAAGTGATGGTCAGCATATTCGGACGTTCTACGCCGGTTGAGCTGGAATTCTTACAGGTGGAATCGATCTGAGATAAATACAGATTCTATACAAAATGCTTGGTGACATTGGTGACACATGAATGTTGCCACGGCTAAGGAAACAAGAGATGGCGAAACAGGTTGTGACAAAAATAAAACTGCAGGTGCCCGCTGGCCAAGCCAATCCTTCCCCCCCAGTGGGGCCCGCATTGGGTCAGCATGGCGTGAACATCATGGAGTTTTGTAAGGCTTTCAATGCCCAAACTCAGACCCAAGCCGGGACGATTACTCCGGTGGTTGTGACCGTGTATGCCGACCGCTCGTTTTCGTTCATTACAAAGTCTTCTCCCGCCGCTGAATTGATAAAGCAGGCCGCCGGGCTTGCCAAGGGAGCGTCAACACCGAATCGGGAAAAGATTGGGCAGGTGACAATGATGCAGTTGCAGCAGATCGCTGAAACCAAGCAAGCTGACCTTAATGCGAATACTGTTGAGGCTGCAATAGGGATTATCGCTGGGACAGCGCGCAGTATGGGCGTTGAGGTCGTCGATTGACACTTGGTGAGGAGACGTGTCGCATGGCGCAGCGGGGCAAGAATCTCGATAATGCACGGAAGAAGCTTGACAAAACGCAAAAATATGAGTTGCGGGAAGCGTTGGGTTTGGTACAGGATATGGCTTTCGCCAAATTTGATGAAACCATCGAGATGGCGGTGCGACTTGGTGTGAACCCTCGCCATGCGGACCAAGTGGTGCGGGGCGGCGTTGTGTTGCCTCATGGCGTTGGCAAGGTTCCGCGCGTTGTCGTATTTGCCAAAGGCGACAAGGAGCGAGAGGCAGTAGAGGCAGGCGGAGACTTTGTTGGTGGGGAAGACCTTGCCAAAAAAATAACTGATGGTTGGCTGGATTTTGATCGCACGGCAGCAACCCCTGATATGATGGCCATTGTCGGCAAACTAGGCAAAATTCTGGGCCCGCGCGGACTGATGCCTAACCCAAGGACAGGTACGGTTGACCTCGACATCGGCCGCGTGGTTCGAGAGATCAAATCCGGCAAAGTGGAATTCCGTGTTGATCGTGCCGGTATTATCCACGTGGGCATTGGGAAGGTCAGTTTTGCTCTTGAATCCTTGGAGGAAAACGCCCGCACACTTCTGGACACCCTGGTGCGGATGAAGCCGAACACCAGCAAGGGTAAATACATGCGTACCATTTCTTTGTCATCGACGATGGGCCCAGGCGTCAGGGTGGATGAGGTCGCTATGACCAATGCTTTACGGTAGGTTGCAGGCGGTAAAGTGGAGAGGGTTGGGCGTGACTGAGAAAACGATAAGTGAAACGAAGATCGAGAAAGTAAGGTTCTTGCAGGCTAAACTTGCCGACGCCAAAGCAGCAATCTTATCCGACTACTGCGGACTGAATGTCCAAGAGATGTCAGAACTCCGCGGCATGTTGAGAAAGGCCGATGTCGAACTGCACGTTGTGAAGAATACTCTGGCACGGCGCGCGGTTGAATCCACGCATCTTAAGCCGCTGACTGAATATGTTAAAGGCCCAATCGCTGTCGCTTTAACGATTGACGATGCCGTAGGCATGGCCAAGGTCCTAACCGAATACACCAAGAAAGAGCCTAAACTGGACATTCGGGTTGGGATCATCGAAGGGCGAGTGCTGACAGCGCAACAGATCACTCAGGTGGCGGAGTTGCCGCCGCGGGAAGTACTTTTGGCTCAAATGCTTGGTGCCATGCAGAATCCCCTATCCGGTTTGGCTGGGGTGCTGCACGGGGTGCTGCGACAGTTGCTTTATGCCCTCGTTGCGATTAAGGACGCGAAAGGGCAGACGGGCGATTGAGGCGGCTTTATAGTGACTTTGGAATGTGATCACGGAGGAAAAGATGGCTGTCACGAAAGAAGAAGTGCTTGATTACATAGACAACATGACCGTTCTTGAGTTGTCAGAATTGGTGAAGGAGTTGGAAGATAAATTTGGGGTGTCAGCGGCGGCCCCAATGGTTGCCATGCCCGCTGCGGGTGGTGGGGCGGTCGAAGAGGCCCCGGCCGAGAAAACCGAATTTGACATCGTCCTTATCGGTGCTGGGGATAAGAAAATCCAAGTCATCAAGGAGGTTCGGTCAATCACCGGTCTCGGTTTGAAGGAGGCTAAGGCTTTGGTGGATGAAGCCCCCAAGCCCGTTAAAGAAGGGATTACGAAAGAAGAAGCCGAAACCGTCAAGTCACAGTTGGAAGCAGTGGGCGCGCAAGTTGAGGTGAAGTGAGATTTCGCAGGCTGAAAGCTTAGATTGAGAGGTTCTACGGATCTGTTTCATTTTCACCTGTGAGGGGAGAACTGTGACCGTACGAGATAAATCGAAGGTTAACGGAAATAGCCGTCGGGAGCGGCAGGATTTTGCACGCATTCCCACGATTATTGATCTTCCCAATCTCATAGAGGTGCAGCAGAAGTCCTACTCGCGCTTTCTGCAGCAGGAGCGTCCTCCCATGGACCGCGAAGACCGTGGCTTGGAAGCGGTCTTCAGAAGCGTATTTCCCATTGAGGACTTCAACGGCACCTCTACGCTGGAATACGTGGGCTATGAAATTGGGATGTGGGAGTCTAAGGAAGGCGAATATAAAGGGCTTGGTGGCAGTGGCGTGATGAGTCAGACCACCCATCAACCTCTCTACTATCATTCCAAATATGATTTAGGGGAATGTCGGCAGAAGGGCATAACCTATGCTGATCCCTTACGTGTTTTGGTGCGTTTGGTGGTGCGTGAAAAAGGCAACAGCAGCGAACCCGCGGTCATTCGTGATGTGAAGGAGCAGAAAGTATATCTCGGCGAAGTACCGCTGATGACGGAACACGGCACTTTCGTCATCAATGGCACAGAACGTGTCATTGTGAGTCAATTGCATCGTTCGCCCGGTGTGTTTTTTGCGCAGGAAAAGGGTCGTGGTTCTGTCAGCGGTAAACCGCTATACATGGCGCGGGTCATTCCTTACCGCGGTTCGTGGCTTGACTTTGAGTTTGATCTCAAAGATCACTTGTACGTTCGTATCGACCGGCGTCGGAAACTTCCTGTTACTATTCTTCTGCGGGCCTTAGGTCTGTCTTCAAGAGAAATTCTCCAAACTTTCTATCAGCATGAATCCATACGTTACGACCCTGGACACGATGTGTTCTACAAAGGGGTGTCGGAACTGACACTGCAGCAGCAATGTCCAAAGGACGTGTTGGATCCGAATTCCGGTGAAGTAATCATTCGTGCTGGGCGGCGCATTTCACGTAACGCCTTGCGCCGATTGCAAAATAGTCAGGTGAGAGAGATTCCGACCGTTGAGGAATGGCTCGCAAATCGGGTCGTGGCAGAAGACATCATTGACCCGAACACGGGCGAAGTCTTGTACGAATTGAATCACGAGCTGACCTCGGACGATTTGGCACAATTGAAAACTAAGGGCGTTACTGATTTCCGTCTGCTTTTTCTGGATCCGTTGTCCGCTGACGCCTCGCTCCGTCTCACGCTTATGGCGGACCGCCTTGAGACGAAAGAGGAGGCGCTGCTGGAAATTTATAAACGCTTGCGACCTGGCGACATTCCAACGAAGGACACTGCGCGCCTATTTTTTGACAATCTCTTCTTTAACGCCAAACGTTACGACCTCTCGAGAATAGGACGGTTGAAGTTAAATACGAAATTAGGCATTGATTTGCCGCTTGAGACGCGCATGTTGACGCAGCAAGATGTGATTGAGGTCGTTCGATACCTCTTGGCATTACGCCAAGGTGGTGGGACGGTTGACGACATCGATCATCTGGGTAATCGCCGCGTGCGTTCTGTTGGTGAATTGCTTGAAAACCAGTTGCGGATAGGCCTAGTGCGCATGGAACGTGCCGTTCGTGAACGGATGAGTATTCAGGATATTGAGACAGCGATGCCGCATGACCTGATCAACTCAAAGCCAGTGACGGCGGCCGTGAAGGAGTTTTTTGGTAGCAGTCAGTTGTCGCAATTCATGGATCAGACCAACCCGTTGTCAGAAATTACCCACAAACGTCGCTTGTCGGCTTTGGGGCCGGGAGGGCTGACGCGAGACCGGGCAGGTTTTGAAGTTCGAGATGTCCACCCAACACATTACGGACGCATTTGTCCCATTGAAACTCCCGAGGGGCCCAATATCGGGCTGATCGCCTCACTCAGCACGTATGCACGGGTGAATCGTTTCGGTTTCATCGAGACACCGTACCGCAAGGTGGAACAAAGCCGTGTGACGGACGAAATTAAATTCTTATCGGCTATTGAAGAGGATCAGTACGTAATCGCTCAGGCAAATGCAGAAGTAACGGAAAAGGGAGAATTTGTTCAAGATGTGATATCGGCGCGCAGTGGGGGCGAGTTCGTTCTAACTCCACCGAGCGAAATCAATTTTATGGACGTATCACCGAAACAGCTTGTCAGTGTCGCAGCTTCTTTGATCCCGTTCCTAGAAAACGACGATGCGAACCGGGCTTTGATGGGTTCTAACATGCAACGTCAGGCCGTACCCCTCTTGCAAACCGAGTCTCCAATTGTTGGGACGGGAATGGAAACAATTGCCGCCCGTGATTCAGGTGCTGTCATTTTGGCAAAGGCGACGGGCGAGGTGGTTAACGCTGATGCGACACGTATCGTCGTACGGGTAGATGAGGATGATGAAGGAGGAAATACCCGAGTCGACATCTACTCTCTGGTGAAATACCAACGGTCTAATCAAAGCACCTGTATCAACCAACGCCCCATTGTGTGTTTAGGGCAACGCGTCGACAAGGGCGAAGTGCTGGCCGATGGCCCGTCAACTGAATTCGGTGAATTAGCGCTCGGCCGCAACGTGCTCGTAGCCTTCATGCCTTGGGGCGGATACAACTTCGAAGATGCGATAGTCATCAGCGAACGCATTGTGAAAGAAGATGTTTTTACTTCGATACACATTGAAGAGTTTGAGGTTGAAGCGTGTGACACCAAGCAGGGTAAGGAGGAGATCACCCGGGACATCCCAAACGTAGGTGAGGATGCGCTAGCGAATCTCGATGAGAGCGGCATTGTTCGGATTGGCGCAACCGTTACGCCCGGAGATATATTGGTTGGGAAGATTACTCCCAAGGGTGAGACGCAATTAAGTCCCGAGGAAAGGCTTCTTAAGGCCATCTTTGGCGAGAAGGCCGGAGATGTGCGGGACACGTCGCTGACCGTGCCCCCAGGCGTGGAGGGTACGATAGTCGGGGTGCGAGTGTTTTCGCGCCGTGGGGCCGACAAAGACGAACGTATGCAATCTATTGAAGATGAAGACGTGGCCCGCATCGAAAAGGATATTTATGATGAAATTAAAATCGTCGAGGGAGAGCGGGACAAGAAGATTCGCCGTCTCCTTGTAGGCAAAACAGCCATTATCGCTGATGTGTCTAATGGCAAGGCGAGTCGGCGGCCCTCCAAGGATACGAAACTCACGGAGAAGGCGTTGGCCAAATTGTCCGGCAAAGCGCTCCTGGCCGTCCGAGTCAAGGACTCAGACCTTGTCCATGAACGTATGCTGGAGATAACTGAAGCGGCGGAGCGGCAACTTGATGATCTGAAGAGGGTGTCAGAAGAAAAGGTCGACAAGCTCCGTCGGGGTGATGAATTGCCGCCGGGCGTTATCAAGATGATTAAGGTTTATATCGCCATGAAACGCAAGTTAAGCGTTGGGGACAAGATGGCGGGTCGGCATGGCAACAAGGGCGTAGTATCAATCATTGTGCCCGAGGAAGACATGCCTTATATGGCCGACGGCACCCCAATTGATCTCATTCTGAATCCCCTTGGCGTGCCGTCGCGCATGAATGTTGGACAAATTCTTGAGACTCATTTGGGTTGGGCCATACAAAAATCAGATATAGCGGTGGCAACACCGGTATTCGATGGGGCAACGGAAAGGGACATCAAAGACGCACTGGTACGGGCTGATCTGCCGGATAACGGCCGTGTAGAATTGTTTGACGGGAAGTCTGGCGTCCCATTCGACCAGAAAGTTGTTGTTGGTCAGATTTATATGATGAAGCTCCATCATCTCGTTGACGATAAAATTCACGCCCGTTCAACCGGACCTTACTCTCTGGTAACGCAGCAACCACTGGGGGGCAAGGCGCAGTTCGGTGGGCAGCGTTTGGGGGAAATGGAAGTATGGGCGCTTGAAGCTTATGGCGCTGCCCGTACGTTGCAGGAGATGCTTACTGTTAAGTCGGATGATGTTGCCGGACGTACCCGGATGTATGAAGCTATTGTCAAGGGTGAAAATACCTTGGAAGCAAGTTTGCCGGAATCGTTTAATGTTCTTGTGAAGGAATTGCAGAGTTTGGCCCTTGATGTCAAGTTACTTGAGGCGAGCGATGTGCCGCAGGATGCCCAGTTGGAAGAAATGTCTGAGTAATTCTTCACCACCACCATGTGCCAGTCTGTTCCAGTTTGTCTGACGCTATGCCGCCTAGTTTTTGCATTGACGCAAATCCTGACACCTGCTGAAGGAGGCCCCTTTGGATAGCATATTCAATCTGAATGAGAAACCCAAAGACCCCACTTCTTTCAGTGCGATCCGTATACGTCTGGCATCGCCGCAAAAAATCCGTTCATGGTCACACGGCGAGGTCAAAAAGCCGGAAACCATCAACTATCGCACCTTCAAACCTGAACGTGACGGGCTGTTCTGCGCCAAGATTTTCGGCCCAGCAAAGGATTGGGAGTGCAACTGCGGCAAATACAAGCGCATGAAGCACCGCGGTGTCGTTTGTGAGAAATGCGGCGTCGAGGTTATCCAGTCTAAAGTGCGGCGCGAGCGGCTTGGACACATTGAACTGGCGTGCCCAGTGTCTCATGTCTGGTTTTTCAAGGGCATTCCAAGTCGCATTGGAATCCTGTTAGACATGTCTTTGCGGGAGTTGGAGCGCATCCTTTATTTCGAAAATTACGTGATTATCGATCCGCGTGAGATAGGCTTGAAAAAGCAAGAACTCCTCACGGAGGAGCGCCATCGCGAGCTCATGAAGGATTATGGCCGAAATATCTGGAATTGCATACCGCTGCCGAAAGATGGGCGCCGTAAATGGAGTTGTGAGGAACGTCATCAACTCGTAAAGGAGCTTAGCCGTAAGGAACATGGGGGATTCGTGGCGGGTATGGGGGCAGAAGCTATTTGGGAGCTTTTGCGTCGTTTGGACCTTGACGAACTGGCTGAATCCCTGCGGTCAGAAATGCATGAGTCGGCGTCGCTGCAAAAGCGCAAGAAGATTATCAAACGGCTAAAGGTCGTCGAAGCCTTCCGTAAATCGGACAACCGACCCGAATGGATGATTCTTGAAGTAATACCCGTGATTCCGCCAGAGTTGCGCCCATTGGTACCATTGGACGGGGGGCGTTTTGCCACCTCTGACTTGAACGACTTGTACCGTAGGGTCATCAACCGAAATAATCGGCTGCTCCGTTTGCAGGAGTTACGCGCTCCGGAAATCATTATTCGTAATGAGAAACGCATGTTACAAGAAGCCGTGGACGCGCTGTTCGACAATGGTCGACGTGGCCGTGCCTTGCGGGGACCGAACAAGCGTCCGCTGAAATCCTTGAGTGACATGCTTAAAGGTAAGCAAGGACGTTTTCGGCAGAACCTGCTGGGAAAACGAGTCGACTACTCTGGACGTTCCGTTATTGTCGTAGGGCCGGAACTCAAGTTGCACCAGTGCGGGCTGCCAAAAACAATGGCTTTGGAGCTCTTCAAGCCCTTCATCTATCACAAGCTCGAAGAACGTGGGCACGTTAACACCATCAAAAGCGCCAAGAGAATGGTGGAAAAGGGTCTACCGGAAGTTTGGGATGCCCTTGACGAGATCATTCACGAATACACGGTCTTGCTGAACCGGGCGCCTACCCTTCATCGTCTTGGCATCCAGGCCTTTGAACCCGTGTTGGTAGAGGGTAAGGCAATCCGTATCCACCCGCTGGTATGTTCGGCATTCAACGCCGATTTCGACGGTGATCAAATGGCAGTTCACGTACCCCTCTCCGTCGAAGCTCAAGTTGAAGCCAAGGCCCTCATGTTATCGGTGAATAATATTCTGTCGGCTGCCCACGGTAAGCCTTTGGCAGTGCCTAGCCAAGATATCATTATGGGTTGCTACTATATGACCAAGGAGCGAGGTGGAAGTCTCGGAGAGGGTAAACTGTTTACGAGCCCCGAGGAAGTTCGCATTGCATATGATGCCGAGGAGATTGGCTTACAGGCTCGTATTCGTGTGCGGATAGGCAAGGATGTTGTGCCCACCACGGTCGGTCGTATTCTCCTCCGTGAGGTTTTGCCACCGGAATTGGAATTCGAGCAGGTGAATCGACACATGGACAAGGCTTCTCTGACGGACTTGGTGGCGGAATGCTATCAATGTGTTGGGAAGGAGCGGACCGTACAACTCTTGGAGGACCTCAAGACACTTGGATTCCAATACGCAACTCAGTCTGGGCTCTCCATCGGAATAGACGACATGCACATCCCGATGATGAAGGAATCTTTGATCGAAGAAGCCCAAACTCAAGTTGTAGATGTCGAGAGTCAGTATGGAGATGGCCTCATCACGAACGGCGAGCGCTACAACAAAATCGTTGACATTTGGGCACAGGTCACTGAGCAAGTGTCCAACGAAATGTTCAAGGAGTTGGAGCGGGAAGATCTTGAGGTCATGCATAATCGTGACTCCAACGGAGTCCGGCACGACTTCAATCCGATCTATGCAATGGCGAGGTCGGGAGCACGCGGTGGTCTGCAGCAAATTCGACAACTGGCGGGCATGCGAGGCCTGATGGCTAAGCCAAGCGGAGAAATTATGGAAACGCCGATTACGGCGAATTTCCGCGAAGGGCTTAGTGTGCTCCAGTATTTCATTTCTACACACGGGGCGAGGAAAGGACTTGCAGATACAGCCCTCAAGACAGCCAATTCCGGCTATTTGACCCGTCGATTGGTAGATGTGGCCCAGGATGTGATCGTCCTGACCCAAGACTGCGAAACGCGAGGCGGCGTTACAGTCACGGCTCTTGTTCAAAGTGGTGAGATCATCGAATCGCTCGGAGAGCGAATTCTCGGCCGTGTTACCGCCGAAGATGTGCTGGATCCCTATGGCGACGAGGTGTTGGTTGTCCGCAATACGCTTGTCGATGAGGCAGCTGCAGAACGCATTGAAAACGCCGGGCTTGAGTATGTTGTCATGCGGTCTGTACTTACATGCGAGTTGAAAAGTGGCATCTGTGCAATGTGTTATGGGCGCAATTTGGCTTCTGGTTCTTTAGCCGAAATCGGCGAGGCCGTGGGCGTGATTGCCGCCCAGTCGATTGGCGAACCAGGCACGCAGCTCACCATGCGAACGTTCCACATCGGAGGGGCTGCGAGTTTACAGGTAGACCAGAGCACCTTACAAGCCAAGAACAATGGGGTGGTGCGTTACCAGAATCTTCGCACGGTAAATAATCGCGAAGGTGCGATGGTGGTTATGAACCGTAACGGCATCTTGGTGATCCAAGATGAAGAGGAACGCGAGAAGGAGCGCTATCCAATTGAGTACGGAGCACGCCTAAGGGTGAGGGACGGCCAGAAGATCGAGCGCGGCGAAAATCTAGTCGAGTGGGATCCTTACACTCGTTCGATTCTTTCAGAGGTTTCCGGTCGTGTCGCCTACGGCGATATTGTGGAAGGCGTCACCGTTCAGGAAGAACTAGACGAACAGACCGGATTGTCGCAGAAAGTAATCCTCGATCATCACGATGAAAAGCGTCAACCGCGCGTATCCATCAAGGATGAACAGAATGCAACATTAGGACGCTATCAACTCCCTGCTGGTGCGCACATTTCCGTGACGGAGGGAGAAATGATTTCCGCTGGCGACGTTTTGGTAAAGATCCCACGCGAAACGGCAAAGACAAAAGATATCACCGGTGGGTTGCCGCGTGTTGCTGAGCTCTTTGAAGCCCGGAAACCGAAGGAACAAGCGATCATTTCCGAGATCGATGGTGTTGTGAGATTTGGAGGATTTCAGCGAGGTGCCCGTAAGGTCATTGTCGCGGCGGATAGCGGCGAAGAACGGGAATATCTGGTGCCACGAGGTAAATACGTCAATGTGCATGAAGGCGATCGGGTGCGCGCCAGTGAACCATTGATGGATGGGGCAGTCAATCCTCATGATATTCTTGACATTCGGGGAGAGCAGGAACTGCAGAAATATCTCGTGAACGAAATCCAGGAGGTATATCGCCTTCAGGGGGTACAGATCAATGACAAACACATTGAGGTCATTGTCAAGCAAATGCTAAAACGTGTGGTGGTCGAGGAACCTGGAGACACTGAATTCTTGGTTGGTGAGCAAGTGGGCAAGACGATTTTCTCTCGCCGCAATCAGGATACTGTAGCCGAGGGGGGTGGACCGGCCCTTGGCAAGCCCATCCTCCTGGGAATCACCAAATCCTCGTTAAGTACGGAGAGTTTCATTTCGGCAGCTTCTTTCCAAGAAACGACACGCGTGCTGACGCAGGCTGCAGTGAGTGGCATGGTTGACCGGCTTCGCGGTCTGAAAGAGAACGTCATCATGGGGCGCGTCATTCCGGCTGGCACAGGTATTCCTCGACACCAGGGCAATCTGGCCGAACCGGATGCAACACAGATTTTCCCGACTGATGATGAGCTCGATGCGGATGTCATGCTCGCCGCTGAGGGCCAAGATGGGGGCAATTAAAAGTGTAGTAATTCTTGACAATCCACAGAGTTGTGTTGTACACACATATATCAGCTCCTGATAAAAGGTTTCTTATGCCTACGATTCATCAGTTGGTTCTAAAGGGACGGAAGCGGACGAAGAAAAAGACCTCTAGTCCCGCGTTGCGTTCAAATCCTCAAAAACGCGGGGTTTGTACAAGAGTCTACACTTCAACACCAAAGAAGCCGAACTCCGCCTTGCGTAAGGTGGCACGTGTACGGCTTACCAATGGTATCGAAGTGACGGCATACATTCCGGGTGTCGGCCACAATTTGCAGGAACACGCAATCGTTTTAATCCGGGGTGGGCGCGTAAAGGATTTGCCGGGCGTGCGGTATCATATTGTGCGCGGTACTTTGGACACGATGGGGGTTCAAAACCGCAAAAAGGGCAGATCGAAATACGGGGCTAAGAGACCGTAATTGAGTTCGAGGGAGGTGGTAGTGAATTTTCATGCCACCTCCTCTTCATTTTTGGAGAGGCTGCATGCCACGAAGAAAAGTTGTGACGAAACGACCAGTTTTGCCGGATCCTAGATACGGCGACGTATTCGTCACGCGTTGTGTCAATGTCTTGATGAAGCGCGGCAAGAAAAGTATCGCTGAACGGATCATGTACGGTGCGATGGACGTGCTTGGCGAACAAACTGGCGAAGAACCACTGAAGGTATTCCGACAAGCCGTGGATAACGTGCGGCCTGTCATCGAAGTGCGGTCACGCAGAGTTGGAGGGTCCACCTACCAGATTCCAGTGGACGTCCCGCCTGACCGACGGATCGCTTTGAGTATGCGTTGGATTGTCGGGAGCGCTCGCGCTCGTAGCGATCGAGGGATGTTAAAGCGTTTGGCGGCAGAACTGCTCGATGCGTATCGTAATACGGGAAATGCGGTAAAGAAAAAAGAAGACACACATCGTATGGCGGAAGCCAATAAAGCCTTCGCACATTATCGTTGGTGATCACTATCCATATTGCTTCCCAGTAGAAGTTCCTCGCCCAACATCTTCGGGTGCTGGGGCCAATCGGTTGTGCTCAATAATTACAGCGAGTATTGGGAGTGCTTACTTACGCGGCACTGCGCGTTGCAGAAAGAGAAATGAGGTTCCTGTGCCCCGGCTAGTTCCGCTGGAAAAAACACGTAACATCGGCATCATCGCACACATTGACGCAGGGAAAACGACGACGACTGAGCGCATTCTTTATTACACGGGCAGGTCGCACCGCTTGGGGGAAGTCCACGAAGGTTCTGCCACGATGGACTGGATGGTTCAGGAGCAGGAGCGAGGGATCACGATCACCTCTGCTGCCACGACATGTTCCTGGGGTGACCACGTCATCAACATCATTGACACACCGGGACACGTGGACTTTACGGCCGAAGTGGAACGAAGCTTGCGCGTGCTTGATGGCGCGGTAGGCCTTTTTTGCGCGGTTGGAGGCGTGGAGCCGCAATCGGAGACCGTTTGGCGCCAGGCGGAGAAGTATCGTGTGCCACGTATAGCATTCGTGAACAAGTTGGATCGCGCAGGAGCAGATTTTTTCCGCACAATAAGTGCGATGGAAGATCGATTGGGGACTTCTCCGATGATTTTGCAACTGCCATTGGGCAGTGAGGAGAAGTTCTACGGGGTGATCGATCTACTACGAATGCAAGCAATCGTCTACGACGAAGACAACTTGGGAGTTGGGTATCGTACGACGGATATTCCTGATTCTTACGATGAGCAGGCGAGACAATATCAAGCGCGTCTACTGGAAGACGTGGCCGAATTGGACGAGGCTCTCATGGAGCGGTATTTGGCCGAGGAAGTTATTACTCCCAGAGAGCTCGCCAAGGTAATCCGCCAAGGTACAATCAACAATCAAATCACACCAGTTCTCTGTGGTGCTGCATTCCGGAACAAAGGCGTCCAACCTCTGCTGGATGGCATTGTCGATTACTTACCCTCGCCTGTCGATGTCTCCCCCATGGCTGGCATAGAATCCAAAACAGGAGAAAACATTTTCCGTGCTGCCGACGACAATGCCCTGGCGGCGCTAGCGTTCAAAGTCATGGTTGACCCTTATGTAGGACAATTGGTCTTCGTGCGGGTTTATTCCGGGGTGTTGGAAGCAGGTTCTTACGTGTATAACTCCACTAAGGGTAAACAAGAACGCATCGGGCGCCTGATGAAAATGCATGCCAACAAGAGAGAGGACGTGAAGGAAATTCGGGCTGGCGACATCGGTGCGGTAATCGGTTTGAAGAATACAGCAACCGGCGATACGCTGTGCGACACCTCTCAGTCAGTCGTCCTGGAAGCGATGACGTTTCCTGAGCCAGTGATGGCGATTGCTATTGAACCAAAGACCAAAGCTGACGGCGATAAACTGGGCATGTCGCTCAGCAAAATCTCTCGGGAGGACCCGACCTTCCGGGTGTGGATTGACAAAGAAACTGGTCAAACCATTATTTCAGGCATGGGCGAGTTACACCTCGAAATTCTCGTGGATCGCCTAGCACGGGAATTTCAGGTTGCTGCCCACGTATCCCGCCCTCAAGTGGCATACAAAGAATCGATTCAGCATGTCGCAGAGTCTGAAGGACGATTTGTGAGACAAAGCGGTGGGCGAGGGCAGTATGGTCACGTTAAGATGCGGTTCGAGCCTTTGGAACGAGGCTCTGGGTATGTATTTGAAGATGCCATTGTTGGCGGAGCGGTTCCCAGAGAATATATATCGGCTGTGGAGGCGGGTGTCGCCGAGGCAATGCAGAATGGTATTCTCATAGGACATCCGGTGGTCGACATGAAAGCTACTCTCTATGATGGATCGTATCACGAGGTTGATTCTTCGGAACTCGCTTTCAAGGTTGCGGCATCTATGGCTTTTAAGGAGGCGGTAAAAAACGCTAGTCCAGTAATCCTGGAGCCCATTGTAAGCGTTGAAGTCGTGGTTCCAACTGAACACATGGGTGACATTATTGGCGACTTGAGTAGCCGTCGAGGCAAAATACGAAGCATGGAAGATCGGGCCGGTGCTAAAGTTGTGTCGGCCCATGTGCCGTTAGCAGAGATGTTTGGCTACGCTACAGACCTACGCTCCCGGACGCAGGGACGGGCGACATTTACGATGCAGTTTGCATTCTATGAAGCCGTTCCATCCCATAAGCAAACGGAATTGTGTGCTGTGTAGAGGCCGTTTTGGATAGAATCTGGTGAGGCTGCATTGTTAGGAATTTATGACCAGAGGGGGTTAAGTTAATGTCGAAGGCGAAATTCAAGCGTAGCAAACCGCACGTCAACGTCGGGACGATAGGTCACGTAGACCACGGCAAGACGACGCTTACGTCCGCCATGACGCAGGTACTGGCAGCGGAAGGCAAGGCGGACTATGTGCCCTTTGACCAGATCGACAAAGCGCCCGAGGAAAAAGCCCGCGGCATCACTATTGCTACTGCGCACGTGGAATACGAAAGCGAGAACCGCCATTACGCACACGTCGATTGTCCGGGACACGCCGACTACGTGAAAAACATGATCACGGGCGCAGCGCAGATGGACGGGGCGATCCTGGTGGTGAGTGCCGCCGATGGTGCGATGCCGCAGACGCGCGAGCATATTCTGTTGGCGCGTCAGGTCGGGGTTCCCTACATCGTGGTGTTCATGAACAAGGTGGACATGGTGGACGATGAGGAATTGCTGGATCTGGTAGAATTGGAGTTGCGGGAGTTGCTTAGCAAGTACGAATTTCCGGGCGACGACATTCCGATCATCCGTGGCAGTGCGCTGCAGGCATTGGAGAGTGGTGATCCGAGTGCTTCGGAGACCGCTTCCATTTTTGAGTTGATGGGTGCGATTGACGAATACGTGCCGACGCCACAGCGCGCCGTGGACCGGCCGTTTCTGATGCCTGTGGAGGACGTGTTCACGATATCGGGGCGAGGGACGGTGGCGACGGGGCGTGTTGAGCGAGGCGTGGTGACGGTAGGCGACGATGTGGAGATTGTGGGGATGAAGGAGACGCACAAGACGGTGGCGACGGGCGTGGAGATGTTTCGGAAGATATTGGACCGCGGCGAGGCCGGTGATAACATAGGGGTGTTGTTGCGCGGCGTGAAGCGTGATGAGATTGAGCGTGGTCAGGTATTGGCGAAACCGGGTTCGATTACGCCGCACACGCGTTTTCAGGCAGAAGTGTACGTGTTGTCGAAAGACGAGGGGGGGCGCCACACACCGTTTTTCAATGGCTACCGGCCGCAGTTTTACTTTCGCACGACGGATGTGACGGGTGTGGTGACGTTGCCTTCGGGTACGGAGATGGTGATGCCTGGGGACAACGTTGGCGTGGAGGTGGAGTTAATCACGCCGATTGCTTTGGAGAAAGAGTTGCGCTTTGCGATCCGTGAGGGTGGCCGGACGGTGGGAGCAGGCGTCGTTAGTGAAATACTGGCGTAGGGTACAACAAATCACATAAAGGTTTGGTGGGGCGATGGCTGGACAAAAGATTCGTATACGTCTTAAAGCGTATGACCATCGGGTTCTCGATCAATCGGTGGGCGAAATTGTGGAGACGGCCAAACGAACCGGGGCAAGAATTGTGGGTCCCATTCCTTTGCCGACAATTCTGAATAAATATACGGTTTTGCGCTCACCACACGTTGACAAAAAATCCCGTGAGCAGTTTGAAATTCGAACACATAAGCGTCTTTTGGACATTGTTGAGCCAACTCCGCAGACCGTGGAAGCCCTAATGAAATTAGATCTGTCCGCAGGGATCGATGTGGAAATCAAGCTGTAGGAGAACCGGGCACATGTTACGGGGATTGATTGGACGGAAAGTGGGAATGACTCAGGTCTTCTCTGACGAAGGGGAGGTCATTCCTGTCACTGCTATTGAGACTGGTCCGTGCTGGGTCATCCAGAAGAAAAATCAAACACGCGATGGTTATACGGCGATCCAGCTTGGTTTCGGGGCCGGCAAAGCCAAACGCACCACTAAGCCGCTACGAGGACACTTCCTACGTAGTAATGTACCCCCGACACGCTGGCTTCGGGAGTTTCGTGTCGACGAACAAACGCTCGAAGAGATCAAGGAAGGCCAGCAGATTTCAGGCGAGATTTTTGCCAATTGGCGTTATGTGGACGTGACCGGCACTTCAAAGGGACGTGGATTTACGGGTGTCATGAAACGTCACAACTTCGCTGGCAAAAGCCGAACTCACGGTACACATGAATATTTCCGACATGGAGGATCGATCGGAGCCTCCGCAACCCCTTCCAGAGTTTTTAAGAACAGGGGCATGCCTGGGCAATACGGCAACGAGCGGGTGACAGTGCAGAAGCTTGAAGTGGTCAGGTTTCTGGAAGAGCGTTACCTGTTGTTGGTTAAGGGGGCGGTACCGGGACCGAACGGGGGCATGCTATTGGTTCATGTCAGCAAAAAGCACCCGCATGAAACGGGGGGACGTTGATGAACATTGACGTATATGATTCTCAAGGTCAGGTCCTCCGCCAAGTCGAATTACCGGATGGCGTATTCGGAGTCGAGGTGAGAGATCACCTGCTTTACGAAGTTGTGCGTTATCAACTTGCACGCCGGCGGCAGGGAACGGCGCATACCAAGAATCGCTCCGCTGTGCGTGGTGGTGGGCGCAAGCCATGGCGTCAAAAGGGTACTGGACGTGCACGGGCGGGTTCCCGGCGTTCGCCATTGTGGCGTGGTGGAGGTGCTGTCTTTGGCCCTATGCCGCACTCTTATGGTTACAGCATGCCGAAGAAGAAACGCCGTGCGGCACTCTGTGGTGCCTTAAGCCTAAAGCTACGTGAAAATGCCTTTCGTGTTATTGAACGGTTTGATGTTGCTCAACCGAAAACCCGCCAGATCGTGCAGATGATTAGAATTTTTACAGATGAGCCCAAGGCGCTCTTGCTTGTTGGAGAGCCGAACGAGACGTTATACCTCTCTGCACGAAACATTCAACAGGTCAAGGTATTGCCTGTGGCGGGATTGAATGTATACGACTTATTGCATTACACTACAATAATTTGTGCCGAAGAAGCTCTAGACAAAATTGCAGGGAGGCTTGCCTAACATGGAGCATCATCAAATTGTTAGACGGCCCTTGATCACTGAAAAAGGCATGCGCTACAACGAGCAGCAAAACACAGTGGTATTTCAGGTAGATCCGAGGGCTAACAAACTGCAAATCAAACAAGCTCTTGAAGCCCTGTTTCAAGTTAAAGTTTTACGCATAAACACCCTAAACATGCAAGGTAAGAGAAAGCGGATTCGGGGGCGAGAAGGCAAAAGGCCTGATTGGAAAAAAGCCTATGTGACTTTGCAGGAAGGCGATAGTATCACCTTCTTCGACGGGGTCTAACGAGGGACGGAAAAATGGCAATTCGCCGCTACAAGCCGACATCTCCAGGAAGGCGTTTTCAAACCGTAAGTACGTTCGAAGAGATTACCTCTTCGAGTCCTGAGCGGAGTTTGCTTCGTTCCGTGAAGAAATCCGGCGGGCGTAACAACAATGGGCGTATTACCAGTAGGCGTCGTGGAGGAGGGCATAAGCGGCGTTATCGCGTAGTTGACTTTAAACGTACGAAAGATGCGGTTCCGGCTCGCGTCGCTTCCATTGAATATGACCCCAATCGATCCGCACGTGTGGCACTTTTGCACTATCTGGATGGAGAAAAACTGTATATCCTGGCCCCAGCAGGTATTCAAGTCGGAGAAACCGTTATGTCCGGACCGCAGGCGGACATCCGGCCCGGAAATGCAATGGCATTGAGCGACATGCCTCTCGGAATGACAATCCATAACATTGAGCTTTCCCCAGGGAGAGGCGGGCAACTTGCCAGGAGTGCAGGGTCTTCCGCCCAACTTATGGCGCGCGAAGGCAAATATGCACAGTTGCGCTTGGCGTCAGGAGAGATGCGTCTGGTATTGGTGACGTGTCGGGCAACCATTGGACAAGTTGGTAACGCCGACCATGAAAATGTTTCTGTGGGGAAAGCAGGGAGGTCGCGATGGTTGGGGAGGCGGCCTCGCGTGCGTGGTGTTGCAATGAATCCAGTTGATCACCCGCACGGCGGTGGCGAAGGGAAAACTTCGGGTGGTCGTCACCCGGTGACACCGTGGGGTGTGCCAACGAAAGGCTACAAGACCCGTCGGAATAAGCGCACAGAGAAATTCATCGTTCGGCGGCGTAAGCGGTGAGGGATTTTGGTTTAAGATCAGGGAGCAGGGAGGCAGATGTGGGGCGTTCCATAAAGAAGGGACCATTTCTTGACGAGCATTTGCTGAAGAAAATTCAGGTGATGGGGCAGGTTCAGGAAAAGCGTGTCATCCGGACGTGGTCGCGGCGTTCGACGATTATCCCAGAGATGGTAGGCTATACTATCGCCGTGCATAATGGAAAAAGGTTCATCCCAGTTTATATAACCGAGAATATGGTAGGGCATAAGCTCGGGGAGTTTTCGCCGACCCGCACTTTTCGTTCGCATGGTGGCATGACAAAGCGAACCACTGGTTTAAAATAGCACGGTGCGTCGACCTTCCATCGGTGCACAAGGAAAGCGTCGTAAGTATGAAAGCAAGCGTTACACATCTTCGGATTTCCCCGCGTAAGGTAAGGGTCGTTGTTGATACCGTGCGTGGTAAGAGTGCTAGCCAAGCCATGGACATCTTGCGTTTCGCTCGTAAGAAGGCAGCTATGCCAGTGCAAAAGCTGCTTAAATCGGCTGTTGCAAATGCAGCGGAATTTAACGGGCTCAGCGACATAGATGATCTGTTCATTGAACATATCACTGTTGATGAAGGACCAACAATAAAGCAGTATATGCCAAGGGCACGTGGCAGGGCCACCCCGATTCGCAAGCGTACGAGCCATGTCCGGCTTGTTTTGCGCGAACGAGGCACCTGATCCTGAAAGGGGGGTATTGTGGGACAAAAGGTTCATCCCATCGGCTTTCGACTGGGCATAAATAAAACTTGGCAGTCCAATTGGTATACCCGAAAGAATTATGCTGATTGGTTGCACGAAGATTTTATGGTCAGGGGCTACATCAAAAAGCGCTTGCATCATGCTGGGATTTCGCGGGTGGAAATTGAACGGGCTGCCAACCGCTCCAAGATCAATATTCACACTGCTCGTCCCGGAATTATTATTGGCAAGCGGGGTGCAGAAGTTGACAAATTAAAAACCGAACTGCAAAATCTGACACAGAAACAAGTGTCTATAAACATTCGAGAGATTCGGAAGGCAGAAATTGACGCACAGCTTATCGCAGAAAACATTGCCTTGCAGTTGGAGCGCCGAGTGGCCTTTCGCCGTGCAATGAAGAAGGCGATTACCTCTGCATTGCGTTTTGGAGCCAAAGGCATTCGAGTTGAATCTTCAGGACGGCTGGCTGGCTCTGAGATGGCTCGCCGTGAATGGTATCGTGAGGGGGGGGTGCCTCTTCATACTTTGCGTGCCGATATTGATTACGGTTTTACTGAGGCAAAAACGACATACGGCCAAGTAGGTGTAAAGGTGTGGGTGTACAAGGGGGTGTTCGTGACACCTGAACAAGATGGGCAAGCTTTTGAGGAACCGCGTCTACGTCGGCGCCGCTAGCGGAGGTAATTTGACCTGATGTTAATGCCACGGAAGATAAAGTTCCGGAAGCAGCACCGTGGGCGCAGAACAGGCCAGGCAAGCCGCGGCAGCACGATCAGTTTCGGTCAATATGCCCTGCAAGCCCTCGAACCAGCTTGGATTACAAGCCGACATATCGAAGCAGGCCGTATTGCTATGACGCGGCACGTCCGGCGTGGCGGCAACGTATGGATCCGGATTTTTCCCGATAAGCCAGTCTCAAAAAAACCTGCTGAAACGCGTATGGGCAAGGGTAAGGGGGGGCCGGAATTTTGGGTGGCTGTTGTGAAACCTGGGCGTATTCTTTACGAAATGGATGGTGTGGCTGAAGACGTAGCAAGAGAAGCTATGCGTCTGGCGTCCCACAAACTCCCTGTCGCCACTCGTTTCCTCACAAAAAGCTAACCTGCGGCCCGGCCGTTATAGTCCGAGAGCGCATGGTTGCCGATTTACTTGCTACTCGCCTTTCGCGGGTGGGGTGGCTACTGACACAAGTCAGTCAGGAACAACGACAACCAACGTGTAACATTTGCTATTAGTATATCTCGTTAGAGATTAGAAGGCACTACTACGAGGGGCGCTATGAAAGCATCGGTTCTGCGTGAGCTTACCGAAGACGAGCTGGACCAAAAATATAAAGAGTTTGCTGAAGAGCTATTTAATCTTCGCTTCCAACTGGCGACAAGCCAAATCGAAAATTTCGGCCGCGTGCGGGTTGTGCGGCGAGATATCGCTCGCGTGAAGACCATTCAGCGTGAGCGCCAATTGGCCTCTGCAAAGCAGGGTTAGAGGGATAGTCGGAAATGGTAGCACACAAAAGAAAAACCCTGCTCGGGGAAGTGGTGAGTGATCGCATGCATAAAACCATCACGGTCGTGGTTGAGCGGCGGGTTCGCCATCCAATATACGAACGGGTTATCAGACGCAGTAAGAAATATCATGCTCACGATGAGCAGAATCAATGCCAGATAGGTGATGTGGTGCGAATTGTTGAGACGCGTCCGCTTAGTCGGACGAAACGTTGGCGTTTGCAAGAAATCGTGCGTCGTCGTATAGACGCTACGTCGGCGTCGGCCACCGTGTCTGAGGGACAGAACAGGTGATACAGCAAGAGACAGTTCTCAATGTGGCCGATAATTCCGGCGCTCGTAAGGTGAAGTGTTTCCATGTGCTTGGGGGAACGAGGAGACGTTACGCGCATGTGGGAGATGTGGTTGTCGTTTCTGTGAAGGAGGCCCTACCCAATGCCGCCGTTAGGAAAGGCGATGTACGCCGGGCAGTTGTGGTCCGCACAAGGAAAGAGATTCGCAGAATTGATGGTACCTACATCCGTTTTGACGACAATGCGGCAGTGATCATAAATGATGCGGGCGAACCTATTGGGACGCGCATTTTTGGACCCGTGCCGCGTGAGTTACGTGCTAAGGGCTATATGAAGATTATCTCCTTGGCACCGGAAGTGCTTTGATGGCACAGTGAAGGAGCAGAGTATGGTGCGGGCAGGGCATATTGCTTCCCAAGGAAGGGGATATGTCAGAAAAGACGACATCGTTAAAGTGATCGCCGGCAAAGATCGCGGTAAACAGGGTAAAATTTTGCGAGTCTTTCCCAAGGAAGGGCGTTTGACTGTAGAGCGTGTGAACATGATAAAGCGTCATACTCGCCCCACTCGACAAACGCAACAAGGTGGCATTATTGAACGCGAAGGGAAACTGCACATTTCCAACGTGGTGCTTGTTTGTAGCCGATGCAGTCGCGGCGTCCGAGTTGGCCACCGGTTTCTTGAGAACGGCAAGAAGGTGCGTATTTGTCGTGCGTGTGGCGAGGTTCTTGATAAGTAGTGAAATCAGGAAGAGAGGTCGTAAAGCATGGCCTATGTGTCGCGAATACATCAGTATTATCTTGATGAAGTTGTGCCTGCACTACAACAACGGTTTGGCTACGGCAATATCATGGAAGTTCCAAGACTTAATAAAATTGTGTTGAACATGGGGCTTGGAGAGGCAATTCAAAATGCAAAGCTGCTGGACGGCGGAATGGAGCAGCTCACTATCATCTCAGGTCAAAAGCCAGTTATCACCAAGGCACGGAAATCGATCGCCGCGTACAAATTGCGCGAGGGCATGTCCATAGGTGTAAAGGTAACCCTACGGCGAGACCGAATGTATGATTTCTTCGATCGCTTGGTCAATGTCGCGCTACCCCGTGTGCGCGACTTTCGCGGCGTTGCCGCCAATGCTTTTGATGGTCGTGGAAATTTCACGCTGGGAGTCGAAGAACAAGTGATTTTCCCAGAAATTGACTACGATAAGATTGAGAAGATCAAAGGTATCGCCGTTACAATAGTTAGCTCGGCTCGGACCGATGCAGAGGGTCGTGAGCTTCTTCGATTACTCGGGATGCCTTTCCGAACCTAAATGTCAGGCGTCATGAACAAGAGGTAGGCCATGGCCAAGAAAGCATTGATTAACAAAGCGAACAGGGCGCCGAAGTTTAAAGTACGACAATACTCACGTTGTCGTCTGTGTGGAAGGCCCCGTGGGTACTTGCGCAAGTTTGCTTTATGCCGGATTCATTTTCGTGACTTGGCCTTGCGGGGTGAGATTCCCGGAGTTGTAAAGTCTAGTTGGTAATGTGTTCCCTCAAGCTGATTGGTTGGAGTAGCCTGTCATATGATGACTGATCCTATTGCTGACATGTTGACGCGGATGCGCAATGCCATAGCGGTGCAACATGAGCGGGTTCTCATGCCTTCATCCCGAATGAAGTTGGCGATCGCACGGCTTCTGAAACAGGAAGGTTATATCCAAGATTTCAAGATGCAGAAGGAGTCGCGTCCACAGGACCTTTTGGAGATTGTACTAAAGTACGATTCGACGAGCAGAAGTGTTATTCATGGTTTACGAAAAATAAGTACACCAGGGAAACGTCGTTATGTTTCGTGCAAGGCAATGCCGAGGGTTCTGGAAGGCGCTGGTATTGCCGTTGTTTCAACATCCCGAGGGCTTTTGACTGACCGGCAGTGCATTGCAGAAAATGTGGGCGGAGAAGTTGTTTGCTTCGTTTGGTAGTGGACAAAGGGGTTGAGACGATGTCACGAATTGGCCGGTTGCCCGTAGTTATTCCTACAGATGTAGACGTGCGACTTGATGAGGACAATTTTGTGGAGGTCAAGGGACCTAAGGGGACCTTAGCCCGTAGGCTGCACCCACGCGTTGCGTTGCAGAAGAAGGGTAATCAGATCGCTGTATTGCGGCAAAGTGATGCCAAATTGGATAAGTCCCTTCACGGTCTTAGTCGGACCTTGTTGGACAACATGATAGTGGGAGTAACAACCGGGTATGAAAAACAACTGGAGATTGTTTGGGGTGGATTTCGGGCTCAGTTGCAAAATCGCACGCTGACATTGCAATTGGGGCATTCCCACCCGATTACCTATGAAGCGCCTGAAGGTATCGAATTTGAGTTGAATCGGTCTCTTATTACAGTCCGAGGAATCAACAAGGAATTGGTGGGGCAGACAGCAGCCAATATACGCGCTATACGAAAGCCGGAACCTTATAAGGGAAAGGGCATCAAATACACCACGGAGATTATCCGTCGCAAGGAGGGTAAGTCATAACATCATGGGTAATCCGGGAAATAGACTGCACGCACGGGAGCGACGGAGAAGACGGGTACGGGTTAAAGTTCGAGGTACACTACAAAGGCCGCGACTTTCGGTATTCCGAAGTGCAAAGCATGTATACGCACAGATCATAGATGATGTATCAAATCGTGTTTTGGTTTCTGCCTCGAGTGTGACTGGAGAGTTCCGCGCTATGGGTGTAAATGGTGGTAATGTTGCGGGAGCAAACCTTGTCGGTGCAATGGTTGCAGGAAAAGCCAAGGAGAAGGGTATCCAGCGTGTCGTGTTTGACCGTAATGGTTTTCTCTATCATGGGCGTGTGAAGGCTGTAGCGACGGCAGCACGTGAGAACGGCTTGGAATTTTAGCTATCGTAAGCGCGAATATCATGACGAAGGAGAGTGGGTGGTCGAAACAGGTGCTGAGCAAACCGAATACATCGATAAAATTGTGCACGTGAATCGGGTGGCGAAGGTCGTAAAGGGCGGAAGGCGTTTCAGTTTCAGTGCCCTTGTAGTAGTAGGCAACCGTGCTGGTCGGATTGGCGTTGGGCTTGGCAAAGCGAATGAGGTACCAGAAGCCATTCGAAAAGCCGTAGACAAAGCCAAAAAGAATCTATACGCCGTCCCGTTAGCCGGCACAACCATCCCGCACAGCGTTTTGGGCCACTATGGAGCAGGTCGTGTGTTACTCAAGCCCGCTGCTCGTGGCACCGGGATTACGGCGGGCGGCCCTGTTCGAGCTGTCCTGGAGGCTGTCGGGATAGGTGACGTCTTGACCAAATCCCTCGGAACAAATAATCCCCACAACGTCGTTAAAGCCACGATGGCAGGACTGTTGCAGTTACGGAACAGTCGCGAGATTGCCCGGGCGCGCAATATTGAATATGAAGAGTTACGAATTCGGTAGAGGTCTTAACCCATGGCAAGCAGCAAGAAGATCGCAATACGTTTGACACGAAGTGCAATTGGACGCCCTGAAAAACAGCGTTTTGTGCTGCGTGGAATGGGATTAACCAAGTTGCACAAGATGGTTGAATTGCCGGACACGCCTCAAACTCGCGGCATGATCAACAAAGTGAGGCATTTGATCCGCATTGAATCATAAGAGGATGCGATACGAGCCTTCTGTCGGAGACAATATGGCAACACTCAGTTCTCTTCATCCCCCGGTCGGTGCCCGTAGGACGCCCAAACGTGTAGGCCGCGGTCCTGGTTCGGGTCACGGCAAGACGGCCTCGCGCGGGCACAAAGGGCTGAAAGCACGTTCTGGAGGTGGTCGTGGTTCCAGATTCGAAGGTGGCCAAATGCCTTTACAGAGACGCCTCCCAAAACGGGGTTTCACCAATATCTTTAAGGTTGAATATCAGATCGTTAACGTGGGCGACCTGAATTCCTTTGAGAGCCAGACTGTGGTAACGCCTTCAGTGCTGCAAGAAGCTGGGAAGATTAGATCCCTAAGGAAACCGGTTAAAATATTGGGAGAAGGCGATCTTTTTGTTTCTTTGACCATAAAGGCGGATAAACTCAGTCAAGCTGCCAAGCAAAAGATTGTAGATGCCGGTGGGAATGTGGAGGAGGGACCTGCATGATCGATGGGGTTCAGAACGTATTCAAGATTCCAGAATTGAGAAAACGAGTCCTCTACACCTTCGGATTGCTGGCAGTCTATCGTGTAGGAGCCTTCATTCCAACACCAGGTATTGACGGCCAAGCTTTGACCCGGTATTTCGAAAGCATGCAAGGTACCATCCTGGGATTCTTCAACATGTTTTCAGGTGGCGCCTTGCAACAAATGGCGGTGTTCGCGCTGGGTATTATGCCATACATTAGTGCATCTATTATTCTCGAACTGCTTACGGTTGTTGTACCACACCTGGAAAGACTGAAGAAAGAGGGAGAGCAAGGACGAAAAAAGATTAACCAGTATACCCGCTATGGTACTGTGGCACTTAGTTTGATCCAAGGCTTGGGCATTTCCATTGGCCTTGAAAATATGGAAGTCGGCGGGGCATCGGTCGTGCCGGTCTCTGGCTGGGGATTTAGGGTGATGACGATGCTTACGTTGACTGCGGGTACGACATTCCTCATGTGGCTGGGGGAACAAATTACAGAGCGTGGCATTGGTAATGGCATATCCCTTCTGATTTTTGCCGGAATCGTTGCCGGGATGCCGTCCGCCGCAGGCTCCACTTGGACTCAATTGCGTTTAGGAGAGCTGAGTCCTTTTCTCTTTCTTCTTCTCCTCATCGTGATGGTCGCCGTAATAGCTGCTATCGTTTTTATGGAAGCGGGTCATCGGAAGATCCCAATCCAGTACGCGAAACGTGTAGTCGGACGGCGCATGTATGGCGGCCAGAATACCCATTTGCCGCTGAAGATTAACACTTCAGGCGTTATCCCACCTATTTTTGCCTCTTCTATCATGGTTTTCCCTGCGACGATTGCCCAGTTCGCCGGCGGTCAGAACGCCGGTGGCATATTGGACACGATTGTTCGACAACTCTCGCCGGGAACTCTGCTCTATTCTGTCCTCACCGTGATCTTGATCATATTTTTTGCCTATTTTTATACGGCTATCATTTTTAATCCTGTTGATGTTGCGGACAATATGCGGAAATATGGAGGGTACGTACCGGGTATCCGCCCGGGCAAGAGGACGGCGGAGTTTATTGACCGCACGTTGTCGCGGCTAACCTTGGCGGGTGCACTTTACTTGTCGTTCATCGTCATTCTTCCCACTTACTTGGTGTTATTTCTTCAAGTGCCCTTTTTCTTCGGCGGCACAGGGCTCCTCATCGTGGTTGGTGTAGCTATGGACACAATGCAACAAGTTGAGTCTCATTTGGTCATGCGCCACTACGATACATTCATGAAAAAAGGACGGCTGAAAGGCCGCCGGTAGACATGATTACATATCGATCGCCACGCGAAATTGAAAGGATTAGGGAAAGTTGCCAGTTAGTGGCGGAGACACTGCAGCGCTTGCAGCCAATGATTGAGCCTGGGAGAACCACGGACGAACTTGATCGTACTGCCGAGACTTTCATTCGTAAACAGGGAGGCCTTTCGGCATTTAAGGGTTATCGAGGATTTCCTGCAACGTTGTGCACCTCCATTAATTCCGAGGTTGTACATGGAATTCCATCCAGGCAACGGAAGTTGAGAGACGGCGATATCATTGGGGTCGACTGCGGTGCAATTGTCGATGGCTATTATGGAGATCACGCCATCACTTTCCCTGTTGGCACTATCGATCAGGACTTGCAGTACCTTATTGAGGACACCCGCGGTGCTCTGAATGCAGGAATTACTCAAGCCCGAATCGGTAATTACCTGTCCGATATTTCGCACACAATTCAGACTTTCGCTGAACAGCGAGGTTATGGGGTTGTAAAGGATTTTGTTGGACACGGTATTGGCACGGAGTTGCACGAAGAACCACAGGTTCCCAACTTTGGCCCACCGAGGCGTGGGCCACGCTTACGTGAAGGCATGGTGTTGGCATTGGAACCCATGTTGAATCTGGGTACTTGTGACGTGCATATCCTGAAGGATAATTGGACTGTCATTACCGACGACGGCAAGCCGTCGGCTCATTTTGAGCACACCATTACGGTAGCTGATGGGGGCGGCATCATCCTCAGTCAGCTTTGACAAACGACACTATAGCGTCACTTTGGAGATTATGGAAAAGGAAGAAACTATAGCTGTTGAAGGCACGGTGGTCGAGCCTTTACCTAATGCTATGTTTAAGGTAGAGCTTGAGAACAAGCATGTAGTCTTGGCGCATATTTCGGGCCGGATGCGAATGCATTTCATCCGCATTCTTCCTGGAGATAAGGTGAAATTGGAATTGTCACCCTATGACCTGACTCGAGGGCGAATTGTTTATCGCTTCAAGTGATGTCACGTCGCGATTGTGTTGAGTAAAACTCAAAGAGAAGTTGAGTGCGAGGGTAACAACATGAAAGTTCGTGCTTCGGTGAAGCCGATCTGTGCGAAGTGCAAGGTCGTCCGTCGTAAGGGTGTTGTGCGGGTTCTTTGCGAAAACTCACGTCATAAGCAACGGCAGGGCTAAACAGGAAAGGGAACGGAAGATGGCTCGTATAGCTGGAGCTGACATTCCAAACGAAAAACGCGTCGAAGTCGCTTTGACATACATCTACGGCATTGGTCCTACTTCTGCGAAGAAGATATTGCAAGCTACGGCAGTTGATCCCGACACACGTGTGAGGGTACTGACCGAGAGTGATATTACCCGACTCCGTGGGGCAATCGAGGAGCAATACTCCGTAGAAGGCGACTTACGTCGGGAAGTGGCAATGAATATCAAACGACTCATGGACGTGGGAGCTTATCGCGGCTTGAGACATCGTCGTGGATTGCCGGTCCGAGGCCAACGGACCCGGACCAATTCTCGCACGCGTAAGGGTCCACGGCGTACGATTGGTCGCAAGGGTAAGAAATAGAGGGCATACATGGCAGAGCCAAGGCGTAAAGAGGGGAAACGTCGCCGTGAACGACGTACGGTCGCGGAAGGCGTGGTGCACATTAAATCGACCTTCAACAACACGATCATTACCATAACCGACGGCGGAGGTAACGCGTTGGCCTGGGCCAGCGCGGGCGGGCAGGGTTTCCGAGGCTCGCGCAAGAGCACACCTTTTGCGGCCCAAACCGCCGCTGAGCAAGTCGCTCGCAAGGTGATTGATCAAGGCATGAGAAAAGTGGATGTGTTGGTTAAAGGACCCGGTTCAGGACGTGAGGCTGCTATTCGTGCATTACAAGCAGCCGGTCTTGAGGTAAGTGTTATTCGCGATGTAACGCCGATACCACACAATGGCCCGCGCCCACCGAAAAAACGGCGCGTTTAGAGAAGAGGGAGGTTAGAACAAGCGTGGCAAGATACACGGATGCCGTATGCCGATTGTGTCGTCGGGAAAACATGAAACTTTATCTCAAAGGTGATCGCTGTTTGAGCGATAAATGCGCCATTAACCGGCGCAACTACGTTCCAGGTCAACATGGACAGAGGCGGACAAAACTTTCGGAATACGGCTTGCAATTGCGTGAAAAGCAAAAGGTCAAACGGACGTATGGCGTATTAGAATCTCAGTTCAGACGTTATTTTGCACGGGCATCACGTTCGAAGGAAGTAACGGGTTCGGAGCTTTTGGTACTTTTGGAACGTCGATTGGATAATGTCCTCTATGTCATGGGCTTTGCTGAGTCTCGCGCCCAAGCGCGGCAGCTTGTTCGTCACGGCCATTTTCGCGTCAACGGCCGTAAAACAAACATCCCGTCGTTTCTTGTCAAACAGGGTGACGTTGTAGAACCTCGAGAAAAGAGTCGTGAAATAAAAGTGCTCCGTAGCAGCATGCAGCGTCACGACCAAAGACAAATTCCTGAATGGGTTCATGTCGATATGGAGAACATGCGTGGTGTGGTGCAGACGCTGCCAAAACGAGACGACATCACGCTGTCATTCCAAGAACAGCTTGTAGTTGAACTCTACTCGAAATAAAGAGCTTCACCTACCAAACAACGTCCTCGTGTAGTCCACTCGCCCCAGGCATGTGTTTTAACACAACAAGTTTTGGGAAACGTAGAAGGAGCGTTGTAGTATGGAGACAACGTCGATCGGCTTTCAAAAACCCAAGCGTATCGAAAGTGATCGAGATTCGCTGACCAATACATACGGGCGTTTCACGGCCGAGCCATTTGAACGCGGTTTTGGCGTGACAATTGGTAACGCTCTGCGCCGTGTGCTGCTCTCCTCTTTGACGGGAACAGCGGTGACCGCCCTAAAGATCCAAGGGGTGTACCACGAATTTTCGACAATCCCGGGCGTCTTGGAAGACACCACGGAAATCATTCTCAACATTAAAGAATTGCTCTTGAAAATGCATGTGGACAAGCCAAAGAAACTCTCGTTACGAGCTACCGGGCCAAGCGAGGTGCTGGCCAGTCAAGTCGTCACGGATGCGGATATCGAAATTCTGAACCCTGATCTTCATATCGCCACTTTGAATAAAGATGCGACATTGGAAATCACCATGGATGTCCAGAGGGGGCGAGGGTATATCCCCGCCGAAAGGCATGCCAGATCAATCGCCGATCCACAAGTCATCCCCGTGGACGCGGTTTTTTCTCCTGTCCGCCGGGTAGGTCTGCACGTAGAAAACACACGCGTTGGCTACGCAACTGACTATGACCGGCTAATATTCGAAGTCCACACAAACGGGAGTATTCACCCGGAGGATGCCATTGCGCAAGCTGCCGCCATCCTTGAAGATCATTTGAAAATCTTCGTTAACTTTCGGGAAGATCCTGTCCAGGAGACTCCGGAAGTGGATGAGGTGCGGCAGAAGTTGGTTGAGAACCTCAGCCGTAGTGTTGATGAATTGGAGTTGTCGGTTCGTTCCTACAACTGTCTGAAGAATGCCAATATCAAGACCATAGGCGAACTCGTGCAACGAAATGAGCCGGAAATGCTGCAGACCCGAAATTTTGGTCGTAAATCTCTTAACGAAATTAAAGAGATATTAACAAGCATGGGCTTGGGCCTCGGCATGAGTCTGGATGGAGTGGATTGGCAAGGGAAGACAAATTGAGTCCTTCGCAAGGAAAGTGAGCAGGTTATGCGTCATCTGAAAAAAGGAAAAAGTCTGCACCGCCGAAGCAGTCATCGTAAAGCGCTGCTTTGTAATTTAGCGGTGGCAGTGCTCACTCACGAACGGATTCGTACAACCGAGGTGAAAGCCAAAGAGGTGCGTGGCTTGGTAGATCGGATCATTACATGGGGCAAGCGTGGCGACTTGCATGCTCGGCGCCTAGCGTTCAAAAGGGTTCGTAGTCGGACGGTTGTGAAAAAGGTGTTCGATGAATTAGGTCCACGCTATCGACAACGGCCGGGTGGTTATACGCGCATCATGAAAGCTGGCCGTCGCCAGGGGGACAACGCCCCATTGGTATTGATGGAATTGGTAGATCGTCCTTCAGAATCGTAGGCCTAATCCGATTTCGAAGGTTCTCGCTGTCGGCGGAAACTCTGGTGGCGGGTAACGGAATTGACCTTCCAATTCTCATACGAAGGTTTTCGCACGATACCAATTGTACTTATGCGCGCCGTTGAGCATATAACTCCCGCTCCCCGGTAATAGAAGGGGAGATTTCCGAGACAATTCCCTTTCGTCCAGAATTACTTCGGATATTTGTTGGGCTGGCTCGCGGAACGAATTGCGGATAGGAATGCTTTGAAACTGTTCCATGGCCCTTTGTCATTTCTGCTGATGCAGCGGTGCCCAAGCATGCCCGTTAAGTAGTATGTTCTCCAAATCCTGCCCCAGGTAAAAGCGCGTTGCTTGGCAGCACCGTAATAGTCCCCGGCTGCCTGATATTTTTGCCCTGCCGCATCAGACACTCAGCTTGCCAAAGCCATGCCTATTTGCCCGTTTGGCTACATCGTCAAAGACTTCCAAGCTTTGCCATAGTCCAACCGCGATAAAGACAAACCCGCGCCGAAAGTGGGCTATAGAACGCCGTGTGTCAGCAGGAAGGTGAAGAGAAATCGTCTGTATTCCGTGATGGCGCGGTAGTACTCTCTTTCCCGCATCAATTCTGCTGCGAAGGCCAGAATCTGACCCGCAGAGAACGCCTGTTCTGACGACGATGACGCAGGTGAGACAGGTTCGGCGTTTAGCCGGGGACTGGGAGGGTTTGGAACAGGCAAGACTCACGAAACAAAACATCATAGCGATCAAAAAAACCGGAATCCACCTTGTGTGTCGAAAGTCTGTTGGGTCACGGTACGACGGTTTGTTTTACTGCTTCGATTTGGCTTACGATTGTAGTGACAGCTTGATAATCCTGACCCTTCCAGTGTAAGTCACCCCGGTCGGAATAAATGGCAAATAACGGTAGGAACGGCTGCCCTCCTACGCCACCCAGTTCCGGGTAGTTTTCGTCCCGTTGGAAGGTCCCAAAGATTTCATCCGTGTCGTAGATTTTGACAAGCACGGTTTGCTGCAAGGCATTGTTCAATCGGGCGTTGCTTTCTGCCAAACGCTGAAAGGCTTTGCAGTTCGCGCACCAAGTCGCATAGAAGTCCACGAAAAGAGGCTTGCCTTCCCCCCTGGCTTGCTCTTGAGCTAGTGAAAAATCCCGCAACCAACGAAGATTCCCGGTAAATTCCACTTGCGAGGCAGCGGAATCCCCGATTCTCCCTCCCTCGGGCGGCGTAAGCCCCCCAGCGGTCATTTGCTGGCCCGCTCCCGACACCGGGATCAGAATCCCCGATTGACCTAAGCCGTTGTAGAGAAAATGCACCCCCAGGATAAGCAGAATGATTCCCAGAATGCGACAGACTAACTGGCCCTGTGCTGGGGTGTCCCCCAAGGAATGGAACAAGCCGAGAAAAACGGCGAGCGCAATTGCCAGTATTCCGACGAGGATGGCATGAGCTATGTTCGGCGGTACCGCAGCGGTTTCCATGCCCTTGAGATAATAAACATAAGCGAAGTAAAGAATCGGAACGCCGAGGAGAAATTTGACCTTCGTAAGCCACGGGCCCGATTGGGGCAGTCCGTTACTGAGCATCCCAACCACGAGAAAAGGAACCCCCAGTCCCATGCCAAAACTTGCCATCAGGCCGACGCCTCGCAACGTGGTTTTGGCCGTACTGATACTTCCGGACAACTGGGTACCCGCCGCTTGGCCAGTAATATCAAGCAGAATGGCTCCCGCAATCGGACCTACACATGGAGAAATAACGAGACCCGCAGTCGTTCCCATCAAGAAGGTGCCGAAGAATCCATCCCACCGGCTTGCCGTGTTGTCCAATTTAGCTATGAGTGGTGTAAGAAACTGAAATTCATAGAACCCAATCATGCTTAAGCCAAAATAGGCGAAGATTCCGGCAAATGCCAGATTCACCCATGCGCTGGTCATAAGGGCTGAAAGGGCTGTGCCTGTGGTGGCCGCGAAAATCCCGAGCAGGGTAAAGAAGAAGGTAATACCCACGAAATAGACCAGAGCGTTAAGTTGCCCCAAGCGTCGTGCTCCCCCGCCCCGCGCCATGAGTATCGCGGACGTGATCGGAATGACGGGATATACACAGGGCGTTGCCGAAGCGATGAGGCCGGCCAGGAACACCAAAAGAAGCGCCATGGGGAAATTGGCGAAATGACGACGAAATAGTGCTGTGAGGCGTTCGCTCAATGTGAGAGCGAGGGCGGAGGATTGTTGCGTGATGTTTGCCAAGGCGGGGGAGGGTTCGTCGACTGCTACTTTTGCAAAGCGTAATGGAAAGGTCGTGGTCTTCGGAGGGTAACAGATATTTGTGACGTCGTTGCAGATTTGGTGGCGTAGCGTTGCAGAAAAGGTGCCTATTGGTGGTAACGTGTCGTTGGGAGTTTCCAACCGGAATTCGAACGCACCGCTTTCTCGTAACACCGTGGCGTGAACAATGTCGTCTCTGATGCCCGATGGACGTGAAACCTCGGTAACTCGGAATCCGCGTTCCTCCAAGGAACCGAAGGCAAAAGCCAATGGGATAAAGAGCCCCTCATCTCCCCTGTCAAGATACCCATGATGGTCCGCAGGTACATGCACATCGACCCGGAATGTCGTTAGCCCCGCCTGTTCGTCAACCGTGAAGTCCCGTCCTTGAACTACGACATCTGGGAGGCCAGGAAGCATATCCTCCAAGGAAAGCTGGGCCCCGACAGGCGTAACCACTGGGAAGGCGAAGATAAAGCCCAGCAAGAGAGCACGCAGCAGCAAAGGCACAAATGATCCCCCTGGAAACCAATACAGACCGTTGTTTACACCATATCTTGCAGAACTCTTGGGAACGGTAGGAAATTTCGGGGCACCCTAAATCTGGGTTTCGTCTCTATTGTCCTGGATCTACAGGACTCTATATGTCTTGCAACTCTTTGCGCACACGACTCAGGTATGGGTCTGCAACAGCTGTTGCCGCCTGTGACGAATGATCCAGACAAGGCGCGGGCGATGGATCTTGCTCGCGGGAATGAGGCCGTCTCACCCACCTTGTGGTAAGCAGAATGATCAAACCGACACCGTTCAGGAGTGCGAATGCAGGCAAGAGCCACACCGCCAAAGTGAAGCCATGCTTAGGAGGGGAGGCAAGCACTTCTTCACCGCCGATGTTGATGAAATACCGCATGATTTCATTCTTGGGCACTCCTTGGGCTATTTTCTGCCGTATCAACTCTTGCCATTGGCCAGCATGTTCACTCGTGCAATTCAACAACGTGCGTCCTGGGCAGGCAGGGCTCATCAACTCTCCGGCAATATCTTGCCACGCCGATTCTTGCGCCGAAATGGGTGTGTACAGCACAGCCAACGCCACAACCACTGTGATGAAGTGAGCAGAGTAACGGAGCGTTGCCAAATACCTCATTGATTCCTCCTCGTACCGCTCAAAAACCGACGGTGAACTCCTGACGGCCTCGGTGTTATTTTGCGGATCATCCCTCTATTCAGGGCACTCGTCGGGCCAAAGCAGAATGAGACGACAATAGGGACAGGTATGAAGAGATTCCTGCAACCGAATTTCGGAAACCAATTGCGGCTGAACTTTCAGATGACAGCCACCACAGACACCATCATTGAGATGCACGACAACGGAACCGGCGTTCTGAGCCGTCAACTTTTCGTAGACCGCCAACAAGTCCGCATTCAGTCCTACGACTGTCTGGTGTCGTTTTTCTCGTTCGACAAGAATTTTCTGGTTCAGGAGTTCCGAAGCCTGATCCACGGCATGCCCCTGTTCTTCCAGGACATCACGTGTTGCCCGCACCCGTTGTTCTTGCAACCGCTTCGTCCGGAGTTTTTGCTCCGCCTGCTCCATCAGCTGCAACAGCTGATCCTCCATGCATGTCATCTGCTGCTTGCCAACATCAATTTCTGCAAGCACGGCGCTGTATTCCTTATTGGTCTTCACTTCGCGGAGCTTACGCTGGACCTTGTCGAGAGCGTCCTGGGTACTTTGCAGTTCCATCTCTAAGTCGTGCTGCTGGCGTTCATTGCGGTCGATTTCGGCTTGCATCGATTCCAACTCCTCGCATGCCTCATTATGGGCACGCTCGGGTGTCTCGAGTTGTCGTGGAAGCGCCTGCCGCTCCCTGCATAGTGAACGCAATTGGTCATCGAGCTTTTGCAAAACGGTCAAGAGTGCCAACTGTCCACGCATCGTCCACCTTTCCTTGATTCATGGACGAACAAGCCACCTTGTGGTCAGGTGGGCCCACCTGGCCTCGAACCAGGGACCTACCGGTTATGAGCCGGGGGCTCTTCCAGCTGAGCTATGGGCCCACTTATCCTGGGAGCGTTTGCTCCCAGAGCTTAGGTTGTCGTATTCCCACGACCAACACCGCCGGGTATCAACGGAATTCTTGCCGGTATCATGCATGTTCGGCGAAGTGTCGCAGCATCCTGCTTCGACTTGGATGACGCAGCTTGCGAAGTGCCTTGGCCTCGATCTGTCGCACCCGCTCACGGGTGACGTCGAAATCATGTCCCACTTCTTCGAGGGTGTGGGCCATATCCACACCAATGCCGAATCGCTTGCGCAAAACCCGCTCTTCGCGCGGTGTGAGCGTTTGCAGCACCTTTAGCGTCTGTTCCTTCAAATTCGTGCGAATCACCAGTTCGGCAGGCGAAGTGATCTTCTTGTCTTCGATGAAATCACCCAAATGGCTGTCCTTTTCCTCACCGATGGGCGTCTCCAACGATATGGGTTCTTTGGCAATCTTCAACACTTTTCGCACTTTGTCCACCGGCAAATCAAGGCGCTGGGCAATCTCCTCCGGCAGCGGTTCACGTCCATTTTCCTGAACCAACTGACGCGTCGTACGAACGAGCTTGTTGATCGTCTCAATCATGTGAACCGGAATACGAATCGTCCGTGCCTGGTCCGCGATTGCCCGTGTAATCGCCTGGCGAATCCACCAAGTGGCGTAAGTGCTGAATTTATAGCCACGGCGATATTCGAATTTGTCCACCGCCTTCATGAGGCCAATGTTGCCTTCCTGAATGAGATCAAGGAAATGCAAGCCGCGATTAGTGTATTTCTTGGCGATGCTGACCACCAATCGAAGGTTGGCCTCCGCCAATTCGCGTTTCGCGTCGCGGTTTTTTTGCTGACAGTGATAGACGCGCTGCAACATGTCCACGAACTCTTGGCAGGTGAGACCAACTTCGGGCTTCTGCCGATGCACAAGACAAAAGGCCTCCTGCACACAGTATTCGAGACTCGAAAATTCCGGCTGTGGGTGGTCCGAGGCGGAGCCGTTACGGGCCATCTGCACATGGTGTTCGTGCATACAGCGATGGAATACCCTAGCGTCACCATTAGCTTGCTGCACACAAGAAGCAACGTTACGCTCGCAGGTACGGAGACGCTGTAACAGGCCATTGCTTTCGTTCACGATAATGTCGATGAGATCGGCAGTGAGATTGAGTTCCTTGGTCAACTTGGTGATAACATTACCCAAAATCTTCTCTTGCTTGAGCAATTCCTTGCGTTGTCCGGCAGTAAGCGTCTCGGACCGTGTTTGCACTCGCAAATTGCTGTTTTCAACATAGAGCTCACGCAAGCGGTTAACAATCTTATTCATCCTGGAATCGGGCGTCGTCCATGACTCTTCCGTGGCGCCGCTTTCTTCCAAGTTAAGATCATCTTCCTCACTCGCAACGCCTTGGCCGACATATCCCTTGGAACCGAGTTCCAATAGCCCCCATCCGACGAACTTATTGGACACAATCGCCTGCACAACTTCATTGTGCGCGTCTTCAATACGCTTGGCTATTTCGACCTCGCCCTCGCGTGTCAGTAGGGGAATAGAGCCCATTTCGCGGAGATACAAACGTACCGGGTCGTCGGTCTTCCCCAGCACATCAGCTGACAAATCGATCAGACGACCCTCCTCAAGATAATCCACCGAAAGGCCATTGTCGTGTGCAACGGAATCCCTTTCGGCAACGCTTTCAGGCTCAATAAGGTCCAGGTCCAAATCGCCAAGCGTGATCAACTCGTCAATCTGTTCTGAAGACACAGCCTCGCGAGGCAAAATGCTGCGCACCTCCTCGTAAGGGAGATGTCCCTCTTCCTTGTCTAGGGAGACCAACTGTTTGACTTCACCACGCCTATCTTTCTTTGCCATAGTTGATGGACCTCCCTACTGGATTGCGCTTCTTACCGGCTAGCAGGTAACGGGATCTGTGGAATAATCCATAGCTTACAAAACCGCGGGCTGTCTCTCCTTTGCCAACAGCGTTGCCTGCTCCAAAAGCCGCTGCCGTTCAGCCTCGTCGCTTTCAGACTCGAGGCGCTGTTTGACTTGCCGTAACTCGCGCTTGCGTCGACGTTGACGCATCTTCTCGAGGCAATCTTGCATGACCTGAGCAGCTCCCGTAGATGCGGGCGGCAATGATTGCACGGCTATCTGGGCGAGAAGTACGTCTTGCTTGTCGCTAGCCTCGTCATGCAGCCTCTGAGACCAGCGTTCGTCTTCACCACGTGGGGCAAATTGCAACAAGAGCGAATAAACACTGCCGAGGTCGGCATCCATGAAATCAGTGGGAGCTATATGGGAATCGACCTTGGCCAACAGTTCCGGCCGGTGGTATAACAGATGTATCAAGTCGTACTCCTCAGGGAACCGTTTCGTTACTGGACGGGACGGAAGGGGCTCAGTCTGTCGTTGTGGAGCCAGGGTACGATGTCCGGATGACTTCGAAAACAGCTGCCGTCTCAAATCCTGTGGCGGAACCCCGAGTTTCTCGGCCAGGAACACCAGATGACCCCACCGCTCAACCTCGTTGTCCACCTTCCGCAGAAGGGGTGCGATACGTTCAACAAAATCCCCACGACCGGCGGGCGTTTGCAGGTCAAAACCATGTTGCGCGCGGGCAACAAGATAGGCCGGGAACGTCATGGCATTCTTGACGCAGTGCAGAAACTCTTCTCCCGTGCGGTTCCGTAAGAAGCTGTCAGGATCCTCCGAGGCGGGAAGCGTCGCGATGCGGACCCGAACGCCCGCATCCAGAAACAGCACAATACTGCGCTCTGCAGCCTTGCCGCCCGCGTCATCGCTATCAAAAACCAGAACGGCCTCCTTGACGGCGCCCCTCAGTTGCCCGACGTGGCGGTCGGTCAGAGCCGTGCCCAACGTGCCCACCACATGCGTCACACCCAGCCTGTGGCAAGCCAGGACATCCGTATAGCCTTCAACGACGATTACCTGTTCTTGCTGACGTATTGCTTGCCGAGCCAAGTGCAGGCCGTAAAGCGTTTGCCCCTTATGGAAAATAGGTGTCTCCGGCGAATTCAGATATTTCGGCACGTTACCATCAGCAGACTCGTCAAGCGCGCGTGCACCGAATGCCACTGGACGACCCAACCGGTCGTGAATCGGAAATACGATACGATTGCGGAAACGGTCGTACACGCGCCGCTGCGGTTCGTGGCGGGCAACCACAAGGCCGCCCTTGATTAACAACTCCTCCGCAAACCCCTGTTGCAGCATCGCCTGCCTTAAGGCCTCCCAAGCCTGCGGGGCATAACCCAACTCGAAACGGGCCGCCAAGTCACTTGAAATCTGGCGTTGATGACAAAATGCGCGTCCAGCCTCAGCGACCGGGTCGCGCCGCAAGCCATCCTGAAAAAAGGTGGTAGCGGCTCGAAGCAAATCATACAAAGGCTTGTGCTTGTCCGGCTTTTGGGCTGTGCGCATCTCCGGGATATGCACGCCATAGCGCGACGCCAACATCTGAATCGCATCGGGAAACGTCAGCGACGCCTGTTGCATGAGAAAGCCCGCCGCGTTTCCTTTGGCTTGGCAACCGAAACAATAAAAAAAACCCTTCGCCGGGCTCACCGTGAACGAAGGGGTTTTCTCGTTGTGGAAAGGGCACAACCCCTTGTAGTTCTCACCCGTTTTCTTGAGCAGAACATAGTCGCCGACAACGTCGGTAATATCAGCCCTGAGCAGGACTTCCTGAACGATCTCTTCAGGAATACGCTGGCTCACCTTTTTATCCTTCAAGTTCAACGACCGTTACGCCACCGCCCGAATCACCGGCCTGAAAGCGTCGGACGAGGGGATGGCGTTCGAGCACGGTAGCGATGCCAGCACGCAACCGTCCGCTGCCAACGCCATGTATAAGCCGTACACGGGGAAAGCCTTGCAACGAAGCATCGTCAAGGTATTTCTCGACGGCAGGGAGCGCTTCGGATAACGTGGCACCGCGCAGATGCAATTCGGGAGCCAGCGATGCGGGCGGCGACCACTTGGTGTCATTGGAAGCGTGGCTCGAAGCTTTCGCATCCTCATCGGCACGCTCAAGTTCCGAAGCAGCCACGATGACGGTCTTGTTCCCGACTTCGACCGTCACGCTGTCCGCCCCCATGATGGGCGTGCATAACCGGCCCTTGATGTTGAGACCTCGCACGCGCACGTCGTCCCCCACCTGTAAAGACGGTGCAGGCTGAGGCGATGCCAGGGTAGGGGCCAATGATGAAATTGTCTCCACGATGCGCTGCCATTCCTCACGCGGAAAGGCAGCGGGCGTGCCGTTCCCCGATAGGTGACGGAGGGATCCCAAAAGCACGTCGAGTTCCTGTCTGGCCGTCTTGAGTAGTGCTTGGCCTTCACGAAAGAGCGCCTCACGAATACGTCGGTCTTCCGTCGAAGCGTCAGATAAAATTTGCTGCGCCTCAGCATGCAGCCGCTCCGTTTCCTCCTGCTTCCGCCGTATGCGCTGCTGCTCGTCATCCATAGCCTGGCGTTTTGCTTCCAATTGAGCCAACAGAGACTCGCTGCGCATCTGGGTCACACCAGCCTCCTGCTCAGCACGGGTAATGATCGCCGCAGGAAATCCCAGTTTCTGGGCAATGGCGAAGGCTTTGCTGCGGCCCGGTAGACCATAAACAAGTTGGTAGCGCGGCTGCAGCGTATCCAGATCAAAATCGACCGCCGCACAGACAACGTCCGGGGTCGCCATGGCAAAAGCTTTGATGGCGCTGTGGTGTGTCGTAACCAACGTCAGTGCCTTACTGGCATGGAAGTATTCCAGAATTGCCGTTCCCAGCGGCCCCCCTTCCGACGGGTCCGTGCCGGCCCCCAACTCATCCAGGAGCACCAGAGAATCGGCAGACACCTGCTTTGTCATGGTGTGAATATTCTTCAAATGGGCGGAAAACGTACTGAGATTTTGCTGCAGGTTTTGTTCGTCTCCCATGTCGACGAAAATCTCCCTGCACAGGGGCAGTTCGCTCTCGGCGTGCACGGGAATGTGCAAGCCAGACTGAGCCATCGCGCTAAGCAATCCCACCGTCTTGAGCACTGCCGTCTTACCGCCGGTGTTGGGTCCGGTAATAATCAAGGCCCGTTCCTGCGGCCCCAAATGGACATCGATCGGTACCGGATCGGTCAACAGAGGATGACGTGCCGCAACAAGCCGCAATCGTTTCTCCGTGGTGGTAATACGGGGCGCGACACCATGCATGCGTCTGCTCAGTCGTCCCTTGGCAACGATCAAGTCGACCTCTCCTAGGAGTTGCAGCGCCTGTTCCATGGCTACATGCTGGATGGCCAATCTCTCGGTGAGCTCACGCAAAATTTCTCGTACAGCTCGTTCCTCTTTGGCGCGGGTCTGCAACAAATGATTGTTGAGGCTCACCACGCTATCCGGTTCGACGTACACGGTGGCGCCGCTGGCCGATTCCCCATGCACAATACCTCGCAGGGCTCGACGGAAATCCGTTTTCAGCGGTACAACAAAGCGGTCGTTGCGGATCGTCACGACAGTATCCTGAACCACCGAACTGTGCGTGGCCATCAGTCTCAGCAACGTACGGTGAATGCGCTCGCTGGTGTGGCTCAACGTCTTCCGGATTTCCTGCAGAAGCGGGCTGGCGCTATCACGCACCGCGCCTCTCTCATCTATGGCGCTGCGAATCTGACGCAGGAAAATGCTGAAGTCTGAGAGGGAAGCCAACCGACGTGCGAGGAGGGGAATGCGCTGAGAGTTATGCTGGGTAAACCGCCGAAGTTGCTGAAGAACCTCAAGACAATCAGCCACTTCCAGGAACTGTTGGCCTTCCAGGTAATACCCGACGAGTTGCGCCGCTTCCACATGGATGCGGAGATCAGTGACCGGTGCTAAAGGCGGATCATCGCCGGCGACCAGCAAGTCCGCCATTTCGGAAGTTTCGCGTAACTGGATATCCAGCAAGGCCAAATTCGTATGAGGTTGTAACTGCTGAGCCAGGGTTTTGCCCATGGGCGTGACGGTATAGGTCTGCAGTTCGTCTCGAATGAGATCGTAATCCAGCACCTTAGCCGTATGTTCATTCATGCATGCACCTACGTAAGGCATGGAAAACAGAGATCAAGCTGCTCTCAGAAACCGAGCAACATCCGAGCCTTCGCAGCCTTCTTCCGGGCCGCAATGACTTTGCGTTTACGCTTCACGCTCGGTTTCTCATAATACTCGCGCTTGCGAATCTCAGACAGGACGCCTGCTTTTTCACACTGCTTCTTAAACCGTCGCAGAGCATTCTCAAAGGGCTCCGCTTCACGGACTTTCACTGCCGGCATATGTATTGAATCCTTCTTTGGGCAAAAGTAAGACAACAGCTTTAAGCAAAGGCAAAAACAGCAGGACTGTGCCCATTCTGACTGAGCAAAGCAGCTAAACCCTTGCCCTGTGGCCCACGGCCACCAACCGCGGGTGACAGCCAAAACAAAAAGGATATGTTGCGCGTAGGTTGCAAATATACGTCCTGGAATTTGGGAATGTCAAGAAACGGGTCAGGTACGACTTACAAACAAAACAGACAGTCAAAATCGCTACCAAACCCTTCGATTTATTCAGGAGTTGGAGCCACGCCGGGGAGGCGCTACAGGAGACCTGCAACGCCTTACAGATTCGCTAATTCGGGCCGCACACGTGGCCGCAAGTCAACCAAAAGTACCGCCAGTGTGGCTTGGTCGATCACTTCGTGCTTCAGAAGGTAGCGCGCCAGTGTCTCAAGCTTGCTTCGGTGCGTTTCAAGGAGCCGCCTAGCCCTGTCATACATGCGCTCCACCATCTCTCGTGCCTCATTATCAATACGGCGCGCTGTCGCTTCACTGCACGATTTGGGAGTCTGTTGACCAGTATCCAGAAACATGGGTTGCCTTCCATGTTCCACCGCATACGGCCCCAGGTGTTCGCTCATGCCAAACTCCGCAACCATTCGCCGAGCCATCTCGCTGGCACGCTGCAGATCGTCCTGTGCACCGGTAGACGTGTCACTGAACACGACCTCTTCAGCGGCCCGCCCACCGAGCATCACGGTAATACGGTCCAGGAGTTCATCCTTGGTGTACAGATAACGATCCTGCGTTGGCAGTTGCTGGGTATACCCCAAAGCAGCGACACCGTGAGGAATGATGGTTACTTTGCGCACCGGGTCGGCGCTCGGGAGCGCCTCGGCCACCAATGCGTGGCCCGATTCATGGTAGGCGACCCGCTGTTTCTCAGCCGGGGCCATGATGCGACTTTTCTTTTCCGGCCCAGCCATGATGCGGTCAATCGCCTTGTCAAGTTCGTCCATTGTCACCGCGTCTTTATTGTAACGCGCAGCGAGAAGGGCAGCCTCATTGATCACACTGGCCAAGTCGGAACCAACCATACCCGGCGTCCGAGCGGCAATCACCTGAAGATCAACGTCAGCGGCTAACCGCACTTTCTGTCCGTGCAGGCGCAGGATGTCAAGACGGCCCTGTAAATCTGGGCGCCCAACTGCCACTTGGCGGTCAAAACGACCGGCACGTAGCAGGGCAGGGTCAAGAATCTCCGGTCGATTTGTGGCGCCCAGAATGATGACGCCCTTTCGGGGGTCAAAACCATCCATCTCACCCAGCAGCTGGTTCAGCGTCTGCTCGCGCTCGTCGTTCTGCTGCATGGGGTTGATGCCGCGCGCTTTGCCAACGGCGTCCAGCTCGTCAATGAAAACAATGCACGGCGCTTTCTCCTGCGCTTGCTTAAACAGGTCACGTACCCGCGCTGCACCGACGCCGACAAACATTTCCACAAAGTCCGAACCACTAAGGCTGAAAAACGGCACGGAGGCCTCGCCAGCGACAGCTCTCGCCAGCAGGGTTTTTCCCGTTCCCGGCGGGCCTACCAACAAAACACCCTTGGGGATGCGGCCGCCAAGGTTGGCGTATTTCTGCGGATTACACAGGAAATCGATAATTTCATGCAGTTCCTCTTTTGCCTCATCGGCCCCGGCAACATCCGAAAACGTACTACCGGTCTCGCGTTCGGCGTAAATTCGCGCCCGGCTTTTGCCGAAATTCATCACACCCTGACCGGGGCCCAGCCGACGGGCCAGGAAGTTCCAGAGTAAAAACAACAAGCCCAATGGCAGGACCCATGACAAAATGGTTTTCAGCAGGTTGTTATCGTTCTGACCGGTGTATTTCACCTCGTACGCTTCCAATTCCTTGACGAGATCAGGGTCTTCGACCCGCGCGGTCATAAAACGCAACGGCGGCGTCATCTCTGAGGCATCATCTGGCATGTGTAGCGTCCCGCGAATGACCTGGGTGCCAATCCGCACCTCGGCAATACGTCCCGCACGTAAATCGGCCTTGAAGTCACTGTACGATACCTGCTCAAACGGCCGTGCAAAGAGGGCGTTCTGCGCCACCAGCACCAATCCGATAGCTGCCAAGACGTACCAAAGCGAAAAGCGGCTGCCGGGTCCGACACCGCTCTGAAATTGACCGTTGGGCTTGCCGTTCATCATGCAACCTCCGTGCGACCCGCCACATGGCGGGTCTTCAATAGCGTGCAGGTCCCGGCACGTCTTGGTACGTTGCCAAGACCTTGTTCGGTTGTCTTTTTTCGGTCCTTTTGGAAGTGTACACTCTACGAAAGGCATCCTTTATCTATCACGCGACACCCACCTCATAGCAGGAAATATACATTGCATGTCAACAGGTTCTTTGACATACTTTCGCGCCTATGAATTGGCATATTCCCGGCTAGTAGGCTTGCCCATCAGTATCATGGCACCTACAGGCCCAGGCGAGAGCGGACAATGTGGAAATCTGCTTCTTGCCTATTTTTCGGAGGTGAATTAGGCATGCAAAACAAACGCGCTATTCATGTCGTCGGCACGGGAACGATCGGAGAGCCGCTGATCGGCCTTCTGCTGGATCTGCGGAGTCATCTGGAAGTCGATGAAGTCACCTTTCACAAGAACCGGGCGCTGCTTGACGATCGTGCAAAAGTCAAAAATCTGATCCGACGCGGCGCGCAGCTTGTTGTCTCTGACGAAAAACGCCCCGAGTTCGAGAAGCTGGGCATGCAGCCCACCTACGATATTGAGAAAGCGCTGAACCAAGCGTCTGTGGTTATCGACTGCACGCCTGAGGGCATGGCCAATCAGCACAAGGAACAGTGGTATCAGGAGTTGTCATCGGCACGCGGCTTCATCGCCCAAGGCAGTGAATTTGGTTTTGGCAAAATGTATGCGCGCGGTATTAACGATGACGCGCTCGTGCCTTACGAAGACCGTTTCATTCAAGTTGTCAGTTGCAACACCCACAACCTCGCGGTTCTCGTTGACACCGTCGCCTTGCATGATGAATCCCCAGACAATTTGGTTGAAGGGCGTTTCGTTTGCTTGCGGCGGTCCAGCGACATCAGCCAGGAAAAGAGTTTCATCGCCGCGCCGCAGGTGGGTACCCACAAAGATGATAAATTCGGCACCCATCACGCCAGAGATGCTTGGCATCTATTCCGCACTTTGGGATTAGACCTGAATCTGTTTTCCTCGGCCATCAAACTCAACACCCAGTACATGCACAGCATCTGGTTTAACCTGCGGGTCAAATATCCCGTAACGCTGGATGAGGTGATTGAGAAATTCGAGGCTAACAAGTACATTGCCTTGACTGAAAAAACGATGGCCAATACCGTCTTTTCATTCGGGCGCGACCACGGTTATTTTGGGCGCTTGCTTAACCAAACGGTGATTTCGGTGCCGACCCTGACCGTCAGGGACGGCCATGAAATCACCGGCTTTTGCTTTACGCCGCAGGACGGCAATTCCCTCCTCAGCAGCATTGCCGCCACCGCTTGGCTCCTCGATCCCGACACGCATGAAGAGCACATTCAGTTCGTCACACCGCACCTATTTGATGAAGTATAAGGGCAGGGGTGAGCGCCTTCCATGGCTCGGAGTGGTACGCCTATAGCACCTCATCACGGTACGTCGGTAGCCCGCGCAATGGGAATTCTCGATAGGGACGCCGCTCCAAGACATCCTGCTGCAATTCGACGCCCAACCCAGGCCCTTGAGGCAACGCAATATACCCGCCATCAACCCGCAAGGGTTCGACCGTGATCTCGGCTCCGCGCTCTTCAAAATTCACAAAATATTCGGTGATCAGAAAATTCGGAATGCAGGCCGCTAGTTGCAGCGTCGCCGCCAACCCGACCGTGGTGCTGTTGTAATTGTGCGGCGAAACGGTAACGAAATAGGGCTCGGCCATCGCTGCGATCTCTTTCATTTCGAGCAGCCCGCCACAGTTACAAATGTCGGGATTGATGATGTCGGCCGCCTGCTTCTCAAACACCTCACGAAACTCTGCCTTGGTATAGAGTTCCTCACCCGTCACGATGGGCAGTCGAATATCCCGACGGCACGCTGCCAGTGCGTCCACGTTGCGTGCCGATACCGGCTCCTCATACCAGAACGGCCGATACGGCTCGATGGCCTGCGCCACCCGAACGGCATGCGTGGGTGCGAGCCGGCGGTGGACTTCGATCAGCAGCTCGATGTCTGGCCCAACCGCTTCCCGCACCACCCGCACCGTCTCCACCGCTTGTTCTTCCGACTGCCGCGAAATATGGGTACGCCACGGCCCGGGAAACGGATCGAACTTGAGAGCCGTGAATCCGCGCGCAACGATTTGCAGTGCGCGCTCGGCGTATTCCTCCGGCGTCCCGGCGCCCCCTGACCAGCCGTTGGCATAGACGCGAATTTTCTCCCGGCAAGCGCCACCCAGCAGGTTGTACACCGGGGTTCCGAAGTGCTTGCCAACGATATCCCACAGTGCCTGCTCCAGGCCGCTGAGTGCGCTGTAGAAATCCATCGCGCCGCGCTTGCCGGCGAAGTCGTGGTAGGCTATGTGGGTAAAGTGCTTGATGTTCATGGCGTCGCGTCCGAGCAGGTAGCGTCCAAGTTGCTGCACGTGCGCCACGATGCTCTGATCACGGTCCGACTGGGTATAGCATTCTCCCCAGCCGCTGATGCCCGTATCGGTGTTCACCTTCACGAATAACCAATTCTTTCCGGTGCCGGGATCAAACAGGAAGGGCTGCACAGCGGTGACGTGCATGGTGGTGTTTCTCCAGTTGTCTGAGTGGATTCGGAGCCATGGCATATCGGGCCGGCAACTCCTTTTGACGACCCAGCAGCCCATTGAGTTGTAAACCGCATCTGTCCTGCGATCAAGGCTCTCGGACACGCTGCGACGGCGGCGTTTCTTGACCCCCGGAAGGCCCGTTGCTAGAATCGCCGCCGCTGTGCGCCCGGCATCCGTAGCCAAGGCGCCATTAGGGAGAGCAAAAACAGCATGACAACAGTTCAGAGGATCCGCGTCCTGATCGCCAAGCCCGGTCTGGATGGCCATGACCGCGGCGCCAAGGTTCTTGCGCTCGCCCTGCGCGATGCGGGGATTGAAGTCATCTATACAGGTCTGCGGCAACAGCCGGAGCAGATCGCCGCGGCAGCCATCCAGGAGGATGTGGATGTCGTAGGACTGAGTTGCTTGTCGGGGGCGCATAATGTCCTCTTCCCCCGCGTGGTGGAATTACTCAAGGAGCAGGGCGCCGAGGATGTCCTGGTGGTTGGCGGCGGCACGATTCCGGAACACGACATCCCAGGTCTGCAAGCCAACGGCGTACAGGCCTTATTTGGCCCCGGCTCATCCATCGCCGATATTGTCGACTACATTCGGGAGCATGCGCCGCAGCGGTCATAGCGCTGCCTTGCAGGAGAGCCAACCGGTTTGAGGTACGGGCATGCCTGTGGAACTGGTGGAAAAAATGCTCACCGGTGACCAACGGGCACTGGCACGGCTCGTATCAGCGGTGGAAAGACAAAGCGCTGAAGTCCCGGAAATCATGCAGCATGTTACGCCCTTGCTTGGGCGCGCGTATTGTGTCGGCATCACTGGGCCGCCAGGCGCGGGTAAGAGCACCCTCACCGACCGACTGATAGCACATGCCCGCCAACAAGGCGAGACCGTCGGGATTATCGCCGTTGATCCCACAAGCCCCTTCTCCGGCGGCGCCATTCTGGGCGACCGTATCCGCATGCAGCAACATTACCTCGACGCGGGGGTTTACATCCGCAGCATGGCGTCCCGCGGTCACCATGGCGGCTTGTCCCACGCCGCCAAAGGGGTTATCAAACTTCTCGATGCGTTCGGCAAGGACCTGATCCTCGTTGAGACGGTTGGTGTTGGCCAGACCGAGCTTGACGTCGTGGCCGCCGCCGATACGACAGTTTTGATCCTGGTGCCCGAAAGCGGCGATGCCATCCAGACCATCAAGGCCGGCATCATGGAAATCGCCGACCTGTTCGTGATCAACAAGGCCGATCGCGATGGTGCCGAGCGCCTGCAGCGCGACCTGCAAATGATGCTGCATGTCCGCCATGCCTCCGATGGGTGGTGCCCACCCGTTCTCAGCACCCAAGCGCACCAAGACCTTGGTATTGTCGAACTCTACGAGGCGATCACGACCCATCGCCGCAAGTTGTCGGAGACCGGTCAACTGACGACGCGGCGCCGGCAGAACCGGCGACAGGAATTGCTCGATTTGCTTCAGCAACAATTGCTGGCGGCATTGACGGCTCAATTCGAAAATGGCGAAACCCATTCAGGGCTGCTTGCGCAGGTGGAAGAGGGCACGGTGGATCCGTATACGGCAGTGCAACAGATGCTGGTCGAAAGCGGCGGTCTGTGGCGTTAAGCGTTCCGTGAAAGCGGCTCACACCCCCGGGTAGTAACGATTCCTTATTGAGGAGACCACGATGACCGAGCGATACATCGACGTGCTGGACCCACGCGGCGTACCCCAGCAGGGGGCGTACGATCTGGCGCGGCGGCCAACAAGCCTGCAAGGGACGACTCTCGGCATTCTGAGCAACAGCAAACCAAACGGCGATTTGCTGTTGCAGGCGATTCAGAGCGAGTTGGTGGAACGGTTTCACTTCAGCGAGGTGATCTATCGCCACAAGGGGATCAGTTCTCCGTCCTCCGGCGACGTCATGGCCGACCTGGAGAAATGTCACATCGTTCTGAACGCAGTCGGGGATTGAGGCTCCTGCACGTCGTGGAGTGTCCACGACGCCATTGAGTTGGAAAAGCGCGGGGTGCCAACGGTAACGATTTGCTCCTCCGAGTTCGTTGCCTTGGGGCGAGCTGAGGCGGAGGCGCTCGGCATGCCCGCCTTGCCGCTCGCCATAATCAAACACCCGCTCGGCGGCCTGGCGGGCGAGGAAGTGCAGCAACGAGCCGCCGGTGTCTTGAACACCGTTGAGCAGTTGTGCACGACCTCGGAACAGCAGTTGGCAAACGTGTAGGCCCCGCCGGCCCCTTAAACCCCAAACCCAAGCCTGAGACATAACCCGCATGGTAGCCTTGCCCCTGCAATCAGAGACGATACGCTTGCCCGACGCGCTTGAGGAGGTGCAAGCGTATTTCCATGCCCACGGCCTGACCGACGGTCTCCCCATCATCCCGCCGACGCCGCAAGCCGTGCAGAACATGCTGGCCTGCACGGATCTGCCGCCGCACGAGGTCATTGCCGCCTTGCCGCCCCGCAAGGGACAGGCCACCGTAGAGAAGATCGCCATCAACGCCGTCATGGCAGGTTGCCTGCCCCAGTATCTGCCCGTTGTTATCGCCGCCGTGCAGGCCCTTGCAGACGACGCTTTCAATCTGTACGGCGTCTTGGCTACCACGCATCCCTGCACACCGATGGTGTTTGTAAACGGCCCCATTGGCCGCGAGTTGGATATCAATGCCGGCTACAACGCCATGGGGCAGGGCTGGCGCAGCAACGCCACCATCGGGCGGGCCGTACGGCTGGTGATGACCAACGTGGCCGGTGCTCAGCCGGGTGAACTCGACCGCGCCACCCTGGGCACCCCGGCCAAGTACACCTACTGTTTTGCCGAGAATGAGGGCGACAGCCCATGGGAACCGTGGCACGTGGAATGTGGCTACCCCACCGACGTCAGCACGGTAACCGTCGTTGGGGCCGAGGCGCCGCACAACATCAATGACCACGGCAGCATCCGGGCGGAAAGCATTCTGACAACGGTCGCCGAGACCATGGCTGTCGTCGGTTGCAACAACGCCACTGGAGGCGGTCAGCCGGTTGTCGTCTTCGGTCCTGAGCACGCCGCCACGGTGGCGGCCGATGGCCTGACGAAGCAGGACGTCAAAGCCTGGCTCTATGAACGTGCCCGCATCGATGTCGGACGATTCAGCCTGGAGAACGCCGCTCACTTCTTAGGGGAGGCCGACGGGACGTCCCCCTCGCAAACCCGCGTGCCCGTGGCGTCTTCAGCGCAGGACCTCATCGTGCTCGTGGCCGGTGGGGCCGGCAAGCACTCCTGCTTTATCCCCACGTTTGGCGAAACCCGCGCCGTCACCCGGCCGCTGGCGTTGCGCAACGGCACCCCGGCGGCCTCCATCGAGGTATTCCGACAAGCCTGAGGGCTTCAACGCACTGTTTTTTCTGATGCAAGGGAAGGAGAGGCTTGGATGAATTACGAAGAAATCATCTATACAGTAGAAAATCGCGTGGCCACCATCACGCTGAATCGCCCCGAATCGTTGAATGCGTTCAGCGATCTGATGCTGACAGAATGGACCGACGCCTTGCTACGTGCTCAGGCCGATGACGAGGTATGGGTCATCATGGTCACCGGCGCGGGCCGCGGTTTCTGTTCCGGAGGCAACGTCAAGGGCTTCGTCTACAGTCCCGACGCAACACCGCCGCCCCTGCACGAGCAGCGCAATCACATGCGGCACGGCGTGCACCGGGTGCCGCGTGCGGTCTCGCAACTCGACAAGCCGTATATCGCCGCCGTCAATGGCCCGGCCGCTGGCGCCGGCATGGACATGGCCAGCATGGCGGATATTCGGATTGCGTCCGACAAAGCCAAGTTCGTGATGAGCTACATCAACATGGGATTGGTGACCGGGGACGGCGGCGCCTATTTTCTGCCCCGCATCGTCGGCCTCGCCAAAGCATACGAGTTGATCTGGGGCGGCGAGCCGTTCGACGCCCACGAAGCCCGGCAGATGGGCTACGTCAATCACGTCGTGCCGCATGAGGAATTCGCGCAATTCGCCCAGTCGTATGCCGAAAAATTCGCACGCAAGCCGCCCATCGCAACGCAACTCATCAAGCGCGCGGTACGCAAGGGTCTGCACTCCGACCTCGATTCCACCCTGGATTATCTGGAGTGGGCGATGCTGATCTGCCGTAGTACGGAAGACTCCCAGGAAGGCCCGCGGGCCTGGCGAGAGAAACGCCCGCCGGTGTTCACCGGGCGTTAAGCAGTAGGTCGCCGAAAGCCTTCGCCAGCAACGGCACGGAATCGGCCCAGTCGGCCACGATGCCAATGTCGGCGTGCTCGAAAATGGCCGCCTGCGGGTCGGAATTGATCGCCACCACCGTGCCGGCGGCCTGAATGCCGCAGGTGTGATTGAAATTGCCGCTCACGGCCACGCCGATGTATAGATTGGGCGCGATGCTGCGGCCGGTAATCCCGACTTGACGGGCGTGCGGCAGCCAGCCCTTGTCCGTCACTTTCCTGGTCGTGGCGAGCTCGGCCCCCAGGACAGCCAGCATGGGATCAAGCTCCGGGTAACGCTCCGGCGGAATTCCCATGCCAACCCCCACAACACGCGACGCCATGGCCAAAGCGTCCAATTGGTCGTTCCGTTGACGCGAGGTGACCCGGACCCGCGAAGCCGCTTCGACGCAATGCCGCTGCATGGACGGCATACGCGGTTCGCGCGGTGTTGGACGGAGCAGCACCCCGGGACGCACGGTAGCCATTTGAATGGCTGACGTCGAACGGATTGCCGCCACGAGCCGCCCGCCAAAAGCCGGTTTCCAACTCACCAACTGTTCGTCTTCATATGCCAACGCAATCGCGTCCCCCGTCAGGCCGGAGCCGGTGCGGGCCGCGACGCGCGAGGCGACCTCGCGCCCCCATGAGGTGCTTGGGGCCAACAAGCACCGGGGCGAGTGGGCGCGGCACCACGACGCCACAAAATGCGCGATGTCTTCCTCCACCAGCCCATTCTCCAATACACAAAGATGATCGGCGCCCCAGGCATAGAATTCCTCCGGCGTCGTGTCGGTCGCTGGCCCGGCCAGAACGCCGGTGACGTGGGCGCCGATTCGCGGCGCCATTTGCGCGGCGGCGCCGAGCAACTCGCGCGCACTGCCGGTATTGCCTGGTTCAATGAGAACGCCGATGATGGCGACAGGATTAGCCACGGGCTCGCCCACAGTTGCGGCCGCCGCGGCTTTTACGTCCTCGAAAGCATGGCGAGCCTGCAGCAGGGCCATTGCTTCCGCCACCTGGCTCTCCAACCCGCCACTCAGGATGCGGCGCGCCCGTTTGACCTCCAATACCTTGGTTTCACCCACCCAGGTCGGGCTGCCGGCAATCCCCCAGGGGCCGTCACCCAGGTCGACACTCTTGATCGTGCGTATTTTCTCCGCCGGCACTGCGGCCTTGTCCGGATCGTCCACCTTCGCCGGCCGGCACAGACGCTCGGCAGTCGATATGACGGCGGGAAGCGGCACTTCGGCCTCGACCCAGGCATCATCGTGCTCGCACCCGATGCTCAGCGTGCGATCGTGGCGAAGCTCCAGGCTGCGTACGGCGGCGGCAAACGGCAAGCCCAGCAATTCCGCCAGCTCAGGACCCACCTGCCCGGTATCGGCATCCACCGCGTTCTTGCCGACCAGGATCAAGTCGAAGGGTCCACAACGCTCGATCACCTCGGCTAACGCCCTGGCAGTCGCCAGGGTGTCCGACCCCGCAAACGCCGGGTCGGAAATCAGGATGCCGCAGTCAGCGCCCGCGGCGACGCCCCAGCGGACCACGTCGGCCGCCGCCGGAGGCCCCAGGGAGATCACTGTGCACTGCCCGTCGGTCGCTTGCGCCAACTCGATGCCCTTGCTGAGCGCGCGCTGGCAATACGGATTCATGGAGAGTTCGACGCCGTCGCGCTGTAACCGACCCTCCGGCCCGAGCGCCATGACTTCAAACTTGGGTATTTGCTTCACGAGTGCTGCGACGTGCAGGGGCTTCATGACGACTTCCTCGCTAACGGGTTTCCGAGACGTGCACTGCGATGCTCAGGTTTTCCTCATCCAAAATGCGGGGCGACAGGCGGCGGTAAATTGGCAGCAGCCAATACCGCACGCCGGGCAGAAGGAATTTGCCGCGCAGACGATTGACCACCGTGCAGCGGTGAGCCTCAATCGGCAGAATGGTGAAGGACTGGCTGTGCGGAAACCAGTCCTTACCGTGCTCCTGAAGCTCCCCCCACGCCACGTGATAACGGCGATACGCACGAATGCGCGCTATCCGCATGCGCCGATACAAGCCGTAGACGTTGTGCCGGATGGGCACGCACTGGCCCACCTCCGTCACTGGCTCGGCGCAATCTACGCGGACATGGAAGCGGTTCAGGCGCAGGAGACGGCGCAAATCCGACATCCAATCCCAGACCGCCTCTGCCGGAGCCTCGATCTGCAAGCGCCGTTCGCATTCGTAGATCATGTTCAGTCAGCCCATTGTCACCGGGCAAGGCCGAAGGCCACCGCCTTCGTCGCGGGGTCGTCACTGGCCTGCATAGACTCGCCAAGCGCGGGGATGAGCTGGCCGATGACCGTCTCGCCCCAGAACCAGACGTGCAGGTCGGGCTCGCTCGTTGACGGCTTTTGCGCCATACGGGCCTCGTAATAAAACGCCTTGAGATCGTCAACGCAGTAGCGGATGAACTGCGGCAGCGACACGTCGGTGGGCCGCTCCTTCAGGTCCACCTCTTCGCCGCGGGTGTACGCTTCGAGGAACCGAACGAGGCCGCGCCAGCGCCGCTGCGGAATGCCACTGAGGCCCACCGCGGTGCGGCCATCATGTTCGTCCACCCAGCGTTCGTAAAAGGCGCGCAGCCCGGCGATCTCATCGGCGGCGTCCGCGGTGCCTCGGTCGCCGTTACGCGCGACGCCGGAAGATTGGGGCAGCACGTCGGGAATCTCTTCCTCGGGGAAGTCCGCCAGTACCGGACCCTCCGGCTTCTCAAGGAGCTCAAATGCCGCGGCCATGATCCGGTGCTGCAGGTCGGCATCGTTCGGCTTGCCCAGAGCAAAGCCGAACGGGTAGGGGACGAACAACGCCCGCGGCGGTTTCACCTTCTCGACGTGCTCACGGACCATGGCCAAGCTGACCGTGACGAGACCGGCGGCTTCAAGGACCCGGGCCAGCACACTCACGGTGTGCGTGCACAGGGGTCAGGTGGGGGTCAGAAAAACGACCTCGGCGCCCTCGTCCTTGAGTCGCTGCGCGACCTCGGGACCGGTTTCTTCCACGATGCGCCGCACGTCGCGGAGGGCGCCCATGAACGAATAGGCGTTCGGCGCCAAACCGCCAACGACGCCCCGTGCGGTCAGTTCGCGCATCCGGTCGAGCGGAAAGGTGACGTTGAGGTCGCGGTAGATGGCGGTGTGATCGAAGCCGATGCTGGTGTGGCTCTGCAAAATGTCCGTGGCGTTGGCGTCCGAGGGAATGACGCGGTACGACGTATCGCCGCCCTTCACGTCGGCGGCGAACGGTTTGTCGTCGCGCAGGTGCAGGCCCGCCGAGGTGACCAGCGCCAAGCTGCTGTGTTTCAGCGCCCGGCTCGGCGGCGTCCATGGAATATCATCGGGCTCCAGGCATGGAAAGGACGTCAGGACCTGGCGCACCACGGCGCTCAGGCGTTCAAGCTTCGGCATGGGTTCCTCCTTCGATTATGTCACGACAGGGAACGTTCGTACGTTCCCAGGTTTCCAGGCACAGCGCGGTCAGGGCGCCGCCCCACACACAGCCGGTGTCCAGCGCATGCACCCCAGGTTCGTTGCAGGTTCCAAGGCTGGCCCAATGGCCAAAGACGATTTTTTCCGAGACGTGCAGCCGTCTCGGCGCCGCAAACCACGGCAGATAGGGCGCCGGCTGCCTTCCCGGCGGCCCCTTTTCCCGCAGCTCCAGGTGCCCGGCCGGGTCGCAGTACCGCAGCCGGGTCAAACAGTTGATAATGTATCCAAGCTGCTCGGCGTAGGGCCGGGACGCCGACCACGAATCGCATTGGCTGCCCAACAACTTCCGCATCAGTTTCTTGATACCGGCGCCGCGCAATTTGGCCTCGACGGCTGCGGCGCACGCCTGCGCCACGTCAAGCGTCCACTGCGGCGGCAACCCGGCGTGCACCATGGTGATACCGCGGTCGGCGTCACGGTGCAGCAACGGCTGACAGCGCAGCCAAGTAATCAGGTCGTCGCGGTCCGGCGCCTCCAGAACGTCGCTGATGGTGTCGCCGGCCTTGAGTCGTCTGTCACCACACGCCACCCCCAACAAGTGCAAGTCGTGGTTGCCGAGCACGGTGACGGCCCGGTCGCCCAGATCACGGACAAAACGAAGCGTTTCGAGCGACCGCGGACCTCGGTTGACGAGATCACCCGTGAACCACAGTCGGTCACGGGCGGGGTCGAACCGGAGCGTTTCAAGAAGCGCCGTCAGGCTGCCGAAACACCCCTGCACGTCTCCGATTGCGTAAGTCGCCACTGGCTTTCCCTCTGTTCAAGCTTGGTCATTCAGCCATTATGAATGACGCCGTCGGCCGTAATAGCAAGACAAGACGCCCGCCTGCTTTGTGACTGAACGCTTCACCAACTACAATAAGACAACAACAGGCTACAGCATCGCGCGTTCAGAGAGGTGAAATGCCAATCTATCGGATCACCGACAGCCTGACGTTCCCGGATCCAAACGAAGCCGACGTCGACGGCCTCGTGGCCTACGGTGGCGACCTGAGCCCACACCGGTTGCTTGCCGCCTACGCTCAGGGGCTTTTTCCCTGGCCGCACGGCGAGGAATGGCCGCTCCTGTGGTTCTCTCCCGCTCCGCGCACCGTGCTGGTGCCGGCCGACCTGCACGTCAGTCGCAGCCTGCGAAAAATGCTGCGGCAGGGCGTGTTTGAAGTGCAATTCGATACCGCCTTCGACCGCGTCGTCCATGCGTGCGCCACGACGAAGCGGCCCGGACAGCAGGACACGTGGATTACTCCGGCCATGCGGCGCGCATATGGTATTCTGCACGAGTTGGGGTTCGCCCATTCTACCGAGGCATGGATCGAAGGTCGGCTGGCAGGCGGCGTGTACGGCGTCTCGCTTGGCGCCGCCTTCTTCGCCGAATCCATGTTCACCCATCGCAGCAACGCCGCCAAGGTTGCGTTCGTCCATCTCGTCCGGCACTTGGGCGCCTGGGGCTTTCATTTCGTCGATTGCCAGATGCACAGCGACCACGTGGAACGCTTTGGCGCCGTGGCCTGGGAACGACCGCATTTTTTGAACGCCCTGGCGCGGGCGTTGCGCCTGCCGACACGCCGGGGGCGGTGGGTCCTCCCCAACCATCAAGGCGCTACCCCGTCAAATGGCCATACTGCACGTCGTTTTATTTGAGCCCGAAATTCCCGCCAATACGGGAAATATAATCCGGCTCTGCGCCAACACGGGCGCACAGCTTCACCTCATTCAGCCGCTGGGCTTCAGCTTGGACGACAAACGATTGCGCCGCGCCGGCCTTGATTATCACGAGTGGGCGAGCATCAAAACGCACGTCTCGTTCCAGGCGTTCGCGGTCCAGACGGCGTTCACGCGCCTGTTTGCGATCAGCGTGAAGGGCAAGCGGGCCTACCACGAGGTTGCGTACCGGGAAGGGGATGCGCTGCTATTCGGCCCGGAGACACGCGGTCTGCCGGACGACTTGCGGCGCCATACGCTCGTCGACACCGTTTTGCGCGTCCCAATGCAGCAGAGCAGCCGAAGCCTGAATTTGTCCAACGCAGCCGCCATCGTCCTCTATGAAGCGTGGCGCCAATTGGGTTTTCGCGGCGGAAGATAAGCCCGCAATCCCACCCAAACCGAATCAGGACGTAACGGCTTTGCGCACGTCGTCCCCGTGTTCCTTCCACCAGTTGTAGAGGATGTTCACGTCCGTGCCGATGCAGAAGTGGCGTACACCCATATCCAGATAGTACTTCGCTTGATCGGCGGTATTGATTTCGGCACGCGGCGGCACGCCCATGCGCAGGGACGTTTCGATCACCTTGCGCTCGACCGCCTTGATCTCCGCCGAGCCCCGCTGGCCTGCTCGCCCCACGCTCATGGAGTAATCCGAGCCGCCCCACTGGATCATGTCGACGCCCGGCACCGAAAGCACCTCTTCCAGGTTTTCAACCGCCCCGTCTTTCTCGATCATGATGACCACCACGACGTCCCGCAGGGCGCGCACGTAGTCCATGGAGCCGCCGTATCCCATGTAGGTAAAGCGCCGCGTCGCCACCCCATACGTGCCGCCGTCCTCCGGCGTTTCAGGGCGGGCAATGCGGACGCATTCGCACACCTCGTCGGCCGAACGGCAGTCGGAAAACAGCACGCTCTGGAAGCCGGAGCCGATGGCGCGCTGGGCGATAAAGCCGCGCGGTTCCTGGTCCACCTTGACCATCATCGACATATCGTAAAGCTCGGCGGCGCGGCACATGTCATCGAAGGCATACAGGTCGAAGGGGCCGTATTCGGCGACAAATTCCACGTAGTCATAGGTGCCGGTGTGGCCGATGGCTTCCACAATGGACGGCCACGTGGTGTGAATATGGGTGCCAATGGTGGGTTTGTCCGCCTTGAGCAACTCGCGGAATTTATTCGCTCGCATAGAAACCTCCTGAAGTAAGATCAATGTTACCGTCTACAACGATGATCCCGCGCTGGCGCCGGCCTCGACGGACGCAAGACGGAAGGGAGCAGCGGCTTGCCCGCCCGCGGGCAGCCCAAGCGGTAGATGGACGTCCAGGAGGAAGGGACGCTGTTCCTCCTCGACCACCTGCAAGCCGTGTTCGATCGCGTCCTCGACGCAGGACTCATCCTGCACCCGCATGCCTTCCACACCGAATCCGGCGGCGATCTGCACCGGATCAATGCCATCCAGAACTACGCCGGCGTATTCACTGGCCTGCTTCATGGCGCCCTCGGCCAATCCGAAGAAATTCGCCACAATGCCGTAGGACTGGTTGTTGGGGATGACGTAGAGCACCGGAATGGCGTGATGCACCGTCGTCCACAGTCCCGAGTCCGCGTAGAACAAGGAGCCGTCGCCAACCAGACCTACGACCGGCCGATCCGGCGCCGCGAGCTTGAGGCCGGCCGCGGCGCCAATACCGTAGCCTTCCGACCCGCCGGCCGGCCTGACGTAAACGTTGTGGCCGGCACCGGACGATTCCTCCAGACAATCAAGGGGCAGGGCGAATTGCTCGATCATGATCAGCCCGCCACCGCGGCGCTCCAGAGCCTGGTCAAGCGTCTGCGCCAGGACCCACGGACGCACCCGTGAGGGCTGGGGCGCCATGTTCTGGTGCTTCTCACGGCGTGTCTCGCGCAGCCGCGCCACCTGGGTCTGCGCCCAGACTCGCCGCTCGTCATAGCACCCCGGCGTCGCCTCCTGCAGCATCAACGCCTGCAGGCGGGCGAGCGCCCGGCGTTCATCGGCCAAAACGGCCAACTCGAGACCCGGGATATTCTCGAAGTTCTCGCCGTCCGGGCCGATGGCGATCACGCGTCTTGCGTCGGTGAACGGCTGGTAATCGTCAAGCCGTCCATTGCCGCCGTGGCGGACGCCGATACACACGATGAGGTCCGGATCAAGAGCCGCTACCGCCGGCTCAAACGGTCCGCAATGCAGGGGGTGTTTGATGGGCACGCCGCGCATGTCGCCGAATAGGGTGGCGACGGCAGCGCCGCAGTGTTCCGCCAGGGCCGTCGTTTGGGCTTCCGCGCCACTCTTCCAGACCCCGTCACCCACGTAGATCAGCGGGCGCTTGGCGTCCCGCAAGGCTTGGGCGATGGCTTCGACATCGTCATCGGCGGGATATCCGGCCCGAGGATCAGGGGCGCCGCCTTCAATAATGTTCGTGGTGACCTGCTGGGCACCAAGCAGGCGATCATAGACGGCCAGATGGACAGGACCGACGGGCGGCGTTTTGGCCACCCGTATGGCCCGTTCGACGGCGTGCGGCAAGCCTTCCGGATCGATCACGCTCCAGTTGGCCTTGGTAAACGGCGCGGAAATGGCCGTCGGGCCAAAGTTGTGGCTGAGGTCGAGTCCGATCTTGTCGGCGAAGCTGCCCGTATCGCCGGCAAAGGTGATGACCACGACGGGCAGGCTGCCGGTCCACACGTTGATGAGTTGTCCCAAACTTTGCGCCAGACCGGCGCCCAAGTGGACCACGGTCACGGCGACGTCGCCGTTGGCCTGCGTGTAGCCGCCGGCCATGGCCGTGACGCTGCCCTCGTGCAACGCCAGGACGCCGTGGATATCGGGATGCCGGTACAGCGCGTCGAAGAAGTGAGCCTCGCGCGAGCCGGAGTTGTAAAACACGTATTGCACGCCGGACGCCACAAGTTGCTCGACGATAAGCTGCGACGGATTCGCGGTAATGGATCGCATCTGCATGTGGAATACCTCGCTGGGCGGGTCGCCGAAGTTCGTTCTGGAGGGTCGATGATGGGTCGCATGCGTCAAGGGTGATGGCGGGGCGATTATACGTTCGGCCCTGCGGACAAGCAAACACGGCGAGGCGTCTTGCTGCGTCTCGTAATTTGGTCATGCCGGCGCATACCGGAATCCAGCGACCTTCGCACTCCGACACCTCCCCGACCTCCGGCTTTCGTCGGAGCAAGGGCATCTTGCCGCCACAAGGCTATTTCCATATCCTGAGCCGCGATGATGGGCAGAATGGGAATCACGTGCACTGAGGAGCCGCCATGCAAGCAAACAAACGATTGACCGGCCCGCGGGTGCTGGACGGCGTTCGCGTTCTGGATTTCACTACGGTCATCGCCGGGCCGTACTGCACCCGGTTGATGGCTGATCTGGGGGCGGAGGTGTTGAAAGTCGAGCCGCCGGGAGGGGAGTTCGCCCGTCACGTGCCGCCGATGCGTCAGGGCGTCAGCGCCGTGTACAGCCAACTCAACTGCGGCAAGAAGAGCCTGGCCCTCGATCTCAAGCGCGCCGTCGCGGCTGACATCGTCAAGCAGCTTGTGCGTACCTATGACGTGGTGGTGGAAAATTTCAGCCCTGGGGTCATGGCGCGGCTGGGTTTGGACTACGCCGTGCTGGCGCAAGCCAACCCGGCCGTCATCATGTGCTCGATTTCCGGTTACGGACAAACGGGACCCAGCGCGCAACGCCCAGCCTACGCCCCGGTGGTGCAGGCTGAGAGCGGTTTCGAGCAGATCTACCTGCAGTATCAACCGAGCCTTGAACGGCCGCTCAACATGGGGCCGCCCGTCGCCGACACGACGGCCTCGCTACAAGCGTTGGGCGCCATCAATGGGGCGCTGTTTTACCGGCAGCGGACAGGGGAGGGGCAGCACCTTGACATCGCCATGTTCGACGCCCTTATCAACACCTTCCCGAAAGAGTTTCAGCAACACTATTGGCCCTCGACGCCCGACCGTCTGTACGGCCCGTTCGACACCCGGGACGGGTTCATTCTCGTCCTGCCGCTCAACCAGAAACACTTCGAAAGCCTCGCAGCCTGCATGGAACGGCAGGACCTGCTGAGCGACCCCCGCTTTGCCACCACCACCGAGCGCCTGGCCAACTACCAAGCGTTCACCGCGATTGTCGCGGATTGGCTGCGACGACTGCCGAGCGCGGAGGCGTTGGCAAGCCTCGACGCCGCCCATATTCCTTGCGCCAAATACCGCAGTGTGGGTGAAGCCGCTGACGACCCGCAATTACAGCATCGGGGGATGATCGTGGAAACGGAAGACGCCGCCGGCAAGCTGCGCGTGCCCAACTCGCCCTTCCTGTTTTCACACACGCAAGCCAGCGTGCAACCCTGGGTTGCCAAGGTGGGACAACACAACCACGAGATTCTCACAACGGTGCTGGGATATTCAACTGCGTGTGTCGATCGGCTTGAAGCGGAAGGCGTACTCTGTGGTGGGAAGGGTGCGGCATGATTCCCAACGCCCCACTACGGGAGCCTTTTGGCTCTATCTGATATTAGGCACCCCACCATTTTGGCCGAAATGTTTCAAACTGATGCTTCCGGTGGAATCGATCACAATTGCCGTATTGACCAACAGCGGCGGGGATTCAAGGTTTACACAAGGAAAGTCGAAGCGCTTATTAACGGCATCGAAGCGTACGCTGGTCTCAGCCTGCAAGCGGTCGATGCGGGCATTGACCTGGTTGAACATGACGACCATTGCCACCAGCTAACCCCACAAAGACAACGATGTTGCCGATTGCCTTCCAGTCCATAAAGCCCTTTTTTTTCAGTCACACTCGAAGCCGCACGGCGGGTCCAACGCTTTCAGGTCACCGAAATCTACCCGCAGATTTCTTCGAGGCGTTCGGCAAGTGTGGATGTCTGGAGGTTGTCGGACAAGATGCCCAGCCAGTCCTGATACTCAGTCTGGAGTTCCATCAAGGTCTGCACCGCGTCTCGTCAGCACTGCGGCCGGCGCCTTTGATCACGTGGGCGCCGGTAGTGGATGCGCATCTGCTTCGCCTTCTGGCGCTCACGGTAGCGCCGCTGTCTCTACTGCGTCTTTCTGCCGCTATTATTCCCCGTTAGGTTGACATCCCAGCCTTTGGCTTCAGCACCCCTCCGCAGACATCCCGTCGAGAAAGGGACGGAACCAGGCAAGCCCCGCCACCGTGTCGGCGCGCGGCCGGTACTCGCAGCCGACCCAACCCGTGTAGCCAAGGTCGTCGATCAGGTCGAACAAATACGGGTAATTGATCTCGCCGACGTCGGGTTCGTGGCGGCCGGGATGGCCGGCAATCTGGAAATGATCGATCACCTCCAGATGTGCCTTGATGGTCTCGGACAAGTTACCCGTCATGATCTGGCAGTGGTAGAGGTCGAGTTGCAGGAAGAGATTGTCGTGGCCAACCTGGTCCATGACGCGGCGCGCTTGCGCTGCGGTGTGCAGAAAATAGCCGGGCATGCCGGTGGTGTTGATCGGCTCGATCAACAGGTGAACGCCGTGGGGCTGCAGGGTTTCCGCCGCCCATCTCAGGTTTCGCACGTAGACGGCCTCGCAGTCCGCGTGGTCCATCTCCGCGGGCGGCGCCCCCGCCATGGCGTGCAGGCGTGGGCAGTTCAAAGCGCGTGCATAAGTCAAGGCCCGTTCCAGACCAGCGGCGAACGCCTCCTCCTGCCCAGGGATGGCCGCCATGCCGTCAGGTGGCAGATTGCAGAGGACCTGCTGGACACCGTGGCGCGGCAAAAGCTGCGCCAGTTCACCGGGCGGGACCTCGTAGGGAAACGGACATTCGATGCCGCGAAAACCGACCTGGGCCGCAGTGGCGTAGCGATCCACAAACGGGACTTCGTTGAACATGAAACCGATGTTGGCGGAAAAACGCGGCATCCTGACGGCCTCCCTATGCGCGCCGTCAATTCGGGCGGCGGTGGTTTTGGATGTAGCGATACATCCCGGCGATGTTCATCGGGAACCAGTTAGGGTTGTTAGGGTTGTTAGGGTTGTTGTCTGATTGATACCCGAGCCACTTTTCGTACTTCGGCAGCCGGATCGTCTGCTGCATCTCTTCTAACGACATACCCGCCCTGGCGTGCTTCAGCACCTCCCGGTGCAGGTCCTGCATGTACTCCCGAAATTGCCGCACGTGATCTCTTGTTCCCACCCGGCCATGCCCCGGTGCCAGGATGTCGAAGTCCATGCGCTCGACGCGCTCCAGAGAATCGATCCATTCCTCGATGTAGGCGTCGTGGAAGTCGCGGAACGCCACCGTCTCGATCGGGATGAAGTCGACGGCGAAGAGGACGCGCTCCTTCGGGAACCGCATGACGATGGAATTGTCCGAGTGGTTCCGCCCCACGTAGGAGAGTTCCACGGTGGTGCCGCCTAATTCGATGCGCATGCGGTCGGTAAAAGTGAGGTGCGGGATGGCCGTGCGGCGCTGCTCGTCCACAATCTTGGCCTTGGCCCGTTCGTGCGCCACGACGATGGCCGTGTCAGCGAACACCTCGCCGCCGGAGATGTGATCGGGATGCTCGTGGCTATAGATGAGGTACTTGACGGGTTGATTGAATCGTCGTTGCAAAGCCTCCTTCAACCACGCGGCCGCCTCGGCGTTGATGGGGTCGGTGGCGATAATCCCCTCGGGGGTCACCGCGAAGACCGAGTAATGGAACTTGTTGCGAAAGCGGTACACCTCACCGGCAATCCGTTCGATGTCGCGATCGGCATCCTGGGCCAAGGTCCAAATGGCGCCGAAGGCCAGAAACAGGACGGTCAGCAGACTGGCAAGCGTCAGTCGGTTCATTTTCATGGGTGGATCCTTTCCGTTATTCAGCCGTTCATGGCTTCACGAAATTGTCGTATGGCGGTGATATGGTCGTCCGGCGTGGACAGGCCGGCCCGCATGGTGTTCACGGAGAGGTGGGTTGCCCCCAGGCCGCGCCAGGCTTCGGCCAGTCGGCCCCAGTCATCCGGGCCACTTTCGGCGAGGCTGATGCGTCCCTCGATGCCGATGGCCGACGGGTCGCGCCCGGCGGCGCGGGCATACCCGTGCATGCGTTCGATAGTCGCGCGTCCGGCATCATCCGGCGGAAACTGCGGGAACCAGCCGTCCGCCAGTCGCCCGACCCGCTCGACCACGGCTTCAACGCGACCGCCCAACCACAGGGGAATGGGCCGTTGCACGGGCAGGGGATTGATGCCGGCGTGCGTGATGTTGTGCCAGCGGCCGTGGAAGTCGACGACCTCCTGCGTCCACAGCGCCCGCAGCACCGCGATTTGTTCCTCACTGCGTTTGCCGCGGTCGTGAAAATTCTCGTTCAGGGCCTCGTATTCCACGGCATTCCAGCCGATGCCCACGCCCAGACGCAAGCGCCCGTCGCTGAGCACGTCTACGGCCGCCGCCTGTTTGGCGACCAACGCCGTTTGCCGCTGCCCCAAAATGATGACCGCCGTTACCAACTCCAGCTTCTGGGTCACGGCGGCGAGATAGCCGTACAGCACGAAAGGCTCGTGAAACATGTCGCCTTGCGTGTAGGGGCCTTCCCAGTTCTTATAGTATGTGGTGTCGGCGCCCAGGACGTGATCAAAGACAATGACGTGGGCATAGCCCAATTCCTCAGCGGCCTGGGCGAAATCTCGCACCCCTTTCGGGTCGGCGCCGATCTCGGTCTGGGGGAAAATGACACCGAGCTGCATCGCTCTCCTCCTGAAAACGGGTTGCCAAATGACGGCGGAAGTGGAGAATGGTTGACGGCGCTATCCTACCACGATGGACCTGATGGGGCTACACGGCTGCGCCCGCCACAGTGCCCCGCGGCGGTTGACAACCCCTGCGGCGCGCAACTAAAATCGCCCAATTGCCAAAAACACCCCTTGCTTGTTTTGATTCCTCACTCTGCAGAAAGCTCAGCCAACCCATGTTGCGGTTTTACAATACCCTGACCCGGGAAAAAGACAACTTTCAGCCGCTCGAACCGGGGCAAGTCAGGATGTACACCTGCGGACCCACGGTGTACAACAGCCCCCACATTGGCAACTATCGCGCTTATGTGTTCGAGGACCTCTTGCGCAGGTATCTCAAGTACCGCGGCTATAACGTCAACCAAGTGATGAATTTGACCGACGTCGACGACAAGACGATCCGCGATTCGCGCCGCGCCGAGATGCCCCTGCGGGACTTCACGGCCATCCATAAGAATGCCTTTTTTGAAGACCTCCGAACGTTAAATATCGAGTCCGCCGAAGTCTATCCCGCCGCCACGGACCATATCCCCGACATGGTCGCCATGATCCAGCAACTCCGGGAGCGCGGCTATACGTATGACGTGGATGGCTCCATTTATTTCCGTCTCGACCGCTTCCCAAGCTACGGCAAGCTTGCGCATCTCGACGCCGAAACCCTGCAAAATGGCGTCAGCGGCAGGGTGGACCACGATGAATATGCCAAGGACAACGTGCGCGACTTCGCCCTGTGGAAAGCCTGGACCCCCGAGGATGGTGACGTTTTCTGGGAGACTGAGTTGGGTAAGGGACGTCCCGGCTGGCACATTGAGTGCTCGGCCATGTCGATGAAATACCTTGGCACGCACTTCGATATTCACACCGGCGGCGAGGATAATATTTTCCCCCACCACGAAAACGAGATCGCCCAGTCCGAAGCCGCCACCGGCGAAACGTTCGTGAACTATTGGCTGCATTGCCGGCATCTCCTGGTCGACAACATGAAAATGTCCAAGTCCCTGGGCAACTTTTTCACCCTGCGCGACCTCCTCGACCAGGGCTTCAAGTCCAAGGGCATCCGCTACGCCTTGCTGGCCACGCACTATCGGCAGCCGATGAACTTTACGCTGGACAATCTGCGCGGCGCCGAAACCGGGGTGCAACGGCTGCTCGACTTCATGGACAACCTGCCGTCGGCAGACGGCAGCGGGGCTGACGTGCGGCCTCTGCTACAGCAGACGCGAGAAAGCTTTGAAAAGTCTCTCGACGACGACCTCAACATCTCGGGCGCCTTGGGCGCCATTTTCCAGCTGGTGCGTGACGTCAATCGCATCCGGGCCGACGACCGACTCAGTCCGGCTGATGCCCGAGCGGTGCAAGACCTGATGCATCATTTCGACAGCGTTCTCGGCGTTCTTGACGTAGACAAAGCCGCTCACGACGCGGATGTCGAACAGTTGCTGGCACAGCGCCAGGAGGCGCGTAAAAACCGCGATTTTGGCCGGGCGGATGCGCTGCGCAACGCCATTCGGGAACGCGGTTACGTCATCGAAGACACCCCTCATGGCCCTCGACTCAAGCGGATGTGAGCATGCCCTGTGAGCGTCTCCTGTACGTGATGCGGCACGGGCTTACCGACTGGAACCAATCGAGACGCATTCAGGGCCATCTTGACCCGCCCCTCAACGCCACCGGAAGGGCGCAGGCCCGTCTGACCGGCCTGCGCTTGGCCCGCCTGGGCGCTGCCGCTCTTTACAGCAGCGACTTGCAACGGGCTTCCGAGACAGCCCACCTGGTCAGCCGGGCCACCGGGCTGCAGGTCATCCAAAACGTCGGCCTGCGCGAAATCAACTTCGGCGTTTGGCAGGGTCTGTCGTCGCAGGAGATTCGGCAGCGTCACCCGGACGTATATGCGGCGCGGCGCGGCAATCCCTATGACGTGGCGCCGGCCGGGGCCGAAACGTGGCGGCAATTCTACGCCCGTGCCGTTCAGACCGTGGCTGAGATTCTTGTCGCAACGCCAGCGGGCCCGTTGGTGCTGGTGACGCACGGCGGCGTCTGCACGGTGTTGGGATTGCGTGCCCAAGGACTCGACTGTACGGGTCGGCGCACCTTTGAATCCCACAATTGCGGCATTCACACGATTACCGTCTGCGGCGACCACTGGCGTGCGGTGCGGTTCAATGACACGTCCCATCTGGTTTCGCCTTCCTGATGGACTTTCCAACCTGGCAGCGTCCGAAGCGGGTAGGGGAACATGCTTCGAATCGCGGTGTTGCTCTCCGGAACAGGTCGCAGTCTGGACAATCTCCATCAGAAGATCGCCGCGGGTCGTCTGCGCGCCGACATTGCCGTGGTCATCAGCAGCAAGCCGGAGGCGTACGGTCTGGTACGCGCCAGGGCGCACGGCCTGGACACTGTGGCGGTGTCGCGGCGGGATTATCCCGACCTCGAAGCCTTTAACGCGGCGATCAATGCCGTGTTGGCACCCTACGATGTCGGTCTGGTGGTGCTAGCGGGTTTTCTGTCGCTCTACCAGCCGCCGCCGGAATTGGACGGGCGGGTGATGAATATCCATCCTGCCCTGCTGCCGGCATTTGGTGGCAAAGGGTTCTACGGCGACCGGGTACATCAGGCGGTGCTTGATTCTGGGGTGAAGGTAAGTGGTTGCACGGTTCATTTCGCTGATTCCCGGTACGACCACGGCCCCATTATTTTGCAGACGGCCGTGCCGGTGCTTGATGACGATACGGTGCAGTCCCTGGCTGCGCGTGTCTTTGCCGCCGAGTGCGAGGCCTATCCGCGGGCTATCCAACTATTCACCAACAACCGGTTACGACCGGAAGGACGGCGGGTGCGCATCCTGCCCGACGGGGACTGAATCCGCTAATTTTCTTGAAATCCCGATGGCCGAATGCCACTATGAGAACTGTAAATGCAAGTTGCAACAAACGAGCTTTTCAACTCCCGTGATGGTGCCTGACAGCCCTCATCCTGGACGAGGAAGTTCCCATGAACGACTTTGAACGCGAGGAAATCGGCGCCCGCTCGGACGACTCGGAACACCTCGATTTTTTCCCACCGCATTACCGCGTTGGCCGAACCAAGTTCATCGTCGTCACGGGTGGGGTCATGTCCGGTGTCGGAAAGGGTGTGTGTACGGCTTCGCTGTCGCACTTGCTGCAACAGCTGGGCTTCAGCGTCACCACGATGAAAATCGACGGCTATCTCAACGTCGATGCCGGCACCCTCAACCCCTATCGCCACGGTGAAACTTTTGTGCTGGATGATGGCACCGAGTGCGACCTCGACCTCGGCACCTACGAGCGCTTCCTCGACACCACCCTGAACCGCCACAATTACATGACGTCCGGCAAAATCTACGCCCGCATCCTGGCCAAGGAGCGGCGTGGCGAGTACCTCGGGCGGGACGTGCAGATCGTGCCCCACGTCACCGGCGAGATTAAATACCTCATGCGCCAGAAAGCCCAGGAAGGGCCTTACGACATGGTGCTGGTGGAGATCGGCGGCACCGTTGGCGACATCGAGAACGTGCATTTCATCGAAGCGGCGCGCGAGCTGATCCGTGACGAAGGGCGCGACAACGTCATGTACATCCACGTCACCATGGTGCCGTGGTCGGAGGCTACCGGCGAGCAGAAGAGCAAGCCGACCCAACACAGCATCAAGAAGCTTTTGGAGATGGGCGTGCAGCCAGACATCATCGTGTGCCGGTCGAAGCAGGATCTGCAACGCAAAGTCCGCGAGAAAATCAGCCTTCACGGCAACGTGCCCATCGATCACGTGATCAGCAGCCCCGACACAGAAAGCGTCTACACCTTGCCGTCCCTCTTCCAGGATCAGCATTTTGCGGAAACCGCCATCAGCCGGCTGCAATTGAATATGCCGTACCCCGCGGCGGGAGAGAAGCAGGTGCCCTTTGCGCCGTTCGTGCGCCATGCCCGCCGTAAGGAGCCGCCGCTCACCATCGCCATGACCGGCAAGTATTCCACCATGAAGGATTCGTACCTCAGCATCACCAACGCCCTGGAGCACACGGAACCCGCTGAGGGCGTGCGTATTGGCGTGCGCCTTCTGGACACCACGGATTTCGACAACGCCTCGCCGACGGTGCTGCAGGAGAACCTGCACGACGTACACGGTATCCTGGTGCCCGGCGGCTATGGGGTACGCGGCACGGAGGGTATGATTCGCTGTATCCGCTACGCCCGTGAGCGCCAAGTGCCGTACCTGGGCCTGTGTCTCGGTTTCCAGTTGGCGGCCATCGAGTTCGCGCGCTCGGTGTGCGGCGTGGAAAAGGCCACCAGCACCGAGTTCGATCCCCATACGCAGGAGCCGTTGATCTGCCTGCTGCCGGAGCAGCAACAGGTGCGCGACCTTGGGGGCACGCAGCGTCTGGGCGGCCATGACGTCGCACTGCTGCCGGGCAGTCGGGTGCAGGCCATGTACGGCCGCGACATGGTTCGTGAACGATTCCGACATCGCTACGAGCTCAACAACGACTACAAGGCGGCCTTTGAACAATGCGGGGTCGTCTTCTGCGGCATGACCCCGGACCAACGTGTCATGCAGATTTTCGATTATCCAGCCCACCCGTTCTACGTCGCCACTCAATTTCACCCCGAACTGCTCTCCCGGCCTCTGCGCCCCCATCCGCTCTTCCTGGCCTTTGTGCGGGCAGCGAAGAAGCACCAAAGCCCGTCGTAATGACATCTGGGTTCGACAAACACCCGGGTAAAGCCTGAACGCGCCGCGAGGTACCCTGTGCAGAACGTGACGACTCTGGTTGTCAGTCCACGTCCGCAGATGCGAGACGTGTCTGGTGAGACCCTGCTGCGCAGCCTGCGGGAGGATGCCCATCTTGCCGTCGAGCAGGTGAGAACGGCGGTCCTGTATACCGTCCGTTCGCCGCGTTCCGTCGAAGAGTTGGAACCCGCCCGTCGGGCGCTCTTCACGGATGCCATAGTCGAGGAGTCGCGCTGGGACCGGCGGCCCCCGGCGCCGTGCCGGTGGATCGTGCAGGTCGCCATGCTGCCCGGGGTGACCGATAACGTCGGCCGCACTGCTTCACGGGCCCTGGAAGACATGCTCGCCCGCCCGCTTGAGGGCGAGGTCTATACCTCGTCGATCTACCTGCTTGAGGGCGACCTGCAGCGTGACGATATCGAACGTGTCACGCGGGATTTCCTTGCTAACCCTCTGGTCCAGCAGTGGCGCATCACGGCGGCGGCCGATTGGCAGGACGGCCCCGAAGCATTTCTGCCGCCGCCGATTGCTGGCGCCGACCACCCGCCGCGCGTCGCCTCCATATCGCTGGACCTCGACGATGATGCCCTGTTGCGCCTCAGTCAGGAGGGGTTGCTGGCCCTGAATCTGGCCGAGATGAAGGCCATCCAAGCGTATTTCCGTGATCCGCAACGCCGTGCACGGCGGCAAGCCCACGGACTGGGCCCTGCGCCCACGGACGTCGAGCTCGAAACACTGGCGCAAACCTGGTCGGAGCACTGCAAACACAAAATTTTCCAGAGCACGATCGACTATCAGGACGAACACGGGACGCACACCACGATCCGCAGCCTGTTCAAGAGCTACATCGTGCGCGCCACCGAGGAGATCGGTCAGCGGGTTGACTGGCTGCGCTCGGTTTTCCACGACAATGCCGGGGTCATCGCGTTCAACGAGGAATGGAACTTGGCGATGAAGGTGGAGACACACAACACGCCGTCCGCCCTGGACCCGTATGGCGGGGCAATTACCGGCATTCTGGGCGTCAACCGAGATCCGTTTGGTACGGGCATGGGCTGCAGGCTATTGTTCAACACGGATGTGCTGTGTTTCGCCCCTCCTGACTATTCACAACCCTTGCCGGGACGCTTGCTGCACCCCAAACGCATCTTCGAGGGCGTGCATCGCGGCATCAAGGACGGCGCCAATCAGAGCGGCATTCCCGACGTCAACGGCGCGGTGGTTTTCGACGAGCGTTTTGCCGGCAAACCCCTGGTCTTCTGTGGAACCGGCGGGCTCATGCCGGCCCGCATCGGCGGCGAGCCGGCACACCTCAAGACGGCCCGCGCCGGGGATTACGTAGTGATGGTTGGCGGCTGCATTGGCAAGGACGGCATCCACGGCGCGACGTTTTCGTCCATTGAGCTGGACGAGGCGTCCCCGGCCTCAGCCGTTCAGATCGGCGATGCCATTACGCAAAAGAACATGTTCGACATGCTGCTTGAAGCACGCGACCGGCAGTTATACAGCTGCATTACCGACAACGGTGCCGGGGGGTTGTCGTCCTCGGTGGGCGAAATGGCCCAATTCAGCAACGGCTGCGAGCTGCACTTGGAGCGCGCGCCGTTGAAGTATCCGGGCCTCGACCCCTGGGAGATTCTGGTTTCGGAATCCCAGGAACGCATGACCCTCGCCGTGCCGCCGTCGCGGCTCGAAGCGTTTCTGGCGCTGGCCGCGCGACGAGAGGTCAAAGCGACGGTTCTGGGCACGTTTACCGATACGGGCTTGTTTCACGTGCGTTACGACGGCGATACCGTTGCCCTGTTGGAAATGGCGTTTCTGCACGACGGGTTGCCGGAAATGCGCCTCCCGGCTCGCTGGCGGCCCCCCCGCTTTGCCGAGCCGACGTTTGCCTGCCCCGCCGACCTGACGGCATCGCTGCTGCAACTGCTGGGCCGCCTCAATATCTGCAGCAAGGAATGGGTCATCCGTCAGTACGATCACGAGGTACAGGGCGCCAGTGTCGTCAAGCCGCTCGTCGGCGCGCAAAATGACGGTCCCAGTGACGCCGCCATCCTCCGCCCGCTGCCGAACTCGATGGAAGGGGTCATCGTGGCCAACGGCATCTGCCCGCGCTACAGCGACATTGACACCTATCACATGGCCGCCAACGCGATCGATGAAGCCATCCGCAACGTCATCGCCGTGGGCGGGCGGCTCGGCCACGGCGCCGGTCTGGACAATTTCTGCTGGCCCGACCCGGTGCTCAGCCCCGGCACGCCGGACGGCCCATACAAGCTGGCGCAGTTGGTGCGCGCCAATCAGGCGCTCTACGACTGCTGCACGGCGTACGGGGTGCCGTGCATTTCAGGCAAGGACAGCATGAAGAACGACTACCACGTCGGCGACATCAAAATTTCCGTGCCGCCGACGCTGCTGTTCTCCGTCATCGCCCGCATGCCGGACATGCGGCTAGCCGTGACAATGGACGCCAAACAGGCGGGCGATTTGGTGTTCGGAGTAGGGGAGACGCGGGACGAACTGGGAGGTTCGGAGTACTACGCCATGAACGGCGCCGTCGGCAACCGCGTGCCGCGCGTTGACCCACGGCGTGCCCGCGCCCTCTACGACGCGTTGGCCGACGCCATGCAACGCGGCCTGGTGAACGCCTGCCACGACTGCTCGGACGGCGGATTCGCGGTGGCCGCCGCCGAGATGGCCTTTGCCGGCGGCCTGGGCATGCGCCTCGACCTGCGCGCCATGCCGCGTGCGGCCGGCGTCACCCGTGACGACACCTTGCTATTTTCGGAAACGGCCAGCCGCTTCGTGGTGACCGTGCCAGCCGTCCACGGTGCGGCATTCCGAGACCTGATGCCGCCCCGCTCGTACGGCGAAATCGGCTCGGTGTACGACAGCCCCGAGTTTACGGTTACGGGCCTGGGGGGAGAGGTCGTCATCGCCAGCCGGATCGACGAGTTGAAAGCCGCCTGGCAGCGCCCGCTCGCTTGGTGAGCGGGGCTCTAAGCGCTTCCGGGATAATGCTCGGCGGTTATCGTGTATACTGCCAGCCGCGTTCGATCTTAGTCTGCTGAGGTGGCTGCTCGGACTATTCCCAATCAAGTCGTTAGGGCGAGAGATGGGAGGCCGCGTTCCGCGCTGAAGAGAGACAAGTCCCGTGGCACAGAATGTAATCTCGCAGGGTGGCGCAGACGAATTCGAATATCCGAAGAACCTCAAACTGGATCTGAGAAATCCCCGCTCTCCCGACGGCGCCTTTGATAGCGAAGAAGACGTTATCGACTATTTGGTCGATCATGCCGACGTTGATGAGTTGATCCAAGCGATTCTCAGTTCCGGCTGGCACGACTACGAAGCCCTGATCGTACTGGGCGATGAGAATGTCGTTCTCGAAGGCAATCGTCGCCTAGTGGCGTTGCGCATACTGGCTGACCCCGACCTGCGGGCGCGCCTCAAGATTGAACTCAACGAAAGAGTCGGACCGGCCGCTTTGCCAAATGCGGTGCGTATTCGCCGCGTGCCTTCCAGACGCGACGCCCGCGATTACATTGGATTCAAGCACATCAACGGCCCATTCAAATGGGACGCCCTGTCAAAGGCGAAGTACGCAGCCGAGTGGTATGAAGATGGCGGCGATATCCAGCAGATCAGCCGTCGCTTGGGTGACCGGCACAATACGGTCGTTCGTCTCGTCAATGGCTGGAACGTGCTCAAACAAAGTCTGGCCCATGGTTTCGATCTTAAGACGACGACGAAGAAACCGTTTCCGTTCTCCCACCTATACATCGGCCTGAGCCGGCCCAACGTTCGCCGCTATCTGGGTCTGCCGACCGACGACGTGTCGGCGGTGCTCCCCTCCAATCCGGTACCAGAAGAATACCTTGGCAACCTGCAGGCTTTCATGTCCTGGCTGTACGGCCAACGGGGCGAACCGTCGGTGATCCGAAGCCAGAATCCGGATCTGAACCGCTTGGTCGAAGTTCTAGGCAACGAACCGGCCCGTATCATGCTGGAGGCCAACCGCAACCTCGATGCCGCTTACGACCAGGTCGAGGACAAAGAACTCAAATTCAGCGAGGTGCTGATGAATACGATCAGGCAGGCTGAGGACGCGCTTCGATTGATGGGCAATTACGACGGTCGGGCTGATCTGATGGGTGCTGGTGACAATCTTCGCCGGACAGTATTGTCGCTCCACGGCGCCATGCGTCATGCCAAGGAAGTCGCCGACGCCGGGGATGACGTCGATGCCGATTAATCCCCCGTTGCCGCAAGATACCCGTAGCCGTCTGGCGCGGCCTCAGTGGCGTTTGTCGATTGCTTCGCCAGCACAAGACGTGCGCATCCGCGCTGCTCGGACTTGTTACCTCTTTTGCTTGCTGACCAGTACGATCCGAGACGCACGCATTACCGGGAATATCGCTGCACTCCGGCAATCCATGGCGAACCATTTCCAGGCTATCGCGACGGATGCAGCGGCTGGCGTTCTGAACGGCCAAGCTATCTCCTTTGGCTTTCCGCGTCCGTCGGGGTTGGGTTTCCGGGCCGCTTTAGTAGAGGCCAGCCGGCAAATGCGTCTCGGTAGACCACTTGAAACTCCGCCTCTTCATTCCAAGCGACAAGAAAAAGACGCCGGCATCGACGTTATTGCCTGGCGGGATTTTCGCGACGGCAGGCCATCAAAGCTGGTATTACTGGGGCAAGTCGCGTCGGGACACAATTGGAAGGAGAAGAGCGTAAAGAACGATACGTATCGCTTCTTCGGCTGGTTCAGCGAGCGGCCTAGCGAGCACTACATTCCCTCGGTCTTCATCCCCTTTCCGCTGCATCACGAATGCCAAGTCCAGGCAGGAGTCACGTTTGAGGACGTGGCAGTTGCCAATGCGTACCATCTTGAGCGTGGCTTCGGGATAATCGTCGATCGTCTGCGGATCGTAGAGACAGCGGCCGCCCGATTGGCAGAGGCGCATGATGGTACCAGTGATTCAACGCTCAGTTCCCTGGAAGCCTGGGTGGAAGAGGTGCGACGCCTCGCGCGAGAGTCAGCATGACAGGTCGCCATCCACGCCAAATCGAAAAGGGGAGTCATCATGTATGATGGTCCCTTTCCCCTCTCCACCATTCCTGCCGTCAACGTCGCCACGGTGCCGCAACGCAGTCCGCTACGCTATCCGGGTGGCAAGACGTGGCTGATTCCACACATCCGTGAGTGGCTGGGGCGCACGTCGTCGCATCCGCTGCTCGTCGAGCCGTTCGCCGGCGGTGGCATCGTGTCGCTCACGGCCGTCATGGAGCATCGGGTCGAGCGGGCGCTTATGATCGACCTCGACCGCGACGTCGCGGCGTTCTGGCGAGCGGCGCTATGCCACGGTCCCGACCTCGCCGCGCGAGTGCAACGCTTTACGCCCACCCGTGATCGGATTGAAGACTTGGCGCGTCAAGCGCCGCGCGACGTGACTGAGCATGGCTTCCGCACCCTGGTTCTCAACCGCGCCCGGCGTGGCGGCGTTCTGGCGCCGGGCGCGGCGTTGACGAAGAACGGCGAGAACGGTAACGGGGTTGCGTCGCGTTGGTATCCCGGGACGCTCAGGAAACGCTTGGCCGCGATCTCGGCTTGCGCAGAGCGCATCACCTTCTGCGAGGCCGATGGGGTACGACTGCTCGAAGACGTGGCGCTGCACCGCTCCGATGCGTGTTTCTTCATCGACCCGCCCTATACGGCAGGCGGCAAGCGTGCCGGATCGCGGCTCTATGCGCACAACGCGGTCGATCACGTCAAGTTGTTCGCGCTGATGGCCTCAAGCCGCGCCGACTTCATGATGACCTACGACTGCTCGGAGGAAATCGTTTCGCTCGTGCGCGCCCATGACTTCCATGCCGCGGTGGTGATGATGAAAAACAGCCATCACGCCCGGATGCCTGAACTGGTCATTACGCGCGATCGGATGTTCACGTGAGTCGCTACGGCATCGCGGAGTGGTACGGTCGTCCTTTTCTCGACCTGTCGCCGCACGACCGGCGACGGTTCTCGAAAGTGGCGCTTACTGACCAAACCCCGCCTCCGTGTCCCTTCCGGGCGATGCCCTGCAACAAGAGAGGCGGTGTCTGCACCATCCAGCCATACGAACCGGATGGCGACCACATCAGTCATGCGGCCGGCCATCCGGTTATCGTCTGTCCGGTCAGGTTTGAACAGCAACAAATACTGATCAGGTGGCTGGCTGAGGTGGTAGGGTTTTCGCCGGAAGCCACGCTCGTAGCACGGGAAATCCCGTTCATGCTTGGGACAAAGACCCGCAAGCCGGCTGGCAAAATCGATCTGGTCGTCGCGCAGGATCAGCACGTTTTGACGTGGTTTGGGCTTGAGATTCAGGCTGTCTACTTCTCAGGTCCGGGTATGGATGTCGAATTTGAGGCATTGCGAGACGGCCAGTCAGACCAGCCACCATTTCCGCGCCGCATACGCCGTCCGGACTGGCGATCATCCAGCGCAAAGCGTTTGGCGCCGCAACTCCAGATCAAGGGACCAACGCTTCGCCGGTGGCATTCCAAGATCGCGGTCGCAGTCGATAAACCGTTCTTTGCCTCTATTGGTGGGCCATCAGGCATGCCAAGTCACGACCTTGATTCCGGCGACGTGATCTGGTTGGTGCCAGAGTTATCAAATAATCGGCTCGAACGCGGGCATTGGGAGGTCTTAACGCTGGAAGCGTCAACGGAGAAACTTCTATCCGCCAAGGCGATTCCGCGGCAGGAATTCGAGCAGGCTCTACGTAGGAAACTGACGCCGCTTATCGAAACTCAGTGACACCGCAGGCTTCCCCATAAAAGCGGACAGCTTTTCAAATCCCTTCTCAGAACGGCAGCAGGCTTCCATCCTCAGCAAACACCAATGGTTCCGCCGCACCGGCTGGCATCAGGTCGTCACGCTTCGATACTTCCTCCAGGAAGGCTTCCGACACGTCCACTTCGGTCAGGTGCAGGGTGTTCTTGATGCGCACGACGCGGGCATCCTCGATGCGGTCCAGGCCGAGGCAGGCCAGGGCTACGCCGATGGCTTCCTGCGCCGTGTCCAGCACCGGCGGCAGCTTGCCGCCGCCTGGTGAGCAGGCGGTCAGGTTGTTGATATAGGTGGGCTCCCAGTTGATCGCGTCTGCCAGTTGGCGGGTGGTGAAGTCGGCGTTGCCGATGCCGGTGGCGTTGCCGTAGCTGTTCGGCGTCAGGCCGCACACGGCGATGAAGGTGATTTTGGGGTTGGTGAACGGGCGCTCGAAAAACGTCGTATGCCGGCCGATGACGTTGGTGTCCATCCCCGACCCGGAGATGTCCTTGCCCATTTCGTCGACGATCAGCAGGTCGATGGGATCAAACGGCAGCCGGGCCATCCATGCCTTGGCCTGGCGCAGCAATGCTCGCTCTCCCGCCTCGAGATCGCCCGGCAGGAAGGCGCGGGTAAGCGCGGTCTCGTCGTAGCCGTTTTCGACGACGCCCAGCCCGAAGGCGATGCGGGCGCAGTTCAGCATCTCGCGGCCCAGCGCGGTGATCATGGTTTCGTAGCCCAGCCGGATGTTGGCGCGATGCGCCTGGACCGCGCCGCGGTGCTTGCCCATGCCGATGGTCATCATCTTGAACATTCCCGAGCCGATCTCGCCCGTAAAGCCGGTATGCGGCTTTACCCGGTTGATCACCCCGATCCAATCCGCCTCGGCGGCGTAGCGGTCCAACCAGATCGGCAGACCGAGAACCTCGCCGATCTGTTCCACCTCCATCGTCGATTTGACGGGGCAGCCCATGCTCCCCTCGGTGACGCCGTAGTGCGCCAGAACGGCGGCTTGCCCCTCGGCGGTGCCGCCGCCGTGGCTGCCCATAGCGGGAATGATGAACGGCTCGGCGCCCAGCGACTGCAGGTGTTGGACCGTCGCCCGCACGATGGTGTCGATATTCACGACGCCCCGGCTGCCGACCGTCAGGGCGACGGATTGGCCCGGCTTCACGGGCAGCGCCAAGTTGGCAAGGGTTTCTTGAACGGAAGCGGCCACGTCGGGGAGTTGCGGGCCGCCGAATTGCTGCTTGACCCGCAGCATGCGGGGAAACGTGGATGCGCGTGGGACACCAGTCAGTTGCATGGGATCACCTCTTGCGGAGTTTCAGGATCAGGATTGACGTGTCTGAGAGCGCCGCATCACGCCGTGGAACGCAGCGCCGGAATTACCTTCTCGCCGAACAGGCGCATAGACGCCATGACCCGGTCATGCGCCATGTCGCCGAAACTCATCTGACATAAGACGTGCCGGGCGCCGGCATCGCGCAGGGCCGCGAGTTGCTCCCGTACGCGGGCCGGGGCGCCGTACACCGAACCCGTTTCCAGCACGTGGCGCAGGGCATCGTCGTTCGACACGGCCGGATTCGACCATGGATTGAGCATCGCGGGTTCCACCCGGAAGTCGTCCGGATTGTAGGCGGAGCGGACGTGCATCATGTGGTTGCGGCTTTGGCCCAGCATGTCGGCGAGTTCGTCCGCGGCCTGGGCATCGCTATCGGCGACGTGCACGTTGCGCCAGACTGCGGCCTGTTGCAGCAGGTTCCGCCTGGTCTCGGGACCGTGCCCGCCTTCTTCCAACCCTTCCTCGTACAGTTTCCAGCGCTCCGTAATGTTCTCCAGCGACAGGCGAGACGCCAGAATCGGCGCCCCCAGACGCCCGCATTCGGTGAACGAGGTTGGTGACACAACGCTGCGCCAGAGTGGCGGGTAGGGGCGTTGGAAGGGACGCGGTCGGAGCGCGGGCAGGTGGAATTGGTAAAAGTTCCCATCGTAGGAACAGGGGGCTTCCGTCCAGGCGCGCGTCAGGATGTCGATTGCTTCCGCCAGGCGCGGGCGGCTGTCATCGCTGCGCAGGCCGTAGCCCACAAACTCGTATTCGTTGTAAATCGTGCCGCGCCCGACGCCGACGTCCAGTCGGCCCTTGCTCAGATTATCGAGCAGGGAAAGCTGCACGGCGAGGCGCACGGGGTGGTGCAGCGCCATCTGGAGCACCGCAAAGCCGATGCGCACCCGCGTGGTGCGCATGGCCAGCGCCGAGGCGAAGATGAGGGGATCGTTGTAGACGCTTTCGCCCGTAAAGTAATGCTCGGTGAGCCACACGTCGTCGAAACCCGCCGCTTCGGCGTAGCCAGCCTGGGCAAGCTGCTGATCAATGCGTGCGGCATCCTCTTCCGGTGATGGTGAAAGCGATAGGGTCAACCAACCGAACTGCACGTGTTTCTCCTGTTTTTTCGCGTGCCGCGCCTCTGGGATGCGTCAGCTTTTCCGTGCCACGGCCTCACCCCACGCCTCGGCGGCAAACGCACGGGGATGCCTGCCCCACGCGATGCAGCTTTCACTCAACTGCGCCAGCGTGGCCCTTTCCGCACGGGCGTTCGACTTCTCCCGGTCTGCGGCCTGCGCCCAGGCAAACCGGAGTTGACTTGGCTCAATGTCGACACCGACCACTTCAGCCGGTGCGACGAGGACGGCAAAATCAAACGTGATGGTCCCCGGCAGTCCAACAGGGTCATGCCAAGCCGCACGCGATTGATGGAAGAAGTCGCACGTAGACGCGTGCCCGTGACTTTCATCTTCACTGCTTTATACTCGGCCACGCTGCACGACATTTGTACGGTCCTCCTGTACATAATTGGCCAGGAGACTCAACGTGCCAATCCAAACCACCTATACTCGTGCCCGCGCGAACCTAGCTGCACTCTGCGACGAAGTCACAGCCAACCGCGAGGTTGTGATCATCCAGCGCCGCGGCGCTGAGGATGTCGCCCTGGTTGCTGCCCAAGAGCTTGATGGACTTCTGGAAACAGCGTACCTCTTGCGGTCGCCGGCAAATGCCGAACGGCTTCTGACGGCACTGGCTCGCGCTCAACGCCGACAGTCTCTGGATGACTTTGCAGATTAACGCTTGGTGGTCTTCCATCGGGCTTACGAGCAATAGAAGGCCAAGGCCGCCGCTGGAAGTACTCCAAGACTATCAGGCGTTCAAGCGCCAAGTGAATCCCAATTGAGCGAGCGCGTGAAAAGGCAACAAGCGATTGATGAAGACCTGCCCACGCAACCCGCCTGCACTTGCCTTGCTTGTGCCCAATGAGCGACCTTAGATTCCTACTTCTAGACAATCGCATTTACCGAATGGGCCGTTATAAACATTCGTAATTGTCGTCCACCTCGGTGTGCGGCCTTTCTCTGTCAGCTTCCTATGAATGACTCCTATCAACGACTTTGGATTCTTCGGAATACCATTTTCAAGCCCAACGTCGTTGAACTTCCCCCCTCTTAAAACGTAAGCGTTCAGGGGGTTGCCCTGCCCTTGTCGTAAGCGTTCGGCGGGTGGAGCAATGAGTGGGGTCATCGTAGCCAGGCGAGATCAGGCGGACGGTCGTGCATGAACGCCTCAAGGGCGTCGACCAACACCGAGAAGCTCGATTGCTCCAGTTGCCGACACGTCTGACGCAGCGACAGACTCCGCTGCACCCAGGCGTTGCCTTTGGCGCTCGCCGTACCCAAAGAACCCTGACGCCACAACACACCAAAGCGTAAGGCGCGCTCCGCCCGGTTGTTGGTCGGCTCAACTCCCGACTCATTGAGAAACACCCATAGCGAACCCATCTCGCGCCGTAAGTGCCTCACCAGGCGACCCGCATCGTCAGGGCGCAACTCATAACGCCGCACGAAACGGCACAAACGGGCATACCAAGCTTGCCACTGACCACCGCTTGGCGGCGCATGAGCCATCTGACACAATCGCTGAAGTTCCTTCAAGGCCACCTTGCCGCAATCAGCAAGGGCGGCTTGACGGCGCTGCGACAACTCCCGAGCACGACGCACGAGGTGCGCCAGACAGGTCTGACGACGGTTGCCCCAGCCTTGATACACCCCGTAGCCGTCGCTGACCAGGATGCCACGCCAATCCTTTATCAAAGACCCGAAGGCTTCCTGCGAGCGCTTGGCATGAATACGGTACAGGGTGACGGTATCCGTGACCATGCTCCAGAGCCACTGCAAGGCATGGCGACAGTACCAAGGCGTCTCATCCACATAGCCCACCCGCGCCTGGCGGGCCAAGGTGGCAATCGCCTCATCGTGTGGCGCGATGGCCAGGGAGGTGCGGTCGATGAGACGCTGAATCGCACCCAGGCTGATGGGTACCCCCAGGACGGAACGACAGAAGTCCTGCACGCCACGCCGGGAGATTCGCTGCATGGCGCTGAGTTCGCCAATCAAGGCCGTCAGGCGCGGGCCATAGCCGCTTTGCTGCGCCTTGGGGAGGCGGGCTCTGAGCAGCTTGCCGCAGCCCGTACACCTACCCTGGTGCAAGACCCAGTGCGTGACGGCCATCTCGACAGGTGGCAACTCCGTGACTTGATGGGTGTGATACGGCGCCACGTGGCCGGATACGCCTTGGCCGCAAGGACAAGGTTCGGGATAGATGGCCCGCCGCTCGGTGGGACGGAGCAACTTGGGACCTGAACCCGGGTGTCCCTTTCGTGCGCCCCGTTTGCCCGTGGGCTTGTCCGTAGGGTCCGTGGGTCTGTGGAAGGGTGAATCCGACGAGGGTGGTTTGTCGGAGGTCTTGGAGGTGCGTTGCGAGCGCTGTTGGAGTTGCTCGATTTGCTGTTGGAGTTGGGCCAGACGCTGATGCAGGGTGAGGAGATGGGCTTGTACGACCGGTGGTGTTTGCTGCCAATCGGTTTGCGACAGCGGCTCAGGCGGTATCGACGGCGCCATTCGGGATTTCCTGAAAACAGGGCCAATAGGAGAATGCGGAACGAGTAACCCTAGCCGATGATAAGGCGGTCATGCAACAGACAAGGGCAGGGCAACCCCCTGAACGCTTACCTTAAAACAACACAAGTAGAGATTCCGGCCAAAGAATGTTGCTGTCCGTAATTTTCCAAATAGGAGCCAGAACTAGAAACTCGAAATCCTAACCTGCCTCCATTATCCAGAAATATAGGAATTTGATTGAGAATCAAATAATCCTGTTTATTATCGTTTAATATAAAAATACCATGCAATAATTCTATCGGGTCATAATCAAATTCGCACAAAGAATAACTCGCCATTATAGATTGAATTGGATTAAGGTTTCCTTCTTTAAGTAAATTTACCTGTTGTTCGAGCCAGACTTTTATACTTTCTTTAGGTGCTCTTATTTTGCCAGCTTCTCGTTTCGCGTTTCTCGGCAGATGATCAATGAGACCGACAAACGATGCACCGTACCGATCGTGAGGGGAAACCAAACCACCAACAGCCTTCGCCGAAAGAAAATCAGCTCCGCTCGACAAAGAAGATCTGATGGCAGCCAGTCCGTAGCAATTGTCACCATCGTGGATCTCTCTGAGGCGATTCACATGATTGGCCATGATATCGTGCGCGTTGGCGTTTACCCCGCAGCTCACGTACGACAGAGTCTTGAGCCAGTCTTCTCGGTCTTCCGTTTTTGGTGGGAAACCACCGTGCACCAGAACGGCTTCACCATCCCACTCGACAAGAACACGAACACCAATCCCAGATACTATTGCGGCGACGTAATCGTGGAATGTGACGTAAAAGTCGGTATGCCCATGAAGGGATGCGTGGATATTCATTCTTCCCGGGTCTGGGATGAAATTCTTCCTGAACTCGATTTCCACCCTTGTTGAGAAGTCCATGCCAAAAGACTCAGGTCTGTGCTTGCTGAGCGTCGGACGAAGCGAAAGCCCTTTTTCAAAGAAAAGGCACCTGACGGAATCGAGCCCCTCGTCGAAACGGCGTGAAAAGACCTTTACACGATCAGCTATCATAAAGACTGAGAAGAAACCAATCCCAAAACGCCCGGCTGGGTCGTAGCCAGAGGCATGAATGCCAGGAAACTCCTGAGACGCCCGCGCACTTTTCCAGAAACTCTTCCCGAAATCCATTAAATCCTCAGTAAGGGTTTTTTGTGACATTCCAATACCATCGTCATCGACCTGAAGGACGAATCCCCCTTGAGACTGCTCGGACAGACGAACGATAATGCGTTTATCAGAAGATTCTTTAGCGTATTCCTGCCTTGCCCTGATGGAGTCTGACGAGTTTTGAATGATCTCGCGAAGCACAATTTCCAGTTCGTCTCGCGCATCATACAACTCTGCGCCACCGAATCGCTGGATTAGATTGGCGACGTCGGAAACATGCACCTTGGTATCTGTTGGCTCCCAGTTGATTGTTTGGACGTATTTAGTCAATTCTTTGACTTTCCCGGCTCCCGTGACACCCTGTCGCGCAAAACTTGGGTGAGACCCATTTTCGCCGCTGCCAAGCACCGCGTTGCAATCCCTGAGTTCTTTGTCAAAGAGTGCTATTGCATCGAATGCCACCCACCAGGCCGTGGCTTCATTCTGCAAAAAAGGCCTGGTCGATGCGATGATCAGTTGAGTTGAATCATCCGGGTTAACGATGACCCGACCCAGATGATTCTGGGCATCCCAATGAGCCCTGGAGATTGAATTCATCTGAAGTAGTTTCAACAGAAAGGCGGGCGCGCGTGCCTCGTCCAGGTGTCCTGCATCCGCGGTCCGCAACATACAAGCAATTTTCAGAGGATCGACTCTCCAGTTGGTTTGAAGAAAAGCTGCCGGGGGACGTGGTGTGGAGAAGTGCTGGACAACGGTTTGAATATCCCAATGATGGGATGCCGCGATCTCTCCTATCAGGTGACCATAGTTTTCACGAAGGTCGCTATCTTCGATCAGATACACCGGATCGTTTGATTCGGATTGCCAAGGCTTGCAGGCTAGCGTTGCCGCTTGGGAAGCGTGAAGGTACCTCAAGGTCTCAAAGTCGGCCTGGTAGTGAACGTCCTGCGCGTTGTGGGTCAGGCCAGAGAGCCGCGCATAGGCATCTCTCCATACAACGGTGTCACGCAGACCCTGCTGGCCACCTGAATAGGCCTCAAAGCATAGGGCGGCGTCATGCAGCAAAACAGCACCGCCAAATATGTATGCTTCCAACGGATTTAAGGGGAAGTCATCGCCGACAATTATGTCCGCGACCTCCCAAAGAGCATCAAGATGGGTGATGTCGTGTATTGTGAGATGAGGGAGGTCTCCGGCAATTTTGGATGTCAAAAATCCGGCTTTTTCACGAAAGCTTTCAAACGAAGCCATAAGCCTTGTGATGTTGGAATTGCCATTGTCAGCCCTGAAGGCTCTTTGCCAGATATTCGTTTCCTGAATCATGACGCTACTAATCCTCCACAAGCGACCCGAAGTGGCCCCACGAAGTCAGACAGTACTGAGGCTCGACATGCTATGAACCCGGCAAAACTCATCACTAGGGCCGAGGCTATCACCCGCCGTTTCCAAAAGACGAATCAAAGGCATCCATCCAGGTTTGCCCGCGGTACCTGTTCCTCGAATTAGCGCGCTGTACGCAACGCCGCCAGTTCTGACTTATGCAAGCGTTTCGCGGCCATTCCCCACGCGCTCCACGTTTTTGCTCCCAAGAATCATAGCCTCAACATCCTGGCGGGCCTGGGCGAGACGCGCCTTGGCAGCGTCGAGGTCGGTCAGCGCCTTTTCTCTGGCCTGCGCGTATTCCTGCTGCTCGGATGCGGGGAGGTAGGGAATTCGCAGTTGGCAGAGATTGTCGAAATACATCCGCTGCCTTACGGAACCAACGCGATTGAAATGAATGAGCCTGATGAAGAAGGGCGTAATGTCGTTGCCCTCCGCAGCATACGCTGAGCCATTTTCTGGCTTACGCCAGGAGCCCCGTAGTCCGCTCCGCGGCGTGCCCGCCAGGTCCGTGGAGGTGAATGCGGCCTATAGCGATTCTTGAGCGCGTTCTCCTGTGACGTCTCGTTTCAGCCGCAAGCCAAAGCATAGATCTGCGTCGCGCCTTGCGGCAGCGGGTGGGGTTCCCACGTCTCGCCGCCATCGGGGCTGCCGAACACCTCGCCGCCGTTGGTGGCGCAGTACATGCGGCTGGGGTGCCGTTCGTCAAACGCCAGTTTGAACATCGTATGGCTGGGCTGCAGGCCCATGTCCACCCGGCTCCAGGTCATGCCGCCGTCCGTGCTGCGGAACAGGACGCCGACGTCGCTGCGGAAATCCGCCCCGGCTGCCACCCAGATCGTTTTGGGGTCGCCGGGCGCTTCCCGGATGTCGCGGCAATAAATTTGTCCCTTGGCGTTGAGGGATTCAAGCCGCACGTGCTGCCAGTGGTTGCCGTGGTCCGGGCTGTGGAACATGCCGGCACGGGTGATGCTGTAAACGGTGCCGGGGCGCAACCGGCTGACCAGAACCCCGTGGGTGTCTACCACGTCGTCGTTCAGGTACTGGCCGTGGCTGAGGTTTTCCCAATGCTCGCCGCCGTCGGTGCTGCGAATCATGCCGCCGACTTCGATGGCGCCGTATAGCACGTCAGGGTCGGCCACGCTGCCGGCGATCATCAGGACTCGCTTGGCCGGGTTGGCGTCCGGCGTCATGGTGATTTCCGGGAAGCGGACGCTGACGGGCACCGGCCGCCAGGTGTCGCCGCCGTTCTCGCTGCGGTAAATCTCGCAGTTCTCATACCCGGCGTACATGAGATTGGCGTCGTGCGGATGGTAAAGCAGCGACCAGACGGGCAGGCCATGATCCGGCACGTTGACCTTCTCCCAACGGTCGCCGTGGTCCATGCTGCGGTAGGGGCCTTCCTGCGTGCCCACGCACACGATTTCAGGCCGTTGCGGGTGAACGGCAATGGCCCGGATAGCCGGTGCCTCGGGCAGGCCGTGGCTCAGGGTTTCCCACTCACCATCGCCAGCGGCTTTGCGATACAGGCCGGATTGAACGACCCGGCCCGGCGTGGTTTCACCGGCCAGGCCGGCATACACATAGGACCTCTGGTGTGACACCTGTGTTGGCATGGGATGGGTCTCCTTCCTTGCGGTTTGCGGGGCGATTATCAAAGGTCTCGAGCGTCCTCGAGTGCCAATCTTGGCCGCTTTACAGGGTACCGTCAACGATTCCAGACGGTTGTCCGCCACGGTCTCATCCGAGAGCAGGGTGTCTGGACGTCCACGCCGTCGCGCGTTCGTAGGCGCGGGCGACACGGTACACGGCCGTTTCATCGCCGGGTTTGCCGATGATCTGCATGGAGAGCGGCAAGCCCGTTGCGGCGAAGCCAGTGGGAACGGCGAGGGCCGGAGACCCGGTGAGATTGAAGGGTGCTCGTGCTTGCCGTCCGTATTGTTTTTCGCACAACTCGGCATCCTCAATCGGGCAGGCCGGTTCCATGCTTGAGGCGGTAACGGCCACGTCGACGGATGCCATACAGGCATTGAACTTATGCCTCAATACCTCCCGTTGCCGCAGCGCGTGCACGTAATCAACGGCGCGAAAAAAGGCGCCCGGCAGCAGCCGCTCGCGGGTCAGGTCGCCATAATCCGCCGGCCGTTCCTGCAGCCATTTTTCGTGGATCGCATAGGCTTCCGATAACAGGATTACCCGGTTTGCCGACAGATAGTCGAGGAGTGGACCTGGATCGATCTCTTGTATCTCCGCCCCCTGTCCGGCCAGAATCCGCACGGCGTCCTCGATGCTCTGGGTCATCTCCGCATCGGCTTCGAAATCGGTGCGGTAGAAGCGTCGGATGACCCCGACCTTGAGGCCGTTGACGCCTTTGTCCAGATCGGCGGTGAAATCCGGCACTGCGTCGCGGCGGCTGCCTGGGTCATGAGGGTCATGTCCGGCAATGACACCCAGTAGCAACGCATTGTCCGTGACAGTCCGGGTCATGGGGCCAATATGATCAAGGGAATACGACAGGGGGAGAACGCCGCGGCGGCTGACACGCCCATAGGTAGCTTTCATCCCGACAATGCCGCACATGGAGGCCGGGTTGCGCACCGAGCCGCCCGTGTCGGTCCCCAAGGCGGCAGGGACAAACCCGGCAGCTAAGGCCACGCCGGAGCCACTCGATGATCCACCCGGGAAGTAGTCCCGATTCCACGCATTCCGTGCGGGTGGCCAGGGCAGGTCAAAGGACGGCCCGCCAAGGGCGAACTCGTGCGTTGACAGTTTGCCCAGGAACACGGCGCCGGCGGCCCGCAATCGCTGGGTGACAAAGGCATCTGTCGGAGCCAGATTGTCAGCCAGAATTTTGGAATGACCCGTCGTTGGGATCCCTTTGACGTCGATGAGGTCCTTTAATCCGTATGGAATCCCATGCAGGGGGCCGCGCCAGTTGCCGGCCTGAATGTCGGCCTCAGCCTGTCTGGCTTGCCGCAGGGCTATTTCCGGTGTTTGACGTAAGAAGGCGTGGAACTTGGCGTCGTGGGCATCGATGTGGCGCAAGAGAGCCTGGGCGTAGTCAACGGGTGAGAGTTCCTTGCGGCGGATGAGTGCCGAGGCTTGTGCCAAGGTGAGACAGGCGAGTTCAGTCATGCTCACGCCGCTGCACCGCCCGGAATATATGGGCCGGTTCTTCGTACATGTGCAGATGGCGGGGAATAGCATGTAGCAACTGCTCAGCCGCCGCCTTGGCTTTGGCGAGCTGAGCCCAATGCGTCTCCGAGAGTTGGGTAAGCCCGGCTCGCTCGGCCTCATGCTGGAGGGCATCGTGGTCTTCGATCATGCTTGCCAACTCCTCTAGCGACTGATTTCACACTTAATGTCGAAGGCAGGTTTCTACCGGGCTTTGCTTTCGACGAGCTCGATACTCACGCCGTCAGGGCCGGCAAGATAGGCGATGCGTGTGCCCGGCGCGAATTCGTACGGCTCCACGGCAAATTTGCCGCCTTTTTCCCGGATGGCGTCGCAGAACTCGATCAGGTCTCCAGCGACCTTGAAGCCGAAGTGATCGGTGCCCCATTGATCGTGGCTGACGAAATTCTCGAACGATTGCAGGGGCGGGCGCTTCGCCGGTTGTTCCCCGGGACGTCGGCCGCGGACCAGAATAGTGGCGCCGTTGAACTGCACCGCGATCTGGGGCGCACCCCGTACTTCGCTGCGGCGGGTGACGGTGCCGCCCAGCATGTCGGCGTACCACGCGGCGGCGGATTCCGGCTCCTCACAGATGATGTGTAAGTGGTCGAAAAGAATCTCTGCGCCGCTCATGATAGGTTCTCCTTCTTGGCATGTTCGGGTTGGAAGAGAGATTGGACGGAGGCAGATTCTATGCCCATTCCTCACCGCAGGTCAAAAGGGAACGACGCTTACGACCGCCACGACCGGGGCTGTAGATGGACCGCCACCGGTTTGTAACTTATAGTGATGCGCTACCTCGTCAGCCGCCGCGGTGTGGACGCCACGCCCTCACGAAAGGCTTGCAACCCCCCACTATAAAAGGACACTGCCTTGACTACCGACGTCGCAACCGGAATTGCACGAATTCTCAAGCAGGAGGGCGTGGAGTGGATATCCACCTTTCCCGTCTGCAGGGTCAACAACGCACTCGGCCGCGAGAATGTGCCGATGCTCATGATGCGCGACGACCGCTACGCCATCGCCGTGGCGGATGCCTTCTCTCGCATCACCGGCGGCAAACAGATCGGCGTGGCCACGGTGCAGGGTGGCGTGAACGCTGCCGGGCTGCAGGTGGCCTATGCGGGATTGGCGCAGGCTTACGAGGACAACTCGCCAATGCTGTGCATCACCGACGGCGTGCCGATCGGCAGCTCCGAGAATTCGCACTTTGACCTCACCGCCAGCCTCAAGTCGGTGTCCAAATGGTACGGCTACATCGACAAGCCGGAGCGCGTGCCCGAGTTCATGCGCCGGGCGTTCACCATGCTGCGCACCGGACGCCCGGGACCCGTCATTCTGGCCGTGCCCGAGGCCACCGGGCAGTACGACGAAACCGCCGACCCGTACACGCCGGTAAAGGGATGGAAGGCGTTGCCCGATCCGGCTGACGTGAAGCTGGCCATCGAGCTGCTGATGAAAGCGCAAAGCCCGCTGCTCTATGCCGGCGAGGGGATCATCTATGCCGATGCGACCGCCGAGCTCAGGACGTTCGTCGATTTGGCTAACGTCCCGGTGATCACGACGCTCAAGGCCAAGGGGGCGTTTCCCGAAAGCCATCCGTTGTTTGTCGGGGTGCGCGGCGATCAGGTGACCGAATACCTGAAGAAGAGCGATTTGATCCTCGCCGTCGGCTCCAGCCTGTCGCCGGGCCGATTCAGTCACGCCATTCCCAATGCGGCGAAGAAAACCATCATCTCCTGCAACGTCAGCGAACTGGACGTCAACAAGGTGTTCCCGACGGCGCACGCCTTGATCGGCGACGCCCGTTTTTCCTTGCAGGCGCTGAGCGATGAGTTGGCGACGCAGTCCGATGGAAAAGGCCGCTCGCCCGGCGGCGTGGCGGCTGAGGTCAAGGCGTCGCGCGACAGTGCCCTGGCGTCCTACCGGGAGGCGATGGCCTCCGATGACGCGCCGATCAATCCCTACCGCGTGTACAGCGAGCTCATGAAGGTTTTGGACCCGCACAAGTCGTTCGTCACGCACGAGTCCGGCAACACCCGCGACCAGCTCAGCACGGTGTACGACACGCTCATTCCGAGGGGCTTCCTGGGCTGGGGCAACGTGTCCTCGTTGGGATACAGCCTGGCCGCGGTGGTCGCCGCCAAGAAGGCGTATCCGGAGCGCAGCGCGGTGGCCGTTACGGGTGAGGCGGGGCTTGGCTACATGATGGGCAATTTGGAAGTGCCGGTGCGGGAAAAGCTGGGGGTCACGGTCGTACACGTCAGCAACGGCGGCTTTGCGGGATACGGACCAGGCTTCTGGGGCGAGGGTCACGATCCCTACACCCACCGGGTGCTCGGCCCCAACGAGATTGACCTGTCGAAGGCCATCAAGGAGTTCGGCTTACACACCGAGCGGGTGACCGAACCGGGCGACATCGCTGGCGCCTTGCAACGTGCGCTGGCAGCCAATGAGGACAGAGTCCCGGCCTACATTGAGATCGTCTGCAGCCAGTTCCCGGTTTATGGACAATGGCTGACGCGCAGTTAAGATAAAGGGCAGGGGTGTGAAGGGGGAATGGGCGATACTGGATTTGAACCAGTGACCCCTGCCGTGTGAAGGCAGTGCTCTCCCGCTGAGCTAATCGCCCGTCGTGCTGGCGAGAAATGGGCAGGCTGTCCATTTCTCCGGCGGTCCGAAAACCGCATGGACGGTAGGAGATTCGAACTCCCGACCTCTGCCTTGCGAAGGCAGCGCTCTCCCAACTGAGCTAACCGCCCACAAGTCTGCGACCATCGCGCCGCGCCTGTTGGCTGGGAGTCTCAAAGCATACTTGCGCGATCTGACGGTGTCAAGAAATGCGCTTCGGCCTTCACAGGAACACCACCTCGCCGGAAACGACCCGCAGGCGCGAGTCGTCGCGGCCCCACACCAGCAAAGCGCCATCCTCATCCAGGCCCAATACGACGCCCTCTTCGACGCCGCGCGCCGTGCTGCAACGGACCGGCTTGCCGACAATGCGTCCGTAGTGTAGCCAGCGTGGTAAGATGGGCGCGAGCCCCTGTTGCTGAAAGGTATGATAGAGCGGTTCGAGGCGAGTCAGGATGGCGGCGATGAGCTGCGGACGGGACATGAAACGCCCGGCTGCCAGGGCCAGGGAGGTAACCCGGGAGTGCAGGTCGGAGGGGAACTGCTCCAGAGCGGTATTGACGTTGAGGCCGATGCCAACGATGGCCACGGGCGACAGGTTGGCCTGGAAAACGCTTTCGGTCAGGATGCCTCCTGCCTTCTTGTTGTGAATCATCATGTCGTTCGGCCATTTCAATTGAACAGACAGCGCGCTTACCTCGGCGATCGCCTCTGCCGTCGCCACCGCAGCCAGCAGGGTCAACTGCGGCAGACGGCTGACCTCAACCTGGGGCCGCAACAGCAGGGACATGTAAATCCCCACGCCGGCCGGCGAGACAAAGTTGCGCCCCTGGCGCCCTCGTCCGCGGTGTTGTTGCTCGGCCAAAACCACGGTCCCCTCCGGCGCCCCATCCTTCGCCAACTGCTTCGCAATGTCGTTGGTCGAGGTCGTCTGGGCCTTGATATGGACAGTTCGGCCCAATGTTTTGGTCGTAAGCAAATGCTGTAGGCTATCGGCCTCAAGCGGGTCGGGTATCGAAGGTCGCTCGCACCGCGTAGAATTGTCCGTAGAGGTACCCGTTATCCTCACGACTCAGCCTCGCCATCATCCTTGATTTTGCCGCCATGCGAACCTTCTATGTCGAGCGGCCACGAAAGAGGAGCGGTCGCCGTGCGCATCATCGACCGCCACATCATCCGGGAGCTTGTTCCCCTGACCTTGGTTGCCCTCGGGGTGGCAACCGGGGTCTTCTTCCTCGACAAGCTCCTGTGGATGACGAGTTTCGTGCTACAAAATCGCCTCGACGTCGGCATGTCGTGGCGACTGCTCTGTTACACCCTGCCCACCGTCAGCGGCCTGACGCTGCCCATCGGCTTCCTGATGGGCTGCACGCTAACTCTCCATCGCATGTCAGCGGACAACGAGCTCGTGATTCTGCGCGCCGCGGGGATTAGCGTCTATCGCCTGTTGCTGCCCTTTTTCACGATTGCCGTGGTGGCCTACGCCCTGTCGGCGTTTGCCCTCATGTATGTATCGCCGTGGAGTTTTCAGGGTCTGCAGCGACTTGTTTTCGATATTGCATGGGACCGTGCTTATTACCACCTGAGACCGCAGGAATTTAACGACGCGTTTAAGGGGCTGGTGTTCTACGTTGAACGTACTCGTCCCCAGGCACAACGTTTCGAGGGGATTTTTATCGCTGACAATCGCTCGCAGGTCACGCAGGTGATTACGGCGGAGCAGGGTGAATTGCTCGTTCAGCCGGAGGCGTTGCAGGTCGTCTTGCGCCTCAGCAAGGGCATCATCCATCGATTTGCGCCTGCCGACGCGCGCTATCATCTGGTGCACTTCGGGCAGTACGACGTTGTACTCGACCTCGATACCCGACTGGCGCGCCAGTCGCCCGGCTCCGCTGGCGTGCGCGAGTTATTTCCCCACCAATTGCGGGCGGAAATCGCTCGCCGAGAGGCGCTCGGTGAAGATGCCAGAGTCCTCTGGCTGTTCTGGCACAAGCTTTTCGCGCTGCCCTTTGCGTGCATCATCTTTGCGGGCCTCGGCCCGGCGCTGGGCGCCACCCAGACCCGCTCCGGCCGGTCGGCGGGGTACCTGCTCAGCATCGCCGGTATCTTCGTGTACTACATCCTGCTTAGCGCCAGTGACGCGCTGGGCGAAGATAGCAGGTTGTCGCCTGTGCTCGCGGCTTGGCTACCCAACCTGTGCATGCTTGGGCTCACGGCGTTGCTCTTGCATCGCCACGTGCACGGTTTGCTGCGCATCGGGTGGACAGGCCGTAGCATGTCTGGCAACGACGGCGGGGCAGGGCGCTAACGATTGAGTTGGTACTTTCGCACGGCCCTGTTGTGCTCTTTCAGCGTGTTAGAAAAATGATGGGCGCCGTTCTCCTTGGTTGCCACGAAGTACAGATACTTCACGGCGGCCGGCGCCACCGCCGCGTCGATCGACCGCCTGCCGGGATTAGCGATGGGACCGGGCGGCAATCCGGCATAGCGGTAAGTGTTGTACGGCGAGTCGATCCGCAAATCGGCCTTTCGCAGATTGCCTTGGAAAGCTTCGCCCAGCGCGTAGATTACCGTGGAATCACATTGTAAGCGCATGCGGCGCCGCAACCGGTTGTGGAAAACAGCGGCGATGATTTCGCGTTCCGAGTCAAGTTGGGCTTCTTTTTCGATCAGCGAAGCGAGTGTCACGACGGCATGCTGCGACAGCCCCAGACCTTCGGCTTTGGCGGCGATTTCCGAGACGTAATTTTCGTCAAACGTCCTCACCATGAGTGTTAACAGTTCCGCTAGATCCATGTCCCGCGTCACGTGATACGTATCTGGAAACAAATACCCCTCAAGAGACGGCACGGTGAGACCGAGGGATTCTATGAAAGCAGGGTCGGAGCCAAGTCCCAGCACTCGCTGCTCGCTGCCCATGCCCTTGGCCTTCACCAACGCCGCAATGTCGCGCAATGTCGCACCCTCGGGAATGGTCAGGGCGTGGTGCATGACCTTGCCGCGGTATAGGCGGTCGAGGATTTCGACCGGGGACATGCTGGCGCTCAGCACGTACTCCCCGGCCTGCAGACGCGGCGCCATGCGTCGGGCCTTGGCATACAAGACGAAGGGTAGCGGATGACGGATCAAACCGGCTTCATGCAACTGGCTGGCGATCTGCCGTAGGCCCGCGCCCCGGTTCACCTGGATGACCTGTTCTCTTGCTTCGATGGCGGCCGGCTGGTGGACGAGAATCCAAGTGCCCACAAGGCCGAGAACCGCGGCTAAAACCAGAATGAACGGGCCTTGTTTGGCAAAGTGGCGGGCGCGCGGCACGGGGATGTCCCTCACGCTTGGGTGGGTTGACTCTCGGCGGTCAGGCGTTGGTGATCAAGATAGCTTTGCAGGATAAGTTGCGCGGCGAGCTTGTCCCGCACGGCCTTGCGTTTGCTGCGCCGCTGATTGGCGGCGATCAACACGCGCTCGGCCTGCTGTGTGGTGAGGCGTTCATCCCAGGCGATACAGGGCAGGTTGCAGGACTGTTCGAGGCGGTCGATGAATGCCGTCGTTTTGTCTGCTTGCGGGCCGTACGAGCCGTTCATGTTCCGAGGCATGCCTACGACAATCCGGGTGACGTCGTATTCGCTCATCACCCCCCGCAAAGCGGCTGTGTCGACAGCGAGGCTACGCCGTTCGAGCACGAACAGGCCCTGAGCGAAGAGAGCCAGCTCATCGCTTATCGCAACGCCGATGCGACGGTCGCCAACGTCCAGACCCAGTATCCGCATGATGCCCCTTTACCTGGCCGCGCGGCGTCACTGCAAGCGCGGGCCGTCCGGCTGCAGGGTGATGTTATAGGAACTCAGGAGTGTGTTCTTGACCGCTTCGAGACGGACGAGGGCTTGCAGGTAGTCGGTCAGGGCATTGATTTCCTTCGAGCGCTCGACGCTCAGATCCTCCTGGAAATCCAGCACCGTGAACACGGTTGACAGGCCGACTTGCAACTTCTTCTTCTCAGCCTCGAGCTGCTTCTGCGCCAGCTGGCTCGACACGCGCGAGGCCCGCACCCGCTGGGCATGGGTCATCACGTCCCGCACGGCGGCGCGGACCTGTCGGATGATTTCCTCTTCCATATCCTGAATGCGCAGCATCTGCTGGCGGATGGCTAGGCGGGATTGCGTGATGCGATTCTTGGCCTGTCGGTTGCCCAATGGCCGGCTGAATTGCAGGCTGATGTCCCAGCGATACCGCTTACCCGGATCAAACGTGTCGAGGTGGTCATCGAAGTTCTTGCTGATACCGTTGACGCGCAGACTCGTTTCCACGTCGAGGGTGGGCAGGGCTTGATTCTCGCTGAAGATAAGCGTGACGCGTTGATTTTCCAGCATCAGCTTCGCCTGCATGAGGTCGACGCGTTGCTCCAGGGCTTGGCGAATCTGTTCTTCCTGGTTGATTGTGCGGGCATCGTAGGACGGGGTGTCAACGGGCAACAGCACGGCGTCCGCGTACTCGCCGAGCAGGCTAAAGTTCATGATGCGCTTGAGTCGGTCTTCCGTCGCCCGCAGCGTGTTCTCGGCAACGAGAATGCGTTCTTCGACGCGGGCAATTTCCGTTTCGGCCTGCAGCACCTCGATGGGCGCCAGCGTGCCAACGGCTACCTGCTTGCGAATCTGATCCAGGAGCTGCTCCGCCAAGTCCCGTTGTTGGCGTCGTACTTCCAGATCCTGACGGCGAAACACAAGGTCCCAGTAGGCCTCCTGGACCTGAGCGGTTACGTCGGTAATTTGCTGGCGGAAATTTTCCTGGGACATGGACAGGTTGTTTTGTGCGATGACAATGCGATTGTTGGTGACCTGTGAGCCGAAGTTCTTCAACAAGGGCTGGGTGACTTTGACCTGTAGCTCCGCGGTGTTGAAGGCATTGCGCAGCGGCGGCTGCTGGTCTGGGGGCGTGTCGGGAGGAAAAGGCACGCGCCGGGTGGAGTCCACGTGCGCCTCCGAAAGTTCCACGCCGTACGTGCCACCCCAGCGATTGAGGCGCGACAACCCTAAACGGATCGCCTGTTCCTGCGTGTTGTCCTGAGCAACGGAATCGTTGATGAATTCCTGGAAGAAGGGCGAGGTGGAAAGCAGGCGGGAGTCTGACGCGTTGGCCGAAGCGTGCAACTGGATATCGAATATCCCTTCCTCGGTGGCGACCTGCGCCTGCCGGATGCGGGGCTCCAGGCCGGCGATTTGAATGTTCAGATTGCCTTGCAGGGCAAAGGCCGTAGCCTCGCGCAGGGACAATTCCATCTCGCGTTGCTGTGCCTGCGCCGGCGAGGCGGTCCACCCGGCGTAGCTCAAACAGACAACGACTATCAACGCCAGCACTGGCCGGACAGCAGCGAATATCGATCCCAATGTGTGCATGCGACTACCGCGTTGCATGCTCATTAACCCCCTTTCGTCGTTGCCGCTCTCGCCCGTAGGCACATCGGCAACAACCCGTTTGTGCAGGCCGATGCGCAACTTCTTCCTTAGCCAAAGCAAAGCCGGGTGGTCACGCCGACAGATGTTCGGATGACTGTTGGTTGAATTGGTGACAGGTGGTGTGACAGTCGTAAAGGTGTGCCTTAGCATCCAAACCAGCAGAAGTTACGAGTTTTGCAGAGGATAAAGGGTTATGTCAAGCGTATTCTGCCCTTGCTACCAGTATCCATCAGGGGAGGCGAGAAAGCGAGATATGGTATAGTTTCCCACATCACAAGTTGATTACGACCCACCTTCACGCACATTAGAAACCAGCGGAACACCTCAATGCGGATCCACGAGAGCCTTGCTGCTATCGAGCCCACTTCATACCCCAAACCCGTTCTCGCTCTCGGCAATTTCGACGGTGTGCACCTCGGGCACCAGAACATTTTCAGGCATGTGGTGAGCCGGGCGGACGAGATTGGCGGCACCCCCATGGTGTTCACGTTCGCTTGTCATCCGTTAAAAGTGCTTGCCCCTGAGAGGGCGCCGCTGGTTCTTACCACCAACGCCCAGAAGCGCAGCCTGATTGGCGCCTTGGGCGTCAGGGTGGGTCTGTGGATTCCCTTTACGGAACAATTCGCCCGTCAGAAACCCCTTGCCTTTATCCGTGACGTGCTGCAGGAATGCATCGGTGTTCACGAGCTTGTGGTGGGATACGATTTTCGCTTCGGCCATTGTCGGGCCGGCAATGTGTCACTGCTCCAGCAACAGGCCGCGGCGCATGGTTACGAGGTCACGGTCATCCCGGCGGTCAAGCTGGGGGACACGGTGGTGAGTAGCTCCACGATTCGCGCCTTGCTGCAAAAAGGCCAGGTCGAAGAGGCCGCCCATCTACTCGGCCGGGATTATGCCCTGTCCGGTTGGGTCGTTGAGGGTTTCCGCCGCGGCACCAAACTCGGCTTCCCCACCGCAAACGTCCGCGTAGACCACGAGATCGTGCCCCGTGAAGGCGTGTATGCCGTGCGCGTAGAGTGGGAGGGCCGCCAATATCCCGGCGTTGCGAACGTGGGGCGCAACCCGACGTTTGGCAACGAATCCCTCAGCGTGGAGGTGCATCTGCTTGACTTCGAGGGCGACTTGTACGGCGTCCGACTAGGTGTGGCTTTTGTGGCACGCATCCGGGACGAGAGAAAGTTCGCCTCGGTCGATGAACTGGCCGCACAGATTGCCTGCGACGTGCAGCAGGCACGATACCTCCACGCCCGATAGAGCCATCCTGCGGGTCATGATTCCCGTGTCCAAGACAGGTGCCAACGTCGCGGCCGAGCCCGGCGCAGCGCGCGGCTGAACTGCTTCGGATCAACGCGATACTTGAAGGCTTTACGGCCATTGATGAAGACGACGGGAATCTCCTCCCGGTAGAGTTCCAGCAGGTCTGTCCGTGTCGTGATATCCACCTCGCGCAGAGAGAACGGGTGGCTGGCCTGAAGCTCTTGCAGGAGTACTTTCGCTTCGTGGCAGAGATGACAATCGGGCTTGCTCAATATCTCCACTGTCGGGAGAACAATTTCGGTCATTCGTGTTGTCTCATAGTCGGTAATGGATTTCGGCGGGAGTGTCTTCCGTTTCGGCGCGAAAGGTAGAAGCAGCGTACCATCGTGCAAAAGCGGCAACAAGACGTACCGCACCCCGGTGTTCCTCTACTGATTACAGGGCGCCTCGAAAGAACGACTCGCTGGCGGATAAAGCCGGCGTGGATGGCGCTGCCGCGTCATGGCAACAGAGAATGAACGGCGGTTTGCGCGGTGATGTCGCGTCTCGACAGTGGCCATGGCGTTTTCAAAGAGGGTATCCGGCACTCACCCCGCTGCCCCCTTTACTGTGAATCCACCATCGCCAGACGTTGCAAGTGGACCAGGCGACGCATGTTGCAGGCGAGATTCTTGAGACCTGGCCACGCCGTCGCCCGTACAAGCCCGATGCTGCGAACCAACGTCCCGCCCATGTCGTTTCGTTGCGCCTCGAAGACGTGTTCCACCCATGCCCGAAACTGGGGACGACTCTGGTTGCCCCCTTTCTCCCAATCCAGAAGATGGTTGCGACAGCCCTTGCGATGAATCCGACTTGTTAAACCCTTGGCCTTCACCGTTGCTTCAATGGCTTTCGACCGCTAGGCGCTGTCCGCCCACACACTGCTTGCCGTGTTGTCCGGCGTCAGCAGGTCCTCAATGACCTGGTTGTCGTGCACCGTCGCGTTCGTCACCCGGTAGCGCCGTATCAGCTTGTGCCGACGGTCGATGGTGACGGGGTTCTTGTAACCGTCATGGCGTAGCGATTTTCGACACCGAAAAAGCCCATCTGACCCATGTTCAACTCCTTCGGCGTTTTGGTAAACGTGTCTCTGTGATTCCAAACCAAGTGGGAGATGAGTATGATTAGAGATGCCCTTTTGTAATTCTCCCTCCTCCAACCTAATGTGCGAAAGGCGTCTGATGGCGGGCGAGTCCTCTGAACCGATAGTCGTGGCCATCGACGGCCCCTCTGGGGTGGGCAAGAGTGTGGCTGCTGAAAGGTTGGCCCGGACGCTCGGTTTCCACTTCGCCCAATCGGGGGCCATGTATCGCGCCGTCGGCTGGCTCGTTGAGTTGCACGACGTGTCCCCGCGAGACGGCAACCGCATCGCTGCGCTTGTGGCAGAAACCGCGATCGACATCGCGCTTCGTCCCGGTCAATCCGCCGTTTGCGTGCACGGACGAGAAATATCAGAGGAGTTGGCCGGGGAGGCCGTGGGCAAAGCTGCCTCGGCGGTTGCTACACTGCCGGTGGTGCGCCAAACGGTCACGGCGCAGTTGCGCCGCCTGCGGTGCCAGGGGAATTTGGTTATGGAAGGTAGAGACATTGGCACGGTCGTGTTCCCGGATGCCGACGTCAAGTTTTTCCTTGACGCCTCGCTTGATGTCAGAGCGTGGCGGCGGTGGCAGGAAATGCGCCAAGCAGGCCACGGCGACACGCTCGAAGAGGTCAGGCAGGCCATTGCCGAACGCGATGAGCAGGACCGCACTCGCACCCTTGCGCCGCTGGTTCCGGCGGCGGACGCGCACGTTATTGATACAGCGGATTTCTCTATTGACGATGTCGTGCAGACTATGGTATCAGGGACGCAACACAACATCCTGCGGGGTAACGGTTGAGCCTGCCTGCGCGCCTTGGCCTTGAGTGTGGCAAGGTCATGTCGTCTCAGCGTTGCAACCCGTAGTTAATCAGGAGGCTGGAATTCCCATGACTGACAAACCGGGGCAAGTTGAGGCCATAGAGCAGGGAGCACCAGAGGCGGTGGGACAGGATGCGCAAGAACCGGCACCTGTGCCAGAGGCTGATGAGGCAGCCGTTGTTGAAGACGTCAGCAGCAGCGAAGAACTGGAAAGGCTCTATGAAGAAAGTCTCAAACACATCCAGGAAGGCGAGATTGTCCGTGGACGCGTGGTGCATATCGGACGGGACACCGTGCTGGTAGATGTCGGCTACAAGTCCGAAGGTACAATCGATCTGGACGAATTCCCCGGCCATGGAAGCCAGCTTCAGGTTGGCGAGGAAGTGGACGTTCTGCTTGAAGAGAAGGAAGACAGTGAGGGGCAGGTCGTCCTCTCCAAGGAGAAGGCGAACCGCATCAAAGTCTGGGACGAGATCAGCCAGCGGTACGACCGAGACGAAGTTGTCGAAGGCGTGGTTATCGCGCGCATCAAGGGCGGACTGACGATTGACATCGGTCTCAAGGCGTTTCTTCCCGGATCGCAGATCGACCTGCGACCCGTTCGCAACCTCGACAAGCTCATTGGCGAAAAGCTGCAGATGCGCATCATCAAGCTGAACAAACGCCGTGGTAACATCGTCCTGTCGCGCCGCGTCCTGCTTGAGGAGGAGCGGCAGCAAGCCAAGGAGAAAACGTTGGCCTCATTGGCCGAGGGTCAGACGGTTGAAGGCGTGGTCAAGAACATCACCGAGTACGGTGCCTTTATCGACCTTGGCGGCATCGACGGATTGCTCCATATCACCGACATGTCCTGGGGGCGCGTCAGTCATCCCTCCGAACTGTTTGCCATTGGCGACAACGTGACCGTCATGGTCCTGAAATTCGACCAAGAGCACGAGCGCGTATCGCTTGGTCTCAAACAGACGACACCCGATCCTTGGACCAACGTTGCCGAAAAATATCCCGAGGAGTCCAGGGTGTCCGGCAAGGTCGTCAGCATTACCGATTACGGTGCTTTCATTGAGTTGGAAGAGGGGATAGAAGGACTTGTGCACGTCTCGCAGATGTCGTGGGCACGGCGCACCCGGCACCCCTCAAAGATCGTCAATATCGGCGATACCATTGAGGCCGTCGTGCTGAGTGTAGACAAGGAAAGGAAACGCATCTCTCTGGGAATGAAGCAGATCGAGCCGAATCCGTGGACGACGGTTGACGAGCGTTATCCCGTGGGCAGCGAGATTGAGGGCAAGGTGCGGAACCTGACGGATTTCGGAGCGTTCATCGCCTTGGAAGAGGGAATCGACGGCCTGATTCACATCTCCGATATGTCGTGGACGCAGCGGGTCAAGCACCCGTCTGAAATCCTCAAGAAGGGTCAGCGCGTTTGTGCCGTGGTGCTTAATGTTGACAAAGATAATGAGCGTTTGTCGCTCGGTCTTAAGCAGATGGAACCCGACCCCTGGACGCTTGTTGAAACGAAGTATCAGGTTGGACAGGAAGTACGGGTGAATATCGTCAAGATAACCAACTTCGGGGCGTTCGCGGAACTCGAAGACGGTGTGGAGGGCCTTATTCATCTTTCCGAGCTCGGCCAAGGCAAAGTCACCGATCCCGAGGAAGTCGTCTCGGTGGGGCAAGAACTCGACACCAAGATCATCAAAATCGAAGTGGCAACGCGAAAAATTGGTCTCAGCATTCGTGCCATGACGGAGGAAGTTGAGCGTCAAGAAGAGCCGGACGACGAGAATCTACCCGCCGAAGGCTCGGCAACGGATGATGCCATGTCGGAGTCAATGTCGGGTCTGCAATCGGCCTTGGCGGATGCCATCAGAGAACAAGAGCATAAGCAGGAACAGGAAGAATAAGAACGGAATCTTTCTGGCCGCAGTGAAGACCTCGTACCACACAATCCCAAACCCGACCCGGACAAGGCCGACAAAGGAAAAACACGGTCAGACCTAACGCCTTGCGCTGGGTCAAAAGGGGGTTCTTTTTCCCCGTAGCGAGGTGTGGCGATGGTAAGGCGTAGACCGACGCAGTGATCAAAGTCCCTCCGATTTGAGCATTTTCCTTAGGTGAGATTGGATACATGACAAAAGCAGAACTTGCTGGGAGAGTTGCCGACAAAATCCACCTTACCAAGAAGCAGACCGAAGCCATCGTCAACATTTTGTTCACGTGTATTACCGATGCCTTGAAAGAGGGTGACAAGGTCGAGTTGCGAGGCTTTGGCAGTTTCCGAACCCGAAGCCGCAATGCACGCGAAGGGCGCAATCCCAAAACTGGCGATACGGTCCAAATCCCCTCCAAGAAGGTGCCCTTCTTTAAGGCCGGGAAGGAACTTCGGGAAGTCGTAGACCGTTAGTTTTATGTGTCTCCTGCCATTTTTCGCACCACTGTTTCAAAATCCGTTGCCCGATTCATACAGACTGAAGGCCGCATGCGTTGGGTGAGTGGATGCTTTTCTGCAGGAATGGTCATCAGATGGTCGACCCGTTGGTCGTCATAGTCGGTCCCACTGCGGTAGGAAAGACTGTCCTTTCTTTACACCTCGCCCAGGCAATCCATGCCGAGATCGTCAATGTCGATTCGCGACAGATGTACCGCCACATGGACATCGGCACCGCGAAACCCACCCCCTCCGAACAAGCTGCAGTGCCTCATCATTTACTCGATGTGCTCCTGCCGGACCAACCGGGCACTGCGGTTCAGTGCGCCGACCTTGCACGTCAAGCCCTTGAAGACATCAGGCGACGCGGCCGGCGAGCAGTGATTGTCGCGGGCAGCGGGCTGTACCTGCAGACGCTGCTTTACGGCCTCATGCCGGTTCCACCGGCGCATGCGACCTTGCGGGCTGAGTTACGTGCCTATGCCGACCGTCATGGGAATACCGCGTTGCACGCCCTGTTGCAGCGGGCTGACCCAACCGCGGCGGCAGCCTGCCATGTGCATGACCGTGTGCGTGTTGTGAGGGCCCTGGAAGTGACGTATCTGACCGGTGTGCCGTTTTCCGAGCACTGTTCCCGCCACCAGGTGCGCGAGCCGTTGTACCCGTATGTGGGAATTGCCTTGACGCGCGATCGAACTGAACTCTATGCCCGGATCGGGGAACGTACGGATGCTATGCTTGCGGCGGGTTGGCTGGCGGAAGTCGAGGGGCTGGTGGCGTGCGGTTACACAGAGACCTGTGTAGCGATGAATAGTCTTGGTTATCGGGAATTACTGGGCTATTTGGCGGGTCGAGCCGGATGGCAGGAAACCGTCGATGTCATCAAACAGGCGACGCGGCGTTTTGCCAAACGGCAGTTGACGTGGTTTTCCAAATTGCCGGACTTGTCCTGGTACAATCTTATCCGCGTGGACGAAAACACTGTGGTGGCGGAGGTCGTCAACGCGCTACGCATTGGGATGGACTCACAGACAAAGGCGTGCGGCTTGTGATACCTGTGAGTTCTTGGGAGCATTCGTAGCACCGAAACCTGGAGATTGATGTGTACCCGGAGGTGTTTCGCATAGGGCCGTTTGTGGTGCGGTATTATGGCCTCATGTACGTGGTTGCGCTGTTGGTGGGCATCGTCTTGCTGCGTCTGGAGGCCAAGCGGCGCGGCCTGCCACCGGAGCGCATCGTGGATGCGGCCTTTTATGCCTTTGTGGCGGGGTTCCTGGGCGGGCGTCTGTATTACGTGATTTTCAAGTGGAGCCATTACAGTGCCAACCCGTTGAAGATATTCGCCATTTGGGAAGGCGGTATGGCGATCCACGGCGGCCTTATCGGTGGCATGATCGGCTTGTGGCTATACGCTCGTTCAAGCGGTATCTCCGTGCGAACGCTGTGGGACATGGCCGTTCCGGCGTTGATTTTGGGGCATGCCCTGGGCCGCTTCGGAAATTTCATGAATGGTGACGCGCATGGCTACCCGTTGCGTTCGCCGCAATTGCCGGACTGGCTGCAGCATTTCCCGGAATGGATGGGCGTGGTGTTTCCGCCTTCGAGCATTGCCGGGCGGGAGTTCGGCCAAGTGCCGCTGCATCCGGTCATGCTGTACGAGTTGGTTTTGAATCTGGCTGGTTTCGTGCTGCTGTGGAGTCTGCGCAAGTCCCGACTACCTGCGGGCGGGTTGGCGGGGGTGTATCTCATTTACTACGCCTGCGTGCGGTCGTTCACGTCCCTCTTTCGGGCCGACGATCTTTATCTGGGTCCCCTGCGCTTACCGCATGTGGTGAGCCTCGTGATGATCGTGGTCGGACTGTATCTGCTGCGACCGCGAGATCATCATGTCGCTGCTTCGTAACTCGGCTGAGCGGCCGTTACCAAGCGCGCCGGTTCGCCTGAGCCTGCAGCATCATCTCTTTGAGGGTGGCGGCGGCTCGTTCGACGTCCTTAGCGCCCACGATTGCGGAGCAGACCGCCACATGGTCAACGCCGGCCGCGACGACCTCCGATATGTTGTGATCGGAAATTCCTCCCAAAGCGACGAGCGGGATGTCAATTGCTTCGAGGGTGTCGTGCGTCATCTCGGTGCCGCGGGGCGAGGCTACCGTCTCTTTCGTGGCTGTCTGATAGACGGGGCCGAATCCTACGTAATCGGCCTGCTGTTGCTGAGCGCGGTATGCCATGTCGACCGAAGACGTGGAGACACCAAGTAGACTCGGTGCCGGCAGTAGCTCTCTGGCCATGTGGGTCGGCAGGTCCGTCTGTCCTACGTGAGCGCCCTCCGCTTCGATAGCCAAAGCAATGTCGACGCGATCGTTGACGATCAGCGGTACCCGGTAACGCGCCGTCAGTTCATGCACGCGCAAGCCTTCCTCAACTATCGCAGCTGCCCCGGCTTCCTTGTCGCGGAGTTGGACGACATCCACACCGCCTGCCAAGGCTGCCCGGACGACGTCAACGGTGGAGCGACCGCGAGACAGGGTGCGATCGGTTATGAGATAAAGGGTGCATTCGCTGAAAGGCCGCATGCGCTACACTCCTAGGGCCTGTGGACATTTATTAGGCAAGTGCCAAGCGAGAAACTCACCGCCTCGATCACCTCGACACGATTCGACTTGGGAGGAATCATCACCGTAGCGCCACGAGCTTGAAACTGGGCGCGCAACTCGTTGCGGTCGCAGGCTTTGGCCGCTATCAGCGCCTCGAATTCGACGTCTGCGAGCAGCGGCGGCGCACCGATCAGATCGTGACACTGGCCCAGCAGCAGCACGAACTTCACCAAGTTGCCCAAGGCGTCGCCCCTCGCGCTGATCTGGGTCTTGCCCCCTGCGAGCGACCCGATCGCTTGGCTGCGGGTCCCCCGCTCCGGCCCCATGTTGATGGAACCGCACGATGGCGCCGTCGCCAAGCACGTACTCTCAATCGGCATGCGCCGACAATTCCTTGAAAACCCACTCGAAAACGCCTTTCAACGCCCATCATCGGAAGCGTCGGCATGCCTCGTTCCACAGCCCGAACTCTTCGGGCAAGTCGCGCCCTGGGGGTCCGGTACGGGCCATCCACAGGCCGGCTCCGAGGGACACCCGATTGTCTCTTGCGGATTGTCCGGGGTCTGATGATCCTTCGTGGCATACGTCCCTTCATCATGGCTGTTGTTGATTGGGGTTGGATTCTCCGCAATTACAGCCAGTGATCCGTAGAATGCCACAGGCCCTAGTCGAGAGATGACAGGGACAATTTCAGTTCGACGGGTCGCTGGTCTCTGGTTACATGCAAAACGACTTCCTCACCCGCCCCCTTGTTCTGGCAGAGGCTTTGAAAGTCCTGAACGGTGTTGATCTTCGTTCCATCCGCCTCCGTAATCACGTCTCCACGGCGCACGTCCTGACCCTCGGCATGGCGCTCTGGATCAGCGGAGGCCACCAAAACCCCGTCCGTCGTGGTCAGGTTGAAAATGCGGGCGAGTTGCGGGGTGAGGTTCTGAACAAAAATGCCGCACATCTTGGCGGAATGCTCCTGCGTCTCCGGTCCGGCGAGGATGACGGTACGCGTGGCATCCAACACCTTGCGGGCGACGAATATTGGCGCATTTGTACGGATGGCGAGTGCGATGGCGTCGCTGGGGCGCGCATCAATGGTTATTGTTTCGGAACCGCGTTGCAAGTCAATCTTGGCGAAATAGGTATTGTTGCGAAGGTCATTGATGAAGATGCGTCGTACGCCAATTTTCAAATTGACTAGTATATTGTCGAGGAGTGCGTGGGTCAGCGGCCGGGGCGTTTCTACCCCCTCAAGTTCCACGGCAATGGCACGCGCCTCGGGTAGGCCGATCCAAATGGGAAATGCCTCGCGCCCCTGACTGTCCTCGAGAATGACGATAGGGGAATGCCTCTCGGGGTCCATGGTGACGCCTCTCACCTTCATTTCGACTGCGTCGGCGGCGTGTCCGAGATTGCCAAAGCTGATCATCAATAGGCTTATCAAAAAAACGAGGCTGCGTCGTTTCATAACGTTTTCTCCAGGAGAATTAAAGACACAGTTACAACGCATCTTGCACATAATAAGTGTACGATAATCCAAACACTAAACCACCTCATTCTCTATCCTTAGCATACTAGCTTGTCCAAAAGATCAAGTCAAAGAAAGACGAGGTGGAATGGTTGGAAATATGTTATGTTCAAGTCACGTGATAGTTGTTATTGGTTCCTATGGCGAGGAGCATCAAGTATATGCTTGTTATGACCAGACGGATGAGTCAGTTGATGGGTTTTCTCATCCTGGTAAGCATGATCTTTGTCCTGCTGAGCGTCGGCTCTTATTCGCTGAACGATCCGGCCTGGAATCACTACACGAGCCAGAAGGTGATTGACGTCGAGAATCTTGGCGGGCGAGTTGGTGCTTTTCTTGCCGATTGGGGATTGCAGTTGTTCGGGAGCACGGTGTTTGTCTTCATTGTCTGCACGGCATTGGGGGCGATCTGTCTGATGCGTGCCCGCATGAGACCTATTGTAGGGGCAGCATGGCGTGGCCTGCTGCTGATTGTGGCTGTCAGCATGCTGGCGCATTTGTATTGGATTGACGACCCTTTTTTCGAAGCCGGATTGTTGGCGGGTGGGGCGAGTGGTCAATGGCTGGCCGAATTTCTAGTCCCCTATCTCGAGTTGCCGGGCACTTATGCCGTGGCAGGATTGTCTGTGCTGTGTGTTCTGTTGAGTTGCGCGCGGTTGTCTTTGCTCAAGGGAGTCAAGCATGTGCTTGCCCTTGTCAGATTGACGAAAGAGCATCGTGAGTCTGACGATTCGTTCCTGTTCGATGAGGATTTGGACCTGAGAGCCTATTCTTCTGCCTTCCAAGACGACGATGACCGAAGTGTATCTACTGACGAAACGATTTCTGAAGAAAGTAACCGGATGACAATGCCTCGCGTTAGACGGCTTGCCACAAAAACCAGCGTCGCTGACCCGAATTTGGAGCAGGCGACTCCTGCGGAAAGCCGCCCATTAAAAGTTCCCAAGCCACCATCGTTCCTTTCGCAGCGTGCGAGGAAGTCTCAGCAGCCCCACCAAGTGCTCACACGCGCAACGATTTCTGAGAAAAGTGACCCGGAGGAAACGCCCCGCGTCGAGCCGTCGGCGTCCAAAAACAGCACTGCTGAACAGGGCAGGAAACCGGCGGCTTCTTCCGAACATCGTCCATCGAAAATCCCCATATTGCCGTCGTTTCGTGCAAAGTACATAATGGAACTTCAGCGGAGCATTCAAAAGTCCGCACGCAAAGGGGCCTCTGAAGAAAACGATGGGGAGGAAGTGCCTCTAGTCGAACCGCATGTGACTGAAGATAACGTTGTTGGCCCGAGCACTGACGAGTTGCCCACTTTGGAAACCCGTACATCGCAAGCCGCCAAACGGCCGTCGTTTCGTGCTAGGCGAGCGACGGAACCTCCGCGGATCGTCGAGGCCCTTCCACGCGAAACGGTTCTCGAAGAAATCGACCGGGAGGAAGTGAGTCTTGCCGAACGGTCTATGCCCGAAGGCAGCGTCGCTGAGCCGCTTGAGGAGCAAGCGGCTTCTTCAGAAGCACCCGCGCCGCAGGTCTCCATATTACAACCGCTTCCTGTCAAGCACGTGGCGCCGTCTCAGCAGCCCCAACTGCCCTCACTGGATTTGTTAGAAGCCCCGTTAAATACCGAGGAGGGTCAAAGCGAAGAGGAACTCATGGAACAGGCGCGCTTCCTCGAACAAAAGCTGCGGGAATTTGGCGTTGAGGGAGAAGTCGTCCAAGTTTCACCGGGCCCGGTGATTACGATGTACGAGTTTGCTCCCGCTGCCGGCGTCAAGGTCAATAAAATTGCCAATTTACAGGACGATTTGGCTCTCGTGATGAGGGCTCTCAGTGTGCGGATCGTGGCACCGGTTCCCGGCAAAGCTGTGGTGGGCATCGAGGTTCCCAATATACGGCGGGAAACGATAGCGTTGCGGAGTCTGGTGGATACCGAGGAGTTTCAAGGCTCATCGTCAAAGCTGAACATTGTTTTGGGTAAAGACATTCTGGGTCAGCCGGTCATCACAGACCTTGCGCTTATTCCCCATCTACTGGTCGCAGGGGCCACCGGTTCCGGCAAGAGTGTCGGACTCAACAGCGTGATTTGCAGTCTGCTGTTTCGGGTGACGCCGGCCGAGGTCAAACTGATCATGATTGATCCCAAAATGTTGGAATTTTCGATTTACGACGGTATTCCGCATCTGCTCGTACCGGTTGTCACCGATTCCAAGAAGGCCGCCGTGGCGCTACGGCGTGTGGTCGCGGAGATGGAAAGGCGCTACCAGCTTCTGGCTTCCAAGGGTGTCCGCAGCATCGCGCAATATAATCAGAGGATCAGGGATGAACGGGTCCGTAGCGAGAGCAATGGGGCGGACGCCGAGAACCAAGCGGCAACGGCCGAGCCGTTGCCCTATCTTGTTGTAGTGGTTGACGAGCTCTCCGACCTGATGATGGTTTCGTCACGTGAGGTTGAGGACTCGCTCATGCGCATCGCCCAGATGGCACGGGCTGCGGGTATTCACCTCATTGTTGCCACGCAACGCCCATCGGTCGACGTGCTGACGGGCGTCATCAAAGCCAATTTTCCCGCCCGCCTGTCGTTCCAGGTCACGTCCAAAATCGACTCTCGTACGATCCTTGACGCCAATGGCGCGGAAACGCTTTTGGGGCGGGGCGACATGCTCTTCCTCGCGCCGGGGACGTCCAAGCCGCAGCGCGTACATGGTGCGTACGTGTCGGAGGAGGAGATCACGCGCTTGGTGGAGGCGTGGAAGGCGATAGAACAGCCGAACTACAACGATAGCTTTCTGGAGCCCATCAACGAGCGGACGGATGACGAGGACAGCGAATACGACGAAAAATACGACGAGGCCGTTGCGCTTGTGGCGCGTACCGGACAGGCGTCCATTTCCATGCTGCAGCGGCGCTTGCGGGTTGGTTACAACCGTGCGGCGCGCATGATCGAGGTGATGGAGAAAGAAGGGGTCGTGGGTCCGGCGGATGGCGTAAAGCCGCGGGAAGTGTTGGTGCGGGATACGTATGATGAGATGTGAGCGCAAGGCATCGGAGAATGTCGGGTGATCGCGAAACTAGGCGGCAAATGGCGGGTCTTATGGATTTGTGGTGCCGTGTGGTTCAGCCTGCTCGTACTCACAATGACCACCGGCTGTGGGCGCAAGAAGCCCCCGATGCCGCTTAAACAGGACACTGCCCAACTGGTTGTTAGCTGGAAAGCATGATGGAATGGTCGACGGGCGAAGGGTGTCAACGGGAACACATAGGAGGATGAATCGTTGATACGGGTCGTTGTCACAGGAGCAGCCGGAAGGATGGGGCGGCGGGTGATCGCCATGACGCAAGCTGACGCGCAGTTCGCTCTCGCTGGCGCTGTGACACGCCCCCAACATCCGGCCGTGGGCCGTGATGTTGGGGAAGTTGTAGGGGGCGGTGCTGTCGGTGTACAGGTCACGGACGATGCCGCGTCGGCATTGGCTCAGGCGGACGTGGCAATTGATTTTTCGGTGCCGGAAGCAGGGGTGGTCTATCTGAAAATGGCGAGCGACCTTGGTAAGGCCATGGTCATTGGTACGACAGGTTTTACGGCTGTTCAACACGATGAGATACAGCAACTGAGCCGAAGGGTCCCCTGTTTTCTTGCTCCCAACATGAGCGTTGGCGTGCACGCGATGTATCAGGCTCTACGACAACTGGTGGTCCTGCTGGGGCCTGATTACGACATCGAGATTCTCGAAGCCCACCATCGAACGAAAGTTGACGCGCCCAGTGGTACGGCGCTTCGGATGGCGTCCATCGTGACCGAGGAACTTGGCACAAACTTGGACGATGTGGTAGTGTACGGACGGCAGGGCAGGATGGGGCAGCGACCTGATTCAGCGATTGGCATTCAGGCCGTGCGGGCCGGGGACATTGTTGGCGAACACACGGTATTATTCGGCGGTATTGGCGAGCGAATTGAGTTGACACACCGTTCTCAGAGTCGGGATACGTTTGCCCGTGGCGCGGTGCGGGCTGCGGGGTGGATTGTCCGGCAGAGCCCTGGCCTTTATAGCATGGATGATCTCCTGCGTCCCTCCTGACGTGCTTCTTTGAAAGCGGTTGATTTCAAGTTGTACATGAATGCCCTGTTATTCATATAGTGATGTTACGTATTGTTTGAGTCATAAAGCTGGAAGAGAGACCATGAACAGCGAACTCGTAGACATCTACCGCAGCATGACCAGGATGACCCGCTTCCTATCCCACAATGCTTTGACTCCAAAACCCTCTGGCAACTCGTCAAATCCATGGTGCGCGGCTACTTTGAGGGGACTGGGCTTTGCGGTTTCTCGTCCGCCAAGTCTTTACAAACAAAGACGGTAACACTAGAGGCGGTTTCACAACTATCTGAGAATAGTCGCAAGCAAATGAGTTAGAAGCCATTGAGAAGCTTGTTCAGCGTTATCAGCATACACGCGATAGGAAAGAAACCGCGATAGAGCTCAACAGGATAGTCCCGCACCACCAAGCATGGTCGTTCAACTTTCCAACGACGTTGGTAACGGCGAGCTTGCGTCCGTCCTGCAAGGATGCTCGCTTGCGATTTCTGCGATGCGGACAAATCAATGCCCCGAGCCCGCAGACGCTTGCGAAGGGCGTCGGCCGCCTTGTCATCAATGAGGCATTCGGGCTTCTGCCTCGTCCGACTCCGCCCCCGGCGTGGCACCGCTATCCGCGCCAGGGTGCGCTCGATCAAGGTCACCTCAGCCGGGGACGCCGATTCCAGGAGGTTTCCCAAAGGAACTCCTTGGCCGTCCGCCACCACCCTCCACTGCGTACCCTTTCGCACCCTAGCCCTTCTTGGCGGCGCCGACACAAGGCCCCCTTTTTTGGCCGGGGCAAAGCTGCCGTCGGCAAAGGCTTCGGCCCAATCCCAGTTGGCCTCGGCGATCGAGGTGTCCGAGCAAGGCGCGCCATGCCGTCAGCCAGACCTGTTGCTCTTCCCAGCTGCGCGGACGGCCGCCAACAGGTGCTGGGCGAGAGATAGGAGGCGGGCAGGTCTTTGCAGCGCGCGTTACTGCGAAGGACCCACAAGATGCCCTCGAAACCGCGACGATTGGGGACCGGTTTGGGTCCCCCCAAGGCGAGGCTTGGGATTCGGGCAGGAAGGGAGACATTTTCCCCCTGCTCATCACTTAGTTCACTCTGATGGCGATTCATATCAGACTCCTTTCAGTAATTGATTACATGCTGAAAGGAGACCTGATCACAAACTAAGTTATGAACTTACTTCTACGGGTATTGTATCTGGCTTGCAGCGACCTCGAGAGTGACGGAGAAGGCATCGTCACAATCTACCAGAAACGGCGGAGCGTGGAGACCTATTACAAGACGCTCAAGAGCCATGCGGCGCTAGACGATTTTTACCGCGTGCCGTTTGGCATGGCTCAGCGTGACCCATGGGCTCAATCACGTTGCCCTCCGACACGGCTCTATTTCAAGGCCGCGCGTCATGCCCTTGACGAACTCCAACTCCTCCAAGGCTGCCGTAACATCACTTCATAACATCAAGTAGCATGCCTGCAAGGGTGCCCATTACTTGACTTGAAGGCATTGCCGAACCAGTTGGACACGACGGCTCCGGAGGGCATCAGGGGAGAAGTGCAAGACGCAGACCCAGCAACGTTGTTGTCTTTGATCACTCGTTAAGGAAGGGATGAGTTTAGTGGACTATACGGAACAGGGAATGGAAATGTCCAGCATCAAGAAAATCTACTCGTCCTATTCGCGAATATACGACTTCATCTTCAAGCGTTGGTTTTACCCACGCCAGCAGCACGTCATCCGGTCGTTATCTCTGCAGGAAGGGCAGCGCGTGCTGGACCTGGGTGTTGGCACCGGACTGTCGCTGCCTCTGTATCCTCGGCACGTGCAGGTTACCGGGGTCGACCTCTCCAACAGTATGTTGCGAGAAGCTCAGAAAAAGGTGCGGCAGGAGGATTTGGATCAAGTCACGCTGCTGGAGATGGATGCCGGACAATTGGCGTTCGCGGATAATGCCTTTGACGTTGTCATCGCTGCTTTTGTGATCAGCGTGGTTCCCGACCCGATACAGGTCATCGCGGAAATCAAACGGGTGAGCAAGCCCGACGGGAAGATCGTGATCATCAACCATTTCCAAAGCCAGAATAAACTGATTGCGCAGGTCGAAAAATGGTTGTCCCCACTGTGCAAAAAAATCGGTTGGCGTTCCGACCTTGCTTTGGAGTATCTGGTGCACTATGCGGGGTTGAGCGTCCAACAAATGTATTCGCTGAACAAAATCGATCTGTGGAAAGTGGTGTACGTGATCAACAACAAATAAGAATAAGAAGCGGGACCAAGCTCAACTGCCGCAGCACCTTTTGTACTTCTTTCCACTGCCGCACGGACAGGCGGAATTCCTTCCCACCTTTTCTCCTTGGCGCCGCACGGTTTTTGCTACGGCGGTTTCGCCACCGTCACGCAGTGCGCCACGATGTTCCACGTTTCGAGGGACATGGGGCCGCGGGTGAGCGACCGGCACATTCTCGGCGTTGGCTAATTCAACCTTAAATAGATATTCAACCACGTCATTCTTGACGCGGTCCGTCATGTCGACAAACATTTCAAATGCTTCACGCTTGTACTCATTCAAGGGATTTTTCTGCGCGTAACCTCGCAAGCCAATGCCTTCCTTCAAGTGGTCCATGGCCAGCAGATGGTCTTTCCAGTGCTTATCGATGACCTGCAGGACGACGAAGCGCTCTAGGGCTCTGAACGGCTCGGTACCTGCTTCCGTTAATTTGGCCTCGTAACTGGCATCAAGATGCTCGCGGAGGTGCTCAAGAAGCTCCACACGCCCGAAGTCCGCGAGGCTCGCCGGCGTCAACGGTAGTTGCAACCCGTAGCGCTGGCGCACGGCGCCTACAAGACCTGGGATGTCCCAATCATCGGCATAAGCTTCAGGGTCGATGTGAGTGTCGAAAATGCCCTGCAGAACTTCGCCGGACATCTCAATGACCAGGGCGTGAATGTCGTCCGTTTCAAGCACTTCGCGACGCTGGTTGTAGATGACCTCACGCTGCTTGGTCATCACGTCATCGTATTCCAGAAGATGCTTGCGGATGTCGAAATTGTGGGCTTCGACCTTGCGCTGGGCGTTTTCAATGGCTCGGGTGATCATGCGATGCTCAATGGGTTCGCCTGCCTCCATACCCAACTTTGCCATAACGCCGGCTATGCGTTCCGAACCGAAAATCCGGAGCAGATCATCCTCCAACGACAGGTAAAAACGAGAAGACCCCGGGTCGCCTTGACGCCCCGAACGCCCACGAAGCTGGTTATCAATGCGACGGGCCTCATGGCGTTCAGTGCCCAGAATGTGGAGACCTCCACAGGCAACTACTTCCTCATGTTCCGCGGCACACTGCGAGCGCATTTTGGTGAGTTGTTCCGGGTACCCCGGATCGTTGCCTCCGAGTTTACAAGCTTTGCGTGCCAGAAATTCAGGGTTGCCGCCCAATAAAATGTCAGTACCGCGCCCGGCCATGTTGGTAGAAATGGTCACGGCACCCTTGCGTCCCGCCTGGGCTACGATCTCCGCCTCCCGCTCGTGGTTCTTGGCATTGAGAACATTGTGCGGGACGCCTCGACGCTTGAGGAAGGCGCTCAACGCCTCCGACTTCTCGATGGAAATGGTTCCCACCAGGACAGGTTGTCCCTTGTGGTGGAGTTCTTGGATTTCTTCGCTGACGGCCTGAAGTTTTTCGGCCTCGGTGCGGTAGATGACATCCGGGTACTCAAGCCGAATCAGGTGCCGATTCGTCGGTACGACGACGACGTCCAGTTTGTAGATCGTGTGAAATTCGGCGGCTTCGGTGTCGGCTGTTCCTGTCATACCGGCCAACTTGTCGTACATGCGAAAATAATTCTGGAAGGTAATCGAGGCGAGGGTCTGGTTCTCGTTAGCGACTTTCTGACGTTCCTTAGCCTCCAATGCCTGGTGCAGCCCATCGCTATAGCGCCGACCGGGCATGAGCCGACCGGTAAACTCGTCAACGATAATGACCTCGCTATCCTTAACGACGTAATCGACGTCGCGCCTGAACAGAACGTGCGCCTTGAGGGCCTGATTCAGATGGTGCAGGGTATCAATATTGCCAGGATCATACAGGTTGTCGACCCCCAGGAGTTGCTCGGCGGTTGCCACGCCTTCCTCGGTCAGAGCCACTGAGCGCGCTTTTTCGTCGAGCGTGTAGTGGGGGTCTTGCTTCAAACGAGGGATAATGCGGTCGATGCGGTAGTATTTGTCGGTGGATTCCTCGGTAGGGCCGGAAATGATCAGCGGGGTGCGGGCCTCGTCAATAAGAATGCTGTCTACTTCATCAACGATGGCGTAGTGCAGCGACCTCTGGACAAACTCGCTCTGGCTGAACTTCATGTTGTCACGCAGATAATCGAAGCCAAACTCATTGTTGGTGCCGTAAGTGACATCCGCCCGATAAGCGTTGTAACGCGCTTGGTCATCCATATCATGCTGAATGATGCCCACGGAGAGCCCGAGGGCGTGGTACACTGGCCCCATCCATTCGGCGTCTCGCCGTGCGAGGTAATCATTCACCGTCACGACGTGCACACCTTCGCCAGTAAGGCTGTTCAAGTACACCGGCAGCGTTGCGACCAGCGTTTTGCCTTCCCCTGTTTTCATCTCCGCGATGCTGCCTTCGTGTAGCACCATACCTCCGAGAAGCTGCACGTCGAAATGACGCATGTTGAGCAGACGTTTGGAGACTTCCCGCACGACGGCGAAGGCTGCGGGTAGCAAGATGTCGAGCGGTGTTCCATTGGCCAACTGCTCCCGGAAGGTATTGGTGCGTCCACGCAGGTCGTCGAGTGTCAAGTTAATGAGAGATGGCTCATGTTGGTTGATTTGCTCTACTATGGGCTGCAGACGTTTCAGTTCCCGCTCGTTTTTGCTGCCAAAAACTTTGTGTAATATCGTCTCTAACATGGTCGCATCCTATTGCCAGAGTGGATTCATTTGCCATATTGACGAGTATAGCAGATACACCAATTGCGCCGGTATCACGACAAATTACGATTGGGCGAGGAAAAATTTGGCGGTCAGTGATTTACGCGACCGAAAATTGGCAGGCGCACGGCTTCAGTTTGCCAACTTCCGCGGGGCTGATTTACGGGGTGTGGGCTTGCGCGAAGCGGAAACGGGGCACCATCTTCGATCAGGCGAATTTGACCGAGGCGGCACGGTGGCGATTGCAATGCCGGGACAGGCGGTCATGCTGGTTAGCGCGGATGTGTGTAACGTCGTTCTCTGAGCCAATGGAGGAAGCGCCGCACGGACTGGGCCTTTGCACAGCGACTTTTGAGGAAAGGCTATGGACTCACGGGACATGGAAGTGCAGGCCCTGACCGGCCAACAGCAAATTTTGTGTTTGGTACCACTGTACACGACAAAACTATATAGGGCAGTAGAGTGTTTTGGGCGACGTGACCACCTCCCAGAGTAGGATTAGGACCTGCTCAAGCTGCTTCCACTTGTTGTCGCATTAAGGACAGCTTGGCGAATGCCGTCGAATCCATAGCGGAACAAGCTTTTCGCGGCTCTCTGATGCGTTTTGAGCGCAATCGGTTTGACCTGATGCCGCCGACGCCCACATGATAGGCCCAGCAAAAGGCTATCGCCAAGGCACCCCTCCAGGGCTCGATGCCCCGGACGATTCGACACCACGATCAAGTAAGCCCCAGAGGGCAAGCGCATGCCGGTCACCCAAAGTCGGTGGCCGCAAACGAGACGCGGACCGATCAAGGCACACGAAGTCGAACGGGGAAGGCTGCTGAAAAAGTTGCGTGCCGGTGATAAGGCCGCGGTTGTCCGTGAGACCCGCATGTCTTGTCTGATTCGGATGCAGAAGGGGATGTGGTTGACTTTCAAATAGGCGAACCGGTCAGCTACCAGGCAGTCGATCTTGTCATGACCAAACACCGTAAGGAATTGATCCGGTGACTCGATGCGCTCCTGGTATTGGAGTTGCATGTGTTTGAAAAAGCATTGCAGGCGTCGATGGTGCGAGTCGATCTCGGCAGGACCTGGGCGGGCCGTGGCGACTTGGGTCAGATTGACGGTTTTGACCTTGAACAAAGCGATGATGAGAGCCGCCGAACAGGTGACGCGAGCATGGTGTAATCTCCTGAGACGGCAGTCGGTGTGGAGAGGCTTGGCTGACCTTCCGCTATAGGAGGTTACACTTTTCTTTTAACTACTTGATGATTTCCGTCGTGTACAGCAGTGGTTTGGCACAGCAAGCCATCAGTTTTCCTCTGTCCTGCTTTGAAGCCTTGCTTGACAAAGGCACAGGGCCTCAGTATATTGAACGAAATATCGGCAAATGAAGCGTTTATAGAGAGTTAGAGGCTAGCGAAAGCGTTGGAGTGGTGTTTCCACGCAAGGAGAAAACGCATGCTTGAGATGAAAGTGCGTGGACTTACACTAGATCCACTATCGAACATGGCGCTGGTTATCCTTCGTGACCTTGAAGATACTAAAGCATTACCCATTTGGGTTGGTATCCCCGAAGCTAACGCAATTGCTCTGGAGCTTGAGCAGGTTCCAACTCCCCGCCCCATGACTCATGATCTAATAAAGAATATCCTTGAAGGCATCCATGCTTCTGTCATACGGATTGTTGTTAATGACCTGCGGGACAGTACATTTTATGCAACGGTCTTTCTATCTTTGCAAGAACAGGAATTCTGTATTGACGCCAGGCCGAGTGATGCAATAGCCATTGCGCTTCGCGTGAAGGCCCCAATTTATGTTGCTTTGGACGTTATAGAACGAGTGGGAAGCATTGACGTAAGCACGCAGAATACTGCCGAAGATACTGAAGGTTTGAAGGAGTGGCTCGACAATATTAAACCCGAGGACTTCGGCAAGTTGTAGTTCTTCCACAGCGGTCCTTCGTGTCAGCAATACAATCCTCAACGAATCGAGAGACATGCTTCCGCGGCGTATAGTCTCGTCAGAAATTTGTTTGCAATAATGTAGGGTAAGGAGAGCGAAGTTCATGGTCAGAGCGGCAGAGGCCTTGTCGGCGGAGGAGCAGGGAACTAGGCGGCGTCTACTGAGCTTCTTGGGATGGGGGAGTTTCGTTTCATTCTGTGGCGGTGTCACGGTCGGGTCGTTACGGTTTTTCTTCCCCAGGATTCTCTATGAACCTCCGCAACAATTTATAGCAGGCAAGCCGGAGGACTATCAGATCGGGGAAGTCAGCACCAGAATGAAGAAAGAGCAGCGCGTCTGGATGATTCGTAGTGAAAAGGGAATTTACGCTCTCATCTCGGTTTGCACCCATCTTGGCTGCACGCCGATTTGGCACCCGGCCGAAAATCGTATCAAATGCCCGTGCCATGGAAGCAATTTCTTGGTAGACGGACAAAATGTCGCCGGTCCCGCGCCATCCCCACTTTTTCGGGCCGCCATTTCTCTGGACCTGGTTGGGAATATCGTGGTGGACAAGAGCCAGAAGGAAAATCAGCCTGGAAAGCGTGATGAACCACCTTTTACCCTTCCTTTGACGTAGGATCAGATAGCACAAGCAACATCCATACCGTGCTTTCTCAGCCATGGGCCGCCATCGTGTCCTGACGAGCCCGCTAAGTGATTTTCGCCTGACGCCATATTGGTTCCGAAGTTTGTTTTACCAGTAGCTATTAACATTCGCGTGCTCAAAGGAATGGGTTATGGCAAACCTGAGCCTGAAAAATGTCCCGCAGGTTATTGTTGAGAGCCAAGTATGGAAGTCGATCTTTCGGCACGGTTATACGATGAACCGTCGGAATCGTTTGTTGGCAATCACCAACAATGTCTTCTATCACATCCTTCCGACGAAAATCAGCAGATACGGCATGCGGATGCGCTTCCACTGGGGTGCCGGGATTATTACGTTTTATCTTTTCTTAATACTGACTTTTACGGGCGTCTTGTTGATGTTTTATTATGTTCCAACCGTGCCTCGTGCCTACTATGACATGAAAGACTTGCAGCATGTGGTGCCATTCGGAAACATTCTCCGTAATATGCATCGATATGGCGCACACGCCATGGTCTTTATGGTGATGGTCCATATGGCGCGCACGTTCTATACAAGTTCCTACAAGCCTCCACGCGAATTCAATTGGGTCGTGGGCGTTATTCTCCTCAACTTCACCTTTCTTCTGAGTTTTAGCGGGTATTTGCTGCCTTGGGACCAATTGGCGATTTGGGCCGTGACGGTCGGTGCCAACATGGCGCGAGCGACACCCCTCATTGGGCACGAAGGGCCTTTCGCCAACCTTATTGGAATGAAGGTCAACAATGACGTCCGTTTTGCCTTACTTGGCGGCACGACTGTGGGTTCGGCGACCTTATTGCGTTTCTACGTGCTGCACTGTATTGCCTTCCCGATTATTTTGACCATTTTCATTGTGGTCCACTTTTGGCGTGTCCGCCGCGACGGTTATTCGGGCGATGTGCCGGTCCGGGAATAGCGCGTTCAAGGCTACAGAACAGACGGAAAGCCATTCGTTTTGCACAGAAATAAGGTGAGTTTATGGCAACGACCGAACAAAGTGGGAAATCCGGACAGGCCGCAAGAAGACCGGCTCGAGCGGTGCCGACAGCCAGTTCGGAGAGATTTGAACTGACGTGGCCTTACTTCATGTATACGATCGTCATTTGCTTCCTTTTAACGACGATCGTCCTGTGGCTCTGGTCGATGGTCGTACCGGCGCCATTGGAGCCGATCGCCGATCCTAACAAGACACCCAACCCTTCCAAGGCGCCTTGGTACTTTGTGGGATTGCAAGAACTGCTGGTTTATTTCGATCCATGGATCGCCGGCGTGGTGCTGCCGGGCCTTATTCTCGGTGGTCTCATGGCTATCCCGTACATCGACAAGAATACCCATGGCATTGGCGAATATAACTATAAGGATCGTAAGTTCGCGGTGTGGGTGTTCTCCTTGGGAACGGTGTTCTGGTTTCTCCTAATTATCATTGGGTATTTCTTTCGCGGCCCCAGTTGGCAGTGGTATTGGCCCTGGGAAAGTTGGGAAATCCACAAGGAATCCCATGTCGTCACCCATAACTGGAGCCTGCTCGGGGGCTCGCTCTTCTTAATTGGCTACACTGCCATTGGACTCGTCCTGCCCGTGGCGATTCCCTACCTGATTGGGTCAAGAGTCAAACCTGGCTCTTGGATTAAGAAGTGCTGTGAGGTACTGCAAGAATTCTACGAGAAGCGTGGTGCAACCATTTATGCGATCGAGATGCTGTTGCTGCTTGCCATGCTCGGCATTCCGGTCAAGATGGTTCTGCGGTTGTTTTTCAACGTCAAATATATCCTGGAAATTCCTGCGATTAATCTAAACATTTAGCTAGCTTGGGTCGTTCGGAAAGGAAAACGTCATGGCAGAAAAGAGGGTTAAGCTTTTTAGCAACACCTTCATGGCTGCAGCGTTTGCTCTTGGTAATTTTGTATTGCTATTGCTGTTGATGTGGACCGTAACAGATGAGTATGGTCCAGAGTGGAAGAAGTATCAGCGCCAATACTACCGGATGTTGGCGGAGCGCACAGATGATCCCGCCGTAAGACAAAGGATTCTCACCACACCCCTTGAAATTAAGCAGGTGTGGACACCCAAGTTGCAAATCATCGACCGCTGCATGACTTGCCACCTTGGGGTCAATAATCCCACGATGACTGACGCGCCCCAACCTTTCAGGGTCCACCCTAACTTCCAGCAGCACGCCTTTAGCGAGATTGGGTGCGCCGTTTGCCACGAAGGGCAGGGATTCGCAACAACCGTGCACGCGGCTCACGTTATGGAAGACCTTGAGGAACGCTTTGGCCCCTTCGATGAGCAGCATTCGGGTTGGAGCCGGCCCCTGTTGCCTCTGGAGTATACCCAGGCTTCCTGTCAAAAGTGCCACAACGTGATGGAGGGTCCCATTCCCGGAGCTGAGCATCTGAACAAGGGTTGGCAACTGGTGCAGGATAAGGGCTGCCGAACGTGTCATTACATCGTTGATGGCGGTGCGAAGCAGGCACCCGAACTCAGCATCGCCGGTTCGACTTTTTTTAATGAATCCGGCCATTCTGAATTGTTCCATCATGAGCGTTTTGGCTACCTCAAGGAGTCTCTCCGCTGCCCGCAGGCAAATCTCAGCCATGCAGCCGCCGAGGCATGCCCGGATCCACCCCCTCCAGGCACCGCATCTGCAAACGGCGACGATCATGCGGCACTCTCCGCTGCAGCGGTTGTGGCCATGCCCAATTTTGGGTTCAATGATGATGAGCTACGGGATGTGGTCATTTTTCTCCTGAGTCTGAAAGAAGCGACGGTGGCTTGGCCTCAGATGTCCTTTGTCGAGGCCGCTGAGGGTAACGGCCAAGCCGTTACAAGCGATGAGCCTGCCTGGCTTGGAAAGAACGGCGCGGAATTGGTGCAGGCGGTTGGATGCATTGCTTGTCACAACCTCGACGGCCCGGAACGTACGGTCGGGCCGAGTTTGTGGGATATTGGCACCAGGAAAGACAAGGGTTACATTCGAGAATCGATTCTTGAGCCCGACAAAGTGATTGCCGACGGCGATCCCCCGTACGCTCCAGGGGTCATGCATGCAACGCTAACCAGCACGGGTTTTTATCAACATATAACGTTGGAGGCACTGGAGAGCATCGTCGAATATCTCGCTGGCCTGAACGGCGAGAGCTAGGGAGAAACCCCGTTCAGGGGCGTCATACTCGACAAGGATTTCCGCATCGGGCGTTCGGGTGCCCAATGCCTTGAGTGGCGACAGGTTGCCGCAGTCTCTCCGGTGGTCTGGAGCTGTTTCATCGTTTAAGAAGAGAGGAGAAAGTTGTTATGGCTGACGTTGTCAATCTCGGACATCTCGCAGCGGGTTTTGGAGCGGGTGCAGTAACGGTGGGTGCGGCTTACGGCATTGGTCGCATCGCCGGGGCAGCCATGGAAGGCAGCGCACGCAACCCACAGGCGGCAGGCGATGTGCGGACTTCGATGATTATCGCGTGCGCTTTGATCGAAGGTGTGGCGCTCTTCGGTGAAGTTATTTGTCTCCTTTTAGCTCTCAAGTAAGTACACATCATGCTAACGATAGAACCCGGGTTATTAATCTGGACCATCATTACGTTCGTCATTCTGTTGGCCGTGCTGGGCAAGTTGGCCTGGAAGCCGTTGCTTGGCGCCTTGGAACAACGCGAGACGACGATACGCGAATCGCTGGAAAAAGCTGAGCAAGCGCGTCTTGATGCAGAGCAATTAATAGCTCAGAACCAGCAGATTCTAGCTGAGGCGAACCAACAGGCGAACCGTATCCTCGCGCAAGCGCAGGAGGAGGGCCAACGCCTCCGTGATTCTCTTGCTGAGCAGGCGCGTCAGGATTCCCTGCGCCTTAGGGAAGAGACCCGCCAGGAGCTTGAAAGAGAGAAACAGCTTGCCGTGCAGGAGCTGAAACGAACTGCCAGTGACTTGGCTCTCGCCGCTACGGAACGACTTCTGAGCACGGTTGTATCCAGTGATGATCATCGCCGTTTGGTTGACGAGTTTCTGGATCGCTTTCCCGACGGTCTGGATGGCTAAATCCATACCGTTCGCTGCAATGGTTGATGATCCCTGTTATGCCAAGCGGCGGGTGAAGGACGTATTGCCCGTGAAATTGTCCTGTTCCCGCCGTGTTCCCCTTCAGCGTTCAGCACGCCTGCCTCATATTTCCCTGGTCGTTCAAGCAAATAACATTCCATGGCCGCGGCACTTCAAACGGGCCTCTCGTCAGCGCTCTTTCGTTACGGACTGGTATGCGCTATGCTCTGCTGACACGTGAAAGCTGCGTTCTCCAGGGAGTCTCCATATGCCTTCTTCCCTCCGCGAGAAGGGATCAGCATTATTTGCACATCATCTCGATAGATTGCAGCAATATCTGATCGTCGAGAAAGGTCTTTCGCGAAACACTCTCGCTGCCTATCTCTCGGATTTACAACGTTTCGAGGCTTTCGTTCAGCAAGAATGCCTCCCTGCCTTCCAGGACCTCACGCCTGACCACATCACTGGCTATCTTGCAAAGCGTCGACAGCAAGGGGTTGCCGCGCGCACCTTGGCGCGCGAACTGATTTCCATCAAAACGCTATATCGCTTCCTCCGAGAGGAGGGGACTCTGGCGATTGATCCCACCGAGCAAATCTCCACGCCGCAGCAAAGACAAGTTCTCCCTGACGTGCTCAGTCTGGATGAAGTCGAACAGCTTCTCGATGCGCCCGATACGGACACGCCGTTGGGCAAGCGCGACGCCGCAATGCTCGAAGTTCTCTACGCTACCGGCCTGCGGGTTAGTGAATTGGTGGAGTTGAGCCTTGGGGATATACACGCCACAACCGGTTGCATAAAGGTGCGTGGCAAGGGTGGAAAAGAACGCTTGGTGCCCATGGGAGAGGTGGCGGCAGGACGAGTGGAGGATTATGTGTTGACAGGACGCTCCGAACTCGCCAAGGGCCGCCAAGCCGCGGCCCTTTTCATCAACCGTTCTGCCCGCGGGTTGACCCGGCAGGCGTTATGGAAGATCGTGAAGAAGTATGTGCAGCAGGTGGCGATTCATAAATCCATAAGCCCTCATACCCTGCGCCATTCCTTCGCGACGCATCTCCTTGCGGGCGGAGCTGACCTGCGTTCACTTCAGCATATGCTGGGTCATGTCGATATTTCGACCACCCAGATTTATACCCATGTTGTGCAGCAGCGCCTGCGGGCAGTCTATACGGAGCATCACCCCCGTCCATAGGATCAGGCGTATGGCAACTTCCATCACCGCGTACGACATGCAAGGGGAGCCGCATTCCTTTGCACCGCTTTTGGATCGCGGTTTTGAACGACCGCAGTTTCTTCAAGGCTTGAAAGCGTTGACCGCCGCCGCAAATGAGCGCATCCGTCAGGAGCACGATGCCGGGGCGCGGGGCCGGAATGTCGTGCGCCACCATACGGCCTTGGTTGATGACGTGGTGCGCACCGTTTTTCAGTACGTTGTCAGCCATCATTCCAGCCCGGCGAAACCCTGTGCGCTCTTAGCCTTGGGGGGATACGGACGGGGGGAGATGAACCCTTATTCGGACATCGATTTGATGTTCCTCTGCCACAAAACGCCGCCTGAGGATGTGGTACGCGAGACACTCTATTTGCTTTGGGACGCCGGGTACACCCTAGGCTACAGCGTACGAACTCGGCGCGACGTGATCAAAATGGCGGATGTGGACTTAACCGCCCAGACGGCTATGCGCGAAGCTCGTTTCCTTGAAGGCGATTCCCAGTTGTATCACTGGTTTGAAGAGGAAATTCGCCACAAGCGTTTCACCCCGCGCAGGCGGCGTAGTTTCATACAGCGCAAGGTCGCGGAGTGTCGTGAGCGCCACGCGACCTTCTCCAATACTGTTAATGTGATGGAACCTAACGTCAAGGAGAGCCCAGGAGGGTTGCGCGATTATCATACGGCGCGTTGGATTGCCGCGGCGTTTTACCGTGCTGAAACGCTGGCGGACTTGGAGAGCGAAGGGCTGTCAACCCAAGAAGACCGGCAGGCAGTGGAAGCAGCGCTGGATTTTCTGTTCCGAGTTCGTAATGCCCTGCATTATCACTACGGCCGCAAGAACGACCTACTGTCCGTAGACGTGCAGGAAACTCTAGCGGCTGCGCTGCAGTTTGAGGCAAGTGACGAGAAGTTGGCGGTCGAATACTTCCTCAAGGCTTATTACGTTCATGCCAATGTGATTGCCCATTTTTGTCAAACTGTCGTGGAAGCTGTGTCGCGCATGTATCGGCCGCGCCGCTGGTCCATCTTACGCCATACTCGACGGGTCGGGGATGGCTTCGTTATCCGGGACGGGTACCTGGGTCATGAAGCTGTAGCCCTTGATGAGGTTTTCACAGCCCAGCCGGCGCTCATGATGCGGGTCTTTGTGAAAGCGCATGACTGCCGAGTACCGCTGGAGCCGGTGCTGTCCCGCACCATCAAGGCGAATGCCGGCCTGCTCGCAGATGAAACCACCCGGTGTTCATCTGAAGTGCGGGCAACCTTTTGGCGCATCTTGTCCCAGTCCCGTTCAGCCCCCATTCTGCGTACGCTGCACTGGCACGGCCTGCTGAGCGCGTACATCCCGGAATTTGCTCCCTTAACCTGTCTGCCGTCCTATGACCTGCATCATTGTTATACGATTGACGAACACACGCTTCTCGCGATTGAAAAGATCGAAAGCCTTGCAGAAACTACAGTGCCCATGTTACGGCCATTGGCGCAGCTTTACGAGGAAACGTCCGACTCGGACAAGAAATTGTTGAAGCTGGCCTTGTTGTTACACGATCTGGGTAAGGATGTCGGGCCGGGTAAAGCCTCACACGTCCATCGCAGCGGTGAGCTTGCCGAAGAGGTATGTGAACGATTTGAATTGCCGGCTGAACAACGCCATATCATCCAGGTGTTGGTTGTGCATCACTTGGCGATGAATCGATTGGCTCAGCGACGAGACATCACCGACAAGAAGGTTATCGCGGAATGCGCCAGTCTCGTGGAGACGCCATCCAATCTGCAAAAACTTTACCTACTGACGTTTGCGGATACATCTGCGGTGGGGCCTAACGTGTGGACGGTTTGGAAGGGCACCTTATTGGCGGAACTCTATCATCGCACCTACGACTACCTTGTTCAGCAACGTCCGGTCATCGCACCGTCCGATGATGAACTCCGCAGCCGTGCGCGTGTGGGCCTGATGGCGGCCCTGAATGGCCACGGAAGTTATGTCGAAGTCGACCACTTCCTCGCCTCCATGCCGGTCAGGTATCTGATGGCGACGGCCCCCAGCCAGATGGCCATTCATTTGGGCATGATGAAAAAAGCCCGGCAGTTGCCCATTGTTCTCCATGCGGAACAGCACGCCTCCGCAGGATTTAGCAGCGTAACGATCTGTGCCACGGAGAGGCGCGGCATCTTTTCGCTGATAGCCGGGGCCTTGAGCCACAACAGACTGAATATCCTGGGCGCTGAGATATATACCTCACAGGACGATCTGGCCCTTGATATTCTGCATGTGGAGACGCTCGATCAAAGAGCCGTGACGAGTCCGCAGGTGTGGCAGCGCGTCGAAGCGGTTTTGCGTGACGCTCTCGTCGATGTGCGTCACGTTGAGCAAGTTCCCGTGCAAGGACGGCGCTTTCTCAAGAGCCAGAAGTTCGACGTATTTGTGAAACCGCCGCATATTGTGATTAATAATAGTCACTCCGATACCCACACCATTCTCGAGTTGCAGGCTCAGGATAGCCTGGGCCTGCTTTATCGACTCACGCGTGTCCTCTATGAACAGGATGTGGATATTGCGTTGGCAAAGATTTCTACGGAGGGAAACAGGGCGATTGACGTTTTCTATGTGACGGATGCGGATGGACGAAAGATCGTAGAGGAAACGGCGCTGGAATCCATACGACACGCACTCTTGGTAGCCGCCGTTTGAGGCGATCGATACTGAGAGGAGACGTAGGCAGGCGCATGGAACACATCCTTGAGTTGCCACGCGGGCGGGTGATTCCCCAGTTGTTCGGCATTCACGATGCCAATTTGCGCTATATCGAGGAACATCTTTCCGTCGCGATCCGGGCGCACGAAAACATCGTAACCATTGCCGGAAGTGCCACCTCGGTTGAATTAGCAGCCAAATTGCTGGAGGGAGCATATCGCTTGTTGGAGGCCGGCATTCGGCTCGATAGCGCCGACCTGGGGTTTTTGGCCAGTCTCATAGAAAATGGCGAGGAGTTGAATCCGGGAACCATACGGTCTGAGCGTATCGCGATTCTGTGCAAAAAAGGTTTTGTGAGTCCGAAAAACCTTGGACAGCGGCGCTACATTCAGGCCATACGACGTCACGATATCGTGGTGGGTATCGGCCCGGCGGGAACTGGAAAAACCTATCTCGCCATGGCGATGGCTGTGGCAGAGTTGGAGCAAAAGAGGTGCAGCCGCATCATTCTTGCACGTCCGGCGGTGGAGGCCGGCGAGCGACTCGGATTTCTCCCCGGGGACCTGCTGGATAAGGTGAACCCCTACTTGCGGCCTCTCTACGATGCTCTGTATGACATGGTGGAATTCGATGAAGCTCAGCATCTGATCGAACGGGGGGCTATTGAGGTGGCGCCGCTGGCGTTCATGCGCGGCCGCACACTCAATGACTCCTTCATCATCCTCGACGAGGCCCAAAACGCTACGACCGAACAGATGAAAATGTTCCTGACGCGGCTGGGATTTTATTCCAAAGCCGTCATCACCGGTGACATCACGCAGGTAGATCTGCCCAATCGAAAGGAATCGGGCCTGATCCAGATTCAGCGAATTCTGCATGGCATTGACGGGATTGATTTCGTCTATTTTTCCGAGCGCGACGTCGTGCGTCATCCCCTCGTGCAAGAGATTATCAAGGCTTATGATCGTCACGGGAACGGGGCGGAGAAAACGGCCGAGGAGCTGAGGGAGGAAACGGCGAGTTCCGTTTCGGACCGCTGACACATTATGGCCGTATGGATCAACAATCGCCAGCGGCGCGTGGCACTCAATACGCCGTTTGTGAAGAAACAAGCCCTGCGGATGATGGCCTACCTTGGGTGCAGTGAATACGAACTCAGCGTGGTCTTCGTGCATGACGAGCGCATGCAGGCGTTGAATCGCGCTTACCGATGCAAGGACCGTCCTGCCAACGTACTGGCTTTTCCGCAATGCCCAACCTATGAAGGCGAGCCGCAGACCCTTTTGCTAGGGGACGTCGTCATTTCACTACCGACTGCGGCGCGTGAGGCCTTTGAACTCAGCCAGACGCTTGAGGAACGCGTCGTGTTTCTTCTTACCCATGGCCTGCTTCACCTATTGGGCTATGACCATGAGCGGTCGGCTACCCAACGCCGCCGCATGGAATGTCGCGAGCAAGATGTTCTGTCGCACCTGAAGGACAACCGGCATCAACAGAACGCTGTCAGCCCCGATCCTGATCAGGACCTACCATGCCATGAACACGCCAAGCTCATCCCACCCGCCTCATAGCCCTGTTGCCAATCCTCAACTCACCCCCATGATGGAGCAGTATGCGCATTTGAAGGCCAAGGCCGGCGACGCGCTGCTCTTCTTTCGCATGGGAGATTTTTACGAATTGTTTCATGACGACGCCATCATCGCCGCCAAAACCCTCAACATCACGCTGACGTCACGCCAGAAACACCAAGATGAGCCGATACCCATGTGTGGGGTTCCTTACCACAGCGCTGAAGGGTATTTGGATCGTTTGTTGCAGCAGGGATTGAAAGTCGCCATTGCCGAACAGATTGAAGATCCTAGGCATGCCGAAGGCTTGGTGAAACGCGACATTATTCGAGTCGTCACGCCGGGAACCATTGTCGGCACGAACTCGCTGGAGCCGAAGGTTCACAACTTTCTGGCCTGCATTGCAATTACAATGGACGGGGCCGGGTTCGCATTCGTCGATGTGTCCACCGGCACTTTCTCGGTCACTACATGGTGGGCGTCCGAAGGCCCTTGGCAGCCGGCACTCAGAGGCGAATATGAGCGCGTGCAGCCGCGAGAGGTTCTCATCCCGAAGCCCCTTGCGGTACCCGTCGATATCGTCGAACGCCCTTCGGATCATTTCCCCAATACGCTCCAACCGTGGGATTCGCAGCACTTCCGCGTAGACCGAGCCTACCGACGCTTAACGCAGCACTTCTCTGTGCGCTCGCTGGATGGCTTTGGGTGCGAGGAAGAACCGCTGGCTATTGCGGCGGCCGGCGCCTTGTTGGCCTATGTTCACGAGACGCAGCAAAACAACATGGTGCACGTGCATGGGCTGAATTATTACAACACGGGCGATTACATGGTGCTGGACAAGACCACGAGACAAAATTTGGACTTGTTGCCGTCGCCCGCCTCGCAGGGGCGCGATGGGTCCCTCTTGGAAGTCATTGATACCACAGTTACGGCCATGGGTGGGCGCCTCTTGCGTGAATGGCTGTCGCAGCCCCTGTGCCAGTTGGAGCCCCTCCAAGAGCGACAGGATGCGGTTGCGAACATCGTCGAGCAATCCAATAGGAGGACACGCCTGCGTGATGCTTTGGGAACGATTGCCGATCTTGAGCGGCTTATGGGTCGGCTGTCGCTCGGCACGGTTAACCCACGCGAACTCGTGGCTTTGCGCCGTTCTATTGAGGGACTTCCGGGCATTGAAAAGGTGTTGCAGGATGCCGACAGCGCGCTTCTGGCCACTTTCGCGTCACGATGGGACTCCTTGGCCGATCTGGCCGTTCTGATCAAGGAGGCGCTTGTTGATGATCCCCCGGCAACTTTGCGAGACGGGCGGGTCATACGCTCGGATTACTGTCAGGAATTGCGGACGTTGCGGGAGGAGAGCACGTCGGGCAAGAATTGGCTGAGTGAATTCGAAGCACAAGAGCGCGAGCGCACGGGCATCTCTTCTTTGCGGGTCGGATTCAACAAGGTGTTCGGGTATTACATCGAGGTGCGCAAGACGTACCTGAGCCAAGTGCCGGATAACTACGTGCGCAAACAAACCCTGGCGAACGCCGAGCGCTTCATCGTACCGGTGCTGAAAGACCGTGAAGTGCGGATGCTGCGGGCGGCGGAAGAGGCCATCAGTCTGGAGCACCAACTATACGACGCTTTGGTGAAGCAACTGGTCGACAACGCCAGCCGCTTACAACAGATGGCGCAGATTGTGAGTCAGATCGATGTGGTTGCCGCACTGGCCCATACAGCAACGATTCGACGGTACTGTCGCCCGACGCTTGATATGGGTGATGAATTGGCGATTGCGGAGGGCCGTCACCCGGTTCTGGAGGTCGTATACCAAAAAGAGCGTTTCGTGCCCAATGACACCTTGCTAGACCGAGAAGACCAACAGATTCTGCTACTGACGGGTCCGAACATGGCGGGAAAATCGACGTACATGCGTCAAGTGGCGTTGAATGTCGTGCTGGGCCAAATCGGCAGTTACGTGCCAGCGCGCAAGGCTCACATCGGCCTGGTTGACCGGATATTTACCCGTGTGGGGGCGCAGGACGTATTGTCAAAAGGGCAGAGCACCTTCATGGTGGAAATGACCGAAACCGCCAATATCCTGCACAACCTCACGGCTCGGAGTCTCATCTTGCTGGATGAAATTGGCAGGGGCACCAGCACCTATGACGGTATGAGCATCGCGTGGGCCGTCATTGAACACATCCACAACCATCGTGACCTGCGTCCGCGAGCGCTTTTCGCCACGCATTACCATGAATTGACGAATCTGGCTGAGGGGCTTTCACGGTTGCATAATTTCAACGCTTTGGTTCAGGAAGAGGGAGAACAGATTGTCTTTCTGAGACACATCGTACCGGGAAGCGCTGATCGCAGCTATGGCATTCAGGTTGCACGGTTGGCGGGACTCCCAGCTTCCGTCGTATGCCGGGCCAACCAATTATTGACACGCCTCGAATCGAGATCAGCCGCCAGCGAATCCGCAGAGGACCACGCCCGCCCTCAGTCCGTCGCCATTCCCGCACAACAGTCCTATCGACAACCCTCACTTTTTGACGATTTTTCGACGCAGCTGCTGGATGAACTGCGAACGACCGACATAGACGAATTGTCACCGCTGGAGGCTTTGAATAAGTTGGCGGAGTACCAACGCAGGGCACGCCGTCTCCCATAGGCAAGGACGCATAAGGACTTCCGGTTTCTCTTGTAAGGAATTGTCTTGCCTTTCCCCCGGTGTCCGTTTAGTGTACGCACGCAATGTTTCATAAGGGCATCATAACATAAAGGAATGTTTTGAGTTCGCTTCAACTTTCGGCTCGTATTGAATTGCCTATAGGCTCAACGAGGGCAGGGGATCTTTCTTGAGGCGAGGTGAATGACGGAAAGCGTACACATGGGAATACGTCGCGTCTTAATTGTGGATGACGACGCAAGCCTGTCAAGAGTATTAACTGATGCACTTAAGGATGAGGGCTTTCAGGCAATTTACAGCGTCGATGGTCAGGAGGCTCTGGGGCTTGTCCACAGTTTCCGCCCGGACGTGATGCTTCTTGATATCTGGCTGCCCGGCATGAACGGTATCGAAATCCTGCAGGCTTTGCAGAGCGCGGATGCTGCGTGTCCTATCATCATGTTATCAGGCTATGGCACGATTGCCATGGCCGTGAAAGCGATTCAACTCGGAGCTTTCGATTACATTGAAAAGCCTTGTTCGATCGATAGACTGGTAGATAGTATTAAACGAGCCTGCCCGCCACGCGATGTCACAGCCATTTCCCGGTCGTCTTCCGTGACCTCCTCGCTATTGACGGACCACACCCCTTCAGCCTCACCATTTTCTGTTCACCGTCCACAGCGCACACTGGGATGTAGTGTGGTCGGTTACGGGTTAGGGCTGCAGTCTGGCGTTAAGACGGGCATGATTCTTGAGCCGATGCCGCCCGACAGCGGCATTGTTTTTAGAAATATTGCAACAGGTAAAACGTTGCCGGCCACTATTGACTTCGTTGCGTCCACCAACTTTTGCACGACGTTGCACCAAAATGGTGTCACGGTCAGAACAATCGAGCATCTCATGTCGGCCTTGCACGCTTATGGTATTACCAATTTATTGGTCCAAGTTGGCGACGAAGTGCCCATTATGGACGGTTCAGCCACTTCCTTCTGTCGACTTATCGAAGAAGGTGGCGTCGTCGAGCAGGAAGGTGAACTAGAAGAATTCGTTGTGGACCGTTGTTATCACGTGGGTCAAATCGACCCGGCATCCAAATACATTTTGGTCGAGCCTTACGATGGATTTAAGGTCTCGTACCGCTTGCATTACCCCCAGCCGTTAGGCACTCAAGAGTTCACGTACGAGCACCGGAACGGGGCTAGTTATCGCTTTGAGATTGCCCCCGCGCGCACCTTTGCGTTTGTGCGTGAGGTGGAAAAGATGCACGAAATGGGACTAATCGCCGGCGGGCGTCTGAATAATGTCATTTTGCTGGGTGACGAAAAAATCATAAATAATGTGCGGTTGCGATTTCCCGATGAATGTGTTCGGCATAAGGTCCTTGACCTCGTTGGAGATTTGTACCTGCTTGGCAAAAGTTTGTGTGGGTACGTGCGGGCGAATATGACCGGGCACACGGAAAACGTGGCTCTGGTGAAACAGCTTTCCAATGCCATGTAAGTTGCCGGTGGCCGCCTGGGGAGAGTGCCATTTGAAGGTAAGGTGCAGCGATTGGCGACGTAAACAGGTCAGGCAGTTACGTCTACCGATCATTGGTCTATTGAGCGTGTTCATCGGCATTGCGGGGTTCATCGACGACAGCAGGGCGCTGGAACTCGATACGTTGATTAACAAAATCCAGGTCACTTATGACCTCATGCAAGCCTTGACTGCTAATTTTGAGCAAGTCGCGACTCTCAAATCGATCAACCGGCAACAGTTTTCGTCGGGTCGCCTGTATATTGAGAAACCTCACTGGATTCGTTGGGAATATGACAAGCCGGAAAGGCAGACCATCCTTTATGACGGTTCGGCCTTGCGCATTTACACGCCCAAACGGCAGCAACTCTTGCAAAGTGCCGTTGATGAGAACACCCGTTCCAATGTTGCCTTTCTCTTTCTTGCCGGAGTCGTTAAGCTCCGCGATGTTTTCGCCATAACGGCCCTGCCCGAAACCGAGACGGGGCAGATGCTGCTCCGCTTGTTGCCGCGTTCGCGTTTGGCTGGTTTCACTGAGTTGCGTGCGGCAATTAACCCGCGGAATTATTTTATAGAAGGTCTATGGATCCATGACCCAATTGGGAACCTTACGGAAATCCGTCTTTCAACGCTCACCGTTCACGCGACTTTACCTGCACATACCTTCGAACTTGATCTGCCTCCAAATACGGAAATACTCAGCCCCAGCAACTTCGCAACTCCCCAGTAATGGATGAGCGCCCGGCTTCGGCGGATTTGTCGAGATAAGTTCATCCGAGCGGACAGACCTTGGCGTTGCAGGACGCGGCGCGCAACTTGACCGCGGGGTTTTTCGTAAAGGGACAACGCGATGGAACCGACACTGGCAGTTTTAATCTTTACGGCATTGCGATTCCTTGCGGTGCTTGGAGCCCTCATCGCCGTGCATGAGTTTGGTCATTTCATTGTGGCCAAGAAATCCGGCGTGCTTGTCGAACGATTTTCCATTGGATTTGGGCCGCCAATCTGGCGCAAGAAATGGGGTGACACGGAATACCGCCTTTCGGTAATCCCGCTAGGTGGCTACGTCAAAATGTACGGAGAGGACTTGGATGCCGAAATCAAGGAGAGCGAACGCGAGGGGTCGTTTCAACATCAATCGGTGTGGAAACGGATTCCGATTGTAGCGGCAGGTCCGGCATTCAACATTTTCTTTGCGATTGCTCTCATCGCCTTCGTCCAAGTGGTTGGCTATCCGGTGGAGCAGTCGGTATATATCGGTCGCATTCTCGAGGGTTCGGCGGCGGCTCAGGCTGGATTGCAAGCGGACGACGAGGTGATCAGCCTGAATGGCCAAGCCATCAAGCGAATTGAAGAGATCAAGCAACAAATCGTGGCAAGCAGGGGTAGCACGCTTGCCATGCAAATTACCCGAGATGGGCAGGAACAAAGTCTTCTCATAACCCCGCGCAAGGTTCAGAATACTGACGAATGGCGTATTGGTGTGGAACTGCGTCCCGGTGATTTCGTCTTGCAGCGTACCGATCCGTTTTCGGCGCTCGTTCGTGGCTGCGTTTGGACTTGGCGAATAACGCAACTGACGTTCACAGGCTTCGGACAGATCATCTCCGGTGCCATCCCAGTTTCGGAAAGCCTCGCAGGCCCGCTCGGTATTGCGCAGGAAATTAACCGACAAGCTGACAATGGTTGGCGTAATGTCGTCTTTCTGACCGCTGCCATCAGTGTAAGTTTGGCTATTTTGAATCTTCTTCCTATTCCTGTCCTCGATGGTGGCCACTTGCTCTTTTTCGTGATCGAGATCGTGCAAGGCGGGCCTCTCAGCATGCGCAAACGGGAGATTGCTCACCAAGTGGGGCTGGTGATATTAGTGTGCCTGATGCTCTTTGCTTTTTACAACGACCTCATGCGTTTGTTCTTCTGATGATGTCGTTGTCGGATGCATGCGAATTCGCATGCATCTTTCGACGGAGCGTACTTTTCTCTTGCAGTAGAATAAGGCATTTGCCATACTTACCAACCACTTTTTCCATACCTTAGAGTCTGTTCCAAGTAAGTCCGACTATCTCTATTATTTTGCCGGCATCGGGTAAACACCCGCCATTGCCAAGTTGTTCCTTGGCGTCAAACACCCTGCAATCAGTGAACATCCTGCCTGCTTTGGGGATGTCACCGACTTTAGGAACAGACTCTTAGACAGCATATCCACCCGCAGCATCACCTTAATGAGCCCCATGCAACGCGAAACACTGTCTCAACACGTTAGTGAAGCTATAAAATCTTTCCTCGATGCCCAAGGTGTCGAGTTTGTTGAATTGCAACTTCAACAACATAAGGGCCGATGGCTGGTACGAGTCTTCGTGGATAATAAGGGTGGCATATCATTGGAAGACTGCCGCAATCTAAGCTTTGAGATCGGTCAGTTGTTGGATGCAGAGAACCTGGTCCCGGCATCATATGTTCTCGAAGTATCTTCACCCGGTTTAGACAGGCCCTTGAAAAACCTGCGGGATTTCCAGCGTCAATGCCAGCGTATGGTGACGGTATTCTTACAGTCTCCCTATCTGGATAAGGCTCAGTACACTGGCCGGGTGGCCGCAGTAACGGAATCGCATCTCTTATTGCACAGCGACACCGAAACACCGATCACGATTCCATTTCAATCTATCGACCATGGGGTCGTCGAATTGGAATTCAAATGAGTGTGTCCGGCTCTGAATGGGTCTCATGCGGAATGCAGCCTGATGCCTAGGAGGAATGCATAACTTGTGAATGCAGAACTGTTACATCTCATTGAGCAGATCAGCCGCGAAAAGGGAATAGAGAAAGAGAGCTTGACTGAGGCGATCGTCTCTGCCGTCCTGTCAGCCGGTCGTAAACGCTTCGGCACGGCTGACAACATGGGCGTGCGCCTGGATGAGGAAACGGGCGCCATTACCCTGTACTTTGAGAGGAAAGTCGTTCCAGCGTCGGATGTTTCTGATGACACGCTTGAGATCAGCTTTGAAGACGCCAGAGAGATATATCCGGACGCGAACTTGGATGAAACTGTTGAAGTCCCGCACGAACTTGAAGATTTTGGCCGCATCGCAGCACAGACAGCAAAACAGGTGATTATTCAGAAAGTCCGTGAAGCTGAACGGGACATGGTCTATCGCGAGTTCAAGCATCGTCAGGGCGACCTCGTGAATGGGATTGTCACGCGGGTAGAGCGAGAGGGTAACTTGATGGTTGACCTCGGCAAGACGGAGGCTCTTTTGCCGCGCCGGGAACAATCTTTTCGTGAAGTATTCAAACGAGGTGATCGAATCCGGGCGCATATCATTGAGGTCAAACGCTCTTCAAGCGGGCCTCAGGTCATCCTTTCCCGTACGCATCCTGTTTTCCTGATGCGCCTGTTTGAGATGGAAGTGCCGGAAATTTACGAAGGAATTATTGAAATCAAGGCTGCCGCGAGGGATGCCAGCGGCCGAGCAAAGATCGCCGTCGTGTCTCACGATAAGGACATTGACCCCATCGGCGCCTGCGTAGGTATGCGGGGCATGCGGGTACAGTCTGTCGTGCAAGAACTGCGGGGGGAAAAAATCGATATCGTACAATGGACAGAAGACGCCGTGCAATTCGTGCACAATGCTCTCAGCCCCGCCAAGGCGGTGCGGATAGAGGCGAACGAAGCTGAGAAAACAATGCAGGTCCTCGTTGCAGAAGATCAATTATCTCTGGCCATCGGCAAGCGCGGCCAAAACGTTCGTTTGGCAGCAAAACTCACACAATGGAAAATTGACATCAGGAATGCTCAGGAGGCTGAAGCGGACAGCGAGCGCCAGGAAGCTTTACGCCTTGCGGAAAGCGTCTTTCAGCCTGCCAAGGCTATGGACAAAGAAGATGCTTTGGCGGTAGAGGAACGGGGAAAAGCCGCACCCGCAGACACGTTGTCTTCTGAGTGCTGAGGAAGAACACTCAAAGCCGTAGATGAATAGAGGCACGGCGTATCGCGCATGCAAGATGAGATCGGTCAGACGGTTTCTGATCATGGCTGAGGACGTATGCCCCCAGAACGCACCTGTATCGGATGCAAAGCCAAGCGCGGCCAAATCGAATTGCTTCGCTTTGTATGTGCTGCTGGCGGCGAAGTGGTGTTTGACCATACGGGACGTGCTCCGGGGAGAGGGGCTTACGTCTGCTGTGATGCGCGGTGCTTTCGCAAGATCCTCAAGTCCTCACGGCTGGCTTCCGTGTTCCAGCGGGCTGTTGTCGTGCCGACGCTTGACGCTGCATGTGGAACAATCCTGTCATCTCTCTATGACCGTCTCGGTACGTGCCTCAGTATTGCGCAAAGAGCCGGGGGGTTGGTTTCTGGCTACATGTCGTTGCGTCAGGCGTGCAGCCGGAGTCGGGTCGTGTACCTGGTAATGGCGGAAAATGCCGCTGCTCAGCGTGCTGAGGAATATCGTGTGTGGTGTGCGGAGCAGGAAATTCCCTACATTACACTGTTTACGAAAGAGGAATTGGGGCGGCGCATCGGTAAGACGAGCCGAAGTGCGGTCGGTTTGTTGAATGCACATTTCCGCATTCCTTTTTGCGCGACGCTGACCTTATTGCAGACATTTGAGGCGTCACTGGATTTTCTTGAAGTTAAGGGTGACGTTGGCCACAATTGAAACAGGCAGCTTAAGAACAAAAGATTTTCTATTGTGGGGGGGGAAATGCATGCCGAGCGTAAGGGTCTACGAATTAGCACGGAATTTGGGCATTCCAAGTAAGGATTTTGTTGAAGAACTGCGCTCACAGGGTATTGAAGTCAAAAGCCATATGAGCGGTCTCGACGAGGAGACAGCCGGCCTTGTCTCTGAGTTGTACCGTGAACGAGAAACGTCTGACGAGTCAGACGTTTCTCCTGCTAGTGATGACTTGACCGCGGAGATTGAGGCCCCGTCATCGCTTCCCGCAACGCCCAAGCCGGCGGAGCCGGACGGAACAACTGTCGTAAGGGTGCCCGAAGCCTTGACCGTGAAGGATTTGGTCGATACTGCCCAAGTCAAGGCGAAAGACGTATTCATGCAGCTAATGAGCTTCGGAACGCTTCCTTCCATCAACACAGTTATCGACCTCGATATTGCCAACAACGTCTTACAGAATATGGGTAAAAATATCACGCTTGTTTCGGAGCAGGAGGAGGCGGTTGAATCCGTGGGCAACCCTTCTGCGTCGGAAGCCCTGGATCCGCGTGCGCCTGTCGTAACGATTATGGGACACGTTGACCACGGCAAGACCTCACTACTCGACGCCATTCGGGCAGCAAATATCCAGGCCACCGAGGCTGGCGGTATCACACAGCACATTGGCGCCTACGAGGTTGAGACGGACAAAGGCAAGATTATCTTCCTGGACACCCCAGGCCATGAAGCCTTCACGGCCATGCGCGCGCGCGGCGCTCAAATTACTGACATTGTTGTGCTGGTGGTGGCGGCGAATGATGGCGTGATGCCACAAACACGGGAGGCCGTTGCACATGCCCAGGCGGCGAACGTACCTATTGTTGTTGCGATTAACAAAATTGATCTGGAGGACGCAAATCCTGATCGTATCAAGCAACAACTCACCGAATTGGATTTGGTTCCCGAAGAGTGGGGCGGTCACACGATTTTTGTAGAAGTTTCCGCCAAGCAGAAATATGGATTGGATGACCTGCAGGAAATGATTTTGCTCCAAGCCGAGATACTGGAATTGGGTGCCGACCCCCATCAGATGGCAAAGGGTACGATCATTGAGGCTAGGCTTGACAAGACGCAGGGGCCTGTTGCGACCGTGCTGATTCAAAAGGGCACGCTAGGGGTCAGCGAAGCTTATGTTGCTGGTAATCACTACGGCCGTGTTCGGGCGATGAAAGATGATCTGGGGCGGAAGATTAAGAAGGCGGGTCCTTCAACGCCCGTGGAAGTACTGGGTTTTGCCGCCGTACCGTCCGCCGGCGATGCTTTCACGGTCGTTGAAGATGAACGGCGGGCACGTCAGATAAGTAGTGTGAGACAGGAGAAGCAACGCACAAAACAGCTTTCCCAAAGCGGTAGGGTGACGCTGGACGATCTGTATCGCCGTATCTCGGCCGGTGAAGTCAAAGATCTGAATTTGGTGATCAAGGGCGATGTTCATGGCTCCATACAGGCTCTGTGGGATTCGCTCGCCAAGCTGGAGAGCGAAAAGGTCCGGTTGCGTTTGATCCACGGTTCGACAGGCGGCATTACGGAGTCGGATGTTATGCTCGCGTCAGCCTCGAATGCCATCGTAATCGGCTTCAACGTTCGTCCGATACCAAAGGCTGCGGAACTAGCTGAACACGAGCAAGTCGATGTTCGTCTCTATACGGTTATCTATGAGGCGATTTCCGATGTCGAGAAGGCGATGCTCGGATTGTTGGCTCCCACGTACAACGAAAGATCGCTCGGACGCGCGGAGGTCCGAGCGATCTTTCGCATCACGCGTGTAGGGGCGGTGGCAGGATGCTACGTGCAGGAAGGCGTCATGCGGCGCAACGCGATGGCGCGTGTTATCCGGGATAGTGTGGTGATCCATGAGGGACGGATCGCTTCGCTTCGCCGCGTCAAGGACGATATCGATGAGGTCTCGGTGGGTTTCGAATGCGGTGTCGGTTTGGGGCGTTATCAGGACATTAAGGAGGGTGACACGATTGAGTCCTTTATGTTCGAGGAGATGGCGCCACACCTCTAAACGCCGGCAGCCTCCGAGGCATTTACTATCATGATTGTAGGTGTGTGTACGATTGAATTACGCTTGCGGGAGACACGATCCCTCAAGGGTAAGAGACAGATACTGAAAAGCATTACGACCCGCGTCAAAAACAATTTCAATGTGGCGATTGCCGAGGTTGATTATCAGGACAAATGGCAGCGCGCCTTATTGGGTGTTGCCGTGGTGAGTACAGCGCACGACCACGCAAACGGCATTTTGAGCAAAGTCGTCAATTTCGTCGAGTCGATGTATTTGGCTGAAATGCTAGATTATCATATCGAGTTCTGGTAACTCTCCCTATGCAAAATTATCGTCCAACGCGCGTGGCGGAACTATTGCAGTCAGAAATTGCTGACCTCCTGCTGCGTCAGCTCAAGGACCCGCGTCTGAGTATGGCGACGATTTCGCGTGTGGATGTATCGCGGGATTTGCGTGAGGCTCGCGTGTACGTCAGCAGAGTAGGCGACGAAAACGAGCAGAAAAAAACCATGGAAGGATTCGCGCGCGCTATGGGTTTCATTCGGGGGCAATTGGGCAAACGCGTAAAGTTGCGCTATACGCCCAATCTGACCTTCATATTAGATACGGCGATCGCCGATGGCGTCAGGATATCGCGGCTTTTGTACGACTTGACCTCTGATTCAGTCACCGATGTCGAGGAAAGCGGTCCGCCGCATGCTTGACGGCATTCTCAGCGTGGATAAGCCCCGAGGTATGACATCCCATGACGCCGTGGAGATTGTGCGGCGGACGTCGGGTATCCGCGCCGTGGGACATACGGGAACACTGGATCCAGAGGCCAACGGCGTACTCCTCTTGTGCCTTGGCCGGGCGACGAAGTTCGCTAATATCTTTGAAGTTTTGGAAAAAACGTATTGGGTGGTCTTGCAATTGGGTGCTTGCACAGACACGCAGGACGCCGCAGGCAAGGTTGTCCGCATCCGAACCGTACCAGCGTTGCTTTCGCGGAGAGATGTTGAATCGGTACTGCCGCAGTTCACGGGTTGCCTCAAGCAAACGCCACCCATGTACTCTGCCCTCAAACAGGGTGGACAGCGTCTCTATCGTCTGGCCCGACAGGGGTATACCGTTGACAGGCCAGCGCGAGACATTTTTGTGCGACGGCTGCAACTTCTGGAGGTGCGGAGGACGAAAGTAACGCTGGCCGTTACGTGTTCCAAAGGAACCTATGTCCGTACATTGGGCGAAGATATCGGCTTGGCATTGGGTTATGGTGCGCATGTGACTCACTTGCAGCGTTGCCGCGTCGGCGCTTATGCTTTGCGGAATGCCTACCCGCTCACTGGCACAAGGCGGCGTATACGGGAGCAGGTTCTGAACTCGTTTCTAATTCCAACCGCTCAGGCGGTGGCGTTCCTCCCTTCTCTGTCTCTTTCCGCGCAACAATACGGCGACTTGCAAAAGCAACGCGGCGCAGTTCTGCCTGATATTTTGCGCGAAGCGTGTCCTGGTCGGTTATCCTCCCCACATTACCGGCTGTGCACTTCACCAGACAATACTGTGGCGGTAATACAACGTCGAACAAGCGACTTGGCGAAATGGAAGCTCCTTCTTCCATGAAATGGTTGTGTTCGTAGCGTGAAAGGAAGCGTTATGGCTTTGTTGAAAGAGGAAAAAGAGGCGGTCATGAGTGATTTTCGCATGCACCAGACCGACACCGGTTCGTCGGAGGTGCAGATCGCTATCTTGAGTGCACGTATTACGTATCTGACTGAGCATTTCAGGACGCATAAGAAAGACCATCATTCCAGGCGGGGCTTGCGCAAACTCGTGGGTCGCCGTCGTCGTTTGCTGGATTATGTCAAGAGGTATGATTTTGCCCGTTATCAGGACGTGATCGCCCGGCTGGGAATTCGGCGCTAGAGTTTTTGGGATCATCTGTCTAAGTCATCGATATTATTACGCTTGGAGGCAAAACGTTGGATCATCAAACAGCAAGTTGCGTGATTAACGGTCGCACATTAACCATTGAAACGGGCGAAATCGCCAAGCAGGCAAATGGCTCTGCCTTGGTGAGGTATGGAGATACGGTTGTATTGGCTGCCGTTACCGCCGCTACGGATGACCGCGGCGAATTGGATTTCTTCCCCCTGACTGTTGACTACCGCGAAAGGACTTATGCGGCTGGAAAAATCCCCGGCGGTTTTTTCAAACGTGAAGGACGGCCAGGGGAGAAAGAGACGCTAACCTCGCGTATCATCGACCGTCCGCTGCGCCCGCTTTTTCCCAGTGGCTATAACAAGGAAACGCAAATTCTCTGTACCGTACTTTCCGTGGACAACGAGAATGATCCGGACATCGTAGCCCTCATCGCGGCTTCGGCCGCGATGACCGTTTCCGACGTGCCGTTCCTAGGACCTGTTGGGGCAGTGCGCATGGGGTACACGGACCGCCAGATTGTCGTCAACCCAACCAACGAGGAACTGGAACGTGGTCAATTGAATATGGTGGTGGCCGGAAGCCAGGAGGCCATCGTCATGGTGGAAGGCGGGGCGTTGGAACTTCCCGAAGACATCGTCCTGTCCGCTTTGGAGACGGCCCACCAAGCCTTGCAAGCCTGTATTGATATACAGCTTCAATTGCAGCAATGGGTAGGCAAAGCCAAGCTGCCGGTGGTTCCTCCGGTCATCGATGAGACATTGCAGCAAAATGTCCAGGCGAGGGCCCATGAGCGGCTCAAAGCCGCTTTGGCAACTCCAGGGAAACTGGAGCGCCAGGAAGCAGTGACCACGCTTGAACAGGACATGGTGAAAGCCTTCGAGGGTTCGGAGGAATCGGGTACTGCGCCAAGTGCCAAGACAATCAAGGCCTTTTTGCACGACATGGAAAGTGCGGAGATGCGTCGGCAGATTCTCGAAGGAGGACGTCGCGCCGATGGTCGTGGTCTTGCCGATATTCGGCCGATCAGTGGCCGTGTCTCCATGTTGCCCCGCACGCACGGTTCGGCGTTGTTTACTCGTGGCGAAACACAAGCCCTTGTGGTCGCGACGTTGGGGACGCAAAGTGATGAGCAGATTATAGACGACCTGGGCGGCAAGACCTCGAAACGCTTCATGCTCCACTACAATTTCCCGTCCTACAGTGTCGGCGAAGTGCGACCGTTGCGTGGCCCTGGGCGGCGCGAAATCGGGCATGGGGCGTTGGCTGAACGCGCCATACGACCCGTCATTCCGTCCCACGAAGCCTTTCCATACACGCTGCGGGTGGTTTCGGACATTATGGAGTCTAATGGCTCATCATCCATGGCGACGGTGTGCGGCAGTGCGCTTGCTCTTATGGACGCGGGGGTGCCTATCAAGGCACCGGTTGCCGGCATTGCCATGGGACTCATCGCGGAAGGGGAGGGGGTAGCCATATTGTCGGATATCCTCGGCGTAGAGGATCATCTGGGCGATATGGATTTCAAGGTTGCTGGAACGGCGCAGGGTATTACGGCTATCCAGATGGACATCAAAACCACCGGCGTGTCCCGCGGGATTATGGCGCAGGCTTTAGAACAGGCGCGGCAAGGTCGGATGCATATTTTGCAAGAGATGCAGGGCATCTTGGACGGGCCGCGGGTCGAAACGTCGGCTTATGCGCCGCGAATTGTCACCTTGAAAATTAACAAGGATAAAGTACGCGAGGTTATTGGACCGGGTGGCAAGACGATACGGGGCATCATTGAGGCGACCGGCGTAACTATCGACATTGAAGACGATGGGACCGTTTTGATAGCGTCAGCCAACGAAATAGCCTCGCAGGAGGCGGTCCAGATGGTCCGCGAGTTGACCAAAGAGGCCGAAGTCGGCCAGATCTACATGGGGACTGTCAGGAAGATTATGGACTTTGGCGCTTTCGTGGAAATTTTCCCCGGCACTGATGGTCTGCTGCACATCTCACAGATATCAGAGAAGCGGGTGAACAAGGTAAGCGACGAAGTTCAGGAAGGGGACCGCATCATGGTGAAGGTGCTGGAGGTGGACCGGAATGGCCGCATCAAGCTCAGCCACAAAGAAGCCGTGCGGGACCAGGAAGCTGCGGCTGAAATTGGCTGATTTTCGGGCCTATATAACTAAAAGTTAACATAATATAACTTATCAGAAGTTATATTCGATATTTGCGAGGCGCTCTTCCAGAATCTGGCGTGTGAGTTCGTTAACCTCGGCATCGGATAAAGCGCGGTTGTAAACTTCAACCGCCATCTCCAGAGCATCGGATTGCTCGTGGCAACGACCCATCCCCAAATAAGCCTCACCTCGCAGCCACATCGCCGTTGGAGCCTGCAACACGGCCTGGAAATTCTCCAAAGCTCGTGCACAGGCGCTTTGCGCTTCTTCAGCGTAGGCCATATTCAACGATAGCAAGGCGCGCATTAAAGCGGACTGATTATTGTTGCTGGACAGCCGTTGTCGGGCCTGCTCGTACGCTTCCACTGCGGCCACATAATCGGCGCGGTCAAAATAAAGGCGTCCGAGATGCCAATAGGCCTGAGCCGCGGCGGGCGTTCGATCATAGTCACGCACAAGAGCCTGCAACGCCTCCACCATGGGATTAGGCTGTGATGTGTTCTGCAACGCATCGCCGTTGTCGCCCGCATTTATTGCTTCGTACAGTAGCGCCTCGGCCCGATGATGCCGATTTGCCTGCCACGCAAACCATCCCCCGACCAGAGCCCCGACAAGTATGACAGCCCCGACACCATAAACGATGGACGACGCATTCGCCTCTGCCCATTCGATTAACCGTGCGCTGCGCGTAATGAATTGGTCGGGTTGGCGTAATAATTCCTTGCGTGTTATGCGTTGTCTTGCCACAACAAGAGCCTTTCATTTTTCGTAAATGTACAACTCAGCAATTACGACTCCGCAGTTTTTGCAGCTGTGACAACTGTTTGCATTAAATGCTGCGGAAGAACTTCGTAACGCAGAAATTCGATAGCGTATGAACCCTCCCCTCCCGTTACCGACTGCAGAAAAGCGCTGTACTGTTGCACTTCGGCTAGGGGGACCTCCGACCGAACAACCTGCAGGTTGCCGATGCTATCAATGCCGCTTACCCGGCCGCGTCGGCTGCTGATGTCGCCGGTAATGTCTCCCATATACTTGGCTGGCACCGTAACCTCAAGTTTGACAATGGGTTCCAGCAAAACAGGAGTGGCTTGCTGAACGGCTTCCTTTATTGCCTCACGCCCGGCGATCTGAAATGCGATGTCTTTGCTGTCCACGGGGTGCTCTTTGCCGTCGTAGAGTTCGACCTTGATGTCCACCACGGGATAGTCTGTCAGCACGCCTTCGGCCATCTTGTCCTGGATACCTTTGTCAACACTCTGCCGGAACGGTTGACTGATAACGCCCCCAAAGATTTTGTCGACAAACTCGTATCCGGTCCCGCGAGGGGTTGGTTCGACCCGTATTGCGCACTCAGCGAACTGCCCGGCACCGCCCGTCTGTTTCTTGTGACGATAGCGAATATCGGCCTTGTTGCTTATCGTTTCGCGATAAGCAATTTTTGGAAGCTTCGTCGTCACTTTCACTCCACGGCGTTGCAACCGGTTCAACATCAAGCCGATATGTTGCTCACCAATTCCCGATATGACGAGCTCCTTGGTTTGGGAATTCATTTCCACCTGAAAGGTCGGATCCGCCTCGGCGAGACGCCGCAAACTTTCGGAAATTTTTGCCTCGTCGCCGCGACTCTTGGGTTCCACGGCTCGCGAAACCATGGGGATCGGGTAACGAGGTACAACAAAAGGCTTCTGGTCTTTGCTCGCCGCCAAGGTGTCGCCAACCCGGAACTCCTCAACCTTTGCGGTGGCGATAATGGCACCAGGGCCTGCTTCGTTTACTTCCCGCTGGTCTTTGCCCTGAGGACGAAAGAGCTTGGGGATTTTGACCGGCCTGCCGGAATGGGCCAAGGTGACAGTATCCCCTGCGCGTACGAGACCCGAATAGACGCGGAAAAAACTGACTTTGCCCACAAATTCATCCGATATGATCTTAAAAACCTGCGCCTCAAGGGGGCCTCCGAGATCAATGCTATGCGCTTCCGCCCCGTTATCACCCGAGACTTCTTTTGTCGCATAGTCCGGAGACGGCGCATAGCCGGCAATAAAGTCCATGATTTCGTTAATTCCCTGGTCCGACTCGGCGGCGCAGCAAAGAATGGGAACGATCGAGCGACCAATCAAGACTTGGACAAATACGTGTTCCAGTTCTTCTTGAGGGATAGTTTCGCCTTCCAGGTAACGCTCCAGTAGGGCGTCGTCGCCGGAGATTACCGACTCCATGAGTACGCCGCGCTGCTCTTCGACTGTATCGGCCAAATTGGAAGGAATGTCGCCGGGATGCAGTAAATTAACGATTCCCGAGAAGGAACTGTCACTGCCGACAGGAAGCATCAGGGGTATACAGGCCGATCCAAAATTCTCCTGCAGAGATGCTACCACCTCGTCATATTGAGCGTTGTCGGCATCCATTCGCGTTATCACAAACATACACGCGCAGCCTTGTTGCTGCGCCAGGTCCCATGCTTTGCGGGTGCCGACTTCGATGCCCGACGCGGCGTTAACCGTGATAACGGCAAGCTCGACGACCGAAAGCGCACCGTACACTTCTCCTACGAAGTCGGCCGCTCCAGGGGTGTCGATGATATTGATGTCCCGACCTTTCCACGTGGTGTGAAGCACGGAGGAATGAACGGACTTCTGGCCTTCTTTCTCGTCTGTATCGAAGTCACTCGCAGTCGTTCCGTCGTTTATCCTGCCAAGGCGGTTAATCTCCCCGCCTTTCAGAAGCATCGCTTCACTCAACATGGTTTTTCCGTTGCCTGAGTGCCCCACAAGAGCAACGTTGCGGATTTTCTGCGCGTTATTCTCAGCCACTGTTCTCCCCCTTCCATGTTCCGAAATGACTGTGCCTTGAAGAATTACGAAACGACCCCAAATTGGTCTTGTGTCTCGCCTCCCCTCCTGCGACTTCTGGGCGTAGCAGTGCCCCCGGCAGGATTCGAACCTGCGACCTGCGGATTAGGAATCCGCTGCTCTATCCTGCTGAGCTACGAGGACAGGCTTATCTTCTCGCTTTCAGAGATCTGACACCGGTTTCCTGTGGAGCAAGGTCACTTATTCTATCATCGTATGGCGTATGGTCAATCTTGCTGAGCATGTTGAGATAAAGCGCGTTTGAGGCGCTGACGCTGGCTCGCGTAGTAATATGGGAAACTGGCAGGAAACACCAAGCACCGGAGCGAACGCAGTATCGTGCAATAGACAGCCTGACGAGAGATTTTCACCCGTTCCTGATGAGACAATAAGCCCTCTGACCGGCAGACCTCTTCTAACGTTTGGACCGCAAATAACAACGGCCACATACAGCTCAGTCGAACGCGCAGCGCCCTGCGCGGCAACAGCCGCACATAGCAACTGGCATGATCAAGGTGTTCCAAGGTGTAATCAATCAGGTGGATAACCAAAGGCCGAACTTGAGGCAGCAACGTTGGATCAAGCAGGTCATGCGCTTGCAAGCCGAGCCGTTGGAGTTCGTCTGCGGGGAGGTAGCAGCGACCACATTGCAGGTCTTTGCCCACGTCCCTAAGGATATTTGTTAACTGTAGCCCTTGACCGAAACGCATGCCTAAACTGCTGAGTTGCTGGTTGTTACGGTGAATCCGCAAGGCCCGCAGGTTGGCGCTGCAAAGCATTGTCCAGAATTCGCCCACGACCCCGGCTACGTAATACGTATACTGGCCGAGTGAAGCCATATCCGGCAGCGCGCGTACGTCTGCGGGTGTATCCCCTGGAAAACAGGTCAGATCCATCTCCATGCCTCGCGTTAGGGTCAATACGAGATTCTTTACGAGGAATTGGTCGTCAGAGGACAGACGGTCGTATATCCGAAAGCAGTCATGCAGATGCAGCAGCAGTTGGCGCTCACCCTCAGAGGCTTGTGACAGGTGGGGTTGTATCATCTGCTGCAGCTGGTCGATGCCAATCCGTGAGGGCGCATCTTCCTGGAATTGCGCGCGGAAAGCATGAAGGGTGGGCAGACGTTCGTGGTACGGCAGAATGCGCGTGTCGGCGATGGTATCAGCCGCACGGCAAAACAGATAAGCCAAGCCCATCTGTCCCCGAACGGGTCTCGGGAGAACGATCAGGCTCAAATAGAATGACCGGGAAACGTTCTTAAGGATGTTGCGTATCAGGACGGCTTCCTCAGGTCGGTTCTTTCTGCGCCCTTGCAACCATGTGGAAGCCAGCATGGAGGGTTCTCGGCGAAATCAGTCGATTTCAATCTTGTAAAAGTGAAAAGACCTGATGGTTCTGCAGGTGCTTCCGACCATTCAGGGAGCACAATTCAATGAGAACGGCAACTTCGATGACCTCGCATTGGAGTCCCTGGAGCAGGCTGAGCGCCGCGCAAATGGTTCCGCCTGTGGCGAGAACGTCATCGACTAGCACGACGCGCGAACTTGGTGTCACTACATCGCGGTGTACTTCGAGCGTGTCCATCCCGTACTCGAGCTCGTAAGAGACTTTCAGTGTCTCGGCAGGTAGCTTGCCTGGTTTACGTATCAGCGTCAGACCGGCCTTAAGTTTATAGGCCAGAGCTGCTGCAAGAACAAACCCGCGGGCTTCAATGCCGACAACTTGGTCAACGCGTTGTCCGGCATAGCGACCTACGAATGAATTGACCATTGCATGAAAAGCGTCGGGGCTGGCCAAGAGTGGGGTAATGTCCTTAAATGCAATGCCCTCTTTGGGGAAATCAGGAACCACTCGAATTTTCTCTCGCAAAGTATCCAGCACAGGCATTCCCCCTTCCCTTTTGGATTTTTAGCAGGACGGAACCGAAGCGGTCTCTCAAAGCTGTGGCAGGAGAGGAAATTTCCGGGTGGGCGTGCCTTCTAAAACCGTGATGTCGATACCATCGCGGCGCTACAAGGCATTTTGTGCAATACCAAGGCATGGTCGGGGCGAGAAGATTTGAACTTCCGACCTCCTGCTCCCGAAGCAGGCGCGCTACCAAGCTGCGCTACGCCCCGATTCATGCCAACAGAGAGTCGGGGCGAGAGGATTTGAACCTCCGACTCCTTGCACCCCATGCAAGTGCGCTACCAAGCTGCGCCACGCCCCGATTATATGGGATGTTTCTTTTGCAATAAGGTCATCATTTCACGGATGTTTTTCTTCAACAATGCAAGTGCTGCTCTAAGGTCTGAAGGTGCCAACGTGACAGCGGCAAGGCTGTCAGACGCATCCCTTCCTCGGTAATCTGACAAACCGTTATCCGCTTCCTGAAGAATTCCAGAAATTCCCTTTCGAGCCTCGTGGGACGAACTGCGTTGATAGGCTAACAATTGCCTCGCCCCAGAAATTGTATAGCAATCCGTGTAAAGGAGATTCTTGATCTCCATAAGCGTATCAATATCCGCTTTGGCATACAGACGTTGCCCGGAGGGATTCTTTTTTGGCTTTAGGCAGGGAAACTCCGATTCCCAATACCGCAACACATGCGGCTTTACGCCAAGCAATTTTGCGACTTCGCCAATTTTGAAAAAGGGTTTTGTTACCAAACGTTGTCACCTGCCCCGATGATTTGGCTCTCTTGTTGTCTCGCTCGAGGTGGGAGGGACCTTATCACCTGCCCCCGGTTCTGTCAATTTGGCAAGGCCTTTACAAATGCGTGGCCGACCGAAGTCTCATTTGTGCCTTAGATGCAAACGAATCGGGGTGCCAGCAAATGTAAAGTGTTGCCGAAATTGATTTTCCAAATACCGCTGGTAAGAATCTTTGATGCCCTGAGGGTAATTCACAAAACATAGAAAAGTCGGAGGTTGGATCGCTGTCTGTACGGCAAAGGAGAATTTTACAAATTTCCCGCGATACGCCGCTGGTGGATGTTGACGGGTAACAACCTTCAAACATTCGTTCAAGGCGGCTGTTGGTATGCGGCGCTTTGACGCCTCAACAACCGTATCAATCAGCGGAAACAGCTTGACGACCCGCATGCCACTAAGGGCCGAGATGGTGACGACCGGCGCATGCGACATAAAGGGTATGGCCTCACGAATGGCACGTACGGAAGCGTCAAACGTCTGGGCCGTCTTGTCAACGGCATCCCACTTGTTGACAACGATGACGCATGCCTTGCCCTGCCGCTCAATGTAGCTGGCGATTCGGACATCCTGCTCGCCCACCTCTGTCGTGGCGTCTAGCATTAAAACGGCGGCTTCGCAATGCTGAATGCGGTTCAGGGTGACTGCCACAGTTGCTTTTTCGAGCACTGCGCCGATGCGACGTGGCTTTCGCATGCCGGCGGTGTCAACCAGGATATAAAACTGCGAATTGATGCGAACTTGGGTATCAATTGCGTCTCGTGTGGTGCCCGGCGCATCATCCACTAACAGGCGGTCTTCCCGCAGGATGCGGTTGACCAGCGACGACTTGCCAACATTTGGCCTGCCGACGATGGCAACCGACACCCCGGTAGATTCGACCTCAAGGTCTGAGGCGGGAGGCAGAACCGTCAAGACCGCGTCGAGTAAATCGCCTAATCCCTGACCATGCTCGGCGGAAATCCAATGCGGAGTGCCGAAACCCAGGCGATGCAGGGGCGATAGTTCCACATCTGCCGTTACTCTTTCAGCTTTGTTGCCGATGAGTAGTACGATCTTGCCGGCTTTATGCAACTGCAACGCAATATCCTGATCCGCGGCGGTGATTTCCTCCCGACTATCAAGCACGAAGAGAACAACGTCGGCCTCGCCAATGGCTTGCAGGGTTTGATCGTGAACGGCCTCTAACAGGCGGCTAGCCTCGGTGGACATGATGCCTCCCGTATCAATCAGGCGGAAGGAACACCCAAGCCATTCCGCCACGCCATAATGTCGGTCTCGCGTAACTCCAGCGGTCTTATTCACCAGTGCGGTGTGGCGGCCAATGATGCGGTTAAACAGGGTGGATTTGCCCACGTTGGGGCGTCCGACGATGGCAACAGTAGGCGGTGACATTGAATTGTTTACCTGAGTTGGAACGCCTGGACGACAGAACCTAGGCGTCAAAAAGCCGCCTGCGGCGACTGGCGGGTGGAATGTGCAGTTCCTGGCGGTATTTTGCAACCGTACGCCGGGCGATATTGATGTTCTTATCTTCTAACATGGCCACGAGCTGCTGGTCCGTCAAGGGCTTACGGGCATCCTCCGCTCCCACCATCTTGCGAATTGTATCCTTCACACTAACGGAGGACATCACGTCCCCCTCGAAAGATTTCAAGCCGCTGTGGAAGAAGAACTTGAGTTCGAAGACGCCCTGGGGCGTATGGATGTACTTGTTCGTCGTTACCCGGCTCACCGTTGATTCATGCATGCCGATGTCATCAGCCACGTCTTTCAAGACCAGTGGATTCAGGTACGCCAAGCCTTGGTCGAGAAAATCCCGCTGAAAGATGCACAAGCTCTTAGAGACCTTCAGAAGCGTCTGCCTGCGCTGCTCGATACCCTTCACGAGCCAGACCGCCGACCGAAACTTTTCTTCCAGATAATCCTTCGCGTCTTCTTGCAGCCCATTGTCGCGGCGTAGCAGTCGCTGGTACTGCGCATTAATGTTTAACTTCGGCACATCGTCGTCGTTGAGCATGATCTGGTAATCGTCTCCAACCTTTACGACGTATACATCGGGCACGATGTACTCGACCCGACTGGAGAGGTATCGATTGCCGGGTTTGGGGTCAAGCTCACGGATGACCCTGACCGCGGCAAGCACCTCCTCGATCGGGGCACGGAGGGTTTTAGCGATCTTTCTGAAGTGGCGTTCATCAATCTGCTCGAGATGATAGCGGATGATGCAGGATGCGAGAGAAGCATCCATATCAAGCTGTTGGAGTTGGATGAGCAAGCATTCGCGCAAGTCTCGCGCGCCTACCCCTACGGGGTCGAAGCCTTGAATGATCTCCAAGATATCTTTGACCTCGGCGCATGGCACTCCGAAAATTTCCGACACTTCTTCGACTTGGCAGGTCAGATAGCCGTTCTCGTCGATGTTGCCAATAAGATAAATACCAATCTGTTTTCCCAGATCGCTTTGCACGGACAGGGAGAGTTGCCACAGAAGGTAGTCTGTCAGCGAGGTTTCGTTGCTTATAGTGGCTTCGAGTGAGGGGACCTCTCTGCCGTTCTCGGTGGGGAAATTCTCATAGCTCCCCTCCTCTCGCAGATAGACCTCCCAGTCCACTTCAAAATCTTGGCGTCCATCATCGAGGGGCGTTTCGGCAGTTTCCTTTTGCGCCAGCTCGTTGTCAGATTCCTCGGTCGTCGGAACCTCCTCAAGAAACGGATTCTCAAGCATTTCTTGTTGGATTCTCTCTATCAATTCCAAGCGGGACAGCGGCAAGAGTTTGATCGCCTGCTGCAGCGCGGCCGTCATGACTAGCCTTTGGGCAGTTCTTAGCGATAGCTTTGCTTCAAGTGCCACGGTCTGACCTAAAACCATCTCATGACAGGTCATAAGACAGATTAAATCCTTCCCCTAGGTATATCTGCTTGACCTCAGCATTTTCTACCAGTTCTTCAGGGGCGCCGTTATACAGCACGCAGCCATCGTGCAAGATGTAGGCTCTATCGGTAATCTTGAGCGTTTCTTGCACCCGATGATCCGTAATTAGGATGCCAATCCCTTTCTCCTTCAAAGAGCAAACAAACGTCTGAATATCATTCACCATAATCGGATCAATACCGGTAAAGGGTTCGTCCAACAGGACAAAGCGGGGAGATGTGGCAAGCAGACGAGCCAACTCCACCCGGCGCCGTTCGCCGCCCGATAACGTTTGCCCGGGCGTATCTCGCAGGACTGTCAAGTGAAATTCCGTCAAAAGTTCCTCTAAGCGTCGGAGGCGTTCAGCGCGGCTGCCGGAAACCGTTTCAAGAATGGCGAGGATATTCTCAGACACCGTCATTTTGCGAAAAATGGAGGCTTCCTGCGGCAGATAGCCGATTCCCAAACGCGCCCGCTGGTGCATCGGCAGATGCGTCAGCGCCCTTCCCTCCAAACACACGGTTCCTTTGTCCGGACGAATCAAACCCACGACCATGTAAAACGTAGTCGTCTTGCCGGCGCCATTAGGGCCCAACAAGCCGACGATTTCCCCGGCCTTCACGTCGATGCTGACGTCCTGCACAACCGCACGGCTCCGGTACGTTTTCCAAATTGCGTGCGTTGTCAGATGTCCTTGCGGTGGTTTCATGGTTCGCTTCTGGGGGATTGGTTTGGATGGAAGCGGGCACGGGCTCCCTTGATGAGAATTCTTTCATCTTCAAGGAAGACGATAATCTCATCGCCAATCAACTCATTCTGTTCGTCGCTGTCCCAAGCACGGGGGTTACCCACCAGAACAAGCTTCTGGTCGGCTTCATAATAATCGGCCCGTTCGGCGACGGCGTGCCGAGTGCCATCCTGAAATCGCACGTTGCCGGTAGCAATGATGTGTTTGATCTCATTTGCATCGGCATCTTGGATAACACGTAAATGGTCGCAGTCGATTGTGAGACTGCATCGCTTTACGTGGACCTTTTCCCTGAATATGAACGTATGGGTATCGCGGTCGAACGTCATCTGTTCCGAAGTTACGTCTAAAGCCGCCTCCGGGCCTTCGCAATCCGACTGTGACAGACGCTCCGAAATGGATGACTTCTGGGGTTGCGTCTGACTTGTTGCTGTGCAAACGGGAAACGCCAGCAACACCGCGAGTACGATGGCAATTCGTCGCAATGGCATCATCATTGTCATCTCATTCTGCTGCGAACGCTTCGGTCTAATGGAAAGAGACCTTGACCTGTCGTTGCAGGGTAAAGCGTTGCTGCTCCATATCGCTGGAAAAACCCGTACCCACGATATCTATCGTTTCGGCGCTGATCCTCACTTCTGCCTCCGTGTGCAGCCTGCGGCTCGCCGCATCCCAATGGAGCACCGCCGTTTCGAGGGCATATCCCCAAAGGGGACGAAGCAAAACGCGTCCTTCAACAGTCATGTCCCCAGTGAAACTATGAATCCGGCCGCGCTCGGCGGTCAAATGCAACGGTTCAACGTCGGGTGGAAAAAATTCGACCTGCAATTGATTCACAAGTACCAGCTGCTTGGCATCGTAAAACGCACTTTCCTTTGCAAGCAGTTCCCATGACTTTGACTGCTCGGCAGTCGCCTGTTCAGTAACGAAAACATCCTGTACCCACATGCTCGGCGGGTCGTCGTTCGGCAATGGAGCCGTATGCCCAGACTTCTCGGAGCGGCCGAGAAACGAGAAGCGGCTTTCAAGAGTCAGCACGACCACCATCACGCATAAGACGACCACAAAATACCATTTCATCTTCATCCTGGCACAACCTCAACGTGAGGACTGAAAATATCTCGCGTAGGTATTATCCTGTGACGTGCATTGTACGGTGCGGCGTTCGGACGGTGCGACCTCAATGCGGACCTGGAGTGGCGATGCGGAGAAAAGAGATGGAAATTTATCGGCCCATTCGACAATCACGACGCCTCCTGATTCGAGGTATTCTTCGAAACCGATATCCCAGACATCGTCAGGGCTTGCAAGCCGGTAGAAGTCGAAATGATAAAGGGGCACATGGCCTTGGTATTCATTCACCAGGGTAAAGGTCGGGCTGCGCACGTAGACGGCGGAACTGATGCCCAAACCCTCGGCAAATCCTTGTACGAGCGTCGTTTTACCTGCGCCCAGTGGTCCGGAGCATGTAATGACATCTCCGCCCGAAGCGTGGCGTCCCAAGTAAACACCCAACGCCTTGGTTTCTTCAGCACACGAGGTGTGCCAGTGCTGTTCGAGACTAGGTGGCATAACATTCAACAATCCGCAGACGGATTCTCTGGCGTGCCCAACTCGGTCTCAATGGCTTGGCAGATGTCGCTGGCCAAGAGCGTGATCGTCGAAACCTCCGGCCCCTCCAGCAAAACACGAGCGACAGGTTCCGTCCCAGACAATCGCACAAGCACGCGACCGGCCTCGCCAAGTGCTCGCTCCGCATTGTCTATGGCATGTCGAATGCTCGGAAAGCTGAGTGGATCGCAGCGTTTGGACAGCCTGATGTTGGTTAGCACTTGGGGATATCTATGAAAACTTCGGGCAAGGTCAGCCAGGGGCGCCTGTCCCTTTTGCATGGCTTGCAAGAGTTGTAAGGCCGTAAGCAATCCATCACTCGTTTCGAGATGCTCGGAAAAGATAAGGTGCCCAGAGGGTTCCCCTCCCACGACGGCCCCCGTCTGCCGCATCCCCTGAACGACGTGCTTATCCCCCACCTTCACGGTATGCAGAGTGCAGTCCAAACGCTCCAGGGCCTGCTTCAGCCCCCAGTTGGCCATAACGGTGCTCACGGCAGTCCGAGGTGGATGGCCAAGCTTCAAGAGCATTTCGGCGCAGATGGCAAGGATATTGTCGCCGTCGAGCACTTGGCCGCTGTGATCCACCACAGCGAGTCGGTCAGCGTCACCATCAAAGGCAAATCCGACGTCCAGCCTCTGCGCAAGCACGTGCTGCTGCAGCGATTCCGGGTGCAATGAGCCGCACTGCTGATTGATGTTGGCGCCGTTTGGTGACGTGTGCAGCGCCCAAACCTGAGCCCCCAACTTTTCAAACAACGGGGGAGCAATGTGCGACGCGGCGCCGTTTGCGCAGTCCAAGCCGATGCGAAGCTTTACCGGGCATGTGCCGCGGAAGGTGGATTTCAGAAAATCGGCATAATGTTGGGCCGCAGGCAGATAGGACTGGGACCAGCCGACCGCTTTGCCGGTCGGGCGCGGGAGGGCATCTGGCGGATCTTGCAGACGAGCCTCGATTTCCTCCTCAAGACTCGTTTCGATCTTGGCCCCTGACGGCGAGAAAAATTTGATTCCGTTGTCGGCATAAGGGTTGTGAGAGGCCGAGACCATGACGCCGGCAACTGCTTGTAACCGTCTGGTCAGATGCGCCACGCCGCCCGATGGAATCACGCCGAGTTGAAGTACTTCAGTGCCAGCCGAGCATAGGCCAGCGGTGAGAGCGGCTTCAAGCATCGTCCCCGATAAACGGGTGTCTCGCCCGATGACGAAGCGTGGTCTCGCTTCATAGTCGGGGGTTGTCAGGATTTCAGCCGCCGCCCGCCCGATAGACATGGCCGTTTCCGGTGACATCCTCTCAATGTTCGCAACGCCCCGGACCCCATCTGTGCCAAACAGGTTAGCCATAAGGCGCCTCTCGCCTCCCTTTTTCCACAGGCAGATCAACCCAAAAGGCTTCCCCTGTCTTCTCACGAAACCGTATTGGAATCATTCGGCAACATGGAAGTAACGACGCCGTTGCCGTTGTTCGACTTGCTGCATTCTCCGACAAGTGCGACGATCTCGTCGGCATTCAGTTCTTCGTGCTCAATGAGGGCTTGGGCAAGGGCATGCAGGATGTGGATGTTGGCAGAAAGAATGGATTTCGCGCCTTCATAGCCATTGTTCACAAGCCGCTTTACTTCTTCATCGATGGCAATGGCTGTGACCTCGCTGTAGTCCTTGTGCTGGGTAATCTCACGTCCGAGGAAAATCTGTTCCTCCTTCACCCCAAAGGCCAGAGGGCCCATACGGTCGCTCATGCCCCACTCGCAGACCATCTTGCGGGCGAGTTCGGTGGCCCGCTCAATGTCATTGCCGGCGCCCGTCGTCGGGTCTTTGAAGATGATTTCCTCCGCGGCCCTTCCTCCCATGTATATGTGAAGGTTGTTCACCAGGTATTCACGTGGGTACGCGTATTTTTCCTCCACAGGGAGTTGCTGCGTAACACCCAAAGCCATACCTCGGGGAATAATTGTGACCTTGTGAATGGGGTCGGTACCGGGCAGGAGTTGCGCCACCAGCGCATGACCGGCCTCATGATAGGCGGTGACCTTCTTTTCCTCGTCGCTGATGACCATGCTGCGGCGTTCGGCGCCCATCATGACTTTGTCCTTGGCGCTTTCAAAATCTCGCATGTCAACCTGAGCTTTGTAATGCCGAGCAGCGAATAGCGCTGCCTCGTTGGCAAGGTTGGACAGATCCGCCCCCGAGAATCCCGGCGTGCCGCGTGCCAAGATCACCAAGTCGACGTCGTTAGCGAGGGGGATGTCCTTCGTGTGCACAGTCAGAATGCCGGCCCGACCGCGCACATCGGGTCGGGATACCACCACTTGTCGGTCAAACCGTCCGGGGCGCAAAAGAGCCGGGTCAAGGACATCCGGGCGGTTCGTCGCTGCGATCAGAATGACGCCGTCGTTTGACTCGAAGCCATCCATTTCCACCAAGAGTTGATTCAGGGTCTGTTCGCGTTCATCGTGTCCGCCGCCCAAGCCGGCGCCCCGATGACGCCCAACCGCGTCGATTTCGTCAATAAACACGATACACGGTGCGTGTTTCTTGCCCTGTTCGAACAGGTCCCGCACACGAGACGCACCCACGCCAACGAACATTTCGACAAAATCCGAGCCGCTGATGCTGAAAAACGGCACATCCGCCTCACCCGCAATCGCCCGGGCCAACAACGTCTTACCCGTCCCCGGGGGGCCCATCAGCAGAACACCCTTGGGGATTTTCCCGCCCAGCTTCTGGAAACGTTGCGGATCTTTCAGAAAATCAATGATCTCTTCCAATTCAGTTTTCGCTTCATCGGCCCCCGCGACGTCGGAAAAGGTGGCTTTCTTCTTCTGCTCGGAAAGCAAGCGGGCGCGGCTTTTTCCGAATGACAATGCCTTGCTGCCCCCACTCTGCATTTGCCGCATAAAGAACACCCACAAACCGATCAATAACATGACCGGGGCCCAGGACAGGAGAAACTGTACAAGGTAAGAGTTCTTTTCCGGGGGCTCGACTTCGATGACGACTTGGCTGTCGCGGAGAAATGGAATCAGGTCGGGGTCTTCCGGGGCATACGTTTTGAATTGGCCGTCAGCGCCCTCACCGCCGACGTACTCACCGGTGATTTCCTCACCCTGGATGTGTACCATACGGACCTGATTCTGCCGTACTTCCTCGACAAAATCACTGTATGAGATTTCTTGTATGGGCTGACTCGCTGTATTGAAGTAACTCCAGGTGAAGACAAGGATGAGGCCAAAAACCAACCACAGAGCAAGCTTTTGATAGAATTGGCTCAAGAGAGGCTCCTTAACAGCCGGGATGAATTAAGCCTTGCCTAATCAGCATTTTACAATGCGCGCATCATAACACACCGGTCTTTTCCTTGACAAACAACGGTGGGCGGTTTCGTATGCCCTGCCCTGCTCTAACGCGTTGTTGCAGAGCACGTCAATTCCAACACCTGCCGCGTTTCCGGACGGACCTTGAAGGGCTCCGCGATCCGATACCCAACGACCCACAGGATTTCCGCTCCAGCCAGTACCAGAGGGACATACGGCCGCATGGCTTTGGGCGCCTTATTGTTGACAAAGAAATCCTGCAGCTTTTGGGAGCCCGTCGCCCCGAGGGGATGAAAGCGGTCGCCGAGCTGAGGGAATCGTATGGACAGCGGGGACGCAGCCGTGTCAATGCCCACGAAAACACGGCGAGGTTCCGCTTGGCCCTGCCACCCTTGGGTAAGGCCAAGCGCTCTGGCGGTGAGTGACAAGGCAAGACCGTGCAGGGTCAGGGTGCCGGGGACTGGCAGGAGGACGGACAAAGAAGTCGGCGGCAGCGCCCTTGCCTGCCATAACAAGACGACATCACTGTGCCGTTCGGCTATCAACTGACCTGCAAGCGTTAAGCGTCGTCCAACTTTGTCGTTGTTAACAGCAAACCGCCACAATGCTTCTATATCACGAAAGCCCGCCGCATTGCCTGATCTGGGCAACCGGTCCATGGCATATCGCAGGAGGCGACGTTGCATGGCGAGGGGGGCAGCGGCAAATGGCGCGCGCCTTATGGCAAGCATCGTGTTGCCGACTCTCCAACTCAGCATCTGCTTTGCCAAATCCTCGGTTTGCTGCTCGAGCACATCGTTGTCGGCACGTAGCATATCGGCCACATGATGCAGCCGCTGGGCAATGTTTGGGTGATATGCCCGCAACGTGGGTATCAGGTCGAGGCGAATCCGACTCCGAAAATAATTTCGGCTCATATTTGAACTGTCCTCCACCCACGGAATGCCAGCGGCCCGGAGATACTCCAGGATGGAATGTCGATGCACCTGAAGCAGAGGACGAATAAACGGCATCCGCTTGACCGGAATGCCCGCCAATCCTGCGGGGCCGCCCCCGCTGAGCAGCCGTATGAGCAGGGTTTCGGCTTGGTCGTCGGCTGTATGGCCTAAGGCAATATGGGTGGCTGCAAGTGAACGGGACAGCGACTGTAGAGCGCCATAGCGTAACTGACGGGCGGCGTGCTGCGGCGACAAGCCGGTGCGTCGCTTCAGGGCTTTGACGTCGACGTTTGTTTTGTGGAAGGGTAAGCCTAGCTTATCTGCGTAGCGTTGGACAAACCGGGCATCTCGAGTGGCCTCCTTGCCTCGGAGCTGATGGTTGACGTGGGCCACGATTAACGTCAGGCGGTAAGTCGATTCAAGCCTGTGCAGCAAGGAAAGCAGAGCTATGGAGTCGGCGCCGCCAGAGACTGACACAATGACCTTGGCCCCGGGACATAATAACTCGTGTGCCTCGACAAACCTCTGGACCTCAGCGACAAGCATAGCTGCCTCGCCAATTCACGCCTGTGACGACGCCTTGGCAAACCGAGTGTGAGGGATGATCAAAAGGAAAGATGGCGGTGCAGGGACTTGAACCCCGGACACTGCGGATATGAGCCGCATGCTCTGACCAGCTGAGCTACACCGCCGAGAAAAGGCTAATGAATCCTAAACGTCGGGAGAGGATAAAGGATGGGAAAGCGCCGAAACTATAGTCCACTGTCCCTACAACGTCAACTCGTTGAGATCTTTGGTTTCTGAAAGCCCACAGGTCATCACAACATTAGAAATCTTGTTGACCGATTAGATTAACTATTTCCGTTTATGGAGAATAGGAAAATGAAGAATCTATAGCAGATCTTTCGTTTAAAATATCATAAGCGGAGTGGAAGTCAGCCCGTTGATATTGTCAGAAATGTTCCTTTGACTCCTCATAAACGCCCCACACGTCGCGTAAAATATCTGATATCTCACCTACGGTTCCATAGGCCCTGACCGTTTCTAAAAGTTGAGGAAAAATGTTTTCATCGGTGCGTGCAACGTCCCGCAGAGCGTTCAGTTTCTCCTCAACAAAATCTTCATCTCTCCGTTGACGAAATTGTCGTAACCGTTCGATTTGAGCCTTCTCACTTTGGACGCCAATTTCAAGAATTTCTATAGGTATTACGTCAGAATCAATATGTGTGTTGACACCCACTAGCAACTCTTCGCCACTCTCCACTTTCTGCTGGTATTGATAAGCGGCGTGGCTGATTTCTCGCTGCGGGTAGCCGAGCTCAATCGCTCGCACCATACCCTGCAGGTTATCGAGTTCTCGGAAATAAGCGTACGTAGCTTGTTCCAGCTCGTCGGTCAGCGTCTCGAGGTAATACGATCCGCCGAGGGGATCAATGGATTGGCCGGCACCCGACTCGTGCGCAATGATCTGCTGCGTCCGCAAGGCGATGCGTGCGGTTTCTTCCGTTGGTAGGGCAAGAGCCTCATCCAACGCGTTGGTGTGTAAAGACTGCGTTCCGCCCAGCACGGCCGCCAGTGCCTGAAGCGCCACGCGGGCCACGTTGTTGTAAGGCTGCTGCGCAGAGAGCGAAACGCCGGCGGTCTGCGTATGGGTACGCAGCAGCATCGACCGGGGATTTTGTGGGCGATAGCGCCGCTCAATCTCCCGCGCCCAGATGCGGCGAGCGGCCCGCAGCTTGGCAATCTCTTCAAAAAAATCGCTGTGAATATCAAAGAAAAAAGACAACCGCGGTGCAAAGTCATCGATTGAGAGCCCTGCTTCGATGACCTCTTCTACATAGGTCAGGCCCGCATATAACGTAAACGCCAATTCCTGAACAGCCGTCGCTCCCGCCTCGCGGATGTGGTAGCCGCTGATGCTGATGGGGTTCCAGTTCGGCAGATGGGCGCTGCAATAGACAATGGAGTCGCGCACCAATCTCAGCGAGGGGCGCGGCGGAAATATCCACTCCTTCTGCGCCATGTATTCCTTCAGGATGTCGTTCTGCACCGTGCCCCGCAGCTTGTCAGGGGCCACGCCTTGTTTTTCGGCAACGGCGATGTACATGGCCAAGGCAATGGCTGCGGTGGACGTGATCGTCATCGACGTGCTGACCTGATCCAGGGGAATGCCATCGAACAGGACTTCCATGTCGGCAAGCGAGCTAATTGAGACGCCGCATTTGCCGACTTCCCCGGCGGCCATGGGGTGATCGGCGTCGTAGCCATAAAGGGTAGGAAGGTCGAAGGCAACGCTCAGGCCGCCGCTTCCCTGCGCGAGCAGATATTTATAACGCTTGTTGGTTTCGTCCGCCGATCCATACCCGGAAAAGATCCGGGTCGTCCATAAGCGGCCACGATACATGGTGGGTTGAACGCCGCGGGTATAGGGACTTTGACCGGGAAAGCCCAGGGAATCCGCATAGCTGTCGTCCGAAAAATCCAGAGGGCTGTACAGCGGCTGCAAGGGCATGCCGGATAGCGTGGTGGGCCGGGCATTGGCGGGAAGTTTCTCAAGTGCCGGCCGTAAGGTTTGCTCGGCCCAATCTTCTTGTGCCTGACGAAGTTGCGTTAGCGCTTGCCGAGTCATGGTAGATTCCCTTCCGTTGTCCTCAGTTGCCACCCAGCTATACGCCACCCTCTTTGGAGGCATCGTTAGCAGCGATAACGTTGTCCAACTGTGCCCGTAGGGCTTCGATATCCTGTTTCAAGGCACGGTTGGCCTGCGACAGGTAGACGACGTAAGCCCACAGAGCCGTCCAGATGATCGTATACGCGGAAAACAGATACCAGAAATTCTTCACGCTGTCTGCCCTTCCCTATCCAAACAACGCCTCGTCGACCTTGTAACGCAGGACTTCAAGTTCATGTCGTCTGCGCGCTATCGCCATGCGTTGGCGCAGAAGGAAGACAAACAGAAGCAGAAAGGCCGTCAAGGATACCAGAAAGGTCAACATCATGGCAGGCGGCAGCCCCGTTGTCCCACCCGATTGCACAATCACCGGATCGGGGTGGAGATTGCGCCACTTTTCGATGCTCCAGCGAATCAGCGGCACGTCGATAAAGCCAACGATCCCCAGGATCGCCGCAAACCGGGCTCGCCTCGGATCCGTCGCGTCTGCCCGCAGCATGAGGTAAGCCACGTAAATCAGCCACAGCACCAAGGTTAGCGTGAGGGTCGGATCCCAGGTCCACCAGACGCCCCAAATCGGGCGTCCCCAAATCGGGCCCGTTATGAGTACAAGCGTGCAGAAAAGCACACCGAGTTCGGCGGCGCTCATGGCTGTCTGATCCCACCAGTCGGCATGTTTCCACAAGTAAATAATGCTGGCGACAAATACCGCGAAGAAGGCTACAAACATGGTCATCGCCGAAGACACGTGAAAATAGAAGATACGCTGCACGATGCCTTGTGCTTTTTCCGTGGGAGCATAGACAAAGATGCACCAGAGCGCGGCGACCATCGCCACGTAGGTCAGCATCGCGTACCAGCCCGGCCAAAAGTTGACCGGACGTCCATTCTTTTCTCCACCGGCCACCGTGCTACTCCTCCACGACGTAATCAAAAATCAGCACCGCCAGCACCAGGAAAACAACGTCAAAGACGGTTATCAAGATAACGTAGTCCCGAATGTCCGCCAATGTCTTGCCGTCAATGAGGTCTCCGGTGGCATACACGGAGGCGATCAGTAACGGCACCGACACCGGAAGAAACAGCAGCGGAAGCATGACCTCCCGCATTCGGATGTTCAACACAATGAGGGAAAACAAGGTCCCCAGAACGCTCAGTCCCACGATTCCCAACGCCAGGATGACACCGAGATCGGGAAGGCTGGCCGTCAGGTCGACGCGGAACCAGAGCGCGAAGAGGGGCAAGATACAACCGGCTACGACGAGCAGATAGATCATGTTGGCCAGCGCCTTTGCCAGGAACAGCGCCGAGCGGTCCTGAACGGCTAACAACACGCCCTGCAGGCAATCCTCCTCGCCTTCCATTTGCACGGCTCGTTGCAACCCTATCACGGTAGCGAACAGGAGCGCGACCCACAGCACGCCGGCGGCCACCTCGCGGATCAGAGCCGGATTGGAACCGATGGTGAACTGGAATACCACCACGACCAACACCGTGAACACGAACATGGACGTAAAGACTTCGCGCGCCCGCCACTCGGTTTTCAGGTCCTTGGCCAGAATGGCGCCTGCTTGCCGCATGAAGGCACCGTTAACCGACATGATGACTGTACAGTTGCGAAAAGGAGTGCAGGGTGTCCTGCGCCGTCGAAACGTGGTGCACGATCTTGCCGCGCCGCTGAATGGCAATTTCGTCGCACAATTCAAACCCGCGGGGCAGATCGTGCGTGCTGATAATGACGGTACGCCCTGCCGTGCACAATTGCCGCAGGAGATCCTGCAACCGCGCGGCGGCTTGTTGATCGAGGGCGTTATACGGTTCATCCAGAAGGAGCAGCTTGGGGTGATGCAGAATGGCTCGCGCAATGGCCAAACGCTGCTGCATGCCACGCGAATACGTGCGAACCAACTGGCGTGTAAGCGCTTCTAACCCGACGATCTCCAGCACTTCGCGGATGCGTTCGGCGAGGTTCGCGACCCCCAACATGCGTCCATAAAAATGAAGATTCTCGGATGCCGTCAGGTGGCCATAAAGAAAGGTGCGGTGGCTCAAGACGCCCAGGAGCGGGCGGATGCGTTCCGCAGCGCGTGACGCATCGTGGCCAGCAATGGTCACCGTGCCGCCGGAGGGCAGCGTCAGGGTGGAAAGGATTTTCAGCAAGGTGGTCTTGCCGGCCCCATTTGGACCGACCAGGCCCAGGCACTTGCCGGACTCGAGTTGCAAATTGGCGCCCTGCAGAGCGACAGAGGCGCCGAAGCGTTTGGTGACGCGGTCCAGATGGACCATCAAGGGGCGCTCTTCCGGCGGGTCTTGGACGTGACTAGACACGTTGGTTCTGATACTCCCCAATCTGCTGGAATTGCCGCAAAAGACTGCAAAGCTGCGCCTTGTAATCGTGGCGGCGGGGATGATAATTCGCGTCGTCAATCGTGCCGGCTTCCCGTTGCCTGTCAAGCCGTGAGATGCGCTGCAGTAACAGTTGCTCCGCCGCGCGCAAGTCGTGTATCTGTTGCGGCGTCGCTTGCAATTGCGGCGCGGCAACTGGCCTGACACGCCGCCCCCGTGCGTAGGGCGCCGTCATGCCTGCCAATGAAAGAACCACGACGAGACCGTAAACCCCCACGCGCAGGGCTGGAAACGCTGTCGCTCGTTGCGCCAGTTGCAACCAGGAGCGCGACCGTGCCGGCAAATCCGTGCCACGGAAATGGGTGAATACGTGCGGCTCAACGGACACGCGGCCGGCGAAGGACAAATCACTGGTTGCCGCGAGGGACTCCTCCTCGACAAGAACGTCGAGCACGTCCGTTGGCAGGGTACGCCGGGGCAGTATCATCATCACCCTGCCCTGCAAAGGAAGGGCGTAGGTAAACATCACGTTGTGTTCGCCAGGTTCCAATGGGGCCGTGTAAAACAGGCCGGTTGCGTGTTGCCGGATATGGGACGCATCAAGCCCCCCCCCAATCCCCTCGAGATCGTAATAGCCCGGCGGCAAGGAAAGATGAAATGAGCCGTGGGGAACGTCGGAGGCGACGCCCGCAGGACCCGTGAACGCTATCGTGCCGCGGTTGACAATTTTCAGGATCTCGCGCACTTCGAGCCGTTCATTGCGCTTGACGATTACCATCAGGTGGCTGGTGACCTGCAGCGTCGGGGCATCGGGCTGCGCCGGCAAGGCTTGCGCGGACGGGTCGTCCAGATTCAGGACAAGATCGGTCCGGCGCAGCGTATCTTGGAGGGAAATCGGCTCGCTTCGGTGCAATTGGTCTTGGTAACGAATGCCGACGAAATACGTGAAGCTCCCGTCAGTTGACAGATTCTCGAACAGGAACTCGCCCTGAGCGTTGGTCTCGCCCGAGGTGCGCTGTACGTCATTGTCGGGTCCAAACCGGATGAGCATGATGCGGTGTGCACCTACGCCGTCCCCGCCGGACCGAATGACGCCGCCAATGCTGCCCTCCTCTGCCCTGGCCGAGGTTGACAAGGCGCTGAGCAGGAGCAGGCCGCACACGAGAGCGGCGCAGCTTCTAAACCGTGAGATGTTGCTGTGCGGCATTGGGAAGCACCGGGGAAGCGAAGGCGAGGCCGAGTGGCAGAATCTGAAGCACGCCATCATGTTTTACACGGTTGGCTTCAGTGACTGACCACAGATGGGACAATAGGTTGGGTCGGCTGCCAATCCGGTCCCGCAAGCCGGGCACGTATCCTCGGAAGCGAGAGCGGCGGTGTCCTCTTTTTGTCGATAGGCCAGAATTTCTTGTTCCACGACGAGATCAAGGTCAGCCAGCGGATCAGCGAGATCCAATTGCCGCAGGATGTCCGCGGCCTCTGCCTCCATCTGGCGCCGCAGATCGGCATGATCCTCGGTGTCCACCTTGCCGGTCTGATGATCAAAATCCAGATCTCGAATGGCTGTGTACAGGGTTTCCTTCTGCAGCGTCAGGCGCTGGATTGCATCGCCCTGCGCATCCGCAGCAGCCTCCCGCATGCGACCCCGGCGGATAAGAGGCTCTCCGATCCAGACGACCAGCCCAATGGCCATGACGACGATGACGACGATGTCGGCCGTGTTCACAACGCCTCACCCCTGCTCTGCGGCCGCCCCGACCGTTGGCGTTCCACGCGCGCCAATCCTGGCGGGCTGCCCGCGCTCGGGCCAAATGGCAATGAGCGTGCCAACGATCATCACGAGGCCGCCCAGCCACAGCCATACCACCAGTGGGTTGACAAATACCTTGAAGGTGGCGGTGCTCGAGGGTTCAAAACCTGCCAGGATGATGTAGAGGTCTTCGAGTAGCGATGTCCGCAGGGCGACTTCCGTTGTCGGCTGATTCTGGGCGAAATAGAAACGCCTTTCCGGGAATAACGTCGTCACATACCGTCCATTCCGGCTCACCTCCACCTTGGCCCGTACCGATTCATGGGTCGGCTGCAGGTCGCTTTCGAGCGTTTCGTATCGCAGTGTAAAGTCCCCTACCGTCGTCTGCTCCATGGGGTCCAGAACAATGTCGCGTTCGATCTTGTAGGCCGAGGAGCCGGTTATTCCCACGAAAATCAGAACCACGCCAAAGTGAATGATGTAACCTCCGTAACGGCGCCGATTTCGGGTCATCAGGGAGAGGAATGCCTGCCACGTGGTCCCCCCCGTCGACGCGCGGCGGGCCCGCGTACCGCGATAAAATTCCAGCACGATCGTTGAGAAGGTGAACAGGCAGATGGACAGAGAAATCAAGGCGACCACGTGTCGGATGCCGCTGCCGTAGAGAACGGCGACGCCCAGGAGGGATACGACGAGCGGATTGAGGAAGTTGCGCTGGAAGTTGCGAACGCTGCCCTTGCGCCACGCGATCAGCGGACACACGCCCGAAAGCAGAAGCAGGGCGAGGCCCAAAGGCACGTTGACCTGGTTGAAGAACGGCGCTGCAACGCTGATCTTGACGCCCCGAACCGCCTCGGAGATGATCGGAAACAGGGTGCCCCAAAGCACCGAGAACATGATGCCGACGAAGAACAGATTGTTGAATAAAAAGCTGCTTTCGCGCGACAAGACGGATTCCAGACGATGGTCGCTGCGTAACTGAGGCAGTCGCCACACCAGCAAGGCCACGGCAATCGTCAGTGCAATCGCCAGGTAGATCAGGAAATACACGCCCAAGGACGATTCGGCGAACGCATGGACCGAGGAAATGACGCCGCTGCGCGTCAGAAACGTGCCGAAAATCGACAGCCCGTACGTCAGGATGACAAGGGACATGTTCCATACTTTCAGCATGCCCTTCTTTTCCTGGATCATCACCGAGTGGAGGAACGCGGTCGCGGTGAGCCACGGCAGCAGCGAGGCATTCTCCACCGGGTCCCACGCCCAATAACCGCCCCACCCCAATTCCACGTAGGCCCACTGCCCGCCCAGCAAAATGCCGACGGTCAGAAACAGCCAAGGGATGAGCGTCCAGCGCCGGATGCTGCGTACCCACTGGCTGTCCAGACGGCCACTCGCCAAGGCGCCAATGGCAAAACTGAATGGCACGGCAAACCCGACAAAGCCCAAATAGAGGGTGGGCGGATGGATCACCATCAGAGGGTTTTGCAACAACGGGTTCAGCCCTTGGCCGTCGAGGGGCGCTTGGGGCAATTCGTGGAAGGGATTTTCAGCGAAGATAAGAATGGCCAGAAACAGGATCGACGTGGCCATGAGGGTGGGAACCACGTAAGGCATCAGTTCCCGATTGCGGTGCAGGTTCTGCGCCACGGCGATGGCGCCGTACAGGGTCAGAACCCACAACCACAACAGCATGGAGCCCTCTTGCCCGCCCCATAGGGAGGCAATGAGGTAGAAGACAGGCATGGAAAGGTTGGAAACACTGGCAACGTACTGAACGCGGAAGTCGTGGGTCAAGATGGCAAAAAGCAGCGCAAGCATGGCGACCGAAACCAGGGCGAAAACACCGAGCGTTGCCCGCTCAGCGCTGCGAATCATTTCCTGGCGCCCGGTGCGAACCCCGATCAAGGCCGTGCCAATCGCATAGAGGGCTGCCACAAAAGCAAATTGCAAGGCCGCGCCGCCGACATCGTTCATTACCGGTCCTCATGCTTCAACGACAGGTTTTTGTCGCGTCATGACGTGGGCTTTTCTTCTTCATACTTGGATGGGCAGCTGGTCATCAGATTTGAAGCAACCAAGGTGCCGTCCTGACCGATCTGCCCTTCCACAATAACGTCCGCGCCTGTCTGAAACATGTCCGGTTTGAGGCCCTTGTACGACACGGGCACGCTTGCCTCTCCTTCTCCCATCGTGAAGGTGAGCCGCAGGTTGCGCACGTCCCAGTGAATCGGATCCGCCGTTACCTTTCCCGACACCCTGATGGCTTCACCCTGCAGGGCGGCAACCTGTTGATACAGTTCGGGAACCGTCATGTAATACATCGTGCTTCCCGTCGCACCAATACCGGAAAACATCAGATAGACCATCGACGCCACGATAATGACTGCCCCGATTGACAGTTTGACGTGTTGCTTCGACATCCTCCGCACCCTTCCCTTTTATCTCACGTTGTCTTGATCTTGCCGGATTCGTCTACACGCCCAACGTGCGCTTCCTCGAGCTTGCGCATTTCCTCAATAATCGTACGGTAAATGCGTTCGATAGCATCTCCGTGCAGCGGCCCGGAATTGCCCGTCTGCAGGCGTTTGACAACATTGTTCTCACGCTCCGGCACGTGGATGGGGAGACCATGCTTGCGCTTGTAATCGCCGATGTCCAGGACCGCTCCAGCGCGCTCCGAAAGCAACGCGAGAACTTGGTCGTCAATGGCATCGAGACGCGAGCGCAATTGGTCGATATCCACAAGTTCCACCCTTCACACCACTTTACAGGTTGCCTGCGGGACGCAAGTATAGTCCAGATGGTTCTGACAGCACAACCACGACGCGTCGCCTTGTGAGTCCGAAAGGCGTTGTGCTACCATCAGCCACGCTGTTGATTAAAAGCCCTCTACAATGACCTTCGATAGAGCGACGACAACGCCGTTGCGATCTTTGTTGTTTTCTGAATGAGCCTCACACATGTTCAACCGTTTTCTGAAGGTTGCCGGTCTGGCAACTGTGCTGGCTTGGTTCCTTCTGGCGCCGTTGCTGTATGTCTTCACCAACCCGGACGTGCTGTGGTGGGCCGTAGCCGGGTGCCTCCCCTCCGCCCTGTGCTTCATTTATGAGTTTTACACCCTTAGCAAGGCCGACCGTCAGGACCTGATGTCCTTCATGCAAGCCTTCTTGGGCGGTATGATTGTGAGGATGTTCGTCGTTGGCGTGATTCTTTTCCTGTTGATCAAGTTCACGGATGTCCATCTGCCGAGCTTTGTGTTTTCGCTATTCGGTTTCTACCTGCTCTATCTGGTCATTGAGTTGTATTTCGTTATCAAAGGTTCACGGCAACAGGTTTGAGGAGATATGACGATGGGGATTGCTTACGCCGCAACCGAAGGTGGCGGCCACGGTGAGGAACACAGCATCGGCGAAACGATCCTGCACCACGTGCAGGACACGCACGAATTCGATCTGTGGCCTCTGGGGCACTTACCATTGCCGGAAATACATCTCTTTGGAATTGATTTTTCAATTACCAAGCATCTTGTCATGATGTGGATTGCTGCGGTCTTGCTGGTCGTCGTGTTTCGGCTCGCTTTCCGCCGTCAGGCCGCGGTGCCCAGCGGTATCGCCAACATGCTGGAGGCTCTCGTTGTTTACCTGCGGGATGAGGTCATCCTGCCGAATACAGGCGAGGCCGGGCGACGTTACCTGCCGTTCCTGCTGACAACCTTCTTCTTCATCCTGTTCTGTAATCTGTTGGGGCTCATTCCTTACGGCGCCACGGCCACCGGCAACATCACTGTCACCGCGGCTCTGGCGCTCATCGCGCTGACCATGATTCAGTTAGGCGGGATCAAAGAGCACGGCCTCAAGCACCACCTGCAGAACCTGGTGCCGCACGGTCTGCCCGTGTGGCTCCTGCCCATCATGATCCCGGTCGAGATTCTTGGCCAGTTCACCAAGCCCTTTGCCCTGTGCGTCCGTCTCTATGCCAACATGACGGCGGGGCACATCGTTATCCTCTCCTTCATCAGTATGATCTTCATTTTCGAGAGCTTCCTGATCTCCCCCGTCGCCGTCGGCTTCGCCCTGTTCATCAACCTGCTGGAAGTGTTCATCGCCTTCCTGCAAGCCTATATTTTCACCCTGCTTACGTCCCTGTTCATGGGCATGTCCATCCATCCGCAGCACTGAATCACCTAAAATGTTTGGCCTCACTATTTACGTTTGTTCAGATAGGGAGGGGAATTTGGAATGGCGGAAGCAAAGGTTTTTGCATTCATAAATTACAAGGGTGGCGTCGCGAAGACGACATCGGCTTACCATATTGGATGCTGGCTGTCCTATGTAAAGAACAAGAATGTCTTGCTCATTGACATTGATCCGCAGACCAATTTGACCTTTTTGTGTGCCTCCATCGAGGACTGGGAAAGTCGCAAATTGAAAGTCGGTACAATAGCTACAATGTACAAGAGATACTTGGGCAAAAAATCTATAGATACCAAGAAATATATCTGGAAAACCCCCATTCGTTTAAGGGACGGTCGCTTTCATCCCAGGCTTGATTTGGTGCCATGTGATATAGACCTGATTGGCGAGGACATTGGTGGTGGGCAAATCGCCGGGGCATATCCAAGCATGGAGATGTTGAAGAGAAATGCAAAGCAGTTTATGCGTGACAGAGATTTTTTGTCTAAAGCCATCGATGAAGTCCGGTACGAGTATGACTATGTTCTTATAGACTGTCCGCCAAACCTCTATCTAATGACCCAGAACGCTCTGGTTGCGAGCGACCATTATATTGTGACTGCGATACCGGACCACCTTTCTACCATTGGCTTAAACATCCTGATAAATAAAGTTAGAAGATTGGATGAGTTGGCCAAGTCCGCCGCCACCCTGGCCGGTGGAGATACAGCCCGAGGTCGTCTAGCCGAATTCGGTGCAGTTCTTTTCGTCCGCGTGCGAATCGGAGGTCTCATGATAACGAACGCACATGCAAACACGATGGAAGTGATACGATCAGATCTGGGTTCGGACAGTTGTTTTGGGACGTACACAACCGAGTTGATCGGATATACCGAAGCCGCGGAAAACAGTCTGCCGGTGTGGCTGCACGATTCGGTGAATGCCGGACGTGCCAGGGAAAAGCGAGAATATCCGAAAATTGTTGATGAATTGTTGGAGAAGTTCTGATGGGCAATTCCATACAGTCGATGGGGAAAAAACTGGACAGCTTCTTGAGCAAGATGTCGGAGTTGGTCGATACCCTGCCGTCACAGGAGACGAAATCCCGGCTGGATAAAGAACTGGGAGTAATGATCGAGTTTCTGACGGATTTTCGAAATAGATTAAAGACGCTTCCTACAGACCAAGATGCAAACCAAGTCACATCAACAATCGAGTTGATAAAGGACTACGTGCGGATGGCTGAGTCGGACCCCGTGCTGTCTCGCGTACTTGGTCTTTCGGGGAATGGAACATCAAGAAGGGCTCTCAAGCCCCTTGCGGAACAGAGCCGCAAGGAAGCAGGGAGCATAGCGGAAGTCCTAAAGGAACTCTCGCCTGAAGATATTGAGCGGAGGCTATCGGATAAGAGGAAATACAACGTCTCTATGCTGAAACAGATAGGGAAGGAGCTGGGACTAAGTATCCCATCTAAGTCCAGCCGGCTATCTATAATGGAAAAAATTGTAAAGAAGACAGCGAATCTTCGGGGCTATAATCACCTTAGACACGGCCATAGTGAGAGTGTTAACACATAATTGTCGGAGTGCTTCTTCAGAACATAATCTGAAGTTGTCTATCCAAAGAGTCTGAAGTGTCGGAGTGCGACCCTTCGTCAAGGTCACCCCCGTGCACAGAAGATCAAGAGCCCGCAGGCAGCGAAGTTGCTCCCTCGAACCCCCTACACTGTGAGCGACAGCGAGCGCCGTTTGACCGCCTGACTGATCACTTTTCAAACTCATCGAGTGTCGCTAGTTGTACAATCCCAGATTTTTGTCGCTGCGCAGGCGCTACAGACACGGTTTGGTCCGCCTGATCCCCTAATTTCGCCTCTCGGATCTTAGCGTTCGTGCGCTTGTCGCTGACGTCGGCTTGCATACGGAAGCCGAGGTCGAAGAGCCGCTTCACCACCTCCTGGGCGTAGGCCGCGTGTCGGTCAGCGATGGGAATAAAGCGGTGCGCTCGCCTGCGTTCTATCGCCGACGTAGCAGGACACAAGTAGCCTTGAATCCATATCCAAGGCAGCCCATGTCCACTTCTACCCCCACCAACGGACAATAATTGCTGCGATAGCCGCTGCAAAACTTCCAGCAGCAACCATACCGCCAAGTACACCACCTAGCACCCATGCTTTTGTGGCAAGATGCGGGATAATAGCTTCAATCCTCGCCACACGTTCTCTTAAATTGTCGCTTCCCTCCTCCGCAACTTGCATATCCCATTCCCCTATTTGGTTCCAGTGCCAATAAAAGCACTTTACGTTAAAATGCCAAGTAACGTAAGCATCCCTTGCGAACATTCCATAAGCCTTTCCAATGTCGGGCTGCCCGCTGAATACAACAATCGCAGCTTCGGCATGGGCAAGCATGCACCCACGCCCGGTGAATAGGCGGGGACTCTCCGCTTGTGGGATGTTCGCAACGGCCCGGCACCAACCCAGGCGCCGGGAAACATCCTTCCATATGGAGGTGTCCCATGTTCCTATCGTCCGCTCCGATTTACCGTTCAAGTTTCATACGGTCCCTCCTCGTAAGTATTCGGACATACACAGAATTGGTGGCCGCTGAACCAAGTACCGCTTGCGTGTGAGCGCCATGGGTTATCGACTACGGAGCGGAAGTGTCCACCTGGAAGCGGGACGTTTCATCCGTTTACGGGCCAGCGACTCGCGCTCCAGGAACGTCCCCAATTGCCCGGGGCCCGTCAGAAAAGTAACGAAAGGAGGGACGGATGAAGCAAGGATTGGGTATCGCACTGTTGGTAAGCTTGGTGTTGGCGTTATCGGGATGTGGAGGAGGCGGTGATGGCGGATCCGTGCAGACGCCGCCCATGCAGCCACCGGACCCCACACCTCCGGAGAACCTGAAACTCTCGGACGTGCAGGCATTAGACCCAGAGCAAGTGTTGGATGTCGCCCAGGAAGCGGCAATTTCAATGCCGAAATTCGGAAGCGTTGTGCAATCCGCTAGCGCGACCCTTGCCGATGTGAACACTGCCGCCGTTGAGTTCGACCGCGGACAGATGGCCGTGACCGTGACGCGCCAAAATGGGAGATCCCTCACTCTCGACAGCAGGATGGACGCAGTTGAAGTCGCGGGCGGCTTCTGGCACGGCTACCATCATCGCGGATGGGCTCTGCTGAGGGTGTCCGGCAACAGCGCCACGATAGCCGCAATTAGCGGCGAATGGTCGCCCCATGACTACGGCGATTGGATTGCCGGCGGTGTGTGGCTGCATTTCACCGGGAATCTGTGGACGACCCCGGTAAGCGTTACCAGCGCTGAGATTGGCGCATTCGTCGATGGGCCGGAACTCGACGGTAGTCCGACGCTCCCATCCTTGGGAACCGCAACCTACAATGGCGGCGCTGCTGGCTTTTTTGCCGCCAGGTACGGCAACGAGTATGCCGGCACAATACTCCCTCCAGATACGGTAGGGATCGGAGCATATGAGGGCGATCTCCGTCTCACGGCAGACTTTGGAACAGGCAGCATCAGCGGGAAGGTCGATTCCATAGAGATCAGCGGTATCTACGAAACGCCGGGAGGTGACCAGGTAGAGTGGTCCGGTCCGTCGGTGAATGAGATACATCTTGGCGCGACCGGCTTCACTGACGGGCGGTTCACAGGCAGGGTGACCGTGACATCGACGGATCCGAGAATTGCCGTTGCCAGTTCAAGCGGCTCTTGGGGTGGGAAGTTCTCCGCCATCGACGATGGCGATAGCAATCCACGGCTTGTGGCGGGAACGCACGGCGGAAAGGCCACCACCGCGGGAGGAAGCCAATCTGTCTTTGTCGGAATGTTCAGCGGGGCCACGGGTCAACGCGGTCTCACGCCACACGAATGAAGACCCGAAAGCTGTGCAGGAAGATGTAGGGAAACAGAAACGCCAGGACGTTCGGCCCTGGCGTTTCACAATCCGCGCAAGCAATTCGCAAACGGCAAGTCCCCCGCCCTGCCCTACGCCGTGAGTGACAGCGAGCGCCTCTTGACCACCTGGCCGATCATCTCCTCGAACTCGTCCAGCGTCACCGGCCCCAGGTTTTCGTCGCTGCGCAGACGCACGGACACCGTTTGGTCCGTCACCTCCTGATCCCCTACCACCAGCATGTACGGAACCTTCTGCAATTTCGCCTCGCGGATTTTGGCGTTCATGCGCTTGTCGCTGACGTCGGCCTGCACGCGGAAGCCGAGGTCGAAGAGCCGTTGCACCACCTCCTGTGCGTAGGCCACGTGGCGGTCGGCGATGGGAATCACGACGGCTTGCGTGGGTGCCAGCCAGACCGGGAAGGCGCCGCCGTACATCTCGATGAGATAGGCGGTCATGCGCTCCATCGTGCTGACCACGCCGCGATGGATCATCACTGGCTGATGCTCCTGACCGTCCTCGCCGATGTAGATCAGGCCAAACTGGTTCGGCAAATGGAAATCGACCTGGATGGTCGAGATCGTTTCCTCGCGGCCGAGAATGTCCCGCAGCTGAATGTCGAGCTTTGGCCCGTAAAACGCCGCCTCCCCCGGTGCTTCCGTGTAAGGAAGCCCGAGCGCGTCCATGGCCTCGCGCAGCACGTTTTCAGCCATATCCCACATGGCATCGTTGGCTACGTACTTCTCGGTGTTGGCCTGGTCACGCAGCGACAGCCGATAAGTATATTCCTGAATGCCCAACGTCGCGTAGGCCCGCTCGACGAGGCGCATGACGTTGGAAAATTCTTCTTTGATCTGATCCTGCGTGCAAAAGATGTGCGCGTCGTTCAGCGTCATCGTGCGCACTCGGCTGAGCCCGCCCACGACACCCGACTTCTCGTAGCGATACATCGTTCCCAATTCGGCGATGCGGATGGGCAGGTCGCGGTAGCTATGCCGCTTGGAGGCATAGATGAGGATGTGGTGCGGGCAGTTCATGGGCCGCAGTACGAGGTTTTCGTACTCCAGCTCCATGCGCGGGAACATGTCGTCTTTGTAATGCGACCAGTGACCGGAGGTCTCGTACAACTCCTGCTTGGCCAGGTGAGGGGTATACACGTGCTGGTACCCGTCCCGCCGCTCTTCTTCGGTGATGTACGCTTCCAGTTCCCGGCGGATGGTAGCGCCTTTCGGGAGCCAGAGCGGCAGGCCGGCGCCGATGAGTTCATGGCTGGTAAACAGCTCCAGCTCACGGCCTAAACGCCGGTGGTCGCGTTGACGGGCTTGCTCCAGCCGTCGCAGGTAATCGTCGAGGCCGGCTTTGTTCTCGAATACCGTGCCATAGATGCGCGTCAGCATCGGGTTGCGCTCATTGCCGCGCCAATACGCTCCGGCGGTGCGCATCACCTTCACGGCATTCGCCTTGATCTTGGCCCCGTGCGCGACGTGCGGGCCGCGGCACAGGTCGACGAATGCGTCATGTTGATAAACGGTGATCCGATTGCCCGCCTCTGGGGGCAGTTCATTGCCGTAATCGTCGTACTGCCCTTCCGCCATGCCGTCGATCAATTCCAGTTTGTAAGGCTGATCACGAAACAGGTCGCGGGCCTCCTGCCGGGTCACTTCGCGCACGTGGAAGGCATGCCCTTGCCGAATGAGCGCCTTCATGCGGTCCTCAATGACCGTCAGGTCCGCTTCGTTCGGGACATGGGGCAGGTCGAAATCGTAATAGAAGCCGTTTTCAATGGGGGGACCGATGGCCACCTTGGCATCGGGAAAACTCTCGATTACTGCCTGAGCCATAATGTGGGCCGTCGAGTGCCGCAGCTTGTATAACTCCGGGTCATAGCCGGAGGGAATGTATTGCTCAGCATCTGCCTTCAACCGTCCTTCATCGCTCACGTCGAGTCTCCTTCAAATCTGCTTCCTGACAGCCTTGCAAGAGCACTGGAAATTGCAGGTTCCGGTCCCTGAGGGTAAATTTCAGCGTTCAGGATCAAATGGTTGGATTTCCGGGATAAATCTGTCCCACTAGATTTGGGTAAGTAAACACACAGACGGCAGCAGGGAGGCGTCACAGATCATGAGGTATCTTGCCTGGACGGTCCTGTTTCTGCTGGTGAGTTGTGCTTGGGGGCAAGACCTGCCGCAGCCACAAATCGGGCAAGCGCAGGCGAAGCTCCGGGCATTGGGGTTCGAGGTCGGGGAAGCGGAAGACGTACTTGATCCGCGCACGATCAAGGCGCTGGAAGCCTTTCAGCGAACCCGCCGGCTGGCCGTCACCGGAGAACTCGATGTGGCAACCTTGCGCGCCCTCGGGCTTGCCGCCGGACTTCCGGAAGCCGAGGTCGAAACGGAACCCTCGCTCCTGCCCACCTCATCCCCCTGGCGCCCGGTGCTGGAATACTTGCGTTTCTACGACTCGCAGCCAGCCCGTGTGGTGCTACACGTCACGGCACGCTTCCGCGGCGACATGCCCCCAGCGGACTGGATCAATCAACTGACAACCAATCCAGACACCCGCCGTCCCCGACTCACTTGGCAAATCGACAAGGTCGAGATGAGCAACACCACTGCCACCGTATACGTCCGCTCACAAATCCGCGTTGACGGGGTGCAACAGCCGCAACTGGAAGCGTTTTCTCTCGTTCGCTCCCCCGACGCGCAGTGGCTCATTGACGCCTGGCATAGCTACGACACGGGCGAATGAGCACCGGTTGTCCGCTCAATTGCTGCCGGGACTGAGCCCCATGCGCGCCTTCAACGCCTGCAATCTATCCTGGGCTACTGTGGGTTGCGTACCCGCCAGAGCGCGGTCGATTTCGGCGTCGGCTGACAACTCTACCTGCCCGACTTCCCCATACGCCTGAGCCAAGGCTTCGTCCTCTTCCACCTTCTCCTTCATTCGTTCCAGCATGGAGATCGTACTTGAGGAATCCACATTCGCCAGTTGCTGGTTGATCTTCTTGGTGGAGGCGGCCGTCTTGGCGCGCGCCCTCAGCGTTACCAATTCATTTTCGTATGTGGTAATGGCGGACTTGAGTTGCTGCACCTTTCCCTGTAACTCGACGACCATGTTGTTTTGATGCTCGGCATCCTTGGACAGTGCCGCGGCGCGTTCACTGGCGGTCTCCCGTTGCGTCAGGGCCTGCGTTGCCAAGCGTTCCGCCTCGGCCGCGTCGAGGTGCCCGTCGCTGCCCCGTTGCAAGAGCAGCATGGCTTTGCGTTCGTACTCACCGGCCTGTCGGTTGGCGTCTTCCGACTCCTTCCCCAAGCGAATCGCAATCCCTTTGACCTCCGCCAACCCTTGCATGGCCCCTTGCAGGTCTTTTTTGAGGTCGCGAATGCCCTGCTCCGTCAGCTTGATCGGGTCTTCGAGCTTGTCAACGATGTTATGGGCCTGCGCCTGCCCTACCTTGAACAGCCTGGCGAAAATACTCATGACGTGATCTCCCCGTGTTGACGCTACTGATGGCTGAACCCAATCAGTTCCGCGGCGTTTTCAGCCAAGGCCAGACTCAGGGCCTCAACCGTGCCTTCCACCTCATTCAAGTCGAGATTGGCAAGTTGCAACGTATCGCGAAAAATCACTCTCTTGCCCTCTTCGTCCAGGGCAAATGCCCCATGGACCAAGGTACGATTCATCTGCAACAGGCGCTTGAAGATGTCGCCAGGGCGCCCCGGAACCGCCATGATCATCTGCTCGAAAATCAGTATCGGGTCCTCGCAGTCGATCACCAGGTTCTTGATCCCGCGTTCTTCGTCATCGACCACGAGAATGCCTTCCGGCGGATCCTCGTTCACGATAGAAAGTTGAAGCTCCTGCACGAACGTTTTGACGTCGTCGAAATCAGCCATCAAATTCTCCTCTCACTTACCGTTAACGCCAACCTGTCTTCCCGAAATGGGCGGTGCAATTGTAACAAAAAGATACCGCTACAGACGGCTTGGGCTGGCTATTCAGGCGCGACGGCCTCCCACAGCACCTCAACCAGATGGCGTGCCGTCCGGCCGGTCGCATGATGGATTTGCTGCCGGCACGAAATGCCGTCCGCCACGATTTCCACGTCAGGCCCAGCGCCCTCTACCGCCGGGAACAGGCGCTGCCTGCCGATGTCCATCGACAGGTCGTAATGCTCCGCCTCGTAGCCGAACGAGCCGGCCATGCCGCAGCAACCCGAGGCGATCTCTTCCACTTCGTAGCCCGACGGCAGCCGCAACAGGGCCAGCGTCGGCGCGGTGCCGACCAGCGCCTTCTGGTGACAATGGCCATGCAACAACAGCCGTTTGGGGGCCTCGGTGAACGTCAGGTCCAGTTCATCGCGTTGGTGAAGCTGATGGAGGAACTCGTCGATGCTGACGGCGTGGTCCGCCACGAGTTGGGCATCAGGGCCGGGCACCAGATCCAGGTAATCGTCCCGCAGCGTCAGGATGCAGCTGGGCTCGACGCCGACGATCGGCATGCCTTGCCGCGCATACGGCGCCAGCAAAGCGACGTTGTAGCGGGCGTATTCGCGCGCCTGTTCCAGGCAGCCCTTGGAAATTGCCGGACGGCCACAGCATTTCCGGGCGACCAACGTAACCTCGTAACCAGCGGCCTGCAACAGTTTGGCGGCGGCTTGGCCAACCTCGGGCTGGTTGTATTCCATGAAGGTGTCGTGAAACAGCACGACCGTGCCCCGCTTGCCGTTCCGGTTGTGGGACCGCTGGGCATGAAACCAATCGGTGAACGTCTGGGACGCAAATGCCGGCAACGTCCTCTGAGCCGCCAGCCCGAGCCGCCCTTGCAGCCATTTAGCCAACGGGTGCCGGGCCAGTCGGTTCGAGACGGGCGCCAACAGGTGCCCCAGCCGGTTGACCGTCGCGATGTTGGCAAAAATTCTCGACCGCAGTGGCATGCCGTGGCGGGCGTAATAGTGGCTCAACATCTCATATTTCAGCTTGGCCATATCCACGTTCGAGGGACATTCCGTCTTGCACGCCTTGCATTCGAGGCACAGGTCGAGCGTGTCGTACATGGCTTTGCTGGTGAACGCCTCCTGCGGCACGCGGCCGGAAAGCACCGCCCGCAGGGCGTTGGCGCGCCCGCGGGTCGAGTGCGTCTCGTCGCGCGTGGCCATATACGACGGGCACATCGTCCCCTCGCTGAGCTTGCGACAAGCGCCGTTGCCGTTGCACATGTCGATGGCGGTGGCAAACCCTCCGTCACGGCTGAAGTCGAGGTTGGTCTTGAAATTGATCGCGTGATACGCCGGTCCGTGGCGCAGGTTTTCCGTCGGCGCGGGTCCGTCCACCACCTTGCCGGGATTCATACGGTTATCGGGATCGAAGGCGCGTTTCACGTCTTTGAACGCTTTGTAGAGGGTCGGGCCGAAATGCTTCTCGTTGAGCCAACTGCGGGCCAGACCGTCGCCGTGTTCGCCGCTCATGCAGCCGCCGAATTCCACGACGAGGTCGCTGATCTCCCGCATCATGGCGACCATCTTGTCGACGCCGTCCTGGTTCTTGAGATCGATGCCGGGCCGGATGTGCAGGCAACCGACGCTGGAATGGCCGTAGTAGCCCGCCGTCGTGTCGTGGTCCGCGATGATCTGGCGGAAGCGCCGCAGGAATTCCGGCAGCTTGGCGGGATCGACCGCGGTGTCCTCGACGAACGCCACCGGCTTGCGCGCCTCGCGGGTACCCATCAGAATCCCCAGGCCCGCCTTGCGCATTTTCCAGACGTCGGCCTGCGCCGGCGCCGTCAATGCGGGTGAGTAAGCGTAGCCCCATTTCTGCCGCCGCAAGTCGGATTCCAGCCTCTCAACCTTGTCGGCTACCTCCTGCGGCGTGTCGCCATAAAATTCCGCAATAACCAGGGCATCCGGCTCGCCTTGCAGGAAAGGCAGCCGGCCGGCGAATTCCTTGGCGGCACGGGCGCCCTCGACGATCTTCCGGTCGACCATCTCGATAGCCGATGGCTCGTATGGCAGAATCGCCTCGGTTGCTTCGACCGCCGCAATCAGGTCGTCGAAGTGGGTGACCAATACGGCCGTGGCCTGCGGACGGGGCATGATGCGCACCTTGGCTGCCGTGACCGCGGCCAGCGTGCCCTCCGAGCCGACCACCATCTTGGCGAGATTCGTCGGCGCGTCGGTAATAAACTCGTCCAGGTTGTAGCCGCTCACCCGGCGCAGCAGTTTCGGATAGCGTTCCAAGACCGCGTCGCGGTTGTCCCGGGCGATTTGCAGCATGTCGCGATAGATGCCGGCTTCCAGCGTGTCCTCACGAATGATCTGCTCAACCACCGCCTTCTCGACCGGTTTGAACAGGGCTGTGCTGCTATCGGACAGCACGACCTTTAGTTCGAGGACGTGGTCGATCGTCTTACCGTAGAGAATGGAGCGCGCACCGGCCGAGTTGTTGCCGATCATCCCGCCTATCGTGGCACGGCTGCTGGTCGAGGTATCGGGGCCGAACAGGAACCCGTGCGGCCGCAGATAGGCATTGAGCTGATCCTGCACCACGCCCGGTTGCACCCACGCCCAGTGCTCCTCGGTGTTCAGTTCCAGCACCTGATGCATGTAATTGGACATATCCAGAATGACCGCCCGGCCCACGGTTTGTCCGGCGAGCGCCGTGCCGCCGCCGCGCGGCAACACCGGAACACCATGCTGCCGGGCCACTCGCACCGTCGCCTCGACGTCATCGGCGTGGCGAGGTATCACCACCCCCAACGGCTCGATCTGGTAAATACTGGCGTCGGTGCTGTACAGCAGACGGCTGAACGTGTCGAAACGCACCTCCCCGTCGATGTGTTTCTCCAAGTCCCGGCGTAAGTCGTCCATATCCCTCTGTCCTCACGATAAGATGCGTTGTCGATCAGCGGTCCAGGGCGGTTGCAAGTCGAATAGGCATGCCGTAGGATTTTTTGTCACCTTCGGGCGTAGAACCTGAACCATAGCATATTGTTGAAGGAGAAAAAAAATGACATCGTGCCCGGAATGTGAAGCGGATGTCCCGGTGGATAACGATCTCGAGACAGGCGAAATCATCCTGTGCGAGGAGTGCGGCGCCGAGTTGGAAGTAATCAGCGAAGACCCATTGGAACTTGCCTTGGCGCCCGACGAAGAAGAAGACTGGGGAGAATAGGACGCGCGCATGCTTGTTGGGGTACTGTGTTCTCGCATCCGGATTGAGGAAAAGCTCTTGTTTGAGGCGCTCAAAGCCCAAGGAATGGCCTATGAAAAACTTGATGATCGGACGTTGATTTTCGATCTGCACGACCCCGCCCCGTTCCGCAAATACGACCTCATTCTCGAACGCGCCATCAACCACTCGCGCGCCCAATACGCCCTCCACATGCTCAACAACTGGGGCATCAAGACCGTCAACACCGCCCACACTGCCCACGTCTGCGGCGATAAACTCCTGACCACGCAGGCGCTGCGGCAGCACAACCTGCCGGTGCCGCGCAATCTGGTTGCCTTCACCCCGGAATCGGCTCTGGATGCCATTGAGCAACTCGGTTATCCCGTCGTTCTCAAGCCCTGCGTCGGGTCGTGGGGCCGTTTGGTGGCCAAGATTAACGATCGCCAAGCGGCCGAGGCGGTGCTTGAGCACAAGCAGATTCTGGGGTCGTATCACCATTCGATTTATTACATTCAGGAATACGTCGACAAGCCGGGTTACGACATTCGCTCCTTCGTCGTCGGCGACGAAACGATCTGCGCCATCTACCGCACCTCCGACCACTGGATCACCAACACGGCCTTGGGCGGCAAGGCGTCGAACTGTCCCGTCACGCCGGAGATTGATGCCCTGTCGCGTGCCGCGGCCAAGGCCGTCGGTGGCGGCATGCTGGCGGTCGACTTGCTGGAAACGCCAGACGGCCTGTGGGTGAATGAGGTCAACTACACGATGGAATTCCGCAACAGCATCGACACGACCGGCGTCGACATCCCGCGCAAGATGGTCGAGTACATTCGACAAGAGGCTTCGGCATGAGCCGCCTCAAGGTTGCCGTGGCGGGAGGCTCGGGCTACATCGGCGGCGAGTTGGTGCGGCTGCTCCTGCAGCATCCGGCGGTGGAACTGACGCAGGTCACCTCGGAAAGCAATCGGGGTAAATTCCTGCATCAGGTACATCCCAACCTGCGCCAGCAGACGCGTCTCAAATTCATCCGCATGGACGAGTTGCAGGGTTGCGACGTTCTCTTCCTCGCCCTCCCCCACGGCATGACCCAAAGCCGTCTGGAATCCCTGCAAGCCCTGAGCGACCGGATTATCGATCTGAGCAGCGACTTCCGGTTGCGGGACCCGCTTCTGTATAAAACTTGGTACGGGCACGACCACGCCTGCCCGGAAAGGCTGTCGTCATTCGTCTACGGCATTCCCGAATTGCACCGCGGCGCCATCGCCGCCGCGACCCACGTCAGCGGCGCCGGTTGCCTGGCCACCGCTACCCTGCTCGGCCTTTATCCCCTTGCCCGTGCCGGCCTGCTGGTCCCGGACACGCCGATTGTCGTCGAAGCCAAGGTTGGCTCCTCGGCTTCCGGCAACAAGCCCAGCCTCGCCTCGCATCACCCGGAACGCCACGGCGCCGTGCGTTCCTTCAAACCCACAGGCCACCGCCACACCGCCGAGGTCATCCAGGAGTTGAGCGGCAACACGCCGCTGTCGGTGCACTTCTCGGCCACCGCCATCGAAATGGTGCGCGGCGTTTTGACCACCGCGCACGTTTTTCTTGACCCGCCGCTGCGCGAGAACGACATCCGCAGCCTGTACCGCGAGGCCTACAAGGACGAACCATTCATGCGCCTCGTGAAGGAAAAACAGGGGGCGTACCGCTACCCGGAGCCGAAAATCCTCAGCGGCTCCAATTTCTGCGACGTCGGTTTTGAGAGCGATCCGCACAGTGGTCGCGTGGTTGTCCTCTGCGCCTTGGATAATCTCGTCAAGGGCGGCGCCGGCAACGGCGTACAGGCCATGAACTGCATGTTGGGTCTCGACGAAGCCACCGGGCTGGCCTTCCCCGGGTTGCATCCGGTGTGAGGGGCGGTGGCGGGCACCGATTGGTTTTTTGCGATAGCGACGAGATGGGTTTCCGATGTTGACTCACATCCAAGCACACAGGGACCAAGAGAGGATCTCGCTGCCATGCAAACCGTGAAAGTTTTCTATTGTGAAGAAGACGGAGCGTGGATTGGCTATCTCCAGGATTACTCCGACTATTGGACTCAAGGAGAGAGCTGGACGACCTTCGAGAACACTACGAGATGTTTATGACGACATGGCCAAAGCGACATGTCGAAGGCGTAACGACTGGAAGCCCTCCAACCCTCACGTCAGACCTTGAATCTTGGAGGCGGTCGAATAAGTCACCGAACTCGAGGAAGAGAAGCGCCATACCCAACCCTATAATCGAATGCGCGCTGGAAGAAACTGTTTGGCGGTACGGTCAAACCATCGCACCGGGCTTTCATCCCAATCGTTACAGCATAGGTCATGTGGTGAAAGAAGCCGATCTGGTTTTTCATTTTGTCAATGCGCTCGAACGGTAGATATGGACTCCATTTACGTGATCGAAGCCAAAGGATCGTTGGTGATTGAAAACGGGCGGTTGAACAAGAAACTGGATGCTCTTGAAAATCAAGTTAGCGTTTTTGAGGACCCCAGTTACAGCTTGCGCTACTACTTGGTCCACAATATCGTTCGCCGTTTTGGAATCCCAGAATGGGGGATGGGGGATGGGGGAACGCGCCATTCGCCATCTCTGGGGGGCATTGCTTTGGCCGATACGTTTCAAGTAGAGAAGAGCATGTGGAAGAATCTCGACGAGGAAAAATACCCCGCATTGGCAAGCTACACTCGCGCCGTGCATGAATGTGAGCGGTATCGCACCAATGGCGGCCAAAAGGGAATGGTCGCCGCATCTTTCTCTCAAGACGGCGTATCGTATCGACGATGTGCGGGAGGCGCTTCGTCGAGGCGACGTCAGGACTGTCGCACAATACGCACGGGTGTTCAGGCTCACTCCTGTTGTATAAGGTCCGCCTGTGAGACATGGGGAGGCGATGATTTGGATCCTAAAGCTATTGAACAGGAGGCGCTCCGTCTGTCTCTGGAAGATCGCGCGCAACTCGCTCAAAAGCTGCTATTGAGCCTAGATGCGCTATCTGAAAAGGAGCGAGACGACGTATGGCTGATGGAGGCCAACCGCCGAGCTCGCGAGCTTGACCAGGGAGAAGTCCAGCCTGCTTCTGCCGATGAGGTTCGGCAGAAAGTGAGAGCACTATTGAGGTGAGTTACCAGTTCCATCCAGAAGCGGAGGCCGAGTACCTTGAAGCCGTTGCCCATTATGAGCAGCGTCAGCCAGGGCTTGGGGCGTCCTTTCTTGCCGAGTTTGAATCCGCTTTGGGGCAAGTTTGCGAGGCTCCGCACCGTTACCCGATCGAGCGTAAGCCAGACATCCGCCGCAGCCGATTGCGGCGGTTTCCATTCGCGATTCTTTTCCGGGAATCCGAAGGAGCGGTGCAAGTTCTCGCGGTCGCACACCGTCGTCGTCGACCCTCGTATTGGCTCAGCAGACATTGATAATCACCTTTGAGGAACCACCATGCTCGTGGTAAAAGTCGGCGGTGGCGAGGGCATTCCCATCGATGCCGTTTGCCAGGACGTGCAGGACCTCACGCAACAGGGCGAGCGGCTGCTCCTCATGCACGGCGCCAGCCATGAGACGAACGTGCTCTCCGCGGCGCTGGGCAAGCCGCCGCGCTTCGTCACCTCGGTTTCGGGCATGCAGAGCCGCTACACCGACCGCGACACGCTGATGCTGTTCTGCATGGCCTACGTCGGCAAGCTGAACAAGCTGTTCGTCGAGCGTCTGCAGCAGCTCGGGGTCAACGCCGTCGGGCTGTGCGGAGCCGACGGCCGCAGCATGGAAGGCACGCGCAAGGCAGCCATCAAGGTGGTCGAAGACGGCAAGCGCCGGGTGTTGCGCGATGACTTTACGGGGCGCGTCGAGCGCGTCAACACCGACCTGCTTACCCTGCTGTTGGACAACGGCTACACACCGGTGCTGTGCCCGCCCGCGTTGAGTTACGAAAGCGAGATCATCAACGTGGACGGCGACCGCGCCGCCGCCGTCCTGGCGGTTGCCTGCAAGGCCGAAACCCTGGTCCTGCTGTCCAACGTGCCCGGCCTGCTGCGCAGCCTCGATGACGCCGATTCACTTGTTTACAGCGTTGAACGGGACCGGCTTGACGCCGCCATGGACATGGCCCAGGGACGCATGAAGAAGAAGGTCATGGGCGCGAGAGAGGCGCTGGAAGGCGGCGTTGGCACGGTCATCCTGGGCGATGCCCGCTTGGAACAACCCATCCGCCAAGCGTTGCAGGGATGCGGCACGGTATTGCGCTGAAGGGAGTTGGCATGGATCGAGCGCAGGACATCGAAGAACGTTACTCAACCGGCGTGTACGTCAAACGCGGCGTGACGATCGTGCGCGGCGAGGGCGCCCGTCTCTGGGACACCGAGGGCACTGAATACCTCGACTGCGCCAGCGGTATGGGTGTGGCCAGCGTCGGGCACGCGCATCCCAGGGTGGCGGAAACGCTGGCCCGACAGGCGCGGACGCTCATCACCTGTCCCGAGTTGTTTTACAACGACCGCCGCGCTGATCTGCTGGAAAAGCTGGCTGCCGTCACCCCACCTGGCCTCGATCGCATCTTTTTGTGCAACTCCGGCGCCGAGGCGATTGAAGGCGCCCTGAAATTCGCCCGCGCCAGCACTGGTAGAAACGGCGTCGTGGCCGCCACCCGGGGGTATCATGGCCGCACCCTGGGCGCCTTGGCGGCGACCTGGGACCCGAAACACCGCGAGGTCGCCGGCCTGCTGCCCGAGGGCTACCGGCACGTGCCCTACGATAAGCTGTCGGCGCTTGAAGAGGCACTCGACGACGACACCGCTGCGGTCCTCTTGGAGGTCGTGCAGGGTGAAGGCGGCGTGCGTCCGGCGAGCGCGGACTACTTGCAGGGCGCCCAGGCGCTTTGCCGGCACCGGGGCGTCCTGTTGATCATCGACGAAGTCCAGACGGGCTTCGGGCGCACCGGAAAGTTCTTCGCCTGCGACCATTACGGGTTGGAGCCGGATATTCTCGCCATGGCCAAAGCGATGGCCGGTGGACTCCCCATGGGGGCCTTCGCCCTCAGCGAACGGGTCGGACAAATCCCAAAGGGGCTGCACAGCTCAACCTTCGGCGGCAATCCCCTCGCCTGCGCCGTGGCCGCCACCGTGATCGACATCCTGCAGGAACAACGCCTGCCCGAGCACGCCGCGGAGGTCGGCGGGTATTTCGCCGACAGCTTGCGCGCCTTGCAGGCGCCTCAGGCGCGCGAGGTGCGCGGTCTCGGCCTCATGATTGGTATGGAACTGAAAGAGAAAGTCGCGCCGCATTTGCGGGCCCTGATGGCGCGTGGCGTAATGGCTCTGGCGGCCGGCGCCACGGTGCTGCGCTTTCTGCCGCCCCTGACGATTAGCCGCGCCGAGGTCGACCGGGTGGTAACGCAGGTGGGGGACGTTCTCGGCGCTGGGAAGGGACAGAAATCATGAGACGCACGCGGGTTCTCGAAGCGCTGCACAGCGCGCAGGCAACGGACGCCATTCTGGTGAAAGGCTGGGTGCGAACCCGGCGTGATGCGAAGGGATTGTCGTTTCTGGAGATCAATGACGGCTCGTGCCTGAAGAATCTGCAGGTCGTCGTTGATGCCGCCACGCCCGCTGCCGCGGCCCTGGACACGATCACCACCGGCGCCGCGGTCACGATCGAGGGCGCCTTGGTCGCCTCGCCCGGCAAAAGCCAGCAATGGGAAGTGCACGCCGGCGCCCTTCGGCTGCTGGGCGGCGCCGACCCCGATACCTACCCGTTGCAGAAAAAGCGCCACACCGACGAATTTTTACGCACCATCGCGCATCTTCGCCCGCGCACCAACAAGTACGGCGCCCTGTTCCGCATCCGTTCCGAAACGGCCTTCGCCGTGCACCAGTTTTTCCGCCAGCGCGGCTTTCATCACCTGCACGCCCCCATCATTACCGGCTCGGACTGCGAGGGGGCCGGCGAGATGTTTCGCGTCACCACCCTGCCCTTTTTGCCGCCTGCCGAGCGGCCCGACGTGGCGGACGACTTTTTCGGCAAGGAAGCCAACCTCACCGTGTCCGGGCAACTGGAGGCCGAGCTGTTCGCCTGCGCGCTGGGCAACGTGTACACCTTCGGGCCGACGTTCCGGGCGGAAAATTCCAACACCCCGCGACACGCCGCCGAGTTTTGGATGATCGAGCCGGAAATGGCGTTCGCCGATCTGGAAGACGACATGGACCTGGGCGAGGACTTGGTGAAGAGCCTGGTGACGCATGTCCTGGCGGAGTGCGCCGCGGACCTGGAGTTGTTCGCTCGCTTTGTCGATCCCGACCTGATGGCGAACCTGCGCGCCGTTGCCGAGGAGTCGTACGCGCGCATGTCGTACAGCGAGGCCATCGCCATTCTGCAGCGTTCAGGCAAGTCGTTTCAGTTCCCGGTCGCCTACGGGGTGGACCTGCAGACCGAGCACGAGCGCTATCTGACGGAGGAATACTGCAAGAAGCCGGTCATGGTGCACGACTACCCCAGGGAGATCAAATCCTTCTACATGCGGCTGAACGGCGACGGTCAGACGGTGGCGGCGATGGACCTGCTGGTGCCGCGCATCGGTGAGCTTATTGGCGGGAGTCAGCGGGAGGAGCGCCTGGAGGTGCTCGAACGGCGCCTCGACGAATTTGGCCTGCGGCCGGAAGCTTATTGGTGGTATCTCGACATCCGACGCTTCGGCGCGGTCCCGCACGCCGGTTTCGGGCTGGGCTTTGAGCGTTTCCTGATGATGGTCACCGGCGTTACGAATATCCGCGACGTCATCCCCTTCCCCCGCACGCCCAAGCACCTGGAGTTCTGACCCACCAAGCCGGTCTACGATGCGCGAAACGCCAGCGCCAAGTCGTTCTTCTTGACCTTGACCATGGCTCGTCCCCTCTCCTGCAGGTTTCCGAACAGAATCGCTTCGGACAACGGCTCCGTGATGTGCTGCTGGATCAAGCGGGCCATCGGACGGGCGCCGTGGAAGCGGTCGAACCCCTCCCGCGCCAGCCAGCGGCGCGCCGCATCCGTCAGTTCCAGGCTTACCTGCTTCTCCGCAAGCTTGCCTCGCAATTCGCCAATAAACTTGTCAACCACACGCTCCACGTCCGCTAGGGTCAGCGCGTTGAACTGGATCCAGGCATCGAGGCGATTGCGAAACTCGGGGCTGAAGGTGCGTTCGATAGCGGTCTTGGCTTTCGCCGCGGCGGCCGGGTCGCTATCGTCGCGTTTCCCGCCGCTGGTGCGAAAGCCGATGTCTTCGCGGGCGATTTCACGGGCGCCGGCGTTGGTGGTCATGATGACGATGACGTTGCGGAAGTCCGCCTTCTTGCCGTTGTTGTCCGTCAGGGTGGCATGGTCCATCACCTGCAACAGCAGGCCGAACACGTCGGGATGCGCCTTCTCGATTTCGTCCAGCACCAGAACGGCGTGCGGTGTTTTCACGACGGCGTCGGTCAGCAGCCCGCCCTGGTCGAAGCCGACGTAACCCGGCGGCGCCCCGATCAGACGCGACACGGTGTGTTTCTCCATGTATTCGCTCATGTCGAAGCGAATGAAGCTGATACCCAGCACGCTGGCGAGTTGCCTGGCGAGCTCGGTCTTGCCCACCCCGGTGGGGCCGGCGAACAGAAACGAGCCAATCGGTTTCGTTGCCGCGCCCAGTCCGGAGCGCGACAGCTTCACCGCCCTGACGACCCGCTCAATGGCGTGGTCCTGCCCGTAAATGACGCCCTTCAGCCCCTTTTCCAGATTGGCGAGACGGCCTTTGTCCGAGCCCGAAACGGAGCGCGTCGGAATTCTGGCCATGCCGGCCACCACGCCTTCGACGTCGGACACGGTGATTTGTTTGCCAACCCGTTCGCCATCAGGCAGCAGCTTCACCGCCGCGCCCGCTTCGTCAATCACGTCGATGGCCTTGTCCGGCAGAAAGCGATCACTGATGTGTTTGGCGGACAGTTCAGCCGCCGCTGCCAGGGCCTCATCGCTGTACGTGATGCCGTGATGGCTTTCGTAATAGCCCCGCAACCCGTGCAGGATGCGTTCGGTGTCCGCCACGGAAGGTTCGTTGATGTCGATTTTTTGAAACCGTCGCCCGAGGGCCTTGTCGCGTTCGAAGGAGGCTTTGTATTCGGGAAAGGTGGTCGAGCCGATGCACCGCAATTCGCCGCCGGCCAAGGCGGGTTTGAGCAGGTTCGAGGCGTCCATCATGCCGCCCTCCACCGCGCCGGCGCGCACGATGGTGTGGATTTCGTCGATGAACAGGATGGTGCCCGGCTTGTCACGCAGCGCTTTGAGGACGGCTTTGAGGCGCTGCTCGAACTGGCCGCGGTACTGGGCGCCGGCGATGAGCGCGCCCAAATCGAGGGCGTAAACCTCAACGTCGCGCAGGGCTTCGGGGACCTCGCCGCGTTGAATCTTGAGGGCCAGGCCCTCGGCGACCGCCGTTTTGCCGACACCCGGCTCGCCGACGTACACCGGGTTGTTCTTGCGGCGGCGGCACAATACCTGAATGGTGCGTTTGATTTCGGCTTCGCGTCCGATGAGCGGGTCGATGCCGTTCTTCTCGGCCAGCTCGATCAGATTGACCGTAAAGGCGGCCAACGGATCGTGCGCCGGGCGTTCGGCGCCGGCCTTGCCGCCGGGGGTGGCGGGCTCTGCCGCCGCGTCGTCCTCTTCCTCAAAGTCGCGTTTGGAAATGCCGTGGGAAATGTAATTCAGAACATCCAACTTGCTGATGCCCTGCCTGGCCAGCAGGTAGACAGCGTGCGAGCGCGTCTCCTGAAACATCGCTGCCAGGACGTTACCGCCGTCGATCGCCGGCTGGCCCGACCCCTGCGCTTGCAGCAACGCGCGCTGCAGAACGCGCTCGAATGCGGCCGTCGGTTGCGGCGACGCCTGCACCTCGGCGGGCAAGGGCTGCAGGTGCTCCGCCATGAACGCCTCCAAGGCGCGCCTGAGCTGCGCAACATCACCCCCGCAGTGGTGAATCACGTCCCGGCTGGTGGGATCATCGAGCAAGGCGTGCAGGATGTGCTCCAGCGTAATGTATTCGTGGTGCCGCCGCGCCGCCGCGTGGCTGGCCTTGCTGAGCGAGCGTTGCAGTTCGTGCGTCAGCATCGTGTGATCATCCGTGCGCCGTCTCCGGCCATCATGGCTACTCCTGTTCGAGGGTGCACAGCAACGGGAAGTCCTGTGCCCCGGCGAGTTCCGTGACCTTGTCCACCTTGGCCTCGGCGATTTCATAGGGGTAGACGCCCGCCACGCCGACGCCCTGATGATGCACCGCCAGCATGACGTGCAGCGCCTCCGTCTCCGGGCGGTGAAAAACATGCTGCAGAATATCGACCACGAATTCCATGGTGGTGAAGTCGTCATTGTGCAGCAAGACTTTGAACAAGGGCGGTTTTTCGATCTGCTTGGCGGTCTCGGTGAGCATCCCGACGCCGGGGGCGCCGTCTTCTTCCCAATCCGGCATCATCAAACCTCCAGGTTGTGGCTGCAAACGGCGGAAATTCTTGCAGGCGCGAAGCAAAATTTCAACCGCCCGCACCCCATGCTATGATGCCGCGCTTGCCATCGAAACCCCTTAACCAAAGGAGGCGCGACATGCGGTTTGGCCTGGGATTACCCCACAGCGGGGACGGCGTTCAGGGCGCCAAAATCATCGAGTTTGCTCAACGCGCCGAGGCGCTTGGCTTTGAGTCGCTATGGTGTGGCGACCACATTTTGCTGCCCACCGCCGGCACCAATCAGTATCCCTACACGGCTGACGGCTCCTTTCCTCGGGACGCGCGCGTTGGCTTTCTGGAGACCCTCAGCGTGCTGTGCTACGTGGCCGCGGTCACCGAGCGCATCCGCCTGGGCAGCACGGTCATCATTCTGCCCTACCGCAACCCTATCGTGCAGGCCAAGGTGTTTGCCACCCTGGACGTGCTGAGCGGCGGGCGGGCGATCTGCGGGGTTGGCGTCGGTTGGCTTGAAAAGGAGTTCCAGAGCCTCGGCGTTCCGTACCCCGAGCGCGGGCCCATGAGCGACGAATTTCTCCGCATCTTCCGCACCTTGTGGAATGACGAGCACCCGGAATTTCACGGCAAATTCTATCAGTTCGATGGCATGCAGTTTCAGCCCAAGCCGGTCCAGAATCCCTTACCTATCTGGGTCGGCGGCCATAGCCGGCGCGCCATCCGACGCACCATTGCGTACGGTCAGGCTTGGCACCCGACCCGCCAGACACCCGCCTACGTACTCGAACACCTCCCTTATTTGCGCGAAGAGGCGGAACGCGCCGGCCGCGACCCGGACAGCATCACCATTTCCCTCAAGCGCAGCCTCCACATCACCGACATCGGCTTGACCGGCGAGGCCGCCTTCCGCTCCGGCAACGCTCTGGTCGGCACCACGCAGGACATTGTTGACGATGCCCGCCGCTGCCAGGACCTGGGCATTCATCAACTCACCTACGACTTTCGCACCGACGACGTCGCGCAGCAAATCGCCATTATCGAGCAGGTCGCCGACCGCGTGATGCCAACCGTAGCGGCGTGATCCGGCTGTCACGAATACCACCCCCGACCTGCCATGAGTCGGTATTTAGGCTGTTTTCATCATGTGGCATAAAAATATATTTTTTGCGCCACATGATGAGCGTGCGAAGTTATGGGCCATGCGTGACAAACAACTCGCGCCTTGCATGCCGGCGTTCAGATGGAGTCCTCGTCGCTTTTGTTTAGTGGAAGCGAACGGACTTCCTTCGCAGTAATCGCCAACGGCCTTGCCTCCGTCCCGGCCTCGGGACAGTGGATTCCGGCATACGCCGGAATGACGACTTGGAGGCGGCCACGCCACCCCTTTTTTGGGTACGGCAATGTTCTAGGGCCTGTTGATATTCACGCGATCGGCAAATAGAGGGTTGTGAGTGATCCCGCCCTTGTTCTGGCCGGTTTCAGAAGTCGCCTTGCGGCCTCATCGCCACGCCTCCCATGCCTGGAAGCGCGGGCATCTTGTCCGCAGAGTTCCGCTTAGCGGGCTGGAAGCCCGCTCTCCCAGAGAGGCATCGCCATTTACAACCCCCTCCAAGACCCGTAGGGTGCTGATTTCTGGCATCCTCATTGAAGCCGGCGACTCATACGACCATAGGGTTTTTTATGAAGGTCAACAGGCCCTAGTGTCCTATCGGTGACTCTGGAGACCGTTTTGTCGGCACGATGGAGCGCCTCGGGAAAGAATTGAACAATCGTTGTGCGGAGGCAGAGAGCGGGTAGCTGGAAAATGATACATACGCGGGAAATACTTTTTGTGCCTTATATGTCATATAAAATTATCTTATGTGTCATACAATGAACGAATATCTGAATCCCTTTCTGCAAGGCTGAGTAGACCGGGAAAGCCGAGCAATGCTGGCCGGCGTCCATTGGCGGCTCGGATCTCCTGCAGAATCCCTTCCTCCATCAGCGTGCCGAGTAACCGGTGCGCCGTCCGCTTGGGCACCCCTGCTTCAGTGGTGAAGTCCGAACTGCGCACGACCGGGTGGCCGAATAACCACGTCAAGGCATCAACGGTATTTGGAGAACGGGTGATGACGGAGAAGTGGCGGGTGGTCCGATCATAGAGATCAAAGATCTCCTGCGCCTTTGCCAAGTTGTCTTCCGCCTGCACCCGCAATGCTTCGAGAAAGTAGCGGCACCATGCCGTCCAGTTGCCATCGCGGAAAATCGCCAACAATCCGTCATAATACAGGTCGCGTCGTTCCTCGAGGCAGGCGCTGATATAGAAGACCGGCCGCCGAATCATCCCCTGATGCCACAGAAACAGGGGCACAAGCATGCGCCCAAGGCGTCCGTTGCCTTCTGCAAACGGATGCAACGCTTCGAATTCCGCGTGCAGAATGGCAAGCTGAATCAGGCGATCGGGCATCGTTTCGTAAAGGTAGCGCTCCCACCTGGCAACCCCATCCGGCAACTCGGCTGCGTCGATGGGGACGTAGGCGTCCCTCTCGGCCGAGGCACCGGGACGTCCGACTCGACTGGGACCACGTCGCAGCTCACCGGGCGCTTGTTCGGTTCGTTGTGTGCCACGCAGCAACGTTCGGTGTGCCGCGCGGATGACACCCAGGCAGAGTGGCAACTCCGCCAGCATTTGTTCCGCCCGGTGCAGTGCCAAGTGATAATTCAGCGTCTGTTCAACGTCGCGGCGCAAGGCCGGTGAATCGACTTTCTGTCCGGCCTCGAATTCGAGCACCTCACCTAGGGTCGCCCGTCCGCCATCCATGCGTGAGGAGATAACGGCTTCTCGGAGGGATAGAAGAGTCAGCAGATTATCGGGGTCTGGAAAGGCGGCAAGCAACCCATCGTAGCGTGCCACAGAAGCAGTCGCAGGGCCGATGAGTGGAATTAACTGTGCCCAGTCCAGGCAGTCTTGAGGCGGGAAAGCCCCTGGCCGGTAATGAACGGGTGGCATCGGCTTCTTCATTCAAGGGTAGGTTGGTGGCTACACGTCTTCCGTTTTAACCACCGCCTTACCGTAAAGGTCGGCGATGGCGTCCTCAGTATAGCCAACTTCCCGAAGCATGTCTTGCGTGTGCTGGCCCAGCAGGGGGGTGGGTTTACCGGGCACGACCGAGGTGTTGCCGAATTGCACGTAATGTCCCGCAACCAACATATGGCCAACAACAGGGTGTTCGTATGCCAAAACCATGTGATTGTCGGTGGCGTGCGGGTCGTCCAGAAAGATTTCGCTGTCGCCGCCGACAACAGGAGCGCATGGGACATTTGCGGAGCGCAGCCGCTTTATGGCCTCCGTCAGGCACAAGTCGGCAAAACCCTGAGCCAAGGCGTCGGCCGGCGGGGCGGCGCTGGGATGCCCCTCCCCTCCCCTTGTTAAGCCAATTGGTTTTTCTGGGTTCACCTCGCAACCCAAGGCTTCGGACAGGGCTTGCCGGGCGGCGGGTGCATCAGCGGCAACATACAGCCAGCCATCCTTTAATTCATACAGGCGATGAAACGCCGTCAGGCCGTATTGACCCTTGTCAGCCAGGGGACGCGCGGGTTTGCCCGCGTAGCGCGTGAACCACTCGGAAGTGAGCATGATGCCGCCATTGAGCAGGTTGGTATCGACGCGCTGCACTTGGCCGGTGCGCTCGCGGACGAACAGGGCCAGGATGGTGCCGTACGCGCCCATCGCACCGGCGGTGTAATCGGTGGGTGCCAGTTGGGCGGGGAAAACGGGTGGGTTTTCGGCGCCGCCTTGCGCGCGCGACAGGCCCATGAGGGCTTGCGACAGCGGATCGATACCGGGCCGGTGGGCGTAGGGGCCCGTGGCGCCGAAACCGGTCACGTGCGTTTCGATCAGGCGCGGGTTCAATTCCCGCAAGCTGTCCGGCCCCAGGCCCATGCGCGCCGTGGCGCCGGGGCGCAAGTTGGCCAGCATGACGTCCGCAGTCGCCGCTACTTTCTGCGCCACGATCTTGCCGGCCGGCTCGCGCGTGTTGAGGCACAGGGAGCGTTTGTTGACGTTGACGTTGAAGAAGTACGTACGGCCGAGGGGACGCGAAATGTCGCCGGCGTGGGGTTCCACTTTGATGACGTCGGCACCCAGGTCGGCAAGCAGGCGCCCGGCGATGGGACCGGCGATCAGGTTGGTGATCTCCAATACGCGGACGTCTTTCAAGGGCAGGTCGAATTCCGTTTCGGGCAACGGGTCGGACGATACAGCCGCCGGGGTTGAGGCATCTTCGGGCAGATCGGATGACGACGCGTCGGGTAGCGTGCGCGGCCCCTGAATGCGTCCGGGCGTCTGCGAAAGTTGAACAGGCACACCCATTTGCGCCAGCGGGCCGACCTCGGGGTCGGTCAGTGTTTCGACCATGCCGTTAGCCCGCACCTGCGGATCGTTCAAGCCCTCTTCGGTGGTCCGCGCCAGGGCGTATGGCACGTCGGCGTCCTCGAAGCAGTTGGCCCAGTGGGCGTATGGCTGCGCCACGACTGCTTCGGCAATGCGTGCCCGCAGGTCGAGGTCCGCCTCCGGGGACACCGGGATTTGCCCGCCGCCGTATCGCGGGTCGTCGAGTACGTCAGCGATGCCCATGACCCTCGCCGCGGTTTGGATGAAGCCAAGGTGTACGCAGCCCAGTTGCACCCAGTTTCCGTCGGCGCAGGCGTAAACGCTGTAGAACGGCCCGCTGCCGGCCGGGTGGGTCTGAAAAGGCCGCGGTTCCAGGTGCTGCGCCACCACTTTCGGCTGATACAACAAGCTCCCCGCCATCAGGGACGTTTCCACGGTCCGTCCCCTACCCGTCTTCTCTCTGGCCAGCAAGGCCGCCGCGATGCCGACGGCGGCGAAGAGCGCCGCCCCGACGCTGGGCAGCGGGTGCACCACGTGCACGGGCCCCGGGCGATAACCGGGCATCGTTTCCAGGATGCCCATGCGCGCCATCACGAGTTCGTCGATTGCCGGTTCGTCTTTAAGTGGGCCGTGTTTGCCGTAAGCGGTGATGGAGCAGTGAACCAGTCGGGGATTGAGGGCGGCGAGCCAGTCGGGCCGCATCAGAGCTTGCTGATCGGATGAAGGCGGGAAGTCTTCAAGGACGACGTCGGCACTGCGAATCAGGCGTTCATAGGCCGCAGCGTGGGGATGCGCCGAGGTGGCCTGCGACAAGTCCAACCGGCGGCATGCCTTGCCGCGGTCCCACACCCGATAGCCGCCGCGCCGCGTGGCTGGCGCGGCGCTGTCGAGCAGCCGGATGACCCGGGCGCCGTGGTCGCCAAGAAACATGCCGGCCATGGCCCCTGCCGGACTGTGGCTCAGTTCCAACACCGTGATGCCATCCAACGCGCTCGCCATGTGTGTCCTGTCTCCCGCATTATTCCCGCGTAGTTCGGGATTGGCTGTTGGTTATAAAGTGATATACGTGGCCCTTGAGGAATCGGCGTTACGACGTGCCCCAAAGGGTCATTCCCGCGAAAGCGGGAATCCACTGGCTGCCCACTGGATGCCGGAGCCTGCCCCGTACTTGATATGGGGTCAAGCCCGGCATGACGTGCAGGCAGGACCTATGCCTCCGGACGACGGCGTTCTGGTGGCAACTTTTGGAAGAGACACCGCAAGCCTGCCCTCGGCTCCGACCGGGGGATGGGTTAACAAGTTGCCAATATAAAGCTCTCATTCTCGACGCGAAGGAATTGGGGTGTCAAGGCGGATTTCCCACTACAGGGCTTGAGTTGAAGGTGTGTCCTGGATGTTGACATCAACGGTCGCCTGTGAAACAAAGGCGTACAGAACCGCTCTTGGACCGTCACACCTGCCTAGGCTCAGGACCTGTAAAAGGCTTATCATTGAGCATGCAGGATTCAACACCCTGACTCCATCAGGAGGTTCCTCAAAGAGCCGATCGTCTGCGACACGGAGCTTTCCAAGCGCCGTAACCTCATCGAGCGCTTGTTCGGCAGACTCAAGGATTGGCGCCACATCGCCACACGATAGGATCGTCGTGCACACACCTTCTACAGCGCCATCTGCATTGCCGCCACGGTTATCTTTTGGTTATGAGTCCTGAGCCTAGTGGTTGAAGCAATCCCGCGGCCATGCTATCTGACGCCCACGCCAATCCCATTCGCGGAACATTCAACGTTTTTACGACCGGAAAAGTTGTGTCTGACCGTTGATGGATATAGCCTGTCTATCCTGGGTTTTGTCCCTCTGGGGCTATCAACGGGATAGAAAAGGCCGGAGGAAAGTCTATGCGTTCCCGCACGTTGAGTTGCTATGACGTCGCCCAATACTTCTTGGCACAGATGGACGAAGATGCAGGCGACCTGATTTCCAACCTGAAACTGCAAAAACTCGTCTACTATGCTCAGGGATTCGCGCTCGCGCTCCATGGCCGCCCCTTGTTTCCCGAACGCATTGAAGCCTGGACGCACGGACCGGTCGTGCCGGAACTCTATCGCAAATACAAACCCTACGGCTCAGACGCTATCCCCTGCCCAAGTGAGGCCGACTTCTCTATTTATGACGCGCAAACGCGCGACTTGCTTGATGATGTCTACGCTGCCTACGGACAATTTTCCGCCTGGAAATTGCGCGACATGACCCATTCCGAGCCGCCATGGCGCGACACGGTTCCAGGTCAGGAAATTCGACATGACCACTTGCGTGGCTATTTTGCGACAAGGGTAGCGCGTGAGTCCGAAACGGCGTAACCCGAACCGCAAAAAGATCGCGTCCCCGCCTATTACCCAAGGACAGCGCGTACAGGCTCCGGCGCGTACCGGCACCCCGTCTGGTCAACGACACCCCGCCTTTTCTCTTGAATACATGGGCCGCGGCCGGTATGGCTTGGCTACGTGCGAGCTACGCGAGAAAGGCGATTTCGCTGACGCCCTGTATAAGCGAAGTCAACTGAACTGGGATGAACTCCAAAGCGCTCCAAAACACGGCTTGGGACCTGAAAAACTGTCCCGAAGCAGGATTCGGACGGGTATTCCGGCCCAGGTTACCCCGGACGTGACTTTCCTTGCCTTCCGTTTTTCCGGCCAAAAGGCGATGGTGGGATACCGCCAGGGCCATATATTTTACGTCCTATGGCTCGACCGTGACTTTACGCTCTATGACCATGGCAGTTGACTTGCTCGGGAGGTACCGGATGTCACAGGGATTGCTGCCCGGCGTCAGGGTGCTGGAATTGGGTGAGCAGGTCAGCGCATCCTATTGCGGCAAGATACTGGCCCTCATGGGCGCTGAGGTCATCAAGGTGGAGCCGCCCGCAGGCGATGCAGCACGGCGCGCGGGGCCGTTTCCGGGCGACCTGCCGCACGCCGAGAAGAGCGGCCTGTTTCTGGCGCTGAATCTGAACAAGTACGGTGTCACCCTGGACCTGACGCTGGCGCAAGACCGGCAGCGGCTCAGGGGCTTGGCGCGCACTGCCACCATCGTTATCCGGGATTTGTCTGGCGGGCTGGACGACGAGACGCTGCGGCAGGACAACCCCGGCCTGATCCTCACTTCCATCTCCCCTTTCGGACGTTGGGGGCCATACGGACATTTCATGGCTTCTGATCTGGTGCTGTTCCACATGAGCGGCCAGGCGCCCGGCATGCTAGGGCCGGTGGCGGACGGCGACGCGCTGCCGCCGATTCGCGCCGGTGGGCATCAGGCAGAGTTCGTGGCCGGCCTTGCCGCGGCCACGGCGACCTTGATGGCCCTGTACCGCCGCCGGCTGAGCGGCGCGGGCTGCCACGTCGAGGTCTCGGCGTTTGAAGCGATGGTTACGCAATTGATCAGCGCCTTGGCCAATTGCGCTTTCGACAAACCACCGCTGCCGCGGGTTGTGCCGGATGACAAGGATTGCGCGGCCCCAACGCCGGTCGCTTCGATAGGCGGGGTGCTGCCGTGCCGCGACGGTTACGTCGCCATTTCGCCGCGCGAGGATGCGCAATGGGCGCGCTGGGTCGAGCTGATGGGCCGTCCGGCGTGGGCCGCGGAGCAACGCTTCCAAACCCGCGAGGGCCGGGAGCGGAATTTTCGGCAGCTATGGGAGCTCGTGGGGCAGTGGACACGAACCCACGCCAAGCACGACGTCGCCCGCTGGGGGCAGGAACGCCGCATCCCCTGCTTCCCGGTCAACACGGTGCGAGACTTGTTCAACGATGCCCACCTGAAGTTCCGCCGGTTTTTCAGCGACGTCGAACACCCGGTTGCCGGGCGCCTGACGTATCCCGGCGTGCCGTACCGGTTTTCCCACCTGACGCTGCCGTTGACCGCCCGCCCGGCGCCGCGGTTGGGCGAACATAACGAGCGTTTTCTCGGTCAATCCCCCACCCCGCCGCCTGCCCCAAACAAAGACCGCGCGGATGCCCCGTCGTCAGACCGGCTGCCGCTGCACGGCGTCAGAGTGGTCGATCTGAGCTGGATCATTGCCGGCCCGACCGCTGCACGCTTCCTTGCCATGATGGGCGCCGAGGTCATCAAGGTCGGCAGCGCCAGACGCCCGGACCCGTCGAGCCGCGGCGCCCCGTTCCAAGCGTACAATCAGTCCAAACGGTCCTGCGCCCTGAACATCGCCACGCCCGCCGGCTTGAACCTCGCCAAGCAGTTGATTGGGCTGAGCGACGTCGTGATCGAGAACTTCGCCGCCGGCGTCATCGAGCGCCTGGGGCTGGGCTACGACGTGCTCCGGGCGATCAAGCCCGACCTCATCATGGTGTCGTCGTCGGGCACCGGGCACAGCGGGCCGGACAAGGACTACGTGGCCTACGGCAGCCTCCTGCAATACTATACGGGCTGGAATTCCATCTCCGGCTATGCCGATGGCGAGCCCATCAAGGGCGGGTTGTGGGCCGACCCGTGGGTAGGGCTGGAACTGGCGATGGTAACCGCGGCGGCGCTCAATCAACGCGCCGTGACCGGCGCGGGGCAGTACGTGGACTATTCGATGGCGGAAGCCTTGACGGCCTGCCTGCCGGAAGCGCTGCTTGATTTCCAGATGAACGGCCGCGAACGGCGGCCGATGGCCAACGCCGATGACGTTTATGCGCCCCACAACGTGTATCGCTGCAAGGGACCGGATCGCTGGATCGCCATCGCCGTGACGCATGACGCGGAATGGCGGGCGCTCTGCGGGATCATCGGGCGTCCCGATCTGGCTGCAGCCCCGGGTCTCGCTACCGCCGCGGGCCGCAAGACGTATCAGGACGACATCGACGTGGCCATCACGGCGTGGACGCAGGGGCAGGACGACGACGAGGCCATGCACCGCTTGCAACAAGCCGGCGTGCCGGCGGGGCCGTTCCTGGAACCGTCACGGCTCTTCCACGACCCGCATCTGCGTCAGGGCGGCTACTTGACCCGCCTGCAGACCCACGACGGCGCCTGGCGCGACTTGCCGGGCATTGGCTGGCGCTTCGACGGCGGCCCGGCGCCTCACTTGGCCGCGGCGCCTGTTCTGGGGCAGGACAACGACACCATTTATCGAGGCCTCTTGGGGCTGTCCGAGGCGGAAATCGCCCGGCTGGTGGAGGAACGAGTCATCTATTGAAACGGAGTGGCGCCCACATGACCGTCAAGTACGAAAAAGAAAAGCACATTGCTTACATCACCCTCAACAATCCCGAAAAGGGCAACATCCTCGACCGCCAGACCTCGGCCGACATCGCCGCGGTTTGGCAGCAGGTGTGGGACGACGGCGACGTGCGCGTGGCCATCCTCACCGGCGCCGGCGAGCGGCACTTCTGCGCCGGGCACAACTTGGCAACGCGGCCCGACATTACGCCGGAGGAACGCGAGCAGGTGCGCGCCGAGAACATCTTCTGGTCGCCCTCGGGAACGGTGAACGGCGCCAAGATAGGCGCCGACGGCCGTCTCGGCGACCACTACCCGCAAATCTGGAAGCCCGTCATCGGCGCCATCAACGGCTGGGCGGCCGGCGCCGGTTTCTACCTGATGCTGACTTCTACCGACATCCGCCTCGCCTGCGCCGAGCACGCCAGATTCAAATTCGCGCTGCTCGGCCAGGGCTGGATCGGCAACGGTCCCGGCGCCACCTACCTCACCCGCCAGATTGCCTACGCCGACGCCATGCGCATCCTGCTCACCGATGAGCCGTTCGACGCCCACGAGGCCCTGCGCATCAACCTGATCAATGAGGTGGTGGCCCACGACCGCCTGATGGACCGCGCGGAGGAAATCGCCCGCCACGTCGTCGCCCTGCCGCCGGTGGCCGTGCGCATGATGAAGGAATTCGCCATCCGATTCCGCGACATGCCCGTCACCGAGGCGTGGCGCGTCCAGACCCTGATGAATACCCTGCTCACCCAGCTCACCACCGACGGCGACGAAGGCCGCCAAGCCTTCCTCGAAAAACGCCCGCCCCGATTCACCGGCGGCCTGCGCCAAAAAGGCGAGCCGTTTCCCGACGTCGATGCCGAGCAGCGCGCCCGTCTCGACGAGGTGCGACGCGAATTGTTGGGGTAAGAGCGGGGAAAACGGAACCGGGGGGAATGGAAAAGTCTTGTATGAGGAGGTCGCGTGCCACTGAACGAAGCTGATACCTGCCGCAGGTTCGTCGTTCCCAAGCTCCAGGCCGCCGGCTGGGAGGCGCCGCCGCACGCCATCAACGAGCAGCGCACCTTGACCGACGGGCGCGTGTTTTTCGCCGCCGGCACGGCCCGGCGCGGGCGCCAGAAACGCGCCGATTACCTGCTGCGCTACCGGCCCGATTTTCCCATTGCCGTGGTCGAAGCCAAAGCGCGCTACAAGCACGCCGCCGAGGGGCTGCAACAGGTCAGGCAATACGCCGAGATGCTCGGCCTCGCCTTCGCCTACGCAACCAACGGCGAGGGTATCATCGAGGTTGACTACACCACGGGCCATGAGCGCCCTATTACCGAGTTCCCCACTCCCGACGAGCTGTGGCGGCGGTTGCGGGCCGCCGAGAACCTGGACGACACGACAGCGGAGAAGCTGCTCACCCCGGCGTATCCCGACCGCACCAAGCCGCTCCGCTATTACCAGGAAATCGCCGTGCAGCGCGCCGTGCAGGCCGTCTTGCAAGGCCGCCGCCGCATGCTGCTGACGCTGTGCACCGGCGCGGGCAAGACGGCGATCGCCTTCCAGATCTGCTGGAAGCTATGGTCCGCGCGTTGGAACGCCAAGCAAACCAACCGCAAGCCGAACATGCTTTTCCTGTCCGACCGCAACGTCCTGGTGGACGACCCCATGGCAAAGGACTTCAGCCCGTTCGGCGACGCGCGGCATAAAATCACCGCCGGACGGGCGGTTACGAGCCGCGCCATGTACTTCGCCATCTACCAGGCCATCGCTCACGACGAGAACCGGCCCGGCCTGTACCGCGACTATCCGCGCGACTTCTTCGATCTGGTCATCGTCGACGAATGCCACCGCGGCAGCGCGCGGGACGACAGCAATTGGCGCGACATCCTGGAATGGTTCGCGCCGGCCACGCAGGTCGGCATGACGGCCACCCCGCGGCGTGAGGACACGATCGACACCTACGACTATTTCGGCGACCCGCTCTACGAGTACAGCCTGGCGCAAGGCATCGACGACGGCTTTCTGGCGCCCTACCGCGTGCACCGGGTCATTAGCGACACCGACGCCTCCGGCTGGCGGCCCAACAAGGGGGAATTGGACCGCTACGGCCGGGAGATCCCCGACAAGGAATACACCACCCAAGAATTCGAACGCCGCGTGGCGCTGCGGGCGCGCACCCAGGCCATGGCGCGCCACCTGACCGACTTTCTGAAACAGACCGATCGCTTTGCCAAGAGCCTCGTTTTTTGTGTCGATCAGGAACACGCGCTGGAAATGCGCCTCGCCCTCGCCAGCCTCAACGCCGACCTGGTGCGGCAGTACCCGGACTACGTGTGCCGGGTCACCGCCGACGAGGGCGACGTCGGGGCGGCCCACCGCGCCCGCTTCCAGGACGTGGAAACCCGCACCCCGACGATTCTGACCACCTCGCACTTGCTTACCACAGGGGTTGACACGCCAACTTGCAAGAACGTCGTCCTGGTCCGCACCGTCGGCTCCATGCCCGAATTCAAGCAGATCATCGGGCGCGGCACCCGGCTGCGCCCCGATTACGGCAAGCTGGCTTTCAACATCATCGACTACACGGGCACGGCCACCGAGAAATTCGCCGACCCTACCTTTGACGGCCAGCCGCTCGACACCCGCAAGGAAGCGCTCAGCGTCGAAGGCCAGGTGCTGCAGACGGAAATCCACGATCCGCCTGATGACACGGCGTATACCGCTGCCCCGGAAGACCCGCCGGAAGCCGTCGACGACCTGCCCCGCAAGTTCTACGTAGACGGCGGCGAGGTCGAAATCATCCGCCACCTGGTCTACGAACTGGACCCCGAGGGCAAGAAGCTCGCCTGCCGCCGGCTGACCGATTACACCGGCGACAAGGTGCGCACCCTGTACCCGCACGCCCCGGCGCTGCGCCGCGACTGGCTCGAGGCCGACCGCCGCGCCGAGATTGTCGAACAGCTGGCGCAGCGCGGCATCGACCTGGACACGCTGGCGGCAACGGCCGGCCAGCCCGAGGCCGATGCCTTCGATCTCTTGTGCCATCTGGCCTACAGCGCCCCGCTGCGCACCCGGCGGGAACGCGCCGACCGCGTCAAGCGGGAGGAACACGACTTCTTCACGCGCTTCGGGCCGGAAGCGCAGGCCGTGCTGGACGCCCTGGTCGAGAAGTACGCCGAGTACGGCAGCGCCCAATTCAAGCTGCCGGACGTCCTGGAAGTGCCGCCCTTCAACGAGTGGGGCAACGTCATCGAACTCGCGTCGCGCTTCGGCGGCAGCCGCCGTCTGCGCGACGCGGTGAACGACCTGCAGCGCCTGATTTACGCCGCTTAGCCCAAGGAGCCTGATGCGTGGCCACGACCGTTCGACGGCAAAAATCACCGCCCAAACCGCTCACCACCGCGCAGCGGCTCGACGGCATCATCAAGTCGGCCCGCAGAATCATGCGCAAGGACAAGGGGCTGAACGGCGACCTCGACCGCCTGCCGATGCTGACCTGGATCATGTTCCTGAAATTCCTGGACGACCTGGAGCGCATCGAAGCGGAGCGCGCCGAGCTGGCCGGCCGGGCGTATCGCAGCATCATCGAAGCGCCCTACCGCTGGCGGGATTGGGCGGCGCCGCCCGACGGCCTCACCGGCCCCGACCTGCTCGCTTTCCTGACCGACGACCGGACCGCCCTGCCCGACGATGCCCACGGCCCCGGCCTGTTCGCCTACCTGCGCAGCCTGCGCGGCGACGCCGGCCGCGAGCGCCGCGACGTCGTCGCCACCGTGTTCCAGGGCCTGGCCAACCGCATGGAGAGCGGCTATCTGCTGCGCGACGTCGTCAACCTGATCGACGCCATCCACTTTGATTCGTCGGATGAAATCCACACCCTGAGCCGTCTGTACGAAACCCTACTGCGCGACTTGCGCGACGCGGCCGGCGATTCGGGCGAGATCTACACGCCGCGCCCGGTGGTGCAGTTCATGGTGCGCGTCATCGACCCGCAGATCGGCGAAACGGTGCTCGACCCGGCCTGCGGCACCGGCGGCTTTCTGGTCGAAACCTACCGTCACCTGGAAAGGCAGGCCGATACGGTCGAAAAGCGCGCCGTCCTGCAACAACGCAGCCTCTCCGCCGGCGAGGCCAAATCCCTGCCCTTCCTGCTGGCGCAGATGAACCTGCTGCTGCACGGCCTGGACGCGCCGCGCATCGACCCCGGCAACTCGCTGCGCTTTCGCCTCACCGAGATCGGCGACGCCGAGCGGGTCAACGTCATCCTCACCAACCCGCCCTTCGGCGGCGAGGAGGAGGCCGGCATCCGCAACAATTTCCCCGCAGACCGGCGCAGCGAGGAAACCGCCCTGTTGTTCCTGCAACTCATCATGCGCCGGCTCAAGCGCGCCGGTCAGGGCCGCGCCGCTGTCGTGGCGCCCAACGGCACGCTGTTCGGCGACGGCGTATCGGCCCGCGTCAAGGCCGACCTGCTGACGCGGTTCAACCTGCACACCGTGGTCCGCCTGCCCGAAGGCGTGTTTGCGCCCTACACCGACATTCCGACCAACCTGATCTTCTTCGACACCACCGGCCCGACGCGGGCTATCTGGTACTACGAGCAGCCCCGCCCCGAGGGCCGCAGGAAATACACCAAGACCGTGCCCTTGACGTACGAAGAGTTCGCCGACTGTCTGGCGTGGTGGAACAACCGTGCGGAAACCGAGCACGCTTGGCGGGTGAACGCGCAGGGGCTGGTTCAACATGACGAGCAGGGTCGTGTGACGGCCTGCAATCTGGACGTCAAGAACCCGCACGCCGGTGAAACCGCGGACCATCGCTCGCCTATCGAGATCGTGGACGGCATCATCGACAAGGAGCGGCGCATTCTGGGCATCATGGACGAGCTCAAGGCGACGCTGGCGGAGAGGGTGTGATGGGCTGGCCGGTGGTTGCGTTGGGTGAGGTGGCAAAGCCGATAAAGCGACTAACCACTGTCGAACCGGGCAAACATTATCGGATGCTGGGCATGCGTTCTCAGATCGGCGGCCCTTTCCTGCGCGAGACGAAGGACGGTGCGGAGATTGCAGCGGACGTGTTGAACAAAACAAAGACCGGGGATTTTATCTACAGTCGTCTGTTTGCATGGCAGGGGTCTTTTGGGGTTATTTCCGAGGCGTTCGATGAGTGCTATGTCTCCAACGAGTTTCCGATCTTTCGCATTGACGTTACCCGCCTTGATTCACGTTTCCTGGCTTTCTGGTTTGGTCTGCCGTGGGTCCAGAGGCTCGTAGAAGCAGACTGTTTCGGGTCCACTCCCGGCACACGAAATCGCTACAAGGAGGCATACTTCCTCCGCCTTCGGGTCCCATCTCCGCCCCTCGCCGAGCAGCGCCGGATTGTCGCCAAGCTGGACAAAGTGGCGACGTTGGTGGCAGAGCGCAGAAGGATCATCGAGGCAGCCGAGCGCGACGCAAAAGCCATGCTGTCCAACGCCTTCCGTCGGATCATCGACGGCGCCCCCTACCGGCCAATGGCCGAGGTCGCGCCGCTTGTCCGCCGACCGGTGGAAATCGAACCGGACCGGAGCTATCCCGAACTCGGCGTTCGCTCATTCGGACGCGGAACGTTTCACAAGCCAGCGTTGGACGGGATGGCAGTCGGCTCGAAGAAGCTCTTTCGCATTCGGGCGGGCGATTTGCTTTTCAACATCGTTTTCGCCTGGGAAGGCGCCGTCGCCATTGCCCAACCCGAAGACGACGGGCGCGTTGGCTCACACCGCTTTCTCACCTGCGTTCCTGATTCGAATACAGTGACCGCCGATTTTCTCCGCTTCTACTTCCTGACCCCGGAAGGACTCTCAAAACTCGGCGACGCCTCCCCCGGCGGCGCGGGCCGCAATCGTACCCTCGGTCTGAAAAAACTGGACGTCATTACCGTGCCGGTTCCGCCCATTGACCGGCAACGCTGGTTCGACCGCTTGCAGAATCAGGTTCGATCAGTTGAGACACTACGTGAAAGTGCGGGAGAGGATGTGGCGGGGTTGCTGCCGGCGATGCTAGATGGCGTTTTCAATAATGATAAATGATTGCAGTGTTAATGATGCGCACTGACACGTCTGAGGCTGTGAAACTTCTGGAATGAAGCGCCCCCAGCTGCCGACATGGTTTCTATAACCACGCTTACTGAACTGCGAAGTAAGAGACCCATAACCAGGGCAATCAACCCAATGATACAGGCCAAAGGACTGGTCGTAATCATAGCCAAAACCAGTTGGAACCTCACTCGAAGAACCTGCTCTGCAATCTCCGCATCATCCGATAAAACGGTCCGCCGAAAGGACCGGAACGGAATTACGGCGATAATCAATGCAACCGCGATAATCCAAGGGACGATAGGATCATACATTGCCTTGGCCATCGACAGCAGCGCAGCACGCACTTCCTCAGTTACCCGCAAATCCGAGGACCAACGGACCGCTTCGCTCCCAACACGAATGCGGTACCCGTGGGTTGTCACCAGCAACCGTCTCCGAAACAACCTGTATACGATTATTCCAATCGAGATTATGCAGATTGTTTCAAGAAAACTGTATTCAGACATCAGTGTCGTCCTTTGAAGGCAAACTATCCGGTTCTTGGTTTTCCTTTTGCTGTTTCAACAGTTCGGCTTGGTAGTTCCGACTCAAGATATGAGTAAACCTGGGAAGCAAAACCCAAACAGCCACGCCGACAAGAATAAACATGGCAGCAAATTTCGATGGCTCCTCCCTTACAAAATCAATCAGGGCAATAGCGACATCAGGCCATTGTGCTCCATAAGGTGTTTGGTTAGAAGCCATCAATAACGAATAACCTCAGCGACGTTTCTGGGGTATCCAGGATGGGTTTGGGCATCGTCAATGACGGGTGCCTAGTTTTTGTATACCCCTTGACATATACAATGTAAACAAGAATCTATTCCGATAGAAGCCACGCCAGAATCGGCGGAATGTTACCAAACTACATGTCTCCCCCAGTAAAGCGTAGAGCCTGTCTTTCAGGTCATCGACGCTACGGAGACGGCGATACATCCGGTATTGGAATTGGTAATTTCCAAGCCACCCCGCCAGACCACCGGCCACTGCGCCGACGATCGAGGCGATGACAGGCGTGGGGATCATTTATCGCTCCATGCCTGGTCAAGGTATCGCCGAGCCAAGCTTACATAACGCCTGAAGCTTGGATAGTTGGACAGGATGTCTATTATGTGCCGTCCGAGACGGGGACACCAGGGCCTGTTGACATTCACGCGATCGACGCGAAGAGGGTGTTTGGAGTAGTCCCGCCCTTGTTCTGGCCGGTTGCAGAAGTCGCCTTGCGGCCTCATCGCCGCTTCCCATGCCTGGAAGCGCAGGCTTCCAGCCCGCCAAGCGGAACCCTGCGGGCAAGATGCCCGCGCTCCCAGAGAGGCATCGCGATTTACAACCCCTTTGCCCGGAAACCGGTACGCCGATGAAGCGCGGTGTCGCGCCGATGACGATTTCCTACAAGGACCGGTCGGTAACGTTCGAGATGCCCGGCTGGTATTGCGACGAATGCAGTGAGAGCCTCCATAACGGTGATGACCTGGAGGTCTCCGTTCGGGTGCTGGATCAACTCAAAGCTCAGCAAAAAAATCAGCGAATCGCTCAATCCGCTGCGACCGCTGGGCCAACGCTGTCCGCTCAAGACTGAACCCGGTTCGCTCAAGACCCGCACAAGGTTTTCCCCATGAGCACGATCCTCCCCATCAATCTGGACGACCTGCTCCACTGCCGCGGCGTGGAGTCGGAGCGCGTCGAATTCAAAGCCTCGTGGGACGAGCATGTGACCGGCCCGCAGATCCTCCGAACGATCTGCGCCTTTGCGAACGACTATCACAACCTGAACGGCGGATACGTCGTCATCGGTATCGAGGAGCGCGAGGGCCGCGCCGCCCTGCCCCCGTTGGGCCTGTCTGCCGAGGAAGTCGAGGCGGCGCAGAAGTGGATTCGCGGCAACTGCAACCGGCTGGACCCGCCCTATCCGCCCATTCTGTCGCCTGAAAGGGTTGAAGACCGGCTCGTTCTGGTCATCTGGGCGCCGGCGAGCGAGATGCGGCCCCACCGCGCACCCGCGCACGACGGGCCGGGGCGGTACTGGGTCCGTCTCGGCGCCGAGACCGTTGACGCCGAGCGGCGCGGCGACTTGCTGCGGGGCCTGATTCAGCAGACGGCCCGGGTGCCGTGGGACGACCGCCGGGCGGCAGACGCCCAGGTCGAGGACCTGCGCGAGGCGAAGGTGCGCGAATTCCTGCGCGACGTGCGCAGCGGGCTTCTTGAGGAGCCGAACGAACGGGAAATCTATCGGCGCATGCGGCTGACGGTGCGGGTCAACGATCACGAAGTGCCCCGGAACGCGGGTCTTCTCTTCTTCTCGAACAGTCCCACGCAATGGTTTCGGGGCGCCAAGATCGAAGTCGTGCAGTTCGCTGCGGACCGGGCCGGCGACGTGCAGGAGGAGCGCACCTTTGGCGGCGCCCTGGTGGACCAGCTGCGTGACTGCCTGACGTACCTGGAGAATTTCTCGGCGTTCCATCTGCAAAAGCAACGGGACCGCAGCCAGGTTCGCGGCTGGCTCAGCTATCCGCTGCCCGCGCTGCGCGAGACGCTCGTCAACGCGCTGTATCATCGCAGTTACGACGTCGACCAGCCCGAGCCCACCAAGGTCTATCTCTATCCGAGCCGGGTGGCGGTCATCAGCTATCCCGGACCGGTCCCGGGGATTGAACCGCGGCACCTGCTCCCGGACGCGGAGGTTCGAGCCGTGCCCGCTCGCAACCGCCGCATTGGCGAGTTCCTGAAGGAGTTGGGGCTGGCGGAAGGACGCCTCTCCGGGTTGCCAAAGGTGTTTGAGGCCATGGCCGCCAACGGTTCACCGGCGCCGCGCTTCGAATTCGACGAGCAGCGAACCTATTTCCAGGCCACCTTGCCGGCGCACCCGGAGTACGGCGCTTTATCCGCGTTGCGGGACGCGGCCCATCTGCGGGCGTTAGGCGAACGGGACGAAGCGTTGCGGCGCCTGGAGTCGGCGTGGCTGTCCAACCCAAGTTCGGCGGTCCTGGCCGCGGAGATGATCCGCGACTACGCGGCGCGCGGCGAGGTTGGACGCGCTGAAAAGGTCCTGGAAACGTTCGAGGCGGAAGGACCGGCGAGCGCGGCCGCCCACGTCGCCAATATCCTGATCGAAGCACTGCTGGAGGCCGGAGCGGCGGGCAAGGCGCAGCAATTGCTGAGGCGGAGCGACCCGGTGTTGTTCAATCAGGATGCGACTGATGCCGCCATCCTGGCGCGGCGCACCAGAGATTTCCGGGTCGCCCACCGACTGTTTGAACGCGCCGGTGACACGGTGCACGCCGACCCGCGCGCTTTGCTTGAGTTCGCCCAAACCAAGCTTTCGTTGGCGACCGAAGCCCACCGGCAACGGCGGCGCGACTTGAACCGCAGGTTTCTCACGGAGGCTCAGGCGTTGCTGGAGCGTGTCATTCAACTTGACGCCTCGCCCGCCCGTCATGCCTGGGCATGGCGCGAATTGGCCCGCACGCTCCGCTGGCTGCGGGCGCCGCTTCGAGAAGTTGAAGCAGCTTATCGCAGGGCTATCGACCTTTTGCCGGAAGAACAGAGGTTCGCTCGAGAATTGGAAAGAGTACGAACTTCACGCCGATGATTGCTACAGAATGAGAACTGCGGCAGCGCATTGCTGGGGACGCAGATCAAGATGTTTTCAGGAATTTCGAGCCAAAATTCAAGAATATTATGAAAACCACGTTTTATTTATGAATATAGTTTAGAGGGTTTTATTACAGAGCTGTTGATTTTTTGACTGAAGAATTGAAGTTTCTGTTTTGACAATTGGACAACCCATTTTGAGGTATCTCTTCTGAGAATTGTCACCAGAACACTGTCGTCCGAAGGCGTAGGCCCCACCCACACACGTCATCCTTGGATCAGGTCCGGGGAAGGCTCCGGCTCGATCGTCAGCCAAACGTCACTGAGGAATGGAGGTTCGTTCGATAATCCGGATGGGACGCTGTTTCAAGTGGCTAATCGTCAGGGGATGTAACGATAGCAGGAGTTGCCGGGGAGAAAGGCAAAATTGATCGAAAGTTACAGGCCAAAGTTGAGGATAAATCTGGAAAATGCGTTTTAACACGAGCGCGTTGGATGCTCAGAAGTTGACGGCACTTCCAGAAACAACTCCTGTTGCCTTGCAACGCGCTCGCCTTGACGAGGTGGCGGCGACGCCTGCTTGGGTAACCCAGACTGCCAGTCTACTGTGCCACCCAACCACCGTCCACGACGACCTCACTGCCTGTGACGTAGGCGGACTCATCGGAGGCCAGGTAGAGGACGGCGTAAGCGACGTCTTCAGGCTGGCCGAACCTGCCGAGAGGTATCCGCGACAGCATGAGGTTGTAGGCTTCGGGGTCGGCCCGTCGCCCCGCGGTCATGGGTGTGACGATCGGACCGGGATGAACGGAGTTGACCCGTATGCCCTCTCTGGCGTATTGGACGGCGGCCGCTTTGGTGAAGATGCGCACTGCGCCCTTGGACGCCTGATATTGGGGCGTGCTGTTGTCTGTGCCCACCAGCCCCAGTTGGGAGGAGATGTTGATGATGGAGCCGCCTCCTGCCTTGCGCATCTCCGGTATGGCGGCCTTGGCGCCCAGGAATACCCCTGTGCTGTTGATGGCCATTACCCTCTCCCAGTCCGCCAGGGAGGTTTCCTCTACCAAGCTGCTGACGCCCCCGATGCCGGCGTTGTTGACCAGGACGTCCAGCCTGCCGAAGCGGGATGTGGTGACAGTGACGGCTTCTTGCCAATTGGCCTCACTGGTCACGTCCAGGTGAACGAAGACGCAGGCGCCGCCGGTTTCGTTAATCTCCGTCTCCACCCGGCGGCCATCGTCGTCCAGGACGTCGCCAATGGCGACCTTGGCGCCTTCCTTGGCGAACAGCCGCGCCTCGGCGGCGCCCATGCCGCGAGCACCACCACTGATGAATGCTACCTTCCCGTTCAGTCTTCCCATTGTGAGCCTCCTAATTGTGAGCCTCCTAAAGGAAAGCGCCTGGTCGTATCCCATCCGGCGTCCTGCTCAGCTTTGCAGCAACGCCACTCGGGTAGCCTCGGGACCGGAGTCGCTTTCCACCACGTCCACTTCCACGGCGGCGCCTTCGTTGATCATTTCGAAGGCGTCGCCCACGACCACGTGGCGCAGGAAGTGAATTTCTTCATCGGCGCCGATGTCGACGTAGCCATAGCCCTGTTCAGGAGCGACGTGGACGACTTGCCCGGAAAGCCGAGGTCCCGATTTGGCGGCTTTCAGACGCTGTTTGTCCAGCCCGCGGCGTTTGCTGCGAAAATCGGACAGCTCGCGCGTCAGAGCCTGCAAAGCGTTGTGGACCGCATCGTCGACGTCTTTGCCGATTTTGGAGGCCTGGATGAGCTTGCGGCGCGCCATGGAGAGCATGAAGCGAGCTTCGTCGCTGCCGTGCTGATGGTGCCTGCTCTTCACGAGCGACACGCGGGCGTGGATGATGTCGTTATGGTGAGCGTTGAGTTTCTCCAGCGAGGACGTAATGGTGGTCCGCAGGTCGTCCTGAATGTCGAAGTGCTGCGCGTCGATATGGATATCCATTTGTGTACCTCCCTGCCTCGTATGGGGTAATGGCGTCGCAGGTCTTGCGGCACCTGTAGACGTAATTGTACTCCCTGCCCGGCGCCGCGTCAGCATGGCTTGCGAGGGGGTATGGGAGCATTTAGAATAGCCGCCCATCAAGAATGCTGGAAAGTCGTGCACGGGAGCGGGATCGACAGGAGCGAGGATGATCGTTGCGTTGGCAGGCGGCGTCGGGGCCGCCAAATTTTTGCGCGGCCTGGTTGATCTCGTGGACCCGGAAACGCTCACCATCGTCAGCAACACCGGCGACGATCTGGAGCGCTTTGGCCTCCACATCAGTCCGGACATTGATATCGTCGCATACACGCTGGCCGGATTGGTCGATGAAGAACGCGGCTGGGGCATTCGCGGCGACACCTTCGAGGCCCTGGCGATGCTGCAGCGTTACGGCGAGGCGGGGTGGTTCAACCTCGGGGACCGCGACCTGGCGACCCACATCCTGCGCAGCGAACGCCTGCGCGCCGGCGAAAGTCTGACCGGCATCACCAAGTCCTTGTGCCAAGCCCTCAACGTCCGGTCGCGCATCCTGCCGATGTGCGATCAAGCCGTTCCCACGTTGATTCGGACTCCTGCGGGGGTGTTTCATTTCCAGGCGTACCTGGTGCAGCGGGGTGGCCGGGAGGAAGTTCTGGAGGTCATCTTCCAGGGCGTCGATCAATCCCGGCCGGCTCCCGGCGTGTGCGCGGCGCTGGCTCAGGCCGAGGCAATTCTCATCTGCCCGAGCAATCCCATTATCAGTATCGGCACGATTCTGGCGGTGCCCGGCGTGCGTCAAGCCATTGTCGACAGTCCGGCGCCGGTGGTGGCGGTCAGCCCGATCGTCGCCGGGAAGACGCTGAAAGGCCCGGCGGACCTGATGCTGCGCGGCCTCGGTCTAGAGGTTTCGGCGTGTGGGGTGGCCCAGTACTATGGGGAGCTGTTGCACGGGATGGTGATCGACACGCAGGACGCCGGCCTGCAGCCGCGCCTGGCCGGCATGGGGTTGCGGGTTGAGGTGACGAACACCGTCATGCGCAGCCGCGAAGACAAACGCGCGTTGTCGCGCACGGCGCTGACACTCGCAAGGACTTTATCCACGTGACCTACGTCGTCATTCCCGCCAAAGACTTTCACGGCGCCAAGCAGCGCTTGGCGAGGCTGTTGCAGCCCCACGAACGTTCGGCGCTGGCACGGGCCACCCTGACCGACACGCTGACGGCGTGTGGACAGGCTGAGGGGCTGGCGGGCATCGGCGTGGTGACCTGCGACCGTGAGGTGGCCGAGCTGGCCGAGTCGCTGCGGGCGGAAGTATTGTGGGAAGCCGAGCCCCGCGGGCAAAGCGCGGCCGTGGCCAGAGGCGGCCGGGAATGCCGGCGGCGGGGTATCCCTTCCATGCTGACCATGCCGGGCGATATTCCGCTGCTGACGGCCGCGGACGTCGAGGCGCTGGCGGCGGCGCAATCGTCGGCGTCCGTGGTCCTGGCGCCCAATCGCGAGGATACGGGGACGAATGCCCTGGTTCTGACGCCGCCCGATTGTCTGCCGGTGGCCTTCGGCGACGATAGCTTCCGACGCCATCTGCGATTGTGCGCGGAACGCCACTTGGCGGTTGACGTGCGCCGTATGCCGCGGGTGGCTCTCGATATCGACACGCCGGAGGACCTGGCGGTGTTTGTCGCACAACGTGTTCCCAGCCATAGTTTGCAGGCGCTGACGGACCTCGGCGTTCTCGAACGCTGTACAGTCGCGCCCTGCCCTGTTGCGAGTGACCCATCATCATGACTGTTTCCGAAGTACGGATTCTGAGCGTTCCGGGCATCCCCATCATTGTGCCGGGCGATGATCTGGCCGGCCTCATTCAGCAGGCAGCCGAGCACGCATCGTTAGCGGTGCAAGACGGCGACCTCGTGGTGGTGACCCAGAAAATCGTCTCCAAGGCCGAGGGGTGCCTGGTGTCGCTGGCCGACGTGACGCCCTCGCCCCTGGCCGTGCAGTTTGCCCAGCAATGGGACAAAGATGCCCGGCAGGTCGAGGTGGTGCTGCAGGCGTCGCGGCGCATCGTCAAGATGGACCGCGGGGTCATCATCGCCGAGACGCATCACGGCTTCATTTGCGCCAATGCCGGGGTTGACCGGTCCAACATGGAGGGCGACGACGTGGTCGCCGTGCTGCCACCGGACCCGGATGCCTCGGCGCGCGCCATTCGTGACCGCTTGCGGGAGCAAATGGGCGTGGAGGTGGCGGTAATTATCTCGGACACCTTCGGGCGACCCTGGCGCGAAGGTCTGGTCAACGTCGCCATCGGCCTTGCCGGGATGCAGGCCAACGTGGACTACACGGGCCAATACGACGCGCAGGGCTATGAACTGAAGGTGACGGCCCTGTCGGTCGCGGACGAATTGGCGGCCGCTGCCGAACTGGTCATGAACAAGCTGGACAACGTGCCGGTTGCCGTAATTCGGGGCTATGACTACCCGCGCGGCGACGGTGATCTGAGCCAGCTGATCCGCGATCCGGAGCGTGATTTGTTCCGTTGAGAGAAAAGGAGTGCACGTGATCGTAAGCATTTTGGGGGGTACGGGCGAGCAAGGCCCGGGAATGGCGTTGCGGTGGGCCAAGGCCGGTATTCAGGTCATCATCGGCTCCCGGCAGCAGAGCAAGGCCGCGCAGGTGGCCGACGAGTTGAACGAGGAATTGGGCGCCTCCTTGATCCAAGGGATGGCGAACCCGGAAGCGGCTGCGGCCGCCGAGGTCGTGGCCCTCACGGTGCCCTTTTCGGCCCACAAGAGCACGATCGAGTCGGTCAAGGGGCATCTGAAAGGTAAGGTATTCATCGACGTCTGCGTACCTTTGGACCCTGAGAACCCCCGCAAGATGCTGATGCCCCCGGCCGGTTCGGCGACCGAGGAGGCGCAGGCCCTCCTGGGCGATGACGTGAAGGTGGTGGCCGCGTTTCAAAACGTTGCGGCGCACGAGTTGCGTCACCTCGATCATAGGATCGAGTGCGACGTGCTGGTGTGTGGCAACGACCGCGGGGCGCGGCAAACGGTGATCGATCTGGTGCAGCAGATGGGACTGCACCCGGTTGACGCCGGTCTGGCGTACAACGCCCGCGTCGTGGAAAGCCTCACCGCCCTGCTCATCGGCCTCAACATCCGCAACAAAGTCAAGGGCAGCGGCATACACGTCACTGGCCTCTAGCTCCAGGCGATATGCTAGAATCCCTGCCTTTGCCCTGCCGGGTTTCAGGGCTGCTCTGTATGGCCCCCTTAGCTCAGTTGGATAGAGCATCGGACTTCTAATCCGAGGGTCAGAGGTTCAAATCCTCTAGGGGGTATTGAAAATCAGGCACGGCTTGCTGTCGTTGCCTGTCTCGCTTCGCGCCGCGTGCTTTGTTCGCAGTCGCTGATCCCACCTATTGCCGTACGGCCTGCGCTGGAACAAGCGTGCCCACACCTTGCACGTCGGAAAAGTTGCCTTGCCCAATCCCCTCAAATTGGGTTAACCCCGGTCGGAAAGAAGTACCGTTTATATCATGTTGGTTCCGGTAGAGCGGTTTGGGGAAAGGCGTGAAGGAACAGGGGTGCATCATGCGGGAGACCGCGTTCATGCTTGCGTTTGTTTGTCTGTGCGGTGGCGCGCTGCCCGGCGTGAGCGGCGCGGCGGACACGCCGCCATTTCCAGTCAAAGACGCGCCGTGGCGCACGGATTTCAGCCGCCACACGGTGCCGTTGGGCGACATCATGTCGGGCGGGCCGCCGCGCGACGGCATTCCGCCTATTGATGAACCTGCATTTGTCGCCCCCGCCGAGGCGGACGTCTGGCTCGGGGACCGAGAGCCGGTTATCGCCGTCAGCCATGGTCAGGCAGCGAAGGCGTACCCGCTGCAAATCCTCATCTGGCACGAGATTGTCAACGACACGGTCGGCGCTGAGCCGCTCACCGTCACCTTCTGCCCATTGTGCAACAGCGCCGTGGCGTTCAGGCGGCGACTCGGCTCACGGGTGCTGGATTTCGGGACCACGGGCCGCCTGCGGCACAGCGACCTGATCATGTGGGATCGGCAAACCGAGTCGTGGTGGCAGCAACTCACCGGCGAGGCGATCATCGGCGCCCTGGCGGGAGAGCGCCTGGAAGCGGCGCCGGCGAGCATCGTGTCGTACGCTACGTTCAAGGAAACGTATCCGCAGGGCTTGGTGCTGGCGCGGCCTGCAGGGTTGCAGCGCGATTACGGACGCAACCCCTATACGGGCTACGACGACATCGCCAGCCTGCCCTTCCTCTACCATGGCGAGCATGACCCCCGACTGCCGCCGATGGAACGGGTCGTCGCCGTGTCGCTCGGTGAGGTGGATAAGGCGTATCCCTATCAGGTGCTGGCCGACAAGCGGGTGGTGGACGACACCTTGGCCGGACAGCGGCTCGTGGTGTTGTACAGCCGCGGCACCGCGTCGGCGCTGGACGCAGGCCGGATCGCGGCAGCACGCGACGCCGGTGCCACCGGGGTGTTCGTTCCGCAAGCGGACGGTCGTACGTTGACCCTGTCCGCAGCCGGGGACCCATTCACCGACGTCGAGACGGGGAGCACCTGGAACGTGCTGGGCAAGGCGGTTGCCGGTCCGCTGGCAGGCGCGCAATTGGAGCCGGTCGTACACGGCGATTACTTCGCGTTTGCGTGGCTGGCATTCAAGCCCGATACCCTGATCTACAGGCCCTGACCCGACAGTTATCCCGTTGACGGGCAGCCTTCTCAGCCCTGAAGCAGGCGCGCCACGTGCCGGCGCTGCCAGGCTTCGGCTTGCTCAAAGTGCGGGAATCGGCGCTCTGCGCGACGAAACGCCGGGGTGTGAATCGACCAGCGATCGTTGATGCGTTGCGGTGGGTTGATCTGGTGCAGCATTTCGTGGAACACGACGTTCTCGACCACGTATCGCGGCACGAACGCTTGGTCCAACAGGGGGTTGATACGGATCAGCCGCTCCCCGGAATGGTAAGCCCCGAAGCGTATCGACCGGCGCGGGCGCCTCGGCGGTTGGCGGCCCCAGGTAATGCGTGCCTGCACTTGGTTGCCAAAATAGTCGCGGTTCAAGGCTTGGTAAATGGCCTCAAGGTCGAAATACCGCCCTCCGGGTTGAAGCGTTCGGGTGTGGGCGCGGCGTGGGCGCCGGGGTTTCAGCAGGTGCTGGTGGCGTCGCACGTATTGCCGGAGGATGGCCGATGCTTCGGCGTCCGTTCCTCGGACATGGTCGACCAAGGCCCCCCACACCGCTTCAGGCGCTTGGCGAAACAGCTGCTGTACCCGCAGGTGATACCCGGCGACCGCGTTACCTTTGACCGATATCATCACGGAGCGATTGTCGGTCCACACCAATGACACAGGCGCGGAAAGCCGCTGGCTGAGCCATAAGCGCCGTGCGTCATCTCCGCCCATCTACCCTTCCCCTTGTAACCGGATTGGCGTCTTATCCGTCATCACGACTGAGCACGTCCAGACCGCACCGCTGGCACAGGGGCCCTGCTTCCAGGAAATTTCCTGCCAGCACCGGTTCCGTTGCCGGACGGTCGCACCACCAACACGGCTCCCCGTATTGAGACAGCGCTTGGAGCAGGGCCATCAACTCCGGGTGGTCGCGCCGCCGTACCCTGCCCTTTTGCTCAAAACGCTGCCGCAGCGCCAGCAGTCGTCCCCGGCGGTGCTCACTCGAACCCTCATAGGCCAGCTGCACGGCCTCGTGCTGACGCCGCGCGATGCGGCGCTGGCCGCGTTCGATCGTGTAGGCCAGCAGAAACGGCACGGCGAAGACCGACACGAAGAAATAGATAATGAGCCCCGCATAGGTGGCGAGGCTGGCGCCAAAACGCCGCATCCCGGCGATGAATCGCTGGCGGGGTTCGTCGGTCGCGTCGCAGGCGTGGAGCGTTTTCATGTAATGTTCGGCCGCGTCGGGATCGAGGATGCCCGCGCCGAGGCTCCGGCTTGCGCCAGTGACCGGAGCCGCCGTGCGAGTGAGGGCCTTCAGGCCGGTCCGGGGCGTTGCGCAGGGCGTGTCCAGGAGGAGTTGTCCGAGCACCCCGGCTACCATCGGACTGGCAAACGAGGTGCCGCTGGCCATACCTATCTGCAACGGGCTTCTGACGAACTGCCAACCCGGCGCGCACAGGCTGACCCAAGTGCCGTAGTTGGAATAGACAGTTTTTTCCCGGCTGTGCCGCGTGCTCGAACAGACACCGATCACTTCTGGCAGGGCTGCCGGGTAGAAGGGATCGTCCCGGTCATCGTTGCCCGCGGCGGCGATGAAGATCAGACCGGCGTCCCGCAACCGACGCACCTGCGTGTGCAAGATCTCGTCGTAGGCATAACTGCCCAGGCTGACGTTGACCAGGCGTGTCGTTGTGGCGTCGTACTGGCGGCTGAGATCATCGATATGCAGCAGCGCCTGTACGATGTTGCGCGAGCTGAGGTCGCCGTGCAGGTTGATCGGTTGGGTCGTGCAGCGGGGGCATTGCCGTTGGATGACACTGCGCACCTGCGCCCCATGCGTGTCGAAGGCGTCCTGTGTGTCCACCACGAAGATAACCACCTGCTGGCGCGTGGACGCTGCGCTGGCCGGCGCGTCTTCATCGCTCGGCGCGGGCGGCGACCTCGGTATCCCGAAGAGCCCCGTGAGGGCGAGCCAGCCGGCGGCAATCACGGCGCCGTAGATGACCGTCCGCCGGTGCCGTTTGTAAGGGAAGTCCGCCTCAGTCATGCTTGCATGCGGCGCCGGGCAGGCTAAACCACCGCGCCCGCTCCCCCATCGATATTGACCGCCGTGCCGGTGATGAACGCGGCGCGGGCTGAGGCCAGGAACGCCACCAAGTCGGCGACGTCCTCCGCCTCCCCGATGCGGCCGACCGGGGTGCGCTTGCCAACCTGCTCGTAATAGGCCTCCAGGGATAGCTCCGGCGCTTCAAGCTGGTGGCGTCGTTCCCATTGCGCGCTTTTCAGAATGCCCAGGCAGATCGTGTTCACCAGGATGTTTTCCGGGGCGTACTCGGTGGCCATGGATTTGGTGAGGTTGATTCCGGCAGCGCGGCTGACGGAGGTGGGAAGGGCCTTCTGGCCAGGGGCTTTGCCGCCGACCGTTGTCATGTTGATGATGCGTCCGCCGCCGCGCTGGCGCATGAACGGAATGACGGCTTTGGAACAGCGGATGGTGCCGAACAGCTTGATTTCGAGGTCCTCGCGCCACAGGTCGTCGTCCGCCTCGAGGAACCCTTTGGCGCGCGAGCCGCCGGCGTTGTTCACCAGAATGTCGATGCCGCCGTAGCGCTCGACGGTTTGGTTGATGAGGTTGTCGACCTCTGCATCGCTGCAAACGTCCGTCGGCACGGCCAGCACCTCAACGCCGGTTTGCGCCTTGATCATGTCGGCGGCTTCCTGCAGCACCTCCGGGCGCCGCGCGCAGATGGCCACGTGGGCGCCTTCCTCACACAGCCGAACGGCGGAGGCCCTGCCGATGCCCTCGCTGCCGCCGGTAATGATCGCCACCTTCCCTTCTAATCCGAGATCCATAACGTCTGTTCCTTCTTGTCATGCCACCGCGCCATACAGGCTTCCGCTGTCGGATTGCGTCTGCGGTCCATCCGACCCATTTGATCGGCGAAGTATATCACGCTGGATTGGAGCGAATCGTAGCGCCAGGGGCTTGGGGACACTGGATGGGAACAACAAAAGCGGGGGGCCGGAGGCCCGTGCGAGCCCCCGGCGATGCTGCCATCTATACAGGCAGGTTTACGGCAATTGATAACCTTCCTTACCGACGCGGATGCGGTACAGGCTCTTGCCCGAGGTCACGTACAGCAGATTGGCGTCCTCGCCGCGGCCAAAGCCGACGTTGGTGGGCAATTCTTCGCCCGTCGAGATGAAAGCCAATTCGTTGCCTTGCGGATCAAGGACCTGCACGCCGGCGCGCCATTCGCAACGCGACGCCAACCAGACGTTGCCGTCCACGTCGGCCACCATGCCGTCGGGGCCGCTACACGGCGGGTCGAGCTTGCCGTAGTCGATCAGCACGCGCCGGTTGCTCAGGTTGCCGTCGTCGTCCACGTCATAAGCCTGCAGCAGGTGCGGGCCTACCACGGGGCTTTCGCCCTCCTTGAGGTTCTGGAATTCGAACCAGCCGTTGTCGTTGCTGACGATGTACATCGTCTTCTGGTCCGGGGAAATGAGGATGCCGTTGCACTTGGCGCAATTGGCCGCCACGCGCGTCACGCTGCCGTCCGTGTCGAGCCGGTAGGCGGCGTAGCCGTCCTGGAAGATCGGCTCGTGGCCCAGGTAGCGCGGATCGGTGAAATAGATGCGCCCTTTTTCATCAATGGTGATGTCGTTGAGCGCGTTGTAGGGCCGGCCGTCGTAACGGCCGGACAGGATGTAGGTCTTGCCGGTCGGCATGTCGGTCTTGATGAGCATGCGGCCGCCGTAATCGGCGCCCAGGGCGGCGATCATGTTGCCGTCGCGGTCGAACTTAATGCCGTTCGACATGCCCGACGGGCTGCGGAAGATCGAGGTCTCACCGGTGCTCGGATCGAACTTCCAGATGTTGCCGGCCTGCAGGTACTGGCCCGACGGGTCCTTGCAGAAGGCCGTGAAGGTAATGTCGCTGAAATAGATCATGCCGTCGTGACCAGCGGCCACGCCCTCGGTGAGCATGCAGGCGCCGTCGAAGATGCGATCCAGACGGGCGTCGGGCGATACGAGTGAGGGATCGCCGGATGGCGCCGGAAAGCCCGGGTCATCGGCGTAGGCGGTGGAAACCATGAGCAGCGCGCCCAGCAGTGCGACGCCCCAGCGGATAGGCCGTGAGGTCTTCATCGTTCTCTCCCTTCTCCTGTAGTCAAGATTTGGAAGCCTGTAGCGCGGTGAGAACCGCGGTGCTGCAGGTCGCTCCCAGAATGGAGGCGAGTGTCAATTCTAATGCATATTCAGTCCGCCGGCGACGTTGAGCGCAATGCCCGTCACGTTGTCGGCCTGGGCCAGGTAAACAACCGCCTCACCGATGTCGTCGGGGGTTTGCGGACGGCCCAGCGGCATGAGGGACTTGGCGTATTCCTCGAAAGCGGCGTCGCGGTCCTCCCCTAGCTGCTCGACGCGTTGCGGCAGCAGGATGTCGAGCCACATGGCGGTGCCGAGAATGCCGGGGCAGACCGCATTGACGGTGACGTTGTGCGGCGCCGCCTCGTGCGCCAGGGACTGCGTGAAGCCGACGACGGCGAACTTGGAGGCGCAGTAGGCCGACAGGCGGGCGTTACCGCGCTTGCCGGCAATGGAGGCGGTGTTGATGATGCGCCCCTGGCGCCGCTCGATCATGCCGGGAAGCACCGCCTTGCAGCCCAAGAAGACGCCTTTGACGTTGACGTTCATCATGGCGTCCCACTGCGCTTCGGTAGTTTCAACGACGAGCCCGGTGTCGATGACCCCGGCGTTGTTGCAAAGGATGTCGATGGGGCCGAGCCGCTGCGTGACGGTTGCCGCCATCGCCTCCACCTGAGCCATGTCGGTCACGTCCACGGGCACGCCGATGGCGCGGCTGCCGTGAGCCTCCAGACCTTCCACGGCCTGCATGACGTCGCGCTCGGCGGCGAAGGCGTATCCCGCCGTGCCGTGGCTGGGCGTGTACAGATCGGCCACGGCGACGTGCACGCCCTGACGCGCCAAGGCGTGGGCGATGCCAAGGCCGATGCCACGGGCGCCGCCGGTCACGACGGCAACTTTATCTCGTAAATCCATGGGTTGACGCTCCTCTGATGTCCAGTTTGGTGTCTATCGGGAAAATTTCGGATCATTCTCCACGACGCAAATCCGGTCCATCCTATCACTCAGGGGCGCCAACCCGTCCGGGCACCACTTTGTCGCATGACGCCTGCAACGTCGCACGCCGTTGCACCCGGTCGTCCGATGCCTGGGGCGAAGCATCCGAAACGCCTCGTGGTCTGCCGAAAAATCAAGCCGTTCTCGACTTTGGCACAGAGATTGCTCCTGTTTAGGGCCGTGGTCGGGACGCCAGGGGGCGCCCCGACGTAAACCATCCCCTTTCTGGAGAAGGAATACGACGATGATAAAAAGTCCGGTGTGGAACGACATCGAGACCCTGTGGCACGAGATGGACAAAGCCTTCACCGGCCTCCGATTCACGGCGCCGGTGGCGGGCTTGGTGGATCATGCGTTCGGCAGTTACCCGTCGACCCGGCTGCACGAGGGCCCGGAGGCTCTGTACGTCGAGGCCATGGTGCCCGGCGTGGCTCCCGAGACTCTGAATCTGTCCGTAGTCCGGCGTACCCTGACACTGGCGGGCGAGAAACGGCCCCTGCATGCGGATACGGACGCCGAACCGAAGGTGTTTCACCGCAAGGAGCGTTCGGAGGGCCGCTTCGAGCGCCGGTTCACCCTGCCGATGGAGGTGGATACGGACAGGGTGAGCGCCGAGTACGCGGACGGCATGCTCAGGGTGACGCTGCCCAAATTGGGCCAGGATACGCCCAGGCAGGTCAGCATCCAGACGGCGTAGTGGTGTGAAGAAACAGCGGCTCAGGAGCAAAATCAACCAAGGAGGAAATAGAGCATGAGCGAGCACAATGTTGCAGTTGCGGAACCCCCCAAGGCAACGCCTGCGGCGCCGGCGAATGGCCATCCCGAGCATTATATGTCGCCGCCGGTCGACATCTACGAAACGGCGGACGGCTTGGCCCTCGTGGCTGACCTTCCGGGCGTGTCGCGGGACAACCTCGAGGTGAGCGTGACCCACAACGTTCTCACCATCAAGGGGCACGGGCCTCAGAAGCTTCCTGGCAAAGCGCGCTATCAGGAGTTTCAACTGGCCTCGGTATTCCGCCAGTTCAAGCTCAATAACGCGCTCGATACGGATCAGGTCGACGCCGAGCTCAAGAACGGTGTCCTGCAACTCCGTATCCCCAAAGCCAAGGCGACGGTCGCCCGTCAGATCGAGATCAAGGTTGCCTAGCTGACGACGGAAACTTCCCGGGCAGGGTCCCGTATCCTGCCCGGGAGTCACCTCTCGCACCCTCCCCGGTTACCAAGCCCGACACGTCGCTCTCCCCTCTTTCCCATCCTTGCACAGACTGGTTGGCACCACTAAAATGGCCCCGTTTTTGGGTTCTTCTCACGTTCGATTTCGTCCTCACCGTAACTCTCTCCAGCCGAGGAGAGAGGAAGCAGAATCGGGAGTCGATATGTCATCCACCGATACGTTTCTGGCCAACAACGCCCGTTACGCCGACCAGTTTCGAAAACAGCAAACCCCCTTGCCGCCCGGCAAGCAGACCGCCATCGTCGCCTGCATGGATGCCCGCCTCGAAACGGGTCGCATGCTCGGTCTCGAAGAGGGCGATGCCCACGTGATCCGCAACGCCGGTGGTGTCGTCACCGATGACGTGCTGCGCTCCCTCGTGATTTCGCAGCGCCTGCTTGACACTCGGGAAATCATCCTCATTCACCACACCGACTGCGGCATGCTGACCTTCAAGGACGACGAGGTGAAAGCCGGTATCGAAGCCGACACCGGCCTGCGTCCGGCGTTCGCGCTGGAAGCGTTCCCGAATCTCGAGGACGACGTGCGGCAGTCCGTGCGCCGTATCCAGGCCTGCCGCTTCATTCCGGTGAAGGACCACATTCGCGGTTTCGTTTACGACGTCGAGACCGGCCGCTTGAACGAAGTCACCTGATGGGGTGCTACCGCACCACACCCCAACCGATACGCCGTCAGTAGCACGGTTGCCACACATCCAGACCCTATAGCTATAGGAATCTCTGTTTATGAAGCCCCTGCGTCTCGCCCTTGCCTTGTTTACCGCTACAATTCTGTGGAATGGCGCCGTTGTTCACGCCACCGCCACGGACCCTGATTGTGCCTCGGAAGAGGACAAGGTCCCCTGTCTGGCGGCAAAAGACGACCCCATGGCCATGTATATGATGGGAAGGCGCGCCTATGAAGGCGGCCGGATCTCCGGGGATTTCACGGAGGCGCTGGCGTGGGGGCAAAAGGTGATCAAGGTAAGGCGGCACACCGGCGACATGTTGTTGAAAATGGTGTATCTGCAGTTGGGTGGGGGCGCGCACCGCGATTACGTGCAGGCACACGTCTGGCTGCGTGAAGCCATCGACAGCAGCGAAGAGAACCTGTACCTGATTCCGTGGTTGGAACGGCTGGAAGCGAAGATGGAGCCGGAGCAGATCGAAAGGGCTAAACAACTGGCGGCCGACTAAGGAATGCGACAGCCGCCGGGAGGCAAGCCTACGGTTCGGCTTTGAATTGCGTTTGGATGAACTTGGCCACGGTTTCAATCTCTCCCTTGCTCAAGATCGGCTTGAACGTGGGCATGCCTTTGTCCCGCCGGCCATTGGTAATGACGGCCACGATTTCTTCGTGATTGAGCTGCGTATCCCGCAAATTCGCCGCGTAGCCGCCGTAGCTGGGACCACCGCTACCGTCCTGTTTGTGGCACGGCACGCACCTGTTGTACAGCCGCTTCCCTTTTCTCAATTCAGCAGCTGCGTCGGCAGCTGAGGTCTGGGACATCGCCGCGCCGGGCAACAGGACGCACAAAGCAAGTAAGAAGCCGGATATCCCAAACACGATTCTTTCCCTCATACCCATTTCCAATTTTCCCGCCTGTCCGGTTCGCCGTCAGAAGTGTGCGTACAAAATGAGACGGGTGGACCGAAAAGCTGAGTCCACCCGTCCGGTTTCAGAGCTTACAGAGAGAAGACGTACAGGACGTTGCTGGGAACGGCCTTCTTCAACTCCGGCGTGGAGTCCGTGAACCACTGCGGCCAAGCGCCGCCCAGACCCACCAGGATGGCGATGTACTGCTTGCCACCGGCCATGTACGACATCGGCGGGGCGTTGATGCCCGAGCCGGTCTCAAAACGCCACAGTTCCTGCAGCGTGTCGGCGTCCAGTGCCACTACGCCACCGTCCGCCAGGCCGGTGAAGACCAGACCACCCGCCGTGGCCATGATGCCGCCCAGCAAGGGGTACTTGGTTTCCCACTTGCCACGCACGGCGCCCGTGGACACGTCGATAGCCGTTACGCTGCCGGTGATACGACCGGAAGCCGGGTCTTCAAAGGTGAAATACGGGGCGCCACCGAGAAACCATTCGCGGTTGGCCGGGTCCCAATTTTTCGGGGCGACCTGGGCAAACGCCTTGTTGCAGCTCTCGATGACCGGGATGTAATACAGACCGGTGTGCGGGCTGTAAGCCGTCGGGGGCCAGTTCTTGCCGCCCGTGTGGGCCGGGCAGGAAATGCCCTCGACCGCGCCGCGCTCGCCCTCTTCCGTGACGCCGCCACGTCCCGCCGCGGTGCCGGGCTCGTAGGTCTGGATGTCCGTGTTGGGATCGTACGAGGCGGGTCGGCCGTTTTCGTCCAGGCCCTTCGTCCAGTTCAGCTTCTTCACGAACTGGGTGCCCCAGATGAACTTGCCGTTGCTGCGATCCAGCGCGTAGGCAAAGCCGTTGCGATTGGAGTGCAGCGTCGCACGCACGTACTGGCCGTTGATGTTGGTATCGACGAAGGTGTTCTCCGCGATGGAGTCGAAATCGTAGGGATCGTTCGGCGTGTGCTGGAATCCCCACAGGAACTTGCCGGTATCCGCATCCACGGCGATGGTGCTGTCGGTCCACAAGTTGTCGCCCGGGCGATACGCGTTATCCCAGTCCGGCCCAGGGTTGGCCGTGCCCCAAACCACGATGTTGAGCTCGGGATCGTAAGAACCCGTCACCCAGGTGGAGCCGCCGCCGGTCTTCCAGGCGCCGTAGTCGTCCTTCCAGGTTTCATGACCCGGCTCGCCCGGTCCTGGGATGGTATGGGTGCGCCAGATTTCCTTGCCGGTGTTCACGTCCAACGCCGCGATCCAGCCGCGCACGCCAAACTCGGCGCCGGCCATACCGGTCAACACCATGTCCTTGACGACCAGTGGGGCGTTCGTGATGACCTCGGCAATGCCGGGGTCGGCCGCTTGAGTTTCCCACAGCAGACTGCCGTCGTTCTTGTTTAAGGCAAAAACGCGGCCGTCAATCACCGTGCCCAAAACCTTGTTGCCGTGCAAGGCGGCGCCGCGGTTGTTGATACCGCAGCAGGTTACACTGGGAGCCCAATCTTTGTCGGCCTCGGGATCGTACCTCCACATCAGCACGGGCTTGCCGCCGCGCACGTCCAGCTTGGTGACCACGCCCCAGCCGCTGGTGATGTACAGGAAGCCGTCCTCCGCCAATGGCGTGCCTTCCAGACCGGAGAACGGGAAGACGACGGGCGCGGTGCCGCCGCCCTGGATGTCTCCCAAAGCCCAGGTGAAGGCGACCTTCAGGTCGGCGACGTTAGACTTGTTGATCTGCGTGAGGCCGGAGAACCGGTGCGCCTCATAGTTGCCGTGGTGGTTGATCCAGTTGCCGGGTTCGTTCTCGCTATTGACGAGGCGCTCGTGGGTCACGTTGCCCGCCAAGGCCGTCATGGCGCAAACGGTCAAGCCGAGCAACGCCGCCAAGGCGCCGCGATAGGACAATTTACAAACGACGTTCATCAGTTCCCTCCATTGTTGAACCATACGTGTTCTGCCAAACGCCGCGTCAGGCATGGCTGTTCCTGCCTGCCCAACCCATTGTCCGCAGAGCAAACGAGCGGAGCATACTACCCGAATTGCTGCCGAAAAGCCAAACAGCGTAGAATTGGATGGGCTTGTGCGGCTACCTTGCTGTCAAAACTGTCCGAAGTATTGAGATATAATGAAAAATTGCTGGCGCTCATAAACCATAAAGGAGGCGCAATATGTGGCTGCCGGAGCGCATGAAGTTTGGCATCTTCCTCGGCCCCTTCCATCGCGTGGGGGAAAACCCGACCCTTGCCATGGATCGCGATCTCGAGTTGATCCAGTGGCTCGATTACCTGGGTTATGACGAAGCGTGGGTCGGCGAGCACCACAGCGCAGGATGGGAAATCATCTCCTCCCCCGAGATATTCATCGCCGTGGCGGCGGACCGCACGCGCTATATCAAACTCGGCACCGGCGTCATCAGCCTGCCCTACCACCACCCGTTCATGGTAGCCAATCGCATGGTGCAGCTTGATCACATGACGCATGGCCGCGTCATGTTGGGCGTCGGACCGGGGGCATTGCCCGGTGACGCCTACATGATGGGCATCGACGCCACGACGCAGCGGGCGCGTATGGACGAGGCGATGGGTATCATGCTGCGGCTTTTTGCCGAGACGGAACCCCTGACTTACAAGAGCGAGTGGTTTGAACTCAACGAGGCGCTTCTACAAATCCGCCCCTACCAGAGGCCGTATATGCCGCTCGCCGTCGCCTCCGTGCAGTCGCCGGCAGGGGTGGCGCTCGCCGGCAAGTACGGCGCCGCGGTTTTGACCATCACGACGCCGCGCGACCCCTCTTCCGGCGGCACAGACCTGAAAGGTCTCTGGACGATCGCCGAGGAGGCGGCCGCCGAGCACGGCCAGGAAGTAAGACGTGCGGACTGGCGGCTGGTCCTGCCCGTGCACTTGGCCGAAACCCGTAAAGAGGCGCTGGATCAGGCGCGTCTCGGCGCCGGGCGCTACCAGCGGGAGTATTTCGAGAGAACCATGGGGCGGGCGCAGATGATCGACGGGCCCTTGGATAAGGTGATCGATGGCATGGTTGAACGTGGCGCCTGGATCGTTGGTACACCGGACGACTGCGTGGCCGGCGTTATGCGCTTGGCGGAGCAAAGCGGCGGTTTTGGCGGATTTTTGGTGCAAACGGTCGATTGGGCGCCGCGCGAGGCGATGCTGCACAGCTACGAGCTGCTGGCGCGTTACGTGATGCCACGGTTCCAGGGAAGTGCGATGGGTACGGCGGCCTCAAACACCTGGGCTCATGACCGGCGCGAGGTGCTCATGGCGGGGCGTACGCGGGCCATCGACCACGCCCGCCAATCGTATGCGCAACGGCACACTGCTTCATAGCCGCGCACCCTTTTGTTTCTCTTGATGGAACAAATGCGTGATTTGCACGGCATTGTGTTAAGATACAAATTCTATTCTCAAACAGGAGGAGGGCCAGCATGACGAACATTTACATTGGTAATTTGCCGTTCAGTACGACCGAGGAAGAAGTACGCAACATGTTCAGTGCTTATGGAGCCGTGGACAACGTCAGTTTGATCACGGACCGGGAAACCGGTCGGCTTCGCGGATTTGGATTCGTCGAGATGTCGAGCGGTGCGGATGAAGCCATTGCTGCGCTTAATCAAACCGAGCTCGGTGGCAGACGACTGGTCGTGAATCTCGCCAAACCGCGGGAGGAACGCCGTCCGCGGCGCTGGTAGCTTTGGGGCCTTCATCGGCCCTGGAATCGCGTCTCTCGGCATCCCCGTTAAAGGTACCCAGTTTAACTTGACTCTCGGCTAGGTCGTGTGTTAACAGTCTCCGAGTCAATCACTTTCACACCCTTCATCAAGTAAAGCGCTGATGAACTTCGGCTCGACGGTTATCCAAGGTATTTCTTCCCACTGCACCCACGGCACCGGCGGCGCGTGCTGTAGCTACGAAGGCCACAACACCTTCAGAGGGGGGAGATTCGGATAAGCAACGCCTATTAGAAATCGGTTTTTCAGACGACGTGCCAAGCCCACTCCCTGTTTGCAGGTGAGTGGGCTTTTTTTGTTTACGACACGGTGCCGGGAACCGGCGCACAACATCCCGCGACATTCGACATCGTAAGGAAACAGGCAATGAGTGCTAGCAGTTGGAAGGAACGCCTGAAGGGTCGCCTGCCGGCGGCCTTGGAAGAGGAAATCACCATTTTCGAGACGCAACTGACGTTGAAGCGTCAGGACAAGATTGACGACAAGATTTTCGCCGAGACGCGCCTGCGGCGCGGGGTCTATGGACAGCGCTATGACAATGGGCAGCGCCACGACGGCGTGGAAACGCGGCCGTTGAATTATCCGTGCGAGGACCTCACCAAGGGGCCGCAAACGGTGTGGGACGCGCCTGGCATGCAGCGCATCAAGATTCCCTTCGGCGGCCTCAACGCCGAGCAAATGGAGACGCTGGCCGACTTGGCGGAAGAGTATTCCGATGCCATCTGCCACGTCACCACCCGGCAGGATTTTCAACTCCACTTCGTTCACATCGACGACACCCCCGACCTCATGCGGCGCCTGGCCGCGGTGGGCATCACCACGCAAGAAGCCTGCGGCAACGTGGTGCGCAACGTCACGGCTTGCCCCCTGGCCGGCGTGTGCAGCGACGAGAGCTTCGACGTCACGCCCTACGCCCACGCCTTGGCCTATTTCCTCCTGAATCACAAGGACGCCCAGGATTTTGGCCGCAAGTTCAAAATCGCGTTTTCGGGCTGCACCGATCACGCCTGCGGCTTGGCCAACATGCACGATCTCGGCCTGATTGCCAAAACGCGGGTGGAAAACGGCCAGTCCCAGCGCGGTTTCACCTTCTACGTCGGCGGCGGCTTGGGGGCCGTGCCGCATCAGGCGCAGGTGCTGGACGATTTCGTTGCAGAGGAAGAGATTCTGCCGTTAGCGCAGGCGGTCTGCCGGGTCTTCGCGCGGCTGGGCGAAAAGAAGAATCGCGCGCGGGCGCGCCTGAAGTTTCTTGTAGCTAAGCTGGGGATCGAGGAATTTCGGCGGCTGGTGCTGGAAGAACGAGCGATTCTGCCGCCGGACGAACGCTGGACGCTTTACATGGACAACCTCAGCGCCACGGACGAAGCCCCCACGCGGCCGGCCGGTACCCTGCCGGAGGAACCGCATCCCGACGGGTTTGCCGACTGGATGGCGAGCAACGTCATGTTCCAAAGTCAGCCCGGCTACGCGGTGGCCACCGTCTGCCTGCCCTTGGGAGATCTCACCTCGGCGCAACTGCGCACCCTGGCCGGCATCACGTGTCGCTACAACGGTGGCCGCGCCCGCACCACGGTCGAACAGAACATCGTGCTGCGCTGGATCAGTCAGGCCGATCTTCCCGGCCTCTATACCGACCTCGCGGCGGTCGGCTTGGCGCAATCCGGGGCTTCCACCCTGCGCGACATCACCGCCTGCCCAGGCACGGACACCTGTAAGCTCGGTATTTCGTCGTCCCGCGGTTTGGCGGCGGAACTGCGCCAGCGGGTGTCGGCATGCAACGGCCAGATCGACCCGTCCGTGCAGGACCTGAAGATCAAGATCAGCGGCTGCTTCAACTCCTGCGGTCAGCACCACGTGGCCGACATCGGTTTCTATGGGGTCAGCCGCAAGTCGGACAACCACGCGGTGCCGCACTTCCAGGTGGTGCTTGGCGGCCAGTGGACCGAGAACGCCACCGCCTACGGCTTGGCCGTCGCCGCGGTGCCGTCAAAGCGCGTACCGGAGGCGGTGGAACGCATCACCGACTTTTACGTAGCGGAGCGGGAGCCGGAGGAAACGTTTCAGGCTTTCATCAAGCGCGCTGGCAAGGCCAAAATCCGAACGCTTCTGCAGGACCTGACGAAGGTGCCGGCATACGCCCAGGACAGTTCCTACTATTCGGATTGGGGCGACCCGCGCGAATACAGCCTCGGCGACATGGGCGTTGGCGAGTGCGCCGGCGAGGTGGTGTCGCTAACCGAATTCGGGCTGGCCAGCAGCGAGCGGCAGGTCTTCGAGGCACAGGTCGACCTGGATAACCGGGACTTTGACAAGGCGTCGCAAACGGCCTTCCAGGCCATGCTGGAGGCGGCCAAGGCTCTCATTCAGGTCTACAACATCGACGTCATCAACGATGCGGATCAGATCGTCGAGGAATTCCGGCGGCGTTTCTACGACACCGAGCTATTCCATGACCCCTACGCCGGGGCCAAGTTCGCCAATTACCTGTTTCACGCCGCCAACGGCGGGCGGACCGATACCAGTCCGGCGGCGGTTCACCGGCGCATCGAGGAAGCCCAACTTTTCATTGAGGCGGCCTATTCCTGCTACAACCGCCTCGGTCAGCGGCAACCGATGTAATCCAGGAGGAGCAAGGCCATGGAAAGCGTGAAGGTTGACCTTAAGTTGTTCCTCCAGGAACCCGCCGAGGTCGAGCTGGAAGACTTCATCCCCGTCTTTCACGACTGGATTCAACACCAGCGTCTCGACGAGCTGCTCATTGATGTTGTCGATTACCGCCACGTTCACGATGGGCCGGGTGTGATGCTGATTGCCCACGACGCGCACTACGCGATGGACATGGCCGATGGCCGCATGGGCCTCCTATACAGCCGCCGACGCGAAACCCACCCGGCCCGAAACGCCATCCAGAGCGTGACAGAACGTTTGCGCTCTGTCCTGCGATGCGCCCTTGAGGCGTGTCGGCTTCTCGAAGCGGAGCCGTCTCTGCAAGGCCGCGTGAAGTTCCGCGGCGATGAAGTGTTGTTACGGATCAATGACCGACTGGTGTCCCCTACTCCCGTGGCTTTCGACGACTTGCAGACACATTTGCGGCCAGTCCTGGAAAGGCTTTACCCGGATTGTCAGGTGGACGTGCAGAGTTGCGGCGGGTCGGATTCTCGTTTGGCGGTGAAGATTACGGCTTCCGACGATTCGAATGTGGGGACGCTGTACAGCCGGCTGGACGGCAGTGGCGTAAGGACGGCTGCAGGTTCGTGATGTGTAAGAGTCTGTTCCAAGGGATGTCACCGACTTTAGGAACGACTCTCAGGAGGCGGCTTTCTCTGCGCTAGAGCACTTTCGGTTCTGAATGAACCAATCCAGGGCCTCCAAGCCGTCATTCCGGGCCTGACCCGGAATCCAGGGCCTTCATTCCAGACAAACCTTCTGGACCCCCGGCTTTCGCCGGGGTGACACCGACTCGACAATAAGCCGTCTTGATCCGAAATGGCTCTAGTTCGCCTGACCCTTGGGGTACAGCCCGACGCTGTATGCGCCAGGGGTGAACGACGACAAAAACGACGGGGTTGCCGTGAAGCCACCCCGCCGCCAGGATCCCGCCGCTCTTCAGACGTCCTTGTCGATCGGAACGCCCACCAGATTGCCCCATTCCGTCCACGAGCCATCGTAGTTGCGGACGTTCTCATAGCCCAGCAGGTAGGTGAGCACAAACCACGTATGGCTCGACCGCTCGCCGATGCGGCAGTAGGCGATCACGTCGCTGTCCGGTTTGAGGCCGGCCCGGCCTTCGTACAGGGCTTTGAGATCCTCGGCAGGCTTGAAGGTGCCGTCGGCGGCCACCGCCTGCCCCCACGGGATGTTGGCGGCGCCGGGGATGTGCCCGCCGCGCAGCGCGCCCTCCTGCGGGTAATCGGCCATGTGGGTGAGTTCGCCGCTGTACTCGGCCGGTGAGCGGACGTCGATCAGGTCCCTGCCGGCCTTCATGTGCGCCGTCACCTCGTCGCGAAAGGCGCGGATGCCGAGGTTCGGGGCGACAGCCGTGTACGTCTCGGCAGCGTAGGTTGGCCGCTCGGTGTTCAACTCGCGGTCCTCGTCGATCCATTTCTGCCGGCCGCCGTTCATCACCCGGCAATCAGTGTGGCCGTACATTTTGAAGACCCACAGCGCGTAGCAGGCCCACCAGTTGTTCTTGTCGCCGTAGAACACCACCGTATGGTTGTTGGAAATGCCCTTGCTGCCAATGAGATTCCCGAACGCCTGCTGATTGACGTAGTCGCGTACCACCTGGTCTTGCAACTCGTTTTGCCAGTCCACTTTCACGGCGCCGGGTACGTGCCCGGTTTCGTAGAGCAGGATGTCCTCATCCGATTCGACAATGCGCACGGATGGGTCGTCGAGGTGAGCGGCAACCCAATCGGTGCTCACCAGGACTTCCGGATGGACGTACTCAGCCATCTTGTGTACCTCCCGGTTCGGAGAAATGGTCAGGAGGAGCAGCCGCCTGCCCTCCCCTGGTGTCAGTTGAGTAACGTATGGAAGTATACCCTACCTGTCCACGCAGAACCGTCAGGTTGCCGGATGCGTTCAGAAGGCCAACGTCAAGCGGCCGTACCACGCCAACAATGCCTCCCCCCACAGCATGGCCGCGACCCCTCCGATGGCGAGAAACGGGCCGAACGGCACCGGGTCTCGCCGTCCCTTGATTCCCAGCAAGATGAGCGTCGACCCGCATGCCGCCCCGCAAAAGGCGCTCAGAATGATGGCTACGAGCACCGCTTGCCAGCCGACAAACGCCCCGACCATGGCGATGAGTTTCACGTCGCCGCCCCCCATACCGGCGGGATAGACCAATGCGATAAGCAAGAAAATCCCCCCGCCCAGGCAGGCGCCGGCAACGGCATTGGCAAATCCGATTGACGAGGGAAGCAAGCCGATAACGGCTCCGACCACGATGCCCGGTAACGTCACCGCGTCGGGAATGATCATGTGAGCGAAATCGATGCAGGACACGATCAGCAACGCCGCCACCAGCCAAGCGTAAGCAAATGCAGACACTGAAAGCCCAAGTTGGTGATACCCCAGCAGATACAGCAGACCGCCAAGGCTTTCCACGACCAGGTAACGCCAGGAAATGCCATTCTGGCAGAAAGCGCAGCGGCCCCTCAGGACGACGAAACTGACAATCGGCAGGTTGTGCCAAGGGCGCAGAGAGCGCTGGCAGGATGTGCACCGTGAGGCTGGGGATACGATGGACTGTCTTAACGGAAGACGGTAAATGCAAACGTTGGCGAAGCTGGCGACAATGCTTCCCAGCACAAAGGCGACGACGTAGCCGAGGGTAGGCATAGGTCTGAGAAGTTACGTTCCTCTCTTAATCCCTCCGGGCGTGATGGTAAGCTGCTTTCCCGCTACGCCGTCGGGCACATTGACGACGATGTTGAGGGGGTAGGTTTCACCCTCTTCGGAATCATAGGACAGGGAGGCGATGGAAACCGTGGCAGGGTCGGCAGGTAAGGCCGCGCCATGCGCGTTAAGCAACGTGACAGCCTCGTCATAGTCCTCGATATCGTCACTGAGGGATAGAAACTGGTGACTTATTCGGCAGCATAGCCCGCCAGTGCAGCGCGAATGCTTTCGGAGGTCGCCACGGGCGCGGCGACGCGGCTGCGATTGCGGTAAGCGGTGAAATTTGGCACCGCAATGGCGGCCAGAATGCCGATGATGGCAACCACGATCATCATTCGATGAGGGTAAAGCCGTGTTCACGAGTTGCACGAATTTGTTTCAACATCATTACCTCCCCTTTCCGATGGCTTTACGCGATAGCGTAGTTGGTGCTTGAGCCTTGCAGGGCAACCGAATAAAGGCGGGTATGCGCCGCTCCTTTTTCATACAGGTCACTCCGCATGAGGTGGATTTGGGAAACGACGAGATAGCCGAAAAGGTGATTCTTGTACTCGCTCAACAACGCGTTAAGTTTCTCGCCGACCCGGGTTCCGCGAGTACGAGCTAAGGTCAAATGTGGTCGGAATAGCCGCTCCTCCACCGACATTCCCAGCGCTGCCAATGTCGATTCGATGTGGCATTGGAGTTGTGCCAATTCGCGCCGCGGATCGTCAATACCCATCCATAAGACCCGTGGACGGGTTGCATTGGGAAAGCAGCCAAGTCCTCGCACCGCGACGCTAAAGGCTGCCAAGCCTTCCGCGGCCTGTTGCAACGTTTGATGAATCGTCGGAATGGCATCCCCCGGCACGTCCCCTAGAAATTTGAGGGTCAGGTGGACAGATTCGGGACGCACCCAGTGCATGGGCAGTTCGCGGGCGGCTGCGGCCATACCGGTAAACGCCCGACGCAAGTCGGCAGCTGGCCTGATAGCAATAAAGGCCCGCACCTTCTCATCAGACATGGTTGCCTCTCGGATACCCAGTGCCGTGGGTAAAATCAGCACTTCATTCCGGTGTCGGGACAGGTCACACAACATCCCTGAATACACCCCCACAAGCTTTCACCGCCGTTGCGGCGTATTCGCGTGCCCAGCGATCCGCCTCCAACGCGACTGATATGTCGTCAAGAGGAATGGCCACATGCCGTGTCACGGTGGTCTCAATCACTTTCGGAATCGCCAGGAAATTGATCGACCCTGCGAGGAAAGCTTGCACGGCAACCTCGTTGGCGGCGTTCAGGACGGCTGGCATGGTACCCCCACAACGCGCCGCTTCAACGGCCAACCGCAGGCAAGGAAAACGTTTGTGGTCGGGAGCGTGGAAATGCAGGGCCCGCACGGAAAACAAATCGAGCGACGGCAGCGAGTTCGGCAGTCGCTGCGGATAGGCCAGCGCGTAGGAGATCGGCACCCGCATGTCAGGAATGCCAAGTTGGGCAAGCACGGAACCGTCGTGAAACTCAACCATGGAATGAACAATGCTTTCGGGGTGTACGACGATCTGAAGATTCTCGACAGGCACGTCAAAAAGTCGATGCGCTTCAATCAACTCAAGGCCCTTATTCATCATCGTGGCGGAGTCGACGGTGATTTTCGGACCCATTTTCCAGTTCGGGTGCTTGAGTGCCTCGACGACACTGGCGGATCGCATGTCTTCTAACGACCAGTCGCGAAACGGCCCACCGGAAGCCGTCAGCAAGATACGGCGCAACGCCGATCGCTGTTGATCTTGCAGGACCTGAAAGATAGCGTTGTGCTCACTGTCAACAGGGATAATTCTCCCCCACTCCGGCCTCTCGGGACGGATGATCAATTCCCCCGCCATGACCAGGGATTCCTTGTTCGCCAACGCCACGTCCAACCCGGCCTGGACAGCACACAGAGTCGGCCACAGCCCGATAGAACCGACCACAGCCGACATCACCAAGTCAACATCGGGATACACGGCAGCGTGGCATAGCCCGTCCAAACCTGAATCCACCTCGATATCCAGATTCCCCAGACGGTCACGCAGATGGTTGGCTTTTTCCTCATCGAACAGCACGGCCAGCCGCGGGCGGAAGCGGCGTACCTGCTCTTCGAGCTGGTCCACGTTCGAATGGGCTGCGAGCGCCAGCACGGCAAATTGGTCAGGATGAGAAGCGATCACGCTCAAGGTGTTGACGCCGATTGAACCCGTTGAACCGAGCACGGCAATACCTTTTCGGGTATCCATACAAACGCCTCCCTAATCCGTCCGCAGGGTACTTCCTCAGGCAGCGGACGCCTTGCCCAGCACTTCAAGCGCGTAGCATAACGTCGGGGCAGCGAATAGCATGCTGTCGATGCGATCCAGACCGCCCCCGTGGCCGGGGATCAGCCCGCTGGAGTCTTTGGCACCCGTGTAGCGTTTGAGCATTGATTCTCCCAGATCACTGATCTGAGCCGCAAGCGTTATCAGGCAACCGATCAGCACGCCTTGCCACAGCAACAATTGAGGCACCAAAAACGGCGCCGTCGCCCCGGCGGTCACCACGCCGCTCATCGTCCCCCCTACGGCGCCTTCCCAAGTTTTACCGGGGCTTAGCGATCCGGCCAGCCGATGTCGTCCCAGCAACTTCCCAGTATACATGGCCATGGAGTCGCTGACCCACACCGTAATGCACATGAAAAGCAGATACCATTGCCCCGCCTGCATGCTGCGTAGAACGATAAAGTGGCTGAGGCACCAGGCAATGCCAAGGACGCCGAAAGCACCGTGCAACAGCATGGAAAATTTGCCGGATGCGCCCTGCGAGGAGATGATAGCGGTTAGAGTGAGCACCAAGAGGCTGAGGAACAACGCCGGCGAAAGCCAAGGCCAGCCGCCCAGATAGGCCGCCACCGTCAGGGCGAAGGCCGCAACATAACAAGCCCCGCTACCGATGGGCAAGTTTATCTGTTTCAACAGGGCGCTGTATTCGTGTAAAGCCAGGATGCTGACGGCCAAAACGAGAAGGGAAAACAGTTCGACGGGGGCGTACAGAAGGATAAGAATGAAGGGGGGCAAGATTACCAGGACACTGATCACACGCCGTAATTGTTCCATAAGCCGTCCACACCGCTAAACAGCACGGAGACGCTCTCAGTTTTAACGTCGAAATCGGGACAATGAGCAGCGCGGAGTCACGCCTGGGCATTTCTCATTAAACGACGACGGACATTCCTGCTAGACCTCCAGAATCTCGTGTTCCTTGGCGTTCAAAACGTCATCGACCTGAGAAATAAAGCGATCGGTAATCTTCTGGACTTGCTCTTGCCCACGGCGCAAATCGTCCTGGGAGATGTCCTTGGTCTTTTCCAGGTCCTTGAGTGTCTCGTTGCCCTCGCGGCGGACATTGCGCAGGGCGACTTTCGCATCTTCACCAATCTTCTTGACCTTCTTGACCAGATCCTTGCGGCGCTCGGCGGTCAGCGGCGGGATCGCCAGTCGGATGATCTTGCCGTCGTTCATGGGCGTCAACCCCAAGTCGGAGCGCTGAATGGCCTTTTCGATAAGCCCGACCTGTGATTTATCCCACGGCTGAATGGTCAGCAAACGGCTTTCAGGAGCCGCCAGGGTGGCCATCTGATTCAAGGGCGTGGCGGTGCCGTAGTAAGCCACGTCGATCCCCTCCAAAAGCGCCAGTGTGGCGCGCCCGGTACGGATTCGGGACAGCTCTTTACGGAGGGCGGCTAACGAGCGCTCCATTTTGTAATCCACTTCGTGGTAGACGTCATCCAGCATTACGATTCCCCTCCCACTAAAGTTCCAATTGGCTTGCCCTGCATGATCGAACGGAGGTTACCTGGTTGGTTAATGTCAAAAACCACGATGGGAAGTTGATTATCCATACAGAGAGAAACGGCCGTCGCATCCATCACCTTCAAGCGCCGTTGCAGGGTCTCGAGATAGGTCAGGCGGGGCAGCCGCACCGCTTCTGGATGCGTCACCGGATCCTCATCATAGATGCCATCGACCTTCGTGGCTTTTAAGACGACGTCAGCCCCGATCTCAGCAGCACGCAACGCGGCGGTCGTATCGGTTGTGAAATATGGATTGCCGGTGCCGCCGGAGAAAAGCACAACCCGTCCTTTTTCCAGATGCCGCAAGGCCCGACGACGAATGTACGGCTCGGCGACCGCCCGCATTTCAAAAGCCGTCTGCACCCGCGTAACAATGCTGGCCTGCTCGAGGGCCGATTGTAAGGAAAGACCATTGATGACCGTCGCCAACATGCCTATGTTATCGGCGGTGACACGATCGATACCGCGGGCCTCTGCCTCCGAGCCGCGAAAGATGTTACCCCCGCCAATGACCAAGGCCAGTTCCACACCGAGCCGGTGCACATCGCTGATTTCATCGGCCAGATACTGCAGCATCTTGGCGTCGATACCATAGCCCTGCTCCCCGATCAACGCTTCGCCACTGAGTTTCAGCAGGGCACGACGATAGGTGAGAGGCTCCAAAGCTCGGCATCCTTACGCACGAGAGTGGCCCATACAAGGGCAGCGGCCTACAACGCTTCTCCGAGTTGGAAGCGCACAAAACGGCTGACGGTGATATTCTCGCCGGTTTTGGCGATCTTGGCGGTGATGAGATCGCCCACGCTCATGCTGGGGTCTTTCACGAACGGCTGATCCAGCAGACAAACTTCCTGGAAGTATTTGTTGAGGCGTCCTTCAACCATCTTGGCGATGGCCTGGGCTGGCCGGCCTGAAGCTTGTGCTTGCTCCTCAAGGATCTGGCGTTCCTTGACCACAACATCCTCCGGCACGTCGTCACGCGTGGGATAGAGAGGATTGCTGGCGGCCACCTGCATGGCAAGATCGTGCACCAGTTCCTGGAAGTCATCGGTTCTGGCGACGAAATCGGTCTCACAGTTGACCTCGATCATCACGCCGAGACGTCCGCCACCATGAATGTAGGAGCCCACCGAGCCCTCGCGGGTGCTGCGTTCAGCCCGCTTTGCTGCAGCCTGTAAGCCTTTCTTGCGAAGGTAATCCTGTGCCTCCTCGATGGAACCATTGGTGGCCGCAAGCGCCTCCTTGCAGTCCATGATTCCGACACCGGTTTTCTCCCGCAACTCCTTCACCATCGCTGTGGTAATCGACATAATCCTTCCTTCTTCTTTCCCTGGGCTTACTTATCTTCGGCAGGCAGTTCTGCGGGCGGATCAACCTCACTCGAGGGCGTGACGGCGACCGCGGGTTCGACAGCCGCATCGGGCTGGGCGGCCTCCCCGGCCTCAGCCTGACCGTCCGCGGCGCTCATTTCCTCCTGCGACGACATCGAGACGGCGCTTTCCTCCTCCGGCGAAGCGGCCTGCCGCTCATGTATCCCCTCAATGGCGGCCTGCGCAATTTGCGAGGTCATCAGTCGAATGGCGCGGGTCGCGTCGTCATTGCCTGGAATGACGTAGTCGATGTCGTCCGGATCACAATTGGTATCCACGATCGCAACCGTCGGAATACCGAGTTTCTTGGCTTCACTAATGGCGATCTTTTCTTTCTTGCAATCAATAACGAAGAGAGCGCCCGGCAGAGCTTCCATCGACTTGATGCCACCCAGCAATTTCTCAAGCTTGTCGGCCTTCTTTTGCAACTGCAAGACTTCTTTCTTGGGCAGGCTCTCCCACATGCCCATTTCCTGCATGTGCTCAAACTCTTTGAGGCGCCCGAGACTGTTCTTAACCGTCGAAAAATTCGTCAGCATGCCGCCCAACCAACGTTGATTCACATAATGCTGCTGAGCGCGCGCCGCCTCACTGCCCACGATGTCCTGCGCCTGCTTCTTCGTGCCGACGAACAGGATGTGGGCTCCACGCGACGTTGTGCGGCGAACAAAGTCGTATGCCTCACGAAAACGCTCTAATGTCTGTTGTAGATCAACGACATAGATACCGTTCCGCGACCCGAAAATATACCGCTTCATTTTCGGGTTCCAGCGATTTGTCTGGTGCCCGAAGTGCGCCCCGGACTCTAATAATTGTCGGATGGTAAGTGTTGCCAAAAGGTTCACCCCCTGTGCTTGGCCCAGCACGGATCAACTGTGGAACGCTGCCGTGGCAGCTGGTGCAGCGTCGTTGCCCTAACGTTTGGAGTATTGAAAACGCTTCCGCGCTTTCTTCTGCCCATATTTTTTCCGTTCCTTGATGCGTGAATCACGCGTCAGAAAACCCGCCTGCTTCAGTATCGGCCGAAACGTCGCATCCAGATGCAGCAGGCTCTTGGCAATACCGTGCCGGATTGCACTGGCCTGCCCGGACACACCGCCGCCGCGCACGGTAATGTAGGCGTCGTACTGACCCAGGGTGTTAGTAATTTTGAGGGGAGACTCAATGATCGTCTTGTGGGTCTCAAGCGGGAAGTAATCCTCGAATGAGCGGCGATTGACGGAAACCTTACCTTCGCCGGCCATAAGCCATACACGAGCAATCGCGGATTTGCGTTTGCCCGTGTCGTAGTAGCGAAACTGTTCTGCCATACCCTCTCCAAAACCGTGTGGCATCCAATAGACTGCCAAGCGCCATCGCCTGGCAGACAAAACTCAACTAATGTCCAAGGGCTGCGGCTGCTGGCCCGCGTGCGGATGCGTGGGTGTGGTATACACCTTCAGCTTGCGATACATGGCCCGCCCCAGTTTGGTTTTCGGGAGCATGCCCCGCACCGCCAACTCGACGAGCCGCTTGGGCTTGCGCTGATGCATCTTCTCGGCGGTCACTTCCCGAAAGCCCCCGGCGTATCCGGTATGCCAGCGATAGAGCTTCTGCGCCCATTTCTTGCCCGTCAAGACAACCTTGTCGGCATTCACAACAACGACGTAATCGCCTGTATCAACGTGGGGCGTATAGATCGGTTTATGCTTGCCACGAAGAATCTTCGCCACCTCGCAGGCGAGCCGGCCCAAGACTTTGTTCTCTGCGTCAACAACGTACCAACTATGGATGACGTCTTCCTTGCGAATGGAGACTGTCCGCATGATTGCAACTCCGTACCGTGAAATATGGCTGTGCCTTGCAAAACGCGAGGCACCAAGATAGATAGCCGAGCAACCTTTGTCAAGATAACGCCGAGCCCCGGCGACCCCCAATCAATAGAGAAACTGCGGGGAAGCATCGAACGCCGCCGGCACGTGCACCACCTCCGGCGCCGTGTCCGGCAGACAGGTGACGGCCACCACGTCAAACCGCAGTTCGGTATCTCGTACCTGGTGTTCCTGGATATAGGCCATCGCAACGTGCACGAGCTTCGCCTGCTTTTGCCTGGTGACCATCGCTTGCGGCGCGCCGAAGTCCGTTCGACTCTTGGTCTTGACTTCAACGAAGATCAGCGCCGCGCCATCCCAGGCAATGATATCGATCTCGCCCTGCTTGCAACGGTAATTTCGTTGCTGGATTCGATAGCCAAGACGTTGCAGATAAGCGGTGGCTATCTGCTCGCCCTGCGCACCACGTCTCAGGCGCCACTTGGTCATGAATCGGCCTTGCCGAAAGCTGGTGTCGGATCAAGCACGCCGCGAAAACTGAGCCGATGAATGGCACAGGGGCCGTGGGCGCGCAGGCGCGCGTAATGGTCACGGGTGGGGTAGCCTTTATGCCGCGCGAAACCGTAAGCCGGATAACGCTTGCCATAAGCTACCATCATGCGGTCACGCGTCACCTTAGCGATCACGGATGCGGCGGCAATGGAGGCGCAGGAGGCATCGCCGCGCACGATAGGGCGTTGATCGATGGCGGCCGACAGCGCTATCGGGCCGTCAATCAGCAACAAGTCGGGGACTCTCGAGAGTTGCCGCACCGCCCGCAACATGGCTTCCTTTGTCGCCCACAGGATGTGATGCCGGTCAATCAGCCGATGCGACACAACGCCGACACCATACGCCAAAGTTTCACGCAAGATAAGCCGGTAAACCGCCTCTCGCTGGCGCTCCGTCAAACGCTTCGAGTCCTGCAGCCCTGGAATGTCATATGCGGAAGGAAGGCACACGGCAGCGGCGACCACCGGACCCGCCAGCGGTCCGCGCCCCGCTTCATCAATGCCGACGATAGTATGATACCCTGCCTGACGTGCCTGCCGCTCGAACGGCAAGTGAGACACGCCGGAGATGCCGTGCTGGGCCATGCACCCGATCCTCAGACGCGCGTACGACGCTCTTTGATGCGCGCCGCTTTGCCCCTCAGCTTGCGCAGATAAAACAGCTTGGCGCGGCGAACCCGTCCGCGCCGCACGACTTCAATGGCGTCAAGCCTCGGCGAATGCAAAGGGAAAACCCGCTCCACCCCGATACCCGAGGAAACCTTGCGCACGGTGAAGGTACGCCGAACGCCGCTGCCGCTGATCGCTAGCACCACGCCCTGGAACGCCTGCACGCGCTCGCGGGTGCCCTCAATGATGCGCACCTGCACCCGCACCGTATCGCCGGCGCGAAACTCGGGCAGATCCCGCTTCATCTGGGTTTGTTCAATATCCATTAACGCATGCATAACGCTATTTCCTCAACAAAATTATGAAGGGGCCCGGCTCTTCCCATCGCGTCGACTCAACCGAGCAGGCGGTCGAGCATAATACCCGCCGCGACCCGTACCGGCAGGTGATTGTATCGGGTACCAGCAGCAATGGGAGCCAGGATGTAGTTACAGCCGGCCATCAGTTCGTCCGTAAGTCCCCACCCCGTCCCCAAAAGCAGCAGAAAAGCCTCCCGCTGCCGCCAAATGATGTCTCGCAGGTCGGCGTACGACGTGCACCGGGGAAACCGTCGTGCATCCGTTGCAATGGTATGGGGTGCGCTTCCACATCGCCGCGCAATGTCCTGCTCGACCTCCGCAAGGCTGTCGACGATGCAGAGATGCTGCAGCGCCTCGGCGCGCGTCGAATTATAGGCAGCCCCGTATCCTTCGGTCCAGTGAACGATCATCCGACAGGCCAGCTCGCGTTGGCGCTGGAACGGCGTCACCACGTAACAGCCCATAACGCCATACGTCGTGACCAAGCGGGCGAGATCGTGCAGGTTGACTGTCGTCAGCGAAGTGGCAATCACCTCGCGGTTCTTGTTGTACACGGGAAAATGCAACAGCGCGACGAACAACTGCGGGCGGTCATGGCTCATGCGGGGTCGTTTCTTCGCGGCCGATTTCCCGCAGAATCGCTCGCTCCTGAGGCGTCAGCGGAACACGCCCCAACAGGTCCGGACGCCTTTGCAGCGTCGTCTGCAGGGCCTGCCGGCGCCGCCATGCGGCAATCGCGGCGTGGTCTCCGGACAACAGAATAGCCGGTACGCGGGCGCCGTCAAAGGTTTCCGGCCGCGTGTATTGCGGCCCCTGCAACAGGCCGTTGAAAAACGAATCCTCCTCCACCGATTGGCGATCCCCTACAACGCCGGGAATCATCCGCCCCACCACGTCCAACACCACCATGGCCGGCAACTCGCCGCCCGTCAACACGTAATCGCCAATCGAAAGTTCGGTGTCAATGTACGGCATGACGCGGGCGTCGGTCCCGCTGTAGCGGCCGCAAATGAGCACCACGCATGGATGACCCAGCAAAGTCTTGGCAAATTCCTGATCGAGCACCCTGCCCTGCGGGCTCATCAACATGACGTAAGCCGGTCCAAAGCGTTCCCGCAGCGCCTGGATGCCGGCGACAATCGGCTCCGGCTTCATCACCATGCCGGCGCCGCCACCGTAGGGACTGTCGTCGGTTACGCGATGCCGCCCCGAGGCAAAATCGCGCAGGTCATGCACGGTCACGCGAAGCTGCTGACGCGCCTGCGCCCGCTGCAGGATGCTCGCCTGCAGGGGCGAGACGAACATGTCGGGGAAAATGGTGAGGATGTGAACGTCCATCGCGCACGGGTCAATTCAGCCGGGCAGGTTGTGGAGGTACATCGCGCCGCCCTCCAGGTCGATGGTGCGGACAATGTCCTTCAGGGCTGGCACCAGGGTCTCGCGATCATCTTGGCTGACCACGTAGACATCGTTGCTGCCAGTGTGAATAATGTCCGTCACGATGCCCAACGTCCGTCCGTCGCCGGCATGCACGGTCAGACCTTCGATTTCAAACCAATAGTATTCACCGACGGGCAAGGGAGAAAACCACTGGCGCGGGACAACCACTTCGTAGTCTCGCAGGTGTTGCGCCGCGGACAGGTCCCGACAGCTTTCGATTTGCACCAGCACCCGGCTATGGGCCATGCGCCACGCCAGAATCGTGCACGTCTGCGCGGGGGCCGTCTTGTGCCGTATCCGCACCTGCCGTTCGCTGAGTTCGGGCAGCAGCGCCACGTCGGACACATACGGCAGGAAAACCAACTCGCCCCGAACGCCATGCGGCTTCGTAAAACGACCAATGGCAACGAGCTTTTCGTGCTCCATCCTGCCGTATTCCCTGCCACCGGTTACAGGCGATCAGCTTTCTTCCTCAGACTCCGCAACGGCGCTTCCCGAACCCAACAACCCCTGACGTTTCAAGATATCGCGCACCGGGTCGGAGGGCTGCGCTCCCCGCGCCAGCCACAGGCGGACTTTGTCTTCCGCCAGCTTCACCTCAGACGGCTCCGTAAGCGGGTTGTAGGTTCCCAACGTCTCGATGAACCGACCGTCACGCGGCGCCCGCGCGTCGGCCACGATAATACGGTAGAAAGGACGCTTCTTGGCGCCCATGCGTTTCAGGCGAATACGAACAGCCACTCGAACACCTCATGTTGAAATTGTAAAAGGATCACCCCTCAAAAGGGTCGTACCATGGGCATGCCCGCCCACCTGCGACGGCTCTTGCCCTTACCGGTCATCATGGACTTCATGAGCTTGCGCATCTGGCCGAACTGTTTCAGTAAGCGATTGACGTCTTCCACCCGGGTGCCGCTGCCGAGAGCGATGCGCTTCCGCCGGGTGCCGTTGATCAGGGCCGGGTGGCGCCGTTCGACCAAGGTCATGGAACCAATGATGGCCTCAACCTTCTTCAAGTCCTTCTCGCCGGCCACCGGGAGCTTGGCGCCCTTGAGGCCTGGGATCATCTCCATCAGATTCTCCAGCGGCCCCATCTGCTTGACCTGACGCAACTGATTTTGAAAGTCCTCGAGCGTGAAGCTGGCTTGGCGCATCTTCGACTCAAGGTCCGCAACCGATGCGGGGTCGATGGCCTGCTCGGCCCTTTCGATGAGCGTCAACACGTCGCCCATGCCAAGGAGCCGCGACGCCATGCGCTCCGGGTGGAAGGCTTCCAGGGCGTCCAGTTTTTCGCCAACCCCGACGAATTGGATGGGCTTGCCGACCACCGCCTGGATCGACAACGCCGCCCCGCCCCGGGCATCGCCGTCCAACTTGGTGAGAATCACGCCCTCAATGCTCACCGTCTCGTTGAAAGCCGTCGCCACGTTGACCGCCTCTTGCCCGGTCATCGCATCGACCACGAGAAACGTGTAGCGGGGATTAGTGGCCGTCTTGATGTCCGCCAGCTCCTGCATCAGCGTCTCGTCAATCTGCAACCGTCCCGCCGTGTCAATGACGATGGCGTCGGCCTGATGCTGAGGCGCCTCCTCGAAAGCCTGCCGGCAAATATCCACCGGGTCGCGGGAATCCTGTCGCACCACCACGGGAACCTCGAGCTGCTCGCCAAGCAGGCGCAATTGCTCCATCGCCGCTGGGCGATACACGTCGGCCGCCACCAACAAAGGGCGGCGCCCCATCTCCTGCAGTTTCCTCGCCAACTTGGCTGCCGAGGTGGTCTTCCCGGAGCCCTGCAGACCGACCAGAAGGAAGGTGGTCGGCGGCGGCGACGCCATGGTAAGCGGCGCGTGCTGCGAGCCCATGAGGATCGTCAATTCGTCACGGACGATCTTCACCACCTGCTGGCCCGGCGTCAGGCTACGCATGACTTGCTGCCCGAGGGCCTGCTCACGCACCCGTTGCACAAAGTCCTTGACGACCTGAAAGTTGACGTCCGCTTCCAGAAGCGCCAGCCGGATTTCGCGCGTCGCCTCCTTGATGTTGGCTTCCGTCAGCTTGCCGCGCCCGCGCAAGTTGGAAAAAACGCCGTCGAGTTTTGCCGAAAGGGATTCAAACATGCCGCGTCCTTGGGTCTCCAAAAGGCCGGGTAAAGTGCCGGAGGATTGGGGAATTATTGTGTTTTCTGGCCCCTTGTCAAGCGCCGCGGCACCGCGACAGGAACGCGCGGCGCCTTATGCAGCCCGTAATGCCTGGATGGCCGCCCCGTAATCCGGTTGCCCGAAGATCGCCGTGCCGGCCACCAGAACGCCGGCGCCGGCAGCGCAGATCTCGGCAGCGTTATCGGCCTTCACCCCGCCGTCAACCTCGATAGCCACCGGCAACCGGCGCTGCTCGATCTGCTCCCTCAACGCCCGGATTTTGTCGAGCGTCGCGGGCAGAAAACGTTGTCCGCCGAAGCCCGGATTCACCGACATCAGCAGCACCATGTGCACCTCGGGCAGGATTTCGTCCAGGGCGTGCAGCGAGGTGGCGGGATTCAAGACGACACTGGCGCGCACCCCGGCCTCCTTGATGGACTGGATAGTGCGGTGCAGGTGGCGGCAGGCTTCGACGTGCACCGTCAGGTTGTCGCTGCCGGCGTCAATGAAATCCGGCAACAGGGCGTCCGGCTGATCGACCATCAGGTGAACGTCCAACGGCAACTGGGTGACCGCCTTGATGGCCCTGATCACGGGCGGGCCAATAGTCAGGTTGGGCACGAAATGACCATCCATCACGTCGACGTGCAACAGGTCGGCCCCGGCGGCCTCAACCTGGGCGATCTCCTCACCCAAACGGGTGAAATCCGCCGCCAAGATGGAAGGAGCGATCTTCACCATGCGGGACTTCCTCAACGTTACGAGTTTCGGGCGCGAAAACGGGCCGCAAAGACGCCCTCGGTGCTATATTGCTCCGGCGTCAGATCAAGGGTTTCAAGATGGGGAGAATGCCGATCGAGTTCTTTTGGGAGATCACCGGCTACCGCGTCGAGCCGCATATCCGGGTGGCGCTCCAGGAACATCCGCACCACGTCGCGCGTCTCCTCCGGCTCGTTGGAGCACACACTATACACCAACAGCCCATCAGCGGCGAGGCATCGGCTTTGCGCCTCCAGCAGCGCCAACTGCGTGGCTTGCAAGCCCTGCAGGTCCTCGGAGCCTTTGCGCCACTTGATGTCGGGATGACGGCTCAGCACGCCCAAGCCGGAACACGGCGCGTCCACGAGAATACGGTCGAAGACGCCCGACCACGGCAACGGCCCGGTGCTGTCCGCCACCGCGTGGGTGATGCTCGTCAACCGCAGACGCCGCACGTTGGCATCCAGAAACCGCAAGCGGCTCGCCTGCCCGTCGCAGGCCAAAATCTGCCCTGTGTCGCCCATAAGCTGGGCCAGGTGGGTCGTCTTGCCGCCCGGCGCCGCGCAGGCATCCAGCACACGCTGTCCGGGCTGCGCCCGACACAACGGCGCCACCAGCATGGCGCCCTCGTCCTGAACCTGGAATAAACCGCCGCGATAACTCGGCAGCGCGTCCAGGCGACTCGTTCCCTGCACCACCAGCGCCGCCGCCAGCAGACGGGAGGGCCTGACCAGCCGCAGTCCCTCTTGCACAAGGCGCTGCGCCAAAGCCCGCGGGGTGGTGCGCAACGTGTTGACGCGCAGCGTGACGTCTCGGGGACGATTATTCTCGGCGCACAGGGCTTGCGTGCGCGCCCAGCCGTAACGGTCCAGCCAGCGTTCAACCAGCCATTGCGGATGCGAGTGCGCCACCGCGAGATGCGCCGCCGGCTGCGTGTCGGCGTCCGGCAGCGCATACGTGGCGTGCCGCCGCAGCAGGGTTCGCAGAACGCCGTTCACCAGACCGGCGACCCCGGCGTGCCCAAAACGCCGTGCCAACTCCACCGAGGTGTGCACCGCCGCGCGAGGCGGAACCTGCTCCATCCACAGGCATTGATAAGCTCCCAGCCTGAGGGTATTGCGAATCCAGGGTGTCAGGGAGTCGAGCGGGCGGCTGCACGCCTTTGACAACAGCCAATCGATGCGCCCCTGCCAGCGCACCGCGCCGTACACGCATGCCGTCACGAAAGCCCGCTCCCGCCGCTCCAGGGCGCTGTCGCCCAGCATCTGCCGCAGCGCCACGTCCGTGTAAGCCTGCTCCGCGTCAACGGCGTGGAGCACGCGCAAAGCCGTCTGCCGCGCCGTTCCGCCTCGGGGCTCAGCTTCAGGCAAACCGTTGCCCCTTCTGAACACGGTAGCCCTGTGCAAAGTCGGATGCCGGCATACGGCGCCGATTGGCCGGTTGAAGCTCATGGATGAACAGTTGATTGGCGCCGCAGGCGACCAGCACCCCCTCCGGCGTCACCGCGGTCACCGTGCCCGGCGCCTCCGCATGGGGTTCGTCGTGCACGGCGGTGCGCCACAGCTTGACGTCCAGGTCGCCGAAACGGGCCGTGGCGCCCGGCCACGGAACCAGGCCGCGAACGCGATTGCGCAGCACCGCGGCCGGTTGCTGCCAGTCAACAGGCGCCAATTCCTTGGTCAGCTTCGGCGCATACGAGACGCCGGCCTCGGGTTGGGGACGCGGTGCCGCTGCCCCCTCCCCCTGTTCGATACCAGCAAGCACCTCAAGGAGGCCGGCGGCGCCCAGATCCGCCAGCCGGGCGCCCAGGCTCAGGGCGTCATCGTCTGTCGTAATGTCGCAGGCGGCGTGCCACCAGATGTCGCCCGTATCCACGTGCGCGTCCATCTGGATCACCGTACAGCCGGTCACCGCTTCCCCCTGCATCAGCGCCCAGTTGATGGGCGCCGCGCCGCGGTATTTCGGCAACAGCGAGGCGTGGACGTTGAGGCAACCATGCGGCGGTATTGCCAATACCGATGGCGGCAGGATGTTGCCGTAGGCCACCACCACGATCGCCGCCGGACACAGCGACGACAATTGCTCGACAACCGCCGCGTCCCGGCGCAGGCTCGCCGGTTGCAAAACGACACGATCATGCGTCATGGCCAATGTCTTGATCGGCGACGGCGCCGGTTTGCGTCCGCGCCCGCGCGGCCGGTCCGGCTGCGTCACCACCGCCACAACGTCGTGAGGCGAGGCGAACAGACCGCGCAACGTCGGCTCGGCAAAGGGGGCCGTACCCATGAAAATGACTCGCATGGATGACTCCCCAGTTTGAGGCACGGCAGAAGTTGAAGAGAAATACTGACACCTATAGGTAAGAGGCCCCTAAAACGATGGATATCTCGACCTCTCGCCAAAACCCTTCAAAGTCGCGGAAGGTTATCGGACGGTAGTGTGCAATCTCGTTCCGAATCGAGTGAGCGAGGGAAATCAAGGGAAGCCAGTTTTGGTGGGAACGACGCAATGTCTCATAACTTAGCAGCGCTTTCAGATGCCCCCACTGGCATGCCAGTGGACTTTGACGCACAGCCGTATCTTCTTCTGGGGAGATTGGCGGGGACCATCGTACCGGCCAATCGGATCCATGCGTGCGTGTGAAATGGTTGCATATCTCCAACCGGATTCGATCAACGAGAGGAAAGAGCAGTTCGGCCTGGCCTCGCCACAGCCTGTGGCGAAGCTCGTCATGACGTCCCAAGGCCACCAACGCTGCCGGATGTAATTCGAGTCCGTATTCCAGTGTCCAGCCTACGGCTCCATGTGCCCACAAGAGTCGTAAATCAACGGGTGGAGACAGCGGCGTGAAACCAGAGTTGCTACTGGAGGTAATACTACCTTTCCCCACCCCCCAGTTCTGCAGAGTCCCTGCCTCCCATCCACGCTGCCCGGCCAAGGTGTAAAGGTGTTTCAGGAGGGTTTCTGCGTCCTTATGAAGCACATCCCACAGGTCGTCCACCAATGAAACATCATTTCCGGACAATGCAGGCAAAACGTACTCACGCCAGCGCGTCATCGTATCCCAGCCGCCGCCCTCATTACTCGATCGGCAAAGCACACGTGTCTCCAATGCGGAGGGAAAACCCCACCACCAATGCACGGCGAGGTGAACACTACTTTCTGGGAGATGGGAGAGTATGGCTGCCGCCGGCCCCATCACACATAAAGCCGTAATGGATGAACCGCGATCAATCCTGCGCTGGGAGTGTTGCGCCCATTGGCTCAGAAAGGCTAACCAGTCCTTGCATGTTGCGGGAGGTAATTGATCAAGATCATCAAGCAAGATAATGTCGGGCAGTTGTTCTGTTTCCATCAGATTTAGGAGCGTGCGCGGGGCATCAGAAGTCCAACCGATTCCCAGGGCGTCACTCAGGGCTGCGACCAGCGAACGCTCTTTTGGGCTTGGCAGACATGCAAGTGATACTTCTTCAAGTTCAAAGGTACGGCGCCATAGCTCTACTCGAATGGCATCCTTGAGTTCCAGGGGATCAATCCCAGTAGGCAAAAGAACTAGCAGACTTCGTCTGTTAGCGAGGTCATCCATCAGTCTGCTCAGAAAACGCCGAACACTTGGAAGTTGAAAAAGGGCATCTGGACGCACAATCCTCATAGTAATGACATGGCTCTCTGCGCCGTCGCCTCCGCTGAAATCATATCCTTAAAAATGGAGATACAGCCCATCCGCCGGAGGTATTCAACAGCCTTGGCACAATCTTGGGAGCTTAAGACAGGTTCGCCCTCAAACATGTCGGAAGTTATCAATTCAACGGGCACTTGGTCTTCGCGACAAATGAACTCCCAAACCCGGCGAACAACCTCGTTGACGTTCAGGCCTAATGACCCGCGAAACCGTCGCCCTAGCGCCGAGTCGTCTGATTGTGCCACTTCTTCCCCGATTTTCTTGGCGAAAGCACGCGGGTTATCCTCCATATCACAGCGGTCAAAGAGCGCATCCAACAACAGAGGCCATCCACCTGTCTCGTCCAGAACGGACTGGCATATATCCTCAGAACACATTTTGTCATGTTGATCCAGCCGTCGCCGTATCCCGCTGAGATTCCAGCGAGGTGGCCAGACAACCTCCATACGATCTTCCAATCTTTTACGTCTTTCCTGATGCAACGACAACCAAGCCCAGGTTGACGATGGATCAAAGAGAAATAGCACCCGCAGCCAACGCTGGCCAGTTCGAGACCGGTGGCGCCTGCAGAAATCCAAGGTGGTCCTAACCAGATTTTCCAGACTGCCTTGGGCTTTCCCAAGAGGTCTGTAGCATACGACAAGACGTTGATAGCCCTTATTGGTTTGCAAGTACTTGCCAAGCCATGTGTTCAACTTCTCGCTATCCGTAATGTCTGCCGGAATTTCAGTGTATACCCCTCCAGCAAGATCCGCGGGAATATAACGGTTGAAGGCACGTGGCAACGCGGACAACCCCATTGCTTCTGATGCACATATCAATCCCACGCCAAACTGCTGCGGTATTAGGCTACGCTCTTGGGCATAGCTCAGCGGGCTGTATTCCCGCGCAGCGTCGTCAAGCGGAGCGTGATGACTATCAGCATCAAATGGGCGGGGCGGTTCTTTCTGAGAAAGTTCCAATAGGCGGTTTTCAATGTCCGCTTTCGTCCCCATCAAGCGGACTAAATTGGGACTGCGCAAGCGATAGTGCCCATCGATATTACTGATAAGCACGCCCAGTCCGCACAACTCATCAAGAAGGCTTCTTAGCTGTTCGGAGGTCATATCTCCGAAGCCTTGGCCCCACCAATCGCGGACGAGTTCCAAAATCACGCTTGGCGGATAGGCCGAAGCATAAATATTGCCTTTCCCCATTTGGTCGAAGATCACGGCCCATACTATGGCTTGGTAACGCAGGTCCAATGCGAGGGTCCAGTCAAATCGCTCTCGAATGCGTTCACGGACTTCAGGGAGACGGTAGACGTCCTCCACATGTTTCTGCTCAATCAGGTAAGGAGGCAACGACCTCCCAGTCTGGCTATGTAGCCGCTTGAGAAGTTCCTGACAGAATATCTGAATTAGACCCGGATGGTAATTGGTGTATGACAGTATCCTGAGCACGTTCGCATCATCCACAAAGCGATATCCTAAAATCTTTAATGGCTCTTGTACGAGCTCTTGCGCAGCCTTGGGCTCCAACGGACCCACACGGAGCGGAGCACCGAAGTGCGCCAGCGGCTGGTTCGGGATGCCCTGAAAACGCTGGACATTGTGTAACCCGGCGAAAATGACTTTGAAGCGACGTTCGGTATCCAACATCAATTTACGCAGTTCTAAAACCACTCGGAAGCCATATCTGGAATCCTCGTCGAGGAAATCATCGGCCTCATCGAACATGACAATCACACGCCGTTGGGCATCTTTTTGCAGAGTATCACGAATATGTCGGGTGATATGTTCCGGTCTATCGGTTGTCACGTTTGATTGGAACAGCTTCATGCGCTTGAAGCCGTCGCGCAATACCCTCCAGATATGCGCTGAATCCTTTCCTGCGTCGGGGTCAAAAACCAGCTTCATGTCCTCAACCCACGCAAATTCGCCCCGCTCTGGATGATGGGCTTGACGCTGTACATGGCGGAGTAAAGCGGACTTACCCAATTGCCTGCCACCATACACAAGACAACTCCCGACAGACCGCTGCAGCTCCCCTACCATACCTTCCCGACCAAAAAACATCTCTGGCGGTACATCTCCTGCTTGAAAGGGGGTATAAGGATTCAGTGCCGTGAGAGGCAAAGCACAATGGAGGAAGACAGGGAGTCGTGCATCGCGCTCTTGAGCAAGAAAAATGAGGAGCGTTTCATCCAGAATAGAAAGCGCCAATTCCTGCTCGCGGCATGTTCGGATGATGTTGTGCTGTTGCCTCTCTGTCAGTCGGCCCAGGTATAGCATCAGCACGTTATGCGTGGTCAAACCCAATTCTCGCAAACGTGCAGCAATAACCTCTGCGCCGGGTCGCTCCCACAGACAGATTACATCGTAATGCCCTTGTGCCTGCGAACCGAATTGTGGAACCGGGACCGGCAGATCGACCGTTGCCATGTTAATGCGCACGTATAGCCAGTCTTCACCTTTTTTCCTGTTTTGGAAGTCAGTATTCGACCTCGATTCCATATTGAAGCCAAGGTACGCCATTAAGGAGGTAATTAAAGGCTGAAGGCTCTCAAGATTCTTCAGTCTTTGTTTTTTCAATTGAGTCCATGCCTCAATGGCTTTAATAGACTCATCTCGACGGCGTGTAGGTACCTCCGCGAACCTGATGCCGCCACCCGAGAGACCTCTTCCAATAGTTTGGATGATTGGGCGAAGACTCCGTGATTGCTCTAACCACTGTCTGATTTCGAGCGCCAGTGGTTGGAACTCCTTCACCAGAATGTCCCGACGCGTGGACCAGATATCTTTCGGATCACCGCCACCAACTAGCAGTTCTGTAAGGCGCGCAGTTCTTTCCTCGATAACGCGTGTATCTTCGTGTTCGAAATCTATCGTCATAGTATCAATGATGTGCTTTTTCGCCACAGGTTCAATGTTGTGCGATTCTTCAAGTTGGTTCTTCAACTTACCCCATCCTTCGCGCAACTCTAAAAGGCGTTTTTTACGTGCGCCTGTAAGAGCCTCGTCCACATAGCGAAGTTTCTCAGATTGCGAGGGGAAATTTAAAACCTCCTCAGGTCTCACTGTTACGACATCAGCGTTGTATTTAGAACGCTCTTCCTCTTCGATAATGCCATCCACTACGGCTTGCTCAATTGCCTCACTAGTTTTGTTCACGCGGTCCCGCAGTGCTTCCCGTGAACCCTCCAGCGCGTCCTGATAGTGACGTGACATTTCAGCGAAATCTGTCTCATCACGTATACCATCCCGTATTCTTTCCGCAAATCGATAATCCTGCCGGCTCACCCACCCCCTGAATGCCGCAGACAAAGACCGTTCTTGCTTACAGGCATCAACCAAAAACTTGGCGATTTGACTTTCTTCTTGCGGCTGTCCGTCGTCGCCAACGGATAGGTCAGGAAACCACAACAAACGGCGTCTTAGAGCATCAGAGAGGTCGTCGGAACCGGACGTAAACCATTCCCACGAAGGCATAGACGGCACGGCCGCAATCACCTTAAGATTCAGCGTTTCATCTAACTGTGTTACAGCACGGCTCAGGCAACGGGCTGCGGCTGCCAGTCGTGCAGGTTGACCCAGCTTCCCTAAGGCGGTTTCTACTTTGGGCAGCATGCTTTGGACACTACGACGCAATTGATCCACCTGATCGAATCGCCAGTTCCCGCCTGTCCCAATCTCACGTGCATAACCTACCCGGTCGCACCAGCGGCGTGCCAGAAGACAGGCGTCCCTTACATTACGTATCAACCTCTTATGGATTGCGCCATCGATGGGTCGTGGTTTTCTTCCAACTAACTGACGATCGATCTGGTGGATCCGGTTCGAAACGTAATTTTCCTGTTGCCATTGATCGAGGTGCTCCCGTACCTTCTCCATCTCGCCGCGGCTGTCCTTACTGACGGGAAAAAGCAACTCTCTTAATTCCCCTTTCGGGCCTACTAGATGGTGCCAAACTTTCGACGCCCGCCTAAGTGTCGTCTGCTGTCCTGGTGCCTCCTGCAACCACTGTTGGGCAGCCCGAACGATTTCGTCCAAAGTGTCTTCGTATTGTTCCGCTCCAGTAGCGCTGTCAAGATCCTCGGGCCGGAGGGCGATGCCCGACTTGGCAAATTCCTTCACAGCGATAATCAAGTCCTGAAGTTCAGGACAGCGAGAAGGAATCTTTAACCAGCTCAGCATGCCACTACCCGGAGCAATCAGGGCGGGACGAAGGGAGGCTGCCAGTCCAATCAACGTCTGGACATCATCGGAAGTTGGCTGGGTAGTCTTCGCTATGTCGAGTAGGTCGGAAACAAACCCCTCCTCGTCGTCAGGCATCAACCAGCGTGAACCCTGCGCCGCCTTAAGTAAGTAGTCAGGCATCGGCGAGTAGCGCCCAGAGGCATTGAGGGAACGTGACAGCCAGTAAGCTGCTGGCAGGTCATCCTCGGCGATGAGTGCCCATAACAGCGCGTGCCAGAGTTCGTCACGGTCGTCGCTTTGCAGGAGAGTTGCAACCTCATGGGAAGAGCGTAGTTCTGATGAGAAATCAGAAACAGGCTCATGCTGAACAGTCGCGTCCTCTGGCAAAGCAACTGCTTGCTCCTCTGACAAGGAATTTTCCTCAGAAGGAGACTCTGCCTCAGCCTTGGGTGGTGTTTCCACAATCCTTTCCGCCTCTGGGATACTGATTTCCGTCTCACATGGTTCTCCCTCGGGCAGCGCCTGCAAGACCTTCTCCGGTTCTGAACCTGTCTCTCCCGTTTCCACTGCCTGAGGCTCAGAAGAAATAGAAGATTCGGATGGATCTGCTTCTTTCTGATGCTCTTGTTCCTCATGTGAGCTTTGCTCTGGTTCGGTCGGTGGCACATCAGGCGGTGGGGAGCCGAATACGGTAGAAAGATGCTCGTAAGTCTCAAGAATTGTATTTTCCAGGGCAGTGAGTTCATCACGCCGGCGTCTACTTTCGTAGAGTTCGGTAGCGTCTGGCTGTTGGCGGAGATACTGGTGTTTGATAAGTGCTTCGTTCAACTCCGCCACCTGCTTTTCCAAAGCGACTGTTTCCGATATTTCACACGTGTCTGCCGTCCAGGAAGAAACCTCAGACATTCTGAAGTAATTGATAATGTCATCCGGCTGATGCGCCAAAGAAGCAAGGGTAAGCCGCAACTGTTCACGGGGTGCTTCACGCTCCTGGCGCTTACTTGCCGCCAATTGCCAAATGGCTTCGACAAACTTATCGATTTCTTCTGGTTCCCATTCTGGCGAATCCGCAGGCAGTGCCTGCAACTCTTCAAGCCACTGTTGCCATTTCATGGCAGATTCCTCTCTCTGCGTTGATTCTTCCGGGGTTGGAAGCGGTTCTTCAAGAACCTTGATGCAATGGAGCATGAGGGTTATATCGTTCTCACCAAATTTTGTGTACTGGCTTTGAAATGCCTCAACTGCCCCCGGCAGGTCTTCTGTGACGAATATCCCTCGGGCATTCAGAAAATCGCCCAAGACTTCGCGGAGATCTTTGTGCACTTCTAACCAGACACGCAGGACAGCCCTTAAAACAGCGTTGGAACAAGACGAAGTCTTAACAACTTCTCGAAGTAGAAGGCCGATCGGTGCCTTCATCGGGTGAAGGAAACCCTTCACCTTCACCTCACGTTGGACTGTAGCCTCCAGCGAGCGTTTGGCAGCCGGGGCGACCTGCTGGTACTGCTCCAGGACCTCTCTGACGACTACATCACGGTAGTGGACCGAAAGCGGCCAAGGTTCCATGAGATGCCCCCCTACGCCATCAAGCGTGTTATGCGTTTATGAGCAAGCAATTATTTCATTAAAGTATCAAATATCGGAAACGGTCCGCTAGCGTTGGCGTTGCGCGCGCCTGAATTTCCGCAGGACGATATCACGGCCGACGGGTCCCATGCGGTTGAAGAAGAATCGCCCGTCCAGGTGGTCCGTTTCGTGCTGAAACGCCCGCGCCAAAAGGTCCGCGGCGGGGATTTCGACCGCTTCGCCCGCGCGGTTGGTGCACCGCAACAGCACCTCGGCGGCGCGCGGCGTCGGGCCATAGATGCCGGGAAGGCTCAGGCATCCCTCGTCCGCCTGCGCGCGGCCTTCGAGGCGGCTGAGTTCGGGATTGATAGCCGTTATCACCCCGTTCGGATACTGGCCGCTGGTAATGTCAACGACAAAGACCCGCCAGGACACGCCGACCTGGGGCGCGGCCAACCCGATGCCCGGCGCCGCGTACATGGTCTCGATCATGTCGTCGATCAGTTGCTGAAGCGCGTCGTCGATGCGCTCCACCGGCTGGGCCTTGCGGCGCAGCACGCCGTCCGGGTAGGCGCGAATGGGTAAAACCGCCATTTGGGGTCCTTTGGTGTATCGACAGGGTGACAAGAAAACCAAACGCAATGACAAGGACAGGGAACTTATTCTATAGCGGTCTGCATTCGTGCGCCTGACCCGTCACAGCGCCGGAGCCAGGCCGGGGCAGTCTTTCCGCCGCCGTATCTGTTCTGGATAAAAAATAGATATTCGGTATTCAAAGCCTTGTTTCATGCGGTTTCAAGGCTATTGAAAGACAGAAGATAGATAAAGTAGATAGCAGTTTGATACGCCCAAACTCGCGCCTTGTTCGTATCATCGGGCCAGAACTTCTCATCGGGCCAGAACTTCAGGCCGGAATGATACCCGAGGCGGGGGAACAGAAGATGTGAAGTATTTCCTTTTTTTCTTCCTCGCAGAGACTTTGCACAAAAAGTCGCTTGCTGACCGACCGGAAGCAAGGTGTTCAGGTGGGCTGAAATTCTTACATTTTTGTCGTGCTGCAGGTTGAACGCGGACTTGCCTGGTAAGGGTCAAAAGCGGTTTCAGCACCATGCAAAAAGGGCGGGCGCCCAGTGCAAGCGCCCGCCCTTTTCGCGTTCAGGGATGGCCTGTGTTGGGTGCGACGAAAACAGACTTTCGGTGGACAGCCGGACCATTCGCCGGAGGGAAAACCGGACTTCTCGGCGCTGCTTGTCTTGCCTCCCTACCCCGCCTTGAAGGGGATCGGCTTTTTGCATGCACTTTTTGCGACAGGACAGGGTGATGGGAAGTGATAAAAAAGAGAAAACTGCCAGCGGCCTTCCAGTGCGCATCGCCAGCGGGTGTCTAAGCCGATCTCCCCCAACAGACGGTCTCGCTTGACTCTCTGACCCCGCACGTATCGTTTTTACCGGCGTTGATCTCGGTAAACACGCCCTGCCGATGGGGCGCCCGCTGTTGCCGCCGACAGTCGGTTCCCGACTGATACGCACCCGGCCAATCCCTGATCGTCGCGAGCGGAATCCCAGTCGTCTTTGCAGCGGCTTGATCGAGGCACTCGCGCATAGCGTCATCGGCGACGTCACGCCAAGGTTTCGTCGGTGTCAGCTTCACGGTCTCGTAAGCCTCGACCAGTAACCTCGTGCTTACCGCCTCTGAAGTCCGGGATGCGTAGTCTTATTCGGTTATGTCATCGGGATCATCAGGATTCGCGGGTGATAGCAGAATGTTTCGCATACCGGACCTCGGGCAGTGGATCATTCTCGGCAATTTCCAACCAGCGGGATACAGCCGGGGCGTCTTTGGAACCATGCTCGGCCATTGACAGAGCAAGCTGAACACTGCACCACCGAAGCAACGGCACGTCGTCGTTCAGATCGTGGTCCCTGTCATACCGTAACTCCTCCACCAGATAGCCAAGACCTTGTAACACCAAATTGTGTATGGTTTTCTTCTGTTCGTCATTCCCTTCGTCAAATACCCACTTGGCCGCTTGTAGGGATGATGCGAGAGACGCCTTTCTGCGATTAGCGATGATGACACCAATCTCACGTATCAGGTCATCTGGCGGAGGATGGATTTGTGGCGTATTTTCGGCGGATATCATCAACCAATGATGGAGTCCTGTCACTGCGCCTCTGGCTATGTCTTCATTCTCGGATGCCAGTTTCATCCTCATCGACAAGGCCAGTTCGGCGAGACGGTCCGGCAGGGCTTTGACGAGACCGGCGACGAGACCGGCTATGAGTACAAACCCGGGTATGTTGGATTCGTTCAGAGCTTGAATCCTTGTATGAAGTTTCTCACCAATGGCTTCTGGAATCTGGACTTCAGTGAGAATCGATCGTAGACCGTCAATCGCATGAAGAGTGGGCTCGTGGAGCTGGGCATCAAGAAGTGGGTCGCCATGAAAAAATGGGTCGACATGATCTGGTATCGGTGTGTTCAGCCACTGCTCGATGGCTTCTATCAGGTAGGATTGTTCGTCTTCCGACAGGACTAATGGCTGTTGGTGGATTTTCAGACCAGTTATGGCTCTCCCGACCTGCCAGAGAATATCGTGGGGACTGGGTGCGTCTTCTTGTGGCATCCTGTTGGGGACGAGCCATTTTGTACGAAAACACTGTTCGGCAATGCCTGGCCTTGGTTGAGGCATCAGAAGAAATACCCAGTCATAGAGCGTCGTTTGATTGGGTAGCCCTTTAACGGCGTCTGTATCGCTCCGCCAAAGGGCCTCAGCAACTCGAGACTGTTCGGCTTCTGTCAATGGTTTCTGTTTCGATAAAGCAATGGACGCGATTCTGCAGGCAGCCCGCTTACGCGCCTCACCGCCTGCCCGTAAACCACGCACCAACAAACTGACGATTTCCTGCCACCTGCCTTCATCGTCACGTGCACGAGTAAACACAGGGAGTTTATTTTGCAGCAACTCTCCAGGGTCTGGATACCGGAGCTCGGTATTGGGATTAACATGGAGGTCCAACCCGACAATTGGCGCACCCAATAGATCGACAACACGGGCGGTCCGCTGTGCTTCCGGCAGAGCTTCCCAAGAGCGTTTCAGCAGATTTCGGACGGGGTCCGCCAACCAAGAGTGTCGAGCGATAGTTTCCGTCTGATAATGTGTGAGCGCCCGGTTGAAAACGTCCTGCACCGTGTCCGGTTCGAGTCGCAAGACAAGCCGCGACAATACCTCCAAGGCGACTCCCAGTTTGCTTGTGATATGGGGTAACGCATGCTCGACGGTGTTGCTACAGTCTTGCGCAAGCCTCTTGGCAAGGCCCGTCGACATGGTAGCCACCCGAGTACGGGAAAACATATGGGTAAGTGCAGCGTCTTCGTCATAATTGGAGATTCGGAGAATCAAACGCGCCGCCAATTCCAGGTTCGACGCGGATAATTTCTCCGCGGCCAGCTTCAATATACGGGAACCGGCAGCTGTTAATCCGGCCACTTCATAAAGTCGAACCGCCCTGTAAGCAGCAAGAAGCCCTTGATTGTCTTCAGCATTGGAATAGGTAAACCCATTACTTTGGGATACACCGAGATCAAAGGGTAGCTTCTTTACCTTTTCCGTTTCACCGACTATATCTTCCTCATAGCGCTTCAACTCGGCGAAGGGGTCGCATTTCAGAGTCGCCAGTTCTACCAGTCTTTCATCCCGCTCAATGAAAGACTGTCGCATTTCAACCGGGTCTTGCCCTGGTCGCCATCTTTCGAACGCCGCCACTAGACACAGTGCCCAGCCTTCACGTGAAGGCCCCGCTACGCTACGCCCATCACCAGGATTCTTACGGATGGTCGAAAGTGTGCAATCCAGCAGTTTTTTAGCATCTTCGGCCCGATTCACTTCAACAAGAAGAGCGGCTTTTCTCAGCATCCAAACCGGGTCGCATCCTTCGGTCCGCCAAGTTTCAAGCAGACTTTCCAGGTTTTGAAAGTCAAGCGAATAAGCCGCCCAGAGGCAGCGTTCGTGATGTATTCTCTGATCAACGTCTGGATGGTCTTGACGAAATGGCTTCAAAGCTTTAATCCGTTTGTCGAATATCTCCTGCTCAAAACGAAACCGTGCTGTCGTAACCAGCGCGAGTTGAACTGAACGCCATGCCTCTCGAATGACTCCCCAGTCGTTAGGCTCTACAGCGTCGCCATTGATCTTTCGGTTTTCGCAATCTATCTCGGTCAAGACCTCATCGGCGGATTTCTCGAGAAGGGTCGTTTCGCTTCCTTTATGGGACAAGATCGGCTTCAGCATGATTTCCCGGCGCCACACCAACTCGTGAATGGCGTTGAGCCGGTCTACCGGAGAAAACTCGGGAAGCACGTTCAGAATTTTCTTTTCCCATTTTTCAGTGTTCCGATTTATGTTTATGGAAAATCGTGAATTTGCAGGAACAGCCAACCAACCCGGATAAACTTTTCGGTTGTGGGTCCAGACCTCAAGAACTTTCCGAACGGATTTTTCATTGTTCTCGGGCTCATTCGATGAGGAAACAGGCCAAGACTCTTCTTGGGGCGTGTCGAAGGTGACGACTTCGACCGGTTCAAGATGCGTTGGCAATTTCAGAGGTGCTTGAACATTTGGCAACGGCCAATTTGTGACATCGTAGGGACACCCTAGCTCCAGCGTATGAAGAATCCACTCCGTTGCGTAATCATGACGCAGATGCTCCGGCCACGTACCGGCCTTGGGATGATGCGCAAGATCCACAGGAACCACGTTACGACCCTCCAGCATGCGCCGACGGTGGGGGGACAAATCCAGCCATCCGGCCAGATATATTTTCGGGGCCGCGCCGCCGAGGTTGTCGCGAACCCATCCCGACCATTGCAGGAAGTTTGGATCATCGCCGGAGAATCCGATCAGGCAGAAAACCGTTTCCATCATGGCCTGCTGCACCGTGTTGATGAATGGAGCGAATTTCGTCGGATACGTTCGGTAGTCCTCCTCCGTGCAAATAAGCGGAAACTGGGCGGGCAGAGAACCGTGCAATTTGATGATTCGTGGTCGGCTTGCCAACGGAATTTCGTCCATTGTGCGGAGGACGCTGTAAGCTCGCTCAGGCACGGAAGTACGCACCCGCTCCAAGAGGGTGTCCCAGTTCGTGGTGAAAACGTCACGCCAAGGAAGTCGCAATAGCCGGGCATGCACGTCCCCAGGATTGAAGTCGTCGTCCCGGACCGTTTGTCGGATGAAGTGGTGCAGGTCACTCCGTCCGAACGCGGTTTCATACTCTTGGGCGATCCTCAAATGACCGTCCGTTGCTGGTATTCCGTTGGTTCCTTTCGGATACAGTTTGCATGACATCCCTTCTATGACGTCACGCCATAGCGGTGGGTCTTCCGCATCCGGCCGGGTTTTCAGGGCATGCTTGCTGAAGCCGCTTCCGACCATGACGGACGCACCGCCGCCGAAACGCTGCCAGAGAGCATCGCGGACTCGGTTAATGTGACTTTGATCGGGAACTTGGTCTCGGTTGGTGCGGCTTTGATCGGGAACCAACACGGATTTGTACCTTTCCTGTCAGCAGGTCAGCGGCCAGCCGCCATACACGATAATCGTTTCGTCGATTCGGGCCATGAGATCCGGCGTTGCAGCGAGCGCCGCGCAGATGCTGCGGTAGTGAATGATGTCCTCGAACGACAGGACGCGGCCCTTGCGGTCTTTCAGCCACTTCTCGGCCGGGCGGTAGCCGCCGATGGCGAAGGTCCAGGTGGCCGGAGTAACGCCCTCGAAATACTGGTCGCGGTTGATCCACACCCGGCCCGGCAGACCGTCGTTCGGCGGCGCATACCGTGCCTTCTCCATGCGATTGGAACCGGCGACGGGAAAGGCCGGTGAGTTCTCCCCTTCTGTTTCCATGAGATGCAAGGCGGCCAGTTGCTTGCCGAGGGCGGCGAGTTTCGTGAACAGCTCGCGGTCGTTGGTCAGCGGGATGCGCGGGAAGTCCGACTTCAGGAAACCGGCGTACCGGCGGCGGTATTCGGGACTGTGGAGGATGGCGTAGACGTAATGGAAGGCGGCTTCCGGCCCGAACGTGGTTTCGAGATCGCCCGTGCCGTCCGGGACGAAGGCGAGACCGGTAGCGGCGGAGAGGGGCTTGATGAAGTCCTGGTCGATATTGGGTTCTCGAGTGTCGGGAATGAGACCTTCCCTGCTCTCGGGATACGTGTAGAGGGGGAAATGATAATTGATATCGTAGGCCGCAACGGCTTTGTGGGCGCTGATGAATTGCGCCGCTAAAGTACCGAATTCATCCTTATGCTGCTTGGGAATTATCAGTGCCAGATTCTTCCCATTCAACATGTGGCGCATGACTTTGGGGCGAGGCATACAGATGAAACCACGTGATTTACCCGTGTAGTACGTGAACCGGGTATCGAAAGGACGATACAGGACAGGTTTGACGTACTTGCCGGAATCGGGATGCAAACGCACGTCCTCCTGTGCCCATGACACCTTCCAGTCTCGAACATCCTCCCCAAGTCCGTAGATGTTTCGTGCTTCCTCGACTCCACGCGCAACGAAGTCCGCAGCTGTCTTCCGCATGTCGTCGGCAGTCCACTGGATTGCCAACTCATCGCGGGCGGTGACGATACCAACCGAATGGACGGGGAACACGTCCGTCAGTTTCCAGCCGCTCTCGTATTCTTCTGCAAGCGCTTCGTTCCGGGGCACGAACAAATAAAAAGGCGGCTTCGGGAAAAGTTCCGTCCAGCGCGTGCCTGCAATGTCGTTGGCGGCGAGCCAGCCGTATTTGCCCCCGTCGGGTCCCGCCTCGCGCTCACCCCACACGTCGGCGTGAAACACCCGCGCCGGTCTGGCGGCGGTATCCGACCGCTTGACGAACAAGCCGATGGCGACGCCTTGCTGAATGTCGAACACGTTGTCGTCCCTGCCCCCGTCCGGCGCGCGTTCTTTCTTCTTGGCGTTGCCGTGCAGATCGAGCACGTGAATCTCGTCGAAGGTTTCCATCAGGCTGTGGCGCATGCCGCGAAAGGTCGGGTTGTCCAGCCAGCCGTGATTGGTGACGAAGCCGAGCACGCCTTCGCCGCTGCGCTCGATCCGCCATTGGGCGAAGCGGGTGAATTTGACGTAGTCGTCGTTCAACCATTTTGGATTCATCTCACCAAGCGGTTGCCCATCTACCTCGAAATAGCTGCCTGTTTTCTCTTCTCCATCCCGTCCACGAAGCAGCCCCGCGATCCACGCGCCCTTGTTGGCGGAATGACCGGAATACGGCGGGTTGCCGAGCACCACCATCACCGGCTTCTTGCGCTTCACGTCATCGGCGCCGGCCGCTTCACGTACGATCTCGTGGGCGAACAGCGCGCCGCTCCGCTCGTGCGGTTCCTCCAGCGTGTTGGTGAGAAAAACCCGCAGCCGCTCGCCCGCCGGCATGGTGAAATCCGCCTCCGCGCCGCCAATCTCCAGCGCCAGCTTCAGATGGCAAATGGCGTAGGGCGCCATCAGCAACTCGAACCCGAACAGGCGCGGCAGCAAATGGTCCCGCACGTAGTCTGGCCAGACGCCGCCGAGCCCCTTGTTCTCGATGGTGGCGCGGATTGTGGCAATCGCCTCGCGCAGGAACGTGCCGGTGCCTGCCGCAGGGTCGAGAATCAGCACGCGCGGGCCTGTCTCCTGTTCGCCGTCTGGTCTCTCGACTGTAACCGTTGCCGTGTCGGCGAGGCCGTCGGCAAGGCCGAAGCGGTCGCGTAGCAGGTGGTCCACGCTGCGCACGATGTAGGAGACGACCGGCTCGGGCGTGTAGTAGACGCCGCGCACTTCGCGCAGTTTCGGGTCGTAGGCGGCCAGGAAGTCTTCGTAGAAATGAACCACCGGGTCTTCCTGCCGGGTGCGCCGGCCGAAATCGGTCAGGATCGCCGCCATGTCCGCCCGGTCCAGGAGGCGCGCCAGATCGTCCACGATCCAGGCGATGCGCGGGTCGATGTCGGGGCCGGCGATGCGGCCAAAGACGTCGCGCAGGAATGGCGTTGTCTTTGCGAAGATCGCTTCTTTTCGGGTGAACGGCCTCGACGGCTCGTGTTGGCAGCGTGCCGCGAACAGGCCGTAGGTAGCGGTCTGCGCCTGCAGGTCGGCGAAATCGGCGGGCTTGAGGTTTTGAATCAGAACTTGCCGGTAGGCCGTCAACAGGTCATGCAGCGGCCCGGATGGGTTTTCCTGCGCGAAAATGCGCTCCACGCTGTCACGCAGCAGCCGCGCCTTGGCGGCGATACGCTCGGCGAGCTCGCGCGGGTTGTCGATCATCGGCAGGTCGGCGGCAAAGAAGCCGTCGAACAAGGCGCCGACTTGTTCGGCGCCTACCCTGTCGAAGGCCATTTTGCTTTGGCCGTCAAAGCGTCCGAGGCAGGCGGTCTCGCGTCGCTGGCCTGCCGTATACCAGCGAAATTCCAGATAGTTGGTGAGGATCAGATTGGGCAGGCCGTCGCGGTAGCGGCGGAGTTGCGCATTGTTTTCGACGTCGTCCAGATGGACGCTGACGTTCTTGCATTCGACATGACCCGTGGGCGCGCCGTGGCGCTCAACGATGAAGTCGGGGGCGCCGCAGGCGACGTGCGACGGCTCGTTGAGCGCCCGAACCTGGCCGCCGCCCAGTGCTTCGACCAGGGACGCGAAAGCCGGACGATAACTATGCTCGGTGGCCTGTCCGGTGGCTTGGATTCGGGTTATCTGATTGCAGTAGGTTCGGAACATGGGAGAAATGACCTTGGTAAAGCGGGTCTTGAACGAAGTACATCTTCATCAGGCGTTCGAAGATCCGGTCTTTCCTGGCTTCCGAAGTAGTGATGGACCGGATGTGATTCAAGGTGTTCTGAAAGCCATTGCTCATCGTTTGACGCTTTATTGGCGTCTGGTTGTGGTGTGTCAAGATCATGTTTTTTGTGTTTCTTTAACTTTCAGAATTGATTTCGGTGAGCAATTCACTGAATAAGCCACGGAAGTATTCCAGAGCATCAGCATCTTCCCGAAGCAGCTTCTGAACAGCCGACTCATATTTTTTTGGAAGTCCAATCTCTTTTGCAATTTCCCCTAAAGCCCCGCTCTCTCGGACTGGATACCGCTGAAGCAGCTTTTCAAGGTTACGAGCTTGAACTAAAGCATCGAAATTTTCCTCTTCGGCGGCTCGTAATCTTTCCAAATCTACCTTGATATTCACTGGCTGCATATTTTGGACATCTTTTTTCGTTGGGAATTGAGCAGAGATTTCTTGTCGAGCCAATTTCTCAACAGCCTTGAGGATCAGATGGGTTTTCTGCTTTTCAATTGCGCGAAGCGCCTTCTTGACAGCTTGGTCGTACAGTTCAGTGGGGTCTTCTTCAGTGAGTTCCTTACTTTTACGATTGGCCACACGTCGGATCATCTCAGGATGAAAATAGATCGACTCGACTGAGTAATAGGAAAGAGCGTGCACGCCAAGGCTTTGGAGGCGTTTGATGTCTTCTTGCGAACGTCGGTCATTATCGACAATGCCCCAAACGCGTAGCCAGTGCATTTCCGAGGCTTCCCTCAAGCTCCGCACGGTTTGTTCAACTTCGCGACAGCCTGACTTGGCGATGACTGACACTTGAGGGAACAACAGGCTGTAGAGGGGCGAGTCAAGACTCCTACCTTCGGTGCCTTCGACAAAAATGATTTTCTTGCGTGCGCCAAGAATGTCGCGCTTCAGTTCGTCATCAATTTGGGCTTTTGGACACAAAAAGTCACCCGTCCAGGATTTGGCTTGGGAATCCTCATATTTACAGGATCGCACTAACAATGTTTGCGCCGTCGGATTATTTACAGGCAGCATCACTTCATGTGTTGAAATAATAAAAGAACAGTCTTTTCGTTTCTCAAACAGTGAGGAGAGCAGTGGGGAGATAATCGACCTGTGCAAATGCCGCTCTGGTTCGTCAATTAAAATCAGAGTACCTGGTTCGGCGGTAAGAATTTCGGCCGCGATGAGGAGCGCGTTACGCTCTCCTTCCGAAAGTTCGGCAATGCTGTAGGTAGCACTGTCATTTCGGCTGGCCATAATCTTCTGACGTTCTTCTACGCTGATTTTGATCGGAAGGTTCGAGAGTTGCAGGAGTTCATTTATGGATTGAATCGGTGAAGGAGATTCTGCTCTGTTTTCAGCCGCTTTGATCTCTTTGCGTCGCATCAAATCGACGATTTCTTTATTCATCATGGTTTCTGCGTCGATCAAGTCATAGATTGCGGCAATTGTCCGTTCGGCAGCTTGGCGTTGTTGGTACCGGGAGTATATCTGCTGATCGTACTTTTTTGTGGCGTTTTCGAGGTCTTTTCTTCCATACGGGGTCAAGTCAATTCTATTGGATTGAAACCAAATCTGGCGGTTTGCGGAGATACGCTTGGCATCTTGACTGTGATCATTGAATAGCTTGGAAATGAGACTCGATTTTCCGGAGCCATTTGCTCCTAGGATAAAGAGAATTTCTCCTGTTTCGAGAGTGTATTCGGCATTTCTATCTGTATCAGTCGTTGGAAATTCCAATACGAAACGATTAGGCATATGATTTCGCCTCCAAACTTTTGAATAGACACTGTTTGATGTCTCGGCTGCTGGTGATGATGACGACGTTGCGGCCGATGATTCAGGTGTTTAGGGTGTTGTTTGTTCCAGAAATGGCTCCGGCAAGTGCTTCACGACGTGGACGGTCTCCACGCTGATGTGCATGACCCGGCGGACCGCCGCGATCAGGTCACGCGGGTCGTCGAACCAGCCGTTGGGGTCGTTGACGATGCCGCTTTCCTTGTCGCGGGTGATTCGGTAACGGTCGATGAACCACTCCAGCGGCGTCCCGCGCGTCGATGACCGAAAGGTCATCAGCGGTATCATCCACGTCATCCGCTATGGGTTAAGGTGGCGCGACGCGCCCGCTTGTTACGGACCCTACAAGACCCTCTACAACCGCTTCGTGCGCTGGAGCAGGGCCGGAGTCAAGGGGGCGCCTTTAACAAGGACCGCCCCCTTTTCTTGTTTGTGGCAGGGTAAGCGGTCGTCGTAGGCGTTGGCATGACGCCCCTGGCGGCTGTGTGATGTTGCTGAACGCTTACTTATGGGCACCTCGAAAAATGCCCGCGAACGGTCAAAGATGACAGGGTTGGCAATTCGCTGGCACGTGGCGGAAAATGAACTCGGCTGTTCAGGGGGGATTCGCCTGTCAATGGGGACTCCGGCGTACCCTTCCGCACCCTTGGCGCTTAACCTACCCTCGCCAGACGTTGCAATTGAACCAGACGCCGCATGTTGTAAGCGAGGTTCTTGAGACCTATCCGCGCCCTCGCTCGTACAAGTCCGATACTGCGAACCAGCGTCCCGCCCATGTCGTTTTGCTGCGCGCCGAAGACATGCTCTACCCGTGCTCGAAACCGGCAACGACGCCGGTTGCCCGCTTTCTCCCAAGCATGCAACGGACGGTTACGAGAAGCCTTGCGGTGTATCCGACTTGTCAGGCCCTTGGCTTTCACCTTTGCTTCAATGTCTTTCGACCGGTAGGCGCTATCCGCCCAGACGCCGCGTGCCGTGTTGTCCGACGTCAACAACTCCTCAAGGACCTGGCTGTCGTGGACCGCCGCCGTCGTCACCCGATAACGCCGGATCAGCTTGTGCCGACGGTCAACGGTGACGTGGTTCTTGTAGCCGTAGTGGCTCTTGCCGTGCTTCTTTGTCCAACGCGCATCCCTGTCCTTTTGCCGACGCTTGGCCGGCTTGTCAGTCCAGGCCTCGGGTAGCTCACCGCGCTTGACGTGCTCGTTTTCGTCACGACGATTGCGTTGAATGGGAACCGCCACAATCGAAGCATCAATGATCTGGCCGCCCATCGCTCGGTAGCCTTGGCTTTTCAGGTAAGCGTCGACATCCTCGAACAAGGCCTCCATGAGGCCAGCCTGTGACAACTGCTCACGGTAGAGCCACACGGTCTTGGCGTCCGGCACCTTGTCTTCAAGGGCCAAGCCCAGGAAGCGCACGAAGGACAGGCGGTCGCGCATCTGGTACTCGCCTTGGTCATCCGACAGGTTGTAGAGGGCGCACAGAAGGATGGCTTTGAACATGACGATGGCGTCCCAAGGTTGGCGCCCCGCGTTCGACTTGCGCTCGTCGGGCGGCTTACGCCAGACGCTCTCCAGGCGGCTGCGGAATGCTTCCCACGGCACAACGGCATTGATCTTCACCAGGGGGTCATTCCTGGCGTCCAAAGCGGCGTAGCGATTCTCGACATCGAAAAAGCCCATCTGACCCATGCTCAACTCCTCCCATCTTGTTGGTTAACGTGGTTCAGTAATTCTAAACCAAGTGGGAGATGTGTATTATTAGAGATGCCCTTATGTCTTCATCGGCTTTGCACAAAAAGTCGGTCGCTGATCGACCGGAAGCAAGGTGCTCAGGCGGGCTGAAATTTTTACATTTTTGTCGTGCTGCAGGACTATTCGCCGGAGGGAAAACCCAGACCGACATAGAAAACCCTCGGCACGGGAAAATCGGGTTTCGGCGTGGCGGCCTCCACCATGTTCACATTGAGCCCTACCAGCACGCCGAGGGAATCGACAAAGCGCGTCTCGTACCAACCCCAGTCGGCTTCACCTCCGCGAAGCCGACCGACGACAGTAGAAAACCGACGACAACAAACACCGTCAATCACCAACCCGCAACCAAATCAAACCCCTTCCCTTTCTGCTCATCGTGTTCCGCCAAACGCGCCGACAAGGTCTGTCCGCTTGATGGTTCCCGCCATGCCCTCGTGCCTAGGGCCGAGAAAAACGCCGGAGATGATGCCCTCGTCGGACTCGGCATCATCCCAATGCGAAAAGCTGTTCCCCCCCTCAGTAATAGCAACCCTATAGTTAAGGTTCCTCGCCGGAAACCAGCGATCAGGCCCGTCGCTGTCGTACCGATTAAGAAAGAAAATATCCCGGAACCTCAAGTCCTGAAGGCCGGACAGCCGACTCATCGTTACATCGAGCCTGACGTCGCCCATGATCGGCGACGGCCCGGAAAAGCCGAGCAGCGAGCCCTCCCAGGAAGCGCGGCCCGTCAACAGCCTATTGCCCGCCAGCGACGTATCGGGATACCTGCCCCTCGCCCACGGCTGGGGAAGCCCGTTGAACAACGCCACGCCGAAATGAACGAAATCGTCTTCCGACCGCCCGACGAGATGCAAGGTCGTATCCGACCACTCGCTCCAGTCGTTATACCTCGCCGTATCCTTGGACATATACAGAATCTGCAGAACCTCCCGGTCGATGCGACCCATGACGAACCCCGGGTTGGGAAAGAAATCCCCCGACGCTCCCATGATGGAATCGGGAAACTCGATGCTATCCACGTGCCCCTGAATGCCGAGCGCGTGCAACAGCTCATGAACAACCACGGTGCGAGCAAACACCAAATCCGAAGCGTCGAAATCATCAGGAAAAAAAAGAGTGGCATCCCGGGTATGGCCGCCGACAGAAATGTTGCTGATCGCGCAAGCCACCGCGTTTTCCGAACAGACATTCCTAACAACAGAAGGCGGGCGAGCCGCCACCACGATGTCCCCCTCGTAAACGAGCGACCCGCTCAGGAAATCGTCTCCCCACTTGATCTGAAACTCCGGCGGCAACGCGTCGTTCAGCAGCCGCACGCTTTCCACCAGGACCCAATACAATTCCGAATCGGAATTCTCGAACCCTCGCCCGAACCGAATGCTCGGCTGAACCCGGAACGAATGAAATCCATCGTCAGACAGATAAGAAGAGACCGTGCCGTTCTTCGTCTCCAGATCATTCCTGTAATTATCAAGGCGGTCCACGCCCACGCCGTCCCTCGACGCGCCCATCGAGATCGTAAATCCCCCTCCGTTATGACGAGGCTCGAAAATAAGCCGCAAGTTCTCCCTCGGCTCGAGATCGCCGCCAAGATGCACCGTATCGCGCCAAAAATGAAGATGGGAAAATGACTGGTGCCAGTCGTAATTCGGGCTCCTGTGCCCGGACTTGGCATAATCACGATGATCCAACCCCGTTCCAGACACCGCGGCATCCCCATTCTCCCCGCCATTAAAATGCTCAACGGCCGGAAATGGAAATTCCGCCTTCCCGCCGCCGCTGCAGCCGGCGAGAAGGATGAAGGGGAAGAAGAAAAGCACAATGAAACGGAGCGTGCGAAGAATGGTTGCGGCCTTGTCAACGGCGGGGAGAGAAATCCCCTTTTCGGCACGATAAGCCCTCTGCATGTCGGTTATCTGTTGGCGGGACATGGCGTCCATCCGTTTGTAGGGCATTGGTTCTCCCCAAGTTGACAAGGTTAATTAACCGCGTACCAGCAAACACGCGCCGTAACCTGCTATCCCAAGAAAAAGCAGAATGATGACCGCGGGTACAAGCTGTTCGATTCTTGTGAGCTGAAGGTATTTGGGAGAGCCGATTGCGGGACGCAACAGTTCCCATTCCTTTGAGTATCCCTGATAAGGCAATCGCCGCTCCAAATCGTTGATGATCTCGAACTTTGCCGTATTTAGCGTCCGGTAGGACTTGATGTTGAGAAACCAGATGAACGATAGGGTCGCCCCGAGCAATCCGCTTATCAGAAACACGACAGGCCAGATACCGTTGACAGACGTACCAAATCTTGCCAGCACCATCAGAAGCCCGGCGATAGCGGATACGAGGGTTACGTAAAATCTGTTTGACTGGTCTCTGCGCTGGCTCACCCTGTCCGCCATCTCGACGAAGAGCTTGTACTGCTCCAGGAGATGATCCCGGTACTTTTCGCCGTATTCTTCAGGTTTCATATGGCGTATCTCCTGACCGCGGTGACAATTGAATTTGTGCGCCACCCCACCATTGCTATTGCGGCCGACTGAACTTCAGTAGGAACACGCTGAGAACCCCAGGGTTCAATCCCGATGATCGGTTTGTTGTAACTCCGAGCTACTTCAATTTCATACTGAATCCAATCCCTGTAATGCACGTACATGCCTGAAATTATAAGTACTGCATTTACAGGTCTGATCTGCTGCTTGAGTGAATCAGCAAGTCGCTGGGTATTATTCGCGTCAAGGGGGTCATGCTTAGAGGCTGTTTCATAACTACCTGATGATAGTTACAAGCAAATGAGTTAGAAGCCATTGAGAAGCTTATTCAGCGTTATCAGCATGCACGCGATATGAGGCGCGCGGGCTTTTGGCGAGGCCGACCGCGGCCACGACGCGGCACCGACACTTGTGTCAAGGCCCGCTCGATCAAGGTCACTTCCGCTGCGGACGCCGATTCCAGGAGGTTTCCCAGAGGAACACCTTGGCCGTCTGCCACCACCATCCACTTCGTACCTTTGCCCTTCTTGGTAGGGCCGACGCAAGGCCCCCTTTTTTGGCCGGGGCAAAGCTGCCGTCAGCAAAGGTTTCGGCCCAATCAAGCTGTCCTTGGCGGTCAAGTTGCGCCAGAAAGGCGCGCCATGCCTTAAGCCACACCTCTTGTTCCTCCCAGAGGCACAGACGACGCCAACAGGTGCTGGGGGAAGGATAGGACGCTGGCAGGTCTTTGCAGCGGGCGCCGCTGCGAAGGACCCACAAGATGCCCTCGAAGCAAGGGCGATTGGGGATTGGTTTGGGTCCACCCCAAGGCGAGGCTTGGGGTTTGGGCAGGAAGGGAGCGATTTTTTCCCACTGCTCATCGCTTAGTTCACTCTGATGGCGGTTCATGTCAGGCCTCCTTTCAGCCATTGATTGCATACCAAAAGGAAGCCTCATGGCAAATTAAGTTATGAAACTGCTTCTAGTTTGAAATTCGCTTGCGGTAAGTTTTGGGACGATTCGGCTTCTGAGTTCGGGCGTCGATCAGTCCAGCGGTCCACTCCGTATCGTGAAGTTCCATGCTCAAACCAGCCGCCATTGCTGGTGTCATGCGCAACGAGGTGTGAAGGCGGCAGAAGTTATGGAACGCCGTGTACAGAGCCACCATCGCCATGTGGTTGGCCATCTTCTTGCTGAAAGCGTTCGTGAGGCGAGTGAAGCGGCGCATTCCCATCCGCATGTTGAGGTCCTGGCGCTCGACATAGAGCGTCAAGATGCCCACCTGTACAATTTCAATGTAGCATTTTTCCTTGACTTGTACTGGGTGTTTTTCCATTCCCTTTTCAAACTAGATCACTACCGCAAGAGCGGCTGGCGGCAGGTTGTCACCATGGCACAAGTTCCCGAGGATGAAGACGACGAATTACGCCTGATTGTTGACCTACCACCGGGCGCGGTGGGCGGCCCCATCGTATCGCCACGGCTGGCATGGTGGGGCTTGAAGCGCGCTGCTCACTACCGGGCGCTGTTGGGCTTGGCCTATCGTGGGAACCAGGGCGAACGCATTACCCTGTAGGACGTGGCAGGTGGCAGCATTGGGTGCAGACTCAATTAGAACGATTGGCAATTGTTCGCATGAACCGCCGCGCGTATGACCAATCCCACCAGTTTGAAGAATCAAATTGATGCGACAAACGCATCCGGTTGGTATAGCTGATTTCGTAACGCGGAAGTCGGTCGAGGAGTGGATCGAATGCGAAAAGTAGTGAGAAGCCGGCAGGTCAGGCGAGGAGGAACGCACGCTCTACGAAGAAGACATAAACGGCGTCAGTGGAGTGAGCGTCTAGGTCTCCTGTTGACGCGGTCTATGCAATAGCCCATGGGTCGATCTCCTTTTTTTGCCGCCTACGGCATCTGAAGGTTGAATTTGGTTGGTTAAAGCGTGGATAAGGCGTTTTGAAAGAGGGTTTTCGACGTCGAGTAAATACTTGCTGATCGTTTTGGCGACGTCATTGGGCGCTCGCCTGCCGTGTTGGGTCCTGATTCGCTCTCTTACCTTGCTGAGGATATTGGGATCGGGCTTGAACGCGGCGAGATTGGTGACGAACGATGTGGATTCGGTGCGTTCGCCATCGGAGTTCGGCGCGGGAACCAACTCGGCATAGATAGCGGCCCGAGAAGCGGTCGTCGGTCGGCACGCCGGCCAATAGTGAACGAGCGCCACCGGGTGCTTGGGATGCTTCTTCTCCTTCCCGGCGATGGCGTTGAGTTCGTCCAGTGGCAGGTAGTCTTCGATCAAGCGACGGTCAGGGGGGGGCAGCATCATTGTGTATTACCATTTCAAATTCAAATTCTTCAATCTGCTCATTCGGCAACATCAACGGGACCGGCCGTAATTGTGATCAGATCGTCTTTGTCAACCTTGGCGCTAGCGATAGCTTGGCTCCTGAAAATCGGCAAATTGGTGCCGTTGGGTCGTCTCGCTGAAGGTGTCAGCAAACCGTCCAACTTCAGTTGAATCGCTTCAGCGCCGAGCTGGTTACAGAAAGCGTAGTCATCGGGATGTATCAAGTCCGGCCAAGCCGCCAGCTTCGGTCGGAGATCCTTTGTGGTGCCTGCGAACGAGCAGGATAGCTGCCGGTAATAAGCGGAACGCTGACAGCTGGGCCGGCCGCTGAATTTCGCGAACCAGTGTTGAACTTCCGTCTTGGCCGTGTCAGGTTCAAGCGAGCAGTAAAGTACTGGAAACGATCGGTCCGAAAAACGTGTTGCCCAACGTTGCCTTTGTCGAAATGGAATCAGGAATAGTTCGTTCGGAGACTGCCAATAGCCTGTATTCTGGAGTAGTTCTCTCATTTCCCGGTTGCTTTGGGCATCAAGCCCAAGTTTATTGAGAGAATCGACGTGGTCAGCGATGCTGGCTAACCGAAAGACTTGGTATTCGGATTGCTGAGTCGGTATGGCGTCGAGCTGGTTAGTGCCCAGCTGCGGCATCGACGTATTCCTTTACCAACAGCAGGTTTTCCATGTCGCCGTCCATCAGGAGATTCAGGGGCGACTGCTCGTCAAGTAGTGCGTGAGGTTCGCGCAGCCAGTCGTTTTCGACGTCCCTGTCCTGGAATAGCGATGACAGAGTTGTCCAGATGTGAAAAAGGTGAGCGATTCGGTCACGCACGTCTCTGTCGAGAGATGTCATGCCGTTTAAAATGTCCTTTACAGAATTGCTGTCTGTGGAATTAAATCCGAGGAGGGAGACTGCGTCGTCTCTGTTCAAATGCCAGTAGTCGAGCAGCTTTAAAATGAATTGGATGGGACCGCTTATTAACCTTTTTTCGTGCAAAGGGTGCATAACCGATGTGGGAGGAAAAGACGAGGCGGATTTCTTCTGTCTGAGCGGAGTGCGAGATGAGTGAGTTGCCGCCAAGTTGTCGCCGGATCGAGGCTGATCCCAAAACCAGTCCCGAAACGTGTAAAGCATGTAATCTGGCGGTTGTGGAGTGTTGTAAACTTTGGAATCCAAGCCAGGATTCCGATTGCGATGTTCGAGTCCGGCATTTATTCCTTGAGATGCAGTGGTCATAGTTCCAGTTCCACCTTGATTCCATGAAGGATCAAATTAACCAGATCAAGCTGTTTGGCGACGCGATCGGTAAGCGGTATGCTGGAAGCATTGTATCGAGTCTGGCAAAATACGAACAAATTGTCCTGAGTTTGCGCGGTTGCATTGGCCATTGCTCGCCACCCATTTTTCGAATTGCCGAGCTCGATGACAACGGCCGGATGTCTTTCGGTGGCATCGAGCTGAGTCGGATCAACGTAGAATTCATTAGTCGGTACAACCTCCTCAAGATGACGTGCCGCGCCATCAGCACGCAGGGAAAGCGAGGTACTGATTAAATCTGTGAGCAAACTCATATTCATATCGGTCCAAGTCTGAAAAAGGCTTTTCCATACCAGGTCAATACATGTCTTGCATGTGTTGAGGTCCGTCTTCCAGTTTATGTCGGAGAAGTCTATCGCTAAACGTTCACGAGTTAAGTTGACTGAAACGTTGCCGTGGAACATCTTGATTTGTAACTCGGTTTCCGCTTGAATTCCGCTTGTGAAAAGGTGCATGTCCGCCAAGCTTAACGCATATGGATAGTCTGACCGGATTGCCTTGTATATGTGTTGTTGAAATTCAGGTGATCGTGTTGCCAAGTCAAACAAGGGGACGTCGAATTTAGCTTGGTAAGCAATGTTTATCCATTCGGTTGACGCTTTCATTTGTTGTGCTTTTCCTCTCTTCGTGAGATGGCTTAGGGCTGTCGATCTATTCCATTTTGCGAGGCGCGATCGATAGGGCACGTTGCATTGCGGTCTCGTACTCATCTTCTTGGCGCCGTATCTTTTCGAGCAACTCGGCCACCCACTTGGACACGCTGCGTTTGTTCTCCGTTGCCTAGTTCCTTAGCCAGCCGATAAGGTTCTCCGGCAGGGTGATCGTGACGTTCTTCATAAGGGAGTCCCCGGTATTTGCAGTCGCATACTCGGCCTCGCGATATTTTCCGACAGGGTAATAACAGTGTTCTTTATCGCACGAAAATAAGAAAACCTGAAGATTATGTCAACAGATGTTGTGGTGTTGGTCTGCGCAAGTCTGGCTTCTTCGGTTTACCTCAACCCCTGTTGGTCGCGGGCGGCCTGCTCGATGGCATCGGCCGGCAGGTCATAGTAGCGAGCGGCTACGACTTCTTTCTTCGCGTAGTCAAGATGCCTGGGCCGGGTTCCGGACCATCAGGGGAACGGGGTCGGGTCGGTCCAGAGGGTCCCAAACGACGCATAACCAGTAGGTGTCACCGAGTTGTTGTGCCTTGTAATTGAATCAACTGTTATTATCGGGTTTGGGTATTGTCTGCATGTACCTTTCCTGTCAGCAGGTCAGCGGCCAGCCGCCACACACGATAATCGTTTCGTCGATTCGGGCCATGATGTCCGGCGTTGCAGCGAGCGCCGCGCAGATTCTGCGGTAGTGAATGATGTCCTCGAACGACAGGACGCGGTTCTTGCGGTCTTTCAGCCACTTCTCGGCCGGGCGGTAGCCGCCGATGGCGAAGGTCCAGGTGGCTGGAGTAACGCCCTCGAAATACTGGTCGCGGTTGATCCACACCCGGCCCGGCAGGCCATCGTTCGGTGGCGCATACCGCGCCTTCTCCATGCGATTGGAACCGGCGACGGGAAAGGCCGGTGAGTTCTCCCCTTCTGTTTCCATGAGATGCAAGGCGGCGAGTTGCTTGCCGAGGGTGGCGAGTTTCGTGAACAGCTCGCAGTCCTTGGTCAGCGGGATGCGCGGGAAGTCCGACTTCAGGAAATCGGTGTACCGGCGGCGGTATTCGGGACTGTGGAGGATGGCGTAGACGTAGTGGAAGACGGCTTCCGGCCCGAACGTGGTTTCGAGATCGCCCGTGCCGTCCGGGACGAAGGCGAGACCGGTAGCGGCGGAGAGGGTCTTGATGAAGTCCTGGTCGATATTGGGTTCTCGGCGATATGTAGATGGATAGACGTAGAGGGGGAAATGATAATTGATATCGTAGGCCGCAACGGCTTTATGGGCGCTGATGAATTGCGCCGCTAAAGTACCGAATTCATCCCTATGCTGCTTGGGAATTATCAGCGCCAGATTCTTCCCATTCAACATGTGGCGCATGACACGCTCGCGCCGGTGAACGGCGACGTTGCCGTCGAACACGGTCGTTCTGACATCGAACGGGCGATAGAGAATCGGTTCAATCCGTTCGCGCCACGAGCCGTCCGCGAGTTCGCGCTTGGCGCGACCGTACTCCCATTGGTTCTGCGAACATAGACGCCATTGGCTGCGCGCCTCGTCCTCCGAGGTCGTGGCAAGCAGACGCTCCACTTTGGCCGCGGCTTCTTCCGGGGTCCATGAAATCGCAAATTGATCGTGCGTCGTGACGATCCCCGGCGCCGGGTCGCCGTTCGGCGAGAAAATCGCCGGAATGGACCACCCCGCCTCGTACTCCCCGAGCAATTCTTCGTCACGCTGGATGAACAGGTAGAGCGGCGGTTTGGGCGCAAGCTCCGTCCACTCCGTTGTTTCAACGCCATTGGCGGCGAGCCAGCCGTATTTGCCCCCGTCGGGTCCCGCCTCGCGCTCCCCCCACACGTCGGCGTGAAACACCCGCGCCGGTCTGGCGGCGGTATCCGACCGCTTGACGAACAAGCCGATGGCGACGCCTTGCTGAATGTCGAACACGTTGTCGTCCCTGCCCCCGTCCGGCGCGCGTTCTTTCTTCTTGGCGTTGCCGTGCAGATCGAGCACGTGAATCTCGTCGAAGGTTTCCATCAGGCTGTGGCGCATGCCGCGAAAGGTCGGGTTGTCCAGCCAGCCGTGATTGGTGACGAAGCCGAGCACGCCTTCGCCGCTGCGCTCGATCCGCCATTGGGCGAAGCGGGTGAATTTGACGTAGTCGTCGCTCAGCCATTTTGCCTGCGCCGGTTTTTGCAACTCGGGGAAGCCGCGTTTGTAGTCATCGATCAGTTCCGCGATCCACGCGCCCTTGTTGGCGGAATGACCGGAATACGGCGGGTTGCCGAGCACTACCATCACCGGCTTCTTGCGCTTCACGTCATCGGCGCCGGCCGCTTCACGAACGATCTCGTGGGCGAACAGCGCGCCGCTCCGCTCGTGCGGTTCCTCCAGCGTGTTGGTGAGAAAAACCCGCAGCCGCTCGCCCGCCGGCATGGTGAAGTCCGCCTCCGCGCCGCCAATCTCCAGCGCCAGCTTCAGATGGCAAATGGCGTAGGGCGCCATCAGCAACTCGAATCCGAACAGGCGCGGCAACAGATGGTCCCGCACGTAGCCCGGCCAGACGCCGCCGAGTCCCTTGTTCTCGATGGTGGCGCGGATTGTGGCAATCGCCTCGCGCAGGAACGTGCCGGTGCCTGCCGCAGGGTCGAGAATCAGCACGCGCGGGCTGGTCTCCTGTTCGCCGTCCGGTCTTTCGACTGTAACCGTTGCCGTGTCGGCGAGGCCGTCGGCAAGGCCGAAGCGGTCGCGTAGCAGGTGATCCACGCTGCGCACGATGTAGGAGACGACCGGCTCGGGCGTGTAGTAGACGCCGCGCACTTCGCGCAATTTCGGGTCGTAGGCGGCCAGGAAGTCTTCGTAGAAATGAACCACCGGGTCTTCCTGCCGGGTGCGCCGGCCGAAATCGGTCAGGATCGCCGCCATGTCCGCCCGGTCCAGGAGGCGCGCCAGATCATCCACGATCCAGGCAATGCGCGGGTCGATGTCCGGGCCGGCGATGCGGCCAAAGACGTCGCGCAGGAATGGCGTTGTCTTTGCGAAGATCGCTTCTTTTCGGGTGAATGGCCTCGACGGCTCGTGCTGGCAGCGTGCCGCGAACAGGCCGTAGGTAGCGGTCTGCGCCTGCAGGTCGGCGAAATCGGTGGGCTTGAGGTTTTGAATCAGAACCTGCCGATAGGCCGTCAACAGGTCATGCAACGGCCCGGATGGGTTTTCCTGCGCGAAAATACGCTCCACGCCGTCACGCAGCAGCCGCGCCTTGGCGGCGATACGCTCGGCCAGCTCGCGCGGGTTGTCGATCATCGGCAGGTCGGCGGCAAAGAAGCCGTCGAACAAGGCGCTGACCTGTTCGGCGCCCACCCTGTCGAAGGCCATTTTGTTTTGGCCGTCAAAGCGTCCGAGGCAGGCGATCTTGCGTCGCTGGCCTGCCGTATACCAGCGAAATTCCAGATAGTTGGTAAGGATCAGATTGGGCAGGCCGTCGCGGTAGCGGCGGAGTTGCGCATTGTTTTCAACGTCGTCCAGGTGGACGCTGACGTTCTTGCATTCGATATGACCCGTGGGCACGCCGTGGCGCTCAACGATGAAGTCCGGGGCGCCGCAGGCGACGTGCGACGGCTCGTTGAGCGCCCGGACCTGGCCGCCGCCCAGTGCTTCGACCAGGGACGCGAAAGCCGGACGATAACTATGCTCGGTGGCCTGTCCGGTGGCGTGGATTCGGGTTATCTGATTGCAGTAGGTTCGGAGTGCGTCGAGGGTCATGGCTCTGGCCTTCCGTGATTCCGTAGCAGGCACACGGCCAACCAAATGACGCTGTTTGCAGGGAGCATGGGGGTAAAGAAGCTGAAGTTTCGAGAGAGTTGGCGACTTACATGAAGAGTTTCATAATGGCGATGGTCAGCCCTGCGGCAACGATTATTCCACCTATCACGCTACTCAAAATCCAGACCTTTGTCTTCTGAATGTCTTCCTTGGTAGCGAGATGAGGGGTTGGATATGTTTGGGAAATACGTTTTACAACTTCCGAATTTTTTGCCTTCATCTCATTCAGAACAACACCATAGACTTTCAAGGTTGCCCCCACAAACACAGCCTGACTTGGTTGGCCTGCACTGTCATTCAGGCTTGCATCATAGATTAACCATTACCAACTCCCAGGAATGTACCACGTTGCGATTATGAAAACCGTATCCAGAATCATCCGGCGGGAGAGGCGTGACAGAGGGTATTACGACGAGTCAGGACAGACACGACGTTGAGGGGCGCTGTGTGCTTGGCGCACAATCGCGCGATCTTGCCTGCCCCCGACGATGGCGAGCGGGTGTTTGCGCCGGCGATGTGGGGCTGCTGCCATGCGCTATCCAGTACGCCGTTCGGCATCAATCAGTTGGGCATTGTGGAACGATTCCACTGCTGGGACCGCGCTGCCCAGGACCACCACCGCCCGGCTCTGCCGGGCGCGAACGATGGCAACGTCGCGGGCGTTGTAACGCGGCGCTTCCTAATGGGAAATACGACAAACTGCCGAAGGAATCAAGCTTACAGAATGCGTTGGGAAGTCCTATGGACCTGTACAGATGACCACTCGCCCTACGGGAAGGGAATTATATACTTTGGTAACCGTTCGAGCCGCGTGCCGCCGGCGATGAAGCTGCCGGCGAGGCCGCCGATTTCGGCGTCGCGTTCCAGCACCGTGGCGCGGACACCGCGCCGGCCCAGTTCGTAGGCCGCGGCGAGCCCGCAGAAGCCGCCGCCGATCACCGCGACGTGGGGCCGGGAGGCGCCGGCCGTCGCCCGGCTACTCATCGAAGCGGATCTCGCCTTCCCAGATGTTTGTGTAGGAGCCGTCCTCATTAGACGAGAACTGGCCGGTGCGGATGAGGGCGATGGCGTAGTCGGGCAACTCTTGCGAAGCGACGCATTGCTCGACTGGCATCTCTTGGATGTTGAAGATGTTGGAGCCGAAGATGTTGAAGTGGACGCCATCGAAGCCATATTGTTGGCGATCAGCCGGCAGGTCGTCCCCGTGAACGGGCTGGTAGTGCAGGAAGAAGGTTGCCTGCATGTACTCTGCGCCGCACGGTTCCTTGAAATAGACCAGTGTGTTCCCGCGGAGATAGATGTCGAAGGTGGAGCGGATTGACGGCTCGCGAGGTAGGATTGGCTTTATGTCTCGAAACATATCAGTGGCGGTGGCGATTTGAATCAAGGATTTCGCATCTTCAATCAGATAGAGATTGGGTGTTCCATCAGAAACGACGTGCTCAACCAGAACGTGCGCGGCCATCGTCTGCAGCATTCCCAGAAAGGGCAGAGGGTATTTGGAGACCAACCAGAGTCTGCTTCTTCCAATCCACGGAGTGATCTCGTCGATCATTTCTTGTAAACATAGTTCTTCTCCATACCCACGACCTACCTTTCCGTCAAAAACTAATCCATCAAATACTAACCTTCCTCGATCCGGTTTTAGATGGAATTCTATAAGTTCTCGATTGTCTCTGTGATAGCATAAAACATCATCTTCTTGTGTGCGCTCCTGTAGTACGGAAACAATCTCCTCGCCTTTGTCATGGGGCCGGTACAAATCTATCTGCCGTATGGCATCTACTCCGGAAAGCACTACTGCGCTTGCGGATAACACGATCAATAGGGGCCCCAGCCATGCTTGCCGTGCGGTCGACGCCAGCGCGTCAGCTCCTGAATGAAACGCCAAACCGACCGCCAGGAAAATAATCGGACCCAGATAGATGCTTTGCCTAATATCCCCAAGCGGATATATGCCCAGCACGGCAGCACCGACGGAAACCGCAATGCAAAACGAGAATGAAACTGCGATGGCGCCGTATTGAAATTGCCGGAGGAACGCCGCGATCAGGAGGATCGCGAATGCGGGAAGCGCCGCTATCGCAACAACCTCCGGCAAATGATACTTCAACAAGCTCCAAATACCGTCAATCGAAAACTCGAAAATCGAGTACGCATCGAATTTTTCCTGATAGTAATACCCCGATAAATAACTACCCGAGGCGAACCCCCCTTCCTGCCATTGATGGCGCAAGGTCGCCAAGTAACTCAAGGCACCTCCGGCCAGGAAGAACCCACAGGGCGCGGCCAAGTCCAGGCGCCTTTTCAGCCAGCCACCAATCCGGCCAGGATAGGCACTCCACCTTCCCTGTCCGGAGACGCGTGGAGCGACGAGGGCGGCGCCAATGACGGCGGCGCCGAACAGGACCAAGCCGTACTGGAGAAGCGGCGCGAGGAACAGAGAGACGCAGAGCAGGGCGGTCCTTCCGTCTCGCAGATACCGTAGCAGCCCCGCCACCATGAACAGGGCCACCAGCGCGTCAATGGAATATTCCCGCACATCCTGGGCGTGCCGGATTGCCTCAACGGAAAGCGTGGCGAGCAGGGCCGCCAGAAACGCGGCGCCCCGAGCGACGCCGAGGCGCGGCAGAAAGAAGAGCATCAAGGCGATGGTCAGAACGCTGGCCGTCGCCGGCACAATTCGGACGCTGAAGATCGTGCTCTCGACTTTCTGCACCGCGTACAGGACCAAGGGGTACAGGATCGGATTGGAGTTGCAGCAACGAGTGCCTGAGACGACTTCCGAGAGTGTGCCTCTCGAATTGTTGGCCGTTACCGCTTCGTCGAACCGTAGCTGGTGCTCGGACAGATCATGGAAGCGCAGCCCCGCCGCGGCGACAAGCAAGACGACGCAGGCGGTGTAGTACAGACACGCCTTGCGGTCACGGCTGAAACGGACGATGCACCGGGCTACGGCGCGCATTTCCAGGGCTCGCATGGGGATTCCCTCAAGAGTCGCTCGGATTGGTAGCGTCGCGGAAGTGCGGGTGCGGTGGGCGGCGTTCAATGCTATCGAGCCGCTGGTTGAGATGAACAAAACTCTGTTCCCGTGCCTTTTCCGCGTGGGCAAAACCCTGTTCCATCCGCTTTTCAATGCCAAGAAAACGCTCATCTATACGAACGGCGGACTCGTCGAAGTGCTCCTTGCGGACAAATTCTTCAGCCATTGTTCCCCTTTCCGGCTGCCCTATTCCGACGCCAGACCAGTTTCAGCACCACCGCGACCCGACCCCACCCAGTCAATCAATCGTCAGAGGGCTGACAGCAACGACGATCAGAAACTGAAGACATCTGTTCAGGGTGTCGAAACCCCAACCGAAAGTCCGCTCGCAATTCGTTCAAAACCTTGTTTATGCCACCCCTTCCTCGCGAGTCATCACCCGTCCAGATACCTCCCCGTCACAGAAAACTGACCGGATCAATATCCACGCTGACGCGCGTCAACCGCGGGAAAGCCTGGCGCCGGCGGGCTTCCGCCAATCCGGCGATGAGGCATTGGTGCAACGCCTTGCTCGACACGCTCTTCACGAGGAGGTGCCAGCGGTAGCGGTCGTGCAACTTGGCGATGGGCGTCTCGGCCGGCCCCAGGACGGTGACGTCAGAGCGCGGCGCAATCTGACGTTGCAACTCCTGGCCGATGCGCTGGCTGGTCGCCTCCGCCTGCTCGGCCTTGGGGCTCTCGACAATCAAGCGCGCCAAGCGGGAAAACGGCGGGTACATTACGTCCCGCCGCCGGGCGGTCTCGTGTCGGAAGAAGCCGGTGAAGTCATGCTCGTAGGTGAAAGTCACGCTGTCATGCTCCGGGCGGTAGGTCTGTATGAGCACGCGTCCGGGGCGTTCGCCTCGCCCGGCCCGCCCGGCGACCTGGGTCAGCAGTTGCAACAGGCGTTCGGGGGCCCGGAAGTCGGGCATCGACAGGCTGGCGTCGGCGGACACCACCCCGACCAGGGTGATGTTGGGGTAATCGTGGCCTTTGGCAATCATCTGGGTACCAACCAGGATGTCGATGTCGCCGTTGCCCAGGGCACGCAGAATGCGCTGATGCGCCGCCTTGGCGCGCGTGGTGTCGCGGTCCATGCGGGCCAGGCGCGCCTCGGGAAACAGCGCGCTCAGCACCGCTTCGACCTGCTGGGTGCCGAGCCCGTGGGGCCGCAGCGCGGCGCTTTCGCACCCCGTGCAGAATGTCGGCACCGTTTGGTTGAAGCCGCAGTAATGGCACCGCAGTCTATGGGTGCCGCGGTGATACGTCAGCGCCACGCTGCAATGTTCGCAGTAGGGAACGGTGCCGCAATCACGGCATTGCAGGTAGGCGGCAAAACCGCGCCGGTTAATCAGAATGAGGCATTGTTCACGGCGCTCCAGGCAGGCGGCGATGGCTTCCCGCAGTGGGTCGGAGACGATGCGTTCGTTCGGCGCCGTGTGCTCCCGCTGGTCCACCAGCGTGATAGCCGGCAGCGGCTTGTCGTCGATACGATGCGGCAGCGACAGGAGCAGGTACTTGCCCGTTTGGGCATTGTGGAACGATTCCACCGCCGGGGTCGCGCTGCCCAGGACCACCACCGCCCCGCTCTGCCGAGCGCGAACGATGGCGACGTCGCGGGCGTTGTAGCGCGGCGCTTCCTCCTGCTTGTAGGAGGTGTCGTGCTCTTCGTCAACGACAATAAGGCCGAGATGCCGCAGCGGGGCGAAAACCGCCGAGCGGGTTCCGATGGCGATCTGGGCTTCGCCGCGCGCCAGACGACGCCATTCGTCGAAGCGTTCCCCGCCGGAAAGGCCGCTGTGCAGAACGCCGAGCCGGGAAGGAAAACGGGCCGCAAAGCGCTGCACGAGTTGGTCGGTCAGAGCAATTTCAGGCACCAGGACAAGCGCCGATTTGCCTTGGCGGAGCACGCCGGCAATCGCGCGCATGTAAACCTCGGTCTTGCCGCTGCCGGTAATGCCGTGCAACAGAATCGGTATTCCGTCCGGCGCCGCCAGCTTGACCTCGATCTGCTCCAGGGCACGCCGTTGGGCATCATTCAGGACAGGCAGCGCGGGCGGCTGGTCGGGCGGCGACGGGACGACCCGGCGCAGGTCCTCGACCTCGTATGCCTCCACGACCCCCTGCTGCTGCAGGCGCTTGACGGCAGCCGGGGCGCCCGCAAGCTGACGACGCAGCGTCTTCAGTTCGCACGCCGGCTGTTCCAGCAGGAAGGCCAGGACCCGCGCCTGGTTCGGAGCGCGGGGGCGAATCTGTTCCACCAGAGCTCGGGCGGCGTCAGCCGCGGGAAGCAGGCGCAGCATGGTTGTCGTGCGTTCCCGCACCTTGGGAGCATGGCGCTGGCGGGTCTGGCTGACGAGTCCTTGATTCTGCAGACGCCGCAGCAAGGCCGCGAGGTTGCCGGCGCCAACGGCTTTGGCGAGGTCTTGCCGGCGCAAGACGCCTTGGCGTTCCAGACAACGAAGCACCTCCCCTGCCCTGCCCGCCGGCCATGTCGCCGGCGCTTGCCGGGCCTCGGGGGTCAGGTCGTAAACGGTGGCCGAGCGTTCGCGGAAGCCCTCGGGCATGGCGGCCTTCAGGACCTGACCCCACGAACACAGGTAGTAGTCGGCAACCCACTTCGTCAACCGCAGCAGGTCGGCCGGGACCACCGGTGTCTCGTCCAGCACCTCATTCAACGGTTTGAGACCGGCTACGGTGCTGCGGGCGGCAAACCCGACGATGTAGCCGAGAAGTTCCCGGCGCCCGACCGGCACCATCACCCGTTGCCCCACCGCACAATGCTCCTCAAGAGCTGGCGGAACGCGGTAGTCAAGCGGGTCTTCGATGGGAAGTTCGACGACGACCTTGGCGATGCAAGGGGCTGACGTGGACAGGGGCGTGGAATCAGAAGCGGAGGATCGAGCGAGCTCGGCGTCGCTTGCCATGAGGGAGACTCAGAGAGGTTACGACACGTCGTAATTCAGACGCCCACCGGCTTTGCGGCTTTCCATTTCTTCCTGGCAGCCGCGGCAGAAACGTGTCCACGGAATCGCTTCAAGGCGCTTGGTTTCGATCGCGTCTTCGCAGTTCGCGCAAATCCCGTAATCGTCGTGAGTCATGCGCTCGAGGGCATCCTCAATGGCGCGCAACTCATCCAGCTCGCGGCTTTTCAGCATGAACGTAATTTCGCGGTCGCGGGCATTGCTGGCAATATCGAGGGAATCTCCGTGGGTGGCCTCATCATCTATCGCCTGCAGGTGTTGTTCGCCGGATATTTTGGAGAGGATGCCCTGACGCCGCCGTTGTAAATCCGTCCGTATCTTTTCGTATGCTTCTGTCATGACGTTGCCACCCTCTGATAATGACTTGCACCGGAAAACGTGATCCAGGAGAGACCAGCAAGAACGCATTCTGGCAACCGCCCCTCGCGGAAAAAAGGGCAGTATTATAAGCGCCGAGCCTTGAGGCTGTCAACGAGGCGCCCGTCACACGATGGAACAGACTCCAGGACCCTGTTGACATTCACGAGAGCGACCCTACGGTCGTATGAGTCGCCGGCTTGGCGCGGGAGCCCATGGGGATGCCAGAAATCAGCACCCTACCGGTCTTTGGAGAGCGGTTGTAAATCGCGATGCCTCTCCTGGGAGCGCGGGCATCTTGCCCGCCGGGTTCCGCCTTAGCGGGCTGGAAGCCCGCGCTCCCAGGCATGGGAAGCGTGACGATGAGGCCGCAAGGCGACTTCTGAAACCGGCCAGAACAAAGGCGGAATCACTCTCAAACACCCCCTTCGTGTCGATCGCGTGAATGTCAACAGACGCTAAGACATGGCTGCAACGAAGGCGCCGTTTCGTTTGGTGCGGCCCGTAACGGGGGAGAAGTGGATGCCGCATTCCTTCGCTGCACGTGTTTCCCACCACCAGCGACCGGCCCGCTCATCCTCACCGGGAAACGCGGCGCGCGTGCAGGGTCCACAACCAATACTCGGATAGCCTTGCTCGTACAACGGATGGTAAGGCACGTCATGCTCGCGGATATACGCCCACACGTCTTCCTTGGTCCAATCGGCGAGCGGGTTGAGCTTCACGATGCCGCCGTGCGTGTAATCCAATTCAATCTTTCTGATGTGAGCTCGCGAGGGGCTTTGGTCGCGCCGGAGTCCCGCAAACCAGGCATCCGTCCTTTCCAACTCGCGCGCCAAGGGACGCACCTTGCGCAGATTACAGCACTGCATCCTCAGGTCCACCGAGTTGTAAAAGGAGTTGACGCCGTTTTCCCGGGTGAATGCTTCGATGTCGCGGTGGTCGGGAAAGAGAGTTTGCAGCCGCATCGCCGGGTAGTGGTCGCGGACGCGGTCGATAAAGGCATAGGTCTCTTGCGGAAGGCGGCCCGTGTCCACCGTGAGGGCGCGAACCGAGGGACGGAGGCGGCAGGCCATGTCCAAAATGATCATGCCTTCCGCCTGCAAGCCGGTGACCACCATGGCAGCGTCGCCGAATCCCGCCAAAGCCCACGCGATCACCTCCTGCGGGTCGGCGTCGGCGAATCTGACGGCCACGGCGTCAACTTCACTTTTGTCAAAGCGGATGCGTTTTAAACCCATTCTTTAACTCCTCCATCTATGCAATGCCGAGGCTCAAGACTTAACCGGCGACAAGACAAAAAAACGCCCCCTCGCCTGCGGCAAGGGAGCGGGCGTTTTCTGACGACGGGCAAAACAGCTTACTTCATCCACACCCCCGTGGCTGGCGCACGCAGCAGACCGTACCGCGACAACACGTGCCGCCAGTCTCATGGGTGCACAGGGAGGTGGAAGAAAACCGGTAACTCGTCGTGGAAATATCCGTCATGAGCAGTCGTTGCCTTTTGAAGTGATTCTGAACGGTGACGGGCACTCTACCACAGGTGTTTTCCACAGGGCAAGCCCCCACCTGGCTTCGCATCGAACGAAACCGCCCGGCAACAAACGTAGCCTCTCAGAAGTCAAGGCACTAAGGCAGTGATTTTTCTTCCGCTACCAGGGCTTTGCACAAAAAGTCCCCTTTTTCGAAGACTTTTTGTGCAAGATGCAGCAAGGCGTCAACGACATCCCCCCAATTGGCCTCGCGCCTTCTCCAACCGACACCATCAAGGTATGGAAACAAATCCTCGAATGGAACTGGCGCTCAACCTTCGAACCCGCAGTCGAAGTCCTTGAACGAACGGTAATCATCACCCCTGGCGACACCGCTTTCACCTTGAAACTTCTCGCCGAAGCCGTATTGAAAATCGAGGAGGCGAGACTCGGCGAACAAATCAACATCGGCGCCGAGTTATTCCCCAAGCTCAGCGAAGACCGCAAGGAGGCCGCCGCCTTTTACACCAATCCATGGACAGCGGAACTCCTTGCCGGGCTGACCATACGCTGGAACGATCATCCCGACGATTGGAAGTCGGCGGACCTCTTCGCCAAAAACGCCGAAAGGCGGCTCGCGGACCTTACCTGCGGAACGGGAACGCTGCTCCGAGCGGGATACCGACGCATTCTTGTCTTCCACGAACAGGCGGGAGGCAGCCTGGAAAGCACCGGCGAATTGCACAGAACCGCGATGGAATCAGGACTCGTGGGAACGGACGTGAGTCCTATTATGCAAATTAAAAATATCTGGCCGTTTGGCCAGAATTCGTTGATTTTACAATTGTGCCAGAATTCGTTGACTGTGTCTGACAGCACTCCTTGACGGTATCAACGCCGGGGCAAGCACTCAATTTGCAGGAAAACAAACTATGGAAAGCTGGAAAATTACGTCATATCGTGGGATAAAAGAGAATGCTGTGGGATTTACTTCCGCATAAACAGATGATAAGTGAATACACTCTGGGCATGGAAGAAACCAAGCTGTTACTATCGCACACACCAAATGGAGGCGAACCATGGCTACTCCCTACAGAGCCTGTGCCATAGCTAACTATTTCCTGGAACGTGCCGGACGGGAAAGACCTATCACCCACATGAAGGTGCAGAAGCTGGTCTACTTTGCCCATGGATGGCACCTCGGAATTACCCAGAAGCCGCTCATAAACGAGCAGGTGGAAGCTTGGTATTATGGTCCCGTCATTCCTTCGCTGTACCAGGACCTAAAATCTTGGGGTACTGACCCCATAACAGACCTCATAACGACCATAGAATACCGCGGCAGCGCCGCATCAGGCAGACTGGAATTGGTAACACCGAAGGTGCCCGAAGAAGACAAAGACACACAGAAACTGCTCGACGCAATTTGGGGAGTGTATGGGCAATGGACGGCTGGGCAGTTATCCATGAAAACACACGAGGCGGACAGTCCGTGGTCTAAAGTCATGGCAGATAATTCTAATGAATTGCTTTTTGGTACTGACATTGGGATAGATCTGCTCAAAGAGCATTTCTCCAAGCTGGCAGCGGAATAGTTGAAGATACCGTCAAGTCTTTCAGAGACTAGGCCTCCCCAAGGTGACGAAGGCACCCCCATGGAGGAACAACTCCTCCTAAAAGAACAGCATCTCGCTCAGGAGAAACTCCGCACCCAAGCCCTGGAGGACTTGCTGAACGACCGAAAAAAATACAGCAATCGTGTATATTGGCTGATTGTCGTGTGGCTTCTCGGAATCGGTGCCTGCATTCTCGCACAGGGAATATCCATTCCCAACTTCACATTGTTTTCCTTCGCTTTATCTGATTCTGTCCTCATTGCGCTCATCGGAGGCACTACCGCTACGGTGGTAGGTTTGTTCTTGGTCGTAGTGCGATCAATCTTCAACATCTCTGAGACCAAGAAATAAAAATGATCTGGAGTGAGCCCAGGGAACGCGAATTGGGAAAGCTGTCGCTGATTTTGTGTGGCAGCGCTGAGGTTAGGGTAAACGTAAGTGCTCAGTATGATCGGCTTTTCCGAATAGATTAGATTCCATGTTTGCGACGCATGGGCAACAAATAATGAGTAGCCCAGTTCAGAGTTTTGGAGAGATAGCCAGGCAGTTGGCGCGTAACCCGCTTGGGATCATCGCTCTTTTCATTGTGTTGGTGTATGCCCTCGCTTCCTTGGTAACAACTTATGCGGTAAATCTCACGCCCGTTGAACGGCTGCCTCTAGAGCAATTTCGGTTCTAGTTGTACTATCATGGTATCCTGGCTAGAGGCTGTTTCATAACTACCTGATGGTAGTCACAAGCAAATGAGTTAGAAGCCATTGAGAAGCTTATTCAGCGTTATCAGCATGCACGCGATATGAAAGAAGCCGCGGTAGACCTCAATATAGCGATCCCAGCGCACCACCAAGCGACGAAAATTGCCCACCCAGGAAATCTTCGCTCAACTTTCCAACGACGTTTGTAACGGCGCAGCTTGCGACCATCCTGCAAGGAGGCTCGTTTACGGTTTCTGCGATGCGGGCAAATCAAATCAATGCCCCGAGACCGCAGACGCTGGCGAAGGGCGTCTGCGTCCGCCGCCTTGTCATCAATGAGGCGCGCGGGCTTTTGGCGAGGCCGACCGCGGCCACGACGCGGCACCGACACCTGTGTCAAGGCCCGCTCGATCAAGGTCACTTCCGCTGCGGACGCCGATTCCAGGAGGTTTCCCAGAGGAACACCTTGGCCGTCTGCCACCCCCCTCCACTTCGTACCTTTGCCCTTCTTGGTAGGGCCGACGCAAGGCCCCCTTTTTTGGCCGGGGCAAAGCTGCCGTCAGCAAAGGTTTCGGCCCAATCAAGCTGTCCTTGGCGGTCAAGTTGCGCCAGAAAGGCGCGCCATGCCTTAAGCCACACCTCTTGCTCCTCCCAGAGGCACAGACGACGCCAACAGGTGCTGGGAGAAGGATAGGACGCTGGCAGGTCTTTCCAGCGGGCGCCGCTGCGAAGGACCCACAAGATGCCCTCGAAGCAAGGGCGATTGGGGATTGGTTTGGGTCCACCCCAAGGCGAGGCTTGGGGTTTGGGCAGGAAGGGAGCGATTTTTTCCCACTGCTCATCGCTTAGTTCACTCTGATGGCGGTTCATATCAGGCCTCCTTTCAGCCATTGATTACATACCAAAAGGAGGCCTCATGGCAAATTAAGTTATGAAACTGCTTCTAACCTCATCACCCTCTTTCCCAACAACCGACACTCTTACTTTTTCTGGTATCGCCTGAATTTCCATCTCCAAATATTCTGCTGCCTCATAACCCTCTCGCGTAACCGTATATAAACCTTGATCTCCTTCTCCTTCAACTTCCTTTTTGACATACCCTTCTCTTTCTAAATCCTTCAAACCTCCTCTCCACTTAGCCATTGTTTCAAGCGTCTCCTTATCAGACGACAAAAACTCCTCTCCTCCCATAGTAATAAGCTCACCAACACCACCACTGCCATAAGAAAAATACCCAATCTGTTTTTTATTATCCACTGCCGTCTTCAGCAAAGTCTTTGCTTCCTCAGAAAGTCTTGCAACTACCAATCTCCTTTCAGACCCAACAAGAACACCTTCATCCCCCTCAGACCTAACAACGACTCCTCCAATTTCACCCCGCCAGCCAATACCCAAAGAAGCAACAGGCAACGCATGAACAATCTCTCGTAGTGCTTCAAGCCTTGTTTTCGGCTTTTTCCAAACATAACGCTTGAGTAATCCCGGAATTTCACTCCTGTTGCCATCAGCATCAACAAATTGCAAGGTAACAATTTTGAATTTATTACCCTTCTTTCGCTCCTCTTGAATCGCATAGTCAATTTCGGTGCTCAAAAAACCCTCATCCTTGAAAGACGAAGTAACAAAAAAAACAACGCCGCAGGAATCCTGCATGCCTTCAAGAAGTCCTTGTTCAAGTCTCGTACCGGCAGACATCGCATCTTCATCCAACCATGGGTCGTAACCTAGAATTTTCAAGGTTTCCTTAAAGTCGATCACGAGTTCCTTATCATCGCTCTTGTGGCTCAGAAAGACCTTTTTCTTCTTCAAATCGCCAGTCATTATTTGCTCATTTCCAAGACTGCTAGAAGAACTAGAAGATGACAATACCTCTTTCCCATCCTCCCAATACTCACCGACTTCATCAATCATAGACTGAATCATAGCCGCATAGAACTCTAAATCTTGTATGTAATCCTTCTTAACCCCATCAGGACCAACCGGACCGAAATTAACAAAAAGAAGCACTCCAACATTTACTCTAGCATCCCTTGCATTCTTAAAACGTTTGATATGACTCGAGTCACTGCCAAATACTTTCTCGATAGCAAGCTCCGCGTTTCTCCACCATCTCTCAAATTGCGGAGAACTCGACGAAGAAAATTGCTTCAATCCATCAACTTCATCCAAAATTTTCTGCAATCGCCCAAGCGCCTTATCTTTCCTCATCAATTGCTCTCCTCCATCCTTTCCTTTATCCCTATTCCACTCCCAAGCAACAACAAAACTGCCAAATTCCTGCCCAACAACCTCACTCCAACCGCCGCCGGTAGCCCTTCAGCACATCTTCGTAACCCGGCGTCTCGACTTCCGCCGTCTTCACGTCGCCCGCCTCGACCCCCGTCCCGCGCGCGTAATCGTTCGGGTCCTTAGCGTCCCCGCCCCGTCGCAGCCAAAAGCGGAACAAGACGACCGACAGCAGCGAAAACAAGCTCCAAGCCAGCGCGACCGCCAGCATCAGCCGCCCGACCTCCCGCGCCTGCGGGTCCTCGAAAAGCGGCGCGAACGCGAACATCGCCGCCCCCGCCGCCACCCCCGCTACGCCAATCGCCAAGCTGACGCCGCTGACCACGAACAGATCGAGCAGCAGCACCAGCCCCGCAACCGCTACCCACAGCAGCGGGTTCAGCAGCCAGCCCTGCACCAAGTAATCGCTCACGACGCGTCCTCCTCTTTAACCTTGGCCCGAGCGCCCGTAAAATCGCCCAGGCGAAGCCCCTCCGCCACCGCCGCCAGGCTGCCCAGCATCGTCGTCACGTCCGTCGGCAGCACCAGCACCTTCGACCCGGGGCTAGAAGCCAGCCCCTCCAGCGCCAGAACCTGCCGCTTGCCCAGCTCAAAGAGAGCGGCGGCCTCCCCGAAGTCGCGCATAGAGACCCCGACCAGCTCGATCTCGCGCGCCTGCGCCGCCGCCACCAGCTCGATCTCCCGAGCCCTAGCCTGCGCCGCCAGCACCACCGCCTCGGCCTCCTTCTCCGAGCGGTACAGCACCGCGTCCGACTCCAGCTTCACGGCCGACGCCTTGCCCTCCGCGGACGTCACCGCCGCCCGCCGAGCCCGCTCCGCCTCCACCTGCTGCCGCTGCGCCTCCTTCGTCTTGCTGTCCAAGACAATATCCACAATCTCGGTGCGCGTAATCTCAACGCCCCACGCCTGCGCCGTCTCGCCCAAGGAACTCTGCATCTTGAGATTGATCTCCTCGCGGCTGCCCTGAAGCTTGTCCAGCTCCAGGCCCGCCCCGATGTTGCGCACGATCGACCCCGTCGCCACCCGGATCGCGCCGCCGACGTCCTCGATGCGGTAAACCGACAGCTCCGGGTCCATGACGCGCCAGTACACCACGGTCACGATCTCCACCTCGACGTTGTCTTTCGAGAACACGCTGACGCCCGACGGCGCCGCCTGCCGCTCCAGCACCGAAACCCGGTGCGCCACGCGGTCGAAATACGGCACCACCGCGTTCAGCCCCGGCTTCAGGACGCGCGAGAACCGCCCGAAGCGCTCGACCACGTAGTTTCTCGACTGCGGCACCACGTACACGCCCCGCTTCAAGGTCGCGAAGCCAAGGACGACGGCGACGAGCAGCACGAGGTTCCCGGCGTTCAGCAGCGAGCTGAAGAAACCCACGAAATCCATCTTTCTTCTCCTTCAGGACGACCCAGCCTTTCCCCAATCCCGGATACGACCCTTATAGAATAACCTTTTGGCGATCCGCTGTCCCCGAACGCAAAAAGGGCGGGCGCCCAGCGCAAGCGCCCGCCCTTTTTGCATGGTGCTGAAACCGCTTTTGACCCTCACCAAGCAAGTCTGCGTTCAACCTGCAGCACGACAAAAATGTAAAAATTTCAGCCGACCTGAACACCTTGCTTCCGGTCGGTCAGCGACCGGCTTTTTGTGCAGGATTCCGACTTTTTGTGCAAAGCCCGCTACCAGGCCCGCCAGCCGCCATCAACGTGCAGCACGGTTCCGGTTACGTAGGACGCGGCGGGCGAGGCGAGGTAGATAATGGCGCCCAGCAACTCCCCTTCCCTGCCCAGGCGCCCCAGGGGCGTGAATTGCTCCATGCGCGCCCGCTGCGCGTCGTGCACCCGGCCCAGGCGGGGATCGGTGATCATTGCGGTCGGAAACCAGGACGGCGCCAGGGCGTTTACCGTGATGCCGTGGGGCGCCCATTCGACCGCCAGTTGCCGGGTCAGATTGGTGACGGCGCCCTTGGTGGCGGCGTAACCGACGGTCCGGTGCACCGAGTTGGCTCCTTCCCCGAGCACCGAGGAGACATTGATGATGCGCCCGCCCTGGCCGCGCTCGATCATCCGGCGCCCGACGTGCTGGCAGCCCAAGAATACCGCCGTGAGATTGACGTCCAGCGCCTGCCGCCATTTCTCCAGGTCATGGCGTTCCGCACGGCCCACGGGCGCGACCCCGGCGTTGTTGACCAGGATGTCAATAGGGCCCAGCGCGTCATGGACGTCGCGGACGGCCGCCTCGATCTGCTCCGCATGCCGGAGGTCTGCCGGCACGGGATGCGCACGGACGCCGAAGGCCTCCAACTCGGCGGCCACCGCCTGCAAGCGTTCCAATCGTCTTGCCACGACGGCGACGTCGGCGCCGGCCATGGCCAGACCTCTGGCAAATTCCTTGCCTAGGCCGCTGGAGGCGCCGGTGACCAGCGCCACCTTGCCGCGCAGGCCGAACAGCTGCTCCAAGTCTGACAAACTCATCTATTTCTCGAGGTCGGAAGGGGCCAGACGCGCGGCGCTGAACAGGGAAATATCGTGCCGAGTAGCGCCGTCCGCAGCCAGGTCGGCCAGGATTTCGCCGATGACGGGGCAGAATTTGAAGCCGTGTCCTGAAAAGCCCCCGGCGAACACCACGCGTGGGTCTTCGGGGTGAACGTCGATGACGAAATGCCCGTCGGGAGAGTTGGTGAACATGCAGGTGGCGGTGGACAAAATGGGGCCTTCGCCGTCCGGAAAATAGCGCCGTACAAGGCCGCGCAGCAAGGCTTCGTCCTCAGGGTGAAAACCCCGGTCCATGCTGGCAGGGTCGTCCACAAGCTGTTCCAGGTGGTGAAAACGGCCAATTTTGAAGCCGGGAATGCCGTAGGTCGGCATGCCGTAAAAATGCCCTGCCTCGACATCCAGGATGAAAACCGGAAACGCGTCCATTTGAAAAGCGCTCGGCACGCGCGGCTGCATCCAGATCAACACCTGTCGCTCCGGTTGCAGCACGCCGTGGTAGGGCGTCAGCAGCCGGTGGGTCCAAGCGCCGGCCGTCAACACCAGCCGCTCGGCCTGGTAGACGCCGCGCTGGGTGCGCACCCGCACGCCGGCGCCGCTGGGCTCCCAGCCCTCAACCGTCTCGTGGCCGTGTACGTCGGCGCCGTGCCGCAGGGCCGCCGTCACGTGCGCCACAATGCACCGTTCAGCCGCCAGAAGTCCGGCTTGGGGCTCGTAAAGAGCCATCAGCGGCGCCTGCACCCCGTAGCCGGGGAATCGCCGTCGAACCGCCTCGGCCTCCAGAATTTCGTGCGCCAGGTTGTGCTCCTGCGCTGACTTCAGCGCCCCGGTGAATACGTCGCCCGCTTCGGCGCCGATGTTCAAGGCGCCGGTGACGTGCAACAGGCGCTCCTGGACGGTCCGCTCCAGTGCCCACCACAGCTCGTAAGCCCGGTGCAGAAGCGGCACGTAGGACGGGTGCTCGTAATACGCCATGCGGATGATCCGTGAGATGCCGTGAGACGATCCCTGCTGGTGCGGGATGTCGTACTGCTCGAGGCCCAGAACCCGCTGGCCCCGTTGCGCCAAGTGATACACCGCCGCGCTGCCCATCCCCCCGACACCGACAACGATCACGTCATAAGTCTGCACGGTAGCCTCCGTCACGTGTCGCCAGCCGCCGACGCGTTGCGATAAATCAGCAAGATACGCTGGGCGAACGGGGCATCAGGCTCAGGCACGTAGATCTCCGTTTCCCCCAGCGTGCCGTGCGACACCGGCAGCTGCGGCACCCGCCGCGACTTGATACGCCACGCCAGGCCCTCCCCGGCCAGGATGCCCGTAATCAGATGCAACTCCGCATCATTGAAAGCCGTGTGGATTTTCTTCCACGCCTCGTCCGGTATTTGTCGCACCACCCTGACTCCGGGACCCAGATACGGGTTCGCCCGTTAACGGTTCATGTTGAAGAAAAACCACAATCCGAAGATTGTCCAGACAATGATGAGCGTTAAACAGCCGTATTGGATGACCCATTCCTGGCGCCGCTGCGTCTCGGCGACCTGCGGGTCGACGTCAACCGGCAGTGCCGTCGTCTCGCCAACGTGCTCGCCGCATTGGTAGCAATAATTGTAGCGCTCGGGCATCTCCGTCTGGCACAGGGAGCACGTTTTCATCATGGTCGGAACGTCCCGGAAAATGGCCGCCCGCGAGAGACAGCCAACAATAGCGGCGGCGGCGTTGGGTTTCCCTGTCGGCCTCACCTGTCTATAATGAATGACCGAGGCTAGGGTACGGACACGGAGGCATGTGGGGGCGAATGTGAAACGGCGCGGTCGAACCCTTCTGGCAATCCTTGCGCTGTTCACGTGTCTGCGGCCCGGCGTGGTGGAACTGGGCCGCGCCGATTCCCACGAGGCCGCCCCCGAGCTGCCTTTCAGCACCATGAGAGACGCCGTGCAGGAGGCGTTGCACCTGCGTTTTGTTCAGGCTCACGACGCCGTCGGCCGTGCGGAACCGAATGGCCGAGAGACCCTTGAAACGCAATTGACGCGGGGCATCATAGCCTATCTGCAAACGCATTGGCAAACCCGCCAGCGCCCCCCGGCGCACGTCACCGCACGCAAGCTTTTCGCGCAAATTCTGCACCAGGGGCAGCGGCAACTCGCCAAGTCGCCCCGCCAAGGCCGGTTGCAATTGATGGTGGGATTGGCCGCCGTTTTTGACGCCCTGCTACCGCAGCAGGAAGCGCCATGGGCTCCCCTGCAACTCGCCGCGCAAGGACGTTCACGGCTGGAGAAATCACTCCTGTCCGACGAGGCCATGAGCGATGCCCATCTGGGCCTGGGGATGCTTTACTTCGTCGGGGATAGCGTTCCGTCTCTGGTGCAGCGCCTGCTGGGCGGCACGGCGCTGCAAGGCGCCGAGGACGCCGTCCATCATTTCCGGCGCGCCGCCGAAGCCGGACGGTTCAGCCAGGATTTGGCGCGGGCGTTCCTGCTCCGGCTGTACGTCAAGGAGAAGCGCTACCGCCAAGCTGTCCCCCTCGGCCAGTCGTTGCGCCAGGCCTATCCCGACAACGGCTACTTCAGTCTGCTGACCGGACGCAGCCAGTTCGAGCACGGCGATAAAGCGCAAGCCGCCACCACGCTGGGCGCCTTGGCGACGACCCTGGCGGAGCGACCCGGAACACTCGCCGGTACGGATGATCGGTTTGACCTGTATTACACCTGGGGCCGGGCCCTGCTCGACACCGACCAGCCTGACTTGGCTTTCGAGGCGTTTCGCGGCGCCATCAATAACGACCCGCGTACAGCCCGGGACGAAAGTCTGTGGGCGAAGTTCCACCTGGCCACCCTGTACGAGCAGCGCGGGCGGGTCGAAACCGCTCGCCAGCTCTACTGCACCTTGCTGCGAGAACGCGACGTCGACGACCTGCACGGCCAGGCCGAGCATCGCCTCGCACGCCTGGGGTCACGCCGGTGCGGTTGAATCCCGCACCCCTGCGCCAGCCATCTGGCGTCGAGAACGGCGAGCCATGTTGAAGACGAGGAAAGGAGTGGAAATGGAAAACGATGCGGGGTATTTCCCACCGCGTCTGCGGGGACAAACGGCCTTGATAACCGGGGCGGGACGCGGGTTGGGACGAGCCTACGCGCTGCGGCTGGCGCAATTGGGCGCCGACATCGTCGTCAATGACGTCGATCTGGCTTCCGCCGAACAGGTCAGCGAACCCCTGACGGCCAGCTCGGTGGTGGAAGAAATCCGCCAGCTGGGGCGGCAGGCCATCGGCATTGCCGCCGACGTCACCTGCGAGGCCGCGGTCGAGCGGATGGTCGACGAAGCCCTGGCCGCGTTCGGTCGCATCGACGTTCTGATCAACAACGCCGGCGGCGGACGCGGCAGCCAGAGCGTGACCGAGTGCCCACCCGAGGTCTGGGACACGGTCATGGCGAAAAACCTGCACTCGGCCTTCTTGTGTTGCCGCGCCGTCGGTCGCCACATGCAACAGCGCCGCCGCGGCAAGATCATCAACGTCGCCTCGGTAGCCGGCCTGCGGCCATTGATGCCGGTTCTCGCCCCGTACGCCGTAGCGAAGGCCGGCGTCATTCAACTGACCCGCGCGCTGGCCCTGGAACTTGCGTCATGCGGCATCAACGTCAACGCTATCGCGCCCGGATACGTGGCAACCGTCAATTGGATGGGCGGACTGGGAAAAATTCAGGACGAACTGGTCACGCAGATTCCCATGGGCCGTCTCGGCCAACCCGAGGACTGCGCCAAGGTGATTGAATTTCTCGCCACGGACCTGTCGGATTTCGTCACCGGCCAAGTGATCAGCGTGGACGGCGGTATGGGGCACCTCAACCCGGCCTACATGGGACAGGCTTATTGAGCCGCCGCCTGCTGGCAGCGAAACCCGACGAACGTTCACGCCGCGACGGTGCCGAGTGGCCAGCAAGAGTCGTCTACTCGCCGGGCTGTCGGTTCGCGCCGAACGAGCCGACGATGTTGCTGCGTTCGAAAATGCCCACGACGCCGGCGTGGTTCTCGCCAACGAACTGGCCCTCGACGTAGTCCGTGCTCCCAACCGGCTTTTCCCCGAAGGTACCGCCGGCAAGGGGAATGTCCTCCCATGCCGGGATGCTCCTGCCATCCAGCTTGGCGCCGGTCTCCAGCTCGTGGAGATTGCTGAAAGCGACGTCGACGTCCGGATTAACGAAGTCGTCGATGCTGAGCGTCGCATCGCCTCGCACGAACTGACCGCGGGTCACGTTGTCGCTGACATCCGTGCCGATCATCATGCCTTTCCAGGTTCCGGACATGCCCTGCGTGACCACCGGCGCCACGTCGTTCGCCACGCCGAGGGCGCTGGCGTCGAAGACGGTGCCAAGCCCGATGGGCTGACCCCGTTCGTCTCTAACCGTTAGGACCGCACGGTTGACGAAGAAGGCTCCCTCGTCGAGCCAACCGCCGTAGAACTTCGCACTGAACGCTCGTTCCCCGGCCGTCCGCAGGCCGAAGCCTTCCACGAGTGAGACACCGAGGGCAGATCCAGCTTGTGGTTTGAGTTCCAGAGAATCTTTCAGGCGCTGGGCGAAATGGTGATTTCCGAAGTCGAATCGAGGGTCGCTTCGAGCACGCTGCAGGGCGCCTTCAATGCCCGCGGCAGTCGGACTGACGCCACAGACCGTCCCGTCGCACTTCGTGAAGGTGCGGGACGATTCACCATCAAAGCGGAACACGTGTTGATCGCTCGCAAGTACGGCGGTGGCGGATTCCACTCGCGCAATCGTACCGAGCTTGACCTCTTCCGCCGTCAGAGCGGCGTCCATCACCGCGGGTTCAGATACCGTACTTCCGCCGCAGCCAGCCAACAGGGACGATACCAAGCCGATCGTCATCACAATCGGCATCGGCAGCCAGGGATTGAATCGCTTCATTGCCCCCTCCAAGTGAGAATTCGGTCATGGAATACCCGCTCCGCGCGGGTTCGGAAAGGGAATTACATACTTGACACGACAATTGGCATTATATTGTTGGCATTATATTGGTTGTGTAAGAGGGAGACACCGCCATGAACACCAAAGAATATGATAGCCTTTACGCTCTGCTGGAAGCATTTCCCACCGAAGATGCCTGCATCGAGCATCTTGAACAACTCCGTTGGCCGAAGGGCATCATCTGCCAAGTGATCAGCGTGGACGGCGGTATGGGGCACCTCAACCCGGCCTACATGGGGCAGGCTTATTGAGCCGCCGCCTGCTGGCAGCGAAACCCGACGAAATTCGCCGCAACACCCGGCAGCAGGACCGAGCGCACGCCGCACCCGACGTGACGCGAATCGCTGGCGCCGGAGCCGCCGCACAGCACGCGGCCGCCCCGCTCGTTCGCCGTACCGCTCCACTCCAAAACGTTACCGGCCAGGTCGTAGACGCCGTACGGACTCGGTGTCTGAGGCAGGCCCCCCACGGCGACCGGCAGGGTGAAGGACGACTGCCCGGTTCCCTCCCCCGCCAGCGGCTCGCTGCCCCACGGAAAGGCGCGGCCGTCAATGCCCCGGCATGCTTTGTCCCACTGCGGCTCCTCGGGAAGCGACTTGCCGGCCCAGCGGCAATACGCATCGGCCTCGTACCACGTCACCCCGACCACGGGCTGCCGGGCGGTGTTGAAATCCTCGTTGTCCCAATAGCTGGGCCGCTCACGTCCCTTGCTTTGGCGCCAAGCCCATCCTGCCGGCAGCCAGTAGCCGGCCTCGGCGTACCCGCCGGCGGCGATGAAGCGCTGGTATTCGGCATTGGTCACCTCGTACACGTCTATGGCGAAGGCCGCCAACGTCGCCGTCGCGCCATCGCCGCGCTGAAAGGCGCCGGCCGGAATGCGGACCATGTCCGCCATTGACGGGATTGACGGCATCTCGGGCGCCGCAGGCTCCACGTCAGCCGTCACAACCAGGTTGCGATAGGTCACCAAGGCGCGCTGCTGCTGCGCCGTCAGGCCGCTTACGTAGGCTTGCACGTGGGCGGCGGCGCTCGGCTCCGGCTCGCAATTGCCGCGCCATAAAACAGGCCCCTCGCCCGACGTGCGAGAGACGAACAAGAGGTTCCCACTCGAGCCCAGGTAATGCTGCAACACGATGAAGAATTTCTCTTGTTGACGGTCCGGTCGAACCCCGGCGGCAGCCGCCGCCTCGATCATGGCATCCAGCACCCGGTCATTCAGCACCACGTCCGTTGCGGCGTCACGGGCGCACGCCGGCAGATCGAACGATTGCATGTCCTGCGACCGCGCGTCGCTACCCAACGTAAGAACCAAACCCAATACCGCGCCAAGCATCCATCCTGATCTGCTGTGGTTCACACCACTCCTCCACTTCGAGAAGGTCAAAAGCCTCTGATTTTCCTCTGCTCTGAGGAAAGCCGGAACAGCCAATGCAGAGAACCCGCATGGCCCCGTCAATTTGCCGCAAGGCAGCGGAATTCCTGACTCCCACGGACCCGGAAACGACTGAGAACACCCCCTTCCGCGCGCGCTCGCGCCGCATTTGCGCCCCCAAAAGCGTTCTGTTATTCTAGCCCTCCGAAGCCAGTACCCGCTCTGTGACAATTGCAAAATTCCGTTTGCCCGACCCTGGTCCCGGGCGCGAGATATTGTCCTCTTTGGTGTGTAACACGAAGGAGATATCTCAATGAATCGTCCTTTCATTCACGGGATCAACTTTGAGGAACGTCTACGCACCAAACTTGAAGCGTTGGGATGCCGTATCTACTACGATCAAACGTACGATCACCAGTACAAGCTCGACTTCATCGTGAACGGCTTTCGAGACGTGGCACGGCTACCGGAGCATATCGGCATACAGATCACGGCCAATAAAGACGATGTGGCAAAGCAGCGCGACTTCGCCTACGTTCAGAAGAAAAACATCATCGTTCCTAAAGCGGTGTATTTGGAAGCCGACCCTACGGCTGATATTGAACAGGGCGCCGCCACGCTGGTCTATGCCGCACTCTTGACGCTGGTGTTCAATCGTGCTTACAAGTATCGTCGCGTTGTTGGTTTACGGCTCACCCGCAACTTCTCTTTCGAGTTCTTCGATCTCGAAGAGAATATCCGACGCTTGCAAGACATGGAAAAAACCATCAAATCTTCGCGAGCCGTGACGCTCAGCGAGGAGTTGTTGCAGGGAAAGATCATCAACTTTAATAAAGAAAAGGGGTACGGATTTATTGAGTGTGAGAGTCGACCCAACAATGTCTTCTTCCACATCAGGAATGACGTTGATGAAGAAGTCCTGACACGGATTGAAGCCGTCCAAGAAGAATCGACAGGCTGGCGGCAGTTGGACATTCCGGTATCATTCCGGGAAAAATCAGTTATTCGGTTCGGGGAAGATAAACCTGCCGCTTTCGATATCAAGCTGTTCTCCCAGACGCCTACGGGCATTTAACTTCTTACCCAAGCTACTGAAGAGCCTATCTCCTCTTACGGACCAGCGCAGCGCAAACGAAACGCCGCCGGCGCACGCGCGGCCGGCCGCATCCCTATGCTTCACGGCAACGCCTGGAGGACTACCGGCATGCTGCGGCGCCGGGCGTTGCGGATGAAGGTCACCTGTACGACGGCGCCCACCTCGAAGGCCGCCAGCGCGTCGTGGAGATCATTCAGGGATGACACCGGGCGCGTCTCCACGCTTACAATGACATCACCCAGAATCAACCTGCCTTGTGCGTCGCGCCCGGTGCCCCGCAGTCCGGCGACCGCCGCGGCGCCGGCCTCGATCACGTCGAGTACCAGAACGCCGGACAAGCCCAGCCGCCGCGCCGTGTCGTCATCGGCAAAGCGCGCGCCTAAGCCCGGACGCACCACCCTGCCATGACGCAACAACTGCGGCACCACCCGGTTGACGGTATCCACCGGCACCGCGAAACCGATGCCGGCGCTGGAGCCCGACGGGCTGTAAATCGCCGTGTTGACACCAATCAGCCGGCTGGCGCTGTCCAGCAACGGGCCACCCGAATTGCCCGGATTGATCGCCGCGTCCGTCTGAATGACGCCCGTGATCGTCCGTCCCGTAACCGAGGTGATCTCCCGTCCCAGGGCGCTGATGACGCCCGTCGTCAGCGTTTGATCCAATCCGAACGGGTTGCCGATGGCGAACACTTTCTGCCCGACCTGCAGGCCGCTGGAGGCGCCGATCGCAATCGGCCGCAGGCGATGGCTCGGCGCGTTGATGTGCAGCATGGCCAGGTCCTGGTCGGGCGCCGCACCGGCCAGCCGCGCCTCCCACGTGGTGTGATCCGCCAGGGTTACCCGGGCGGCGCTGGCGTCTTGAATGACGTGAAAATTCGTGATGACGTGCCCCTCGTCGTCCCACACGAATCCCGACCCGGTACCCTGCGGAATTTCGAACAGGTTGAGGCTGTAACGATCCGTCCGCAGCGCCACCGTCGTGATGTAGACGACGGACGGCGAGGCATTGCGGAACAGATCGATCGTGGTCTGCTCGTCCGGCGCCAACTCGCCGCGCGGCGTGATGGCCCGCGGCACCGCGTCGGGGTCGTACACGCCGACGCCGACGCGGCTCACGAACAACCAGACGAGCGCCAGAAGGAGGAATCCCAAGGCCCACAGGCGCCAGCGCCTGACGGACTCGTAGGAGGAGCGTTGCGGGTCGTCGGAAGGGTGCATGGTTTTTCGTCTCCAGGTACAGGTAGCGGATAGGATATTCCAGAAGCGCCGGAACGCAAAGGCAAACCGCCATGATGCGGAGGAAACAGCCATGAACGACAGCAACCCCGACACGCGACAACGGCTGAAAAGCGCCGTCGGACAGGCCGCCGCGGCCCGCGTGGCGTCCGGCAGCGTGGTGGGGCTCGGCAGCGGCTCCACCGCGGCGTTCGTCATCGAGCACCTCGGGCAGCGTTTGCGGACCGGCGACCTCACGGACGTTCGCGGCGTTGCCACGTCTTTCGACGCCGCCAACCTGGCAAGACGCAACGGCATTCCCCTCACCACCATGGACGACACGCCCCGCATCCACGTCGCCATCGACGGCGCCGACGAGGTGGACCCGCACCTGGCGCTGATCAAAGGCGGCGGCGCGGCCCATACGCAGGAAAAAATCATCGACGCCCATGCCGACCTGTTCATCGTCATCGTCGATGACAAGAAACTGGTGCCGCGTCTCGGCTCCACGTTCGCCGTGCCCGTCGAGCTGCTGCCGCTGGCCGTCGTACCCGTAACGCGCGCCATCGAGCGCTTGGGCGGCCACCCGCAGCTGCGCATGGGCGCGAAGAAAATCGGTCCTCTGATCACCGACCAGGGCAACATGCTGCTGGACGTCACGTTCCAGGCCATTGACGACCCCGCGCGCCTCGAACGGACTTTGAACAACATTCCCGGCGTTGTCGAAAATGGCCTGTTCGTGGGCCTCGCCGACCTGGTGCTGGTGGGCGAGCTCATCGCCGGCGAGCCGCACGTCCGGGAACTGTCCCGACCCGCAACCTGACCGGCCCGGCGGCTGTTTGCGACACCCTGGCCAACCCGCTACAATGGCCGCCTTTTCAGGAGGAAACCATGACAAGCATCAAGATGGGCATTGGCTTGGGGCTGTGGCACCAGGGCATGCCGGACGCCGCAACGCTGTTCGAGTACATCGACAAAGCCGAAGCTTGGGGTGTCGATTCCGTCTGGCTCAGCGACCACATGATGGGAAACCGCGAAGAGGTGGCCATCGTTCCCATGATGGCGGCGATCGCGGCGCGCACCCGGCGCCTCAAATTCGGCCCCAGTGTCATGATGATGCCCCTCCGCCACCCCATCGCGGTGGCCCGCGAGGTGGCGACGCTGGCCTACCTGTCGAACGGACGCATGATCATGGCCGCCGGGCTCGGCGCCGACAAGCAGGAAGCCGAGGCTTTCAAGGTGCCGCTCAAGTCGCGCGGCGGCATGACCGACGAAAGCATCGCCGTCCTGCGCCGCTTGTGGCGGGAATCTGACGTCACCCACCACGGCAAGCATTACCAGTTCGAGCACGTAACGATCACCCCGCGTCCACGACAGAAAATCGACATCTGGGTCGGCGGGCGCAGTGACGCCGCGCTCAAACGGGTGGCGCGCGTCGGCGACGGCTGGTTCGCCTCCTTCGTCACGCCGCAGGAATTCGCCGCGGGCATCGAAAAAATCGCCGCGTTTGCGCCGGCATACGGACGCCAGCCCGAGAGCATCGAGTCCGGCAGCATTGTCTTCTGCCACGTCGACCCGGACGGCGACAAGGCGCGGCGTGACTTTGCCGCCTTTTTTGCCGGCAACCCGCGCCGGCCGCCGGACATGATGCTCGAACGCAGCGCCGTGGGAACGCCCGACGAATGCCGTGACATCCTGCAACGGTATTGCGAACACGGCCTGACCAAGTACGCCCTGTGGCCGGCCTGCCCGCCCGACCAGCTCATTCGCCAACTGGCCTTCTACGCGCAAGAGATCATGCCCTGTTTCGAGCGCCGTAACGCACCCGTCCTGGCGTCGTAAGCGCCGGACGGCTCGCCCGCGGAAGGTACCCGCATGCGCCCTTTTGACTCCCCCCAATGGCCGCGACCTCTCGGCTCGCCCTGGAACGCTCCGGCGCCCGACTGGACGGGCGTCCCCACGATGGCCACAACGGCGCCCGTCCGCCGGTCCCGCGTCCTGCACGCGTTGCTGTTTCTCGCCACCCTGGTCACGACCGTCGCGGCGGGCATGGTCTGGGAGGGCCTCAACCCGCTGGCGCGGCCCGACCTCTTCCACCGCGGCCTGCCCTACGCCAGCACGCTCATGGCCATCCTGCTGTGCCATGAAATGGGTCATTACCTGACGGCGCGCTATTACGGCATGGACGTGACCTTGCCGTACTTCATCCCCTCGCCGATCCCGCCGGTGGGCACCTTCGGCGCCTTCATCCGCATGAAATCGCCGCCGCTCAATCGGCGCGCCTTGCTCTACGTCGCCGCCGCCGGGCCCATCGCCGGCTTTTGCGTGGCGCTGCCCGCCATGCTCTACGGCTACGCGACTTCCGAGGTGGTGGCGAATTCGCAGGTGGGATTCGGGTTCAGGCTGGGAGAACCGCTGTTGCTGCAGGTGATCAGCCAGGCCGTGGTTGGCCCGCTGCCGCCGGAGACCACGCTGAGCCTCAACAGTGTCGGCATGGCCGCCTGGTTCGGCATCCTGGTGACGATGTTCAACCTACTCCCCATGGGCCAACTCGACGGCGGGCACATTGTCTATGCCCTGATAGGGGCGCGCGCCCGCTACGTCACCTGGGCGCTCGTCGCCGGGCTCCTGGGCATGGGCCTTCTGATGTGGGAAGGCTGGTGGATCTGGGCCCTGATCGGCTTATTCGTCAGCCGCCGCCACCCGGCGGTTATCGACCCCTGCGCGACGCTCGACCTCCCCAGCCGGGCCGTCGCCTGCCTCGCCCTTGTCATCTTCATCCTGTGTTTCATGCCGCTGCCGATTCAGGTCGTTTCCTTCGCGCCGTAACCCCCGCCACCGGGCGTGGCAATCGTCAGACGATCCCCCGGCTGCGCCCGCAGGCTGAACTTCGACGGCAACTTCTTCCGCCTGTCGTCGTGCCGCAGAACCGTCTCGCCGCTCTTGCCCGGCTCGCCGCCTGCCAGCCCGTAGGGACGGCTCTTGCGCCGGTCCGACAGCAGGGTCACCTGCGCCGCATCGAGAAACTCCACCTCCCGGACAATCCCGTCGCCGCCCGCGAACTGCCCCTTGCCGCCCGAGTTGCGGCGGATGGCATAGCGCGTGATGCGGAACGGAAAGGCGTGCTCCAGCGCCTCCACCGGCGTGTTCAGCGTGTTGGTCATGTGCGCGTGCGTGGCGTGCATGCCGGGCAGACCGGGACGCCCGCCGGTGCCGCCGGCAATCGTTTCGTAATAGGTATACGGCCCCCCCTTGCGGGCGTCGTATCCCCCGATGGTGATGTTGTTCATGGTGCCGCTGCACGCCGCGGCGACGCGCGCCGGCATCGCTTGCGACAGCGCCCCGAGCACCACGTCGACGATGCGCTGCGAGGTCTCGACGTTACCGCCGGCCACGGCGCTGGGAAAGGCGCAGTGGACCACGGAGCCCTCGTCGGCCACGATCCGTATGGGCACCATGCAGCCGTGGTTGAAAGGAAACTGCTGCTCCGCCAGGGTGCGAATGCAGTAATACACCGCCGACATGGTGACCGCCCAGTTGGCGTTCACGCTGCCACGCACCTGGGCGTCGGTGCCGCTGAAATCGACCTCCGCCTGCGTGTCGCTCACCCGCACGGTCACCCGAATGCGCACCGCTTCCGAACCGATACCGTCATCATCCATCACGTCTTCAAAACGGTAGTCGCCCTCGGGAATCGCCTCGATCACGTGCCGCGTCAGGCGTTCCGAGTAGTTCAGCAATTCGTCGCAGTAATGGACGACCTCGGGCCGCCCGTACTTGTCGATGACCTCCTGCAGGCGCCGCTCGCCGGTCCGGTTGGCGGCGATCTGGGCCGTCAGGTCGCCCTCGCGCTCGCGCGGCGTGCGCACGTTGGCCAGGATCAGCCGCAGCAGGTCCTGTTGCACGCGCCCGTCCTCCATGATCTTGACCGGCGGAATGCGAATGCCCTCCTGAAACACCTCGGTTGACAGCGGCATCGAACCGGGCGTCATGCCCCCCACGTCGGCGTGGTGGGCGCGATTGGCGGCAAAGAACGACGGCCGCCGGTCGCTGCCGACAAAAATGGGCGTCACCAGCGTGATGTCCGGCAGATGGGTGCCGCCGCCGTACGGGTCGTTCACCAGCACGCCGTCGCCGGGCGCCATGTCCACGTGCTCGATGGCGTGCAGCACGGACATCGGCATGGCCCCCAGGTGCACCGGGATGTGCTCGGCCTGCGCGATCATGCGCCCCTCGCCGTCGAACAGCGCGCACGAGAAATCCTTGCGCTCCTTGATGTTGGGCGAAAACGCCGTGCGGCACAGCGTCACCCCCATCTCCTCGGCAATGCCGCTCAGCAGGTTCTTGAAAACTTCCAGGCGAATCGGATCGTAAGCCATGCGTGCCTCCATACGGGCTGCGTCAGCGCCGCTGCAGTACCAGATTGTAGTAATCGTCGATGCGCGCCGTGAAATCGTCCGGCACCACGGTGGTCGCGCTGTATTCGGTAATCAGCGCCGGGCCGGGCAAGTGCTGACCGGGCTGCAGGCGCTGGCGGTCGTAAACCGGCGTTTGCAGCCAGCCCTTCTCGCCCCACATGGGCGCCGTGTCGACGTGCGCGTCACCGCCGCCGTTGCCGTCCGCCCGCCGCAGCGGGCGCTGCGCCACCCCGGCCGGCCCCACCACCCGGATGCGCACGTTGACGACCTGCGTCGCCCGCGTGCTGTCGGCATAGCCGTAGCGACTTTCGTGCCGGCGGTGAAACTCCTCGCTGCAATGGTCACTCCACGGCACCACCAGCTCGAACGACTGGCCCACGTAGCACATGTCAACGAAACGGCTGATCTCGATGGCCTGCGGCGCCACGCCTTCCTCGCGCATCGTCTCCCGGCCGCGCGCCTCCAACTCCCGGAACGCCGCCGCCGCTCGCTCGCTCGTCAGTTCCGCCACCGGGAGCAACAGGGTCTGGGCGTATTCCTGCACGTAGTCGGACACCAGCATGCCGTAGGCCGACAGAATGCCGGGATGCGCCGGCGCCAGCACCGTGGGGATGGACAACCGCCGCGCCAGATCGGCCGCGTGCATGCCGCCGGCGCCGCCGAACGACACCAGGGCAAACTCACGCGGGTCGTGGCCGCGTTCCACCGAAATGACGCGGATGGCGCCTTCCATATTGGCGTTCACCACCTCCAGGATGCCCTGGCACAGCACCTCCGGGCTCAGGCCGCTGCGCCCCGCGAAGTCCGCCACCGCCGCCCGCGTGCGCGGCACGTCGAGCCGCATGTTGCCGCCCAGGAATCCGTCCGGGTGCAGGCGCCCCAGGTACAGGTTGGCGTCGGTGACGGTCAGCCCCGCGCCCTTGCCGTAACACACCGGACCCGGATCAGCGCCCGCGCTCTGCGGGCCAACCTGTAGCGCGCCGCCCGGATCGATGGTCGCCAGCGAGCCGCCGCCCGCCCCTACCGTGTGGATGTCCAGCACCGGCACCTTGACCGGACAGCCGGCTACAATCGTCTCCGTGGTCGTGCGCGGCTGTTCCTCGCACAGCGACACGTCCGTGGACGTGCCGCCCATGTCGAACGTGATGACGCGGGCATAGCCGACCTCGCGGGCGCTGCGAAACGCCCCCACAACGCCGCCCGCCGGGCCGGACAGCACCGTGTGCACCGCTTCCTGGTGCGCCCGCGCCGCCGACATCACGCCGCCGTTGGAGCGCATCACCCGCAGCTTGGCGCCCTGCAGCGCCGCCGACAGGCTCTGCAGGTAACGCTGCATCACCGGGCGCAGATAGGCGTTCACCACCGTGGTGCTGCAGCGCTCGTATTCGCGAAACTCCGGCAGCACCTGATGCGACGCCGACACCGGGATGCCGAGGCGCTGCGCCGCCTGCGTGATGGCCGCCTCGTGCACCGGGTTGGCGTAGGCGTGCAGCAGGCAGACGGCCAGCGACTGCGCCCCGGAACGCCGCACGCGCTCGATAACCCGCTCGATTTCCGCCGCCGCCAGGGGTTCCAGCACCTCGCCGTCGTAGGCCAGCCGTTCGGCAACGCCGAACCGCATGCGCGCCGGCACCAGCGGCGGCAGCTTCTCCACGAACGGGTCATACAGGTGCGGGCGCGTCTGACGCCCAATCTCCAACACGTCCTCGAACCCCCGCGTGGCCACCAGCGCCGTGCGAGCGCCCTTGCGCTCCAGCAGCGCATTGGTCGCCACGGTAGAGCCGTGCACCACCTCCGCCCCGACGAGATCGGGACACAGGTGCGCCAGCCCCTCCAACACCGCCTGCGCCGGGTTGCCCGGGGTCGACAAGACTTTATGAATGACCGGCGCGCCATTCTCGATGCGGATGAAATCGCTGAACGTTCCGCCGGTATCAACGCCAATATGGGTAACCATTGATGCTAACTCCGTAGATATATACCGAGGCCATGATGGACGCGGGACACCGTGGCAGCGGCAGATCAGCGCTTTACCGGGGTGTCTTGAGAAGGAAGCTCACTCGTCCGTTTCGAACAAGGCTGCGATTCCGGCGGAGGCCATGCGGTCGAAGTCCTCCGGCACGGAGATCTTACCGGCCAGAAACCCGGTTCGACGCGTCGCCCCGAACCCTGGGTGTTTCCATCGCCGCGACGTTGCCCGCAGCACGTAGATGCCTTGCGAGAATGTCCCGGACATCACCGGGATTTTTCGACACGTCCCAAGACCAGCGACCGAAGCCACCATGAGCATTGACGGCACGCACCCATTCGTCGAGGAACCGACGCTTGGTTTGGTCCTGATCGCTGTCACGGCCCTTGGTCTCCAGAACCATCATGTCGCCCGAGCCGAGCCGGATCAGGAAGTCCGGGCGATACTTCCGCACCACGCCTCGGTGAACGTAGAACACCTCGAAGCCAAGGTGATCGTTTTTTACCCAGGCGGCTACCTCGTCGGCACGGTCGAACACGAAGGCTTCCGACGCCTCCCACGTGCTGTCGTAGACGCAGAAGTTGACGTGGCTGCGCGCCGCGCGCTCGCAGGGCTTGCCCGTGTACCACGTCGCCATGTCACCCGTAGAACGGACAGGACGGTCCCGGTCAAACACCGGCTCCGGTCTTTCGGTGTTCTCGAAGCGAATTGCCTCCCAGACATGCTGCACGACCTTGGTCATGTTCAACGTGATGACGAGGCGGCGCTTGAGATCGTCGTGCCGGAACAGAGCCGGGGTCATCCTGATGCGGTCCGAACGGACGAATTGCTCGATCAACCGTACCAGCTGAGCCAGCAGCAACGCCTTGCCGCCCGGCCAATTCGGTTGCATCAGATCGTACACGTCCCGCGCGGTCTCAAAGACGATGCGCTGCGTGCGGAACTCCGCCGCCAGTTCTTGCAAATCGATGGCCTCGATCCTCGACACGTCGGGCTTGCCTTCGACGATCGGAGCAAGCTCCGCCAGTTGAGCCGTCTGGCTGGCATCCAGTGCCAGGGGAGGCAGCGCCTGCCAATCCAGGGACAGGTGCGGACGGAAGCCGTGGTCGATGCGGACCACGTTCGGCCAGGAGATTTCGAAACCCGCCTTGTCCGCTACCGGCTCGATAGCCGTCTTTGGTTCCGGCGGCGGCGGTGGGCCGTCCGTTCCACCCTCATGAGGTAAAAAGGCAAAGGGCACACCGAAGATATTGACGTATTCCGGCTGGAACAGGCCGTTATCCGGGTCCACCTCATAAGCGGTCCGGCGCAAGCCGCGCCCGACCACCTGCTCACAGAGAAGCTGGCTGGTAAACGCGCGCAGCCCCATGATGTGGGTCACGGTTTTCGCGTCCCATCCTTCGGACAGCATGCCGACGGAAATCACGTTCAGTATTCGCTCACCCTCCTTGCCGACCCGGCCCACACTGTCCACCCGCCGTCGCAACCACTCGGCCTGCTGTTTTTTGGTGAGCTGCGTCGAAGGGCCATCGTCTCCACCTCCCGCGCGTTCTCCCGCGTCAATGTCCGAAATGGGCTCCGCTGCAGCCTCGGCCGCTTCAAGCACCTTCGAATCGATGTGCAGGGTTCGCTCCGGGTCGCATAGCTCCTCGATGCGGACCCTCTTGTGATCAAACGCGTACTTGATGCGAGCTGCCGTCTCCGTGCGGTTGGCAACGGTAATCATGACCGGCGAGGTCTGGAATCCCTTCTCACGCCAGTCTTTCGCCGTCTCGCGCCAATCATAGCCAAGCAGGTAATAGCCGTTCAGGACCAGATCGGGCAGCGGTTCTTCCGTCTTGGCGCGGCGGTTCAGGTCGTCCTTGACCTCCGCATCGTTGTAGATGTGATAGAGGCGGGATCTGTAGCTCTTGGCATCGGGCACTGCGTCGTCCCGGATCACCACGCGCGGCGTCTTGACCAAACCCGATTCGATAGCGTCGTTCAAGCCGAAGTCGCTCACGATCCAGCCGAACAGCGCCTCTTCGGAACTCTGCTTGCCTGACGGCGCGAATGGGGTTGCCGAGAAGTCATAACAGGCGAGAATGCCCCGTGCCCCGTGGATGCGGTCGAGCCCGCCAATCCATTTCGTGGCCTCGTCGACGTCGGCCTTGGCCACGCCCTTCAGCTTGGGTCCGGCAGGAACGCGCCAGGCATGATGCGCTTCGTCGTTGATGACCAGGATGTTCCGCGCTCGCGCCATGTCTCCGAGCACGTCGCGGACATAGGCCTCGTCGCTTTTGGCGCCGCGCTTGTCCACGCCGCGCCGGGCGGCGATTTTGTCCTCACCCTCCCAGTTGAGCGCGTGCCAGTTGCGGATTGCGACCTTGCCCCGTCGCAGCTTATCGAGCAGAGCCGGCGGCACAATGCGGAAGGCGTCGTAATAGTTCTCCGGGTGGGACGGCTCCAACACCGCCAGGCGGTTCCTGACCGTCAACCCCGGCGCGACAACCAGAATGTGCCTGGCGAACCGGGTGTCCTGGGGCGACGTCACCTTGTTCAGGACGTGCCACGCCGCCACCATCGCCATGACGACGGTTTTGCCTGAGCCTGTCGCCATTTTTGCGCACAGCCGTCTGAACGCGCCGCCATCGGAGGGAATCTCCACGCCGACCTTTTCGACCGCCGGCCCTTCGGTGAACCAGATAAGCGTCTCCGCCGCTTCGACCTGGCAGAAGAAGAAACGCCGGCTGTCAAACTCCTCCGGGTCGGTCCAGTGCGTAAGCAGCCGCTTGGTCATGCCGGTGACGCCCGGATATCCCGCCTCACGCCACGCCTTGACGCGCGGCCGGATCTGATTGACCAAGGGGATTTCGACAAACGCGCCGGGGTCGTCAAACGCCCTGGAAGCCTGGGAAGCGACGACATAGCCTGCCGGCCGCCGGCCTTCTGCACGGTCGAACGAGCGTGTAACCCGGTCGTACTACCAGTGTTCCGCCGGCTCTTCGTAGGGAGAATTGACGATCAATTGATCGATTGTCGTGCGGGCCACTATTCGCTCTCCAGGGGTTCGTCGGACGTTGGCGGCGCCAGCCATTCCGGAATTTGCCCGTGCGCCGTCGTCCATACGACGTGCGGGGCGTCACGGTCCATAGATCACCCGGGCGGACTTCAGGAGGCCGTTCCTGCGCAGATCGTTGGGACTCGCCTCATCCCCGCCGACTGACCAGATCGACCTTGCGCCCAAAAATTTCCTTCAATTCGAGTTCCATGTCGTCGAGATCGAACCGCATGTGCCTGGGCTGCGTTCATGGTGTAGTAAATGCCCGGTTCGCGTCGACATCGTATCCGGCGTTCTTCAGCTCCAGGATAAGTCTCATTTTCCACCCGTCCGAATCATCAAGTGTAATGTAAATAACGCCATCGTAATCTGACGGTCTTTCCACCTCCCCCTTCACCAAGGCGCAGACGCGTTCCCGACCGAGCTTTCCGATGAAGTACCCGAACTCGAAAATGACGTTTTGCCTTGCGCGGGGCTTGAAACTGCCCTCATCGTCCTGAAGTCCGCCTCTGTCGTCTGGCGTCAACAGAACCACAGCAAACCGGACGTGCGCATAACCCTCAAACTTTTCAATAATCGTGCGGCCCTCATTCGGCTGTTCGTGCAGCACCACGGGATCGAGTCCCAACCTTTCCAGAAACCTCGCCACCTTTTCGCGGGCACCTTCGTCCCTGCCATGAACGATGAAGACTTCTTTCGTGTTTACCTGTTCGTTTCCGTGACTATCGGAAGATCCTGGCATCTCGCTCTCGTCTTTCCAATACTCATTAACCTCATCAATCATGGATTGAAGCATCGCCGCATCCGATTCCAAATCTCGTATATAGGCCTTTCTAATTTCGGAATCAGATCGACCAGAAACAGCAAACTGTGATCCTCTAAACTCCCTGATATGATCTGAAGCACTACCAAACGTTTCTCTGATGGCAACCCCTGCATTTCTCCGCCATGTCTTGAATTGCGGAGAATCCGACGATAATTGTTTCAATTCAGCGATTTCGTCCAGCGCCTTCCGCAACCGTTCAAGCGCTTTGCCTTTTTTCGTTGGCGCCATCACGCTCTCGATCTTTTCAATGATTTTCCCCGCCCTGCTTCTGTCTCTCCATCACCCCAACTCCACGATCTTCAAACTCTCGATCCCCCGGTCGTCCACAATCTTCACCGCCGCCCGTCCATGCTCTCCCGCCTCGAACGGCAGCGACACCGTGCCGCGGTAGGCTTCCATCCGGCCCTGGTCGATTTCGGCTCTGAGATTACGGGCCAATCTCGCCCAGCCGTCATTGCCGCCGGCCATGGGGAAGAACACCTGGCGCGGAAACAGGCTGCGCCCGTCGTAATCCGGGTCGAGCATCCACAGGGCGATGCGGTCCGCGCCGCCGGATTCGACGTTGCCGGTCTTGGTGTTGTAGTAGTCAAAGCCGCGCACCGCGAGGCTGTGCAGGTTTTGAGTTGTGAGTTGATAGGTTCGAGCGTGGGGATGGATGGGAAAATCCAGGGCTTCAGCGACTTCTGCAAGCCCGCCGACAACCCGCCGATCGCCTCGCAGTCGCTCAATAACCCTGCGGCATCCGGCGAGGTCGGATATCCCAAATTCTGCGAGATCGTCAGCAGCGTTTCCAATGCCGCCAACGAGCCTTGGGCTATTCCAAGAAACTGCCGGAACTCCCCGCTCGTGTTGCTGGCTTGGCCTTCCGCGAGATTGGCCGCTATCGAAATCCCAGCCCTGCGTATCTGCGAGGTAACGCCATACGTCTCTTCCCTGGGACAGGAGCGCGTAGAGGCATAGAGCCTGCCAATCAAGCCGATTGATCTCTTCCAAACGCTCAAGTCCCGATAGCTTCCTGAACGCTCCATAGCCGCCAATCCTCCGCTGCCCCTCACCAAAAACCAAAAACTGAAAACTCGAAACTTCCACGTCCGGCTGGCCGATCAGCCAGAAGCTCTCGTTGCTCGCCCGCTTCTTCTTCAGGTCCTCGGTCAGCAAGTCGGCGTTCATCTGCGCCTTGAGCAGCGTGACGCCGGGCCAGTGGGTCTCGTCGATGTCTTTGGCCGCCTCGGGGTCGAACTGGAACGCCGCGAAGACAATCATCTTCGGTTTGGGGACGAGGCTTTGCGCCTCCTCGATGGCGCGGGCGACCTGCCGCTGCTCCAGGGGTGCGTGGTCCGGCCCGAACGAGGCGACAAGGGGCGTGGACGTGTAGGCGGTTGCGGGGTCGTGGACGTGGTCGGCGCCGGCGGTGTCCGGGCGCGTCTCGCCCTCGGCGTGCAGCCAGCGGGTTCCCGGCAACGGTTCCAGCCGCGCGAACGAGATGCGCTGTCCGGCCTTGCCGCGAATGCCGGTCTTGAGCAATTCGTCGCGCCAGTCGCTTTGCCGCAGGGTCTCGCCGGAGCGAGCGATGGAAAGGTCGGCGGCGGGGCTTGCGCCGGGGTCGGGATGAGCATCCATGATCTCATCCACGGCCTTGACGACGGGAGCCGGCACCGCCTCCACGGTGAACGGACCGGTGACGCGGGCCTTCCGGCGATCGCGATGCGGCTGGTCGTAGAGCAAGGTCTCGTTGGGCGGCTCGTCGTAGGCCAAGGTTCGCGCCGACACGGTGGCGACGCTGCGGTAGCGGAACCCGGCGCCGACGCCCTCGTCGGGATGGGCCAGCTCGTAATAATCGTAATTGGCGGTCATCAGCCGCTGCCGGGCAATGGCGATGGCTACCCGCGAGGTGTCGCAGGTGATCCAGCGGCGGCCCCACTGCTCGGCAACGTGGGCGGTGGTGCCGGAGCCGCAGGTGGGATCGAACACCAAGTCGCCGGGGTCGGTGGTCATCAGGATGGCTCGCTGCAGGAGTTTAATCGCTGTCTGAACCACATAAAGCTTGTCGACCGGGCGAGCCAGATCCGCCCAGACATTGTTTAACCGCCTCCCCGGAATCTCCTCCTCGTAATGTTTCCAGGCCAGTCTGGCGTGCTGTCCGCTGAAATCCAAGCGACCAATTTCTGTCAAACGATCAAGGCCCTCTTTGCTCACTTGCCACTGCCGATTCCGTGGACAGATATACGTTCTTCCGCTGACTTTGTATGGTTCAGACCGTCCGGTGCGCGACTCGTGTTGTGATGTCAGCATGGCGCGTTGGAACAGCCGGGCACCCGATGGCAAGTTTCTGTCTGGATCAGCTTTCTCAGTGGCCAACAGCGATCTACAACTGCCATCCTCCAATTCAACCATGGCATCCCAATTCATCTGCTCGACAATTTCCTTCCGCGTCAATTCCTCGTACAACTGACGGTACTTGGCGCGCCCCTTGTCCTTTACGTACCAGAGCAGATAGTTCGCCACCTGCGGCAACGTGTTCGCGGAACTCCCTCCGGTTGTCGCATACGAAATCGTCGTCATCCGATTATCCGCACCGAAGATCTCGTCCATGACCACGCCGACGCGGTGGACGTTCTCATCGCCGATTTGCACGAAACAGCTGCCGCTCTCATGCAAAAGCTCACGCGCCAGTAACAAGCGGTCCCGGAGATACGCGAGGTAGGAATGAATGCCAAGCTCCCAGGTGTCCCGGAAGGCGCGAATCTGCTCCGGCTCGCCGGTCAGGTCCTCGTCCCTGCCGTCGGTGACCTCGCGCCGGTTCACGAAGGGCTGGAAGTTGGAGCCATAACGGATGCCGTAGGGCGGATCGAGATAGACCGTCTGCACCTGCCCGCCAAGGCCCTCCTTCTCGATCAGGCTGTTCATCACCAGCAGGCTGTCGCCGGCAATCAGGCGGTTGGTCCAGTTGTGACGGTGCCGGTAGAATTCGATAGCCTGACGGAGCGGCGGGTTTTCCTCCGGCGCGGCGAACAAGGACATCTGCGGTTCCGCACCGTTGCGCTTGCGCGCTGTTTCGACGATCGTACGCGGGTCGATGCGTTCGTGCACGTGCAGCGACACGGTCGGCACCTCGAACGAGGTATGCTCCGCCTTGCCGGCCCAGGACAACTGTGGGTCCAGGTGCGGGTCGTGAGCGTAGGTCCTGCGGCCCGCGTCGCGGTCGGTGTCCGGTGTAACCAAGCCGACGGGCGGGTTGTTCACACGCTCCTTGTCGGTATGCGCGTAGGTCTCGATATGTCGCCCACCCCTGTTGCCACGCCGCTCCATGATGCGCCCTTTATCCCTGAACCTCTTTCCACTAAAAGCGGGTTCACTAAAAACCAGAAACTAAAAACTGGAAATCAGAAACTCGAATTGCTATACTGCCCGCCCACCAAAAGGAGACTTCATTTATGGCCAATCGTCATCCCTCAGCACTGAAACGCAACCGCCAGAACAAAAAGCGCAACGAGCGTAACACCATGCTGCGCTCGGCCCTTCGCACCGCCATCCGGCGCGTCACCTCGGCCGTCGCGCACAACGACGTTCCCACCGCTCAAGCCGAGCTTCCCGCTGCGGTTCGCGCCTTGGGCAAAGCCACCACCAAGGGCATTATCCACAGGAACCAGGCTTCCCGGCGCATCTCCCGCCTCACCCGCAAGGTGGCGGCGCTCGCCAGTCAGTCCGCCTAGTAAACCCCCGCGCATAACTGGAGAATCAAACCCTCCAGAATGGCCCGTGGGGGTTTGTTCGTGCTCTTGAACGTCAAATCCGCCTCCAAAGCCGCGCCGTACAATGCCTGCAGCCGCTCGGCGGAAAAGGCGCCGCTCTGCGCCATCAAAGTGCGACACACGTTGGGCGGCAAGCGCAACGTCTTGGCGATACGGTAGCGGTCCTGGTCTTGGCCGCCGAGTTGCTTGATGCTCCACAGCAGGCGGAAGTGCCGCACGATCATGCTCATGACGACAAGCGGCGGCTCACCCTGATTGAGCAGGTGGTCGATTTCCAGCAACGCCGGCCCCGGCTGACGGCCGCCGAGCGCGTCGGACAGCGCAAAAAGGGAATGCTGCCGCGACGCCTGCCCCACCGCCTGCACGTCCTCCAGGCTCACCTCCCCCGGCTCGCCCACGTAGGTGCACAGCTTCTCGATCTCGCGCTCCAGAATTCGCAGGTCGGGGTCATGGTCTTGCAACAGGCCGCGAATCGCCTCGTCGGTCATGCGGTAGCCCGCCGCCGACATCGCCTTGGCCACCCAGCCGCGCAGGTTGCCGCCCTCCAGCGGCGCGCAGGCCACCGCCACCGCGTGCTTCCACACGAAATCGGGAAACTTCTTCGGCTCGCTGTCGCGGCTGCCGGCGATCAACGCCGTGCTCTCGGAAGGCGACGTCACGTAGCCTGCCAACAGCTTCCAATCGGCCTTGCGCAACGCCTGTAAATCCTGCACCACCACCACGCGATGCACCGCCATGACGGGCAGGGTGCGGGCCGTTCCCAGCGCCTCCGCGAGGCTGTCGCGATCCGTCACGGCGTAACGGTCGAAATTGAAGTCGCGTGGCGCGGCGCCGAGAATGCGGGCCGTGAGGGTCTCGGTGTACTCGCGGATCAGGTAGGCTTCCTGGCCAAAGAAGAGGTAGAACGGATCGATGGTTCCCTGGTCCAATCGACGCCAGAGCTCGGCGATGGCAAGACGCGGCATGCGGTCACTCTTCCAACAAGGCGATGGTCAGCCAGGCGGCGCAGCGCTCGGCAAACTGCCGCGCCAGCAGGGCCAGGGCGGCCTCGCGCGCGACGGCCTCCTCGCGCACGTCCCCGGTGCGCGACACCAAATACTCGGCCCGCGCCGGGATGTCATGCTGCAGCAACGGCTGCGGCTCCTCCCCGCTCAGCACGACGATGCGGAAGTCGGCTTCAAGGCGGTACTCCAGCACGTTGTCGTTCGAGCCGTACGACAGCGCCGTGGCGCGCAACCGGCGAACGCGGCCCTGTACCCGCGTCGGCGCCGCGGCTGCCGAGGTCAGCACGAACCCGCGGCCCTGCATCAGCGCCTGGCGCAGCGCCGCGGTGGCGTAATGTTCCACCCCGGGTTCGCGCGTTTCGTTGGCGAACGGCTCCACGGCCACCCGCTGGTCGAGCCTGGCCGACGGCGCACCGATGAGCATGTAACCGCAGCCCCAAACCGTCAACCCAATGACAGCCAGAAGCGCCAAGCCGCGCCACTGCCGAAACCACGAACAGCCAGGACGCAACTTCTGTTTTATGCTGAAGGAAGGCGAAACGCCTCGTGAGTCTTTCTGTGGATTGCCGTGCATGCGGCGAACTATAGCACGACCGCGGCGTTGACGTCTGCGCTGCTGCCAGGCTGAGAGAATGGTGTTGTCCGGTCCCTGCAAACTCAGTTATAGTATGGCCTCGTTCAGCCGTGCCCCCGTAGCTCAGCATGGATAGAGCAACGGCCTCCGGAGCCGTGTGTCGGACGTTCGAATCGTCTCGGGGGTACCTTCCCTTACTGCATCCCAGCGTCCTGCCGCGCGCAGGATGAACAATTGCCTCCCCCGCTCCGGCATCGTTTCCCGCCCGGAGTCATCCTAACGAGCCGCGCATGGAACGCATCGAGGTCATCCCAACCCCCGGCATCGCGCCGGAACACGCCGTTCCCGGTTCCAAGAGCTATACCAACCGCGCTCTGACCATCGCCGCCATGGCGCGCGGCGCGAGCACCCTGCGCGGCGCCCTGATCAGCGACGATACACGTGTTGCGCGCGCCGCCCTCGAACGTCTGGGGATCAAGGTTGCGCACGACGGCGACGCCTTCTCCGTGCACGGCTTGGGCGGGCGATTCAGCAACCCCGGCGCCCCCCTCTGCCTCGGCAATTCCGGCACCGCGACCCGGTTCCTGACCGCCATGATGACCCTGGCGGGATTCGCCGTCACGATTACCGGCAACGAGCGAATGCAGGAGCGCCCCATCGCCGACCTGCTCGCTGCCCTCGGCCAGCTTGGCGCCGACGTCGCCAGCGTGCGCGGCAACGGCTGTCCGCCGGTCCGCATCGGCGCCACGCGCCTGCAAGGCGGCCACGCCACCGTTTCGGGCGCCATCAGCAGCCAGTTTCTGTCGGCCCTGCTGATGGCGGCGCCGTACGCCCGGCAGGACGTGGTGCTGGCGGTGCAGGACACGCTGGTGTCGGTGCCCTATGTCGCCCTGACCCTGGACATCATGGCGCGCTTTGGCGTCGAAGTGGCGCACGATGATTACCGGCTGTTTCGCATTCCGGGCCGGCAGGCGTACGCGGCCCGTGACTACGCCATCGAGGGCGATGCGTCCGCGGCCAGCTATTTCTGGGGCCTCGCCGCCCTGCTCGGGCAAACCATGTGCGTCACCAACGTGCCGCCCGATTCGGTACAGGGCGACACGCGCTTCCTGCAAGTGCTGGAGCGCATGGGCTGCACCGTGTCGCGGCGCCAGGGGTGGCGCGTTGCCGGGCCGCAGCAGCTACGGCCGCTCGGCGACCTCGACCTCAACGCCCTCCCCGACGCCGCCATGACGGTCGCCGTGCTCGCCGCCTTCTGCCCGGGTGAAACGCGCCTGTGCAACATCGCCAACCTGCGCGTCAAGGAAACCGACCGCCTTCGGGCCCTGGCCACCGAACTGCGCAAAATCGGCGCCGTGGTGACGGAATTGCCCGACGGCCTGCGCATCGCCGGCAACCCCGCGGCCCTGCACGGCGCGGAAATCGACACCTACGACGACCACCGCATGGCCATGTGCTTCGGCATGGCCGGCGCCCGCCTGCCGGGTATCCGCATCCGCGAGCCGGGCTGCGTCGCCAAGACCTACCCCGGCTTCTGGGATGACCTGCAGCACCTTGGCGTCGCCGTCGAGAAGGTGTGAGGCGTGAACGTCGTCCTGACCGGCCTGCGCGGCACCGGCAAAAGCGCCCTCGGCAGGGTCCTCGCCCGCCTGCTGGGCTACGGCTTCCGCGACACCGATAAGGACATCGTGCGCCGCGCCGGCACGTCCATCAACGACATCGTGGCGCAGCACGGCTGGGAGCATTTTCGCGCTCTGGAGCGCCAGGTCGTGGCGGCCGCCGCGCGGCTCCGCAAGCACGTCATCGCGGTCGGCGGCGGCGCCCTGGTCGACGAGGCTAACGAGCGGGTCCTCAAAGAATGCAGTGTGGTGGTCCTGCTCGTCTGCGGCGACCTGTCGGTGCTGGCGGCTCGTATTGCTCGCCACAGCCACCGGCCGTCGCTCACCGGACAGGGGTCCGCGGAAGCGGAAATTGCCCAGGTGTGGGCGGAACGGCGCGAGCGTTATCATGCCGTTGCGGACCTGACGTATGACGTGTCGGCGCAAAGCAGAAGCGAGGCGGACGACCTGCGCCGCAAGGCGGCAGCCATTCACCGCCTGTTGCAGCAGACGGACCGTTTCACAGCCGGGTGATTGCCGTTACGGCTAGAGGGTTGGGACGATGATTCTGGCGGCTTTACACGACGTATTCGTCGTTCTGAAATGGCTTTTCGGCGTCGGCGCCCTGCTGACGTTGCTGGGCATCGGCTCGGTGCTGCTGTGGTTCGCCGCGCGCGCCATTGTCGTACGGGCGCTGCGTAACCAGTCCGCCGACCGGTTTACCGTCCTCCGCAAGCTGTTTCTCGAAATCGGCTGATCCCACAGGTACAAATTATGGCGGCAGAAGAAATCAGGCTGGCGGTGGACATCGGCGGCACGTTCACGGACGTGGCGCTGGAAATCGGCGGCGCCTTTCACACCGCCAAAACGCTCACCACCCCCGAAGCGCCGGAACACGGCGTGCTGCAGGGCGTGCGCGAGGTGCTGCAACGCGCCGGCGTGCAGCCGCAGGCCGTCACCACGGTGATTTACGGCACCACCTTGGCCACCAATTTGCTGATCGAGCAAAAGGGGTCGGCAACGGCGCTGGTCACCACCGAGGGCTTCCGTGACGTCATCGAGATGCGCAACGAGAACCGCTATGAGCAGTACGACCTCGACATCGACCTGCCCACCCCGCTGGTGCCGCGCCGCCTGCGCCTGCCGGTGCGCGAACGCCTCAACGCCCGCGGCGAGGTGCTGCTGCCCCTGGCCGAGGCCGACGTCGCAGCCCTGATTCCCCGCCTGCGCTCGCAAGCCGTGCGCAGCGTCGCCATCGGCTTTCTGCACAGCTACATGAACGCCGCCCACGAAGAACAGGCGCGCGACATCCTGCTGGCCGCCCTACCCGACCTGGAAGTCACGCTGTCCAGCGAGGTGTCGCCCGAAATGCGCGAGTACGAGCGCATCTCGACGGCCTGCGCCAACGCCTACGTACAGCCGCTGATGAGCCGCCACCTGCGCGGCCTGCAACAACAACTGGCCGACGCCGGGCTGCGCTGCCCGCTCTATCTCATGCTGTCCGGCGGCGGCATCACGACCCTCGAAACCGCCGTCCGCTTCCCCGTCCGCCTGGTCGAATCCGGCCCGGCCGGCGGCGCCATCTTCGCCAGCCACGTCGCGCGCCAGCTCGGGCTGGACGCCGTGCTGTCCTACGACATGGGCGGCACCACCGCCAAAATCTGCCTGATCGACGATGGCGCTCCGCAAACCTCGCGCAGCTTCGAGGTGGCGCGCGTCTACCGGTTCCTGCAGGGCAGCGGCATCCCGTTGCGCATTCCGGTCATCCAGATGGTCGAAATCGGCGCCGGCGGCGGCTCCATCGCCACGCTGGACGCCTTGGGGCGCGTCGCCGTGGGGCCGGAGAGTGCCGGCTCGGAACCCGGCCCGGCCTGCTACGACCGCGGCGGCGAGCACCCGACCGTCACCGATGCCGACGTTGTTCTCGGGCGCATCGACCCGCAGCAGTTCGCCGGCGGGCGCATCGTGCTGGACCACGACAAAGCCGCTGACGCCCTGTTGCACGGCGTCGGCAAGCGGTTGGACCTCGACGCCGGCGGGGCCGCCCTCGGGGTGTCCGAAATAGTGGACGAGAACATGGCCAACGCTTCGCGCGTGCACGCCATCGAAAGCGGCCGGATTGTGGAAAACCGCACCCTCATCGCCTTTGGCGGCGCCGCCCCGCTACACGCCGCGCGGCTGGCGGAAAAGCTGAACGTGCGGCGTGTCGTCATCCCGCCCGAGGCCGGTGTGGGCTCCGCCATCGGCTTTCTGCGGGCGCCGGTGTCGTACGAGGTGACCCGCAGCTTTTACCAGCGCGTGACGTCGCTCGACGTCGGCGCCGCCAACGCCCTGCTGGACGCCATGCGCGCCGAGGCGCTCGCCGTAGTCGAAGCCGGCGCCGCCGGCCGGCCGCTGAGCGAGACCCGCACGGCGTTCATGCGCTACGTCGGCCAGGGCCACGAGGTGGGCGTCGAGTTGCCGGTGCGCATTCACACCCCGCGCCTGGAGCCCAACGCGCCGGCCGTCCTGCTGGCGGCGTTCGAGGGCGAGTACCGCCGCCTCTACGAACGTAGCATCCCGTACCTCGAAGTGGAAATTCTCACCTGGGTCCTGCTGGTCAGCACCGCCGACGAAGCGCCCGCCCCCGTCGTCGAGCCGGCCCAGGCCGTCGCTGTCCCGCCGTCCGGCGGTCAGCGCCGCATCGTCGACACGGTGACTGGAGAACCGCTCACCGCGCCGGTTTATCAACGCCGCGACCTGCCGCCGGGGGCGCAGCTTACCGGGCCAGCCGTCATCGTCGAAGACGACACCGCCACCGTCGTCAGCAGCCGGTTTCGCGCCCAGGTGCACCCGCTCAACTACCTCGTGCTTGAACATCTTGCGCCCCAAGACGCTGTGGACAGGCATTAATGGGCCTGCCCACGCCATTTTTCGTGTATGGTTTCTTGTTGGAGCTCCCCGGAGTATAAACCTCGGGAAATCCGCGAGCGCGAAGAGGGAAGCTGAAAAACGACGTTATCCGTAAGGACCCGCGAATCCAAGGCGGCGCACCGGTGTTCGCCGGCACCCGGGTGCCCGTGAAAAACCTGTTCGATTACCTGGAAACGGGTGAGACCCTCGATCAGTTCCTGCTCGACTTTCCCTCAGTGGACCGCGCCAAGGCGACCGCAACTCTGGAGATGGCGCAAGGAGCCTTGTGCGCGAATGCGCATCCTGCTTGATGAGTCGTTGCCGCGCAGATTGAGAGGTGACTTCACCGGGCACGCGGTCGTCGCGGTGGCACAGTGCGGTTGGTCCGGTTTGGAAAATGGCGAGCTTCTGCAAGTTGCTGCCGGAAGGTTCGACGCCTTTCTCACCGCTGCTCAGAATATCGAGTATCAGCAGAAGCTCAGTGCCTTGCCGCTGGCTATTGTGGTGCTGAGCGCACGGAACAACACCTACGGGGCGCTTCGGCCCTTGATGCCCGATGTGTTGGAATGCCTGGCCCGGCTTGAGCCGTGCACCCTGGTAAAGGCTGGCAGTTGATAAGGAACCAAACCATGAGCAACACCGCCTCGCTATCGACCATCCACCAGCACATCATGTGGAACCGCCTGATCTCGGTCGTCGAAGAGCAGGCGCAGACGCTGGTGCGCACCGCTTTTTCCACCAGCGTGCGGGAAGCCGGCGACCTCGCCGCCGGGGTGTTCGACCGCCAGGGCCGCATGCTGGCGCAGGCCGTCACCGGCACGCCGGGGCACATCAACTCCATGGCCGAGGGCGTGGGGCATTTCATCGCCAAGCACCCGGTGGACACCATGGAACCCGGCGACGTGTTCATCACCAACGACCCGTGGTTCACCTCCGGCCACCTGCACGACATCACGGTGGTGACGCCGACTTTCTACCGCGACCGGCTGGTCGGGCTGTTCGCCAACACCTGCCACGTGGTGGACATCGGCGGGCGCGGCTTCGGGCCGGACGCCCGCCAAGTGTTCGAGGAAGGCGTCACCATTCCCATCCTGCACCTGTTTCGGCGCGGCGCACCGAACGCCACCCTGCTCGACCTCATCCGCGCCAACGTGCGCGAGCCGCAGCAGGTGGTCGGCGACATCTTCTCTTTCGCCGCTGCCAACGACACCGGCGCCCATCGCCTGCAGAGCATGATGGCGGAGTTCGACATCGAGCAGCTCGACGATCTGGCGGAGTTCATTTTCGAGAACTCGCGCCAGGCGACCATCGAGCGCATCCGCGCCATCAAGCCGGGAACCTATTGCAACGAGTTGACCATGGACGGCTACGACGAGCCGGTGACGCTGCGCGCCGCCTTGACGGTGGGCAACGGCGGCATCCACGTGGACTACGCCGGCACCTCGCCGGTGAGCAGTCACGGCATCAACGTGGTGCTCAACTACACCAAGGCGTACACCTGCTTCGGGGTCAAGTGCGCGGTGGCGCCGGACATTCCGAACAACTACGGCTCGCTGCTGCCGATCACCTTCTCGGCCCCGGAGGGCTGCATCCTCAACGCGCCGCGCCCGTGCGCGGTGGCGGCGCGGCACATCATCGGGCACCTGCTGCCGGATACCGTGCTCGGCTGCCTGCACCAGGTGCTGCCCGGCGGCGTGCAGGCCGAGGGCTCGGCGTCGCTGTGGAACATCCAGTTGCGCGGCGGGTCGTCGGTGTCCCCCGGCCACGGCTATACCGGCGAGCGCCCGGCGTTCGAGATGCTGCACTTCAACAGCGGCGGCAGCGGCGCCCGGCCGCGCAAGGACGGCATGAGCGCGACGGCCTTTCCGAGCGGCGTGCGCGGCATGCCGGTCGAGGCCAACGAGGCGATCACCCCGGTGATCTTCTGGCGTAAGGAGTTCCGGGAAGATTCCGGCGGCGCTGGCGCGCAGCGCGGCGGCCTCGGGCAGGTCATCGAAATCGGCGGCGCCGACGGCATGCCGTTCGACGTGCTCGCCATGTTCGAGCGCGTCGACAACGCCCCGCGCGGCCGCAACGACGGCGGCGACGGCGCCACCGGACGGGTCACCCTGGCTTCCGGCGCCGCCCTGCGCCCCAAGGGCCAGCAGACCATCCCGCCGCACGGCCGTCTGCGCCTCGAAATGGCCGGTGGCGGCGGCTTCGGCCACCCGCACGACCGCCCCGCCGAGCGAGTCGCCGAAGACGTGCGCAACGGCATCGTCTCCGTTTCCTCGGCCCGCACCCGTTATGGCGTCGCGCTCGACGCCGACGGCTGCGTGGACGACGCGGCAACCGCGGCGCTGCGGCGTTGTGCCGATTCAGAACAGGATCTTGGAACCCGCCTCAAACACAAGGACACTCTCCGATGATGCCAGTCCTGACCCGGAACGTTATGGTGGTGTGTTCGGTCGTCGTTCTCTCAGCAGCGACGCTCGGGTGTTCGATCTCTGATGGCTTGACGGAACGCCAGTTGGAGGCGCGTAAGGAGCAACAGCGACTGGACAACCAGCAATTGGCGGGAATCGAGGGCGGGCTGGCCCGCAGCCTGCAACCCTCGGTGTACGCAGCGAGCGCCGACGATACACTGGCGAACCTTCTCCCCGGCGGTGAGACGGTCTTTTCAACCCTGTCGGCGGCGATCCGCCGGGAGTTCCTCAGCGCGAATTACGGCGCGGTACACCCAGAATTGGGCGCTGCCTACGTGAAAGCCGTTTCCAGCGACGGAGCGGGCGGCTTTCGCGTGACCTTCGTGATGGCCGGACGGGAGTCGGCGGTTCATTTCCGAGCAGAAGAAATCAATGCACGGGATATTTTTTTGGGAGCGTCGGAAGACAATTTGACCCCGTATACGCTTTTTTCCTGGACCGGATCCTTCAGAGCGGACCCGGACGATCCGTCCACGGCCAACCTCACTGACGGTTCCTCCATGTACGATTACTTTGACGTCAATGGCTGGTCAGCCGGCAGCACAGCCTTCAAGCAGCGCCGGGGCTACGCAACCTATGGCGTGCGAACCCCGCCCGAGAATTTATCGGGCCGCGCCACCTTTGAGGCACGCGTGCAGGCTGAAATATGGAACGCGGACAGTCCGAACTGGAACACGCAGACATGGCTTCACGGCACGCTGCATCTGGAAGCGAATCTGGACGACGGAGAGATCGCCGGACAAATCGACGAGCTCCTCACTCGCCCCCCTGGCATCACGGCATACCAACCGCTGGCAGACGGCAACGTGATCGACATCGCAAGCACCCCAATCGACGAAGCCCGATTTGCCGCCGACTGGGTCGGCAACGACCCCAATGGGGACGCCGCGCCCGGCGACACCATTCGCGGCTTCTCGGGCAAAATCCTCGGTGAGTTCTACGGTCCGGCGGCAGAGGAAATCGGCGGCGTGTTGAGCGGCCGCCGCGACGCCACCGATACCACGCCCGAACAGTTTCTCATTGGCGGCTTCCACGGCTCACAATCCGAGCCGTAAAGCGGGAGTATTTCCGATGTCAATTCCATTCAGGTTCGTCTCTCTGCTCTGCCTGCTTGACGCGGTCACCCTTCTCTTCTTCAACACCTACTTCCCGCTAAACCCCGATGGCGTCCAGCCGCTGTGGGACTACGTCGTCGACCCGATCACGCTGCTCATCATTGCCGTGGTGGTCGCCCTCAACATTCGCACCTCGGTCCAGACCCACGGCGCGCGATCGGAGATACGTCCGCTTCCGGTGGATATCTTCATCATGTTCAGTGGTTACGTTGGTGTCGTCTACCTGCATAACTACGTGCTCAAGTTCTCGGAACGCTTCGACCCCCGACCCATCATCTGGGACCTCTTCGTGCCTGCCGTCATCGTCCTCATGGTCGTCTCGGCCATCCTCTTCTGGCGGCAAGGCGACAAGCCGTAACGCGACGGCTGTGGGAATCGCCATCTCCAGATCTGTCATTCCGGGCTTGACCCGGAATCCAGAGGTTTCTTGCAGATGAACCTTCCGGACTCCGGCGTTCGCCGCAGTGACCCAGACTCAATACGTAAGCCGTCATGATCCGAAAGCGATCTCGAGCATTTCCGGGTCGGATGGAATGATGCGTGGCCTGGCAACTTCAAGTAAGTCGGGTTAGCCATAAGCATAATCCGATAATAGAAACCGGCGGAGATCAGTGGCACTTTGGGTCGAGGCCGGGGAGTAGGTCAGGTCAAGGCACTGCAGAAAACGAAGTCAGGAAAATGTCTCCTTATTTCTTGCCACGTCGCCGCAAACGAGCATTGTCTCAACTGCGCATTTTAGGCTCCGCCATCGGCTTGATCCACATCGTCGGTAGTGTATCAGTTTGAATTTTCTCCTCACTCTGACCTTGTCCCACAGGGTGAGGGTCTGATCTGGAAACATGAACGAGTCGGCGGATTTCAAACTGATACACTACTTTTCCTTTGAAACTATGTTCACCGGTAAGGCCAGCCGGCAATCAAATGCAACTGCTACGCCATGAGGCGGTCGGCCCAGACCTCCATCGCTTCCCGGCCCGCCCGCAACTCGGTAACCCTGGTGCGCCAACGCTCCGGCACCGCGCCAAGTCCGAACCGCGCGCCGAGCACCGCGCCCGCCACCGCGCCGTTGGTGTCCGTATCACCGCCGGCACTAACGACGGCGACCAAGGCCTCTTCAAAGTCCGCGGCCCGGCGCGCGCACCACAGGGCCACCTGCATGGCCTTGAGGGTATAGCCCATATCCCGGCCATCGAGGGCGAGGTCCTTTGGCTCCGTCACGTCCGCGGCGTCCAGCGCCTCCATAACCGCTGTCGGCACGGTGGCGTCGATGCCGAACGGCGCCAGGGCGCTGCCCAGCGCTTCTCTGACCCGCTCGGCGCGCTCAACGAGACGCAGTTCACCACCCGGCGATTCCCGCAAGAGCGAGGCGACGGCCAGGTTCACGAACACCGCGGACCAGACACAGCGGGGGTTCCAGTGGGTGACCGCGGCACTCGCCGCGGTGTTGCGAACCAGCGCCGCGTCGTCCTGCCGCCAGCGAATGGCCACGGGCGCGCAGCGCATGACCGCGCCATTGCCGGCCGCCTTCCCGCCGGACGCTTCCCAGGCGGCGCGCGAGGCTTCCAGAGCCGGCAGGCCAACGGGCTCGCGTGCCTGGAAATTCGATAACTCCCCACCGCCATGCTGGGGCTCAAGCAGGTTACGGTTGAGGTAACCCCTGGGTGGTCTGCCGCCGTAGCGTCTCAGCGTCTCGTACGTTGCGTTGCCTATGCCGAGGCCATTTTCCTCACCCCAGACCCAGAACCGCCGGGCGAGGGCAGCGACGTCCAGGGTCTCTACTCCGACACACGCCTCGGCCAGAATGACGGCCTGCGCGAGGTCGTCATCATCGGGGTAGCCCGGCTCCACTTCGATCTCGCGGATACCGCCGGGCCAACGGCGGCGGATTTTCTCCCAGCCCCAGCCCTCATACGGAAGGCCGAGCAGGTTGCCGACCGCGAGACCCACCATGGCGCCGCGGCAACGATCTTGAAGTTCCATCAGCATTTCCTTCTCCTTTGCGGATGTACGTCTGTTGATGATTCCTGTAGAGCGAGCCCGTGACGTGTCCCAAATTGGTCATTCCGGCCGGGCTTGACCCAGAATCCAGCGTTCCCGGTTTCAGCCCCGGCAAGGCTCCTTGTCTCTGGAATAACCCTGGGATTCCGGTTTCCGCCGGGGTGACCCGTCAATCAGATATTTCGTCATGGCGCCTGACGCGCGCCCAGTTCCTCGGCGCGCGACGGGTTGCCGGTCTTGAGGCTTGGCTTGGTTCCTGCTTTCACCACGGGTATCTTCCTTCGACTTTCCGGTGACGGAGAATCACCCCGAAATGGGGTTAGTCAATCAGGATGCGCACGCCACCGCGGCGCGAAAGCCGATGCCCCGCGTTCCTTCCCGCTTGGCGTCGCACTCGGCGCGCAGCATGGCCGCGAGCGCCTCAGGGTCATCCAGCTGCCCCTGCACCCCGGCCTTGCGGCGCACCACCGCGAAGTCTCCGGGCGTCAGGGTGGTGAGGGAGGCCACCGGCGCCGGGGGTTCGAGCGCGAAGTAGCGGCGGAAGGCAATGATAGCCTGCGCGGGCGCCAGGTAATCGAGCGCGATCTTGAAGACGAAGCGCCGCCACGTCGCCGGGTCGAGGTGATCCGCAAGGTTGGTCGTGCAGGCGAAGGGCAGCGGGTGGCTCTCCATCCAGGTCAGCATCTCGTTCACCTGCGAGACTTCCCACGTCCGCTCGGCAAAGCGCCGGTCGGCGAGCAGCGAGTCGGCTTCGTCGAAGACCAGGAAGGCGCCGGTGTCGCGCGCCTCGGCGAACGCCGCGGCGATCAGCTGCTCCGTCTCTCCCATCCACTTCGACAGCAGGTCGGACGCCCGCTTCTGCAGGATCTCCAGGCCGAGGCGCTCGGCAAGGTAGCGCACAAAAGCGCTCTTGCCCGTTCCCGGCGGCCCCTGCAGGCGCAGGGAGATGCGCCGTTCGCCGCTGTTCGCCAGATCGTCGGCGAGTGCGGCCGGGTCGGTATCGGCATGGACGAGCGCGAGGTCGAAACGAGCCGGTGTTGCTTGCGGCGGCTTGTCGCAGGCCAATACGCGGGACAGGCTGCGCACGCCGCGGCGCACGGCGTCAACGTCACCGCCGGCAAGCCGGGCGGCGGCCGTGACCCCGGCCGCTACGCCGGGGGTGGCCTCGAAATCCACGGCCAGCTCGCGTGCCTCGTGCGCCCCGGCCGCAATGCCATTCATCCTGAGTTGGCGCTCCCAGATGCGTTGCCTGACGGCGGGCGACGGCAGGCGCAGTTCCAGGGCAAACATCATGCGGCGCAGGAGGGTGCGGCTGACCTGCCGGGCGTCGTTCATGGTCCACAGGGTGGGCGCCGGCGCCTCCTCCAGCAGCCGGTGCATGTACACCTTGGAGCCACGGAAACCGGAAGCATAGGAGTGACCAAATAGCGGCAAAGCCGGAAAGGGGTCGGCGAGCAGGTCTTCCATCTCGTCGAAGAGGAGCAGCGAGCGGCGTTCCCGGGCGAGCAGGCGCTGGGCAAGCCGGAGTTCCTTGAGCCGCTCGTCGCGCATCGGCTCGGCGCCCTCCTCGTCCGCTTCGCCGACGCTGTAGAGCGCGACGCCCAGGCGTGCGGCCAGGACCTTGCAGAACTCGGTCTTGCCGGTGCCCGGCGGCCCGTACAGCAGGACGTTCACGCCCGGCTCGCCGCTCTCCAGGGCGCCTTTCAGGACGCTCTCAAGATGGTCACGGTGACCGGCGACATGATCGAAGTCGCGCCATTCGAGCTCGCTGGTGGAGGCGGCGTCGAGCAGCAGGCGGTTTACGTCGCGGCTGTCGTTGCGGGGAACGGTGGCGAGCCGGTGCAGGCGCCTGACGACCTCGGGGTCGCCCTCTCGGTCGACGTGCACCAGCCCCGAGCGAACGAGCGGCGCATCGCCGCCGAAGCGGGCCTGGATCGTGTACGTCGATTTGCCGAGCAACGCGGGCAGTGTCGACCCTTTGAGGTTGAGGGGGCGCATTCTTCTGGAATGCCCGAAGATGTCGTCGATCATCGCCTCGATGACCGGCTGTGTCTGATAACGCAGCAGGAGTTCCAGGATGTCGGCGTCCGTCGGCGTCAGGCCGACCGTCCTGCCGAGGCGCCGAAGTCGCTGCGCCGTGTGGTCGCCGCGTGTCCGCTTCAACGCCGTATACTCGTTGCGCAACGTTTCCTGGACGGCGCGCCATTTCCGCGCCGACATCCGCTCCCCAAAGTCCGCCTCCGCCCAGGCCACGTGCGGCCGTCTCCTGCTGCCCCCGAAGGCGGCGCGGTTCTCCCGGCGGGCCAGCCAATCGGCCAACTCCGACGCCTCCGGGTCATGGAGGTGCAAGCGTGCGGCGGCGTTTGAGAGGTAGAAGGCAATCAGGCGTTGTTCGTAGGTGGTCAGCATGGCGTCCTCCTTGGTGCCGGATAAATGAGGGTTACGATAAGGGAGGACAGTATAAAGAGTCGTGTTTGTTATTGCAACGAATATAGTGTTTGTTATAAAAACAAAGCGGTTTGCAGGATTGACACAACCGTTGTTTCCTCATATATGAAGCCGCTATGGAGTCTGATGACATTTACAAGGAAGTGGGCCGGAACATCAGGCGCTACCGTGAGGGAGCCCACCGGACCCAGGAGCAGATGGCGGCTGAAATCGGCATGTCAAGGGCCTCGCTGGCCAATATCGAAGCCGGGCGGCAAAAGGCGCGGCTGCACCACCTTTACACCATCGCCGAGGCCCTGGACCTGGATTCGCCGGCCGTCCTCCTGCCGCTGGCGGCCTCGACGCCTCACGACGAGGAGCTATCCGAGTTGCCGCTTCCCAAGGAAGGGCTTACGGACAAACAGCGGCTGGAAGTCCTGCGCCTGCTAAGCGACGTCCTGAGCAGCAGCAATCCGGACAACACCGGGAGCGAGGGATGAACGAGCGAAAACGACGGGTGATCTTGCGCCGGGCGCGCGCCCTGCTCCAGGACAATCAGGTCACGGCCCCGCCCGTCCCGGTCGAACGCGTTGTCAAGGGGCTCTCCGTCCAGTTGCGCTTTTCCCCGCTGGACCAAGAGCTTTCAGGCATGGTGTACGTGAAGGATGAAACGCCGATCATCGGCGTCAACGCGATCCATCATCCCAACCGCCAGCGCTTTACGATCGCCCACGAATGCGGCCATCTGCTCCTGCACCGCGACCGGGTCACCCAAGAGGTGCACGTTGACAAGGCGTTTCCAATGCTGATGCGCGATTCCGTTTCGGCGGCAGGCGTGGATGAGATGGAGATCGAGGCCAACCTGTTCGCGGCAGAGCTGCTGATGCCGGAATTTCTTCTGACCGAAGCCCTTGGCAACGCACCTTTCGATATCGACGACGACGCCACGGTCAGCGCGCTGGCCAGGCGCTTCCGGGTCAGCCTGTCCGCCATGCAGTTCCGGCTCGGATATCTGTTCGCCTGACAACTACCACGGAGACCCTTGCATGAGCTTCGTCTTTTACGACACCGAAACCACCGGAACGGACACCTGCTTCGATCAAATCCTCCAGTTCGGTGCGATCAAGACGGATCACGAGTTGCGGGAGTTGGAGCGGTTTGAAATCCGTTGCCGGCTGTTGCCGCACGTCGTGCCGTCGCCCGCAGCCCTGCTGACCAACGGCCTCGGCGTCGAACGGCTCACGGCCCCCGCCCTGCCGAGCCATTACGAAATGGTGCGGGCCATCAAGGCCAGACTGGAGGCGTGGTCGCCTGCCGTCTTCGTCGGCCACAACTCGATGCGGTTCGACGAAACCCTGCTGCGCCAAGCGTTCTACAAAACCCTGCACGACCCGTACCTGACCAACACGAACGGTAATTGCCGCCTGGACAGCTTGCCGATCCTCCAGGCGGCCAACTTCTTCGCGCCGGGTATTCTCTCCGTACCGGTCAACGCCCGGAACCAGCCGACCTTCAGCCTCGCCCGACTTGCGCCGCTCAACGGTTTCCCCCACGACACCGCCCACGATGCAATGGGAGATACGGAGGCGACCCTCCACCTCTGCCGCCTCCTGAGCGAGCGGGCCGGGGACTATTGGTCGAACTTCGTACGTTTCGCGCCAAAGGCAGCGGTGCTGGATTTTGTCGAGGCGAACGAGTTTTTCTCGTTCACCGACGTCTTTTTTGGCAGGGCTTATTCCTGGATGGTCACGGCCTTGGGACGGAATCCCGATTACGACTCGGAAGTGTTCGTGTTCGACCTGTCCAACGATCCCGAGGCGTTCGCCGCACTTGCCGACGCCGACCTGAGCGCACGCCTCGCTGGAAGCCCCAAGCCAGTGCGGCGCCTGCGCGCCAACGCCGGCCCCTGCATCCTGCCCTATGAGGACGTTTCCGCCCAGGTACGCGTGCGGATGCCCGGTATCGACGATCTCAGGCGCCGCGCGGCCTGGATTCGTGGCAACGAAGGGTTCGCGCAACGCCTCATCGCGGCCATGATCGGCGCCCGCGAGGCGCAAGAACCCTCCATGCACGTCGAAGAGCAGATCTACGACAGCTTCACCGGCCATGAGGATCAGGCGGTCATGGCGGCGTTTCACAAGGCGGCCTGGTCGGGCCGCGCCGGTCTTCTCGACCGCTTGGACGACGCACGGCTGAAGGTGCTGGGCGAGCGGCTGCTCTACAGCGAGACCCCGGAGGCGATGCCGGCGCGCGACCGCAGCCGCTATGAGGCCGACGTCGCCAAGCGCCTCATGGCAGCCGAAGATACGGTCCCTTGGCGCACCCTGCCCCAGGCGCTGCGGGAGACGGACGCCCTTCTGGCCGGTTCGCCGGGTGACGGGGCGCCGCTTCTGAAAGGCTTGCGGGAATATCTGGTCAGAAAGTCCGAGGAAGCCGTGGCGACGATGGCTTGACAGCACCGAAGCAGGCCGTCGCCTCAGTCGACAAATACAAACCACACGGTGTTTGCCTTTGCTTGGCTTTGCACAAAAACCCCCTTGGCTACCAGCTTCCACGTCAAAGCTCGACCTGCCAGGCACCAGCCAAGCCGGAATGTCCTCGACCTGTGATACAATCCCGCAAGTCCGCTGCCCAAAGGAGACCCACTACCATGTGGAATTGGTTGAAAGACAACGGCACCGCACTCATTGCCCTTGCAACCATCCTTACCGTTATCCTCACGTCCAACAACGCCATCCACCACCGCCTGAACGATATCAGGACCGACATGAACCAACGCTTCGACGCTCAGGATAAATACATTAACCAGCGCTTCGATGCCGTCAATCAGCGCTTCGACGCCCAGGATAAACGCATCGACGACCTCGAAGCCGATATGAACCAACGCTTCGACGCCCAGAACAAATACATTAACCAGCGCTTCGACGCCCAGGACAAGCGCCTTGACCGCCTTACCGATGAAGTCTCCGAAGTCCGCAGGCTCAGCGACCGCATCACCCGAAACGACATGCGACTCGACACCGTCGAACAACAACTTCAGACCGCAGACGCACCCTGAATTGGGCCCAAGACGACCCAACCGACCTTTTTTGCAGCCCCCCGACTTGCTGTGCAAAATCGACTTTTTGTATAAAGCCACTTTGCTTCACGAGACAATCCCGCCAAGCGGGAGATTCACGCATCTTGTCCGGCAGTCGGGTAAACGACCTCGGCCCGCAACACATCGGCTGCAAAACGCAAGGCCGCGTAAATTCCACCCGTAGTCAGGCGGGGATGAGCTTCCAGCACTTGCTCAACCGTCTCGCCAGCAGATCGTTTTTCCAGGATCAACTCTACGGTAATACACGTTCCGACAACAACAGGCTTGCCCATTAGAACGGTGGGAGCCGATTGACTGAAAGTGTCTTGAAATTCCCCATACCTATTCTGCCGTGGAACGTCTCCAAGCGTCAGTGTTCAACAACTTGGTCATGGGTCTCAATGCCGTAGAACGTTTCAACTGCCGAATTCACGACTCGGCGCTGCTGTTCATCGAACTCCCGATAGTACCAGCCCACCATATAATCAGTGGCAAATTGAATGGGTATAGCTGCGACCGCACCGATAGTGGCGCCAGCCATGGCACCCGGGATTGCACCAGCGCCACCGGCTTGAAATCCAATAATCCCGCCAACCGTAGAACCGCCCACCGTGAACACAGCCATGATTGCCGGTCCGGCGCTACGCCGGTAGAACTCACGTTGACTGATGCGGCCCAAACCGTATTCGTGATATGCCGTGGCTAACTGTAAGCCCTCCACACCGAGCGCGACGGGCAGAAACGCTCTGCCGGCAACCCAGCCAGCCCCCCTTTTTGCGGACAACTTCAAAATTTCCCGTTGCGCAGCTGAACCAACGCCCAAGGTCGTCGCCTGTGCCGCTCTGCCAAACGCCATGCCTGTTTGCATATAGGGCAGAACGCTTCCTTTCAGGGTAGGGTCGTCGAACATCGACCAAGCAGCCCGAGACTGCTGATACGCATCCCAACCCAATCCCAAAGCACTGGCAAATCCTATGACCGTCAAGCCTTGAGTCGCTCGGTATTTCAATCTGTCCTGCAAATGGTTCCGTTTCGCTTCTCGGAAAATATCCCTCATCTCGGGAGACTTCTCAATCTCTCGTATGGCCCTGCGGGCCTCACGTGCCACATCGGTGGAGTCCGGCGGCCTAACCAATTCCGGAGCATTCGGCTTGCCCAATACATGCGGAGTCCTGACCACGCCTGTATCGAGTTGCCCCCTCTTGGCAGCCAAAATAACGCGGGCCGCCTGAACTTTCATGTTTCGGCTTGCGGACTTCGAGTATGTTGTCAAAACATTCTTGGCCGACTGAAGAGTAGATTGATTCGTGCCTTGTTGGAGGCCGTAGTGCGTCTTGAGACGGGCAGTGCCTCCTTTCGATTCCAGCACAAGGAGACGCCCTGAGCGGGAATTCCAGTACACGGAATCCGGCCCCTGACGGATGCCGCGATTCCTTGACCCGAGTAGCTTTGTCAAACCATGCTCCGCGGCATACCTGGCGCGACCCTGTTCACCAATTTTCTCCGCTAGCTTTGTCCGATGCTCGGGAGCGTTAATCCACGCAAGTCGGTAGTCGCGCTGATAATAGGGAAGCGGTCTGGGCGGTTTGGCCGTTTCCACCGCAGACGGATAGAGCTTGCGCGCGACATCCGGACTCGCTAGCCGCGAAAGCCTTGCAGCCTGTTCCCGCGGCGTCAGAGGGATGTCCAGAGACAGAACAGCGGAACGGGCCGACACGACATTGGGGTTCACCGCAACGAACACAGACAGCAATAAGACGATCATGCCCAGAATCTGACGGCATCTCATGATCAATCCTCCAGAAATACCCGCAGTGATTTCTTCACGGTCAGAGCCGAAGCTTGCGCTACGGCAGTCTGATCCGCCCGCCCGTCCAACTTCTTCCACCCTGTTTGAAATGCCTGATGATAGCGTTCCTGAACGGGCAAATCCAGCAACGCGAGATTGATAGGCAGGAGATGGACGATCATGGCCTGCCGCACTTCTTGATAGGCGTCGCGCCACCCGCCATCGTCGCGTCGCAGTATCGACGCGGCCTCGGCCGCCTTATGAGAGATCGCCTGAAATGCGGCCTCAAACGCCTTGATGTTTGAAAGCGCCCACCGCTGATAGGACCGCATAGCCTGGGCCTGACGCTTCTCGGCACGTTCCGCAGCTTTGGATTCAATCGTCTCGACAGCGCGGCGCATCTCGTTTTCCAACTCGTCATAGGCCGTTGTCGCGATACCCTCCAGAATCAAGACCGCGTGGGCCGATACGACCTGTTGAAGCAGCATCCTCACGGACACTTCATACTGAGGTTGATGGTGCGCCAATTTCCCTACGTTCTGCCATTGGGCGCGCAGGACGGCTGCCTGCTCACCGGCCTGGCGCCGCATCATTTCCTTGTACACCTCTTTCCGCAGGCGCGCGATGTTGACATGGACACCAACGAGATCGTGATCCTTTTCGTACAACCCTAGAAATTCGTAGACGTTGACGATGTCCGGCGCGAGGTCCGAGCCACCTCTCAAGTATTGTTGTGCCTCCCTGATAGCCTCTGTAACCCGCCGATTGGTGACCCTGCCAGCAAGTTCTACGGCCTTCTCCCGCAGTCGCTGAACCAAAGCCTCAGAGCCGCCCTGCGGCTTAACGTCGGCCAGGTCGCGCATCTCGTCGGCGAGTTGGTCGAGTGACTGGCTGGTATCCGTTGAATGATTGAGCTGGGTGAATGCCATCGCCGACCAGCGGACCAAGGAGAGCCGCGGGAGATATTGGGCTTCGGCCCAAGCCGGCAGCCCGGTAACAAGTTCGGATGTTTGGTCGAAGAACTGCTCGGCTTCGCCAGCGTCCTTTGGCCACTGGTCAACGTTTCCCACCTGACTTTCGAGTTGCTTGAGGCGATTCTGCCACTCGGGGGATAGCTGGGGCGGTGAAACGTGATCAAGTATCTGGCGCAAGATGGTCGCCTGTTGCTGAATGGCGCTTTCTAGTGAGCCAAGCCGAGCGGAGAGGGCTTCAAGTTGCTGCTGGTAGGCGGGATCCGATTGGTCTGCCTCATTTCCGAACCTGTCACAGCCGCCCAAACCTGAAAGAAGGATGAGAGCGAGAACGAACGGCCACCGATTTGAATGATTGCGGACTGAAATCAGAAACATAATGGATATCCTCTGGAAAAAACCCCTCAATACGGATACGGCATCGGTCCGCACCTGCGTCATGCCGCTAATGAGGATACCGTCGTCCGGCACGGCGTTACGGATGGCGCCGACGAACCCGGCCAGCGGCTGCTGTTGGGCGTGCTCGCTGGTGCGGCCCGACCGCGCCGGCATCAAACTGCTGACCGTATCGTACAGGATCTCCGGGGTCTTCTTGGCATCCCCGTCCATCCCGACCGTCTTCTTGTAGTTGCGGCCGACCTCGGCCGGCTCCATGTCGATTTGCTCCCGACGCTGGCCCAGACTCACGACTCACTTTGCCGATGGACCCGGCCGTCCCCGAGGTCTCGACGGTTGCAAAGCTCGCAGGCGGGCTTCCACTTCGGCCAGTCGTGCTTCCGCTTCCCGACGGGCCTGTTCGGATTCCCGAAAGCGACCCTCGGCTTCCCGACGCGCCCTGTTTTCTTCCAGGGGCGTCAAGAGGTAGTCATCCGTCAGCGGACGTGCAACCGCAATACGCCGCCATCGAGACGCAGATTCAGCCCGAGTGCCGGGCTGTACGCACTCCAAACGGCGCCCACCCGCTCCAGGACGAGTGCCCTGCCATACCGGCCGCCCGACAGCACGAAGCCTTGCAGGGGCGGATCGAGATAATCGCCGGTCGGGTCAAATTGCCAGTATCCCGTTATTCCCAGGCGCGTGTACAACTCGCGTTTTCGCCCCTGATCGTCCTCGCGAGTGCCAACCGAGGTCACTTCTATCACGAAGTCCGGCGCCCTGCCCTCCTGCCATAACTGTAGGTGCGACGTGGGTGATTGGGAACACCGAACACCACGAAAACGTCCGGGGTGAGGGCGGCCGCCCGGTTGCCCTCTTCGTAGTAGATGAAGAGGTCGCCCGAAACATAGACGGCCTCGCGCTCCCGGAAATGTATCTTCAGCGTCTCGATGGCATAGGTCATGACGTCGCGTTGGAAATCCGTTTCCGCCATGGGCTGACCGTCCGAATCCGGGTAGTCGATGCCAGCCGTTATAAGCGTGGACCGTGACATGGCAAAGCCTTTCGCAAGGGACCGCACAACAGCGTCAACGCCGATAGACAGAGCCGACGTCCGAACCAAAGCCGTTGGACCTTCTGCTTGCTTGAAGCCGTGAGCAAGACGTGTCCGCAGGGTGGACTCAGGCAGGTATGGACTTTTTTCGCATGCAGCAACGAAAGAGACCCATCAATACCGATACGGCATCGGCCCCGCGGTATCTCGAAACACGAACCAATGACCTGCTCAAACCAACTACCCGGGCAGTCCTACTGCTCCTCCCGTGCTTGGCGCAATCGCGTCAAGCATTCTTTGACGCTTCAGATTCAATTCCTCGACCAGGTCGGCCCGAAACTCGCTTCGATTCATGGATTCGTCGAGTTCAAGTAGCAGGGCATCCACGCCTACGCCAAAGGCCAAACCGACGATTACGCCGCCAGCGACAGCCCCTGCAGTGGTTCCTGCAATCGGAACAATTGAACCGACAATCCCACCGACGACCGCGCCAACGCCAGACGCGGCTTTGGCGGTAGCTGCCTTGGCCGTCACTTTGGCCGCCACCTTAGCCGCCGCTTTGAAAGCACTCTCGGCTGCCAGTTCTTCCGCTACTGCTTTCGCGACCCCAGTAGTAAGCTTTTTGCCCACCAAGGCAGCGGCTTTCTTACTCGCTGCGCCAGTAACCTTCATACCCACTGCGGCACTTGAAGTACCTGCGACGCTAGCAAAAAAACCGCTCGCCCTGAGTCGAGTATGGGCCGAAGAAATCACATTTTTGTAGGAAAAAATCGCATCTGGGTCATCTTCGTCTGTAACTACCACCCGACCTGGATCATCAGTCGTAAGGGAATTCCCGGAAAGAATTCCCTCGATGGTTTCCTGATACGCCCTTCTCAGCGCAGGGTCCGACTCGAGAAGGGCCAAAAACATCTTTTCAAATTCCTCGAATGGCGCTCCCTCGTTGAGAATGGCGGAAAAGTTTTCAGTCAAATACCCCTCAAAAGAGCCTGTGAGAATTTTTGTCAAGCGGACGTATTCTGCTGGAAGGCTGTAATACCAATCCAGAAAAACGTCGATGTTGTCCTCCATAAGATCGAATGCGCGATTAATCTCCCGTGTGAGGACGTCCAGGTCTTTCAGTCGGGAAGACAAAAAACTCCGTCGGGCCTCATTGACTTCCTTAATTGTCCCCACGCGATAGAACTGGCTGCCGATTTTCTCCACAACGATTTTGGGCTGCCGAGGAAGCCGTTCTGGAGCCAACAGGCCCGGATTTACTTCGACCGCTGGCGCTATTTCTTCAGCCTGATGCAGTGGCGGAATTGAAAGTCGTTCCACTTGCACCGGATGCGGTTGCAGACTCGCTTTTACCTCTGCAACCAATTTTCTGACTTGGTGCATGGGACGGCGCTCTGGTGGCAGTTGCATCAGACTCGCCTCGAGCATCGCGGCGCCTGGAAAATAAAGGAAACACGCGAAAATCGTGAAGAGAGCCGAGCCAATGGCTACCCCGGCCAAGGTAGGCGTCGTCGGTTCGGCACCTGTTGTCACTTGACGAAAGGCACGCGACAGTTCGGTCTGTGGGATGAAAAGTCCGGCAAGCGTGGATGCGCAGCCGTAAAAGAAGGCGGCATTGCCCACAACGAAAATCATGACCGCGGCCGCCCATCCCCACTCTCCGAGGTCGGATATCCGACCGAGAACGAATGCCTCCAACGCGCGCCATCCTTCATGGAGCGCGTCGAGCTCGCCAACGGTTGCGCTGACGACCCGGCCCCCATTCCCTTGATGTATCCAAGGAGCGAATTCCGCGGCTGAAGAGCCCGGAAATCCGGCAATGAGCATCCCGTAAATCAGAAGCAGGACAGGTACGGCTAGCCAGCTGGCCGATTTCACGCGTACGAAGATATGGAATCGCGTGTCTGCCTCGCGCGCAAACTTCTGAGCAACATGGGCCGCAATCCAGAAAACAGGGATTGCCGCTGCGTATGTCAACCATTCCTGCCACGAAAGAGCACGCAGCCGGAATACCATCACAACCGCCAATGCCAAGCCTGTCAGAGCGCTTACGATGAGGCGCCACACGATCCCGGACAAATGGTGTTGTACCCGGCCGCCTTCACGAAAAACCAAAAGCCAATGACTCCGACGTATCGCTCGAAAATAAGCGCGTTGGCAGAAAATCGGGATCGCGAGCAGCAAACACAGGAGAGAAAACAGCCAGACACCGCGTCTGTCCACGAACTGGACCGCCGCAGCGATGGCGCCGAACACCAGAACGGCTTTCAAGAGGTAAGGGAGAAAGCCAGGTTCTGGGAGCGCCTGTGATGGGTTTTCTTGCGAATTTTCGACCAACATCATCTTCTCCTTCTCCAATTGCTGTAGGGCCTCGATTGCCTGATCACGCGACACCGTGGGATAGCCCTCAAAGCCGGCGGCGGCGAGATGTTTATATTGTTTCTCCAAGTACGGCACAAATCTTTAAGCCGCCTGAACGAAAACCCTCAATACGGATACGGCATCGGCCCGCACGGCACCTCGACCAGCGTTGGCACGTCCGCGTCCAGCGCCTCACGGAGTTGCGTTTCGAGTTCCTCTGCGGTGGTGGCCCGGGCGCCGCGCACGCCGTACGCCTTGGCGAGCGTCATGAAATCCGGGTTGTGCAGCTCCGAACCGTAGACGCGCCCCTGGAAGCGGTCGCGCTGGTCGCGCAGGACGTTGCCGAAGGCGTTGTCGTTGAAGACGATGACGACGGCGTTGATCTTCTGCTGCACCGCGGTGGCCATTTCCTGGGCGTTGTACATGAAGCCGCCGTCGCCGGAAATGGCGACCACGGCCTTGTCGGGGCAGGCAACCTTGGCGCCGAGGGCGGTGGGATAGGCATAGCCGAGGTTGCCGAAATACGAGGAAGTGAGGTAAGTACCAGCTTGGTAGACGGGGAAATAGGCGCGGCTGTAATACCCCACCTGGGTCATGCCGCTGATAATGATGCCATCCTCCGGCACGGCGTTGCGGATGGCGTCGACGAACCCGGCGAGCGGCTGCTGTTGGGCGTGCTCGCTGGTGCGGCGCGCCTGCTTGACGGCGGCGATCTCCTGCTCGCGGCCCGACTGCGCCGGCATCAAGCCGCTGACCGCGTCGTACAGGGCCTCCAGGGTTTTCTTCGCATCCCCCACCAAGCCCACCGTCTTCTCGTAGTTCCGGCCGATCTCGGCCGGATCGATGTCGATCTGCACCACCGTCTGGCCGCTGAGGATGTCAGGGCTGGCCAGCCGCGTGCCCACCGCCAGCACCACGTCCGTCTGCTTGACGTAGTCACTGGTAATCGGGTCGTGCCGCAGCCGCAGGGCGCCGAGCGTCAGGGGGTGGCGGTCGGACAGCGCCCCCTTGCCCTCGCTGGTGGTAAGGACCGGCGCCTGCAGGTACTCCGCCAGCCGTTGCAGCGCCGCGCCGGCCTGCGACGAAATCGCGCCGCCGCCCGCCAGAATCATGGGCTTGCTGGCCCTCTTCAGCGTTTCGGCGCCCGCTTGAACGCTGTCGCTGCTGGCCGCCTCCCGTTCGGGCTCGGCCGGGTCGAGCAGCTTGACGTCGGCAGTTTCGGCCAGCGTTTCCGGGGGAATCTCGATCTCCACCGGGCGCGGCCGGCCCGTCTTCAACTGGCAGAAGGCCTCGTGCACCGCCTCCGGCACCTCCTGCGCCGTCAGAATCCGCCGCGTCCACTTGGTGACCGGCCGGATGGTGTCCAGCTGGTCATTCACCTCGTGCAGCATGCCCCGGTCCACACCGATGAAGTCGCGCTGAATCTGCCCCGACACCACCAGAATGGGCGACGACGCCGAATACGCCGTGCCGATGCCCGCCGAGGCGTTTTGCAAGCCGGGGCCGGGCACCACCAGCGCCGTGCCGATGCCGCCGCTGGCGCGTGCGAAGCCGTCCGCCATGTAGGTGGTGGCCTGCTCGTGGCGCACCGGAATGAAGCGGATGTCCGCCTCGTCGTACAGGCCGTCCAGCAAGTGGTAGAGCTGCACGCCGGGCAGGCCGAAAATGACGCGCACGCCTTCGCGGTGCAGCGATTTTGCCAGGGCTTGACCACCGGTCATCTTAGACATGGGGCTTTTTCTCCTTGGTTAGCGCGTCGATGATCGCGCTGTAGCCGTGTTGAAACGTGGGGTATCGGAACGAGTAGCCGGAAGCCGCCAGACGGGCGTTGCGGCAGCGCTTGTTGCGGCGGCGGTTCGTTGAGGCTGCTACCAGGCGGGGCGGCGGGGTGTCCAGCACGCCGGAAAGCCAGCGCAGCAGCGTGCCGCGCTCGACGGGCCGGTAATCGACCCCGACGTACAGCGACGCCGGACGAGCCAGGGCCGCCAGATGACGCAACGCGCCGACGCAGTCGTCACGGTGAATGAGATTGAGGTAGACCGGCGGGCTGTCCTGATACGTGGCGTTCCCCTGCCGCAGGCTGTCGATCAGGCGCGTGCGCCCCGGCCCGTAGATGCCGGCCAGACGCAGCACGGTGGCGGGAAAGGCGCCGTCCAGAAAGAGCCGCTCGCCCGCCAGCAAATGCCGCCCCCCGGCGTGCGACGGCTCGGCCGGGGAGTCCTCGTTCACCCACTCGCCGCGGCACTGCGCGTAGACCCCGGTGCTCGACGTGAACATCACCCGGCGCGGCCGCTGATTCTGTTGCTCCAGCGCTTCCAACAAGTGGCGCGGGCCGTCGACGTACGCCGTTCGGTAAGCCGTCTCCGAGCCGTCCGCCGCCCCGGCGGTGTAATACACGACGTCCAGACCCGGCGGCAGGTCGCGCAGCGTCGCGGGGTCCGACAGGTCGGCCTCTAGCGGCCGAACCGTATCCGGCAACCCTTCGGGACGCCGCCGCAGGCCCCACACGCCATGCCCGTCGGCGGCCAGACGCATCGCCAGCGCAGTGCCGACGTAGCCGCAACCTGCGATCAGGATGTTCATGCCGAATCCGGGTGAGAGACGAGGGCAAGGGACCTTGCGGTGCAGTTAGTCCTATCGTAGCACGGCGCTTCTGGCTTCTGTAGCGACAATCGGTGCTAGGCATTCGGCATTCAAAGGCGACGGTCACGCCGCGCAGACGAAATCCAGGCCGTCCACAAAACCCATGCGTGCGAGGGCGTCGCGAATCTCGCCCCTCGCCTGCTCGCCGGCCACCGAGGCAATCAGCGGTCGCCGCGGCAGGCCCGGCAGCGCTTGCGGCGGGATGACCGGGGCGCCGTGAATCCGCTTGCCCAGACGTCCAGGGTGCAGCTCGACGACGTGCGAGGGTGTCTTGCCGTGCCGCAACAAGGCGCGCCGCAGCGCCTTGCCGGTACTGCCGTAGCCCCACAGCACGTAGGCATCCGCGTCGCCGAGAAAGTAATCCGCAAGAAAGGCGGTCTTGCAGGCCGTGAAGCGGTCCAGATCGTAGGCCGGATGGGTGCGGGACAGGCGTTGCGGGGCGTCGCGCCAACTCAACAATCGCCGCGGCACAACGCCTATCCGCCAGCCGCGCGTCAGGGCGCGCAACAGCAGGTCGTAGTCCTCGGGCCAGCCGCAGTCGCGGTAGCCGAGGTCCATCAACACGGCGCGGCGCATCATCAGCGTCGGGTGCGCCACCGGACACTCGATGAAGGCGTCCCGCCAGACGTGCTCCGCCGAGTCCAGGCTGTTCAGCCAACGCTCGTAAGCACGCCGTCCGGGACGCAGATGGCGGCGCGGAAACAGGCGAACGTGGCAACCGACGGCAGCCAGTCGGGGGTCGTCTCGCAACGCCCGGGCCTGCGCCGCCAAACGATGGCGGTGCATCAGGTCATCGGCGTCCATGCGGGCGATAAGGGGGGCACGGCAGCGCTGCAGACCAGTGTTCAGGGCAGCGACGATGCCACGGTGGGGCGTACTGACGATCTCGAAACGCGGGTCACGGGCGGCAAAGTCGCGGGCGCGGGCCAAGGTATCGTCCTGCGAACCGTCATCGACGATCACGCAGTGCCAGCGTTCCTCGCTTTGACGTTGCAGGCTGCGCAGGCAGGGCGGCAGGGTTTGCGCGGCGTTCCAAGCCGGCAGCAGGATGGACACACGGGAATGGGATGAGGCCGTCACGTCTTTCGCGCCGTTCCGTGTAGAAGCTGCCGATTAGGCAAGCCTTGAACGGTCACCGCGCTGATCCCAGACACGCAATACTTCGACTCGGTAGATGAAAGAGAATGGCGTTCCGCGGGATCAAGAATTCTCGCACGCCTTCCATCTCCTCGACAGGACGGCCCACAGGCGGGTTGTCTCGGATGACGCTGTATGCCCTGCCATACTGGGGTCAGCGGCGCGGCGTGCGCCATCAGGGAAAATGTGCGTGTAGCAGGTGCGCATCCACAGCATCGTCTCGAGCGCCCTGACGGCGAGGCGGAAGGTTGAACACGCCTCACGTTGTGCTTCCCGTTCAAGGCGCTTCTTGAGATCCGCGTCGATTCGCAAGCTCAGTCGTTCTGTCGCCACGCTGTCAACGCGCCGCCAGGCGCTCCTGCACGCTCTTGACGAGCAGCGGCCAGGCGATGGTGGCGTCGCACGCCACCTCGGCGAAGCGCCCGCCTTCGTTGGGTGGCACGAACTTGCCCCACGAAATGCCCTCCGCATAGGTGCAGCCGGACAAGCCGCCCCAGTGCACCGGCTCCGGACAGATACGCACGCCGTAGGTGAAGCGCCGGAAGGCGCCGCCGTGACCGATGCGCTTCTGGATGTAGTCCAGATACGGACCGACCTGCTGCGCCCAGTTGCGGGGCACGCCGCCGCCGATGGTGAAAATGCCCAGCGTCTCACGGGGACGCAGGCGATCGGCGTAATCATCCAAGTCCAGAAACGGGTCGAAGCTGAATGCCGGCTCGCCGGCCACGCGCCGCTGGCGGTTGTAAAACGCGAAATCCAACCCCAGCTCGGAATCGGTGAAGGCCGGCACGTACACCGGCACTTGGTGCTGGCAGGCGCTTTGCAGAATGCCGCGTCCCGCCCCCTGCTCCAGCAGATACGCCCCGATCAGGCGGTTGATCTCGTGGCTGCTCAGGGTGCGAGCCGGGTCGACGGATTCCAACACGCGTACCAAAAGGTGGAAGATATCGTCGAGGTTCTTCTCCAACTCGAGGGTGTCGTAGACGCGGTTGTAGCCGCGGTAATACAACTCGCGGTCATCCATGGCGGGGTCGTATTTGAAATGCGTACGGCCGGAAGCTTCGACGAACCCGTGCGCCATCAGGGCGCCGGTGGACACCACGGCGTCGAGCATGCAGTGCTCGATCATGTCGGCGAGCACCAGGCCCATCTTGGCGATGGTCATGGCGCCCGAGAAGGTGCCCACCACAAAGCATTGCGGGTCGGCGACCATGTCGTACAGAACGTCGGCGGCCTCGCCGAGGTTGCGCCCGCCAAAGGCGGTCCGGCTCATGGCCTCGAGCAGGTCCGAGAAGCTCTCAACGTTCGCCAAGTCGAGGGGGACGGTCGGGTGCAACTGGTCCGCAAAGCCATCCCGCAGATCGGTACGGGTACCGGATGGGTGATCGGGCTGCATGGGGGGTCTCCTTCATGTCTGACCGGCGGCCGCTTCCCAGATCAGATCGACGGCACGCTGCACGCCGACGGTGGGCACGACGCCACAGCCGCGCGCGGGACGGATGGTCCAGTGATCATCGCGGCAGGCGATCTCGATCCAGAAATCCTGCGTCAGGTCCACCTCGACAACGAGCACCGCGACCATGGCCTTGCGGCGCTCCGGGTCGTAAAGGAAATCCCGGCAGCGGACAGTCACCGGCGGGTGGTCGGAACAAAGCTTGGCAGCCGGAGGCAAATCCAAATTCTGAGGATCGAACCGGCCCACACGGCGAGCCTGCACGTTTATCTCCTTGGTCGGCGGCACCTCGTGGTGCGCGGCCTTTTGCAGCCGCAACTCATAAAAATCCTGCTGCCCGCCAGCCACCCACTTGCGTTCGTACTTGGTACGAAAATGCGGTGCAATGACCCGCCAGTCCCCCGCGAAGCCGCTGCCGGGAATCTGCTCCAGGACCCAGCGCAGGTAGGGCTCGTGGTCGGTAACGACGAGCACCTCGCCATCCGGCTGCAAACGGCTGTTGAGGAGCGTGAGGAAGGCATGCGAGAACAGGCGGTGCTTGGCGTGGCGCTCCTTCGGCCACGGGCACGGGAACAGGCTGTAGACACGCTGCAAGGCGAGCGGCTCAAAGAGGCGTTGCAGCGCCAAGTGGGCGTCAACCAGTAACAATCGAACGTTAGGAACCTGGGATTTTGCAATGCGCCGCAGGGCTCGCTGCACCGACGCCCATTCGAGCTCGATACCAATGAAGTGCCGCTCCGGCCGTTGCTGTGCCCGGCGCGCCAGAAACTCACCGTTGCCAAAGCCGATTTCCACTTCCAGGGGAGCTTGGCAGCCGAACTGTCCCGGCCAGTCGATGGGCCGCTCGACGTTCCGCCACGGCAAAAACGGTTTGAACGACAGGTACCGCGCCTTCACGCCCACCTTCCCGGCACCGCTCAGCCATGCCGCTTGCGGAACGCCGCCATGAATTCCGCCAGGACGCGCACGGCCTCGACGGTCACAGCGTTGTAGAGGGAAACGCGAATGCCACCGAGGGCCTGATGTCCCTTCAGACCCTGCAGCCCTTCCCCGCCGGCCTCGCTGACGAACCGCGCCGTCAACGCCTCGCTCGGCAGGTGGAACGTGACGTTCATGCGCGAGCGGCTGCCCGGCTGCGCGTGCCCGCGGTAAAAGCCGCCGGCATCGTCGATGGCGCCGTACAGGAGCGCGGCCTTCTCGTCGTTGCGGGCCGCCACCGCCACCATGCCGCCCTGCTCCAGCATGCGCCGGGCGACCAAGCCGACGATGTAGATGGCGAACACCGGCGGCGTGTTCTGCAGCGAGTTGGTAGCGGCCATGCCGGGGTAGCTCAGCATCGTCGGCAGGTCGGAGCGGCAACGTTCCAGCAGGTCGCGCCGGATGACCACCAGGGTGACGCCGGCCGCCCCCATGTTCTTCTGGGCGCCGCCATAGATAAGCCCGAACCGCTTCAGCTCAATGGGGCAGCTCAGGAGGTCTGACGACATGTCGCACACCAGCGGCACCTCGCCCGCTTCGGGAATAACGGCGTATTGCGTGCCCATGATCGAGTTGTTGCTGGTGTAGTGCAGGTAGGCGGCGTCCGGGGGCACCTGGTAATCGCCGGGGCCGGGAACTCGGTCGTGGCCGCTGGCGGCGCTGGACCACAGGGTGCGAGCGTCGCCGATCTTGCTGGCTTCCTGGCGCGCCGCCTCACCCCAAACACCGGTTTCCAGATAGGCAGCGTGCCCACCCTTCGGCAGCAGGTTCATCGGCACCAAGGCGAACTGCGTCTGCGCGCCGCCGCCCATGAACAGAATGGCGTGGTCGTCGGTGCCACCGAACAACTCCAGCAGGTCGGCAATAGCCTGCTGGTGAATCTCGTCGTACACCGGGCCGCGGTGGCTGGTTTCCAGGATGGACATGCCGGTGCCGCCGAAATCGAGCAGATCAGCTTGGACCTGCTGCAGGACGGGCAGCGGCAGCGTCGCCGGGCCGGCGTTGAAGTTGTGGACACGCGTCGTCATGGCTCTCCCGCGTAAGGGGTGGGTGTGTGGCTTTTGATTTGCTTCAGAACAGCCTGGCTTGTGCGGAAGCAGTTGTATATGCCACAACGGGCCTCAAGCGGCGAGGCTGGTATTTATAAAACTCGTTGAGTGATTGAAGAGATGGGTGGTCAGCGTTAAACCGTTTTCCCGTCATCGCCTTGTGCACAAGTTCTTTTATAAAGGCGATGGCGTCATCTTTAGATCGCGGCGGCACCCAATCGGGATACGGCAGGCGCTCAAAGTCTTTGCTCTGGATGTTGCGTGTGTGGTTGATAACCTGTTTCAAGATACGATTACACAAGTCTGTTAACGTCCATCCCATGACAAAAAACAATTCGTCATGCTCAACGCCGGGTTTCAGGAAGGCGCACGGCGCACCGCTATCAAGAATATATCCCGGTGGAAGCCAGCGTGTGTAGAGGCGCGGAGCAATCAGACTCCAAGTAATTCCTTCTTTTTCGAAGTAGGGTCTGCCACCGACTCCGTGAAGATACCATTTTCCGGTCTTCTTGAACGTGTACACATACGCCCCCTGATCGCGCCAGAAAATAACCCATTCAGGCGCAGCATAGACGACCGCAGACGTTGCCTTGTTGTAGAAGCGGTAGTCAGCATGCGGAACAGGCACCGCAAGTGGCGTTTGACGCTGTTCCCAATGAACAATACGCCGCATCTCTCCTCGCTGTTCACGCTCACGGATGGTCAGCCTCTGTGCGTCTGACAATTTACCAAGCCTTGCTCTCTCTACTTCCCCTGCAAGCGTGATGGGCTCTTGAGCAAATGAGAATTCGTAAGGCTCCGCGATCAAGCCGTTCACGATTTTACGAAGGAACAAGGCATTATTGCCGGTGGTCATTCCTGAACTGGCAACAAACTTGTCACCCAGCGTCTGGCCCTCAAAATACCGAGCATATTCACCATTGACACGCCAACTCAGGTTAGGAGTCACCTCAACATCTTTGGTTTTCGCGCGGTCGCCAAATACGCGGATATGCGATGCTTTTCGCCCGTGCTTCACGAGCGTAATGAGAACAAGATTCTGCGTCGTTTCCTCAAATTGTCCAGGAACACGAGAAATTTCGATTTCGCATTGTTCTTGTAGAAGATAACGAAGCCCGAGCATGGTAGGAATTGTTAGAACCGTATCGCTACAGATAAAACAAAGACGCCCGCCAAGCTTCAGCATATCAAGACATTTCACCAAGAAGAAAGCATACGTCTCTTTCTTTATCTTCATGCCGTTGCGAGTGCCAAATATCTGATCTAGTTCGTCCTGAATCAAGGGGTCAATACTTCCCCCAAAAGGCGGGTTGCCGATAATCAAATCAAAGAAGGCAAGCGGCGAGCGAAAATATAAATGCCGGTTCAGAGCTGCGCGTTGATCACAGCTAGGTGGCAGCCAACGGAAAAAGTCGCCTCGCACAATGTTTTTCGGCAATACCCCAAGCCCGCGAGCCCGCCATTCGGCGACAAAACGCTCCATGATTTGCACATCGATCTCACATCCGTACAGATGGGTCTGCACCCAACGAAGAAGACGCGCCGGCGTCAAATGTTCACCAAGAGCATCAAGCAATGCGAATACAAAGGCACCCGACCCTAATGCAGGCTCCAGGACACGCTCGCTTGGCGAGATACACAAACGCTCAACAATGGCCCTTGCAATAAACGGCGGCGTCAGGAATTGCCCAAGCTGCCGCTTGTGCTCGCGTGAGAGCTTGGCCCGGCTCATTGGAGAAAAAGGCTTTCCTGTGTAGCTGATGTCACCACCCAATTATCGCTGCCAAGAAATTCAGCGCCGTCGTTACGATATTTCTTTAGGTCACGGTCACGGCTATCTCGCAAGCGTTTTTCACCTTTCTCGTAGAGACATAAAAGGTCTGACACCTTCTGTGAAAGCGTGCGAGCTGGAACTGTAGATGGGTTATAGGCGTCGAAGAAAGCTTTGGCTTTCAGCATCATCTGCCCTGTTCCAGAATCGAAAGTGGTGTAGGGTAACCAGGCCAGCATATCGGTAAAAACCACCGATGGCTGAATGTCACTGGCATCATTCGGGATTGCCATTTTGACCATGAGCAGGTAGTAGGAATCGATTTGCCGTTCGATGATGGCTGAGAGCACCTTTTTAAGTGACACGAGATTTGGCCGACCCTCTGATCCCACCACACCTGTTTTTACATTGATTGGATGATAGATACCCCTATCGAGTAGCCATACATCGCCCATGCTTCTGGCACGCTTTTGTCCTTTGGAATTGTATTCGTACTTCGTTCGGTGTTTATCTGTTAGCAAGGCTGTGGTATTTTCGTCTACCAAGGCGGCCATCTTCTGCCCGATTTCCTTGCCTTTTGCTATGTCAATGAAATACGGTTGCGTTACTTCCGACTTCCAATACATCAATGTCTCATCGGTAACACGACGAATTATATCGGCTGCCAACATTGGGTATTTTTCCCGTTTGTCTTCAATCCATCCTAGCCACCACTCCACTGGGCAACGGCATTACGCTTTTCCGCTGTCAGCGCCCGCCTTGCCCGCGCCCTGTCGCAGGCACATCACCTTGTACCTGCTAGCTACATAACCTGCTGCCTTCGGTCCTCGCTTGGGCGCTGCGCACGGCGGTGGCAGCACGTCCTGCGTAAGGCTGCCGGATTCCCTACTACAACAAACCCTGAATGTCGGGCATCAACGGCCGCGCAGCCAGCGTTTTCAGGGCGAAATTGCTGCCCTCGCCAACGCGGCACACGAACAGGTCGCGCTGATGGCGGATGAGCCCGAACTCGTCGAGACAGGCGACGCCACCACAGATTTCCATGGCCAGCGGCAGCAACTCGGAGGCGCGCCGCGAGCACTCGATCTTGACCTTGGCCGCCGACTCGCGGCTGAGATGGCCGGCCTCGTATTGGGCAGTGCAGTGCATCAGCCAAGTGAGGCCCTGCTCCAGGGCGATGTCCATGTCGAGCAGCACGTCCTGCACGCGCTGGAAACGCCCGATGGGCTGATCGGCGAACTGCCGGCGCTCTTGTGCGTAGCCACGACATGCGTCCAGTGCGAACGCCAATGAGGCCAGCGCCAGCGAGGCAATGAACAGGCGTCCGCCGTTCAACGTCGTCACCATCACCCGGAAGCCCTCGTCCTCCTCGCCCAGCATGGCCGACTCCGGCGCCTCGACGCCGTCCAGGGCGAGGGCGCCGGTGGAGGACTGCAGCCACACCTCCTTGCCGCCCATTTCGTGGTACGAGAGGTTGGGGTCGTCCATCGGCACGATGAAGCAGGTGGAGCGGTGGCCGGGCGGGTTCTGCGGCCGGGTCATGGCGTGCACGATGACGTGGCTGGCCCATTTGGCGTTGGTGGACCAGCATTTTTCGCCGTTCAGGCGCCAGCCGCCGGGAACGCGCGTGGCCGTGACTTGCGGATTGGCGGCGTCCGAGCCGCGCCCCGGCTCCGACAGGCCGAAGACAAACATGCGGCGGCCCGCTGCCAAGTCCGGGAGATGGGCTTGCTTCTGATCCTCGCGTCCGCACAGTTGCAGCGGCTTGATGCCCAGGCTGGCGGCAGCGCCCGGCGTGATGGCGACGCTATGGCTGTGGTAGCCCAGCGCCAGGCCCATAAGAACCAACTCCGTCTGCAGGCCGCCCTGGCCGCCGTATTCTTCCGCAACGGTGAGGCCGAACAGACCCAGATCCGCCATCGCCTGCCGCGCCTTTTCGGGCAGCAGGCAGCGTTGCCGTTCCCAACTCAACAGGTGCGGCGCAATCTCCTGATGCGCGAAGTCGCACGCCGCCTGGTAGAACATGAACCGTTCCGCCGCAACCAAGGGTTCCAGATAAGCGTCCAGACGCCGGGACATGGCTATTCTCCTCAACGGGTTCGCCGTTTTGCCGGGCGCGCAGCCAAGCAAGTCAGCATGACCAAAACAGCCCTGCGAGTCAATAGCGCCCGCAGCTGCCGTAGATTCCGCGGGGCGATCCGCGTATAGTGGCGCCTCAGCCAATCACAACCCGTTACCGGCCTCTGGCCACGCTTCGGAAAGGAAGCCGATGGAACTTGAACGCCCCCTGCCAGCCCCGATAACCCCGGAAACCAGGCCGTTCTGGGACGGCCTGAAGGAAGGCAAGCTCCTGCTGCCCAGATGTGACGACACGGGCCAGGCCTTCTTCTACCCGCGCGCCGTCTCGCCGTTCACCCATTCCCGCAACATCTCCTGGATCGAAGCCAGCGGCAAGGGCACCCTGTATTCCTTTGAGATTCTCCACCGCCCGTTCGTGCGCGAGGTCAAGACCCCCCTGCCCTACGTCCTGGCCATGGTGCAGCTTGAGGAGGGGGCACGCATGCTGTCCAACCTCATCAACGTCGAGCCCGATCCCCAGGTCATCCGCTGCGACATGCCGGTGGAGGTGGTGTTTCACAAGCTGAACGACGACGTCACCCTTCCCCTGTTCCAGCCAGCCAGCTAACTCCCGGTCGAACCCGGCAGCAAGAAAGGTCCGTATGAAAGGCTTAAGCAATTCCGTATGTATCGTCGGCGTGGACGAGAGCGACGCCATCGGCGTGCTGCCCAATACCAGCCAGTTGGCCCTGCACCTGGAAGCGATCAGCAATGCGGTGCGCGACGCCGGCCTGCAGGTGAGCGACGTGGACGGCATCTTCACCGCCGGGCAGCACTCCCCCGCCCTGCTCGGCGAGGCGCTGGGCCTCACGCCGCGCTACGTAGACGGCACCAGCGTCGGTGGCTGCTCCTTCATGATCATGGTGGAGCACGCCATGCTGGCGCTGCACCACGGCCTGTGCGACGTGGCGGTGATTTCGCACGGCGAGAGCGGCCGGTCCGGCGTCGGCGTGACGCGCGGGCGCGATGCCAGTCTGAGCGGCCAGTTCGAGACCCCCTTCGGATTCGGCGGCGCGCCGACGTATTTCGGCCTCATCACCACGCGCCACATGCACGACTACGGCACCACCCTGGAGCAGTGGGCGCAGGTGGCAGTCTCCACGCGCGCCTGGGCCGGGCTGAATCCCAAGGCCATGTACCGCGATCCGCTGACCGTCGCGGAGGTGCTGAACTCACGGCCCATCTGCTACCCGTTCAACATCCTGAACATCTGCCTGGTCACCGACGCCGGCGGCGCCGTGGTGCTGACACGCGCCGACCGCGCCAAGGATTGCGCCAAGAAGCCCGTGTACGTGCGCGGCACCGGCGAGGGCACCGAGCACGTCATGGTGACGCAGATGAAGGGCCTGCCGCTGAGCGAAGCGACGCGCGTCTCCGGTAAACGCGCCTTTGAAATGGCGGGCGTCGAGCCAGGCGATTTCGACCACGTGATGCTCTACGACGCCTTCACCTCCGGCCCGCCGATCATGCTCGAATCTCTCGGCATGTGCGAACCCGGCGAGGGCGTCACTTTCTTCGAGGCAGGCCGTTCGACCCCCGGCGGCTCTTTGCCGATCAACACCAACGGCGGCGGCCTGTCGTACACCCACTCGGGCATGTATGGCATCTTCCCGATTCTCGAGGCCACCCGCCAACTGCGCGGCGAGTGCGGCGCCCGCCAAGTGCCGAACGCCAGCCTGTCGCTGGTCAACGGCATGGGCGGCATGCTCTCCGCTGCCGGCACCCTGGTGCTGTCGAACGTGGCGTAGGTCGGATTAGCGCAGCATAATCCGACATTCCCCAGCCTGCCGCGGCAGCCGAGGAGACAGCATGGAACCCATCGCCCTGGACCAGCTTACCGACATCGACTCGATGCTGACCGATGACGAACGCTTGACGCGCGACACCGTGCGGCAGTTCGTGGCGGAAAAGTACCTGCCGATTGTCGGCGAGCATTTCGAGCAGCACACCTTCCCGGACCACCTGATGCCGGAGATCGCCGCCCTCGGTCTGCTCGGCGCCAGCATCAAGGGCTACGGCTGCGCCGGGGTCAATGCGGTCACCTATGGCCTCATCCTGCAGGAGCTGGAGTACGGCGACAGCGGCCTGCGCAGCTTTGTGTCGGTGCAGGGCTCGTTGGCCATGTACGCCATCCATCGCTTCGGCTCCGAGGCGCAGCGGCAACACTGGCTGCCTCGCATGGCCAAGGGCGAGGTCATCGGCTGTTTCGGCCTCACGGAACCCGACTCCGGATCCGACCCCGGCGCCATGCGCACCGTGGCGCGCCCGGACGGCGACGCCTACGTGCTCAACGGCAGCAAGATGTGGATCACCAACTCGCCGGTGTGCGACGTGGCGGTGGTGTGGGCCAAGCTGGCGGCGGACGACCAGCAAACGGTGCGCGGCTTTCTGGTCGAGCGCGGCGTCCCCGGCTTCGACACCCCCGCCATCCTGCGCAAAATGTCCATGCGCGCCTCGCATACCGGCGAGATCGTGCTGTCGGACTGCCGTATTCCCAAGGAAAACCTCCTGCCCGAATCGCGCGGCCTGGGCGCGCCGCTGGCCTGCCTCAACCAGGCGCGCTTCGGGGTCGCCTGGGGCGTCATGGGCGCGGCGCGGGCGTGCTTCGACTCGGCTTTGGCCTACAGCCGCAGCCGGGTGCAGTTCGGCGTGCCGATCGGCAGCAAGCAGTTGATCCAGGAGCATCTGGTCGACATGGCGGTGGAGATCGCCAAGGGCCAGTTGATGAACGTCCACTTCGCCCGCCTCAAGGACGCGGACCGGCTGACGCCGTACCAGGTCAGCATGGCCAAGAAGAACAACGTGCGGCAGGCGCTGGCGGTCGCCCGCAAGGCGCGCTCGATCCACGGCGCCAGCGGCATCTCGCTGGAGCACGCGCCCATCCGCCACCTGCTCAACCTCGAATCGGTGTACACCTACGAGGGCACCGACGAGATTCACACCCTGGTTCTGGGGCGGGCGTTGACGGGCCTGGACGCATTTTGATGTATTGAGAAGCCAGCGGCTGCATGGAATTGCAACTGTAGGACTAGTGGAATGTCGGATTACGCCTGCGGCTACTCCGACCTGCAATTCAACTCAGGGACATGAGGGTAGCGGAAAGAGCGGCGTCGAGATTTTCCACGCGTTGCCTTGACGCCTCTGATAGAGACGAGGGTGTGGCAATGGCAGAAGAATTTGTCCGCAAGGAGCATTTCGACGAGTTCGCGAAGCGCATGGACGAGCGTTTCGATCATGCGAACGCGCTTGCCGAGCAGCGCCATGACAGCGTCAATCGACGATTGGCTGATGCCGAAAAGGCGCGGGAACAGAATCTGGTTCACCTCACTCAGCGTTTTGACGATCTGAAGGAAGGCTTCGACCAACGTTTTGACGATCTGAAGGAAGGCTTCGACCAACGTTTTGACGATCTGAAGGTGAGCATCGACCAACGTTTTGACGATCTGAAAGTGAGCATCGACCAACGTTTTGATGACTTGAAAGGAGGCATCGGCCAGCGCTTCGATGGCATCGACCAACGTTTTGATGACTTGAAAGGAGGCATCAACCAGCGCTTCGATGGCATCAACCAGCGCTTCGATGGCCTGGAAAGGCGCATGGATCAATTTCATGCAGACATGCGCCAGATGCGCGGTTGGCTGATATGGCTCTTTGGCTTGGTGGTCTTTGGGTTTCTGGGATCAATTGTGCTGATCCTGCTCAAGGGTGTCTTTCAGTAACCCACAACGGCACCATGGCTACCCGCTCCGCAGCTCTGACGACTCTGGGGAACGAGGGCGCCGACGAGATTTCACGCCTTGGTTCTGGGCCGCGCGCTGGCCGGGCTGAACGCTTTTTAGAGGAGGGCCGCATGATGACCGAGGGGCGAGATTCCACTGAGGAGGTGTGGCAATGGCAGAAGAATTTGTCCGCAAGGAGCATTTCGACGAGTTCGCGAAGCGCATGGACGAGCGTTTCGATCATGCGAACGCGCTTGCCGAGCAGCGCCATGACAGCGTCAATCGACGATTGGCTGATGCCGAAAAGGCGCGGGAACAGAATCTGGTTCACCTCACCCAGCGTTTTGACGATCTGAAGGAAGGTATCGACCAACGTTTTGACGATCTGAAGGAAGGTATCGACCAGCGTTTTGACGACCTGAAGGAGAGCATCGCCCAACGTTTTGACGACTTGAAAGGAGGCATCGGCCAGCGCTTCGATAGCCTGGAAAGGCGCATGGATCAATTTCATGCGGACATGCGCCAGATGCGCGGTTGGCTGATATGGCTCTTTGGCCTGGTGGTCTTCGGGTTTCTGGGATCGATGGTGCTGATCCTGTTCAAGGGTGTCTTTCAGTAACCCACAACGGCGCCATGACTACCCGCTTCGAAGCTCTGACGACTCTGGGGAACGAGGGCGCCGACCGGGCTGTAACGCTTTTTAGAGGAGAACCGTAGATGACACGAGGGGATGGAGTTAGGGTAATGATAAGTCTTTTATCGGTCCTGAGACTGGCTTTGGCCGGCGCGCTGCTGACTGGCGCGGCCGGCGCCGGACTGGCTGACCAGTCCGGCGGTCGGGGATCCGAACCCGAGGCACGACAGGGCCGGCCAGAGCGGTCGAACGGGGCACCGCGTGCTGCCGTCGAGGTGGCCGCGTCCGTCGTTGAGAAGTGGCCGGGGACGGGGAGCCCCGTCCACTACGTGGAGGTCACGGTGACGGGACCGTTCTTTCAGGCGGACGGGACCGGGCCGCTGACCATCCGGGCGGTCTCCGACCCCGAGAGGGGGCCGTGGACGCCGATAGATCCGTCCGACGATCCGTGGGCGCTAGTGAATGAATATTTCAGAGGGTCGCTCAATTTCTACCGGAACGATTCACTGCTGCTTCGCTACGACGAGGGTGCTGAATCCAACTCCATCGCCGGGGTCTGCCTGTCGTCCGGGTCGGGGCGTCTCGAAGTGCTGGTGGCTCCCTGGACGGGCGGGACCTCGACCCCGCCCGGATTGGTGAGCGTGTACTACGACCCACGCACCAACACGACCGGCGTGAAGGGTTTTCCGACCGCGGTCGTCGAGAGGCACCCGGAGACCTTAGCGGCACGATGCGCCGAGGACGAGGCGGTGTGGGGGAAACAATTCGTACCCTGTACGTGCGACAGGTTTGATTACTGGTTGGAAGCCGGGACGCTGACGAGGAAGCTGGGCGACCTGGTGCGCACCGTCACCGGGCAGAATCCGTCCGCTCTCGAGATCGAAGTGTTCGAGGGCGTGTTGCCCGCGCGCGATCTTCCACTCACGGCGATTCCAGATCAGAAGCTGTCGCCGCTGCTGCAGAAAATATCCCGGTTCGTGGAGACGACGAAAGTCCCGAACGACGGGATCGCCCCCGGGTTGTTCGGACATGGGGGGCTGTCGATTGAGACGTTCCAGTCGCCGTCGTTCACGCTCGTCGCGGTGACGCTCGATACCATCGGATACTATGACAATGACAATGCGCAACTGCTACTCGTGCGCCGGTCGGATCAACAGGACTGGAAGCCGGTCTACGCCTCGTCCCCGTCGCCCAAATCGTCGGTTGCCGCGCACGTCCACGGGTTCGTGGACGACGAAACCGTGGTGCTGGAATTGTGCGTCGAGGGTTGCAGCTGGTGGGCGCGGCACGCCACGGTCGAATTGAATCTGCGCACGCTGTCTGGACGTATCCTCCCGTGAGGGATGCGAGGCAGGTTCCGGCCAAGGTTCGCCCTCCCCCACCTGATAACGCTGGTCGTGAGCGCTGTCGAGCAGGTTTTTCGCGGGCGTGACGGTATCGAAGTTCAAGGGTTCATCCATCCGCAGGTGACTCACGGGGCCACCGTATCAGGAGCAACGATAGATTCGTTAACCTGGCTTTCAAGAGGAGATTGGCGATGCTTCGACACACCCTTATCGTGGGGCTGCTATTGCTCTTGACAGGACTTTCCGCGACCGTTGCAGAAGGCCGCGGTTTACAGCGCATCGAAAGCGCCGTGCCGGAGGATATTCGCCGGCAGGAAAACTTTGACGCCGCCGAATCCGCCGGACTTTTCGTTGGCGTTCGCAACTTTGAAGACAAGCTCTTCGCCGAGGTTCCGTATGCCGTGGACGACGCAGTCGATCTGGCGTATCTGTTCGCCGTCGAGTTGTCGTTGCTAACGCCCGAGCGCGTCACCCTGGCTTTGGCCGGCGAGCCGCAGAAGAAATCATCGCAGGACCGCCTGCAAGCTCTCCTCGCGGCGGGAGCCCGCCAACAGCCCGCCGGGTGGGCGGACATCCATGAGGGCTTGACCGAAAGCAGGGAGGCAACCGGCCCGCGCGGCGTGTTTGTGGTGGCCCTGGCCACGCACGGCTTCAACCAGGACGGGCAGGATTATCTGGTTGGCGCTGATTCCCGGCACCGTTTCATCATACGCAGCGGCATCAGCGTCGCGGAGGTGCTGGGCGAAATCGCGCAAGCCGCGGCGCCGCGCCGTCTGATGCTGCTCGACGCCTGCCGCGAGCGTCTCAAGATCGGCGAGCGGCCGCGGCGCGGCAGACCGGACGCTGAATCCGCCATGGGCGCCGCCTTTGCCGAGGCCATCGCTGCGGCCAAGGGGCAGGTGGTGTTGTCCGGTACGACGCTAGGCGGGTATTCGTATGACGACGTGAAGCGTGGCAACGGCGTTTTCACAGGCGCGGTCCTGGACGGGCTGCGCGGCGCCGCCCCGGCGGACGAGCGTCATTTCATCACCCCTCAGACGCTGGCGAACTACGTGAACACGCGGGTGGTGCAGTGGGTGCGCGACAACCGGCCCGAGCACGTGAAACTGAGCCGCGGGATCAGCCGGCAAATCGAGGGCTCGATGGCGCGCGCACCCCTGGCAATTGATCCTGGTGGCATTCGAAGCGACGAGCGGGCGCGCCAGCAAGAGGCGCTGCGCAACCTGCGCGACAACTTTGGCGGGCCGATTACGGGCAGCCTGTATGACGTCATCGCGCAGGCGCTGGACAGCCCTTTGCCGTTCGCCCTGCGGGCCGAACTCCTCGACGAACTCGAGGCGCTGGACGGGAGCAACCGTCCCAAGCGCAGTCTGGCGTATTGGGTTGCGCAGCATCGCAGTCAGTTGGCGCCGGGAGAAGCCGCCGCGGTGACGCCTGCCGCCGAGCCGAGTCCGGCGTTACAACCGCCGCCGGACGAACCCGACCCGGTGACGCCGGCGCCAAGCCCGCCGACCTACAGGCTGACGGTGCGGGCGACCCCGGCGGACAGCAGCATCCGCATCATGAACATCCGACCGAGGTATTCCCCCGGCATGGAACTGAAGCCGGGCAGGTACGATGTCCTGGTCGAGCGGCGGGATCACCAATCCGTGCGCCAATGGGTCGCGATTGACGCTGCGGACGTGGCGGTGGACGTCGTACTGCCGAACACGCCGGCGCCAAGCCCGCCGACCTACAGGCTAACGGTGCGGGCGACCCCAGCGGACAGCAGCATCCGCATCCTGAACATCCAACCGAACTATTCCCCCGGCATGGAACTGAAGCCGGGCAGGTACGATGTCCTGGTCGAGCGGCGGGGTCACCAATCCGTGCGTCAATGGGTCGTGATCGACGCTGCGGACGTGGCGGTGGACGTCGTGCTGCCGAACGCGCCGGCGCCAAGCCCGCCGACCTACAGGCTAACGGTGCGGGCGACCCCAGCGGACAGCAGCATCCGCATCCTGAACATCCAACCGAACTATTCCCCCGGCATGGAACTGAAGCCGGGCAGGTACGATGTCCTGGTCGAGCGGCGGGATCACCAATCCGTGCGTCAATGGGTCGTGATCGACGCTGCGGACGTGGCGGTGGACGTCGTGCTGCCGAACACGGCGGCGGCTGCCGAGTCGGCGGCGCTCGCCATGCTGCAAGAGGCCATTGGTTGGTACGCACCGCAAAACGGCCAGACGGATTACGCCCGGGCCCGCCGGCTCTTTGCGCAAGCGGCTCAGAGCGGGCAGCCCTTGGCGGTGATGTGGCTGGCGAGGAGCTATGTTGCTGGCCGGGTAGGATTCGCTAAGGATGTGGAACGCGCGCAGGAGCTTGCCCGGCGCGTCATTCAGGAGATCAGGCGGCTGGCCCGCAATGGTGACCGGGAGGCGCTATTCCTCTTGGGAAGCGCCTATAATGATGGCCTGGCGGTCACGCAAGACGATGAACAGGCAGTTTCCTGGTACCGCAAGGCGGCAGACCAAGGACATAGGACCGCCCAACTCAATCTGGGTTGGATGTACGAGAACGGTCGTGGCGTCGCGCAGAGCGACCGCGAGGCCGTCAAGTGGTATCGAATGGCCGCCGACCAGGGATATGCGGCTGCCCAAAACAATCTGGGTTTGGCGTACCAGAACGGTCGTGGCGTCGCGCAGAGCGACCGCGAGGCCGTCAAGTGGTATCGCAAGGCCGCCGACCAGGGATATGCGGCTGCCCAATTCAATCTGGGTTGGATGTACCATAGCGGTCGCGGCGTCGCGCAGAGCGACCGCGAGGCCGTCAAGTGGTATCGAATGGCTGCCGACCAGGGAGAGGCGAAGGGCCAATACTCTCTGGGTGGGATGTACCATAGCGGTCGCGGCGTCGCGCAGAGCGACCGCGAGGCCGTCAAGTGGTATCGAATGGCCGCCGACCAGGGATATGCGGCTGCCCAAAGCAATCTGGGTTGGATGTACCGGAAAGGTCGTGGCGTCGCGCAGAGCCACCGCGAGGCCGTCAAGTGGTACCGCAAGGCCGCCGACCAGGGATATGCGAGGGCCCAAAACAGTCTGGGTTGGATGTACGAGGAAGGTCATGGCGTTGCGCAGAGCGACCGCGAGGCCGTCAAGTGGTATCGAATGGCCGCCGACCAGGGATATGCGGCTGCCCAAAGCAATCTGGGTTGGATGTACCGGAAAGGTCGTGGCGTCGCGCAGAGCCACCGCGAGGCCGTCAAGTGGTATCGCAAGGCCGCCGACCAGGGATATGCGAATGCCCAATTCAATCTGGGTTTGGCGTACTCGAACGGTCGTGGCGTCGCGCAGAGCGGCCGTGAGGCCGTCAAGTGGTACCGCAAAGCGGCTGACCAAGGATATGCGAATGCGCAATACAACCTTGGCGTCATGTATGACAATGGCCGGGGGGTGACGCAAGATTATGCAGAAGCCGTCAAGTGGTACCGCAAAGCCGCTGAACAGGGCCATTCCTGGGCGCAACGCAACCTTGGCATCAGTTATGACAATGGCCAGGGGGTGACGCAAGATCATGCCGAGGCCGTCAAATGGTACCGCAAGGCCGCTGGACAGGGCCTAATCAACGCGTATGCCGACCTTGGCGTCATGTATGCCAGGGGCCTAGGGGTTCCGAAAGATTATGCCGAGGCCATCAAATGGTACCGCAAGGGCGCTGAAAGGGGTTATGCTGTGGCACAACGCAACCTTGGCGAAATGTACGCCAAGGGCCTAGGGGTTCCGAAAGACAACGTCCAAGCCTATGCTTGGTACGCCATCGCCGCCACTCAAGGCAACGCATTCGCTGAGAAAAACATGAAGCTCGCCGCCGAATCCATGACTCTCGAAGAATCCGCCCGTGCACAGGAACTGGCGCGTGACTACTTGGAAGCCTACGTGCTGCGTTTCCGAAAGTGATCCCGTACGGTCGTCAGGGATACCGCAGGGCTGTTGAACAAAGACATGCACGTGCCCAGAACGGTTAGCCGCTGGGCTATTGAGAGCGTGCTTGGGGATTGCCCTCACAGCGGCCAGCCTTACAAACACCGTGCCTGGACGCGCGAGGTCCGTATGGTCGTCACCTACCACCCGGGTTACGTCGTAGACATCGGCGCCGGGCACCGTTTTCCGATGCAGAAATACGGCCTGGTCTACGAACGCCTGCTCGCCGAGGGCGCCCTGTCGCCGGAGCAGGTAATCACGCCCCAGCCGGTGGCGACGGATGACCTGCTGTTGGTGCACACGCGCGATTACGTCACGCGGTTTCTGGCCGGCGACGTGACGGCCAGGGAGACGCGCACGCTGGGCTTGCCGTGGTCGGCGGCCTTGGCGCGGCGCGCGCGGCTGGCGGTGCACGGCACGATCACGGCGAGCCGGCTGGCGTGGCGCGACGGGCTGGCGGCCAATCTGGCGGGCGGCTCGCACCATGCGTTTGCGAATCACGGCGAGGGGTTTTCGGTGTTCAACGATATCGCGGTGGCCATCCGGGTCTTGCAGCGCGATCATGGTTTGCAGCGCGCCGCGGTGGTTGATTGCGACGTGCATCAGGGCAACGGCGCCGCGACGATCTTTGCGGATGATCCCAGCGTTTACACGTGTTCCCTGCACGGCGAGAAGAATTACCCGTTCGACAAGCCGCCGAGCGACCTGGACGTGGCGTTGCCGGACGGCACCGGCGACGCCGCCTATCTGGCGGCTTTGGACGCTGCCCTGCAGACCGTGCAGCGCGAATTCCGCCCGCAGATGGTCTGGTACCTGGCGGGTGTCGATCCCTATGAGGGCGACCGGCTGGGACGGTTATCCCTGTCGCTGGATGGCCTGCGCCAACGCGATATCCGCGCGCTGTCCTTCTTTCGCAACGCCGGCGTGCCGCTGGTTATCACCCTGGGCGGCGGTTACGCGCCTGAGATCGAGGCAATCGTCGAGGCGCATTGCCAGACGGTGCGCGCCGCTTGCCGGCTGGCCACCGGCCTGTCGCTGGCCGGCGATGGAGTCAACCCGTTAGGATCATGAGGAGAAGACGATGATGACCGTTTCCGCCCCTGCCAATCTGTTGATGATGACGGCCGGGCTGGCGCTCATGGCGCTGCTGTCCCGCAACGGCGCCGCCGAGCCGGTCAGCGAGGCCATCGCCATGCTGGAGACAGGCAAGACGGCCGAGCGCCGGCAGGCCGTCCTGACCCTGGCGCGCATCGGCGACCAGCGCGCCGCCCGGCCCTTGGCCAAGGCGCTGCACGACGCCGACCGCATGGTGCGCGAAACGTCGGCGCAGGCGTTGTGGCAGGTGTGGCACCGCTCCGGCGACGCCGAGGTGGACCGGCGTTTGCAGGCGGGCATCGACGCCATGAACCGGCGCGCCCTGGAGGAGGCGGTGAACATCTTCTCGGAGATCATCGCCATGGCCCCGGCCTTCGCCGAGGGTTACAACAAGCGCGCCACCGTCTACTACATGCAGGAGAGATACGAAGAGTCCCTGGAAGACTGCGACAAGACGCTGGCGCTCAACCCCATCCACTTCGGGGCGCTCAGCGGCTCGGGCCTGGTCTACCTGGGGCTGCGCAATCCGGTCAAAGCCCTGGAGCTGTTCAAGCGCGCCATCGCCGTCAACCCCAACATGCCGTCGGTCAAACAGAATATCGAGGACCTCACCCGCTACCTGCGGGATCAAACCACCTGACAATGCCCGGACAGGAGACCCACATGGCTGCCGATTGGCAAATGATTCGCCTGGACAAGGAAGGCCCAATCGCAATTGTTTCGCTCACCAACCCGCCGCTGAACGTGCTGCACCCGCAGATGGTGGAGGAGTTGGCGGCGTGCTTCACCGGGCTGGCCGACGACCCGGAGGCGCAGGTGGCTATTATCACCGGCGCGGGCGAGCGGGCCTTTTGCGCCGGCTTCGACATCAAGGAATTCCCGGGCCTGCTGGCGCCCGGCCGGGCCGAGAAGTTGGCCCGGCGGCTGCATGCCAGTCTGGGCGCCATCGAGAACCTGGGCAAGCCGACGCTGGCGGCCGTCAATGGCCTGGCGCTGGGCGGCGGCATGGAGGTGAGCATGGCCTGCGACCTGCGCATCGTGGCGGCCAACGCGCAGATGGGACAGCCGGAAATCAAGCTGGGCTTGCTGCCGGGGGCCGGCGGCACGCAGCGGCTGCCGCGTCTGGTCGGCGCCGGCATCGCCAAGGAGATCCTGTTCACGGGCGACCCGATTGGCGCCGAAGCAGCGCACCGGATCGGCTTGGCAAATCACGTGGCGCCGGCCGGCGAGGCGCTGTCCATCGCCAAGGAAATGGCCAAGCGGCTGACGGAACGGCCGGGCGCGGCGCTGCGTTACATTCAGCAGGCGGTGCACCGCGGCCTGGGCGCCACCCTGGCCGAGGGTCTGCAGATCGAGGCGGACCTATTCGCCAAGGTGTTCCAAACCGAGGACGCACGCGAGGGTGTAGAAGCGTTCATCGGCAAACGGGAACCACGCTTTCAACACCGATAAGGCTCAATCAAGCACTGGGGAGGCGACAGGATGCTGCTGGTTCGCTGGCAGGTGGGGTTGGTAGTGGCCGTGCTCGCGCTGGCCGCGACACTGACGTGGGGGCCGCAACGCGCCGGCGAAGCGCAGTCGAGCGACGACGTGGCCGCCTTTCTGAAACACCACTGGCGCCTCCCCATACCGCCCCAGGGCGACCCGCCGGCCGCCTATTCACCGATCGAGGCGTCGCTGCACCCTAATGAATGCGCACTCTGCCATCGCCAACAGTTCGAGGACTGGAAAACCAGCGTTCACAGCCGCAGCATGGGGCCAGGAATATACGGCCAACTCCTCAACATGGAGCGCAAAAATCCCGCCACGTACACGGTCTGCGCCACCTGCCACACGCCACTCAGCGAGCAGATTCCGCATCTGAAAGAGGGCTCCGACTACCATCCGAACGAGGCTTTCGACCCGGCGTTGCAAGCAGCGGGGCTGATCTGCGCCGGCTGCCACGTGCGGCAGCACGAGCGCTTCGGACCGCCCCGCCGGCCGGAGCTTCCGACGCCGCCCGCCGACGTCGTGCAACCCCACGGCGGCTTTACGGCCACAACGGCGTTCCAGCGCTCCGAATTCTGCAAGCCGTGCCACCAATTCGCCGCGGGCGCCTTCGCCCTCAACGGCAAGCTGCTCGAAAACACCTTTGCCGAGTGGCAGGCCAGCCCGTACGCCGAGGCAGGGGTGCAGTGCCAGGGCTGCCACATGCCGGACCGCCGCCACCTGTGGCGCGGCATCCAGGACCCGGACATGGTGCGACAGGCGATGACGATCAGCGTCTCGCCGCTGGCGCCCGACTACCGCCCGGGCGATACCCTGCAAGCCACCATCACGGTGACAAACAGCGGTGCCGGGCATTACCTGCCGACCTACGTAACGCCGAAGATTTTCGTGCAGGGGGAGCTGTTGGACAGCAGCGGCGAGGTCATCGCCGACAGTTTTCAGGAAGCCGTCATCGGGCGCGAAATCGCCCTCAACCTGTCTCGGGAAATGTACGACACGCGCATCGCGCCCAAGGCGTCACTGGATTTTGGCTACACGATGGCGCTGCCGGAAACCGCGGCCACCCTGCGGGTGCGGGTCGTGGTGCACCCCGACCATTTCTACCAGCGGTTTTTCGAGGCGGTGCTGAAGCGAGACCGCGGCAGCCCGGGGAAGGCGCATCTGGAAGCGGCGCTGGAGAAGACGGCAACGTCGTCGTTCACCGTCTTCGAGCGTCACGTCCCGGTGCCAATGACTGAGAATTGAGTTCTACTGCCAAGACGACGCGGCGCAGCGAAAGCCAATCAAAATGTGCTTCAACTCCAGTGAGCGGCCATGCCGCGCCGCCGACCGCGTGACGCCGGGAAAATCGTCCCACGACCCGCCTTTCACCACGTACCTCGGCGGCTCCTTCCTGAACAACGTCGCCGTCCACTCGAACACCTGCCCGGCCATGTCGAGAACGCCGTAAGGGCTCTGCCCGTTCGGATACTGGCCCACCGGAACCGTGTCGAATGGGCCGCCAGCCTCGCTGTTCAGCCGCTCGGCGTCGAACGTGTCGCCCCACGGAAAGTAACGCCCGTCGGTGCCGCGCGCCGCCTTTTCCCACTCCGCCTCGATCGGCAACCGCGCCCCACGCCAAGCGCAATAGGCGGCGGCATCGATGTGGCTGACCAACACCACGGGATGCTGCTCGCGGCCCGCTGGCGGGTGCTCATCGCGCCACAGAAATTTGACGACCGCCGGGTAGCCGTGAACAAGCCGGTAACCCCGCCAGACCGATTGGCTGACGAACGGTGCGCGGTGCTCGGTGTCGGCCACGAACCGCGCGTAGTCGGCGTTGGTCACCAGATGGCGGTCAATGCGATACGCAGGCAGGTCCGGACGGCGGCGGGCTTCGACTTCAAACCAGCCCTGCCGACGCGCCACGGTGCTGCCGTGCAGGGTCTCATCCAGCCGATACCCGTATTCCCGCTCCTCGGACGTGCTGCCCATCCAAAATTCCCCCGCCGGAATAGTGACCATCGGCGGCGGGCTGGCCTGTCCGGCGTGACAGGCCGCAGACAGGTAAACCGCCAGCATGAGGGCAATCCACGATAGCGCGGTTCGCAGGTGCATGATTTCTCCCTCTGCCCGCCTTTCCGTGGCCGCCTCAATCCGACCGCTCTCAGGATTCCGGCGTTGTGTTTGCGCGTAGAAACGCCGCGTATCCCACTTCGTCCAGCGTGCGGCTGCCAATTCAAGGACAGCTTGGGTCGCGGCGTCCTCCGTAGCGGTAAACCGATAACCGTTCAACTCCAGAAACAGAATGCCAACCACGAACCCTGTGCGCTTGTTGCCGTCGAAAAAGACGTGATAAAAAGACGTGATTTTGAAGGAGGCCAGCCGTGTAGGCCGCCGCCATGTCGATGATGTCGGGGGTATCCGCATAGGCGTGAAGCTGCTGCGGCCGTGCCAGAGCCGACTCCAGCAAGGCATCGTCGCGCAGACCCACGCAGTCTCAGCACGTCTGACGCTTCGATCCAGACAGGTTGCGTCACTTGGCCAAAACTTGCAGCGTGTTGCGATAGCGCCCGATGATGTCTTCGGCTTTCGCCATCTTCGTTTCGAGGCTGGGGCCATCCGGCATCTCCGAGACTTCAACAACGAATCCCATCCTTCCAAGGAAGCCTTCCCCACCAGAAAGACCACTCCCCCCGAAATTTCCGGTATTTCCTGCATTGCCTTGAAACAAGGGTTTGAAGGGATCGGCGTTCATCGCACTCGCGGCGACTTTTACTATCACGCGAGTCAACGACTCACCCAGAGCCGACGACTCGTCCACCTGACATGTAAACCGGGCATTACCAATGCACTCCAGAAGCAACGCGGCATTAGCTCTGTTATCGGCAGCACTGGAATCGGGGAATTGTGATAACCTATCATAACACTGCAGGGCTTCGCTGAATCGCCCACAGAGCACCAAAACGTTTCCCTTGTTGAAATAAGCCTTTGCGGCGTTTCTACCCCGTGATTCGGCAATGCGAATGGCCCTGGTATAGTCCTCTGTCGCTTCTTCAAACCTCCGCAACTCGGTCCTCACGTTAGCTCGATTGAAGAGAATTGATTCTGCCAGATATCCGTGCAAGTCCAGCTCAAGCGCTCGGTCGTAGTCCGCTACTGCGCCCTGAAGGTCACCTGAAACGGCTTTCACGTTGCCTCGATTGTATAGAATGGTGCACGTCTCTGGATCATTGATAATTTGGGGGCTTCGAGACAGATTAAGATAGAGCCTCGTGCATCCCTGAGCCGAATCGTAGTCATCCAGGGCACCCGCGTAGTCTCGAATCTCCGCCCGCGCATTTCCGCGCAGGAAGTATGGTTCACGGACGTCGCCTGCCAGTTCAATACACCTTCCGTAGCTTTCAATTGCTTTATTGTATTCACCCTGCTGATAAAAACTGTTGCCTCGCATCAGATAATAGTCCGGGTCCAGCATCAGACGAATGGGCGAAACCGCGCGGTTGACGCTGGAAAATCCATGCACGTCACGGAACAAAGACCGCTCGCTTACCTCAAAGATGTCGACGAGTTCCCTCCTCATCACCGTCTTATCACATGAATCGATCCCTATCTCCTCCACCACAGCGTCATCGGGAATCAAAGGGCGCCCGATCACAAAAACGCTTCGCTGCCCGATGATCCTCGCTGAAGCCTCGCTCGGCGCCATCGGTTCCCAATACAAGGGCACGTCGTCATGGCGCAGGAAGATGTCTGCGGCGTTTTGCGTCTCGTTTCCGTTGGGAACACGCCGCCATCTCATTGGATCATTCAGGTTGATAACGAAGACCTTTCCGTCTTCATCGCCCTTTGCTCCTGCTGCACATGCGAACCAGAGCGCCACCAGTGGATTCCAGGTGAAATCCATCAATCCGGTAGCCGCACCGAAATGCTGCAATTTGGCAAGAAGTTGCAGATCGGAAATCGTGCGACCATCTTCGATATCAAAACCGGCTGTGCGAGCGGGTTCAATCAGTTCGTAACTATGGTAATTCGCATAAATGCTTCTGAACCGGGGCGTATTCAGTGCAATACGATCCGTATCTCTGACAAGTCGGCGAACGGCGGACGAATGCAGCTTCCAACTTGCATCTTCCTGACCACGGAACGCGAACGCAGTATGAAAGCGATTTACCTTGCCAAGGAATTTTTCTTCGATTCTGGTCATTGCCAATCATCCCCGAGGTGCGTTGCAAACAATTGATCTCGCAAGTGCCGTCCCATATCTACGCGATAAGCTGCTCAACGGTGCATGATACCCTGTGTATACCCCTTGACGGACCCATTACGGCTACTGCGGAAATGTCCTCCTGGCCCGAACCGGCCATGTAATCGGGCATCCCTTCCTCGGCGAGGATGCGGTCTTCCTCGGCAAACTCGGCCTCATTCGGGATGGACGCGGCATGGAACCGGTTGCGGAATTTCAGACAGTCCAGGAACTCAGCTACTCGTGCAAGGTCTGCCTCGCTCGGATCATCGAGCGTCCGAAGGACATGGGTTCTGATTGACATGGACTCTCCTTGGCAATCGGGACTGGTGGATGGTCATGCGCCGCCTTGCCGTTACGGAAAACGCCAGCACCCGTCGCCATCCCAGGGTACCGATTCTGGAAAGATGCGCTATGAGCCGGAATCTGTCAGTTCAGCCTTGAGCGCATGAAAGCGGGCTTCGTTCAGCCCGGTGGCCGCCTCGATGACTGTCCACGTCACCCCGACCCTTAACAACCCTTCCACCATTTCGACCTGGCCTTCCACGCGACCCTCTACCCGGCCTTCGGCCCTGCCCTTCGCCTCGCCTTCGACCCTGCCCTTCGCCTCCCCTTCGGCCAGCAGTTCCTGTGCGTACGTCACAATCTCGCCTCCTTGCTCAAGTCCATAGCGCCGCAGCGCCCCTTCAAACGCCTCGATCGCCTCGCGTCCCTTTGTTGCCATCAAGTACAGGATGAACCGACGGAGCTCACCAATTCCGCCGCTCGCACGCAACGATAAGGCCCAGCGTGCCGTCAAGTCCAGTGCCGCCTCCACGTGACGGTCAAACGCCGCCATCATCAACAACTGGGTGATACGGCCCTTGATGCCGCCGGCGATCGCTTCGGGCGCCAGGGTCGTCTGGTCCAGCAGTTCGTGCGCGAACTTCGGAACCCACGGCCAGGAGCGCGCGGCTTCGGGAAACAGATCGGTGAATTCGGTGGAATGGCTCCAACCCCTGGGCCCTTGATAAAACACCACCGGCACGATGGGCCGCAACTCGGAGGGTTCCGGCTCGTCACGGAGGTCGGCCTCCCAGATGCGGCAGCAATACTTCAGCAACCGAAAGCGCATCCAGCGGTCCGGCGACGACTGGTGCTCGAAGAGCAGATACAGCGACACCGGCTGCCCCGTCTCGACATACTCGACGCGGTAGAGCAGGTCGGATTGGCTCTCGCGCAGGTCGTCATCGAGAAAGGTGCCGTCGACGAGGGTCAGTGTTGTCCAGTCGAAGCGGTTTCGGAGGGTGTCGGGCAGGCTGGCCTGCAGCAGGTCGGCGGCTTCGCGGGCGTCGGAGAAGACGGCCCGGAAGAGCTTGTCGTGGGGTTGGTGGATTTCGTCGGGCATGGCCGGGCCTTTTATCTGCGGGCGGATGGCTCGGGTGTTTACTTCTGCGGCACGCCTTCAATCTTGTTTGAGCAAGCAAACCGCCGAATCTGGGAATATGTGTTGGGACTGGAGACGCTGCCCAGGTATACCTCCTTTCAGTTGCCTTGGCTTGGCCTGCGAACGGACCAGCCTGTGAACCCTAACACGATGATATTAACGACGAATGCACCAATATAGACCCAATCCTTGATAGTCAGGCTAACAACGAAACGATCCCCCCAAGACAGTTCCATGGTGCTGCTGCCTCCGACTTGGTCGTTCTCAGGATTTTGCCGTCTGCGTTCTTTCCACTGTTTTGCGAACTGCCGCCATTTTCCGAAGCTTCAGCGTCAAAGCGACTCCTTAGCCGGCAGTGGAATCGGCCTGGATTGCAGGTTAAGTGTCAGCATCGCGTTGAGCGCATCGTCATCGGAAATATCGACTGGCCAGCCGTAGGCCGCCGCCACGGCAGCGTCGAGGGTCGCGTGGGCGTCAGCGAGCCATTGCGGGCGGGCGTTGTAGAGATTGGTCAGGGTGCGTTTCTTGAGTTCCCGCGCCGCGGCTTCGTTGCGAGGCGCTGGACGCTTGGGGTAGCCGGGAACCGGCTCATCGATCCATTCCACCCATTCGGGCGGGTTGAGCCAGCGGTCGCGCAATTCCACCAGCCGCCGCGCGGCTTCGGCAATGGCGATAGCGTGCGGGTCGGTCGCGTACGCCGAAGCGGGAACGTCGGGCGATAGCCCCTCGGGAAAGGGGAAGGTCTCGAACGTGGTAGTCGGCGTGTAGCGCGGGCGGTCTTCCAGGCTGGTGCCAAGCCGCAGCGCCCACGCTTCGTGGAAGCGGCTGTGCAGGATGCCGAAGGTCGTGTCGTCGTCGCGGGCGATGACGATCAGTTGCTGATCGGGGCAGACACGGGAATCGCGCCAGACGAACAGGCGGTGTTTGGCGACCATTGACGTGGCAATGTAGCGAGGCAGACCGTCCAGTGCCCGCCACATGCCCGGCCTTGCTTCACCGTACCGCCACCAATATTCCCGATAGGCATCGCGGCGGTTTCGCTGTCGCATTGGATAAACATGCTCCCTTGCATGTTGAAACGGCGCTTCGTAGAGTGCGGCTTCTGGTTCCGACATCTCCCAGCCGAAATCAATAATCCACTTGCCCACCGGGCGTCGGGTCACGTCCATACCGTTGATCCACGGTTTCAGGACATCCGAATTGGGCCGCCCGTTCGGGTTGGCCGGCAGTCGCAGCCATTCCCGCGCAAGCTCGCCTGGAATATCGAAGGGGCCATTCTTGGTGGTTCCCCTGAATGAGAAACCGCGATTGCCCGTCAGCGGAACGGCCTGAACGAAACCGCCGCTCCCCGCTGCGAGGTCGGAGCCGATTTGCGGCGTTTCCTTTCCGTCCAGAAAACGAACCGTCGTCGTATCTACAGACGCAAAGCAGACCAGCGAGACCCGCACCGCCGCGCCATCGACGACCCACGGTTCATCCGACCAGGCATCGAAGATGGCCGCCCGATCCACGATGCGGTCAAGCACAGCCCTGTTAGCGCCGCCTCGAATTGAGTTGGTGGCAACAAGACCGGCGCGGGCGATTTTTCCCTCCACCACCAGCTTGCCCGCCTTGCTGAACCAGAAGCACACCAGATCGGCGCCACCCGGAACCTGACCCTTGTATGTCCCCCGCAACCTCTCCGTGTAGGCGTCGCCAAGCACACTGCGAAAGCGGTTAACACCCAAAAACGGCGGGTTGCCCACCACCACGTCTGCGGCCGGCCACTCCGGCTCGCCGCCCGCCGGCGTCAGCACCGCGTCGCGGCACTCGATGGTATCCAACGGCTTCAGAATCGGCTCGCGCGAGCCAGCGAAGCCGTTGCGGCGCATCCACTGAATCTCGCCGACCCATACCGAGACGCGGGCCAACTCCGCGGCATACGGGTTGATCTCGATCCCCTTGACGTTGGCCGGGCCGGTCTCGGGAAAGGCGCGGGGAAGCCCCAGCGCCTCGGCTTCCAACTGCACCCGGTGCTCCAGGTCCTTGAGCACCTGCAGCGCCAGATACAGGAAATTGCCCGAACCGCAGGCGGGATCCAGCACCGTGAAGGCGCGCAGCCGCTTGAGGAAATCGCCCAACAGCCGCTCGGCCTCGCGGCGCTGCCTGCTCTGGGCGGATGCCGACCGAGCGGCGGCTTGCCGTTCCAGGCTGGCGGCGAGGCGGGCTTTCGCCGTCTCCCACTCGGCCAGCCACGGGCGCATCACTACCGGCTCGATGATGCGCATGATCTTGTCGCGGTCGGTGTAGTGGGCGCCGAGCTGCGAGCGTTTGCTTGGATCGAGGCCGCGCTCGAACAGCGTGCCCAGGATGGAAGGGTCAATTTCCGACCAGTCGAGCGCCGCTGCCTTGAGGATCGTTTCAATCTCGGCTTTGTCCAGCGGTAAAGCGGCATCGTCGTCGAACAGCCCGCCGTTGAACCACGCCACCGCCTCGAAGCCGACGCGCCCGCCGGTGGCCATCGCCCCGAACAAGTCGCGCGCCAGCGCGGCAAAGTCCTCGGGCCGCTGACGGGCGTGCTCCAGCATGCGCGTGAACAGGTTGCTCGGCAGCAAGCCGACGTCCTCGGCGAACATGCAGAAGACGAGCCGGTTGACGAAGTGCGCCACCGCCTGCGGTTCGTGGCCGCGGGCGCGCAACGACTGCGCCAGCGCCGCAAAGGTTGCCGCAGCGCGCTCGGTGAGCGCCTGACGGCTTTCGCCCGGCCGCAGCCGCTCGGGATCGGACATCACCCACTTGAGCTTGTCGCGAATGGCCGCGTCGGCGAGGTCGTCCAGGGTGAACGCGTGCGTCTCGCTGACGCTGTTGGTCCAGTTGGTGCGGATGCGGAAGCGCGCCATGTCGGAGACGATGAGCAGCGGCGGGTTTTCCAGGGCCAGGGCGTACTGCCGCAGTTGATTGAAAGCGGCGTCCAGGTTGGCGTGCTTGCCTTTGTATTCCCAGGCGAAGTGGTGCCGTTTCCACACGTCGGCCCAGCCGTCGCCGCCACTGTCCTTGCGGGCGCCGCGCTCGAAGCAGTAGTGCTCACCGGTCGGATCGGCCTCGGCGGGTGTCGGCTCGTCCAGCAATCGGCACAGGTCGATGAAATGCTCCTGCGCCGCCGAGCGCTCCTTGAGCTCAGCGGCGCGCCACTTGGCGATGAAGGCGCCCGGCGTCATGGATTATTTCGCTCCCGATGCAATCATGACGGCGTTCTGTTCGTCCCTCTTTGTGGAGGTACACGTTGATGACGTTGTAAACACTTGCCCAAGGAGGGAGGTGTAGGCGTGGAATTGTGGACCGGGCAGCCGCTGCTCTACGGCCTGCCCGCATCCAATAGTTTGAGACGAACAGCTATGGCATGCCCGTTTCCCAGCGCACCGATTGCTGCCGTATCAAGGCGCGCTGGCCGAACTGGGTGTTGGGGTAGCGTTCGATGATTTCCCCGTACTGCTGAATGATCTCGGATAGGTCGCCGACCCGCTGCGCCTCGTCGGTGCGCAACGCCTTGTCGAAGGCGTCGTGCGCCGCGATCTCGCGCTGCAGGGCGTCGTCCTCGGAGAACGTCCGCAGGGCGGCATCGACGGCTTGAAAGCGTTCGCGGGTGGGGTCGTCAAGCGCCAGGCGCCAGCGCGCCGGGAGCGTCTTCAACAGGCGGCGCAGCACGTAGCGCTCGCCGTCGCTCGTCGCCCTTTCAAAGCGCGCCAACTTGTTGAGGAAATACCACGTATACACGTCGGCGCGGCCGGCGTCGTACTCGGCTTCCAGCAGGGTCTTATCCTCGGCCCAATCGAGCGCCCGCTCAAACGCCGGCGCCGGCGCCCATTCGTGCCCGCCGTCCCAGATTTCCACCAGGCTGCGGGTATGTAACGGCAGGCCGCGGCGGATGCGGTGCGCCTCGCGGCGATTCGGGTCGCGGGCGCCAAAGAGGCCGTACACCGTGACGCGGGAGTTGCTGCGCGTCAGCACCCAGGCGCGTCCGGAATAGCCGGCCCCTTGCAGGATCAGGCCCTGAAAACCGGGGCGAATGCTCGGGTAGTGGCTGCACACCCGCGCGCCGCCGGAAAAGCCGGTGCAAAACAGCATCTCCGGGTGCACCCGTACGCGCTTCAGCACGTCGATGTAAGCCGCTACGAAATTGGGATGCCACAGCACGGAGCGGTTACGCGACTCGGCCAGCATCGCCACCACCCAACGGTCCCGTTTCAGGCGTTCGGCCATCTGACCCATACGCGCCTCGCCGGCGGGTGAAGCAATGAACATGAGCGGGTACTGACGAGTGGGGTGGTCGTGGTAGTCACTCGGCAGGTAGAGCCGGTAGTGGAAGATGCCGTCCGGCGGCCAGTCCGGCACGCTCTGGCGCGCGCCATACGGTGATAAGCAGCCAATCGTGGTAACCTCGCCGGCGGGCAGAACCGCTGTCAGGGACGTCGGTTCCTCGGCCGCGAGCGGGCCGGCCAGCAGCAGGACAACAGCCAATGGAAACCACAAGAAACGTTTAGCCCAATCCACAACTCTCCCCTTCATCAACTCCCGCTCCGGTGCGCCAGGAGTTTTTCAACGTATTTCCCCAGCACGTCGACCTCGAGATTCACACGGCGCCCGGGCGCGTAGTGACGCACGTTGGTCACCGCCCGGGTATGCGAGATAAACGAGATGCTGAACCAATCCGGGCCGGTATCGACGACCGTCAGGCTCATGCCGTCAACGGCCACGTAGCCCTTGGAGACGATGTAGGGCAGCAGGGACTCCGGCGCCCGGAACGTCGCCAGCACGCCCTCGCCGTCCGGCTGCATGGCGACAATCTCCGCGGCGGCGTCGACGTGCCCCTGCACGATGTGGCCGCCGATGCGGCCGTTGGCCGCCAGAGAACGCTCGAGGTTCACGTCGTCGCCGTTGCGCACCTCTCCGAGGGCTGTCTTGCGCAGGGTTTCGGGGGCCAATTCCACCGTAAAGCTGGTGGCGTCGAACCGCACCACGGTCAGGCAGGCGCCGTTGACGGCAATCGAATCGCCGATCTTGACGTCATCCAGCACGACCTGCGCCCGCACCGTGCAAGTGGCGCCGCCGGGGCGCACGTCGAGGTGCGTGACCGTGCCGGTTTCTTCCACAATGCCGCTGAACATCCCGCTTCCTCCTCTGGCGCCCGGCACGATGGGGATACAAAAAAACTGCCACGATCCCCGGCGAGCGGGCATCGTGGCAGCAGGGCGCCGTAACGGCTTGCCGGTCGTCGCTTACGGCAGGTGATAGCCGGTCTTGCCGACGGTAATACGGTAGAGGTTGTTGGCGGCGGTGATGTAGAGAACATTGCTGTTCTCACCGCGGCCAAAGCCGACGTTGGTGGGAACCGGCGTCGGGATGTAGGCTTTCTCCACGCCGTCCGGGTCGTAGGCGTAGATGCCCGGCCGGGTGGTGTCGCGCACCGCTACCCACAGGTTGCCCTCGGTGTCCATGACCAGGCCGTCGGGGCCGTCCTCGGGGGCGTAATCGACGAGCATCTGGCGGAATTTGGCGCTGCCGTCTTCCGCCAGGTCATAGGCCATCAACGCCATGCGGCCCTTCACGCTGCCCTCGCCCTCATCGAGCCGGAAAAGGTCCAGAGCGCCATTGTCGTTGCTGACCACGTAGAGTGATTTCTGATCCGGCGATACCGCCACGCCGTTAGGCTTGCCGGCGTCGGTGACCACGCGGGACACCGAGCCGTCGGTGTCGATGCGATAGACGGCCATGGTGGCCTGCATGACCGGCTCGTGGCCGAGATAACGCGGGTCGCTGAAGTAAATGCGGCCCTGCTCGTCGATGCTGATGTCGTTGGGGGCGTTGAACGGCTGGCCGCGGAACAACCCGGCGATGACTTCAGCCACGCCCGTCTTCATGCTGGTGCGGATAATGCGGCGACCGCCGTAGTCGGCGCCTTCCGCATTTATCATGTCGCAGTTGGCGTCGAATTTGATGCCGTTGGACATGCCGCTGGGAGAGCGATATACGCTCAGGTCCCCGGTGCCCGGGTCGTACTTCCAGATCACCCCGGCAAGCAGCCCACCGCGCGCCGTCTTCGAGCCTGCGGTGAACGTGATGTCGCTGAAATACACCATGCCGTCGCAACTCACGGCGGCGCCTTCGGTGAATACGATGCCGTGGTCTTTACCGTTCACCAGCATTTCCAGCTCGGCCCCGTCAACCAGGAAGCCGGGCTCACCCGTCGGCATGGCGTCCTGAGCCATGGCCGTGGCGCCGACTGCAAGGCCGACTGCAATGAGCAGGCCCCAAGTCCGTCCAATGCGTCGAATATCCATGTGCCTCATGCAAAGCTCCTTCCTGTTGGGTAAAACGCCACTACTCGCCAGCCTCACCCCTCACCGCGACAGGGTGGCTGCGTTGTCGTCACCATATATCAAAATCGCCCACGAGGGAAAGAAAAAGCAACCTTGCGGCCGAGGGTATGGACCGCCCGGGTGGTATGAACCTGCCCAACGGTGTGATAGAATAACCAAACGTTTTTCTTGACAATTCGTGAATAGGCAATTGGGGACGCAAGTCCTAAATAAGGCGGATCATGCGGCGGCTTCAATTCATCCTGTTGTTCCTGACAGCCTTGGTCACGCTTGCCAGTGCGTTGGGCAGCGACCCTCTCACGTACATCGTCCCTTCCGTAGCCCCCTTCACCCTGTCGGCCTTACTGGTCGTAGCACTGGTGGGGGTATTGCTCTACCGCACTCAATACCTGGAAAAACTGCTGCTGAGCGAGCGGCAAGCGGCCCAAGAGCAGTGGAGAGGCACGGATAACCGGCTGGTACGGGTCACCGAGAAAGCCTCGCAAAACAGCCAGGCGGTGTCTGCGCTGCAGGAGACGCTGGCGCACTACGAATGGCTGCTGCCCGGCAAAATCCTGCTATGGCAACGCCGTCCCGAGGATGCCGTCAAGGCACTGCAAAGCGCCGTGGCGCAGCACCCCGAGCACCGCGCCGGACGCTGGACGCTGGGTGAGGCGCTGCACGGCGCCAAGCGTTACCCCGAAGCCCTACCCCACCTGTTGGCCGGCCTCACAGAGGATAACGTCACGCAGTTGTCCCTGGTGGCTCAGTGCGAACAAGCCTTGGGTCGCCATGCCGACGCCGAGGCGCACCTGCTGCAGATGATCAAGGCGCGGGGTGAACGGCGACAAGAAGACCTCCTGGCGCTGGGTGCCGTGCAGAGCGAGATGGAACCGCAGACCGCCAAGCAGACGTTGGGGGAAGCTCTGGAACTGAATCCCTACAACAGCGCCGTGCGTTACCAACTCCTCGACCTCGAAACGCGTACCGGCAATTATGAGAATGCGATCGAACTCGCCACCGAAGGATTAAATCGCAACCCGGCGGACGTCGGATGCTTCGTCAGCCGCGCCGAGGCATATTTCCGCCGCGGCCTGCCCGAGGACGAAGATTTGGTAATCCGCGACCTGGCCACCGTGCAGAGCAAGAACCGCAAGGATTACAACATTTACCGGCTGCGCGGCGCGCTCTACCAACGGCGAGCCAGCCAAACCACCTCAACGGAAGAGGCACACAAGGCGCTGCACCAAGCCCTTGACGCCTACGAGGCTGGGCTGGCAAACATCCCCGTCAAATTCCACGCCCATCTTCTGGCCGCCGAAAGCCGTGTTCTGGTGCAGTTACGGCGCTTCGACGACGCCGTCAAGAAAGCTCAGGGCGCCATTGAACGCTACTCCGGGCACGTCAGCAATCACCTCGCGCTGGCCTTTGCCCGCCTCGCCGCCCGGCAGTGGCAGGCTGCCGGGCAAGCCGCCGGCCGCGGCATCCAATGGGCCGGTTGGGGCGGCAAGATATGGCTGACCGCCATCGTCATTTTCGCCCAAACCTGCGACGGCAAGAACCCCGCCGGCCTGCGGCGCCAATGCACCACGCTCGTCGAGGCTCTGGAGGCTGACGTCAGGTCCTTCAAGCTGACCGAGAACTGGAATATCGTCCGCAACATTCTCCACGAGGTCAGCCACGAGTTGAGCGAGCCGCAACGTTCCCTCGTCATCGACACCATCGCCCTCCTCGAAAAAGCCATCACCCCGCAGGACTACCGAACGGCCTGGATCAAGCCGCTAGCGCAGGTCCCGGGAGCTAAGGAGACGCTATGACGGGACATGACCCCCCACTGGCTATCGATCGGAGATTGGATATGCGTATCCCTCCAGTCTATCAGATCGGCTACGACAAGGCGTCGGTGATCAATCCGGAACTCGCCGCCAAGTATGTCGAACACACGACCCTTAGCGATCCGCTGGCCGATGCCGTTATTGAAGCGTTGGCCCAGCTCGACCAGGATGATAGGCATCGGTTCATCCTGGCTGGCATGGCGCAGGATGCGAAGGTCCTGGCCGACGGCCCACAGGCGTTGAGGGACTTCTTTGACCAGATTGGAACCCCGCCCTCCTGGTTCAATCCGGCGGCAGTGAATGCCGGCTGCCTTGCATTTCATAACGATTCGGATCTGTTTCTCCTCGCCTTCCTCGGAGATGTCATCGTCCGTGGCTTCTCCACGCTAATCAGCAGGTCCTTTTTTCTGACCGGCCGGCTCTGGGACTACGGAGTCCGGCGCCTGCAGCGAAACATCCTGCACCTGACCGAGATCATGATGCCGGGGGGTCTTGATCGGCAGGGCGAAGGCTGGAAACTGTCCGTCCGCATCCGCCTTGTGCACGCCCAGATCAGGCGGATGCTGAGCCTCTCCGACGAGTGGGATGCGGCCACTTACGGCATGCCGATGAGCGCCGCGCATATCGCGCTGGCGTCGGCTGGTTTCTCCGCGCAATTGCTGCAGGCGACAATGCGCCTCGGCGCCCACCCGGACGCCGAGGCACGTACCAGCTTCATGCACATCTGGCGTTACACCGCGTGGCTGCTCGGCGTGCCCGAGACGATATTGTTTCACGGCGAAGCCGACGCCCGTGAACTGTACCGCATCGGCTGCCTCTGCGAGCCGCGCCCCGCTATCGAGTCGGTCGCCATGGCGAACGGGGTGGTCAATGTAGCGCCGCTGGTGGTCAACATTACCGATCCGGTCGAACGGCGGGTGATCGTGCGTTATGCGTATCGCATCTCGCGCGCGCTCATCGGCGACGAGCTCGCCGACCAGCTCGAATTTCCCAGACAATGGACGACCGGGCTTCTGGCGTGGCTGAGGTGCAAACGCCGCATGGGGAGAATGCTTGGCCGCTGGGATCCGACCCTGAACGACACGGCGCAGAAGTTTCTGACCCTGCTCGAAATATCGGCGCCGGAAAACCGCGGTATCAGCTACCGATTACCCGATCACTTGTCCTCAGACCAGAGCAAGGAGTGGTAAATGCCCGCCATGGCCATCCCACCCGTATTCGTCCTGAGCACCGGACGGTGCGGCTCGACGATGGTGTCGGACATTCTGAATCGGCACCCCGATGTCCTCAGCATCTCCGAGTTTTTCTCGTCCCTTGGCTTGACCATATTCGCCCGTCGGCGGGCGACCGGCGATTGGATGTGGCGCCTCTACAACCAGCCAGGGAAGCTCATGAGCGTCATTGCGAAAGGGGAATCGTTCAGCGAGCTGCTCTATCCGGTCGATGATCCGAATACGCGGTTCACGCGACTCAACCTGCCGCCGATTCTGGCCGTCACATTGCCGCACCTCACCGATCGCTACGAGGAGCTGTTCGACGAACTCGAACCGGTCGTACGGGGGCAACCGAAGCAGCCGCCCGCCGACCATTATCGGGTTCTATTCGCCTGGCTGGGTGCACGCTTCGGCGGCAAAGTCTGGGTCGAACGCGGTGGCGGCTCCCTGCTGTTCGCGTCCCGACTGCTGCGTCATTTTCCCGAGGCGCGGGTTGTCCACGTATACCGGGACGGGCGAGAGACGACCCTGTCGATGAGTCGCCACCCTCTCTTCCGCACCATGCTCGCCATGGCGCGAAAGTATCGGACGTGGGGCATCAGCCTCGAGAAAATGGTTGCCAGGATGGATCGCCAGGACCGGCTCACCGCCTACCTGGGGCGCTTGGCGTGGGTATTTACAAGCCTGGAGCAACTGCCCTTCGACGAGCTGACGCTGCCAGACTTTGCGGCCTTCTGGAACGGCATGATCGAAACAGGCTATCGGGTGTTCGGCCATTTCCCGCCTGACCGCTTGCTGAACCTGCGGTTTGAGGACATGCAGGCGGATCCCGAGGGACAGATCCGGCGGCTCATCCGCTTCATCGCCCCGCAACTGGAAGACGACGCGTGGGTGCGCGAGGTAGTCACGATCCCGCGGCCGACGCCGTCGAAGTTCGCACAACTCAGCGCCGCCGAGCAGCACGCGATTACCGAGGCATGCCGCCCAGGCCTGGAACAACTCGGCTATCAGGTTTGAGCCGGCGGTATGTCGACAGAATCCCAGCGCAGATGAAGGAGGCGCCCAATCAACAGGAAGGGAGGCCATGCACACCATCGTTGTGGGCGGCGGGGCTGGCAGCCGCCTACACGCTGCGCCGCCTCGGCATCGACGTTACCCTGTTCGAGGCGGAGCCTCGCGCGGGCGGGCGCACGGCTACGGCATCGCGATGGAAGGGAACATCACGCCGCGAAAAGGCTTTCCGGCCAAATGGAAGAAGGCGGTCGGAGTGGACTTCGGCAGAATAGAGGGCGGCTACAGTTGGCTGTTCCCCAAGGGAGACCATCTCAATATCGGTATCGGCGGCTATAATACGTCGGCTCGAAACTGCGGAATCAGCTCAAGAGACTGGTCGAGTTCTACGGCTTCGACCCCGCCGGTCTCTGGGGCGTACGCGGGCACCGCCTGCCGCAACGGCGTGGGAACTTCGCCCTGGGCGGACGGCAACGTCCTGCTCGTCGGAGATGCCGCCGGCATCCTGGACCCCCTGACCGCTGAGGGCATTTCCGCAGCCGTACACTCCGCCCAGATTGCAGCAACCAATATCGTTCAATATCCAACGGTAAGACAACCTGTCTGGAACGGTACACGCAGGAACTCGAGCAGCACGTCCTGGAGGACGGTCTTCGAGGTACCGGCCAGCAGATCTTTCAGCCGCTCGAAAGTTGTTCAGACATGACGGACTCTACTTCACGGCGCCGGCAGTAAGGCCGGAAACGTAGTAATCCATGAAGAAGACGTAAGCCACCACAATGGGGATGGAGCCGACCATGGCGCCGGCCATGAGCTGGCCCCAGTAGTAGATGTCGCCCCGAATGAGTTCGGAAATGACGCCTACGGAGATGGTTTTGGCGCCGGTGGTGGAGATGAACACCAGGGAGTAGAGAAACTCGTTCCAGGACAGGGTGAAACCAAACAGGACCGCGCAGATGATGCCCGGCACGGCCATGGGAAGGACGATGCGCAACAGGGCCTGGATGCGATTACAGCCGTCGATCATGGCGCATTCTTCGATTTCCTTGGGGATGGTGCGAAAATACCCCATCAGCAGCCACGTGCAGAAGGGAATCAGAAAGGTGGGATAAGTGACAATCAGCGCCAGCGTGCGGTCCGACAGGCCCAGGCTGTCGACCACCCGCGCCATGGGCAGGAACAGCAGCGAGGGCGGCACCAAATACGTCACGAACACCGCGACGCCGAACGTCTCGGCGCCCCGGAAGCGCAGGCGAGCCAGGGCGTAGGCAGCCAGAACGGCAATCGCCACCGAGATAGCCGTGGCACAGATGGAGACCTTCAGCGTATTGATTAGCCACACCACGTACGGCGTCTCCTCGAACAGATAGCCGTAGTTGCCGATTGTGAACCCGGCGCCGGTGATCCAGAACGGCACCGCCTCCAGGTCGTACAGCTCGTTGTCCGTCTTCAGCGACGTGACCATCATGAAGTACAGCGGGAACAGGGCGAAAAACAGGTACGGCAGCAGCGGCAGGTATTTCGAGATAAACACCCCCAGCCACATGTCGCGCTTGCTGGCGAATGCCGCGCCCAAGCGCCCCAAGGCCAGAATCAGGTACAGCGATCCGAGGATGGCCACGATATTCGACACCTGCACCGCCGCCCCCGCACCGCGCCAGGCGAACACACCCAGAATCAGCCGCATCACCACGTACAGCGTCAGCAGTACGATACTCCCCAGGCGGACGGAATCGCTGCGGCGCCACAGGCCATAGGCCAACAACACGCCGATGGCGCCAAGCACCACCACGAAGGGCTGCCCGGCGACGATGCCGGCGAGCACGTGCAACAGCGCAAACGCCACGCCAACGAGATGAATCGATTGTGCCGAGGGCCACATTCCGAGTTTCCTTTCCATCACGTAAAGAACAGCTTGCCGAACACCAGCACTTGACAAGCCAGGATGACGCCGCCTATCCAGCGGAGCATCTTGATCTCGCCCCGCAGCGCCTTGATCTCCATGCGTATATCCGCGACGATGGCTGCCGCTTGCGGCTCCGGCATACCGCCATCCAGCAACTCGGTTTTCAGCGTTAGGGTGTCAATCAACGGCATCGGCTCGCCTCCCCTACCCGCTGGCCGGCTAATCATACGTCGTATCCCGGCGTATCAACTTCAACTGGAAGTAGACGATCACCAGCATGAAGGGAAACAGGAACAGAGAAATAGCGGCGCCGGAACCGAGTTGACCGCCGATCAGTCCGTAGGTGTACGACAGGGTGGAGAAGAGATGCGTCATGTTTTCCGGGCCGCCCCGGGTCAACACGAAGATAATGTTGAACTCGGCCAGCGTGAAGATCGTCGAGAACAGCACCACGACGGCCAGCACCGGGCGCAGCAGCGGCAGCGTGATGTGCCAGAATCGTCGCAGCGCCGCAGCCCCGTCCGTTTCGGCGGCCTCGTAAAGCTCATTGGGGATCGACACCAAGCCGGCCAGCACCGTGATGGCAAAGAACGGCAGGCCGCGCCAAGTGTTGACGATGATGACGGACAGCATGGCCAGATACGGGTTGGACAGCCACGCCGGACCGCGCTCCGCCAGATTGAGGTGCACCAGCGTCCAGTTGATGACGCTGTACAGCGAGTCGAACATCCACCACCACCCCAGCGTGCTGAGGGCAGTCGGCACCACAAAGGGCAGCAACAGCGCGCCGCGGATCACCTTGTTGAAGCGCAGGGTGCGATTCAGCAGCAGCGCCAGGGTGAGGCCGAGGATGGCTTTCAGGGCTACCGAAGCGGTGGAAAACACGATGGAATTTTGCAGCGTCTGCAGGAAGATACTGTCGCCGAACAACTCGATGAAATTGTCCAGCCCCACAAAGGCCAGTTCCCCCTCCCGCAAGCCCAGGAATTCCGCCCAAACCCACTCGGTATCGATCCAGGCGTTGCTGACACTATAAGCCAGCGCGATGCAGAACGGCATGGCCACCAGCAGGGCGATCCAGCCGAAGGCCGGCAGAACGAACGCGTAACCGGTAAGCGCGTCCGTACCGCCCCAGTCCAGCAAGCGCTGCCAGAGGCTGGGTCGCGTCTCCCGCCTCTCCAAGGGTGTGGCTTCAGTCACCATCGTAAATTCCTCTTTATCCCGACAACAGCATCAAAGGCTTCCGAGAAGATGAGCGCCCTACTCTACGTCGCCGACCCGGCGGTGACAAGTTGAATTGCGCCTTCTCTTTCACGCCTGGAACTTGAGCCCTCCGCATCTTTTCTCTTTGCGATGCCCTCTCTCCTTCGTTGCATACCTTTCGGTTTTCCTAGCTTGAGATTTGTCCTTCATCACAAGGAACATGCAGAACAGGCGCATCTAGCCCTCCTTTAATGAGCATAATGGAACACTGGCATGCCTTGTTCAGTTGTAAGTACACGACAGCAAGCTGATCAAGTGCAAGAATCTCGCTACAAAAATGAACCGATGCGCGCGATGTTGCGTGTGCCACTAGAAGCAATTAAAATATCGCTATATGTTGGCTGATAGTCGGTTTTCGGCCAAGGACAACTTAACCTTCACCAAACACTTCGTCGCCGCCCTCAAATCCAAATCTAAGGAGTGAGAATATGAAGAAGTTAGTGCAGTTTGGTTTAATTAAAGGTGGAGGGACAGGAGACGAAATATATGAAATATTCAAAGCATTAGCCGGTGCTTTTGCAAGTAAATTTGATCTAGAGGTAAAAATAAAAGAACTAGAAGAAGTACCAAATACGTATTTCGAACTCGAAAAAATGGAGTTGTCACCAGATCAAGTTAACGAAATAGAAGAGAAGGAAGCTCAGATGATGGCCGACTTCCTATCTTCTATATACGAAGAAGGTTATGATAAGGTTTTCAGAACAGCTATTAATGCAGGTACATTATATCAGTTGAGACGAAAAATAAAGAGTATTAAGTCGATGAAATTAAAGACCTTGGATCACGATGTATTACTAATAAGAGACCAGGCCCAAGGATTTTACGCAATAGACTCAAAAAAAGAGGATGAGGAGTACATTACACTAGAATGTTCTTATACAAAAGAATTTTTCAATGAATTGATTAAATTTGCTCATGATGAAGGTAGTAAAAATTTACAAGATGGGTATAGATTACTGGCAATATATAAATATCACTTATTTAACAAATTACAAAGATGGTTCAGGAATTACGAGGACGTAGAATTATACCAACCAGACAGTGGTTTGGATATCTTGATGCATCAATCGTCAGATGTGTTAGTCATCGCATCTAATGAAGTAGGAGACACATTAACAGAATATCTTCCTCTGTATTATAGAATAGGTAATAAAGCCACCATGTCAGCCAAGAATATATCACTTGATTCTAAAACGTATGGCCAAGAAATATACCAAACCATTCACGGATCAGCGGATAATATTGCGGGCAAAGGCATTGTCAATCCTTTTGCAACTATAAGGGCAACAACAGATATGTTTAGTAGTCATATAGAACATCCAATTGAAATAGAAAATATCCTCACCATGGCACAAGAGCAGAAATATGTAACACCTGATTTGGGTGGAAATAAAAAAACAAGTGAAGTAATTGACTTTGTTTTAAAGTCTATTGAGGAGACGTAGAATGAATTGCAATAGAGTATTCATTACAATTAAAGGGACCGGCCCAGCCAGCGCTACGAGAGCCAGCGCTTGCGCCGCCGGTAGTGCTTGACGTCACGGTAGCTCTTGCGCCCGCCCGCCTCGGACAGCCCCAGGTAAAATTCCTTGATGTCCTCGTTGTTGCGCAGCACCTCGGCGTCTTCGTCCAGAACGATGCGGCCGTTCTCCATGATGTAGCCGTGCTGGGCAATCGTCAGCGCCATGGCAGCATTTTGCTCCACCAGCAGGACGGTCATGCCTTGGTCGCGATTGAGCCGCTGCACGATCTCGAAAATCTCCTCCACCAGCATGGGCGCCAAGCCCAGGGACGGCTCGTCCAACAACAGGATCTGCGGGCTCGACATGAGCCCGCGGCCGATGGCGAGCATCTGCTGCTCGCCGCCGGAAAGGTAACCCGCCTTGATGCCGCGGCGCTCGGCCAGACGAGGGAAATACTCGTAAACCAAGTCCTTGTCCCGTTCGACGCGGACCTTGTCGCGCCGCGTGTGGGCACCGGCGATAAGGTTCTCCTCCGTGGTGAGAAGCTGGAAGGTGCGCCGCCCTTCCATCACCTGCGCCACCCCGTGCTTGACGATGTCCGCCGGCTCGCGGTTGTCGATGCGCACGCCGTCGAGTTCCACCGTGCCGGCCGTCACCTCGCCGCGCTCGGGCGCCAGAATGCCGGAGATGGTCTTCAGCGTCGTGCTCTTGCCGGCGCCGTTGGAGCCCAGAAGCGCCACGATGCGCCCCGTCGGCACATCCAGAGAGACGCCCCGCAACACCAGAATGGTACGGTCGTACACCACCTCCACGTTGTTCAATCTCAGCATGACCGGACAGGCCCCCGCTCGCGACGCCCTACTCCTGCGCCGCCTTTCTGAGCTCGTCAAGCACCACGTCCCGGTAACCCTGAAACCACTCGGTGTGCGGCACCAGATCCTCGCCCTTGGTCTCGTAAATGCGCACCCAGCCGCCGCCCTCGTGATCCTGCGCCGTGACGCTGAGGGGCGGCAGAAAGCCGCCCAGGGTGAAGTCCGTGATAAGCTCGTAGCCCATTTTCACCTTCTCCCCGGTGACCGGCAGGCCGAAGTTCTCCACCGCCAGGCGCAGCCCTTCGACGATGATCGCCGCAGTGAAGACGCCGCGGTTGTAGTACACCTGACCGACCATCTCGGGTACTTCCTGGCCTTCCTCCTCATACATGCTGATAATCTCGCGAAGGACAGGAAAATCACGCCCGACGCCGGCGAATTGCATCCCCAGGTAACCCTGCGCGTTCTTCCAACCGGCGGCGATCATGTCCATCTCGCCGGCGCCCCACACCAGGCTGACCACCTTGTTCAGCGGGAAGCCGTTCTTGCGAAACTCGCGGATGGAAATGGCCGGCGCCTTGCCGAACAGGTGCGAGACCACCCACTCGGCCCGCATGCGGCGCGTGATGTCCAGGACCGCGGCGGCCATCTCGATGCCCGGCGGCGGCACCGCAAACTCGCGGCAGCCGTACCCTTCCTGCTCGCAGATGCGCCGGAAAATGCCGAGCGGCTCGCGCCCGGCGGGATTGTCGTAGTAGATGTACGCAACCTTGCTGCCCGCTGCGGCCCCCTGGTCCTTGATGAATTTCATTGCCGCCGCTGCCTGCGACCAATACGAGGCCGCCACCGGGAAGATGTACGGAAAGCGTTCCCCGTCCGCCGCATCAGCGCGCCCGAAGCCCGGCGTCAGGCCCGGAATCTTGTCTTCCATGTGCCGCGGCGTCAGCGCGTAGACGATCGGCGTGCCGTAATCCACCGTCGCCACACCCCCCTCGCGCTTGATGCGTTCGTAAGCCTCGACGCCGCGGTCGACCTTGTAGGCATGCTCTACCTCGATGTAGCGCACCGTATGCCCATTGATGCCACCCTTCTTGTTGACCAGCTTGATGTAGTCGTTCGCCCCGGGGCACAGCAGCGTGCCGATGAACTTTGTCGGGCCGGTACGGTCGCACTGCCCACCGACGACAATCTCATCGGCCGACAACAGTCCTCCGGCGCCGACCAGTATCACCAGCACACCTGCAACACCGAACCATTTCGTAGCAAAACACGACTGCATGGCAGCCCTCCTCTCTGCAAGCAGATTTGCCCGATGCGCCCTAGCCTCAGTATGAGTAAGGCCACAATCGGAAGTACCGTTTGACGTGCTCCCACATGCGAGCCAGCCCCTCCGGCTCGACGGTGAGGAAAAAGATGATTAAGGCGCCAAACAGGAACAACTGCATGTTGGCCAGGAAATTGGCCACGTCCTGGTACGGAACGCCGAAAACGCCCTCTGAAATGCTCACCACCGTCAGGTCCAAAGCAATGGGAAACAGTTTGATGAAAATGGCCCCGAAGACCGCGCCCAGCACGCTGCCCAAGCCGCCGATGATGATCATCGCGAGGTATTCAATCGACACCGCCAGGATAAAATTTTCGTAGTTGGCGATGCGCAGGTAGTAGGTCCACAGCGCCCCCGCCACGCCGGCGTAGAACGAACTGACGGCGAAGGCCAGGAGTTTGTAACGGAACAAATTGACGCCGATGATTTCCGCCGCGATGTCGCGGTCGCGGATGGCGATGAAAGCCCGCCCGATGCGCGACCGCACCAGGTTCTGCGCCCCGAAGAAGGCCAGCAGGAAAACCACCAGCACCAGGTAGTAACGCCGGAATTCGGTATTGAACTCGAAGCCGAACAGCGCCGGGTTGTCGACGTAGATGGAGGACTGCGCGCCACCGCTGATCCACGGCACGTGGTTGATGACCCACTCGATGATGAGCTGCGCCGCCAGGGTGGCGATGGCCAGATACAGGCCCTTGATACGCAGAGAGGGGATGCCGAACAGAATGCCGACCAGCGCGGTCGTGCAGCCGCCCGCCAGAATACCGAACCAGAACGGCATGCCGTAGCGGCTCGACAGGATGGCGGCGGTGTACCCCCCGACCATCATGAAGGCGCCCTGACCGATGGAAATCTGTCCGGTGTAGCCGACCAGGAGATTCAGGCCGATGGCGCCGATAGCGGCCAGGGCGATGGTGGTGGCGATACTCATCAGGTGCTCGTTATTCGCCATTATCAGCGGTACGGGCAACAGGACCAGTAACGCCACCACCACCCGCGTGGTGTTCCTGGCCAGCGGCAGCGTGTAGAGGGCCATGTCGCCCTCGTAACTCGTCTGGAATACGCCCGATTCCCGATTGATCATCTCTCTACACCCGCTCGATCGTCTCGTGTCCGAAAAAGCCGTAGGGCCGCACGAACAGAACCAGGATCATCAACACGTAGGGAATAAAATCCTTTGTGCCGCCGCCCACCAGGGGGTCGAGATAGCCCGCCGCCAGGCTCTCGATGACGCCCATCAGCAGGCCGCCGATGATGGCGCCGCCGATGCTGTCCAGCCCGCCGAGAATGACCACCGGAAAGACCTTGAGGCCAACCAGAGCCAGGAAGGTGTCGACGCCAATCTGGTTGCCCCAGATGATGCCGCCCGCGGCGGCGGCCAGCCCGGCAATGGCCCACGACAGCGCGAACACGCGCGGCACTTTGATGCCCACCACCATCGACGCCTGCTGGTCATCGGCCACCGCCCGCATGGCCACCCCCAGACGGCTGCGCGTGAAGAACAAGCCGAAAGCGATCAGAAACAAGACGGCGATGACCGCGGCCACCAAGTTGATCGGCGAGATGAAGACGGGCCCCACAATGTACGGCTCGAATCGAACCGGCAAGGCCAGCTCTCGCGTGTTGGCGCCCCATATGATCGTCACCAGCCCCTGGAGCACGAAACCCAGCCCGACGGTCACCATGATGACCGACACCACCGGCTGCCCGACCATCGGCCGCAGGATGCCGCGCTCCAGCACGAAGCCCAGCGCCACCATGCCGGCACACAACACCAGCACCATGGCCCACAGGGGCATGCCGTGCCCGCCGGTCATCACCGCCGCCGCATAGCCGGCAAACATCAGCAGGTCGCCCTGCGCAAAGTTGATGACGCTGGTGGCCTTGTAAATAAGCACGAAACCCAGTGCCACCAAGGCGTACATGAGCCCCACCAGCAGGCCGTTGGCGACCAGATCGAACAGGAATTCCATTGGCCCCTCCCCTAGGCCCCAGCCAGAACTTCGCCGACGTCACGAATCGTCAGCGTGGTCTCCAGCGTCGCCTGGCGCCCGTCCTGGTACGTGATGACCGAGGTTACCGGCACGGTCGCAACCTCCTCGCTGAACAGGGCCGCGATGATGTCGGCGTAGCGTTCCGCCACCAGCCCGCGGCGCACCTTGCGCGTGCGGGTAATCTCCTCATCGTCGGCGTCCAGTTCCTTGTGCAACAGCAGGAAGCGCCGAATGCGGGTCGATTCGGGCAAGTCGCGGTTCACGCGGTCGACCTCCAGCGCGATGAGATCGTAGACCTCGGGCTTTTGCGCCAGATCGGTGTAGGTGGTGTACGCCAGACGGTTCTTTTCCGCCCAACGCCCGACGTTCTCCATGTCGATATCGACCATGGCGGCGACGTAGGGCCGGTCCTGGCCGAACGATACCGCCTCTTTGACGTACGGACTGAATTTCAGCTTGTTCTCGATGAATTGCGGGGCGAACCGGGTGCCATCGGTCAACGCCGTCACGTCCTTGGCGCGGTCGATAACCACCAAGTGGTCGTTTGGATCCATAAGCCCGGCATCGCCCGAATACAGCCAGCCGTCCTTGAGGGCGGCAGCCGTGGCAACCTCGTCCTTGTAGTAGCCCTTGAAAACCATCGGGCCGTTCACCAGCACCTCGCCGTCGTCCGACACCGCCATCTCGACGTTGGGGAACGGCTTGCCCACGGTGCCCAGAGACACGTCGCCATCGCGCTGCACGCAGGTCACGCCGGATTCCGTCTGGCCGTATACCTGTTTGAGATTGATGCCGAGAGCGCGGAAAAACAGGAAAATTTCCGGGCCGAGTGGGGCGCCGCCGGTGTAGGCCGAGCGGATGCGGCGGAAGCCGAGATGGTCGCGGAGGGGGCCGAAAACGAAGAATTCGGCCAGCCTGTGCAAGCCCTTCTGGAGAACGCCCACCGGCTCCTTTTCCATGCGCTTGCGGGCCACGTCCTCGCCGACCGGCATCAGCTTGTGGAACAGCCAGCGTTTCACAAACGAGGCGTCGTCAACGCGGGTGCGCACCTCGGAGACGAGATTCTCCCAGATGCGCGGCGGCGCCACCAGGAAGTGCGGGGCAATCTCCCGGATATTCGCCTGCACCGTCTCCGGGCGTTCCGGGCAATTCACCCGGCATCCCGTCATCAGCGCACCGGCCAGCGACCAGAAGGTATCGCCGACCCAGGCGGGCGGCAGGTAGGCCAGCGTTTCGTCGGTGGGATAGTAGGGCTCGACGGTCTGCATGCCCTCGACCGCCGTAATCAGGTTGGCGTGCGACAGCATGGCGCCCTTGGGCTGCCCGGTGGTGCCGGAGGTATAGCAGATCAGCGCGCTATCGTCGGCTCGCCCTGCCGAGACATGCTCGTCGAATAGTTGCGGCCGTTGCCGGCCCAGCTCGCGGCCCTTTTCCTGGACGGCAATGAAACTGGTCAGCCACGGATCGTTGTAATGCCGCATGCCCTTGGGGTCGTCGTAGATCACCCGGCGCACCTTGGGCAGGTTGTCCTTCAACTCCAGAACCTTGTCCACCTGCTCCTGATCCTCGGCCAACACCATGGCGGCGTCCGAGTGGTCGACGACGTAGGCCAGTTGCCGGCTGATGGAGTCCTGATACAGCGGCACCGGCATGCCGCCGAGCGCCTGCGCAGCCACCATCGCCCAATAGACCTGCGGCCGGTTGTCGCTCAGGATGGCCAGCTTGTCGCCGCGCTCGAATCCCAGCGCGACGAGCCCTAGCGCCAAGTCGCGCACCTCGTCCAGGTATTGGCGCCAGGTCCACTGCTGCCAGATGCCCTTCTCCTTTTCCCGCATGGCCACCTGATGGGGAAACTCGCGAGCGTTGCGCAGCAGATAGTGCGGCAGAGTGGTCTCGGCCATCGTCGCTTCCTCATGGTGCGGTTGTTGATGCGCGCGGCCGGGGTCAACTCGCGGCCTGGGTTCCCAGGTAGGCCTTGATGACCTCCGGCGCTTCCTTGACTTCGTCCGGCGTGCCTGCGGCGATTTTCTGTCCCAGGTCGAGAACGACAACCCGGTCGGAGATGTCCATGACCACCCCCATGTCGTGCTCGATCAATACGATGGTGGTGCCCCATTCGTCGTTCACGTCCAGGACGAAGCGCGCCATGTCCTCTTTCTCTTCTATGTTCATGCCGCCCATCGGCTCGTCAAGCAGCAGCACCTGCGGGTGTGCCGCCAGAGCGCGACCAAGCTCGACGCGCTTCTGCAATCCGTAAGCCAGCGCCCCCGCTGGCTGTTTGCGCAGCGGCTGGATGTCGAGAAATTCGATGACGTCCTCGACCACCTCACGGTGTTGTACTTCTTCCCGCAAGGCCGGCCCGAAGCGCAACATGGCGCTCAGCGCGCCGGTGCGCATGTGGACGTGCCGCCCCAGCATGAGGTTGTCGAGCACCGTCATGCCACGAAATAGCGCGATGTTCTGGAAGGTTCGGGCGACGCCCAGGGTAGCGATGCGGCTGGGGGAGAGACGTGTGATATCGCGGTCGGCGAGGCGAATGGAACCGCTGTCGGGATGGTAAAAGCCGCTGATCATGTTCAGGAGCGTCGTCTTGCCGGCCCCGTTCGGCCCGATCACCGAGACGATCTCACCCCGATTTACTTGCAAGCTGACGTCGCCGATGGCCTGCACCCCACCGAAATGCTTTGAGACGCCTCGGATGTCGAGGTGGCATTCGATGGTCATGCCTGGCCCTTTCTCAGCCGATAAGGATGCGGCGGTCTGTGAGCACGCAGCCCGTTGTGTCACAACTACTCTTGCATCAGCTTCAAGACGGCAATAATCAGGCCAGTTGCGACAACGAACATGGAACCGAGACGGATCGTCAGATCATGCTTCAGCCGGGATCCCAGTTCTTTCATCTGATGATTCAACCGGGCGTCTAGTTCCTTGTTTTGACTGCTCAGACGCGCATCCAGCTCCTTGATCTGATTGCTCAGACGCAATTCCAATGCCTGCAAATCTTCTTTAGTGGATAATCGTTCATCAATAATCAGCGCCGCTTGTGTCCGCGCCAGTACTTCCGCCTGGGGTTCAGGCATTCCGACCTCGGTAAGTTGCTTCACGAAGGCATGGGTATCGAACAGGAGGGTTGCCATGGGCCTTTCCTTGCGCTTGCCAGAAACCAATCACCCACCGGCGCTTGCGGAAGCGGTAACGTAGGGGAAGGTCTGCGGGGTGTCAAGGGAAAAGGGGCGGCTTGCCCTGGCTCTGGAACGTCCGCCACTGAGCTTCCTTGGAAAAGCACGAGACGCCGATGTACCATGACATCGCAACGGTGACCACCGAATCGGTATCATTCGGCGATGGTGTGGCGCTAACAACCAGAAGCGAGAACCTATCTGCATGCCAATGACGCTCACATTCCACGAGTCCCAGTACCCCGATCAGGTAGCCATGCAGTGCCGGCAGGGACTGCACGCCCGCAAGCTGCCGGGTCGGCTGTTGTACGACTCGCCGGCGCAGGCGCAGCGTTGGCTGGCATACCACCAGAGCTACTCGCCGTCACGCACCGAACCGGAATTGTTGGTGCTGTACGAACGGTCTTTTCAGGCAGCCATTACCGCCCTGACGGGACGACCCCTGCACTACGTCAGCCTGGGATGCGGCGGCGGCAACAAGGACGCCCTGTTCGTGCGGCACGCCCTGGACCACGGCGGCGCCCTGCACGTCAGCCCCACGGATACCAGCGCCGCGCTGGTGCTGGAAACAATGTTGCGCCTGCAAGCGGCGGTTCCCGCCTTTGGCGCCTCGCCGCTGGTGGTTGATCTGACAGCGGAGCCTGATCTGGATCCTTGGCTGGCGCAACAGGAAGCCGACGGCGCCCGCCGTGTCTTCGGCTGCTTCGGCATCATCCCGAATTTCGACTACGCCGCTCTGCTGTCCTACCTGCGGCGTCTGATGCGGCCTGACGACCTGTTGCTGATTTCCGCCAACCTGTCGCCCGGCCCATACGGCTCAGTGGCCGCGCAACGCATCCTGCCGCAGTACGACAATCCGTTGGCCCGTGCCTGGTTCGCCGGACTGCTCGACAACCTGGGCTTTACAGGCGCCGACCTGCGACTGGCAGTGCAGGCACAACCGCTGCGCGACGACGGCCACATCTGGCGCATCCAGGCCGACGCCCACGTCTTGCGGGACGTACAATTGGCGCTTTACGAGGAATCGTTCGACTTCCGCGAGGGAGAGGTGCTGGAGGTGTTCTTCTCGAACCGCTTCACCCCGGCAGCGCTGTCGCGAGTGCTCCGCGACGCCGGCTTCGACATTCGGCAGACGTGGGTGCTTGATTCGCAGGAGGAAGGGATTTACCTGTGCCGGCGCTCATAGCTGCCAAGCGCCGGTGACCAGCAGGTTGGTTCCCGACACGTACGCGGCCGGCTCGGAAAGGAGGTAATCCAACGCGCCGAGCACGTCGTCGAACGATCCTTTGCGCCCGGCAGGCAGTCGCCTGGGCGGGCGGCCGACGCTGTTTTCCAGAAATCCCGGCGAGATCATGTTGACCGTGACGCCCTTGGGCATGAGCAGTTCCGCGTAGCTGCGCGTCAGCACGTGCAGGCCCAGCTTGGCGATGTGGTAGGGCGTCGCCATGACGTGCGCGGCCAAGCGGTCGCAGGCCGAATCGCCGATGTTGACAATACGGCCGGCCGGCTCGGCTGCCTCCAGAAGCGGCAGCGCGAGTTGCGTGAGGTGGAAGGCCGCCGTGCAGTTGAGACTGAGGGCCTGTTCCCATTGCGCCAGGGTGATGTCGGGCAACCGCTCGATGAAATACCAGCCGACATTGTTGACCAAGACGTGCAACGCCGGCGTGCGCTCGGCGATTTCCGCCATCAGGTCCTCGCGGCCCTCGGCGCGCGACAGGTCGGCCTGCACGCAAACCGCCTCGCCGCCCGCCGCTGCGACCTCGGCCTGCAGCGCCTCGGCATTTCCCTGGCTGGTGTAGTAGTGGACGAACACGCTGTATCCCTGCTGCCCCAAATGCCGCGCCATGGCCGCTCCCAGCCCCTGCGCGCCAGCCGTAACCAAGGCATAGCGCTGACTCATGTTTTTGGTTTCCAGTTTTGAATTTTTGGTTTTGAGAACTGAGAACTTAAGAACTCGAAAGATGCACGAACCATACCTCAGACCCCAGCAAGCCCACTGCGAGCCATGCGGCCAACAGACCATCTGGCGCCGCATCCCCAACCTCGAAAAGCCCGTCATGATCTGGGAATGCGTCCGCTGCGGCCAGAGCCGTTTCATGGATTGGCGCGTCACCGACTGGCAACACGCCCACTGCCGGGTCTGCCATCGCCGCACCGAGGGCGCCCTGGTGCAGAACGCCGCTGGCGCCGCCACCAAATGGGTGTGCTGGACGTGTGGCTGGCTATTCGACACCGTGCCGGGCCATTGCCGGACGTGCAACCGCCGCACCGACGGGGTGCGCTGGCGCCAGGGCCTGTTGCCGCGCTGGACCTGTCTTGCCTGCGGCACGCCGCGGCGCGACGTTCGCTTCCTCGCCCCGCTCGGCGGAGCCGTGGAGACGGTCGCCCGCTGGCAACCCTGACTCCGGGATGGTGACGCCATTTTCAGCATTCTGCACAACCTCACTTCCGCCAATTGCTTAGACAGGAAATTCCAGCTGTTTTCCCCAAAACGTGTGGAATACTTCACACCATTCCAACCCGGTCGAAAACGTCCACTATGTCTCCTGAAATCAAGGGGTTGGCGACGCTGCGGTTATTCCGCCGTCGACGAACAGACAGGTGCCGGTGACGAATGAGGCGTCGTCCGAAGCCAGGAACAGGATACAGGCTGCCACCTCCTCCGGCGTGCCCGGACGCTGCAGCATGACACCGCCCGCGAAGGTCTTCTTAAACTCCTCCGGCGTCTTGCCGGCCTCCTGCGCCCGGCTTTCGTGGAAGCGCGTGAAGATCGGTCCCGGGCACACGGCGTTGACCCGAATGCCCTCCATGGCGTGGTCCATCGCCAGGCCGCGCGTCAACCCGGCCACGGCCGCCTTGCTGGTGTCGTACTGCGTCATGTTACCGCCGGCGGTGACGGCGCGTATCGACGCCACGTTGACGATGCCGCCGCCGCCGTTTTGCCCCATCACCGGAATGGCAGCCTTGGCGCAGAACGCATAGCCCATCACGTTGACCGCCAGGATCGTTTCCCAACTCTCGGCGCTGGCCTCCACCACCGTCTGGTACAACCGGATGCCGGCGTTGTTCACCAGCACGTCGAGCCGCCCGAAACGATCCACCGTGCGCCGCACAAAATCCGCCGCCGCCTCTTCGCGTTCCATTTGCGCCGCCACGGACAGCGCCTCAACGCCTTGGCCCTGCAAGTCCGCCGCCACCCACTCGCCGCGCTCGGCATCGCGGTCGGCAATCGCCACCCGAGCGCCCTCGGCGCCGCAACGCCGCGCAGTCGCCTCGCCGATTCCCGACGCGCCGCCCGTCACCGCCACAACCTTGCCCTCAAATCTGCGCATAACTCCCCCACTCCCGGCTTCTGATTGTCTTGGGTACTCACGGAAACCCTTCCCCATCTACACACCCTGCCGCCGCCCTGTCAACCCCTGGTGGATAAGAGCGGAGTCCTGTATCGAATTCCGCCCCGTGTATTTGTCGAACAACTGGCGCGCCGGCTTCTATCACCCCGCCTGTGGAAACACAGGAAATCTGGCGCAAACTGCGAACCGACGAAGGGATTATGCAGTCATCCGTAGCCGCGGGACGTTTGAGCGTTTGCCCCGTACATCGGTGCCTTGATGCGACACCCGGACAAGATTCGTTGATGGCCTGATGAAAGTCGTGCAAGCGTGGCATTTGGGGTGGGCTCATGGCATGATGGTGTCGATTTGCCAGTGACGGATGAGATTGTGTTGGCGTTTCGTTTCGTCACGGGTGGTTTTTCGCAGCAGCGAAGAAGATTACTGGGGACTATCCCCGGCCGCTTTGAAAAAAGCAGGGCTAGGGGCGAAGGGTTCCCAGCTTGCTTCCCCAGACACCAGGGGGGAGATGCGACATGGCTGACGAGTACGTCAGGATAGAGCAGTTCGGTGAGTTCGTCAGGCGCATGGAAGAACGTTTTGACCATGTGAATGAACTTGCCGACCAGCGCTTCGACAGCATGAACCAGCGTTTTCTCGATGTTGATAAGCGCATGGAACAGGGCTTTGCGCAGGTTGACCAACGCTTCGAGCAGGTTGACCGACGTCTCGACCGGGCTGACAAGCGTTTTGACGACGTGCAGGCAGAGATTCGCAGCCTGCGCAAAACCATGCTGGCGTTGGGCGTTCCGGTTGTCGTCACGGTTGTAGGAGCTATCGTTAGTACACTGGTGAAGTTCCTGTTTTTCAGCAGTTGACGACACGCTTGGACGCAGGCGAACCCGCTTTCCGGCATTCGGGCTGGGAGCGGGTTTTTTGTCGGGGAACGCTTTGGGAACACAGGAATTCCGGCGGCACTACCGGAATTCCTAACTGTTTGCACACCGCCTCAGATGGTCAAGACTTCTACCCCTTCGTGGACCACTCGTCGGCACCTGTGGTATAAACGCGCCATCCGATAACCGCCTGAGGAATGCCCATGTCCGATCAAGCCCTCGACGCCCGCATCGCCGCCCTCGAAGCCGAATTGCACGAGCTCAAACGCCAGCGTTTGCAACACCTCGGCCGCGCGCCCAAGGCCCTCGACGGCGTCCGCGTGCTCGATCTGTCGCGCTACATTTTCGGCCCTTTCTGTACCCAGATGCTGGCCGACATGGGCGCCGACGTCATCAAGATCGAACCCTGCGAAACGGGTGACCCGGCGCGGCAGGCCGGCAGCGTGCGGGTGCACGGCGACAGCGCCTCGTTCCTCGCCCGCAACCGCAACAAACGCAGCCTCACCGTCAATCTGAGGCGGCCCGAGGGTCAGGAAATCATCCGCCGCCTCACGACCCGCAGCGATGTGCTCATCCACAATTTCCGGCCCGGCGTCATGGCCCGGCTCGGCCTCGACGCCGAACGCCTGCGCCCGCTCAATCCGTCGCTCATCTACTGCTCGCTCTCCGGCTACGGCCAGGACGGCCCGCTCGCCACCCGCCCCGGGCAGGACCTGCTGCTGCAAGGCATGTCCGGCATCATCAGCACCACCGGCTGGGAAGGCGGCCCGCCGGTAGCGGTCGGCACCTATCTCGCCGACGTCACCGGCGCTTTGACTGCCGCCTACGGTGTCGTCACCGCCTTGCAAGCGCGCTCGCGATACGGCATCGGCCAGGAGGTGGAAGTCTCGCTGCTCGACGCCATGATCGCCCTGCAATCCATGGAGGCCACCGTGTTTCTCAACTCCGGCGCCCTGCCGCCCCGCAGCGGCAGCGGGCATTGGATGATCTCGCAGCCCTATGGCGTATTCCCGACCGGGGACAAGTGGCTGGTGCTGAACGCGCACTCTGACGAATGGTGGCGACGCCTGTGCTCGGTACCCGAGTTTGCCGACTTGGCCGACGACGCCCGCTTCGCCTCCCGCGAGGCTCGCCGCGCCCACGGCGAGGCGCTCGTCGCCACGCTGGAGAAAACCCTGAGCGCCCGCAGCCGCGACGACTGGCTCGCCTACCTGAGCACCTACGACGTGCTCTGCGCGCCGGTGTACGACTACGCCGAGCTGTTCGCGGCCCCACAGGTGCACCACAATGCCATGGTCACGGAGCAGCCTCACCCCGAGGGCGGCCCGATCAAAGTCGTCGGCCTGCCAGTCAACCTGTCCGTCACGCCGGGCGAGGTCGGCCCCCCTGCCCCGCCGCTGGGCGCGCACACGGACGACATTCTGCAATCCCTGGGCTACGACGACGCGCACATCCAACGGCTGCGTGACCAACACATCATCTAACCCGACAGAGGGAGTCGCTCATGGGTTTCAAAATGGTTCTCTTGCCGCCCAACACACAGGCGGACTGGCCGGAGAAAATCCGCTCGGTGGTGCCCGATTGCGAGGTGGCCTTGTTCGACAGTCCCGAAGCCGCCCGCCAGGCCATTGTCGACGCCGACGCGGCGTACGGCGACGTGGTGCCGGATTTGTTGAAACGCGCCAAGCGCCTGCGCTGGATTCAGGCCCCCGCGGCGGCGCCGCCCGCCGGATATTACACGCCGGAACTCATCGACAACGAGGTGGTGGTCACCAACCAACGCGAAATTTACAACGACCACATCGGCGCCCACATCATGGCCTTTGTGCTGGCCTTCGCGCGCGGCCTGCATCACTACCTGCCGAACCAGTTTGTGCGGCAATGGCGCCCGCGCGGCGAGCACGACATCATCCACCTGCCGGAAGCCACCGCCCTCATCGTCGGCGTCGGCGGCATCGGCAGCGAGACAGCGCGTCTCTGCGCCGCCTTCGGGATGACCGTCCTCGGCGTTGACGCCCGGCGCCCCGAAGCGCCGCCGAGCATGAAAGAGCTGCAGCGCCCCGACGCCTTGCACGACATGCTGCCACAGGCCGATTTCGTCATCCTCACCGTGCCGCACACCCCCAAAACCGAGGGTCTGATGGGCAAGGCCGAGTTTCGCGCCATGCGCAAATCCGCTTATCTCATCAACATCGGGCGCGGCGCCTGCGTGAAGCTCGACGAATTGGTGGCGGCGCTGCGCGGCGGCGAAATCGCCGGCGCCGGTCTGGACGTATTCGAGATCGAACCCCTGCCGCCGGAACACGCCTTGTGGAACACGCCGGGCGTGCTGCTGACGCCACACGTCGCCGGTATCGGCCCTTACTTGCAGGAGCGCCGCACCGAGTTGCTGCTCGACAACTGCCAGCGCTTCAACGAGGACCGCGAGCTGCGCAACGTCGTCGAAAAAGACCGCTGGTTTTGAGCGGCGCTCCGGCATGAACGAATCCCTCTTCCAACCAGACGATTTTGCGCGCCTGGACGACAGCCCGGACCCTCTTTTCTACGTCGAGCCGCGCAAGGTGGTGCACGTCGACGCGGCCGCCTGCGTCGCCGTGGCGGACTTTCTGCGCGACACCGTACCACCCGACGCCGAGGTGCTCGACCTGCTCAGCAGCTGGCGCTCGCACTGGCCGCCCGAGCTGGCCAAACGCCGCCTGGTCGGTCTAGGCCTCAACGCCGAGGAAATGGCCGACAACCCGGACCTGGACGATTTCGTGGTGCACGACGTCAACACCGTCCCCCGGCTGCCGTTTGGCGACGCCAGCTTCGACGCCGCGGTCATCACCGTGTCGATCCAGTATCTCACCCAGCCAGTGGCCGTGTTCCGCGACGTGCGCCGCGTCCTGCGGGCAGGCGGCCTGTTCGCCGTCATCTATTCCAACCGCATGTTCCCCACCAAGGCGGTGGCCGTCTGGCGGCGACTCAACGACCGTCAGCACGCCGACCTGATTGCCGCGTATTTCAGGGAAGCCGGCGGATTCGACGACCTCGAAGCCCGCGACTGCTCGCCGCCCTTCCCAGCGGGCAGCGATCCACTGTACGTCGTTATGGCCCGCAAGGCGCTGTCCGCTGGCTGACGGTCCGCCAGAGTCAGCATACGTTGGCCCCTTACGGAGGTTATGCTACGTGGGGTTCCGCAACTGGCGCTCTATCGGAACGTGGAAGGCGTGAAGGTAAAGGGGTTGGAAAGCACGGCCCAATCGTCAGAAAGGACGACGATACCAATACGAGGGATGTAGAAGACTGACCAGGGAGTTCAACACCGCTTGCTCTTTGGGTTTTCAGCCACGGCAGGGCCAGGGTCGGCGCCGATAAGCAAGGGGTGCTACTGCGCCGTTGATTGAAGGAGGATCAATCAAAATCACGTGGCGACCGCCTTCTGCCTCATCTCGCACAAATCGAGCGATCAAGCAGGTCAACGTTGGCAGCATCGGAGTATACTTTACCCCTCGGCTGATTAATGATCGACCTGTTCTTGAAGTCCTGCATAAGCCTGTTATCCCCAGTGTAAAGAAGGCGCACGCCAGTCCACCTCGCCAAGGCAAGCACGTGTGGACCGTCTGACCGGAGGTCGTCGCTTCGTCTCAAAGCGCGTTCATCGTTGACAAACAGTTTCGCCTCGATGAGCTTGGCGCGGCCCGCTCTTGCGTATTCGGCCAGTCTTTGTTTTGCCTTGGCTCCGACCTCGGTGGCGAACTTGCCGCCTGTCGAATAGATCAGCTTTCCGCCCTTTTCGAGCCACCGGCGAATCGGTGCGGCGTCTTCGTCATTTGAATTGACGAACTTCCCCAACCTGTTGGCATCGACAATAATGCACATCGGCCGCGACGCCTAACTCTCGAATCCGAGAAGCTGATCGGTCTCTTTCAGGAAGAAGTCCCGGTATCCGTCAGGAACGCCCTCCAAGTTACCGTTGTCGTCCAGGGTCATGTTATGGATCGTCACGTTGTTGCCCCTTGGCTCGAAGTAGAGGAGCGATACGGCGTCCGCATCCAAGAGCCGTCTTCTAACTGAAATTCGAATGCGATCGACGATGTAATCGCTGTGGGTCTCTATCAAGAACCGGTTGCCAAGTTTCTTGAATGACTGGACAAACAGGTTCGCCAGTTCCGCTTGGCCGCGAGGGTGCAGGTGGACCTCCGGTTGCTGCAGCGAAAAAACGCTTTTGCGACGGCGACGTCCTTTCTCCTTCACCGTCAACACGTCGACGAGAATTGGCAAACTCTGGCTGACGCCATATCCTACATCCATGATATTGGCATGCAGCCCTGATCGAACTTTTACCTGTAATTGAAAGGGATCACTCATTTGACCGCCGTGGCGCTTTATCTTGATATCTGAGAACAGCCCGGATTCCCGGCCAAACTCAACGAGGTCGTCCTGAAGCAGTTTCCACTGGCTTTTTTCTGTATGATCGAGCCGCATCATCAACATGGGAATATGCTTCCCTTCCGGGGATGCTGTCTCGCGAACCGGATCATAGGTGCGCTTCGGTTTTGAGCGAAGCGGCGCGACCGGGATCAGAGTGGGCAGACTCGGAAGCCGGATGTGGAAGGGACCTTGATACGCAAACAACCGGTTGAGACAGTCGAGAACCGGTTGCCATTCCACAGGCAAGCCGCTGGTCGTACGACGGCGCTTCCAGTCTCCTTCGCGAGTCTCACTATCCAGCAGTTGCATTGCGACGTTAATTGGCAGGTCGGTTTCCACTTCGAAATCCGGGATTGCCAGAGTAGTTCCATCATTGTCGTTTTGTCGCAACTCAAGGAAAGATTTTTGCCCAAATCGAAAAAACAGGGAGAATACGACCGGTTGTGACCCTTGTTCTGCAAAGGTGGCCGACAAATGGTAGGGGGACTCGCCAGTCCCGTCTGACGACGAAAGCGTTAGACCCAGCTTGAATTGGTTGATACGCCCGCCTGGGCCTCGCCTTGACCTAGCGACATCGCGGAAAGACCCCATGAAGAAAGGCTCAACGTTAAAGTCAAGCCCCTGGTCGAAATTCCAACCCGCGGAAAACATCCGATGCAAGACACTATAGCAACCCAGAAAAGTGGACTTGCCCGTGCTGTTCTCACCTACCAACAGTGTTATGGGCCTCAAACTACCTCGCTGCTCACCCTGAAAACAACGTACATCGTGTAGGACCAATTCACTCGCATAATCCATGCAAGATTCTCCTTATGCGTGGCGCAAGGCCGCAGAAACTCGACCTTGGCCGGTGCGGGGGCGAGCGTGGATGAGCGAGGCGGCGCCTGCCCGGGTGTTTGAGACTGGCTACGCCGCCGCGCCCGTCAGCTTCTTCTTGGGGATGTCCTTCGTCGGGTCGAAGAACGGCACCCGCACCACTTCGGCGTCCACGACGCCGTCCTTGGGGAGTTGCACCTTGACCCGCGTCCCCTGCCGCCAGTGGGTGCGGGGCATGACGGCCAGGGCGATGTTCGACTCCAGGTTCGGGGACCAGAAGGCGCTGGTGACGTATCCTGCGTCAGCGCCGGAGTCCCTGTCCTTGACCAAGTAGAAGTCTTCGTTGTACCAGACGATCGGTTCGCCGCCGAGCTTGAGGCCGACGAGCCGCTGCTGGACCCCCTCCGCCTTGATTCGGGCCAGCGCCTCCTTGCCGATATAGTCGCCCTTGTCCAAATCCACCTGCCAGCCGAGCCGCACCTCGAAGGGGTTGTTCTCGATGTCCATGTCCTGGCCGTAGGAGAGGATGCCGGCCTCCAGACGGCGGACGTGGCTGGGGGCGATCACACCCAGATTGAACTCCTCCCCCTGCTCAAGGATATGCGGCCAGACATCGTCGGCGTGGAGCATGGCGTCGTGCAGGTAGATCTCGAACCCGATCTCGGCCGAGAACCCCGTGCGCGAGACCGTGACCGGATGGCCGTTCAGCGTGTCGTGAACCAGCCCGTAGTAGGGAATGTCCCTGACGTGGGGACCGAACATCTTCTCCATGAGCGGCACCGACTTGGGACCCTGGATTTGAACGGGAGACACGTCGATCTCGTGGATGTCGACGTTAAACCTGCCGGTGGAATTGACGCCCTGCGCCCACAGCAGCAGGTCCGAGTCGGAGATGCTGAACCAGAACTCGTCGTCGGCCACGCGCAGCAGCACCGGATCGTTGATGATGCCACCGTACGGGTTGCACAGGATGACGTAACGGGCCTGCATCGTCGGCACCCGGGTGTGTACGTTGCGGGTAATCAGATAGTCCACGAAGTCCGCGGCGTCCGGACCCTTGACCTGGATCTGGCGCTCGACCGCCACGTCCCACATGCTGACGTGCTCGGTGAGCGTCTTGTACTCCGCCATCAGCCCGCCGTCCTCCGGCCTGACGTAGGCCCGCGGATGATAGAGATGGTTGTACGTCGTATAGGCCCAGCAACCCGCCGCCTTCGACAGGTGCCACCAGGGAGACTTTCTGACCCGCGTCGAGATCAGCATCCGGGCATCGCTATTGCCGCTCTGCCGCAGGTTGATCGGCAGGATGCGCTTCTTGAGGCCGTCGATGATCAAAGTCTGCGCCATTTGAAAACCTCCGCATATTTGGAAAACATCCACAATGGACTCACCCCTTCAGCTTCCGGCCGCTCGGGTCGTACAGCGGCTCCTTTGCAACCGTCGCCTGAAGGCGCTCTCCGAAATATATGACGTCAACGTGCGTTCCAGGCTCGGCATGGCTCGTCGGCAGATAGCCATAGACGATGCCGCGGCCGATCGAGTGGCCGTAGTTGGCGCTCGTCACGTAACCCAGCACACGACGGCCGTCCATGATCGGTTCCTTGCCCATGACGACGGCGTCATGGACGTCCAGGGTCATGCAGCACAGCTTGCGCGTCTGGCCCTGCGCCCGCCTCTCCCGCAGCCGCTCCCTGCCGACGAAATCCCCTTTCTGCATCCGCACCGCGAACCCGAGGCCCGCCTCGTAGGGATTGTACTCCGTGTGGATGTCGGCGCCCCACAGCCGGTAGCCCTTTTCAAGCCGCAGCGAGTCGAACGCGCCGCCGCCCGCGGCGATGATGCCGAACGGCAGGCCGGCTTCCCAGAGGGTGTCCCACAGCCGCAGGCCGTGCTCGGCGGGGGCGTATATCTCCCAGCCAAGCTCGCCCACGTACGAAATGCGAAGCGCCAGCGCGGGGACTTCGGCTATCGTTATTGCCTTCGCGGTCATGTACGGGAATCCCGCGTTTGAAACGTCAGACTCGCAGACCCGGCTCAGCAGGTCGCGCGCTCGGGGTCCCCACAGGCCGACGCAGCATCGCCCCGACGACACGTCGGCGACGCTGACCGAGCCATCGTCCGGCAGATGCGACCGCATCCAGTCCAGATCGTGCCATCCCATCGCGCCGCCGGTGACGATCATGAAGCGCGCCGCATCGAGCCGCGTTACCGTCAGGTCGCACTTGATCCCGCCCCGGGGCGTCAGCATGGACGTGTAGGTAATCGTTCCGACCGGCTTGTTCATCTGGTTGGCGGCGAGGCGCTGAAGGGCGGCCAGGGCGCCGGGACCCACCAGCTCGAACTTGGCGAAGGGCGTCATGTCGAACATCGCCACGCGCTCGCGGGTGGCGACGTGCTCTGCGGCGACCGTCGGCGACCACTCCCGGGCCGCCCAACCGGACCGCGACGCGCCCGCGACGTCCAGGACGTCCAGCAGGCCCGCGTTGGCCTCATACCACTGGGGGCGCTCCCAGCCGGCGTTCTCGAAAAAGACGGCGCGCAGTTCCTTTTGGCGGGCGTGGAAGGGTGTCAGCCGGAGGTTGCGGGGACGGTCCATCTGCTGACGCGGGTGGATGATGTCGTACACCTCGCGGTACTGCTGCGCGGCGCGCGCGCGGACGTAACTGCGGCTGAGGGCGTGCGGATAGAAGCGGCGGACGTCGCACTCGCGAAGGTCAAGGGTCGGCTCGCCGTTGACGATCCACTCGGCGACCGCCCTGCCGACCCCGCCGGCGTGGGTAATCCAGACCGCCTGCGCCGACCAGAAGCCTTTGACTTGGGGCGACTCGCCGAGAACCGGAAATCCGTCGGTGGTGAACGAGAACAGGCCGTTGAACTTGCGCGTCAGCCCGGCGCCTTTGAGAGCGGGCAGAACGTCACCCGCCGCCGTCATCGACGCTTCGAAGTGAGACGGCGTGAAGGGCATCTCCGCCGGGGCGACCGGCGCTTCCGCGTGGCTGAGGATGTCGGCGGCATCCACCAGCAAGGGTTCGTGCCTGTAGGAGCCGATGCCGATAGCCTCGCCGTGCTGCCGGAAATACGTCGCCGCATCCTGGTGACGCAGAATCGGCAGGGAAATCTCCTCGGTCGCGCCGGCCAACTCCGGCACGGGGGTGGTCACGGCGTAGAGGTGCTGCATCGGCGACAGTGGAATGGGCACCCCCGCCAGTCCGCCGACCTTCGGCGCCCAGATGCCGGCGGCAGCCACCACCAAGTCCGTTGCGATTTCCCCGTGCGTGGTGTGGACCGCCGTAATCCGACCGTTGTCCATGCCGAAGCCGGTAACCGCGACGCCGCCGTGGAACGCCGCACCGTTCCGCTCCGCGTCACGCGCCATCGCTTCCGCCGGGCGGGTCGCCTTTGTCTGAATGTCGGAGGGAACGTGCAGCGCGCCCAGAATGCGGTCGGACAGCATGGGGAACAGGCCACGCGCCTCGGCGGGGCCGAGCAGGTGGGCCTCGATGCCCCAACTCAAGCCGTGCCCAACCTTGCGCTTCAGGTCGGTGAGCCGCTCCGGCGTCCATGCCACCTCCAGACTCCCCACCGTCTTGGCGCATGGCGCACCGCCGAGTTCCATCCCCGACCATAGCTGCACCGTGTACGTCGCGAACGCCGTCAGGGTCTTCGACGGGTTGATCTGAAAGACGAGACCCGGCGCGTGCGAGGTCGAGCCGCCGGTCTCGAACAGCGGGCCTTGCTCGACGACGACGAGGTCTCGCCAGCCGAGCTTCGTCAGGTGGTACGCCACGCTGCAACCGACGATCCCCGCGCCGATGATGACCGCCCTGGCGCGTTTCGATATTGAGATCTCAGGCATATCTCGCAGTCTCCTCCAGTCATGCGCAAGGCCAGTTCATTTCAGCGCCGCCACGCAGCGGGCGGATTATGTAAGAGTCTGTTTCAAAAGTCATCAGGCAACGATGTCCGAAGAATACCTCGGTCCCGCGCCGGCGCCGCCCGCCGGTTGACAGGCAACCCCAGGCTCCCTATGCTTGCGCCTCACTTGATTCCCTCATCCCAACCCGCTCCCGCCAGGGGAGAGGGAGCAGCCAGACGGACGCCTGAATGTTTCATAAAGGAGAGCGACATGTTCCTCGAATTGCGCGAGTACCGTACCAAGCCCGGCCAGCGTGAGGCCTGGGTATCGTTCATGGAAGACGAGATCATCCCCTTCCAGGTCTCTAAAGGCATGGTCATCCTCGGCAGCTTTGTGGGCGAGGAAGAAGATGACCTGTACGTATGGATTCGCCGCTTCGACAGCGAGGCGGAGCGCAAGCGCCTGTACGAAGCCGTCTACGACAGCGACCACTGGAAGGACACCATCGCGCCCCAGATTCCCGCCATGCTCGACCGCGAGAAAATCAAGGTCACCCGTATTGCCTCAACACCCAAGTCCGTCATGAAATAATCCGCGCTTTCGGCCCCCGGTTATTCCTCCGGCCGCAGGCACAGCACCTCCAGCATCACGCCCTCCGGGTCCAGCCAGAACGCGGCGTAATAGTGGGGCCGGTATTGCGGGAACAGTTGCGGGGCGTGAACGACCTCACCGCCCAGCACCCGCACCGCGTCGTACACCGCGTGGATTGCTTGCCGCGAGTCCACCACGAAGGCAAGGTGCTGCAGCCCCGGACGGTGCCGGGATACCTGGCCGGCTTCGAGCGCCGGGTAGAAGAACAACGCCGGGCCGCGCTCACGGTTCGCCGGGCGGTAGGCGAACTGGTCCTCGGCGCTGAGGTAGGGCTCGTAGCCCAGCAACGGCATCATGCGATCGTAATAAGCTCTGGCGCGTTCCAAATCCGTGACGTTGATACCCAGATGTCCCAGTATGACGGTCTCCTTGAGGTTATTGTCGTGCAACGATTGTGGAATTCCGGTGTTCGCCGGGATGGCCAGACTGGAAGTTAAGGAGCAGACCGACGTGATTCATGTCGCCGATCTGTCCATGCACTACGGCCCGCGGGTCGCCCTGGAGGGCGCCAGCTTCGACGTCGAGCCGGGTGAGGTGGTCGGTTTGCTTGGCCCGAACGGCGCCGGCAAATCGACGACCATGAAAATCCTGACGACCTGCCTGTATCCCACGCGCGGCAACGCCACCGTGGGCGGCAAGAGCGTGCGCAATGCGCCACTCGCGGTACGGCGCCTGATCGGCTACCTGCCGGAGGTGGTGCCGTTGTACCCGGAGATGCGGGCCGGCGCCTATCTCAATTTTGTCGGCCGCGCCCGCGGCCTGCGGGGCGCCCGGCTGCGCCAACGCCGTGCCTGGGTGGAGGAACGGTGCGGCCTCGAAGGCGTGGGTCGCCATCTCATCCGTGAATTGTCTAAGGGATACCAGCAACGTCTGGGACTGGCGCAGGCGCTCATCCATGACCCACAAGTGGTGATTCTCGACGAGCCCACTTCCAGCCTTGACCCGCACCAGATTCTGGCGGTGCGGCAACTCGTCTGGGACCTCGCCGCCGCCGGCAAGACGGTGCTGCTCTCCACCCACATTCTGCAAGAGGTCGAGGCCATCGCCGACCGTCTGGTGATCATCAACCAAGGGCGTATCGTCGGCAACGGCACGCTGGCGGACTTGCGGCAAGAACTGCGGCAGGACGAACGTACGTCCCTGTCGGTGGCGGCACCGCGGCAGGCGGTTGAGTCGGCGCTGCAAACCCTGCCCGGATTGCTGAACGCCCGTTTCGTGCATGCCGCGGATGACTACGCCGTGTTCGACGTGTGGGCCGCCGCCGGCACGGGTGTGTCCCGGCAGCTCGGGACCCTGCTCCGCGACAAAGGCTGGCGCGTCGGCGAACTTCACGAGCGGCCACCCACCCTGGAAGAGACGTTCCTCGCCCTTACCGCGCCCCCTGCTTCCGACGAGGCCCCCGCAGTCCATGTTTGCTAACCTCTTCACCATTGTCCGCCGCGAGTTGAACGCCTACTACACCTCGGCCATCGCCTACATCGCCATCATCGTCTTCCTCAGCCTTACCACGGGCCTGTACATGGCGCCGTTTTTCACCGTCCTGTCAGCCGACATGCGCGTGTTCTTCACCATTCTGCCCATCGTCCTGTGCATCTTCCTGCCTGCCGTCAGCATGCGCCTGTGGGCCGAGGAATGGAAGCAGAACACCTGGGAGTTGCTGCTGACCTTCCCGATGCGCGCGTACGAGCTGGTGCTGGGGAAATTTCTTGCCAGCCTGATCTTCTACCTCAGCGCCCTGGCCGGCACCCTGGTGCTGCCGGTGATGCTCGCCATGCTGGGCAAGCCCGACTTCGGCCCCATCCTCGGCGCTTACTTCGGCAGCCTCCTGCTCGGCGTCTTCTTTCTGTCCCTGGGGTTGTTTATCTCGGCGCTGTGCCGCGATCAGATCGTCGCCTTCATGCTCACGCTGCTCGGTTGCTTCGGGTTCTTCCTGGCGGGCACCGAGTTTGTCGTCACCTTGGCCGAGGCCGCCTGGCCGGGCCTGGGCACCCTGCTGGCGGAGGTCATCGGCGTGACGCAGCACTACATGACCTTCACGCGCGGCCTGCTGGTGCTTGGCGACGTGGTGTATTTCCTGATCTGGACGGCAGTCTGGCTGGTGCTGAACAGCCTGTTTCTGGAAATTCGCAGTCGCCCGGCAACGCGCAACGGCTTTCTGGCCGCGGTGGCCCTCTGTCTGAGCGTCGGTCTGACCGCCAACTGGCTGCTGGCCGAGCAGAATCTGGGACGCATTGATCTGACCGAGGACCAACTGTACACGCTGTCGCCGGCGTCGCGGCGCATCCTGAGGCAACTGCCGGAGCCCGTGCAGGTGAGCCTGTACGTCACCCCCCGTCAGCAGCTGCCCGTCAGCATGCGCTATCTGGAACGCGACGTCCGCGACCAGATCGACGACATGCGTCTGGCCAGCGAGGGCAACCTGCGCACCCGGGTGGTGCATCTGCAAACGGCTGACGTGATTCGTCCGGCGGAAACCGCCGCGGCGCCGGACGACGCGGTCATGCCCGACGTGCAACGGCGCCTTCTGGATCAGGGGGTGCGGCCCTTCTCGGTGCAGGTGCTGCAGGGCGACGACATCGTCAACAAGCTGGTCTACGCCGCCATCGGCGTGGCCTACCAGGACAAGCCCGAAACCATCATCCCCCGCCTGCTGCCGCACGACCTGGAGACACTGGAATACCGCCTTATCAACCTCATCGACAAGCTGCGCCGCGACACCCAGCCGTTGGTGGCGCTGGTGGCGCCGCGCGACCCGCTGCACCTGCCGGAATACATGCGGGAACTCTATGCCCAAATGGGCCGCTCACTGCCCGAGACCGAGGACCCGTACACCGTGCTGGAACGTTTGCTGTCACGCGAACGCTACGAGGTGCGGCGTTTGGAATCGCTCGCCGACGGCATCCCACCCGAGGCGCATACCATCGCGGTGCTGCATCCACGTCGCCTGCCAGTCGAGGACCAACTGTTACTGCGCAAGGCCCTGCACGAGGGCAAGTCCGTGTTTCTGGCGGTCCAACAGTATCGCTGGAACTACACGCTGGGGCGTCAAGACGTGTCCATCACCCAGGAGCCGCAGCATCCCGAGGTGAACGACTGGCTGCGGCACTACGGCATCGCGGTCGATCCCGCGGTGCTGATGGACGTCAACCATCGAGCCATGACCGTGCACGACACCGATACCCTCGTGGACGCTCTGGTCGGCAGCGCCGTCACCCTTGACCTGCCGCTGCACGTGACCATCCCGCAGCAGGCCATGAACGCAGCGGTCTCCATCACCAGCCGCCTGGCGCCGTTGTTCTACCTGTGGGGCAGCGCCCTGAGCCTGCAACCCGACGTTCTGCGCGCTCACGGCCTCAACGCCACCCCCCTCTTCTCCACCAGCCCGCGCGCCTGGCGCGTGCCCGGTAACGCCGAGCTCACTGCCGACAACCTGAAGCCGCCAGCCACAGGCCAGCAATACCCCTTGGCCGTACTGGTGGAGGGCCGGTTTCCGCCCGTCGATGGCTCCCCTTCTTCCGACGTTTCCCCCGGCAAGCTCATCGTTGTCGGCAACGCTCAGATGTTCCACCGCAACTTCCTCATTGGCGGCAACGCCGACCTGTTCCTCAACAGCATCGACGCCCTCACCCTCGGCGAGGACCTCATCCACGTTCGCGGCAAGAAGCCCCTCAATCGCACCCTCAGCCAACCCACGCCCGAGGTCCGACGCTTCTGGAAATTCGCCACCGTCGGGGGCACCAACCTGCTCGTCGCCATCATCGGGGGCATCGTCGCCCTCACCCGGCGGCGATCAGCCGCCGTCTATCGGACCACAAAACGCTTGTAAAACGATCGACACCCAGCTACAACAGGCTCACGGTTGCGGGGAAGATAGGCTATGGCTGCGCTAAAGCAGGCAGGTGGTCGAAACTTTGAAGTCCGTTCATAGGTAACGCGCCGCTACAGAAACTCTGCGACCAACTCGACCGGGATATTTAAAGCGGCCAGAATGATCCCGGCCCGACATATTGATCACCTGCCCGATTGTCACAAAGGCAAAAATAACGGGGACAGAACCATGGACGTCAATGCCGGTATTATCGACCAGAGGGTACTGGGTATTGTTAAAGATCATCCCGATTGGCTACCGCCAGGAAACGATCTCGCCATGAAGAAGTCAGCGGCATTTGTGCTCCTGTGCATGTCAACGTGCCTTGAAATGACGCTTGAAGAAAGCGCCGAGCTGCTCACCGAAGGCGGGAATGACGCTGGCGTTGACGGGCTTCACATCGGGGAAGTGGAGGACAGTGAGTTTCTCGTTACGATTTTCCAGGGTAAGTACAAAATCAAGGACTTGAGAGGCGAGGCAAACTTCCCGGAAAATGACGTGCAAAAGGTAGCAGGTACCGTTCAGGTGTTGTTTGACCCTTATCGGAAGGTCGCGCTGAACGAAAAGATCGCCCCGAAAATTGAAGAGATCCGCTCGTTGATCTACGACGGATATATCCCCATTGTTCGGGTGATCCTCTGCAATAATGGCACCAAGTGGACCGACCAAGCAGACAATTGGCTGTCCGAAGCCATAAAGGATTATGGCGACAAGGTGAGTTTTCTCCACTTTAACCACGATTCCATCGTCCACATCTTGCAGCGCAACAAACAGATAAATGCCACCCTGACGTTGAGCGGAAAAGCCATCGTAGAAGATATGAACTATATGCGCGTCCTGGTCGGGCGGGTTGCCGTTCAGGAGATACAGCGGCTGTTCAACGAACACGGCGACAACCTACTTGAGCGTAATGTCCGCCGCTATCTTGGTCTGCATACCAATCGCGTCAATACCGCCATTCACAATACGCTTCGAAATCCAGCCGAATCCGACAAATTCTATTTCTACAACAATGGCATTACCGCGGTGTGCGATCGGTTTGATTACAATGCCTTTCAACAATCGGACTACCAAGTACAACTCAAGAATGTGCAGGTGATTAACGGGGGGCAGACCTGTAAGACGATCCAGGAGACGCTCAATGACGCGTGGACCAGCGTAGTTGACCAGTCGGCCTACTTGCTGATTCGGGTTTACCAGTTGGCTGATACACACGGGGAACTCGTCCAGGATATCACCTATGCCACCAATAGCCAGAATCCGGTGGATCTCAGAGATTTGCGCTCCAACGACGAGGTACAGAAGCAGTTGGCCCTGGGCATGTCTGATCTGGGCTATACGTATAAGCGTCATCGGGAGGAAGGCGGCAGTGGGTCATCCGTTATCACAAGTTCGGTTGTGGCAGAAGCCGTGCTCGCAATCTGGCGGGAAAGACCACACCAAGCCAAATTTCGCCGTAAAGAGCACTTTGGAAAATTGTACGGTGATATCTTCAAGGAGCTCAACGCGTCCCAGGCTCTGCTCGCAGCCTTGATTTTCAGAGCTGTCGAGAACGAAAGAAAACGCCCGACAACTGCTGCACCGCCAGATTTTCTGCCCTATGCGTCTCACTACATTGCCATGCTGATTGGTCGTAAGCTATTGGCAAATAGAAGCATCACTTCCGACGGTATTTCCCATTTGAACTTTCAGAAGCTCATACAGACGTTTGAGGGCCGTCAAGCTCACTATCATGCAGAGGCCACCGAGTCTCTGAGAAAAGCGTTAACATTTTGCTACGGTGACCGGAATGTTTCACTCCAGCAGTTGGCGGCAACCTTCAGACGTGGTGACCTGCTTGAGATAATTGACGGGTCCCAGAGTTGACACGAGCCGGGACGCTATTCAATCCGAATTGGCGGCGCGGCATTGTTCGATGGCCGCTAAGACCTGTTGGGGTCCTGGGCCGCAGCATGGAGCGCAGGTTGGAGCCTCTGAGAATTTACTCAATCTGACCCACAGACTGAATTGCGGCTTCCTTGTAGCGGTTTGCGCTCGCATGTCTGGCCTACTACGGCATCGGATAATCAGGGCTGGACCGTCGATTGCGGGCATCCCAGTCCCTCGCCGCCCTCATCCACGTTCGCGGCAAGAAGCCCCTCAATCGCACCCTCAGCCAACCCACGCCCGAGGTCCGACGCTTCTGGAAATTCGCCACCGTCGGGGGCACCAACCTGCTCGTCGCCATCATCGGGGGCATCGTCGCCCTCACCCGGCGGCGGCCCACGGTCGCCACCACCACTCGCCAGACGGCAAAACACTTGTAAAGCGATCAGCGCCCCACCATCTCCCGGCTGCCCAAATAAGGGTAGTAACGCTTGAGAAAGGTAGTGGTGAGGGTATAGACCCTCTGTCATAACCGAGCGTGAAGAGGAGCAGTATCCCAAATGGCAACAGATCAACACATCCTCGACAACCGCGCCCGCAGGCTTGTCGATTACCTCCAACAGCACCTCCCCGCCAGCCGAATTTTCCGCATTGTGTCCGCCTACTTCAGCGTATACGGCTACGAAGCCTTGCAAGATGCCTTGAACCAGGTTGACGACGTCCGTTTCCTCTTCGGAGACCCGGCTTCCGTTGGCGAACTGGACCCCGGGAAAAAGGAATCGCAGTCCTTCGCCTTGACCGAAGACGGTCTCAGCCCCAATCGCATCCTCCGGCAAAAACACCTTGCCAAGGCGTGCGCCGAGTGGATAGCGGGCTCTAACGTCGGCATTCGCTCGATCGGCAAAACCAACTTCCTGCACGGCAAGATGTACCTTGCCGAGTCCGCCGGCCGTCGGGCGTCCGTCGTCGGCAGTTCCAACTTCACCCGCAACGGGCTGGGCCGCGGCGCCAGGGCCAACCTGGAAATCAATCTGGCGACCACGGACGAGGCCACCCACGCCGAACTCCGGGAGTGGTTCGACGACCTGTGGACGGACGACAACATGACCCGCGACGTCAAGCCGGAGGTGCTCGCCGTCCTGAACCGGCTCGGCAAGGAATACGCCCCGGAGCTCATCTATTACAAAACCCTCTATGAACTTTTCCTGGCCGACATCGAGGCACGGCGGGACGGCGAACAACAACTGGCCGACATTCACCTCTACGACACCCAAATCTGGCAAGCCCTGTACAACTTCCAGAAAGACGGCGCCATCAGCATCATCAACCGTCTGAAATCCCAGGGCGGCTGCATTCTGGCCGACAGCGTCGGACTGGGTAAGACCTGGACCGCGCTCGCCGTCATCAAATACTTTGAACTCCAAAACGAAAACGTCCTGGTGCTCTGCCCCAAAAAGCTGCGCGAAAACTGGGCGCTCTATCCGGTGCACAACGCCCAGCGCAACAATCCCTTCGCCGCCGACCGCTTCGGCTACACGCTGCTGTCGCACACGGACCTCTCCCGCAACAGCGGCATGGCGGACGGGGTTGACCTGGCCAGCTTCAACTGGTCCGGCTTCAAACTCATCGTCATCGATGAATCCCACAACTTCCGCAACGACCGCAGGCCCTATACGGACGACAAAGGCGAATGGCGGCACAGCCGCTACTCGCGGCTCCTGGAGGAAGTTATCCAAGACGGCGTCCGAACGAAGGTCCTGATGCTGTCGGCAACCCCGGTCAACACCTCCCTGATCGACCTGCGCAACCAGATTTACCTGATGACCGAAAGACGCGACGATGTCTTCCGGAAAAGCCTCGGGATCAGCCACGTCGGCCAACTCCTGAACGCGGCGCAGCGTCAGTTCAAGCAGTGGGAAAGCGGTGCGCGGCAGGGCCAGCGCGACAAGGCGAAGCTGCTGGCAAGCCTGGGCGCGGATTTCCTGCGATTGCAGGATGCGGTGTCCATCGCCCGCTCCCGGCGGCAGATCAAGACCTTCTACGCCGACGAGATGGAGCGCATCGGGCGGTTCCCGGACCACGCCGCGCCCGACAACCGCTACCCCCCTACCGACCGGGACGGCGAACTTTCGTATCAAGTCCTGGCGGAGCAGATCGACCGCTTCACCCTGTCCGTCTATCGCCCGTCCGCCTATCTGGTGGACGAAGCCCGCCGGCAACAACTGGCGGAAGAGAAGAAAACCAGGAATTTCAACCAGGCTGATCGGGAGAACTTTCTGGTCGCCATGATACGCACCAACTTCCTGAAGCGGCTGGAAAGCTCGGCCCACTCGTTGACCCTGACCCTGAGCCGCGCCATCGGCAAGATTGACGACCTGCTGGGCCAGATCGAACGCTACGCAAACAACGTGGTTTCAGGCAACGGCGAGGTGGCCGTGCAACCGGAAGCGGACGACGACGACGAGGAGTTCTTCATCAACCGGGCGCGGCATCCCTACCACTTGCGGGAACTGGACCTGGCCCGCTGGAAGGAAGATTTACGGCGCGACCGCGCGACCCTGCGGGCGGCGCACGGCAGAATTGCCGCCGTCACGCCACAGCGCGACGGCAAGCTGCACGAGATCAAGCAGGCCATCCGGCACAAGGCCGAGCACCCGTCCATCGACCAGGACGACAAGCCCAACCGCAAACTGCTGGTGTTCACCACCTTCAAGGACACGGCGCAATACCTGTACGACAACCTGTCCGGCCTGGCAAAGGAGCTGGGCCTGAATCTGGCGATGGTGTCCGGCGACGAGACCCGCACCCCTTGCGGTCCCAACAATTTCAACGCCATCCTCACCAGCTTCGCCCCGCGCGCCCGGGGCCGCACGGGCGCCGAGACGGGCGAGATCGACCTGCTGATCGCCACCGACTGCATCTCCGAGGGGCAGAACCTGCAGGACTGCGACACCGTTCTGAACTACGACATCCACTGGAATCCGGTGCGGCTCATCCAGCGCTTCGGGCGTATCGACCGCATGGGCAGCCGCAGCCGCGCAGTCTGCATGCTGAATTACTGGCCCACCCGCGACATGGACGTCTACCTGCGCCTGAAAAGCCGCGTCCAGGCGCGGATGGCGCTGGCGGACGTGGCGGCGAGCGGCGACGAGGACCCGTTCACCGAAGACGACGCCCGACTGGAACTGGATTTCCGCGACCGGCAATTGCTGAAGCTGCGTGAAGAAGTCCTGGACCTGGACGGCCCGGACGACGCTCCGGCGATGAGCGACTTCACGCTGGACTACTTCTTCGCCCAATTGCTGCGGTATCTGGAAAAGAACCGCAAAGAACTGGAGGCCACCCCGCTCGGGGCCTGCGCGGTGACCCGGCCCGCTGACGGTCCCGCCGGCTCCGGCGTCATCTTCTTCCTGCGCCAGCTCAACGCCAACACGGCGCCCAAGCCGGGGCAGCGGATTGCCAGCCCCATTCACCCGTTCTACGCCGTCCACGTCGGCGACGATGGGTACGTCCGCTTCGGCTGCGCCAACGCCCGGCAGGTTCTGGAGGCGTTCGAGGCGGCGACGGCCGGTAAAACCGACGCCATCCTCAGCCTGTGCGACCAGTTCAACGCGGAGACCGACAACGGCCGCAACATGGCGCGCTACGACGAACTGCTGAACAACGTCCTCAAGCACGTCAGCCAGATGCACGTCCGCACGCAACTGAACGCGCTGCAAGAGCCAGGCAATCGCGGCGTCACCCTCCCCACCGCCGACGAGTCGCCCGACGCCGACAATTTCGAGCTGGTGACGTGGCTGGTTATCAACGATCCGAATCGCCAGATCAGGCGCACCTCGACCGAGTAAAAGCTGCGGGCCTTTTGACAAATCGAGCCAACGTCCATACTGTCCGTACTTAAACCAAATCACAGGGCATTTAGTCTAAATACAGGGAGATTTTCATGACTAAAACCCAGCACTTTTGGTTAAAAGCGGCCAAATTACTTTCGGACCCGGATTTTTTTGACTCGGAACGTGAGCGGGTTTTGGCGAACTATCCCTTGCTCAATTCACATGGCTTGGGACAAGTCCGTCGCCGCCGTCGCATTTTTTCAGCAGATGGCAAGCACCTGGGGCGTTGGGAGACAGAGTATATCCCCGACAATTTGGATGCGGCGCGAGATGCGTTGCGGACGGGCGGACAACATGAGAAGGGTATTCGCAACACGCTGGAGTACTTTGTAGAAGCACGAGTGTCTCTCAGCTATCGCTTGAAGGGGTGTAGCTGGGCACGTCGCTTCAATGACCCGGCCCTGCGCAAACGTTCGAGCTATGCCCTCAAGCGCGAAGTAGAATCGTATCTGCACGAGATGGATAAATATCGCGAGGAAAACGGAGGCACAACGAGGAGTGACCGCGATACCTCCAATGGGGCATTTATTTGCGCGGCCCTCATGGCAGGACTGCGCATATGGTCTTATCAGGATTCCGTAAATCCCGACCTCCGTTTAGGCAAGCCCTGGGCAGTCGCAGGTCTGCAACCGGGAGATTACAGCCATCCTGACGATGAACGCATGGCGAAGTTTTGGCGGTGGGCCGTGCAGCAGGACGTGAGAGAGCCTCAGATCCAGGATTTTATCGCCGATACGGTGGATATCCTATACAGCGGAGCGAACTTGAAGCAGCTACAGGAGGCTGTCGCCAGGGGCTGTCCCGAGGCACAAGATATCTACGGTCGTCTGCGGCGTGCGTTTGGCTTTGAACCTGCGGACGAAACGGTTGCCTCTCGCTTGGGTTTCATGGCCGGACAAATCGAAGTCCCGGACGACTTCGATAGCATGGGCGATTCTGAAATGGAGAAGATGTTCGGAGGGTAGCATGGCATTTTTACTGGATACCCATCTGTTGCTGTGGGCGGCGAGTGACCCGAGACGGCTCACACCAGAATCCCAGGCCCTTCTCGGCAACCCCGCCACAAAGTTGATATTCAGTACGGCAAGCATCTGGGAGGTCGTCATCAAAAACGCGCTCGGCAGAAGCGACTTTCGCGTTGAACCACGGCAATTGCGAGACGGCCTGGTACAAAACGGTTACAGCGAACTTGCAATTCGATCCAAACACGCACTCGCCGTCGGCCTTCTGCCACCTATTCACAACGACCCCTTCGACCGCATACTCATAGCACAAGCACAAGTTGAAAATCTCACGCTGCTAACCACCGACAACAAGGTCATTCGCTATCCCGGCCCCATCCAGGCCCTCAAATGAAACAGCCCCTCCCCTCTCCTGATCGGCAGACGGAAAAGGACACGGCATGACCCCACAGGACACCGCAAAGCGCGTTCAGGACGTTCTGCGCCGCCTGCCGAAAGACGAATTCCACAGCGTGGCGCACGACCTGCTGAACGTGTTGGGCTACCGCAGCGAGCGCACGCTGCCTGAGCAGACAGGCAACCCCGCCGACCTGTTCGGCGACCGGCCCGACACCCGACAGAAACAGGCGCTTGGCGACGCGGCGGTGTCCGCGCGTATTGTCTTTCAGGTCACCGACGCGGAGATTGCCGCCTCGGGTCAACTCTCTTTGCTCGACACCGGGCGCTTCGATAACGGCAACGCCAGCAGCTTTCTGTTCGTCGCCGTGGCGCTAAAGGGACAGCACTACGCCCGCGGCCGCTACGCGCAGTTTACCCGCGAGATCAACAAGCCGTTTCCCATGCCGACGGTGGTGGTGTTCAAGACCGCCGCCAACCTGCTCAGCCTCGCCTTCGTGCATCGCCGACCCCACAAGCGAGACGACAGCCGAGACGTGCTCGGCAGCGTGTCGCTGGTCCGCGAGATCGATCCGGCCAGCCCGCATCGCGCCCACCTGGACATCCTCGCCGACCTCTCCCTGGGTGAGCGGCTCGCCTGGATCGAGCAGAACCACAAACAGCGAAACTTCGATGGTCTGCTCGCCGCCTGGCTGAACGCGCTGGACACGGAGGCGCTCAATCGACGCTTCTACCGGGAGTTGTCCGCCTGGTTCGGGCGCGCCGTCAAAGAGGCCACGTTCCCCAGCGACCCAACCCCAAGCCTGCCGCCGGAAGAACACCTGATCCGCCTGATTACCCGCCTGCTGTTCGTCTGGTTCATGAAAGAAAAGGGCCTGGTCGCTGGCGACCTGTTCGTCGAGGCGCGGGTCAGCCGGCTGCTGCAAGACTACGACCGCGAGACCGGCGATTCCTATTACCGAACCGTATTGCAAAACCTGTTCTTCGCCACCCTGAACACCGAGATCAGCCAACGCCGTTTCAGCAGAAAGAACAACGCCGACCATCGCAATTTCTCGGTGTATCGCTACCAGGAGAACATGCGCGACGCCGACGCTTTGCGCGCCCTGTTCGATCAGACGCCCTTTATCAACGGCGGGCTGTTCGACTGCCTGGACAGTTTCGAGGGCAGGCAGGCGGAAGGCGTACGCATCGACTGCTTCTCCGACGTCCATTTCCACAAGCTGAGCACCCCCAACCGCCTGTTCTTCGACGACGACGGGCTGTTTCCCATGTTCAACCGCTACAAGTTCACCGTGGAAGAGAACACGCCGGTCGAGCAGGAAGTCGCCCTGGACCCGGAGCTTCTGGGAAAAGTCTTTGAGAACCTGCTGGCCGCCTACAACCCGGAAACCAAGGAGACCGCCCGCAAGCAGACCGGTTCTTACTACACCCCGCGCGTTGTCGTGGACTACATGGTCGACGAGGCGCTGGTGGCGGCGCTGGCGCAAACGTGCCAACCGACCGACGGCGACCTGAGCGACCTGACATTCTGGCAGGACCGGCTGCGCTACCTGCTGGATTACGCCGATGCGTTCAACGACGCCCATGAACTGTTCAACGAGGTGGAAACCGAAGGGCTGGTCTGCGCCATCGCCGGACTCAAGGTGCTGGACCCGGCGGTGGGTTCCGGCGCTTTTCCCATGGGCGTCCTGCACAAGCTGACCCTGGCGTTGAAACGGCTCGACCCCCGCAACGAACATTGGGAAGCCCTGCAAAAAGCACGCGCCAGCGAGCGGGCAACGGCGGCCTTTGACGCCCCGAGCCGGCAAGAGCGCGATGACGAACTGGCCGACATCAGCAACACGTTCGAGCGCTACCGCGATTCGGACTTCGGGCGCAAACTGTACCTCATGCAGAACAGCATTTTCGGCGTCGACGTTCAGCCCATCGCCTGCCAGATCGCCAAGCTGCGCTTCTTCATCTCGCTGGCGATCGAGCAGGAGCCGGACCCGGCAGCAGAGAACTTCGGCATCAAGCCGCTGCCGAATCTGGAAACACGCGTCGTGGCCGCGGATACGCTGCTGCATCTCGAGACGGCGGCCCAGCTCGACTTGTTTCGCCAGCAGATCGAGACCTTGAAAACGAAACTGGCGGAAAACCGCGAACGGCACTTTCACGCCACCGCACGCCGGGAAAAGCTGGCGTGCAAAGACGCGGACAGAAGATTACGGCGAGAATTGGCTGACGTGTTACAGGCCGCCGGGCTTCCCGAAGATGACGCCGGCAAAATCGCGCAGTGGGACCCGTACGACCAGAACGCCAAGGCGGACTGGTTCGATGCCGAATACATGTTCGGCAACCGGGATGGTTTTGACGTGGTGATCGGCAATCCGCCCTACGCGCAGTTGCAGAAAAACGGTGGCGACCTGGGCAACCGCTACCAGGACTCTGGCTATGCGACGTTCGCCCGCACCGGCGACATCTACCAGCTTTTCCATGAGAAAGGCTGCCAACTGCTCAAGCCCCGGCGCGGCCTGCTCGCCTACATCACCTCCAACAGCTGGCTGAAGGCGGAATACGGCAGGGCCACGCGCCGCTACGTCGCCGAGCGGCATACGCCGATACACCTGTTGGAAATGGGCAAGGATATTTTCGAGAATACCATTGTGGACACCAGCATCCTGCTGCTGCGCGAGGGCAACCACGACGCAGCAAGCCCCGTCATTGCTGCGGTCGACATGGACCAACTGGACGCCAAGGACTTCCCGCCCGCTGCAAGCCTGTGGGGACAAACGCGCCCGGACGGCGAGCAACCGTGGAGCATCCTGTCGCTCGTCGAGCACCGCGTCATGGACAAGATGCGGGCTACCGGAACGCCGCTGAAAGACTGGGACGTGAGCATCAACATGGGGGTCAAGACCGGTTACAACGCCGCCTTCATCATCGACGAGGCGACCCGGCAACGACTGATTGCCGAAGACCCCGACTCAGCCGACCTCATCAAGCCGATTCTGCGCGGGCGGGATATTCGGCGCTACCGGGCGCAGTGGGCCGGGCAGTATCTCATCGACACGCACAACGGGTATGGCCACGTTCCGGCGGTCGACATCGACGATTATCCCGCCATCAAAAAACACCTGGACGGATTCTATCGCCAACTTGAACGGCGACAGGACAAAGGCAGGACGCCGTACAATCTCCGCAACTGCGCTTACCACGAAGACTTCGCCAAGGAAAAGCTGATCTGGATGCACATGGCCCCAATTGGCAGATTTGCGTGTTCCGGCCGGGACACGATTTGCAACCAGAAGGCATTCATGGTGACAGGGAACTCTCTCAGGTATCTGTGCGCCATTCTGAATAGTAAAATTATCACTTGGCTGGTCAAAAACACCGCTGTGACGACGGGCATGGGACTCACTCAATGGGATAAATTCACCGTTGAACGTCTCCCCATCCCCAAAATTCCCGCCACCGAGCAGCGCCCGTTCATCCGCTTGGTTGACGCCATCCTCGCCGCCAAACGCACCGACCCCAAAGCCGACACCGCCGACCTGGAAGCCGAGGTCGATCAACTCGTATACAGGCTGTACGGTTTGACCGATGAAGAAATGGCGGCGGTGGAAGGTATCTGAAGCGCGGCTGAGACGGGGTAAAGGGCGACGCGGAGTCCGTAGCATGGATATTGGATTTGTATGGGACGAGGACAAGTATCAGGAAGTCCAACAGAAGCATCACGTCCAGTTTTATGAGGCGGTTTCCGCATTTGACGACCCGAACGGATACGAAATCGCGGACCCGGCCGGGCATGAAGGTCGTTGGATATGGGTTGGCTCAACCGCCGGTGGCCGGGTAGTGGCCGTGGTTTACTCCGAAGAAGAGTTGCCGCTCTACCGCCTGATTACCGCCTTTGACTTTGACGCAGAAGGGAGATGGCTCGATGAGTACAGAGACGGAGTTTGATTACCAAGCTTATCTGAGGCGTCTGTTCTGTGACGCTGAAAACGCGCCCGGTCCGATCATTCATCGTGGCCCCAAGGCGCGTCAAGAACGGCGCGAGGCCGCCAAAGCGCAGATTTCCCAAAAGGACCCATCCGATAGGGTTTGGGAAATAATCCGCCAGATAGTCGAAAAATCGGATCAGGGCGACTACATCTATCGCGGCGAGCCGGAGTGCTACCCCGAAGTGTCCTCAAGCCTCTACCGTCAACACAAGGAGATTGAAGTTGAAACCTTTAACATTGAGGTTGTTCAAAAAGAAATTCTGACCGAAGCTAGGAAGTACGCGCATCAATCCGATGATTTTGAAATCCTGGCCGAACTCCAGCACTATGGCGGCAAAACCAACCTGATCGATTTTACGACCGATTATCTGATAGCCCTTTTCTATGCCTGTGACGGCGCTGCCGACAAGGCCGGCAGGGTTGTCTTGACGCACAAGTTGGATGACGCGGACAAGCGTATCAGACAACCTCGGAACCCGGGCAATCGCGTCATTGCCCAGAAGAGCGTATTCGTTCAGCCAAACAAAGGCTTTATTGCGCCGGACGCCGAAATCTGCATTCCACAAGACCTTAAACAGCCCATACTGGAACATCTGAGGAAACATCACGGCATCTCCACAGAAACCATCTACAACGACCTGCACGGGTTTATCAGACATCAGGCAATCCACCAGAGCGCCTATACGGAATTTTACTTCGGCCTGACCCGTCAGAATCAAAACGATCAGGCGGGAGCCATTCAACACTACGATAAGGCGCTGGAACTGAAACCGGATTATGCCGAAGCCTATAACAATCGCGGCAATGCTCACGCCCGTAAAGGTGATCCTGGCCGTGCTATCCAGGACTACGACAAGGCGCTGGAACTGAAACCGGATTATGCCAAAGCCTATTACAATCGCGGCCTTGCTTATGCCCGTAAAGGTGATCCTGGCCGTGCTATCCAGGACTACGACAAGGCACTGGAACTGAAACCGGATTATGCCAATGCCTATTACAATCGCGGCATTGCTTACGCCCGTAAAGGTGATTTTGACCGCGCTATCCAGGACTACGACGAGGCGCTGGAACTGAAACTAGACTTTGCCGAGGCCTATTACAATCGCGGCAATGTTTACGCCAGCATAGGTGATCCTGACCGTGCTATCCAGGACTACGACAAGGCGCTGGAACTGAAACCGGATTATGCCGAAGCCTATAACAATCGCGGCACTGCTTACGACGACAAAGGTGATCCTGACCGTGCTATCCAGGACTACGACAAGGCGCTGAAACTGAAACCGGATGATGCCGAAGCCTATAACAATCGCGGCACTGCTTACGACAGCAAAGGTGATCTTGACCGCGCTATCCAGGACTACGACAAGGCGCTGGAATTGAAACCGGACTTTGCCGAGGCCTATTACAATCGCGGCAATGCTTACGACAGCAAAGGTGATCTTGACCGCGCTATCCAGGACTACGACAAGGCGCTGGAACTGAAACCGGACCTTGCCGAAGTCTATTACAATCGCGGCAGTGCTTACGGCGACAAAGGTGATCTTGACCGCGCTATCCAGGACTACGACAAGGCGCTGGAACTGGAACCGGATGCCGAGGCCTATTACAATCGCGGCATTGCTTACGGCGACAAAGGTGATCCTGACCGCGCTATCCAGGACTACGACAAGGCGCTGGAACTGGAACCGGATGATGCCGATGCCTATTACCATCGCGGCGTGGCCTGGCTATGCTTGAAAAGCTGGGAAAAAGCCAGAGCAGACCTGACTTCCGCCGGGGGCATGGGAGCAGACGTCGTTGCTTTGTTCCAGCAAGAATACGAAGGCGTGGCGGGCTTCGAGCAGCGCTACGACAGCAAGCTGCCCGCAGACCTTGCGGCCATGCTGACGCCAGAGGCTGGAGACCCTGTATAAAAGGGCGTCACGGTACGGGCGAGCCCTCGCCAGCGAACGCCTGCCCATCGCCAAAATCGCCGCCACCGACCTGAAGCCAACATCGGCCTGTGGGCTCGCATCGCGCCGGCGGTGGCCACCTCTTATCGCCATGGAGTTTCGTGATGGTTTGTTCACGGTAAGAACAACTTGCGCCAGTGGCCGGAGACATGGCAGAACGGTTATTTGACGAGATCATGGATAAAGACTTGAGAGGTTGGATCAGGAGACCACGGCCCATGATATAAGTCTCGCTGGCGACCCTCTCGAATCTGGATGCGAGGGAGGGAAAGGTTGATGGCGGAGGATACATCCAACAGGGGCAGGTGCTACACAACGGTAAGCGACGTGTCTGTAAGAAGAGGAGCTTCGGAAAAACCGTTGGGGCGTCAAGTCTCTATGGAAGAGCAAAAAGCCTCCCGAAAATTTCTCAGAAACGAGCAAAAACCCTCGGGCGCCAAACCGGAAACGAATCCTCATCCACAAGCAGGCAAGTCCAACCAAGACTCCTGATGCAGCTTGCTCGGCATGTCCAGCCAACTGTCCAAAAGGCGGCGCGTTTGAGCGGACCGACTTTGCAAAGGAGCAGATGAACAACGCCCAAGAACCCATAACCAACCTGGCGGAAAACCTGGAGAGGTTTTTCGAGACAGACGGACAATGGCATCTCTGGCAACCTTCCATCGGCAATTCCGCCCTGGATACCCAGCGCATGACCATGCAGCAATCTGTCTTCCTGTTTGGCATGCCTGAAGTCGAACCCGGCATGATCGAACGGGAAATTCTCATTCCCGAAGGGCACAAGGAAACGTTGCGGCGAGAGTTGGGCGTGATGGGCATTTCAGATCAAACGTTGTTTTCGGACCTGGCGGGCTTTTTTGAACGCAATACCACGCAATCGAGTTACGACAGGGAACTTGCAGCCGATTACTACACGGAAGAAATCCGAAAGGCGGAGGGACAAGGCTATGAATAACGGCGTAATCAGCGAGCATTACTTTCAAAGAGCCAACGTCAGAGCCGCATCAGGCAAGTACGAGCAGGCGATCGCCGACTACGATCGCGCTCTTGAGCTGAAGCCCCGCCAAGCCGCGGCCTACTACAACAACAGAGGAAACGCCAAGGACGCATGGGGCCGGCATGAGGAAGCGATGGCGGATTATGACGAGGCGATACGTATTGATCCGCAACTTGCCGTAGCCTGCTACAACAGAGGAAACGCTAAGAAAGCTCTTGGCTGGTATGAGGAAGCGATGGCGGATTATGGCGAGGCGATACGCCTTGATCCGCAACATGCCAGTGCCTATTACAACAGAGGAAACGCTGAGAAGGCTCTTGGCCGGCATGAGGAAGCGATGGCGGATTATGGCGAGGCGGTGCGCCTTGATCCGCAACTTGCCAATGCCTATTACAACAGAGGGAACGTCAAGAAGGCCCTTGACCGGCATGAGGAAGCGATTGTGGACTATGACAGGGCGATACGTATTGATCCGCAACATGTCAAAGCCTACACCAATAGAGGCGTGGCGAAGGACACACTTGGCCGGTATCAGGAAGCAATTGCGGACTATGACGAGGCGATACGCCTTGATCCGCAACATGCCAGCGCCTATGTCAATCGCGGCACGGCATACCGCAGCACGGGTATGCACGACCGTGCGATTGCAGACTACAACGAGGCAATACGGTTAAACCCCGACGATACCGAGCACCGCCGCCGGCTGGAAAAGGCGGTGCACGATTTGGCGCGCACCACTCCACAGGAGCCCGGCAAGTGAAGCATTCTGGAGTTGCGCGGATCGGGGAAAGAAGTTTGGGAGGATGTAGACGCGCAAGAGTTTGTTGATGGGCTTCGCAAGGAATGAAGACCCTAAACGATGACTCTGGACGACGCCTTGGCAGGTGTGACAGTGGTGGGATTTGACACGGCGCCCATCATCTATTTGATCGAAGCAAATCCCAGGTACGACGTGCTGGTCACCGAGATTTTTCGTCAGCAAGAAGACCGATCCTGACAAACGCAGCACCGCCTGCGCCCCCACAGACGCCGCGCCAGGGCGAACCCTACCGAGGGCTTCGACCAGCTTGCCGTATGTGTCGGCAGACAGCACGAACAAGCCGGGAGCGCCTTCGAAGCGGGCGAAGTGGTTTTGGGAATCGGCGAGATGAAAACTGTAGCAGCGCGTGAAAGGAGGACAATATGTCGGAGGAATACCGCCTGCGTCTTCAGATCAGGCAGTTGGAAACGGGCGCGTACCTTGCGACCTCCGATGATTTGCCCGGTCTTGTGGCTCAAGGCAGAACCGTGGCCGAAACGGTTGAAATCTCCCAAGACGTGGCGAGGAAGCTCATCGAATCCTGTCGAGAACACGGCGACCCGCTACCCAAGGGCCTGCACCCAGTGGATAAGGCCGGCGTCGAGTTGAGCATTCCCGTGGGGGCTTGATGGGTCGGTTGGCAGGTTTTACCTATCGGCAAAGCAATCAAGGTACGACTTACCTCAGAAAAGGCGTGCACGACCGTGTGATTGCAGACTTGCAACCTACGGCTCCGCAGGAGCAGCGCCAGGACGGACCTTACCGAGGGCTTCGACCAGCTTGCCGTATGTGTCGGCGGACAACACGAACAGGCCGGGGGCGCCTTCGAAGCGGGCGAAGTGGTCTTGAGAATCGGCGAGAAGTGGGCCGACGGTGATGCGGCCGCGAGCGCCGTCGCTGCGCGTCAGGGTGACCACGAGGAGCGGGTCGTTGAGGGCGGTGGCGGGAGGATTCTCGAGCCAGTCGTCGGCGGTAAGGCCGGCGGTGGTAATCAGGAGTTCGTTGACCGCTTGGGCGTTCACGGGCGCGTCGGGCGCGTCGGGATATCGCCAGGGAGCGGGCGTTTCGGCGTCGGCTTGGCGCGCCAGCGTCCAGGCGCCGTCCGCCTGCTGCCAGGTCAGGCCGATAACGTCCTGGGGCTGTATGGGCAGGAGGGGCAGTTCCATCAAGGCGCCCAGCGGCGGAAACAACTCCGCGCGGGCGGCGTCTTCAATGACAAACGGTATGTCCTGCCCACTGACGTACACGACCTGTCCACCCGGCCCGGCGGGCTCGGCGGCCAAGTGAATCAGGTGGCGCGAGGCATCCCGCATGGTGATCTCCACACGCGGCGCCGAATCGGCGGCGGGAACGGTGGCGCCGTTCGCCGGTGCCATGCCGTCGGGCACGAAGCGCGACAGGAATCCGGCCAGGGCTTCCACGCCGTCCTGCTTCACCAAGAAGCCCAGCGACGGCTCGTCCATTGCCCAGGGCGCCGGCGCAGCTTCCGCCTCCCCTTCCGCAACCGGCCCGGCAGCGGCGGCGCGCGACAGCCGTACCGTGTTGCCGGCGGAGAACAAGGCAATCTGCTGCACGTCGTCCTTTTGCAGGTACAGCCCCGGCAGGTTCAGCAGCGACTTGCCCTTGGGGAAGAATTGCCTGAACGACCAGCCCGGAACCGCGTAAACGGTCTCGCCCTCTTCCAAAATGCCGTAACGCGCACCATCCATGTCGGGACCCGGAATTTCGTGACCGAACCGCATGGCCACCTGGCGCGCCGCTCCGTCACCCGACTGCACGGTAAGGGTGGCCCGGTAAACGCCGTCCGCCAGTCCGTATTCCGCTACTTTGCTGCCATCGACGATGTCATCGGCACGCAGCGTGCCCAAAGCCACCGCGAGGCGATCGAGCAATTGCTGGTTCACCTCGTAGTCAACAGCCGGCGCCTCAACCCGCCATAGCCGCTTCGCTTCCGCCTCGCCTTCCGCAGCTTCGGCGTCCTCGGGCTCGAGGCGCGAAAACCGGAAATGCCCGCGCGGCGACTCCAATTCCAGGCCGACGACCTCCTCGCTCGGAATTTCGTTCATCCGCAGTTGCAACCACGTTTCGGCTTCCGGCACGTTGCCGAGGCTCTCGCCCCACAGCCCGGCCACGCTGTGCAGATTCAGATCGACGTTGTACACCCGCGAATCATCCAGCAAGCGCACGAAACCGCTCCGTCGGGCGCCCTTGCCCGCCAGCAGGTGCAGCGCCGGTTCCGTCTCGTCGTCGGTGTACACCCGCAGGTGCAGCGCCTGCTGCTCCTCCAGGTCGAATTCACCCAACAACTCGGCGCGGTCGGCGCGCAGTTCGCCCTCCAGACTACCGATCTGCTCCAGCAGCACCTCAATTCTCCTCGGCCGCACCGGCGCGTTGAAGTAGCTCGGCACCTGCCAGCGATCGCCTTGGCGCCGCAGGCTCAGCACCTGATCCGGCTGACCGCCCTGGTAAAGATCAATGCCGCTGATCATCTCCGCCCGCAGCGAATCCGGCGCCAGACGTTCCCAGCCCACTTCGTCCACCAGGCGCGTCGGCGTCGGTTGACGTTTGACCATTAGCGCCACGACTACCAGCACAACCAGAATTGCCGCCAAGGGCAACAACCGCTTACCACTCATGCCACGAATCCCTTTTCCCGCGTTCGACGCCGTCCGCTCAGCGGTTCGGCGTCTGATTTACTTACGCCGCTTGCGCCGCCGTGTAGGCCGCCCGAGCCCGCCGGCGAATCACCGCCCCACCGATACCGACCACCGCAATGCCCAGATTCACCAGTCCCAGGTTCATCACCCGCCAGAACTGCCGCGTCGCCGCGCTGGGCTTGCTGATGCTGCGGTTGATTCGCTTCTTGCTGCGCACGTTCACCAATTCATCGCCCAGCGTCAGGGCGTCGATGCTGTTCAGGAAGAAATCCGCGTGGCCGCCGGAGAGGAAATTGCGGTGGAACATCTGCGCGTTACCCACCAGCAACAGCTTGCCGGGCGCCGGCTGCGGATCGCCGAGCGGCTCGTCTATCGGCGGCGTCGGCGCCGGGGCGCCGGGCTGCGCCGGCGGCGGTTCCCAGGCCGGACGCTCCACGCCGGCGTAGACGTCGGGAAACTGCCCGCGCGCCAGCACAGCCAGCGGAAAACGCTGCCCCTCCACGTCGGGCCGCTGCAGGTTCTCCGGCGTCATGGACACGTCCTGGTCCAGTGACCACGCCAGCGGACTCGTCGTCAGCAGCACCGTGTGTTCCAAGCCGTTTTCCCGCAGAACCTCCGGGCTCACGTTCAGCGCGCTGCCCCACAGGTAGAACAGTGGTGACAGACGGTTGGTAATCGGCACGTCCGTGTTCATCGACACCTGGGTCAGCCGGATGTGCGTCGGCAAGTTCAGGGTAATGCCGCGGCCCAGCAGCGGATTGGACCCGCCTCGGATGGTCAGCGGCCCGTGATTGACGTCCATGAGAATCTGCGGATCGATCTCCAACCCGAAATGACTCAGCCAGTCGTTCACCTGCGGGGTCTCGTCCTGCCGGGTCATGGCCACCACCTGCTGCTCCACGTGGTAGTCCCAGCGGTAGTTCTGGACGGCCAGGAACACCGACTTGCCCTCGTGCAGGGCGCGGTTCAGGTCCCAACGCTCCCGGTCCGACAGGGTACGCGGGTTGATGACGACCACCGTGTCCACTTCTGGCGCGATGGTGGCCGAGCCATCCGTATCCAGCCGCCGCACGTCGTAGCGCTCGACCTGCAGCAACCGCTCCAGGCTCTGATACGGATCCTCCGTCTGCGGAATCGGGCGGTTCATGCGCCGGTACAGTTCCATGAGCTCCGGCGGAATGCTGACCGCCTGCTTCGGCGCGAACAGCGCCACAACAGGCTGCTCCTTGCGACTCACCTTATAGACGATATTGATCAGTCGGTATTCCAAGTTGTCCAGATCGTTCGGCAGCAGCCGCGGGATGATTTCCTCTTCCTGATTCTTGTAGGCCACCCCGATCGCCGCGTACACCAGCTTGTTGATCACCTCGTCCTCGCGCAGCGCCTGCACCGTAAACGGCCGCACCCCCTTGCTCAGCAGCCGCTTCTCCACCGCCCCCTCCTCGTCCTCGGGCTCCGGCGGCAGATCGCCCGGCTCCTGTTGCTGGATCACGTTGGCCGTTTCCATGTGAATGGTGCGCATCACCAGATTGCCGCCGCTGGCCAGCCGCATCTCCTCCAGCTTGTCAAGAATGTCGCGCTCCAGGTAGCGCATTTCAGTCGGCATCTTGTCGCTCGGCGTGATGTACAGCTTCATCTGCACCGGCACGTCCAGATCACGCAGAATCTTCACCGAGGCATCGGAGACCGTGTACAGCTTGTCCTCCGTCAGGTCGAAGCGCCCGATGTGCTGACCGGCGAAGATCCAGTTGCACGCCAGCCCGATGCCCAGGCTCAGCAGCACCGCGCCGGCGAACGTGCGGCGCGCCGCCGGGCGGCTGCGAATTTCCAGCAACAGGCCGTTCAGGAACAGGAAAATTGCCGTCCAGATGACGAAATACAAGATGTTGCCGATGGTGACGATGCCGCGCGTGAACGGGTTGTAATGCCCCGTGAAGCCGACCACGTCGGCCAGGAACACGCCCAGGCCCGGCCAAGCGCTGTCCACGTAGCGCGCCAGGAACTCCGTGCCAAGGAAAAACAGCGCGAAGCACGCCAGCAGCGTCACCACGAAGGCAACGATCTGGTCGCTGCACAGGCTCGAGATGAACAGCCCCAGCGCCAGGAAAAACGCGCCCAGCAAAATGGCGCCCAGGTAGGCGCCGGTGATCGGCCCGAAATCGGGATTGCCGAGCGACGCCAGCATCCACGGAATCGTCAGGGTGCCGGCCAGCGCGATGGCGAAGAACACCAGGCCGGCAAAGAACTTCCCCAGCACCAATTCGTGCGACCGCATCGGGAAGGTCAGCAGCATTTCCCAGGTGTTCTGCTTTCTCTCCTCGGCCCAGATGCGCATGGTCACCGCCGGCAGGAAGATACACATGATGAGCGGCAGGGTGTTGAAGAAGCTGCGCATGTCGGCGATCAGCAGCGTGAAGAACGGCGTCATGAACAGCCCGACGCTGAGCAGCAGGAAGACGATCATGAAGATGTAGCCGATGGCCGACCGGTAATACGAGGCCAATTCCCAACGAAAAATAGTGCCGAGATTCCGCATGGTTCCCTTATCCTTGTCGTCCCGAAGCGCCGTTCTTGGGGGCAGTCAGGGCCAGAAAGGTCTCTTCCAGGGTGCCAACCTGCGGCGCCAGGATTCCCACCTGCCAGCCCCTGGCGCGTACCAGCTCGCTCACCTGCTGCCATAACTGCGCGCCGTGCGCCGCGTCCACCGTGAAGTGCTCGAAGCCGTCCACTGTTTCGTCGTACCGCACCTGACCGATGGCCGGCAATTGGTTCAGCGCCGCCTCCACCTCCGCACGCGCCGCGCTCACCGCCAGTTGCAGCCGCTGTCGCTGTTGCGCCCGCTGGTTCAATTCCTGCGGCGTGCCGTCGCCTACGATGAGGCCGTTGTTGATGATGACAATGCGGTCCGCCACCGCCTCCACCTCCTGCAGAATGTGGGTGGAGAGCAACACGGTCTTGTCCCGCGCCAAGTGGCGAATCAGGTGGCGAATTTCGAGAATCTGGTGCGGATCGAGACCGGACGTCGGCTCGTCGAGCATGATCACCTGCGGATCGTGGATCAGCGCCTGCGCCAGCCCGACCCGCTGCCGGTAGCCCTTGGACAGTTCCCGGGTCAGCTTGCGGTACATGGGCGCCAAGCCGCAGCGCTGCACCACCCAGTCCGTGCGCTCGCGCAGCATCGCACCCTGCAGCCCTCGCGCCTTGCCCACGAATTGGAGATAGGTGTGCACGTCGGCGTTGGGGTAAAGCGGCAAGGTTTCGGGGAGATAGCCGATGAGTTGCCGGACTTCCAGGGGGGAGGTGAGCACGTCCTTGTCGCCCACCACGGCGCTGCCCGAAGTGGGATAGAGGTAGGTGGTGAGGATTTTCATGGTCGTCGACTTGCCGGCGCCGTTCGGCCCCAGAAGTCCGACGACCTCACCGCGCTGCACGGCAAACGTCGCGTTGCGCAGCGCCACCACCGAACCGTAACGCATGGAAAGGTCCCTGACGGTAATCAATCACCGCTCCTTATTCGGGCAAAGATGTTGTTGTTTGGAATGGCACAACGACGTGATGTGGCGAAACAGGCAGTATTCTAGCCACCGCGCCGCATGTTGGCAACCCCGCGCGTTGCGCCCCGCAAGACGCCTGCCGTACACTTGCGCGTCGGGTTCACCGACACCCACGCGACTTCAGCCGTAAATCAGCACAACAATGCAGGAGAACGAGTTCATGAAGTTTGGCGTCTACATGTTTCCCACCGATTACGCGATCGATCCGGTGTCCCTGGGGCGCGCGGCTGAAGGGCACGGCTTCGAGTCGCTGTTCGTTCCCGAGCACACCCACATCCCGACCAGCCGCCGCAGCCCCTTCCCTGGTGGCGGCGAGCTTCCCAAGGAGTATTCCCACACGCTCGATCCGTTCGTCGCCTTGGGCGCCGTCGCCGCCGCCACCGAGCGGCTCATGCTCGGCACCGGCATTTGCCTGGTCATCGAGCGCGACCCCATCACCCTGGCCAAGGAAGTCGCCAGTCTCGACTTCATCTCCGGCGGCCGCGTCCTCTTCGGCATCGGCGGCGGCTGGAATCGCGAAGAGATGGAAAACCACGGCACCGACCCCACCCGCCGCTGGAAGGTGCTGCGCGAGCGCATCGAAGCCATGCAGCAGATCTGGACCGAGGACGCCGCCGAATACCACGGCGAGTTCGTCGATTTCGACCCCATCTGGCAGTGGCCCAAGCCTATCCAGAAGCCCCATCCGCCCGTCATGATTGGCGGCGACGGCGGCAACACCCTGCAACGCGTCGTGCGCTACGGCGACGGCTGGATGCCCATCGGCCGGCGCGCCGATTTCAAAGCCCGTATCGACGAGTTGAACCGGCTGGCGGCCGCAGCCGGTCGCGCGGACATCCCCGTCACCATCTTCGGCGCCGCGCCCAAGTCCGAGGTGATCGACGCCTACGCCGAGGCCGGCGTGGAACGCCTGCTGTTTCACCTGCCGCCGGCGCCGCGCGATGAGGTGCTGCCGCTGTTGGAACAACGCGCCGAACTGGTTCGGCAGCACGGATGAGCGCAGAGGGGGGCAGCATGAATCCCGCCGATGAAATCGTCGCCATCGTCGATGACCAGAATCGTGTCGTCGGCTCCACGCCCCGCCGCGACATGCGGCAGAACCGCCTGCCGCACCGCAGCACCTACATTCTGATCTTCAACTCCTGCGGCGACCTGTGCGTTCAGAAACGCACCGCCACGAAGGACGTCTTCCCTGGCTACTACGACATTGCCGCCGGGGGCGTCGTTCTCGCCGGCGAGACCTACGACGCGAGCGCCCGGCGTGAGCTCGCCGAGGAAGTCGGCATTCACGGCGTGCCCCTCTTCCACCAGTTCGTCTTCCACTACGCGGACGACTACACCCAGGTGTGGGGCAGCGTCTTTTCGTGCGTGTATGACGGGGAATTGGTCTTGCAGAAAGAGGAAGTGGAAAGCGCCGCCTTCATGCCGGTGACGGACGTCCTGTCGCACGCCGAGCACGCGCTCTACACGCCGGACGGCCTGTACGTGCTGCGACGCTATCTGGATTCAACGCGCAAGAAAGTATGACGGACGGAAGCTACGCAAAACTTCCGCTTACGCATTGGATTGCCAACTTTCACCCAAGCGAGTTCCTGGTGAGATGGTGCAGTCGTATTTGTTTGGTTGGCAGGGAGCGAAACAGCGGAAAGATATGCTTTCAGCAGGCCAACTCCCGCTTAGCTTACCTTTCCGGTTGGCCCGATGGTGGCGCCTGTTGCAAGGCTTGCAGGCGGGCTTCCAGCTCGGCCACGCGGTCTTCGGCTTTCCGCCGCGCCAAGGCTTCCGCTTGTCGTGCTGTGGCTTCCATCCGTCGCGCCCTGTTTTCTTCCAGGTACGTCAAGAGGTGTTCATTCGTCAGCGGATCGTGAAACCGCAGCACGCCCTCATCAAGACGAAGGTTCAGCCCGAGCACCGGGCTGTATGCGCTCCAAACGCCATCCGCCTGTTCCAAGGCGAGCACCACATCGTACCGACCATCGGACAGCTCGAAGCCTTGCAGGGGCGGATCGAGGTAATCACCCATCGGATCATACTGCCAGTATTCCGGTATCCCCAAACGCGCGTAAAGGTCCCGTTTTTTCCCCTGATCAACTTGCCGAGTACTCCACGAGGTCACTTCCAGCACCCAGTCCGGGGCCTTGGGTTCCTGCCACAGCAGGTAAGACGACCGGGTGTGATTGGAGACCCCGAACACCACGAAGACATCCGGCGCCACCGAAGCCGATCGATTGCTTTCTTCGTGATACAGCAACAGGTTGCCAACAACATAGATATCGTCGTGATCCTGGAAGTGGTTCCGAAGGGCTCCGACGGCATACACGATAGGGTTGAACTGGGACTCACTTTCGGCCATGGGCAGACCGTCCGAATCCGGGTACTCGATAGCGAGCGTCGCAAGTGTAGACCGTGGCATCGCAAAGCCTTTCACAGAAGACTGCACAACAGTGTCAATTGCCAATCGACAGGGCCTCTATCTTACCCAAAGTAATCCTGAGCAGGACCCTGCCGATGAAATCGTCGCCATCGTCGATGACCAGCATCGGGTCGTCGGCTCCACGCCCTGCCGCACCGCAGCACCTACATTCTGATCTTCAACCCCTGCGACGACCTGTGCGTTCAGAAACGCACCACCACGAAGAGAGCGCCCTGCTCTCGATGCAGCCGTCGAGCCGTGCCTTCGCAGCCCTCAGCAGTAGCAGGGTTCGTGGCAGGTGTTCTCCAACCAAGTGAAATACTGCGGGCACGGGTGCGGATCGTCCCACCAGGCGGCGCAATATCGGAAGCCGCGTCCCCCAAGGTCATCGAGGAGTATGTGAACGTGCTCCTCATAAACGCCCGGAGAGAATGACCAAGCCGTCCGAGCATCAACACGTTCTAAACAGCAGCCGCACGCATCCCGAGCCGGCGGATTAGAGACGACATACACGTGTGTTTCTTCCTCACAATTGACCCGGAACCACAGGTTTTGCCCGCTTGGCGCATAATTGTTTCGGGTAAAACGAACGCAGCCTGCACCAAGTGGTCTATCGTCCTCAATAACGATGACGCCCTCGCATCCGCCTACAACAAACGCCAGCAACAGCAACACGATTCTCATTCCTGTCCCCCCCTGTCAGCGCCCATGATCTCCGCCCTCATTACCTTGCCACCATTCATCATGTTCACACGCAGCGAAATGGGGACGCCCCTTGTCGGCTGACGACTCACCGAGCGAGTTTTGAGAACCGGACGGAGGCACGGCATGCAGAACGCAGTCCGTGTTGCGGGGATGCCCGGACGCAAATAAGCCCCGCACCTGATCTCTGGACCTTGTGCAGGGCTTTCGTCGCTCGAAGTCGGGAAGCATCCCCTCGCGCTCAGAAGTGCCGGTTGCCCCGAAGTTCTGCGTGCAGCGCTGACCTGGAGACCAAGTGACACGCTGTCCGGTTTGCGCCCCGTGGCTGGATGTCGCCGACCTGTACGGCACCGCACCGACTCAAATCACGGAGAAGACCCTGCACAAGTCCAATAGTCCCACCTTAAACGCCGCAATCGCATCATCCAACGTGTCACAGCCGCCTGTACTAAACAACATGGCGTCACCCATTCAGCACTTGCCACCTCTTCATTGGTCGTTGTCAGCCAGTCGGCGGGCCTTCTCGAAGATCAGACATGAATGCGGGTACACCTGACCCATGGCATCAATACTCTCGTAGACCTCCTCGGCACGGCCGTCGCCGTCCCAGTCGATCCACAAGCGCGTTGTCCCACCACTGTTCGGTGGCGGGTACTCGGCAATCATCACGTCCTGCTGGCGCCACCGCCAAGTGCTGATGGCATAAGCCTCCAACGGCTGTCCGTCGGGGCCGGCAGCGTGCCATGCCAGCCGCTCCACCTCTCCCGCCGGGCACGGGGCGCGCAGGAGCGTGCGCGGGCTCAGGTCCCGGTAGGCGGGAATCGTTGCCGATTGCGCCATGACGGTGGACAACGTCAACAAAAACACGCTACACGCCAAAAGGATGTTCATTTATTGTCCCTTGATGGCAAGGCAGCGTGGTCGCTACGTGGCCGTACGGCCGCCGTCGACGGCGAACACGCCGCCGGTCACCCATGCCGATTCGTCAGCGGCCAAGTAGACGGCCAGATGCACGATGTCCGACGCCACCCCCAACCGTCCCAACGGGTGCTGGGCGACGATCTCGCGGTGCCGGTCGCTCATCTGCAGCAGGTTGGCGGTCATCGGCGTTTCCAGGGTACCGGGGCAGATCGCGTTCACCCGCACCTGGTGACGCGCATACGAGGCCGCCATGGCGCGCGTCAGGGCGATCACCCCACCCTTGCTGGCGGCGTAGGCATGGCCGGAATTCGGGCTGCCGATCAGGCCCGCCACCGAGGCGGTGTTGATCACCGAGCCGCCACCGGCGTCGATCAGGGCCGGCACCCCGTACTTGGCGCACAGAAAGATGCCCCGCAGATTGACGTTCAGGATGAACTCCCAGGCGTCGACGTCCACGTCGGTTACCAAGCCGTCACGACCCTCGCCGATCACCCCGGCGTTGTTGTACAGCACGTGCAAGGCGCCGTACTGCCGCAAAGCGGCCTCCACCATGTCGCGGGCGCTGCTCGCCACCGCTATGTCGGCGGGCACGAAGAAGGCGTCGCCGCCGTTCTCCTGAACCATGTGCATGGTGCGCACGCCGCCTTCCTCCTGCACGTCGCTCAGCACCACCTTCGCCCCTTCGGCGGCAAAGCGCACCGCCGCCTCCCTTCCCTGCCCGCTCGCGCCGCCGGTGATCAGGGCTACCTTCCCGGCCAATCTGTCCGCCATAGCATCCTCATCGCGTGAAATCGTTGTCGTGCTCGTCAGCCGGCGCACCTAAGCGCAGGCCACCGTGTAAACGTCCTCCAGGCCCTCCGGAAGTGGAAATTCGTCCCACGTCTCGCCGCCGTCCTGGGTGCCGAAAACCTGTCCGCCGCGCGTGGCGCAGTACACCCGATTGGCGTCCTGGCGGCTCAGGCCGATGCTCATCATGGTGCTCTTCGGCGTCACGCCGCGGTCGAAACGCCGCCACGTCTGGCCCAAGTCCTCACTGCGGTACAGCGAGCCGTCTTCGCTACGCGCCGCCGGGCTGAGCGCAGCGTACATGACGTTGGCATCGTGCGGCGCCACTCGCACGTCGCGCGCGTAGGTCAGCGGCGAGAAGCGCCCCACCTCCATATCTGTCCAACTGCCGCCGCGGTCGGTGCTGCGGAACAGACCCATGCGCGTGGCCAGGAACACGGCGCCCGGCTGCGCCGAGCTGATGCTCAGGGCGTGGGAATCCATCATCCCTTCGGTGTCCGTATCGCTGCCGATACGGCTCTTCAGGTGCTCCATCCCGGCCAGCCGCAGCAGGTCTTCGGTGCAGTCCTCCCACGAGTTACCGCCGTCGAGGCTGCGAATCACCCCGCCCACCTCCAGGCCGGCGTAGATTTCCTGGGGATTGGTGGGGTCCGCCACCAGCCGGATCACCCGCATGTCGAAGCCCATGTTCACCGCCCCGGCGGTCTCCGCGATGGTCAGCCGACGCCAAGTGTCGCCGGCGTCGTCGCTGCGGTACACCGCCGCCGGGCTGGCGCCCAGAAACAACGTGTGCGGGTCCTTGGGATGAAAAATGATCGTCCACACCACCATCGCCGGATCGGGAAACGGCAGCTTTTGCCAGTGATCGCCGCCGTCCGTGCTGCGATACGGGCCGTCCTGCGTGCCGGCGAACACGATCGCCGGGTTGTCCGGGTGAATGGCAATCGTCCGTACCTCCGCCTGCGCCGGCAACCCGTTGCTCAACGGCTCCCAGGTGCGCCCGTCGATCTCCTTGCGCAACAGCCCGCCCGGCGTCGCCTCGCCGCCGGACAGCCAGTGCCCTGCTCCCGCGTATACGTATTGCGTCATCGCCGCGTCCTCCGTGTCGTCGTAGTCATCAATCCCTTTGCGCCTGCGACTGTCCCCGGCGCGCGGCGCATCGTATCACGCCCTCACCCGGTGCGCCATGCAGCGGGGCGCCATGCCTCATGACCGCACGGGGCGCAACAGGGCGGCCAGGTCTTCGGCCAGCGACGGCGCGGAGACGCGAAACGGAAACAGCAACCGCAGATAGCCGCGCTGGTCCAACACCATCACCGGCGCGGCGTCGGAATCGTCGGGCGCCAGACCAAAGGCCGCCGCGCGCCGGATGGCCTCGGGCGGCCCTACCGCGCCGACGAAACGCGGATCAAACGCCGTCACGTAGGCCGCCAGCCAATCGGGCGCGTCGCGCTGCGGGTCGATGCTGACCACCAGCACCTGCACCTCGTCGGCGCGTTCATCCAAGCGCCGCAGGGCACGGGCCAGTTCGTCCAGCACCGAACCGCCGGACTCCCAGCAGGACACGCACCCGAACACCACCACCAGCACCTTGCCGCGATAATCGTCCACCCACACGGTCTCGCCCGTGTGCGTCGTCAGCGGCACCCCCGCCAGTGGCCGCACCGCTTCCGGCGGCCCCGGCGTGCGTATGGCGCCTGACACCAGCCACCCCAGCAACGCCCCGGCCAGCACGGCGCTGGCGGCAAACACCAGCTCGCTTCTGCGCATCGCGCTTACCGCCTCACCCGCACCCGCAGCGTCTGACGGCCCCACTGGAGCGCCCGCCGCCGCGTCTTGAAATAAACGTCGAGACGCCGCGGACCTTTGATCGCCCCGCCGATGTCTTCCACCACTCCCCTGCCGTAACCCGGTATGATCATCACCGTGCCGTACGGATAGTAGCGGGTGTCGGCGGCAATGGTGCCGTAACGCGCCCGCTTGCCGCTCGAAGTCAGCCCGATGATCTTGCGCTTGCCTTTGTTCGGTCCGCTGGCCACATAGGCGCGCCAGAACAGAATCCGCCCCCGCCGCCAATTGGTGCTCTCCTGGTCCGACGAATAGGCGGTCACTTCCATCGTAATCGTCTCATGCTTGCCCGTACGTGGCTCAAACCTCTGTGTGCGCCTCTCACGCCCGGCGCAACCCGACAGACAGGCCAGCGCCAGCAGACACACCAGAACGACAACCTGCAACCTGACAATCGAACGCTTTGTTTGCGTCACCCTGCACCTCCATGTGATAGTCGCCACCACGCAACTCCCCAACCAAAGAGCCAACCCATGCCCGACGCCCTCTTCACCCTGATCCCTTTTCACTGGCCTGATGACCCGCCGCGCCCCACACTCACCGGGCGACTTGTCATCGCCAACGATACCCTGCGGATCGAGTACGAGCTCAGCGGCCTCAACCGCCCGGCCGCCCTCCCCGCCGCCTCGCCAAACCCGGCGCGGCGTCTGCAACTCTGGCAGCACACCTGCTTCGAGCTCCTCTGGGGACCGCTCCACCACCCCAATTACTGGGAACTCAACGCCTCCCCCGCCGGGCACTGGAACATCCTCGCCTTCACCGATTACCGCCGCGGCCTGACCGAAGAGCCCCGCATTGCCGCCCGGATCGGAACCCAACGCCGCCCGCGCGGCCTCAGCCTTTCCTGCACTGTCCCTATCGCAAATCTGGAACGCCCCGGCCCCTACCGCCTCGCGCCCGCCGCGATCATCCGCCTGGCCGACGGGCAACGCACCTTCTGGGCCCTACACCACCCGGCTGAGGCCCCCGACTTTCACCACCCGCTATCCTTCACCCGCACCGCCTGAATACCGCACAAACGCCCGCCTTTCCGCGTGCCATGCGTGCTCTTCACGGATCAGCGGTTCTTCCAATTCCTCGCACCCCGCCTGCGCGTCGTCCACCCACGCGCGCAGCCGCGGCCCGCCGTTGATCACGTCAAACGCCAGCCGCTCGGTCTCGTACTCGTAAGCAAAATCCCGCCACAAGGGATAATCCGGCGCCAGCGCCCGCACCGCCTTCAACAACAGCGCCACCAGCCGATACGGGCTGAACGCCTCCGGCCTGTACGCCCCATGATCGACGTGGATCTGCAGCCCGGCGCAGCACTGCCCCGCGTGCTTGTGAAACGTCGGCTCGAAGTAACACGGTCGCAAGTGGCACCCAGCCAGCCATTCAGGCCGCAAGCGCCGCATCACGTCCAGCAGCGCCTGTGCATCCAGATCCGGCGCCCCCACGATCTCCAGCGGACGCGTCGTCCCCCGCCCCTCCGACAGCGTGGTTCCCTCGATCAGCACTGTGCCGCTGTACGCCCGCGCCATCGACAACCCTGCCGCATTGGGGCTGGGATTGACCCACGACAGTTCCCCCACCGGCCAGCCGTAACCCGGGGCTTGATCCGGGTCGTAACCCGTCATCTCGATCACCCGCAGATCCACGTCCAACCCGAAGTGCCGCACGAACCAGCGGGCGAGTTCACCGATGGTCAGCCCGTGGCGCATCGGCAGCGGCGCCGAGCCGACAAAGCTCTCCCAGCCGGGCTCCAGCCGCAGTCCCTCCACGGCGCGTCCGGCGGGATTCGGCCGGTCCAGCACCCACACGGCCTTGCCGTGCGCCGCGCACGCTTCCAGCATGTAGCGCAGCGTGGTAATGAACGTGTAGATGCGGCAGCCGACATCCTGCAAGTCCACCACCAGCACGTCGAACCCGTCCAGCATGGCCGCCGTCGGTCGCCGCACCTCGCCGTACAGGCTGTGCACCGGCACCCCGTGCACCGGGTCACGGTAGTCGGCGGATTCCACCATGTTGTCCTGCTTGTCGCCGCGCATGCCGTGCTGCGGCCCGAAAGCGCACGCCAAGCGTACCTCCGGCATGGCGGCCAGCGCGTCCAGGCTGTGCTGCAGGTCTGCGGTCACGGAGGCGGGATGCCCCAGCAGCGCCACCCGCCGTCCGCGCAACGGCACGCGCAGGCTGGGATCGTCAATAAGGCGGTCGATGCCGAGGCGGATGCCTGGAGGGGTGGGGTTCGCAGGCAGACTCAACACTCAAATTCCCCTTCTTCCACATTGCCATGTAAGCATGTGCACCAACGCCAATATCATGACCGTCAATTGCTATACGCCATGATGATTGTCCGATAATCATGAATGGACTATATTGGTCTGACAGTGTTAACCAGAAAGGGTACACCATGCGGACCACGACAGTGTCACAACTCAAAGTGTCATTGAGTGCCTACTTGCGTCAAGTCAAAGCCGGTGAAGAATTGCTCATCACCGAGCGAGGCCGTCCCATTGCGCGCTTGTTGCCCCTCGCGAATTCCACTCCCCTCCCTGAGCATTTGAGAGCCTTGGAAGAAAAGGGGCTCCTCAAACGCGGAGAGAAGCCCTTGCCTTTGGATTTTTGGGATCTGCCACGTCCGGCAGACCCCCAGGCTGTCGTGCGGTCGGCGGTCTTACGCGAGCGGGAAGAAGGCCGGTGAAATTCTGGGATGCGTCGGCTGTGGTGCCGCTGTGCGTGCAGGAACCCCTCTCAGACACGGTACGGGAGTTCCTCGCCGACGATCCGTCGATGGTCGTGTGGTGGGGCACACGCACCGAGTGTATTTCTGCCCTGATGCGCCAAGTACGACAGGGCAACCTGGCACCCGCAGACGAACGTGCCGCTCGTCACGTACTGCATGCCCTGATGCAAGCCTGCATTGAGATGCAGCCGAGTGAGACACTGCGCAGCACGGCCGAACGATTGCTAGCTGTGCATCCGTTGCGGACAGCAGACGCGCTTCAACTGGCCGCTGCCATCTTGTGGTGCCAGGGGCTCACAACGGAACAAAGCTTTGTGTCGTTGGACCGGCGCCTGTGTGACGCGGGCTATCGAGAGGGCTTCACCGTTCTTCCCAAGGCGTTCTGAGGTTATCAGGCTCAAATGGCCCCTTAAAGCACCGCTGCGAGAAGATAAAGAGAAGAAACTACATGAAAGAACGCCGCCTCGTCTTCATCAGCCACGCCAATCCAGAAGATTCGGAAAGCTGCTGGAACCGCGCGCCTTTATCGCCCTCGAAGCGGACGCCCAACGCTTCTTCCAATGCTGCGCGCACCGCAGCCAGTGACGGCGCATCGCCCGCCGCCTCGACCCGCGCCAGCCCGTCACGCGCGTAGGACGCCAGCAGCCAGGCCAAGTCTTTCGGTCCAGCGAGCGCGGCGCGGTGCGACAGCGCCCGGGCAAGGTATTCGACCAGACCTGCGGCCACCTCGCCGGCGAAGGCGCGCGGCGTTGCCAGCCTGCGGGCGAACTCGTCCGCGCTGGCTGCCAGCAGAAAGGTTTCCAGCGTTCGTTCTCCGCCTGCCTCGTCCGGGACAACCAGAGTGAAGGCGCGAAGGTTGGTCACCAGAACCAGATCGTAGCGCCGCCGGTAACGGACCACTTGCTCGCGAACCGCCGTGCCGCCGGTGTCTTCATCCGGCGCTTTCACCTCCACGACGCCCCGTTCCGGCGCCTGTCCCTGCCGGAGGCGGCCCCGCTGCACCTGATGCGCGGCGTACAGGCCAAAGTCGGGATGGCCGGCCCCTTGGTCGGCCAACTCGCCGACGCAGAACACCTTGGGCCTCAGGGTCGCACCGACGGCGTTAAGCAGGTTCGCCAGCGGCCCATAGCTCGACCGCTCGCCGGTCGCGCCGCCGGAGGCATAGATGCGCGTGAGGTCGGCGAAGTAAGCCTCAACTGCGGCCTTCAGTTTTGCGTTTGCTGTTTTCATCCGTCACCTTACGGGCGAGTGTCGTTGCCGTCGCATCGTCTTGACATTCTAATTTCACTCCTTCGATAATCGGCGACTGGAGAACCGACGCACAAGAACCACACGTTCATCATCAAAAGGGGCATCTATGGACACGCAAGAACGCGCGCTGGCGGCCTTGGACGACGACATGCTGGTGCAACTGACCCAGGACCTGGTGCGTATCCGAACGATCAATCCGCCGGGTGACGAGGCCAAGGCAGCGACGTTCGTGGCCGACTGGATGAAGCAGAACGACATGCCTGCCGAGTTGGTGTCGCACGCCGAAGACGGCAGGGCCAGCGTGGTCGGCGGGCTGGACGGCCAGGGCGAGCGGCGGGCCGTGCTGTTCAGCGGCCATCTGGATACGGTGCCGGCGGGCGACAACTGGGAACACGAGGTGTTGGCGGCCGACATCGACGACGGCAAGATCTGGGGCCTGGGTACCACCGACATGAAGGCGGGTGTCGCCGCCATGCTCATGGCGATGCGAGCGGTGAAACAGAGCGGCGCGGTTCTTAAAGGCAACCTGCTGTTTGCCGGCACCGCAGGCGAGGAACTCGAGTCCATGGGGGCTCGGGAACTGGTGCGGGAGCAAAAACTGGACGACGTCGGGTTCATGGTCATCGGCGAGCCGACCGGCAATCGCGTCATCACCGCCGAAAAAGGCGTGCTGTGGCTTGAGCTACAGGCCAAGGGACAGACGTCGCACGGCTCCCTGCCGCATCTCGGCGTCAACGCCATCACCCACATGAGCAGGCTGCTGGAGGCGCTGCAGGCCGAGGCCATCCCGTACGAAACGCACCCGCTGCTGGGCGACTTTACGATGAACATCGCCACCATCGAGGGCGGCGTGAAGACCAACGTCGTGCCCGACGCCTGCCGCGTCACCATCGACACCCGCACGGTTATCGGCCAGGACCATCAGCAGATCCTGGACACGGTTCGCCAACTGATCGACCGCCTGTGCGCCGAAGACCCCACGCTGCATATCGAGGTGCGTTCCATCAACGAGCGTATTCCGCTGGACATCCCCTTCGACGACCCGTACGTACAGACCTTCGTGCGGCAACGCGACCTCGTGACCGGCGATACGTCTGTACCGACGGCCGCCACCTTCGCCACCGACGGCTCGGTGTTCGTGCCGGCGTACGACGCGCCCATGGTCATCTGCGGCCCCGGCCTGCCGGAAAAGGCGCACCAGCCGAACGAGTACGTCGAGATTTCCCGGCTGGTCGAATCCGCCCGCATCTACACGCTGGCGGCGCTCGACCTGCTGACCTGAGAACGCCCTGCCCCGCTTAGCCGTACAGGTGCTCTGGAGTGGCGATTTCCAGAAGTCGCTCCAGGCGCTGGCGGTTGTCGTCACCCGCGTAGAAACTCAGAAAGACGCGCGTATGCGCAGCCTCCGCACCGGCGGGGTTCGTCCGCCGGGCGACGACCTCAAGGACGCCCTCGCTCGGCAGGAAGCCGGCCTGTGAGGCGATGCGATCCCCCGCCACGCCCTCCAGAATGAACACCGGCGGCTCGTTGCCCAGCAGGACCGGATGCACGTCGCCCGTCATGCGTAGCGGGTTGCCCGCCGTCTGGCGCTCGACGGTCGTGCAGTCAATCGCCAGCAGGGTGATACCGGCATCCGTCACGCGCTGTGCCACCTCCACGTCAATGTACGGAAGATGATAGAAGCCCGCCGCGTCCGGTTGAAAATTCTCGGAGCCCTGCCGCATCACGGCGCCAAAACCGGTGAGCACCACCAGGGCGTCGTATTGCCGCAACTCGTCCCGCGGCGGCAGCATCTCGGCGACGACCCGTTCGCAATAGCGCACCCCGTTGCGTTCGTGAAAAACCTGCGGGTCGGGCCACGTGGAAGCATCGAGGACGCGGGTGAACATGGGATAATTGATCCGATAGCTCGAATTGTTCAGCACCTGGTCCAGGTCGGCGGTGTCGGCAATGAAGTGCAGCGGCATATCGACGTGCGTGGTGTTGTGGGCGACCATCGGCCGCAGGTTGCCGTCGTCCTTGATACCCGCCTCGCCGCGCATCAGGATCGGCTGCCCTTCGCGCCGCGGCAAGACGGTTTTGCTGACGACGGTGGCCGCGTTGCCGTAGACGAAATAGTTCTCCAAAGTCAGATCACACTTGATCAATCCGTTGCCCATCGCTCTCTCCTCAGAGTCGCCGTTGCCTGCACGCCGGATACGTCCCATCCATGGCCGGGGGCCAACGCTAACAAAAGGCCGGATCATTGACAAGCCGCGCACCCGTGTGTTACCAATTGCCTACTTTTCAAAGCACGTTCGCGTCTTGCATGCTTGCGGGCTGCAGGTGTGGGCGCTTCCCCAAAGGCCCCTTCAGTACATCGAGTAGCTTGCATGACCTTGATCCATTCGGCGTGCCGTCCCGCCATTGCAGAGCCCCTGAGCCGTGCCGAAGCCGGGGAGCCGTTGTCGGCCCAGGAGATGGTCGCTTTCGAGCACCTGACGAGCGGTGAATTGCTGGCCCTCCTGCAAGTCGCCGACCGCCTGCGGGCGCGGCACCATGGCGCCACCATCACGTATTCCCCCAAAGTCTTCCTGCCCCTGACGAATCTGTGCCGCGATTACTGCGGCTACTGCACGTTTCGCAAGGACCCCGGCGAGCCCGGCGCCAAGACCATGACCCCGGACGAGGTGCTGCGGGTGGCCCAGGACGGGGCCAGACTGGGCTGCAAGGAGGCGTTGTTCAGCCTGGGCGACAAACCGGAAGCGTTGTTCCCGGAGATGCGCCAGACCTTGCAGCAATACGGCCACCGGCGTACCGTGGATTACTTGGTGGAGATGTGCCAGCTCGTTCTCGACCACACGCCGCTGCTGCCGCACGCCAACCCCGGCGTCATGGGTCCCAGGGACCTCGAACGCTTGCGGGACGTCAGCCCGAGCATGGGTCTCATGCTGGAGAGCACCAGCCGCCGCCTTCTGGGTCCGGGCATGGCCCATGACGGGGCGCCGGATAAAGACCCTGGAGTACGATTGAAGACAATTGAAAACGCCGGCAAGCTGCGCATCCCGTTCACGACCGGCATGCTCATCGGCATCGGCGAGACCTTCGCCGAACGGCTGGAGACCCTCGAAGCAATTCAGGACCTGCACGACCGGTACGGCCACGTCCAGGAAGTGATCATTCAGAATTTCCGCGCCAAGCCGGACATCCCGATGCACGCGCAACCGGAGCCGACCTTGTTGGACTTCATGCGCACGACCGCCGTGGCGCGGCTCATGCTGAGCGGTGACATCAACCTGCAGGTGCCGCCGAACCTGACCCCGGAACAATACCAATTGCTGATCCCCGCCGGCATCAACGACTGGGGCGGCATTTCCCCGCTGACGATCGACTTCATCAACCCCGAAGCGCCGTGGCCGGAGATTCAAACGCTGGAACGTGTGTCCGCCGAGTTGGGCCTGACGCTGCGCTCCCGCCTGACGGTGTACCCCGAATTTATCGCCCGCAAGCAAGGCTTCATGGCGACGGCCCTGGAACCCCGTCTGCGAGCCATGGCGGACGAGGATGGTTACCCAATCGAGGAACAGAAAGGAGTACCGATTCCATGAAAATCGCTGCAAACGTGCAGGAATCCCAGGAGCGCGTGGCGCATCTGCTGCCGCAGACCACCCCAGAGGTGGCGCGCGTGCTGGAACGGGCCATGGCCGGGCACGAGCTGTCCCGCGACGAGGGGCTCGTTCTGGCCACGCTGCCCAGCGAGGACGTCGAGACGCTGGCAGCGGTGGCGGATCACCTGCGCCGGGAGATCGTGGGTGACCTCATCACCTACGTCGTCAACCGCAACATCAATTTCACCAACGTCTGCTTCATCGGCTGCGCCTTTTGCTCCTTCAGCACCTCGGCGCGGTCGTCCGACGCCTACAACCTGCCATTCGAGGAGATCGCGCAGCGGACCATCGAAGCACGTGAAATGGGCGCCACCGAGGTCTGCGTGCAAGGCGGGTTGCCGCGCGGACTGGACCCGTTTTATTACCGCGACATCCTGCGCACCATCAAGAAGGCGGTGCCGGACATGCACGCCCATGCCTTCTCCCCGATGGAAATGACCTACGGCACCGAGCTCACCGGCATGACGCTGCACGACTACCTGCAGATGCTGAAGGACAACGGCCTCGACACCCTGCCAGGCACCGCGGCGGAGGTTCTGGACGACGACGTGCGGCACATGCTGTCGCGCAAGAAGGTCACGGTGAAACAGTGGACCAACGTGGTCCGCACCGCCCACAAGCTGGGCATCCCGACCACCTCCACCATGATGTACGGCCACCTGGAAACCCCCGAGCACTGGATCAACCAGTTTATCCTGTTGCGCGACATCCAGAAGGAAACCGGTGGCTTCACCGAGTTTGTGCCCCTGGGCTTCGTGCACGCCAATACGGGGTTGTTCCAGCTCGGCATGGCGCGTCCCGGCCCCACCGAGGAGGAGAGCATCAAGGTGCACGCCCTGGCGCGTATCATGCTGCGGGGCTGGATCGACAGCGTGCAGGTGTCGTGGGTCAAGCTGGGCCGCCAGCTGTCGCAGCGCTGCCTGCAGGCCGGCGCCAATGACTACGGCGGCACGCTGATCAATGAGAATATCTCGCGGCTGGCCGGCGCCACGGCTGGCCAGTACATGCCCGTGGACGAGTTCCAGCAGTTGATTCGCCAGATCGATCGGGTGCCGGCAGAACGCACCACGACGTACGGCATCCGGCAGGTCTTCGACATGGCGGCGGACGCCGCGCCGGTATAGCGGCGCCACGTATGAACGGGCCGCTTATTACCGGGCGGCTCGAAGGTGAAGGAGGAAACCATGGCTCAGTACGATTGGACCGGCATTCACATCCCCATCATCACCCCATTCAAGGACGACTTCAGTGTTGACGAACCCGGCCTGCGGCGGCTGGTGGATTACCTCATCGAAGAGCAGAAGGCCGACAGCCTGGTGCCCTGCGGCACAACCGGCGAGTCGCCCACCCTGTCGCACGCCGAGCACCAACGGGTAACCAAGATCGTTATCGACGCGACCGCTGGCCGCGTGCCCGTCATCGCCGGCACGGGTTCCAATTCAACGCACGAAGCCATCGAAATGACCAAGCACGCCGAGCAGGCCGGCGCCGCGGCGTCGCTGCAGGTCTGCCCGTACTACAACAAGCCGGAACAGCACGGCCTGATGGCGCACTTCGAGGCCATCGCCAAAAGCACCAACCTGCCGCTGATCCTGTACAACATCCCCGGACGCACGGGACGGTTGATCGAGGTCAAGACGCTGCTGGCGCTGGCGCAGATCGACAACCTCGTCGGCGTCAAGGACGCGGCGGCGAACGTCAACCAGACCATGGCGCTGCTGGCCGCCACGCGCAAGATGAGCAAGAAGTTCTACGTGCTGAGCGGCGAAGACGCGCTGACCTTCGGTTCCCTGTGCCTGGGCGGCGACGGCGCCATTGCCGCGGTCGCCCACGTGGTCGGCAAGGAACTGCACGAGATGATGCAGGCGTTTGCGCGCGGCGACTACAAGGCGGCGCAGGACATCCATTTCCGCACCCTGGACGTCGTCAACGCTCTGTTCATCGAAAGCAACCCGGTGCCGGTGAAAACCGCTCTGGCCATGATGGGCCAGCCGGCCGGCGCACTGCGCCTGCCCCTGGTTCCCATGCGGCCCGAGAGCCGCGCCGAGTTGCAGCGCTGCTTGCAGGAATTGGGGAAGATTTAGACCCGTGGAGGCGATTGACGCGAACCCCGCATGGCGCTGTCAGGCGTGCGGGGCCGAGCGGCCGGCCGGGACTCAGGCAGAACCCCCGGCAGCGATTCGCTATTGCGCCGTCTGCAGCACCCCTGAATGCGGCGACGACGCCCTGGACCGCCTCCAGGGCCAACCGCATCAGGACACCAAGCGCCTTTACGGCAACCGCCTCGTCAGCCCCACGCCGGAAGTCGTGGCCTTCATGGCCGGTTGGGACGTTGCCGGCAAAGGCGCCGCCGACCAAAGCCTGGTGCCTTTCGACCTGTGGGGCAATCGCGCCCACGCCCACATGCTGGTCAGGTGCTCCATCCTCACCGCCGGGCAGGGACGGGCCATTCTGGACGGCCTTGCCGAAATCGAACGCCAGCACCGCCTCGGCCAGTTCGTCGTACAACCCGTCCTTGAAGACGTTCACACCAACATCGAAACCTATCTGAGCAGCAACCTCGGCATCAACGCTGCCCTGTCCTTGCATACGGCGCGCAGCCGCAACGATCAAGTGGTCACCGACGTGCGCCTGTGGATGCGGGAGCGGGTGCTCAACCTGGCGCGGCTCTGCCTCGGCTGCATGGACGCTTTAACGACAGTAGCGCACCAGCATCTGAACAGCGTCATGGCGGGCTATACCCACCATCAACATGCCACCCTGTCGACCTTCGGCCATCATCTGGCGGCGTATGCCGAAGCGCTGCGGCGCGTGGTACAGCGCCTGAATTTCTGGTACGAGACCTTCAACTACAGCCCTCTGGGCTGCGTCACCGGCTTCAGCACCACCTTTGCCATCGACCGCCAACTCACCGCCGAATTGCTGGGGTGCTACGGCCCCGAGCCCAACTCGTTGGACCCGATAGCCAGCCGCTGGGAACCGGAGGCCGAGTTGGCGCAGATTCTCGCCGTTCTCCTCGCCCACCTCTCCAGCATGGCGCAGACGCTGATCCTCCTGAGCACGCCGGAGTTCGGGGTGCTCAAACCGCACCCGCGCTTCTGCTCCGGCAGCAGCATCATGCCCCAAAAGGTCAACCCCGATACGCTGGAAATCATCAAGGCCAAGGCCGCCGAGGTCACCGGTCGGCTGGGCGCGCTACTGGCCCTGGGCCAGGCGAACCTCACGGGATACAACCGAGACCATCAATGGAGCAAGTATCTTATCATGGAAGCCTGTCTGGAGGCGCTGCCGGCGGTGTCCATCATGACCCGCATCGTTCGCCATTCCTGCCGCCCGCTCGCCAGGAATCCCTGGCTGGATCGTCCAGTGGGCATCGACACGGCGCGCCTGCACGCCATGGCTCACAGCGGGTTTACCGGCGTCACCGAATTCATGGAACAATTGGTCGCGCGCACCGGCGTGGAATTCCGGCGTCTCAAACGGGTGATGGAACACGCCGTCGCCTTGTCGCTGCAGCAGAGTGAATCGGACTGTGTAACCCACGCCGCCGTGAGCCAAGCCCTGCAGGAGGAAGGTCTGGACCTCTCCGTAGACGCCGAAACCGTGCGCCGCTTGCAGGAGCCCGCGACCATTCTCAAGGGTAAGCAAGTGGTGGGCGGCCCCGGTCCCGAGGCGATGGAGAACGAACTGGCGCAGCTTGATGGCTTTGTGGCGTCACAACGCCACGTGTGGCAAGAGCGGGATGAGAAGCTGCTGGCATGCTGCGACCGCTGCCGGCAATTCGAATTGTAGGTCGGATTAGCGAAGCGTAATCCGACATTCCACCCCGTCAGGAGGGTCAGGTGCTCTTGATCTTCCTCACGCCGTCTCAGTCTTGTAAACCTGCATCCCGCGCGCCTGATAATTGGCCAAGGCGTGTGGGTGATCCGACGTAGCGGTATGCAGCCACACTCGCCGCGTCCCCTCTTCCCAAGCGCGCCGCAACGCGGCTGTCAGTAGAACGCCACCCACGCCGCGCCCGATAAAAGGCGGCAGCAAACCAAACATCGCTATCTCCACTTGGGCCGCATCCTGACGCGCCAATTCAAAGTACCCTGCCGGGGTTCCCTGCACGTAGCCGATCCACGTCTCCAGTCCCGGACGCTCGGCATAGGCTTGCCAGTCTTCATCCGTCCAGGGCAAGCGGTCCGTCCATTGCCAAGCCGCCCCGACTGTTTGGTAGAAAAAACGATTCAAGGCGCCGTACATTATCTGCGTCCGTTTGACCTCGAAATCCTCCACTACCCGAAGCGACGGCAGCAGTTGCACAGGGTCGATCATTTCCAGGAAATAAATCGTCAAAGAGGCCTCCTTATCCCCCAAGGCGGCCCTGGTTTGGCGGACAACTCGAGGGGTTCGATTGGATACAGCCCAGGAGACGCAGTGGAATCCCGGAGCATCCCCTTAAGCGATGGTTCTTGCAGCGTATCCGGAGGGACGTAACAACGGAGGGGCGTTCACAAGGATTTCAGAGGGGAATGAACACGGATGTCGGGTGCATTCCCGGAACGCACCCCGGCATCCGTGCACGCGTTATACGGTCTGGCCTACGATACCAGCGGGCCAGGGTTCTTGAGGTACTGGTTAATAATCGCATCTGCCGACATGTAAGACAGCGCGCCCACCGTACCCGTCGGGTTGTAAGCCGTAATCTGCGGGAAGGCGCTGGCGCCTATCACGAACAGATTGGGCACGTCCCAACTCTGCATGTATTTGTTCACGACGCTGTTTTCGGGCGTCGAGCCCGTCATGGCGCCGCCGACCTGATGGATCACGAAGTAGTTGGCACCGGCATCGAAGCGCTTGGGCAAGCCGTAGACCGCATAGCGGCTGGGCTTCATCGCTTTGGCAACCTCGTGCCCCACGCCAACCATGTAGTCTGACATACGGATCTCGTTAGGCCCGATATCGTAGGTCAGGCGCAGCAACGGATTGCCGTAGATGTCGGCGTAGTTTGGATCGAGATCCATGTAATTGCCGCGATACGACAGGTGGTCGTGAAAACCGACCACCTGGAGCGATCGGTTGTAGTAATGCGCCACGGCCTGTTTCCATTCCGAGCCCCAGCCCGGCGTGCCCGGCGGCGTGGGCTGATACATCATCGGGCCACTGCCAAGCTGGAAGTAGGTCATGAAAATGCCGCCGATGAAACCGAGGCCGGTGTGGTCGAAGTTATCGCCTTCCAGGTCAGAAAAGCTCATGCCGAGCGCACCGGCACCCATGAAGGGGTTAAAGACGTGCCCATCGTCGTAGTACAACGGGATGTAGGGCATGGCGCCGTGCCAGGAGTAGTTCTTTCCCACGTTGCCGGCTCCCGTCGCCGGATCGTAGGGTTTGCCAATGCCGGAGACCAACAACTGCTGGGTATTGCTCCACGTAAAAGCCGTCAACAGGACGATATCCGCCGGTTGCTCAAGCTCACGTCCACGTCCGTCAACGTACGTCACGCTCGTGGCGCGATTGCCGGAGGTATTGATGCGCGTCACCGCCGCATGGGCGCGTATCTCAAAATTTCCCGTCTGCATGGCAGCCGGCAAGACCGTCGTCTGTGGCGTAGCTTTGGCCGCGACCTCACAACCGGTGTTCATGCAGTAGCCGCAATATAGGCAGGCGCCCATCCCCACCCCGTCGGGGTTGGTGTAGGGCCGGCTCGTCTGCGCGGCGGGCATTGGGAAGGGATGATAGCCCAGCGACCGCGTTGCCTCCTCGAACACGGCCATGCCGTAGCTCTTCCGCAAGGGAGGATTCGGAAACTCCCGGGAGCGGGGCCCCTCGAAAGGATTTCCACCCGCCTGAATTTCCCCATTGAGATTGCCGGCCTTGCCCGAAAGTCCGATGGCGTACTCGAACTTGTCGTAATAGGGCTCCAGCTCGTCGTACGTCATCGGCCAGTCCTGGATTGTCGCATCCGTCGGGATGGCGCGCTCACCGTAGCGCTCGATGGTGTTGGTGCGCATCTTGAACGACCAGGGACTATGGCGCCACGTCCAGCCGGCCCAGTGAAAACCGGCGCCGCCCAGTCCTTCGCCCCAGGGAAATGGTCCATGCCGCCGCATGGGCCGGGCGACTTCACCGGTGTTGTTGCGACAGGTGATCGTACTGCGGGAGAGGTCCTCGAATAACTCCAAACGGCGATTGTACTTGAGCTCGTCATGGATGCCAGGCAGAGCGAATTCCTCCTGCCCGCGGTAGCGACCGCGCTCCAGCCCGACGACTTTGAGGCCGGCTTTGGCCAGCTCGTTGGCCATGATACTGCCGGCCCAACCCACGCCAATAACCACTGCATCTACTGGTTTGAGTCTGGTAGCCATGATGTCCTCCTCTTTGACATGCTGGACTTACACGGAAAATCTCGGTCCTGACTTCCAGTCGTAAGGTTCATCGGGGTCCACCGGGCGCGGTGCAGGCGCCGTCGTGCGCCTCGGAACGGCGGCACGACGATGGACGGCGTGCAGGTGTTCCTGATGCATCCCGGCATGCTGCATGCTGCCCAGGTCGACGGGCTCGACATCGTACGCCTCGTTGTGGCGTTCGATGAATTCGGTGTATTGCGCCGGCACGCCCGGAAAGCCGACGAGTTTCCAGCCCACCATGTCCTTGTTGCCGCCGTAGGCCGGGTCGGCGAAAAACCCGTCCTTGGCATCCGTGAGAAGGTGGCTGAAGAAGGTCGCTCCGGGCACCTCCTCGAAGGCGACATCGCCGGCGACACCCTGAAGCCCCTGCAACACCTCATCCTGCTGTGCCGGCTCCAGTTGGGCGAAGTCTTTGCCATAGGTTTCGCGGCAATAGCGATCGGTTGCGGCAATGCCAACGCGGTACAAATCGCGGGGCGAGAGGGGCAATTGGTACCCTTGATACGGCGTCGTGGCGCCAAAGGGCCCCTGGTTGTAAAAGCGGGCGCCGGCCCCATAGTCGCCGGTGAGTTGCTGGTCGATGAAGTACGACGCATCGGCCTCAAGAGCCCCCGGCCCAAGGTCATCCGCCGGGATGATGCGGGCCACCGCTGCCTCGATAAAGGCGCTTTCGGCACCCGTGAAAAAGGTGTACGCCTTTTTCATCGTGCCAAGGGCGGCAACCTTGTGGACGGCAAGGACGTTCGCACTGCCCAAGGCAGCCACCGTGCTACTCAGAATGCTCAGGAATCTGCGACGATCCATCATCTCGAACCTCCTTTCTCCGCTCTCCGTATTTGCCAAAACATCAACTCATAGGTTCCGCAAATAGACGATTCCAGATGGAAAGTCAAGATAAAATCGGGGAATTACAACTTTGGCGTCGTGTACCGGCATCCTCGGGCGCAAGGGTATGGGCGGGAACTGGGCGATGCGAGACGACGAGCGCGGCGCTCCTCGATGAGACTGTACAAGGTGGGAACGAGAAACAGGGCGAACAGCGCGGCCACGGATAAACCTGCATCGGTGGGTCAGCAGGATGCCGTGTCGGGCTGCCCTTGAGGTTGAATTGGCAAGCTCGGCTCACGCCAGACCGGCAGCGAGCCGTTGCGTTCCGCGGACTGTAACCACAATGGCGGAACGGCCTGCGAGTCAGGCCCTTGTCTGGAGCTAACCCCGTGAAGCAGACTGAATCAATGGCAGGACTGGGTGGAGATGAACGGGGATATGAGGAAACAGATCCGTCATGCCTTGTCCGCATATTCGGGGCAAAGCTGAACAACCGTTACGCCCAGATTGTCCAGCAGACCGGCATTTTCGTTCCAGTCGCTATCCGTGGCATTCAGGATCGGTGCCTGCGCCACAACCGCAACTGCGAGGAATTTCCTGTCAGCAGGATCAAGACCATTGGGCAGCAATTCCATGAAGCCTCGGTCCGCGTCAGACGGCGTAATCTTCACCCGGGACACCCGCTTGCGGTCGTAGTTGTATTGGTGATCGAACAAGTGCTTGAAGAACATGTGACCGATTCCAGGCTGCCCTGAAAAATTCAGGCGCCCTTGATACTCCTTGAAGATCAGCCCCCCTTCGTCAAGCACGACACGGTCCTCATGGACAATTCGCTTCAACTCGGTAATACAGGAAGTTTGACAATCCCAGCTTACGTGAGTGCCTTTACCGTTGGCAACAACTGGCACGTTACAGTCCACAACGACATCCTTACGCACCCTGTTGACACTCCCCTCTTCTTTTCAAACCGGCCTTCTGAATCGCCGCGATTTCCCCGAACTCATCCCCGAAGAAACCCTCTGGCCAGTTTTGAATCTCGCCGAACTTGTTCAATTTGAGATCTTCCAAAGACGCGGATAAACCCCTGCTACGGCAGAAATAGAGCTTCACGAAACCGTCCTCGCAGTCCCCCTCGGCCACTCGTCGCTGTAAGCGTCGCAGGAGATGTTCGCTGTGGCTTTCCACAAGCACTTGAAGGTTTCGAGTCTTGGCAGCGGTGAGGATCACGTCGGCCAGTCCGCTCTGTACCGAGGGGTGGAGATGGATTTCCGGTTGCTCCATCAAAATAGTGGATCCTTTCGGCACGAAATAAAGCAATACCAAAGCCGGCAGCACCTGTGAGACGCCGAATCCCACATCTGTCAACGGCACATATGGACTTCCTGAACCCTGTCTGATCCGAGCTTGGTACAAGTTGGAACCAGGTGCGATTTCCTTGATCTCGAAGGAGTGAATCAGCCCTAGTTCCTGCAGCCAAGAGGCAATGAATTCTTGAAATGGTTTGTAACGGGTTTTGCGTCCACGATTCCGTGTTTCATTGATGGCAGAAAGAATCGCATCAATGGTCCGTTCGCCTCGCAGTCCAACATCCCCAGGCTTGGCGCCAGCCCAATGGTATTCCCGCTGCGGGTAATCGCGAAGCGGGCCGAGGTAGAAAAGCCGATCCATCAGCGTTTCATACGCATGTTCAAACTCACTCAGAAAGTCGGCGTTCTTGTAGTAGGTCTTCACCTGATCTGGAAACAGGTAGTTCTTTACCGGTCCCGGTAATTCCCAAGGGCGTCCTCGGGTTCGTATAAAATGGAAACTACCTTGCGCTGATTTCAGTTGGTAACTCGTCCCGCTTGCTGATTTGGGTTTCAGCGAAAAATCCTCTCCAGCAAACCGGTACACAAGTCCAGTGTTGAGCCACTTGCCATGCTTGTAGACGACGCAGTCTATCTCCATGTCGTCACCGGAAAACAGCACATCTGTACGTTTTCCCTCAGGGTTGGAAATCTTCAGTGTCTTAGGTAATGTCCATTTCAACACCGAACGCACGGGTAAGGTGTCATCGTGATGGTGTACCACGTCTCGATAGGTCCCCAAGTTGACAGATTGGCCCGGACCGCCGAAATCGAGCACTAGGCCCCGGTCGGTAGCCGTCTTGGTCTGCTTCAACAATAACAGCCATTGCAACAATGAGCTTTTACCCGTGCTGTTGGGGCCGAATATGCCCGTCACCTGACCGAATTCAATCTCGAGCCGTTTCCAGATTTTGAAGTTTTCGAGTGTAAGATGGTTGAGCATGATGTCTGTCCTATCCGGCATCCTGTAGCGCAGCGGCAGGAACTGGCGATACGAGGCGACGAGCGCGGCGCTCCTCGATGAGACTGTACAGGGTGGGAACGAGAAACAGGGTGAACAGCGCGGCGACGGACAGCCCACCGACGACGACGCGGCCCAGCGGCGCCCAGATTTCGCCGCCTTCGCCGAAGCCGATGGCCAGGGGCAGCAGGGCCAAGGCGGTGGTGAGCGTGGTGATCAGCACCGGGCGCAGGCGCGTGACGGCGCCCCGCCAGGTGGCTTCCATAACGTCGAAGCCACGCTGCCGCAGTTGGTTGGTGTAATCGACCATGATGATACCGTTGTTGACCGCCACGCCCACCAGCATGATGCCGCCGATCCATACCGGCATGCTGACGTTGGTACCGGTCAGCCACAGCGTCAGGATGCCGCCCACCGCGGCGAACGGGATGGCCAGCAGAATGACGAACGGGTGCAGGAGCGACTCGAACAACGCCGCCATGATCATGTAGACCAGCAGAATCGACAGCACGACAATCAGGTACACGTTACGGTTGGCCTCGCGTTGTTCCTCCCGCTCACCGCCCATCCTCACGTGAAATCCCTCCGGGACGGCCGTGGCTGCCAGGAGATCTTCGATCTCGGTGGCCAGGCTGCCGAAGTCGCGCGTGCCCGTCATGCCCGCCTGGATCGTTACCGCCCGCTCCTGGTTGCGCCGTTCGATGACCACCGGCCCCTTGTCCGCCCGCGCCGCGGTCAGGTTGCGCAGCGGCACCTGCTGCCCGCCGGGCGTAACGACGAAAATGCGCTCCAGGTCGGCCAGTTCCCGGCGATCCTCGGGACGCAGGCGCACCCGGATGTCGTACTCGTGACGGCCTTCTCGGTACTTGGAGGCAATCGTGCCGGCAATACCGGTTTCGATGGCCTGCAAAATGGCATGGGTGCTGATCTGCAGCGCCGCCGCCTTGCGGCGGTCGATGCTGATCTGCATCTCCGGGCGGCTGTCGTCGATGTTGAGGCGCACGTAGGACACACCCTCAACGGCCTCGATCTCGTCGGCCAACTGTTGCGCCAGGGCGCGTCCACGCCCCAGGTCAAAGCCGTACACGTCAACCTCCAACCGCTCCGAACGCCCCGAGCCCAAGAGGCGGGCGACGTCGGAGGGACGCTCCATGATCCGCACCTTGCCGTCGGGATAATTCGACAACTGCTCCTCCAGCACCGCCAGGACATCCTTCAACGATTCCTGGCGCTGCGAGCGGTCGATCAGGCGCGCCCACAGGAATCCGGTGTGGGTGCCGCCACCGCCCCGAAACCCCAGGCCGGAGCGCACAAACATCGCCTGCACGTCGGGCGCCTCGTTGTAAACCTTGGTCTCGATGTCGGCCATGATGCCGTCAGTGATCTCCAGCTTGGTGCCCACCGGCATCTCAAGGCGGATGTACATCATGCCCTCGTCCACCGACGGCAGCAGTTCCGAGCCCAGGCCGGAATAAAGCGCCCAGGTACCGCCCAGAATGCAGGCGCACACGACGAGCACAGCCGGCCGGTGACGCAGCGCGACGTGCAACGCCGCGCCGTAGGCGCGCTCGATGGCCACGAGCACCGAGCGCCACGCCACGTCCAGGCCATAGATCGCCCCCTCCGGCGGACCTTCCCGCAGCGGGCGGGTCAGCCACTTGGCGCACAGCATCGGCACCAGCGTCAGCGCCACCAGCAGCGACGTCACCAGGGCGAAGGCCACCGTCAGGGCCAGTTCCTGAAACACGATGCCCATCATGCCCTGCATGAAAATGAGCGGAAAGAACACGCACAGCGTCGTCAGGGTCGCCGCGATGATCGCCATGCCGACCTCGCGGCTTCCGACCACCGCCGCCTCACGGCGGTCCGTGCCCTGCTGACGGTGGCGGAAGATGTTCTCCAGCACCACGACGGAATTGTCCACCACCATGCCGATGCCCAGGGCCAGGCCGCCCAGCGACATCCAGTTGAGGCTGATGTCGACCTGGTAGAGCAGGATGAACGTCGCCACTACCGCCAGCGGAATGGCAAAGGCAATGATGATCGTGGGTCGCAGGCTGCGCAGGAACATCAGCAGGATGACGACCGCGATGCAGGCGCCGATGATCGCGCTTCTCTCCACCTGGGCAATGGAGCGCCGGATGAAGGCGGCGCGGTCGAACAGCAGGTGCAACTGCATGGTCGGCGGCAACTGCTGCCGCAGGACGGGTAGCCGCGCCTGGATGAGGTCCGACACCTCCACCGTGTTGGTGCCCGACTGCTTGCGCATCGCCAAGACAAGCCCAGCGATACGATTGACTCGGGTGCGCGTGAGGCGCTCCTTCATCCCGTCGTGCACCTCAGCGACGTCCTTGAGATACACCGGCGAGGCGCCGTCGTGGCGCAGGATGACGTCCCGGATATCCTCTACCCGCTCGAATTCGCCCAACGGCCGCACCACGTAATCGGTGCGCCCGCTCTCCAGATGCCCACCGACCTTGGTAACGTTCTCGGCGCCCAGCACCTCGACCACGCGCTGCAGGGGGATGCCTGTGGCGGCCAGCCGGTTGCGGTCGATCAGCACCTGGATCTCGCGTTGATCGCCGCCCCAGATATCAACGGACGCCACCCCGGCGATTTGCTGGAGCTGGTACAACAGCGTCGTCTCCGCGTAGTGTCGGAGCGCGATTGCATCCAAGGCGCCGCCGGCCGTGAGATTGAGGTAGATGATGTGCCAACTGGAGGGATCAAATTTGCTGATGCGAGGCGGGTTGATCTCCTCGGGCAGGAGGCGCAGGGTGTCGTTGACCTTTTCGCGCACCTCCAGGGCCGCCAGGTCGACGTCGGTGTTCCAGTTAAAGTCGAGGGAAATTTTCGAGCTGTCCTCGCTGGACGAGGAACGCACGGATTTGACGTTGTTGATGGTCGCCAGCACCTTCTCCAGCGGGTTGGTGACCTGGCGCTCCACGATGTCGGGGGCGGCGCCTTCATAGGTCGTGGTCACCGTCACCGAGGGCCGCATGATGTCGGGAAGCTGGTCCACCGCCAGACGCGAGAACGAGATGAGGCCAAGCACCAGCACGGCCAGGAAGAACATCCCGGTGGTTACCGGTCGCGCCACGGCAAGCGCGGAAAGTTTCATACCTCATCCTCTCCCCTGCTCAGCAGTTCCTCAACCCTGACCCTGCGACTGAACGACGTTGACCGGTGCCTGATCCTGCAGGCTGTTGTGCCCGGAGAGCACCACTTCGTCGCCCGCCGCCAAGCCCTCGCGAATCTCCACCAGCGTGTCGTTCATCAGGCCCGTGCTGACCGGCTGCCGGTGCGCCGTGCCGTCCCGGACGACGAACACCGTCGCCTCAGAGTTGGCCGGCCTCAAGGCATCGCGCGGAACAATCACGACGTCCTCGCGCGCCGCCAGGATCAGCGTCACCTTCGCAAACATCCCCGGCTTGAGCCGGTAGTCCGGGTTCTCCAGGCCAATCTCCACCTCGCCGCTGCGACTGCTCGGATCAACGGTCGGGCCGAGGCGCCGCACCGTGCCCGGAAACGGTTCGTCGGCATAGGCGTCCACCTGAATCAGCGCCCTATGGCCCGGACGAACAGCCACGATATCCCGCTCGCTGATGGGCACCTCGACCTTCACGGTCTGCATCGCCTGGATGGTCACGATGGGCGGTTTGGTTGTCGTCACGTAGGCGCCGGAATCGACGTGCCGGTGGCTGACGATGCCGTCCATGGGCGAGGTGATGACGGTGTGCTGAAGCTCGATGGTCGCCAGCTCATGGGCGGCTTGCGCAGCCCGCAGGCGGGCTTGCAGGGCTTGCCGGGCTTCGCTGCGCGCCCCGGTGCGAAGCAGTTGCAGGCGTTGGCTGGCGCTGTTGTGCATGGCGCGCGCCTGACGCAGCCGGCGCGTGGCGTCATCGAGCTCCTGGGTGGATTGCAGGCCGCGCTCGACCATGCCGCGCGTGCGCTCGGCGAACCCTCCGGCGTTGGCCAGTTCGGCCCGTGTGTGCTCGACCGCATCGACCGCCTGGGCGATTTCCTCCGGCAACGCCCCGGATTGCATCTGCGCCCACTCCGCCTGCAGCGCGTCAACATCTGCGGCGGCCCAGGCCACCTGGGCCTGAAACTCGGCATTGGCGATGCGGGCGATCATCTGGCCGGCGCGCACCGCATCCCCCTCCTCGACGCTCAATTCCTCAAGATGCCCGGCGATTTTCGGAAACACCTCGACGCGCGCCTCCGCCAGAATGTCGCCCGTGGCGGCGATGGACTGGGTCAGGGTGCCACGCCGCGCGATGACAGTCTGGACGGGAAACGGCTTGACGGCCGGTGGCTGCTGGGCGGCGGCGGGACTGTCGGCTGTGGGAGCAGGTGACAGATAGATGTATGCGAGAACGACGGCTCCAACAACAAGCCCAATCGCTAAGGCTGTAGCCATCCTACGGCGCATTACGGTGACCCAGCGGGGCAGGACAACCCGGGAAATGGTCTCTGAACGTGTGGTTTGCGTGCCATGACGCGCATTCTAGCACCAGCCCCCTAAACCATGCCAGCCGAGGAGCCGCCGTCCACCATGTACACGCCACCCGTGCAGAAGCGGCTTTCGTCGCTGGCCAGAAACAGCATCAGCCGCGCGACTTCCTCAGGGTCACCGTAACGCCGCAGCGGAATGCGCGCGGCATGCGACGCCTTGACGCTCTCCACGGTTGCGTCGGTGCCGAGCCGCGAGATGCGCATTTCTTCGAGGGAACGCATCATGCGGGTTTCGATGGGCGCCGGATTGACGGTGTTCACCCGGATGCCGTCGGCAGCACATTCCAACGCCGCGGTGCGCATGAGGCCAATAACGGCGTGCTTGCTGGTCGTGTAGGCCGACATGCCCACGGAGCCGCGGATGCCGGCGACCGACGAGGTGATCACGATACTGCCGCCGCCCCGCTGGCGCATCAGGGGAATGGCCGCTCTGACGCCCAGCCAGACACCGCGCACGTTGACCGCCATGACGTGATCAAACACCTCGACCGGGTAATCCGGGATGGCATGGATCTCGCCCTCAACACCGGCGTTGGCCAGGAAAACGTCTACGCCGCCGTATCGCTCAACGGCCACCTGGAAGAACTGCCGCACCGAATCGGGTTGGGTCGTATCCGCCACCGCATAGCTGACGTCGTCCCCCGCGATGCCATCCACCGCCTGCTGCAGCGCTCCTTCGTTGACGTCCACCAACAACACCCGGGCACCTTCCGCAGCGAAAATTCCACCCGCGGCTCGGCCGATGCCGCCCGCCCCGCCCGTTATCACCGCCACTTTACCGGCCAATCGTGCCACGTGCCCTCTCCTGCCTCGTTATTATCGGCTCGCGCCTACAGCTTTTTAATGAACATTGCCTGTCCAAATGCCCAAATTGGTCATTCCGGGCTTGACCCGGAATCCAGCGCCCCGAATCGAATCCGAGCTTCCCTAATGTCATCACACGCCGCCAGCATAGCACGTTCGCAACCGGGCGGCTTCGGGTTCGCCGCCAGTAATTGTGGTAAGCTGGTGGCCATGACTCCCCTCTCCCAGCAAACCCGCGGTATTGCAGCGGTGCTACTCAACAACGTGCTGCTCGGGTTTGCCGTGGGCATGTTCCTGCCGTTCGTCCCGCTGCGGCTACACGAGCTCGGCATTACCGCAGGGCTGATCGGGTTGAACGCGGCCGCCTCCTCCGTGGCGGTTCTGGGCATCGCATCCGTCACCACCCGCATTCTCAGGCGCATCGGCTACCCGGTGGCCATCGGCGCCGGCGCCACCCTGTTTGCCCTTGCCCTGCTCGGCATGATGTGGCGGGAAGGATTCGGCGCCTGGACGGCCTGCCGGTTCGTCGCCGGACTCGGGCTCGCCCTGCACTGGATATCGAGTGAAAGTTGGATCAATCAGGCCGCGACCGATGCCCGCCGCGGGCGCATTCTGTCGCTCTACGTGGCCTGCTTCATCGGCGGCACCGCGGCCGGCTCCGCGGCCCTCGATTTCCTGGACATGAGCGGCCCTCGTCCCTTCCTCATCATGATCATTCTGTCGGTGGCGGCAACGGCTCTGATTCCCCTCGGGCGCAAGGGCGCCCCACCGACGAGCGGGATGCCGACGGCCGGCCTGTTCATCCGGATACGACAAGCGCCCAGATTGATGGCCGTGGCGCTGATGATGGGCATTGCACAGGGCTCGGCGCTGGTGCTCATGGCGTTTTACGGGGTTAGCGCCGGGTTGACGCAGGGAGCGGCGGTGTGGCTGAACGCCGTCTATCTGATAGGTGGGGTTCTCTTGCAGGCGCCGGTCGGGTGGGCGGTGGACCGCTTCGACCGCCGTCGGCTGCTCGTTTACATGGCCTTGGCCGCGGCTGGATCCGGCCTGCTGGTGCACGTCTTCATCGGCACGACGGTGCCGCTGTACGCGCTGGCATTTTGCGGCGGCGGCATCAGCTTGGGCCTCTACACGGCGGGGCTGGCGCTATTGGGCAGCCGTTTCCAAAGCGGCGGCATGGCGGCGGCAAACGCGGCCTTCATTCTGATTTGGGAACTGGGAACGCTGTCCGGGGGGCCGTTGGCGGGCGGCGCCATCGCCTTGATGGGTGCGGTGGGATTTCCATTGGTCACCACGAGCGCCATGATGGCCGTGGTGCTTATCACCCTGTGGCGCCGCGGAGACGGGGCGGCGCCGTAAACTCAGATTACGTCCTGCGACTTCAAGTCTTGCAGGTCATCCGGCGTCAGGCCCAGCCATTCGGCATAGACCTCGGGGTTGTGCTCGCCGAGCAGCGGCGAGCGCTCGACGTCGACGTGGGAATCGGACATCTTGACCGGCCACCCCGGCAGGGTGAACTTGCCGCGTTCGGGATGATCCACGGTGACGATCATGTCGCGGTCCTGCAGGGCTTGGTCCTCGGTCAGTTCCAGGGTGTCATACACCGCGCCGGCGGGAACCCCGGCGTCGCCCAATGTTTGCATGACTTCCCGCTTGGTGCGGCTCCGGGTGAACTCGGTCAGCAGGCGGTCCACCTCGTCGTGATTGGCCCAGCGCTTCTGCGGCGAGTTGAACCGCTCGTCACCGATCAGGTCGTCGCGGCCGATGGCCTTCAGCAGTCGGTCCCAGTGCCGGTTGCCCGCCCGGCTGGTGTAGATGAAGCAGTAGTCGTTCAACCCGTCGCCCTTGCAGGGGTAGAGCCCGCTGGGCGCCGTGGTGCCGAGCGCGCTGCGATTGCCCGACCTGACGGCGGCCTCGCCGCTCAGCGCCTGGCGGGCGAAGGCGATGCGGCTGAAGTTGATGACGGCGTCCTGCATGGCCACCTGGATGCGCTGCCCCTTGCCGGTTTGCTGCCGCTGGTGCAGTGCCGCCAGAACGCCGATGGCGCAGTGCAATCCGGTGCCGGTGTCGCCGATGGTCGGACCGGGTTTCAGCGGTTCGGTTTCCGGCGTGCCGGTCAGGCTCAGCGAGCCGCCGGCCGATTGCGCGATCATGTCGAAACTGACGTAATTCTCGTACGGCCCCGGCCCGAAGCCCTTGATCTGCGCGTAAATGACGCGGGGATTGATCTCGTGCACCGCGTCAAAGCCAAAGCCCAGCCGCTCGATCGCGCCCGGCGCAAAGTTCTCGATCATGATATCGGCTTTTTTCAGCATCTCGGTGAACAACTCCCGGCCTCGGGAGGTGCGCAGGTTCAGGGTGATGCTGCGCTTGTTGGCGTTGAGCAGCATGAAGTAGGGCGAATCAACGCCGGATTGGTCGGTCGACGCGCTGCGCCCCTGGTCGCCGCCGTCGGGATTCTCGACCTTGATAATGTCGGCCCCCAGCCAGGCGAGCGCCTCGGTGCACGAGGTCCCGGCCTCGAATTGTGTCAGATCAAGAACCTTGATACCCGCTAACGCGGTGCTTTGCTCCATGGCGTAAGGGCTCCCTTTTGCAGATCGGAATGCAGGTTAACGAAACAAGTCGCGCACCTCGGCGCTGAATCCATCGAATACCGGGCTGCCGTCCAGAACGTCCGCTTCCCCCAGCACCCGTACATCTTCCCTGGACCGGTGGACGGTAACCGACCGCGTGCCGGGATACACGACCCACACCAGCCGGCACCCGGCGTCAAGCCAGGTACATACCTTGCTTTGCAGTTCGGACGCCGTGTCCGAAGGGGAAACAACTTCCACAACGAGGTCGGGTGCCAGCCGGAGATAACCGTTGGGGAGGGCACCCGGCGGCAACAAAGGCAACATCGGGGGCGCGGACCGTATCGGGGTCAGTCGAGAGAACAAATCCCGTTCCAGGGGCGAAAACCGCTCCCAGTCCTCGCGGATACGCGAATTGGTACAAGAGGACTCCCGCCTCCATGGCGGTCAAGCCATGCACGGCTCCTGCCAATGCCCTCTCGTTCAGAACCCCTTCTACCAACTCGTAACGCTTGCCGTTTTCCGGCAGCATGAGGAGTTCATCCGCCGTCATCAGCTTGGTTGAAACCGTCATGGATGCATTCTCTGCGGGGGAGGATGGGCTTTGCGCAGCCTGAGACGGTGCATGGTAGCCAATCAACATGGGCCTGTCCAGACCGATGCAAAGGCTGGAAAGTGAGACGAATCAAAGCCTCTTTCGTAGCCACGTGCCGGGGTGGGCTTATGATAGGATGCGAGGGCGTGAGTGGCGCAGCGAACCCAGCATCAGTTCTTGGTTCACGACGAGGTCCGGCGCGTCCCAAATCGTTACGGAAAACCATTGGCAAGCCCAGGCCGAAGCATCCTGCGAAACATTCGTCGTCGCATCCGAGACCCGCTCCCAAGCACCTTGAACGCTCTTCCAGACCCCGTACCTCGCGTCCCAAACCAGGGCGGGAACACCCTTGGTTTTGTCCCACGTCCAGACCGATACATCCTTGGTCGCATCCCAAGCCCGGGTCGAAACACCCTTGGTCGGCTCCCAGGTCCAAGCCCGGAACCAGACCGGAAGCAGTTCAGCCGGCAAACTGGGGTCAAGGCTCACGGTCCGCCGCCACTCCCTGCTCAGACGGTAAAACCTCACGCCCTGCAGGGTGAAGCTGGCAATCGCCAAGGGCAGCGCCAGCAGCTCCAGCACGCAGAGGAACCGCCACCACAGCCGGACAATGTAATTGCCATTACCCCGACAGCCAAGAACGAAGCGGCCTTGCAAAACAGGTGCGGCGTAAACTGGCCCCCTCTTCCGCTACAAGCAGTCAGAAGTGCTTTGAGAATGAGCGGTAGAAAACTCCGGAGCGACTGTTCCGACATCGTTAATTCTCCCAATTGGTTCGATCGCTCTGGTGTTTTTGTAAAGGTCCCAAGCAAATGCGACGCCCGTCGCCCGTCTACGCCGCGACGAAAACGACCAGCGCCAAGCCAGCGAGGAACACGACGATCCACATCACCGTGGCGCCGATCGGCAGGCGATAGCGGTTTTCGTCGTACACCAATCTATCGCCATCGGGCAACGCGTCGTCATCAATGGGTGGAAGATGCAGGGGTACTCCGGTGAGCCGGTCGGGCACGAGATACGGATTTCGGGCATAGGGCAGCAGTGCCTGCAAAACGCTCGCGCGGGCGGCTTCCAAGACGGTCCCAGCCTGTCGCGCAAGGGCGATCAGATGGGCGAAGACGGCTTGCAGCGGCCGGCGGTAGAACCAGTCCGTGTCCAGGGTTAGCGTCGTTTCGCGGTGGAAGCGGTCCAGCAACCACCAGAAGGCGAGCCCCGTGCCGGTCAGCAATTGCAGCGACGACACGACGTGATCGACGGTGAAAGGATGATACTCAGCGGCAAACGGCAACCGTTCATAAAGCGCCTGCGGGAAGAGGCCCAGCCAGACGCACAAGAAGGCGCCCGCGCCCATCGCCAGGAGCATGTTGAGCGGCAGGCGCTGCGGCGACAAGCCGCGGTCATCCCCCATGAAAGTGAAATAGGGCAGCTTCAGCCCGACGCTCAGAAAGGTGCCCACGCCGGCCAACGTCAGCAGAAGCTCCGGCAGCGGCAGATGCGCTTCGGCGGCAGCCGAGACGATCATCGACTTGCTGGTAAAGCCGTTGAACAGCGGCACGCCGGAAATCGACAGTGCAGCCACCATGTACAGGCCGAAGACAACCGGCATCGCCCGGCTCAGACCGCCAAGATCGCTGAGCTTGCGCTTGCCGGTCGCCTGGATCACTGCTCCAGCCCCCATGAACAGCAGCGCCTTGTAGAGGATGTGGCAGAAGGCGTGGGCGCCGCTGCCGTTCAGGGCCAGCGCCGTGCCCATGCCCACCGCAGCCACCATGTAGCCGACCTGGCTGACGATGTGGTAGGCCAGCAGCCGGCGGATGTCGTTTTCCAGGATGGCGTACACCACGCCGTACAGGGTCATGATTACTCCGGCCCACAGCAGCACCTCGGCGCCCGGAAAGAGGCGGATGAGCACGTAAACGGCCGTCTTGGTGGTGAACGCGCTCAGGAACACGCTGCCGGTAACCGCGGCTTCCGGGTAAGCGTCCGTCAGCCAGGCGTGCAGCGGCGGCACCGCGGCGTTGATCACCACGCCCAGCAGAATGAGCCAGAAAGCGGCGTCCGGTGTTTCGCTTCGCGTCAGGGCCGCCAAGGTGATCTCACCCCCATGGAGCAGGTGGATCAAGATCCCGCAGAACAACAGCGAACCGCCGAAAATGTGCACCAGCAAATAACGGTATCCGGCCGCCTGCGACTGCGCCGTGCCGCCGAACCACACCACGAACAGCGACGCCACCGCCATCAACTCCCAAAAGACGAACAGCGTGATCCAGTCGCCGGCGAACACGACCCCGAGGCCACCGCCGGCATAGACCAAGGTGGCGGCGTGCTCGCCGCCGCGCCGCACGTGCAAGGCATACAAAACACCGATGCAGGCGATAAGGCTGAAAATCAGGCCGAACACGTGGCTCAGGGCGTCCACTCGCAAGACGTGCAGCGTGTAGTTGGGCAACGCCCACGACAGACTGGCCGTGGCGTCAAGCTCCCAGACCGTCCACAGCGTTGCCAACGTCCCGGCCAGCAGGGTGATCTGGCGCAGGATGCCGCGCGCAGCCGTCGCCACACAGGCGGTTACAAACAGCACGAAGGCGGGGTGCAGGGCGCTCATGCCGCTTCATCCTCGTCGGTGTACAAGTGGTCTCGTTGCAGCCAGGCGCGGCCCAGCCACTTGGCGCCGAGCACCAACGCCAGGCATCCGGCGATGCCGTAGACGAAGTCGAACACCGGCGTCGCCTGCCACCAGAAAACCGGGTGCCCGTGATGGCGGTACACGATTTCCAGCACCACACTCGCGCCAATGACCACGGCAGCCACAACGGCCCCTGTTCGTTTCACGGCATCCCTCCTCCCGCCAGCGCCTGCCCGGCCCCGGCCATGACGCTTTCGGCAGCGGTCCACGCCAAGTGGTAAAACTGCAGCCCGGCGTTCGGATAGATGCCCAGGATCAGTGAAACGACCGCGGTCGCGGCTAACGGCGCCCACAGGGCGGGGTTAGCCTCGTCGAAGCGGATGGCCTGCCCCGGCCGGCCAAAGAAAGCGGTATAAATAATGGGGAAAAAGTAGGCGAAGTTGAGAATGCCGCTGGCGACGAACACGGCCAGAAACACCGCCTGGCCGGATTGCAGCGCCCCCATGCCCAGGTTCCACTTGCTGACGAAGCCGACGCACAGCGGCGTGCCGGCCAGTCCCAGCGCGCCGAGGGTAAAGGCGCCGAAGGTAATGGGCATCTGCCGGCCCAGGCCCGCCAGGTCGGGGATTTCCAACTTGTGCGTCTTGATATAGATGGCCCCGGCGCAGAAGAACAAGGTGATTTTCATAAAGCCGTGCGCCACGATGTGGAACATGGCGCCGGCCACCGCAGCCGTCGAACCGAGGGCGGCGCCCAGGACGATGTAAGAGAGCTGGCTCACCGTTGAATAGGCCAGCCGGCGCTTGAGATTCTGCTCACCCAGCGCCCGCACCGAGGCCAGCAGGATGGTCAACGCCGCGGCCACCGCCAGAACCGTGTCCGCCCCCATGGCCCGCAGCAGGTCGACGCCGAACACGTAATGCACCAACCGCAGGCAGCCGAAAGTTCCGGCCTTCACCACGGCTACGGCATGCAGCAACGCGCTCACCGGGGTCGGCGCCACCATGGCGGCCGGCAGCCAGCCGTGCAGCGGCATGATGGCCGCCTTGGCCCCAACGCCGATCAGCCCCAGAACGAACACCAGCCCCAGAACGCCCAGCGGCGCCTTGCCCATAAGGAAGCCGCCCGGCTGGAATGACTCGCCCGGCGCCAAAACCGCGACAGCGACAAGGGCCAATAGCAGCAGCTGCCCGGCGCCGAGGGTGTACGCCAGGTATTTTCTGCCCGCCGCCACCGCCTCCTCGGTGCGGTCGTGCACCACCAGGGGATAAGTGGCCAGCGTCAACATCTCATAGAACAGAAAAAAGGTGATCAGATTGCCCGCGAAGGCAATTCCCATGGTGGCGGACAGACATACCGCGAAGCTGGCGAAGTAACCGGTCTGGTGGGTGTAATGCCCGGCGCGCATGTAGCCGATCGAATAAATGGAGGTGAGAATCCACAGGCCGGAAGCCAGCAGGGCAAAGATGAGACCGAACAGGTCGGCGCGCAGGTGCAGGGACCAGCCGGGCAGCAATTCGGCGTAGGTGGCTTCGATGACGCCGCCGGCCAGGACCGTTGGCAGCATCGAGACCACCAGCAGAAACTTGACGGCGGCAGCAACGAACGTCCACGCCTCGCGCACATTCGGGCGCCGGTCGGAGAGCAGAATCGCCCCGGCGGCGAGCAAGGAAACCAGCACGGCCAGGAGCGGATAGCGGGACATGGACGGAGCCCTTCCGTTCGGTTAAGGCGCCAGGGCACCCGGCAGCGCGTGGCGGATGATGCCGCCCACAACCTGCTGGTTCAACAAACCAAAGACCAACACGGCGGCCGTGAGAACGAGGATCGGCGCCAGCATGTGCAGGGGTAGTTCCTGCCTTGGCGGCGTACCCTGCCCCGCTTCCGGCGTCTTCAGGTAGGCGAATTCGAATACACGGAAGAAATACACGATGCCCAGCAGACTGCTCAGCACCAGCGCCGCCACGAACAGCCAGGCGCGCGCCTCGACGGCGCCGCTGAGCAAATACCACTTGCTGAAGAAACCCAAGGTCGGCGGTAACCCGATCATGGCCAGCGCCGCGACCACAAACGCGGCCATGGTCAGCGGCATGCGGCGGCCCATGCCGGCATAGTCGCTAATCTTGTATATGCCCGTGCGCCACTGGATACCGCCAACGACCAGAAACAGGCAGCCTTTCATGACGGCGTGGCCGAACAGGTGCAGCAACGCGCCAATCAGCGCGGCAGGGGTTCCCAAGGCGAAGCCGAGAACGATATAGCCCATTTGCCCAACGCTCGAATAAGCCAGCATGCGGCGGATATCCTGCTGCGCCATGGCCAGGATGGAACCCGCCAGCACGGCAATGACCGAGACCCAGCCCAGCAGCATCAGGGCCTGCGCCGAAGCCCCCTCGGCGGGCGTTACGAAGTAGAGCACCCGGAACAACGCGTACGCACTGACCTTCGCCATCACCGCCGCGATGAATCCGGTGACCGGCGCTGGGGCATACGTATAAGCGTCCGGCAGCCAGCCGTGCAGCGGGAACAATGCCGCCTTGATCGCCAAGCCGATGACGGTCAGCACCACCGCAACGCCGTAGGCCCGTGCATCCACGACGGCCGTCAGGCGCGCCGCCATGTCGGCCATGTTGAGCGTGCCGGTGAGGGCGTACAGGTAACCGGTTCCCAACAGGTAGAAGGTCGCGGCGATGGTGCCGACGATGAGATAGCGGAAGGTGGCCACCGTGCCGCGAATGCCGCCCGAGGCCAGCAGGGCGTAGGCGGCCAGCGACGAGATTTCCAGGAACACGTAGAGGTTGAACATGTCCCCCGTCAGCACGATGCCCAACAGGCCGGTGACGAGGAGCAGGAAGAGGCTATGAAACATCCCACTGCGCGCCGCCGAGCCGCCGTTGGCCCGTGGGCCGGCGTACACCACGACGCACACGGCGATAAGCGTGATCAGCGCCCCCATCCCCCCGGACAACGGATCGACGACATACTCGATGCCCCACGGAGGCGCCCAGCCGCCCAGTTCGTACCGCAACGTCCCGTGCGCCAACACATGCGACAACGCCGCGCAACTCGCCACGCCAGCAGCCGCGAGCGCCAGACACGCGACGGCGAACGCGGCTTTCGGGAATGCCAGTGCGACAAGGGGCACGGCCACGGCGGCCGCGAGCGGCAGGACAACGATCAGAACCGGCAGATGCGCCGTCATAGGCGCATCCTCTCGAGAATTTCAGGCTCCTCCAGGGTGCCAAAATGCCGGTGGATGCGGATGAGCAGAGCCAGGGCAACACCCGTCGTACTGACCCCGACGACGATGGCGGTAAGCATCAGCGCATGCGGTAGCGGATTGACGTAAGCGCCCACGTCGTGCAAGCCCTTGACCTCAATCGGGGCCGTCGCACCCGTCTTTTCCGCCAGGGCAATGAAGAACAGGATCGCCGCCACCTGCAGGATGTTCATGGCCATGAGCTTCTTGACCAGATTGGGCTGACCCAGCATGCCGTACAGCCCGATGAGCAAGAGCACGGCGGCAAGCCAGTAGTTCAGATAGCCCGACACGTTCTCCCACACGGCGTCAGTCCTCCTCGCCCCAGGCGGTCAGGGCATCGAAAATCAGCACCAGAACGCCGGTAACGGCCATCGCCACGCCGACCTCGATGCCCAGGGTGCCCACGACCCGAACCTTCACCGTTTCCAGCGGTAGCGGCAGCACCCCATAGTCGAGATAGTTGCCGGCGAACAGCAGGCTCAGAAAGCCGATGCCGGCGAACACGGCCACGCCGCCACAGGCCAGCCGCAGAGCGCCGACGCGGGTCAACCCCCACATGGCGTCCTGCCCGTGCACCAGCCGGATAAGAATGACCGCGGCAGCCAGAATGGTGCCGCCTTGAAAGCCGCCGCCCGGGCTGTCGTGGCCATGCGCGACGACGTACACGGCGAAGATCAGGACAAAGGGCACGAATAGACGACAGGCCGCGTCCAGCACCGCGCTGCCGAAAGGCGTTCTCACTCGTCGTCCCCTCCGGCGCCCAAGCGCACGCCCAGAATCAGCAGGCACGCCAGACCGGCCGTGAAGATGACCGTCGTCTCCCCCAACGTGTCGTAGCCCCGGTAATCCGCCAGCACGCCGGTAACGAAGTTCGGCGCGCCGGTTTCGTCGTGGCTCTTGGCGATATAACGCGGCGAGACGTGCACCGACGCCGGCGACTCGACATCGCCGACGCGCGGCAAATCGCTGGCAGCGTAAAACAGCACCCCTGCCGCCAACGCGAAGACCACCCAGGTAACCGCTTTCACCGCTTGGTCCGCCGCACCGTGCGGAAAATGGCCGTGACGAAAAACACCGTGGTAATCACCGCACCGACGGCTGCCTCGGTAAAAGCCACGTCGAGCGCTCCCAGAATGGCGAAATAAATAGCCGAGAAAAAGCTGAAGGCGCCGAAAATCGCCACCGCCGCCAGCAGATCGTGGGTGAACACCACGGCCACTGCGCAAACCACGATCAGCACCTGAAAGAAAATGGACAACGACGCCATTACGAACGCTCCTCGTCGCCGCGCCAAGGCATCAACCCGGACCTGTAGGCGGCCCGGCCCAGTGCATGCGTAGCCGTCGGGTTCGCCAAGCCGATGCAAACCGAGATCAGCACGATCTTCAGGCTGTAGAGCGACGCCCCCTCATGAATGGCCAAGGCGATCAGTACCAGAGCCACACCCAGGGTGTCGCATTTCCCCATGGCGTGCAGGCGGGTGTAAAAATCGGGTAAGCGCAGAATGCCCAGCACGCCCAGCATGATGAACAGCAAACCGATGACCAGCAGGGCATTGGCGGCGAGGGTCATGGCTCGTCGGCTCCCTTTTGTTCAAAGTACTTCGCCAGAACCACACTGCCGATGAAGCTGATCAAACCGTACGCCAGCGTGATGTCCACGAAGATTTCCACCCGGTCGGTCAGGAAGCCCAGCAGCACCAGCAGCACGATCGTCTTGGTGCCGATGAGGCCCAGACCCGTCAGGCGGTCAAAAGTCGTCGGACCGCGTAACACGCGGTAAAGCGACAGCGTCATGGCGACCGCGAGCGCAAGCGCGGCACCGAGAAAATAGGTATTCATCGTGTTGATCTTGTGCCTTGGCCGGCGTGCGAGGGCTGGAACAGCGCCGCCACGCGCCGATGCATGGGGCCACCCTGCGGTTCCAGCCCCTGAGCGCTGGTATCTGTGAGGGCATGCACGAGAAACTCGTCGTTATCGACGTCGAGGGTGACGGTGCCCGGTGTCAGGGTGATCGAGGTGGCGAGGGTCAATTGCGCCAAGACGTGCGGGAACGAGGTGTCAAAGCGCAACAGGCGCGGCTGAATGGGCATCCTGGGGTGCAGGACAACGTAGGCGACGTGCAGGCTCGACATGATGATCTGCCAGATGAGCCACGGAAGGTAGCCCAGGAAACGCAAAGGCAGCGCATTGGTGGGATGCATGCCCGGCGGTCCGATATCGGGCGGCAAAAGCAGCAAGCGGCGCGTCCCCAGCGCGATGCATAGAGCGCTGACGGCGCCAATGGAGACGTGAAAGGCGTCGAATTTCCCGGAAAGAATCAGCCAGAGAACGAACAGGGTCAGGGCTAACGGCAGAACCTGCCGAAGATGGGACATCGTTGGCATGAGCGTGGTCTGTGTTGTTTGATATAGTCGTAAAGGCATGAACACGGCCTTACATGCTCCGGCAGCCGCTGCGGTGCGGATTATCGACTACCGGCGGGGAACATGCAAGCCTTGCTCCGTCGATAGGACACGTGCACCAGGAACAACCCGTGCGCGGGCGCGGCGGGTCCGGCCAGTCGTCGCTGTCTGGCACGCAGCATGTCGCCGACCGCTTCGGCCGCAATGGCGCCGCGCCCGACCGCAACTAGGGTGCCGACGATACTGCGCGCCATGCGATACAAAAAACCGTCGGCGCTCAGGACGAAGACGAGACGGGGCGGCTGGTGCCGCAAAGCCAATCGGTACAGGCAGCGCACCGGCTGGCGCGCGTCGTCCCGCGAGGCACTCCGAAAGGCGGAAAAATCGTGCCGACCCACCAGCAACTGCGCGGCCGTCTGCATGGCAGGCACGTCGAGACGCTGCGGCACGTGCCAAGCATACCGGGCGCAAAACAACGACGGAACGGCATGGTTATGAAGCTGATACAGGTACGTCTTGCGCACCGCGTCATAGCGGGCGTGAAAGCCACCCGGTGCCTCGACGGCCCGCCGCACCACGATGTCATCCGGCAGCAGACTGTTGAGCCCCCGCACCAGCGGCGCCATGGCAATGTCTGAGGCAGTATCGAAATGCGCCACCTGCCCCAGGGCGTGCACCCCGGCATCGGTGCGCCCGGCGGCGTGCAGACGCGCCGGGCCGTTCGTGATGCGTGACAGACAGGACTCCAGGGTGCCCTGCACCGTGACCGCCCGCGGCTGCAATTGCCAGCCGTGGTAGCACGTGCCGTTGTAGGCGATCAGCAATTTGATTCGGCGGCGGTCACGCGTCGTCATCCAGCACCCCGCGCAGGAAGCAGCCGGTGTGCGAACCCTGCACCTCGGCTACCGTCTCCGGTGTCCCCGCAGCCACCAGACGACCGCCGCCGTCGCCGCCTTCCGGTCCGAGATCGATGACGTAGTCGGCAGTCTTGATGACGTCCAGGTTGTGCTCGATCACCAGCACCGTGTTGCCACCCGCCACCAGACGCTGCAACACCTCGATCAGCCGTTGAATGTCCGCAAAGTGCAAGCCGGTCGTCGGTTCGTCCAGGATGTACAGCGTACGCCCCGTGCTCCGCTTGCTCAGTTCCCGGCTGAGCTTGACCCGCTGAGCCTCGCCGCCCGAAAGCGTGGTAGCGGCCTGTCCCAGGCGGATATAGCCCAGCCCAACCTCCCGCAAGGTGTTCAGCTTTGGCGTCAGCAACGGCACGTTGACAAAGAACTCCGCCGCCTCGTCAACGGTGAAGTCCAGCACGTCGGCAATGGTTTTGTCCCGGTAGCGAATCTCCAAGGTGTCGCGATTGAAGCGTCGCCCTTTGCAGACGTCACAGGTCACGTAAACATCGGGCAGGAAATGCATTTCGATCTTCAGGGTGCCGTGGCCCTGACACGACTCGCACCGCCCGCCCTTGACGTTGAAACTGAACCGCCCCGGCTTGTAACCCCGCATGCGCGCCTCCGGCACCTGCGTGAACAGCGCCCGGATGATGTCGAACAACCCCGTGTACGTTGCGGGATTGGAGCGCGGCGTACGGCCGATGGGCGACTGATCGATGTCGATGACTTTGTCCAGGTGCTCCATGCCTTTGAGTACCCCAAACGCTCCAGGCCGCTCGCGGGCGCGATACAGCCTCCTGGCCAACGCCTTGTAGAGAATGTCCATCACCAGCGTGCTCTTGCCGGAGCCGGACACGCCGGTGACGCAGACGAACACGCCCAGGGGAATCTCAACATCCAGGTTCTTGAGGTTGTTGGCGATGGCCTGCTGAAGAACCAGTTTGCGCTTGCCGGGCTTGCGCCGCTTGGCCGGTACCGGAATGGTCAGCACGCCGCTGAGATACTGGCCGGTGAGCGAACCGGGCTCTTGCCTGATCTCGCCGGGCGTGCCGGCCGCCACCACGTGGCCACCGTGCTCCCCCGCTCCCGGCCCCAAGTCCAGCACGTAATCAGCGGCGTTGATGGTGTCGCGGTCGTGTTCCACCACCAGCACCGTATTGCTCAAGTCGCGCAGGCGCTGCAGGCTCTCCAGCAGCCGCTGGTTGTCCCGCTGATGCAGGCCGATGCTCGGCTCGTCCAGAATGTACAGGACGCCGACCAGCCCGGAACCGATCTGCGTTGCCAAGCGGATGCGCTGCCCTTCGCCGCCCGATAACGTCGCGGCCGCACGGTCCAGCGTCAGGTATTCCAGGCCAACGCTGCGCAGAAAATGCAACCGGACGCGCAATTCCTGCAGCACCTTGCCGGCCACCCGCAGATCGAAATCATCCAGGTTCAGTTCCGCAAAGAAACGCTCCGCCTGCTCCACGGACAAGGCCGTGACGTCGCTGATGCTGCACCCATGCACCCGCACCGCGAGCGCCTCCGAGCGCAGACGCGCACCCTGGCACGCCTCGCACAGCCGCGGACGCATATACGACTGCAAGCTCTCCCGTACCGCCAGCGAATCGGTCTCTCGGTAGCGCCGCTTGAGGCCGGGAATCACGCCTTCATACACCCGCTCGACGTGCCGCGTCCGCCCGCGTGCCTGATAACTCACCTTCACGGCTTCGTCGCCGCTGCCGTACAGGACCACGCGCTGCTGCGCCTCATGCAACTGTCCCCAGGGCCGGTGCAGGTCCACGCCGTATTGCACCACTAAACCGTGCAGCATGGGCTGCATGGCGTCTAATTGGCGCTCCGACCACACGGCGATGGCGCCCTCGCTGAGCGACAACTCGCCATTCGGCGCCACCAATTCGGGGTCGAACTCCATATCAACGCCCAAACCGTCGCACGTCGTGCAGGCGCCCTGCGGGCTGTTGAAGGAAAACAGGCGTGGCTCGAGTTCCGGGCAACTGATCCCGCAATCGGGACAGGCGTGCTTGACGCTGCATAGCAGGTGTTCACCGTCAACAATCTGCACGCCCACCAGCCCATCGCTGTGCGCCAGGGCAGTTTCAACCGAGTTGCTCAGGCGTGCGGCGATGTCGGGCCGTACCACGAGACGGTCGACGACAATCTCGATGGTATGGTTGAAATTACGGTCCAGCGTCGGCACCGTTTCGAGCGGCATGACCTCGCCGTCGATGCGCACCCGCACGAAGCCGTCCCGCTTGATCTGTTCCAGCTCCTTGCGGTACGCCCCTTTCCGATGGCGCACCACCGGCGCCAGGATGAGCAGCCGGGCGCTATCGGGGAGCTGCAGGACGTGGTCCACGATGTTCTGCACCGTTTGCGCCCGAATCGGCTGACCGCACTGCGGACAATGGGGCACGCCCACCCGCGCAAACAACAGACGCAGATAGTCATAAATCTCCGTCACCGTGCCGACCGTCGAGCGCGGGTTGCGGCTCACCGTTTTCTGCTCAATGGCAATGGCGGGCGACAGCCCCTCGATGGTGTCCACGTCGGGCTTTTCGAGCTGTTCCAGAAACTGGCGGGCGTACGCCGACAGGGATTCGACGTAGCGGCGCTGCCCTTCGGCGTAGAGGGTGTCGAAAGCGAGTGACGACTTACCGGAACCACTCAGCCCGGTGATGACCACCAAGCGTTCGCGGGGGATGTCAACTGCGAGGTCCTTGAGATTGTGTTGGCGGGCGCCACGAATGGCGATCACGTTGCTCACAGTTGTCCATCAAGAGGAAGGCATTATGCGGCGGATGAAATCATCGCCGGATTACCGCACGTCGTGATACTGCATCATGCCGGTCAGTTGGTCGAGTTGCGCCAACGCGACGTTGTAGTCGCTCAGCGCCCGTGTCTCATTGCTCAGCGCGTTGGTCAGGTCTTCTTGAAATTCCAGCACGTTGAAACTGGTCGACAGACCGAGACGAAATTTTTCCTGCTCCGCTTCGAGCTGGGTGCGCGCCAGCATGGTGGCCGAACGTGTGACTTCCACACGCTGGATATTGGTTTGGATACTGCGCACCGCCTGGCGAATTTGCTGGACAATGGCAAGCACGAGCTGGCGCTGGTCGATACGCGCCTGACGCAACTCCAATTGGCGCTTGTCGATCAGAACGCGCTTGGCGCGGCTGCCCAGGGTAATTTCCATTTGCAGACCGGCGGCCCATTGGTAGCCGTCGCCGTCCGGGATATTGGAAAAGGCGTCGCCGATATTCTCATCGTAGGCGTTCAGCCTGCCGGTGCCGATAACGTCCAGGCGCGGCAGGCTCAGATTGCGCGCCTCGTCCCGCAAACTCTCCCGTACCTGGATGTCCAACTGCGAACTGAGGTAGTCGGGCCGCTGCTGCAGAGCGATGTCGACCTGTTCCGCGACGGCCATCGTTGACACCGGCGTAAACGAGGGGCTATCCGTCGGTTGCAGGCGCACATCCCAGGAACCCATGCCCTCCGGTATGTTCAGAATGGCCTTGAGTTGATCATCGGCATCGCGCAGCGCGGCCTCCGCCACGATGACGTCACCCTCACGCGTTTTGACCCGAGTCTCGGCTTGCACCAGCTCGATCGGCGCAAGGGTGCCCAATTCCACCCGCACGGTGTTCTCCGCCAGAAAGTCCTCCGCGAGTTTTTGCGACTCACGCTTGGCGGCCAGATCCTGGATGCGAAATACCAACTCCCAGTAACCCTGGTGCACGGAAAACACCGTATCCAGAATTGCCTGAATCACGTTCTGCTCGGCGATTTGCTCTCTGATCTCTGCTTGTCGAATCGGGGCCTTGTTGACCGAAATACCGAAATTCTGGAGCAGTGGGTGCGTGAAAGTCAGTTCAAGACTGTTCTCAAACAGCGGATTGTGGATGCGTTGTCCGAAGCCGGCGTCGTCAGGTGACTGGTCACTGCGAGCCGTGACGAATCGAAGTTCATAGTTGCCACCGGTGACAATGGTGTGGCGAAGATAGGCGGAAAGCGTGCTGCGGCTGTCGAGGATGGGCTTGAATATCGGGTTCTGGTTCGTGCGTAAATTCTGCGTCTCCGATACGTTCACTTCCGCGCCAACCTTCGGGTCGAATTCCACCTTGGCCCGATCGATATCGGTCAGCGCAATGAGCGGTCCGAAGCGTTCGCGTTCGATTGCCAAGCTATTCTGCAGGGCCAATTGGATGGCGTCTTCGAGCGTCAACTCGAGCACGCGCTCGCCCATGGCCGGCGGTGCGTCGACGGCAGAGGGCAACTCGGTCTCCTGCCCTGCTGCGTCCTGTGGCGTCTCCTCCTGTCCATACAGCACGCCGGCGGGCAGAAGAGCCCCGATCAGCAACAGGACGATGCCAAGACGGCAGGCACGCCGTCCGTAACGGTGCAACTCCAGGTAGGTACCTGGCCGGCAACCCATGCGTCTCTCCTTACGTTCGTCAGCAGTCATGCAGTCAAAAGTTACGGCTCGTTTTCGGGCAAACCAAAGCGGAGCCGGCCAGCAGACCGACTCCGCTCGGACACGCAGCGCCTAACTTACCAGGCGGCGACAGGATTTCCCGGCGATCCGGTGGCGCCAACGAGTTTCAGCGGCGACCACGCAAAGGCGAACTCATAAGCCTTCTCGCGGGACAGCTTGTCCAGGTCGAGGTTCTCAAAGTTGGTGATGCCGCGGCGGGCGACCAGGTTCATGTGGCAATAGGCGAAGTAGCTCTCAGGCATGCCCTGGGAAAAATCGTACGGCTCCAGGCCCCAAGTGTCGGAACCGATCATGGAGATCTTCTTGGCTGCCAAGTGGTCGCAGACTTCCGGGCTGACGCCGGGCTCACCGGAGCCGACTTCGGCAATCCTCGCCGGGTCTATAGATGAGTAATCCTTCCACAGGCTGTTCCAGCCGGTGCGGAACAGGACCACGTCACCCTGGCTGGCATCGTCAATGCCCTGCGCCGCCAACGCGGCTTCGTAGTCGGCCATGGTGATGGCATAGCCCTTGTCCAACCGGTCCACACCCTTCAGGGCAGCGATGTCGATCAGGACGCCGCGCGTGAAGAAGCCGATCTCGGCCAGGTGTTCGTTACCCACAGCATTCAAACCGCGGGGACTGCCCACATCTTCAAGACGAAATCCGTTATAGAAATAATTGCCGTCTTCCCAGCCAGGAACACCGGCGACCTTGATCATCGGGTGACCCAGGCCGTCCCACTGCGTGCCCACCTGTCCGATCTCGGCAGTCAGCAATTCGTCCATGAAGGTCATCTGGTAACTGTCGCCTTCCCAGTTCAGCGGGCCGTGGGTCGGCGTGCCGCCGCCGGGAATGCTCAGGGCAAACGTACGGCCCGGCACGAGCGGCATGCCATTGTAATAGGGCATGCCCAACGTAGCCGTCATGCCCTTCTTCACCAACTGGGCTGCCGCCACGACTTTCTCTGGGGTGATGTATTTTACCGCGCCGGCTTGGTCATCGGCGCCGAACTCGCTCGGCCACCAGTTTTCATCCGCCGGATTGTTCCCCGCCACGGCTGTCCCAACCAGCAAGGCAAGACAAGCCCCAACCACAAAGCCGAGCCTCAAGGCATTTCGGCGATACTTCATCATCCTCTCTCCTTACCCTAGCTCTCAACAGGTTCAAGGGGCCACGCCTTCACAGGCCGTGCCCCATCTGAAAGACAGGCGTCCGGGCAACACCCGGCCGATGAGTACGCATTAGTGCAAATTCGCTTGGCACTGTCAAGACCAAGGTTTGGCTCTCGCCACCGCTCTCTGAAAGTCACTCCCCGCCGCCGCGCGGTGCTGGGAACGTCTTCACGCCGCCCAATTTTTCCTGTTGACACGCCGTAATGAACACGGCTAAATATGCGCCGCAAGTCGACAGGCCCTCAGCAAAGCTGGACCCACGGCAGCGTTGGCTCCGAGGTCCAGTGATCGAAAGGGGTTCATTCAACCCAGACGTGGTTTGAGTGAGGAACTGTTGCAAGGCAGACTGCAGTTTTCACTGTAAAGGAGAGAGTATGTCTAGTAAGTATTTCAGGTCGCTGATTGCCCTGCTGGCGATGGGCTTGCTTATCGCTTGGGGAGGGACAGTGCTGGCGCAGGATGACGACGCGTCGCGTTATACCTCGGAAGAGATCGAAGGCGAGGAAGAAGGGCCGCGCATCGAAGTCCTCGAAGGATACGTTTCCCCCGGTGTCATCACCGATTCCATGCTCCTCAACGCGGGCAAGGATCCCAATAACTGGATCCTGTACGGTAAGGATTACTCACACACCCGCTACAGCCAACTCGACCAAATCAACACCGAGACGGTCAAAGACCTGGTGCCGAAATGGGTCTTGTCATTTGGCGTTCTGGACAGCCAGGGCAGCCAGACCATGGCCTTCAACGGCAACCTGTTCGTCAGTTCCTCCTACAATCACGTCTTCCGCGTGGATGGCCGGACCGGCCGCACGGTGTGGCGCTACGACCACCCGCTGCCGGGCGACGTCTTCCCGCATCTGTGCTGTGACGTGATCAACCGCGGCCCGGCCCTCTACGGCACCAACCTCTACGTTGCCACCTTGGATGGTCACTTGGTCGCCCTCGATTCCGCCAGCGGTCAGGTCATTTGGGACCACACCGTGGCCGATTACAAAGCCTCCTACAGCTTCACCCTGCTGCCCTTGGCCGTCGACGGCAAGGTCATCATCGGCACCTCCGGCGCCGAGTTCGGCATTCGCGGCTTCATCACGGCGCGCGACGCCGAGACGGGCGAAGAAGTGTGGAAGACGCACACCATCCCCGCCCCCGGCGAGCCGGGCGGTGACACGTGGCCGGGCGACACCTACAAGTACGGCGGCGGCTCGGCGTGGGTGACGGGAGCCTATGACCCCGAGTTGAACAACATCTACTGGGGCGTCGGCCAGCCTGGCCCGTGGGATCGTCATGCCCACCCGGGCGACAACCTGTACACCAACTCCACCGTCGTTCTGGACCCGGATTCCGGAGCTATCAAGTTCCACTTCCAGTACACCCCGAACGATCCGTATGACTACGACGGCGTGAACGAAACCGTCCTGGCCGACATCGACGGCCAGAAGGTTTGGCTGCACGCGGACCGTAACGGGCATTTCTACTCCATCGACCGCACCAACGGCAGTTTCAACTACGCCGTGCCGCTGGGTAAAGTCAACTGGAACCGGGGTTTCGATCCCGAGACCGGTCGGCCGATCTTCGCCTATCCGGAGATGGACGTTGGTTATGACAAGGTGACCGAGGGTATCTACCCGGCCCTGTTCGGTGGCAAGGAATGGAACCCCATGGCCTACAACCCGCACACCCAGATCGCCTACGTGCCCGCCTTCGGCGACCATAGCATGGACCTGCAGGCAAAGCGCGAGCGTTATGCGCGCGGCGAGACCTTCCTGGGTATCAAGGTCATGAAGTGGTACGGCGGCGGTGGCGAGTTGCGCGCCATCAACGCCCGGAATGGCGAGCTCGTTTGGGTGCACAACAACCCGATGCCGTTCCGCAGCAGTGTCACCGCGACGGCCGGAAACCTGGTGTTTGCCGGTGACACGGAAGGCTACATCAAGGCATTCAACGCCACCACCGGCGCGCAGTTATGGAGCTTCTACTGCGGTTCCTCCGTCATGGGCGGCGTGAACACCTTCACGGTCGACGGCGAGCAGATGCTGGCGGTCGTGGTCGGACAGGCCCAGACGGGCATCGAGATGTTCGACGACAACTGGAAAAAGACGCACCAGAAGGGCGGCCACCTGATCGCTTTCGGCCTGCACTAATCTGAACGTCTGATCGTCCTGTGCTGCCATGGGTCCCGACCGTCCATGGCAGTACGTTTTTTTGAGGAAACATTCATGCGGATACGGCAAAACACCTGCAGCATCGTTTGGGTCTTGATCGTCCTTATTGCCTGCGCGGGCTTGGCGTCGGCCGCACCGACCGCCTTGGAGAAAGCCAAAGAACGTGGCACCGTCGTTGCTTGTGCTGACCCCTACAATCTGCCCTTCTCCAGTCCGGACCCGAACACACCCGGCTTTGACGTCGAAATCGCCAAGGAAATCGCCACAGGCATGGGCCTGTCGATTGCCTACCATTGGGCCGACACCGGCACCCGAGGTGGCCTCAGCCGCGCCCTGCGCCGCTCGATCAACGACGGCAAGTGCGACTTCTTCATGGGCCTGCCGAACGATGACGACCTGATTGACGAATATGAAGAAAAGCGACTCGAAATCACCCGGCCTTACCTCGGCACGGGTTATGTTCTTGTCGGCAAGGAAGGCGGGCGCAGCCCTCAGGCGCTGGCGGACGCCAAAGACGCGAAGATCGGTGTGATCATGTTTACCGTCGGCGACATGTTTCTGAGCCGCGACGGCTTCCAGACCGATCCCTATCGCCTCAATGAGGAAAACCTCGCGGCCCTGCAAAAGGGCGACGTCGAATTCAGCCTCATGCTCGCCTCCAAGGCCGGCTGGTGGCTTCATCAGAACCCGGACAGCGGCTTGGCGATTGTCGACGGGTTTGAACTCGACCCCAGGATGCGGTACAGCCTAGTGATTGCCGTGCGGCGCACGGAACAGGACCTGAAAGCAGTGCTTAACCAAGAGCTTGAAAAGCTTGTGGCCAGCGGTCGCATCGCGGAGATCGTCGCCAAGTATGGGGTTCCTTTCTTCCCGCCATCCAATTAAAAACACGATAGCCTCCTTGCTCCCGCCTGGGCAGGGAGGCTACTGTCGTGTCATTTCTCGGTGACGGCTCCTCCCTTTCGACGCCGCTTTACAACCATCACGAATACATGAAGGATAAAGACATGCGTATTGGAATATTTGCGGGTGCCCGACGTGAGGTGGACAACCTGGAAAACCTGACGCAGCAGGTGCAACAGGCCGAGACAGACGGCTTCAGTCACTTCTGGGTCCCGCACTTGTTGATGTTCGGCTACGACGCATTGACGGCCCTCGCGGTCGTCGGCCATCAGACAAGCCGTATCGAGCTCGGCACGGCCGTTGTCCCAACCTATCCGTTTCACCCGCTGGGCATGGCACAGCACGCCCTCACCACCCAGCGAGCCAGTAATGGCCGGCTGGCTTTGGGCATCGGGCTGTCCCACCGGCCGCTGATCGAGGGCATGATGGGCCTGTCGTATGACGGCGCCGCACAGCACATGGAGGAATATCTGTCGGTGCTGCGGCCTCTGGTCAGCGAAGGCCGGGTAGACTTCGGCGGCCATGTCTACAACGTCAAGGTGGAGCTGCAGGTGCCGGACACCGCCCCGTTTCCCGTTCTGGTGGCGGCCCTGGCGCCGCGCATGTTGCGCCTTACCGGCGAACTAGCAGACGGTACCATCACCTGGATGGCGGGAAGAAAGACGATTGAATCGCACATCGTGCCGCGCATCAGCGCTGCGGCCAAATCGGCAGGACGCGGGCAGCCGCGCGTGTGCGTCGGCCTGCCGATTGCCGTGACCGACAGCCCGGAGGGTGGGCATGAGGTTGCCGACGGTATTTTCAACCGCTACGGACAGCTGCTCAATTATCGTCGCCTGTTGGACATCGAGGGCGTGGAACGAGCGGCGGATGTTGCAGTGGTCGGAAACGAGGCGCAGGTGGAGCAGCAATTGCGGGCGTTTGCCGCCGCGGGCGCGACGGACTTTCTGGCGTCGATTTTTCCGGTGGGCGACAACGCCGAGGCGTCCATTGCGCGCACCTGGGCGCTGCTCAAGAGCCTGAACGGCAAGCTGTAGGAAGGGAGAAGGATGGCCGCCATATCACCGCTTGCCAAAAAATACGCACAGGTGCTGGACCATAACATGGCCTACGTCGAGGCCGGCGAGGGCGACCCTATTGTCCTGTTGCACGGCAACCCGACCTCATCCTATCTGTGGCGCGGTATCATCCCGCACCTCACCGGGCTCGGCCGTTGTATCGCGCCGGATCTCATCGGCATGGGGGATTCGGACAAGCTGGAGGACAGTGGCCCGCAGCGATACCGCTTTGTGGAGCACCGGCGGTACCTCGACGCCTTTCTGGAAGCGGTCGGCGTCAATGACAACGTGACGTTCGTGGTGCACGACTGGGGATCGGCCCTCGGCTTCGATTGGGGCAATCGACACCGCCACGTCGTCAAGGGGCTGGCCTACATGGAGGCCATCGTGCAGCCGCTGACCTGGACACAATGGCCGGAAGCGGCGCTGCAGATTTTCCAGGGGTTCCGCTCCATTAACGGCGAGTCCATGATCCTCACGTACAACCTGTTCATTGAGCGCGTGCTGCCGGGATCGATCAAACGGAAGCTCACGGATGAGGAAATGGCGGAGTATCGCCGGCCCTTCCTGGAGCTTGGGGAAGGTCGGCGGCCCACCTTGACGTGGCCCCGAGAGATCCCCATTGAAGGCGAGCCGGAGGACGTGACCGAGATCGTTGGCAACTATGCCGTGTGGCTGCGGCAGTCCCCTATCCCCAAGTTATTTATCAACGCCGAACCCGGCGCCATCTTGGTCGGCGAGCAGCGCGAGTTTTGCCGCACGTGGCCGAATCAAAAGGAAGTAACGGTGTCGGGGATCCATTTTATCCAGGAAGACGCCCCGGATGAGATCGGCCAAGCCATCGCCGACTGGCTACGCAACCTGTAGGTCGGATTAGAGTCCCCGTCAGCGTCCCTTGAACGCCGGCTTACGCTTCTCCAAAAACGCGCTCAGTCCCTCCTTGGCGTCATCGCTGCGCGACAATTCCGCAATGGCCTGCGTCTCGTGCTCCATTTGTGTTTCCAGGGTGCCCGTCCAGCCGCCGTGCAACAATCGCTTCGCCATGCCCAACGCCCTCGTGGCGCCGCTGGCAAGTTGTCCGGCCAAGGCGCCGGCTTCTTCCTGAAGCTGGGCATCCGGCACGACTCGAGTCACCAACCCCCACTCGCACGCCTCCTGCGCCGACAGCATGCGGTTGGTCAGGGTCAACTCCAAGGCCCGTTTCAGGCCAACAATGCGCGGCAGGTAATACGTAGACGAGCCGTCCGGCGTCAGTCCGGCGCGGGTGTAGGCCATCGTGAAACGGGCCGATTGGGCTGCCAATACGATGTCGGCGCCGCACGCCAAACTCATGCCGGCACCGGCCGCCATACCGTTGACAGCCGCCACCACCGGCGGGTCCATTCGCATGAAGCGCGACACCGCGGCGTGGAAATAGGTCGTCACTTCCTTCAGGTGATACGGCAGATTGTCGCCCTGCGCCCCGAACCCCTTCAAGTCACCACCGGCAGAGAACATCGAGCCGTTCCCCGTGATGATAACGGCGCGAATCCCGGCGTCCTCGCTGCACTGCATAGCCGCGTACATGAGATCCCTGGCCAGCTCGGTGTCGACGGCGTTGGCGGCGTCAGGCCGGTTCAATGTAATACGCGCCACCCCGTCACGAACGTCAAACAAAAGCGTTGTGTACGACATATCTACCTCAGAGTCCGTTTAATCTTAATATGCTCTCAAAACGCAGGGAGCCCCCCGCTGCTACTGGCCTTTCCATTGTGGCGCCCGCTTCTCGGCGAAAGCCCGCGGCCCCTCCTTGGCATCCTCGCTCACCAGCAACTGATCATACATGGCGCGCGTCAGCGCCGCGATTTCCCGCTCGCCCATTTCCTGGCCGCGGTAGGCCAACTCCTTGAACATGCGCAGCGACAACGGGGCATTGCGGACCATACGCCGCGCCAGTTCCAGGGCCTCGTCCATCAGCCGGTCTTTCGGCACCACCTTGTTCACAAAGCCAATTTCACAAGCGCGCTGGGCGGTTATCGGCTCCGCCGTGAAAACCAACTCCAGAACGTTGGCCATCGGAATAAGCCGGGCGAGCTGGGCCGCGAACGGCGGCAGCAAGCTCCAGCGCGATTCCGTAATGCCCAGCTTGGCATCGTCGGCAGCCAGACGCAGGTCGCACATCTGGGCGATGGCCCAGCCCCCGGCCATGGCATATCCATTGATGGCGGCAATAACCGGCTTCCAGATACGCGGAAACATCGACAGGCTCTCATTGCCCAAACTGTCACTAGCCCGCGCCTGCACTCCGGCAGTGTTGTCGGACATGCGCTCCTTCAGGTCCCGGCCGGCGCAGAAGGCCCGCCCGGCACCGGTAACGATGGCCACACGGGCGTCATCGTCCTGGTCGAATTGCAGCACCGCGTCGATGAATTCCTGCTTCAGTTGCCGATTGATCGCGTTCAGCGCTTCGGGGCGATTCAAGGTAATCGTGACGATCTGCTCGTTCTTGTCGTACAGGACGCTTTCAGCCATGAAGAACCTCGCCCCCACCTATTCCGAGATCTCGACGGACTGACCCACCCGCAAGTGGCCACTCTCCAGCACCTTGCCCCACACCCCGCCGCGCATCTCCGGGGCCAATCCCGTGCGCAAGCCGGCCTGCAATTCGTCCATGCGTTCGCAGGGCTCCGTTTCCCCATGGATCTCGAACAAGCATTCGCCAATGCGCAAACGGCCGCCGACCGTAGCCGGCAGATCAAGGCCGTCGACCAGCAAATTGGCGCGGCGCGTGTGCCACGGCAAATCCACGCCCAGCTCCCCCACCACCTGTCGCCACTGCCCGGCGTCGATGAAGGTGACCTGCCGCAGGCCGGTGCCGCGGTAATCCTCCACAATGCCATCCGTCACCGTCACGCTGGCTTCCTGCACTTCCCGCATGGGAGCGCGGCTCGCGCCGCGCACCGCGATGCCCTGCAATGTCGCTTGACCGCTCATCCTGTTCGTTCCTTTCCTCTTATTCTCGTTATTCCTGCTTCAGCAAGGCTTCCAATACCGCTTCGATATCCGGCGGCCCGGCGTGGTCCTTGAAACCGGCAAGCCGCCGGAAGACTTCGGCCGCCGCTTGATGAAATCCGCCCGGCAAGCCGGCCGCGTGGAACGTCGCCGCAATCTCGTGCATCTCGCCCTCGAAACGCCATGCCTTGGCGGTGTTGTCACAGACACGCCGCACGGTTTGGGCCGTGAAGGCGTCACCCCATTGACGCGCCAAATCGGCCCGTACACCTTCTTTCTCGACCATGCCGAGGATGGCGGTCAACAGGGCCGTGCTGCCCTTGGTGAAAGCGGCGTAACCCATTTTGAGCGCCGAGGCGGCGCCGATGCGCTCGGAGATGACCGGGGCAGACAAAGGACTATCCGCAAAACACGCCGACACCTCCCCGGCTCGCAGGCCGGACAGATACAGACGGGTCCCGGCTTCGCGCGTCCAGGCCGGTCCGCCGATGATACCGCCATCGACATAGTCCGCGCCGCCCTTCTCGACGATCCGCTGAATGCCGCGCGTACGCTCCGGCGATACGGCGTTGCAGTCGACGTACAAACCCGCAAAGCCGCTTTCGGCGACCTCGGCGGCCACGTCCTCGGCGGCGTGCGGCGGACAGACGGACAACACAATCTCGCTCGACGCCAGAACCTCCGGCACCGTAGCAACATCTTGCAGTTCACCACGTCGCGCTCGCTCCTGCGTGGCCGCAGACCGGCCTTGAGAGGCCCACAGCACGGTGTGTCCGTTGTCGTTCACCGCAGCCCCCACGGAAGCGCCCATCGCTCCAGGGTGAAGGAGTCCGATACGTGTCATGTCCCGTCCTTCGTTAAATTGTATTCATACATAATCTGCGAGTCACCGGCCAAAGGAGCCTCACGCGGCACCGCATGGTTATATGCCAACCCGCCGCTGTCAACGGTTTTTTCGCCCTCCAGATGCAATGATTCTACCAAACGCTTGTTTGTCCTATCCAAGGATAGTGACTATACTTGAGGCATCACGTTTCTTTCCTGCCTTTCTCTCCCCCTTCATTACGCTGTTTTCTCGAAGGACCGCTATCCATGGCCGCTGGCAGCATCCGCCAACCGCCTCCGACACCGCTGCAGGCAAGCCCTGAGACCCACCCGCAGCAACGTGGCGCCGGACCGCGTATCTCCCCCGACAGCCCGTCCTACAAGTGGTGGATGGCCGTCACGGTCATGCTGAACGCCTTCATCGTCATCATGAACAACGCCACGGTCAACCTCGCCCTGCCGCCGATCATGACCACCTTCAGCATGAATCTCGACCAGGTTCAGTGGGTCATCAATGCCTATATGATCGCCGGCGCCGTCATCGTGCCTACGGTGGGTTGGCTGGGTAACGTCATGGGCAACCGCAACCTGCTGTTCATCAGTCTATCGATCTTCGTCGTCAGTTCCGCCCTTTGCGGTCTCGCCTGGAGCGGCAACTCGCTGATCTTTTTCCGCCTCCTGCAAGGAATGGGCGGCGGCCCCGTCATGCCAATGGCCATGGTCTTTCTCACGCAGACTTTCCCGCCCCACCAGCGCGGCCTTGCGATGGGCCTGTACGGGCTGGGCATGTCGTGCGGCCCGGTCGTCGGCCCGGTGCTCGGCGGCTACGTCACCGAATACCTGCATTGGCGCATGGTTTTCTATCTCAACACCCTGCCGGGCATTATCGGCATCGTGCTGGTGCTTCTGGTCATTCCAAACACCCGAGAAACGATCAAGCGCCATTTGGACCTGCCCGGCCTGGTTACCCTCACGGTATTTCTGGTCAGCCTGCTCATTGCTTTGAGCCAGGGCCAGCGCTACGGCTGGGACGCGCCGCTGACGCAACGTCTGCTGGTCACCGCCTGCCTGTCATTTGTCGCTTTCCTTGCCATTGAGTTCTACCGCAAGGAACCGCTGGTCGATTTGCGCCTGTTCAACAATCTGGGCTTTGCGGCCGTGTCGATAGCGTTATTCGTCACTGCAATGGGCTTTTGGGGCACCAACTTTCTACAGACCTTCCTGCTACAGCGACTGTTCGATTACACCCCGGCGCAGGCGGGCTACATCGTGCTGCCGGGCGCCCTGACCATGGCTCTGACGACGGTCTGCGCCGGGCGTCTCGTGGACAAAATCGACCGCCGATTGGTGGTGTACGCCGGTCTGGGCATGTTCATCGCGGCCACCTATGCCTTTTCCTTTCTCAGCCTTGACCGCCCCACGAGCTGGATGATCAGCATGATCGCGGCGCGCTATTTCACCATGGGCTTCATCTTCATCCCGATGGCAGCGGCGGCGGTGATGGTGCTGCGGCCCGAGCAGGTGCGCATGGGCTCCGGGCTGGTCAACCTGATCCAGCACGGCCTCGGCGGCACCATGGGCCTGGCGCTGATGACCACCGTCTTGCAGCGCCGCACCACCTACCACAGCGGCATGCTGGCCCAGGAGCAGGCCGCCTCTCCCCTGCCCTGGCCCGACGTGGTGGGTCCCGTCAACGACCTCCTGCTGCACGCCGGTGAGGTGGGCGGCATGATGGAAACCAAGACCCTGGCCATGGTGCAGCGGCACCTGGTGCAGCAGTCGTCCGTGGCCGCCTACCAGGATTGCTTCATGCTGGTAGTCATCCTGTGTCTTGCGGTGGCCCCCCTCATCCTGTTCATGCGCCAACGCCGGTCCGCCTGACGCTGTGCTATACTACACCCGCACTTCGCCTTTCGTCGCGCACCATACCCTTGCAAAGGAAGCCAGTAATGAGTGTTACGGAAGTGATCTTTGTGGTTGCGGCGCCGTTGATCCTGCTGGTCCTGGCTCGCCTGGTTCTGCAGTGGGTGCTCGGTTCCAGCCTGCGGGTGGCGCTGACCGATCATGACAATCCGGCCATGGGTTTGGCCGTGGCGGGGTATCTGTTCGGGGTCATCTGGACCATCACCGTGCTGCTCGGCACGCCGGGCCGCGGCTGGTGGCAGGACGTGCTGGACGTGGCGCTGTACGGCGGATTGGGTATCGTGCTGCTGACCGCGATGACGCTGGTCAGTTGCCGCTTCTTCCTGGGCCTGCACGTGCGCGAACAACTGGAGGCGCACAACGTCGCGGCCGCCGTCGTGGTCGCCGGAGCTTACGTCGCCACCAGCCTGACCTACAGCGGGGCGTTGGACGGCGAGGGCGGCGGGTTCTGGATACTGTTGCTCTTTTTCGTCCTCGGTCAGTTGGCCTTGCTGGCCATGACCTATGTTTTTCGCTGGCTCACCGGATACGACGACGTGCAGGAGATCGGTTCCGGCAACTTGGCGGCAGGCGTGGCGCAGGCGGGCTTGCTGATCGCCATGGGCATCGTGGTCGGACAGGCCGCCTCGGGCGAATTCACCACCCTGGCGGATTCGTTGCTGAGCTTCGTCATCGCCCTGCTGGTCGTCGTGGTGTTCTACCCGGTGCGGCAGTTGGTGGTGCAGTGCCTGATTCTCGGCGGGCCAATCCGGTTTCGCAGCACCTTGCTGGACAACGAAGTCGCCGACGACAAAAACATCGCCGCCGGGCTGTTGGAGGCCAGCGCCTACCTGTCCACCGCCCTCTTCATCACCTCGGTGATTTGACCCACCGGATCAACCCCGCTCGGATGCGGCTCAGACTTCTGACATTTCACTAGATATAGCAACCATTTCTCTATAAGCGACTCAGATAGAGGATCGTCTGCTTTCTCTGCTTCACCACCCCTTCCCGCTTGGAAACCGCCACCAGAATTCCCGGCGTGCGGCCCTTCAGCACTGCCACACCACTTACCAAGCCATCGAATCCCGGGCTGACCGGCGACAGCGTGAAGCCTTGCGGCGTCTGGCGCATCAACACCACGCGACCGCCGCTGTACAGGTTCAGATTCGGCACCACGCCGAGACGAGCCTGATTCTGCGGAACCAGCACCTCGTCAACGCCGTCGCCGTCGAAGTCCGCCACCGCCGGAATGGCCTCGAAGTCAAACTGCGCCAGATCAACGGCCCTGGGGCTGTATTGTATTTTCAGTGCGGCAAAAACGTAGCTGCCACCTACGTTTACCGGAGACGTCCAGCGCTTGGTCTTGCCGTCGTACACCTGCAGGTTGTGGCGCTCATCCACGAATACCAACTGACGGGCTCCCGGGACATCGAGTTGGGCCAGAGCAGCGCCGGTTGCGCGGAACCCCCCCGGCAGCGACAACTTCCGCTGCCGCTTCAAGCGGCCGTTCCGCAGTTCGTATTGCCTCACCTGGCCGCGCCGGAAAAAGTCCTCGCCATCAAAGCGCTGCCCCCACAGGCTCTCGTTCACCCCGTCGCCGTCGGTATCGACAGCGAGCAAAATGTCCGACAAGGCCTTCTGCTGCCGAACCAACTGACGGCCCTGCAGAACCAGGAAGAACGAATCCATACCCGTCCGATTCGGGCTGTAGCGATTCACCACCACCCCGGGCGTCTGCCCGTCGCCAAGGCGCACCAGCTGCGCGCTCAACAAGGCGCCGGGCCGTCTGTCGGAGTAGGAAGCGACGGGAACCAGATGGCTTTCCTGCACGTGGTACAGCGACACCTCCGTGCCGCTGAGCATCACCACCTCGGTCTGGCCGTCGCCGTCGATGTCTGCGGCATCAAAGCCGCGCAGTTCGGTCGGGAATTGCGCCAGCGGCACGTAGCGCTTTTCAAGCGTAAGCGGGTCGGCGCTGAGCAGGCTTTGCAACGTCGTCAGGCCGTCCGCCGGCGCCGGGGGTGGCGGAACCGCCACGCTTGGCGGTTCGGTGCGGGTGGGTGGCGTGGAAACGGTAGCGGGGGGTTGGGAAACAGACGACGAGACCGCTTGTTGAGGCATTGGCGCAACTGCGGAAAGGATGGCCAGGGCCGTGGTCACGGGCGTTTGCGGCTGAGCGGGTGCAAACAAACGGAGATCGACAACCGTTGTGTCTCCAGCGGCCCGTATTACCGGCTGCGCAACGTAGGCCACGTCCAAAGCGCCTGCCATCTCGGACGTAATATCGGGGGACAGCACGTCTCCGGGCGACAGGTTACGTTCCAGCAGCCACACCGTCAGACGCGCCCGCGGCACCACGTTAAACCGACCGGTGGCGTTGAGGCCGCGTTGCACGGCATCGGCCAGCGCGGCCAGCGGCGGCGCGCTCGTCGTCTGGTCGATTACCGGCAGCAGAACCAGGGACAATCGCCCAGCGGTAATCCGCACCTTGTCGCCAGCTTGCACCGCCTCGTCGCCAACCGCGTCCGTCAGCGTCGCTACGGCGTAAGTCTCGGCCACCTGCCTCACCGTGACCGCTCCCAATTCCTCTTCCAAGCGACCCAATACCTCGCCGGTGCTGGGCGAGGTCAACTCTTCGCCTTCCCGGAACACGTTCAGCCGCATGCCCTCAAGCAGCTGATCCCGAGCGCTCAGGCTGAGGTAGAGCTGCTTGCCTCGTACCTCGACCACCTCGCCCTGCAGGTGCGGAAAACGCTGCGCCAACTGACCTGCCACGTCGCTGGCTGCGGCGTCAAGGTCATAGCTCACTTGCGCCAACACCAAGCAGGGCCACAGCAGCAGCCCCACGGTCCACAACAGGCATTGCACCCGGCGGGTCATACGCTTCTCCCCTGCTGCCGGCCGCGGCTGGCGCAGCCCTTTGTTCTAATTGCGCTTGCCCTGAGTGTTTGCATATCCACCCTCTCGTTTCACGGTTTTCCAGCCCAGTATGACCTTGTACGCCCGCCCGACCTGCGGCATGCGCACCACCAGGTACACCGTATCGGATTCCTGCGCGTTATGGTGCCTTCCAACGATCACCGACAGCCCGTCGTAGGACGCCGCACGCCGTTCAACCCAGACCGGGAACGTGCCGCTTTCCAGGACATGCGTCAGATAACCCGCCGCGGTTGCCGGCACCTGCATGGGCTGCAATCGGGACGCCGGAATGCCGCGCACCGGAAACCGGGTCACAACCCCATCCGTTTGCACCGCAACACGCCTCAGCTTCTGATAATTGCTTTGCTTGCCGCGCACGCGGAACACCACCAACTGCCCCGCTTCGCCGTCCCAGGTCGTTGCGCCCCACGGATCATTTCGTTTTGGAAGCGTGACGTTGACGGGAAACGGCGCCGATTGCTCCGGCTGCTCAAGTTCCAGAGGCTGCGGCTGCCGGTCGCGGAATAGCACGAATTTGGAACGCCGCATGTCGTCGAGGTATGCCTCGATACGCGGCATTGTGCGGTCTTCCACAAAATACATGAAAACACGCTCAGGAACGCTGGCCACCTGGAGCTGATACGTGGCTGCATCCGACATCCCCGGCCAGCAGAGCAGAACGGCGACCAGCCACCCCAACCCGATTGCCAATCCGCGATTTCTCATGGCCCGGTCCTTCTTATGATGTTGGTAATTCCCAATGGCGGCAAAATGATACCAGCACCCTTCCGAAAGGGAAACGCACGGTGCGGGTTCTGCCCCACAGAGCATTGGGATGATCGGCGAAGGAGGCTTGTTTCAGGAAGTCCCGACCGGATGAAACGTATCGCGGCCGTTGGCAGAATGGTACTCGCACTGCGTGTGGGTGGCAAATAAGGGACGCATAGGGCGCAGGGTGGTGTTCCGAGGGCTGAAACGGCTTTGCACGGAAAATCGGAAATCTGCACAAAAAGTCAGTTCCGCAGGGGGCGTGTGTCCCGGTTCAGGGCGAAGGCGCGTCCGAGGTCTGTAGCTGTTCCTGGATAATGTCGATCCGTATCTCGTTTTGGGAGACGCGTTCGTCGAGCTTTTCGACTCGCTCAAGGCGCTGGTCCAAGGCATCGAAGTGCTGATTGATGTATTTGTCCTGGGCGTCGAAGCGCTGATTGATGTATTTGTCTTGAGCATCGAAGCGCTGATTGATGTGCTTGTCTTGAGCATCGAAGCGCTGATTGATGTGCTTGTCTTGAGCGTCGAAGCGCTGGTTGATGTGCTTGTCTTGAGCGTCGAAGCGGGTGTTCATCTCTGCTTTGAGGTCGTCGATGCGTTTGTCCTGAGCATCGAAACGGGCACTCATCTCCGCTCTGAGATCGCCAAAGCGCTGGTCAATGGCGTCAAAACGTTGATGGATAGGGTCAATGATGACGTATTTGGCGCCCCCGCCGAGTACGACGAGTATGCCAACAAAGGTCCCGATGGCGTTCGCGTTGTCTTTGAACCAACTCCATATCTTCTGCATGCGTCCTCCAGCAGGGTGGAAGTCAAGTAATTTTATCACGAGTTTGAGGATATTACTGCGCAGTCGGGTTTTGGCGGAGAAATCGGTGTCCGACGGGCTTTTGCGCAAGAAGTTATTCCACACAAAAAGTCCTGCCGGTCAGTGATTTTTTGTGTAAGGCCAGCTGAAACCATCATGGCCGACGGCTAGGGAAGCCGTCGGCCATTGGAGACGACAGGATGGGGGGCGTTATTACTCAGGGGCTATGTCGAGGGCGCCGACTTGGCGCTCGTCGATAGCTCTTTCCAGGCCGTCGATACGGGCGCCCACGGTCTGTTGGAAGCCGTTGATCGTTGCGTTCACGGTGTCTTCCAGACCCTGGATTTTTGCGTCCATGGTCTTTTCAAGACCCAGGATGCGCGTTTCCACGGAGATGTCCAACTCGGTGATGGACCGCTCGAGTGACTTGAAGCGGACATCCGTACTTTCCTCCAATGACTTGAAACGGACGTCCGTACTTTCCTTCAGGTCGTTGAGGCTTCTTTCTACGCCTTCGAAGCGGCTATCCACCGCGTCGAAACGGGTTTCCAGGATTCTGGTCTGAGCGTTGATCAGAGAACTGATATAGACGATTGCCAAGGCAAGCATGGCGACCAGAGTGCCGAGAACCGTGGCGGCGGGTAAGTAGGGGGTAAGTCTCTGGTTCCAAGTGTCAGGGCGCATGGGGCTTCTCCCTTATGAAGCGTCTCGCGGCCGTTGGCAGGATGGTACTCGCGTTGGGGGTGGGTGACAAGGGGATGCGGAGAGGGTTTCCGGGAGCTGAAACAACAATGGCCGACGGCTGGGGAAGCCATCGGCCATCGGGACCTGCTTGGCGGGGATTGGATCAGAAGCTGTAAACTACTCTGCCGCCGGCGCCTATCACGTCCTGGGACTCGTATTTCGTTCCGTCCACCATCAGATCCAGAGCGTCGCCCATCACGGCGTAAGCCACGAACAGGGAAATGGTAGTGTTGGAATACAGTTTATAATGCAGCCACGCGTCGCCCTCGGTCGCAAGGTGCGACCCACCAGCGTACATAGCACCGGCAAGAGTGCTATCCCTCGGCATACCTGCAGTATCTTCGGCAGTATTGAAGATACCCAGGGCCACCCCAATGGACGTCTGCGGCGTCAGCGTATATTCTGCCTTGGCGGCGGCGTGCACCAGACCGAAGCTCTCGTGCCTGATATTTCCCTGAGCAGAATTGCCGACCAGCAAGGGCCCCAAGTCGTTAAAGGTGGGACTACCAGAGGAATTGCCAAACAAGCTAAACCACTGAGTAGCATGAGGGATGCCCCAGACACCGATCACGTCATAGTCCTTGTCGGTGCGCTGTGTGCCATCCGAGTTGACGCCACTACCCGGCGTGTACACAACCCGGCCCGAAAGCGACAGCGGGCCCGTGCTGTAATCGGCGCGCACGTCGAGCAGCATGGACTCGGTGTCCCCCGCCAGCTCATCATCGGCAAAGTACAGGATCAGGGTAGGCGAAAAGCTGAAATCGGCATACTGGTAACGCACGGTGCTGCCAATCCAGTGGCGGTTTTCCTCACGCGCCGTATTACTGCCAGTAAAGTACAATGCGCCCGTGTCACAGGACGCGTTTGAGTCCGTTGCCTTCTCAGCGGAACCGCATTCCGACATATGGTAGGCATAAATTAAATCAGCCTCCAGACCTTCCGTAAGCGTGAAGGTGGCACGGGTGCCCAAAGCCCAGTCGTCGCCATTACCCGAGAAATAACCGTCTTGGTCCTGCCCGATCCACGAAAACCACGTGTAGGTGCTGATCGTATCACTGAGTGGAGCGCTCAGGGTTGCGCCGGGGGCAGCGGTGTTAAAGATCTTGTTAGCTGCAGCCCATCCTCCGGACTCGGCGGCGAAATAGGGAACACCGAGCTCGAACTTCGCCGCGGTGCCGGGAATCAGGCCTTCCAGCCAGTACCCTTCAACCCCAATTCCCTCCCTGTAGGAGCCAACACCGATGTTCCAAGTGCCGACACCCCATTGCCTATCCACATGCGTCTGAAGAACCGCCTTGGTATTTTCAAACGCTTCTATTGAGAACCTCAGATTGAGGCGCTGGTGAACCCACGACAGCGAGTCCTCATCACCGCGCTGGCCTGGAATCGCGGGCTCTCCCAGCGCCGCATCCGTGTAGTTGCGATCAGCATGGGAGTAGTTTTCTATAAAGAGGAAACGGAAATCGATGTTCCCGCTAACCGTCAGCCGGTCGTCGGCCGAGGCCGACGCGCTCATCATAAAAAGCCCTACCAAAAGTAGAACGATAATTCGAGATACATAGGTCATGGGTCGAACTCCTTTGCTTGGCCTACGTTTGGTCCTTAAGGTTGGCAACACCTCGTTACAACCTTGCTCAAATGGTCACTCTCACACCCATCGCACCGCACCGGAGGCGCACGCTGGGGCGTTTTTGGCGTTCTCAAGTTATCGGCATCACAACACGTTGCAAAACGTGTCCCCCCTCTTCCTTCCCAGGTTGCCCTCAAGATACGCCGCGAGTGGTTCATGCTAGCGTCCAGTTAACGCAAAGCTCATATTTACATGGTTTTAGCGCCATCGTCAATAAGCCACGTGACGGCAGGTTTTCCAAAAACCGCTTGTCCCATGGGCCGCCACCGCGCCCTGACCACCATACACCAGCCCCTGCAGCGGCCGCCGGATCGCAATCGATTCCAGCGCACAACGCCTTATTAAAGCATGACTTACAGTTCCCTTATTATACGGGTTTGGTCTGTATGTCAAACGTCCTTCAGCACTTTTTTCGCGCCGATGGCGAAGTTTTCATCTTCTTTGCAGCCTCAATGCCTGTGCCGGCTGCTGCACGATTGCTGTTATGCGATGGCTCGCACTAGGGGTCTGCGGACATCTATAAGAACAACTCTACGGTCGTATGAGTCGCCGGCTTGGCACGGGAGCCAATGGGGATGCCAGAGATCAGCACCCTACTGGTCTTTCGAGGGGGTTGTAAATCTCGATGCCTCTCTGGGAGCGCGGGCATCTTGCCCGCAGGGTTCCGCCTTAGCGGGCTGGAAGCCCGCGCTCCCAGGCATGGGAAGTGTGGCGATGAGGCCACAAGGCGACTTCTGAAACCGGCCAGAACCAAGAGCGAGATCACTCACAAACACCTCTTTCGTGTCGATCACGCAAATGTCAACAGGCCCTACACAATATCTGCGCCAAATTCCTCACTTGGAGAAAAACAGTATCTTCACCGCCGCGCCAAGAATGGCTAGAGCGATGGGCGTATACATGACGACCAGCATCGTGCGCAGGTCATCAAACCTTTTCTCCAAGTTGGCAAAATGCTGGTTAACGCTTTCAAAACGTTGGTTGACGCTTTCAAAACGCTGGTCGACGCTTTCAAAACGCTGGTCGACATGAAGCAAGTTCTGCTCCCGCGCCTTTTCAGCATCAGCCAACCGCTGGTTGAGACTGTCATAGCGCTGGGTGGCAAGCTCGTTAGCATGGTCGAAACGCTCCTCCACGCGCTTCACGAACTCACCGAATTGTTCCATTCTTACGTACTGCTCTTCAGCCATATCCCCTTCCCTCCCGTGCTCCCCATCCAAACACGAGTCGCTCGCTTCGCCGCGTGGTTTCGCCCGCTTTCAGCCTCGCGAGTTTCGGCATTCCGGCGACGGCTTTGATGCACTCCACTCAGGGCGTCGCCTTGCCGCCGCCCGCGGCTCCGGCATACCACCATCGAGCAGGCCGGTCTTGAGCGCAGGGCGTCAACCAAGGGCATCCCTTTCCGTGCGAGGCAGAATGCGGGCAAACGGCCTGCTGCCTCACATGATACGCCGCTCCGTACATGAAGCAAAGAAAGGGAATTGATGGCAGCAACAGAATGGTAAAGCGGAAACACGTCACCCAACGGATTCGTGTCCTTTACAGGACCTGCCATTTGCCTTATCGTGCCTTCCCACCAGCTGCAGATTTCATCAAGTCTTGATCTTGTTAGTGTGATACGCTAATCAGTAATTCCAACAATATTGAGACGCGCTTGAGCAGGCAGCGGCCGCTCAAAGGGAACTTGGCGGCTGAGGAGAGACGGGGCCCAACTTGATAAGGAAAATCCCATGGCGCGGAAGCTTCGGGGAAAACCAGTGTGGTTATGGTCGATCATTGTCGTTCTGGTGAGTATTTGCACGGGCGTGGTCATGGCGAATCGCCACCCGTTCCAAATTGAGCGCTACGAGGACCTGAAAATTTTTACGGAAGTCCTCTCCTACGTCGAGGCCAATTATGTAGAAGAAGTGGAACCCGAGCGGGTCATCCACGGGGCCATCCGCGGCATGCTGCGCAGCCTGGATCCGCATTCGTCCTTCATGCCGCCAGAAATGTTCGGCGAAATGCAGGTCGAAACGGAAGGACGCTTTGGCGGCTTGGGCATCGAGATTACAATTCGCGACGATGTGCTGACCGTGGTCTCCCCTATCGAAGGCACGCCGGCTTTCCGGGCAGGCATCCAGCCCGGCGATCAGATCGTACTCGTGGAGGGTGAGTCGACCAAGGACATGACGTTGATCGAGGCGGTGAAGAAGCTGCGAGGCCCCGAAGGCACGGAGGTGACAATCGGCATCTTGCGCCCAGGTTTTACCGAACCCGAGGATTTCACCATCGTCCGCGCAGTCATCAAGATACAAAGTGTCCGATGGACCAGGCTGCCCGAGGACGTGGGGTATATCAAGGTGCGAAGCTTCCAAAAAACCACCGTGAACGAGGTGAAGGAAGCTCTGCAGGACCTTGCGTCACAAGGCATCTCCGCCCTCATTCTTGACCTCCGCAACAATCCGGGCGGCCTCTTGGACCAGGCCATCGCAGTGTCCGAGGTTTTTCTGGAAAACGGCAAGCTGGTCGTATACACCAAGGGGCGTCTGAGCAATCAGAATATGAAGGGGTTCTCGAAAGATGGAGATATTTGGAGCAACCGGCCGCTGGCCATTCTGATCAATGGCGGCAGCGCCAGTGCATCCGAAATTGTTGCCGGCGCCTTGAAGGACTGGGACCGCGCCACCCTCATCGGCACGCAGAGCTTCGGCAAGGGCTCGGTGCAAACGATCATTCCGCTCAGCGACGGCTCAGGCTTGCGTCTGACGACGGCGAAGTATTACACCCCCGACAACGCCGAAATCCATGGTAAGGGCATTACGCCGGATATCGTTGTCGAACTGGAACCGGTAACTGAGTCCGACGAGCCAGGTGCGGAACTGCGCAGCCGGCGTCAGCTGGAGCTGCCAGGTGAAGATTTGTCCGGCGACACGCAACTGCAAAAGGCTTTTGACTTCCTCACCGACGAAATGACAGAAAAGGAGAAGGCCGCTCAAGCCGAACCGCAGGAGTAACTCACGGTCCACACATCCGTGTGGCGGTTTGCCAGACTGCCTTTGACGGAATCCCGCCATGCTTACCTTGGGAATCGAGACTTCGTGCGACGAGACGTCCGCTGCTGTCCTGGCGGACGGCCACGATGTCCTCGCCAACGTCATTTCCTCACAACACAGCATCCATGCGGCCTATGGGGGCGTGGTTCCGGAACTGGCTTGCCGGAGTCACACGGAAAACCTCCGGCCCGTGGTTGAAGCTGCACTGGAGCAGGCAGGCGTGACGCTGCGCGACATTGACCTCATTGGCGTCACGCAAGGCCCGGGACTCGTCGGCGCGCTGTTGATCGGTTTGAGCTTTGCGAAATCCCTGGCCTACGGCTTGGGGAAACCATTGGTCGGCGTGCACCATCTGGACGGCCACGTCAGCGCCATCTATCTCGGCGACGAACCCGTGCCGTGTCCATTCGTCGCCCTAGTGGTCTCTGGGGGGCATTCGGACTTGTATTATTGTCCGCAAAGGGGGCAATACGACATATTGGGGCGGACGCGCGACGACGCCGCCGGCGAATGCTTCGACAAGGTTGCCAAGATGCTCAGCTTGGGCTACCCTGGTGGTCCCGTTGTTAGCCGCTTGGCAGAAAACGGGAACCCTGCAGCAGTCCATTTCCCGCGCGCCATGCAAGGACAGAACAACCTGGACTTCAGTTTCAGCGGCGTCAAAGCCGCTGTCCGCTCTCACCTCCTCGACGCAAGCGACCTGCAGGGTCAACGTTATTTTCAGGATGATTCCTTTTGGCCGCTACCTGATGTCCCCCAGTGGAAACAAGACCGCAACGACATCCTGGCCAGCTTTCAGGAAGCGGTTGTTGACGCCTTGGTAAGCAAAACGATTCGAGCCGTCGAACAGACAAGGGCTGAAGCCATCGCCGTGGCAGGCGGAGTGGCCTGCAACACAGCGCTTCGGCGACGGATGGCCTTGGTGGGAGAATCGTTGGGTTTGCCGGTTCTCTTTCCATCCCCTATTTTGTGTACCGATAATGCCGCCATGATTGCCGCGGCAGCAGCTTTCCGATACGAGGCTTGCCGGGAGCTTTACAAGTACCCTGCCTTTCTCGATCTTGATGCACGTCCCAACCTGGATATTTCGGAAATGGTTCCCGTCTCCACATAGCCGGATTCACTGGCGGAAAGGGTCGCAGAGCGCGGGACGGCAGGAGCAGCGAGCGCTGCGTAGGATGTGATGGTTGCCTGTTTCTCAAGAGAGGAGGTTTGCCGGATATGTTCAGTAAGTATGTGGTGGTTTTCTTGACGACGGCGGTAGGGGCTCTGTTCGGTATTGCCGGTCTTGCTGAGTCGGCGGACGTCGAAGCTGGCAAGACACTTTATGAGCAGCGCTGCGCGCCCTGTCACGGTCCGGATGGCAAAGCCAATACGCCGACCGCCAAAGCCTTGCAGCCCCCACCGAGGGATCACACCGACGGGGCCTACATGAACGGGCTGTCGGACGAACATTTGTTCAGGGTCATCAAAGAAGGCGGTCCAGCTGTTGGTAAATCCCCGATCATGCCGCCGCAGTTCGACTTGAAAGACGATCAATTGCAGAACCTCGTAGCCTTTATACGAACGCTCGCGGTCCCGCCGTACCAAGGCGGCAATTAGGGCCTGGTGACACCAAGAGGCTCAGAGTAACCCCCTATTCCACTCGCTCGCTGCGGAGCGGAGAGGTCAAATACGCCGGAAGGGCAAAGCCACCAAAGCCCCCGTCCGCTCCTGTAGCGCAATAACCTGTCCTGGTTACGTACCCACATACGAAAGGCAACGAGCACGCTATCTCACATTGTTGGGTTTTATGCTCGTTGTTCCACTCTCAGGGTCGATCGACCCACAGCAAGGACCGCAAAGGTGTTGACCACCGAAGCGATCAGTCCCACCGCTTTCGATAGCGAAACACGAATGCACGCTGAGTGCTGAGCAACGCCCGTCTTTTCAGGACGAAGGAGACCAGATGATCGCTCTTCGCTGCCAGGCGGGGGGAGGAAAGTCCGGGCTCCGCAGAGCAGGGTGCTGGATAACGTCCAGTGGGGGCGACCCTAAGGAAAGTGCCACAGAAAACAAACCGCCAGGTCCATGCACGGAACGGATGATCGCCGTGCACCGTGCCTGGTAAGGGTGAAACGGTGCGGTAAGAGCGCACCAGTCCCGATGGTGACACCGGGACTCGGTAAACCCCACTCGGAGCAAGACCAAATAGGGAGGTGTTCCCATTTTCGACCTGCCGCGGAAGCGTGGTGGGATGAGGTGGGAGGCAGGTTGCTCGCCTGAAGCCTCCGGGTTCGGTCGCTTGAGGCAGTCGGCAACGCCTGTCCCAGATGAATGATCATCGCCGTTCTGAAGTTCGGACGGAACAGAACCCGGCTTACGGTCCCCTTCGTCCTGAACCCTAACCCGCCATTATGTTTCCTCGTCCATTGGCTTATCGCCGAATGTCTTTCATAAGTCTCCAACGCACCGGCAGAGCGGTGTACAAGACCCATAATGTCACAGGCGTCGAAATTTACCCCTTGACGGGTTTCGAGGCGGTTCCTATATTCCTCCTTGGTGGGGGAAAATGGGATGAAGTGGAGTGAAATGCCTCAACAGCCCTAAAAGGACGCCCTGTTGTGTTAGTGGGGGAATATGATCTCAGCCTGGACGAAAAGGGTCGCTTAAGCGTACCCGCAGGGCTGCGTCACATCCTGCACGAGCTCTACGGGCCTGAGGACGGGAGCCTCCTGTTCATCACCAGGTATTTCGAGAACTGCTTGGTCGTCTATCCCAAACCCGTTTGGATGGATATTCAGGAACAGGTGAACGAGTTGCCAAACGATGCCAAGGCCCGCTCTTTCACACGCAGCTTTTACTCCAGCGCCTCCATGTTGAACCTGGACCGACAGGGACGTATGCTGATTCCGCAGAAGTTGCGACATTGCGCCGGCATCGGCTCCGAGGCTCACATGGTGGGTGTTGGGAGGAAACTCGAATTGTGGTCTCCGACCCGCTGGGAGGCTTACGAAGCAAGTCAACCGACCGATTTCGAGTCCCACGCACAAATTGCCGCTCTCAAACTGTGAGGCAAGCCCCGATGGACGCCGCGCCATTCGTTAAACATTGCGCTGTCCTGAAGCATGAGGTGCTCAGCCACTTGCTGAGTCCCAGCCCTGCGGTCTATGTGGACTGCACCCTGGGGGGCGGCGGGCATAGCCGCGCTTTGTTGGAGGCGAGTGAGGCGTCAAGCATGGTGATTGGCATCGACCGCGACCAGGATTGCATCGCAGCAGCACGTGACTGGGCACAGCCGTGGCGGAAGCGGTTATTGACGCGGCATGGGAATTTTCGGGACCTTGGGGAGATATTGCAGGAGTGCGGGCATCCACGTGTCGACGGCATCCTCTTCGACCTCGGGGTATCGTCGCATCAGTTGGACACCCCCTCACGCGGTTTCAGCTTTCGTCAAGACGGTCCCCTCGACATGCGCATGGACGCCCGACAGGAAGCCACTGCCAGCACCCTGGTGAACCACGCTTCCAGCGAGCAGTTGCGAACCATCTTCCGCACGCTGGGCCAGGAGCGCTGGGCCGGGCGAATCGCCAAGGCAATCGTAAATGTGCGTGACAACTTAGCCATCACGCGCACGCGCCACTTGGCCGACCTCGTCGCTCAGACCATCCCGCGAGCCGCCTGGCCACCCCGCATTCACCCCGCAACGCGCGTCTTTCAGGCCCTCCGCATGGCGGTGAACCAAGAGCTGCCAGTCCTGGCCGATGCCCTGCCGCAAGCCGTAGCGGCGCTGCGCAGTGGCGGTCGTCTCGGCGTCATCGCCTTCCATTCTCTGGAAGACCAACAGGTTAAGACATTTTTTCGTCAGCAAGTGCGGGGCTGCCAATGCCCGCCTCGCCTGCCCAAATGCTGTTGTGGCCAACGGCCGCAATTGAAAATTCTGACGCGCAAACCGCTGATTCCTGGATCTATGGAACAAACGTCTAACCCACGCAGCCGGAGCGCGCGATTTCGAGCCGCGGAAAAACTGGACAACTGGACACCGAGAACTAGAGCATGAAAAGCCAACAACAGCAGGCATCAGACACGGTACGCAGACAGCGCCGGGAACGCACTATGGGCAAGCCGGCGATCTTCGTCCTGTTTTGTTGCACGGCTGCGATGCTGGGAGGGATTTTGCTCTATCTCTGGCCGCAGATGCGGCTTGTAGATATGGGTTATCGCGAAGGTGTCCTTCAAAGACAGCGCGTAGAAGCCTTGCAGCGCCAAGAGGAGTTACGTCTGGAACTCATCTCGTTGAGCCAACTATCTCGTGTCGAAGAAATCGCCACCAAGTTTCTAGGTTTGCGACCTCCTCAAAGCACTCAAATCATTTACGTGCGTTCACAGCGCAATCCCCAACACGACCTTCAAACAGTAACGAGGGAACCATGAGGCGAGTCGGGTATTTCACAGGCTATAGCCGTTCGCGGCTGTATCTCGTCGTGGGATTTTTCGGGCTTAGTTTCTTGGCGATACTGGTGCGGTTGACCGTTGTTCAAGTTGGACAATACACCTACTGGCGCGATTCGGCAGAGGCGCAGTATGGGCGTCGGATTACCGTGTCGCCAGTGCGGGGCAGCATTTACGACAGGCGCAACAATGTCCTGGCCGCCAGCATCCCAGCTCCCTCCGTTTATACGGCACCGCGTAAAGTCAGACAACCCGGTGCCACGGCACAAAAGATAGCCAACATCTTCCCTTCCCTCTCCCAAAGCCGCCTTGAGCGGCAACTCGCCTCCAAGTCTTCCTTTGTGTGGTTGGCGCGTCAGGTGTCGCCGGAAAAGGCATCAGCATTGGAAGCTCTGAGCCTCCCCGGCATTTATATAAAGAAGGAGACGCGCCGGATTTATCCCAGAGGGGTTATGGCGGGCCCCACGATAGGCTATGCCGGAATCGACGAGCAAGGTCTGGGGGGCTTGGAACATCAATACAATGAGGTCTTGTCGACACAGCCGCGGCGCACCAAGGGAACACGGGACGCGCGGGGCCGGACCGTGAGTTCCGACCAGGACGCCCACGCGGGGCCACCTCGTGGAGTGGACCTTCACCTGACGCTTGATATGCGATTGCAACACATCGCGGAGAAGGAACTCGCCCAGCAGGCGGAGGCGATAGGCGCTCGCAGCGGCTTGGTCGTTATGATGGATCCATACACAGGCGGCATCCTTACCCTGGCATCCTATCCCTTCTTTAACCCGAATGATTATCGAAACAAAGAGCAACGTGCCTGGCGGCGCAACCGAGCCATCACCGACCCCATAGAGCCAGGCTCCACCTTCAAGGTTGTTGCGGCGGCGGCGGCGCTGGAGGAGAAAACCGTCGGCCTGGACGAGGTTTTCGACTGCGAGAAGGGCTGGACGATGCGCAACAACCGCGTGCTGCGTGATCATAAGCCATTCGAATTCCTCACCTTTCCGGAGGTGATGGAAAACTCGAGCAACATCGGCATGGCCAAAATAAATGAACGGATCGGCTCCGAGCAGTTCTACGACTACATCAGGCGCTTCGGGTTCGGCGAGAAATCCCTCATTGACCTGCCGGGTGAGCATCCCGGCGGGATTCGCCCCCCGGAGGCATGGTCGGCCCTGTCACACGATTCGCTGACAATTGGGCAGGAAATCACCGTGACGCCAATACAATTGGTCACCGCCTTTTCCGCCATCGCCAACGGCGGGTGGTTGTTGCGGCCGCGCTTTGTTGACCGCACGGTCAAGGGCGACCTGGTGGAGCAGACGTTCAAGCCCGAGCGCCGCCGCCGTGTCCTGTCGCAGCAAACGACGAACCGCCTCACCTCGATCCTGGTCGGCGTTGTTGAGCGGGGCACGGGTGCCCAAGCCGCCTTGGACGGCTACCTGGTGGCCGGCAAGTCCGGCACCGCGCAGAAGGCCGAAAATGGCCGCTACAGCCGAAGCAAGGTTACGGTTTCTTTTATCGGCTACGCCCCGGCTGAGGCGCCGCGATTCGTAATGCTCGTCATGTTCGATGAACCGAAGAAAAAACGATGGGGCGGCTCAGCAGCAGCACCAGTGTTCCGCCGTATTGCGGAACAGGCGTTGCACCATTTGCAGGTTCCACCTGGCAGGCTCCATCCGGAGGTCGAAGACACTTACGTCGCCAACCGTACAGAAGTTGAGTCTGGCAGAGCGGTAAGACCTTGACAGACAGACGACGGCACAAACCGCAGACGGGGAGCAACACGCTTTTGGAAACGAGTCGCAATTTGGCAACCCTGATATCCGAGCTCCCGGGTGAGATCCTGGCGGGCAGTACGCATTGCCCGGTCGAACATCTCATAACGGACTCACGCCAGGTGCAGCGAGACACCCTGTTCACCGCCCTGAGAGGAACGCGTACGGATGGGCACCTCTTTCTTACCGAAGCGCTCGACAAGGGTGCCAGTGTGCTTGTCGTTGAGGAATTGCCTGACACACTGTGGCCCAGGGTGCAGGCGGAGGGGCAGACGATCATTCGAGTACCGGATTGCCACCAGGCAGTAGCGATGCTGGCCAGCGCCTACTACCAGCACCCGGCGCGCCAGTTATCTCTGATTGGTATTACCGGGACAAACGGCAAAACCACCACGGCCTACATTGTGGAAGCTATCCTGCAAGCCGCCGGGGAGTCCGTCGGTATGCTCGGCACAGTGGATTATCGCATCGGGGAGAAACGCCTGCCGTCGCCACAGACCACCCCCGATGCCCCATTGCTGCACGATCTGCTGTCTCAAATGGTCGCTGCGGGCACCCGTTATGCGGTGATGGAAGTTTCAAGCCATGCCCTGACACAAGAGCGCGTACGAGGCTGCCCTTTTGCAGTGGCCGCATTTACCAACTTAAGTCGTGATCATTTTGATTATCACGGTTCCGAATCAGCCTACTTCAACGCGAAGGCGCAGCTGTTTCGGGACCTCGAAGCGGAGTGGCACGTTCTGAATCTCGACGATCCATACGGACGTGCTCTCCTCCAGACGTCCCACGCCCGTCCACTGACCTATGGCCTCGCCAGTTCCACCACTCTAAAGCCCCATGCTGTCCACCATGGCCTCGACGGGATTCGCTTCGTTCTGCCGACTTCCGAGGGGCCTCTCACCCTAAGTTCTTCTCTCGTGGGACGTCACAACATTTATAACCTGCTCGCCGGCATCGGCATTACGCAGGCTTTGGGCGTAGACGCGGGGGCGATTCGACAAGGCGTCGCACGCCTCCGCAAAGTCCCAGGCCGGTTGGAGCGTGTCGACTGCGGACAGGATGTGACCGTGTTCGTGGATTACGCGCACACACCTGCAGCATTGGAGCAGATTCTGCGTCTGGTGCGGGCCGAAACCGTCGGTCGCTTGATCACCGTCTTTGGATGCGGCGGCGATCGCGACTCGGGCAAACGCCCGCTCATGGGGCAAGCCGCAACCGCCATCAGCGATTACACGATCATCACCTCCGACAATCCCCGAACCGAAGACCCTCAGCGCATCATCGACGACATCGTCGATGGCCTGACCGTACCTTCGTCCAGCTATACCGCCATCCCCGACCGCCGCCAAGCTATTGAACAGGCGATTGCCATGGTACAGGCGCAGGATACCGTTGTCATCGCCGGCAAAGGTCACGAGGATTACCAAATCATTGGTCAGCAACGTTGCCACTTCGATGACCGGGAAGTGGCACGAGCGGCCCTTCACAGGATAAAGCGATAGTTATGCCGACTTGGCGTGTTGCCGACCTCGTGCACTGGGCACATGGCACACTCCGCAGCGGTGACGGACGACAAGACGTGTGCGGCATCAGCACCGATTCCCGAAGGGTGCAGACCGGCAACTTGTTCGTCGCGCTGCGCGGGGAGCGATTCGATGGGCATCGCTTCGTGCCCGACGCCATACAAAAGGGCGTCGCCGGCGTCATAATCTCCGATACGGCCTGCCTCAGCGAAATTGCTCTGAATGGCAACGAGACAACTCTAGCCGTAATCTGCGTCGCGGACACGGAAAAGGCGTTGCAGGACCTCGCCATCGCCCACCGGCAACGATTTCAAGGCTCGGTGGTAGCCGTAACCGGAAGCAACGGTAAAACCACCGTCAAGGAAATGATCGCCAGCGTTCTGCAAACTTGGTTTTCCACCCATAAGACCAGCGGCAATCTAAACAACCACATCGGTGTACCCCTTGCCGTGCTGGGCCTGGACGTACTGAAACGCACCATGGTGCTTGAGCTTGGCATGAATCATCTGGGCGAAATCAGTCGTCTATGCGAGATCGCCCAGCCACATGTCGGTGTGATCACGAATATCGGCGTTGCCCACCTCGGCTGCCTAGGCTCTGTTGATGCCATTCAACAGGCCAAAGGCGAGTTGACGGCGTCGCTTGATGCGTCAGGAGTGGCGATTGTCAACGCCGATGACCCGAGGGCCTTGGCCTTGGGACAGCAATCGGCAGGACGCTTGATAACCTTCGGGCAAACGCAGCACGCCGATGTGCATGGATGGGTAGAAGCGAACTTGGGCCTTGCTGGTACGCGGTGTTGTATGGTCCTGGACGGCGTAACGCATGAATTCAGGCTTCACACACCGGGGGCTCACCAAATCATGAACGCGCTGGCGGCGGCGGCTGTCGGCATGGCCTTTGAGGTGCCAGAAGAACGTATCGTCTGGGGCTTACAACATTATCGAGGCGTTCACGGACGCTTGGCCATGCGCCGCGGGCAGGAGGACGTGTGGCTAATCGACGATACCTACAATGCCAATCCGCAATCCATGCAGGTAGCCCTAAACTTTCTCGCCGGGGTTTCCGGTCCCGGGCGTCACATCGCGGTGCTGGGCGACATGCTGGAACTCGGGGAAGGCGGTCCGACATTCCACCAAGAGATCGGCTCCCTGGTTTCGCAAACCAATGTGCACACCCTGATCGCTTTGGGTCCCGCGGCTGAACACATCGCCCATGGCGCCCATCAGGCCGGGATGGGGCATGACCGCATCCACCATACCACCAGCCAGCAAGAAGTTCTGAGTCTGTTGACTCAACTGATGCAACCCCAGGACGTGGTGCTGCTTAAAGGGTCGCGCGGCATGGCGATGGAGCATCTCGTTAAAGCCCTTGTTGCAGAATCGGGAGCGTCTTGATGTTCTACCACGTCCTGTACCCGCTGCATCAAACCTTCTCCGCTTTCAATGTCTTTCGCTACATCACCTTTCGCACCGCCTATGCCATCATGACCGCGCTGATCATCAGTTGGCTAGTCGGTCCGTACGTCATCCGGCTGTTGCGTAACCTGCAGGTGGGGCAGGTGGTGCGCAAAGACGGCCCCCAGTCTCACCTCAGCAAGGCCGGCACCCCGACGATGGGCGGCGTGCTTCTCCTTGCTGCACTTGGCGTATCGATACTGCTATGGGGCAACCTGGGAAAACCTTACGTCTGGTTAGTGCTGGGCACGACTCTGTGTTTTGGCGCCATCGGCTTCTGGGACGATTACCTGAAAACCGTGCGGAAAAGCCCCGCCGGCCTGCGGGCAAAATATAAATTCGGTGCGGAAATCATCGTAGCAGGCGTAATGGTGGTGGTGCTTCTGATCATTACGGAAAACAGCAGCGGTGTGACGCGCCTGAGCGTGCCGTTCTTCAAAGAGTTCGCGCCTGATCTTGGCTGGTGGTACATTCCATTTGCTATCATTGTCATCGTCGGCACCAGCAACGCCGTCAACCTCACTGACGGCTTGGACGGCTTGGCCATCGGGCCCGTGATTATTGCCACCCTCGCCTACACGGGTCTTTCCTATGTGGCAGGCAATGCGCATTTTGCCGAATACCTGAATATCCCGCACGTACCCGGTGCCGGCGAGGTTGCCGTATTTTGCGGCTCCCTGCTTGGTGCGAGCCTGGGCTTCCTGTGGTTCAATTCCTACCCCGCCCAGGTTTTCATGGGCGACGTCGGTTCCCTATCTCTTGGCGGCGCCTTGGGAATGATTGCGGTGCTCGCCAAGCACGAACTCCTCTTAATGATCATTGGCGGCCTGTTCGTCATCGAAACCCTATCCGTCATTGTGCAAGTGGCGTCGTTCAAGCTGACGGGAAAGCGCGTATTCCGCATGGCTCCTTTGCATCATCACTTTGAAGAAAAGGGATGGCAGGAACCAAAAGTCATCGTCCGATTCTGGATTATCGCCATCACCTTGGCTCTGCTTAGCCTCAGCACTTTGAAACTCCGGTAAACCGCCTATGTTCTCAGCACGACGCACCGACCTGCCCCTGCTCGTCGTAACCCTCGTCCTGGTCACGATTGGCTTGGGAATGCTTTACAGCACAAGTGCCATCATGGCGCAGGACCGCTATGACGATTCCCTGTACTTCCTGAAGCGTCAGTTAATGTGGTCCGGCCTGGGATTGGTGGCAATGTGGATAGCGGCCTCGGTTCCGTATCCGGCGCAACGGCGCTTAGCGCTGCCGGCCATCGGCTTTGTGCTACTGCTGTTGGTCGTTGTTTTGGTGGCTGGCAAGAAAGTGGGTGGCGCTCAACGCTGGCTGGCTCTCGGCCCCTTTTCCTTTCAGCCATCGGAACTCGCCAAGTACGTCTTGATCATGTACGTGGCTCGGATTTTGGCGGCCAATTCACACCGTCCGGAAAGCCTCGTTCATACTTACCTTCCCAATGTCGTCATGATGGGCATTGTCTTTGGTCTGGTCATGCTGCAGCCGGATCTGGGCACCGCGGTCGTTCTGGTGGCGTCCGCCGGTTTGATACTGCTTATTGCCGGCGTTCCATGGCGATATCTGGCGCTCACGGTCGCCGGCATGTTGCCATTCCTCTGGTACAAACTGTTTTTTGCTGGCTACAACATCAACCGTGTGTTGGCCTTCCTGCAACCATGGAAGGATCCGCAGGGTATCGGTTATCAGATCGTCCAGGCTCACAAGGCGCTAGGGAGAGGAGGTTGGGCCGGCGTCGGGCTTGGACAGAGCCAGCAAAAGCTGTTCTACCTGCCCGAATCGCATACCGATTTTATCTTCGCGATTATTGGCGAGGAGATGGGCCTGATCGGCGCCTTTGCGCTCATCGCGCTATTCGTCGTGCTGCTGTGGCGCATCCTGAACATCGCCGTGAATTGCAACGAGCCCTTCGGCAGCTATTTGGGACTTGGCATCTTCATCTCCCTGGCCCTGCAGGTCACCATGAATCTGGGGGTAGTTAGCGGCCTGCTGCCAACCAAGGGCATGCCGCTGCCGTTCATCAGCCACGGTGGATCGAATCTCCTTATCTCAATGCTTGCTGTGGGAACCATGCTGAACATCGCCGGAAGGAAAACGTAATGGCGCCCATGTCGGGTCAGCCAGGATGGCGAATTATGGTAGCTGCCGGAGGAACCGGCGGACATCTCTATCCGGGCATTGCCGTGGCTCGGTGCTTTCAGGCCGCTTGCCCCGGCACCGACATTGCCTTTTTGGGGCGGCGAGGCGGCCTGGAGGAACGTTTGGTGCCGAGAGAAGGTTTTCGTTTGTACACGGTAAACGTACAGAGTTTGCAAGGCCGCACGAAACTGGCCCAACTCCGCTCCTTGGGTGTGCTGAGCATTGGCACGGTGCAGGCTCTGCGGCTGTTGCATCGCTGGCGGCCTCACTTGGTTATCGGGGCCGGCGGCTACGTCATGGCACCTGCCCTGCTTGCTGCGGCGCTGCTGCGTCTGCCGCGGGTCATCATGGAGCAGAATCTCGTTCCTGGTCTCACCGTTCGCGTCCTGGCCCGATACGCCCAACGGGTGTTTACAGCCTTCCCGGAGAGCAGCGATTTTCTGCCGGAGCCACAGGTTGTATGTACCGGCACGCCAATCCGCCCCGAAATGCTCACCCAGCCGTCGGATACGTCGCCCGACGCCACAGCCCGTCTCAACATCCTTGTGGTAGGCGGCAGCCAAGGCGCCCATCGGCTCAATCAGGCCGTGATCGAGGCGTTGCCTTTACTGGAGGCACACAGCCAGCAAGTCAGTATCGTACACCAAACGGGTGAGACCGATTTGCTCCGCGTCACCGAGGCATACGAAGGCAGTGGTATCACGGCAGAGGTCCACGCTTTCTTACACGACATGCCAAAACACTATCACTGGGCTCATCTGGTGCTGTGCCGGGCAGGTGCCAGCACGCTGGCGGAACTGACGGCCTGCGGCAAACCGGCCATTCTGGTGCCCTATCCCCATGCCGCCGACGATCATCAACGCCACAACGCCTTGGCATTACGAGAACACGGCGCGGCGCACGTCATTTTCGACGCAGAACTGACCGGGCAGCGGCTCTATGAATGTTTGCAACCGTACATTCTTGATCCGGCAAGCCTGGGCAAGCAGGCCGCGCAGAGTCGCCGCCTGGGTCGTCCGCATGCCGCTCGTGATATCGTCAGCGCGTGTCTGCAAATGCTCGGTGCTTCCGCGGCGTGAGAGATGTCTATGCTACGTAAAGCGCGTCACATTCACTTCGTTGGTATCGGCGGCATGGGCATGAGCGCCATCGCCACCGTCCTGCTTCAACTCGGCTACACCGTCAGCGGATCAGACATAGCCCTGTCCGACGTAACACGTGGGTTGCAGGACGTGGGTGCCACGGTGTTCCAGGGCCATGCAGCGTCTCATATCTCGGGCTGCGACATGGTGGTAGTTTCCTCTGCCATATCGCCGGACAACGTCGAAGTGATCGCGGCGCACGCGCAAGATACCCTGGTAATTCCGCGGGCGGCGATGCTGGCGGAACTGATGCGCGACAGACAGGGTATTGCCGTTGCCGGCACGCATGGAAAAACAACAACGGCATCTTTGATCGCAATGATTCTGGAGTCTGGAGGTCTGGACCCTACCGTATTGATCGGGGCGCGACTGAACAGTCTGGGGAGTAACGCGAAGTTCGGTCAGGGCGATTACGTGGTTGCCGAGGCTGATGAAAGTGACGGATCATTCCTTCTGTTACCGCCGGTTATGAATGTCATTACGACGTTGGACCTGGAACACCCTGATCATTACGAAGACCTTGAAGATATAAGTCAATATTTTAAGCAATTTATGAATAACATCCCTTATTATGGATTAAATATAATATGTAACGATGATCAGAATTTAAGACAACTAGTTAATAATTGCGAAGTAAAGACTTCTGTAATGACCTATGGATTGAATAATTCTGCTGACTACATAGCCCAGAACATATATAATGCAGGGTTGCAAACGTTTTTTGAGGTTGTCAGAAAAGACTCGCCGTTAGGCCGCTTCATCCTTAACCTTCCAGGCCGTCATAATGTCTCCAATGCCTTGGCCGCGATAACAGTAGGTTGTGAGTTAGGGCTGTCTAAATCGGCTATTTCAAGTGCCCTCGAAAGTTTTGGCGGCGTGCAGCGACGTTTTGAAACGCGCGGCGAACGCTATGGCGTAACGGTCGTCGATGACTACGGCCATCATCCCGAGGAAATCCGACACACGCTCAGGACTGCCAAAACGGTATGGCCGAACAGACGTCTCGTCGTAGTATTTCAACCGCACCGATACACCCGAACGCACTTGTTACAGCGGGAATTCAGCACGGCATTCAGCGAGGCCGATACGCTCATCATGTTAGACATCTATGGCGCTGGTGAAGAATCCATTCCGGGTGTTACCACTAGCGTCTTATACAAGGGCGTCACCGCACATGGACAAAAGGACGTGTATTACCTCAACGATGCCTCTCAGGTGGTGCCATTTCTGAACGGTTACGTACGAGAGCACGACGTGCTTTTGACCCTCGGCGCGGGGGACGTATGGAAAGTTGCTGAGGATTTCCTGCAGACGGGAAAGACATAGGATGGAATCGGCACAGGCACCACAATGGAACATCCCGGAGCTTCTACGCGATATCCCGGCTCGTATGGCCTTTGGGCGTCCCTTGGCCTCCTACACCTCGCTACGAGTTGGTGGCCCTGTGGATGCGCTGGTACAGATCGACAACCTTGAAATGCTCCGACAGGTGCTGGCCATAGCCAACCGGCATGAAATCCCGCTTTCCGTTCTCGGCGGCGGCTCCAATATTCTGATACGTGACGCCGGCATCCGTGGTATCATGTTGCTGATGCGCGGCTCATTCCGTAGCTACGATCTACAACCTAATGCCGACGGCGAGACGGCGGTCTTGACAGTGGGTGCCGGATACTCGTTGTCGCGCTTGGCAATGCAAGTAGGCAGACGTAGTTGGAGTGGCCTGGAATTTGCCTACGGAATACCAGGAACGATTGGCGGGGCCATGGTGATGAACGCCGGCACCAGCCTCGGGGACATGAGTGGTACATTGGTAGCCGCGCGTATGTTGTGTCGAGACGGCAACGTATACAACTTGCCGGCCAGTGCTCTGGGGTTGCGCTATCGGGCCTCCTCGTATCCGCCGGGGGCCATTCTGTTGGAAGCGACCCTACGGCTTCAACGCGGCGATGCATCCGTCGTTAGCTCGACTATGCGCGGAGCATACAAGCGGCGACGCCAGACACAACCTCTCACATTGCCCAGCGCCGGCTCTACCTTCACAAACCCTCGCGGGCGGGCTGCCGGGTACTTGATCGAACGCCTGGGATTAAAGGGCGTCCGAATCGGCGGTGCGCAAGTCTCGCCAGTACACGCCAATTTCATTACGAATGTTGCCCGTGCTACGGCTGCCGATGTTGAAGCCTTGATTGCCTATATCCGGGATCGCGTTCAGGAAGCGTATGACATCTCTCTGACCAGGGAATTGCGCATCGTCGGGGAGAAGGGCTGAGACATGCCACTAGCCACCATCAGTAACGCGCTTCACCAAGCGCAACGCCGACAACTGCGTGCCAAGCGTTGGCTACGCAGAACGTTCTTCCTAGGCAAATGCTTGGTGGGACTGACACTGTGTGCGGTGTTGGCGTGGGGGGCGCATGGCGTGTGGGAACGTGTCGTACATGCTGATTATTTCAAGCTACGGACCATTCACATCACCGGCAACAAAACGCTATCGGAGCAACGCATCCGCTATCTTCTCGCCATTCCGGCCGATCATTCGCTGCTGGCAATCGATTTGCCACGGCTCGGGACGCGCTTGTCCCGCCATCCATTTATCCAAACGGTAGCCTTGCGTCGCCTCCTACCCGCCACGCTAGAGGTTACCATTCAGGAGCAGTCCCCTGCCCTCGTCGTACGCTCACGTGGACAGAGCCTGATCGTAGATACCGAGGGGCGTGTCCTACGCGACTTCGATCATGAGGAGGATGGCGCCTTACCGGAGCTGATTTTGAATCAACAACACGTCTTGTCGCCCGGTATGCGCCTGGACTTAGAGGAGATTGAACGCGCCTTTGAATTGCTGCACACCTACCGGGAGTCCCCACTCAATGCCACCACGCGCCTCCGAGAACTCTCCATCTCGGCCTCGGGCGCCTCGGTGTGGAAGATAGAACCGTACACATTCCAACTGCGTTTTGGTGAGGGACAGATCATCTCCCAACTTGGCCGTCTACCGCACGTCTTGAACTACATTACCCATCAAGGGATCGAAGTACAGGCCATTGATCTTTCATATCGAAACAGGATTATCGTCATACCCAAAGGCTGACGCGTCGGGAGGAGCATTATGGGCCGCAAGGCACGCAACATTGTAGTTGGTCTGGATATGGGGACCACCAAAATTTCGGCCATCATCGGAGAAATTCAAGACGATGGAATAATCGACGTAATCGGTATCGGCTCCCATCTTTGCAGCGGGATCCAGAAGGGTGTCGTGGCCAATATGGACAGGACCGCGGAGGCCATTGGCAAAGCCGTCGAAGAAGCCCAGTTCATGGCTGACGTCGAGGTTGACGCCGCCTACGTGGGTCTCGCCGGCCCGCACCTCAACGGCATCAACAGCACCGGCATCATCGCTGTGAAGAACCAGGAAATTACCGGACGCGAGATCGATCGGGTCATCGAGGCGGCACGGGTCGTAGCACTGCCGGAGGATCGCGAGATCATTCACGTCTTGCCGCAAGAGTTCATCGTGGACGACCAAGATGGCATTCTGGCACCACCTCTCGGCATGTCCGCTACCCGCCTGGAGGCGAAAGTCCATATTGTCACCGTCACCGTGGCTGCGGCCAACAACGTTATCAAATGTGTCAACATGGCGGGATTCGAAGTCGAGGACATTGTGCTGGAGCAGCTAGCCGTCAGTGAGGCGACCTTGAATGCCGATGAGCGCGACGCGGAGGTGCTGCTCATCGACATCGGCGGTGGTAGCACAAACATCGCGCTGCTTTCAGACGGCAGCTTGCAATTCACAAAGGTTCTGGGCATCGGCGGCACACACATTACCAAGGACTTGGCTATCGGGCTGGATATTTCCGTGCCGGATGCCGAACAGATCAAGAAAGCCCACGGCTGCGCATACCGCGAGCTCGTCAATGACCACGACGTGGTGGAGGTCAGTTTCAGCGGCAATTACGAGCCTGAGCGCATACGGCGGCTCGACCTCTGCGAGATCATCGAACCGCGGGCTGAGGAGATTTTTCAGATGGTTCTGAGCGAGATCAATGACAACGATTACACTACCGACATGATCTCGCACGTCGTTCTGACGGGTGGGACGGCGTCGCTGGAGGGCATGGTGGAATTGGCCGAGGAGGTGGTGTTTCAGGTGCCTGTTCGGCGGGGCATTCCCAGCGGCATCGAAGGGCTGTCAGAAATTGTCAAGAACCCCGTGCATGCCACTGGCGCAGGCTTGTTGTTATTTGCAGCCAAACAGCATCAGGGTCGTTTACATCAGTTCGCGGGGCAGGGTTTGTTCAGCAGGTTCTACCATCGCATGCGCGATTGGTTCACTGACTTCGTTTCATAAACAGAGGGGCGGAGAGATGGAAAACCATCTGTCGTTGGCCGATGTGTCTGGGGAAGAAAATAACCGTATTCACCTTGCCGGCCGTGCAGATAACGGCGTAACGACGATTAAGGTTGTCGGCGTGGGCGGTGCGGGCGGCAACGCCATAGACAACATGATCGAGGAGCGCAGTGGGGGCGTTGAATTCATTACCGCGAATACCGATCTGCAGGCGCTCGAGGCCACCTTGGCACCGACCAAGCTGCCGATCGGATCGGAACTGACCAAGGGCTTAGGCGCTGGCGCAAATCCCGAAGTCGGGCGCCGTTCCGCAGAGGAAAGCCAGCAGGAAATCAGCGACCATCTGGCCGGCACCGACATGGTATTTATTACCGCCGGCATGGGCGGCGGCACCGGCACGGGCGCGGCGCCGGTCATCGCCAAAATTGCCAAGGAACTGGGTTGCTTGACCGTCGCGGTCATCACCAAACCATTTGATTTCGAGGGCAAGACGCGCAAAACACAGGCCGAGGAAGGCGTGCGCGCACTGCGCAACACGGCAGACACACTGATCACCATTCCCAACCAGCGGTTGCTGCAGGTCGTGGGTCGCGGCACCTCACTGCGCGACGCTTTCAAAGTGGCGGACAACGTGCTGCGCCAAGCAGTGGAGGGCATTGCAAATCTGATCGTCGCGCCCGGCCTGATCAACCTGGATTTCGCCGACGTTCAGACCATCATGAGCGGTATGGGTCTGGCCGTTATGGGAACCGGCGTCGGACATGGCGACAAGCGGGCCATTGAGGCGGCGCACCTGGCTGTCTCCAGTCCGCTGCTCGAGGATTCTTCGATTGACGGGGCACGCGGCATTTTGTTGAACGTCACCGGCGGCTATGACATTGCCCTCCATGAAGTCCACGACGCGGCGTCGATTATCCGCGAAGCGGTCCACGAAGAGGCGCACATCATTTTCGGCGCCGTGACCGACGAGAAACTGGAAGACGAATTGCGCGTGACGGTTATTGCCACCGGCTTTCATCATCGGGACGCCGATGCGCGGGCGCTGCGGCCGACGGGGCGCGGCAATCAGGACATGCACGGCCTCGACGGAGGGCAGGAACGTCGTCAGCGGTCGCAAGGTCCCAAAGAGGTCGCGCCCCCTGCCACTGAACCCGGCGGACGACGCTTGGACATTCCCGCCTTTGTGCGCCGCAAAGTCCGTTAACCTATCCAGCCGCACACGGAGAGAGGCCATGCAGGTCGTTTCGGAAGGACGCCTGCTGTGGTGTCGCACGCCCGAAGTCGCGTACTTGATACCGGCTGCCATACAAGGTCATGCTTGGCTCCGATGCGCCTTTACCACACGCTGGACCGACTCTGCGACGGACGGCTTCAATCTCAGTTACGACCGGGACCCGCACTACGTTGTAAGCCGACATCGCGAAGCGCTGTTGAAGGCGCTGGGTCTGGAAGGGTCAGCGCTCCACACGGTGCGTCAGGTCCACGGAAACAGGATGTGCGTTGTTGATTCTGCGGCGTTGCAAAACGGCCTCGCCGATGTCGAGGCCGATGCGCTGGTGACAACGCTGCCCAACACAGCCCTGGGCGTTCTCGTCGCCGACTGCCTCCCCATCGTGCTTTACGCCTTGCATACCCCACTTGTTGCGCTCGTGCATGCCGGCCGTATGGGAACTTTCCACCTCGTTATTCGTGCTGCGCTCGGCGTCATCAAACGGCAATTTGGCGTCGCCCCAGCTCAATTGCACGCTTTGCTTGGCCCGGCCATAGGCGCATGCTGCTATGACTTGGATGACCACGCAGTACGTCCCTTCCAGGAAGGTTTCCCCGATTGGCAACGGTTCATCAAACCCAGCAAGCGGCCCAGAGATGCGGCCCGGCCTTGGACGATGAGCCTCACGGCTGCCAATGAAGGCCAACTCCTGGCCGAAGGGGTACCGCCGACCCAGATTGAGACCGTGTCACCGTGTACGAAGTGCCATCACCAACACTTTCATTCCCACCGTGCCGAGGGACCGACGGCCGGACGCGGCATGGCCGTTATCGGCATCCAGCATAACGGCGAGCCGACCCCCTCTACGGTGATCGGGGAAAAGTGATTGCGCTTTACCGGGTGCCTTGCTATACCAAGCGCCTTGCGTCCACGTCGTTGTTGCCATCGTCACCTCTAGGAATCGTTATGACGCCGGTCAAGGCATCCGATACCGATAAAGTTCTGTCCATCGCCGCCAATGTCAGACGCGTGCGCACACGCATGCGACAGGCGGCCGAACGGGCTGGCCGCGACCCGATGTCCGTGCGCCTGGTTGCCGCCAGCAAAACGGTGGATGCCGCTCGCATTCGCGCTGCCATTTCCGCAGGGGTAACCATCCTGGGGGAAAATTATCTCCAGGAAACGCGGCAGAAGTTGGGTCAGCTCGGGCAGGCGGCCGGTGTCGAGTGGCACCTGATCGGCCCTTTGCAACGTAACAAAGTGCGGTACGTCTTCGACCTGTTCGACATGATGCATTCGCTTGATCGCCTCGAACTCGCCGAGGAAATCAACCGCCGCGCCGAGCGTCTTGGACGCCGGCTATCGGTGCTGCTGGAGGTGAACGTTGGCGGCGAGACGAGCAAGAGCGGCTGGACGACGGCGGGCCTTCTGAACGACATCAGGCAACTCGCCGCCTTGCCGCATATTCAGGTGCGAGGTTTGATGACCATTCCGCCACCCACGTCGCAGCCACATGAGGCCAGACCCTTTTTCCGCCAGTTACGCCAGTTGCGCAATCGCCTGGCCCAAGAGGGCTACGACGGCATGGCGTTCGACGAATTGTCCATGGGCATGACGGCAGACTATGAGGTGGCCATCGAAGAGGGCGCGACCCTCGTGCGACTCGGGACAGCCATTTTTGGCCCGCGCCCGGAGCGTCACTGATGAGCCAGGGGGAAATCATGATCGAAAATCTGCGCTTTGCCTTTCTCGGCGGCGGTAATATGGCCGAGGCCCTTATTAAGGGCTTGCTCACCGGCTTGGCCGTGAATCCCCGGCACCTCGTGGCCACCGACGTCATCCGGGAGCGATGCGACTATCTGCGCGAGGCATACGGTATTTGCACCTCCGACGATAATCCGCAGGCGGTGCGCGACAGCCAAGTCATTTTCCTGGCCGTGAAACCGCAAACCGTGCCGGCATTGCTGGAATCCATCACGCCGGAGGTCAACCGGGACAAGCTGATCGTCTCAATCGCCGCCGGCGTCCCCCTGTCCACCCTGCAAAATGCCTTGGCTGACGACAGCCGTGTCGTGCGGGTCATGCCGAACACGCCGGCCCTGGTTTTGGCTGGCGCCACAGGTATTTCACCCAGCGCCGCGGCCACTCCAGCGGACATCGCCCTGGTGGAACGTATCTTCAACGTCGTCGGCCGCGCCACGGTCGTAAGCGACGGCATGATGGACACCGTCACCGGCCTGAGCGGCAGCGGTCCAGCGTTCGTTTTTGCTCTCATTGAGGGCCTTTCCGACGGCGGTGTCCTGATGGGCCTGGACCGCCCGACTTCCACTATGCTGGCCGCGCAAACCGTCTTGGGCGCCGCCAAGATGGTCCTCGAAACCGAAAAGCATCCCGGTGAGCTCAAGGACATGGTGACCTCCCCCGCCGGCACCACCATCGCCGGCATGCAGGCGCTGGAAGACGGTGGCTTACGAGGGCTGATGATGGCAGCCGTGCGCCGCGCCACCGAACGTTCGCAAGAGCTTGGCCGGGGTCTCAAATAGGGGCTCGGCGGCATGGCAGCGATTCCACACGCGCCAATACTCACCGCGACTCTCAAAGGTGTTTTGCTGCGCGTGCGCGTGCAGCCCAGCGCCAGAATGGGACGCCTTGATGGCGTGCACGCTCAAGACCTCCGGCTGCGTTTTACGCGCCGCCGGTTGACGGGGCCGCCAACGCCTCCTGCTTGGCCTTCCTGTCCAGGCGCTGCGCGTACGCCGTTCCCAGATCAGGCTACAATCCGGCCAAAAAGCCGCCACAAGCTCATCCATATTGGGGGGTTACCCTGCCGAAAGTCGCCGCTGTCTTGGTATCCCCCACTCCTCCACCTAAAGGTCTGTGATGGAATCGCTCATCCGCACGATCGAAATTCTTGAGGACGCCGTACGGCTGCTCGACCAGCGTAAGTTGCCGACCTCTGAAGCGTACGTCACGTGCCGCACGGTTGAGGACGTCGCGGAGGCCATCCGTACGATGATAGTGCGCGGCGCCCCGGCCATTGGGGTAACGGCGGCGGCAGGCATCGCGCTGGGCATGCGGCAGGTGTCGCACGAGTCTGAAAGCGACATCGAGACCCAGTTTGACTCCATCTGCCAACGCATGGCGCAAACCCGGCCAACCGCCGTCAACCTGTTCTGGGCCATCGAACGCATGCGCGCCTGCGCCAAGCCGTATCTCGACGGTTCCTTGCGACGACTACAGGAGGCGCTCACGTTGGAGGCTCACCGCCTGTGGCGGCAAGACATCGATATCAATCGCCGTATCGGCGAGCACGGCCTGCCACTGGTGCCGCCTCAAAGCACGATTCTGACCCACTGCAACGCCGGTGCCCTGGCCACAGCCGGCTACGGCACCGCCCTGGGCGTGATACGCGCCGCGCACTTCGCCGACCGGCACATCCAGGTTTTTGCTGACGAAACCCGACCCTTTTTGCAAGGCGCCCGCCTCACCACGTGGGAACTGCAGCAGGACGACATCCCGGTCACGCTCATCACCGACAATATGGCCGGGTACTTCATGCGGGAAGGCAAGATCGATCTGGTTCTCGTCGGCGCCGACCGCATCGCCGCCAATGGCGACACCGCCAACAAAATCGGCACCTACGGCCTTGCCGTCCTCGCCAAGGAGCACGCCTTGCCCTTCTACGTCGCCGCGCCCCTCTCCACCATCGACCGCTCCCTCGCCACCGGTGCCGCTATCCCTATCGAACAACGCCATGGCGACGAAGTCCGCCTCGTCGGCAGCCAACGCATCGCCGCTGCCGACGTCGAAGTCGCCAACCCCGCTTTCGACGTGACGCCAGCCCCCTACATCCACGGTATCATCACCGAAGCCGGTGTCGCCATGCCTCCCAACTCCGCAACCATCACGGCGCTGTTCGAGCCGACACAAATGCCTTAGGACGGCGGTAGGGAGACGCACCGATGCTAACCCATGAATCCGAACCTTGTGAGCATCCTGAAAGTCGATGAAGGAGAGTCTGGTATGGCGTTAGGCAAGCATGACTTTGATTGGCTGCTGGACCACGCGAAGGTGATTGCCTTCGACCCCGGGCGGCTGAGTCTCTACGTATTCGGCCAGGACATGGCAAGTGAAGACTTGCGGGAGCGCGTTCTGGCGCCCATGAACGAGGCGGGGCTGTTTTCGTTAGCCGACGCCAAGTTCATCGAGGCGGACCGACGCGAGCAATACCGCGGGCAGTTGGCGCGTGTGGCATTGACGGTGTTCGACGTCGCCGGTCAGCAGTGCGGCATTGCGATGGCATATCACGACGGGTATCAGCCAGATTTGGGACAATACGAGGCGTGGTCTCGATTCTGGCACGAACGCTGTCTACAGATGGCGCGGGCGTCATAAAAACGGCCCCGCAAACCCGCTGGCAAATGACCTGTACTCGTTAGTGGATATATGTTATATCGACACAAGAGCGCCTCAGGAACGAACCACGTTATTCGGTTATACTCTCGGCACCCGGTCATCTTGACGACCCGTTTGCGAACAACCCCGGAAAGGAGAAGATGATGGTTTCTCAGCGCGACAAAAAGCTGGTGGTGATACAGCTTAGCGGCGGCAATGACTGCCTCGACACCGTAGTACCATACAGCAATGGTCTTTATTACGATTTCCGACCCACCGTTCACATCGCTCCCGACGCCGTCCTGCCCATTAACGATCACTTCGGATTTCACCCCAGCATGGGCGCCATCAAGAATTTGTGGGACGAAGGCAAAGTCGCCATCATCAACGGCACCGGCTATCCCAACCCCAATCGTTCCCACTTCCGTTCCCTGGACATCTGGCACACCGCCGAGCCCGCCAAAATTGGCACCGAGGGCTGGCTGGGTCGCGTCATTCGCGAGCTCGATCCCAAGTCTGAGAACGTACTGACGGGTATCAACTTCGGTCGCGGCCTGCCACGGGCATTGGGCCTGCGGGGCGTTCCGGTGGCGTCGGTCGGCAACCTCGATACCTACGGCCTGTTCCCGGATCTGCAGGACGAAGCACTCAAGCAATCCGCCTTGGCGACCTTCACCAAGATGTACGGCGGTGCGGCCGGCCGGGACGTTGTCTTCGATTACCTCGGGCAGACGGGCGCCGACGTGCTCAAGGGCGCCGACATTCTTCGCCGGGCGCCGGCCCAGTATGCCTCCACGGTCAACTATCCCGACAATCCCGTGGCGCATAACCTCAAGGCCATCGCCCAGGTACTCCTCGCCGACATCGGCACCCGCATTTATTACACCACGCACGCCAGCTTCGACACGCATTCCGGCGAGCTACCGACGCACGCCCAGTTGTGGGAACACGTCGACAGCGCGGTGGGAAGCTTCATGGACGACCTGAAGCTGCACAATCGCCTTGACGACACCGTGATTTACATTTTCTCGGAGTTCGGGCGGCGCGTGAAGGACAACGGTTCCGGCAGCGACCACGGCTCTGGCGGCGTGGCGTTCGTCATCGGCGACTCGATTCGGGGCGGCATGTACGGCGAGTATCCCTCCCTGGAAGAAAAAGACCAACTCGAAGGCGATCTGCATTTCAATAACGATTTTCGCTGCACCTACGCCACCCTGTTGGAGCAGTGGATGGGGCTGGAATCCGCGCCGATCGTCAACGGTCGTTTCGAGCAGTTCGATTTCCTCAAACCGGCGGCTGCGTAAGAAGCCCTCCCAGACGGCCAATCCGCCGATGCACGAAATAAGGAGACAGGAACATGAGTAATCAGGAGTTTGCGCTTTTGGCCCACCTGATGCGTCGCGCCGGCTTTGGTGCCACGCGGGACGAGCTCGAGGCATACGCCGAGCAGGGCTACACGGCAACGGTGGACGAACTGCTCAATCCCGGCGACCCGGAGGTGATGCCTGATGACATCATCCGGCGCTACCACGTGGATCAATCCGAACTGCGGCAGTTGGACGGCGCGGGCGCCAATTGGCTGTATCGCATGATCACGACCAAGTGCCCGCTGGAAGAAAAGATCGCCCTGTTTTGGCATGGGCTGTTCGCCACCGGCTACAGCAAGCTGAATCAGGCGCGAGCCCTGCTCAATCAGATCGACATGTTCCGGAACCACGGCCTGGGGCGTTTCGACAACCTGCTGGTGGAGTTGTCCAAAGACCCGGCGATGCTGTTGTGGCTGGACAACACCGATAACCACAATGGCGCCATTAACGAGAACTACGGGCGTGAATTGCTCGAACTATTCTCCATGGGCATCGGCAACTACACGGAAGATGACATCAAGGAGTGCTCCCGCGCTTTCACCGGCTGGACGCTGGGCAATGCCGAGTATATGGCGGTGCGCGCCAGCAAGGATTCGATCTGGCCGTACAGCCGTATCGCTTGGCACTTCCAGTACCGCGACTGGGACCACGACGAAGGTGAGAAGACGTTCCTGGGCGAGACAGGCAATTTCAACGGTGAGGACATCATCGGCATCATCGCCCGTCAGCAGGCAACGGCGCGTTTCGTTAGCACCCGGCTGTTCCAGTTCTTCGCCGCCGATGAGGTGGATGGCGATGGCGAGCAGGTGATCGAGGCGATGATGCAGTCGTACTTCGACTCCAGCTACGAGATTCGCGCAGTGCTGCGGACGCTGTTCCTGTCGGATTATTTCATGTCCGAAGAGGCACGCTATGCGCGGGTGAAGGGGCCCGTGGAGCTTCTGGTGGGCGCCATCCGACAGGCCGGCAGTTACCGCGCCCCGACGCTGGGCGTGCACCAACTGGCCTATCAGGGCTTCTTCATGGGGCAGGGCCTGTTGCAGCCGCCGTCCGTCGAAGGCTGGCACGAAGGCATGGAGTGGATCGACAGCGGCTCGCTGGTCGAGCGGGTCAACTTCGTGGCGCATGAGCTGAGCAACCTGGACAAACCGGGTGTGCGGGCCATCATCGACCGTCTGGCCGCCGAGAACGGCGGTGTGCTGACACCTGAGCAGCTTGTCGACGAATGCCTGGATTTGCTGGGGCCAGTAGCGGTTGAGGACGACACACGCACGGCGCTGGTGGACTTCGCCGCGGCGGGCGGCGGTGCGCTGAACCTCAGCGGGCATCAGCCGGGTGACGCCGCTGAGCAGCGGGTCAGCAACGTGCTGCGGGTCATCGCCTCGACCCGGGAGTATCAGTTGGCGTAATGACGTGTAGCGGGCGGGCCTTGATTTTTACAGCCCGCCCGTTTTTTATATCAAGAGGGAGGTTGAGGCGTGAGTACGCAAGGCGTGATGCAGGGCGTGACGATGGCATACCTCAAGACCATCGGCATCGTGAACAACGGCGATAACGGTCGCGGTTTTGCCAACCCGCACGACGTGGTGGTGAGCCGTGACGGTCGTATCTTCGTGCTGAACCGCTGCGACCCGGCGCGGGCGGCGGCCATTCGGATCGGCATTTGCAATCTCGATGAGGAATACCTGGGCGAGTTCGGCAACGGGTTTGGAGACGGTGACGGCCAGTTTGGACTGCCAGTAGCAATGGCGTTGGACAGCCAGGAGCGACTGTACGTCACGGACGAGCATCTCCACCGGATATCGATTTTCGACACCTCCGGGACTTTCCTGGGCAAGTGGGGCGCGATGGGCAGCGGCGACGGACAAGTGAACGGGCCAGCCGGCATTGCCATTGACGCCGACGACAACGTGTATATCGCGGACCAGAATAATCACCGCATCCAGAAGTTCACGAAAGACGGTCAGTACGTGGGCCAGTGGGGCGAGAAGGGCGCCGGCAACGGGCAGTTCAACATGCCGTGGGGGCTATGCGCCGCAGACGGCCACGTATACGTGGCCGATTGGCGGAACGACCGTATCCAGAAATTTACCGGCGACGGGACGTTCGTGTCGTCGTTTGGCAACTCGGGTGACGGCGACGGCCAACTCAGCCGACCCTCCGGCGTGGCGGTGGACGCGGACGGCAACATCTACGTGGCGGACTGGGGCAACGAACGAATACAGGTGCTGGGACCGGACGGTAGTTTCCAGCAACTGCTGCGGGGCCAGGCGACGCTATCGAAGTGGGCCGCGGAGTTCTTTGCGGTCAACCCCGACGAGAAAGAAACGCGGGAGATAGCCGACTTGACGCCGTCTCTACCGCCGCACCTCGAAACGCCCTACCAAATTTCTTCGCAGATCGAGCCCTACTTCTGGGGACCGGTTTCGGTCAAGACAGACGCGGACAATCGGCTGTACGTCGCGGAGACGAACCGGCACCGGCTGCAGATTTATCAGCGGAACTAATTCCTACCGCAACACGCTCCCTTGTTCTCCGCCAAGGGGAGCAAGGGACGCTATCCATCCCTACCACATCACCTCCCCCTGAATCTCCAGGAGCAATGACCGATGTTTGACAGCTTTACCCGGACCCGCCTGACGGTGAACGGCGTGGGCATCCACGTGTTGCATGGCGGCAGCGGGCCGCCGGTCCTGCTGTTGCACGGCTATCCGCAGACCCACGTCGAATGGCACAAAGCGGCGCCCTTGTTGGTCGCACGGCACACCATCGTGGTGCCCGACCTGCGGGGTTACGGCGACAGCGATAAACCGCCGGCCGCGGCGGGCGACCACAGCGTGTATTGCAAACGCAGCATGGCGCAGGATCAGGTCGAGGTGATGGCGGCCCTGGGTTTCGACGCCTTCCACCTCGTCGGACACGACCGCGGCGCGCGGGTCGGTCACCGTCTGGCGCTGGACCATCCGGGGCGCGTGCGCAGCCTCACCTCGCTCGACGTCGTGCCGTCGCAGGCGGCCTTCGAAGCCATGGACAGTCAGATGGCGTATTCGTGGTTTCACTGGAACCTGATGCGCCAGCCGTCGCCGCTGCCAGAAACGCTGATCGGCAACAGCGCCAAGGTGTACCTGGATTTTCTGCTGGGACAGTGGACCGACGTGGCCGGCGCCATCACGCCCGAAGCCTACGCCGAATACCTGCGCTGCTTCGACGACCCCGAAACAATCCGCGCCACCTGTGGGGATTACCGGGCCATCGTACTTGACCTGGAACACGATGACGCCGATCGCGGCCGCAAGCTCGATTGCCCGGTTCTGGTGCTCTGGGGCGCCAACATGGCGAAGCGCCCCGGTTGGCAAACCGGCGCCAAGCTCAACATGCTCGACACCTGGCGGGAGCGTGCCCACAACGTTCGCGGCAAGGGCATCGACTGCGGCCATTTCCTCCCCGAAGAACGCCCGCAGGAAACCGCGGCGGAACTGCTAGCCTTTTTCGCCGAGCACGACTGATTCCACCCGATTTCACAAACTTGCCTGTGACTTGGCCCCATCCGACGACGGTGCCAGTGGTGCGCCCGCTATGGCTTGGGGCTCTCCATCAGAATGGCGACGCCCATGTCGAGGTATTTGTTGCGCAGGGCAGGATCGTAGCTGCGGAAGGAGACGCGCGTGGTGCTGCCTTCGAGTTGCTTGAGGACGTGCTGCACGCAAGCGTCGACGGTGCGGAACGGGTGCTGTGGATGCGCTTCGATGTCGTAGCGCAGATCGTTTGGCCCCCAGGTCAGGCAGTCTACGCCGGGCTTGGCGAGGTGGCGGGCGTTGCTGACGGCCTGGATGGATTCCATCTGCAGGCACAACCAGCCGTGTGTGTTCCACCAATCGGCGTAGGCCAGGCGGTCGTCGTTGCTATTGATTTTCCAACGCGCCACGCCGCCCCAACTGCGTTTCCCCTGCTGCGGATAGTAGAAATACTTAAGGGCTTCCTCGACGGTGGCCTCCTCTTCGACCTGCGGTACTTCGATGCCCGCCGGACCGAGGTCGAGGACGTTTCCGACAAGATAACTATGGTAGGTGTGCTTGATGCGGAACTGCACGGGCACGCCGAGCTCGTCGGCATACGCGCAGAATCGCACCAGGGTCTCTTCGTTGAAGGCCGAGTGCTGGCTGTCGGTGGAGACAAAGGCATAGTCGTCCTTGCCGAGGATACCTTCGAGCTGACTCTTGCTTGCGGTCACGGGGACGGAAACACCGATGAGCACGTCGCCCCGGTGGATACGCTGCTTGATGTCGTCACGATTGGCCATGGTATAAGGTCTCCCGTCTTTGGCTTGTGCGAGTTGATATCTTACCCTACCCTATCGCTTCCGTTGATGGGTGTCCAGGACGCCCGGCATCCTCACTTTTGGAGGACCTTATGGGCGACCGTGATCCAGCCGGTCTGCGTGATCCAGCCGGTTCTGATGGATGGTGTCAGTTGGGAAACCTACGAGGGCCCTGGCCGACGGCGGCGACCATCGGCAGTCTCGCATAGCGTTCGACCAGGGAGTGCTGGAAATCGTGACACCAAGCTATGAGCATGAAACGTTCCGAGACGTCGTCAGCAGGGTTGCCGAAGAAATTCTGAATGCAAGGGAGCAGGATGACTTGCGTTCCGGCTCGACCCCTTTCAAGCAGGAAGGTTTAGGGCACGGCTTCGAACCGGATGCTTCATTTTACGTGACGCACGCCGTACGAGTTCGGGGATTGAGCCGTATCGACCTCGGCGACGTGGCGACAGCGGATTCAGCACTGGGCGCATGCGACGGGAGCGAAGTAAGCAGACCGACGAAATGTAGTCAACTACGTGAGCAGAAAGAGGCGTCATGGAATACCGACAACTAGGTCCGGCCGGTGTGCGGGTATCGGTCATCGGGTTGGGCACCAACCGTTTCGGCGAAAAGATACTGCCGCAAAACGAGGTCGACCGGGTGATAGATGCGGCGCAGGACGTGGGCATCAACTTCATTGACTCGGCGGACATCTATCCGGCGCATGGCGGAAGGCGGGCCAGGGGCAAATCGGAAAAGACCCTTGGCAAGGCGCTCAAGGGCCGTTGGGACAAGTTCGTGGTTGCCACCAAATTCGTCATCGCCACCGGCGACGGCACCAACGACCGCGGCGCGTCGCGCTATCACATGATGAACCAGGTGGAAAAGAGCCTGAAGCGGTTGAAGAACGACTACATCGACCTGTATTACGTGCACCGCTGGGACCCGCAGACCCCGGTTGAGGAGACACTGCGCGGGCTGGACGACTTGGTGCGCATGGGCAAGGTGCGATACATCGGTTGCTCGGACTTCGCCGCTTGGCAGATGGCCAGGGCCAACGCCGTCGCCGAGTTGCGCGGCTGGTCGACCTTCGTGGCTATTCAGTCCGAATACCAGATGCTGGAACGCTACGTCGAACGCGAGGTGCTACCCTACTGCCAGGCCCACAACGTCGGCTTCGTGCCCTACTATCCGCTGGCCGGCGGCTTTCTGACCGGCAAATACCAACGCGGCGAACCGGCGCCGGCGGGATCACGGGGCGAATTCAGTCCGCAGGTGCAGAAATACATGAAGGACGTGTATTACGATACGGTAGAACGCCTGCGATCCTGGGTCGAAGCTCGCGGACACGGGTTGAACGAATTGGCGCAGGCGTGGCTGCTGGCGCAGCCGCAGGTGTGCTCCGTGATCACCGGCGCCACACGGTTGGAACACATGCTGACCAACGTCAAGGCCGCCGAGTGGACGCTGAGCGCTGAGGAAGTCGCCGAGGTCAACGCTCTGTTGGAACCCCCGTCGGCGTGAGACCGGCTATTCAGGTCCCGCTGTCGCCTAGGAGTTGTTGAGCCTGATCACGCAGTTCGATCTTGCGAATCTTGCCCGACGCCGTCATCGGGAAATCATCGACAAACACGACGTGGCGCGGCAGTTTGAAGCTCGCCAGCTTACCGCGGCAGTAGTCGATGACCGCGTCGGCTTTGAGCACGCGCTCTGCAGCGAGTTGCACGAAGGCAACAGGCGCCTCGGTGAGCCGGTCGTCGGCGAGACCCACGACCGCCACCTGCTTGATGCCGGGATGCTCCAGGAGCAGCCCCTCGACCTCCATCGGATCGACGTTCTCACCACCCACCTTGAGCATGTCTTTGTATCGCCCCAGAAAGCGAAGGTAGCCGTCATCGCGCCAGCAGGCGGTGTCGCCGGTTTTGAACCAGCCGTCCGCGGTGTAACAGTCCGCCGTTTCCTGGGGCTTGTTGTAATAGCCGAGCATGAGACAGTAGCCGCGCACTTGCAACTCGCCGGGGACGTTGGGGCCGAGCTCGGCGCCGGAATCGGGATCGACGATGCGCATGTCGTAGCCGGGCGCCGGGTAGCCGGACGATTCAGTACGGCGCGGCTCGTCGTCGTCCAGAGCGCCGAGGGCGGCGCCGATCCACACCTCGGTCATGCCGTAGCCGGAGATGGCCTTGAACGGCGCCAGCAGTCGAGCGCCGCGCCGGCATATCGGGGTGGCGCTGTGCATGCCGGCGGCAAACAGGCCGGTACGCAACGTCCTCAGGTCACGGGGCTGACGCTCTTGGGCGTCGCTGAGCTCCTTCATGTGGGTCTCGAAGCCGTGCATCAACGTGACGCCCTCGCGCTCGATCAGATCGAGGCAGGCGGACGCATCGAAAGTTGGCGTGACGACCTGTTTGGCGTCGGTGAGCATGGACGTCAGGGCACCCTCGGAATAGCCGAAGGCGTGGAACAGCGGCAGGTAGTTGAGAATCACGTCGCGCGGCGTCACCGCCAGGCGGTAGGCCCGTTCCTCGACGTTGCGTACCAAGTTGTGCGTATGCACGACGCCCTTGGGAAAGCCGGTGGTTCCCGACGTGTACATGATGAGCGCCGGGGTGTCGCAGTCCACAGCCTCGGCGCGTTGGCGTAACGCCCCGTCCGTTACGGCGGCGCCAGCTTGCAGGGCGGCGTGCCAAGCGGTGGTGCCGGCATGCGCGTCATCAGCAACAATCACCACGCGCTTCAGTTGGGGATAATCGAGGTCCGACGCCTCCGCCCCCTCGGCCGGCAACCTGACAACCTGCCGCACCATGTCGAGATAATCGACGGGGCCAGAGACCTCATGGGTAATCAGCATGACGCTGTCGGATTGATGCAGCACGTACGCCAGGTCGCGGGTGCGGAAGCGGGTGTTGACCGGAACCTGCACGGCGCCGATCTTCGCCAAGCCGTATAGGATGAAGATCCAGGCGTCGCAGTTGTTGAGCCACAGGCAGACGTGGTCCCCCGGACGCACGCCGAGGGCTATCAATGCCTTGGCGGCGCGGTCGACCTCCGCCGCCACCTCGGCAAAGGTGAACCGCCGCGTCTCGAAAACCAACGCTTCCCGGTGCGGCAGCTTACGCGCCATGCTGTCGGGCAGGCTGCCGAGGGTGCGCTTCTCATACCAATCGGCCATCGCAGAACTCCTCCCAGGTCTCGCCACGCCAAGTCCAGGTTGCCAAGCCGGGGTAATTTATCACATCCGCAGGCCTCCGCCTCAATCCGCGTCCCGCCTTGACACCGCTCCGGGGCCGGACCTACACTGCCGGAAGCCTGTCACTCGCCACACAACCCCTGGCCGCCCGGGGATTCAATGACCTCCGAGCCGTATCCCTCTGGCCCGTTCCGGGCGTTCCGACACCGTCACTACCCTTCCCTGTGGCTGGCCAACTTCTTTTCCTACACCTCGCGCTGGATGCAAGTGCCGCTGCTCGCCTGGATGATCCTCGATCTGACGGACTCGCCGTGGCTGGTATCGCTGGTGGGCTTCTTCAGCATGCTGCCCACGCTGCTGCTGGGTCTGGTCGGCGGCATACTGGTAGACAGGGTCGACCGCCGCCGCTTGATGACGATCACCCAAGCCATCTCGGTGCTGGCGAGTTGCGCCCTCGCCTTCCTGATGCTGACCGACACCGTGCGGGTGTGGCACGCCTATGTCGCCGTGATGGTCACCGGGGCGTGCTGGGCGCTGAGCTTCCCGGCACGTCGGGCGGCGATCTTCGATCTGGTTGGGCCGACTGGGGTGACCAACGCCATTGCGTTGGACGCGATCGGCATGAACGGCAGTCGCATGGTCGGGCCGGGCGTGGCCGGGGTGCTCATCGGGCTGACGGGCGTGGCGGGCGGTTCCGTCGCGGTGGCGGTGTGCTATGCGTTGAGCTACGTGTTTTTGCTGCCCTTCCCCGCCGGCGCCGGGCAGCCTCGCGCCACAGCACGGCAGCCAGTATTGCGCAATCTCCTCGAGGGCATCGCGTACGTGCGCAGCAATCCCGTCATCCTGGCCACGGTGCTCGTCACCCTCATCATCAACCTGCTGATGTTCCCCTATGTGCCGTTGGTAACGGTGGTGGCGCGCGACGTGCTGCACGTCGGCCCGACGTTAATCGGCACCTTACAGGCAGCGGAGGGGCTGGGGTCGTCGGTCGGCGCTTCGCTCATTGCCCTGGCGGTCGGGTTGCGGTATCACGGGCGCGTCTACGTGGGCGGCTCGCTCCTGTCGCTGCTGGCGCTGTTCGCCTTCTCGGTGTCGCAGTGGTACGTCGTATCGTTCCCGATACTGTTTCTGCTGGGGTTGGGCATGGCCGGCTTCGCCACCATGCAATCGGCGCTGGTCCTGATCCTCGCCAAGGACGAGATGCGCGGTCGGGCGCTCGGTGTCATCAGCTTGGCCATCGGCGCCGGCCCGGTGGGGTCGCTGCTGATCGGCGCGGTAGCAGACAACGTCAGTCCAGTCTTTGCCATACGGATATTTGCGCTGACGGGGATTATGGTGCTGTCGGTGTCGGTGCTGGTATTGCCCGGAATCATGGACGCCACGCGAGAGATACGGAGCAGCGAGCGGCGGTGACTGTTTTCAATTCGCTCCGCCAATTTCCCCGCGCGCTTGCATCTCCATCGGCAGCAGGCTGTGGTAAATGAAGGCGTGCAACGGCGTGGCGACACCGACCTGCTCACCCAGGCGCACCAGCGCCCCGGCCTGCGCGTCCAGTTCCGAGGGGCGGCCCTCCATAACGTCGCGCTGCAGCGAGGTGGTGGCGCCGGCAGGCAAACTATTCAGCAAAGCGCTGCTGCGTGGCAGGGCATCCGCCGGCATGTCAATGCCTTGCGTCTTGGCGACAGCCAACACTTCGTGGCTGGCCTGATCGATCATGTCCCGAGCCTGTGGCAACCGGCGCAGCACGCCCGCGGGCACGCGCGACACAGCACCAACGACGCCCCAGCGCAACACCAAAAACTTTTCCCATAACGGCACGCGGATATCTGACGCGATGTTGGCCGTGATGCCGGCCTGCCGCAGAGCGGCCTGAACCTCAGCCAACCGACCCGCCTGGCTCAGCTGCAAGGCGCCGAACGTCACCGAGGGATCGATGCCCATGTGGCGGACGCAGCCCGGCGCCGTGATGAAACTGTAGATGGCGCACAGGCCGCCCAGCACGGACTGCGGACCCAGGGCCGCCGCCAATTGCGAGGACGCCTCCAGGCCGTTTTGCAAGGGCAGCACCAACGTATCCAGCCCGAGCATCGGGCTGAGACGGGCCGCAGTCTCGGCGATTTGCCATGCCTTCACGCCGATAATGACGAGATCGACGGCGCCGATGTCATCGGGATTGTCGGTAGCCTGCACGGACGAGACGGCGAAATCGCCGTTGATGCTCTCTACCCGCAGCCCCTCTTGCAGCATGGCTTTCAGGTGCTCGCCGCGGGCAACAAAGGTCACGTCGTGATCGGCCTGCGCCAACCGGCCGCCGAAATAGCCGCCGACACCGCCGGCACCCACCACCGCGATACGCATGCGTTAACCCCCTTGAGAGGATGTTTCAAAAGCCCCTTCCCCCTTCAGGAAAGGCTGGAACGGGGAAGAATGCCTGACCACGGCCACGGCAGCCGCAGCGTGAATGAGGAAACGCTATGTTATACGGCTTCTGGGACCAGAGGCCATCGGTATCTGGTCTGTACGTATCGTGAAGTTATCGAAGAGTGGCTCAAGGATATTCCCCAAGGTGGTCTTTTCCCGAAAGAGGCCCGGAAGTCTCTTGCGGCGTGAAAGGCAAGATCCTTTATTCACAACATGGTCATGTTATCGCGCACAGCGTCACGCCTGGTTGCGTGGCAGGGTAAACGCATATGACGGTTCCCTCCCTGGGAGCGCGGGCTTCCAGCCCGCAAAAGGAAGCCCGCAAGCGCGGTGGAATGTCGGATTACGCTTCCGAATAATGCTATATGCGCTTACCCTGGGTTGCGTGGAATGATGTTGATAAACACATGATTCTTCATGGTATCATGGCTGTTCCCCGGCTCTCATCGCCGACAAGCCTGCATACGAATGGGAATTATATACTTTGGTAACCGTTCGAGCCGCGTGCCGCCGGCGATGAAGCTGCCGGCGAGGCCGCCGATTTCGGCGTCACGTTCCAGCACCGTGGCGCGGACGCCACGCCGGCCCAGTTCGTAGGCCGCGGCCAAGCCGCAGAAACCACCGCCGGTCACCGCGACGTGGGGCCGGGAGGTACCGGCCATCGTCCGGCTACTCATCGAAGCGGATCTCGCCTTCCCAGATGTTTGTGTAGGAGCCGTCCTCGTTGACGAGGAACTGACCGGTGCGGACGCGGGTGATGGGGTAATCGGGAAGTTCTCGCAGAGCGACGCACCGCTCGGCTGACCGAAACCCACGGTCGTTGAAGTGGAAGTCGAGGTTGTCGAAGCCATACTGCTTTCTGTGGTCAGGAAGGTCGTCCACGTCAACGGGGACGACGTGCACGGAGAACGGGGAGTGTAAGCGTTCAGGGGGTTGCCCTGCCCTTGTCGTAAGCGTTCGGCGGGTGGAGCAATGAGTGGGGTCATCGTAGCCAGGAGAGATCAGGCGGACGGTCGTGCATGAACGCCTCAAGGGCGTCGACCAACACCGAGAAGCTCGATTGCTCCAGTTGCCGACACGTCTGACGCAGCGACAGACTCCGCTGCACCCAGTCGTTACCTTTGGCGCTCGCCGTACCCAAAGAACCCTGACGCCACAACACACCAAAGCGTAAGGCGCGCTCCGCCCGGTTGTGGGTCGGCTCAACTCCCGACTCATTGAGAAACACCCATAGCGAACCCAGCTCGCGCCGTAAGTGCCTCACCAGGCGACCCGCATCATCAGGGCGCAACTCATAACGCCGCACGAAACGGCACAAACGGGCATACCAAGCTTGCCACTGACCACCGCTTGGCGGCGCATGAGCCATCTGACACAATCGCTGAAGTTCCTTCAAGGCCACCTTGCCGCAATCAGCAAGGGCGGCTTGACGGCGCTGCGACAACTCCCGAGCACGACGCACGAGGTGCGCCAGACAGGTCTGACGACGGTTGCCCCAGCCTTGATACACCCCGTAGCCGTCGCTGACCAGGATGCCGCGCCAATCCTTTATCAAAGACCCGAAGGCTTCCTGCGAGCGCTTGGCATGAATACGGTACAGGGTGACGGTATCCGTGACCATGCTCCAGAGCCACTGCAAGGCATGGCAACAGTACCAAGGCGTCTCATCCACATAGCCCACCCGCGCCTGGCGGGCCAAGGTGGCAATCGCCTCATCGTGTGGCGCGATGGCCAGGGAGGTGCGGTCGATGAGACGCTGAATCGCACCCAGGCTGATGGGTACCCCCAGGACGGAACGACAGAAGTCCTGCACGCCACGCCGGGAGATTCGCTGCATGGCGCTGAGTTCGCCAATCAAGGCCGTCAGGCGCGGGCCATAGCCGCTTTGCTGCGCCTTGGGGAGGCGGGCTCTGAGCAGCTTGCCGCAGCCCGTACACCTACCCTGGTGCAAGACCCAGTGCGTGACGGCCATCTCGACAGGTGGCAACTCCGTGACTTGATGGGTGTGATACGGCGCCACGTGGCCGGATACGCCTTGGCCGCAAGGACAAGGTTCGGGATAGATGGCCCGCCGCTCGGTGGGACGGAGCAACTTGGGACCTGAACCCGGGTGTCCCTTTCGTGCGCCCCGTTTGCCCGTGGGCTTGTCCGTAGGGTCCGTGGGTCTGTGGAAGGGTGAATCCGACGAGGGTGGTTTGTCGGAGGTCTTGGAGGTGCGTTGCGAGCGCTGTTGGAGTTGCTCGATTTGCTGTTGGAATTGGGCCAGACGCTGATGCAGGGTGAGGAGATGGGCTTGTACGACCGGTGGTGTTTGCTGCCAATCGGTTTGCGACAGCGGCTCAGGCGGTATCGACGGCGCCATTCGGGATTTCCTGAAAACAGGGCCAATAGGAGAATGCGGAACGAGTGACCCTAGCCGATGATAAGGCGGTCATGCAACAGACAAGGGCAGGGCAACCCCCTGAACGCTTACGCTTCGATTGTGGCGGTTCCCATTCAACGCAATCGTCGTGACGAAAACGAGCACGTCAAGCGCGGTGAGCTACCCGAGGCCTGGACTGACAAGCCGGCCAAGCGTCGGCAAAAGGACAGGGATGCGCGTTGGACAAAGAAGCACGGCAAGAGCCACTACGGCTACAAGAACCACGTCACCGTTGACCGTCGGCACAAGCTGATCCGGCGTTACCGGGTGACGACGGCGGCGGTCCACGACAGCCAGGTCCTTGAGGAGTTGTTGACGTCGGACAACACGGCACGCGGCGTCTGGGCGGATAGCGCCTACCGGTCGAAAGACATTGAAGCAAAGGTGAAAGCCAAGGGCCTGACAAGTCGGATACACCGCAAGGCTTCTCGTAACCGTCCGTTGCATGCTTGGGAGAAAGCGGGCAACCGGCGTCGTTGCCGGTTTCGAGCACGGGTAGAGCATGTCTTCGGCGCGCAGCAAAACGACATGGGCGGGACGCTGGTTCGCAGTATCGGACTTGTACGAGCGAGGGCGCGGATAGGTCTCAAGAACCTCGCTTACAACATGCGGCGTCTGGTTCAATTGCAACGTCTGGCGAGGGTAGGTTAAGCGCCAAGGGTGCGGAAGGGTACGCCGGATGTCCCATTGACAGGCGAATCCCCCCTGAACGGCCGAGTTCATTTTCCGCCACATGCCAGCGAATTGCCAACCCTGTCATCTTTGACCGTTCGCGGGCATTTTTCGAGGCGCCCTTTTGTATAAAACAAGACGACATCATGCTTGCGCCCAAACCATCGCTTGCTCACTCCACCAGTTCGATAACTCCACACGATTTCGTTTCTGAAATTTTCATGTCCGAAGATGGCGTCCATAAGCGCCTTGATATAGTGGCTGGCGGTCGGATCGCAGTGCAGATAAATCGAACCAGTTGGCTTCAGGATGGGTTTCATTTGCAAGAGGCGCTCCGCCATATACGTCAGATAGGCCAGCAGACGCGGCTGCGTGTGACGCAAGGCGTGAAGCCACAGTTTCCACAGCTGCGCCGCCGCATCGTCAATGCCAGCATCACGCATCAGCACGGGCATGACTGGATGGCACGCTGGCGTTCCGCGTCCAACGTCCACAGGTCGCAAAACGCCTCGATCTGGTCTGGCAGCACCCGTCCCGTTTCGTCCTTGTAAATGGCGTTGTAGTTACGATTGCTGTTGAAGGGCGGGTCCAAGTAGATAAGGTCTACACTACCGAGGCCCATGTATTCCTGCATCACGGTCAGGCAGTCGCCGTAGTAGAGCCGGTTCATCCGAAGCACCCCCGCAAGAAGGCACGGAAGGCGTTGCCGTTCTTGCGCATGTTGTATTTCCAACACGCCTCAGCCAAGTACAGCACGTGTAGAGCTTGCTGTAATGGTGATGCTGGCCATACCCGGCCCGCTTGAGCAGGCTCCAGAAGCCCTCAATCGTGTTGGTATGCGTGCTGCCCAACGTAGGCTGGGCTATGATTGATGACCGCGTGCTTGACGTGCTTGCGGACGCCGTTGTTAACCCTTCCATTCGTCCGTGATGAGCAGCGAGCCGTCAGGGTCGATATTGGCCTTGATGAAGCGCAGCAGCGGCCGTACCCGAAAGGCTGGTGGACGTGCTGGCGAACACGCGGCCGCCACGTTCAACAGCGCCAACCACGGCTTGCTTGCTGGTGCCGCGTCCTTTCTTGGCGGGCTTATCGTCTTCGCGCTTGTTTCCCTTTCGGGGCTTGCCGCCTAGGTAGGTCTCGTCCATCTCGACGATGCCCTGGAGCAATTCGCGTTCGCTCGCCACCATGGCAACGCGGATGCGCTGCTGCATGTACCACGCGGCAGGCTGCGAGACCCGAAGGTCACGCGCAAGCTGGCAGCTGGACAGGCTTTTCTTGGCGTTCACCATCAAGCCGATTGCGATGCGCGTCTTTTGGAACACGGTGCCGGACAGCACGTTGAAGCTGGACTTGCACGCATGGCAATTCCAGCGGCCGACGCGCTCAGAGTCGGCTTTGCGGGCAATGTTCGTGCTCTTGCAGTGGGGGGCAGGCAGGATTGTCACCCCAACGAACAGCTTCAAGGGGTCGGATACAGGCTGCCTGATCGGGGTACTTGTTGAAAATGCTGATCAGATTCATGGCGTCACTTCCTCCTGGTAAATGTACCAAGTGGTGCATGAATTATAAAGCCCATAACTTATGATTTCGATGATAAATGGGGTGGGCTTTTTCGAAGCCTTGCTTCGCGTTCCGTCAATCCCGGTCCGGAATCGCGCGTATCTGCTCCAGCCACAGCGTGGCTTCGGCATCGCTGGGGGCGCGGTAATCGCCGCGCGGTGAGAGGGAACCGCCGGAACCGACCTTGGGAGCGTTGGGAACGCAGCTGCGCTTGAATTGGCTGAGTTGGAAGAAGCGCTCCGCAAATACCGCCAGCCACTGCTTGATCTCCGCAATGCCGTAAGTGTGACGCCGATCGGGGGGGATATCAGGCCAGTGGCCGCGGCGTGCGTCGTGCCAGCAGCAATAGGCCAGGAAGGCGACCTTCGTGGGCAGATAGCCGAGGCGGGTGGTGTAGTACAGGAAGAAATCGTGCAGTTCGTACGGGCCGATGACCTCCTCGGTGCGCTGGCTGGGCTGGCCCGCATCGTCATCGCCGGGCACCAGTTCGGGGCTGACTTCCGTTTCCAGCACGTCGTACAGGACGCGACTGACGTCGTCGCCCAGCTGACCGGTTTCGGCGACCCAGCGGATGAGGTGGCGAATCAGCGTCTTGGGCACGCTGGCGTTGACGTTGTAGTGCGACATGTGATCGCCGACGCCGTAAGTTGACCATCCGAGGGCCAATTCGCTCAGGTCCCCAGTCCCCACCACCAAACCGTTGCCATGGTTGGCGAGCCGGAACAGGTGACTGGTGCGCTCGCCGGCCTGCACGTTTTCGAACGTCACGTCGTACACCGGCGATGGCGGGACGGGCCAAGGCTTGCCGGCCAGGGAATGTCCGAGATCACGCAGCATCTGCTCACAGCTCGGACGGATGTCGAGTTCGTGCGCCTCGCAGCCGATCGCCGCCATCAGCGTGTGGGCGCTGCGCAGGGTGCGTTTGCTAGTGGCGAAGCCGGGCATGGTGTAGCCCTTGATGTTGCGACGGGAAAGCCCCAGCACGTCCATGGCGCGCGCCGCCACGATCAGCGCCTGCGTCGAATCGAGACCGCCGGAAATGCCGACTACCAGATTCTCGATGCCCGTGCTGCGCAATCGTTTGACCAGTCCCTGCACCTGGATGTTGTACGCCTCGTAACAGCGCTGGTCGCGCAGCGCCGGATTGGCCGGAACGTACGGGAACCGGTCGTATGAACGCCGGCAGAGAAGACGTTCCCGGCGGTGCGGCAGATCGACCGCAACACGCACTTCGCGGAACCGCTCGAGCTCTTCGGCATGGCATTGGACGCTCTGGGCAAACGTCGTCTGGCGCATGCGCTCCTGCGACAGACGTTCGACGTCCAGTTCTGCCAGCACCAGTTGCGAGTCGAATCGGAAGCGCTCCGACTCAGACACCAGCGCACCATTTTCGTACACCATGGCGTGGCCGTCCCAGGCGAGATCCGTGGTCGATTCACCCGTGCCGGCCGCGGTGTACAGATATGACGCCAGACAGCGAGCCGACTGATTGGCCACCAGGCTGTGGCGGTATTCGTCCTTGCCGATGGTGATGTTCGACGCCGACAGATTCACGAGCACCGTCGCCCCGGCCATGGCGGCATAGCTCGACGGCGGAATCGGCGCCCACAGGTCCTCGCAAATCTCCACGAAGAACGACCACGACGGGTCGCTACCAACACGAAACAGCAGCCGCTCCCCGAAGGGAACGTCGTCCTGGCCGCACAGGCTGACGCAACGGCGCCGGGCCGCGGCCGCCGGGGCGAACTGCCGCATTTCGTAGTATTCCCGGTAATTGGGCAGGAAGGTCTTGGGCACCACGCCCAGAATGCGGCCCTGATGCAGGACTGCGGCGCAGTTGAACAGCATGTTGTCCACCGGCAGTGGCAGGCCGACGACGGCGATCAGATGGGTTTCACACACTGCCCGCAGCACGGTGCTAAGCGCCTCCCGGGCGCCGGCGAGGAGTGTTTCCTGATGAAACAGGTCTTCGCACGAATAGGCCGTCAGGCCGAGTTCCGGGAATACCACCAGCACGGCTTTGGCGGACTCGGCCTGCTCGATCAGCGCCGCCGTGCGGGCGGCGTTGAAGGCCGGATTCGCCACCCGCACGGCGGGAATGCCCAGGGCGACACGGATGAAACCGTGCTGGTAAAAATTGAAAAACTCGCCGTCTGTCCGCCCCATCGAAACCTCTCGATGACCTTGAATTCACGTCAATAACGGCGCGTAGCCTGCATCACGCCTGTAGAATTGTCAACAGGACCGAAGCGACGCGACCGGTGACTCTGGACTCGGCCTTTCGGCTTGTTCGACCCAAAACGCTTTGCCATAATGGCCCCATTACTTGGGACCCTTCGGCAACTTCTTCAGATGCAACGCGGTACTTGAGCGAGCCACGAGGAAACGGGATGAACGTCCACACTTGGCGCTTGGACATCGGCGCCTTTCCCGTGCGGCGCCTTGCCTTTGCCTCCCGAACGGCCTACGAAAACGGCATCCTGTTCATCGACAGCACGGAACTCCGGGACCACATTGCCGAGCCCGCCACCTTTGCCGATATCGCCGTGCATCTTGCCCACCCCGGCGAGTCGTGTCGCATCGTACACATTCTGGATGCCGTATCGCCAATGGTCAAAGTAACCGGCCGGTCAACGGCCTATCCCGGCTTTTTCGGTTCCGCGTCGCCGGCCGGCAACGGCCGCACACACGTGTTGACAGATGCCGCCGTGCTGGTCAGCGGCACGTTTCCAGAGCCCACCAGCGGCGCCCTGTCCGCAGCCGAGGCCACCATTGATATGAGCGGACCGGCCGCGGCCTGCTGCGCCTTTTCGGACACCGCCAACGTAGTCCTGGTCTGCCGCCCGGCTGCCGGCGCCAACAACGCCGACTTCGACGCCGCCCTGCAACGTGCCAAGCTCAAGACCGCCGTGTATCTGGCCGAGGCCACCGCAGAACTCGAGCCACCGCAGACCGACGTGTACGATCTGCAGTCCGTTGACGCCGCCCTGCCCCGCGTTGTTTTTCTGGATCAACTCCACCAGCAGGGCCTGCTGGCACGGACGTTCCTGTACGGCCGGCACACGCAGGGCCTGGAGCCAACCCTGCTGCACCCGAACGAAATGCTCGACGGCGCCCTGGTCAGCGGCAACTACCGGCAGCCAGGGCGCTCAATCACCTACGGACACAGCCGTAATGACTTGGTGCGCGAGCTATACGGGCGGCATGGCCGTGACCTCAACTTCATTGGCGTGGTAATTGGCCGCGGCTGGCAAGACACGCAGGCGCTGAAGGAACGCCAGGGCTGGATGATGGCGCGTCTCGCCAGCCTGCTGAGCGCGCAAGTGGCCATCGTGTCAGCGGACGTCGGCGGCACCGGCGGCAACAACACCATCGACTTCATGCAAACGATCAAAGCGTGCGAGCAAATGGGCATTCGCACCGTTGCCATCATGCAGGAGGCGGGCAACGCCGACGGCAGTAATCCGACCCTTGTCGATCACGTCCTGGAAGCCGATGCGCTCGTCAGCGTCGGGGGTGTCGGCTGGGCCATCCCGCTGGCCTCCGCGGTGTCGCGCGTCATCGGCGGTGCTACCGTGCAGCCGAACCGCGCGCAGGAACCCCTGGATGCCGCCGGGCCGCTGCAAGTCGCGTGCTGGTACGGCGCTGTATGGAAGCGTACGTTCCAAGGTCTGTCGGCGGTGAATGCCTGAGAGTCTGATCCATAAGTCCGACTATCTCTATTATTTTGCCGGCATCGGGTACACACCCGCCATTTCCAGGGCGCTTTCTGGCGTCAAAACACTCTGCAATCGGTGAACATCCTGCCTGCTTTGGGGATGTCACCGACTTTAGGCTCAGACTCCGACACTACAAATGAAGGACCATACGCATGACTGATGACACCGTCCGTCCCTTGCGCTTGGTGCACTACCTCAACGCCTTTTTCGGCGGCATCGGCGGCGAGGCTGAGGCGCATCACGCGGTGCAGACGCACGCGGGTCCGCTGGGGCCGGGAATGCTCTTGCAGCAGTTGTGCGCCGGCCAGGCCGAGGTTGTCGGCACCGTGGTGTGCGGCGACGGCTACTTCGGCGAGCACGAGGAGGCGGTCGTCGAGCACGTCCGGCAATACGTGCGACAGCAGGGCGCCGATGCCTTTATCGCCGGCCCGGCCTTCGGTTCCGGGCGGTACGGGCTGGCCTGTGGCCGGCTGTGCCTGGAGGTCGAACGCATGGGAATTCCCGCGGTCACCGGCCTGCATGCCGAGAACCCTGGTGGCGAGGTGTTCCTGCCGCAGCACATCTTCGCCGTGAGCACCACGGCCAGCGCCGCCGGCATGCAACCAGCCTTGCAGCGCATGACCACTCTGGCGTTCAAACGCGCCCGCGGCGAACCCCTCGGCTCGGCGGCGCAAGAAGGCTTTCTGCCGCGCGCCGTGCGCCGCACCGTGGACACCGGCGTGCCAGCGGCGAAACGCGCCGTGGACCTTGCACTGCGCAAGTGGAACGGTGAGCCCTACGTCAGCGAAATTACCATCGAGACCTTCGAGCCGGTGCCCCCGCCCCCGCCGCTTGCCGACCCGAGCCGTACCCTCTTTGCCCTGGTCACCGAGTGCGGCCTGGTGCCCAAGGGCAACCCCGACCGCCTGCCCGCCGCCGGGGCCAGCCATTGGGCCGCGTATGCCATCGGCGACATGCCGCACCTGACATCCGGCGACTGGGAGATCGTGCACGGCGGCTATGACAACACCGCGGCGTTGCTGGACCCAAATCGTGTCGTGCCTCTGGACGCCATGCGCGCCCTCCAGCAGGAGGGGGGCATCGGCGGGCTGCTGGACGATCTGCTGGTCACCGTTGGCAACCTCGCCAGCCTCAACGCCATGCGGAAAATCGGCGCCGAAATGGCCGCCACCCTGAAGCAGCGCGGTGTCGGCGCCGTCGTGCTGCCGGCGACGTGAGGCACCGGCACGCGTAGCGGTGCTACGATCGCCAAAGCCTGCGAACGCGAGGGCATTCCCACCGCTCTGGCGACCTGCCTGTATACCGTCGCTACGCGCGTCGGCGCCAATCGCATCGTGCGCGGTGGGCGTTTCCATCACCCCTTTGGCGACCCGGAGGAGCCGCCCGCGGCGCAATACGCTTGGCGCCGTGCGTTCGTTGAGCGCCTGCTGCATGCCCTGTGCGCGCCGGTTGAGAAGCCGACCGTATTCGACGTCGAACCACCTATCTGAGCAAACGGAGAACCCATGATTGATTACACCGTCTACAAATTCGTCCACTTCCTTGGCATCATCATGATCTTCGTCAGCCTCGGCGGCGTCATGGTTCACGTCTTCAACGGCGGCGCCAAGGCCGACAACGTCTGGCGCAAGCCGGCGGGCATCACGCACGGTATCGGGCTGTTTCTCGTTCTGCTCGGCGGCTTCGGCATGATGGCTCGGCTCGGCATTGCCTGGCCGTGGCCGGGCTGGCTGTTCGTCAAACTTGCGATCTGGCTGGTACTGGGCGGTATCACGGGCCTCCTGTACCGCCTTGGGGTAAGCGGCAAGAGCCTGTGGGTCGTTGTCATGCTGCTCGGTGCCATCGCCGCGTTCATGGCCATCATGAAGCCGTTCTGATCGACCATCCGGGGCCTCGGAATCACCAATTCCCTTGCAGGCATCAAACGGATTTAGGCGGGCCATCTTTACAGAAAAGGACATCACACATGGCAGTCGTCAGACTCGACATGACACAACGCGAGTCATTCGCCGCCGGCGAGGCGTACCGCCCGACCGGGCCGTACGAATTCCTGCAGGGCACGGCGCATTTCGCGGTGGACCCGCTGCACCCGCGCAACACCGCCATCACGGATTTGGAGTTGGCGCCGCGCGAGGAGGACGGAACGGTGGCGTTCTCGGCACAGTTCGCCATGTTGCAGCCTGCAGACGCCGGGCGCGGCAACCGTCGGATGTTTTTTGACGTGATGAACCGCGGGCGCAAAACGGTTCTGCAGCGCTTCGACGACGCGCCGGATATTGTCGATCACAGCCTGCCGCCCAAGCCGGGAAACGGCTTCCTCATGCGCCGGGGCTATACCGTGGTGTGGTGTGGCTGGCAGGCCGACGTACCGCCGACGCCGGGCCTGATGGGCTTGCAGGTGCCAGAGGCCCTCGGGCCACAAGGCCCGCTGCAAGGGCGAATCCTGTGCCAGTTTCAAGTCAACGAACCAACCCCACAATTGCTGCTTTCCGATCGCGAACACACGCCGCATCCGGCCGCCGACGTCAACGAAGCCGGGGCGCTGTTGCAGGTGCGCGACCACCCCAACGCGCCGGTCACCGAAATTCCGCGCACAGCGTGGTCCTTTGTGCAGGCGAACGGCGACGCAGCCCCCAACTACGTGCACCTGCACGCCGGCTTCGAACCGGGGCGAATTTACCAACTGGTGTACACGACGCGCGGCAGCCGCCTCGTCGGGCTCGGCTTCGCGGCGGTGCGCGACATCGCGTCGTTCCTCAAGCACGGCAGCGCGGACGACGGCAACCCTTGCGCCGGCCGGCTGGACTACGCCTACGCCTTCGGCGCCTCGCAGAGCGGCCGGTTCCTGCGGCAGATGCTCTATCACGGCCTGGTGGAAGATGAGGCCGAACGGCTGGCGCTGGACGGGGTCATCCCGCACGTGGCGGGCGGCATGCGCGGCGAGTTCAATCTGCGCTTCGGCCAGCCGTCGAAAGACGTTTGCTTCATCATCCCGGAACTGTTTCCGTTCACCGACACGCCGCAAACCGACCCGCTCACGGGCCGACGCGGAGCGCTGCTGGCCAAGCTGGAGGTACGCGGCAAGTCGCCCAAGGTCATGTTCACCAACACGTCGGCGGAGTACTGGCGCGGCGACGCGGCGCTTATCCACACCGACCTGGAAACGATGCACGATCAGGCGGAATCGCCGTCCGTGCGGCGCTACCACTTTGCCGGCACGCACCACACCTCTGGGCTGTTCCCCCTCGCCGGCTGGCGGGCGGCCGACGGCATGCGCGGGCAATTGCCGTTCAACACGGTCGATTTCAGCCCGCTCCTGCGCGCCGCCCTGATCAACCTCGACCGCTGGGTCAGTGAAGGCATTCCGGCCCCCGCCAGCCGCCACCCGTCCTTGAATGACGGCACCGGCGTGCCCTCCGATAGCCTCGCGGCAGCCTTCTCCAACCTGCCGAACGTACGCTTTCCGCCCAAAGTGACGCGGGCGCTGCGGCTCGACTACGGACCGGAAACCGAGAACGGCCGCACGTTACGCTTACCCGCAGGTGAGGGGGCAACGTATCCAGCCTTGGTTTCCGACGTGGATGCCGACGGCAACGAGCGCGCCGGCATTCGCCTGCCCGACCTCAGCGTGCCGCTGGCCACCCACACCGGCTGGAACCTGCGTCACGAGGCCGTTGGCAACCCGGATTTGGTGATTGGCATTACCGGGGGATTGGCCGGCTGGACCCTGCCGTTCGCCGCCACCCGCGCCGACCGCGAGGCGGGCGGCGACCCGCGCCCGTCCATCGACGAACGCTACGCTTCCCGCGAGGAATACCTCAGCCGCATACGCGCCGCCACCCAGGAGCTCATCGCCGCGGGCTACGTGCTGGCGGAGGATTTGCCCCGCATCGTGGCTGCGGCCAGCGCGCGTTATGACGCCTTCAGGCATGGGAAGTGAATGGGCTGGACATTAGGCTCAGGACTCATAACCAGAAACTAACCGTGGCAGCTATGCAGATGGCACTGTAGAACGTATGCGCACAGCGGTCGTACCGAGTGGCGATGCGGCGCCAATCCTTCAGCCTGCCAAACAGGCGCTCAATGAGGTTACGGCGCTTGTACAACTCGGTGTCGTAGATGATGGGCTCTTTGCGCTTGGCGCGGCCTGGAATGCAGGACTTGATGCCTCGCTTGGCAAGGGCCTCGCGCAACCTGTCGCTGTCATAACCCTTGTCGGCTATCAGGACAGCGGCTTTCGGGAGGGCGTCAAGTACCGGATCAGCCCCCCGCGGTAGTCGCTGACCTGCCCCGCCGTCAACCGCAGCACGACGGGCTTGCCATCGCCGTCGCAGACGGCGTGGAGCTTCGAGTTCAGCCCGCCCCGGGTGCGTCCGATGCAGCGCGAAAGCCCCCCTTTTTCAGCAAGCTGGCTGCGGTACGATGCGCTTTGAGATGGGTGCTATCGATCATGATCGTCTTGGTGGCGGTGCTTTCGGCAGCCAGGGCTTGGAAGATGCGGTCGAAGACCCCGGCCCTGCTCCAGCGCACGAAGCGGTTGTAGAGTGTCTTGTGGGGTCCGTAACAGGCGGGCGCGTCGCGCCACCTCAGCCCATAGCGGATGACGTGGATGATACCGCTGATGACCTTTCGGTCATCGACGCGCGGGACGCCGCGCACCTTGTTGGGTAACAGGGGTTTGAGTCGGTCAAACGGGTCGTCGGCCAGCCAGAAGTGGTGCTCGGACATGATCGCTCTCCTAGTGGCGTCAGCGTGTTGACTCTCATCACAGGCCCCATGATACCCTTTTATAGGTCCTGAGCCTAGCAAAGGTGGCGCCCACGCTGTCACGGCTCTCCATGCAAGAATGCCCTGGCAGACACAGAACGGCCGATCAGGCGGAAGCAGAAAATGGCCGACATCCACCAACCCCACGACCGGCTCTTCCGCGCCGTCTTCTCCGATGCCGCCGAAGCTGCCAGCCTGTTGCAGGCAGCGTTGCCCGACACGCTCCGGGATGGCTTCGACTGGACGACCTTGACCCTGGTCGAGGGCACCTTCGTCGACGAGGACCTGCGCGAAAGCCAGTCCGACCTGCTCTATCAGGTCCAGCACGCCGGGACCGGACAGCCCGTCTCCATGTACCTTCTTTTTGAGCACCAGTCGTCGCCCGACCCGTGGCTGCGCCTGCGGCTGTTGCGGTATTGCTGCCGTATCTGGGAGGCCGAGCGGCGCGACGACCCGGACAGGTCCGAGCTGCGGCCCATCGTGCCGGTGGTGTTCTATCAGGGACCGCGGGGCTGGAACCATTCGAGCGAGTTTGCCGATCTGTTTCCCGAAGCCGCGCGCTCCTGGCCGTGGGTACCGCGGTTCGCTCACGAGCTTCTGGACCAGACGCCCCTGGAGCCCGATGCGATCGGCGGCGGCGTCAAGGGCCGCATCGCGCAGTTATTGATGATGGTCGCGTTTGGTCGTCACGTGGAAGCGGCGTTGGACAGGGCGGCGCGCTGGACCTTGTCGCTGCGCCAAGCCGAAGGCGGGGTGGATGAGTTCCGCCGGTTCCTCGCGTACCTGGGGACGGTCCAGGATGGCGATGTGGTTGAGACGTTCAAGGAGGCGCTTGAGCGCCACGGCCTTGAGCTGGGAGGAGAGATCATGACGTATGCGGAAGAACTCTTGGCCGAAGGCGAGGCGAGAGGCCGGGCAGAAGGTGAGGCGAGAGGCCGGGCAGAAGGGTTGATAGAGGGTGAACAACGCGGCGAGCAACGCGCCAAGGTGGAAGTCGTGGAGGGCCTGCTTCGGATCGGGGTGGCGTGGGATGTCATCGAGGCCGCCACCGGATTGACCGAGGCCAGCTTCCAGGCCCTCAAGGCGCAGCTGTCAGAATCTGATTCGCAGGTGTAGCGCCCTGAGATTATCCGACATCGGGCCTGAGATCATCGCCGTCATTCCAGCATCTTATTCGGGCAACGATTTTCCCCATCTGGACTTCCCAATCGAAGCGCTCGGTCATGATGTCCTTCGTCATGCGCAAAGCGCTCTGCATAGCCAATTCCATCTTGTCATAATGCTTCCGACCCATTCTCGCTTCGAGATATGATTCGCCCGACGTTCCCTTTCGAGGAAAGAATGAGTCATATTCCCCAGGGTCGGGAAGCGATGGCTTGTCTGAGGCTTGCGCAAGGTGCGCAAGGATAGAACCGGGAATGTAATTCTCAATTTCCCTGGCCTTGGTTATCCAAATGTGCCCGCCGGGTATATTCTCCACTTCCGCGCGAATCCTCTCTACCCTGTCCTTTATAGGAGAATCCTCAGAATCGCGGTCCCCGTCACACACGACAACGATGTTCGGATTAACTCGGAGCAAATTTACAAGCCCGGTTTCCCCCTCGGGAGGCTGAAGCTCGATTCCCGCCAATAGCGCTCCCCCATAGAAGGCACACTGATAATCCCGGCCCTCCCGAAGAGTGCCTTCGCTACAGAGTTGAATCCAGCGATTGAGATACACGCGGTCCGAAGGCCCCTCTACCCAGACGATGCCGTTCGCCTGGAGCAAGTCTGACGGCTTCGCACCCAATTCGGAAATGACGCCAAGATGATCGAAATGCGCGGAAACCGTCGTCGTGCGAGCCGTCTCACCATCATGAACGACATGGATGATTTGCGCGTTGTCTGACACCCCAAAAAGGTCCAGGGCCGTGCTTGAATGGGTGGTCAGGAAAATCGTGGCTCGTTCATCAAGGGCGTACTTTTCGAGATACCGAAACAGGCGTCGCAAGAGGGCCGGGTGAAGATTGTTCTCGAGTTCTTCGAACGCGAATATGAAATCAGACTTCTCCCTGTTCTCGATTTTGGGAACGACCAACAAGTTAAGCAAAACCAAAAGGACTGTCTTCAAACCGCTTCCCGAGCTGCTAAGAGGAATCGGCCCCTTTTTCTTCTCCTCAAGGTAAACCTCCCAATGGTCTCTTGGTCCAGGTGCTTCCTCGTCATCATGATGTTTCACCTGGATTCCCAAAAACTTCCCGTCGCTTCCGAAAATCGAGCTTAATCCAGATAGAAGCTCGCGTTGAACAACCTCGCTTGGATACTGGGGATTAGCGGTGAGTATGAAACGCCTGATGACATTTGAAGCTCCTATTCCGTTGGCTTCCAGCCTGAGGTCGGGCATCTCCTTTTCAGCCTGAATGTCGCGGTCAGCAAGAAGTCTGCGGAATAACTTTCCATTGAGCTGGTGAGTTGGTTTACTCACAATTTGTTCGATTATTTCACGCCTAGCATTGGTCGATCCCTCACTATAAGGGGACTCTAATAATGTTGAATTATTGGGAAAGTCTACCTTCAAGACATTCCCTTTTGCGTCAATTTCCCACCTGATTTCAGCATCAACAAAATGTCTTCCGTGGTAATGCCAGAAGTTCCCGACAAGTTCGCCTCCGCTGTTACCATCGGGAAACCCACCTCTCAAAGACTCCTCGTCTAACACGCCACGATACTGGTATTGCCAACCACGACCGTCCGGCTTGACTTGACTTAATTCGTCAATCAAATCCAGCAGATGCGATTTACCGGAGTTGTTACGTCCGATGATGACGTTAATCGGCTTAATGGTGTCGAAGCCAGACCATTCTTTCTGGAAACAGAGATGGCCTTTGAAGTGGACGGAATCAGCTCTCACGGTGGGCATTCTCCTCACGAACGGCGAGCTTGCCGGTGACGACGTCGGCAATCAGGCGGGTGCGGTATTCGCGCAGCAACTCGATTTGGCGGCGGGCGCGGGCAATGGCGGTGTCGATGTCGGCGGTGGCCTTGTCAAGATATGCGACGATGGCGGTTTGTTCGGGGAGGGGTGGCAGGGGGAGCCGTGCCGACTTGATACCTGCGTGCGAGAGTCCATATCTCGTTACGCCCTTTGCCTCGACGTGGAACTGATAAGCCAGTCCCTTGCTCTGCAAAGCACGGAGCAAGTAGGTGCCCGCAAGCTTGTCAGGTCGTGGGCGTAGCAAGGCCAAGTGGTAGCCGGAAACAAGATCTGCCGCAGGCTCAGTTACCAAGGCGGGCACCCCAATGTCATCCCATGTCTCGGAGTCCTTGGTAATGAGGACGTCATCTTTCTCAAGCCGGAAACGTTCAATTTCCTCATTGGTAGCGGTCGCTCGCATGAAATCCATCCGCCCGCTGACGTAGTCGTTCTTATAGACATCAACGTAGTTGCAAAGGCGTACGGAAATCTCGTCGTCCTTTACGTGTTTGTCCACATTGCTCACTCGCATGTTGACCACGTTCCGAAGTCGCCGTATCTTCCAATGCCTTGGCACGTCGCCAAGCCACTCCACACCGGAGGTTTTGAGCCGGACGTTGGGATTGAGGCCGCGGGTGACAGCACGGTGGATGACGGCCTGTCGTTGCTCTTCCAGCAGGCCGATGAGCCGCTCCTTGGCGCTGATGTAACGGCGGATGCGTGCGTCGGCGTGGTCGAGATAGCGGACGATGGCGGCTTGTTCGGGGAAGGGTGGGAGAGGTTGTTCCATGTTGCCGATGAACTGCCATTCCGCGCGGGGCATCTTGGCCCCGAAAGTCGAGGCGTTTACCGCGTCTATCACTGGCTTGGAACAAAGCACCCGCTGAAGGAATCCCGGTGACACGTTCTCGTTTCGGGGCCGCAAAACCAAAAACTCCCCAACGCACACGCCCGGTTTGTCTGGGCAGGTCACTTTAGCCAGGTAAGGCCGCAACTTGCCGAATAGCACATCGCCAGCTTGAAATCGTTTCAGTTGGCTCTCCAAGGCCATGCCCGGACCCGCGTCGGCATATCGGCCCGACCAGCTTTCGACATTCTCAAGGGCGAGGGTAATTTCATGCTCAGGGCGTTGAGTCGTTTGGTCAACTACGTTGGTCACCAATGCCTTCAGCCGCCGCACCTCCCAATGCGCTGGCACATGGCCCAGCCACTCGACCCCGGAAGGCTTGTAGGCGGGGCAGGGTTTGAGTCGGTCAACCTGGTCGTCGGACAGCCAGAAGAAGTGCTCGGACATGATCGCTCTCCTTGTGGCGTCAGCGTGTTGACTCTCATCACAGGCCCCATGAGACCTTTTTATAGGTCCTGAGCCTAGGAGGTTGTTTGCACGGCGTGGTTCGGGTTATGACAGGGGTAACCATCAACAACATGCACGTATAAGGATGTCTACCAGCGTTGTATTCGTCACAAACTTCAGTTCGGCATCCTTTGGCGGTCTCGGTTTTTGATTTCTGATTTTGGATTGTAAGGGTTTTTTTAGCTCCGCAATCCCAAATCCATAATTCGAAATTGAAAGGAAGGGGCATGACTGACGTGACGTTCAAGCCGGCCGCTGAGTTGGCGCAATTGATCCGCGACCGGCAGATTGGCTGCCTGGAGCTTCTCGATCACTATCTGGAGCGTGTGAGCCACTTCAACCCGCAGCTCAATGCCATCATCGTACAGGACGCCGACCGCGCCCGCGAACGCGCCCGGCAGGCCGACGCGGTGCTGGCGCGCGGCGAGGTGTGGGGGCCGCTGCACGGCGTGCCGATGACGTGCAAGGAGTCGTTTAACGTGGCGGGGCTGCCAACGACGTTTGGCTCGCCGCAGTTGAAGGACAACGTCGCCGCCGAGGACGCGCTGGCGATCCAGCGGCTGAAGGCGGCCGGGGCGGTGATTTTCGGCAAGACGAACGTGCCGCTATGGCTGGCGGATTTCCAGAGCTACAACGACGTCTACGGCACCACCAACAACCCGTGGAATCCGCAGCGCGGCCCCGGCGGTTCGTCGGGCGGCTCCGCGGCGGCCCTGGCCAGCGGTATGACGGCCTTGGAGATTGGCTCGGACATCGGCGGCTCGATCCGCAATCCGGCCCACTTTTGCGGCGTTTTCGGGCACAAGCCGACGTGGGGCCTGCTGCCGCCCCGAGGCCACGCCACGCCGGGCATCCTGGCGCAGTCGGATCTTTCCGTCATTGGCCCGCTGGCGCGCAGCGCCGCGGACCTTGAACTTAGCGTGCAGGCCGCCGCCGGTCCCGACGAGTTGCAGCGGGCCGGTTATCGGCTGGACCTGCAAACGCCCAGCCAGACGTCGCTGGCCGATTATCGCGTGGCGGTATGGAAGAATGACGACCTTGCGCCGGTGAGTCGGGAGGTGGTGGAGAGAGTCGAGGCCGTTGCCGAGGCCATCTTACAGTCGGGGGGTACAGTGGACGAAACGGCTAGGCCGGAGTTCGTGGCGCATGAGGCCAATGACGTCTATCAACTGCTTCTGCATGCCACGCTGGCCGCCCGGCAGCCGCAGGACGCCTATACCAAGATGCGAGCGGACGTTGCGTCCCTGAGCGCCGATGACCAGAGCGACCACGCCCGCACGCTGCGGCGGCAAACCGCTACCCACTGGGAATATGCGAAGGCCAACGAGGCGCGCACCCATCTGCGCTGGGCCTGGCATGACTTTTTCAAGACGCATGACGCGCTGATTACGCCGATCATGGCGACGCCGGCGTTCGAGCACGACCACCAGCGTTTTGAGAAGCGGACGATCAAGGTGGACGGCGTACCGCAGCCGTATTTCCAGCAGATTTTCTGGGCTGGTCTGGCGATCTGCGCCTACCTGCCAGCCACCATCGTGCCGACGGGTCCGAGCGCCGACGGCTTGCCCATCGGGGTGCAGATCATCGGGCCGGAGTTCGGCGACCTCAAAACCATCGGCCTCGCCAAGCTGCTCGAAGGCGCTGGTTTCGCCTTCACCCCGCCGCCCGGCTACTGATTCCCCCGTGTCCCACCTTACGACGGCGTTTTCTCCATGTCCGGCGCGTGATGCGCCGGGATGGCGAAGCGCCCGTTGCCGGTTTGCTCCGCCGCCGCGGCGGCGCGCTCATTTTCCATGATTTTGGACAACACCGCTTGGTTGGCACGCTGGAACGAGTCGCGGTGTTCCACCACGAACTGGCGCGACTCGCGGTATGCCGCCAGCATGCCGTTCGCCTTCGGAATGACGTAGCGAGCCACCAGGTCCCAGCTGCGCAGTGTATTCTCCCGGTTCGCCCAGTCGTGCACGAAGCCGATGACCGTGCCGAAACCGCCGGTCAACTCCGTCATGCGGTGGATGGCGGCCACCAAGTCGTCGGGCGTGCCGATCACCGACGCCGAATCCTCGCTGAACGCCGTCTTGTCCACCGCCTCGTCCGGGTCGCTGAACGCCTCCACGCCGGGCCGCATCAGGGTGCCCACCGTGTATTCGTTGTGCCAGTGCATCAGCCCCTCTCTCGCCTCCTTGCGGGCCTGCTCGCGCGTTTCGGCAATATGCCACGTCATAACGATGCGCCAGTCGCGGCGGTCCACGGTGTTGCCGTATTTGGCCGCCGCTTCCTCCGCGAAGCTCCACTGCAGCGGCAGGGCCTGCAACCCTTCGGTGGACATTGAGCCGATCGACAGGACCCCGGTGCCGTGCTTGCCCGCCAGGGTCATGCCGGAGGGGCTGATAATGGAGGCGACGGCAAACGGCAGGTCCTCCTGCAGCGGCAGCAGGTGCAGGCGCGCGTCGCGCAGGGTGAACCAGTCCGACTCGTAGCTGAAGCGCTCCTCACCCCGCAACAGGCGTCGGATGACGCCAATCGCCTCGTCCTGCCGGTCGCGCTGCACCATGGGGTCGATGCCCAGCGTGTGGGCGTCCGAGGGCAACGCCCCCGGTCCGGAGCCGAAGATGGCGCGGCCACCCGTCATGTGATCAAGCTGCACGATGCGCTGCGCCACGATGAAGGGGTGATGGTACGGCAGCGACACCACGCCCGTGCCGAGCTTGATGCGATGGGTGCGCTCACCGGCAGCCGCCAGAAACATCTCCGGGGAGGCGATCATCTCCCAGCCCGTCGAGTGATGTTCCCCGCACCAGAACTCGTCGAAGCCGAGCTTGTCCAAGTGTTCCACGAAGTCCAGGTCGCCGCGGAACTGCAGCGTCGGGTTCTCGGCGATCGGGTGGTGCGGGGCAAGAAAGGCGCCAAATTGAAGCCTGGGCATGGTGATCCTCCAAGTGTGTTGGGCGAGGGCGTCGCAGGACGAGCCAGCGTAGTGGGATGATGCAGTGAAAGCTGGGAAGTGCTGAGTTCTATCGTATTTTGGCTGCTGCGTCAAAAGCCGTGTGGTCGTGAAGCTTCGCGGGGCATCCTTTGCACTAGGCTCAGGACCTATAAAAGGGTATCATGGGGCCTGTGATGAGAGTCAACACGCTGACGCCACTAGAGCATTTCCGTATCTAATGGAATTATCGAGGGACCAACTCGCAAAGCACAGCAATGTCGTGGTTTCGGGTGCAAGTCAATCTGCTCCGAAAGTGCTCTAGGAGAGCGATCATGTCCGAGCATCACTTCTGGCTGTCCGACGACCCGTTTAACCGACTCAAACCCCTGTTACCCAACAAGGGGCGCGGCGTCCCACGCGTCGATGACCGAAAGGTCATCAGCGGTATCATCCACGTCATCCGCTATGGGCTGAGGTGGCGCGACGCGCCCGCCTGTTACGGACCCCACAAGACACTCTACAATCGCTTCGTGCGCTGGAGCAGGGCCGGGGTCTTCGACCGCATCTTCCAAGCCCTGGCTGCCGAAAGCACCGCCACCAAGACGATCATGATCGACAGCACCCATCTCAAAGCGCATCGTACCGCAGCCAGCTTGCTGAAAAAGGGGGGCTTTCGCGCTGCATCGGACGCACCCGGGGCGGGCTGAACTCGAAGCTCCACGCCGTCTGCGACGGCGATGGCAAGCCCGTCGTGCTGCGGTTGACGGCGGGGCAGGTCAGCGACTACCGCGGGGCTGATCCGGTACTTGACGCCCTACCGAAAGCCGATGTCCTGATAGCCGACAAGGGTTATGACAGCGACAGGTTGCGCGAGGCCCTTGCCGAACGTGGCATCAAGTCCTGCATTCCAGGCCGCGCCAAGCGCAAAGAGCCCATCATCTACGACACCGAGTTGTACAAGAGCCGTAACCTCATTGAGCGCCTGTTTGGCAGGCTGAAGGATTGGCGCCGCATCGCCACTCGTTACGACCGCTGTGCGCATACGTTCTTCAGTGCCATCTGCATAGCTGCCACGGTTAGTTTCTGGTTATGAGTCCTGAGCCTAATCAAAGGCCCGTTGAACGGCCCAATGAAATACCTGCCGATTCCAGATCCCCAAAGAACCTGATTTTGAGCGAAAACCAAGCTGTCCTCTACTACTGCCTGCGATGGCTGCAAGGGAGGACCACTACCCTGCAGCGGATCAGTCAGACAACCGGAGTCTCTGCTTTTACGCTCAAACACTGTCTTCGTAAATTGAGGGATCAAGACGCCATTATTTATCATGGCCGGCGTAATTCCGTTGGCCGTGTAGGCTTCGCAGCGGATGCCCTGCCGTGTGAGATACTTCTTCGTGGCAGCGAACATCGTTTGCGCCAGCGCTTGGAAGAAATCAACTACGAACGTCTGCCTATCGCCCGGCCTATCAATACCGAAAATTTAACCTCTCGCAATGGTAACAACCTCTTCGATGGTCCAATGAAAGGTCTGATGGATGATCGAATGGATAGTCTTGACGAAAGGGCCCTTTGTAGTAGTGGTAAGAAAAAACTACTAGGGCCTGTTGACATTTAGGCAAGCGCCAAGCGAGAACTCACCGTATGAATCACCGCGGCGTAACTGACGTCCGTCTTCTCAAAACGCATCGCAAGACGACGGAAGTGTTTGAGGTCACAAAAGAAATTCTCCACCAGATGACGCCACTTGTACATCTCCACGTCGTAGTCGATCTCATCAACGCGATTCGACTTGGGGGGAATCACCGCCATCGCACCCCGCTCTTTCAACTCGGCGCGCAAGGCGTTGCTGTCGTAGGCTCGCTCTGCAATCAACGCCTCGAACGCGACGCCATCAAGCAAAGAAGGAACGCCGATCAGGTCGTGGCGCTGGCCCGGCAGCAGGACGAATTTCACCAAATTGCCCAGGGCGTCGACCCTCACGCTGATCTTCGTGCTTGGGCCACCCCGCGAGCGACCGACGGCTTGGCTGCGGGTCCCCCTTGAGCCCCGGCGCCGTGTTGATGGAGCCGTACGATGGAGCCGTCGACCAGCACGTACTCGAAGTCGGCGGCGGCTGATAATTCCTTGAAAACTCGCTCGAAGACGCCTTTGTGCGCCCACCTCCGGAAACGTTGGAACAGCGAGTTCCACAGCCCGAACTCGCTGGGTAAATCGCGCCATGGAGCTCCGGTGCGAGCCATCCACAGGACGGCTTCGAGGAACTCCCGATTGTCTCTTGCGGAGCGTCCTGGGTCGCCGTTCTTTCCAGGTAGCAATAGCGCCACGCGTGCCCATTGCGAGTCGCTGAGGATTCTTCGCGCCACGTGTCCACCTCCACTTGGCTGATCTGGATTGAGGGTTGAATTCCCCTCAATTTTCGAGACTAAGTTGACACCAGAAGAGGAGGAACAGCTATTGCGAGAGGCTCAGTCTCGTGTGAACCCAGGCGCATGTTGAGTGAAAAACGGCAGCTGGAGATGGCCCACGATGACATACTCCGCACTTGGTTCAAGGAACGACACGGTTGAGAGGGAGGCTGGTTCAATAATTGTTCGGCTGCCTGGGTATTGATCTCCTGCAGACCTGCACGCCGCAATGGTCACCGTCACCGAGGACGAGGTGAACGGGGGATATTCAGCCAGCGCACTGAGGTATGGCATACACACCAAGGCGGGGACTGGAAGATGTCCACCGCAGCGTCAAAGGAAGCCGTTGCCTGCTATTTTCGACGGCACCATGGCCTGACGCAAGGTGATTTGTGCTCACTTCGTCCGCGACAAGGTCCTAATGGCATGAGGTTACTTTGCGATCGGTGAGCAGTGCCAGACTGCAAGCTGCGCTTCGCTTACGCTACCCGCCCACTCTGATAACAACCAAAGGCAAAGAGTTGGAAGGTAGGCCTCTGCGCCGGCGGGAGAACCCAGACCGGCACGGGAAAATCTTTCGCGGCGTCGGTTGTCTGTCCGGCTGAGAAGCTTCCCACCCCTGCCCCACCGACGCTTTCGCGCCTTCAGCAACCACGCCGACCCTCGCCGCACGTGGTGGGAAATTCCCCCCGAAGCCTGTCCCGTCCAGCGCCTACGCCGACTGAAAGTTGACATAATGATGGATTATGCGAAGTTGGGCGGATGGCTTCTCGGGAACCCTTCCCTATAGCTGGAAGACAATTTCGTCTTCTATGGCGTATCTCGATAGAAGGAGCGAAGTGATGGTGAACGTATGGCGACTAATGGCTCACCATGATAAATGCTATCAGCTGCGAATGATTCAGTGGGCAAAAGCCAACAACCGGATTGCTATCGGCTGGGATGTAGGAAGTCTTGCTCAATATGAGACGCCAGGAGATATACAGAAAGAAGTAAGGAAACAATTTCTCGGCCAAGGGCCCCCAGGTGAGGCGCCGACGGCTGGTATCCAGCTTTGGAACATTCGCGGGGGCAAACATTCGTTTTACGCCGGAGTCGGGGCCGGCCGGCACCGGTATGACCTGGCGATGCAGTGCGAGGATCTGGTCATCCTGAAACCTAGCGACTGGCCGCAGAGTGTGGTGATGCGGGTAACAGGCGCCTATGAATACGTGCCGTCGCCATGTTCGGGGAACTTTCAATGGCTGTATCCGCTATCGGCGCAAAGCAGTACATATGGCAGGTTACGACCCACGGACGCTATGGGGTGTAGCTGGTGGTCTGGCGCCGGGCCAAAGCAAGTTTAATGCTTTAGGGCCTGTTGATATTTAGGCGAGCGCCAAACGAGAACTCACCCCATGAATCATCGCCATGTAGCTGACATCACTCTTGTCCATAACGCATCGCAAGACGACGGAACCGCTTGAGGTGACAAAAGAAATGCTCCGCCAGATGGCGCCCAGCGATACGTGTCGAAGTCGCACGCAATCACCTCCACGCGATTGCGCCGGGGTGGAATCACGGCTTCCGCCTCCCGCTCCGCAAGTTCTTCACGCAGGCGGCGATTTTGGGTACTCAGCCCGCCGCGCCAACGACTGATGGCCCAGGCTCAGGACTCAAACCCTTGTCGGCAATCAGCACGTCGGCCTCCGGCAATGCGGGCTGCGCCATGTCCGCCCCGCGATAGCCGCAGCCCTCGACGAGGGAGGGAATTACTGCTCGGCAGCGCCGACTAGCACGTCCTTTTGCTGCTCATAACTGGTGCGAATCGCGAAGATCCCGGTGGTCGGCTGCGCCGCAAAGACGTGCAAGTCGGTGCCGGCCAGCTTGAACAAGCCGGAAACGCCGTCGTACGAGCGTACGCCGTGGGTCCAGCCCACCGTGCCCACCAAGCGCTGCGACAGCCGCGCCTTCTTCAGGTACTTCCAGTCGGCTTCAGGATACGTCGTCCGGGTGCCCATGTTGATGGCCTGCCGCCCGATCCGTATTAGCGCGATAGAGGCCAGCGGCACCGCTGGCGTTTTCGGTGAGGCCCGTAACCAGCGCAAACTGCGCCTCGCCAAACAGGCTGAAGGCATTCCGCCAGTCGTATTTCAGCCCCAAGCGGCTACGCGAGGCCACAAAATTTTCGGCCTCCGGTGCCCGTGCGTCCCAGTACTCATAGCGCAGGCTCGTGTTGAAACGGACGTCGAATGAATGGCCCCCCGGCTTCCGCAGCCTGCACACCGGCCGTCGCCAGCAACGCCAAAACCACGGTCAACAGGCCGCAGTTCCGCACCCTCGATCGTACCCGGCCGGTGTCCTTGTTTTTCGTTAAGCTGTCCCACAACAACATGTCGTTCTCCCAGTCTGAAGTGTTTTTAACATAATCGACGCTTGGCGCTATGGATTGGCGGCGGGTGCCGGCTCAATGCGGACCGCGCACGCTTTGTACGACGGCTGCCGCGAATACGGATCGAAGGCCGCGAAGGTAAGCTGGTTGGTCGCCGCGTCGTGCATGGGCATGAACACCTGCCTCGGCTGCACCACGTGGCTGACGAACGCCTTGGCGCGCACTTGGCCGCGCTGCGAGCGCACGATTACCCAGGCGTTGGCGCGCACCCCCAGGTCGGCGGCGTCTTTGGGGCTCAGCTCGACGTACGGCGCGTTGGGGTGCAGTTTGCGCAGCACGCGACTCTTGCCGGTTCGCGTCTGGGTGTGCCACTGGCTCGACGAGCCCCGCCCGGTGAGCAGCGTGAACGGGTAGGCGCGGCTGGTCGGCTCGGGCAGCGGGCGCGGCGCCTCGAAGACGAACCGCGCGCGGCCGTCGTCGGTGTAGAACCGGCCGTCCTCGAACAGCCGCCGCTCGCTGACCGCGTCAACGCTTTCGCCCGCCGGCAGCGGCCACTGGATGCCGCCCTTGGCGTCCAGCATGCGGTAGCCGTCGATGCCGCCGATGTCGCACGGCATCTCTGCCGAGCAGGCCCTGAGCAGCCGGAAGACCGCCTCCGGCGATTCCCACCTGCGAAACATGTCGCCGCAGCCCCACGCTTCGGCGATCAGCTTGAGAATACGGAAGTCGCTCAGCGCCTGCCCCGGCGTCTTGGCCACCTGCTTGATGACCCCGAGGCGGCGCTCGGAGTTGATGAACACGCCTTCCTTTTCGCCCCAGCCGGCGGCGGGCAGCACGAGGTCGGCGAAGGCCGCCGTCTCGGTCGTGTAATACATGTCCTGCACAACCAGGAAATCCAGCCGCTGCAGGATGTCATGCGCGTCCGCCTGGTTGATCCACGAGTGCGCGGTGTTGGTGGCAATGACCCACAGCCCGCGGATACGCCCCTTCAGGATGCCCTCCATGATCTGATCGTAGGCCCAACTCGGCTCGCCGGGGATACGCGCCGTGTCGATGCCGAGGATGCCGGCCACTTTGTCACGATGCTGCGGGTTGGCGAAGTCGTGGCCGCCAAGCAGGTTGGTGGTGTTGCTGAACAGCCGCGAGCCCATGGCGTTGCACTGGCCGGTGATGGAGTTGGCGCCGGTACCGGGCTTGCCGATGTTGCCGGTCATCAGCGCCAGGTTGATAATCGCCTGCGCGGTTCGCACGCCCTCGTGGCTCTGGTTGACGCCCATGGTCCACCAGAACGACACCCGCTCGCCGTCGTGAATCGTGCGCGCCAGCGCTTCGATGTCGCCAATGCTCAGGCCGCAGCGTTCGGCGGCGGCCTCCGGCGTGAACGCCTCAAGGTGCTCGTAGAACGCCTCGAAATCGTTGGTATGGGCGTCGATGAAGGGCCGGTCGATCCACCCCTGGCGCACCAGCACGTGGGCGACGGCGTACAGCAGCACCAGATCGGACTTGGGCCGCAGCGGCAGGTGCCGGGTGGCTGCCTGTGCCGTTTCGGTGCGCCGTGGGTCGATGACGACGATTTCCGGCTGGTTCGGGTTCTTGCATACGCGCTCCCACAGGATCGGATGGGCGATGCACGGATTGGCGCCAATGAAGACGATGACGTCCGACTCTTCGAGGTCCTTGTAGGTGTAGGGCGGCGCGTCGAAGCCGAAGGCCTGCTTGTAGGCGACCACCGAGGTGGCCATGCACTGGCGGGTGTTGCCGTCGCCGTGCAGCAACCCCATGCCGAACTTGCCAAGGGCGCCGAGCAGGGCCATCTCCTCCATGGGGATCTGGCCGGTGCTGATGAAGGCGATGGATTCCTTGCCGTACTTCGCCTGGATGCCCTTCATACGGCTCACGAAGGTGTCCAGGGCGGTTGGCCAGTCCACCGCCCGCAGCCGCCCGCCGGCGTCGCGCAGCATGGGCGAGGTGGCGCGGTCCGGGGCGCTCAGCGGCGTCAGCGCCTCCCAGCCCTTGGGGCAGGCCATGCCCAGGTTGACGGCGTATTGCGTGGTTGGCGACAGGTTTACTGCCTCTCCGTGCTTGAGGTGCATGTCCAGCCCGCAGCCGATCGAGCAGAAGCCGCACACCATCGTCGTGGTGGCGTCGGGTTGCAACCGCTGCGGCACCTGACCCAAGCCGAAACCGCCGGGAGTGCGCAGCAGGTCACGGGTCAGCACGCCCTGCCTGTCGCGCACCAGCCGTCTGGCACGCTCAATCATCGTCGTCTCATCCCGCTCGTGCATTTACGGCATTCCTCCCGGCATGCGCGGCGCGCTCAGCGCCGAGAAAAAGGTCATGCGCTCGATAATCTCCGCAGCCAGCAAGGCGAGGAGGCTGACCAGCGATCCGGCCAGCGCCGTCCCCAGACTGTCCGGCGCCAGGTTTGTCAACAGCGCCAACGGCAACAGCACGCCGCCCAGGCCGCCGAGAAAAAAGCGCCACAGCATCAGAGGACGCAGTTCGCCCCACAACAGCAGAGCCGTGCGCTTCAAGTCGCCCTGTTGGTGGTCGCGCAGGTGGAACAGAATCGACGCCTCACCGGCCAGCTTGAGCAGCGTCAGCAGCGCCAGCCCTTGGGCGCTGCTGCGTCCGAAAGCGATGAGCTCGGGGCTGAGCGGCTCGCCGCCCAGGAGAGCCACGCCGAAGGTGCTGGAGAGAATAGCAGCCAAGCCCAGTCCGGCGGCGGTGAGCGCGAATTTGAAGCCGGTACGCCCGCCGCTCCACCATCTGCGGTGCGTGACGTGATACAGCATCACCGAGCTGAACACCGACGCCATGCCCATCCCGGCGGTGGCGTAACCCAGCGCCTCCAGGCCCGCTGCGTCTTGCGATGAATAAAGCGCCGCGGCGTACAGCGTTGCTAACAGCGCAAAGGCGGCGAAGGCGATGATCTCGCGGCTCAGCCATGAGGTGCGCAGGCCAATGAAGGCGCGCCAAGCGTATTGCGGGCGTCCGAGATGCACGGTGCTGGCCAGCATAGCGAGCAGGCCGAGGCCCAGCGCCAGCGCCCCGTGGAAGGGCCGCAGCACCGCCAGGCTCGCCTCGCCGAGCCACAGCGACAACAACTGGTTGAAGCAGAAGGCGCCCACCGACAACTGCGTCAGCACCAGCATGACAACCAGCGGCAGGTGCTGGTGCCCCGGCCGGACGGCGTAGAAATCCGCCGGCAGCATGTTGCGCGGGAACACGTCGGTCGTCTTGTAGCGCGTCGTCGGCACGGTAATCCCCGGCGACGGCACCCCAGGCAAGAAGGCGTCGCCCTGCGCGTCTTCGATGGCCGCGGCCTTGTCGATGACGCGAATGGCGATGGCCTCGTTGGGGCACGCCTGCACGCAGGCCGGGGCCTCGCCGTCCGCCAGCCGCCCGGCGCACATGTCGCACTTGCGCACGATGCCGAGTTTGGCGCTGTACCGCGGCACCTCATAGGGGCAGGTGAACACGCAGTACTGGCAGCCGATGCACTGGTCGTCGAGGTGGTGTACGATGCCGGTGAGCGGGTCCTTTTCGTAGGCGCCCACCGGACAGCCGTGCATGCAGGCGGGCTCCAGACAGTGGTGGCAGGTGGTGGTCACCGTCTTCTGCATCGCGCCCGTCGGGCTGCCGCCGTGCAGCAGGCCCACGGAGCGCCACGTTTCGCCCGCCTCCAGGCCGTTCAGGCTGTGGCACGCGGTGACGCACGCCTTGCAGCCGGAACAGCGGTCGAGGTCCACCTCGAAATTGTACTGCTGCCCGGCGGCGGGCGGCGACACCGGCATCAGGCTGCGATAGTAAGGCTCTTGCAAGGGCACGGCGCCGCGCTCGTGCAATTGCGCAAAGCGTTCGACCGCGGACAAGTCCTGCTGCGCGGCGAGGTAGGCGTCCAGCAGCGGCAGGGGACGGGCAAGCGGCTCCGGCGGGGGCGGGGCGCAGACGGTTTCGGTTTGCAGGCTCATGGCGCTCACCCTTAGTTCAGAACGGGCAACAACTGCATGCCGCCGTCGGCGCTGCACGCGGTCGCCATTTCGCAGCCGATCTCGGTGGCCAGAGACCGTTCCAGCGCCTCGGTCGGCGGCAGGTGTAGATACACCTCGCCATTCTCGACCTTCACCGGAAACACCTGCAGACCGTAGTCCTCGCCGCCCAGCGAGGCGCCGGATTCGAGGGAAAACGTTTTCTTGTGCAGCGGGCAGGCGATTTTCGGCGTCCCGCCGGCGTCGCCGAGAATGCCCCGCGACAACACAAAGGCTTTCTTGTGTGGGCACATCTGCTGGCTGGCGTACCACTCGCCGCGGCTGCTGAAGTTGAACACGGCAATCTGCACGCCGCCGTATTTGATGGCGCCGCCGCCGTCGGGCGGAAAGTCGTCCGTCGTGCCGACCTTGACCCAGGCGCGCTCGGTGTCGCCATCGTCGTTCACCAGGCGGTCGAGCACCTCGATCTGCTGCAGCGACACCGCTTCCGTCGGCCAATCGGCCGGCCGCCGTTGGCCGCGTTCGGAGACGATTTCAATCGTCGGCTCGGTGGCGTCGGTGTTCACGAACTGCCGGAACAGCCGCCGCTTTTTGGGATCGTTGACCACGTCGGCCCACTCGCAGCGGTACGAATCGACCAGGAACTGCATCATGGAATCGAGTTCGTCACAGATGCCGAGCCTGTCGTCGATGATGACCTCGCGCAGGTGTTCCACGCCGCCCGCCATCTTTTCGACCCACACCGCGGTGCGGGTCAGTTTGTCGGCGGTCATGATGTAATACATGAGGAAGCGGTCGATGATGCGGATGGCGGTTTCCTCGTCGAGGTCGGCGGCCAGCAGGTCGGCGTGCCGGGGCTTGGCGCCGCCGTTGCCGCCGACGTACAGATTGTAGCCGCGCTCGGTGGCCACCAAGCCGAAATCCTTACCCTGCGCCTCGGCGCACTCGCGCACACAGCCCGACACGGCGCTCTTGATCTTGTGCGGCGCCCGGATGCCTTTGTAGCGGTTCTCCACGCGCACCGCGAAGCCGACCGAATCCTGCACGCCGTAGCGGCACCAGGTGGTGCCGACACAGCTCTTGACGGTACGCAGCGCCTTGCCGTAGGCGTGGCCACTCTCGAAGCCCGCGTCCACAAGCTTCTCCCAGATGTCCGGCAGGTTCTGCAACTGGGCGCCGAACAGATCGATGCGCTGGCCGCCGGTGATCTTGGTGTAGAGGCCGTACTGGCGCGCCGTCTCGCCGAGAGCGATGAGCTTGTCGGGGGTGATCTCGCCGCCCGGCACGCGCGGAATCACCGAGTACAGGCCGCCGCGCTGCATGTTGGCGAGAAAGCGGTCGTTGGTGTCCTGCAGGGTGTGGTGCGCCGGGTCGCTGATCGCCTCGTTCCACAGCGCCGCCAGGATGGAGGTGACGGCCGGCTTGCACACCTCGCAGCCGCTCCCGCTGCCGTATTGCCGGATCGTCTCGTCGAACGTCTTCAGCTGCTTCGTCTTGACGATGGCGAACAGCTCGGTGCGCGAATACGGGAAGTGTTCGCACATATGATGGCTGATGGCGACGCCGGCCACGGCCATGGCGCCGTTGAACAGGTCGGTGACCAGGGGCATGCAGCCGCCGCAGCCGGTGCCAGTGCGGGTGGCGGCTTTGAGGTCCGCCAAGGAGGTGATGTCCTGCTCGCGCATGGCGTCGCAGATGGCGCCCTTGGTGACGTTGTTGCAAGAGCAGATCTGCGCCGCATCGGCCATGGCGTCGACGCCGACTAGCGTCCCGGCGCCACCCGAACTGCCCAGGATCAGCGCGTTGGGACGGCACGGCAGCGGCTCGCCGCTCCTGGCCAGCACCGACAGCGTGCCGTAGTCGCCGGCGTCACCGACCAGCACGCCGCCGAGCAGCCGGGTGCCGTCGGGGCTGAACAGTAGCTTCTTGTAGACGCTGTCGAAGGGGTCTTCCCAGGTGAGCGGACGGGCGGTTTCGGCACTGGCTTCGTAGTCGCCGAAGCTGGCGACGTCCACGCCCATGAGCTTCAGTTTGGTGGACAGGTCGGCGCCTTGGAAGCGGGTATCGCCGCCGGTGAGGTTGATGGCGACGGTCTCGGCCATCTCGTAGCCCGGCGCCACCAGGCCGTAGATCATGCCGCCGTGCAGGGCCACTTCGCCGATGGCGTAGATGGACGGATCGGAGGTTTGCAGCAGGTCGTTGACCGCCACGCCGCCGCGCTCGCCCACCTTAATGCTGCAGGCGCGCGCCAGATCATCGCGCGGGCGGATGCCGGCAGACACGATAATCATGTCCACGTCCAGCACGTCGCCGTCCTGGAAGCGCATGCCGGCCACGCGGCCGTTGCCCAGCACTTCCTGGGTAGCTTTGTTGAGGTGTACGCGGACGCCAAGGTCTTCAATCTTGCGCACCAGAACGCGCGAGCCGGCGTCGTCGATCTGCCGCGGCATCAGGCGCGGGGCAAACTCCACCACGTGCGTTTCCAGGCCGAGGTCGTACGCCGCCTTGGCCGCTTCGAGGCCGAGCAGGCCACCGCCGATAACGGCGGCGCGCTTCACCCGGCTACCGTAGTCGATGATGCGTTCCAGGTCCTCGATGGTGCGGTAGACGAACACGCCGCGCTTTTCGATGCCCGGCACCGGCGGCACGAACGGGAACGAGCCCGTGGCCAGCACCACCGTGTCGTAGCTCACCTCGACGCCCTTGTCAGAGCGCACCACCTTGGCTTGGCGGTCGACGTTGCTGGCGAGGTCGCCAACGTGCAGTTCCACGCCGTTGGCCTCGTACCAGGCCATTTTGGCCATCAGGAGTTTTTGCGCGTCGCGGTGTGCGAAAAACGAGGTGAGCCTGACGCGGTCATACGCCGCACGCGGCTCCTCGCAGAAGGTGATCAGCCGGAATTGCCGGTCGGTGTCACGTTCGACGAGTTGCTCGCAGAAGCGCTGCCCGACCATGCCGTTGCCGATTACAACAACGTTTCGACGTCCATCGTGTGTGTCCATCGTTTTCATGATCCCCCCTCCCCTCTGTGAATTGTGAGCGCCAACCCGCCCTGTGGAGTCTCGCCTGCATGCCTTTCCCTGTGCGAAGGAGGGGAACACACACAGAAAGACCGCTGCGAGGACCGGGGCGCGACCGGCGCTCTATAGCCTGCCTGGTTGAGAACGCAGCCCTACGCCGCCGGGCTCAGGGCCGCCTCACGCTGTGCCAGGGCCTTGTCGAAGGCGGCTTTTTCCTCTGCCTCCACCTCGGGCGAGAAGCGCACGCACAGCGCCAGGCTCGACGACACCGTCACGGCGATGCCGAGGATCAGCAGGGCGTCCTGGGTGGCCAGCGATTCGAACCGGAACAGGAAGCCGGCCGCCACCGCCCCGGCGTTGCCGCCGGCGCCGACGATGCCAGCCACTGGGCCGACCGCTTTCTTGTTGATGAACGGCACGATGCCGTAAGTGGCGCCTTCGGACATCTGCACGAAGAGGCTGAAGACGATCATGGCGCCGACCGCGGTACCAAGCGCCGGCATGCGGGAAAAGATCATCAGCGACACACCTTCGAGCAACAGCACGCAGCCCAGCAACCACACCCGACCGCGCAGCCCGCCGCGACGCGCGAAGGTGTCCGAAAAGATGCCGCCCAGGGTGCGCGCGCAGATGTTCATCAGGCCGAACAGGCCGGCGATGAGACCGGCGGTGCCGACGCTGAGCTCGAAGCGGTCGTGGAAATACAGCGCCGCCACGTTGTTGATGGTCAGTTCAATGCCGAAGCACGCGGCGTAGACCACGAAGAGCGCCCACACCCGGTAGTCTTTGGCTGCCGCCAGGAACGAGCCGTACGATTTGTCGCTGCGTGGCGCCATGCGACCCTGAGCCCGCAGGTCGCGGTAATTGCCGTCCGGAGCGTCTTGGGTGAACAGGTAATAGGAGATGCCGGTGACGAACAGTACGGCGCCGGGGATGATCATGGCGAGCCGCCAGCTCATAAACTTGCTGACGCCCAACATCAGGAAGGCCGAAAAGATCAGTGGCATGACCATCTGCGTGACGCCGCCGCCGAGGTTACCCCATCCCGCGCTGGTGGCGTTGGCGGTGCCCACGCAGTTGGGGGCAAACATCATCGAGGTGTGGTATTGCGTAATGACGAATGACGCCCCGATGGCGCCAATGGCCAGCCGGAAGAGAAGGAACGACTCGTAGCTCTGTGCCAAGCCGATGCCCATGACCGGCAGCGAGCCGAGGAGCAGCAGCCACGTGTAGGTGAGTCGCGAGCCGAACTTGTCGCACAGCGGCCCGATCAGGAGCCGCACCAGCACGGTGATGGCGACCGAAGCAATAATGGTGTTGCCGATCTGTGCCTTGGTGAGCATCAGGTCTTCGCGCACGACGGCCATCAGCGGCGCGATGCCGAACCAGCCGAAGAAGCACAGGAAAAAGGCGAGCCACGTCATGTGGAACGCCCGCATCTGCGGCGTCTTGAGGCTGAACAGGTCGATTCGAGTTGCTTTGTTCAAGATTTCCACGGTGCCCACTCCCTGGTCGCGTCGGTCTGGGTAACGCATTGGTTGAGCCGCCGGAAGCGGCGTTATCGCAAGACGCGCTGGGAGAGAAGCAAGAGATGTGCCAAGGAACGGGATGCGGTGCTGGATTACGACGATAATCTGTTTTTATACAATATATTATGGGATTTTATACGCTCTGGATCAGATAGTGATCAGGGGTCGTGTTTCCGACAATATTGGCGGCGGTTCGGTGTGAAACGACAATTTCGTCGGTTAATGAGTTCGCAACGACATCATTGTTGGATCACAGAAACCCCCAGCGCCACCGTCTTTATGTTTCGGAGCCGCTCTGCTACTGTACGGCCTAATACTAGGGCCTGTTGACATTCATATAGTCCATCGTCTGTAATTGAGGGGAATTCAACCCTCAATCCAGATCAGCCAAGTGGAGGTGGACACGTGGTGCGAAGAATCCTCAGCGACTCGCAATGGGCACGCGTGGCGCTATTGCTACCTGGAAAGAACGGCGACCCAGGACGCTCCGCAAGAGACAATCGGGAGTTCCTCGAAGCCGTCCTGTGGATGGCTCGCACCGGAGCTCCATGGCGCGATTTACCCAGCGAGTTCGGGCTGTGGAACTCGGTGTTCCAACGCTTCCGAAGATGGGCGCACAAAGGCGTCTTCGAGCGAGTCTTCAAGGAATTATCAGCCGCCGCCGACTTCGAGTACGTGCTGGTCGACGGCTCCATCGTACGGCTCCATCAACACGGCGCCGGGGCTCAAGGGGGACCCGCAGCCAAGCCGTCGGTCGCTCGCGGGGTGGCCCAAGCACGAAGATCAGCGTGAGGGTCGACGCCCTGGGCAATTTGGTGAAATTCGTCCTGCTGCCGGGCCAGCGCCACGACCTGATCGGCGTTCCTTCTTTGCTTGATGGCGTCGCGTTCGAGGCGTTGATTGCAGAGCGAGCCTACGACAGCAACGCCTTGCGCGCCGAGTTGAAAGAGCGGGGTGCGACGGCGGTGATTCCCCCCAAGTCGAATCGCGTTGATGAGATCGACTACGACGTGGAGATATACAAGTGGCGTCATCTGGTGGAGGATTTCTTTTGTAACCTCAAACACTTCCGTCGTCTTGCGATGCGTTTTGAGAAGACGGACGTCAGTTACGCCGCGATGATTCATACGGTGAGTTCTCGCTTGGCGCTTGCCTAAATGTCAACAGGCCCTAGGCTCAGGACTCATAACCAGAAACTAACCGTGGCAGCTATGCAGATGGCACTGAAGAACGTATGCGCACAGCGGTCGTAACGAGTGGCGATGCGGCGCCAATCCTTCAGCCTGCCAAACAGGCGCTCAATGAGGTTACGGCTCTTGTACAACTCGGTGTCGTAGATGATGGGCTCTTTGCGCTTGGCGCGGCCTGGAATGCAGGACTTGATGCCACGTTCGGCAAGGGCCTCGCGCAACCTGTCGCTGTCATAACCCTTGTCGGCTATCAGGACATCGGCTTTCGGTAGGGCGTCAAGTACCGGATCAGCCCCGCGGTAGTCGCTGACCTGCCCCGCCGTCAACCGCAGCACGACGGGCTTGCCATCGCCGTCGCAGACGGCGTGGAGCTTCGAGTTCAGCCCGCCCCGGGTGCGTCCGATGCAGCGCGAAAGCCCCCCTTTTTCAGCAAGCTGGCTGCGGTACGATGCGCTTTGAGATGGGTGCTATCGATCATGATCGTCTTGGTGGCGGCGCTTTCGGCAGCCAGGGCTTGGAAGATGCGGTCGAAGACCCCGGCCCTGCTCCAGCGCACGAAGCGATTGTAGAGTGTCTTGTGGGGTCCGTAACAGGCGGGCGCGTCGCGCCACTTCAGCCCATAGCGGATGACGTGGATGATGCCGCTGATGACCTTTCGGTCATCGACGCGTGGGACGCCGCGCCCCTTGTTGGGTAACAGGGGTTTGAGTCGGTTAAACGGGTCGTCGGACAGCCAGAAGTGATGCTCGGACATGATCGCTCTCCTAGTGGCGTCAGGGTGTTGACTCTCATCACAGGCCCCATGATACCCTTTTATAGGTCCTGAGCCTAGATGCGGAAGTGCTCTAGAGCAATTTCGGTTCTAGTTGTACTATCATGGTATCCTGGCTAGCTTGAGTCGTCTTTCCTACCGCTTTCCCACAGGAGACCTCCAACCATGGCAGCTTACCTGTCCCAAGACCTCCGCCTGCGCGTCATCCGAGCCGTCGAAAGCGGCCTGTCACGAAACGCCGCCGCCAAACGATTCGGTATCAGTGCCGCCAGCGCCGTCAGGTGGATGCCAGGCCTACCTCAGCACCGGACGCACCCAGGCAAAACCCTGTGGCGGCGACCGACGCTCCAGGCGCATCGAAGCACAGGCCGACTTTCTTAGGGCTGCCATACACCAGACGCCCGACGTCACCCTCGCCGAACTCCAACAACGCCTGCGCAGCGAGCGGGGTGAGACCTTCGCCATCAGTACCCGGCACGAGTTCTTCCGACGCCACGGCATCACGTTGAAAAAAAGACGGCGCACGCCCGTGAGCAGGAGCGTGATGACATAGCCGCAAGGCGACAAGCCTGGGCTGCCATGCAGCCCCACCTTGAGGCGACCAAGCTCGTCTTTATCGATGAGACCGGAGCGACTACCAACATGACCAGGCGGCGGGGCCGTTCGCCGCCTGGCAAGCGCTGCCGGGCGTCCGTTTCACACGGTCATTGGAAGACCACCACGCTGGTGTGCAGCTTGCGTCTGGATGGTCTCACGGCGCCCATGGTCATCGACGGCGCCATGGATGGCGCCGCCTTTCGTGCCTACGCCAGCACCCTATTGGGTCCGAGTCTTCGCGTCGGCGACATCGTTGTGCTGGCTAACCTTGCGGCTCACAAAGTTCAAGGGGTCCGCGAAGCGCTCGGCGAGTCGGGAGCCACGCTGTTGTACCTGCCGCCGTACTCACCGGATTTCAATCCGATTGAGCAAGCGTATGCGAAGCTCAAGGCGTTGCTTCGCAAGGCTGCAGCACACACCGTTGACGGCCTGGAGTCGGCCATCGCCACGGCCCTGGAGGCGTTTTCACCTGAGGAATGCGCTAACTACTTCACCCATGCAGGATATAAAACAAGGGGATGAACCGTCATCGGCGCTGCTCGGATGAACGTTTCGGGGGTGTTCCCCGCACAGGCGGGGATGAACCGGCGAAAGCTGGCGCCGCATGAATCTGGAAGAGGTGTTCCCCGCACAGGCGGGGATGAAATCAGGCGGTCTTCCTCATTTCGTCTCGACGGATGCTCCTCCAAGTCAGGAGAATTTTGATTTCAGACCCCTCACCACCGAGCGAACGTTCTCCCAATCCTTGAATCAGGCCATAAGCGCGGGTAGCATACTTTGCTTACGGGGACGAGGCTTACGCACGCCGGCCCAGTAGTGGGAGGATGCCAAGCATGTCACTGATCGTCAAGGAACTGCAGAGGGTATGGGAAGCGCTGCGTGCCAACATGCCGCAGCGTCGCGACATGCTGCAGGAAGTCCACCTTCGAAATTTCCGGGGCATCAGGGACTTGCGGGTGCCGTTCGGCTATCCGGTATCCGTGCTGGCGGGGCCAAACGGCTGCGGCAAATCCACGGTGCTGTTCGCTTGTGCCTGCGCGTACCGGGTACCGGGCAGGGGACCGCGGGAGTTTGTCCCCAGCAGCCTCTTTCCCAATTTTACGGATCGGCAAGGAGGGCTACTCTCCGATACCACAGCGCAAACAGAACTGGCCTTTTACTATCTGCACGATAACGAGCGCCTGTCCATGGCCTGGAAGCGCAACAAATCATGGAATCGCAGCTTCATGGGCCGCAAGGGCGGCACGCAGCCGGAACGCAACGTATACCTGCGTACCCTGGCCAATCTCACCAATCCATCCGAGGTTCGGGGCATCCTGCAGCTCGGTCGCAAGCAGTACCAGGCGGACACGCTGCCCCCCAACCTTTTGGTCTTCGCCCACCGTATCCTGCGCCAGCGGTACCGCAACCTCTCCCTCATCAGCGCCCAGAGCCGTGACCTGCTGTTTGCCGAGGTGGAGACAGACCAGGACGCGCGCTACTCGGAGTTCCACATGTCCTCCGGGGAACGGGCGATTCTGCGTATCTCAAAGGATATCTCCAGTCTCCATGACGCCCTCATCCTGATCGACGAGGTGGATACGGGGCTGCATCCCTACACGCAACAGCAAGTCATGCTGGAGTTGCAACGTACCGCCCTGCGGCAGCAACTTCAGATCATCGTCGCTTCACACAGCCCCGTGGTATTGGACAGCGTGCCGCCGGAAGCGAGGGTCTTCTTCGACCACGACGACCGTAGCGCAGAAGTCCATCTGATGCCCGCATACCGTGACATCTTTCAAAAGTCGCTGTACGGACAGTCCCGAGACCAGTTGTCGATACTATGCGAGGACGAGGTCGCCGAAGGAATGATCCTCGGTGTTCTGGACGTGCTGAACACCCGCATGGGCCTCCGACATGAGGACTTCGTGATCGGCAGGAACACCGGGCAGGCGGAGTTTCCGGCCCACATTCGAATGCTTGGCAAGTTTGGCAAGCTTGAGAGTTTCCTCTTGGTGCTCGACGGGGACGCGCGGGACATGGAAACGCCCATCAAGCGCGCGGCGGACGAGTATGGGCGCAGCGTGCAACCGTTGTTCCTGCCGGGAAATGAGCCGCCAGAAGGCTGGATCTGGCATACGCTGAGGCGTCGGAGAGACGTGTACGCGTCGCTGCTAGGCCTGTCGCCACAGGATATGGACCGGAGAATGCACGACATTGATCAGATGATGGCAGGCATGGTTCGGCAAGGCGATCACGCAAAGGCCGCGCTCGAGGCATTCGCCGCCGAGTTGAGTCAAACCGTCCCTGGAATTGCCAGAATCGCCGGGCGCCGGGAAACCCAGGACAGCCAGCCCGAGCTTGCCGAGTTCCTTGTCCCGCTGGGAGAACAGATCAACGCCTGGCGGCAATTCTGACAGTTACGCGCCTGGACATTGACGCTGCACCTTGCCCCTCGCGCTGTTGTTGCCATGTCTGGCGGGTGCTACCATGCCGCCCGCGACGCAGCAGGCTTGCCGCGTCATCAAGGAGACTCCCGTTATTCCCAGCAAAACAACCCTGTCAGAAAGATCATGGAGGCGCTATGGCGGACTACGTTTATCTCGTGCAGATGGATATTCCGGCGGAGATGGAAGAGGAATTCAACCGGGTGTACGACACCGAGCACGTCCCCAATATCTTGAAGGCGCCGGGGGTGCATGGGTGTGACCGGTATCGGCTGGAGTCGAGCAATGCCGAGGGGATGGCCAGGTACGCCGCCGTTTACCACATCGACTCGCCGGAGACGCCGAGCAGCGACGCGTGGCTGGCCGAGTCGGAGAAGGGCGAGTGGCCGACGAAGATCCGGCCACACACGAGCAACCGGTCACACAGCATTTTCAAGCGCGTTGGGTAGCGCCCGCTACGGCGCCAGTGTGGTGAGCATCGCTTTGGCGCTGGCGAGGTCGCCCTGGGAATGGACGGGTTGCAGGCAGACCTGCGTGGCGCCGGCGTCGAAGTGCTCCCGAACGCGGACTCGGACGGCGGCCTCGTCGCCCCACACGACCATGGCGTTCAGGAAGCGGGCGTTGCCACCGTCCTGCAGGTCCGATTCGCTGAAGCCGAGGCGCCGCCAGTTGTTGGTGTAGTTGGGCAGCACCATGTAGCGCGACAGTTCGGTACGCGCCAGTTCCAGCGCCTTGGCGGGATCGCTCTCCAGGCAGAATTTCTGTTCCACGGCCAGCCATTTGTCGGGGCCGAGAATCGAGCGCGCCTGCGCGGTGTGCTCGGGCGTCACGTTGTAGGGAATGGCGCCTTGGGTCAGCTCGGCGGCCAGTTCCAGCATGCGCGGCCCCAACGCCGCGATAACCACCGGCCACGTATCGGCGTCGGGCTGTTCGGCGCGCATCTGTTCGAGGTAGTGGCGCATGGCGGCCACCGGCTTGCCGTACGTGTGGCCGCGAAAGCGCTCCACCAGCGGCACGTGCGAAACGCCCAGGCCCAGCACGTAGCGGTCGTTCGAGATGCGCCCCAGCGTTTGCAGCCCGTTGCGCGAGGCCACGGCGTCGCGGGCATAGATATTGGCAATCGAGCTGCCGATTTTCAGCCGTTGCGTATTGGCCAGCAGAAAACTCCCGAACGCCATGGACTCGAACCCCATTGCCTCGGAATACCACTGCGTATCGTAGCCCAGCCGCTCCACCGTCGTTACGAAGTCGATCCACTGCGCCGGTTCCAGCTTGTCGGCGCCGTACCAAACACCCAGCGTTCCAGCCTGCATGACTTATTCCTCCGATTCTTCAAACAACTGCCGTACCGGCAGCACAAACCCCGGCAGCACGTCGCCGCCGGCAAGCTCCTGGTCAAGCGTCAAAACATCATGCCGCTCAGCCGTGTACACGTGGATCTCCTGAGGCCCCGGCAGCACGTACCACGCCAGCCTCACCCCGGCGGCCAGGTATTCCTGCAGTTTCCGCTCCATCTCACGGGTCGGTCGTGTTGCTCAGACTAGAGCATTTCCGTATCTAATGGAATTATTGAGGGACCAACTCGTAAAGCACAGCAATTTCGTGGTTTCGAATGCAAGTCAATCTGCTCCGAAAGTGCTCTAATCACCTCTACTGCCAAATCCGGCGCCAGGTCGGTGATCGGTTGGCGCGGAACACGGCGTCCGGGCAGCCGCTCCCATGAGATGAACGAAACGTCGGGAATGCGCACCAGACCAGCCGATAGGCGCATCATGCCAGCCTCGCCGGCGACAACGCCCAAACGGTGTCGTCTGACGAACCCGGCGAGAAAATAAATGAGTTGCACGGCCAGATGCGATTCGTAATAACCTACGGTTTTCTCCACCAGCACACCGTCCACCAACTCGCAGAGGCGGGACTCCCGCGCCTCAATGTCAATCACGTCTTGTTCGGTGGCGGTGCCCGGCGGCGGATTCGTACGGATGCGCTTGGCGGGCATCGGGCCAAAGCGCTCCAGCAGGTCGGCAACCGTCATGTCGCGCGTCGATACGGCCATGGCGTCACCCCTCAATCTTGTCCTCGTTCCCCGTGTTTGGCAGTGCGTTGGCGCGGTGGCCGCCTTGCCAGTCCTCCTGTTCCGGGGCATCGCTGAGAGCGCCCAGCAGGCGTAATTGCGGCACCTCGCGCAAGCTGCGTTTGAGTTCGGCAAAACCGGGAAACCGCGCCAAGGTGATGACGGCGTTCCACAACGTCACGGCGTCCGCATCGCTGGGCACGCGGGAGATCACCGGACCAAAGAACGACAGCCCATCGGGCGGCTCGAATGTGATGATGGGGGTGCCGACGTCGCGCCCGGTGCGGCTGAGCGCCAGCTCGGTTTCGGCCTCAAGCTCCGCGTCCCAGCCGGTGTCGTCGGCCGCGGCGGCGAACGTCGTGGGCAGCCCGGCCGCCGCCAGCGTATCGCTGATATGCGCTGCCGTGCCCAACCGCTGGCGCATGCCGGAGCCCTTCTCCTGCTCCCAATAGGCTTGGCCATACGCTGCGTACAACGGCCCCATCGGCTCTCGGCCCAACTCGGCCCGCGCCTTGGCGGCAACCCGCAGCATGCGCAGCCCGGCGCCGTGAAAATGCTCGTAATCGGGCGGGAAGTCGGTCGCGTAGTCCTTATGCTTGTTCAGCAGCCGCAGCGAAATGAAACGCCAATCCACCCGGTAACCCGTCTGCGCCGCCACCTTCTCCACCCACCGCGAGGTGATCCACGCGAAGGGGCATACCGGATCCCAGAAGAATTCGATATCGTAGCCATCACTCATTCTGTGATTCCTAAATGTTTAACGTTTTTGGACAATGCAGGTCGGATTAGGGCCTGTTGACATTTGCGCGATCGACACGAAGAGAGTGTTTGTGAGTGATCCCGCCCTTGTTCTGGACGGTTTCAGAAGTCGCCTGGTGGCCTCATCGCCACGCTTCCCATGCCTGGGAGCGTGGGTTTCCAGCCCGCTAAGGCGGAACCCTGCGGGCAAGATGCCCGCGCTCCCAGAGAGGCATCCCCCATTGACGCCCGTGCCAAGCCGGCGACTCCTACGACCGCAGGGTTGCTTCTGGAATGTCAACAGGCTCCTGGCACAGCGTAACCCGACATTTCGCCGCACGCCAAGCGGCGAAACATTATCACCGCACCCGATGCCCCGCGCAACGATCCAAGCGCGTGACTTTGTCTTGTCTTCCGCCCGGCAATCGTCGATACTCACCCTTTAACCAGCAGGCTTTGGGCGGCACGACAACCAGGGGGGGAACAGGCAATGGCGGTGCATCTCGATCAACAAAAGCTACGCACCTTCCGGCACACTTTGGCGGGCATCAACAACGGCGGCATGCTCAACCTGATGCTGAAAATCGGCGACGACCTCGGCCTTTTCGACGCCGCCGTCCAGGGCCCGTCGACCAGCAAGCAACTCGCCGAACGCGCCGGCCTGCAGGAACGCTACGTGCGCGAATGGCTCGGCGCCATGGTTACCGGCGGCATCTTCGAATACGACGCTGACACCCTCACCTACACCCTGCCACCCGAACACGCCGGCCTGCTTACCGGCATCGACAACGTCACCGCCTTCGCCCACCGCACCGTGCTGTTCACCAAACACGTGCAAGGCGTCACCGAGGCTTTCAAAAACGGCGGCGGCGTGCCGTATACGGCCTTTCGGCCCGATTTCACCAATTTCCAGAATCTCGGCAGCCGTCGCCGGCACGACCGCTTTCTGCTCAGCAACTACCTTCCGGCTGTGCCCGGCCTCACGGAGCGCCTCAGCCGTGGCCTGCGCGCCTGCGACGTCGGCTGCGGCACCGGCCACGCCGCCAATCTGATGGCGCAAGCCTTCCCCGCCTCTACTTTCGTCGGCTATGACATCGGCCAGGACGCCATCGAAAGCGCCTGCGAGGAGGCGCAGGCATACGGCCTGAGCAACGCCAGCTTCGAGGTGCAGGACGTACGGCATTTCTCCACGGAGCCGAAATTCGATCTGATTACCGCCTTCGACGCCATCCACGACCAGGTCGATCCCCAGGGCGTGTTGAACCAGATCCGCGCCGCCCTGGCCCCTGACGGCACGTTTTTGATGCTCGATATCAAAGCCTCCAGCCATCTCGAGGACAACATCGGCACGTCCGTCGCGCCGGCGCTCTACTCCGTCAGCGTGATGCACTGCATGACCGTTTCGTTGGCCCACGACGGCGCCGGCCTCGGCACCGTGTGGGGCGAGCAGTTGGCTCGCCGCATGCTCGCCGAGGCGGGATTCACGCGCGTCGAGGTGGCCGACCCGCACGACCAGATGAACACTGTTTACGCCTGCTACCCCTAGCCCAGGCGCCCGCCTCGCATGGAAAGCCAGCCCGTGGCAGACAACTCGCCAGCCGTTCTCGCGTTCGACGCCGTGAGCAAGGCTTACGCGGCCCCAAGCGGCGAGCAGCGGCACGTTCTGCAGGACGTATCCTTCAATGCGCCGGCGGGCCGCCGCATCGCCATCGTAGGCCGCAGCGGCAGCGGCAAGTCCACCCTGCTGCACCTCGCCGCCGGCATCGACGCGCCCACCCGCGGCGACGTCCGGGTGATGGGCCGCTCCCTGGCCACGATGTCCGAAACCGCCCGCACCACCCTGCGGCGCGACCACGTCGGCCTCGTCTTCCAATTCTTCTACCTCATGCCACACTTGTCGGTGCACGACAACGTCGCCCTGCCGGCCCTCATTGCCGGCGATAAGTCGCACCGGTTCGAGCCCCGCGTGGCGCAGCTTCTGGCCCGCGTCGGCCTGAGCGACCGAGCCCACGAGCGGGTGCAAAAGCTCTCCGGTGGCGAGATGCAGCGCGTCGCCATCTGCCGCGCCCTGCTGCGCCGCCCCAACCTGCTGCTCGCCGACGAGCCCACCGGCAACCTCGACGACGAAAACGGCTGGCGCGTCATGAAATTGATGCTGTCGCTGGTCGCCGAGGAAGGCGCTACGCTCATTTTCGTGACCCACAGCCGCGAGGTGTCCGGCTTGGCGGACGAAGTCTGGCGTCTGCACAGCGGCCTCCTGAGCCCGCACGCCGAGGCCGAGGCGCCCGCGGTCCCCAGTCCCTCCTGATGCGACGCTATTTCGTCAGCGCCATGGCGGCCCACCTGCGAGCCGGCGGCAGTCTATACCTGCTCACCATTTTGGGCGTCGCCCTCGGCGTCGCCGCGGTGCTGTCGATCCAGATCATCAACCGCAACGCCATCGCCGCTTTCGCGGGCAGCGTCAAGGCGGTCAGCGGCGAGGCCGATCTCAGTGTGCTCGGTTATGCGCCGAGCTTCCCCGAAGACCTTTATCCGCGCGTTCTGTCCACGCCCGGCGTGCAGGCGGCCTGGCCGTTGTGGCGTGCCGCCGTGGCCTTGTCCGGCGACCCTGAATCAAGTTCAGGGCAGGCTGATGGCGGCATGCTCGACCTCATCGGCGTCGATTTCTTCACCCCGGTCGACATCCCTTGGCAAGGCGAGCCGGGCGACCCGGCGGTGGCCCTCAGCCAGCCGGGTTGGGTGGCCCTGACGCCGCTCCTGGCCGAGCAAATGGGCTGGCGCGCCGGTGACGCCTTCACGGTGTCGCGGGGCTCCCGTCTGGTGCGTCTGACGGTCGGCGCGCTGGTCGATTTCCACACCCTCAATCCGCTGGCCAGCCCCAAGCTGGCGGTCATGGACATCGCCCAGGCACAGAGCCTGTTCGGCGACGCCGGCGCCATCCATCAGATCGACGTCAAGCTTGCCGACGGCGCCGACACCAGCGCCATGCGGGCCCGCCTGCAGGAGCGCCTCGGCCCGGCCGCGCGGGTGGTGACGCCGGAACAGCGGGAAGCGCAGGCCAAGGGTTTGCTGTCGGCGTTTCAGCTCAATCTCACCGCGCTCAGTCTCATCAGTCTGTTCGTCGGCATGTTCCTCGTCTACAGTAGCACCCAAGCGGCCCTGGTGCGGCGGCGCGTGGAGCTCGGCCTGCTGCGCTCGCTGGGCGCCACGCGCCGCCAGGTGTTTGCGCTCATCATCACCGAGGTCGGTCTGCTCGGCGGCCTCGGCGCCGCCCTCGGCCTGCCGCTGGGCTACGGCGTGGCGCAGGCCAACGTGCGGGTGGTCAGCGCCACGCTCAGCAATCTTTATCTGCTGGAAGAAATCACCCGCCTGGAGATGACGACGTGGTTGTACGCCCTCGGCATCGTCATCGGCGTCGGCGGCGCCGTGATTGGGGCGCTGCTACCCGCCCTCGACGTGGCGCGCCGCGATACCCGAGCACTGCTGTCGGCCTTCACGCTGCACGAAGCGGTCGGCAGTCTGGCGCCGCGCCTGTTTGGCCTCGGCGTAGCGCTGCCGCTGACGGCCGCCGCCTGGTACGGCCTGCACGGCCGCCACTGGCAGCACGCCGGTTTCGTACTCGCCGTGGTGCTGCTGCTCACCCTGCCGCTGCTGACCCCGCTGCTGGTGCGCGAGCTGTGCGCCCGCATCCGGGTGCGGGGTTTCGGCCTCGGATACAGCCTGAAGGGGCTCGGCGTGCGGCTGCAGACGACCTCGGTGGCGGTGGCGTCGCTGGCGGTGGCGGTCAGCATGCTGATCGGCATCACCCTGATGATCGGCAGTTTTCGCCAGACCCTCAGCGTGTGGATCGGCACCTCGATTCAAGCGGACGTGTACATCGCCCCGGCTTCGTGGCGCGGCACCGGCAGCGACGGTGGCCTGGAGCCGCACGTCATGGCCACCGTCACGGGGCATCCGGCAGTGCAGGCCGTCGACCGCTTGCGGCGCTTTCACGGCTACACGGGCGACCGGCGCATCACCGTTTCCGGTGTCGAGATGGGCTTGGCGCAGGGGCTCAGCCGATTTCCCTTTCTGCCCGGTGCGCTGCCGGATCCATACGAAGCGGTGCGCGAGCGCCATGGTGTCTTCGTCGGTGAGACGCTGGCCCGCAAGGCCGGCGTTTGGGTCGACGATGTCCTGCCCATTCACACGCCGACCGGGGTAATGAAATTTCCCGTCGTGGCCGTGTATTACGATTACAGTGCCGGCGACGGCGCCGTGGCCATGGATCTGCAAACCATGACGCAGGCGTTCGGCCCGGGTCCTGTCAGCAGCACCGCCCTGTATCTGCAGCGCGGCGCCGACGTGGGAGCCGTGGTGGCTGAACTACAGGCCGCCCTGCCGGACGCGCCGCTCGAAATACGGAGCAACCGACGTCTGCGCGAAGAGGTGCTGGCCATCTTCGATCAGACGTTCGCCATTACACGCCTGCTGCAATTCATGAGCCTGCTCATCGCCGTCTGCGGCATCGCCCTCATGCTGCTGGTGCTGGCGCGCGAGCAGGTCGCGGAGTTGGCGCTGTGCCGCTCGCTCGGCGCCAAGGGGCGGCAACTCTTCGGCGTCTTCGTGGGCAAGGGCCTGAGCATGGGCGTCATGGGTCTGGCGCTGGGCAGTATCGGCGGGGTGCTGCTGGCCGGGCTGCTGATCTACGTTATCAACCGCGCGTATTTTGGCTGGACGATTCAGCCGTACGTGGATTGGAGCCTGATCGCCCAGCAGGCCGCGACCATTCTTGGCGCCGCGGTGCTGGCGAGCCTGTACCCGGCCTTCCGCGCCCGGCAGACCAGCGCGGCGGCGCTGAGCCGGGACGATTTATAGCGGGAGGAGGATGGACGATGAAACGGGTGCTCATCGCGCTGCTGATTCTTGGCGTCTTGAACCCGGCGGTGGCGAACGACTGGAAAGCGGCGCAACCGGATTATGCCTGGTCGTTCCCGCGCGATCACTGGGCGCACGCGGGCTACAAAACGGAATGGTGGTACTTCACCGGCCACCTGACGGCGGAAGACGGACGGCGCTTCGGCTACCAGTTCACATTCTTCCGCATCGGCGTGCTGCCGACGGCGCCGGACACGGATTCCGCCTGGACAGCCCGCGACCTGATCATGGGCCACGCCGCGGTCAGCGACCTGGACCGCAACGAGCACCGCTTCAGTGAGGTGATCTACCGCGCCGTCCCGCTGTTGGGCGGCTTCGGCGCCTGGCCCGAGCCGCTGATCGCCTGGAGCCGGGGGCCGGCCGGCACCCCCGGCAAGTGGCGTCTGTCGTGGAATGGCAGCGGCTTCGATTTCGAGATGCGCGACGACGCACAGGCTATGTCCTTCTCGCTGTCCACGCGGCCTGTTAAGCCACTCGTCTTCCAAGGCCCCAACGGCTACAGCCGCAAAACGCAGTCCGGCACCGGCGCCAGCCTGTACTACAGCTTCACTCGGCTGCAAACCAGCGGTCAACTGAGCCTCGATGGCCAGACGTGGCAGGTCGCCGGCGAAAGCTGGATGGACAAGGAATTCTTCACCAGCGTCCTGGCGCCGCACCAACTCGGCTGGGATTGGTTCAGCCTGCAACTCGACGACCGGCGCGAGGTCATGCTCTTTCTCCTGCGGCGCGAGGACGGCACCACCGACTTCGCCAGCGGCACGATCGTGCACCCCGACGGCAGCACTACGTACATCGACGGCAGCGCCTTCGCCGTGACCAGCCAAGCGCGATGGCAAAGCCCGCGCACCGAGGGCGTCTACCCGTCGCGCTGGCGCCTGTCTATTCCACAGGAACAGCTTGATCTGAAAGTGGTCGTCGAATTGGCCGATCAGGAGAACCGCAGCCGCCTGATCGGTACACTGCATTACTGGGAGGGGGCCGTGAAGTTGTTATGGGACGGCCTGTCGGTGGGCAAGGGCTACGTCGAGCTCACCGGCTACGGCACCTCCAGCCGACCGGCGCTGTAGGGGCGCCGTCGATAAGAAACTCACGGAATTTCCTAGGCTCAGGACCCATAAAAGATATGGTTGGGTATCAGATGGGATTCAAGCTCTGACGCGGCTTTGCACAAAAAGTCGAACGCAACCATAAGTTATGGGCTTAATAGTACGCCCTGCTGGATACCTCGCGCAACCGCTCCAGGCGTGTCAAACCCTTTGCCGTCCAAGATTTCCGGCACCGATCGCATCTGCATGCGCGGGTACTTTAGGCACAACACGTCCATATCACCTGCCTCGGCCATGAAACGCCGGAAGTTTTGCTCCTTACGGTCGCCCAGTTTTTCCATGATGACCAGCCCAGCCAGCAGGGCGTCGTCGTTTTCAAGCACGCAGGTCACGGATTGATACCTCCTGCCCACCCTTCACTTCAATCGCCATGCTTTGCAGGGTCGGCGTGTTTGGTAGAGCGAAGTACAAGCGTCCGTCAATCCCACCGTCGCCTGTGCGCCAAGTTGTCACGAAGCCGTCAACCTGTTCAACCGCCCACTTCTGAAAATGATAGGGGGCTCGCTGCCACAGGTCGCGGGCGCCTGCCAGCGTGTGCGGGATGCCTTCGATGGTGAAGTCGGTCCCCTCTTTCAAGCCAAGCCGGTCACGTAGCCGGATCGCTGCTATACGCTTGACGGCATGGATAGCGATGTCAACGCCGATCCATTTCGATTGAGATTGTGGGCTGCTTCAAGCGTGGTGGCGCAGCCACAGAAGGGATCAAACACAACGTCCCTCTCGTTGCTGCTCGCCTTGATGATGCGCTCAAGTAAGGTGACTGGCTTTTGGGTAAGAAAGCCGAGCCTTTCTTTGGCTGAAAGAGGCGGGATGTCTACAATAATGTCCTGGGCGGGAACACCCTCCATATCGTCGAGATACCGCTTGAAGCGGGGCACGCCATCCCCGCCTGACGGCCAATTGATGCGCCCCTCACCGTCGAGATAGTCCAGTGCGGCATGCACCGATTTCGGAACAAAGGCACCGCCTGGAAAGGAGCGAGGGGGAGCCCAATCCGCCCTTTGAGCGTGGGACCGTGGCCTCGCCATAGCATGCCGGATTCGCCATCACGAGTGCCAGCACCTGTCAAATCCCGAGTTGGTAGCCTCCCTTGGAATCTTCATTCCGGTAGAAGCTGTCCACGTAATTTTGATCGTAGGGCTGAAGCACACGGTTCCATTCGTAGCGGGCAGTTTTTGAATAGAACAGGATTGTATCGTGAATTGGCCCCCATCATTTTGCTCCGCCATACGCAGAGGTCCGCTTCCATATTACCTCGCTCCTGAAATTTTCATGTCCGAAGATGGCGTCCATAAGCGCCTTGATATAGTGGCTGGCGGTCGGACCGCAGTGTAGATAAATCGAGCCAGTTGGCTTCAGGATGGGTTTCATTTGCAAGAGGCGCTCCGCCATATACGTCAGATAGGCCAGCAGACGCGGCTGCGTGTGACGCAAGGCGTGAAGCCACAGTTTCCACAGCTGTGCCGCCGCATCGTCAATGCCAGCATCACGCATCAGCACGGGCATGACTGGATGGCACGCTGGCGTTCCGCGTCCAGCGTCCACAGGTCGCAAAACGCCTCGATCTGGTCTGGCAGCGCCCGTCCCGTTTCGTCCTTGTAAATGGCGTTGTAGTTACGATTGCTGTTGAAGGGCGGGTCCAAGTAGATAAGGTCTACACTACCGAGGCCCATGTATCCCTGCATCACGGTCAGGCAGTCGCCGTAGTAGAGCCGGTTCATCTGAAGCACCCCCGCAAGAAGGCACGGAAGGCGTTGCCGTTCTTGCGCATGTTGTATTTCCAGCACGCCTCAGCCAAGTACAGCAGCGTATATGTGTAGCGGCTTGAGATTATCGGGCACCGGACCTGAGATCATCGCCATTTTCGGCCCAGATTATTTGAGACTGTAATTTGGCTTCGGCCCACATTACGTGAGAATGAGCCCACGTTAGTTGAGACGGACCCACCTTGCTGAGACTGAGACCGAAGCCGTGCGAATGGAGGTCGTTTGTCACAGAGCCAGTCCGACGGCGCGCATCCGGTCAGCCAGTTCCCGCGTGCGACCGGCGTCGAGTTGACCGCTCAGGAAACGACGGATCTCGCTGGGCTTGGCGTGGAACGGGTCCGCCAGCACCTTGGGCGAATAGCCCTGGCGGGTAAGCCGCAGCTCCAGATCGTCGAAGTCGGGCGCCAGCGTGGCCGTCACGCCCTCGGCGGTGACGGGTTTCTGGCCCGTCCGGAAACCGGCCTCGAAGGCCCGGTTGAGGGGCTCGGCGAACTACGGCGGCGTGTTCAGGCGCATGGCCATCACGTCCAGGGCCGCAGGCTCGATCAGGGCATCGACGTCGGTATCGGCCTCGCTACACTCGCCGAGCAGCCAGTCCAGGTAGGCGCGGGCGTCCTCGCCGAAACCCTCGAAAGACAGGATGTCGGTGCGGTGTCCGATCTCCTCCATGCTCGGGCGCCGCAGGTCGTTTCGTAGCTTGGGATGTCCGATCAGGACCCCGGACAGACTGCCGCCACCGCAGGCGATGACCTCCATCAGTCGCTTGAGCCCGTTCAGGGTTGTGCCGTGCAGGTCGTGAGCTTCGTCGATGAACAGGGCAACGGGCTTGCCGAAGCGCAGCACGAGCTTTCGCAGCTCACGCTCGCGTTTCTCGCCCTGGGGAGGGAATCTTCACCTCCTTTTCGCGCGACAGGTCGTAGAACAGGGCGGCGATGAGGGTCGGCACGGTCGTGCGGTGGGTGTCGACCGATAGGCTTTCGGCCACCGTCACCTTGTTTTCGCTGGCGATCTCGTCCTGCAGGCGGTGCAGGAAAACGGTCTTGCCGACGCCGCTCGGGCCGGTGATGGCGATCAGGCGACCGGAGCCGAGTCCGGCGCGCACCGCCCGGCCGATCTGGCGGTGGTTCTCGGTCTCGTAGAATCCGGCACTGCGCCAGTCTTTCACCAGACCGTACTGCACCATGATTTCGGCGTTCAGCACGACGTGTTCTCCTTGTCTGCGGCGGACCGCTTCGGCATGAACCGCTCCAGGACGGCGTGCTCGATGGCGGCCTTGTCGAGGGTGCGCTCCACGAGCGCGTTAATGAAAGCGAGGTCGCCTTCGGCCAGGCGCGCCAGCGGCCGGTGCAGCAGGTCGGAGACGCCGCGCAGGGCATCGAGCCGGCCGCCGTAGGTGAACTGGCCGTAGGGGTCAGGATCGACAAACGGCTGCCCGCGCAACGGCACCACGGCGGCGCGTGCCAGGCTGTAGTCCACGCCGCTTTGCGCCGCCCTTGGCACCGACAGCTTGCTGGCCAGGTCGCCGATGCGGTCGGCTCGCTTCTGGCTTGCCGACACACGGGGCTTGCGGTAGCGGTGCAAGGGGATGGGACCGCCACTCGATCGGTAAGTGTAGTGACTTGAGAATATCCGGTGTCGTGCTTGAGAACATCGCCAGTTTGGGCTCAGATTATTTGAGAACGAAACTGCCTTCGGGCTCACATTATCTGAGAATGAGCGCAGATTATCTGAGACGGGCTCACCTTGTTGAGAATGACGCGGGATGCCCGCCTGATGCCGCTTGATCTGTTGTCTCCCTCCACGCCACGCAGTCCCCTTCCACAAAGTAAACGAGCGTTATTTTCGTTCCCCGGAATCATGTCCAAAAACCCTTCTGTACACACAAGACAACCTGTTGCACATTTCTTGACAACGTTGCATGATGCCCACTGTCTATTCTGAATGGGGATGCGGGTACCATGCTGATTGGCTATGCGAGGGTTTCCAAGGCGGACGGTACTCAACTCCTTGACCTGCAGCGGGACGCGCTGATCGATGCGGGCGTCGACGAAGAGCGCATCTACGAGGACCGCGCCTCGGGACGCCATGATCACCGACCCGGCCTGGAGGCCTGCCTGAAGGCCCTGCAGCCGGGCAACACGTTTGTCGTCTGGAAGCTCGACCGCCTGGGACGCAACCTGAAGCATCTGGTGACGACGATCGAGGAATTGCACAGCTGCGGGATCGGCCTACGCGTGCTTGCCGGCGCCGAGATCGACACCACGACGGCCAACGGCCGCCTGGTCTTTGGCATCTTCGCAGCGCTCGCCGAGTTCGAGCGTGAACTGATCGCCGAACGCACCCGCGCCGGCCTGGCTGCGGCGCGTGCCAGGGGACGCCTGGGCGGCCGGCCGCGCAAGATGGACTTGGCCATGCTGCGCCTGGCGATGAGCGCCATGGCGGCTCGCGACACCGTTGTGCACGACCTGGCAAAGCGGCTCGGCATCACCACCACGACCCTGTACCTGTACGTCAACGGCGACGGCACGGTGAAGGCCCCCGGCCAGAAGCTGCTCGACGCGGCCCGGAACGCATGAGTCAGAACGGCGGCATTGCCGCAGAGGCTTTGCTCGACCTGCGCCGGCGACGCGATCAGCTGCCACCACGCCACGCCTCAAGGCGGGCGATCGTGGAGAGCGCTGCCGACCTCTTCGGGGTGTCGCGCGCCACGCTCTACCGGGCGCTGGCAGGGCAACTCCAGCCGCAGGGCTTGCGGCGCGCCGATCGCGGCAAGCCGCGCAAGATCGACCGCCAGGAACTCGAGCGTTACTGCGAGACCGTCGCCGCCTTGAAGCTGCGCACCTCCAATCTCAAAGGCCGGCGCTTGTCGACTTCGCGCTGCATCGAGCTCCTCGAGACACACGGGGTCGAGACGCCGCAGGGCTTGGTTCGGGCCCCCGGCGGCCTGCTGCACAGGGCGACTGTGAACCGCTACCTGCACCTGTGGGGCTACGACCACGCCCGCATGACCCGGGCGCCGGCGGCCGTGCGCTTCGAGGCCCGAACCGCCAACGCCCTTTGGCAGTTCGATATCAGTCCGTCAGACCTCAAGGAGATCGAACAACCCGTCTGGATCGACCCCGACCGCAAGGGCCTGCCGGTGCCGATGCTCTTTTCTGTCGTCGATGACCGCAGCGGCGCCGCCTACCAGGAATACCGCTGCATCTATGGCGAGGATGTCGAAAGCGGCCTGCGCTTCCTGTTCAACGCCATGGCGCCCAAGGACGAATCGGGACAGGCGCTGCAGGGCATTCCGGAGGCGCTGTATCTCGACAACGGTCCGATCGCCAAAAGCGGCGTCTTCAACACCGTCATGGAGCGCCTGGGCGTGCGGGTCATGACGCACGTGCCGGCCGGCCGCGACGGCCGCCGACCGACGGCCCGGGCGAAGGGTAAGGTGGAGCGGCCGTTTCGCACGGTGAAGGAGGCCCACGAGACCCTCTATCACTTTCACAAGCCCGAAACCGAGGCGGAGGCCAATGCCTGGCTGTCACGGTTCATCGACCGCTACAACGCCCAGCCGCACCGCAGAGAGCCCCACAGCCGCATCGAGGACTGGGTGCGCAACCTCCCCGGCGAGGGCCTGCGCCAGATGTGTTCCTGGGAACGCTTCTGCGCCTTCGCGCGCGAACCCGAGCGCCGCCGAGTGGCCAGTGACGCCCGTGTCCGGGTGGAAGGCGCCTTCTACGACGTGGATGCCGACCTGGCAGGCGAGACCGTAACGGTGTGGTGGGGGCTGTTCGACCCCGAGCTGTTCGTCGAGTTCCGGGAGCGGCGCTTCGGCCCCTACCGGCCAAGTGGCGGTCCCATCCCCTTGCACCGCTACCGCAAGCCCCGTGTGTCGGCAAGCCAGAAGCGAGCCGACCGCATCGGCGACCTGGCCAGCAAGCTGTCGGTGCCAAGGGCGGCGCTCAGCGGCGTGGACTACAGCCTGGCACGCGCCGCCGTGGTGCCGTTGCGCGGGCAGCCCTTTGGCGATCCTGACCCCTACGGCCAGTTCACTTACGGCGGCCGGCTCGATGCCCTGCGCGGCGTCTCGGACCTGCTACGCCGGCCGCTGGCGCGCCTGGCCGAGGACGACCTCGCCTTCATCAACGCACTCGTGGAGCGCACCCTCGACAAGGCCGCCATCGAGCACGCCGTCCTGGAGCGCTTCATGCCGAAGCGCTCCGCCGCAGACAAGGAGAACGCGTCGTGCTGAACGCCGAAATCATGGCGCAGTACAGCTTGGCGAAGGACTGGCGCAGTGCCGGATTCTACGAGACCGAGAACCACCGCCAGATCGGACGGGCGGTGCGTGCCGGGCTCGGCTCCGGTCGCCTGATCGCCATCACCGGCCCGGTCGGCATCGGCAAGACCGTCTTCCTACACCGCCCGCAGGACGAGATCGCCAGCGAAAACAAGGTGAAGGTGGCCGAAAGCCTGTCGGTCGACACCGACCGCACGACCGTGCCGACCCTTATCGCCGCCTTGTTCTACGACCTGTCGCGCGAAAAGGAGGTGACGATCCCCGCCCAGGGCGAAAAACGCGAGCGTGAGCTGCGAAAGCTCGTGCTGCGCTTCGGCAAGCCCGTCGCCCTGTTCATCGACGAAGCCCACGACTTGCACGGCAGGACCCTGAACGGGCTCAAACGGCTCATGGAGGTCATCGCCCGAGACGGCGGCAGCCTGTCCGTGGTGCTGATCGGGCATCCCAAGCTCCGCAACGACCTGCGACGCCCGAGCATGGAGGAGATCGGACACCGTACCGACATCCTGTCTTTCGAGGGACTCGGCGAGGACGCGCGCGCCTACCCGGACTGGCTGCTCGGCGAGTGCACCGAGGTCGATACCGACGCAGGTGCCCTGATCGAGCCTGCAGCCCTGGACGTGATGGCCATGCGCCTGAACACGCCGCTGCAGTTTGCCGAGCACCTCAACCGGGCTTTCGAGGCCGGTTTCCGGACGGGCCAGAAACCCGTCACCGCCGAGACCGTGACGGCCACGCTGGCGCCCGACTTCGACGATCTGGAACCGCGGCTGACCCGCCAGGGGTATTCGCCCAAGGTGCTGGCGGATCAGTTCCACGCCAAGCCCAGCGAGAGCCGCCGTTTCCTGAACGGTCAACTCGACGCCGGAGGCACGCGGGAGTTGGCTGATCGGATGCGCGCCGTCGGGCTGGCTTTGTAACAGGAACCGGCAGCTGGCGCGGCTTTCGTCTCATTCTCAACGAGGTGAGCCCGTCTCAAATAATCTGCGCTCATTCTCAGATAATGTGAGCCGGGAGGCTGTTTCATTCTCAAATAATCTGAGCCGAAAACCGCGATGTTCTCAAGCACAACGGCAGATGTTCTCAAGCCGCTACACCTAGTGGCATCTGGGGAGTGAGCAGCAGGTCGTAGGTATCGAACAGGCGCCGCACCTGGTGGTAGTACTCGGTGCGCGCCAACTGCGCCAAGCCGAGTTCTACAGCGGAAACCCGCTGCCCGGCCTCGATCATCTCCACCAGGCTGGGCTCGAACCACTCGGGCCGCTGGGCGTTGCGCGACGCGTAGGAAACGTTCCAGGCCATGGCCGCGGCCTCGCGCTGGTCGTCCCAGCCGGGGTTGACGGCCTCGACCTCGCAGCCGAAGTCGCTGAAACGCTCAGCCGCCGCCGTGGTCAGGCGCCGCACCTCCGGGGCCACCGCAGCGTATCCCAGATCGACGCTCCAGGCGACGCGCAACCCGCGCAGGACTTCGAGAGGCTGCGCCACTGCGGTGACGTAATCCTCCGGCGGGCTGTCGATGGTCGTGGGGTCGCGCGGGTCGGGACCGGCCAGAGCGCCGAGAAAGAGGGCCGCATCGGCGACCGTGCGGGTGATCGGGCCGTTATGCGAGCGCGCCGCCCAGATGTCGGGGTTGGGCCAGTAGGGCACTCGCCCGAAGGACGGCTTGTGGCCGAAGACGCCGCACAATGCGGCGGGAATACGGATGGAGCCGGCGCCGTCCAACCCGTGCGCCAGCGGCCCCAGCCCCGCGGCCACCGCCGCCGCCGCGCCGCCGCTCGAGGTGCGGTCTAGCATCCACGGGTTGCGGCACGGCGGACCCAGCAGGTTGTCGCACATGTCCTTGTGCCCGTAGTGCGACGTATTCGTCTTGCCGACCACGATGCCGCCGGCAGCCTTGGCGCGTTCGGTCACCAGGCCGTCGCTGTCCGCGATGTTGTCAGCGAAGAACTTGGAGCCGAACGTGCAACGCAGGCCGGTGACGGGTTCCAGGTCCTTGATGGACACGGGCAAGCCGTACAGAGCGCCTGTCGCCTTGCCCTGCATGACGCCCGCCTCCGCCGCCCGCGCCGCGTCGCGCGCCCGCTCGCCGTCCACCGCCAGAAAGGCGTTGATGTGCGGGTTCACCGCCTCGATGCGCGCCAGCACCGCGTCCATGATTTCTACCGGCGAAAGCCGCCGCTCCCGAATCGCCGCCGCCAGCTCCGTGGCCGGCGTAAAACAAAGCTCCGTTGCGTCCATCGCGATCTCCCACCACGTCATCGGTTGGTCATGCCAGGATTTTGGGATTGCTGCCAAGACGAGCATAGGGCGGCAGGGTGTGAAAGTCAGTTCAGGACTAGGCTCAGGACCTATAAAAGGGTATCATGGGGCCTGTGATGAGAGTCAACACCCTGACGCCACAAGGAGAGCGATCATGTCCGAGCACCACTTCTGGCTGGCCGACGACCCGTTTAACCGACTCAAACCCCTGTTACCCAACAAGGGGCGCGGCGTCCCACGCGTCGATGACCGAAAGGTCATCAGCGGTATCATCCACGTCATCCGCTATGGGCTGAAGTGGCGCGACGCGCCCGCCTGTTACGGACCCCACAAGACACTCTACAATCGCTTCGTGCGCTGGAGCAGGGCCGCGGTCTTCGACCGTATCTTCCAAGCCCTGGCTGCCGAAAGCACCGCCACCAAGACGATCATGATCGATAGCACCCATCTCAAAGCGCATCGTACCGCAGCCAGCTTGCTGAAAAAGGGGGGCTTTCGCGCTGCATCGGACGCACCCGGGGCGGGCTGAACTCGAAGCTCCACGCCGTCTGCGACGGCAAGCCCGTCGTGCTGCGGTTGACGGCGGGGCAGGTCAGCGACTACCGCGGGGCTGATACGGTACTTGACGCCCTCCCGAAAGCCGATGTCCTGATAGCCGACAAGGGTTATGACAGCGACAGGTTGCGCGAGGCCCTTGCCGAACGTGGCATCAAGTCCTGCATTCCGGGCCGCGCCAAGCGCAAAGAGCCCATCATCTACGACACCGAGTTGTACAAGAGCCGTAATCTCATCGAACGCCTGTTTGGCAGGCTGAAGGATTGGCGCCGCATCGCCACCCGGTAGACCGCTGTGCGCATACGTTCTTCAGTGCCATCTGCATGGCTGCCACGGTTAGTTTCTGGTTATGAGTCCTGAGCCTAGTTCTTCCATCGTTGTGCTGATATAGCTGCCGCCCGGTTTGGGTATCCTGACCCGGGCGGCTTGCCAGGTTCTTTCGAGTTCTGCCGGATCACCCCAGTCCGACTTTTTCATCTCTGATACGGGCGTGAAAGCCTTGGTGCTGTTGTGAAGCGCGGTTCCGGTGCCCGCACAACTGGTCAAGGCCAGCAGCGCGACCAGAAACGCCAATAACCTGCATACCATACTGCACATTCCTAACATCGGATTGTCTCCTCTGACGACAAGCTACCGTTGACGACCTTGGGAAACAGACTCTGCAGCAAGCCGCGCGCCGCCGCGTCACCGCTGCGGATGCAGTCAGGCACGCCGACGCCATGGTAGGCGTTGCCCGCCAGGGCCAGGCCGGGCCAGCGACGGGCTGCCGCTTCGAGGCGTTCGATGCGTGCAAGATGTCCGATGTGGTATTGCGGCATGGCGTTCGGATGGCGGCTCACGTGGCAGAGCGTGGGCTTGCCGGTAAGACCCAGCAATTGCCGCAAGTCCTGGCAAACGGCGTCTTGGAGTTCCGCGTCGGACCAAAGGGCTTGTTCCTGCTGCAAGGCGCCGCCGACAAAGGCGCGCAGGAGCACCTTGCCGTCCGGCGCTCGGCCGGCAAATTTGACGCTGCTGAACGAGCAGGCGATCAGGTTGCGCTGCTCGACCACCGGCACGACAAATCCCATGCCGTTCAGAGGGTGGGCGATGTCGGCGCGGTCGCACGCCAACGTGACGACGGCTGACGAGGCGTAGGAGATATTCTGCAGCCCGGCGGCCAATTCGGCGTCAAGCCCCGTCAATAGGCGGGCGGCTTGCGGCGCGGTGAGCGCCAGGCAGAGGGCGTCGGCTTCGAGGTCGGGGCCGTCTTGCGGGGAGACGATCCAGTGTCGGCTGTCGGGGTCGCGCCGCACGCTGCGGATGAGGGTTTGCAGGTGCACGGTACCGGCAGGCAAGCGGTCGGCGAGGGCGTCCACCAGCGTTTGCATGCCGTGCCGAAGCGACGCGAACAGGCCGTAGCGGGCGCCGCTGACGCCCGGTTGTTGCACGCCGACTTGGCGCTGCTGGTGGCGCAGCGCGAGGATCAGGCTGCGGTGGCGCCGCTCCATTTCCAGGAATTGCGGCATCGTGGCCTGCATGCTGAGGTGACGCGGATCAGCGGTGTAGATGCCGCCGAGCATGGGCTGGGCCATGCGCTCCAGGGCTTCCCGGCCCAGGCGGCGGGTGACGAAATCGGCGAGGGATTCGTCGTCTTCCGAGGCGCCGCGGCGGGGCAGCGCGAGGTCCAGGGCCATACGCAGCTTGCCGGGCCAACTGAAGGCGCGAGTGGTGACGAACGGCCACAGGGAGCTCGGCGCCATCAGGTAAAACCCCTGCGGCACCGGCACGAGCTTACCGTGGCGGACGACAAAGCTCTGGCGATGCTCCGTAGTGGTGCCGATCAGCTCGGCGCTCAGCCCGAGTTCGTCACACATCTCGACGCCCCAGGGCTTGGTGGCGAGAAAGCAGTCCGGCCCCTCTTCCAACAGCAGGCCGTCTTCCTGACGGGTGGCGATGACGCCGCCGAGCCGGTCACTGGTCTCCAGCAACCTGACGTCAAGCGGCAGGTTGTCGGCCTGTGCCTGTTGCGTCAGACGGTAGCAGGCGGTCAGGCCCGTGATGCCGCCGCCGATGACCATCGCCCGTTTGCGGTTCGCCGCCTGTTCCACGCCGTTCCTCCCTATCCCGTCACAGTGTTAGGAGGATGCAGCGCCAGCTGCGCGCCGACCCGGTCGCTGAGCATGGCCACGAACGCCGGGTGGTTGCTGACGGTGGCGGAGCGCACGAAGCCCAGCCCACACGCCTCGGCAGTCTCCTTCGCCTGTACGTCGAGATCGTACAGCACCTCCATGTGGTCACACAGGAAACCGATGGGCGCAACGATCACGTCACGAAAGCCGTCCTGTTGTACCTGTTGAATGACGTCGTTCACGTCCGGCTGCAGCCACGGGACCGGCGTGCCGGTCACTTGACTCTGGTAGGCGATCCGATGTTCCCGGCGGCCCATGCGTTTCGTCACCGCGTCCGCGGTTTCACGGAACTGGCGCGTGTACGGCGCCCGGTCCGCCATCGGTGCGGGGATGGCGTGTGCCGTGTAAATGAGCGCCGCCTCGCTGCCGCGCGCGCCGCCGAGCGACGCGGCGGCCTGTTCAATGCCGTCGGCAATGGCCTCGACAAAGCCCGCTTGGGTATGCCAGGGCGACAGATACGTCACCTGCGGGCCACGCTCGCCGAGGGCTGCGACGCCATCCGCTACCGATTGCTGGTAATGCTCCCAACTGGCGGCGCACTGGAAGGGCGAAAGAATGCCCCCCAGTAAGCGACGACAGCCCAGTTCGGCCATGTCGGCCAGCACCGTGTCGACGTATGGCGGCCAGAAGCGCATGCCGACACGGACCGGCACCGTATGGCCCTGTGCCCGCAGGGCGGCAGACACGCTTTCGGCCTGTTGCAGCGTCAGGGCGTTGAACGGTGAGTAGCCCCCGAACACATCGTAATGTGCCGCCACCTCGTCAATTCTCGCCTGTGCGCCCGGTCGCTCGCCGACAACCGCCCGTACAAAACAGGCCGCCTCGCGTCCGGGGCACGGCTCGTAGCGCCGGCAGCAACCGGGCGTCGGGCCGCCGAATCCGATCAGCAGCACGCCGTCGATGGCCGGGTCGATCATGATGGCTCCCGTGTGCTCAACTCGTGGACGTCATCGACCAGGGCGCGCACGTTGTCTACCGGCGTTGTCGGCAAGATGCCGTGCCCCAGGTTGAAGACATGCCCGGAGCGTCCGTCCGCCTGTCGCAGAATTTCCCGTACCCGCTGGCGGATGTATGGGCGCTCCGCCACCAGCACGGCAGGGTCGAGGTTGCCCTGAATGCCGACGTCTCCCAGCCGCTGCCAGGCGTTATCCAGCTCGACCCGGAAATCGACCCCGATTACGTCGCCGCCAGCCTCGCGCATTAGTTCCAGCAACGCGTTAGTGCCGGTGCCGAAGTGAAGCACCGGCACGCCGGGGGTGGTGCTGACGATCACCTCACGCGAGTGCGGTAACACGAAAGTACGGTAATCCGCTGGCGACAGGTTGCCGACCCAGCTATCGAACAACTGCACGGCCTGAGCGCCGGCTGCCGCCTGCGTATTCAGGTAATGTGCCGCGTTGCGGGCCAGCAGCGCCATGAGGGCGTGCCATACTTGCGGCTGCGTGTACATGAACTGCTTGGTGCGCGTGTATTGGCGCGACGAGCCGCCCTCGATCATGTAAGAAGCCAGTGTGAAAGGCGCCCCGGCGAAACCGATCAGCGGTACGTTCGGAGCCAGCGCGGCGCGTGTGGCACGGATTGCCTGCATGACGAAGGATAGCGATTCGGCGGCATCCACCTCCTGCAGCCGTTCGACGTCAGCCGCGGTTCGCAGGGGGTTGTGCAGCAGCGGCCCGTCGCCGGCGCTGAATTCGAGTTGCATACCCATTGGCTCGAGAATCAGCAGGATGTCGGCAAAAATGATGGCCGCGTCGACGCCCAGGCGCTCGACCGCGTCCACCGTCACTTCGGCCGCCAGAGCTGGCGTTTTGCACAGTTCCAGGAATGACACCCGCGCGCGCATCCGCCGGTACGACTCCATGTACCGCCCGGCTTGGCGCATCAGCCACACCGGCGTATACGTCGTCGGCTCGCGCCGGCAGGCCCGCATGAAGGGCGAATCAAGCAGTGCCGCGGGCAGCCTGGAAGTCATTGACATAGGAGGATTCCTTGTTGCGGGAGCCGCAACGGGCTACTTGAAAACCAGACCCCTGAGCAGGATCAGTACGATTGAACCGATAAAGCCAAAGACCACCAGGCCAAAAAGCCACACCAGCCAGTTGCGCATCTGACGCATGTCCGCACGGAGTTCAGAAAACCCTTCCTCCATGCGCCTTTCCAGGCCGTCAAAACGCCGGTTCAGGTCGTCGAAGCGCTGGTTGACGTGAATAAGGTTCTGCTCCCGCGCCTTTTCGGCATGAGCGAATCCCTGTTCCATGCGCTTCTCGATCCCGAGAAAGCGTTCGTCCATCCGCAGGACGTACTCGTCGAAGTGTTCCTTGCGAACAAACTCGTCAGCCATGTTGCGCTTCCTCCCACGGGTTTTTGCGGATCAGGTCAGCCGCCTCAGAGCGCATCACGTGACATCAGGAAGGCATGTACCTGCCATATCTCATCGCGCGACAGTTGCTGCTCGAACGCGGGCATATTCGTACCTGGCCGTCCCCTGCTCACCGCGTCGAAGAACTCTCCGGGCCGGAGTCCGCTCCTGAACAGGCTCGCTCCGGCACCGCCGCCGGAGCGGTGGCAGACGGCGCAACGCCCGCGGTAGAGCCGTTCGCCGGCGGTAATTGCTGCCTCATCGCTCAGTAGCGGATTGACCACGGCAGCCGCGGTCACCGTGGACGGTACGGCCGGCGCGGCCGACGGAATCGGGTCGCGGCCTTCGGTAGGCTCGAAGCCGTACCCCGGTAGCACGCGGCCGCCCAGGGTGTGGCCCGGCTCGCCGACGCGCGGCAGGCTGCCGGGAACCATCGTCAGGTTCGTCCCCGGCTGCGCCGACCGGGGACCGCCATCAAGTGCGAACACCCAGAGATTGCCGGCCTTCGGTTCGGTGTAGTAAAACGTCATGTCCCCGCCGATGCCTCCGGACGGCACCGCCACGTACTGCGTCCCGTCGAGTTTGTAGGTAATCGGGCTGCCGATGATGCCAGAGCCGGTCTGGAACCGCCACAACACCTCGCCGCTGCGGGCGTCGATCGCCATGAAGTAGCCGCGCATGTCACCGGTGAACACCAGCCCGCTGGAGGTGGCCACGGCACCCGCCCAGAACGGCGCCGGGCTCACCACGCGCCACAGGACTTTCCGGGCGACCACGTCGAAGCCGACGAAGTTGCCAGGGGTGTCGCTCGTCAGGTACTGCTGGTAATCCGCGCCGAAATACGCCTCGCCCTTTGTCGGCGGCTCGAACTGATCCTCGGCCCAGAACCGGTAGCCCATCGCCCACTGGTTCGACATGAAGTAGATCACGCCGAGATCGGGGTTGTAGGCGAGCGGCTGCCAGTCGATGGCGCCCTCGAGGCTAGGAATGATCGGCCCGACTTCAGGACCACCGGACTGCGCCACCATATCGGGGTTGACCTGTGGGCGGCCGGTTTCCGGATCAAGGCCGAAGGCCCAATTGATGCCGGGCACGATCGGCTCGCCGTAAAGGAACCGGCCGTCCGTGCGATCGAGCGCGTAGAAGAAGCCGTTTTTGTCGTGGTGGAACAGCGCCTTGACCGGCCCGTGGTCGCGCAGCGTCACGTCGGCCAGCACTGGCGTGCTGACTGCGTCGTAGTCCCAGCAGTCCCAGGGGGTGTATTGAAATCCCCAGCGGATGTCGCCGGTGTCCGCGTCGATAGCGATGGTGGCGGCCGACCACTGGTTGTCGCCCTTGCGGACCTGGCAGTTCCAAGGCGCCGCGTTACCGGTGTTCCAGTAGACGAGGTTCAGATCGGGGTCGTAGGCGCCGGTGGTCCAGGTAGGGGCACCGCCGTGCTTCCAGGTATCGCCGGGCCACGTCTCGCTGCCCGGCTCGCCGGGACCGGGGATGGTATAAGTCGTCCAGCGCAACTCGCCGGTCATCGCGTCGAAGGCCTTGACGAAGCCGCGGATGCCATACTCGCCGCCGGCCACCCCGGTCAGGACCAGACCGTTGACCACCAGCGGTGCGCCGGTAATGCTGTAGCCCTGCTCCCAGGCAGAGACTTCGGTCTCCCACGCCACGGCGCCGGTGGCCCTGTGAAGCGCGACCAGACGCGCGTCCATTGTGCCGACGTAGACCATGTCGCCGAACAGCGCCACCCCGCGGTTGTTCGACCCGCAGCAGTAGACGCGCTTCACCTCGTCCGACATCCGCGGCTCGAAGCTCCATTTCTTCTCGCCGGTCCGGGCGTCGATGGCAAACACGCGTGATTCGTCGGCCGACAGGTAGATCACGCCCTCGTGCACCAGCGGCGTGGCCTCCAGGCCGCGGTTTTCGCCGCCGGTCGCGAACACCCAGGCCGGGTGCAGGCGGCCGACGTTGCCGGGCGTGATCTGGTCGAGCGCCACGAAGCGGTGGCCGTGGTAGTCCCGGCCGTACATCAGCCAGGACGAGGCATCGGCGGCGGCCTGCTCCAGGTCGGAGGTGGTGACCTCCTGCCCGTGCGCGACCGATCGGGACATCCCCGCCACAAGGAGAACCACCGCTACCGCTACCAGAGCATGTGAAGACCGCATCCTTTTCCTCTCTCCTGTTCTATTGCAAAGAAATCCAGCCAAGCCAGCCACCAGACAAAAACCTCCACAGCCCATTGTTACGCTCCCCCTGCGGGTTTTTGTCGGTCGGTTCAGCCGTAGGCGGTCCGCACCCGTGCTGGCTACTTGAAAACCAGGCCCCGGAACAGGATCAGCACGATGGAACCGATGAAGCCAAAGACCACCAGACCAAAGAGCCACACCAGCCAGTTGCGCATCTGACGCATGTCCGCACGGAGTTCAGAAAACCCTTCCTCCATGCGCCTTTCCAGGCCGTCAAAACGCCGGTTCAGGTCGTCGAAACGCTGGTTCAAGTCGTCGAAGCGCTCGTTGACGTGAATCAGGTTCTGCTCCCGCGCCTTTTCGGCATGGGCAAATCCCTGTTCCATGCGCTTCTCGATCCCGAGAAAGCGTTCGTCCATCCGCAGGACGTACTCGTCGAAGTGTTCCTTGCGAACAAATTCATCAGCCATGATGTGCTCCCGCCCTCGGGTTTCGGACTACAGCATGCTCCACGAAAACCGGTTGAGGCGTCAAGCCAGCAGGCCGTCCAGAAACGACATGACCGCATCGGTGAAGGCGGCCGGCCGTTCAATGTTTGCCAAGTGGCCGGCGCCGGGAATGACGACCAGTTGTGAGCCGGCGATGCGGCTGTGCATCAGCTTCGATGGCTCGACGAACGGTTCGTCCAGGTCGCCGACGATAATCAGCGTCGGCACCATGATCTGCCCGAGCTCGCCGGTACGATCCCGCATGCACGACAGCGCCCGCAGGCCGCTACAGTAGCCGATGACGTTGTTCTGCGCCATGCGGTCGCGGTATTCCTTAATGGCGTACGGATTATCCTGCAGGTGTGGCGCCAGCAGCCGGTTGTCGATCATGTGATCCGCCAGCCCGGCCATGCCGAGGCGCTGCGCCAGGTCGATCATGTCGTTGGGATTGGTGAGCAGCGGCGTGTCCGGGCGCGCCGCGGCGCTATCTGCGATGATGGCGCCCTTCAGCAGTTCCTGGTGCGCCAAGGCAAAGTGTACGGTAATCATGCCGCCGATGGACAAGCCACCGAGCACGAACTCGCTGAGCCCCAGATGCCGCACCAGCTGGTACAGGTCCTCGGTGTGCTGATCCAGCGAATACGGACCCGCCGGGCTGTCGGTGCGGCCCATGCCCCGGATGTCGTAGGTGATGAACTGGTACTGCTTGCTGAACACCGGCGCCTGCAGGCTCCACATGGTGCAATCGCTGGTGAAGCTGTGCGAAAAGAGCACCGGCAGGCCGCTGCCCTGGTATTCGTAGTACATATTGATGCCGTTCACGTGCGCTTTGGGCATGATTGATCTCCTTGTCTCCAATGATCAGGGGTTCACGTTTTGCCGGTTTCTCGCAGCACCACAAGTTCTTGGCCTACGGCTACTTGGTCGCCTTCACCGCATAGCAGGCTGGCCACCGTGCCGTCGTGCGGTGCGGTGATCTGCTGCTCCATCTTCATCGCTTCCAGAATGAGTAGGGTGTCCCCGGCCCGAACGCTGTCGCCCGCCTTCGCCAGCACGCGGATGATACGTCCGGGCATGGGCGCGTACAGGTCACCCGGCGCGCTTGCGGGCGCGCGGCGGCGCTGCCGACCGTCGTACAAGCGATACTCGCGCCCGTCGACCTGCACGGTAATCTCGCCGGCTTGTCTGAGGAAAGCGGCGCGCCGCAGGCTTCTGGCCGGGAGGTCGAAAACGCGGTCCCGCACCGTAACACGGTAGCCGGCTTCCGGGTCGTCCAGCGGCGTGATATCGACCGCAACGGCCTCCGCCTCGCCGGGGATACGGTACGTGTACCTCACCGCAGGGCTCCCAGTCGCCAGCCATCGTGCCGCATCCACGGGTTCGAGACGCTTTGACCGGCGTCCGCGAATCCGGCAGCCGGCGTAGTCGTCCCGTTTTCGCGCTGCAACAGGTCGCCCAGTGCGGCCAGCGCCAGAACGTCCGCCGGCACGGCGGCGGGTTGCCAAGCGGCAAAATGCCGTTCAATGAACGCCGTGCTGGTATCCCCGGCGGCGAACGCCTCCGACTCGATCACGTCAAGCAGAAACTCGCGGTTGGTCGTCAGGCCGAGAACCACGTAATCGCGCAGCAGAGCGCGCATGCGCAGCCGCGCCTCCTCCCGCGTTGCGCCGTGGGTGATGAGCTTCGCCAGGATGGGATCGTAGTACGGGGTAATCTCCTGATGCAGGGCCAGACCGCTGTCGATGCGGCGTCCCGGCCCGTGCGGCTCTCGCAGGACGCGGACGCGGCCAGTGGCGGGCAGGAACCCGTTGGCGGGGTTCTCGGCGTACAAGCGACACTCGATGGCGTGGCCGCGCTGCGTCAACTGCGCCTGGGTGAACGTCAGGGGCTCACCGCCGGCAATGCGCAACTGTTGGTGCACGAGGTCGACGCCGCTGACCTGCTCGGTGATGGCGTGCTCGACCTGCAACCGGGTGTTCATTTCGAGGAAATAAAACGCGCCGTCCGGCGCCAGCAGGAACTCGACCGTGCCGGCACTGGTGTAATCCACGGCGTCGGCGAGGCGCAGCGCGGCGTCTGTCATGCGTTGCCGCAGGTCGTCGTCCACTGCCGGCGAGGGGGCCTCCTCAATGATCTTCTGGTGCCGCCGCTGGATTGAGCACTCGCGCTCGAACAGGTGAACCCGGTTGCCGAAGCGGTCGCCGAGCACCTGCACCTCCACGTGCCGCGGGCTGTCGATGTATGTCTCGAGCATCAGTGTGGCATCACCGAACGCCTGCTGCGCCTCGCGCGCCCCGGCTTCGAGTGCTGCCGGCAGTTCCGAGGCATGCCCGACGATGCGCATGCCCTTGCCGCCGCCGCCGGCCGCCGCCTTCACCAGCACCGGGTAGCCGAGCCGCTCCGCCGCTTGCCGCGCCTCGCGTGCAAGCGTGGCCGCATCGGGCGCCTGGAAACTGGGAATGACCGGCACGCCGGCTTGCGCGGCGATCTGTTTGGAGACGATTTTCGAGCCCATGTCGCGGATGGCCGCGGCGCTGGGGCCGACGAAAATCAACCCAGCCTGCTCACACATCGCGGCAAATGCCGAATTCTCGGACAAGAAGCCGTATCCCGGGTGCAGCGCATCGGCGCCGCAAGCCCGCGCCGCTTCGAGCAATCGAGAAGCATCCAGGTAGCTCTGCGCTGGCTCCGACGGGCCGAGGTGAAACGCCTCGTCGGCCAGTTGAGTGTGCGGTGCCTCGCGGTCAGCCGTCGAGTAGACCGCCACGGTGCGTAGGCCGAGCTCGCGCGCCGCACGCATGATGCGCACCGCGATTTCGCCTCGGTTGGCAATCAGCAGCTTTTGCATATGCCGTTGCCTCACATGCGGAAGATGCCGTAGCGTGGGGATTCGACGGGCTGCTTCATGGCCATGGCAATGGACAAGCCCAGCACCCGCCGGGTTTCCAGCGGGTCGAGAATGCCATCGTCCCACAGCCGCGCGGTGGCGTAATAGGGCGAGCCCTCGTGCTCGTAGGTGTCGAGGATGGGCTGCTTGAAGGCCGCCTGCGCCGCCGCGTCGAGCTCGGGCTGGCCGCGCGTTCGCAATTGCTCCTGCTTCACTGTCAACAGCACCCCCGCCGCCTGCTCGCCGCCCATCACGGAGATGCGCGCACTCGGCCACGAGAACAGCAGCCTCGGGCTGTAGGCGCGTCCGCACATGCCGTAGTTGCCGGCCCCGAATGAGCCGCCGATAATCAGGGTGAAACGCGGCACCTGGGTGTTGGCCACGGCCATGACCATCTTGGCGCCATCCTTGGCGATGCCGGCATTCTCGGCCTGCACCCCGACCATGAAGCCGGCGATGTTTTGCAGGAACAGAAGCGGAATTCCCCGTTGGTCGCACAACTCGATGAAGTGCGTGCCCTTGAGGGACGAGTCGGAAAACAGCACGCCGTTGTTGCCTAGGATGCCGACCGGATAGCCCTCCAGGCGGGCGAAGCCGCACACCAGCGTGGTGCCGTACAGCGGCTTGAACTCGTGAAAACGCGAGCCGTCCACCAGGCGGGCGATGATTTCCCGTACGTCGTAGGGCTGGCGTGGCGACGGCGGCAGGATGCCGTAGCACTCGCGTGGGTCGTAGAGCGGCTCCTCGGGCGGCTCGACGCTGCACACCGGGCGGCGGGTGTCGTTGAGGTTTTCGACGATGCTGCGGCAGATTTCGAGGGCGTGCGCGTCGTCGTCGGCCAGGTGATCGGTAACCCCGGAGCGGCTGGCGTGCATCAGGCCGCCGCCAAGTTCCTCGGCGCTGACGTCCTCGCCGGTCGATGCCTTCACTAGCGGCGGCCCGGCGAGGAAGATCGTGCCCTGGTTGCGCACGATGATGGTCTCGTCGGACATGGCGGGCACGTAGGCGCCGCCAGCCGTGCAGGAGCCCATGACGACGGCGATCTGTGGGATGCCGGCGGCCGACATGGTGGCCTGGTTGTAGAAGATGCGTCCGAAATGTTCGCGGTCGGGGAATACCTCGGCCTGCAGGGGCAGAAAGGCGCCACCGGAATCGACGAGATAGATACACGGCAGGCGGTTGTCGCGCGCGACTTCCTGCGCCCGGAGGTGCTTCTTGACGGTGAGGGGGAAGTAGGTGCCGCCCTTCACGGTGGCGTCGTTGGCGATGATCATCACCTCGCCGCCGTGTACGGCGCCGATGCCGGTGACGATGCCGGCGCCGGGGGCGGCGCTATCGTACACGTCGTGGGCAGCCAGGGGGGAGAGTTCCAGAAACGGGGCGCCGGGGTCGAGCAGGGTCTCAATGCGCTCGCGCGCCAGCAACTTGCCGCGCTGCCGATGCAGGGTGACTGCCCGCTCCCCACCGCCTTCACTCACCCGGCGAAGCGCCTCGCGCAGGCGCTCGGCCTGCTCCAGATTGTGCGCCATGTTGCGCTTGAATTCGGGGGTGTCCGTGTCGATACGCGACTGCAGAATGTCCATTGTCAGTGGCCAGTGGTTAGTGAAGAGCGCAAGCCAACAAACACAACTGACGCACCCGATCACCCCGCCAACGACGGCTCGCGCGCCTCACTGCGGCACCTCGAGGCGGCGGAACGCCTCGGCGTAGGCGCAGCCAGCCGCAGCGCCGTGTTTGGTGGCCCACTCGCGCACGAAGCCGGCGATCCGCTCGGGGGCGGTGATCTGGCTGCGGTGGCTGGTCAGCGCCTGCACCTTGAGGTCGATGGCCTCCGTGATGTCCACGTACGTGTCGGGGTTAGTACCGCCGCTGAAGTAGACCTCGCGCACCCGGTGCGGCGGCAGTCCGGTGTCGGGGTCGGGAACGTAGGTGGCGGTGCCGGCGGCGGGATAGATGGCGTCGTAGAGGGCAATGGCGGTGGCGCGGTGGTCGGGGTGATACAGGTAGAAATTGTCGAATCCCCCTTGCGTCGGTTCAAGGCTGATGACGATGTTCGGCTTCAGGCGCCGCAGCACGTTGACGAGGCAGTCGCGCAGTTGCAGGTTGGGCTCCAGCCGCCCGTCGGGAAGGCCGAGGAAAACGACCTCTTTGACGCCGAGAACACTGGCGGCAATGCGCTGCTCCGCCTCGCGAATGTCGGCCATTTCCGCCCGTGACAACTTCCGTTTGCCGATGTGATCCTCACCGCTTTCGCCGCTGGTGGTCAGTACGTAATACACGTCTTTGCCCTGCTTTGCCCAGACGGCTGCGGTGCCGCCGGCGGCCCAATCCAGATCATCGGGATGGGCGCCGAAAACGGCGACGACGTCGCGCTCCATATTTGTTCTCCAATATGGGGGTGATTTTGTGTGATAGGGGGGTTCAGTGAGGTGTCAGCATAGTGCGTTTTGGCCGGTGCTGCAAACCACGCACGGGTCATGAGGGCTGACGCTTTGTCTCAAGCCGGAAGCACTTTAGTGGTCAGCCAGGACGACGCCAGGCGGGCCGCTTCGGCATACACCAGGCGCACCGGAATGCCATGCTCCCGCGCCGCTTGCTTGCAGGCGTCGTACTCCGGCGCCGCCTGTACGATACGGCCGTCCAGGGTGCCGCACTTCACGGCGATGCGACCGTAGCGGGTGGCGACCTGACGGTGAAAACGCTCCAGCTTGTGGCGCCACGCTTCATGCACGCGTACGCCAAAACTCGACGTGTGCTGTAAAATCAGGCGCGAGAGTTCGTTGACGTGCGGGAGAGGCGACAGGACCGTCAGCTTGTTGGCGGGCCGGTTCTTCTTCATGAACAGCGGCGTCAGGGTGACGTCCAGGGCGCCGTGGGCAAAGAGGCACTCGAAGACGGTCTCGTAAAGTTCCGGGTTCATGTCGTCGATGTGGGTTTCAATGATGGCGATCCATTCGACGGCTGCCTGACCTTCTCGGTCGCCAAGCACAATTTGTAGCTGGGGGACATCTGGGGAGTTGTCTTGCGCCCCGTAGCCTGCGGCGGCGAGGGTCATGGCAGGCAACGGCCCATAACGGCTGGCAATGGCGGTAAGGATGGCGGCACCGCCGACGGTCATCGGCTGCCCGGCTTGTCGCTGACCCTGAACGGATGCGCCGCGGCAAAGTTTGGCGATCAGCGGGTGCAGGAGCGGCGCTTCCTTGGTCTGACCGCCGAGCGGTAGGGGCGCCGCAGCCACTTCATCGACGTCCAGTTCTTCCAACGCCAGGATCACGCCGCTGCCGAGATAGACGATTTCAGGCATATGCTCGGAGCGTATGGCTGCTTCGGCCGTACCGTGCATGTGATCGAAAGCAACAGCGTAGCGGCTCAGCATGGCCGACAGACGCTGCTTGGCCCTGTCAGCAAGCCCGCTGTCGCTAATGCGGGCAAGCAAGGCCATCATGGATTGCTGGTTGAGGAGATCGGCGGTCTGGTCGGGCGTGAAGTCGATCCGAGTGGCGGCGCCATGTGGGAAGGTCACCTGCGTCGCAAACACTTGCGCAACGGGCAGGCCCAGCGACTGCCATCCCGCCTCGACGGCGGCGAGTGAGGCGCCGGCGTTCAGACATGCGCCTATCAGCAAGGGGGCGCTGAGGCCGCCGTGACCATGTACGTGAGCGATACGCATGCTTGTCCTCACGCGGCGTCGGGCGGCGGCTTTTCCCCGATCAGATTGATGGTATGGGCCATGTAGCCGGCCCCGAAGCCGTTGTCGATATTCACCACGGCCACCCCGGACGCGCAACTGTTGAGCATGGCCAGCAGCGGCGCCAGCCCCTGAAAATGGGCGCCATAACCCACGCTGGTGGGCACCGCGATGACGGGCTTGTCCACCAGGCCGCCTACCACGCTGGGCAGCGCGCCCTCCATGCCTGCGACGACCACAATCACCCGGGCCGACACCAGCAGGTCCCGCTTCGCCAGAAGACGGTGCAGCCCCGCCACGCCCACGTCATACGCCGTCTGCACGGTGCTCCCCAGAGCGCGGGCGGTCACCGCGGCTTCCTCGGCGACGGGCAGATCCGATGTGCCGGCAGCAGCGACCAGAATCATTCCCTCGGTCGCCTTGCCGGGTTCGTGCCGCACCACCACGGTGCGCGCGATGGCGCTGTATTCGGCGCGCGCATCCAATGCGAGGAGGGCTTCAGCGGCTTCCGGCGACACCCGCGTGGCGAGCAGATCGCTGTTTTGGTTGAGGATGCGTTCGGCAATGGCCGCGACCTGATCCACGGTTTTGCCGGCCCCGTAGATGACCTCCGGGATGCCCTGCCGCAGGCTGCGATGGTGGTCAACGTGCGCAAAACCCAAGTCCTCGTAGGGCAGGAAGCGAAGCTGGGTCAGCCCATCTTCAGGGGTGGTGCTTCCGGCGGCGATGCGGTGCAGTAGATCGGCCAATTGTTCACGGTTCACGGCATCGGTTCCTCGTGTTTCAGGGTGCGCGTCATCAGTTCCATCACCGCCTCGTGGGGTGAGATGTGCCCTTGCAGGAGGGCGTTGACCTTCTCCGCGATTGGCATTTCCACGCCGTGACGGGCGGCTAGCGCCACCACGCTGCAGGCAGTGGTCACCCCTTCCACCACCATCCGCATGGGCGACAGAATAGCGGGCAGCTTCTTGCCCTGTCCAAGCTGCACGCCGACGCTGTGGTTGCGACTGCGTTGGCCCGTGCAGGTCAAGACCAGATCGCCAAGGCCGGACAGACCGGCAAAGGTCTGCGCACGGGCGCCCATGGCGACGCCGAGCTGCGTCATCTCGGCCAGGCTGCGGGTAATGAGGGCGGCGCGGGTATTGGCGCCGAGATTCAACCCGTCGCAGACACCGGCCGCCAACGCCATGACGTTCTTGAGGGCGCCGCCGAGTTCGACGCCAACCACGTCGGTGCTGGTGTAGACCCGGAACGCCGACGTGCTGAACATCTGCTGCACCGCTTCGGCCAAGCGGCGGTCATGGGCCGCGGCCACCACGGCAGTGGGCGCCTTGTTGCTGACTTCGTGGGCGAAGGACGGGCCGGACAGCACGGCAACGCCAACGGACTTATCGGCAGGCAGCCTGTCTCGCAAGACCTGCGACATGGTGAGCAGCGAGCCGACCTCGATGCCCTTGGTGGCGCTCACTAGCGTAGCGGCCTTGGGCAGCAATGGCGCCATCAGTCGCCAGACGGTTCGCACCGCGTGCGACGGCAGCGCTGAGATGAAGGTATCGACCCCACGAGCAGCCTCATCCACATTGCTGGTCGCCGTGACGTGCGGTTGCAGCGCGACGCCGGGCAAGTACGGGGCGTTCGCCCGATCGCTTTCCAGGCGGCGGGCCAGTCGCTCGTCGCGCGCCCACAGCGTCACCGGGTGGCCGCGCTCGGCGAGCTGATTGGCCAACGCCGTGCCCCAAGAGCCGGCGCCGATCACCGCCACATGTTTTTGCTCAGCCCGTCTGTTCATGCTTCACACCTATGGGTCGTGCAGCGCTCTCTTCACCGTTCCCTGGCCCGCTTTCGGGATGTCCTGGCTTCCCCTAGCCAGCGGAAATGTGCATAGACTGCTGCCTTTCGTAGCGGTAGCGTACCGGCCGGTTTAGTTTCTGGATCCTATCTTCGCGCATGCCCCGTTTCAGCCAATCGCCAACCTGAGTCTTCACGAGATTGAGACGCTTGCTGATTTCATCTGTGGTGAGCGCCTTACTGGACGTCAAAGCGCCCAAACGGCTCAGGAAAAGCTCGTAAAAATCATCAACCGGCATGGTTGGCGCGTTGGCGGCAACAGAATGAGACGGCTGCGGCAACAGCGGAGCACCGCTGGGCAAAGCGACGGCGGCATCGTCCGGCGCCCACGGCTGCGCGCCAAGGCGAATCAGTTCAGGATTGCCGGAATCCCCGGCGTTGCTTGTCTTGACCCAAACCGGTACCCACCGTGCTTTTATGGCTTCGGTGGCACCGTTCCATGTTCCGCCCTCATTGAGACCGCTGCTGATGACCACGGCTTTATCGGCGAGACAATAGATATAGCGGTTGCGAGCCATCGCGGTGCCCACATTGAATCCGGCTTCCGGGTTGAAGGGCGAGACAAGGACCAAGTCATTGCGCCTGAGATACTTGCGATATGTCGCAGAAGTCGCTGAACGCAACAGGCTGTCAGCCAGGACCCCGACAACGTTTCCCTCGCGCTCCAAAGCACCCAGCATGGCATTCTGATCCACACCCCGCGCCCCACCAGAGACGATCGAATAACCCTCGGCAGCGGCCTTTGCACCGAGTTTTTTTGTGAACTCGAGATCGGCTGAGATGGCATTTCTTGAGCCAACCACCGCAATACCGCCCTTGTCCAAGAGTTGCTTGTTCCCACAACCGAACAGCACCGGCGGCGACTGCTCCGCGAGTCTTTGCTTCAGTCGGACCGGGTATTCTGAATCAGATCGCGTTAAGACCCACAATCCGGCACGCTGCCATTTCTCAAGGGCTAGACCCAACGCCCCACCCCGGCCGAGCAGATGGTCAAGGCGCGGCAGCGTTATGTCACAGTCCACGCCCTTCCAATCAGCCAGCAGCGTCTCCAAACTCCCATTAAGCAGAGATGATGGTTGCAGGTCATGACGCTTAAGCCAATTTGCAAACTTGCCCCATTCCCTGGTTGAGAGCGGTTTTGTCGCCGTCTTGGCTGTTTTTCCAAACACTACCGTCAGCAGCATGATCGCTTGCGCCTGACTATCCAATGGCACCTCATTCTCCTGAGCGCGCTGTAGCCAGCGCAACGGGCCACACCGGGCCGCTGCCGGCTCGCCGAAGTAATGCCGTGATGACGGCCATCGTCCACCCGGAATCGACGACGTCGTCCACCAAAAGCACTGGGCCTTCCGGCGCCGGGCCGTCAATTTGAAATACCCCATCCAGATTCCGGCATTGATAAAATCGGTTCTGTTGCGCCTTTTGCGGTTCATTGTCCCTGGTTTTGGCCACAACAGATAAGAAGGGCAATCGCAACGCCTCGGCGAGGCTGCGAGCAAAATCGGGAACCAGCTTCGGGTGCTTGTGGGATGGAACGCAGGTCACCCATTCGGGTGATGGATCAGGTTGCCAACGGTCCAGCAGCATCTCTGCCACAGCCTCGACCAGATCATCCCGGAAATGTCCACTACGCTTGTCGTCCGCCACAAGCCGTCCCCAACCGGCATCGCCCCATCGGGAGAGAATACGGCCGGTTTCGGCACGGAGCTCTTGAGGCAGGTTTCCCTTAAAGCCGTATTCAGCGAAGGCATCCTTGGCCACCTGCTTTTTGCATCCGAGCGGCATTTCCAATCGACGCAGAAACCGGGCGGCCGAAATGGCGAACGGTCGGTCAAATGACGGCTCGACGATGGGCCTGCCTATACAAGATGCGCACCGGCCGCAAGGCTGTGGGTTCTCATCATCAAGGACCACCGCGAGAAATTTCATCAGGCATCCGGTTTCATCCAGGTAACTCTGCATCTCCTGCCATTCGGTTTGTCGCTGTTCCGTCAAGTGGCGGATGCGTTCGAGATCCATGTAATAAGGCACCGGGGTCCGCTGCCACAGCGCACCGTCCCTGATGACGGGAGCGGGGTTGTCAACGGACAGAAACTTGAGCGTCTGCTCAATCTGAGCGTATCTCAGATTGACGGCTCCTTCCAGGGCTCGGGTCGTCATGCCATCGCTGTCTTCGAGAACATTCAGGATTTCCCTCACCCATGGTTCACTCGGAAAAGCACTTCGGCGGAAATACTCGTGGATGGCGTCGTCTTCGTGGCCTGACATCAAAATACCGACGGCATGGTCAATCGCGCGACCGGCTCTGCCAACTTGCTGGTAGTAGGCGATGACTGAACCGGGAGTCTGATAATGCACGACAAAACCCATATCCGGCTTATCGTAACCCATTCCAAGAGCCGTCGTCGCTACCAACGCTTTAAGCTGATTACGAAGCAGTTGATCTTCGAGGTGTTGACGATACGCATTCGAATCTTCAAAGCCATCGCCCGTCACATTGCTAAAATAGGCCCGTGCGTCAACGCCCTGTCCGGTCAGCCAGCCGGCCACCTGTTCAGCATCCTGTCTCGTCAGCGTATAGATGACCCCTGTTCCCGGAAGGGTGTTGATGTGCTCCGCAAGCCACGCCAGACGATCTGTTTGCGAGGGGAGACGCATGTTCTGCAATGCCAGCGTGTGTCGCATCAGCGAGCCACGCTGAATCCCCATATTTCCGAGTTGCGCTCGAACATCCCCAACAACGCGATTATTCGCCGTAGCCGTTGTGCCGAGAATCGGTATGTTCTCAGGCATAAACCGCAGGATGTTCACCAAGCGCCGGTAATCGGGCCGAAAATCATGCCCCCAATCCGAGATGCAGTGGGCCTCATCTACCACCAACAAGCCGATACGGCCGGCGATGGGCAAGAGGACGGTTTGCACGAACTCGTCGCTGGCCAGCCGCTCCGGTGAAATCAGCAGTGCATCCGCACCATCGTTGTGGATCGTCCGTTGCAATTCCGACCAGTTTTCCCTGTTCGCTGAATTGATGGTCAGTGCCCGGATGCCAAGCCGACCGGCTGCCTCGACTTGGTTCCGCATCAACGCCAGGAGTGGTGAGACGATGAGTGTCGGGCCACGCCCACGCTCCCGCAGCATTCGGGTGGCGATGAAGTAGACGGCGCTCTTGCCCCATCCTGTTCGCTGCACCACCAGCAGGCGCTCACGTCGGTTGACCAAGGCGTCAATGGCTTCCCATTGACCCTCTCTGAATCTGGCGCCTGGATCATTCACCGCGACTCGAAGAAGCTCAAGCGTTTCCGATTGTTGAGAGTGTCTTACGCTCATGTACGCCAACCTCCGAAGCCATAAGAGTGTGAGGTTACGCCCCGTCAAGACGCGTGCGCGAAGACCCGTATGCTGATGGACGGGTCGGTGAGGTGATCGGGAAACGGGCGATAGGGCGCCGCGCGCCGCACCGCCTTGAGCAGCGCCTGGTCGATTTCCTTGTAGCCCGACGAGCGTAGCAGGATGCTTTCGCTCAACTCGCCGCTGCGCTGCACGGTGAAGCCGACGATAGGCACACCGACAGGGCGATCCGGGACGAGATACGGGATGCTGAACATCAGCTCGATCTGGCGTTGCATGACGAGCAGGTACGACACGTGCTTGAGGCCGAACGACGCGATGGAGCGGAATTTACCGCCCTGGCCGGGGTTGTCCCCGCCTTCGCCGGATTGCTCCGGGCCCGCCTCGTAAACGCCCGGCGCGTCGAAGCCGGGCAGGCGGCGGTGCTTGTCCAGAAGCGCCAAGTGCTCACCGATAGCCTGCTGCACGTCCTGCTCCGTTATGCCCGCTGCCTCCTGCTGGCGCCGTAGCATCTCAAGTTCTTCCTGAAGGGTCATCTGGTAGCGAGGATCTTGCAGCATTGGCTTCACGATCAAAGGACGCGGCTGCTCGGAAGTCGGTTTGGGGGGGGCCACGGGCTTGGGCATGACGGGTTGCCGGGAAGTTGGCGGAACCAACCGTGCAACGGTAGTGGGGGGCGCGGGCGGCTGTGATGGCGCCGGCAGGTCACGGGGCCGAGTGGCCCCCTGCACGCTGTAGCGCTCCGGGAGGTTCAGTTCCGGCGGCAGGGCGGGGGGATTTTGTCCCGAGGGCTTCCTCGTGCCGCTCTCTCCGGGCCCGACGTCCTGTGCCTTGCTGTCGTAACGCGACACAACCCGTGCTTCAGCGGGCCGCTCCTGGTGTACCGGCTCGGGGAGATCAACGAGCAGACCACCCTGTCGGGGCGGTGCAGACGCGGGTTCGGGTCGTTTTTCCGGCGGCGTTTGGACAGGTTCGGGCACGGCGGCCGGCGGTATCTCCACAAAGCGGACGGCAACGGGAACCGGCGGCGGGTCATGCGATGGCATGAAACGCCACAACAACGGCAGGTGAGCGTGGATGACCACGGACAAGAGCAGGAATACACAGAGTCGTAATCGGGATTTTCTCATGCTCATCCACGTCAGAACGGTGCCCGAGGCTCAGACGGCATGCCCTTACACGGAACGACTCATCCCCGGAAGGTTTAGATGGCTTCCTCACCGCGCTCGCCGGTTCGAATGCGAACCACCTCGTTGGCGGGCATGACGAATATCTTCCCATCGCCAATGCGCCCAGTATGGGCGGCGGTCAGAATGGCGTCGACGACCTCCTCAATGCGGTCCTCGGGCGCCAGGATTTCGAGCTTGGTCTTCGGCAGGAAGTCAACGACGTACTCGGCGCCGCGGTACTGTTCGGTGTGGCCCTTCTGACGTCCGAAGCCTTTGACCTCGGAGACGGTCAGGCCCTGCACGCCGGTGCCGGTGAGACGTTCCTTCACCTCATCGAGCTTAAAGGGCTTGATAATCGCTTCGATCTTTTTCATTATCATCTCAACCCTCCCATGAAGCCTGAACGTGGCGTCCGCTGACGTACAGCCTCACTTGGCGGATGCAACGTGCTGCAGTGCCCGCCGCCCTATGTCACGCCGGAACTGTCTGCCCGGCCACTGAATGCACTCGACCGCCCGGTACGCCTCGCCAATCGCCTCGGCGATGCCGCCGGCGCGCGCGGTGACGCCAAGCACGCGGCCACCGTTGGTTACCAAGTATCCGTCCCGCTCGTCCGTGCCGGCATGAAAGACCCACGCATTCGGCTGATCCGCCGCGGCTTCGATGCCGGTGATCGGCACGCCGCGAGAATACGCACCCGGATAGCCCTCCGCTGCCATGACGACACATACGGCGGCGGCGGGCAGGGACGGCACCCGCGTGTTGCCCAGTTGACCGCGCGCCGCACCGTCAAGAAGCGGCAGGAGGTCATCGTCGAGCAGCATGAGCAGGGCTTGTGTCTCGGGATCGCCAAAGCGTGCGTTGAATTCTATAACGTAAGGGCGGTCTTCCACAATCATTAAGCCGACGTAAAGAACGCCGCGGTACGGCATGCCGCGCGCCGCCATGCCACTGACCGTCGGCATGACGATATCGCCGAGAATCCGCTGCTGCAGGGCCTCACCGACAACGGGCGCGGGGGCGTAGGCGCCCATGCCGCCAGTATTGGGACCTTGATCGCTGTCGTAAGCGCGTTTGTGGTCCTGTGAGGTGGCCAGTGGCACGACGTTCTGCCCGTCCACCAGGACGTGAAACGAAGCCTCCTCGCCATCCAGGAACTCTTCCAAAACAACGCGGCGGCCAGCGTCGCCGAATATCCGTTCTTGCATGGTCTGTCTTACGGCCTGGAGCGCCTCGGCCTGGTTCTGACAGACGGTGACGCCCTTCCCCGCGGCCAAGCCGTCGGCCTTGACGACCAGCGGCCTGGCATGTCGGCGGATGTAGGATTCGGCGGTGGCGAGGTCGTTAAAGGTGACCGCATCGGCGGTGGGAATACCGACTTCCAGCATGAACTGCTTGGCGAATATCTTGCTGGATTCGAGCTGAGCGGCAGCGCGCGTGGGGCCGAACACCCGCAGGCCATCGGCCTCGAATGCGTCGGTGATTCCCAAGGCCAGTGGGGCTTCCGGGCCGACGACGGTCAGGTTGATCCGTTCTTCTCGGGCGAAGCGCCGCAGTGCCGTAATGTCATCCACCGCGATAGCGACGTTGCGGGCCAAAGCGCGGGTGCCGGGGTTCCCAGGGGCGCAGTAGAGGGCGTCGAGATGAGGGCTCTGGGCCAGCTTCCACGACAGGGCGTGCTCGCGGCCGCCGCTGCCTACCACAAGGACTTTCACGGTGAAGTGCCTCGCTTCGCTGGGTTAGGCTTATGGAGAACAACAGGCCCTACTTCGAGAAGAAGAGATATTATCTTGAAAATATCTGTTTCGCAATTACAAGTTACAGGCTTGACAATTCAGACATAGGGTAGTCCCTTCTCTTTAGGAGGTGACGCCATGAACCTGATCAGTATTTTCAGCAAGTATCCGACGCAAGAATCCTGCCTTGAACACCTTGAGACCGTCCGTTGGGGGGATAATCCGACCTGCCCGCATTGCAGGAGCGACAAGGTGGCCCGCAAGAACGAACTGGACAAGGTGGGCCGTTGGAATGGCCACGCTTGCAAGTCCAGCTTCAACGTCCTGTCCGGCACGATCATGCAAAAGACCAAAGTCCCTTTGCAAAAATAGTTCCTGGCAATCGGCTTGATGGTGAACGCCAAGAAAAGCCTGTCGAGCTGCCAGCTTGCCCGCGATCTGGACGTGAGGCAACAAACCGTATGGTACATGCAAACCCGCATTCGGGTTGCGATGGTGAACCGCGAGCGTCACCTGCTCCAAGGCATCATCGAAGCCGACGAGACCTATCTGGGCGGCAAGCCGCGTAAAGGCAATCGGCGCGAAGACGACAAGCCCGCCAAGAAAGGACGCGGCACGGCCAAGCGCCTGATCGTCGGCGCCGTCGAACGCGGCGGCCGCGTAACGGCCCGCACTGCCGCCAAGGTCCACGGCAAGACCCTGCTCAAGTTCATCAAGGACAACGTGGAACCCGCCGGCTCGCTGCTGATGACGGACGAATGGAAGGGCTATGGCGGCGTCAAGAACTTCATGCAGCACGCCGTTATCAACCACAGCACGGCCTATGCCGAAGGCTCGGTTCACACCAACACGATTGAGGGCTTCTGGTCTTTGCTCAAGCGCGCCTGGTACGGCTCGCATCACCACTACGGCGTACCGTATACCCTGCTGTACGTCGCCGAAGCCTGCTGGAAGTACAACGAACGCAAGAATGTCGATCCATTCAGCACCTTCCTCCGGGGATGCTTCGCGTGAACCGGCTCTACTACGGCGACTGCCTCACGATCATGCGAGATCACGTGAACCTGGGCAGCGTGGACCTGATTTACCTGGACCCGCCCTTCAACTCGAATCAGGAATACAACGCCATTTACAGGGATGCCACCGGCCGCCTGCCGCCTGACCAGATTGAAGCCTTCTGCGACCTGTGGACATTGGACGAGGAGCGCGAACGCGCCATCCGCGTCATGCCGGTGCTCATGCGCGAACGCGGCATCGATGACAAGGTGGCTGAGTTCTGGCGTCTTTGGGTGAATGCCTTGCGCGGCACGCAGCCGCGCTTGCTGGCGTATCTGTCCTACATGGTAGAGCGCTTGCTGCCAATGAAGCCCATCTTGAAGCCGACTGGCTCCATCTACCTGCATGGTGATCCGACTGCCAGCCACTCTCAAAGTGATGATGGACGCCATCTTCGGGCATGAGAACTTCAGAAGCGAGATTACCTGGCGACGCACAAGTTCTCATAACGATTCCAAAGGCTTTGGGCAGGTGAGAGACATCATCTTGTCCTCTTCCAAGACATCTGATAGGACGTGGAATCCGGTGTATGTGCCTCATGATGAGAAATTAGGTGTCCGACTTTTACAGACCTGAAGACGAGAAGGGCAGATACAGACTTCACGAAATCATACGCACGGCATCAATGGGAGAAAGGCCGAACCTTGTGTATGAATACAAGGGATATGTCCCAAGATGGGGTGGCGTATGAAGCCCGCCAAGTTGCGGGCGTTGGACAGAGAGGGGCGACTTGTATGGTCTGGCACGGGGCGCCCTGATCGCAAGACCTATCTCTCTGGCGGGCGACCTGCAACGAATTTGTGGAACGATATTGACAACTTGTCTGGCCGCGCCCGTGAACGCATGGGCTACGCGACGCAAAAGCCCTTGGCGCTGCTTGAGCGCATCATCAAGGCGAGCAGCAATGAAGGCGACGTGGTATTCGACCCGTTCTGCGGTTGCGCCACCACGCTGGAGGCTGCCCACAGACTGGGGCGGCGCTGGGTCGGTATCGACATCGCCATTCACGCCGTCAAGCGCGTGGCGAAGGTGCGCCTGCAAGACCGCCTGCGATTGGTGGCGGGCAAGGACTTTGAAGTTGACGGCGTGCCGCGCACCCTGGAAGGCGCCCGCGACCTGTGGAAGCGTGATCCCTACCACTTCCAGAAATGGGCTGTCGAAACCGTGGACGGCTTCGTGACAACGCGGCGCACGGCAGACGGCGGCATCGACGGACGCTTGTACTTCGCTATGCCGAACGTGGACGACCTGCAAAGCATGGCGATGGAGGTGAAGGGCGGCAAGAATGTCGGTATTGCCACGCGACGCGCCCTGCGAGGCGTGTTGGAGAACGACGCGGCCTGAGGGTCGGCCTGATTATCCTGGAGCCATTGGGCGTAACGAAGGAACGTAACTTCCATCGCTTCATGGCTGAGGCAGGGGATACCCAGTCCACGTTTGCGCGGCCATACCCCCGTATGCAGCTACGGACGGTTGAAGACATTCTGAATGGCAAGGGATTCGACGTGCCGGGCATGGTTGCGCGCGGCACAGGGCAGGGCGTGCTATTAAGCCTGTAACTTGTAATTCCGGCCAATAATATGGGGGAGACGTCACAATACAATTGACAGTTTTTTCCGGCATGGCTTTAAGTACGTCAAGCGCTGATCCATGATAAATTGCCCATTTATTGCCTGACTGAGATAGTCCATTCCACTTTGTCCGTTCGGCAACGCTCGGCAGACCAAAGACATCCACCTTTCCTGATGTCAAAGTTTTCAACTGATCGCTTGAAACTGTCGCTAAATTCATCGGGCGGACCTTTATTTCCTATCTACCATCAGTAGCTTCGCCACCATGATCTACGGTGGGGGCCTCCGTCTTCAATTCACGGAGAATCTCAAAGGCCCTTAGGCTCAGGACCTATAAAAGGGTATCATGGGGCCTGTGATGAGAGTCAACACCCTGACGCCACAAGGAGAGCGATCATGTCCGAGCACCACTTCTGGCTGGCCGACGACCCGTTTAACCGACTCAAACCCCTGTTACCCAACAAGGGGCGCGGCGTCCCACGCGTCGATGACCGAAAGGTTATCAGCGGCATCATCCACGTCATCCGCTATGGGCTGAGGTGGCGCGACGCGCCCGCCTGTTACGGACCCCACAAGACACTCTACAATCGCTTCGTGCGCTGGAGCAGGGCCGCGGTCTTCGACCGCATCTTCCAAGCCCTGGCTGCCGAAAGCACCGCCACCAAGACGGTCATGATCGATAGCACCCATCTCAAAGCGCATCGTACCGCAGCCAGCTTGCTGAAAAAGGGGGGCTTTCGCGCTGCATCGGACGCACCCGGGGCGGGCTGAACTCGAAGCTCCACGCCGTCTGCGACGGCGATGGCAAGCCCGTCGTGCTGCGGTTGACGGCGGGCCAAGTCAGCGACTACCGCGGGGCTGATACGGTACTTGACGCCCTACCGGAAGCCGCTGTCCTGATAGCCGACAAGGGTTATGACAGCGACAGGTTGCGCGAGGCCCTTGCCGAACGTGGCATCAAGTCCTGCATTCCGGGCCGTGCCAAGCGCAAAGAGCCCATCATCTACGACACCGAGTTGTACAAGAGCCGTAACCTCATCGAACGCCTGTTTGGCAGGCTGAAGGATTGGCGCCGCATCGCCACTCGTTACGACCGCTGTGCGCATACGTTCTTCAGTGCCATCTGCATAGCTGCCACGGTTAGTTTCTGGTTATGAGTCCTGAGCCTAGTGTCTGAACGCACGCACGTCGGAGAACGCCATAACGATGCCGTGCTCGTTGGCCGCCGCGATGGTTTCCTTGTCGCGCACGGACCCGCCCGGCTGGATGACGACCTCGCCCCCCGCCTCGGCGATGAGGTCCACACCGTCTCGGAAGGGGAAAAAGGCGTCCGACGCCGCCACGCACCCTTTCGTGCTGCTGCGGGCTTTCATCAGTGCCATGCGGCCGGCGTCCACGCGGCTCATCTGTCCGGAGCCGATGCCGACCGTCTGCGTGTCGCGCACCAGAACGACGGCGTTGGATTTGACGTGCTTGACGACCTTCCAGGCAAACAGCATTGCTTGCCTTTGCGCCGGAGTAGGCTGGCGTTCGGTAACGATGTTCAGATCTTCGGGGGTCAGGCAGGCTTGGTCAGCGTCCTGCACCAGCGCGCCGCCGGCGATGCTGCGCCACTGGCGCCGGGGCCTTTGGTTGTTCGTAGTATCGGCGTCCTTACCCCAGGCCAGCAGGATGCGGTTTCGCTTCCGGGTCAACAGCGCCAGGGCCTCCGGGTGGAACGAAGGGGCCAGCAGGACTTCCAGGAAGCGGTCACCGATGGCTTCGGCCATAGCGGCGTCCACTTCCCGATTGCAGCTGATGACGCCGCCCGAAGCTGAGTCCGGATCGGTGTCGTAGGCGCGCTCATATGCCTCGGCGGCCGTGGGCGCCACGGCAATGCCGCATGGTGTCTGGTGCTTCAGGATGACCACCGCCAGTTCGTCGAATTCCTGCACAGCCGCCAGCGCGGCATCGGCATCGGCGAGATTGTTGAACGACAGTTCCTTGCCGTGCAACTGCCGAGCCTGTATCAGGTTTGGACGTACGGCTGGTGTGGAGGCGTACAATGCCGCGCCCTGGTGCGGGTTTTCTCCATAGCGCAGGGCGCGTTCCCGACGCAGAACCAGGGTTTCCTGTCGGGCGAAGGAGGTTGCGTCGGCTTGCTCAGGGCCGGTAGCGTGCAGATAGGTACTGATGGCAGCATCGTATGCAGCCGTGTGCTGAAACGTCTCCAGGGCCAATCGGTAGCGCAGGGGGAGGCTGGTGATACCGTCGTTTTGTTTCAAGTCCGCTAGCACTTCGTCGTACTGGTTCGGCTGGCACACCACCGTCACGTCGGCGAAATTCTTGGCGGCGGCGCGCAGCATCGCCACGCCACCGATGTCAATGTAGGAGATCGCTTCATCCAGGGAGAGGGCACCGCTTCCCGTCATGGTCTCAAAGGGGTAGAGGTTGACGACAACCAGATCAATGAGCGGCAAGTCGTGTGAGACGGCGTCAGCCATTTGATCGGGCCTGCCACGTTGAGCGAGAATCCCGCCGTGCAGGCGGGGATGCAGGGTCTTGACCCGGCCGTCGAGCATCTCCGGCATGCCGGTAACGTCCTCCACAGACACGACCGGAATGCCGCGGTCCCGCAAGGCGGCAGCGGTGCCGCCGGTGGACAGGATTTCAATATCGTAGTGTCGTAGCTGCTCGACAAAGGGGACAATGCCCTCCTTATTCGACACGCTGACGAGGGCGCGCTTGATTTTCTTCATTTCATTTTCCTCAGGGATCGAGTTCGCCGCGGCTGTAGCGGATGATGCCGGTCACGGCGACGGCCGCCGTTTCGGTGCGCAGACGGCGTGGGCCCAAGCTGACCGGCACAAAATCGTGCGCTTTGGCTACAGTGACTTCGTCTGCGGTGAACCCGCTTTCCGGTCCGACCAGAACGGCAATGGGGTACCGGTCGTCTCCAGCCTCCAACACCTGCCGGATGCCGCACGATTTTTCCTGCTCCCAGCAAATGATTTTAACGGGCGCCGCGTCGTAGCGGGCGCAGAAATCGGCCAATGATGACGGAGTTCCGAGTTCGAGCAGCGTTCGGCGTCCGCATTGTCCGGCGGTGGCTGCCGCAATGCGCTGCCAACGGGCCATTTTCTCAGTCATGCGCTGGCCAACGCTCCGTATCACGGACAATTCCGTGTGGAGAGGCACCAGCGTGGACAATCCCAACTCGGAGCATTTCTCGACAATCCAGTCCATCTTGGCGCCCTGAGGAAGTCCCTGCCCTAGCACGACAATGTTGTTGCAGGGCGTCGGCGACGCCAGCAGGGCCAGCCGCGCGCCTTGAACAAGACCGGCCGACACATGTGTCAGACGAACGACACATTCCCGGCCATTGCCATCGAACAGGCCGATCTGATCGCCCACCCTTAACCGCAGCACGCGGGCGATGTAGTGGGCTGTATCGCGTGGTAGCGAGATGACGGATTCGTCAAGGATTTCCGGGGCTACATACGCGCGGTGCATACAATTCTTGAGTTCACTTTGCCGACGCATCCCGGACAGGTCGGGCAGCCAAGGCAATCCAGCCATCCGTCAGCATCCGGGAGCAAACACCCAGTCCGGCTGTCTTGAGTGACGCCGTCAACGTGACTTCCTGGGGAGCGATAATTCCAGACACGATCAGGGTGCCTCCCGGCCTCAGACGACAACGCAGGGTTTGCATCATCTCGACTAACGGCCCGAGAAAGATATTCGCCACAATCATGTCGAATGGCCCGACGGCAGCGTCGCACCAGCCGGAAATGAATTGCACCTGTTTCTGCAGGTCATTCGTCGCGGCATTGTCGATCGCTACGACAACCGCTTGGGGGTCCACGTCCACGCCGACTGCGGTGCGCAAGCCGAGCCTCAGCGCGGCCAGCGACAGAATACCCGAGCCACAGCCCGCGTCAAGAAGATCACCGCCTTGGCATTGCGGGGCGTAGTCGGCCAGCATGTCCAGGCACATACGGGTGGTTGGGTGCGTGCCGGTTCCGAAGGCCAAGCCCGGATCAATGGTCACCCATGCCTTGTCGCGCGGCATGGATGAGGTATCCCAGGAAGGACGAATGAGCAAGCGGCCACCCACCCAGAAAGGATGAAAGAAGTCCTGCCATTGGGTTAGGTATCGTTGGTCACTCAGTTTGCAGCAGTATAAGGCCCAAGACAGGGTCGCTTCGAACCCGGCGCCGGTGGCCATGAATCGTTGCAAGGCGGCAAGCCGTGGCAAGAGTTCTTCATGCCCCGCCAACGCCGCTTGTAGGACTGTCGAGCCCCGAGTGTAAAGCGCGTTGTCCACGCAGGGTTCCCGGCAGGCCGATAGTCTGGCGTGCTCATGGATGATTACCGCTGTCGAACCCAGGCGGTCGAGGTGAGCGCTGACCGCATCTCTTGTATGCGCCGGCGTTTGCACGTAAACGTTCCACCATTGCATTCAGGCCACCGGTTTGAATAGTTGGAGGATTTCAGGGAGACGCCGCAGCTTAAGGTGGGGCCATCAGAGGTCAGGACCGCTAACCCTGAGTGAGGATTTTGCTGACGAGTTGTGCAGTGTAATCAACGACGGCCATGACGCGTGGGTAGGCCATGCGTTTTGGACCGAGGACGCCGAGGACGCCGATCGTGCGGTCGGCATAGGTGTAGGTATGGGTTACGAAGCTGCACTTGTGAATATCCTTGAAGGGGGTTTCCGAGCCGATAACGACATTCACGCCGGTTTCCTCAAGACACTTGTCGAGCACGCTGATCAACCGATTCTTTTCTTCAAACGCCGCGAAGAGGTCCTTCATCTGATCGACATTCGAGGCGAACTCGGGCTGATCCAGAATGTTGACTGTGCCGCCCAGATAAATGTCGCTCTCGCTTTCCACGGTGTCGGCAAACGTCTTTTCGCCCACGTGCATCGCCTGCTGGACGAGGCTGTCGTATTGCGCCTTGTCCTCCTGCATGCGTTCGAGCACTTGGCGGCGAATCTCACGCAGCGGCTGATTGGCAAATTCATAATTGAGATAATTGGAGATGCGATGCAGGTCGTCTTGACTCAACTCGTCGTCGAGCATAATCAGCTTGTTCTGGATCATCCCGGATTCCATGACGAAAATCGCCATGACCTGCTGGTCGCGTACTTTGACAAACTCGATGCGTTTGAAAATCGTGGTCGTGAAGGTGCGAAGAACCACCCCGGCGTACTGCGTGACCTCCGAGAGCAGGCGGGAGGTTTCCACCATCACCTCGTTGACTTCGCCGCGATAAAGCGTGTAGCGCTGCGAGATACGAGCGGAATCCTCGCTGCTGAGAACATCAAGATCGCTTAGGTGATTGACGTAGAATCGATAGCCTTTGTCGGTGGGGACGCGTCCTGCGGAGGTGTGCGGTTGCTCCAGGAATCCGAGGTCCTCAAGGTCGGACATCACGTTGCGGATGGTTGCCGGGCTCAGGCCGAAATCGAAGCGTTTCGATATCGTCCGAGAACCGATGGGCTCGGCGTTCTGAATGAAACAATGCACGATGGCCGTCAAAATGCTTTGCGTGCGCCCATCCAAGCCTTCGGGTTCTGGCATCTGAGGCATACGTGCACCTTCCTGCCACGACGAATTCAAGGGCGAAAAACAAGCTATTATACCCGTCAATGTTTCAACCGCAAGGACGGTGATGAACCATTTCCTAACGGTCATCTTGGGGCGGTTTGGGTGGCGCAATCCTTACCCGCGGAGCACCGCGCGTCGGGATGGCAGAAGTCGGTTCGCCGTGATACCTTAGCGATATTTCCGCCTATCGAGCACAAGGAGCGGTGGTGAGTTTTGAGGGTATTTTGGGACAGGAGCGGGCCGTCGCGCGATTGCGAAAAGCGCTGCAAAGTGACCGTTTATCGCATGCCTATCTGTTCTATGGACCCAACGGCACGGGCAAGAAACTCGCGGCCTTGCAATTCACCAAGGCGTTGTATTGCACCGCTGCCACCGCCGATGCCTGCGACGCCTGCACAACGTGCCACAAGATCGCCAGCCGGAACCATCCCGATGTGCTGCTGATCGAGCCGGAGGGCGCTTCGATCAGGATCGAAGCCATTCGCATGATCCAGAATCGCCTCAGCTATAAGCCGTACGAAAGCCAGCGCACCACGATTATCATCGACGGGTGCGAGTTGCTGACACTCCCGGCGTCGCACGCCCTATTGAAGACGCTGGAGGAGCCGCCCGGCAATGCGCTGCTGCTGTTATTGGCCGGCAGGAAGGAGGCGCTGCCGCTGACTATCGTTTCGCGTTGCCAACTTTTGCCTTTTCAGCCCCTTGCCCCACAACATATCGCGAGTATTCTTTCGCAACGAGGGGTGGATGCCGAAACGGCGAGGGCCGCTGCTTCACTGGTGGAAGGCAGCCTGGACGCGTTTGCGGAAACGGAGCCCGTGCAGATCCTCGCCAAACGACAGGCGGCGTATACTTTGCTGTCCGATGCGCTGGGCGTGAGGGATCCCGGTCTTTTCAGCAAGGCGAGACAATTTGCCGGCAGGCGGGAACAGTGCGAAGAGTTGTTGCGATGGCTTGAGCTTCTGTGCCGGGACCTAGTGGTGCTTAAAGTCGCTCCGGTGGCACCGCTCTATAATCAGGACGTGCGGGCGGAACTGAGTGAGTTGGCGCGCCCGTTGGCGCATGAACGGCTGCTCGACACGTGTGACCTCATTGAGCAGCTCCGCCACTACCTCGCCATGAACGTCAATCCTCAGCTTATCTTCGAACGCCTGTTGGTCCACCTGCAGCAAACCTTGAGCGAAGCGGTGGCGGCGCGTCCGGCTTAGCAGGTACCCTCGCAAAGCAGCACGCCTTGTTCGGTCACCAGCGACTGCATGCGGACGTCGTGCGGCAAGTCGGGCACATGTTGGACGATCTGCAATGAAAAGGCCAAGCCACACACGTGCGTTGTGACAGGGAGCCGACACAGGAAGCGGTCGTAATAGCCTTTCCCGAAGCCCAATCGCGTGCCGCGGCGGTCGAAAGCGATGCCAGGGACCATCACGCAGTGGATGTCTTCAGGGGATATAATCCCTGTGCTGACGGCAGGTTCAGGAATGCCAAAGGGGCCCGTCTGAAATTGGAGTTGGCCCGTCGGCAGTGCCGCGGTAACGAGCCCGCACGGCTTTACGACGGGAACCGTTACCCGTTTTCCTTGATGGCGGCTTTCCGCGAGGATTGCCGCGGTATGCACTTCCTGCGGCAACGCCATGTAAAGCATGACTGTCTGGCTATCCCGAAAAGCCGGCATGTCGCAAATATGCTTGGCGATTGCGGCGCTCATTTGGCGGCGTTCTGCCATCGTCAGGGCTGCTCGGCGAGCTAGGCACGATTCACGCAACTGCGCTTTGGTGAGCATGGTTGTTGTTGATGTCTTGGCTGATTACAAAATCGTTATGCGGGTGGAGGTAGATATGGTTTCAAACGGGGAACGAGGACATTCTCAACGGATCAAGGGCGGTCAGCGGCTGGAGGGGCGACCAAGATTTAGTTCGTTGTCAGTTGTTGTTTGATCGCTGTGATGAGCCTGTCGGTCTTCGCGTCCATGAGTTGCGAAGCATGATCTAAGTCATCCTGGAGTTTGAAGAGATCATCGGCAATGTTGAGGGCAGCCAAGATGGCCAAACGATTGAAAGATACGGACGGACTTACGTCAGCGATAGCGCGGATTCTCTCATCGACATGCGCCGCCAACCGTTGCATGTAGTCGGATTCCGCTGCCCCGGCAGAAAGCCGGAACGTCTGTCCGAATATCTCGACCTCAATGTCCTCTGCCATATTGAGCCCCTTCGTTTGCCTGAATCTTAGCCTGTCTCGCGCCTCTGAGGGGAATTTTCAAGCTGCTCAACAATCTGCAGCAACTCCTGGAGCTTCTTGTGCACGACAAACCGCTCCTGTTGCAAATCCTGCACAATCGCACGCAATTGCGTGAGCCTTTCCCGCGCGTTTTGCAGGCCGGTAATCCGCTTTTCCCGAACTGACACATCGCTCTGCAATTGCCCAATCTCGGTCTGCAACTGCTTGATCTCGGTCTGCAACTGCCTGTTATCCCGCTTCAAACGGTCATGAGACAAAAGCAATCGCTCAACCTGAGCTTCAAGTATGATGAATTGGTCCACATCCATCTGGGAGCCTCAAGCCGCCACAAAGCCGGCGCCTTGTGATTCGGCAAGCCTTTGTCCCTCAGGACAGGTGTTTTTTGGCAAGCGCCGCCACCTCGGCAAACGCTTCGGGCTCGTGCATGGCCACTGATGCCAATACTCGGCGGTCGAGACCGACATTAGCCAGTTTGAGACCTGACATGAACTTGCTGTAGGTCAACCCATGTATGCGTGCTGCAGCATTGATACGGATAATCCACAATCGGCGAAAATCTCTCTTGCGAGCCTTTCGGTCACGATAGGCAAACTTCCAACCGCGCTCGACTGTCTCGCGAGCTCGCCGGTACAAATTACCACGACCGCCCCGGTTGCCCTTTGCGTGTTGCAACAAACGCTTATGGCGCCGACGCGTGACTGAACCACTCGTTGCTCGCGGCATGATTCTTTTCCTGTCTTGTAACGGTGGAGGAAACTCAAACGAGAAGGAGGCGTTTCATACGCCCGCTGTCCGCAGCGGAGACCAGAGTGGATTGACGCAGACCACGTTTGCGTTTGCGCGTCTTTATGGCCAGTTTGTGCCGCTTATAGGCGTGAGCGCGTCGTATATTACCCTGCGCGGTGAAAGAGAAGCGCTTTCTGGCGCTTCGATTGCTCTTCATCTTTGGCATTAACTCATCCCTCAAATAATAAAACACCATCGAGTGTTCAGGACGACCGCGGGCTCAGAACCATCGCCAGATTGCGGCCTTCCTGCTTGGGTGTTTGCTCGATGGTGCTTACGTCCTCCAATTCTCCGGCCATACGGTCCAGTATGCGCCGGCCCAACTCGGTATGGGCCATCTCGCGGCCCCGAAAAACGATGGTGACTTTCGCCTTGTGTCCGTCCTGAAGGAAACGCCGTACGTGTTGACTTTTGAAGTTATAGTCATGCTCTTCGGTCTTCGGCCGCAGCTTGATTTCTTTTACGAGAATGACTTTTTGCTTTTTCTTAGCCTGCTGGAGACGTTTACTCTGCTGGTATTTGTACTTGCCATAATCCATGATTCGGCAGACGGGTGGTTTTTCGTTCGGGGCAACTTCGACCAGATCCAAGCCTTGCTCTTCAGCCATCTGCAAAGCGTCCGACGTCAATATGATACCCAATTGGGCACCTTCCTGACCGATGACGCGAACCTCTGGAACCCGAATCATCCTATTAATGCGTTGCTGCTTAGATATAGCGACCTACTCCTAAGAATCTGTTCCTAAAAGTCGGTGACATCCTCAAAGCAGGCAGGATTTTCACCGATTGCAGGGTGCTCGACGCCAAAAAGCGCCCTGGAAATGGCGGGCGTTTACCCGATATGCCGGCAAAATAATAGAGATAGTTCGGATTTTAGAGGACGCCTCGGCCCACCTGCCTAGCCGGCCCGCGACCCCTTCAACGCATCTTCTCCTTGCGTTGCAATGCGCACTGTTTGAAAGCTGTGTGTTTCGGAATAGGCACGGGCGGTTTTGAACCGCCGACCTCTTGCGCGTCAAGCAAGCGCTCTCCCCCTGAGCTACGTGCCTGTAAAAAGTAGCTGAGGGTACCGTTGGCAAAAATGCTTGTCAAGCGAAAACGTTGCGGCCCGCGAAGGACTGTAAGCTAGGGCCTGTGTACATTTAGGCGAGTGCCAAGCGCCGCCACTCGTACATCTCCGAGTCGTACTCGATCACCTCGACGCGATTCGACTTGGGAGGAATCACCACAGTAGCGCCACGAGCTTGAAACTGGGCGCGCAACTCGTTGCTGTCGCAGGCTTTGTCCACTATCAGCGCCTCGAATTCGACGTCGGCGAGCAGCAGCGGCGCACCGATCAGGTCGTGACGCTGGTCCGGCAGCAACACGAACTTCACCAAGTTGCCCAAGGCATCGCTCCTCACGCTGATCTGGGTACTTGGGGCACCCCGCGAGCGAGCGCTTGGCTCCGGCCCCGGGTTGGTGGAACCGCACGAGGGTGCCGTCGACGAGCACGTACTCGCAATCGGCATACGCCGACAATTCCTTGAAAACCCTCTCGAAAACGCCTTTCAGCGCCTATCATTGGAAGCGTCGGCATGCCGACGCTTCCACAGCCCGACCTCATCGGACAATTGTCGTGCCATGGGGCTCCGGTACGAGCCATCCACAGGCCGGCTTCAAGGAACTCCCGATTGTCTCTTGCGGATCGTCCGGGGCCTGAGGGCATCTCTAGAGCCTATTCGGTTCGGAAATTAGGCCAATCTAGTTGCCCAATTTACCAACTGATCGAAAGCCTCACGGTCTTGTCCGGTAGTATGGCCCAAGGATTCAACGAACGCATCCGGCTCATCGGATAGTACGCTGCTTGGGGCTATCACGGAAGGGCCTACGTTTGCGCTGATGTCAGGCGAGACGCGTTGCGGCAAGGCAATCTCAACGCCGTTCACATCGTATACATTGATTGCGATCAGGTCGAGCGTCAGCGTCTGAAGCGTCACGGAGTCCAGGTAAGCAATGATGCGTTCGAGCTCGCTGGGAACATCGTCCAGAACCAGCACCAGGCGAAATCTGCCGGAGCCCAGATACGCTTGCAGCGCCGGCACGGACTCCACTCCGTCAACTGCGCCTTCTTGGGTCTCGGCAGCGACCGCTTCGGCGATAGACTCGTAGCCCGCATCGGCCAGAGCGTTGCGCAATGGGCGTTGCTCAAGGGCCTCAACGTCGTGGCCGTGCAGAAACGCTGCGTATGCCAGGACCTGCGACACGGTAGCCCGCCGAGCTTCGGCGTTGCGAGTTAACTTCACTTCGATAATCACTGGACGCCCTGATGCTTCCACGGCCAGAACGTCCGCGTAGCCCATTCCCAGCCTGACTTCCTTGCCCAGCGTGAAAACCCGTGGAGAACCGGCTAGAGCACTTTCGGAGCAGATTGACTTGCATCCGAAACCACGAAATTGCTGTGCTTTGCGAGTTGGTCCCTCGATAATTCCATTAGATACGGAAATGCTCTGGCGGCAACAACTGCGGGTTCTCCGCAACCAGCCGCTGCAGAGTTGCTTCATCCGAAAACGGCTGGGCATCGGCCAATTCCCAGCCGTTCCCTTTGTTCGTCCAAATGCCGGTCACATTGGCTTCCTATCTGTACAGATCACCCCGCCAGCGCCACCCCGAAGCGCCCCGCTTCCCGCTCCCGCAATGCCACGTTCACCTGCAACCGCTCCAGATGCTGCCGCAGCGTCAATTCCCCCTGCGGTACCTCGTGGCTGTCGAAAAACGCCATCACGTCGGCGGCGACGTCGGGCACGGACAGGGTCTTGACGCCGTCCAGCATGCGCACGATGGCGTTGTTGGGATACGCCTCCAGCATGGCCTCCCAGTTGTCGCGCAGGAAGCGCCACGCCTGCTCGCCGCAGCGCCGATTGCGCAGGCATTGCGCGACCAGGTACGGGGCGTCTTGGGTGCGCACGGTGCCGTCGAGACTCATGTCCAGCGTCCTGGCTATTTGGGCGGCACCGGGAAACGACGCCAGCAGGTTCTGATAGCGCCGCACTTCCTGCGGCGTGGCGCCGGTCTTGAAGCGCTCGACGAACACGCCGTAGTCGTCCTCACTGCCGCAACAGGCCACCGCCGCTGACGCCGCGGCGACGACGTTGGGCTCCACGCTGTTGCTGTCCTGCAGGTAACGGCCGTGCAACTCGCGGCATTGCTCCTGTGCACCGGCATCGTTGGCTGCCACCGCCAGAGAGCGGATGAGCAGCCCCCGCAGTTCCAGGACGCGCGAGGTGTCGTCCGGCTTGGGCGTCCATCCCAGCCGTTCCAGCGCCGGGGTATACAGATTGCACAACTCTGCTTGGTAACGCGTTTCGGCTTCCCCATCCAGCAGCCGGCCCAATTGCTCCAGGCAGCCGCACAGCAGGGTCCACACGTCGAGGTCGTCTTCGTACCCCAAGCCCCGCGCCAGGGCGAGGAAATCAGCGGCTGCGGTATTGCCGGAGAGCACCGACGCCCAGGTATCGTCAACTAGCGAGTAGCGCTCGACGGCGGTGAGTTGCCGCAGCATGATGGGCCGGAGTTGCTGCAACAGGTCCGGCGCGTATCGCACGCGGTAGAAGCCGTGCCCGCCGGCGTTGACTACCACCCAATCGATGGGATGGCCGAAATCGATCTCCAACGACGCCGATTCCAGCAACTCGCGCCGCTCCGTCACCTGACCGACGTGCCCGTAACGTAGCGTCACGGGGATTGACCACACGGAGTCGTCTCCGTTGCCGAACGGTGTGAAGCTGAAGCGTTGCTGGTTAAGGGTCAACTTTCCCGTTGCATCGCCGGCGACTGAAAGCAGCGGGAAACCGCGCTGGTAGATCCACGAATCCATGACGCGGCGGGCGGGTTCGCCCGTTACCTCCTCGATAGCGTCCCACAGGTCGTTGGTCTCGGTATTGCCGTATTGGTGCTTCTGCAGGTAGTGCCGGATGCCGTCGCGGAACGGCGTTTCGTCAAGATGCTGCTCCAGCATGCGCAACACCGAGCCGCCCTTTTCGTAGGTGAGCAGGTCGAACATGCCGTCGGCGTCCTTGGGCGACTGCACCGGATACTCGATCGGGCGGGTGTGGTGCAGGGAATCCACGTCGAACGCCGCCGAGCGCTCCAGGCTGAACTGCACCCAGCGTTGCCACTGCGCGTCGAAGGCGTCCACCGCCATGGTGCCCATGAAGGTGGCGAACGCCTCGTTCAACCAAATGCCGTTCCACCAGCGCATGGTGACCAAATCGCCGAACCACATGTGAGCGATTTCGTGGGCGACGACGTCCGCCACCCGTACCCGCTCTGGCTGCGTCGCTTGTTGCGGGTCGAGGAGCAGCAGCACCTCACGAAAGGTGACGCAGCCGAGGTTTTCCATGGCGCCAAAGGCGAAGTCTGGGATGGCCACGAGGTCCAGCTTCTGGCCGGGGTAGGGGATGTCGTAATACTCGGCGAAATGGCGCAGGGTGAAGGCGCCGACCTCCAGCGCGAATTCCGTCAGGTGCCCCTTGCCGACAGGGTGCACGACGCGCAGCGGCACGCCGTCTACGTCCACCGCCTCGGTGGCCTCGAACGGGCCGACGATGAAGGCTACGAGATAAGTTGACATTTTCATGGTGTCGTCGAAGGACACCAGGCGCCAGCCGTTGCCGGCGGGCGTTTCGGAGATGATGGGGGCGTTGGAGACGGCGTACAGGTCATCCGGCACGATCAGGGTGACGCCGAAAACGGCCTTGAAGTCCGGTTCGTCGAAGCACGGAAAGGCACGGCGGGCGTCGGTGCTTTCGAACTGCGTGGTGGCGATGGCGTGCTCGTTGCCGTCGTCGTCCTTGAAGGTGGAGCGGTAAAACCCATGCAGCTTGTCATTGAGGATGCCCTCGAAGCCTAGCATCAGGCGATAGCCGCCGGGCGGCAGGGAGGCGCCGAGTCCCAGCCGTAACCGTTCCTGGTCCGTCAGCAACTCTGCCTCGGGGCTGCACACGTGGTTGCCGTCGTTGTCCTCCAAGGCGGTGGAGATAATTTCGAGTTCGGCGGCGTTCAGCCAGATGGCGTCGGTGGGCTCGGTAACCTCCAGGGCGATGATGACCGAGCCGGTGAAGGTCGCCGCCTGCAGGTCGGGCTGCAGGGTGAGATCGTAACGTGACGGTATGGCGTTGCGGGGCAATTGGTAGGGATCCAGGGGTTCGTCGGCCATGAAGAAGTTCCTTCCAACGTGATAGGCAGAGTAATGGTTGCTGTAACAGGGTTGGGGTCCTAAATCCGGCGGCGAAGATGTCGGTTTAAAACGAGTAACGCAGGGTTAGGGTAAAGCCGTGACTCTTTAAATCGCCTCGCGTTTCGCCCAACTGGAATGGCGGCGGCAGTTGATCTGCCTCGCAGCTTTCGCCTCCCGCGATGCGACAGACCACTCTCCCCGCGCCACTCCCGGTTTCGATGCTGCCGTGATCGGTATAACGCCAAGCGACATCGACCGTCCATCTCGTTAGCGATACGGCGAGGCCCGCCGTCAGCATCCAAGACAAACTCAAGTGGTGACCGCCTGGAACTATTGTAGACGTGACGGGAGAATTCATGCGGGATTCCCCCATATCAATTCGAGACAGACCACCCCCGACACCGATAAACGGGTTGACAGGCGTATACCGAAGGAGGGCGAATCCGGGTATGGGAACATCCAGATAAGTGGCCAACATGCCGGACCAGACAGATACCTCAGCAGAGACGTCCCGGCGATCGGTCAGGTCCAAGCCACTAAAGTCGGCGTGTCCCTTGAAGGAGAATTCCGGGCGGTACTGTATGGCGGCTTCGAGCCGCAGGGCGGGGAGGATGGCATAGCCGAGCCCCAACTCCAAACCGGTCATCGTGCCAAAGTCGCCTTCTGAGCTCAGCGGGTCGCCGTCAATACCACTTCCGCCCTGAAATCGCGTGTCTTTGGCCCGGTCGAATATAACCCCGCCCTTGGCGTAGATTTGTGAGAACGCCGAATCCGGGATGGCAACCCCAACGAGCACCAGCAACATCGAGAACCAGAGCCATGTTGTCCGAGAACGTATCATCGAAATCTCCGTGTCGGCCGCCCGACCACAGTGTACGTGTAGGTCGGATCAGCGCAGCGTAATCCGACAATCCATTGCCATGTCAGAATCAGAACAATCCCGCCTGCGTCTGGCGTTTGATGAGCGTAGAAACCGTACGGTGGCCGGCGATGAGGTTGGAAGCGAGGGTTTTGAACATGGCGGCGGTCATCAGGGCGTCGCCGCGGGCGGTATGGCGGGCGCGGATTTCCACACCGCAGAACCGCGCCACGTCCTCCAGGGTGTAGTGGCCCAGCCGGCCGCTTAGCGCCACGTACATCAGCATAGTGTCAAGCCAGGGGTTGCGCAGGCGGCAGCGAAATTTCTGGTGCAGCACCTTGTTGAGGAAGCGCAGGTCAAACGGCACGTGGTGTCCGACTAGAACGCTTGCGCCGATGAACTGCGTCACGTCGTGCAGCACTTCCTCGATTGCCGGGGCGCAGGCGACGTCCGCGTCGCAGATGTTGTGAATCTCGGTGGAAGCCGGTGGAATAGCGCGTCGGGGATTGACGAAGGTGTTGAACTCGCGCCCGGTAGGCTCCAGGCCGTGCATTTCCAACAGGGCGATGGAGACGATTTCGTCTCCGCCATAGACCTTGAAACCGGTGGTTTCGGTGTCCAGAACGACGAAGCGGGTCTCCTCGACCGGCAGGCAGGTGAGGGCCTTCGGCTTCAGGGCGCGGACGCGCGTGTGCAGGGCATGGCATTGCGGATCCGCCAACAGTGGGTCGTTTCGCAGTCCCATGAGACAGGCGCGCAGTCTGTCCATGAGCATCACCACAGGCTCATTGGCTCGCATGGTTTCCTTTCCCCGCTCAGTCGATGTAAGCGACGCCAAAGGCTTCTTGCAGGCGGTCCTGCAGGCGCTTCACCATGCGCATGGCGAGGCGCAGCGTGGCGCGGTTCTGCTCGGTCAGGGTTTTCGGATCAATCAGGGTGTTGAACGCCTCGCCCGCCCGCGCCTGCTCGATCTGGTGCGCCAACAGCAGGTCCAGCAGCGCCTCGTAAGCGTCGCCTACCGAGGTGCTGAACGCCTCGGAGAAGGCGCCCAGACGCACCAGCCCGGCCAGCCGGTCGCTGGTGTTCTGCGCCCTTACGCCGGCCTGCAGCGCGAAAATGCGCGTCGCGTCGGCGATCAGCCGCAATCCGTTGCGCTTCAGGTCGATGTGGGCGCCTTCGTCGTCCCAGGTGGTGGCGACAAGTTGGTGAAAAAAGCCCAGCGCCGGCCGACCCCGCGCGTCGTCCGCGGCCATGCGGGTGAACAGCCGGGGATGCGCCGCGGTGGTCTCCAGCACGTGCCGCCATAGGGCCGCAGTGAGCGTGTCGTCGCCGTATAAGGTGTTGAAGTCGAAGACGATGTTGGACCATCGCGCTGCCGCCTCGGTGGGGTTGGCGGCGATGGACGTAACCTGTTGCTGCCACTGCGACAGCGTCCGCCGGTAAACGGGGTTGCGCGCCATGATGCCGCCGGGGCAAAGCGGGTAGCCGACGTGCGCCAAGCCCTCGTTCAGATGGTCGCTGAAGCGCTCAAACCACTGCTGCGCGGGCGGCTCGTGCGCCTGCGGCACGTCGGCCAGGATGAGGCCGTTGTCCTGGTCCGGGTCGAGCAGCATTTCCTTGCGCCCGCCGGAGCCCATGATGAGGAGGACGAACGGGGTCGGCGGCTCCCCGTGTCCCTGGTCACGCATCCAATCGAGGCTGAGGGCGACCACCCGGCGCTGGATGGCCAGATGGGTTTCGCTCAGGAAACGCACCGCGGCGCGCGCCCAGTGATTGGCCTCGCGAATGTCGGCGGCCTCTTCGACGAGGCGCGACTTCAACTCGGCGAGTTCCTGCAGGTCGTTGGATTGCGCCACGTGCGGCGTCAGCACGCCAGGCGAGGCGATCAGCGTCCGCAGGATGTCGCTCTGGGCCACCACGCCAACCGGGGCGTCCTGGGCCACGACGACGACGTACTTGGTAGCGAAATGCTGCTGGATTTCCTGCACCTGCCACAGCGGCGTGTTCGGCTCCACCGTGTGGGCCTGCTGGCAGGCCGCCGGCAGAATCGCGTCGTCCGCTCGTGCTTCCTGCAAAAGGACCGCTTCGGCCAAGCTGGCGCGGGTGAGGATGCCCAGCAGGCGGTTGTCGGCGTCCGTGACCACCAGTCCGCCGATGCTGCGTTTGCGCATCAGGGCCAGGGCGTCGCGCAGCCGTGTGTCGGGCGCGCAGGTGACGGGCCGGCTCATGATGCTGCGCACCGGCTGCGCCAGGGCGCCGCGATTGATGTCGCGCACTGGGCTGCGGTCGCGCAGCTTGTGGGCAATGATGCGGTTCAGGCAGTTGAACAGGGACGGGTAGTTGCGCTCGAGCTGCTCCAATGTTTCCGTGGCCAGGCCGAGGACGACGCAATCGCTGCGGGCTTCCACGGTGGAGCGGAAGGGGGCGCGGTCCACGTAATTGGCCAAGGCCAGGAAGTCGCCCTGATGCACCTCGCATTCGAAGCCGGTGGATCGATATTGGCGCATGGCGCCGTCGTAGAGGACGTACACGACGTTGCCGAACGGCTCGCCCTCGCGGAACAGGGCGCGTCCGGCTGCGATGCGGTAGGTATCTGCCGCCGCTACCAGCACTTCCAGCGTCGGGCGGTCCAGGTCCTTGAAGCTGCGGGTCTCAGCCAGCACCCTCATGGGTGAGGCGTCCGCCGGGACGATGCGCGTCGTGTCGGGTTCTGTTGCGACGAGGAGGTCGGTCATGGCTTGCTGCCGGTGGTGAAGTCGAACCGCTGGGTTTGGGCGAGGTCAAAAAGCGCGGCTAAGCTACACGAACGGCGTGGCGAATGCAAACGCTGGCCGCGTTGACGGCTCTGGGGCTGCGTGCTACGGTGGCGCCCCCTTTGGCTAGGGCCTGTTGACATTCGCGCGATTGCCAAGCACGGATCGCCTTCATGAATCATGGCAACTTATTGATGTTGAAGGACTTTTCCGTCTGAACATCGCACGTGGAGAGAGTCGAAATCAGCGTCTTGAAGTTCCAAACCCTCAAGCAAGAGGCCGACACCGAGACAAGCATCGTGCTGGTTTCTGGCATCCCTATTGACTCCGGAGCCAAGCTGGCGACTCATACGACCGTATCATTGCCATGAATGTCAACAGGCCCTAGCAAGCATTGAATATGCCTTCATTCGGACAGAAAGGAGTCGCCAATGGCGCAGCGGAGAGACGCCGCTATTGTTGGAATTCATGAATATCCCTTGCGTGTGGATGGTAGCGTCAGCGCCCTGCAAATCAAAGCGGAGTGCGCTGCGCGCAGCCTCGAAGACGCCGGGCTGAGCTGGCAGGACGTCGACGCGGTGTACGACACCGGGGGCGACCAAGGCATCAGCGGGCTGGCCATCGCGGAGTATTTCGGCTTCAAGCCTCGGCACATCGACACCACCTACGTGGGCGGCAGCTCCTTCGAGTTCCAGGCCAATCACGCCCTGAGCATGATCGCCGCCGGCAAGTGCAACGCGGCCCTGCTGACCTACGGCGCCACCGCCCACTCGGACCGCCGCGCCATCGGTACAGCGGGCGCCACCAGCGCGGGGCCGGCGACGTTCGTCAACAACATGGAAGACCCGTGGGGCCTGACGCTCATCGGCAATTACGCCATGGTCAAGAACCGCCACATGCACCAGTACGGCACCACGAACGAGCAGTTCGCCCACATCTCCGTGGCCACCCGGCGCCACGCCATGCGCAACCCGGAGGCCGTGCAGGCGATGACCGATCTGCAGTTCGTCGGCGTGCGCGAGATCACGGTCAGCGACGTGCTGGAATCGCGCCTGATCGCTTATCCCCTGCACCTGCTGGAATGCTGCATGGTTTCCGACGGCGGTGGCGCGGTGGTCATTGCGTCCTCTGACGTGGCCCGCAACGCCCGCAAGAAGCCGGTGTGGATCATCGGCACCGGCGAGGCCACCAAGTACCGCGAGAACGGCGGCGACATCACCGTCAGCGCTGGGGCGCAGGCCGCCCCGCCGGCGTTCGGCGAAGCCGGCGTGACGCCCGCGGAAATCGACGTGCTGATGGCTTACGACTCGTTCAGCATTACCGTCATGTGCCTCATCGAAGACCTGGGATTCTGCGCCAAGGGAGAGGGTGGGGCATACGTGAGCGAGGGGCATTTGGTGTTCGACGACCCGCGCAAGCCGGCCCTCAATACCGACGGCGGCGGGCTGTCGTCGAACCACCCCGGACAGCGCGGCATCTTTCTCCTCATCGAGGCCGCCCGGCAGTTGCGCGGCGAGTCCGCCTCGCAGGTGAACGACGCCAAGCTGGCCGTTGCGGTGGGCAACGGCGGCCAGCTCGGCTCCCGCCACGCCACCGCGGTCACCATCCTGGCCGCCGACTGATCCGACGCCAATCGCTCTGGCATACCACCCCATCACAAAAGAAAGGACGACCATGGCCGCGTCAAGACCCCAACCTCGTTTTCCCGAGCCGGACACGCAGCCTTTCTGGGACGCCACCAAGCGCCGTGAGCTGACGTACCAGACCTGTAACGGGTGTCACGCCGTCATCTTCTACCCGCGCCGCCACTGCCCCGAATGCGGCGGGCGCGATACCACTTGGCACGTCTCCAAAGGCGAAGGGACGGTGTACACCTTCAGCGTCATCATGCAGAGCCGCCACCCGGCGTTTGCCGAATTGGGCGCCTACGCGGTGGCGTACGTGGATCTCGACGAGGGCTTTCGGATGATGTCGAACATCGTCGGCGTGGAGGACCCGGTGCGTGACGTAACGTGCGGCATGCGGGTACGGTTGCGCTGGGCGGACCAAGGGGACGACACAGTGGCGCTTCCGATGTTCGAACCAGCGTAGGGTGCAGGTCGAAATGACGAGCATGGCGAAAATCGGAGAGTGGCTGACCGCTGACAAGTGCCGTCGTCGTGGTTGTTGCGGGCGTGGCAACGAAGTATGCAGTGGGTCGTGCCAACGACGATCGCAATCCCCGCGGGCGGACATACAGGTAATGAACGGGCGTTTGGACCGGATGGGCGCCAGTATGACTCGAATGGAGGCGGGCATTACGGATCTCCGAGCGCCTGACGCGGGTAGGAAGCCCTGCAAGAGTTGGGTGTATCAGAGTTGATTGAGATTGTACCCAAGCCCAAGGGGGCCAAGGGATTGACGGTCTTGTCACGTCGTTGGGTAGTAGAGCGGACGTTTGCGTGGATGGGGCGCTGCCATCGTCTTGCCAAGGACGTAGAGAGGACGGTGACAAGTTCTCTGGCCTGGGTGAAGCTGGCCGGATGCCGGTTCATGATGCGACGGGTCGCTCGGCGCCAGAGACCACGTATGTCTTCGGAAATCACCGCCTTGACGACTTATGGATCAGACTCTTACACGCCTCGTCTGAGCATGCAGGAGACCGTCGATGAAGCCTTACCGTTCTGTCCTCTTCGTGCCGGGAAACCGTCCGGACTGGATCGACAAGGCTCCCAGGTTTGGCCCGGACGCCTTGATTATTGACCTGGAGGATGCCGTACCCGTTGCCGAAAAGCTGCCCACGCGACCCATCGTGCGGGCTGGTATTGAACGCTCGCGCGAGCGCGGCATGCCGATTGTCGTACGGGTGAATGGTTTGTCGACCGGGCTGACGGCCGAGGATGTCGAAGCCGTGGTGGCCGAGGGAGTGGTGGCCATCGCCGTGCCCAAGCTGGAGTACCCGGAGGAATTGCTCAAGGTCGACGCCTGGATCGAACTGTGCGAGCGCAAGGCCGGATTGCCGGTGGGCGGCATTGAAATCATGGCCCTGCCGGAAACCGCGCGCGGCATCCTGAAAGCCTACGAGCTCGCCACCGCCTGCCCGCGGGTTGGCAGCGTTATTGGCGGGGTCGGCTCGCGTTCCGGCGACGTGGCGCAGGCCATCGGCTACAAGTGGACCCGCCCCGGACTGGAAACCCTGTACATGGCCTCGCATGTTTTGTTGGCCAATCGTGCTGCCGGCATTGCCTACCCGATTGCCACGGGCTCCCTCGAAGTTGGTGATTTGGAACTGGTGCGGACACAATTGCAGCGGGCGCGCGCGATCGGCTATCGGGGGGCGCTGCTGATTCATCCCGCCGCCGTGCCCATCGCCAATGAGGTGTTCGCGCCAAGCCGCGAGGAAATCGAGTGGAACAAGGGTGTGCTTCAGACCATGGCGGCGGCCGAGCAGGAAGGCCGCGCCGCCACGACGTACGACGGCATGATGATCGACTACGCCCACGTGCGGAATGCTTTGGCTCTGTTGCTGCAGGCAGAGGCGTTCGGCATTGAGGTGGGGGAATACCCGCACGTCAAGGCGCTGTGAGGGCCGCGGAACCGGCATCCCGGTTTGCATTGAAATGGACATTCGTATAGGGTATCAGCCCCGCACAAACAGGGCAGCCCGCAGGCGTGGGCGCGACGTTACTTTGCAAGGGAAAGGATATTGCATGGCAGGGATAGGCTGGATCATTATGGGCATCGGCTTCGCGATTCAGGTCCTTGTCCCGGTGGGCCTCTTTGGCAGGCCGACAGGGCTCATATTCGGCATTCCAACACAACTGGCCTTAGTGTTCGGAGGCACGTGGATCCTCGTGATTGGCCTGATTATCGTGTACAACACTTGGCTGATGCCGTATGCCAGACAGCTCGACGCGAGCGTGGAAGCGGATAACTGAGGGGCCGAACGTGGTGGATTCGGGGCCGTCGGCGTGGCTGATGCTCGGAATCAGGGCTTACCAGGGATCAATAACTGGAAGGAATATCGGATATGAGCGTTGTTACCTTTACCATCATTTTGCTGGCCGCTTATCTTATCGGGCTGAAATTCCTCTCCTACTTTGCGCATCGTATTTCTACCCGCGCGTCCGAGGATTATTTCTTGGCCAGCCGCAACATCGGCTTACTGGCCCTGATCGGCACGACGATGGCAAGCATCTTTTCCACTGGCACCGTGGTGTCCTCGCCGTCGGAATTCTACCGGCAGGGTTCCAGCTATTTCTTCGTGTTCTTCTTTGCCTTCATGCCGGTGGTTTACTTTTTCCTGGCCACCAAGATGTGGCGCCTCGGGAAGGCCAAGGGCTACATCACGCCCGGTGACATGCTGGGCGATTTCTACAAGAGCCGTCCGGTCGTGTTCTGGTGCGCGGCCATCGGCCTGCTGGCCGTTCTGCCCTACGCGGTGGCGCAGCTCGTTGCAATCGGCAAGACTTTCGAGGCTCTCACCGACGGCATCATTTCGTATAACCTTGGCGTCACGGTGGTGTCGATCTCCATCGCCCTGTACATGTACTTCGGCGGCGCCCGCGCAGTCGTATGGACCGACATGATCCAGGGGTTCATTTTCGCTGCGTTGTTGATAATCGCCGGTATTCTGGTCGTCAGCTGGTCGGGCGGCTGGGAATCGATGGTGGGGACCCTGACCAATGACTATGCCGCCAAGACGTCCTTCGAGGGCAAGCTGACGTGGCGCTATTACGAGCTGGGTCTGCTGCCCCTGTCCTTCTCGTTCCTGCCTTACCTGTGGCAGCGCATGTACATGGCGAAGTCCGCCTCGCACGTGGCCAAGAACCTGATGGCGGTGCCGATCATTTTCGTGGTGCTGTTCTTCACCACCTGGGTCATCGGCACCTCGGCGCACGTGATTCTGCCCGACGGCTTGCAGGACGCCGATAGCGTTCTAGGGGCGTTGTTCAAAGACAACCTGCCCTATTTCGGCGCCATGCTGCTGGTGGCCGCCTTCGCGGCGGGCATGTCCACCGTGGACAGCCAACTGCTCTCCGCGGGTTCGCTGATCACCCACGACATCGGCGGCATCCTGCGCGGCGAGAGGCGAGAGAGCCTGGCTATTTTCACCTTCGGCAAATGGTCCACGGTGTTCCTGATGGCCGCCCTGTACCTGTGGGCCCTCAATCTCAAGTCGGCCTCCATTCTGAACCTGATCATCCTGGGCATCAGCCTGACGATCATCTACATCCCGTCCGTGTTCGGCATGTTCTACTGGAAGAAGGCCACCCCCGCCGGCGCTGCGTGGTCCATGGGCGGCGGTTTGGTCTTCTTCCTCATCAAGCAGTTCCAGCTCTTCGGCCTGGACGCTCTGTTGCCGGGCCCGCTGGGCTCCATTTCCTACGGCTTGGCGGCGGCGATTTTCTTCTTCGTGGTGGTGAGCCTGCTGACCAGCAATGAGAAGATTCGCGACATGCAGGAAGAATATGACGCGATCCTTGGCACCGCGGTGCCAAGCGCGGCTGCCGCACCCAGCCCAGCAGACTAGAGGCGCGAAGGAGAACGCATGGAATCGCAACGTGACAGCAACGTCGGCGTGTACTTCATGGCCATGATATTCATTGGCTTGGCCGTCGGCGGTATCATCGCCGTGAGCCAGACCGGCAGCTATTGGGATCGCTTCTGCGCCGAGCGCATGGACATCGAGGCCTGCCAGATGATGACGGACGACCGCCAGAAGGCCATTGGCGAACTCATCAAGCTGGGCGACAAGCACGGCTCCCACGCCGCCATCCCCGGCGTCCCGCCGGTGGACGAACCGGCGGCCGAAGCCGCCCCGGCAGTAGAGCCAGAGGAAGGCAATTGAGCGGCGTAAGCCGGGAGGAACCAACCCATGTACGTCATCAAACGAGTTTTTCAAGTGCAGCGCGGTCAGGAATGGAAAGCCGCTGCCCTGGCCACCAAGATTGCCGCCGCTTATGAGGCGGCGGGCCGCAACCCGTCCAGCGTTTACATCGGCGGCACCGGCTTGCCCGGCGAACCCGGCATGGTGTACGTAGAGTGGACGCAAGACACCATCGAGCCGAACCGCTACTCCAACGTACCCAAGGCCGTTTTTGAACTCGTCAAGGAGATGCGCCCGATTCAGGAGAATACCTGGATCGAGTTCTACGAACTGGTCACCCCGGAGAAGTTACAAGACCGCGGGGTGTCCTGATCTCGTTTCCAGTTCCGCCCGCATGCCTTGGATGGCTTGCGGGCGGAACCGCGAAGCCGCCGTGCCGTTCTGATCGAATCCTACCCTTCAACGCCTGCCTAATGCTGACCCGTTAGGATACTTCCCAACCCATAGAGTGCCAACTCTGGAAACCCGTATCCTGGTGATGAACAAGGCGCCCGTTGGATACAAATTCGGCGGGCAGACAACAACGCTTTTCCACGGAGTCATACATGTTTCGAGGGCGTAGAGGCGTTGTGTGGGGCTTGGTTGCCGTGGCCTGCATGGGTGTGCCGTCCTTCGCGGACGCTGAGCCGCAGAGCGCCGCGTTGATGAGGCCGGTGATGGTGGGCGTTGTATCGGGGGAGGTGTCAAAACGCACCGAGGTGCTACGGGAATTGCTGTCGCAGTATTACCGACTGGTGCCGCAAGACCAAGTGCAAGCTGCCGAAGCCCGTGCCACAAGCGCCGGGTGCGACGGAACGCAGGCGTGCATGGCGGAAGTTCGGCAGGCGTTGGACGTTGATGTTGTCTACCACCTTTACATCGACGATCAGGGCTATGTCGATCCGGTTCACCTGACGCACCTCGGCAACGCCGGTGTCGTCAAGCAATACACACAATGCAACCGTTGCACCCGCCGGCTCTATCGCAGAATACTGGATGAACTTTTGCGCGCCGCGCACGCCCCATAAGGCAAGGTTCCTGCTTACCCCGCTTTGTGCCCCTGCCCTGTGATGTCAACGTGCCGCCAATGGAAAGGGAATGCTGTGAGCAAAACGACCCGCACTTGGTCCGAAGAGTTGTCCGCCCGCCACGATGACCTCGTCACTCTGCGGCGCGACTTCCATCGCCATCCCGAACTCAGCTTCCAGGAGCACCGCACAGCCGAGATTATCGCTACTCGCTTGCACAATTCCGGTTTGGATGTACGCACCGGCATCGGCGGCACGACCGCCGCCGTCGGCATTCTACACGGTGACAAACCCGGCCATACGGTGGCTTGGCGTGCCGACATCGATGCTCTGCCACTGACTGAAATACTCGACGCACCCTTTGCCTCTGGCACCTCTGGGATCATGCACGCCTGCGGACACGACGGGCACGTCGCCATCGGCATCACCTTGGCGGAACTGCTGGCCACAAGGCGCGCCGAGATGCCGGGAACGGCCGTGTTCCTTTTCCAACCCGCAGAAGAAGTGTTCGGCGGCGCGCGTCCTATGATTCAAGCCGGGGTGCTGGAAAACCCGCACGTCGAACAGGTCTACGGCCTGCATCTGACTACCCAGACGCCGGGAGGGCACGTGGCGGTCCGGTCCGGTCCGTGCATGGCGTCGGCCGACTTTTTCGATGTCGAGGTACGCGGCAAGGGCGGCCACGGCGCTTTCCCTCATCTGTCGATTGACCCCATTACCGTTGCCGCTAACATCCTGCTGGGCATGCAAAACCTCGTATCCCGCGAGGTCGCGGCCAAAGAGCCAGCAGTGCTGACCGTCGGGCAAATTGTCTCCGGCACCAAGCACAACATCATTCCGGTCACCGCCACCCTGCGCGGCTCCCTGCGCACTTTCAACGCGGAGGTCCGCGAACAGGTGATGGAGCGTCTGGGTGCCTTTGTGACCAACATCGCACACGCCTACGAGGCCGAAGCCCACCTTTCTTTCGCCGACGAAGGCTGCCCGACCGTCATCAACCACGACAACGAGTCGGCGTTCGTGCATCGCTGCGCGGTGGACGAGGTGGGTGCGGACTGCGTGGGCGAAGCCGACATGATGATGGGCAGCGACGACATGAGTCTGTTTCTGGAAGAGCGCCCGGGGTGCTACTTCCGGGTCGGCATCGCGCCAAATGACGGCGTGCCGCGCCCGCATCATGCGCCGGAGTTCGAGATGAACGAAGTCGGCCTGCCCGTCGGTCTGCGGGTGGCCCTCAACGTGATGCTCAATGCCCTGTCGGCCGCCTGAAATGGGAAATCCCCACAGCCATGACCAGCCCCATTCGACCGCCTTGGTTTGATGCCGCGGCGCAGCCGGACCGTTCCGCCGGTGAGCGCTTGCAGGCGTTGCTGGACAGGCCGGGCATTGTGGCCGCGCCGGGAGCGCACGACGCGCTGTCGGGACGTCTCGCCCAACGGGCCGGTTTCAAGGCGCTGTACCTGTCCGGGGCGGCGCTCAGCGCCTCAATGGCGCTGCCGGACCTCGGCGTCATCACTCTGGAAGAACTTTGTCACGCCACTCGCCAATTGGTTCGGGCCACCGGCCTGCCGGTTCTGGTGGACGGCGATACTGGATACGGCGAGGCGCTCAACGTCATGCGCCTGGTGCGCGAATTGGAAGATGCCGGCGCTGCGGCGGTGCAAATCGAAGACCAGGTGCTGCCAAAAAAATGCGGTCATCTCAACGACAAGCGATTGGCTGATGCCGACGACATGGCGCGTAAAATCGCCGCCGCCCGGCGCGCCCGCACGCATCTGCAGATCGTCGCCCGCACGGACGCCGCGGCGTCGAGTCTCGACGACGCCATCCAACGCGCGAGTCTCTATCGCGCGGCCGGCGCCGATATCATTTTCCCCGAAGCATTGACCGCCGACGAGGACTTTCGTGCCTTTGCGACCGCCATTGACGGTCCATTGCTAGCCAACATGACCGAATTCGGCCGCACCCCATACCGCAGCGCCAAGGACTTCGAAGAATTGGGCTTCAAGCTGGTCATTTGGCCGGTGTCGTCGCTACGGGTGGCAGCCAAAGCCGTTGCCGATGTGTACGCCCATCTGGCCGCCACTGGTGAGACAGCGGGCATGCTGGGCTGCATGCTGACACGGGCGGAGCTTTACGAAACGCTGGGCTACCACGACTTCGAGGCCCTTGATCAATCCATTGCCACCAGCGTGGTGCCAACGACGCCCGGGGCGTGAGACGGGTTGTCCTTAACGCTTGGCGATTTCACCGTGCGCGACGGCGCCGCTGACGCTGCCGTCGGCAACATGGGCGGCTACGCGCAACGCTTGGCCTACGAATGGCGCCTGCCCTACGTGCGCACGTTTGAGCAGATTGGCCGCACCTACATTCCCGTGTCATCCAGCACGCCGGGGATCAAACAATTGCTGTGCACGGTGCCGGTGGTGAAGGCTGCCCTCGGATACGACATCACCAAGGAGGAATTGGGGGATGAACGCACCCAGATATACGAGGCCGGCGTCATCGACAACTTGGCGGAGAGCGAGCCCGAGGCGTATGAGATGATCCGGCGTTTCCCCAGCTACCTGCCGGCCAATGTCTGGCAACTGCCGCCGCGGGGCGAGATTCCTGGCGATTCGCAACGGCGCGCGACATAGGACGCCTTCCGGGAAGGGGGTTCCCCGGCGCCCGGATGGGCGCCGGGCCGTTGCGAACACCCATACGGATACGCATAAGAGGGTTGCAAGGAGACAGGGTAGACCGTTTGCCAAGGGGGTATGCTCGTATTCCAGGGGCCAAGAGGCGCCTCCTTGTTTTTCACCGGGTACGCTCGCTCAAGGGAGCGCTTGAAGGCATCCCCCTTTGGGATCGTGCGCATTAGAGCAATTACGCCAACACGGCAATCGCCGCCCACTGCCAGCGGCTCCGGGATGTTTGCTCTGCCATGGATGTTCCTGTTGCTCCCTCTGCTCAGGGACGGGCGTGCCAAATCAGGATAAAGGTCCCTGCACTTGCAGGCGTCTGGTTCACTGCCAGAAGTACTTGAGGCCCACCGAAATCCCCCACATACCCAGATTATTGGCCCGTATCTCGTAATGGACGGGCAAATCGCCACCTGAAGTTCCGGGTCCGACCGTGGAAGCGTGGCCTCGCAGTGGCTTCCAGGGATTGCCGCCGTCGCTGAAATCCCCGAACGCATCCCCGTAGCGCAGCTTGACGCCCAGCCATAACCGGTCGCTCAGGGCGTAATCCATGCCCGCCATCAACTGGTAGCCGAACAAGCTGTCGGACAGCACCTCATCGGCTGCTGATGTCAAGCCAGCAGCGTTGGGATTTCGCCCCAACGCTATCAACCTTTCACGGTCGTCCGTCCGGATGGACGTTGCCGAATAATCTATTTCCACGCTCATCAGGCCCAACCCGAATCCCAGGTAGGGTATCAGCGTGGGCGATATCCGATCTTGGAAATCGTAGTAGAGATTTGCGAAGAATTGGTTGCCGCGCAACGCGCTGATTTCTTCATCCCGCCGGACGAACTCCGGCTGTTTTCCATCGCCCGGAACGATCAACGGCAAGCGTTCACCCTTGTGTTGACGGTAAACATACTCGGCCTCGATACGCAGGCCGTTCAGGGCGTATCCAATGCTGGCGCCAGCCAGAACACCGGTATCGAGATCGAAACGCAGCGGACTTCCCGGCAGGGCCCTGGGTTCACATTGATCCAGCGGCAGAGGCACGCCCGTCCCGTTGGGGAGCGTGGCAGATTTCAGCCACTGGTCGCAGTTCGTCGGGATGCCTGTATTCGTCCGTTGGGATTCGAGTTCGTGCGGTATGGCTGCCCCGACGTCCAGGCCGACATAAAAACCCCGGCGGTTTGTCTCGGCCACCGCCGCCGCGCCCAAGGCTGTTTGCAGGACTAACATCAGGATGGCGAGGACTGCCGAAATAAAGCCGATCACCGTGTGCATAGCTACCCCCTTGCCAGAGAACCGCGTATCAACTGGCCCGGCAGGGCGCCGGTGTGCTCGTTGTCGCGCATCAGCACCTCGCCGTTCACCACCGTGGCCTTGATGCCGACGGATTTCTGTTTCAGGCGGCGTGCCCCGGCGGGCAGGTCATTCGCCACCTCCGGCAGCATCGGCGCGATCGTTTCGGGATCGAACACCACCACGTCCGCCGCGTAACCCGTGCGCAGCAAGCCGCGATTGTGCATGCCCCAGTAGGAAGCGGGCACCAACGTCAGTTGCCGCACCGCGTCCTCAAGGGCCAGTTCCTGGCGCTCCCGCACCCAGTAGCCCAGCAGGTGGGTTTGCAACGAAGCGTCCATGATCTGCGACACGTGGGCGCCGGAGTCCGAAAAGGTAACCACGGTACGCGGGTGCCGGATCATCTCCAGGGCGTGCTCCTCGTTCTCGTTGGCGATGGGCTGCAGAAAGCACTGTTTCATGCCCTTTTCCAGCGCCAGGTCCATCACCGTCTCCACCGGGTCCTGATTGCGCTCCCGCGCCACCTCGGCCACCGAGCGGTGCGGCGTCAGGCCGCTGTGCATGACGAACAGGTAGTCGTAATTCGCCGACCGCGCCTCGGGGCCGACGCCGTGGCCGCCGTCATCCGCCTGCCCGTGGGCCGCCTCGATGAGCTTGCGGCGCACGTCGGGGTCGCGCAGCGCGGCTTCCTGCTCGCTGAGGGAGAATTGGCGTACGTCGCGCCACACCGGCAGCTTGTCGTACGGCATGTGGGTCTCGAACGACAGCACCAGATTGAGCGCCCGGCTGTGCACCTGGATGAACATCCTGCCGCCAGCCGCGGCGGTCTCGTCCGCCGTGGCCAGGAAGGAGCGCCAGGTTTGTGGCCCGTTGCGGCGGCCGAACTGGCCGTAGGTGATGGGCACGCCGGTATCAACGGCGAGGTCGCGCAGGCGTGACAGGTAATCCTGCAGGCCCTCGGGCGTCTTGGGATTCTCGTTGGCGATCTCGAATACCCCGGCGCCCATCTCGCCCATGGCGCCGACCAGATGCCGCACCTCGTCCCAGGCCGCCAGCCGGCTGGCCACCGGCTGCCCGTTCGGGGTGCGGTGCGACTGGCTGCGCGAGGTGGTGAAACCCATGGCGCCGGCGCGGATGGCGTCGCGCACGTGGCGCTGCATGTTCTCGATGTCCTCGGGGGTGGCCGCCTCGTCGAACGCCCGCTCGCCCATGACGTAGGTGCGCAGGGCCGAGTGGCCGACGTAGGCCGAGTAGTTGATGCCCTTGGGCAGCCGGGCCACGGTGTCGAGGTATTCCGGGAAGGTTTCCCACGTCCACTTGATGCCCGCGGCCATGGCTTGCGGCGAGATGTCCTCGGCGCGTTCGAGGTTGCGCATGACCAGGTCGTTGTGCGCCTCGGCGCAGGGGGCGAGGGAGAAGCCGCAGTTGCCCATCACCACGCTGGTGACGCCGTGCCAGCACGAGCAGGTGCCCAGCGGGTCCCAATTGACCTGCGCGTCCATGTGGGTATGACCGTCGACGAAGCCGGGCGCCACCACGTGCCCCTCGGCATCCAGGGTCTCCTTGGCGGCAGCGTTGATCCGGCCGATGGCGGCGATCTGGCCGTGCACGATGCCCACGTCGGCACGGTAGCGCGGCAGGCCGGAACCGTCGACGACGGTGCCGTTTCGGATGATGAGATCGTATTGCATGGTGTCCCCTTATGATACGGGTGGGAGGTGGGAAGATTTGGCTACGATAGCACAGCGGACGTTGCGTCTCCACCGCCCGCCGAGCAAAGCGGGATGCCGCTGTGGACGCTACCGCCAAAATGTGATTTAGTGTGCCGTCGTGACCAATCAATTCCCCAGCGTAAGGAGAAACATTCATGGGCGTCAACGTCGTGAAAGACGCGATCGACCTGGGCATCGTCACCACCAACGGCGATGCCATGCTGACGTTTTACCGGGACATGCTCGGCTTCCGGCACGAGGGCGACATCCACATGGAGCACGTCGGCATCAAGACCATGCACCGGCTGTGGTTCGGCAACAGCCTGATCAAGATCGTCGTGCCGATTAATGACCCCAACCGGCCCGCAGCGCCCGGCGGCATCCCCGGCGGCACCGGCTACCGGTACTGGACCATGACGATCAGCAACCTCGACGAGGTATTGGACGCCATTACCGCCGCAGGGCACAAGGTCGTCTGGCCGCGGACGGAGGTGCGTCCCGGCGTCGTCATCGCCATGGTCGAGGACCCCGACGGCAATTGGGTCGAGTTCATCCAATCCGCGTAAGCAACGCCGTCACCGTTTTGCATGACCACACACGCACGGAGTATCACAATGCCCCTGAAAGTTGCCCTGATGGCCAACAAGTACAACCGTTTTGACCTGTTTGAAAAAGCGGGGATCGAGACCGTTGAAGGAACCGCTCGTACTACCGGGGAGATGATCGACCTGCTGCGCGACGCCGACGGCGCCCTGGTCAACACCCGCCCGGACACCAGCCGCGAAGTGATGGAAACCTGCGCCAAGCTCAAGGTGGTGTCGCGCATGGGCGTCGGCGTCGATTCCATCGACCTGCCCGCGGCCACCGAACTGGGCGTCCTCGCCTGCAACGTGCCCGGCGTCAACACCGCCGAGGTGGCCGACCACGCCGTCGCCATGCTGCTGGCCATGACGCGCCGGCTCTACGAAACCATCACCGCCACGCGGCAAGGGCAGTGGAGCGACAACCCGCCGCTGATCAGCGAGTTTCAGCAGTCCGTACGCCGTATCGGCGGCCACACCGTCGGCATCGTCGGCTTCGGCAACATCGGGCGCGCCTTCGCCCTGCGCATCCGTGGCTTCGGCCCGGCGCAGATCATCGCCTACGACCCGTTCGTGCCGCAGTCGTCCGCCGACCTGTACGGCGTGCGGCTCGTCAGCCTCGAAGAACTGGCGCGCACATCGGATTACATCTCCATCCACAGCTCGGCCACGAGCCAGAACTACCACCTGTTCAACACCGACCTGTTCGCGCAGATGAAGTCCACCGCCATTCTGGTGAACTGCTCGCGCGGGCCGCTGATCGACCAGCAAGCCCTGCTCACGGCGCTGCAGGAAGGCCAGATCGAATCCGCCGCCATCGACGTCACCGAGGTCGAGCCCATTGAGCACGACAACCCACTGCTCAAGGTGCCCAATTTGGTGATCACGCCCCACCTCGCCGGCTTCTCGCCCACCTTCCTCGACGAATGCCCGCACAAGCAGGCCGAGAACGTCATCAACGTCCTCACCGGCAAGCGCCCCCACGGTCTCGCCAACCCCGAGGTCATCAAGACCATCGCCGTCATGCGCGCCAGCAACCCCGGCCGCTGGGAAGGCATCCCGGACTTTTCCATCGCGCTGGAGTTGTAGTTTGTTCACGACACGGGGGCTGCGAGAGGCGCGTTCCGCTGCAAGCGCCGGATCAACAGAGACATCGCCATGAATGTGCTCTCATTCTGGGGCAAGGCGCAGCCCCTTGAACCCGACCGCGGTCCGCAATGGCACCCGCTTCCCTACCATTGTCTCGATGTCGCCGCGGTCGGTGAAGCGCTGCTGACCCAACGTCGCGGCCTGCGACAAAGCCTGCCCGGCCTGCTGGGCCTGCCGAGCGAAGAAACCGTTTCCGTCGTCTGCTTCCTCCTGTGTCTGCACGACATCGGCAAATTTGCCAAGAAATTCCAGGCAAAGGCGCCGGTGCTGTACCCCGACTGTTTTGGCGACGATCCTGCTTCTGTTCCGGACCGTTACGACCACGGCGCCGGGGGACTGCGCCTGTTCGATGCTGATGCTGCTGATGGTCTTTTCCAGCTGCCCAGCGGACCGGGCCGCCGTGTGTGGCGCGTCTTGGTTTCGGCGGTTGTCGGGCATCACGGCGCCCCGCCGCCGCCGGTTACCGGTGAGAGCCTCATCACATTACGGTCCGACTTCGGCAGGGCAGGCATCGAAGCTGTCGAAACGTTTATCCAGCAGACGCGCGATCTGTTCGCCTTGCCCCAGGCGTTGCCGCCGCTCGAACGCGAACGTGTGCGGCGTGCGTCTTTTGCTCTCGCCGGCCTTGCCGTGCTGGCGGATTGGATCGGTTCCAAACAGGAATGGTTTCCGTATCGTGAACCGGCTCAAGACCTCGAGGCGTACTGGCGTTATACCCGGAAGCGAGCAGAGCGCGCCGTCGAAGCAGCTGGCGTCCTGCCCACCGACAGCAGCAGCCATCTTGACTACGGCGCCTTGATTGGCGCGGATGCGATCCCGACGCCGATGCAGAATTGGGCCAAATCCGTCAAGCTGCCGGACGGTCCGGCGCTGTTCATGATCGAAGACGAAACCGGTAGCGGCAAGACGGAGGCGGCCCTGATGCTTGCTCAAAGGCTGATGGCGTCCGGGCGGGCGGACGGCCTCTACGTGGCGCTGCCCACCATGGCCACGGCCAACGCCATGTTCGACCGCCTCGCCACCGCATGTCGGCATTTGTTCGCAACAGACGCTTTGCCCTCCATTGCCCTGGCTCACGGCGCCCGCGACATGCACGACGGCTTTCGGTCGGCGGTGTTGGCGGCCGGGCGCGATGAGGCCCCCTACTCACCTGCCAAGAGCTGGGAGGCGGGATCAGAAACGACCGCTTCAGCGGCCTGCACGGCCTGGATTGCCGACGACAGACGGCGCGCCTTTCTAGCCGATGCGGGCGCCGGCACGGTGGATCAGGCGCTGTTGTCGATCCTGCCCAGCCGGCACCAATCGCTGCGGCTGCTGGGCCTGATGCGCCGCGTCCTCATTCTTGACGAGGTGCATGCGTACGACGCCTACATGCAGCGCGAAATCGAGCGGCTGCTCGATTTCCAGGCGGGGTTGGGCGGTTCTGCAATCCTGCTGTCGGCCACCCTTCCCCTGTCGGTCCGCAAACGGCTGGCCGACGCCTTCTCGAAAGGGTTGGGAAACAAAGAGGTGACACCCCACTCGGTCGACAGCGACATGGGCTACCCATTGGCCACGGTCTGTGGGGCCAGCGTCCGAACATCCACGAAGGTTTCCGGACAGCCCGGGCGAGCGCGTACGCTTCCGGTGCGTTTCCTCCGCACCACCGAGGAGGCGTTGACCGCGGTCGAACAGGCATCTGGCAGCGGCCAAGCCGTGCTCTATATCCGCAACACGGTCGATGACGCTCTCGAAGCCCATGCAGCATTGACGGCCAGGGGGCTCGATGCCGATGTCTTTCACGCCCGTTTCGCACTCGTCGATCGCCTGCAAATCGAGAAACGAGTGGTTGCGACGTTCGGCAAGTCCGGTAGTACGCCCCCCGCACGGCGAGCCGGCAGGGTGCTGATCGCCACGCAGGTAGTCGAGCAATCGCTGGACCTGGACTTCGACGCGCTGATCACCGATCTCGCGCCGATTGATCTGCTGATCCAGCGCGCGGGCAGGCTGTGGCGACACCAACGCCCCGAACGCCAAGGCCAGCCGGAATTACTCGTGGTGGGACCGGAACCCATCGCCGACGCGGACGCGAAATGGTTCAGCCGGGCTTTTCCGCGCGCGGCGTATGTCTACGAGGATCACGCGCGCCTCTGGCTCACAGCTAAAGCGCTGGCAGACACCGCCGGCATCGAAAGCCCCGGCGGACTGCGGGCGCTCATTGAAGCCGTATACGGCGACGACGTCGATGCGGACGTTCCAGAAGCCTTGCTGGGCCGCTTCTTCGACGCAGAGGGTAGAGCGGGCGCCGAGCGCGGGGTGGCCAATACCAACGTACTTGATCTCGCCAAGGGCTACGTATGGGACGGCGGCGCCTGGGACCGCGACGTACGCACGCCAACCCGGCTCGTTGACGACCCGCAAGTCACGCTACGGCTCGCACGGGTTCGCGGCAGCCGTATCGAGCCTTACGCTCCCCATGTCGAACCGGATGAGCCATGGCGGGCGTGGCGGTTCAGTGAGGTGAACATGACCGCGCGGCGTGTCAGCGGCGAAGCCGTGCCGCCTGAGTATGCCGACGCCGTCCAAACGGCCAAGATGGCCTGGACGCGGTTCGATGCGGACAAGATTCTGGTGGTGCTCGAGGAGACCGAGGCCGGGGATCAAACCTGGTCCGGAACGGCAAGGTCGGGGGGCGAGACGGCGACGGACGTCCGGCTCAACTATAACTCGCAACAGGGCTTGACGACAGACAGGAAAGAACGGTGAGGAGGGTAATATCAGCCTGTGACCGGGAGGACTGCTTCGCGCCGTCGGCATTCTTCCGGTCAGGCTGCGCCACACGCCATGTCAAAACCCGGCTGCTCGCCCAGTGTCAACGCCGCTGCTGCCACTTGCGGTGGAAGCGGGTCGCCGGTCGCGATAGGAGGTGATGAACGCTGCCGTAACGCTTTGCAGGCTTTCCAACGCCTGCGCAGCGGTGTCGCCCCGCGCCCGGCAGCCAGGCAAGTCAGGTATTTCGGCCAAGCACTTGCCCTCGGCTGCGTCTGACGGTTCCCGCAGAACGGCTCGCAACCTGTACAAATCCATGCCGTCACCTCCCGACAAATTGCGTGATGCCGTATACAGGGCTTGGTTCGTTGGCAAGTTTGTCGGATTTCTCCTACTGTGGCAAGATCAACAGCGGTATCGCTGTATGTCCAACAGTGCATTCCGAGGCGCGTCATGTCCGAACCCAATGTCTTCAACCTGATCAACGCCGCTTGGCTGCCCGTCCGTCGCCGCAGCGGTGCTGTCGAGCATATCCCGCCCTGGCGCGTCACCGACGGAATTGCAGAGGACCCGTTTGTGGCCTTTGCTTGGCCGCGGCCGGATTTCAACGGCGCGGCGCACGAGTTTCTGATTGGCCTGCTGTCTACTGCTGCTGCGCCGGAAGACGATGAGGAATGGGAAGATTGGTGGCAGAGTCCGCCAGCGCCGGATGTTCTCAGGAAGCGGTTCTTGACGGTTGCCCACGCCTTCGATTTGGACGGCCCCGGCCCGCGATTTCTGCAAGACGTCGATCTGCCAGAGGGTGCAAAGAACAAGAAAATTGCGGCACTTCTGATTGACGCACCCGGCGCCGAAACATTGCGTAACAACGCTGACCTTTTTGTTAAGCGAGGCGATATGCTGGCCCTGAGCCGTGCCGCTGCGGCAATGGCCCTCTTCACGTTGAGTGCTTACGCTCCGTCTGGCGGCTCTGGAAATCGCACGTCGCTGCGCGGCGGCGGACCGATGACGACTTTGATCGTCAATGACCATGAGAATTACGGTGCCACCCTATGGGGTCGAATTTGGCCCAACGTTGAGAGCACAAGACAAATCAGCAGGCGTGTTGTCGAAGATAAGGGGCCTGATGGCCTCGGGTCGATCTTTCCCTGGCTCCTTCCCACACGGGCATCCAACCCCAAGGAAGGCGGCAGGTTGACGACGCCGGCGGATGTTCATCCCCTTCAGGTTTATTGGGGCATGCCTCGACGTATTCGGCTCCTGTTTGAGAACGCACGAAACCGACCCTGCTCCCTCACCGACTCTGAGGATATGGTCATCGTGACGTCGTACCGTACCAGGAACTACGGCACGAAATACTCGGAAGGGTTTGAGCACCCGCTGTCACCGTATTACCGGCAGAAGGCGGGGACTGCGAAATTGCCCGTTCATCCCAAGCCCGGCGGCGTTAGTTACCGCCTTTGGCCCGGTCTCGTTATTCCAAGCAGCGACAAGCTTCGAGAGCCCGCCCAAGTGGTCCGGCACTGGCCAGAACGTGCTCTGCGGAGGGGACAGACGCGATTCACCGCGTTCGGCTATGACATGGACAACATGAAGGCCCGTGCGTGGATTGAGAGCGAGATGCCTTTCTGGTTTCTGCCCGTCGCGGCGTCGCGGGAATGGCTCGGGAAATTTATCGAGCACGCAACGGCGGGCGCCGACAGAGTAAGTCGGCTGATCACAAACGCTGTGAAATCGGCTCTCTACAAGCGACCTTCCGACGCAACAGGCGACTACGGCTTCATAGCTGAACGTTTCTACCGCGAAACAGAAGGGGCATTTTACGCGGCAATGAGGGATGCGGTGGCGTCAATCCAGAACGCCCCGGACGTCGATGATCCCACAATCAACGCGCGTGAGAACTGGGCTCCAGTCATGGCTGGAGCTGCGCTGCGCTTATTCGACGAATATGCGTCGGCAGATGGATTGGAGGACCGGGACATGCGCCGTCACGTCAAGGCGCGGTTCTTCCTGGCGTTGGCTTTGGGCGGTCGTGGCAAGTCTGGACGCGCCCTGTTCGAGCGTGACCTCGGTATCGCTTCGCCCGAACCCGGCAAGGGCGAGCAAGAGGGGAAATAAATGACAGAATCACACCAGTGGAGCGGCAGCGCCATTGCCGAGACATGGTGGCGTGATCTCGCATCGCATGAGACGGATGGGCGCGTAACTCGAGGGGCCCGACGAGCGGCGCTGGCTAACTTGCGTCGCGCTGGCACGTTGCTCGAAGTCATTCAGGAGCCCGAAGCGCTCCGGTTGATTACACGGCTTCCTCACGAGAATCCGGACCGGGTCGCCATCCTCGCGGGCATTCTGGCGTTTGTCCGAGAGTCCGACGATCGTCGAGTTGCCCGCGCCATTGGCCGCACTTCACTTGACGATGACGAGTCGGCCACCATGTCCGAGCGTCGCTTTCGCCGTTTGATGCAAGTCTCCGGCGAAGAGTTGATGAGGGAAATGCGACGTCTGGTTCGTTTGACCAAGGGAAAAGTCAACGTGAATGACTTGTCGTTTGCCGTTTTACGCTGGGGGGACGGCGTGAAGAAGCGCTGGATATTCGACTATTACGGGGTTCACGAGTTCGGACACGACAGGCCCCGTTAATGCTTCCTGCCCGCTTCACCAAATAACCCAACGAAAGGAACCCGATTATATGGCTGATTTCCTGCAACTACACCTGCTGACGGCCTACGGCCCGTCGAATCTCAACCGGGACGATACCGGCCGACCCAAAAGTGTCGTATTCGGCGGGGTGCCCCGTCTGCGAGTATCCTCGCAAAGTTTGAAACGCGCTTGGCGCACGTCGGAGGTCTTCGCGTCCAGGCTCGACGGACACCTTGCGAACCGCACCCAAAGGCTTGGCAAAGACGTGTACGGTCGCCTCATCGCCGGCGGGATGCTTGAGGAGCAGGCTCTTGCTACCGCCCGCACCATTGCCGGCGTCTTTGGCAAGATCCGCAAAGAGGGTGATGACGAGCCTGCCTTTATCGAGCAACTTGCCTTTGTCTCGCCCGAGGAACGGACCAAGGCATTTGAACTCGCCGACCGTGCCTTGGCCGGGGAAAAGGTCGATGGATTGAAGGCCGACGACCTGCTTCAGAAAACGGATACGGCCGCGGATATCGCCATGTTCGGGAGGATGTTGGCTGACGACCCAAAATTCAACCGAGAAGCAGCCGTACAAGTCGCACATGCCGTCACGACGCACCGTGCCATCGCCGAGGACGATTACTACACGGCCGTCGACGACCTGAAATCTCGGGATGAACCCGACGACGCCGGGGCTGGTTTCGTGGGTGTGCAGGAATTCGGCGCTGGGGTTTTTTATCTCTACGTGTGCGTCAACCGAGGCCTGCTACTGCAAAATCTTGACCAGAATCATGCTGTCCGGAACGCCAGTCTGGGCGCCCTCGCGGAAGCTGCCGCGACTGTGGCGCCGGGAGGCAAACAGGCGAGCTTCGCGAGCCGTGCCCGCGCTTTCTATATTCTTGGCGAGAAAGGAACGGCGCAGCCGCGCAGTCTCGCCGCTGCATTTCTCAAACCCGTCACGGGCAACGACCAAGGCGTGCAATCTTTCACGGCGCTTGAGGATTTTCGGAGCCGACTCGATACGGCCTATGGGCCGTGTGCAGATGCCTGCTACGCGATGAACGTTGCAACGGGCGAGGGAACGTTGCGGGATCTGATTACCTTTTCGGTGAGTTGACGCCATGCGCTTCCTGCTATTCACCCTCTACGCTCCAATGGCGTCATTTGGTGAGATTGCCGTCGGGGAACGCCGCATGAGCTGGGCGCGGCCAGGACGCTCCGCCATCCTGGGGTTGGTCGCCGCCGCCCTGGGAATCGAGCGCACGGATGAAACCGCCCACCACAACCTGGAGGCCGGTCTGTATTACGCCGTCAGGACAGACGCGCCGGGTCGTCCGCTCATCGACTATCACACCGCTCAGACGCCGAAGGCCCGTAAGGGCCGCACCTTCGCGACGCGGCGGCAGGAGTTGGAAGCGGACGATCTCAATACCGTACTCTCCAGCCGGGAATGGCGAGCGGACGCCTATTTTACCGTCGCTCTGTGGCCACGCCGTGGCGAGGCTGTCGATCTCGAAGATGTCGCCAACGCCCTGCAGCGTCCGCGTTTCGCGCTCTATGTCGGACGCAAGTCGGCGCCGCTCGGTTTACCGCTCAACCCCGAAATCATTAAAGCCGACACCTTCATGGACGCCCTCGAGGCGCGGCAGCCGGGCGAGGCAGAACGGAGCATTATGCAAAGCATTCACATCAACGGCGTAGCGACAGGCGAGGTCGCCTTCGACCACGACGCACCCGGCGCACCTGCCGACGTGCGCATCGAACGCCGGCGTGATGCCGTTCTCAGCCGAACCCGCTGGCAGTTCACCGATCGACTGGAGGCGGTTGCCGTGCCTGAAAGCAGTCAAGAATGACCGTGGACCTCTATCTCTCCCGTGCCCGGCTCCGGCGCGATGCTACGGTGAAAGCGCTGCTGCCATTGTTGCAGAGCGGGGAAAACGGGGCCAACCATCCGGGTCATCATCTCGTCTGGTCGCTCTTTGCCGACGCCCCTGACCGCCGCCGTGATTTCCTGTGGCGCGAAATGGAGCGGGGCGCCTTCCTGGTTCTGTCGGCCCGTCGGCCGGTGGATCATCACGCATTGTTCGATATCGACGCACCAAAACCGTTCGCGCCAGTACTCGAGGCGGGAGACCGGTTGCAATTCTCGCTGCGAGCCAATCCGGTGGTCCGCCGCTATGACCCTCGGCGGGGGCGTTCGGTCAAGCACGACGTGGTGATGGACGCCTTGCGTTCCCACCCCGGCGGCGGGCGTGCCGAACACCGCCTTGCGTTTATGCGGGAACGGGGCTTTGCATGGCTCGAACGGCAAGCCGAGAGGGCGGGTTTCACCATCCGGCCAGACGGGATGCGCGTGGACGGTTATGAGCAACACCGCGCTGCGCGTAAAGGGTCAGCGTCCGTCATGTCGTTTTCAACGCTGGACTTCGACGGGCTCTTGACGGTAAGCGATCCCGACGCTTTTCTGGCGGCCATCGCGGGTGGCTTTGGCGCCGCCAAGGCATACGGCTGTGGTCTGATGCTCATTCGTCGCGCTTGACTGAAGGCGTCGGCAATACCGTTCACTTGCGGCAACAGCTCCTTGGCCTGCCTCGGAAAGGCGCCGATGGGATATGATCGGCAGGAGAATCACGTCATGGAATGGCAGGATGTCCGGCGCCGGATCGAGGCGGGCGAAGACCAACACACGGAATTCAAGCGGGGGCTCGGTGACCTGTCCGCCATCGGGAGGGCGATGTGTGCCTTCGCCAACACCGAGGGCGGTCTGATCATCCTGGGAGTTGAAGACCCTCGGAGGATTATCGGCGTCAAGGAGGACACCGAGAGGGTGCAGGAACGCTTGGCCTCCTTTCTCCAAACAGGTTGCAGCGTGCCGGTTCACGCTCGCACCGGACGCTTCGAGGGTCCGGCTGGGTGGGTGCACTGGATTGAGATCCCGCGGCAACGCGGATTCGAGCCCGTGCGCTACGACGCTCGGGTTTGGGTTCGCCGCGAGCGTAGCAGCGTCGAGCCATCGGCGACGGAACTCCAGGAACTCTACAATGCGTTCGGGTACATCCTCACCGAGGAACGCGCAGTCCTCGATGCAACGCCCGCGCACATTGATCTCGATGCCTTCCGCTCCTATCTGCAACGTCTGGGATTCGACACCACGGACGATCCGCAGCCGGACAGCCTGGACGACTTGCGCAATCGAGATGTGCTAGTCGAGATCGGAGGCGAGCTGCGCGCGACGCTCTACGGGGTTCTCGCCTTTGGGAAAGACCCTCAGCGCTACACGCGGACGCGCGATTTCCGCATCGAATGCGTGGCTTATGCGGGCGATGACCGCGCTTGCGAGGTATTGCAGGTGGCTAATTCGGCCGGGCGTCTGGACGAGCAGGTCGAACGGGCAACGGGGTGGTTTCTCGGTCTCGGCCGATTCGAGTCGTATGAGAACCTCAGACGCGAAGACCGCCACTTGCTGCCACGGCGAGCCATGCGGGAAGCGCTGGCGAATGCAGTGACGCATCGTGACTACGCCATCACCGGCTCGCAGGTGCTGCTCGAAGTGTTCGAACACCGAGTAGACGTGACCAGCCCAGGGGCGCTGCCCAACCACATGACGGTGGAGCGCGTACGCGCCGGCGTCAACCCCCGGTCGAGAAACGAATCCCTTGCGCACTTCATGGCCGGTATGGGCTTTATGGAACGGTGGGGCAGAGGTTGGCTGATCATGCGCAGAGAGATGCATGCGTTCAACGGCACGGAGCCGGAGCTGATGCAGGATGAACGCAACCCATTCGTGCGGGTCACCTTCTGCCTCAGGCCTCGGGACAACGAGGGAGCGACTCGGTGACCGGATGACCGTCGGCCGGCGCTCTGATACTCGACAGCGATCGGCATTTTCTTCATCGGGAGGTCCTGACCGTCATGGTTACGATGCCCGGCCTGGCGCCGCCCCGCCCCATCCCGATCAAAGACCGTGCCTCCATCCTGTTCATCGAAAGGGGACAACTCGATGTCCTCGACGGCGCCTTCGTTGTCGTTGACAAGATCGGTGTTCGTACGCACATACCGGTGGGTGGGCTGGCGTGTCTGATGCTGGAACCGGGTGCGCGGGTTTCCCACGCGGCCGTTGCCCTCGCCGCACGAGTCGGCTGTCTACTGGTATGGATCGGCGAAGCAGGCGTCCGTCTCTATTCCGCTGGCCAGCCCGGAGGCGCTCGTGCCGACCGGTTGCTTCATCAGGCGCGGCTGGCTCTTGATCCGGATGCCCGCCTCAGAATTGTCCGCAAGATGTACGACATGCGGTTTGGCGAGCCCGCGCCACAGCGTCGCTCCATTGGTCAACTGCGGGGCATCGAGGGCGCTCGGGTACGGCGTCTTTATGACGTATTGGCCCAGCAACATGGGGTGAAGTGGAAGCGGCGACAATATGACCCCCGCAATTGGGATGCGTCGGACCTACCCAATCGCTGCCTCAGCCAGGCGACCTCGTGTCTTTATGGGTTAGCGGAGGCTGCCATTTTAGCCGCGGGGTACGCGCCAGCTATCGGATTTCTTCATACCGGCAAGCCGCAATCCTTCGTTTACGACGTAGCCGACGTGTTCAAGTTTGACACCGTGGTGCCAGTTGCATTCCAGGTGGCCGGGCAAGCGCAGCGGGGCCAGCGGCCTGCGGTCAACGACCCGGTTGGCGTGGTGAGGCGTGGATGCCGCGACAGATTCCGAAAAGCCGGGACCCTCAACAGGTTGATCCCAGCCATCGAAGAAATGCTGGCCGCTGGCGGTCTGGAACCCCCGGCACCCCCGGAGGAAACGCAGCCAATCGCCATCCCCGAGGAGCCGAGCGGTGATGTTGGTCATCGTGGTTAACAACGCCCCACCGCGGTTGCGCGGGCGCTTGGCGGTTTGGCTCCTCGAAATCAGGGCAGGCGTCTATGTAGGCAATTACTCCCGCCGGACGCGCGAGATGATCTGGGATCAGGTCAAGGCTCACATCGGTGACGGCGACGCCATTATCGCTTGGGCGGTACCCAGCGATACGGGTTATGACTTTGACACCTGTGGCGCCAATCGTCGCGTCCCCGTGGATTTCGATGGCCTCAAGCTGGTACGTTTTTCGCCCACGGTAACTGCTGCTGATCCATTGGGCCTATAGCCCTGCGGACAAGCAAGTCTGGAGTCCCCTGCTACCATGAGAGATCCAAAGAGAAAAGTCGGTACGGAGTTAGTAACCGTGAAAGTCTTTATTTTTTAGAATCTTGTGAGAAGAGTGTTCCCCGCACAGGCGGGGATGAACCGGCAACGTCTACTTGGAGAACCTGGCGAACCAGGTGTTCCCCGCACAGGCGGGGATGAACCGACGGTGAACGGCGTATCCTTGAACTCCCCGGAGTGTTCCCCGCACAGGCGGGGATGAACCGCTAAACGACGCGGTTTCCATCCCGGCCGGGTCGTGTTCCCCGCACAGGCGGGGATGAACCGACAGCGGCATCGGGTACATGCACGGCGAGCTGGTGTTCCCCGCACAGGCGGGGATGAACCGTTACCTTGTCAGCAGCACGTCGGCGGGCCACGGTGTTCCCCGCACAGGCGGGGATGAACCGCACGCGGGGAGGCAACTGAGTGGAGGGATTCCGTGTTCCCCGCACAGGCGGGGATGAACCGCAGCGGCGTTGACCGCGAAGATTTTGCTATTGGTGTTCCCCGCACAGGCGGGGATGAACCGGTGTCTAGAATTTCCCGTAGCGTTTCCAGTTTGTGTTCCCCGCACAGGCGGGGATGAACCGGAGTCAACGGTAACGGCGATATCGCTCGCATGGTGTTCCCCGCACAGGCGGGGATGAACCGGAGGGTAACGGGTGCGCTCACCGGCTCGCTCCGTGTTCCCCGCACAGGCGGGGATGAACCGCTTGACTACAACGGCATCCTGCACTGGGGCGGGTGTTCCCCGCACAGGCGGGGATGAACCGAAGGCGGGGAACCGCCCGGTATACCGATCGGGGTGTTCCCCGCACAGGCGGGGATGAACCGCGCCCGGTGGCCGGCCGCTGGTAGAGAATCGTGTGTTCCCCGCACAGGCGGGGATGAACCGCTGCAGCACGCGCGCGACGTCTACAAGCGTCCGTGTTCCCCGCACAGGCGGGGATGAACCGCGGCTGTCCTGCCCGTAGAGCACCGCGCTTACGTGTTCCCCGCACAGGCGGGGATGAACCGCCGCGCGCCCATAAATCCCCGCGACGGCTAAAGTGTTCCCCGCACAGGCGGGGATGAACCGTCGCCTGCGCTCGCCGGGGCATCAGCGAGGAGGTGTTCCCCGCACAGGCGGGGATGAACCGGTGAGCAGGCGCAGGCTGAAATCGGGGCCGAAGTGTTCCCCGCACAGGCGGGGATGAACCGGCGCGATACGACACGGCCTACGCCGCGATCCAGTGTTCCCCGCACAGGCGGGGATGAACCGGCCATCATCGGCTCGTCGTTCACGGGGCGACTGTGTTCCCCGCACAGGCGGGGATGAACCGCTATAGAATGGCTGAACAGGGCGGTCCAAATCGTGTTCCCCGCACAGGCGGGGATGAACCGCCGATTTCCTCACGTCACGACGCATCAGTGGGGTGTTCCCCGCACAGGCGGGGATGAACCGTGGTCGCCGCCAACAAAAAAATGAGAGAGGCGGTGTTCCCCGCACAGGCGGGGATGAACCGACCACGCTGGTAGACTGTGTGGCGGAGAAATAGTGTTCCCCGCACAGGCGGGGATGAACCGGCGAGCTCGGCGTTCGTTCGCTGTCTCGCGGAGTGTTCCCCGCACAGGCGGGGATGAACCGCAGTTTCAAGCGTTCTCCTCCTCTTCCTGTTCGTGTTCCCCGCACAGGCGGGGATGAACCGAACATATTTCTGTTCCGGGAGATGGTGTTGACGTGTTCCCCGCACAGGCGGGGATGAACCGCCCCGGTAGCGCCGGCGCGCCCGAACCCGAACGTGTTCCCCGCACAGGCGGGGATGAACCGACGTCGTCGTGCTCGCCGCCGAGGCCGACTTCGTGTTCCCCGCACAGGCGGGGATGAACCGGCTACGCGTTTTGGGCCAAAGAGTCGTCTGCCGTGTTCCCCGCACAGGCGGGGATGAACCGCCTGGGGACGGCGTCTCTGTAGAGCCAGGTGTGTGTTCCCCGCACAGGCGGGGATGAACCGGCCTGTATGCGCCGCACGTGCGTCATCGCTTCGTGTTCCCCGCACAGGCGGGGATGAACCGCAGCTGAGGGCTGTACGCAGCGACGGTGCGCGGTGTTCCCCGCACAGGCGGGGATGAACCGTCCCGGCGCGAGGGCGGCACCAGCGCCGACGTGTGTTCCCTGCACAGGCGGGGATGAACCGGGCTTTGAAGGGAGTACGATGAGCGTGCTCACGTGTTCCCCGCACAGGCGGGGATGAACCGACGCAGCGGCAGAAACCGCTCGACCTGGTGCAGTGTTCCCCGCACAGGCGGGGATGAACCGCTACCGACGCCGCCACACGGAGCTATCAATATGTGTTCCCCGCACAGGCGGGGATGAACCGGCGGCTTCGTCCACGACAGCGAGATCGCCGGGGTGTTCCCCGCACAGGCGGGGATGAACCGGGTGGAGGCCAAGCTGGGCGTAGCCATTGATGGTGTTCCCCGCACAGGCGGGGATGAACCGAAGGCGTGGTGCTCCCAGGGCTGTACCAGTCGGTGTTCCCCGCACAGGCGGGGATGAACCGGACAGCCTCGCCCGGAACCAGCAGTCGTTCGCGTGTTCCCCGCACAGGCGGGGATGAACCGGCCAGGCACAGGGCGTTCGGGCATGCGATCTGGTGTTCCCCGCACAGGCGGGGATGAACCGACGTGCAGATCGTGAGGCCGCGCCCCAGCCATGTGTTCCCCGCACAGGCGGGGATGAACCGCGTCCATCAGGTGGCAGAGGGCCAACGAGGCGGTGTTCCCCGCACAGGCGGGGATGAACCGGCGAGCCGCGCATCCGGGTGCGGCGGATCGAAGTGTTCCCCGCACAGGCGGGGATGAACCGGCGCTGAAAACCCCGTTGAACGTGCATTTGAGGTGTTCCCCGCACAGGCGGGGATGAACCGTGCGCTCTTGCGTTCGACCTCCGCCTGCACGTGTGTTCCCCGCACAGGCGGGGATGAACCGACATCTACGTGCAGCCGGCGCGAGTTTCTCCAGTGTTCCCCGCACAGGCGGGGATGAACCGACCACCGAGGCAATCAACAAAATCGCGCCGCAGTGTTCCCCGCACAGGCGGGGATGAACCGATCGCGGCCACGGCCAGCAGGTGCAGGTCCGCGTGTTCCCCGCACAGGCGGGGATGAACCGATCGGCGTTTCTTTTGGCGCAACGCCGACACGGTGTTCCCCGCACAGGCGGGGATGAACCGCACAGAACCAAATAGCGCGGGTTGCCCTTCCGGTGTTCCCCGCACAGGCGGGGATGAACCGGAGTGAGAGCGGATGCGTGACATCCTCGCCGAGTGTTCCCCGCACAGGCGGGGATGAACCGATGCGGCGGAAACTACTGTCTTGGGTAGCGCCGTGTTCCCCGCACAGGCGGGGATGAACCGGCCCGGAAGTGGCGCTTGGTGAGCGGGATTCCGTGTTCCCCGCACAGGCGGGGATGAACCGGAAACCACGGGTACCAGGCCACCCACGTGGTCGTGTTCCCCGCACAGGCGGGGATGAACCGTGGACGCGCGGATCAAGACGTTTGCGCGAATCGTGTTCCCCGCACAGGCGGGGATGAACCGGTTAATACGAAATTCCAGCAACAAGGCTGGGTGTGTTCCCCGCACAGGCGGGGATGAACCGGATAATCAACAGAGCACCCGGCTTGCTTGTGAGTGTTCCCCGCACAGGCGGGGATGAACCGCCGGGTGATTTCTCTCTCTGCTGGCATTGCCAGTGTTCCCCGCACAGGCGGGGATGAACCGGAACGGGAACCATTCTCCGCAAAGGCGGTCATGTGTTCCCCGCACAGGCGGGGATGAACCGACGTGATGATGTCGGCGGGGACTCGCACGGGCGTGTTCCCCGCACAGGCGGGGATGAACCGCCTTCCAGTCCCTCCTGGACGTTGCGCAATTCGTGTTCCCCGCACAGGCGGGGATGAACCGTGTCCGCCTACATGGTACAGCGTCAACTAGCTGTGTTCCCCGCACAGGCGGGGATGAACCGAACAAAATCAGGGCGACGATCGTCAGCAGCGGGTGTTCCCCGCACAGGCGGGGATGAACCGCTCAACGTCACCTTGGTACAGCTTTTGCCATAGTGTTCCCCGCACAGGCGGGGATGAACCGTCGGAAAGCACGAACCTAATGCGGTACGACGCGTGTTCCCCGCACAGGCGGGGATGAACCGGTGGCCGAAGAGTCCCTTGAGCTGAACGTGTAGTGTTCCCCGCACAGGCGGGGATGAACCGGATGGTGCCCCAGGCTGGGATGATTGAGGAAAGTGTTCCCCGCACAGGCGGGGATGAACCGACCCTCCGGCGACTTCCTGCCTATCCCCTCGGGTGTTCCCCGCACAGGCGGGGATGAACCGGCATATCTCATCCCTCGGCTTGCGGGCCTGGAGTGTTCCCCGCACAGGCGGGGATGAACCGCGGGGAGCCCCCGTGAGACACGACACGGTGGGGTGTTCCCCGCACAGGCGGGGATGAAAGCGTGAGGGTCGACGCCCTGGGCAATTTGGTGAACGGAATTACAAGTTACAGGCTTAATAGCACGCCCTGCCCTGTGTCGCGCGCAACCATGCCCGGCACGTCGAATCCCTTGCCATTCAGAATGTCTTCAACCGTCCGTAGCTGCATACGGGGGTATGGCCGCGCAAACGTGGACTGGGTATCCCCTGCCTCAGCCATGAAGCGATGGAAGTTACGTTCCTTCGTTACGCCCAATGGCTCCAGGATAATCAGGCCGACCCTCAGCGCCGCGTCGTTCTCCAACACGCCTCGCAGGGCGCGTCGCGTGGCAATACCGACATTCTTGCCGCCCTTCACCTCCATCGCCATGCTTTGCAGGTCGTCCACGTTCGGCATAGCGAAGTACAAGCGTCCGTCGATGCCGCCGTCTGCCGTGCGCCGCGTTGTCACGAAGCCGTCCACGGTTTCGACAGCCCATTTCTGGAAGTGGTAGGGATCACGCTTCCACAGGTCGCGGGCGCCTTCCAGGGTGCGCGGCACGCCGTCAACTTCAAAGTCCTTGCCCGCCACCAATCGCAGGCGGTCTTGCAGGCGCACCTTCGCCACGCGCTTGACGGCGTGAATGGCGATGTCGATACCGACCCAGCGCCGCCCCAGTCTGTGGGCAGCCTCCAGCGTGGTGGCGCAACCGCAGAACGGGTCGAATACCACGTCGCCTTCATTGCTGCTCGCCTTGATGATGCGCTCAAGCAGCGCCAAGGGCTTTTGCGTCGCGTAGCCCATGCGTTCACGGGCGCGGCCAGACAAGTTGTCAATATCGTTCCACAAATTCGTTGCAGGTCGCCCGCCAGAGAGATAGGTCTTGCGATCAGGGCGCCCCGTGCCAGACCATACAAGTCGCCCCTCTCTGTCCAACGCCCGCAACTTGGCGGGCTTCATACGCCACCCCCATCTTGGGACATATCCCTTGTATTCATACACAAGGTTCGGCCTTTCTCCCATTGATGCCGTGCGTATGATTTCGTGAAGTCTGTATCTGCCCTCCTCGTCTTCAGGTCTGTAAAAGTCGGACACCTATTTCTCATCATGAGGCACATACACCGGATTCCACGTCCTAGCAGATGTCTTGGAATAGGACAGGATGAGGTCTCTCACCTGCCCAAAGCCTTTGGAATCGTTATGAGAACTTGTGCGTCGCCAGGTAATCTCGCTTCTGAAGTTCTCATGCCCCAAGATGGCGTCCATCATCACTTTGAGGTAGTGGCTGGCAGTCGGATCACCATGCAGGTAGATGGAGCCAGTCGGCTTCAAGATGGGCTTCATTGACAGCAAGCGCTCTACCATGTAGGACAGATACGCCAGCAAGCGCGGCTGCGTGCCGCGCAAGGCATTCACCCAAAGACGCCAGAACTCAGCCACCTTGTCATCGATGCCGCGTTCGCGCATGAGCACCGGCATGACGCGGATGGCGCGTTCGCGCTCCTCGTCCAATGTCCACAGGTCGCAGAAGGCTTCAATCTGGTCAGGCAGCAGGCGGCCGGTGGCATCCCTGTAAATGGCGTTGTATTCCTGATTCGAGTTGAAGGGCGGGTCCAGGTAAATCAGGTCCACGCTGCCCAGGTTCACGTGATCTCGCATGATCGTGAGGCAGTCGCCGTAGTAGAGCCGGTTCACGCGAAGCATCCCCGGAGGAAGGTGCTGAATGGATCGACATTCTTGCGTTCGTTGTACTTCCAGCAGGCTTCGGCGACGTACAGCAGGGTATACGGTACGCCGTAGTGGTGATGCGAGCCGTACCAGGCGCGCTTGAGCAAAGACCAGAAGCCCTCAATCGTGTTGGTGTGAACCGAGCCTTCGGCATAGGCCGTGCTGTGGTTGATAACGGCGTGCTGCATGAAGTTCTTGACGCCGCCATAGCCCTTCCATTCGTCCGTCATCAGCAGCGAGCCGGCGGGTTCCACGTTGTCCTTGATGAACTTGAGCAGGGTCTTGCCGTGGACCTTGGCGGCAGTGCGGGCCGTTACGCGGCTTGCCGCCCAGATAGGTTTCGTCGGCTTCGATGATGCCTTGGAGCAGGTGACGCTCGCGGTTCACCATCGCAACCCGAATGCGGGTTTGCATGTACCATACGGTTTGTTGCCTCACGTCCAGACCACGGGCAAGCTGGCAGCTCGACAGGCGTTTCTTGGCGTTCGCCATCAAGCCGATTGCCAGGAACCACTTTTGCAAAGGGACTTTGGTCTTTTGCATGATCGTGCCGGACAGGACGTTGAAGCTGGACTTACAAGCGTGGCCATTCCAACGGCCCACCTTGTCCAGTTCGTTCTTGCGGGCCACCTTGTCGCTCCTGCAATGCGGGCAGGTCGGATTATCCCCCCAACGGACGGTTTCAAGGTGTTCAAGGCAGGATTCTTGCGTCGGATACTTGCTGAAAATACTGATCAGGTTCATGGCGTCACCTCCTAAAGAGAAGGGACTACCCTATGTCTGAATTGTCAAGCCTGTAACTTGTAATTGCGAAAGTCGATTTTGCACAAGACAATGGTACGGTTAGATCAAGACGGGCGAATCTGGTATCCAATGCTAAAGAATGGCACACATGACACTTCACGGCGGCCTTGATTCAAAAGGTATCTGGACGAAATGAGAGGTGGCGTCATGGGCAACGTGTGGTCTGACATCCCTCCAATAAACAGCCAAGCCAGAGAGCGCATGGGTTATAACACCCAAAAGCCGGTTGCCTTGCTGGAGCGCATCATCAAGGCGAGCAGCAACGAGAGGGACGTTGTGTTTGATCCCTTCTGTGGCTGCGCCACCACGCTTGAAGCAGCCCACAATCTCAATCGGAAATGGATCGGCGTTGACATCGCTATCCATGCCGTCAAGCGTATAGCAGCGATCCGGCTACGTGACCGGCTTGGCTTGAAAGAGGGGACCGACTTCACCATCGAAGGCATCCCGCACACGCTGGAAGGCGCCCGCGACCTGTGGCAGCGAGCCCCCCTATCATTTTCAGAAGTGGGCGGTTGAACAGATTGACGGCTTCGTGACAACTTGGCGCACAGGCGACGGTGGGATTGACGGACGCTTGTACTTCGCTCTACCAAACACGCCGACCCTGCAAAGCATGGCGATTGAAGTGAAGGGTGGGCAGGAGGTATCAATCCGTGACCTGCGTGCTTTGAGCGGCGTGCTTGAAAACGACGACGCCCTGCTGGCTGGGCTGGTCATCATGGAAAAACTGGGCGACCGCAAGGAGCAAAACTTCCGGCGCTTCATGGCCGAGGCAGGTGATATGGACGTGTTGTGCCTAAAGTACCCGCGCATGCAGATGCGATCGGTGCCGGAAATCTTGGACGGCAAAGGGTTTGACACGCCTGGAGCGGTTGCGCGAGGTACCCAGCAGGGCGTACTATTAAGCCCATAACTTATGGTTGCGAAAACCTTTTCCCGGCCAGTTTCAGGTAGGGGCGGAGGGCTATATCCGGCAGGCGCAGGACTAAACGGGACGAGTCGGACAATTGGAGCTTGCCGTTCCCGCTGTAGGTGCCACGAATGGGCTGAACGCCACTATTGATTGCCTGGTGAATTTCCGGCACGGCCTTGGCTCAGAGCGGCATATAAGGCATACCCATTGATCCACACTAATCGCGGACCCATTCAGGCGAAAAGCCAGATCAACGTACGGCATGGTGCTCTCCTGACAAGGTGGGGCTTGCGTGTCATCACCAACCAAAGCTCGCCAAAACGTACAGGGCCGGAACGCCGTCACTGTAACGCAAATCCGCCGCCGTTTCCCGATGGCTTCCGGCGCGCCCCGCATTTGACAACTCCCGCCTGTTCTGAGAAGGTCATGCCTAGGCATTTCCGCTGAATGCCGCCTGCTTGCCGCGAGGTTTCCCAGCCACCGCTATCGCCTGGACGCATCCATTGAAGCTGCTGTACCTACTCGTTGGAATTCTGTTCCTCAGCCCGGCCAACGTTACGTGGCCACAATCCGACGCGGCTGCCGGCAAGGCGGTCTACGAACGCCTGTGCGTGGATTGCCATGGAGCGGACGGCCGCGGTGGACGCATGGCCCGCATGCTGCCGGTGCCGCCGCGCAATCTTGCCGATCCAACGTATATACAAAGCCGCTCGGCGGAACACCTGTTCGTCGTCATCAAGGACGGCAGTGCGGCGGCGGGATTATCCAACGCCATGCCCGGCTTTGGCGGCCAACTGGACGACCAAGACATTCGCAATGTGGTCGTCTACGTACAGACTCTGGCCGAAACGCAACCGGCGGCGCCCGTAGTAACCGCGGCCGAACCGCCGGCTGATCTACGAATCGCACGGTTGCAGCTTTCCATTTGGCCGGAATACGACGACCCTCGCGTGCTGCTCATCATACGAGGCGAATTGGCACCGGGCGCCGCCTTCCCGACGCAGGTCACGCTGCCCGTTCCCAAGGACGCGGAACTCATCGGCGCCGGCATGATCTCCGAACTGGGAGAACTCCTCCTGCATCCGCACCGCGTCATTCCCGGCGACGTCTCGGACACTCTGGAAATCACCCTGCCCTCGCCGCGTTTCTTCGCCGAGTTGTACTACGACCCCTTCGAGACCTCCGGGGATGCCAAAAGTTTCAGCTATACCTTCACGGCCCCCTACCCGATCACCCAGTTCGACGTGGATATCCAGAAGCCTTACACGGCCAGCGAATTCGTCACCGAACCACCCGCCATGGCCCAGGAAACCGAGGGCCGCGACACCACGTACCACCGCTTCGCATACCGCGACGTCGCGGCCGGGCAGCCAACGGCGTTCACCGTCAGCTACGTCAAAACCGACCCGCAACCGTCCGTACCCAAAGCGGATAGCGCGCCAGACGGAAGCCCCGCCGCCCGCGGGCCGCAGGACCGCATGCTGATCTACTTCAGTATTCTGGCAGGCGTTACCGCCGCGTACGTGCTGGCCACTCTGCTGTGGACCGCCTCCCGGCGCCGGCACGCGGCCCCCGCTTCGCCCGAAACCCAGCCAAGGCCGCCCGCCCTACCATCGGTCATGCCCGCCGTCGCCAATTTCTGCAGCCATTGCGGCCATGCCCTCAACGCCGATTACGCCTTCTGCCCCGGTTGTGGGCACGCCGTTCGCACGTCATAAAGCAAATGCTTGGATGAAACGAAAATGCGACCGGCACGAACTGAACAGCATTTGACGCTTGTATTCCATTGCGTTGACCGTAACCTCCGAAACAATTTTGGCTTCCTGTGCGTAAACGTTGCAGATATGCGAGAATTCGGATGGAAAAGGTTTTCGCAATCATAAGTTATGGGCTTAATAGTACGCCCTGCTGGGTACCTCGCGCAACCGCTCCAGGCGTGTCAAACCCTTTGCCGTCCAAGATTTCCGGCACCGATCGCATCTGCATGCGCGGGTACTTTAGGCATAACACGTCCATATCACCTGCCTCGGCCATGAAGCGCCGGAAGTTTTGCTCCTTGCGGTCGCCCAGTTTTTCCATGATGACCAGCCCAGCCAGCAGGGCGTCGTCGTTTTCAAGCACGCAGGTCACGGATTGATACCTCCTGCACACCTTTCACTTCAATCGCCATGCTTTGCAGGGTCGGCGTGTTTGGTAGAGCGAAGTACAAGCGTCCGTCAATCCCACCGTCGCCTGTGCGCCAAGTTGTCACGAAGCCGTCAATCTGTTCAACCGCCCACTTCTGAAAATGATAGGGGCTCGCTGCCACAGGTCGCGGGCACCTGCCAGCGTGTGCGGGATGCCTTCGATGGTGAAGTCGGTCCCCTCTTTCAAGCCAAGCCGGTCACGTAGCCGGATCGCTGCTATGCGCTTGACGGCATGGATAGCGATGTCAACGCCGATCCATTTCCGATTGAGATTGTGGGCTGCTTCAAGCGTGGTGGCGCAGCCACAGAAGGGATCAAACACAACGTCCCTCTCGTTGCTGCTCGCCTTGATGATGCGCTCCAGCAAGGCAACCGGCTTTTGGGTAAGAAAGCCAAGCCTTTCTTTGGCTGAAAGAGGCAGGATGTCTAGGCTCAGGACTCATAACCAGAAACTAACCGTGGCAGCTATGCAGATGGCACTGAAGAACGTATGCGCACAGCGGTCGTACCGAGTGGCGATGCGGCGCCAATCCTTGAGCCTGCCAAACAGGCGCTCAATGAGGTTGCGGCTCTTGTACAACTCGGTGTCGTAGACAATTCGGCTCTTTGCGCTTGGCGCGGGCTGGAATGCAGGACTTGATGCCACGTTCGGCAAGGCCCTCGCGCAACCTGTCGCTGTCATAACCCTTGTCGGCTATCAGGACATCGGCTTCCGGTAGGGCGTCAAGTACCGTATCAGCCCCGCAGTAGTCGCTGACTTGGCCCGCCGTCAACCGCAGCACGACGGGCTTGCCATCGCCGTCGCAGACGGCGTGGAGCTTCGAGTTCAGCCCACCCCGGGTGCGTCCGATCTGGCGTGGAAAAGCCCCCCCTTGAGCAGGCTGGCGGCGGTGCGATGCGCTTTGAGATGGGTGCTGTCGATCATGACCGTCTTGGTGGCGGTGCTTTCGGCAGCCAGGGCTTGGAAGATGCGGTCGAAGACCCTGGCCCTGCTCCAGCGCACGAAGCGGTTGTAGAGCGTCTTGTGGGGTCCGTAACAGGCGGGCGCCGCGCCACTTCAGCCCATAGCGGATGACGTGGATGATACCGCTGATGACCTTTCGGTCATCGACGCGTGGGACGCCGCGCCCCTTGTTGGGTAACAGGGGTTTGAGTCGGTCAAACGGGTCGTCGGACAGCCAGAAGTGGTGCTCGGACATGATCGCTCTCCTAGTGGCGTCAGCGTGTTGACTCTCATCACAGGCCCCATGATACTCTTTTATAGGTCCTGAGCCTACAATAATGTTCTGGGCGGGAACACCTTCCATATCGTCGAGATACCGCTTGGAGCGGGGCACGCCATCCCCGCCTGACGGCCAATTGATGCGCCCTTCACAACGCCTCAATCTGGTCTGGCGGCACCCATCCCGTTTCGTCCTTGTAAATGGCGTTGTAGTTACGATTGCTGTTGAAGGGCGGGTCCAAGTAGATAAGGTCTACACTACCGAGGCCCATGTATTCCTGCATCACGGTCAGGCAGTCGCCGTAGTAGAGCCGGTTCATCCGAAGCACCCCCGCAAGAAGGCACGGAAGGCGTTGCCGTTCTTGCGCATGTTGTATTTCCAACACGCCTCAGCCAAGTACAGCAGCGTGTAGAGCTTGCTGTAATGGTGATGTTGGCCATACCCGGCCCGCTTGAGCAGGCTCCAGAGAGCCCTCAATCGTGTTGGTATGCGTGCTGCCGTCAACGTAGGCTGGGTTATGATTGATGACCGCGTGCTTGACGTGCTTGCGGACGCCGTTGTTAACCCTTCCATTCGTCCGTGATGAGCAGCGAGCCGTCAGGGTCGATATTGGCCTTGATGAAGCGCAGCAGCGCCGTACCCGAAAGGCTGGTGGACGTGCTGGCGAACACGCGCCCGCCACGTTCAACAGCGCCAACCACGGCTTGCTTGCTGGTGCCGCGTCCTTTCTTGGCGGGCTTATCGTCTTCGCGCTTGTTTCCCTTTCGGGGCTTGCCGCCTAGGTAGGTCTCGTCCATCTCGACGATGCCCTGGAGCAATTCGCGTTCGCTCGCCACCATGGCAACGCGGATGCGCTGCTGCATGTACCACGCGGCAGGCTGCGAGACCCGAAGGTCACGCGCAAGCTGGCAGCTGGACAGGCTTTTCTTGGCGTTTACAATCAAGCCGATTGCCAAGAGCCACTTTTGCAACGGGATGCGCGTCTTTTGGAACACGGTGCCGGACAGCACGTTGAAGCTGGACTTGCACGCATGGCAATTCCAGCACCCGACGCGCTCAGAGTCGGCTTTGCGGGCAATGTTCGTGCTCTTGCAGTGGGGGGCAGGCAGGATTGTCACCCCAACGAACAGCTTCAAGGTGTCGGATACAGGCTGCCTGATCGGGGTACTTGTTGAAAATGCTGATCAGATTCATGGCGTCACCGGCCAATTGCTGTAAGCGTCTTCCCAATGGATGCCACTAGATCATATTCGGATCATATTGTTTTACCGGTTCATCCCCGCCTGTGCGGGGAACACGCCCAAACGCAACCCGCCGATTACAAGAACGTCTCTACAGCGGCGGCTGTCGTGTCACATTGCTGCCCCGTGTTGTACCGGGGAACGTTGGCTTGATGACAATCTGGTGGAGTATCGCGTTCGTGGGGCCGGAAGGCTTTATCTGCCGTAACGCACATGAGCCTTTCTACTGCGCCAACGCGCCGCCGTCGATGACCAGCTCGCTGCCGGTCACGTACGACGCGTCGTCCGACGCCAGGAACAAAACGCCAGCCACGATCTCATCGACCAACGCCATGCGGCGCAGCGGCACCCGCTGCAGGCGCTCTCGCAGCACCTCCGGGTCCGGCATGGCGTTGTGCAGCATGGCGGTATCGACCGGCCCCGGGTGCACCGAGTTGCAGCGGATGTTGTCCTGGGCGCACTGGCTGGCCGTCACCTTGCTGAAGATGCGCACCGCTGCCTTGCTGGCCGCATAAGCCGGTTCCTGGTGCGCCGATTGGCCGATGCCGGCAACGGACGAAATGTTCACGATAGAGCCGCCGCCCGCCTTGCGCATCTCCGGAATGGCGTGCTTGGTGCCCAGAAACACCCCCTTGGCGTTCACCGCCATGACGCGGTCCCATTCGGCCTCCAAGCGTACCTCGATGGGCACCCGCGGGATGGTAATCCCGGCGTTGTTCACCAGAATGTCCAGCTTGTCGAACTGCCGCACGGTCTCCTCTATTGCCTGCCGCCAATCGGCCTCGTTCGACACGTCCAGATGCACGTAGGCCGCTTCCATCCCGTCAGCCAGCAATTCGGCTTCCAGTTTGCGGCCGTCGTCATCGGCAACGTCGCCGAACACTACCTTGGCGCCCTCTCGGGCGAACGTTCTGGCCTCTGCGGCGCCTTGACCACGCGCGCCGCCGCTGATCAGCGCCACCTTGCCGTCCAATTTGCCCATGGTCCTCTCCCCTGCTCCGCGGGTACGCCCTACGCCCGCGGCTAGAAAAAATACTCCCGCTCGCGCAGCGTCGGATACATCCCCGCAACCCACTGGCCGTAGCCGTTGAAAATCACCGTGTCGTATTTCTCGTCCGTGCCCAGCATGCGCTCGGTGGATTGCGACCAGCGCGGGTGCGAGACCGCCGGGTTGACGTTGGCCCAGAAACCGTATTCCTTCGGCGCCAGGGTTTCCCAGAAGCTGACGGGCCGCTCCTTGACGAATTCAATGGAAACGATCGATTTGATGCTCTTGAAGCCGTACTTCCACGGCGTGACGAGCCGCAACGGGGCGCCATGCTGCTTGGGCAGCGGATGCCCGTACACGCCCGTCACCAGCAGGGTAAGCTCGTTCATCGCCTCCTCAATGGTTAACCCCTCTTCGTATGGCCAGGGATACCAGACGCGCAATTGGTTCAGCGCCACGGTGCGATGCAGGAACGTCGTCAGCTTGACGTAGCGGGCTTGCAGGCCAGGCTGCACTTTTTTGATCAGGGCAGAGAACGGGAAGCCGGTCCACGGCACCGCCATGGCCCAGGCCTCGACGCAGCGCAGGCGATACAGTCGTTCTTCAAGCGGCATGGCGCGGATGAGGTCATCGATGTCGAACGTCTGGGGATTGTTGACCAAGCCGCCGACTTCCACCTGCCAAGGGCGAATTTTCAGGCGCTGCGCCAGACGCGAGATGGTCTTGACGGGGCCGAACTCGTAGAAGTTGTTGTAGGCGGCGGCGACCTCCTCCTCCGTCACCGGACGGTCGAGCGTGTATTCCGGATTGCGCTCCGCTGGATACAGGTCGAGGGTCTTGTCCTCTTTGTCGTCCGCGGCGAAACCGATGCCGCCCGTCGCGCCGAGGATGCCGCCGGCCGCCATCGCCGCGCTGCCCGCCAGGAACTTACGGCGCTGCATGAACACCGATTCGGGCGTGGCTTTGCTCTCGGGAATCATCCAACCGGGTTTGCGATGGTAATGCATGCCTAATCCTCCTTGTCAGCGGCTTTCGACCCCAGCCGCCAAGAGACGTTCAATGAGCCGATACGCCTGCGGCCCGGTCCAGTCGCGATACCCCATGCCGCCCGCCACCACGTGGCCGCGGCGGTCGATCAGGAAATTCGTCGGCGTGGCCTGAATGGCAAACGCCGCCTCGGCCCTCGCCTCCGGGTCCATGACGTGCGGAAAACTGAGGCCGTGCTTGGCGACGTAAGCCCTCACCTGATCCGCCGTTTCCCCCATGTTGACCGCCAGAATTGCCAAGCCATCCCCTTTGTATTGTTTGTACAACGCCTCAAGGGCAGCGCGCTCCCGTTCGCAATAGTGGCACCAGGTGGTCCAGAAATTAAGGATGAGCACGCGGTCGCGGAACGACAACAGAGGCACCGGCTTGCCGTCCACGTCCGGCAAGCTGACGTCCGGCAAAGCGATGGATTCGGGGAAGAGGAAGAGGTTCAGCGCTTCGTAGTCCGCCTCGTCGTCGGCAATGGCGCGGTGCGAAACTGTGGTACCAAGAACAAGCAATGCGGCAATCAGTGCGGTAACGATCCAGCGTTTCATGGTGTTGTGTTCCATCTCCGTGAGCAACAGCATCTGGATGTGCTGTCAGAGTTAGTCGGGTTGTTTTTCCTGGTCCAACATGAAAACTCAGGAATGCAGGGCTACATTCCTTTCATCCCACTCCTTGGCCTGCACGCCAACCACCAACTGCTGACCTAAAGCCGCCAGAGCCGCTTCCAAACGCGACAGTTTGGACGTATGGCGCGGGTCCAGTAGCCGTCGCATTTCCTTTTCATCGCAGCACAGATGCGCGGCGATTTCGACCGGCGTCATACCTGTCTGTCGGATAGCCAGATACAGAGCCGCCTTCGCCGCAGTTTGTGCGGGCAATGGGGCCGGATAGCGGTCCGGTCCGGTCGGAGACGCTTCAGGAAGGCACGCTTGGCGCCGGATACGACCGGCGCTGGCCTCCGCCAGGCAGTCAGCCGCCTGCTGCAAGGCGTCGGACACGTCTGCCCCTTGGGTAATGGCTTCCGGCACGTCAGGGAAAGTGACCACAAATCCATCAGCTCGATCGTCTTGGCGTGAATACGGCGGAGTAAACAAAACTACGCCTCAATCGTGCCTCCTGCGGACCGGCGCGCGTCACGCCAAGCTGGATCAGCATGGCGTGAAAGGCCCCAGTCTTCAATTGGGAATTACATACTTGACACAAGTACAATCGCTCCTTTTTCAGATAGAGCCTGCATACCGTCAGGGGTGGAATGCGAAACTTCGTGCCATGATTGCGTAGCCCATCACTGCCTGGCGTCATTTCCCGACAATCGAAATCCAACGCGATCGTCCCCTTGACCAATTCGTAGACGAAATCGGCAAGGTGAAAGGTCTCATAGGCGTCAGCATGCAGAAACCGGACGCTTTGTCCTTTCCGCTCGCCCTGCACCAGTAACAGGCGGCGCAGCTTCGCCGCCGCCGCTACCAGTTCTTCAGGCGCCCAATAGGGAACAGGGCCGTTACCCTTGACTGGACGCACAATGACTTGCCCTGCATCGTTCACGACACGAAACAGGTCAGACTTACCCCTGATGGTGTGGCGAAAACTGCGGCGGCCTTTCGCGTCTCTGATGCCATAGCGCCGCACCATGTAGCGCATGATAGCTTCCGGACCGTCTGCTTCCTTGTGGAACAACGTCACCAAGTGAGTGCGCTCAGAGTGCCACTTGAGTTCCCAGCCTGCCGCGTCCGGGTATATCCTGTGAGCCTGCCGTGGTGCCCAGCAGGTCTTCCAGTAACAGCCCTGGCGCGCCTGAGCCGTTGTCGCGCGGACCTTTTGGCATGTCATGCTACCCATGGCACAATGATAGCGCGCATACGCTCAAACAGTTCCTTACGGGTCTTGGGCGGACTGCCCGGGAAGTCGGTCATCGGATCATCCTTCTGACAGCGTTGATTCGCTCGCTTGCCAGCTTGCAGTAATCAGCAGAGATTTCCATGCCGACCCATGCCCGACGCGCCATCTCCGCAGCCATTGCCGTGGTGCCTGAACCGATGAACGGATCAAGGACGATCTGCCCAGTTGTAGAATTGATGCAACGCTGTGCAAGCTCGACCGGAAAGGGCGCGGGATGTGGGTTGTTGGCTTCCTGGGGAATGCGCCACACGTCGCCAAGCGCATTTGCCTTCGGCGCGAGGCGAAAGTTGGGCTTGGCAATCAGATAGATGACTTCATACGTGGGCAAGAAGTAGCCAGGATTAAAGTTCAGGCCGCCGCTACGTTGCCAGATGATGATCTGGCGCACGGGAAAGCCCTGTACGATGTCCGCCCTGTCTTGTAGCAGGCCACCTTGTACGCGCCACTTGTGGTTGTAGAATATAGCGCCGTCTTCTCTGAGCACGCGCATCATGGCGCGCAAGCAACCCTGCTGCCAGGCTACGTATTCATCGTGCGGCATGGCGTCGTTGTGCCCGGCATAGCCCTTCACCAGTTCTGCTTTCTCCCATTTGCCGCCGCGCCCGTCCTTCAAGCCGTTACCCGTGCTGTTCCTGATGTTATATGGCGGACTGGTGACAATCACGTCCACAGAACCAACTGGCATCTTGTCCATGAGTTTCACGCAATCCCCGTGATGCACCTTGCTGAGCCATTGCCCCATGATCTCCGGGTTGACGCGCGTCATGGCTTGTTTCAGAACCCTGTTCATGTTCATCATTGGACAAGCCTCTGATAAGAGAGCCGGATACCAGCTGACGATCCCAGAATCACGTCCATGCGCTGCGCATTCGTCAGCCCCATCATGTTCCATCGGAGGCTCGATTCGTGCATATACCGATGCAGGTGCTTCCAACTGAAGTGATGGAAGATACCGACATAGCTGCGCTTCACGATGGCCCAAAAGGACTCCATGCCGTTGGTGTGCACCTTGTCTCTCACGTATTCGCCATGCCCGTGATTGACGCTTTCATGGCTGTATCCGGCCAAGTCGTCATACACCAGGGCTTCATCCGTGTAGAGCGTCGCACCTTCAATGACATTGGAACGGATAAAGTGATGCAGGGCTCGCCGATTCACGCTGGTTGCAGGAACAGCCTTGATCTTCCCACGGCGGGAGCGAAGCCCAGCCACCGAGGCCTTACCCACAGGCCCGCGTCCGGCGCGCAGTTTTTTGTTGGCGTGCTTGTTGGCTTCCTTGCCGCCGATGTAAGTCTCATCGGCTTCAACTTCGCCATCCAGCGGCCCGGCCTTATCGTTCAGCATGCGCATGGCGGCGCGTAAGCGGCTGAGCATGAACCAGGCGATTTTCTGGGTGACGCCGACTTCGCGCGCCAGCTGGGTGGAAGCAATGCCCTTGCAGTTGGAGGCCATCAGCCAGGCGGCGGCAAACCACTTGCGCAGCTTGACAGGGCTGTCTTCAAAGATGGTGTTCTTGCGGACGCTGAATTCGCGCTTGCAGTCGGCGTACTTGTAGACATGTCGTCGTTTGATGGCGTAGAACTTTCGACAGCAGCCACACCATTGGCAGGTGATGCCCTTCGGCCAGCGGAGTTGTTCAAGATGCTCGATGCAGGCGTCTTCGGTGGGAAATGCTTCCAGCAGAGCGTAAAGGCTATCATATTCCTTGGTGTTCATGGCTGTGTCTCTCTCTTACACAACCAATATAATGCCAATTGTTGTGTCAAGTATGTAATTCCCAAACGAAACGCTGTTTTCTTCGGCCTAGAAGCAGTTTCATAACTTAATTTGCATGAGGCCTCCTTTTGGTATGCAATCAATGGCTCAAAGGAGGCCTGATATGAACCGCCATCAGAGTGAACTAAGCGATGAGCAGTGGGAAAAAATCGCTCCCTTCCTGCCCAAACCCCAAGCCTCGCCTTGGGGTGGACCCAAACCAATCCCCAATCGCCCTTGCTTCGAGGGCATCTTGTGGGTCCTTCGCAGCGGCGCCCGCTGCAAAGACCTGCCAGCGTCCTATCCTTCCCCCAGCACCTGTTGGCGTCGTCTGTGCCTCTGGGAGGAACAAGAGGTGTGGCTTAAGGCATGGCGCGCCTTTCTGGCGCAACTTGACCGCCAAGGACAGCTTGATGGGGCCGAAACCTTTGCTGACGGCAGCTTTGCCCCGGCCAAAAAAGGGGGCCTTGCGTCGACCCTGCCAAGAAGGGCAAAGGTACGAAGTGGATGGGGGTGGCAGACGGCCAAGGTGTTCCTCTGGGAAACCTCCTGGAATCGGCGTCCGCAGCGCAAGTGACCTTGATCAAGCGGGCCTTGACGCAGGTGTCGGTGCCGCGTCGTGGCCGCGGTCGGCCTCGCCAAAAGCCCGCGCGCCTCATTGATGACAAGGCGGCGGACGCAGACGCCCTTCGCCAGCGTCTTCGGTCTCGGGGCATTGATTTGATTTGCCCGCATCGCAGAAACCGTAAACGAGCCTCCTTGCAGGACGGTCGCAAGCTGCGCCGTTACCAACGTCGGCTGAGCGAACGATTTCCTGGGTGGGCAATTTTCGTCGCTTGGTGGTGCGCTGGGATCGCTATATTGAGGTCTACCGCGGTTTCTTTCCTATCGCGTGCATGCTGATAACGCTGAATAAGCTTCTCAATGGCTTCTAACTCATTTGCTTGTGACTATCATCAGGTAGTTATGAAACAGCCTCATGTCAGACCACACGTTGCCCATGACGCCACCTCTCATTTCGTCCAGATACCTTTTGAACCGAGGCCGCCGTGAAGTGTCATATGTGCCATTCTTTAGCATTGGATACCAGATTCGCCCGTCTTGATCTAACCGTGCCATTGTCTCCTTGGAATAACGCCATCCTTTTGCCGGAGTTGGGAATCCTTTCCATTGATACATCATATTCGGTCGCAGATTCGGGCTGGTCATGTTATCCAATGTATAAAGCCGCCCATCCCCATCATCATGCTTGTATTTACTTGCGAGGGGTATTCCAAATGATGCGTTGGCCTCTTGAGTAAAACAGGATGACGTCAGAGACGCGGCTCCAAGTCTTGCTGTCACGGTGCGTCGTGGTCCTTTTCCAGACAATCTCATTCCTGCTCATTCCTGAAATTTTCATGTCCGAAGATGGCGTCCATAAGCGCCTTGATATAGTGGCTGGCGGTCGGACCGCAGTGCAGATAAATCGAGCCAGTTGGCTTCAGGATGGGTTTCATTTGCAAGAGGCGCTCCGCCATATACGTCAGATAGGCCAGCAGACGCGGCTGCGTGTGACGCAAGGCGTGAAGCCACAGTTTCCACAGCTGTGCCGCCGCATCGTCAATGCCAGCATCACGCATCAGCACGGGCATGACTGGATGGCACGCTGGCGTTCCGCGTCCAGCGTCCACAGGCCGCAAAACGCCTCGATCTGGTCTGGCAGCACCCGTCCCGTTTCGTCCTTGTAAATGGCGTTGTAGTTACGATTGCTGTTGAAGGGCGGGTCCAAGTAGATAAGGTCTACACTACCGAGGCCCATGTATTCCTGCATCACGGTCAGGCAGTCGCCGTAGTAGAGCCGGTTCATCCGAAGCACCCCCGCAAGAAGGCACGGAAGGCGTTGTCGTTCTTGCGCATGTTGTATTTCCAGCACGCCTCAGCCAAGTACAGCAGCGTGTAGAGCTTGCTGTAATGGTGATGCTGGCCATACCCGGCCCGCTTGAGCAGGCTCCAGAAGCCCTCAATCGTGTTGGTATGCGTGCTGCCCAACGTAGGCTGGGCTATGATTGATGACCGCGTGCTTGACGTGCTTGCGGACGCCGTTGTTAACCCTTCCATTCGTCCGTGATGAGCAGCGAGCCGTCAGGGTCGATATTGGCCTTGATGAAGCGCAGCAGCGGCCGTACCCGAAAGGCTGGTGGACGTGCTGGCGAACACGCGCCCGCCACGTTCAACAGCGCCAACCACGGCTTGCTTGCTGGTGCCGCGTCCTTTCTTGGCGGGCTTATCGTCTTCGCGCTTGTTTCCCTTTCGGGGCTTGCCGCCTAGGTAGGTCTCGTCCATCTCGACGATGCCCTGGAGCAATTCGCGTTCGCTCGCCACCATGGCAACGCGGATGCGCTGCTGCATGTACCACGCGGCAGGCTGCGAGACCCGAAGGTCACGCGCAAGCTGGCAGCTGGACAGGCTTTTCTTGGCGTTTACAATCAAGCCGATTGCCAAGAGCCACTTTTGCAACGGGATGCGCGTTTTTTGGAACACGGTGCCGGACAGCACGTTGAAGCTGGACTTGCACGCATGGCAATTCCAGCGGCCCACTTTATCCAGTTCGTTCTTGCGGGCCACCTTGTCGCTTTTGCAATATGGGCAGGTCGGGTTGTCGCCCCAACGGACGGTTTCAAGGTGTTTGGTACAGGATTCTTGAGTCGGGTACTTGCTGAAAATGCTGATCAGGTTCATGGCATCACCTCCTACAAGAGAAGGTATTACCTTGCATGTCTGAATTGTCAAGCCTGTAACTACTAATTGCATATTCTCCTTCCGTGGTTTCCCCCTGCATCCCCCGGCCTCGGGCTCCGCGCTCGCTCGCCGGTCGCTTCAACTCACGCATTGGGGGGCGTCCTCGCGGCTGCCGGATTGGTCGACGCCCACGAAAGGGAAGAAGCAGAGCAGGCCCAGAAAGAACACCCGACCAGAACGGCTACATCCACTACCCGTTCGATGACGAGAGTTCCCGCCACCCGCAGGGCCGGCGACCGGAGATGCCGGCGAAACCCCAGGACGCGAAGCGCATCGCCCGCCCGGAGCGGCAGCACGTTGTCGACCGCTATACCCGCGAGAAACGGCCACACGCACGCGCCGAGCGGCAGGGTCGGTTCGAGAGCACGCTGCAGCTGTCAGCGGCAGTGATAAAAGTCCCCCAAACGGCATTTTAAGGTGTCCCCTCAAGTAACTCGTGCAACCCTCTGGTTTCCCACAAACCGGAGGCCAGCATGCTTACTCAAGAGGACTACTGGATGATACAGGAGCTACGTCACCAAGGGGTCTCCAAGGCGACATTGCCAAGCGCCTCGGGGGACATACCCCAACGGTCAGACGCGCCCTCAAGCGCGGCCGGCCGCCTTCCAGGACACGCCGCCGCGAAAGGTACGCCAAGCTCAAGCCCTACGTGGCAACCGTGGACAAGCTGCTCCGCGCCGGCGTCTTCAACGCCGTGGTCATCTTTCGCGAGCTCCAGGCTCTGGGATACGACGGCAAGATTCGTGTCTTGCGCGCCTACGTCGAGCCCAGACGCGCCACCGTGCGGTTCGAAACCGAGCCCGCCAGGCAACTGCAGCATGACTGGGGCGACGTCATCGTCCCGGTCGGCGGCAAGGCCCGGAGAGTCCACGTCGCCGTCCGTGTCCTGGGCTACTCCCGTCGCTTCCACGTCATGGCGGCACCGTGCTGCGATGCCGAGCACACCTACGAGAGCCTGGCGCGGGCCTTCGCCGGGTTCGGTGGCGTCACCCGGCAGGTATGGGTCGACAACCCCAAGTCCGCAGTGACCGCGCACGTGCCCGGCGCCGTGCGCTTCAACGAACGCTTCAAGCAACTGGCCCGCCATGACGGCTTCATGCCCAAAGCCTGCCGTCCTTACCGCCCGCGCACCAAGGGCAAGGTGGAACGAGTAGTGGGCTACGTCAAGCAGCACTTCTTCCAGCCGTTACCGTTCGTTCGAGAGCTTTGCGCATCTGAATCAGCTCCTGGAGGCGTGGCTGCTCGAAGAAGCCGACCGGCGCCTGCACGGCACCGTCAAGGAGGTCGTGGCGGTACGGTTCCAGCGCGAGCAGACGACCCTCCTGCCACTGCCCGTCCATCGCTTTGACACCAGCTACGTCGAGACCCGGCAGGTGGGTTGGGATGCCTACGTCAACGTACGCGGCAACCGCTACTCGGTGCCCTCGGCCTACTGCGGCCAGATGGTGACGGTCCACGTCAGCCTGGACAACGCCCTGGCAGTCTACGCGGGCGAGCGCGGCATCGCGCGGCACCGCTTGACGCCAGCCGAGGCGGGCTGGCAGACGGTGGCCGATCACCACGCGCGCCTGTGGGCCGACGTGACGGTGGAAGCGCGCTCGCCAGGCGCCTATGAGGAGGTGGCCCATGCCAGCGCTGGATAGCCTCTTCGAGGCCCTGAAGTTCGACCATCTGGCGGCGCCGTGCGACGCCCTGCTGGAGCAAGCGGCGAAGAAGGACCTGGGTTACCGGGAACTGTTGGCCGAGGCCCTGAGCTGCGAGTGGCAGGGCCGCCAACACAAGGGTGCGCAGGTGCGCCTGGCGCAGGCACGTCTGCCATGGCTCAAGACCCTGGAGCCGTTCGACTTCAGCTTCCAGCCCTCGATCGACCGCAAGGGGGTGCGCGAACTCAGCGCCCTTGGCTTCGTCGGACGGGCGGAGAACGTCGTGCTTTTGGGTCCGCCGGGGGTTGGCAAGACCCACCTGGCCATCGGGCTTGCCGTCAAGGCTGCCGAGGTGGGCCACCGGGTGCTGTTGCTGACCCTTGAGCAGCTGATGGGCAAGCTCAAGCGGGCAAGTCAGGAAAACCGCCTGGAGCGCCAGTTGCAGCAGTTGACGTATCCCAAGGTGCTCATCCTCGACGAGATCGGCTACCTGCCCTTGTCTCGTCAGGATGCCAGCCTGCTGTTCCGTCTGGTGGCGCGGCGTTACGAGAAGGCGTCGCTGATCGTGACGAGCAACAAGAGTTTCGTGGACTGGGGCGACATCTTCAGTGATGCGGTGCTGGCAACGGCGATCCTGGAGCGGCTGTTACACCCCTCGACGACGATCAACGTCAAGGGCGAGAGCTACCGGCTCAAGAGCAAGCGCAAGGCCGGCATGCTCAGTGCGCCGGCGACGGAGGAGGACGGCAAGGCTGCTGCGGGGTAGCCACCCGGATGAGTCTCCCTTGACGCGCAGAAAATGGGACATCTTATCGTGCCGAAAAGGGGACTTCTCTCCCCGCCGTTGACACTTGGTAGGAAGGCCTGCGGGACGCAGGAAAGCCACAGACGAAGGAGGGAAAGACCGCCAGTCTCATGCTTCCGGTCTCAGTCTCAGCAATGTGGGTCCGTCTCAACTAACGTGGGCTCATTCTCACGTAATGTGGGCCGAAGCCAAATTACAGTCTCAAATAATCTGGGCCGAAAATGGCGATGATCTCAGGTCCGGTGCCCGATAATCTCAAGCCGCTACAAGTACCTGCGTTGGGATCCACGGTCGGGCCGGACGGGGAGCACTCGGTTAGACAAAGGAGCCCTGCCTGCGCTCGGTGACGTACTGACACGCCGCCTGGGCGAGATTGTCCACGACGTGCCGGTCCTCAAGCGCAGATACGCGGGGCCGTCTCCCCGCTTTGTTGATGGCTCTTGTCTGACCGAGTTGAGCCAATTTGCAAACCGGTGAAATCGGCACCGTGATCACGTCCCCCCCTTACGCGAATCGGTATGACTACACTCGTACCTACGCGCTGGAGTTGGCCTGGCTCGGTTACGACGAACATCGTTTCAAGACATTGCGCCAAACGCTGCTGTCCGCAACTGTCGAGAATCACTCGAAACGCGCCGAACTGGAGGCCATGTACCAAGCAAAGTCGGCCCAGTTTGACCGGAATATTCGATATGGTGGCCAACAACCCTGCTTTGTGTGAGGTGCTCGATATCCTCCGGGTCCATGCAGCCGAACTCGGCAACAGGCACGTCATCCGTCTGCTCGAGCATTACTTCACCGAAATGGCCGTTGTCATCCATGAATTGGCCCGCGTTGTTGCCGCAGGCGGGCATGTCTTCATGGTTAACGATAACGCACGTTATCACGGCGAGGAAGCACCCGTGGACCTGATTCTCTCCGACTTTGCCGAGCAGGCGGGATTCCGTTGCAAGTCGATCTGGACGTTGCCACGGGGCAAGGGAAATTCCAGCCAGCAGATGGGTCGGTTCGGGCGGGAAGAGATACGCAAATGCGTATACCACTGGGTGAAGCTGTGATGGAAAGAAACAGGCTGGAAGAAGCCCGCAAACGGGCACAGATCATTTCCTGCCGAATTCGCCTGCGAGTCGATGAGGCGGTGCGCACCAAGATTCTGGCGTTTGCCGGGGATCTGACGGGACGCCCGGAAGCATTTGGTATCGACCTCGTGGCGTGGCGTTACGTGAAAGGAATCGGCGTCAAGCGACGCCTTGTCTTCGCCCATCCCGATATGCTGCGCGCACACCCGGATACGTCGCTGCACTACCGAGGCATCGCCACGCTGTCCTTGAAGCGGGTGCAACAGATTGCCGGTTCCGTGGACCGCTGGGAGAAAGCACCCATCCGCGCGCGCGTCACGGAAGACCGCGCGCTTCCAGTTGCGCGGCTTTACAACGCGGTCATTTCTTCCATCATACGTGAGTCGACGGATTGGACGTTGGAGAATGGCTACCGCAACATTCTGGCGACCATGGGAAGCACCGAAGACGGGGCGTTGAGGAATATCATCGGGCAGGAGGCCGAAACGGCCGTTAAGGACAAAATTGTCAACTGGTTCGAGACCCATTCTGGCAAGGCATGCAGAGCCGATGAGACCCGCACAAGTTGGATATTGGGCGATGACGAAAGTCTGCGCATGATCCTTGGGTCTGAGCCAGACATTTGCTTTGAAAGGAAGTTCCCAAACGGCGCTTGGGATATCGTGTCAACCATCGAAGTGAAGGGCGGTACAGACCCGGCCGGGGCACTGGAGCGGCTCGGCGCGGTCAAGAAGTCCTTTGATCGTACGCCTGTGAGCTCCAAAAACTTTCTGGTTGTGGGTGTGGCGACTGACGAAATGCGCTATCAACTAGAACAGATGCACGTGGAGAGGTTTTTCGATCTTTCGGAGATTCTTTACCTCGATGACAAGTGGCAGCAATTCGTCAACGAGGTGTTTCACCATACTTTGAGGGTACTCGATAAGCCTTTTCAAATTGGATGATGTCGTGGCGTTGGGATTGATCCTCTTTTATCTACGGACCATGTTTTTATGAGCCAGCCCCGGTCGTCCGTGTTTACCATCGGCCATTCGAACCACGCCGCTGGAGTGTTTCTGGAACTGTTGTTTAGGCACGAGATTGAAGAGGTCGTGGACGTTCGGTCGTCGCCGCACAGCCGGTACAACCCGCAATTCAACCGGAAGACCTTGCAGGCCGCGCTGTCGGAAGCGGGTATCGGCTACGTCTTCATGGGTGCGGAGCTTGGCGGCCGGCCGGCAGATCGTTTGTGCTACGACAGTCATGGGCGGGTTCAATACGACCGGCTGGCGGAAGCGGAGGCGTTCCGGGAGGGCGTCCGGCAGGTCATCCGGCGGGCGGGCGAACGCCACGTCGTGCTGATGTGCAGCGAAAAGGAGCCGCTGGATTGTCACCGGACGCTGCTGATTGCCCGGGTTTTGACGGCGCGAGACCTTGGCATTGGGCACATTCTCGCCGACGGTGGTCTGGAGAGCCACGCCGCCGCCATGGATCGCTTATTGGATAAATTCAATCAGCCCAGAGACGGAAACCTATTCCGCTCCAGGGAGCAGCTCATCGCCGATGCAGTGAGCCGTCAGGCGCAGCGGGCGGCGTATGTGGGCAGATCGCCAAGCATCGTTTAATTTCAATTCATAGCTTAAAACTATTGCATATATTAAAATTATTTATTTTATTTATCGTTAACGAATCGTTACCTTCCCCCTCAGCATAACAACGCGCCCCCGCATATTCGACCAAGGGGCCTTGCAGCCGCGTGATTCTCAACCGCTGAGGAGACGACACCATGAGTCATCATCATATCCTGACCACCGCCGACGGCGCGCCCATCGCCGATAATCAAAATGCCCTGACTGCGGGCGCGCGCGGCCCACTGCTCATGCAGGACGTACAGCTTCTGGAGCAGATGCAGCATTTCAACCGCGAGCGCATCCCGGAGCGCGTGGTGCACGCCAAGGGCTCCGGGGCGTATGGCACCTTTACGGTCACCAACAACGTGACGCGCTACACCCGCGCCGCGTTTCTCTCCGAGGTCGGCAAGGAAACCGAGACGTTTCTGCGCTTTTCCACGGTGGCCGGCGAGCGCGGCGCCGCGGATGCGGAACGCGACGTGCGGGGCTTTGCGCTGAAGTTCTACACCGAGGAGGGCAACTGGGACCTGGTGGGCAACAACACCCCGGTGTTCTTCGTGCGCGACCCCTACAAGTTCGCCCAGTTCATCCACACCCAGAAGCGCCATCCGCAGACCAACCTGCGCGACATGAACATGCAGTGGGACTTCTGGTCGCTGTGCCCGGAATCCCTGCATCAGGTGACGATCCTCTTCTCGGACCGCGGCCTACCCAGGTCGTACCGGCACCTCAACGGCTACGGCAGCCACACGTACAGCCTCATCAACGCGGACGGCGAGCGCGTCTGGTGCAAATTCCATTTCAAGACGCTGCAGGGCATCGAGTGCCTCACCGATGCCGAGGCGGGCGCCTTGACAGGAAAGGACCGCGAATCGCACCAGCGCGACCTCTTCGAGGCCATCGAGCGCGGCGATTATCCGCGCTGGCGCTTCTGCATCCAGGTCATGACCGAGGCGCAGGCCGAGGCGTTTGCGTGGAATCCGTTTGATCTCACGAAGGTCTGGCCGCACGCCGACTTTCCGTTGATCGAGGTAGGCATCCTGGAGATCAACCGCAACCCGGAAAACTATTTCGCCGAGGTGGAGCAGGCATCGTTCAGTCCCAGCACGACCGTGCCCGGCATCAGCTGGAGCCCCGACAAAATGCTCCAGGCGCGCCTGATGAGCTACGCCGATGCCCACCGTTACCGGGTCGGCAACAACTATCAGCAACTGCCGGTCAACCGCCCGCGCTGTCCGGTGATGCACTACCAGCGCGACGGCGTCATGTCGTTGGGGCAAGGCGGCAGCGTCACCCATTACTTCCCCAATAGCGATGACACGGCGCCGAAGGACCACCCGGCGTACAAAGAACCCGCGCTGCCGCTAGGCGACGTTGTGGTGGACCGCTACGATTCGCGTGAAGATCATGACGATTTTACCCAAGCGGGCAATCTCTACCGCCTGATGCCGCCGGATGAGCAGGAACGGTTGCACAAAGCCATCGCCGGGGCGCTCGGGCAGGCAAGACCGGATATCCAGATGCGCCAGCTCTGCCACTTCTTCCGGGCCGATACCGACTATGGCCGCGGGGTGGCGCAAGCGCTCGGTCTGGACATCACGGAGATCGAATCAAGGCTGGTGGCGGATGCCACGGCCTTGGTCTAGGAGGGGTCTGAGCAGGTCGCCAAAACGCGACCGGGTTCCGCATGAACAGCCGATGTCCCCTGTCGGTCATCCCGAACCCAGCCCGGCGAACTGACCTCCCCGCCGGGATGAGGGTGAATTGGCCCACAGGAGTTACCATCGGTGGGCCTTCATCAGACCTCCCTAGCCTCGGCTTGGTGAGTCGTCCGGTGCCCAGTACCGGACGCTGCGGGCGTTCCTTCCCGAGATGCGATCAACTCCACGCCGTTTGGTGCGTGGCGCTTGATCATCTCGGCGAACGCCCGCACCATTTCCATGCGGGGAAACCCTCGCCGCGCGGCCAGGCCAATCGTGCGGTAGGGGACCGGAGCCGCGAAGGAGCGCAACTCGATCAACTCCTCGTTAGCAAGCTTTGTACTGACAAGCTTCGTCCCGTCCGCCCCTGCAGTGCCAGCGGCCAACGCCGGCAGGAGCGTGCAGCCCACACCGGCCGCCACCATCTGCCGCAGCGTTTCCAAGCTGCTGGCGCGAAAGTCCTCCGTGCCGCGCGGTTGCGGCAAGCCGCAGACCGCCAGGGCCTGGTCGCGCAGGCAATGCCCATCTTCAAGCAGCAACAGCGACACGCCCATCAGGTCCGTCTCCATCACCTCCGATTTGCCGGCCAACGGGCTGTCCTTTGGCAGCGGCCATCACAAACGGCTCCCGAAAGAGCTCGATGAGTTCCAGTCCATCGGTCTGAATGGGCAACGCCAACAGGATCGCATCCAATAATCCGGTACGCAGCCGCTCGATCAGATTGGCGGTCAAATCCTCCCTCAGATACAAGCTCAGGTCTGGATAATCCGTGCGCATCTGGGGGACGAGATGGGGTAGGAGATACGGTCCCAAGGTGGGGATGACGCCGAGCCGCAGCGGCCCGGCCATGGGATCGAGGGCCTGTTGCGCCATTTGACGAAGCTTCTCCGCTTCCTCCAACACGGTCCGCGCCTGCGCAATCAACTCAACACCCGCTGATGTCGGCATGACACGCTTGTTGGTGCGCTCGAACAGGGCAAGGCCCAACTCCTCTTCGAGCTTCTTGATCTGGGTGCTCAACGTCGGCTGGCTGACAAAGCAGGCTTCCGCGGCACGTGCGAAATTTCTGGTTTCCGCCAACGTCACGACGTAACGCGAGTCCTGCAATGTCATCGCCATCTCCTTTTACGCAGGGCGGATTAGCCACAGGCGTAATCCGACATCCCACCCTTCAATGAACCCCGTTATCTCCCAGTGTCTCACCCATCCGACGCCAGCTCCTGCGTGCGGAATTGCAGGTCGTACAAGCGGCGGTAGGGGCCGGACGTGGCGAGGAGGTCGGCGTGGCAGCCACGCTCGACGACGCGGCCTTCGTGCAGGACGACGATGAGGTCGGCGTGGCGAACGGTGGAGAGGCGATGGGCGATGACGAAGGTGGTGCGGTCCTTCATCAGGTTCTCGAGGGCGTGTTGCACCATGCGTTCGGCGGCACTGTCGAGGGCGGAAGTGGCCTCGTCGAGGATGAGAATCGGGGCGTTGCGCAGCAGGGCGCGGGCGATGGCCAGGCGCTGCTTTTCGCCGCCGGAAAGTTTGACGCCGCGTTCACCGATCATCGTGTCGTAACCGTCCGGCAACTGCATCACGAAGTCGTGCGCGTAGGCCGCGTAGGCCGCCGCCATCACCCGCTCATCGTCGGCCTGCGGATCGCCGTACAGGATGTTGCGCCGCACGGTGTCGTCGAACAGGATGACGTCCTGCGAGACGATGCCGATCTGCGAACGCAGCGACGCCAGGGACACCTCCCGGATATCCCGGCCGTCGATGGTGATACAGCCACTCTCCGGCTCGTAAAAACGCGGAATCAGGTGCACCAGCGACGTCTTGCCGGCGCCGCTCGTGCCGACCAGTGCCACGACGTTGCCTGCCGGCACCTCCAGCGACACGTTGTCGAGCACCAAGGCCGCGTTGGGGTCGTAGCGCATCGACACGTTGTTGAAGGCCAGCCCGTGCCGGATCGGCGGCAATATCGGCTTGCCGTTTTCTTCCGCCGCCTCGCCCGGCGTGTCTAGCAGGCCGAAGACTCGCCCCGCCGCCGCCAGGGCGTTCTGGATGGTGCTGTTGATGCGGCTCAACCGCCGCAGCGGCTCGTAAATCATGAAAATAGCCGTCAGGAACGAAAAGAACGTGCCCGGCGTCGTCGTGCCGGCGATGACCTGCGAGCCGCCGTACCAGACCACCGCCGCGACCCCCACCGAGGCCAGGAACTCCATGATCGGCGAGCGCATCTCGTCGGTGCGCACCGACCGCAACATGACGTTGTAGTATGCCTCGTTGCCGCGCCGGAAGCGCGCGTTTTCGTAGCCTTCGCGCCCAAAGCCCTTGACCACCCGGATATTGCCCAACACCTCCGCCACCAGCGCATTCAGCGCCCCGACGTGCTCCAGCGCTCGCCGGCTCAGCCGCCGCAGGACGCGTCCGAGCTGCACGATGCACAGGCAGGCGAACGGCAACACCAGCAGTGCCCACATCGCCAGCACCCAGTCGCGGTAGATGGCCACCCCGATCAGCGCCAGCAGCGTCAGGCCCTGCCGCAGGCCGGTGGACACCGCATCGGTGACGGCGCGCTCGATCAGCGTGACGTCGTGCATGATCTGCGACATCAGCACCCCGGTATGCTGGCGATTGAAATACGTCATCGGCAGCCCCTGCAGGTGCGCAAACATTTCCTGCCGCAGGTCGCGGATGACCCGCTGCCCGACCGACCGCATCAAGTACGCTTGGCCGTATAGCAGGAAGCCCCGCGCGACGTACAGCAGCACCACCAGCAGCGGAAAGAACACCAGCCGCGTGGTGTCGCGCGCCACGAAAATCTCGTCCAGGATCGGCTTCACCAGCAGCGCCGCGTACCCCGTTGTGCCCGACACGGCTACACTGCACAGGATCGCTGCTACCAGCCGGTACCGATACGGATAAACGTAAATCAGAAGGCGTCGGTACAGGGTCATCAATCGGCCCGTCCGTTCAGAAGTACAAGAGGTCCGTTCTCACCTGGAAGAACTTGTCGCCGTTGTGAAGCACACGCAGGTTGCCATTGACACTCCAGCATTGCGCTTGGTAGCTCAGGGTGATGCCGTGCTCGCGAACCTGTCCCTGCAAGGCGTCGTAACGTGCGTCGTAACCCGCCGTGAGGCCCCTGAGCACCGTCGCCTGCGTGCCGCCGATGACGTAAAGCGCCTCTGGATTCCGGCGGTAATTGGTCTGGACGAAAAGCGAGTTGCCACGCGGCAGGTTGACGGCGACCCGCCAGTTGCCCGTCTGCAATTCATCCATCTCCGGTGCCACGCGCAGCACCGATTCCAGACTCCAGAGTTGCCACAGGCGCACGCCGACGTCGATGTCCAGCGACCCCAGTTCCCCGGCGCGTTGGGCGGGACCGCCGTGGCCCAGATGAAAACCCTGGGCGATGATCAGGTGGGCCGCCTCGCGTACCTGCCGCGAGCCGTCACGGACGAAGAAGCGATTGGCCAGTCTCAGCTTGACGTAGTTCGCCGGGCCGATGCGGTCGAGCAGGGTCAGGGTTTCCAACGGGTCGAGGAGGTGCTCACGTTCGTCAAGGGTTTCGTAGGCCGGCAGGTCGTCCTGATCCACCTCGGGCACATACCGGTAATCCAGCCGTGTCGCCAGCAGGTGGACCAGAACACTGTCGCCGCGACCCGCGTAGCGCCGCTTCCAAGCCGGCCCCTGCACGCTGGCGCGCACGTCGGCAACCGTTCTGGACACCCCGCCCTCCGCTACGCCCTCGGGTTCATAAAACGTCTGTCGCAGCCCGCCGCTGCCGGTGACTTGCAGCCATGGCGCCAGCCGTAGTGGCACGCTGATTTGTGGAAACAGGTCGAAACGCTGCACGATGGCGTTGTCGCGCACGTTCGACGCCCGCATCCGGTCGGCGGCGGCGCTCACCGAGAAGTACGCCGGCCCCAGCAGTGGCGTCAGGAACTGCTCCACGTGCAGGCTTGGCAGACGCGCGAACGTCTCATCGCCGCCGCCGTCCGGGATACCCTCGAACCAGTCCACCTTCAGCGTCGCGCGGGCATTGGCGAAGCGCTTGCTGAGGTTGCCAAACGACGCCGTGCGAATCACCGCCTCCTGCCGAATGTTGTGCGCAAAACGCCGGTGGATGTCGCGATCGCTACGCCGGTCAAGCTGCGTTAGGGCGCTGATGCCCCAGCCGAACGCCTGCCGCTGCTGCAGGAACACCCGCCACAGGTCGTCGCCCGTTTTGCGGTCGCGAATGTAAGCGCCCTGCACCAGGCCATCCGACTGCGGGTCGAGGCTGTAGCGATACTCCGCATAGGGCCGATAGCCGCGCTCGCTGAAGTATTCGAGGCCGAGCGTGCTGTCCATCCAGTCCGTCATGGCCCAGAAAAACTCGCCCCTGACCACGGCGCCGTGGTTGCTGCCGCTGCCCAGATTCGGCGGCAGAAAGCCGGTGGTGCGCTCGTCCCGGTATGGGAAGACGGCGTACGGCAGGTAGAACACCGGCACGCCCTTGATGCGGAAGGACGGGTGCTGCATCGTCATGTACTTGCCCGCGCCGAAGTGGGCGCTGCGAGCGCGGATTTCCCAGGCGGGAAGCTGCCCGGTGCACGTCGTAAGGCGCCCGCGCTGCGCCACAAAGCGCTGCGGCCCGAGGCGTTCCAGACGCTCGCTGCGGATGCGATACGCGTTGCCCAGGACGCCGCTGGCGTCGTAAACCAGACCGCGTTCGTTGGTGAGATCGAAGTCCATCCGCGACGCCCGCAAATGGTCCTCGCGGGTAGACATCCGCACGTCGCCCGTCGCCGTGCCGACACCGCTTTCCGTGTTCATCTCCATGCGGTCGGCCAGCAGTAACGTGTCACCATAGATCACGGACACCTTGCCGGTGGCTTCCAGACGGTTTTCGGCTTCAAAGTATTCCAGCTTCTGCGCCTGCAGGATGATTCCCGGGTTTTGCGTGTGGTCGGCGGGCGCCATGCACGGCTGTTCAGAGGTCTGGGAATCAGCGGGGACAAAGCAGGAGGTCAGCAACCAGACCAGGGCTGCAACGGGGAATAACCAGGATTTTCTCATGGCTTTTCTCGGAAGGTGTGGCGAGATGGGAGAAGACAGTATATCAAGGGGAAACTATATACCATGAGGCTGGTCGGTGCTTGGCCGCTATCCGTTCCTGATGGATGTGTATTACGCGGCTGTGCGGTGCGATGTGTCTTGAGATGCGTGGCATCGATCCTGAGCGTCCCGTTGGCGGTGCTTTCGGAGGCCAGGGCTTGGAACACGCACTTGAAGACCCCAGCTTTACGCCAGCGCACGAAACGATTGTCGAGCGTCTTGTGGGGGGCCGTAACAGGCGGACGCGTCGCGCCCCATCCATCCGCATCGGATGACGTGGCTGATGCCACGGATAACCTTTCGGTCGTCAACGCGGGGGACGCCCCGCACTTTGTTGGGCAGCCAGGGCTGAAGTCGTGCCAGAGGATGCCGTTGAGCACGGCGTGCGAATCTCGCCAGGGGCGCCCGCGGTCGTCGGCGCGCTTGGGCATCGTCAGCCGCGGTTCGATGAAGGCTCATTGAGCGTTCGTGAGGTCTTGTGCCATCGGCCACGTCCTTTACTGTGAACCAACCATGAAACAGGGGCGCCACTCTCTCAGATTTATGAGATAGCTTCTAGAAATGCCCTTATGTGTCACGCGACCCCGATGCTGACGATGCAACGGTACGTGCAGACGCGGCTGGACCGACGCCAGCAGATTGGTGGAAGGCATGGCAAATGTGATTTGGAGTGTCCGGGACCCTGGAGGTGGCAACTGACGAAGACTTAACTTCCTCGCATTTCAAGAAGTTATACGAATCGGAAGGAGTGGAGGCGGCGGGAATCGAACCCGCGTCCGAAAGCCTTCGGCCACAGTGTCTACATGCTTATCCGGGGAAAATGGTTTCGCCTCTTCCCAAACCTCCCCAGCCGGGCAAGGAAGACGCTAGCCTGGATTAAATTTCGCCCCCGCTCTCCCCAGGCAGGGGGAGCAACGGACTATCCCACATCGTGGCGCCTGGTCCTGACACCGTGGGCGGGTGACAGGGAGACGCTGGCCGGGATTAAGCGGCCAGAGCTACTTCATAATCGTTGGCGATTATGTTTTGTTCCGCTTTTTTACGAGGCCAGCGGAGTCCTCGGCATGCAACCGTAACGTCATGTACTCCCGTCGAAATCCTTTCGCCCCCTTTGGTAGTTACTCACCGGCCAGCGCCCGCGCGATGTCGCGCTGCGCGTCGCGGCGTTTCATGTCCTGTCGCTTGTCGTATTGCCGCTTACCCTTGGCGAGGCCCAGTTCGACCTTCGCCTTGCCGCGGCTGAAATACATACGGGTTGGAATCATCGTCAGCCCCCGCTCCTGCGCCTTGCCAGCGAGTCGGTGAATCTCCCGCTTGTGTAAGAGGAGCTTGCGGGGCCGTTCAGGCTCGTGGTTGAAGCGGTTGGCCTGTTCGTACTGATTGATGTGCGCGTGCAGCAGAAACATCTCGCCGTCGCGGGCCTCGGCGTAGGCATCCTTCAAGGTCGCCCGCCCGGCCCGCAGGGATTTCACCTCCGTCCCGTGCAGAACCAGCCCGGCTTCGAACACCTCGTCAATCGCATAGTCGAAGCGCGCCCGCTTGTTGACGCAGATAATTTTCTTGCCGCCTTTGTCTGCCATGCATCCAATCCTCTTGGTGAGAAGATCACGCACTATACCCCGCCGATCCGGTTTTGGCAAGGGAAGTAGCCCCAATTGTACTGTTTACAATGGGTTATTGGAACTTGATAATACACGACCACGCCGGATTGCCGGCAACGCCCCCCACTGCCATGCCTTACACGAAGGAACGACTCCATGATTATGACTAACACGCTGCGCGAGAAACTGGACGCCGGCAAACCCACCATCGGCACGCATTACCTGTCGTCTGACCCCGACCTGCCAGAAATCATCGGCGACACCGGCCTGTACGATTATGGCGAATTCTGCGCCGAGTACAGCGCCTTCGACATGCAACTGCTCTACCACATGGCCCGCGCCGGCCAGTGCGGCAACCTGCCCTTGATGATCAAGCCGGACCAACGCAGTCAGGCGTTTTGGGCCCAGGCCGCCATCGGGGCGGGGTTCAAGGCGGTGTTGTTTACGGACATCCGCACCGTGGAGGACGTGCAGCTTTGCCACCAGGCCATCCGCGCCGACATGCCGGACATTGGCGGGCACATGGGCGTCAAGCTGCGCCGTCCGGCGCTGACGAGCTACAACCCCGACGGCTACCTGGACGACCTGCAATCGGTCGTGTTTCTCATCATGATCGAGAAGGACGTCGCGGTGGATCAACTGGACGCGATTCTGCAGGTATCGAAGGACAAGGGCGTTGACATGAATCAATGGGGACCGGCCGATTTCGGCTTCTCGCGGGGCGCCCCCAGCCTCATGTTCACACCGGAGATCCGGCCCTTCGAGGAACTCGTGATCAAAAAGTCTATCGAATACGGCGTGCCGCCGCGCATGGAGATTTCCGACGTGGAGCAGGCCAAGCGCTACGTGCAGTTAGGCGTGCGCCACTTTTGCATCGGCTGGGACCGCTTCATCTACCAGGCGGCGCTGATGAATCTTGGCGAGGGGCTGCGCAAGATCGTCGACACGCTCTAACCGAGGAATTTCGGCTCCGGCAGGCCGCGCACGCCGGGTTCGCAGGCGAAGATGCTGCCGGCCTGCGGCTGGCCAGGCTGCAGGGGTGTGCTGCCGCCGGAACCGATGCTGGTGATGTACATGATCTCCAGATTGTCGCCCCCGAAGGCAGGCATGGTCGGCTTCTGCACCGGCAGCTTCACCGTGCGGTCCACGCTGCCGTCCGGGGCAAATCGCACCATCTGCCAGCCGTCCACGTTTGCCGACCAGTAGAAGCCATCGGCGTCCACACAGCCGCCGTCGGGACGGCCCGGCAGGTCGTGCGTGGTGGCGAACACCCGGCGGTTGCTAAGGGTTCCGTCTTCAGCCTGGAAATCAAACGCCCAGATGGTCTCCTGCCGGGTGTCGGCGTAATACATGGTGGCGCCGTCAGGACTGAAGGCCAAACCATTGCTGACACCGATGTCGGGCACCATAGTGCGCCAGCTCAGATCCGTGTCGAGGCAATACAGCGCGCCATTGCGTTGAGACGGGTCCTGGGGATCGCGCATGGTACCGGCCCAAAATCGCCCACCGGGACCGCAACGGCCGTCGTTGAACCGATTGTCAGGCTTGTCCGCTTCCGGGTCGACAATTGGGGTGAGCGCCGTGCTGTCGAATTCCAGGAAGTGGAAACCCGAACGCAAGGCTACCACCAAGCCGCCCTGCTCACGCAGCACGAAGGAGCCGACCTGTTCGGGCAACTGGCAGACCTCGTTGTCGCCGGTCGCCGGATCGAACCGATTGACCGTGTGCCCGTTAATGTTGACCCAATACAACCGTCGCTCTTCGCTGCTCCACACCGGGCATTCGCCCAACTCGGCCCGCACGTCCAGTACACAACTGACATCCGTCATGAGGCTCCCCTCTTCTGGGTTGTTTCGATCCGCGCGTTGCGGCGCGGGGGCATTCTACCTTGGCCCCGTTTCTCGGGTCAAAACGCCGGGCGGGGCATCTGTGGCCGGTATTGACAACAGTTTAGCGGGCTTATAACGTGGCGCCATTCCACACATACTATCACTCAGGGAGACCATTCATGCATAAGCTTGCGCTTAGATTCCTCGCGGTATGCGCCGTGACCCTTCTTCTGGCCGCGCCTTTCCCGCAACACCCCCTGACGCCCACTGCCGCGATGGCGCAGGGCGATACTACCGTCCTCAAGATTCAGGCGAGCTTTCCGCCTTCCAGTCTGTTGTTCACCAACATGCAGAAATTCGCCCAGGGGGTCGAGCAGATGTCTGGTGGACGGGTGAAAATCGACGGGTTTCCGGCGGGGGCTATCGTTGGCGCCTTCGATGTGGCCGACGCCACGCATCGCGGCGTTCTGGACGGCGCCCATACCTGCACATATTACTTCATGGGCAAGCACATGGCGGCGGCCCTGTTCACCTCCGTGCCCGGCGGCCCCTTCGGGATGAGCACCCTTGATTTCTGGGGCTGGGAATTCCAGGGCGGCGGTCTCGAACTGTTGAACGAGTTTTACCAACAGATTCTCGGCATGAACATCGTTGCCTTCCCTATTTTCCCGACCACGCCCCAGTCGCTCGGCTGGTTCAAAAAGCCGCTGAACGGTGTTGACGAGCTCAAGGGCCTCAAGTACCGGGTTCCGGGCTTGGCGTCCGAGGTGTACAAGGACATGGGGCTTTCCGTCGTCACGCTGCCGGGCGGCGAGGTGCTGCCCGCCGGCGAACGCGGCGTGCTGGACGCCACCGAGTGGTACACCCCGGCCGAGGACCTGCGGCAGGGATTCGACACGGTATGGAAGTTCTATCATTACCCCGGCGCACACGAGATTGCCGGCTCCTGCGACTTGCTGATCAACAAGGACGTCTGGGACAACCTGTCGCCGGAACTGCAGGCCATTGTCAAGGCGTCGGCCTTCCAGGCGGCGTTCCAGTCGCTGCTGGAGTTCAACCGCATGGACGCCGAGGCGCTGAATACTTTTACCGACAAGCGCGGCGTAACGTTGGTCAAAACGCCCGACGACATCCTTCTGGCGCACTTGAAATCGTGGGACAAGATCGCGGAGCGCGAATCCGCCAAGGACCCGTTCTTCAAGAAGGTGCTGGACTCGCAGCGGGCCTACGCCGAGCTTGTGGTTCCGGCACGGTTGTTTATGAGCCCGTATGACACGATCGCCGATTACTATTGGGGCGATAAGCAGCCGTAACGTCAGCATACGCCGGAGCATGAAATATGGCGGCCGGAGTTGTGCAGACGTTTTGGCAATTCCGGCCGCCGTATGCTATATAAACCGCCACGTATGCTTCCCGTCCAATGACCTTTCCGCAAGTCGCTGGCCTCTGCTGAGGCTCTGACGCCAATCCACCAAACTACAGGAGGCACCTCCATGTTGTTCCACATCCTTCTCGCCGGCTTGGTGGCGCTGCTGACGGTGCCGCTGTCGCCTGCTGCAGACGCCACCGAGCGTGCCCACCTTGGCCCCGGACCGGTCGATTGGCAAGGCGACCTGTCGCCCATCGCGTCGAGCGAGTGGAGCTACGACCGCGCGGCGCACTTGCTGGAGCGCGCCGGTTTTGGCGGTACCCCGGAGGACATCGAACGGCTGGCCGCCATGACGCCGGAACAGGCCGTTCAATACTTGGTGCACCACGAATCGGTTGAAAACGGCCACCTGCCGGCGTTCGACGAATCCGGCGTGCACGATCCCGGTCTGGTGCCCTTCCCGCCCAGCCGCCCGGCCACCACCCAGCTCGCTAAGGAGAACGGCGAGGTCCTCGGCATCAAGGTAAAGGCGTCGGGCAACCGGCGCCTGCAGCCGGTGGTCAACAAGTTCTTCTACTGGCTGCGCGCCAGCATGCTGGAAACCCGGCGGGTGTCGTATTGGTGGGCCAACCGCATGCTCAACACTAATCGCCCACTCGAGGAGAAGATGGCGCTGTTCTGGCACGGCCACTTCGCCACCAGCGAGGCCAAGGTGCGCGACTACCGCAAGATGCTGCTGCAGAATGAAACCTTCCGGCGCCATGCTACCGGCAACTTCCGCGACCTCGTCGTAGCCGTGGCGCAGGACCCGGCGATGCTCTACTTCCTCGACGCTGGGGTCAACGTCAAAGGCGCGCCGAACGAGAACTTCGCCCGCGAGATCATGGAACTCTTCACCATGGGCGTGGGCAATTACAGCGAAGAGGACATCCGCGAGGCGGCTCGGGCCTTCACCGGCTGGAACGCCGATGACTTGACCTTCGTGGTCAACGCGGCGCAGCACGACGACGGCATCAAGAGCTTCCTGGGCAATGAGGGCAGCTACGACGGCGTGGAGGTCATCGATCTGATCATGGCTCAGCCCGCTACGGCCGAATTCATGGCCGCCAAGCTCTATCGCTACCTGGTGCGTCAGGAACTCTCCCCGGCTCTGAACGGCGAGCTGGCCGCGCTCTTGCGTGACAACAACTACGAGATGAAGCCGCTGCTGCAGACGGTTTTCCTGTCCAGGGATTTTTACAGCCCCGCCAGCATGGGCACCCATATCAAAAGCCCGACGGAGTTGGTGGTGTCCACCTACAAGAAGCTCGGCGTCGACGACATGCCGGGCATTCCCGACTTCAACCTGGTGATCACCGCGCTAGGCCAGGAACTGTTCTGGCCGCCCACCGTTGCAGGTTGGGCGCACGGGCGCAGCTGGATCACGCCGGGCCTGCTGCTGGAGCGGGGCAATTTTGCCCGCGCCGTGCTCTTTCCGGACATCGACTTCATCCCCCGTGACCGGTATCAGGCCAGCTTGATGCTGCGCGAGGTGCACGCCCGCATCAAACAGGGTTTCGACATCACCAGCGCCACGCTGCCGGGATACGGCGACGGCGGCATGATGATGGCCGAATCGAACATGATGGCCGACCGCGACGAGGACTTTAACACGCGCTATGGCAGTTACCGGGGTTGGCAGATGGCTATCGAGCGGGTGAAGCCCCTGCCGCGCCACACCGCCCGGCTCGATCTGAGCGCCATGGTCTTGGAAGCGGGGCTGCGCAATACCGAGGAGGTCGTGGACTACTTCCTCGAGCGCTTCATGCGGACGCCGCTCGGACAGGCGGAACGGAACCTGCTGGTCACCTTTCTGGAGAGCGAGTTGGGAACCTCGGACATCGAGACGGCCGAGACGTATCTGGAGGCGCCCTTGCGTATGCTTCTCCATCTCATCATGAGCCAGCCCGAGTACCAACTCGGCTGATCCCCGCTTTTTCAACAAGGAGAAATCGTCATGAGCAACAAGTATTCGGCATTGCAGGACCTGACCCGGCGCAACGCGCTGAAGGCCGGCTTACTCGGCGTGAGCGCAGCCGGCGGCCTCGGACTGCCGCCCTTCTTTGCGCGGACGGCTGATGCCATGGTGAAGCGAATAAGCGATGGCTATAACGAAAACCGCATTCTGGTAGTTCTGGAGCTGTCCGGCGGCAACGACGGGCTCAACACCCTCGTTCCCTACGGCGACGATGCGTACTACCGACATCGCCCGACGATCGGCATCAAGCCGGAGAAGGTGCTCAAGATCGACGACCACTTTGGCTTCAATCCGGGCTTGGTAGGATTCGAACGACTGTACAAGGATGGCAAGATGGCCGTGGTGCACGGCTGCGGCTACGAGAATCCCTCGTTCTCACACTTCACGTCTATGGCCTATTGGCATACCGCGGCGCCCAACAGCGGCGAGGAGTACGGCTGGCTAGGCCGCTTGGCGGACGCCGTCAAGCCGGGCGGCGCGTCGAACTACATTGTCAACATCGACGCCACCCAATCGCTGGCGGTGCGCAGCCGCGACCACGTGCCCGTGGTTTTTGACGCACCGGACAAATTCGCCCGCGAGGGCTTCTATTCGCAACAGCCGTTATTCCAGCACGTCGCCGACGCCAACGGCGCCGCCAATCCCTCACGGGACTACCTGCTCAACATCGCCCAGAGCGCCCTCGACGCCTCGGCGCTGGTGCGGCAGGCGTGGGCTGATTACAGCTCGCCGATCGACTACGGCATCGTGCCGCTCGATCTGCCCAAGATCGCCGCGCTGATCCACGCCGACATGCCGACGCGGCTGTATTACACCACGTTCCGCAACAACGCCTTCGACACCCACGTGCATCAAGGCAACCTGCACCAGCGGCTACTCACCTACGCCGCCGACGCCGTTGCCGGCTTCATGGCCGACCTGGAACGTATCGGCCGCGCCGACGACGTGGTGATGCTGCTCTTCTCCGAGTTTGGCCGCCGGGTGCCGGAAAACACCAGCCTCGGCACCGACCACGGCGCCGCCGGCCTCATGTTCATGATCGGCAAGCCCGTCCAGGGCGGCCACTACGGCCAGCTTCCCAGCCTCACCGAGCTCGACCCCGGTGACAATCTCATCTACACCACCGACTTCCGCCGCGTCTACGCCACCGCCATCAACGGCTGGCTCGGCTACGAAGACACCCACACTCTCCTGGACGGCGATTTCAAGCCGTTCGACGTGTTCGCGTAGCGGGGCAATACCGCAACCTCACAAGCCACGGCCCCGGCAGCCCCTCAGGGTTCCCGGGGCCGTGGCAATGACGAACGTTGCCAGTGCTTTCACATCCCCCACACGTGAATTTCCCTCTCCCCTGCCGCCTCCATGCGGTGAAACACCTTGTCTTCCCATCTCCCCGCGCGACGGTCGAAGATGACGAGATGGCCCTCTTGCGCGGCGCAGCGGTCCATGTAAACCGCCGTTTGCTCAAGGCCGTCTTGCACCGTGCGCTCCAGACTGTTGCGCAGAATTTTGCACTCGACAACGAACCGATCCGTCCGTTCTGCCCAAGGCCAAACGATCAGCAGGTCGGTACGCCCTCGGCCAAGGCCGTACTCGCGCTCGATGCGCCCCCCGCCGTTGACGATGCGCTGCAAGAACGCCTGCAACAAGAGTTGCGGGCCGGCCTCCTGGTACTCGAACCGTTGCAACCAGTGCTCCGAGTTCTCCCGGAAGAATTGTTGAAAGGCGCCGATGAGGGTGACTACATCCAGTTCGCCTTCACCGCCAACGCACCAGGCGATGCGCTGCTCGTCCTCCAACTCCTCTTGCACAACCCAACTCAACTCGCGCGGCACGACTTCCATATAGATCGGATTGGCAATGCGCAGCGGCGGATGCAGCGCAAGCAGTCCCAAATCACGCGCGTATTCGACGTCACGCGCCATGAAACTACGCTCGTCGGCACCGCCGCCGCTCAACAAGGGCTCGACGACGCGGCGAATCCGGTCCTCCTGCAGTTTGTCCGTCAATTGGTCCAGGTGGGTTTCTCGGCGGAGAATGAGCTGCTCTTGGGCCTCGACGACGTCATCTGCCGTGATGGGCCGATCACGGTCGCGTCCGCGCTGGCTTCGGAAACAGGCTTGTGCCGCGAGGGCATTCACCAGCCACGGCTGGCCCTGCGTTTGCGTCCATATCCTGTGCGATGCTTCTTCGGTGAACGATTGCCCGGTTTCCTCGGTGTGCTGGCCCAGTAGCGACAGCACCTCAGCACGCGAGAAGTCCCCCAACCGCAGCGACTCGGCTTTGATGTTGAAGGCGCTCCCACCGGCGATAATCGTGTTCTCGGAACGCGCATGGATGCGATAGTCCCGCACGTCACGAACCCCACACAGGACGACGCTTTGGGGAAAGCCTGCCGGGCGCAGATCGTATCCCGCTCGAAGCTGCCTGAGCACGGACAGAAGCGTGTCGCCCGGCAACGAATCGACCTCGTCGATGAGCAGCACCAGCGGCTTGCGGTCAGCTTCGGCCCACTGCGCCAAGGATTCCTGAAGCGCACCGGCCGGGCCGAAGGTCTCCAGAATGCCGGGCCACGCTTCGCTCAGGAAATTCTCGCCCAGGGTCCGACGCGCCCGCGAACCCAATTGACCGAGAATCGCCCGCAGCGCCCCCAGGGTGTCTTCCCGCATCGCCTGTGCGGTTTCGACATTCGTATACACACAGCGACAGGCACCCGCGGCGCCGCTGTTCAGCAGGTCCTGCAAAGCCAGCAGCGCTGAGGTCTTGCCCGTCTGCCGCGGGGCATGCAGGACGAAGTACCGCTTGTCCCGGATCAGCGTCAGCAGGTCTTCGAGGTCAAGCCTGCCCAGCGGCGGGACGCAATAATGATCCGCCGCAACGACGGGTCCTGTGGTGTTGAAGAAGCGCATGGCGGGGAGTATAGCAGGTTCAGGTCGTGCTCGGGAGGCGGGTTCGGAAGCGGGCGGACGTTCTTGCTTGAGTGCGGATGGCGATGTAGAAGGGTCGCCGGGGTTGATGATTGAAATGGCTGCCAGCAGTGCGAGTTATGATCTGTATGACAAGATACGCGCCTACCGTACAGGTCAGACACGCCTGAGCCTGTAGGGTAGGCACTGCACGGTGTGTGGCGGCCCGGATTTACTCGTCGGAGATATAGAAACGATACACGGCCATCGGCTTCGGTTTGTCCTCCACCAACTCCACCCCTTTAGGCGACGCATCCGCATCCAGAAGCGCCAGGGCTTTGACACCGCTGTCGGACGGCGCCTGGGCGGGTCCGTCATCTTCGCTGTAGACCGCCACCAAGGCGTGTTTGCCAGCCGGGTCGGAGGCCATCGCCTTCGCCGTATAGGTCCGGTTTTCCTTGACGGCATAGGATTTCAGGCGGTTGTATCGGCCATTCGGCTCCACCACGTACAGGTGAATCCAGCCATCTTGTCCCGAACCAAACACGGCTTCAATCGGATCGCCGATGGCGTAGTCCTGCTGGTTACCCCTGGTGGTCAGCCACACGTGGTTGGTCGCCGCCGAAGGGCTGTCGCCACGGCCCGGTTGCGCGCCGTCAATCCGCACCATCACCGTCTTGACCAACACCTTGTCGTCGCGGGTTTTGTCCGGCCCGCGCACGCGGATACCCTTGTCGGCGAATTCCTTCTCGAAATCCGCGGTCTTGCCCACGTAATAATCGGCGCCTTTGCGATACCACTTCGACTTGACCGGCAGATACTTGGTGCTGGCGACCATGAGCAGTCTTTCGCGTCCGGGCTCATCGGCGAGCAATTCGATTTCGCCCTTGTTGGGAACGGCCAGGGTCCGGTTGGCCGGATATTTGTTGTGCCGCTGACCTTCCTTGGTCGGGAGCAGGAGCGTAACCGCGTCGGTTTCCTTGTCCACGCTATAGATGTACAGGAAGAAGGGTTTGTTGCCGCGAATGTTGAAGCGAATCGGCTCGTCCACCTTGAACGACGCCTTGACCGGCTCCAGCTTGACGCGCAGCGGCTCGGCGTCGGGGGTCTCGGCGCGAATGGCCTTTTCTCCAATCTCCTCGATGCCGAGTTCCACGTCGGCCTGCACCGGCGTGGACGACACGACAGCGGCGAGCACCAGGGCGAAAACGTGCGGCCACGTGCGAGTCAGATACCGGGTTGCACGGGTAATCCATTCGATTGCTTGCATGGGACAGCCCTTCTTGAAATGTAAGCTGGTTGCTCAGGTATATTGCTGCTTCCGCAGAATTTCCCCCAGAATCCCTTCCAGGTCGTCTAGCGCGTCATCGTCGTTCCCGTCATTGGAATCCAGTCCCGATCTGTACTGCGTCCTTGGGGATCACGGCACTGCTGACAAGGACAAACCCGCTCAGCAAGCGTAGTCAGGGTCAGGCGCAGATGGCTTCTCCTCCTGTGCGCTCTGGGTCACTTAGGCCAGCGAAGTGTCACGCGCCGCCACGCGGCGTCCGGCACGAGCATGACGAACCGTTTAAGCATCGTAACGGGCAGGGTGGCGAGGAAGCGGGTGTTATCGAAATCCATTTTCACCGTGCCGTCCGCGCTGGCGATCCATCCCTTGAGAAGGGTGCCCATGTCTTCCGATACCGCGATAATGACGACCGCGATCCGGTCGCCCTGCAGCAGGTCGAGCTGATGCTCGGCTTCATACGCCCGGATGCCCTCGAGGCCGTTGGCTTCGTAGACCCGAATCAGGTCGACCAAGCGCGCATGGAGTTTGGCCGCGATGCCGAACGGGCCGCAGGCAAAGGAGGGCGACGACGCCAGCAGGTCCTTCCAGGCGGCATCGTCGAGGCGGTTCGACATGGGCTGCTTGAACTCACACTGGGTGAACCGGGCGCCGCGGGCGATTTGGTCCCCGGCGACCGCATAAGAGACCAGACGCGCCTTGCCGGTGGCTTCCTGCAACACCTCCCGGCTGGCCGGATTGGTGTGGATGTCCACCACGACCGGCGCATCCGGACCGCCCGTCAGGGCCATCAATGCCGTATCGAGACCGTTGAGGAACTGTTCATCCGCGGCCGTCAGGCCGACCTGGAGATGCTCGCGGAGATGCTCGCGGGAGGCAATGGCAATGACGCGGTCGAGAATCCCGGCAAAGGCATCCCAGGCGGCGTGCGGTGTTTCGCGCCGGTGGCCCTCCACCACCCGCGCCAGAGCCTGATACAGGAGCAACGATGGCTCCAGCCAGGCGCCGGGCCGCGGTGGGGCGAGAGCAAGCCCCTTGCCGGCCATGGTGTACGACTGCTTGGCGGACAGCAGCGCGGCATAACGCTGCCACGTCCAGAAGGCGCGCAGGGCCGTCAGGCGGTCTGACACCGGCGCCGGCCACAAACCCATCCTTCTCAACCGCAAGAAGCTCCGCTCGCGGTCTGACGACGCCGCAGACTGCAAACCCGTCTGTATCAACTGCTGATGCAAGGCGCTCAACCCGCTGGCGGCGTCGAGCGCTTGCTGGGCCTGCGCGCGAGCCTCCCGGTAGCCTGCGAAGTCCGTTTCGCCCTGCTCGTAGAGTTGAGAAGCCGCCTCCCGACTACCCCACATCGCCATGAGCTCGGCCAGCAACGGAAAGCCCTTGACCAGCCTGCCGATGATCAGGGCCGAGCCGAACGGCAGCGGCATCTCGCCCTGGAAGTCACCGGTAGCATCAAAAACGAGTTGCTGAAAGGCGGCGGATTCCGGCGTGTAGCGCTGCGGCAGCAGGCGCCAGCCGGTCATCACGTCGGCCACGGTCACGCCGTCTTCGAGCCGGCTTGCGTCCACCGCGCCCGCGATGATGCGCGGCTGCAAGCCTGCTGACCTCGCCTGCGCCAGTAGACGCGAGCGAAACGTTTCGGCGGGTTCGGCGTCGATTGTCAGCAGGACATCATTGGGGAGGTCCTCCGGCGGGCCAACACGCCACGTGAGGCTGTGCATCAGGTCTCGATGGACCCTGCGCAGGTCGGCATCGTGCTCGATGAGGTGCGCCAGCCGCACCGCCTGCGCGGTCATGCGCTCAGCCAAGGCGTCGCTCACGCCGGTCGCCTGACTGGCCGTGATGGCGAACAGGGCTACGCCGGCATAGCGTACCGTGCGGAAGTAGCGCTCCAGCTCGGCGTCGCCGCGGTAATGGCCCCGCGGCCTGAACTGGGTATAGTCGATCATCCGGCCCCACAACGGCGAGTGCGCCAAGGTGCGCGCCGCCAGTACCCGTTCCAGCTCGGCCTGGGCGCGTGTCGGATCACCGGCGCCGGCAATCTGGGCGTGTCCCTGCGCGAGGGCCGACAGCACGGCCAGGTAATCGCGGTTGGCCTGGTTCACCTCGTCCGCCTGGCGCGCCAATACCTGAGCCGACAAGCCCTCGACCAACTGGCGCGCCGCCTCGACGTAGCGCTCGCGTTCCAGGGCCTTGCCGACGGCGACGCGGATCATGCCGTAACTCAGCAGCAGTACGTCTTCCGTGATGTAGTTGGGCACGCCCTCCTGCTTGTTGCGCGCGTAGACTTCGAACAATCCCTCGGACAATTCCGGGGGAGGTGGTAAATATTCCGGAGGATTGCGTTCTTGAGGATGTATACTCATGAGGAAATCGGCCGCTGCCTGTCCCGGCATGGCCAGCATGCAGACCACGCCCAACAGGAACGCCAAGCGCCAACAGCGCCTCATCGATAGGTGGCGGCCTGCAGCTCGATTCCCTGTCGCCATACGTCGTCCTCCTCGCGGAAATTCCCAAGTTCTATCTGAGGCGGTTCGCTTCCTTGCCATAGAGCATCCACGCCGCCTCTCCGAATGAGATAGTCATGGTTTTCGCAAGCCGCCGCGCCTGGAACGCTCGAATTTCCAAAAGCCTTTCGATCTCTTCCGGGTCCGTTACGTGGGAAGGTATCATCTCGCCGACGCGCCAGATTCGATCGCTGCCACCAGCGCCGCGACGGAAGGACCTGGAATTGAAGTAGAAATCACCGGTCATCGCCACATTGAACCAGGGCGCTTGCTCGTTGCGAGTGCTCCGAAGAACGCCGGCGCGGACCCTCCGGAAGACCTTGTACAACTCCAGACCGGGTTCGTCCAGCGCCTTCAGTAGCTCGCCCGTAAAGCACCCGTGTCCGCCATATTCGGGACACTTTTGCCCTTCCCACGACGCTTCCCCCGGTGCAGCCGCAAAGAGGACGGCCTTACCCTGGCGAACGGCAAAACGTTCATTTTCGTCATCAATGACAATGACGTCTTCATTGGGTCTGACGTCGACCGGGACAGGCTGAAAACTCTTGCCGAGTCCCTGTGCGGCAAGACCCCGGCGCCCCGCAAAACCAGGCACGTTGCGGCAGGCGTCCAAGATGACGATGTTCACCCGATTGCTGGCCCTTTCCATCATCTTCAGGATGCCTTGCACCGTAGGCAGGCGATGCGAGAGGGCCTGCGCATCCAGTGGAATCAGATAGTTCTCGCCGCTTTCCCCCTGGGCGCCGTGACCGGAAAAATACACCAGCCCGACATCTCCACGGTTCAGGACCATTCCAAAATCAGCCAGGGCGTTGTGTAAGGCGTTCTCTTCGACGTTGAGTTTCAGCGTGGTCTCGAATCCCAGCGCTTCGAGCTTGGCCGCCATGGCGCGCGCGTCCCGCACCGTTCCAGGAAGACGGTTTTGCCAAGTGTAGTCAGCGTTGCCGATCACCAAGGCCACCCGCCGTTCGGCCCATGAAGCGGTCGCAGCCAGCATCAACAGCAAGACAACGGTGACACAGACCCGCATAGGACTTCCCTCCCTAGACCGCTTTCAAAATTGCCTGGTGATCTGGAAATGGTACCCCTGAATGGTCCTTTCCCCGTTCTGGTCGGCAATGGTGATCTCGATGCGGAAGTTGCCACGGGGAATGACTGCGCTCTCAATGGCGAAGCTAAAGCCGCCATCGCCATCGGGTATCACGTAGGGCATGACAATATCCGTCAGGTTCTTTTTGAAGATGCCCTTTCGGGCCCGAACGGCGAGCGATTCCATATTGACCGGGGCGCGATTGGGTTTGAAGGCGACGGAGAGGTCGAGTGGTGTGGTGGTCCTCACGACGCCTTCGATGAGGTCAGGTTTCTGGAACACGATGTGGGGACCGGAGATGCTTTTGAGCGACTTTGTCTTCGTCTGGACTTCCAACCTCAGTTGCTCCGCCGTCATCCGCAGTTGACCGGCTTCTTCCTCGGTCAGCAGGATCACCTCACGTAACGACGTTCGTGCTGCCAGACGGTCGTCTTGCCGTGGTTCGGGTTGCGCCTGGGAGGCGCCAGGAACGGATAGACACGTGAGGCCAACCAACACGTACACGATGAAACGGGCGTGTTTGCTTCCCTGAGGCATATCGGGCTTCCTTTTTCATCGGACCACCTCAACAATCACCTTGCCACCTGCCGCCCCGCGTCCATTGGCGGACGTCACCGCAAACGATCTTGCGATCGCGTCTTTCGCCTTGGCGGAGAGCGCGGCCAACAGGACGTCAAAATTGCCGTTTCTGTCTCGCCCCCCGACCCCTTCTTCAAACAGGTCCACTCTTTCCTCCGTTAAAAACGCCACGTTCAAGCTCCGACCCGTCGGCCTCGTGGCCCGGAGCCTGAACCGCATCTCAGGGGTGGGAAGCGTCAGCGTGCCGCCCCGCACGTAGTTATCGCGGTGATGCCGGTTGGGGAACAACACGGTGGCGTTATCCCTCGACCCGACGTTCACCACGTTCAGGTAGCCGGCGTGCGGGATGTCGATGGTAAGAACGAGCTCGTCGCCAAGCCGATATCGACCCTGATTCGCCGTGATGGATAATGGGGTGATGCGGTGGGCGTGGTCTGCGAGGCCTACCAGTCGCCGCCATATCGGCCCATCTCCGTCGGAAGGGGCAGCCGGACGTATGGGAAAGGCAGGATTGCCCCAGAATTGCGGCTGATGCGGTTCGCCGTGAACGTCACCCGAGTCGATTTTGCTCCTGATGAATTTGTCCACTTCGTCCCTGAGCGCCTGCAGGGTCAGGGATTGCTGCGCGCTGGCCATATCGTTGATGGCCTTGTGCAACCCCAGGGTAAACAAGCTGCCTGCGGGGGTGGCCAGAGCCAACTCGTGGTCGGCCGCCGCGGCGAGAAAGGCAACCCCCGGTTCTCCTATGTCGTCCACGACCTCAAACGTCTTGTTGCCCGGCGTCCAGGACCTGGCTTCGCAGTCAAGGCTCTTTGTGTAGGTCTCCCATCTTTCCCTCACCCGTCCTACTCTTACCGCCTTGACGCCGAGGCTTCTGTTCGCGCGCGTATTAAAACCCTTGTGACTGGTGCCGCTGTGGCAGGCGTCAATCAACACCAGCACGCGGCGGCCGGACAAGCGCTGCAACAAGGCGTGGAACTCGTCATCGCGCAGAGCCCGTTCCATCGTGTCGCCCCGGAGCCGCGTATCGTACAGCACCAAGGCTTCGTCCTTGCCGTCGGATTCGTCGCCGTTCTGGTCCGCCACGCATCCCCCGTGGCCGCTGAAATACAACAGGACGCGGTCGCCTGCCCGGGTGCCCTCGATCAACCAGCGCTCAAAGAGGCTCCTGAAGCGATCATAGGTCGCTTCCTGATCCATTAGGGTTCTGATCTCCTGAAACCCTAATCGCTCCGCCGCCTCCCGCATCATGTCGACATCCAGATGGATCCCCGGCAGGCCGCTCACGTGCTTGTAATCTCCAACGCCGACGAGCAAGGCCCGGTCCGCCGCCGTGGCGAACGGCACACAGGCCATTGTGATGAGGGCGATGAGTACCAGGAGGCGGCCTCCTGTGTCTTTGAAACATGGAACGTTCATAAGGCCTCCCCTCCTTTAGTCCTGAGTAGGGTCATATATGGGAAAATCAGGATTGCCCCAGAATTGCGGCTGATGCGGTTCGCCGTAAACGTCACCCGAGTCAAATTTGCTCCTGATGAAATTGTCCACTTCGTCCCTGAGCGCCTGCAGGGTCAGGGATTGCCGCGCGCTGACCGTATCGTTGATGGCCTTGTGCAACCCCAGGGTAAACAAGCTGCCTGCGGGGGTGGCCCGAACCAACTCGGAGTCGGCCGCCGCGGCGAGAAAGGCAATACTTGGATCGTCCACGTGACTGGTGCTGCTGTGGCAGGCGTCAATCAACACCAGCACGCGGCGGCCGGACAAGCGCTGCAACAAGGCGTGGAGCTCGTCACCGCGCCGAGACCGTTCCATCGTGTCGCCCCGGAGCCGCGTATCGTACAGCACCAAGGCTTCGTCCTTGCCGTCGGATTCGTCGCCGTTCTGGTCCGCCACGCATCCCCCGTGGCCGCTGAAATACAACAGGACGCGGTCGCCTGCCCGGGTGCCCTCGATCAACCAGCGCTCAAAGAGGCTCCTGAAGCGATCATAGGTCGCTTCCTGATCCATCAGGGTTTTGATCTCCCGAAACCCTAATCGCTCCGCCGCCTCCCACATCATGTCGACGTCCAGATTGATTCCTGACAGGTCCCCCACGTGCGCGTAATCTCCGACGCCGACGATCAAGGCCCGGTCCGCCGCCGTGGCGAACGGTACACAGGCCATTGTGATGAGGGCGATGAGTACCAGGAGGCGGCCTCCTACGTCTTTGAAACATGGGACGTTCAAGGCCTCCCCTCCTTCTTACCGGGCTTTACATGAACACCGTAAGAAAAGGCTGCTAGTATTCCTGCCCTCTACAGTCCTTTTCCTTGAGGCTCCTGAAGCGATCAGGCGAACGGCGCACAGAGCATCGTATAGCGAGCGCACCGAGGAACCGAGCCCTGCGCCTTGCTATGGGATTACTCTCCACTAAAGCTCGCTATGCCGCCACTGATCCCACCCTGGTTTTTTACACGCCTCACCGAGTTTAGCTATACTGATCCCACCCTGATTCTGTTTCACACTTCTCAACGAGTTCGCGCATAAAGTAATCGGCCGATTCCCTAGGAAAAGGACGTGGCGGTGTAACAGGAACATGATGTGGCGGGCAAGCTGGCGCTCCTTCAATCAGAGGGACAGGTATCTGTATGTCTTTCTTTACCCCTGTCCCAACAATCTCCAGCTCACGGTACTGAGCAACTACAGGCTCCAACAATTTCACCAGAATGTATGCGAAATCTCTGGTAATTACCTCTCCGCATTCAAGGGGAACGTCAAACTTGTATCTACCCTCCTCATCCCGCTCAAGCGGTTGCTTAATATCTCTAGTCGGCATGGAGACATAAGCTAGGGCGTGCTCCTTGGGGATGCCTAGAACTTCATAAGTCGCTTTCTGGTCACATTTCGTGCCTCCAACGCCAGAAGTGGCGTTATGCACTACCGTCAGACGTCGGACTGGAAGAGGAGTATCAGAAGGGTCCTTCCGAACGGGAACGGCTAGGTTTGGGTCGCCGGCTCTCTCCGCCAGTTTTTTGATTACGGCTTCTATATGATCTTGATGCGTCCTCTTATCGCTTACTGCCTGTGCATTTGTCAGCGTGACCTTTTCGATGTATCCCTCAACAGGATCAGAAATCTGCACTGGTTTTGTCCAGGCGAGCTGAAAGCCCTTACTGTCTCTTGCGTATATAAGCCATGCTAGTAGATCTTCGAAGAATGCCTCTCGCCGCCTTCGTTCCTTTGCCGCTGATTCTATTACAATAGGGTCTACGTTTGCTTCTACTTTAACAGGGTCAAAGTTGGCGAAGCTGTAGTCGATCACGTAATCCAGTGGACTGCCAGCCTCAGCAATCCGGGTATTAATCTCAGTAACCCGGGCATCAATCCGGTTATCAATCCGTTCATTAGTAACCCGGGCATCAATCCGGTTATCAATCCGTTCATTAGTAACCCGGGCATCAATCCGGTTATCAATCCGTTCATTAGTAACCCGGGCATCAATCCGGTTATCAATGATTTTTTGCAGTTCGGTTGGGTCTGGGCATCCCGCAATAAGCCCCGCCATCAGGAGGCACATGATCCAGCTCAGTATCAAACGACTTACCTTAGCGCCTTTCCGCTTCACGCTCTGCATTCGTCAATCCTCCCAGTCTAGATATGGTACGCTTACACCTGACACTGCTTGACAGTGCCCTCCAGCGGCACTTCATCATAACCATGGCTGAGCATCGTTTGCCCTGAACCCCGGCGCCGCGCCTCAAGGCGCCGCCCATCAGCGTTCAGAGCAAACAGCCCAAGAGAACCACCCGATTCTCATGCGAACGTGACCTTATATCGCAATAAACGGGTTGTCAATTCATAATTGCAAATAAGGCGTCAAAAAAATAGCCCCCTGTCTCAAATCTCCCTTCACCTCCACTCCACTGGCCCCGTATCCCCAACCGCGCCACCCGCGGCCTGCCCTCTCTGCTTCGATGCCCGCAGTGCCGCGGCGCGTCATGGTGTATCATTACCAGTTGCCGTTGAGCATCCGGGCGCTGCCGCAGGGCGCCACCACGTCATGGCGACGACGCCCGGAACAGACAGACGCAGGGAGCACGATTGCAACCCTCACCTTTTTGGGGGGTCGGTCGGATCCGGCGACGGTCTCGCCGGGCTACCCGACCTGGTTCCAGAACGAGTTTTTCCTGCCGTGCTCCTGGCGAAGTCTGGCCTCATAGGCCTCGTGTGTTTCGAAAGCGCCGAAGTCATCGATAGCCGAAGCGAGACTCGAACACGTCAGGAGGTGGCGGGCGGCGTGCTTGTAGCGGCTGGACCTGGCGCGCGTCAGCGCAAAATCGATCATTGAGCGAAGCGCCAGCGTGGCGGCGAGCGGATGGGCGCCAGACAACGCATCCGCAACCGGGTTCAGGATCTCGTAGTGGTTGCCGTCCAGATTCGCCGCTTGACGGAAAACAAGCTCGGCCGCTCTGCCCAGAGCCGGCCGTGACGCTAGGGACGGCCTGTCCAGAGAGGTCCACGACACCAGGAATGCCAGTGCCGGGACCGGGTTCTCGAAATTTTGCGCGTGATCGAGCGCCCGCTCCTCCGCCTCGATGTCGTCGAAGTCGGGCAATCGCTCGAGATAGGCGCGCAGGTGCTCGGGCGACAACGAGTGCTCGAAGCAGGTCCAGCGGGCTTGCTGGGCATCCTCGTGACGGCCGAGCGCCTCGAGCACCTCGATCCGGGCATCCTCCCACTCGAAGTCCAGCCATCCCTGGGCGTGCCGAACGGCCGACCTGGGCCCGGCAGCTTCGAGCGCCTGCCACGCCTCGTCCGCTCTGTCCGCCGCAAGCAGCCGGCGGGCGATTTCCACCGCAATCTTCGGAATCTTCCTCGTTTCCTCGTCATATTGAGCGATGTAGGCATCGACGTCGCCTTGCGCATCTGCGACATCCCTCAACGCCAGACGGCGCACCCTGCTGTCAGCCGGCTGCTCAGACCGCATGCGTTGCTTCAAGCGCTCCAGCCCCTTGCGCCCGAGGACGGGCGCAAGAACGTAGATCAATGGGTCGTACTGGCCGTAGTCATTCGCGACCAGCGCCTGGAAAACATCGTCGGCGAGGGTCGTCGGGCTGGGCTTCGCCTTTTTCGCAATCTCCCCGAGGTCATGGGCGGCAAGGCCAAAAACGTCGCCTGCCATGCCGTCGCCGTCGTCGCAACGCTCAAAGACCGGTGCGGCCAACTCCAGGAAGCGCCATATCAGGTCCAAGCCTTCCACCGGGTCGTGTTTCGCCACCTGATCCACAATGGCGCGGCGTTGCGTTTCCAGGTCGCGGGCCAGACTCGGCATTCTTTCCCGGTCGACAAACGAATGGGACCGCATGATCGTCGCCAGCCGCTTGCGGACTTCTCCCGCCACCGCGGCCGGGCCTTCCCTGCCGGCCAGCTCGAGGCGGAGACGGCGCTTGGCGGCAGCGTCGTCGGTGGTGATCTCGATCAGCAACTCGGCAAGCCGTTCGACGCCCAGCACTTCGAGGTTCTTGGCGGTGAGTGTTTTCTTCGAGGCCATCAACTCGCCTTTGTATCGATTGGCTCTGTGCCGGATTATTGGCGCGCCAAGGTCACGGAGAGATCAACGATGGCGAAATCGGCGGTGGCGAAACCGGAGACGGGGTTGCCGTCCAGGGTCATCTGGATATTGGGAAACGGCGCCTGGTGGAAGGCCAGGCAGACGCGTTCAATGCCGGAAACGATGAGTTGGGCAAGGGGTGAGTCGCCGGCGTGCATATAGTGGGTGGCGGCGCTGGCGATCATCACCCGGTCGTCCGACGTGGCGACGCGCACCTTGATCGTGCGATCCTCGGAAAGGCCCATGGCCGCGATCCGAACGGCAAGATCGGCGGTCTGCATCGGGTCGGATGAGGCGGGATCATAACCGGTCAGACTCAAGGGCGAGAGGGTCCACGAGGCGAACTGATTGACCAAAAAAGCGCCTTGGCGAATGTTGGCGTCCCGGGCGGGGTTGCCGGTGTTGAACGACGTGATATCCAGAACCAGATAGCCGCTCATCGCGCCGGTCTCGGGATCGAACTCGACCTGACCCGGCTGGATGTTGATGGCGCCGCGCACCGGAACGCCCATGCGGGCCGTGGGTTTCATCTTGAAGCCGGTGGCGCCGACCTCGCCGCTGACGACGCGCAGGGTTTCAGCAAACCCAGGGGCGGTTCCCCCCATGACCAGCAGCGCCATCGCCAAGACCGCTCCGACAACGCGGCTTCCCAGGGGCTTCCTGCTCATAATTTCGCTCCTCTGTGGTATTTGTCTACTCAATCGTTATCGTCTTGATCTTCACGTCTTCGCGGGGTCGGTCGCTGCCGTCCGTTTCCACCTGGCCGGCGGCGCTGACAACCTCCATCCCCTCCACGACTTTGCCAAACACGGCATGCCGTTCATCCAGCCAGTGGGTGGCTGCAAGCGTGATGAAGAACTGCGAGCCGCCCGTGTTCGGCCCGGCGTTGGCCATGGAAAGGACACCCGGAACGTCGTGCTTCAACTCGGGGTGAAATTCGTCGTCGATAGCATAACCGGGGCCGCCCGTTCCCGTGCCTTGCGGACAGCCGCCCTGGATCATGAAGCCGTCAATGACGCGGTGAAAGATGAGGCCGTCGTAGAAGCCAGACTCAACCAATTTGACGAAATTGTCCGTCGTCTTGGGCGCCTTGTCCTCGCTCAGTTCTATCCGAAATACACCCTTGGACGTCGTGAAGCGTGCGTGTCGGTTTGCCATGATCTCCTCGTGGCTCTCGCCTGTGATTGGATTGCGCGGGACGGTGAAAGGTCAGATTATACGTCGAAGCATGGCCATGAGCTAACACGCTTCATAATCCACGCTGCCCGGACATTATGTTATGATGACACGCTGCGGCGCAGGTTATTCTCTTCCCTCTCCATGCCCCTGGGAGACTACAGAAAGAAAGGAAAAAGGAGACCGGCATGCAGGTTGAAGATATTCTGGCCCACCCACCCAAGGTGCTGACGCAGGAACAAAGAGAATTCTACTTCGAAAAAGGCTACCTGCTCGTCGAAAACTTCCTCTCCGAGGCATGGCTGGATCGCCTATGGCAAGTCACCAACGACTTCATCGAACAAAGCCGCTCGCGTACCGGGTCGGACAGCGTCTTCGACCTCGAACGCGGCCACAAGGCCGATAATCCTCGCCTGCGCCGCCTGTCCTTTCCCACCGAACAGCACCCCGTTTACCGCGATTTCGCGGCCAACGGCCCCATCGTTGACGCAGCCCAAGACCTGGTCGGACCCGACGTGAAATTCCATCACTCCAAGCTCAACTTCAAATGGGCCGACGGCGGCGAGGAGGTCAAGTGGCACCAGGACATCCAGTTCTGGCCACACACCAACTACTCTCCCCTCACCATCGGCGTGTACATGGACGACGTGGACGACGAGATGGGTCCCATGGGCGTCATCCCCGGCAGTCACAATGAAGAGCTTTTTGATTTATACGGCGACGACGGGCAATGGACCGGCGCCATCAAAGACCGCGACCTGCCGCGCGTCGATCTGGACAAAGCCGTTTACCTGCAAGGCCCGCGCGGCTCGATCACCATCCACAACTGTCGCACCATTCACGGCTCCATGCCGAACCTCTCGCACCGTTCGCGTCCCTTGCTCCTCCACACGTATGCCTCGGCGGACGCTCTGCACATCACCAACCTCACTGACCGGTTCCAGTTTTCCAACGTCATCGTGCGCGGTCAGCCCGCCAAGTGGATTCATTTCGACCCGCGGCCCTGCCTGATACCGCCGGACTGGTCGAAGGGCTACTCGTCGATCTTCGCACTGCAACAGGAAGAAGAGACAGCCGGCCAGCCCAGCATGTAACTTGGGCTCCAAGGCGTAACCTCACACGCCATCGGCGCAGGGGGGGAATGAGCATGACGAAACGCATCGCATTCATGGGCGCGGGGGCCGTGGGCGGTTACGTCGGCGGGCACATGGCGCGAGCCGGCCTAGACGTCACCCTCATCGATCCCTGGCCGGATCACATCGAGGCCATCAAGCGCGACGGCCTGCACCTGAGCGGCACGCAGGGCGATCACACCGTGCGCCCCAAGGCGCTGCATTTGCACGAGGTGCAGAGCCTGTTCAAAGAGCCGGTGGACATCGCCTTCATCTGCACCAAGTCATACGACACGGAATGGGCCACAATGATGATCGCCCAATACCTGAAGCCGCACGGCGTGGTGGTGTCGCTGCAAAACAGCATCAACGAAGAGCGTATCGCCGGCATCGTCGGCTGGGGCAAGGTGGTGGGCTGCATCGCCAGCACGATTGGCGTGGACGCTTTCAAAGCCGGGCACGTCATGCGCACCCTGCAGCCCGGCGGCGCCTCGTACACGGTGTTTCGCGTCGGCGAGCCGCACGGCCGGGTGACGCCGCGCGTGCAGGAGTTGGCGGACATGCTCAGCAACGTGGACAGCGCCAAGGTCACCACCAACCTGTGGGGCGAACGGTGGTCCAAGCTGACCATCAACGGCATGGGCAACGGCATTTCCGCGGCCACCGGCATGAACAGCCTGGCGATGACCGAGCAGGCGGTGACCCGCCGCCTGTCGATCCGCTTGGCGGGCGAGGCGGTGCGTGTCGGTCAGGCGCTGGGCTACGAATTGGAAAGCATTCGCGGCTTGCCGCCCGAAAAGTGGGTGGACGCGGGCGCGGGCGACCCGGCGGCCCTGGAAGAAATCGAGGGCGCCATGCTGGCCGGCATGAAGCGCATGACCGAATCGGGACGCCCCTCCACCGGCCAGGACATTATCAAGGGCCGGCGCACCGAGATCGCCTTCATCAACGGCCTGGTAGCTGCCAAGGGCGAGGAGATCGGCGTTCCAGCGCCCGCACACGCGGCCTTGACGGAGGTAGTCAGAGGCGTCGAGCGCGGCGACATGGCACCCGACCCGGCCAACGTCGTGTCTATTTGACCGCCAACAGCGCGGTCTGAGGAGGGAATATCATGCTGGATTATCTGATCCACGGCGGCGAAGTGGTGACCCCCGGCGGCGTGGGGCAATGGGACATCGGCATCCGCGGCGAGAAGATCGTCGCCCTCGCCGAGGCCGGCAGCCTGACCGACGAGGTGGGACGGATCATCGACGCCAGCGGTAAAATCGTCGTGCCCGGCGGCATCGAGCCGCACGCCCACGTGGCGGCGCCGATCATGGGGCATCCCGAGGCGGAAACCGCCCCGCCGCCAGACGTCAGCCGTGCCGCGGTGTTTGGCGGCACCACGACTCTCGTGGATTTTGCCATCCAGTTCCCCGGCCGCGACATCTTCGCCGCCATCGATGAGCGAAACGGACGCTGGCAGGGGCAGTCGTACAGCGATTTCACCTATCACTGCATGCTGCTGGACGCTATCCCTTCCGACGTCATCCTGCAAATTCCGCAGGCCATCGAGGCCGGCTTTCCGACCTTCAAGATTTTCACCACCAATATCCGGCCGAACGTGCACGACCGCATGGCCCGCCTCGGCCACGTCGTGGCAGTGATGGAGGAAGTGGCGGCGCACAACGGCCTCTTGGTGGTGCACGCTGAGGACGACGACATCGTCCAGTTTCTCTACACCCGCCTCAAAGACCAGGGCACCTACGACTGGACGCACATGCACCGCGCCCACACCAACATGTCGGAGGATATCTCCTTTCGCCGCATCATCCGGGCGGCCGAATGGACCGGCGCGGCGGTGTATTTCGTGCACGTCAGCGCCAAGGAAGGCGTGCAGGCGATCCGCGAGGCGCGCGCCAAGGGGCTGCCGGTCTACGGCGAGACCCTGCACAACTACGTGTCGTTCACCGCCGATGATTACCAGAAGACGCACGGCATGCAGTACCACACGTACCCGTCGCTCAAGTCCGAAGAGGACCGTCAGGCGCTGTGGCACGGCCTGCTGAACGGCGACCTGCACACCATGGCCACCGACGAGTATTGCACCACCTTCGAGTTGAAAATCGCCGGCGAGCAGATCGACAACGTGACCGGCGGCCACAACGGTGTCGAAACGCGCATGGGCATTACCTACACGGAAGGCGTCGTCAACCGCGGCATGCCATTGCAGCAATACGTCGACATCACCTCGGCCAACGCCGCCCGCCTGCTCGGCTTGTATCCGCGCAAGGGCGCTATCGCCCCCGGCAGCGACGCCGACATCGTGCTTATCAACCCGACGCTGCACAAAACGCTGAGCATGGCAGACCTGCATATCAGCGACTATAGTATTTGGGAAGGCTGGGAAATCCGCGGCTGGCCGGTGTGGACCATGCTGCGCGGCCAGTTGATGGTCGAGGACGGCCAGTTGCGCGGTGATCTGGGAACCGGCCAGTTGATTCCGCGCCGCATCGACCCGACTGTGCTGACCCGGCCCATGTGTTAGCGTGTTTGTCAGATCAACGCGAGGCAATCCTACCTATACGTCATGCCGGGCTCGACCGGCATCCAGCCCTCGGCGGCGTGACTGGATTCCGGCACATGCCGGAATGATGCTTTGGAGGCGTTGGCCGGTTTTTCATGGTAGTGAACACCCATAAGCGGAATGTCAATTAGATGAACAGCCCGGAATTCGCAGTACGCAACGAAGCTATCGAAGCCGTCGAAACACAGGAGTGGCTGGAATCACTCGATGACGTGCTGAAAAGCGGCGGCCCAGCGCGCGTCAAAAGCCTTCTGCAGCAGCTTCAGATGCACGCCCAGCAAGCCGGCGTGTCGCTGCCTTATTCGGCCACGACGCCATTTCTCAACACCGTGTCGATCGAAGAGCAGGCGCCATTTCCGGGCAGCCGCGAGATCGAGCGCCGCATCAAAAGTCTGGTGCGCTGGAACGCCATGGCCATGGTGGTGCGCGCCAATCGCCTTGATCCCGACATCGGCGGCCACATTTCGACCTACGCCTCGGCGGCGACGCTGTACGAAGTCGCCTTCAACCACTTCATCCGCGGCAGCGGCGGCGGCCAGCGCGGCGATCAGGTGTATTTCCAGGGACACGCCTCGCCGGGCATCTACGCACGCGCTTTTCTAGAGGGGCGGCTGTCGCAGGAGCAACTCGAAAACTTCCGCAACGAGCTCAAACCCGGGGGCGGCCTGGCTTCGTATCCTCACCCGTGGCTGATGCCTGATTTCTGGGAATTCCCCACCGTTTCCATGGGCCTCGGCCCCATCATGGGAATTTACCAGGCGCGCTTCAACTGCTATCTCGAAGATCGCGGTTTGCTGCAGCCCGATCCGCGCGCCAAGGTGTGGGTCTTCCTGGGCGACGGCGAGACTGACGAACCCGAAGCCCTCGGCTCCATCAGCTTGGCCTACCGCGCGAAGCTCAACAACTTGATTTTCGTCGTCAATTGCAATCTGCAGCGCCTCGACGGACCGGTGCGCGGCAATGGCAAGATCATCCAGGAACTCGAGGCGATATTCCGCGGCGCCGGCTGGACGGTCATAAAGGTCGTCTGGGGCAGCGGTTGGGATCCCGTATTCGCCCGCGACTACGATGGCCGGCTGGCCAAACGCCTGGGTGAGATCGTCGATGGCGAATATCAGAAATTCTCTGTGTCCGACGGCGCCTACATCCGCGAGCACATCTGCAACGGCGACCCCCACCTGCTGGATCTGCTAAGCCATCTTTCCGACGAGCAATTGCGTCGCATGCGGCGCGGCGGTCACGATCCCGAGAAGGTGTACGCGGCGTACAAGGCGGCAATGGAAAACGACGAAACGCCGACGGTCATTCTGGCGCAGACCATCAAGGGCTACGGTCTCGGCGAAGGCGGTGAGGGGCGTAACATCACCCACAAGCAAAAGCTGCTCAACGAGGACGAATTGCGCGAGTTCCGTGCCCGCTTCGGGATTCCCATCTCCGACGACACGTTGGCCGGGGCGCCCTTCTACCGCCCACCAGTGGAAAGCCCGGAAATTCAGTATCTGCACGAACATCGCCAGCAGCTCGGTGGCTACGTTCCGAACCGCCAAGAGTCCGCCCCGCGCCTGCGCACGCCCGCCGAACCGCTGTTCGAGGAGCTCTACCACGGCACCGGCAACCGGGCCATTTCCACCACCATGGCGTTCGTGCGCTTGCTGTCCAAGCTGCTGCGCGACCGCGATATCGGCAAGCTGATCGTGCCCATCGTGCCGGATGAAGCGCGCACCTTCGGCATGGAATCCCTGTTCCGGCAGTGCGGCATCTACTCGCACATCGGCCAGCGTTACGAGCCCGTGGACGCCGACAGCCTGCTTTATTACAAGGAGTCCACCGACGGCCAACTGCTCGAGGAGGGCATTACCGAAGCCGGTTCCATGGCCTCGTTCATCGCCGCCGGCACGGCCTACGCGACGCACGGTATCAACACGATCCCGTTCTTCATTTATTACTCCATGTTCGGTTTCCAGCGCATCGGCGATCTCATCTGGGCGGCGGCCGACATGCGCTGCCGCGGCTTTCTGCTCGGTGCTACGGCGGGCCGCACCACCCTGGCAGGCGAAGGCTTGCAGCACCAGGACGGCCACAGCCACCTGCTGGCTTATCCCATCCCGAACCTGCTGGCCTATGATCCGGCGTTCGCCTACGAGGTCGCCGTCATCATCCGCGACGGCATCCGCCGCATGTACGAGGAACAGGAGAACGTCTTCTATTACCTGACCGTGGAGAACCAGAATTACCCGATGCCGCCGATGCCCGACGACCCGGCCATCAAGGAGGGCATCCTCAAGGGCATGTACCGCTTCAAGGCAGCGGAAAACCCGACGGCCCCGCTCAAGGCCCAGCTCATGGGCAGCGGCGCCATCATGAACGAGGTGCTGGAGGCGCAGCAGTTGCTCGCCGAACGCTACCACGTGGCCGCCGACGTATGGAGCGTGACCAGCTACAAGGCGCTGCGCCGCGATGGGCTGGAGGTCGACCGCTGGAACATGCTGCACCCGGACGAAACGCCTCGCCGCTCCCATCTCAGCAAGTGCGTCGCTGACGCGCCGGGGGTATTCGTAGCCGCCTCGGATTACACCAAAACGCTGCCCGACTCGGTGGCGCGTTGGTTCCCCAGACCCCTCACCGCCCTGGGAACCGACGGTTTCGGACGCAGTGACGGCCGCAAGGCGCTGCGCCATTTCTTCGAGGTGGATGCGCGCTGCATTGCCTACGCCACTCTGCACGCCTTGGCGCTCGACGGGCAGCTACCCCTTCAAACCGTGCAACAGGCCCAGCAGGACCTCGACATCGACGCCGAGAAGCTCAACCCGATGATGGCCTGATCCCCCTGCCCATCGCACCGTACGCACCGGTAAAACCTAGCCGCAAGGTATTGGAGACAGAACGTTATGGCAACGTTTGCGTTTGCGCTTCCTGAACTCGGCGAAAGTATCGAGTCGGGGGACGTCGTCCAGGTACTGGTTGCGGTAGGTGACGAGATCACCGCCGAACAGTCGGTGCTGGAACTCGAGACCGACAAGGCAGTGGTTGAGGTGCCGTCGCCTGTCAGTGGCTCGGTAATGGCGATTCACGTCGCGCCGGGGGACAAAGCGGCGGTCGGGCAGCTGATTGTAACCCTGGAGACTGACGGGGCGACGGCGACGAATAACGTCCCCTCTCCGGCCGAAGCGGAACCAGAGCCCCCTGCGCCGCCCGCACCCGTCGAAGCCCCCGTTGCCGAAACTTCAAGTCCACCAGCGCCCACCGCGCCGGCAGCGCGCTCCGGTGCACCGGCGGCGCCTTCGGTACGGCGGCTGGCCCGTGAGATCGGGGTCGATATCCATGAGGTTCCCGGCTCAGGCCCCGGCGGCCGCGTGTCTGCCGATGACGTCAAACGTTACGCTCGGAGGCGCCAGTCTCAAGAACCCGTTACGGCCCCAGCGGCAGCCGCGCCGGTTGCTCCGCCCTTGCCGGATTTCAGGCGCTGGGGCGACGTCGAGCGACGACCCATGAGCAACGTGCGCCGCCTCACCGCGGATCAAATGACGCGCACGTGGGCCACCGTGCCGCAAGTCACGCAATACGATCAGGCCGACATCACCGAGCTTGAGCAGTTACGTCAAAAATACGCCCCCAAAGCCGTTGCGGCGGGCGGCAGGCTCACCCTCACGGCCATCGCCCTGAAAGTGATTGCCGCCGCTCTCAAACGGTTTCCGCAGTTCAACGCCAGCGTCGACATGGCGACCCATGAAATCATCTACAAGCAGTACTATCACGTCGGCGTGGCAGTGGACACCGACCGCGGCCTGTTGGTCCCCGTCATCCGCGACGTGGACAGCAAGAACATCATCGCTCTCGCCGCCGAGTTGACCGAACTCGCTGAGCGTGCCCGCAGCCGTAAAACCAGCCTGGAGGCAATGCAGGGCGGCACCTTTACCATCACCAACCTGGGCAGCATCGGCGGCACGGGCTTCTCGCCCATCCTCAACGCCCCGGAAGTGGCTATTCTCGGTATGGCCCGCAGCCGCATTGAACCCGTCTACACGGACGGCCAGTTCGCGCCGCGCCTGATGCTGCCGCTCAGCCTGTCGTACGACCACCGGTTGATCGACGGCGCCGATGGCGCCCGTTTTCTCCGCTGGGTGGTGGAAGCCTTGTCGCAGCCCTTCCTGCTCAGCCTGGAAGGTTGAGACATGGCGACGGCCCCACGCAGCACACAAGTCGCGGTCATCGGGGGTGGTCCCGGCGGCTATGCCGCAGCCTTTCTGGCGGCCGATCTCGGCCTGCAAGTCACCCTCATCGACGCCGAGCCCAATCCGGGCGGCGTCTGTCTCTACCGAGGTTGTATCCCCTCCAAAGCTTTGCTGCACGTTGCCAAGGTGATCGGCGAGACGCGCCAAGCCAGTGAGTGGGGCGTGACGTTCGGCGACCCGCAGATCAGCGTTGACGACCTGCGGACATGGAAGGAGGGCGTCGTCGGCAAACTCACCGGCGGCTTGGGCGATCTGTGCCGGCGCCGTAAGGTTGACTTCGTGCAGGGGCGCGCCGTCTTCCGGGATGCGAACGCTTTGATGGTTCGCACGGAATCGGGAACCGAGGAGGCGGTCGCGTTTGAGCACGCCATTCTGGCCACCGGCTCCTTTCCCGCATCTCTCCCAAATCTTGGCGCCGATTCGCCCCGGCTCCTTGATTCCACCACCGCGCTTGCTCTGCCTGACATCCCGGAGAGTTTGCTGGTCATCGGCGGGGGTTACATCGGCCTGGAATTGGGTTCGGTGTATGCCGCCCTCGGCAGCCGGGTCTCCGTGGTCGAAATGACCTCGGGCCTGCTCCCCGGTGTCGACCGCGACCTCGTGCGCGTGCTCAGCCGGCGCCTGAAAGAACGGTTCGCCGCCGTCATGCTCGACACAACCGTCACGGCGTTGCAGGACGAGCCCAAGGGTATCCGCGCCAGATTCGAAGGCGCTGGCGCCGCGGAAGCGGAACAGGTCTATGAAAAAGTTCTGGTTGCGGTAGGACGCCGCCCGCAGACTGACGGCCTGGGTCTGGAGAACACCCATGTCGCCCTGGACCCGCGCGGCTTCGTGCAGGTCGATCCGCAACGCCGTACCCACCAGTCCACGATCTATGCCGTTGGCGACATTACCGGCGAGCCCATGCTGGCTCACAAGGCGGCTCACGAGGGTCGTGTCGCCGCGGAGGCCATCGCCGGCAAGAAGACGGCGTTCGAGCCGCAAACCATCCCCGCCGTCGCGTTCACCGATCCCGAAATCGCCTGGTGCGGACTCACCGAATCACAGGCCAAACATCAACAGCGCGACGTCACCATCGCCCGCTTTCCTTGGGCCGCTTCGGGCCGCGCCCTGACGCTCGGCCACAGCGACGGCGTCACCAAACTGGTCATCGACCCTGAAAGCCAACGCGTCCTCGGTGTCGGCATCGCCGGCAGCGGCGCGGGAGAAATGATTGCCGAGGGCGTGGTGGCGGTGGAAATGGCAGCCCTGGCGTCCGACCTGTCGCTCAGCATTCATCCACATCCTACTCTCTCGGAGTCCATCATGGAGGCAGCTGCCGTCTTCTTTGGCCAGAGTACCCACGTTTACCGCCCGTCCAGGGCCAAGTAGCGCCGGGCTTCAAACCCTCAGATCGGCTTGACGCTACCCGTCGAAATGGCTAGAATTTGGCCTTTGTTACCCTGACGCGGCAACCGATTTTTGCTGAGGAGGTCCAAGGTGGACATCTCTATTGAATACTGCGGCGAATGAAACTACTTGCCCGATGCTGCAAGTTTGCAGAGCGCAATCAAAGATAAATTCGACCACGTAGCCACCCTGATCGAGGGCAGTGGCGGCGCCTTTGAAGTCCGGGTGGATGGCAAGCTCGTTTTTTCCAAGCTCAAGACCTTCCGATTCCCCGAAAACGACGAGATTTTCGACGCCATCGCCAGCCTTCAATCCGCTTAGGCGGCGTGTCGCTTCCGGTTTTTCCGCCTCCGGCACACCCCGCCGGGGGCGGTTACAATGGACGTCATCCCATGCCGAGGTAGCTCAGTCGGTAGAGCAGAGGACTGAAAATCCTCGTGTCGGCGGTTCAATTCCGTCCCTCGGCATTTCTCCAGGCAGACCCAATCTGCAAATCATCGACTGACTGAACGACACTTTGCAGCCGCGCACGGCAAGACGAAAAAAGGCGCCCACAGATGTCCGCGGGCGCCTTTTTTCTTTGTTCCTTCTTGCGTCACGGCTTGGTCTGGGATTCTCCCCAATAAGCGCCCTCTATTGCCAGAGTTTCGAGAAACGCGCCAATTTGGAATATAAGCTCGTCGGACAACACTTTACCCCAACCGGGCATCTTACCGATACGGCCCACTTCGCGACCATTCTTGACGATGTGGACGAATTGCTCAAAACCCCTTTTGAATACCCGCAAATCAGCGCCGCTTGGACCCCGCTCGGCTGCGCCGTTGGCGCGGGGGCCGTGACACGGGGCGCACACCGCCATAAACCAGGACCTGCCTTCTTTAATCGCCTTCTCATCTCCGGAAAAAGGATTGGTCGCCGGCACCTCCGACTCGGTGTGCGCCAAACGTTGCGCTATGAGCCCCGCATCAAACGCCAGGCAACCCATAACCACCATAACTACCGTTGCCACTTGAACTGCACGCCGCATCGCCACGCCCTTGTTTTTCTCTCCACAACGAACCAAGGCACGCACGACAAATCGTACGTGCCTTGGCACCTCTCATCACGTCATGGACCGAATCAGGTTCAGCGACTGAACGCCACCACCATGCTGCCGTGTTCCAAGTGATGCTCTTGGAAATCCCAGCCCGGCACACCGCCGACCGGCTGCACGACGTACTGCTTGCCGTCCAGCATGTAAGTGATGGGGCCGGCCTTTGGCGTCACACCGAGGTTGAAGGTGTAGAGAATCTCGCCCGTGGTGGCATTCGTGGCATGGAAGACGCCCGCCTGACTGGTGTAGAACACCAGGTTGCCGGCCGTCGTCAGCATGCCGCCTGCATAACCCCACTTGCCCTTCTGATCGCGCCATACCTCGGCACCGGTCTTCACGTCGATCGCCAACTCCACCTCGTAACCCCAGATGAATTCCACCGAGGCGCCGAAGTGACGCACGTTGGCAATGACCTTGATCTCCTCAAACTTGTAATCCATACCCGCATTGGTCGCCGCCAGATACAGGTTCCCGGTCAGCGGGTTGTAGGCATTGGGATACATGTTGACGCCGCCGAACAGGCTCGGCCACACCTCTACCGCGTCGCCGCCTTCAACCGGAAGGTCTATCTGGCCAACCGGGCGGCCTTCGACGTCGTAGCCCTGGATCCAGTTCAGCCTGTCGACAAACGCCGGGGCGCGCAGGAACTCGCCGGTGGCCGCATCCAGGTAGTGGATGAAGCCGGTCTTGTTCGGATGCACGACGGTCTTGCGACCGTCAATGTTGATAATCATAGGAGTCTGGGGCACGTCGAAGTCCCACGGGTCGCCGGGAACTGCCACGTAACGCCACGCCGCCTTGCCGGTATCGGTGCTGCACGCCACCACGCTGGCAGCGCCCAAGTTGTCCATCTCGCCGCCGCCGCGGGTCTTGGGATTCCATGGATAAGCGTTGGCCGTGCCGGTGTAATACATTTTCAAGTCGGGATCCCAGGAGCCGGTGATCCAGGGACCCGCACCACCGAACTCGGCACTATCGCCGGGCCAGCTTTCATAACCGGGCTCGCCGGGACCGGGAATCATGTTGCATTCCCAGAGCACTTCACCGTCTTCGGGGTTGACGCCATAGACCCAACCCGGCAGGCCGCCGAAGTCGGTGGCGTTGAGGGGAACGATAATCTGACCCCCAGGAATGGCCATGGGACCCACGGTGGTGGCGTAGCCATTGGAATCCCCGTCCTCAGCTTTGTCGAAAGCCTCGGGATAATGCAGGTATTGTTTGACGAACTTCAGCTCGCCCGTCTTGTAGTGAATGGCGTGCAACTTGGTGTCATTCGACAGGAAGTAAATGTGATTCCCCAAGATGGCCACGCCGCGGTGCTTACCGGTAATGAAATCGACGTTGTAGCCGCCAAACGTCTCAGGCAGCTCGTGCTCGTACTTCCAGATCCGCCGGCCGGACCGGGCGTCAATCGCGAAGACGGTGTTGTCCTGCGTGAAATACACCAGACCGTCGTGGTACAGCGGCGTATTCTGCGCATCGGTCTCGCCGCCCGGCGAGAAAATCCAGGCGACGTTGAGTTGATCGGCGTTGGAAGCGTTCAGCTGCGTGAGCACGCTGTAGCGATGGCCGGCGAGATTGCCGTTGGTGTGCAGCCAAGACGCTGCCGGGTCGGACAGCAACATTGAATCCGTCACCGCCAGATCATTCTGTGCATTGACCCATGAGGTGGTTCCCATCAAGCAGAGCGCCAGCGCGACGCCCACGCCCGTGAGCTTCGTCAACATACGGTTCATGGCCTACTCCTTACTTGGTTGAGAAAAATACGTTATGCCTTGCCGTGACACCGGCATGGCACAATCCTGGAAGGGGGGCAATGGTACGGAAGGCAATGCGGGAGGTCAACCGAAAAAAGTGTCTTCGTTTCTGACGCCGCTCGACGGCGGCGCTGATCCGGCGGATCCGTTACTTTCCCGGGGTGCACGGATATAATGGCGGCCAATAGTCCTAAGGGAAACGCACCCCGTCCCACTGAACAGACCCTGCACCTCTGAAGGAGAAACCCATGCGCTTATTCGTCCTGGCGATCATCTTGGCCATCCTTGCGAGCCTGGCGGCTGCACCTCCGGCCTACGCGCAAGACGCCAACCCTGAACTGACCGCGGATTTACAGAAATGGCTGGTCGGAAGCTGGATGTGCCGCTACAGCCGCTCGATGCGAATGCAGGCCATCTACGGGGCGGACAAGCAATTCGAGTGGATTTTCCAAATCGGGACCGTGCCATACGCAACGACGATTCGCATATTCGGTTCGTACGACATCACCACGCCGGGCAGCGACGGCCACGACGCCATGGTGCTCGCAACGATTCAGGGCTCGTTTCCTGAAGACCCCCAGTACGCGGCGGGGAGAGAGGAGCAGGCGGATTTCACGCGAACGGGGACGAACACCATGCGGGATAGCAACGGGGACTGCGAACGGGACTCGGAATAACGACATTGGGGCCAGTTAAAAGGTTACGACGTCAGCTCCACGATGCGGCCATCGATCAATTGCCACACCTGCATTTCTCGACACCTGTCGACAGCCTCAGGCGTGATGCCATTGCCCGATACGACCGGCATCGTTGCGACGCCCGCCCGGGCCAGCAGCCTGGCGCGCCGCGCGGCGCGTTCCACATCGCTGATGCCGACGCCCCAAGACACCTCTACCACCAGGTAAACCTCGGAGCGATCGGTAGTCAGCCGACCCTGCACCACAACATCGGCTCGCACGACGTCGTCGGCTTGCGCCTGAGACAAGATACCACGCGCAACGGGCTCATCGAGCAGATCATCCAGCCCCCTCTCGAAAAGAACACGCGGTTTCCGAACGAGTGATCGGAAAAAGAGGAAGGGGCGTTGGCGATGGCGCTCCTCCAGAAGAAATCCTTTGAAACTGCCGTGGTCGATTTCGATGCGGCCCAATCGCTGCTCCGTCTTGGTCTGAGCCTCGCCCAGCTCGGCAATACGTTGCTCCGTCTTGGTCTGAGCCTCGACCAGCTCGGCAACGCGCTGCTCCGTCTTGATCTGAGCCTCGTGCAGTTCGGCAACGCGCTGCTCGGTCCGGCGCTGACCCTCAGCCAACTCGGCAACAATCTGCTCCAACCGGCTGAGGCGTTGCTCCACCCGCTGCTGGGATTCAGCAAGGTCGCGTACCAATTGCGGCAGTGTCAGCAACTCCTCGCTCAACACCAGACGGCGGAGCTCGACACGCCAGTCGGGCTGCTGCTGAAGGAGCTCGACGAGGTCGTGAAAATCCCGCACGGTAAAGGCCATCTCACATTCTCCCGCTGAGTTACCGGATCCGACGGACGCCTCAAAGGGTACTCGATGAGCGCCCGCGCCCTCAATCGTCCGTACTTCTACTTTCCCCAATAATGCGGCACGACGATCTCCATAGGCGGCCGCAGACGGCGGGCGTGCGGCACGGCGCGCTCAGCGAACTCGCGCTGCGACTCGAGCACCTTGGCGAAAAAGGGATTCTTGGCAGATTCCACCTCGAACACCTTGTCCATCGCCTCCAATTCGGCCTTCAACACGTCGTCCGGTGTCTTCATGATCTCAACGCCGTACCTGCCGGTTAGTTCTGCCACGGCCTTGCTTTCCATATCGACGCTGAACGCCGCCATGCGGATGATTTCAGCCAAGCAGGCGGATTTGACGATGGCCTTGAGGTCGTCCGGTAACGCCTCCCAGACGGTGGTGTTGATCAACAAGTCCTGGAGTGAAGCGGGCTGTCGCAGGTCGGGCATGTAGTAGTACTTGGTGACGTTGTGGAAGCCGATGAGGATGTCGTGGCTGGGAATGGCCCACTCGGCCCCGTCCACGGCGCCGCGCTCCAAGGCCGGCAACACCTCGGCGCCGGGCAGCGTCACCACCGACACGCCCATGTTCTGCATCATTTCCATGCCAAGGCCGGAGGTGCGGTACTTCAACTGCCGCAACTCATCCAAACTGGTAAACGGCTTGCGCACCCAGCCAAACGCCTCCCAATACGGCAGGCCGGTGGTGAAAAGGGCGACGACATCCAGACCGAGTTCCTTCTGCAACAGCTCGTTGTAGAGACTCGCGCCCTCGTCGGCGAACAGCCAAGCGATGAATTCCTCGCGCCCGAGACCGAACGGGCCACCCGGCGGCGGGCCGTACAGACCAGCGGCAGGATGTTTGCCGGCCCAATAACCCGGCCAGGCATGCGCGGCATCGATGAGGCCCCGGTGCACGGCGTCCAGAACCTCGAACGCCCCGACAATGGCGCCCGCCGGCATGACCTCCCAGCGGAGCCGTCCGCCGGACATCTCCTCAACCGTTTCCGCCAAACGCTGGATCGATTTGTGCAGCAGGTTGCCCGTCGGCCAAGTGCTCTGCAGCCGCCACACAATCGGCTTGGTGCGATTCTCGGCCGCCACCTGCGAAACCCAGCCGCCACCGACCACCAAACACGCCAGCAGCAACGCAGTCGCCTTGATGTTCCTCCATCCCTTCATCCCATGCCCCCTCTCGGCAAACCTTGTTCGTCATGTGCACGGCCCAACGTTGCGAAACGGCGGCACCTTACGCGCTGGGTTGGGTGGTGTCAACCGGCCCGTTCCGGGTGCCTAACGCCACCCTCAGCACCCCGGACAAGCCACTTGAATTGCGCCGCTGAAGAATTTACCCTCGTTGGCTCATCACTTGATTCTCAGGCTCTTTCATGGAGGAAGCTCCCATGGCGCAAGGCAGCCAGCCACAATACCGCGTCGTCGTCGATAAAGACGTGCCGTTCCAAACCCGCGACGGCGTCACGCTGCGCGCCGACGTGTATCGCCCGGGCGCCGACGGCCGCTTCCCCGTGCTGCTTTCGCGCCTGCCCTACGACAAGAGCGGCCGCCAGCGGCCCGGCGAAATAGACTACTTCGTCGAACGCGGCTACATGGTGATCTACCAGGACACGCGGGGCCGTTTCGCCTCAGAGGGTGATGAATACTACCCACTCATCTGGGAAGCCCAGGACGGCTACGACGCGGTGGAATGGGCCGCCGCCCTGCCGTGGTCAGACGGCAACGTCGGCACTATGGGGCAGTCCTACCTCGGCGCCACGCAGTACCTGCTGGTGCCGACCCGCCCGCCGCACCTGAAGACGGCGTTCCCGGTGTCCGCGTCCGCCGATTTTCATCAGAGCTGGGTCTACCACAGCGGCGGCGCCTTCGAATTCGGCTGGCAGATTCCCTATGCCATTCTGATGGCCCGCGACTCGCTTGCTCGCCAAGGGCTGGCGGAATCGCTGCTGCCGGCCCTGGAACGGGACCTCACGGCACCCGCCATACCATTCGCCCAGCCCCTCACCGAGGAAGCCTATCGCCGCCTGCCGCTGACGGTCTGGGACGACTTCCTCAAGCCGGTGGCCCGCTACCTCGGCGAGTACCTGCGCCATCCCGACGACGGCCCCTACTGGTGGGCCATCAACCTGGAACGGCAACTGCACAACGTCAACATCCCGATGTATCACGTCACCTCCTGGTACGACATCTTCCTGCGCGGCGGTCTGGCGGCGTTCCGCGGCCTGCGCGAGCACGCCATGGGCGAAACGGCGCGCCAGCGCCAAAAGCTGCTCGTCGGCCCCTGGGCGCACCTGTTCCCCTACACCAGCCCCACGTCGGGCGGCACCGGCGACATCGACTTCGGCGACAACGCCAAAATCGAGTTGCACGAGACGCAACTACGCTGGTTCGATCATTGGCTGAAAGGCCTCGACACGGGCGCGACCGACGAACCGCCGGTGAAGCTCTTCGTGATGGGTGAAAACGTCTGGCGGGACGAGGACGACTGGCCGCTGGCGCGTACCCGCTACACACCCTGTTACTTCCACAGCCAAGGGCAGGCCAACAGCGCCGCCGGCGATGGCAGACTGAGCGCGGAACTACCCGCCGAGGAACCGCCGGACCGCTTCGTGTATGACCCCAATGACCCAGTGCCGACCCGCGGCGGCAATACGCTGATTATTCCCGTCGGCGTACAGGACCAGCGTGACGTGGAAGCGCGCCAGGACGTTCTGGTCTACACGGGCGAACCGTTAAGCGAGCCGCTGGAGGTGACCGGCCCCGTCACCGTGACCCTCTTCGCCGCCACCAGCGCGCCGGACACCGACTTCACCGCTAAACTGGTCGACGTACGGCCCGACGGCTACGCCCGCAACCTGGCGGACGGCGTCCTCCGCGGCCGTTACCGCGCCTCCCGCACCCGCCCCACCCTGTTGCAACCCGATACCATCACTGAATTCCCCATCGACCTGTGGGCCACCAGTCACGTATTCCAACCGGGGCACCGCATCCGAGTGGAGATTTCTTCCAGCAACTTCCCGCGCTTCGACCGCAACCTCAACACCGGCGATGACCAAGCGACCAGCAGTCACTTCCAAACTGCGAGTCAAACCGTATTCCATGATTCGCGGTATCCGTCGCACATCTTGCTGCCGATCATTCCAAGGTAAGAGCGGGTCAGTCCATCGTCGTATTACAACCGCTGGCGCAGGTCGCTGATGGTGTACTTGCCCGGCTTTTCACGCTGCGCCGCCATATCCTTGATCAGATCCAACATCAGGCTGCTGTATGGCGTCGGCACGTTGTAGCGGCGGCCGAGTTCGACAATTTCGCCGTTGAAGTAATCGGCTTCCACCTCGCCGCGCTGGTGATAGAGGTCCTGCCACAACGAGGCGCGGCCCTTGAATTCGTCCTCCACCGGCACCTCGGGCTTGAACTCGGAATTGCGCAACTCGGCAATGCGGTCCTCGATCGCTCCCATGCCGGGCGGGCCTTCGTAGGCAATGCCGGCCGCTTGAAGCACGCGGGCGCCCTCTTCCCACACGTCGGCCATCCACAAACGCGCCTCGCCGTCGGCGCGCGCCTCCTGGCTGGCCAGTCCGGTCAGTCCCATAGTAGCGTTGTTGAGGTTGATGAGCATCTTGTTCCACTTGGCCTGGGCAATGCGCTTGGTGGCGTAAACCGGCAGGTCGGTCTTTTCCAGAGCGGCTGCCACGTCACGGGCCACTTGGCTGAGACCCTCGGGATAGGTGCCGACGCCAACCGGGCCGTTGCCGGTGTGCACAACCTCACCGGGGTGCAAACGCTTCGCTCCAATCAGCACCATGACGCCGTTGATGTTCTTGAAGTGCCGCCCCGCGGTGGTTTCGTTGGCAACCCCATTCTGAGAACAAAAGATGGGCAGTTCCAGCGGTGTGGCGCGGCGCAACTCGGCGCAGGCGGCGTCGCAGTGGAACGACTTGACGGACATGAATACCGCGTCGTCGGGCCGAAAGTCGATGTCGCTGGCCTGCATGACGGCGGTGACCGGCACGGTGTGGTTGCCGAGCACCCCCTTGAGTTGCAAACCATGCTCGTTGAGCGCCGCGACGTGCTCGGCAATTTTGTCGATGAAGATGACCTCGAAACCGGCCTTGGCGAGTTGGCCGCCCAACACCCCACCAATCGCCCCCGCACCACACATGACGAACCGCATTGGCATGCTCCTCCAGTGAACAGTAGATTCCGAAAATAGAGCTTGGTTGTACGCATAACACCACGACAAGTCAAACGCCGGTCGGGTTCAAATAAGGCGGCAAGCCCGCGAGGAAGTCGAGGATCGCTTGGCGGAAGGTGACGGCGTGGCTGGTCATGATGCCGTGCCCGCCGCTCTCGAAGCTCACCAGCGAGGCATTCCGCAGTCCGGCGTGCAATCGGCGGCCTTCCATAAACGCCACTTCTTCGTCCGCCGTGCCGTGCAGGACGAGCGCCGGCGCCTCGATCTCGCCCAGACGGCTGGCAATCGGGTCGCCGTGCAGGTGATAGGCCAGGTAAGTCTGCAAGATGCCACCAACGGCTCCGCCCGAGGCCTGACCGAGGATATTCCGCAGGTCGGACAGCGCGGTCGTACCCAGATAGGTGGTCAGAGAAGCCAGTTCCGGCGGCACCCGCACCGTCTGCGAGGCCGTGCTACTGAGCACCAGGCCCATAACCCGCTGCGGGTGGTCAAGCGCGCACTGCAGCACCTGCGGCCCACCAGCCGAAGTGCCCATGAGCACGGCCCGAGGGTGCCCCAAATGATCCAACAGCGCCATGATGTCGGCGACGAAGCAAGCGAACCCGTAGCCGGCCGCCGGCGCCTCCGACTGCCCCGCGGCGCGGCGGTCAAAAACAATGACCGTGGCGTGCTGTGCCAACTCGGCCATGTGATTCTGCCGGAACACCGCACTGCCCCTGCCGCCGCCCAGACCGCCGTGCACAAACAGAAACGGCACGCCCGCCCCGGCAACCTCGTAATACATGAAAAATCCGTTGATCCGTTCCTTCGGCATCCCCAAAGCCCATCGCGGGGAAAACGAACGCCCTCACCCCAACCCTCTCCCGCCAGGGAGGGGGGACGCCTGCCTGTGCGTGACCGCACGCAGACAGGTATCAGCCGACAATTTCAAACCGAGGCACCAAGGCCTGTTGACATTCATAAGAGCAACTCTACGGTCGTATGAGTCGCCGGCTTGGCACGGGCATCAATGGAGATGCCAGAAATCAGCGCCCTGCTGGTCTTGGAGGGAGGTTGTAAATGGCGATGCCTCTCTGGGAGCGTCATCTTGCCCGCAGGGTTCCGCTTAGCGGGCTGGAAGCCCGCGCTCCCAGGCATGGAAACGTGGCGATGAGGCCACAAGACGACTTCTGAAACCGTCCAGAACAAGGGCGGGATCACTCACAACCCCCCTCTTCGTGTCGATCGCGTAAATGTCAACAGGCACTACCGAACGCTCGCGTTTTTTGTTACCCCGTCAGGTTTTTGTTACAGTTGAAAGTTAATCTGCCCCTTAATGCGATGGAGAAAACGAGTTTAGCATGAATATTCAGGAGTTATTGAAAGAGCGCGTCCTGGTTCTGGACGGTGCGATGGGGACTTTCCTGCAAGCCAAGCCGCTCACGGCTGCCGATTTCGGCGGCCCTGACCACGAAGGTTGCTACGAACATCTGAACCTCACGCGGCCCGACGTGCTCCGCGACATCCACGGCGCCTACCTGCAAGCCGGCGCCGACATTATCTGCACCAACACCTTCGGCGGCACACGCATCGTGCTTTCCGAATACAACCTGCAACATCAGGTGCATGCCATTAACGCCGCGGCGGCGCGCCTGGCGCGAGAAGCCGTCGCCGCACACAACACGTCGGACAAGCCGCGCTTTGCCGCCGGATCGCTGGGACCGCAGACCAAGACCATCACCGTTACCGGCGGCGTGACGTTCGACGAGGTCATTGACGCTTTCCGCGAGCAGACCCTGGGGCTGCTGGAGGGCGGTATCGACCTGCTGCTCATCGAAACGGCACAGGACACGCTGAACCTCAAGGCGACGGTCATGGGCGCCCGCCGCGCCATGCAGGAGGCCGGACGCCAAGTGCCCGTGATGATTTCGGTGACCATCGAGCCCATGGGCACCATGCTCGGCGGCCAGAACGTCGAAGCGCTCTACACCTCCATCGCGCACTGCGAACCGTTGTCCATCGGGCTTAACTGCGCCACCGGCCCGGAGTTCATGACCGATCATCTGCGCAGCCTCGCCGCCCTGTCATCCATTCCCATCAGTTGCCATCCCAATGCCGGCCTGCCGGACGAAGAGGGGCACTACCACGAGACGCCGACCTCACTCGCCACGCAGCTCGAACGCTTCATCGACAACGGCTGGCTGCATGTCGCCGGCGGTTGCTGCGGCACCACGCCGCAACACATTGAAGTGCTGGCCGACATGGCGCGAAACAAACGCCCGCAGCCGCCTGCGGGCCGCACGGTGGTGGCCGTCTCGGGCCTGGATTACCTGTCCCTGGAAGCCGACAACCGCCCGGTCATCGTCGGCGAGCGCACCAACGTCATCGGCTCCAAGCGTTTTCGCGACCTGATCAGCGCCGGCGAGTTCGAGCGCGCTGCCGACATCGGCCGCGCCCAGATCAAGGGTGGCGCACAAGTAGTAGACATTTGCCTGGCCAATCCAGACCGTGACGAATACGCCGATATGCAGCACTTCCTGAAATTCGTCGCCGGCAAGATGCGCGTGCCGCTGATGATCGATTCCACCGAGACTCAGGTCGTGGAACTGGCCCTCAAGCACTCGCCCGGCAAGGCCATCGTCAACTCGATCAACCTCGAAGACGGCGAGGAGCGCTTTGCCGCCATCGTGCCGTTGCTGCGTACATACGGCGCCGCGGTGGTGGTCGGTTGCATCGACGAGGACCCGGTGCAGGGCATGGGCGTCATCCGCGAACGTAAACTGGCCATCGCCCAACGCGCTTACGACTTGCTCACCGGCAAATACGGCCTGTCGCCACGGGACATCATCTTCGACCCGCTCGTCTTCCCGGTCGGCACCGGCGACGAAAACTACATCGGCTCAGCCGCCGAGACCATCGCCGGCGTCCAGGCGATCAAGGAACGCTTCCCCCTGTGCAGCACCATCTTGGGTATTTCCAACGTCTCGTTCGGCCTGCCCAACGCTGGACGCGAGGTACTGAACGCCGTATTTCTATACCACTGCACCCGCGCTGGCCTGGATTATGCCATCGTCAACTCGGAACGACTCGAGCGCTATGCCTCCATTTCGGAGGAAGAACGGCGGCTTGCCGAGGATCTGTTGTTTTGGCGCGGCGACGACCCCATCGGGGCATTCAGCGGATTTTATCGAGGTAAGAAGTCCGCCGTCCGCAAGCCGATGGTCACCCTGCCCTTGGAGCAGCGGCTCCCGTCCTACGTGGTGGAAGGAAGCAAGGACGGCCTGTTTGCCGACTTGGAGCAGGCCCTGCAGCAGCATGCTGCCATGGAGATTATCAACGGCCCGCTGATGGACGGCATGACGGAGGTAGGGCGGCTGTTCAACAACAACGAATTGATCGTCGCCGAGGTGTTGCTCAGCGCCGAAGTAATGAAGGCGGCGGTGGCCTACCTCGAACCCTACATGGAAAAGGGTGAGAGCAGCTTGAAGGGCAAAATTATCCTGGCCACCGTCAAGGGCGACGTGCACGACATCGGCAAGAACCTGGTGGACATCGTGCTGAGTAACAACGGCTTTGAGGTCATCAACCTGGGCATCAAGGTGTTGCCGCAGCAGTTGATCGAGGCGTACCGCGCCGAGCAGCCGGACACCATCGGCTTGTCCGGGCTGTTGGTCAAATCGGCCCAACAGATGGTGTTGACGGCGCAGGACCTGCGCGAAGCCGGCGTCACGGCGCCCATCCTGGTGGGTGGCGCGGCGCTGTCGAACCGCTTCACGGCGCTGAAGATCGCCCCCGCGTACGACGGTGCGCCGGTGCTGTACGCCAAGGACGCCATGCAGGGTCTCGACCTCGCCAACCAGCTCAGCAAGGATTCCCAGCGCGAAGACCTCGTGGCGCGGGTGCAAGCGGAACAGCAGGCGTTACGCCGCCGCGCCAGCGATGCCGAACCGCAGCGCGCCCCTGTCGCGGCCAGTCGTGCCCAGCGCTCAGCGGTGCGCACCGACGTACCGTTGCCCGGCGTGCCGACGTTCGAACGCCTAGTGTTCCGCGACTTGTCGCTCGACTATTTGTGGCCCTATCTGAACCCGCAGATGCTCTACGGCAAGCACATGGGCCTGCACGGAAACGTGCAGAAACGCTTCGCGCAGGGAGACCCCAAGGCCATCGCCATGAAAGAGCGCATCGACGCGGTATTCCAAGAGGTGGTAGGCGCCCAGCTGGTCAGCGCGCACGCCGTGTGCCGCTACTTTCCGGCACAGGCCAAAGGCGATTCAGTGCTTATCTACGACCCGGACAACCCCGCCAAGTTGATTGAGCGGTTCACGTTCCCGCGCCAAAGCGGCGGCAAGCATCTCTGCTTGGCCGACTTCGTGCGGCCCATCGAGTCGGGCGACATGGATTCAGTCGCTTTTTTCGTCGTCACCTGCGGACTGGGCGTGCGCGACCTTGCAGCCATGTACAAAGACGCCGGCGCCTACGTGCGTTCCCACGCCGTCCAGGCCATCGCCATTGAGCTGGCCGAGGCCTACGCTGAGAAACTGCACCAGGATCTGAGGGCTTGGTGGGACTTCCCCGACCCGCCGGAAATGACCATGCGCGACCGTTTCCGGGCGGCGTATCGTGGCCTGCGGGTGTCGTTCGGCTACCCCGCCTGCCCGGACCTGGAGGATCAGCACAAGCTGTTTCGCCTGCTGCGCCCGGAGGCCATCGGCGTGCAGCTGACCGACGGCTTCATGATGGATCCAGAGGCGTCGGTGTCGGCACTTGTGCTGCATCACCCGGAGGCGGAGTATTTTCGGGCCGAATAACGCCAAACCCGTGATTGGGGGACCGACACATGAAGATGCTCGCCTTTTTCGTTGTGCTCTATCTCGCGCATCGCTTCATGTTGTCCCAATCGCCGGCGTACAAGGCCCGGATGCAGCGCTTCGACCGCAAAATTACCTGGCTCAACATCATGCTGGTCACGTACTTGGCCATCAGCTTCCTCGTGAAGGTGGTGCGCCATTTCGTTTTCTGACGAAGGGATTTTGGAATGTCGCATCCACAGTCCGGCACGACCGTTCGTTTGGCCAGCGTGCACGAGGTGCCGGAAGGCGCCGGGCGGGAGTTCAGGGTCGGCAAGCGCTTCATCGCCGTGTTCCGGCACGGCGGCGAATTCTTCGCCTTGGAAGACGTGTGCCCGCATGCTGGAGCGCCGCTGAGCGAGGGGCCGTTGCAAAACGGCACCATCATGTGCCTGTGGCATGCTTGGCGTTTCAACCTGCGCGACGGCGTTTGCGTCAATATCCCCAAGGCGCCGCCGGTGCCCACCTACCCGCTCGCCGTGCAGGGCGACGATCTGTTCGTGACCCTGCCTGCAACTGAGGCAGAAAGCGGTTAGGGCATTTTAGCTCCGTCATGTTTTTCCGAATAAGCTCTGTAGGTTGGATTAGGGCCTGTTGACGTTCATACAGCCCCTCGGCTGTAATAGGGAGAATTCAACCTCAATCCATACCAGCCAGGTGGCGGTGGACCATGGGGCGAAGAGTCCTCAGCGACTCGCAATGGGCGCGTGTGGCGTCCCTGTCACTTGGGAAGGACGGCGAGACCCCGGACGATCCGCAAGAGACAATCGGGAGGTCTTTGAAGCCGTTTTGTGGATGGCTCGCACCGGGGCACCGGGGCGCGACTTGCCCGACGAGCTCGGGCTGTGGAACTCGGTGTTCCAACGCTTCCGAAGATGGGCACAGAAGGGGGTTTTCGAGCGTGTGTTCAAGGTCTTGTCGGCTGACGCCGACTTCGAGGTACGTGCTCATCGACGGCACCATCGTGCGCCTCCACCAACACGGCGCCGGGGCAAAAGGGGAACCTCCAGCCAAGCCATCGGTCGCTCGCGGGGCGGTCCAAGCACGAAGATCAGTGTGAGGGGCGACGCGCTGGGCAACTTGGTGAACTTTGTGTTGTTGCCGGGTCAGCGCCATGATTTGATTGGCGTTGATCCCTTGCTTGATGGCGTCGAGTTCGAGACGCTGATTGCAGACCGGGCTTACGCCAGCAACGCCTTGCGCGAGGAGTTGGAAGAGCGTGGTGCGATGGCGGTGATTGCACCCAGGTCGAATCGCGTTGAGGCCATTGAATACGACGTGGAGATGTACAAGTGGCGTCATCTGGTGGAGCATTTCTTTTGTAACCTGAAGCAGTTTCGTCGTCTTGCGATGCGTTTTGAGAAGACGGACGTGAGCGACACCGTGATGATTCATGTGGTGAGTTCTCGCTTGGCACTTGCCTAGGCTCAGGACTCATAACCAGAAACTAACCGTGGCAGCTATGCAGATGGCACTGAAGAACGTATGCGCACAGCGGTCGTACCGGTGGCGATGCAGCGCCAATCCTTGAGCCTGCCAAACAGACGCTCGATGAGGTTGCGGCGCTTGTACAACTCGGTGTCGTAGATGATGGGCTCTTTGCGCTTGGCGCGGCCCGGAATGCAGGGCGTGATACCCAAGCTCGCTGAGAGCCTTGCGCAACCGGTTGCTGCCATTGCCGCCGCAGACCGCGTGGAGTTTCGAGTTGAGCCCGCCTCGGGTGCGTCCGATGCAGCGCGAAAGCCCCCCTTTTTCAGCAAGCTGGCTGCGGTACGATGCGCCCCCCGATGCGTGCTTATCGATCATGACGGTCTCAGTGGCGGTGCTTTCTGAGGCCAGGCTTGAAAGATACGGTCGAACACAACCGGCCCTGCTCCAGTGCGCGAAGCGGTTGTAGAGCGTCTTGTGGGGACCGTAGCCGGCGGGCGCGCACGCCACATCAGCCCGTATCGGATGACGTGGATGATGCCGCTGATGACCTTTCGGTCATCGGCCCGTGGGACGCCACGCACCTTGCCCAGCAGCAGGGGTTGAAGTCGGGCAAATTGCGAGTCGGATAGCACAGAAGTAGGGTTCGGGCATGAGGAACCTCCTGATGGAGTTACGGTGTTGAATCCTGCGTGCTCAATGATAAGCCTTTTATAGGTCCTGAGCCTAACCTCATACCCTACCGTGTGTTTGCCGGGAGAGAGCGAGCGGTGGATTATGATCTTGCAGGAAGGATGATTGGACACCCGCGGCCTGCGTGGCACAGCTTCGCATACGATTTTTTCGTCTCGCACCAACGAGTCGACATCTCCGCTCTGCTGACGCCGGGCGGGGTGGTCACGCCCGAGGCAACGCTGGCCACCGCCGCCGTGATCGTGACGCCGGCGCTGCCCATCGTCGCCGACCTCGTGTCGCCTCACGCCGGGCGATTGGGTGGACGGCCTGCGGCGCATCCGCTATCTGGCCAATCTCTGCGTCGTACTCGAGCTCGACCGCAGCCTGTCGGACCTCTACTGGCTGAACGTCGACGACCCCGGTTTCCCCTCCGTGGGCGTCATTGAGCATACCAACTTCGAGCCGGCCTCGACCTATGCCGGGCGGCACATCGTGTACCTGCCCCGCTATCGCCCGAGAGCGACGCGCTCTGGCGGATGCCGGACGAGGAAGCGGCTGCGTTCACGCTCGAACACCTGCGGCGGATGTTTCCCGACCTGATGGGCGACCGGATTCTCGCCGCCCACGTCTGGCGCGCCCCCCACGCGCAGCCCGTCGTGGAGCGCGGCTACCGCCGGCTGATCCCCGATACGCGCACGCCCCTGGCGAACCTGTTCCTGGCGACCATGGCCCAGATCTATCCAGAGGACCGGGGCACGAACTATGCGATTCGGCAGGGCCGGGAGGTTGCCCGGGCCGCTGCGGTGACGTTGGACGGCGCGGGATGACGGGCTCATTGATCGCGCCGGCAAAGCCGCGCAGGTCGCTTTCGCTCACGGTGTTGCCGGCGGAAGTCCTTTGTTGTGGTGCTTGTGTTGTGGTGCTTGGACAAACGTGGGCTGAGCGTGAGACGCCTCGCAAGCCGTTTGGCCGGTGGCTGGTCGAAAACACGCCGCGCGGTGCGAACCTTGAAGTCCCCAGTCGCCACGAAAGTGGACGCATGAGTGGTTATCTTCTTCTGGATACCAACTTGGAGCAGGGGAGGTGCTACCCGAAGGCTGTCCGGTGATCAATACGGAAACGGCCAGCGGCGCAGCTTTTCCTTGCTGATCTGCCACAGGCGGGCGAGGCCGCGGGGTTCGAGGATGAGGAAGGCGATGATGAAACCGCCGAAGATGATGGCCTCCATTTCCTTGGCGAGATCGACGGGCATTTCGAGACCGACGAGGTGGGGAGCATTGGTGAGGAAAATGGGCAGGATGGTAATGAACGCCGCCCCGACGATGGAGCCGAGGATGCTGCCCAGGCCGCCGATGATGACCATGAAGAGCACCTCGAACGATACAGTGATGTCGAAGGCCAGGGTTTCGACGCTGCCGAGATAGGCGAACAGCATCAGGGCGCCGGCGACGCCGCAGTAGAACGAGCTGATGGCGAACGCCGACAGCTTGGTCGTCAGGGGTCGGATGCCGATGATCTCCGCCGCCACGTCCATGTCGCGGATGGCCATCCAGGTGCGGCCAATTTCGCTGCGCACCAGGTTTTTGGCGATCAGGGCGAAGAGCACCACGAAGCTCAGCACCATCAGGTAGCGCACCGCAGCGGTGGCTTCGGGGCCGGTCACCATGATGCCCAGGAGGGTTCGCGGCGGCGCGGTGATGGTGCCGGACGGGTTGTAGTTGTAAAACCAGGCAACGCGGTTGAATAGCCAGATGAGGAAGAACTGCGCTGCCAGCGTTGCCACCGCCAGATACAGCCCCTTGATGCGCAGGCTCGGCAGCCCGAATACCAGGCCGACCGCGGCGGCCATGAGGCCCGCAAACAGGAAGACGATCACGATGTTCAGGTCCGGCAGGGTGGTGGTCAATTTGTAGGCGGCGTAGGCGCCGACCGCCATGAAACCGCCGGTGCCGAGGGACAGCTGGCCGGTGTAGCCGGTGAGCAGGTTGAGGCCGATGGCGGCTAGGGCATAGACGAGGAAGGGAATGAGCACGGCCTGCAGCCAGTACTCGTTGGCCAGGGCCGGCACGACCCCATACGCTGCCACCAGCACCAGCGCGACGCTCCAGCGGTCCTGGACGATCGGAAAGATGGCCTGATCCCGCCGGTACGACGTTTTGAATTGCCCGGTCTCACGATATAGCATGCTTACACCCTTTCGATGATCTCTTCGCCGAACAGCCCGTGCGGCCTGAAGAACAGCACCACCATCGCCAGCACGTAGGCGAACCAGTTCTCGATGGCGCCGCCAAAGGCCGGCCCCCAGTAGACCTCGCCGATCTTTTCCCCGACGCCGATGATGAGGCCGCCGATAATGGCGCCGGGAATGGACGTGATGCCGCCCAGAATCAGCACCGGCAGGGCCTTCAGCGCGATCAGCGACAGGCTGAACTGCACGCCGCTCTTTGATCCCCACATGATGCCCGCCACCAGCGCCACCAATCCCGCCACCGACCACACCGTCACCCAGATCGTTTGTAACGGAATGCCCACCGCAGTGGCCGCCTGATGGTCGTCCGCCACGGCGCGCAGCGCCCGCCCGATGGCTGTCTTCTGGGATAGCACGGCCAGCAGCACCACCAGCACCGCGGCGGTCGCCGCGGCGAACAGCTCGAACTGGTTGAGCAGCATGCCGGCGAATTCAAAGGAGTCGTCCGGGATGCCCAGGTCGAGCCGCTTGACGTTGCTGCCCCACACGAACTCGCCAAGACCTTCGAGGAGAAACGTCAGCCCAATGGTCGCCATCAGTAGCGTCAAGGGGTCCTGATTGACCAGCGGCCGCAGCACCAGCCGTTCGATTCCGTAGGCAAGCGCCACCATGACTGCCATGGTGACCGGCAGCGCGACCCAAAGCGGCACGCCGCGTTCCATCTGCCCGACGAGCGTCAGGGCGGCGAACAGCACCATGATGCCCTGGGAAAAATTGAACACGCCGGAAGCCTTGAAGATGAGCACGAAGCCGAGCGCCACCATCGAATACATGACACCCGTCGTGAGCCCGCCGAGCACGACCTCGAAGAAAAAGATCGGCGCCGTGACGATCTCCGAGAATGGCGTTATGAACCAAGTGTCGAAAAAGCCCATGTGAACGGATACCTCGGGAAAATTTGGCGTCGGCCTCAAGCGTGCGCTGCGCCCAGGTAGGCGTCGATGACGGCGGGGTTGGCGCGCACCTCATCCGGCGAGCCGTCGGCTATTTTGCGACCGTAGTCGAGCACCACCACGCGGTCCGAGATGTCCATCACCACGCCCATGTCGTGCTCGATCAGCGTACAGGTGATGTCAAACTCATCGCGGATGTCGAGGATGAAGCGGCACATGTCCTCCTTCTCCTCGACGTTCATGCCGGCCATGGGCTCGTCGAGCAACAGCAAGCGCGGTTCGGCAGCCAGGGCGCGGCCCAGCTCGACGCGCTTCTGCAGGCCGTATGGCAGGCGCCCGACCGGGGTCTTGCGAATGGCCTCGATTTCCAGAAAGTCGATCACCCGTTCGACGTACGCCCGATGTTCTTCCTCCTCGCGCAGGGCGCGGCCCCAGTAAAGCGCTTGGCTCAGCAGGCCGCTGCGCATGTGCAGAACGCGCCCGGTCATCAGGTTGTCCAGGGTGCTCATGCCCTTGAAAAGCGCCACGTTTTGGAAGGTGCGCGCGACGCCTTGGCGGGCGACGTGATACGGACGCAGGTTGCGCGGGCGGGGCCGGCCCATGAACACCAGGCGGCCCTGCTGGGGGCGATAGACGCCGTTGATGACGTTGAGCAGCGAGGTCTTGCCGGCGCCGTTCGGGCCGATGATGGCGAGGATTTCGCCGCCGTAGACCTCGATGCTGACGTCGATCAGCGCTTGCACGGCGCCGAACGACAAGCTGACGCCTTCGACGCTTAACAGACTCTCTCGATTGCTCATGGTGTTTGCCTCTGCCTTCAGCCGACCCGAGCCAGCGTTTCCGAAGCCTGCGGGGTGACGCTGCGGAGCCGCAGGTCCGCCTTCATCGTGCCGGTGCGGCCGTCCTCGAAAACCACCTGCGCCTCAATCGACACGGCCTCATCGTCGCCGTACAGGGCCTCGATGAGCTCGCCGTACTTGTCGACGATGACGCGCCGCCGCACCTTGCGGGTGCGGGTCAACTCGCCGTCGTCGGGATCGAGTTCCTTGTGCAGTACCAAAAAGCGCTGCATCTGGGCGCCGGCCATTTGCGGCTCCGCGGCCAAGCTGGCATTGACGCGCTCGATTTCGCCCTGCACGAGGTCGTAGACCTCCGGGCGCGCCGCCAGGTCGGCGTAACTGGTGTAGACCAAGCCGCGGCGCTCGGCCCAGGTGCCGACCGCCTCCAGGTCGATGTTGATGAAGGCGCTGACGTAGGGCCGCTCCTGTCCGAAGGCGACGGCCTCCTTGATGTAGGGGCTGAATTTCAGTTTGTTTTCCAAGTAGCGCGGTGCGAACAGGGTCCCCTGTCCGTCGTCGAGATGGCTGACGTCGCGGGCGCGGTCAATGATCTTCAAGTGCCCCTCATCATCCAGGTAGCCGGCGTCGCCCGAATGCACCCAGCCGTCCTCCTCCAGCGCCTCGGCGGTGGCGTCGGGGTTCTTGTAATAGCCCAGGAACACGCCCGGACTGCGGTACATCACCTCGCCGTCGGCGGCAATCTTGAGTTCCACCTCGGGCATCACCGTGCCGACGGTGTCGGGTTTCACGTCACCGTCCGGCTGCACGCAGACGAAGACGCTGGCCTCCGTCATGCCGTAAAGCTGCTTGATGTTAATGCCGAGAGAGCGGTAGAAGGTGAAAATTTCGGAGCCGATGGCCTCGCCGGCGGTGTAGGCCAGGCGGATGCGGCTGAAGCCCAGGTTGTCCTTGAGTGGGCCGTAGACCAGCAGGTGGCCGAGGCGGTACAGGAAGGCGTCGAGGGGATTGACGGCGGCGTTGGCGAGCTTACGGACGCCGACGCGCTGCGCCACCTGCAGGAAGAAATGAGACACCTTGCGCTTGATCCAGGCGGCGTCTTCGAGGCGGATCATCACCGACGTCAGAATGTTTTCCCACATGCGCGGCGGCGCAAAGAAGTAGGTCGGGCCGATGTCGTGCAGGTCCGTGAGCACCGTGTCGCTGCTTTCCGGGCAATTGAGGGTGAAGCCGCCGCAATAAAACTGTCCGTATGAAAAGATGTGGTCGCCGACCCATGCCATTGGCAGGTACGACAGGATTTCCTCACTTTCCCCCAGCCCCTCGCGCTGCAGCGCGTTGCGGGAAGTGACGGCGATGTTGTCGTACGACAGCATAACGCCCTTTGGTCGCCCCGTGGTGCCGGAGGTGTAGAGGATGACGGCCAGGTCGTCGCCTTTGCCCAGAGCGGTCTGCGCCTCGAAAAACGCCGGCTGTTGGGCGTCGAACTCGCGACCCGCCGCTTGGATGGCCGCGAAGGCGAACAGGAACGGCTCGGTGTAGTGGCGCAGCCCGCGCGGGTCGTCGTAAACGATCAGTTCGAGCTGTGGGCAGCGCTCCTTGACGAGCAGCAGCTTGTCCACCTGTTCTTGGTCTTCGACGATGGCAAAGCGCGTTTCGGCGTGCTCCAGGACGAACTGCATTTCCTCGGCCACGGCGTCCTGGTACAGCGGCACCGGCACCCCGCCGAGGCACTGCGCCGCCACCATGGCCCAGTAGAGTTGCGGCCGGTTGTCGCCGACGATCGCCACCTTGTCGCCACGCTGCAGGCCCTTGGCGGCCAGACCGCAGGCCAATGCCCGCACCTCGTCGAGTATTTGCCCCCAACTGTATTCCAGCCAGATACCGAGGTCCTTCTCGCGCATGGCGGTGCGCTTCGCATGGCGGCCGGCGCGGTCGAGGAGAAACTTGGGGAACGTGTCGGGCGCATTGGGCTGTTGCATGGGGTTCGTTCTCTATTCAGCGGGTGCAGGTTGCGGGTCAAACGGGTTCCGAATCAACAGGGGGCAAAGGGAAAACAGTCTGCCCCACGGCGGGTCAAATTGCAAATGGCGAAGGATCAGGGGGACGCTTAAATGTCCGCTAGCCGGAGTGAAGGTCCATGGTCTTCGAGTGGGACGGGAGCAAGCGACGGATGATGTTGGCACAGCATCGTATCGACTTTGAGGACGCCATCCGAATCTTTAACGGTCCGGTTCTGGAAACACGGTCGCGACGCACAGAGGAAACGCGGTGGGTCGCGGTCGGTATCGTAGACAGCAGGGAAATCGCCGTAGCTTACACGATCCGGAACGGCCGTCGCAGGATTATCACCGCGAGAAGGGCACGAACAAGTGAGCGACGAGACTATCACGCGTATGTCGTTGGCGAAAGTAAGGGCAAGACAGATTGGGAATGGCTCCGGCAGCAAGATGCCGCGGGCGTGGAGCCGGACGAAGGGGAGTTCGACCGGTCGCAGGCCAGGGTCGTGATGCCGCCCTCGAAGCAGGCCATCTCGGTACGTATCGACAGGGATGTGCTGGATTTCTTCAAGTCTCAGGGGCGCGGTTATCAGACACGCATCAATGCAGTGCTACGCAGCTACATGGAAGCGAAGCGGGGGCAGACGGCCGGGCCGAGGGGCTGATAGTGGGCGAACAGCGCGGCAAGGGTAAGTCATGCAGGGGTTGTTGCGTGTTGAGGTGGCATGGCATGGCATGCCATGCCATCGAGGCGACTACCGGTCCGAAACTATGGAAGGTCATGCCTTGCCGCGTAATCTGACTCGTTGTGTGCCTTACGCTGTCATCTCGCTTCATCCTCCGCACGCACCGGGATTTCAGCGACTCGTTCTGGTCGCGCAGCCTCCACAGCAGCGCGAAGACCACAACCACGCCCGCCGCGTCCAACACCAACAACCAATGCTCCAGCTTTCCTCTCATGGCGGGCCAAGTGCGCACGTCAGGCGCTTTCTCCCTCCGTGCCTGGGTCGGGCACGTGGGCGGCTTCGTTGGCCTCGATCTCGCGGAAGGAATCACGCGTCATGCGCACCCACTTGAGCACGAGCTTCTGGTTGTCGAACTGCGGTCGGGATGAGGATATCTTAGTATGCCGTCTTAGAGACTTTTTGCCACTACCGCTGACACCGGTCGAAGTCAGGCGGCCAGGAAGCGTTTGACGATCATCACCGGGAGGAGGGATTTGGCTGCCACGGCGTTGGAAATGCTGCCGATCATCAGGCGTTTGAGGCCGGTCATGCCGCGCGACCCCATGACGATGGCGTCGCACTGGCGGTTGCTGGCGGTTTCCAGAACGGCCTCGGTGACGTTGCCGTAGGCTAAACGGGCCTCGTACGTCACGCCGGCGGCAGCGGCGCGCGCCTCGGCATTGGCGAGAATGTCCTTGGCGCCGGAGTTATCGTCGAGGGGGGCCCCGGCGGCGCGGCTGGCGTCGACGCACAGGATGCAGACCTCCAAACCGTTTTCCTGCGCTAGCTTGAGGGCGTGATCCACCGCCATGTCCGACCACGGCGAGCCGCCGGTGGCCACCAGGAGGCGACGCCACGTGGGTTGCCCGAGATCCACGGCGGGGGGATGTTTGATGACCAGCAGGGGCTGCTCGCAGCGGGCGGTGACAGCGTTCAGGGTGCGCCCGATCACGAGGCGTTTCCAGCCGGTGATGACGCGCGATCCGAGGATGATGAGGTCGCACTGCCCCTCCTGCGCCGTCTGCAGGATAGTTTCCGGCACGCTGCCCCACCTGGCGACCGCGCTGTAGGGCACCGCGGCGGCGTCGGCCTTGGCCGAGGCCTGGGCAATCAGTTCGTGCCCCTGGCGCTCGATGCTCTCCATCAGTAACTCGGAGGACGCCATTACGTCGGGCATGGTGTAGGCCACCGGACTGGCCAGCACGGTGAGAATCGTCAAGTCGGCGCCGGTGGCGGCGACCAAGGAGATGGCGTAGCTCAGAGCGGCGTCCGACCACGGGCTTCCGCCGATGGCCACCAGCACTTTTCTGTACATGATAGCTTCCCTCCTGCCCTTGGCGGGAAATTGGTCAATCCTGATGCGTCAGCGGCCCTGGAACTGCGGGCGACGTTTCTCGGTGAATGCCTGCACGCCTTCCTGGTAATCCTGGCTGTTGAAGCAATCGGCGATGAGCGCGTCGAGCGCGGCCAGGTCGCGCTGTTCGGGCGGCTGTATCAATTGATCCACGCTGGCCTTGGCGGAGCGCAGGGTGAGTGGGGCGTTGCGGGCCATGGTGAGGGCGTAATCGCGGGTGAACGATTCCAGCTCGTCTTTGGGGACGACCTGGTTGACCAGCCCCATGCGCAGGGCGTCCTGGGCGCTGAAATTCGTGCGCGCGGTGAAGAAGATCTCCTTGGTGTAGGCCGGCCCGATGAGCTTCATGAGCCGCTCCATGCCATTGTAATGGTAGCCCAGCCCCAAGCGGGCGGCGGGAATGCCGAAGCGAGCGTCGTCCGCAGCGATGCGCATGTCGCAGCCGATGGCGATGCTGACGCCGCCGCCGATGCAATAGCCGTGAATCATGGCCAGCAGTGGCTTTTCGAGCGTTTTCAGGCTTTCCTGGCCGCGCGCCGAGATGCGCCCGTAGGCCGCTTCGTCGTCCATGTTGCGGCGCCGCTCCTTGAACTGCGAGATGTCGGCCCCGGCGACGAACGCCTGCTCACCGGCGCCGCGCAGGATGACCACCCGGATGGCATCGTCTTCGGCCAGGTCCTTCACGTAATCCGGCATCAGTTCCCACATTTCCTGGCTCACGGCGTTGCGCTTTTCCGGCTGGTTGAAAATGATCCAGCCAATCGGCCCGTCCTTTTCCATCAGTAGCTTCTCGGCGTCGCTCATACCCTTTCTCTCCCGTGATGTAACGGTTGCTGCCCCGAACGCGGTGTTAGCCGCCTCCCTTAAGCAGGGCCACACCGATAGCAATGACAAAACCGACGCACAGTCCAACCAGCCACTGGCGTAACTGGCGCATGTCGGCGTGTGATTCGGTGCGCATTTCAACCAAGGTCTGCCGGATGTCCGCCACGGCCCGATGCAAATCGTCAAAGCGTTTGTCCGTGGCCTCAAGGCGATGATTGATGCTCTCGTGGGTCAGATCGAAACGCTGATCGATTTGCTGCCGCGAGTCGTCAACTTGTTGCTGCATGCCGTCGAAACGCTGGTTGACCTGCCGCCGCACATCGTCCAAGCGCTGATCGACTTGTTGCCGCATGTCGTCCAGGCGCTGGTCGACTTGTTGCTGCATGCCGTTGACTTGTTGCTGCATGCCGTCGAAACGCTGGTTGACTTGCTGCCGCACGTCGTCCAGGCGTTGATCGACTTGTTGCTGCATGCCGTTGAATTGTTGCTGCATGCCGTTGAATTGTTGCTGCATGCCGTCGAAACGCTGGTTGACTTGCTGCCGCACGTCGTCCAGGCGCTGATCGACTTGTTGCTGCATGCCGTTGAATTGTTGTTGCATGCCGTCGAAACGCTGATCCATACGTATGGTGAACTCGGCAAACTGTTCGGCGCTGACAACTGCCAATGTTTCGGCCATGCTTCTTCCCCCTGCCGGCTTCCTGGAAGCGGCCGGAATGAACCCCAACCATCCGATAGCTTCAGGCGCACGTCCATTCAGAATCGTACAAAAACGCGGGCGACTATACTACGCAATGTTTGTCGCCTCCAGCCGTAAAGATCACCGCCCTTTTCCGGGATGAGTGAGAAGCCCTTGATGCGTTATGGTATCCGGCGCCGAAGTAAGGTATCGTTCGGAAATTCCACCATCACCATCTTTCCCCAGGAGGACTCCCGCACATGCAATCCGCAACCCGCCGCCCCGTGACGAACGGCGACCTCGACCACGCTCCCAGGGCCAACGTGCACATCCTTGATAACGGCCTGCAAGTGGTGCTGCTTGAAGACCACAGCGCACCCGTCGTCGCCCTGCAGACGTGGGTGCGGTTCGGCAGCGCCGACGAGGACCCGGCCGTGGCAGGCATTGCGCACGTCTTCGAGCACATGCTGTTCAAGGGCACGGACCGCTTTCCGAACGGGGAAATCGCCGCCCTCATCGAGGGTGCCGGCGGCTCGGTGAACGCCTGGACGAATTACGATGAAACGGTCTACCACGTCACCCTGTCCAGCCGTTTCTGGGAAACCGGCTTCGACGTGTTGAGCGACGCCGTTCTGCATTCCTTCTTCGATCCCACCGAGCTGGAACGCGAAAAGGAAGTGGTGCTCGAGGAATTCCGCCGCAGCAAGGACAACCCGGACCACGAAGTCGCCGAACGCCTGTTCGACCTCACCTTCACGACGCACCCCTACCGCCGCCCGATCATCGGTTTCGAGGAAACCGTGCGACCCATCCAGCGCGACGACATGCTGCGCGTGTTCAACACTTGGTACGTGCCCAACAACATGATCTTCGTGGCCGTCGGCGACTTCGATTCCGACACCATGCTGCGCACCGTCGAGGACCGCTTCGGCGCCGTGCCGGCCACGGCATTGCCTGTCAGGCCGCGTGCAGACGAACCCCCCCAGGCGCAGCCGCGCGTGCTGGCGTTCCCCTTCCGGGCCGAGTTGGCGCGCGTCGAAATCGCCATGCCGTCGGTCGAGGCCACCGATCCACAAGTCCCGGCGCTCGACCTGCTCAGCGACCTGCTGGGTTCGGGCTATAATTCCACCCTCTACACCGCCCTCAAGCGCCGCCGCCAATTGGCCCACGACGTGTATGCCTATAACTACACGCCGTGCGACCGCGGCGTCTTCCTGCTCGGCGCCACCTGCATGACCGACGACGTGGCCGAGGTGGTACAGGGGCTGATGCAGCCCGTGCGGCAACCCGCTTTGTCCATCTCCGAGCACGACCTGGCGGCAGCCAAAACGCGCATCGTCAGCCATTTCGTGCACGCCCGCGAAACGTACCAGGGCATCGCCAGCCAACTGGGCAGTCACATGCTGGTGTACGGCGACCCGAACTACGGCGAACGCTACGTGGCCGCCATCGAATCGCTGAGCCACGACGACCTGCAGCAGGTGGCGGCGACGTTCCTCGATCCGCAGCGCGCCAACCTCGCCCTGCTTATGCCCTCGGACGCCGACCTGCCAAGCCAGGAAACCATGCTCGCCTGGACCCGGCAGGACGAGACGCCGCAGGCGCCCGCGGCGCCGCGCAGCGCGGACAACACCTCCGTCGTGTCGCTGCCGGGCGGCAGCACGCTGGTCGTACAGACCGACCGCAAAGCGCCGCTCGTTACCATTCGCACCTTGCTCGCCGGTGGGCAACGCAGCGCTCCGCAGGGCAAGGAAGGCATCGTTCGCCTCCTCAGCGCCACGTGGGACCGCGGCACCAGCATGCGAAGCGCTTCCGAGATCGAACGCGAGCTTGACCGCCTCGGCGCCACCCTGGGCGCCTCAAGCGACCGCGATTCCGTCCAGCTCGCCGCCCGCTTTCTGCGCGATACTTTTGCCGATGGGCTGGAACTCTACCTTGAGTTGCTGACCGAGCCCAGCTTCCCAGACGTCGAAGTGGCGCGTGAGCAAGCCGATCAATTGCGCGATCTCGACACCCTGAAGGAAAACCGCTTCCAATACGCGATGCAGCAGTTCCTGCGCAAATTCTACGGCTCCCATCCCTACAACCACCTGTCCATCGGCACGCCCGAGGGGTTGTCCGCGGTGTTGCGCGATGACTTGGCCGCATTCCACCAAAGCCTGCTGCGCCCGCAGAACGCGGTGTACGTCGTCGTGGGCGACATCACCGCCGAAACGGTGTTGTCGCGTTGGCATCAATTGGCACCGACGTCGCTTTCCGAGCCTGCCGCTGCCATAGCGCCCACGGTGCCGGAGGCGCCCACGTGGAATGAGGCGGCGACCGAGGTCATCGACGTAGAAGGCCAGCAGACGCACATTATCTGGGGCTTTCCGACCGTCACGGGCCGCGACCCGAACCGCTACACGCTGCACGTGCTCGATACCATCCTCGGCGGCATGGGCGGCCGCCTGTTCGTGGAATTGAGGGACAAGCGGGGCTTGGCCTACGCGGTCACCAGCTTCGACGCTTATCCGGTCGACCCCGGCTACTTGGCTTTCTATATTGGCTGCACGCCCGAGAAGGAAGCCGAGGCGCTCAGCGAATTCGAGCGCGTGGTGCAGGAGATTCAAAGCGACGGGGTTACGCCGGAGGAATTGGAACGCGCCAAGACCTACATCGCCGGCGCACTCGACATCAGCCTGCAGAGCACCAGCCAGCGCACCAGCATCTTCGGCCTCGGCATGCTGCATCAGGGCCAGTGGAATGCCTACCAGACGTATCTGGAGGCGGTGCAGCAGGTCAGCTTGGCCGACATCCAGGAGGCGGCCCGGACCTACCTGCAGCCGTCGCGCTCGCTGCGCACCATCCTGCGCGCGCAGACATGACGCTCCAGGGACCTATAGACCATGCGCTACGCCTATCCGTGCAGTATCGTCCGCGACGAGGAAGAAGAACGGGCGAGTGGAAGGGAAGCCTACACGGTGACCTTTCCCGACGTGTACGGGGCCAACACCGGCGGCTGGTCCTGGGATGAGGCCGTCGAGATAGCCAAGGATTGCCTGGGAGTCGCCCTGGGCAGGTACGTCAAGGTCCGCGAAGACATATCCGCTCCCAGTCCCTTGATAGCGGACTTTCGATAGGAGGACGTCATGAACGTACTTAGGCTCAGGACTCATAACTAGAAACTAACCGTGGCAGCTATGCAGATGGCACTGAAGAACGTATGCGCACAGCGGTCGTAACGAGTGACGATGCGGCGCCAATCCTTGAGCTGGCCAAACAGGCGCTCAATGGGGTTGCAGCTCTTGTACAACTCGGTGTCGTAGATGATGGGCTCTTTGCGCTTGGCGCGGCCTGGAATACAGGACTTGACGCCACGTTCGGCAAGGGCCTCGCGCAACCTGTCGCTGTCATAACCCTTGTCGGCTATCAGGACATCGGCTTCCGGTAGGGCCTCAATACCGTATCAGCCCCGCAGTGGTCGCTGACCTGCCCCGCCGTCAACCGCAGCACGACGGGCTTACCATCGCAGACGGCGTGGAGCTTCGAGTTCAGCCCGCCCCGGGTGCGTCCGATCTGGCGTGGAAAAGCCCCCCCTTGAGCAGGCTGGCGGCGGTGTGATGCGCCCCCCGATGGGTGCTGTCGATCATGGCCGTCGCGGTGGCGGTGCTTTCGGCAGCCAGGGCTTGGAAGATGCGGTCGAAGACCGCGGCCCTGCTCCAGCGCACGAAGCGGTTGTAGAGGGTCTTGTGGGGTCCGTAACAGGCGGGCGCGTCGCGCCACTTCAGCCCATAGCGGATGACGTGGATGATACCGCTGATGACCTTTCGGTCATCGACGCGTGGGACGCCGCGCTCCTTGTTGGGTAACAGGGGTTTGAGTCGGTCAAACGGGTCGTCGGCCAGCCAGAAGAGGTGCTCGGACATGATCGCTCTCCTTGTGGCGTCAGCGTGTTGACTCTCATCATAAGCCCCATGATACCCTTTTATAGGTCCTGAGCCTAGGGATCGGCAAATGGATAACCAACACCGTGAAGCCATACGGGCGCTCGAAGTGTTGATCGAACGAACCGGCAGCAATGGTGATCGTCGTGGAGTTGGCTGATGCTGAATTGTTAACTGGCACGCAGGACGGACATGAAGGCACTGCGGGCCAACATGCGCACTGAGATCTCAGGTGCCCGCATGGAGGTTGAGGCACCGCGAGGCGATATCAAAACATGGCGTTGGATGGGCGTGACCTTGCAGGCATCGGTGCTCGGTCTATTGTGGCTGCCGTTATTCGGAGGCTAGGTGGAGTCCGTCATACGAGATAGGGCGAAGTGACGCAAATGAAACCAATCGTAAGACAGGGAAGCGTGCGGACATTTAGGAAAGACGGTCATATTATTTTTTGGGGAGAGGCCGGAACTGTACTGAAAGAGAGGATATCAGACCAGTCCGTTGATCTTATCTTTGCTGACCCACCGTACGGCATAGGAAAGCGGTTTGCCAATTTTCGTGATAAATGGCCGTCGGAAGCGGGCTACGTACAGTGGTGCGAAAGCTGGCTTGATTTGTGTATTGCTAAACTTAAGCCGAACGGCAGTCTCTACCTCATGACCAGTACGCAATGTGCTCCGTACCTCGATTTATTTCTTCGGAAACGGATTTACATCGTTTCCCGAATCATCTGGCACTATGACAGTTCCGGGGTACAGGCGAAACGACATTTCGGTTCGATGTACGAGCCAATCTTCTTCTGCGTAAAGGATAAGGATAACTACACCTTCAACGGTGATGATATCAAAGTAGAGGCTCGCACCGGAGCCCAGAGAAAACTCATTGACTATCGGAAAGCTGCGCCAACTTGCTACAACACGGAGAAGATTCCGGGCAACGTCTGGTATTACGCACGCGTGAGATACAGGATGCAGGAGTACGAAAATCATCCCGCGCAAAAACCTGAGTCGTTGCTGGAACGTATTATTTTGGCAAGCAGCAATCCAGGTGGTGTGGTTCTTGATCCTTTCTCTGGCACATTCACGACTTCCGCGGTTGCTAAACGATTAAACCGGAAAAGTATCGGTATAGAATGGGAGAAAGACTACATCAAGACAGGACTTCGCCGATGCGGCATTCAAAAAGTCTTAGATGGCGAGCTGCTACAGGCGGTCAAAAAGAACACTGAACGTCGTAACCTAAATGGCCAGCATGGTGGAGCGATAAAGGCCGATCAGCAACAAGAGAGACTCTTCGAGTAACGTCATAATGGAACACCAATTTACGTCAACAATCCTATCAATCGTCCGCGAAGACGTGGGGGAGCATGGTGACGTTATCTATCAGCGAAGCGAGCTTCTTCGTTATCTGAACGAGAAGACTCGCTCGGCCTCGCGCGGCTCCAAGTCCCGTTCCGCTTTTGGCAATCTCTATGCTCTTTACGTGCTCGTTGAGGACTATGTGAGACAAGGATTTCCAATGAGTGGCAACTACAGCGAGTATGAAGGCGCCCGATTTTCAGACCTGTTCAGACGGCAGCGAGAACTTCCCTTTGGGTCGAGACTTCAGAATCACGCGCTGAATCATCGGGCTAACCAGGAGTTCGCGAAATTCTTCCCTACCTGTGAATACCAGCTCATTATGCGAGAGGTCGAAACTAAGCGGTACTGGATAAACGAAAACCTTTTGAACGTCACTGTTGGAGAGCAGACGTTTAATTTGGCTCCGATGGTCATCAAGATAATTGATGCGTACATTGGGGCGAAAAAGGACGCTTTTGAGGACTTCATCAAAGACTGCGAGAGAATGGTCTCTCTCCAGGCCCGTGACCCGGATGAAGTCCGTGACTTTATTCGGAGTCGCTTGGAACCGAATGTAGATGCCCGCGTATTTGAAATCGTCAGCTATGCCATCCTGAAAGAGTTCTACGGTTCGCAATCTATCTTTTGGGGCTGGACGATGGATAGGATCCGCGAGGAAGGTCTTGTCCTTTATAAGACTGGCCGTACGAATGCCAATGACGGCGGTATCGATTTTGTCATGAGACCGTTGGGGAGATTTTTTCAGGTGACCGAGACAGTTGATGTCAAAAAATACTTTCTCGATATAGATAAGATTCAACGCTTTCCACTGACGTTTGTCGTCAAGTCCACTGCTTCGATTGAGACGTTACGGCAGCAAATTGAGGCGGCTGCGAAGCGTCTATACCCGGTCTCAAGAATCGTCTCACGCTACATGAGCTGTATTGAGGAAATCATCAACATTGATATGCTGTTAGACCGATTCGATCGGGTACTTGCAGATGGAAAACTTGGACTAGTCATCACCGAAATTGTTTCTCAGAGCAAAGTCGAATTCAATTACGAAGAGCAATGAATTAAAGGTTAATCCGACCTACAGTTGCGCACCCGGATCATTCCCAAACCCTGCTACCAGACTGGCGTACGTCATGTCGTACAGGCGCGCGTAAGGCCCGTCGCGCCGGACCGGTCCTCGTGCGTACCGCTTTCCATCAGATGCCCGTTCTCGGCCGTCTGCCACCACCCTCCACTTCGTACCCTTGTCCTTCTTGGCGGCGCCGACGCAAGGCTCTCTTTTTTGGCCGGGGCAAAGCTGCCGCGGGCAAAGGTTTCGGCCCAATCCAGTTGCCCTTGGCGACCGAGGTGTCCGAGGAAGGCGCGCCATGCCGTCAGCCAGACCTGATGGTCTTCCCAGCTGCGCAGACGGCGCCAACAGGTGCTGGGCGAGCGAGGGACAGGAGGGGGCAGGTCTTTGCAGCGTGCGCCACTGCGAAGGACCCACAAGATGTCCTCGAAACAGGGACGATTGGGGATTGGTTTGGCACCTCAATTTTTATGGCAATGGACATCGTGATATTCGTCGCGTCCGTGATCGACCAACCACCGCCCAAAATATACAATTTACCACCTACCGCCTGAGCAGAGTCGGCCAGCATCAATGTCAGCTTCATAGGGCCTATTCCATGTGTGCGAAGTTATGATGATGCGTATGTCCGGCTTTCGCTGAATTGTGTATATCCGTACTGATTGATGCCAACTGTGCGAAGTTGAAGCGGTGGTTTGTCTCAGATCGCAGCAAACCGACACCCGCGCCTGAGAATTTAACTATCCATAGCGATTCTGGAAATCGCACCTCTGCATCAGGGCTTTGCCACCACTCATCAAGTTTTTGCCTCAAAATGTCCCGGATCACTGCAGGGATTTCCTGATCCTCATGGGAATAGAGGCCCAAGAATCGCAATTCCGTTTCCAGTGCTTCCAGCAAACCAACTCGTGACAATCCACTCAAATAGGCTTAGTCGCCCCCCTTTAGCAGTTCACGGGCTTCTCTCCCCACACGTTCCTCAAGAGCCTTTCTTGCTAACGTGTCCATATTTTCCTCCCCCTTCGAATCACCACCCAATCATTTCACCCACCCCTGAACACCTCACCAACCAGCCGTTCCAGCTGCGCGGCGATTCCGTGCTCGGCGAGCGCGGAGCGAATGCGTGCGCGTGCCCTCGTAAAGTGCTCGGTTTCCTTCACCTCGACGACGGTTGCAATGGCTTCCGCTGTCTTTGCGGCTTGGGCGAGTTCGCCATGAAGCGGATTGGCGGCGTCGAACCGGGGAATCGGCAGGTTGAACACGTATTTGTCGAAATGCCGCGCGCCCCATTGACCTTGAGCTTGAAACTGTTCAACGCCAGACCGAAGCGCTTCACTGTTGAAAATGCCGCACAGATACCCAGCTTCTTCCATGCTGTCGACGGCAGCCCAATAAAGCTGATGCTCAAAAATTGCGGAGGAATTTTGGACTGTGCACGCCGCCAGATTGGTTCCCGACGCGGAATATACAACTCGGATTGGTGTTATCGGAAACTGTCGGGACAACTCATTGTGATAGTCAATGCGCTCATTCAGGCTCAGGGCGCTTGACTGGTTCTGTTCCCAAAGCGCCTCAGTTGTTTCGAGCCATTGCGCAAGCCGGGGATAACCCCGCCTCGCCGCCCCTTTAGAGTCCAGCAATACGCCTTGTTGCTGCAAGGCAGAGTGGTTTTTATCTGGCTGCTTTTCTACGCCATAAGGAATGACTGCTTGATGCGCCGTCAGAACACGGAACGGGGCAATGGATGCCCCAAGTAGGACCGGATGGAGGAAATTCCGTTCAACCGTGCCTTGTGGCGGCTCCAGGTTCTTCCAGGGTTCTTTGTCCTGCGTTCCCGTTCGCCCGCGAATCATCGGAAACTCGGGGTTCGGTGGCAGCATGCCCGGCATCGGAGCCGGTTCAACGAGAACCAGGCGCCGGGGCACCAAGGTTGCGCCCTGACGGAATGAACGGCGGTACGGCGACTCCGGCCGGCTGGCGGCTTCCACAGGCCAAGGGGCCGTCGTTGCGCTCAGATGCGCCTCCGCTTCCGGCGCGCTGGCGTTACGCCTCGGTAACGTTCCGGTGAACGCCTGCACCCGAGCCGGCAACAAGGCGGCCGCCGAAGCGTTCTGAACCTCGGCGAACAAGACGCAACTCGGCACCGGAAAGAGCGGCTGCACCGCCGGTCCGAACGTCCAGGCGGCGGTAAAGCAAAGCCGAAACTCGACGCGACCGGCGCGTTTCACCTCGCCCTTGCGGAACAGTGACCAGGCTTGACGTGACAAAGCGGCGTAGGGCATGACCAGGGCCATCCGCCCCGTCCGGCGCAGGTATAACAACGCCGCCCGCAGGTGGAAATAGCCCGCCAGGTCCTGCTGGGTGGCGACCTTGCCGCCTACCCACAGCCCGGCGGCCTGGCATTCGGTTCGGAAGCGGTTCTTGAATGCCCCGCTCATGTATCGGTAGGACACCCAGGGCGGGTTGCCGATCACGACGTCGGCTTTCTGCGCCTCGGACGCCAACCAGACGGGCCGGGCCAGGTTGCGCGCCACGTATCCCCAGATGTGGTTGCGACCCTCCCCTTGCAGGCGCCGCATCACGCCGTAGGTCTCTCCGAGAACAAGCCTGTCCGCAGCCGAGGCGGCTATCTCCCGGTCCATCCAGGCGGCGAAATTGGCCGGCGACTCCGAACGCTCGCCAAAGCGGATCATGTTGTTGAGGAGACGGTCGAAAAGCTGGGCGTCAGCGGCGACCGAGATTGGAAAACGCAGCGTCGCCGGGGGCAGGCGTCGCGGTTGCGGGTCCGTCACGTCAATAGCCGGAACGAATATCTCCAGCATCTCGTCACGGGCAAGGAAATCGGGCTGCTCGCCTTTTCCGGCGGTCTGCGTCAAATCCCATTGCAAGGCGTTGCCCAGATAGACCGGCAACGCAATATCGCCCGGATGTTCCTTGCGCAGCGCCGGCATGAGCGCCAGCAGGCAGGTGACCCGCGCAAAGATGACGGCGACGGGGTGAATGTCGATCCCGGCGACGTTCTCGACCGCCTTGCGCGCCGCTGCCGCCGGTGACAGGCCGGCGGTGTCCGCAGCGGCGAGCACCGCGCGCACCAGATGGAACAGGAAGGTACCCGAGCCGCAGGCCGGGTCCATCACGCGTTGCTCAAGCGGGACATCGACGGTGGCCGCAACCATGCGGGCGGCGAGCCAATCCGGGGTGTAGTACTCGCCAAGATCGTGGCGGGTTTCGGGGTCGATCAGGCTTTCATAGAGGGCCTTGAGAATATCCATGCGGATATCCCGTAAGCGGAACCGGTTGACGTGCCGCGCAATCCGCAACACCAGGTCCTTGCCGGCAGGGTCGGCCAGCGGCCAGTCGAAGAAATCCGGTTCGCTCTGTCCGCTGATCCCGGCATCCGTGAACGCGGCGCCGTGAAGCAGGGCCTCGGCATCCTGCGCCGGTGTCTCGATCAGCGCGGCCCAGGCAACCGCCTTGGCGACGACGGCAAGATAGGTATGCTGCAGGAACAGGGCGTCGTCGCTGACTCGAGCGCCATAGGCAAGGGCCAGGAGGTCTTCCCACAGCTGCCGTTTCAGGAGCGTTTCCGGCGTGGCGCCGAGGGTGGCCCACAGCCTGTCGAGGTCGTCGAGGGCGCGCCGGGCGGCCAGGCTGTTGCGCCCGAACTCGCGCGTGATGGTGTCCGGGTCGGGCGCCAAGCTGTCGCCGACGGCCACGGCGCCCTGCAACCAGGCCACCAGGTCTTGAGGAGCTGTCGGGTCCGTGCGGCAGGCGCCTGCGTCAACGACACGGTCGTTCTTGAGGAAGTACGCGATGAAGTCGGCGCCGTCGGTGGCGATGCCGACGTACCGCTCGCCGGTCTGCCCCTCGCGTTCCGTGAGGTATCGCGTCAGCCCTTCCTCGGCGTCCCTGCGCTCGCGGTTCAGATCGGACTTCAACTCGAACACGGTCCGGCCAAGCAGGGCGTCGATCCGTCCGTGGACTTCGGGGACCGGCTTTTCAAAGTCGATGTCCCGGCTGTCGGCGCCGAGCCCGTCGACGAGCAGGCGGTGCAGCAACACGCGGACTTTTTCGTGGCCGGGCCGGGTTGCCAGCTCCGATGTCAGTTCAGCCCTTTGCTCGGATGTCAGCACGCAAGCTCCTTACGGACAACGCCAGTGACATGCCGGGCGCCTTCATGCTAGGCTGACGCCAAGGCATGGGCGCTTGGCACCGAGGCACCGAACAGGACCCGTAAAGGGGACTCCAGATGATTACCGTGGGCATGAATTACAAGGTTTTGCAGGGCAAAGAGGTTCAGTTCGAGAAAGTCTTCGCGAATGTTCTGGAGAGCTTGCAAACGACGGAAGGGCACGCGAAGTCGGCGCTGTACAAGGACATTCAGGACGTTCAATCCTACCTCATCGTCTCCGAATGGTCTTCGGAGGACGCCTTCCAGGCATTTATCCAGTCCGATCAGTTCAAAAAGGTGGTCAACTGGGGCGCGGAGCAGATTTTGAGCGACCGGCCCGTTCACACCGTCTACCGGCAGTAGGGACTGTTGGCGCAGGGCGGCAGGACCGCGGCGCGCGTCAGCCTGGTCCCTGCTTGAGTGTCAGCGTGTCGATCAAATGGCATGCCAACTCCTCAAGGTTCCTCTCACCAGGCCATCAGATCGCTCTCGCGGCGGTCGGTGATGAACATGTGGCCCGGCGCGTGGGTAAGGGCGATGTCGGGCTTGGTCTGCATCATGACCGCCTGGGGCGTGACGCCGCAGGCCCAGAAGACGGGCACCTCATCGGGCTCCAGGGGCAGCGGGTCGCCGAAGTCCGGCTTCTGCAGGTCGTCGATGCCCAGCGCCGCCGGGTCGCCGACATGCACCGGCGCGCCGTGCACGGCGGGGAAGCGGCTGGTGATTTGTACCGTGCGTACCACCTGGGATTGTGGAATGGGGCGCATGCTGACGACCATCGGGCCTTGGAAGCATCCGGCGGGCTTGCAGGGACGGTTGGTGACGTACATGGGCACGTTGCAGCCCAGTTCCCAGTGCTTGAGGCGGACGCCGGCCGCCAGCAGCGGATGCTCGAAGGTAAAGCTGCAGCCCAGCAGGAAGCTGACCAGATCGTCCCGCCAATAGGCCGACAGGCTGTCGGTCTCATCGCTCAGTTCGCCATTGCGGTACACCCGATAAAGCGGCACGTCGGTGCGCAGGTCGGCGCCGGGGGCCAATTCGCGCGGCTCGCCGTCACCCGCATCCAGAACCTCGAGCAGCGGGCAGGGTTGCGGGTTGCGCTGGCAGAAGAGCAGGAAATCGTAGGCCAGGGCGCGGGGCACGATGGCCACGTTGGCCTGCGTGTACCCCGGAGCCAGACCGGCGGTGGGGGTACGCCATTGACCGGTGCGAATAAGTTCACGCAGTTGACGGGGCGTCCGGTCCGTCAAGTTTTGCAGGGCGGGCTGGGCGGCGACCATCACGCGGCTCCTTCTGCCTCGTGCCCGGCGGCAGAGGCGGCGGTTTCCACTTGGGCCACCAAGTCATCCGAGCGCTCCAAGGCGGCTTCGACGGAGCCGTATTCCGGCCAGAAGCGGAACAGGATTGCCAAGCCCAGGCTGACGCCCAGGCAGATCACCGCGAAGGTCGTCAACATTACGCCTGTCGTCATTCTCATCCTTTCGTCAGGACACCGGGATCAAGGGCCGGCGCCGCCGCTGGGTTCTTCATCCTCTATTTCGACAAATTCAAGGGTCGGCATGATTTCCGGCGCGCCAGTTTCAATGTCGGAAGCGGACGGCGCCGTCGTGAATTCAGGAGCCGCCGGTTGGGTGCGGTCGGCCACGGCCTCGCTCAGGTCCAAGACGACGCCGGGCAGCCGGACGCGCAGGCCGATCTCCGTTTTGAAAGCCGATAAATCGTTGCCGCAGCTTCGGCAGGCATCCTGGTAATCGTGGCTGACGTAGTTGCAGATGGGGCATTTCATCGGCTGGCTTCCTAGGCGCCGCTCAGCACCACGCGCTCTTGATACTCGCCGAAGACGCCGCGCAGGGTGTCGGCAATCTCGCCCAGGGTGGCGTAGCTCTCGACTGCGGCGATCAGCGGCGGCATCAGGTTGTCGGTTCCGCGTGCGCCCTGCTCCAGGGTTTGCAAGGCGGCGGCCACCTGTTGATTGTCGCGCTGCGCGCGCAGCGCTTGCAGCCGGGCGATCTGCTGCTTTTCGAGCGCAGGGTCGATTTGCATGATCGGCGGCGTCGCGTCTTCCTCCATGGTGAAGGCGTTCAGGCCGACGATGAGCCGCGTTTTGTCCTCGATTTCTTTCTGATACGTGTAGGCGCTCTGTTGGATTTCGTGCTGCGGCAAGCCGGATTGGATAGCCTTGACCGCGCCGCCCACGTCGTCGATCTGCTGAATGTAGGCGCGCGCGCCCGCCTCGATAGCGTCCGTCAGCGCCTCGATGGCATACGAGCCACCGACCGGGTCGATGACTTTGGCGACACCGGTTTCGTGGGCGATGATCTGCTGGGTACGCAGGGCGATTTGCACGGCCTCCTCGGTGGGCAGGGCGAGGGCCTCGTCGCGCGAGTTGGTATGCAGGGATTGGGCGCCGCCGAGGACGGCCGCCATGGCCTGGACGGCCACCCGCACGATGTTGATGTTCGGCTGCTGGGCAGTGAGGCTGCTGCCGGCCGTCTGGGCGTGAAAGCGCAGCATCTGGGCGCGTGGGTTGTGCGCCCGAAAGCGATCGCGCATGATGCGCGCCCACAGCCGCCGCGCCGCCCGGAATTTGGCGATTTCCTCCAGGAAGTCGTTGTGCACGTTGAAGAAAAAGGAAAGCTGCGTGCCGAAGGTGTCGACGTCGAGCCCAGCTTCCAGCGCCGCCTCGACGTAGGCAATGCCGTTGGCCAGCGTGAAGGCGACCTCCTGCACCGCGGTGGAGCCCGCCTCGCGGATGTGGTAGCCGCTGATGCTGATAGTGTTCCAGCGCGGCAGCGCCTCCTGCGCGTAGGCGAAAACGTCCGTGATCAGCCGCATCGAGGGGCCTGGCGGGTAGATGTAGGTGCCGCGGGCGATGTATTCCTTGAGGATGTCGTTTTGAACGGTGCCGGTGAGCTTGGCGGGATCGACGCCCTGCTTCTTGGCCACGGCGATGTAGAGGGCCAGCAGCGTAGCTGCGGTGGCGTTGATGGTCATGGAGGTGCTGACGCGGTCGAGCGGGATGCCGTCGAAGAGCGTCTCCATGTCTTGCAGCGACGCGATGGCCACGCCCACTTTGCCGACCTCGCCGGCCGCCATGGGGTGGTCCGAGTCGTAGCCGATCTGGGTGGGCAGATCGAAGGCGACGCTCAGCCCTTTCTGGCCGCGCTCCAGCAGGAATTTGTAGCGTTGGTTGGAGGCTTCCGCGGTGCCGAACCCGGCGTACTGGCGCATGGTCCACAGGCGTCCGCGGTACATGGTCGGATGGATGCCGCGGGTGAACGGGAACTGGCCGGGAAAGCTGAGGTCCTCAAGGTAGTCGTCTTCCGAACGGTCCAGCGGCGTGTACAGGCGGGAAACCGGCAGCCCCGAAAGGGTCTTGAACGCCTCCTGCCGCTCCGGTGCCCGCGCTAGGGCAGGCTCGACGACCTCCGTGTCCCACTGTTGATGCTGAGCGGCAACGTCTTCAAGCCCATTGCGTCCCTCTCGGGCCATCTCGAAACTCCTGATCGTGATTGGGTTCGACGTGTTGCTTGTGACTATAAGAATGTCGCAGGTGTGTATCTGGCAATGCGGCGACTATACAACGCAATGCCTGGCATATCCAGCCTTCGTTGCCAGCGGAACCGAAGGCCAACAGGCTAAACAGAAGCTGGACCAGACCGGCTTCAACTCGTGATACAATCCGATGCCAAGGATATCTCCGAACCCCGCACAAGCTCAGCGACCCTAGTCTCCCGCAACGAAAGCGAGATCGACGTCATCCGGCAGCAACTCAAAATCGTCGAAACCGCACCCGCTTCCTGAACCAAGGACAAGACCACCCGAGACAGCCATGCCCTGACACCAACAACATCGGACACGAATGACGTTCTATGCAGGTCCGGGAGTTGTTGTGCAGGAGCGGTCTTTGTGCAAAGCCTCTTCCGAAGCAGGTTGAGCCGCTGGGAGGCTTCTGCTACTTTACGCGTCGGTTTGGCGGGCGAACACTGATGCAAGAGGATGCAAGCGATGCGGCTGGGCATTTTGGGCGACATTCACGGCTATCTTCCCGGCAGCGACGTGCTGGGGGTGGACTTTGCGGTGCAGCTGACGGAGACGCTGCAGGTGGATGCCTTCCTGCAGGTGGGCGACATGTGCCACTACCGCTCGTTCGCCCGCCCGGTGTACTGGATTATCGGCAACAACGACTGGCCGGACGTGGTGCGGCAGGTGGAGAGCGGCGAGCGCCCGTTGCAGCATTTCCACAACCTCAAGCCGGGCGAGGCGGTCACTTTGACCAAGGGCGCCGAGACCGTGCGCATCGCCGGGCTGAACGGCGCCTTTGACGACCTGTATTACGACCTGGATCCGTCTGGCCCGCGGCCCACGGAAAGCTTGGCGTATTTTGTGCGCGAAGACGTCGACAAGTGCCTGTCTCTGTGGCAGATCGACGTGTTTTTGGCGCACGGCTGCCCCGCCGGCCTGGGCTACGGGCGCGAGCCGGACTACGGCGTGCCTGCCATCCGGGAAATCCTCGACGTCGTGCAGCCGCGCGTCATGTTCTGTGGCCACGCTCACTTCTACCGCCAAGCCCACAGTGGCGCCAGCACCGTCTACTCGCTCGAAGAATTGAAGCACGAGTACTACGTCTTCGATACTGCCACGGGAGTTCTTGAACGCTTTCCGAGCCAGGCGGCGGCGTGATGCGGACAGCCACCGCGCGCAACCCCAGCGTCTTGATGGAGCCGATGCTGGCCGACGACCTCGATGCCGTTCTCGCCATTGAGCACAAATCCTTCAGCATGCCCTGGACCGACAGCATGTTCCTGTCCGAAATTCGACAAGGCCCGAGTTCCCAACTGCTGGTCGCGCGCCTGGAGAAGCGGCCCACCACCATTGTCGGCTACATCGGCTATCGCGCGGTATTGGATGAAATGCACGTCATGATCCTTGCCGTGGCGCCGGCCTGGCGTCGGCGGGGCATCGCGCAGCACATCCTGTCGGAAGCCATGGAACAGGCGCGGCAGGCCGACTGCGCTCGCGCCATCCTGGAAGTGCGGACTTCGAATGTCGGCGCCCAGCAACTTTACTACCGCCTGGGATTCGCTCCGGTTGGCGTTCGCCCCAAGTATTACCAGCGCCCGAGCGAGGACGCCCTCATCCTGTGGCGCGACCCGCTGTGAATGGCGTTACATGAAGAATCTACGGAGAAACGAAAATGTCAGATGAGGCGGAAATCACCCGTTTGCAGCAGGCCGTGGAGGCCGACCCTGCGGACGCCGAGACGCGCTTGGCGCTGTTGCAACTGCTGGTCGAGGCGGAGCGTTGGAAGGAGGCTGAGGACGTTGGCGACGTTCTGCTCCAAGATGAATCGCCGGTTGCTGCTGCGCATGCGCTCATGGGTATCGTGTACAGCAAGGACCGGCGCTGGGACGCCGCCGTGGGGCAATGCCGTCAGGCGCTCGAACAGCAACCCGACGACCCGCTCGTGCTGTTCAACCTCGGCACCTTGCTGGTGCAGCAAGGCGACCCGCAAGCGGCCATTGAGCATCTCGAAAAGGCCATTGAGCTGCAGTCGGGCTGGGCCGAGGCGCACTACGTGCTCGGCACGGCCCTGCTCCACCGCGAGCGCTATCGCGAGGCAATCAACGCCTACGATGAGGCTCTCGAACTGCGCCCGTCATACCCCGAGGCCGAGTTCAATCGTGGCAACGCCTATGCCATGCGCGGGTTGGAGTCCAACGGCACGATGGATTACTACGAGCTCGACTGCGCGGTGCAGGCATACAAGAAGGCCATCCAGCAGCGACCCGGCTACCCGGCGGCACTTTACAACTTGGGGATGGTCTACAAGCGCATGAACTCTTCCGAGGGCCTGCGCGTGTGGGACGAGTATATGGAGGCCGCGCGTCCCCTGCCCGAAGAGACGATCTGGTGGGCGCGGGCACAGGAATTCAAAGCCGATTTGCAGGACCGGCTGAAGTAGGTCTGCGGGGGAGGCGCACCCATAAGCGCCAACATGTTTTCCATATCCTCGTGGGTGATTGGGTATTATTAGAGATGCCCTTAAGTGTTTGGAAGAGAAGGTGTAACCTCCTATCGTGGAAGGTCTGCCAAGCCTCTCCACAACAACTGACTCTCAGGAGATGGCACCCTGAAACACACCAGACTCGCCGACCTGCTCCAATCCACCTTTGCCTTACACCGCACTCGCGTCACCTGCCTGGCCGCCCTTGTCATCGCTGAGTTGCCGGGTCAGTTCCTCATGGTGCTTGGCGGCGCAAGATGGACCGCCGGGTAGCCGACCGGGAATTTATCGGCGCCGACGTCTTTCGCCTGGCTCAGAGCCCACCCCATCTCTTTCTACATCCGAATCCGCCACGACATGGTGGCGCTCCTCATCCGGGGCCACACGGTGCTTGACGCCCCCAGGTCGATTCGATACATTAGAGCACTTTCGGAGCAGATTGACTTGCATCCGAAACCACGAAATTGCTGTGCTTTACGAGTTGGTCCCTCGATAATTCCATTAGATACGGAAATGCTCTAGCGCTCCAACGCTTGCGCCCCAGGACGCCCGTCCGAGGCATTTTCCCCAAAAAATTTCCCCTCTCTGTCGGTAAGGAAACAGCATGACCAAAGAGCGGATTCTGAGTGGCATGCGGTCGTCAGGCACGCTGCACTTGGGCAACCTTCTTGGCGCCCTGCAAAACTGGGTGCAGTTGCAGAAGGACTACGAAGCCTTTTACTTCATCGCCGACTGGCACGCCCTGACCACCGGCTACGCGGACACGGCTCAGATTCGCACCTGGGTGCGGGAAATCGCCATCGACTACCTCAGCGCCGGGCTCGACCCGGACGAAAGCGTGCTGTTCGTTCAGTCGCAGGTGCCGGAGCACGCCGAGCTGCACCTGCTGCTGTCGATGCTGACGCCGCTGGCTTGGCTGGAGCGCGTGCCGACGTTCAAGGAGCAGCAACAGGAAATCAAGGACCGCGAGCTCAACACTTACGGCTTCCTCGGCTACCCCCTGCTGCAAACCGCCGACATCATCATGTACAAGGCCAACTGGGTGCCCGTGGGCGCCGATCAGGTGTCGCACGTGGAGCTCAGCCGCGAGATCGTGCGGCGCTTCAACCACACCTACGACCGCGCCGTCTTCCCGGAGCCACAGCCGAAACTGACCGAGGTGCCCAAGCTGCCGGGGCTCGACGGGCGCAAGATGAGCAAGAGCTACGACAACGTTATCTACCTGTCCGACAGCCCGGAAACGCTGACGAAAAAAGTCAAGGTGATGATGACCGACCCGGCGCGCAAGCGGCGCACCGATCCCGGCGACCCGGACATTTGCCCCGTGTTCGACTTCCATCGCATCTACAGCACCGAGGAGGACCGGCAGGAGGTGGCGCAGGGTTGCCGCACTGCGGGCATCGGCTGCATCGACTGCAAGGGCAAGCTGATTAGCCACATGGTGGAGGACCTGCAGCCCCTGCACGAACGGCGTGCCCACTACACGGCGCACCCGGACGAGGCGATGGACGTGATGCGCGACGGCAGTCAGCGCGCCCGTCAGGTCGCGCAGGAGACGATGACGGAAGTGCGCGACGCCATGCACATCTGACGAGCGCACGGCAGGGAGCAGGGATGCAAGTACGCAGTAGATGGCGCCTGTTGGGTTGGGTTGGTGGCCTCGTTCTGGTCCTCGATCAAGCCACCAAGCTCCACGTGCACAACACCTTCGCGCTGTACGAGTCCCGCCCGCTGGTGGAGAACTTCTTCGCCCTCACCTACGTGCGCAATTCCGGTTCCGCCTTCGGTCTGCTGGCGCGATCCAACCCCGACGTTCTGCGCATTTTCTTCCCGGCCATCACCGTGGTGGCACTGGTAGTACTGGTGTGGTACCTGTCGCGCCTGCCTGCCTCCCAACCCCTGACGCTGTGGGGCGTCTGCCTGGTGACCGGCGGCGCCGCCGGCAACGGTATCGACCGCTTCCGTATCGGGCAGGTGATCGACTTTCTCGACGTGCACTGGTACGACGTCTACCACTGGCCCACCTTCAACGTGGCGGACAGCGCCATCTGCGTGGGCGTAGGGCTGCTGGTCCTCGACGCGTTCCGTACCGCGAGGGCCGGGAGCTGAGCACAGGTCAACGGTTCACCCTTGTTGTCGCGGCTGAAGACGCCGGCATGCGGCTCGACAAGTATTTGGCGTCGCGCCTCACCGATCTGTCCCGCACGCAGGTTCAACGGCTCATTCAGGAGGGCCAAGCAGCGGCCGCGAACGGCCCGGCATCCGTCAACTACCGAGTGCGAGAGGGCGAAACCATTGATTTGCACGTCCCGCCGCCGCGCCCCTCCGACCTCGCCGCCGAACCCCTGGCGCTCAACGTCCTGCACGAAGATGACGATCTGCTGGTGATCGACAAACCGGCCGGCTTGGTGGTCCATCCGGCGCCCGGGCATCCCGGCGGCACGCTAGTCAACGCCCTGCTGTTTCACTGCCGGTCGTTGTCGGGCATCGGCGGCGAGGAGCGACCGGGCATCATTCACCGGTTGGACAAGGACACCTCCGGGCTGCTGCTGGTGGCCAAGCACGACCGCAGCCATCGCCATTTGGCGGCGCAACTCAAGGCGAGAAAGCTGCAGCGGCGCTACCAGGCACTGGTGTATGGCACGATGCCGGCACAGGCGGGAGCTATTGACGCGCCGGTTGGTCGCCATCCCACCCAGCGCAAGAAAATGGCCGTTGTGGCGCGCGGCGGCCGGGCGGCGCGCACCCATTATCGAGTGCTCGAAGCGTGGGGCGCCCTCAGCTTGCTGGGTCTGGTCCTGGAGACGGGCCGCACGCACCAGATCCGCGTTCACCTGGCTTCCCTCGGCCACCCCGTGCTAGGCGACGCCACCTACGGGCCCGGCGCCCGCCGATGGCCGGGCAGGCCGGCGTTGGAGCAGGCCATACGGGCCTTTCCGCGTCAGGCCCTGCACGCCGCGCAGGTGCGGTTTCGGCATCCGACGCACGGCGGCTGTATGACGTTTTCGTCGCCCGTTCCGACGGACATGGCGGTGCTTCTGGAGCAGTTGCGCGGACCTGCTGGTTGAGACGCGGCGTGTTTCGTCCTGTATTCCGTGGTGCGCGTCGTGTACTATGAGTTCCCGCTTCCGACCCTACTGGGCTTGGACGATATCCGCATGCCTCGCCATCGGCGCTGCCGAGTCACACGATTATCTGAGGAAATGACTTATGTCCCTTGATGTGGAAGAGATTGGCGCTGAAGTAGAAAAACACACCCATATCGTGCAGAGCCTGACGCACGAAATGGAGCAGGTGATCGTGGGTCAACGCTACATGATCGAACGGCTTTTGATCGGCCTTCTCGCCAACGGCCACGTGCTTTTGGAAGGTGTCCCGGGACTGGCCAAGACGCGCTCCGTGACCACGCTGGCGCAGGCCCTGCAGGCGGAGTACCAGCGGGTGCAGTTCACCCCCGACCTGCTGCCGGCGGACCTGATCGGCACCCTCATCTACCAGCCGCAGACGGGCAGCTTTCAAGTGCGCAAGGGTCCGGTGTTTGCCAACCTGGTGCTGGCCGACGAAATCAACCGTGCCCCCGCCAAGGTGCAGAGCGCGCTGCTGGAAGCCATGCAGGAAGGCCAAGTGACCATCGGCGACGACAGTTTCCCCCTGCCGCAACCTTTTCTTGTACTCGCCACCCAGAACCCGCTGGAGCAGGAGGGTACCTACCCCCTGCCGGAAGCCCAGGTCGATCGCTTCATGCTGAAGCTGCACATCCCCTACCCCAACCGCGACGAAGAGCTGCAGATCCTCGAGCGCATGGCCCACACGCAGCCTCATATCGAGGTCAAATCGGTGGTCAGCCCGGCTGATATTCTGCAACTGCGCGAGGTGGTGGATTCGATCTATCTGGACGATAAGATCAAGCATTACATCGTTGATATCGTGTACGCCACGCGCGAGCCGCAGGACTACAAGCTCGACCTCGGCCACTACATCGAATACGGCGCCTCGCCACGCGCCACCATTTACCTGGCGCTGGCGGCCAAGGCGGTGGCTTTCCTGCACGGGCGCGGCTACGTCACGCCGCAGGACGTCAAGTGGATCGGTATGGACGTTCTGCGTCACCGTGTCCTCATTACCTACGAAGCGGAAGCCGCGGACGTGACGGCCGAGCACATCGTTCAGCAGATTTTCGATCACCTGCCGGTACCTTGAATCGGCGTCGGCCGGCTAGGCTCTGCGTTCTGATCCCCTGGCATGCTTCCACCCGACATTCTCAAGCACGTGCGCCAGATTCAATCCACCGCCAGCCGACGAAATTCGTACGATCGATTTGGAACGTCACGGCTCGCCGCGTCATGAATAACGACCGGGTCGGCCTTATCCTGTTCACGGAACCGCGTCGAGAAATTCGTTCCGCCGCGGGAGGGCAAGCGCCACGTGCTGCGGATCATCCGGGAGGTGCTGTATTTCCAGCTCCGGCAGCAGCGCACCGACGGCGGCTCGGCGCTGGAATACTTGCTCCGCATCAGCCGCCGCAGGATGGTGTGCTTCCTGGTGTCCGACTTTCCCACGTCGGGCTATGATCAGCCGCTGCGCTTGGCGTATCGGCGTCACGACGTGATTCCGGTTAGCATTACTGATCGGCGCGAGGTGTGCCTACCGCGGCTCGGTTTTGTCACCCTGCGGGACTTGGAGATCGGCGCCCTGATGGTGCTGGATACCGGCAGCTGTTCCGATCCATTGGAATCGACGAAATCGAGGTGTTTACGGATCAGCCGTACATGCCGTCCCTGGTGCGGTTCTTCCGCAAGCGGGAGCGGCGCTGGCATTAGGGAATCCCAGCGGGGAATGGATGATGACTCATCTTGGCAGAGCGTTTCGGACTATTGATCGTGGCGGACGGTTCACTTGGCTGGTGACCCTGGCATGTCTTGTTGCCCTGATGGCAATACAGGCGGCTGCACAGGAATCGCGCGCTGCGGTTGAGGAATCGCTTGAGCAGCACGTCGCCGAGGGCAACGTGATCGTCACCCTGGCCGCCGACCGGCGCAGCATGGGGATGGCCGATCAACTGCGGCTGACCCTATCGGTCACCGCGCCTGCCGACAAGGCCGTCATCTTTCCGGAGATCTTCGACCGCCTCGGCCCCTTCCTGGTGCGCAACGACTTTACACCCGACCCCGAAATGTCGGATCCGCAACTGCGCCAATGGAAGCGGGAGTATCTGCTGGAAGTCGAGGAGATCGGCGAGCTTGCCATTCCGACGCTGACGGTCACACTTTTCGAAGAGGGGGCGGCCGAGGATGTGGAGCCGCAACTACTGACCACGGAGCCGTTCCAGATCGTCGTGACCTCTGTTCTACCGGAAGGGGCCGACCTCAAAAAACCGAAAGACATCGCGCCGCCGGTCGAATTGGCTTGGCGCGGCCTGCCGGTATGGGCCTGGGTCCTCATCGCCGCGGCGCTTGTGCTCGCCGTGCTGGCGATCTTGTGGTGGCGACGCGCGCGCCGCCGGCGTCTGCTTCGCGGCGAGCCGTCGCAACCGGCGCACATGCTGGCCCTGGCCGCCCTGGACCGTTTGCAGAGCGACGACCTCATCACCTCGCAGCGCATCGAGGAGTTCTACGTGCGGGTATCCGGCATCCTGCGGCACTACATCGAATGGCGCTTCGACCTGCGCGCCCCGGAGCAGACCACCGAGGAGTTTCTCGACGCCATGCTCGTCGCCGGCGGGCCCATCGCAGAGTACCGCGACCTGCTCAGCGCCTTCCTGGAACACTGCGATTTGGTGAAATTCGCCCGCCACCAGCCCGGCCCCGACGCCATGCAGAACGCCCTGCAGCGGGCGCGCGAATTCATCGAGCAGACGGCTGACCCGGAGGCCCTCGTCAGCGCCGAAGCGGCGGGGGCCTACGCTGCATGAGCCTGGGGAGTGTCCCCTGGCCGCTGCCGGGCTCTTTTGTGCCTCTCGTTGTCTTCTTCAGCCGCCGTCAGCGGCCTGCTGCCATTGATTATTCCGCCCTGCACGATCTGACCATTCTTCCCCGCTCCGTCATGACTCGCCTGCGCGAGGCGCTGCCCCTGCTGCGTGCCCTCGTGCTGGTTCTTTGCGTGACGGCTCTGGCGCATCCGCAGCAAGGGCTCGAAGCCACCAAAATACGGAATTTCCTAGTTTAGAGTCTTGTCTATAAATCACCCATGGCCTGTTCTTTTCTCATCATCAACGTTTGAGAAAAGGAGTGAGCCGTGAACATCACCCTGCCGAAGTGGTTCCTGGCCGTCGCGCTCATGCTGAACGCCAAGCAGGGCCTGTCTTGCCCTCCAGCGTCCCGCGGACCTTCAGGTGAACAAGAACACCGCCTGGCGCATCGCCACGCAGATTCGCAAGGCCATGAACCAAGTTGATCACCAGCGCCTGCTGACCTGACCGGCATCGTCGAAATGGATGCCACCTACGTCGGCGGCAAACCGCGCCAGGGCAAGCAGTACGACAACCCGGAAGACAAGCCGCAGCGCGGACGTGGCGCCAAGCAAGCCCCTGGGATCGGAGCCGTCGAACGGATGGGCAATATCACCGCGAAGGCCATGCCAAAGGACAAGTTGAAGGGCCGCAACTCGCGCGCCTTCGTGGTCCGGCCTGTAGACATCAAGAAGACCCGCCTGATTACCGACGAGTACAAGGGCCTGTCGAAGCTGCTGCCGCATGAGGTCATCCAGCACAAGGAAGGGTACGTCGGCGGCGACGTTCACACGACTAACATCGAGTCTTGCTGGGTCTTGGTGCCAGACGCGGAGGCGCTCCTATGGACTGCGGCGCCCAAATCCCCCGTTTTGGCCGCCAAAGCCATTTTCCCTTTTGTTTCCAACGCGTTAATCGCGGCGCTGAATTCATCTATCGACTTCCAGCCACCAGAAGGAAGATGCCGGGCAGGACGTTGAAGCTGGACTTGCAAGCGTGGCAATTCCAACGGCCCGCCTTGTCCCGTTCGTTCTTGCGCGCCACGTTGTTGCTCTTGCAAGATGGGCAGGCAGGGTCGTCGCCCCAACGGACGGTTTCGAGATGGCCCAGGCAGGATTCTTGCGTCGGGTTGGTGAAAATGCTGCTCAGATTCATGGCGTCACCTCCTGCAAGAGAAGGTATTATCCACAGTCTGAATTGTTAAGCCTGTAACTACTTGTTGCGATGTTTCAAACGGTGCGAACACGGTAAGTCCACGTCGTGCGACTTTTTCCTGCAGGCCTTGCATCACGTTTTGTCGGCATAGAGGAGTTGGTAGCCGAGGGTTTTCGAGCCATTGCGTTTCAGTTCATGAGAGATGGTTGATGACTTGAGGTCCAGAGTTGCCGCGATTTGTCGGAGAGAGTGTCCCGTCGGTGTGTAATCGGGCAATCTGGCAGCGTTCTTCCATGTTGAGGTGCGCATATTGGGTTGCCATGACAACACCTTGGCAAGGTGTTGCGCTTCGTCTGTGATTCTAGAGAGGCCAGGGTTGCCAGATGCCAAACGGCCTGTCCGGTCTGGGCAGTGGATTCCGGGTCAGGCCCGGAATGACCTTCAGGGGCGCTGGCCGCGCCGCCCTATTTTCATAGTGCTACAGACTATTCAGTCCCTCCCGGACCGAATCCCAGCGCCCGTTCCGGCTCGTGCACGTGCATGAGGAAGATTTTCCATTCGCCGTCCTGGCGCAGCAGGGTGTAGGTGGCGGCGCCCTGAAAGAGCAACTCACCCGTGCTCTTGATGCGGTTGAACACGGTGCTGACGAGTGCGGTGTCGTCGCTCATCGGCTGCACATTCACGGACACCCATTCGGTATGGTCATAGCCGCGGTGATTGAGGGTGCGCTTCCACCTGCGCACGGTGCGGCGAATCTTCTCAGAAGTCTCGAACTCGGTGAGGATGCCGTGCGGCGCCAGCAGGTACAGGGGGGCGTGATGCAGGGAGGCGATGTAGCGGGAGGATTGGTTGTCGAAGCTGTCGAGATAATGGTTCATGAAGGCCAGGACGTCGTCCCGGGTATCTGCCTGGGCAGCAATCGCCCCCAGCAGAGCCGCTGCTAGGACCAGCAGCCACGTCATGCGAAAGGCGGTGCGAGCCCGGTGTCCGTCGGTCATGCTCTCCAACTCCTTATAAAAAAACACGGGAGAAGGAGCCCGATAAGCCCCTTCCCCCGTTGGTCTTAGGTCAAGTCAGCGCCTTACGGCAACTCGAAGACCCATACGACACCACCCTGCGGCACGTGTTCCGCGTAACCCGGAATCTCCCGCCGCAAGATGTCCTGCTTGCGTTCCGCGTCAACACCCCAGCCGGACTGCACGGCGACGTACTGCTTGCCGTTCAGCGAATAGGTGCTCGGGGGAGCGCCGATACCGGAGTTGGTGGGGTACTCCCACAGCACCGCGCCGGTCGCCGCGTCATAGGCGCGGAACATACGGTCGTTGGTGCCGCCGGCAAACAGCAGGCCGCCGCCGGTGGACAGGATCGGACCCCAGTTGTGGTGCTTGAAGGTGTGCTTCCACACTTCATTCTTGTTGCCCACGTCCCAAGCCTGGATTTCACCGATGTGATCCCAGCCTTCGCGCAGGTAGAAGCCTTCGACGAGTTCCGGGATGTTCACGCCGAGCCACAACTCACCGGCAACGTATTCCGACTCATCGCCGGCCATGGTGCTGCAGATGTTCTCGTTGGCCGGGATGTAGAGCAGGCCGCTGGCCGGGCTGTAGGACACGTACGGCCAGTCCTTGCCGCCCCACAGGGAGGGGCAGAACGGCGCGCTCACGTTCGTCTTCGGCCAGTGGGCGTCATCATAGGTGAAGCGCCCGGTCTCGGGATCAATGGCGGTGACCACGTCGTTGTACACGTAGTTCCACGCATCCACGAACGCGATGGGACCTTCCGGGGAGGGTTCCAACACGAAGATGTGGCCGTTACGGGCCACGTTGACGAGGGCCTTGAAGGTGCGCCCGCCGTAGGTGAGGTCGGTAAGGACCGGAGGGGAAACCTCATCCCAGTCCCAGGAATCGTTCCAGTGGTACTGGTGGTGGCCGATGATCTGGCCGTTTTCGAGATTCAGGGCGATAACGGAGGTAGTGTAGAGGTTATCCAGGCTGCCACGCCGATCGCCTGCCCACGGTGCGCCGTTGCCAATGCCCCAGTAGACGATACCGGTTTCAGCATCGAAAATGCCGGTGCTCCAGGCGGAGCCGCCGCCCGTTTGCCAGGAGTCAGCCGTCCAGGTCTCGTGGCCCGGCTCGCCAGGGGCGGGAATCGTGTAGGTACGCCACGCCTGGGTGCCGTCGTCCGCGTTGTAGGCCGCCACGTAACCGCGGATGCCGAACTCGCCGCCGGAGACGCCAACCAGCACCTTGCCCTGAACGGTCAGGGGCGCCAGGGTCATGTAGTAACCCTTCTGGTAGTCGTCTACCGCCATTTCCCAATTCACCTCGCCGGTCTTGGCGTTGAGTGCTACCAGGAAGCAATCCGTGGTGGCCACGAACACCTGGTCGCCGTACAAGCCGGGGCCGCGGTTGGTCGGGTGAATCTCAACCAGGTCCTCGGGCTTCTCACGCCTGTAGCGCCACAGCTCCGTACCGGTCGCCGCGTCGAGGGCGATCACCTGGTTGCTCGGCGTGGTGACGAACATGACGCCGTCGTTGACGACCGGCGGGGCCTGGTGGCCTTCCACCACGCCAGTCGAGAACAGCCACGACGGCCGCAGGTTCGCCACGTTGCCGGTGTTGATCTGATCCAGGGGGCTATGCATCCAGCCCTCGTAGTTGCCGCGAATCTGCAGCCAGTTATGCGGTTCCTGGTTGGCCAGCCGCTCGTCCGTTACGGTACTGTAATTCTCTATCGGTCCCGGCGTCGGAGTCGGCGGAACATCCTGCGCCGCGGCGCTGAACGCCAGGGCCAAGCTGACCATGAACGCGACCACAAGGGCCGTGTAGGTTCTACTGGACATAATCCCTCCTTAAAGATGTGGAGTCGTTCCCAAACGGGAACATACTTGCTTTCTACGATAGCAGACAGCATAGCGGTTGGGTTTGCCGCTGGCAATGAAAAAACCGCTGCAGGGTTTTGACGGAGTGCGGTGGCCTGACGGCCCGCGGTCTGTTCGATGCTCGGTTTACATCGGTCCGGCAAGTTCGTACAGTAACAAGTTTTGTTGGCCCGCCCATGATTCTCGACTCACAATGGAGGCAAGACACGCGATGCAGCACAGCGCTGCGGTACGGACGGCCCCCGCCGGCAAGTGGATTATTGCCGGCACCGTGGTGCTGGGCTCGTTCGTATCGGTAATGGACATCAGCATCGTCAACGTGGCGATGCCGCAGATGATCAGCACCTTCGGCGTGTCTCTGGACGCCATCACCTGGGTGGCGGTGGCCTACAGCATCACCGAGATCATCCTCGTCACCATGGCCGCCTGGTTCAGCACCCTGATGGGCCGCAAGCGCTTTTTCATTGCTTCCTTCATCCTGTTCACCGGCGCTTCCCTCCTGTGCGGCTTGGCGCGCTCCCTCGAAATGATGATCCTGGCGCGCATTCTGCAAGGCATCGGCGGCGGCGGGCTCATCCCGGTGTCGCAGGCCATCATGCTGGAGACCTTCCCGGAAGAGGAACGCGGCATGGCGATGGCGCTGTTCGCCATGGGGGTGACCATCGCGCCGGCCGTCGGCCCGGTGCTGGGCGGCTGGCTGACCGATCAGTATGGCTGGCCGTGGATTTTCTACATCAACTTGCCGTTGGGGGCCATCGGTGTAGGCCTGTCCGTCATCGTGCTGGCCGACCCGCCACATTTGCAACGCACCCTGGCGCGCATCGACGTGCCGGGCATCGTCCTGCTGGCGGTGGGACTGACGGCCCTGCAACTGTTCCTGGAGCGCGGCGAGCGCGAGCAGTGGTTCGATTCATCCTTCATCATCGTGCTGGCGGTGGTTGCCGGGACCTCACTCGCGGCGCTAGTGGTGTGGGAACTATACGCTGAGGAGCCGGTCATTCACCTGCGGATGCTCAAGAACGTGCCCTTCAGCGCCGGTATCGGCATGGGGTTTTTGTTCGGCATCACCCTGTTCGGCAGCGTCTTCGTGCTGCCGCTGTTTCTGCAGCGCCTGCAGGGCTATTCGGTGACGGATTCGGGGCTGCTGCAGTTGCCGCGCACGCTGATCATGCTGGTGGTGACGCCCATCGCCGGGCGGCTCTACAACTCGGTGGACAGCCGCCTGCTGATCAGCTTCGGCGTGCTGTTGATGATGGTGGGATACCTGGACATGTCGAGTTTCGCGCTGGACATGAACTGGACGCACATGATGACCAGCTTCCTGCTCACTGGAGCCGGCATGTCGTTCATGTTCGGGCCGATGTCGGCGGTCGTCATGCGCAGCGTGCCGATTCGCTCCCTCACCGCCGCCACCAGTTTATACACGCTCGGACGCCGGGTGGGCGGTAACGTCGGCTACGCCTTCGTGGCCAGCCAGGTGCAACACCGCGCCGCCTTCCACCGCGCTCGCTTGGCGGATCACGTGACGCCCTACGACGCCAGCACCAATCAAATGCTCGACGGACTGACCGGGGGGCTCGCCACCGGCCCCGGACTGGCGCCGGGCACGGCGGAAAGCGGGGCGCTGAAACTTCTCGACGGCACCGTCACCCGTCACGCCACCATGATGGCCTACAACGACGTGTTCTGGATGATGGGCATGCTGTTCATCCTGAGCATTCCGTTCCTGCTGATGCTCAGCCGCGGCAGCGGGCACTCGGCGCAGGCCCGCAAGGAGGCGGAACAGCGGGGGAAGGAAGTCATCCGACGGTGAGCGCTTTCAACTGGACGGCCAACACCTTCTTGCGCCCGCCCTTGCCGAACGCCTCGTCGAATTCCTTGATCAACCCCTGGATGGCCTCGGAATTCACCGCCTTCTGCATCGCTTCGCAGGTCTCGAACTCATACATGGCCATGAAACGGTACTCGTCCTCGCCTTCCATGATCTGGTAGCGCCGTCCGCTGATGACGCCGGGAAAGCGCTCCAGCGCCTTGGGCATGTGGTCCTCGTTGTACCAGCGGTTAAACGCCTCCTCCGCCTCCGGCTTCACCTTCGCCATGACGATGAACAGCCCTTTCTTGTCCATTCTTGCGATCTCCCTTCGGATTTGAATTGGTGTGTGATGTGCCGCCCGGCTGAGATTGTCCGGCCTCCCCGCCCTGCAATTTTCCCAACAGCTTGCGACCGCGCCGGCGCAGCTTGGCGAGCGGACCGGGAAGCCGCCGCAGGGCGATCTGGCCGGCACGGTCACGGACGGTCTGCGCGTTGCCTGCCAGCATGTAAACGTGCAGCTTGCGCAGCGCCGCGACGTCCCGACCGAACGGTGCCGACAAGGCTTGGCGCTGAAAGGATTCCCACGCGCCCCAGCGGCGCACCTTGCCGTTACAAAACAACACGGCGCCGCCGGCTTCCTGAACCAGAACGACGCCGGCCACCATGTCCCACAGGCGGGCACCGCTGATAACGGTCAGTTGAAACGCGCCGCGCGCCGCATAGGCCAACTCGTAGGCGATGCTGCCCGTCGAGCGCACGTTGAGCCGCTGCACCTTGGCGCCGCGCTGCACGCGGTATTGATGCAGCATCCAGCCCGGCGTGCTGGCCAGGCGGGTGCCGTCCGGCACGTCGTCCCCGGCCGCCTGCATGGGTTCGTCATTGCAATACGCGCCGCCGCCCGCGTGGGCGCGGAAAATCGTGCCGCCCGGACCTTCCCACGGCACCGCGACGACGCCGAGTACCGGTACGCCGCGAAAGCACAGACCCATGGAGACGGCGAAGACGGGCAGACCGGCCGCAAAGTTCGTGGTGCCGTCGAGGGGGTCAAGGAACCACAGGTAATCGGCTGCGGGATTGACGGCGTCCTCGGCCTCCTCGCCGATGATGCCGTGGTTGGGGAAGGCGCGGCTCAGGGCGTCCCGAAGCAGCGCCTCGGAACGCCGGTCGGCCTCAGTGACCGGCGATTGCTGACCCTTTTCCTTGAATTCCACCTCCAGGGGACGCCGGAAGTACGACAGCAGCACTGCGCCGGCTTCCTGAATGGCCTGCACGCACACGGCCTCGGCGTCGATCAATATCTCGCGGTCGGCCTGCATTGTCGCGGTTTCCCCCTTCAATCGTCATCCGGTGGTTGTGTGTCCTCGCGTCGCAGGTCGAGAAAAGCGTCGCGGATGGCATTGGCCGCAATGGCGACGCCGAGACTGTGCTCGGCGGTTTCCGCGAATTGCGCCTGCTCGTGCAAGCGGGCAGCGAGGGTCGCCGCAACTTCGGCGACTTCGGCGGCGCTCGACGATTCGGCAAAAGCCCGCATGTCGGCGTCATCCATCTCGGGCAGGCAGTTGCCGACGTGCTGTGCCAATACGGTGTATTCGATGCCGCGCTGGTACAATGCCCGCAACGGTGGCACGTGCCGCCCCAGGTAGCACTGCCCGAAGTGCAGCACCTTGTAGGGAATGTTTTCGTGGGTCTCCGCCAATTCGCGGCGCGCCTCCAAGCCGTGTTTCCGCAGGTAGTCCAGCACCCACGGGTCCTCCGGGTCGGCGCGCTGCTGGTTGAAATACAGTTTGAACCGAACCATCGCCAGGCCGTTGGGTTCCGTTTCGACAATCACCGCACTACTCCTCACCATTAGCTTAGGCGTCGAGCTCCAGGTATTGCAGCACCGCCTGCTGGTCACTCAGGTCGACAAGACAGTGGTCCGGCTCATGGGCCTGCAGAGCTTCGAGGGAATAATTGCCCGTCGCCACTGCCACGGCCTGCACCCCGTGCGCCCGCGCGCAAGCGATGTCGCGCGGCGTGTCGCCGATCACAAAGGTGCGCTCTGGCCCGATGTATGTCACGCAGTACTGTCGCGCCCGCAGCTGGGCAACAGGCACCAGGGCCTCGCGGTTCTCGTTGTCGCTTCCATAGGCGCCGATGCGGAAGTAGTGCAGAATGCCGAACGACTCCAGCTTGAGTTGTGCCCCGGTAACGAAATTGCCGGTCAGCAGCCCCAGGACAACGTCCTCGTTGGCCGCAATGGTGTCAAGCAGACCCGGCAGACCCGGCTTGAGGTGGCGCGGTCGGTCGGGCTCGTTCAGGGTGTCCTTCAGGTGGCCGACGTAACAGTCGTGAAACGCCTGCAAATCCCGTTCGGCCGGATTGATGCCGGCGGCCTCCCAGGCTTCCCGCAGGATCGCCGGATCGGTCTTGCCGGACATCTCGATGCCGGCAAAGGCGTCCGCAACACCGTGGATTTCTTCGAAGGCCCTGCCCATGGCGTCCCCCCCCGCGAGGCCGGTACTCACGAGGGTGCCGTCGATATCGAAAAGGATGAGGGTCATGCTCACCGGATTTCCTCCTAAGGGGCATTCTGTGGATCAAGGTCAAGACATGGACGCCTATCTAAACCACGCGGTACTGGCGCGTGTCAAGGTTCTTTGGCTGGCAAGCCCTGCGTCGGACGCGGGTCTGTCGGCACCCCGGGCAATCTGTTACCATGCCGGGCTGGTCGCAGGCCGAATGAGAAAGAAGTCGGACTACGTTTCGCTAATCCAACCTACATGGAAGGGATGACCGTGCCCGGAATTCTCGACCGCTTGGCACAGAATGCCCGTGCTCACCTGTACGAATTTCTGCGGCGGCGCGTCTTCACAGCGCCCGCCGCCGCGCCATGGCAGGACACTGACGACTGGCCGGACGAACCCCTCCATGACGACGCCGGGCCGCACCAGCCGTCCGGGCCCCTGCCCTACAGCGCCGGCCTCGCCGACGCCTACCGATTGCTCGACCTGCCCTTTGGCGCCCCGCTGGCGGACGCTAACAAGCGTTGGAAAACCTACCTGAAACGCTGCCATCCGGACCGTTTTCACGCAGATCCGAACCGACAGGCCGATGCCACCGAACTCACCCAGCAACTGAACACGGCCCACGCCCGTATCGAAACCGCTTGGAAAAACGCCAGCAGGTCGGATAGCGTAGCGTAATCCGATATCACCAGCCTTGGGAGCACAGGTACCCATCAACCGGGAGGAAACGCGATGCCAACTCTTGCACCACAAGAACTTCATCGGATTGGCGATGACATCTTGCAAGCTGCCGGGGCGTCCGGCGAGGAAGCGCAGATCGTCATGGAGCACCTGGTGGGGGCCAACCTCGCCGGGCACGACTCGCACGGTATCATTCTGCTTCCCACCTACATCGCGCGCATCAAACGGTCCCACATCGTGCCCGGGGCGCCGATGCGGGTGGAGCGCGAAACGCCCAACAGCGCCCGCGTCAACGGCAATTGGGGTTTCGGCTACGTGGTCACCACGCGCGCCATGGAAATGGCCATTGCCAAGGCCCGCGAACGTCAGGTGGCGGCCATTACCATCTACCAGCAAAGCCACGTCGGGCGCTTGGCCGATTACCCCCTGATGGCCGCCCGCGCCGGCATGATCGGCCTGATCACCTGCGACTCCGGGCGCAGCCCCAAAGCCGTAGCGCCCTACGGCGGACGCGAGGCGCGCCTCGGCACCAATCCGCTGTCAGTGGCCTTCCCAAGCGACCTTGAGGGGCCGATTTTTCTCGACATGGCCACCAGCGCCGTGGCCGCCGGCAAGCTGGCCGTGCGCCGCAGCCGCGGCGAAGCGGCGCCGCCCGGCTGGGTAATCGACAAGCACGGCAATCCCACCACTGATCTCGGCGTCTACTACGACGGCGGCGCCATCCTGCCCATGGGCGGCGATCAGGCACACAAGGGCTTCGTGCTTTCCTTCATGGTCGAAACCCTGTCCGGCATTCTCACCGGCCTCGGCTTCGGCATCGATCCGCAAGGGCGACACAACGACGGCACCTTCCTGGCCGTGTTCGACGTCGAGGCGTTCCGGCCCCTGCCGGAATTCAAGCGCGAAGTCGCCGCCTTCGTTGACTATCTCAAGGCCACGCCACCGGCAGCGGGCTTCACCGAAGTGCTCTATCCCGGCGAGCTGGAATTCCGCACCACGCAGCAGCGCCAGCGCGACGGCATCTACGTGGAGGACACCACTTGGGAGCTGATTGCCGGACTGCAGCAAGAATACGGCTTGAGCGAGTGATATGCGTGCGCGGCAGCCTTACAATCCGGGCCTACCTGGACTGGGGTTACTCGCGCCGAGTGCACCGAGACCGAGGTGCCGAAAACGGCGATGTTCTCAAGCCCAACGACGGATGATCTCAAGCCGCTATAATTGGGGGTTCGAGAAATGAGGTATCTGGGCCGTTGGGAATGGCAAAATCTACTGGATAAAGTCCTATTGACCACATCCGAAGTCCGTGACCGTGAAAGCCGGTAGAGTAGCACCCGAGTATTTCCTCAGAAGTTTGAGCCGATGAGGGTTTCGAGGCGAACAGAGCCACGGACCTCCAAGCGGAGGAACAGCCTGCTGCCGTAACTAACTTGGTCGTACATGGTCGCAGTGTACGGAGGGGTAGAAACCCCCGGCCTTGAATTAGGCCGGGGGTTTTTCATTTTGATATCACCCGTGAAAAGTTTACATAAGATGGGGTTGTCCGAAGTTGCCCTCGAAGACGGCTAACTGCTCCTCAATCCATCCACCGCTTCCCTCTGCAGAACTACCTCGATGTCCAACTTGCCTCCGAACACCTTCTCGAAGGCCGTCATGTGTTTCTGCACGGCCCACAACTCGATCTGACAATCCTGCACCGCATAGATATACAAGACGACGTGCGAGTCACTCTTGAGCCGGAAGCGCGCGTGCTGCACATTGCCGGCGTGACTGCGGTCGAGGCTTTCGGCGAAGCGAAGCAACAGGGAGAGGACGCGCACGACCTTCTGCGCCGGCCGGTCGAGGGCGACGAATTCCGGATGCTCGCGCTGCGGAAGGGCCTTGCGGTGGAACAGCGCCGTGGCGGCGATGATGGCAATTTCCGTCTCGTCGAAGCCGAGCAGATTGGCGTTGCGGATCAGGTAGTAGGTGTGCGCCTGATAGTTATTGTGGGTCAGGAAGGCGCCGATGCGATGTAGCAGGGCGGCGTATTCCAGCAATTCCCGCTCCCAGACCCCGAACGGGTGCAGCTTGGCGGCGCCGGCGCTGTCGAAGAGCGCCAGGGCCAGTTGCGCCGTGGTGCGGGCGTGGGTCTCGTCGAAATGACAGGTGCGGCCCAGTTCGAGCACGCTGCGCCGGCGAACGGACAGATCCTGCAGCGCCGGGGCATGCCCGTTCCGCAGCAGGTAATCCATGAGCAGCCCCTCACGCAGCCCTCGGTCGCTGATGCGGATGGCCGGGATGTCCAGGGCCTGCATAAAGGCTTCCAGAATAGCGGCGCCGGCCAGGACGATATCGGCGCGTTCGGGATTCAGCCCCGGCACCCGGCGGCGCTCCTTCAGCGGCATGGCGCCGAGCATCTTCACGACCTCCCGAAGCTGCACCGCCGTCAGCGTGTCGTCGCGCTGCAACCGCCGCTTGGCGAACCGGCGGGCGGCAACGTCGGCGAGGTTTTCGATGGTGCCGGAACTGCCGAGCGCGAGATCGATGTCGTGCGCTCGTATTTCCCGCAAGGTGTGCACGGCGTGCCGTTGCACGTAGCTCAGGATGCGGTTGTATTTACCCGGCGATACGACCCCCTGCGAGCCGGCGGGGAACTGCGCGCTCAGTCGGATGGCGCCGAGCCTCAGGGAGTTGAGATAATGGTAATGGTGCTGGGTACCCAAGATGACCTCGGTGCTGCCGCCGCCGATATCGATGAAGAACGCCTGCTTGTCCGCAAGGTGAAAGCCGCTGGCAACCCCGAGATAGATCAGCCGCGCCTCTTCCTGGCCCGATACCACGCGCACGTCGAGCTGCGCGGCGTCTTGCAGGCGTTGCACAAACTCCCGCTGATTCTTTGCCTCGCGCGTTGCCGCAGTGGCCACGGCAATGACGTCGGCGGCGCCATACGAACGGATCAGCGAAGCAAACTGCTGGCTGACGGATACCGCGCGGTCGATGGCCTCGGGCTGCAGGACTTGGTCGTCGAATTCGCCCTCACCCAGGCGCACAGTCTGTTTGAGCTGGATCAACACGTTGGTGGAGTGGTTCGGAGTGATACGGACGATCAGCAGGCGGATGGAATTGGTGCCGATGTCCATGAAGGCGACGTGGCGCGCTTCCGCAGGCGTCGGGGCATTGTTCATGAAGACTCTCGAAAGGTGATGGGAGAGGGCGGAGCAGACGACATCAAGGCTGCCACCACAAGGGGTGCGCGAGGGAGCCTTCCGAGGCGCGCAATTGATCGTTGAGCTTTTTACGCGCGGGGGTTTCCTGACGGGAGTAGGGATCGCCGGTCTTGGCCAAGCGGTGCAGAGGCACGGCAGTGCTGTCGCCGAGCAGGTTCTGGAGATGGCTGCGCAGCCAAGCGACGTTGGAGGCGCCGATGTGCAGGCCATGCGAAGCGTTGGCCCACTCGGCCAGGCGGCCGTACGTGATCAGCCGGCCGGCAGGAACGCGTGTGATAAGCGTTGCCACGTGCCACTGCCAAGCCCGGTGCGAAGTGCGCAGAGTATCTTCCAACTGCACCAGTTCCTCCGGCAATGCCCGTTCCATCTTGGCCGACGCCGGCCTGTGCAAAGCCGGGGCGGATTCGCAGCCATCGTCATGCACCGGCAGCGGTGGGTCGTCCAGGGCGCGGCACAGCCGGCCCCACACGTCTTTGTCTTGCGTTCGTTGCCACAGCGCCTCGAACGTCTCGTAGTATTTGACGCGGCGTTGCCGACGCTGATCGCGCAGGGCCATGACGCCCGGCACCAACGCTTCAAAGGGTTCGGGGTCGCCGAAATACGCCAGGGTGCGCGCCTTTTCTTCCTCAAGAAACTGCGGCAGGGTTTCCACCCACACGTCGCAGTCGTGGAGGTTCCCCAGCACGTCCTGGAGCTTGCGGGCCGCACGGATGGCGTCGTCCAGCGTGTCCGGGTACAGCGGCGCGAACGCCTGCAGGGTGTAGCGCAGCCGCTTGATGGTAATGCGCGTCGCGTGCAGTTCCGCGCCGCTCTGGGGGCCGCGAATGGTTGCGGCGGTGGCCAGCACCGTTTGCAGGCGCCGGAGAATGGCGTTGCGGCTGCGGTGGTAGGTGTGACGAGCTGATTCGGGGCTGGCGTACAGTTGGCTGGTGGCGAGCAGATAGCGCAGGGCCATTTCCATCCGACTGATGTGACGGCGCGATGCCAAGCGTTCCAGGGTGCTCACGAGAGGCGCCTGCATGCCCTGACGTTGCTGCTTGAAGCGCAACAGCAGGCGTTCCAGCCCGGGCCGTTGCCGGTCGTCGCTGCAGGCGTCCAGTGCCTCTTGCAAGCAAGCGATCTGCACGTCGGCATCCCGCGCCTTGCCCAAGGCCCGCGTCACGCGGCGCAGTTGCTTGCGCCAGCGCGTGTGCTGTTTTGGCGGCAGGCCGTCGCTGAACAGCGGCAGCAGGCTGCGTAGGCGGCGCGAGGCGACCCGCATGCGGTGCAGGCATTCGATGTCCTCGTTCTGCCGCACGCCGTCGATCATCCCCATCATGGTGTTGAGGTACTTCAGCAAGGTCCGGGCGCCGTGGAAGCAGAAGTCGGCGTCCTGCTTGTTCTTGATCGTGCAGGCCATGAGGTCCTTACCCATCACGCGCCGCTCCTTTTCCCCGCCAATGCTGCATCAGCCATTCCTGTGAGTTGAGCGACTCCGCCCCCGGCGCTCCGCCAAGCGGCTCGTAACGACCATCGGCCAACAATCGGCGTGCTTGCTTGGTGTCCTGCAGATGTACCCCCAGGATGTCGCGGAGGATGGTGTCGCGCAGCCGTGACGGTATCACCGGAAACAGCACCTCGACGCGCCTGTCCAAGTTGCGCGGCATCAGGTCGGCACTGCCCAAAAATACCTCGGAGTCGCCGCCGTTGCGGAAGTAATAAATGCGTACGTGCTCGAGATAGCGCCCGACGATCGAAGTCACCGTAATCGTCTCGCTCACCCCCGGCACGCCCGGCGACAAGCAGCAGATGCCGCGCACCTGCAGGTCGATGGCCACGCCGGCCTGCGAGGCGCGGTACAGCGCCTGGATACATTTCGTATCCACCAAGGCGTTCATCTTGAAGGCGATGTAGCCGTCGCCGTGCTCCTGGTGGCGGGCCATCTCGCGTTCGATGCGCGCGATGATCTGCTGCCGCATGGTGCGCGGCGCCACCAGCAGCCGCCGGTAGGTTCCCTTGTCCGAATACCCGGTCAGGGCGTTGAACAGGTCCGACACGTCGGCGCTGATGTCCGGGTTGCAGGTGAAGTAGCTCAGGTCGGTGTAGATGCGGCTGGTCACCGGGTTGTAGTTGCCGGTGCCCATGTGTACGTAGCAACGGATGCCGTCCGGGTCGCGGCGCACCACCAAGCACATCTTGGCGTGCGTCTTGAGCCCCAGCACGCCGTAGACCACGTGCACCCCCTCGTCTTCTAAAGCCCGTGCCCAGGCGATGTTGTTTTCCTCGTCGAAGCGCGCCTTCAGTTCGAGCAACACGGCCACCTGCTTCTGATTTTCTCTCGCTTCCGTCAAGGCCGCGACGATGGGCGAGTTGGGCCCGACGCGGTACAACGTCTGCTTGATTGCCAATACGTCCGGGTCGCTGGCGGCCTCGCGGATGAAGTCCACGACCGGCACGAAGCTGTCATAGGGGTGATAGAGGAGCATGTCCTGGCGTCGAATGGTCTCGAATAGCCGTTCGCGCTTGGCTAGCGGCGCGGCGATCGCAGGCAGGTAGGGCTGATCTTTGAGGTCCGGGCGGTCGACACGTGTGAGTTCCATGAGGCCGGCCAGGTTCAGCGGACCGTCGATGGTGTACACCTGAAACGTTTCCAGTTCCAAGTTGCGCGTCAGCACGTCGCGGATGCGTTCCGGCATGTTGCGGTCGATCTCCAGCCGAACGACCGAGCCCCAGTGTCGCAATTCGATCTGCGTCTCCACGCTGGTCAGCAGGTCGGACGCTTCATCGTCCTTTATTTCCAGGTCGGCGTCGCGGGTGATGCGGAACGGGTAGGCGGCCATGACGTCGATGCCCGGGAACAGCATGTCCAGGTTGACCGCCACCACTTCCTCAATGGGCACGAAGTTGCTGGCCTGCACCTCGCTGACATCGGTTTCGGGGTTCTTTTCGAGGTCGGCTTCGTTCGGCAGGTGCACCAGGCTAGGCGACACGTCGGAGATTTTGACGCGCGCAAACCGCTCGCCGCCCTGCGGGTCGCTGACCACCACGGCGAGATTGAAGCTGAGGTTGGAGATGTGCGGGAAAGGGTGGGCCGGATCGAAGGCCAGCGGCGTCAGCGCCGGGAAAATCTCTCGCGCGAAGTAACGGCGCAGCCAAGCCTTCTGATGGTGGCCCAGTTCGGACATTCCCAGAATGGGTACGCCGCTGTCGCGCAGCCTGGGAGACAGATCGCGGTGCCAGCAATCCAGGGCTTGTTCCAGATGGCCGAGAAGCGTCTTGCGGATGGCTGCCAATTGTTCCCGGGGCGTCATGCCGTCCGGCGGCGCTTCCAAGACGCCGCCGGTCACCTGACGGCTGAGGCCGGAGACGCGGATCATGAAGAATTCGTCCAGGTTGGTGGCGAAAATGGACAGAAACTTGACGCGCTCCAGCAGCGGGTTGTCGGCGTTCAGGGCCTCTTCCAGAACGCGCCAATTGAACTGCAGCCAAGCAGTTTCGCGGTTGAGGTAAAGGCGAGGGTCCTGCAGGTCGATGGCTTGGCAAGAAGGCTCGGACTGACTGCTGGGCATGGCTCCCTCGGGGTGGTGCGTCAGAGAGTCGGTGGGTTGTAGTCTAACTATGGTAGCGCAATCGTTTCGAGGTGGGCAAGAAGAGAAAGGCTGTCGGGCCGGTTGTCTCTAACGCGACCCTTATAAATGGTCGGAATTCCCTACATTAAGGTCTTGACGTAAACACGACACAGTTTCAGAGACAGAAAGGAGGTTCCTCCCATGTCTGCTGAGACGATGGAAGTCCGCTTACAACCTACTCAAGAAGCGCAATCATCCGACTCTTCGGGAGTTGACCGAAGGTGCTTTAGAATCGCTTGAGCGACTTGAACAAGCAAGGCTTCATCGTTCAAACGGAGGCCGTTTGAACGTGTTGCGGGTGGGCGGTAAGATAAGTCCGCGCACAAGGTCAGACGTGACCTCCAAATGTTTTCACGGGCACGAAGCCGAAAGCCCCCAACAGGCTTTCGGCTTTCGCGTTTCTACTGAGCAGTGCTCTTACCGTCCAAGATTGAACAGTCCTGTCACGGTCCCCGTGACGCCCTCCTTCGCCGGAAGGATGTCCCCGGCGCCCGGATTGGCACCGGGCCGTTGCAAACATCCTCTGGTAGAAGGAAGTTCCCACCTATTTGCCCAGACTTGGGGAGCTACCCCTTGCCTTGCGCGGGCTCTTATATTCAGCAGGCAGCCCGACACAGCGGGTTATCAGAGAATGTTTGCAGGACGGGTCGGATAGACCGTTTGCTAGGGGGTGTATAGGAGGTTATTCGTCGAGGGGTAAGGGAACCTCTTCGTTCATTCTTGGGGAAGGCCCGCCTTAAGGAACGCAGAAAAGCATCCCATCTCGAAGCGGCGCGCATCAGAGCGACTACGCCAGCAATATGTTCCCTGAGCCTGGGATGACCCAATTCGGGCGTGAACCATTGATGACGCCTGTGCCTTCGCTGGCCGGGCGCGAGGGTAGGGTTAATCCTCCTGAGTTCTTCAAGCACTTGCGGCGCGATGCGGGCATACACGAAATCGTTGGTGTAGTGACCGATCATGGATGGACGTTTGACGCCATCCGGCCCAGGCCACCTCTTGAGTCGGAATATCTGGTCATAGAATTCATACGGGAAGGTGCGAGTCCAAGGCTGCAATTCCTTGGCGATAAACTTCTCAAGGATGGTGGCAAGGGCACGTTCTTCTCGGATGCGCTGATAGCCAGTCGCCTCGTCTACCAAGGCAATGATGGCCGTCCTCATAAGGGCGCGTGACAAAACCCTACAATTCTCAGCAATGGGTATCTGTTGGGGACGCAAAACGCCCGCATGGCGAGCCTCCAAAATAGCCTCGCAGACATCAGCCAGTATGGTTGCGGGGTATCCGTAGGCCGTTCTTCCACCCTCTGGCGGCTGAAATAAAACGGGTGATTTGAGCACCGCGATCAACTCATTGGAAACAAAAGGGAAAATGGCTTTAGAAGCCAAAAAACGTGGGATTTGTGCACCGCGGTCTATCTTGGGACTTCCACGACTGGCTCCAATTCCTAGAAAGATGCCGGATTGAGTTAGAACACGTGTCTCATCTTCCAGCACATAACACGGTATCTTGATGCTACCGATAACGAGTGGGTGATCTGGCGCCCCTGCGATGACCTTCAGAGGTCCGTCACTCATATCGTCACCCCCAATGCGCGGTTGATGGTCTTGTCGAACATCGTCCAGGCCGGCGCCCATAGCACGTGTCGCATGTTGTGCCGGAAGCAGAACTCGTCAACGTACTTCTGTAAGTGCCGGCCGCTGACGCTGTGGAACTGGCCAAACATGCCGCGCTTCAGGACGGCCCAGAACGACTCGATGTTGTTCGTGTGGGCGTCGCCCTCGACATACCATTCCTTATGCTTGATGGTGTCGTGCTTGAGTAGTTTCGACGTGCCTCGGTATCCCTTGTACTCGTCGGTAATCAGGCGCGTCTTTTTGGTATCCACGCGCCGGGTCACGATGAATCACCGCGGCGTAGCTCACATCCGTCTTCTCAAAACGCATCGCAAGCTGCAGGTGGCACAGGCACTCGGCGCCGACCGCCTCAATCGCTTCGCGTACGCCCCTGACCCGGTGCGATGACAGCCCGCTGGTGGTCACGCGCGCTTTGAGGCGGGGTCCCCAGCGCCGCGCCAGGGTTTCGTCAAGGTCGAACGTCAGGCTGCCGCCAGCGGCGTCGAAGGTCTGCGCCAGCAGGGTCAGTAGCCAGCGGCTACTTTTGAGAGCGGACCAGCGAGCCCGGTTGAACCCCTGCTGATAGAGCTGAACGACAGGGTATCGCCCTGTCCGGTGCGTCTCAGGGCTGCGGTGATGGTTCGCCGTCGGCGGGCCAGCAGGGTTCCGCTGAGCGGGCGCTGACCTTAATCAAGAAGTATTTGACCCAGGTCATTTCGGAATCTCAGGTCGCGCTATGGACGCTATTAAAGAACTCGTTTGACGTCGTCAGACTCAGGGCCTGAGAGGCTTCTGCGAGTCGTATTGGAGCAGGTATTTCGAGAGACAGGTTGACGTCGGCGGTGATCCCGCCGTTGACAAAACTGGAGCAGTGTTATCTCCTTGTGGAAGTGTTTGCCGGGCTGCTTTCTGTGTCATGGGCAGCCTCTTTTGTTGCCGGGTGATCGGACTGCCTATAGTGCTCAAAAGTGTAGAATCAAGTCAAAGCTAATGTCAGCCAGCTTTACAATTCCCAAACAGAGCACACGGAAAGAAAGGTGAATCTCCATGCCTCAGTTTGAGAAAACCGAGCGCACTCGCATACGACGCATGCCGAAGCGGGCTTCGTATGACGCCGCGGTTGTTGAGGCCATTTTGTCGGAAGGCTTGTACTGCCACGTCGGCTTCAGTGTTGACGGTCAGCCGTACGTCATCCCGACGGTCTACGCCCGTATCGAAGATCATCTGTATATTCACGGCTCTGCCGCCAGCCGCATGCTGCGCACGATTGGTGAGCGGGTAGCGGTCTGCGTCACGGTCAGCCTGCTGGATGGTCTGGTGCTGGCGCGTTCGACGTTTCATCATTCGATGAATTACCGTTCCGTCGTGGTTCTCGGCCAGGCGACGGAGGTCACCGACCCTGACGAAAAGATGGCCGCCCTCAAAGCCATCGTCGATCACGTCATGGTTGGACGATGGGAGGACGTCCGCGAACCGTCGGCGCAGGAACTGAAGGCCACGAGCGTGATACGGGTGCCCTTGGAAGAGGCGTCGGCAAAGATTCGCACCGGGCCGCCGGTGGATGACGAAGAGGATTATCAACTCGACTGCTGGGCAGGTGAGTTGCCGTTGCGCCTGGTGCCGCAACGGCCGGTTGCCGACCCGCAACTCCGAGCCGGTATCGCGCTCCCGGCGTATGCGAAGGACTACAAGCGTTAGGCGGGCTGCCGCTCAAGCCCGGGGAAAATCGTCCCGCGGCGGCAGCCCCGGCATGCTGCCGACGGCCATCGGCGTGGCGCTCAGAAAGGGTTCGCCGTGGGCGGCGCCGATCATCCAGCCGAACCACACCGCCCGCGCTTCCAGGGCGCGCAGGAAGCCGGGCCGGCTCAGAGCCGTCGAGGCGGTCTTCTCGCCCGCCATGAACTGGCTCTCGTAAGCCCGCACCGCGGCCATGCGGCGCTCCCACACAGACGACACGTCCATGATGAACGATGGCGAGAAGGGCGTGTGCAGCAGGTAGTAGTACAGCAGCGGCGGGCGATACGGCTCGCCGGCGCCGATTTTGCCGACGCCGGCGAAGAAACAGGCTTCGCGCACCAAATTGCTGGCCCGCGAGTGGTCGGGATGGCGGTCTTCCCAATAGGGCGCCAGCACGATACGCGGGCGCGTTTGGCGGACCACCTCGATGATCGGCAGGCGGTGGTCCGGGTGGGTGCCGATGGCGCCGTCCGGCAATCCCAGGCAAAAACGGGCCGCCAGGCCGAGCAGCGCCGTGGCGCGCTCGGTTTCCCGCTCTCGCTGCTCGAGGGTGCCGCGGCTGGACATCTCCCCCGCCGTCAGGTCTGCCACCGCCACCCGCCAGCCCTTGTCCGCCGCCGCAATCAGGCTGCCCCCGCAGCCGAGCTCGACGTCGTCCGGGTGGGGGCCGAACGCCAAGATGTCCAACGCCTCTCCCATCACCTTACCCCGTGCCTTCCATGAGATAACGATGCAGCAAGCCGCTGCCGGCTCCGGCGCCGTCGAGTCGCGGCAGCAGAATGGGTACGCGGCGCTTGCCGAACACTTCTTGCAGCACCTCCGCCATTACCAGGCCGTAATATGCGCCAGAACTGGCGCCGGCGACGTAACCGCTCACCAGATCGTTTAGGAAGAGGGTCAGCGACACGTCGGGACTCCAGTCGGCAACGTCGGTGATGGCGTCGATGGATAAGCGTCCGCTGCCCAGATGAAATTGGTACGCCTCGCCGCATCTGCACCGCGCCGCGGCGAATTGGTCGACGCCCTGCACGTCGCGGCGCAGGCGCAAACGGCGACGGCAGCCGCGGCATGACACGTGCAGCGGCAGGTAATCGGGCGCCAGCGGCTTGACGTGCGGCTCGATGTCCTGGGCTTCCAGGACTTCGGCAGCGGCGTTGAAAACGCGGATAGCGTCGTCGAGGTGGTTGATGAATTCGTTGACCGGTGCCGTGAGCAGGGCGAGAAGCTCGGATACCCGAACGGAGCGCGGGTTCAACCCGGCCTGGCCGTTCAGCAGGAAACAGCTTAAGCGGTAATTCAGGTCACTGTGCATGCCGGGCGAGTCAGGCAGCAAGACGGCCCGCAGCGCGTCCAGGCGCTCCCGGATGCGCGCGCGTGTCACCTTTTTGCGCCCGGTGACGGACTGGCTGACGTACACCTCAAGTTTGGCTAGGGCGTCGCGCACGGCGGCGGGCTCAACGGGGATGAAGCGCAACTCGCGCACGTCGTTGGCGGCGGGGCACAAGCGCAGCGAAACCGGTTTGCCAAACACCGTCCACAGCATCCGCAGCATGAGCGGGTCGCTGCCGGCCAGGTCCGTGTCGATCCACAGGAAAAAGGGACGGCAGTCTGGACGCTGTTCAAGGCCGCGCAGCAAAGCCATGCGGTCCAGCATCGAGGGCGTGCAGTCGGTGTAGATCTGCTGCAGCGCGTAGACCGGCTTGCCCTGCGGCGCCGCAAAACTGGTCGTTAGCGTGCCGCGTGCGGGCACTTGCAGATGCGCCGCAAATTCCGCCTCGCAAACAAACATATCCCGCTCAGCCAGGAACGCTACGCCCTCGCCGCAGGCCATTAAATCCTTCAATTGTCGCATGAGAGTCCGCCCGCTTGTCCCGTGGGTTGGAAACCGTTACCCATCTGCAAATCTGGAGAATTTCCGTATCTGATCGCGCCAGGAAGGAAGATATCGGCGACTCATAGACCTGCGGCCCGGAGTGGCCGATGGTGAAGCCGTGTGAACCGCCAACAACATCAGGATTGTCTTCATCGGTTTTTACACCTTTTCTGAGAAGCCGAGTCGATTTTTCCGGCTGCCGGAACTCGTTCGCCGTTCGCCGGCTTTTGTGCCGCGGTCTAGAAACGTCCGGCGAGCAGGTATCGATACAGCTTGAGGGCAAGCCGCTCTTCGTGCTCGTCCAGCCAGCGCCGGTCGGCCGGCGTCAGCCCTGCCGTTCGGCAAGGTTCGTCTGCAATCACCGAAGTTGCTTTCTCGTCCAATGGGTCAACCGGCCATATCGCGTCGCCGGGGCTGTACTGATGGAGACGCACCCCTTCAGAATCGTTGGCGGAAGCCCGACCCGAAAGCAACAGCTGCAGATCCGGGCATGGCGCATGCGGCCCTGCGAGGGCCTCGTCGGCCAAGTACTGACGAGGCTTCAGCCAGCTTTGAAGGTCCTCTATCAGATACTCGAAAAGAATTTGCCGTTCCAGGTGGCGGTCCAGGTCGTCGGCGCTGTGCTCCAGCAGTGAGGCCCGCCGCTTATCCGCCATGTGCGCGTCCGCCTTCCACGCCGCGATGACGATCTCCTCGCAGCACTCGAGGGCGCGCTCTGCATCCGGCTCGATCCGCAACTCCGAAAATGTCGAAACGGGAAGGTTACGCTGCAACCCGGTCCTTAACTGCTCGGACAACGCGCTCAGAACCACGTGCACGCCGGCCGCGTTCGCCGTCTGCAGGAACCTGCAAAGGACGCTCACCGCCGAGAAGTCGAAGCCGGAGACAGCGGAGAAGTCCAGTATCAGGCAGGAGGGGCGCGAGGGGCCGTCCAGGGACTTCCTGAGATGATCGGCCAGAGGGCAGACGCTGCCGAAGAAGATGTAGCCCCGTAGCCGGTAGGCATGCACGCGCTCGCCTACCTCCAGCAGAATGGCCCGATCGGGGACGGCACGGGCCTTGTTGCTCCGGCGTTCGCGCGCCGTGAACCGGGATTCGATCAGCTCCACGCGGCTGAGGCGCACGGTGAAGAACACGAGAGTGGCTAGCATCCCGACGCCTACGCCCTCGAACAGTCCGAAGGAGACGATGACAACAAAAATCAGCACAATGATGCCGTACTCCGACCAGGGCAGCCGCTTGCAGCTTGTTACGAGACCTTCGTCCAACATGCCGAGGCCTGCGAAGACCAGTATTCCACCTGCCAACGGCGCCGGAACTTGTTCCAGCATCCCGTCGCCCAGGAACAACGCGCTCCCCACGACGAGGGCGGCCACCACGCCGGTCAGGCGCGTGGTGGCCCCGAACAACTTGCTGCGCAGGGATGCGGGTACGATAATGGTCGCTACCATGCCGCCGCCCAGACCGGTGATCATACTCGCGACCCCTGTGACTCTGAACTCCCGGTCCCAGTCCAGTTCCTGATTGGCAGCTAACTCGAGCCCGGCGAAGTTCATGATCGCGCAGATGAAAGCGACCAGGATCAGCATTAGCATGTGGGGAACCAATGCGACCATTGAGCCCCATTCCACCCGCACCAGGTCGGCGGGACGCAAGGCCGGCCACAGGCCGCCATCCGCGGTGCCCGTGAGCAGCAGGCCCGCCGCCCGCGCTTCGTCACCCGAAATGCCGAGTACGCCGAGTGCGAGATGATACGCGGCGACGGCGAGCACCACGCTTACCGGCAGGATCAGCGGGCGGCGCCAACGTTTCATCGCAACATACAGGCCGATCCCATACGCTGCGCCCGGGCCCCACTTCAACAGAACGGAGGGATCCAGGAGCACCGGGAGTATGCGCCAATCCAGTTTCGCACCCATCAGCGGCATGGCCGCCAGGCAAACGATTCCCCCGATACCGGCGACGAATCCACCGGTCACCGGATAGGGAATAAACCGCACCAAGTTGGCGAGTCGGAACCGCCCGATCATGACACAACACACACCGGTGGCCACGGCACTGATCATGAGTGTGACCACAGCGGTGAAGAACAGCGCGTCACCCTTTGCGTCAACCGAGGAAACAATCGCGGCCATAACGATCACCAGCGGAGGGGACATCCCGACAATCACCCCGCGGTAACCACTCCCCAAGGCGATGACCAAGCACGCTGCGAAGTTTCCGAACAGCACCAGGCCGACGCCTTGGGAAGAATAGGGAGCCAAAGACCCCGAGTATATGAAGCTTCCGTATGCAACCTGGATGACGAGCAGATTCAGGCTGGAGGTGGAGCCGGCAGAAAGCGCCGCAACGAGCTTCGCGGACAAGATGTCCTCGCGCAACTCGGTGATAATGTCTCGGATCAAAGACTTTACCTTTGCGATTTCCTGGAGAGATGGGTGAACAGCGAGGAGGGTCGTGAGTGTAATCCCGTCTTCAATTCCTCAATGCTGCCCCAGAATGCCTTTCCATTGGCGCCAATCTGCTTGACGCCGTTCTGTATAAACATGCAGTTCTCAATGCCCGTTCCTGAAAATGGCAAAGGGAGCAACCCTTGCGCCGACAGCACACCACCAACTGTAAACTGTTGTACACTGGGAAAATTTTATACGCCCTTAACAACGACCACACAAGCGGATTTCCGTCATTCTGCCTCACTTCCGTTAATCGGCTTTTGGAATGTGGAACGCGATTTTGTCCGGCTTGGTAGACAAGTCTGATTGAGCGACGCTGCTGGAGGGCTTGGATTGAACGCACGAATGGGACTGCCTCTAGAGATCGGTATGGCAAAAGCGCGTCTTGGTATTGGGTTCATCACATGCCGCATAGCCTGGTATCTTTGCTGACCATTGATTCAATAGGGAACATGCCGCATCATGACCCAACCCACCGAATTGGCACACTCGTCCGCCGCCCTTCCCCTGTCCCTGCGCAGCTTGCCGGTAGCGGCGCGCGCGCTGATGGTCGGGGCGCATCCGGACGACGAGGATAGCGCCCTGCTCGCCGAGTTGGCCCTGCGTCACGGCGTCCGCACCGCGTATCTGTCGCTCACCCGCGGCGAGGGCGGCCAAAACTGTCTGGGGCCCGAAGCCGGAGCTGCCCTCGGGGTGCTGCGCACTGGCGAATTGCTGGCCTCGCGGCGTTACGACGGCGCCGAGCAACTGTTTTCACCATGCGTCGATTTCGGCTACGCCAAGCGCGCCGAGGACGCCTTTGCCCACTGGCCGCGCGAGCGTCTGGTGGGCAGCATCGTGCAGGCGATCCGGGTGCTGCAGCCCGACGTGGTGATCTCGATATGGACCGGCACGCGCATCGACGGACACGGCCATCATCAGGCGTGCGGCATTGCCACCCGCGAGGCGTTCGATCTGGCCGGTGATGCGGCGGCGTTCCCGGAACAACTCGAAGCCGGGTTGCCTCCCTGGCGGCCGAAGCGCCTCCTGGTACGGGTGCGGGACGCCGCGCACCAGGTTGCTGACGATCTGCACGTTAACGTCGGGCGCTTCGATCCACTCCTCGGGCGCTCGTGCTTTGAGGTCGCCATGCAGGGCCGCAGCCTGCACCGCTCGCAGAACATGGGCGCGTTGCCGCTGAAGGGCGCCCAACAGGTTGTCTACCGGGTGGCCGCAGGCGCGCCTGCGGCCGGCGGCCAGGACGCCAGCCCGCTGGACGGCCTGCCCGTGCGGCTGGAGGCGTGGGCGCGGGCGTTTCTCGGCGACCGCCCGGCCGTCGTTATGGCCGTTTCGTTCGTCGTGGAACACTTGGACGCAGCTTGGGAGCAGTTTCACCCGCAGCGGCCTGAACGGACGGCTCCCATGCTTGTCGCGGCGCTTGGCGCGCTCGGGGAAATCATGCAGAAGCTCGACGGTGAGGCGCCGGCCATGCTCAGCCGCTTGCAAGAATGTCAACGGCGCATCGAAGCGGCGTGGCTGCAGGCCCATGCCCTTGCCCTCGAGGTGCTGGCGATGAATCCCGACGTGGTTGCCGGCGGCAGCGTGGACGTCGAAGCGGAACTGTTCTTACGCGGTAACAGCGACGTCACCCTGTCGTCCCTGCAAGCGCACGCGCAACCGGGATGGCGGGCCGAGCGTCTCGACGGCCCGATGCTCCCATTGAAGATGTGTAGCGGCGGAAGTGTCACGGCGCGGTTCCGCCTCACCGCGCCGCAAGACGAGGCAACCGCCGTGTCGTCCACCCTGCTGCCGTGGCTGCGCCTGCCGCCCGATGGCGACCTGTATCGCTTTGGTCAGGCGTTGCCGTGCCTGGCGCCCAGCGCGTTACCGCCGCTGCGGGTCCGCGCGATGCTGCGTGCCGGTGACCCTGAATCCAGTTCAGGACAGGCTCTGGACATCCCGCTGTCGGCGCCCGTTGCGTGGCGCGAGCTTGACCCCGCTCGTGGGGAGTTGCGCCATCCGCTGCGGGTGCGCCCGACCGTCAACGTCACCGTTTCGCCGAGCCTCATCGTCATGCCCGCATCCCGCGCCGCGGCGCCAACGGTGGACGTGCAATTGCACGCCTACGCCGCTCGGCGGGGCCGACTCGTGCTGGACGCCTTCGACGGCGACCGGTCGGAAACGCACGTCTGCGCCGCGCTCAGCCTGCAAGCCGGCGAACAACGCAGCGTGCGGCAAACGCTTCCCGTCGGTTCCGACGTGCCCGGCAAACGGGTGTTTAACGTGGCTTGGCAGGATGAAACCGCCGCCGCGAGAGGCGCCAAGGCCGTCTCGCGGCTCGGATCGTGGCAGGACGTACGCTATCCGCACGTCGAACCGGAGTATTGGCTGGCGCCGGCCGAGGTGTGCGTGAGCATCGTTCCCGTCGAGGTGGCGCCCGAGTTGCGGGTCGGCTACCTGCCGGGCACCGGCGATGGCGTTGCGGAGGCGCTGAACGCGCTTGGCGTCAGCGTTCAAACGATTGATGAAGACGATCTGCAGAACGGCAGTCTGGCGGGATTCGACACGATTGTCATTGGCGTGCGGGCCCTCGAAACGCGCCCTTCTCTGGCTGCGCATCGCCGGCGGCTGTGGGACTACGCGCGCGCCGGCGGCACGGTGGTGACGCAATATCACAAGCCGCGCGCTGACGGCCCAAGCCGCTTCGTGCCCTTCGACGGTGTCGGCCTGCCGCGTCCGGCTCCAAGGGTAAGCCAAGCCGGCGCGCCGGTTAGCCTGCTGGCGGCGGACGACCCGCTCCTGAGTTTTCCGAATCGACTGGACGCCGAGGATTTCGCCGGCTGGCAACAGGAGCGCGGCCTCTATTTCCTCGCCGAATGGCCGCCTCAGCTGACCCCCCTGCTCGAAAGCGCTGACCCCGACGAGCCGCCCCGGCGCGGCGGACTACTGCGCGCTCGGCTGGGCCGCGGCCACTACGTCTACTGCGCCTATGCCTTGTTCCGCCAACTTCCCGCCGGCGTTCCCGGCGCCTACCGTCTGTTGGCCAACCTCGTCAGCCTGCCGCACGCCCCCGGCGCCTGAGGCGCGCGCCGCTACTCGTCCGTCACACAGCCCTCCGAGGCGTTCTTGACGGTCTTGATGTATTTGTACAGCGTGCCGCGCGTCGCCTTGTAGGGCGGCATCGTCCACTGCGCCCGTCGTTCCGCCAGCTCGTCGTCGCCGAGAGAGACGTCGAGACGGTTCTGCTTGGCGTCGATGGTGACGAGGTCGCCGTCCTGGATGAGACCGATCGGGCCGCCCTCCTGGGCCTCCGGCACGATGTGGCCGATGATGAAGCCGTGCGAGCCGCCGGAGAAGCGCCCGTCGGTCAGCAAGGCCACGTCGCCGCCGAGCCCGGCGCCCATGAGCGCCGAGGTGGGCGTCAGCATTTCCGGCATGCCCGGCCCGCCCTTGGGACCCTCGTAGCGGATCACCACCACGTCGCCCTTGTTGATCTCGTGCCGTTCGAGGGCGTGCAGCATGTCCTCCTCGGCGTCGAAGCACTTGGCCGGGCCGCTGAACACCAGGCCTTCCTTGCCGGTGATCTTGGCCACCGCGCCGCCGGGTGCCAAGTTGCCCTTGAGGATGCGCAGGTGGCCGGTTTCCTTGATGGGCGATTCCAGCGGCTGGATGATCGGTTGCCCCTCCGTCAGGCCGGGCAGGTCGCGCAGGTTCTCGGCGACCGTCTTGCCCGTCACCGTCATGCAATCGCCCTTCAGCAGCTTTTGGTCCAGCAGGTACTTCATCACCGCCGGGGTGCCGCCGATGTCGTGCAGGTCTTCCATGACGTACTTGCCGCTCGGCTTCAGGTCCGCCAGATAGGGGATGCGGTCGCTCATGTCCTGGAAGTCGTCGATGCTGAGCGGCACGTCCACGGCGCGGGCAATGGCGATGAGGTGCAGCACGGCGTTGGTGGAGCCGCCGAGGACCATGACCATGACCATGGCGTTCTCGAACGCCTCGCGGGTCATGATGTCGCGGGGCTTGAGGTCTTTCTCCAGCAGGGCGCGGACGGCCTGCCCGGCCTGCAGGCATTCGGTGATCTTGGTGCGATCGGTGGCGGGATTGGAGGAGCTGTAGGGCAGCGACATGCCCATCGCTTCGATGGCCGAGGCCATGGTGTTGGCGGTGTACATGCCGCCGCAAGCGCCGGCGCCGGGGCAGGCGTGGCGCACGATGTCCTGGCGCTCGTCGTCGGTGATGGTGCTGGCGATGTATTCCCCATAGCTCTGGAAGGCGGAGACGATGTCGAGGGTCTTGCCGCCGCTGTGGCCCGGGCGGATGGTGCCGCCGTAGACCATCAACGCGGGCCGGTTGACGCGCCCCATGGCCATCATGACGCCGGGCATGTTCTTGTCGCAGCCGGGGATGGTGATGAGGCCGTCGTACCACTGGCCGCCCATGACGGTTTCCACCGAATCGGCGATGAGGTCGCGCGATTGCAGCGAGAAGCACATGCCGCGGGTGCCCATGGACATGCCGTCGGAGACGCCGATGGTGTTGAAGCGCATGGGCATCAGACCGGCGTTGGCGACACCCTCCTTAACCGTGGCGGCCAAGTCGTTCAGGTGCATGTTGCAAGGGTTGCCCTCGTACCAGACGCTGGCGATGCCGACCTGGGCTTTGTGCATGTCCTGCTCGGTCAGCCCGGTGGCGTACAACATGGCCTGCGACGCACCCTGCGAGCGGGGTTGCGTGATGTTGGCGCTGATCCGGTTGAGTGGTTGTTCGCTCATGGCATCGCTCCCTTCATTTGCGCTGCTTGTATCTATTACGCTCGACTCACTTCGCTCGCCGTGGCCTAGCCTGCGTGGGGGGTCGATAACGCGTGGAAGAATGGAGGCGCAAGGGTACGGTAAAGGGGGGATGGAGTCAACGCGGGCGCGGAAGGGCGCGCCGGTCTGATGGCTTTTCGGCTTGGATTTATTGCGAGGCTGCGAAAGAGGTCTTCCACGACAAGGCGAGGACGGCAGGCGTCATCGACGCATTGAAGACGAGCAGCAGATTCAACTTGCAGTTTAGCGCCCTGAGCTCACCTCGCAGCGACTCCAATGTTTCGTTCAACCCTGCTTGCAAGGCTTCCGCCTCCCGGCGCACAGCGATGATGGCTGGCCTGCGCTTCCAGCGTGTCGCCATCAAGCAGGTCGGTTTTGAGTTCCAAGGTGTCGAGCAAAAGTATTGCGGGTTCCTGCCGCTACCCAACGGCGCTCTGGAGCATCTTCGCCAGGTAATCGTATGCATCATCGCGTTCCGGGAACAGGATGTGCTTTGCCGCGAACTTTTCCCTGTCCCATGTTCCATCATCGTATCGCTTGCATAACTCCTCATAGGAAGTTGCAGAGATGATAAAGGAATCGAGTTGCACGTTCGTAGCGCCGGAACGCTTTGATATTTCGACTGCCAATTCAGGCAGGCGCTCGTGAAGTTGCGCTTTATCGTCATGCGCGTACGGTCGGGCATTGACCATGCCATGCGGTTCTACGAACACGATGCGTTGCTTGTCGCCTGTCCTGACCCAGAGGATAAAATCGGGATAGAATCCTCTGCTCTCGAAAAAGCCCGCGCCTTTGCCTCGACTCAAGTTTCTCAGAAGAAATATCTCTGCGCCATCCGGCAAGCCGCCCGGTTCGTTGGCGCAGTAGTCTTTCAGGTCGGCAACGAATTGCCGCTCGCTTGCCTGCAAGCCGGCCGGTGACGTTTTTATCTCACCGGCCCCCTCTACGAGTAGCGGCTGGTACAGATGCCGGTCGAAATGGATGCGCGGTAAATCACCTTGGTCGTCGTGATACAGCGCGTCGTAATCGGCGATGAGCCGTTCGAGTTCCGCTATCAGACGCGCATTTTCCCGCGACACCCTGACTATGTACTTGCCGGCGCCCTCGCCTATGTTGAACCGGAAGTTGAGGTCCTCCTCGTCCAGGGTCTTGTAAACCAGATGGTTCGACTCCCATTGTGCTCGTCGATGTCGGTGGAGCGCATCGGCGTAGGTTCGCAAGATGTTGACAACGGCCTCCTGCAACCGTTCCCGTTCAGCTTGGCTCCTGGGCTTTACAACAGATTCCTCAGCGACCAGTTGGTACGCTGCCTCCCCTTCCAGGATGCTCCGCAGGGCGTTCTGTCGTATCACCAGATTGCTGAGTTGCCTTGCCTCTTTGTGTTCCATCAAGGCCAGACAGGCTCCGTTCCAGTCCACCAGGTCAAGGCTCTCGGCTGGTATCTGGTTTTCACTGCCGGAAGTGGCGCTGGCATCGGTGATGCCGCTTCCATGACTGGTTAACTCCTGGACGGCCGCGGACATGGTGACGGATACCTTCGATACGCCGGCATCGTATTCCAGCATCACCACTTCGTCCGCCTGAAAATCCTGCCCGTCGCCCAGGCGCGGGATGAGCAACCCCCGATCCAGAAATTCGCGGTTGGGCCGGATGAACAGCGGTAATTCCACCGGCTCGCTCGTGTCGATGCCCTCGCTTTCCAGGTAATCCCGGAATTGGGCCATGTAGTTGGCCCGAACCGCGAAGATGTTGAGGGTTTCCAGCAGTCTGATGGAATCGGGGTGCGGTCCGCTGCGCAAGGCCGAACTGCGTTTCAGCGTCATGCCCCGGCCCCGCAGGCGGACGCCGCGCCCGAACAGCTGGATGATCTGCGAGCCTTCGCTTCGGCCTATGTTGAGCAACCCCATGTTGGACACCCGCCAGGAATTCCAGCCCTCCATAAACTTCCGCGAGCCGGCCAGTACTTCAACGGCCGTATCCGGTTCGTTGATGCGTTCAAACAGGGAGCCGGACAGGGCGTCGTCCTCGATGACGATGCCGGCAGCGTCGGTCTCGACCAGCTTTTTGAACGTCGCCGTGTCGCCGATGTAGATAACCCCGAAGTAATCATCGCTGCCGCTGGCTTTCAGGCCCAACTCGCCGTCGCTGCCCCGGAGGTCGCACAGGCGCAGGCCGCCGCTGGCGGGAGCATGCAGCGTTGTGCGCAGGATATCCCGGTACACGTCCGCCGGGGCCGCTGCGCGGCGGCGCAGGTAGCCGAACTTGTCGGCAAAAATATCTTTTCCGTTTTCGCCAAGCAGGCCCGATTCGCCCTGAAGCAGCCGGCCGATGGCTTCCGTGGTCCAGGTCGGGTTTGCCAGCACGCGATGCAGGAACCGCGCCACTGTCAGGATGTCGCTGCGGGATTGGTTTCTTTCTGTATAGACTGCGTTGACGCTGCCGCCGATGAAGGCCCACAGCGGACGGGCCAGGTTGTAGGACCGCAGCACTGGTTCTTGTTCCGCAAAAACCGCCTGTTGTTCGTAGAAAGACAGCAAGTTTGCCAGCAGCAGCCTGTCCGTCTGTTCCGCCGTCGTTTCCCGCTGCAGGTTGAGAATGGTGAAGTCCTTGCCGTAGCCGTCGCCGTAGAAGTAGCGATAGGAATAGTCAAAGGCGATGGCCTTGCCGTACTCCTCAAGCAGGGCGTCGTCCTTTGCTGCCGCCAGGGCCTGCCCGAAGGTGGCACTGTATTCGAAGGTAAACCCCGTTTCCCCCAGCGCGTCGCGCACCTTGCGCCACGCGTCGCCGCCGGAGCCTTTGTGCCCCTCATCGACGAATATCAGGTTGTTGCCCTGAAACACTTCCACCGGCACGCTCTCGCCGGCGCCGCGCTTCTCCATGACCAGCTTGGTAATCTCGATAACGCTCACTGCCTCCATTTCCCGCAGCAGGCCGCCGTGTTCGTTGGGGTCAAAGCGTTTTGCCGGAATGTTGGACGCCTGCAGTTCGTGCAAGTGCTGCTGGCTCAGCCCTTCGTGGGGCGTAATCAGCAGGATGTTGTCCAACGGTTCCCGGTTGTAGTGGAGAAACTGTCGGTAGTTCAGGTGCAGCAACAGCGTCTTGCCGCTGCCCGTTGCCATCCAGAAGGCCAGCTTGGACAGGTCGGCAGCCGTGAACGGCCGGACCTGTTCAGCCGGCCGGCAGCTCGCATTGCGCTGCCCGACGGAGTCGTTGAGTGAATGCAGCAAAACGTCAGGCCGGTTGCAGTAGCGGTCGAGGTAGATTTCGGTGTACAGAGCCGCCAGGTATTGGAAATAGCGCAGGGTGACGGGTTCGGACCGGCCGGCGTTCATCGCTGCCAGATGCGCGTGGATGTGGTCGTCGTAGCGTTGCAGGTCGTCCGTCGTAACGCCCTGCATCCGCCCCGCGCGGGATACCAGCCGGGCATGGATGTGGCTGCGGCCTTGCGGGTCGAAACCCTCGTCGGCTTGTTTGACGTCCGCTAGCAGTTGTTCGGTGTCGTCGTAGCCCAGCCGTTGGTGCAGCCAGGCCAGGAGCACCAGCTGGTGCGCCAAGCGGGCGTAACCACGAGTGGCGGATGGGCGGGGTTGATTGGAACGGCGCGGACGCGGCATCGGTGGGGTCTCCGCTGTTCCGGCTGTCAGGCGTTCACGCCGGCGAACATGCGCGCTTTGAACAGCGGTTCTATGGGCTTGGCGCCAATGATGCAGGAATCGCCGTTGACGTAGACCGTATCAACGCCTGCGGTCAGTTGTCGTTCGGTGACAAACTGCCGGTCCCGCGCGAAGTCCTGCGCCGACCAGCCGTCGGTTGCCCGCCAGATGACGGCGACTTCGTGGCCGGGCCGTTCCCGGGTCTCGCCCCGGTACACCACATAGCGCCGCCCGCCGTCGTCAACCGTCCGGCGTGCGCGGACGTTCAGCCCCAGCAGGTAGTTGAACGTCTCCGGCAGGTCAACCGTCCGCTCCCGTTTGTCCCCGTTGACGTGAACGCGCAGCCGGTAGGTGAAAGGGCGGGTCAGCTTTGACACGTTGAGCAGGGTGGCGCTGTCCTTGGTTTCCCAGCGCAGCATGTACTTGAGCAGGTAGTCGTCAAACCGCTCTTCCAGCCGCAACTGGCCGTCGGCGTCGTCAAACTCGATGCTGTCCAGCGCGTCCTCGTAGGATTCCAGGCGGACGTACTTGACGAGGCGCGGCGACCGCTCCGCTTCCTCCGGGGTGGCGGCGCGTTGAGGCTTGCCGTCCTTCCATTCGGGCGAGAAGGTTACTTTCTTGATGCGGGGCAACAGCACCGTGTCGAAGTACTCGCCCATCTCGACGAGGATGAACTTGCGCTGACCGCCGTCCTCGCGGTTCAGGTTGATGACGGCGTGGCCGGTGGTGCCGGAGCCGGCGAAGTAATCAGTACAGTACGCATTGCGTCCCACCCGAGCAGCAAATATAGCATCGCTGACAGTGTGTACGGACTTGGGATATGAAAAAGGGTTATGCCTACCGATAATGTCACCAAGCAAGTTAGCTCCAAATGTTCCCGCATTATATCGGGAGTCCACCCAATTGCTGAAAAGTGCGGACATTTTATCATTTGCATCAATCAATTGATAGATGGTCTTGCCAGAACTGCATTTTAGTTTACCTCTCTGGACCAACAGAAGGCAGGATTCGTAAGATCGACGCCATACTCTTTCTTCGTTGTTACTACCTAAAGGGTATACTCTGATATATCCGTCTTGAGTATTTTCGGTTGGATAATCATTAACGTTAATATCAGGAGGAGGTTCCAATCCAACTACTACATTGGTATTAGGATCTACCAAAATAGCGTAGAAACTGTTATGACGTGCATAACGGAAATTGCTTTCTGCAGTTCCACTTCGCTTGAAAGGCCGTTCTTCAACATCGTTGTTTTCCATACGTCCAGACAATATGCGCCCTGATGTCTTATTTACACAGCTAATCATATATTCGTGCGTACTGGATAAAGTACTTGCCTTACCACCCTGCGGATGGTGATTGACAATAATCATTTCACGACGGAGTGACGAAAAATTCTCATCTATTAACTTACAAAGGTCAACCATTTGAAAATCATCAATAGCAACGAAAAGCACTGGATCATCAGAAAGCAGTGGCATCGCCAATAAAAGTCGATTTTCTATCAAGCTAAGCCACGATGAACGCAGGTAACCATTCTTATACAAAATCTCTGAGTCGCCTGTGTTGTATGGGGGATCAATGTAAAGGCACTGAACTGTCTTGCTATATTTCGTTTTTATCAGACGTAATGCCTGCCAATTCTCGCCGTGAATCAGCAACCCATCCGTCATTCCGTCCAAGTCGTCGAAAGACGCCAGCAGCCGGTCGGTAAATGCGGCGTCAAAATGCGCCGTGTCCACTACCAGCGTCGGGTGGTCTTGCAGAAATGTGTCACTCCGGTTCCTGCCATCAACGTCGCATAGCTCCCGCCATTCATCCCACTGCGCGGCATTGGCTGCGATGTCCGGGTAGAAGGAAGGATCAATGCTGCCCACGGCAATACAGTATTGCGTCTCGGTGACGAACTTCCGCTTTTCCCAAAGCATTTTCTGAAAGCCCTCGATCTGGGCCAGGAAATCGATGATTTGGCTGCCGACGGCCTTGATCAGGCGCATCTGCTGGAACCAGCCCGCGGCCATGTCGAGGCCGGCGTTGGCGACGTCGTCCAGATTGAGCACGTCGTTCTTGAGGTAGAAATCCAATTCACGGGAGAGGAATCCCGGCAGGTCCTTATGGATGAAGAAGTCGGAATCGTTGCGCCGGGTGTACTGCCGCAGGTGGTGTTCCAGATGGCTGACGGGTTCGTTTTTCCCGCTGCGCCGTCGCTCGCCGGTCAGCGCCATCAGGGCTTCGGGCGACTTGGGCAGCTGATTTGGGATCGCCTCGCGGCTTGCGGTGATGATGCTCTCCTGCTGGTTCCGGCTGCCGTAACGGACCTGCTCTGATGTCGTCAAGGGGCGGTATTCAAAGGGAATGGTGACGGCGCGGGCGTCCGCGTCCCATCCCGTTTCAGCGCTGCGGGGCAGGAAAAAACGCTTGTCGCCTTTGACGTTGTTCTGCTCCACGTCGGCAGCCTTGAGCCGGAAATGCACGGCCACGCCGCCCGGCGCGTTCCAGTCGTAGTTGTAGAAGTGCTCGGCGGTTTTGACGTAGTACTGGTCGCGGTTGGCCCAGTGGAGATGAACTTCCTCGCCGTTGTAGGGAATGGCGTAGCGTTGGTTGCGGGCGTAGCGGCGCTTGGAGATGAAATCGCCGTCCTGGTAGTAGCGGCTGAAAAAGGTGTAGAGATGGTTGTAGACGTCGGCCTCGACAGTGGCTCGGCTGCGGCTGCCGTCGGCGGCTTGGGCCTGGGCCTCCAGGTAACACCTGCCGAGTGGTGTATTCCCGTAGGTATCGGCCAATCGACCATCGGCGTCGATAGCGTCTGCGCCCAGCGCTGCTTCTACTTGCCGTCGTGCCTGTTGCAGCGCGGCATCGGCTTGCGCCTGTTGGGCCAGGGGGCCGCTGTTCAGTTCGGCAGCGACGGCGGCGGGCAGTTGTTCGGCGATGAATTTCTCGATGGCGTCCCGCTTGTGGTTCATGATGCGGTAGATGCCGAAATCCAGGTCGGCGCAGTCAAACTGGAACAGTTCGCGCAGAAGGTTTTGGAACTTCGCCATGTTCGACGCGGCGCTATTCATCGAGACGTGCGGATTGTCGGCCATGCCAGCGTTCCATGGGGGTCCTGAAAGTTCCCGTACTCGGGGAGCAGCCCGAATGCTTGCCGCGGCAGTCTACTATTCACCGAACAGGGAAGTAAACAGGGGAGACCTGGATGCCTGACAACCCCGTTTGAATTTCTGACTAAGTTGTTTGGCCAAATTTTCGACAGACCATTGCAGGGCCTTGTGCTTTCCAGGCGAATTTGCCAAACTGCTGCCCCAAAATTTCTGCTTATCTCTACCTTATTTCTAGTCGTCGTCAACCGTCCGTCGTGCGGACGACATGAATTACGTTGGATCGTGAAGACACCAACTTGCAAAGGGGTCTGGCTGGCATGAGCATCCCGAGTGCGGCGATGGGCGCGATAATGCCGGCGGCTTCCTGGAACCGGAGCCTTTGGCTACACAGCAAGAGTTGGGACCTCGCCTACCTCACGGGCAGCGGCGTGCTGGTAGTCATCCCGCTGATTCTGTATGAACTCATCGGCACCTCGGCGGCCTTTGTGAACCTGTTCGTCGCGGGTGTTATCGGCGGCCCGCACATGTATGCGACGTTCTTTCGCACGGCTCTCGACAAAAATTTCCGGCGACGCCATCCCTGGCTTATCGGCACGTCCCTGATCATTCCCGTGCTGGTCGTGGCTTGCGCGCTGTGGCATTTTCAACTGCTGATCACCCTGTTCTTCTTCTGGGCATCGGTGCACGTGCTGCACCAGATCGCCTACATTCTGGAATGCTACGACCGCAGACAGCCGGCCGGGTTACAAAAATGGGCGCGGTTCATTGACTATGCCGTCGTCTTCAGCAGCCTGTACCCGCTCGCCTCCTACCGTTTCATTCACGACGAATTCACCATCGGCAGCACGCTGCTGCTCTACCCCGAGGTGCTCAAGACGCCGCTCGTGTTCTACGCCGTGTCGGTATTCTTCGTATTGGCCCTGACGGCGTTCGTGGCGAAGACGGCGATTGAAATTCGGCAGCGACGGGTTCACTACCCCAAGATCCTGCTGATGGCGGTCACCATCGGCCTGTCCATCCTGATCACCAGCTACAGCGGCGACCGCCTGGAAATCGCCTTCCAGGGGTTCAATACCTGGCATTCCTTTCAATACCTTGCCCTGACGTGGTACATCACCACCCTGCGGCAGCAGCGCGGCGAGATTGGACCGGGCCCGCTGCAGGCCATTGCCGCCAAGGGACGGTTCGGGGCATTTTACGGCGTTAACCTCGTTTTAACGCTGGGCGCGCTGGTGCTCATCGGCATGATTGTCGCCCTTTCGCGTCTGCCGTTCGAGCAGAGTTACTACATTGTTGTTCTGTCCTTTCTGTTGGTTCATTATTACCACGACCATTTTCTCTTCACGCGCTTCGGAGAATTGGCGCGCGCATGACCACCCGGGCGTTTTCGCACGTCACATAACCACATGGAGGTGTTTCCACTATGGCAGAAGCAACGGCAGCATATAAGGTCATCGGAACCCGTCCGGTGCGGCCCGACGGCGCCGACAAGGTAACGGGTCGGGCGATTTACGGCGCGGACATGCGGCTGACCGGCATGTTGCACGGCAAGGTGCTGCGCAGTCCCCACGCGCACGCCCGCATCAAGTCGATTGATACCAGCAAGGCCAAGGCCCTGCCGGGTGTGTGGGCGGTGGTGACGGCGCACGACATGCCGAAGGCCGAGGACCGCATGGCCAACCTCGGCGAGATGTCGGTGAACGTGAAGCATCTGAGCAACAACGCGTTGGCGTACGACAAGGTTCTCTACCGCGGGCATGCCGTGGCGGCAGTGGCCGCCACCAACGTCCACGTCGCCGAAGAAGCCCTGAAACTTATCGAGGTGGACTACGAGGTGCTGCCGGCGGCCCTCGACGTGCTGGACGCCATGAAGGACGACGCGCCGGTTCTGCACGAGGACCTGAAGTCGACGGAACTGGGCCAGCAGACCGACAAGGTCAGCAACGTCGTCAACCATTTTCAGTTCAAGCTGGGCGAGCCGGACAAGGGCTTCGAGGAAGCGGACGTGGTGATCGAGCGCGAGTTCGACACTGCCACCGTGCACCAGGGCTACATTGAGCCGCACAACGCCACGGCCATGTGGAATGAAGAGGGGCACCTGTCCGTTTGGACGAGCACCCAGGGCGCCTTCGTGGTGCAGCGTCAGGTGGCCGAGGTACTGGGCATTTCGGTGTCGCAGGTGTCCGTGACGCCGTGCGAAATCGGTGGTGGCTTTGGCGGTAAAATTTCCGTCTATCTCGAGCCGGTTGCCGCCGTCCTGTCCCGCCAAACGGGTCGCCCGGTGAAGATCATCATGAGCCGCATCGAGGAATTCGAGGGTACGGGGCCGACGCCGGCATCGCACATCAAGGTGAAGATGGGCGCCACCAAGGACGGCCGCATCGTTGCTGCCGAAGCTGATTTGATGTACGAGGCGGGCGCGTTTCCGGGTTCCCCGGTGGCCGCCGGCGCCATGTGCATCTTCTCCCCGTACGCCATTCCGAACATGACGGTGGACGGCTATGACGTGGTGGTGAACAAGCCCAAGACCGCGGCCTACCGCGCACCGGGCGCCACCAACGCGGCCTTTGCGTCGGAAACCATTATCGACGAGATCGCCGAACAACTGGGCATGGACCCGCTGGAAATCCGACGCCTCAACGGCGTCAAGGAGGGCGACCGTCAGGTGCACGGGCCGGCTTACCCGCGCATCGGCTATCTGGAAACCGTGCACGCGGCGCTGGAGCACGAGCATTACCAATCGCCGGTGGATGGCCCCAACCGCGGACGCGGCGTGGCCTCCGGCTTCTGGTTCAACGTCGGCTTCCAGTCCTCCGTGGTGATCAACGTCAACTCGGACGGCACCGTGTCGCTGGTCGAAGGCTCCACCGACATCGGCGGCACGCGCGCTTCCATTGCGATGCAGGCGGCCGAAACGCTGGGCATTCCATACGAAGACGTGCGCCCCTCGGTTGCCGGCACGGACGGCGTGGGCTATACGGACGTCACCGGCGGCAGCCGCACCACGTTTGCCACCGGTTACGCCGCCTATGAGGCGGCTCAGGACGTCATCCGCCAGATGCGCGAGCGCGCCGTCGAGCGCTGGAACCGCGAATCGGAGGAGGGCGACTCGGTTGCGCAGCTTACCGCTGACGATGTCTCATATAGCGACGGCGTCTTCCGCTGCGCCAAGGACCCCGGCAAGAACATCACGTTCAAAGAGATGGCCGAGATGATGCCGCGCACCGGCGGGCCGATCACCGGCCGCGCCACCTCGCAGCCACGCGGTGTCGGCGGCGCTTTTGCTACGCACGTGGTCGACGTGGAAGTGGACCCGGATACCGGTAAGGTGAGCATCCTGCGTTACACCGCGACCCAGGACGTCGGCACGGCCATCCACCCCAGCTACGTCGAGGGCCAGATCCAGGGCGGCGCCGTGCAGGGCATCGGCTGGGCGCTGAACGAGGAGTTCGTGTATAACAAGGACGGCAACATGGTAAACGCCAGCTTCCTGGATTACCGCATGCCGACCACGCTGGATTTGCCGATGATCGACACGGTGCTCGTGGAGGTGCCGAATCCCGGCCATCCCTACGGCGTGCGCGGCGTCGGCGAGGTGCCCATCGTGCCGCCGCCGGCGGCGATTGCCAACGCCATTTACCGCGCTACCGGCAAGCGCATGAAGAACCTTCCGATGTCTCCCACTTACGTCCTGAGCCAGTTGGAGCAGGAGTAACCCCAATGGCCACCGTATTCATCCCGGCAATGCTGCAAAGCCTCACCGGTGGGGCGACCCAGATGCAAATCGCCGGGAATACGGTGCGCGCCCTTATCAACGCCCTGGAGGATCGGTTTCCCGGCTTCAAGGACCGCCTCCTCCAGGACGGCGACCTTCGCCCCGATATCGCCGTCGCCGTGGACGGGGAATTTGCCGTCGATCTGATCGAGCGCGTTCACCCTGACAGCGAAGTCCACTTCGTCCCGCCTATCAGCGGCGGGGTGTGAGTCTGCCTAATCACAAGCTATTACGGTACGTAAGACGCCGCCCGGCTTGGCCGCGGAATCGACGGATATCGTTTGGTCTCGCCGAAATGTAGAAAACGATGCGGAGAGGAATGTGGCATGGGCAAAACGGGGATGGCCCGGTTTGCGGCCCTCCTGATCATCGTGCTGGGGGGTTGCTCATTCCAGGGGGCCATTGATACCGAGGTCGTCACCGTACTTCGAGTTATTGATGGAGATACCAGTCGTTTGGAAGACGGCCGTCGCCTCCGTTATCTTGGCGTCAATGCCCCAGAGAAAGGGGACCCTCACGCCGAAGAAGCAACGCTTGCCAACAGCCGACTGGTCGAAGGTAAAACTGTCCGTCTTGAGTTCGATCGTGCTCGCCAGGACAAATATCGTCGGCTGCTGGCTTATGTTTTCGTAGACGATACCTTTGTGAACGAAGCCCTGCTCCGCCAGGGTCACGTCCATCTCAGACATCCTGTGGCAGAGAGATATCGAGCGCGCTTACAACGGGCTCAGGACGAAGCTCGCGCAGCAGGCGTGGGAATCTGGACGCCTGCTGCGACCGGGCATTCCATCACGCTTGCTTTCGTCCATGCGGATGCTAAGGGGGATGACAGACGAAACCTGAATGATGAATTCATTGTCGTCGAAAATCAGAGCCAGCACCCCATAGATCTCAACGGATGGACGGTCTCAGACGCCGCCAACCACCGGTATCTCTTTTCAAACTTCACACTGGCGCCCGAGGCGAAGGTGACGCTGCGGACAGGCTTGGGCGTGCCCACCGAGCGCGAACTGTTCTGGGGAAGTCGAAGGCCGATTTGGAACAACAAGGGCGATACGATCTTTATCAGAGACAGCCAGGGCTATTTGGTGTTGAGTTATGTGTATTGAGTTGAGTCCTGTCACACGAATCCCCGAAAAGGCGCTTGTCCGGAGCTGGTACTTTTTGGTGGTGTTGAAGGTTCTGAGGCGCGCCAGAGTTGAAGCGGCGTCCAACTGCGGTGCGGCTGAAATCGCGGTCGGTTGATAACATGACCAGGTCGTGGTGGATGCAAAGCTGGGCAAGCAGTCTGTGCTTGAACCGGAAGTCGTGCCCGGACGCATTGCCTTGGCAGCCGCCGGCCGAACAGCGCCTCGTGCAACTCGTGTGGCTGGTCCGCGTTGACCCGCGCCAGCGACGACCTCGCCACGCGCCCAAGTGGTAAAGCCGCCCCGGCCGCGCCGCCAGGTTGGCGATGACGTCGCGCCGGCCGCACCGACCGGAAAGCTGCCCCAGCGCCTCGAACTCATGTCTCGGAACCAACTTGAACACTGGGACCGCGAGGGCTATAACGCACCATGAGCTTGGCTCTCCTTATGTTCATGCGGGTTTCGTCAAATCGCATAGTATCAAACGGAGGAATCCGGAGGTAGGGCATGCGTAAGATAATTCCGGGGTTCTTGAACCCTCGTTTTTGCTCTTGGAGTCTTATCCTGATAGCCCTGTCCGTTTGCGGGTGTGCAGGGATGGCCGATATACGTGGTAGTCAGGGATTTTTCGGCCCGTATGCCCAAGGCGACTACATGGCAGCAGCGGTCACCCTCGGCGGTGACAACGCGCTTGACTACGACAAAGAGAACTTGCTCACCTCGCTCCAGGTGGGCCTGGCCTTGAGGGCGGCGGGCGCGTTCGAGTCGTCCCAGGTTGCTTTTGACCGCGCGGAATCGCAACTCCTGTGGAAGTCGAACAGAATCAACAGCCTTCAAGACCTGCTCGGGGCGGGACTGACGGTCGTGGGTAATGATCTCATGCGGTCGTATCGAGGGAACATTTATGACGGGGTTCTGATCAACACGTACAAGGCGATGAACGCTTTGCACGTGGGTGACGAGAACCGCGCCCGGGTCGAGCTGAACCGAGCGGACCAGCGTCAAGGCAACGCCGTTGAGCAGCTTGCCGTGAAGGTCCAGGCATTGGGAGCGGAGGACCCCGAAGAGACAGCGCAGTCCGCGAACGTCGACAGGACACTTAATGACGTGATGAAACCGGACGGCGCGGTTGCGCAACGTCTGGCGGCTGTCGAGGCGCTTGGCGAATATCGTGGCCTTCGCAACCCGTTTACGGACTGGTTGCATGGCGCCTTCCGACTGGCAACGGGCGAATCCAATCGCGCCTCGGATTTGTTCCGCAACGCGGTCGTACTTGATGGCCAACGGAACCGCCATGCCTTGGAAGACCTGATCGTAGCGGAGGCGGCGGCTGGCGGTATAGGGGATGCGCCGGCGCGGGTTTGGATCGTTCACGAAGATGGCATTGGCCCACATCTGGAGGAGTTTCGGTTCGAATTCAACGTCATCACGCTGAGTGGTCCTATTTTTTCGGCCATCGCGTTGCCAGAATTCGTGCCTGGCACGCCCGCGATGGGTGCGCTAGGGATTCGCGCCGGCGGCGTGGAATATCGGACCCAAACCCTGCTCGATGTCGATCGTTACGCGGCTACGGAGTTTCACGCCGGCTACAACGCTATCGTTGGCAAGGCGATTGCGTCGGCAGTGGTCAAGGCACTGGCGCAGGTTGCCGTCAATGAAGCCGTGGAAGATCAAGGCGCAATGGCAAAATTGCTTGGCGCCGTTGCCAACGTTGGGATTTCCGCCGCAACGAGAGCGGATACACGGATGTGGCACGTTTTGCCGCATTCGATTGGTGTGGCGAGCCTCCCGCGCCCGGCTGACGGGCGGCTTTTGATTTCAACTGGGTCGGACGCTGCCGTTGACTTGACGTTACCGCCCACCACTTTCGCTCTTGTCACCGTGAAGACGGTCGGTGTGGGAGCACCGCCAGTCATCCACGTTGCCACTATGGGCCGCGTGATGGAACAAGCGTCCATAGACCGAGCGCCGCTGATCTCTGGAATACAGGGCCAGATCATCAAGGTGTCCGATGCAGCCGATGTAACCGAGGAGGACACGTCGTCCGCGGTTCTGCCAAATCCGCCGTCGATTTCGACAGAGGTGATGGCGCCGCCTTCGTCCGGCTGGTGGATACCTTGGGTGTCGGTTGACAAGCGTCTGATCCGTCGCGGCCTGCGCGACCTGCGCATGACTCGAGCGCGAAATGCCACCGGCCTATTGCGCGTATCGGGTGACTTTTTCAACCAGTCGAGAAGAAAGTTGACGGCCGCTTACCGTTTCACTTGGCTGGATGCGGCGGGTCAACCGGTGGATAGCATTCTCGGTGATTGGCAGGTGGTTCACGCCCTGCCACGCGCGCGGGCAGTGCTTGTGGGAACCGCACCGAGAGACGACGTGGCGCAATTTCGACTTGAATTGCTCGCGGCATCTCGTCTCAATTGACAATCTCCCCAATCGGACGGGGCAACGGAAACGTATATGAGGAGAGACCAAATGAAATCAGGCTACGGGCTACTCGTTCTTGCTATTTTAATCGGCTCAATCGGCTTGACCGGATGCGGTACAACGGGCGTCGTTAACCTTAGCGATCCGGGATACACGACGCGTCAACAAACAGGCGGTGAGACAACGTTCGGCCTGGACTATCGGGATTTCGAATATTCCGCCAAAAAGGCCGTCGATTCATTCCTGAACAGCCCCTTGTCGCGCACGCCCGGCAGCACGGCGCCTTGGATCATGGCGATCAGTCGCATTACGAACGACACCACTCTGAACATCGATACGGACCAGCTGGTCAAGAAGATGCGCGTTGCGCTTCTGAACAGCGGGCGCGTGATGGTGACAACGGCAGTCGGCGCGGACGGGCCGGAAGACGCAATGAGCATGGAGGTTCGCCAGCTTAGGGAATCGGATGAGTTCAACCAGGATACGGTTGCGGGTAGGGGTACGATGATTGCGCCTGATCTCAGCCTGTCTGGAAAAATCATTCAGCGCGTCAACCGGGTTGGCAACAAGCAACAGGCCGACTACTACTTCCAGTTGACGGCGACCAACATCAAGACCGGCTTGGCCTACTGGGAGTTCGAGGAGGTTATCGCCAAATTGGGGCCGAACAACGATTTTGTTTGGTAGGAAAGGATCGTCCGGGCTCTGCCGGGAGCCGGACAGGTCGCAGGCCCGCTATTGATGAATTCTGTCTATGCCGCGAATCTATCTTGATGTCTGTTGCTTGAATCGTCCTTTTGACGCTCAGCGTCAGGATCGTATACGGTTAGAAACAGAAGCGGTTCTCTTGATTCTGAGGCACTGCGACGCGGGTGAATGGCAGTGGATCAGTAGTGTCGTCGTGGAAGAAGAGATCAACAACACGCCCAATCATGAACGACGACATCGTGTTACGTCGATACTCAGCGGGGCACGCGTAGTCGTTGCATTAACGGCGACAGCAGTTGAACGGGCACATATATTCAAGGCCCTTGGTTTTCGTACCTACGACGCCCTGCACCTCGCATGCGCCGAGCAGGCAGGAGCCGATGTCTTTCTCACGACGGATGATTCTGTCATTCGTACCGCGACACGCCATGCTGGAAAGTTGAACGTGCGCGTGGCGAATCCTGTAGCTTGGCTTCTGGAGGTGAGTTAGGATGGAATACCAGGTCATGACACCGGTTCAGATTCGTGAAAAGGGTTTAGAGGCGCTCCGCCAGCATCTAGGGGTCGCCGGCATGGTCCGCTTCCTGCAGCAGACGGAATTGGGATGGGGCAATTATACCGAAGAGCGGCAGCAGTGGCTCGGCGACCCAGATATCAATGAGATTGCGCAAAAGATACAGGCGAATTCTCCAAAACCCTGACCCCCTGAGCATGACTTGCTCAGCCTTTTTGGCAAGACCGTCCGGCATTACTTGGTAAGCCATTGGATGTGTGTCCACAATTCTCATGGTAGGAGCCGAGCATATGACGCTGGATAAACAATCCGAACAGACTGTGTTGACGATCGGGAAAGGATTCCGGCAAGGTCCTTTCGCTCTATACGCCGGGCTCCTTGTGTTGGTTGTTTTGCTGATGGTCAACCCTACTGTCGCTACGGAGGCCGATTCACCTGCTGCTGAGGCGACCGTGGCGGAAGAAGCGATAGAAGGACTGTCGGACGATTTGGGAAGCCAGTACGTTGGCATGTACAGTCCTGGTCTGATCGCGGATTGGGAAAAGGGCCTCAGGGAAAAAGGACTTAAAGAAGGGGCAAACGAACGGGACATATATATAGCAAGTGGTCGACGCACAGTAAATTTTCCGATAGATCACCCAGGATTTCATGAGGCGCGTAGCATCGCATATGATGTCGCTTACCTTCGGGCCAAGGCTCAGATGGTAAGGTTTCTCGGACTCGAGATCGAAAAAAACAGTTCATTCGAAGCTCTCGAGAATGCTCGGTGGTCGGATGGTCAAGGGGAAGCCATCGAACGCCTGGATCAGAACGATAGGATTATGAAAAAGATGCAGGACCTTGGGGAGGCGCAACTCGACCAGGAACTTGCAAAGCTTGATCCGACGTATGATCCAGATAAGTATGGCAGTCGTGAGCAGAAAGAAGAAGCTGCCCGTGACGTCTTCAGGAGGCAAATTGCGACAGTGGTCTCAAGTTTTGTGTCTGGCGCTCTTCCCATAGAGGTACTGGAAGGGCCAACGCAAAGCGGTAAATCATACGAGATTCTCGTTGGATTGGTGTGGAGCCCCCGGCTTGAACTGGCTGCTCGGGCAATTGCTGGGGGGTACGCGCCAGCGAGCACACGCAAAGCGGGAGTCAGTGTTTCTGAGTGGTTGCCGAAGCGTAAGGACTCTATCTCTGCAAGTTGGGGTGTTCACAAGCTGATTGATGAGAACGGTGACCAAGTATTCGTCGGATTTGGTCAGGCCGCACCGCGCAGGGCTTCACCATCTCGCCGAGCAAGGGCAGAGGATATGGCAGTAAGTCGGGCCGAGCTTCGTGCCGTAGGTGCCATACGAGGGTTCGTGGGTGAGACCGTGAGATCGGCAAGGGCAGATGAAGGCGAGGAGACCGCCATCGAGTATGCTGACGCGGCCTTCAGCGGAGAAATTAGGAATGACTTTACGGAAAAGCTGAAGTCAAACGCTGACGCCATTGAATTAACAGGTCTCACTGTGGTTGGCCGGTGGGTTGTGCCACATCCAGCTAATGGCCAGAAGGTCGCGGTTGTAGCGGTATCTTGGTCTCCAACAGGCTTAGCAACCGCGAAACAGGTGCGGGAGGTGATGAGCAACCCGAACAGAGCATCCTCTAGGAAAGATGCCTCCGAAGAGGAAGCCACGGAACCTGCTCCAAGGTTGCTGCGCAGAGAGAATATTCAAATGGAGGATTTTTAGAAGGACGCCCATTGCCGATATGGCGTCGTGTCGGATGGAGGAAGATATCGAGATCGCCGCCAAAGTGGTGGAGGGAAGCCATGGAACGTACAAGAAGATGTATTTTGGCTAGTCAGATCATAGGGGTCGTCACGGCAACGATATGTGCTGCCTTCTTCATATCAGTTGCAAATGCGCAGGTTCGCGCCGTCACCCGTGATGTTGACGGATGGGGAATCAGCGAACAGGAGGCAGTTCTGAATGCGTTGCAAGAGGCGACATTCCAGATCTGCGGGGTTCGCATCGAGTCGCAGATGGAGACCGGGTCGGTGCTGATTGAAGACGATGACCGCACGACGATGATCGAGAAGGTCAATCGGCAAATCAAGGTTCGCGGCAAGAACCCGAACTGCGGATTCGACGGCTACGACATCCTTTCTGTAGGGCACACCGGTTCGCAGATTCAGGCGTCGGTTCGTGTGCGGTATTCGGTTTACCGAGTGCCGGGGCCATCCATGCAGCGGCGGCGGCTGGCCGTGCTCGACTTTCCGATGGAAGCGGTGCATCTCTACGGCGTCGGCGGTGGACGACAGTTGCAGGTTGATGGCCGTGCCGTGCGCGTCGGCACTGACGTTGACTTCAAGCTCGTCAGGAAGCTCCAACACGGTTTCCGTGCGAAGGCGGAGGAACTGCTGACGCAGGGCCGGCGATTTGGCGTACTCGATCGTAAACGGCCGGAGGTGTACGAGGCCGAGAAGCAAATCCTCGCTTCCGGGGACGTGGATGTCGGCGAGCGGGCCCGGCTCGGCAGGGTCATGGGAGCAGATTACCTGGTGTACGGTATGATTGACCGGATCGCGATTGAAACCACGACCCGAGTCATCCGGGCTACCGGTGAGCGAATCGACCGATCCCACGGGGCTACCAAGGTGCGATTCACCGTGCTTGCTGCGGCAACGCGGCAGGTCAAATGGTCCTCCGCGATTACCCTCGACAGAAGGCTGCCCCCGGGGCTGAGGCCCGAAGTAGCGGCGGAGGCGCTTCTGGAAGAAGTTGCGGTTCGCATGGTCGATGAATTGACGGAGAACATCTACCCGCCGCGCGTGACGCAAGTGCTCGCCCCAGGCCAGTTCGTCGTCAACCGGGGCGGCAACACGGTTGAGGCGGGCAGCGTGTTTGAGGTCTTTGCGGTGGGCGACTGGCTGTTGGATCCGGATACCGGTGAGCGGCTCGACCAGCTCGAAACCTCCGTTGGTATTGCGCGTATTGTAACGGTGAAGCCCAAATACAGTATTGCCGAGTTGGTTTCGGAGGTCGTGGATCTGTCACGCGGCATGGTGCTCCGCCGCCGTCAAGCAATGCCTGAAGAGGCGAGCCGGGCGCCGACCCGTCAGCGCAGTTTCGCCGACGAGGATGGCGATGGAATACCGGATTACTTGAACCGGTTGAACCAGCAGTGACGCAAGGATATACGCAACCCCATAGAGGAGGTTGGAGATCATGATCCGAGGTAAAGCTTTTCGACCCCTTGCCGCAGGAATTTTGGCTGCGGTTGCGTTCATGGCGGTGAGTCCGTCCGCTCAGGCCGGCTCTGATGATGACGAACGTGTGGTCGGCGCCATCGTGGGGAGTGTGATCGGCGGGGTGATCGGTTCGACGATTGGCAGGGGCGCCGAGCGAGGCGTTGCCATCGGGGTTGGGTCGCTGCTCGGCGGGATAGCCGGATACCACGCGGTAGATCCCGACCCCTATCGGCATCATCGCCGGGGACATCGCCATCTGAGGCACCGACGACACGTGTATGACGACTATCCGGTATTCCGGCCTCCCGTATACGTACACCCGCGGCACCCGCGGCGCGAACGCCGTGTGCGCCATCGTTATTATGAGGTGCCGGCGCAACCGCGGACCGTCGTGACGTATCAGCTTCCGGCCCCTGTGGCGCCCGTTACGCCGGTGTGGGAAATGAATGTCGTTACGGTGCCTCCGCGCGGCAGACCAAGCCTGAGGCACGAAGCCGATCTGACAGAATGCAAGGTGCTTGAAGCCGGAATAGCGCCGGTTTACGCCTGCAGGACAGCAGGGGGTGACTGGAGAGTTTTGAAGTAAAGGAGACGATTGCTCCTGGCAGGTTGTGGAGTAAATCGATTCAGGCGAGCTTGACGGCAACGCGGTCAGCCAGCATGCGGATAAAGGCGGGGTGGCTGTGCACCGACTCGGCGCGCACGAAGCGGACGCCGTGCTCGGCGGCGCAGCGCCGGCCCTCGACGCCGAGGTCGTACAGCACCTCGACGTTGTCGCACAGAAAGCCGATGGCATGGCTGACGATGGTGGATTTGCCGGCCTCGGCGTACGCGGCGATGACGTCCTCCACCATCGGCTGCGTCCAGGGCACGGTCGAATCGCCGGATTGGGATTGGTAGGCAACGCGGTAACCGGGGCCGCCAAGCTGTGCGGCGACCAAGGCCGCGGTTTCTTCGATCTGCCGGCAGTATGGGGCCGTCCGCGACAACGATTCGGGCACGGCGTGCGCGGTGAGCAAAAGCGCCGTGTCCGGGGCGTCCAGATCGATCCCCTCACGGCGGCTCGCCTCGCTGATGCGGTCGGCAATCGCCTCGGTAAACCCGGCTTCATTCCACCACGGTTCCACCACTCCGATCACCCTCGGGGCACCCGCCCCCGCTTGTTCAATGCCTTCCCCGACGATCCGCAGATAGAGGTCCCAACTCACCGACGACTGGTGCGGCGCCATGATCAGCACCAGCATCTCCCGCACGCCCGCCGCTTTCATCTCGGCCACGACGTCGCGCACGTAAGGCCGCCAGTGGTGATAGCCACACCAGGTCGGCACGTCGAGGCCGCGCGACCCCAATTCCGCGGCCAGCGCCTCGGCCTGCTTGCGGGTGTAGGCGTTGAACTCGGAGTAACCACCGAGTTCCCCATAGTGGGCAGCCACTTCAGCGATGCGCTGGTGGCGCGCCGGGTTGTGGCCGAGGATGCCGGAAACAAAGCAGTGCGCCTCGCCCGGGCAAGGCGTGAAGCGTTCACAGCAGCCGGGTGTCGGGCCACCGAACGCCACCATCAGGAGGGCAGGGGCCGGGCAGCTCATGGCGCATCGCTCACAACGCCAAGGTCGACGCGAACGTTCAGACCCTGCCGCAGGTCGGCGTACGTCGGCTGGGTATCCTCGGCGCCGGCGGTGGCCGGAGCGACGCTGGGCAGCATGGTCTTGGTGCGCTCGCTGCTGATCTTGTCGAGCACGCCCCACCAGAACTGCTCGCGCGCCTTGAGGCTCAGCAGGGCGCCGCGGCGTACCTGCCGGCACGCTTCCGGCGTATCGCAGAACACCACCAGCGCCTCTTCCAGCCACGCCCCGTGATCCATGTCCTGATCCAGGTGCATCGACCAGTACGTGACGTCATCGGCAGCGAATCCGGCCTTGCGCAGGCCGGTCATGACGTGCTCGAACATGGTGGGAATCGACCATTCGTGGCCCGGCCCGACGGCGCCGAGGCCGACCAGAAAAGGTTCCTGCGTGCAGATGCGGTAGTGCTCACGGATGAAGCCGACCACCTCGGGATGCAACGGGTAGCTCTCCTCGCTGCCCGGCGCAATGTCGGCGGCGTGCATGAAGGCCCGGTAGGTGGCGGCGTGGTCGTCGCCGTGCGAGCGCTCCCCATACTCGTCCACCAGCACCTTGGCGAGCCAACGCTTGGCCTCGCTGCTCGGCGCCCGCAGCAGCAGCAGTTCCATGTAGGTGGTGAAGTTGGCGACCAGGGGGTAGTGTTGCGAGGCCAGGATTTTGAAGTCGTGGCGGGTGCGCGGGTCCGTCAGCATGCGTCCAAGCAGCGAGTGCCCAACGCCGGGATGGCTCTGAATTTCATCGCGCAATGACCTGAGAAAGTCGCGCGCCGATTGGGTTTCCTGACGTACAGCTGCCGATACCATCCCTGCTCCCGTCGTACATGCCGTTTTGTGGGGAAACACCGCCGGAGGAGTAGGAAATCCCGGTTGGCGGCCGACATATACTAAAGGATTGCCCCCATGAGGGCAACGCTGGAGCGGCGGACAGGACGCGCCGCGCAAGGAGCCCTGGAACGTTGGATGGCCTGCCGCGGCGGGCCAACAAACTGCTGCGACGATGCGAGAGGTCGCCCCCCTTATCCACAGAGCTTGGGCCTCCTGTCCGAATCCTCCATTGGACCCGCTGGCGGCGTCTCCCGATATAGCGCTTGACCACGTCACGCATTGGAGAGTCCGTTCTATCGCCTCGTGCAAGATCACGAAGCGCATCCATGCTGCGGTCGAGAACCGCTACTTGCCACCTGTAAAAGTTAATTGATGACCGTCGAATAGGGCGCAAAATCTCCCGGCAGCGTCCACCCCTGGCATCCCGTGGCCAGCCCCATGCTGGATGGCATTGAAGACCTCGCGAGACGATCGCCCATTCCTCGTCTGTCACGTCGCTTTCGTAGCGTCTGCCGTCACGTTTATAATCCTTGTCGAGTGGTCCTGTTCCAAGGCATGTGGTCGCCTCCAAGTGGTATTGCAACCAATTCGGAATAACACATGTCGGGACTACTTATGGCTTTAGGATCAGACTCTTGGACGTTCTCCCAAAGTCGGATTACGCGGGCGGCTAATCCGACCTACTGACCTACACCGTGATGCTCTCCAGATCATTGGCGAGATGCGTGTTCGGAAAAATCCGCCGTGCTTCCTCAAGGAACAGGTGCTCGGCCTGCGCGTACCGCTGCGACAGGTGGTTCAGGTACAGCGCCTCCACGCCGGCGTCACGCGCCACGCTGGCGGCCTGTGCGGCGGTCATGTGCCCGACCTCGGCGGCCAACTCCACATCCGCCTGCAAAAAGGTGGCCTCGCTGATCAGGCAGTGGGCACCGGCCGCTACCTCTTTCAGCCCATCGAAATACATCGAATCGCTGACGTATACGAGTTTCTTGCCTGGCTCCTGCGGCCCCAGCACGTCGTCGGGCCTTACGATCTGTCCGTTAGCGCCGCGCAGGCTCTCGCCGGCGAGCAGGCGGCGCCGCTCCGGCCCAGGGGGTATGCCAAGACGCTCGGCCGCTTCAGGCTGAAAGCGGCGCCGGGGCTTCTCCTGGAACAAGAAACCGTATGACCGCTTGACCCGATGTTTCGTTGCGAAGGCGTAGCAGTCGAGCTGGCGATGCGTGTAGATCAGCCCCTCGCTGATCTCGTGCCATTGCAGATCGTACTGCAGCGAGCGGCCAATGAAGCCGGCCATCTGGCGCACCCGGTCGATGGCCGTGGGACTGCCGTATACCGCCAACCGCTTGACCGGCTGCAGCATGTTGAAGGTGGCCAGCAGCCCGCCCATGCCGAGGATGTGGTCCAGGTGCTCGTGGCTCAGAAAGACGTGTGTGAGGTTCTTGAAGCCGTTGCCCGCCCGCGTAATCTGCCGCTGCGTACCCTCGCCGCAGTCGATCAGCCACTTCAAATCCCGGTACGTCACCAAGGTGGCGGAGACGTTGCGCTTCACGGTGGGAACAGCGGCGGAAGTGCCAAGAAAGGTGATGCCGAAGGTGGTGCTCATGCCTGCGCTTAAAAGACAGTGGTTAGTGGATAGTGAGCAGCGGAAAGTGAAAAGCGAAAGGCAAGGGTTTTACTCTCCACTATCCACTCTTCACTGGTTTTTGCAGCAGCGCCACGGCATCTTCCAACCGTGACAGGCAGAGGTCCCTGCCCAGCACCTGCATGGTGGCGAACAGAGGCGGCGAGGCGGTGCGACCGGTCATCGCTATGCGGAGGGCCATGAACAAGTCGCGGCCCGGCCATTTGGCGCCCTCGACATACGTGCGCACGCTGGCCTCCAATTCCGCGTCGTGCCAGGGGCCGGCGTGCCGCGCCAGCACCTCGGCCACCTCCGTCAGCACCTTGACAGCCTCGCGCGGGTTCCTGCCCTTGGGCAGCAGCATTGCCTTGTCGTAGGCCAGTGGCGTGTCGTAGAAAAACGCCGCCATGTCCTGAAAATCCCCCAGCGTGCGCAAGCGTTCCTGCAACAGCGGCGTGATGGCGTCCACGTAGGCGCTGTCGTTGAGGAGTCGGGACTTCACCCGCGTGCTTTCCAGAAGCCGCTCCGACAGAGCCGCGGGCGAGAGTTGGCGGATGTACATGCCGTTCAGCCATTCCAGTTTTTGCAGATCGAAAACGGGCCCTCCCAGGCTGATGCGGTCGAACGAAAACGACTCGATCATCTCGTCCAGCGTGAAGACCTCGCGCTCGTCGGGCATCGACCACCCCATCAGCGCCAGGAAGTTGAGCAACGCCTCGGGCAGGTATCCCTGGCGTTCGTAGTATCGCAGCGACACCGGATTCTTGCGCTTGCTGATCTTGCTGCGGTCGGCGTTACGCAGCAGCGGCATGTGCATGAACACCGGCGGCGCCCAGCCGAAGGCGTGGTACAACATGAGGTGCTTGGGAGTCGAGGAAATCCACTCCTCGGCGCGGATAACGTGCGACATCTCCATCACGTGGTCGTCTACCACGTTAGCCAAGTGATAGGTGGGATAGCCGTCGGATTTGAGCAGCACCTGATCGTCGACCTGCCCGTGCTCGATGGTAATGGGGTCGCGAAAAGCATCGTGTACCACGGTGCCGCCGTCCTCCGGCACCTTGAGGCGCACCACCGACGGCTGGTCGCCGTGGGCCTTCGCCTCAGCCTCGGCGAGCCGCCGGCAATGCCCATCGTAGCGCAGCGGCGCCTTATCCTGCCGCTGCTGCTGACGCACCGCTTCCAGGCGTTCCGGCGTGCACCAGCAGCGGTACGCCGCGCCGCTGTCGAGCAGTTGCTGTACGTGTTTGCGGTATATGGACAGGCGTTCCGACTGCCGGTACGGGCCGTACGCGCCGCCGACGTCCGGTCCTTCGTCCCACGCCAAGCCGACCCAGCGCAGGGAGCGCAGGATGTCTTCTTCGTAGCGCCGTTCCGAGCGTGCCTGATCGGTATCCTCGATGCGGATGACACACCGACCGTCGTGCACGCGTGCAAACACGTAATTGAACAACCCGATGTAGGCGGTGCCCACGTGCGGCGCGCCGGTCGGGCTCGGCGCGATGCGGACACGCACCTGTGACTGCGTCATGAACGGCTCCTCAATTACGAATTACTGTTTGGCGATCTTCGCCCAAGTATCGCGCAGCGGCACGGTGCGGTTGAAGACCAGGCGGTCCGGGGTTGTGTCGGCGTCGGCACAGAAATAGCCCTGGCGCTCGAACTGGTAGCGGCTGCCAGCCTTTGCCCCGGCCAGGCTGGGCTCGACTTGGCACGACGTCAACGTTTCCAGGGAATGGGGATTCAACGCGGCGGTGAAATCCTGGCCTTCCGGCACGTCGTCCGGGTCAGCCTGGGCGAAGAGATGGTCGTACAGCCGCACCGCGGCGGGAATCGCGTGCGCCGCTGACACCCAGTGCAACGTGGCCTTGACCCGGCGGCCGTCCGGCGAGCCGCCGCCGCGGGTGGCCGGATCGTAGGTGCAGTGGACCTCCACCACCTCGCCGGTTCGCTCGTCCTTCACCACGCCCACGCAGGTCACGTAGTAGGCGTACCGCAGCCGCACCTCGCGTCCGGGTGCAAGGCGGAAAAACTTCTTGGGCGGCGCCTCGTGGAAGTCCTCCCGCTCAATGTACAGCACCTTTGAAAAGGGCACCTTGCGCGTGCCCATCGCGGCATCCTCGGGATTGTTGACCGCCTCCATCGCTTCCGTTTCGCCCTCGGGATAGTTATCGATGACCAAGCGCAGCGGCCGCAGCACCGCCATGACGCGCGGCGCCCGGCGGTTCAGGTCCTCGCGGATGCAGTATTCCAGCAGGGCGATGTCCACCGTGCTGTCGCGCTTGGCCACGCCGATGCGCTCGCAGAAGGCGCGGATGGCCTCGGGCGTGTAGCCGCGGCGCCGCAGGCCGGACAGCGTCGGCATGCGCGGGTCGTCCCAGCCATTCACCAGGCCACGCTCCACCAAACTCAGAAGCTTGCGCTTGCTCATCACCGTGTGGCTGAGATTGAGGCGCGCGAACTCGATCTGCTGCGGATGGCAGGGCGTCTGCAGGACGTCCAGGAACCAGTCGTAGAGCGGCCGATGGTCCTCGAACTCCAGGGTACAGATGGAGTGCGTGATGCCCTCCAAGGCGTCGGACAAGCCGTGGGTGAAGTCGTACATGGGGTAGATGCACCAGGCGTCGCCGGTGCGGTGGTGCGGCACCCGCCGGATGCGATAGAGCGTCGGGTCGCGCATGTTGACGTTGCCGGAAGCCATGTCGATTTTGGCGCGCAGCACCCGCGAGCCCTCGGGAAACTCGCCCGCCTTCATACGCGTGAACAGAGCCAGGTTTTCCTCCACCGGACGCGACCGGTACGGGCTTTCCCTGCCGGGCTCCGTCAGGGTGCCGCGGTAGGCGCGCACCTCGTCGGCGCTGAGATCGCACACGTACGCCTTGCCGCCCTTGACAAGTTCCACGGCATAGTCGTAAAGCCTTGCGAAATAATCGGATGCGTAAAACAGCCGGTCGCCCCAGTCGAACCCCAGCCAGCGCACGTCGGCCTTGATGGCCTCGACGTACTCGACGTCTTCCTTGCCGGGATTGGTGTCGTCAAAGCGCAAATGGCAGAAGCCGTCGTTTTCCGCCGCGAGACCGAAATTGAGGCAGATGGACTTGGCGTGCCCGATGTGCAGATAGCCGTTCGGCTCCGGCGGGAAGCGCGTGACGACGCGTCCGTTGTGCTTACCGGACCGCTGGTCTGCGGCGATAATCTCGCGGATGAAATGCGCCGGTGCCGCGTTGGCGGCAGTTTCGTTCACCTTGTCCGTAGCCTCTGTCATGGTTTACCTCTTGATCCGGGACACGCTGCGAATAAGGCCGTTATGGTAGCATATCTGCTCCGCCAGACAACGGGCCGCGCCCACTTCTCACATCCCAAAGGACGCCGCGTATGCGAGCCATTCTGATCATTCCCGCCCGCTACGGATCGACGCGCCTGCCGGGCAAGCCGCTGACGCGCATCGCCGGACGAACGATGCTGTCTCGGGTGTACGCTATCGCCCACGCCGCGGCGCGGGACCACGGCGCTCTCGATATCGTGGTGGCGACGGACGACGCCCGCATCGGCGCCCATTGCGAGGAGATCGGGGCGCCGTGGGTGATGACGCCGGCATCCTGCCCCAGCGGCACGGACCGGGCGCTGGCGGCGCTCCGGGAACTGCCGCAGGCGTACGACGTGGTGATCAATCTGCAGGGCGACGCGCCGCTGACGCCGCCCGATTTCATTGCCGCCATGCTGCGGGCTTTCGAGACCGACCCGTCAATCGAGGTGGTTACGCCCGCGGTGCGGTTGAGCTGGCCGGAACTGGACCGGCTGCGGGCCCAGAAGCGGGAAACGCCGTTCAGTGGCACCTGCGTGATTGTGGACCCGCATGGCAACGCGCGGTGGTTTTCCAAGCAGGTCATTCCGGCCATGCGGAACGAAGACGCGCTGCGGCGTCAAGGCAACGTATCCCCTGTGCTCCGGCACATCGGGCTCTACGGCTACACCCGCCAGATGCTGGAAACCTACGTGACGCTGCCAGCAGGGCACTACGAGCGGCTTGAGGGATTGGAACAGCTTCGGGTTCTGGAGCACGGCTACGACATCCGCGTCGTGGAGGTTGATTACCAAGGCCGCGCCGCCATGTCCGGTGTGGACAGCCCCGAGGACGTGGCCCGCGCCGAGGCACTCATCGCCCGCCACGGCGAGTTGCTGGCGGATTGACCCCATGACCACCCGACTGATCATCGCCCGACACGGCAACACCTTCGGCCCCGACGACACGCCGACACGAGTCGGCCGGCGCACCGACCTGCCACTCGTGGCAAGCGGCGAGGCGCAAGCCAAGCGCATCGGCGACTATCTGCGCCGCCGACAACTGGTGCCCGACGTGGTGTTTGCCGCGCCGCTGAAGCGTTCCTACGACACCGCCCGGCTCGCCGTGGAAGCTCTGGGGTGCGACCTGCCCATCACCATTGACGCGCGGTTCAACGAGATCGACTACGGTCCCGACGAGAACCAGCCCGAATCAGCCGTCGTCGCCAGAATCGGCGAGCAAGCCCTGCGCGACTGGAACGACCACGCCAAGGTGCCGCCCGGCTGGCTGGCCGACCCGCAGGCCATCATCCACGACTGGCTGGCCTTCGGGGACACCTGCCGCCAATCCTTCAGCGACCAGACGGTGCTCGTCGTGACCAGCAACGGAATCGCCCGCTTTGCGCCGCATTTGACGGGCGATTTCGAGGGCTTCCGGCGCCGGCACGGTATCAAGATAGCCACGGGCGCTTTGTGCTTCCTGCGCGTTCAGGGTGGCTGGTGGACGGTGGAATGGTGGAACGTCAGTCCAGTTTAATCCGGTTCAGTTCAGAGACAGGCAGCGACAGGTCCAACATACCCAACAGCTCACCTCGGTGTCGGGGGGGAGCCGCACTTCGTCCCTCCAAGCGAGTCTGACGAGGCTATACGTCGATCTACGGACTCAGTGTTCCCAAATCTACTAAATTGGCTCAGAATGGGTATCTGCGCCTGGCCAGAAGAAGGTTTAGGCACATGTTCACACCACTCTGAGGAATGGAGTTGGTGGGTTGCCATGTATGGATACTTGCAAGGGGTCTCTATAAGCAGAAGGAGCCGATTATGACGCTCACGACAACAGACCAGGAAGAGAGAGACCGGTACGAACCCGACGTCGAGGAGGAAGGCGACGCGGATGATGGATCATATCCTATCGACCAGTATGACTTGGTGTCATCACCCAATGATTTCAATACCAAGACCCTAGAGGCTGTTTCATAACTACCTGATGGTAGTCACAAGCAAATGAGTTAGAAGCCATTGAGAAGCTTATTCAGCGTTATCAGCATGCACGCGATAGGAAAAAAACCGCGGTAGACCTCAATATAGCGATCCCAGCGCACCACCAAGCGACGAAAATTGCCCACCCAGGAAATCGTTCGCTCAACTTTCCAACGACGTTTGTAACAGCGCAGTTTGCGACCATCCTGCAAGGAGGCTCGTTTACGGTTTCTGCGATGCGGGCAAATCAAATCAATGCCCCGAGACCGAAGACGCTGGCGAAGGGCGTCTGCGTCCGCCGCCTTGTCATAAATGAGGCGCGCGGGCTTTTGGCGAGGCCGACCGCGGCCACGACGCGGCACCGACACCTGCGTCAAGGCCCGCTCGATCAAGGTCACTTGCGATGCGGACGCCGATTCCAGGAGGTTTCCCAGAGGAACACCTTGGCCGTCTGCCACCCCCATCCACTTCGTACCTTTGCCCTTCTTGGTAGGGCCGACGCAAGGCCCCCTTTTTTGGCCGGGGCAAAGCTGCCGTCAGCAAAGGTTTCGGCCCCATCAAGCTGTCCTTGGCGGTCAAGCTGTGCCAGAAAGGCGCGCCATGCCTTAAGCCACACCTCTTGTTCCTCCCAGAGGCACAGACGACGCCAACAGGTGCTGGGAGAAGGATAGGACGCTGGCAGGTCTTTGCAGCGGGCGCCGCTGCGAAGGACCCACAAGATGCCCTCGAAGCAAGGGCGATTGGGGATTGGTTTGGGTCCACCCCAAGGCGAGGCTTGGGGTTTGGGCAGGAAGGGAGCGATTTTTTCCCACTGCTCATCGCTTAGTTCACTCTGATGGCGGTTCATGTCAGGCCTCCTTTCAGCCATTGATTGCATACCAAAAGGAGGCCTCATGCAAATTAAGTTATGAAACTGCTTCTAGTAACATTTACCAACGTACAAGGCAGCATGGGCCGGCCGCCGGTTCGTTGGAAGCTGCCCTCGCTACGCGGCGACGGCCTTCGCGCTGCGGCGTCCGGGGAAGCCAGAACGGGTACGATTGCCCGACGTATGGCGTCTCGCTTGACCGCAACGTCAACACTGCGGTCAACATCTTAGTGGCAGGGTACTTTGCCCTTACCGAGGCGGCCCTGACGCCGAGGCAAAACGGTATGTCTCAGTGAGCGGTTACCAAAGTATATAATTCCCAGTCCGAGCGACTCTTGAGGGGATTCCCATGCGAGTCCTGGAAATGCGCGCTGTAGCCCGGCGCATCGTCCGTTTCAGCCGCGATCGCAAGGCGTGTCTGTACTACGCCGCTTGCGTCGTCTTGCTTGTCGCCGCGGCGGGGCTGCGCTTCCATGACCTGTCGGAGAAGTCTCTACGGCATGACGAAGCGGCAACGGCCAACTATTCAAGAGGCGCGCTCTCGGAAGTCATCTCCAAAACCCGTTGCTGTAGCTCCTCTCCGATCCTGTACCCCCTCATCCTGTACGCGGTACAGAAAGTCGAGAGCACGGCCTTCAGCGTTCGGGTCGTGCCGGCGAGTGCCAGCGTTCTGGTTGTCGCCGTGATGCTCTTGTTGCTGCCGCGCCTCGGGGTCGCTCGGGGAGTCGCGTTTCAGGCGGCCCTGTTCGCCACGCTTTCCGTTCAAGCAATCCGGCACGCCCAAGATGCGCGCGAATACTCCATCGACGCGCTGCTGGCCGTCCTGACGATAGCGGGGCTGCTGTGGTATCTGCGCGACGGCCGAAAGGCCCTGCTTTGCGTTTCGCTGTTCCTTGCGCCGTTGCTCCAGTACGGCTTGGTGCTGTTCGGCTTTGCCGTCATTGGCGCCGCCGTCGTCGCTCCACGCGTCTCTGGGCAGGAAGGGCGGGGTTGTCACCCTGGCCGGATTGGAGACTGGCTGAAACGACGTCTGGACTTGGTCGTGCCTTGTGGGTTCTTCCTGGCCGGGGGTGCCTTGAGCTACTTGATGACTTTGCCCTATCAGTGGCAGGAAGGAGGATTCGCTTCGGATACCTTGTCGGCGTACTACTATGCAGGAAAATTCGATGCGTACTCGATCTTCGAGTTTTCGATTGATCGGGTTTGGGGTCTATTGACGTATCATTTGCCGGAGGTTGTTGCGATGGCCGCGCTTCCCGCATTCGCGATCCTCTTGGTCGCAGTATTCCGCAGAACGTTTCATGGCAAATTTCCAAACAGCGTCATCGCCGTTCTATTTTCGTTCGCCATTGCGGTTTCCATCGGCGCCGCCGTGCGGAGAATCTATCCGCTTGGGGGAATTCGCCAATGTATCTATTTGGGACCGATTATCTTCTTGGTGGTCGGCATGGCGTTTCATTGGATAGCCGGTTGTCTGTCCTCGCTCATGCAACGGAGTTGGACGAAGTCGGCCCTGCTCATTGCGATGGCCGGCGCGACAGCGCTTGCCGGGGTGAGCGCCATGCGGCAGGACAGTCCGTACAAGACACTTGAAAACATCAAATCCGTTCTTGCCTTACTGAAAGAACAGGTGCGGGAAGAGGATATGGTTTACGCCGGTGGGAGTGCAGTCCCGGCGATGCGGTTCTATCAAGGAAATGAAGAAAGACCGGCCAATTACCACTATAGAAGCTCCGGTTGGTGGTGCTGGCGCTCCCCCACTTCGTGTCTCGGTGAGATGGCCGACTTGGCCTCCTGGTTCGGCAGCGGGAACGGCAGAGTATGGTTTATTACCCACAGGAGAACGCGCCTGCCCGCGCCTTTGGTTGAACAAGTCGTGGCGGATGGGTACTTCAGCGTCTATCTGATTGAGGATACGGAAACCTTGATAGACGGATACGCTACTGATGCGTCGAAAAATAGAGAAGAAATCCTGACTCGTGACCCGTCGATCCGCTCCACCTTCGACGTCTACCTCAGCGAGGACATGCTGATCTATGTCAAGGAGCCATGCGGTGCAGAGGACATGCAGGAGACCTTCTTCGTGCATGTCGTCCCGGCGGACGAGAACGACCTTCCTGATCACAGAAAGCAGTACGGCTTCGGCGGCTTCAACTTCCGCTTCAACGACAGTGGCAACCATAGATCCTGGTTTCGCCCGGCCGAGCGGTACATTTGCATTGCTTGGCGAGAACTTCCCGATTACCCCATCACCCGCGTCCGCACCGGTCAGTTCCTCGTCAACGAGGACGGCTCCACCGAACACCTCTGGGAAGGCGAGATCCGCTTCGATGAGTAGCCGGACGATGGCCGGTACCTCCCGGCCCCACGTCGCGGTGGTCGGCGGTGGTTTCTGCGGCTTGGCCGCGGCCTACGAACTGGGCCGGCGTGGCGTCCGCGCCACGGTGCTGGAACGTGACGCCGAAATCGGCGGCCTCGCCGGCAGCTTCATCGCCGGCGGCACGCGGTTCGAACGGTTACCAAAGTATATAATTCCCCTTTTGTAAAGGCGTTGTTGCTTTCTGTCGCGAGCTATTTTGAGACCAGAATGACCGACGGAATTGAACAGGTTTTTCTGAACGGCACCAATGATTCCGACGTCTTGGTCTCGTTTGTGCGAAACATGGCGATTGAGCGCCGTTACCACCAATGGTTTAACTGGAAGGCACGCAACGCCAATCAATTCTTTGGTGCCTTTGGATCTGCATTCCGTGAGTTCATGGAGGGCAAGGTTCGTGCTGACCCTGGTCTGGCTCACTCAATAAGCGAGTTTCTTCAATTGGGAAGTCTCAGGAACCAGTTGGTTCATCAGAATTTCGCCCAATTCAACATCCCGATGACAGCAGCAGAGATATTCGACTCATATAAAAAGGCCGATGAGTTCGTGGAGGGATTCCTCGGCGACCTCCAACAGTACATTGACAACCAGACCGGGAATGGACGCTGAATCATCGAAATGACTGCCGAAAGGATACGCTCATGAACGGAACGCTGCTTGGGATAGGACTGGTCGCGGTGATCGCGGTGCTGCTGACAGTTCTGTGGGTCGTGTTGAAGGCGCTGCACAACGTCCAGCTGGAACTGCGCGGTGTGAACGAGCGGGTGTCGGGCATGGAGCATAACCAGGTCCGCGTAGATCAGGGCATTGGCGACCTGCGGACCGGCTTGGCGAGGACGGACTCCGCCACGGCGCGGCTGATGAGCGCCACGGCGGTCATTCACGATCAACTTATGCACGCCAAGGAGGGGGTTGCCCAGCTTCAGACGCACAGCCACGCCCGCCAGGGGTTGGAGGAACAGACGGCTGAGTCCATCAAGCGGCTCGAAGCCGTCATCGCCGGCACGCAGAGCAAGGGCGCCGCCGGCGAAAACATTCTGGAGACCCTGTTCGCACGCTTGCCAGCGGAGTGGCAGGTGCGAAATTTTCAGGTGGGCAACAAGTCGGTCGAATTCGGGCTGCGGCTCCCCAATCGGCTCGTGCTGCCCATCGACAGCAAGTGGCCGGCCACAAACCTCATCGAGCGATTTCTGGCCGCCGAAAACCTGGACGAGCGTCAGAAAGTCAAGACTCGTATCGAATCCGCGGTTAGGGACAAGGCCAAGGAGGTGAGAAAATACATCGACCCGAACGTGACCATGAATTTCGGCATCGCCGCCGTGCCCGATGCGGTCTACGAACTGTGCACCCGCGTGCAGACCGATGTCTTTCAGTGGAACGTCGCGCTGATCAGCTACAGTATGGTCGTGCCGTATCTGCTGCTCGTGTTTCAGACGGTGCTGCGGTCGGCGCAGACGGTCGATACCCAAAAACTCGACGCCTGCCTGCGCAGCATTGAGGACGGCATCGCCTCCATGCAGGCAGAGCTGGACGGACGCTTTTCACGCGCGTTAACGATGATCGACAACTCCCGCAGCGAGCTGCGCGCACATCTCAGCAAGGTCGCCGGCGGCCTGACCAGCCTGCAAATCGCGGCACCGAGCGTGGACCCTGAGCAGGTGATTGCATCTGTAGAACCCTGAGCGTTCCGTTCTCACGCCATCGCGTCCGCCATCATTTGCGACAATTCCTGCTGCGAAAACGTGTACTCGGTGGCGCAAAACTCGCACCGCACCTGGGTTTCGGGTTGCTCGCTGATGAGCTGGCTAAGTTGCTGCGGGCCCAAGGCGAGGAGGGCTCGGATGACGCGATCCTGGGAACAGCCGCAGTGCCAGGCGGGGGCGGCGTGTTTGACGACGTCGAGGTCGAGGCCGCCGACGGCACGGCGCAGGATGTCTTGCGGGCCGTATCCCTCGCGCACCAGGGTGGTGACGGGCGGCACGGCGCCGAGGGCCTGCTCGACGTGAATAACCAGGTCGGCGTCGATGTCGGCGTGAAATTGCACCAGGAAGCCGCCGGCGGCGGTCACTGTGTGGTCGGGGGTGACGAACACGCCCAGGGACACGGCGCTGGGGATTTGCTCGGACTGCACGAAGTACGACGCCAGATCCTCGGCGATTTCGCCGGATGCCAACGGCACGGTGCCGCTGTACGGCTCGGAGGCGCCGGTTTCCCGGATGACGTGCAGAATGCCCTTGCCCACGGCGCCGCTCACGTCGAGCTTGCCGTTGCGTGACGGCACGTTGATGGCGGGTTGTCCCAGGTAGCCCCGCACCTTCCCCGCCCCATTTGCCTCCACCAAAATACTCCGCACCGGCCCCTTGCTGCTCACCTGCAGCGTCACGCGGTGCGCGGCGTCTTTCAGCAACGAACCCATCAGTACGCCGCCCGTCAGCAGCCGGCCCAGCGCCGCGGCGGCGGTCGGCGAGGCGCCGTGAAGGCCCCGCGCCTTCTCCACAAGCCCCGTCGTGACGGCGGCGACGCCGTAAATGTGTTCGTTCGCAACGATGACGCTCGTCAGCGTATCCAAAGGGCACCTCACTGGCTTGGGTTTTGATTGGGTTGGTCCGGTTGGCTTGCATCGGTGGGAATCAAGCAGGCTGTGCCGCGAAACGGCAGGGCAGCATACGGCGCTCGGCGTTGGCGTGTCAAGCCGCCGCCGGCGCGAAACGCCTTGACAAAAGCGGCTCTCATAAGTAAAACGAGCGCCCTGACAGTCGCGCTGGATGTCCGGCGCGGGCGCGCTTTTCGGGTTCAAGAGGAGAGATGGTATGACCGGCCCCTGGCGTTTGGAAATCGATGTTCCGGCGGTGTCGTTTGAGGTGCCGGCAGGCACGGCTATCCTCACCGTGCCAAAGCCGTCCGCCGCACTGGCCGATCCGGCCGGCGCTATCGCCCAGGCGCTCGCCGCACCCATCGGTACCGCGCCGCTGGCCGACATCATCCGCGACGCCCGCCCCGACAAGGCTCCCGCGCGGCGCACGGCCGTCGTGGTCGTTTCCGACATGACCCGGCCCGACGTTCCCTACACCGGCGAATCGAGCATTCTGCATCCGGTTCTTCGCGCCCTCGAAGCGCAGGGCCTGCTGCCGGAGAACATCGTCGTTCTGGTGGCTACCGGTACGCACCGCGCTACCACCGACGCCGAGAAACGCCGTCTGTATGGCGACGACGTGCTGGCCCGCTACCCGATTATCGATCACAGCGCGACGGACCGCACCGCCCTGCGCGTCGTGGGCACCACGGCCAGCGGCACCGAGGTGCTGATTCATAAACTTTATCTCGACGCCGACATCAAAATCCTCACCGGCGAGATCAAGCCCCACTTCATGGCCGGATTTTCGGGCGGCCGCAAGGCCATCTGCCCCGGTTTGGCCAACCTGGAAACGCTGCAGAAATTCCACAGTCCGCAATTCCTCGAAGACCCCGGCGCCACCAACCTCAGCCTCGACGCCAACCCCTGTCACCGCGAAGCCACCGAAGTGGCCGAGCGGGTCGGCGCCGATTTCCTCATCAACGTCACCATGAACGAGGCAAAGGAGTTGACGGGCGTATACGCCGGCGACTGGCGGCTCGCCTTCGAGCACGCCACCGAATCCCTGGCCGAGGCGGTCAGCGTACCGGTAGCAGCGCCCTATGAAGTACTGATCACCATTGATTCCACCATTGATCACTACCAGGCCGCCAAGGCCGCTATCGGCGCGCTGCCCATCCTGGTGGACGGCGGTACCCTCATTCAGGTGGCCAATAGCAGCGACGGTGTCGGCGCCGCGGAGTACGTGCACGAGCTCGCCCTGCTGAGCAGCCTGCCGTGCCCGCGCGACTACATCGCGGCGTTGTTCAAGCGCCCGAGCGTGCAGAAGGACCAGTGGGAAGTGGAAATGTGGTGTAAGGTGCTGGAGAAAGTCGGCGGCCCGGCTGGGCTGATCTACTGCACAAACGGCATCAGCGCCGGCGACCTTGAGAAACTCCCCCTCACCTCGGGATACGCCTACAGCGGCGAAAGCGCGCTGGGGCCGATGGTCGAGAAAACTATCCAGCGAACGGTTGCGGCGTGGCAACAGCGCCTTGGTCGACCGCCGCGCCTGGGGCTCATTCGCGACGGCGCGCACGCCATCCCGGTCCTTCGGGAAGCCCGATGACGCAGGCGTTTCCTATTGTCAAATACCCCGCTGCCGCCGGGCCGTCCCGCAGCCCCATCCTGGTGAGCATTCCCCACTTCGGCACACAACCCCTGCCCGGCATGACCGCCGCCGACTATTGCGAGCCCTGGTTTGAAACCTTCGCCTACGGATTTGCCGACACCTTCGTCGGCGACCTCTACGCCGACCTGCACGAACAAGGCGCTACCGTGCTGGCAACGCCGCTGTCGCGCATCTTTGTAGACGTGAACCGCCGCCGCGATGATTTCGAGATAGAGGGCGCCACGATTCGTTCGCATCGTGGCGTGGCGCGCACCCATACCATTCGCGACGCGCCCATCTTTGCCAAGCCGCTCGGGCTGGACCAGCTTGAAAGCCGCCTGAAGACGTATTACGACCCATATTACGCCACGCTCGAACGTCTGCTCGGCGAGATTCGCGCTGCCTACGGGTACGCCCTGCTCATCGACGGGCACACGGGCAGCCCGCGACGCATGAAGGATTACGAGATTATTATTGGAACCAGACGGGGGGCGACGTGCGACGCGGCACTGGTGGAACCGATCACGACCATCTTCACGCGCCACGGCTTCGAGGTGCACCACAACATCAGCGGGTATACGGGCGGCAATCTGGTGGTGACCTATGGGAAGCCAATCAGCGACCGGCAGCACGCCGTTCAGTTGGAAATCAATGCTTCCCTGCTGATGACGACCCAGCGGCAGGAATTCATCGCCCAGGTATCGCGCGGCGAAATTCCCGCCAAGGACGAGGCAAATATCGTGCGCCTGCGCACTTGTTTGCAAGAAGCGGTTCTGGCGTTGCCTACCGTACTGGCGGCCCTAGGAGCCCAACAGCTTTGAATTGATGGGATAGGCTGAAATTCAGAAGGCATAACTCGTCATGGCTATGAAGATAGGTTGGGGCCTGTGGACATTCATGCATGAGGCCTTGCGGCCGCCGCACACCACGCCGATGGATATGCCGCCGGCGACCATATCCGCCTGCACGCCGAAGTAGGCCTGCGCACCACCCGGGGCGAGGCGAAAACCGCTGCACACCTTCGTCGAAGAGTAGCGGTACGTCGCACTCCCGGCACACTTCGCGCAGCTGGCGTAGTCGGAGGTGAGGTCCTGCGTCTGCCGCACGGTGCTGGTGAGCAGCACCGCGTCACTGGGCGGCGGGGTGTTGGGGTGAAACGATTGCGCTGGGTTGATCAGCACGTCGGCGATTTCCCCGGCGTGGCGCCGGATCACATCGAGCGAGGCCGGGTGCACGTCCCGCAGGGTGAGGCAAGCGCTGATGGCGCGCTTGCTGCCGAGCCCCGGCTGTACGCCGTCCCACCAACCGTGGTAGGCGCCCGAAAACGCCACGATGAGCTTGCGGCGGGTATTGAACCGCGCCAGCCGCACCGCGGCCATGGCGGCTTCGGTGCCGCTCATGTGGAATGATACCCCGTCGAAGCCGGAAATCGACTTGAGCAGTGCGATGTTATCGGCCACCAACGGGTGCAGCAGCCCGAGAACCGGGCCGACGTCCTTTACCCGTTCCAGGCCCTTCCGCATCCATTCCTTGTAATGCTCGAAGCCGGCCACGTTTGACCCCGTAGGAGCCGCCCACGTCACGTAATTTCGGACCCTTGGAGGCGTCACCACCGAGCACAGATTGAATGTCTCGCGTAACGGGCGTCAGGGCGGCGGCACGCAGGGTGTAGACGGCGTTGAAGAGCCTGCGTCCACCGCGTATCCCCAGCCACGCCGAGCGCGGCGAGCAAGAGCCAGCCTCCTGCATCTGCAACTGGCAGTCCACCGCAATACCCGAACCGAGGCAGCCCAGCAGCCAGCGTTGCAGTGTCATTTCAAGCCACACGTCACCCTCATGGTTGGTGCGGTTTTCATTTATCTCCGGGTTGATGCCCTGGCCCGTTCGGCGCATCGGTCAGCAGAGCGGCGAAGCGGTCCACGACGGCCTGCCAGTCCAGCGCGGCGGCATGGGCGCGGGCCTGCCGGCGGATACGGTTGCGCAGAGTCGAGTCCTCCGTGAGAAGGACGGCGGCATCGACAAAGGCGTCCGCGTCGGCGTAGGGCACCCGCAGGCCGGTCTGGCTGGACGTGACGTGCATGCGGGCGGCGGCCAACTGTTCGCCGCGGCGCAGACCCTCGAAGCTCAGGTCGGGATGTTCCTGTTGCAACTTGGCGTGCAGCGGGCCGTCGCCGACAATGACCAGCTTGGCCGCCCCGTTCCGACGTTGCATGGCCCGAAAGGCAGTGATCGCCAGCTCAACGTTCTTTTCGGGCGCCACCCGCCCGACATACAGCGCCACGGGGTCGCCCGGCGCTGCGCTCCATTTGCGGCGTAGGTCGGCACTGCGATGCTGTGGGTTGAACAGTTGAGCGTCGACACCGCACCCAAGAACGCTGACATTTCGGAAGCCCAGCTCCTGCAGCCGGTCGCGCAGGTCGCGGCTCGGCGCCAGCGTGCCGCGCGTGCGATTGTGAAACCAGCGCAGGTAGCGCAACACAACGGGCTGCAGCCAACCCAGGCGGTAATGCTGGCTGTAGCTGTGGAAATTGGTGTGAAAGCCGCTGAACACGGGAACGCCGAGGCGCAGCGCTGCCCGCACCGCCGACACGCCGAGAGGCCCCTCGGTTGCAACGTACACCGCATCCGGGCGCTGCCGCGTCCAGTTTTGGCGCAGCAACCTGTTGGCCGGCAGGCCGATGTGCAGCCCGTCGTAACCGGGCAAGGGCAGGGAAGGAACCAGGGTCACTGGGAAGCTCGCGGCGCTGTCGGTGCGCTCGCCACGTTTCTGGCGCGGGCGCACCAGAGACACTGCGTGCCCGCGCTCTCGCAAGCCGTTCAGCAGCCGGGCCAGGGTCAGCGCGACGCCGTTGACTTCGGGCGGGTAGGTTTCAGTCACCACACAGAGATGGGATTTCCCGGCCTCGACAGGGAGTGCGGCGTCCATCGATAGTTGCTCTCGTTGTCGGTTGTGCCTCGCCGGATGAAGCCTGCGGGTTAATCTGCACATAGCCTGCGTATTCAGGGCGACGATTGCGTTGCGAAAAATGAAAATTTTGTGAATGCAGTCAGCAATACAGGGGCTGTTGACGGGGGCTCTTCCCCTTGCACGGCGAGCGCGTTATGATGCCGGGGTTGGGGGCGTCCACAGCCGCCGTAACCATCCAATCGGACCGGCAAGGCCGGATGATAAAGGAGTGCAACAAAATGCCATGGTTGGAACGGGAGCCGGGTTCTCTGTATTACGAGGTGACGGACCTGACGCCCCCTTGGGTCGAAAATCCCGGCACGGTCGTGTTCTGCCACGGGGTGAGCACCACCCACGGCATCTGGAGCGCCTGGCTGCCGGTGTTGGCGGACCGGTACCGCTTGGTGCGTTTCGACACGCGTGGCTTCGGCCGCTCAACGGCGCCGGGGGCGGGCTTCCCCTGGACCATGGATCTGTTGGTCGAGGACGTGCTGGCCGTGGCCCGGGCGGCGGGCGCGGCAGCGTTCCACCTCGTTGGCGAATCGCTTGGCGGCACCGTGGCGCTGGCGCTCGCCATCGCGCACGGCAACGTGCTGGACAGCCTCACGGTCTGCTCGGCGGCGCATCGCGGCGGCTCGATTCAGCGCGCTGGCGAATGGCGTGCCTATATCGAACAGCACGGCATGGAAGCGTGGTCGCGCATGATGATGGACCTGCGGTTTCACGACGGCGGGGTTCCCACGCCGATTGCCGAGTGGTTTCACCGCGAACAGGCCGCCACTTCCGCTGATAGCACCCTTGATCTCGCCGACCTGCTGCTGGGCACCGATCTCACGCCGATGCTGCAGCGCATTACCGTGCCCACCCTGATCCTGGCGCCGAACGCCAGCCCGTTCATCTCGTTGGAAATTTTCCTTGAGATGCACCGTCACATTCCGCATAGCGAACTGCAAGTCTTCGCCGCCGCCCGCCATGGCCTGGTCTGCTCCCACGGCGCCGCCTGCGCCCAAACCCTCAAACAATTCCTCGCCTGCCGACGGGTACAGTGCGCCTCGTTCGGTTGAGGAGCGCATTCCACATGCCTGACAGAACAGAGAATGCCCAAGGGATTCTGTCCTTCCCGGCGCCGCTGCTCAAAACGTCACCAATCTTGCCACACACAACCGCACCCGCCGACGATGTCCGCAACGAGCCCATCCTGGCGTGCGAGGACAATCTGTCCTTCATGGAACGCCTTGCCGATGGGCGCGTCAAGCTGGTTGTCACCTCGCCCCCATACAACATCGGCAAGGGTTACGAGGACAAACTATCGCTCGCCGATTACCTGGACAAACAGGCGCGCGTCATCCAGGAGAGCGTCCGCGTCCTGCATCCTCATGGGTCGATCTGCTGGCAGGTCGGCAACTACGTCGATGACGGCGAGATCGTGCCCTTGGATGCCGTCCTGTACCCGCTTTTCCGTGCCCAGGGTCTCAAGCTGCGCAACCGTATCGTGTGGCACTTTGGACACGGCTTGCATTGTACACGGCGGTTGTCGGGCCGCTACGAGACGATCAATTGGTGGACAAAAGGCGACCGCTACACGTGGAATCTGGACCCCATCCGGGTTCCGTCCAAATATCCCGGCAAGCGCCATTTCAAGGGGCCAAATGTCGGCAAGCTGTCGGGAAACCCGAAGGGCAAGAACCCGGGCGACGTGTGGGAATTCCCGAACGTCAAAAGCAACCATCCCGAAAAAACCGCGCATCCCTGCCAGTTTCCCGTCGAGCTGGTGGAGCGCCTGGTTCTCTCCATGACAAACGAAAACGATGTTGTCCTTGATCCCTACATGGGCGTCGGGTCGTCCGTCATTGCCGCGCTCAGGCATGAGCGGCGGGCGTACGGCTGTGACATCGTGCCGGAGTACGTGGACATCGCCCTTCAACGCGTCGACCAACTGAGGGCCGGCCGGCTCCGCACGCGCCCCATGGGCAAGCCCATCTACGACCCCAACAAGCCCAATGGGGGGCATTGATGCAGATCAAGGCCCGCTATTCCACCTCAACGGCGAGGAATATCTGCTCGTTCACCGCAAGAAGTTGTGGGAAGAAGTTCAAGACGTCATAGCGAGGGTGGACGCCTTTGCTGGCCGCACGAAGATTTCCAAGGAAAAAACTATGCGGGGCCGACTGCTGTACTCGCCAAGCGAAATGAACCAAGCGTTCAGGGATGGATTCCGGGCGCATCATTGGGAGGAGCGCCGCAACGTATTTTGGGTGACATCGGATGAGAAGTTATTGCGCGGCGTCCACAGCCTGCCTGAGTCCGAACAGGAGCAAGCCATTGAAGAAGCTGGATACACGCCGATCAAATCCTATAACCAAACCGACTTCGTAAAGGAACGTGTTGCCGTTGAAGTGCAGTTTGGCAAATATGCTTTCGTCGCTCACGACCTGTTCGTCAAGCACCTCAGTTTCTATGTGTCTGACGTCATCGACGTGGGCGTGGAAATACTCCCCATGAAGGAATTGGAACAGAATATATCGTCCGGGGTTCCCTACTACGAACGGGATTTGCTGAATGTGCTGCGGCAGGGACGCGGGGTTCCGGCTGTGCCGTTGGTGCTCGTTGGTGTCGTGCCCTGATCGTTTTTGAATAGCGACGAATGGGTTCGGCCATACTTCCACCGCGCGACGTTGAAGCGGCAGTCGGTCTCCCGCTATCTGCAGCCGCGCCTTCTGGCCCCAATTTGAGATCACATGGCAGCATGGCTCTCTTTTCTTCGCGGCTGTGCTGCCAGAACAAAGACACAACACTCTGAGGTGATCGTTATGACCAACAAGGAAACCCTGTGGCACTTGGTGACGGAAACGGCCGGCGCCACACTGTCGGAGGCGGAATGGGCACAGGTGGAGGCGCAGTCGGAAATGTTGCAAGCTGGACTGAAGGCACTGGATTCGCTCGACCTGAGCGCAGCCGAGCCTGCGGTCGAGTTTGACTGTTCTGAGGAAAATGGCCATGACGAATGAGGAACTGACGAGTGGGACGATTGCGGACATGGCGGCGCGCCTGCGCAAGGGCCAGGTATCGCCAGTAGAGGTGACCGCCGCGCATCTGGCACGCATCGAACGGCTGAACGGGACGTTGAAGGCCTATCTGACGGTCTTGCCGGAACGCGCCATGGCCGCGGCGCGCCGGGCCGAGGCGGAGATACGGGACGGCCAGCACCGGGGACCGCTGCACGGCGTGCCGGTGGCGGTAAAGGACCTGTACGCCATCAAGGGCGAGCGCATGACGTGCGGCTCGACCATTCTGGCGGAGCACGTTGCTGAGCAGCAGGCAACCGTGAACCAGCGGCTGGAGGACGCCGGCGCCGTTTTGCTGGGCACGCTGAACATGCACGAATTCGCCTGGGGCGGCACCTCGATCAATCCGCATTACGGCACACCGCGCAACCCGTGGGATGGCGAGCGCATTCCGGGCGGCTCCAGCGGCGGCTCGGGGGTGGCCACCGGCGCCGGGCTGGCCATGGGCACGCTGGGTTCGGACACTGGCGGCTCCATACGCATTCCGGCCTCGCTGAGCGGCGTTGTGGGGCTGAAACCGACCTACGGACGGGTGAGCCGCTACGGTGTCTACCCATTGTGCTGGTCACTGGATCACCCTGGCCCGCTGACCCGCAGCGTCGCCGATGCCGCGATCGTGCTGCAGGCCATCGCCGGATATGATCCCAACGACCCCACCACCAGCCGCCTGCCCGTGCCGGACTACACGCAGCAACTCACGGGAAATGTGCGCGGCCTGCGTGTCGGCGTACCCCGCGCGTTGTTCTTTGAGCAGATCGACCCGCAGGTGGCCGCGGCGGTCGAAGCTGCCGTGGCCGCATTGGACGGCCTCGGTGTCGCCTGCGTGGACGTGGACCTACCGCTCATGCGCCACGTGCCGACCGCCTCGCTAACGTTAATGGTCGTGGAAGCCTACGCAGTACACGAAACCCTGCTGCGCAATCACTGGCAGGCATACGGCTCCGACGTGCGCGTCCGCTTGGCGCTCGGCGCCACGGTCACCGGCGCGCAATACCTCAAGGCGCAGCGTTTCCGCTCGCTCCTGATCCAGGAGGTCTCGCAAGCCTTGCAGTCGGTCGATGCCCTTGTTACCCCCACGACCCTGATGACTGCCGCCCGCGTCGATGAGCCGGTGGTGCGCATCGCCGGAGAGGACGTTGTGGTTGCCGCCAACCTCGCGCGCCTCACCCGCGCGTTCAACATGACCGGCTCGCCGGCCCTGTCACTGCCCTGTGGATTCGATGACAGGGGCCTTCCTGTCGGCCTGCAGATCGTCGGGCGGCCGTTCGACGAGAACACCGTGCTGCGCTTGGCGCACGCTTATGAGCAACACACCCCGTGGCATCGGCGGGTGCCGGTTCTGCCGGACTGCTCGGGAAGGGAGGGGTCATGAAAGCCGTCTACGTCGAGAAAACGGGCCCGCCGGAGGTGCTGATCTACGGCGACCTGCCGGAGCCGCGCCCGGGGCCTAACGACGTGCTGATCCGCGTGGCCGCTACGTCGCTGAACCGTCTGGACATTTTCATGCGGGAAGGGTCGCACGGCACCCGAATCACCCCACCGCATATTCTGGGGCGCGACATCGCCGGTGAGGTGGCGGGGTTCGGTTCCGAGGCGCAAGGCTTTCAGGTCGGTGACCGCGTCGTCGCCAGCGGCACCGGCAGTTACGCGGAATACGCCGTGGCACCTGCCGAGCGCACCTTTCATCTCACGCAGAGCTGTTCGTACGACGAGGCCGGGGCGCTGCCCACGGCGGGGCTGACGGCCTATCAGATGCTGATCAACCGCGCCCGCGTCCGGCCGGGGGAAGCGGTGCTGGTGATGGCCGCCGGCAGCGGTGTCAGCAGCTTTGCCGTACAGATCGCCAAGGCCGTTGGCGCGCGCGTTATCGCCACCGCGGGGAGCGACGACAAGCTGAGCCGGGCGCAACGGATCGGCGCCGAGGCGGTCATCAACCACTACACGGAGGACGTGAGCGCACGGGTGCGGGAACTGACCGACGGCGACGGGGCGGACGTGATTATCGAGCACGTCGGCGCCGCGGTTTGGCCCGAGTGCTTTCGTAGCCTCGCCGTGAACGGACGTCTGGTGACCTGCGGCGTCACCGCCGGTCATCGTGTCGAGTTGCATCTGGGGCAGGTATTTACGCGCGCCCTGAGCATCATGGGGGTCGGGCGTGGCTCGCCCGGCGACATGCGCGAGTTGCTACGGCTCGTCGACCTGGGCCGCGTGCGTTCGGTCATTCACCAGCGCTTTCCCTTGCAGGACGCCGCAGCGGCGCACCGCCTGCTGGAAAGCTCGGCGTTTTTCGGCAAGGTCGTTCTCAACCCGGTATGAAATTCAGTTATAAGGCGAGACGGGGCATGGAGGAGTATGTTGAAGTGCTACGCGAACAACGAATGCCTGTCCCCGATACGAACCCTGCCCCGACGATCATCATTCGAAACGAAGCCGAGAAGACTGCGGTCTAGATCGAAAGATCAGGCTGGGCCTTCATCACGCTCAGGATTGTCTGCCTGGAGAAAACGGTGTAACTCGAACTCGTCCATGGCGTAACTGTGCGCCTCTCCCGGAAACGCTCCTGATTCCACCTCACACCTGAATGCCTGCAAGGCTTGCAACATCGGCTCGCGCAACTGGGCGAACTGCTTGACGAATTTAGGCACGAAGCCGTCGAAAAGCCCCAGGACGTCGTGGAGTACCAGCACCTGCCCGGCGCAACCCGCGCCCGCGCCGATACCGATCGTGGGGATGCCCAGCTTGCCGGTTACCGCCTGCGCCACGGCGGACGGAACGGCTTCCAGTACGACGGCGAAACACCCCGCTTCTTGGAGGGCGAGAGCGTCGTCACGCAGCCTCAGCGCTGCCTCGGCGGTGGTCGCCTGCACCTTGTAGCCGCCCAGCTTGGTGGCCGTTTGCGGCGTCAGGCCCACGTGTCCCACCACTGGCACCCCGGCTGAGACGATGGCCCGTACGGTTTCCGCCACCTCGACGCCGCCCTCCAGCTTCACCGCGTCCATGTGCGCTTCCTTCACGTAGCGTCCGGCGTTGCGGACCGCCTCTCGCCGGCTGACCTGGTAGGACATGAACGGCATGTCGCCCACCAGCAGCGCACGCGAAGCCCCGCGAGCCACAGCCTTACAGTGATGCAGCATGTCGTCCACTGTCACCGACACCGTGTCGCGGTGACCCAGCACGGTCATGGCCAGTGTGTCGCCCACAAGAATGGCATCCACACCGGCCTCGTCCACCAGCTTGGCCGCCGGGTAATCGTAGGCGGTGAGCATGGTAATCGGCCGGCCCTCGTCTCGTTTGCGCTGGAGGTCGTGGAGGGAAACTTTTCGCGGCATATTGGCACCTTCAAGGCGGCAATTCGGGTAGTGGCTTGTGGCCATTGTTTAGGCCCAAACGTACCCCATCCGCTTCGGGGTGTCCAGACGGCGAGCCCGCTGCCAGCCTGGCAGGGTAAGCGCATATGGCGTCATCCGGTTAAGACCTGCAGCAGACAGCTGTGATCCCCCACCCGGCCCGTTTGCGTCTGGCCTTCACGCCACGCTGGTGACTCGATTCCCGGCGCATCAGGTTCAGGGCGACGTGACGCAGCACCGACGTCGTTCGAGACCCAGCCCTCGACGCCACTGATGACGGCACACAGGGCGAACACGAAGCGGCTCACTGCCCAAGGCGAAGTGATCCAACAATCGAAACGATGCGACTTTTTCCCTGCCCAGTTCTTCTCCAGGTTGAGTGTCCCGGCATGCGATGACGCTGCATAAACTGAATCAGAACGCAGGACAATCCTCATATGCGTTTACCCTGGGCGTCTCCTCCGACCGCAGGTCACAGATTGAAAAACACGTTATAATTCTGCTTTGAAGCTGCTACCTTGCCAGCGCAGGGATACCCCGCACGGGATCCTCAACCCCAAAGTTGTCAAGAATTCGGAGAAGGAAATCAGCCATGTTTTGGAACAAAATGCCCCGCACGTTTTGGAGCTACACGGCGGGGAAAGGGGACACCGCGGCCGAAGAGCGCGAGGTGGCGCGCGACCGCGTGTTGCGCATGATGGGACGGAATCTTCCCGGCTTGGCGGCCCTGGGTTTTATCATGCTTCTGACCTTGTTGATGCTGGCCATGATGCTTGCCGAATTCCGCGGCTTCTACCTGGACCAGATCACCGAAATTCTGCGGCCGGGCTAAGTACGACGGGCATCAGCCGGGTATACATCTCGCCTGACTTGACAATGATCGACTCAAGAAATATATTTCGCCGATCCACATGATTGGCGATTCATCTCCCTTTTCTCAGACACGCCGAACGAACCGGCTACTGAACCTCACAGAACCGTTTGAGCACCTATCCGCGCGATAAGCGTTTGCAGGAGGACTAGACGTCATGGGTAAGATCATCGGAATCGACTTAGGAACCACCAACTCGGTCGTGGCGGTGATGGAAGGCAGCGAACCGACTGTTATCGCCAATCGCGAAGGCAACCGCATCACCCCGTCCGTGGTGGCCTTCACCAAGGACGGCGAACGCCTCGTGGGGCAAATTGCGCGCCGCCAAGCGGTCACCAACCCGGAGAAAACGGTTTACTCGATCAAACGCTTCATGGGACGCCGCTTCAACGAAGTCAGCGAAGAAAGGGGCATGGTGCCCTATCAGGTCCAGGCGTCCAGCAGCGGCGACGCCCGCGTCAAGATCGACGACCGGGAATTCGCGCCGCCGGAGATTTCGGCCATGGTGCTGCAAAAACTCAAGGAAGCCGCCGAAGATTACCTGGGCGAGAAGGTCACCGAGGCCGTCATCACCACCCCCGCTTATTTCAACGACAGCCAGCGGCAGGCCACCAAGGACGCTGGCCAGATCGCAGGGCTGGACGTCAAGCGCATCATCAATGAACCTACCGCCGCAGCCCTGGCCTACGGCCTCGACAAGAAAACCGACGAAACCATCGCCGTGTACGACTTCGGCGGCGGCACCTTCGACATCTCCATCCTGGACGTCGGCGACAACGTCGTCGAGGTGAAAGCCACCAACGGCGACACCCATCTCGGCGGCGACAATTTCGACCAGCGCATCATTGACTGGCTGGTGGACGAATTCAAGCGTGACCAGGGCATCGACCTGAGCGGCGACCCCATGGCCATGCAACGCCTGAAGGAGGCCGCCGAGAAGGCCAAGTGCGAATTGTCTTCCGTCGCCGAAACCGAGATCAATTTGCCCTTCATCACCGCCGACGCCAGCGGCCCGAAGCACCTTCTCACCAAGCTCAGCAGGGCCAAATTCGAGCAGATGATCGAGGCCCTCGTCGAGCGCAGCATCACGCCGTGCAAGCAGGCGCTGAAGGATGCCAACCTGTCGCCCAACAGCATCGACGAGGTGGTGCTGGTCGGCGGTTCCACCCGCGTACCGCTGGTGCAACAGGCGGTGGAGCGCCTCTTTGGCAAGGCCGCGAACAAGAGCGTCAACCCGGACGAGGTGGTGGCTGTCGGCGCCTCGGTGCAGGGCGGCGTGCTGGCGGGCGACGTGAAGGACGTCCTGCTGCTGGACGTGACGCCGTTGTCCTTGGGCATCGAGACCCTCGGCGGCGTCATGACCAAGCTGATCGAGCGCAACACCACCATTCCCAAGCGCGAAAGCCAGACGTTCTCCACCGCCGCGGACAACCAGCCGAGCGTCGAAATTCATGTCTTGCAGGGTGAGCGCGAAATGGCGCAGGGCAACCGTACCCTGGGCCGCTTCCGCCTCGAAGGCATCCCGGCCGCACCGCGCGGCGTGCCTCAGATCGAGGTGACCTTCGACATCGACGCCAACGGCATCGTCAGCGTCAAGGCCAAAGACCTCGGCACCGGCAAGGAACAGGAAATCACCATCACCGGTTCCGGCGGGCTGTCCAAGGACGAGGTGGACAACATGGTGAGCGACGCCGAGACGCACGCCCAGGAAGACGCCGACCGGCGCAAGGCGGTTGAGGCCAGAAACCAGCTCGACTCGCTGATCTATCAGACCGAGAAGACCCTCCAGGATCACGGCGACAATCTGTCGCCCGAGGCCAAGAGCGCCGTGGAAAGCGCCCTTGAGGAAGGCCGCGAGGCGTTGAAGGGCGACGACGTGGCCGCCATGGAAAAGGCCCGCGACCGAATCACGGAGAATTCGCACAAGCTCGCCGAGGCGATGTACAAACAGGCCGCCGCCCAGAATCCCGACGGGGATGGCGCCGGGCGGCCATCCGGGTCAGCCAAGACCAGGAAGGACGACGGTGAGGTTGTCGACGCGGAATTCGAGGACGTGAATTAAAGAAGGTCTGACAAATCGTCATTCCGGGCTTGACCCGGAATCCAGGGGCTCCGGACATTGTCCGGGGTCGGCCGTTCACCGCGAATCAGCGGACTTGATCCGACCCTCCGTAAGTTCTGCGCATTGTCGAGAAGGGTGAGATGATGGACACGAAAGAACAAGAAACAGCGCCCGAATCGCCGGGCGAGGAAAACGCCGGCGCTGAGGAAGTAGACAACCAGGCCGAGGTGGCAACAGCAGATGCCCAGGAGGCGGAGGAGGCTCCCCAAGCTGAGGATGAGGCCGAATTGGATCCCGAATCCCTGGAAGGCCAATTGGCCCAGTTACAACAGGAAAGGGATTCATACCTCGACGGATTGCGGCGCTCGCGGGCTGATCTGGACAACTATCGCAAACGGGCAACGCAGGAGAAGCTGCAGGCCGCCAGCCGCGGAAAGGCCGACATTCTGCAGGCGCTGCTGCCCATCGTGAGCAACATGCGTTTGGCCTTACAGCACGCCGATCAGGATGCCGACGCCGTCAGACAAGGCGTCCAGATGATCTGGCAGCAATTCGAAGGATTCATGCGAGACCAGGGCATTGAACCCATCGCCACCATCGGGGAGCTTTTTGACCCGGCGCGTCATGAAGCGTTATCCACCATTCCCGCCACCGATGACCATCCTCCCGATACCATTGTCTCCGAAATCAAGGCCGGCTATCTATTTGAAGGCCGGTTGATCAGCCCCGCACAAGTCATCGTAGCACGCGCGGTGGAAGCCAATACCGCAGCAAAGTAGCAACGAGGACATTCCGAAGGGCTGCTCGCCCGTTGGTCTTGGTTTGGCTTCAGGGAGCACCAAAAGGTGTGGGGCGGTTGCAGGTCTGTGTGGGTAAAGGGAAATTCGAGCCGTGGGACTCGGAAGTGGGGACGTCCGGGACAGGGCGTCAGAAATGGAACTGTGCACCTCGTGAATGTCGTGTGTCTTTTGGTATTCTCCGCGAAGGCCGGAGCGCAGCGCAGAAACTATCTCATCCGCAGAAGGCCAGAGAAAAACCCTTACTATAGGGGGACTCCAAGGTGGTCCCATGGCTCGATTGAGAATCGCTGCTGCCATCCTCGACGCTGCCAAAGAGTGGAAACAGAAATGTCTGTTCGACAGTGGCTCGCTATTCGCTGAGGAACGGCTCTGGACGAGGGAATACTTCAAGGAACTTCAGACCTACTTCGTCGAGCGTCCCGATGAGGGGAGCGATTCCTTCGATGACAAGCTGCGGCGCCAACTGGAACCCGCGTCCCCAGAGACGCGGCGTCTGTGGGCAGAAATGACGTGGGTGTATTACCTCATCGTGAGTTCCGTAACGCGGATAAAGAAGCTCGACAGGGTCAGAACGGTCTGGGAACGGTCGGGAGCGCCTTTGCCCGAAGAACACCGGGCGTTAGGCGATATTCTGGACGGAGGGGTCGTCAATCCGGGCATGGCCTATTTCGGACACCAATAGCGTGAGTTTAACTTCATCATCACCATGATGCTCGACTGGGGCTCCCGTTCCGCAGAGGAACGGGAATCCTTGCTGAACGATCCCTGGGGTTTCGCGGAATGGGTTGGCGGGCAGGAAGGCAGCCGCCGACGTCAATTTCGCCACGCCTTGCTGTTCCTGTTGTTCCCCGACGAGTTCGAACCCATCATGTCGCTGCGCCACAAGAAGGAGATCGTCAAGGCTTTTCGCAACGAAAGCGACGAACCTCCCGATGTCGACCACATGGACCTCATCGACCTCGACAGGGCGTTGCTAGAGCCTATTCGGATCATATTGTTTTCCCCATTGAGCGCCTGTTTGGCAGGTTCAAGGATTGTCGCCGCATCGCCACCCGGTACGATCGCTGTGCGCATACGTTCTTCAGTGCCATCTGCATAGCTGCCACGGTTAGTTTCTGGTTATGAGTCCTGAGCCCAAATGTCCACAGGTCCTGACCCACTACGAAACTTTGGCAAACCAACTCCGGTAGGTCGGACAAGCGAAACGTAATCCGACATGGCCCACCTTCAGGAAACCACCCCTCATGCCCCATCCGCAAACCGCCAACGGTTCCCCGGTTGGCCCGCGTATTTCCGTCATCGTCCCGACCCTCAACGAACAGGCCTGTCTTACCGCGACTCTCAATGCCCTGGCCCTGGCCCCCGGCGACGAGCTCATCGTTGTGGACGCCGGCAGTACTGACGGAACGCCCGACATCGCCCGGCGTTACACGTCACGGTTCTACCAGGGACCCCGAGGCCGCGCGCAGCAAATGAACCATGGTGCCTGGCACGCTCGCGGCGACGTCCTACTCTTCCTGCATGCCGACACATTACTGCCGGCCGACGGCCTGGACGCGGTGCGGAGCGCCTTGCAGCAGCCGGACACGGTCGGCGGTGCTTTTCGGCTGATCATCGCGCCGGCAACGCCCGCTCTGCGTCTGGTGGCCTGGGGCACCAACCTGAGAAGCCGCGTCGGCGGCCTGCCGTACGGCGACCAAGCCCTGTTCGTGCCGCGCCGGATTTTCGACGAACTGGGCGGCTACGACGACGTGCCGTTCATGGAAGACATCCGCCTGGTGCAGGCGCTGCGCCGCCGCGGCCGCCTGATCATCCTGCCGCAGGCCGTCGCCACCTCCGGACGCCGCTGGCAACGCGACGGCGTGCTGTTCACCACGGTGCGCAACATCGTCCTGATGACCCTGTACTTTTGCGGTGTCCGGCCCGCAACGCTGAAGCGGTGGTATGGATGAGCGCCACGTTATCCGACATTCCACAAGCAATCCACAGGTATTCCACACCCATTCCCACAGCCCGTTCCGCCACCCCACACGGTGACTGTTGCAAATCATGTATCATGGTATCGGTTCGCTGCACTCGTTCACTCCCTCAAGGAATCCCAATGGCAACCCCTGCTGCTTTCGCTGACGCCGTACCGCAATTGCAACAAGTCCCCTACTACGTGCCGTTGGCCGACGAGGTCGAGGTGTTCCTTGCCGCCTACGAAGCCCGCCTGCCGGTGCTGCTCACCGGCCCCACCGGCTGCGGCAAAACGCGCTTCGTGGAGTACATGGCGCACCTCCTCTACCACCAGGACACGCACGCCTCGCCGGCCCGCCGCGGCCTTGGCGAGCCGCTCGTCACCGTCGCCTGCCACGAGGATTTGAGCGCCAGCGATCTGGTCGGGCGCTACCTGCTCAGCGGCGAAGAAACCGTGTGGATCGACGGTCCCCTGACCCGCGCCGTGTGCAGCGGCGCCATCTGCTACCTTGACGAGATCGTCGAGGCGCGTAAGGACACCATGGTGCTCATCCACGCCCTCACCGACCACCGCCGCATGCTGCCGGTGGAGAAACGCAGCCTCGTCCTCAACGCGCACGACGACTTTCTGCTCGTCATGTCCTACAACCCCGGCTACCAGAGCGTCCTCAAGGACCTGAAACCCAGCACCCGGCAGCGCTTCGTGTCGCTGGCCTTCGACTACCCGCCGCATGACCGTGAAGCCATCATCATCGCCCACGAAAGTGGTGTCGATACTGAAACGGCGGGCGATCTCGCCACCCTCGGGGCCAAGGTCCGGCACCTGCGGCAGCACGGCTTCGAGGAGGGCGTCAGCACACGCCTGCTGGTGTACGCCGGGCAGCTCATCGTGCGCGGCATCCCGGCGCGGCGCGCCTGCGAGGTAGCCGTCTGCCGGGCCGTCACGGACGACGCCGAGGTGCACCGCGCCATCGCCGAGCTGGTGTCGACCCTGTTTCCCTGATCAAACACCCTGAACACCATGACCGGCAACTGCCCTCAATCCATGCCCACTAGGCTCGAACCTTTGGCGGTGGTGTCTGCGCCCGTGGCCGAGTGCGCCTTGCATGCCATGCCGGCCATGCGTACCGGGCTGTCAGAAGCGGAAATGACTCGCTGGCTGGGATGGTGTGAGCGGCTGGCGACGTGCGGCTGGCGCAGCGCCGAAAGCGCCGAGGCATTCATCCGGGTGAGCCCGCTTCTTCTGCAGCGCCTATCGGCGGCGCAACTCTGGCAGTGGGCTGAGCACGGCGAAGCGCTGGCGCGCACCTCGGCCGGGGCCGCCGCGTCCTTTTTTCGCGCCGCCAGACCCTTCGTGCAACAGGCGCCTGGCAACGCCCTGCAACAATGGGTGGCGGACGGGCAGTGGTACCTGCAACAGCATCCGACTTTCGCGGCCCTGGCGGAAACGTATTTCGAGATCAGCCCAGTCGTGTACGGTCAATATCCGTTCGCTGACGCTCAGGTCTGGGGACAGTTGGGGCACGATTTCGCCCGCCTCGGCTGGCAGCCCGCACGCGACTTCCTGTCGCTCAGCCGGCGCCTTGTGGAACAGGCGCCCGAGGTCAATCTCGCTCCGGCGTGGCAACAGGCGCGCCGTATGCTGCCGCAGGCCGGCAAGCTGGCCCTGGAATACCTGGGGCACTATCCCGACTACGTACAGCGCTTCGGCGATGCCGGCGCCGCGGTTCTGCGCGGCATCGTGGACGAACTGCTGGCGCCGCAGGCCACGGACGCCGAGGCTTTTCTGCATCAGGTGGGTAACACCCTGATCCTGTTGCCGGCGGCCGAGTGTCTGCAAGCGCTGGCCTGGTGCCGGGAGATCAGCGCCGTCAGCCACGCCGGCGGCTTGGCCTTCCTCAATCATCTGAGCACCCTGCGGGAGCGCCTGCCGGACAGCCGCTTGCACGACTGGATCAATGCCGGCATCGACGGAGTTAAACGCCACGCGCCAGCCGGAGCGGCCTACTTCGCGCTGGAATCAGCGACGGCGCTCGACAATCTGCAAGCGCTGCAAAAGCGAGTCGAATTCACCGCTGTCGAGCCGGTGCTGCGCCTGTACGCGCACGCCGTCCTGGGGCGTCGCATGGACTTGCAAACCGCTGACGCGCTGCCGCAGGACGTGTCGCGAGGTCATGCCGGTCTGCCAACCTCGGACGGCACCGCCATTTACCTGCCGGCGCGGGTGGACGACTTCGATAGCGCGGCCCACAACTTCGGCGCCTACAAGGTCGCCATCCTGCACCAAGCCGGGTTTTACGAAGGCGGCACCTTTGCATTCGACCTGGATGAGTGCCGCCGTCGCTTGCCCGCCTTACCCGCAGCGCCCGACGACGGCACCGAGTTGTCATCTTTCCAGGGCTTTTTCGACAGCTTTGCCGAACCCAACCTCGCCCGCAGCCTGTTCGCCATTTTTGAAGACACCCGCGTCGATGCCTGGATCGCCCGTCATTACAAGGGCATCCGCGCCGACCTCAGCCGCCTCATGCAGCACAGCCGCCGCCAGCGGCCGCCGCTGCACGGCATACCCTTGCGCCAAGCACTGCTGGAGGGCCTGCTGCAACTCAGCCTCGGCGCCGACCCGGCGTGTTTTGACCCGCCGTCGGCGCGCCTGCTGCTGCAACGTCTGGCGCCGCTGGTGCAATCGCTGCACGTTGCAGCGGCCACGGTGTACGACACCACCGCCGCCGTCTTGCAAGCCTATCGGCTGCTGACGCAGATCCCGGACGACGCCGGCCTCACCTTTAAGCTCAGCGCCGCGGACCTGCTCTCGGCCCTTGATCTCAGCCTCACGGACGACGCTGACATGCTCGCCCTGGCCGACCTGTTCCGCGCCGCCGGCGATGCCGCCGACCGGGCCGCTTTGCCGGGCGGTGACGCACCCGCTACCGGCGTGGAGGCCGTTCCCTACCGCGGCGCCGTCAAGCCCGACGTCATCGAGAAAAAGATGCGCCTGAGCGAGCTGGAAGACGCGCTGAGCCGTCACGACGGCCTCAGCCCGCTGTCGCCGGAAGCTCTCAAGGCGTTGTTGGAAAACGACGGCCTCGACATCAAGAGCCTGCAACGGGGAGAGGTCAACGCCACCACTGGGCTGTTCGTCTCCAATCTGCAAGGCCGGCCGGCCGAGGACGCCGCAGTCCGGCGTGAAACCCTGCGCGAGCAGGCCGACCTGCTGCGTGCCGAGTTGCGCGAGACGGAAGCCGAGCCCGTGCGCCTGCCGCAGACCTTCCACTACGACGAGTGGGACTACTTGATTGGCGACTACCGCCGCGCTTGGTGTCGCCTGCGGGAAATGCCGTTGGGCGACGCTGGCCCGGATTTCGTTATCGACACGCGACGCGCCTACGCCGGGTTGCTAGCGCAGGTGAAACGGCAATTCCAGTTGCTCAAGCCCGAGCAGTTCAAGACCGTCAAACCGCTCACCGACGGCGAGGCCGTCGACCTCGACAGCGCCGTCGAAGCGCTCGTCGACCGCCGCGCCGGTCACGCCCTGGCGGACAAGATTTACGCCCGCCGCGACAAGCAGGACCGCAGCGTTGCGGCGGTGTTCCTGCTGGACATGAGCGCTTCCACCGACGACAAGATCAAGAACCCCGATGGCCGCGCAGCCGATGACAGCGAGCCCCAGCGGCGTATCATCGACGTTGAAAAAGAGGCCCTCGTACTCATGGCGGAAGCCCTCGAAGCCCTGGGCGACGCTTACGCCGTGTACGGCTTTTCCGGCTACGGGCGCGACCAGGTCGACGCCTTCAGGGTCAAGTCGTTCGACGAGCCCTACGACCGCCGCATCCAGGGCCGCATTGCCGCCATCGAGCCGCATCGCAGCACCCGCATGGGACCGGTGATTCGCCACGCCGCGGCCCAGTTGGGGCGCCAGGAAGCGCGCCTCAAGGCGTTGATCCTGCTGAGCGACGGCTACCCGCAGGATTTCGATTACGGCCAGGACCGCAAGAGCAAGGAATACGGCTTGCAGGACACCACCAAGGCGTTGCAGGAGGCGCGGCTCAAGGCGATTCACACCTTCTGCATCACCGTCGACCCCAGTGGGCATGATTACCTGCGGCAGATGTGCCCCGACCAACAATACCTGGTGATCGACGACATGGCAGCGCTGCCGCAGGAATTGCCCAAGGTGTATCGCGGCCTGACTGCCTGAAGGCCATCACGGAGAGGAGGGAGAGTAGAGTATGGTTACGGTTATCGGCATCACGGGCGGTATCGGCGCCGGGAAAAGCTCGGCCTCGGCCATCCTGGGCGAGCTGGGCGCCGAAGTCATCGACGCGGACAAGGCGGCGCATCAGGTCTATTTGCCCGACACGCCCGCCTGGCGCGAGATCGTGGAAGCGTTCGGCGAGGAGGTGCTGGCCGCAGACCGTACCATTGACCGCCGCAAGCTCGGGCCGCGAGTGTTCGCCGACCCCGCCGCCCTGCAAACCCTGAACCACGTCATGCACGGCAAAATTTTTGCCTACATCCAGGGCCAGATCGCCTGCATCCGCCGGACGAAATCGGCGCGTGTGGTGGCGGTGGAGGCCGCCGTCCTGCTCGAAGCCGGCTGGCAAGCCCTGGTGGACCAACTCTGGGTGGTGGTCGCGCCGGTGGAGGTGGCCATCGCCCGGCTGCGCGACGACCGGGGCGTGCCCGAGGATCAGGCCCGCGTCCGCATCGCCGCCCAGATGTCCAACGACGAGCGCATCGCCCACGCCGATACGGTCATCCACAATGCCGCCGACCTCGACGCCCTGCGGGCCGTCATCACCGCGACGTGGCAGCGACTGGGGGCCTGACAACTGATTTGAGATTGCTGATTTTGGATTGACGCGACCCGCAACAGAAAGGAACATCATGCGACCTGACGGGCGAGGCTGCGACGAATTGCGACCCCTGAGCATTATCCCCGGCGTGGCCAAGTATGCCGAGGGCTCGGCACTGATCGCCATGGGCGACACGCAGGTGCGCTGCACCGCGTCGGTGGAGGAATCGGTGCCGCGGTTCCGGCGCGATAGCGGTCGGGGCTGGGTGAGCGCTGAGTATGCCATGCTGCCGCGCGCTACCCATACGCGCACGCCGCGCGAGGCGTCGCGCGGGCGGCAGGGCGGCCGAACGCTGGAAATTCAACGCTTGATCGGACGCTCGCTGCGCGCCGTGGTCGATTTCGAGCAATTGGGTGAGCGCACCGTGTGGCTGGACTGCGACGTGATCCAGGCCGACGGCGGCACGCGCACCGCCTCGATCAGCGGCGCCTACGTGGCCCTGTACGCCGCCCTGCAGCAACTCAAGGACGAAGGCGTGCTGACGACCGTCCCGCTGCACGACGCCGTGGCCGCAGTCAGCCTGGGAATCGTCGCCGGCGAGGCGTGCCTGGACCTGAATTACCAAGAAGATTCAACGTCGGACGTGGACATGAACGTGGTGATGACAGGGCAGGGATCCCTGGTGGAAATCCAGGGCACGGCAGAAGGGGCGCCGTTCAGTCAGGAAACGTTGCTGGAACTGATGGAATTGGCGCGGCAGGGGATCGAACAGATTGTCGCCGCCCAGCGCGCTGCCTTGGGAATATAGACGATGTAGGTCGGATTAGCGCCAGCGTAATCCGACAAGTCCTACCGCAGAGGCGGGGGCATGGAATGCCCCCGCCAATAAATAGGACCGCGCAGACCTCCTTACAGGTCAAACGCCTTGGCGAAACGGTTGTACGGCTCCAGCGGGTCGCCGTACTTCACGTGGCCCGCCACGATGTGCGCGCAGGCCGGTAGCAGCACGTCGCGTTCCGGCGCCGTGCTTTTCAGGTAATCCTCCATCATGCACAGGCCGATCTCCTGGTTATGGGGATCGTTGCCTTCCTTCACGGCGGCCAAGGCCAGCGTGCGCACCAGAGGTTTGCGGTCGTAGCCGCCGGCGAGATAGGCGCGCACCCAGGCGGCGCCTTCGGAACCGCTCTGGGCGATGATCGCCTCATCTACACGCTGCAGGAGCGCATCCGCCGGCAGCCGCTCGGAGCCGCTCGGCACGCCGTTTTCGGCGCAGCCGTTGCCGGGCGTGTGCTTCACCCACAGAGCGCACTGGTTGATGAACGAGCCAGCCACGTAGAGCAGCTTGATGCGGTGCGGGTGGTCGAATTTGTCGTAGAACCAGCGCAGCGTATTGGTGTACTCGTAGCCGTGGTGCGGCATGGAGAAATCGCTGTTCTGCTGCACCTGCAGGATGACCCTGGCGGCGGCCGTCTGGATGACGTCGACGATGGCCTTTGGGTCCTTGCCGGCCAAAAGCAGATCGGTGATGACGTCGATCCAGGCCATGTCGGCCTCCTCGTGCAGCGCCTGCACGAGTTCGTTGGCCTCCTGCGGGGTCAGCGGCTTGTCATTCGCCAGCAGGTAGGCTTCCGGCTGCTGCTTCGGACTGGGCGACAGGGACGATTCCGGCTGGTCCGCCTCGCGCGCCAGCATGGTCCAGGCGATCTGGCAGGCCATTTCGTAGGCGGAATGCCAACGCGGCCCCACCGCCATGTCCGGCACGCCGGCGTAGAGCACGTCGTGCGCCTGATCCCAGCCGACGGCATCGCCGATTTCGAACGTTGCGCGGGCGCGGTACGATTTGTGGCCGGTGGTGTAGGAGCGGTTCAGCAGCATGCGGTCCTGCACGTCGATGAGGCCGGCGAACGCCATGTGCCCGAGCAGGTCGTGGCGGCGTCCGGGCTCCTCGAACAGGCCGAGGAAGACGCGGTAAGCCTCGATCACCGCGCCGCATTGCACCAGCGTCAGCCAGTGATTGAGGCGCTCTTCGAACGGGCCGTCGAGGTGCAGCGGCTCCTGATCTGGCCAGTGCGCGGTGGGTCTGGGCACGGTGGCATTGGGTTCGGGCTTGTAGGTGCGGCGCCCGTAATGTCCCGGCGCCTTGCCGAGAAGCTGGTTCCACGGATCGAGGCCGGAGGGTACGTACCAGATGGTCTGCGCCATGGGCAGATAGCGCAATTCGCCGGGCAGGTAATCCGGCAGCGCCAAGCTGGCGCGGCTGCTCAGCAGGCAGTGGTCGTTGTTGACGAACCGCACGAAGCCGTCGTCGATGCGCTGGTGATACGGCACGTGCGTGTAGGGGGCGTGGATGCGGGTGGTCTCGCGGACGATTTCCGACAGCGGGCGCTCGGCGCGGACCAGATCGTAATAGGCCTCGCTGGCGCCCACTTGGTCTCGTTCAAGAACGGTTTCCTCCAACCGCTCGTACAGGTTGGCGACTGCTGTGCTGCCCATGGGAGCCTCCTTCAGGGTTACGGATGCGGGGATGTCAGGCAATACCCGCGCTTTGGGTCGTGTCTCGTGGTTGGAATTTTCCCCTCACTCCAACCCTCCCTCGCCATGGGTGAGAGCAACGATTTCCTCGCCCCGTGACGAGGGAGGGCCAAGGAGAGGAATAATGGCGTTCACTATGCCACATCTTGGCTTTAGAATGGCGCGAATAGTTTTTGCACAATACATTCCATATGGGAATATACATGATTGGCAATCTCGAAGCCCTGGTGGCACTGGCCGAGTGTGGCACCATGTCGAAGGCCGCCCTGCGGCTGTCCATCACGCAGTCGGCGGTGAGCAAGCGGATTGCAAATTTGCAGGTACAGTTGGGCAGGCCATTGGTGGAACGTAGTGGCCGGCGGGTGGAGTTGACGCCGTACGCCCTGCACATCCTGCAGCGCACCCGGCCGCTGCTAGGCGAGCTGCGCGAGGCGCTCAGCGAAGAGGTGGCGGACAACACCGGCCAGTTGTCGGTCGCCATCGGCGCCGCCATCCTGATCGCTTGGGGCGCCGAGGTGCTCGCCAAGGTTCGACAGGAAAACCCCGGCATACGGCTGCGCATCAACACCTACCGCGGCCCCGACGCCATTGAGCGGGTACGCTCCGGCGAGTACATGGTCGGCATCTGCTTTGGCCGCAGTGAGAGCACCCCGGACCTCGAAGCCCGCTACGTCGTGGATGAAACCATCGTCATCGTGCCCAACCGCCTGCGCCCGTTCACCTTTCCCGCTTCGGGCGAGTTGCGGGTGCTGACCACCGCGCCGCAGTCGGAAACCTGGCGCTTCATTGAGCGCCAGATACGCCGCGGCGAGCGCCAGTGGGGGGTGAAGATTCATGTCGAAAACACCATGGAGTCATTCCAGGCGGTGACGCAGATGGCGAGGGTCGGATTCGGCCACGGCTTGGTAACGCTGGGGGTGGCGCGGGCGTTTGGGGTGCCTGCCGACGCGCTGGTCCGCTTCCCCGAGCCGGGGTTCAACATCCCGATCAGCCTGTACGGGCGCCGGTCGACCCTGGCGCGACCGCTGGTGCAGACGTTTCTGGAATCGCTGAAATGGAATCTGCCGGAGCAAAATTAGGATTTGGCAGCCGCCTGGAAAAAAAGCCGTTGCACGGCTGGGGGTTGCGTGGTAGGTTCCCGGTTCGTCCGTTCCACCCGCCTTTCTACATACAAAACGGGGCGTAGCGTAGCCTGGTAGCGCGTCGGCTTTGGGAGCCGAAGGCCCCCGGTTCAAATCCGGGCGCCCCGACCTTCCCATTTCCACTCTTGACTGTTGGTTTTTCATCGCGTTGTGTGTTTTGTCCGACGACCATTGTTTGAGGCTTTGGCATGCTATTGGCGTACAAATCCGCCAATCCGAGCAGATCCGCCGCCCGATTTACGGCCTCGTCGAGCAACGTCGAGAAGGTGATACGCAGGGCATGAAACGACCTTCCCTTCCGGCGTGGTTTTTTCGATGCCGGCTTTTCTGATGTTGATATTGAAGCCGCGGGCCGTATGCTGCGGCACGATGAATAGAGACTCGCCAGGGACGTTGAGCCGCTCGCTTCGGTGCTTGTCATACAGCTCGGTCGCAACTTTCCGCCGACCGTAAGCATACAGGCGGTCGAGGAACCAGCCGGGCAGTGGCTGCAGGCAGTCGCTGCGTCCCTTGGTCCAGTCGGCGACGAGCCAGTACCGTCGTTGGTAGAAGCGATGGTCATCCTTACCCTTCTTACGACATGCCAACTCCCCCGTCCGCCGTCTGCCTTGTCCATCCGATGATTTCGACAAAATCAGTTGCTGATACGGAGCTATGCGAGCCCGGCAGTCCGCGCAGGGCGGCCGGCGTGCGGGTGGCACCGACGACGACCGATCCGATCGAGATTTACGTGGTGCCCTTGGCAATGATGTTCCCGGAGGGTATCGAGGCGATTCCCAATGACGTCGGTCCCGCCGGTCTGTCGTTGGAGATCAAGGGGCAGCGGGTGGAGGTACCAGTTACATCTGACGTAACGTGTGGGCGGCCGGACGATCAGGTGGAAGTGGTGGTGCCGGTGGCGCCGTCCGGGAGCGCGGAAGCCGGGCAGCCCGTTGCGACGGCAGCGGATGCGGCTGACCTAGGCGGCGAGGCACTGCCCGGCGACGTGACGACCGAGAAAACCTTGTCGGACATGCAGGTGACAAGAGTTGTTGCGGGTATTGCTGGAGAAACTGCGAGTCGAGACGGCTCGGAATCGGAACAGGAGTGCGCTCCAGTTGCAGAAAGAGCGGTTTGACGCGCAGGACGGACCCTGCAGCAACGCCTTGACGACGCCATTGAGAGCGGCTTGGCGGAGGCCGTTGCGATCCTGGCGCAGCAGCGGCTCGGTGTGGTGGAGGGGGGTAGTCGCGCCGCCGCCGTGGGTGCACCTGCCGGCGGGCAGCGTGGTTACCGGGGCGATCATGACCGACGCCTTCGCCACCAAGGTACAAGGTACGGGGCGACGGCCTGCCGGTGCTGGCGCAGCTGTGCGCGGCGTACATGTGGCTTGGCAACCCGCTGGCCGCCATGTGCATTGCTGCGGGCGGCATCTATGGCAGCGTGGAGATCAACAAGGCATTGAGGGCCGCCTTGCGGTGGGTTCCTGGTCCTGGGCGGTATAGTAGGGGCGAATGGTGTTCCCGGCGCTGCGACGTTGCTCAATCCCGGGTTGCGAGCGCGACTCTTATCCCTGCCCGAAGCCGCGGCACTTGCCTCGCGGACAGCCTTCGTCATTCTGGCGTCGGTTCCTGCTACTGAATGGCTCGGTACGGTGCTGGTCGGGGCATGAGGCCGGCCCTTCAGACCACTGCGTGACCGCCTGTCCTTCGTGCGCTTCCTGGGGCTGGCACTCGAAGACTAGGTGCCCGACGCCAAAACCGTGTGGCTCTATCGTGAGTAGTTGTCACAGGTCGGCCTCATGGATGCCTCGTTCGAGGACTTCGACGCTTACCTGAAAAGCCAGGGCTACCAAGCGATGGGCGGCCAGATCATCGATACGTCGATTGTCGCGGTTCCCATCTAACGCAATCGTCGTGCTGACAAGGAGTAGCTCAAGCGCGGTGAGCTACGCCACGATGATTCATGTGGTGAGTTCTCGCTTGGCACTTACCTAAATGTCAACAGGACCTAGGGCGCCGGCGCCTTGCCCTCGGCGATGTTTTCGGGCATGGCGTCGCCCAGTAGCAGCTCGCGCGGGTATATGAAGTTCTCGCGTTTCTCGGCGGCCAAGGCGAAGATGCCGGTATCCATGCGAATCGCGTCGCACGGACAGGCCTCAACGCACAGGCCGCAAAACACGCAGCGCAACTCGTCGATGGTGAAAGAGGCCGGGTGTTTCTCCACCGTCGGATCGCTGTGCTCGGCGGCGACGATGTGGATGCACAAGGCCGGGCACGAGGTGGCGCACAGCATACAGGCGGTACAGCGCGGCGAGCCGTCTTCCTTGCGCGTCAGGCGGTGGCGTCCGCGGTAGCGCTCCGACACGTAGGTGGGTTTTTCCGGGTATTGCTGTGTGACCGTATGGCGTTGCCGCAGCACGTTGATCCAGAAATGGCGCGTTGTGACCAGCATGCCGCGCAAAATTTCAGGAAGGTAGAGCCGCTGCCAAAAGGTGAGCTTACGCATGGTTTAATAATACCCTTCCCTAACCCCTCCCAGAGGGAGGGGAATCAACGCTGGAAATAAGGCAACCCTGATCGCCGATGGCGGCATAGTCAATACCGTAACCGGGAACGGTGTCGGCGATGTCTGCCCAAACTGCTTCGTGATTCGGGTAATTCCAGTCTGCCCCGAGCAGATTGGCAAGCCGTCTGTAAATGCGCCACGCCGGTTGGGAGGCGCCCGGCGGTGCAAAGGCGGCGTTAAAACGTTGAATCCGTCCCTGAAAATTGGTGAAGGTGCCGTGGCGTTCGACGTATGCGGCTGACGGTAGCAGCACCTGCGCCGCCTCGCTACCCGGACGCATGGCCGACCCCTGTACGATCAAAGCCTGCAATTTTGCCGTCAGGCGCGCGAAGGTCTCGGTTCCAAAGATGGCCTTGAGATCGACGTCGACAGCGACCAACATTTCAATTTTGCCGGTATCGATAGCGGCGGCCAGTTGCGCCACATCATCCGGGGAAGCGAGCGCCGGCAGGCCCATGTCCTGGGCGCCACGGCTATTGGGGTTCTTGTCGGCACGCAGCAGAAAATCGTCCTCATCGCCCGGCTCGCCGGCAATCATGGTGATCCGGCATCCGGGCAGCATCTCGGCAGTCAGCTTGGCCAGCAGATAGCAGTCCTCATTGGTGCCCTGCGGAGCGGCGAGCACCGCAATGGTGGCCGGATTGCGATCGCGCAGCAGGTCGGCGGCGCGCGCCAAGGCGTCTTGCATGGTCGCTGGTGTCAGTCCCCCCGCGTCGTTTCGCGCGGCGGCTTCCAGCAGGCGATTTTCGTGTAGTGACTTGTAGCCGAAGCGTCCGGCGTCGCACATCCAGGTGTCGTTGACCGCGTCGTTGCGGCGTGGTTTCAGGCGGTACACCCGACCGTCGTGGTGATGCACGTTGATGTTGCAGCCGCGCGCGCAGCCCGGGCATACCGACGACGTTTCCTGCAGGAACCACACCCGAATCTTGAATCGGAAGTCCTTGCTCGTCAGGGCGCCGACAGGGCAGATGTCCACGGTATTGCCGGCATAAGGGTTGTCCAATTGCTTACCGGGAAACGTGGCGATCTGGGCGGTGTCGCCGCGCTCGAAAATGCCGAGCTCGTTGGTGTGCGTCACCTCGTCGCAGAAGCGCACGCAACGGGTGCACAGGATGCAGCGCTCCGAATCGAAAACGACGTCGGGGCCGAAATCGACCACCTTGCGCCCGTGCACCTTTTCTTCCTGGAAGCGGCTCTGATACAGGCCGTACGACATGTAGTAATCCTGCAACCCGCACTCGCCGGCCTGGTCACAGATGGGACAGTCTAGAGGGTGGTTGATGAGCAGGAATTCCAGCACGCCGCGGCGGCCCTCGATGACTTTTGGCGAGTTGGTGTGCACGACCATGTCGTCGGCCACCGGGGTATTGCAGCTGATTTCGAGCTTGGGACGACCTTCGAGCTCGATCAGGCACATGCGGCAGTTGCCGGCAACGCTGAGCTTGGGGTGGTAGCAATAGTGGGGAATGACGATACCGGCCTCGTGCGCCGCCTGGATAATGGTGGCGTCGTCCCGCGCGGTAATTTCCTTGCCGTCAATCGTCAGTTTTTTCGCCATGGTTGCTTCCTAGGGAAGGTCGGGCCGATTGTAGGGGCGCCGGACACGGCATGGGTGTCATGAGCTCATGGATGTCCACAGGCCAATTGCTCCCAAATTGACCAGGGCGATAGGGATCAAGTATTTCCAGCACAGGCCCATGAGCTGGTCGACGCGCAGGCGCGGCAGCGTCCAGCGAATCCACATCATCACGAAGACCAGGAACAGTGTTTTCGACAGGAACCAGAACGGGCCGGCAATGACGTCGGGCACGAAGCCGATGGGGATGATGCCGGAGAAGCCGCCAAGGAAGAGTACCACGACGAGGGCGCTGGCCACGAACATGTTGGCGTATTCGGCAAGAAAAAAGAGGGCCCAGCGGAAGCCGCTGTACTCGGTGTGGTAGCCGGACACCAGTTCCGACTCGGCCTCTGCCAAGTCGAACGGCGTGCGGTTGGTTTCCGCCAAGGCGCCGATGTAAAGCGCGATGGCAGCAAGGAAGCCGAACGGGAAGCAGCGCCAGATGAACCAGTTCCAGATGCCGCCGCTCTGCGCCAGACTGATTTCCACCGTGCTCAGCGACCCTGCCATTACCACACCGGCGAGCAAGGACAGGCCAACTGGAATTTCATAACTCACCAACTGTGCTGCCGACCGCATGGCGCCAAGCAGCGACCATTTGTTGTTGGACGCCCAGCCGGCCATGATGATGCCGATGACCACTACCGTCGAGATGCCGTAGATGTAGAGAATGCCGATATTCAGGTTGGAAACGATGAGATTTTGACTGAACGGCAGGGCGACGAAGGACATGAAGGTCGCCCCGAAAATCAGCAACGGTGCGATTTTGAATAACGGCTTGTCGGCCATCGCCGGGATAATGTCCTCCTTGAGCAGCAGCTTGAGACCGTCGGCAATGGACTGCGCCCAGCCATGCCAGCCGCCCACGCGCATTGGGCCCAGGCGGTCCTGCACATGAGCCGACACCTTGCGTTCCAGCCAGACGAGAAACATGGTGAGAATGGAAATGACCACCAGCAGACCCGCAGCAACGTGCAGCAGGGCAATGGTGTACCACGGAATCCAACTCCAAGAGGCCGTGAAAGGCAGGACAAACTCGGCAACCGTGCGTATCAGCCACGCCACCCATTCGACAAGCACACACTTCTCCTTACGTCACGTCGTCACCAGACCCGCGGCCTTACCACTGGGTTGGCTGTTTGATCCATTCCAGATCGCCCTTGCCCCAAGCGTATACCAAGCCGACCACCAGAATGGCCAGGAAGATCACCATCTCGATGAGCACGAAGGGGCCGGCGCCTTTGAGAATGACGGCCCAAGGGAAGATGAACACGGTTTCAATGTCGAAAATGAGGAAGATGAGGCCGATGATGTAGAAGCGGGGATTGAAGCGCACAAAACCGGTGCCGCTGGATTCCTCGCCGCATTCGTAGGGCAGGAGTTTTTCTTCATGCGGGTCGGCTGGGCGGATGAGGCTGCTGACGAAGAGGTTCACGAGGACGAACAGGCAGCCGACGACCAGGAACCAGAAGGCGTTGTAGAAACCGTCAAACATAGGCGGTGCTCTCCATACGGGTACCGCAAGCGGGGAGGGGCAGCGTCGGATGAGTGGGCAGAACGCTGAAGCCCCCAGAGCGCCGGGGCGTTCGTGGGGGCTGGTGTCAGGCGCGGATTAGTGGAACGACTGTCCGCAGCCGCACGTCGTCTTGGCGTTGGGATTGGTGATTTTGAAACCGGATTCCATCAGGCCATTGATGTAATCGACTTCGGCGCCGGCGAGGTACAGGGCGCTTTTCATGTCGACGAGGACTTTGATGCCGTTGCTGGTCAGCACTTTGTCGCCGGGATTCTGTTCGTCTTCGAGGCCCATCTGGTATTGCAGGCCCGAGCAGCCACCCCCAACAACCCGCATGCGCAGGGCGTACTGAGGATCGGGAGTCAACTCCTTGATCTTTTCGGCGGCGGCTTCCGTGATGGTGATCATCTGACTTCTCCTTTTAACATTGCGCGAAGAATATAGCGGGGTTTGGTTTGCCTTGAAACCATGTATGCGGCATGAACAGTGCGCTTCGCCTAGGATTTCGGAGGAAGTGTAGCACACCGGATTGGGCGGATTCAAATAGCTGCGTAGACCCGCCAGACAACTTGGGCTTCCCTAGCCGCGCGGAACCGAAAGGACGTGATTCGAGCGTCGTGTTATGGTAACAATTCAGAACTCTACATCGTTGATACAGATACGGCTTTTGGGAGGCGGAAACGAATGTCACAAAGATACTGGATACTTTCGGGTGCGCTGATATTGTTGCAGTTAAGTAGCTTGGCATACGCCCAGAGCGAGCCGGACCGTGTGGTGGAGCAGTACATCGCGGCGTTGTCGCAGGGTCGGTTTGCCGAGGCGCGCACCCTGACGCTTGAAAGCGCCAACATGGACGGATCGATTTTCGGCAGTTGGCTGTTTGGTGCGGGCGGTGCAGGCCTTCCCACGGCGACGGCGGAGTTGTTCCTCAGCCAGAAGTTCGTGCAGGCGTTCCGTTACACCATCACCGGTACGACGCCGGTCGGCGAGAATCAGGTATACGTGACGGCGATCCGGTCCTCGCCCGACGTGGCACACCTGTACGAATGGGCGGTGCTGCCGAAGCAGGGCGCGGAGCCGTACGACATCATCACGGCAATCGACACCTATCTGACCACGGTGAATTTTCCCATGGAGGAGTCGCGGCTGCGGTTTACGCTGATCCGCGAAGTCGACGTATGGTTAATCAGCGCGATTGCGGACGCCAGATTCGCCCGCCTGGGGCGACTGCCCGGCGGTCAGGTGGCGCGCGCACCGGCTGGTCAAGCCGACGCTGCGATTTCGCAGCCGGCGACCAGCGTGCCGGAACCGCCGCTTCAGGAACCCATCGTTACGACAACCTCGACGGATGTCGGTCGGCTCCTGTCCGACGCCCAATTCCACGCCACCTTGCAGGGATTCAACGATACCTTCCGCTCCCCTTCTCAGGTCGGTGCCGCGGCCGTCCAGTCGGAGCCCAAAAAGCGGCGGTTCTGGAAACGCCTGGCGCAGCGTCTGAAACTAAGGAAGCCAGCGGTCCAGGTAGTCGACGCGGATTTGGAAAGGTCCTTGCAAAACATCCGCGAGGCGATCAGCCGCTACACGGTCGATAATGACAACGTCCCGCCGGACGAAGCCCTGATCCGTGACTGGCAAAGCCTGCGTCAATTAATCTCGCAACACGGCAGAAAGCGCCGCCAAATCCCGGACAGCGAAGCCGCGGCCGGCTTTCGATTCGTCAACTATACCCGTGATGCCGAGGGCTACGTTCTCCAGGTCGAATTCCTGTCGCCCCAGGCCGGCTTCACCCACGCCGAAATCACCCCCTATCGTGTTACCCGCACTTACTGACTTGCGGTGGAATGTCGGATTCGCAAGGCGCAATCCGACCTACGACCTATTGGTCTCCCGATGCGAGGTTACGCACGTGACGCTCTTGAGAATCCACCGCATCCTCATCGCCAGCGGCATTGTCGTTTGTCTGCTCCTGGCTTTCCGCCTTGGCTGGCGTGGCGAGCACGCCGGTCCCTTGGGGATGGTCCTCCGAGTCGGCGTCCCGCTGTTGGCCGCTGTCCTGCAGGCGTACTACCTGTACCACATCCGTGGACGTCGATAGCGGGGCGTCGTCGGGACAGGTTTCGAACCCGCTGCCTACAACAAAAACGAGGCGCCCCGCACGAGGTTGCGGTGCCGTTCACGGTCGAGGAGGAACCGCATCATGAGGTGCGGGAACTGGCGGTGGGGTTCCTTGGGAAGGTCGGGTTGGTCCTGGTCAAGCCGGCCCATGGTGAGGGTTCGGCAATGAGGGAGATGGGTTGAGAGGAAGTCCGTCGCGGCACGCGACGGACTGGCCTCGTGGGCGAGCAGGATGAAAGTCGGCAGGGTCAGGCTGGACAGATGTGTGGCGAGGGTGAAATCAAGCGGTGGAGCCTCGGCCGCAGGGCCGGGAAGGTCCACGAGGAGGAGGGCTTCGAGAGCTTTGGGCCGATGGCGGGCGAACTGCAAGGCTGGTATCCAGGCGGGAACAGGGCTGGCCAAGTAAACGCGCTCCAGGCGCAGCGTATCAAGAAAGGCGGATAGGTATTCGGTGGCCGGTTGCGACTGGTAAAAATCGTAAGCCATGACATGGCAGAGCTCGCCGAGGAGGGGCATGTGGGGCAACCAAGCGGCGATACCCTCGGGGCCGGGAAGCAGGATAAGGGGGAAGCCATCTCCGGTTGATTCGTAAGAAATCAGAGAGCCGTCCGGGAGTTGCAGACGAGGCATGATGGTTCCGCCTACCTGTCGGCGACTGCTTTGACCTGTGTCAGGTCCGTCAATCCGCCCAGCACCTTTAGCACACCGTCCTGCAACAGGGTGGTCATGCCCTGCTGCCGGGCCAAAGCCGCAATTTCGGTCACCCGGGCGCGCGATTGAATGGCGTGGTGGTCCCCGTTACGGCGCAGCGGCATCCAATAATTCATCCGCAGGTAGGCGACGTTCAGGCCTCTCAGCAGGCCGGCATCGACCGCCGCCCGCTCGTCGTAGGCCACGAATGGACAGCCGTAATGCTGGCTTAGCGCCCGCCCGATGCTCGCTTTGGAAATCTGGTAGGTGTCCAGCAGCACCGATTCCGTGTCGCAGCTGCAGCGCCTCGGCCATGGCGTTTTCCAGTTCAGCGAGAGAGAGGATCGCCTGTTCCAGCAAGTGATCGAACTGGGCTGGCCGTTTGCTGCCGGGCGGCGGTGTTGTGCTGGCGAATGGCGCTGCCGATGGCCTCGGCGATGGTGCCCGCGAAGCTCTCCTCTTCAGCGGTGAAGCGCCCGCCGTTGCGCTTGTTGATGAGCAGCAGCACGCCCATCAGGTATTTGCCGTCCACCAGGATAGGAACGGCGAGCATCTGCCGGGTGCGAAAGCCGCTGCGCTCGTCCCACGAGCGTTTGAAGGTCAGGTGCGGACCGATGGCCGCCAGCTCATCGGCGTCATACACGTCGCCAAGGTTGAGGGTCTTGCCGTATCGGGCGCAGTAGCCCGATACGCTGGTGGCGTCGATGGGCACGCGGATTTCCTGAATGCCTTGCAGGGAATCGAGCAGGAAGCGCGAGTACAGTTCCCGGTTCTCGCGGTCGATGGCGTAGAGCGTGAGCTGTTCGACCTCGAACAGCTCGACCAAGTCTTCTTTCAGCTTGAGAAACAGGTCGTCGAGGGCGGCGGCGCGTATTTTGTTGATCAGCGCCGCCTCGGGGCCTTGCGAGCCGCGCTCTGCCGCGACGTTGCCGGGCAGCGGAGTCGCCGTGGAGGGAACGTCAGGCGGGGTCATTTCACACGTACCAACGCGATACCGATTCGGCTACACACACCGGTTTCTCTTGCCCCTCGCGCTCGAAGGTCATCAGCATGACGGCCTGCGCGCCGCCTTCGATGTCCTGCAACTCCTTGAGCTCAAGGCGCATGCGGATGCGGCTGCCGGCGGGCACCGGAGCGGGAAAACGCACCTTGTTGACGCCGTAGTTGACCCCCATCTTGACGCCTTCCATTTTGTACACTTCCCACGTCATTTTGGGCGCCAGGGACAACGTGAAATAGCCGTGCGCCACCGGTCCGCCAAAGGGCGATTCGTTCTTGGCGCGCTCAACGTCGACGTGAATCCACTGGTGATCGCCGGTGGCGTCGGCGAAGGCGTTGATGCGCTCCTGCGTCACGTCGTACCAGGGGCTGGCGCCGATTTCTTTGCCGACGTATTCCTTTGCCTCTTCAATTCCGGAAAACACTTTCATGTGGATATCCTCCTGCCGTCAGAATTGACAAGGTGTCAAGGGTAATAATGAAGGCGATTATGCGAGGGTCAGTGGGGATGTCAAGCGCTGTGGGTATTTATTGGGTAGATTTCCGCGGTACTTATAGCGGTTTGCACTCCTAAGCCTGGTTTACTACGGCGCCGGATTCGGCGGTTGGTTTGCCTATTGCGGGTGCCGTATAGTCATACGGAAACCGATGCTTGAGAAATTGGGAAGAGCAGATGCGGAGATGTGTGGGACAATCTGGAGAATGACCGCGGGTCACTATGAACAATCGGCGGAAACAAGTGCCCCTTCTGGTATCCCAAATGCGACGTAGAAGCAGTTTCATAACTTAATTTGCCATGAGGCCTCCTTTTGGTATGCAATCAATGGCTGAAAGGAGGCCTGATATGAACCGCCATAAGAGTGAACTAAGCGATGAGCAGTGGGAAAAAATCGCTCCCTTCCTGCCCAAACCCCAAGCCTCGCCTTGGGGTGGACCCAAACCAATCCCCAATCGCCCTTGCTTCGAGGGCATCTTGTGGGTCCTTCGCAGCGGCGCCCGCTGCAAAGACCTGCCAGCGTCCTATCCTTCTCCCAGCACCTGTTGGCGTCGTCTGTGCCTCTGGGAGGAACAAGAGGTGTGGCTTAAGGCATGGCGCGCCTTTCTGGCGCAACTTGACCGCCAAGGACAGCTTGATGGGGCCGAAACCTTTGCTGACGGCAGCTTTGCCCCGGCCAAAAAAGGGGGCCTTGCGTCGGCCCTACCAAGAAGGGCAAAGGTACGAAGTGGATGGTGGTGGCAGACGGCCAAGGTGTTCCTCTGGGAAACCTCCTGGAATCGGCGTCCGCATCGCAAGTGACCTTGATCGAGCGGGCCTTGACGCAGGTGTCGGCGCCGCGTCGTGGCCGCGGTCGGCCTCGCCAAAAGCCCGCGCGTCTCATTTATGACAAGGCGGCGGACGCAGACGCCCTTCGCCAGCGTCTTCGGTCTCGGGGCATTGATTTGATTTGCCCGCATCGCAGAAACCGTAAACGAGCCTCCTTGCAGGATGGTCGCAAGCTGCGCCGTTACCAACGTCGTTGGAAAGTTGAGCGAACGATTTCCTGGGTGGGCAATTTTCGTCGCTTGGTGGTGCGCTGGGATCGCTATATTGAGGTCTACCGCGGCTTCTTTCCTATCGCGTGCATGCTGATAACGCTGAATAAGCTTCTCAATGGCTTCTAACTCATTTGCTTGTGACTATCATCAGGTAGTTATGAAACAGCCTCTAGTTTCGTTCGTTGCGGTGTTACCGTCTACTGCCAGCACGGAAAACCGCAACTGGTTTTCTCCCTCTACCAGCATGATTTCCGCGCTCCATTCCGCAGTGCCAATAGCATCGCCTGATGTGTTATTCGTCAGATTGCGGTAGCTTACTCTTTCGATACCGATGTCCGATTCCGACACACCGCGGATTGTGACAGTTTTGCTGTCGGTAGCCAAAATACTCTCACCGAGACCGATGATAGCGATCCCGAGCACCTGAGAAATCGGTTGGACGTTCGTAACAGTTACACGAACGCGGTCCGTATTCGTCCCACCGCTGTTGTCCACTACCCGCAACTCGAATTCGAGGACCGTATCGGCGGTCACTTCGGGGGCCTGAAACGTTGCCTGATCAGAGCCGGCACCTGCGATGGTTACCGAGGGAGCGCCATTTGGAATCTGAGACCATATGTAGGAAGTAACCGCGCCATCGCTGTCCGAGCTATCCGAGCCGTCAAGTGTGACAGTTGTTCGTTCTTCCACTGTCTGATCACTTCCCGCTCTCGCATTAGGATCCGAAGTTGACGCTGCCCGCGTCTTCGCCGCCGCCGCCACAACCGGTAGCTATGAAAGTGAATATGCAAACCATAAAGCAGTAAACTACGAGTCTCGGTGACATGAGTTGTTTTCCTTTCCAAGGTCGGGGTGGTTTTCACGTGACGCTACGGGGCAGAGCCATAATGGACAAATCAGCCTCGAGCATCCGATGAGGTGACCTTCTGTTTTCCTGACCAAGTCGGTGAGCGGTCCTGTGGCACGAAGGTGGAACATTCGTTGAGGATTTGCGCCAAGCACGCCGTTGTCGTATGACCGCTTGAGTAGGATGATAGAGCCACCGCGCTGGAGCGGTGACTTGACCATCTGTGGAAATGCACGCACCTGTCCATGGATACCGGGAACCCGTGCCTATTACTTGCCGGATGCAGTTCGCACGCACGCAACGGCGCCTCGGCAAAGCGTCGTGCCCGTCGGCATGCCGGCGGGACGTAAGGCAGATCAGGTGTATCGAGAGAAGGCGTACGTGTGGCGGTTAGGGTAGACCCAGCAGGGACGGAGTAATTCGAGAAAGTTGATAAGTCTATGAAAATGAAGGGCTTACATAATTCGGGGGGGAGGGGGGGGTAGCCTATAGTCTACTCATCCGATCCAAGGGGTGATTCCTTCTCTCAGACGATTGAAACGGCGATGTATCCAAGTCAAGAATCGCTTACACCACTATACCACGACGAAAGTCGGGGTCAACATCAAGTATTCCTGGGTAGTGTATCAGTTTGAATTTTCTTCCCAACCCTGCCCCTGTCCCACATGGACAGGGAAGCCGTACAACCCCGCGCACCGTTTCCTGAACGACCTTGCGTCGCGCGGGTTGAGTGCGTCACGCAAGGCCGTCGCCGGAGCTGCCAGCCGGCTGGGCCCGTCACACTCGCTCCGCGCAGCCAGCATCCTTCAATATCGCGTTGGCCGTGTGGCGGTTTCGAAGCTTCCGCGGCACACATACCTTGGTCCCGGTCGCCGATGATGCCCATATCTCGTGCGACCCCTTACCCCGTCTGCCCAGATGAAAGCCCTGCCTGCGAATGGCGTCAATGACTCGACTGTAGCAGTTGCTCGCCATCGACGCTGCCCCAGATTGTGGGAATCAAGTCCTTGAACGGCTTGGTCAGGAAATCGTCGTTCTTGAGATGATTCGCAAGAATCAGCTCGGGTGCGACGTCCAGAAGGATTTCGCGAAACGCTTCGATCGTCTCGGCTTCAATATGCAAGCCGGCGATGTTGCTTTCTGAACAAAACACCCCGGTTTCCTGGTCCCAGACGGCCTTTACGAAGAAATCCATGTTTACGCTCTCCCTACCTGCGACCACGCCGCTCGGCTCTGGTTCGGACACGCCTGCGGACACCTTGAGCCTACCTGAAAAGCAGTTCCCTGAACAGCATCAGGGTCATCCCGCCGATGAAGCCGAAGAAGACCAGGCCAAAGATGACCAAACCGAAGAGTTGGACCCACCAGTTGCGCAACTGGCGTATATCCGCGTGAATGCCGGTAAAACCCTGCTCCATGCGGTTCTCCACGTTGTCAAGACGCTGATTGAAGTTCTGCTGCTGGTCGTCGAGGCGCTGATGCACATGAGCAAACGCTTGTTCCATGCGCTTGACGAACTCGCCAAACTGCTCTTCGGTAACATGCTCACCGGCCATGACGTCTCCTCTTGGTTTTGGTTGGCTCACACGGGTCTGTAAGACCTTGAAATCGTTACGTTCACATGCCCCATACGGTCACCGGCGGCCCGCCGGCCGTTTCCGTACGCTGGAATATCTTCTCGTCCCACGTCCGGCCTTCGCTGCGGTCGAAGATGACGAGGTGGCCCGCCTCGGCGGCGCAACGGTCCATGTAGGCGCGGGTCTGCTCCAATCCCTCGCGGGTGGTGCGCGTCAGGCTGCCGTACAGCAGTTTGCACTCGATCACCGTCTTGCGCACTGCCGCCGCCCGCGAGATGGCCCCTGGGTGCTCTTGGGCCGCTGCCAGCGGCCAGACGATGAGCAGGTCGGTGCGCATGCGGCCCAGCCCGTACTCGCGTTCGATGCGCCCGCCGCTGTTGACGATGCGTTGCAAAAATGCCTGCAGGAGGAGTTGGGGGCCGGCTTCCTGATACTGAAAGCGCTGCACCCAGCGCTCGGAATGTTCCCGGAAAAACGCCTGAAAGGCGGCCAGGAGTTTGTTCACTTTCAGGCCGCCATCCTCAATATACCAGGCCGGATCGTGGGGCAAACTTACTTGAGTGGTCCAGGTGAGGTCTCGCGGGATCGCTTCCTGATAGATCGGATTGGCGATGCGGAGGCTTCCGTCTGTGCGCACCAAGCCAAGATCCTGAACGTATTGCAGGTCATCCGGCGGGATCACGTCAGGGTCCGAATTGCCGCTCAGCAGGGGTTCGACGACGCGCCGGACGCGCTCCTCCTGCAGCTTGTCGGTCAACTGATCCAGGTGCGTTTCACGCCGCAGGATCAATTGCTCCCGGACCTCGCGGATCGCTTCGACGTCGATCGCCCGTTCGCGGTCCCGGTTTGCCTCGCAGGCTCGGTAGGCGAGGGCATTCACCAGCCACGGCTGCCCCTGCGTCAGGCGCCAGATATCTTCCCGGGCCGCTCCCGTCCACGCCTGCCCGGTTTCTTCAGTGTGCTGGCCGAGCAGTGCTTGCGTCTCAGCAGCGGAGAAGTCGTCCAACCGCAAGGACTCGGCCTTGATATTGAAGGCGCTGCCGCCGGTGATCACCGCCTTCTCGGCGCTGGCGTGAATGCGATAGTCGCGCACGTCGCGGATGCCGCACAGAATCACACTCTGCGGAAAACGGCTCGGACGGTGGGCGTAGCCGGCGCGGAGTTGTCGGAGCACGGAGACGAGCGTATCGCCCACCAGGGCGTCGATCTCGTCGATGAGCAGCACGAGTGGCTTGGGGCTGGCTGCCGCCCAGCGGCTCAGCATATACCGGAGGGCGCCGTGCGGACCGGACTCTTCAAGAACATCCCGCCGGACATTCCTCACGAACAGGTCGTCCAGGACGAATTCCGCCGCCAGCGCCAGCTCGCCCAGGATGGCCTGCATCGCTGCGCCCACGTCTTCGCGCGCCGCTTGCCCCGCCTCGACGTTCACGTAGACCGAGCGGTATTGACCGCTGGCGTTCAGCTCGTCCTGCAGGGCCAGCAGGACCGAGGTCTTGCCGGTCTGCCGGGGCGCGTGCAGGACGAAGTATTTCTGCTGACGGATCAGGCTCAGCACCCGTTCCGCATCAAGACGTTCCAGCGGCGGGATGCAGTAATGTATGGCCGGCTTCATTGGACCGGCGGTATTGAAGAAGCGCATGGCGCGCATTATGGCACACTCCCCTACTTACCCTGCACGCCGCGCGGGTCGAAGGCGTCGCGCAGGCCGTCGCCGAGGTAGTTGAAGGCCATGACGGTGACGAAAATCAGCGCGCCGGGGATGAGAATCCACGGGTGGAACTTGATCTGCGCGATGTCCATCGACAGCGCCAGCATGTTGCCCCAGGAGGCTTCCGGGTCCTGGATGCCGAGGCCGAGCAAGCTGAGGCCGGACTCGCCCAGGATGTAGCCGGGGATGGACATGGTGGCCGAAACGATGGCGTAGGAAAGCGTGTTGGGCAGCACGTGGCGCACGATGACGAGGCGGTCCGGCACGCCCATGGCACGGGCGCTGGTCACGTAATCCATCGAGGCGATGGACAGCACCAGGCCGCGGATGGTGCGCGCCAGCCCGGCCCAGCCGATGAAGCTGAGAATGGCGATGATGGCCACGTAGGTCTGAAACGACGACCAGTTGGCGGGAATGGCGGCGCGCAGCGACAGGAGCAGGTAGAAGCCCGGGATCAGCATGAGCATTTCGCACAGGCGCTGGATGGCGATGTCGGTGCGCCCGCCGAAGTAGCCGGAGGCGCCGCCCACCAACATGCCGAGCACGAAGGTGATGGCCACGCCGATCAGCCCCACGGACAGCGAAATGCGCCCGCCGTACAGCAGCCGTGACAGCACGTCGCGCCCGAAGTTGTCGGCGCCGAGCAGGAAGAGCATGGGCCGGTTCGGGTCGTCCGGGGCGACATTCTCCAGGCCGCGCAGGCCGAACAGGTGCACGCGGGTCTCGAACAGCCCCAACAGGCGGTAGGAATCGCCCTTGACGAAAAAGCCGATGGGGTAGGCAGTGCCGGGCGTCGGGCGGTACACCTTCCGTTGGTTGACGTCGAATTCGTACACGCTGTTGGTGACGTAGGGCCAGCGCAGGCCGTCAGCGTCGGAGATGCGCACCCAGGTGATCATGGGCGGATGGTACGCCTTCTTGCGGGCGCTGCTGGCGTAGTGATACGGGGCCAGGAAGTCTGCGAACAGGGCGCTGCCGTAAAGCAGAACCAGGGCCCAGAAGCCGAGCATGGCCAAACGGTTGCGGCGCAGCCGAAACAGGGCTCGGCGCAGCGGCGAGCGCGACAGGGGCGGACCGCCGGAGGCTGTCCGGGGCGGCGCCTCTGCCGGGTGCGGTTGGCTGTGGGATTCGACCTGTTGCATGGCTTTAACCGTAGCTGATACGGGGATCGACCCAGGCGAGCAGGATGTCGGCGAGCAGGTTGCCGATGACCAGCAGCAGCGCGCTCACCAGCGAGCTCGCCATCACCAAGTAGATATCGTAGGAACGCACGGCCTTGAGCATGAGCTGGCCGATGCCGGGGTAACTGAAGATGATCTCGACCAGGGCCGAGCCGCCGATCATGGCCGGCAGCAGGGAGCCGAATCCGGCCACGAACGGCGTCATGGCGTTGCGCAGGATGTGCTTGTAGTTCACTACCGTGTTGGACAAGCCCTTGGCGTGCGCGGTGACCACGAACGGCATGTTGCTCTTGTCCAGAAACTCCGCCCGCAGCACGCGCACCAGGCCGGCCATGGCGCCGGTGCCCAGCACCACCACCGGCAGCACCAGGTGGCGGGCGATGTCCATCATGCGCTCCCAGCGGCTCAGCTCGTAGTAGTCGGCTGAGGTCAGCCCGCCGATGGGGAACAGCTCGTACAGCAGGTGGTTGGGGCTGAAGTCGTACGTCAGGGTGGTGGCGTAGAGTAGCAGCAGTGCGAAGAAGAACGACGGAATGGCCATGCCCATGTAGGCCATGAAGCCGAAGATTTTGTCGCTCGTCGAGTACGGATGGGTGGCCGAGTAGATGCCGATCGGCAGCGCCAACAGCCAGGTGAACAGGATGGCGAAGACGTTCAGCAGCACGGTGTTTTTCAGGAACGGCCACAGGGTGGCCCACACCGGCTGCCGGTTCTCGATGGATCTGCCGAAATTGGGCGCGCCCATGCTGAAGCCGCTACCGGCCTTGACGAGGCGGATTTCGTCCACCCGCAGGGAACCGGGCGCGTCGCTGCGAAAGCTGATGGGGCCCATGCGGGTGGTATCGACGCCGGCGGCCCGCAGGTCGGCGAAGGGCACGTAGACGGTCCGGGTAGCGTTGGCGGACAGGGCGACGGACGTTTCGTAGGCACCGTCTACGGTGTCTTGCAGGCGGACGTGGACGGTCATGTCCTGCGCTGATGGCGGCAGCACCGTGAATTCGACACGGTCGCAGCGGCCGGGTTCGAGCAGGGCGGCGGGGAACCGATTGCGCAACAAAACTTGACGCTTGCCCGGATTCAGGGTGTGGCGCGTGGTGGCCATCGGCGTGTCACCGGCGAGCCACGTAGCCTGCAACTCCGCCGGCATGCCGCCGTGCTGGTGCGCGAACAGCATGAACCCTTTCAGGCGTCGCCGGGCCACACTGAAGCGGGCGTAATCGGCGTCCGACAGGGTGATCGAGGTCGGTGCACCGGTGGCGATGAAGCGCCGTTCGACCAATGCCTTGCCGTCCTCGTCCTGAATCCGTAGAAAAACGTCCGCGCCGGCAGCCGTGTCGTTGCGTAATTCCATTTCAAGTGCCTGGAAGTCCGCAGGAGCCCAATGGTTGCTGGGGTGTTCACTGGCCGTATTGGGGTTGTCCGTCTTGCCCAGCACGCCCATGGCACCGGGCGCATCGAAGTTGAAGGCCAGGGCGAAGGCCCCCTCGTCCCGCAGCCGGACGTGGATAGGCGTGGCGTCACCCCGGACGTCGTAGGCATCGCGGTTGTCAGCCAACGTGTCGTATTCAAAATCGCCGATGCGGACCCGCTCGCTGGCGAAACGGACGTCGAAAAGGACACCCCGCAGCCAGCGGACGTATTGCGTGACCCAGCCTTTGTCGGCGCCGAATTCACGTTTCCACTGGCGCAACTGCCGCTGGTCGAGATCGGGCTGCAAGGCCCACTGGTCGAAAAAATCGCCTGGGGCGATCTGAATGATCATGAAAATGACGAAGGTAAGGCCGAGGAGCAGCGGGATGGTGATGAGCAGACGCTGGATGACGTAGGTGTACATGGGCGGGGCTCTTCGGTTTGGGGAGGCGGGCAGGCGTCAGGCCCGCCCGCTTGACTGCTGGCTAACGCACGTAAAGGTAGCGCACGTCGTACAGGCCGTACAGCGTCGGCGTCATGTTGCCGTAATGATTGCGCACCGCGGTAATGCGCTCGGCGAGGGCGGTGTAGATGACCGGCAGGTTGTCGGACGCGACCTGCTGGAACTCGTGGTAAATGGCGTATCGCTTCGCCTCATCCATTTCGCGGCTGCCGCGCACGAACAACTCGTTGATGGCCGCTTCCCACGGGGTGGCCGGCGTCTCCTGCAACGGATACCAGAGGTGCAGGCGCTCCGACGAGTGCCACAGGTTGATGCCGCCGTGCGGCTCCACGCCGCCGGTGAAGCCGATGACGATGGCTTCCCAATCGTAGGTGCTGACGAGTTGGGACACCAGCGAATTGAATTCCATGAAGCGGGTATTGGCCTGGATGCCGACCTTGGCGAGGTCCTGCTTCAGAAGCGTGCAGACCTTCTCGCGGACGTCGTTGCCGGAATTCGTCGCCAGCGTGAAGGAAAGGGTGTTGCCCTCGTCGTCTTCGCGGAAGCCGTCGCCGTCCAGATCAAACCATCCTAGTCCGTCGAGCAGGTCGTTGGCATGCTTCAGGTCGTAGGCGTACTGGGTGACGTCCGGGTTGTGGAACGGCCCCGCCGCCGGGCTGATGGCGGCCCACTGCGGGTAGCCCAGGCCGTTCATGACGTTGTCGATGATGCTGTCTTTGTCCACGCTGTGGGCGACCGCCCGACGGAAATCCCGATTCGTGAACCACTTCAGCTTGGCCGGCTCCACGAACGCCCGGTCGTTGTCAGAGTTCTTGCCGCGGTTCTGGTTGAAGGCCAGGAAGGTGGTGCCGAAATTCGGCCCCTGCCGGTGCAGGGTGAAGTTTTTGGCGGCCTCTTCCGGCTTCAACACCGGGTACTGGTCGCCCGTGACGCCGAGGATGTCGGTCTCGCCCGCCTGGAATTTGAGCACCGCCGCGGCGATGTCCTGCACCACCAGATAAACGACCTGGTCGAGATAGGGCAGGGCATTGCCCGCGTCGTCCTTCTTCCAGTAGTGCGGGTTCTTGCGCAGCACGATGCGCTCGCCGACGTCGTACCGCGCGATGGTGAACGGCCCGGTGCCGATGATCTCGCCGGGGTCGGTGCCCACGTCCCAGGTCGAGGTGAAGCTGCCGTCGTCGACGTGTTTTTCCAGGATGTGCCTGGGATAAATGGGGGTGCCCATCGTGCGCAGAAACGGCGCGAAGGGTACGGGCAGGGTGAACCGCACTGCGTGGTCGTCGATCTTGGCAATGGCGATCTGCCCGCGCTGCCATTCCTGCGTGGACTCGTCGAGGTAACGGATTGTCAGGCCCGGCCGTGCCGAAGCGGGGATGTCGTCGTTGTAGATGATGCGCTGGAAGGTGAAAAGGACATCGTCGGCCGTGAAGGGCGCACCGTCGGACCACTTGACGCCCCGGCGCAGGTGGAACGTCCACACCAAGCCGTCTTCGGAAGCTTCCCAGCGCTCGGCGAGATTGCCTTCCATCCGGGAGGTCAGCCAGGAGGATTCGGTCAGACCCTCGAACAGGTATCCGAGGATCTCGGTGGATGACGTTTCGGTCGCGATTGCCAGGTTGAAGGTCTTCGGTCCGCTGATCGTGGAATGCGTCAGCGAACCGCCCGGCTTGCCGACTTCGTAGCGAAACTCGGTGGCGTTCTGTTTCAGCCGCTCGAGCAGTGCGTCGCCACTGTTCCCCTGGCTGAACGCCATCCCGCCCCATCCCAATGCCGACAAGGCAACCGCGCATGCCCAGATAAAGAGCCTGGGGGTAATCTTCATTCCTTATTCTCCTTATTATGGGAGGTAACTCCCCACACGCGCCGTTAGGGCGGTGTATGATCCAATTGGTTCGCCGAATGTTCTGCGCAACACTAATTCAATGGTGATGGCTTTTGCCTCAGCAGACAACAGCTGTCGTTTCAGCTTATGGTGGTCTGTCTTGGTGATCGGGTCCCACGACCGCTCTGCCATTACGTCTTTCACTGGCTGCCACTCCAGAATACGGCTCCAGATCGTCTCCACATTGGTCCAAAATCGGAGGAGAATCTTATCGTCGGCGAGCAACATGGTACCGGCCACCTTTTCCACAAGGTTGTAGCTGGGAGTGGCTATGCTCACTCCAATTCTGGGCCTAAGTCCGCCCCTTTGATGGCACTCATAGTTGTAAGGGCAACCGCCGCAGCCTTAGATTTGGGGTCGCCGATGAGTACGGTTACAGCCGCGGCTATGCCCCCAGCCCCAAGGATTTTTGCCCCAGGGCGGAAATATTCCTTAGCAGTTCTTCACGTAGTCGAGGAGTTGCTTAACAGCCTCTCCGCTCGATCTTGAGTCTTTTCCCGTGGTGCGCTCGCTGTTTGGGGATCAGCACAAGCCGTGAAGTAGGCATGACAGGAAAAAAGAGCGTCAGAAGAACAACGAAAGCTTTCATGGTAATCTCCTTGAGCAGTGCGAAAGTCCTTTCCTGGAACCCACCAGTAGCGCCATTGTACCGCAAGCAAACTCACACGCACGTAGTTGTTTTTGTTTGTGTTCAAGCCGCTGGGCCGAACGAGTCATGCAAAGCGTCATTCTGCAATACGAGCCGTGGATACGCCTGAGCGGCTTTGGAGTCGTCTTCCTGGCAGTGGCGCTGGCTGAACGTTGGGCGCCACGGCGCCAGACAGGCAAGGCGACCGCGCCGCGTTGGATGGCCAATCTGGGTCTGGTGATGGTAGACAGTCTGATGCTGCGCCTGTTGTCCGCGGCTTCAGCCGTGGGCACGGCCTTGGCCGTCGAGGCGCAGGGTTGGGGCGTGTTCAACCACCTGCTCCGCCCGCCCGCCTGGTTCGAGGGCCTGGCTGCGGTGGGGTTGCTGGATCTCGCCATCTACCTGCAGCACGTCCTGTTCCACGCCGTGCCGCTGCTGTGGCGCTTCCATCGGGTACACCACAGCGACCGCGATTTCGACGTCACCACCGGGGTGCGTTTTCACCCGGTGGAAGTGCTGCTTTCCCTGATTTACAAGATGGCTGTCGTGGCTGTCCTTGGATTGCCGGCGGTCGCCGTCCTCGTGTTCGAGGTCACCCTCAACGCCACCAGCCTGTTTAACCACGGCAACGTGTTCCTGCCTGCCCGGGCGGACCGAGTGCTAAGATGGTTCCTGGTGACGCCCGACATGCACCGCGTGCATCACTCGCCCCTGCCTGTGGAAACCAACAGCAATTTCGGCTTCAACCTGCCCTGGTGGGACCACCTGTTCGGCACCTATCGCGCTCAGCCGGCGGCCGGTCACGACGCAATGGCCATCGGCCTCGACGGTCTCCAGCAACCCGACCGCTGGCCGCTCCTCGGCTTGCTGGCGATGCCGTTTCGGCGCACTTTGTAGCTTTGCAGGTCGGATTAGCCGCAGGCGTAATCCGACATTCCACGAATGGCGGCGATTGAGCAATTGGGACAGGGCAGCCAGGGTGGGATGGTTGGCCGAAGCCGCTGAGACGGTAGGTTCTCGTATCTGTCTAGGCTCAGGACCTATAAAAGGGGTATCATGGGGCCTGTGATGAGAGTCAACACGCTGACGCCACAAACGGGCAGGGCATGGTGACAATTGATCCTGCGGAAGCCGCCCCGTATAGTAGGCGCCTCAATCTGGAATCCGTCAGCGGAAATGAAACCGACCATGTTGCCGACGCCTCAGCGTTTCGACGTGATTATCGCGGCGGGAAACCGCCAGGCGAGCCGGGCGGTTCTGGGCACCAACAAAATCCTGTTGCCCGTGGCCGGCGCGCCGGTCATTACGCACGTCCTCAGCGCCGTCGAACGCGCCCGCTGTACCGACCGCATCTTCGTCGTAGGCGATACCGCACAGCTTGAAGAAGCCCTCGCCAGCCCCCACAGCCCGTTTCAGGGCAAGCGCCCCCTGCACCTGCTTGAGCAATATCACACCTTCTACGAAAACGTCTGGCAAGGTTTTCTGCACACCCTGCCGGACTACGCGCCCGAGACCGGCTGGCAGGTCTATCTGGACAGACCCGAGGCCGACAAGGCGGCCCTGTTCATGTCGGGCGACATCCCGCTGGCGACACCGCAAGAGATCGAGGCGTTCGTCGCAAGCTGCGATGTCACCCGGTACGACTATTTCCTGGGCATGACGTCGGCGCAGGTGCTGCGAGCCTACTACCCGCGGCATGGCCGTCCAGGCATCCAAATGGCGTATTTCAACCTGCGTGACGCGCGGATTCGCCAGAACAACCTTCACATGGTGAAGCCCTTCCGGCTGGGCAACCGTTTCTACATTGAGAAGATGTACGAATACCGGTACCAGAAGGAATGGTACAACATCCTGAAGCTGTGTGGGGAATTGATCGGCAAGCAGCGCGGCTCCCTGCAATTCGTTGGTGCATTCCTGCGCTTGCACGCGGCACGTCTGCTGGCCCGCTACGGCTTGCGGGATTACCGGCTCGCCCGACCCATCTGCATACAGTTGCAGGCTGTGTGCAGCCTGTTGTCGCAACTCCTGAGCACCCGCTTCACCATTGTGACGACCCAGTACGGCGGCTGCACGCTGGACATCGACAACGCCGAGCACTACGCCGTCCTGTGCGCCAATTTCACGGCGTGGCTGAGCCACCAAGAGGCGTTGGCTCGGGACCTGAAAGACAACCCGTACGACGCCCTCTCGGCGTGACGTCAGTCCAGCTGCGTACGGGGCAACGGTTTCAACATCTGCACACACCCTGAACGCCCGTTGCCTCGGCCCTCCGCTGTGGCGTAGAGGCGTAAGCCACTACAGCGCCAAGCGGCTTGAGGTGTGCCACAAGAGGAAACACGGGCTTTGCCGCAACTCGAACACATCGAAGCCATTGAACGGCGTCTCTGGAGTGCGGCAGATACCTTGCGCGCCAATTCCAACTACGCCAGCAACGAATACTTCCTGCCGGTCATGGGGCTGGTCTTCCTGCGTCACGCCTGCAGCCGCTACTTGGCGGTCAAGGACGCTATCGTGGCTGACCTGCCTACCCGCGGTGGCAAGACGCGGGCGCTTACCAAGGAAGATTTCTCCCAGCGGGGCGCTATCTTCCTGCGGCCTGAAGCACAGTTCGACCACCTCGTCGCCTTACCCGACGGCGCGGACCGAGCCAAGGCCATTATCGCGGCGATGGCGTCCATTGAGGAAGACTACGATAGCCTGCGCGGCGTTTTGCCCAAGAGCGAATACCAGGAATTGGGCAACGATGTCCTCGGCCAACTGTTGCGTACCCTGAACCCCGACGAGTTGAAACGGGTCGAGGGCGACGTCTTCGGCCGCATCTACGAATACTTCCTCACCCAGTTCGCCGACCAGAAGGCGCACGACGGCGGCGAGTTCTTCACACCCGTTTCGCTGGTCTCGCTGATCGCCCGCGTACTGGACCCGCAGCGCGGCACGGTGCTTGACCCGGCGTGCGGTTCCGGCGGCATGTTCGTGCAGAGTGCCCGCACTGTGGCGGAGCACGGCCAAAGCCCCACCGAGCGCCTCACCTTCCGCGGCCTGGAGAAGAACGCCACCACCATCCGCCTCGCCAGGATGAACCTCGCCGTGCACGGCCTCGAAGGCGACATTCGGCAGGCCATCACCTACTACGAGGACCCGCACGAACTGCTCGGCAGGGCCGACTACGTCATGGCCAATCCGCCCTTCAACGTGGACGAGATCGACGCCGACAAGTTGAGCACCGACCCGCGCCTGCCCTTCGGCCTGCCCGGTGTCAACAAGAAGGCCAGGGTGAGCAACGGCAACTACGTCTGGATCAGTTACTTCTACGGCTACCTGAACGAGCGGGGCCGGGCCGGCTTCGTGATGTCCGCTCAGGCGTCCAGCGCCGGCGGCGGCGAAGCCAGGATCAGGCGGCGGCTGGTGGAGACCGGCGACGTGGACGTGGTGATTGCCATCCGCTCGAACTTCTTCTACACCCGCACCGTGCCGTGCGAACTGTGGTTCCTGAACCGCGCCAAGCCCGAGGCGCACCGCGACAAGGTGCTGATGATCGACGCGCGCAACGTCTATCGCCAAGTGACGCGCAAGATCTGCGACTTCAGCCCCGAGCAACAGCAGAACCTGCTGGCCATCGTCTGGCTCTACCGCGGCGAGACGGACAAGTATCACGACTTGGTGGCCAGTTACCGCCGCCGTTCGCTGGCGGCCGCCCGGAATCTCCAGCCGGTCCGCGATTTCCAGACGGCTATGGAAGACCTCGCCAGCCAGTGTGAGCTCGGAGGTCTGCAGGGAGGCACCGCAACGGCGCGAACCCTGAAGGAAGAATGGGTCCGGGAAATCAACCGGTTCGCAGATGCCGTCGAGCAATTTACCAAATCGGCGCGAACCGCTGCCGCGGACTTCACGCCGTACCCTTCACACGTTGAAGGGATGCCTTCAGGCTTCGGTGAAACGGCCCTCGCCAGCCAGGTCGACGAACTCTACAAGCTCGCCGTCCACCTGCTCGAGACCTGCGAGCAAGAAGCTGATGCCAAGTCGAACCCCGCTTGGAACAACCGCGACATTGCCCGTGCCCGCAAGACCGCCGACGAAGCCCGCCGGCAGGCCGTCGAGCAGCTTGAGCAAGTGCGCTATTTCCGGCACCAGGCTCGTTGGCTCGCCGAGCGCTTTCCCAACGGCGAGCTGCGCGACGCGGAGGGACTGGTCAAGCTGGTGGACCGCGCCGAGATTGCGGCCAATGACTGGAGCCTGTCTCCCGGCCGCTACGTCGGCGTGGCCCCTGAAGCGGAAGACGAGGGTTTCGACTTCGTGGCGGCGCTGCGTAACATTCATGCCGAACTCGATGACCTCAACGCCGAGGCTGTTGCCTTGGCGGCGACCATCCAGAAGAACTTCGAGGGGCTGGGGGTATGAGCGTAGCATTCAGGATGCCGGGAGAGATGCGGTGACAGAGGAAATCCGCTGGCATGATCGCTTCAGGAACTTCTCCCGTGCTTTTACCCTGTTGCGCGAGGCGCTGGAAGGGGAAGTGGAGGCGCTGAGCCAATTGGAGCGGGAGGGCGTTATCCGAAAAATCCAACGCCAATACCTGGTGATTCTCGCTGAGCTTTATGAGCGACTGAGCCTGGAGGCGCTGGAATCGTGAACGCGCCGGACCTGTCCCCGAACGTCATGGAAAAGCTGACCCGCATTTTCTCCGCCTATCCCGAATTGACACAGGTGACGCTCTTCGGCTCGCGTGCGACCGGCAAGGCGAGCGCGCGTTCCGATATTGACCTGGCCACACGCGGCATTGTGGACGATAGCCGCCTCGGGCGGCTTGCCCTCGATTTGGCCGATCTGGACATCCCCCAAATTTGCGACCTGAGAGCTTATGAGTACATCGTTTATGCCCCTCTCAAGCGGCACATCGACCACTTCGGGATTACAATTTACGCGAAGCAGGGCAACGAGGGGATATGACGGGAGGAATCTGTCATGAACGCCGAATTGTGCAACAGGTTGTTGCATAAATTCTCTGGGGGCACAACGCCTGTTTTTCCGGAGAAGAAAAGCGATGACGCAAGAAGCCTCTGCACCGCTTTGCAAGTGCGCTTCGCCCGTCGAGATTTTGAGGAATTGAAGATTGTGAAGTGGGTACCTCGAACTCTTGATGAACTTGGTTACGTGAGCCGGGGGCGTTCCCGGCACCGGCCGCGGGATGCCGGTCACCTTTACGGTGGACCCTACCCATTTGTTCAAACCGGAGATATCAAACACGCTGGCCTCTACTTGACTGAGTATTCGCAGACATACAGCGAGGCCGGGCTTGAGCAAAGCCGGATATGGCCTGTTGGAACTTTGTGTATCACGATCGCTGCGAACATTGCCGAAACTTCAATCCTCGGTATCAAGGCATGTTTTCCTGACAGCGTGATAGGCTTCGTCCCTGATAAGGAGAAAGCCGACACTCGGTTTCTGAAATATCTGTTCGATACCACCTTGCAACGTCGATTGAAGCAGTTCACCCAGGGAACCGCTCAAGACAACCTGAGTCAAGCCAAGCTTCTTTCGCTGCAGCTTCTGGTTCCATCGCTCCCCGAACAAACCCGCATCGCCTCTATCCTCTCCGCCTACGACGACCTAATTGAAAACAACCGGCGTCGGATTCAATTGCTGGAGCAGGCGGCGTGGTTGCTCTACAAGGAATGGTTCGTTCGGCTTCGGTTTCCTGGGTATGAACACGTCAGGGTTAAGGCCGGTGTACCGGAAGGGTGGGAGAGGAAGCCGTTGGGTGATGTAGTGGACGTGCGAAAAGGAAAGAGTATCACCAAAGATTCAGCTAAGGGCGGTCCAGTGCCTGTTGTTGCGGGTGGTTTGACCCCAGCCTATTACCACGACACTGCGAATGTAGACGGACCAGTCATCACGGTTAGTGCCTCCGGGGCCAACGCCGGATACGTAAATCTCTACCACGAGGACATTTGGGCATCCGACTGCTCATATATCAGCAGAACGTCAACAGAACATCTTTACTACTTCTACCTTCTGCTCAGGTCAAAGCAGCAGGAGATTTTTGGATTCCAGAAGGGTGCAGCGCAACCCCATGTCTACCCGAAGGACTTGCAAAGGTTGCCATTATTGGTTCCGAAAGATACTGTTTTGAGTCTGTTCGAGGAATTTGTATCGCACAATTTCTGTCAGATAAAAGGGCTTCACAAACAAAACAAGCGACTCAGCCAAGCTCGTGACCTGCTTCTACCGCGCTTGCTGAGTGGGGAATATGGAATATGAAATACGAGATTCATCTCAACTTCCTACCCTTGGATAACAGCCTCGCTGATTTTACGGTGTACCGCAAGAAGCGACCGACAGGACAAGAGCACCGTCCTCACGAAGGTGTAAGGTCCTATAGCCTCCCCGATCATTTGAAGGAAACGGAGGATTGGTCATCTTACTGGGTGTCAATCGACGAGAAGCCAGACTTCGAGAAATTTCAGGTTTCGACAAAAACAAATCCGTATCTTACATGCTGGATTCTTTTCTGGGCCTTAAAGAAGGCAGCGGCCGAACATCTCGAATTTAAACAGTACCGCGTATTTGACAAAGGATTTATCAACGAGATGTCTTTTATTCAGCGCGAGCATAAAGAGGGAGCCGAGGAGTTGATAGTTCAGCCATACCACCTTCGCTCTACCCTTCGCTCTACAGGGCAGTTTGGCTACTTGGTAGATTTCCATTTCAGGCTTCAGGCCGACGTTCCTTTCTCCCGAAGAATCCAGCAGTTGAGTCTGAGTCTAGACGGAAAATATCGGCGAAATCTGGACTACTATGCGGACCGATTTACAAAAATTCGTGAGTCCGTGCAAAAACTTCACAATGTATTCGGTGCCATACGGCTTCCGGGAACCCCGAACGCTATCCAAGTCGCCAAGAATTTCACAATTCTTCCGGCAGACCGCCTTAGCACCAAGGTATACCAATTCGGCCGTAATCATGAATCGAAAAGCCAGTTCACTGGACTTCTGAATTATGGGCCATTAGGCGGGCTCGAAAATCCACCAACACTGCTGTTTATGTTTCGCGAAGAGGATAGATTGGCGGCCCGGCGACTTGCAATGAGTCTGCGCGGTAGCAAATCGAGTGGCAGGTTCAGCGTAAGCGTTCAGGGGGTTGCCCTGCCCTTGTCGTAAGCGTTCGGCGGGTGGAGCAATGAGTGGGGTCATCGTAGCCAGGCGAGATCAGGCGGACGGTCGTGCATGAACGCCTCAAGGGCGTCGACCAACACCGAGAAGCTCGATTGCTCCAGTTGCCGACACGTCTGACGCAGCGACAGACTCCGCTGCACCCAGGCGTTGCCTTTGGCGCTCGCCGTACCCAAAGAACCCTGACGCCACAACACACCAAAGCGTAAGGCGCGCTCCGCCCGGTTGTTGGTCGGCTCAACTCCCGACTCATTGAGAAACACCCATAGCGAACCCATCTCGCGCCGTAAGTGCCTCACCAGGCGACCCGCATCGTCAGGGCGCAACTCATAACGCCGCACGAAACGGCACAAACGGGCATACCAAGCTTGCCACTGACCACCGCTTGGCGGCGCATGAGCCATCTGACACAATCGCTGAAGTTCCTTCAAGGCCACCTTGCCGCAATCAGCAAGGGCGGCTTGACGGCGCTGCGACAACTCCCGAGCACGACGCACGAGGTGCGCCAGACAGGTCTGACGACGGTTGCCCCAGCCTTGATACACCCCGTAGCCGTCGCTGACCAGGATGCCACGCCAATCCTTTATCAAAGACCCGAAGGCTTCCTGCGAGCGCTTGGCATGAATACGGTACAGGGTGACGGTATCCGTGACCATGCTCCAGAGCCACTGCAAGGCATGGCGACAGTACCAAGGCGTCTCATCCACATAGCCCACCCGCGCCTGGCGGGCCAAGGTGGCAATCGCCTCATCGTGTGGCGCGATGGCCAGGGAGGTGCGGTCGATGAGACGCTGAATCGCACCCAGGCTGATGGGTACCCCCAGGACGGAACGACAGAAGTCCTGCACGCCACGCCGGGAGATTCGCTGCATGGCGCTGAGTTCGCCAATCAAGGCCGTCAGGCGCGGGCCATAGCCGCTTTGCTGCGCCTTGGGGAGGCGGGCTCTGAGCAGCTTGCCGCAGCCCGTACACCTACCCTGGTGCAAGACCCAGTGCGTGACGGCCATCTCGACAGGTGGCAACTCCGTGACTTGATGGGTGTGATACGGCGCCACGTGGCCGGATACGCCTTGGCCGCAAGGACAAGGTTCGGGATAGATGGCCCGCCGCTCGGTGGGACGGAGCAACTTGGGACCTGAACCCGGGTGTCCCTTTCGTGCGCCCCGTTTGCCCGTGGGCTTGTCCGTAGGGTCCGTGGGTCTGTGGAAGGGTGAATCCGACGAGGGTGGTTTGTCGGAGGTCTTGGAGGTGCGTTGCGAGCGCTGTTGGAGTTGCTCGATTTGCTGTTGGAGTTGGGCCAGACGCTGATGCAGGGTGAGGAGATGGGCTTGTACGACCGGTGGTGTTTGCTGCCAATCGGTTTGCGACAGCGGCTCAGGCGGTATCGACGGCGCCATTCGGGATTTCCTGAAAACAGGGCCAATAGGAGAATGCGGAACGAGTAACCCTAGCCGATGATAAGGCGGTCATGCAACAGACAAGGGCAGGGCAACCCCCTGAACGCTTACGGTTCAGCTTTCCCGGTTTTAATGCCTTGTTTAAGTGTGAACCGAATATTAGCCGTGAGCCAGTAATTCTGCCCGACCTGAGCCAAGCATCTATAGAGCAAGCGTTGGTCCGAACTAAGTGCGATATGAAGACTGGTGATATTATTGTTCCAATTCTGGTTCTTCCACCGGAAGACAACTGTTATTTAATCCAAAAGGCATTGTTTTCGCATGCTAAAGTCGCCACACAGGTATGCACTCTTCGCGTACTGCAGGACGAAAATCTGTTCAAGTGGTCTATTGCAAATATCGCTCTTCAGGTATTTTGCAAAGCAGGTGGGCATCCATGGAAAGTACACCCAACAAGTGGTAAATCTTTAATCATTGGAATCAGTCAGTCACACAAGCTCCTTGAGGTCAATGGCCGTTCCTCTGTAAGCAAATATTTCGCATTCTCAGTAATGACTGACAATAGCGGGCTCTTTCAGAAGATTAGAGTTCTAGGGGAAGGGACAGAACAAAAAAGCTATATAGAAGAGTTGAGGAGAAACTTACGAAACGTATTAGAGCATAATGCTGAAGACTTTGAGCGAATAGTTATCCATACATCTTTCAAGCTCAAATTTGAAGAGATGGATGCAATCGAGAGAATTGTGAATGAAATGTCGAACGACAGCGGCGTGTTGTGTCGTTTCGCAGTGGTTAAGGTCAATCATAGATCGAGATTCTTTGCGGTGAATCGCGGGGTAAATAGCCTCGTACCTTACGAATCGACGAGAGTTCGGCTCGGGCCTCGTGAGTATTTGGTATGGTTTGAGGGGATATATCCAGACAAAAAGACCGTTAACAAGGTTTTCCCTGGACCGACCCATCTGCAAATTCTTCGTGTTTCCGGCGAAAATGGCATTCCTGACGAAATCCTGCTGCAAGATTTAGTAAACTTGTCTGGCGCAAACTGGCGGGGATTCAACGCCAAAAGTGCTCCGGTATCGGTATTCTACTGCCATCTTGTTGCCGACCTTGTGCATAGTTTTCACGAGCGCGGTCTACCATTACCTCCGGTAGAAGACATAAGGCCGTGGTTTCTATAATACGTATGGCACAATGATGGTTGGATCAAAGGACATTATTTTTCTCTTGGGTGCTGGATCAAGTGCTGAAGCTGGAATTCCCACTTCAGCAAAAATGATCGATTATATAGAGGATCTGTTGATTAACAACAATACTTGGAACTCTTACTTGGGACTCTACAATCATGTTAAGAGTGCAATTCACTACGCAGCTGGCTTACGAGGGAAATTCGGTAATGCGGTGACCTATAATATTGAAACACTTGTAAATACGTTCAATGAATTAGAACGAAACGAAGATCATCCTCTGTTTCCATTCATCGCTACATGGAATCAAAGATTTATTGATCTTGCTAAATCAGATTTATCCCGCGTAAAAAAATTCAAGCTTTTGATTTTGGAGGAGCTTAAGAAATGGATGTGCCCAGACGATACTTCAAAGGGCGACTATTACCGTGGCTTCACTAATCTACAACAAGACTTGAATTTTCCTCTCCCCATATTTTCTCTTAATTATGACCTCTGCGTAGAGCGGTTAAATGGGGCTGATTTTCGCGTGGAAACCGGCTTCGGAGGATACGGCGGTGAGTATTCATGGAATTGGGAACGTTTTGAGGAAATAGGTGCTAATCCATCACCGGATATAATACTTTACAAGTTGCATGGATCAATTAACTGGAAACGCGACGAAACAACAAAGCAGATATTCTCGATTGAGCAGGTACAAGGCATCGACTCTAAGCAGATGGAATTGATTTTTGGTAGAGATTTCAAACTGGAAGCCGGTGATCCTTATCTGTTTTACGCTTAGGCATTTCGCCAATCTACGCTTCAAGCATCTCTGATTGTAAGCGTCGGTTATGGATTCGGTGATATACATATTAACAAAATGCTGACACAGGGTTTGCGTGACAGAAACTGTCGATTACTTGTGGTCCTCAATTGTAAAAATGATAATGATAAAGAACAGAGGCGCGAGGAGATATGTTGGACATTAGAGTTGAAAGGTTACGAAGGGAAACAATTGATCGTGCATAGTGGTACTGCAAAAGAATTCTTGGAAATGGAGGGCTTGTCTGACTTCTTGAAGAAAAAAATGCCAGAGGAAAAAAACAGACCTTTCTAGAAGCAGTTTCATAACTTAATTTGCCATGAGGCCTCCTTTTGGTATGCAATCAATGGCTGAAAGGAGGCCTGACATGAACCGCCATAAGAGTGAACTAAGCGATGAGCAGTGGGAAAAAATCGCTCCCTTCCTGCCCAAACCCCAAGCCTCGCCTTGGGGTGGACCCAAACCAATCCCCAATCGCCCTTGCTTCGAGGGCATCTTGTGGGTCCTTCGCAGCGGCGCCCGCTGGAAAGACCTGCCAGCGTCCTATCCTTCTCCCGTAAGCGTTCAGGGGGTTGCCCTGCCCTTGTCGTAAGCGTTCGGCGGGTGGAGCAATGAGTGGGGTCATCGTAGCCAGGAGAGATCAGGCGGACGGTCGTGCATGAACGCCTCAAGGGCGTCGACCAACACCGAGAAGCTCGATTGCTCCAGTTGCCGACACGTCTGACGCAGCGACAGACTCCGCTGCACCCAGGCGTTGCCTTTGGCGCTCGCCGTACCCAAAGAACCCTGACGCCACAACACACCAAAGCGTAAGGCGCGCTCCGCCCGGTTGTGGGTCGGCTCAACTCCCGACTCATTGAGAAACACCCATAGCGAACCCAGCTCGCGCCGTAAGTGCCTCACCAGGCGACCCGCATCGTCAGGGCGCAACTCATAACGCCGCACGAAACGGCACAAACGGGCATACCAAGCTTGCCACTGACCACCGCTTGGCGGCGCATGAGCCATCTGACACAATCGCTGAAGTTCCTTCAAGGCCACCTTGCCGCAATCAGCAAGGGCGGCTTGACGGCGCTGCGACAACTCCCGAGCACGACGCACGAGGTGCGCCAGACAGGTCTGACGACGGTTGCCCCAGCCTTGATACACCCCGTAGCCGTCGCTGACCAGGATGCCGCGCCAATCCTTTATCAAAGACCCGAAGGCTTCCTGCGAGCGCTTGGCATGAATACGGTACAGGGTGACGGTATCCGTGACCATGCTCCAGAGCCACTGCAAGGCATGGCGACAGTACCAAGGCGTCTCATCCACATAGCCCACCCGCGCCTGGCGGGCCAAGGTGGCAATCGCCTCATCGTGTGGCGCGATGGCCAGGGAGGTGCGGTCGATGAGACGCTGAATCGCACCCAGGCTGATGGGTACCCCCAGGACGGAACGACAGAAGTCCTGCACGCCACGCCGGGAGATTCGCTGCATGGCGCTGAGTTCGCCAATCAAGGCCGTCAGGCGCGGGCCATAGCCGCTTTGCTGCGCCTTGGGGAGGCGGGCTCTGAGCAGCTTGCCGCAGCCCGTACACCTACCCTGGTGCAAGACCCAGTGCGTGACGGCCATCTCGACAGGTGGCAACTCCGTGACTTGATGGGTGTGATACGGCGCCACGTGGCCGGATACGCCTTGGCCGCAAGGACAAGGTTCGGGATAGATGGCCCGCCGCTCGGTGGGACGGAGCAACTTGGGACCTGAACCCGGGTGTCCCTTTCGTGCGCCCCGTTTGCCCGTGGGCTTGTCCGTAGGGTCCGTGGGTCTGTGGAAGGGTGAATCCGACGAGGGTGGTTTGTCGGAGGTCTTGGAGGTGCGTTGCGAGCGCTGTTGGAGTTGCTCGATTTGCTGTTGGAATTGGGCCAGACGCTGATGCAGGGTGAGGAGATGGGCTTGTACGACCGGTGGTGTTTGCTGCCAATCGGTTTGCGACAGCGGCTCAGGCGGTATCGACGGCGCCATTCGGGATTTCCTGAAAACAGGGCCAATAGGAGAATGCGGAACGAGTGACCCTAGCCGATGATAAGGCGGTCATGCAACAGACAAGGGCAGGGCAACCCCCTGAACGCTTACCTTCTCCCAGCACCTGTTGGCGTCGTCTGTGCCTCTGGGAGGAACAAGAGGTGTGGCTTAAGGCATGGCGCGCCTTTCTGGCGCAACTTGACCGCCAAGGACAGCTTGATGGGGCCGAAACCTTTGCTGACGGCAGCTTTGCCCCGGCCAAAAAAGGGGACCTTGCGTCGACCCTACCAAGAAGGGCAAAGGTACGAAGTGGATGGGGGTGGCAGACGGCCAAGGTGTTCCTCTGGGAAACCTCCTGGAATCGGCGTCCGCAGCGGAAGTGACCTTGATCGAGCGGACCTTGACACAGGTGTCGGTGCCGCGTCGTGGCCGCGGTCGGCTTCGCCAAAAGCCCGCGCGCCTCATTGATGACAAGGCGGCGGACGCAGACGCCCTTCGCCAGCGTCTGCGGTCTCGGGGCATTGATTTGATTTGCCCGCATCGCAGAAACCGTAAACGAGCCTCCTTGCAGGATGGTCGCAAGCTGCGCCGTTACCAACGTCGGCTGAGCGAACGATTTCCTGGGTGGGCAATTTTCGTCGCTTGGTGGTGCGCTGGGATCGATATATTGAGGTCTACCGCGGCTTCTTTCATATCGCGTGCATGCTGATAACGCTGAATAAGCTTCTCAATGGCTTCTAACTCATTTGCTTGTGACTATCATCAGGTAGTTATGAAACAGCCTCTAGTCTGAATCCCGCAAAAATCCGAGACCAGCTTGCGATGGATGACAAGGGGTTACAAAGTTGCCTGCCGTGTACGATATCTCCCCGGGAGTGGTATGAGTTTTTGAATCAGAAGGTTTTTTCTGGCTAACGAAAGACCGCCTTGGTCGGTTGACCAACGCCAAAACTTATCGTGACGGCGAACGTGAAGTACTTGTCTTGAATTCTCGAAGACTCGTCGACGCCTACCGTGATGGGATATGGCTCTGCCCGATGAACAGTGGCTGTACCAAACCTCGGGCTTGGCCGCGAGATTACTCGACATTTTCTCGAATTGCCGATTACCCATACCAAGATTGGCGCCAACGAAGACGTCCTAGGGAGCGGGTCGTTGAGTTGTGCATCGACTACGGCATTCCGAACGTCCGGGACTTTGTGGAGTGTGTCTACGTGGTATGCGGCAATCGGGAGCTTTTTTCATTGGCACTATAGAATTCGGAAGGCGCTGAGATGAGAACGACATTGAACATTGATGATTGGTTGTGGGCAGAAGCCCATCGTATAACGGGTATTGCGGAAAAAACGAAGCTGGTGCGGCAGGGTTTGCAGGCGCTCATTGAGCGCGAAAGCGCCAGACGATTGGCAAAGCTTGGCGGAAGCGAACCGCAATTGGAATCTATTCCACGCCGGCGGGCCGAGCCGACATGATCCTTGTGGACACCTCGGTTTGGATTGATTATCTACGCGCGACAGACGCCTAACCGACCTGCTGCAGAACGGCCAAGTATGGATGCACCCCATGGTGGTCGGCGAGTTGGCCTGCGGCAATCTGCGTAATCGGCAAGAGGTGTTGGCCCTACTTGGTAACTTGCCCGAGGTGCCCATTGCCACCCACGACGAAGTTCTTTTCTTCATCGAGCGGTATCGACTGATGGGCCGTGGTATCGGCTATGTCGATACCCATCTGCTTGCGACGGCTGCATTGTCCGATCCGGTCCGCTTGTGGACGCGAGATACACGGCTCAAGAACGTAGCCGCTGAACTGAATCTGGCCTACTGCGTATAGGACCAACCTGTAGCGCATGTCCCCAAACCCCTTCACCGAAGACACCCTGGTTCAGCAGACCACCGCCGACTACCTGGAACAACACCTCGGCTGGCAGTCGGTCTACGCCTACAATACCGAGGACTTCGGGCCGGACAGCCTGCTCGGCCGCGCCTCCGACCGCGAGGTGGTGCTGACGCGCCGACTGCGCAAGGCGCTGGTGGCCTTGAACCCCGGCCTGCTCGAGGCCGCCTATGGCGACGCGGTGCGGCAACTGACCGCCGCGGCACCCGCGCAGAGCCTCATTGCCGTCAACCGCGAAACGTACGACCTGATGCGCGACGGCGTGCCGGTTGCCTTCCGCAACGACAAGGGCGAGCGCGTGCGGGAGCGGCTGCGGGTGTTCGACTTCGACCAGCCAGCCAACAACGATTTCCTCTGCGTGCGCGAACTGTGGATACGGGGCGACCTCTACCGCCGCCGAGCCGACATCATCGGCTTCGTCAACGGCCTGCCGCTGCTGTTCATCGAGTGCAAGAACATCCACCGCAGCCTCAAAGCCGCCTTCGAGAAGAACTTCTCCGATTACAAAGACACCATCCCTCACCTCTTTCACCACAACGCGGTGGTGATGGTCGGCAACGGCGAGAAGGCGAAGATCGGCTCCATCACCAGCCATTGGGAGCACTTCCACGAATGGAAGCGGCTGGCCGAGGAAGAGCCGGGCGTCGTGGACATGGAGACGCTGCTCAAGGGAGTCGGCGAGCCGCGCAACTTCATGGACCTCGTAGAGAACTTCATCCTCTTCGACGACTCGTCCGGCGAGACGAGGAAAATCCTCGCCCGCAACCACCAGTTCCTCGGCGTCAACCGCGCCGTCACGGCGGTGCGCGAGCGCGGAGCGCGGCAGGGCCGCCTAGGCGTTTTCTGGCACACCCAGGGCGCCGGCAAGAGCTATTCGATGGTGATGCTCACCCGCAAGGTGCATCGCAAGCTCGGCGGCAACTTCACCTTCCTCATCCTCACCGACCGCGACGACCTCGACACACAGATTTACAAGACCTTCGCCGGCTGCGGCGTGGCGGACCACGACCGCGACCCCTGCCGGGCGGCCAGCGGCGACCACCTGGGCCGGTTGCTCGCCGAGCACAAGTCGCACGTCTTTTCGCTCATCCAGAAGTTCAACCGGAAAGCGGACCCGGACGCGGCCTGCACCCGGCGCGACGACGTCATCGTCATCAGCGACGAGGCGCACCGTACCCAGTACGGCACGCTGGCGCTGAACATGCGCAACGCCCTGCCCAACGCCAGCTACATCGGCTTTACCGGCACACCGCTGTTCAAGGAAGATGAGATTACGCGGCGGGTGTTCGGCGACTACGTCTCCACCTACGACTTCCAGCGCGCAGTGGAGGATGAGGCCACCGTGCCGCTCTACTACGACGCGCGCGGCGACAAGCTGGGCGTGGCCGTCGGCGACCTGAACGAACGCCTGGCCGAAAAGCTGGAGGAGTGCGAAATCGACGCCGTCGACGTGGCGCAACGCCTGGAGCGGGATCTCCAGCGCGACTACCACGTCATCACCGCCGGCAAACGGCTCGACCAGATCGCGCAGGACTTCGTGCGACACTACGCCGCGGCGTGGGAAAGCGGCAAGGCGATGCTGGTGTGCATCGACAAAGTAACTTGCGTGCGGATGCACCAGCTGGTCGCATTTTACTGGGACGAACGCATCAAGGCATTGGAGGCGGAGCGGGCGCGGGCTACCGACGAACAGAATGAGATTTACCTGAAACGGCAAATCGGCTGGATGCGCGAGACCCGCGCGGCCGTGGTGGTGAGTGAGGAACAGGGCGAGGTGGAGAAGTTCCGCAGGTGGGACCTGGACGTTACCCCGCACCGCCGGCTCATCAAGGAGGGCATGGACCTGCCGGAGGCCATGCGCAGCAAGCCGGCATTTCGCAACAGGCAGCGCATGCCGTTGGACGACGCCTTCAAGGCGGCCGAGCATCCCTTCCGCATCGCCATCGTCTGCGCCATGTGGCTGACCGGTTTCAACGTGCCGAGCCTGGCCACACTCTACCTCGACAAGCCGCTCAAGGCGCACACGCTGATGCAGGCCATTGCGCGCGCCAACCGCGTGCATGAGGGCAAGACCAACGGCCTGATCGTGGACTACTGCGGTGTCCTCAAGAACTTGCGAAGAGCGCTGGCGACCTTCGCCGGCACCCGGCCGGATGGCGCGGGCGACGAGATGAACCCCGCCAAACCGGAAACGGCTCTGCTCGTCGAGCTGGCCGAGGCCATCGCTCTGGTGCGAGCTTTTCTGGATGCAGGCGGGGCGTCGCTCGACGCCGTTATCGGCAAGACGGGCTTCGAGCGCAACGCCGCCATCGTTGCCTGCAAGGAAGCGGCGAACGAGAACGACGAGACCCGCAAGCGTTTCGAGGTTCTGTGCCGCGAGGTGTTCAGCAAGTTCAGGGCGTGTATCAACCTGCAGGGCGTCAACGCGTATCGTACGCGACGCGACGCCATCGACGTCATCTACAAAAGCCTGCAGCAAGACCGCGAGCAGGCCGACGTCCGCGCTATCATTCGCAGCCTCCATGAGGTGGTTGACGCGGCGATCGAGGTGCAGCCGGACGGGGCGAGCGAAGGAGCGCCACCTTACGATATCAGCCGCATTGACTTCGACCGCCTCAGGCAGGAGTTCGAGCATAGTCCCGCCAAGCGCACCACCGTCCAGGCGCTCAAGGATGCGGTGGAGAAGAAACTCCAGCGTCTCCTGGCGCGGAACCTGCTGCGCGCCGATTTCCAGGGGCGTTATGAGGAGATCGTTGCGGCGTACAACCGCGAGAAAGACCGGGTGACCATCGAGCGAACCTTCGAGGCGTTGATCAAACTGGTCGAAGAACTCGATGAGGAGGAAAGCCGGGCGGTGCGCGAAGGGTTGGACGAGGAATCGCTGGCGATCTTCGATCTGCTGAAGAAACCGGACCTGAGCGCACCCGAGGTCAAGCGGATCAAGCAGGTGGCGGTTGCCCTGTTGCAAACGTTGAAGGCGGAAAAGCTGCGCGTTGACCAATGGCGAGACAAGGAGGCCACCCGGGCTGCGGTGCGCGTGACGATCCAAGATTTTCTGTGGAGCGACGAGACCGGGTTGCCCAGCGATGACTACTCGGAAGCCGAGGTCACGGCCAGGGCCGAGGACGTATTCCGGCACGTGTTTCGCGCCTATCCCACGTTGCCGTCCCCGTACTACGAAAGCGCGGCGGCATGAGCAGGCGTCTTGTGGAGCATCGCCTCAGTTGAGCCCGCAGCGGTTTGCGCGTCGCCGGAAAAGCCTGTATGGTGAACGCCTCCAACGTCACAGTGCCAACCCTAGGAGACCATGCGATGCAGCAGGCTGACGCCGCGGCAGTGAACGGCGTGATCAATCAGGAAAAAATCGCCGCCGGCGTGCGAATGATTATTGAAGCCATCGGCGACGACCCGGACCGCGAGGGGCTGAGGGATACCGCCAGCCGGGTCGCCAGGATGTACGGCGAGTTCTTCCAGGGGCTGCACGAGGACCCGCGTGCCTACCTGCAGGTCGTGTTCGACGAGCAGCACGATGAGATGGTGCTGGTGAAGGACGTGCCGTTCCACTCCATGTGCGAGCACCACTTGCTGCCGTTTCATGGCCGCGTGCACGCCGCCTACATTCCGCGCGGCAGGGTCGTCGGGCTCAGCAAAATTGCCCGCGTTATCGAAGTGTTCGCGCGCCGTCCGCAGGTCCAGGAACGCATGACGTCGCAAATCGCCGACCTGTTGATTGACGAGTTGGACGCGCACGGCGTCGGCATTGTCGTGGAAGCCTCCCACACCTGCATGACCATGCGCGGCGTCAAGAAGCCCGGCTCGCTGATGGTCACCTCGGCCATGCGCGGTTCGTTCAAAACCGATCAGGCCACCCGCAGTGAATTCATGTCGCTGGTCGTCAGCCGCTGATGGCCTCCCTTCACGTCGAGACAACCCGTTGAGCCGCGACACCATCCACCTTCGCAACATGCAGTTTTACGCCTACCACGGCGTCAACCCCGAAGAGAAAACCCTCGGACAGCGTTTCGAAGTCGATGTCGCGTTGCAAGTGGACGCGCGCCCGGCGGGGTTGAGTGACGACCTGCGACAGACGATCAACTACGCGCAGGTCTACAAGTTGGTGAAACGCATCGTCGAGGAGGAGCGGTTCGACCTCATCGAGGCGCTCGCCGAGACGCTGGCGATGCAGATCGGCAAGCAGTTTGCCCCCGACGGCTTGCGGATCTCCGTCCGCAAGCCGCACGTGGCGTTGAAGGGGAGCGTGCTGGATTACGTCGCCGTCGACATCGAACGCTCGCAGGAATCATGGCAGTCGTCTATCTCGGATTAGGCTCCAACATCGGCGACCGCGGGCAGCACCTCGCGCGTGCCTGCGGCCTCTTGCACCAGCATCCGGCCATCGCCGTGCAGACCGTCTCGTCGCTGTATGAGACCGCCCCGGTCGGCCTTACCGAGCAGGCGGCCTTCCTGAACGCCGTCGTACGGGTGCACACCACCCTGCGCCCCGAATCCTTGCTCGCCATCACGCAGGCCGTCGAAAGCCGGTTGGGGCGCGAGCCTGCAATCAGGTGGGGGCCGCGAGTGATCGACGTCGACATCCTGCTCTACGACGCCCTGCAGGTGCACAAGCCCTTTCTCGATATTCCCCACAAAGCCTTGAGCGAACGGCTGTTCGTGCTCGTTCCCCTCGGCGAGCTTGAACCGGATCTGCAGTTGCCGTCGGGCGAGCCCATCCGCCAGATCATCGCCGCGTTGCCGGATCAGGGCGACGTGACGCGCCTCGGCCCTTTTCCCCCTTTTGCAAACGGAAATCGATCATGAGCCACCAGGAACACCGGCAGCAGGCCGCCGATGGCATCCGCTGCGCGGTCATCACGGTCAGCGACACCCGCACACCGGAAACCGACACCAGCGGACGGTTGATGCAGGACGCTCTCACACAGGCGGGCCACGCCGTCCACGCCTACTGCATCGTCAAGGACGAGCCCGACGACATCCGGCGCTTGCTGCGGCATCACATCCAGGACGCCGACACCGACGCCGTTCTACTGAGCGGCGGCACGGGCCTATCGTCGCGCGATGGCACGTACGAAGTGGTGCGGGATTGTCTGGAAAAGGAGTTGACGGGCTTCGGCGAGCTCTTTCGCTACCTGAGCTACGACGAGGTCGGCGCCGCGGCAATGATGAGCCGGGCCACCGCTGGGGTCGCCAATGGCACGGTCATCGTTTCCATGCCAGGGTCGAGCGCCGCGGTGCGTTTGGGCATGGAAAAGCTGATTCTGCCCGAACTGGCGCACATGGCTCATATCGCGCGGGGCTGAAGCCAGTCCTAACCGACCGTCGCCAATTCAAACTGGCGGCCCCAGCGGGTCTGCACGGCTTGCAACAAGGCGCGATGCTCCTCCCGGCTCAAGTGGGGGTCCTCGTCCAGCAACGCGAACGCCGACTGCCGCGCTCGTTCCAACCACACGCCGTGATGCAGGATATTGCCGACGCGCAATTCCGGCAGTCCCGACTGTTTCGTCCCCAGTAATTCCCCCGGCCCGCGAATCTGCAAATCCTGCTCGGCCACGTAAAATCCGTCCGTGCTTTCCTGCATGACCTTCAACCGCTGGCGGCTGTCACGGCTGAGCTTCTGACCAGGCAGCAGCAGGCAGGTGGCGCGCGCGGTGCCCCGCCCGACACGACCGCGTAACTGATGGAGCTGCGCCAGGCCAAACCGTTCGGCATTTTCGATCAGCATGACGGTGGCGTTGGCAACATCGACGCCGACCTCGATGACGGTCGTGGACACCAGAATCTGCAGCCGTCCCTCCGTAAACGCCCGCATGATGGCGTCCCTTTCCTCGGCGGCCAAGCGTCCGTGCAGCAGGCCGACCTCGTATTCCGGGAACACTGCATGCCGCAGGTGCTCGGCCATGGACGCGGCGGCACCGAGGTCGAGGCTTTCGGATTCCTCGATGAGCGGGTAGACGATGTAGGCTTGGCGGCCTTTGTCGACCTCGCGGCGCACCACGTCGTAAGCGTGTTCGCGGCGTTTTTCGCTGAGCAGGACGGTTTTGACCGGCAGGCGACCAGGGGGCAGTTCGTCGAGGATGGACAGATCGAGGTCGCCGTAGAGGGTCATGGCCAAAGTGCGCGGAATCGGCGTGGCCGTCATCACCAGCACGTCGGGCCGGAGACCCTTCTGTCGCAGTCCGGCACGCTGCATAACGCCGAAGCGGTGCTGTTCGTCAACGACGATCATACCGAGGCCGTGGAACTGCACGTTCTCGTACAACAGTGCGTGGGTACCGACCAACACGGATACCTCGCCATCGGCGATGCGCTGAAGGAGTTTTTGGCGGCCGCGGCCTTTGAGCGTGCCAGTGAGCAGCGCCACGTCGAGGTCCAGATGCTGCAGGAGGGCACGCAGGGTTGCCAGGTGCTGCTCCGCCAGGATTTCCGTCGGCGCCATGAGGGCGGCCTGTTGGCCGTTGGACACTGCCAGCAGCATGGCGAGCAGGGCGACGATGGTCTTGCCGCTGCCGACGTCGCCCTGGATGAGACGGTTCATCGGGAAGGGGCGGCGCATGTCGGTGAGAATTTCATCCAGCACGCGCTGCTGGGCGACGGTGAGTTGAAACGGCAAATGCTTTAGCAGTGCCTCGCCGAGATGGTTCGGCCGGTCGTAGTGTTTATCGCGGCGTGTGTTGCGGACCTCGCGGTGGCGGATGGCCAGGCCGAGCTCGAGCAGAAAGAATTCCTCGAATACCAAACGAGTGTGAAAGGCGGTCCGCTGCTCATTGAGGGCTTCAAGGTCGCTGTTGTCGTCCGGGAAATGCACCCCGCGCATGGCTTGCTCCAAGACGGGCAGCCGGTGAGCGGTGCAGACCGATTGCGGCAGCGTCTCACGGATCAGCGGCAAGAAGGTCTCCACAGTGTTGTGCATGAGACTCCGCATGCTCTTCTGCGTCAGTCCGGCGGTGAGCGGGTAAATCGGTACCAGACGGCCAAAGTGAACCAGCTCGGTATCATCGGCTTCCAGCGCTTCGAGGTCGGGATGAACCACTTCACGGTTGCCGTCATATCGATTGAAGGCGATGAGGCCGTTGCCGACCACGCGCGTGCCGATGGGAAAGCGCTCCTGCAGGGCAAGGCCGCGGTGCTGGAACCATTTGCAGGTGAGCGGAGCGCTGGAATCCTCCAGGCGCAGGGTCACAAAGGACTTACCGCGTGACGTGGGGTGCAGTTGGAAGGCCGTTACCGTGCCGCAGAACGTCTGCCGGACGCCAGCCTGCAGCATGCCCAGGGGGGTAATGTTGCGGCGGTCTTCGTAGCGCACGGGCAGGCACCACAATAGATCGCCCACGGTGCGCAGGGAGAGTTTGGCAAGCAGGGCGGCGCGGCGCGGCCCGACGCCGCGCATGAATTGTACTGGCTGGGCCAGGGGATCTTCGGAAACGGCGGCGGGTACCGGCGTGGGCGTGGCGGTTGGTTTGGGCGGCGGAACTGGGGTCGGCGAAGCGGCGGCACGGTCCGACAAGGCGTGCAGGCGGGAAAGAATCTGCGCGGCTTGCCGCGCGCGCTGCCGTTTCTCGGTCAATGTCAGGTCGTCGAATCCCAGAACCGTTTCCGCCAATTGCGTCAACAGAGTGGGCATCGAGGCCGGCAGCGGCAATGACTGCATAGCTTGGATCTGATGCTTGACGAACGGTTCCAGATCACGCAACTTGGACAAGTTGGCGAAGTCATTGCGCGTGGCGTATTGCAGGGGTTTGTCGAGACGGCTCAGGTGGGTACGGACGTCCGTCATCGCAGGCTCACGTGGCGGTCACGGCACGTTGTTGCGACCCCAGGGAGAATGTGCTAGCTTTGGCGCTTGCTTTTCGGGATTAGCAAAGACAACGTACGGTTTTGGGTATGAAAGGAAGCAGCCATGGCCAGAAGCTGTGACATGTGTGGCAAGGGACCACGATTTGGCCATAATATCAGCCACGCTCACAATCTTACCAAACGACGGTGGAATCCCAACCTGCAGCAGATGCGGGTGCAGACGGCCAGCGGCCACGTCAAACGCATGAAGGTTTGTACGCGCTGCCTGCGGTCCGGCAAGGTACGCAAACCCGCTTAGTCCTCACGTATGCCAATTGCCCCGCCTGACATTCCTGGCGCGTTCTACCGAAAGCACGCCCCGAATGCCTTCAATCCGGCGAATGACTTCGTTCAGATGGTTCACGTCACGGACATCGACCGTCATGTCCATGTAGGCTTTCTTCTCCATGGTGGTCGTTGTGTGGAACCGGCTGATATTCACCTTGCACGCTGAAACAGCGGCGCTCACGCTTGCCAGCACGCCTTGTTCGTCGTGCGTCACAAGCGCGATTGCTGCAGGGTGCAGGGTCTCGTCAGCATCGTCCCACGACACCGAGGTGCGTCTTTCTGCGTCGTATTCCAGCTTTCGCGTGCTTTCACAGTCCGTGGTGTGAACACTGACGCCGCGACCACGCGTCACGTACCCGACGATGCGATCGCCGGGCAGGGGGCTGCAGCAGCGGGCGAAATTGATGAGAACGTCGGTAAGCCCGTGTACCCTCACCCCCTCGTTGCGCGGCTGCTGTCGACCGGACGGTGCCACCACCGCCTTACCCGGTTTCCTTTTCTCCTTGATTAAGTTCGACGGCAGCAAACGATGCGCGACTTGCAGGGCTGACACACGCCCGTAACCTACGGCTTCCAGTAGATCGTTGGCTCGATGGCAGCCGAACGCCGGGGCAGCCGCGAGCAGGGCGGCCGTCTTCACATAGGGCTGCGGATTCGACGAGTACTTGCGGATTTCATGTTCCAGGTTGCGCATGCCCAAGGCGATACTTCTTTCTTTGTCTTCCGACTTAAGCCAAGCCTTGATGCGCGTCCGAGCGCGTGGCGTGACAACCCAGCGCAGCCAGTCGCGGTTCGGCACGTGGGAGGTGGCGGTAAGGACTTCGATCGTATCCCCGTTGCGCAATTGATAACGCAGCGGCGCCATGCGGCCGTTTACTTTGGCGCCCGTGCACTGGTGACCCACGTCGGTATGCACGGAATAGGCGAAATCCACTGCCGTGGCGCCGCGCGGGAACGTCTTCACCTCACCGCGCGGGGTAAAGACGTAGACTTCCTCCGGAAACATGTCGATCTTGACCGTTTCCATGAACTCGATGGGGTCTTTGAGATCCTGTTGCCATTCCATCAATCGCCGCAACCAGGCAAAATACTCTTCGTTCTCTTCGGTCGAGCCGCGTTCCTTGTAATGCCAATGCGCTGCGATACCTTCTTCCGCGGTGCGGTGCATTTCCTCGGTGCGAATCTGCAACTCGACGCGCTGGCGTTCGGGACCCAGCACGGTGGTGTGCAAGGATTGGTACATATTGGGCTTAGGGAGGGCGATGTAGTCCTTGAAGCGTCCGGGGATGGGCTTCCAGAGGGCGTGGATGATACCCAGGATGGCGTAACAGTTGCGCACCGTGTCGGTGATGACCCGAACGGCCAGCAGGTCGTGGACTTCCTCGAACGGCAGTTGCTGGCGCTGCATCTTCTGGTAGATGCTGTAGTAATGCTTGGGCCGTCCGGAAAGCCGGCAGTCGACTCTCATCTGCGCGAGTTCTCTGGCTACCGTTTCCTGCACCTGTGCCAAGTAGCGCTCGCTCGCGTTCTGCTGGCCTGTGAACTGTGCTTCGATTTCCTGGTACGCCCGCGGATGCAGGTAGAAGAAGGAAAGGTCTTCCATCTCGGCCTTCATCCAGGTAATGCCGAGACGATGGGCCAAGGGGGCGTAGATTTCCAGCGTTTCGCGGGCAACGAGGCGTTGCTTGTGATCCGCCATGTGTTCCAAGGTGCGCAGATTGTGCAGCCGGTCAGCGAGCTTGACCAGAATCACCCGGATATCCTTGGCCATGGCAACCAGCATTTTGCGGAAGCTCTCCGCCTGCCGTTCCTCTTGGCTGAAGAATTCGAGCTTGCTCAGCTTGGTAACGCCGGAGACGAGGGCGGCGACCTCGGGGCTAAAGTCCGACGTGATCTGTTCCTCGCCGGCGTCGGTATCTTCGATGGTGTCGTGCAACAGCGCGCTGGCGATGGTCATGGCGTCCATTTGCAACTCGGTCAGAATAGACGCGACTTCCAAGGGATGTGAGATATAGGGGATGCCGGATTTGCGTTTCTGATGCTTGTGGGCTTCTGCGGCAAATAGATAGGCGCGGCGAATCAACCCCGTATCCGCCTGTGGGTGATAGTGCTCAACAGCGGCGATAACTGAATCAATAGTCAGCATCATATCGTCGTCTATGGTTCAATAAAGGTGTATCTTGGTTCACACGATCGACAGGTGGCGACCTTAGCAAGCAACCTTCTGAAAGTCAAGCATTTGCCTTGATTCAAGAGGCCCTGCGGACAGCCTCAAGAGAGTGGGTGGCGGGTCGTTTTCGGCACACAATCTGGCGGTTGACAGCCCTCTTGGCAATCCTTTACCATGCCTCGCCAATATGACGCTGGAAAGGGTACGGAGGCTTGACTCAGAACTTTGGAATTGGCTTGGTCTGTTAGGTCAGAGGGGTGCGAGATGAGCGAACCAGAGGTTGTGGCGACGAGCGAAGCGCAGATCGCCGTGCATTGGAAGGAGGAGGCGTATATTCAGCCACCGGCGCAGTTTATCGCGCAGGCGAATATGACCGACCCGCACGTTCACGATCGCTTTGGGCTTGACCGATTTCCTGAGTGTTTCAAAGAATACGCCGATCTCCTCGATTGGTATGCGTATTGGCATACCCTGCTGGATACCAGTGATGCCCCGTGCTGGAAATGGTTTGTTGGTGGCAAGCTTAACGTTTCCTACAATTGTGTTGACCGCCATTTAACAAAGTATAGAAACAAAGCGGCCATTCTTTATGTGCCGGAACCGGAAGATGAAGCTCACGTTGCGATTACGTATCAAGAACTTTACACGCGGGTGAATGAATTTGCCGCCGTGTTACGGGATTTTGCTGGCGTAAAGGCAGGCGACCGGGTGACCATTCACATGCCCATGGTGCCGGAACTGCCGGTCGCCATGCTGGCCTGCGCCAGGCTGGGGGCCATTCATTCGGTGGTGTTCGGTGGTTTCAGCGGCAAGTCGTGCGGCGAGCGTGTCGCCGATTCCGGTAGCCGGGTGCTGATTACGATGGACGGTTATTACCGCAGCGGCACGCTCCTGGATCACAAGGAAAAGGCGGATGAGGCCGTGAAAACGGCGACCGCGGAAGGCCAAGTCGTTGACAAGGTGCTGGTGTGGCGGCGTTACCCCGGCCAGTACCATTCGGCGACCCCGATGCGGGACGGGCGTGACTACTTCGTGGATGATGAGTTAAAGACCTACGCCGGCAGCAGGATCGAGCCCGTGGCACTGGCGGCCGAAGAACCGTTGTTCCTGATGTACACCAGCGGCACGACCGGGCGCCCCAAAGGTTGTCAGCATAGCACCGGCGGCTATCTCTCATACGTAACGGGCACCTCCAAGTACGTGCAGGACATTCACCCCGAGGACGTGTACTGGTGCATGGCGGACATCGGCTGGATCACCGGGCATTCCTACATTGTCTACGGCCCGTTGTCTCTGGCGGCCACCACCGTTATGTACGAGGGCGTTCCCACCTATCCTGACGCCGGGCGTGCGTGGCGTATCGCCGAGCAACTGGCGGTCAACATATTCCACACCGCCCCCACCACCATTCGCATGCTGCGCAAAGCCGGGCCTGACGAACCGCAAAAATACAATTACCACTTCAAGCACATGACCACCGTTGGTGAACCCATCGAACCCGAGGTGTGGCAGTGGTACTACGATGTGGTTGGCAAAGGTGAGGCCGTGATCTGCGACACTTGGTGGCAGACCGAGACAGGTGGCTTCTTGTGCAGCACCCTGCCGGCTCTGCAAGCCATGAAGGCAGGCAGTGCCGGACCCAGCATGCCGGGCATTCATCCGGTCATCTACGACGAAAACGGCGATGAGGTGCCGGCGGGGTCGGGCAAGGCCGGAAATATCTGTATCCGCAATCCCTGGCCTGGTGGTTTTCAAACCATTTGGGGCGACCGTGAGCGTTACGTATCGACCTACTATGGTAAGTACTGCAAGAACCCCGAGAGCAAGGACTGGCGCGATTGGCCGTACTTCACCGGCGATGGCGCCATGCAGTCGGTGGACGGCTATTACCGCATCCTGGGCCGCGTCGACGACGTGATCAACGTTGCCGGGCACCGTTTGGGTACCAAGGAGCTTGAATCGGCTGGCCTCACCGTCGATGAGATCGCCGAGGCGGCGGTTGTGCCGGTGGCGGACGACATTCGCGGACGGGTGCCGGATATGTACGTGTCGTTGAAGCCTGGTTTTGACCCGGGCCCAGCCATCGAAGCCAAGGTGACCCAAGCCATTGAGACGATCATCGGCAAGATCGCTCGGCCAAAGCACGTGTACATCGTCCCGGACATGCCCAAGACGCGCTCCGGAAAGATCATGCGCCGGGTGCTGGCGGCGATTTCGAATACCATGGATATTGGTGACGTGACTACGCTGGCGAACCCCGAAGTGGTGGAGTCGGTCCGCCAAATGGTCCAGGGAGAGGGCGTGGTGGTGACCCAGGAAGGCCCGGAAGACCTGAAACATTTCGGCGAGGAGCGTTAAGCAAGACGGAATAGCCTATGGTTTATAAAGCCTATTCGGTTTCCTGGAACCTCACGCAGCGGTGCAACCTTTTTTGCGCCCACTGCTACATCAGCGCTTCCGCCGGCGCCGACGCTGCAAACGAATTGACGACGGCTGAGTGCTACCGCGTGATGGACGACATCGCCCGCGTCAATCCCAGCATCTTTCTCATCCTTACCGGCGGCGAGCCGCTGTTGCGGAAGGATATATTCGACTTGGCGGCTTACGGAGCGGAACGTGATTTCACGGTCGTTCTGGGTACGAACGGGGTGTTGTTGCGCGAGAAGCAGGCCAAGCTGATGCGGCAGAGCGGCCTCCTCGGTGCCTCGATCAGCCTGGATTCCACGCACGCCGACAAGCATGACGCCTTTCGCCATCAGGCCGGCTCTTGGGAAGGTGCCGTACGGGCGACGCGGGTCTTGAAGGAGGAAGGCCTGGACTTCTCGTTGCACATGTCGGTGACCGACTGGAATGTTGACGAGATTCCGGCGATGGTCGATCTGGCCAACGATCTGGGCGCCAACGTGCTCAATTTCTTCTTCCTGGTGCGAACGGGACGGGGCGAAAACCTGACGGACATCAGCGCCGAACAGTACGAAGCCATCTTGACGTCTTTGGCTCGCGCCCAAGGGGTTGGCGAAGACGGTGACACTGAGGCGACATCGGTTTTCAGCAAGCAGGAGGACCCGTGGAGCATGCCGGTCGGCGCGGCGGGCAAGCTCCTTATTCGCGCCAAGTGTGCCCCACACTTTCGCCGCATCGTCTGGGAGCTCGATCCCAACTCGCCGCTGCTCAAGAATTACGCCCACGGCTCCTGCCCGGCCGGCAAATACTATTGTCGTATTACGCCGCGCGGCGACGTGACGCCGTGCCCCTATATGCCGGTCGTGGCGGGCAACCTGCGCCGGACGTCGTTCGCCGATCTGTGGAGTGGGTCCGACGTTTTCCAGGATTTGCGCGAGCCGGAGCTAGGCGGGCGTTGCGGCACCTGCGAATTCAGCAAAATCTGTGGCGGTTGCCGTTGCCGCGCCTATGCTACCTATGGCGATTATTTGGCCGAGGACCCCGCCTGTGCCTACCAGCCGGGTCAACACGGTGGTGACGTGATCGAACTTCCGCCATCGCAGACGTTCGGCCTCGAGGTGAAGCAGGAACTGGTTTGGCAGCCGGCGGCCCGCGAGCGGCTGAAGGCGATTCCGTCATTCGCCCGCGGTATGGTGGTGAAGGGTGTAGAAGCCTATGCTCGCTCGCAGGGTTACCAGGTGATAACCTCCGAGTTGTTGACCGAGATTCGCCAGACGTGGGGTGCGCGATTCCGTCCCAAACGGTCGTGAGCGCCGCTGCCCCTATTGCTCACGTGATACAAATTCCCCGTATGAAGGAGACAGTGAACATGCCGAGCACGGAGGCCACCGGACTTGAAGGCCGTTTGGACGCCATGCAGGAGCAGTTGACGCGCGTGCAGGAACTGTTGGTCGGTTTTTCGCAGCAGCTTGAGCAGCAGCGCGTCGATACCGGCAAGGTCACCGAGGGCATCCAGCGGTGGGTGACGGATTACGTTTCCCTGCGGCTGCAGGAGTTGGTGCCCCACACCTGCGAGCATGACGCCGAGCCGGAGGCGTCGGACGGTCCATATTTGCCCGGTACTTCGGTTCCTTGTACCGAAGCCGTGGTGCACCGTGTTGGGCGCATTCCCATTCCGTTTGTGCGTCAGATGGTGGTTCAGAAAGTCGCCGAACAGGCTCGGCAGGAAGGAACGGGGCGGGTCGACGTCGCCTTCTTTGAACAGGCGGCGACCTTTTGACAATGCAAATTGCCAGGAGAGGATCTCCTGAGTTGGCAGCACTGGCAGAGTCACGTGCTGGCGGGTCCCAAGCTGTTTGATGTTCCGTCGTAACGTGGCCCCTTGAGGAGGTGTGGCATGGCAACGACGACACTGCACGATTTCATGGAGCGGTTGATCGCTATGGGCGGCACCTTCATCTTGCGAAATGAGCATGGCTCCATGGAACTGCGCGGGCAGGACATGTATCTGCATCCCTATGAGGAGTGGCTGACGGTGTATCACATCAACGCCGAGAGGCCCGAAGCGCGCAGCCATCTGCATCTTAAACGGCACACCCTGCAAACGGCCGCGGTGCGCCGTTCGGAAGGCCAGACGCCGCACTTGGCGTTCTTCAAAGCTGGCGAGTCCTGTGGTGACCCGCTACTCGTCTGGTATTTTCCCAGCTTCTACGATTGGAGCCAGGGTAAGACCCTCATTCCCGACAACGTCGCCCGCTTTGAGTCGTTCGTGGAGACGTACGGTGAGCAGGTTTGCTTTACCGAGGCAACGGGGTGATACCGATACACGCGAAAGCAAGGAACACCCGATAGAGGAATTGCACGTGACTGACTCCCCGAATCGCCGCCTTACGCGGCTATTGTTGCTAAGCGGCTTGTTCGTGCTTTTCTTCTTCGGCTGCTTGCACGCTCAGGACGAGACTCCAACGCCTGCGCCTCTCCCGGAAGCGACCGAGCCTGCAATTGCAGAGCCTGCCGCCACAGTCTCCGGCGAAAGCCCCAAGGCTGAAATGCCCGAACCCTACCTGATGATCGAGCCGGGGAGTATCCTGTCGGTCCGCGCCAAGAGTTCCGTGCTGATGGAGTATGCCAGCGGCAAGATCCTCCAGCAGCAGAACAAGGACGAACAAATTCCCCCTGCTTCATTTGCCAAGATGCTCACGCTGTACGTCGTTTTCGACCTCATTGGAAAGGGTCAGGCAACACTCGGCGATGAGGTCTTCATCAGCGAGAAGGCATGGAGAACCGGCGGCTCGAAGATGTTCGTTCGGGAGGGAGAAAGAGTGCCACTGGAAGAGCTAATCAAAGGCATTGCCGTCGTGTCCGGCAATGACGCCTGCGTGGCGGTAGCCGAGCACTTCTTCGGTAGCGAGGAGGCGTTCGTCAAGGTCATGAACGAGACGGCAAACAGATTGGGCATGACGAACAGTCACTTCACCAATCCGCACGGGCTGCCGAGCCGCGGGCAACTCACCACCGCCCACGACATGGCCCTGCTGGCCACGCACTACCTGAAAGATTTTCCGCAAGTCCTGCAGTATCACTCCCTTAAGGAGTACACTTTCTCCGACATACGCCAATACAACCGCAACCGGCTGCTGCGGAGGGATGACTCGGTCGATGGTCTGAAAACCGGTTTCACCGTCGCGTCCGGCTATCACTTGCTGGCCACCGCCAACCGGGAGGGGCGCCGGTTGATTTCCGTCCTTATGGGAGCGACCAGTCCCGCCGTGCGCACGGAGGAGTCGGCGAAGCTGCTCAACTACGGCTACCGTCGCTATGCCTTCCTCGACGTGTTTCAGGAGCCGGGCACGGTGTTCGAGATTCCGGTGTTCAAGGGAAAAGAGGACAGCATTGGCGTAGTGGGAGCGCGCAATCCGATGCTCATCGTGCCTGAAGAATTCAAGGATAAGCTGGAGCGCCGCGATACGTTGCCCGAGTACCTGATTGCCCCGGTGGAACACCAGCAGGTTGTTGGCGAATACGTCGTGCGACTAGAGGGCAGGCTTCTGGCATCCATACCGCTGATCGCCGGCGGCTCGGTTGAGCGAGCGGGTCTTAGGAAAGTATTGACCCATGGTTTTCATTTGCTGGACCGCAAGCAGAAGAGGCTCTTCATCTGGGCAGCCGTGGTGGTGATGGTCCTTATTATCGGCCGGCTGTACATCGCATACCTCAGACACAAGAGGCGAAGGAGGCGATCGCGGTTTCGGCTGGCGCGGGACTGACGACTTGCCTGTCTCTGCCACTTTCGTGCCAACGGGAATCCATGTGTGGGAGAGTGTCAACGCCGTGAGGAGGAGAGAGCAATGGTAGACAATCACGACATCGGATTGATGGCCCATCTGATGCGCCGGGCCGGCTTTGGGGCGCCGCGCGAAGAATTGGAGCGCCGTGCTGCTAAGGGCTATGAGGCAACGGTGCAGGAGTTGATTCACCCCGAAAACAGCGAGCCGGCGGACGAATACGCCCTGCTGCGCTACCAACCCGCCGCTCTGCTGCCGGGCGGCATGCCGCCCATGGGGAACGTCAATTGGATGTTCCACATGGTGAACACCCAGCGTCCCCTTGAAGAGAAGATGGCGCTCTTCTGGCATCATGTCTTCGCGACCGGCAATTCCAAGGTGGACAATTACGACCAGCTGCTGGCGCAGATCGGCATGTTCCGACAGCGCGGCATGGGCAACTATCGCGACCTGCTGGTGGCCTCGGCCAAGGACCCGGCGATGATTTACTGGCTGGACAACAACGAGAACCACAAGGACGCCGTGAACGAGAACTGGGGGCGGGAACTGTTGGAGTTGTTCAGCATGGGGCAGGGGAATTACACCGAGAAGGATGTACGTGAGGCGTCGCGTGCCTTTACCGGTTGGACGTTCTCGGTCAAGATCCCGCGCCTGCCGTACGGTCGTTTTCCTTGGGCGTTCGAGTACGTCGCAGAGGACCACGACGATGGCGAGAAGGAGTTTCTGGGTCACACCGGCAATTTCAACGGCGAGGACATCATCGATATCGTCGTGCAGCAGCCAGCCTGTGGTCGCTTCGTCGCGCGTCACCTGTACAACTTTTTCGTGGCCGACGAACCGCAGGTGCCAAGCTGGAAGATCACCCCGTCGCGCGACGAGGCGGCGGTTGATGCTTTGGCCACTACCTTCCAGGAGTCGGGCTACGACATGCAGGCGGTCCTGACCACCCTGTTCACCTCCGACTTCTTCAAGGAAGCCTGTTTCACGAAGGTGAAGAGCCCGGCAGAGCTGGTTGTCGGCACCCTGCGCTTGGTCGGCGGCGCTGAGATACCGCGTCCCGATTATGGGCGCGAGATCGCTCTGCAGCCAACCTACATGGGCCAGGACTTGCTCAATCCGCCCAGCGTGGAGGGCTGGCATACCGGCAAGGAATGGATCAACAGCGGCTCGCTGATGAGCCGTATCAATTTCGTGGCTGACATGGTCGGCAGCACTGATCTGCCGGGTGTGCGGGACATGATTCGCCGCATCAGAGCCAAGGGTTCGCTCGACCCCGAAGCCTTCGTGAATAGCTGTCTGGACCTGATGGGCCCGCTTCAGGTGGGCACGGATACCCGGCAGGAGCTTTTGGAGCAGGCCCGCGAGGGCGGTCGGCTGGCTTGGGATTCGGCGGACGAGACGGAGGCATCCGTAGCGCGGGTCGGCGAGATGCTGCAGTTGATCGTCGCCATGCGTGAGTATCAATTCAACTAACCAGCCACTAAGGCGTGTGTTGCGCCTGAACCGTAAGAGGGGAGAGTTCAGTCATGGCAGAGAAGAGAGAACCCGTTCTGGTCGTGCTGCAGTTGAGTGGCGGCAATGACTATCTGAACACGGTCATCCCGTACGCCAACTCGCTGTACTGGGAGAACCGCCCGGCGGTGAGTATCCCTGAAGATCAGATCATCCCGATCGATCAGGCCTTAGGCTTTCACCCGAGCATGGAAGCCCTGAAGCCGTTCTACGACGCCGGTGACGTGGCTGTCATGCACGGCGTCGGCTACGCCAATTCGCCGCGTTCGCACTTTCGCTCCATGGACATCTGGCACACCTGCGAGCCGGATACCGTCGGCACCGAGGGCTGGCTGGGCCGTGCGCTGCGGGACATTGATCCCAACAAGGAAAACGTGGTGACCGGCGTCAGTTTCGGCCCCAGCATGTACCGCGCCATGGCGCTTCCTGGCGTCCCTGTGGCGTGCGTCAGCGGCGACCTGGAGACTTACGGCATGCTGCCGGGAATCGAGGGGCAGCGGCGGCAAAAGGTGCTTGAGCGCTTTAAGAATGCCTACGCCCCGGCCATCGGTTTGGGGGCGGTGATGGATTACATGGGCCAAACGGGTCTCGATTCCATGTCTGGCGCGGACATTCTTAAGGAGGCGCCGCAGCGCTATCAATCGAGTGTCACGTACCCCGATTCCAAGGTGGCCCGCAAGCTGCGCGGCGTGGCGCAGGTACACACCGCCGACTTGGGCACGCGTATTTTCTATCTGGACCACGGCAGCTTTGATACACACGCCAGCCAAACCGGCGAGCACGCCAAGCTGTGGCGAGAGGTTTCGGAAGGCGTCGGCGCTTTTTTCACCGATTTGCGCGAGCACGCCGCCGCTGACAACGTCGTGATGCTGATTTTCACCGAGTTCGGTCGCCGGGTGCACGACAACGGCTCCGGCACCGACCACGGCGCCGGCGGCGTGGCGTTCGCCATTGGCGGAGCCGTCCAGGGCGGCATGTATGGCGAATATCCGTCGCTGAAGGCCGAGGCCCTGACGCAAGGCGACCTGATGCCGAATCAGGATTTCCGCGGCGTGTACACCACCCTCTTGGAAGACTGGCTGGAGCTGGACGCCCCGTCGATTGTCGGCGGCACCTTTGAAAGTCCGGCGTTCATCGCCAAGGCGTAGAAGGAAACACCTATGCTGACTACCGTAATCGCTGGACGTGTCTACGATTTCAGTCACACCGTCGGTCGCAACGCGGCGGCCGGCGACGGGTTTTCCTATCCCTGCGCCATCGCGCCGGCGTCGCCGGGCATGCTGTACGTCGTCAGTCGCGGCAACGAGACGAACTACGGCTCGCGGCTTACCAAGGTGTTCGTCGGCGCGCCGGGCGAAGAGAAGGTGCTCGCCGAGTTCTGCCGTTACGGCTCAAATCCGGGGCAGGCGCTTTGGCCCAATTCCGTGGCGCTGGACAAGCAGGGCCGCGTTTACGTGTCGGACGACTGGTTGAATCGTATTGCCGTGTTTGATCCCGACGGCAATTTCATCGAGCAATGGGGCACGGCGGGAAGCGGTCCCGGCGAATTCGACGGTCCCGCCGGTCTGGCCTTTGATGCGGATGACCAACTCTACGTGGTGGACAGCCGCAATCACCGCGTGCAGGTGTACACCGCGGACGGCAAGTACGTGTCGGGCTGGGGTTCGCATGGCAGGGGTCCCGATCAATTGGACACCCCCTGGGGCATCCACATCGATGCACACGGCGCCGTGTACGTGGCCGACTGGAAAAACGGCCGGGTGCAAAAACGCGACCGCAATGGCCAGGTTCTAATGCAATTCGGCCAGGCCGGGGATGGCCCACGTGACCTCAATCATCCAACCGGCGTCGCCGTGGATACGGACGGTGACGTCTACGTAACCGATTGGGGGAACCACAAGTTGCGCATCTACCGGGCGGATGGTGACCTGATTACGTCCTTGATCGGCGACGCGCAGTGGCTGTCCAAATGGGGCCAGCAATCGATCGACGCCAATCCGGACATGGCGAAGATGCGCCGCCGCGTGAAGAGCCTGGAGCCCGAGTGGCGCTTCTATTACCCGACCGCTGTGGCGTTCGACGCGGAGCGCGATTTGATCATCGTGGCGGATTGCCAACGCGGTCGCCTGCAGATCTACAAGAAGGACAGGAACTACGCTGTCCCGCAGGCGAATCTGTAGGCTATGACACAGTCGTCGGCATTGCAGGAAACGCTGCAGCAGGCTGAGACGAGTTGCATCAAGTGCGGCTTCTGCCTGCCCGTTTGTCCCACCTATAATCTAACCGGCAGTGAAGCGGCGTCGCCCCGCGGTCGCATTGACATGATGGTCGCGGTGGCCGACGGCGTTCTTGAGCCCGAAGACATTGTCACCCCCCTTGACCTCTGCCTCGGCTGCCGCGCCTGCGAAACGGCTTGTCCGGCCGGGGTGGAGTTCGGCCGGTTGCTGGAGGCCGGACGCGCCGCCGCAGGCGTTGGACAGCCCGCGTCGCGTCTCGGCGGCTGGCTGCGCCGGCTGTGCATGGAAGGCATTCTGGCGTCCCCACGCCGCTTGCACCAACTGGCCAACCTCCTGCGTGTGTATCAAATCAGCGGCGTGCAGGCGCTCGTGCGCTTGAGCGGTCTGTTGCCCCGGTTAGCCCCAAGACTCGCCGTCATGGAAGCTCTCCTGCCTGCCGTTCCCCCTGCAAGGGCGCGCCAATCCCTGCCTGTGGAAACGCCCGCGCACGGCGAGGCGCGCGGACGTGTGCTTTTGCTCACGGGTTGCGTAACACCGCAGGTTCTGCCGCAGGTCAATCACGCCACCGTGCGGGTGTTGGCCCGCAACGGCTACCATGTCCTGGCCAACCCGGCGCAACCGTGCTGCGGGGCGTTGCAGGCGCATGCCAACGATCTGGCAAGCGCCCGGCGGCTGGCGCGGCGCCACATTGCCGCGTTTGAGGCGAGCGGGGCAGACTGGTTCGTGGTCAACGCTGCGGGCTGCGGGGCGTTGATGAAGGACTACGGCCATCTGCTGGCCGACGACCCCGACTTTGCGACGCGGGCGGAGACTTTTGACGCCCGTGTGCGTGACGTCAGCGAGCTGTTGGCCGCCGCTCCCCTGCGGGGACCTCTGCAATCGGCGCCGTTAAGGGTGGCGTACGACGATCCGTGTCACCTGTCACACGGGCAGAAGATTCGCCAGCAACCGAGGGACTTACTGCGGCAGGTGCCAGGACTGGAACTGGTGGAGGTTCCCGAAAGCGACTGGTGCTGCGGCAGCGCCGGCACCTTCAATCTGTTTCAGCCGGAAACGGCCGAGGCGCTTCTCGACCGCAAGATGGCCCACCTCGCGTCGGTGTGTCCCGATGCTGTTGTCAGTGGCAATCCCGGCTGCCTCCTGCAACTCCGCCAAGGGGCTGCGCGGCATGGGCTTGCCGCCGAAATCCTCCACCCGATCGAGATGCTTGACCGTGCCTATAGGACGTGAAGGCCATGGGACGCAAGCGACGAGACTCCCGACCTCCCATCCTTACCACCGCACCGCAGGAAGAAGACTTTCACAGGCCATTCAGTGAGGTAAGGGAAAAACTGCGCGACGCTGTAACCCGGCCTGCCGCCAGCCCGCCCACGCCAAAGGGCCGGCGTGTCTCCGTTCCGCCCCGCCAAGTAGCCGACCCCATACCCGGGCAGGCTCCTGTCTCTACCGACGAACAGGCGCGGCGGGAGTGGGCGTTGTTTCTGTCCGAGATGACCGACGTAACCCCCTTGCCCAAGGATCCGCGCGGGCACGTGGGCAAGCCGCGGCCGCAGCGCAGGGTAAGCGCCTACCAAGAACCGGACGCCCTGGACGAGTTGCGTGACCTCGTCGAAGGGCGCGGCGCCTTTTCCATTCAGTGCACGGATGAATACATGGAGGGCGTGGCGCCGGGTGTCGATCATCGTCTGGCCCAGCGCCTGCATCGCGGCGATTTCGCCGTCCAGGCGCAGTGCGACCTGCACGGCCATACGGTCGATAAAGCAAAGGACGTCGTGCAGCGTTTCGTGACCCGGGCCTACACTGCCGGACAGCGCTGCGTGCGCGTCATCCATGGCCGCGGGCGCAACTCCAGGGACAACCGCCCCGTTCTCAAGGAACAGGTGCAGGTCTGGCTGTCCCACGGACGCCTGAGCCGGTTGGTGCTGGCGTTTGCCACCGCGCCGGCGACGGACGGCGGCGCCGGTGCGGTCTACGTGTTGCTGCGTCGCGCGTCCGGGCAGCGCAAGCCGAGCGGGTGAAGGTGGGAAGAGAAACGATGGTCAACTGGGACCGTGGCTTGGTGGGAAAGGTCTTCAGCCGCACCGAGCAACTCGTCACGCGCCAGCAGCTCCTCGACTACGCCAGTATTCTTGGAAGCACCGCGCCGGTGCACGTGGACTCGAAGGCGGCGCGTGACCAGGGCCACCGCGACATGATCGCGGTGCCCACGTTCGTCACCTGGCACGGCGCCGGCCCCATCGCCCCGCCCGAAATGGCGGTCCAAGGCATCGGCATCAACGCCGGCTACGACTGCACCTTCCACGTCCCCGTCTATCCCGGCGATACGCTGACCTACATGACCCGCCTCGCCGACCTCTACGAGAAGACGGGCCGCTCCGGCACGATGCGTTTCGTGGTGCGGGAAACCACGGTGACCAATCAGGACGGCGAATGCGTTGCCCTGCTGCGCAACTCGTTTATCTTGGGGTGGTAGAATGGTCCACAGGCCGTGGTCTTGTAGTTGATCAGAAGGTTGAATCAGCCTCTTACTGGTATGCCCTAAGCGCGGGGTTGCACTTCCCCATCCCGGCATTTTAATGAGAGAGCGGGTAGAAAGGAACTATCCATGGTGCCGTCAGACATCATCCAGTCGGTCCTTAACGATAGCCGTTACGATCTTACGCTGTTTACGAAGGATGAAGTCGCCACCTTGTGGGAAAAGGTCTTTACCAAAACGGTGAGAGGCAAAGAAATCCCGCATATAACCTGCATCGTACGGGACAAGAAAATTCAGCTAAGGCCAGAAGAAATCGTCCGCCAATTGTATGCGACGCGACTTATCGAGCAGTACGGCTACCCAAAGAAGCGACTCGCCTTTGAATACCCGTCAGTTTTGGCCGGGAAAAGAAAAACGCCGACATCGTCATCTTGGATAAAGACCGTCCTGATACCGCCTACGTCATCGTTAGAATTAAAGAAGCCGAAGCTGAAAGACGGGAAAAATCAGCTTCGCTCCTACTGCAACGCCACCGGAGCGCCGATCGGGGTATGGACAAACGGCGCGCAGATTTCCCATTACCATCGCGTGGAAAGGCGTGTTCCCCGACAGCTCGGCCTTCGAACTTTCGGACAGCCATCTGGCCGTGTGCGTCGCCAGTCTCCAGGACGTGAAGCTGTTCAATTCCAACCTGCTAGAGCCTATTCGGATCATATTGTTTTATATCCTGCATGGGTGAAGTAGTTGGCGCATTCCTCAGGTGAAAACGCCTCCAGGGCCGTGGCGATGGCTGACTCCAGGCCGTCAACGGTGCGTGCTGCAGTCTTGCGAAGCAACGTCTTGAGCTTCGCATACGCTTGCTCAATCGGATTGAAATCCGGTGAGTACGGCGGCAGGTACAACAGTGTGGCTCCCGACTCGCCGAGCGCTTCGCGGACCCCTTGAACTTTGTGAGCCGCAAGGTTATCCAGCACAACGATGTCGCCGACGCGAAGACTCGGACCCAATAGGGTGCTGGCGTAGGCACGAAAGGCGGCGCCATCCATGGCGCCGTTGATCGACGGCAAGAATATCTGGAACGGCAGCTTCGACGTTGTCGAGCCGGCGGATGACGGGAACGCCGCACCGTGATTACCTGCAACTCTCTGGTCGATGAATCGGAGACACTACACGTGGACAATCCCCGATGAAGGAGAATGCCATCCAAAATACGCGCGTAATGCTGCTGCATTTGCCGTGGTTGGCACTGCTGGGCTGGCTCTCTTCTGTTGCGTGGTTTCTGTGCGACGACGCGTTCATCAGTTTCCGCTACGTCCGCAACCTGCTCGAAGGCCACGGCCTGGTATTCAACCCCGGCGAATATGTCGAGGGCTATTCCAACTTCCTGTGGGTGCTGGAGCTGGCCGCCATCTGGTGGGCGCTGGGCGTGGCCCCGGAGGACGCGGCGCCGTGGCTGTCGGTCGCCTTTACCGCCGGCACCATCGCCGCGATGCTGTGGTGGGTCGCACGCCTGCCGTTGCTGTGCCACCGGGGGCTGGTCGCATGGATGGCCCTCGGCCTCGTGTGCGCCAGCGCCACCTTCGCGGTGTGGACGTCCGGCGGCGGACTGGAGACGCGGCAGTTCACCTTCTTCATCGTCCTGGCCGTGATGTGCCTGAGCCTGTACAGAGACAGCCGCCGGGGCCTGCTGGCGGCGTCGTTGAGCCTGGCCGCTGCCGCCTTGACGCGGCCCGAAGGCCCGCTGTTGGCGGCGCCATGCTTCGGCTGGTTCGTCATCCAGCGGATGGCGGACACCGGGCGTCCGCATCCGGACTGGCGGCGGTTGATCTGTTTGGCAGCGCCCTTTGTCGTCCTGGTCGGCGCCCATTTCCTGTGGCGATATTCCTATTACGGCGAATGGCTGCCCAACACCTACTACGCCAAGCATGTGCGGCCTTGGTATGAGTCAGGCTTCCGCTATCTTTGGGCGGCGGCGCTGGAGACCGGGCTGTATCTGCTGATCCCCTTGGCAGCGGTCGCCATGCGGAATCGCTGGCGGGCGTCTCGCGACGGGACAGGCGCGCTGGTGCTGCTCCTGGTCGGTGTCCACATGGCCTATGTGATGCGGGTCGGCGGCGACTATTTCGAGTACCGTCCGCTGGATTTCTACTGGCCGCTACTGGCTGTCCCCGCGTCCATGGGCATCGTGTACCTCGGCTCGCGGATTGCCGCCGGCCGGTGGTTGCGACGATTCTCCCCCCGTTTGACAGTGGGTGCGCGAACGTGCGCGTTCGTTCTCTTCTTGCCGGTGTTGTTCTATACCAGCGCGATTCAGGGCGCCCTGTTGTTCGAGGGGGCCGCAATACGCGAACGCATCGAGATGCGGAACATACAACTGGATGACGGCAATGCGGCGTGGTTACTCGCCATGCCAGGGATGCCGATGCTTGTCGCCGTCTCAAACGATCTGAACCGCCAAACTGCCCGGCAACTCGTCGCGTCGCCCTTCACGGAACACCGCGAGTTCGCCAACAAGCAATTGCGGTCATGGAAGCCCTACGAGAACATGGAGAATGGAGTGATTCCCGACGACGCGCTGATGGCTGGCGGTGGGCTTGGAATCCGCTTCTATTATCTTCCCGACCTGAAGGTCATCGACCTGCACGGCTTGACTGATGCGACGGTGGCGCGCAACCCGGTCGAAAGACCCAACCACCAGCGCCAGATTGCCCACGACCGTCGCCCGCCGGCCGGATACCTTGAGCAGCGGGGCGTCAACTTCATTATACGCAAGCCGGCAACCAGCGAATTCCAGGCGCTTGGCCGCGCGGAATACGCCGTGAAGGTCGGCCCGGCTCTGTGGATGCCCTTTGACTCTCCCGATCGGCAGTGGGTCTTGGACCGCTTTGCCGGGCGAGACTTGCGGGTGTTCGATCGCGATTACGTGGCAAGCCTGACCGGAGACAGCCGTCCGATCATCCGCTCCGACTGGGATGTGTATCTCGTTGAAGACAGCCTCATCTACGTCAAGGACCCATGCAGCCCGGAGGCTGCTGAACCAACGTTCTTCCTCCACCTGTACCCGGTTGACGTGAACGACCTCCCCAGCCATCGCCAGCAGCACGGCTTCGACGGCTTCCACTTTGATTTCGGGACCCACCTTCTCATCAAGAAGGGAGGAATCTGCGTAGCGATACAGAAGCTGCCTGATTACGCCTACGCCATCGCCACGGTCCGCACCGGCCAGTTCACCGGCGAAGGCAAGAAGATATGGAAGGGCAGCTTCACCTACAACTCTCTGGTCGATGAATCGGAGACACTACACGTGGACAATCCCCGATGAAGGGGAATGCCCTCCGAAACGCGCGAGTCATGCTGCTGCATTTGCCGTGGTTGGCACTGCTGGGCTGGTTCTCCTCGACTGCGTGGTTCCTGTGCGATGATGCGTTCATCAGTTTCCGCTACGTCCGTAACCTGCTCGAAGGTCACGGCTTGGTCTTCAACCCCGGCGAGCATGTCGAGGGCTATTCCAATTTCCTGTGGGTGCTGGAGCTGGCCGGCGATATGGGGATTGTCGGGAGTGGCGCCGGAGACGCGGCAGTTCACCTTCTTCGTCGTCCCGGACGCCGCGCGACCTGAGTTCGTTCATCATCGACAGCCAGAACTTCGCGCCCCAGCCACATCCCAAGCACTTCCTTGCGGCCCGCGCAGGTCACGCCGACCGCCGGGCCGAGCCGCGCTCGGGACCGCCTTGCCTCTTCAGGGGAAATGACGTCGCCGCCCACGCATCCAGACAAGGCCCGGAGGCTGGGTCTCGCCCTCTCATCGGAAGACCACGCCGCAACCGACTCTCAAACTACACATGTCGTTAGAGCATTTCCGTATCTAATGGAATTATCAAGGGACCAACTCGCAAAGCACAGCAATTTCGTGGTTTCGGATGCAAGTCAATCTGCTCCGAAAGTGCTCTAGCGGGTGCCGGTAGTGCCGTTCAGTTACTTGAGGCTCTGGGTAGGATGTGACAATATTCGCCGCATGAAGGTCAGAGTGTCACTGGCAGGGCGAAGCGGCCTCCCGTTCGTGGCGGCGTGCCGGGTCGCCTTCTCCAGGGGCACGACGCACACGGGGAAAACCAAGTATGTGGAAGGGCTGACGGATGGTGACAGGCATGGGAATGATACTGGCGATGAAGCCGAACGGCGCGAAGAGCGTAAGCGTTCAGGGGGTTGCCCTGCCCTTGTCGTAAGCGTTCGGCGGGTGGAGCAATGAGTGGGGTCATCGTAGCCAGGCGAGATCAGGCGGACGGTCGTGCATGAACGCCTCAAGGGCGTCGACCAACACCGAGAAGCTCGATTGCTCCAGTTGCCGACACGTCTGACGCAGCGACAGACTCCGCTGCACCCAGGCGTTGCCTTTGGCGCTCGCCGTACCCAAAGAACCCTGACGCCACAACACACCAAAGCGTAAGGCGCGCTCCGCCCGGTTGTTGGTCGGCTCAACTCCCGACTCATTGAGAAACACCCATAGCGAACCCATCTCGCGCCGTAAGTGCCTCACCAGGCGACCCGCATCGTCAGGGCGCAACTCATAACGCCGCACGAAACGGCACAAACGGGCATACCAAGCTTGCCACTGACCACCGCTTGGCGGCGCATGAGCCATCTGACACAATCGCTGAAGTTCCTTCAAGGCCACCTTGCCGCAATCAGCAAGGGCGGCTTGACGGCGCTGCGACAACTCCCGAGCACGACGCACGAGGTGCGCCAGACAGGTCTGACGACGGTTGCCCCAGCCTTGATACACCCCGTAGCCGTCGCTGACCAGGATGCCACGCCAATCCTTTATCAAAGACCCGAAGGCTTCCTGCGAGCGCTTGGCATGAATACGGTACAGGGTGACGGTATCCGTGACCATGCTCCAGAGCCACTGCAAGGCATGGCGACAGTACCAAGGCGTCTCATCCACATAGCCCACCCGCGCCTGGCGGGCCAAGGTGGCAATCGCCTCATCGTGTGGCGCGATGGCCAGGGAGGTGCGGTCGATGAGACGCTGAATCGCACCCAGGCTGATGGGTACCCCCAGGACGGAACGACAGAAGTCCTGCACGCCACGCCGGGAGATTCGCTGCATGGCGCTGAGTTCGCCAATCAAGGCCGTCAGGCGCGGGCCATAGCCGCTTTGCTGCGCCTTGGGGAGGCGGGCTCTGAGCAGCTTGCCGCAGCCCGTACACCTACCCTGGTGCAAGACCCAGTGCGTGACGGCCATCTCGACAGGTGGCAACTCCGTGACTTGATGGGTGTGATACGGCGCCACGTGGCCGGATACGCCTTGGCCGCAAGGACAAGGTTCGGGATAGATGGCCCGCCGCTCGGTGGGACGGAGCAACTTGGGACCTGAACCCGGGTGTCCCTTTCGTGCGCCCCGTTTGCCCGTGGGCTTGTCCGTAGGGTCCGTGGGTCTGTGGAAGGGTGAATCCGACGAGGGTGGTTTGTCGGAGGTCTTGGAGGTGCGTTGCGAGCGCTGTTGGAGTTGCTCGATTTGCTGTTGGAGTTGGGCCAGACGCTGATGCAGGGTGAGGAGATGGGCTTGTACGACCGGTGGTGTTTGCTGCCAATCGGTTTGCGACAGCGGCTCAGGCGGTATCGACGGCGCCATTCGGGATTTCCTGAAAACAGGGCCAATAGGAGAATGCGGAACGAGTAACCCTAGCCGATGATAAGGCGGTCATGCAACAGACAAGGGCAGGGCAACCCCCTGAACGCTTACCGAAGAGCTGGGTGCAGCGCATCGTGGTGACAGGCAGAAGGCGCACGATGGCCGAGCGGGTACGTGCCTTTACCGGCACCGTTACCGCCGGGTTCCGCGCCTTGGCCGCCGGAGGGGCGCTGGATGGCTCGTTGTGGCAGGCGCTTGAAGCGGCGATGCTTGCCCTCGGTCGACTCCGCCGTCCGGGGGGGCGGTTACGCAACGCGCTATTCGTCCTGTTCATCGGCCTTGCACTCACCTCCGTGCCGGCTTGTGACCCCGGACCTACCCCGACGCCTACCGCCAGAACAGTCGGGGTGATCCTGAACGAGCCGGAGGCATTCGATGGCTATACTTTGTTTAATCAACGCTTCACCAATCGGGTTTCCTTGCAGCAAGGGGACGCTGTCGGTCGTACGATTTACCTGATTGATAATCAGGGGCGGGAGGTGCACCGGTGGGAGTTGGGGGTCGGAACCTTGTTCGCCAAGTTGCTGGAGAATGGCAATCTGCTGACTCTCGCCGATACCGACCAAGGCCGCCGCGTGCTGGAAGTTGACCGGAACGGGAATATCCTTTCGGACTGTACTCAGGGGAGTCCGCATCATGACTTCCTTAAAATGCCCAACGGGAACGTACTGTTGCTGTCCCGACAATATAAAACGCCGGAGGGGGCCATCGCCGCCGGCGCCAACCCGGAATTCATCGGCCCTGATGGCTTGGTGGCGCCGCATATTGTGGAAGCCCGAATTACCGGGCCGGCAAGCTGCGAAATCGTTTGGGAATGGTCGGCGTGGGATCATCTGATTCAAGACTTTGATTCCAGCAAGGCGAATTACGGCGTGGTGGCCGAGCATCCGGAGTTGATTGACCTTAACTTCTACCTCTCCGAGGTAGCCGATTCGTCATTCCCGTCGGACTGGATACACAGCAACGGAATCGACTACAACCCGGAATTGGACCAGGTTATGCTATCGCCTAGCAATTTCAGCGAAGTGTGGATTATTGACCACAGCACCACCAGAGCCGAGGCGGCCGGCCACAGCGGCGGAAATAGCGGCAAGGGAGGCGACCTGCTGTACCGCTGGGGCAACCCTCGCGCCTATCGGGCCGGGACGCTTGATGACCAGCAACTTTTCTGGCCGCATAATCCCCAATGGATTCCCCCCGGCCGGCCCGGCGCCGGCAACATCCTCATTTTCAACAATGGCATTAGGGTTTGGGAGTTCCCCCGCGATTATTCGTCGGTAGATGAGATTGTTCCGCCGGTGGACGGGGCCAACTATCGGCTGGATCCCGGCGTGGCTTACGCGCCGGCAGAACCGGTGTGGACTTATACCGCCGCAACGCCCAGTGACTTTTTCGCCCCTTATATCTCAGGGACGCAACGGCTGCCCAACGGAAACACACTGATTTGCGATGGGGTACACGGCACGATTTTCGAGGTAACGCCGGCCGGCAAAACGGTTTGGAAGTATGTCAACCCGACGACCAGCAGCGGCCCTTTGCGGCAAGGCGAGCCGGTGCCGACGGAACAACTGAGAAGTGGTAGAGAAGTACCGGCTAATCAGGTGTACCGCGCTTACCGGTATGCGCCAGACTACCCGGGTCTGCAAGGGCTGGAGTTGACTCCGGGTGAGCCAATCGAACTTGATTCCACATTCAGCCCGACTCGGATGGAGAACGGCGCCGCGTCTTGATAGGTCGCTGGTGCGCATGCCGTGGTATCTGATGTTCGCCGCGCTGCCGATGCTCCACTTCGACGCGTTCGACGGCAACTTGGCGGAAGTCCCTCTACCGGAATACGCTATCTCCGAAATCAGAACCGGCCAGTATGTGCGCGTGGACGGCAGCTACAACCACCTCTGTGAGGGGGTAATTGGTCTCAATGAGTAGCGACCCAAGGCGCGCTGATGAAGGGGCCGATGTCGAAGCGAGCCGCTAAAGGCACATCCCTCGGTCTCATCCTGACCTGCCTGCCGTGGTTGGCCCTGTTGGTCTGGCTGGCCTCAGTGTCGTGGTTCCTGTGCGACGACGCGTTCATCAGTTTCCGCTACGTCCGTAACCTGCTCGAAGGTCACGGCTTGGTCTTCAACCCCGGCGAATATGTCGAGGGCTATTCCAACTTCCTGTGGGTGCTGGAGCTGGCCGCCATCTGGTGGGCGCTGGGCGTGGCCCCGGAGGACGCGGCGCCGTGGCTGTCGGTCGCCTTTACCGCCGGCACCATCGCCGCGGTGCTGTGGTGGATCGCACGCCTGCCGTTGCTGTGCCACCGGGGGCTGGTCGCATGGATGGCCCTCGGCCTCGTGTGCGCCAGTGCTACCTTCGCGGTGTGGACGTCCGGCGGCGGACTGGAGACACGGCAGTTCACCTTTTTCATCGTCCTGGCCGTGATGTGCCTGAGCCTGTACAGAGACAGCCGCCGGGGCTTGCTGGCGGCGTCGTTGAGCCTGGCCGCTGCCGCCTTGACGCGGCCCGAAGGCCCGCTGTTGGCGGCGCTGTGCTTCGGCTGGTTCGTCATCCAGCGGATGGCGGACACCGGGCGCCTCAATCCGGACTGGCGGCGGTTGATCTGTTTGGCAGCGCCCTTCGTCGTCCTGGTCGGCGCCCATTTCCTGTGGCGATATTCCTATTACGGCGAATGGCTGCCCAACACCTACTACGCCAAGCACGTGCGGCCCTGGTACGAGTCGGGCTTCCGCTATCTGTGGGCGGCGGCGCTGGAGACCGGGCTGTATCTGCTGATCCCCTTGGCCGCCGTCGCCATGCGGAATCGCTGGCGGGCGTCTCGCGACGGGACAGGCGCGCTGGTGCTGCTCCTGGTCGGCGTCCACATGGCCTATGTGATGCGGATCGGGGGCGACCATTTCGAGTACCGTCCGCTGGACTTCTACTGGCCGCTACTGGCTGTCCCGGCGTCCATGGGAATCGTGTACCTCGGCTCGCGGATTGCCGCCGGCCGGTGGTTGCAACGATTCTCCCCCCGTTTGGCAGGTGGGTGCGCGTTCGTTTTCTTCGTACCGGTGTTGTTCTACGCCAGCGCGATTCAAAGCACCTTGTTGTTACAGTGGGGGGGCGGACGGCACATGGAGCTCGATGACAGAAATGCTGCGTGGTTACTCGCCGTGCCAGGGATGCCGATGCTTGCCGCTGTCTCAAACGACCTGCGCCGTCAACTTGTCTCTCAGGCCGTCGCTTCGCGTTCCACGAAACACCGCGAGGTCGCCAACCGGCAATTGCGGACATGGAAGCCCTACGAGAACGTGGAGAAGGGAGTGATTCCCGATGACGCGCTGATGGTTGACGATACGCTCGGAATCCGCTTCTATTATCTTCCCGACCTGAAGGTCATCGACCTGCACGGCTTAACCGACGCGACGGTGGCTCGCAACCCGGTCGAAACACCCAACCACCAGCGCATCATCGCCCACGACCGTCAACCACCACCTGGATACCTTGAGCAGCGGGGTGTCAACTTCATTATACGCCCGCCGGCAACCAGCGAATTCCAGACGTTTGGCCGCGCGGGATACGCGGTAAAGGTCGGCCCGGCTCTGTGGATGCCCTTTGACTCTTCCGACCGGCAGTGGGTCTTGGACCGCTTTGCCGGACGAGACTTGCGGGTGTTCGATCGCGATTACGTGGCAAGCCTGACCGGAGACAGCCGGCCGGTAATCCGCTCCGACTGGGATGTGTATCTCGTTGAAGACAGCCTCATCTACGCCAGGCACCAGTGCAGCCCGGAGGATGCCGAGCCAATGTTCTTCCTCCACTTGTACCCGGTTGACGTGAACGACCTCCCCGACCACCGCAAGCAGTACGGCTTCGACAACCTGGACTTCGCTTTCGGGAGTCACCGTATTCCCATCGAGCTAGAAGTCTGCGTAACGAGGCGGGAGCTGCCTGATTACGGCATCGCCGTGGTCCGCACCGGCCAGTTCACCGGCGAGGGCCAAATCTGGAAGGGCAGCTTCGATATTGTCGAGCCGGCGGATGACGGGAACGCCGCACCGTGAACGGCAGGATCGAAACAGCGCTGGCGACCGGCGCCACCTCGGACATCGGCTGCGCCCTCTCGCCGGAGTTCACCGCAGCGTCTGGCGAGGCGAGAATACCGAACGGTTCAAGCGGGTCGTTATCCCCTAGGCGAAGTTGCCGGCCAGCGTCTGCAATTGGAACTGTTCGACGACGAAACCGGAGGCTGGGGGCACATCATGATCGACCACGTCATGCTGGCGCGACGACAATCCGAAGATCAGTAGAAGAAGCCACAGGGAATTCGGTTTTGACGACTTCGACTTTGATTTCCGGAAACACCGCCACCAGCCGTCGCCCACCCCACAACGGGAGGCGAAAGCCATTACCCCGGGGCAGCCCCAGAGAGCGCGGCCGGGCGTTGGGCGTCCATGGCCGGGCCGGGTAGCGAGGCCGCACCGCCGGGGTGTATATTCAGCCTATGCGCAGATTTAACATGGAAGGCTCCATCCGCCCCGAGGATCATTACCACGTTCCGCCGCTGGAACGGGTGGACCTCGACCATATCCTGGACATGATCCGGAACAAACGGTACTTCGTGCTGCACGCGCCCCGGCAGACCGGCAAGACCTCCGCCCTCATCGCGCTGTGCGACCTGTTGAACCGCGGCAGCGACTTCCGGTGCGTACATACAAACGTCGAGATCGGCCAAGCGGCGCGTGAGGATACGGCGCGCGCCATACGCGCCATTCTGAGCCGCCTGGCTTCTCGGGCGCGTTTGCTGGGCGACGAGTTCCTCCACAACGCTTGGCCTGATATCTTGGCGGAATCCGGCCCCGACGACGCCCTTAGCGAAGCGTTGACAAGCTGGAGCCTAGCCGACCCCAAACCGCTGGTGCTGCTGGTTGACGAGATCGATTCCCTCGTCGGCGACACGCTGCTGTCGGTGCTCCGGCAGTTGCGCGCCGGCTACGAGCAACGGCCCGAGGGCTTTCCGCAAAGCGTGGTGCTGTGCGGGGTACGCGACATCCAGGACTACCGCATCCGCTCCGGCTCGGGGGAGATGATCGCCGGCGGTAGCCCCTTCAACGTGGCGGCCAGGTCGTTGCGTCTCGGCGAGTTCACCGAGGCCGAAACGCGCGCGCTGCTGGCGCAGCACACCGTCGAGACCGGGCAGCTGTTCACCCCGGAAGCCTTGGATCTCGTCTGGACGCAGACGCAAGGTCAGCCCTGGCTGGTCAACGCGCTGTGCGCCGACGCCTGCTTCGACAACGCGGCCGGCCGCGACCGCTCACGCGCCGTTACCGCCGCCGCCGTCCTGGACGCCCGCGAGCGGCTGATCCTGAGCCGGCGCACCCACCTCGACCAACTCGCCCACAAGCTGGAGGAGGAACGGGTGCGGCGCGTCGTCGAACCCATACTGAGCGGCGACGACGAGCCCCGCTACCATCTCCATGACCTCGACTACGTCCGCGACCTCGGCCTGGTCGCCCGGGACTCCCCGCCGCGCATCGCCAATCCCATTTACGCGGAGGTGGTGCCGCGGGAGTTGGGCTACGTCTTGCAGGACAGCCTGGACCAGGACGCCGCCTGGTACGTGGACGCCGGCGGCGGCCTGGACGTGGACAAACTGCTGACCGCCTTCCAGTCGTTCTTCCGTGTGCATTCCGAGCACTGGCTGGAGCGGTTCGAGTACCGGGAGGCGGGGCCGCAGCTCGTTCTGCAGGCGTTCCTGCAGCGGGTGATCAACGGCGGCGGGCGCATCGAGCGGGAGTACGGCTTGGGCAGGGGGCGTACCGACCTGCTGATCCTGTGGCCGGAGGGCGACGGCCCGTCGGACCTGTGGAGCAAGTTCGTCGTCGAGTGCAAGGTGTTTCACGAAGGAAAACGGCAAAGCTTGGAGGGAACCATCGGCAAGGGCCTTGAACAGACGCTGCGCTACATGGACCGTTGCGGGAGCGAGGTCGGCCACCTGATCGTCTTCGACCGCACCGAAGGCAAGCGGTGGCAGGAGAAGGTGTTCCGCCGCGCGGTGCGCCGGGATGGTCGAATGGTCATCGTGTGGGGCATGTAGCCCTGCGGCTGGTGTCTCTCGCTTGCATGCTGATTCCGCGCTCTCACGGAGGCTCGCGCTATAGGCTCCCCATATCAGAGAGAAACAATATGACCATGCCGAACGACCCAACGCCGAATGACCACTGGAATGCCCTAGGGACAGCCAAGGACAAAGATGGTATCTACCCCCCCCCTCCCCCGAAAAACTTCATTAAATTCAGTAAGTTACCGCCTCCACTGCGCAACGCGCTGTTCGTCCTGTTCATCGGGGGCGTCCTGGCCTACGGGGCCGGCTTCGCCTGGTACATGCTCGCCCGCTTCGATCTCATCAACCTTATCTCCAATACGCACGATGACGCCTTCTACTACTTCCAGATCGCCCGCAACCTGGCCGAGGGGAAGTTCTCCACCTTCGACGGCGGCATCACGCGCACCAACGGCTATCACCCGGTCTGGCTGTTTCTGATCACGCCGTTCTACTGGGCATTCGACAAGGAAGCCGCGCTGTTCGGCATCAAGGCGTTCGAGATCATGCTCATCGCCGGCGGCGTGGCGCTCGTCACCGCGGCCGCCCGGCTGGCGCGCCTGCCGTGGGTTCTGATGTTCGCCGCGCTGCCGATGCTCTACCACATCCCCATGTTGATTGCAGGAATGGAAGCAGCGGCGGCGCTGTTCATGCTGGGCCTGTTTATTCTGACCGCCTGTCTCTTTGCGCAAAGCCCGGTGCGGTGGCAGTGGCCATTGGCCGCGGTCGCCTTTGCCCTGCCCTGGGTGCGCCTGGAGTACATCGCTATATCGTTGGCGGCGACTGCGGCGCTGTGCCTGATTGAGTGGTCGTGGCAGGAACGAGCGCCCAGCGCGTCACTCGGAGAGCGGGCTCGTTCCGCGCGCTCCGTGAAGGCGGTCGTCCCGTTTCTCGCCGCCGGTGCAGGCATCCTGGTGTATTTCGCCTACAACTGGCTCGTGTTCGGCGGCATCGTGCCGGTGAGCGCCGCGACCAAGCAGGCATGGTCGCAGGTCAAGTGGGAGCAGGAAGGTGGATACAGCTTGGCGCAGAACTTTCAGGACACACTACGGATATCTGTCTTTGACCATGAGCTGCTGGTTGCGCTGGAGGTTTGCGCCTATTTGCTGCTGGTCTGGTGGTTCGCCCGCCGCTCCCGGAGTCGGCAGGACTGGCTGCTGTTGGCCTTTCTGGTGGGCGTGTTCAGTTTGGCGGCCGGCCATCTGGCCAAATTCGCACAGACTGTTCTCACGATTCACCCTTCCTTGGGGCCTTGGCCTTGGTATTTTGTCCCGGCGTACCTGATGATGGTGCTGATTGTTCCCGTACGATGTTACGTCGCCATTTACTTCATTCGCCGGTTCATCGGGTCGAAGTCGCAGCACGCGCCCAACATCCTGAGTTTGGGCATCGTCCTTACGGGCGCGGCCTTCCTGTTTATCAAGGCCGATTTCACCGATCCATTTCAGCGTGTTGAAGCGACTAGTGCCTCAACCGGAACTGACGACATGTGGATTAAAGCCGTTTCTTACAACGAATGGACTGAAGCTGTTTATGGGGGTACGCAGCTTATGAATCGCGTGTTGCCCGAGGACAGCGTGGTCGGGTCGTGGGAAGCCGGCATCGTCGGGTACTTCTCGCGCTTTCCAGTGGTGAACTTGGATGGCCTAGTCAACTCCTACGACTATTTCCACGCGAGAAACCCGGCTAGAGACGGATATGCTCCTCTCTATCGAGAATTCGGGATAACTCATTTTGCCAAACTTAAGCACTTTGAAGGTTCACTACTAAATATCTTCAATAGATGGGAACTCCGACTATGGCCCATCGGTCTGCCGGCAGATGAAAATGCCGTCGCCAAGACTTGGGAGAGGATGGAGCCCCACTTCGACCATCAGTCGGATAGCATCGGGCTGATCGTGGACGGCCGGCTGGCGCTGGCGTTCGTCAGGAATTGCGCGCCGAACGAGTTGGTAGTGTTGTCCTGGGTTGGCCTAGGAGAGGAAACGGTCGCCAACGACTGGACGCAAACCGGGCTGTGCGTGGCCGCGTTCGTGCTGCCCCGCAATGCGCGCCCACCGGTCAGTGTAGAAACAACGGTTGCCCCTCTGGGCGATTATCTGATTCGTCTGACGGGTGGCAGCCCGCCGGTAATCCGCTCCGATTGGGATGTGTATCTCATCGAGAACAGCCTCATCTACGCGAAGGAGCAATGCGGACCGGAGGACACTGAACCAACGTTCTTCGTCCACCTGGACCCGGTTGACGTGAACGACCTCCCCAGCCATCGCAAGCAGTATGGCTTCGACGGCCTCAACTTTTCTTTCAGTAATCACCTTCTCGTCGAGAGAGGAGTCTGCGTAGCGCGGCGGGAGCTGCCCGTGCATGATTACGCCATCGCCGTGGTCCGCACCGGCCAGTTCACCGGCGAGGGCCAGAAGATCTGGGAGGGCAGCTTCGATGTCGTCGAGCCGGCGGATGACGGGAAGGCCGCACCGTGAACGGCGGGGTCGAAACGGCGCTGGTGATCGGCGCCACCTCGGACATTGGCCGCGCTATTGCGCGCAAGCTGGCGGATGGTGGGTGGCCATTGCAGCTGGCGGCGCGCAACCCGGCACGGCTGGAGAGAGAGACGCGGGACCTCCGGGTGCGCACAGGGGTCGCCGTGACTGAGCACCGCTGCGACGTGCTCGATGAAGACGGTGGCGTCTCGTTGCTCGACACGCTCGATCCCCTGCCCGACGTGGCGGTGTGCGTCGTCGGGCTGCTCGGCGATCAGGCGGAAAGCCAGCAGGACAGCGCAGCGGCGGAGCGGGTGATGCGCACCAACTATGTCGGCCCCGCGCTGCTGATGGGGGCGTTGGCCGAGCGCTTCGAGCGGCGCGGCAGCGGCGTCCTGGTCGGCGTCAGTTCAGTGGCGGGAGAGCGCGGGCGCGCCGCGAACTACGTCTACGGCTCGGCCAAGGCGGGGTTCACCGCGTTCCTGTCCGGGCTGCGCAACCGGTTGGCCGGCTTCGGCGTCCACGTCGTGACCGTCAAGCCGGGCTACGTATGGACGCGCATGACCGATGGGATGGACCTGCCGGCGCGGCTGACCGCCACGCCCGAAGAAGTCGCCGCCGCGGTCGTCAAGGCGATTCGGCAGCGGCGCGACGTCGTCTACGTGCGCCGCGTCTGGCGCCCGATCATGTTCCTCCTGCGCGCCATCCCGGAACGCGCGTTCAAACGGATGGCGCTGTAGGCGAACCCTCTGCGTCTTGAAAACTGCCCACGATACAAGCGATAATCGCCAGCCTTATGGTTGATACTCCTCTATCTGCCCCGTTTCGCCGCCCGGCTACTGAAGCGCGCCCTGGCCGCGTCGCCCGTCGTCGTGCTGATGGGCGCCCGCCGAACCGTTTCTGGCGAACCGCCTTTACCTTACCCTCGACGATCCAGATGTCCACGAGCGGGCACGGCTGGCCGCGCGGGATCTGGTTCGCAGCGCCCCGCGGCTGACCGTGGACGAGGTGCAACGCGAACCCGACCTGCTGCTCGCGGTCAAGCGCGCGGTGGACGAGGGCAGGCCGCGCCACAATGGGCGCTTCGTGCTCACCGGGTCGGCGAACCTGTTGCTCATGCGACGCGTGTCCGAGACACTGGCGGGCCGGGCGACATATGTAAATCTCTGGCCGCTCAGTCGCCGGGAGCGTCTCGGACGGGGCGCGAGCCATCGTCTCGGCGGCCTGATCAACCAGGCGGGCATGGGCCGCGACCTCCAGATGCCGCGTGCCACCGTGCAACGCTATCTGGTGCGGCTGCCGTCATATTCGGTGAACCGCACCAAACGCCTGGTCAAGCATCCGAAGCTCTATTGGAGCGACCCGGCCCTCGCCGTCTGGCTGAGCGGCGCCGACACTGGATAGGCTTCTACATTTGCAGACGCCCGACCCCTGCACCACCGATACGGCCCCGTCCCTGTTTATGCAGTTCTGGCGACTGCTTGACCACACAGCATGTTTTAGACTAGGGTGCGTCTCGTTCAACACGATACGGCTACGACCTGGAGGCTTGTTCCATGCCTGAAATCGGCGCATTCGAGGCGAAGACGTCAGTTATCACAGTTACTCCAGCGCGTACAGGCGGGGGAACGATTCGTCATCACCAGGCACAATCGTCCCGTAGCCGAGCTGGTCCCGTTTCAGCCGCATGATTCCGAGAAGGTGCGTGCTGCGATCGCCGGTCTGGAGGCATTTCAGGAAACGCACAGTCTGGAGGGATTGTCGGTTCTCCGGATGATTGAGGAGGGACGCAGGTACTGATGGCCTTGCAACGCTGGACAAGCCGCTGGGGTTGAGGCGCCGAAAGTCATGCAGCACGGGCAAGAAAACCGTTGATGGACACAGGTCGTCAGCATCCTTACACCCCAGCCATAGGGAGCAAGCGCATGATTCTCGACCGATTCAAGGCGCCGCAGGCCGATGCCGTTCGGGTGCCGGAAGCCGCGCTGCGGCACACCGCGCAGGCGATCTTTGAACGCATGGGCGTCACGCCCGACGAGGCGGCCGAGGCCACCGACGTGCTGGTGATGACCGACCTGCGCGCCGTGGAAACACATGGCGTCTCCAACATGCTGCGCGCCTACGTGCGCGACTACCGTGACGGCAAGCTCAACCCGGCGCCCGGCTGGCGGCTGGAACGCGAAACACCCGGCACGGCGGTGATCGACGGGGAACGCCGCCTCGGCCTCATCACCGGGCCCCGGGCCATGCGCCTGGCCATGGACAAAGCCGCTGCGGTCGGCGTCGGGGTGGTCAACGTACACAACAGCGGCCACTTCGGCGCCATCGGCCACCACGCCCTGCTCGCCGCCGAGCGCAACATGGTGGGCGTCTGCTTCACCGGCGCTGGCCTCAGCGTCGTGCCGACCTTTGCGTCCAGACCGCTCATCGGCACCAATCCGATCGCCATCGCCGCCCCCGCCCGCAACGAGGCGCCCATGCTCTTCGACGTGGCGACCTCGGCCATCGCCGGTAACAAAATCCGCCTCGCCATGCGCGTCGGCGCGCCGCTGCTGCCCGGCTGGGTCGCCGACAAGGAAGGCCGTCCGATCAGCGAGGCGGCGTTAGTGCACGACCGCAACGAGTTTCTGCAACTGCCCCTAGGCGGCACGCGGGAACAGGGATCGCACAAGGGCTACGGCTTCGCGCTGATGGCGGAGGTGCTGGCCACCCTGTTGTCGGGCGCCCTGCCGAGCATGCTCGACCCCGGCGGCGGCTCCAAGAACCACTTCGCGGCGTATGACATTGAAGCCTTCACCGACCTCGAGCGCTACCTGGACACCATGGACGAGATGCTCGAAACGCTGCGCACCGCGCAGCCCGCCGAAGGCCACGAGCGCGTCCTCTACCCCGGCCTGTCCGAGCACGAGGAAACTCTGGCTCGGCGCGCCCACGGCATCCCACTGCACCGGGAAGTCATCGACTGGTTCAACGGCATCACCGCCGAGCTGGACCTGCCGCCGTTGCAGACCCTATAGCCGAGCGCGGGCGACCGTCATGCCGAGTGCAGCGCCTCAGCCCGCAGAAAGTCGAAATCGCAGCCCTTGTCCGCCTGCAGGATGTGTTGGGCGAACAGCCAGCCGTAGCCGCGCCGGTACGGTGCCGGCGGCCGCGCCTCAGCCGCCAAGCGACGGGCGATTTCGGCCGGCTCGACTAGCAAGTCCAGGCGACGTTCGGGCACGTTGAGCTCGATCACGTCACCGTTGCGCACCGCGGCCAGCGGCCCGCCGGCTGCTGATTCCGGCGTCGCGTGCACCACCACGGTGCCGAAGGCGGTGCCGCTCATGCGCGCGTCGCTGATGCGCACCATGTCCCGCACGCCCTGCCGCAACAGTTTTTTCGGCAGCGGCAAGAACCCCCACTCCGGCATCCCCGGCCCACCGAGCGGCCCGGCGTTGCGCATCACCAGCACGTCGTCCGGGCGTACGTCCAGGTCGGGATCGTCGATGCGCCGGTCCATGTCGTCGTGATCCTCGAACACCACCGCCCGCCCGCGATGGCGCAGCAGTCCAGGCGACGCCGCCGTGGGCTTGATGATGGCGCCATCGGGCGCCAGCGAGCCGTCCAGCACCGCCAAACCCCCTTCGGCATCCAGCGGCTCGTCCAGGCTGCGGATCAACGCCGGGTTGTGCGACTGCGCCTCTGCAATGTTGGCGCCGAGGCTGTCGCCGGTGACGGTTTTCGCTTCCAGATCGAGCAACGGCGCCAGGACGTTGAGCAAGGCGGGCACCCCGCCGGCGTAGTAGAAATCCTCCATCAGAAACTCGCCGGAGGGCTTGAGGTTGAGGATGAACGGCGTGCTGCGCGACAGTTCGTCGAAGCGGCTCAACGGCAGGGCGATGCCCACGCGTCCGGCGATGGCCGCCAGGTGCACGATGGCGTTCGTCGAGCCGCCGACGGCGTGCAGGGTGCGGATGGCGTTCTCGAAGGCCGCCGGCGTCATGACGTCCGAAGGCCGCAGCCCTTGCTCCACCAGCCGCACGATCTGTCGCCCGGCCGCCTCGGACAGTTGCTGGCGGCGCGAATCAACCGCCGGAATGGCGGCGTTGCCTGGCAGCGCCATGCCCAGCGCCTCGCTGATGGCCGCCATGGTCGAGGCGGTGCCCATCACCATGCAGTGCCCAGGGCTGCGCACGATGCAGCTTTGCAACTCCGCCCAATCCGCTTCGGTAATCCGCTCGGCGCGCAGTTCCTGGTGATAGCGCCGGCAGTCGGTACACGAGCCTAACTCCTCACCGCGCCAGTTGCCCTTGAGTTGCGGTCCGCCGGTGACCAGGATGGCCGGCACGTCGGCGCTCGCCGCCCCCATCAACAGAGCGGGGGTCGTCTTGTCGCAGCCGCCTAGCAGCACCACGCCGTCGAGCGGATTGGCGGTGATGGATTCCTCCACGTCCATGCTCATCAGGTTGCGGTACAGCATGGTGGTGGGCCGCATGTTGTACTCGCCCAGCGACATCACCGGAAACTCCAGCGGGAAGCCGCCAGCCTGCCACACACCACGCTTCACAGCCTCGGCCAACTGCCGCAGGTGGGCGTTGCAGTGCGTCAGTTCGCTCCACGAGTTGCAGATGCCGATGACGGGGCGCCCTTCGTATGCCGGCTCCCCGAAGCCCTCGGCGCGGAACGCCGCCTGCCGTAGCCAGCCGTACAGTTCCGGGGTGTCGAACCACGCGCGGCTGCGGTAGGGTGTCTTAGGTGTAGTCATCATCTTCTCCAAAGGAATGGGAATTATATACCTAGGCTCAGGGCTCAGGACTCATAACCAGAAACTAACCGTGGCAGCCATGCAGATGGCACTGAAGAACGTATGCGCACAAGCGGTCGTACCGGGTGGCGATGCGGCGCCAATCCTTGAGCCGGCCAAACAGGCGCTCAATGAGGTTACGGCTCTTGTACAACTCCGTGTCGCAGACAATCGGCTCTTTACGGTTGGCGCGGCCCGGAATACAGGACTTGACGCCACGTTCGGCAAGGGCCTTGCGCAACCTGTCGTTGTCATAACCCTTGTCGGCTATCAGGACAGCGGCTTTCGGGAGGGCCTCAAGTACCGTATCAGCCCCGCAGTAGTCGCTGACCTGCCCCGCCGTCAACCGCAGCACGACGGGCTTGCCATCGCCGTCGCAGACGGCGTGGAGCTTCGAGTTCAGCCCACCCCGGGTGCGTCCGATCTGGCGTGGGAAAGCCCCCCTTGAGCAGGCTGGCGGCGGTGCGATGCGCCCCCCGATGGGTGCTGTCGGTCCTGACCGTCTTGGTGGCGGTGCTTTCGGCAGCCAGGGCTTGGAAGATGCGGTCGAAGACCGCGGCCCTGCTCCAGCTGCACGAAGCGGTTGTAGAGGGTCTTGTGGGGTCCGTAACAGGCGGGCGCGTCACGCCACCTCAGCCCATAGCGGATGACGTGGATGATGCCGCTGATAACCTTTCGGTCATCGCCGCGCGGGACGCCGCGCACCTTGTTGGGTAACAGGGGTTTGAGGCGGTCAACCTGGTCGTCGGACAGCCAGAAGTGGTGCTCGGACATGATCGCTCTCCTAGTGGCGTCAGGGTGTTGACTCTCATCACAGGCCCCATGATACTCTTTGGAATTATATGCCTAAGTAACATTTACCAACGTACAAGGCAGCATGGGCCGGCCGCCGGTTCGTTGGAAGCTGCCCTCGCTACGCGGCGACGGCCTTCGCGCTGCGGCGTCCGGGGAAGCCAGAACGGGTACGATTGCCCGACGTATGGCGTCTCGCTTGACCGCAACGTCAACACTGCGGTCAACATCTTAGTGGCAGGGTACTTTGCCCTTACCGAGGCGGCCCTGACGCCGAGGCAAAACGGTATGTCTCAGTGAACGGTTACCAAAGTATATAATTCCCAAAACGTTGCTCAGGCTGTCATCGCGTGGACGCCGTAGAGTGGGATGCGGGCGTCTCTGGTGACAAAGACGAGCCCTTCGGTTTGCAGCTTGGGCGATCAGAAACCGGTCGGACGGGTCCCGATGATACGATGGAAGATTTCCCGCCTGTTCCGCGTGATGAAAGGTTGGCGGCAGAAGGGAATTATATCGGATAGTCACATTAGAGAAGACGGCCCCTGTGCTGGGGAGCCATTGGGCTTCCATTCTTCCTTCTGAATGATGACCAGGCGTACCCATGCCTGCCGGATTCATCCGGTGTCGCGTCGACATGCAGGTCGGCTTCGAGCTCTGCCTTGCTTGGCTGGTAGGGGCTTTGCACAAAAAGTCGGCTGTTTACTCACCCTGAATCAGAGCATGACGGCAATCCCCTGATCCTCCACATTTCTATATTTTTGTCATACCCGAACACTCGTCTCGGCTATGACAACCCTCCTCCCGTGACCACCTCGATCTGACGTCATTCCGTACAAAATCCGGTCGAATGCCAAGCTCGAACATGGCATGAATCAGTACGCAGAGATTGTGACAGATCACCTTGCACAAGCCCTCGTTCATCTTTTGACCCTCATCAGGCAAGTCCGCGTTCAACCTGCATAACGACAAAAATGTAGATATTTTAGCCCACCTGAACACCTTCTTCCGGTCTGTCAGCGACCGACTTTTTAAGCAGAATCAGGACTTTTTGTGCAGGATTCCGACTTTTTGTGCAAAGCCGCTAGGACCTATAAAAGGCTTATCATTGAGCACACAGGATTCAACACCCTGACTCCATCAGGAGGTTCCTCATGCCCGAACTACTTCTGGCTATCCGACGTGCAATTTGCCCGCCTTCAACCCCTGCTGCCGGGCAAGGTGCGTAGCGTCCCGCGGGTCGATGACCGAAAGGTCATCAGCGGCATCATCTACGTCATCCGATACGGGCTGAGGTGGCGCGACGCGCCCGCCTGCTACGGTCCCCACAAGACCCTCTACAACCGCTTCGCGCGCTGGATGCAAGGCCGGTTGTGTTCGACCGTATCTTTCAAGCCCTGGCCTCAGAAAGCACCGCTACTGAGACCGTCATGATCAATAGCACGCATCGGGGGGCGCATCGCACCGCCGCCAGCCTGCTCAAGGGGGGGCTTTTCCACGCCGGATTGGACGCACCCGGGTGGGCTGAACTCGAAGCTCCACGCCGTCTGCGACGGCGATGGCAAGCCCGTCGTGCTGCTGTTGACGGCGGACAAGTCAGCGACTACCGCGGGGCTGATACGGGACTGCATGCTTTACCGGACGCCGATGTCATGATCGCCGACAAAGGCTATGACCGTGACAGATTGCGCAAGGCGCTTGCCGAGCCAGGCGTCAAACCTTGTATTCCGGGTCGCGCTGACCGTAAAGAGCCGATTGCCTGCGACACCGATCTTTACAAGAGCCGTCACCTCATTGAGTGCTTGTTCGACAGACTCAAGGATTAGATTAGCGCCGCATCGCCACACGATAGGATCGCTGTGCACACACCTTCTATAGCGCCATCTGCATGGCTGCCACGGTTAGTTTCTAGTTATGAGTCCTGAGCCTAGGCCGATTTCCATTACTGCGGTGGAAAAGGGAGGCATCGCAATTATGTGCATCCAGACGTTTCCAAACCGATTACTATTTCGGGCCGCTTGGGCGATGACGCAAAACCGTATCAAATTCGTGCTGTCCAGCGCGCCATTGAGGAGGCCGAGCAATGAAAGATAGCGCCAGTACGTGAAGGTCGTTACGTGGTCCGAGGAAGACCAATGCTTTGTTGGGAGTGCTCCCGGCCTGTTTTTTGGCGGCTGTCACGGTGACGATGAAAAAGAAGTCTTTCATGAGCTATGCCAACTCGTGGAAGACGTTATCCGCGTTTATCTGGAACGATGTGACGCCTGAACAGCAAAAGCCGGTCACCCAACTTGTCGATCAAATCCTCGCCGCCAAGCGCACCGACCCCAAAGCCGACACCGCCGACCTGGAAGCCGAGGTCGATCAACTCGTGTACAGGGCTGTACGGGTTGACCGATGAAGAAATGGCGGCGGGGGAAGGTATCTGAAGTGCGGCTGAAACGGGGTAAAGGGCGACGCGGAGTCCGTAGCACGGATATTGGATTTGTATGGGACGAGGACAAGTATCAGGAGGTCCAACAGCCGGCTTTGCACAAAAAGTCCCCTTTTTCGAAGACTTTTTGTGCAGAACCCCGACTTTTTGTGCAAGATGAATTTCTGCACAAAAAATCGGCTGTTTACTCACCCTGGACCAGAGCATGACGGCAATCCCCTGATCCTCAACATTTCTACATTTTTGTCATAACTAAGCGCTCGTTCCGGCTATGACGCCCCCCCCCTCCCATGACCCCCTCGAATTGTATGTGGCAGGGCTGGAAAAAAAGGCAACGCAGTGGTCGTCCAGTACGATCTATCCCTACGTGTAGGAAAACGCGGCTATACTACTCCACATCAACATCGCGGGTATCGAGTGCAAACGCGTTGCCTTGCCTCGTCCAGTCGATACCTGTTGACAGGAGAATGTACGCATGACGACCGGCATACGTTTACGCAGACCCTTATCAATGGCGTTCATAGCCCTGACGACAACGGCGGCGCTCATGGCGTCGGATGCGCGGGCGCACGACGTGGGCGGCCAGCTGGTCTCGCAGGCCAGCGAGATCGCGTGGCTGAGGCTCCTTGGCAGGCGCGTCCCTTACGGCGCCGAGACCATCGCCCCTTTGCAATACGCTGCCGCCGAAGCCGCTCTGCAGGCTGCGCATAATGCCGCTGATGCTGCCGTCGCTTCCACCGAGCTTGACGCCGCCGCCACCGAGCTCGCGTGGCTGAGGGTGCGACTGGCAACCGCAGCCGCGCCGCCGAACGCGCCCGTAGTGAACGCCGGCGCGGACCAGTCCGTCGACGCCGGAGCGCTGGGCATCCTGTCCGGTATCTTCCGGGGCCCGGTCAGCGTCATCGACAGCCTGCCGTGGGTGCAGACGGGCGGCCCGGAAGTCTTGATATCCAGTGGGGGCGTATCGCCAGGCATCGGGGGCGCAATCGCCCTGTTTACCGCGCCCGCCGTGGCCGTCGGCGAGGCCGTCCTGACGTTCCAGCTAACCGTACCCTACGACGACGGGCTGACGGTCGGCGACAGCGTCACCATTACCGTGCGGGCCGTCGACACCGACGCGAACGGCTTCGTTGCGTCGGCTACCGGGTTGAACTTCACCTGCGGCATTGTCGGGGACGGAAGCATCGACTGCTTCGGCGAGAACTTTCACATTGAGCAGGCGGAGCTGCCGGCAGGCGTCTTCACGGCGATTACGGCGGGCGCATTCCACGCCTGCGCGATCCGCGACACGGGCGAGGTCGCCTGCTTCGGCTACGATGGCGCGGGTCGGACGACGACGCCAGCCGGCGTGTTTACCGAGATCAACGCCGGCGAAAGCAATACCTGCGGGATCAGAGAATCGGGCGAGACCGTCTGTTGGGGGGAACCGACTTAGACGCCGGCCAGCGACGCGCGCTGGAAAGCCGCTGGCGATTTTCTCTTTTTCATCACTTCCCATTACCCTGTCCTGTCCCAAAAAGTACATGCAAAAAGCCGATCCACTTCAAGGCGGGGTAGGGGGACAGACAGCGCCGAGAAGTCCGGTTTTCCCTCCGGCGAATGGTCCGGCTGTCCGCCAAAAGTCTGTTTTCGTCGCGCCCGACACAAGCCATCCCTGAACGCGAAAAGGGCGGGCGCTTGCACTGGGCGCCCGCCCTTTTTGCATGGTGTGAAACCGCTTTCGACCCTTGCCAAGCAGGTCCGCGTTCAGCCTGCAGCACAACAAAAATGTAGAAATTTCAGCCCACCTGAACGCCTTGCTTCCGGTCGGTCAGCGACCGACTTTTTGTGCAGGATTCCGATTTTTTGTGCAAAGCCACCGGAATCCACAGCCAGTTGCCCGATAACCCCTTGTCTGCAATGATGCCGGTGACAGCCAGGGGAGTATCCGCCGCGAAGGTGGTGGCGGCCATGGAAGCGCCGACCCACCACCACGGCAGGGTGCGCCCTGCCAGGAAGTAGCTGGTGCGGTTGCGACCGGCACGGCCCTTGAACGCCACCCCGACGCCCAGGGCCAGCACGACGTACAGGCCGATGATCAGCCAGTCGATGGCGTGCAGGGTGAACATGGGGGGACGGCGTCCTTGTTCCGGGGAAATTTCCAGGATTCGTGCTATGTTTCCCTGGTGAAGGCCAGCATAGCATACGTGCCATACAGGCAGAATATGGGCCGAGAGGAGAAGAGATGATGAACAGTGAAGCGGTTCGATGGGCCGGGTTGAATCATCTGGCGTTGGTGACGAACGACATGGACACGACGACGCGGTTCTGGCACGGCGTGCTTGGCGCGCGCCTGGTCGCCACCGTCGGCAACGAGTCGTTCCGGCATTACTTTTTCGACGTGGGTAACGGTGCTACGGTGGCTTTTTTCGAGTACCGCAACCACGAGGTGGAAGGCTTTGCCAAACCGGCGGGGGTGCCGGATGACAGGGCCATCCAGTTCGACCACGTGTCGCTCAACCTGCCGGATGCCGAGGCCATGCAGGCGTTGCGGCAGCGTTTGCTCGATTACGGCTGCGAAGTCACGGAGGTGGTGGACCACGGGCTCATTCAGTCGATCTACTTCACAGACCCCAACGGCATCGCCTTGGAGGCGTCGTGGTGGGTCGAGGACCCGACGGGCCAGACAAGCGGGGTGAACACCGCGCATCATCGTGACGTGAGGCCGGTACCCGCCGCTCAGGAACTGCTGGATACCGGCAAGATCGACGACCTGCCGGCCACCCGGCTGATTGACGCGCCGACCTCCGACGTCGGCCAGTTGGTGCGGGCCTGAGCCGCCCTCTGCTCAACCGACCTTGTGGCGGTCGCGGGTGAGGTAACGCTGGAACTCGAAGCGGTTTTCCAGCATGTGGACGTCGATGTGATAGTTCGCCGGTCCCTGCGCCGCCACCTTTGCCACCAGGGTCGTCAATTCCCGCGACGCCAGGGCTTCCCGAAACGTCTGGCGGCATCCCTGCACCGTGTCCACCGTGGCCGAACGCGGCACCCCCGCCGCTTCGGCCATTGCCGCAATGCTGCTGCCCGTGCCCGTGGCGGTGGTGAACGTCCTGCCGACTGACAAGAGTGCTTCGTTGTCAAAGACGACGTGGATTAAATTGGACGGCCGATAGCGCGCCATGGTCGTCAGGCTGCCCAGGTTCATCAGAATCGAGCCGTCGCCGTCCAGCACCACGACCGTCTCCTCGGGACGGCTGAGCGCGATGCCCAGCCCCATCGACGAGGCCAGTCCCATGGCGTGCTCCAGATAAAAGAAATTCGGTCGGTGCCCCAGGGCATAGAGTTCCGACGCGGTGGCACCCATAATGGTGACGACCGCGCAGGACGCCAGCTCCGGGTATATCGCCTCCAGTGCTTCACTACGTAGCATGGTGTTGTCCTTCGTTAGCAGGCCGGATTAGCGCCAGCACGATCCGACATTCCCCTGTCCTAATCCTCCCACATCAACTCGCGGCAAAGCAGCAGCGCCACCGGACGCAGTGCCGCGTTGGCCAGAGTCTGCGCCTCGCGGACGCGTTGGGCGACGTGATCGGGTGTTTGCAGCCGTTCAAACGGCACGCGCAGGGTTTCCAGCAGCGCCTCGGTCACCATGCCGCCTTCCGTTTGCCAAGGGTGCTCCTCGCCAAACCCGCCTCGCAGGCTGATGAGCATCAGGAGCGGGATGCGGTAGAGTTGCGCCAGCGACACGATGCCGTTGAGACTGGCCAGCAGGCCGTGGTTCTGCATCAGCATGGCGGACGAGATGCCCGCCAGGTGAGCGCCGGCGGAAATGCCGATGCCCTCCTCTTCCTTGGCCAGGCGCACCAGGGTCACGTCACCGTCTGCTTCGGCCAGCGTCACCAAGTGCACCAGCCAGGTTTCCGGCAAAACGGACATCAGGCGCACGCCGCAGTCCTTCAAGGCCGTGTAGACAATCTGCGAATTCGTTTCGGATACCGGCATCGGTTCTCCTTTGTTTCAATCCTCATCGGCCTCTGGGGCCGATGCTGCGTCGTTGGAACGTCGGCGTGCTAGTATGGCCTTGAGGCTGTGCCGCCCTACCCCGCAACCCCAGTCCCGGCAGGTGCTTCGCCATGCTTGATTTCCCCTTGTGGCTCGCGGCTCTGGGCGGCGCCTTGCTGGCGTCGACGGTGACCACCATCACCAGCATCGGCGCAGGCATGATCATGTATGGGGTGCTCAGCCTGTTCCTCGATCTGAAAGTGGTGATTCCGCTCGTCGCCCCGGCACAATTGTTGGCCGTCGGCCTACGCTGCTGGCTGTTCCGGCGTCATTTACACTGGCGTCTGGCGGCCCTCTTCTTCATTGGCGTGGTCCCCGGCATTTACGCCGGCACGATGCTTTTTGACGTTCTTGCCGAAACCGCCCTGCGCCGCATGATTGGGGTCTCCCTGCTGGCGTTTGCAGCCTACGAATGCTGGCGCGGCAACGAGGGCCGAACCATGCCGCACGCCGGGTTGCTGCCATTGGGCGGTGTGGTCGCCGGCGTACTGCTGGGCAGCATCGGCATCGCTGGGCCGCTGCTGGCGGTGATTTTCCTACGTTACGGCTTGCTGAAGGAAGACTTGGTCGCCATGGTGGCGCTGTTCTTCCTGCTCGGAAATACGCAGCGCACCGTGTTGTACTGGCATCAGGGATTCTTCGTCGGCGACCGGTTGGCGCTGGCCGTCGCCATGGGGCTGGCGATGCTGGTTGGCGTGTACGCCGGCCGCTTAGTCCTGCCGCACATCAGCCGGGCGTTCTTCCGACCTCTGGTGCTGGGAATGCTGGTCCTGTTCGGCTTCCAGTTTCTGATCTGGTAGTGTCTCTCCTTACCCCGTCACATCGAGATGCCCAGCAAGCCCCGCGACACCTGAAAATCGGTGTTCCCCTGGTCGTACAGCTTCGGCACGTAGCTGCGCGAGGCGACCGACAACACCAAGGGCAGAATAGTCTCGCTCCACGGCGCATCGCCGTCGAGTACCAGGTCCATATCCGCCGACCACACCGTTTCCGCACCGCTGGCCATCTGTAGCAGCGGGATCATGGGATGCGCCTGCAGCGGCGGACCGGACACGTGCGCCAGCATGATTTCCACGCCCGTGGCGCCGAGGCCGGTCAGCGTTTCCACCCAGTGCTGCGTCGGAGTCTCCATGACGTGCAGGCCGGGCGTGGCGGTCTGCCCATAAGCCAGTGACGCCTCGATCCGTGAGCTTGTTTGCAGGTTGTCGAGATACGCCGCCGAGGACAGCAGGAAAGCGTTACGCGGCAGCACCACCGTGCCGCCGGCGCCAATGATGGCGGTGGTCAGGTGAGCCAATTGCTCGGCCGCGGCGTCGGGCACCGCGCCGCTGTCCAGCAATCCCAGGCGCAGCGCGCCAACACCGGCATCGGCCCATTCGGGGTCGGATAGCTCGCCCAGCACCTCCCCGAACCACGCTTCGACCTTCTCGCTCACCTGATCAATGCCGCCGTCCATTTGCACGCTGGCCCAGCCGAAGCGTTGCCGGTCTACGCCATGGCGAGCGAGCTGATTAGCCATATAGTCGTTATGCGTCTTTTCGCAGCCGTGCTCCAGCAGCAGGCCGAAACGCACCAGCGGGTGCGTCAGATAGCCCAGCGTGGTGCGCGCGTACATGGCTTCCGAGGAGCCGCTGGAGACGCCGCAGCCCTCGGTATGAGGCAGCGCCACAAAGCGCGATACCCCGCGGTTGCCGGTGAAGGTGGCGTTCAACTTGTTGGCGATCAGTCGGGCGATCTGGCTGGAGCACAGGCTGGTGGGCAGCAACAGGCCGATCTGGTCGGTGGCGACACCGTCGGCAGTCCGTACAGCCTGGAACGTCTGTGCCGGCGCTGCGGCCCGAGCCGTGACCGACAACGCCGCGCCGCTGGGCAGTGGCGCCTGTTGCAGGCGCTCAAGATTACCGCCATCGGTCTGCCGCCAGTCGCGCCACAGCGACACCTGCGCGTGCCCTGCCCTTTCGCCCTTGGTGCGGGCGCCGGACGCTGCCGCCACGGTGAGATCGAACATGTTCTTGCCCAGTTCGTCCATCGGCGTGCCGTCCTGATACGCCCCGGCGTTCACGTCCATGTCCCGCTCCAGCATCTCGAAACGCTGGCTGGTGGTGACCACCTTGAGGGTTGGCACGAAGGGGAAATTGGTGATGGAGCCGTTGCCCGTGATGAAGAAGATCATGTTGGCGCCTGCGGCCACCTGCCCGGCGATGCTTTCCAGATCATTGCCGGGGCTGTTCATGAAGTAATAACCCGGCTGCAGCATGCGCTCGCCGTAGTCGATGACGTAATCGAGACGCACCTCGGGATGGCGCTTCATGGCGGCGCCGAGTGATTTGAGGACGATGTTGTACAGGCCGCGGAACATGTTGCCGCCGGTCGGGTTGCCCTCGGCGGTGTGGCCGTGCCAAGCCACGCGTTCCTTGAATTCGGCAACGGTGGCCAGGAACTTTCGCGCCGTTTCAAGATCGCGAACGTTCTGGAGCACGTAAGCCTCGGCGCCGATCAATTCATCGGTTTCCGCCAGGCTGGCGGCGCCACCGTGGCGGATAATCTCGCGGGCCACCCAGGCGGACAGCGGATTGCCCGAGATGCCCGAAAAGGCATCGGAGCCGCCGCACTGCAGGGCCACGTTGACGTGTGCCAGTGACTGCTCGGTGCGGGGCGGGGCGTCTGCCTGTGGCAGCCAGCGGCGGATCAGCTCTTCACCGCGCGCCAAGTCGGCCTGGAACTGGCCTTCGAGGCTGAGAAAGTGGTGCGGCACTGCCGCCAGGGGATAGTCGTGCGCCGCCATGTAGTCGCGGACTCGATCATTGGTGACCGTTTCGGTGCCGTAGTCCACCGCCAGCACGGCGCCGACGTTTGGATGCACCATAAAGCCGCTCAGGGTGCGCAGCACGAAGTCGAGGTTGTTGGGTCGCTCCCTGCCGCCGCCCTCGGTATGCGCCACGGCGACGATGCCGTCTACGTTCGCATAGTCGCCCGCCAGACCACGCAAACGATCCTCCAAAGAGCGGGCGTAACCGGCGGTGCGCGACGAGGTGCCGAGGATGACGATGTAGTTGCGAGTGCCGACGCCCCGCCCTTCGCCGCGCGGGTAGCCCAGGAAGGTGCCGGGCTCGTCGTAGCGCGCCACCTGCTCGCCGGGCTGGAAGCGGGCCTCGTCCAGCAGATATGGGGTGATCTTGTCAGTGAAATTGGCCTCGGCCGGCAGCTCGAAATCGACGTTGCGGCCGCGCAGGGCCTCGAGGATTCGTGCGTTGCAGACGTACGTTCCGGGCGCGACGTCGTGGCTGGCGTAGCCGTATGGCAGACCCCACGACAGCAGCGCCACGCCGGGCTTGATGGGTTGCCGGGCGAAGCGATGGCCTACCAGCAAGGTGTGCTCCAGTCGGAACCGCTCATTGCCGCTGACCACCTCGCTACCCGCCTCCAGGCGCCGCGAGGCGATGGCGACGTTGTCGCCGGGAGCCGGCAATCGCGCCACGTCGTGAAAGTCGTACACGTGTGCCATGGGGTGCATCCTCAGTTCAGGTCGGAGAGTTGGGTCATGACGTCGCGGGCCAACAAGGTCATCGACCGCTGCCAGCGCTCCTTGGGCTGCCACTCGTGGGCCATGGCCAGCAGCACGCCGAAGCCGCCCACGTCGTGGTGCAGCCGCCGCAGCTTGTCGGCCACCTCGTCGGGGCTGCCGACGATCCAGATGTTGTCGACGAGATATTCCGGCGTGATCTCACTGTCGGCCATGTTGGGGTCGGTTTTGAGCAGGCCGAGCATGTTCATCTTGGACAATAACGGCAGGAAGTATTGCTGGAAGTCGCGGCTGAGTACCCCGTCGAGGGCCTCGCGGCGCGCCTCAGAGCTGCTCTCCGCCACGTATACCTCGCGGGCGATGCGCCAGGCGTGCTGGTCCGGGGCGCGGCCGGTCTTCGCAGCGCCTTCTTGGACGGCTTCCCAGTGCGTCCGCAGGGTATCGGTGGGCACGAGATTGATGCTGAGGGGAATCCAGCCGCGCTCGCCGGCCAAAATGAGCGTGTCCGACTTGGGCGACACGCCGGCGACGCCGATCGGCGGGTGCGGTTTCTGGTACGGCTTGAGGTGCAGGCGGAGGCCGATTTCGTCCACGGGCTCGGGGATGGTGAAGCGCCAATAGGGATGTTCGTACAGCCCCGGCTTCGGGTCGTCCCAGAGTTGCAGCACCAGGTCGATAGCGTCGCGCGTCATGCTGCGGTGGGCGCCGGTTGCGGGGTCGAAGCCGAACACCTCGAAATCGCCGGGGAAGCCGCCGGAGCCAACCCCCCAGTGAAAGCGGCCGCGTGCTTGGTGGTCGAGTTGGGCGATACGCTGCGCCAGCATGAAGGGGTTGTGGTTGGGCATGCACGACACGCCGGTGCCGAGGACGATGTGCTGGGTTTTCGCCAGGGCCATGGCGATGAATAGGTCGGGCGCCGGAATGTTCTCCCACACGGTGGTGAAATGCTCACCGATCCAGGCCTCTTTGTAGCCGAGCTCGTCGAGCATGACGATCTGCGCCAAGTCGTCTTGGAGGGTGCGGGTCGGGTCGGCGCCGGGGGGGTGCAGGGGCATTGCGAAGTATCCGACTTCCATGGCGGCCTCCTTGCTTGAGTGGGTGGAATCGCTATCAACCTAGTGGCATTGTGCCGCCATGTCAATGCAGTATAATGGCCGCCGCTAAGCGGGCTGGAGCCGCGCCGAGGCGTGTCGCGCAAGGCCCATGACGACTTCCAAACATGCTGGTTAGGGGTTGAGAATGACACAGCCGGGTACGGCCACGGCGCCGTTGCGTGTGGCGATTATCGGGGCGGGTCCGAGCGGTTTCTACGTCGCCGAGCACCTGTTGAATCAGGAGGACTTGGTCGTCGACGTCGACATGCTGGAACGGCTGCCGACGCCGTATGGTCTGGTGCGCGGCGGCGTGGCGCCGGACCACCAGAAGATCAAGGCGGTGTCGGCAACCTACGACAAGATCGCCGCTAACCCGCGATTTCGTTTTTATGGCCACGTCGAATACGGCACCGACCTGAGTCTCGATGACCTGCGCGGGCTCTACCATCAGATCGTTTTCACGACCGGCGCTCCTACCGACAACCGCATGGACATTCCCGGTGAGGATTTGATCGGCAGCCATCCCGCCACCACCTTCGTTGCCTGGTACAACGGCCACCCGGATTACCGCGACCTGCAATTCGACTTCTCCTGCGAGCGTGTCGCCATCGTCGGCGTCGGCAACGTCGCCGTTGACGTAGCTCGCATCCTGTGCCGAACCCCCGAAGAACTCGCCAAGACCGACATCGCCGATTACGCCTTGGCGGTGCTGCGCGAGAGCCGGATCAAGGAGGTCACCATGCTCGGGCGGCGCGGCCCGGCGCAGGCGGCTTTCACCAACCCCGAGTTGCGCGAACTGGGTCAACTGCCCGGCGCTGATCTGATCGTGCTCCCCGAAGAAACGGCTCTGGACGACCTGAGCCAGACGGCTCTGGACAGCAGCTCGGATCGTGCTACGGGCCGCAAGGTGGCGATGCTGCAGGAATTTGCGGGACGGCAGCCCGAGGGCAAGGCGCGCCGTCTGACGATTCGCTTTTTGGTGTCGCCGACGGCCTTACTGGGAAACGCCGACGGTCGGCTGGCCGCCATGCGGCTGGTGAAGAACGAACTCTACGCCACCGACTCCGGCGCCCTGCGGCCGCGCGCCACCGAGCAGGTTGAGGAATTGCCGGTCGATAGGGTCTTTCGCTCGGTCGGTTATCGCGGCGTGCCGCTGCCGGACGTGCCGTTCGACGACCGCCGCGGCGTCATCGCCAACGCGGAAGGCCGTGTGCTGGACACCGACGGCGAGGGACCGTTGACCGGCATTTATGCAGCCGGCTGGATCAAGCGTGGTCCCACCGGCGTCATCGGCACGAATAAGCCCGACGCCCTGCAAACGGTCAAGTGCATGGTGGCCGATCTGGCCGACGGCAAGGTGCTGCAACCGTCCGGCGCTACGGTCGAGGCCGCCGCCAAGCTGGTGCAGGAACGGCAGCCGGAGTTCTTCTCCTACGCCGACTGGTTGCATCTCAACAAGGTGGAAGTGTCCAAGGGGAAGGAAATCGGGGCGCCGCGTGTCAAGTTTACCCGTGTCGACGAGATGCTGGAGGCGCGGCGGGAAGGCGCCATCTGATGCCAGAAATTTCCCAGGCGGCGAAGGATGCGAGCGCGGACAACACGACGTTTACTGAATCTTCGTCTCAATCAAGTGGGTTTATTGAAAAGACCCCACCGCCACCGGCCCGAGATCGTCGTTTGAGCCGCGATGGTTTGCAGTCGAGGTTGGAAAGCCAATACGCTCTGCGGCGGGCTGAAATTGGATGTTCAGCTTGACGTCGGCGGTGACTACGTCGCCACCGTTGACAGGGCTGAAGACCTCGGCTACAGCGGCGAACAGGGTGTATGGATTCGGTTGGTGTGAGAGTTGAACGGACAGCGTCCGGTTCCAGCCGCTTTCATCCATCCGAACGGTGCCGAACACCGTTCTGGCCTCGCCGCCGGTAGATTTGTCAAGGTTCAGGGCTGCCTCGAACCGCGTCCGTTTTTTCGTTTCCTGCGCTATGGACGACAAGGAAATCGAGCGCATCGCCGTATGGCCCCACCAAGCCATAACCATCGGGAAGGATGGACAAAGACGCAAGTTGGATTCCCGTATTGTCGATCTCTCGCTTGAACCAGGCATTCGCGTACCGAGAACCGACTGGCAACCCCCGCATCCGCGTAGTCAATCTCCTGGTAGTCACCGGCCCTGTTGTAGTTCTGGAAGTACGCAAACGGACGCGCGGCCGTCTCTTCCGGGTCATTACATTTCACGATATACGACCAGCACGAGGTTCGCCGGATCAGCCGTCCGTGCTCGTGGGAGCCGTTGACCGAACTGTAGTGATCGGTCGCAGCCCACAGGCCGCGCATCTGTTCGTTGGTTTGCGAGATTCGGGCAAGTGGAATGTTGTCGATACCCGGCAGGGTCAATCGTCCGCGGCGTGGTGTCGGCGACAGGCTCCGTGACAACTCATCAAAAACGCCACCTTCGCAGCCGCTCAGCAGGAAAAGGGATGGAATGAGGAGCACCATGAACCAGGAAGGTGCGCATCTTGTTGTCCCCTAGGCCCCCGCAGGCGATTGAATACGTGTCTTGTTTCCGGGATCCACAACAGCGGGAACTCCGTGGGTGTACCTTGGCAATCTATTGCACGATTTTGGAGGAAAAAGGCCTGGCGGGTTGGCCTGCCCAGAGCTTAACATGGCTTTGCATACCGGTACTACGCAAGGGGCTCCCGAGACCTTGCGGCCGGCCTTGAAGGCACTGTCCCATAGTCCCTTTGCTGCGGAGGTACGAAATCTATGGTCTCGACAGCCTTAACTCTTTTGACCGTCGTTATGTTTGTTCTGAATGCCGGATCAGTTTGGGCGGACTCGCCTGCTGAGACGCCAGGTCCGACAGACCTGCAAAGTGAGACTCAATGTAGACTTGCTGAATTGGCGGACGAGGAAATGGACTGGGAAAAGTCTGTCACCGTGGCAACCGTCAAGGTTTATTGTCAGTTTCGTATCTTCTGTCCGGCAGAGCACCGATGCTGCAATGCTGGTCCCACATTTTGGTGCTGCCCGCTGCCTGCCACGTGCGATCCCAACATGGATGCCGATGGTTGGACAGGATGCCACGGGACGCAAGGTGTGAATCCGCTAAGGTGAAGAGCAAGCTCACCACATTGCCTGGGTCGATTCCGGTTCAACCACCTGCCTGCTAAACTGGCGCGCGCCAAGCGGTGCGGAAGCCGCCGGCGTTGTAGGTGATGTTGCCGGCGATGTTGGGCCGATAGGTTCTGAGGTGTTTGTGCCAGGCGGACAGGTTGTGGGCGCTGATCGTTCTCACCTTCGGTGCCTCGGCGTGGATCAAATTTTCGGCCTCGCTATACAGACGGACACGTTCTTCCCTGTCTTCGGTGCGTCGTGCCGCGGCGATCAGCTTGTCGTAGTCAGGGTTCACCCAACCCCCGTAGGTTTGCCCCGAAGCCGGGCTTTCGGAACTCAGCTCCTTGAAGTAATACTCGTGCGGGTCCATCCGGTAGGCGCTGCCCAGCCCGAGGATGTCCCACTCGCGGCTCTTGCGGGCCGCCGTCAACTGGCCCCAATCCAGAATCTTCAGGTTCACCATGAAGCCGATCTGGCGCAGATGCTGCTGGAAGACCTGCGCCCCCTCCTTGATGTAGTTGAAGCGATTGAAGGTGATCAGGGTGAGTGGCGTGCCCGGCCTGATTCCCGCTTCCTTGAGAAGTCGCCGGGCTTCCTCCGGGTTGTACTCCCACGACGACACGCCGGGCAGCCGCCACGGCGATACCTCGGTGTAGAACTGGTCCATGATCTCGCCGTGCCCGAACAGCGTCTTGCGCATGATCTCCTGCTTGTCCACCGCCATGGCCACCGCGCGCCGCACCCGCACGTCGTCGAACGGCGGGCGCTGAGCGTTGAAGTAGTACCAGATGGTGCCGAGCGCCTTGATCTGGTAGGTGTCGAAGGTGTCCGTCCACTCGCTGAACCGCGCCTGATCGCGATAGCTGGCGGCGTCGATCATGTCGACTTCGCCGGTGCGCAGGGCGGTCAACCGCACGGTGTCGTCGGCCAAGGGCTTGCCGATGATTTCGTCCAGGTATGGCAGGGCGTTGCCGTCAGCGTCCTTTTCCCAATAAGTATCGTGACGGGCCATCACGGTGGTGTGCAACCGCTTCCAGGAGACGAACTTGAACGGGCCGGTGGCGATGGGGTGCTGCTTGACCGAATCGAGGCTCTGCGGGTCGATGATCGGCACCCAGCGGTTGGTGAGCATGGCCGGCAGCGGGTAGTACTTGTCCTTCAGCGTCGTCCGCAGGGTGTAGTCGTCGAGCAGCTCGATCTTGTCGATGATACTCAACTCACCGCGAATCACTGCGCCGGTTCTGGGGTTCAGGACGCGTTCCAGGTTGCCCTTCACGTCGGCGCCGGTCATTTGCCGGCCGTTGTGGAAGGTGACGTCCTTGCGGATGTGCCACGTCCAGGTCAGGCCGTCCTTCGACGTTTCCCAGGCGTGCGCCAGGGCGGGCACGACGTTGGTGTCGTAGTCGGCCTCCGTGAGGCCATTGTAGATCAGCGACAGGGCGTTGGAGGTCGGGTACGGCGGGAAGAAATGATGCGGATCGAGGCGGCTGACGTCGCCCCGCAGGCCGATCTTGATGGAGCCGCCATAGCTCGGCTGTGTGGCCGCCTGCGTAGCCGTAGGCGGCAGGCCCAACGCCGCCAGGCCGACAATGCCGCTGCCGGCCGCGGCCACAAACTCGCGGCGGCTCAGGCGCAATTTTGCGTCCGTCGTTTCGATTGATGTCATGCTTTGCAACTCCTATTGCTCGACTTGGCGGGGATCGAGGATGTCCCGCAGGCCGTCGCCGAACAGGTTGAATCCCAGAACGGTAAGCGACAGTGCCAAGCCCGGAAAGATGGTCAGCAGCGGGTAGGTTTCCATGAAATTCTTCGCCTCGTTGAGGTCGGCGCCCCACGCCGGGGTGGGCGGCTGCGCGCCGAGACCCAGGAACGCCAAAGCGGCCTCGACGATGATCAGAAAGCCGACGGATACGCTGGCCTGCACGATAATGGGCGACAGGCAATTGGGGAGAATCTGCCGAAAGGTGATGTTGAGGTTGGAATCGCCGATGATGTGCGACGCCTCGACGTATTCCTTGGTCTTCTCGGACAACACGCTGCCGCGCACCAGCCGCGCCAGCAGTGGCACCTGGGCGAGCCCCAGCGCCATGATGAGTACCAGATCGCTGCCGCCGAAGATGGCCACGACCAGCAGGAAGAACAGAATGCCAGGGATCGCCAGCCAGGCATCGACGAGGCGCATAATGATGTTGTCCAGAGGTATTCGGAGCTGACGGCCGGCGATGCGCACGGTGGTGGTGCCGTAATAGCCGGACACGGCGCCGAGCGGCACGCCGAGCAGGACGCCCAGCACGATCGCGGAGGCGCTGATGACCATGGCCCGCCGGGCGCCGTGCACCACCCGCGACCAGATGTCGCGGCCATAGGGGTCGGTACCGAACCAGTGCTCCCAACTGACGGGCGCCAAGGCGGTTTCGGTCATGTTGAAGGGATCGTGGCGGGCCAGGACGTCGGCGAAAATGGCGACCAGGACCATCACCAAAACGATGAAGGCGCCGCAGGAAGCCAGCTTGCTCTTCCACAATTCGCCGCCCATGTCTTTCAGGTAGGCCCCGGCGCGGCGCAGCCGGGTGACCAGGGTCGGCGCCTCAACCCGTATGTCTTCCTGATTCAGCAGGCGACTGCTGACGTCGCGTGCGACCGTGTCCGTAGCCATAACCGTGTCTCCCCCTCGTGTCTGCTCCAGCCATGCCAGTGCCGTCCGCGGCTCCGTCATGTATTTCTTCCCTGAGCGGTTTGTTCGATTACTATTTTCAACCCAGCGGAAGCGTCTCTCAACCCGGCGGAAGCCTCTTGCATACCTGCAATGAGTGCTTCAAGCATGCGCTCCTGGTTGTCCAGTTGCCGATCTCGCGCCTTGCTCGCTATCCCCATTCGCCACAAGCCCCACACGATCAGGGCGCTTTGCAACAGGCCAACCGTCAGCGTTGCCCCCGCCTGCACGAGTGCATCAGGCGTCACGATCGCAGCGCCGATCATTGTTGCCCCCACTTGCATGCTCATGGCCATTTCGCCGTTCATTGGCGGTTTCCCCTTTTGAGCCAAGCACCGAGCGCCCAGATAAGCCGAAAAATTGCCACGCCTGCCCGGTTCAACTCAGCTCGACGCGCGGGTTGACCAGGCGATACATCAGATCGACCGCGAGGTTGATGCCGACGAAAAAGATGATCAGAAGCAGCACGGCGCCCTGCAGCACCGGAAAATCCCGCGCGTTGATGTGCTCGAAGATCAATAGTCCGACGCCCGGCCAACCGAAGATGGTTTCGATGATGATGGTGCCGCCCAACTGGCGGGCGAACAGCAGGCCGACGATGGTGATGGTGGGAATCAGGGCGTTTTTGAGCGTGTACTTGAAGATGATTTTCCATTCCGGCAGGCCCTGTGAGCGGGCGGTGTAGACGTAGTCCTTGTTGAGTTCGTCCAGCATGCTGGAGCGGGTCATGCGGGTGGCCACGGCGCACGGATACGCTGCCAATACGATGGCCGGCATGATGAAGTGTTTCAGGCTGCCGAAAAAGTCCTGCGTCGGGTCGACGTAGCCCATGCTCGGCAGCCAGCGCAAGCCGAGCGAGAACAGCAGGATCATCATCAGAGCGAGCCAGAAATTCGGCACCGTGAGGCCGAACACCGAGGTGCCCATGGCCACGTAATCGGTCATGGTGTTCTTGCGCAGCGCCGCAATGGTGCCCATGGGGATGGCCACTGCAATGGCGAGCACGACGGCGGCAAAGGCCAAGTACAAGGTGGCGGGAAAACGCTCCATGATGAGGCCGCCGACCGGTAGCTGACTGTAGATCGATTCCCCGAAATCACCCTGCAGGGCGCGCCACAGCCAATCGAAATACTGCACCAGGACAGGGCGGTCGAGGCCCAATTCCTTTTCGAGGATGAGGCGGACTTCTTCGTCAAGGACTTCGTCGGGCGGCACCATCATTTCGATGGGCCCGCCGGGCAGGAAGCGGAACATGAAAAAGACGAAGGCGGTGAGCAAGAACAGGATGGGAATGAGGTTCAGCAGGCGCCGTACGGTGTAGGCCAGCATGATATCTCCCTTTTGAATGGCCCGACACTCGAAAAAAGCGGCGCTATTCTACACGTAATTCCAGGCCGGACAAACGAGAAAAAGGCAGGCAAAACCGCGCTTTCGGCGGCTGGCGGGTATTCGGCAGGCGCTAGTGTCATAATAGGAAAAAACGGTTGACCCAACTCATCAAAAAATGGTTCGGAGGACATAATGGCGGAACAGGCGGCACCCTACTCAACGGCCAGGAAATGGCTGATTTCGGTCACGGTGATGCTGGCGACGTATGTCTCGGTGATCGATCTGACGATTGTCAACGTGGCGATGCCGCAAATGATCGGCACCTTCGGGGTGACGCTGGATGCCATTACCTGGGTGGCGGTATCGTACAGCATCGCCGAGATCGTCATGGTGACCATGGCCTCCTGGTTCACCAAACTGCTGGGGCGCAAACGTTTTTACTTGTACTGCCTGGGCCTGTTCACGGTCGCTTCGGTGCTCAGCGGCTTGGCGCGTTCGCTGGAGATGATGATCATCACCCGCCTGCTGCAGGGCCTCGGCGGCGGCGCACTGATTCCCATGGCGCAGGCCATCATGCTGGAGATATTCCCGGCGGAAAAGCGCGGCACGGCGATGGCGGTGTTCATGATGGGTGTGGTGCTGGCGCCTGCCATGGGGCCAGTGCTGGGCGGCTGGTTGACCGATGCCTACGGTTGGCCGTGGATTTTCTACATCAACATTCCCATCGGCGTGATCAGCGTTCTCCTGGTGCTGGCCTTCCTGCCCGAGGCGTCATATTACGAGCGCGGCTTGGCGCGCATTGACGTGGTCGGCATCGTCCTGCTGGTGGTCGGACTGACGACCTTGCAGTTGTTCCTCGAGCGCGGCGAGCGCGAGGATTGGTTCCAATCGCCCTTCATCATCTGCACGGCGGTGATTGCGCTGGCGTCGCTGACCGCCTTGGTATTGTGGGAATTGTGGGTCGAGGAGCCGGTGGTCAACCTGCGCGTGCTGAAGAACCTGCCCTTCGTCGGCGGCGTGTCGATGGGGCTGTTCTTCGGCCTCACCACCTTTGGCAGCATCTTTATTCTCCCCTTGTTCCTGCAGCAGATTCGCGGCTATACGGTGCTGGATTCCGGTCTCATTCAGATGCCGCGCATGCTGGTCGTGCTGTTCGTGGCGCCCATTGCCGGAAAGGTCTACGGACGCCTGGACAGCCGTCTGTTGGCCTTCTTCGGCACCGCCATCATGATGGCCGGGTATCTCGACATGTCGCGTTTCACCCTGGAGGTCGGCTGGGAGCGCATGCTGCCGGGGTTGTTGATGACCGGCGCCGGCATGGCGTTCATGTTCAGCGTGCTGTCGGCGGCGACGATGAGTACTATTCCGCCACCGCTGCTGATCGCCGCTTCCGGGCTGTTCACGCTGTCGCGTCGCATCGGCGGTAATATCGGTTATGCCTTCGTGGCGAATCAGATCACGCACCGCGCCACCTTCCACCGCGCCCGGCTGGTGGACCACGTGACGCCCTACGACGCTGAGACGGCGCGGACGCTGGACGGCTTGACGGGCAGTCTGACGGCCCGCGGTTTGCCGCCCGGCACGGCGGAGTCGAGCGCCCTGCATCTCCTGGACGACGTCGTGGACCGCCAGGCCACGATGATGGCGTACAACGACGTGTTCTGGATGATGGGCATGATGTTCGTGTTCGGCCTGCCGTTCCTGTTGCTGCTCGGCAGCGGCACTACCCCGGCGACGCGCAAAGGCTGAGCGGATTCAAACACTGGATGGGTTATGGCAGACGGCGGAGCGTTGGGCTATGGCGGGTTGTTTCTGGGGTCGTTTCTGGCGCCGACGATCCTGCCTCTGAGTTCGGAGGTGGTCTTGGCCGCCATGGTGATCGGCGGATTCGATCCCGTCGCGTGCGTGGTGGTGGCGTCCGCCGGTAATTGGCTGGGCGGCATGACGTCTTACTTCCTGGGCTATGCCGGCAAGTGGGCATGGGTGGAGAGGTTGTTTGCCGGCAATCGAGACAAGGTTGCCAGGGTGAGGGCGTGGGTGGACCGTTATGGTGCCTGCGCCGCCCTGCTTTGCTGGCTGCCGGTCGTAGGCGATCCGCTGGTTATCGCTTTGGGCTTTGTGCGCAGCCCCGTCTTGAAGGTCAGCCTGTACATGCTGGTCAGCAGGTCTCTGCGCTACGTCGTCTGGGTCTGGCTGATCCGCCAGGGCATGCGCCTTTCCGGCCCATAACGGCCTCAACTCGACTTTGTATAGCGGAGTTTCCATCGCTGCATACACCCTGCCTTAATACTTCACAGGATTTACGCAGTTAACCTGATGGCCGTCGGCATAAAAGTCCATGAATCCAGTCAAGTGCGATGACCATGACTGCATACACTTTGTGATCGCCGCTCAGAGAGCCTTCAGTTGTACCGAGGCCGCTCGCTGTCAGCCCGCTGACGCCGGGGCCCCCTCCCACAACGCCTTCACTCGTCTGCTCACGAGACAGCCTCCCGACACCGAAGCGCTGGGGCGAGAGGCGCAAGGGGCGGGTCAACCTCGATAGCGGCCTGCTGGTCTTGGACGACTCCACCTTGGACAAGCCGTATGCCAGAGGCATCGATCGGGTGACGCGCCACTGGAGCGACAAGCATCACCGAGTGGTACAGGGCGTCAACCTCGTCAGCATGGTGTGGACGGATGGCAAAGCGATCCTCCCCTGCGACTTCAGAGTTTGTGACAAGCCCCTTGGCGGCAGGAACAAGAACGAACGCTTCAGGTCCAGTCCAACCGACAGGTTAACCCTGATGAGAGCGGCAACGTTGTGGTCGGTTCTTGTTGATATCGGCGCTAAAGGAAGACGGGTTCATCTCAGAGGGCATGGGTTCATCAAGGTGTTTCGGACAGTCTCCCCAGACGGGGACGTGCAGCACTTCTCACCCCAAGTTTCGGGAATCAGATAAAGCCGGCCTTGATGCTCAAAAACAAACGGGTAGGAGAGATGGTCGGGACATTCCAACGCGGTGGCGACTTCGCCCAAGTCGCCGGCGGCGGACATCGGAGCGCACGCGATAGCGACTTTCTTGGACGCGAAAGAGTAATCTTCAAAGAACCCCCAAACCTTGCCGTCAACAACGATGGGAAAGGGGTCGGCCCAGAAACGACCAAGCGGAGCATGACGCACTTTCAACTGCGGCGCCGCGGGCGCCCGTCCGGTCATTTCGGAATCGGTCACGGGCCGGCCGGCGTTCACGGCCAGGAACCACTTCTCGTCGCCGAAAAGACCGCCGGTACACTTTTCTTGGCCAGCCGGGGTGAGTAGCGGGACAGCAACCGCAACATGTCTATTTGTTCCTTCACCGAACATGCCGGGAATACAAGGCGTCGAATCTTCGCCGGGCTTCGTCATAAATTACATAATTCGCCCGTTGAGTGGTTCTGACCGCTTCTCTCTCGCGGACGCTGAAATCGTCTGGAACCTCTTTGTTGACATTGGCACGGTATTTCGGAAGGTCAATACCGAAGATTGCCTTGAAAAGGGTCAGGCTGGCTTCATATTCTTCCGTTATTCCGACGAAGGCGAATTGTTCTATTGGCAGGCCGCTGGTATAAAGCTCATAGATGCGGGATTGTTTGGGTAGCGATGCGTATTGGCTGAGTGTCAGCAATTTGGCTGTGTATCTGGCATACCTTGAGCGCACAGCAGAACCCACATCGTCGCGGTAACGCGCAGTAGGACTCAAAGCGTCGCGGTAACTCGAGATCGTCCGATCGGTCGGTTCGCGCACGAAGATGCACAACCCCCTCCCCCCTCGCAAGAACGGGAAGTATTTGGATGCGGTGAACTGGCCGTGGATAGCGTCGTAGCTCGCAGCCAACTCGTTCACATGAGAGCGCACCCAAGCGCGGCTCCGCCAGCGTCTTGGCCAAGTGTAGACAGGCGGACCTTCAGGCCGGTCCTCCGTGTAGTCGCGCAGTAAACGCCTTCCGAAGCAACGCTCAAGGGCCCGACCGAAGCTGGTACCCGCTGTCTTTGGCACATGAACCGCAATAATCATTATGGATACTCTAACACAATACTGCGGACAGTTTTGATAAGGGCCTGGGGGACGCCAGAAACCAGCACGATACTTGTCTCGGTGTCGGCCTCTTGCTTAAAGGTTTGGCACTTCGAGACGCTGATTTCGACTTTCTCCACGTGCGATGTTCAGGCGGGAAAATCCTTCAACATCAATCACGTTGCCATGATTCACGGAGTCGATCCGTGCCTGGCAATCGCGCGAACGTCAACAGACCCTGGTTCACTTCCCCTGCGACCGCCTCAGTTGTTCCATCTCCAGCGCAAACCACATCGCCATCGAGCCGCCGCGGGTGTCGCGGCCGAAGACCGCCGGGCGGTCCAGGTACGCCTGCAGGTTGTCCTGAGCGCCGGTGTCGGTGCAGCAATCGACCAGGCCGCCGGCGTCGTCGATGCGTTCGGTGACGCCCCGCCAAGCGCGCTCCACCGAATCCTGATATGACTCGTCCAGCCAGCCGCGGCGCAGGGCGCGGGCCATGGCGTAACCCGTCATGCAGGTGACGGTGAGCTCGAGATACGAACCGGGCGTATCGAGCACCTGCGGGTACATGCCGGAGGCGTGCTGACGGCTGCGCAGAGCCGCCAGATGACGCACGTGTTGGTCGATCAGCCGCCCGCGGTCGGGATGATCCTCGGGCAGGTAGGTCAGCGTTTCGGCGTAGCCCAGCGCGGCGAAGCCATTGCCGCGTCCCCACAGCCACGGCGTCGAGCGGGCGTGCCAGAACAAACCGCCGTCCTGTTGCGTGCGGGCGGCAAGCAGGAACCGGGTGAGCAAGTCGAGGTAGCGGGTCTCGCCGGTGAGCCTGAAGGCGCGGCCCAGCATGGCGCCGTTCATGAACATGTCCTCGGTGCGGAAATCGGCGTCGGACGGCGGCGGCGCGCCCCCGTTGGCGCCGGGCTGATAGTGGTCGGCCATCTGCACGACCAGATTAGCATAGCGGCGCTCGCGGGTCGAATCGGCGAGCTGCATGGCCCAGATCAGCCCCGCCAATGCGGGGGTGCCGGGCTCGCCCTCGAACCACGGCTTGCTGCCGTCCACATAGGGCGCCACGACGTCCGCGATGGCCGCCGACGGGTCGGCATAGGTGGGATCGAGGCGCGCCAGCCGCAGCCGCGCGCTGAGGCTCATGCCTTGCGTGTACACTACGGGTTCGAGGCTGTGGCCGTAGATGGTAGCCAGCAGGCGGGCGATGCCCAGGGGCGTCCGGGTGCTGCGATTATACAGTTCCCGGCGGGCCGGTGAGGTGCGCAGTCCGGGAGTTTGCTGCAGCACCGACCATAGCCGGCCTAGTTCCTCCCGCAACGCGGCGGCGGGTGCGGTGAGCCGCAGGCCGGGTACGGCGCCGAGGCCGTTTGCCATGTGGCTGCCGAGAGCCGCCAGGAGGCTGCCGGCGGTCTCTTCCATTCGGGTGGCCTCGATGGTGGGCAATAACAGAGTCGCTGACGCCGAAGAGACCCACGACACCGCCTCGCCGACTTGGACTTCGAGGATGAGATCCGGCGCCTGCAGGCCGATCCAGCGCCACAGATACCTTTGCTCCGGGTTGCGGCGGTCGTTGAAGAAACCGACGATTGGTGGGTAATTCTCGGCGGGCCGTCCGCCGGCCCCGTTTTCGGGAGCGACGCCTTGTGCCATGCCATCCGGATTGGCGCACGGCACGGCGCTCAACGCCAGTTTATCGGTCAGTGCCTCGCCACCGTCGAGGTATATCTTCAGGGCATCCAGAGCCAGGGCGGTGTCGGCTTTTTCGCCGGACAAGCCGCTCAGCAGCAATACGCGGGTGCGGGGCGTTTCCGTCACGTACGCCTCGCCGTGCAGCAGCGCCGGTATGGCCGTTTGGGAACGCGTCAAACCAGCCGCGTCCAGGCTCCACAGGCCGCGGGAAGCGGCGATCAGTTGCTGCAGGTCTTTCGTGAGGGGCAAGGGCTTCGGCTCCATACGGCTCCATTCTCCAGACAGGTTGGTGCGCACGTTTGCGTATACGCTCTGGCGGCGTTGTTTCTTGTCAGCGGCGCACCACTTTGGTAGCACGAGATTCGACGCGCTGTCAAACGCAGGCTTGACACGCCGCACGGGGGTGCCGGAAGCTGGCAGGTTGAAATCGAACGAATCGGGGCACCTGACTTGGAGACGAGGATGAACCAGACAGTTGCGGGATACCCAGCCACCTCGGCGCGTTGCCGGGGCTGGCTGCGCTATCTGTACCGCAAGGCTACCACGCCGGACGATTGGAGCAAGGAGGGGCGGCCGCACCCGCACTGGGATGCGCTCAGCAATGAGCCAACGCTGTCATGGCACCGTTTCGACCTGATCGAGTCGAGCTACGCCGTGGCTCTGATGGCCGACGCCACGCCCGCTTGGCGCGAGGTCTACAGCCGCGTGCTGGACGAGTTGATCCACCGTCATACCGGCTATTGGGCGGCCAAGGACTGGCTGGAACAGATCGGCCCCGACCCGCGGCGGGCGTCGTACCCCGAGGCGTGGTATGCGTATTACATGGCCCCGGAACTGCGCGGCCAATACGACGTGCCGGGTTGGACGGCCAACGGCGTCGAGCCGTGGGGCCTGCAGATGGACCCCATCGGCGCCGACGGCAACTTGTTCTTCAAGGGCTTCTTTCTGCTGATGCTTGGCTTGCACCGCTACGTGTCGGGCGATGACAAGTGGGAGCGGCCGTTCGAGATGATCCGGGATGGCACCCATACGTTTACGTGGTCGCACCGCGCGATTGCCGAGTTGCTGGCCGAACAGTGGGGCGCGCGGCACGAGGGGTGCCACTGCGAGAACACCAAAATCTGGCCCGTTTGACTGAGCGCCGCCGGCCTCGGTCTGAGGCTGTTCGATACGCTTTTCGGCGCCGACACGCACGGGGTGTTCGAGCGCTGGTGGTCGCACGCCGAAGCGCATTACGTAGGGCTGCGGCACGGCAAGCTGAGCGACACGCTGACCTTGTACTACGATCCCATTCTGCGCTATGACCACCGCCGCGGTCCCGAAAGCGCCCTGATGATGGCGGTCTACCTTGCGCCGCAGAAGCCCGAGGTGGCCGAGCTGATTTTCGCCGCCGGCGCCGAACGCCTCGGCTGGACGACCGACGCCCCGCTGCGCGAGCCGCGCGGCAATCCCCGTTTTACCCTGTGGGGCCTCATTCTGGCCCGCGAGTTTGGCGACGACGCCATCTACGACAAGCTCGACGCCCACTGCGAAGCGCATCACGAACCTACCTGGGAGGCAGCCATCGGCGAATTCACCTGGGGGTTCGGACTCAACGAGCTCCACCCGCGCGGCCAATTCAACGCCACCCGGATGATGGCTGAACCTCTGTCCGAAGGCGCTTGGCGGCGGCTGTTCAACGCGCCCAATCTCCGCAAGTTCAGCGACCCGACGGTATACGGCGTCGATTTCCCGACCGTCTGTCTCTCTCAAGCTTGCTACGACGCTGCCCGCGGTCGCCTCGTTATCGCAACCGATGCCGGTCTTCCCGACGCCGCGGGTCGCCCGACGTCCTTCCGCGTCGCCAACCTCGATCCCACTTCGTGCCAAGTCGAAATCGACGGCCGCCCGTCTGACGCCTGGCGCATCGTTGAGGGCGACCTGGAGATCACCACCATCGTCGCGGAGCACGTCATCCTGGTCACGCATGAGGTCGGTGGCCTTACGTAGGGCGGATTAGCCGCAGGCGTCATCCGACATTCCCATTCAGATGCAAGCCATACTGCTGGTAACTCGTTCGGATTGTCGGTAAGCTGGTTCAATTGCCGTGCCGCAAGGCGTATTTCCTGTACGTATATTCTTTGGGAGATTGTGATGAAGAGAATGTTCGTGGCTGCCGTGCTCATTGGTGTGTGTTTCATGTTGAACGGATTCGTTGGGGCGGAGGAGAAATCGGCGGATTCCATCGTTTCGGATCACATGGTCGCGGAGGCCATGCTGACGGCCCATTTCATCGCCGCGGCGCTCAAGGCCGGAATGAGTACCGACGACATCAATGGCGTGCTGGCCAAGGTGGCGGAGCAGACGGTTATCTCGGAATTCTGGATCAGCGACGAAACGGGCCGTATCGTCTTCAGCAACATCCAGGGGTCGGCGTTTGCGTTTCCGACGGACCCTGAGGCTGGAACCCAGGCGGCGCCGTTCGCTGGGCTTCTGAGCGGCGGCAAGGCGGTTGTCGTCCAAGGTCTAGAGCCGCGCGAACTAGATGCAACTCCTTTCAAATACGTGGGGGTTGCGGGGATCGATCAGCCCCGTATCGTTCAGGTTGGAGTGTCTGGTGCCGAAATGGAATAGTGTTGGTTCGCGGCAACGCACTGGTGAAGGGTTGATGCGTGTCTGATTCTGAAGAACTTGCGATGGAGGTGAAACATGAGACAGGTGCGCATTTACCCCGGCGAAGATGGCTAGTGGGTCGCCGAATGCCCCGGGTTGCCCGGTTGCATCAGTCAGGGAAAGACAAGGCAGGAAGCCATCGTCAACATCAGAGAGCGATTCAAGGCTACATCGCCTCTCTTGAAGAGGATGGGTTGCCGGTTCCCGAAGAACGCCTCGAGGCGCTGGTCTTTGCTGTGTGAGGGGACTTGCGCGACCTGGACTCCGATTCTTTTCGTGCCGGGCGTGTGGTAGGATGCCGCCCGTTGAGTTCGGGTTAAGGTGTGATCCGGCTTCAGAACGTCGAGGCACAAGCAAGGGGGAGGAAATCATGGCTGGTCAGCGTCCATTGCCACTGTTCAGCGCGGCCATGCCGCGCCGTCGGTTTTTGCACACGCTCGGCGCCGTGGGCGGGGCGGCAGTGCTGGGTTCCGCCGGCATGCCGCAGCGGGTGTACGCCCGCAAGGGCACGATTCGCATTTTCAACAACGAGACGGACCCGGACACCATTGCTTTCCTGAAAGCAATGGCCAAGACCTACCGGGCCGAAACCGGCGTGCGCGTGAAGATCGAAACCGTACCGGTGATGCAGACGACCACCAAGGTGACCACCGCCATCAAGGCCGGCAAGCCGTACGACTTCATCATCTTCTTCACCAATCTGGCCATCCTACTGGCCGAGGAGGGCCAACTCGTCCCCCTTACCGACATCATCCGCGAAGTCGGCGAGGAGGATTTCGGGCCGCGCGCCCTGCGCTTGTTCCAGGACGATTACTGGCTCTACCCCTACGACTACAACTTCAACTACCTGCTCTATCGCAAAGACCTGTTCGCGGAGAAGGGTCTGCAGGTACCCAACGATTGGGACGAGTTTCTGGAGGTGCTGCGCACCCTCAACGACCCGGACAACAAGCGTTACGCCATCACCCTGCCCTTCGGCGGGGTACACACCAACTGGGGCAACACGGGATTCCTTTGGGCTGCCGGGGTGGAGTTCTACGACAACGAGTGGAACGTCGTACTGGATTCCGACGACAACAAACCGCGTGCCATTCGAACCCTCGAGTTCCTCGCCGAGGTGGCGAAATACACGCCGCCGGGACCGATGGAAACGAGCCTGAAGGACATGTTGATCAACTTCTCCTCCGGCCTGTCGGCGATCACCTCGTACACCGGGCGCGCCATCCACACCATTGAAGACCGCAATCCGGAACTGGCCGACAAATACAGTATCATGTCCTACCCGGCCCCCGACGGCGGACGCCGGGCGGTGACATACGGCGACGACGGCTTTTCCATCGGCAAGACGGAAAATTCCGAGTTGACGGTAGACTTCTTCCGCTGGTTCCTCGACACCGACCGCCTGATTGACTACCAGCTCACGGTGCCGCTGCACTACCAGCCGACGCAGTTCTCCACCTACGAGAACGAGAAATGGCGCAGCCACCCGCTGATCGAGAAGCACTCGGAGGCCATTGAAACGATGCGCGGGTTCATGAACACGGATACGACGCTGGTCGGATCCATCGACTTTCAGGGCCCCAGGCCGTCGCCGAACCATGCACGCCTCGCGATCGCCGGCGTCATACCCAAGATGTACCAGAATGTGCTGATGCAACGTCTGACCCCGAGCGAGGCCGTGGACGCCGCGGCCGAGGAAATCCGGGGCTTTACCACGAGGAGCTGAGGCCATGGTTACCCTGCGCCGCACGGCTTCGATGGCGCTGCCGGCGCCGCAAGAAGTCTTCCGCGTTGGTCCCCTGGAACGACGCGACCGCAAACTATTTCTCGCTTTTCTGGCGCCCGGCGCGCTGCTCGGCATCGGGGCACTGTTCATCCCCGTCCTCTACGCCATTCAACTGAGTTTTTTCCACGCCGAAAGCTTTATCGACGAGCCGACGTTCGTGGGGCTGGGCAACTACATTCGGGTGTTTTCTGAGCCGCGTTATTGGGAGGCGTTCTGGCACGGGGTGTTCTACGCCGTGGCCACGGTCGCCCTGCAGGTGATCCTCGGCATCGGCATCGCGTTGCTGCTGCACCAGGAATTTCGCGGCCGCAACCTGCTGCGCAGCGCCGCGCTGGCGCCGTACATCCTGCCGACCGTGGTGGTGGTGTACGTCTGGAAGTGGCTCCTCAACGTCAACTACGGCATCTTCAACGCGTTTCTGGAGAACGTCGGTGTCGGCCCCATTGCCTGGTTCACCTCGCCCATGGCCGCCTGGTTCTCCATCATTTTCGTCAGCGTGTGGTACTGGACGCCGTTCGTCACCATCACGTTTCTCGCGGCGCTGCAGACCATCTCCGACGATCTGTACGACGCCGCGGCGGTGGACGGCGCCAACGCCTGGAAGCGCCTCATCCACATCACCCTGCCGGTGCTCAAGCCGGTGCTGATCGTCATCGTCATGCTGCGCACCATTTTCATGTTCAACAAATTCGACATCGTGTGGCTGATGACCAACGGCGGTCCACTCACCACTACCGAGCACCTGCCCATCCTGGCCTACGTCAAGACCTTCGACATGTTCGACATCGGCGGCGGCACCGCCATCGCCACGTCGATCTTCGTGTTCCTGGCCCTGCTGATCTGGATTTACTTCTGGGTGTTTCCGCTGGAGGAGCACTAAATGCGCAAAACGAACTGGGTTGTAATCCGCCGCGTTTTCCTGGGGCTGCTCTTCGTCGGGGTGATCTTGTACTCGCTGTTTCCGATGTACTGGATGGTCATTTCGGGTTTGCGCGCCGGGCGCTCGCTGTTCGAGCCGCTGCTGCTGCCGGGGCCGTATTCGTGGCAGGGCTACAAGACCATCCTCAGCCTGACCGACTTCCCGACGTATTACGTCAACAGCATTCTCATCGCCGTTGGCACCACCGTGCTGACCGTGGCGGTGGTGACGCCGATGGCCTACGCCCTGGTGCGCAGCCGCCTGCCGGGCATGATGCTCATGGTGCGGGCGATGCTCTTCGCGTACATGTTCCCTGCCCTGCTGCTGGCCATTCCGATTTACATCTTCCTGGTGAAGATCGGCCTCGACGACACGCGTCTGAGCCTCATCCTGACGCACAGCACCTTCACGCTGCCGCTTGGTGTGTGGCTGATGTGGGGATTCTTCAAGAACTTTCCGTTCGAGGTGGAGGAATCGGCCTTCATCGACGGCTGTTCCCGCCTGCAGGCCATCTACCGGGTCATCATGCCCCTTACCCTGCCCGGCGTGCTGACGGTGGTGCTGTTCGCGTTCGTGCTGTCGTGGTCGGACTTCGTCTTCTCGCTCATCCTCATCACCTCCGATGAGCTCAAGACTCTGCCTTACGGCCTCGCTTCCATCGACGATGCCTACGACGCGAACTGGGGAGAACTGATGGCGGGTTCGACCATGATCTGCCTGCCCCTGTTGGCCCTGTTCGCCTTCCTCAGCCGCTATTTCATCCGCGGCCTCAGCATGGGGGCAGTGAAGAGTTAGATGAGTTCTGAAGAGCCGGGTACTACGGCGCGCGGCTCTTCAGGGTCTTCGCCCTGGCGTCAAAACGCCAGGACCTTCTTCGGATTGTCGATCAAAATCTTGCTGACCACCCGTTTCGTGATACCCGCCTCGTTCAGTTTCGGCACCACCTCCGACAAGATCAGCGTCCACGGGTCTTCCTTGAACAGCCACCAATCTGATTCGCGCTTTTCCTCCTGCCAGAACGTCCGGTAGAAATAGGGAACGGTGTCGTGGCTCAGGAGGAGTTGGTCCTCATAGCCCGCGTCCAGCAGTGGCCGGATATACTCGGCGCGGTCTTCCACCGGATAGTTCGGGTAGCCGATGCGGTCAAATTGCACCCACACCCCCAGGTCGGCCAGTTGCTTGTGGTAGTCCGTCGCCTGGACGTTTTCGCGGTCGTCCTTGTAGCCCTGATGCCCGATGATGATTTTCTGCGGGCTGACGCCCAGCGACAGCAGTAATTGTGCCATCTCCAGGCCGCCGCCGTTGGTGGTGTGGACGCTGATCGGGCAGCCCGTTTCGATGCAGGCCAGCCCCGCCGCGGTATTGGCGCGCCGCTCCAGGGCGGTCAGATAGGTGCTCGTGGCGATCTTGATGATCCCGGCCTTGACGTCCGTGAAGACGGTGCCGGGTTCGCCGTACGGGTCTTCCATCCCTTCGGTGATTTCCTTCACGTAGAGTCGCGTGACCTGTTCGATGCCGTCGGGTTGCACCAGCATGGCGGCGGCCCACAGGTGCATGGGCGCCAGCGCCTCACCCCAGAATCCGGTGCAGCCGACGACATGGACCGGGCTATGCTTGGCCATGTCGACAATCAAGTGGGGGTAGCGGCCCACCCGAATCGGCGTCACCTCGACGAGCGTGCCGTTTTTGGCCCAGCCGTCGAGTTGATCGTAAAAGGTTTGCAAGCCGCTCACCGCTTGGTCAACGACCTGCTGCCGGAACGCGCCCTCAATGGGAGCGATGGGATGGCCGTACAGTTCCGACCAGTCGATGACCGGCGCATGCTCGTGCATGAGCGTGACGCCGAGATCGTCCGGCGAAATTGGCCCCAGAACCGTTTGCACCTTCGGCCCTTCCCCGTTGTCAGACGTTTGCGCCTGCGCGATTTGAGTATGCTCAACCAGCGACTCGCCAAGGGTCGTCATGACCGCCAAGGCTGAGGAGGTCTTGACGAAATCCCGTCGGGTCATTCCGAATTTGGTATCGTTGCCTGTGTCCATGACGTGCTCCTTCTTCGCAGGGGAAGTCGAGACCGGTGTGTAGGGCGAACTATATCGCCATCGCAATTACAAGTTACAGGCTTGACAATTCAGACATAGGGTAGTCCCTTCTCTTTAGGAGGTGACGCCATGAACCTGATCAGTATTTTCAGCAAGTATCCGACGCAAGAATCCTGCCTTGAACACCTTGAAACCGTCCGTTGGGGGGATAATCCGACCTGCCCGCATTGCAGGAGCGACAAGGTGGCCCGCAAGAACGAACTGGACAAGGTGGGCCGTTGGAATTGCCACGCTTGCAAGTCCAGCTTCAACGTCCTGTCCGGCACGATCATGCAAAAGACCAAAGTCCCTTTGCAAAAGTGGTTCCTGGCAATCGGCTTGATGGCGAACGCCAAGAAAAGCCTGTCGAGCTGCCAGCTTGCCCGTGATCTGGACGTGAGGCAACAAACCGTAGGGTACATGCAAACCCGCATTCGGGTTGCGATGGTGAACCGCGAGCGTCACCTGCTCCAAGGCATCATCGAAGCCGACGAAACCTATCTGGGCGGCAAGCCCCTGCTCAAGTTCATCAAGGACAACGTGGAACCCGCCGGCTCGCTGCTGATGACGGACGAATGGAAGGGCTATGGCGGCGTCAAGAACTTCATGCAGCACGCCGTTATCAACCACAGCACGGCCTATGCCGAAGGCTCGGTTCACACCAACACGATTGAGGGCTTCTGGTCTTTGCTCAAGCGCGCCTGGTACGGCTCGCATCACCACTACGGCGTACCGTATACCCTGCTGTACGTCGCCGAAGCCTGCTGGAAGTACAACGAACGCAAGAATGTCGATCCGTTCGGCGGCTTCATCCGTGGATGCTTCGCGTGAACCGGCTCTACTACGGCGACTGCCTCACGATCATGCGAGATCACGTGAACCTGGGCAGCGTGGACCTGATTTACCTGGACCCGCCCTTCAACTCGAATCAGGAATACAACGCGACGCACAAGTTCTCATAACGATTCCAAAGGCTTTGGGCAGGTGAGAGACATCATCTTGTCCTCTTCCAAGACATCTGCTAGGACGTGGAATCCGGTGTATGTGCCTCATGATGAGAAATAGGTGTCCGACTTTTACAGACCTGAAGACGAGAAGGGCAGATACAGACTTCACGAAATCATACGCACGGCATCAATGGGAGAAAGGCCGAACCTTGTGTATGAATACAAGGGATATGTCCCAAGATGGGGGTGGCGTATGAAGCCCGCCAAGTTGCGGGCGTTGGACAGAGAGGGGCGACTTGTAGGGTCTGGCACGGGGCGCCCTGATCGCAAGACCTATCTCTCTGGCGGGCGACCTGCAACGAATTTGTGGAACGATATTGACAACTTGTCTGGCCGCGCCCGTGAACGCATGGGCTACGCGACGCAAAAGCCCTTGGCGCTGCTTGAGCGCATCATCAAGGCGAGCAGCAACGAAGGCGACGTGGTATTCGACCCGTTCTGCGGTTGCGCCACCACGCTGGAGGCTGCCCACAGACTGGGGCGGCGCTGGGTCGGTATCGACATCGCCATTCACGCCGTCAAGCGCGTGGCGAAAGTGCGCCTGCAAGACCGCCTGCGATTGGTGGCGGGCAAGGACTTTGAAGTTGACGGCGTGCCGCGCACCCTGGAAGGCGCCCGCGACCTGTGGAAGCGTGATCCCTACCCCTTCCAGAAATGGGCTGTCGAAACCGTGGACGGCTTCGTGACAACGCGGCGCACGGCAGACGGCGGCATCGACGGACGCTTGTACTTCGCTATGCCGAACGTGGACGACCTGCAAAGCATGGCGATGGAGGTGAAGGGCGGCAAGAACGTCGGTATTGCCACGCGACGCGCCCTGCGAGGCGTGTTGGAGAACGACGCGGCGCTGAGGGTCGGCCTGCTTATCCTGGAGCCATTGGGCGTAACGAAGGAACGTAACTTCCATCGCTTCATGGCTGAGGCAGGAGATACCCAGTCCACGTTTGCGCGGCCATACCCCCGTATGCAGCTACGGACGGTTGAAGACATTCTGAATGGCAAGGGATTCGACGTGCCGGGCATGGTTGCGCGCGGCACAGGGCAGGGCGTGCTATTAAGCCTGTAACTTGTAATTCCGACTTGTAATTCCGTTCCGAATTTTTGTTCAGCTTCATGTAGCTGCTTAGAATTTTCGAAGGGCGTAGCACACATCATGTAGCGCCAAGTTGACGTTTTGACTGATTCGGCAAGAGCACGTGAAGTGTACCATTCCCTCTCGGGCTGTCTGAAGGAGGTATAAATTAGAAGTACGATGAATGATGTCATGAATATCATACTAAGGGTTGTATATCTTGGGTGAATTCTCAAACCAGAAAGAGAGTGCTGCGGCTATCACAAGAAGGCCATATTGAAATTTCAGCATTCGCATGTATGACGATTGTGCCTTTATTGCTGCGGTATTCTAAGCTTGGTAAAGCGCAGGGAATTCGGTAGATTTCATAGGCCTAACCCGTTGAGGTTCACTTCACAAAAGAATAGCGTGCCCCAGACAATCATCCCCATGGTAGTCGCGTTGACGAGATTGCGCCTTGGGGTCGTTATCACGCGGACGCCGTTGATCATCATAACAGGTTTCTAATCCCCCTGATGGGTGATGAGCTGCAAGACTTGCAGGGCCGAACTTAGAAAGCGGCGGCGGTATCGCCTGTGGGCGTTGCCAAGCGTACGCAGCTGACCATACGGGCATTGGGCCCTACCTGGGATACCATCGAGAAGGCTTTTAGGGCCAACGTGGGCTACGCCCAGAACAACGAAACGAAAACCTTCACGTCACGCCTCCTTCAAACAGACAAACACGTCAGATTTGGACTGCCTGCAGCGTCTAACATGGCGGGCTTTCGTCATTCACCGAGCGAGACGAAAGCCCTTGCCATGTTACACAGGAATTCTGGCACAAACCAAAAACACAGAAATGCTGGCAAAACTGCCAGATATCCTGTGGTTCCACAGATGTTCACGGCTCACTCCTTTTCTCAAACGTTGATGATGAGAAAAGAACAAGCCATATGATGATTTATAGACAAGACCCTAAACTAGAGCCTGTTGACATTTAGGCAAGCGCCAAGCGAGAACTCACCGTATGAATCATCGCGGCGTAACTGACGTCCATCTTCTCAAAACGCATCGCAAGACGACAGAAGTGCTTGAGGTTACAAAAGAAATTCTCCACCAGATGACGCCACTTGTACATCTCCACGTCGTAGTCGATCTCATCAACGCGATTCGACTTGGGGGGAATCACCGCCGTCGCACCCCGCTCTTTCAACTCGGCGCCATCAAGCAAAGAAGGAACGCCGATCAGGTCGTGGCGCTGGCCCGGCAGCAGGACGAATTTCACCAAATTGCCCAGGGCGTCGACCCTCACGCTGATCTTCGTGCTTGGGCCACCCCGCGAGCGACCGACGGCTTGGCTCGGATCCCCCTTTAGCCCCGGCGCCGTGTTGATGGAGTCGTACGATGGCGCCGTCGATCAGCACGTACTCGAAGTCGGCAGCGGCTGATCATTCCTTGAAAACTCGCTCGAAGACGCCTTTGTGCGTCCACCTCCGGAAACGTTGGAACAGCGAGTTCCACAGCCCGAACTCGCTGGGTAAATCGCGCCATGGAGCTCCGGTGCGAGCCATCCACAGGACGACTTCGAGGAACTCCCGATTGTCTCTTGCGGAGCGTCCGGGGTCGCCGTTCTTTCCAGGTAGTAGGGGCGCCACACACGCCCATTGCGAGTCGCTGAGGATTCTTCGCGCCACGTGTCCACCTCCCCTTGGCTGATCTGGATCGGGGGTTGAATTCCCCTCAATTACAGACGATGGACTATATGAATGTCAACAGGCCCTAGGAAATTCCGTCTCCGAAAGCAACTTTGGATCAGACCTCACCTTGCTGAGCTCCGACCTACTCCGGCATCCCTCGCAACAATGCCTTCACGACTGTCGCTGAGTTGCCCGCCGCCAAGCCCAAAAAAACCTCGATTTCGTTCTCGCCTTGTCCGCCGCCTGCCAGATCGGACAGGCTGCGGACGGCGATGAACGGCACGTTGTTCGCATAGGCCACGTGCGCCACGGCGGCACTTTCCATGTCCAACACGCGGGCGCCAAACGTCTTGAACGTGTACTCGCGAAACGCCGCGTTGTCGATAAAGGCGCCCCCCGACACCCCAGGGCCGCCGATGATGATCTTGGGCGGCCGCTGCAGACAGGCGCCATCCGCTTGGCAACGGTCGAGCACCGCCTCTGCAGCCGCGTGGCGGGCATGGGCCAGCAGCGCATCATCCACCGGAAACCAGAAGCGCGTCTCGGGCGCCTCGGCGCTGGCCCTCTGCACCGTGACCGAGCGCGGGAACATCATGCCGAAATTGGCGAACGGGTAGTCGAAGAACGGTGGCTTGGCCCACCCGCCCTCGACCTCCCGAGCAAAGAGCGTCTCAAGATACTGCCCCCAACGGTCGGCGATCACCACGTCGCCGATGTGCAACGCCGGATCAACGCCGCCCGCAATGCCCGAGAAAACGATCCGGTCGATCGTGAAGTGGTCCAAGGCCAGCTGCACCGTCATCGCCGCGTTGACGACGCTGATGCCGCTCAGGAACAGCACGACGTTTTGTCCTTCCAGAGTCCCGGCGACAAATTCGACGCCGTTGATTGAGTGCACCCTGGCACTGTCCATATCTCCCCGCAGCACCGTCATCTCCGGCGCAAAGGCGGACACCACGGCGATCCGGCGGACATCATCCTGCATGTCGTGCGCCACCGCCGGTAGCACCCAACCGGCTAATACCAACGTCACAATGACCAAGCCGCCAGTCAGCGCCCGTACCCTCCATTCCGCCATTGTCGTCTCCTTTCGCATTATCCTAGGGCCTGTGGACACTTAGGCAAGTGCCAAGCGAGAACTTACCGCATAAGATCATCGCGGCGTAGCTGACGTCGGACTTCTCGAAAGCGCATCGCAAGGCGACGGAAGGGCTTGAGTTTGCGGAAGAAATTCTCCACCAAACACCGCCACTTGGACATCTCCGAGTCGTACTCGATCACCTCGACGCGGTTCGACTTGGGAGGAATCACCCCCGTAACGCCACGAGCTTGAAACTGGACGCGTAACTCGTTGCTGTCGCAGGCTTTGTCCGCAATCAGCGCCTCGAATTCGACGGCGGCGAGCAGCGACGCATTGCGCGGATCGTGACGCTGGCCCGGCAGCAGTACGAACTGCCCACGGCGTCGCCCCTCACGCTGATCTGGGTGCCTGGGCCACCGCACGAGCGACCGACCGCCTGGCTACGGGGTGGAGCCGCACGAGGGTGCCGTCAACAAGCACGTACTCGCAATCGACATGCCGCGTTCACAGCCCGAATTCCTCGGGCAAGTTGCACCCTGGGGGCTCCGGTACGGGCCATCCACAGGCCGGCTTCAGGGACACCCGATTGTCTCTGCGGCTCGTCCGGGGTCTGATGATCGTTCGTGGCGTACGTCATTCCCATTTGGCTATTGTTGATTGGGGTTGGATTCTCCGCCGATTACAGACAGCCCAGTGGTCCAGATGAAATGTCCACGACCCTAGCTGGCCTGCTTGAAAAATAGCGCCGGCTGCTGACGTTTCGTGACCACATCGTGGGTGATCGTGCACTCCTGAATGTCGTGCCGGGAAGGTAGTTCATACATTGTATCAAGCATCACTTCTTCCAGGATTGACCGCAGCCCGCGGGCGCCGGTCTTACGGCGCAACGCTTCTTGGGCGATAGCCCGGAGCGCCTCGTCGGTAAACGTGAGGGCCACCTTTTCAAAATCGAAATACTTCTGATATTGCCGGACAAGAGCGTTCTTAGGGGTCGTGAGGATACACACGAAGTCGTCCTCGGTGAGTTCCTCAAGCGTCGCCACAATGGGCAGGCGGCCCACGAATTCTGGGATGAGTCCATTCTTGAGCAGATCCTCGGGCTGCACGCGCGACAGGATTTCACCCAGCGGTTCGTCATTTCTGGAATAGAGCTGGACTTCAAACCCCATGGTGCGTTTGCTCATACGCTGTTCAATGATCTTCTCCAGCCCGTGAAACGCGCCGCCGCAGATAAAAAGGATATTCGTGGTATCGACCTGCAGAAATTCCTGATGCGGGTGCTTGCGGCCGCCCTGCGGGGGTACGCTGGCTACGGTGCCTTCAATGATCTTCAACAGGGCCTGTTGCACGCCCTCGCCGGAGACATCGCGCGTGATGGAAGGGTTTTCGGCCTTGCGGCTGATCTTGTCGATCTCGTCTATGTAGATAATGCCCCGCTCGGCACGTTCCACGTCGTAATCAGACGCCTGCAATAAGCGCAAGATAATGTTCTCGACGTCTTCCCCCACGTAGCCCGCTTCGGTCAGCGTGGTGGCGTCCGCAATGGTGAACGGCACATCCAGAATACGGGCCAGCGTTTGCGCCAACAATGTCTTGCCGGAACCGGTCGGACCGATGAGCAGCACGTTGCTTTTCTGCAACTCAACGTCATCCGAACCCGCGTTCGCCTCGATGCGCTTGTAGTGGTTGTAAACCGCCACCGAAAGCACTTTCTTGGCCTGCACTTGGCCGATGATGTATTCGTCGAGCCGCTGATTGATCTCCTTGGGAGTCAACGAGTGCTGCATGACTGCAGTCTTTTCGTTTGCCCCTTCTTCGAGAATGATGTCGTTGCATAGATCAATACACTCGTCACAGATATACACGGTCGGGCCAGCGATAAGCCGCCTCACCTCATCCTGGTTCTTGCCGCAAAATGAGCATCGCAGCTTGTCACTCTGCGTGTCTTTGCGTGGCATCCAGCGCCCTCCAATGCCATGGAATGTCGTGCAGCCAGCCTCTAGGACGCCGAATCCGAATTGTCTGCCGTCCCGTCGCGCAGCGCCACTGCCTTGCCGTTGCGCGCCACGATCACCTCATCAATGAGACCATAGGTCCGTGCCTCTTCCGGCGTCATAAAGCGGTCCCTTTCGGTATCTTCCTCAATCTTGCTCTGCGGCTGTCCCGTGTGGCGTACCAGAATGTCGTTGAGCACGCTGCGCACACGGAGAATCTCGCGGGCGTGGATCTCAATGTCGGTGGCCTGCCCCTGCATGCCTCCCATGGGCTGATGAATCATGACGGTCGAATGCGGCAGGGCATACCGTTTGCCGGTACGTCCGGCCGTCAGCAGCAGGGCCGCGGCGCTGGCCGCCATGCCGATACATATGGTGGATACGTCGGGACGGATGTATTGCATGGTATCGTAGATTGCCAAACCCGCCGTGACTGAACCCCCAGGGCTGTTGATATAAAAGGCGATATCTTGGTCGGGATCATCTGCTTCCAGAAAGAGCAGCTGCGCAATGATGAGATTCGCGATCACATCGTTAATCGGTGAGCCAATGAAAATGATGCGGTCCTTGAGGAGCCGCGAGTAAATGTCATACGCGCGCTCGCCGCGATTGGTCTGTTCGACTACCATTGGTATCAACGCCATGTACTTTCCTTGCCTCCTCCGTTTGCGACGTTCCCGCGTCGGCTAAGTCCCTGACGTTTCCGTCGTGGTTTCCCGTTCGGCGGTACTGTCGGACACCTGCACGTCGGCCAGGATGGCCACGAAGATTTTATCGTCCCGCAGGCCGCTTTCGATACCATTCAGGGTGCCATTACGCTGCAGCGTCTGCTTCAGGGCCTCCGGATTTTGTGCCACGCGGCTTGCCAGCCTGGCAATCTCGGCATCCACTTCTTCCGGTGTAACAGTTATGCCGGCTTGGACGCCGATATGTCGTAAAATCAACTGCCCGCGCACCACCTCGCGCGCCTGCGTGCTAAACGTTTCATCCAAAGCTGCCACGTCCACGTTGAAATCGCTCTCGTCCAATTGGCCGCCCTTCACGGCACGCATTCCTTGCAGATAAGCTCGGCGCATCTGGTCATGCACGAGAACCTCTGGCACTTCGAAGGTGTTCTCGTCCACCAACCGTTTGAGAATGTCCGCCCGCACCTCGGTGTCGGCGCGCTCGCCGATGGCGGTTTCGACATCGGACCGCAGACGCTCCCGCAAGAAGTCCAACGAGTCGGTGTCTTCGTAGGCGCGCGCAAATTCGTCATCCAGGTCTGGCAAGACTTTCTCTTTGAGTTCAACCACCGTGAGGCGAATTTCAATGATTTTGCCCGCCAAGGCGGCGTCTCGGTAATCTTCAGGGAGCGTAATCGGGATGTTCTTTTCCTCGCCTTCCATCATCCCGACAACCCCGTGCTCGATCTCCGGCAGCACCTGCCCAGCGCCTACTTCCAGTGTCGCGTTGGTGCCGTGTATGGCGGGAATGTCAGAGCCCTCAAAAGAACCCTGGTAGCTGGCGATCACAAAGTCGTGTTCACGCACAGCCCGGCCCCGCACTGTGCGCAACTCCGCATGGCGCTCGCGCAATTGCTGCATCGCCTGTTCGAGTTGCTCATCCGTAACGGGCGGGACGTGCCGGGTGAAGGTCCAGGAACTGTAATCGGACAGCACAATTTCGGGGATAATTTGCGTGGTTGCCACGAACTGGAAGGGGCGATCTTTGGCCAAGTCGACATGGTCGATCTGCGGCTCGCCAACCGCCTGCAAGTTCTCTTGCGTCATGGCTTCGGAAAGCGCTTCGGGAATCAGCTTCTGCAGGATTTCCTGTTCAACGCTGTGGTGATAGTGGTTTTCCAAGATGGACCGGGGGACCTTGCCCTGCCGAAAGCCGGGGACTTTGACGCGCTTTTGAAGGCCCCCGTAGACCGCGTTCATTTCTCGCTGGACCCGCTCCGCCGGCATTTCGATCGTTAAACGCCGTTCGCAAGGATTTGTCTGCTCGACCTCAACTTTCATCGCTGGATATTCCCAATGACTCGCTTGCCCTCTCTGCGCGGGTGTCTTGGAATGGCTGCCCCGAGACTCGAACTCGGACACCTGTGAGGGTACTGGCTCCTAAGGCCAGCGTGTCTACCAATTTCACCAGGCAGCCGATGATGAGCCGCGAAGGAATCGAACCTTCAACCGACGGATTAAGAGTCCGTTGCTCTACCAGTTGAGCTAGCGGCCCAGTTCTTGTTTTAGACTCACTAGGTGCCGCATCCCGCAATGCGGCCCGACCCCGACAATACGGGCACGCCTTGAGGAACAAAAGTACGTTGGTGGAAGGTGAGCGATGGGATTTGAACCCACGACCACTGGAGCCACAATCCAGTGCTCTACCGAGCTGAGCTACGCCCACCTTCGACGTTCGGCGAAACCACGACCCGCAACGATTCGACGCCAAGGCGCCTAGAATCGAAGGGGTTTGTACTAATCAAAATGTAAGAGTCTGTTCTATAAGTCCGAACTAGCTCTGTTATTTTGCCGGCATCGGGTAAACACCCACCATTTCCAGGGCGCTTTTTGGCGTCAAACACCCTGCAATCGGTGAACATCCTGCCTGCTTTGAAAATGTACCGACTTTAGGAACAGACTCTAAAGCTGAGTGGTAAGTGTTGCACATTCATATATACACTGCAAGCTGTTGGCAAAGGCGTCACTAACGCCGTCCCGGGAGGCTCCGGCGAGTTGCGTGCTTGTTTCGTCACGGCTAGAATGCCCCGGCTTTCCAGCCCTGACAGGACCTGCCGGCGACCGCCAGCGGGTGATCAAGCCAAACTCCACTACGGTTTCCAACCTCAAGGAAGGCGGTTCCATGTCCAGTGAGCTACCCAAACAATACGAGCCCGCGGAGATCGAAAAGCATATATTCGCCCGCTGGCTGAATGCCAAGGCGTTTGCAGCATTCCCGGATAACAATCCGAATCCTTACGTCATCATGATGCCGTTGCCCAACGTCACCGGCGCCTTGCACATGGGTCATGCTATGGACAACGTCATGCAGGACCTGCTGACTCGATGGCACCGCATGATGGGCGACAACGCGCTGTGGATGCCCGGCACCGACCACGCCGGCATCGCTACCCAGGCCGTCGTGGAGAAGCGTCTTCTGGAGCTGGAGGGCAGGACGCGCCACGACGTGGGGCGCGCCGGGCTGGAAAAACGCATTTGGGAGTGGAAAGATCAGTACCAGAAGCGCATCGTCCAGCAACAGCAGAGCATGGGTTGCTCGTGCGACTGGGACCGCCAGCGCTTCACCATGGACCCGGTGTGCGCGCATGCCGTGCGCTGGACGTTCTTTGCGATGTTCCGCGACGGCCTGATTTTCCGTGGTCATCGCTTGGTCAATTGGGACTGTCAACTCCAAACAGCCGTCGCCGATGACGAGATTGTTTATGAGACCGTGCAGGGCCATTTCTACTATCTGCGGTACCCGGTCGTGGACCCGCAGCCGGGCGAGCCGACCCATGTGGTGGTAGCCACGACGCGCCCGGAGACCATGCTCGGCGACGCCGCGGTGGCCTGTCATCCCGACCCGGCGGGCGTTCTCGCGGCCCGCATTACCGAGACGCGGCACCGCTTGGCGCAGGCGCCGCCACGCGAGCAGGCCACTCTGACGGCGGAGGTGGCGCGACTCGAAGAGCGGCAGGCCAGCCATCTGCCCACACTGCTCGCCTTGGTCCGCATGGCTCAGGAGGACCGCCAGGTGCGCTTGCCCCTGCTGGACCGCCCCATGCCGCTGATTTGCGACGAGTGGGCCAAACCCGAGCTCGGCAGCGGCTGCGTGAAGATCACCCCGGCGCACGACCCGAACGACCATGACGTGTGGACACGGCACCAGGACGCAATCGACCGCATCAATATCCTCAACGAAGACGGCACCCTGAACGCCAACGCCGGGCCCTACGCGGGTCTGGACCGCCTCATGGCCCGCGAGCGTGTAGTGGCGGATTTGCAGGCGCGCGACCTGCTGGAAGCCAGGGAGGCGCGTGATATCGAGATCGGCCACTCGGATCGTTCCAAGACGCCGATCGAGCCGTATCTCTCCAGGCAGTGGTTCGTCAAAATGGGGGACGTTGACGGCGGTATCGTCTGCGGGCGCGGCACGCCGAATGCCTTTTCGGCACCCGGCCTGGCGCAGGCGGCGATGGATGCGGCGCAGGGCGCTTGGCGCTCGTCGACCGGCCGCAACGTCAGTTTCCATCCCGACCCGGTACGCTACGGCAACACGTACCTGCAATGGCTGGGCGAAAAACGGGATTGGTGCATCAGCCGCCAGCTTTGGTGGGGGCATCGCATTCCGGTGTGGGCCGGCACGTTCACGGGCAGCACCCTGCAGGACGTTTTGAGCGCGCTCACGCCGCATCTCGAGCGGGGCGACCTGTGCTTGCGTCTGGTCGATGCCAACGGGACGAACGTCGTGCTGCAAACTGCCGACGACGCACGCGACCTACCCAAATCCTTCGCCGCGGGCAGCGAAGTGGAAGTCATGGCTTGCCTGCGAGACCTCGAAGCTGAGACGGCGTTGGCCCAGACGTGCGCCGATCAGGGTCTGACGCAGGACCCGGACGTGCTTGACACTTGGTTTTCCAGCGGTTTGTGGCCACAAAGCACCCTCGGATGGCCCGACCCGGAAACCGCCGTGGGCAACGCAGGCCAGCCGCCCATGCGAAGCCAGAACGGCTTTCCCGACATCCTGTCCTATTACTACCCCGGCTCATGTCTGGTCACCGGGCGCGACATCATCACCCTGTGGGTAGCCCGCATGGTCATCATGGGCCTTTACAACATGGGCGACGTGCCGTTCACCGACGTGTTCATCCACGCCAACATCCTCGACGGCAAGGGCGAACGCATGAGCAAGTCCAAAGGCAACGGCATCGACCCCGTGGACATCATCGACCGCTACGGTGCCGACGCCATGCGCTACGTGCTGTGCGACATGCAGACCGGCATGCAGGATATCCGCCTGCCGGTGCAGGCGATCTCGCCGTACACGGGTGACCTCATCGACTTGGCTACGGCGCAGCACGGGCAGAGCATTTTTACCTACCTGTGTCCGGCGACGGGGAAGGAGTTCGACGTTCTCGGCACCATGCCCGGCGTGCCGGCTGCCAAGCTGGTGAGCGAGCGCTTCGAGGCGGGACGCAATTTCTGCAACAAGCTGCTGAATGCAGTGCGCTTTGCTCTCATGAATCTGACCAATGTTGCTTTTCAGCCCTTGAATGCCGATGACCTCGCCATCGCAGACCGCTGGATTCTGTCGCGGCTTTCCCACGCAGTCGAGACCGTGAACGGCCACCTGACATCCTATAACCCGGCGGCCGCGCTATGGGCGGCGCGGGACTTCTTCTGGAATGAGTTGTGCGATTGGTATCTCGAATTCATCAAGCCGCGCTTGCGCGACGCTGCTCAGTCCGACGTCGCGCAGCAGGTCCTGGCGGTGGCCATTGATCAGGTGTTGCGTCTTTTTCACCCATTTGTGCCGCACCTGACCGAGCGCCTCTGGGAAGCCCTCAACGAGCAGGCGCCGCGGCGTGGTATCCACGAGCCGTTAGCGGTTTCGTCGCTGCTGATCCATGCCCCTTGGCCCACCCCAGAGGCGGTTTGGCAGGACACCGCTATCGAGGCGCGCATCGCGTTTCTGCAGGAAGTCGTACGCGGCATACGCGACCTGCGCAGCAAGTACACGATCCCGCCGAAAGCCCGGGTCTCCGCCCGCATCCGGGCCAATAATGACGATGCCGAGACGCTGCGCAGCGTGACCGACCTGCTTATGAACATGGCACGCCTCGATGCCGTTGACATCGCGCCCGACGTGCAGCGCACCCCGGATGCCGCCACCGTCGTGGTGGGCGGTGTCGAAGTTTATGTGCCGGGTATGATTGACCTTACAAAGGAACTCGACCGTTTGACCACGCAGCGGGATCAGCTTCTTGGCCGCATAGCCGGCTCGCAGCGTAAGCTGGCAAACGAGCAGTTTCTCAGCAAGGCGAGCCCGGAAGTCGTGCAGAAGGAGCGCGACCGCTTGGCGGCGTGTGAGGCAGAAATGAACAACGTGGAGATGGCCCTGGCAGCCCTGACGTAACCCCTGCGATCGGTCAGGCGATGCAGCAAAAGGAGGGGATTCAATGGCAACTGTTGGAATTGATCATATCGCCATGCCGACAGCAAACGCCGAGGCACTGCTTGAGTTTTACAAGCGCCTCGGTTTTTCCATCAACAACGAGGCGGAATGGCGGGCCGGCGAGATGCCGATTTTCTCGATCCAGGTGGGAGAATCGAAAATCAACGTGCACCCCGAAGGGTTTACTGCCGGGCTGCGAGGCCCGACGGCGGTGCCCGGCTGCACGGACATTTGCTTCGTGTGGGAAGGCAGCCTGACCGATTGCCAGCGCATGCTGGAGGAAGCAGGCGTTACGATCATCCAAGGCCCGGTGCCGCGATCGGGCGGGCGCGAGCGCGGCAAAGCGCCGTCGTTGAGCCTGTATGCCCGCGATCCGGATGACAATCTGCTGGAATGGATGATTTACGAATAACCTCGGCGGCCCGCGGCGCAAACCGTCGGCGCCGTCAGGGGATGCCTGCCTCCCGTCGGAAGACTTGCGCCAGTTTGGCGATCCCATCCCTGATGAGCTGCTCAGACGGCAGGGCGTAACACAGCCTCAGGTAGTTGCGCGCCGCGTCGGGCTCCACGGCCCACTCGGGTCCGGGATTGTATGCAATGCCTGCTTCCAGCGCCGGCCCTGCCAATTTTAGGGTGTCCACCTCCGGCGGAAATTTAACCCACAGGAACATGCCGCCGCGCGGCGAATGGAATTCGACGGACGAGCCGAAGTGCTCGACGAGGGCGTCAGCCAGCGTCTGCAACCGGACCTTCAGGCTTGTCCGCAGCTTGTCCATGTGCTCCTCGTAATGGTTCTGGAAAAAGTCCGCTACCACCATCTGCCCCAACGCGCCGGTTCCACCATCCGTCTTGCAAGCCAGCATGCGGCTCAGCACCTGCCACGGCGCTACGACGTAGCCGAGGCGCAGGGCGGGCGATAGGGACTTGGAGAAGGAGCCGACGTGCAGCACGTGATGGCTGTCGTCCAGGCCGTAGATGGCCGGCGGCCATTCGCCTTCCCAGATCAGGTCGGCGTAGCATTCGTCCTCGAAGATCGGCACCCCGTATTCCCGGCTGAGGCGCAGCATCTCGTGGCGTCGTTCCAGGCTGAGCACCGTGCCGGTGGGGTTTTGCAGGGTGGGAATGGTGTAGATGAATTTGGGCCTGACGTCGTTGCGGCGAAGGTCGGCCAGCGTTGCGGCCAAGGCGTCCATGCGCATGCCGTCTTCGTCCAGCGGAACGCCGACCACGTTCACCTGCAGCTTGCGCCACCGGCCCACCACGCCTTGATACGTGAAGAGTTCGGCGATGACGGTGTCGCCGGGTTCCAGCAAGACTTCGTTGATGAGTTCGATGCCCTGGTTGGAGCCCGAGGTGATCAGGATGTTTTCGTCGGGCGCCCGCAGGCCGCGATAATGAGCCAGTTTCTCGACAAGGAATCCGCGCAGCCCGGTGTAGCCTTGAGGACCGCTTTCCATGTTGTAAGTCGCCAGGTTCTGGCCTTCCTGCCGCAGCACGCGGGCGGAGGATTCGACGAAGTCTTCAACCGGTATCGTCTCGGGGTTGTTATGGCCGCCGACGAAGTTGTAGGTCGGAAATCCGCCCCAGGGCGCTGCTGACCCTTCGGGCGCGTTTTTGGCGAATAGACTGGCGTAGTCGAGGTGTGTCGTGGCCATTTCGTGTTCTCCCTTGTAGACCGCATCTGACGTTATAATGGAGCAAACGGGTTAGCGTGTAGCTGCTTGGCGTTGGATGAGGAACATGCGATGCAACGACATTTTACCTTTGAGTATTGGCTGAATGACGAATATGACAACTGATACGTCGGCAAGCTGAAAGAGGTTCCCGGTGTGTTCAGCTAGGGCGTGTCGCTTGAAGAACTTGAAGACAACATCCGAGACGCCTACCGGATGATGATTCAGGGCGTATACGGAAACGCATCCGGGGGCTCAGAGCAAAGACATTACAGTTGAGGTGGCGTGATGACGAAGAGAATTTGTCCGATGTGGGGGATGGGCGGCGCGTTTTTTTTGTGAAGTTCTACTAACCCCTCTCCTTAACCTCTATGTGCAGGCCCTTGATGAGCAAGTCGAGGGTGGTTTCAACCGCCGTCAGGCGTTCCTTGACGCTGGTCAGGTCCTCTTGCATGTGGTCAAAGCACGCCTCCATACGGTCGAAGCGTCCGCTCAAGCTGGCGTGCAGGCGCCACTGCAAGCCCGCTAATGCCACGCCCACACCGACGACCGGCCATAATTCGGTCATGCTGTATCCTCCGGTTTCATCGTGATGACCTCTGCGAAACCGTCCCCGTCCTGATGTGGCGCGACAGGCCCGAACACTCCGCCGCGCCGGTCAGGGTTTAGAGTCTTACTTACCTAGACAGGCGTTGTACGCTTGTTCGCATCTGTGCTTACAAGCTGCCTCTTCCGTATTGCCATACTCCATTGTGAGGCATACGTCTGTGCAACCATCCCACTCGCTGTAACAATGTCGTCCGCCACCCGATACCAGCAGGGGTTCAGGCCGGTGTCCGTGTCGGCCTCCCCGTCGCCTGCTTCCACGGTGGCGGAATTGACCTCCATCAAGTCGCGCAGTGGCGCGGCACTTTCCCAAGCAACGGCTACAACTGGCAAATTGAAACTGAGTAAAATAGTCAAAATCAATACGTATTTCCCGGCTGTCTCCCTAACTGCGGCTGTTGTATTCAGCGAGCAGCCCGACATAGCGGGTACCCGAAGGCTGTTAGCAGGCAATACGGTAAAGGTTGTGAGTAGACGAATCAACATATTTCTCCTACTCTTCCTTCGCAACCTGTTGGACTTCGAAGACTGGCGCGAAAGGGATTGTTAAACACGCGAAGTTAGGAGAAGTGCAGCGCGGCGAGATGGGGAAGTTGAGAGTGATCATTGGTTTGTCTGGTCGCGAAGGATGGACAATACCCCGGCTCCGATGCTGTCGGCGACCTGTACGCAATTCCTTTGTGGGGTCCAGTTACAATTGGGAAACTTGCCCCGTAAATCATCCAGCGAAATAAGAGGGCTTTCCGACAACACCCTGAAGACTATATCCGTATAGCGTGCAGTCATGCCTTTGGCCCTCTTTGCTTGATCCCAATGGGGCTCTTCGTAAGGGATTGAACGCACATAGCCACAACCAATGAGGCCCTTTGGCTCAACTCCGAGCCAGACGAATAAGAACTCATCACCGATTGCGACTTTTTTGGTGTTGCCGCATTCCCACCGCCTCTTATAGCTGCCGTTTCTGTTCACGCAAGCGATTCCCTCTTGCAGGTCATCCCACTTCCATTTGGCCGGGTTCCAAGCGTACAGGTAGATGTTACAGCCGACGCTCGTTGTCCCGTGTAATCACGCGGAAGTCCTTTCGGTTCGGGGATTCCTAGCCGCGTCAGCACCCACTGTACGGTACTGACCCGAGTTGTCGAGGGCCTGAACCCCAGGATTACAACAAGAATCTGGTGCGGACAGTCTGAAAACACCCCCTTCCGCGGATTCGCCTCGTGCTATCCCCTGCTGACCCGTGTTCCTTAAGCAGCCTCAAGGGTGGGGTTTTCTTAGCTTAATGGCCCCTACTCTGAACCGATCTCATCACACCTGCAAATACCCTCTGAGACCGACACCCGACCTCGCTGATTCGGTTACACTGCCTCGTGTCTTGACGTCAGAACCGGGCCGAAAAGAGAAACAAAGATGGCAGAAGCCGTAGAAGGGGCGCGTCCCTCTACCGTATTGGTGTTGGATATCGAAGCGCCGAGCTACAAGTGGCTGGTGGCCGCCATCGTCCTGGTGGCGGGGGGAACCCAGACGTTCGCCGGCAACAGCGTGAACTTGGCCATTCCCAGTCTGATGGCGGCGTTTGGTACGGACTTGGCGACCACGCAATGGGTCACCACCGGCTTTCTCATCACCCGCACGCTGATGATTCCCATTCTGGGCTGGTTGGGCGCGGTCATGGGAAACCGCAATCTGTTCGTGACCATCATGGCGGGCTTCGTCATTTCGTCGATTGGCTGTGGCCTGTCCACTAATCTTCCCATGCTGGTGTTTTTCCGGCTATTGCAAGGCATCGCGCTGGGGCCGATGGAGGGCCTGACGGCGGTCATTCTGGTGCAGACGTTTCCGGCCCGGCAGCGGGGGTTGGCGCTGGGATTGCGCACCGTCGGCTGGTCGGCCGGACACATCATTTCGTTCACCCTGGGCGGCTACTTCCTTGAGCACCTCTCATGGCGTCTGATCTTCTTCATGGGCCTGCCCACCGGCGTCCTGTCGGTGCTGCTGGGGTGGTTGATGCTGCCGCAGCAACGAGAGGGGCGTCGTGAGCCGGTCGACTATCTGGGCCTCATGTTCCTGGGTGGTTTTCTGGTGCCGCTGCTGCTGGCGATCAGCCTGGTGCGGGATCGCAACACCGCCGTGTCCACTATCGTGCTCTTGGGCATCGGTGCTGCGTCCGGCGGCGGCCTGTTTATACTTTGGGAACTGTTCACCCGCTCCCCCGCCGTGAATCTGCGGCTGTTTCGTCGCGCAGGGCTTCGAAACGTCTGCGTCACGGCGTTTTTCAACATGATTGGCCTTTTCGGCGCTCAATTCATGGTGCCGATCTTTCTCCAACAGGTGATGGGTTTCACACCACTGCAGGCCGGTCTGATCATCGTGCCGGCGCTGATCGTGTCGGGCCTGAGCGGTGTGGTCAGCGGTCGCCTCAACGACCTGATTTCCCCTGCCGTCATGGCCATGGTCGGGTTCATGGTGCTCACCGGCGTGTTCCTGAGTTTCGCCACGGTTACGACGTTGACGACCGCCGGCGTGCTGATCGGCTACATCATTTTGTACCGTACGTGCATGTTTTCGACCATCACCTCCCTGACAGCGCTCAACGTTCAGATGCTGCCCCCCGAGGACGTGCGCATGGGGCAGGGCCTGATGGGGGTCACGCGCAACATCGGCGCCAGCCTCGGCGTCACCGTGACCAGCGTGTTCTTTGAGCGCCGTCGCGCCGCGCACCAATTGGTGAGCTACCACGAGTACGACGCCATGGCACCCACCCATGCGACGGCCCTGGACGACGTGAAGCGCTATCTGAATCAAGCTGGAATCATGGACGGAAGCGCGGATTGGGGAGCCTTGAAGACGATCAAACAGCAGATGGACCTGGAAGCCGTTGCCGCCGGCTTCCGCGACAGCTTTCTGATGATTGGCGTGGCGTTCCTCTTGGCCTGCCTACCCATGGCGTGGACCGTCATACGGCGGTTGGCAAGCCGACCCCGGAGCCAGGCAAGCCCGGCGTGAGTTTGCGGACGGCGGACCGAACGCGCTAACATGGCTGTAACGGTTTCCAACCCTCGATGCCCTAATTCTGACGACCGGCGCCGCGGCGCTCTGGAGGTTCCATGCCAGCTTTGCGACGGAAAACACACCCCAGCCTTGGCTTTCATCTCGGCGTGCTTGTCGCCCTTTGTGTGGCCGTATGCGCCGCGGCGGTCGGGGCTAAGGAGCTACCCCTGCACACCCTCAATCTGCCGCCCGGATTTTCCATCAGCCTCTACGCCGATGACGTCCCGAACGCTCGCGCCATGGCTCTGAGCCCCAGCGGCGTCGTGTTCGTAGGCAGCCGCCGCGCGGGCCGCGTTTACGCCGTTGTGGACCGCGACGGCGACCACAAGGCCGAAACCGTCGTCCCCATTGCCCACGGATTGAATTTGCCCACAGGCGTTGCCTTCCGAGATGGATCGCTGTACGTGGCAGAGGTCAGCCGTATCCTTCGCTATGACGACATTGAGGCCCGATTGGACCGCCCGCCGCGGCCCTCGGTGGTCATCAACACCCTGCCTAACGACCGCCATCATGGTTGGAAATTCATTGCCTTCGGTCCCGACGGCCTGATGTATGTGCCGGTCGGCGCGCCTTGCAACGTGTGTGAGCGTAGCGACGACCCGCGTTATGCCGCCATTCTCCGCATGCACCCGGACGGAACACAACTGGAGCCCTTTGCCCACGGGGTGCGCAACTCGGTGGGATTCGACTGGCACCCGGAAACCCGCGAGCTTTGGTTCACCGACAATGGCCGCGACATGTTGGGCGACAATCGCCCATCCGACGAACTCAATCACGCCCCGCGTGCCGGCCTGCACTTCGGCTTTCCATACTGTCACGAGGGCAAAATTCCCGACCCAAGATACGGCAGCGTGCGACCGTGCTCGGAATTCGAGCCACCGGTGGTCAAGCTCGGCCCGCACGTCGCCGGGCTGGGGATGCGGTTCTACACGGGCAGCATGTTCCCCGAATCGTACAGGCACCAGATCTTCGTGGCCCAGCACGGCTCCTGGAATCGCAGCACGCCGATCGGTTACCGGGTCATGCGGGTAGAACTGGCGGGCAACCAAGCTGAGGAGTACGAGGTGTTCGTAGACGGCTGGCTGCGCGGCGCGCAAGCGTGGGGGCGGCCCGTGGACGTGCTGGTCATGCCGGACGGCGCCCTGCTGGTTTCGGACGACCGCGCCGGCGTCATCTACCGTATCACCTATGACCGATAACGATCCTTGTTTCCTGTGAAGCGGAAAGCGAACCCATGTCACAAATCGTCAGCCTGCACCTGCGCCCACGGTACGCCGAAACCGATCAGATGGGCATCGTCTACTACGCCAACTACCTGGTGTGGTTTGAATGCGGCCGCTCGGAATACATGCGGGCGGTCGGCATGCCGTACACTGAGCTGGAAAGCCGCGGCTACTACTTCCCGGTCACGGCGTTCCAGGGCCGCCTGACCGCTTCCGCGCATTACGACGAGGAGATCGTCGTACATACCCGTGTGCAGGAACTGAAATCCCGCCAACTCTGCTACGCCTACGAGGTCACCCGTCAGGAGCAACTCCTCGCCTCCGGCACCACCACACACATGTGTGTCAACGACCAGCAACGCCCCGTGCGCTTTCCGCAGTGGCTGCTTGATGGATTGAGCGTTTAACCCCTCCTCCGCTACGACAGCCCGCCCTCTCCCTAGGATCAAGCTGAAGTTCTGCAATCTGACCTGAGGAGGCTCTCCTATGCCCACGACTGTGGACTTCCCAACGGCGGAAACGTTTCCCGTCTGCTTCAGACTTTCTTTGGATCTATCTCGAATTATTCTCTCTATTTCCCGGTCCTTCTCCCCTCGAAAGGAAGGGATTGCTTGTCCCTCCAGGGGTTGGGCTGACGGGCCATCTAATCCGATACCGGGCTCTAAAAACTCTTCGATGGCGGCGTCGATTTGGAATACCCGGATTTGGCGGGGTCCCACGGGTGTGCCCGCGCCACCTCCTCATTCAGCTCAATGCCCCATCCCGGCCCGCCGGGCATCGTCATGTAGCCGTTCTTAATGTCGGGCACCGCCGTCGTCAGTTCGTCCTTCCAAGGCACGTCGTCGATGTCGATCTCCATGATGCGCACGTTGGGCAGCGTGGCGCACAGGGCGGCGCTGACGTAGGTCGACATGTGGCTGTAGTAGTTGTGCGGCGCCACGTTGAGCTGGAAGACCTCGGCCAGATCGCCGATTTTCTTGGACTGGCTGAAGCCGTTCCAGGGCACGTCGATCATGAACACGTCGGCGGCGTGCAGTTGGAAATACGGCAGGTAGTCGCGCATGTAGTACAGGTTTTCGCCCGTGCAGATTTTGGTGGCCGTGGACTGCTTGATTTGCAGGAGGGCCTGCGGGTCGTAGCGGTCGATTTCGAGCCACAGAAGCTTGAACGGCTCCAACACACGCGCGATGCGCGTGCAGGCTTCCGGCTTGAAGTGGAAGTTGAGGTCGAGGTTGATGTCCACGTCCGGCCCGACGGCATCGCGGAAGGTGCCGATGAGTTTTTCGATATGCGCCAGCAGCCACGTGGGGGCAATCTCGTCGTTGGGGCCTGTCTGGCCGTCGAAGCCGCTGTACCAGGTGCCGTCCTGGCCCGGCATGACGACGTTCGTCTTCAGAGCAGTGAAGCCGCGCGACGCCACCTCCTTGCCCAGGGCCGTCACGTCGTCCCACGTCTCGATGGGCGGCACGCCGATGAGGTCGTGATGGCGCACCCGCGAGCTGCCGCAGTGCGACCAGTAAAGGCGCACTTTGTCACGCATCGGCCCGCCGAACAGCTCGACCGCCGGGATGCCAAGCGCCTTGGCTTTGATATCGACGAAGGCACAATCCAACCCGGCCAGCGCCTTGGCCGCGATGCCGCCGGGGCTCTGGCGGGTGGCGCGCGCCATGTCCCAGAAGCGCGCCTCGAACGCCCGCGGGTCCTGGCCGATCAGTACGGGCTTAAGGTCGGTGATGGTGCCGACGATGCCGTGCGGTGCTCTGCCGTCGCTGCACTCACCCCAGCCGGTAATGCCGGCGTCGGTTTCCACCTTGACGTAGGTCCAGGGCCGCCAACCGGCATCGACGATGAAGGTTGCGATGTTGGTGATCTTCATGGGGTGCCTCGCTGTGTGAGAAAGGAAGGTATGCGGTGGTTACGCTGCACGGAGCCGACGCGCCTTATTAGATGACAAGTCACAGGCGTTGGCAAACCCGGCGGCATTCTTGACAGCAGCGGAAGGCGGCCCTTAAGATGAACGCCTGCAACGCAGGAAAGGAGCGACATGGCCGTGCAACTTGAGCATTACCGCGACATGGGCGCGTTTGACTACGGCGACGTCATGCGGATGACGCCGCTGATCCGCCGGGTCGTTTGCCACAATCCGACACCGTTCACCTACAAAGGCACGGGCACCTACATCGTGGGCACGGGCAGGGTGGCGGTGGTCGACCCTGGGCCGCCGCTGTCCTCGCACGTCGACGACGTGCTGGCGGCGCTGGGCCCCGGCGAGACAGTGACGCACGTCCTGATCACCCACACCCACAGCGATCATTCGTCCCTGACCGCTCGCCTGCAAGAACTGACCGGCGCCCGTTCCTACGGCTTCGGGCCGCATGGCGCGGTGCGGGCTTACGACCCGCACGACCGGGTGGATTTTTCGGCCTACTTCACGGCGGAAGAGAAAACGCGGTTCGACAAGGAATGGGACGACCTGCCGGCCGAGCTGAAGCGCGAGGGCCCCGACCTCGACTTCCGGCCCGACGAGCGCCTCGGCGACGGCGACGTGGTGCGCGGCGACGGCTGGACGATGACCGCGGTTCATACCCCGGGGCACTGCTCCAATCACCTGTGCTATCACCTGCAGGAGGAAAACTGCCTGTTCTCCGGCGACCACGTGATGGGTTGGGCCACCAGCGTGGTGTCGCCCCCGGACGGCTCCATGCAGGACTACTTGGCCTCGCTGCGTAAGCTCTTGCCCCGCCAGGCCGAGCGCTACTGGCCGACGCACGGACCCGCCATCACCAAGCCGGACCGCTACGTACGGGCGTGCATCGCGCACCGCGAGGAGCGCGAACAGCAAATCATCTCCCACCTGCGCGGCGGCGCACGGCGCATCGCCGACATCGTGCCCGACATGTACGCCGGCTACGACAAGCGCCTGTGGTACCCGGCGGCCAATTCGGTGCACGCCCACCTGCTGCACCTCGTCGACATCGCCCGCGCCAAGGTGGTCGACGGCGACGAGCCGAGGCTTACGTCTATCTACGAGGTGGCATAGGAGGACGCCACACGGCGTCCGCTGGTAGTGTGCTGTTTTGAATCTTGTTAGAGGCGGTTTCACAACTATCTGAGAATAGTCGCAAGCAAATGAGTTAGAAGCCATTGAGAAGCTTGTTGAGCGTTATCAGCATACACACGATAGGAAAGAAGCCGCCTCTAGGAAGAAAGGGGGCGCGTACTCTACGATATTCAGGTCAGATTGCAAAACTTCAGCCTCCATCATCAGGGGTTCAACCGGGCTCGCTGGGTCGCTCTCAAAGGTAGTCACTGGCTACTGACCCTGCTGGCACCGAGCCACAAGCGCGCCGTGACCACCAGCGGGCTGCGCTGGATCGTCTTGGCTCGGGTCATCACGCCGCCCTGGAACCGCCGCTGCCGGGCCTGCCCATCCTGAGCGTACCGGCGCCCACATCATCAAGGGTCAGCGAGCGCCTAGAGCTGAGGCACAAGATGATTGCCCAGTGGGCACGCCAGAGGATCCGGGTGGTGCGACGCTGGCAGCCGCCCGCCGCCATCACCGTGCTGGGCGATCAGGCGTACCGCGTCGTTTGCCCCCTGCGCCTAGATGCGGTGCTCCAGGACGCGCCGCCGTAGCGCCAGCCGGGTACGCGGGGACGCCCGTGTCTCAAGGGCAAGCGTCGGCCCAGCTTGGCCGACCGCCTCAAGGATGCGGCGACCGAGCGGACCACGCCGTCTCTGCTGGGTCTGTATTCGATCGTGGCGCTGTTGGCGTCCGGCCTGTCAGGACGCCGACTCGCCTGGTACGACAAGCAGCCGCGACGTTCATCGACGCCTCGGCAGTGGTGCGGTACCCTCTGTGGGAGGTTGAGCATTTTTCAACATCCCCGCCTAACACCGAGGGCGTGGAAATTCCCCACGTGTCGCTGCAGTGTTTGCTGCAAGCGGTCTATTCACACTGTCCCCTCTCATTTTGTACAAAGTCGAGCTAAGACCCGGTCGCCCAAACATCGGAGGCAAGGCCAATAATTTGCGTGCTCGTAAAGTTAGTGGTGTCGTCGAAGCGACTGTCGCTCGCGGGACTGCAGGTTGAGTACCTTGCCGCCCTATTCGCCTGATCTGTCGCCCGATTGCACGGTGTGGGTCAAAGCTCAAGAGGGCTTTGCGTGATGCGAAGGCACACACGCGTGACACGCTCAACGTCGCGCTGGCTGAGGCTTGGGAAGCGGTAGCGGAATCGGATGCTCGGGGCTGATTTGCCCATTGCGGGTATCCCGTATAGTCACTCGAAAACCGGCTCCAGGTCAGCCCGCCTTTTAACCTCTAGCCGGCAAATCTACGCCACTTCCAGACGCTTCCCATGCCCCGTCGTGACCGTCAGTCATGGCGGGGTGATTTTGTGTCGAACCCAGGAACGATCCGAAGACGCCTCGACCACTCCGGCCAGCAGATTGCCCAGCAGCCGCAGTCCGTGGCTGTTTTCCATAGTCAGAATCGACTCCGGGTGAAACTGTACGCCCTCAATGGGCAGCGAGCGGTGGCGGATACCCATGACGACGTCGCCCCAGGTAGCGGTAACGTCGAAAACGCCGGGAATCACGTCACCGACCAGCGAGTGGTAGCGGCCTACGGGCAGCGGCGACGGCAGGTCCTCATAGATGCCTTGGCCATGGTGGTCGATTTCGCTTTGCTTGCCGTGGTAGGGGCGCGGCAGCACCCGCAACGTGCCGCCGAAATACTCGATCATCGCCTGATGGCCCAGGCATACCCCGAACAGCGGCACATGCTGGTGAAAATGATCGATGTAGGCCAGCAGGTTGCCGGCGTTGGCGGGCGTCGACGGACCTGGAGAGAAGACTAGCAGGTCCGGCTCCGACGACGCCACGATGTCCACCGGGATGTCGTTGCGGTACACCCGCACGGCGCATTCGAGGCGGCGAAAGTAATCCACCAAGTTGAAGGTGAACGAGTCGAAATTATCGATCATGGTGATGTTCATGAAAATTCCCCCGTTTACTCGACGCCGTCCAGCGCTTCCAATAATGCCCTTGCCTTGGCCTCGGTTTCCGCGTACTCGGCGGACGGTTCCGAATCGAACAGCAGCGTCGAGCCGACCCGCACCCGCACGTCGTATGCGGGCGCCGCGCCCCCCTGCCGTCGCACCAAGTGCGCCGTGCGGATGATGATGCCGGTGTCGAGCTGGCCCGAGAACGTCAGGTAGCCGACGTTGCCGCCGTAGTAGCCGCGGCGGCTGTGCTCGTGGTTTTCGATGTACGCCATGGCCGCAGCCTTGGGCGCCCCGGTTAGGGTGCCGGCGTTGAGGCAGGCAATGAAGGCATCGAAGGCGGATAGTCCGGGGGACAATTCTCCCTCCACCTGTGCCACCGTGTGCATGACGCGCGAGTATTTTTCGACGAACCGATAGTCGGAGACGCTGACGCCCGGCTCGCAGACCCGGCTGACGTCGTTGCGCGCCAAGTCGATGAGCATGTCGAGCTCCGACTTTTCCTTCTCCGAGTTCAGAAGCTGCATCATGTTGTGATAGTCGGTGAGGCTGTCGGTGCCGCGCGGCATGGTGCCGGAAATGGGCCGCTGCTGCACCACGCCGCCCTCCACCCGCACGAACATCTCGGGCGAGGCGCCGACCAGCGCCTCGTCGCCGTAATCGACGTAGAACTGGTACGGGGACGGGTTGATGGTGCGGAACCGCCGGTACAGATCCAGGGGGCTGCGGGTGTATTCGCCCATGAAGCTGTGCGACAAAACGACCTCGAAAAACTCGCCTTGGCGCATCTGCTCACGCGCCTCGTCGACCTCCGCCATGAAGGCGTCGCGCCCGGTGTCGGATTCCAGCTTGTGGGGTATGCGGTGGCGTTCGGGGGCGGGCGCCGGGTCCGCCGGTCGTAGGCCGGACAACCGCTCGCGCACCAAGTCGGCGGTGGAGGCGGAACTGTCCAGAAAATCGTAAATGATCAGCGTCGCCCGTTCCTTCAAGTGGTCGTAAAACAGCAGCATGTCCGGCATGAATAGCCGGAAATCCTGGGTCGGGCCGGGTTGCAGACGATCGGGCAACGGCTCGAACAGGCGTACAAAATCGTAGGCGAAAGCGCCGTACAACCCCAGAAAGCGGTCGTCGCAGCGAAAGTGCTGCAGCAGCGTGCGCACGATCTGCGAGATGTTGTTAAGGAGCAGCCGTTCGTCCTCGGCTACCGGGCGGCGCTCGCAGGGCACGGTGCCGGTCAGCGCCTGATCGCCGCGCCGCATGTCCTGGCAACAAGCGAAGTCAACGTTGGCGAGCGGTTGCCGCAGCATGGCCTGACCACGCTCATTCAGGGCGCGAATGGCGAAGGTATCTTCCTTGCCCTCGACCAGCACCGGCGGGTCGATCACAGCCAGGGAGTAGCGGCCGTAGACGCGCGAGACGTCGACCGACTCGTACAACACGCCCGGCGTGTTGGCGTTGAGGCGTTGGTAAAGTTCCAGGGGTGGCAAGTCGTCCCGGCTGAAGTCGAACGTCAGCATCAGGCGTCGGAGGTTGCCGCGCCCGTCGCCGTAGGGCAGAACCTCTTCGCTGACAGGTTGCTGCAAGAGATAGTCGAGCACGTCGCTGGCCGTCATAGAAGGTGTGCTTGTCATGGTGTCGTCTCCACAATGTTGCTGTCTTGCGATTGCTCGCTGCCTTTCCGCACGGCCTGCACGTCGGGCTATGCCGTCGCAGGGAACGCGCTTTTGCCGCATGCGGGTATGCGTTCAATTAAATAATGCCGTACCGGAAAAGGAGCGGAAGAACCGAAATGTCGGGATGGGGCAGGCTTATCAGCGCCGCCAGCGGAAGGTACACCATCGCAAAGCACACAGCGGGTAGGAAGGAGCAAAGCCAGATTCGAGGGAGGCATGGGGGCCTGCGGCCGGACTGAACGCTCGCAGACTCATGGGACGTTCTCCTTACGCGGAATCGCAAACACATGAACGATTGCAGGCGACTATACAGAGGGCTAGGGTGCCTGTCAATCTCGTTGCGCGGGAGCGTGTTTTGACTTTCCGCGCACCCGCCATGTAAGCTGCACGGCATGGTTGACGTTATTGATTCCTGAGCCATCCTGACTGGGGAGGAGCCCGGCCCATGCCACTGGCAGCCATGAACGACGGCACCCGCTTGTACTACGAATCCACCGGCAGCGGCTTCCCGCTGCTGTTCAGTCACGAGTATGCTGGCGATTACCGCAGCTGGGAGCCACAAGTACGCTATTTCGCACGGCGTTATCGGGTAATCGCGTACAATGCCCGCGGCTATCCGCCGTCGGACGTGCCGGCGGACGTCGATGCCTACTCGCAGGCGCACGCCATGCACGACATCGCACAGCTTCTGGAAGCGCTGCAGGTGCCGCAGGCGCATGTGGTCGGCCTGTCGATGGGCGGCTACGCTACCCTGCATTTCGGCCTCAACTATCCGCAGATGGCGCGGTCACTGGTTGTGGCGGGATGCGGCTACGGCTCGGTGGCGGGCGACCGGCAAAAATTCCAACAGGACTCGGCTCGGGTGGCGCAGCGCATTGAGCACGACGGCATGCAGGCCACGGCTGCCGTGTATGCCAAGGGTCCGACGCGGGTGCAGTTTGAGGACAAGGACCCGCGCGGCTGGCAAGAATTCGCCGACCAACTCGCCGAACATTCGGCGACTGGTGCGGCCCTGACGATGCGCGGCGTGCAGGGCCAACGCCCTTCGGTGTACGAATTGGAAGCCCAGATGCGGCAGTTGCAGGTGCCTACTCTGATCGTTACCGGCGATGAGGACGAGCCGTGCCTGGAGCCGGGGCTTTTCATGAAGCGCGCCATTCCGACCGCCGGCCTCGTCGTCGTGCCCAAGACCGGCCACACGATCAACCTGGAGGAGCCGGAATCGTTCA